>NZ_JAHRCY010000027.1 GCF_019083965.1 Catellatospora tritici
TAGTGTTACGGCGGCCATGGCGGAGGGGAAACGCCCGGCAACATTCCGAACCCGGAAGCTAAGCCCTCCAGCGCCGATGGTACTGCAACGGGGACGTTGTGGGAGAGTAGGACGCCGCCGGACAAACATCGCTGTTCAAGGCCCATCCCTTTCCGGGGTGGGCCTTGACGCGTTTCCAGGGCACACACCACGACCACGACCTGACCCGCCGGGCGGTCATGGACTTGTGGGCGTGTTCGACGGCGTGTCCCCACCCCATTGCTCACCGGCCAGGGCGCGATCCAGGGCGGCGCCGAGATCCACGAACACCGGGCTGCCCCAGCGCGCGGTGAGCGCTTCCGTCAGCCGGTCGCGCATCTCTTCGAAGGCGCGAAGCGTCGGCTCCATGGCGTCGTACGCGTCGTCGTCCCAGCAGTCCTGACTCTCCACCAGCATCGCGATGTGCAGCCCGGGTTCCGATACGCCGCCGTCGCGGCCTTCCTGATGCGCCGGAAACGGCTCCGCGACGAGTCGTTCGGCCGTCGCAATCCAGGCGTCGATCTCCACGAACCGCACGCTACCAACGGTTTCCCGGCCACTCGATCAGGAACCTGTGTCCACGACACACCGTCGAGCCGTGCCATAAGTTCATGATCGACGGGGAAAAGAGGCTAGCGGTGGAGGGTGGTGGTGCGGATTTGGAGGATGAGGGGGGTGGCTTCGGCGGGGGTGCGGTTGGGGAACAGGGCCAGGGCGATGGTGCCGTTGTCGGCCCAGCCGCATACGGCGAGCTGGCCCTCGGGGCTGTCGGCGGAGCCGCACTTGACCACGCCGCCCAGGTCGCCGGGGTCGATCGACTGCAGGCCGGTGACGCCGCCGGTCTCGTCCTCCATCAGCTCGAGGACGGTGTCGAACTCACGCTCGGGGCGCAGCAGGGAGGCCGCGCCGCCGAAGACCATGATGCTCTTGGACGGGCCGCCGGCCGGGTCGCTGTAGATGGCGCTGGCGGTGCGGTCCAGGTCGATGTCGGCCGCGAGCGCGGTCATCAGGTAGCCCGCAGTGTCCTTGGCCGCGTCGCTGTCGTCGCGGGTCAGGTCGCCGATGCGGTCGGGCATGGTGAGGGTGGAGTCCTTCTGCTGGACCACCCGCAGTGCGGTGGGGCCGACGAATACGACCGACAGCAGGGCGGCCACGCCGAGGGCGCCGAGCGTGATCAGCATGACCTTGCGGCGACGGCCGGGCACCGGGGCGTCGTCGTCGGGCTCGTCGGTCATCTCGCCGGGCAGCAGGCGTACGGCGGGACGGGCGTAGGCGGGGATGCCGTCGCTGCCCGGGGCGGCGGAGCCGCCGGTGCCAGGGCCGTCTTCGGGACGTACCGTGGACTCGTCTGACATTGCTGACCACCTCTCGCCGACTCGCGGAGCCTAGCAAGCGACGGCCTGCCAGCGGTGGACTCCCGACAGCTTCGTAGACTTGGCGCGTGACCGAAACCCAGCCGACGCGCGACGCGCGCGCATCCCAGCCTGTCGAACTCGCCGCCGCCTACACGCCCGGCGACGTAGAGCAGCGGCGGTACGAGCAGTGGGTATCGGCCGGGCACTTCGACGCTGACGCCAAGAGTGACAAGCCGCCGTTCGCCATCGTCATCCCGCCGCCGAACGTGACCGGTTCGCTGCACGTCGGCCACGCCCTCGATCACACCATTCAGGACTCGCTGATCCGCCGCAAGCGGATGCAGGGTTTCGAGGCGCTGTGGCTGCCCGGCATGGACCACGCCGGCATCGCGACCCAGAACGTGGTGGAGCGGCGTCTGGCCGCCGACGGTCTGTCCCGTCACGACCTGGGCCGCGAGGCTTTCGTCGAGAAGGTGTGGCAGTGGAAGGCGGAGTCGGGCGGGGCGATCCTGGGCCAGATGCGGCGCCTGGGCGACTCGGTGGACTGGTCGCGTGAGCGTTTCACCATGGACGAGGGCCTGTCGCGGGCCGTGCAGACCATCTTCAAGCGGCTGTACGACGACGGCCTGATCTACCGCGCCGAGCGCATCATCAACTGGTGCCCGCGCTGCCTGACCGCGCTGAGCGACATCGAGGTGGAGCACACCGACGACGAGGGCGAGCTCGTCTCGATCCGGTACAGCGACGAGATCGTGGTCGCCACCACCCGGGCCGAGACGATGCTGGGCGACACCGCGGTGGCGGTGCACCCCGACGACGAGCGGTACCGGCACCTGATCGGCACCGAGGTGGAGCTGCCGCTGACCGGCCGCCGCATCCCGATCGTCGGCGACGCGCACGTGGATCCGGCGTTCGGCACCGGCTGCGTGAAGGTGACCCCGGCGCACGACCCGAACGACTTCGAGATCGGGCAGCGGCACAACCTGCCCTCGATCACGATGATGGACGAGCGGGCGATCATCACGGTGCACGGCCCGTTCCAGGGGCTGGACCGGTACGAGGCGCGGCCCGCCGTCGTGGCGGCACTGCGCGAGCTGGGCCTGATCGTGGCCGAGAAGCGGCCGTACGTGCACGCGGTGGGGCACTGCTCGCGCTGCAAGACGACGGTGGAGCCGCGGCTGTCGCTGCAGTGGTTCGTCAACACCGGCCCGCTGGCCAAGGCGGCCGGGGACGCGGTGCGCGACGGCCGGGTGCGGGTCGAGCCCGCCGAGCTGAGCAAGCGTTACTTCGCCTGGGTCGACAACATGCACGACTGGTGCATCTCGCGCCAGCTGTGGTGGGGCCACCGCATCCCGGTCTGGTACGGCCCGGATGGCGAGGTCGTCTGCGTGGGCCCCGATGACCAGGTGCCGTCGAGTGAGGGCTGGCGTCAGGACGAGGACGTGCTCGACACGTGGTTCTCCTCGGCGCTGTGGCCGTTCTCGACGCTGGGCTGGCCGGAGCAGACCGCCGACCTGGCGAAGTTCTACCCCACCAGCGTCCTGGTCACCGGCTACGACATCCTGTTCTTCTGGGTCGCCCGGATGATGATGTTCGGCCTGTACGCGATGGACGGCAAGCAGCCTTTCGATGTCGTCGCCCTGCACGGCATGGTGCGCGACCAGTTCGGCAAGAAGATGAGCAAGTCCTTCGGCAACGTGGTCGACCCGCTGGACTGGATCGACCGGTTCGGCGCCGACGCGACCCGATTCACGCTGGCCCGGGGCGCCAACCCCGGCTCGGACGTGCCGGTGTCGGAGGAGTGGTGCCAGGGCTCGCGCAACTTCTGCAACAAGCTCTGGAACGCGACCCGGTTCGCGCTGCTCAACGGCGCACACACCGAGGGGCCGCTGCCGACCGAGTTGTCGACGATCGACCGGTGGATCCTGTCCCGGCTGCAGCACACCATCGCCGAGGTCGACGAGCACTTCGAGGGGTACGAGTTCGCGAAGGTCTGCGACAGCCTGTTCCACTTCGCCTGGGACGACGTCTGCGACTGGTACGTGGAGCTGGCCAAGCCGGTGCTGACCGGCGCGGACGCGGCCGCCGCCGACCGGACCCGGCGGGTGCTCGGGCACGTGCTCGACCAGCTGCTCAAGCTGCTGCACCCGGTCATCCCGTTCGTCACCGACGAGCTGTGGTGCGCGCTGCACGGGCTCGAGGGCGACGCGTCGATCATGGTGTCGGCGTGGCCGTCGGCCGACCCGGCGCTGGTGGACGACGCGGCCGAGGCCGAGCTGGAGACGCTGCAGCGGGTCGTCACCGAGGTGCGCCGGTTCCGCGCCGACCAGGGTCTCAAGCCGGGCCAGCGGGTCGCGGCGAGCCTGGACGGGCTGGCCGGGGCGGGCATCGCCGCGCACGAGCCGCTGATCCGCTTCCTGGCCCGGCTGGAGGAGCCCGGTGACGGGTTCACCGCCACCGGCACGGTCGCGGTCGCGGGCGGCGTCACCGTCGCGCTGGACACCCGGGGCACCATCGACGTGGCCGCCGAGCGGGCTCGCCTGACCAAGGACCGGGCCGCCGCCGAGAAGGAGATCGCGCAGGCTACCGGCAAGCTGGGCAACGAGGGCTTCCTGGCCAAGGCGCCCGAGCAGGTGGTCACCAAGCTGCGCGAGCGGCTCGCGACGGCACAAGCCGACCTGACTCGCATCGACGCGGCGCTGGCGACGCTAGGGTGACATCTGTGAGCTCATCCGCCCGTGAGGGCGCGAACGAACCGACGTACGCCGAGGTGGAGGCCGCGCTGAACAAGCGTGGCTTCACCCGGATGGTGTTCGACCTCGGGCGCATCGAGGAGCTGCTGGACGTGCTCGGCAGCCCGCAGCGGGCGTACCCGTCGATCCACCTGACCGGCACCAACGGCAAGACCTCCACCGCCCGGATGATCGACAGCCTGCTGCGCGCGCACGGGCTGCACACCGGCCGGTACACCAGCCCGCACCTGGAGACGGTCCGCGAGCGGATCAGCCTGGACGGCGAGCCGGTCGACGAGGAGCGCTTCACCGCGGTCTACCAGGAGGTCGGGCCGGTCGCCGAGCTGCTGGACGCCCGCAGCGACGAGCCGCTGACGTACTTCGACCTGACCACGGCGCTGGCGTTCGCGACGTTCGCCGACGCGCCCGTGGACGTGGCCGTGGTGGAGGTGGGTCTCGGCGGCGCCGAGGACGCCACCAACGTGCTGCACGCCGGGGTCACCGTGATCACGCCGATCGGGCTGGACCACACCGAGTGGCTCGGCGACACGGTCGAGGACATCGCGCTGGCCAAGTCGGGCATCGTGCACGAGGGCTCGACCCTGATCTGCGCCGCGCAGCCGGAGGAGGCGCTGGAGCCGATCCTGGACCGCTGTGCCGAGGTCGGCGCGACCATCGCCCGCGAGGGCAGCGAGTTCGGGGTGCTGGACCGCAACCTGGCCCTGGGCGGCCAGGTGCTGCGACTGCAGGGCCTGGGCGGGGTGTACGACGAGATCTTCCTGCCCCTGCACGGCGCCCACCAGGCACAGAACGCCGCCGTGGCGCTCGCCGCGGTTGAGGCGTTCCTGGGTGCGGGCAAGAGCCGCCAGCTCGAAATCGATCTGGTCCGCGAGGGCTTCGCCACGACGTCGTCGCCGGGGCGGCTGGAGCGGGTGCGCAACGCCCCGACGGTGCTGCTCGACGCCGCGCACAACCCGCACGGCATGGCCGCCACGGTCACCGCGCTGGGCGACGAGTTCTCGTTCCGGCGCCTGGTCGCCGTCGTCGGCATGCTCGCCGACAAGGACGTGGCGGGCGTGCTGGAGCTGCTGGAACCGGTCGCCGACGAGATCGTCTGCACCCGCAACTCCTCACCCCGGGCCATGCCCGCCGAGCAGTTGGGCGAGCTCGCCCGCGAGTTCTTCGGCGAGGACCGGGTGCACGTGCACACCGAGCTGCCCGACGCGATCGAGGCGGCGGTGGCGCTGGCCGAGGAGGACGTCGACGCCGGCATCAGCGGGGTCGGGGTGCTGATCACCGGCTCGGTGGTGACCGTCGCCGACGCGCGGCGGCTGCTGCGCCGGTGAACAGGCGAGACGGGGGTATCCGATGACCAGACCGGGCGAGGCGGCGGCGGGGGCCGCACCGGAGGGTCCGGCCGGGCACACGCCCGGCGAGGCGCCCGAGCGCGAGCTGCACCTCACCCTGGGCGGCAAGCCGAGCGGGCTGCGCAACCCGTCGAAGGCGGTGCGCGGACTGGGCGCGGGCCTGCTGGTGATGGAGGCGCTGGTGCTGCTGCTGGCGCTGCTGCCGATCCGGATGCTGGGGTCACCGTCGGGCAGCAGCCTGAGCATGGCCGTGGTGTTGGGTGCGGTGCTGGCCGCCGTACTCATCACCGGGACGCTGGGCCACCGCTGGGGCTGGTGGCTGGGCTCGCTGTTCCAGGTGGGTCTGATCGCGCTCGGATTCCTGCACTGGGCGTTCGCCGCGGTCGGCGTGGTGTTCGGCCTGGTCTGGGTGTACGTGCTGCACACCCGCCGCACCATCCTGAGCTGACCGAGACACTCCGCCGACCCGACTCAGGCCGCCTTGGCCTTCCATTCGATGATGCCGATGCCGTGGCCGTCGGGGTCCTTGAACGAAGCGGCCCACAGCTCCAGCCGCTCGCCCTGGTTGACCACGCGCGGGGCGAAGCCGAACTTGACGCCGCGCACCTTGAGCTCCTCGTACACCGCGTCGACGTCGCTGACCTCCAGGTTGAGATGCACCAGGCGGCGGTTCACGGGGCTGGGCTCGTTGGCCTTGCGCAGCACGATCCGGGTCTCGCCCGAGGCGAGCACGAGGTTGCCGGGCCCGCCGTCGACCTCGTAGAAGCCGAGCAGGTCGTGGTAGAAGGCGCGGGACCGGTCCAGGTCGCTGACCAGGAGCGTGATGCCGACGCCGTGGATGGAGCTGGCCACCGCCGGACGGGCTTGCGGGCTGGCGATCAGTAGCTCGTCGACGCCGGCGGTTTGGGCCGCCGGGACCGGCTCCGGCTGGGCGGGAGGCTCGGGCGCGGCGGGCGCGGCGGGCGCGGCGGCTGCGGGCGCGGACGGCGCGGCGGGCTCGGGCACGTCGGAGAAGTCGATGGCGCTGACGTCGCCGAGCGGGGGCTGCCGCGGCGCGGGCACGTCGGCGACGAGTTCGCCCTCCAGCACGGCCGTGGCCGCGTCGGCGCGCCGGTGGTGCGGGCTGGGGCGCCGCGACAGCGGCTCCAGCGTGCCGTCGATCGGCGCCGCCCCGGCCGAGGGCGAGGTCGGCGCGGCCGGTGTGGGCGGGCGGGGCGGCTCGCGGTGGGCCCGGTCGGCGTCGACCGGCATGGCCGAGACCGGCACCGCCTCGACGGGCACCGCCGAGACCGGCACGGCGTCCAGGTCGACCGGGTCGTCGTCGCGGTAGCCGACGTATGTCTCGTCGCTGCGGCCGGCGAAGTCGTAGTAGGCGTCATACGGGTCGTAGTCGTCGTCGATGTGGTGCGGGTCGACGTAGTGCTGCTCCTCGTAGCCGCCGTCGTAGGTGGGGGCGTGCGGGTCGTCCTCGACGTAGGTGCCGCTCAGATCGGCGGAGTAGCGCTCGCCGTGCGTGCCGACCCGGTCCCACTGGATTTTGATGCGGCGGGCGTCGCCGACCGCGACCAGGACCGGCAGGGTGTCGCCCACATCGGGCCACTTGAGCACCTGCACCTTGGGGTCGATCATGTTGACCGTCTGGCCCGGGTGGCCCGGGGCGTCCAGCAGCACCTGCATCTCGCAGCGGCCGTAATCGGCGTGTGGTGGGTCGGAGACCTTGACCACGTGGATCGTGCCCGCGACGAACGCCTTGTCGGCGCCGCGCATCGACGCGGTGGTCAGCAGTGCGACGGCCACGACCAGCATCGCCGCGCCGACAGCCCCCAGCGGCCAACTGGCCATGCCGGCCGACATCGAGATGACGAACAGGCCCAGCGCGCCAAGGCAGACCGCGATGGTGACCCTGCCCGGCCGGACCGGTTTGCGCCCCAACCGTGCCAAGCTCGGCCTCCCCTATCCAAGTGGCGCTGGGCAGTGCGAGTCGTCCCCCACAGCCCGCCGTCACGCGGCGACGCTGTGTCCTCATGGCAACCATAGGCGGGTCCGTCGATCGAGGAAAGTGCAGGCGGGTAGGCTGGTGAACCGACCTCGCATCGCCGCAGGTCGGAACATGTGTCGCGTTCAAGGAGGAGTCTGTGTCGGAACGTTCGCTCGTACTGATCAAGCCCGATGCCGTACGCCGTGGCCTGGTGGGCGAGATCGTGACGCGGTTCGAGCGCAAGGGCCTGAACCTCGACGCCCTCGTGCTGCGGACCATGGACGCCGACCTGGCCGACGCGCACTACGCCGAGCACGTGGAGAAGGCGTTCTACCCGCCGCTGAAGACGTTCATGACCTCCGGTCCGCTGGTGGCCGCGATCGTCTCCGGCGACCAGGCGATCGCCGTGATCCGGGCGCTGGTCGGCGCGACCGACGGCCGGGCCGCGGCCGCGGGCACCATCCGGGGGGACCTGTCGCTGTCCAATCGCGAGAACCTCGTGCACGCCTCCGACTCGACCGAGTCGGCCGAGCGCGAGATCAAGCTCTGGTTCCCCGAACTGTCGTAACCCGCCCCTACGGTGGCCGTCATGTCGACAGCCACCTACGCGTACCGCGGTGCCTCGGCGCTGACCCCGGACGGCCTCGGCCTGAGCACCTCCGGCGGCCCGAGCGCCAACCCGCGGTTCTTCCGGGGGTTCATGACCACCCCGCACACGGTCGCCCAGGGTCTGCTGGCCGTGGCGGAGGTGGCGCGTGCCCGCTACTTCCAGCCCGCGGACCGGGCCGCGAGCCTCGACCCGGTGGTCACCGGCTGCGAGGACATGCTGCGGTTCGAGTCGTTCAGCGGCTGCTGCGGGGTGTACGCGCGGATGGACGTGCTGCCCTCCGGTCTGGACGGTGAGCGGCCCGAGCACGGCACCACCAACGTCGACGTCAACGTGCCGCTGCAGGCGGCGCTGGCCCGCGTCGGCGGCGGCGACCCGCTGCACCTGGCCGTCGGCCCGCACGACCTGACCGTGTCCACCATGGACGGTGCCGTGGTGGAGCGCAAGGTCCCGCTGCCCGGCCGCTGGCTGCGCGGGTTCGCCCAGGTGCACGCGATGACCTCGGGCATGGAGCCGCGCGCGGTGGTGTCCGGCGCCGAGGCGGCCGGGTTCCTGCAGCGCCTGCCGCGCGAGCGGTCCGTGCTGTGGGCGGTGCCCGCCGGGCGGTCGCTGCGCCTGACCGCGCGCCCGGTGCCCGGCGCGGTGTGCCTGGCCGGAGCACAGCGGCTGGCCGCGCTGCGCGGCCTGGCCCGGCACGCGCTCACCCTCACCGTGTACGGCCCGACCGCCCGCCCCGGCAGCCCCGCGCTGGCCTCGGTCTGGGAACTGGCCACGCCCACGCTGCGGGTGTCGCTGACCCTGTCCCCGGAGCCCTACCGTGGCTTCTCCGGTGAGGGCGCGGTGCTGTCGGCGCTGGCCGCCGATGCGGTCGCCGACGCCGCCGACCAGGTCGGCGAGCTGCTGGCCACCGTGCCGACCCTCGACGTCGACGCGCTGGCCGTCGCCACCGGCCTGCCCGCCGAGCGGGTCCGTGCCGCGCTGGCGCTGCTGGGCACCGCCGGGCGGGTCGGCTACGACGTGGCCGAGACGACGTACTTCCACCGCGTCATGCCCTACGGCACCGACGCCGCCGAGAAGCTCAACCCGCGCCTGTCCGGCGCGAAGGCGCTCCTGGCGGCGGGCGCGGTCACCCTCGGCCCCGACGTCGCCCACGTACGCGGCAACGAGGGTGTCTACCAGGTGCGGCTGGAGGGGGGCGTCCCGGTCGGGTGCACCTGCGTGTGGTGGGGACGGCACCGGGGCACCCGGGGGCCGTGCCGCCACCAGTTGGCCACCCGCCTGCACCTGGACGCGACGGTGCCGCGATGAGCGCGCCGGGCTGGCCGCGGCTGCGGCAGGCCCTGGTCGACGGGTCGGTGCCCGACATCCTGGACTGGGCCCGCGCGACGGGGGAGCAGGACCGTCGGGCCGCGTTCAAGCAGGTCGCGGCGTACCTGCGCGAGCACACCGCGACGTGGCAGTACTCGCAGCAGCGGGCCGGGGTCCGCGCGGTCGCCGTCGCGGCCACGGCCTCGACGGCGAAGAAGGCCGCCGCCGCGCTGCGCCAGGGCGAGCTGCGCTGGTTGATGAACTGGCTGTCGCCGCAGCCGGTGCTGGAGGTGCTGCGGCTGCGCGAGGTGCCGTGGCTCGGTGAGCTGGCCCAGGTGCTGGCCGAGCGGCTGCCGGCGGAGGAGTCGGTCGGACCCCGGGGTGACTGGGCGCTGGTGGCGGAGCTGGTGCGGGAGAGCGGCTGCGCGCCGCCGCTGACCGAGGGATTCGTCGGGGGCTGGATCGATCACCTGCGCGGGCAGCGCGACGTGGACGCGGCGCTGCGGGCGAGTCCGTACACGCGGGAGCTGGCGCCGCAGCTGTTCGCGCACGACGGGCTGACCGGGCGGCTGGACTACCCGTACCTGCATTCGGGGTTCCTGCCCGCCCTGATGCGGCTGGCCGCCGACGAGCCCGTGGTGCGGGCGCAGCTGCTCGACGGGTGCCGGACGCGGCTGCTGCGCGGTGGCAGGCCTGGTGAGCTTCGGCCGTACACGCGGATGCATGAGCAGTTGGCGCCGACCGGGGCCGAGGCGGCGAACGCGGTCGCCGACTACCGTCGGCTGCTGGAGACGGGCACGTCGCCGCTGGCGGGCCTGGCGCAGCGGATGCTGCGGGCGGCCGACGAGGCGGGGCTGCTGGACCCGTACACCCTGGTGGAGATCTGTCAGACGGCGCTGGCGCGGCCGGAGAAAGGCCTGGTGAAGACGCAGACCCTCTGGCTGCGGCGGGCGGCGAAGGCGCGTCCCGAGCTGGCGGCTCGGCTGCTGGCGCTCGTCGACGCCCCGGCCGCCGCACCCGCGCTGCCGGAGGCGCTGCCGCTGCCCAGGCCGGAGCCGGTCCCGATCGACCTGGCCGCCGGCTCCGTGTACGAGGTGGCCGAGGACCTGGCCGCGATCCGCGCCGGGGACCGGTCGCTCGCGGTCCTGGAGCGTTTCCTGGCCGGGCTGGTCGCCTGGCGCACCCGTGACCACGAGGCGCTGATCAAGGCGATCAGCGCGCAGGTCGACAGCGAGCGGACCTGGTGGTCGGCCTTCGGCGAGCAACTGCACGAGGCGCTGCTCAGCGCGGTGCTGGCCCGGGGCCGCAGCGACCGCTGGCGGCAGATGCTCGACGTCTTCCGCTCCGAGGACGCGGTGCAGGGCATGCCGCTGCGCCTGCTGCGCGGCCGCGACAGCTCCCCGGCCGGCCTGTACGCGGTGCGGCTGGCGGAGGTGTCGGCGCAGCTCATCCGGCGCCCGGTGCCGCTGCTCATGGCCACTCCCACGCACAGTAACGGCGCGGTGGCGCCGCAGGCGCTGCTGGCCCGGCTCCAGCAGGCCGAACGGGAAGGCTGGCAACCGTGGTCGGTCGACCTGGAGCAGGCGCTGCTGCGGCTGCCCCGCACGGTCGATCCCGAGGTCGTCGCGGCGGCCGCCATCCTGTCGTCGCCCGCTGGGCGGCGCCTGGCGGCCTGGCTCGCCGCGCCTGTCCCCGACCCGGTGCCGCTGCGGCGCGAGCAGCACGCCGACCCGCGGGAAGGCCCCTGGCCGCAGGCGCCCGACCTGCGGCAGGTGGTGGCCCTCAAGCCGCCGGAGGGCGTCTCGCCGCTGTTGCGACAGCTGTTCACACTGGTCCGCCACGACCGGTCGTCCTGGGCTCCGGACGCGGTCCTCGAACCGCAGCTGTGGGCGGCGGCGCTGCCGTCGCATCCGGAGGTCGTGGCGGCGTGGGCCCTGCCGGGGCTGGCGGCGCTCGCCGACTCCGACAGCGTGGGCGGGGCGCTGCTGCTGCCGCTACTGGCCGAGTGCGACGGTCCGGCGGGTCCGGCGGTGCACCTGGCGCTGGCGTACACGCTGGGCGCCCGTGCGGCCGCCGACCGGATCGCGGCCGTGGACGGGCTGCTCGGCTTTGCCGCCACCGGCGCGGTGGACTTCGGCCTGGTCGGTGCCGAGATCGGGCGCCTGGGCGCGGCCGGGGCGATGAAACTCAACCGGGTCGCTGCGGCGCTCGACGAGGCGGCCCAGGCTGGAGCCTGCCTCGCCGTGTGGGAGATCGTCGCGGCGGCGCTGCCCGCGCTGATCGCGATGCCTAAGGCACGGCCGGGTACGGCCGACCTGATGGCGCTGGCGCACCGGTGCGCGGTGGCGGCCGGTGTGCGGCGGCTGCCCGCCGCCCTGGCGCAGGTGGCGGCCCGGCCGGGTTCCGGTCGCCTGGTCGCCGAGGCCCGGACCTTGCGAGCGCTGATCCCCGCCTGAGCGCCGAACGGATTCGGCCGCCACCGGAGTGCGGTGGCGGCCGAAAGCGTGTGCGTGGAGCGAAGGCGTCAGCCCTTGCCGTTGCTGACCGAGGTGCAGGTCAGGACGATCTCGGTGTCGGCGGCGACCTTCTCGCCGGCCGCCGGCGTCTGCTTGGTGACCTTCCAGCTGACCAGCAGGGTCAGCTCCTTGCCGTCGTCACCGACGAACTTCACGTTGGTGAAGCCCGCGGCCGCCAGGACCTTCTCGGCGTCGGCGGCCTTCTTGCCGACCACGTTCGGCACGGCGACGAGCACCGGCGCGGCCGGGCTCGGGCTGGGCGACGGCGCGGCCGGGCTCGGGCTCGGCGAGGGCGCGGCCGGCGACGGGCTGGCCGCGGCGGTGGTGGCTACGACGGCCGAAGGCGAGGTGCCCGGAGTCGGGTCGTCGCTCTTCTTCCACCACTTCATGTACGCGAAGCCGCCGCAGAGCAGCAGGAGCAGGATGAGCAGGAGCAGCAGGAGCAGCAACAGCCAGCGCTTGCGGCCGCCGTTGTTGTCGTCGTCCTTGCCGTCCTTGTCCTTGCCGCCGTCCTTGTCACTGGCCGGGGCGGCGGGTGGCGGGGTGGCGGGCTTGGGGTCGGCCGCGCCTTCGTCGGCGGGCTTCGGCGTCGAAGCCGGCTCGTCGGGGGTGGTGTAGTCGGAGTCTGACACTTCGTGCCTCTCGTTGTGTCCTATGTGTTCACAGGCCTGCTTTGGCAGCGGATGCGAACACCGGACATGATGGCCGTTCGGGCCGGTCCGGTCACTAGACCGTTGGGTAGCATCCA
This sequence comes from Catellatospora tritici, assembly GCF_019083965.1. Classification (GTDB taxonomy): domain Bacteria; phylum Actinomycetota; class Actinomycetes; order Mycobacteriales; family Micromonosporaceae; genus Catellatospora; species Catellatospora tritici. The sequence continues at coordinate 12,630 of NZ_JAHRCY010000027.1, forward strand.
CGTTCACCGAACGGTCAGCCCACCTGTGATGCGATTCAGCTCACTCACGTACGCGCTGGCGGGGTGCCGTACACAGTGGATGAACGGGTGGCGTGTCGGATTCCGGCGCAGCATGATCAACTGTGCTTCGGGCACGCTCGGGGCAAAGAATTAACAGCCCTGGACGTCGGGTCCGGGTCGAGAGCGTCCGCCGACCCCCATGATCGACTACAGTTTCGGGGAAAGTGCGGGAATGCGGCTCAAGATTCGTGCACTTTCCCTGAGACTGCAGCCCGCACCTCAGCGGGAGCGGCGGCGCGCCGAAACCCGGTAGACCGGTCCGGCGGGGTCGGCGGTAATCTGGACGCACAGGCATCGACCCGGCTATCACCGGTGAGCCTCCGGAAGAACGGACCCGGGTGACCGGGTCTCAGTAGAACCGGACGGGTACGGCCCGTCACAGCCGAACGAGCGGCCCGTTCGCACCCTGGAGCGGGCAAGCGAGGTGGTACCGCGGGCCCATAAGGCTCGTCCTCGCACTGAGTACGCATCAGTGACGAGTGTGACGAGGAGCCCGCGATGGCCTACCCACTGCACGAGGCCGCCGCCGACGGCGTGTCCGCAAGCCCCGACCTGCCCGCCCTGGAACGGCGCGTCCTGGACTACTGGTCCGCCGACAAGACCTTCGCCGCGAGCGTGGAGCAGCGCGACGCCGGTGCCAACGGGTCGAACGAGTTCGTCTTCTACGACGGTCCGCCCTTCGCCAACGGCCTGCCGCACTACGGCCACCTGCTCACCGGCTACGTGAAGGACGTGGTGCCGCGCTACCAGACAATGCGCGGCAAGCGGGTCGAGCGCCGGTTCGGCTGGGACACCCACGGCATGCCCGCCGAGGTCGAGGCGGAGAAGCAGCTGGGAATCACCACCAAGGCCGAGATCCTCGACATGGGCGTGGCCCAGTTCAACGATGCCTGCCGCAGCTCGGTGCTGCGCTACACCAACGAGTGGGAGCGCTACGTCACCCGTCAGGCGCGCTGGGTCGACTTCGCCAACGACTACAAGACCCTCGACCTGGACTACATGGAATCGGTCATGTGGGCCTTCAAGACCCTGTACGACAAGGGCCTGGTCTACGAGGGCTTCCGGGTGCTGGCGTACTGCTGGCGGTGCGAGACCCCGCTGTCGAACACCGAGACCCGCATGGACGACGTCTACAAGGACCGACAGGACCCGACCCTGGCGGTGAAGTTCCAGCTGGACGGCGATCCTGCCGCGGGCGGTGGCGAGAAGGTCGCCGTCTGGACGACGACCCCGTGGACGCTGCCGAGCAACCTGGCGCTCGCGGTCGGCCCCGACATCGACTACGCCGTGCTGGAGAAGGACGGGGAGAAGCTGCTCCTGGGCGCGGCGCGGCTGGACTACTACGCCAAGGAGCTGGAGGGGTACGAGCGGACCGGCACCGTGAAGGGCGCCGACCTGGTCGGGCGGAAGTACACGCCGCTGTTCCCGTTCCTGGTGAACCACGCGGGCGACAACGCGTTCCAGGTGCTGGGCGCGGAGTTCGTCACGGTCGAGGACGGCACCGGCGTGGTGCACCTGGCGCCCGCGTTCGGTGAGGACGACCAGAACACGTGTCTGGCGGCCGGGATCCCGACCGTGGTGACCGTCGATGAGCGGGCGCGGTTCACCGCGCTGGTGCCGCCGTACGAGGGCCAGCAGGTGTTCGAGACGAACAAGGCGGTCATCCGCGAGCTGAAGGACCGCGGCATGGTGCTGCGGCACGAGACCTACACCCACTCGTACCCGCACTGCTGGCGCTGCGACACCCCGCTGGTCTACAAGGCGGTGTCGAGCTGGTTCGTGAAGGTGACCGCGTTCCGGGACCGGATGGTGGAGCTCAACCAGCAGATCAGCTGGACCCCCGAGCATGTCAAGGACGGTTCGTTCGGCAAGTGGCTGGCCAACGCCCGCGACTGGTCGATCAGCCGCAACCGGTTCTGGGGCTCGCCGATCCCGGTGTGGGTCTCCGACGACCCGGCCTACCCGCGCGTGGACGTGTACGGCTCGCTGGCGCAGCTGGAGGAGGACTTCGGCGTCAAGGTCGCCGACCTGCACCGCCCGTACGTCGACGAGCTGACCCGGCCCAACCCGGACGACCCGTCGGGCCGTTCCACCATGCGCCGGGTACCGGAGGTGCTCGACTGCTGGTTCGAGTCGGGTTCGATGCCGTTCGCGCAGGTGCACTACCCGTTCGAGAACACCGAGTGGTTCGAGAACCACTACCCGGGCGACTTCATCGTCGAGTACATCGGGCAGACGCGTGGCTGGTTCTACACCATGCACGTGCTGGCCACGGCGCTGTTCGACCGCCCGGCGTTCCGCAGCTGCGTCAGTCACGGCATCCTGCAGGGCTCCGACGGCCGCAAGATGTCCAAGAGCCTGCGCAACTACCCCGACGTGTACGAGATGTTCGACCGCTACGGTGCCGACGCGATGCGCTGGATGCTGATGAGCTCCCCGGTGCTGCGCGGCGGCGACATGGCCGTCAACGAGTCGGGCATCCGCGACTCGGTGCGCCAGGTGCTGCTGCCGCTGTGGAACGTGTACTACTTCTTCACGCTGTACGCCAACGCGGGCGGCCACACCGCGCGGACCCGCACCGACTCGACCAACGTGCTGGATCGATACATCCTGGCCAAGACCGGCGAGCTGGTCGAGACGGTCGGGGCGCAGATGGACGCCTACGACCTGTCGTCGGCGTGCGCGAGCGTGCGCGGCTACCTCGACGCGCTTACCAACTGGTACGTGCGCCGCAGCCGGGACCGGTTCTGGGCGGCCGACGCCGACGCCTTCGACACGCTGTACACGGTGCTGGAGACGGTGGCCCGGGTGGTGGCGCCGCTGGCGCCGCTGACCGCGGAGGAGATCTGGCGCGGGCTGACCGGCGGGCGCTCGGTGCACCTGGCCGACTGGCCTTCCGCTGCCGTGTTCCCGGCCGATCACGGCCTGGTCGCGACGATGGACCGGGTGCGCGAGGTGTGCTCGGCGGCGCTGTCACTGCGCAAGGCCAAGGGTCTGCGGGTGCGGCTGCCGCTGGCCACGCTGACCGTGGCCACGCCGGACGCCTCCAGCCTGCGCGACTTCGCCGACCTGGTGGCCGACGAGGTCAACGTCAAGCAGGTGGTGCTGTCCGACGACCTGACCGGCCACTGCGAGCAGGTGCTCACGGTGGTGCCGCGGGTGCTCGGGCCGCGTGTCGGCGGTTCGGTGCAGCAGGTGATCAAGGCGGTGAAGGCGGGGGAGTGGTCGCTGGTCGACGGCGCCCCGGTCGCCGCCGGGGTCACCCTGCAGGAGGGTGAGTACGAGCTGAAGCTGGTCGCGGCCGACGCCGAGCACTCGGCGCCACTGCCGGGCGACGCGGGCGTGGTGGTGCTCGACACCGCCGTGACGCCCGACCTGCAGGCCGAGGGTCTGGCCCGGGACGTGGTCCGGGCGGTGCAGCAGGCCCGCCGCGAGGCGGACCTGGCCATCACCGACCGGATCCTGGTCACCGTGGCCGCCTCGGCCGAGGTGGTCGCCGCGGTGGCCGCGCACCGGGACTTCGTGGCGGGGGAGACGCTCGCCGACGAGGTCGACTTCGGTGCGGTCGAGTCGGGCTTCACCGGCGAGGTCGGCGACGGCGAGCAGGTGACGGTGTCGGTCCGGCGCCCGTCGGCGGCGTGATCGGCGCCTTCGGCGCGGTTCTGTGACATCCCGGCCCCCGGTCACGCTCGTGACCGGGGGCCGGGCCCGTTTCGGACCCGCCCGGGGTTCGACCTCGCTAGGACGGCGGTCCCTGGTCGATGATCCGTCCCTGCTGGGCGAGCACCCCGGCCTGGAAACGGCTGTTCGCCCCCAGCCGCTCCATCAGGTCGGCGATGTGTCGGCGGCAGGTGCGGATCGACATGCCCAGCCTCCGGGCGATCACGTCGTCCTTCACTCCGTCGGCGAGCAGCTGGACGATGGTCCGCACGACGCTGTCCGTGACGGCGCGCACCGCCGCCGGACCGGAACCGAACTGGCTCGCCTTGGTCCAGGCCTGATCGAAGATGTCGCACAGGAAGGCCACCAGCGACGGTTCCCGTACGACGATCGCGCCCTGGGTGGGTGAGCGGTCCGGCAGGAACGCCACCGATCGGTCCACGATGATGAGCGTGCCCGGAAGCTCGTCCAGCGTGCGCACCAGCGATCCGGCGGCGGTGGTCGCCTCGACGTAGGCCTGCGTGGGCAGGTGGAACCGGGCGGTGTGCTGGTAGAGCGTACGCAGCCTGACCCCACGGCTGAGCATCGCGAGGTCGCGGGGCAGCGCCTCGGCGAGCACGCTCGCGGGACGGCCGCCGCCGACCTGGCAGGTCATCACCTCGTGCTGCGCCTGGGCGACGGCGTCGGTGAGCACGATCCGCACGGTCTCCCAGTGTTCGATGAGGTCGATGGCCTGGTTGCTGTGGCGTTGCAGGCGGTCACGGACGTAGAGCTCGTTCAGGGTGGACAGCTGCTCGCGGGTGCGCCGGATCTCCTCACGGCGACGCGCCATCTCCGTCTCGATGGCGGTGACTCTCGCCTCGGCCTCGGCGAGCAGCGAAGCCGAGGCCACATCCGGGTTGACCGGGCTCAGGTCCCCGGTGTCGGGGTCGGCCTTGAGCAGGCGTAACTCGATCAGGGTCCGTAGCGCCGAGCGGCACTGCCCGGCGGTCAACTCCAGGCCCGCGCAGGGGACGTCGGCGAGTTCGGCGGGCAGCCCTCCTCGGGTCAGGACGTGTTCATAGACGGCTATGCAGATCCGATCGAGCTCTGGGAAGCGGTCGGACGTCCCTTCTGTTAGCAAATCATCCATATTGTTCACCCCTCATCTCCGTGCCATGCACCTTGCTGAAGTATCGACGATCTGGCATCCCTGCGTGGTACCCGTCAATCTGAATCGGAGCGAAAAACGGGACGGAAAAGATGTCGCCGAGCGGAAGACGGAGAGGTGTGAAATGTTTCGGAATGTTGCCAGGACGGTTTCACTACTCGTGGCGATAGGCGTTGTCGGTGGCGCGTTGAGCCAGCCGGCGACAGGTGGATCGCAGCCGAGTGGGACCGCTCAGGTCACCCTGGCGAGCAGCGCTGACGGCGGTTCCAGCACTGATGACACCGGCTGGGGACCGTCCTGATCGGAAGCTTTCCCTAGGGGAATGAAACACCCAGGAATGGGTGCAGCGGCAACAGGGAGACCGGTTGCAGGGTGGGCGGTGGGCTCACCGATTCCTGTCGTATTCGGGCGGCGCATTGCTGACACGTCGCCAGTCAGTCATGTACGTCAGCATCTCTTCGACGAGAGGATCGATCATGACCATGATCGCTGACTCTGGGGTCCGCGGCTCGCTGGCCCGCAGCGTCCAGCGTCGGCACGTGGGCACCTTCCCCGTGCCTGACGACGTCAACGACCTGGAGTTCCCGATCCCCGGTGTCCGGCTGGAGTCGAACAACGTGGCGACCGGCGACGGCACCGGCGGGGTCGTGACGGTCACGCGCATCTCGCTGGGCCCCGGCATCACCGACTACGTCACGCACGAGAAGACGTTCGAGTACTCGACCTACGGCATCCACGTCGGCCAGGACGACCGGCTGACCTTCTTCGGTGAGGGCCAGCTGGTCAGCGTTCACCTGATCGACTGCCGCGAGCACTCCGCGCACCTCGGCGAGGAGATCACCATCGAGGTGGCGGTGTCGCCGCACCGGGTGCTCATCATCCCGATGGGCGTCGCGCACACCCTCGACGGGCTGGGCGGCGTGGTCACCCGCGACGAGCCGGTCTGGTACGCCGACCGCAACCCCGACTGGAACCCCGACAACGACCTCGTGTCCTTCTCGCGGGTGGAGACCTCGGCGCCCGTGGTGCAGGTGAACCGCCACCGCCTGCCGGTGTCGGCGCACCTGCTGATGTCGCGGATGTCGCAGGCCACCAACTCCGCCGTCCGGGGCGCGTACGGGGGCCGCTACCGCGCCAACATCGCCGGCGAGACCACCTACGTGACGATCCGCCCGCACTGGCGCGCGGCCGAGGTCGAGCCGGAGCCCGGCGGGCCGGTGCGGCGCAACAACTTCGTGCTGACCGGCCCCGAGTCGTTCACCGTGGTGCCCTCGACCGACAGCTGCACGTCGGACGTGCTGGAGCTCTGTCTGGACTGCCATGACGGTCAGTTCACCCGACACCTCTACTCGCGGCGCCTGCTCACCTGGCTGACCGGCAGCGCCGACGCCCGGATCGAGATCATCAGCGCGACCGGTGAACACCGCGTCATCGCGCTGGGGGACCCCACCATCGCGGTGACCGTGCCCCCCGGCACCTGGTATCGCATGACCGGCAGCGGCCGGGTCTGGCTCAGGTCCGAAATGGAGCTCCTCGACGTCGACGCGTCGAGTCTGGAGCACCCGCTCGGTCGTGACGTCGAGACCAGCGACGCCGCCCACCCCGGTCCCAGTAGACCCGCGCAGGAAAGCGATCGCTACCTGCCTGGGGCGGCCCTGCATGCCGTGGCACGCATGGAGGCGTCCGCCATGTCCACCACCCCCCACCGAAAGGAAGTCCGCCATGTCCATCACCGCGACTGAGGTCACCAGCTGGAAGCAGGACCTCGAGACCATGATCGACGACGTCACCGACGCGGACGCCCGCGCCGCGCTGACCAACCTGCGGTCGGCGCTGGAGCCGTACTTCGAGACCCCGGAGTACTTCCGCAGCATCCTCGGCAAGATCCAGATGAAGATGCTGTCGGCTGACGTCGAGGCCGAGATCAGCAACCGCTCGTTCGCCGACCTCGACGAGTTCAAGGCGGCGCTGCCGGACGGCGTGAGCGTCACCGCGCTCTGAACCACGAGGGAGCGCCCGGGACCAGTCCCGGGCGCCCCCCGCTCCCCCCAGCCGAGGAAGGATGGACGGACATGTCATTCCCGAAACCGCACCTGATCATGACGAAATCCCTGACGTCGGACGACGCCAGCGGACTGCCGGGGGCGAGGCAGGTGCGGACGTCTCGTAACGACCTCCCGTACCACTACGTGATCCACAGCCCGCACTTCGCGTACGACGTCTACGCCCTGCACCTCGGGCAGTACGACCGGCTCTCCTTCTTCGGCGAGCCCGGCACCGAGCCGGTGACCGTGCACCTCTACGACTGCCGCGAGGACTCCCCGGAGTTCGACCGCAAGTTCGAGATCAAGGTGCCGGTGGACGGCTCCTGCGTGCTCGGCATCCCCCCGGGCTACGCGCACTGGTTCGAGGACCTGGGCAGCGTCACCACCCGCAACGACTACTCGATCCTGGCTCCGTCGCAGGCCGACTCGCAGTGGGACGCGCTGCAGGACAACGCGACCTACCCGGTGGAGTCGATGCACTCCAGCCGCCCGAAGGTCATCGCGAACACCGTGGAGCTGCCGACCGCGGCACAGTTCATGGTCTCCAAGGCCGTCGCCATGAGCTGGCGGGGCGGCGCGACCGAGCAGGGCATGCTGGCCACCATCGACGTCGACGGGGAACGCCGACGCGTCTACGTCGACCGTGACCTGTCGCGCGAGCAGGTGGAGCTGCCCGAGTCCCAGCTGGCCTCGGTCCGGCTCGGCGTTGGGGCGTACCAGTCGATCCGCGACGATTCGTACGCGGTCGCCTCCAACGTCACCAGCGGCCTGGCCGACACGATGATCATCGACGCCGGTACCCGGTGGCCGGAGTACTACAACGCGCACCCCAACCTGACCCTCAAGCTTTCGCCGCTGATGTACGACAATCCAGAGATGGAGCTCGAAGTCGTCGACCGGCGCCGCGACTCGGCGACCTTCGGCGCCGCCCAGGTGCTGTCGTTCCCCCGGGACTCCCGGGCCGTGGTGACCGTCGAGCCGGGGGTGCTGATGCGCCTGCGCGGCGACGGCCGACTGCACTACCGCGTCGAGTACGAGGTGCACCACGGCACCGCGCGCCTGCCCCAGCTGTCCGTGCCGGTTCCCGCCGGCTCGTCGCTGCCGACCTTCGACGCCCCGGGCGACCTGGTGGAGGAGAACGTGGTGCGAGAGTTGGCATTCACGTGAGCACGCTGATCGAGGAGTCCGCCCGCCGGCGCACGGCCCTGGTGGCCGCGTCTTCGCGCTGGCTGGGCGGTCTCCTCGTCCTGTTCGCCGCGCTGGTGCTGACCCGGGCGATGAGTGAGGGCGTCTACGACATCGCCTTCGCCAACCTCGCCCTGGACCTCTCCGGCATGGTCGGCACGGTCGGCCTCGTGTACTTCGTGGGTTACGGCGTCGAGGTCCTCGCCTCGATCGTCGCCGGGCCCCTGCTGGACCGGGGCAGCCCGGCGCGAACGCTGGTCCTGGCCTACCTGACCAAGATCGGCGCGTTCGTGCTGATCGGGCTCGGTTCGGGCTTCCTCTCCTCCCACCTGTGGGTGATCGTCGCGGCGGCCGCCACCGTCGACCTGGTGCACCGGGTCGGTGACATGGCGCTGTTCGTCCTGCTGCCACGGATCCTCGACGCGCCGACCCTGGTCAGGGTGCAGGGCGTGGGCTCCACCGTGCGGTCGGCGGGCGAACTGGTCTCGCCGGTGGTGGCCGGCGCCGTGCTCGTGCTGCTTCCCGGCGCGCAGGCGCTGCTGGTCGCGGCCGGGTTCCAGGTGCTCGCGCTGGTCCTGCTCGCCTGCCTCGCCGTGCTGATCCGTAACCGGCGGACGCCGGCCGAGGCGGGCTCCGACGCGGGCTCCGCGGCGGACACCGACACCGCCGACGCGGCCGAGGAACCGCCCGTCTCCAGGCGCGTCGTGGCGAGGGTGCTGAGCGGCAGCCGGGCCTGGCGACGGTTCATCGTGCTCGACACGCTGACGACCCTCGCCCTGTCGTCGGTGATCCTGTCGCTGCTCCCGCTGATGCGCGAGCAGCTCGCCATGTCCGCGGCGCGGGCCGGTTCGTTCCTGGCGTTCACGACCCTCGGGGCGATCGTCGGCGGGCTGGTGGTCACGAAGGCGGGCGAGCACGGCATCTACACGAGCCTGCGCTGGGCGCCGGCACTGGCCGGGGTGGGCACCCTGATCGCGCCGACGCTCGGCCGTACGGAGTGGGTGCTGGCGGCGGCGCTGGTCCTGTTCGGGTGCGGGTTCACCGTGTACCTGCGGTCGGCGGCGCTGGTGGTGCAGCTGCGGGCGCCGATGGCGCTGCTGGGCACCTGGTACGGACTCATCGACGCGGTCGAACGGGTCGCCTGCGCGGTGGCGATCCTGGCCACCGGGTTCGCCTTCGACCGCTTCGGCGGCACCGGCCTGTACGTCGTGTTCGGCGGCCTGCTGGTGCTCACGGCGGTGCTGTGGTCGGGTTTCGACCGGGAGCACCGCCAGGATCTGGGCGCGACGCTGCTGCATCCGTCCGCTCCACCGACCGCCCGCTGACCGGCCCCACCCCGTTCATCCTGCGGTAACTCGATTCGTGCTGCTGGCGAGGCTGTTCTACCATCACGGGCGAACGCCCCGAAATCGGGGCGTCACCCCTGTCTGGAGGAACCCCTAACATGCGCAGAGCGATGCTTTTCGCTGTCCCGATCGCCCTGGCGGGCGTGCTGCTCGCCGGCTGCAACGACACGGACGGTGCGAAGCCCGCCGCGTCGGCCGCCACCTCGGTCGCCCCCGCGGGCAACGGGGTCGAGGCGCTCGGTGCCACCGAGATCCTGACCAAGTCGAAGGACGCCCTGGGCAAGGCCGGCTCGTACCGGATCAAGGGCGAGATGACCGAGACCAAGCTGAAGCTCGACATCCGGGTGGCGGGCAAGGACATCGTTGGCACCATCACGATGGACGGCGCCGCGATCGACCTGCTGTCGGTGGGCGGGCAGACCTACTTCAAGGCCGACGCGTCGTTCTGGAAGACGCAGATGGGCGACCAGGGCGAGGCGCTGGCCAAGCTGGTCGGCACCAAGTGGCTGAAGGTGCCCGCCGACAACAAGGAGTTCGGCGACTTCTTCAAGATCGCCGACGTGGACGAGCTGCTCAAGCCCGAGGGCACCCTGACCAAGGGCAAGGTCGAGACCATCGGCGGCGTGTCGGCGATCGCGCTGACCGAGGGCGCCGCGAAGGGCACCCTGTACGTCGCCACCACGGGTGAGCCGTACCCGCTGCGACTGGCGGGCCCGACCGGCGAGGGCCAGGTCGACTTCACCGACTTCGGCGCGAAGTTCGACGAGCTGAAGGCTCCGGCCGACGCGGACGTGCTGGACCTCAGCGCCCTGATGAAGTAGCCCGGCAGTCCTGGACAGACCCGCGGGCCGGTGCGGCGCTGTGTCGCCGTACCGGCCCGCGCGTTCGCGCGTCCCAGAACGTGAGCGCGAGGCTGCCGCGTTGCGGGGGTGTGGGCCTGTTCAGGGGACTACGGTAAGTTCATCTGCCGGCGAGCTCATACCCTATGGAGGCAGAAAGTGCCGGTGCTCTATACGGTCGGATTGTGGACTGTCGCGCCCGCGGTCAAGCTGGCCTGGCGGCCGAAGGTCGAGGGCCAGGAGCACATCCCCACCACGGGGGGTGCCATCTTCGCCGGGAACCACCTCTCCGTCGCCGACGAGTTCTTCCTCGGCTCGGCGGTGCCGCGACACATCTCCTTCTGGGCCAAGGAGGACTACTTCACCGGTACGGGCCTGAGCGGCCTGTTCTTCCGCAACCTGATGGGCGGGCTGGGCGCGATCCCGGTGCACCGCTCCGGCGGGCGGGCCGCGCTGAGCGCGTTCGACGCCGCCATTCCGGTGCTCCAGGAGGGCGGCCTGGTCGCCGTCTACCCGGAGGGCACGCGCTCGCCGGACGGCCGCCTCTACCGGGGGCGCACCGGCGTGGCCCGGCTGGCGCTCGCCGCCGGGGTGCCGATCATCCCGGTGGGCACCATCGGCACCGAGCGGGTGCAGCCCATCGGCCAGGCCCTGCCGAATCTGCGGGCCGGTGACGTCACCATCAAGTTCGGCAAGCCGATCGAGGTGGACGCGTGGCGCGACGCCGAGTCGGCGAGCACCGCGGCACGTGAGATAACCGACACCGTGATGGCCGCCATCCAGGGGCTGACCGGGCAGGAATACGTCGCGAAGTACGCGCCCAAGCGACAGCCCACTGAGGAATAAACCGGACAATAGGCTTCACATCGCCCGGGGTCGGTCGGCCCCGGGCGAGCGCGTACCCTTGTTACCCATGCGTGGCGACTCCGTCTTTCCCCAGCTTGAGCTCCTGCTGCCGTTGGTCAGCAAGCCGATCCAGTACGTCGGCGGTGAGCTGGGTGCCGTGGTCAAACCGTGGGAGTCCGCCACGGTGCGCTGGGTGCTGTCCTACCCCGACGCGTACGAGGTGGGCCTGCCCAACCAGGGCGTGCAGATCCTCTACGAGGTGCTCAACGAGCGCGAGGACACCCTCGCCGAGCGCACCTACGCGGTCTGGCCCGACCTCGAGAAACTGATGCGCGAACACGACGTGCCGCAGTTCACCGTCGACTCGCACCGCGCCGTCGGCGACTTCGACCTGTTCGGCTTGTCCTTCGCCACCGAGCTCGGCTACACCAACATGCTCACCGAGCTGAGCCTGGCGCGGATCCCGCTGCTGGCGGCCGACCGCGACGACTCGCACCCGATCGTGGTCGCGGGCGGGCACGCCGCGTTCAACCCGGAGCCCATCGCCGACTTCATCGACGCCGCCGTGCTCGGCGACGGCGAGGAGGCGGTCCTGGAGATCACCGACATCGTGGCCGCCTGGAAGGCCGAGGGCAGCCCCGGCGGCCGGGACGAGCTGCTGCTGCGTCTGGCCAAGACCGAGTCGGTGTACGTGCCGCGCTTCTACGACGTGGACTACCTGCCCGACGGCCGCATCCAGCGCGTGGTGCCCAACCGCGCCGGGGTGCCGTTCCGGGTGCACAAGCGCACCACCATGGACCTCGACGCCTGGCCGTACCCGAAGAAGCCGCTGGTGCCGCTGGCCGAGACGGTGCACGAGCGGTTCGCGGTGGAGATCTTCCGGGGCTGCACCCGTGGCTGCCGGTTCTGCCAGGCGGGAATGATCACCCGCCCGGTGCGCGAGCGCTCGATCACCACCGTGGGGCAGATGGTGAAGGAGGGGCTGGAGTTCTCCGGCTTCGACGAGGTGGGCCTGCTGTCGTTGTCCAGCGCCGACCACTCCGAGATCGGCGACATCTGCAAGGGCCTGGCCGACCAGTACGACGGCACCAACGTGTCGTTGTCGCTGCCCAGCACCCGGGTGGACGCGTTCAACATCGACCTGGCCCAGGAGCTGTCGCGCAACGGGCGCCGCACCGGTCTGACGTTCGCGCCCGAGGGCGGCTCGGAGCGCATCCGCAAGGTGATCAACAAGATGGTGACGGAGGAGGACCTCATCCGCACCGTCGTCACCGCGTACTCCAACGGCTGGCGGCAGGTGAAGCTGTACTTCATGTGCGGCCTGCCGACCGAGACCGACGAGGACGTGCTGCAGATCGCGCGCCTGGCGCACGAGGTCATCAAGTCCGGCCGCCAGGCGACCGGCTCCAAGGACATCCGCTGCACCGTGTCGATCGGCGGGTTCGTGCCCAAGCCGCACACCCCGTTCCAGTGGGCCGCCATGGAGCGCCCCGAGGTGATCGACGGGCGGCTGCGCGCGCTCAAGCAGGAGATCAACTCCGACCGCTCGCTGGGCCGGGCCATCGGCTTCCGGTATCACGACGGCGAGCCGTCGCTGATCGAGGGCCTGCTGGCCCGGGGCGACCGCCGCGTCGGCGCGGTCATCCGCAAGGTCTGGGAGGACGGCGGCCGCTTCGACGGCTGGACCGAGCACTTCTCGTACCGGCGCTGGGTCGACGCCTGCGCCGAGGTGCTGCCGGGCTTCGGGGTGGACCTGGACTGGTTCACCACCCGCGAGCGCGAACAGGCCGAGGTGCTGCCCTGGGACCACCTGGACTCGGGCCTGGACAAGGACTGGCTCTGGCAGGACTGGCAGGACGCCCTGACCGAGTACGAGCAGGACGACTGCCGCTGGACCCCGTGTTTCGACTGCGGCGTCTGCCCGTCGATGGACACCAACATCCAGATCGGGCCCACCGGCCGCAAGCTGCTGCCCCTCACGCCGGTCAACACCGGCCTGCGCGTGCCCACGGGAGCCTGACGTGGGAAAGCCGAAGAACCAGCCCGAGGGCGGGCAGGCACCGGTCGTGCAGCGGGTGCGGCTGCGCTACGCCAAGCGTGGCCCGCTGCGGTTCACCTCACACCGCGACTTCGCCCGCGCGCTGGAGCGGGCCATCCTCCGCGCCGGGGTGCCGATCGGGTACTCGCAGGGGTTCACCCCGCACCCGAAGATCTCCTACGCCAGCGCCGCCCCCACCGGGGTGGCCTCGGAGGCCGAGTACCTGGAGCTGGGCCTGCGCGAGCGGGTCGAGCCGGAGCGGCTGGCCAAGGCGCTGGACGCGGCGCTGTCGCCGGGCCTGGACGTGCTGGAGGCGGTCGAGGCGGCCGTACCGGGCAGCCTGGCCGACCGCATCACCGCCTCGCAGTGGCGTATCGAGCTTCCGGGTGTCGGCGACGACCAACTGGCTACCGCGGTGGCGGCGTTCGTCGCTCAGAGTGAGATTTTGGTCGAACGTATGACCAAACAGGGTCGGCGCACCTTCGACACCAGGGACGCTGTGGTGCACATCGCGGCTGTCCGGTCACAGACCCGGCCACCTGGCGTGGTCGAGACCGCGCCGTGTGCGATACTCGACCTTGTCGTGCGGCAGGTCACTCCCTCCGTGCGACCCGATGACGTCCTGTCCGGCCTGCGCGTGGTGGCCGACCTGGAGCCGTCGCCGCCCCACTCACTGCGAAGTGCGCGGGCGACCCGACTGGCACAGGGCACGTTGACCCCGCAGGGGGAGATCGTGGACCCGCTCGAGGCGGACCGCGACCCCGTCGCCATCGGCGAGCGTTAGCCCGCTTGGCTAGCGCTGTCGGCAGACTTCGGCGCAAAGCCGGCCCGTAGCGCCTGACCTGGTGCTCGGGCTGGTGGAACGACGGAAAACACCGGTGCTCCTGAGTGGCTGCGTTCGTCTACGCGCCCGGGACCGCCAGAACTGGAGAACAGCCGGATGCTCGACCACGAGCCCGCGGATCGGCCCGACAACGCCGACGACGCAACCCATGGCGCGCAGCCACCGCACGACGCGGATGTGCAGCGCGTTGACAGTGGCGTGACCAGCGCTGACGCCTCGAACGAGGCGTCGGCGCCACAGGACGCCGCAGAGCCTGAGCAAGCCCCGGCGGAGGCGACCGTGCGTCGCCGTACGCGCAAGCGCGCCGCCGCGGCCGAGGAACCGGACGGCGGGGACGAAAGCGCCGCGCCGGTCAAGAAGACCACCCGTCGCCGCAAGAAAGCGGCGGAAGCCGACATCTCTGGCGAGTCTGCGGCGAATGAGACGGAAGCTCCCGTAGCTGCCGCGCCGGTCCTTGCCGTGCCCAGCGCGGTCCCCGCCGCCGAGCAGGACGCCGCGGAACTGGCCGAGCAGGCCGAAGCCGAGGAGGCCGAGGAGGAGCTCGCCGCCGAGGCCGCCGTGCCCGCCGAGGAGCCCGCGCCGCGCCGCCCGGCCATCTCCGTGCTGTTCATGGCACCCGAGGCCGCTCGGGCCGAGCAGGCGCGCACCGAGCTGGCGCGCGCGGAGCAGACCCGGGCCGAGCAGGCCCGAGCCGAGGCCGACAGCCGCACCGAGGAGGAGACGGAGCCGTCCGAGTCCGGGCGTCGTCGTCGCCGCTCGCGTCGAAGCCGGGGCGAGGAGGCCGAGTCGGCCGCCGTCGTCGAGGCCGAGGAGGAAGCGGCCGCCGAGCAGGACGAGGACGAGGACGAAGGCGGCGAGAACGGCCGCGCCCGTCGTCGTCGGGGCCGCCGTGGCCGTGGCCGCGGCAAGGGAGCCGGCGACGAGCTGACCGACGAGGAGACCGGCGAGCCGGTCGAGGCCGAGGCCGAGTCCGACGACGAGGAGGAGCCGCTGACGCGGCGCCGCCGCCGTCGTCGGCGCAAGGGCGCGGGCGACGTCGAGGACGGCGCCGAGGACGGCGTGCACACAGTCGTACGCATCCGCGAGCCCCGGGCCGTCAGCGACGAGGTGCAGGGCGTCTCCGGCTCGACCCGGCTGGAGGCCAAGCGCCAGCGCCGCCGGGACGGCCGCGAGCAGCGCCGCACCCGCCCGCCGATCCTCACCGAGTCGGAGTTCCTGGCCCGCCGCGAGGCGGTCGACCGGGTCATGGTCATCCGGGAGAACCCCGACCGCACCCAGATCGCGGTCATGGAGGACGGCGTGCTCGTGGAGCACTACGTCACCCGCGCCTCGGCCGCGACCATGGTCGGCAACGTCTACCTCGGCAAGGTGCAGAACGTGCTGCCGAGCATGGAGGCCGCCTTCGTCGACCTCGGCCGCGGCCGCAACGCGGTGCTCTACGCCGGTGAGGTCAACTGGGACGCCGCCGGGCTGGAGGGGCGCTCGCGCTCCATCGAGCAGGCGCTGCGCTCGGGCGACTCCGTGCTGGTGCAGGTCACCAAGGACCCGCTCGGCCACAAGGGCGCCCGTCTGAGCAGCCACGTCGCGCTGTCCGGCCGCCACCTGGTGTTCGTGCCCAACGGCAACGCCTCCGGCATCAGCCGCAAGCTGTCCGATGTGGAGCGCAAGCGCCTGCGCGACATCCTCAAGAAGCTGGTGCCCGAGGGCGCCGGGGTGATCGTGCGCACCGCCGCCGAGGGCGCCTCCGAGGAGGACCTGGCCCGCGACGTCAAGCGGTTGCAGTCGCAGTGGGAGGACATCCAGGCCCGCGCGGCCGAGGGCGGCGCCCCGGCGCTGCTGTACGGCGAGCCCGACCTGGTGGTCCGGGTGGTCCGCGACCTGTTCAACGAGGACTTCAAGGAGCTGGTGGTCCAGGGCGACAACGCCTACGAGACCGTCCAGTCGTACCTGCACCACGTGTCGCCCGACCTGGTGGACCGGGTGCACCGGCACACCGGCGTCTCGGACGTGTTCGCCACGTACCGCATCGACGAGCAGATCCTCAAGGGCCTGGACCGCAAGGTCTTCCTGCCCTCGGGTGGTCACCTGGTCATCGACCGCACCGAGGCGATGACGGTGGTGGACGTCAACACCGGCAAGTACACCGGTGCGGGCGGCAACCTGGAGGAGACGGTCACCCGCAACAACCTCGAGGCGGCCGAGGAGATCGTGCGGCAGCTGCGCCTGCGCGACCTGGGCGGCATCGTGGTCATCGACTTCATTGACATGGTGTTGGAGAGCAACCGCGAGCTGGTGCTGCGGCGGTTGACCGAGTGCCTGGGCCGGGACCGGACCAAGCACCAGGTCACCGAGATCACCTCGCTGGGCCTGGTGCAGATGACGCGCAAGCGCATCGGCGCCGGGCTGCTGGAGGCGTTCAGCGAGCCGTGCGAGCACTGCAAGGGCCGTGGTGTGATCATTCACACGGAGCCGGTATCCGACCGTAAGGCGGCTCCTCCGGCCCCGGTGCAGCAGTCGGCCCCGGTGCAGGTCAAGTCGGCTCCGGCCCTGCCGGCGCCGAAGAAGTCCCAGGACGACCCCGAGTACTACGACACCGCCGGCTACGACCTGTCGCGTTACGAGTCGGTCGACGACGAGGGCGACGGCGGGGACGACGAGGGGGCGGAAGACGCGGCTGACGTGCCCACGCGTCGCCGTACGCGGCGGGGAGGCCGTCGCCGCACCCGCCCGTAACGAATCGGTACGGCATGCGCGGGAAAAGATGCGCTGTCGCACGAACTGCGTAAGCTGCCCGGGGTACGTTGCCACGACCCCGGGCAGTTCGCTGTCCGTCCCGTTTCGGAGGAATCCCCACGATGCGACGCGTCCTGCTCGCCGTCACCCTGGGCCTGACCCTTGCCACGGCCGCCGCCTGTGCCGACAGCCCGGTGGCCGACGCGCAGCCCTCGGCTTCGGCCGCCGCCTCCGCGGGCGCCACGGCCGAGGCCAGCCCGACCGCGGGTGCCACCGGCGGCACCGCCACCGGCACCGCCGACTCCAAGACCGTCTGCGCCGCCGTGAACAAGGCGGGCGAGACGTTCGCCACCACGATCATCACCAAGGCGCAGCAGGCCGGCACCGCGCTCAGCGACCCGGCCAAGGCGAAGGCGTTCCTGGACGACCTGGCCAAGGACTACACGACGCTGTCGACCGCGCTCAAGGCCGAGTCCGACAAGGCCGCCGACCCGGCGCTGAAGAAGGCGCTGGCGGACATGACCAAGGCGCTGGACGCCTCGCGGACGGCGCTGGCCGACCCGCAGAAGCTGGCCCAGGACCCGTCGAAGATCCAGGAGATCCTGTTCAGCGCGGACCTCACCGCCGCCGGCGAGGCCCTGGACAAGATCTGCCCGTCTTCCTGAGCCTCGGCACACCGAGCTTCGGCACATATCCACCGGCTGTCCGGTATCGTCCGGCCGTCGGTGGGTATGGGCTGTCTATGCTGCCTGGGCAGTTTCGCCGGGCAGCTGTCTGTCCGTTTCACCCCGCTATCCCGAAGGAACCCCTGATGCGACGCATTCTCGCTGCCGCAACCCTGGGCGTGGCGCTCTTCGGCGCCGCGGCCTGCGCCGACACCCCGGTCGACAACCCCGGTGCCAGCTCGGCACCGTCGGTTGCCAGCTCCCCGGCCGGTGTCGACAAGGCGACCGCCTGCGCGAACCTGACCAAGGCCACCGACGACTTCACCACCAAGATCACCGCGCTTATGCCGAAGCTGGCCGACCCGGCCGCGCAGAAGGACGCCGCGACCGAGCTGCTGGCGGACCTGACGGCCTTCCAGACCGCCTATGGCAAGGACGCCGCCGTGATCGCGGACGCCGACCTGAAGGCGGCTGTGCAGTCCGACCTGGCGACGCTGGCGACCGGCCTGGCCGCCGTCGGCGCGGCCAACGGCGACATCACCAAGATCCAGGCCGCGCTCTCGACGCCGGAGTTCTCCGCCGCCGGTGAGAAGGTCAAGACCCTCTGCGGCAAGTGAGCCGCGGGCACGGCGCGGGTGAGCACAGTCACCCGCGCCGTGCCGACAGGCCGCCCGGTTTGGGCATCGGGCAGGCCATGACGTAGTCTTCTCTGCGGTGCTCTTACAGGCGCCGCATGTGTGCGTGTGTGCCGGCCGGTCATTCGGCCAGGACGCGCCGTGCGCAAGTCATCCGCCAGAGCTACGACAGGAGTCCGCGTCTCATGTACGCGATCGTCAAGACCGGCGGCAAGCAGTACAAGGTCGCCGAGGGCGACGTGATCGAGGTCGAGAAGCTCGCGGGCGCGCCCGGCGACGTGGTCGCACTGTCCGCAGTGCTGCTCGTTGATGGCAGCGACCTGGTGACCGACGCGGCGAAGCTTGCCAAGGTTTCTGTTTCCGGTGAGGTCGTGGCCCACACCAAGGGCCCGAAGATCCGGATCCACAAGTTCAAGAACAAGACCGGCTACCACAAGCGGCAGGGTCACCGTCAGCCGCTGACCCAGGTCAAGGTCACCGGCATCAAGAGCGGGAAGTAGGCCTCGAGATGGCACATAAAAAGGGTGCATCCAGCTCGCGCAACGGTCGCGACTCCGCCGCCCAGCGGCTCGGCGTGAAGCGTTTCGGCGGTCAGGTCGTCTCCGCCGGCGAGATCCTCATCCGCCAGCGTGGCACCAAGTTCCACCCGGGTGACCTGGTCGGCCGTGGTGGCGACGACACGCTGTTCGCGCTGGCCCACGGTGCGGTGCAGTTCGGCCTCAAGCGTGGCCGCAAGACCGTCAGCATCGTCCCGGTCGAGGGCTGATTGCTCGAAAGAGGCGGGAAGGCGCGCTGCGCCTTCCCGCCTCTTTCCGTTTCCGGCCGAGGTCACCTCACCTCGGCCTCGGCGGCCGGTGTTGGCTGTGCTTTTGGGGAAGCGCAGGAAACCGGCCCAAGATTTCCTGTTCCCCGAAAGCGCGGGAACGGGCTCGCGGCTCGGGGCGGTCGCGTCGATCGCGGCGCCGCACTGTGGCGCGCGTCCCAGCGGTTCCCGGGCATGCGCGGGCCCTGGCAGGCGCTGCTTCTTCGGAAGCTCGCGCCAGTACGTGAGCATGCCCGTAGACCGGGCATATGCTGACTTAGATCTACATAGCTGGAGGATGGAACGTGGCGACCTTCGTGGATCGCGTGGTGCTGCACCTGCAGGCGGGTGACGGCGGGCACGGCTGCGTCTCCATCCACCGGGAGAAGTTCAAGCCGTTCGGCGGCCCCGACGGGGGCAACGGCGGGCACGGCGGCGGCATTCTGATGGTCGTCGACCCGAACGTGCACACGCTGCTGGACTTCCACTTCCACCCGCACCTCAAGGCACCGAACGGCAAGGGCGGCGCGGGCAACAACCGCGAAGGCGCCAATGGCGGTGACCTGGTGCTCAAGGTGCCCGACGGCACCGTCGTGCAGACCACCGACGGCGAGATCATCGCCGACCTGGTGGGCACCGGCACCACCCTGGAGATCGCCCGGGGCGGCCGGGGCGGCCGCGGCAACGCCGCGCTGGCCAGCTCCCGGCGCAAGGCGCCCGGCTTCGCCGAGCTGGGCGAGCCCGGCGACCGGCTGGACGTGGTGGTCGAGCTCAAGAGCGTCGCCGACGTCGGCCTGGTGGGTTTCCCGAGTGCGGGCAAGTCGTCGCTGATCTCGGTGATCTCCGCGGCCAAGCCCAAGATCGCCGACTACCCGTTCACCACGCTGGTGCCGAACCTGGGCGTGGTGCAGGCGGGCGACCAGACGTTCACCGTGGCCGACGTGCCGGGGCTGATCCCGGGTGCCGCCGACGGCAAGGGCCTGGGCCTGGACTTCCTGCGCCACATCGAGCGCACCGCGGTGCTGGCGCACGTCGTCGACACCGCCACGCTGGAGCCCAACCGTGACCCGGTCGCCGACATCGACGCGCTCGAGGCCGAGCTGGCGCAGTACGGCGGGCTGGGGGACCGGCCCCGGATCATCGTGCTCAACAAGATCGACGTACCGGACGGGCGGGATCTGGCCGACATCGTCCGCCCCGACCTGGAGAAGTACGGCTGGCCGATCTACGCCGTGAGCGCCGCGACCCGTGAGGGCCTGCAGGATCTGATCTACGCGCTGGCCCGCATGGTCGACGAGCACCGCGCCGCCAAGCCGGTGCTGGAGCCGACCCGCATCGTGCTGCGCCCGAAGGCGGTCGACGACTCCGGCTTCGAGATCGAGCAGGACAAGGCCGGGGTCTGGGTGGTGCGCGGCAGCAAGCCGGAGCGCTGGGTGCGGCAGACCACCTTCGACAACGACGAGGCTGTCGGCTACCTGGCCGACCGGCTGGCCCGCCTCGGGGTCGAGGCGAAGCTGGCCAAGCTCGGCGCGCAGCCGGGCGACCCGGTGCGCATCGGCACCATGGAGTTCGACTGGCAGCCCACGGTGTACGCCGGAGCCGACTACGTGCCGGGCAACCGGGGCACCGACATCCGCATCGACGGGGAGCCGACCCGGCCCGGTGCCGCCGAGCGCCTGGCCGCCCGCAAGGCACGTCGCCAGCGCGAGGAGGGCGACACGGCCGGCGACGAGTGGCTCCAGGACGACCTGGACGCCGACCTCGCCGATGACGAGGGCGACGACGCGGACTTCGACGACTACGACGAGACCGACGCCGACGCCGACGCCGACGCCGACGCGGACGCGGACGCGGACGCGGACGCCGACGACAAGCGCTGAGTCGCGCCTGGTTCACAGAAGTTAAGAAGGGCCCCTTCTTCTACGCAAGGCGATAAGAAGGGGCCCTTCCTTTTGTTTCGGGGTGAGGTGAGCGCTGTGCGGAGCGTGAAACACTCTCGAAACAAGCCCTGGATAGCGTCACGCCGGTGTTGATCCAGCACCGTGAGATCACCCACCCTGATGTGACCGCGCTCGTACTCGCCGCTGAGGACGAACTTCTCACGCGGTATCCGGGCACGACGCGAACCCCCTTGAACCCCCGCGCCCACTTCGTCGTGGCGTACGTACTGGGGCAGCCGGTCGGTTGTGGAGCGATCACTCCGCACGAGACCGGGGTCGGCGAGATCAGGCGAATGTATGTGACACCGGCGCATCGCCGCGCCGGGGTGGCCCGCCGCATCCTCGCGGCTTTGGAACGACGGGCCACCGCCCAGGGATGGGACACGCTGCTCCTCGAGACCGGCGAGAACCAGCCCGAGGCGATCGCGCTGTACGAATCGGTGGGCTACCAGCGCACCGAGCCGTACGGCAGGTACGTGCACAACCCCGCTTCCATCTGCTTCACGAAGAAGATTGTTCGGTCCTAGCGGCCTCGGCCGCCCAGACCGATCGCCTCGCCGGCTCGCCGCAGTGTCGCGGCAGCCCGCGGGTGAGCACGTTCGGCCCCGTCGGCGAGCACCCGGTCCACCTCCCGCGGCGACAGCGCCGCGTAGGCCCGCTGGATCGGCTCCAGCTGCGCCACCACCGCGTCGACCACCCCCGCCTTGAGCGCGCCGTACGACGTGAACCCGCCCGGCTCGCCGGTGCACGCCTGGTAGATCTCCAGCAGATTCGTCACGCCGGGCTGCGCATCGCGGTCGTGGCCGACCACCCCGAGCGTGTCGGTGACGGCGCGCATGACCTTGCGCCGTACCAGGTCCGGCGGGTCGAGCAGCCCGATCGTGCCCAGCGCGGCCTCGTTGGTCTTGCCCATCTTGGCCCTCGGCTCGGTCAGATCCATCACCCGCGCCGCCACGCCCGGCCGCTGCCCGACCGGCACCGTGAACACCTCGCCGTAGCGGGCGTTGAAGCGGGTGGCGATGGTGCGGGCCAGTTCCAGGTGCTGGGTCTGGTCGTCGCCGACCGGCACCGCGTCGGTGTCGTGCAGCAGGATGTCGGCGGCCATCAGCACCGGGTAGGTGAGCAGGCTGAGCCGGACCCCGGCGGCCCCGGCGCCCTTCTCCTTGAACTGCGTCATCCGCTGCGCCTCGCCATAGCCGGTCGCGGATTCCAGCAGGTAGTGCAGCCCGGTGTGTTCGGGCAGGTCGGACTGCACGTACAGGATGGTGCGGTCGGGGTCGATCCCGGCCGCGAGCAGCACCCGGGCCTGCTCGGCGACGTATTCGCGCAGGCGGGCCGGGTTGTGTTCGACGGTGAGCGCGTGCAGGTCGGCGATCATCATGATCGAGTCGGTGTCGTGCTGGGCGGCGAGCATCGGCCGGATCATCCCGAGCAGCGTGCCCAGATGCAGGTGGCCGGTGGGTTTGCAGCCGGTCAGGCGGCGGATGCGGGTCGCGGTGGGGCGGTGCGTGGCCGGGTTCGTGGCGGTGAGGGTCATGTCGGTTCTCCCGTCGGGATCGTGGTCGCCGAACCGGGAGGTGCACCCTGTGCACGAGAAAGGCCGCCCGGTCAGGCGGCCTGGTGAGGTCATACGGATGCGGGCCGCCGGTCTAGGGCAGCCACCACAGGTTGGTCGTCATCCGCATGTGCCGATTGTGGCACCGGATCCCGCCGGGCGGCAACCGGCATGCGGGCAAGGGGGCTCGATCAGGCAGGATGTCACGCATGACGCAGCGCAGCCTCACCCATGCCGAAGCCGTCTCACGCGCCGCTACCGTGCGGCAGCTGTCGTACGGGCTCGAAGTCGACCTCACTACCGGTGAGGAGACCTTCCGCAGCGTGACCACCGTCCGCTTCGACGCCATCCCTGGCGCCACCACCTTCCTCGAGGCGCGGCCGGAGCGCCTGCTGTCGGCGACGCTCAACGGCGTGCCGCTGCCCGAGTCGGCCTTCGCCGACGGGCGGCTGGCCCTGGACGGGCTGGCCGCGAGCAACACCGTCGAGGTGACCGCCGAGTACGCCTACACCCGCACCAGCGAGGGCATGCACCGCTTCGTGGACCCGGCCGACGGCCTGGTCTACACGTACGCGCAGCCCTCGATCACCGACGCGCCCCGGTTCATGGCCTGCTTCGACCAGCCCGACCTGAAGGCGCCGGTGACCCTGTCCGTCACCGCTGACCCGTCCTGGCTGGTGCGCGCCAACGGCGAGGGCACCCAGACCGCCCCGGGCCGGTGGGAGTTCGCCGTCACCAAGCCGGTCGCCACCTACCTGATCACGCTGGTGGCCGGGCCGTACGTGCAGGTGGACGACCACCACGACGGCATCGACATGGCGATCGTGGCGCGCGCGAGCTACGCGGAGATCCTGCATCGCGACGCCCCCGAGATCTTCATGCTGACCAAGGCGTTCCTGGACCGCTACCACGAGCTGTTCGGCGTGCGCTACCCGTTCGGCAAGTACGACCAGGCGTTCGTGCCCGAGTTCAGCTGGGGGGCGATGGAGTTCCCCGGCCTGGTCGTGTTCCGCGACGAGCTGCTGTTCCGCGCCGCCGTCACCGACACCGAGCGGCTGGAGCGGGCCGCCATCATCGCGCACGAGATGGCGCACATGTGGTTCGGTGACCTGGTCACCATGCGTTGGTGGGACGACCTGTGGCTGAACGAGTCGTTCGCCACGTACATGGGCTACCGGCTGGTGGCCGAGGTGACGCCGTGGCCGCAGTCGTGGACCCGGTTCGGCGTCGGTCGCAAATCCTGGGGGTACGCCGCCGACCAGCGCCCCTCGACGCACCCGATCGCACCGACCGAGGTCGTCGACACCGACGCGGCGTTCGCCAACTTCGACGGCATCTCCTACGCCAAGGGCTGCTCGGCACTGCGGCAGCTGGTGGCGTGGATCGGGGACGAGGCGTTCCTGTCCGGGCTGCGGGCGTACTTCGACAAGCACGCCTGGGGCAACGCCACCCTGGCCGACCTGCTCGACGCGCTGTCGCAGGCCAGCGGCCGGGACCTGCAGGCGTGGGCGCGCGACTGGCTGCGCACCCCGCAGGTGAACACACTGCGCCCGGAGATCACCTGGGCGGCGGACGGGTCGTATGAGTCGGTCGCGGTGGTGCAGACCGCGCCGTCGGCGTACCCGGTGCTGCGCCCGCACCGCATCGGCCTGGGCTGGTTCGACGAGCAGGGGCAGTGGCAGCGCACCGAGATCGAGGTGTCGGGCGAGGTGACGCCGGTGCCGCTGCTGTCCGGCGTACGCGGAAAGGGTCTGCTGCTCAACGACGGCGACCTCACCTTCGCCAAGATCCGGGTGGACGACCGGACCCGGCCGGAGCTGGCGAGCCTGCTCGCCGCGCAGCCGGACTCGCTGACCCGCGCCCTGCTGTGGAACAGCGCCTGGGACGCCACCCGCGACGCCGAGTGGCCCGCGCTGGAGTTCGTGCGGCTGGCCGCCGAGGTGCTGCCCGGCGAGCCCGACGTGACCCTGGCCGAGTCGGTGTTCGCGCTGGCCCGCCTGGCGGTCAACACGTACCTGCCGGGCGCGTTGCGCGAGCAGGGCCGGGCCGCGTTGGCCGCGGCGGCGCGCACGCTGCTGGAGACCGCCGATGCGGGCAGCAGCCGCCAGCTCGTCGGCGCGCGGTCGCTGACCGCGCTGGCGGGCCCCGGCGAGCGCGAGCTGCTGCGCGGCTGGCTCGGCGGCATTGGGGTGCCCGAGGGTCTGGCCGTCGACAGCGAGCTGCGCTGGTCGGTGCTGAACCGGCTGTCGGTGCTCGGTGACGTGTCCGAGGCGGAGATCGACGCCGAGCTGGCCCGTGACACCAGCGCCCGCGGCGAGCAGGAGGCGGTGCGCGCCCGCGCGTCGCGTCCGGATCCGCAGGCCAAGGCGTGGGCGTTCGACCTGGTCGTCACCGAGCAGGGCCGGTCCAACCGGATCTGCATCGCGGCGGGGCAGGGACTGTGGCAGCCCGAGCACGCGGAGCTGACCGAGCCGTACGTGGCGCGCTTCTTCGCCGAGCTGCCCGCCTCGACCGGCCGCTCCGGCGACATGCTGGGCCACCTGGCCTCGGCCGCCTACCCGGGCTACGCCGTGTCGCCCGTGACGCTGGCCGCCGCCGAGCAGGCGCTGGCCGGGACGATGCACCCGCTGGTGCGCCGGGCGCTGGCCGACGCCACCGACGATCTGGCGCGGGCGTTGCGGGCGAGGGGCTGACGTACCTTGGAGGGCGTGGCGAGTCGTATCGGGATCATGGGCGGGACGTTCGATCCCATCCATCACGGACACCTCGTGGCAGCCAGCGAGGTGGCCGACCGCTACGCCCTCGATGAGGTCGTGTTCGTGCCGACCGGGGAGCCGTGGCAGAAGTCCGGCAACCCGGTCACGCCGGCGGAGGACCGCTACCTGATGACGGTCATCGCGACCGCGTCGAACCCGCGGTTCTCCGTCAGCCGGGTCGACGTGGACCGGGACGGCCCGACCTACACCGTGGACACGCTGCGGGAACTGCGCGCGCAGTACGGTGAGAAGACCGAGCTGTTCTTCATCACCGGTGCCGACGCGCTCTCCAAGATCCTCTCTTGGAAGGACGCGGAGCAGCTGTTCGAGCTGGCCCACTTCGTCGGCGTGACCCGGCCCGGGTTCGACCTCACGGTGGGCCACCTGCCCGCCGACGTGGTGAGCCTGGTCCAGGTACCCGCGATGGCGATCTCGTCCACCGACTGCCGCCGCCGCGTCGCCGCGGGCCAGCCCGTCTGGTATCTGGTACCGGACGGGGTAGTGCAATACATCACAAAACGCCGCCTTTACCGCTGATCGTCGGTGGGCTGGCGCACCTCGTCGCAATCTCGGCGGCGTCTTCACCCGCGCCTGTGAGACTCTTGATGCTGAACCTGGACGCGTACCGGCGCCAGGCAGCCGAACGAGAGGACCAAGGTGCCCGCAACCGAGCGTGCCGTCGAGATGGCGCTGGCCGCGGCGCAGGCCGCCGCCGACAAGAAGGCCGAGGACATCGTCCTGCTGGACGTGGGCGACCAGCTCGTCATCACCGACGTCTTCGTGGTCGCTTCCGCCTCCAACGAACGCCAGGTGCTCGCCATCGTCGACGCCATCGAGGATGCCCTGCTCCAGCTGCCCGAGAAGGCCAAGCCCGTGCGCCGCGAGGGTGAGCGCACCGGCCGCTGGGTGCTGCTGGACTTCAACGACATCGTGGTGCACGTGCAGCACAGCGAGGAGCGCGAGTTCTACGCGCTGGACCGGTTGTGGAAGGACTGCGCCCGCATCGAGTTCGTCGACCGCCACCTGGCGGCCCAGGACGCCGCGTGAGCAACGAGCGCGGCCCGGAGCACGGCCTCACCCGGATCATCCTCTGGCGCCACGGCAACACGAACTACAACGCCGAGGGCCGGGTGCAGGGGCAGCACGACGCGCCGCTCAACGACAAGGGGCGGGCGCAGGCCGCCGCGGCGGCCCCGGCGCTGGCCCGCCGCAACCCGATCCGGCTGGTCACCAGCGACCTCAGTCGCGCCGCGCACACCGCGGCCGCGCTGGCGGAGCTGACCGGCCTGGTGCCCGAGCGCGACTCGCGACTGCGCGAACGCGGCTTCGGTCAGTGGGAGAACCTGCTCATGACCGAGGTCAGGGAACGGTTCCCGAACTCGTGGCAGGGCTGGCGCGACGCTGTCGACGAGCCGGGTGACGGGGTCGAGCCGCTGGCCGACCTGGGCAAGCGGGTCGTCGAGGTCATCCGGCAGGCCGCCGAGGCGGCACCGGGCGCGACCACGGTGCTCGCCTCGCACGGCGCCGCCATCAAGTACGGCACCGCCACGCTGCTGGGCTGGCCGTACGAGACGCTGCCCACGATCATGCCGCTGCAGAACTGCCACTGGGTCGACCTGACCCACTCCACCGAGCACGGGTGGCGGATGTCGGCCTACAACGTGGGCGTCTGAGCAGCGCTCGCGCAACTTGTGCCGGGCCGGTAACGTCCCACCTGACATGACGACGCGAAAGCACCTGACGCACGCACTGCTGGCCGTGACGCTCCTGGGCGGCCTGCTGGCCGGCTGTGCGCGCACCGACACCGGCGAGCCGAACGGCACGCCCAGTGGGGAGGTCGGCGTGACCGGCGTACCGTCGCCCGGCGCGAGCGCACCCAAGCCGCCCAAGGGCGGTCCGAGCATCCCGCCGCCCGCCAAGGACGAGATCACCGTCTCCGGCACGGTCGAGCGGGTCGAGCTGGAGGGCGGCTGCACGGTGCTGCGTACGCCCGGCCGGACCTACCAGCTCATGGGCGGAGACAAGGACGTGGTCAAGCCCGGGGCGCAGCTCATGGTCACCGGACGGATCCGCACCGACATCGCGACCATCTGCCAGATGGGGCCCGTGCTCGAGGTCATCTCGGCACGGCCGTCGTGACAGGCTAACGTGCGCGCATGGCCGTAGCCGTCGTCACCGACTCCACCGCGTACCTGCCCGCCGCCATCGGCGACGGGACGCTCACCGTGGTGCCCCTGCACATCGTGCTCGGCGGGGTCTCCGGCCGGGAGGGCCTCGACGTCAGCCCGGCCGAGGTCGCCGTGGCGCTGACCGCGCGCCGGGTCTCGGTCACCACCTCCCAGCCCACCCCGGCCGAGTTCAAGCAGGTGTACGACCAGCTGTTCGCCGCCGGTGCCGACGGCGTCGTCTCGGTGCACCTGGCCGGGGCGTTGTCGGGCACGCTCGGCTCGGCCGCGATCGCGGCCAAGCAGGCGGACGGTCCGGTCGAGGTGGTCGACTCCTGCTCGGCGGCGATGGGCGTGGGCTTCCCGGCCCTGGCCGCGGCGCGGGCGGCGGCAGAGGGCAAAGACCTCAAGGGGGTACGCGAGGCGGCCCTGGCCACCATCAGCCGCACCTCCACCTTCTTCTACGTCGACACGCTGGAGCATCTGCGCCGGGGCGGCCGCATCAACGCCGCGTCCGCGCTGGTCGGCACGGCGCTGGCGGTCAAGCCGCTGCTGGAGGTCTCGGCCGGCGGCATCTCCATGCGCGACAAGGTGCGCACCGCCGCCCGCGCGCTGGACCGGCTGGTCGCGCTCGCGGTGCAGGCGGCCGGGGACGGCCCGGTCGAGGTCGCGGTGCACCATCTGGCCGCCGCCGAGCGAGCCGGTTCGGTCGCGGCGGCGCTGCAGGAACGCCTCGGCGACCGGCTGTGCGAGCTCTACACCAGCGAGGTCGGCGCGGTGGTGGCCGCGCACGTCGGCCCGGGTCTGGCCGGGATCGTGGTGCACCGCCTCCCGGAACCGGACCAGTCGCTGCTGCCCGGCTGAGCGCCGCCGTCAAGAAGGGGCCCTTCTTCGTCGGAAGCGAGCAGAACTTCTGCTCGTCTCGCTGACGCGAGCCGACGAAGGGGCCCTTCCGTTTCTCGCCGCTGACTGCGGTGGCGGGATGGCGGGGTGGTGACGATACTCAGCGTTCATGGAGAAGGCTCGACCGGACTCGGTCGGCCGGGACCTGGCGCACGCGCTGCGTACCGGCCCGTTCTCCGCCGTGCTCCACCTGGCCATCGAAGACCGGGGAATGCGGTTGGAGGAGATCCAGGAGCGGCTGGCCGCTGCCGGGATCACAGTCAGCACCACCACGTTGAGCTACTGGCGCCGGGGCCGCAGCCGCCCCGAGCGCCCCGAATCGATGAAGGCGGTCCGGCTGCTGGAGCAGATCCTGTCGCTGCCCGCCGAATCGCTGATCGCCCAGCTCGGGCCGCGCCGTCCGCGCGGGCGCTGGCTGGGCCAGCCACCCGGGACCATCGACATCGACCGGCTGTTCACCGACTCGACCAGCGTCGCCAAGATGATCGGCGAGCTGGATCGCTGGCTCTACCACGAGCTGAGCCGGCTCAGCCTGCACGACGTGTACCAGGTCGGGGCGCAGCGGCAGGAGATCAGCCTCAGCTGCCGCCAGGTGCTGCGGGCCAATGTGGACCGGGTGTCGCGCACGGTCGGCATCTTCCGCACCGACGACCTGGGCGCCCCGGTGCAGATCAACGCGCTGCGCAACTGCCGCCTGGGCCGGGTGCGCACCGATCCGGACAGCGGCGTGTGCGCCGCCGAGATCATCTTCGACCGGATGCTGTCGCAGGGCGACACGGTGGTGCTGGAGTACGAGTTCCTGAGCAGCTCCGCCGCGCCGACCGACATCTACTACCGGGGCTTCTCGGTGCCGGTCGGGGAGTACCTGCTGCAGTTGCAGTTCCACCGCGACGCGGTGCCGGCCCGGTGCTACAGGTTCGAGCGGCGCGGCGTGAACGCGCCGGACCAGGGCGTACGCGAGGTGTGGATCGGCTCGACGCACGGGGCCCATCTGATCGGATCGGACGTGCCGCCGGGCATCGTGGGCATGCGCTGGGAGTGGGACTAGGCCGTGTCGTCAAAGGGGTCAGATCCACTGGAGTAGCGCGGCGATGGTGATGGTCGCCTGGTAGGAGGTACGGGTCTTGTCGTACCGGGTGGCCACGCCTCTGGCCTGTTTCAGCTGGTTGAAGCAGCGCTCGACGACGTTGCGGCGCCGGTAGACCTGCCGGTCGAACACCGGTGGCCGTCCACCCCGCTGCCCGCGCCGGGTGCGGTTGGCCTGCTGGTCGCTGCGTTCGGGGATCGTGTGCCCGATGCCGCGCCGACGCAGGTACGCCCGCACCGCCTTCGACGAATAGCCCTTGTCCGCGATGACGTGATCCGGACGGGCCCGGGGCCGGCCCGGTCCGAGCCGGGGTATCCGGATCGCGGCCATCAGCGGCTCGAACGCGGTGAAGTCGTTGACCTGCCCGCCGGTGAGCACGAACGCCAGGACCCGGCCACGACCGTCGCACGCGGCATGGATCTTCGTGGTCAGACCGCCTCGCGATCGTCCGAGGGCGTGATCCGATTCGCCGGTTTCCGATCGCCCCTTTTGGCACCCGCGGCATGCTGATGAGCGCGTACGACTGTGGAGTCCACCGACACCAACCAGTCGACGTCACCGGCCGCACCCGCACGGGCCTGGACCCCGGCCAGCATCGCGGTGAACGTCCCATCCAGTGCCCACCTGCGGAAACGGGTGTAGACCGACCCCCACGACCCGTACCGTTCCGGCAGGTCCCGCCACGGCACCCCCGACCGGATCTTCCACGCCACCGCGTTGAGCACACGACGGTCGTCCGACCGCGGCCTGCCACCGGTCACCACCGGCGGCAGGAACGGCTCCAACGCAGCCCACTCGACATCAGACAACTCATGACGACGCACCACGCCAAACATCATCCACGCATGTCAAACCTTTGACGACACGGCCTAGCGGTCGGGCGTCCTCGTGAGACGCCCGACCGCCACCCTCCCCCCGGTTTGTCAGGAGGCGCTGATGGTCACATCGTCGATGACGAAGCTGGTCTGCAGGCTCTGGTCCTCGACTCCGTTGAACTTCAGCGTCACCGTCTGCCCGGCGAACTGGCTCACGTTGACCACCTTCTCCACGTAACCCGAGTTGGCGTCGAGGTTCGTGGCGGAGGCGACCGTCGTGCTGCCCATGGTCACGGTCAGCCGGTCGTAGACCAGACCGTCGTTCTCGGCGGTGCTGATCCGGACCCAGTAGCGCAGCGTCACACTCGTGCAGCCGGCGGGAATGGTCACCGACTGGGAGAGGTAATCGGTGTGGGTCTGGCCCTGGCCGCCCAGCCACGCGCTGCGCGTGCCGGTGTGGCCCGGGTAGCCGTAACCCGACCAGGCGCCGATCACGCCGCTGTTCGCGGTCCACGGGGTGGTGCCGTTCTCCAGGCTGGAGTTGCCGACCACCTGCACCGGGGTGCAGCCGCCGCCACCGGACGTGACCGTCCAGGTGAAGTTGGCCGTCCCGGTCTTGCTCGCCGAGTCCGTCACCGTGACGGTGACGTTCGACGTGCCCGCAGTGGTCGGGCTGCCCGTGATCCGGCCGGTCGACGAGCCGATCGACAGGCCGGCGG
The DNA here is from genome assembly GCF_019083965.1 of Catellatospora tritici. Classification (GTDB taxonomy): domain Bacteria; phylum Actinomycetota; class Actinomycetes; order Mycobacteriales; family Micromonosporaceae; genus Catellatospora; species Catellatospora tritici. The sequence continues at coordinate 43,418 of NZ_JAHRCY010000027.1, forward strand.
GCAGACCCGAGGCGCTCCAGGTGTACGGGGTGGTGCCGCCGGACGCCTGCAGCTGCAGGTCGACCGACTGACCGACGCCGGTGCTCTGGTTACCGGGGTTGGTCACCGACGGGTTGCCCGGCTGGGTCCCGCCGTTCATGAAGCCCGTGTACAGCAGGCGGTTCGGCGAACCGGTACCCGGGCTGGTGATCTTTCCAGTGGTGGCGTTGTTGACCAGCGCATCGCGGACCTGGGCGGGAGTCGCGTTGGGGTTCTGCCCGAGGTAGACCGCGGCGGCACCGGCGACGTGCGGGGACGCCATCGAGGTGCCGGTCATCGTGGCGCTGCCGTTGTTGCTGGAGTACGACGCCGACACGATGCTCGTGCCCGGCGCGAACAGGTCCAGGCAGGTGCCGTAGTTGCTGGTGCTGTTGCGCGCGTCGGAGCTGTTGGAGTTGCCGACGGTCACCGCCGCCGAAACCGCCTGCGGGCTGTAGTTGCAGGCGTTGTCGCCGGAGTTGCCCGCCGCCATGACGACCTGGATGCCCGAGCTGATCAGGTTGCTGACCGCCGTGTCCATGGCCTGGCTGGTGCACGGGCTGGTGCAGCCGATGCTGTAGTTGACCACCGCAGGCTTGACGCCGTTGGTGCGGACCCAGTTGAACCCGGCGATCAGGTCGTCGTTGGTGCCGCTGCCCTGGCAGTTCAGCACGCGCACCGACACCAGGCTGGCCTTCTTGGCGATGCCGTACGTGGTGCCGACCGCGGTGCCCGCCACGTGGGTGCCGTGGCCGTGGCAGTCGGCGGGGTTGCTGTCCCCGTCGACGATGTCGGTGCCCTGCTTGACCCGGCCGGTGAACTCCTGGTGGCTGGCGTTGAGGCCGGTGTCCAGCACGTACACGGTGGCGCCCTGGCCCGGGTTGGCCGGGTAGGTGAACGACTGGTTCAGCGGCAGGTTCGCCTGGTCGATGCGGTCGTCGCCCCAGTTCGGCGGGTTGCTCTGGGTGTCGGCGACCTGGACCCGCTGGACCGCCTCGACCGAGGCGACGGCCGGGTCGGCGGCCAGGCGCCTGGCCTGCTGCTCCGACAGCGACGCCGAGAAGCCGTGCAGGGCGCTGCTGTAGACGTGGCGGGTCTGCCCGCCGAACCGGCCCGCGAGGTCGCGGGCCTTCGTGCCGATGGCCGTGGCGGTGGCGGCCACCGCGGAGTCCTTCAGCACCACGATGTAGCGGCCGGGGACGGCGCTCGGGCTGTCCGCGTACCGGATCGCGCCCTCGGGGGCGGCCTGAGCCGGTCCCTGTACGCCGATCGCGGCCGCGAACACCACGATGAACGCGGCCCCGAAGCCGTAGATGCGTTGCAACAAGGTGATCTCCTCCCAGTAGCCGGCTTCGCGACCGGGTCCGGTTGACACCGGCCGCGAAGGGCTGGAGGAGAACCTAGGAGCGTGTGTATCGGCGGCGGCAGATCCGTGAACAGCAGTCGACGTTTTGTAACGCCAAAACTGTTGAAAAACTGGGAAGAACCCTCTGTCGTGAAGCGACCGACTCCCGACAGTTGAACCCGCTGCTCTTACGCGCGGTTGACACCTGTAATAAGATTCTTACAGGTGCAAGTCAGAGGGGTACTAGTGGACGTCGAGAGCCTGGTCGGCCGCCTGGCGGCGGTCGCCAACCCGCTGCGGCTGCGCATCCTGGCCACCCTGGCAGAGGAGTCGACGCACGTCAGCGAGTTGGCAAGGCGCACCGGCATGTCCCGGGCGCTGCTCTACCTGCACCTGCGCCGACTTGAAGAGGTCGGCTACGTAACGGGGCATCTGGAACTGTCGCCCGACGGCAAGGCGCTCAAGTATTTCGAGGCGGTGCCGTTCGTGCTCACCGTCGATCTGCCCACCGTCCGGGCCGCGGTCGCCGCGAGCCCTCCCGTCACCCCTGAGGAAGGTTCGTAATGGAGTACATCCCCTGGTATGGCTGGGTCGCGATCGTCGGCGCCATCAGCTGGGTCATCCCGGTGGTCGTGGGCACGCTGCGGCAGCCGACCAAGCGCGGTGACGACGCGCTGCGTGCCAGCCTCGACGAGCTGGCCGCGACCAACCGCCAGCTGGCCCAGCGGCTCGAAGGGGTCGACCAGCGCCTCGGCAAGATCGAGAACACGCTCAACGACATCCCGTGACCGGGTGCCGCACCCTGGTCAGTTCGCCTGACTGACCAGGGTGAAGGCGCCGTCGTGGATCTTCAGGAGCATGAAGTCCGGGTGTGGCTGGGTGCCGTCCGGGCCGAACTGCGAGGGGCCAGACAGCAGCTGGATATCGGCGGGCGACGTGGCGGCGATCGCCTTGCGCACGGCCTCGCGGTCCAGGCTGCCCGCCCGCTCGATCGCGTTGACGGCGAGCTTGAACGCGTCGTATGTCTGCATCGTGAACGGCCCGGGATCGTGACCGTACGCGGCGCGGTAACGGGCCGCCCACTCCTTGGCCTTCGGCTCGAACTGCGCCAGCGGCAGGGTGATGCCGTAGAGGCCCTCGGTCTCCGCCGGGGTGAGCTTGTCGAACAGGGTCGGGTCCAGACCCGCGTCGGACAGCATGATCGTGCCCTTGAAGCCACCGGTGCGCAGGTCCCGCACGATGGTGGCCGCCTCCGGGTAGTAGCCGGTGAACAGGACCGCGTCGGCGTTCTCCTTGATCACCTCGTCGACCATGCGCGGGTAGCTGGTGGCGCCCTGGCTGATGCGCAGCCGGGTGGCCAGCGTCATACCCGCGTCGGGCGTTTTCAGGTGCTCCACCGCGGCGTGGGCGACCGACTGCGGGAAGCTGGTGCCGTCGTCCACCACGGCCAGCCGCTTGCGGCCCATCTTCGTCAACGACTGGACCGCCCGCTCGCCCTCCTCCTTGGCGGTGCCCGCCAGCAGGAAGACGCTGTCGTAGCCGGGGGCGAGCAGGTCCATGGAGTTGGCCGCCGGCACGATCATCGGGATCGCCGCGGTGTGGAAGACCTTGAGCACGGGTACGACCGCGACGCTGCATCCGCCGCCGACCGAGACCGTGATGTCCTTGGCGACCAGCTCGTTCGCCTTCACCACGGCGGTGCCGGGATCGCAGGCGTCGTCACCGGCCACCAGTTCGACGGGGTGGCCGAGGACACCGCCCGCGTCGTTGATCTCCTTGATCGCGAGCTGGTAGGCCTCCATCATCCGCTGCCCGGTCGGTGCGTTGTCGCCGGTGAGCGGCATCAATGCACCGATCCGTACGGTCTGTGGCGTACTATCCGCTTTGTCGGGAGCACTGCACGCGACCAGAGCACCGCACAGCCCCACCAGCAGCGCGGCCGCCATGGCACGAATGCGGCGGCGCGGAGCTCGTCGTTGCTGGAGGTCGTCCATACGGTGAATTATTATCACGTGTAAGTAGGATAAGCCGGATATGCCGCGTAGGCCACCGCCGCGTCGGCGCACAACACTCGACGGGGCAGGCCGCAGCGGTCGGCCCGGAGGGGAACGCCCGAAACAATGCAGTGGCCGTCTTGGGGGCGGGCCGCCGCCGGCAAGCGGGGCAGGGACGCCCGCCGGGGCGACCCCATCCGCCCGCGCCGGAGCCTGGGCATGACCGCCGCGCTCGCGGCGGTGCTGTGTGGGCTGGGCGCGTTCACGCTCTGGGGCACCCTGCAGGCCACCCAGGCCACCGAGGCGCAGGGCAAGGCGCTCGTACTGGACGCCATCTTCAGCGAGGCCAGCGCCGCCGTCGCGGTGCAGGAGATGCAGGCCCGGCACTACCAGCTGGAGCCGTCGGTGGCCAGCCGCGAGCGATACCTCGACTCCGCCGCGCAGGCCGACGCATCGCTGCGCCGCGCGGTCGAGTTGAGCACCGGCGACGCCAAGCAGGACGCGCTTCGGCTGCAGGCCGAACAGTCGGCCTACCGCCAAGCCGCAGACCAGCTCATCGTCATGGTCACCGACCGCGACCCCGACGCGATCAAGCAGGACCGGCTCGAGGTCACCCCGGCTTACTACACGCTCCAGCACGACATCACCGAGGTGTCGCGGTCGTACCACACCCTGGCCCAGAAGCGCGTCGCCGATCTGCGCAACGTGCAGACCCGCATCTTCGCCGCCACCATGGTCGGCTTCGCGGTCGGCCTGGCCCTGGTCGCGGCCATCTGGCGGGTCATGCTCGCCTACCAGCGGCGCGTCGTCGAGCATGCCCGCGCCAGCCAGCGGCAGGCGCTGCACGACCCGCTCACCGGCCTGGCCAACCGGCTGCTGTTCCAGCAGCGGCTCGACGACGCCATCGAGGCCGCCGGACCAGGCTCGGACCGGAAACCGGCGGTGATGCTGATCGACATGAACGGCTTCAAGGCGGTCAACGACACCCTGGGCCATCACGCGGGCGACGAGGTGCTGATCCAGACCGGAAACCGGCTGCGCAAGGTGTGTGGCGAGGGCGACACGGTGGCCCGCCTGGGCGGCGACGAGTTCGCCGTACTGCTGCGCAGCGTCTCCTCGGTCGAGGCGGCGCTGGAGATCGCCGAGCGCGCGGGCGGGGCGCTACGGCGCAACTTCGCGCTGCCGGTCGGGTCCGCCGCCGTCAGCGGCAGCGTGGGCATGGCGCTGGGCGCCCCGGGCTGCTCGGCCGAGGACATGCTCCGCCACGCCGACGCCGCCATGTACCGGGCCAAGAGCAGCGGAAAGGGCGTCGCCCTCTACGACCCCGAGATCGACATCGACCAGCCGGGGCGGATGGCGCTCTTCGCCGACCTGCGCACGCTGCTCACCGACGGCGATCCGGACGGCCAGCTCGTGCTGTACTACCAGCCCCAGGTGAGCATCGCCGACGCCACCGTGCCCGCCGTCGAGGCGCTGGTGCGCTGGCGGCACCCGCACCTCGGCCTGCTGTCGCCCGACGCGTTCCTCGGCGTCGCCGAGACCGGCGGCCTGGAACTGCCGCTCACGTACCACCTGCTGCGCATCGCCGCCGCCGAGGCGGCCGGTTGGAACGCCCAGGGGCGGCCCCTGACGGTCTCGGTCAACGTCAGCCCGAACTGCCTGCTCGACGAGGCGTTCGTCGGACAGGTGCGCGCCGCGCTCACCGACCACGGGCTACCGCCGCACCTGCTCCGGCTCGAAATCACCGAGAGCGGTATGACCACCGACCCCGATCGGGCCCAGGAGGTGCTGCGCCGCATCCGCCACGACGGGGTCCAGGTCTCGATCGATGACTTCGGCACCGGCTTCAGCTCGCTGAACCAGCTCAAACTGCTCACCGCGGACGAACTTAAGATCGACCGGATCTTCATCCAGGACCTGGCCACCGACCCCGGCGACGCCATCCTGGTGCGCAGTGCCATCGAACTGGCCCACAACCTGGGGCTGTTCGTCACCGCCGAAGGCGTAGAGGACCTGACCGCGCTGGCCATGCTGGCCGACCTCGGCTGCGACCAGGTGCAGGGGTTCGCGCTGGCCCGGCCGGTGCCCGCCGACGTCCTGTTCGCCGAGTGCGCCAAGGCGGCCCAGATCGCCCGGTCGGCCCTGAAACCCGCCCGCGGCCCGATGACCGCCGCCGAGGTCGAAGCGGGCGTGTGACGCCGCACCGCGTCTGCCCGCACGCTCGCCGTCGCGTCGCGTCGCGTCGCGCGCTCGGGCCGTGGGGTGGGTGCAGTTTCGGGGAAAGTGCTGGAATCTTGGACTTCTTTCGCGCAGTTTCCCCGAAACTGCACCTACGAATGGGCAGTGGGTGCGGCGGCGGAGGTGGATCGGCGAAGAGGCGTAGCACGCGGGCGGTGTGATCAGGGAGTTATCCACAAGCGGGCCGCTGTCCACAGGCGGTGCCGCGCGAGGGTGGGGGCGTGCTGTCCCCGCTCCTAGCGTGGCCGCGTGCTGTCACTACGCCCGCAGTCGCCGGATGAGGCGGCCCAGCGCCGCCTGAGAAGCGTCTTCGCCGTCCCGCAAGCAGCAGCCGATTCACCGGCCGATCCGATGCCGGTCGGCTCCCCGCCCGTCGACGACAGGCTTACAACCGACCGCGGGCTTACAGCCGACCGCGGGCTTACAGCCGACGACGAACTTACGGTCGATCGCGAACCGTGGGCCGGTGGCTGGTCCGCCGCCGCAGCGCCGCCGCGCTTCGGGTCGGGGTCGCAGGTCTCGAGCCGGGCAGGGTTCGACCGGAGTGGGCTGGCGGAGCCTTCGTGGCAAATGGCCGCGACATCGGAGGCGGCGCTGCCGCGCTTCGTCGCACCGGAGCCGGAACAGCAGCCGTCGGCGCTGCCCGGCCGGTCGGCGTTCGATCCGGGGCGGCGCGGGGTGCGGGCGCTCGCGGCCGTGGCCGTGCTCGTGGTGCTGATCGCGGCGTATCTGGCCTGGCAGGCGCGGCCGCAGGCCGAACCGGTCCCGGCGCTGGTCGCCGACACCGCCGCGCCCCGGCCCTTGACCGCCGCGTCACCCACCGAACTGGTGGTCGCGGTGACCGGCCAGGTGCGCCGTCCCGGTCTGGTACGGCTCCCGCCCGGCTCCCGCGTCGCCGACGCCATCGAGGCGGCCGGTGGTGTGCTGCCCGGCACCGACGTGTCCACGCTCAACCTGGCCCGCCGCGTCGCCGACGGAGAACTGATCGCCGTCGCGGTGCCCGGTGTCGTGCCCGCCGACCAGGGCGGCGGAGCCGGGGCGGCCCCAGGTGGGCTGGTCAATCTGAACACCGCCACCCTCGCCCAGCTCGACGCGCTGCCCGGAGTGGGCCCGGTGTTGGCGCAGCGGATCCTCGACCACCGCGCCCGGCACGGCGACTTCCGTGGCGTGGGCGACCTGCGCCAGGTCGAGGGCATCGGTGACGCCAAGTATGAGCAGCTCAAAGACCTGGTCACGGTCTGATGGACAGCCCCGATCGCGCGCCTGGGCGCGAGCCCGACCTGCGGCTGGCACCCTTCGCACTGGCCTGCTGGGCAGGGGCCCTGACCGTCCTTTACACCAGCCTGCGCACCGCGCTGGTCCTGGCCGCGATCGCCTTGGCGGCCGCAGTGCTCCTGCTCGCCGCCGACCGCGCCGCCCGCCGCCACGCCGAGACCCGCCACTGCACCGAAACCTGCCACTGCGCCGAGACCCGCTGCTGCGCCGTCGCTCGTCGCCGGATGGTCAACGGTGCAGTTTCGGGGAAACTGCGGGAATTCGCGTCAAGATTCCGGCAGTTTCCCCGAAACTGCGCGTCGCTTGGCGGGGAGAGCGGCCCGTCGGAAGGCGCGGGCGGGTCGGGGCGGAGGAGGGGGTCGGGCGCGCGGTGGCGGTGGATCGTTGCCGGGGCCTGTCTGGGGGTGGCGTGCGGGGCGGTGGCGACCGGGGCGCGGCTGTCGGCGCGGGACGCACCCGAGCTGGTGGAACTGGTGCGGCGGCACGCTTCGGAGCAGGTGCTGCTGACCGTACGCGACGATCCGCGAGCGGTGGCCGGGGTGACCGGGCGGGACGCGACCTGGGTGGTGGCGGCGAACCTGGACGCGGTCGCGGGGCTGCGTACCGATGTGCGGGTGCTGGTGTTGGCCGCCGACGGCGGCTGGCGCGGGCTGCTGCCCGGTCAGCAGGTGCGGGCGCGGGTCCGGTTCGGACCGTCGCGCGGCGGTGACCTGCGTGCGGCGGTGCTGTCCGCCGACGCGGCCCCGCAGCCCCTCGGTCCGGCACCGTGGGCCCAGCGGGCCGCCGGGGTGCTGCGGTCCGGCCTGCAGCGCGCCTGCGCACCGCTGGACCGCGCCACCGGCGGCCTGCTGCCGGGCCTGGTCGTGGGCGACGTCAGCCAGCTGGATCAGGAGCTCTCACAGCAGTTCAGACAGGTCGGCCTCACTCACCTGAACGCGGTGAGCGGCAGCAATGTGGCGGTCGTCCTCGGGGCGGTGCTGCTGCTGGCCCGGTGGTGTCGGGCCGGGCCCCGGCTGAGCGCGGTGCTGTGCGCCGTCGCACTGGTCGGTTTCGTGATCCTGGTCCGCCCGTCGCCGAGTGTGCTGCGGGCCGCCGCGATGGGCTCCGTCGCGCTGCTCGCCTTGGCCTCGGGCAGGTCCCGGGCCGCGTTGCCCGCGCTCGCGGCCACGGTGGCGGCGCTGCTGGTCATCGACCCGGAGCTGGCCACCGACGCCGGGTTCGCGCTGTCGGTGCTGGCCACGGCCGGACTGCTGCTACTGGCCCCGCCGATGCGCGACGGGCTGCGCCGACGCGGAGTGCCGCGCGGGATCGCCGAGGCGCTGTCGGTGCCGACCGCGGCCCAACTCGCCTGCGCGCCGGTGGTCGCGGGCATCAGCGGCACGGTCAGCCTCGTCGCCGTACCGGCGAATCTGTTGGTGGTGCCCGTAATCGTGCCCGCGACGCTGACCGGTGTGGTCGCCGCGCTGCTGTCGCCGGTGTGGCCGCAGGGTGCCGAGTTCGCGGCGTGGCTCGGCAGTTGGCCCGCGCGCTGGCTGGTCACCGTGGCCCGGGTGGGTAGCGAGTTGCCCGCCGCGGTGCTGCCCTGGCCGGAAGGGGCGCCCGGCGCGCTGCTGCTGGCGGGGTTGACCGTGCTGGCCATGCTCGGTCTGCGCCGTCCGGTGCTGCGCCGCCTGGCACTGGTGGTGGCGCTGGCGGCGACGCTGGGCGCGCTGCCGGTGCGCCTGATCGCGGGCGGCTGGCCACCGCCGGGCTGGCTCGTCGTCTCCTGCGACGTGGGACAGGGCGACGCCACGGTCCTCAATGCAGGTGGCGGTGCGGCCGTGGTCGTCGACACCGGGCCGCTGCCGCACCCGGTCGACGAGTGCCTGGACCGGCTCGGCGTCGACACGGTGCCGCTGCTGCTGATCAGCCACTTCCACCTGGACCACATCGGCGGCCTCGACGGTGTGCTGGCGGGCCGACCGGTCGGCGCGGTGGTGACCACCGCCTGGCCGGAGCCCGCGGCCGGGCATGACGCGGTGGTACGGGCGGCCGCCGCGTACGGGGTCCCGGTGTCGGCGGCTCCGGCTGACGGCGGCTGGACCGTCGGGGCGGTCCGGCTGACTGTCCTACCCGGACCGATGCTGCGCGGCACCCGCAGTGACCCCAACAACAACTCCCTGCTGCTGCTCGCCGAGGTACGCGGTGTGCACCTGCTGCTGGCCGGTGACGCCGAGACCGAACGGCAGCAGGCGTTGCTGGATGCGGGCGTCGATCTGGGCGCGCAGGTGCTCAAGGTCGCCCATCACGGGAGCAGCTACCAGTCGCCGGACTTCCTCGACGCGGTCGCCCCGCGCGTGGCGCTGGTCAGCGTGGGCGCGGGCAACGACTACGGGCACCCGAGCCTGCCGGTGTTGGCCCGGCTGGCGGGGCACGGGGCGCGGGTGCTGCGTACGGACCTGTCGGGCGATGTCGCCGTGGTGCTGGACGACGGCGGACTGTCCGTGGCGACCGGGTGAACCTCGCCACCCACAGGAGTCGGGTGGGCGCAAGACGACGCGCCCATTCGAGTGACGATGAACGGCTCAGAAGGGGGGCATGCGACGATAGCTGGGTGGTGAGCCAGGTTCCGTCCCCCGCCCTGACACCCGTGGTCCTCGTCCTCGGCGACGAGGAGCTGCTCGTCGCGCGCGCCGTCACCGACACCGCGGCCCGAGCCCGGGTGATCGACCCGGCCGTCGAGCTACGGGAGATGGACGCCGACACGTTGCTTGTGGGCGAGCTGGCCGAGGCGCTCAGCCCGTCGCTGTTCGGCGGCCGTCGGGTGGTGGTGCTGCGCAAGGGGCAGGACGCCAAGAAGGACGTCACGGCGATGCTGCTCGACTACGTCAAGTCGCCCGACCCGGAGGTGACGCTGGTCGTCGCGCACGCGGGCGGGGCCAAGGGCAAGGCGCTCGCGGACGCGCTGGCCAAGGCGGGAGCCGACGTCATCCCGGCCGCGAAGATCACCAAGCACCGGGAACGGGTCGACTTCGTCACCAGTGAGGTACGCCGCCTCGGCGGTCGCTGCCAACCGGACGCGGCCGAGGCGCTGATCGAGGCGGTCGGCCACGACCTGCGCGAACTCGCCGCCGCGTGCGCCCAGTTGATCGCCGACACCGACGGGCGTGTCGACGCTGCCACGGTGGCCCGGTACTACCGGGGCAAGGCCGAGGTGAGCGGGTTCGCCGTGGCCGACGCGGCGGTGGCCGGGGACGTGCCGGCCGCGCTGGAGGCACTGCGCTGGGCGCTGCACAGCGGCGTGGACCCGGTGCCGATCGCCGACGCGCTCGCCGACGGCGTGCGCACCGTGGCGCGGGTGGCCTCGGCGGGGCGGGGCAACGCGTTCCAGCTCGCGTCGTCGCTGGGCATGCCCGCGTGGAAGATCGAGAAGGCGCAGCGGCAGGCGCGCGGCTGGACCCCGGAGGGCCTGGTCAAGGCGATGCGCGCGGCGGCCGACTGCAACGCCGCGGTCAAGGGCGGCGAGGAGGATCGCGGCTACGCGCTGGAGCGCACCATCGCCGCGTTCGCACAGGCCAGAGCGGGAGGATCGAGATGACGACCAACATCCGGTCGCGCCGCGCCGGGATCAGCCAGCAGGAGGCGCGCACCCGGCCGCTCTACGCCCGGGTGCTGGGCCTGCAGTACGTGCGCCCCAGCAACCTGATGTGCTTCGTGTTCTTCGAGGGTGCGATCGCGCTGGCGGTGCTGTTGGCTCTGGCCGAGCTGACCACTTGGTGGGCGGTGCTGGTGCTGCCGGTTTCGGTGGCGGTGATGGTGAAGATCAACGACGTGATCGCGGGAGCCACCACCCGCTCGGGCGGTGACGCGGTGCCGCGCCGTGCCGCACGCCGTGCGGTGGCGGGCCCGACCGTGCCGCTGCGAGTGGCGACGCCACCGGTCGACCTGGCCGGGTTCGAGGACGACGCCGGGGTCGATCTGCCCAGCCGCTACGAGCGGCTGACCCGCCACGAGCAGATCCCGGTCGAGCCGATCAGCCCCGCCGCCGAGGAGCCCTGGGTCGGCAGCGCCGAACAGCGAGCCCGCCAGTCCGCCACCTACCGTTACGAGTGACCAGCCGGACCCGCCCCCACGAATGACGACCGCCGCCGGGCTGCCCGGGTTCGACCACGCCCGCGCGCGGATCTCCACGGCTTGATCGCTGTCGGCGGTGATTTCCTGACCCCAGAGCCTGTGTTCCGACCGCAGATAGCGATCTTGAGGATCGCGTGGCGGGTCGACGCGCGGCGGGGTCGGGGTGGCCGGCCACGTGGGGGTGTGGCGTGGATGTGGAACAGCCGACGCCCGGCTTCCCCTGGTGGGGAGCCGGGCGTCGGCGATGCTGATGGCAGCGCCCGTGCGGGCGCCGGGCCTCAGGCGGACAGCGCAGCCAGCTTCTTGGCGATGGCCGACTTGCGGTTCGCCGCCTGGTTCTTGTGGATCACGCCCTTGCTGACGGCCTTGTCCAGCTTGCGCGAGGCGTCACGCAGCAGCGCGGTGGCGTTCTCGACATCACCGGTGACGGTCGCCTCGTGGAACTTGCGGACGGCCGTCTTCAGCGAAGACTTGACCGACTTGTTGCGCAGCCGGGCCTTCTCGTTCTGCCGGTTGCGCTTGATCTGGGACTTGATGTTCGCCACGCGACAGCCTCGTCCTGCTCGTTTCGGGTTGGATGCTTGGGATGGGCCGGCGCGTGAGCACCAGCCGCGACGTGCCAGGTTACCAGGTGGCCCGCGCATGGGCCAAAACGGGCCCATGCCCCATGGCTGGTCGGCACCCGTGCCGTCGCGTTCAGCGCCAGCCCTGGCGTCGTGTCAGCCAGCGTAGCGCGAGGCGTCCGTAGTACCGCTGGTGGGATCGGATGGCGGGGGACTGCTCGATCTCCGGCTGGGCGCCGGCGTGCACGTAGTAGCCCACGCAGGCGGCCAGCGCGGCGTCGAGCGCGTCGGCGGGCAGCCCTCGGGCCGTGGGGTGCGAGGCGAACAGCGCGTCGACGTCGAGGCCACTCGCCTCGGCCGACAGCAGCAGCGTGACCAGGTCGAACCAGGCCGGACCGTGGGCCAGGAAGGCCCAGTCGCAGATCCACGCCCGACCGTCGGCGTCGAGCACCACGTTGTCCAGCCGCAGGTCGCCGTGGAACAGGCCGGGCGCGGCGGTGCCGAGCTCGACCAGCCGGGCCTCCAGCTCGCGCAGCCGGTCCAGGTGCGCGATCAGCGCCGGGGCGAGCGTCGCGAGCTGGTCGGGATCGGCGTCGCGCCACTTGCGCAGCGTCGGGTCCGCGACCGTGGCGAACGTCTCCAGCGGCAGATCGAGCAGGTGCCCGGACGGCTCGGCCAGCGCGGTGGCGGTGACGGCCAGGGCGTCCAGGGTCGAGGCCAGTTCCTGCGGGCCCCAGGGCAGCTGCGGCACTCGAGCGCCGGGAATCGGGTCCAGGCACAGCACCACGTGGTCGGCCAGTTCGGCGTGCCAGCGCAGGCGGGCCGTGGCGACCCCGGCGGGCAGGGCGGCGGTGTTGCGGGCCTCCTCCTGGTACCAGCGGGCGAGGTAGTGGTCGTGCGGTACGGCCTTGACGAAGTGGGCGCGGCCGTCGGCCGTACCCACGACGGAGGCGAAGCCCTGGGTGAAGCCGGCGCCGGTGCCGCCGGCCGTGACCACAGCGGCGCCCAGCCGGTCCTCGATCGCGGCGCGCAGCTCGACGGGCAACTGCGCCCAGCCGGGACGGCGGGCGGTCTGGGTGTAGCCCACGTCGGGCAGCAGCGTCTCCGTCATGCCTGTCATGGTCGGTGGCGGGTTGTGACGTGCACAACCGGGTTTCGCCGCCGTGGCGGCTCGGCCCGGACCGGGGTGGGTGGCAGACTTCACGGTCGTGGACACCGACCGGTTCTGGGCACTGATCGAGCAGGCGCGCACCGATGTCGAGGGCGAGCTGGGCGAGGACGGCGAGAGCCTGGCCAAGGCGCTGACCGCGCGGCTGGTGGAGCTGCCCGCGACGCAGATCGAACAGTTCGCCGCGCAGTTCGAACGGCTGCGCGCCGCGGCCGACCGATACGACCTGTGGGGTGCCGCGCACCTGATCGGCAGCGGCTGCACCCGGGACGGTTTCCTGGACTTCCGCACCGGCCTGATCGCGGCCGGTCGGCGCTGGTACGAGGCGGCGCTGGGCGATCCCGACGCGCTGGCCGGGCACCCGGCGGTGGTCGAGGCGATCGAGTGGAACGACGACAGCGCCATCTTCGCCGAGCTGGTCGGCTACGCCCCCGCCAACGCGTACCGGCAGGTCAGCGGAGCCGAGCTGCCCGAACCGGCCGCGACCGAGCCCACGGGCGAGTCCTGGAACTTCGACGACGACGCCCAGATGCGCCACCGCCTGCCCCGGCTGGCCTCGCTTACCATCGGCTGGCCCCCGAATGAGGGCTGCCGCTGCTGACGGCTCCACCGCGCAACCCGCTCGCACGACCGCTCGCGGCAAGATCGCTCAAGTTGCCGGGCAATCGGGTGAATGGCCTCGCAAGATACGCCCGATTGCCCGACAACTCGAACGATCTTGGGGGCTGGGGCGGGCTCGGCGGCAGGGCCGAGCGGCCGGTAACGGGGACATGGGAACATGGAGGGGGCGACCGTCGCCCTCCGCATGCTCACAGAACGGATCACCGTGCCTCCGCTGCTCGGATCGAACAAGCCCGGCGACACTGACCCGGCTGCCATCCGCAACTTCTGCATCATCGCCCACATCGACCACGGCAAGTCGACGTTGGCCGACCGGATGCTGCAGCTCACCGAGGTGGTGGACCCGCGTCAGATGCGGGCGCAGTACCTCGACCGGATGGACATCGAGCGCGAGCGCGGCATCACCATCAAGAGCCAGGCCGTGCGCATGCCGTGGACGGTGCGCGAGGGTGACCGGGCCGGTGAGCAGGTCGTGCTCAACATGATCGACACCCCGGGCCACGTCGACTTCACCTACGAGGTGTCGCGCAGCCTGGCCGCCTGTGAGGGCGCGATCCTGCTGGTCGACGCCGCGCAGGGGATCGAGGCGCAGACCCTGGCCAACCTGTACCTGGCGATGGAGAACAACCTCACCATCATCCCGGTGCTCAACAAGATCGACCTGCCCGCGGCCCAGCCGGAGAAGTACGCCGAGGAGCTGGCGCACCTGATCGGCTGCGACCCCTCGGACTGCCTGAAGGTCTCCGGCAAGACCGGTGACGGCGTGCCGCACCTGCTCGACGAGATCGTCCGGCAGCTGCCCGCCCCCAGCGGCGGCGACGCGAAGGCGCCCACCCGCGCCATGATCTTCGACTCGGTGTACGACGTCTACCGCGGTGTCGTCACCTACATCCGGGTCATCGACGGCAGGCTGGACGCCCGGGACCGGATCAAGATGATGTCGACCGGCGCGGTGCACGAGCTGCTGGAGATCGGCGTCATCTCGCCCGAGCCGATCAAGTCGCAGTCGCTCAGCGTCGGCGAGGTCGGTTACCTGATCACCGGTGTGAAGGACGTGCGGCAGTCGCGGGTCGGCGACACGGTGACGCTGAACTCCCGTCCCGCCACCGAGTCGCTGGGCGGCTACAAGGACCCCAAGCCGATGGTCTACTCGGGGCTGTACCCGCTGGACGGTTCGGACTACCCGGAGCTGCGCGAGGCGCTGGACAAGCTGAAGCTCAACGACGCCTCGCTGGTCTACGAGCCGGAGTCGTCCGCGGCGCTGGGCTTCGGCTTCCGCTGCGGCTTCCTCGGCCTGCTGCACCTGGAGATCATCCAGGAGCGGCTGGAGCGCGAGTTCGGCCTCGACCTCATCGCCACCGCGCCGAACGTGGTCTACCGGGTGGTGACCGACGACGGCAAGGAGGTCGTGGTCACCAACCCCAGCGAATACCCGCACGGCAAGGTCGCCGAGGTGTACGAGCCGGTCGCCCGCGCGACGGTGCTGACGCCCAACGACTACGTGGGCGCGGTGATGGAGCTGTGCCAGGGCCGGCGCGGCATCCTGCAGGGCATGGACTACCTGTCGGCCGACCGCGTGGAGCTGCGCTACACGCTGCCGCTGGGTGAGATCATCTTCGACTTCTTCGACCAGCTGAAGTCCCGCACCAAGGGCTACGCCAGCCTGGACTACGAGCCCAGCGGCGAGCAGGCGTCCGATCTGGTCAAGGTGGACATCCTGCTGCAGGGCGAGCCGGTCGACGCGTTCAGCGCGATCGTGCACAAGGACAAGGCCTACGCGTACGGCACCACCATCGCGTCGAAGCTGCAGAAGCTGATCCCGCGCCAGCAGTTCGAGGTGCCGATCCAGGCCGCCATCGGCTCCCGGGTGATCGCCCGCGAGACCATCCGCGCCATCCGCAAGGACGTGCTGGCCAAGTGCTACGGCGGTGACATCAGCCGTAAGCGCAAGCTGCTGGAGAAGCAGAAGGAAGGCAAGAAGCGGATGAAGATGGTCGGCCGGGTCGAGGTGCCGCAGGAGGCGTTCATCGCCGCCCTGTCCACCTCGGAGGCCCCGGAGACCGGCAAGAAGAAGTGAGTTCCGGACACTGCTGCCGGTGCGGCGCGGCCCTTTCGGCCGCGCCGCCCGTGCGTTGCGGGGCTTGCGGCTACGAGCACTACGTCAACGCCCGCCCGACCGGCAGCCTGATCGTGGTCGACGGGGTGGGCAACTTCCTCGCGCTGCGCCGCGCCCGGCCGCCGCGGGCCGGGCTGTGGGAGACGCCGGGAGGCTTCGCCGACGGCTGGGAGGAGCCGGTCGCGGCCGCGGTGCGTGAAGGCCGCGAGGAGTTGGGCGTACAGGTGGAGCTGGGTCGATTCGTCGGCATGTACCTGGGCGGCTACGAGTTCCAGGGCGAGCTGCTGCCGGTGCTGGACTGTTTCTGGCTGGCCCGGCTGCCCGAGGGCGCGGAGCTGGAGCTGGATCCCGCCGAGTCCGCCGGGTACACCTGGTTTCCGCTGGCCGATCCGCCCCCGATGGCCTTCCCGACGATGGACCGGGCGCTGCGGGACGCCGTCGCCCTGGCAGGGTAGACCGAACAGCCAAGATCGCCGTACAAAAGGTCAAAAGCCGTAGTAACTGGGCAATGTACCCATCGTTACCTCAAGTGCAGTGTTTTGCCGCTTTCGCCCGATATTTCTGGCGGAGCCGGTTCCAAAGTCGCACAAGGAGTGACGATGCAGATGAAGAAGGCCGGAGTCGTCGCCACGGGCGCTCTCGCTACCGTGGCGATTATGGGGGCTCCTGCCGCTGCGGCGCCCAGCACGGACGCCTCTGCGCTGACCAAGGCCACCTCGCTGACCGAGGGCAAGGCCGGCGCCATGCGCATGGTCGGTGCCAACCAGCTGAACCTCGCTCGCGGCGGATGGCAGGGTGGCTGGGACGCCCCCTGGGACATCGACCCGCAGGCGCTGTTGTCCGCCCTCAACGGCACGGCCGTCAGCACCGCGCCGATCCAGAGCTGCGGTTCCACCGCGGCGTTCGTGGCCGCTGTGACGGTCCCGATCACCTCGCCCAACACGCTCGTCGCCAAGGACAAGGATGACGACCACGGCCGCGGCGGCTACGGCGACAAGGACAAGCTCGCCTGTGCCAACGGCAACCTCCGGGTGGTGCAGTCCGACGAGGTGCCCCTGGTCGCGCTCGCCAACAACACCGCCGTGTCCGCGGCGGCGCTGCAGGCGTGCGGTTCCACCGCATCCTTCGCTGTCGGTGTCGCGGCCCCGATCACCTCGCCCAACACGGTCATCGGCGGCTGCGACAACGGCAACATCGACATCGTCGACGAGGACGAGGACGAGTGGGGCGGCGACAAGTGGGACGACCACTCTGACGGGTACGGCAGCAAGTGGAAGGAGTCGGCCCGCACGGAGGGCTCCTCGGTCTCCGCGGCCGCCCGCCAGGCCCTGGCGAAGAAGGTCTCGGCACTCAAGACCGGCGACGGCTACGGCTGGAAGGCCAAGGGCGGTGCCTACGGCAAGACCGGCGGGTACGGCAACGGCTGGAAGGCCAAGTCGGCGTCGGTGACGACGGCGCCGGTGGCGCGCGGTGGCGGCTGGGACGCGCCGTGGGACGTGGACCCGTTCGGTCTGGCCGCGGCGCTGAACGGCACCGCCGTCGCGACTGCCAGCCTGCAGGCCTGTGGCGCTACCGCGGCCTTCGTCGCCGGCGTCTCGTTGCCGATCACCTCGCCGAACACGGAGATCGGCGACTGCAAGAACGCCAACATCAAGATCGACCAGCAGGACTCGACGGCGCTGCTGTACGCGGCGAACAACACCGCGATCAGCATCGCGAACATCCAGGCGTGCGGCTCGACCACGGGGACCGGTGTCGGTATCGCGGCCCCGATCACCTCGCCCAACACGGTGATCGGCAGCTGCTACAACGCCAACATCGCGATCAGCTGACGCTGCGGGCGAGCAAGGTAAGGCGAATGGGGCGGGTCGCGCCAGCGACCCGCCCCATTCCTCAGCTGACCAAAGACCTTGAAGGAGTGACGATGCAGGTAGGCAAGGCGGGAATCGTCGCTGCCGGAGCGCTCGCAACGGTGGCCGTGTTCGGATCCGCCGCGTCCGCCGCACCGGTGGCGGGACCGGCACATGCCGACCCCATCAGGACCGCCGCGACCGCTTTGAAGCAGGATGCCCTTGACCGCGCCGCGATGGCGAAGGCGGCTGTCGGCGCGGCTGCTGTCACGGCCACCGACGCGGACGCTCGCGGACCGCGTCGGCAGCCCAAGCAGCAACCGCTCATCTCGATCGGCAACAGCAGCGCGGTGTCGGCGCTGGCCTGGCAGGTATGTGGTTCCGCGTCTGCGGCGGGGGGCGCGGCGATCGCCGTGACCTCGCCGAACACCGTGCTGGGCGACTGCGCCAACGCGAACGTGCTGCTGCGGCAGGACCGCGTGCAGGGGCTGATCTCGATCCTCGACGACACCTCGATCAACGCGGCGCCGTTGCAGGTCTGCGGCTCGAACCTGGCTGTCGCGGGCGCTGTCGTGGCCTCGTCGTCCCCTGCCACGGTCGTGGGTAACTGCTACAACGCGAACACGCTCATCGCCGGGCCCCCGGACGAGGGCTACGAGGATGAAGAGGCTCCGCAGACCCTGGTCTCCATCGGCAGCGGGTCGGTGTTCAACGCGCTGGCGACGCAGGTCTGCGGTTCGACCGCCGCCATCGCCGGCGTGCCGGTGGCCCTGCAGTCCCCGACCACGGTGCTCGGCGACTGCTACAACAGCAACAGTGCGATCCAGCGGCGCAAGGCCCCGGCGCTGATCCCGCTGCTGAGCAACCAGGTGATCGACCTGGTGCCGCTGCAGCTGTGCGCCACCTCCGGGATCGTCGGCCAGCTCGGCCCGGCACTGCCCATCAACAGCCCGGCCTTCGTCGCCGGGAAGTGCGTGTCCGGCGAGCAGAACCTCCTCGACTGACCGCAACGCAACGGGGGCCGGGAAGCGCGGTCGGCGCTTCCCGGCCCCCGTGTGTCACGGCAGCGCAGGCAGGGGAACCGACCGGCCAGCAGGCCCCGCTCCTTGAGCTCGGCGCGCAGCGGGATCGTGTCGTCGACCCAGCCGCCGTCGCCGACGCCCCACATGTTCTGCACTTTCAGCTTGCCGAACGCCTCGCCGACGAGCTGGCGCTGCACCGGGGTGAGCGCGGCGAACCATGCCGACTCGCGGTCGATCGGCATGTCGTCGACCGGCCGGATCCAGCGGTACGTGTAGCTCATGAACAGCATCCGGCGCGTGAACTGCGAACGGTTGCGCGAGCGCGAGTGCCACAGGCGGCGGTCGAAGATGAACGCGTCGCCCGGCTTGGCCAGCCACGGCACGGCACCCTCGGGACCCTTGGCGATCTCCTCCGGGTCGGTCGGGCGGTACATCGAGTTGTTCAGGTGCGAACCCGGGATGCACAGGGTCTGGCCCCGGCCGGGCTCGGAGATGTCGCTGAGCACGATCGCGACCTTGAGCGAGAGCATCGGGCGCGGAATGTCGCCGTAGAAGGGCGCGTAGTACTCCGCGTCGGAGTTCTGCCGCCAGCCGTCCTGGTGCCACTCCCAGCGCGGCGTCTCGTCCTCCTCGTACGGCGGGTTGACGTCGAGGTGGTTGTGCTGGGAGTAGATGTTCCAGCCGGCCAGGCCCCAGATGTAGCGGAACGTCGGACCGTAGTCGAGCATGCGGGCGAAGGCCAGGCTGTGGCTCACCGCGCCGAGCAGGTGCAGCGAACCGGTCTTGTCCAGGTGGCCGACGGACTGGTGCTCGGCGTAGAGGCGGTCGGCCTCGGCCTGCAGCTCCGCCACCCGCTCCTCGCTGACGACACCCGGCAGGTGCAGATACCCGCGCTCGTGGAACTCCCTGCGCTCGGCATCGGTGATCGGGGTGAAGCCCGCGTCCTGAGCGGTGTCAGGCTGAGAGGTGATGGTCATGTCCTCCCCTTACGTCCTTCCATACTGGGCACGGACGAAGGTGGCGATCGGAGGCGCGCGACTTGGGGGGTGGCGTGCCGGGGTGAGCCAACTTCGCGAACGAGAGCCGATACTAACTCGCATCCGCGCCTCCCGGCGCTTCGCGTACCGGCTCTCCACCAGCGTCACCCGGCTGGCCGGACCGCTGCCACCACCTGTTCGGCCTTTTTCTCGGCGCTCGACCACGCCCCGTTCTCGGCAGACCACTGGCGGTCAGCAAAGGTGACCTTTCGGACACCCGCCGCGGGCGCCTGGGCCACCAGCCAGTGCGCGAACTGCCACCCCGCGCGGCTGGTGGTGGCGGGCACGCGCAGCTCCCCTGCGGCCGAGGTGACTCCCTTGGCCTTGGCGCCGAAGTCGAGCTTCATCCGCTCGACCAGCCCGGCCGGGGTGATCTCCACGTCCCCACCACGGTCGGTGTCGCAGGTCACACCGCCGGGGACCTGCCCGGTCAGCACCTTGGTCAGCACTGTGGCCTCGTCGGCCCACTTCTCGTACGCCTCCGGGTACGCCGAGCGCTGCACCCGCTGCGCCGCCTCGGTGATCCGCATCTTCTCCCAGCCCCTGATCCGGGCCAGGCTGCGGTAGAACCGGTCGGCCGCGTACCGGGGGTCCATGATCTGCGCGGCGGTGCCCCAGCCCTGGCTGGGCCGCTGCTGGAAGAGCCCGACCGAGTCATGGTCGTTGCCGCCGCCCAGGTGCTCCAGGTTGCGCAGCTTCGACTCCTGCAGCGCGGTGGCCAGCGCCACCGTCACCGCCCGATCGGGCACGTTGCGCCGGATGCCGACCGCGGCGATCGTGGCGGCGTTGGCCATCTGCTCCGGCTCCAGCCGGACCTGCCCGTCGGCCTCGACCACACACTCCGGGGCGCCCAGCTTGGGCAGTTCCAGGCCGTCAGGCCACTTGGTGCGGGCCAGGTAGCCGCCGACGCCGAACACGACGACCAGGATCACCAGTACGGTCAGCACCGGGCGGGCTCGCACGCGACCTCCTGGGGGCTCGTCGGTTCGGGCAGGCTCACCGCCACCATACGTGCGAATCCCGGCTCCGGCCCGCTCGCGCCTGCATGAGACAGGCCCCACCCGCAACGGGTGGGGCCTGAATGTGATGCCCTGGGTCAGCTTGCCAGGCTGAAGTTCTGCCCGGCCGCCACCGACTTCGGCTTGCTCAGGCCGGTCCGCACCGTGGTCGGCACGTTGATGCTGGTGGTGGTAGGTCCCCCGGTGCCGAGCTGGCCGAAGCTGTTGCGACCCCAGGCCTTGACCGTGCCCGCGGCGATGGCCAGGCTGTGCGCCAGGCCCATTCCGCCCGGGCCGATGCCGGCGGAGATCGCCGTTACGCCCGTCAGCCCGACCGCCTCGACCGGGGTGAGGCGCGGCGAGACGAAGGTGCCGTCACCGAGCTGGCCGTCGGCGTTCGAGCCCCAGCCCCTGACCTTGCCGTTGGTGAGCAGCGCCAGGCTGAAGCCCTCGCCCCCGGAGACGGCCTTCACCTTGACGCCGCCCAGACCCACGACGTCGACGGGGGTGGGCTGCGGGGTCACCTGGTTACCAGTCCCCACCTGCCCGGACGAGTTGTCTCCCCAACCCTTGACCCCGCCGGCGGCGGTAACCGCCAGGCCGTGGGTCGGTCCGGCGTCGATGGCCTTGATCTTCGCGCCGCCCAGGACGACCGGGACGGGGGTGGGGTGCGGGTCCGTGTCGACCGATCCGATGCCGAGCTGCCCGACCGAGTTGTCGCCGAACGCCCGCACGGTGCCGTCGGCCAGCAGGACGAGGCTGAACAGGCCGCCGGCGGAGATCGCCGTCACCTTGGCCGCGCCGAGGCCGGTCACCGCGACCGGCCGGTCGCGGTTCGTCGTGGTGCCGTCGCCGAGCTGGCCTCGGTTGTTGAGCCCCCAGGCCATCACCGTGCCGTTGTTCAGTAGGGCGAGGCTGTGCGCGCCGCCGCCGGCGATGGCCTTTACGTTGCCGAGCCCCGCCACCGTGCCGGGCTCGGCCTGTCCTCCCTTGCCGCTCACGCCATACCCGAGCTGGCCGGAACTGTTGGAGCCCCAGGCCTTGACGGTGTGGTTGGCCAGTAGGGCCAGGCCGTGCGAGTCGCCCGCGGCCACAGTGAGGACCTGTTCCGGGATGTGCACGGTGGTGGCCGTGTCCCGGTCGTCGGTGGCGCCGTTGCCCAGCTGGCCGGCGCTGTTGAAGCCCCACGACTCGGCCCCGTGGAGCGCGGCGGCCGGTTTGTCGTTGTTGTGCTCCGGCTCGTTGTTCCCGGCCGCAGCGGCCACCGGCGCCGCCATGAGCAGCGCGGTGACCGCAGCGGCGCTGAGACTCGCAGCGGCGCCGAGACCGTACCGCCAGGTTTTTAGTTGTCGCACGTACTTCCCCCGATTTGTCCGTGGCACAGCGCCGTCACCGTTTGATGGCGTTTCAGGTGCCGTTGCGCGTAGTTGTACCGCTTGGTGGGCAGGGAGTGCGGTAGCGACGCGCGTCCGGTGCGGCCTGCGCCGGCACCGGACGCCTTCGGAGCATCGTCGTCAGGCCGGGGGAATCCAGGCGGGGTCGCGCTTCTCGCGGAAGGCGGCTACCCCTTCGCGGCCCTCGGGGGAGCCGAAGAAGCGCAGTGAGATCTCCGACAGGTGGGCGACCTCGGCCTCAACGGTGTCGGCGGGGCGGCGGCGCAGCAGTTGCTTGGTCGTGGCCAGCGCGGCGGGGGCGCCCCGGACCAGGCTCTCGCACCAGGCCTTGACCACGGCGTCCAGCTCGTCGCCGGGGACGGCGGTGCTGACCAGGCCCATCTGGGCGGCGCGGGCCCCGGCGAAGACGTCGCCGGTCAGGTAGTAGCGGGCCGCGTCGCGGGGCGACAGCCGGGGCAGCACCGTCGCCGAGATCAGGGCGGGCACCACGCCCAGCCGTACCTCGGTGAAGGCGAACGTCGCCGCCTGGTCGCATACGGCCAGGTCGGCCGCGGCGATCAGCCCCAGGCCGCCCGCGCGGGCCGGGCCGCGCACCGCCGCCACCACCGGCTTCGGGCAGCTCGCCACGGCCGCGAGGACGTCGCCGAGCAGCGCCGCGGGCATCTGCCCGGAGGCGGCGGCCGCGGCGGTCTCGGCCAGGTCGGCGCCGGAGCAGAACACGGGGCCGGTGTGGTCGAGCACCACCACCCGCACCGCGTCGTCGGCACCGGCCGCGGCCAGGGCATCGAGCAGCTCGCGCATGAGCCGCTGGGACAGCGCGTTGCGGTTGTGCGGGCTGTCGAGCGTGATGGTGGTTACGCCGCGGGCGTGGGTGACCCGTACGAGCGGGGAGTCAGGTGACGACATGTTGGCAGACTAGAGGCGTGGCCCAGCTTCCCGATGGTGAACCCGTACCCGACGACGGTGCGTTGCCCGAGTCCGCGCTGACCGACGTCGGCGGGCGCGGCTTCGGCGTGTACCTGCACGTGCCGTTCTGCGCCAGCCGGTGCGGTTACTGCGACTTCAACACGTACACCGCGTCCGAGCTGGGCGGGGCTGACACCGACGGATACGTCGAGGCGGTCCTCGCCGAGCTGGCGCTGGCCGCGAAGGTGATGCCCGCCCCGCCGCGCGTGGACACGGTGTTCGTCGGCGGCGGCACGCCCACCCTGCTGCGCCCGGACCAGCTGGGCCGGATGCTGGCCGCGATCGACGACACGTGGGGCCTGGCCGCCGACGCCGAGGTGACCACCGAGGCCAACCCGGAGTCGGTGCACCCGGCTTCGCTGCGCGAGCTGCGCGCGGCCGGGTTCACCCGGATCTCGCTGGGCATGCAGTCGGCCGCGCCCGGGGTGCTGCGCATCCTGGACCGTAAACACACGGCGGGCCGGGCCCCGGCCGCCGCCGTCGAGGCGCGTGCGGCAGGGTTCGAGCACGTCAACCTGGATCTGATCTACGGCACGCCGGGGGAGAGCGAGCAGGACTTCGCCGACTCGCTGGCGGCGGTGGTCGGGGCCGGGGTGGACCACGTCAGCGCGTACGCCCTGATCGTGGAGGACGGCACCCGGCTGGCCACCCGGATCCGCCGCGGCGAGTTGGCCGCCCCGGACGACGACGTGGCCGCCGACCGTTACCTGGCCGCCGAGTCGGCGCTGGGCGGGGCCGGGCTGAGCTGGTACGAGGTCTCCAACTGGGCCGCCGACGAGGCGTCGCGCTGCCGGCACAACCTGCTCTACTGGCGCGGCGGCGACTGGTGGGGGCTGGGGCCGGGCGCGCACAGCCACGTGGGCGGGGTGCGCTGGTGGAACGTCAAGCACCCGAGCCGGTACGCCGCCCGTCTGGCCGAGGGCCTGTCGCCCGGCCTGGGTCGGGAGGTGCTCACCGCCGAGCAGCGCCATACCGAGGAGGTGCTGCTGCAGTTGCGCCTGGTCGAGGGGCTGCCGCTGGCCCGCCTCGACGCGGCCGGGCGCGACGCGGCGGCGCGGGCGCTGGCCGACGGGCTGCTCACCGAGGCCGGATACGCGGACGGCCGCGCAGCGCTGACGCTACGCGGCCGTCTCCTCGCGGACGCCGTGGTCCACTCCCTGCTGGCCTGGTGAGAGGTTCTTACTTCACCAGGCGCAGCGTGGCGGGGTAGCGGTACAGCTGCCCCTCGTTCGCCTTCATGCCGCCCAGCACGCAGAACACGGCGACCGCGATCCACACGAGGATCGGCATGAAGAACAGGAGACCGAAGGAGCAGGTCGCCAGGATCCACGCCACGATGTACGCGATCGTGGCGGTGATCTGGAAGTTCAGCGCCTCGACGGCGTGCGCCTTCACGGTCGGCGACTCGTTGCCCTTGACCACCATCGCGATCAGCGGAGCGATGAAGCCGAGCACGATGCCGCCGAAGTGCGAGATAAGGGCCCAGGTCTTGTCGTCAGCGGTGGCGTAGCCGACCGGCGCGGGGCCGGCCGGGGGAGCCGTGTAGCCGCCCGAAGCCGGAGGCGCCGAGTACGGTGCCGACGGCGGCGCGGCCGGGGCCGGGGGCTCGTAGGACGGAGCCGACGGCACCGGCGGCTCCTGGGGGGCGGAACCAGGCGGGGTGGGTTCACTCATGCCCGTCAGGCTAGGTCTGTGGATCAATCGGCGCCAGTCAACACCCGTGACCGATAGGCGACACCCAGCAACCGCCAGGATGCTCAATCGTTGTAAGGCCCGTCTTCTGCCCGCTTCGACCGATCGAGCCTTTCGTCTGGTTGGCGCAGGTGTCGCACCCGTCACCACGCCTATCCCAACCCGGTCCCCGGCCACGTAGACTGGCACTCACCAACCACGAGTGCCAGCGGGAGGAGAGAGATGGGTCTGGACGACCGCAAGCTCGAGGTCCTGCGCGCGATCGTGGAGGACTACGTCTCCACGCAGGAGCCTGTCGGCAGCAAGGCGCTGGTCGAGCGGCACGCCCTGGGCGTGTCGTCGGCGACCGTGCGCAACGACATGGCCGTGCTGGAGGAGGAGGGCTACATCCGCCAGCCGCACACCTCGGCCGGGCGGGTGCCCACCGACCGCGGCTACCGGCTGTTCGTGGACCGGCTGTCGCGGGTCAAGCCGCTGACCCCGGCCGAGCGCCGCGCCATCGAGCGGTTCCTCATCGGCGCGGTCGACCTCGACGACGTCGTGCACCGCACCGTCCGGCTGCTCGCCCAGCTCACCCGCCAGGTCGCCGTGGTGCAGTATCCGAGCCTGGCCCGGTCGGCGGTGCGCCACCTGGAACTGGTGCCGGTCTCCACCACCCGGCTGCTCCTCGTCATGATCACCGATACCGGCCGGGTCGAGCAGCGCACGGTCGAGCTCCCCGCGCCGGTCGACCCGGACGAGATCACCGAGCTGCGCAAGGTGCTCAACGCGACCCTGGCCGGGATCAAGCTCGCCGACACGCCCCCGCTGGTGCAGGGGCTGGTCGAACGGGCCGAGCCGGAGGCCAAGGCGACGGTGACCGCGCTGGCCAGTGTGCTGTTGGAGACTCTGGTCGAGCGGCACGAGGAGCGCATCGCGCTGGCGGGCACGCACAACCTGGCCCGGGTGGGCCCGCTGGACCTGGCCACCGGCTCGCTGCGCCCCATCCTGGAGGCGCTGGAGGAGGAGGTCATCCTGCTCAAGCTGTTCGACGAGGTGAAGGCGGGCAGCACCCGGGTGCGCATCGGCGACGAGAACGAGGTCGTCGATCTGCGGGTGACCTCGGTGGTCAGCACCGGATACGGTCCGGGGAGCAACGTCGTCGGCGGCATGGGCGTCGTCGGACCGACCCGGATGGACTATCCCGGCACCATCGCCACCGTACGTGCCGTGGCACGCTACGTCGGCGAACTGCTGGCGCAGAATTGATCAGATTTCGTAGCTCGTATCTTTCCGTAGCGTGTTGTTGAACGAGGCTTGAGGACAGCGTGGCCAAGGACTATTACGGCATTCTGGGTGTGCCCAAGGACGCCGACGCCGACGACATCAAGCGGGCCTACCGCAAGCTGGCCCGGCAGTACCACCCGGACGTCAACCCCGACCCGTCCGCGGCGGAGAAGTTCAAGGACATCAACAACGCCTACGAGGTGCTCTCCGACGACCAGAAGCGCCGGATCGTCGACCTGGGTGGCGACCCGCTGGCCCCCGGTGGTGGCGGCGCCGGTCCCGGTGCTGGTCCCGGCGGTCCGTTCGTCGGGTTCCAGGACATCATGGACGCCTTCTTCGGCGGCAGCGGCTCGCGCGGCCCGCGTCCGCGCACCCGGCCGGGCGCCGACGCGATCCTGCGCCTGGACCTGGACCTGGTCGAGACCGCGTTCGGGGTCGAGGCGCCGATCACCGTCGACACCGCCGTGCTGTGCACCACCTGCTCCGGCGCCGGGACCGCGGCGGGCACCCACCCGCAGACCTGTGACACCTGCGGCGGCCGCGGCGAGGTCCAGTCGGTGCAGCGCACCTTCCTGGGCCAGGTCGTGTCCTCGCGCCCGTGCAACAACTGCCAGGGCTACGGCACCACCATCCCGCACCCGTGCCCGACCTGCGCCGGTGACGGCCGGGTCCGCACCCGCCGCAGCCTGACCGTGAAGATCCCGGCCGGGGTCGAGGACGGCATGCGCATCCGCCTGGCGGGCCAGGGTGAGGTCGGCCCCGGCGGCGGCCCCTCCGGCGACCTGTACGTCGAGATCCACGAGCGCGCCCACGACGTGTACGCGCGCAAGGCCGACGACCTGCACTGCAAGGTCACCGTCCCGATGACGGCGGCGGCCCTGGGCACCCGCCTCACCATCAAGACGCTCGACTCCGAGGAGCAGCTGGAGGTCAAGCCCGGCACCCAGCCCAACTCGACCCTGCGCATCCGTGGCAAGGGCGTCCCGCACCTGCGCGGCCAGGGCCGCGGCGACCTCTTCGTCCACCTCGACGTCAAAACCCCCACCAAGCTCGACAACGAGCAGGAACGCATGCTCCGCGAGTTCGCCCGCCTGCGCGGCGAGGAGGTCGCCGAACTCTCCAAACAGGGCGGCTTCTTCTCCCGAGTCCGCGACGCCTTCAACGGCCACTGACCCCTCCTTTCCCGTTGATCATGAACTTATGGCACGGTTCGGCGGCGTGCCGAGGGCACAGCTTCCTGATCGACATTGGAGGGTGGGCCGGTGAGCGCGCCGTTGTTCCTGGTTGACGAGTTGCCGAGCGGGGAGTCGTACACGCTCGGGGGTGCTGAAGGGCATCACGCCGCGACCGTGCAGCGGCTGCGGGTCGGCGAGCGGCTGCTGCTCGCCGACGGGCGCGGCGGCCTGGCCGACGCGGTGGTCACGGCGGTCGGCAAGGGCGCGCTCGACGTCGCCATAACCAGCCGGGCGTACGACGCCGAGCCGGCCCCCCGCCTCACCGTCGCCCAGGGCATCGCCAAGGGCGACCGGGGCGAACTCGCGGTACAGGCGATGACCGAGGTCGGCGTCGACGAGATCCTGCCCTGGGCCGCCGCCCGCAGCGTGGCCCAGTGGCGTGGCGACCGGGGCGCCAAGTCCCGTGAGAAGTGGGCCGCCGTGGCCCGCGAGGCCGCCAAGCAGGCCCGCCGCACGTGGCTGCCCGAGGTCGGCGGCGACCCGGACGTGTCCACCAAGCAACTGGCCCAGCGCCTGTCGGCGGCCGCCGCCGCGTACGTGCTGCACGAGGAGGCCACCGAACGCCTGGCCACCGCCGAGCTGCCCGACTCCGGCGAGATCGTCCTGGTGGTCGGCCCGGAGGGCGGCATCGACGCGGCCGAGGTCGCCGTCTTCACCGCCGCCGGAGCGGTTCCGGTCCGGCTGGGCTCGACCGTCCTGCGCACCTCGACCGCAGGCGTCGCGGCACTGAGCGTCCTGTCCGCCCGCCTCAACCGCTGGTAACGCCGCCCCAGCACCCGCCAAGATCGCTCAAGTTGCCGGGCAATCGTGCGTATCTTGAACCCGATTACCCCCAGTTGCCCGGCAACTTGGGCGATCTTGTTGCCCGGCAACTTGGGCGATCTTGCGGGGTGCGGGCTTGCTCGCGGGGTTCGGGAGCGCGGGGTTAGCGGAGCGCGGGGTTAGCGGAGGTGGGAGGCGCCGTTGAGGTCGAGGACGGCGCCGGAGGCCCATTCGGCCTCGGCGGAGGCGAGCCAGAGGACGGCGGCGGCTACCTCGTCCGGGCGGGCCACCCGGTGGAACGGCGACTGCGCCGCGTGCTCGAAACCGCGCGGCACCTTGTACGACGCGTTGGACGGGTCCTCCAGGACGTACCCGGGGGCGACGCTGGCGACGGAGATGCCGTGCGGGGCCAGGGCGACCGCGAGGGACTGGCCCATCGCGTGCAGCCCCGCCTTGGCCGCGCCGTACGCGGGCTGCCCCGGCTCGCCCCGGTAGGCGCCGCGCGAGCCGACGTTGACGATCCGGGCGGGCGGGGAGCCCTCGGGCCGGGCCAGCATGTGCCGCACCGCGCACCAGGTGACGTTGGCGGGGCCGGTCAGGTTCACCGCCAGCGTGCGCGCCCAGGTCTGCTGCCACTGCTCGTACGACACGTCGGTGATCGGATGCGGGTACGCCTGTCCGGCGTTGTTGACCAGCACGTCGAGGCCGCCCAGCCCGTTCGCGGCCGCGTCGACCATCGCGGCGACGGCGTCGGGGTCGGCCAGGTCGGCGCGTACCACGACGTGGCCGGAGCCGGGCAGTTCGGCCCGCAGCGACTCGGCGAGGTCCGCGGAGTCGCGGTGGTGGACGGCGACCCGGTCGCCCGCTGCGGCGAACGCGGCGGCGACGGCGCGGCCCACGCCACGCGACGCTCCGGTCACCAGGACTCTTCGTGCTGACACGTGGTTCAGCCTACGATCTGTGCCGTGACCCAACCCGACTGCCTGTTCTGCCGGATCGTCGCAGGAGAGATCCCGGCGACCGTGGTCCGCGAGACCGAGACCACGCTGGCGTTCCGTGACATCGCGCCGAAGGCGCCCGTGCATGTGCTGGTCATCCCCAAGGAGCACTACGCCGACGTGGTGGCGCTCGGCGCGGCCGATCCGGCGCTGGCCGGGCAGGTGCTGAACACGGTCGCCGACGTGGCCGCGGCCGAGGGCCTGGACGGCACCGGCTTCCGGGTCATCTTCAACACGGGCGCGTCGGTGGGGCAGACGGTCTTCCACGCGCACGCGCACGTGCTCGGCGGTGTGGAGATGGACGGGGACCTCACCGGGTAGTCTCGCCGCATGGCGAACGCGAGTGCTGCTCTGGAGCGGCTGGTCCGACAGGTGCAGACGCAGGCCAGGGTGCCCGCGCTGAGTGTGGCGCTGCGGCGCGCGGACCGTCCGGTGTGGACGTTCCAGGTGGGCGCGTCCGGTAGGCCGGACGCGCCGCTGGACGAGGCGACATCCTTCCGGATCGGGTCGATCACGAAGACGTTCACCGCGGTGCTGGTGCTCCAGTGCCGCGACGCGGGCCTGCTCGACCTTGACGATCCGATCAGCACTCACGTCAAGGTGCCCGCGCACGGGGCGATGACGATCCGGCGGCTGCTGTCGCACACCGGTGGCCTGCAGCGCGAGCCGTTCGGCGACATCTGGGACACCCTGGCCCCGCCGGACCTGCCGGGCCTGCTCGACGACCTGGCCGGGGCCGAGGCGGTGCACCCGCCCTCGCGTCGGTTCCACTACTCCAACCTCGGCTTCGCGCTGCTCGGCCACGTGGCCGAGCAGCGGCTCGGCGGGAGCTGGTGGGAGCTGGTGTCGGACCGGATCTGCCGCCCGCTGGGGCTGGCGGCGACCACGTACGACGCGCCCGCGCACGCGGCCGTGGGCTACCTGGTCGACGAGTACTCCGACCACGCCCGCCCGGAGCCGAACGTCGACGTCCGGGCGGCGGCGCCCGCGGCGCAGCTGTGGAGCACCGCCGCCGACATGGCCGCCTGGTCGGCGTTCCTGGCCGACCCGAAGTCGGTGGATCCGCAGGGTCGGGTGCTGGCCGCCGCGACGCTGGAGGAGGCCCGCTGGCCGCTGACCCCGCGGCACGAGACCGTGTGGGGGTCGGGCATCGGCCTGGGCCTGATGCTGTGGCCGCAGTCCGGCCGCGCGATGCACGTGGGCCACAACGGCGCCATGCCCGGCTTCCTGGCCGCGACCTGCGGCCGCCACGGCGGCGCGGGCAACCCGGGCGGCATGTCCTGCGCCGTGCTGGCCTCCTCGGGCACCGCGTCGGAGATCCTGAACCTGCCGCACGAGCTGATGGCCGAGTCGCTGGCGCAGGACCCGGCCGACATCGCGCCGTGGTCGCCGGGTGAGCCCGCCCCCGAGCAGCTGCGCTCGGTGCTGGGCCGCTGGTGGGGCGAGGGTTACGAGCAGGTGTTCCGCTGGCGGAACGGGGCGCTGACCGCCTCGGGCGCCGACGACCCGGCCGACCTGCCGCCGAGCGTGTTCGCGCAGGTGCCGGGGCAGCCGGACGTGCTGCGTACGGTGTCGGGCCGGGAGGTCGGCGAGCTGCTGCGGCTGACCCGGGACGAGCGCGGCGAGGTGGTCCGGCTGCACTGGGCGACCTACCGCTTCACCCGCCGCCAGGAGTCCTTCGACGGGGTCTGGGCCAGCCACCCCTGACCGGCGTGGACGAGCCCGGGGCTTTAAGCACTGGCGGGCTGTGGAGTGGCGACTACGATGGGAGCAGCGGCGGCGGAAAGAGCCGCTGATGAGCGCAGAGAGCGGGTGGCTGGAGGCCTTTCGGCCGTCTTATGAGCATCGCTTCCACTCCCAACGCGGTTCCGCACGCGGTGCAAACCAAGATCACCGTGCCTGACCCGAGTGACATGGTCCAGTTGCTGGGCACCGGCGACCGCGTGCTCCGGCTCATCGAGAAGGCCCTTGCCAGCGACATCCACGTGCGGGGCAACGAAATCACCATCACCGGCCCCGCCGCCGAGAACGCGCTCGCCGAGCGCGTCTTCGGTGAGCTGCTGGAACTTATCGAGAAGGGCGAGACGCTGACCGAGGACGCCGTCCGACGCACCGTCGGCATGCTGACCGATGAGGGCAACACCGAACGGCCCGCTGAGGTCCTTACTCTCAACATCCTCTCCCGGCGCGGGCGCACCATCCGCCCCAAGACCCTGGGCCAGAAGAAGTACGTGGACGCCATCGACGCGCACACGATCGTCTTCGGCATCGGGCCCGCCGGCACCGGTAAGACCTACCTGGCCATGGCCAAGGCCGTGCAGGCCCTGCAGGCCAAGCAGGTCACCCGGATCATCCTGACCCGGCCGGCGGTCGAGGCGGGCGAGCGGCTGGGCTTCCTGCCCGGCACGCTCAACGAGAAGATCGACCCGTACCTGCGTCCGCTCTACGACGCGCTGCACGACATGATGGACCCCGAGGCGATCCCGCGGCTGATGACGCAGGGCACGATCGAGGTGGCTCCGCTGGCGTACATGCGCGGTCGGACCCTCAACGACGCCTTCATCATCCTGGACGAGGCCCAGAACACCACGCCCGAGCAGATGAAGATGTTCCTCACCCGCCTCGGCTTCAACTCCAAGGTGGTGGTCACCGGCGACGTGACCCAGGTCGACCTGCCGGGTGACCAGCGCAGCGGCCTGCGGGTGGTGCAGGAGATCCTCGACGGCCTCGAGGACGTGCACTTCTCCCGGCTGTCGAGCTCGGACGTGGTGCGCCACCGCCTGGTCGGCGAGATCGTTGACGCCTACGCCAAGTGGGACGAGAGCCAGCAGCGTGAGACGCTGCCTGCGAACGTGCATCCCGTGCCGCGCCGCGGTGCGGGGCGCCGCCGCTGAACCGAGGGATGGAACGTGTCTATCGAGATCGCCAACGAGTCCGGGTATGACGTCGACGCCGACAACATCGTTGCCGTGGCCCGGCACGCGTTGGCCCAGATGGGTGTGAACCCGCTGGCGGAGCTGTCGGTGCTGCTGGTCGACTCGGACTACATGGCCGAGCTGAACCACCGCTGGATGGGCAAGGAAGGCCCGACCGACGTGCTCGCGTTCCCGATGGACGAGGACACGATCGACCACGGCCCGTCGGAGGCCTCCGGCGGGCAGCCCGCGCTGCTCGGCGACCTCGTGCTCTGCCCCGAGGTCGCCGCGGCGCAGGCCGCGCGCTACGGCAGCGCCGACCCGCGGATGCGCCTGGGCGAGGACGCCGCAGCCGCCGAGGCCGCCCCGGCCGGAGGCCCGGCGGGGCTGCACGGCGACTACAGCACCGCCGACGAGCTGAGCATGCTCACCATCCACGGCGTGCTGCACCTGCTCGGCTACGACCACGCCGAGCCGGAGGAGGAGCGCGAGATGTTCGCACTTCAGGGCAAGCTGCTGGACAGCTGGCGGGCCCGTAGCGGGGCGAGCAGCAAGTGACCAGCCAGTTGGGCGGCCTGCCCGACGTGCCCCTGCTGTGGTCGGCGGCGGGCTTGGTCGTGCTGGCCGGACTGTTCGCGATGACGGAATCGGCGCTGGCCGTGGTGTCCCCGGCCCGCGCCGCCGAACTGGCCCGGGAGGGCATGCGTGGCGCGGCCGCGCTGCAGGCGGTGGCGGCCGACGCGGTACGCCACATCAACCTGCTCCTGCTGCTGCGCCTGCTGTCGGAGCTGACCGCCACCACGCTGGTGGCCCTGGTCGCCGTCGACACGTTCGGGCCCGGCTGGACCGCCGCGCTGGTGACCGCCGGGGCGATGACGCTGATCAGCTTCGTCGTCGTCGGGGTCACCCCGCGCACCATCGGGCGGCAGCACCCATACGAGGTGGGCCGGTTCGCCGCGCCCGTGCTGCGCTGGCTGACCAGGGTGCTCGGCCCGCTGGCCAGCCTGCTGATCGTGATCGGCAACGCGGTCACCCCGGGCAAGGGCTTCCGCGAGGGCCCGTTCGCCACCACCCAGGTCGAGCTGCGTGAGCTGGTCGACCTGGCCGAGCAGCGGGGTGTGGTGGAGCACGGCGAGCGCGAGATGATCCACTCGGTGTTCGCGCTCGGCGACACCATCACCCGCGAGGTGATGGTGCCCCGCACCGAGATGGTGTGGGTCGAGTCGACCAAGTCGGTGGAGCAGTCGCTGGCGCTGGCGCTGCGCTCGGGCTTCTCCCGGGTGCCGGTGATCGGCGAGTCGGTCGACGACGTGCTCGGTGTGGTGTACCTCAAGGACCTGGCCCGGCATGCCCAGGAGGGCAAGGCCGAGGAGCCGGTCGAGCAGCTGATGCGGGTCGCCTCGTTCGTGCCCGAGTTCAAGCCGGTCGACGACCTGCTGTCGGAGATGCAGGCCGCGCGCACCCACCTCGCCATCGTCATCGACGAGTACGGCGGCACCGCCGGACTGATCACGATCGAGGACATCCTCGAGGAGATCGTCGGCGAGATCACCGACGAGTACGACGTGGAGCGCCCGCCGGTGGAGCGCCTGCCCGACGGCGCGGTCCGGGTCACCGGCCGCCTGCCGATCGAGGACCTGGGCGAGCTGTTCGACGTGGAGCTGCCCGCCGACGAGGTGGAGACCGTGGCCGGGCTGCTGGCCCAGGCCCTGGGCCGGGTGCCGATCCCGGGTGCCCGCGCCTCGGTGGGCGGGTTGACGCTCGTGGCCGAGGGCACCACGGGGCGGCGCAACCACATCGATACCGTACTGGTGACGCGGGAGGAAACCGCGGACGAAGCCGTACCCCACGAAAGGCACCTGGCCGATGTCTGAGCAGTCCGCCACCGCCGAGTTGTCGGCCGAGGACCGCAAGCTGCTGACCATGGCGCGCTCGGCACGGGCCCGCATCAACGCGATCGAGGGCGCGGCCGTACGCGACGGCGACGGGCGCACCTACACCGGCGTGAGCGTGCGGCTGCCGTCGCTGTCGATCTCGGCCCTGCACCTGGCTGTCGCTTCCGCCGTGGCCGCGGGCGCGACCGCGCTGGAAGCGGCCCTGGTGGTCACCGAGGCGTCCAAGGTGGACCCGGGTGACCTGGCCGCCGTCCGCGACGTGACCGCCGGCATCCCCGTCTACCTGGCCACCCCCGACGGCACCGTCGCCGCGGTGGGCACGGCCTGATCGCGAGAGTCCGGCGCCCCGGGCCGCACCGACTGTCGTTCTTGTTGTCATCTTTCCGATAGCTGGGCGTTTGTCAGCCGGATTCATACTCGAGGCGTGACCCAGACCGCAGCACACGACGGAGGCGGGCTCACCGCAGCCGACCGGCAGCTCATCGCCGACCTTGCCCGCGGCGTGGTCGCGGACGTGGCACCCGATGAGGTGGCCCTGTTCGAACAGCGCAGCAGGGCGTTCTTCCGCGGCAGGACGGCCGCCGGGCGGGATCCGCTCGCGTTCGGCGGCGCCGAGGTGCTGGTCCTGGTGACCTCGGTGGCGCTGGTGGCGGCGAAGACCGCGGTGGAGCTGCTGCTGTCGCGCGTCGCCGACGCGGCCGAGCGCAAGACCGAGACCGTGATCGAGCGGCTCGTCGACCGTCTGCGGCGGCGGCCACGGACCCCGTCGCCGGTCGCCGTCGCGCGCTGGCGGCCGGAGGACCTCCGTGACGTACGCGGCGCGGTGCTCGCCGCGCTGGCGTCCTCGCCGGATCGGGAACTGATCGCGGACGCGCTCGTCGGCCGGCTGGCGCTGCAGACCACCGGCGCGGCCGACCCCGGTCCGGCCCGCCCGGACCAAGGCGCCGACGCCCCGGCGGCCGAGGTCGACGCCGCCCAGGTGGGCGAGCAGAGCACGCCTCGGTGAAGCGGTCCGGCGGCGGGCGCGGGACGCGGGTCGGGCTGTCCAGCACCACGCTGTGGTTCCTGGTCCTCATGGCCGCGCTGTCCACGGCGGCCATGGCCGCGGGCGACGTCTGGCAGACGCCCGAGCAGGGACTCGAGGCGCTCACGCAATCCACCTGCCCCCAGTCGATAGCGGCCGCCATCTTCGACGAGAGATACAACCCGCTGCCCGAGCTGTATCCCACCGCCCCGATGAGCTTCCACGGCACCGACCGGTTCACCGCCGCGGACTGGGCCGAGTATGACCACAGGGTCCGGACGCAGTGCCCCGCGTCGCAGGCGTGGCCGCCCGGCGCGCAGAGCGCCATCGCGTTGGCGGTCCTGTTCGGCGGCGCGTCCGTCGTCTACTGGCTGCTGCCGACGTGGCGGATCCGCCGCCGTGGGCTGGTCCGCCTGGACCGGGCCGGACAGCCTGCCGAGCTGGTCCAGACCGTCGAGCAGCTCGCCGAGGCGGCCGGTGTCGCGGTGCGGTATCTGGTCAACCCGCTCGACGAGCGGGTCGGCGGGGTCGCCTTCGGTCATGCGGGTCGGCGCTACATCGAGCTGAAGAGCGGCCTGCTGCTGCTCCACCGGCGGGATCGGCCCGCGTTCGTCGCGGTCGTGGAGCATGAGCTCGGGCACGTGCGCCACCGCGACCTGGATGTCTCCTATCTGGCGGTCGGGCTGTGGCGCGCCGCCGGGGCGATGCTGGCGATCGCGGCGGTCTGGTACCGGGAGAACCTCGGCGACGCCGACGAGCCGCTTCCGCCGACCGTCCGCTACCTGATCCTCATGCTGCTGGCGGCGTACCTGGCCCGCAACGGAGTGCTGCGCACCCGCGAGTACCACGCCGACGACTACGCCGCCCGCACCCCCGAGGGTGCGGCGGCCATCGTCCGGCTGCTCGGCGGCGGCACCGCGCGGCAGTGGCCGACCTGGCTCGCCGCCGTGCACCCGTCCGGCCGGGACCGGGCCGCCGTCGTGGCCGGACGGCTGGGGCCGCCCGAGTTCGGTCGGGCCGGTGCCGCGGCCTTCGGCCTGCTCGCGGCCCTGGCCGTCCCCATGCTGGTCGACCGGGGCAGCTGGATCCTGCAGTACTGGGGGTTCCAGCAGCACGTGGTCACCTGGGGGGAGCTGACGCTCCGTCCGGCGTACGCCCCCCTCGCCTTGCTCGTGCTGGCGCCGATCGGCGCCGGGCTGGCCGTCGCGGCGTGGCGCGCCGTCGCGCACGGCCCGCTGGGCCCCGCCCTGCGGGGGCTCGGCTGGCTCGCCGTCAGCTTCGGCGCCGGGCTGCTGGTCGGGGATCAGCTCGCGCCGCGGCCGTCCCTGCTGGCGCCGCGCGACCTGGCCGCGAGCCTGGGCCTGCCCGGGAACACGATCGAGCTTCCGCTCGTGGGCGCCGGGATCGTCGTCGCGCTGGCCGTGGCGGCGCTGTCCTGGCGGTCAGCGCTCAACGGGTCGGACTCGGCGGTGCCGGCCTGGGCGTTCGCCGGGTACGGAGCGGTGTCGGTGGTCGCCGGGATGGCGTACGGGCTGGGCCTCGATCCGGTACTCAGGCGGGTGTGGTGGCTGGCGGCCGGCTGCCTTGCCGCGTTCGTCCTGCTCGGCCTGGTGCGCGCGGCCAGGAGGCGGCTCGTGGACTGAACCGCGACGGGTGTCGCGAAGACCGTTCACTCCGTCGGCGTGATCGGCAGACCGGCCTGGTCCAGGACGATCGTCAGCCAGACCGGGACCGGGTCGCCGGAGTCGTCGTCGGTGATCGGCGGGCGCCCGAGCAGTCCGGCGGCCAGGTTGCGGGCCGGGATCTGCCGCAGTGCCTCGCACACCGCCAGGCAGGCGGCGGCGTCGTCGCGACTGCGCCGGGAGTCGCCCAACCGGCGGTACGCCACGGAGCGGAACAGCAGCGCGATCCATTCGTTGTAGCGGTCGCCGTACTGGCGGCACAGGTCCAGGCCGGTGTCGGCGGCACGCACCACGTCGAGGTAGCGCCCCTGCGCCAGCAGCACCCCCGACAGCTGCACCTCGGTCACCCCGGCGCTGAGCAGGTCCTGCTCGGCGTACTTGATCTCCAGGGCTTCGGTGAGATAGCCCTGGGCCTCGGCGTACTCGCGCTGGGTCATGAAGTGGTAGGCCGCGTTGGCCAGCGTGTGCGCGGTGCTCTTGCGGTCGCCGACGCTGCGGCGCAGCGCGATCGCCTGCCGGTGGCAGGTGGCCGACCGGTCCGGCTCGCCCAGCTCCGTATACGTCGAAGCCAGGTAGGACAGCACTGCCGCCTGGGTGCTGGGACGGTCGGCGGCGCGGCTCAGCTCCAGCGCCCGGTCGAGGATGGTGACCGCCTCGGCCAACCGGCCCTGGCGCTGCGCGATGGCGCCCAGGTTCATCATCGCGATCGCCTCGGCGGTCGGGTCGCCCAACCGTTGGGCGACCCGGGCGGACAGCTCGCACAGGTGGTTCCAGTCGGCGAGGTGCCCCGCGCCGGCCAGGAACATGGTCATCGCGGCCTGCAGCCGCAGGGCGAACCGGCACAGCGGGTCAGGCCCGTCCGCCACCTGCTCGGCGAAAGCGACCAGGTTGGGCCGCTCCGTCTCGAACCAGGTCCGGGCGGCGGCCACGTCGGGCAGCGGCACCAGCCCGGCGTAGCGCGGATCTGCCAGTTCCTCGGCCCCGACCAGGATCTGGCCGGGGCGCAGCAGTTGGGTGCCGCGGCGGACCGTGCCGAGGTAGCAGGTGGCGGTGCGGACCAGCGCGGTCTCGCCTTCGGCGCCGCTGTGCGTGGCGGCGTGCTCCATCGCGAACAGGCGCATCAGGTCGTGCAGACGGTAGCGGTCCCCGCCCCGCTCGATCAGCCGCGCCGAGACCAGCCGGTCCAGGGTCTGTTCGGCGGCCCGTATCGGCACGTCCCACAGCGCGGCCGCCGTGGCGGCGTCGAAGCTGTACACCCGCAGCAGGCCCAGCAGCCCGAACGCGGCCGCGGCGGCGGGGTCCAGCGCCTGGTAGCCCGCGCCGAAGCTGGTCCGCACCGCGAGGTCGTCGACCTCCAGCAGGTCGAGCCGGGACCGCTCGTCGGCCAACCGCGCCGCGAGCGCGGCCAGGCTGAGATCCGGGTCGGCCAGCAGCCGGGCGCCGGTGACCCGGATCGCCAGCGGCAGGTGGTCGCAGTAGCGCAGCACCTCGCGCGCGGCGGCGGCGTCGACCGCGACCCGGTCCTCGGCGTACTGGCCGAGCAGGCGGGTGGCCTCCTCGGGCGGCATGCCGCCGATCTCGATCCGCCGGGCGTCCAGAGTCACCAGCGGGCGGCGGCTGGTCACGATCACGGCGCAGTCGCCGCTGCCCGGCAGCAGCGGGCGGACCTGGGCGGCGTCGCGCGCGTTGTCCAGCACCAGCAGCACCCGGCGTCCCGCCAGCAGCGAACGCAGCAGCGCCGACGCCTCGTCGGCCCCGTCGGGCACCCGCTGGGCGCCGACCCCGAGCCCGCGCAGGAACCGGGCCAGCACCTCCAGCGGCGTCAGCGGCTCCGCCGACGGGTCGAAGCCGCGCAGGTCGATGTAGAGCTGACCGTCGGGGAAGCTGTCGCGGACCCGGTGCGCCCAGTGCGCGGCCAGCGCGGTCTTGCCCGCCCCCGCCGGGCCGGTGATCACGGTGACCCCGGGGGTGCCAGTCCGGCCCAGCGCGGCCAACTCCCGCTCCCGGCCGGTGAAACTGGGCACGTCGAAGGGCAGCTGCGCCGGGGCCACCAGACCCGCCGGTGCCTGTCGGACCTGCGGCGCGGCCGGGGCCGGCGAGTCCAGTCCGGGGTCACCGGTGAGGATGGAGCGCTCCAGTTCCAGGAAGCGCGCCCCGGGGTCGAGTCCCTGCTCCTCGGCGAGCAGAGCCCGCATCCGCCGCGCCACCTGGGTCGCGTCGGCTCGGCGCCCGGCCCGGTACAGGGCGAGCATCAGCTGGCAGACCAGGTGCTCGCGCAGCGGGTGGGCCTCGACCAGCCGGGTGAGCACGGGGATGAGCATGTCGTGGCGGCCGAGGGCGAGTTCGGCGTCGGCCCGTAGCTCCTGCGCGGCGAGCTGCTGCTCGTGCAGGTGCTGGCGGGCGCCCGTGGCGTACGCGGCGGTGACCCCGGCCAGCGCCTCGCCGCGCCACAGCGCCAGCGCGCGGTCGGCCCGCCGTACCGTCTCGGGCAGGTCGCCGCGTCGCTGTGCCTGGCGAGCGGCCGACAGCTCGGCGCCGAACATCCCGGCGTCGGTCTCGTGTGGGGGCGCGACCAGCGTGTAGCCGCCGGGGCGGGTGGCGATCACCTCGGACAGGCCGTGTCGGCGCAGCGCACCGCGCAGGTGCGACACCGCGACGTGGATCTGCGAGGCGGCCGTCGGCGGCTCCGCCCCGCCCCACAACGCCTCGATCAGCTGGTCGCGGGTGACCACGTGCTCGGCGTGCAGCACCAGGAAGCCCAGGATCGCGCGGTGCCTGGGCTGGGGCAGCGGCACGGCGACGCCGTCGGCGGACAGCTCCACCGGACCGAGCACTCGGTATCGCACGCAGCCTCCCTGGGCAGCCCGACCGGATTCAATCGATCATGCTAGGAGCGGTCGTGATCTTCGGCAAGCCGACGGCAAGTGATCGAATAAGAAGCTGCCTACAGACTCTCCACAGCGATCACGGCACACTGCGCAGCCGACGGAGAGAGACATAGTCGGGGGCCATCGGCGGGTGCGGCGGCCATCGCGACGGTGATGGGGCGTCCGCGGGTGCGGGCGCCCCTCGGCGATCAGGTCAGGGCCGCGGCGACACCCGCAGCACCGGCTCGACGTCGCCGGTGAGCGCGGTCACCTCGTAGCCCGCGAGCGCCTCGGACCAGGCGGCGACGTCCGCCGCGTTGAGGTGCGACCGGATCAGCAGCACCCGGCCACCGGTCGCCTCCGCGCGCCGCACCGCCTCCGCGAGCGTGTCCCGGATGCCGTTCGCCCCGGTGGGGGCGAGCAGGAGGTTCGGCGCGTCGGGGAACTCCACGCTCCAGCCCACGGTGTTGGGTCGCGGGGTGAGCACGACCGGCAGGTCCTGCCAGTAGAAGGCCAACCCGTAGCGCGCGACCTGGTTCACCACGATGACGTCGCGTTGGTCGTGGTTGGCCCGCACATACCGCACCGCGGACCGCACGTCCTCCCGTGCCATCCCGGTCTTGAGGGAGATGCCCGGAGCATCGCCGTCGAACCGCAGCCAGGGCGCGATGTGCACGGTGTAGGCACCGACCAGCAGGACGGGAAGGGCGGCCGCGACGACGAGGGCGGACCGGTTGCCGGGGCGGGCGGCGGCGACCGTCGCCGCGCCCAGGCCCGCGGCGCCGATCCCGGCCATCGCGAGCAGCACCACGTAGAGGAAGTGGGAGGTGCGCAACTCCATCAGCGGATAGACCTTGGCGACCCCGAGCACCACCTCGACCACCGGCATGAGCAGCACCGCCACGGCGGTCGCGGGCCGCCCGCGCCAGAACAGGGTGGCGACACCCGTCGCGGCCAGCGCGAACAGCAGCCAGACCGGGGCGCCCAGCGCGGGCTGCAAGGCCCCCAACTGCCGGACCAGATAACGCGGCAGCTCCGACAGGCTGGGCATGTTGTCGGCCCAGTACCGCTGCATCACGTCGCTGTCGGCTCGCCGGGCCACGCCGAAGTAGATCGCCCCGATCACCGCGGCGGCGAGGCTCCCGGCCACCACGATCTCGGCGAGGCGGCGCCATTGCCGACGGTGGACTGCCACCGCCGCCAGGCCCGCGAACAGGCACGGCACGACCATCGCCGTGACGTGGCTGAGCAGCATCGCGATCGGGACCGCACCTGTCAGGAGGCCGAGCCGGCGTCGGCTCCAGCCACGCTCCAGCCACGCCGCCCCGGCGAGGACGAGCAGGGCGACCAGCGCGTCCGCCGTGTACTGCTTCAGATCGTGACGGATCTGCTGCGCGGGTAGCAGGAGCACCGCCGCGCCGGCGGTCAGCCCGGCGAGGACGCCGAACCCGCGCGTCGGCCACCGCATCGACCGGGCCAGCAGGTACGCGACCAGCGGCGAACACAGCTGGAACGCCATCGGCAACAGGCGCAGGTGGTCGTCGTCCGGGATCAGCCGCAGCAGCAGTGTCCAGCCCAGCGGGCTGGACGAGGTCGTCACGAGGACATCCCCCACCGGAAACCGCCGGGACAACGCCACCCAGGACTCATCGAGCCAGTACGGCGAGGTGAGGTAGTTGGTGACGTCATGCACGGCGACGAACAACGCGACGAGCCCGGCCAGGGCCAGCGCGTCAGGAAGCAGCGAACGCCGGCCGACCCGGCTGACCGGCCCGGCGACAGGTGCCGTGGGCTCCGCGAGGTGTGTCGTGCGCAACGGAATCACTCCGAGGGTGGGGGCCTCCGAGGGTACGGCACAGGGCGCCCCCGGAGGGGGCGCCCTGTGGACCGTCATACCGCGATGTGCTCGTGGTGGCGTTCGACCATGGTGCGTACGGTCTGGGCCGGGTCGGTGTCCCAGACGGACTGGTTGAAGATCTCGACCTCGACGTGGCCGGTGTACCCGGCCGCCAGCACCGCGGCGGTGATCGGCGCGAACTCGATGTGCCCGTCGCCCACGTGCCCCCGGCCCAGCAGCATGTCGGCGGGCAGCGGCACCACCCAGTCGCAGACCTGGTACGCCGAGATCCGTCCCGCCGCCCGTGCGATCTGCGCGAACAGCTGCGGGTCCCACCAGACGTGGTAGGTGTCCACCACCACGCCGACCTCGTCGGGCGCGAACGGTTCGGCCAGGTCGAGCGCCTGCCCGAGGGTGGAGACCACGGCTCGGTCGGCGCAGAACATCGGGTGCAGTGGCTCGATCGCCAGCCGCACCCCGCGCTCTCGGGCGTACGGCACCAGCAGCGCCAACGCGCGGGCCACGTTCGCCCGCGCCCCGGGCAGGTCCTTGGACCCCTCGGCCAGCCCCCCGACGACCAGCACCAGCTCGCCGGTGCCCAGCTCGGCAGCCTCCTCGATGGCGCGCCGGTTGTCCTCGAGCGACTCCGGCGAGCCGGAGGTGACGAAGCCGCCCCGGCACAGGCTGGTCACCGTCAGGCCGTACCCGTCGAGCAGTTTGCGGGCGGCGACCGCACCGCCCGCCGCCTCGACCACGTCCCGCCACGGGCCGATGCCGTCGATGCCGTTGTCGGCGCACAGCCGCGCCGCCTCGGCCAGGGTGGCCCGCTTGATCGTGGCGGTGTTCAGCGACAGCTTCACGCCGGACCGTCCAGGGCCGAACCGTCGAGGTAGGCGGCGAACCGGGCCGCGGCCAGGTCCGGGTCGGCCAGCACGCCCGCCTGCCCGGCCAGCGCGTACAGCTCGGTCAGGTGCTCGCGGGAGCGCGCCGTCTCCTGCCCGCCGACCATCCGGAACCGCTCCTGGTGCCCGTTGAGCCAGGCCAGGAAGACGATGCCGGTCTTGTAGTGGTAGGTCGGCGTGCCGAAGATGTGCCGGGCCAGCGGCACGGTCGGGTCCAGGATCGCCCGGAACCCGACAGTGTCCCCGGCGTCCAACCTTGCCAGCGCCTTGGCCGCGGGCACCGCGAGCGCGTCGAAGATGCCCAGCAGCGCGTCGGAGTGGCCCTGCTCGTCGCCCGCGATGAGCTGCGGGTAGTTGAAGTCGTCGCCGGTGTAGAGGCGCACCCCGGCGGGCAGCGCGCGGCGGATGGCGATCTCACGGTCGGCGTCCAGCAGCGACACCTTGATGCCGTCGATCTTCGAGGCGTTGGCGTGGATCAGCTCCAGCACGCTCACCGTGGCGGCGTCCAGGTCGGGCGAGCCCCAGTAGCCCGCCAGCGCCGGGTCGAACATGTCGCCCAGCCAGTGCAGGATCACCGGTCGGTCGGCCTGGGCCAGCAGCTTGCCGTAGACGGCGTGGTAGTCGGCCGGACCCTGGGCGGCCGCGGCCAGGGCCCGCGACGCCATCAGGATGACCCTCGCGCCGGCTTCCTGCACGACCTCCAGCTGCTCGGCGTAGGCCGCCTCGATCTCAGCCAGGCTGTGCGTGCCCGGCGTGAGCTGGTCGGTGCCCGCGCCGCAGGCCAGCAGCCCGCCGACCGCGCGCGCCTGCGCGCCGCTGCGCCGGATCAGCTCCCGCGTCGCCGCCCAGTCCAGGCCCATGCCGCGCTGGGCGGTGTCCATCG
Organism: Catellatospora tritici; assembly: GCF_019083965.1. Taxonomy (GTDB): domain Bacteria; phylum Actinomycetota; class Actinomycetes; order Mycobacteriales; family Micromonosporaceae; genus Catellatospora; species Catellatospora tritici. The sequence continues at coordinate 86,094 of NZ_JAHRCY010000027.1, forward strand.
CGTCGGCGATGCCCAGGCCCAGCGACCACAGGTGGTGCCGGAACGCCATGGTCGCGTCCCAGTCCACCACGGCGGGTCGACCCGGCCCGTTGTCGGCGTCAGGGTCGGCCACCACGTGCGCGGCCGCGTAGAAGATCCGCGAACGCACGGCGCCGCCGGGTTCGCCGTCGCGGGCCTCGCCGTGCTCACCACTCGCTGCGCTCACAGGTCACCGACCATTACCTTGCGACCCTCGCGGGCAGACTGCAGGCCCAGTTCGGCCAGCTGCACGCCGCGGGCGCCCGCGTACAGGTCGTGGTGGTACGGCGCGTCGGCGACCACGTGGGCGAGGAACTCCTCCCACTGGCGCTTGAAGCCGTTGTCGTACACGTCGTTCTCGGGCAGCGTGCTCCACTGGTCCCGGAAGTCGTGGCTGACCGGCAGGTCGGGGTTCCACACCGGCTTGGGGGTGGTGGCCCGGTGCTGCACGCGGCAGTCGCGCAGCCCCGCCACGGCGCTGCCCTCGGTGCCGTCGACGTGGAAGGTGACCAGCTCGGTGCGGTCCACCCGGGTGGTCCACGAGCTGTTGACCGAGGCGACGATCCCGCCCTCCAGCTCCAGCACGGCGTACGCGGCGTCGTCGGCCGTGGCCGGGTAGGCGTTGCCCTGCTCGTCCCAGCGGGTCGGGATGTGCGTGGCGGCCTGGGCGTAGACCGAGCGCACCGGGGCGATCACGTGGTCGAGCACGTAGCGCCAGTGCGGGAACATGTCCAGGATGATGCCGCCGCCGTCCTGCGCCCGGTAGTTCCAGCTGGGGCGCTGCGCGGCCTGCCAGTCGCCCTCGAACACCCAGTAGCCGAACTCGACGCGCACCGACAGGATGCGGCCGAAGAAGCCGGACTCGACCAGGCGGCGCAGTTTGAGCAGGCCCGGCAGGTACAGCTTGTCGGCGACCACGCCGTGCTTGATCCCGGCGGCCCTGGCCTCGTCGGCCAGCGCGACGGCCTCGGCCAGCGACTCGGCCGTCGGCTTCTCGGTGTAGATGTGCTTACCGGCGGCGATCGCCTGGCGCAGCGCGGTGACCCGGGCGGTGGTCACCTGCGCGTCGAAGTAGATCTCGTTGGTGTCGTCGGCCAGCGCCTCGGCCAGGTCGGTGGTGTAGCGGGTGAGTCCGTGCGTGGCGGCCAGCTGCTCCAGCTTGGCGGCGTTGCGGCCGACGAGCACCGGCTCGGGCCACACCACGGTGCCGTCGGGCAGGGTCAGGCCGCCCTGCTCGCGGATGGCCAGGATGGACCGCACCAGGTGCTGGCGGTAACCCATCCGTCCGGTGACACCGTTCATGACGATGCCGACTGATCTGCGGTCCATGCTGCGCTCCTCGGCGGAGAGATCGGGGGAGGAGGGTGGAAAGCGCTTTCCGCCCGCGAGGCGGTACCCTACGCGCATGCCCAGAACCTCGTCAACCAGACCGCCCGGCAGCGCCGCCACGCTGCAGCAGGTCGCGACCGCCGCGGGCGTGTCGCTGGCCACCGCCTCCCGGGTCCTGCACGGCAGCGGCGGTCGCCGGGTCGCCGAGGAGCTGGCCGAGCGGGTCACCGCCGCCGCCGCCGAGCTGCGCTACGTCGCCCACGCCCCCGCGCAGTCGCTGGCGCGCTCGCGCAGCACGGTCGTCGGCGTGCTGGTGCACGACATCGCCGACCCGTACTTCGCCGCCATCGCGGCCGGGGCGATGCAGGTCGCCCGCGAGCACGACCTGATGGTGCTGGTCGCCAACACGTTCCGCGATCCCGCGCTGGAGCGCGACTACCTGGCCCGGCTGCGCGCGCAGCGGGCACGGGCGGTGCTGCTGGCCGGTTCGGCGTTCGCGGGCGAGCCGTTCGCCGAGGAGCTGGCCGGATTCGCCGCCGCGGGTGGCCGGGTGGCCGCGATCGGCGCCCGGGGCGAGGGCATCGACACCGTCGAGCCCGACCACGCCGGGGGCGGCCGCCTGGTGGCCGAGCACCTGACCGCGCTCGGTCACCGCGAGATCGGTGTGGTCACCGGTCCGGCGGGGCTGGCCACGGTGGCCCAGCGGCTGTCCGGGTTCACCGAGGTCGTGGCGAGCCCGCACGTGGTGGGGGCCGACTTCACCCGCGAGGGTGGGCGGGCGGCCGCGCACGAGCTGCTGCGGGCGTACCCCCGGATCACCGCGCTCTTCGCCCTCAACGACCTGATGGCCGCCGGAGTGCTGGCCGCGCTGCGCGAGGCCGGCCGGTCGGTGCCCGGCGAGGTGTCGGTGGTCGGCTTCGACGACCTGCCGGTCGCGACCGACCTGACCCCGGGCCTGACCACGGTACGGCTCGACCTGGCCGGGATCGGCGCGCAGGCGATGCGGTTGATGCTCGACGACGAGCCCGGCGGCCGGACCTGTCCCGCCCCGGCTGAGCTGGTCATCCGGGCGAGTACAGGTCCCGTGCGGTCCTGACCCGCGGCGGCGCGTCGCCTTGGACCCGTTCTGACGTGCGCGAATAGTGACTCTGGGTAGTCAGTCGAATGCGCTGACGTCATCGGAGGTACTGCATGCGACGTCTCCACAGCTCGCTCGCCAGGCCGACGCCTCGGCTCGTCGCCGCCGCAGGGGCGGCGACGCTGACCCTGGTCCTGTCGGTCCTGGCCACCGTCGGTCTCGGCGAGCGGCCCACCGGGAGCTGGGCCAACCCAGCCCTGCGGGCGGCCGAGACGGTTCAGATCAACTCGGGCAACGTGCCGACCACGGCCATCGCCTTCAAACCCGAAGGTCACGACTGCGACCCGAACTTCGGGGGCGGCCCCCTGCCCGGGATGGACATCTGGGTCTTCAACCTGCCCGGCAACCATGCCACCTCGGGCGACTTCACCAAGCTCACGCTGACCTACAGCGTCCCGAACGACGGCACCGCCGTGGTCACCATCCCCGACGACGGCGGCGCCATCGTGCTGAGCGGCACCAGCAAGGCGTGGATCGCCATCCCGGCCGGGTGGACGTTGACCGCGGCGTCGGCCGACATCACCGGTGACGCGGACTTCTTCGTCCTCACCCACACCTGTCCGGCGGCCGGGACCACACCCTCGCCATCGGCCTCGCCGTCGGTGCGGCCCTCGGTGTCGGCGTCGCCCTTCGGTGGCCCTTCGTCCACGCCGTCGGCTTCAGCGTCAGCCTCGCCGTCACCGTACGGAGGAAAGTACAAGCCGCGTCCGCTGGCCGAATCGGTGCGCCCGTCGGCGTTCTGGCTGTGGATGTACCGGGTGCTGTTCTGACCCTGCCCCAGCCCCTGCCCCTGCCCCAGCCCTTCGCCCCGAAGCATCGGCCGGGCAGTTAAGAAGGGCCCCTTCTATATCGGAAAGCGATAAGAAGGGGCCATTCCTTCGCTTGGGCGCTTTGGCGCGGTGTGGCGGGGCGGGGTGGTGGTGGCGCGGAGCTGGTGATAGCACTGTGGGTGGTTGGCGGCGGCAACCAGCACGTGCAGCTGCCCGGGTCGAGCGGCGGGATCGACCCGGGCACGGCATGGGCGTGGACGTCCGCCGGGTGAAAGCTCACCGAAGGCAGCGCCGACGTCGCCGGTGACGGCCTGCCGTTCCAGCTGGTCGTGGCCTGCGCCGCGATCGCCGCCTCACCCTCGGCTTCGCCGATCGGCGGCGAGCCTTCGCCCTCGGTCTCGCCCTCGGTCTCGGCGTCGGCGTACGGCGGCGGGTACCGGCCGCGGCGCGGGTGCTGCCGGAGCACGCCTCCGCGTTCTGGCTCTGGGTGCACCGCGTCCTGTTCTGAGGATGATCGCGGATTGTGGACGCTGGGTGCTGCCAGGGCAGCACCCAGCGTCCACAATTTCAGATCATCCTCCCGCCGTGATCGTGGCGGGGTCGGTGTTGGCGCCGCACAACACCACCACGACGCGTTCGCCCGGCTCGGGGACGTAGCCGCCCGACTCCAGCGCCGCCGGTGCGGCCGCGGCGCCGTGCTCGACCGCCAGTCGGCAGTCCTGCCAGAGCCGGGCCCGGGTGGCGACGATCGACTCGTCGGTGACCAGCACGCTGCGCACCCGGTGCGCGACCGCGATCTCGTATGCGATCGAGCCGATGCGGCGGGCGCCCAGCGAGTCGGCGGCGACCCCGGAGACCGCGACGTCGACCGGCCCGCCCGCGGCCAGGGCGTCGTGCAGCGTCGGAATCGTCTCCGGCTCGACCGCGACCACGCCGGCCCGGCCGTCGAGACCGGCCGTGATCCCGGCGGCCAGGCCGCCTCCGCCGACCGACACGACGACCGTGTCGAAACCGTCGAGCTGGTCGAGCAGCTCCAGCGCGAGCGTGCCCTGACCAGCGACGACATCCTCCTGGTCGTACGCGTGGCAGAACAGCGCGCCGGTCTGCTCGGCGCGGACCACGGCCTGGGCGTAGGCCTCGGCGTACTCCTGGCCCACCGGGGCGACCTTGGCCCCGAGCTGGTGCAGCTTCGCGACCTTGGCGGCCGGCGCGGTCCGCGGCACGAAGATCTCGGCGGTGAAGCCGAGTCGCCGCGCGGCGTAGGCGACCGCGATGCCCGCGTTGCCGCCGGACGCGGCGATCACCCCGGCACCCGGCCCGATGGTGCCCAGCTCGACCGCCCGCAGGATCCGGTTGAACGCCCCACGGGCCTTGAACGAGCCGGTGTGCTGGGTGAACTCCAGTTTGAACACCGTGTCGGCGCCCCACCGGCCGTCGGGTACCGCCAGCACCGGTGTGGTGCGTACGTACGGCGCGATGCGTCTGGCGGCGGTGACCACGTCGTCGAGGTTGAGCATGCTGCACCGTCCTGGCCACTCGATCCGGTTCGAGACAGGTTGACCAGCCTACTGCCGTGACCTCAGCCCGCCGCGTACGGCAACCTCAGCCCGCCGCGTACGGGAAGAGTCCGATCCGGGCGTGGTACTCGCCGCCGAGCTCGTCGGTGTCCGAGCCGACCAGTAGCCCGCGCGCCGACACCGCGAACGCGCGCACGCCCGCGCCCCGGCTTCGGGTCGGGTTCCACGGCAGCGCCAGCCCGGTGACCGGGTCGAGCGCGGCGATCCCGGGCCGGTCCACCGCGCCGGGCCCCCTGGTCTTCTGCCCGTACGTGTTGTCCTGCCAGAGCTGGTGGCCGCCGACGTAGACGGCCGGGCCGGTGACGGCGACCGCGTACAGCGAGTGGCCGCCGGTGTGGTTGACCCAGGTCGGGGCGTGCTCACCGGAGCCGGTCGCCTCGAACCGGGCCGCGGCGGTGCACGGCAGGTCGGGTCCGGAGTCGTGGCCGGTGGTCACCACCACGAACCAGCTGCCGTCGGGGGAGTAGTCGACGCCCCGGACGTAGCTGTCGAACCGGGAGTCGCAGCGGATGCCGTAGAACGGGGCGGTCCAGTCGGTCACCACCGCCTCGGGGCCGGTCACGTCGAGCATGACCACCTGTGACCGGGGCAGGCCGCGGGCGGAGTTGAAGTTGCCGATGGCGACCAGCCGGGTGCCGTCAGGGGACAGGGCCATCGCCTCGGTCCGGGGTGCGGTGCGGACCGGGTCGGCAAGTTCGGCGTCGAAGCCGGGGTCGACGGTGTCGGTGTCCAGGTCGAGGCGGGCCAGTCCGGCGCGGTGCGCGCCGCCGATCCAGTCGTACCAGCCACCGACGTAGAGGTCCGATCCGGACACCGCGAGGGTTCGCACGTCCCCGTCGACGCCGGAGCGCAGGCGGGAGGAGACCTCGCCGGTGGCCGGGTCGAGGCGGGCCAGCGAGCGGCGCCGCTGCCCGTTGACCTCGGTGAAGTTGCCGCCCACGAGCAGACTGCCGTCGGGGCCCTCAGCCAGGGCGAACACCGGGCCGTCCAGCTCCACCCGCAGATCGGTGACCTCGCCGTCGGACAGCCGGAACGCCATCAGGTTGCGGCGCGGCAGCATGGCCCGGCTGTGCGCCTGGGTGGTGCCGCCGAAGTCGCCGCCGACGTAGACGGTGTCGCCGACGACCGCCATGGCCCACACCGTGCCGTCGGTGATGTGCGGGGTCCAGTTGACCGGGTCGTCGGTGACTGTGTCGGGCATCGCGGGGGCCAGGCGGGCCCGGGGTGCGGTCGGTGCTTCTGCTGCTGCCGGTACGGCCTGCGCTGCTCCCGCGGGCAGCAGCAGGGACAGCACGGTAGAAAAGGTGAGAAAAGTGCGCATGAGCTCATGTTGCCCAGAACATGAACTTCCCGCATGAAAACCGGCGAATAACCGCGAACGGCTTTCGCGGCTCACCGTCCCCAAGACCACCCAGTTGCCCGGCAGTCGTGCGTATCTTGGGCGGTCATCCGCCCGATTGCCCGGCAACGTTGATGATCAGCGACCCGTCAGACCTGGCGGATCAGGTCGGGGCGCAGGAGTTTGCCCGCGAGGGCGGGTTCGGCGGTCAGGAGCGGGGTGTGGGTGACCGCCGCCAGCAGGCACGCGTGTGCCATGCCCAGCGTGCCCAGGAACCGGGCCAACCCGCCCACCGCCTGGGCGTCCCCGGCGGGCAGTGGTGCCACGGTCACCTGGCGCAGGGTGCGGAACACGTCCAGCAGCGGCTCGTCGGCGGCGTCGACGGCCCAGTACGCCTCGCTCAGGCACAGCGCGGGGACCAGCACCTGGTAGCCCGCGTCGTCGAGCGCGACGAGCTGCGCGGCGAACGCGACGTCGTCACCGGCCAGGTAGCGCCGGATCGCGCTGGCGTCGACGATGCGCGCGACCGGTCTCACTCGGCGACCGCGCCGTACGCGGCCAGCAGCGGCGTGTAGTGCGCCCGCTGTTCGGCGACCCAGGCCGGGTCGGCGTGCAGCGCCCGCTCCTCCTCGAACTCCGCCCGCACCTCAGCCAGCACACCGGCCGGGATCTCGGGCAGCCCGAGCCGCCGCCGAACCTCCACATAGCTCTGCTCGCCCATGTGTCCGAGGCTAGCGCGGCGTGTCAGCTCCAGACGAGGCCGGTGATCCGCTCGTACGCCTCGACGTAGCGGGCGCGGGTGGCGGCCACGACGTCCTCGGGCAGCTCCGGACCGGGCTCCTTCTTGTCCCAGCCCAGGTCGATCGCCCAGTCGCGCAGGTACTGCTTGTCGAAGCTCGGCTGCACCCGGCCCGGGGTGTAGCCGTCGGCGGGCCAGAACCGCGCCGAGTCCGGCGTCAGCACCTCGTCGCCCAGGGTCAGCACGCCGTCGGCGTCCCAGCCCAGCTCGATCTTGGTGTCGGCGAGGATGATGCCGCGCTCGGCGGCGAGGTCGCGGCCGCGCTGGTATACGGCCAGGGTGATGTCGCGGATCCGGGCCGCGTCCTCGGCCCCGATCTTGGCCTCGACCTCGGCGTACGTCATGTGCTCGTCGTGCTCGCCGGGCGTGGCCTTGGTCGTCGGCGTGAAGATGGCCGGGTCGATCCGGGACGCCTCGGTCAGCCCCGGCGGCAGGGCCACGCCGGAGACCTCGCCGGTGACCTGGTAGCTCTTGAGGCCCGAGCCGGTCAGGTAGCCGCGGGCGATGCACTCCACCGGCACCATGCGCAGCCTCTTGCAGCGGATCGCGCGCCCGGCGAACTCGGCGGGCACGTCGGTCGCCGAGATCACGTGGTGCGGGACGAGGTCGGCGAGCTGCTCGAACCACCACAGCGAGAGCTGGGTGAGGATCGCGCCCTTGTCCGGGATCGGAGTCGGCAGGACCACGTCGAAGATCGACATCCGGTCCGAGGCGACGAGGATGATGTCGTCTCCGTCGGCGTACACGTCTCGGACCTTGCCCGAGTGCAGCAGCTCCACGGTGGTCACCGTACCGGACCGGATTTTTCGGCCAGGCGGCGGAGCCGGGGCCCGTTGCGATTATCGCGAGGCGTCGCTAGTTTCATGTCCATGGATGAAGGCGTGATCGACCGGGTCCGTACGGTGATCACCCGGGTGTCGCCCAGCCAGGCCGCTTTCAGCGAACTGGTCGGCATCAGCCCGGACAAGCTGTCCAAGTCGCTGACCGCGGTGCGCCGCTTCACCTCGCTGGAGCTGGCGCTCATCGCCGACGCGGGGGACGTGAGCGTGGACTGGCTGCTCACCGGACGTTCCCGCGAACCCGTGGCCGCCGCCTCGGCCGAGCCGCCGCCCGGCGACGCGGTGCGTGCCCTGCTCGACCGCTACGCCTTCGCCTACGAGACGCTGCGCCGCCTCGGCCGCCGCGAGCGCCCGCCCCTGCTCGCCCCGCCCCCGGCGCTCACCGCACACCCGCCGCTGCCGCCCGGCCTGCAGGGCCGTGAGCTGGCCGCGCCCGCGGTCGCCGCACTCCGCGCCACCGGCGCGAGCCGGATAGGAGGTCTGGACACCGGCGAACTCGCCGACGCCGTCGAGCGGGCGTACGCCGTGGACGTGGCCTTCGGGCCGCTGCCCGGTGGGGCCGACGCGGTGGCCTGGCACGCCGGGCCGGGGCGGCTGCTGCTGTGCGGCAGCACCAGCCAGTGGTCGCGGCAGCGGTTCGCCCTCGCGCATGCCCTCGGCCACCTGCTCGCCGGGGACGCCGACGAGCCGCTGGTCGACCACCGGGTCGCGCCGGGGCGACAGCACGCGGCGGTGGAGGCGCGGGCAGACGCGTTCGCCTCGGCCTTTCTGATGCCGTACGACGAGATCCAGGCCCACCTCGACGGCGGCCTGGTGACCGACGAGTCGTTCGCCGCCCTGGTCTCGGGTCTGCGCGTCTCGCCCGGGGCGATGGCCGCGCGGCTGCGCGCGCTGGGACTGCTCGACGCGGCGGCCGCCGACGACTTCGGCCGCTGGACCGCCGTCCGCTGCCACGCCACCCCCGCCGGCCGGGCCGCGCTGGTGTCGCGCCTGGCCGCCGCCCGCACCGGGCGCCTGCCCGCCCGCCTGGTCGCCGACCTGTTCGCCGCGTACGCCGATGGCGCCGCCACCCTGGTGCCGCTGGCGGGCCTGCTCGGCATCGAGGTCGACGAACTGTTCGCGGCACTGGTCGCCGAGCCCGACGGCGGCCCGCCGCCCGGTCGCCACGCCTGCGGCGAGGAGCCCGTCTTCCTCCCGTAGGGGGCACGAGGGTGCTGTGACACGCGCGCACGCTCACGCGGCCTTAATCGGTGTCATCCTCCGCTGCGCTGCGGATGACACCGAGCGGCCGCTACCGCGTGCGCTGTGACATGCGCGCACGCTCACGCGGCCTTAATCGGTGGCATCCTCCGCTGCGCTGCGGATGACACCGAGCGGCCGCTACCGCGTGCGCTGTGACATGCGCGCACGCTCACGCGGCCTTAATCGGTGGCATCCTCCGCTGCGCTGCGGATGACACCGAGCGGCCGCTACCGCGTGCGCTGTGACATGCGCGCACGCTCACGCGGCCTTAATCGGTGGCATCCTCCGCTGCGCTGCGGATGACACCGAGCGGCCGCTACCGCGTGCGCTGTGACATGCGCGCACGCTCACGCGGCCTTAATCGGTGGCATCCTCCGCTGCGCTGCGGATGACACCGAGCGGCCGCTACCGCGTGCGCTGGGCACGGTAGCGTACGTGCGTGGCGGAAAATTCATACCGTGCCGGTTTTGCCTGCTTCGTCGGACGACCGAACGCCGGCAAGTCGACACTCACCAATGCGATCGTGGGCCAGAAGATCGCGATCACCTCGAACAAGCCCCAGACCACCCGGCACGTCATCCGCGCGGTGCTGCACCGTCCGGAGGCGCAGCTGGTCCTGGTGGACACCCCCGGGCTGCACCGCCCGCGCACCCTGCTCGGCGAGCGCCTCAACGACCTGGTCCGCGCGACCTGGAGCGAGGTCGACGTGATCGGCCTGTGCATCCCGGCCAACGAGCCGGTCGGCAAGGGCGACACCTTCATCGCCAGCGAGATCGCCGGGCTCAAGGCCACCGTCGTCGCGGTGGTCACCAAGACCGACCTGGTCACCAAGGACGCGCTGGCCGAGCAGCTGCTCGCGGTCGACGCGCTCGGCGCGTTCGCCGCCGTGGTCCCGGTCAGCGCCGTCGACGGCGACAACCTCGACCGCCTGGTCGACGTCATGATCGGGTACCTGCCCCAGTCGCCGCAGCTGTACCCGGACAGCATGCTCACCGACGAGCCCGAGCACGTGCTCATCGCCGAGATGATCCGCGAAGCGGCGCTGGAGGGCGTACGCGACGAGCTGCCGCACTCCATCGCCGTCCTGGTCGAGGAGATCATCCCGGGCGAGAACAACCTGACCAAGGTGTACGCCCACGTCTACGTCGAGCGGCAGAGCCAGAAGGCCATCATGATCGGCGCCAAGGGCTCCCGGCTCAAGGAGGTCGGCATGAAGGCCCGCGCCGACATCGAGGAGCTGCTCGGCACCCGGGTCTACCTTGACCTGCACGTACGTGTGGCCAAGGACTGGCAGCGCGACCCGCGCCAGCTGCGCCGCCTCGGCTTCTGAGCGCAGCGCGGGGGCGTCGGTCCCGACGCGTAGATTGGCGGGCATGCCGGGCATGCGCCGACCCCTCTACCGCGACGACGCCCTCGTGTTGCGCGCGCAGAAGCTGGGCGAGGCCGACCGCATCGTCACCCTGCTCACCCGCCAGCACGGCCGGGTCCGCGCGGTGGCCAAGGGCGTACGCCGCACCACCTCGCGCTTCGGCGCGCGGCTGGAGCCGTTCAGCCACATCGACGTGCAGTGCAGTGAGGGCGCCTCGCTGGACAGCGTCACCCAGGTCGAGGCGCGCGACCTGCTCGGGCGCCGCTTCCTGTCCGACTACCCGCGATACACGGCGGCCAACGCGATCGTGGAGCTGGCCGAGCGGCTCACCCCGGTCGAGCGCGAGCCGGCGCTGCGGCTCTACCAGCTCACCCTCGGCGCGCTGCGGGCCCTGGCCGACGCGGAGCGGCCCGGCACGCTGGTGCTCGACGCGTACCTGCTGCGGGCCATGTCCCAGGCGGGCTGGGCCCCGGCGCTGCGTGACTGCGCGGTGTGCGGGGAGCCGGGGCCGCACCGGGCCTTCTCCGTACCCTCCGGTGGGGTCACCTGCCTGAACTGCCGCCCACCCGGCGCCGCCCATCCGGACCCGGCCACCCTCGACCTGATGTCCGCGCTGCTGCTCGGCGACTGGACCGCGGCCGAGGGCACCGAGCCGTCGGTGCAGCGCGAATGTGCGGGTTTCGTGGCGGCGCACTTGCAGTGGCACCTGGAACGGCAGCTACGCTCTCTGCCGTTGGTTGATCGCCGGGAACCGGCCTAGCTCTAGCACCTGGGGGAAGTGCACCTTGCTGCGCACGCGACGCGAACCCAAGCTGCCCACGCCGCACCCGAGCGGTGCGACCCCGCCCCGGCTGCCCGCCGGAGCGCTGCCCAAGCACATCGCGATCGTGATGGACGGCAATGGGCGCTGGGCCAAGGAGCGGGGGCTGGCGCGCACCGCGGGGCACGAGCGCGGCGAGTTCTCGCTGTTCGACACCATCGAGGGCGCGCTGGAGATCGGGGTGCCGTACCTGTCGGCGTACGCGTTCTCCACCGAGAACTGGAAGCGCTCGCCCGAGGAGGTGCGCTTCCTGATGGGCTTCAACCGCGACGTCATCCGCCGCCGCCGCGACCAGCTCAACGAGCTCGGCGTACGGATCGTGTGGTCCGGCCGCCGGGGACGCCTGTGGAAGAGCGTCATCGACGAGCTGGAGACCGCCGAGCAGCTCAGCCGGAACAACACCAAGCTGACGCTGCAGTTCTGTGTCAACTACGGCGGCCAGGCCGAGATCGCCGACGCGGCCGCGGCCATCGCCCGCGATGTCGCCGCCGGCCGCCTCAAGCCCGACAAGATCAACGAGAAGACGTTCGCGCGGTACCTCTACCACCCCGAGGTCCCCGACGTGGACCTGTTCCTGCGCCCGTCCGGCGAGCAGCGCACCAGCAACTACCTCATCTGGCAGTCCGCGTACGCCGAGCACGTCTACCTCGACACCCTGTGGCCCGATTTCGACCGCCGCCACCTCTGGTACGCCTGCGAGCTCTACGCCCAGCGCGACCGCCGCTTCGGCGGCGCCCTCCCCAACCCGGTAGCCCCACCCGCCCCCACCGCTTGACGCCCCGGTGTGGCGGGTGGGGGTCACCACCAGCCCTGGCGTTTGGCCCAGCGGAGGAGGGTGACCGACATGGCGATCATCACGGCCAGGACCAGGGCCAGCTGAGGGATGTCGGTCCGGCGGTTGACGATCAGGTTCATGCCGTAGATCGAGGACAGGGCCGTGATCGGGAGGGTTATCACCGCGATGACGGCCAGCCGCTCGGCCGCGATCGTCATCTTGGTGTCGGTACGGGTCCGGTAGAACTCGATCACACCCTGCAGGTAGTCGGCCTGGCCCTGGGCGAGTCCGCGTACCCGGTCGAACTGGTCGATGAGGTCGTCCAGCAGCCGCCGGTCGTCGTCGGTGGCGACCCAGCCGGTGCCCATCCGCCCCAGCGACGCCAGCCTGCCGTAGATCTCCCTGCTCAGCATGGCCATGGCGCGCACCGCGGCCAGGCCGTGCCGGGTGCGGAACAGCTCCTCCAGAAACTGTTCGGTATCGCCGAGCTCGCCGCTGGTGACCTGCTGCTCCAGTCGCCACACCTCGCCCGTGCACAGCTCCACGAAGGCCTCCTGGCGGCGGGCGAGCGCCGAGACGATGGCGTACGACAGCTCGAACGGTGACCGGGGCCGCAGCCGCCCCGACTCCAGCCGCCGCAGCACCTGCCTGGTCTCGTGGCCGCACACCTGTGGGTCGACCGCCGGGTTGACCGGTCCGTGCACCGTCACCACGTACCGCGGCCCGACGAACTGGTCCAGTTCGATGAAGTGGACATGCCCGGCCCGGCCCTGCTCCGGGGCGTGTAGGACGACGAATACGTGATCGGGGTAGACGTGCACCTTCGGGACCCGGTTGCGTTCGAGGCAGTCGCGGACCGCCATGGGGTGGAAGCCGAACACGTCGGCGAGCACGGTCGCGGCGGCGGTGTCGCCGACCGGCACGTCGACCCAGACGATCCCGTCCGGTCGCCGCAGCAGCGCGGGCAGGTCCGCGACCGAGTGCTGCTCGACTCCGTCTTCGGTGATCAGCCGGACGTCGATGGCCGTTCCTCCCGGATATGCCGCCAAATCGGGCAAGTCGCCCGTAGCGCCACGATATCGCGACATACCGTCGGATCACCCGACGTCCGCGAACGTCGATCTCGCGGCCCCTCGACCGACGATCGCGCACCCGACGTGCACATCGGGCCCCGTTCGCGTTCCGGTCTGGCTGCAGTTTCGGGGAAAGTGCGGGAATCTTGGCCCGCTTACCGGCAGTTTCCCCGAAACTGCAGCCACGCGCTTCGGCGTCTCGCGATGGGCCGTCGGAGTGAATGGGCCCGTCGGAGTGAATGGGCCCGTCGGAGTGAATGGGGCTGTCGGGGGTGGGAGCGGGCTGTCAGCGGTGGGCCAGGTACTGGATCATCACTGCCAGTACCGCCCCCGCCAGCACCAGCAGCCAGTCGCCCGGCCGCCACGGCATGGGACGAGCCAGCCCGCGGGGCATGCCGGAGTCGAACCCCCGCGCGTCCATCGCCACCGCCAGTCGCGTCCCGCGCCGGATCGCCGCCACCAGCAGCCCGAATCCGGTGCCCGCGAACACCCTCACCCAGCGCACCGGATTGCCGCCCGCGTCCAGTCCGCGCGCCCGCCGCGCCATCGCGATGGTCCGCCACTCCTCGCCCAGCAGCCCCACCAGCCGGAACGCCGCCAGCGCCCCGATGGCGAACCGGGCGGGCACCCGCGCGTGCTGGGTCAGCGAGTCGGCCAGGTCGGTCGGGTCGGTGGTGCTGAACACCAGGATGCTGGGCAGCGCGATGGCCAGCAGTCGCAGCGCCAGCGTCGTCGCGTTCTGCAGCACGGTCGTGGTGACCAGGAACGGTCCGAAGTGCAGCAGCACCGTCCCGGACCGGTCGGCGGCGAACAGGGTCAGCGACAGCACCACGGTCGCGGCCGCGAACAGCGCGGGCCAGCCGCGCCGCAGCAGCCCCCAGGGCGTGATCCCGAACAGTGGCGCCGCCAGCAGCGTCACCGCCAGCGCGAACACCAGGGCCACGAGGTCGCGGGTGAACAGCGCCGCGGTGGTGAACAGCGCCAACGCGAGGATCTTCGCGACCGGGGTACGCCGAGCCAGCGGCGCCCAGCGCCCGGTCACGTCGACAGCCGATGAAACGATCACGAAGCACCCCCGGCCGCCGCCGCATCGGACGTGGCGGAGTCGGGCAGGGTCACGACCCGGTCGGCCAGGGTGGTGACCACGTCCGGGTCGTGGGTGACGGTGATGACGCCGTGGCCGCCGTCGCGCAGCCCGGCGAGCATGTCGACCAGCTCCAGCCAGGTACGACGGTCCTGGCCGAAGGTCGGCTCGTCCAGGATCAGCAGCTCGGGCCGGGCCGCGAGCGCGGTGGCCACCGACAGCCGCCGGGCCTCGCCGCCGGAGAGCGTGAACGGGTTCGCTCCGGCGAGATGGGTCAGCCGGAGCCGTTCCAGCAGCTCGTCGCGGCGGGCCGGGGGAGTGCCGCCCAGGGCCAGCTCGTCGCGGACGGTCGCGGTCACGAACTGGTGCTCGGGATTCTGGAACACCGAGCCGATCCGGGCCGCGAGCGCGGGCGCCCGCCAGCGGTGCGGTGCGCCGTACCGAGTGCGGACCGAGCCTGCGGCGGGTTGGAGCAGGCCGCCGAGGGCCAGGGCCAGGGTGGACTTGCCGCTGCCGTTGGGGCCGGTGACCGCCAGCACCTCACCGACGCGGGCGGCCACATCGGGCAGGGCCAGGTGGCGTACGCGCAGGTCGTGGCTGGACACCAGCACGTCACCGGGCGGCGCGGCGGCGGGCAGGCGGGGCGGGGGATGGCCGGGCACCCACACCCCGGCCGCGGCGAGCTCGTCGCCGAGCGGCCCGCGCAGCAGCGCCGGGGGTACGTCGTCGCGCACGCCCCCGCCCGGTTCCAGCACCACCACCCGGGTGACCAGGTCCAGCACCTCGGCGATGCGGTGCTCGACCAGCACCACGGCGGTGTCGGCGGGTACGGCCTCGCGCAGGGCCTGCCGCACCCGCTCGGCGCCGGCCGGATCGAGGTTGGCCGTCGGTTCGTCGAGCAGCAGCAGGCCGGGCCGGGGCGCGAGGGCGCCGGCGAGCACGAGTCGCTGCTGCTCGCCGCCGGACAGGGCGCCGGTGGGCCGGGACCGGTCCGGTGCGAACCCGACCTGGGCCAGCACCTCGTCGACGCGGGGCCAGATGCGGTCGGCGGGCCAGCCGAGGTTCTCCAGCCCGAACGCGACCTCGTCCCCGGCGCGGGACATGACCAGTTGCGACTGCGGATCCTGGAACACGATGCCGACGTGGTCGACGTCGACGCGCAGTTCACCCTCGGCGTCGCCGGAGTCGGCGGGCAGCAGCCCGGCCAGCGCGTGCAGCAGCGTGGACTTGCCCGCCCCGGACGGGCCGAGCAGCAGCACCCGCTCGCCGGGGGCGATGCGCAGGTCGAGCCCGCGCACCGCCCAGGCGCGGCGTCCGGCGTGGCGCCAGCCGTACCCGCTGAGCCGGATCACTACGTCAGACCAGGTCGCGGACGCGGCCCGACGGGAACCGGTCGAGCACGCCGGTGCCGGCCAGCGCCTTGGTCAGCAGCACGCTGCCGAGCCCGGCGATGACCATCGTGCTGGCCACGACGATCGCGACGTAGCTGACCTTCCAGTCGGTGCTCCAGTCGGCGTAGTAGTAGTACAGGTCGAGCCCGGCGGCGGTGAGGCCGGACAGCACCGAGGCGAGCAGCGCCTGCGGCATACCCCAGCGGCGGTAGCCGAACGCGGTGAAACCGAGCTCGCCCGCCAGGCCCTCGGCCAGGCCGTACCACAGAACGCTGATGCCCCAGGTGGTGCCGAGCAGCGCCGAGATGATCGCGGCGACGAGTTCGGCGTAGAGGCCCGCGCCCGCCTTGCGGATGATCAGCGGGGCGAGCACGGCGGGCATCAGCCATACGCCGTAGATGGCGGCCGAGGCGGGCGGGAAGAAGCCGCTGAAGACGGCCGCGGCGGGGCCGTTCCAGAGCAGGCCCCAGGCCCAGAAGATGACGCCGAAGGCGGCGGCGAGCACGGACGCGACGACGATGTCGACGGTCCGCCAGCGCGAGTTGGGGATCAAGCGACGAAGTCGCTCACGGAGGTTGAACATCGGATTCGGCTCCTGGTTCGTGAGGGGACGAACGAGGAGAAGGCGCACGCCGTACGTCCGCTATGCCCCAATTAATGAGTATGGCGGGCGGACCGGCGTGGCGGTGAGGTGTTGACCGAACTCCCTGCGCTGGCATTACCCAGATCAGGTTCGAGGGTCTGCGGCCTGTGCCGCACTCTCAGCGCTGTGCGCTCCCCTGTCGTTTGCAAACTGTGTACCCGCAGTACATGCGGTGCTTGTGTCGGACAGGCTAGCACCGAACACGCTGCGGGTAACCTGTGCCGGTCGGCACATCCCCGTCGAGGTGAGGACCCCGTGACCGCTGTCGATCAGGTGCGCGGCACTGACAGTCATACCCCCGAAGCAGCCCCGCCCAAACGGCGCCGGGTCGGTTCGGTCGAAGTGCTGGCCGCGGTGCTCGTGGCACTGCTCGTCTTCCGGGCGCCGCTGGCGTCGGCGCTGTCGACGCCGCGGCTGCAGACCTGGACCACCGTCTTCGTATCGGTGATGGTGCAGGCCACGCCGTTCCTGGTGTTCG
>NZ_JAHRCY010000028.1:0-93582 GCF_019083965.1 Catellatospora tritici
ACCTGCGCCGCGGACATTACGAACTCGCCAGCGACCTCGCTCCCGCACGCCGGGTGGCCGCAGCGTTCGCCGAACTCGCCAAGGCGATCTGACCCGAGGGCCTTCACCATGCTCCACCATGCCCGGCGATCCGATAACGCAACAGCGTCCGACGAGCTCTATGAACATCAGCGGCACGTCCTCGGGCCCGATCACCCGGATTCACTCAGTACTCGCGGATACCTCGCATTCTGGTGGGGCCGGTCAGGGGAACCGAGCCGCGTCGCCGCCATGCTTCGCGAAGTCTACGAGACTCAGGCCAGGCTGCTCGGCCCGCTTCATCCCGACACACTCGTCATCCAGGGCAACCTCGCTCAATGGCGGGGCCAAGCGGGAGACCACGTGGGCGCGGTCGTCGCGCTCGAGGACCTACTGGCCACGAAGCTGGGCATTCTTGGTCCGAACCATCCACATACGCTCGCGACTCGCGGCATGCTCGCTCACTGGCGCGGTCAGTCGGGCGATCCGGTCACAGCGGCTGCCGAGTTGCGTGCACTCTACGAGGATCTGATCCGGCTGTTCGGCCCCACGCACCCCGAAAGCGCAAGAACGCACAGCTCGCTCGTCCACTGGCGATCCCGGACTCAAATCGCCAACGTGGATGGCGACTACCAACAGCAGCAAGGACAGCGATCCGTAGTCGTCCGGTAGGTCGGTGCGTCGGCCAGACGTCACAGTGAACGGGCATGACTCGCACTGCCCCCTGTGTGGCACGAAAAGCTATGGTCATGAGGTCCAACATGTATCCGCTTTCGGGCGGTCAGATGACTGCTAAGGGCCGGTGCTGCGGGTTGGGTGCGCTGGCAGAATGCGGACATGGTTGCGATCAGCCGCCGATGCTCCCCGGGGCGCGGCTCCACGCCCGGGCATTCCGTTGCCGAGCGGTCGGCGCGGTCTGAATGGTGACCGCCTTCAACGCATTCCTGTCGTACAGCCGCGACGATGCCAAGGTCGCCGCGATGCTTCAACGGCGGCTGGAGCGCTATGGTTCGTCACGCCTGTTCAGGCGCAAGGTGCGAGTGTTCCGGGATCAGACCAACCTGCGATCGGATGGCTCGCTGACCGACGCGTTGTTTGACGCCATGGGCCGGTCCGACTGGTTCATCCTGCTCGCGTCGGAGAGCTCGGCTGGCTCGGCGTGGGTCACGCAGGAACTGCGGTGGTGGATATCCAACAGAAAACATGAAGAGGGCTCACTTGATCGCATCCTGATCGTGCGAGCCGGGGGGATCATCGAATGGCCCGCAGGCGCCGAGGACTTCGACTGGAGCCGGACCACGGCGTTGTCGGGAGACGTGTTCGAGGGTCTCTTTCCCAGTCCCTGGCTGTGGAAGTCGATCTTCCGGCAGGATTCGCCGGGGCGTGGCAAGGTCGACCCGGACGCGATTGCGTCGCTGGCCGCGACGATACGCGGTGAGAATAAGGACGCCCTGGAACGGCGCCACCAGCGGATCAGAACGGCGACTATAAGTGCGATCGTCGTGATTGCGGTGCTGGTCGCGGCGTTGGGAATCTATGTCGTTCGGCAGCGGCAGACAGTGCGGGATGAGCAGGTGCAGCGGGCGGCGGCGACCCTTACCGCTCTGGCGACGGACAGCCGCACTGATTCGAGCTTGGCCGCGTTGCTGGCGCTGGAGGCACACCATCTCGATCCTTCGGCCAACACCGTCTCGGCGATGGTCGAACTCGCTCAGCGCAACGGTCCGACAGTACGCACCTTCAGTGCAGATGCCTCAGGCATCGCTGATCTCGTCACCGATACGGACGGTACCGCGTTCGTTGCTGGGCGGGATGGCGGAGTGACCGTGTGGAATCTACAACGCGGTGAGCTCCTCGGCGAGTACAAGACCGATCAGGCGATCATCAAGCTGGCCTTCGACGACGAGCAAGATCTGTTGACGGGCATCGACCGCAGCGGCACTGCATGGTTGTGGAGCAGGAACGACGACAACCGACTAGCTGAGCTCGAGCGGCTGAGCTCCTCAGCGCCGACTGCCGACTTCGCGGCAGTCGGGTTCGGGTTCATGAGCAGCGGCGCACGGGTGTTCGCGGCGGACTCATCCGGCCGCATCATCGTTTGGGACATCACGACGGGAACCGTCCTGTCAGATGCCTCACTGGCCACCTACCGGAGCACCGACGGCCATGACCTCTCGGGCGTGAGTATTCGGTCCGGCAGCCCAGTCAGCAGCACCTTCGTGCAGGGCACCACGTTCCTGCTCGTAACCGATCAATCAGACGTGCTGCTCGTCGACGCTGACCACGCAACAGTCGGCGTCGCGGTACGCAACAGCGATCTACCCGCATCCGCCACGGTCGCGGCCACTGTGCCCGACACCGATTCGAAAGTAATTGTTGTCGGAACCACGGAAGGCGCGGTTCTGTGGGACCGCAGACGACACAGTCGGATCGCCTATCCTCTTGGGGGCGTCACCGACGCCATCACGTCGGTTGCGGCGAGTGGCAATGGCACCGTCCTGGCGCTCGGATCGAAAGCCGGCACAGCGCTGGTGCCTCTGCGCAACCAATCCGTAGTGCGCTATCTCATCGACACGGGCGATCCGATGCCCGTACCGCCAGCGCTCCCGCGTGCTGAACCAGTAGGTCGCTCTGCGGCGATCCTGGCCTTCGGAAACTTCACCTCCGCACTTGCTGTCGCCCATGGTGACGGCACCGTGTCACTCCTGGACGTGGACAACCGTCGCCTCTCCTATCAGGCCGCCCGGGGATCGGCTGTCGTGGCGTTCGATCCGCGCGGAAACCTACTTCTGGGCGACAAGACCACCGGCGGCGGTGGGGTCTCCGTTGTCCGCGTAGTTCGTCCTGGCGCGGCGAAGCCGATCGAAGCCTACGCGGGGGAGAGCTACGAGGCATGGTTCGACATCGTTTACCAAGGCTGGGTCTATGAGAGCGTGGTTGAGTACGCCATGCCTGTCACCTCGGGAGGATACCGCCAGAGTCTGGTGCTCACCGGCGCTGCCGTGGGGGAGGATTGGGTTGCTGCCGCTGGGCAGGTGAGCAAGGGACGCTCGGCAGTCCTGGTCTGGCGCGTCGATGATCCGGTTCCGACCTACCTGACGGTTGCCGGCATGACGGCTGTTGACGCACTGGGTGGCTCAGCCAGCGCGCGCATGGTGGTCGCCCGTGGTGCGAGCGAGATAGCTGGTTGGAGCATCGACAGTGTCGAGCCGAAATTCGTCATCTCGGTCGGTGCGGGCAGTGGTCTGTCCGTGTCGCAGCGCGGGACCCTGGCGGTCACCACTGTCACGGCTGCCACGCCCGGCTGTGGGTCGGCCCTCGCCGGGCGGCGTTCCCTGGTTGTTGTCGACTTGGCGAGCGGTGCCTCCTGCACCTACGACGTCGGGCCTGGCCTGACGGCCGCCGCTGTCAGTGCCGATGCCTCGCAAGTCGCCACGGCGAACGCGAACGGCCTGGTCCTACGTGACTCGAAGGACATGACGGTCGTGCGCAGCATTCCGCTGGACCTGGGAGGCGGCCAGACGCAGCTGGCCTTCAGCCCCGACGGAAAGCGTTTGGCCGCGTCCCTGGCGGACGGCCGAATACTGATCGTCGACACCGGCACCGGCACGCTGGCGCTACCGCCGCTGATAGATCCCATCGGCCGGGCGAGTGGAGCCATTGCCTGGAGTCCGGACGGTCAGACCCTTGCCGCACTGGCCGCCTCTACCGACCGTGCGGAAAGCAGCGTCGATTTTCATACGAACCTGTGGCGCGTCGGGACGATCTCCTGGAATACGCAGATGTGCAGCCTGGCTGGGCGTCGTCTCACGGCTGACGAGTGGAAGACGTATGTGCCTGCGGAAGCAGGCCTTGAGTACACGCCGGTGTGCGAGTCCTTCGAATGACCAGAGGGGGTTTGATGATCCAGACCGGGCGAGTCACGTTGGCGCTGGCCGTCGGGTTCGTCCTGGCGGCGACCATGATGTCGGGGTGTGACGAGTCGGAGCAACCTGGCTTGGCCGGCGTCTCGTCGGTCAGCCCAACCAAGGTATCGCCTCCCGATCAGGCACTTGTCGCCTACCTTTCGGCAGATGGCTTGTGGACGGCGACGGCTAATGGCACCAAGGTCAAGGTTGCGACATTCCATCCGGAATATGAAGGCGTTGATGTCGGCGGGCCGGGGTGGCTCGGCGGTGGGAAGTATCTGGCCTGGTCGACGGGCAGGCAGATTCACGTGCACACCATTGCGGACGGCCACCAGCAGATCTGGAACTGTTCCTGTTCCGGAATGACGATCTTCAATGACAAGATTGCCGCAATCAGCCTCGACGGTTCCGCGCTGTACCTGTTCACGCCTGGTGCACAGCGGCCGGAACTGCTCAGGTTGCACGGTGACCGGGTACCGGCGGACGGCACGTCGATCCTTGCCGCATCAAGAACCCACGCCGTCGTGACCGGATGGGACCCGCGCGAGAAGAACGACCTTTCCTCCGGCCCGCGGATCTACGTCGTGGACACAGATGGCTTGTCCCGGTATGTCGACCGGCTCGAATCGGCGTTCGAAGTGTTCGACGCTCGCCTCACCCACGTCATCAACGACCATGCCTACCTCGCGACGCGACTCACTACCGACGGCGGGCTGCGCGCCGACGGGATCCTCGACGCTGACCTGACCCATGGCACCGTGCGTCGGATCGAGTCCCCGGAGTCACTCGGAGACATCTATGTGGTCGGGCTCGGTCGGATGTCAGACGACACACCGGTCGCGTCGATCGTACCCGCGATACATCGCGACGATGACGCCCAGGAGCCGCCACAGGCCGCCACCGTCTACACGATCAAGGGCACCGCGATGAGCCCTTCCACCACACACTGGCTGAGCGAATGGACGATGAACGCTGGCACTGTCTTCCAGTTGGAAGGCGACAAGGTTGAGTTCGACCTGGTCCACCACCCGGCTGGTCGGCTGACGGGCCGCTTGTACCTACATACCGACACCGGTGAAGTTCTTGTCGCTGACGAGGTGGTCGCATTCGTCCCTCGCGAAGAGAATTAGCGACTCAATGAACTGGTTGCGGTCAGGCGAGACGCGTCGTGCGACACGACCTGGCCGTCGCGATCGAGGAGCTTCAGAAGCGCTTCGACTCAGGGCACAGCATCGACGGCATGGCTGACGGGCGCTGTTGCGTTGAGCGTTGGCCTGATCGCGGGCAGCCACGAATGCGAACGAGACGAGGACTTCACCGCTCGAGTCTGCCTCGATCACGCCAACGCTCAATGCAACAGCCCCGTCGGAAGTCCGGCCGCAGCATACCGTCTGGCCAGAACAGCGCCAATTTGACGCCCAGTCCGATGAATGCGACGGCGCAGCCGCGCTGGACGTGCCGCGGCCGGCCTGCAATCGGGGCACCAGGCATCGGCGGAGGCTACGAACAATCTGCACCGGACTTGTACAGGGGCAGGGACCTGATGGTCGGCGACGAGGGAAGGTTGTCCACGCTTCCGTCCACCACTGCTGCTCTCATCAAGGCTGCGGACTGAGGGGGAGTGAGCGCGATGAACCAGGCGCGGTATATCCCGCTGTATGGGACTGAAACGCCATCGAACCGCCATTCGTTACCGCTCTTTACTCCAGGCGTCGGGAAGGGGAAGTACCGAGAGGAGTTCAGCGGTTGAATCAGCAACCAAAGGCTCCCGTTGACCTTGCCCTTGATCGTCACCGACAGGGTGGCCGCGCAGTCGGTCACACTAAATGCGGCCTTGGCGAAGATGTTCACGGGCGCGGAGTCGGATGACTCCTGGCCGCCTACATAAAGGGCCCGCACGGTGTAGGCGGCGTCTGATCCGAGTTCTGAGTCGTTGACGGCGAAGTTGGTTCCCGCGGCCAAACCGATCAGTTGCCCGTCTCGATAGACGCGGTAGGCGATGAGCGCGATGCCGCCGACTGGAGGTTCCCAAGTGAGGCGTAGCGCACCGTCGCCGGTGATGGCCTGGGCAAGATTCAGGGGCGGGGGCGGTGTCTGCGGAGTGCGTCCTGGTGCCAAGGTCGTGATCGATACGGCTACGCTGTCGATCGACTCCGCGTTGTTTGCAAAGTCGACGGCTCGGACGGTATAGCTGATCGGCGATCTAGTGTCACGAGTATCGTCTATATAGTACAGATTTGCGGTTTCGCCGATTTTGATCTTGTTGCGGAAGACACTGAACCGCACGTTCTGCGCAGCTGTTGCTGGTGGAGACCATGCCAGGCCGATCTGACCCCCAGGGAGCGCGTTCACGACAAGGTGCTTCGGTGGCTGAAACTCGCTGGACTTGGTACGTACCGTGACTGGGACCTGAACTGGCCTGGAGGTCTTTCCCTTGGTGCTGATCGCCTTCAGCGTGTAGACGTAGGCTCCTCCAGACGACACATCCGTGTCCGTGACGGACGTCGTGCGGCCGGAGAAGATCCGCGTGTCATCGCGGTAGAGCTCGTAGGCGGCGACCTCCTCGTCCCGAGGAGACGGAGACCAGCGGAGGGTCACGCTGTCGAAAGCCGCATCGGCGGCGAATGAGGCTGGTGGCGGCGGGGTCGGGTCGGGCCAAACAAAGGTAACGGTACCAACCACTACGGCAGAGAGGGCCAAGGACCACAAGCGCCGGGTCCTTGACGACGCCAGCCAGGGTTCGAGAGCCGTGTAACACGCGAGGCACGCTCCGACCGCAACAATCATTCCGAACAGTTGCGGCTTGAGATCGAAGTTCCCGGCTTGCACGTGTCGATCAATGCTCCCCGGGTGCGAGGTGGAGGGATGTTTGTCGCAGCTTCCTGAAGCCTGAGGCCATTACAGCCTGGACTGTCAGTTTCCGAGGTCGACTGCACGGGCGACCGGACTCCTCTGCACTACCGGCTGGCGGCCGACAGGGCGGTGAACTCGGCGTGAGCCTTGGCGACCGCGTCGGGGCGCCGCTAAGCCATTTTGTGACGGCGAACTCGCCAGCCGCTGTGCCGGGCAAGGCGCAGCGGATCGGCTCCCGCACGGTATGCCTGGTGGCGAAGCCGCTGCGCAGCGCATGGCTGGACCAGCAGGCGGCGGGGTCGATCTCAGCCAGGTGTGCGGCGCGGTTGACGATGTATGAGACAGCCTGGCCGGTAAGCCGTCCGTCCGCGGCGCCTCGACCCGTGGCGACGTGGCCGATGACGCTGTGGCAGTGCATGCTGTCGTAGGCCTTGTCGGCGTGCAGCTTGGCGGGTTTGCGGCGCGGCCAGCCGTGCCGGGAGCGGATCGGGGTGACCGAGTCCAGCAGCGGCAACAGCACGTGGGTGTCGGCGGTGTTCGCGGCGGAGATCAGTACGGCCAGGGGCAGCCCAGCACGGTCGGACATGACATGGATCTTGCTGCCGGGCTTGCCGCGGTCGACCGGACTCGCCCCGGTCAGCTCGCCCCCTTTTGCGCCCGGACACTGATCGAGTCGACCACCGCCGAGACCAGTCCAGCCCACCCTGCGCACCCAGCAGGTCCAGGACCCGGTAGTGCAGCCTGGTCCACAACCCGGCCGCGGTCTACTCGGTGAACCTGCGGTGCGTGGTGGCACGGCTGACCCCGAACATCGCCATCGGCAGCGCCTGCCAGGAACACCCGGCCTCGGTCATGTACAAGATCGCGGCCAGGATCGCCCGGTCGTCACGTCTACGCCGCCCGCCGCCCTGCAAGCGCCGCGGCGCGGGCGGGATCAACGGCGCCGTGATCTCCCACAACCGGTCGGGCACCCATCGAGCAACCCATCCGAATCCACAATCGACATGCTGCATCACATGCCGCATTAGCACCACATGAGATGGGGTCTTATAACGTGGGCTGACCCCGTCACAGATTTGTCGTGGTCACAACCAGCACCGCGGAGTAGCACCCACAGAATGCCCAGGCGAACCGGTTGAGCCCCATGGCTATCGCGCATCCACCATGGAAGACCACACCGAAGGCGAGAAGGGCCAAAGTCACCGGTGGGGGAGCGATCAGTACGACGGGGAACGTGCATTCCCAGAGGATGACGGTCCAACACATCAGCCAAGCCAGCCAACGCAGTGTGGCCAATCGTGCCGCCACTGACGGCATGCCGAAGCCTTCTGTCGCGAGGATACCCACGATAGCCTGGCCGCTTCGCCAGACGGGGGAAACCAGTTTCGCGAAGCCAGAGGCGAAGTACGCGAGACAGAGTTGAGCGGCGATAAAGACATCTCCGGCGCGTTGGGTCATCGGTCCGGCGCCAGCAAGTAACACCAGAGCGAATGTAACGAGGACCATAAAAGTGAGCTGGTCTGCGCCGTTGCCGCCGATGCCGCGCCGGAATCGCAAGTATCCTCCGGTGGCCAGGCAGGTCAACACAGCTACCTTGCCGAGAATCGCATACGTGCCGACTGCCAGCACGGTCGTCGCGGCAGCGGCTTGCGTCGTCATGGCAACCAGCACCGCACGCTCCGCTCCACGGGTGGCCAAGATGCTGGAGAGACGGCCAGTCCATCCGCGCCGCTTCCCGGGAGCTGACGTGAGTAGTCCGAGGACAGTTCGCGAGAAGATCCCGCGGTCACCGAATGTGGAGCCTAACCGGACCCCCTCCACCGCCTCGATAAGACAGCCGACGAACACGAGCCGGCTCGCGACCGAACCGGCGTCAACGAACATCGGCGCACGCCTGCAGCGTTTCCACAACGTGTGGGTCGGACACGAACGACACTTCAAGCATCCGCTGGCCGGCCAAGCCAGCCGTTCGAACGATCGCGAACTCGCGGGACTGCGTGCCAGCCGACGTCGGTAGATCCATGACGATTGCCAGCAGCGCGAGGTATGGGGCGGACAGTGTCACGGTTCGGTCGCCCAGGTTCGTGGCGGTCTTGGCGATCGACTCGCTGAGGTCGTGGATTGCCTTGTTCGGAACAAGGTCCGGGTTGTATATCCAACGGCACCATCGCGACCCAAACGGTGTCCGGTATTCCTGCCACGGCAGCCAGCTACCAGCCACTTCGTCGCGCCAGAGCAACCGTACGTCGGCTTGAGCCGGGTTCGGTGCGAAGAACGTCCACCGCGGCAGCAATGAAAGCCCGTCCCAACGACGCAGCCGCTTCACTACCGACCAACCTTCGATCTGGTTGACCGCACTCGCCAGCCACCAGGCGCTAAGGATCATACTCAAAACGACTGGGCCGAGGCCCATACCGGCCTCCAGCTAGCGCCCGCCAGCCACGATCTGCCCGCGTGCTTCGACCAAGGCCGATAGTGTCGTCCGCGACTCCAGTCGCCCCGCCAGTTCCTTGATCTGCTGGATGATCTCGCGGTCGTTCTCAGTCAGGTCGACGAATGGATGGTGGGCATCGGCCACGGCTGTCGCCATCTGCATTCGCGGATCATCGTCCTTGTGGACGTCTCCAACCCGGGTTCCGACACTCTGCATCCCAGTGATGGTGAGATCGAGCGCCGCCAGCTCGCTCGGCCACAGTCTGCCGTTTTTCATATTTCTTATATCCTTTCAGTTAGGTTAGCCCGATTATCTCAGCATATGCGTAGGTGTTCGTCAAACAACTGAGGCCTGGTTTTGTTCAGTCAGCGCGGCGTCGGTATTTAGCGGAGTTGGGCTCCGCCTGTTGATGGTGGGTCCGTACCTGAGCGCTTACGGTGTGGTGCACGATTGAGGTCGGGGCGTGCTGGCCTGGCGGGTTGTCTGGTGAGTGATCCCTCTGGGCGGCGCGGTCGGAGACCAGTGCGGCCACGGCCGCGTAGGTCTCGTCGAAGTCTTCGCGGCGTCCGAAGAAGCGTTGGAGGGTGCGCCACTGCTTGTGCTCGGCGTTTGGCGTGTTCCACGCAGATCCGTTCCGATGACTGCTGGTGACATTGCGCGTCCCAGATCGCCAGGTCGAGGGACTCGCGGGCGGCGCGCAGCTGCGGCGCCTGCGCGGCGAGCGTCTCGACGTCGCCGGTGGCGATCGCGGTCTGGCTGGCGGCGATCACTCCGAGCAGGACGTGCAGGCCCTCAGCCGCGTGGGCGGCGGCTACCGGGTTCGGTCCGGCTTCCCGCTGCTAGGCGATGATCCGCAGTGGCGTGGCGGCCCGCAGGACCTGCCAGCGGATGAACTCGACCCGCTTGACCGGGTCGTCGCCGGCTCCGGCGGAGTCGATCTGCTGCTCTCACGCCGCGTGTCGCGACGTGTTGTCCAACGGAACCGAGTCGGCCAGCAGGCGCTCGCCCTGGACCATGCCCAACAGCGCGTTGGCCATCCGCACCCGGTACACCTCGGCACCGCCGAGCCTGCCCGCCTGCTCTGCGTGCTCGGCGGCAGTGCCCGCCCCCGTGTACATGCCCAGCGCTGTCATCGCTGCGGTGATCTGCTCCACCGTGGCCGGGGCTCTCCACCCTCATCACTTACGCCGCTCATGTCCGCAGAGACTATCGGTCCGCCCGAAGCGCGACGCAGTCGAGCAACAGCCCTGACCTACCGCCAATTTCGTGTCGCCAGGCACTGCCATTTTCATGTCGCCCGACAAGGGTGCTGCAGCAGGCGTGTGGGTGGTGTCGGGGTCCGGTCGCTTACTCGGGCCGGGGCAAGGTGCCGCGCTACTGCAAGCAGGGGTGCCGCCAGCGCGCCTACGAGCTGCGCACCGCCGAGCGGCGACGCCTGGCCGACCTCGACGCAGGGCGCATCGCCGCGGTGCCGGCACAGCGGGTCGTCGAGCGGATCGCGCCGTGGCCGAGCGACCTGGGCGGCTGGGAACGGGCGTTGCGCGTACTCGAGGAGCAGCTGCGGGACGGGACGCTGCCGGTACGCGACCACGCCCGGATCGACTGGCTGCTGCGCCAGCTGCTGACCAAACTCGACCGCCCGTCGACGACGTCGGCGGCTGCGCCCGCGACGCCGGCGGGCGCGCAGCTGCTCGATCTGCCCGCCGTGAAGCTGGTCGACGCCGTTCTCGTCGAGCTGGGCACGGCGGCTCGGCCGGTCACGCTGTCCGCCGTGGCGAGCCGGGCGCGGGTGGGCGTCGACGTCGCCCGGGGCGCGGTGGCCGCGCTCCAGACGACCGGACAGGTCCGCCTCGTCGGCGCCGGTGATGTCACGGTCGACGCGACCACCGTGGCCGAGCACGCCCGTTGGCGGGCACTGCGGACTCGGTGACGAACGTCGACTCCCGGCCCGACGGCCACGGCCGTGCGGCCTGCGGTGGCCCATACGTTCGACAACGCCGCAGCCATGTCGCGTGGCGAGCTGGCCCGCTGGTGGGCCGAGCAGCCGCCCGGCGCCGGACGCGAACACCTGTGTCAGCTGCTTGAAGGGCCGGGCCTGTCCCGTAAGCTGGAGGAGTTGGCGGTCACCGCGGCGTTGGCAGCAGCGGTGCGGCACGGCCTGGGCGAGATGCTGCACCGGGCCGCATTCTCGGGTTCGACGGTCGAGCAGCTCGCCGCCGCAACCGGCCCACCCGCCACGGCGCTGCCCGATGCCTGGATGACCTGGGCCGGTCAGCAACGCGCAGCCAGCCTCGTGCCGGTCGCCGAGTTCCAGCACGTCGCCGACCGGTTGGCCGGGAAGGAGCACACCCCGTACGCGTATCCGCAGTGGGCCGTCGACGGCCAGCCGGGCTGACGCGCCCGTGGCTCTGTAGGCGCGTCGGCCGGGAGGTGAACCGGCGCGCCAGGTCCATCCAGTCGTAGAGGGTGACCGCCGGGTCGGCGCCGACGCCGTCGGCGATGTGCTCAGCGATCTCCTGCGGTGTCCAGTCGTCGACGAGCACCGGACGCCATCCGACCGCCCTGACGCTCTGCCAATAGGCCCGACGCCCCATGCAGCGGACGCTGTCGGTGAGCATGGGCGTGATGTCGCTGCGGGTCAGTTCGGTGCGGATGCCGCCGAACACGGCCTCGTGCGGCCAGTCCCGCCAGGCCCGCGCGAAAGCCTGCTCGATCATCTGGCTGCTGCGGTGGACTTTCAGGGCCGCGCAACCGACGGCCAGCCCTTGCCCGACAGTGCTGATCTGCTGGTCCCGTGTCTGCGCCATCCTGCCCCCGTCGTTGATCGTTTCTCACCTCAACGGGGCAGCGGCCTCGATGTCACGTCCGCCCGGCAGCAACCCCGGTCGTCACTGATGATCGGTGCCGGAGCATCCACAAGAGGCGTGTCGCCCCCACCGCCTTCGACCTGCCGCAATGTGCCGTCGTTTTCGGAGATACCTTGGTACTTCTCGGTGAGGGGCTGTTGCATTGAGCGTTGGCGTGATCGAGGCAGACTCGAGCCGTGAAGTCCTCGTCCCGTTCGCGTTCGTGGCTGCCTGCGAGGTCGGCGTTCGCCGGGTTCCGGTTTCCGCCGGAGGTGATCGTGGTCGCGGTGCGGTGGTACCTGCGCAGCGGCTTGTCCTACCGCGATGTTGAGGAGCTGCTGGTCGAGCGGGGCGTCGAGGTCGATCATGTCACGGTGTTCCGCTGGGTGCAGCGGTTCACCCCACTGCTGGCCGACGCCGCGCGGTCCTGCCGACACTCGCCGGGTGACCGCTGGTTCGTCGACGAGACCTACGTCAAGGTCGGCGGCGTGTGGCGGTACGTGTACCGGGCCGTCGACCAGCACGGGCAGGTCATCGACATGCTCGTGTCCACCCGCCGCGACGCCGTCGCGGCCCGCAGGTTCTTCCGCAGGGCGCTGTCGAGGTTCAAGACTCCGACCGAGGTGGTCACCGACGCCGCCGAGGTCTACCCGGCCGTACTGGATGACCTCGTCCCGCAGGCGTGGCACCACGTCGAGCAATACGCGAACAACCCGATCGAGGCTGACCACAGCCAGCTCAAACACCGGTTGAGACCGATGCGCGGGCTACGCACCGACAGCACGGCGCAAGTGATCATCGCCGGACACGCGTTCATGCAGGACCTACGCTGCGGACACTACGAACTCTCGATCGACCTTCCGCCCACCCGGCGGGTCGCAGCCGCATTCGTCGAACTCGCCCAGGCGATCTGACCCGAGGCAACCACCAAGATCCACCATGTCCAGTGACCCGATAACGCAACGGCGCCGGCGGCAGGCATCCGATCGGCAACCGTCTACGGCCATCGAGCGGATGCGGTGGGCCAGGCCGGATTGGCAGTCTTTCGTGTGAGCCAGAGGGGGCGATGGTGAAACACGGATCGGCACCGCAGGCACCACGCGACGGAGGGTTTTCTGCTCGCATCGTCGCGCACCCCAGCGACCACGATGTGGCGCGACACGTCGATGACTGGCTTACCCGCGCCGGCGTGTCACGTCCGCCTGCGGACGGCCACGCCGAAGCGGTAGTGGTGATCTTGTCCGCCGAGGCACTCGCAGATCCCGCCTGGCTCGGCCCGGGAGAGTTCGCCGGCAGAGTCGTGCCGCTGCGAGTAGGCGCTCTCGACGCCGAACTGGTGCCCGAGCCGTTGCGCAGGTTGAACTGGCTCGATTGGCAACCGGCCGTCCCGGCAGCGACTCTCGGCGCTCTGCTGGCCGCCTTGTATGCCGACCCTGCCCGGCGTGAGCTCATCCGCGACCTGTCGTACCAGGCCACCGCGTGGGAGTCGGCACGCCGACCCGATGCGATGGTCATCGACGACTACCGCCGGGCACGCCAGATGGCTGATGCCCTGAACGACATCGCCGGCGACCGCACCGGCGGCGTGTCAGCGTCCATGGCCGACTTCGTGCGGCGCTCACTGGTCGTGTCGCAACGCCGGCGACGCAACCTGCGCGTGCGCCAGACAGTGCTGGCCGCCGTGGTCGCAGCCGCGGTGCTGATCGCAGCCGTAGCCTATCCGCTGATCCGCCGCGGCGGTTTCAACAACCATGAGGCGATCGCCACCACGGGCGAGCCGATCCTCGTAGCCGAAATGCCGGAATGGACTGCGGCGAACGCCGCCGCTCTGCTCCGCAACGGATCACCCCCGCAACAGCAGCTCGCTCGGGCAACACTGCTCGAGACGTTGAACCAGCCGTGGACCATCGGCGACGCGAGCGTGATCGAAGCCAAACTCAGCGTGGTTCTGTTCCACGAAGGCCGGCACGCGGCCGTGCTGTTTCGCGATGGGCCGGTGTCGGCGCTCGCCGTCCTGGACATCCGCACGTCGCAGATCCAGTGGACGGTTGACCTGCCGGTGGTGTATTGGGATGTCTCGGTGTCGGCGGATGACGAAACGGCGCTGGTCGTCGGCCGTTACGGTGCCGCGGTCGTGGACCTGCGCGCTCGGGCGGTGCGGGCGCTGCCGGGACACGACGAATACCTCCGGGCCCGGCTCAACGGCTCCCAGACGGCGGCGGTCCGCATGCTCGACGGGCGTATCGGCCTGATGGATATGGCGGATGGAGCGTTGACGGTGGTCGCCACCTACAGCGAGGTCACGGCTGTGGTGGCGCTGCCCAGTGGCGGTGGCGTGGCGTTAGTGCGAGAGGCGGCCGACCGCATGGCCATGATCGATCTGATGACGGGCCGCACGGTGGCGTCTGGCGTCATCGCGGCGGCCGAGGACGCTGCCGGTGACATCGCACCCGACGGCCGTCAGGCGATCGTGGAGGGTGCCGACGGCCAGTTCTGGCGGTTCGGCACGGGCACGAGTGCTACCCCGACCGGCATCGTGGTCCCGGCCGGGGTGGTCGGATTCGCATGGGTAGCACCCGAGGTGGGAGTGGTGTTTAGCACCGACCGGCGGGCGGAGGTCTACTACCTGCCGCGGGCTGAACCGCTCGGGATGGTGTGTCATGACGTGCCACGCATCCGGGAGGTGCGCGGTGTGGCCGGGTCGGATGAGCTGAGTTGTTTCGGTGAGACGACGATGGTCTTCGTCCACCTACCGTCCGGACCCATCGGTTCGCAGGGCGGGCTGGTGCGGACTCGGACGTCGTCAGCCGGGGGGACCAGCGTGGTCGCCGAGGGAAGCCAGGTGCGTGTCCGGTGGCAGGCGGCCGGCTCCGCGCAGGCGCTGCAGCCGCTCGCCTCCGCCGCCGCGGCGGTCGCCGTGTCCGCTGATGGACGCCAGGTCCTCGTCGGGGCAGACGACGGCTCCGTGCTCGTCATCGACCTGTCGAATCCCGGCGGCGCCGTGGTGGTCGTGCGATGGCACACCCCGGACAGGGCCGCGGTGATCGCAGCCGGGTGGGCGTCTGGGCCGATCGTACAGTCGGCATCCGGTCAGACGTGGGCGGTGCCGTCGTGTGCGGACTGCGTGACCGATACCGGTCTCATCGAGACGTTCCAACAGCGTTTCACCGGCTGCCTAAGCACCCATCAGCTGGAATTCATGGACAGCGAGACCAGGCAACTGCTGGGCATCCGCGAGTGCGCCCGGCCGATCGGCAGCGTGTCGTGAACCACATCTTCATCTCATACAGCCGCCAGGACGGCGCCTGGGTCCGTGCGCTGCTGACCCAGCTGGAAACCCGCAAACTCCCGACCTGGATCGACCAGCGTGACATCCCGGCGTCGCTGCCATGGCTGAGCGAAGTGCAAGACGCCATCGACGAAGCCGACCTTTTCCTGATCTGCGACTCGCCGGAGTTCCGGGAGTCGTCGAATTGCGCAGCAGAACTCGCCCTGGCCGTGAAAGGCGCGAAACCCAGATTCCAGGTCACGGTCGGTCAGGACGCCGCCGTCGCGGCAGCGCACATCGCTGAAACCCTGGCCGGGATCGATCCGCGACGGCGTATCCGCACCAGCCTACGAGTACAGGCACGCGACTGGGACCGGGCCGGACGTCCACGCCGGGCGCTGGCCAACCGGTGGCAGGCCCGCTGGCTTCGCCGCGCGACAACCATCGCGCCAGCGCTGACAGAAGCCGAACGCACTTTCCTGCGGGCCAGCCGCACCAGAGCCAACAGCCGCACTGCCGGAGTCATGGCGCTCGTCCTCCTCACAGCAGTGGGTGTGGGTGTAGCCCGGGGATTCATAGCGGCCAAGAACCTCGTCGACTCGACCAACGACCGCCAGGCCGCCGCCTATGCGACGTCCCTGCAGCAGGTCGCCGTCGCTCGGACCGACCCGTATCGCGGCCTGGCCATCGCCGCCGGGCTCAGCGGTGACGAAGCACAGGTCCACGCCCTGGTCGTGCAGGCCGCACTGCATGACCCGGTACCGTCAGATGCCTTCACCGTCCCCGCCGCGGCGACAATATTCGCCACGACACCGGTCGGCTCCGACGTCGTCATCACCGACAGGCACGGCAGCTACTGGGGCAGGAAAGCCACCGCAGCC
This sequence comes from Catellatospora tritici, assembly GCF_019083965.1. Lineage (GTDB taxonomy): Bacteria > Actinomycetota > Actinomycetes > Mycobacteriales > Micromonosporaceae > Catellatospora > Catellatospora tritici. The sequence continues at coordinate 16,209 of NZ_JAHRCY010000028.1, forward strand.
GACACACGCTCGGCCACACCCGTCGCCCCTCCGGCCACCCATTCGGTCGCCACACCCGCGAACGTCACCGTCACACCAGTGCCTCGCACCGCCCAAGTACAAGTACACCGCGGCGGGCAGCTGAACCGGATCGTCACCTTCACCGCCGCTCCCCACGCGATCACACCATCACCCAACCAGCGCATGATCGCCGCCGCGGTCGGCGACCATGTCGAGATCATCGACATACGTACCGGCCAGATCCGCTCAACACTGCGAGGCGCCCCAGCACCCGTCATCGCGCTCGCCTGGTCCGCCGACGGACACCGGATCTGGGGACTCAGCCCCGGCCATGTCATCAGCTGGCCCATCGGCGACACCTCCACGATCGCCGACGACCCGACCGTCGCCTACAACTCCGTACTGCCTGCCCGCGACCCAGGCGCCGTGTGGCTGGTCAGCGAACACACCCTGACTGAGGTGGACGCCGCGACCGGACGAGTGCTGGCCACCCGTACCCTCGACGACACCATCCTCTCCGCAGCTGCCTCCCCGGACGGCAGCCTCGCCGCAGCCAGCGGCCAGAACCACCAGTGGATCGTCGACCTTGCCGGCACCGCCGCGCCACGCGCCTACGACGTGGCCGACTGTGCACCAGGCCGTCCCAGTTTCCGCGACCAGGCATCGTTCTACCTACCGTGCATCGGCGGCGAGCTGCTGACGATCGCAACCTCCACCGCTACCATCGCCGACAAACGCACAGTCGGCATCGGCGGCGTGTACGGCGTCAAGGCGATGCAGAGTGGCGAGACGTTGGTAGGCGACCAGTCGGGACACGTCCTCGCCGTCACCGACAGCGATGCGACGTCTCTGTTTCGCAGCGAATGCCGCGCAGCCATCGCCCGCATCGCGCTCGCCCCGAACGGACACGCTGCGCTCGCCGTCGGCAACGGTTCAGGGCTGGGAACATGCACCCGGGTCGCGCTACTTAACGCGGGCGGCGAATGGGACGACACCACGAGCTGGACATGGAACGTGGTTCTGGAACCCCCCCACGCGTCGATCGTCGCCAACGCCGCAGTATTCGACCGTGACGGAGCCGGGTTCGCGATCGGCTACAGCGACGGAACAGTGATCCTGCACCCGACCAAGAACGTGACGCCCGCGCTGACAGTCGACACGCTGGTGGGCAGGGTTCGGGACATGCTTACCCTGCCCACTGGTGACCTGATCATGGTGACGGATGCAGGCATGGCGCAACGGGTGGCGTTCTGCGGGGGTTGCCTGAGCAACAAGGAACTGGCAACGGTGGCCGCCGACCGCTTGACCCGCGCGCGAAACCTCGGCCTCACCAGCGAAACCCCCACACCAGGCCCGACGTTCGCGCCGTAGCGACCATGCATCGGTAGGTGCCGCTCTACCGGACGACACCGACGTGATGCTTGAGTGCTTCTCAGGTTCCCTTTTAACGTGAGCTTGGCTTTTGACCCTCGCTGCGGGGAATGACAGAAGCGGCCGTCGCGGCGATATTCGAGGTAAGCTTCCCCGCTTACTCGGAGGGCCGCGATGGCCACTACCGGCAGTATCACCCTGGCCCGTGTCGGTGACCAGGGTGAAACTTCGCCGGTTCCGCAACGATGGCTACGACTGCTTCACATGCTGGCCCGACGCCCTGTTCGAACTCCTCGACGCGGTCAGCCGCCGTCGTCTTCCAGCACGGCCAAGGACGTGGAGATCCTGGTCTTGCGGCACGAGAATGCGGTGCTGCGCCGGACGAATGCGAAGCCGCGGCTGGACTGGGCCGACCGTGTGGTGCTGGCCGCCCTGATCCGGATGCTGCCTCGAGCGCTGCGGGTCCACCGTCTGGTCACGCCGGCAATGGTGCTTGCCTGGCATCGGCGGCTGGTCGCCCGCCGCTGGACTCACCCTCGCCGGCGGGCCGTCCGCCGGTCGACGTGGCGGTTGCGCGGCTGGTCGAGCAGTTGGCGCGAGACAACCCGGGCTGGGGCTACCAGCGGATCTGCGGTGAGCTGCCCAGCCTCGGTCACGACATCGGCGTCTCCACGATCGGGCGGATTCTCAAACGCGCGGGCGTACCGCCGGCACCGGTACGCCGCGACCGCACCACCTGGCGACGGTTCCTGCGCGCCCAGGCCGCCACCATGCTGGCGTGCGACTTCTTTCATGTTGACTGCGTGCTCACGTTGCAGCGCCTGTACGTGTTCTTCGTGATGGAGGTAGGAAGCCGCATAGACCGCTGCGCCCGCCGCTACAACGGGCGGCGCCCACACCGGGCACTGCAACGCAGCCGCCGCGCTCGGACCGGCCCGTAGTCGACCTCGCCCTCGAACGGGTCAAACGACAGCCCGTCTCGGCGGACTGATCAATGAGTACGAACGCCGCGTGAAAGGTCCCAGCTCAGACCATGTGCCGGAGTTTTGGAACCCTGCAGGTCACCCTGCGACTGGTGTGGTCGCGCTACCGCCGACGCCGACAAGCCCAAGCCCGCCACAGCCACTACCAGCGGCAACGCGAACGACATAACGATCTACCGTTGTAAACCAACCCCCGCATTGCAAACTTGACACGCTTTGTCGACGGGCGTCTCATGGGATCGGGGAACTGCGGAGATTGTCGGCGAGTGTAGAGGTAGAACGCCCGTTGGGTCAGTGGGCTTGGTTGTACGTTTGGCTGTTTAGCCAAACCTGAACGATCTTCGGCTAATGGCGATCATTCGTCTGTCGGGTAGTTGCGTAACCGGCGGCTTCCCTCTCCGGTTTTGGAAGGATTAAGACCTTCGGTATGCAGCACGCCCAGGAGGCCACTGACCGATGAGCCCAGTTGAGAGCGCGGCGCTACAAAAGGCAGAAGATCGCATTAGGGCGGCCAAGATCAATACTCGGCAAGAGCTGGATCTTGGAGATCTTCGACTGGAATGGCTACCAAAGAGCCTGAGTAGCCTCACCGCCCTCACGACCCTGCACCTCAACACCAACCAACTGAAGGCGTTGCCCGAGTGGCTTGGCAACCTCACCGCCCTCACCACGCTGTACCTCGGCGGCAACCAGCTGACCCACCTACCCAATAGCCTCGGCAACCTCACGGCCCTCACCACGCTTAACCTCGGCGGCAACCGGCTGACGCACGTACCCGATACTGCGCCACTCCGACGGCGAGCACTTCGGTCTGCTGCGGACCGACACCCATCGCCGACGTATCGAGCTGACAGTGCGCGGACCGATGCCTGCTCCGTTCTTCGCCGTGCTCGACGACGGCCTCAACCTCACCCTCGACCGCTACCCTGGGCTGAAGGTCACCAGATGGGTGCCCTGCCGCGGCCACAAGTCATGCAACGAGGAGTTCAACTATGCCAAAGTAGTCGACCGGGTTCGGCGGGGTCACCTCGACATCTACTGCAGGGAACTCGAAGGCATGGTCGACGTCGGCGGCCTGCTGACCGGTATCGTCCCGCCCGTACGCGATCTCGTCACCTTTAACGACGTACGCCGGCTTGCCACCAAGGTCGAGCAGATGCACGACGATTTGAAGCAGTACAACAGCCTCGCCCAGCGCAACCACCTGCGGATGGGCACGCTGATCCAGCAGGGCCAAAGTGCCCACTGCCCTAGCGTGTTCACCATCACCCCTACCAAAAAGTGGAGAATCGGCAAAACCATACATACGCTGCGGCTGTACTGCGAGGAACCCGGAACCTGGCACCCGCTGCCTGGCGACACCGGCTGCTACGAGGTCACAGAACTTGCCGAATGGCTACGCACCGCCGGCCCGTATATGGCAAAGACTCTGCGCTTTCTCAGGGCCACCGTGCCCTACGCCGGGCCGATTCTCGGCATCGCTGCGCACGATCTGCAACAACGGCTCGCAGACGAACTTGACCTGTTCAAACAAGTCCTAGACGATGCTCCCACCGACCGCCTAGAGGACCCCAACCAAGTTACGGACAACTCCGGTAACGCACCCACGGGTTACGCAGAGACCGACGCCGACTACCGCGTCCTACGCGCCATGATGCTCAGACTCGACCCAGAACAGCGATGGGGCGGTCTGTCACACCTACTCACACCGGAAGGGCTTAGCCTCTACGTGTGCTCCGAACACCTCAGCGCCTACCGACAGCTACCCAACCGTTAGTTGGGCTCTGGATCACTTCCGGCGGTGACGGCGTGTAGCGTTCATCCATATTGGATACTGCTGCTGTTGTGATGCTGCTCGAGTTGTCCGCATCATGTTCGCCGGGTTGTCGCCGCTAGGTTCCGTCTCGCGGATCATGAATCTGGTTCGTTGGACGGGTATGGCCGTGGAGACCTGAGCAACGCCGAGTGGGCCGTGCTGGAGCCGTTGTTGCCGGTTCAGCCCGCTCGCGGCGGTCAGTGGCGCGACCACCGGCGGGCCGTCAACGCGATCTGCTGGATCAAGCGGACCGGCTCACCCATGGCGAGACCTGCCGGAACACTGCGGCCCTTGGAAGACCGCCTATCAGCGGTTTCGGCGTTGGGCTGGGGATGGGACCTGGGCGATGTTGAAGAAGCAGGTCATCGCCCTCGCCGAGGCCGACGGGGATATCGACTGGGACGCCCAGGTCGATGCGACGATCGTCCGGGTGCACCAGCATGCGTCCGGTGCCCGTAAAGGGGGCTCGACCGTGACGAGTCGCGGGCACGGCAAGGGATCGGACGTTCCCGCGGCGGGCTGACCACCAAAATCCACACCCTGTCCGACGGTCGCGGCCGTTCGCTGGCGACTCGGATCACGCCCGGTCAGGCCGCCGACACTCGCCAGCTGGCGCCGTTGCTGAAGCAGGTCGCGGTGCCGCGACCAGGGGGTGTGGACCGCCCGCGTAAACGCCCGGACTCGTTGACCGCAGACAAGGCGTAGTCGTCGAAAGCCAACCGCCAGCTGCTGCGTTCATGGGACATCACCACGGTCATCCCGCAGCCCAACGACCAGATCGCCAACCGGAATCGGCGCGGCCGCACCGGCAGCAGACCACCGAACTTCGACCGCGCCGCCTACCGCAAACGCAACCAGGTAGAACGCGGCTTCTACCGGCGCAAGCACTGGCGCGGCCTCGCCACCCGGTTCGGCAAGTTGGCCAGCCACTACCGGCCACCCTCGACCTCATCGAGGCCCTGGACTGGCTACGCGCCGTACCCGACTGTCAAGATCTGAGACTCAAAACCTAGCGCGTGCTACCCAAGCCGTCCTCACCGCCGACTGGACGCCACTCCTCGCGGTAGTTGCCCGCCTCGTGATAGATCAACGAGAGTTTCCTCACCGCCAAGCCAAGACCGGCGGCGAAGGCGTTGCCTCCGGTTGCACCTTCGGGTGCGCCCAAGTATTCGACTTGGGCGTAGAGGTCGGCCACCTCACGAATCATGTCGATCATGGGAATGGTGCTGTCCAGGAGAACCTCTTGGCCAGGAGGGGCGAGTGACAGCAGGGCAGCCGCATGATGCTCGTCCGCCTCTAGCCTCGCTTTGAGGAACGCAATCAACTGCCGAACTCATCCGGCGGACGGCGACCCCGTTGCGGGCCGCCGAGCTGGGCCGCGACCGGTCCCGGCCGCTGCGCCGCGACTGGGAACGGGTCAAAGACGACGTGATGCGCCGGGCCGTGACGGCCAAGTTCACCGCTCACGCCGACATCCGCGCCGTCCCGTTGGACACCGGCGACGAGGAGATCGTCGAGGACACCGGCACTGACCACTACTGGGGACGTGGCCGGAGTGGCACCGGCAAGAACATGCTCGGACGGATCTTGATGCATACCCGCACCCAGTTACGCGCCGACCTCACCCAGAACGCCAACACCCAGGGCCGCCAACAGCGGCGATAGCACTGAGCGCAACCATCGCGAACGCGCTGTCCGCGGCATGAGCGGACGTCCAGGGGGCGGCGATGGACTCGTCCTGCCGTTCAGCGATCATGAACCTCATGGAGGACCAGCAGGCGCCGCAGTCGGCCGAGGGCGAGGCGAAGGTCATCACGCTCTGCGGCTCGACCAAGTTTGAGGCTGAGTTCGCGGAGGTCAACCAGCGGCTCACGATGGAAGGTTGCGTCGTGATCAGCCTGGGAATGTTCAGCCTCCCCGATCTGCCGGACTACGACTGGACAGTCGACAGTTCGGACCTGAAGGGACGGCTGGCCAGCGTGCACTTCCAAAAGATTCGCATGGCTGACGAGGTGTTCATCGTGGATCCGGGCGGCTACGTAGGTGAGTCAACCCGACGGGAGATTGCCTACGCGGAGTCGCTCGGCAAGCCGGTTCGGTATCTGAGTCGCGAGCGCTTGGCTCGAACGGGAGACGGCCCCCAAGAGTGAGTCCGTCCGGGCGGTCCGCTCATCGGCTACTTGCGAGGGCGTCTCATGTGCCGTGGGCCATGAATGCGGCGGGTGCTGTTGCATCCATGGGTCGTCAGACATCGTGGATCTTGGCGACGGTCTCGTGTCAGATCGCCTTGGCCAGTTCGGCGAACGCTGCGGCGACCCGCCGGGCGGGCGTGGTGTCGGTGGCGATCTCGTAGTGCCCGCGGCGCAGGTTCTGCATGAAGGCGTGTCCGATGATGATCACTCCTGCTGTCTTGTCGGTCCGTAGGCTCCGCATCGGTCTCAAGCGGTGTTTGAGCTGGCTGTCCGTCAGCCTTGATCGGGTTGTTCGCATACCGTTCGACGTGATGCCACGCCTGCGGGATGACTGGGGCTGTTGCATTGAGCGTTGGCGTGTTCGTGGGCACACTCGAGCGGTGAAGTCCTCGCCCCGTCCACGTTCGTGGCTGCCTGCGAAGTCGGCGTTCGCCGGGTTCCGATTCCCGGCGGAGGTGATCGTGGTCGCCGTGCGTTGGTACCTGCGGTTCAACCTGTCCTATCGTGATGTTGAGGAACTGCTGGTCGAGCGTGGGGTCGAAGTCGAACACGTCACGGTCTACCGCTGGGTGCAGCGGTTCAACCCGCTGCTGGCCGATGCCGCACGGTTCTGCCGGCACTCGCCGGGTGACCGCTGGTTCGTCGACGAAACGTACGTGAAGGTCGGCGGGGTGTGGCGGTACGTGTACCGGGCGGTCGACCAGCACGGGCAGGTCATCGACGTACTCGTGTCCACCCGCCGCGATGCCGCGGCGGCCCGCAGGTTCTTCCGCAGGGCGCTGTCGAGGTTCAAGACCCCGACCGAGGTGGTCACCGACGCCGCCGCGGTCTACCCGGCCGTGCTGGATGACCTCGTCCCGAAGGCGTGGCATCACGTCGACCAGTATGCGAACAACCGGATCGAGGCCGATCACAGCCAGCTCAAACACCGGTTGAGGCCGATGCGCGGGCTACGGACCGACAGCACGGCGCAAGTGGTCATCGCCGGACACGCCTTCGTGCAGAACCTGCGCCGCGGACACTTGAACTCTCGATCGACCTTCCGCCCACCCGGCGGGTCGTTGCCGCGTTCGCCGAACTCGCCCAGGCGATCTGACCCGACGCCACTACCAAGATCCACCATGTCCAGTGACCCGAGAACGCAACAGCACCTCTGCGGGACCGCGGCGAACTAACCAGGCGACAGCCGCCAATCCACGAGCCCCGGGTTCTGCATGGCCGGAAGTTCAACCCCGAACTGGCCGCCGCGATCGCCGCCATCGACGCCAGGCCTGGACACCGGTGCGCCACCCCGGCGCGGCCCTCGACAATCACGGGCGATAACTCGGACAAATTGTCCGTTATCCCTGCTTGTCATGCCATTAGTGTTACAGAGGCAATTTGTCGGTTTCACATTTCCGTCGTCAACTGTTTCCGCACTGCCGCGTCGTCGCGGCCGGACCGAGGGAGGTCACCCGAAATGGCGATGCCCATTCGCGATCTTGTCCAGGACCGGTTGGCGCTCTTCGTCCACGACGCCGACACCGGCGCACCAATCCGCAAGGTCCCCATCTATGCCGAGGTCGTCGTCGGCCCGGCTGCGGAGAAGCCGCGGCTGGGCTGTGACGCGATGCGAAAGTTTGAGCGGCGGGCGCCGGAGCAGGCGGCGGTCGTCGAGCAGGAGCTGATGGCCCGCGTCTCCCCTGCGTGGGCGAGCGGGCTTTGCGACCGCCTCATCGCGATGATCCGCGGTGAACTGAGCGACAGTGGCTTTCAGGTGGATGCTGTCGTTGACGACGCATTTCGCCAGGCGGCGCGGGACGCGGTCGATCGGGCCGTGCATGAGTTCAAGGGTCAGCACGTCAAGCCGGTCAGCGACGTTCCGACAACGCGTTACCCCCTTGGTGTGTTGGCGACCGACCACGTCGGTTTCGTCTCTTTCGATCTGGCCAGGCTGAGTCTTCGAGACGTCGTGCCACGCGAAACGCACGACCGGATGCAGGTTGAGATCCTCGCCTACCCGATGTTGTTGGAGCAGCGAGTGGTCCGGGTGCTCGATCAGCGTCGCATCGCGCCGGATGCCGTGGTGGGCAAGCTCGGGGTCCCGCTGGGCGACGCCGGCGTACTGCAGCAGTTCGCGCTTGATCTTCCGGCCATGCAGAACCCGGGGCTCGTGGATTGGCGGCTGTCGCCTGGTTCGTTCGCCGCGGTCCCGCAGACGCTCGTGGGCGCGGACGGCTGCGAATCGCTGACTCCGGCCAACTTCGCGATCAGTCGGTTCCATCTGCGTCAGGTGGTGCGACTTCCAGTGCACGTGCCGAACACGACGTTCGCGGCGGCGCGCGTGCACGAGTTCGCGGTCTCCCTGATTCCGATCGGCCACTCCCTCGGTCGGGTGCAGTACAGCCTGCCCTTGGCGCCGGGTGAGAGCGTGCGTTTCGCGATCATCGACTGGCGGCGCGAAGATTCCGCGGTGCGCACCGAGAGCAAGCAGGTCACCGAGGACCTGCTGCACGCCCAGTCGCACGACCGGATGCTGACCGAGACCGTCAGCGCGGCGATCGACGAGTGGCAGCGCGGCGGCTCGGTCATGGGCGGGCTTGCCGGCGGCGCCGGGGCGTCGAAGGGCGGGGTGGTCGGTGGGGGGATGTTGTCGATCGGCGGGGGTTACGCCACTTCTTCCGGCAGCCGGGACCTGGTCGGCGAGACGTCGCAGAAGATCACTGACGCCGTCCATCAGGCCAGTTCCTCTATTCGTGAGCAGCACGCCACGGTGGTTGTTCAGACCGACGAACACGAGCGACAAGACATTGAGACCCGCGCCATCGTCAACTACAACCGAGGGCACAGCCTGACCGTCCTGTATTACGAGGTGCTCCAACACTTCCGGGTCGTCACCGAACTGACCAGGCGGTATCAGGCAGTGCTGCTGCCGCGTCCTCAGTGGAACTTTGACGACGACACCTTGCTCCTCGACAAACGCTTCGCCTTGGAGGGCGCGCTCCTGGAGTCAGGACTCGCTGGGGCGTTCGACTCGCTCGTCCGGATCGATAAGGTTCGGTCAGAGCGGAAACGGAATCCGCCGCAGACGATCACATCGGACGCTGAAGGAGACCTGACGTTCACGCGATTCCGCACCTTCTTCGAAGTCGGCGGCGAGGAGACGCCGAACGAACTCACGCTCTCCGTCCGGAAGAAGGACAAAGCCATTGTCCCACTGATGTATGGCGGATCGACCAACTACAACAAGGATTCACAGTTCAACCACGAGAGTATCACTTTTCAGATCGAGAGCGACTCCATCGAGCCCCCGATCGCGTGGAAGGACATCGACTGTTTCATCTTCCGCAAGGGTTCGGGCTCGATCATGGTCAAGGTCATCAACATAGCCATTACCGGCATCGGTCCATCCGGCGAGCGCATCGTTCATGCTCACGTGCCGGGCGCGATCTATACGTTGGACAACGACGGAGATCAGCACATGCTGAGCGCGGCGGCACCGCCTCCGCCGCCCAAGACGGTGGCGGCACCCACCTTCGATCAGCAAGTGGCACCCGACGACTTCGCGAGCCGAGAGCGTCTCATCTCCCACCTCAAGCGCGAGTCCGACTACTACACCCGGGTCCTCGACCTCAGCACGAACCCCAACTGGTACGCGCGCACGTTCGAGACCGAGGACTTCGCTCCGGGAACACTCAAGATCGATGTGGTGGCGCCCACTCCCCTTGAGGTCCTCGGCAACAATATTGCCTTTCCGTTGCTCGACCAGAAGGACCTCGAGCCGCTCGACGATGATCCCCGCACCGAGACGCTGATATCACTGCCCACACGAGGACTCTTCGCGGAAGCGAAGCTCGGACACTGCAACGTCGCCGAGGAGATCAAGGAGACGCGGTTCTGGCGCTGGGACGAGCACCCGTTGCCATTCCTGGCATCGGACATCGCAGCCGTGCAGCCGATTCAGCCGAAGGTGGTCGAACGTGATCTCACCTCGAGCGACCTGCCTACTCCGGCAGCCACCGTGCAGGAACCAGTCGCCCTGCCCGCCCCGACCGGGCTGGCTGCCGCACTCACCGCGCTTGCCACGCCGAACATCTTCCGCGACATGTCCGTCAGTGACGAGGTCGGCGCTCTCCTCGACGACCTCGTCAAGGGAAGTGTGTCGATGGCCCAGGCGGCCACGAAGGCGCAGGAGATTCAGTCAAAGATGGACACCGATCTGGATAGGCAGAAGCGCGACCAGGTCGTGCGGCTCGCAGAGGCGGAAGCCGGCGTCCGCCGAAGCGAAGCCGAAGCCCGTCGTGCCGAGACCGAAGCCCGTCGCGAGAAGCAGCAGCAGGTCACCCCAGCCCAAGCCGCGCACGCGATCGAGGTGGCCGAGAGTCAAGCGCGCAAAGGCAACCTGACGAAGGACGAGCTTAAGGAGGTGGCCCAGACTCAGGTCTCGAACATGCGGGGATCCAAGCCAGTGACTCCAGCCGCGCCGTTGAAGTTGAAGTTCGCCTTCCGCTACTCGATCAGTCACCAAGTATTTGAAGGCGCATTCCAGGTGACGATCGACGTACCCGGAAAGCTCGAGATGGCGGACATCACGACCAGCAGGGGCGTAGCCGAAATGGACATCGGCAGGCTCCCTGTGGGCGAGTACGCCGTAACCCTCGTCGGCACACGAACACGTCCACCGGACCTGGCCCCGGCCTCGGTCACCGTTCCGGCGCTGGGAGAGATGCCTACGTTCGACGTCACGCTGAACAAGCACCTCAACAACCCGGCAACCCAGATCAGCGGCAATGGGAAGTTGAAGGTCACGACTCAGGGACAGCTCCCGGTCCTTGAGGTCGTGGTGACGGAGAGTGCGACCGAGGCGACCAAGGAGATCGAGTTCAAAGCCCAGGATACGGCGCAGAAGGAGGTCGGTGGCGCGTTCAACGCGGCCGTTGACTTGAAGGACGTAGTGACCATCGGCAGCACGGCGGAGGTCAAGGCAGTCACGGGCAGCGGGATCGAGCAGGGCAAGAAGTACACCATCAAGATCCCGATCACGTATCTCTCAGGCGGCCTCACGATCAACTGACCCTTGTGGATCGCGGCGTTCCGCGGCGCCTGTAGCGGCCGCGAAATGCCACGATCCGCGTTCGTAGCTGCAGCTAGGGGGCTGTTGCGTTTAGCGTTGGCATGATCGCGGGCACACACGAGCGGTGAAGTCCTCGCCCGTTCGCGTTCGTGGCTGCCTCCGGGGTCGGCGTTCGCCGGGTTCCGGTTCCCGCCGGACGTGATCGTGGTGGCGGTGCGGTGGTACCTGCGCTACGGCCTGTCCTACCGCGATGTCGAGGAGCTGTTGGTCGAGCGCGGCGTCGAGGTCGACCATGTCACGGTCTACCGCCGGGTGCAGCGGTTCACGCTCCTGCGGGCCGAGGCGGCACGATTCTGCAGGCACTCGTCAGGTGACCGGTGGTTCGTCGACGAGACCTACGTCAAGGTCGGCGGGGTGTGGCGGTACGGGTACCGGGCCGTCGACCAGCACGGGCAGGCGATCGACGTGCTCGTGTCCGCACGCCGTGACGCCGCGGCGGCCCGCAGGTTTTCCGCCGGGCGCTGTCGAGGTTCAAGGCCCCGACCGAGGTGGTCACCGACGGGGTCTGTTGCGTAGAGCGATGGCATGGGCGAGGCAGACTCGATCGGTGGAGTCTTCTCGTCGGCCAGGTGCGCCTCTACCCGCGAACTCAGCCTTCGCCGGGTTCCGGTTCCCGCCGGAGGTGATCGTGGTTGCCGTCCGGTGGTACCTGCGGTTCAACCTTTCATATCGCGACGTAGAGGAACTGCTGGTCGAGCGCGGCGTCGAGGTCGATCACGTAACCGTCTACCGGTGGGTGCAGCGGTTCACGCCCTTGCTGGCCGAGGCCGCGCGGCCATGCCGGCACTCGCCCGGTGACCGCTGGTTCGTTGATGAGACTTACGTCAAAGTCGGCGGTGTGTGGCGGTACGTGTACCGGGCCGTTGACCAGCACGGGCAGGTTATCGACGTGCTCGTGTCCGTGCGCCGTGACGCCGCCGCGGCACACAAATTCTTCCGCTGTGCACTGGCGACGTTTCAGGCCCCGACCGAGGTGGTCACCGACGCCGCCGCGGTCTACCCGGCAGTGCTGGAGGAACTCGTCCCGTCAGCGTGGCATCATGTCGAACGCTACGCCAACAACCCCATCGAGGCCGACCACAGTCAGCTCAAACGGCGGCTCAGACCAATGCGCGGGCTACGTACCGACAAGACCGCACAGCTCGTCATCGCCGGACATGCCTTCATCCAGAACCTGCGCCGTGGACATTACGAACTCACCACCGACGCGACGCCGGCCCGGCGGGTTGCTGCCGCGTTCGCCGAACTCACCCAAGCGATCTGACTCGAGGCTGCAACGACAATCCAGGCTGCCGGGCGGTCCGCCAATGCAACAACACCCGGCACACTCAGCGGCCACCGCCTGCAGCAGGGTCGTCATACCGATCCCCGCCTCACCCTCGACCAGTACGCGACACCCCGTCGACCGGCCGTCGGCGGACACGCCATCCGCGCTGACCGTCGGGGCGTCTGATGCGGTACGCCAGGCGACCGCACGGCCCCCGCGTAAGATCCGGATCGCTGGCTGTCATGTCGAGGCGCTGCGTTCTGCGTGTTCGGATAGAGCTCGGGCGGCGGCGAGGCCGGTTGGGCTTCCCTTCGCCTTGAACAGGTGGACGGCGGTGCTGATGGCGTCGCGGGCTGTCGAGTCCTGGCCGGCCGCGTGGTGAATCTCGGCGAGCGTCAGATGAAGGTCGGCACGATGGTTGAGGAAGTCGGTCCCGTCGATGTTCGTGGCGGCTTTGCGGGCTAGGTCGTTGGCTTGCGGTATGGCCTGGCGGTGCACCCGGATTCTGGCGCGTATCGCGTCCCACCATGCTGTCCGGACGATGTCTTGGCTGAATGTTCGGTGTGCGAATGCGGCAAGGGTTTCCTCGGCCGCATCGAAGCGGTGTTGCCGGCAGAGCAGACGGCATAAAAGGATCGCGTGGGCGGTGTCGGCTTCGTCGCCCCCCTTGGCGGCGCCGAGTTCCAGGCCCTGGCGGGCATGCTGTTCGGCGCTTTCGAGGTTCCCGGCGGCGAGTTCGACTCTGGCCCTGGCCAGTGCAAGGAACAGCGGGGGCCGGATTGCGCCGCGTTCGCGCACATTTACTTCGGCCTGGTCCAGGAGTTCGCGTGCGTGGTCGAATTGGGCGGTGATGGCGAGCAGGACTGCGAGTTCAAACATGACCCCGGGTTCGACCATCCCGCGGTGATTGAGGAGTTTTCGGCATTGGGCGATTGCTGTCTGGGCTGGTGCCGGACCTTCAAGAAGCACGGTGGCCAGGCCCCAGGCGACTGTTGCATCTCTGGGGCTGGCCGGTGTGCGAAGGGCGTGCCGGTTGGCATGCCGATAGGCGGCGGCGGCTTTGCTGAGTTGGCCGGCCATCTCCCGGTGGAATGCGATCATGATCCATGCGTCGGCCAGGCCTTCATCATCCTGTACCGTCGTCAGCGGCTCGATCGCCCTGGTAGCGGTCTGCAGCATGTGTTCCGGGCCGCCGTCGGCGGGCCCAAAGGCGCGAATAAGTGTCAGTTCAAGGCGGGCACGCCATTGGGTTGCGGTGTCACCCAGCTCCTGGGCACGATCAGCCGCCTCGAGCAGAACGGCGACCGCCTCGGTGATCCTGCCGGACGCCCGCAGCGGACGTGCGGCGTCGATGAGAAGTCCCACTCGCTCCTTGTGGTCATGTGGCATCACGCGAAGCGCCCGGGTGAGAAGGCTGGACGCGCCGCGCAGGTCGGCGCCGTGGAAGGCCCGCCGGCCCGCCGCTCGGAGGTGGGTGGCGGCCTGTGCGCCAACTCTGCGGACATGGTCGTCGCGGGCACCCACTGTTTGCAGGTTGTCGTGGGCCTGCTCAAAGTGGTAGCCGGTCGTTTCATCCGATGGCGCCCGATCGGTCGGCGCGACGGTTGCCAGCCACTGTCCGTACCGTTCGTGCAGGCGGGCGCGTGTTTGCGGTTCGATGGCGAGGTAGGCAGCGCGCTGGATCAGTTCATGGCGGAACCGGTATCCGTGGCTGGTTGGTTGCAGAAGCTGGTGCTGGGTAAGGGTTTGACAGAGGCTGTCTACGGCGGGCCGGGCGTGGGCAGGCATCAGTGTTTGGACGCCTTCGATCGTGAACTCCCGGCCGGCGACGGCGGCGCATCGGATAACGGTTTGCTCGCCGGGGCCGAGTGCGGAGATACGGTAAGCCAGCAGGGTGCGCACGGCGGCCGGGACCGGCCGCGCACTTGCCGTGCCGTCCGCGGCCCATGCGATGAGCTGCAAGGCGAACAGCGGGTTGCCGCCCGCGGCTGAAGCCAGTTCGGCGGCTATGTCCGGCCCGGTTTCCGGCAAGGCGTCCAGGACCAGGTGCAGGATCTCGTCGGGTGCCAGGTGGCGCAGATTGATCACCTCCGCCTGGTGGCCGAACGATGGCCGGATCTCGGCAAGTTCGGGTCGGGCGAGGCACAGCAGCATCACGGCCGAGCGGACGCCGGCTGGGATTGACGCGATGAGATCCAGCAATGCGGGCTGCGCCCAGTGGATATCCTCGAGTACCAGCAGGACTGGCCGCCTCATCGCGAATGCGGAAAGCAGCCGTGTCACTGTTGATCCGATCATCGGGTCGGCGGCCGGATCGCGGCCACTGAGCGACGCCTCCAGCTGGCCGACAAGATGCTGCGGGGCTTCGACCTGTGCCGCAGCCTGCACAAGCAACTGATACAACGGAAAGTATGCGGTGTCGGTTTGGGGCTCACATCCGATGGTGAACACCGTGAACCGCTCACCAGCCCCGGCTATGAACTCTTGAGCCAGTCGAGATTTACCGATACCCGGCTCACCGATGACGGTGATCATGGCCGGTTGCCGGTGCGCATCCACGGCATCCAGAGTCGTGCGTAGGCAGGCTAGGTCGGCCTCGCGTCCGGCGAAACCCGCACCGCTCCTGTCCGCCGCGCGTCCGACCTTGCCGGGAATGGTCCGGGCAGGTGCTCGCATGCGCGGCGGTGCAACGACTTGCACGTCCTGCCGCAGGATGGCCAGGTGCAGGTCGCGCAACGCCGGCCCAGGCTCGACACCAAGCTCGGTGGCCATGAGCTGATGGGCCTGCCGGTAGGTGTCGAGTGCCTCGCTTTGCCGGCCTGCCCGATACAGGCACACCATCAGATTGCCCCAAAGCCGCTCCCGCAACGGGTATTGGCGCACCAGGCTCTGCAGCTCGCTGAGCTGCAGAGCGTGGCCACCCGCCGCCAGCTCCGCCTCGATCGCGTCCTCCAACGCCGCCACCCGCAGCTCCTCCAGCGCGGCAATCTCGGACTGGGCGAACGATTCGTAGCAAAATTCAGCCAGCGCCGGGCCGCGCCACAACCGCAGCGCCTGCCGCAACACTGCAGACCTGGCAACGGGATCGCTTAACCCAGAAGCCTGACCCACCAATGCGCGGAACCGTCCAGAGTCGACCTCATACGGGCCTGCCAGCACATACCCAGCCGGAACGGTCTGCACCACCGTCGTCCCCAAGGCTTGGCGAAGCCGCGAGACATGCCCGTGCAGAACCGTCGCCGCCGTACGCGGTGGCTGCCCGGCCCACAACAGATCCGTCAGTGTGTCCACCGGCAGCGCCACTCCGGCATGCACGATCAAGGCACCCAACAGCGACCGCGCACGCCCGGACGGAACCGGCAGCCTTTCGGCGGTGCGATCAACCGTCAACGGACCGAGCACCCCGAACTGCAGCATCACCACCCCAACGGCCCTGCCGCTCGCTTCGAGATCGAAAACGCACTGACACCACCCTGCATAAGGCCAGCGCCTGCCTTTAGTCAACCGTTAGCCGCATCCCCGACGCTGACTTTCGAGCCGCATCGGCGAACACGGCCGCGCGGAAGCAGTGGTCCGTCGTGAGCGCCGGCCCGGGGCTGTTGACAACACCTACGCATAGGAGAGGGAGATGAGAAGAACAGGCGCGTCAATGGGCGCTGCTGCGATCGCGTGCGCATTCGCGGCGGTTGCCATCACGACTACGGATCCCGCCGCAGCGGCGGCACCGGCTGCCTCGGTCGTCACGCAGGAGACCGCGATCGCTCGCGCCGAGGTGGCGCTGAAAACAAGGCGCGAGGCGTTGGCCGCCACAGAGGAGGACGAGTTCCACGTGGTCCGCACGATCGTGGACCCGGACGGCGCCTCGCATGTGCGGTATGCGCGTACGTATCAGGGTCTGCGGGTTTACGGCGGTGACACCGTCGTGCACAACCGGCCGGATGGCAGTTACGCCGACAGTTCGGTCGGCTTGGCCGGGCCGCTGCGGTTGGACGTCCGGCCCGTCATCGCCGAATGGGATGCGGCGGAGATCGCGAGCCGCCACTTTCGCGGCAGGGTGGACACGGTCGGCGATCCGGTGCTGGTGGTCGAGGCCGCCGACGGCTTCGGCCGACTTGCCTACGAGACGATGGTCTCCGGCACCGGCGTT
Source organism: Catellatospora tritici (assembly GCF_019083965.1). Taxonomy (GTDB): domain Bacteria; phylum Actinomycetota; class Actinomycetes; order Mycobacteriales; family Micromonosporaceae; genus Catellatospora; species Catellatospora tritici. Next base: position 33,098 of record NZ_JAHRCY010000028.1, read on the forward strand.
GACGGGCAGATGCCGTCGGTGCTGCACGTGTTCGTCGACGCGATCACCGGTGAGGTGATCCGGTCCAGCGACGAGATCGAGCCGATCATCTTCGTACCCGTGGACGGCACGGGTAACACCGTGTACTCCGGCACGGTCACGCTGCATGCGACGTACACCGACCTGTACGTCGGTACGGGAGCCCGGCTGATCGACTCGCAAGCCGGTGGCGGCAGAACCTGCGACATGGGAAACGGCACAGGCAAATGTTCGGACCCCCTGCTCGGCCAGGACGGCGTCTGGGGCGACCGCACCGTCGCCGACAGACTGTCGGCGGCCGCGGACGCTCACTACGGCGCCGCGACCGCCTACGACTACTTCAAGAACGTGCACGGACACGTCGGGATCTTCGGCGACGGCAGCGGCGCACTGAGCCGGACGCACTTCGGCACCAACGTCTCCAACGCCTTCTGGAATGGGCCGGCCAGGACCATGACCTTCGGCGACGGGGAGAACAACCAGCATCCGTTCGTCACCGTCGACGTTGTCGGTCACGAGATGACCCATGGCGTCACCGACGCTCTCGCCGGGCTGATCTACTCCGGCGAGTCGGGTGGTCTCAACGAGGCGACCAGTGACATCTTCGGCACCGCGATCGAGTTCTACGCGGCCAACGCCAACGACCCGGGTGACTACGAAATCGGCGAGAAGATCGACAACTACGGCACCGGCGGTGCCATTCGTTACATGTACAACCCGTGGCAAGGCGGCTTTTCCTTAAACTGCTGGGACACCTCGGCTGCCAATATCGACGTACATCAGTCGTCGGGACCCGCCGACCACTTCTTCTTCAACCTGGCCGAAGGCAGCGGCGAAACCCCGTACGGCAACTCACGCCTGTGCGGGAACGCGCCGCCGGTGACCGGCATCGGCCGAGACGCCGCCGAGCGGATCTGGTTCAGGGCGCTCAACGTGTACTTCACCTCCAACACCAGCTATGTCAACCCCGCCAACCCAGCCAACACCGCACGGGCCTACACCCTCAAGGCGGCGGCCGATCTGTACGGAAAATGCTCCCCCCAGGTCAAGGCCGTACACGCCGCCTGGGTGGCGGTCAACGTGCCCGGCAGCATCCACTGCTTCAACTTTCAAGTCGACCTCGACCATCTCGTGTTCCTGGTAGGCGAGTCCGGTACCGTGCCGATCCAGACCTACACCGACCCGGACACCGAGCCCGTCACCCTGGTGTTCTCCGCTACGGGACTCCCGGAGGGAACGCAGGCCACCTTCGAACCAAAGGAGGTGCGGGCAGGCGAAAAACTGGCAATGATCATCCAAATCCCGGCATTCGCACGACCAGGCTCGTACCAGATCACAGTGACGGCAACGAGCAAAGATGGCCCGCTGTCCGCCACGCTCCCGCTGACGATCGTCGACCGCCGGTAGGAGGGGAGGAGGTCCGTTCGTCAGCGCTCGCCGAGACTAAAACCCGGTCCGGGTTGTCACCAGCGGCCATGTGCCCGCGACAACCCGGACCGCCAGTTCGACATGCCGGCACTCGGGCGGCAGGAAGGCTGGGCACAAAGGGGCCGGGCGGCCAACGCGGTAAGCCGGCGACCGGGGTCGCGCGGCGGTGCGGTCAGTGACGAACCGCGGCGGCTTGGGGGTGAGCCTGACCTGCCCTGTCATGGCCGAGCGCGTCAGCGGCTGGAACGGCCCGGACGCACGGTCCGCTCTGGCCGGTGCAGCAGCAGCGAGTTGTGCACCACGCCGCGGCCCCTGCCGATGTCCCCGCAGTGACCGGGGAACGCGCCCCAGGTGGCGCGGGCGGCCAAGTCGTCGACGCTGACCGCCGTCGTCACGGCCGTCCAGTCCTTGCAGTACCTGATCCGGGACCCGTTCGGCACCGCGTTATCGATACCGCATCATCACCCGCGCTGAACGCGTTGGTGGTTTTCCTCGACCAAAATTGATCATCATCGCCTGCCTGCCGCCGAGTGGCACAACCCCGGTTGTCAACCCCAGCCCACCGGAAAGACGATGTTGGGACACGTTCATCAGTCGAGCCGATCGATGGCGGCGGCGACCAGGCTGTCGCAGCCGACGATCTCGCGGATCTGGCGCACATTCGGACTGCAGCGCTTACGGGCGAATCGCGAACCAGCGATGGGCTTGAGCGTGGCGAGCGGCCGCGGCGTCGTGCACAACTCACTGCTGCTGCACCGCCCGGAACGGACCGTCGTCTACGGACCGTTCCGGCCCGCGCCCCGATCGATCATGACCGGCCAGTTCAGCCTCACCCCGAAACCGCCGTGGTTCGTCACCAACCGCACCGCCGCGACAACCGGACGGCGGCTGACCGAGTTCGCCGCCCGGCCTCGCTGGACCGCACTGCCCGCCATCTTCGCCTCTGCACTGCGGGGATAGCCGAGCGGGCTCCAGGCCGGCGTGCAAGGCCCCATCGTGCTGGCTGGGCACTCCTACGGCGGGGCCGTCATGTCGAGCGCCGCCGCGGGTGATCCGGACGTGAAAGCCCTGGTCTACGTAACAGCGCTGGCACCGGATGTCGGGGAGAGCACGGCGGAGTTGGTCAACAAGTTCCCCGGCAACACGCTGGGGGCGAACCTGCAGTCGGTGCCGTTCCCGCTGCCCGGCGGAGGCGAGGGAACCGACCTGTACGTCAAGCGTGAGGCGTTCCGGGAGCACTTCGCGGCCGACGTCCCTGCACCGACCGCGGCCTTGATGGCGGTCACGCAGCGTCCGGCCGCCACTGCCGCGCTGGAGGGCAAGGCGACCGAGGCGGCCTGGAAGGTCATTCCGTCATGGGCGCTGCTGGCCACCGATGACAAGGCGATTCCGCTGGCCGCCCAGAAGTTCATGGCAGAACGTGCCAAGTCCAAGACCGTGGAAGTCAAGGCATCCCATGCCGTCCCGGTCTCCCAGCCCGGCGCGGTCGCCGACCTCATCATCGAAGCCGCCAACGCTACCAAGTAGGCCTGGCCAGGGGCGGCGCCGATCGTATCCAAGAGGCCGTCATCCGGTACGGCTCGCATTGCGAAGCTCCCGCAGAAGCGCGAAGCCGCAACTGCGGGAGCTTCGGCATGTTCTGCGGCGCTGGGGACTCACGCGCTTGCTGTCCGGCAGGTCGGCGCGATCGTGTCGCAGGGCGGCGCTGCGGACAGCACAGTTGTGGTCAGGGTGACGCCGGCAGGTACCGCCACCGCCCCGAAGGCGGACGCGGATGGAGATCGCGGCACCTTTGAACGGCACCAGCCCGGCTTGACCCAGGCGCCTGATGAGACACGGCCGTCGGAGCCTGGCTTTCAGAGGTGTATGACATCGCCGGCCTTACTGCTGCGTGAGGCGGAAGATCGGCCAGCCGATCTCGGTGCGCCATCGGCTGGGTTGGTCGGTGTCTCGCGGGCCGACGAGATACGTCTCGTGGACCGGCCCGTCGACGGTGAGGGCGTGCTCGGCCGCCCAGGCGCCGAGGCGGCCGTAGGTGACGTCGATGTCGTCGTGCGGCCCGTGGTGGACGGCCACGGCCAGGTCGGCCGGCGCGAGCTCGACGACCTCGATCCGGCCGTACGCGCGCGGGTCACGGACCGGTCGGAACACGGACACGTCACCGGCACCGTGGGTGAACAGCTCGTTGGCGTAACGCCCACCGGGCGGTCCCGTGCGCTGGGCCGACGGGAAGGCCGCATCCAGCTCGGCCATGGCCACGTCATACCACGCGATCACACCGTCGAGCGTGACGTGCCCGTTTACGGCGGCGACGAGACGGCCTGGCACTGACCGCATTTCGACCTGCAGATCCTGCGGGTCGGGACGAAGCAGCCGCTTCAGCGACACGACGGCGGCCCGGGTACGGGCCAGTTCGCCCTCCAGGCGCCGCAGATGATCCGTGATCAGCTGGGCACGGTCCTGCGGATCGCTGGCAAGTATGGACTTGACCTCGGCCAGCGGGACATCGAGTTCGCGAAGCCGGTGGATGACCTGGGCGGGCGGGATCTGTTCTGCCGTGTAGTAGCGGTAGCCGGTGAACCGGTCGACCTCAGCCGGCTCGAGCAGCCCGGCCTCGTGGTAGCGGCGCAACGTCCGCACGCTCAGGTGAGTTACCGTCGCGAACTCCCCGATCGTCATCGCCGTCCGCACGCCCCCAGTCTGCTCCCACGCTCCAGGGAGTCGCCAGTTGACCCTCTCCCCGCGGGAGACCTGACAGTGGTGACATGACAACGGACTGGAGCCGGGCCACGCCGATCGCCTCAGCGGCATTGCCGGCCGAATTCGCCACCTACCTCGACGCACATCCGGTTCGCGACGTCGATGCGGCCGTCGCGTGTACACCCAGGACGCCGTGGAGACCGACGACAGGCACACCTACTGTGGTCTGGAGGAGATCCGGACCTGGCTGGGCCGTTCAGCGAGCGAGTACACGTTCACCACCGAACTCACCGGTGCCAGCAGGGTCGACGAGACGCGTGCCGAAGGGCATTTCGGCACCGTCGACGTGCTGGTGAACAACGCGGGCCGGGCTGGTACGGGAACACCGCCTGCTCTAGCGGGCCAAACGGTCCAGCAGCTCGCCGAGCAGCGCGTGTTCGCCAGGGGTGAGGTCGGCCCGGTCGTTGTCGACCAGCGCACGCAACGTCAGTGCGGCGTTCGCACGGGTCGCGGGGGTGTCGGCGCAGGGCGTGTGCAGGACTCCGGCCAGCGCGGCCTCGCGGACGCGTTCGGACAGCGCGAAGTCCGGCTCCGGCTGGCTGATCAAGGTGAGCGTGATGCCAACGTTGGCGGCGAGCACCTGTTCGGCGGCGTCGTCCGCTGGCACCTTGAGCAGGCCCTGGGCGGCGGCGCCGGTGAACCGGTCGCGCAATGCGGCGTGCGCGGGAGCGGTGACGGCGCAGGGCTTGCCCGGCTCGGCGCGGCCGTAAAGCAGCCCGTAGAACGACGGGTGCTCCAGCCCGAACCGCACGTGCCTGTCCCAGCCCGTGCGCAGGTCGTCCAGCGGGTCGCCAGAGCTCTCGACCGCCGTGTATTGGGTGAAGCCGTGGTTCACCACGGCGTCAATCAGGCCCTGCTTGCTGCCGAAGTGGTGGTACAGCGTCGGGGCCTGCACCCCGGCGCTTTCGCACACCGCCCTCGTGGACACCGTGCCGCCGCCCTCCAGCAACTTCGCCGCTGCGAGCAGGAGTCGATCCCGTGCGTTCTGCATGCGTGCTATGGTAACCCATATAGCGCTACACTGGTTTCTATAGCGAAAGGAGAAGTCCATGAAGACTTGGTTCATCACTGGTGGGACGCCCGGAGGGTTCGGGCTGGTCTATGCCGAGGCTGCGCTGGAACAGGGCGATCAGGTGGCAGTGACAGCGCGTCGGCCCTCTGAGCTGCAGGAATGGACTGAACCGTACGGCGACCGTGTGCTGGTGCTCCAGCTCGATGTCACCGATGCTGACCAGGTGCGGGCGGCGGTCAAGACGGCAGAGGAGCGGTTCGGTGGGATCGACGTGCTCGTCAATAATGCGGGCCGTGGCTGGTTCGGCTCGGTAGAGGGGGCACCTGACGAGGCGATCCGCCGCACGTTCGACCTCAACCTGTTCGCCGTGGTCGAGGTGATGCGCGCGGTCCTGCCGGGTATGCGGGCACGCGGCGGCGGCTGGATCGTCAACATGTCGTCGGTGGCAGGCCTCGTCGGCGCACAGGGGTTCGGCTACTACGCGGCGGCGAAGTTCGCGCTGGAAGGGCTGTCGGAGACACTGCGCCAAGAAGTTGAGCCGTTCGGTGTGCGCGTGCTCCTCGTTGAGCCGGGAGCGTTCCGCACCAAGGCCTTCGCCAGCTTCCAGAACGAGGCTGTCAACGAGACCGTCGACGCCTACGTGCCGATGGTGGAGGGCGTCAAGGCGGCGTTCGTCGACCACGACGGCAAGCAAGCGGGTGACCCTCAACGCGGAGTGCGGGCCGTGATCAGTGCGATGAACGCACCCGTTCCGCCGCATCGGATCGTGCTCGGCAACTCTGGTTACGACGTCGTTGTTGCGATGCACGAGAACGCACTGGCGGAGCTGCGCGCGAACGAAGAGCTCTCGCGCAGTGCGGACTTCTGAGCCTGTTGCCAGAGGTTGTGTTCTGGACTCGCGGGAGTTGACCTTGCCGCGAACGTGTGGAGCCTAGTCGGGTGGGATTGAGTTACCACACACCAACCGAACCGATTAAGCCTTCGCAAGTAGGCACCTTGTGCATGTCTATGTCGACTTCACCCATAGTGGGCACCTCGAGTCGGTCATCGCATCTGCGCAGCCCGTGGCGGTTCGCCGCCCGCAGCGTCATCGTGCTGACCAGGTGCTGCAGGGATGCGCCGGGACGCGCCCGCGTCCTGGCGGCCGAGAAACCGGAGAGCAAAATGGACTACATCAATCTGCCCAAGGCTGTCGAGAATTTCATCGCGGCCACCAACGCGCACGACGCGAACGCGCTGGCCGCGGTCTTCGGCGACGGGGCCACCGTGCGCGATGACGGAGCGACCTACGCCGGCGAGGCCGAGATCCGCGAGTGGATCCAGGTGCACCTGATCAACCCCAAGATCGTGATCACGCCGACCTCGTTCGCGGGCGACCGGCTGGTGGCCTCCGGGGACGGTGAGTTCCCCGGCGGGCCTCTGTCCTTCGCGTTCGTGTTCGGCATCAAGGACGACCAGATCACCGACCTCGTGATCGACCCCGTCTGATTCGTCACCGGCCGGGGCGGCCTGAGGGCTGCCCCGGCCACGAACCGGGGGAGCAGCCATGGCACCACGGACCAACCATTCAACCCGACAGTGAGGTCGTGTTCGCCGCGTGCGCGGACCGCGGCGTCGCCGTCGAGATCAACTCACGGCCGGCCCCGCCCAAGCGGCTGCTGCGGCTGGCCGTCGAGGCAGGCTGCCAGTTCGCCATCGACTCCGACGCCCACTACAGCGTCCAGCAGGTACCGGACACGACCAGTCCTGTCCTCGCCCTCGCGGCGCTCGCCTCAGCACAACGCGCAGCCGGGTTCACTGACGACGCATCCAGGACCGATTCACCGGGCGGACCAACATGCCGCTGCGGCCGGACAACATCACCGACCGCTTCAACAAGCTGTCGGCTGCGGCGGGTGTGCGGGTGCTCGGACCGCACCAGGTCCGGCACATGCTGGCGTGGTCAAGACAGCGGGCGACTCAGGCGATCCGTCGCACCGAACGATGCCGATAGCGGTTGAATTGTTCGACCCGGAGAAGCAGGTGCCGAGGGCCTGAACTCGATCTTCCAACAAGTTCTGCGGCCAATCGACTCCACGATCGGTTAATGCAACAGCGCCGGTCCACTTACCGGCGACCAGCCGTCGATGCCAGGTCAGTACCGTCGCCGGGGTCACCAGCCGCCAGGCCTTCAACGGACTGGGCAGCAGCCGGATCAACGCCGCGAGCACGGCACGATCAGGCCAGGACAAGCGTGGCCTCGGATGCTGCCTGCGCAGGATCACGACCTCGTGGCGCAGAACGAGGATCTCGGCGTTCTTCGCGGCCGTGGTCCGCGTGAGCAGCACGAGCCAGCCAAGCACCCGGCAGAAGATCAGGTACAGCAGGCGAGGCGACACAGTGCACCATCATCCCCGAGCGAACCATCGCGTCGCCGCTGGTCAAGGCCACACCGGAATATTGAGCCCCTACACGGCTATTCGGACACCTGCCAGATCATTACCTGCTTGTCGGTGCTTCCGCTAGCCATGGTGCGGCCGTCCGGGCTGAACGCCACCGCCGCCACGGTGTTGGTGTGGTCGGTGAGGGTGGCCAGGAGGCGGCGCGCCGCCGGTACTGTCACGTCCCATACCAGGATCCGATAGTCGTTGCTGCTGGTGGCCATGGTGTGGCCGTCCGGGCTGAACGCCACCGCCACCACGCCGCTGGTGTGGTCGGTGAGGGCGGCCACGAGGCGGGGTGCCGCCGGTGTCGTGACGTCCCAGACCAGGACCCGCTTGTCGCCACCGCCGGTGGCCATGGTGTGGCCGTCCGGGCTGAACGCCACCGCTCGCACGCCGCTGGTGTGGGCGGTGATGGTGGCCAGGAGGTGGGGTGCCGCCGGTGCCGTGACGTCCCAGACCAGAACCCGCAAGTCGCCGCCGCCGCCGCCGGTGGCCATGGTCCGGCCATCCGGGCTGAACGCCACCGCGGCTACGGCGAGGGTGTGGTCGGTGAGGGTGGCCATGAGGCGGGGTGCCGCCGGTGCCGTCACGTCCCAGACCAGGATCCGCTTGTCGCCGCCGCCGGTGGCCATGGTGCGGCCGTCCGGGCTGAACGCCACCGCTGCTACGGCGTTGGTGTGGGCGGTGAGGGTGGCCAGGAGGTGGGGTGCCGCCGGTGCCGTCACGTCCCAGACCAGGACCCGCTTGTCGCCGCCGCCGGTGACCATGGTGCGGCCGTCCGGGCTGAACGCCACCGCTGCTACGGCGTTGGTGTGGGCGGTGAGGGTGGCCAGGAGGTGGGGTGCCGCCGGTGCCGTCACGTCCCAGAGCAGGACCCGCATGTCATGGCTGCCGGTGACCATGGTGCGGCCGTCCGGGCTGAACGCCAACGCCCACACGTAGCTGGTGTTGGTGAGGGTCGCTAGGCGGCGAGGCGGGAGCAGGACCGCACTGCGGCGGTCGGGTACGCCCCGGTCATACATCGTGATGGCGTCGTTGTGCTGGCGGGTGAGGGTCGCGGCATCGACAGCCACAACCACCGGTGCGGCTTTGGCGACGGTCTGGCCGCTGCGCAGGCGGCCGACGAACGCGGCTGGTGGCATCCGGTCGCCGGTGACGTCCTCGTATTGCAGGTTCGCCAGGCGGAAGAACCGCTCCCCGCCCAGCAGCAGCGGAAAGATCGGCTTGCCGCGTAGATCGGCCTGGTCGATCTCCCGGTCCACCCACTCCGACGCCCGCGCCGCCGGGGACATCACCACGACGAACGCGGCACACGAGTCGATCTGACGCTCGATCACCTGACTCCACCGGTCACCCGTGATGAGCTGCCGGTCGAACCACACCACCACACCGGCATCCATCAGATGGGCCGCCAACCGCTCCACATACCCGCCGTCTGAGGCGTGGCTGTAGCTGATGAACACGTGACCGGACACACGAGCAAACTACCGACCGCCGTCGACCTCGGGGTACAGGCCGGAAGGGCAGGAATTCCCAAGATCCGGGGCATGGGCGGGGGCGTCACGGGACGATACTGCGTTGTAGCAGGCCGCAGGCACGAAACCTACTGGTCTTGAAGACCGATAGCGGCCAGGCTAATCGTTGGACACGTCCACACCAATACCCGCTTGTCGCCGCTACCGGTGGCCATGGTCTTGCCGTCCGGACTGAACGCCACCGCATACACGTTACCAGTGTGGTCGGTGAGGGTTCCGGGCCCATGAATAATGTATCTGTCCAGCCTTCGCCTGAACATCCACAATGGCGATCGATCCTCCGCTCGCTGTCACCGCAGCGGTGATCTGGTCTGAGTATTGATGATCAATGCGACGAAGGGAACTGAGCTGAAAATGGAGTACCTGTGGATCACTCTGGAGGCTCAAGCCGAGGCGAGTGGTGACCTAACCCAGGAACTAAGGATGTGGCTCGAGTTGGAGTTCTCAGTCCGCTCGGGCTACGCGGCGGGCGGGCCCTGGTTCACCAACCCGCATTTCCTCATGCTCACCGCAGCGTCTACAGCCGAGAAGCAACGAGCAATACGCGTACTCGAAGTATGGACGCAACGTACTCCGAAACAAACCCAGACCCACGTGAGTGCCGAGCTTCCGTTCGGCGGGTTTGAGTTACGGGAATCCGACGGCTGGAACCGCGTGTGGGACGACCCGCAGCGCAGGCGCGAACAACTGGCGATCGACCTCTCATATCTGCCCGCGTCCGAGGATGCGACGGCGTCAGAGCGATTCCACGTATATCTGGACAGTAGTAGCGTCTGGAATGCCCAGCAGGTATTCGCCGCAGCAGATCGCCTCGCGTCGATCATCGGATACGGCTTCGTAGAGACGCTCGACATCGATCGCGGCTCGTTCTACCGACGTGCCCGAGCGGTGCTGCGCAGGGGCATGTCGGCCGAGCAGGTCGAAGAGGCGGTCGAGAAGATCGCCCACGTGGCCAGTCTCAAGTACGACCGCGAACAGGCGGAGTATGACGCGACTGTCAGCGCGGCCGTCGCCAGTCTGATCGGGGCCTTCGGGGATAGCAACGCCGCGTTACACCTAGGTGCACTGCTCATTCTCAAGTACGAGGTCGATGGCGTGCCGACAATCATTGCAAGGTCACTCTCCATGACCGAGATGCGGGTGTTGGCCGCTGATCCAGACATTATCCGGCTTCCCCACAAGGCGCTTGAAGCGTTGCGGCTTGCGGTCGAGGTCAACGCCACACGGGAACTGTCGTAAGCCCGGGTGGCCTGCGATCGGTCGTGTTCGCTGGCCACCCGGTCCCGGGTACTGACCCGACCCGACACCCTCGTACGGGCGGGCTGCGGTCTTCCTGGTGCGAAGTTGTTCGCCAAAGCTTGATCACAAGTTTAGGACCGACTCTGACGATCTCGTGTCGCCAGTCGCTGACATTTCCATATCGCTCAACAAAGATCAGGTATCGCGATAGATGCGGTAGACCTCCGGGTGCTGATGCCCCTATGTTTGTCAAGCTGTTCGTGCTGATGCAGAGCTTGGATGGATCTGTCGGATCAGGTGGTAGATCTCGCGGGCGATGTACCGCTTGAGGCGTCGGACGGCTTCGCGGCGTGACTTGCCTTGGGTGGTGCGTCGGTCGAGGTAGTCGCGGGTCTGTTGATCGGTGCGTGTTCGGGTCAGGGCGATGCGGTAGAGGGCGGCGTTGGCGCGGCGGTCGCCGCCGCGGTTGAGGCGGCGTCGGCGGGTCTTGCCGGACGATGCTTCGATCGGGCTGACGCCGCACAGGGCGGGGATGGATGCTTCGCTGGTCATCCGGTCGGGGTTGTCGCCGGCGGTGATGAGCAGGGCGGCGGCGCTGTCGGGGCCGATGCCGTGGCGTTGCAGCAGGTGTGGGGTGTATGCGTCGATGACCGCGGTGATCTGTTGTTGCAGTTCGCGCTCCTGGTCGGTGAGCTCTTGGATGCGTCTGGCCAGGTGCCGCAGGGTGTAGGTGGTGGCGGTGGCCACGTCGTGTGGTGGGGTGTCGGGCAGGCCGGCGCAGTGACGGATCAGCGCGCTGCCGTTCAGGCCGGTCAAGGTGTCGCGTAGTGCCGGGTCGGCGCCCACGATGACGGCCTTGAGCTGGTTGACCGCCTGGGTGCGGGCCTTGACCGCGGATGCTCTGGCCAGCTTGAACATGCGTAGCATCTCCACCGGCCCGTCACCGGTCTTGGCTGTGGAGGTGGCACGTGTGGACAGGACTGCGTGGGCGGCGGCGGTGGCGTCGACGGTGTCGGTCTTGCCGTGGCGGCGTCGGGCGGCCCGGTCGGGTCGGTTGACCTCCACGACGGTGATGTCGTGGCGGCGCAGGTGTCGGGTCAGGGCCGCGCCGTAGGATCCGGTTCCCTCCACTCCCGCGCGATGCAGCATGCCGAAGCTGCGTGCCCAGGCCAGCAGTTGTCGGTAGCCGGTGGCGGTGGTCGGGAACTCCGCACTGGCCAACGCGACGCCCTGGACAGTGATGACCGCCGCGACGTGGGCGTCTTTATGGGTGTCGACACCGAGGAGGATCTCCTCGGCGCCGGCGCCGGCGCCGGTCTGGCCGGCCTCGGGTGTGTGCTGCATGCTGGACATCGACTGTTCGTCTCCTGATCGGCTCGGGTGGCGGATGGCCGTGGCCGGGCCGGTAGGGCGGTCAGAACTGTGACGGTGCCCTTGTTGCAGCAAGGCCCCTATCGGGACACGCCCCACTGGCCTGGCGACAGATTGCGCTCCCTGGACCGGGTCGACAGATCAGCATGAAGGCATCGAGCGAGCCAGTTGCGTTACGGGTCAGACCGCAGCCCGGGGAGTACGGCTCTACACTTCCAGAGCCGCAACCTGAGCCGCACAGTTGCGTTAATGGATCGCCAGGCGCGATGGATCTTGGACATTGTCTCGGGTCAGATCGCCTTGGCGAGTTCGGAGAACGCTGCGGCGACTCGGCGACTCGGCGGGTGGGCGGGACCTCACTGGCGATCTCGTAGTGTCCGCGGCGCAGGCTCTGCATGAAAGCGTGTCCGGCGATGATCACCTGTGCGGTCCTGTCGGTCCGCAACCCGCGCATCGGTCTCAATCGCTGTTTGAGCTGGCTGTGGTCGGCCTCGATCGGGTTGTTCGCGTACTGCTCGACGTGATGCCACGCCTGCGGCACGAGTTCCTCCAGTACCGCCGGGTAGACCGCGGCAGCATCGGTGACCACCTCGGTCGGGGCCCGAAACGTCGACAGCGCCCGGCAGAGGAATCTGCGGGCCGCGGCGTCGCGGCGGGCGGACACGAGCACGTCGATGACCTGACCGTGCTGGTCGACCGCCCGGTACACGTACCGCCACACCCCGCCGACCTCCACATAGGTCTCATCGACGAACCACCGATCACCAGGTGAGTGCCTGCACGGCCGTGCCGCCTCGGCCAACAGGAGCGTGAACCGCTGCACCCACCGGAACACGGAGACGTGATCAACCTCGACCCCACGCTCGACCAAGAGCTCCTCAACGTCGCGGTAGGACAGGCCATAGCGCAGGTACCACCGCACTGCGACCACGATCACCTCCGCCGGGAACCGGAACCCGACGAACACCGACTTCGCAGGCAGCCACCGACGCGAACGACGCGAGGACTTCACCACCCGAGTCTGCCTCGATCACGTTGACGTCCAACGCAACAGACCCTGCACGACTCCCTCACCCACCAGATCTCGATCATCAAGGTGCAGGCCGGGGTCGCGGTCCACCTGGCCCGCAAACGCGGCGAGCAGGTGCCCGCGGCCCTGCTCGCGATCGAGGAGGCCAGCCGGGAGGCGGGCCCGGGAGCTGCGGGCCACCCTGCAGGCACTGCGCGACGACGGCACGAACCCGCCGCACGGCCTCGCCCAGGTCCCCGACCTGGTGGCTCGGGCGCGCCTGACCGGGCTGGACGCGACGCTGACGATCGAGGGCCAGCGGCACGACGTGCCCGCCGCCGTGGACCGGACCGCCTACCGGATCGTCCAGGAGTCGGTCACCAACATCACCCGCCATGCCGCCGCGGCCACCGCGGTGGTCCGGATCCACTACCGGCCCGAGGCGCTGGCGATCGAGGTCGACGACGACGGCAGGGCGGCACCGGGCCTGGCCGTGACGCCCGGCGTCGGGCTGCTCGGCATGCGCGAGCGGGTGACCGCGCTCGGCAGCCGCCTCCAGGCACAGCCGCGTGACCAGGGCGGGTTCGCGGTACGGGCCGAGCTTCCGGTGGACCGGACATGATCCGCGTCCTGCTCGTCGACGACCAGCCGCTGCTGCGCAGCGGCTTCCGCGCCCTGCTCGAGGCCAAGGACGACATCGAGGTGATGGCCGAGGCTGCCGACGGGCAGCAGGGGCTCGCTCTGGCCGCGCAGCACCTGCCCGACATCGCGCTCGTCGACATCCAGATGCCGGTCAAGGACGGCATCGAGGCCACCCGCTGCATCGCCGCGGACCCGGCCCTGGCCGGGGTGCACGTCGTCATCCTCACCAACTACGGGCTCGACGAGCACGTCTTCCACGCCCTGCCCGCGGGCGCCGCCGGATTCATGGTCAAGGACATCTAGCCCGAGAACCTGCTGCACGCGGTCCGCGTCGCGGCTCGCGGCGACGCCCTGCTCGCGCCGTCGATCACCCGCCGGCTGATCGACTGGTACGTCACCGAGCCGCCTCGTGCCGGTTCCGGCGTGGTGCCCGACGAGCTGACCGGCCGCGAGCGCGAGGCCGTCATCCTGGTCGCCCTCGATCTGTCCAATGACGAGATCGCGCAGCGGATGGTGATCAGCCCGCTGACCGCGAAGACCCACGTCAACCGGCCGATGGGCAAACTCCGTGGCCCGCGACCGCGCCCAGCTCGTGGTCTTCGCCTACGAGTCCGGCCTGGTGACCCCGCGCGGCCGGTGACGGCGATCGGCCGCGCGTCGCCCACCCCTGACCGGGGCGATCCAGTACAACTGACTAGGCGATGAGCTGGGCCTTTACTCGTACGAGGCCGATCGGGCCGACGTGAGGGGCCGTCACGTTTCATGGGGGACCGATGCAGATTGTCAGGACGGCGCGCCGCGTCATGGGCGCAGCCGCACTGGGTGCGGCAGTGACGCTGCCGCTGGCGCTGGGCGCGTACGGCGCACCGGAGGTCGACGGCGGCGGAGGCGGCGGCAACCCGAAACCCGCCCCGACGGCGCCGCACGCTGGTGCGGAGAGCTGGGGGGCGAACAGCGTAGGGCAGCTCGGCATCGGCATTGCGTCGCAGCTGGACCGCCCGACCCCGGTGACCGTGCACATCCCCGACGGCGTGCGCGCCGTCGACGGAGGGCTCGGCCACGGCCTGGCGCTGCTGACCAACGGCACCGTGAAGTCCTGGGGCCTCAACGCCGAGGGTGAACTCGGCCAGGGCTTCACCTCGGCCGCCGACCCGTTCGGCAACGTGCCGGAGCCCGGCAGCGTGGCCGGACTGTCCGGCGTGAAGGCGATCGCGGCGGGCTACCGCCACAGCCTGGCGCTGCTGACCAACGGCACCGTGGTCGCATGGGGTGACAACGACCGGGGCCAGCTTGGCGACGGGACCACCGAGGACCGCAACCGCCCGGTCCCGGTGACCGGGCTGACCGGCGTCAAGGCCGTCGCCGCGGGGCAGTCGTTCAGCCTGGCCCTGCTGGCCAACGGCACCGTCAAGGCATGGGGTGACAACAACGCCGGCGAGTTGGGCAACGGCACGACCAGCGACCAGCCGCAGCCCACGCCGGTCGACGTGGTGGGCCTGACCGGCCGGAAGGTGACCGCGATCGACTCGGGCTCCGTGCACAGCCTGGCCCTGCTGGCCAACGGCACGGTAGTGGGCTGGGGCAGCAACGAGTTCGGGCAGCTGGGCACGGGCGTGCAGACGCCGTTCGAGTCCACTCCGGTCGACGCGACGGTGCTGGCCGGGGTCAAGGTCCGCGCGGTCGCGGCCGGTGACGGGTACAGCCTGGCGCTGCTGCGCCGGGGCACGGTCAAGGGCTGGGGCGTCAACGCGAGCGGCGAGCTGGGCGACGGCACGTTCGTCTCGCCCCGGCTCCAGGCTGTCGACACGGTCGGCCTGACCGGGGTCACGGCGATCGCCGCGGGCAAGAACTTCGAAACTCCGGCCGGGCAGAGCCTGGCCATCTCCGGCAACAGCGTCTTCGCCTGGGGCAACAACCTGTCGGGCGAGGTCGGCGACGGCACCCAGACCAACCGGAACACGCCGGTGGCGGTGCGGTCCGGGCTGGCCAAGCCGCACTCGATCGCGGCTGCGGTCAACTTCAGCCTCGCGTCCTGACCTACGTGGCGAAAGGGTCTCTTCCGTTCCGGAGCACGGGCGGAAGGGGCCCTTTTCGTGACCGCGCCTCCCGTGCCGAGTGTGCAGGTGGCGGCCGGATGACCATGTCGCGGGAAGGCTCCCACCCGATCGCAGATAGTCATCAGTGTCGATTGAACGTGGACCCGCGCGGCGTACTGGTCGCCGCCTTCCGTCCAAGGAGAGTCCACCCCCAATACGCCCTGCTGCTCAGCCGATGGCTCGCCCCGGATGATTAAAGATCAACTATTTGGCGGCTGGTCGCAAGATCCTTAATAACGCCGCGCAGTAGCGCCGACGCTCAACGTTACGGGCGTCGATTCGGTGGCCGACCGGGTGGTGACTGAGCAACCGGTCGCTACCTCCAGGGCAACGATGACCTGGCCGCTGGTCCATCCGCCCCGGCGCGGCCGCGCCGGTTTCCGCTCGCGGACGGGCCGCGTCGCCGGATGCGCCGGCGTGATGTCGGCGGTCTGGTTGGGGGTCTCCACGGTGTCACCTCTTCCTGGCGGCCCACGTGCCCCCGGAAGATAGGTCTTTGAGATGCCACGTTTGTGAGGTCAGCCTCTCGACCAGCACGAACGCGGGCGTCGCAATGTCGTAGGTCAAGGCGTCCACGAGCGGTGTACTCAACCTCGGCTGGCGGTCGCGCGCACGGCACGGGTTGAAGTGCCGACGGCGATTGGTCGTGCAGCAACGGGTTCCGGGAGTTGCGCCGCCAGGTATTGGCCGGCGGCAGATCTGCGCCCCCACCGCGATCCGGCGGTACATTAAGATCTCGCGACATGCCATTTGCAGGCCACAAGAGAGTCCGTTCAAGCGGGTATTTTGCTCGCGCAGCCATCGCCATGAGCGTCCTTGCGTTGCTCGTGGTCTCCGCCTATATCCCCGGAGAAGTCCACTCACCGGCCACGAAGGCGGCAGCGCTGACAGTGCCGGCTGGCGCGTATCGCCTGCACCACAAGCAGAGCGGTCAATGCCAGTTCGCCAGCGACGGAGACGGTGGCGCTGTGAAGCACTGGAGCTGTTGGGATGATCCGAATATGGCCTACACGCTTGAAGCGACGGCGGCCGGACACTTCCGCTTGGGCCACCTTGCCTCGGGGCAATGCTCATACGTCGCCGGCAATAGCGATGGCTCACCGCTCGTGCATCGGACGTGCTCGGACGACCCCAGCCAGGAATTCGATCTGACAACGGTCGGCACGGACGAATACCGGATCTCGCACGTGGCCACTGGACGATGCCTGTATGCCGGTGGCGGCGACGGCGGGAGCGTCAATGCCTGGAGCTGTTGGGACGACCCAAATATGGTGTGGGAGCTCGACCAGACGCAGACCTGGGGGGCCTGGCGCGACTGTGTCCACGACGACACCAACGCCTTGGGCGCCTTCGTCGGGCAGGGTGGCACTCTAACGCTCCCCAACGGCTGCTACCGCGTGACGCGGTCGGTTCATGTGCCGGCGTTGACGCAGCTAGCGGGAGAAAGCCAAAGCGGCACTATCATTCGATTCGGTGCGCCGGCAGGCTCCCCCATTGAGCCCACGCTTGACCTCGACGGCGACCGGATAACGATTGCCAACCTGACCATAGATGGTGGAAACGTCAGCGCCGGCACCTACGCAACGCCAGCCGTGTATTCGGGAATGATCCAGGCGGGGGCGGCCATTCTCGTGAAGGGCTCGCACACCAAACTCACATCGCTCACCGTCAACAACGGTTGGGACAACGGCATCGGCCTCATGGGATTCAGCTACTCCGGAGGGGCATATCACCAGGCGAACGGGGTGCCAGTCGACATTCAGGTCGATCACATCTCCTGCGCAAACAACGGACACGGGGCCGGTGGAGGAGCTTGCGTCGATGCACTGACGGCGACCTCTGTCACAGTGAGCGATTCGGTCGACCATGGCAGCGCAAGTGGGTTCATCATCGACTATTGGGGCGGAGCAAACGCGATCTTCCAGAACCTAGTAACCTACGACAACACCTATGACGGATATTGGATCGGGGCTCCTGGAACACTGTCGAACATCCAGACGTTCCACGCCGGCCGAAACGGAATTTGGATCGACACGACAGCTTCCGATGGTGGGGCGATTGATGGTTTCTACGCAGAGAGTCCGCAGTCGGATGGCATGTTGCTAATGGCTTCTTCCTGGCAGGTTCGCAGCCCGGTCGTGCGGGGGATCCACGCGGACGGGCACTCGCTGGCGTTCCGGTTCCGTGCCCAGCCGTTGCCGACTGGGGGCCCCAGTGTCCCGGTTCATGACACCATCCTGCGCGAGGCTCAGGTGGTCGATTCGCCTGGCGCATTGCCATCGATGGCGATTGCCGCCTCACCGGCAACGATCTCCCCCGGAGGCTTTTCGACGATCCGCTGGAATTCCCAGCCTGGCGTCACCACATGTCGAGTCAATGACAACGGCTGGTTCGACGTCGCTTCGACTCCAACCGGGACACAGTTCCGTGGCCCCTTCCAGGCTGGAAGCGAAGTGTTCACGCTGAGCTGCAACTCGGCCGACGGAGAGCAGCGGATGTCAGCAACCGTCACGGTGAACTGAGAAGGCGTCTGATTCACCAATTTATGCGTGATGCCGGTTTAGTACGGCAGCGGCATGTAGCGCTTATGCGCTGGTAGCAGGCTCGTGGCGGCGCTTGTAGTGCCTGCGCTTGGCGACGCCTGGTGCCATCGTCGCCATCGTGACCATGCCATCGCCAGGTCGGCGGGCACGGTCTTGTGGATGGCGGTGTTGATCAGTCGTCGGGTTTCGGCGAGGGTCAGGTCGATCAGTCCGTCGCTGCGGGCAGTTGCCCGTTCGGCGATGGCGACGACGGTCAGCACCGCCAGGGCGATCATCGCCAGGAGCGTCAACCGGTGCCAGGCGGTCCAGCCGCGGCACTGGTACTGGTCGAGCCCGATCTGCCCCTTTCCGGTTTGGAACGCCTCCTCGACAGACCACCTGCTGCCGGCGACGGTGACCAGGTGCAGCAGCGGCACGGGTGCCGCGCTCCAGCAGAGGTAATAGGCCAGCTGTCCGTCGCTGCCGCGGCGCACGAGCAGGCTGTGGCAGCCGTCGCCTTCGTCGAGGATGGTGACCCAGGCCCAGTCGTAGAAGCGGTGGCCCTTGGAGCCGGGTCCGGCTGAGCGGGTCTGCCGCGCTTGCCGGGGCAGCAGCGCGGCGACGCGGTCGCGCTGGACCGGGGTGGTGTTGACGTGGGTTTTGCAGGCCAGGGCCAGGACGTGGGCGATGCCGCGTCCGCTGCGCTGCGACGCGTCGCCATCGCGGTCATCTGAGCCGCCACTGACTTCGTGGCCCCCACCGCCGCATCTTGTTGCGCCCGCCTACCACCGCGTCGGCCGGAGCTGGCCCGCCCGGGTCGGAGGGCACGCTGCGGAGCGTATACGGTCGGCCGATGGGGTCTCCACCTGCAGCCGCTGAGACACGTACCCTGCCAGCGCCCACCGGGATACGGCGGACGCTTGGTGCCGTCCTATTGCCGCTGATGGGACACGGTGCCACCATCGGTGTCGTGCTGGCGGCTGCGGCCGCAGCACGGGCGGACGCCGGTGGCGACCTCGACGCAGGCGGCAACTTCGCGGTGTTCTACGCCTCCTTGTGCCTTCTCGCGGTTGGCCAGCTGCTGCTACTCGCGGCCATCACCTGGCTTGCCGGGCGCGGCGCGACGGGCTGGCGTGCAGGGTTGTGGACCGGGTGGGCCGCCGGGCTCGGGCTGATCGGCCTGTGGATCCTCACGGCGTGATGGCATGGCGCCACCCAACCGCTGCACCGGATCGAGCGCTTGTCGCGGTGCCTGCCCAAAGGACTCACCGCTGGCTGACCCCCAGCAACTTCGTTGAGCCATCAAACCGGCCACGACCCTGACCTCGACACGCTGCTGATCGATCTGCATCGGCAGACCGGGTGCCGCCGCGGCGCAGCCCTAATCCTCCGCCGGGGCGACCTGGATGAGGAATTCTGCCTTCTGCGCTTGCACGAAAAAGGCGGCACTCAACGACGGCAGCCGGTGACGACCACTCTTATGACCCGGCTGATCGACCACGCCGCTGACAGGGGAGTGGTGCAGCATACGGACCTCTTCCTGCGGAATCGGGGCACGCAACCGATCACTCGTCGACGATATGACGCACTATGGACTCGCATCGGCAAGTACATTCCCTGGGTGGCCGCCCAACAGGTCACCACTCACTGGCTCCGCTACACCACCCTCACGTGGGTTGAACGCACCCTCGGTTACGCCGTTGCGCGCGCCTACGCAGGCCACAACGATCGCGGATATGTCGGCAGCACCGCAACTTATATCAAAGCTGACGTTTACGAAATCGCGACCACGCTCACTGCGTACGCGGACGAAAGCCACCCGCTGGCACCAAGATGAAAGTGGAGGGCGCTACTGGCCGTTCCCGCAATTTTGTCCGTGGGAATACCCCTCAGTACCAGACCGCCACAGGAAAGCCTCCGGCACTATTTTCGTTGCTTGGGACCGCTGGTTCAGCCAAGTCGATCTCAAGGACTATCCAGCTATCTGAGCCGACGAACCGAAACGCTACCTTCCAGGTCCCACGCTCGCTAAGAACTACATCGACATCGGTGAGGGCGCTACTGCTGAAGTCCGCAAGTAGATGATCAAATCGGGCCAGCGTGTCGTGCGCTATTGTAATGAGCTCGTCGCGAAGCCCATTGGAAGGTCTGACCGGCCACTCAATGTCGGTGGTGTGAACATCTCCCTGCTGCGGCGAGGGTAACGGGGAGCGGTCGTGAAGATCTTTGGCGCGTCTGATGGCAGTCTCTAGGGCGTCATATGCAAGGTTGCCGACAACGCCCGAGATCGATGCATTGAGCAACCAAACGACAAGCTCTTGCCAATATGACTCAAAATTTTGGTGGGGTTGGGCAAAGTCGCTAGGGGGAATGCCAAGGCCCCACCTCGCCACGGGCTCTCCCGTAGCGGTCGTTTCGTATTCCCGTATTGGCCTCTGCTCGTAAGTGCCGTCGTCGCGCATGCCGATAGTCTGACAGGGCATGGATGTTGCTCGAGACATGGTCCAGCCCTTACCTGTGAATGTGGTGCTCCTCAGATCGCCCACCGTCAAGTCGGACCCGGACCGACCGTTGGCAGTCAAGATCGTCTGGCCTGGGGTGCCGCGCGGGCGGCCGGTACTGTAGGTGCGTACCGTTACGGTGCCGCCCATGACGATCAAGAACGGCTGGATTTCGTTCGGGCTGGGCCGCTTAGGGGCCGTGTACGGCACCTACGGCGGCACGCTGGGCGCGGTGCTACCGACACTGCCGCACGACCACCCTGGCGGCCTGCATGCGTGGATGCGCGAACTCGTTCCGCTCGGTGACCTGGCCAAGGGCGAGTACGGGATGGACACCCTCGGCGGCCCGGTGGCCGCGACCGGGCACCCGGCGGCACTGCCGGAGTCGTTCGTCGCGTTCATGGCCGATCCGGTGCTGCGGGACTCGGTGCCCACCTGCACCTGCTGCTACTGGGAGGCTGGCCTGCCGGCGGCCGCGAGCCCGGTCCGCGAGGGCGCCCGGCTGGTGCGGTTCCTCAACGACCAGCAGGGCTGCGTGTTCTGGTACTTGCACCTGCTGCCCGACGGCAGTCACGAGGTGCTTGCCGGCTCGGAGGCCTACGACGAGTACGAGGTGGCGCCGGAGCAGGCGGCCGAGGACCTGTGGCGGGTGGCGCCCGACTTCGACGAGTTCATGGCCCGCTTCTGGATCGAGAACCTGGCCTGGTACGAGGTGGTCGGCCAGGGCCGCCCCGATGACGAACTGTCCGCACCCGTGCGGGCGTACGTGCTCCAACTGCCGGTCGACACCGACCAGTAGCGGCCTGAGGTACTCGTCTGACGCGAGGCCGGACGGGCGGCGGCGCCACCGTGGTGGGCCCGCCGCCCGGCCTGTTGATCACGGAAGTAGCAGGTCGTCTGCCATCGTGATCATGTACTTGGGGTTCATGTAGCCCCGGAGACTCCAGACTTCGTCAACGGAGCTATCTTCCCTGTTGAGAGGCATTCCGTGGACCGCGCCTGGGAATGCGTTTTCGGGACTGGCGGTAGTTTCGGGACTGGCGGTACTCGTTAGTACATGGTCAAGCTCCCGCACGTCCTTCGCGGGTTTCGCAGGGTGCGGGTATTGCCATGGTTGGCGTTGCGGGTATTGCCATGGTTGGCGTCGAGTGGCACGGCGTCCGGTTGGCTGGGGGTCGGCGGATGCGCCGCCACATGCCGCGCGGGGCACGTAGCGCGAACTGGCTAATGGCGGTACGGCCCACGGACTATCAGCAATTGAACATGAGGGGCACATCGATAGAACGATGGATGTCGATGGTTGCGCAACTTGCGAATCGGGTTCACTTGCCCGACTCGCTCACGTATCGCACCGGGCGAGGTAGCCGGCGCACGTAGGTCGGTGTCACAGAAGGAAGGAGTTCACGCTGACCAATTCAAGGCCGACCAGCCCACGCACCCCGGCCTCGGCGATCAGCGCGTCCATCAACCCCTGGAAAACCCCAGCCCGCGACCAGGCGTTGAACCGGGAGTAGGCCGCCTACCAGGACCTGTAACGCTCCGGAACGTCACGCCACCCCGACCCGGTCCGGAGGGATCATCGTCGTACTCGAACTCGTCGACCATCCCGACAGTCTGGCCGAGCCCGCCCACCGCTCGTCGGCCACCGGTCATGATTTCAGATCGTCGACCTCCTGCTGCGGTGCGCCCCGAGGGCTCGCGGCCCGATTGCCAGGGCAGACACCATGCGTCGTGACGAGACGGATCGCATCGCTGCAACGGCACTGTCTGCCTTGGGCTCAGGGGCAGCGGCAGAGGTGGGGGCGGCAGTAACATGATCGTGCCTGTGCGCAGGTTTCCTCTCCCGCGCGTAAGGCTCACCCCTAGCATGCCTTCCCTCGCGGGGGCGGAAAGAGCTGACAGGATGAAGCGATTCAAAGTAGGGGCGGCCGTTGTCGCTCTGGTTGCCTCTACGGTTATCAGCGTCGTCGGCGTGTCCACTCCGGCGCAGGCAGCCTCGAACTGCCGGGTCTCGCCCTATTCGGCGTCCTTCAGCAGGGATCTGTCGGTCGGGTCAGGCGTGGCCCTGTTGCCGAGCTCGACGACGGTCTACACCACTACGTCGCAATGCAGTGACATCCAGATCAAATCGACCAACAGCGTCGCATTGCTCGCCTGCGTGATCTTCACTTCGCACACGTCGTCCTGCAACTACACCACTTATGTGCCGTATACCGGCGGGTGGGTCAACATCGCCACCGACGTGCTCGACGGCACAAAGTTCCGGGTACAGGTCACCCTGTACCCGGAGTGCGGCAATGTGGGCCAGGTCTGCGGCGGCACTGCCGCGGGCGTTCTTGACTTCTGACAGCGCATGGGTGAGGTCCGCGGGTTCTCCACGGACCTCACCGCTCATGCCGCCGTCCCGGGAAGTCCCGTAGCGGCGGCGGGCCGTTCAGGACGCGGCTTCCTCGCCCGACATGGCGGCGGCCAGGCGCAGGTAGGGCACCGCTTCGGCGTGCCGACTCTGGCGTTGCAGCGTACGTCCCGGCATCAAGTGTGCGTACTCCTCGGTAGGATCGCTGTCGAGCACCCAGCGCAGCTCCGCCTCGGCCCGCTTGAGCTGGGCGGAGAGGTAATACGTTCGGGCCAGCAGCAGCCGTGGTGCAACATCGCCGGGGGCTTCGCGGACCACCTCCGCCAGCAGCGGGGCAGCGCTGAGATAGTCGCCGGCGTCGAAAAAAGCCGGCCACGCTCGTACGTTTCGATGATCGTCACCAGTTCTCCCTCTCGGCTGGATCGCGTCGGATCACTGATGATCAGAACATGGTTGACGTGACAACTATGCCGCTGGTCTCCCGGTCCGGATGACTTCGCCGGTTCGTTCGGTCGAGGTCCCCGCGCTGCTGATCGCGGTGACAGCGTTCGGCCCCTGCGAGATCGTGCTGGCGCCGGACGACCCTCGGATGCTCGAACTCGCCGCGTCGGCTGGCGCTCGGCGTGGCAGGACTCGGGCCTTCCGATCCGATGACAGCCTGGAAATCGAGTTCGAAGACCGGCGAGGTGGCACGAGCCCGAGCGCTCCGGCAGGTCACCTACGAGCAGGCGCTGGCCGCGCTGGCGAGCATGGGGTTGCGTACGACCATGCCGGATGAGTGGGAGTGGGCGTGTGGAGCGGGCGCGGCGACACTCTTCCGCTGGGGTGACGACTGCGACGGACGTCTCCATCAATCTGAGCATCGCGAACCTGGACTTCGCCGGTTTCGCAGACGCCGCAGACGAGTCCGACGGGTTTCGAGGTTTCGACCGCGACTGACCCCGGGGTGGAGCGCGTTGCAGAGAATGTCGTGCTCCAGGTGTCACTGATCGACAAGCGGCGAGGTCTCCGGTAGACCGTTCAACGACCAAGAAGAACTAAATCGGAGACCTCGTGAATCTCGTATGTCAAGTCGTCTGCGTGGTCGGCCGCCGCCCGGCCAGCTGATCATGGAAGTAGCAGGTCGTCCGCCATCGTGATCATGTACTGGGGGTTCATGTAGCCCCGGAGACTCCAGACTTCGTGAACGAAGCTGTTTTCCCTGTTGAGAGTCCTTCTGGGGGCCGCGTTGGGGAGTGCGTTTCGGGTCGGGGTCCGACTCGAGTACATGGGTATTGCTACGGCTCGCTTCTACTTCTTCGGGCAGGCCAGTGTGGCGGCTGCCGGCGGTCCGGCGGGAAGCTGGGTGTCGGGCGCGGCGGGGAGTGCGCCGGGCGATACCGGGCTGCCGAACTGGCTGTGGAACCGGTGCACGCCCTCCCAGCTGCCGATGAGGCGGAGTGGTTTGTCGGGTGTGCCGATCCAGGTGTTGAGTTCACGGTCGGCGTCGAGGTATCTGATGCGCACGCCGAACTCGTACAGGCCCTGGCAGGCGTAGACGTCCATCTTGATGTCGGCGGCGTCCCCACGTGAGACCGTGAACGTCGGTCCGAACGGAGCGGCTTTGGCTTGCGGGTTGTCGGCGCCGCCGTTGGAGACGCCTAGGTCTTTGACCGTGCCTTGGTCGAGAACTGTCTGGAGGTGGCGGACCTGGGATGGTCCGCCGCAGCCGGGTTCTGCCTCCAGGCCCCAGGCGGGTGTGACGTCGTGGCGGGCGAACACTTTGGGTTCCACGGCGAGGATCAGTAGGGGTTCGCTGTTGGCGCCGGTGAGGGTCATGTTGAGTACGCCGTGGTACCAGACGACGGCGTCGAGCTGTCGAAGCGCCATGTTCCTGACGTCTTCGGACTCCGACGGGGTGAGGGTGTCGGGTAGCTTCGGCCCGGTCCCGGCGACGGCGATCGTGGGATCGCAGAGGTACGGATCGTCTGGCGGCCACTGCGCGATGGTGATCAGCTTCGCTGCAGCCGAGGGTGTGGGCTGCGGCGCAGGTGTCGGCCAGATCGCGTCGACCAGGCGATCGCCGAGCGGGGAGGCAACCGCTCCGATGATGAGCAGCATGAATGCTGAGAGGGTGGAGATCACGGCTGCTCGGTGGCGGCGTAGCCAGGTCTTGGTGTTGCCTGTGCGGCGGGCGCGGCGATCTCTTGGCGGCATCAGAATCTCCCAGCTGGCGGCTCGGGAAGTATTCACTACGCAGAAGCCGAAAATCGGCGTAGCACTCGTGCGTCACTCGGTAGGGGAGTCCTCGGCTCCGCGTTAGCGTGAACTCCGCACAAGGGCCCTGTTGCATTGGGCGATCGCCAAGATCGGCAGCCGCAGAACTTGTAGCGAGATCGAACTCGCGCGCCCGTAGCGGACATCAGGATCGGGACAAAGTGGTGCTATCGGCATCGCTCGGCGGCGACCGATCGCCAGTTTTTGCAGGCCGTCCCATGCTCACACAGAAAGATCTGCGGCGCCGGGCGTGCACGATGGCTAATGCAACAGCGCCTTCGGGCTGGGGGGCACGGCGAACTTTGACGGCGACATCGAGCGCTTGCGCGGAACTTGAGCATGATCACACTGCCCTACCTGCCGTTGACCTGCGGTTTAGTATCTCACGCGATCATCGGTACCCGATCGGAGCAGTTCCTTGTCCCACCCCTCCCTCTCTCCGACTGCCGACGCACCCCGCACCGGCCCGGCCGCCCGAATGTGGCCCTCGCTGGCGATGGCCTGGCCCGCGCTGGCCGTCTACATCCTCGTCCGTGCCACCGGCGTGATCGTCTTCCTGCTGTGGGCGGACCGGTATCACCGCGACGGCTGGGAGCTCCTCGGTACCCGCATGGACGGCGGGCAGTACCTGAAGATCATGATCGAGGGGTATCCCGGGCCGGAGACCGTCTTCCACAACGGCATGGCGTTCTTCCCCCTTTTCCCCGCGCTGGGCCGGGCCGCCGACTGGCTGCTGCCGTTCCCTACCAGCACCTGCGCGATACTGGTCAGCTGGGCCGGGGCGCTGGCCGCGGCGTGGGGCATCTACGCGGTCGGCGCGCATGTCCGCGACCGGCGCACCGGCGTGCTTCTGGCTGCGCTGTGGGGACTGCTGCCGCACGCGATCATCGAGTCGATGGCATACACCGAGGCGATCTTCACCGCGTTCGTCGCCTGGGCCCTGTACGCGGTGCTGCGCGAACGCTGGATTATGGC
The DNA here is from genome assembly GCF_019083965.1 of Catellatospora tritici. Taxonomy (GTDB): domain Bacteria; phylum Actinomycetota; class Actinomycetes; order Mycobacteriales; family Micromonosporaceae; genus Catellatospora; species Catellatospora tritici. Next base: position 59,241 of record NZ_JAHRCY010000028.1, read on the forward strand.
AGGAGCGCTGACGCTGCTGGCCGGGCTGACCCGGCCTACCGCCCTGGCGGTCATCCCGGTGGTAGGGCTCGCCGCCCTGATCACGGTGGTCAAGGGCCGAGACCGTTCATGGCGACCCTGGGCGGCGATGGTGCTCGCGCCGCTCGGCTGGCTTGGCTACATCCTGTGGGTGGCCCAGCGCACAGGACGGTTGGACGGGTACTTCTACATTCAGGGTGAGGGCTGGGGATCCCGCTACGATGGCGGAGTCAACATGGTCCGCAAGGTGTCGGAGTTCCTCAAGTACGAGGCGAGGAACCTGGACTACTACCTCGTCCTGTTCGTGTTGGTCGCGGCCCTCGTCCTGCTGGCAATCTCTGTCATCGACCGCCAGCCGTGGCAGCTGGTGGTATACAGCGCGCTGATGCTCGTCATCACCCTCGGCGGAGAGAATTACTACAACGCCAAGGCGCGGTTCCTGCTGCCCGCCTTCGCGCTGCTGTTGCCCGTCGCGACCTCCCTGGCGCGTACCAAGACGGCCACGATGGTCATCATCATGGCGACCCTGGCGGCCGCATCGGCCTACTGCGGCGTCTATCTCGTGCTGATCTGGCAGTGGTCGCCCTAGCATCGACCCCGAAGACAGGGGCGTGGGCACGGCGCGTGACCAGACTGCGGGGACTGGACGCTGTCACGTACCTTCGCCCACTCGCCACCGGCACGGCTGATACGGGTGCCTGGCCGCAGCTGCGGGGTCGACGGAGGCTTGCGCGCGCTCCTTGCTCTCGCTCACGAGTAGCTCTGCCAGAAGCAGCCGAGGGGACGCTGTTGGGCCCTGTTGCATTGGGCGATCGCCAAGATCGGCAGCCGCAGAACTTGTAGCGAGATCGAACTCGCGCGCCCGTAGCGGACATCAGGATCGGGGCAAAGTGGTGCTATCGGCATCGCTCGGCGGCGACCGATCGCCAGTTTTTGCAGGCCGTCCCATGCTCACACAGGAAGATCTGCGGCGCCGGGCGTGCACGATGGCTCAATGCAACAGCGCCCACCGAACTCGCCAAGGCGATCTGACACGAGACCGTCACCAAGCTCCACCATGCCCGGCGACCCGACAACGCAACAGCGCCGTCGCAACTCCCCATAGCGCGGGATGATTGCGTGTCCGGCGAGGGGAGCCTCAACGGGCAGATCCCTCCGCCAGGAGGCGGAGGGCATACCATTGCGGTGCCTGTCTTGGTTGTACGAGCAGGGTGGGATTGCGGCTCACGCTGCTGAGGCACGTTGGTGTGGATGCGCCGGAAGGCTGTGAGCTTGGGATGTGAGCTTGAGCGGGATCTCCGAGTCGGGTGCTTCGTAGCGTCCCTTCGTGGTTCCGGTTCCGAGTAGCTGCTGGCGTAGAACAGAATCGCTGTCGATGCTGTCTGGAAGCCGCGTGTCGAACCTCGGCCGCAGCCACCGGAAGGCATAGCCGATGAAGACGGCGTGCCGTGTGTTGGGCGAATCGTTCGGGCTTCCGCCGTGCCAGAGGCGCCGGTCGAATATCAGCACGTCGCCCGCGGAGGCGAGGATGGGGATTCCCTGGTCGTGATGGAGACCGTCAGCGCTATCGGTTTGATCTGCCAACGGGATGCGGTGGCTGCCCGGCACGACCCAGGTGTTGCCGCATCCGGCGTGGTGGGCGTCCGTGAGGTAGAAGCCAGCTTTCACTGACAGACGTGGCGCCACTGGCAGCTTCAGGTCGCGCTCAATGCCGTCGCTGTCCTGATGGAATCTCAAACCTGCCCCAGTGGGGTTGCGGCCATCTGGTTCCGCCGGGTCTTCAGATTGGTCCGGGTTACCTGCTGACCGTGAGATGGCTTCGCTCATGTAGACGTAGATGTTGTCGCCGAGCATGCGTAAGACCAGCGACAGCACGAGGGGATCATCGACGAGGTCGACTAGCTGGGGGTCGTATGAGATGACATCGTTGATTACGAGATCTGGGTGGCGGGTCTCCCACCCCGGGTCGATCTGACTGCCTAGCCGCTCGAGGATATTTCGATAGCGAGCAACGTGCTGCGGGGAAAGTCTGCCACTTAAGAGGATCAAACCCCAGTTCTCAAAGTCGTCGATCGCAACTTTGAGCTGCTCTGGTGTCTCCAAATCAGATGGATCATATCTCGGGATGTGTGGTGTGGCCGAGGTCATTGGGAGTGACCTCCCGCAGACCGGCTCGGACAAGCGTGGCGCTCTAAGTCTCTCAACGGGACCTCCCGCAATGCTGCAGACAGGTTAAATCACGGCAAACTTCGCAGAGTGTGACGACCTCGCATGCTAGCCGAACATAGGGCAACGTCGATTATAGCAAGATGATGGCGGTCTAGCTAGGCTGGCAGTGTGCTGATGCTCGGTGAGGGAGCGGCGCCGCCGGGAATGGCGGTGCTCTGATCGTGCCGAAGGTGCTGATGGCCGATGGCCACAACGGTCTTTGCTTCGTCGATACGCCGTCTTGCCCCCTGCAGCCGTGGCAGGTTCGTGTCTCGGTGACGTGCACGCTGGTCAGTCCGGGAACTGAACTGCATTACCTCGATGTCGCGATGCGGACGGGGTCACGGTATCCACTTGGCTATTGCGCTGCCGGCCGGGTCACCGAGGTCGGCGTGAAGGCAGGCGATCTTCGCCCTGGCGACCGGGTTATCGCGATGGGATGGGGGGCCGCAGTCCACGCCGACGAGGTCGTCGTCCCACGCCTGCTCTGCTGCCGGCTACCCGATCACGTCACGTTCGATGACGCCGTGATCGCCAACCTCGCGGCGACGGCGGTGCACGCACTGGACCGCGGTGGTGTCCGGGAGGGCGACGAGGTGACCGTCATCGGCGCGGGGATTGTCGGCCAGTTGCTCGCCCAGGCGGCGCGGGCCCGCACGTCCGGCGCGGTCACGGTCGTCGACGTCTCCGATGAGAGACTGGCGACGGTGCGCGCGACGGCAGTGCGGACGATACAGGGTGCGGAATTCATCGAATCCGGCTACGAGACATCCTCTGCCACAAGGTGCGCGTTCGTGTGCGTGTCCGGGGACGCGACCGCTGCCATGGGTGCGGCCTTGTCATGGGTGGCTGCCGGGAAGTTCCGTGGGAGAGTCGTTGCCGTCGGCCGCTTCGCCGCCAGCATCGACTTCTCGGCCGACCTTGGCAACGTCGACATCCGGGTGGCCTCGCGCTGTGGTGCAGGCTACCGGGACGACGAGTACCTGTCGGGGCAGCGCGGTGTCGCGGTGCCACCTGGTGAGGCTACGGTTGACCATAACCTCGCGCGGGCGCTGGACCTCGTCGCCTCGGGCGTCCTCGGCCGTCGGCACATGGCGATCCCGGTCGCTGCGTTTACTGAGGCGGTGTCCGTGTACGACCGGCTACGCACTGATCGTTCGATCGTTTCGGTCATCTTGCGATATGAGCCAGTGAACGGCTCCCCATGACTGGAAGAGTCGCCGCCCAGCTGGCGCCCGGATGGTCGCACTCCGCCCGCTTGGCCGGTAGGCTGTCGCATCAGCACAGTTCTGGGTATGCGTCATCGTAGTCAACGGCGCCAACCGGTTTGGGGTTGCGCTGCCAGGGGACGCTGGCCGCAAGCCATCGAGCTACCGATATGCTTGGCTCTATGGACCGCCTGGTGATATACCATAACCCTGTTTGCCGCCAGTCGCGTGGCGTCGAGGAGATCCTGCGTGAACGCGGCGTCGACTGCGAAGTCATTCGCTACCTCGACAACCCGTTAACGCGTGAGGACTTCGAGCGGATCCTTGCCCTCCTTCCGGACGAACCAGCAGACCTCGTCCGCAAGGACAAGCGCTTCGAGGAACTCGGACTGAATGAGGCCGATTACCAGACGCCGGAGCAGGTGATCGAGGTGCTACTCGCCCATCCCGAGCTCATGCAGCGCCCTATCGTCATCCGCGGTGACCGGGCCGTCGTGGCGCGCCCTTCCGAGAAGGTCCTCGACCTGCTCGACTGACTTCCCCAGCACACGGCGATGCGGAGACGCATATTTGGGCAGGCCGCAGCGCTTCAAATCGGAAGTCGGCTTTGTCAGGCACGTGTGAAGGTGTCAGCAGCGTGAAAGGCTGACGTGAGCGTGTCGACGAGGAAGGCTTCATCGGCAGGGTCGAGCAGCATCGGCGGCACGATCTTCACACTGTTGCCTGCTACACCACCAGGGAACAGGAGTAGCCCGGCATCGGCTGCGGATTCGCGGAACCGGGCGGCGAGCCTCGGAGCCGGAGCGCCATCAAGGACGCAGTCGAACGCCGCGAGGGCACCCTTGACGCGTATCTCACCAACCCATTGATGGCGGGCTGCCGCAGCCCGCAGGCAGTCTTCCATCCGGGTGCCGAGCAAACGTGCGCGTGTTACCACCTGTTCCTGTTCAACGGCGTCGAGGACGGCCAACGCGGCGGCAGCCGACACGGGGTTCCCGGAATATGTCGATGTCTGTACACCGCTGGGCAGGGCGTCGAGGATCTCCCGTTCGCCGGTGACGGCAGCGATCGGGAACCCGTTGCCGAGTGCTTTCCCAACGAGAAGGAGGTCTGGCGGCGAGACCATGTCGTCGCTGCAGAACAGCCTTCCCGCACGCGCGATCCCGGTGTGGATCTCGTCGAGCACGAACAGCGCGCCACAAGCGTGAACACGGGCGGCGATGTCGTCGAGCAGGCCGGGTTCCACGACATACACCCCTTCGGTCACCTGGACCGGTTCCACAATCACGGCGGCGACTCCTCCCTGCGCGCCGCCGTCGAGGATCGCGGTCAGAGCGTCGAGGAACGCGGCGGTATCGGCCGTTGATGACGGCAGAGGCGGGCCGATCAGCGCATGAGGCAGCACCGAGTAGCGCTTTAAATCTCGCCGTGACGACAACGACAGTGAGCCGGCAGTTTTGCCGTGGAAGGCGTGGGGAAAGGACATCACCGCACGTCGTCCGGTCTTGGCGCGGGCGACTTTCAGCGCCGCCTCGACGGCCTCCGTTCCCGTTGCGGTGGGCATGACGCACGGCTCGGCAAACGGTGTGATCGCGCCGAGGCGCTCGATGAGGTCGTGTCGCGGTGCAGAGCCGATCTTACAACCGGTGTGTACAAGCCGCTCGATCTGGGCGACAGCGGCGGCGATGACGGGAGGGTACTGATGCCCGAGCCCCACGGCCCCGCTTCCGCTGGTGCCGTCGAAGAACCGACGGCCCGCCTCGTCGATGAGCCAAGGACCAGCCGCGGAGACGAACCGATAGTTGAAGGTGGGTGATGTTGATGCCGCTTCGGTGGTCCGCTTCATCATGCCTCCCGCACCTCTCCGCCGGCATGGTTGAGCGCTTCGGCGAAGCCCGGAAAGGATGTTCGGTGGCACCCGCCTGCCACAACGGTAGTCCGATCGTGGAACCTGCACCCAAGAGTCGCAGCGCTCATGGCAATTCGATGGTCACCGAAGCTGTCCACCGTCGCGGCGGCAATCGGTCCGCCGCCGGTGACGCTAAGCGATCCAGCCGCAGTCACGAGCTGACCGCCGAACGCTGCCGTCATTGCGGCAGTCGTCACGATCCGGTCGGTCTCCTTGAACGTAAGCTCGTGGGCAGGTCCGATCGTCGATGTGCCGCGGATACACGTGGCAAGCGATGCCAGCAGCGGAACCTCGTCGATGAGCGAGTGGAACGTGAACGCATCGGCGACCTCGACTGGCACTGCACCGTCAAGTCCCCCCTGCACCACGACGTTGCCGACAGATTCGCCGTAGTCTTCACGTACGGCCTCGTACCGGATGCCGACTCCGGCACGGATGAGCACGTCGAATATCCCGGTTCGTGTCGAGTTTAGGCAGACGTCGGCGATCGTGAGGGATTCAACCTGCTCGCTGACAAGCGCAGCGGCGACCGGGTAGGCCGCCAGCGACGGGTCGCCGGGAATCGCGATGCTCCCCACCGGACGCAGCGAGCCTCCGCCGTAGCGCAACCGCGTGCCGCCGTCCCTGACGATATCTGCACCCATCCACGACAGTAGGCGCTCGGTGTGGTCCCGCGACAGCACCGGATACTCGATCTCCACAGGCAGCCGTGCGGCGACTGCCGCCATGAGCACCGCCGAGCGTGCCTGTGCGCTTCCGACCGACAGTCTGACCCGGCCAGGTCGGTACACGCCGCTACCAATCGATACGGGGAGACCGCCCTCCGGCCCGAGATACGAGATCGACGCACCGAGCTCGCGCAACGGGTCGACGACCCACGAAAACGGGCGAGCCCGCAGCTGCGGGCTACCGTCGACGATCGCCTTCCTTCCCTGTCCCGCCAAGACCCCGATCAGCATACGAGCGGCCGCGCTGGACCCACCGACGTCCAGCACCGGACGCGTCCCGGCTGCCGCATCGCCCACCCTCACACCGTTCGGTGTTGTACTCACGGGTCGGCCGAGCATGGCCATTGGGCCGAACAACGCCGACACGGCACCGCCCAGGTTGGCGCCCGATATCTCCAGTGGGCCGTCCTGTATGAGCGCGCACAACAACGCCCGATGCGTGATCGACTTGTCGCCCGCGACGGTGAGCGTCGTGGCGGCGCGACGGCGGGCGCTCCGCTGCGCCAGCAAATCTCGTTCTTGTCCTTGGCGCACCACGTCACCCCTCGAACAAGCACGAGACCCTGGAGAACAATACATATATAATAATGGATGATAGGCGCTCGGCGATAGGCGCGACGACGTACGCGTGTCTGGTGCCCAGTGGCATTTTGCATGATCATCGGTTCGGGTGGATGGGGTTGGCGATGCCGTACTCAGTTCTCCGCGAGGAAGTGCTCGACCGAGGCTTGTGCGCGTCGTGCGGCGCCTGCGAGCTGGTCTGCCCGGCCGAGGCCATCCGGTTTGACGGGCTGCAGGTGACGATCGCACAGCCGTCCTTCACCGATGCCGACTGCGGCACGTGCAACGCATGTGCGGCCGTGTGCCCGGGTGCGGATCCGGCGACTCCACACATCGAGCAGGCCCTGTTCGGCCGCACGCGCACCCCGCAGGAGCGATGGCTGGGGATCTACGAACAGGCCTACGGAGGTCACGCCCTCGACGACGAACTGTTTGCCCGATCGGCCAGTGGAGGCAGCATCACGGCGTTGCTCCAAGCCTCGATGACGGCACTCGATGTCGAGGCCGTGCTGACGATGGGGCGGCGGCCCGACGATCGCTGGTGCGCCAGCCCGACCCTCGACCGCGAGCCAGCGGCCCTGGTCAGGCAGGCGCAGTCGACCTATCAGATCGCGCCGTACCTCGGGGCGCTGCGCCCACTGCGGACCAGCTACCCGAAGACACGCATCGCGATGAGCGCGTTGCCGTGCCATGTGCAGGCGATGCGGAAACTTCAGCAGCTAGACAGCCCGGAAGGTGAATGGGCACGGTCAAGCGTGGTGCTTCTCATTGAGCTCGCCTGCTCTTCGGGCACCACACCCGACGGCACCCGGAGCCTCGTGGAGGAGGTGGTCGGCATCCCGGCGGAGACCGTGGTGGAGATCCGCTACCGCGACGGCGCCTACCCCGGCGGGATCAAGATCCTTGCCTCCGACGGCCGTGAGCACCGGCTGCCGTTCTGGCGTGCTGTGCGGCACTTCGCGGACGCCAAGACCCACCGGTGCCTGTCCTGTGGCGACTGGATGTCCGGGGTCGCCGACGTCAGTGTCTGCGACGGTGATCCGAACATCTTCGAGGCCAGCTTCAGCCGTCCCGCAGCCGACAAACACGGGCAGATCCTCGTGCGCACACCGGCTGGCTCGGCAGTCCTGCAGCACGCCGTGGCGAACGGATTGATCCGGGCATGGCCGCTGTCCGCGCAGGCCACGAACCTCGGCCTGGCGCGTAAACGCAACAGGCGGGCTCAATACGAGCTCGATGGGGCGGCCATCCCGGCCGGTCCCATCCCAGGCAATGTGGAAAGCATCGAACCGCAGCCAGACGATCAATTCATCCCAGCACCACAAGAGCACGGCAGCAGCTGACAGCCGGGCTGGGTACCCGGAACCCCGCCGTTGGGTGCTCAACCGGCAGTATCATGTGTTCTCCATACCTATCTGCCACTTGCCGGGAGCGTGACGTTTGTCAGGACTGCCATTTTCCTGGAGCGAATGGCACTCGATGGACGCGGTAGCGCTAGCCGGCGCGATCCGTAACGGAGCCGCCACTGTGCAGGAGGTCGTTCAGCAAGCTGCGCACGCCGCAGACGTGCTGGATCCAGCTCTAGAAGCGGTCGTGGAGGTCTTTGCCGATGTCGCTGACGGCCCGCAATCCCCACAGCACCAGCCTTCCGGCCCGTTCGAAGGCGTGCCGATCTTTATGAAGGACTCCGGCTCGGGTATGCGGGCAAGACTGTGCGAATTCGGTGCGCGGTTGTTCGCCGGTCAGATCCGCGACGCTGATTGCCCGCTCACGCTACGCATCCGCGACGCCGGGTTCATTCTGATCGGGCGGTCCGCAGTGCCGGAGTTCGGTAAAGCCTTCGATACGACAACAAGCTACGGCGGTCGCGTGAGATCCACGAGAAACCCGTGGAACACGCAACACACCGCGGGTGGCTCCTCCGGAGGCAGCGCGGCTCTCGTCGCCGCCGGGGTTGTGCCGATCGCCAAAGGCGGCGACGGCGCAGGCTCGATCAGAGTCCCGGCAGCCTTCACCGGCCTTGTCGCGCTCAAACCGACCCGCGGCCTGCTGCCATTGCCGGCTGAAGTCAACGAATTGACCGGATACCGGCTGCACGAGGGCTTCATGACCCGCACCGTGCGCGACCAATCGGCGATCCTAGGCCGCATTGGCTACGGCCGGGCGAAAAACTCCATTCACCCCAGCAGCAGACCAAAACCGCTCTATACCACCGATCTGAGGATAGACCCCCCACCGCTACGCGTGCTGGTCTCGGTCGGCGCCTGGGGCCGCCCCGGATACTGCGACCCCCAGCTCGCCACCCGCATTCGGCAGGTTGCGGCTCTCCTGGACGGCCTTGGCCACCACGTCGAGATCGTTGACGAGGAAAGGATCTGCCACTGGGCGTCCATGTGGGATGCCTTCGAGGTCGGCTGGATCGCGGCAGCGTTGGCGTGGCAGGACATCGCCGCGGAACGTGGCCTCAGGGAGGCGGAACTCGGCGGCATGCTTGAGCAGCAAAATCAGGGCCTGCTGGAAGCCAGCAAACGGCTCACCGCCCGGGATCTGCGCCGGAGCCTGGCAAGCAACGTCAAGATTGCCGCCGCCGCAAGCGCACTGTTTCATGACGCCGACGTATTGCTCTGTCCAGCGACCGGCGAGTCTGCACCACTGGCCAACGGACCCAGTTCCCTGCTACACGACGAGCCGTTCGACGCCTGGTTTACCCGGTTTCTGAACACGGCCCGCTACACAGCACTCGGCAACGAAACCGGCCTGCCGAGCCTGGCACTGCCTGCGGGTCGTGGCGAAGGCGGCCTGCCCATCGGCGCCATGCTATACGGAGCTCACTATGACGACGAGCGACTCCTGTCACTCGGCGCCCAAATCGAACGAGCTCAACCGCATTGGTTCAATCAGCATGCGCCTACGAGCGTGGTGGCCAGCAACTTACTATGACCGGCCACGGAGCCAGCACCCCGCTGACGATCAAGTTGACATCGCCTGCCGGCCCACAAGGCACGGCACTCATCCTGTCTCAGGGAGGCCATTCGCGAGCTGACCCTACAGGATCGTGATCCCAGCGTGGGCAGACCCGTAAGCTGGCCGACGGTCTAAATTGAAAGATGGCTGGATCCAGACCTGAGCTGGGAAAGCTGCGGCCGCCACGCCTATCGGAGCTTAGTGCGTGTTTGAGAAGTCGCATCCGGCGTGGCTCGCGAGGTGTCTGCTACCAGCGCCGTTTGGACCTCTGGCCGCGGCGACCGCGACGTTGAGGTTGGGTTGGGCTGGTCAAGCCATGCGCTGATCGGTCGAGGTCGGTCTGGGTGAGAACGGGGCGCCCGAGGCGTGTCGATAGCCATCGGCGCTGGTAGCCACTCAGGTCGTTGATGAAGACGACGGCGTCGACGTCCTTGCTCGAACAGGCCGTGGCGATCTCTTCGAGCTTTCCCGGACCGATGAGAAACCGGCGCGACAGCGGTGCGGACATCAGCCGGACCCCGCCATCGGAGATGCCCCTTCGCTGGACGAATCGGTCCAGTACTTGTCCTCCCAGGGCTGTCACCCGTGCCTGCAGCGCGTCGAGGCGGTCCTGGTAATCGCGGTCCTTCGCTGAGAACAGCCCGACCAGGATAACGGAGCGGCTAGCGGTCACCCGGACAGCATCCCAGGTCAGCGGCCCCATGCCACGCGATATTCGGTCGCCGTGGCAGCCGACGCAGCCCAGTGAGCCATGAGGACGGGTTCAGTCGAAGGCCCATGCCTGCTGACGAGTGGCTGGCCCGCCTCGGGTCAACCGGCGGACCATGCCGCTGATCGCGGCCCAGCGGATCATGGCTTCGGACGTCGCCGGATGGCGCTCGTAGTCACGGGCCAGCCGGCGGTGGGCGGTGAGCCATGCGAGAGATCGCTCGACAACCCAGCGGCGGGCGATCACGGCGAACCCTTTCTGGCCTGGAGCCTTGCGCACGATGTGCAGCGTGGTGCGCAGGACGCGCTGGCACCACTCGACCAGGAGCCCGGCGAACCCGGCATCGGCGTAGACGAACCGGACCGGCGTGAACGGGTACACCGACAGTAGGGTGGTCTTCGCACCGTCGCGGTCCTGGACCGAGGCGGCCATGACGCATACGACCAGCAGCAGGCCGAGGGTGTCGGTGACGATGAACCGCTTACGCCCGCTGATCTTCTTGTTCGCGTCGTAACCCCGGGTTTGGCGGGGCACGGTGTCGGCGCCTTTGACGCTCTGGGAGTCGATTGATTCCCGCGCTGGGCTCCTCACGGCGACCCTGCGCGGCGCGGACCCGCCGACGTAGCGCGACCATGATCTGTTCGGTGACCTTGGCTTCCTCCCACCGGGCGAAGTACCAGTACACGGTCTGCCAGGGTGGGAAGTCGAACGGCAACTGCCGCCAGGAGCACCCCGCCCGCACCACATACAAGATCGCGTCCACGATGTCGCGGCGTGGGTGCTTCTCTGGGCGCCCACCGGTCTTCACCTGCGGTAGGAGCGGCTCGATCACCGCCCATTGGGCGTCGGTCAGATCAGACGGGTAGCGGCGGTGGCGCGGCATCCGACCACTATGGACGAATCTTCATGCGTCGAACCAACTGGTACCCAGGCGATCATGAGGACTTCTCAAACACTGAGCTCATTTCATCCTGACCAGTGTCGATATCTCGCGGGGTCAGTGGAGTTTGCGCGTCAGTCGCCGGTGGTACGGCCTTGTCGAACGGCTGACATACACGCCGGCAAGCCTGCCCATGGCATGATCACCGGATGGAAATCATCCCTGGCGAGGGCGTGACCTTGGCAAAGGTGGGTGAGAGCCGGGACGAGGTCGAGCGTCGAGTGGGCTCGCCCGTGCATCCCGGCCGCGCGAGTCGAGCGGTCTACGACACGAGCCCCGGTCTGGTGCTGACCTATACCGAAGACGACGCCGTCGAGGTGGTGGAGATCGCCTACTCCGGCGACGGGCGTGAGGAGGTCTTCTTCGACGGTGTTCAGCTGACCTATCGCTTCCTCGACGACGTCGTGGCCGACCTCGCCGCCAAGGGCTACGGCTACGAGCCGATCGACATCGGGTACCGGGTTGAGCCCGGCTTCGCCATCTGGTCGATGGGATCCAGGTGGGCGAGGGACTTGGACCCGGACGCGGCCGAGGATGATCCTCGTCAGGTCTGTGAAGGTGTGTCCGTCGCGCCGTACGACTACTTCCGGCCGTGACAGACGAAGAGGTCGAAGCGTACATCCGCAGCCTTCGGTAACCCGTCACGGCTCCTTGGTCGCCGACGACCTCGCGTTGATCAACGCATGCGCGGATAGCTGGCGAAGAAGCTCCTGATAGGACTGGGGTTACCACACGCACCAGTTCCAGCAGGAGCTTCAGTTGCTAACCTACCGCGCCCTGGTCCCCGGCCTGTCGACGCCCCACGTGAAGTTCCTCGCCGGCCTGCTGGCCGAGCATCGCAGGCAGAGCGGCTGTCGGTGGCGCAAGCTGCCGGCAGCACAGCAGGCACTGCTGGTCCTGGTCCACCTGCGCTGCGGTGACAGCCTCGCTCAACTGGCGGTCTCGTTCGACGTCTCGCCGACCACCTGCTACCGGTACGTCGGCGAAGCGGTAACGCTGCTGGCCGTGCTGGCGCCGTCGCTGGATGAGGCCCTGTCCGGGCGGAGGGGGAAGGTGACGATCCTGGACGGCACGATCATCGCGACGTTCCGGGTCCGCTGGACCAGCGCACACAAGCTGTGGTGGGTGCGCCGCAAGCGCACCTACGGCGTCAACCTGCAAGCGTTGTCCGGCGAGGCTGGAGAGCTGCTGTGGATCTCCGACGGCCTGCCGGGCTCGACCCATGACCTGACCGCCGCGCGACGGCACGGCGTAGTCGACGCCGCCGTCCGGCACGGCCTGCAGTTCTGGGCCGACCGCGGCTACCAGGGCGAGGCACCCACCCTGATCACCCCGGTCCGGGCAGGCAAGGAAAAACCCCTGATCCCGGCCGCGACGGCGTACAACCGCCGCCATGCCGCCGTCCGAGCACCCGGCGAGCGCGGCTTCGCCACGCTCAAGTGCTGGCAGATCCTCACCCGCGTACGCTGCACCGTCAGCAAGACCAGCACCATCGCGCGGGCGATCCTGGCCCTACACCACGCGACATCGACGCCGATCAGGATGAAATGACCTCACTCACTAAGCCGCCCAAGCAGCGCCCGCCGCTCGACCAGTGGGCCTTCCAGCAATCTAGCAGATGGTTGGCTGCATTCAAATATATGCGCAAATCGTCCACGCTAAATTTCCAGAGTTGCGCGAAAAGGCAGAGTCTGCATTTGGCTCATGACGCACTAATTAGTAGTCTGAAATTGTGCCCGGACCTGGAGCGAGTCGATTCAGGTCCGGGCCGATGATGCTTTGCGATTCGTCGGACATTGTTAGGAAGGGCGGCCCGTGGCAGGGAGGTGCTGTGGAATGAGCGACGCGTGGAAGGTTGAGTTACTGCGGCGCGACTGGCGCCAGTACGCCGCAAGCGGTCGGGCTGAAGACGTGCGCGATGGCATTTTGGAACTCATGGTTGCGGATGATGAAAGCGCAGCTGATGATGCGGTGTCTATGATCCATTCTGCGATGGCTGATCAGAACGGCGTGTTCGAGGTGGCAATTGCGGGAGTCCAGGTGCTGCTCCTCGCCTTAGGCTCTGCGGGGAATGCTATCCAGGACAGAGGAATTCTGTCGGCAATCGAATATGTCTGCGGAACCGGACTGGACCCACATGCTGACGCGGCGTCGACAGTCGGCCAGGTTAACAAAATGGTCGCCAGCGGATTGTGGAGTTTTTACAGCCTACTTGAACACTCCGATGAGGAGGTGGCGTCCTCCGCGCTGGGCTTGGCAATGTGGGCAGACTTCGATCGAAATAGAGCTCAAGTGATACTCGCCTCGATCGCCGACTCTGATAACCCCCTTTCCGAAACCGCCAAATTGATATCTGGGCAATTCTGGTGGCGCAGTCGCTTGGCGCCCGAAGCATCATGATCGCTCGCCTGCCCTCGGCGGATACTGCCCGAGGGCAGGCGGGCTGGCCGGGGTCATGACGCAATGCCCGTAGGTTAGGCGTCGGTGCTGGTCGGCGGCTGGTCGGGCGTATAGAGCCTGATAGCGGGTGGCTGGTCGTGCCGAATGCCGAGTCCAGCAGCTGTTCTCGCTAACCGAGCAATCCTCGTCGCTAGTATCGCAAGCACTGATTCATTCGTCATGGGTCGCTGAAAATTTGGACTCGATGGCCCGAGCAAACCAGCAGGACGGCCAGCTCCTTGGTGTTCTAGGCTCCGTCGTCATAAGACATGAGCATGCGCTCGCCGCAGTACGCGCCGCGTGTTCAATGCCGCCGGACGAGTTCGTGTTTCTGGGGTTGACCAACGATATTTATGAGAAGGCGTTTTACGCAGCAGATCTTGCAGAGGGTTTCCTTCGCGGCAGGGGCGAGGCCATCAACGGTATACGTCGGGATGCAGCTGCTACTGCCATTAAGGCGCTTCTTGCCGCCGTGTTTCTGGATAAGAGCTGTCCGCCCTCGCTGATCCACACGTGGCCAGCGCCATGGGTCCCGATACTGGAATTGATAGCACCCGAAGCGCCGGTGCCGTTGGACCCGGCAACGGTCTTGGACCGAAAGCTTGGTGCCCTTCAGCTCAGCCATGACCACGCCTTCGAGAGATTCGGCCCTCCCCACGATGGCCGGCACAGGGCTGCACTGACAATTGAGAGTGCTCTTCTCGGTCGCAGCATTAGGTTTGTTGGCGAAGACGTCGCCGGTACGAAGAAGGCTGCAAAACAACGCGCAGCAGTAGTGGTGCTTGACATCCTCGGAGAAATAGCCAACCCAGAAAGCGCAATGAGGTTGATGGCCGACGGCGGAAGCCACGGTCCATCAGCAGCCTTTCTGCTTGCCCACCTAGCCGAAGCTACGGTCCCGCCAGTGGTGCCGGCCGCGGTTGACGGTGACGTGGTCGCCACCCAAGAGACTGGATCGGTGAGGAGTCATGACACAGACGTACCGTGTGGTGGACGTAGCCGGAGCGTTCCGGTAGAGGAGCACATCGCCAGCGACTTCCTGAGAGCTTCGCTTCCTGAGTTCACCGAGGCGGAACGGAGTGAGGCAGCGCTCGTCCAAAGGTACGTGGCGTGGCTGGCGCGGCAAGGTCGGATGGTGGTACGTAATGAACTACGTATTCTCGAATCAACTCATCCGTTCTACACTGACTTGTTTGATGTCACATCGCGTGAGCTAATCGAAGCCAAGTCATCTGCAAGTCGCGACCATATTCGGTTAGCAATCGGGCAACTGATCGACTATGGACGATCTGTAGACCACGATCGACTTGCAGTGCTCACGCCGGCACGACCCGAAAGTGATCTTGTACATCTTCTGCACCATGCGGGGATGGCGTCCATATTCGAAGCCGATGACGGCTCGTTCTTGCGCCTCGACGCTTGAAGGTCTGTCCCATTGAGCGTGGACCAACCGTGCTTCCGCAGATGGTGCCGGGTTGACAAGATGGACGTCGATGGTCGGGTGCAGGCCAAGATCATGATCAACTACGGTCTTGCGGGGACGATCAAGCCATGCGGTTCGGATCACGATCCGGTCACAGGTGCGAGGACGCCGAACGGGTCGCGGATCCAGTGGTGCATGGTGTCGATGGCCTTGACGACCGTGGGCAACTGCCGAGGCTGGCCGCGGAAGTCGGCAGTCAGCACGCGCCAGCACTTGAGCTGGGCCTTGGCCCGCTCGCCCAGGCATCGCAGACCGGCCTGCAGGCGGTCGGCGGTCTTCTTGGCCTCGGGTAAGGTCTTCTCGCCGCGCTTGCGCTTGAAGCCGGTGATGACATCCGGGTGCAGGCCGATGTGGCCCAAGTCGGCCAGCAGACTCAGGAACTCCGGAATCTTCTCGGCGATCTTGAACCGGCGGGCGGCGGTGATGTCGACCGTCCGACCGGGCAGCACCCCGGACACCCACAGCAGTTCGCCGTCGGGAGCCGCGACGGTATCCATTCAGGCCTGCGGTTGATCAGGCAATCTGTGGTGGCATCCATGGATTGCCGACGAGGGCGTCGCGGAGGGCGTCGAGTGGGTGGATGCCGTGGTTGCGGGCGGTGGCGAGTTAGAAGCGTACGCGGCAGTAGCGGGCGGCGGTGCGGACGCTGCGCCAGCAGTCGCCGATCTTCATCTGGAGTTTGACCATGCGTTGGGGCTGGTCGGGTAGCCCCGACGCATTGCTGCGCCGGGGCCCCTCAGAACCGTGCTTGCCACTCGTCGCGGCACACGGCTCAAGCAAGCCCAGAGGCGAGCAGGCTGGCCTGCGACGCCGCGAAGATTCGCTGTCGTAGACGCCGTACGTCGTCCTCAACGGCACGCCAGTCGACAGCGTTCGAGGGTCTCGCCCTCCGGTCCGTTCACCACGATGGTGTCCAACTTGTCCTTCGGTTCGGGGTTCATTGACCAAGGAGTCTTCGCAGGCTCACCCGACCCGCGCGGGCACCCTTTCGGGTCCGGGCACCAGGCCCGGTATCCGGCCAGTTATCCGAGACGACCAGCGGAACGGCCAGCCATCATGTCCCGCGCCGCGGCGACACCACCTGGCGGCGGTTCCTGCGCACCCAGGCCTCGACCATGCTCGCGTGCGACTTCTTCCACGTCGACTGCGCCCTCTCCCTGCAGCGCCTGTACGTGCTCTTCGTGATGGAGGTCGGCACCCGCTACGTCCACATCCTGGGTGTCACGGCGAACCCGGACGGGGAGTGGACGCTGCAGCAGGCCCGCAACCTGCTCCTGGACCTCGGTGAGCGGGCCGACCGGTTCAGGTTCTTGATCCGCGACCGGGGCGGGCAGTTCACCGCCGCGTTCGACGCCGTGCTGGCCGACGCCGGCGTCACCGCCTGCAAGATCCCACCACGCAGTCCACGGGCGAACGCGTACGCGGAGCGATTCGTCGGCACGGTCCGCGCCGAGGTCACCGACCGAATGCTCATCACCGGAGAACAGCACCTGCGCCGCACGCTCGACAGTTACGCCCGCCACTACAACGAGCGGCGCCCGCACCGGGCGCTGCAGATGCAGCCGCCGCGCTCCGACCGGCCCGTGATCGACCTTACGCTGGAGCGGATCAAGCGGCGGCCCGTCCTCGGCCGCTTGATCAATGAGTACGAACGCGCCGTATGAAAGATCCAGCTCAGGCCATGTGACGGGGTTCTGGAACCCCATAGGGAGTTTGGGGACCGTCAGCGGTTCCGACCGCGCGCCGACGGCTTCCGGTAGTAGCGCATGCTTGCGGTCAAGCGGCGCGGCCTTGGTGGAGTGAGAATGAGCTGCGACCGCAGATCGGCGAGGGTGTCGGTCCACGAATGCTGTCACGCAGACCTGAAACTGCTTGTTCACCGCGTCGCAGATCGCGGCGGCCCGTTGCTGGCCGTCGAGGATGTGTCCGGGCGTCTTGTCATCGACGGCCCAGCGAAGCAACCTGACCCGCGATTGTCTTGCGCCAAATTCTCGGCAGAACGTCAGAACGCAGCTACTGGATGTAGAGCCCCTGCATGCCTTCCGTGCGGTAAGACCGGACGTAACCTATCGAGTCAGTCGTCCGCAGCGGAGTCGTCTTCGTCTTCGTCAGCACCCTTCATCAGTTTCGCGATCTTATCGCGCCAATCGAATGCTAAGACTGGGATTTCTGCAGTTCCCTCTAAGACATCGTTGACGTCTTGAGCAGTGACCCGCCACCGTGCAGTTATCGACTCTGGTGGTGACTCTGCGAACATGATCAGCACAACCTCGCAGAGGTCGCCGATGTGATCCTCCTCGGGCCGAAGCGCCTTCATGTTCATCGCTAGCATCGCGGGGGTCTCGCGCTTGATCTCAACGCCACCATCGACCGGAGCGCTCGCGACGAGGGATCTAAGGTCGCTATTTCCCAAGCTGGTGTTCCAAATTTCGGACCCCCAATCACTCGGCATTGTGGGGAATAGGTCGATCGGGTCGTTCTCGCTCTGATACTCCCATTCAGTGGCTACGATCTCGTCCTCGAACAGGATGTCCACGCGAACGTCTCGCATGAAGGTGCGTGTTCGATTGTGCAGGCGAACATATATGCCTTCGAGAACCCTCGCGGCCAGGGCGACTACGCCGACTGTCGGGGACTCAAGCGTCTCCTTCTCCCATGTGGAAACCTGCTCCAAAAACTCTTCGCGGGAGCGGCGGTCCGTCGTGAGAGCGTCGAAGGTGAAGGGGTGGACGCTTCGCTCGCGATCCAATTGTGCCCGGAGCCCGGCGGCGCGTTGGCTAACGTACTCGATTAGCCGTGATTTATCGATCTGGATGGCGCAAATTGGGCCTTCAATCGCGACATCAACATCTACATCGACCCTGGAACCCTTGCGGGTCGCGCGCTCGACGAGCTGTCGTACTTCATCTCCTTTGGCTTGCCTGGTCTCCCCGTCCTGGCGGACGTAGATGCCTCCATCGATGAGTCCATCACCGTCTGCGCGGCATGTCCACAGGTCGCCCGTCGGCGGGTCAACGACGATCACGATTACATCGTGTCCGCCACTTCGGATTCTCTCGAAGTCCCACCGTGGACCGCCGACGCCGACCCACTTTTGTACCGCACCTGCGAGGTCCTTCGCCTCAAATGAGGGCACTCCAACAACACGTCCATCACCGATGCCAAGAATCATTAGCGCGTGCCCGCTGAAGCGGCGTCTAGCCTGTTCCGGGTCGCGGTTGGCAGCTCCAAGGATGAACTTCGCGACCTTCGCGCGATCCGCCTTGATGTTCAGGTCGACTGCGGACTTGACTTCTAGGAAGTATCTCTCGACGCGGTCGTCTGACTCGATCAGCCATCCGATGAGTGCGGCCCAACCCATCTCACCGGTAGGTAGCCGAGTTAAATCGACACGACCCGTCTGCTCCTCACCGCCATTTGGCCCGCTTACCGCAGTCTCCTGTCCCGTCACGTCCTGCGTTCCTCTTGCTCGTATCCACGCGACACTCGCGTCTGCACATCATCTCAGCTCAAGACGGCTTGAGCTTGACCAGGGTCCCGGACGTCCGCGTGTGGTAATCACGCAGCGAGGGTGCGACAGGTTCAGCCGCCAGGCGCGTTCGAGCAGGCCGACCTTCTGATTGAGCAGGTCGTGGACCTGGGTGCCAGCGCTGCAAGGTGGTCTGGGCGCGCGAGCCGTCCTGCAGCAGGCTCGCCTTGGCCCAGCACGTGCTGTGCGCGGCGACCTCCTACAACACCGCCTCGCCCAGGCCGTGCCGCAGATGCCACCGGTCGGCAACCTGGACAACGTCGGGCAGCGCGCGATCGCCGGTGCGCCCGGGCCGCGAGCATGACACCACTGCGCTGCGCTGCCACGACGAGATCCTGCCACTGCTCAAGACATGGATCGGCTACGACCTGGCCGCCCTCGGAGATCTGGGGGCGCTGTTGCGTTGAGTGTTGGCCTGATCGTGGGCACACTCGAACGGTGAAGCCCTCGCCCCGTTCACGTCCGTGGCTGCCGGCGTTCGTCGGGTTCCGGTTTCCGCCGGAGGTGATCGTGGTCGCGGTGCGGTGGTACCTGCGGTTCAACCTGTCCTACCGCGATGTCGAGGAACTGCTGGTCGAGCGCGGGATCGAGGTCGACCACGTCACCGTCTACCGGTGGGTGCAGCGGTTCACGCCGCTGCTGGCCGAGGCGGCACGGCCGTGCAGGCACTCACCGGGCGACCGATGGTTCGTCGACGAGACCTACGTGAAGGTCGGCGGCGTGTGGCGGTACGTGTACCGGGCGGTCGACCAGCACGGTCAGGTCATCGACGTGCTCGTGTCCACGCGTCGTGACGCCGCCGCGGCCCGCGGGTTCTTCCGCCGGGCGCTGTCGACGTTCCGGGCTCCAACCGAGGTGGTCACCGATGCCGCAGCGGTCTACCCCTCTGTACTGGAGGAACTCATCCCGCAGGCGTGGCATCACGTCGAGCGTTACGCGAACAACCCGATCGAGGCCGACCACAGCCAGCTCAAACACCGCTTGAGACCGATGCGCGGACTACGGACCGACAAGACAGCACGAGTGATCATCGCCGGGCACTCCTTCATGCAGAACCTGCGCCGTGGACACTACGAGATCGCCATCGACACCACGCCCGCCCGGCGGGTCGCCGCGGCGTTCACCGAACTCGCCAAGGCGATCTGACACCAGACCGTCACCAAGCTCCACCATGTCCGGCGACCCGACAACGCAACAGCGCCCGATAGCCACCGCCATGTACACCGCCTACGGCGAACTGTCCAAGACGATCTACATGCCGCCCGGCGGTGGCCCATACGTCGACAACCTGTTCGACTACTACAGCGACACCCACCGGCTCAAGACCGACAGCGTCAAACCCCAGAACGCTGCCGACACCATTTCCAACCGCACCTACACCTACGACCACAGCGGAAACATCACCACCGTCACCGACGCGCCAGGGGTCGGCTCCACCGACACCCAGTGCTTCCGTTACGACACCCTGGCGCGCCTGACGACCGCTTGGACTCCCACGTCCGGCGTGCCGTGCAGCACCGATCCCGCCGTAGCCAACCTCGGCGGACCCGCAAAGTACTGGCAGGGCTGGACCTTCGACAGCACAAGCTCGCTGAAAACGGAGACCAGCCACACTTCCGGCGGCAACACCACCCGCAGCTACACCGTGCCCGTCGGCGGCCAGAACGTGGTGCGCCCGCACGCGGTCACCCAGATGAGTGTCGCAGATGTCACCACCAACTACACCTACGACAACACCGGCAACACCGTCTGCCGCCCCACCGGCACTGCGGCCAACAACTGCAGCACTGGCAACAACAGCCAGACCCTCACCTGGGACGCTGAAGGCCGACTCTCCGCGGTATCGGCCGGAGGATCGACCACCGAAACCAACATCTACGACGCCAACGGCGTCCGGCTCATTCGCCGCGACTCCACCGGCACCACCCTCTACCTACCCGGCCAGGAGATCCGACGCGAAGGCGGCATCAACACCGGCACCCGCTACTACAGCTTCGCCGGACGCATCTGCGCGAGCCGAAAAGGCACATCGAACATTAGCGACCTCACCTGGCTATACGGGGACCACCAGGGCACACAGCAAATCAGCGTCAACGCGGGAACACAGACAGTTTCAATCCGTCGGCAGACCCCCTACGGCGCTCCCAGGGGAACAAATCCCAGCTGGGCAAACAACAAGGGCTTTGTTGGCGGAGACAACGACCCCACGGGTCTTGTAAACATCGGAGCTCGCCAATACGACCCTAACCTTGGGCGGTTTATCTCTACCGACCCGTTGATGGATCTACAGGATCCTCAATCGTTCAATCCGTACTCCTATTCTAAGAACAGCCCCGTTACGTTCTCTGATCCCAGCGGGTTGAAGTTCGAGGATGAAACGGGCGCGGCTTACGGCAAGCGACTGGCAGCGGCATCGCATAGCGAGAAGTCGCCTGCTAAGCCGCCCCGTGTAGAAAACCCGCGTCTTCAGAAAATCATCGATGAAGTGTACTCTGTCTATGTCAAAAGCAATGGCCGGGCCACTGGATATGTTGGCGACGGTACAGCCATTGATGCGCTCTTGGAGGAACTGCAAACTGGTCTAAAGACAGCACGCAATGCAGATGGATCCGGGGGAAATTTCCATTACAAAGATGTGCTGGATCTGGCTGGCGAGTTGAGTGGTCTGCTAGAAGGCGACTTCCGTGCCTCAATGAAGTTGGAGGACGGTCGTTCGATGCGTCAATTCGAATATGACAGTCTGCTGTCGTCAGCGGATCAGACAATTGCCCGCTCACTGTTCGCCCGTATGTGGCGTGCACTGCGCACGAAAGATACCGCTGGTGCGATTTCCGCAGAAATCGAAAACAACTCGGTAATATCGAAGCAGGTCGAAGGGGCTCTCGAGAATATCAAGAACCGATTCTCCGTCTCCGATGTGACCGGTGAGAATTTCAATATTGGTGGCGGTGGGCATCCGCAGCGTGTAGTTTCACGCGGTCCCGCCGAACTGGTACCCGAGGGACGACTTGGCGGTACGCGGAGCGGCGGGATGGGAAGGGTTGGAGGTGCGATGTCAATCCTCGACTTTGGAGCTGGCGCCTACTTTATGCTTAGGTACGGTCCGCAGAACTTCAACTGCATAATGTCCGGGATACAGTGCGTTGATACCACTCCCACAACACTCTGATGCTGGCGATTCTCCGAAGGAACTGAACTTGAACCTTACCTACATTGGCCTGCGCGGAAGCCTCATTGCCCGCTTTGGCAATAAGGCCGAAGATCTCGCCAAAGCGGAAGAAGAGTGGGAAACATCGACCGGAGGTAACGTCGACACCATTATGCCCTATCGCTATATGTCGCGAGTGTTCGTCGACGGCATCTTCATTCCGGCCATCGAACATCAGAAAATTGCAGTAATGGAGGCTTGCTGCAGCTTTCTTGAAGACATCTTTTCCAGTGGCGATGACGATCTGATGGAATGTGCGAGAATTCGTGTCACTCCACGGATCCTATCGAAGCGGGCTTGGTCTGATCCAATCAGAGATTTTGCGGGTCCTCTGTGGTGCGAGGATCTAGCAAATCAAAGCGCCGATTGGTCTTGGGCCAAGTAGTTCCGCAAGGGAAACCGCTGCGATCCCCTTTCGACCTAGGTTCGGAGTAAGATGCCTTCCGGTGGGATACTCTCGGAGGGCATCTTACAAAAAGGAGGAATCGAGTCGGCCTGGGGCACGCGGAGTCATGTGTGCGCCAGGCCCTCACCTCGATTGAGCTTGCGCGTGTACGTGTATAGGAAAAAGCCGCTCCGCAGACGACATGCTTCAGGTAGTTATTGGCCAGTAAGGCAAAGGTGCCGTGGTCAGGCTGCGGCGTAGCGGACTTCGGGCTTGCGGAACAACGCTTGTACGAGCTTGGGCTGGTTCTGGCGGCGGCGGAGGTGGGTGCGGGCCGCGGCGGCGAGTTCGGTGCGGTTGGCGGGGCTGGCCTGTGCCACATGGCGTTTGAGGTCGCCGTGGAGGATTTCTACGGGGTTGAGTTCGGGTGAGTATCCGGGCAGGAAGTGCATCTGGATGGCGTCGGCGTGGTCGGCCAGCCAGCGGCGGATGCTGAGTCGCCGGTGCACGGGGTGCCCATCGACGATCAGGTGGATCTTGCGATCGAGGTGGCGGGCCAGGAACGTCGGGAACACCGGCCCGGTGAACCCTCACGTCGCCCGGGTGGTGGAGGTCGCCGCAGCCGAGGTACTCCGCGGCGATGGCGATGCGCTGGAGACTGGTGCCCCACAGGACGCGTACACAGGCGTCGACGGATCTGCATCGGTCCGGGCCATGCTCCTGGTCTGGCGTGCACCTCGTCGGCCACGGCAAGCGGCTGATCGGCGGGAAGAGGGTGGTCGGTGTGACGGCCGCATCGACCGGTTGGGCGGGGAGCCGGGAGTTTCAATGGCGATGTCAAGCCGTCGCCGGTGTTGCTATCGGCGAGTTGCGGAACTCGCGGCCGTCGCGGAGTAGTGCCCAGATGACGTCGACCAGGCGGCGGGCGAGTGCGATCAACGCTTGGGTGTGGACTTTGCCTTCGGCTCGTTTGCGCTGGTAGAAGGTTTTCGACGGGCCGTCGGGGTGGATGGACGACAGGGCGGCGAGGTAGAACACGCGGCGTAGTCCGCGGTGGTATCGCTTGGGCCGGTGGAGGTTGCCACGTATGCGTCCGGAGTCGCGGGGGACGGGGGCGAGGCCCGCGTAGGCGGCCAGCCGGCTGGCGTTGCCGAATGCCGTGGGTAGGTCGCCGCCGGTGTCGGCGAGTAGTTGCGCGCCGAGGATGGGTCCGAACCCGCGCACGCTGGTGATCGGCTTGGCATGGGGATGGTCGGCGAACCGGGCGGCGATCTGCTTGTCGAGCTGCTTGATCTCACGGTCGAGGTCGAGCAGCTGCGCGGCGAGGCGGGTGATCAGCGGTGCGGTTGCCGGTTCGGCGTCCAGGGTGATGGTCTGTTCGTGCGCGGCGGCTTTGGCCTTGTCGACCATGGTGGGGATGCCCGGTTTCCAGGCGCCGTGTTCGCGTAGCCAGCCGGCCAGGACGCCGGGGTCGGTGTCGCGGAGTTGGGTGGGTGTGCAGTAGCCGGTGAGCAGGACCAGGGGTGATTTGCCTGTGTAGTCGAAGGCTTGTTCGAGGGCTGGGAAGATCGAGAACAGCAGGCTGCGTAGCCGGTTGATGCCGCGTACCCAGTCGCTCATCAGGTCGGCCCGGCGGGCGGTGAGGACCTGCGGGTCGACGACGATGCGGTCGGCGGTGGCGACCGCGGTCAGGTCGCCGCGCAGCCGGGCGGACTCGGCGATGGTGTGGGCGTCCTTGGCGTCGGTCTTGCCTTCGCCCGCGAAGGCGCCCGCCATTCTGTTGACCAGGCGTCCGGGTACATAGGCGACGCGCTGGTCTGCGGCGGCGAGGACGGCCAGCAGCATCGAGGCGGCGGAGGAGGTCATGTCGACGGCCCACCTGACTTCGGTCGCGGCTTGCCGGGCGCGGGCCAGCAGTGCCTCGGCTTGTGCCTGTGAGTTGGCCAGCTTGTGCGAGAACACGATCTTTCCGCGTTCGTCGACCGCGCATGCGTGGTGGTGGAACTTGCCGACGTCGACTCCTACCCAGATGATCTCGCGGACGGTCATCCGCGTCCTCCCCACGACGGTGCGAACCCGCGGATCACCCTGCCCGGCAGCTCCATAAACAGCGACGTGCGCACAGATTTCAATCAGCAGGAGGGTGTCCAGGCCGGCAGGGCGGCCACTCCCACGGAGGCCACCTCGGGCAAGCAAAAATCAGCCACACCCTGCCGGCCCGGGTATCAGGGACGAGTGCCCCGGACACCGCTCAGCTTATGGAGCAAAAATGGGAGCACGGCCGCTCCCTGAACGGCTCCCGAACGGCGGTGAACGGCCTCGAACGGCGTTGATCATGGGCGTCGCGGGATTCGCGGCGTTGAACACGCGACAAGAGCGCCCCACCGTGGTCGCCGAGTGGTACGGGCGTGGTCGGCGCCTGCTTGAGCAGGCTCCTAGGATGCTTTAGGCAAAGCGACGCAATTCGCCCAGGTGAACCGTCACGAAACGGACACGGGGGCCCTGTGCGCGCCCCGTGTGAGAGTGCGCTAGTCTGTACAGGCTGCCGCGGTGAGAGATCATCAAGGCAACGGGCTGTAGCGCAGCTTGGTAGCGCACTTGACTGGGGGTCAAGGGGTCGTCGGTTCGAATCCGGCCAGCCCGACAGCGAAGAGGGTTTCCGCTGGTCACGGACCACGGAGACCCTCTTTTTGTGTACTAGGAACGTGAGCCGAAGTCGAGTACACCGTTGGTGGACCCCTTGACTAGGCAAGGTGCAAAGTGACGACCCTCAATGTCGCGAAGGCCTTCGAAGGCCTCCCGCGGACCTGGGCCGGCTTCCTGCAGGACTGGGACCGGACCATGCGCTCGCGCAACCACCCCGACACCACCCGCTACACCTACGTCCTGGCCGCCGCCCAGCTCGCCCGCTACCTGAAAGAGCACTCGCCCGACTTCGAGTCTGACGCCGCGGCCGACGACCCGACCCAGGTGACCAAGCATCATGTCGAGGCATTCCAAGCGTGGGTGATCGAGACCCGGTCGGCGTCGACGGCGCTGAACAAGCACAAAGGCCTGCAGCAGTTCTTCAAGTGGCTGGTCATCGATGAGGAGGAGATGGACCGCTCGCCGATGGACCGCGTCGGCCAGCCCAAGACGCCGGAGAAGCTCATCCCGGTGCTCAGCGACGCCGACACCAAGAGGGTTCTCGACCTGTGTAAGGGAAAGACCTTCGCGAACCTGCGCGACCAGGCGATCATCCGGCTGCTGTGCAACACCGGTGCCCGCCTGTCTGAGGTCGGCGACATGACCTTCGACGACATCGACCTGGCCACCGAGTCGGTGCGATTCCGAGGTAAAGGTGCCAAAGACCGGCGGGTGCGGTTCGGGCCGAAGACCGCCCGAGCACTGAGCCGGCACCTCAGGGCTCGGGCGACTCACCGAGGCAATGAGCTGCCGTTCCTGTGGCTGGCCGACCGCGGTGGCCGCCGGCTCGCCCCCAACGGCATCAAGATCATGCTGCGAAGGCTGGGGAGAAGGCCGGCATCGAGCGCCTGCACGCGCATCGCTGGCGGCACAGCTTACGCCCACGAGTGGAAACGCGCCAGCGCCGACACCGGAGACCTGATGCTCGTGCTCGGCTGGACCTCCGATGCGATGCCCCGGCACTACGGGCGCAGTGCCGCAGCCGAACGCGCGCTGGAGACCCAGCAGCGGCTAGGCATCGGCGAGCGCGTCTGACCGGCCATCCGGCGCAGTCAAGGGTGCGCTCCGCGTGGGGCGCACCCTTGCAGGTGTCAGTTCGCCTTCCGTGAGCGGCTGGAGCGTCCGGCCAGTTGCAGCATGTAGGCCTTGATCGCGTGCCTGACACGCTCGGCGCGCTCCTCGGCAGGCAGTACCCCGTTCGGATCTACCTGGCGTTCGAACCTGGCTTGGAACGCCTGCCTGGCTGGAGCGGTCCGCGCCGACCGGTCTGCGGTGTTGGCCCAGGAGGATTGCACGGCGACCCGGGCGCGTCGACGACGCTGGGCGGCGGTAAGGCCGGTCCTGGCCTCGAGTGAATCGGCGGTG
The DNA here is from genome assembly GCF_019083965.1 of Catellatospora tritici. GTDB lineage: Bacteria > Actinomycetota > Actinomycetes > Mycobacteriales > Micromonosporaceae > Catellatospora > Catellatospora tritici. The sequence goes on from NZ_JAHRCY010000028.1 coordinate 85,580, forward strand.
TCAGACATCTTCACCGATCCTCAGCCGTGCCTGGGTCTCCTGGGCGCGCTCGGCTGCCGCGCTGGCGCCGTAGTGTCGCGGCATCTCGTCTGACGACCAGCCGAGCACCACCATCAGGTCACCGGTATCGCCGCCAGCGCGTTTCCACTCGTGGGCGTAGGTGTGCCGCCAGCGGTGAGCGTGCAGGCGTTCGACGCCGGCCATTTGTCCTCGCCGCCTGAGCATCATCTGAATTCCGTTGTCGCTCAGGTGCGCTGCGCCCTTCTCTGCCAGCCACAGACAGGGCAGTTGGGCGGCGCGGTGCTGGGACCGCATCCCGATGTATCGGCCAAGAGCACGGCCGGTCTTCGGCCCGAACCGCACCTTGCGGTCTTTGCCGCCCTTGCCGTGGTACAGAGCTGTGTCCAGCGACATGTCGAGGTCGTCGACCTGGAGGTCGGCCACCTCCGACAGACGCGCACCGGTGTTGGCGAACATCCGGATGATCGCTTCATCGCGAACGCCGACGAAGGTGCGCCTGTCGCAGGTATCGAGGACCTTCCGGGTCTCATCAACGTTGATGATCGGAATGAGCTTCTTCCTCTTGCGGGGTTGGCCCACACGTGCCAACGGAGAGACGTCCAGCTCCTCCTCGGCCACGAGCCAGCTGAAGAACTGCTGCAGGCTCTTGTGCTTGTTCAGCGCCGTCGACGCCGACCGCGTCTCGATCATCCAGACCTGGAACCTTTCGATGTCTGCCTTCGTGACCGCGAGCGGATCTCGGCGGCCAACGCTGCGGATCGTGTTGAACGTGCCTAGGAACCCGCACAGCTGGGTGGCGGCGAGCAGGTAGTTGTAGCGGGTGGTAGCTGGGTGGTCTGCAGTGCGCAAGGAACGGTCCCAATCGCGCAGGAAACTGGCCCATAGCGACGGCGTTCGGGAAATCAACCGATCTGCATCAAATTTCACGGTCGGCTCCGTGGCGGAGTGCTCGCAACGTGAGGGGCCTTCCCGTGCTTGCCGGGAGACCGTGGCGGGGTGGTCGACCTTGCTTCGTGTCATGCCCTTAAAGGTCAACCTGAGGCGCCGATTGCTGTGTTGGCCTGGCGGCGACCACCCAACACCGCCCAACAGCACCCAACGCGAGACCAAGTGCGGGGGACTTGAGTAAAGGCTGGAGCGGCCACATCGGTTAGATGGGCATGGTTGGCCTGCGCCGCAGCGTCGACTCCGGCAGGCGCGTGGATCCGGGGCCGCAACTGGTCGGAGCTGCGACTGGAGCGCCCGCCGACCCGCCACGACCTGGACCCGCTCACCGGGGACCGGCCGGTGATCCTGACAGATTTCACGCTCCATGCGGTGACCTGCACTTCGGCCGCGCTGAGGCTGGCCGGGATCACCGCGCCCGCGCCCGCCTACGGCGTCGTCGAACGCGACCCCCAGTGCGAGCCGGCTTGCTTGCTGCGCGAAGGCGCGACCGCGCTGCTGCAGGCGGTCGTGCCGCACTACACCACGGTGCACCTGCGCCACGCCATCACCGCTGCCGCCGCCGCACTGGCCACCGACGGTGTCACCAGCGTCACCGAGCCTGGTATCACCGCGTAGCTGCTCGCCCTGTACGACGAGCTGGCCTGCGCCGGTGGGAAGGGCACCCTTGCCCCGGGCCGCGTCGCGGACCTGCGCGTGTTGGGCGCCGACCTGTACGCCGTCGACCCCGCATGACACCACACACGTCCCGGTCGCCGCCACGGTAATGGGCCGCCGGGTCTACCAGCGGTCCTCCGTTCTCCTGGAGCACCGGCAGGTTGCCGGGTGAGCAGGATAGGCGATGGCGGATCTGGTCTAAGAAACAACCCGCGGGTTCGCCAGCCGGTTGATCATGCTGTGATCGTGTTTCCTGAAGCGGCACTAGGGTTGCTCCGTGTCGTCCGGGCGCAGGAGCAGGATGACGAATCTTCAGGATCTCTGAGGAGAAACTCGTCACCAATGACTCTCTCGCCTGGTTGGCGAACCCGACGCCTGCCCGCGGCCCTTTTTCTCACCTGGCCGGACCTGCGGCGGCGCCCGGCTCCGACGACTGCCCCGTGAGCGACCGTCGCCGATGACCGGCTGATCGTCCCCGGTCAGCCTGCGGATTCGGTGTTCACGACCGTCGCCGGGCCCGGTTCCGTCCGCTCGTCGGCAAGAGTCCGCGTGTCCGACGAGGCGACGGTCAGGACCGCGATCGGCATCGCCAGGAATATCGTCGCCAGACCCGACCAGGGAAGATCCTCGCGCCACATCCCGTTGGCCACAAAGAACAACGCGAATGTGGCACAGGCGACGCCGGCACCGGCTGCGGCCATGACACGGTTGTCACGGTCGTCTCCACTGTTGAGCGGTTGCGCCTGCACGAGAAACATCAGCAGCACCGGACCGGCGAAGGCCAGCGGAACAGTGAACATCGCCCAGGACTTCGGGATGAGATCGGGCACGTAAGCCAGCCACCAGGCGACACCACTAACTGTCCAGATCGCCGCCAAGATCATCACTGGTGCGACTCCTGCGCCGAAGCGCCTCAGGCGGGCAGCAGCCGCCAGAACGGCGAGCAAGACCACCGCGACCACCCAGAATGGCCGCAGGCTGGCGGTCGCCTGGTCCCACAGCCAGGGTGCCATCCAGGCGAAAACGAACAACCCCGCGATCCCCAACTGCCGGGTGGACCTTCGGGTCAACAGCACCACCGACACAGCACCGACGAGGATGATCCCGGTATCGAGATGATCTTTGAAGCCGAGGCGGGAGCCGTCGCGCATCAGCCCCAGTCCGTCGCGCATGGCCGCGCTGACCCGGTCGAAGACGGCCACGTTGGCGCGCTCGCCCACAATGGCGTCGAGGACGACCGCGCCGGCGCTGCTAAGCAGGCAGGCAGTGGCGAACACCGCCGCACGCAGCGCTCGCGGCGCGCGCCTGGTCGTTCTCAGGGCGGCCCAGGTGAGGCCGCCTAGTAGGGCCGCGCCGCCCAGGACGGCGGGCACGCCGAACACTACCGACAGGCCGACCAGTGGGGGGCTGACGGCGCCGACGAGAAGCCGGGGGCCGAACAGGAGCAGAACTATACCCAGGGCAAACGCTTGCTGTTGCGTTTCGGTGAGCGCGACAGCCCGCCCACCGAGCAGCACCCCGACGCTTACCATCGCTACCAAGGCGGAGTAGACGAGGGAGAATGGACGGTAGTAGCCGGCCGCCACGGCGGCGAAGTACACCACGGCCCCTGTGGCGGTCGCGGCGACGAGGACCTCGGCCCACCGCCGGTGCGGCTCGACCCGGCCGGCGAACCAGAGTCCCGCGTCGACAGTGCCCGATACCGCCTGCACGCCCAGCCAGATGAGCAGCAGCCCCCCTGCGCCGACGGCCGCACCGGACATGACGTTCAGCGCGAGCACTCCGTACGACAGCTGCAGTTGCGGTGCCACCATGTGCGCGAGCGCCGTCAAGGCCCCGACGAGGAACGGCGCCGCCGCGCAGGCCGCCGCGGTCCAGCGCGGACTGCGAGCCCGCAGCGCCAGCGGCACGCAGCCCAGTGCGGCCCACGATGCTGCGGCGAAGATCCCGAAGACCGTGCCGAATCCGGCCCAGCGCAGCCGGAAGATCAGATGGGCCGCCTCGTGCGTGTAGTAAACGACGATCATGACGCCGTACGAGGCGCCGAGCGCGAGCACTCCCAGCCGTATCAGCCGTGCTCGTAGCGTCGGCCCCGGAATCGCGTAGACGACCATCGCCGCACCTGCGGCCAGACCTAGCAACGCCACCAGCGCTGCGGGATAGAGTAGTGGCGCTGTGGACGGACGCATCAGCGGCGCGGTCCAGTCGTTGTCCGCCCCGACCGTGGGGACCTCGGCCCACGCGATCACCGCGATGACGTAGCCGGCGCAGGCCAACAGCATCGCGACAGCCACGGCTGCGACCGCCGGCCGGCCAAGGCCCACGGTCGTCAGCCTGTGCCTACGCCACCAGCGCATGACGGCTCGTGGCCACGGCTCGAGACGGCCGATGAGAGGGGTCACGGTCACAAGAATCCAACCCGGTCATGCTCTTGGCCATCGGCGGTCCGTCCATCGTTCACCGAAAGGCAGCGCCGGGTACCGGTCGGCCACGTCTGCAGGGTCTGGATCACCGATGCCCTACGCGGACAGGCGGCCATCCTGGAACGCCCACGCGTGGACCGCCTCCTCGATGAATCCCTCATCCACGACCCGGACCCGCTGCACCTAATTTAGCCTTCGGCCTCGACGACAAGACCGCGATCTGCACCGCCGCGTCAGCCCGGCAGATCCTTGAGACCGAAGCAGAACGGCACGCCATCGCCAGTTCACTCGAACCCAAGTGGCCACAACAGCGAGCTGTGGCCCCACCTGGGAGCGAGACGTGGCTCCACTTGTTGATCGACAAGACCTTGATCACGGATGGGTTCAGGCCCCGGCGACTTCAGCGGCTTGCAGGGACTGCGGTCACTGTCCGTACGGAATTTCAGCGCCGCCTACCCCAGCCTGGGCTGCGGCGACATCCTGATTTGTCGATGAGTGTGCGCAAACATAATCCGGCTTGCGGTGCCAGTGCGCAGCGGGATCCGATGGAGCTGTATGAAAGGTGCTGGTCATAGCCCAGAAGGTTGATCGTCGGCATGGAACCGGCGCCAGAATTCTGCGTCCTCGTGGGCGTGGGCGAGGCAGGACCGCATGTGATGTGATCTCAGCGGGCCGGCCCACCTGAATCGGCGGACGAGTCGCCGCCTGACGTTCGTGTTGAGTGTTTGCCCTGACTGGAAGACCTGCGCAGAGGCAGAGCGAGCCGTATTCGAATACGGGCCGGGCACGCTACTGCTCGTCGGCGGCCCGGATCTTGGTCGCGTCGATCGTGCCCAGGGTCCGCCAGCGGCCGTCCCACCAGTACTGCCAGGTAAAGGTGTCGAGGTAGGGATACTGTCGGGTGCTGTTGCATTGAGCGTTGGCATGATCGCGGGCACACTCGAGCGGTGAAGTCCTCGCCTCGTTCACGTTCGTGGCTGCCGGTGAAGTCGGCGTTCGCCGGGTTCCGGTTTCCGCCGGAGGTGATCGTGGTCGCGGTCCGGTGGTACCTGCGCTACGGCTTGTCCTACCGTGACGTCGAGGAGTTGCTGGTCGAGCGGCGTGTCGAGGTCGATCACGTCACGGTGTTCCGCTGGGTGCAGCGGTTCACCCCGCTGCTGGCCGACGCTGCGCGGTTTTGCCGGCACTCGCCGGGTGACCGGTGGTTCGTCGACGAGACGTACGTGAAGGTCGGCGGGGTGTGGCGGTATGTGTACCGGCCGTCGACCAGCACGGGCAGGTCATCGACGTACTCGTGTCCACCCGCCGCGATGCCGCGGCGGCCCGCAGGTTCTTCGGCAGGGCGCTGTCGACGTTCAAGACCCCGACGGAGGTGGTCACCGACGCTGCCGCGGTCTACCCGGCGGTGCTGGATAACCTCGTGCCGCAGGCGTGGTATCACGTCGAGCGGTACGCGAACAACCGGATCGAGGCTGATCACAGCCAGCTCAAACACCGGTTGAGACCCATGCGCGGGCTACGGACCGACAAGACAGCACAGGTGATCATCATCGGACACGCGTTCATGCAGAACCGCGACGCGGACACTACGAACTCGCCACCGACGTCCCGCCCGCCCGGCGAGTCGCAGCAGCGTTCGCCGAACTCATCAACGCGATCTGATTCGAGGCCGCAACCAAGATCCACCATGTCCGGCGATCCGATAATGCAACAGCGCCGGTCGGGCCGCCCGTTCGTCGATCGGATGGCACACGGTCGCTCTTGCCCGGCTGAAGGCGGCATTGAGTGCTGGGCAATCCAAGGCGATGCCCCTACTCGCGCTCCGTCATGTCGACGTTGCTCCGTCTGCAGTGGGCCTGGACGGCACAGTCTTGCCACCCTCCAGAACCGCCGGTACGACCAGCAACTTCAATGATCGGCTCTATGATCGTCTTGATCGGATCCGGAATCACGGCCACCATTCCAAGTAGACGCTTGACATCGATGGATGGGTCGGGTGGGATACCAAACATGTCCTTGGAATCCGACGTCGGGCGGCGGATTGTCGGCGACCCCCTCGCCCTACGGGCACTGGCACACCCTTTGCGCCTCAAGCTGCTCGCACTCGTCGGTAGCGAAGGTCCCGTCACCGCCGCAGATGTGGGTCGGCAGCTTGGCATCAGTCAGGCGCTGGCCTCCCACCACCTTCGCCAGCTCGCCAAATACGGTTTCGTGGAACACGCCGACGCGCCCGACAACCGGGAACGACCCTGGCGGGTCACCGCCGTTTCGCACCGGTTCGAGGCGGCGGACGGATCCTCCGAATCCTGGGAGTCGGTCGAACTGCTCAACCGCCATCTCGTCGAACAGGCCGCGTCCCAGCTCGCCGACTGGCAGCAGCGCCGTGCCGACGAGGATCCCGGCTGGGCCGAACACGCCGGAGTCTCCCAAACCCTGCTCTACCTGACGCTCGACGAGTTCGCCGAACTTAAACGGCGCTGGGACGAACTCATCGCGCCGCTCGCCAGACGACGACCACGCGACGACGCCGCCGACCGGTCCGCCGATGCCGTGCCGGTGAATCTCACACTCGTGTCCGCACCCCTGCGCTACGACCACACCCCTGGGGGCCTGACATGCGACGACTCTGGCGACTCCTGAGCGGCCACCGCGACCTGCGACTGCTGCTGACCGCAAACCTGATCTCCCTGACCGGTGACTGGATCCTGCGCACCGGACTCGCGTACCAGATTTACGTCCTGACCGGCTCCACGCTCGCCTCCGCCGTATCGGTCCTGGCCTCGCTGCTTCCCCAGATCGTGCTCGGCTCGATCGCCGGCGTCTACGCCGACCGGTGGGACCGCCGCCTCACCATGGTCGTCACCAACCTGCTGATGGCCGTGGCCCTGCTTCCGCTGCTCGTGGTGCAACACGCCGACCAAGTGTGGATGGTCTACCTGGTGATCGCGGTGCAGAGCTGCCTCGCACCGTTCTTCATCTCGGCAGAGGCCGCGCTCGTGCCATTGCTGGCGGCGGCCGACGACCTCGTCACCGTCAACTCCCTCAACGGACAGGTCCGTGACGTGGCCCGCCTGACCGGCGCGGCATTGGGCGGGGTGATCGCCGCGTTCGGCGGGTTCGCGCTGCTCGGCACCGTGGACATGCTGACGTTCGCACTGGCGGCGGTGCTGCTGTGGCTCATCCGGGCCAGGCGCGCCTCCGGCCCGGCGACGCATCCACACGTGCTGCGGCAATGGGCCGAAGGCATGCGCATCGCACTGTCCAGCCGAGTCCTGAAGGTGTTCCTCGCCTTCACCGTCATCACCGGCGTCGGCGAAGCCATCATGGGTACGCTGATGGCGCCATTCGTTCACGACGTGCTCGGCGGCGACGCCCGCGCATTCGGGGTGATCATGGCAGCGCAGGCGGTCGGCGGCATCGTGGGCGGCCTGACCGCGACCCTGATCGCCCACCGGTTCTCTCCACGACGGATGTTCGGCTGGGGAGCGGTGATCTTCGGCGCACTCGATCTGGTGCTGTTCCTGTACCCACTGGTCGCGCGCGTGCTCTGGCCCGCACCGGTCATCATCGCGCTCGTCGGACTGCCGGTCGCGTTCCTCGCCGCCGGCGGCATGACGATCTTCCAGAACGCGACCGACGACGACCACCGCGGTCGGGTGTTCGGCGCAACCGCTGCCGCCAAGAGCGCGGCGATGCTGCTCGGCACGGTCGTGGCGGGCACCCTCGGCGAACGCATCGGAATCCTGCCGGTCATCGCCGTCCAGGGCGCGGTCTACTGCCTGGCCGGACTCGTCGTGCTGCTCGCCCTGCCCAAGACCGCGCCGGTGGAGCCCGAGCTCGCTCCTGCCGTTCCGGTCTGACCGGCGGCTCGGCGACCCACCCACGACGGCGACGACGAAAACCCGACGTGGTGCCGTGACCGCGATACTTCGTGGTCACGGCCCCCCCGGAACGGGA
>NZ_JAHRCY010000028.1:93592-101769 GCF_019083965.1 Catellatospora tritici
CCCACCCCCCCCCCCGCGGGGGGTCCGCCCCCCCCACTCCGGCGCCCCCCCCCCACCACGTGACGGTGAGTCAGCCGCGCCGATCGTCGCCGCCGGTGCTCGCAAGCCGTAGCCGGGTCAGCCACCGCTGGGCGGACGCGGGCGGGCAGGCAAGGTGATGCACGGCCAGAATCAGGTCGGCGACGCCGGCCTGGAACATCAGCAGGGTGGCGCGGGCGAGCGGTCCGGTGACCGGGTCCACCGGCCGCGCCCGCTCGGTGCTCCGCCGCCGCCCCGCCGCCGCCGACGAAGCCGCGATGTCGTGCCGCTCGACGTGCATTTCCGCGCCGAACGGCACCGGTTCGAAGCGCCAACGCTGCTCGTGTCGTCGTACCCTCGCCGCCGCGGTGGTGTTGAATGCCTTCACCACGCTGGCGCTGGCCGGGGCCACCTTGGCGACTTGCTGCGCGATCGAGGTCTGCTCGCTGTGGGCCAGTCCGTCGAACGTGGGGTTGAAGGGGTTGCTGATGTCGACGATGACCTTGCCCGCGAGGGCGTCTCCGTACTCGGCGACGACCGGAACGACACCGTCGTACAACAGGGCCGTGATGACGATGTCCCCGGCCGGGACGGCGCCCCGCTTTCCCGTCGTCGCGCCGCCGCCCAGAGCCTTGGCCAGGTCATCGGCCTTGGACTGATCGCGGCCCATGACCTCTACGGTGTTGCCGCCCGCGACCGCGAGCGTGCCGATGGTACGGGCCATGTTCCCCGTACCGATGAGGGTGATGCTGCTCATGAGGTGTGCTCTCTTCCTTTTCTCAAGGTGTCGCTCTGTCTCGTTCGTGCCGGGTCAGGCGCAGGCGTCGGGCGCGACGTTTCTGGGCCAACTGCCGCGCCTTTCCCGGGACCTCCGGCTCGTCTTCGGCCGGTGGATTGGGATGCGTGAACCTGCCGCTATTCCAAAAAGAGGGGGTCAGGTCAGGGACATGGGACGAGGACATCCCGTGATCGTTACTCTCCGTTGGTGCGCAGCTCCCAGGGCTGCATGCCGGCGAGAGGCGCGAGGTGACCCTGCATCTCGACGGCGGACGGCAGCGGGCGCCAAAATATGGTCAACTCGGCGATCTTGCCTTCCGCGTCGAGCAGGATGTAGTCCATCCCGTTGACCGCCGTGTCTTCGATCTGCAGCCGGAAGAATGCGGCGTGGTGGGTCTCGCCGCTGAGGACCTCCTTGTAGGTGAGGTCCGTCGCCACCGCGGCGACGCCCTGGATGGCTGCCGTGACGGCCTCGCGGCCGGTGAGCGGCTCATCGCTGAGCGGGCTGATCAGCACCACGTTCTCGGCGAGGACACGGGCGAGAGCATCTTTGTCCGCGCCGCCGTGCATGCAGTCGACGAAGGACTCGACGGTGGCGCGGTGCTGGGCGAACGCGGTCATGGCTACTCCTCGTTGTGTATGAGAGCCGGTCGGCGCGCCGACCCGCAGGCCCGGGTCGGCGCGCCAGATCATCAGGGCAACGAACTCCCGAACTGAGATTTGATCTCGTTCACGGCTTGCGGCCGGCCGTCCCGACGATGCGGTCCAGCAGGGACGCGTCCGGCGGGACGGGCGCCGCCGCCGTACCCCAGGAGGCCCGGACCGGCTCCGGCAGCGTCGGCAGGAACTCGGTCAGGTACTACCAGACGGCTTGCAGGGTGCCTTCAGGCAGCTCGAAGGGCTGGCCGGTGGCCGTGGCCAGGTCCCAGCCGTGCAGCCCTATCTCGGTGAGCGCGATCCGGCCCCACATCTCGTTGGTCAACTCGATCCCCTCGTCGGTGGACCCCTGCCAGGCGCCGGGCTCCTGCCACGCCGTAGCCAGCGCGCATGTGCTGACCGATCAGCTCCCGGGACGAGTCGCCCGGCTCCTCGGCGGCCTCACGGCGAGCCAGCGCGCCGAGCCGAATGGCAGAGGCATTCGTGGTGTGTGGTTCAGATGGCGGTGGTGCCGCCGTCGGCGACCAGTTCCAGGCCGTTGACGTAGCTGGAGTCGTCGGAGGCGAGGAACAGGGCGACGGTGGCGATTTCTTCGGGGCGGCCCATCTTTCCGCGGGGGATCTGGGACTCGAATGCGGCCCTGGTTGCCTCGTCGAACAGTTCTTCCTGTTTGGCGGTGGCGACCTGGCCGGGGGTCAGGACGTTGACCCGGATCTTGCGGTCGCGCAGTTCGTTGAGCCAGACTCGGGCCCAGGCCTGCTGGACGGCTTTGCTTCCGGCGTAGAGGCTCCAGCCGGGGAAGGCGCCGAGGGAGGCGTTGGATCCGGTCATGATGATCGAGCCGTTGTCGTTGATCAGCGGCAGTGCCTTCTGCACGGTGAACAGGGTGCCGCGCGCGTTGAGCCAGAAGGCGCGGTGGAACTGTTCCTCGGTGATCTCGCCGAGGACGGCCGGTTCGCCCATCCCGGCGTTGGCCCACAGCACGTCGATCGAGCCCTTTTCCCGCTTGACGGTGTCGTACAAGCGGTCCAGGTCGTCCAGTTCGGCCGCGTCGCCCTGCACGGCGGTGACGTTGCGGCCGATCAGCTTGACGGCGTCGTCCAGTGCTTCCTGCCGCCGGGCCTGGATGAAGACGTGAGCTCCTTCCTCGACGAACAGCTTGGCGCCGGCCAGTGCCATGCCGGTGGATCCGCCGGTGATCACCGCTACCTTGCCATCGAGCTTTCCCATGATCACTCCATCTTGAGGTCAAGTTATGTACACCGTGCTGTTTGTGTAACCGTATCGGGGTGGCCAACCGAAGCGCAAGCTATGTACACCGATACGTACCCACCAGGGCTACACTGGCGACATGACGGAGTTGGAGAAGGGCCCCCTGGGCCGGCGCCGTGGCAGGGGCGCGCGCGAGCGCATCCTCAGCGCGTCACAGCAGATGTTTCGCGATCAGGGCATCAACCGCACCGGCATGGACCAACTCTGTGCGGTGGCCCAGGTGTCCAAACGCACGGCCTACCAGCATTTTACCGGCAAGGACGAACTCGTCGCGGAATACCTGCGTCGATTCGATCCCGACGTCATGCCCGGAGTGTTCGACCGCACCGACCTCACGCCCCGCGAACGGCTCCTCGCCGCCTTCGACATGCCGGCGTCCACGCCCCTGTGCCCCTACATCGCGGCGGCCGTCGAACTCCACGACCCCCAACACCCCGCATCCCAGTACGCACGCGACTACAAGACCGCCATCGCCGCCCGGCTCACCGAAACCGCCCGCGAAGCCGGCGCCACCAACCCCGAACAACTCGGCGAACAGCTGGCGCTGCTCATCGACGGCGCCTCGGCCCGCACCCGAGTCCTCAACAGCGACTCCTTCCCCACCGCCGCCGCCATCGCAGTCGTCCTCATCGACAACGCCATCCCCGCGTCATCGCCTCGGCAGCCCAGCGATGACCGCGGAACTACCGCGTCTGCTCCCGTCCCGGTGGGAGACCGATGACGGGGGACCATCTCGCTAACCGAGACAGTCCCAGCCGAGCATCGCGCAGATCGGTGCCGAGCTCACCCGTGCCCGGCGCCAGCACGTGACTGAGAAGGCCGCAGCGTTCCAGTCCGGGAGGAAGAAAGCCGTCATCGCCCGGTTCGTCCACAACGACCGGCTTCTGGATGCGCTCATGGCTCAGGCTTACTCGTCAATGCGGGTATCTCTCTCGGCGCGAAGGCCTAATACCAGCGACAACGCGGCCGAGGCGCCAACTACAACGCGGCTTTGCGGCAACTCGCTGATCGGCTCGTCGGCATCCTGCACGGATGCCTCAAGACCGGCACGCCCTACGATGAAACCACCGCCTGGTCACACCACGTGAACGCCCAGGCTTGACACCCAACGTCATGGCATGTCTTCCGCGCGGGACCATCTTGACTCTAGACAGGCCAGATCATCCCAGATCAGGAGGCACTTTCGCGTTCTCCGGCCTCGCCGCTGGCCGCCCTTACCGGGGGGCGCGAGGCCAACAGATGTTGAATAGATCACGGTGAACATTAGGAAATGCACTTGCGAAAGCGTTGATAGCGTCGCGAATAGCCTGCCCGTGCTACTTCAATCCGGAAATAATGTCGCCTATGTCTGGTTCATCGGAGAAGAAGGAGACAAACTTCGCGACGTCTTTCCCACTCCGCTCCGAGGCAGCGTATCAGCAGCCCTCCCTTGGCGCAGTTGATTGCCGACCACTCGGTGTCCGGCAAGGCGTGCCGCTGCTCAACGTATTCGCTGGCTTTACGAATCGTTTCGCATGGTGCCGGTCTCGTTGGATCAGAGCTTGGGGCTCGCAGCCATCTCGGAGGCCCGCGCCAGTGCTTGCGTGTCGATATACTCCCGGATGTTCGTCAGTTTGCCATTCCGGACGGTAATGGCGAAGACCCAGTGGTCGTCCCACGTCCTATTCGTGGCTTTGATTCTCCCCCTAGCGAACCCGATGACCAGCACACGGTCTCCCTGCGCTACGAATTCGCGGGGCTCCATGAATGAAGTTTCCACCGCTTCGGATTGCGTCTGAAGCAAATCCACCAATCCCTCGTGCCCGCGGCGCGTGCCGGCCAGCGGCCAGTCCTCGCCAGGAATAATCCACTCAATATCTTCGGCACACAACGCCAGCAGACCTTGCAGATCGCCACGGCCGATTGCTTCAAGAAAGTCCTTCACAATCTGGACATTCTCATCGATGCCCATCGGGATGTCTCCGTTCCCTTACGTCGGATCGTGTGCGATCTAATCGGATACGTTGCCAACCTGCCGGCGATGACGTGGTGTCGGTGATTCAGTCGATATCGACGTTCAAGGCGCTATCGAAGGTGCCGGCGCCGTTTCGGGCCACGCCGATGACTTCAAGCCGAGCGCCTCGAGCGTTGGGCCATGTGCAGGCCGTCGACATCCAACGTACGCAGCCCGAGACTCTCGAGGAACGGTGAGACGCGCGCCTTGGCCTCGGGATCGTCGGCTGCGATGAACGGCGTCGAGGCCCTCCACCCCGAGCAAGTACGTGGCTGAAGAGGGTGTTGAACGCCTTTTACGACAAGCGCGCTGACAGGGGCGCCTTGGCGATCTCCTGCGCACCAGAACTGCCGCTGGGGGTAACGAGGCGCCTCCGCGCCCGCTTTTGAACTCAATGCCTTTTCCATTGCTGTGGCCGCGTGCCTTTTGTCGGCGATGCTGTTGTCGGTCGAACTGCTCAACTGTGCTTTGAAGCGGCTTCGCCTCCAAGCTGCCACATTTCATAGTTACCGCATTCTGCTGTGATGCCGGACGTCGCCTGAGCCGCGGTGAGGAAGTCGTCGACCAGCGGCGAGATGCGCGATTCCGCCACCGCGAGGCACACCTGGTCGGGCGCCAGATCTGTGACGGGCACATAGCGGACTTCCGGATGTGAGTAGAACACGGTCGCCGAACGGGCCAGGAACGAGATGCCCCGGCCGGCCGCGACATGTTCGAGCGTCTCGTCCACCCCGCGCACCAGGTATCCGGCGTTGGGGTGCGGACGCTTGGTGGGCTGCGTGCTCGGGTCTGCGTGCCAGAGCAGCGGCTCGCCGGCCAGGTCGGCCTCGGTGATCTGTTCCTTGCCGGCCAATCGGTGGCCGGCGGGAAGCACTGCCACCCGCGGCTCGGTGTACAGCGGGGTGACGCGCAAGCCGGTTTCGTCGATGGGCAGCCGCACAAAACCGATGTCGATGCGGCCGTCGAGCAGCATCGTGGCCTGGTCGTCGGATTCGAGCCGCTGTACGTCGACGATCACGTCCGGGTGCCGGATGGCGAACTCCCGTACCGCCGGGGTGGCTGTGATGCCCGCGCGGAAGCCGACCATGAGCCGCTGGCTGCCGCGCGCGGCCGCGGTCACCCGGCGGCGGACCGCGTGCGCGGAGGCCAGCAGCGGGCCTGCGTCGGTCAACAACTGCCTGCCGGCGTCGGTCAGTTCCACGCCGTGGCTGTCCCTGATCAGCAGCGGGGTGCCGAGATCGTGTTCCAGCGCGCGGATCTGCCGGCTGAGCACCGGCTGCGCGATGTGCAGCTCATCGGCGGCGCGGCCGAAGTGCAGCCGGTCGGCGACGGCGACGAAGTAGCGCAACTTGCGCAGGTCCAGATCCAAATCCATGGAGCCTCCCGCTACGGCGATGCCTCCAGGGTATCGCAATCGTTGGAATAGGTCTTGGACACCCGCTCAGGCCAATGACATTCTCAAGAGGTACCCGATCGGCCGGAGCGAATCCGGAACAAGAATTCGACGTCGGGATTTGGTAGTAGGTCCCCAGAACTAGGATTAGCCGTCTGGAATTGGGCCATCCGTCGTGTCATTCGATGGCATCGACGACACAACCGTTAACAACAACGTAGTGGGCGTGGCGTTCTTTCCGAAAATGCTACTCCAGAAAGTTGGCACTCCATGAGCAGCATCAGCATTATCGGCCTGGGGAACATGGCCCGCGCTCTCGCCACCCGCGCGGTCGAGGGCGGCCACGCCGTCGAGGTCATCGGCCGCGACCCGGCCAAGACCAAGGACCTGGCCGCCACGCTCGGCGGCGGCGCCACGGCCGGGACATTCGGCACCGCCCCGGCCGGCGACATCGTCATCCTCGCCGTTCCGAACGCCAGCGCCGTGCCGGTCGTCACCCAGTACGGGAACGCGCTGGCCGGAAAGGTCATCATCGACGTCACCAACCCCATGAAAGCCGACGCCACCGGGCTGACCACCCCTGACGGCACTTCCGCCGCTCAGGAGATCGCCAACGCCGCCCCGGCGAGCGCGCACGTCGTGAAGGCGTTCAACACCGTCTTCGGCCACGTCCTGACCCCGGGCCGCCCGCTGGACGTGCTCTTCGCCGGCGACGACGCGCGGGCCAAGGCGAGCGTATCGGCGTTCATCGAGAGCCTCGGGTTGCGTCCCCTGGATGCCGGAGGCCTGGAGATGGCGCACTGGCTGGAAGGGACAGGCCTGCTGATGGTCAGCCTGGCCAACCACGGCGTGGGGGACTTCAACTTCGCCCTCGGCGTCAGCAATCTCAGCTGAGCACACCTGCACCACCATTTCTCGCGCCACCTCATTCATAAGGAACAGAAGCATGCGCGTTTTCGTCACTGGCGGGACCGGTCATGCCGGTTCGTACATCATCCCCGAGCTCATCGCCGCCGGGCACGAGGTCACCGGCCTGGCCCGGTCGGACACCGCCGCGGCGGCGCTATCCACGCTCGGCGCGAAGGTGCGTCGCGGCGACCTCGAGGATCTCGACGGGCTCAAGGAGGCGGCCGCGGACTCCGACGGCGTCATCCACGTCGCGCACCGGCAGGACCTGCTTTTCTCCGGCGGCATCCACGCCGTGGCGACCGCGGAGGTCCCGATCATGCTCGCCTACGGCGAGGCACTGACAGAAACCGGAAAGCCGCTGGTCGCGGCGGGGAGCATCGGCTCGCCCGGGCAGGGATTCCTGGGCCGAACGGCCACCGAGGAGGACCCGGCCCTGCCCAGCGGCGATGAGCACAAGGGCACCCTGCGGGCTCGTAACGTCGTGGAAACCACCGTGATCGGCCTCGCCGAGCAGGGCGTGCGGTCCTCGGTCGTGCGGATCGCCAACATCGCGCACAGCACGACCGACAATGCCGGCTTCCTGCCCCTGCTGATCGCGCTCGCGAAGGAGAAGGGCTTCATCGGCTATCCCGGAGACGGCGCGAACTTGTGGAACGCCGTGCACATGCGCGATGCCGCCTCCTTGTTCCGCCTGGCGCTGGAGAAGGGCCCGGCCGGCAAATCCTGGCACGCGGTCGACGACGGGGGTATCCCGTTCCGCGAGATCGCCGAGGCCATCGGCAGCCGTCTGGACCTGCCCGCCGTGAGCGTTCCCGTGGACGAACTGGTGCTGCCGGGATACTTCGGGCTCCTCGCCAACATCGTCACGCAGAGCTACCCGGCGTCCAACCTCATCACCCGCCGGACCCTCGGCTGGGAACCCGCTCAGCCCTGCCTGCTCGCCGATCTGGACAACGGGCACTACTTCCCCGCCAGCTGACGGCAAGAACCCGAATCGCCACGAGACCGGCACATGACAAAGAAAGCGGCTTAGAGCGACCGGCAGTAGGCGTTGAGCTGGGCGTGGCCGGTCAGGGATAGCGAACAGGCACGGGACTCATCGATCATTGGAGTTCTCTACGCTTCAACGACAGGAGTCCCGTGCCTGCCGTGCCATCA
>NZ_JAHRCY010000029.1 GCF_019083965.1 Catellatospora tritici
CGAACACCAGGAACGGCGTGGCCTGCACCATCACCGATACGAAGACGGTGGTCCAGGTCTGCAGCCGCGGCGTCGACAGCGCCGACGCCAGCGGCGCCCGGAAGACGAGCAGTGCCACGAGCACCGCCGCGAGCACCTCGACGGAGCCGATGCGGCCGCGCAGGCGGGACTGCCGCGGTGGTGGGGCTTCAGCGGGTGGTGCCGGCCTGGGTTGTCGGCGCTGCTCGATGGATGTCACGAAGTTCCCCGGAAGGTGCGGCTTGATTGCGAGGGCATGTCCGGTGCGGCAATGGTCTTATGCGATCCGTCAGCGGCAGGTGGGGCAGGGCCGATCGGGCAGCGATTCGACTTCTCCTGCCAGACGTGGCCGCAAGTGTACGACACATTGTTTGATGTCGCCCTATGCATTGATGTTCGGGCGTGCACACCGACCGTCGAGCCAGTTCAAACCGGCTGGCGGGGTGCGTCCGGATGATCATGGGGGCGCCTTGGGTTGACGGTCGCGTCCCGCCACCGTGCCGCTATGGAAGATGACAGTATTGTCATTTGCAATGGTCGGCGCTCGCCGCCGCGAGAAGCGTGTCATAAGCGGCGGCAGGATTGGGCGACACGCGCGGCGGCTGCTTTACTGGGTAACCCCGACCCCACGACCGACCCCCGCACGGCAGATCCGCCCACCGCGCAGGAGCCACGCGTGACCACCTCGCACCACCACCGGCACGACGACGCCGAGCCGGCCGGCCACGGCCACTCCCACGGCGACCTCCCCGCCACGGTAACCCGCCGGGCGACCCGGCTGACGCTCGCCGCCCTGATCCCCGCGGCGCTGCTGACCCTGGTCGGGCTGGTGCTGCTATGGCCCGGCTCGGTCAAGGCCCAGCCGTCGGACGGGCCGCCCCAGTTCGACGGCGTCGTGGCGACCATGCACACCGTCGACTGCTCGACCCAGCCGGAACCACCCCTGCAGAGCCTCGACCAGCCCGGCCCCGCGGTCTGCGGCGAGGTAGCGGTCCGGCTGACCAGCGGGTCCGGCAAGGGCACCGAGGTCACCACCGCGCTGCCCTCCGGTCCGGGCGCACCGCGGATCGCCGTCGGCGACAAGGTCATCGTGATCCAGACCGACTCGGCCGAGGAGGGCGGGCCGGTCACCTACGACATCATGGACCACGACCGCGGCGACGGCATGTGGGCGCTGGTGCTGGCGTTCGTGCTGGCGGTGGTGGCGTTCGGGCGCTGGCGCGGCGTGGCCGCCCTGGCCGGACTGGCGTTCACGTTCGCGGTGCTGCTGATGTTCATCGTGCCGGCGATCCTGCAGGGCAGCTCGCCGCTGCTGGTCGCGATCGTCGGCTCCGCGGCGATCATGCTGGTGGTGCTGTACCTGACCCATGGGATCAACATCCCGACCTCGATGGCGGTGCTGGGCACCCTGGCCGCGCTCGCGCTGACCGGCGGGCTGTCCGCCCTCGCCGTGAGCCTGCTGCACCTGACCGGCATGTCCAGCGAGGAGTCGATGTACGTCACCCTCGTCAACGCCGACATCAACATGCCCGGCCTGCTACTCGCGGGCATCCTCATCGGCGCCCTCGGTGTGCTCGACGACGTCACGGTCACCCAGGCGTACACAGTCACCGAACTCGCGCAGGCCAACCCGGCGCTCGGCTTCGCCAAGCTGTACGCCGCCGCGGCCCGCGTCGGGCGGGCCCACATCACCTCGGTCGTCAACACCATCGTGCTCGCGTACGCCGGCGCCTCCCTACCGACGCTGCTGCTGCTCGTCGCCGGCGGAGCACCGCTCGGCGCCACACTGACCTCAGAGTTCCTGGCCCAGGAGATCGTCCGGTCGATCGTCGGCACCCTCGGCCTGATCACCGCCGTACCGATCACCACCGCGCTGGCCGCCCTGGCCGCCGGTGGCGGCAAGCGCGAGCCGCGCAAAGCGCCGTCGCCCCGGCCGCAACGCCCGCGCCGCCCCGATGACCTCGAGACGGCCTGGGGCCTGCCGCCCCAGGAACGTGCCTCCCGGTGACGCCGCCGTCCCTGGCAGGACGCCGACCCGGCCCGACGACGTGGCATCACATGTCGAACCGTGCCATGATTCCGCTGCGCTGGCGGGAGGGGCCTGACAGACCCGGCGCCGTGCCCGGCCCGGAATCAACCGACCGGGAGAGGCCGATGCCTTCACGCCATCCGCAGTACCCGATACCCGCGATCGGCGGCCTCGCCGACCGGACCACCTGGCGACGACGGCCCCGCCGCGGCGCCCCAACGGCGCCGACAGCCATCATGGGCAGACCATGACCACAACCCCTGCGTCAGCGGCCGCCGCCGGGCGGCTGCTGCTCATCGAGGACGACGACCGCATCGCCGGGCTCATCGAGCGCGCGCTGGCCGCCGAGGGCTTCACGCTGCACCGGGAGCCGACCGGCCCGCGCGGGCTGCACGCCGCCGTCACCGACCCGTACGACCTGGTGATCCTCGACCTGATGCTGCCCGACATGGACGGCCTGGACGTCCTGCACGCCATTGTCGAACACGACCCCGGCACGCGGATACTGGTCCTGTCGGCCATCCCGGACATCGCCACCCGGGTCGCCTGCCTGGAATCGGGCGCGGCCGACTTCCTGGGCAAACCGTTCGCGCTGGCCGAACTCGTCGCCCGCATCCGCGCCCGGATCCGCCCGCCCGCCGCACCGACCACCGACGCGATCTCCGTCGGGCCGGTACGGCTGGACCTGCGCCACCACCGCGTCGAGGTGCCCGGCCGGCAGTCCGCGCTGTCGCACCGCGAAGGCGTGCTCCTGCTGCACCTCATGCAGCACGCCGGGCAGACGTGCAGCCGCGAGCAGCTACTGGCGCAGGTGTGGGGCATCGGGTTCGATCCCGGCAGCAACCTCGTGGACGTGGCCGTACGGCGGCTGCGTGCCAAGCTCGACCACCCCGACCGGATAGAGACGGTGCGCCATGTCGGATACCGGTTCGCGGCGAACTAACGCCGTGCTGCGGCTGGCCTGGCTGGCCACCGCCATCGCCTGCGTCGCGGCCATGCTGCTGCTGCCCGGCCACGAGACGATCCCGTTCCACCTGATCTGGATCGGACTGTGCCTGCTGTACGGGTTCACCGTATGGCGGCCCCGGGAGATGGTCCTGGTCGCCGGCGCCACCACGGTCGTCACCGCCGTCATCCTGGTCCGCCACGCCGCTGGCGGCTACATCGAATGGGCCGAGGTCGCCGAGGTGCCCCTCAGCGTCGCGCTGACCGCAGTCATCGCCACTTACCTGCGCCGCCGCCACCAGGCCGTCACCGAACTGGCCCGGCTCGCCGCCGCCGACCGGCGCCGGGCCGAGTCCCGCGACCTGCTGGTACGGCAGGTCTCCCACGAACTGCGCACCCCCATCACCATCGCGCGCGGCTACACCGAACTGGCCCGCCAGCGCAGCAGCGACCCCACCCTGCTCGCCGACACCGCCATCGTCCTGGAAGAACTCGACAAGCTCGCCACCATCACCCAGCGGCTGCTCACCCTGATCCAGATCGACGGCGACTACGACCGCCGCCCCGTCGACCTGCGCGCCGAACTGACCCGCATCATCGACCGCTGGAAGCCGACAGCCCAGCGCCGCTGGCACCTGCAGGCCACCGCCGGGGCCGCCGTGCACGCCAGCCCCGACCGGTTGCAGGCCGCGCTGGACTGCCTGCTCGACAACGCGGTCAGGTTCACCGGCCCTGGCGATTCCGTCGCCGTGACCGGCACCGTCGGCGAGCACCACTGGATCATCGAGATCAGTGACAGCGGCAGCGGCCTGACCGCTGAACAGGCGGCCGCGCTCACCGCCGCCGAGCCGCTGCCCCGTGACAGCCGCTCGGGCACAGGCCTGGGCCTGACCACGGTGCGCACCATCGCCGCGGCCTGGGGCGGCACCCTGCACCTACGTCGCGGCGAGCACGGCGGCACCACCGTCACGCTGCGGTTTCCCGTCGGCCGCCAGCACCACACCGCGAATGACATTCCTGTCATCGATCTTGATCCGGCACTCAGCGGCCAATAGTCTGCCGACAACCCCCCTCGAAAGAGCAGATTCCCCGATACCCGGCCGACGTCACCACAGTGACGCGGTCGAGCACGCCCGCCGAGCCATTGCCTCACGCCGATGGCCCGGTGGCGCGTGCCCTATCAATACGAGTCCTCCCCGACACGTCGACAGGGCACGCAGGCGGTGCGAAGGCGGCACGGTGAACCGCCCGAACACCGCACGTGAGCGCACTGGTGGCGGCGCGCCATCCTCCAAATAGCGCGCCACCGCCGGTCGTGCGTCAGCGGAGACGGTGCTGCCCACGAGGCTTGAGGAAAAGCGACTGCCGCTGTATCAGATAATGCGGCGGTCTTCTTGTGCTGCCCTCGCCATAGCGAATTCGCAGGCGATGTGACGCAGCCATCCATTCACGGCGACAGCACTCGCGCTCCTGGTGTATCCGGATCGCCGTCGCTCGGGTTTCGAAAGCCAATTCGTGCAACGATTCCTTCCACCGACCCGCTGGGCACCCTCATGCAGTCCGAGACCTCGCTGATCGAAGGCACCGGCGCACCGGCCAGCGGAAACGTCAACCGCTGGGGCGACTACTCGGAGATGAGCGTCGACCCGGTCGACGGATGCACCTTCTGGTTCACCGGCGAGTACTACGCCGCCATCGGAGCCGACTGGCAGACCCGCATCGGCTCGTTCAAATACCCCGGCTGCGCCTGACCCACCACCGGCACCGCGGCGGGCGCGCAGATCTCCTCCCACAGCAGCGCCCGCCGCGGCCCCAGACGCATCCGCCTTGGTCGGTTCCACCGCACCGTGCCGGTGGGAGATGACAGTCCTGTCATCTCCCACCGGCATCCGCATGACCAGGCGCATCGCGACCCGACGTGGGTGACGCCATCGGCGATGGAAGCGCTATTCGTTTTGCGGGCCAACCCATGCCCGCACCAAGGTGCAACCGGGAGGAAACGCACCATGTCAATACAGGGATGGAAGAAAGGCGCCATCATCCTCAGCGCCCTGGCGGTGATCGGCGCCGGAACCGCCGTGGCCGTCAGCCACGAGGTACAGGAATGGCTCGGCATCGCGTCAGAACCCGGCGAGGGTCTGCCGTTCCAGCCGCGCGAGCGGGCCGAGATGCTCGCGGGTGAGGACCCGGAGGAGGCAGCGCAGGAGGCTTTCGAGGCCTCCACCATCGCCGAGCAGTTCCAGCAGGCACGCACCGCGCCCGGCATCGTCGCGCCCGGCGCCTACAGCAGCGCCTACGCGCAGCTCAACACCATGACCACCGCCGGCGGGGCGTGGCACGAGGTGACCACGCTGCCCTACGACGCCGACGACCCGCGCTACCGCGACTACAACTCCAACTCCTCCGGCGGCGCCGGAAAGGTGACCGGCCGGATCACCGGCCTTGCCTCCGACAACAGCGGCTACGTCTACGCGGCCGGCGCCGACGGCGGCGTGTGGCGCTCGGCCACCGGCGGCGGGAACTGGACGCCGATCGCCGACCGGCTGCCCAGCCTGTCCAGCGGCACCCTCGTGCTGGCCGGCGACGGGTCGCTGTGGTACGGCACCGGCGAGGGCAACACCGGCGCCACCTCCTACGTCGGCTCCGGCGTCTACCGCCTGGCCAACCCCCGCACCGGCACGTTCAGCCCGACCGACCGCGTCGGCGGGATCGAACTGGAGAGCACCGTCATCAACCGGCTGCGCTTCATCGACGGCAAGGTCTGGGCGGCCACCGGCCGCGGCCTGTACTCCCACCCCACGGGCAGCAACACCGGCGCATGGAAGCTCGAGTTCACGCCGAACCCGACGTTCCTGCCCGGCGGAGCCGACGCCGCCAACGCCAACGCGGCGTACAAGAACATCGTCAACGATGTGGCGGGCGACCCCAGAAACGCCAAGCACGTGATCGCCGCCGCCGCCTGGCGCTCCGGCGACACCTACAACGGCTTCTACGAGACGGCCGACTACACCACGGGCGGCTGGACGAAGGTCAACCCCGGTGGTGCCATCCCCGCCAACGACATCGGCTACGTGACGTTCGGGTTCTCCGGCGACGGCAGCAAGCTGTACGCGATCAACCAGGCACCGTCGCTGCTCAACAAGGCCACCGGCACCGTCAACTCCTACCTCGACGGCGTCTACGTCTCCAACACCGGCTCCCCCGCCGGGCCGTGGAACAAGATCGCCGACACCCGCAAGCTCGGCAACTCCGGCTCCGCGCTCAAGCAGGCCGTCGGCGGCAAGGGCTACGGCCCCGGCATCCAGGCCTGGTACAACCAGTTCATCGACGTCGACCCGGCCAACCCCCAGCACCTGTGGGTCGGCCTGGAAGAGGTCTACGAGTCCACCAACGGCGGCTCCAGCTGGAAGACCGTCGGCCCGTACTGGAACTTCTACTTCCCGTGCTGGAACATCTCCGACGCCGCCAACACCTGCCCCCGCGCGCCGATGCACCCCGACCAGCACTCCGTCGCCGTCGGCAACGGGTTCGTGTACGTCGGCAACGACGGCGGGGTGTACCGGCGCCCGATCAACGGCCAGACCAACGCCGACGGCCACGCCACCGACTGGCAGAGCCTCAACGACGGCACCATGGACGCCCTGCAGTACTACTCGGTCTCGGTCGGCAAGGACCCCGACGCCCCCACCGGCGTCGTGGTCTCCGGCGGCCTGCAGGACAACGGCACCTCGATCCTGCGGCCCGGCGACACCGTCATGGGCTCACACTTCGGGGGCGACGGCGGCGACTCCTTCGCCGACCCCGCCAACGGCTGCCGACAGGTCCAGGAATACGTCGGACTGGCCATGAAGTCCACCGTCAACTGCAACGTCAACCCCGGCGCCACCATGCCGTCGCAGGCCACCTCGCGCGACATCCAGCCATACAGCAGCAGCCCCGGTGACGAGCCCGCCCGGTTCATCGCCCCGTTCGCCCCAGCCGACGACGACGCCAACGTGTGGGTCGCCGGCGGCCAACACGTCTGGGTCACCACCAACGGATACGCGATGACCTCGGGCAAGGACTGGACCAAGGCCTTCGACCTGGGCGCCGGGCACACCGCCACCTCAGTCGCGGTCTCACACGGCACCGCCTACGTCGGCTGGTGCGGGCCCTGCAACAACGCCGGATTCACCCGCGGCATCGCAGTCGGCAAGATCGACGGCACCGGCTGGCACCAGCTCACCCTGCCCGCCGACTTCCCCAACCGGTTCATCCAAGGCGCCGGCATCGACCCGACCAACCCCCAGCACGCGTACCTGGCCCTCAACGGATTCTCCCGCCGCTTCACCGAAGGCCCCGGCGCCGGCAACGGCCACGTCTACGAGACCACCGACGGCGGCACCACCTGGACCGACATCTCGGCGAACCTGCCCGACGTCCCCGCCAGCTCGATCAAGGCCCTGCCCAACGGATCGCTGATCCTGGCCACCGACCTGGCCTCGTTCCACCGGGCCCCCGGTGCGACAACCTGGCAGCGGCTCGGCACCGGCCTGCCGCTGACCGTCGGCATGGACATCGAGTACTACGCCGCCACCAACACCGTCTACCTGGCCACCCACGGCCGCGGCATCTGGTCCATCCCGCTGCCCTGACCCGCGACACCCCACGAAAGCGAAGGCCCCCGTTCCAGGCGGGGGCCTTCGCCGTTGCCGGCACCGGGTCGGCACCGACCCTGCGCCGCACACACGACCGGGCTCGTCCGGCGCAGACTCTGAGTTCTCTCAGCGTTCCGGGCTTAGGCACAGCCCGAGGAACGCTTGGCGATCACCGAAGACGGAACATGAACCGGCACGCGTGACATCGGTCTGTGGCCGTGCAGGGAGCCTGTGGGGTTCCAGAACCCCGTCACATGGCCTGAGCTGGGTCCGCCGTGACACCAAGGATGTGGACGTAGCGGGTGCCGACCTCCATCCCGAAGAACACGTACAGGCGCTGCAGGGTGAGGACGCAGCCGACGTGGAGGAAGTCGCACGCGAACATGGTCGAGGCCTGGTGCGCAGGAACCGCCGCCAGGTGGTGTGGTCACGGCGCGTCTTGGTGCGCTGGAACGTGACGCCGCGGCGGGCCAGCAAACAACGCAACGCTTCGCGCCCGACATCCAGTGGCAGATCCCGCACGGGCGCTGTTGCGTTGTCGGATCGCCGGGCATGGTGGATCTTGGTTGTGGCCGCGGGTCAGGTCGCTTTGGCAAGTTCGGCGAACGCTGCGGCGACCCGCCGGGTGGGCGTGGTGTCGGTGGCGAGTTTGTACTGACCACGGCGCAGGTTCTGCATGAAGGCGTGTCCGGCGATGATCACAGCTGGTGCGAGTCGATGGTGAGGGCTCGCTCCGATCATGGTTTGCCTGATGAGCCTTGCATAGACTCCTAGCTGCGGAAGGTCGATGCTGCCGTCGAGTGAGGGAGCCATGGCTGAGGTTGTGAACGGGGTTACGCCTGTTGAGTGGTTCGTGCTTCACGAGTCAGACGGCCATTCCCAGCTGTAGGAGTTGGCGGCGGCCTGGACCGAGAACGGAACAGAGGACGATTGCCGAGCGGCGGTGCCGCTGCTTCGTGATGCCGTGTGAGCTTGAGCCGGCATGGCTTTATCGATGTCTACGATCTCGTCGTGTGGCCTGGCGACCGCGATGCTCGGATCGTGATCCCATCCGAGCGTGTTGCTGAGGCGATCTCCGATGTCCGGAAGTGGCGAGTACGTCGGTCGTTAAATCTTTCCTGCAGTGAAGGCTGAGTCCACTACGCGAGATCAGTTCCGTTCATCGACGCTCCATCACAGTCCAGCACGCGATAGCCGTCGATCCACGTGGCGAGGGCTCAAGAGACTGTACGGTCGATCTTCGGACGGTGTCATCGCCGAACAGTCCAATGTCACCATACTGAAGCGCGGAGCTCGCCCACCTCGGCAATGGCTGACCGAACGGGGACTATCCCGAGCCGCGGTCAGGTGTGCAACAGACCAACTTTCCGGAGAAACAGCGGGCCGAGCAGTGGGACGGCAACGGCCGACGCATCCGGCTGCGGCAGCTGGCGTACGTCGGCCACACATGCGGTAACCGCACGCTCGGGTGCGGCTTCGACATGCAAAGGCACCAGGTCGAACAGCGTCACGGTGCGGCGCTGCCGTCCCCGAGCTCGTCCTCGAGGTCGGCGAGTTCCCGGGCCGACGGGCCGGGCCGGCCGTCGTGCACCTGGCGGGCCTCCCGCAGGTGCCGGCGAGCCTCGTCGAGGTCGCCGCCTGCCGCGGCCAACCGGGCGAGACCGAGGCTGCCGCGTAGCTGTTCGCGCTGGTCGCCGATCTCGACGGCCACCTCCAGGGCCGCCAGGTGGCGGGCTCGCGCCTCGTCGGCCTGCCCGGATGCGGTCAGCGATAGCGCCAGGTCATTGAGCACTTCGGCTTCGTTCTTGCGGTCACCCATGGCCCGGAACTCGGCGAGCGCGTCCCGCTGCAGCACGCTGGCACCACTGGGGTCGCCGAGGTCTCGCCGGACGATGCCGAGGTTGGCCCGGGCGACAGCAGCACCGATGCGGTCCTCGATGGCGTCGAAGATCTGCAGCGAGGCGAAGTGCCCGTCGGCGGCCTCCCGCAGTCGGCCCCTGCGCTGCAGGATGCTCGCCAGGCTGCCGAGGGCACGTGCCTCGCTGTCGGGCACGCTCAACTCCCGGGCAAGCGCCACCGCCTGGCGGAGTTCATGCTCGGCTTCGTCCAGGCGGTCCAGGTGGCTCAGCACGATACCCAGGTTGGTCCTCGCCCGAGCCTGTCCGAGCAGGTCTGCGGCGGCCACGAACCCGGCGATGGCCTCGCGGTGCCGGGCTACAGCCGTGGCAAGGTCACCGGTCCGGGCCGAGATGCGGGCCAGGTTGCCCAGCGCTCGGGCGCGGCCGTGCGGCGACCCGAGGTCGGTGGACAGGTCGAGTGCCTGCCTCAGCAGTTCGGCGGCGTCGGCGTAGGCCGCCGATCGGATCCGGACGGCGCCGAGGTGGATCAGCATCTCCGCTTCCGCTCGGCGGTCGCCGCCGTGGCGGGCGGCCGACAGCGCCGCCTCGGCGATCGTGGCGGCGTCGGCCAGGTGCCCGCCGTGGTCGAGGAACCGGAACAGCGCCATCGCCAGTGCGCACACCTGCGCGACCGCGCCGGACTCGGCGGCCAGCCTTGCCACGTCCAGCAACGTGCTGCGCTCGGCCGCGAGCCAGGCGCGGGCCGCGGTGGCGTGCGGGAAGTCCATTGCCCCGTCCGGTGTTCGGGTCGAACGCCGCTGCTGCTCGGCGGGCAGGATGACGTCCATGGCCCGGGTCGCGGCCGCCGTGTAGTGGTCGATCATCCGCGTCTGGGCCTGCGTCCTGCGGTCGACCGGCTCGTCGGCTTCGGCGCAGCGCATGGCGTACTCGTGCAGTAGGTCGTGCAGGCGGTGGCGGTCGCGGGAGCGGTCGACCAGGCCCGCGTTGCACATCACGTCCAGCAGCTGACCGGCCTGCGCGATGGAGACGCCGCCCAGTGCGGCGGCCGTCGGCACGTCGAACGTGTTCGTCACGTGCAGGCCCAGCAGCCGGAACAGCGCGGCCGCGTCCGGTGGCAGCGTGCGGTAGGACCAGGAGAACGCCGCGGCCATTGTCCCGTCCGGATCGAGTGCGGACAGTGTGTCGGCGGATGCCGCGAGCGCGGCGGCCAGGGTGGGCAGGTCTTCGACTGCCGCGCCGTGGCCGGCGGCAGCGGCCAGGCGCAGCGCGATCGGCAGGCCGCCGCATGCCTGCCGCAGTTGTTCTAGCGTCTGCCGGTGCCTGGCGAGGAGGTGGGGGTCGACGAGCGAGTGCAGGAGCGCCGTGCTGTCCTGCGGTGACAGCGGTCCGAGGGCGATGCCCAGCACGTCGGTGGTCGCCGCGAGTTGCCGCAGCGGCTGCCGGCTGATGACGAGGACCGTCGTCGCGGTGCCGCCGGGTAGCAGCGTCCGGATCTGGTCGGTCGAGCCCGCGTTGTCGAGGATCACCAGTATCCGGCGGTGGTGGACCAGGGTCCGGTAGAGGGATGTCTTGGCGTCATGGCTCGCCGGCAGCCGGCTCGGTGCGACACCCAGCGCGGTGAGGAAACCGTCGAGGACGCTGTCGGGTTCAGACGGTGCCGTCGGCCCGAAGCCGTGCAGGTCGGCGTAGAGGCAGCCGTCCGGGAACAGGCGTGCTTTCCGATAGGCCCAGTGCACGGCCAGGGCGGTCTTGCCGACTCCGGGTGGTCCGCTGATCACCGCGACCGGCTGCGGAACCGGCGGTTGCGACGGCAGGAGCCGGTCGAGCCGGGCGAGTGGCACGCCGCGGCCGACCAGGTTGACGTCGCGCGGCAGGGTCCACGGCGCCGGGGCGGCGGGGCTGCGCGGGACGTCCGGATCCAGGCTCTCGTCGCAGATGAGGATGCGGTGCTGGAGGCGGCGCAGGTTCGGGCGTACCTCGTGGCCGGGACGGCGGCCGACCTGTTCGGCGTAGCGGCTGTACACGGCGAGTGCCTCATCGGAACGGCCGGCCCGGTACAGGGTGATCATCAGCAGTTCGACGAGCCTGGTGTTGAGGGGGTATCGCTGGACCTGGTGGCGGATGGGCCGGATCAGGTTGCGGTGGTGTCCGGCGTCGAGCTCGCCCTGCGCCCAGTCCTCGAAGGCGGTGATCCGTTCGTCCTCCAGCTCGGCCGCGATGCCGGTCAGCCAGTCGGAGGCGATCGCGGCGAACGCTGCCCCCCGCCACAGAGCCAGCGCCTGAGCGAGATGGCCGGTGGCGGTGCTGCGGTCGGCTCGGGCTCGGTCCAGCAGGTCGCGGAACACGTGCACGTCGACTTCCTCGGGACGCACGCCGATTGCGTAGCCGCCGGAGTTCTGCTCGATGAGCACCCCGGCCGGTTTGAGGACGGTGCGCAGCCTGGAGACGTAGGTGTGAATGGTGGCCGGACTGCTGGTCTTGCCACCGCTATGGATGCGGTGGACGAGGTCGGCGACGGTGACGACACGGCCGGGCTCGAGCAGCAGGACCGCCAGGACGGCGGCTTGGCGGGCATGGCCCGCGTCGACGACTCCGGTCCCGGTGTCGATCTCGAGCGGGCCGAACAGCCGGAACCTGATCCGCGTCACCAGCCAACCTCCGTGGATCCGTGCCGCCGCCGCTGGGCGGATGCCGCCGCATAGACGAGTGTGCCGTGGGACCGTCCGCGGCCGCATCCCGCGCCCGGTGCGGCTCGCTGGCCAACGGTCGGGCACCCGGTGTCGCCCCCGGCGGGCGACGGGCGATACCACGGCAATACCACGGCTATCCCTACCTGCGAGAACCTGTGATTCTCGACGGTATTTAGTGTGATCGACTTCTCGGTCTCCTGGGTCTACCGAGCCGTCATCCCGACGGCCACCAGCCCTTGGAGGGCCCCGATGAACCCGGCCATTCGCAAGATCGCCGTACTGCTCGTCTCGATCATGGCGGCTATGCTGGCCGCCGCGGTCCCGACCGCTGCCGTGCGGGGACAGGTGTCGGCCAACGACCACGACACCGCCCCGCAGCCGCCGCAGACCGCGCAGGCCGACCGCGCAGCCGCGCTGATGCTGCCGCGCTGATCCGGACGGTACACCGGACCGGCCGGTCCGCGCTCAGGGCGGACCGGCAGGTCCGGACGTACGCTCGGACCGGCCGGTCCGCACCCGCCTGATGCCGCGCTTGGCCAGGTCACCGCCGACAGCGGCGACGAGCGCACCGATCGCGGCGACCGCGACACCAGCCGGGCCGGGCCGGTCCAGGCCGGCATTGACGATGAATCCTCCCCCGGCGATGACCGCCAAGCCGAGCACGATGAGCGGACCGCCCCGGCCCGGAGCCGCGGCCTGCTCAACGGCGGCCACCGCGGCAGGCGGATCCTGCGCGGGCGCGCCCCGGCCGCCACCGGCCGGGGCGGGGCCGCGCCGGCGTCGCGGTCCCTGCTCGGCCATCGCCCGGTGCCACAGCCGTTCGGCCGTGGCGATGTTCTCGGCCTCCTCGCCGGGCCTGCTCATCACGACGACCGACGGTAAGACCATGCCGTCCAGCGGCGGCAGCTTGCGCAGCTCACGCAAATCGGTCCACTGCGTACTGAAGTGCCGGTACTCAGTGCGGACCCGGGCCCGGGTCCGCACTTCCGGCACGCCCAGCGCGATGAGCCGGCTCGGCTGCAGTGCCAGCACTCCGGCGTGGACCTGGGTCACCGCAGTGCCGGACCGCAGCTTCTCCAGGTGCGCGGCGAGCTCCGCGAG
Organism: Catellatospora tritici; assembly: GCF_019083965.1. GTDB lineage: Bacteria > Actinomycetota > Actinomycetes > Mycobacteriales > Micromonosporaceae > Catellatospora > Catellatospora tritici. The sequence goes on from NZ_JAHRCY010000029.1 coordinate 13,280, forward strand.
GGCAGGCCGGGCGGCTGCCCGGACGGCCCGCTCGTCGTCGCTCACGTGTGGTCCGTCAGCTGTTCGCACAGGTCGTCGGCGATGCCGGCGAGGTCTTCGGCGGACAGCCGCCCACCGAGCCGACGTGTCAGGGTGGCGAGGACCCGCTCGGCCATCTGCGCGTTGGCGGCGCCGCGCATGGGCTCGTTGCGGCGCAGGTAGAGCCCGTACTTCTCCCGTACCAGAATCCTGACCTTCGCGACGGCCTCGGCGCCCATCTCCTTGGCCAGGTCGTTGAGGACCGCGTAGAGCACGGGCGTCAACACAACCACGACCTGGCCGAGGTCTGCGCCAAGCGGACCACTCTCGCCGTCGCGGGAGGTGTACATCGCCGCCGGGTTGGCGAACAGCAGCGCCGTGACCGGCTCGAAGTGGTCCAGCTCCGCGGGCGCGTGGCGGGCCAGTATGGCGCGGACGAGCTGTTCGGCGGTCGGCTGTGGCATTTGGCGGCTTCCCCTCTCCCCCTGCGGGCGGCGCGGCATCCATGATTCAGGGTCTCCGATCGCCGGACAAGGGGTCTCCCGGTGGCCCGCTGCGGGCCACCGGGAGGGGCGCGTCAGCTCACGCGGCTGAACTCCTCGTAGTCGTCACCGGCGTAGGTGAGCCGCAGCGTCGTGGCGTCGCAGGTGTACTCCGCTCCCCCGCTGGCGGTGCTGCCGGACAGATCTATCTCGTCGACCGTGACGCCGTCCTTGGCCAGGGTGATCGTCATCGGCCCGGAATCCTGCGACTGCAGGTACACCCCTGCCCCGGCATGCCAGGTGTAGGTGCGGGTCCGGTCCTGCGTCAGCGACACCTCGGCGTCACCGGTCGCCCCCACCTGCCGGTACCCCGCCGCCGTGTCGACGGCGGTGCCGTCGGCGCGGATGCTGCTGCGGTAGGTGCCGACGCTGGTCAGGACGACCTTGCCCAGTCCGTACGAGCCGAGGTCGTAGCGATGCATCGACCTGGTCAGCTCCCACTCTCCGACCAGGCAGCTGTCGCGCGGCGGCAGCACCGTGCCGGTGGTCGTGGCGCCGGCGGCGTCCACGCACTTGTTCGAGAACGCGGTCATCACGGTCAGCACCTGCTGCGGGTCGCCGGCCCGCAAGGCCAGCGTCAGCTGCGAGCCCAGTGTGGCCAGGTTCGGATCATCTGCGTGCGACAACACCAGGCCGACCCAGACGTACTCGTCGAGGCTTCGCTGGTCGACGGTCGCCTGCGCCACCTCGGTGCCGAACCAGCCGAGTGGGAACCAGGCGCACATCGTCGGCGCGCCGAGATCGGCCGGCAGGGTGAACGGGTCAGGCCCCGGCCCGGGCGATGGTGCGGGGCTCGCGGTGGCTCCTGGCCGGTTCGGCACATCCGGCAGATCCATGAACCGCATCGGAACCGTCGCCTGCAGGCCCGCGACCGCGACGACGACCGCCGCCGCCAGGCCTGCCGCGACCGTGGGCGCCCTGCGGGCGGGCGGGTCGCCGCCCGGCCAGGCCGACAGCCGCCCGGCCACACCCGCCAGCCGCCCGATCACAGCACCCGCCAAGACGAAGGCGACCGAGGCCACGAGCGCCTGCCGGAACGTGAACGAGTCGAAGAAGCGGACGCCCTCCCAAGTGAAGTCCCGGCCGCCGAGCCATGCGCGGGCCGCCCGGTTGACGCCGTCGATCACGACGGTCAGGGACGCGCCGACGGCGGCCGCGCACAGACCGTAGACCGCCCCCAGCGCGGCGCTGCGCCGGCCGGCCGCCGCCGCGACGAACGCGGCCACGGCGACGACCGCCATGACGACGCCCGTGAGGTACTGCATGTTGCTGAGGTCGTCGCTCTGCGGGCTCGGCGTCGGCACGGTAACCAGCCACCACCAGTCCAGCGGCCGGACCACGAGCGCCACGGTGATCGCGGCGGCCAGGGCCCCGGCCCCGAGGCTCAGACCCAGCGGTGCGGTCACCTGGCCGCGGCGCCGTATGCCCGCCAGCAGCGGAAGCAGCGCCATCGCGGCGAGCCCGACGGCGATGACGCCCGGGTACTCGATCAGCATCTGGACGTAGGTGTACCACAGGTAGCGTCCCGCGCCGGGCAGTTCGCCTTCGTGCGCCTTCTGCCAGTACACCAGCACCGCGGTCAGCGGTGCGGCTGCGAGGGCGGCCAGCAGCACGTAGCTCCACGGTGGCGGGGCGGTCGAGCGGCCCTGCAACCACACCGCGGCGGAGATGATCGTCCAACGGACCACGAGGAGCATTCCCGCGGCGAGGATGACCGCCAGCCAGACGGCCGTCCAGGTCCGACCGGTCAGCATGTCGTACCAGTCGATGTACAGCAGCAGGTAGGACAGGCACTCCCCGGCGATGAACCCGGCGACCGCGCACAGCGCCGCCGCAGACCCGAGCGGCAGCCGCCGCCCTGCCGCGATCGTGGCGTAGGCGGTCCGCACAGCAGCGGCCGCCACCACGGCCGTGATCGGCAGTGCGGCGATCAGGCCTGCCACCACTTCGGTCGGTCCGGTGTAGGTGCCACCGAGACCGCCCACCATCAGGCGCAGGCCCGGCAGGCCGAAACCGGCCGCCGCGCCCGCGACGAGCGCGTCCAGTGCCGCGAACCGGAAAAGCAGCCCCGGGTCCTGCAGCACGCGCAGGCGCTCGGCGGCGGCGGGATGGGTCTGCACCGGTCTGCGCAGCCGCTCGCGCCAGGACGGGGGCGCCGACCGGTGCCGTGCGTCCAACATGGATCCGAGCGGGCCGGCCGCTCCGTCGTCGCCGGCGGCGAGCACGTCGGCGTGGAACTCGCGGGTCCGCAGCACCGACCGCAGGGCGAGGTAGGCCATGACCAGGATGAAGGCGAGCGAGGACAACTGGTCGGTCATGTAGCCGCTGACGGCGAAGTCGTGCTGGACGAGCGTGACGCCCACCTCGACCACGGTCGGCACAGCCACGACCAGCACGAAAGCACGCCAGAACGACAGGGCCAGGTAGGTCAGGTCCACGTCGCGGTTGCGCAGGTGGGCCAGCTCGTGCCGGACGACCGTCCGGAACCGGACCGGATCGGCGGCGTGCCAGATGATCAGGCCGGCGTCGAGCCGGACGCGGTAACGCGGGAAGCGGCCGAACGCCAGGCCCTCAGCCGAGGTCAGCTGTCGGACCAGGAACTGCGGCGGCCGGCGCAGGCCCGCCTCGGCGACCAGCTCCCGCAGGTCGGCGGCGACCTCGGGGTATTCGGCCTCGTCCAGCGGCGTCAGCCGCTGACGCCGGGCCACCCACCACGGCCATGCCGCGTACTGCAGCAGCGCCGCCACGATGACGCTGCTGGCGGCGCCCAGCTGGATCAGGACCGAGGTGCGGTCGACGGCTTCGGGACAGGTGGCCAGCCTCCTGATGTAGTCGGCGGTGTCGCCGGCGTCGACGATCGCGCTGCAGTCGGAGTAGGTCGGCGTGAGGCGCAGCACCAGGAAGGTCCAGTACTGGTAGAAGGGCAGCGCCCCGATGAACAACACCCCGATGAGCAGCAGGAACCGAGACAGGGTGGTCGACGGCAGGGTGACTGCGGCCCGCCAGGGCACTGCGGGCCTGCCTGGTTGCGTCGGCACGGTCATCGGACCCCTCCCAGCTGGTGGGCGAACTCGTCGGCGATCGCCTTGACCTGCGCGGCGGGCATGCCCAGGCGCAGCAGGCGGCTGGTGACCTCGGTGGTGGCGTAGAGAATCTGCTCCGGGGTGTACGGCTGGAGCGCCGCGGCCGGATCAAGGCGCAGCACCCGCCGGCCGCGGCGGCGGAGCCGCTCCCACACGGCGCGCAGGCCCGAGGTGGCCGCCTGCGTAGCGAGGTCGTTGAGCACGCCGAACAGGATCGGCGTGGCCACGACGAGGAACAGCGACAGCCCGTCGGCGAGCACCCCTGGGCGGCGGTCACCGGGGTGGTACATGATCCGGGGATCTGCCGTGCACAGCCGCGTGACCTGATCGACGAACGGCAGCTCGTCGGGTGCCTGGCCGGCCACCGTCGCGCGTACCACGTCCACAGCCGACGTTCGTGGACCTGACTCCATACCGCCTCCAGATATGCGCATGCATGACGTTTGAGGCAATCCTCAGGGTGTTGTCAATGGACGCGGGCAGGGTCGCACGGGCACCGCGCATGATCCTGAAGGAATCCTGGAATCGCCTGGCTGCGGCACCACTGCGGCCCGGCGCCGGCATGCGGGTGTCCTGAGCACCGGATTACAGGTTTGCTTCAGGCCAGGCCGCGACGGCGGGTGGATCCTGGCGCCACCTGATTTCAACCCTCATCGAGGAGCGTGCATCATGCGACATCGCGCAACTCGCTGGGCGGCCCTCGCCGCGGCGGTACTGACCCTGGTCACCAGTGCGCTGGTCGGGCTGTCTGCGAGCCCGGCTTCGGCCGGATTCCCGTACCTGTTCCGCTGGAGCACCGCGGCCGGCACGGTCGCGGCGACGCACCTGGCGGGCGAGACCGGCACCGATCCGTACGAGGGCCCGATGTACGGTTCGGTGCAGTCCACCCAGTCCGGCGGCAGCATCTACCAGGACATCACCCGCACGATCTACCCGGGCGACACCTACTGCGCCAGCGCACAGGTCGCCACCGAGGGAACCGCCACCGGCGGCGGCGTCGAGATGACGGTGTTCCTCATCTGGGGCAACGTCGAGAGTTCGACCAAGACTGTCGCCGACCTGCCCAACCGCAACAACTGGACGCCGGTGGGCACCTGTGTCACCGCGACATCGGCGCACACGGCGGTCAGGATCCAGTTCTATCCGAAGGTCGGCGGGCCGGCCGTCGCCGTCGACGCCGTCGACCTGCACGTCAGCCTCGCCGCCAACGGCGGGTTCAACAACGGCACCTCCTACTGGTCGGCGTTCGCGCCCACGACGTTCACCACCTACGGCCCGGGGACAGCCGGCGCGCCGTACGAAGGCTCGCGCTTTGCCGCAGCCACCGCCGGCGGCAGCGTCTACCAGGACAGCGGGCGGATCCTCAACCCTGGCGACACCTACTGCGCCACCGCGCAGGTCGCCTCGTTCGGCTCCACCACCGGATCCGGCGGCACACTGGCCGTCTGGCTGCTGGGCGGCACCACCGAGAACGCGACCACCTCCTTCGCCGGCCTGCCCGGCAGCGGCGCCTGGACGCCGGTGACCACCTGCGCCACCGCCACTGCCGGCCACTCGGTGGTCCGGGTCGAGATCTACCCGCAGCCCAACGTGCCCACCCTCCTGTTCGACATGGTGGACCTGCATCCGAGCCTGGTCCGCAACGGCGGGTTCAACGCGACCACCGCCTACTGGTCGACCTGGGCGCCGACCGTGCTCACCACGTACGGGCCGGGTGTCACCGGCAACAATCCGCCCGAGGGCGCCAGGTTCGGCGCCGCACTGCCCGGTGGCAGCCTGTACCAGGACATCACGGGCGAGATCAACTACTGCATGTCTGCCCGGATGGCGACGCTGGGCACCGGCGGCGGCGCCAGCGCCCGGCTCGTGCTGTGGCAGCTGCCCCCATCGGGCAACGCGTACCAGCTCACGTACCGGGCCACCGCGAACCTGCCCGGAGCGAACACGTGGACGCCGAGCACGGTCTGCGGCCGCGGCTGGGAGAACATCACCCGGGCCGAGATCTACGCCGAATCGGGCACGCTCGCCGTCGATGCCGTCGACCTGCACCGCAGCCTCGCGGCCAACGGCGGGATGAACGAATTCCGTATCGACTGACCGGAAGGAGACTCACATGAAGATCACCGAACGTGCCGCGCGCGCCGCGGCGGCGCTGGCGGCCATCACCGCCGCCAGCCTGCCCGCCGGGTGCGGGTCCGACGAGCCGTCCGCGGCACCGCCCGCACCGCCGGCCGCCGGCACCGCACCGATCGTGTCCGACCCGGCGCCCCCGCCCCCACCGGCGGCGCCGGCCGCACTGGTCGGCGACTGGCTCGACAACGCCGGTATCGACGTGCTGACCTGGCACTTCAGCAGCGACGGCGGGTTCACTTTCGCCAGCAGCTTCGCCGCGTGCGAGGGATACCTGGAATTCTCCGCCGGTGGCGGCTTCGCGGTCCACCCGACGCGTGGCGCCTCCGACTCGGTCACCGCCTGCAGGGAGGGCACCAGTTACCGCTGGCGGGTGTCGGGCGGGACGCTGACCCTGGTCGACCAGCACGGCCGTTCCATCGAGTACGCCCGGGACTGATGCCCGACCAGATGCGGGCCGGGACGGCGCCGACCGTCCCGGCCCGTCTCCGCTTCGCAGCCCCGAGCCGGGTCCGAGCCGCGGTGGCGCCCTCGGACCCGGCTGGCGACCGTGTCAGTGGCAGCAGGTTCCGGTGCTCCAGACGGCTTGGCCGGTGCCGCTGTAGAGGACCAGGTTGCCGTCGTTCTGCATGGTCAGGTGATGGGCCGGGGCACCCCGGGTGTTGGAGGCCCACGTGGCGGTGTTGTTGCCCGAGTACTCCACCAGGTTGCCGTCGGTCTGCAGCACCAGCCGCACGGCCGGCGACAGTATGTTGGTGGCCCACAGCACCTGCATACCGGGGCCGTAGACGACCAGGTTGCCGTCGGCCTGCAGCACCGACCGGAACCGTCCGTCGGCCGAGCGCAGGAACGTGCGCAGGTTGAGCTGCTTTCCCCAGCCGAGAGTGTCACTGCCCGCATACGTGACGTGGAACCAGCGCTGCGCGGCGCCGTGGTTGCAGTCCCACAGCTGAAGCCTAGTCCCGTCGGCGGTGCCCGGCGCGTCCAAGCAGCGGCCCGACCACGGGTTGAACAGCGACTCGTCGGCCTGCTTGAGCCACTGCTGCGACGCCCCGGCCGAGCAGGCCAGCGTCCGTACGCGAGTGCCATTGGCCGCGGCCCCGCCTGCATCGAGGCAGTTGCCCTGCACGCGCAGGGTGCCCGCCGTGTACGTCCACTCCTGGTCGGCACCGCCGGTGCACGCCTGCAACTGGACCGTGGTGCCGCTGGGAGTCGCCGCCACGCACTTGGCGACCGTGCCCGCAGTGATCGGCCCGGTGCCGCTGCTGGCGTTCGCGGCGGCGGCCGCGTCCCCGAGCGGCAGCGGCCCGGCTGCGTAGAGTGCCTGGTCAAGGTTCGGGGTAGCCGTGCCCGGACCGGCGGCGGCCGCGAAGACGCTGATCGCGTTGCCGCGCACCACCGACGTCGACGTGTAGTCGCCCAGCATGCCCAGCGTGTTCGCCTTGGCCATCGCCCGGACCTCCATCGGCCCGGCCAACGCCGGCCCGGAGGCCCAGGTTCGGCCGGCATCGCGGGAGGTCGCCAGCAGGACCGATACGGTGCAGACCGGGGTGCCGCCCGCGCCGTCGGGAGTGCACGACTGGTCCGCCTCAGCGTGGTAGGTCACGGCGAGGGTCTGCGGCTGCGCCGTGTCCCACTGGTCGGTGCCGATGCTGGGCATGAACAGGTCGCCATTCGGCGACGGGCGGGCCACGACGACGGGACTGGTCCAGGTGAACGCGTCGGTCGAGGTCGACATCAGGATGTCGTCTCGGGCGCAGCTCGGGTAGTTGCGGCAATCCTCCCATACGACCACGATCCGGCCCATGGCGTCGACGGCGGCGTCGGGCAGGGGCAGCAGGTCACGCACGAACGGCGCCTGGTGGTACCGTGCCGCCGTGATCCGGGTGGGACCGTTCCAGGTCGCCCCGCCGTTTGTCGAGGTGAGTTCGGCCAGGTAGTTGCCATCCGGGGCGAATTCGACGAACAGCGCGGCCACGGTGCCGTTGGGCAGGATCGCGATCGCGCCCGGCGTGCCCTGATGGTTCAGCGGACCTGCGGCGGAAGTGCCCTTCGGCGACCATGTGGCGCCGCCGTCGGTGGAGGTCGCCAGATACACCGAGTCCGGCTGGCCGGCACCGAACCCCTCGATCGACACGTAGCAGCGGCCGTAGTACGGGCTGCCGGAGCGGTTGTCGCAGGCGACCCAGGACTTGTCCCAGCGGTTGCCGTCGTTGCCCAGTGCCCAGACCGGGGCGCGCCAGGTGGCACCGCCGTCGGTGGAGCGGCTGATCAGGGCTCCCGAGCCATCGTTGCCGGGAACGATGGGCATGGAGACGATCATCCAGGTGTTGTGTGCCCGGTCGTAGGCGACGGCCGGGTCGCTGACTCGCTGGTGCGGGCCACCCGCGACGACTGTGATGCCGGGTAGGTACGACTGGGACCAGGTGACGCCCGCGTCGGTCGAGACCGCCACGCCGATGTTGTCCGCACCGCCGCCGGACTCGTACCGGCCGACCTGGTACGCGGCGACGATGGTGTCGCCGTAGCTGAACGTGTCCGGTTCGGCGGCACTGGCGCGCTGCCCGGCAGCCGTCCACCACGGGTCGAACCCGGCGCTGATCCGGCGCGTGGCGTTGCCGAAGGATTTGCAGCCCAGCGTGGTGTCGCTTGCGCCGAACGGTCCGCTGGGTGTGTTCTTCGCGACCAGGCACACGCTGGCGCCGGACGGCACGGTGACGGTGACGTCGAACCCGTGGTTGCTGCCGGTGCCCGGGTAGGCCGCGCCGATGTCAGGCCGGTAGGCGTTGGCGTCGACCGACTGGGCGAGGTTTCCCGAGATGTAGACGTCGACCTTGATGCTGCCCGGCCAGTCCTGATCGAGCGCCCAGCCGACCAGGCGCGCGGCCTGGCCGTAGCCGACGCCCATGGTCTCGAACCTGCCGAGCGGCGCACGGTCGGCCAAGGCGTGCGCCGCGCTCGGCGAAATGGCCAACAGCACCGCTGCGGCGAGCGATGCCGCGACGGCTGAAACCGATCTTCTCAACGCGTCCTCCTGTCGATGGGTGGCGGAGGCCACCAGGATGTCGACGCGCCTGCCCGCCAACCTGAAGGAATGTTGGAATCCGCTGGTGAAGATGCGTCCATTCAGGAACACTGATCACGGCCCGATGGGCTGGACAGGCCTGCTACTCGCGGCCGCCCTGTGGGCCGCACGCCACGGCGGACAGCAGGCCACTGTCCAGCACCTGCTCCAGCACGGTGCGAACCTGAACCGGGTCGCACCGTGGGACGGGCTGACCCCGCTCGATGCCGCCCGCCGCCACCACTTCGACGACCTGGTCGCCTGGCTCACCAGCCAGGGAGCCCTGCCCGCCACCGAGCAGACCACGTAACCGGGCTGGGCTGGGGCGATGCGTTTGAGAACCGCTGGGCGAAGAGATGGATCATGGCCCAGCGGACCATTGTGGTCGCGCTGGTCGCCTGCCCACCCGCAATATGTCTGCCGGGCAGGGGGGACGCCTGTCTGCGGGCACGGCGGGCAACGGCGTCGATCTCACGGATCCGCAGTGCCACGCCCAGCAGCAGCACGGGGATGATCTGCGCAGGTGCTGAAATACGTCGACGCGGCAGCAGCGCCGCCGTCTCTATGCCGGAGGTCACGATTTCGATTGCGAGTGCGCCCATTACGCCAACTAAGGCACCGCCCCAAATACGATGGCGTCATCGCAGGGGGCAAGACAAATGCGATCTCCCGCGCGGCCGCGAATGTGGCCTGGGACGTGCGTGGGCATTACCTGCTGTACTGCACGATCACCAACGCCGACGGCAGCGCAATCACCGGCGACGACCCTCACACTCAACCGATCGTCGACGATCTGGCGCAGAGACACCTCGCCGGCCTGGTGAGGTGATCGGGCAGCGCCAAGCAGGAGGCGTCACCACGCCGGCGCCAGCCCAGGCCACCCGGTAGAGGAGGACCCACCTCGCAGCGTCCCTCCTCGCCGACCGCTTGAAGCTTTGGCAGCACGCTGCACATAGCAGGGAGAAGAGGGTTCGATGGAGTCTTGGATCGTCCGCCACTTCTCCCAGGCCAATCCGCAGGGTCCTGGGCAAGGCGACGTGCCTGCTCTACTGCGCCGCATCGCCGACACGATCTCCGAGCATGGAGAGATCGAAGTGCAAGACGTGTTTCAAATACCGCATATGTGGCCGAGGCTGCTTTAGCCGCGTAAGGCAGTACTGCCTTCCTTACCGGACCATGCCACCAAAGCCGCAAGCCGCGCTGACGCACCTGCCACATATGCGTCTTTCATCGCCCCCCGTGAATTACTCTGCCCTGCTTTACTGAGCGCCAGCGGGGTCGATGGATACCCCGTGCCGATGATCGGGGTTCCCATGGTTTCATTGCGAAGCCGCAACGCCGTACGTATCAGCGCACTCACCGCCCTCGCCGTAGTGGCCGCGGGCCTCGCCGGGCCGGCCGCCCCCGCCGAGGGCGCCGCTCGCCTCCTCGCACCACCGGCTGCGCCGAGCGAGCCGAAGCATCAGATGACCACCACCGAAGCACTGACTCAGGCATGGCGTACCGGCCGGGCCGTCGAGGTCGTCGGCTCCACGACCGAGACGCAGACCGTCACCGCGCTGCCGACGGGCGCGCTGCGACTGACCACCAGTCTCGTCCCGGTTCGCAAGTACGTCGGCGGGCAGTGGAAGGGTCTGGACGCGAGCTTGCACCGTAACTCCGACGGCACCTTGTCGCCGGCCGTGTCGACGTCCGAGCTGCGGCTTTCGGGCGGCGGTCCGGGACCACTGGCCGTGATGACGTCGGCGGGTGAAACGCTTGGCCTCACCCTGCCGATGGCGCTGCCCGTGCCGACCGTGTCGGGCGCGGGCGCGACCTATGCCGCGGTGCTTCCGGGGTGGACCTGATCGTCCGCGCCGACCGCCAGGGTGGCTTCGCCCAGACGCTGGTCGTGCTAAACGCCGCCGCCGCCGCCAACCCGGCGCTAGCCTCGTTGTTCTTGCGCATCACCGGTGACGTCAAGATCGCCGTGCACGCCGACGGCAGGATCGACGCCGTCGGCCGAGGCGGACGCACCGTCTTTTGCGGTAGTCGCGGATGGCGTCGAGCCAGCCGGCGTCGACGTCCAGCCGGGAGCTGCCAGTGCGGATGAGCTGGCTGCCGCGGTCCGGTTGGCCGTGGCCCGCGCCGACCGTACTCTTCGGAGATGGACTTCTGGATCTGTACCGGCGACGAACTGGCTGCCCACGGCGTGCGGGTCCCGCTCGGCGCGCGGTGCGCGAGGGTTGCGTGATGTCGGGTCTGCGGGAACTCCTGAGTGCGGAACTGCCGGTCGAGCCGCTGGTCCAGGCGGCTCCCGACGGCCGGTGGGAGCGGGCGGTCGTCATCGACGGGAATCCGGCCGCGTTCCTCGAGCCGATGTCGAACGGCGTGGGGCACCTCGGGGTCGAGGTCATGTGGCCTGGCAATGCCTTCGTCGGCGCGGCCTTCCCGGCCGAGCAGTGGCAGCAGGCGGCCGACGCGGTGACCCGGGTGCTGGCGACGATCGGGGCGTCGGATGCCACGCACGGCGTCCCCGGGCGCATCACCGCCGCGGCGGGCCTGCGGGCGCTGCTGGACGGGGAGCCGGGTGACAGGGCCGCCTTCGCGCAGCTGGGCGCGGTGAACGCCTGGTCCTCGGTGGGCGCGGAAACCCTTTGGCGCGAGGGGGAGTCGTATTCGCCGCGAACCGTCGACGCTGTCCTCGACCGGCGGCCTGATCTGGCGCGGAACTGCGCTCACCCGGTGGCCGTGGAGTTCGGCCTCGCCGGCCAGCAGGCGCGTCCCGGCTGGGTCGCCTTCTACGTCGCACCACCCGGCGGACCGGTCGACCGGGCGCGGCTGCACGCGGTGCTGGCCCGTGTCACCGCAGATCCCGTCCGCCCCTGACCACCGCTCACACGGCCGCCGTTGGGCAGCAGGGCGAGCGTACCGGCCCCGCCGAGTAGCGGAGCCGGTGCGCGGGTCGGGCTACGCCACCTCGATGTAGTCGAGTTCGGCCCAGCGGGACAGGAAGGTCAGCCGCACCGTGTTCCAGCCGGCCGCCAGCGTTACCCCGACAGGGGCCTGCCGCCAGGTCTCCCGGCCGGTGTTGGGGTAGTTCGCGATGGTGGGCGAGCCTCCGTTGACGGTGAGTGTGTGCTGCGCGTCGCCGTAGCCCGCCGAGTAGGCGACGTAGACGGTGTTGTATGCCACCAGCCCGGGGTGCGAAGACGCTCAGCTCCACCCAGCTGTCGGCGTAGTCGATGTACCCGACGACCTGCCCCTGCGAGGCGGTGGTGGTGTCGCGTGCGACGCAGTGGTCCAGTGTGCCGCGTTCGGTCTCGGTAGGCACCCGGCTGCCCCTGACCATCGGGAATCCGCCGGGCTCGACGCCGCCACCGCCACCGCCACCCCACCGCCACCGTCGGTGAACTGCTGAACCTGGGAGAGTAATTCGGCTACACCTTCGACCTCGGAGTTTCGGCTTCGTCTTGCCGTGCAGCCACGCGTCGAACAGGCTGTCCAGCTGCTTCGCCGGGCCCTGCGCGACCAGCTCGCCGCCCTCCTCGCCTGAGCAGGCCGGCCATCGTCATGACCGCGGGCGGCGACGCGTGGCGGTGCCGCCGGGCGCGACAGCGGCGATCTCCGCGACACACCTGGCAGCACCGCCCGGTGAGGTGCCGGTCCTACGGGCTCAGCAGATAGGTACCCACGAACGTGCCCGGCATGCTGGCCGCGTCCTGCCGTACGACCGGCGTGTTCGCCGGCCAGGGCAGCGACAGTGTGCCGCCCCCGCCGGACAGGGTGATGTTGACCTTGTCCGGCTGCCAGGACGTTTCGGGCCCGTCGAGCAGGTAGGTGAGGTCGACGTGCGCCTTCGCGCCCGCGGCCAGCACGATCCCGTCGGCGGGCCGGGGCTCGCCCCGCATGATGTACGTAGGCCCGAACAGGTCGTGCGGCGGACCGGTGAGCGTCACGTTGGGCGCCCCGAACAGCCCGCACGCCGCACCCGACTTGTTGGTGATCTCCAGGGCGACGGTGAACTGGCCGCCGAACTGCGACTCGGTCTTCTTCCCATACGCGAAGTCGAGGTCGGCGGCCTTGCAGGCCGCGGCGGGCCCGCCGGGTGTCGCAGCCGCCGAGGCGGGTGCCCCGGAGGCTTCCGGCACCTTGACCTCGATCGGGGCGGCACCGGCGGGCCGGTCGCACGGGGGCTCGTAGTCCAGCGTCGGGGCGTACTTGCGCCAGGTCGCCTCGGTGAGGTTCGCGCCGGTCGCGGTGCAGATCCGGTCGATGATGCGCCGCGGGTCGGTGTGCCACAGGCGTACGGTGCCGTCGACGTTGACGGCGGCGAGCATGGCGCCGTCGGCGGACCAGCCGACGGTCTGCACACCGACGACGTAGCGGCGTGAGGTGATGTAGCGGTCCTGGGTGGTGACGCTGCTCAGCAGCGGGTTGCCGATGAGGGCGGGGTGGGCGCGGTCGGTGACGTCCCAGAGGCGGACCATGCCGTCGGTGGCCCCGGCGGCCAGCGTGCGCCCGTCGGGGCTGAACGCGATCGGCGCCTTCGGCGGCCCGTTGACCTGGGGTGCTTCGGGCAGGGTGGCCAGGGGTGCGGGGATGTCGACGTTCCATAGGGACACGGTGAGCCCGCCGATGCCTGCGGCCAGTCCGGTGCCGTCGAGGGTGAAGGCGAGCGTGTCGGCCGCGCCGCCGCCGGTGAGCGTGACCGTGCCGCCTTGCAGGTCGCGGATCTGCAGGTCGCTGCCGCTGACGGCCAGGCGCCGGCCGTCGGCGGTGAACGCCAGAGCGGTGATGTCCGAGCTGGTCCTGACGGGGAACTTGACAGGTTTCGGCTTCGCCGCCGGGTCGCGCAGGTCGATGAGGTAGAGCGCGGGCGGGTTGGCGCCGGTGGCTACGGCCAGGGTGGTGCCGTCGCGGTTGAGGGCCAGCGCGGTGACTTCGACCAGCTCGCCGCCGGGCAGGGCGATGGTGGCGGTCGTGGTGTGCCCGTCACCGTAGTGGATGCGTACCGCGGGGGTGGCGTCGTCGTATCCGGCGGCGATGACGCGGCCGTCGGCGCTGGCGGCCACGGCGGTGCCGGCCTGGGATTCGCTGGTGAGGGTGGTGAGCCGGGGCGGGTCCGTGAGGGTGTACAGGCCGGTGACGGTGCCGTCGTCGACGGCGAGCAGTGCGTCGGCGGTGGCGGAGCCCTTCACGGTCGAGATCAGGCCCGCGGCCGGGAAGTACGTGGTGGGCAGGTGCCACAGGATCGCCGGCTGGGTGCCCAGGTCGGCGAGCAGGCTACGCCCGTCGGGGCTGAAGGTGAGCGACGTCCGGTCTGGGAACGAGGCCGCTTCCTGGAAGCGGGGCGGGACGGGCTTGAGGGGCTGCGTCAGTGGCAGCGGGTCGGTGGGGAAGGCCATGTTCCACAGCTGCAGCGTGCCGTCGTTGGCCATGGCGGCCAGGGTCGACCCGTCGGGGCTGAGGGCGGCGGTGTAGGCGCCGCCGAGGGCGAGGTGATGGGAACCGGTGTACTGGATGCGGTCGGGGTCGTCGCGCAGCACCCAGCGGAAGGCGTTGCTGTTGTCGTCGAGGATGACGGCGCTGTCGGCGTCGGGCCCGAACGTGATCCGGAACTGGGTGGAGCCGGTCGGCGGCACCGGCCGGTCGAGGTGTTCGGGTTCGGCGCCGTTCAGGCGCCACAGGTCGATCGAGCCCTGGGTGCTGCCGACGGCAAGGCGGGTGCCGTCGGTGCTGAACGCGAGCGCGGTGACCTCCCCCGCCTCGCCGGTGCCGGCGAAGCCGGGCCCGGCAGCGGTGGCTGCGGGCAGGTCCCAGAGCCGGACGTGGCCGCTGTCGGCGCCGACGGCGAGCCGCTTGCCGGCCGGGTCGGTGATCAGGGCGGTGATTTTGGCGAAGCCGGTGTCGATGGGCGCCAGTGCCGCGGGTTTGGCCGGGTCGGCCAGGTCCCAGCGCAGAACCGTGGCGGGATGTTCGCGGTCGCGGGCCAGCAGGATCCGGGTGCCCGGCACGAACCGGGGCAGGTCGACGGGGCGGGGTAGGTCGGCGGCGGGCACGGTGCCGGTGGCGTTCCATATCCGGGCGGGCTGGGTCGTGCCGGTGGCGACCAGCAGCTGCCCGTCGGGGCTGAACGCGCCGCCGGCGGCGGGGATGAGGGTCTGCAGCGGGGTGTTCTGGTCGTTGAGCAGGTCGGTCTTGGCGCTGTCGTTGGTGTGGCGCAGCCACGCGGCGGCGTCGAACTGGGCGGCGGCGGTGTGGTCACCGTCGGCACGGGCAGCATGCGCGGCGGTGCTGAGCAACGACGACGCGGCGATGGCCTGTTCCTGGAGGTTGTCGAGGTAGGCGTTGCCGCCGATCAGGCCGGCGACCAGCGCCACGACGAACCCGCCGCTGACGGTGGCCAGACGCCAGCGGTGCCGGCGGACCTCCACGTGGCCCAGCTGTTCCGGGTCGACCTCGAGGATGTCGGCGGCCAATGCCGCGGCGGCCCGCCGGATCGCGGCCCGCCGGCGCAGCGGCCGCAGCACCGCCGGGGTGAGCGTCGCCCAGACGGGTTCGCGCCGGTACGCGCCATGCAGCACCGGCGGCAGCGCGTCGGTGGCCGGGTCGAAGTCGCCGGCCCCGGCCGACCAGGCCAGCGTGTCACCGGTGTGCACGAGGATGACGTCCTCGTCGGGCCTGGTGGCGCGGTAGTGGGCCGCCTCCTGCTGCACATAGGGCCGACCGGCCGAGGCGCGGTTGGCCAGCAGGATCATGTGCGCGGACCCGTCGAGGGCGTGTTGCAGGCGGCCCAGCAGGTCCGAGCCGGTCGCAAGATTCTCGGCATCGAGGAACACCCTCAGCCTGCCCCGCTCCCACCAGCGGCTGCCCACCGACCGCAGGGCGCGGCGCAGGGCTCGGGCCAGGCGCTGGTCGGGCGTGCGGGAGTACGAGATGAACGCGTGGTACTGCCAGCGTTCGCCCATCGTCGCGATCTTCGCGCGGACGTCGGCGGCGGTGACCCGCCCGGGTCGCGGCCCGGAGGCGGGCTGCTCGGGTGGCGTGGTGTCGGGCACGGTTCCTCCGCGGTCAGGCGACGTGGCGTCGATCCCGGCAGATGGTTCCAGCGCGATTTCCATGCCACCACCGGCCATGACGGCAGACTGTTCCACAATGGACCTAGCACTGGCTTTGACCAGCTTCCAGCCGCCGCCGTTCATCGTTGGCAGGCGCTCCGATCAGTCGCCCCGGGCCGCCTGATCGCCGCCGAAGCCACCGGTTCGGCCGAGCGCGTCCACCGGACAGGTTCACTGGCAGCGGGAGCGCACACACCCACGCGAGCAAGAAAGCCGATCAGACGATCGACTCTGCGTGCTGATCAGCGCAAACAGCGGCTCATGGGCCGATTGTCACCGCTGACACCGCATCTGCGACGGACTACACCTGCCACAGCCGGACCGTTCTGTCGCCGGCGGTGGCGAGCGTGCGGCCGTCCGGGCTGAATGCCACCTCCGACATCGTAGAGAGGCCATCGGTGAGGGTGGCGGTAAGTGTCGGGCGGTCGCGGTCCGTCACGTTCCACAGCCGGACACCGGTGAGGGTGGCGGTGTGTGTCGGGTGGTCGGGGTCGGTCACGTGCCACAGCTGGGCCGTCTTGTCGCCGGCGGCGGTGACGAGGGTGCGGCTGTCCGGGCTGAACGCCACCGACATCACCGTGCCCGCGTGGCCGGTGAGGGTGGCAAGAAGCGTGCCGAGCGGCCGTCGTGGCGGTGCCGACGTTCGTTCAGGCTGGGACCCAACCGGGGATGCGGATGCGGAGAGCCGCTGGATGTACGCGGCCGACGGCATACGGCCGCCGGTGACGTCTTCGTACTGGACGTCACCGAGCCGGAAGAACACCGTGCCGTCCAGCAGCAGCGGCAGGATCGGCTTACCCAACTCCTCTGCCGAATGATCTCCCGGCTCACCAGGGCGACGCCTTGGCGGCCGGCGTCATGACTACCACGTACACGGTGCAGGACTCGATACGCGCCTCGATCACGTCGCCCCATCGGTCGCCGCTGACGATCTCCCGGTCGAACCAGACCGCCACCCCGGCCGCCTCCAGGTAGGCGGCGAGCCGCTCCACGTAGCCGCCATCGGAGGCGTGGCTGTAGCTGATGAACACGGGACCGCCCACCCGAGCAACCTACCGGTCAGTGTCGATACACCGACATCACACGGAAAGCCACCGGACGACGGCGACCCTGCCACGCTCGTCCGGCTGGCCAAGATCCGATGGCGGAATCGGGGCCCGGGTCGGCAGGTCCACCCCTACAACGCAGGTCAGCCAGCCCGGCGGCGTGGACGAACGCGCGGACCAATGTGGTCTCTGCGGCGCTGCGCCACACGAACGAAGCAGGTCCTGCGCTACGCGATCCGTCGCCTGGTGAGTTCAGCCGCCGCCGCATCGGCGAGCGTCGCCTGAGCAACGCGGTGAGAGCACTGGCGCCCTATGGACAACGGTTCGCCCCGTCTCCATGCTTTCGCTGTGAAGCCTGAGGCGGTCGGTTTTCTCGCTACCCTCTTGTCTGCCTTGATCGGCGGTGCGTTCACACTGTTGGCTGCGCAGACGGCGGCTCCCGCACAGCGTCGGGAACCGCCGTCCGGGGTTGGCGTCCTGACGGTGAACGGGATCCTGGACAAAGCCGCTGGACTGCTCGTCATTTCGGGGACTGGTGGAGTTCTCGGCTACCTGACCAGTTCGACGATCGCGACCGAGGTGCTCGTGTGTGCGGTTCTGATTCTCGCGGTAGGCATGTACCTTTTCGAGAGTTGGCCACCTGCCGTCGTACTGGCCTTTGCGCTCACGCTCGGCGCTACGCTCGGGGCAGTTCTCCGGGAGACGACCTCTCTGGGTTTTGTCATTGTCGATAGCTATGCTGCCACCCTGACCGGCGTTTGCACTGCTACGGATAAGAGTGCTCCGAATGTCCATGCGGCTCATCAGAGTCATCGTGTTGATATTCGCGGGTGCGGCAGCAATCGGTATCATCGACGCTGCCGCCGTGATGACCGGCTTACTGTCGGAAATAGAAGCACGCGACATTACCTTGATCGGCGTGGTGTCGGTGACGGTCGCCGTACGGAACGCTCTAGTAGAGGATGCGACCATCCCGTTTGTGGTGAGACAGTATTCCCAGGTCGCAGCGTGGCGGCTCGCCTACGGATTCCTGTTGGTCGCCTCTGTCGTATTACCCCCGCGCATGCTTGCCCGCATCTCGTCTCCCGAAGACCGAACGACACCGCTCCCCCGGCGCTGACGCAGCGGGAGGGCAGCAATGTATGCGGCGTTGGCGGTCACGTGAGGCAACCATCAAGTTGATCAGTCAGATGACCGCTTCCTGCAGGGTCCACCCAAATCCGGGGCGGCACGGCACCGGTCAGCGCGTCGAGACGGAACCAAACGCCGTCACTCGATCCCGTTTGCCCAGCGGCAAAGGGAGTTCCAGCCAGATCGCATGGCGCGGCGTGCCGTGGCTCAACAGACGTAGTACCCGTCTCGTCGAGCAGCGCGCTCGTTGAACGCCGCGAACTCCTCCACCCAGTCCCGTACGTCGGCGGCGCCGGGGCGGTCGTCGAAGAAGCTCAGCAGGTCGGGGACAACTCGCAGCTCCACCGCTTGGCGCAGTCGGGAGGCGATGAATGCGGCCTCGTGGGCGGTGATGTGCCAGCCGTCATTGGACAGGAAATTCATCGCCGGCACGGTGTCAGCGCAGGTCTCCAGCCCGGGGTTGTGAATCGCCGCCGTGAACCCGTCGCCGGCGATCGCACCCGCCTCGATCATGATCAGGCGGACGAAATTCATCTGGTAACCGTTGAACGCACAGTCCACGGCCACCCCGTCGTGCGGCTTGTCGAAAGTGAAGGAGTATCCCACATCCGGGACGCTACCAGTACGGATACGCCCAACCCCACACCGGCGACCAGGGCGTGACCGCAAAGGTGGACGGCCAAGGTGGACGGCCGTGGAGGGTGTACGTCGTGGTGCCCCGCCACGAGTCGTCCACAGATCGTTCGAGGACCTGAAGCCGGTCAGCGGCGGGTCAGTCCCCGCTGGCCTCACTCACCTTCACCGATGCGAAGACGTCGGACATCGTCACCGTCCACGCGGGCGTCCAACGGTGTCCAATCACAGCGGGGTTCGCGGGCCCGATCATGCACGATCCCGTCATGAACTCCCACAGCCTCCCTCGCCTGCTCGGCTTGGCCATGGCCGTCGTGGTCGCCGCCACGGTCGCCGCCAGCCCGGCCACCGCGGCCACGCCGCTGCCCACACCTGGCATGCCGGTCGCGACCCAGGTCACCCAGACAAGCATCACGATCACCTGGGCCGCGGTGGCCGGTCCGGTGAAGGACTACACCATCCAGGTCATCGACGGCCCGCTGGTCCCCTGGTACGACCTGGCCCACAGTACGACCACGTCGTTCACCCACAGCGGGCTCACCCCCGACAAGGTGTACGAGTACCGGGTCATCGCCAACGCCCAGGCCAACTCGGGCTACACCACGAGCAGCCCGTCGGGCTACAACGTCGTGACCACGGCACCGCTGCCCGACTCGATTCCGCCCACCAAACCGGCCACACCGTTCGCGTACTCGGTGAGCACGGTCGCCGCCACGATCAACACGAACGGCTCCACCGACAACAACCGGGTGGCCGGCTACTGGGTGCAGCGCCAGGTCAACGGCGTGTGGACAGACTGGGCCACGAACAGCGTCGGCACCGTCTACCTCAACAACCTGACACCGAGCACGACCTACACGGTGGTGGTGGTCGCCTTCGACCCCAACGGCAACCGGTCGGTGCGCTCGGACCCGGTCACGTTCACCACCCGGGCAATCCAGCCCACCCCGACCTGCCGGAACTCGATCATCACCTACGGCACGCAGTTCACCGTGACCGTGACCGTGGAGAACATGACCGCGTCGACAGTGTTGCAGAACTGGACGGTCACGTTCACGCTGCCGACCGCGGACGTGCTCGGCGGCGCCTTCAACGCGACCGTGACCCGCGCGGGCGACCAGGCGACCGCGACTCCCGCGTTCTACGTGGCCACCATCAACCCGGGCGGAGCCGCCACGTTCGGGTTCAGCGCGACGGCACCGGCCGGATCACCCCCGCCGAGCCGGTTCGCGCTCAACGGCACCATCCCTTGCGTCACGGCCTGATCCGGCGCGGCGCGGGGCGCAGAGGTGGCGATGCTGGTCAATCGCCACCTCGCTTCCTAGGCGTACGGCTCGGGTCCCCGGCTCTCGTAGTGGTCGGGGTCCGCCTGCGCGGTCACGGACGGCATGCCGATGTAGGAAAATCCCTGCGTGTCGGTCGGCATGCCGTCGAAGCGCAAGCTGGCGAAGTTCTGCGCCTCGCGCTCGAAGGGATTGCTGATCTGGTCGCCGTGGGGATAGCGGCTGTAGAGCTTCATGTGCACCTGCGGGGTCAGGCCCACGTCAGCGAGTTCGTGGTGGAGCTCGTGCGCGACGGTGTGCCGGAACTTCAGGTAGTCGTTGCCGACGTGCGCCCGGTTGATGACAATCTTGTGCTCACCCCAGGGGTGCGAGCCGTAGCGCGCCAGATCGGGTCTGTTCTCCACCTCGAACTGGACCCGGTCGACGTTCACGCCCAGTTTGATCCCCGCCGCGCGGGCCAGTGCCCGTGCCTGGGGGTCGCGGTTCGGGTTGGCGTAGAACGGCTTCATCATGGCGTAGCCGGCGATCCAGTATCCGGCGATGCCGCCGGCGATCCCGGCGCCCATGCCGACGAGCATGTCCAGATTGCGGTTTAGTACGGCCTGGTACAGATGCGGTTGGCGGTCGTGTCGTACTCGAACTCATAGGCGCGCTCCATCAGGAACGCCGCGCCGATGGCCCAGTTCAGGTAGCGCTGGCTGATCTCGCGCTGCGCCTCGGCGAGCCGGTCCCACAGCTCGGGCGTGAGCTCCTGGTCCTGGAAGGCGGCGAGCTGGGCACCTGCCTGCCGCGCGTGCAGCTCGGCGAGCTTGAGCTGCGCCTGTGCCGCCTGCTTTCCCTTCACCGCCGACGAGACCTGACCTTTGGCGACCTCCAGCTCGCCACCGAGATCGCTGATCTTCCGGTCCAGGTTGCGCAGCTCCAGCTCACGGGTGAGCTTGCTGCGGCTGCGATTCATGGTGCGGAACAGGTCGCTCTTGGCGACGTCCTTGACGTAGTAGAAGTCGGAGCTGCCAAACAGGCCGGTGTAGCGCTCGTGGACGTGCGTGAGCTGAATGCCGAGCTTCTGGGCGTGGTCGGGATCGACGTGCACCCCGCCCTCGGGGGCGGCGTAGAAGGCGCTCATCTCGTCGTAGAAGGCGGTCTGCTCGGCCACCGCCGCGTAGTCCTCCCAGCTCTCGTTCGCACGCTGGATGCGGTCCTCGGCGAGCTTCCGGCTGGCGCGGGCGACTCGCTCCTGTTCCTCGGCGACCTCGAGCTTCTTCTGCTCGACCTTCACCGCCGACTTCTGGGCTGCAACGGCCTGTTCGAGCGCGAGGCGGGTGAACGCCTCCTTCTCCGCGGTGCCCTTGAAGGTGAGGTACGCCCGTTCGGCCTGGATCGCCTGACCGGCGAAGTAGCGCGCCTGGTTCTGCAGATAGCGCCAGGGGTGGATGGGGATGACGTCGTCCGGGATGCCGAGATAGTTGATGCTGTTGGCGATCTGTTGGAGGCTGGACAGCGCCTGCAGCACCACGATGCGGCGTGCGTAGTCGACGGCGTCGAAGGTCAGCGGGTCGGGCGCCTTGAGCAGCTCGAGCGTCTCCTCGGCCAGCGGCTCGAACGCCCCCTCGTAGAGCGGGCCGACCAGCTCGAAGCCGCCGTCCACGACCCTGACGACGCGCTCGTACGCTGCCGTCGCGGCGGTGGTGTCCTGCTGCCGGTAGTGCCGGTCGCCCTCTGCCACGTAGGTACGCGCGAGCCTGGCCCACACGACCGGCAGCTCGATCGCCTGGTTGAGATAGCGGTAGCTTGCGGCGGCGCGGAAATAGCGGTCCGCGAGGTCGTACCGGCCCAGCGCGTGGTAGGTGTCGCCGAGCGCCATGGGCAGGGCGAAGCCGCGGACGTGCGCCAGTGTGGCCGTGAACAGATCGCGGTCGGCCAGGTCGATGATCAGGCGCTCGGCGACGGTTTCGGTGACGCGCGGCTTGAGCACGGTACTTTCGAGTTCAGCGGCCCCTGCGGCCAGGTCGATCACCAGCGCGCCGTCTCCGGTGGTGAGCGTGAGCAGCTGGCGCGGCGCCCCGGCGGCGGTCGGCAGGTGGCTCCACTCGGCTCCGGCCTTCATCAGCAGCGGCAGCCCGGCCGCGCCGATCGGGCGGGTGACCGAGGAACTGCCTGGATTCAGCACCTGCGTGACGGACCAGTCGAGCACTGGCGGAAGCCGGGTGGCCGCCGCGGCGAAGCGTACCGCCGCCCCCTCCGCGTCGCCGGCGAGACTGCTAACGACCCCAAGGTTGTGTTCGGTCGCCGCGCGGGCATCGAGATTGCCCGCGCTGTCGTAGGCGTCAATCGCCTGGGAGAAGTGCGCACGCGCGCCGTCACCGTCGCCCTGGGCCAGCGCGACGGCGCCGAGCAGCAAGAAGCCGTCGGGCCGCTGCTCTTCGGTGGCCGCCGACAGTGTCTCGTCGGCATGACGGCGGGCCAGCTCCACCTCGCCCTGCCGCAGGAACGCCCTGCCGAGCCGGTGCGCGCGCAGCGCCCTGTCCGCCTCACCGCCGTAGCGGTCGGTCAGCTCGGCCAGCTCCCACGGCGGGTCGATCGCGGGCATGATGTCCGCCCCCGGACCCAGCGAGTGGCGCAGCCGATGAAGCTGGACGCTGCTCTCGACCAGGTGCGGCACGAGATCGACGTCCAGCAGCAACTCGGGCCTCAGCCTGCCCACGATCTCCGGGAAGACGACCGAGACCAGGCACGGAGCAGCCCCCAGGCGGCGAGGTAGTGCGACAGCGCCTCCTGGTACTTCTCTCTGAAGAACGCGCGATTGCCGTCGTGGAGGTGTGCCCGGATCCCCTCCTCGACCGAGCCGTCGGCGCTCGGGCTCTTGAAGGATGCGGGAATCACGTGTTTCAGGACGTACGTCTGCGTGCCGTACGTTGGCATGGCAGCCTCCCACGCAAGCCGATCAGCGATGCCGTTCATCCGACTCATAACTTGTTAGCATCTGTCGGCCAGGTGTGTACACATTGAAGACGAAAATCAATCTTCGCCCGAATTGACGAATTTAGGCGGTCGATCTGATAGCGCCGGTGTCGCAGGCTGGGTGCCGCATCTGCCCCGCAGTCATCCGGAGCGCAGTTCCTGACCTGCGGTTACTGCGCGCCTGGCAGCGGTCGGTCCGCAGGGTCGGGCTGGTCGGGCGTGGCCGGTTGGGTCGGTATGGATGCCGGCTGCGCGGCGACGGGGTCCGCCACCGCCACCGCAACGACGGCGTCGCCGCTCGCGCGGGCGGGCGTCGCGTGGGTCAGGCGGCGGTCGAGGAGGTGGTTGACGGCCATGTGCAGCACATTGGCGGTGAGGATGGTCGGTGCGATCACCGCGACGACGCCAGTGAACTGGATCTCCAGCGTCAGCGCCAGGATGATGGCGGTGATGCCGTGCTGCTGCGCGGCGGCCAGGTGCCAGCGGTCGGCGCGGGGCATACCCCGGGTCAGCGGCCACGCGACGAGGGCCTGTGCGGCGAACGCCACCGCGCCGAGCGCGATGCCGGCCGGCAGGTCGATGCCGCCGACAAGCAGCACACCCAATGCCACCGCGGCGGCGTACATGGCCGCCTCGGTGATGCGGGGCATCAGCCGCTGCAGTGCCGGCGGGCGGGCGAACAGTCCGATCAGCGCCATCGCCAGCATCCAGCCGGTGAACATCGCCGCGACCGCGCACCCGACCAGCAGCAGATACCGCAGCCACAACGGCGGCCGCAGGTGACGCCACACCAGCCACGCCGCGGCGGCGAGGCCGACGTTGCCGACCAGGTCCACCGCGTAGTCCGCCAGCCATGATCCGTCGGCAGCCGCCGACGCCGTCCCGAGCCCGAACGCCGCGGCGACCGCGGCGGCGTACACGGTGAGGATGACCGTGATCGGGTCGTCGAACGACGACCACGCCGCCAGTATGGTGCGCGCCCGGGGGCTCATCCGGCCGTCGCCCATCAGCGCGGCCACCGACAGCGGGTCGATCTGCGCGACCGCCACGCCCAGCAGCAGAAACAGCGGGTCGCGCCAGGCCAGGGCGAGGACGCCGCCGATGATCAGGGCTTTGGCGACGACACCGACGGTCACCGCCGACACGATGATCTTCTTGTCGTGTCGGGCCTGGCCCAGGTCGATGCCGTAGGTGGCACCGTACAGACCGATGGCCAGCAGCAGGTAGGCCATCCAGTGGTAGGCGTCCGAGTGCGGCAGTGACGCGGCGTCGACGTCGAACAGCAGCGCCGCGCCCAGCCCGGCCAGCACGAACGCCGTGAGCAGCGCAAGGCGACGCATCAGTCCCACCATCCCGCCGACACGTCGGCCCTACCCGTTGAACATCTCCTGTACGCGACAACACCAGGGTAGTGAACCGTCCCCAGCACCCTGACCGTCGCGCAAGAGTGAAGCCCGCGGCCGCAGTCCCCGCAGCGGGTGCCGCCTTCACCACTCAGCCGGCGTCACGTCGCGGCAACGGCACGACGTTGCGCGTGTCCGCCGGCCCGGTCGGGCCGACCGGATGCCCGCGGTTGCTGTGGCCGCAATGGGGGCACCCGTCGCCTTGCCCGGTCCGCCAGCGCCTGAGCCGACCGGATTCCGCCGCTCGCCTCGTCGGTGACGCCCTCGTCGCTGCGTCGGCTTTGCGGCGATGGCCCGCAGGTGCGACCTGTCCAGCGGGCTCGTACCGCGCAGGGCTGCCCCGTGTCGCAGCGCGACACGGGGCAGCAGCGACGTTTCTCGCGGTCAGCATCCGCCGCAGTTGTAGTAGAGGATGTCCCAGTGGTTGCCCTCGTCGGTGTAGAGGTTCCCGGCGCCGGACTTGTACTGGTAGCCCCAGCCGGAGATGTAGCCGACGTAGGTGAAGTTGTTGGTGATGTAGCTGCCGATGCAGCTGTACTTGCTGATGTCGACCTTGTAGCCGTTCCAGTGGCTGTAGGTGCCGCTGGCGTGGCCGGTCTCGGTGCCGGCGGTGATGTTGATGGCGCAGCCGCTGGCGTTCTTCAGGGTGATAACGCCGCTGATGGTGGTCTGGCGGATCTGCTCGAACGAGGTGCAGGTGGAGTTGTTGCGGTTGGAGCAGCCGCCGCTGGACGACCAGGTGATCCCGGCCGCGCTGAGCTGTGCGGCGGCCTGGGCGTGGGTGAGGAAGGTGGCGGCGTGCGCGGGGCTGGCGAAGGCGAGCACGCAGGCGATCGCCGCGGCCGCTGTCACTGTGACCATTCGGGGGACGAAGCGGAACATCGGGGGTGCTCCTCGGGTGGTGGAGTTTTTGGCCATCCGCTGCGCAACGGTGGAAAATTCCTACCACACATCGATGCATGCCGCTAGAGGTCGATGTGTCACCACTGCGCGGCGGAGCCGATGCGGCCGGACCGCGCGCCGGGCTGGACGACCAGCATGACCTCACGAATGGCGCGCCGCGTGACATCGTGGCACGTCGATTCGCTAATCGAGGTGGCGGCCCGGCACCCCCGGACGCGCTCCGCCATGTCCCGAATAATCCATATTGTATCTTTTGGGTAAATCTTCCGCTCGACTCCTGGCGTCGATGGTCACCAATGGATGAACCTTGGTCCAACCCTCGGGAGCGTCTCCGCGGCAGCCTCCGGACCCTGGAGGAGGCCGCGGCCGCGCAGTCCCGGTCCCGTTGACTCTTAAGGAGAAGTCAGTGCGGATCACCCCCAACCTCAGGCACCGCCGCGTCGGCCGGGTCCTGGCGGTCATCGCCGGCACGGTCACCCTCGGCCTGTTCGCCTCACCCACGGTCGCCGCCGTGGCCTCCCCGCAGTACAACACCGCCGCACTCGCCGCGGTGACCAGCGCCGTGGACACCTCCGGTGTCGACGGCATCGCCTGGTACACCGACGCCGCATCCGGTCGCATCGTCGTCACCGCCGACAGCACCGTCTCCAACGCCGACCTCGCGACGCTCAGGCGTGCGGCGGGCGCCAACGCCGGCGCGCTGCGCATCGACCGCTCCCGGGGTGTGTTCAGCCCATTGCTGTCGGCCGGTGACGCCATCTACGGTGGGCAGTACCGCTGCTCACTCGGCTTCAACGTGGTCAGCGGCAGCACCTACTACTTCCTCACCGCCGGGCACTGCGGCAGCCTCGTCAGCACGTGGTACACCAACTCCGGCCACACCACGCTGATCGGCCCGACCGTCGGCTACAGCTTCCCCGGCAACGACTACGCGCTCGTCCGCTATGACAACACCTCGCTGAGCCACCCGGGCGGGTTCACCGTCGCGGACCCCTTCGTCGGCGAGTCGGTTACGCGCAAGGGCTCGACCACCGGCACCCACACCGGGACCGTGACCGCGCTCAACGTGTCGGTCCGCTACAGCGGCCACCCCGGCGGGAAGGTCAGCGGCCTCATCCAGACCACCGTGTGCGCCGAGGGCGGTGACTCGGGCGGCCCGCTGTACGACGGCAGCAAGGCTCTCGGACTCACCTCCGGCGGCAGCGGTGACTGCAGCAGCGGCGGCACCACGTTCTTCCAGCCGGTTCGCGAAGCGGCCAACGCCTACGGCGTCACCATCATCTAGCCGCCGGACACGCCGGCGACGGCCAGACACCGTACCTATTGACTGTGCATGAGTTGCGCATGCACAGCCGCGTGCCCCGAACCGTGTTGGGCACACTGGTTCCCTGCTTTCGTTCCGCAGTCCGGCGACGGGCATCGTGTGCGCGGTCCGGGAATGCGGCGGGGTTCCTGACGCCCAGGGTCGCCTGGTCCGGCCTGGGCGCTCCGATGCCCTACGCGATCGCTCCGGTCACGTGGGGGCGGTGGCGTCCGTCGCCGGGCCCGGTGTCCCTGGGCGCGTCTGCCGATCACGATGCTTGCCGCGTCGTGTCGGGTGGTCCCACCGCGATGGCGTTCACGCCGCACGCTGTGGCCCAGTGCAGCAGCCGGGTGAGGGCGTGGCGGACCTGCGCGTCGCGGTGGGCCGCGTTGCCGGTCAGGTGGTAGGCGAACCGGCGCGGCTGACCCACCGGGTTGCCGTGGACGTCCAGGCGCCACGCGGCCAGGTGGTCGGCGTTGATGTCCACGCCGATGCAGCCTGCGGCTCTTCCGCCTACCGCACCGGTATCGCTATCGGTACGAGGTTCACAGCTCAAACTCCCAGCAGATCGGCAGCTCAACGAGGTTGGTGGGGTTGAGTCGGTCTCGTGGTCGGCGCGCCGCGGGCACCTGACCCGGCTCGTACACTCATCGGATCGGCAGAGGTGCGCATCGCCCGCGATGCTGGAGTGCATCTGATAGGAAAGGACGAAGTGGGATTCATCTACCGTGTGTCGAGGGCAGCCGAAGCCGATCCGGTGGGCGACGTCCTGGAAGCGGGTTACGGCTGGGCGCATGTTCATGCCTTCCATCGGCTTCTGGCGGCCGAGGAGGCGATAGACCTGGCCGGTATGGTGCGGTTCGGCGGCGCCAGGTCGTGGGCGAAGGCGCAGACGCCGCTTCGGCCGCTGTTCGACGTTGAGTGCTTCCGGGGCGGCGGGGTGCTCGCCGTCCAAGACTGTGCAGGCCTGCAACCCCGGTTGCGGGAGATAAGCGCGCGTTGGTCCCAGGGATTGTTCGTGGGCGAGGCTGACGACGAGATGAAACGTGACCAGGCGCTGACGCTTCAGGATCTCGTCGCGGTCGTCGACAGGTGCGTGGAGACGGGCCGTCCGCTGTCGCTCGGCTCCTGATCTTCCACAGGGTTGAACCGGGCAGTGCCACAGAACCAGCGGGGCCTCGGGCGCCGTGTGTGAGCTGCCTCTGAGCTCAATGACGGCCTAACCGGACAGGTCCTTGTCCTCCATCTCCCACGCGTGGTCCATCGTGTGAAAAGCCGAATGGCGTACGAGGTAGGCCAGCGTCCACGACCGCATCGCTCCCTTGATCTCGCCACGCTGGTAGGCGGCCATCGCCGCCAGGTATCGGGTCCGGTAGGGCGCCAAGGCGGGGCCGAGGGCACTGTGCTCCGGGATCACCAGCCCGACCTTCTTCGCGAAGTCCTCGCTCTCGACGCGGATCGTGTGGCTGATGATCCGGTCGCGGTCGCGCCCGCCGCCGCGCGGACCCTTGCGCATCTGCGCCGAGACCCCTGCCGCGACCTCGTCGAAGTACGCCCAGCACGCCTGCAGCAGCTCGATCTTGCGCGCGAACTCGGACGCGTCCATCGGGTCCGGCTCAAGGGAACTGGGCGCGAACGAGATACCCCAGAAATCGGTCGACCCCGGGCCGACCCGGTCTTCGACGACCTCGAGCGGTCCGCTGTCGGCGAACGTGTGCCCAAGACCCGCCCGCACGGCGATGGGGCGGTAGCGTTCGCGGTACGCCGCGAGTGTCGCCAGCGCCGCCTCGGCGGTGGTCGCGCCCCGGCTCCAGCCCGGCCAGTCGACCGCGAACGCCGCGAACTTCCGCCCCTTCGGACCTCGTTCGAGCACGACACGGATCGACATGGCTCACCTCCGCCGGGAGCATACCGGCGCCGTCCGACAGGAGCTTCCGACCGTCGGGCCAGGTTGGAGACCTTGCCCGCGTCGGCGAGCATTCATCCGGCACAGGCACAGGCACAGCATCCGCTTCGCGACATGACACATGATCACCACTCGGTCGACTACCGTCTCGGCGCCGACCGCTTCCTGACTTGCGTCAGCCCGGAACCGCCAGGCCAGACGCCTCCTAGGCCAATTCCACCAGCTCGGCTTCCAGGCCGCCCCCAACCCGCTGACCTGAGCCCTTCTTCGAATCAGACCCCCTCAATTCCCAGGTCCTCAGCTGCGCCGGGACTGTCGTACGAACGGCTCTGGCTCACTTTCAGGTGGCGACAGCGTGCACCTTTTATCCATGTTGGCTACTCGGTCGGGTGTGATGCCGCGTGCAGTCGGCGACCTACCTCGAGAACAACTCCTGGTGGGACCACACGATCGAGGCAGGAGAGGACTTCATCGACGCCATCGAGGCCGCGCGCGACGGAAGCTCTGCCGTCGTCCCGGTTCTCACGCCGATCTCGGTGGGCTCAGCATGGGTCAAACGCGAGGTCGAGTATGCCAAGCAACGTGCGATTCCGGTGATGCCGCTGTTACTGGAGCCATGCGACCTCGGAACTCTCTTTCACCGGGTGCAGGTGGAAGACGTGTCATCGGGCCGGATGCCGTCAGCGCGGTTCGTCGAGCATCTGCGGGCGCGGGCCGCGTCCACGCCGTCCCAGCCGGGCAGCCCCCCGTCACCGACGTCGGTACAGAAGTTCCGGGCGGAACTGCTGGCGCTGAGTGAGCATCCAGGCATCAAGGATGGCGTGCGTGCTGCCGCCCGGCGAGATGGACAAGGACCGCGACGCCATCCGCCGGCTACCGGTCGTGTTGGCCGGGGTCGGCATGCGTATCGTCCGGCTCGTCGCGGGTGCCGCCACCTCGTGACGTCTGCTGCACCCCGGTCATGCCTGGTTCGTCGACGAGACCTACGTCAAGATCGGCGGGGTGTGGCGGTATGTGTACCGGGCCGTTGACCAGCACGGGCAGGTCATCGCGTGCTCGTGTCCGCGCGTCGTGACGCCGCCGCGGCCCGCCGGTTCTTCCGCCGGGCGCTGTCGCTGTTTCGGGCTTCGACCGAGGTGGTCACCGACGCTGCCGCGGTCTACCCGGCCGTGCTGGATGAACTTGTCCCGCAGGCGTGGCATCACCTAGAGCAGTACACGAACAACTCGATCGAGGCCGATCACAGCCGGCTCAAACATCGATTGAGACCGATGCGCGTGCTACGGACCGGCAGGGCAGCGCAAGTGATCATCGCCGGGCACGCCTTCATGAAGAACCTACGCCGGGGACAGTACGAACTCGCCAGCGACGTCCCGGCCACCGCCGAGTCGCCGCAGGGTTCTCCGAACTCGCCCAGGCGCTCTGACCCGAGACCGTCCCCAAGCTCCACCGTGCCCGGCGATCCGATAACGCAACGGCGGATTCCAGGGGGCCTGCGGCCAGCCGATTCCACTGCCGTGTACGCGCCCACCCCGCAAGGCCCCGACTCAGTGCCCGGAGCGCCACAGCTGCCACCCGAGGCAGGTCTCGGCACACAGGCCCACGACAGGCGTCAATTCAGTCGCAGCGCGGCGTGCATCTCCCAGATCAGGATCTCGGCATCCTCGATGCCGGTGATCCGCTGGCCGCCGGTGGCGGTCATCCGTACGGCGTCGCCGGCCTGGAGCTGCCCGCTGCCTTCGAGTTCCACGGTGCCGCGGGCGACGAACAGGTGGACGAACGGGGCGGACGGACATTGGAGCGCCTGGCCCGGGCCAAGTCGTGCGGCGAGCAGGGCGGCGTGGCGATTGCGAATGCGAATGGCCGCGTCGTCGCGGTGTTTGTCCATGCCCGAGGCCACCGGTACCAGGCCTGCGCGTAAGTGCTGGTCGGAGAGCTCTCGCTGCTCGTAGCCAGGGGCAGCCCCCGGCTCGTCGGGCACCACCCACATCTGGATGAAGTGCACCGGTTCCTTGTGCGGCGCGCTGTGGTCCAGGCGCCAGGAGTCGTTCTTCTCCGAGTGCAGGATGCCGGTGCCCGCACTCATCCGCTGGGCCAGACCCGGGTAGATGACGCCGGAGTGGCCGGTGGAGTCCTGATGCACCAACGAACCCGCCAGCACCCAGGTCACGATCTCCATGTCCTCATGCGGGTGCGTCTCGAAGCCGGTGCCCGCGTTCACCTTGTCGTCGTTGCTTACCAGCAGCAGCCCGTGGTGGGTGTTCTGCGGATCGTAGTGCCGGGAGAAGGAGAAGCTGTGCCGGGAGTCCAGCCAGCCCAGCCGCGTCCAGAACCGTTCGGCCGCCCTGCGTACGTCCAGGGAGGGTGTGAGGGTCATGTTCATCGCGTACTCCCGGCCGTGTCTGGTTGCAGCGCCCCGATCCGGCAGGAGCCGGCCCGCGGGTCAGGGTCGACGGCCAGCTGCGCCACCTCGCTGGCGAGGTGCAGCTCGGCGCAGTACTGCTCGGAGATCTCGGCGCACACCGAGGCCACCTGCTCGGCGAGCGGATTGCCGAGGTCGATGGCGCCAAGGGCCATGATCATCCGAAAGCGTAAGTCGGTCACAGTGCCTCCCGGATGTCGGTGCCACTCCACACCGCCATATAGCGAACAAATCAGTCATATCGTAAGCGAATCGTCAACGAGATCGTCCCGACATCGCTTGGGTGATTGCCGGAGCCAAGGCCACACTCCCCGGCCCTTGCTGGAGCGCCTGACCTTCTCGTTCGCCGGTTGAATCCCGTCACTTCAGGAGCACCGAACCCACCATGCCGCTCTGGAACATTCATCACACGCCCGGAATCTTCACCGACGAGGAGAAGCACCGACTCGCCGCCCGCATCACCGACCACCACGAACAGATCGGGCTGCCGCGGTTCTACGTGATCACGCTCTTCCATGAGGCACGAGCCGAGGATTTCTACGTCGGTGGGGAGCCCACCCCGGTCGGGGCCCGTGTCGTCATCGACCACATCGCCCGCCACAACCCCGACCGAGAGAGCCGGCGTCGGACCGCCCAGTGGGTCAAGGGCATACTGCAGCCCCATCTCGAGCGGAAGGCAGGGCTGCACTGGGAGTTCCACGTCGACGAGACCAGCGAGGACCTCTGGATGATCAACGGGATCGTGCCGCCCCCGCAGGGTCCGACACCGAGAAGCTCTGGGCTGAGAGCAACTCGACCTCCCCTATTGAGGCCGGCGGCGAGGGTGATGCCCTTTCTCGGCTTTGGTTCGGCGTCGGCGCAGCGAAATCAGCTGGGCGGGCCCGGCCGTCAGGCGGGCGCCGGGACCGCCGGTGCCGCCGCTGCGGCGGTTCGGCTGCGGCGCTGCCGTGCCATCAGCAGCAGCGCGGCTCCGATCACCCAGGCTGCAAGGGTGATCAGCGGCAGGCCGACCCGGGAACCGTGGAAGTAGCTCAGGTCGGTAATGGCCCGCACGGCCGCGCCTGGCGGCAGCAGCGCGGACACAGCACGGCCGGCGGCCGGCAGCATGTCGGCGCCGACGGTCGCCCCGCTGGTCGCGTTGCCGACGGTGAGCAGCAGCAATGTCGCGGCAGGTATGCCGACCGGGCCGAAGTAGGTGCCGAGCAGCTTGGTGGTGAACGCGGCTGCGGCGGCGAGCAGGCTCAGGGTGGCCGCCAGCGGTAGCAGCGGTGCGGGCACGGCGCCGAGCACCGGTCCGGCCAGTACGGCGGCGACGGTGCCCGCGGCCGCCGCGAAGCCTGCCAGCAGCGTGAACCGGTGTCGCAGCGGCAGCAGCCGGGACAGGCCAAGGGCGTTCTGGGCCAGGACGAAGCCTGCCAGGCTCACGCCGAAGGCGACGTAGAAGCCGGCCAGGCCGTTGGTGTCGTATCGGGTGAGGGGGACGTCGTCGGTCACGGTCAGGGGTCGGTCGGCGCCCTGGGCGTAGGCGGTGACGAGCCGCTGGACGGCTGTGGTGGTGGACCGGCCGTTGGCCCCCGCGGTGCGCAGGGTGAGTTTGCTGCCGCTGCCGGTGAGGGCCGCGACGACATCGCGTTCGCCCAAGGCGGCCTTCGCGGCGGCGACGTCGGCCACACGGTGGACCTCGACGCTCTCGCCGAGCGCGGCGTCGACGTCGAGGGCCAGTCCGGCACCGACCACCGCCACCGGGATGCGGTGCGGCTGGGGGTTGCGCTGGATGCCGACATAGCAGGTGATGAAGGCGGCCACCAGTACCAGACCGATGAGGACGGGCTGCAGCCAGGGGCGGACTGGGACGGCCGCGCGGGCGGCGTGCCGCCCGGGGCGCGCGGATGCGCCGACCGACTGATCCGGTGGATGGGCGGTCTCGATGGCGGTGGTCTGCATGGTTACCTCCGTCGGAATGGGTGCGGGGATCAGCCGATGGCTTCGAGGATGGTGGCGTTGGCCAGGCCGCCGGCCTCGCACATGGTCTGCAACCCGTAGCGGGCGCCGCGCTGCTGCATGGCGTTGATCAGGGTCGCCATCAGCCGGGTGCCGCTGGCGCCGAGCGGGTGGCCCAGTGCGATGGCGCCGCCGTTGACGTTGACCTTGGCCGGGTCGGCGCCGGTCTCGGCCAGCCAGGCCAGCACGACCGCGGCGAAGGCCTCGTTGACCTCGAAGAGGTCGATGTCGTCGAGGCTGAGCCCGGCGCGTTGCAGGACCTTGCGGGTGGCCGGGATGACGCCGGTGAGCATGAGCACCGGGTCGGAGCCGGTGACCGCGAAGCTGTGCAGGCGCGCCTTGGGTCGCAGACCGAGACGTGCGGCGGTACGGCTGGAGGTGATCAGCACCGCGGAGGCGCCGTCGTTGATGGGGCTGCTGTTGCCCGCGGTGACCGACCAGTCGATCTGCGGGAAGCGGGCGGCGTACGCCGGGTCAGTGAAGGCGGTGCGCAGCCCGGCCAGCACCTGCGTGGTGGTGGACGGGCGGACCGACTCGTCGACGGTGGCCAGGCCCTCGGGGGTCGGGACGGGGACCAGTTCGGCGGCGAACAGGCCGGCGGCGTGCGCGGCCGCAGCGCGCTGGTGGGAGCGGGCGGCGTACTCGTCCATCCGGGCGCGGTCGAGCGACCACTGCGCGGCGATGAGCTCGGCGCTGATGCCCTGCGGCACCAGGCCGCCATCGTAACGCTCGGCCAGAGTCGGCCCGAACGGGTCGGTACCCGGCGGCACGTTGGACCACATCGGCACACGACTCATGGACTCGACGCCGCAGGCGATGACGACGTCGTACGCACCGCTCATGACCGCCTGGGCGGCGAAGTGCACGGCCTGCTGCGAGGAGCCGCACTGCCGGTCGACGGTGGTGGCGGGCACCGACTCGGGCAGTCCGGCGGCGAGCCAGGCGTGCCGGGTGATGTTCATGGCCTGCTCGGCGACCTGGTCGACGCAGCCGCCGATGACGTCGTCGACGAGAGCCGGGTCGACGCCGGTGCGGTCGAGCAGCGACCGCAGCGTGTGGGCGAGCAGGTCGACCGGGTGCACGGCGGCCAGGGCGCCGCCGGGCTTGCCTCTGCCGATCGGCGTGCGGGCTACTTCGACGATGACCGCGTCGTGCATGGTGCTCCCTCCGGCCCTGCGGGCGATCAAGCTGGCGGTGGCCCATCGACCACCTGACTTGCATTGGGTACAGCCAGAACCGTAGGAGCTAACTTCCCTTTTACCTAGCCAGAGTGGCGTAGGCAACTCCTGGCTGGCGTCGACGCAAGTCAGCCGCGTACCGTCACAGGGATGGTTCCCGGCACGATGTCCCTGACCGGCAGGCTCGCCGACCGCGACAACTGGCTGGCCGACCGCTGCTCCATCGACCTCAGCCTCGGCGTGGTCGGGACCCGGTCAGGCATGCTGATCATGCGTGAGGCGCACTACGGAACCACCCGGTTCGACGACTTCGTCAGCCGCGTCGGCATCACCGAGAAGGTCGCCGCCGGGCGTCTACGTGAACTGGTCAACGCCGGCCTGCTCGAGCGACGCCCCTACCGCGCGCCCGGCGCCCGCACCCGCCACGAGTACGTGCTCACCCCCGCCGGAGCCGACCTGGCCCCCGTCCTGCTGGCACTCATGCAGTGGGGCGACCGCCATCTCACCGGCGAACGCGGCCCCGCTCTGCAGGCACATCACGAAGGGTGCGACGCGCCGGTGACCGTGCAAGCCCACTGTGCGCGAGGGCACGTCGTGCCCGGTGACGAGATCGCGCTCAGTCCCACCGACCCGGACGGCGCGCGCCGCTGAAAGCTCGAATCCCGAGCAGAACGTGGCTGCGGCCTGCCGGTGAGCACAAGCCTGCCGTGGCAGGAGCCGATGACCTGGATGTTGAATCCGCACCAGTGTCGCTTGCCCGAGTACATGCCGGAGGTGTAGGCGTCCTTGCGACGTTCACCGGTCGGAGCGACGAACCCGTCCACACGCACGGTGGAGCACAGCTCGCGGGCGGCGACCTGCTCGGCCTTGAGGGTGAGCACCTCGGTGATGACCGGTATGAGCCGGGTGATCAGGCGGGATACGGCCGGCTGGGAGCAGTCGCACAGTTCTGCCGGTAGAGCCTGGGCCAGATTGTGGGGAAGATAGAGGCCAGGTTGTGGGAAAGATAGAGTAGGACGACCAGCGCCGCGCGGTAGGGGCCGACGGCGCAGCGGCGAGGCGGGTCCAGCCCGGCGTGAGCATAGACGTCGAGTACGAGCTGGTCGACTTGATCGCCGGTCAGGCCCGTCAATGGCCTTTGTCCGCCACGGCCTGCCCGCGAAGATCGTCTGGTTCTCACAGACCAGGCGATCTAGCCGCGGACAGCCGTTGCGTCCATTACCGACACATCACAGATTGATCTAGTCGATGTGAACGGATCTATCGATGTTCACTGAATGACGTTCTCAGGCGGCGGGCTTCTCCCAGACCGATACGTGCTGGACACTTTCGCCGGTGAAGGGCGCTCTCGTCCAGCCGTCCCACCGCTCGCGCAGGCGCAACCCGGCCAGCTGGGCCATCAGGTCGAGCTCCGCCGGCCACACATACCGGAACGGGACCGACCTATACGCCCCGCGGCCGTTGACGACCTCGACGTAGTTCGAGCTCATCGCCTGGGTGGCGATGTCGTAGACCGAGAAGGCCCACTTGGTCGGGCTCGCGTGGAACGGGACGACGTTCTGACCAGCCGGGAGGCTGCGCAACTCGGGCACCATCACCTCGATGACGAAGCACCCTCCCGGTTCGAGGTGGGCGGCGGCGGTACGGAAGCAGGCGACCTGGGCCTCCTGCGTCGTCAGGTTCATGATCGTATTGAAGACGAGGTAAGCGACGGAGAACGTGCCGTCAACCCTCGTCGTGGCGAAGTCGCCGATCGTTACGCCGATCGCGTCACCTCCGGGCTTGGCGCGCATCTGGGCCACCATCGCCCGGGACAGGTCTATGCCATGCACCGCAACTCCACGCTCGGACAGAGGCAGCGCGATTCGTCCCGTGCCGACGCCCAGTTCCAACGCCCGTCCGTTGCCGGCGAGCTCCACTAGAAGATCCACAGCGGCATTCACGCTCTCCGGCTGGAACATCGCCGAGGCCGGGTCGTCATATCGGGCCGCCACGGCCTCGCCGAAGAAGCCGTCTTCATCATGCAGTTGATCAGTCACCGACGGACGGTATCCCGACGGCGAGTGTGGCGCTCGCAAATTTCGCACGCTCGGCAGCCGCCCGGCAATACGCTCCGCCCGTTTGCAGGTCGACCTGCTGCCGGAGAGAACCGGAACCCGGCAAACGTCGAACTCGCAGGCAGCCACGAACGTCCATGGCGCGGGGACGTCACCGCTCGAGGGTGCCCCGATCGTGCCAACACGCAACGCAACTGACCCCCCGACGGCCGGCTTTCGATCCGGGTCCGGTCGAGCAGGTCTGCCAGGCATGTTCGGCACCATGGCGGTGACCCGGGCGACGGGTTCACACTGGACCGACCAGCCAGTCACACGTGCCAAAGCCGCACCGAGCCGTCGTGGTACGGCGTGGCGAGCATCTGCCCATCCGGAGAGAACACCGCGCGGCTCACCAGGCTCTCCCGGTCTCCGAAGATGTGCACGGTCTGGCGGCTGTCGGTGTCCCACACCCGCACGGTGTGGTCCTCGCTTGCGGTGGCGAGCTGCCGCCCATCGGGGGAGAACATCAGGGACGACACCTCGTCCCCGTGCCCAGCGTAGGCGTACAGGTACTGCCCATCGGCGGTGTCCCAGACCCGCAGCGTGCCGGTGCCGTCCCTGCCGACGAGTCGGCTCCCGTCGGGCGACAGGGCCACCTCCTTGACGGATCGGGCGTGCTCGGAGAGCTCGAACCTGGTTTGTCCGCTGCGCAAGTCCCACAGCTGAGGGGACCTCTTGGGAAGGACGCCTGCGAGCAGGCGCGCGTCCGGCGACATCCGCAGGCCCTGGGCGGCATAACTACCGGCGACGGCATAGCTGTAGGCGATGCTTCCGGCCTCGACGTCCCAGACCGGGATGCTCGGGGTCCACGCGGACGTGAGCAGCCACCGGTCCGTGACGAACAGGAGTTCCGCCATGTAGTGAGAATGCTTGAGCAGGCGGTCCTCGCCTGACGCGATGTCGTGGATCCGCAGGACGTTGCTGCCATCGACGATGGCCAAACGCCCGCCGGGAGAGAACGCGGCATCGGCGAAAGAGGTCCGCGCCTCGCTCCGAAACGTCCGACGCAGCACCCCGGACGGCAGGTCCCAAAGCCTGACCGTGCCGCTGTCACCAGTGGTGACGAGTAGCGATCCGTCCGGCGAAAAGGCGAATTTCCTGATCTCGACGTCTTGGCTCGGTGTCTTCGTCTCGAGCGTTCCTGTCGTCACGTCCCAGACGAGGACCCGCCGGTCGCAATTGACCGCGAGGCGGCTGCCGTCCGGCGAGAAGGCTGCTCTCCCCTGCCACCCGCTGTACCCACCGGCGTCCAGGACCCGGAACAGCTGTTCTTCCCCGAGCATCCGCCGGCTTCGGCGGGGTGTGGGCGGTGTGGCGGAAGGTGCTGCCGGTATCGGCCGGCGGGGCGCGACCGGCTTCCGCTCGGCGGGCTCCAGCGCCGGCCCGGCCAGCCCGAGTGCCGCCAGCAGCCCGTCGCCGGGCAGGCGGCCGCCCACCACACTCTCTACGTGCCGGTTGTGGATGACGAACGGCAGCTCGACCTCGGCCAGCATCAGCGGATGGATGGGCAGCCCTTGCTTGTGGGCGTAGCTGAGTTCCAGGTCGACCCACCTCGACTGCACCGAGGCCGGGCTGAGCACCACGACGAACGCGGACGCCTGCTCGATCATCTCCTGGATCACTGCGGCGAACCTGTCCCCCGCCACCAGACCGTGGTCGTACCAGACCTGCGCGCCGGCACCCTTCAGGTGCGCGGCCAGCTCGTCCACATAGGCACGATCGCTGCGGCTGTAGCTGATGAAGACATGCCTCGGCATGCCGCAGACCCTATCGAACCACCGCTCCCGGCGGTGACTTACGTCGATTGATCAAGGCCTACCGACGATGCAGGACCACCCGACGAGCCCGCGGCCACCGCGACTCTCGCCAACTTCTTGAACCGTCATACCCAGGTGCTCTCATGTATCGACAGCCGAGTCATGGGGGGCGCCCGAGTGGAGTGGGTCGGCGGTGTCGGTCCCACCGCCGACGAGCCGACGCCCACGGACTTCGGCCTGGTCGCCGCCTCACGCCTGGAGTGGGTCGGGTGGCGGGAGTGGGAGCTCCGCGTGCCACCGCAGTCGCTGCAACGGAAGACCAGCCAACGTCGTGGGCTCGAGGATCGTGTCCGGCTCATCGACGAGTACTCCGCCGCCTGATGACCGACCGGCCAGGCCAGCTGCGCTGCTGCCACCAGCGGCGCCCGTGGACGAGGCCATCGAGGTCATGGATCCGCGGCGCCACCGCCGCGGGGACCGAGCGCCGACCACCCCTCCACGCGCAGCAGCAGATCCTTCAGGGCCCAAGCTCGCCCTTCGGATGCTAAAAGCGAAGAGGTAAGGGCATGATCCACTGCGACATCGTGGCACGGCTGCAACACCGCCGGGTCCACCGGCTGGAGTTGGGCGCCTTGGCCGGATCTGCGAAATCTGCCGGGGCCGCCCGATGTCGGCGGGTCGGGGCATGATGCGCGAGTGGAGATCACCTGGGAACGCTGGACGGCGTTGGACAACGCCGGGTCCCGGGCGTTGGCGGACCGGATCGCCGGCCGGGTCGGCGCCGCCTCGGCCGAGGTCGGCCTACATGAGTACGCAGGTCGCAGGGCTCGGACCGCCGTCTTCGACGTTGACGGCGTCCCGTTCGCGCTGGTCCCGGCACGGCAGGTGCAGGTCGGGTACGACGTGGACCACTTCTGCCCCACCGCGGACCAGGTCGGCAGCTATCGCGAGTCGGCCGAGGCCTTCGGACTGCCCGACGACATCCGCGATTACGTAGCCGAGCGCACCTCGCCGCCGTGCACCGTGTCGGTGCCGGCGCTGCTGGTCGCAGTCGAGGCGGTGCAGGCCGGGCTCACCGCGATGCCCGTCGACGAACCCACGGTGCTGCGCCGGGTTGACGAACTGCGGCAGACGGTCGCGGTGACCGGCTCGGCGATGCCCGAACAGGTCGAGTGGGCCGGGTTCGGGCGGGCGCTGCTGGCCTCGGACGGTTCGGTGCGCGCCGCATGGATGTACGACACCCCGTCTTACGACAACGAGGTCGCCCGGCTGGCGGGGCTCGGCCGGCGGCTGCTCACTCCGGACGAGTGGGAGTACGCCTGCGGTGCCGGCGCGACAACCCTGTTCCGGTGGGGTGACACCTACCCGGGCGGCGGCGATCCGTGGTCGGCCCGCATCGGGCCGCACCGCGAGCCGAGCCTGTTCGGTCTGGCCATCGGGCAGGACCCGTACCGGGACGAGCGGACCGCCGACCCGGCCGTGATCTGCGGCGGCGACGGCGGCTCCATGGTGTGCGGCGGTTCGGGCGACTTCGTATCCTGGCTCACCATCGCCACCGCCTACCGCGACGCCGACTACGCCCAGTTCGTCCAGGACGAGGCTGAGGACGTGGACCAGATGCTGGTACGTCCCGTCATCCCGCTGCACAACTGACAGTGAGGCCGACATGCTCACCGACTGGACGGGCGTGCGCGAACGCGTCGAGATCCTGGGCCGCCATCCCCACCGCAAAACGATCTTCGGCGCAGGCGACCATCAGCCGCGTCTGGGTCCGCCCCTCAGTTTGGACCGGCTCGGCGACCTGGAGCACCACCTCGGCGTGGGCTGCCCGAGGATTGCCGCACATTCCTGACCCAGGTCTTGGCTGGCGGTGCCGGCCCGGCGTACGGCGTCTTCCCCGTGCGGCGTGACGACTCGGACACGTGGCGCCGGATCGGCGACGGCGACGACATGACCGACCTTGACCTGGATGCACGACCACTTCGAACACGAGGCGTACCGCCAAGACCTCCGGGCTGCAGCGGGTGGATCGGACAGGGCAGCCGACGTACCGCACGACCGTCGCTCGTCCGATGCGGTTGCTGACCAACACGGCGGCGTCTCCCTGACGGGGCCGTGGACGATGGGGGCGGATCAGCCAGAAGGCTTGACGATACCGAAGGTGTCGAAGTCGGCAGTGTCTTCGACGCACCCGTCGGCGGCGATCACCTCCAAGTGGCTGGGTGCGTTGGCGCGGGCCACCTGTGCAGCCTGGCGGACCGCGTCGGGTCTGCGTTCGTACACCCCGACCAGTTCGTCGCCGTCGAGCACGTCCCACACTTCGTGATTGGCCACCACGTCGAAACGTCTCATGTTCCACCTCCCGGCTCAGCTGCGGCGCGCGGCCCGCAAGCACCGGGCCCCGGTGTCGTGCATTGGGTCAGACGTCGATGCGTTCCTCGCCCCGGTGGTACTCGGTCGGCTCGCGCATGATCATGGTGCGATTACGCGGCCCGACGAACGCGGCGAACAGCAGGCCGAGCGCCCCGCCGATCACAAGGATCCAGCCGACCCCGGTGATGTCGACGCCCGCGATGCTGCACTCGAGCGCGAACGTGAAGATCGCGCCGAGCACCATCAGGAATATGCTTGCACCGATTCCCACCGGGGTCCTCCGAGCCTGCCGCTGCGTCGCGGATACAACGCCGCGATACCCACACCCTCGAAGCAGAAACGGCCTCAGTTCCTCACAAGGACGTGAAGTGCAGAAACGACGCCCAGCGAGCGCGGCGGTATCGGATCATTCACCACTCCACCGACCGCGACCACACCACCCGGCCACCTCGACACGCCGATTTTCACCAGCGATCGCTCAAACACACCGGTGCACACTCATCTGGCAACAGGCGCGAACCCCCGAACTGCGGGTCTCCGAAGTCCTGCATGGGGACGGGTGTTCTGCACAACCACCGTTGGGCAGGACACGCCACCGTTGAGCCGCGGTCAGTTCCACAATCGCACCGTCTTGTCGCCGCTGCCGGTGGCGAGGGTTCGCCCGTCCGGGCTGAACCCCACTGACTGCACCCAGTCGTTGTGGCCGGTAAGAGTAGCGGCGAGGACCGGGCGCAGCCGGTCGGTGACATTCCACAACCGCACCGTCTGGTCGTCGCTGCCCGTAGCGAGGGTCTGCCCATCCGGGCTGAACCCCACCGAGTTCACCACGCCGGTGTGGTCGGTGAGGGTGGCGATGGAGACTGGGCGCAGCCGGTCGGTGATGTCCCACAACCGCACCGTCTGGTCGCCGCTGCCGGTGGCGAGGGTCCGCCCGTCCGGACTGAACCCCACCGACCATATCCAGTCGGCATGGTCGGTGAGAGTGGCGGTGACGACCGGGCGCAGCCGGTCGGTAACGTCCCACAACCGCACCGTCTCGTCGTCGCTGCCCGTTGCGAGGGTCCGCCCATCCGGACTGAACCCCACCGAGTTCAACTCGCCGGTGTGGTCGGTGAGGGTGGCGGTGAGGACCGGGCGCAGCCGGTCGGTAACGTCCCACAATCGCACCGTCTTGTCGCCGCTGCCGCTGGCGAGGGTCCGCCCATCCGGGCTGAACCCCACCGACCGCACTCCGCCGGTGTGGCCGGTGAGGGTGGCGATGGAGACCGGGCGCAGCCGGTCGGTGATGTCCCACAACCGCACCGTCTTGTCGCGGCTGCCGGTAGCCATGGTCCGCCCGTCCGGACTGAACCCCACCGT
This sequence comes from Catellatospora tritici, assembly GCF_019083965.1. Classification (GTDB taxonomy): domain Bacteria; phylum Actinomycetota; class Actinomycetes; order Mycobacteriales; family Micromonosporaceae; genus Catellatospora; species Catellatospora tritici. The sequence goes on from NZ_JAHRCY010000029.1 coordinate 54,972, forward strand.
ATACACCCAACCGGTGTGGCCGGTGAGGACGGCGGTGGGGACCGGACGCAGCCGGTCGGTGATGTCCCACAACCGCACCGTCTTGTCGAAGCTGCCGGTGGCGACAGTGTGCCCGTCCACGGCGAACCCCACCGAAAAAACCCCGGCGGTGTGATCCGTGAGGGTGGCGACAGAGACACCTCGGAGTTTCGCCGACTGCGGTGCCGGGGTGACCCGGGCGACAGACCTGGGCAGTCGGTTGACGTACCCCGCCGAGGGCATCCGCCCACCGGTGACGTCCTCGTATTGGAGGTGTGCCAGGCGGAAGAACCGCTTCCCACCCAACAGTAGGGGGAAGATCGGCTTGCCGACAAGTTCGGCCTGATCGATCTCCCGGTCCACCCAGTCCGACTGGGTCGAGGCCGGGCTCATCACCACGACGAACGCCGCGCAGGTGTCGATCTGCCGCTCGATCACCCTGGACCAGCGGTCACCGGTGATGACCTGCCGATCGAACCACACCACGACACCGGCCGCAGTGAGATGCTCGGCCAGCTTCACGGCATAGGCGCTGTCGGCGGCGTGGCTGTAGCTGATGAACACATGTCCCGACACCCCAGCAAACTACCGAGCCCTGTCAATCTCAGAGCATCGGCCACGAGTGCAGTGTTACAAGATCCAAGATATAGGCGGCGTTGCCGACCCGTCGCCGGGATGGGCACCTCCGGGATGGCTGCGACAGCCGCCGCGCGCCGCAAAGGCGGTCTCATGGTTCGCCCGCGCCAGGGCGCGAGGGCGTCAGTCGCTCTCTTCCAGCCAGCCGCGTAGCAGGAGCCGGTCGATCGAGTCCTCGCGGCCGAGCCGACCACCCGACGCCACGTGTGCGGCGAGCTCGGCCCGGGTGAACCAGCGCGCCTCGACCAGTTCTTCACCGTCCACGGCCACGGTCTCCGCGGTCGCCGTGGCCCGGAACCCCACCATCAGCCCCGACGGAAACGGCCACGCCTGTGAAGCCACGTATGTCACCGCCTCGACCGGTACCCCCGCCTCCTCGGCCACCTCACGCCGAACCGCGTCCTCGAGGCTCTCGCCGATCTCCACGAACCCGGCCAGCGTCGAGTACCCGCCAACGGCGGACCCCTTGTGCCGAGCCAGCAGGCAACGGCGCGGTGCGCCCGCCGATTCGACCAGCATGATCACCGCCGGCTCGATCCGCGGAAAGAACAGCCGGCCGCACCTGCCGTCGGAGCAGACCCGCACATGGCCGCCGTTGCGGCTCAGCGTCGCGGCCCCGCAGGCGCCGCAGAAGCCCTGGTGACGATTCCAGTGCAGCAGCCCTCGCGCGTACGCCAGCGTCGACGCCTCACTCGGCGCCAGAGTCCCCACCAGCGCGCGAACGTCCAGGACGCGCTCCGCACCGGCCAGGTCGACCGCCTCGGACTCCGCCAGCGCGGACAGGTCCACGGCGAACACGCCAGTGTCCCCGTCCATTCCCAGGAAGACCGCCCCGCCCAAGACCTGGCGGACCGCATCGGCCCGGCCGCCCGCCAGCACCACCGGAGCCTGAGGCGTTCCAGCCATCAGGCACTGATCGTGCCACATCGGGATCAACCGGGCCTCCGGTGCCGTGAGGGTTGCCTCGATCCACACTGGGTCGGTCCGCCGGTCGCTGGCCCGGTCGAGCCATCCGCCGCAATAGGTCAGGCTGGGCTCATGCAGCACGATGTGGTGATCAATCATGGTCGGTAGCATTCCAGACTCGCTCCGCCGTCGGTTCCCGTGACCTCACGCATCGCACCGACGACGATGCCTAGGCCGTGGACGGGGTTCTCCTCGCCGAGAGGAGCAGCAGCAGGATGGCGATCACGATCACCTCCGGTGGGAACCGGAACCCGGCGAACGCCGTCTTCGCAGGCAACACCGACCTGAGCGTGGCGACCACCTCACCGCCGAGTATGCGTGCACATGCCAAGGTTCAACGCGACAGATCCACCAGTACCCGGGGTTGCCACGACATCTCGACGCGCGACATGTGAGGCCAGGCCACTCCGGCTGTTCAGTCGGTCGTCAGCTTCTCGGCATGAGTGATGAACGCAGCCCCAAGCGCCTGCGCGAAGGCGGTGCCCACGCGGTCCGGCCGGTAGCTGATGACGAGTTCCGCGTTGCCATCGGCCTGCGGGCGCACCTCGGCGACGAGTTCGGTGGGCAGGCCGAACGGCGGCTGCCGGAAGAACTCGGTTCGCGTACCGGCCAGATGCAGCTCGGGGGTCGCGTTGTTCTGCAGGGCGAACATGTTCTGGAACAGGGGTGGACGCGTACCGCGCGACGGGTTGGCCAGCTGCACCACCTCGCTGAACGGGATGTCCTGTGCCGCGAAAGCGCGGCGGACGGTGCTCGCGACACGAAGCAGATCGTCCCCGCTGAAGGCCTTGACCGGAAAACGCATCCGTACGCAGAGCACATCGATCAGACAGGACACGGCGTTTTCCACGCGGGCGTCTCCACGCAGTGCCACGGGCGTGCCCACGCCGAAATCGCTCGCTCCGGTGAGCTCCGACAGAGCTCTGCCATAGGCGGTCAGCAGGACCGTGTAGGGGGTGGTCCCATGCCGCACCGCCTGCTGCTCGACCCGCTGCAGCAGGCTCTCGGGAAGCGCGTACCTCTCACAGCGCGGAAGCGCCGAGAGGTCACCGGCAGCGGGGTGGGGGAAGTCCAGGGACGGAACCTCGGCGAGTTCGGACTTCCAGTACGCGCGCTGCTCCTCCAGCTCGGCGGCGTCGGAGCGGGTCAGCTGTACCGCGGCCAGCTGCCGGAGACCGGGTGCCGGGGCGCCTTGCGGACGCCCGCCAGCCAGGAGCGCGTTGTACGCGGCCGAGAGATCTGCCGCGAGGATCGGTTCGGACCATCCGTCGGTGGCTATGTGGTGGACGACCACGGCCACGAGATGTGCCCTACCCGCGCCGATCGTCACCACGACGACTCGCCAGATGTCGCCCTGCTCCAGGTCGAAGGGCCGCCCGACGGCCTCCCGCAACGCCGTGTGGGCGGCATCCTCGGTGGGTGCCCGCAGTACGACGACTCCGGGCGACGGCGTGTCGGCCGGCTCCACGACCGCCTCGTTCTCCAGCCGGTAACGGGCACGCAGGGACTCATGGCGGCCATGGGCATGGTCGACGGCTTCGGCCAGCACACCGGTGTCCAGCTCGCCCTCGACCCGCCAGCCCATGACACAGTGGTCGGTGAGGTCATCCGGATCGAACACGTGCCGGATCAGCATGTCGCTCTGCTGCCGGACCAGTGGCAGCGTGTCCCTCTCCAGCCAGGTCGACAGCGGAACGGGCTCGGCCTGCGGTCGCTCCAGCCAGCGCGCGATCCCGGCCGGAGTAGGGGTCTGGTAGATCTGGGAGAGTGGGAGCGACCGGTACTCCGGGCCCTGGAACTCGGAGCGCACCCGGCTCTGCAGCGTGGTCGCCAGCAGGGAATGCCCACCCCAGACGAAGAAGTCGTCGTCGGGCCCGAAGGCGTCGCGATCCAGTACGTCGGCGAAGAGCGCGCAGAGTGCGGCCTCCGTCCGCGAGCGGGGCGCCGCTGTTCCCGCCACCGGGGGCAGCTGGACGATGTCCGGCAGCGCCGCACGGTCGAGCTTGCCGTTTCCGGTCAGTGGCAGTTCGTTCAGCATCCCGATGGCGGAGGGGATCATGTAGTGGGGCAGCACTTCGGCCAGGAATCCGCGCAGGGCCGCGACATCCGGTATCGCGTCGGCATGGGGAACGACGTGGGCGACGAGCACCGGACTGCCGTCACGGGACTGCCTGACCGATGCGGCGGCCTGCGCGATCGCGGGGTGGCGCGTGAGCGCGGTCTCCACCTCGCCGAGTTCGATGCGGAACCCCCGGATCTTGACCTGACTGTCGGCCCGCCCGCAGAAGACCAGGAGGCCATCGGGGCGCTGCCGGGCGAGGTCGCCCGACCGGTAGCCGCGTACCAGCTGTCCCTGGCGGTCCTGGAGGTCGACGAAGCGCCTCGCCGTCAGCTCGGGCAGTCCTCGGTAACCCAGGCTCACTCCTGGGCCCACCACCACGATCTCGCCGGTCTCGCCCTGCTGGACGCACCGCAGCTCCTCGTCGACGAGGAGCAGGTCGAGGTCGGGCAGCGGGCGGCCGATCACACTCTCGCCATGCTCGATGTCGGCGGTGCCGACCTGGTGGTAGGAGGCGTGGACGGTGGTCTCGGTGATGCCGTACATGTTGACCAGGCGAGGCAGTGAAGTGCCGTATTTGTCCACCCACGGCTGGAGTTCGGGAAACCGCAGGGCTTCGCCGCCGAAGACGACGTGCCGCAGTGGCAGCCGCTCACCGTCGCGGCCGTCTTCCGCCACGACCTGCCGGAACGCCGAAGGGGTCTGGTTGAGGATCGTCACCTGCTCTTCGAGCATCAGTCGCCGGAACGCCACGGGGTCCTTGGCCACCACGTCGGGGACCACCACAGCACGTCCGCCGTGCAGCAGTGCGCCCCAGATCTCCCAGACCGAGAAGTCGAAGGCGAACGAGTGGAAGACGGTCCACACGTCGTTCTCGGTGAACTCGAACAGAGGCATGGACGTGGAGAACAGGCGCAACACGTTCCGGTGGGTGACCTCGACTCCCTTGGGCCGACCCGTGGTGCCAGAGGTGAAGATGATGTAGCACCGATCGTCCGGCGAGATCGCCGCCGGTGCGGACGCGGTGAACTTCCGATCTTCTTCGGACTCCTCCACCAGACACAGGGCAAGCCCCGCCGGGAGACCGTCCGCCAGTAGCCGCGACGTCACGACGGCGGCCGGATCCGCGTCTTCGAGGATGAGTGCGTTTCGCTGCGCGGGGGCGGTCGGATCGAGCGGCAGATAGAACGCACCGGCCTTCAGGACGGCGAGTGCTGCCACCACCATCTCGACCGAGCGCTCGAGGAGGATCCCCACGGGACGGCCCGCGGCCTCCGGGCCGCTCGGAAGGTCCGCCGCCAACCGGTCGGACCATCGGTCCAACTCGGCGTAGGTCAGGTTCCGCCTCCCGCAGGTGACCGCGACCCGGTCGGGAAACCGGGCGACGCAGGCGGCGAAGGCCTCGACAAGGGATCCCGGCGTACTCACGGATGGCTGGTCAGACATGCCTTGTCCACTTCCTCTGTAACGACATGGCCGACCAGTGCGGGCCGGCTTCGCCGATGGCTGGCTCCATCCGCTGCGCTGCGATGTCAGGCGACGGATGCGAGGACGTCCGCCTTGGCGTAGAGGACACGGCGTCCGTTCGTCCGGCGGCGCCAGCTCTTCTCCGACGCGAGACGGTAGACGTTGCTCATGGACGTCTGGCACAGCACCGCGACTTCTCCCGGCGTGAGCCAGGCGGCGCCGGCCTCATGCCGCTGACTCGCCCGGCGGTCCAGTTCTCGCCACTGGTACGCCGACCAGACATGTTCGGCGCTGGCATCGCAACGGACCTCGCCGGGCAGCCGGTCCGAGCCTGCCTGAACGGTGGCGACGAGTTCACCCTCACAGTCGCCCACGACGCATCGGCTCACGCGGAATTTCCGCACCCCGCTCGGATTGACCACCCGTCGCGCGGCGGCTGCCGTCTCCGCCATCTCGGCGACCGCGTCGACGGCCGCGTGATGGCCGCAAAGCCAGTCTGCGTGCAGCCGGAGGAAGGCCGCCATCGCCGTGACGGACGGACTCGACGGCCCACATCCGCGCTCCGTCCGCACCAACTCGCTCCACGCACGCAGACGGGCCCGAACCATGTCCCGGGCATCGACGGCGGCCGTATTGAGCTTGATTCCGAAAGAGGGTGTGCCCGACACCCGTTCGGCCTCCGGAGATGCGGCATCCAGCACCGACTCACACCCCTGGTAGAGCTCGGGGATGGACCGCAAGTCACTTTTGAAGCCTTCGAAGCAACTCACGCATACAGCCAGTCCGTCGGTTGACTGAAGCGCTTCGGAGTGACACCGCGGACACACCTCGCCGTGACAGTCATCCATGAAACATCCCCCGTAGCAATTCAGCCTGTCGTTCCCCCCGGACATCCCCACGAGGCCTCGTGGTGCGGTATCGCGTTCTTCCGCGTGAACGCCGGGGTGCCGCATTCGTATCCGCCGGTTCAGGAGCGGGCGCATGACGGTTGATCAGGGTTTCAGCCGTCGTTCCCACGGTCAACCGACTGTGACTCACCCCATATGAGGGCTACCACATCGCCGACCCCATAGGGCAGTCCCCTCATCATGGACATCAGAGGTTGCGGCGATTCACAACTGTCACGGTATTCCGGATCCTCGATTCGGTGATCTCGTGTTGTCGCCGTATGCTGGCGGGGCCTCTGGATGCGTAGCTTGCCTGTTGTCGAGAGCAATGGACGCAAGGAGGCTATTGACAAGCCCCCGCTCCGCTAAGAACATAGGTTCCACGTTGGCGCATTGCGACTTCACGCCATATGGCCCCTTCCGCCATATGGCGTTTACTATGCGCGGCACGCGGAATACTGCAGCCGAATCATTCGCTGACGCCCCTCGATTCCCATGCAAGGACGGCCGAGATGACCCACGGACCAGACCTGCCCGAAGGCACGCGCCGGGTCCCTTACGTTTCCCCCGGCCTACCGGACCATCGGAGCCCGCTGCGGTTTCTGTGGTGGCTGACGACAAGTCAATACCGGCGGGTACTGATCGGTACCATTCTGGGCAGCGCGTGGATGTGTGCGATCATGCTGCCGCCGTACCTGCTGTCGAAGACCATCGACGAGGGGCTCAAGGCGCGAGACACCGGGATGCTGCTCCTCTGGATCGCAGCCGTCGTCGTCGCCGGGGCCGGGATCGCGATCCTGGGCATCCTGCGACACCGCGCCATGACGCGCATCCGCGTGGACGCGGCCTACCGGACGATCCAGGTAGTCACACGCCACGTCACCCAGCTGGGGTCGACGCTGTCCCGACAGGTGTCCGCGGGCGAACTCACGCACCTCCAAGCCGGTGACATCGGCAGGATCGCCCAGACACTGACCATCACCGGACCCGGCGTCGGGGCGGTCATCGCGTATGCCGCAACCGCCGTCATGCTGGTCCGGATCTCGGTCGCCATCGCCGTGGTGGTCCTGCTCGGCGTCCCGGCCCTGGCCCTGACCGTCGGCCCGCTGCTGCGGAAGCTGCACGGCGCCGAAAGCCGCTACCGGGAGGACCAGGGGGCCATCACCGCCCTCGCCGGTGACATGGTGGCCGGCCTGAGCGTTCTCAACGGCATCGGCGGCAAGCCCCTGTTCGCCGGACGGTACCGGAAGCGGTCCCAGGCTCTGGTCCCCCTTGGCTACCGCGTCGCCAGCATCACCAGCTGGGTCCAGGCACTCACCGCCTGGCTGCCCATGCTCTTCCTTGCCGTGGTGACGTGGATCAGCGCGCGGATGGCGGCCAGCGGGGACATCACCGTAGGCGAGCTGGTGGCGGTCTACGGATACGTCGCCGCTCTGCTCGTACCCGTCTCGTCCCTGATCGAAGGGGCCGACGATCTGCCGCGCGGGCTCGTGTCCGCACGTAGGGTGGTCGACATCCTGGCGCTCGCGCCGGCTGCCGAGCCGAACCGGATCCGACTCGACCCCCCAGCCACCCCCGGCCTCCTGCACGACCCCGTATCGGGCCTGGTGGTAGCCCCGGGCAAGGTGACGGCCCTGGTCGGTGCCCGTCCCGACGAGCCCCGAGCCGTGGTGGACCGGCTGGCCGGCTACACAGACTCCGAGGCCTCCTGGGCAGACCACAAGCTGTCCGACTGGAACCGCACGGCTCTTCGGCGACATATTCTGCTCGCCGACAACGACGCCTACATGTTCGCCGGCACCCTGCGTTCCGTCGTCTCCGGCAGTGCCGTCCGCTCCGACGAGGACATCCGCCGGGCGCTGCACGCCGCCGCCGCGGAGGACATCATCGACGTGCTCCCCGACGGGCTCGACGCCCGCCTGGAAAATCGCGCCCGCAACGTCTCCGGAGGACAGCGCCAGCGGCTGCAGCTGTCCCGAGCCCTGCTCGCGGATCCGGCGGTGCTCCTGCTGGTGGAACCGACCTCGGCGCTGGACGCGCACACGGAGGCGACGGTCGCCGCCCGGGTGGCGGCGCACCGGCACGGGCAGACCACCCTCATCGTCAGCACATCGCCGCTCGTGCTCGGCCAGGCCGACGAGGTCGCCTACCTCGTGGACGGGAAGGTGCAGGCGACCGGCACGCACGGCGAGCTCCTTGCCCACCAGCCGGGATACGCGGCACTGGTGTTCCGCGGCAGCACCGAAGCCCCTGACGAAGCCGCAGTGGCGCAGCCCCTGGAAGGACAGCCCCGATGAACCGGTCCGACGAGACGCCCCGCCTGCCGATCGCCGATACCAGAACGGTTCGCCGGGCCGGCTGGCAGCTGTTGAAGGACGACTCGGGCGCCGTCTGCGGGATGCTGCTGCTGACCTGCCTTGCCGCGCTCGCCGGCGCGGCCGGCCCCTGGCTCCTCGGCCGCATCGTGACCAGGGTCGAGTCCGGTGACCTGTCCGTCTCGGGAATCGACGGACTGGCCGCGGCGGTACTCGGCTTCTCTGCGGCCGGACTGGTGCTGACGCGCTATGCGCGAAGCCTCTCCCACCGCTTCGGCGAGCGCGCGCTCGCCCGGCTGCGCGAGGAGACCATCGACCGCACCCTCTCGCTGCCGGGGCGTATCGCGGACGAGGTGGGCACCGGTGACCTGGTCACCCGAGCCACCCTGGACGTCTCGACCGTCGCGGCCACGCTGCGAAACGCGGCACCGGACATGTTCATCGCCGGCATCCAGGTCGTATTCATCTTCGCCGCGGTCTTCTTCCTCGACCCGCTGCTCGGGCTCTGCTCGGTGGTGGGGCTGCCGCTCGTGTGGGGGGTGAGCCGCTGGTACCTCGCGCGCTCCCGCGACGCCTACCTCGCCGAGGGCGCGGCTGCCGGCGAGGTCTCCGAGATCCTCAACTCCACCGCGCACGGCGCCCGTACCGTCGAGGCCTACGGGCTGCGCGCGCTGCAGAACAACACCCTCGACAAGGCCATCGACACCACCTACCGCGCCAGCATGCGCACTCTGTCCCTGCGGACGGTGCTGTTCCCGGTCACCGAGTTCGCGCACACCCTGCCCATGGCGCTCATCCTGCTCGTGGGCGGGCTCGGCTACCTCAACGGGTCGATCCCGCTGGGCGTGGTGGTGACCGGCAGCCTGTACATGTGGCAGCTGGTCGACCCACTCAACCAGATGCTCATCTGGGTCGAACAACTGCAGCGCAGCGGCGCCTCATTCGCCCGCATCAAGGGTGTCGGACTGGTGTCGCACACCGCCGACGCGCCGGTGCCGGCCCCGGTGGACGACCTCATCGAGGTCAAGGGCGTGGGGTACTCCTACGTCCCCGGGCAGGAGGTCCTCAAGGACGTGGAGCTGGTGGTCCGTCCCGGTGAACGACTGGCGGTGGTCGGCCGGTCAGGAGCCGGCAAGTCCACCCTCGGCAAGCTGTTGTCCGGCGTGGACACCCCGGACACCGGCCGCGTCCTGGTCGGCGGCGTTCCCGTCGCCGACCTGGCCGCGGCGGGCGAACTGGGCAACCGCATCGTCCTCATCACGCAACAGCACCACGTGTTCATGGGCACCCTTCGGGACAACATGACCATGGCGGCACCCGAAGCCGACGACGAGGCCGTCCTCGCGGCGCTGAGGTCGGTGGAGGCGGACTGGGTGACCGACCTGCCGGAGGGCCTGGACACCCCGCTGGGCTCGGGCGGAGTCGAACTCGAGCCTGCCCAGGCACAGCAGCTCACCCTGGCCAGGGTGCATCTGGCAGACCCGCACACCCTGATCCTGGACGAGGCCACGTCGCTGCTCGACCCGACGACGGCCCGCCAGGCGGAGCGGGCAGTGGCCGCCGTCCGGTCGGACCGCACCGTCATCGCCATCGCCCACCGGCTGCAGACCGCACACGACGCCGATCGCGTCGCCGTCATGGAGTCCGGCCGCATCGTCGAGCTGGGCACCCACGACGAGTTGGTCGGCGCGGGCGGGCCGTACGCGGACCTGTGGCGATCCTGGAACGGCGAGAGCTGAGTCTTCGGCATGTCGTACGCCCCTGGGAGTCCGCTTCCGAGGCGTACCCATTCCTGATCCCGCCCGCTCCCCTGGGCCGCCCATCCGAGAACGACGTGAAGGAACTCAGCCATGCACACCCCCGCCCCGAAGGATCCCAGCTTGCCCGCCAAGTTCGTCCTAGCCTGCGTCCTCTGCCAGAGCGAATTCCCAGCAGCGCTGATGTACCGATGTCCCGAATGCGCAGGTGCGCTGGAACCGCGATACGCGTTGACCGGCATGGTCCGCCACGACCACCCCGACCCTGAGCAGGTCTATTTCGACCTGCTCCCGCTGACCTCGCGAGATTTCCTGGACAGCGGCGTGACCGTACGTACTCCGTGCCGTCCCGCGCCGCGCCTCGGCGAAGCCATCGGCGTCCCGGGACTGTGGATCAAGGACGAGTCCCAGCAGCCGACCCGTACCACCAAGGACCGGCTGGCCTCGCTGGTGACCGCGGTGCTGCGCCAGTTCGGCGTGAAGGAGTTCGTCGGCTCCAGCACGGGAAACAGCTCGACCGCCCTGGCCCGGGCCGTACGCATGGACCCCACCATGCAAGCGTGGTTCTTCTGCGGCAAGGACTTCGTCGCCAACCACGACATCCCGGACGACAGCCGCACCGTCCTCACCGTGGTGGACGGAAGCTACGTCGACGCCACCGCCGAGGCCCGCCGGTACGCCGCGGCGGAGGACATCCACCTCGACGCCGGCTTCTTCAACTGGGCCCGCCGGGAAGGGCTCAAACTCGCCTACCTCGAAGCCTTCGACGCCATGGACCGCACGCCGGACGTCGTGGTGCAGGCGGTCAGCAGCGGCATGGGCATGCTCGCCGCCCACAAGGGGGCGCGGGAATACCTGGCCATGGGTGAACTCTCCCACATGCCCGCGTTCCTGATGGTCCAGGAGGAGTCCTGCGCCCCGGCGGCACGTGGCTGGCAGGAGGGCCGCACGGAGCTGTCGGACGTCCACCGGATCGAGAATCCCCGGGGACTGGCCACCGCGATCCTCCTCGGCGACGGCGCGCCCTACTACCGCTACCTGCACAGCATTGCCGCCGACACGGGCGGTGCCATCGTCTCCGCGGCCCGCCCGGACCTCGTCACAGCCCGGCGCATGCTGAGCGAGCTCGAGGGCATCGACGTGTGCTACGCGTCGGCCGCCGCCATCGCCGGCGTACGCGACCGGGCTGCGGCCGGACTGATCCGCCCGGACGAGACCGTCCTCGTCAACCTGACCGGGCGCAGCCGGATGGTCGACGGCCTCTGACCGGTGCCGGGGCAGGCCGATCTACCGCTGCGCACCGCGCAGCGGTAGATCGTCTCGGCCTCGCCGGTGCCCTGTCCGGACCCGATCGCCTGACAAACACCGAACCGGCCGGGGCCGGCTCTTGCTCGAAGAGCCGGCCCCGGCCGGGTGCGTTTCGCCGCGCCGAGGCGTCCACAAGCGGCGAGGCACTGGAGTCGGACGGCTACCGGTCTTCGACGGGCCCGCCCTCGAGCTGCAGCGCCAGCTTTGTCAGCAGCTCGTCCTCGGAGTCGTGCAGGAAGAAGTGATCGCCCGCGATCTCCACGGCCGCGAGGGACTCGCTGCTGTACCGGGCCCACTCCCCCACCGATTCCGGCGGAACGTCCTGGTCGTCGGCGCCGTGGAACACGGAGATCGGGCAGTCCAGAACAGCGGTCTCGGGCGCCTGGTAGTGGTCCAGGATCGTGTAGTCCGCGCGAATGGTCGGAATGTAGAGCTCCATCAGTTCTTCGTTCTCCAGGAGTTCCTCCGGCGTGCCGCGCAGCTTCCGCAGCCGTTCGGTGAATTCCTCGTACGAGAGGTCATGGGTGGTCTCGACCGGGGTGGCCTGGTGCGGGGCCAGGCAGGCGGAGACGAGTAGGCGGCGCGGCGCGGGAAAGCCGTGGTCGGCGAGGTACCGGGTGAGTTCGAAGGCCAGTGTGCCGCCGAAGCTGTGCCCGAACAGGGCGTAGGGCGCGTGCCGTGCCTCGTCCATGGCGCCGGCCAGGTCCTCCAGCAGGTCGGACATCCCGGTCAGCGCGGGCTCGGACCAGCGTGCGCCTCTTCCGGGAAGTTCCAGCGGCTTCACCGTCACCCAGGAGGGCAGTCTGCTGTGCCAGTGCGCGTACATACGCGCCGAAGAACCCGCGTACGGCAGGCAGTAGAGCGTCAGCGCCGGTGTCTCGTCCACTGCCTGCGCCGCCTCGGCGGGCAGGCTTGCGGCGCCGAGCCCGAGGAGCCCGCCCACGGTCGGATTGTCATGGATCTGCCGCAGCGGAACGGCATGGCCGAGCGCTTTGGCGAGGCGTCGCTGCAGCGCGACGGCCAGAATGGAATTTCCGCCCGCCTCGAAGAAGTTCTCGTGGTCCGAAGCGGGTTCGGCTTCGAGAGTGTCCCGCCACGCCTGCAGGACGGCGGTACGGATCGCTTCGGTCTCAGAGTTCATCGCAGTGCCTTCATCACAGGTCGGCGCCGGCCAGACCGGCCCGATCGATCTTGCCGGAGCTGTTCCGGGGCAGCGACGGCACGAATCGGGTCATGCTCGGGCAGTAGCTCGCCGGCAGCCGGGTACGGATCCAGGTGTTCAGCGCCTCGGCGGTCAGGTCTTCGCGGGTGACGACGAAAGCAACCATGAAGGCGCGCTCCGGGCGGTCGGCATGACGGACCAGGACCGCCGCTTCCGTCACCGCGGGATGCTCCTCGATCACGGATTCCACTTCACCGAGTTCGATCCGGTGGCCGCGCAGTTTGATCTGCGCGTCGACCCGGCCCAGGTACTCCAGCGAACCGTCGGCCGCCCATCGGCCCCGGTCGCCGGTGCGGTAGGTCAGCGCCGGGCCCTGCGGTGTGGTCCGGACGGAGAACCGTTCGGCGGTGGTTTCCGGCCGGCCCAGGTAGCCCGATGCCAGGCCCTCGCCGTAGAGGAAGATCTCCCCCTCGTCCAGGAACAGACCGCAGCCCTGCAGCGGATCGCCCAGCGAGATGGCGTCGGGGCGCTCGATGCGCGCCGCGGTGGCCCAGATCGTCGCCTCGGTCGGACCGTACAGGTTCCACAGCTCGGTGCTGCGGGTGAGCAGGGCGGCGGCGAGGCTGGGGGTCAGCGCTTCTCCCCCGCACCAGACGCGGCACCGGTACGAGAGGTCCTCGTCACCGGCGGCGAGCAGCAGTCGCCAGAAGCTCGGGGTTGCCTGGATGACGTCCGGCGAGTGGAGCTTCAGCAGTTCCGCGAAGGCGTCGGGGTCCGTACGCGCTTCGACCGGTACGGCGACGAACTTGGCGCCGACGGTCAACGGCACCAGCATCTCCGCCAGCGAGATGTCGAAGGACAGCGCCGTCATCGCGAGGATGGTCTCCCCCGCTCGCATACCGGGAACCCGGGCCAGCGCGCGGATGCGCGAGGCCAGGGAGTCGTGGGAGACGATCACACCCTTGGGGCGCCCGGTCGAGCCGGAGGTGTACATGACGTATGCCATGTCGTGCAGGTCGCGCCCGGCGGTGTCCGCGGCCGGCATCGTGCCGAGGCTGTCGACGGTGAACACCGCCTCCTGCGGGGCGCGGACCACGGCTGCCGGACGGGCGTCGTCCAGGATGAGCTGCCGGTGCGCGGGCGGGCTCTCCAGATTCATCGGCAGGATGGCGCAGCCCGCCTGCGCACCCGCGAGGAACGCGATCGCCCCGCTCACCGGGCTCGATGTCTCCAGTGCCAGCAGGGAGCCGGGTTCGGCGACCCGCCGGATCAGGGCCGCCAGGGCCTCGGCCCGCTGTGCCAGGTCCCGGTAGGAATACTCTTGTACGCCCACCGCGGCGGGCTCGTCGGGGGTGCGCTCGGCCTGCTCGCGGACCAGGTCCCAAACCGTCTCCATGCGTCAGTTCCCCTTGGTCCGGAGCTGCTCGTCGACCCGCGCGGCGAAGTCGGCGAAGACTGGGCTGCTGAACATCACTTCAAGGGGCAGCGGAATCTCGAAGGCCTTGCGGGTGAGGTTCAGGACACGGGCGGCCTTCAGCGAATGGCCCCCGATCTCGAAGAAGTTGTCGGTGGCCGCGGGCACCCGCCCCAGCACCTCGCTCCAGATGTTCGAGAGCTTCTCCTGGACGGGATCCATCGTCGTCGGGGCGACGGCGTCCGGCTGCCCGGCCGGCGCGGCCTGCGGCTGCGCCAGCGTGAGCAGATCGACCCGGTTGATCTTGCCGTTGGCGTTCAGGGGGATCGAGTCCACCCGCAGCAGCGTCGCCGGCACCATATAGGCGGGTAGCACGTCGGCGAGTTCGGCGCGTACGGCGTGCTCCGCGGCGGTACCCGAGTAGAGGCCCACCAGCTCTCCCCCGTCCTGGTCGGGGCGTACGACCGCCGCGGCCTGGTCGACCCCGGCGACGCGCAGGACCGCCTGCTCGACCTCGATGAGCTCGACCCGGTTTCCGCGCAGGCTGACCTGGGAGTCGCGGCGCCCGAGGAACTCCAGCTCCCCGTCCTCGGTCCACCGGCACAGGTCCCCGGAGGAATACCACCTGCCGCCGTCCGGATCCTTCGTGAACTGCTTACGGTTGAGCGGCTCGTCGTGCAGATAGCCGATGGCGAGGATTCGGCCCCCGATGAGCAGCTCTCCCGACTCGCCCGGCCCGGTCACGACGGTTCCGTCCTCGGCCACCAGCCGGACCTCGGCACCGGAGATCGGACGACCGATGGGCGGCACGTCGTGCGCGGAGGGTGTGCGCAGATCACCGCCGGCCGTCGTCACGACGGTCGCCTCGGTGGGGCCGTAGTGGTTGAACACGGCGGCCGGGAAGTCGGCCGGCGGCCATACCCGGAGCCGGTCGCCGCCGGTGGTGAGGACCTTGAGGAACCGGGGTGGCGTGCTCACCGCGAAGGCCTGCTCGGCCAGCGGGGTGCTCAGGAAGCACTGCTCCACGCGGTGGTGGTCGAGGAAGCGGCACACCGCGTCGATGTCCATCGTGGCGATGCCGTCGGGCAGCAGCAGCGTGGCACCGTTCGCGAGCGTCGACCACACCTCCCACACCGAAGCGTCGAAGCCTAGGCCGGCAAAGGCCGCGACGCGGACGCCGGGTCCGGTCCGGTAGGTCTCCCGGTGCCAGTCGACGAGGTTGCCCAGACTCGCGTGGCCGACCTCGATCCCCTTGGGGGTGCCGGTGGAACCCGAGGTGTAGATGACGTACGCCGCTTCGGCGTCGGCCGTCGCACCCGCGCCGTCCAGCGAACCGCCCGATACCGCGTCGGCCAGGACCTCGATCGAGACGTCGGCAGGTCCGGTGCCACCCGGGGTCAGCACCGCGAAGGGCCGGGCGTCGCTCAGGATCGCGTCACGCCGCGAGCCGGGCAGTGCGCCGTCCACGGGAAGATAGGCGCCACCGGCGCGCCATACGCCGAGCTGGGAGACCACGCCCTGGATCCCCCGCGGGAACAGGGTGGCGACGAGCGCCCCGGGACGGAACCCGTCTGCCGAGACCAGCCGGTCCGCGATGACACCAGCGGCGTCCCACAGTTCGCGGTAAGTCAGTTCCGCGAACTCGGCGGTCGCGTTCCCGAGGACGACGGCGACTGCGTCGGGGCTTTGGCCCGCCCACGCCTCGATCAGCTGCGGCACAGTGCGCTGTGCGGTCTTCCCACTCACGATCATTTCCTTATCTGACGGCTTCAAGAGGGTGCCGGAGCCGGTTCAGGTCGGCTGCGGAAGTTCGGCGGAGGGCGATCACCTATGGACGTTGAGCCTCAAGTGCTCCAGAACGGCCACCCCGTGGTGCGGCCGCAGCACCGGAGCCTCGGCCGGCTCCACCCGGCTCCAGCGCCGGACCAGTCCGTTGAGTGCCGCACCGACCTCCAGCCGGGCCAGACCGGATCCCAGGCAGTAGTGGGCTCCGTAACCGAAGGCGAGGTGCCTGGCGTTGTGCCGTTCGGGATCCAGCACGTCCGGGTCGGCCAGGACGGCCGGGTCGCGGTTGGCCGCGCCCAGCATCAGCAGCACCAGGTCACCCGGCTGGATCCGGTGACCCTCGATGTCAACTTCACTGACCGCGACCCGTGCCACCTGCTGGACCGAGGTGTCGAACCGCAGCAGTTCCTCCACCAGCGTGGGAATCCGCTCCGGCGTCACGGCATCCCACTGCCTGCTGTGCATGAGGGCGCGGACCGCCTTGCCGAGGAACGTCGACGTGGTGTCGAACCCGGCGAAGACCAGCAGGCTCGCCGTGGCGGCGATGTCCTGCTCCTCGATGCTGCCGTTGCGGTGGGCCCCGCTCAGGACCTCCAGGGCCGTCCCTTCGGGCTGGGACTCCGCGGCCCGCGCCGCCGCCACCACCTGCTCGATCTCCGCCAGGGCGAGTGTCCCGCGCTTGACCACCGCAGGCAGGTAGTCGGCCACAAGGAGGGCCGCGATGTCCGAGGCCCACGCCGCGATGCGGGGGGCCACCTCCTGCGGCAGCCCGATGACCCGACAGATGACCCGGCTCGCCAGCGGCACCGCCAGTTCGGACATCACGTCGATCTGCTCGGTGACACCGTCCAGGAGCAGATCCACCGTCTCCTCGACGAAGGGCTGGAGTTCGGCGATCCGGGCCGCGGAGAACAGGGGGGCGATCAGTCCGCGCAGCCGTTGATGCCGCGGGGCGTCGTTGAACATGAACCACCGCCGGACGATGTCGGCGGTGCGCATGGCGTCAGAGGTGCCCGACCGCTCGTCGTGGAGCCGGGTCCGGCCGCGCTCCGGCCAGGCAGAAGAGAGCGCCGGATGCCGCAGCAGCTCGGTCACCTGGCGCAGTCCCGTGACGATCCAGACCCCGAGGTCGTCGTCCCGACGGACGGGCTCGGCGTCCCGCAGGGACAGGTAGTCCATGCACGGATCGACCGGCATCAGCCCGTCGCGCTGTCGGTACGGACAACTGAGTTCCATGAGTTGGTCCCTCTGCGTGGGTGGAAGGCTACGGACAGATCGCTACAGCCGGGCGGCGACGGCCGCGGCAACGGCCGCCGCGGCCGCCGCGTCGGAGAACAGGGCCACCGGGTCCACGGGGAATTGGTGGACTTCGCCCGGTCGGGTGCGGTCCCATTCGGCCGCCTCGCTGAGCAGCACGTGCGCCGGCTCCTTGGGCAGCGCGCCGCCGTGGGCGCCCGCCGCCAGCGTGTAGCTCATCCAGCCACGCTGATGACTGGTCAGGGCTTCGGCTATGTCCTGGTCGAGCTCCGGGGCGCACCGCTGGATCGTCGCGGTCAGGAAGTCACCGATCACGGCCAGGGCGTCGTCGGCGTTCCGTCCGAGGAGGTCGGGGACGTCCTGCGGCGCCAGGTCCTCGTCCATGCCCGTGGCCAGCTCGATCAGGAGCTCCTGGGCGTCCTCGGCGTCCGGTGCCCCGGGGTCGACGAGGATCAGTTGCGGGTTGCCGCCCAGTCGCGCGGCGAGTTCGGAGGCGAACCCGGATCCGGAGCAGTAGCCGAGGACCACGGTCGGCGGTGCCGGATCCGCTGCCAACACGGCTGCCCAGTGCTCCGCCTGACTCTCGATCGTGCGGACGGCCCCCTGGATGTCGGGGTTGTCCAGCGGATCCACCCGGACGTATCCCGCTCGCAGCTCCGGTGGAAGCAGGGTGGTGAACGAGCGGGGAACTGCCTCGCGGCCGAACTCGACTCCCACGATCCTGGTTGATTGGGCGGACAACGTTCCCCCTTGGGACGTGAGTTGGGAATGTGGACCGGCCCCGCGTGTATGGCGGGGCCGGTCCGGTCATGGTGTTGGGACTGCGGGCCGTCTACCGGAGGGCTATGCCGTCCGGCGCAGCGCCTCGATCTGCGCGGCCAGCGTCGCGACGGTCGGCGTGTCGACCAGGGCACGCACCGGAATGTCCAGGCCGAGTTCGGTCCGCAGCCGGTTGGCGACCGCCAGCAGGGAGAACGAGTCTCCGCCGATCTCGAAGAAGTTGGCCTGCACGTTCACCACGTCCAGCTTGAGCACGTCCGCCCAGGCCGCCGCGACGGTGCGTTCCATGTCGGTGCTCGGCGGCACCACGGTCGGCTGGGCGACCGGAGCGGCGGCGGGCCGGGGAAGCCGCTGGCGGTCGACCTTCCCGGTCGGCGAGAGCGGAATGGCGTCGAGCCACACGAACACGGCCGGCTGCATGACGATGGGCAGCTTCGGGGCCAGGTAGGCGCGCAGCGCGGCCTCACCGAGCTCGCTGCCCGGCGTCAGGGCCACATAGGCGACCAGCCGCTGGTCGGACTCGAGGACGACCACGGCGTTCGCCACGTCCGGGTGCCCGCGCAGCACCGATTCGATCTCCTCCAACTCGACCCGCACACCACGGATCTTGACCTGGGTGTCGAGCCGGCCCAGGAACTCCAGCTCCCCGTTGGGAAGGCGGCGCACCAGGTCACCCGTGCGGTAGACGCGACCGCCGGGCCGGGCCGGGTCCGGGGCGAAACGGTCCGCGGTCAGGGCGGGCCGGTTGCGGTATCCGCGGGCGACGCCGTCACCACCGATCCAGAGCTCGCCGGGGACGCCGATCGGTTGCAGATTCCCCCAGCGGTCGACCACCGCGCACGACGCGTTGGCGATCAGCTCTCCCAGCGGCATGGAGCTGCGCTCCACCGACTCGTCGCCCATGCGGCCGGCCAGTGCGATGCCCGCGGTCTCCGTCGGCCCGTACTCGTTCCAGACCTCGCACTGTGCGGAGACGACCCTGCGGGTCCGCGCGACCAGGTCACCGTCCAGGTTCTCGCCGGCCATCAACACGTATCGCAGCGCCGGCATCCCGATGCCGGCGTCCGCGATGCCGCGCATCTGGGTCGGCGTCAGGAGCAGCATGTGGATCGACCGCTCGTTGATGAACCGGGCGGTGGCCCGGCTGTCAGCCCGGACCTCACGAGGCAGCATGACCAGGCACGCGCCGGCGGTCAGCGGGTGGAACATCTGCTCTACGGACCAGTCGAAGTGGTACGAGAGGTTGTGCACGACCCGGGTGCCCGGCCCGATGGGGCGGACGTCCTGGGCCCACTGGATCCACGGGGTGATCGCGGAGTGCGGCAGTCCGACGCCCTTGGGGTTGCCGGTCGTCCCGGACGTGTACATCAGGTACACCAGCTGCAACGGGTGCGACACGGGGTCCTGGGCACCGCCCTCGGCACCCTCCGGCTCCCGGCGGTCCGCACCGGTGGAGCCGCCGTTCCCGGCGGCGTCGGCACCCGCGATGTCGGCACCCGCGATGTCGGAACTCACGACGTCCACGCTCTCGAGGACCGCCGTGGGCAGCTGGTCTCGCAGTACCGGGGTGGTGACCAGGACCTTCATCCCACTGTCCGCGACCGCGTACGACATCCGGTCGACAGGTGCCAGCGGATCGATCGGCACGTAGGCGGCCCCGGCCTTGAGGATGCCGAGGATCCCGACCATGAGGTCCACCGACGGGTCCGCGCACAGCCCGACCAAATCGTCGGCGCCGACACCACGCGCCGTCAGCTCGGCGGCCAACCGAGCCGCTCGGCGGTCGAGGTCGCGATAGCTGACCCGATCGTCACCGCTCTCGACCGCGTCCGCGTCCGGGGTCCTGAGCACCTGCTCCTCGAACAACCGGTGCAGGAAGAGATCGGTGGAGTACGGACCACAGGCCGCGGTGGACCACTTCTCGAGCTGACGGCGCTCCCCCTCGGGAAGGATGGTGAGCTCGGAGACGCGCTTGGCGGGAGCGGCCACCGCATCGGCGGCGAGCACGCCCAGATGCTCCAGGATGCGCCACGCCTTTTCCTCGACGAACAGGTCGGTGTTGTAGTCGAGCGCGAGGCGGTACGTGAACTCGGTCTCGACGACCCTGAACACCAGGTCGAACTTGGCCGCCTTGTCCAGGTCCAGATCGAGGTCGGTGACGGTGAGCCCGGTCAGGTCCAGCGACGGCACCTGGTGCTGGAACGCCAGCATGACCCGGAACGGCTCCTGCCGGGAGGAGCGGTCGGTCGAGATCGCGTTGACCACCCGCTCGTAAGAGACGTCCTGGTGGGCGAAAGCCTCCAGCATCCGGGCCCGTACGCCACCGAGCAATTCGGTCAGCGTCGGATCGCCGGACAGATCGGTGCGCAGGGCGAGGGTGTTGAGGAAGCACCCGAGCATGGACTCCAGTTCCGGCAGGTCCCGGTTGGCGCTGGGGATGCCGACCACGATGTCGGTCTGCCCGCTGTACCGGCTGAGCAGCACATTGAGCAGGCTGAACATGGTCATGAACGGAGTGGCGTTGTGCTCCTTGGACAACTCGCGCAGCCGCCGCGACACCGCCCGGGGCAGTTCGATGCCCACCGACGCCCCACGGCCCGCGGTGCCCACCCGGGGCGGCAGGTCGGTCGGAAGATCCAGTACGGGCAGCGGACCGCGCAGCTGGGTCTTCCAGTACTCCAGTTGCCGATCGAGTGCGGCCCCGCTGGTCTTGCGCCGCTGCCAGGCGGCGTAGTCGGCGTACTGCACCGGCAGCTTCTCGGCCGCGGGCAGAGCGCCGTCGGCGGCAGCCGCGTACAGCCCGAGCAGCTCGGACATGGCGAGCTCGAAGGAGTGCACATCGGTGATGATGTGGTGCAGGTTGATGAGCAGGGCGTGCCACTGCTCGTCCAGTCGGTAGAGCTCCACCCGCAGCAGTGGTCCCTGCTCCACGTCGAACGGCCGCTGCGCGGACTCGAGAACCAGGTCGGCCAGGACCTGCTCGCGCTTGTCCGCCGGCTCGTCCCGGAGGTCGACCACGGTCAGCGGCAGGTCGAGGTGGGCCAGGATCACCTGCTCCGGGACTCCGTCGACGGCCTTGACGGTGGTGCGGAAGACCTCGTGGCGGTCGACCAGCGCCTGCACGGCCTGCTCCAGCGCCGCGACGTCGAGCGGGCCGACGATCTCGTTCGCCACCGGGACGTTGTAGCGGGAGCTCGGACCCTGAATGTGCTCGTCCAGCCACAGTCGCTGCTGGGTGAACGACGCGGGGGCGTGGAAGACGTCGCCCGACCGCTCCCCGAACGGCTCGATGGTGGTGGCCGCCCCGGGCTCGGTCTGCCGCATCCCCTCGATGGCCGCGGCCAGCTGGCCGAGGGTCTGGGCCTCGAAGAGCACGCTGAGCGGAATCCGGATGCCCAACTCCTCGCGCAGCCGGCTGATCACCCTGGCGCCTTGCAGCGAATTGCCGCCCAGTGCGAAGAAGCTGGCGTCCGGGCCGGGTATCTCGGTCCGGAGGACAGCTGTCCACACATTCGAAACAACGTCCACCACGGACCGCTGCGACATGTTCGTTACACCCATTCCATCGATCGAGGGCAGAGATTCTTACGAGCTTCGGGATGCGCCACTGAGCCGGCCGCAGATCTCCGCAAGCACGGCCGTACGGGCGGAGTGCAGGAAGAAGTGGTCGCCGGGGAACATGCGCAGATCGAAACCACCGGCCGTCAGCTCGCCCCAGCGCGGCAGCGTCGCATTGCCCGCGGGTTCGTCCTCGGTCCCGCCGAATACGGAGATCGGGCAGTTCAGCAGTGGCGGACCGGTGAACCGGTAGGTCTCGATGACGGCGAGATCGGCCCGGATCACCGGGAGCAGCAGGGTCATCAGTTCCGGGTCCGACAGCACCGCTTCCGGCGTGGCACGCCAGGAACGCAGCTTCTCGATGAGTTCCTCGTCCGAACCTGCGTGGTACTGCGCGGCCGAATCCCTGGCCTGGGGCGGTACCGATCCCGACGCGAACAGTCGGGTGGGTGAACCCGCCTCCATCCGCTGCAGTGAGCAGGCGAGACTCCACGCCACCAGGGCGCCCATGCTGTGCCCGAAGAAGGCGAACGGACGATCCAGGTTCGGGATGATCGCGGGCACCAACGCGTTGAGCACATCGCCCATCCGGTTCAGCGGCGGTGCACCCAACCGGTCCTCGCGGCCCGGCAGTTGGATCGCCCACGGTTCGATGTCGTCGGGCAGGGAGGCGGGCCAGTCACGGAACACCGAGACGCCACCCCCGGCGTACGGGAAGCAGAACAGGCGCATGCCTGCCAGCGGCCGGTTGGCGAGTGGTCTGACGAGCACCTTCATCGGCCGGTCTTACCTGCCATCTCCTGGCGCAGGGTCAACGGACGCATGTCCGTCCAAACCTCGTCGATGTGTGCCCGGCAGGCGTCCTTCGAGCCCTGCTTGCCCGTCTGCCGCCAGCCGGCAGGCAGTTCGCGGCCCAGCGGCCAGATGGAGTACTGCTCCTCAGAGTTGATCACCACGACGTGTACGTCGTCGCCACGCTGCTGTTCCATGAACTATTCCTTCGGTGAATTGACCGGTGCTCAGGCGTTCGGTGTCGAGGACCGGGAGGCTCGCAGACTCCCCAGCCGACGGCGGGTCCCGGACGTGGCCTGGGCCGCCCGGCGCGCCTGCCGCAGGGGTTCCGACAGGGCTGCCAACGGGATCGCCGCGTCGGCGACGACCTGCCCCAGCACGGCCAGGAAGCCCGACTGGAACTCCTCGACCTCGGACTTCGCGAGCCGACGGGAGTTGTAGTTGAGCCGCAGGCTGAGCTGGTCGCCTGCCGGCCTGCCGTACAGACAGAGGTCGAGCTGCGAGGTCTGCCTGGCGGGCGGCAGGAAGTCCGTGAACTGGAAGGAGCACGAGAAGACCGGGTTCCGGCCGGGCCTGGCCTCGACGTCGAGCTTCCCGAGCAGCCGGGTGAACGGATAACGGCTGTTCGCGTACGCGCCGATGCTCGCGGTCCGGGCCCGGCGCACGACGTCGCCGAAGGCGTCGGAGCCCGACATCGTCATCCGGACGGACAGCGGGTTGACGAAGTTCCCCACCATTCCCTCCAGCTTCCTGGTGTCGCGGCCGGAGAACGGGACGCACACGACGATGTCGTCGTCGGAACTGATGTCGCGCAGTGCGACCGCGAACGCGCTGAGCAGCAGGACGTGCAGCGTGACGTGCAGCTCCTTGGCCAGCCCCACCAGGCCCTCGGTGAGGTCGGCCGCGACGCCGAACTCCACCGTCTCGTTCACCACCTCCTCGGCGGGTGCGTCGTAGTCACCGATGCGGAGTCTCGGCAGCGGGGCGGCCAGCTGGTCGAGCCAGTACGTCTCCATGGACTTGCACTCCGCGCCCGACAGCCACTGCTGCCGGTCCCGCACGAACGTGTCGAACGCCGTCGGGAGCGGGGCCAGCGACGGTTGCTCACCGGCCGCGAACGCCCGGTAGCAGAGCAGCAGCTCGTGCAGGAGGGTGCGCATGCTGGTGCCGTCCGAGACGATGTGGTGCACGTTCAGGAGGACGCAGTAGTGGTCGGACGCCAGCCGGTAGATCTTCGCCCGCACCGGCGGTGTGCCGAGGTCGTCGAAGGCGGTCGTGCTCTCGGCCAGGAGAAGTCGGTCCGTCTCGGCCTCGGGGTCGGCCGCGCCGGTCAGGTCGACGAGCGGCACTTCGAGGTCGTACACGGGCAGCACGCGCTGGCGCGGGCCGTCCGGGGTGTCCCGGAAGGACAGCCGCAACGCCTGGTGCCGGTCCACCAGCAGAGCCAGGGCACGGCGCATGGAGACGACGTCCACCGCCTCGTGCAGGTGGTGCCACAGCGGCAGGTTGGCATCCGCCCGGCCCTCGTCCAACTGGTGCTGGAGCCACAGGCCCAGCTGGACGTTCCACAGCTCGAACCAGGCCTGGTCGTCCTCCAGTTCGGGGCCGCTGTTGATATCGAGATCGGCTGCCCTCGAAAGACGCTCCGCCATTCCGATGATGGCTACGTCAGTGCCGGATTCCTGGAAATCCTCGGCGACATCACTGGAGTCTTTCACTCAGCCAGCCAATCTTTCATCAATGGTTTACGAAAGGCACACCGCAACCACGGGCTCAGTGAGCAACAGGAAGCGCGAAGCCCCTGCCAAGAGGTGATCCCTTCCGGAGATCAGCTGCATAGGAGCTCACGCGGGTTGCAAGTGTGCCATACGAAGTGGTCCTCGGCATAAGTCGCGAGACGGTGTTGTTTCTCTCCGGACCCTCACGGCAGAACCGCAGCCACGTGCCCCCCGCCGGTCGGCGGACGATCGCCTGCTTCCGGCCGGGCATCATGATCCTGGGACGGCACCCGGCCCTGGCCGAGTGACGGGCGACGACCGAGAACCCCGGCCGACCTGGGCCGCGAAGGGCGATAACCCGTTACCGGAACGGCAGTCGTAGACCGCGCCGGGCGGCGCGGGTCAGGCCCGCCGCAACCGGCCGCCGGTCAGCGACCTGGTGGATCGGGGTCTTTCAGCTACCGCTCCATCAGCATTCTGTCCGGTGTGGATAGTCGCCCCGTACCGTGATCACCAGGTTGGATAAAGCTCAATAGGGCGAACTCAGACCGTCGTCATGCATCACGAGGATCGATGAGCCACACGGAGGGAACAGCCGGTGGTTCCGCAAGTCCAGCAGGAGCGGGGCCCACCACCCCACACACCAAGTCCCGGCGCGGATACCGCCCAATGAGCAAACGGCACGATACATCCACTCTCGAATACATATTCTTAGGAAGTCTTCCCACTGTCAAGCGCCCATTGAACCGCCCAGTGCCCGGTAGCGGGCTCAGACGCTGATGGTGACTTGGGTTTCGTGATGATCAGGTAGCGATTGTCTCGATTCGACCGGTGAGATGTGCCCCATCTCACCGTGGCGTCAGCAGTACCAGGCGATCCACGCGGCAGAGGCTCACCGACCGACTGCCGGGAGTGCTCGGGCAATGCTCCGGAGCACGTTCTCCCGCTCGCCGTTGAGGAAGAGGTGACCACCGGGGAAGATCTCCACCTCGGTCCGGCCGGTGGTCAGCTCCGCCCAGCCCTTGAGGTGCTCCTCGCTGACCCGGGGGTCCGCGTCGCCGCCGAAGGCCGAAACCGGGCAGTTGAGCAACTCACCGGGGCGGTAGACGTAACTGGCGAAGAGGGTGAGGTCCGCCCGGAAGGACGGCAGGATGAAGGTGACGAAGTCCGGACTCTGCAGCAGCTCCTCGGGCGTGCCGTTGAGGCGGCGGAGCTCGTCGATCAACTCCTCGTCGGACAGGTTCAGCTCGCCCAGCGGCCGTGACTCGTGAAACGGCAGTGCCCGGCAGCCCGACACCACGACTCGGACCGGCTCCAGCCCGTGGCTACGCACGAGTCGGCGGGCAAGCTCCCAGCCGACGATGGCACCCATGCTGTGACCGAAGAACGCGAACGGCCGGTCCAGGTACGGGAGCAGGGCCGGGACGAGAGCGTCCAACAGCTCGTCCAGATCCGCGATCGGCTCCTCGAAGAAGCGGTCCGCCCGGCCCGGCAGCTGCACGGCGAAAGCCTCGACACCCTCCGGGAGTCCAGCGCCCCACTCGCGGAACACCGAGGCGCCGGCCCCGGCGTATGGGAAGCAGAAGAGCCGAAGGCCGCCGGGCTCGGTCCGGCCGGGAATCGGTCGGACCCAGCTCTGGGCCGTCTGCGATGGTGCCGAGTGCATGAGGTTCCGTTCCTGATAATCGACAGTGGTGAGGCGCGCGGTCGAGCGCTGAGTCGCGCGCGACGCCGATCCGCGCGGCCGCCGGCGGCGCTGACTCAGGGCCGGCCACGAAGGTAGACGCGCCGCGGTGATCCAGCGTACCTGCATCAGCTTGCGAGTCCATCACGAGTGGCGCCCTGGACTATGGACCAGAAACCATTCGCGACACGAGCGCACCCGACCCCACCTGGGCGAACCCCACCGAATCGGAACACTGATGATTCAAGCGCTCCGGGATCGGGTGCGCTTCTGGCCAGCATTTCCACCCCCGACCGCCCATCGCTATAGTCACCACGGACAGGGAGGTGTTCATGATGAAGAAGCAGCTTCGCGGCATCTGCGCGGGATTCTAGAAACGAACAGCCGATTGCGGGAGAAACGAGTTTCTCCCGCAATCGGCGCTCAGACGACCCGCCACGGATTGTCCAGTGACACCTCGCCCAGGCAGGCCTGGGAGCCCTTGGAGATGTTGACCAGACCGCCTTCGATCGAAGCCGCGAGGACCGCCGGGAGATTCCCTTCGAGATAGTCGTGGCTCGCGCCCACGCCGATGAGGATCCCCTTTCCGGTGGCCACCGCGAGATGGAAGTTCGGCCCGGACCGCTGGGTGGACGCACGCCATTGGATCCCGGTGCGCAGGGCCGACCCGACGTCAGGCTCAGCGTCCACGTCGCCGAGGAAGTTGAAGTGCTTGGCGAAGGCGGTCGGGTCCGTCTCCTGCCGGCCGGCCTGCTGAAGGCTCGACTTCAGGGCGTCGACGTCGTAACAGCCGTTCATGTACGCCGTCATGCACTGCAGGTAGCCGGACCGCAGATACTCCAACGGGTGGGCCTGCTCGTCGATGGTGATGGTCACCGGCGCGAACTGGTTGAGCGAGCTGACCAGCGGCACCCACCGGCTGTCCAGCCGGTTGGCGGCCATCAGCGCGAAGGTAACCTGTTCGGTTCGCTTGAGCCGGGCCAGCGCGAGCGCGCCGACGCCGAGCACCACGGACTGCACCGAGATCTTCAGCCGGTCGGAGAGCTCCTGCGCGGCGGCCAGACCGTCCAGGCTGTAGAGCGAGGCCCGGCGACGCTCACTGCGGTCACCGGGATCCCGGTCCGCCGGCGTGAGCCGGTCCCAGACCTCCGTCCAGTGCCGGAGGCTTCGCGAACCCGACTCTTCGTGCTGCGCCTGCGCCATCTCGAGCGGCTGGACCACCGGCCCGAGCATTCCACCGTCCAGTAGCCGACCGAGCTGCTCCTCCAGCACCCGTAGCGCACCGTTGTCGGCCGCCACGTGGTGGATCACGGTGACCAGGTAGAGCGCGTCGCCCTGGTAGGTCGTGACGAAGGCACGCCACGGCAGCTCGGCCTCGATGTCGATCGGCTCGGCCGCCGACTCCGCCGCCAGCCGGTAGGCTGCCTCGAAGCTGTCCTCGACCAGCTCCACTGCCGCCACCTTGGACGGGCGGTACGGGTGCACCGTCTGGGTAGGCGCGGGTCCACTCAGGTCGTAAGTGGTCCGCAGCGACTCATGCGCCGCCACCAACTGGAGCCAGGCGTCCATCACCTGGGCGGTCCCGACGCCGAACGGCACCTCCCAGACGCTGATCAGGTTGGCGACCGACCGGTGGTCGGGTCCGTGCGTCTCCAGCGAGCGCAGGACCGACAGTTGACCGTAGGTCACCGCGCCCGTCCGGCGGCTGCTCACCGCCGGGCCGCCCGGACGGCGAACTGGCCGAGCATGGACTGCTGGATCTGCGTGGTGCCCTCGATGATCTCCATCACCTTGGCGTCGCGGTAGTGCCGCTGTACGGACGCCTCCGCGCCGATGCCCTGGGCGCCGTGGATCTGCACCGTGTCGGCGGCCGCCTTGACGGCGATGGTCGAGGCCCGGTACTTCGCCAGCAGGGTGTGGTTGACGGCGTCGATCTCACCCTGCTCCTTGCTCACCCCGGCGTGGTGGCAGAGCAGCCGGGCCGTGATGGTATCGGTGAGCATGTCGGCCAGCAGTTGCTGGACGAGCTGGTGGTTGCGGATCTCGGTGCCGTACTGGGCACGGCGGCCGGCGTACTCCGTCGAGGCCTCCAGACAGGCCTGGGCCAGTCCCACCGAGCCCCAGGCGGTGCTGTAGCGGCCGAGGTCGAGCGCGCTGGAAGCGACGAAGGTGAGACCGAGGCCCGGACGGCCGACCAGGTTCGTGGCCGGGATTCGGCAGTCGTCGAAGGTGATCCGGCCGAGCATCGAGCCGCGCAGGCCGAGCAGGCCCTCGATCGGCTCCACCGACAGGCCGGGAGTGTCCCGCTCCACCAGGAAGGCCGTGTGCTGCCCGTCGAGCTTGGCGAAGACCAGGAAGAGGTCCGCGATCTGGGCGAAGCTGATCCACTTCTTGGTGCCGCGGAGGACGATCACGTCGCCGTCAGCCGTCGCCGTGGTCTCCACGGCGGCGGCGTCGCTGCCGACGTCCGGCTCGGTCAGGGCGAAGGCGGCCAGGGTCCGGCCGGAGGTGATCCGGGGCAGCCACTGCTCCTTCTGCTCCGGGGTGCCCCACTTGTGGATCGAGTGAGCGACCATGTCGTCCACGGCCACGAAGTTGCGGATCGACTGGCAGCCCCGGCCCAGCTCCTCGGTGAGCAGCCCATAGTCGATCCAGTCCAGGCCGAGGCCGCCGAACTCCTTGGGAATGAGCGCGCCCAGGTAGCCCTGACCGGCCAGGTCGGCGATTACCTCGGGGGTGATCGCCTGCTCGCGATCGAAGCGGTCCGCCTGGGGCACCAGGACACGGTCGGCGAAGGCACGGAACTCGCCGTGGCGCTCGGCCTGCTGCGGGCGGAGGTGACTGAGAATCAACGGAATCCTTGCGATGTTGGGGGGCGGATGCATCGCCACGGTGGGTGCGACGGCATCCGACTCGGGGGAAAGCTCAGCGGACGGTGCTCAGGCCATTGCCTCGAACAAGCCCCCGACGAGGGCGCGCGAGACGAAGCCGTTGGGCCCGCAGGGCAGGTCGCCGACGACAGTGGTGCGATGGACGATTCGCTCCTCCTCGAACATGAGACCGTCCACCGGGCCGGCGTGGGCCACGGAGCGGTTGTCCCACATCACGAGCGTGTCCTTCTCCCAGCGGACCCGGGCGTGAATCTCGTCGCGCCCGGCGAGTTCGTCGAGGAGGAAGTCCAGCAGGAGGGTGCTCTCGCGGGGCTTGAGACCGCGAATCGCCTGCATGAACACGCTGCTGACGAGCAGACTCCGCCTCCCGGTCTCAGGGTGGACCCGCACCAGAGGGTGGAGAGCGACGAAGGGGCCTGCCGACTTGCCGTCGAAGCGGGGCACCGGCGAGGGATTGTGCCGGGAGTGTATGGCCTGCAGGGTGTCGAGGTAGCCGCGAAGGGAAGGCGACAGACCAGCGTAGAGCGCTTCGAGATCGGCGAAGAGGGTGTCGCCGCCCGCCGGGGGAATCTCCACGCCGCGCAGGATGGTGATGGCGTTGGGGTTGGCCACGAATGTGCTGTCGATGTGCCACTCGGTGCGCAGGCGCCTGGGCGCGGCCCCGCTCAGGGGGTTGAGGCCGGACTCCGCCTCGGCCAACTTCGGTCGATCCTCCGACAGCGCGGTTCGCAACACGGCAGGGGTCTCGCGCAGGCCGTTTGCGATGGGGTGGGCGGCGGTGGCGCCGCCGAAGGCGTCGGTGAGGGCGACCTGGCGCGCGTCGTCCATCGGCTGGTCACGGAAGACGAGGACCTTGTAGCGAAGCAGGGCCTCGCGCAGGCAGGCCACTACGGCCGGCTGCAGGTCGTCATCGAGAACGACCCCTTCCACCTCCGCACCGGTGATTGGCGTGAGAGGCCGAAAGCTGATTTCTGACACCCGTACCCCTAAGCATTGTCTATCAATTGAATCGTCGGGCGGGCAGCGTACCCCATGATTCGAGCGGGCACACATTCCGGTAAACAGGACAAGGAGCGCAGGAGGGTGGAGCGTGGGTCAATCGAGTCGGCGGCAACGTCTTTATCAAGCTGAGTCGATCGAACCGCAACGTCATTGGACATCGATTGATAAGACCTTGCCACGGTCCGATGAGTGAGTCGGTTCGCCCCTTTTGCCCGTCTGGTATGGGGCGGTGTCGGCACGGTTCGCGTGTTGCGCCCGTTCTCTAGTACACGGGGCGGTGCCGGACGCTCCACTCCCCACTCGACGGTGACATAGGGCACATCCCAAGGTCGAGTATCGGGACACCCACTAGTCTGACCACCGCGAGAACCCAGGTCACGGCACCAGGGCGGTTCAGGCTGCACGCCACCATCCGGCCGTTAGACTCTCGACCTTCAGGAAAGGGAACCGGGAACACAGCATGTCCAACGAACAGGCCAATAGCTTGATGTCGGTGATTACTCAAGTATTTGCTCCCCTTGAGGTTTCACCCGACAGCACTTTTGACGACCTCGGAGCCACTTCCGTATCGTTGCTTCGCCTGATGGTCTCCCTGCAGAGTAGCTTTGATGTCGATCTGGACGTCGTCGACATGTTCACCGTGCGCAACGTCGGCGAGCTGATTCAGCTCGTCCAAGAGCGCATGCCTCGGTGAGGATTCCCTCCGACGCGAGCCCGGTCGCCAACGGCGCAATCGGTGGCAGGCCGGCCCTCCTCGGATGATGGCGTAGCACGGCCTCGAATCCTCGCATTTGGATGCCGCATTGCCGACCTCCGTCGCCCCCGAGCGTGGCGGCAGTAGCGGACTGACCTGAAAGCGTGATGTCGGAGCTGTTTGCCGTGCCTGCCAATTTCGGCTGGTCCGGTGACCGTGAGCCGTGAGTACGCGCAGGGCGGCGGACTGACCGACGCCGAGGGGGCCGCGCTCCAGCGGACCCCTCGCCGGCCGTAACGCTGCGAGGGCGGGGAGAACACCCCGGGATCGCTGAGCGCTGCGGGTGATCAAGCGGTCGGTGAAGCGATGGCACCGACATCACGAATTCAAGTTCAATGACCACTGCCCGAATGCCGAAGGGGGAATCGTGACCGCGTTCCCAGATGCGAAATACTTCCTGTCCAGCTATATTTCCCAGCCCGACAGCCTGTCTGTAATCGCACCACGCCATGATCAGAACATTGCCCTGTGGCGCAGTCGCGACTCGCGGGTCGAACTGCTCAGGATTTGGGAACTTGAGCGCATCAGCGGGCAGAAGCACCACTACTGGCCCCTCTTCACCGTGGACAGATACAACCGGGTGCTGGCCGATTTGCTCGCCGCCGAGGGGCTTTCCTTGGATGATGTGAGCGCGTCGTGGGGTACGCCTGGCCTGCCGCATCACTCAGAAATCCGGTTGCCCGCCGGCAGCGAGGACTTTCCGGTCCACAGCCTTTCCCACCTCTACAGCGGCCTGCTTCTCGACGCTGCGGTATTTCGTAGTGAGACGATCGTCGGATTGGCGCTGGACGGCCGGCCCGACTTCGGCCTCGACCAGACGAGCAAGAAGTACTGGTACGCGGGCTGCGTGTCCGACAAGGGCGACGTCGAATTCGCACCCGTAGAGTCACCGGCTCCGATCTATGACGCCGCGTCGGCTGCATTCAACAAAGAGCCCGGCACCCTGATGGCACTGGCGTCGGCGTGTTCCACCGAGATCGCCTTCGACATCGAGGCGGCGGTGCAGGATCTGCAGCTGTTCGGCGGCCGACGCGTGCCGTTGGTCGATACGATTCCGTTTGTTCAGGCCATCATCCGTGCGGCGGAATCGCAACTGCCGTCGCTCGAACTCGACAGCCGCTTCACCGCGCACGAGCACCTCCAGTCTGCCGTCATGAAGCTCGTGCAGACGGCTTGCGAGCTGGTCATGGTGCGAAACATCGATCGGCTGCTCAGCTCGGCGGGGGTGAACCCGCGTGAGGCATACCTGTCGCTCAGTGGGGGCTTTGCCCTCAATTGCCCGACCAACTCCTTCCTGCTGCGCCGCTACGGCTTCAAGGGCCTGCTCACTCCTCCCTGCGCCAACGACTCCGGTCAGGCTCTCGGTCTCGGCCTCCTCGGCTTCCTCGGTGAGGGCCAGCTCCCCGCCGGCGACTTCCAACTCCGGACCCCCTACTACGGCTCCGAGCTGACCGACGTCGACCTCGCGCTGAAGCACTTCGACGACTTCATCGAGGACGTCCAGGACTTCACCGAGACCCAGTTCGTCGAGGACATCAGCCGCGGACCGCTGGTGTGGGCAGACGGCGCGGCCGAGATCGGCCCGAGGGCGTTGGGCCATCGCAGCATCCTTGCCGATCCTCGCTCGCCCCGATCGAAGGACCTGCTGAACGAGTACAAGAGTCGGCAGTGGTGGCGCCCCGTCGCCCCGATCGTGCTGGAAGAGTACAGCGGCGAGTGGTTCGAGGACTCCTGGCCCTCGCCCTACATGCTGGAGACGGCGTACGTCAGCGAGTCCAAGCGCGATCTGGTTCCGGCGATTCTTCACCTCGACGCCTCGGCTCGGCGTCAGACGCTGGCCGCCGAGACCAACCCCCTGCTGTACCGGGCGATCGAGGCGTTCCGGCTGAGCACCGGCGTTCCGATGGTGTGCAACACGTCGCTGAACGACAAGGGCGAACCGATTGTCGACACGGCGGCACAAGCCCTGAACTTCGCCATTCGCAAGGGCATCGCCATCGCCTACATCGCCGGCCGCCGGGTTCAGTTGCGGGCAGACGCCCGCGGCCAGAGCTCCACTCCCACTCGCCGGCACGCTCGCCGGGAGGAGCTCTTCGCGGGCCAGGAGCAGGATCGCGACCTGATCTGGGACTCCTGGCTCAAGTCGGGCTACACCACCGCGGCGATGGTCCTGATGTCCCGCTCCCCTGAGCTGCGCGACCAGCAGCTGGCGCCGCCGGCGATCGTCAACCAGCTGGCCGACGTCGCGAGCTCTCGAGACGAGAGCGGCACGCTGGTCCTCGCCGCGGCCAAACATGCCCGCATGTTCGGGCCGACGGCTGTCTTCGACACCGAGTCCCAGGAGGGCGCTGCCTTCTGATTTCCCAGCGGGTGCGCTGACGGCGAAGCCACCGGTGGGCGGCGCCGGACATGCGGCCCGCTCGGATCTCAGCGCGCAGCGAACGCCCGACAGCCGAACGGGACGATCGGGCGTCGAGCCGCGGAAGAAGGAGGTCCGGCCCCGGGTACGAGCGCGGCGGCGGCACGGAAAGCCCGGCTCGTATTCGGGGCCGGGCAGACCATGAGACCGCCGCCCGCCACGACCTGGGGCCACATCGGGTGCACGCCGACGGTCCGCCGCCACGGCCGGGGCTCCCGGCGGGTCTCGCCGGCCGGGGTGGCCCGCTACCCCACCCTCCGCCATCCGTCGGCCAGATCGGTGATCGTGCCGCCATGACCGCATTTGCTACAGCAGTATGGAGAGTCAGAGCAGTGAACACAGAATCGCTTTGGGTCCAGACCTCCGAAGTGGCTCACATGAGCGAGGCGGGTCGGGCCGGCCATCCTTCACATGCGGTCGTGACCGAGCACATCGCGACACTCCACTCAGGAGCACCGTTCGAACTGCTCGACTGTGGCGTCATCTCCGGGGTCACGTACCACCATCTGCTGCAGGCGGGCCTGGAGGTCGACTACACCGGCATCGACATCGGCGAGGCCGCCATCGCCGACTGCCGCGAGCGCCACCCCGAGGCTCGCTGGCGGCAGATGAGCGTCACCGATCTCGCTTTCTCCGACAACTCGTTCGATGTGGTGAACTGCCGCCACCTGCTGGAATGTCTGCCGTACTACGAGACCGCCGTCCGCGAGATGTTCCGAGTCGCTCGCCGCACGGTGGTGATCTGCATGTTCCAGGTGCGGGAGCCGGAGGCGCTGCTGCGCCGGGAGACGGCCAACGGCTACATCTGGTTCAACCGCTACGCCCCCGGTCCGTTCGAGGCGTTGCTGCACTCGCTGTCGGAGTCGGTCGAGATCGTCGACGTCCCCTTCGACCACCGTCCGAACCGGGTCTACTTCTGCACCAAGCGATCCGCGTAGCCGTGACCTCCGCCGGCAGGGACAGGTGACCTGTGTCCTCGCCCCGACCTTCTCAAGGCAATCCATGACACTCCCGCACTCCGCAACGCCTGTGACCGACTCGAAGGTCGGCGGGCACCTCGCCGAGCTGCCCGGCGCGCCGGAACTCCCGCTGGACCGGGCACATCCGGTCCGGCGTGATCTCCGCGCCGGCTCGGTGCCCTTCGTGGTGCCCACCGCGGCGACGGCCGCTCTGCGACAGCTGGGTGAGGCCTGCGGCGTGGAGCTCCCGGCGGCAGCCTTCGCCCTCTACCTGGTGCTGCTGCACCGGTACAGCGGGCAGGCCGAGCTTGCGGTCGGGGTGTCCAACAGCGACGAGGTGACCACCCCGGTCCGCGCCGAGGTCGGCGGGAGCTTCCGGGAGCTGGTCCAGCTGGCGGGCACCCGGCTGGCAGAGGCCGAGCAGGTCCGTACTGCCACGCCCGTACACCTCTGGCCGGGCTTCTCCTGCCGATCGGCACCGCGGGTCACCCCCGAGACCACGTCATGTGACCTCGATCTGCGGCTCTGCCAGGTCGACGGCGAACTGACCGGCAGCCTGGTGTTCGCGACCGACGTCCTCGATCCGGCCACCGCCCGCCGCGCGGTGGACCACCTGCTCCGGCTGCTCGACGGCGCGACGGCCGATCCAGACCGGCCGGTGGCCGAACTTCCCCTGCTCACCGCGGCGGAGGAGGACACCGTCGCCACCCTGAACAGCCTCGTGGGCGAGCCGGTGGACCAGAGCTTCCACCAGCTCTTCGAGGCGCAGGCAGCCCGCACCCCCGACGCGATCGCGGTACGCGCGGAGGGCGCCTGCCTCAGCTACCGCGAACTCAACTCCCGCGCGAATCAGCTGGCCCACCTGCTGCGCGAACTCGGAGTCGGCCCCGAGGCGACCGTGGGCCTGTGCGCCGATCGCAACGTGCGGCTGATGGTGGCCGTGCTCGGCATCCTCAAGGCCGGTGGCGCCTACGTACCGGTGGATCCGAACGACCCGGTCGAGCGGCGCGACGGCATCCTGAGCGACGCGGCCGTGCGGTTCGTGGTGGCGACGGCTCCCCTCAGCACCGGGCACCAGGTGATCCAGCTCGACGCCGACCTGGGCGTGTTGGCGGGCCGCCCGCTGGAGAACCTGCCCATCGAGCGGTCAGCCTGCGCCGATGCCGCATACCTGCTCTACACCTCCGGTTCCACCGGAAAGCCCAAGGGTGTGGTGATCGAGCACCGTCAGCTGGTCAGCTACACCCGTGCCGTCATCCGGCGGCTCGGCATCGACGGGCCGCTCAACTTCGCGATGGTGCAGCCGCTGACGGTGGACTCCAGCGTCACGGCCTTCGCCCCGCCGCTGTGCACGGGCGGCCAGGTACATCTGATCTCCCGCGAAGCCGCTTTGGACGCCGGGAAGTTGGCCGACTGGGTGCAGACCTGGGGAGTCGACTGCCTCAAGATCGCGCCCTCCCACCTCCGCAGCCTCCAGGCCTCCCCGCGCTTCGCCGAGCTCCTGCCGCGCCGCCTGCTCGTCATCGGCGGCGAGGCCTCCGACTGGCGCTGGCTGCGCGGACTCCAACGCCTCGTACCGCACTGCCGGGTCTTCAACCACTACGGCCCGACCGAGACCACGGTCGGCGTGCTGACCCTCACCGTGGCCGACCACCTGGACGCCGAGTGGGAGACCGCACCGATCGGCGTTCCGCTGCCGGGCACCCAGGCCCATGTCGTGGACCCCGCAGGTCGCCCCACGCCCGTGGGCGTCGCCGGCGAGCTGCTGATCGGCGGTGACAACCTCGCCCGTGGCTACCATCGCCGGGACGACCTCACCGCCGCGGCCTTCGTCCCCGACACCCTCGGCGGTCGGCCCGGGGCCCGCCTCTACCGCACCGGCGACATCGTCCGCCGCCTGGCCGACGGGACGATCGCCTTCCTCGGCCGGCGCGACGACCAGATCAAGGTACGTGGCTTCCGGGTCGCCCTCGGCGAGATCGAGGCCGCCCTGAAGAGCCACCCCGAGGTGCGCGACGCCATCGCCATCGTCCGCGAGGACATCCCCGGCGACCGACGGGTGGTCGCCTACATCGAGCCGCACAACACCGGCTTCAGCACCGCCGGGCTGGACCGCCACCTGCGGGCGCGGCTGTCCCCGCACATGATCCCGCAGGCGATGGTGACACTCGACCAGCTGCCGCTCTCCGCGCACGGCAAGGTCGACCGCAGCAAGATGCCTCGACCCACCGAGCCCGCCGCCGCCGCACCACTGCCGCCGAGAAACGAGCTGGAGCGGCTGGTGGCGAAGGTGTGGCAGGAGGTCTTCCGCGCCGAGGCGGTCGGCTCCGAGCAGAACTTCTTCGACCTCGGCGGGCACTCCCTGCTCATGGTCGAACTGCATCACCGGCTCCGGGCAGCGACCGGCCGGGAGATCGAACTGCTCGACCTGTTCCAACACACCACCGTCCGGGCCCAGGCCGAGCTGCTATCCCAGCAGAACCAGGGGGCGGCACCCGCCACCACCCACAGCAGGGGGGCGCAACAGAACGCCCTGTTGAAGCGCCGCCAACAGCAGCTGCACGCGAAGCGAGGTCACCATGAGTGAGTACTCCCCCGACGCCGACCTCATCCTGGATGCTCAGCCGAACCACGAACCGGCCGGTGACATCTCCGAGTTCGACGACAGCCTGGACATCGCCATCGTCGGCATGGCCGGCCGCTTCCCCGGCGCCCGCACGGTCGAGGAGTACTGGAGCAACCTCAAGGCGGGCGTCTGCTCCGTCACCCGCTTCGACGACGAGGAACTCGCCGCCCGAGGCGTGGACGCAACCACCCTCGCCGACCCGAACTTCGTCGGCGCGGGCTACGTGCTGGCCGACAGCGAGAAGTTCGACGCGGCATTCTTCGGCTACTCCCCGCGCGAGGCCGAACTCATGGACCCGCAGCATCGGGTGCTGCTCGAATGCGCCTGGGCCGCGCTGGAGAGCTCCGGACACGACGCCGAACGCCACGACGGCCTGGTCGGCGTCTACGCGGGCGCGGGCAACAACACCTACCTCCTGTTCAACATCGCCTCCCAGCCCGGCGCCGCCCAGATCCTCGGCGACAAGCAGACGGTGATCGGCAACCGGCCTGACTTCCTCGCCAGCCGGGTCTCCTACAAGCTCGGCCTGGAGGGCCCCGCCCTCAACATCCAGTCCGCCTGCTCCACTTCGCTGGTCGCCGTGGTCGAGGCGTGCCAGGCGCTGCTGGCGTACCAGTGCGACACCGCGCTGGCCGGCGGCGTCGCCGTCGACGGAACACGGAGCAAGGGGTACGTCTACCGCCCGGACGGCATCTTCTCGCCGGACGGCTACTGCCGCACCTTCGACGCCCGCGCCCAGGGGACCGTGGGCGGCGACGGCGTCGGAATGGTCGTGCTCAAACGCCTCAAGGACGCGATCACCGACAACGACCACATCCACGCGGTCATCAAGGGCACCGCACTGAACAACGACGGCTCCCGCCGAGCCGGGTTCAGCGCGCCCAGCGCCGCCACCCAGGCCAGCGCCATCTCCACCGCACTGTCGAACGCGGACGTGCCGGCGGAGAGCATCGGCTACATCGAGCTGCACGGGACGGCCACCATCCTCGGCGACCCGATCGAGTTCTCCGCACTCGCCTCGGCCTACTCCGGGGTGAGCGAGCGGAGCTGCGCTCTCGGATCGGCCAAGACCAACATCGGACACCTCGACTCCGCCGCCGGGGTCGCCGGACTGATCAAGGCCGTGCTGGCCGTGGAGCACGGCCAGCTGCCACCCACCCTGCACTTCGAGCGGCCCAACCCGCGGATCGACCTGGCCGGCACCCCGTTCTACATCAACACCGAACTGCTGCCGTGGCCTGAGGACGAGGGCCCGCGTCGCGCCGGAGTCAGCTCCTTCGGACTCGGCGGCACCAACGCCCACGTCATCCTTGAGCAGGCCCCGGCACTACCGCCCAGGGCCAAGCCGGCCGACGGCACCGAGCAGCTGCTGGTGCTCTCCGCCAAGAGCCCGGAGGCCCTCGAAGCGGCCACCGACCAGCTGCACGACCACCTGCGGGCGCACCCCGAACTCCCGCTGGCCGACGTCGCGTTCACCCTGCAGCAGGGCCGCCGGGCGTTCCCGTACCGGCGGATGCTGGTCTGTGGCAGCACCGAGGAGGCGCTGGAGGCACTCGACGCCCGCGAGGACGGCCGCCTGCTCACCGCGACCGCACCGGAGACCGCGCACCGGCCGGTGGCCTTCATGTTCACCGGTTTCGGCACCCAGTTCCCGGGCATGGCACGCGAACTCTACGCCGAGGAGGCAGTGTTCAGGGCTGCGCTGGACGAGTGCGCGGGGCTGCTGGAGCCGCTGCTCGGCACGGACATCCGAGAGCTCATCCTCACCGCCGACGAGTCCGCCGCCGCCACCCCCGGGCAGCCCTTCGACTTCCGCCGACTGCTCCTCCAACCGGAACGCAGCGAGCACCCGCTCGACCAGCCGCGCCTGGGTTACCCCGCGGTCTTCGCCCTCGAGTACGCGTTGGTCGAACTCTGGGCCGCCTGGGGAGTCCAGCCCGAGGTGATGATCGGCCACAGCCTCGGCGAGTACGTCGCAGCCTGCGTGGCCGGGGTCTTCTCGCTGCCGGACGCCCTGCGCCTGGTCGCGGAACGCGCACGGCTCATCGAGGAGCAGGGTGAGGGCGCGATGCTGGCCGTGCCGCTCGCCGAGGAGGCCGTCGCCCGGTACACCGACGCGGACGTCTGCCTCGCCGCGATCAACGGTCCGCAGACCTGCGTGCTGTCCGGCACCGTCGCGGGCATCGACCGGGTGGCCGGCGACCTGCTGGCCGCCGGCATCGCCACCCGCCGACTGACCAGCCGCTTCGCCTTCCACTCCCCGATGATGGACCCGGTCGTCGACCGCTACGCCGAACTGGTCCGTTCGGTCCGGCTGAACGCTCCGGCGATTCCGTTCGTCTCCAACCTGACCGGCACCTGGATCACCGACCACGAGGCCACCAGCCCCGAGTACTGGGCCCGGCACGTCCGGGAGAGTGTGCGGTTCGCGGACGGCCTGGGCACCCTGTGGTCCGTCCCGGACATCACGATCGTCGAGATCGGCCCCGCGCCGACCCTGACCCCCGGGGCCCTCCAGCACCCCGCCGCCGCCGGCACCGACCGGGTCGTCGTCCCCTCACTGCCCGGCGCGTTCCTCGGCCAGAGCGACCGTGCCGCGCTCCTGCGGGCCGCCGGACGCCTCTGGCTCGCCGGACGGGCGCACCCCTTCCCGGTCTCGGCTGACGGCAGGCGAGTTCCACTCCCCACCTACCCGTTCGAACGACGCACGTACTGGCTCGAACCCGGCACGGCCCAGTCCGGCGGCGGCTCGGCCCAGCAGCGGCGCGGCACCTTGCCGCAGTGGTTCTACGCACCGTCCTGGCAGCGGCTCGCGGCCGCACCGCAGCCCGCAGCGGCGGACCTGACCGCTCAGCGCTGGCTCGTCTTCGCGGACGAGACCGGTGTCGGCCGCTCGCTCGCCGACCGGCTCGAAGGCCTCGGCGCCACTGTGCGCACGGTCGTCCAAGGCGCCGAGTGGCACCGCAAGAGCGAGCGCGAATACGTCCTCAACCCCGCCCAGCCGGACCACTTTCACCGACTCGCCGAAGCGCTGCGCGCCGAGGGGACGCTGCCCGGCCGAGTGGTGCACTGCTGGAGCGTCGGTGACGACGCCGACCGGGCAACGGCACCCGAGGACGTGCGGGCCCTGCTGCACCGCTCCTTCGACAGCCTGGTCCACTGGGCTCAGGCCACCGAGGCCGAGCTGATGACGCAGCAGCAGCGCTGGGACGTGCTGTCCACCGAGGTCTACGCCGTCCTCGGCGACGAGCCGCTCTGCCCACCGAAGGCCACCGTCCAGGGCCTGTGCAAGGTGCTGCCGCAGGAGTACCCCTCGCTCAGCTGTGTCCAGTTCGACCTGCGCGTCGACACCCCGCACGCCGTACCCGGGCTGGTCGACCAGCTGCTGACCGACCTCGCCGCGCCGCCCGGCGAACGCACCATCGCGCTGCGCGGACGACACCGCTGGACGCCCACGTACGTGACCAGCGCGCCGCCCACACGCGGTGACTCGCCGGTCCGGCCGGACGGGGTGTACCTGATCACCGGCGGTCTGGGGAAGATCGGCCTGCTGATGGCCCGCGCCCTCGCCGACCGGGCGAAGGTGCGCCTGGTGCTGCTCGGACGCAAGGGTCTGCCGCCCCGGGAGAGTTGGACCGATCCGCAGCACCCGCAGGACGTGCGGTCGACGATCCGTGCCGTCCAGGAGATCGAGGCGCTCGGCTCCGAGGTCCTGGTCACCGCCACCGACGTCTCCGACCTCGCGGCCATGCTCGCGCTGAAGGAGCGCATCCTGCGGGAGTTCGGCCCGATCGCCGGCGTGCTGCACTGCGCCGGTACAACCGGCAAGGCGGCCCACCGGGAAGTCGCGGTGCTGGGCCAGGAGGAGGCTTCCTGGCACTTCGCCCCCAAGCTCTACGGCACCCAGGTGCTGCACGAGGTGCTGGCCGACCAGCAGCTGGACTTCGCCCTCATCTGCTCCTCGATCGCTTCGCTGCTCGGCGGCCTCGGCTTCGGCGCGTACGCCGCCGCCAACGCCGTGCTCGACGCCTTCGCCCAGCGGCACCACAGTGCCGCCCTGCCCTGGACCAGCGTCAACTGGGAGGCCTGGTACTTCTCGACCGAGGACCGGGCGGACTCGGAACTCGGCGCTGCGGTACGCGAGTTGGCACTCACCCCGGCCGAGGGCCGCCTGGTGGTCGACAGCCTGCTCGACGCCGCGCCCCAGGCGCAGATCGTCATCTCCACCGGCGATCTGATGCTGCGTCAGGAATTGTGGTCCGACCCGGTCGCCGATGCGCCGGCCCCGGCTCAGCGGCACGAACGCCCCAACCTGCGCAACCCCTTCGTCGCGCCGAACGGCGAGACCGAACGCCAGGTCGCGGAGATCTGGCAGGAGCTGCTCGGCGTCGACAGCGTCGGCGTGCAGGACAACTTCTTCGAGCTGGGCGGCAGCTCACTGCTCGGCCTCCAGGTCGTCCACCGGCTGCGTCAGGACCTGGCCGTTGCCGTGCCGCTGACCATCGTCTACGAGGGCCCCACCGTGCGCACGCTCGGTGCCCTCATCGACAACCTCCGGGCCGCGCAGTGACGGCGGCACGCGGTGGCATCGCGATCGTCGGGATGGCGGGGCGTTTCCCCGGCGCCGGGGATCTGACCGAGTTCTGGTCGAACCTGCGCGACGGCGTCGAGTCGATCGTCGCCCTGACCGACGAGGAGCTGACGGCGGCGGGCGTGGCACCCGAGGTGTTCGGCCGGCCGAACTACGTCAAGGCCACGCCCAGGTTCGCCGGGAGTGACCTGTTCGACGCGGAGTTCTTCGGGTACACCGCCCGCGAGGCCGAGGTGATGGACCCGCAGCACCGGCTCTTCCTGGAGACGGCCTGGGCCGCGCTGGAGCACTCCGGCTACGACGCCGCCCAGTACGACGGCAGCATCGGTGTGTTCGGCGGCGCGGGGGCCAACCGCTACGTCCAGCACGTCTACTCGCATCAGCAGATCGTGGACACCCTGGGCCAGACCCAGATCCTGGTCGCGAACGAGGTCGGCTTCCTGGCCTCCCGGGTGTCGTACAAGCTCGACCTGAAGGGCCCCGCGATCTCCCTGCGCGCCGCGTGCTCGACCGCCCTGGTCGCGGCGCACACGGCCTGCCGGAGCCTGCTCGCCGGGGAGTGCGACCTCGCCCTGGCGGGCGGCGTCCACGTCGATCCGAACCCGGGCACCGGTTACCTGCATCAGGACGGATCCTTCGTCTCCCCGGACGGGCACGTCCGCCCGTTCGACGCGGACGCCCGGGGCACGGTCTTCGGGACGGGCGTCGGCCTGATCGTGCTCAAGCGGCTGGAGGACGCGCTGGCCGACGGCGACACCATCCACGCCGTGATCAGGGGCTCGGCGATCAACAACGACGGCGCGGTGAAGGTCGGCTTCACCGCCCCCAGCGTGACCGGCCAGGCTGCGGTCATCACCGCCGCCCTCACCAGCGCGGGCCTCGCGCCCACGGACATCGACTACGTCGAGGCGCACGGCACGGGCACCTCGCTGGGCGACCCGATCGAGGTGCAGGCGCTGTCGCGCGCCTTCGGCGACACCGGATCCTGCGCGCTCGGCTCGATCAAGGGCAACGTCGGCCACCTCGACGCCGCCGCCGGCATCGCCGGTCTACTCAAGACCACTCTCGCGCTCAAGCACGAGCTGCTGCCGCCCTCGCTGAACTACACCCGGGCCAATCCCGACATCGACTTCGCCAACAGCCCGTTCCAGGTACAGGCCACCCTCGGCTCCTGGCCGCGCACCGACGGTCATGTCCGCCGCGCCGGGATCAGCGCCTTCGGCTTCGGCGGCAGCAACGCACACCTCATCCTGGAGGAGGCTCCGCTCGCCCCGGCCTCTCCGGCCAGCGCGCGTCCGACCGAGACGCTGGTCCTGTCGGCTCGTACCCCCGAAGCCCTGGAACAGGCCACCGACCGGCTGGCCGAGCACCTGCGCCGC
>NZ_JAHRCY010000003.1:0-136695 GCF_019083965.1 Catellatospora tritici
GACCGAGGTCGACGTCACCAACGCGTCGACGTCGCAGTACGCG
This sequence comes from Catellatospora tritici, assembly GCF_019083965.1. Classification (GTDB taxonomy): domain Bacteria; phylum Actinomycetota; class Actinomycetes; order Mycobacteriales; family Micromonosporaceae; genus Catellatospora; species Catellatospora tritici. Next base: position 44 of record NZ_JAHRCY010000003.1, read on the forward strand.
GGGCTCACCCAGGCGTGCATGAACGTGCCGCGCTGCATCGGGATCACGGTGTGGGGCGTGCGCGACAGCGACTCGTGGCGCTCCAGCGAGAGCCCGCTGCTGTTCGACGGCGGCGGGAACAAGAAGTCCGCCTACACGTCGGTGCTCAACGCCCTCAATGCCGTCAACCCGACCACGTCGCCGCCCGCGAGCCCGGCGCCGGGCGGCACCGGCAGGATCGTCGGGGTGCAGTCGGGCCGGTGTATCGACGTGCCCAACGCGTCGCAGACCAACGGCACCCGGGTGCAGCTCTGGGACTGCAACGGGCAGACGAACCAGCAATGGACGTACACCGCCGGCAAGACGCTGACCGTGTACGGCGGCAAGTGCCTCGACGCGAACGCGAAGGGCACCGCGAACGGTACCGCGGTGATCATCTATGACTGCAACGGGCAGTCGAACCAGCAGTGGAACGTCAACTCCAACGGCACCATCAGCGGCGTTCAGTCCGGCCGGTGCCTGGACGTGTGGGGCACCGGCAACGGGCAGCAGATCCAGCTGTACGACTGCCACGGGCAGACCAACCAGCAGTGGCAGACCTCGTTCAGCGCCCCCGCCTCGCCGTCCCCGTCCACGTCGCCCTCGTCGTCGCCGTCCCCGGGGGGTTGTGCTCTTCCGTCGACGTACCGCTGGTCGTCGACCGGCGCGCTGGCGAACCCGCAGAACGGGTGGGTCTCGCTCAAGGACTTCACCAACGTGGTCTACAACGGCAAGCACCTGGTCTACGCGTCGAACGTGTCGAGCGGAGGATCGTATGGCTCGATGAACTTCAGCCTGTTCACGAACTGGTCCGACATGGCCTCGGCCGGCCAGACCGGAATGAGCCAGGGCACGGTGGCACCCACGCTGTTCTACTTCGCACCGAAGAACGTCTGGGTGCTCGCCTACCAGTGGGGTCCCAACGCGTTCAACTACAAGACCTCCAGCGACCCGACCAACCCCAACGGCTGGTCCTCGCCGCAGGCGCTGTTCACCGGAAGCATCTCCAACTCCGGCACCGGCGTCATCGACCAGACGCTCATCGGTGACGACCAGAACATGTACCTGTTCTTCGCCGGTGACAACGGCAACATCTACCGGGCCAGCATGCCGATCGGGAACTTCCCCGGCAACTTCGGCTCGAACTACACGACGATCATGAGCGACTCGCAGTACAACCTGTTCGAGGCGGTCGAGGTCTACAAGGTCCAGGGCCAGAACCAGTACCTGATGATCGTCGAGGCGATCGGGAGCCAGGGGCGCTACTTCCGCTCGTTCACCTCCAGCAGCCTCAGCGGCTCGTGGACCCCGCAGGCCGCCAGCGAGAGCAACCCCTTCGCAGGCAAGGCCAACAGCGGCGCGAGCTGGACCAACGACATCAGCCACGGTGACCTGGTCCGCAGCAACCCCGACCAGACCAAGACCATCGATGCGTGCAACCTCCAGTTCCTCTACCAGGGGAAGAACCCCAACGCGGGCGGCGACTACAACCTGCTGCCGTGGCGGCCGGGTGTGCTGACCCTGCAGCGCTAGGCGAATGGGCTGCTGCTGACCCAGTCCAACCCCGTTCGCTGACCGCTCGGGAGTGTCCGGCGCCGACTGGCGCCGGACACGCCCTTCTCGGCAGGCGGGCGCCGGCTGGGGTGATGCAACACGAAGACGCCGGTGTAGCCGTGGGCGACCATGGGCACCGCTCAGGTCGGAACGTGGAACGCTCGCGCATACTCGCCGGCGAAGTCGAACTGCCACCGCCGCGACGACACACCGGATCCTGACGGTCCATTGTGGATACACGACCGTGGAACGCGAATCGCAGCCCTGATCCGGCGCTGGGACTGACAACCGGGCCGGCGGGTCGGGCCCGGTCAGCGGCCCGGTGCCAACCACGGTTTACTGCTTGTTCACCTTCCCGTAGGGTGGCCGCGTCGTCATCTACATGGGGAGATTTCGTATGCTCACACGTGTCCGTGCCACCGTCGCCGCGGCGTTGATCGCGGTGCCTCTCGTCGCCGCGACCGAGGCGCACGCCACCCCCGCACTGGCACCACGTTCGCACTTCACGATGGCCCCGGATGGCTCGAGCGGCCTGACCGAGGGCGGTGCCGGCATCCCGAACATCGACTCGGTGAAGTCGACGATCCGCGCGTACTACAACGCGACCAGCGCGGGCATCGCGAACAAGACCGACTCGCCCTACATCTCCGAGCTGGCCTCGATCGAGGCCAGTGTGCTCGCCGCACTCCCGGCCGTCGACCCCGCCGCCAGGAAGGCGGTCGTCTTCGATGCCGACGACACCACACTGTGGACGTACGACATGGAAGACAACCTGATGCACTTCAACTTCGACCCGGCACTCCAAGCCACGTGGGTGTTCGGCGAGAAGTTCCCGGCCACCCCCGGCATGGTCGCCTTCGTGCACGCGGTCGCGGACAAGGGGTACGCCGTATTCGGGATCACCGGCCGCCGCGAGGCGCAGGAGCAGGCGACCGTCGAGAACCTGGCAAATGTCGGCTACACCGAGTTCAACGCCGAGAACTTCTACACCAAGTGGAACGGCCCGGACTCGAACAAGCCGTCCTACGTCACCTGCGTCGCGGCCTGCACGACGGTCGAATACAAGGCGAACACCCGCAAGCACATCGAGCAGGACCTCGGCTTCGACATCGCCCTGAACATCGGCGACCAGTTCTCCGACCTGCAGGGCGGCTACTCCGACGCCGTGCTGAAGCTGCCGAATCCGACCTACTACCTGCCGAGCCCGAACCTGCCCGGCGTGGACGAGCCCGCGCTCGCGCCGCGTACGCAGTTCACGATGGCTCCGGACGGCTCGAGCGGCCTGACCGCGGGCGGCGCCGGCATCCCGAACATCGACTCGGTGAAGTCGACCATCCGGGCGTACTACCAGGCATCCAGCACGGGCATCGCAGACAAGACCGATTCGGCGTACATCCGCGAAGTGGCGGGCATTGTCGCGGACAACATGAACCGGCTCGTCAATGAGTGCAAGCGCCTCGTACGCAAGGGTGCCAAGCCCGCCGTCGTCTTCGACGCTGACGACACCACGCTGTGGACCTACGACATGGAGGACGCGGCGATGCACTTCAACTTCGACCCGGCCGTCCAGAACAACGACTGGGTCCAGCCGCAGGCCTTCGGCGCCACGCCGGGCATGCCCGCCCTCGTCAACGCGGTCAGCCAGGCGGGCTGCACCGTGGTCGGGCTGACGGGCCGCCGCACGTTCCAGAAGGATGCCACGCTGGGCAACCTGGCGAAGGTCGGCTACACCGCGTTCACGGCGGAGAACTACTACACGAAGTGGGACACCGGCACGACGCCGGATCCGTCGATCTTCGGCGGTACCCCCTGTGCCACCGGCGCGTGCTCGACCATCCAGTACAAGTCGGCGGTCCGCGCCTACGTCGAGTCGCAGGGCTACGACATCATCGCCAACTTCGGCGACCAGTTCTCCGATCTCATCGGCGGCCATGCCGACCGGACGGTGAAGCTGCCGAACCCGACCTACTACCTGCCGTAGCCAGGAGGTCGGCCCGCGGATATCAGCAGAGGCTCGGAGCGTGCGCGCTCCGAGCCTCTGCTGTGGCGGAGGTGAAAGCACCGCAGGACGCGGTCAGAGCTGAAGACCCGTCAGAACCAGGACGCGGGGGTCGGTGTAGTCGTCCATGGCGCTGCGCAGGCCCTCCCGGCCGACGCCCGAGCCCTTGACTCCGCCGTACGGCATCTGGTCGGCGCGGAACGAGGGCACGTCACCGATGATCACACCGCCGACCTGGAGCGTCGCGTGCGCGGTGAACGCCGTCTGCAGGTCCGTGGTGAACACGCCCGCCTGCAGCCCGTACGCCGAGTCGTTGACCGCGGCGAACGCGGCCGCGTCGGAGTCGACGGTCGACACCACCAGCACCGGCCCGAACACCTCGGCGCACCCGACCTTCGCGTCGGCGGGCACGTCCGTCAGCACTGTCGGGGCGTGGTTGGCGCCGTCGCGCCCGCCGCCGGTCAGGACCTTCGCTCCGGCGGCCACCGCCTCGCCGACCCAGCGGTGCACCCGCTCCGCGGCCGCTTCGTTGATCAGCGGGCCGACCTGGGTGTCGGCCGCGGCCGGGTCGCCGGTCTTGAGCGCGCGCACCGCCTCGACCAGCTTGGGCAGGAAGGCCTCGGCCCGGTCGCGGTGCACCACGACCCGCTGCACCGCGATGCAGCTCTGCCCGGCCTGGTAGTTGCCGAACAGCGCGATGCGCTGGGCGGCCCAGTCCAGGTCGGCGTAATCGCCGCAGACCACGGCCGCGGCGTTGCCGCCCAGCTCGAGGGTGACGTGTTTGTGCGGCACCGCGGCTTGGATCGCCGCGCCGACCGGGCCCGAGCCGGTGAACGAGACGACCGGCAGGCGCGGGTCGGCGACCAGGGCGGCGGCCCGCTCGTTGGGCACGGGTACGACGGAGAACATGCCCGCGGGCAGGTCGGTCTCTGCCAGCAGCTCGCCCAGCAGCAGCGCCGACAGCGGCGTGGCCGGGGCCGGCTTCACGATGATCGGCGCGCCGACCGCGATGGCCGGGGCGACCTTGTGCGCCACCAGGTTCAGCGGGAAGTTGAACGGGCTGATGCCGAGCACCGGGCCTTTCGGGAAGCGGCGCACCACGGCCATCCGCCCGGCGGCGGCCGGGTCGGTGTCCAGCCGCATCAGCTCGCCGGAGAAGCGGCGCGCCTCCTCGGCGGCCCAGCGGAACGTGGAGACCGCGCGGCCCAGCTCGGCCTTGGCCCACATCAGCGGTTTGCCGTTCTCGGCGCAGATCAGCGCGGCCGCCTCGTCGCCGCGTTCGGCCAGCCGCCGGCTCACGTGGTCGAGCGCGGCCGCGCGGGCCGCGGCGGGCAGCGATGCCGCGTCGGGTGCCGCCTTCGCCGCGGCCGCCACCGCTGTTTCCACCTGCGCGAGCGTCGCGTTGGCAGTCCGACCGACCACCCGCCCGTCGTAGGGATTGCGGACTACTACGAGATCGTCACTGGTCTCCGGCGAGCCGGCGATCCAGAACGCGGTCTGATCGGCCATGGGACCACTCCTACTATTCGGAAAGGTTGTTCAAGAGCAGCAGCGCGGGCGCTTCGACGTGCCGGACGAACTCGCGCATCCAGTGCGCGGCGACGACCCCGTCGATCGCACGGTGATCCACGGAGAGGACGACCCGCATCCGGGTCGCCACCGCCACGGCGCCATCATGCACGTGCGGTTCCGGCCGTCCCATGCCTACCGCGAGGATCGCCGACTGCGGTGGGTTGATGATGGCCGCGAACTCCTCGACCCCGTGCATGCCCAGGTTCGTGACGCTGAAGGCGCCGCCTTCGACGTCGTCCTGGCGCAGCCTGCCCCTGTTGGCCGCTTCGACGCGGTCGGCGACCGTCTGGGCGATCTGGCTCACCGACATGGTGTCGACGTTGCGCAGCACCGGCGTGACCAGCCCCCTGGTCGAGGCGACGGCCACGGCGATGTCGACGGTGGCGTAGCGGTGCAGCGCGTCCTCGGTCCAGATGACGTTCATGTCGGGCACGAGCGTGTGTGCCCGGGCGGCAGCCTTGATGACGAGGTCGTTCACCGACACCTTGCGCGGCAGGACCGAGTTGATCTCCGTACGTACCGCGAGGAGCCGGTCGATGGAGCACGTGCCCCGCAGGTAGAAGTGCGGCGTCGACTGCTTGCTGCCGGTCAGCCGTGCCGCCACCGCGCGGCGGATGCGCGTATGCGGGACGGCCTCGAACGCTACGGCCGGGCGCGGCCGGGCGACCTCGGCGGGAGGTGTTCGGCCCGGTGGGGCCGACTGCGTTTCCGGCTGGCGCCGGGTCTCGATGTCGGCCGCGATGTGGGCCTCGACGTCGCGACGGACGATGCGGCCACCGGGGCCGGTGCCGACGATGCCGTCGCAGGTCAGGCCGGCCCGGGAGAGAAGAGCGCGGGACAGCGGACTGATCCGGGTGCGCTCGTGGACAGGTGGATTCGCAGGCGATGGAGCGCCGCTCGGCTCGCTCAGGGCGACGCAGGCGGCCGGCTCCGGCACGGAACCGGGAACCCCGAGCGCCTGGAGCATCCGGTGGTGGTCGAGCCCCGACTCGTCCCGGCTGCCGAGCAGCGCGATCGGAGCGCCGACGTCGACAGTCTCACCCGGTGCCGCCAGGAGCTTCAGCAGCACGGTGTCGTCGTCCACCGCGACCTCGACGACGGCTTTGGCGGTCTCCACCAGCGCGACCGGGTCGCCGGCCGCGAGGTGGGCGTTCTCCGCGGCCAGCCACTCGCAGAGGACTGCCTCGGTGGCCCCGGCCGCGATCTCGGGCATCAGGAGCAGGCTTGCCATGGCTCTCGGTCTCCTGGTCTCAACGGGCCGCGATGTCGCGCAGCGTGGCGATGACGTCTTCGGTCGTGGCGATGGCCGCCCGCTCGAGGACCTTGCTGATGCTCGGTGAGGCTTCGCCGCCGGTCACCCGGAGCACCGGCGCGTCGAGGTGGTCGAAGAGGCGGCGCTGGATCTCGTCCGACAGCCATCCGCCGTATGAGGTGCCGACGGCACCCTGCTCCACGATCAGTACGTTGTTGGTCTTCTGGATGCTGGCCTCGATGGTCGGCCAGTCCAGGCTGGCCCGGTCCAGCCAACGAAGGTCGATCACATCGGCGCTCAGGTCGGGTACGGCGTCGAGGGCGTCCAGGCACCGTTGCACCATCGACAGGTAGCTGATGATGGTGAGGTCGCTGCCCGACCGGCGTACGGCGGCCCGGCCGACAGGCAGCAGGTAGTCGAGGTCGTCGACGGGGCCGGTTCCCTTGCTCGGGTAGAGGTCGACGTGCTCCAGCACGACGACGGGGTCGTCGCAGGCAAGAGCGGTGTTCATCAGGCCGACGTAGTCGTAGGGCGTGGACGGGGCGACGACCCTGAGTCCGGGAGCGGTCGTCAGGATGCCGGCCGGATCCATGGAGTGCTGAGACCCGTAGCCGGTGCCGGCGGCGAGCTTGCTGCGGAGCACGAACGGGACGGCGCTCTGACCTCCGAACATGTGGCGTGCCTTGGCGATCTGGTTGAACAGCTGGTCGGCGGCGACCCACATGAAGTCGGCGTACATGAACTCGACCACCGGGCGGAACCGTCCGTCGATCGCGATGCCTCCGGCCAGGCCGGCGAAGGCGTTCTCGCTGATCGGGGTGCCGAGGACCCGGTCGGGGAAGAGCTCGAGGGGGCGCTTGGTGGCCCCGTTGGTCCCACCTTTGAGCCGGTCGACGTCCTCACCCATGACGACGATCCTCGGGTCGAGTTCCATCCGTCGAGCCATGACGCCGCTGACCGCGTCGATGAAGCGGACGTCGGCCAGGGTGCCCGGGTACTCGTCCTGTTCGACGTAGCGGCTCCCCGCGAGCTCCGCGAGGTCGCCGCGTACGCCGACGTCGACGAAACCGGGGTCCGGCCAGCGGTCGGCCCTGATCCGCCGCTTGCCGGGTTGCTGCCCGGGGTCCGGCTCCAGGAAGCCGTCGCTGATCTCACGCAGCGCCTCGTCCACCTCACGTCGGGCCTGGTCGATGGCGCTCTCGGCGGCCAGGCCGCGCCGGAGCACCTCCCGGGTGAGCAGCGCCAGCGGGTCTCGTTCGCGCCACCGCCGCTCCTCGTCCTTGTCGCGGTAGCCGAAGGCACTGCCGGGGAAGGGCCCGTTCTGGTGGAAGAACCGGTAGACGTCGGCCTCCACGATCGTCGGGCCGCGGCCCGCACGCATGTGTGCGACGGCCTGCGACATGGCCAGGTGCACGGCGAGTGGATCCATCCCGTCCACCCGCCAGCTCGGAATGTTGAAGGCGAGGCCACGGGCGGACAGTCGGGTCTCGGCCGTCGCCGCGCTCACCGGCGTCGCGACGGCGTACTGGTTGTTCTCGATGAAGAAGCAGACCGGCAACCGCCAGGCCGCGGCGAGGTTCATGGTCTCGAGCACCGACCCGATGTTGACCGCGCCGTCGCCGAAGTAGGTGACCGACACCGCGTCGGTCCCGGCTGATCTGGCCGACCAGGCGAAGCCGGCCGCCTGCGGGACGCCGCCGCCGACGATCGCGTTGGTGCCCATCGCCCCGGCCTCGAACCACTGCAGGTGCATCGAACCCCCGCGGCCGGCGCAGAAGCCGTCGGCGAGGCCGCAGATCTCGGCCAGGGTCCGGGCCAGCACGGTGCGCACCTCGTCGGTGAGCTTCGGCAGCGAGCCGGGCGTGGCGGCGGCTACGTGGCCGAACGCCTTGGCCAGGAACTGGTGGTGGCCGCGGTGGGAGCCGTTGACGAAGTCGTCGCCGCGCAGGGCGAGGACGGACCCGGCTGCGCCGCCCTCCTGGCCGATGCTGGAGTGGGCGGGGCCGTGTACGAGGCCTTCGGCCGCGAGTTCCAGCACGTGCTCTTCGAAGGATCGGATCCACAGGGTCTGGCTCAGCATCGCCAGCAGCAGGTCGGGATCGGCGTCGTCCCAGTCCTGGCGACCCGCCACGAGCTCCACCCAGGGGGACTGTGCGGCCAGGGGATGGATTGCGGGCATGGGTTGTCTCCTCCGTTGACGATCCGGCGATGCCCGACCTTGCCACACGCGGCCGCCTTTGTGAAGCCGATTGGATCCATTGCCTGCCGACCTGTGCCATGATGTGGCGCGATCTCAGCGGATCGGTCTTCGTTTTGGATCCATTGGAAGGAGTTCTGGCGTGCGCAACGACCTCGGCCCCCTGCCAGGTGTCACCGGGCTCGACCACATCGGCTTCACGGTCCCTGATCTCGACCAGGCGCACGCCTTCCTGGTGGACGTGCTCGGCTGTACGGCGATGTACGACCTGGGACCCTTCGCCGACCGGGGTTCCTGGATGAGCCGGCACCTCAACGTCGCCGACGACACGGTGATGCGGCGGCTGCGCTTCTTCCGACTGGGAAATGCGCCGATCTTCGAGGTCTTCGAGTACGAGGCCGTCGCGCAGCGGACCGTTCCTCCTGCCAACAGTGACATCGGGGGACACCACGTCGCGCTGTACGTCGAGGACCTCGACGCGGCGGTCGAGCACCTGCGCCGCCACGGCGTCACCGTGCTGGGCGAGCCGACGAGCAGCTCGGGACCGAGCCTGGGCCAGCGCTGGGTGTACTTCCTCGCGCCCTGGGGCATGCAGTTCGAACTCGTGTCCTACCCCTCGGGCAAGGCGTTCGATCGGATCCATATCTGATGATGCGGCGCCGCCTTTACGCGCGTTTGCGCACTCAATATGTTACGAAATGGTAACGGCGTCTTCTCAATGGATCCAATGCGTGCCAGAGTCCACGCCACCGCTCGACTCCAGCCACTCGGAGAGGCAGCCGACCTGATGCGCCGACACCGCTTGATTCTGGCCCTGCTCGTCCTGGTCACGGGCCACCTGCTCGCCACCCCCCAGGCCGCGCAGGCAGCCGGGGGACCCATCCTGGAAGCGACCTACACCGCAGTGAACAACGGCTGGGCACGCGTCCAGCGCTGGAGCGACCCCGACCCGAACTTCACCACCGAGCACTTCCCGTCAGACGGTCGTGGCGACCAGAGCGGTGACCGGCTGACCTACTTCGGGGGGACCGCCCGCCCCGGCAGCGGCAAGTTCCTGCTCTACTCGGCACCGGGCTGGAACACCAACCCCAAGGCCGTCCCGGTGCTGCTGGTACTCGGAGCCACCCAGAACGCCGACCAGGCGTGGGCCAACCCGAACCTCAACGGCGCGGGCGGCTGCGGAAACGCGCCGTGCCCCACGACGGGACTCATGCAGGCACTGGCCGGGGCAGGCTACAAGGTCTTCGCGGTCAACTTCGCGCACAGCTTCGGCGACAACTACCAGCAGGCCCAGGTCATCGCAGACGCCATCGAGGTGATCCGAGGCGAGCTCGGCGTCCCCCAGGTCGACCTCCTCGCCTGGTCCAAAGGCGTCCTGGCCGCACGGATGTACGTGTCGGGTGTCAAGCCCCCGTGGGGCCGCCCCTACCAGAACGACGTCCGCAAGCTCATCCTGCTCGGCGGACCCAACAAGGGCATGGACACCCCCTACCGGCACGGCATCCAGAACATGGGCACCGTCTGGCCCGAGTGCGGCGGCAACCTCAACTTCCCGATCGCGGCCAGCACGCTGTTCTGCTTCGGGGCCTACTACACACACCCGGAACTCACCTACTCCGGCACCGGAGCGAACGACGCGTACCCCGGAGCCCGACAGGCGCTCTACCGGTGGGACAACGTCTACGCACTCGATACCAGCTGGGCCGACTGGTACACCGTCTACTACGGCGGCTGGGGCGCCTACTCCTTCTCGCCGGGCATCGACACCGCCATCAACCAGGGCTCGCTCATCACCACCATGCGCGCCGCGCCCAGCCCCGCGTCCGTCGGGGTCTACCTGCTCTGCGGTGGCTACCCGACGCTGCCCACCTCCACGGAGAACACCGGCCCGTCCGACGGCGTCGTCTTCGTCGCGTCCTGCACCGACACCGGCGGGCTGACCACGGTCGCCGACAGCAAGACGCTGTGGTTCGACAACCACGTGATGCTCGGCTGGGAAGCCAACGCCGTCAACCAGATCAAGTCCTGGCTCGCCTGAGCCCAGGCGCCTCTCCGACAGCCCGACCACCGAATAGAGAAACGATGACATCGCTGCTCGCGACCCTCAGGCTACCGAACCTCCGCCCCCACGGGCCCCTCGCGGCCGCCGCCGCGTGCCTGCTGGCCCTGACGGCCTGCTCCGGCGCCGCCGGTGATCCCGCATCCGGCCAGCAGGCACCGAAGCCGATCGGCAGCTTCACCTACGGCATCCCGACGCCGCCGAGCTCGCTCGACCTGACCAAGAACATGAACGGCTGGACGTCGGCCGTCGCGGTCATGGTGACCCAGCCGCTGGAGCGCTTCGACAGTGCGGGCAAGGCCACGCCGGTGCTGGCCGGCAAGGTCACCACCCCGAACGACACCTCGGTCGTCTACGACCTGCGCGGGGACGTGAAGTTCTCCGACGGCAAGCCGCTGACCGCCGGCGACGTGGTCGCGGCGTTCAAACACGCGATCGACGGGGCCGGCGGTGCGCAGACGGCGTCGATCCTCACGAGCATCAAGGACGTCCAGGCCACCGGCGACGCACAGGTCACCGTCACCCTCGCGCATCCCGACCCGGCCATCCGCGGCTCGATCGCCTTCGGCGTCCTGGTGTCCGAAGCCGACGCGATGAAGGGCGCCGGCGCCGACTACGGCACGGCCGCTGGGCTGCCCGTCGGCACCGGACCCTACGTGTACTCCTCGTTCAAGGCGGACAAGGTCGAGCTCACGTCGAACCCCGCCTACTGGGGGTCCGCGCCCCGCATCAAGAAGCTCACCTTCGCCGGGTTCACGGCCGACACCACCGCCCAGCTCGCCCTGCGCTCGGGCGGGGTGCAGGCCAACTACGTCAACGCCCCCAAGAGCACCCAGCAGTGGAAGTCGATCAAAGGCGCGACGGTGTTCAGCACCCCGTCCCTGCTCTCGACGTACCTCACCTTCGACACCAGCAAGGCGCCCTTCAACGACGTGCACGCCCGGCGCGCCGTGGCGCACCTGATCGACCGCCAGTCCCTGGCTCGGGTCACCTACGGTGACGAAGCGCAGGTCATGCGCGGCATGGCACCCGACGCCGAGTTCGTGCCACTGGCCGGATCAGCCGACGCGGTCACGTCGTTCATGTCGGGGCTGCCCCAGGTCTCCTACGATCCGGTCGCGGCCGCCAAGGAACTGGCCCTGTCGGCCACGCCGGCCGGGTTCAGCATCGACGTCCCGTACCCGTCCAGCGAGCCCTTCGCAGAGCCGGTCCTGCTGAGCCTCCAGCAGGCGGCCAAGCCGTTGGGTATCACGGTGAACCTGAAACCGCAGACCTTCATCCAGTGGGCGACCGACATCTACATGTTCAAGCCGGCTCCGCTCGGCGTGTTCCAGATCGGCGACCTGCAACCAGACCCGAACGGAGGCATGGCCCTGATGGTGACCAAGGCCAACGCAGCACCCACCAAATTCAACATGGCGTCCTGGACCCCGCAGGAAGTAGAGCCCCTGGCGCTGACCATGACGCAGTCCGGTGACCGCGCCGCCCGCTGGGCCGCGGCCTCCTCGATCCTGACCAGCGCCGCCGAGCAACTGCCCTACGTGCCCCTGTTCGCGCCGAACACCGTGCTCGTCTACGGCGACGGCTACTCCTCGAGCACGGCACCGGACTTCATGGCCTTCATCACCGGTGCCTGGCTCGACACGCTCACCGGGAACGGCGCATGAGCGCGCGGACCGTCGAGGCCAACGGCCTGACGCTGTGGACCGACAGCTTCGGCGACCCGGCCGACCCGTGCATCCTGCTGGTGATGGCGGCGTACTGGCAGGGGATCGCCTGGCCGGAGCGGTTCTGCGGCCGGCTGGCCGACAACGGGTTCTTCGTCATCCGGTACGACCACCGCGACACCGGGCGCTCCTCGGTCATCGACTACGAGCAGCACCCGTACACCCTCGCGGACATGGCCGACGACGCCATCGGCGTCCTCGACGCGTACGGCATCGAGCGGGCCCACCTGGTCGGCGCCTCGATGGGCGGCATGATCGTGCAGGAGTGCCTGCTGGCCCATCCCGAACGGATCTCCACGGCGACATCGCTGATGTCGACGCCGCTGTCGAACTCCTACGCGTCGGGCACGTCTCCCGAAAACCTGCCCGGTCCCGACCCGACCGCCTGGAAGGCTTTCGAGACCGTGCCGGGACCCGGCAAGAACCCCTCACACGACGAGTACGTCAACGGGTGGACCGACTTCTCCCGCGGCGTGGCAGGCAGCGCCACACCTTTCGACGAGCAGTACGTCCGCAGCATGCACAGCCAGAGCTACCACCGGGCGACACAGCCGGCAGCAGTCTGGAACCACCTCCAGGCCACCGCCGCGACCCCGGACCGGACCGACCGGCTGGCCGAGGTGCGCACCCCGACCCTGGTCATCCACGGCACCGAGGACCACGTCATCCCGGTCCAGCACGGCCACGCCACCGCCGCGCTCATCCCCGGCGCCGAACTCGTCGTGATCGAAGGGCTCGGACACCAATTCGATCCCGCCGCACTGGACCTCGTGACACAGCCCCTCCTGCGACACGCGACCGCGGAGATGTGATGCTCCGACGCCTCATCGGGCGGCTCGGTGCCGCCGGGCTCCTGCTCCTACTGGTCAGCTTCCTGGTCTTCAGCCTCGTGTCGATGGCACCGGGGTCCCTGGAGACCACGCTGCTGGGAGCCCGGCCGGCATCGCCCGAACTGATCCACTCCATCCGACTCCAGTACCACCTGGACGACCCGTTCCTGCTCCGATACCTGCGCTGGCTCACCGAAGCCGCACACCTGGACTTCGGCCGCTCGATCGTGACAAGCGAGCCGGTATCCAGCGCCGTGTCGGCCCGTGCGGCCGTCTCGGCCGAACTGGCGGTGCTGGCGTTCCTCGTCGCGGCGATGATCGGAGTCCCAGCCGGACTGGCCGCGGCCGCGTGGCGGGGCCGCGCCGCCGACCGGGCAATCACGCTGGCGGCGATCCTCGGCATGAGCGCACCCCCGTTCGCGGTGGGCACCCTGCTCATCTACCTGTTCGGCGTCCGTTTCCCCGTCTTGCCCGTGTACGGCGCGGGCGACGGCCCCGGCGACCGGCTCCTGCACCTGGCACTGCCGGCGGTGGCGCTGGGAGCCGGACTGGCCGCACTCGTGGTCCGGCAGACCCGGGCAGCCGCCCTCGGCGTCCTCGACCAGGACTACCTGACCTTCGCCCGAGCCCGCGGCCTGTCACGGGTCCGCGTCCAGACGACGTACGCGCTGCGCAACGTGGCGCTGCCCATCATCTCCTCGCTCGGCCTCGTCCTCATCGTCGCCCTCCCCGGGGCGATCCTCGTCGAGGTGGTGTTCTCGCTGCCCGGAGTGGGCTCGATGATGGTGGAGTCCGTGGGCGCCAAGGACGTGCCGGTCGTACAGGCGCTCGCCATCTTCACAGCACTGTACGTCGTCGTCGTCAACACCGGCGTGGACCTGTGCTCCCTGCTGATCGACCCCCGACTGCGCGACGGGGCCGCCCGATGAGGCCCCGGCTGGGCGCACCAGCGCTCGTCTGGGCCGCAGCACTCATCGCGCTGTCCTTCCTGACCCTGGCCGTGTGCGGACATCAACTCTCACCCCGCAACCCCGACACCCAGGACCTGCTGCTCGGCGCCTCGGGACCGGCCCCCGGCCACTGGCTCGGGACCGACGAACTGGGCCGCGACATCCTGTCCAGGCTGATGGCGGCAACAGGATCGGCGCTGGCCGGCCCCTTCGTCGTCGCGCTGGCCGCGATGATCGCGGGCACAACGCTCGGGCTGACCGCCGGCTACCGGGGCGGACTCGTCGACGCGATCATCTCGCGGTTCGCCGACCTGGTCTGGTCGCTGCCGGGCCTGCTGGTGGCGATCGTGGTGATCGGAGTGCTCCAGGGCGGCACCTGGCTGAGCGTGGCCGTCATCGCGTTCCTGTCCATACCGCACGCGACCCGGCAGACCCGCAGCGCCACCCTGGGCCAGGTACGGCTGCCCTACGTCGCCGCCGCCCGGACGCTGGGGCTCGCGCGGAGCAGGGTCATCGTGCGGCACATCCTCCCCAACATCAGGGCCACGGTGCTGACGACGCTCCTGCTCGACTTCGTCACCGCGATCCTGATCTTCGCCGCACTCGCATTCCTGCGGATCGGCGTCGAGCCGGGGGCCCCGAACTGGGGTTCGATGCTGGCGGACGGCCAGTCACTGATCACCGTCAACCCGTTCCAGATGGCGGCGCCCGCCGTGGCGATCGTTCTCTTCGCCGCCAGCGTGACCATCCTCGGCGACTGGGCCCATGACACCCTGACGAAGGACCAGCAATGACGAACACGACATCGCCCAGGCCGGGGCGGGTCGACCCGGTCGCCCGGGCCGGCGGCCTGATCGTGGACTCCCTCGACGTGCGCATGCTCGACAGCCGGCGGGGGCCACGGACGCTGGTCCAGAACGTCGGCTTCGACCTGGCGCCCGGGACCACCCTCGGGATCGTGGGAGAGTCGGGCAGCGGCAAGTCCCTGACCGCGAAATCCATCATCGGCCTGCTCCCGAAGGGTCTCGCCGCATCCGGGAGCATCCGGCTCGGGCAGCGGGAACTCGTCGGCGCCCCGGAGCGTGACCTGCGCGCCCTGCGTGGCACGTCGATCTCGCTCGTCATGCAGGACCCCTTCACGATGCTGCATCCGCTGCTGACCGTACGCGCCACGCTCGCCGAGTCGCTCGACCCGCGGATACGGCGCGACCGGGCACGGCGCGACCAGGAGATCGAGCGCCGCCTGGACGAGGTGGGCATCCAGCCAGGCATCGCCGACAAGCGCACCTTCGAGCTGTCCGGCGGCATGCGCCAGCGCGTCGGCATCGCCGCGGCACTCGCGCGCGACCCGCAGCTGCTCATCGCCGACGAGCCGACCACGGCGCTCGACGCCAGCACCCAGAAGGACGTGCTGGCCCTGCTGGGCAGGCTGCAGCGCGCACGCGGGATGAGCATGATCCTCATCACCCACGACCTCAACGTCGCGTTCAGCGCCTGTGACCGCATCATGGTGATGTACGCCGGGACCATGCTGGAGTCCGGCACGTCCGAGGCCCTGAAACGCACCCCGCGGCACCCCTACACCCGCGGACTGCTGAGCGCGGCACCGCCGTTGACACACGTCGTCGACCGACTCGACACCATCCCGGGCAGAGTTCCCGCCGCACACGAGGTCCTGGACCAGTGCGCCTTCGCGAGCCGATGCGACCTGGTCGTCGACGCCTGCCGGGCGGCACGCCCGCCGCTGCGCCTGCTCGACGACGGACACACATCGGCCTGCCTGCGCACCGACGAACTGGACGCGACCACGCCCCGCCAGTCACGCACCGGCGACGCCGCCATCGCACAACCCCGGCCCGCCACGGCGCCGCTGGTGAAGGTGCAGAACCTGTCGAAGGCCTTCCGGTCGACCACGATCACGGGGCGCCACCGGGTCTTCCACGCCCTGTACGACGCCTCCTTCGACATCGGCGAGGCGGAGGCCGTGGGCCTGGTCGGCGAATCCGGCTCGGGCAAGTCGACCATCGCCCGGTGCCTCATGGGCCTGACCACACCCGACACAGGCCGGATCGACCTCGGCGAACTCGACGCGACCGACTTCTCGAAGCTGTCCCTCCAGCAGCGCCGCGAGGCCTACCGAACCGTCCAGATCGTCTTTCAGGACCCCTACTCCTCCCTCAACCCGAAGCTGACCATCGGCGCCGCCCTCGAGGAGGCGGTCTCCATCCGCGGCGGGCTCCGTGCCGAGGTGCCTGGTCTGCTCGAGCAGGTGGGGCTGCCGCCCGACTACGCGCAACGGCGGCCGCGGGCGTTGTCAGGCGGCGAGCGACAGCGCGTGGCCATCGCCCGCGCACTGGCCCTGCGCCCCCGGCTGCTGATCTGCGACGAGCCCGTGGCCGCACTGGACGTCTCGGTCCAGGCACAGATCCTGGAACTCCTCCGCTCGGTACAGTCCACCACCGGGATGAGCACCCTGTTCATCACCCACGACCTGGCCGTCGTCCGCCAGATGACCTCACGGATCCTGGTCTGCTTCGAGGGACGGATCGTCGAGAGCGGTCCAACGCCGCAGGTGCTCGACGACCCCACCCATCCCTACACGCGCCGCCTGCGAGACGCCGCCCTCCTAGGCTCACGCGACGCGGCATGAAAGATTGGATCCATCAATGACAAGATCCACGAACTCCCGTCCGGAGCCGGAGGCAGAACCCATGACTGATCGCACCCCGACCAGCTCCATGGTCGGCGACGACGCGCGAGCCGCTGCATGATGCGCGAGACCCGGGCCGAAGACGCCGCCGAGGCGACCGACGCCCAGGCAGGCTCACCGACGGTCGCGAGCAGGCGGATCGCCGAGCACCTGCGGCAGATGATCCTGGACGACCGCCTCCTCCCCGGTGAGCGCATCCGGCAGGAGGCTGTGGCCGAGCAGCTCGGCGCCAGTCGGCTGCCGGTACGCGAGGCCCTACGGATCCTCGAGTCCGAGGGCCTGGCCACCCTGAAGGCGAACAGCGGCGCCTGGGTGGCCCGCATGGACCTGGTCGAATGCCAGACCATCTACAAGATCCGCGAGCGCGTGGAACCCCTTGCCCTCACCGAGAGCATGAACAACCTCACCGACTCCGACATCGCCGGGCTCGAACGCATCCAGTCCGAGATCGAATCCGGCTGGGACGTGGAACGGTTCCTGGTCCTCGACCGTGAGCTGCACCTGCGGACCTACAGCGGCTGCCAGATCCGCCAACTGGCCGACATGGTCCACCGGTTCTGGAACACCACCCAGCACTACCGCCGTGCCTTCGTCCGACTCAACGGTCCCGACCAGCAGTGGATCGTCAACGCCGAGCACCGCCTGCTCATCGAGGCGATCAAGCGACGCGACCCGACCGACGCAGAGCAGATCCTCAGCGGCCACATCCGCCGGACGCGTCACCAGCTCGCCCTGCACCCCGAGCTGTTCGACCGCCCCGCACCTCCGTCATCCGATGACAAGCAGGCCGGCGAATGGAACGGCTGACCCGGCCACAAGCCAGCTCGGGCACGACCCACGGGATCAGCTGGGCTGCCGCAGGAGCCGGCGATCCGCTGGTGCTGGTCCAGGGCCTCGGTTATCCGGCGGCGATGTGGTTCCGACTGCTGCCGTTGCTGACCCCACAGCGACGAGTGATCACCTTCGACAACCGGGGCGTCGGGGGGAGCGCGGCAGCCGACACGACCGGATTGACCATCGAGCAGATGGCTGCGGACGTCGCCCTCGTACTCGATGCCTGCGAGACCTCGTCGGCCGACGTCCTGGGCGTGAGCCTGGGCGGGATCGTCGCCCAGGAGTTCGCCCTCGCCCACCCCCGCAGGGTGCGGCGACTGGTCCTGGCCTCCACGCACACGGCAGACGAGCACGCCGTATCCGCCGACGACGAGGTCCTCGCCATGTTCGCGCGACGCTCGCAGCTCAGTCCTGCGGAGTCACTCCTCGCCTCTGTGCCCTACGTCTATGCGTCCGCCACGCCGCGCGCCTTGATCGAGGAGGATGTCGCCTGCCGGGCTCGACAGCCCGTCCCCCCGGAGGTCTACCAGGCGCAGCTCACCGCGGCTGTGGCGTACGGCGGCACGTGGCAGCGACTGCCCGAGCTGACCCACGAGACCCTGTTCGTTCACGGAACCGAGGACCGCGTCGTGCCACCGGTCAACGCCGCCATCGCAGCGGAACGCGTGAACGGCGCCAGGCTTGCGTGGATCGAAGGCGGAGGCCACAACCTGTTCTCCGAGCGGTCCGGCGAAATGGCCGAGGCCGTGAACCAGTTCCTCAGCGTTTGGCGATCGGCCGCATGATGTCGAATGATCGATGTGTTTCGGTAGCGTACGCGTGTGCCCGGTTATGTCTTCATCAGTTACCACCACGGCAGCAACACGGCATACGCCGAGAAGCTTGCGAGGTTCCTGACTGAGCACGGGGTCGAGGTGTGGTTCGACCGGGAGATCGTGTCGGGTGCCCTCGTGCCCCCGCCATGAGGACGAGGACCCGGCCGCATGCCGTCGCCGTGGCCCGCGCCGAGTCGCCCGTATGCCGCCGGGTCCTCGTCTGCCGGGGTCAGGGTGCCATCGGCACCGGCCCGGCCACCAATGTGATGCGCACGCTCGATGGCGTGCCGGGGTGACAGTCGTGGCAGATCACCTCCGGATCAAGCCGAAGTGTGCCCGTGCGGAAACCGGCCGGCACCGCGATGTCCAGCGGTTCGGGAGTACTGGTGCTGGTCGGCGTATCGGCGAGCAAGCGCTTCTCCGCGGAGGCCGGGCACGTTTTCCCACCGACAGTGACGGTGATGCTGCGTGACAGGTCCAACGTCACCGGGCCGTCGGTGTCGGCGAGCATCTGGTATAGAAACCCTTCGAAATGCAACCATGCCTTCCCGGCGGGTGCCCAGCCATGCTCCTCGGTCCACGGCAGCAGCGCCAGCGAGCCCGACATGTCGATCCGGCCCGGATCCGGCGGCCGGATGTTCGTCCGCACCCCGAAGTCCTTCATGGCATAACGGGTGTAGAACAACGGGTTCGCATCCGGGCCCCGCTTGCCCGAGCGCAGATCGAGGGTCTGCGTACGCCCCTTGTCGGACATCTTCAGCAGAACCGGCGCACCCGTGGGAACGCAGACGATGAGGATGTGGTCGCGGCCGAAGCGGACGGACGACTCCCGAGCCTGTCCGTTGACCACCACCTGAATCGCCGGCGTCAGCGCACCGGCTTTGCCGACCGGACGCGGCAACGGCCGCGCTACGTGAGCGAGGAAGAGTTCGGCGCCGGAGGGCGCCGTGATCGCGCCCTCCAGACCCATCCGGTCCGCGTCGTCGGCGTCGATCCGCGGGACCGCGGCCGTCCAGTCGAAAGCCGTGGCGTACTCGGGGCCGATGATCGCTGCGTCGGCCGGGGTCAGCGGACGCTTCTGCAGCAGCAGCGGGCTGGTATCGCTGGGCGTACTCGGGGCCATGCGGACGTAGTCGGCCGCGACCGCCTCGGCCGCCGGCCCCGACGGCGACGGCTCCGGTTCCGGCTGCGGCGCCGTGCAGCCGGCCGCGCCGACGGCCAGCAGTGTCAGCGTGATGAGCGGGCGGAGGCGTGACGTCTCGTTTCCCTCTGTCGACTGTGGATGATCCGATGCTAGTCGGATCGCCGTATCGAACTGGCCGGCACCGCACCGCACAACAACACCGCTTGAGGACCGGCCGCTCTCAGCACAGTACAAGCGCATGGAACTGCGGCCCCCCTCGTCCCGCACGTCGGCGGCGTAGGTGGCGAGGGCTCACCACCCTCGCGGGCACTGTGCGGCAGTCACAAATACCTGTCCTCGGGCATGGTCATGTGTCCAGGGTGCGCAGCACTGCTTCCACGACCTGGGCGTATCCGGAGTCGCGGTGCAGGGCGGGGGTGAGGGCGTTCAAGTTCTTGAGGACGTCACCGAGCCGGGGCAGGGCAGCGCGGATCGCCGTGTAAAGGTCGATCTCTTCGCGGAAGCCGTCGAGGTTGGCGGCGGAGACCGTCTTCAGGGCGGTGTCGAGGGTCGCTATCTGCTCCTCCCAGAATCTGACGTACTCAATCCGGTCGAGTGGCTTGTAGATCCGGGCGCTGTCCAGCACGACGGGGAAGATCCGGTCGCGGAGGTCGCCATGTTGCTCCACTTCCAGCAGCTCGAACATGCAGTTCTCCGAGCGCAGATACTTGTCGCTGATGACCAGCACGACGGCCTGGCCCTGGCCGATCGCCCGCATGAAGGCGCGGATGTCACCTCTGAAGGCCAGGTCCTTGGTGTCCTGGATCATCCGTACGCCCTGTTCGGCAAACGCCTGGTTCAGTTCAGCGACGACAGTCTTGCTTTCGTCGTTCCACGCGTAGGAGACGAACACGTCGCGGGGGTTGGCCGCGGCCGGCGACCGGCGGAGATCCCGCATGGCCGACAGTGCCTCAAGTCGGCGATTGGCCAGGTCTCTGCGTAGCGGGGCGAACGCCGGGTTCGTCGCGCGGATGCCGTGCAGCGACAGAACCAGGTCGAACAACCGGAGGAAGTGGCGCGATTCCTCCCTGAAGTCGAGGGGATCCCGACCGCCGAGCCGAGCCAGCTGGTCGCTGTCGGGGTTGCCCTCCACGAGCATGGGGATGATCGGTTCCGTGCTGCCACGGCGCAGTCGCGCGGCGAGGACCGGCAGGTCGCGCGCGATCGGGCCAGACGGCTGGGACCAGGCTGACCAGTACGACGGGGTCAGGACCATCAGGACGACATCGCCCGCACTCAGGCCGTCCGGGTGCTCGACCAGCTCGACGCCCGCGTCGCGGATACTCTGCACGAGGTCCTCGGCCCACCTTTCCTGGTCGCCGGCGCGGCTCAGGTAGCACCGGGGCGTGGCGGCGGTCCGCGAGTAAGCCTTGACCCGTGCGAGGTTCGCTTCGTATTCGCTGCGTAGACGGGCGTAGCCCTCCTGGCGGATGACTGGAACAAGCATGCCGGCGTCCGGCGTGCCGACCGGATTGGCGTCGGGCAGCACCACCTTTTCCCCGCACTCGCTGCAGTAGAGGAATCCTCGCCGCTCCCGTCGGCGCTGCACCACCACGGATCGTTCCTGCCGGTGCCCGCCGCGGCAGAGCACCGGCGTGAACCGGGTGGCTTTGACGTCGCGCTGCGTCAGAAACTTCTCGAACAGCCCCTGAAACAGTGCCCGCCCGAAAGGCGGGGTGGCCGAGCTGTACGACAGGACGAACTCAAGCTCGCCCTCGCGCTCCTGGATGACGCGCAGACCGCAGATCTGCCCCTTCTCGATCTCATAGTGCGTCTGGTCCTGCCATTGCGTGACCCGCGTGAAGACCGGCGCGTAGCCCAGCAGCACCGCCAAGGCCGCATACGAGTTCTCCACCCGCCCGCGGGCGATGTAGGAGACGTCGTCGATGGTTTCCGCGTCGTCCTGCAGCGGCCGCCGCTGCCGGATCAGACTCGGGAAGATCAGCAGCGTCTCGGCTCCGAGGGTGACCCGGAAGCAGACCGTGTGCCGTAGGAACCGCTCGACGGTCGCGTCGATCAGTACCTCACGCTCAGTCGGCTCCAGAGCGGCCAGTTCGGTGAAGGGGTAGTCGCCGCGCAGGAGCACGGATTCGCTGAGTGCCCCGAGCTCGCGCGGGTGCCGGTCGGCCTGCAGGATGATTGACGAGGCGAGATCCGGCAGCAGGCTTGGCACCAGGAGTACGAGCTCCAGGCCCGCCGAGCTGCGCATGACGGCGACGTATCCATGGGTCTCCAGGTGTCCCACCGCGGTGCGCATCTCCTGGAGGGTGAACCGCCATTCCGGATCAAAGGCGCACAGCTCCCGGAACAGCTGATCCATGTCGACCAGCACCCGGCCGGTAGCCGATTCCTCCTTCAGCGCCAGGACGTAGTCCTTGATCCGCTTGAAGGTGACCGTGGTGACCGTGGCCGCGGTGTTCTCCCACGGGATCAGCTGGCGCAGGACGGCGGTCAGCTCGTCGACGCCCTCGCCGGTCTTGGCACTGGTGCCGATGTAGCCGCCGGAGATGCCATGGTTTCTGCAGAGCTCGGCCAGGTCCGCCCGGGAGAGCACCGACGAGCCGCGGTCCAGCCGCGCGCCGATCAGCACGGTCGGCGGCAGCGTACCCTTGCCTGCCAGCTGCTCCAGCCAGAAGTCGACACCTTTCAGCGTGTCATGCCGGTTGGTCGGGTCGAACATCACGAGGGCGAGGTCGACCCGTTCGAGGAAGATGACGTGCACCGGCCGGTAGACGTGCTGACCCGCGAGGTCCCAGATGACGGCCTCGCACTCGGTGCCGTCCGGACGTACCACCCCGAGGCTGTCAACCGCCCAGAACTGCTGTCCATGAGTGGAGGCGTGCTCGCGGAACTCGCCGTGCGACAGCCGCCAGCCCAACCCGGTCTTGCCCACCCCCGAGTCACCGACGAGCACCAGTCTCGCCGTGGTGTAGCGCACGGTGTCCAGGGCGGTGCCGCCTTGGGCGATCGCCGCGACATCGGTGCGGAAGATGAGGAGCTCGTCGGCCCGCGCCATCGCGAAGTGGCCGCCGTCAGCGGTGAAGGAGATCGGGCTCCACACCATGTCCCGGCGGGGCGACAGCCTGAGCAGCGCGACTTCGCGGACCTCGTCGGGACGCCAGAACCGGACGGTGCCGTCCCACGAGGTCGATGCGAGGACGGATCCGTCCGGCGAGAACGCCAAACCACGGGTGACGTCGGTGTGCACTTCGACGATGGTGATCAGCCGCCCCGAAAGCGGCTCCCACAGGCGTACGGACTTGTCCATCGACACCGACGCGAGCATGGTCGATCGCGGAGACCAGGCCAGCCCGGTGATGTCGCCGGTGTGTCCAGCCAACCGCGCGACGAAATTTCCGGAGCCGGTGTCCCAGATGCGGATCGTCGTCTCGTGGCCGTCGATACCTCGCCATGGGCCGTCACTGGATCCACCCGCCGCGAGATGTCGGCCGTCCGGCGACCAGGCGAACTCATACACGGCGCCACTGTGATCGCTAAGGGTGCGTAGGACCGTTCCGTCGTGCGCCATCAAGATCAATATCACGCCTGCCGCGGTTCCGGCGGCGATCCTGTCGCCGAGCGGGGAGACGGCTATGCCGAGGAACACCTGATCGCGCCTGCTCCAGACCTCATCGCCGGTCTCCAGGTCCAGGACGCCCAGCTGGCCAGATGCCTCAAAGACGATCCGTTGGCCGTTCGCCAACCACGCGAAAGCGGTGTCGACATGGCCACGCGGCCTGGCGTCTTGGAGCGATCTGCCCGGATCCGACTGTCGGGCGACACGCATGGAGCGAGACTCGGATGTACCCACGATGGTGTGTGTCAGCTGTCCGCTGTCGACGCTCCAGACGAACACCTTGTTGAAAGCCGAAACGGCGACACGAGTCCCGTCCGGCGAGAACTCGAGGCTCCTGATGGGTACGGCATCGATGGTGAGGCGGTGCACGAGGTCCAGTCCGGCGGGCGGAGGCTGATCGAGGCCACCGCACCTCCAGTCGGCGGCAGGGTGTGCTCCAGCTGATTCGCCCATAGCCGCTAAGGCTACGTGGCGTCATGCGGCCATCGGAATATGGAAGTCGCCGGGTGTGTCTGCGATGCAACACACCCCTGTCCGACCAGACGGCGCCGAGACTATTCCGAGGAGTTCGCGTGCTGAGGCAGCGGAACATCAAACACGTCGCCGTCTGATCCTAAGCAGACCCTTGCCTCCGATCGATCGCTGGGGTATGTGTGACACCGAAGGCGTATCGGGCAACCGGAGGAAAGATGCGCGAATGGCTGTCGAGCCGATTCGGTCTGACCCTCGAAGAGTTCATCGGCATCGTCGCCATCCTCGCGGCTCCAGTGGGCGCACTTCTGGTGTCGTTCATCAGAGCGATCTGGAAACTCGTACGTGATCGCCGACCCGGACTTGTCGACGAGCGGCGTTATTCGAGCTGGTTCGCCGTCGAATACAGCAAGATCGACAATATATATCTTGACGACACTGAGGGACTGAGCCTGACGCGAACCTACGTGTCGCTGTTCTTCCGACCGCCGGGAGCTGAGAGCGAGACCCGGATCTCCGCGCTGGAAGCCATGAGCGAGCGACTGACGAGCGCGCACGCGGCTGGTCGAATCCTGGTCGAGGGGGCCCCAGGCTCCGGCAAGTCCACCTTGCTGAAGAAATATGGCGTGCAGCTCGCGCAGCAGGGCAAGCAGACGCAGGTCCCGATCTTCGTATCCCTTCGCAAACTCTCCACCTTCATCGTGGGCGGACGTGGTGTGCTGGACTACATCGTCGGTGAAGTGCTGGTACGCGAATGCGGATTCATGCCCGACCGAGCCGCTGAACTGGTCCGCGACTGGTTGGTCCAGGGCCGGTGCCTCGTTCTGTTCGATGGCCTGGACGAGGTGAGATCGGACCGATACGCATCCGTTCGTGACGCGGTCCGAGCTTTCGTGGCGGACCGCAATCCGTCGAACCCGACCTTCTCGGCGCATGTCATCGTCACCTGCCGCAGTCAGAATCTGCTGGCGATTCGCGACGAGTGGGAGGGTTCCATCGTATCGACGGTGTTTCGCCTGGCCCCGTTGCGAAGCGTGGAGATCTACGAGTACCTGGACAGGCTCAGGTCGAAGTTCAAGGCGGCCACCGGCCCAGAGGCTTTCATAGCGGCGGTTCGCCTGTCAGGGACACTGGAACTACATCGTGTGCCCCTGATCCTCGCGATGTCCGTCGGACGCTTCGCGCACAAGGAGTTCTTCGACATCCCTCACTCGATCGCTCAGCTCTACAAGCTCATAGTCGAGGAGATGGTGGATCGGCACCGGCACCGGTCGGACACGCAGGGTGCGGCGAACGTGTTCCGACCCGAGGACAAGTGCCGGTTGTTGCGGGAATTCGCACTGAGCGCCGCCACCACGGAGATAGCATTCGATGAGTTCACGCGGCGGGACCTCCTTGCCGCCGCCCGTCCACTCGCAGGCGCGCGGAAGTTCCGCAAGGTGCCACTATCGGATGTGGACGCATTCGTCGAGGAGATCCTGGAACATGCCGGCATCATCGTGCCGGTCTCGAAGGACGACGATCGGTATGTGTTCGCGCATCGCTCGATCCAGGAGTACCTGGTGGCCGAAGAGTTGAGTCGTGAGCCGCAGGTCGGCATGCGCGTGATTCTGGGCAAGGCGCAGGACCAGACCTGGTGGCAGGTGATTCTGTTCTTCATGGCGATGATGGACCAATCGCAGGCCAGCCAGACCTTGGCCGCACTGTCCCGCATCGACCTGCGGCTGGCCGGTCACTGCCTCGGGGTGTGTGAGGCGCTGGAGGACGACGCGTTGCCCGTCATCCAGGCCCTCGCGGACCGCCTGCTGCGGGGCGAGGGCGACCTGGCAGTCGACCTGGCGGCATTGGTCGCCGGGGCGAGCTCACCGATGAGCGCGATCCAGGGCGCGACCGTGCACCATGTCCGGGAGACGCTGTCTGAGTTGATCGACCGCAACCCCACGGTGTCCCTACTGGGCGGCGATGCGAATGCGCTGCTCACCGTCCTGGCTACCGTCGTGGCCGCGAACGCCCATGAGACCGCGCCTTTGGTTTCAAAGATCGCCATGGCCATCCCCGACGACCCTCGGCTGGTCGAGCCTCTGTGGCGCTGCCTGGCGATACCCGGCATCGAAACAGAGCCTGCCGCACGGGACATAGTTGACAGGCTGCTCCGGCTGGCCGTCGATCAAGAGTGCTGTGTGGAACTGCTCCATCAGGATCCGTTCAAACCAGCTTTCGTGCAGGAGCAAGACCGGAGCGCGGCCTATCCGTTCAAGCAGGGACTTCCGATCAACAGCACCCTGGTAACGCTTTTGGCGGCTGCTGACGTGCTGTCTGTGGCGCCCCCGCCGCGAAACCGATTCCTCTCGGCGAGAATGAGCAGCCGGTCGATGTTCGCCCGGATCGAAGCGGACAGGTCGAGAACGATCGAATTCACTCCGTACCGGTCGGTCAAGATGATCGCGGGTACGGCGCTCACCATCGCCGGCGTGGTGACCTGCGCCTATCTGATATTCGGCATCCCGAGCCTCCTCGGGGGTGCCGCCCCCGATGAGCCGCTCTCGCCTGCGCTGCTCTTCGTCCCGCTGGTCCTGAATCTGCTGATCCTCGTCTACGCCCCGGCGGATTGGTCCAGCGAGCGTCGGCCCATGGGCGCGCACCCGTTGTCCTGGATCGTCGAACGCACGCGATCCGCGGACGGCGAGGCCACCATGGTGAGCGGATTTCTGTTCTTCTTCCTCGTCGGCGTTCCGGCGGTGATCTACCCGCTGGCCATGTACCCGCTACTTGACGTGTCGGTCGCGTTGTATGTGGCCGCGGCCGTCGCGGTGACCTTCTTCTTCCACTGCATGGCGCTTTATGCGTGGTGCGAGGAGGGCCGCAGCTACTACGTCAGACGGCCCAACCCTTACGTCGACGTGTATGACGACCCGGCAAGCTCGTTGTGGCTGAGCCCGCGCTTGCCGGACCGCATGGCGTTCATAGCTCGCAGCGAGCCGTCGCGTTGGGGCGAGCCGTCACGCAAGATCTACTGGTAGACCGCCACGGGCGGACCTGTTGCGTGGCGCTGCCTTGGTCGCCTGCCGCCTGCGGGGCCCTTTGTCGGGCGGCGACCTGAGGTGTTTCGTCACCGCCCAGCGATGCCGTTCATGGAAATCCTTCCAGGTGCCCAGGCTCAGACCGGCACCCACGCCTCGGTGCGCTGGGGGTGCGTTTCGCAAACCCGGCCACTCTGTCCGAGCAGGTGGCCAGACCATCCGGACGTCCGCGGATCGCGGCGGTTTTCAAGACCAATAGGCTTCATGCCTGTGGCCTGCTACAACGCAGCAGTATCCCGCGCTGTGCCCGCCCATTCCCCGGATCTTTGGAATTCCTGCCCTTCCGGCCCGTACTCCGAGATCGACATCGGCCGGTAGTTTGCTGGGGTGTCCGGTCATGTGTTCATCAGCTACAGCCACGCCTCCGACGCGGGGTATGTGGAGCGGTTGGCGGCTCATCTGGAGGCGGCTGGTGTGGCCGTATGGTTCGACCGGGACATCGTGAGCGGTGAACGGTGGGCCGACATGATCGAGGAGCGGATCGACTCTTGTGCCGCATTCGTCCTGGTGATGACCCCGGCGGCGAAGGCGTCGCTCTGGGTGACCCGGGAGATCAACCGGGCGGAGGAGCTGGGCAAGCCGATTCTGCCGCTGCTGCTGGACGGGAAGGTGTTCTTCCGCCTCAACGACGTGCAGTACGAGGACGTCACCGGTAACCGAATGCCCTCAACCGGGTACGTCGACCGGCTGCCCAAGTCCGTGACTCTAGCCTCGCCAGCACCACGCCCGGTGAAACTCCGAGGCGTCCCTGTCGCCACCCTCACCGGCCATACCAACTTCGTTTTGTCGGTGGGGTTCAGCCCGGACGGCCAGACCCTGGCAACCGGCAGCTTCGACAGGACGGTGCGGTTGTGGAACGTCACCGATCGGCTACGCCCGGTCTCCACCGCCACCCTCACCGACCACACCGGCTCGGTGTGGTCGATGGTGTTCAGCCCGGACGGGCGGACCCTGGCCACCGGCAGCGCCGACGACACGGTGCGGTTGTGGGACCTCACCGATCGGCTACGCCCGGTCGCCACCGCCACCCTCACCGCCCACACCGGCACGGTGTTGTCGGTGGTGTTCAGCCCGGACGGGCGGATCCTGGCCACCGGCAGCACCGACAAGACGGTGCGGTTGTGGAACGTCACCGATCGGCTACGCCCGGTCGCCACCGCCACCCTCACCGATCACACCGACGCGGTGCGGTCGGTGGTGTTCAGCCCGGACGGGCAGACCCTGGCCACCGGCAGCGCCGACGACACGGTGCGGTTGTGGGACCTCACCGATCGGCAGCGCCCGGTCGCCACCGCCACCCTCACCGGCCACGCCGGCGAGGTGTTGTCGGTGCGGTTCAGCCCGGACGGGCGGATCCTGGCCACCGGCAGCTCCGACAAGACGGTGCGGTTGTGGGACCTCACCGACCGGCAGCGCCCGGTCGCCACCGCCACCCTCACCGGCCACGCCGGCGAGGTGTTGTCGGTGCGGTTCAGCCCGGACGGGCGGATCCTGGCCACCGGCAGCTCCGACAAGACGGTGCGGTTGTGGAACGTCACCGACCCACTGCGCCCGGTCGCCACCGCCACCCTCACCGGCCACACCGACGATGTGAACTCGATGAGCTTCAGTCCGGACGGGCAGACCCTCGTCACCACCAGCGACGACAAGACGGTGCGGTTGTGGAACTGACCGCCTGGCCCCGGTCGGTCGCAAGCGACTGAGTCGACGTCCACGGCGACCACACGTACTTGCGCATCGTCGTGCGAACATGACGCTGGCGACCTCGCGCCGTTGCCCGGCCAGCCGGCGACCTCACCGTCGCCGTCACCACCTCGGCCGGGGTGATCATGAAAGCGGCAGCTCACTGGCCGTTGCGATCATGTACTTTGGGGTTCATGCAGCCCCTTGGGCGCACCTGGTACATGATCCATCAGGCCTGGCCCCCGCTTTGATCAAGTGGAGGCCAGGCTTGTATGTCGGCCGAAGGCTGAGCTGCCCGCGTCGGCTGGGTCACGTCGGCGGCGCTCGAGCGCGCGACAACCAGGCTGTACCGGACGCTATTGCTGTTCGTCGAACTCCCGTTTCACTTCGTCCATCTGTCGCTTGTCGATGTAGAAGGCGGTTGCCGCAGTGCCGATTGCGGTCGTGCCCGCGATGGCGATACCGGCCGAGATCAGGCTGCCGCCCAGTGGCAGGAGTTTCACCAGGGCTCGGGCGATCTCGCGCAGGACCATGCCACCCGCGATGTTCACTCCGAGCCCCACGAAGAACCGGCTGACCGCCGCCATGGTCAGGCGCTCGCCGCTGACATATGCGATCACCAGAACCATCGTCGCCTGGATGGTCGTGATGATCGGGAGGTCTGCCACTGGGATCGGCTCAGCGGCCACAATACCTGCTGCGCCAGCGCATACAGTAATGACACTGTTGGCGATGCGCTTCTGAACGCGTCGAAATCTGGCCAGCCGGACGAAGGCGAGCTGCGCCTCATCGGGCAGGTTTTCCGAGATCCTCACCGCCAGCAACTCGATGTTCCACCGATAATCGCGCGCCGGGACGATCTCGCGGCTCTCTCGGTCATAGAACGCGAGCGAGCTGACCGGAATGATCTCGGGGATGAGGTGTTCGCTCAGCGCCGGACGGGTCGCCAGATGCTGCGCGAGCAGGGCGATGGCCGCGTTGATCGTCTCCTGCTTCTCGGCGTCCTGATGTGTCTCTGACAGGCGGATGTCGATGGGGTGCAGTTTGTCGCACTGGTTGAGCACGGGCAGGATCTTCGGTGCGGTTCCGTAGGTGCGGAGGGCTTCGTCCTGAACGGCCTCCAGGGCGAGCAGGTCGCCCTCGATCGCCGAGTCGACATCCTCCGCCTTGACGACGAACACGATCACGTCCGGGCACGTCTTGCGTACCGCCACCAGCAGGGACTCTTCGGCGGAAGCCGCCGGGTCGTCCTCGGTCGGACGCGACCCCTCCTGCACTCCGCGCGTGTCCAGTAGGTCCATCTGACGACCTGCGTACTCGCACGTCACCCACGTCGCCGCACCGGTGGTGGATTTGACCGCACCCGTCTCCTGAACGAATGACCCGAACAGGGCGTTGATGACCGATGACTTGCCCGAGCCTCGGCGGCCCATGATCATGACCCGCGGGTTGCGGCTGTCCCTCACCATGTCGATCAGTGGCTGGATCCTGTCCACCAGCTGGGAGCGCAGCCGCGACGGGATGCGTTCGGCCTGGCTGAGCAGGTCGTTAAGGGCTTCCCCGATGCGCGATATCTCGTCGTCCGGGTTGCGGTTCGCTGTCATGCTGTGAGCTTGCGACTACTGTTCGATTAGGACTATCGACCCAACGGGCGGTCTGGTCGGAGACTCGTTCGGTCTCACTGACAGATCGGATTCCGTAAGCGACGGCCACAGGTTGACCATTCTGCCCGTTGTGGGGACGTCGAGGTCGGCAAGACATGGGCGAGTGGTCTGCCGCCCGCGCCAGCCTTGAGCAGGTTTCCGACACTGCACGGCGGGCTTTGGGTAAAGAACACCCTCGCACCCTCACCACCATGGTCCACCCGGCGGTGGTCATGGCCATGTGGGCGAAGCAGTGGACGCCCGAACCAACCTCGAACTTGAGCCTTCTGCACGCGTAGCCGATGCCGTGAGATCCACAGTGGCCGGTAGTTTGCTTGGGTGTCGGGTCATGTGTTCATCAGTTACAGCCATGCCAGTGACAGCGCCTACGTCGTGAAGCTGGCCAAACATCTAAGCGCCGCCGGTATCGAGGTGTGGTTCGATCGGCAGGTCATCACGGGTGATCGCTGGTCCAGGGTGATCCAACAGCAGATCGACACGTGCGCGGCGTTTGTCGTGGTGATGAGCTCGGCTTCGGACCTGTCGGACTGGGTGGACCGGGAGATCGACCAGGCCGAACTGGTCGGCAAGCCGATATTCCCCTTGCTGCTGGGAGGCACGCGGTTCTTCCGCCTTGCCCACCTGCAATACGAGAACGTCACCGGCGGCCAGATGCCGACGCCTGAGTTCACCGACCGCCTGCGCCGCGGCTGGAACAGCGTCCCCGCCGCGCCGGTGACCGCGCCTGTCGATGCCGCGACCCTCACCCGTCAGTACAAGGACGCCGACAGGATGCGCGAACGGGGCGACTACGCCGGAGCCACGGACCTGCTGCGCCACGTCGTCACCGGCTGCATCCGTGTCCTGGGCACCGACCACCCCGACACGCTGGTCTCCCGCCACCAACTCGCGCTCAACATCGGCGACGGCGGGAACCGGGCCGAGGCGGTACGCCTGTTCCGCGAGGTCGTCGCCGACTACAGCCGTGTCCTGGGCACCGACCACCCCAACACCCTGACCTCCCGCGGCAATCTCGCGCTCAACATCGGCGACGGCGGGAACCGGGCCGAGG
Organism: Catellatospora tritici; assembly: GCF_019083965.1. Taxonomy (GTDB): domain Bacteria; phylum Actinomycetota; class Actinomycetes; order Mycobacteriales; family Micromonosporaceae; genus Catellatospora; species Catellatospora tritici. Next base: position 31,270 of record NZ_JAHRCY010000003.1, read on the forward strand.
CGGTACGCCTGTTCCGTGAGGTCGTCGCCGACCGCATCCGAGTCCAGGGCGGCGACCACCGCGACACCCTGATCTCCCGCTACCTGCTCGCGCTCAACGTCGGGGAGGGTGGGGACCGGGCCGAGGCGGTACGCCTGCTCCGGGAAATCGTCGCCGACCACATCCGGGTCCTGGGCGTCGACCAGCCCGACACCCTGGCCGCCCGCTACCTGCTCGCGTACAACATCGGGAAGGGCGGCGACCCGGCCGAGGCGGTACGCCTGTTCCGTGACGTCGTCGCCGATCGCATCCGGGTCCTGGGCGCCGACCACCGCGAGACCCTGATCTCCCGCCACCAACTCGCGCTCAACATCGGGGAGGCTGGGGACCCGGCCGAGGCGGTACGCCTGCTCCGGGATGTCGTCGCCGACCACATCCGGATCCTGGGCGCCGACCACCCCGACACCCTGGTCTCCCGCCACACGCTCGGGTACAACCTCGGCAAGGTCGGGAAGCGGGACGAGGCGGTACGCCTGCTCCGTGAGGTCGTCGCCGACCAGATCCGCGTCCTGGGCGCCGACCACCCCGACACCAAATCGAGCCGCGCAACACTGAACGCGTACGGCGGGTAGCGGTTCCGACGGGCGCGTCGCGCAACTTCGGACCTATAGCGCAGCCTCGCCTCGCCTCGCCTCGCCTCGCCTCGCCTCGCCTCGCCTCGCCTTCGCGGTCGCCGACGTCGCGGGCGAGGGCCAGCGCCTGCTGATGGTGGTCGATCGCCTCGGGATGGCGAGCCAAGGACGCGTGTGCGGTCGCGACTACCGGCCGGTGGGGTGAGCTGAGCCAGGCCACAACGGTGCGGTTCGCGGCGTGGGCGCGGGTTGGTGTGGGGTGGCGCAGATGGCTGCTGGTTGCTGGACCGTCTTCCGGTTTTCTCCTGGGACGGTGTGGTGTCGTGTCGGTTGACGGCGGGCTGCCTCGGTAGCCGATGGTGTGGGATTGACGGCAGCTGGCATGTTGGTTCGGTGACTGTCGATGCCGGTGTCCGGTGGGACTTCCTCGTGTCGTATACGCAGGCTGATCGCGGCTGGGCCGAGTGGATCGCGTGGGAGTTGGAGGAGGTCGGCTATCGGGTGCTGATCCAGGCGTGGGACATCGTGGCGGGTTCGAACTGGATCCAGGAGATGGACCGCGGTGTACGGCTGGCCGCGCGTACGGTCGTGGTGTTGTCGCCCGACTACCTGCTGTCGGTGTATGGGCGGGCGGAGTGGCAGGCGGCGTGGGCCGCTGATCCTCTGGGTGAGCGATCGAAGCTGCTGCCCGTGCGGGTGGCGTCGTGTGATCGTCCGGGGTTGCTGGGCCTGGTCGTGTCGGTGGACCTGTTCGACCTGAGTGAGGTCGCGGCTCGGCGGGTGTTGCGGGACGCGGTCGATGGTGGGATGCAAGGTCGCGTGAAACCGTCCAATGCTCCCGGGTTTCCGGGTGGCGCGCGGGTGGTGGTGTCGCGGCCACGGTTTCCGGGAGCATTGCCCGCAGTGTGGAACGTGCCGACGCGGAACCCGAACTTCGTGGGTCGCGGGGATGAGCTGGCCGAGCTGGCTGCGGGGTTGCGTTCGGGCGGGCTGGTGGCGGTGTCGGCGCTGCGGGGTATGGGCGGTGTGGGCAAGACGCAGTTGGCGATGGAGTACGCCTACCAGCACGCAGCCGGGTTCGACGTGGTGTGGTGGGTCCGTGCGGAGCAGGCGGCCACGGTCGCGGACCAGTTGGCTGAGCTGGGCGGACGGTTGGGGTTGCCCGCCACAGGTGACGTGATGAAGGCTGCGGCCGAGGTCGTGGCGGCGTTACGGGCAATGCCGGGGTGGCTGCTGGTGTTCGACAACGCCGAAGACCCGGAAGAGATCCGGCGATGGTTGCCGGGTGGGGCCGGACAGGTGCTGGTGACGACCCGCCGGGCAGGGTTCCGTGCGCTGGGCCGGGTGCACGAGGTGGATCTGCTGCCCCGGGATGAGGCTGTGGGGCTGCTGCGCAGCCGGGTGCCGGGACTGACTGTGGGTGTGGCGGACCGGATCGCGCAACTGCTGGGCGATCTGCCGCTGGCGTTGGAGCAGGCTGCCGCCTATATGGAAAAGACGGACCTGCCGGGTGGGGAGTATGTGTCGCGATTGGAGGCGCGGCTGACGGCCATGCTCGACAAGGGGCAAGCGGTAGGGCATGAGCAGCGAGTGGCGACACTGTGGGACATGTCCTACCAGCGGCTTGCTCAGGAGGAGCCGGCGGCGGTCGTGCTGCTGCGGGTGCTGGCGTATCTGGCACCGGACGTCGTTCCCGTCGACGTCTTCGAGCCCGAAGGTGGGATGCCGCAGGGCCTGGCCGAGCTGGATGTCGGCCGGGAGCGGGTGTGGGATGTGATCGGGGCGCTGGCCGACTACAGCCTGCTCCGACGCACCGACGCTACGGTGTCGGTGCACCGGCTGGTGCAGGCAACCGTCCGCCGACAGGTCGCGACGGTAGCGGGCTGGGACGAACCGGCCTGGCTGGACACCCTGGCGGCCCTCCTGCTTCGGGCGCGCCCGGCGGGCGACAACGCCCGCGACCCGCGGACCTGGGACCGGTGGGCAGCACTTCGCCCGCACATCACCGCAGTGCTGGCCGCGACCGATCCGGCCACCGCAACCACCAGGACCGCGGTCCTCGACCACTGGCTCGGGGACTACCTCAGCGCCCGCGGTGAGCGGGCCGCTGCCCGTGCCCTGTTCGAGCGGCTCCTCGACGTGCGGCGGCGGCTGCTGGGTGATGAAGACCCCAGCACGCTCGGCACCATGCACGAGCTGGCGGTGCTGATGGTGGACCGGGGTGAGCGGGCCGCAGCCCGTGCCCTGTTCGAGCAGGTCCTCGACGTGCGGCGGGGGGTGCTGGGTGATGAACACCCCCACACGCTCACCACCATGAACCAGCTGGCCCGGGTGATGGCGAACCAGGGTGAGCGGGCCGCAGCCCGTGCCCTGTACGAGCAGGTCCTCGATGTGCGGCGGCGGGTGCTGGGTGAGGAACACCCCAACACGCTCACCACCATGCACAACCTGGCGGTGGTGATGGCGGACCAGGGTGAGTGGACCGCAGCCCGTGCCCTGTTCGAGCAGGTCCTCGACGTGCGGCGGCGGGTGCTGGGTGAGGAACACCCCGACACGCTCAACACCATGCACAACCTGGCGTGGATGATGGCGGACCAGGATGAGCGGGCCGCTGCCCGTGCCCTGTTCGAGAAGGTGTTCGATGTGCGGCGGCGGGTGCTGGGTGACGAACATCCCGACACGCTCAGCACCATGCACCAGCTGGCGTGGGTGATGGCCGCGCAGGGCGAGCGTGTCGCTGCCCGTGCCCTGTACGTGCAGGCGCTCGACGTGCGGCGGCGGGTGTTGGGTGACGAACACCCCGACACGCTCAGAACCAGGCACGCGCTGGTGCCATTACTCGAAGGGGCCGATTGACGTATCGGCGCTTTTCGTTCAACAGCGTACGACCAGCGCAGCCCACGTCGTCGCAGAAGAACCGGCGCAGCCGCACCCGCACCCGGACCCGATGGCCACCGACCGCCACGTCCGACAGAGACCGCTCGTAGCGGCTGTGCACCCGGCCGTTTGCAAGCGCAGTGCGGACACATCGCCATGGTGGACTTCGGCTCAGTATGGATACCCAGCCCCGCAGGCGCCGGCACGTCACCGCGGAATCCGGACGTGCGCCAACCGCAATGGTCGACATCCTGGCCGGCATGGCCATCGCCCGCCTGCCCCTCATCGCTATCGACTGCCCCGATCCTGGTGCGCTCGCCAGGTTCTACGGCGCGATGCTGGATTGGAGGATCGACGTCTCCGCCGACCGGGCTTCGGTCTGCCCCGAGGACGGCCAGTGCATCGCCTTCCACCGGGTGGCCGGCCACAAGCCGCCGACGTGGCCGACCCACGAGCGACCCAAGCAGATGCACCTGACTTATTACCCCGGTGGCTTACGCCCCCGATGCCCAGATGGCCACCCTGTGCAATACGCTGCCGCGATGAAAGCAGCCGATGAGATTCTCGCTCAACTCGACGGTGCTGCGCGCGAGTTCGGATTCGCCGACCCCGAGCATCCGTACTACTCGGCCATCGACGCGCGGATGCACGTGTTCCGTGATGACGAGCGTTGGGCGTTGTTGATCGAACTTGTCGGCTACAACCCCCGTGCCGGAAATGTCGTCGACGTCGTGCACACGTACGGCAACTGCCTCACCCGAGGCCGACCCGGTTTCGAGGTCGAGGACTTCCACTCCCGGATCGACAACATGGACGAGATCGAGGATCGCGACAACCCGGAGTACTTGTGCGTCGATGGCGGGCCGATCGAGGTCCGCGGGCAGCGGGTGCCGGTGCCCGCACGCGTCGGCGACCTGCTCGAAGATGTGTTTCGCCTGCTCGTGCCGGAGCATCGCGATCTGCTGCTGGCCGACGATGCCGAGCTGCGTCGACGTATCCCGGCGGAGCTGCCTCGGTTCCTGGTGCTCGAAGAGTGGTGGCATCGCGAGCCGGACCGCTACGACCAGCTGCCGAGCGAGACGGAGACGTTCCGGCAGCTCGCCGAGGTCCTGGCGACAGGTGATCCCACCAGATACCGGCCGTCCGCGGCGCCGAATACGCACTGGTCGAACTGGCCGGAATCGGGGTCGCTGTGAGCAAGGAGATCGCTGAAGGCGAAGAGACCGGCCTTCGGCAGTTGATCGGTTTAGAGGTCAGTGCTGTCTGCTACCTTGTCGCGTACGGCTACGGCATGGGCTCCTCAGCTGTCCAGGAGCGGTCAGCCGGCCAATAGATCATGTCGCTGATGTGCAGGCATCCCGTTCGACTCAGCGTAGGGAGTCCCGGGCTGCCGCGGATGCGGGTGGTCTTGTGGCAGACCAGCCGTGCAGGCCTGTGGCCGCAGCGGCGAAGGCCAACTCGTCAGCGGAGAGTTCGACGGTGCGCGTCACCGCGCGCTGCCCGTGCCCCACATCCTTCTCGCGCCGCACAAGAATCGGCCGGGTCCCCGACGTGGCGAATTGCAGCGCGGCCGCCATCTTGCGCGCGTGCAGTGGGTCCACGCGTGTGTCGCCGTCGAAGACGGTGAACAGGACGGCTGGGTAGTCGATGCCCTCGTGCACGTTGTGGTAAGGCGAGTATGCCCGCAGCCAACCGAACTGCTCCGGGTCGACGACGGTGCCGTATTCGCCGGTCCAGGTCATCCCGAGTCCGAAGAGCTCGTAGCGCAGCATGTCCAGCAGCGGAGCTCCGCAGACGACGCCCGCGAAGAGTTCGGGAAACTGGGTAAGCGCCGCACCGACCAGCAGTCCACCGTTCGAGCCGCCCATGACGCAGAGCTGATCGGGGATAGTCACCTCGTGTCCGATCAGCCACTCGGCAGCGGCCCTGAAGTCGTCGAAGACGTTCTGCTTGCAGTCGAGCATCCCCGCCCGATGCCACCCCTCTCCTTCGTCGCTGCCCCCTCGCAGGCTTGCCATGGCAAATACGCCGCCCGCGGCGACCCAGGCGGCGGTTGTCGCCCACCACGATGGACTGATGGGCGTGTTGAAGCCGCCGTAGCCGTAGAGGATGGTGGGACGTGGCCCGGCGGGAGCATGCTCGTCGGCGATCACGAACATCCGCACCTCGGTCCCGTCACCGGACGGATAGGTCACCTGCCGGACCTTCAGCGGGAGTGGTGCACAATCCCCCGACGGCCGCGCCGACGGCGTGACGGAGCCGTCCGCGGCGTCGAACCGGTAGACCGCCCACGGGTTGGCGAAATCCGAGTAGCTGAACCAAGCTTCACCGCTGTCGGCCAACGTCGTGCGGAGCCCGGCGATACTGCCCAACCCCGGCAGCGCCACGGTGCTCACGAGCTCCCCGGTGGCCAGGTCGTGCACGGCGAGCTCGCTGACCGCGTGGCGGGTGCGCGATACCAGCAGCAACGGTCGCGGCAGGTCGTTGGCATCGAGCACCGCGTAGTCGGTCAGTACGGCCTCGGGGTCCTCGGGGATCAGGTCGCACCAGTCGGCGTACTCCAGCCGCCCGGGTGTGGCGGTGCACAGCCGCCCGCGGGGCGCATCCCGGTTGGTCCAGATATAGGCCCGGCCGCCCCGATGATGCACGGTGGTGCGTGCGTCGACGTCCTCCCGCTGCACCACCGTGAACGCAGGCTCCTCGATCGACCCACCGGTCATGTCAGCCACCCGCACGTTGTCGCGTGGGTCGGTGCCTTGCCGGTCGATCAGGGTCAACCACCGCCCGTCAGCGGAGACGGTGATGTGGAAGTACCGGCCCGGTGCGGCGTCCGCGCCGGCGATCAGCACATCCGTCGTCGGCTCGGCGCTCACGCGGTGCAGGTAGACCCGGCGGTGCAGGTAGCCCTCACCGCCCGGAACCGCATCGAGGGGCAGGTGGCGTACGTAATAGAACGCCTCCCCGCCGGGAAGCCATGCGACGTCGGTGTACCGGGATCGGTTGATGGGCCCGTCTATGATCTTGCCAGTGTCGACGTCGAGCACATACAGCTCGGAGTCCTCGGTGCCGTTCACCGATAGGCCGTAGGCGACGAGCCGGCCCTCGATGCAGGGCTCCGCGAAGTCGATGAGCGTCCGCCCGGCCGGGTCGATTGCCATCGGGTCGATCAGCATTCGCTCGGTATCGCTGGAATCGACTACCAGAAATGCCCGATGCTCGTGACCGGCCTCGCGTCGGTAGAAGAACTTGCGGCCATCCCGACAGACTGGCGTGCTGACGTCACCGATCGCCAGCAAGGCGGCCACCTGCGCCCTGAACACCCCCCGCAGCGGCCAGTTGCGCCTGTGCGCGGCCAGCAGCTCGTCCTGTTCGGATGACCACGCCTCCGTCTGCGGATCTTCGCCTGCCTCCAGCCAGCGGTAGGGATCATGCACCCAATGGCCGTGCATGTGGTCGACCACATTGAGGCGGCAGGCGTCAGGGTAGACGGACCGCTGCGGCGGCCACTCCGCCAGCGCCCGCGCCGCCGCACTCATCGCGGCACGACCAGGCCTAGCCGCACGCAGGCTTTCAACCGGTGTTGACGTGGTCATGGCGCCCCCTCACCTGGCAGGCGGATCAGTGCCGTTCAGCACAAATCCGGCCACCGGGGTCTAGGGCGACCTGCCTACCCTAATGCCTCGCCCCAAGCGCACCGCATCCACCGATTGTGCTCGATCAGGTCCTGTCGAACACCTAAGTTGTCACTCGACTGTCGAATCCGATGGCCGCACCGCTACAACACCGTCCGCCGACACGTCCGGCTCGGACAGAGCCGCCCCATCGCCCACGAGTACACCCACGCGCTCAGGCGCCTGCGGCGATGGCCGCCTCGATCTTCCCCGGAAGCACAGGGCACCCTTGCGGGATGGAGACCACACGCATCCGCTTCGGTGCGCACCTCCACCGCCGCTGCCCCAGGCCTTGACGGTGCCGTCGGCCAGCAGCGCCATGCTGTACCGGGTACCGGATGATCACCAGCGATCACCCAAACACACCACTGCACACTCACCCGGCAGCAGGTGCGTACCCCTAACCCATGAAGCGGACCGCGGCACTCCGGCCGAGATCCTGCGCCCAGGGCCCTGATCGGACAACGGCGTGACCGCTGATCGGCTATCGTCGTCGAGCCTGCCCAGCGAAGTGCGCAACCAACAGTCCGGACGGGCGGTTCAGGTGGTGTATTGAGTGACAGGGAGCATCATGAGGCGCCAGAAGCGACGCCGGCGTTACGGCGACCGCATCCTGCTCGGGCTCTTGGTCCTTTCCTTTGCGACTGCTGCGGCGGTGGTGATCTGGGGACGCTCGCCGTCCGTCGACGTCAGCGCAGCCACCACGGCGTCGCCGTCGCGCGGTCCGGACAAGCCGCCCGCGTGCCAAGTAAAAGAGAACCGGTGCGGCACCGTTTCGGTGCCTGAGGTCGGACTGGTGAGCTACGCCGTCCTGCCCGGCACCGCCAACCGCGGCCTGGTGCTGGTGGAAGCAGGCGGGCCCGGCGGCAACGCGCTGGCGCATGGCGACCGGCCGTCGCTGGGCCTGCCCGACTCGCTCAAGGCCAGCGACATCCTGCTCGTCAACGAACCGTGGGTCGGCACCACCCTCGACGACGCGTGCGAGGCCGCGCTTGAGGGGTTCGTGCGCCACATCGTTGGAGGCAGTGCCGAGCCGCGGCCACTGTGCGCAGTCCGGACCTGGACCGCGCAGACCTATACCGCAGCCCTGCACGCGATCCTCGAACAGGAGCACGCCACGCTGACCGGGATCGTCGGCCAATCGTTTGGCGCCCTGCCCGCGGCCGCGGCCGGGGGCGCCTACCCCGCGGCGTGGCTCCTGCTGAACGCCCCGATCGCGCCGGCCGACGTCACCGGGGCAGAGGTGACCAGGGCGCGGGTGCAGAACCTCAACGAGGCGATCGACCGCAGCTACACGGCGTCCTGCCAGGCCATCGGACTGGACTGCGCGCGTAGGGGGGTCGACGTGCTCCACGAGCTCATCGACCGGGCTCCGGACGTTGCCGTCGCGGGCAGGAGCCAGCCCATCACCCGGGGAGATCTGGCAGCTGCTGCCTTCGGTGCCGCATACGGCCTGGCGGAGAACAGTCGCTGGCTGTGGACGACGTTCTCCCGGTGGCCCGATGTCGGGACCGAGGTGCAGCAGCAGGTGGGGCGGATGGCCGACCAGGTTCTCACCCGCTACGAACGCGGCCGGGTCTCGCCGGCGATGGCAGGGTTCGTGGCCGGCATGTGCTCAAGTTATGCGGGCTGGACCGACGGCCCGCAGGTGGATGCCACCCAGCCGCAGGCGCTGCTGGTCGCGACGCAGCGCCAGTGCGCAGCGCAGGCGTCGGCCGCGCCGGCGTGGCCCGCGGTGCGGGTGCAGCGGACCGCGATGACGTGTGTCGCCAGCAACGACCGGGATCCGGTGGTGTCGCGGGCCTGGGCTCAGGCGTGGCAGCGCCTTATGCCAGGTGCGCACCTTGCCACCTACACCCACGACAGCCACGCCAGTACGGCCATCGCCGCCGGACTGATCCGCGACAGTGCATGCGTCAACCTGCTGACCCGCTGACCCGCTGACCCGCCCTGACCGTCGGCCTGCCGGGCGGGCGGGGGCGCCCGGCCGGCCGACGGCAACGGCGGGGCGCGGCATCGTGCGGCCGGGCAGGGAAAAGTCGCCTCCTGCCAACAATTTTCGCGAGGCCGCAACGAAAGCAGGCGCGGCAGGCGTGTCGGCTGAAGGGCAACGCGGGTGCGGTCGACGCGTCGGGTTGTCCCGCAGCCCCCGCGGCGGTACGGCAGCCGTCCGTCGCCTGCCCTCCTGTTAGGAGTCACCTTTGGCATCCGAACCATCAGCCGTAGCCCGCGTCGGGTTGGTAGCGGTCACTGCGGCCGCATGCCTGCTCATGTGGTCACCGGCAGCATCGGCCCACGACACCCCGTCCCACGACGCGGCCCCGTGGACTTCCATCACCTTCGGCACCGGCGGCACCGGACCGGCCGCCACGGAGGTCGCCCGCCAGTACCGCGCCAGCCAAGCCGACCCCCAGCGCGGACTGCAGCAGAAGACCGACTTCCTGCACAGCTCCGCAGCCGAAGGTACCTACCTCGACGTCGCGGCACTGGACTACCTGCGCTTCCAGCGCCCCGACGGCGAAGTCGCCGAAGTCGTCGCCCCCAGCACCTACCAAGTCACCTCGATCGACTTCGGCTCCGGCCTGAAACCCGGCCCCCACGGCGGCGGCCAGCACCACACCGTCTCCGCCGCCGTCCACGGCACCGAGCATCCCGACAACGAGAACCGCCTGGCCTACCCCAGCGGACCCGGCTTCGACACGTTCAGCTTCTGGAGCAAAGGCCGCTACGACCTGCTGACCAGCCGCGGCTCCCTCGAGTTCCACTGGGAGAAGCAGAAGGACCTCCTCGAACCGGTCCCGAGCCTCGACTACTGGGCCTACAAGCGGCACGCTGTGGCCTACCCGGCTGAGATCAGCGGCGCCAACGATGTCGTCGAGAGCATGGGCATGCGCAGCTACCCCACCGCCGACACGCAAGGCATCCTCAACGACTGGGCCGACTGGGCACCGGACGAGCAGGAATACGACGCGGACTGCAGCACCGTCTCCATAGGCGTTGCGAACATCAGCACCGACTTCTCGGCATGCTCCAACTACACCGTCGACCGGGATCGAACACCCTCGCACGCCGGGGATATGAGCTTCAACCTCGAGAACTGCTACTGGTTGATCCTCTGCGACGACCAGGGCCCGCAGAGCATGGCCACGGTCTTCTCGGTCCACACCAACACCGGCGGCCGGATCAGCGAACCAGTTTACAACGACTACCTCTACGTCAACTTTATGATCAACTCGAGAAGTGTCGCCTGGAAGCGTATGGGCGACGGCGGCTGGGACAGCAGCCGCAACCATACTGCCGGGTGCGGCGCCACCTACACCGCCCTCGACGGCATCACCAAAGACTGCGGCGGCGGCGGCTGCACCTGCATCCCCGGTGCGCCCGGCGACGGCACCGGCACCTCCGGCTCGCCTGCCGAGCCGGCCTTGGTATACCAGGTTCAGAGTAACGAAATGAAGATCTACCGCTGGTATTCCACCGGCTCGAACTTCACCAGAGCCAGTGACTACCACTCGGGCATCTTCTACCTGTCACAGGTCGGCAACCGCGTCGCCTCCGGTGACGTCGACGGTGACGGCGATGACGACATCGTCATGGCCTACCAGAACAGCGACGGCACCTTCTCCTACTACGTGTTCAAGAACGGAAAGGGCTCCGCGGAGACCTGGTACACGTCAGGGACGTTCGACCTGAACATGGTCAGCGGCCGCTTGGTGGTCGCGGACTTCACCGGCGACGGCAAGGCCGAGCCGGCGATGGCGTACTACAACGCCGACGGCACGCAGACCATCTACCGCTGGCAGTCGACCGGCTCGTCGTTCAACCGCGCCACCGACTACGAGGGGGCGGGCATCTTCCGGCTCAGCAAGGTCGGGGATCGCATGGCGGCCGCCGATGTGACCGGTGACGGCAAGGCCGACATCGTCATGGCCTACCAGAACTCCGACGGCACGTTCTCCTACTACGTGTGGAAGGACGGCCTCACCAGCCTCGGCGTCTGGTACACCTCAGGAACCTTCAACCTGGACAACGTGCAGGGCCGGCTCGTGGTCGCGAACTTCACCGGCGATGGCAAGGCCGAGCCGGCGATGGCGTACTACAACGCCGACGGCACGCAGACCATCTACCGCTGGCAGTCCACCGGCTCGTCCTTCACGCGCACCACCGACTACCTCGGTACGGGGATCTTCCGGCTCAGCGACGTGGGCGACCGTGTGGCCGCCGGTGACGTGACCGGTGACGGCAAGGCCGATATCGTCATGGCCTACCAGAACTCCGACGGCACGTTCTCCTACTACGTGTGGAAAGACGGCCTCACCAGCTCCGGAGTGTGGTACAAATCCGGAAACTTCCCGCTGGCCAACGTCGGCGGACGCATGGTCGTCGGAAAGTTCTAGGATCGCGGGCGGCCGGGCACTTCGTGTATGGAGGGCCCGGCCGCCCTACCGACACGCGGACCGGCGGAGGTTCGCTCCGAGACGGTTCTCGGGTCTGGCGCACTCGCCGTGACGGACGAACCACATGACCACCCAACGTCACCCCAGAGATTCAGCGGGCCATCGCGGTCGTACAGGGTGCCGGAAAGCGCGCTCGTACTCGCCGACCGCGATCGCCTCGAACTCTCGATCCGGATCAGCGACCGCTGCCGGCAGCGCTGCGGCCCGGGGTCGGTTCCCTCGGCCCGTGAGTGGCCGATGTTCGAAGTACTCGGCCACGATCAGCCCGTCGCCAGCGGTAGCTCGGACGCGGCGCAGAGCTGCCATTCCCGCGACGAGCTCGCGTCCTGGTATCCGTCGGTGGAGATTCGGCCATAAAACGCGAATCGTCCGCGCGGGCCGGGATCGGCGAGGGTCACGTTGCCATGGCAGCCGGGAGGGCCGGACGACTGAGCGCTTGGTCGCGGTGCCTCCGGAATCGTCCGTTCGTGCGACGCCGAATCCGCCGACATCGCCCCGGCGCTGAACCTCGACCGGCCACGACCACCCGAAGACTGGCCCGACCTCTTCCCGCAGGAAGTCTCCGCATTCGACGTCAGCTTCGTGCCGCTCGAGGCGCCGATGACGCCGCTGGCGAAGGCGTTCACGTCAGGATCGCTGGCCTTGGCGCGCCAACTGGGCGGCACCGTTCCCGACGTGGACATGAGCGGCCTCACCGGAGGTGAGGGCTTGCAACTCGTCCATGAGGCCGTCGGACAGATGTTCCCGCACCCGCACCACGATTGAGTCACACTGCTGGTCGCACCAAGAGGCGGTTGCATTACCGATCGCAGGCCACAGGCCACGGCGTATCGGATGGCTCCGGGTGAGGGGTCACCGCCGCACCGCGGCGAAGGACCTCCGCACCGACCTCGTACACCCTACTTACGCACTTCGGCGCTCTGTGAGTCCCAGTAGGAGTGCTGTCCTGTCGACGATGGTTCTGTGTATCCCCTCGACGTCACCATTGCCATCGAATTGGTAGACGTTCTCCTCGTTGCGCAGTAAGGCCAAATACCTGTCGGACACCATTCTGTGAAACTCGACACCCTTCTCCTCGATGCGGTCGCGGGTGCTCCTGTTTCTCAGTCTGTTGTTGCACTCCTCGGGTGACGTGTTCACATGGAACACGATGGGCCGGTCTCTGCCACTGCAGATGTTGTTCTGTATGTAATTGATCAGTTCCACATCCTCGTCATCGATCCCCTGCATCGCGAGAATCGACATGAAGAACCTGTCGATTATCATCACCTCGCACTCTTCTTCTCCTGCTGCCGCGATGTCATCCAAAAACGCCTGCCTGGCCGCGCACAACAGCAGGATCTCCACCGTGTTGCTGAACGCGTTGTTGATGAACATCTCTCTCAGCAGCTTGCCGGCCTTGCTGTCGAAGACATGTTTGTACCGGCTCTTGACGCCGTGTTCGTTCAGGTATTCATTCAGAAGCTTCGCCTGCGTCGTCTTGCCACTGCCATCTATTCCTTCGAAAACAATCCATGTCGGCTTGCTCATTGGATTTCCGGTCCTCCCCGCGGCCCCGCTCGACCTGCCGTCGTCTCCGATCCACACAATCTGGTATAGCTCCAGCCGGACCCGCACCTCATGGTCGGCAACGGCCCCAGTGCCGGGACGTCGGAGAGGTTCGCCTCTGCTTCGTCCTGGCGTCCCATTTCCTTGATCTTGGAATTTCGGACGAAGCCTACCACCGCGGACAAGGGACACCAGAGACTAGGTGAGCGCGGCTCATGCCGGGCGTGACCTGGGGTTCCCCCCGAACGGCGCGGGCGGTGCGGGTTCACACGGTCACCGCGCGACCTGGAGCGCCCAGCCGCCAAGAGCATGTTCGAGCTAGAGTGTGCCCGCTCCGAGTACTCGGAGGGCTGGTCGGACCAAGTTTCGGGGGTTTGTGATGGGTGAGGAAAGTGCGCCGCCGTCCGTAGTGGTCGTCTCACTTCAGAAGAGTGGCACCAATCTGGTGGCGCGCATGATGGCGGACGCATTCGGTTACCGCTGCATCGGCCACGGTATCCGTGACAGTTTCGACGAACTCCTGACTCGGCTGCACGCGAAGGAACCTGGCGTAAGCGACAGACGTTCGTTGTTCTCGCGGCCCGGGATGATGTTGGACGTGCTTGAGGAATACCCTCCTCGGACATGTCTGTTCCTTCACGGGCTTGAGGTCGGGAGTCATCTCCTGAACTGGTGCTCCACCAGGGAACCTCGCATACTCTTCAACTACCGAGACCCCCGTGATTCGCTTCTCTCCCTTGTCAACTATCTCCTGCAGCGGGCGAACGAGCCCTACAGCCAATTCGCTCGAAACGTCATCTTCGCCGAGATACTCGAGGCGATGCCCAGCGCCTCGGCCCAGTTGGACTTCGCCATCACGCACATGGGCGAGCACGTGGAGAAGTACAACCGCAACAGCTGGCTGCTGTTCCATCCCTCGGTGGCGAAGCTGTCGTTCGAGGAACTCGTGGGAACAGACGGAGGGGGGAGCGAAAGCCAGCAGCGTGCCACGATTCGTCGCGTCGGTGAATTCTTGGGAATTGCCCCCAGGGACGAGGAGCCCCGTCTCTTTGACTCGTCGGTTCGAACCTTCTTCCGCGGTCAGATCGGAGCTTGGCGTGACGTGTACAGCCCGGAGCAGACGAGAACCTTCGGGCGCCTCTACGGAGATGTCCTGCGAACCTACGGATACCCTGAGCTCTAGGCCGTGCCCGTAGGGGATCTGCTGGTGGTGAAGCTGGTATCACAGGTGTCGTGGCAGGACGGTTCGAGCTCACCCAAGTGGGATGCGCAAGCCGCTGCTGCCCGCGGGCAGGTGACGTGGACCTGGCCGATCCGCTCGGTGAGCCAGGGGATGCCGTAGTGCCCGCTGCGAGGGCGGCCGGTTGCGCCAGGCGTACCAGCCGGAAACGGAGACGGTCGGCACGCGGCAGCGATGTCGGCCGGGTGCCCTTCAGCGGCCATCTGCTTGATGGCCGCGTACCGGTCTCTTTGGAGGCAACGCCTCTTCGAGCAAGGTTCGGCCAGGTCGGCCGCGCGGGCGGGCCGCTCGCTGGTCTGCCGGAACCCCCAATGACACTGGGCTTTGCGTGGATCGTCGGTGCGGACGACTGCGCGGTCCTGCCCAGCCCCATGGCGATGCCGAGCAGCGGCTCGCCGCGTTCGCTGCCTGCCCTGATCTCCGCGGGCTCGTGGTCATCCGGTCGCCCACCTGCCATGAGCAATCCCCTCCGGCCGACAGTGCGGGTCACGCCCTGCAACATGTAGGAGTCCGTTGCGACAGGCAGTGGGGCCCGCCTAACATCACGCAGTTGGTCCGCCCTCGGCCCGCCCCCGTGCAGATGTGCCTTACTGCCTGAAGCGGAATGTCACGACTTCGCGGCGGCATCAATCTATTTGAGGTGATGAATGAATGGAACTGAGCGAGTTCGATCACATCGTCTGGTGTGATCTGGAAATAGTTCTCCTGAAAATTCATTCCTTGTCGCCGTGGGACACGAAGATGGTCGGCACTTGTCACACGCCGGATCCATCCAAACCGACAGTGAACGTTTATATCTGTCGCGAGGGTGATGTCATCTTCGACAATCCCACGACATACCGTGAGAAAGTCATGCGGCAAGGGTCCTATAGGGGCCACAACTTTGGCCTGCCGGCAAGTCTCAAAATCATGGATGACAGGAATATCGCGCTCTTCCACCCCGACCCTGGAAAGATCATCTGGAGTTATGTAATAAAGTACGTGCTCACAGTGTGCGCGATGCGGGCGAACATGCTTCACATCAAGGGGGGAGCGGTTGCCTACAAGGGTAAGGCGTTCTTGTTCCTGGGGCGGGGTGGAAGCGGGAAGACGGAAGTGGTCAAAGCCCTGTGCAAAAATGGAGCCGCGCTCATCGCGAATACACATCTGCTCATCGATGGCGAGTCGGTTTGCGGCATAAAGTCCAACATGCGTGTCAGGGAAAACGGCGGCGATGTCTACGTTCCCGTCAATCATCAGCAGGACTTCGACGTGCACGATGGATGGTTGCCCGTCGGAGGAGTGTTCTGGGTGAACTATCGAACGGATGGCACAACTTTGGTGGAGAGCGTGCCATCCGGTCATGCCAGGGCGAACCTGCAGTTTTTCGCGGAGTCGATCAGAAATTGGGAGATCAAGGAAGACATCGCGGACTACTTCCGGTCAGATCCGTTCGAGTTCGCTGAACACATGAATCGAATAGACGACCTGCTGAACGACTTCTGTGAAAGCAATGACATCTACTACCTGAACTTGGACATCTTCTCTCCTGACGGGATGGAAAGACTGGTGTCCGTCATGGAGGCGGCGCTATCCACGCCCCGCGTCATGCAGGAACTGCGGTAACCGTTACAATAAGAGCATTGTCCGGAAGACTGTACAACCGGAAGACTACTTAAGAGGTGTCACCTTGATGGCTCCACAGGCCAGCGACTCGCCGCTCATGGACAATTGTCTGACCGATGCGGAATTCAGTGAGCTGCCGGGTTTCTCCCGCAACAAGGTGCGGGACGCCTACCAATTGCCGGATCGGCGACGCCTGCTGATTTCGACCGACCGTCAATCCGCGTTCGATCAGGTTTTGGCCGCCGTGCCGTACAAGGGCCAGGTGCTGACCCAGACAGCACGCTACTGGTTTGATGAGACCGCGGACATCTGTCCCAACCATGTGATCTCTTACCCGGACCCGAGCGTCGTCATGGTCAAAGACCTCGACATGCTGCCGATCGAGATAGTGGTACGGGCCTACCTCACGGGTTCCACCAACACCAGCGCCTGGCCGATGTATGCCCGTGGCGAGAGGGTGTTGTACGGTCACGAATTCCCAGAAGGCCTGAAGAAGAACCAGAAGCTGCCCAAAACGATCATCACGCCGACGACGAAGCCCGCTCAAGGTGGGCATGACGCGCCGATCACGGAAGCCGAAATTCTCGAGACCCAGCTCGTGACGGCCGAACAATGGCAGGAGTTGGCGGAGAGAAGTCTGGCGCTGTTTGCCCGTGGACAGGAGCTGGCGGCCAAGAAGGGACTCATCCTGGTGGACACCAAGTATGAGTTCGGTCTTGACGAAAACGGCGCGATCGTGGTCGCCGATGAAATTCATACCCCGGATTCCAGCCGCTACTGGATCGCCGAGACCTATCAGCAGAGGTTCGAGGCCGGGGAAGAGCCGGACAGCCTGGACAAGGAATTCCTGCGGCTGTGGATCGTCAGCCAGTGCGACCCCTACAAGGATCCGATTCCGGAAATCCCCACCGATACCTTGATTGAGTTCAGCAACAAGTACATCGCCTTGTACGAACAGCTGACCGGTTTGGACTTCGAGAAACCCGACCCGACCGTCTCGGTGCGTGCCCGTATCCGCGAAGCGTTGGCCAAGGAACTCCCCGAGTATTTCTGACGGCTTCGGCGCAGAAGCTCTTGACGGTGTCCACGGAGGTAGCAGCCGTCGCGTCCGCGACGGACGAGCATGTCCGGCGTGTTCGGCCAGCTGCCGGCAGCTTTGCACGTCGATCGGCGCCGGCAGCGCGGTGATGAAGTCCTGGGCAACCAGCCTCGGTTCGATCCGCACGAACTTGGCCGAGTTCTAGTCCAGCAGGTCCTCAGGTACTGCCTGCCTACGGCAGCGCACGCTTGGTCAACGGCCACCGCACTCGATATCGAGCTGTCCACAACACTCGATGGTCGGGCGGTGGCCGCCCATCTTCCAGTGGCCGTCACCTGACCTCGGCCGGGTAACCCGCAGATTCCGGACGTTGGTGACGCCGGCCAGTCCGAGGCAGCGGTGCAGCAGCGCGGTCAGCATGTCGGTGTCGGCACTCGTGAGGTTGTCGGGTGCGCCGCACACACCTGACCGGTGCCTGCGACGCCTGTGCCGCGTACGAGAACGCTCTGCGGGAGGAGGTCCCCCGTTGAACTCGGCCCGTGACAACGCGGCCTGCGGTTACTCCCGGCGGTCCCATCCGACTCGGGCGACCGGTGGGCGATCCGAGTTCGTCGCCGGCGGGCCTTGCATCCTGTACCCCGATCGCCGCCATGATCTGTGATCATGTGCTCGTGCCGGAGCTTGTTGAACGGGTGGATGAGACCGATCGAGTCCTTGGTGTCGTGCCGCGGGCAGAAGCGGTGGCGAGGGGCTGGACAACGCGGATCGCCACGACCGTCTGCCGCGATGAGCGAGGGCGGTACCTGGTGTATCGCCGACCGGATGACGCGCCCTGGTTCCCGGGACGCTATGAGGTCTCGTTCGGCGGTGCGGTCCAGCCCGGTGAGCCGTACGCAGTTGCGGCCGCCCGTGAGCTGACCGAGGAACTCGGCCTGACGGTGCCTGTGCGATACCTGTTCAAGTACCTGGTGCACGGGGCGATGGGGACTTACTGGCTCGGTGTTCATGAGGCGCTGATCGACGTTGCGCCGACGCCGTCGCCCGTGGAGATCGCGTGGCACGGCTGGATGACCGCGACGGAGCTGCATGACGCCGTGCAGAGGCTACCGTTCATCCCGGACGGCCAAGACGCCTGGCGCAGGTATCGAGCCCATGTCGGCGAGACCCGTGACTGACCACGTCGGGTACCCCGGCTCACGCCGTTTACTGGCAGACTTGGCCTCCATGATCGATGACTTCGCCAAGGGCTACCTCCACCATCAACTGCGCAATGTCCGCGAGGTGCTGGTCTGGAAGCTTGACGGGCTATCGGAGTACGACATCCGCCGCCCCTTGACAGCGACCGGGACCAACCTCCTCGGGCTGGTCAAGCACAGGGCGTACTCGGATGCCAGGTACTTCGGCGAGGTCTTCGGCCGGCCGTTCCCCGGACCGATACCGCGGTGGAACGAAGCCGGTGCCTGGGAGAACGAGCATTGGGCCACCGCCGACGAGACGCGTTCGGACATTCTGGGTCTTCACCGGGCTGTCTGCGAACACGCGGATGCGACGATCGACGCCCTGCCCATCGACGCGCTGGGGCACGTGCCCTGGTGGCCGAGCCCAGACGTGAAGCTGTTCAACATCATGGTCCACAGTCTCAACGACACCACCCGGCACGCCGGGCACGCCGACATCCTGCGCGAACAGTTGGACGGCCGCACCGGAACGACGGCCGAATACGAGCAGCCGATCGATGTCGCGGCTCGTGCGGCGTACTGGGCGGAGGTCGAACAAGCCGCCAAGGCCATGATTCGGGAACGGCCGGATGGTCGGTGAACCCATCCTGAGGAGCAACGGTCCGTGACCGGACCGGCCAACGTGACCGCCCGCCCGACGCGCCATCTCTGGCCCCATGTTCCCGCCTGTGGGATTCGTGCGAGCGAGAACTGGCCTACCGAGGCAGCAGGCATCGCCAACATGTCGACGCTACGCACGGCTACGGCTGAGGTTGCCGGTCGGCGATCAGTCGTGCCGGACTGCCGACCGGATCGCGGCAAATCCGGACGTCGTCGTGACGCCGCCGGCGTGACTGTGCGGCAGACGGCCACCGCCGGTTCGAGGTCGTGCGGGCCTCCGACGTCAGTGTGCGTCCAGGACGAAGAAGATGAAGCAGATGAAGGCTGTTCGGTCGCCGAGCTGGGGCGGGAGGAGCTCGCGGGGAGTGTCGGGGGAGAAGGGAGGCTCACTGATGACCGCGATGCGGAAGCCTGCCGCGGTGAACGCGTCGGTCATGGCGTGCAAGGGCCGGTGCCAGAAGGTCAGCACCGCACGCTGACCGTCCTTGAAGGTGTACTCGTCCGAGTACTGCGTGACGGAGAAGTAGTCGGCGCTGGGGTCGCTCGACTCGAGGATGCGGGGGTGGTTGACCGACAGGAGGAGACGGCCACCGGGCTTCAGCACGCGCCGCAGCTCGGCCAGCGGTGCGGTCCAGTCCTGCAGGTAGTGCAGCACGAGCGAGACAACGACGTCGTCGAACGCGCCGTCGGCGAACGGCAGTGGCAGGCTGAGGTCGGCTACCCGCAGGTCGGCGTCCTCACCCAGCCTCTTCCGCGCCAGGTCGACCATGACCGGGCTGGAGTCGAAACCGGTCACGACGGCGCCCCTTGCGCGGAGGGCTTCGAGCAGGGGTCCGGAGCCACACCCGGCATCGAGCACCCGACGACCGTGGACATCGCCGGCGAGCGTGAGCATCGCCGGTCGCGCGTAGTAGGCGTTGAAGAGGCCTGACTCGTTGTCTCTCGAGTAGCTCTGGGCAAAGCTGTCGTAGTGGTCGGCCCGCATCAAGTCCTCGCTTCTTTCGTGCTCCCTGGGCGGGAGCGATCCGGCCAAAGGGTGCACGGCTCCCCAGGCTCGTTGTCAACCCAACCGCGCTGCGCGCCTGCCGGCCCGGCGAGCAGCTGTACCTGATCTGCGACAGACTTCTCCACCCACAAGCACGCACTCCATCCACAACCACGCCATCGCGCGACACCCGAGACCAACTTCGCACCCGGCTCGCGTATTCGCGAGCCGGGTTGCACCATCAAGTCGACGTGACAGGCCAGCGGCTCAACGGGTTCGACCATTCCTGGACGTGACAACCAATTGGGACGCGCCGGTGGAGGCTCACTCAGTTTGCCTTGAGAATGATGTCCTTCAGTTCAGTCAGGGTCTCGATCCGATGGCTGGCCTGCGAGAAGTCCTGTGCTTTGGTGAAGTCGTTATGGACAATGACGCAGTCGATGCCCGCCGCCACGGCCGAGGCCAGCCCTCTGGCCGAGTCTTCCACAACCAGGGTCTCTTCTTTGGCGGCTCCAAAGCGCGTCAAGCCGGTCAGGTACGGCTCCGGGTGCGGCTTCGCGAGCGTGTAGTCTTCACGAACAAGGACGAAATCCATGAATTGTCGTATCTGACGCTTTTCGTGGATGACTTCGAAGTCCGCTCGTTTTGAAGTCGTCACGATGGCCATTCGGACGTACCTCGACAGTTCGGCAAGCGTGTCAACGACGCCCTCGATCTCGATGGCCTCTGTTCTCAGATACTCCTGGTAGTACTCATTGCGAGCCTCACGCTGCCTGCTGAGGGTCTGTTCATCGATACCTGCCGCCTTGGCCAGGCCCCAAGTGCCCAATCCCAGAGCCATGTCCCGGAGGTATTGGTCCTTGTCCAAGGTCAGGCCGATGTCCGCCAGGGCGCGTGCGCCGGCCTTGTAGTACCAGAATTCGGTATCGACCAGCACACCGTCATGATCGAAGAGTATGTACTGTTTCATTCGCTTGAACCCTTCCAGTAGCCGAGGCAACCATGTTCGCCATCAACAATCGCACCAGGGTCACTGATAAGTGAACGGGCCACGGATGTTCGCGTTGTCGGTGATGGCGCTCTCCAGACTGACTCCACGGCAGATGTGCGCGAAGATGGCGGGACTCAGGCGCCATCCGATGGTGATGATGGTGTGCTCGCGGTGTTGCTTGGACTTCTCGTCGAGGAACTCGCGAACTCTGCGCGCGAAGTCCCTGAAGGACTCGCCTTCGGGAAACGGTTTGTCGATGAAGTCTAGGTAGTCTCGCTTGCCTTCATCGAAATTCATACCGGTGTACTGTGGGCCGTTGTCGATCTGACGGAGGCGTTCGTCGACGACGATCGGGATGGACGTGCCACTGAACAGGATCTCGCACGTTTCCTTCTGGCGTCGCATCGAGGACGTGTATGCAGCCGCGGAAGTCCCACTCTTCGTGACCATGTCGCTCAACAGGAGGACCAGATCCCGGGTCTGGTTCTTGAAGAGCGGTCGAAGTGAAGGGTCCACCGGGTCATCCGACGTGCCGAGGATGACCCCCTTCCGTGCGGCAGGTACGTGATGGATTGTATATATGGTCAGCACGATCGCACCTTGACGTCCACAGGCCTTCTAGTACGGCCTGACCTGAAAGATGTATATGGTTTCATTCTTTATGCCCCATTCAATCTGTACCCTGCGGGAGAATTGACGCTCCAGGTCCACTGCGATCCTTGCCAATGACTTGAACAGCCCTGCGAGAGGCTCGGTGATGATCGCAGGGTACGCACAGTAGCTCTCGCTGCCGGAGATGATGTCCACTTTCCTGATGTATGAACTCAGCGGAGTGACATCTCCCTGCATCAGGTGGCAAAGATCGCCGACTATGTACTCGAGCAACATGTAGTCGTAGCCATTGAACGCGTTGGACGTCAGGATGACGCCGGAGATGTCGGCCGAAATCATTTCCTGCACGATTACCGACATGTCTCCTTCCGCCTTGCCGTACTGGTCTATCGAATCCGTCCGCTGCGAGCCGTACACGGACCTGGCCAACTCGATGACCTTGGCAGGATCGCCGGCGTCCACATTGACGTAGCTTTCGAACAGACCAGCGTACGAACCTGAGCTGCTGTCTTCACTCGCGTGGGACGAGCGAACCACAACTCGATCGCACTTCAAGGAGGCGAGCCTCTCCAGCACGACCGCCTGAACGCCGGCGTCATCGATGTTTCTCAGCGCATGGCTGGTTATCACGAAGCCTTCCGCGATCCTGGCCGTCTTGTTGATCTTTATCAGATTCGCGGCTTTCGCGCCTACTTCTTCGCTGGTGTAGCCACTTTCGGTGGTCAACTCGACCACTGGCTCGGTCATCGCCGACTTCGACAGGTCGGCGTCGACCAGTTTTATGGTTCCGCGATCGAAATCAACTTCGATATGATCATCTGTTTCCAGGGCGTCCAACAGGCCGTTGACGCTGATCATGCTGTTGATACCCAGCTCACGGCAGAGTACTGAGGCGTGCGAGGTGTATCCGCCGTACTGAGTTATCAATGCGCCGAACTTCCTGAGTTTCGGCACCAGGTACGGCCTCAGGACGTTGGTGATGACGGCGACGTCTTCTTTGGCGTCGGTTGCCTCGATGAACGCGTCAAAGCTGTTCAGGCCTTCTTCGTGTTGTTCGACCTTCTTGACCCGATACCTCTTCGATCCGGTGCCGATGAGGACGTCTCCGGACAACTCGTGCTGTGAGGGGTCTCGGCTGCTCGTCACCTCGATGTACTGAGGAATTGAGTCCAAGAAGTCGATACGATCGTCCTTCAGTTCGAATACCGCCAGCTTTTGCCGTTTCGAGATTTCGGCATCGGAGACCCTCCTCCCATCACGGATGAAGTCGGCGATCTCATCCATCAGCATGTAGTCGAACTGATGTTTGCCTATTTTCTTGATGAGCTCGCTCAGGAAGCGGCGCCTCACGGTGACCTTGAACTTCTGAAACTCCTCCCGCATCTGGATTTTGAGATACGAGAGTTCGCACGTGTGCCTTATGAGCAGCCTTGTCGCGTCACTCAGGCCTATCGCGGAGGCTGTTCTTTCGCTCCACACCTCTGCATTGACGTATCTGAAGTGCAGGTTGTCCAGGAAGGCTTTCTCCAGTTGCACGCTACTCGTGGTCTGCTGCGAAAGATGATCCTTGACCTCGTCTGCCGTAATGCCGTTCGGGCTCCCGGACGAGATGGTCGTCGATCGGTATTTCTCGACAAAACTCTCGATGTCCTCGGCGACGCTCCGACCGTCCAGGTACTGCTGGGACATGGCCAACATGTCCACCGTCTGCATGTGCGTCAACAGCTCATTGTTGTTCGTGGCGAACAGTGAGTCCTTTATCGCTTTTGCTGCGAAGCGCATGTCCTGCGTGAGTTCCGCGTCCACCAGGTCGAAGACATTCTGGTAGAACGTGTCGGTGATGACCGAGTTGTAGTATGCGATGTATTCGCACAGCAGATCGCGGTAGAGTTGGAACTGCTCAAACAAGTCCAACCGGGCGAACGACTCATCCGAGTGCCGCAGTTGTGCCAATACCTTGTGTATTTCCGCGACGCATCGATCATATTGGGCCTCGTCCGCCAAGAACCTGACGATGCCTTCTCTGACGTGGACCAGCTCTGCTTCCTCGAAATATCCCTTGTAATATCTGCTGGTCCCTATCGACAGATAGTAGTCGATGTCCAGCCGCGCCATGGAGCCGTGATACTTCTGCAAGGCTCTGACGTTGCTCTCCTCTATCATCAGGGCCCAGCTACCTTCATCCAGAAGGTTGAGTTTCTTGATGGACATCAAGCGTCTCCCCATGGCATTGATTTGCTCAATCTTGTTTTCTTGGTCGCGTCAAAGAGTCGGCAGCAGGGCGTACCGGTGATCAGTGCCGGGTCCGGTGCCTGGAGTGCGGCCGTCACGAACAGCCGATCCTTCGAGAGTTCCGGCGCCGGGTCCCGAGCGAGCGCGTGTCGGTGGCCACCAGAGGCGACGATCACCACGCGGGTGGGCATCTTCATGGGACCTCTCCTTCGGTGACATGGCTACGACCGGTCGGCACGCTACCGGGCGCCAGAGATTTCCGGGCAGCTCTCCCATGAGCTCGGACTCGGAGCGAAGTCGCCTGTCCTCACCAAGAGCGGCGAGGTCCGATGCCCCTTCTCGCGGGTCCGGCAGGTGCTCGGCCGGCCGCGACGCCATCTCGCAACGCCCGTTGAGGACGCCCGCGATCGCCCGGAGGTCATTCTCGACCGCTTCCG
Organism: Catellatospora tritici; assembly: GCF_019083965.1. Classification (GTDB taxonomy): domain Bacteria; phylum Actinomycetota; class Actinomycetes; order Mycobacteriales; family Micromonosporaceae; genus Catellatospora; species Catellatospora tritici. The sequence goes on from NZ_JAHRCY010000003.1 coordinate 55,413, forward strand.
GAAAGTCGTTCCCCCCGCGCGCTCTCCCTCGCGGGCGCCCGACAGCCAAGACTCGGTCTGCGCAGCGCCCCAAGCGGCACCCGAGTCATGGTCCTGCGGCAGAGCCGCGGTGCCAACCGGCTCACGTGCTTCGAGGGCCGCCCGCGACGCCAGCCGGTTCGCGATCGCGGCTTCCTGGACGACACGTGCGCCGAGACGGATGCGCCTTGGATCTATGAGCAGAAGCCACCGCCAGATCCGGCACCGGACGATCGCGCCCCGCTCAGTTCGGCGAGGTGCTGAGCGACCCAAGCCGACTTCTCGCTGCCCAATCGGCGGCCGTCGGCAATAGGAGCAGTCGACTCATCCGTACCGCGCCGGATGTGGCTCGACACCGCCGTGCCACCGGGGACCGACACCGTCACCGTGTCACGCGGCGATCGCCCGATGTGGATGCTGCCCTGACCGGTACACGGTTGTGGACGCGCTCGCTCACCAGAACCTCCCCGTTGTGCCGATGCCTGGCCTGCGCAATTTCGCAGACAACATAGCGACAGGTGGAAGGGCTGACAACCCCGGTTGAGCTCGCGTCCATCCGCGCCAGAAGCGACGTGGACAGCATGCTGCGTGCGGGTGTCTAGAGAACTGAGATGTCCTTGCGACCATCGCTCGTGATCATGTAGTTTCCATCCCGGCAAACTGGGGGCCGCGCGAAGCGTGCGTGCTGTCCAGTCAAGGGACAGAGGAGGCGGCCGTGACCTTGCTTGGCCACTTGGACCAGGCCGGCCTCATCCCTGAACAGGCCCTTGGCGCGCTCCTCGTGGGTTCCCAGGCTCGAGGATGGCAGCACGCCCGCAGCGACCTGGATGTCGTCGTGGTCTCCCCGAACACATGGACCGCGACTGTCCAGTCACAGCAGCCAGTGGCACTCACCCAGAGTTCCATCGGTGTCGCCGTGACGGCGGTGGACGGAGTGTTGTGCGAGGTCAAGTACTGGACCGAGGCGCAGATCCTGGAAATGCTGGACAAGGTCAGCTGGGCGGCATGGGATGCCGGGAATGCCGGAGCCGCGCTGTCCACCAACGAGGCCTACCTGATCGAACGGCTTCCGCACGCTGTCGCACTCGTCGGCGCCGAGTGGGCCAACGACATCACCGACCGGCTACGCGACAGCGCCGCCCTCTCCTCGTTCGCCCTGGCCTGCCTGACCCGTGCCGACTACTCACTCGACGATGTCTCCGGTCTGTGGCAGTCCGGCGACGTGCGCAGTGCACTGCTGGCGGCACAGCGGGCCTTCGTCCACGTCACCGATGCGCTGACCGCCAGCCTCGGCTCTCCCGGGACCGACTCGAAATGGCGGCTGAGGCGGGTGGAGTCGGTCAACTCTGACACCCTTACCGCTGACGAGTTCTGGCGCCTGACCACCATGCAGGACTTCGACGCCCAGCAGCCCGAGAGCTGGCTCAACCTGCTCGTCTACCGCTGTTCCCAGATCATGCTCGACGTGAGGCTCGGCCGATGACAACCAGCGCGAACGCGGAGCGGATGTCCCGACTGGACGACCTTGTGGCCCTGCCGCAACCACACGTCAGGATCCGCAACCTCTCGGGAACCATCGTCCTGGGTGTCGGTGACGACATGATCGAGCTGCCGGAGGTCTCGGAAGCGATCTGGCGGGCGATGGCCCCCGACCGCAGCGTGCTCGGCGTCGCGCAAGCTCTGGCGCAGATGTACGACGAGCCCGAGACCGAGGTGTTGGAGGACGTGCGTGACTTCCTCGGCGACCTGCATGATCGCGGGTTCGTCAAGCTGCTGAGCCGGGCAGTGCCGCAGTCATGACGACGAGGCCAGTCACCGTCATCGGCACCCGTGCACACGAGCACGCGCTGACCTACGACGGAGAGGCAGGCACACGATGACCGTCGACGCTCTGGACGCCCAACAGGCCGTTACCCCGAATGCCGCCAACCAGATCTTCTGGCGCTACTGGACCGCATCCACCGTCAGCACCTGGGGCACCAGCGTCACCGCGGTCGCAATGCCGATCATCGCGCTGACCATGCTGCACGCGTCGGCTTTCGAGGTCAGCCTCCTTCCGGCTGCGTCCTTCGCCGCCTGGCTGCTCATCGGGCTGCCGGCGGGTGCACTGGTCAAGCGGTATCCGCTGCGCGCCACCCAGGTGTCCATGGACGCGGCCCGCGCGATCGCCATCGCCTCGATCCCCGTGGCCTACGCGCTGAGCGTGCTCACCATGGCCCAGCTGGTAGCTGTGACGCTCCTGTTGAGTTTCGCGGACGTCATCTTCTCGGTCGGCAATTCGACCTTCCTGCCGCGAATCGTCCCCAAGGCCGAGCTCACCCGCCGCAACAGCATCTTCTCCGGTACGAACTCCGTGAGCCAATTCGGCGCTCCCGCTCTCGCGGGCCTGCTCGTGGCCGCGGTGGGACCGGTCGTCAGCCTGGTGGTCGACGCGGTGTCGTATGTGCTCTCCTCGGTTATCCTGCAGACCCTGCCCAATCCCGGCATGCAGCCCAACAAGACCCGAGGCCCGATCGTCCAAGAGATCAAGGAAGGCATCTCGTTCGTCTGGCGCCATCCGGTGATGCGGCCATGCGTCACCGCGGCGACCGCGATCAACTTCGGATGCGGGGCGCTCATGGCGCTCCTGCCGATCTTCGTCATCCGCGGAGTCGGGGCCTCTCCTGCCCTTGTCGGCCCGGTGCTGGCGACCGAAGGCATCGGTAGCCTGCTCGGTGCGATGCTGGTCGGGCGCCTGGTAAAGCGGTTCGGCAGTGCCCGGGTCGGGCTCGTCGGCGTGTCGATCGCCGCAGTCGGCGGGATCCTGCTTCCGCTGGCGCACGGCCCGGCCGCGCTCTACCTCTTCGGCCTCGGCAATCTGGTCTGCGCGCTGGGAGTCGTGATGTTCAGCGTGGTGACCCGCACGCAACGGCAGGCGGACAGCCCTCCGGAGATCCTCTCCCGGGTCATGGGCACAGTGCGGTTCGTGTCCTGGGGCGCGGTACCGTTCGGCGCGATGGCAGGAGGCCTGCTCAACACCTGGAGCACGATGACGGCCTCGCTGTCGCTGATCGCCGCGTCCATGCTGCTCTCAGTCGTGATCGTGCTGGCCAGCCCGGTCCGAGGACGCAGGAGCCTGGAAAGTGTCTGAGCCGAGTCGCCGCGCCCGCCGCCCCCTCGGGCGGTCATGACATGTGTGGAACAGCAGGCCTGTTCCTGGGCTGCGAGGCTGCTCTCACCTGCCCCCTGCAGTTGCTGCGCAGCCCGGACGCCGAAGCCGCCGACCAGCCGTACAGCTCCGCCTTCCATTCGTGGGACGAAAAGGCGTCTGTGCGCACGGCCCCGCGACGCGTGCTTGAGTCCCCGCTGCCGGCACACCCCTTTCCGCCGGAACTGGTCCCGGTGTTCCGCCATCCGCTCGTCACGCAGCTGCCCGAGCCGCAGCAGAACTTCCTGCTGGCTCAGCACCTCTACCGATATCTCGACTTCACCACCCAGCTGGAACTGGTGGTCGTCAACGGCGCCCTGCTCAAGCTGGCGCTGCAAGCCGAGTACGGGCTATCCGAGCCGATGCGGCTCGACGCGCTGCGGATGATGTGCGACGAGTCCTACCACGCACTGTTCTCCGTGGACATGAAGCTCCAGGTGACCCGGGCCTACGGCATCGCGGCTCCCACCGACGCGCGCGCCTGGTTCCTGACCCGGCTCGAGCGGTTGCTCTGCGACATGGACCCGACTGCGCGAGAGGTGGCCAAGCTGCTCTTCGTCACCGTGTCCGAGACCCTGATCTCGGCCAGCCTCGCGGAGCACAATCGGGGCACCGCGGCACCGGCCGCGGTGCGCGACATGCTGCAGGACCATGCGATCGACGAAGGCCGCCACCACGTGTTCTTCGCTTACTTCGCCAAGCACCTGTGGGCGCGCCTCGACACCGCCGAGCGACTTCACGCAGGCCGCCTCATACCGCACCTGATCGACGCATTCCTGAGCGCCGACACCGGAGCCATCGAGGGCGACCTGCGCTCAGCCGGGCTGTCCCACGACGACGCGCACCAGGTCGCGACGGAGATCTACCTCAACGGGGATGTGGCGCGGCAGAAGCGGCAAGCGGCCAGCCGGACGATGCGCTACTTCGCGGAGCTCGACGCCTTCCACGACGGCTCGGCCCAGGCCGAGCTGGTCAGATACGGGCTGGTCGAAGTGACCTGACCCCCACGGATTCTGGACGGAACCCCGTCCAGTACCCAGCACGGCAGCATGCCGTGCCGTCCAAATGTGAAGGAGGTGTCACATGCGCAAGTACCAGAAGCCGTCGGCCAAGCCGGTCTCGGCCGCGGCCGTCATGAAGATGATGTCCTGAGTCGACGACTGACCTGGTCCCGGCCGCCACAGCGCGGCCGGGACCAGGTCTGCGCGCCCGTGCGTATCCGAATCGATGTGCGATCCGTGGGAGAAACAGATGTGCGGTCTGGTCGCGTGGGCCAGGATCGGCGCGGCGGCTCAGGCCGGCGTCGCACCGGGTGTGATCGAAGCGATGCTCCGAATGGTGTCCCATCGAGGCCCGGATCAAGAAGAGATCCTCATCGACCGTCACGTCGCGCTGGGCTTCTCACGGCTCTCACTGGTCGCGCCCGGCGCAGTCAGCCAACCGTTCACCTCGGCGGACGGGCGTTACAGCCTCGTCGCCAACGGCGAGGTCTACAACCACCGGCAGCTGGAGCAGGTGACCCCGGGCGGCAGCGCCTGCCGGACGGGATCGGACTGCGAGATCCTGCTGTACCTCCAGGCCGCCCACGGGCCTGACTTCCTTCGGCACATCCACGGGATGATCTCGACGATCATCTGGGACCGCGCCGCCAACAAACTGATCCTCAGCCGCGACCCCTTCGGGGTGAAGCCGCTGTTCTACCACGTGTCGGGCGATCGCGTGGCAGTCGGCTCCGAGATCAAGGCCCTGTTCGCCGACGAGGCCACCCCCCGCTCGGTCGACTGGGAGACCAGCCTGGCCGCCGCGTCCATGCACGGCACTCCTTTGCTCTCCCGCGACCGGGCACACACCTGGTTCAGCGACGTGCGCATGGTCGAGGCCGGCACGACCGTCGAGATCAACCTGTCTGACGGTAGGGTGACCATCCACCGATACTGGCAACCGGACCTGATTCCGGCGGATCACGACAGCACGGCCGAGTCCTTCATCGAGCGTTACCGCGACACCCTCACCCGCTCGGTCCGGGAGAACCGCGAAGCCGACGCGGAAGTGGGACTGCTGCTCAGCGGCGGCATCGACTCGGTGACCGTAGCCGCCCTGACCTCGCCCGGCATGGCGACGTTCACCGTCCTCGCCGGGTCGACCGCCGCCAACGGCGACGCCGAGTTCGCGTTCGAGGCGGCTCGCCTGATGGGCCATCTCAACCACCAGATTCTGGTACCCGATGAGCACACCCCCAGCCTGGAAGACTGGCTGCGGTTCCTGTGTCTCATGGAGACGCCGCTCGCGGGCATGGAAGCGTATCTGAAGTACCTAGCCTACGTCGGTGCCAAGACGGTCAACCCCGACCTGCGGGGCATGATGCTGGGCACCGGCGCGGACGAGTTCAACGGCGGCTACTCCAGCGAGCTGTCCCGGGGAGAAGGCTGGGACGGCTTCTCCGATGCCCTGGAGTCGCTCGTACGCTCGACGGCACGCACCTCTGGGCTTGGCTTGAGCCACTGGACGGACCGCGACGACCTGCTGGACCTGGTGGACCCGGCACTGGCCAAGCCCGGGTCGATGCGGGACGCCTACGCGGCGTTCGTCGATCGGAAGTATCTCGACGTCGAGCAGTACAACACCTGGGTCGAGGACCGTGCCGCCGCCGGCTCGAGCGTCGAGGCCCGGGTGCCGTTCCTGGATCGGGACCTGGTCGAGCTCTCGCTGAGCGTGCCGGAGCATCTCCGACAGGAGCTGCTGTGGGACAAGGCGATGCTGCGTTCGGGCATGCGCGGCGTGGTGCCGGAGCGGCTGCGCGTCCGCGACAAGCAACCGTTCTTCCACGGCACCCACGCCAATCACACCTTCGACATCGTGGTGCGGATGCTCAAGGCAAACGACTTCGAAATGGTCCGCACGGCCGCTTCGGGAAACGCTGCCGTCCCGTTCTCGGTCGACAGCGCGATCAGATTCATCGAGCAGGTCGAGCGCCGGCCTTCCCGATCCGCCATCGAGTTCCTGCTCCGCCTGGTGAACCTGAGTCTGCTGGACCAGCTGGCGGGCGGCCATGCGCTCGGGCTGTTCAAGCCCGGACAGGGCCTGCCGCACGGGGTGGAGGTGACTGTCTACGACCGCCTGTCCAGCAGCCAGAGTCAGTCCCTGCTCAGCAACCTGGACCGCCAGCCCGACGCCGTCCGGTACAGCCTTGACGACGACTGTACCGCCGTAACGCCGCTCGGCGACCCGTCCACGATCCTCGTCGCCCGCAACGGCGAGTTCGAGGTGGTCATCGAAGAGGACGTCGCTGCCTGGACCCTGCTGTTGACCGAACTCGGCGAGCCTCGAAGCATCAGTGCGCTGTCCACGCACACCGGCCTGCCCGACGAGCAGCTCGAAGAGCTGCTGCGCGACGGTACGGCCGCCGGGTTCATCCGTCGATCGCTAGAACCCGGCCCGGTGCGCTGACCCGCGTCCGGCCGGTACGCCGACGTCATCTCGGTCCTTCACGGCGAGGAACTCTGCGCCCAGGGGTCCCTTGCCCGGCTCGGCTACGTGGCGAACACATCCTTTGCCATTGGCGGGTTCAACTCCGGGAACGACACCATCGATGGCCTTACCCGACTGGCTGACACCGTTGGGCTCCCGACCCGTGATTGGTGCGGGGTTCGGATCCTTACCGATCGCATCGCCGATTCTTTCCTCGATGACAGGCTTATGCAGGCCGTCTGGCTGGAGCTCGCGGCGAGCGCGAGAGCCCCTTACCGGCAGTTGGGCACGCCAGTGGCATCTGGTCCTCAATAAGCGTCATTTATGGGCACGCAACAGGATGTTGTGGCGCGTCGATCGTGGCTCTGGGTGACGATACGGTTCGCGGCCGACCTCGTGGGTCAATCGCTGATTGTGGAGACCTTTGTCCATAGCAGACGGAGCCGCCGTACGTTAGACTCACGCTGCAAGAAGGAGACGGACTTCATCGGCGTGGCGGCAGCCCTTGTCGCAGTGTTCTTGCGCGATATTCGGCAAGATCGGACGCCAGATTCGTTCCCGAACATGGGAAAGAGCATGGTCTGGACCGACCTCGGCTCCATGGCGTCGGAGGCACCGTCGCCACACCGTTCAGAGCCGAGCCGAGCCGACCGGCAGCTGTCGGGCGATATGCGCCCGGTCAACACACTCCCACAAGGCAGTCCGTGACAATGGCGAGCCCGCAATCGCCGTCCTCCAGCCCTGAAAACCTCACAAAGGCCCGCAGCGACCCCTGCCAATCAACGACGATCTTCAGGCGATCACCGCGCTGGCGCACCTCGAGGAACAAAGCTCATGAGCTGGGCAGGATCTCAGATGCAACGACAGCGTCGCCGCGAACAATGACCACATCCTGAAGAGTCGATGGAGTCCGCATGAGTGACGTGCGATCCTACTTCGAGAGCGAACACCACCGCGAGGAGTTCCGGAAACACTTGGCACGCCGCACGGTGCCGGTGAAGTTCGCGTTCGCTGGAAGTGGAGCGCTGACATACGAAGCACTCGCCAACTCGGATGGATATCAAGAGGTGGTCGGCGAGCTCGACTTCGAGCTGGATGCCCTCTTTGGTCAGACCGGCCTCGGGCAGGGGTCTGCAGACCAGGTGTGTGAAGTCGGTCCAGGCAACGGCCTGCACACGGCCGCCCTCCTGGCTGCGTTGACAGCCAGAGGCCTGGCGCCCAGCCGATACCTCTGCCTCGACTTCAGCCAAGATCTCCTCACCATCGTGAACAGGCCGCTGGCGAAGTTTCCGATGGAGTTTCGCTCCGATGTCTGGGACTTCGAGAGCGGCGCAACCGGTTCGATCGCTCGCTGGCGCCGAAAGGACGAACCGGTGCTCGGATTGATGCTCGGCCACACAATCGGAAATCCAGTGGATCCGCTCTCGGTATTGCGCAACATGCGTGACAGCCTCAATCCGGGCGATCTCATACTGATAAGTGTCGCGCTTTTGCCGGAAAGGGCAGACGAGGCGCGAATTCTAAGTCCTTACAGGAATGAAACCTTCACCAACGCGGCCATCGAGCCGCTCCGGGCGGCGGGAATTCCTTCCGAACTGATACGGTTCGATCTCTGTTTGCGGGATGTCGATGTCATCGGCGATGCCATCATAACCGGGAACGTCACGGCAATGGGCATCGACATCGCGGCAGGAGAGAGAATACGGTGCTTCAAGTCGCGTCGTTTCAGAGGCGCAGAATTCGGCCGACTGGTTGAAGCCGCTGGTTGGACGGTTACAAGGCAAGCCCAGGACGGCACGGCAGAACACGGCGCGATTCTGGCCTCAGCGGCTTAGCGCCACTGCCCGCGATCGTCATGCTCGGCAGGTGTACCACGTTCGGTAAGTGCGCGATTCCGGCTATGGCCTGGCGTTCTCGGCGCCAGGGTGACCACTGCAATGCCCCGATGCCATGACGGCGCGGCTTACCTGTGCCAGGCAAGCCGCGCGGCGTCGGGATTGATATTTCCTGGCTTCCTGGAACGAGCTGTTGAGGGTACGGGCCGCCGTGGATTGAAGGAGCTGCCAGCGCTTAAGGCCCTCCTCATTTCAAGATCTACAAATCGTGGCCCCCAGCACCGACCTCTACGGGCAGCGCGGCCGGCCAGAGTGTCAATCAGCTTGTGTCCTCATGCGACCATGGACCGCACAAAACGCCTCGCGGGAGGAGATCTCTGGTGCGTGGTACATCGCGACCAATCATGGCATTGGTGTTTGCCGTGACAGCCTGGTCGGCTGCCCCACTTTGGATCTTCCAGTCACGCGGCTTACTGCCCGCTCCAGTCGCGGCGCTGGTAGCACTTACGATCGCCACCACGTTGGCCCTCGCGCTGACCTCATTCAGCCGCAATTTGAATATAGTCGCGGCCGTTCGCGCCACCCATCAGCGCAAATTGATCAAGTCGGCCTTCGGCGTCGGCGCATTGGCCTACTTCGCCTACCCGCTCCTGTACTTCTCCGCGCTGCAAACCGGCCCACCGCTGATGGTCAACCTGATCAACTATCTATGGCCCATCATCGGCCTGCTGATGGCCTCGGCGATGCGTCGGGAGAACAGAGCGCTCGAGGTGTTGATGGCCGCCGGGTTCGGGTTCGCCGGAGCGGCACTCGCAATTCTCAACGGCGCCCGGGGCGACAGCCTGATCAGTAAGCTGAGCAATCCGCTGCCACTCGCTCTGGCTGCTTTGGGGGCCATCTCCTACGCGACCATGTCGGCATTCATGAACGCGGCGGTTCCCAGGCAGGAAGGCCCGTTCGCGATGCAGTTCTTCCTGGTGGCGCTGTGCGTGGGCGGAAGTGCGTGCGGACTGACACTCGCGGCGGTGGCCGTGATGTCGCCGGGTTCGGTCACGCTTCATCTTGCGGGCGGGCACCCGTGGGCCCTACTTGTGTATGCGGTGCTGCACCCGTTCTCGCATCTGGCTTGGATGATCGCGATTCAGGCCAGGGAGATCCCGGGTTTCACTTCCTTGTTTCTGGTGCCCGTGTTTTCCACGATCATTCTCGCGGTGGCCCTGAAAGGGGTAGTGGGCCCGCAGATCATCTCCGCGTTGACACTTGTCCTATGCGGAATCCTGTTCTCTTCGGTGCGAGACCGAGGTGTCCCCGTGGTATTCGCGGCTGTACTGGCCGGCCTGGGATCACTGATGGTCAGTGTTTCGCTGCCCGTCGGGGGAGTCGACGAGATGCTGTCGATCACGGAAGTGTTCGTCGGTCTGTTCGCGATCTTCGGCGGCTTCGTTCTCTCCAATTCCATCGGCCGGTACGCCAATCTGCAGAAAGAATGTGAGGCGTTCTACGCCAAGGCGCAAGGACTCATCGACAGCGACAGCGGTCGGGCGGAGGAGGTGCATGTCAACCTGGATCGACTCGACACCAGGGTTATCGAGAGCACCCGGCTGGAACACAAGGCGTTGCTCGCCCCGGCCTGGCGCCCCTTCGTCGGGTTGTCACGAGAGTGGGCGCGGGTGGATCTCGCGCTTTCCACTCGCGTGTCGCCGTATGAATGGCTGGTGCTACTGCTGGGAGCGGCCGGGGTGATCCTGACGATGCACGTGGCGCCGGTGGGTTCGCAACTGCTGACCATGGCTTTGGCGCGAGGGCTGGCGACAGCGATGGTGGTCGGATTGTTGTTCGCGGTGCGCGATTACGACATGAATCGCCCGAACCTGATGCTGTCAAATCTGGAGAGCCTGCACCTGCACTTCGGGGTGACGGTCCGGCCGGAGACGACGCTTGGTGCTCTGTTGGACGCAAGGCGGACTCGGGAACTGGACTGGATGGCGGTCGCCCTCGTGATTCTGGTGGCCGCCTCCTGCATTTCGGTGATCATGAATGTGCGTTGAGGGCAGGAGCGGACGCCACGAGCACCAGGGTGGTCGATGGTCGGCGCTCGTGTCGACCGTTGCTTGACTGGGAGATACTCAGGTCAGTTTGCGCTCAGGGTGTAGGAATCCGATGTCCCAGCGGGACTCCTGGCGCATCGCCAGATCCGCTGCGATCTCGCCGATGACGGGCGCGAACTTGAACCCGTGCCCGGAAAAGCCACCCAGGATCGTGAGCCCTGGCAGGTCGGCGCGCGCACCAACGAGGAAGTTCCGGTCCGGCGTAAGCGAGTACGTACACGACTGCATGTGCACCGGCACCGGGTTCAGCCCCGGAAGCGTCGTGCTCACGATCTCCGTCAGCAGCGCCGCGTCCCGTTCGTCAGGTTCGCGTGGACCCTTGGCCGGGTCCACCGGCTCGTTCAGGCCAGGCCAGGCGTGCACTCCGATCTTCACCGCCGAGCCGTCCAAGTCGGGGATCCCGTACCAGTTGTAGGCGCCTGTGGCGTCGGTCCTGATGAAGATGGGGAACCGGTGGGGCGCGTACTCTTCGGGATGTTTCGCGGTGAACCAGCCAAACACCCGCCTGCTCACGGCGACCCGGCTCATGGCCGAAGGCGCCAGGCGCGTCAGCCAGGCGCCCGCTGCGACCACGATGTGCCGTGCGGTGATCACCTCATCGCCGATGCGTACCCGCGGACGGGTGGCGTCCGGAATCACCTCGGATACCTCGGTGCCGGTCCTGACCTGTGACCCCAGCTTCTCGGCCAACCGGACGGACGCGAGCACGGATGCCTCGGGGTTGATGATGCCGGCGTCCTTCTCGAAGAACGTCTCAAAATCCGCATCGAACACGTGTTGTGGATACAGCCGCGACATTTGTTCGTTGGAGTGGATCTCGTAATCAAGATCGTGAGCCTTCGCCGAATGCACCGGGGCTTGTACCGGCGCCGATCCCGAGGGCGCCATGACCAGCCCTCCCGTTCGCATCAGCAACGTCTCTCCGGCCAAGTCCTCCAGCTCGGACCACAGTTGCCAGGCTCGCCGAGCCAGCGGGACATACTTGTCCCCTTCCGCATATGCGGTTCGGATTATGCGCGTCCCGCCATGGCTTGCGCCACGCGAGTGCCCGAGCTCGAACTGCTCGATGCCTAGTACTTCGATCCCACGCTGGGCGAGCTGGAAAAGAGCGCTACTGCCCATTGCGCCAAGACCGACCACCACCACGTCGATGTCTGGAGCGTTCATTGCGTACCTCGCTAGGTTGGAAAGAAGCCTGGCGTGAACGGCTCGAGGCTACCCGCAGCGACTGCACATTGCGCGCCCAGGGAAGACGTCGGCGAGCCGGGGCTCACTAGCGGGTGTGGATCTGTGTCACACATCCGGGTAATCGCCTCGGCCAAGGCGAACGCCGCAGCCAGGGATGGCCGATGTCGCCGTTCTGTTCCATCCGCAAGCCGACGGCCCGCATAAGGTCGGCATAGCCGCCAGCTTCACACCGATGCCGGGTACGCGATTCGGGAATCATGATCTCGGTCGACCTGCTCTTGTCGAACGCCACTGAGAAAACTCCTCCTTCGCTCACGAATCCGTGGTGCTCCAACTTGCCACCAGCAAGGACCGGCGAAGTGGCCGTAACGTAGATCGGTCCGGTCTCCCAATCGTGAGAGTCAGCCTTCTGACTTCGCTGGTTTTTCCGCGTGCCACTATCGGGCTACCGTCGCTGCGGGCGACGGTTACTTCTGCTTCTGATACGGGCAGCGAGAAGCCTCGCCATCGATGCATGCCGTCGCTCGTACGTCGACTTCAACCTGCGCCGGGCGGCTGCGCGGCCGATACCCGCGAGCAGCCGCCAGGCGCCGCGGCACCGCGCGGCTCCACCGTGCCGGACGCGCGGCCCAGAGCGCTGCTGGTTTACTTCTCCCGGGCCGGCTGGAACTACCACGACGGCGACAGAAGGTACCTTCAGACGGGCAACACCCAACGGCTCGCCGACATGATCGGCAAGCTCACCGGCTGCGACATCCACCGCATCGAGGCCGCCGAACCCTACTCCGACGACTCCGACGACACCGTCGCGCGCAACGTACGCGAGCAGAACGCCGACGCCCGCCCGGCCATCGCCAACCCGCTCGCGTCCATCGACCGGTACACCACCGTGCTACTGGCCAGCGGCATCTGGAACGTCCGCGCACCGATGATCATGTCGACCTTCGCGGAGAGCCACGACTTCACCGGCAAGATCGTCCATCCGGTCACCACCCACGCCATGAGCGGGCTCGGCACCACCGAGCGCGACTACGCCGCATCCTGCCACGGCGCCACGCTCGCCACCGGGCTGGCGGTACGCGGCGAAGAAGTCGACGATGCCGGTCCCGCCGTCCAGGCCTGGCTGCGACAGAACGGCCTGATCGCCGCTTGAGTACAGGAGCGGTTCAACCCACCCTGCGGAGTCCGGCTCGATCGTCAACGCGACGACGATGCCGCTGAGCAGGGCAAAGGCTATCCTTGTCGAAATGTGCGCCCCCGAAGACTTCTCGTCTGCCCGTTCCACGGTCCGCGCGGGTGCTGGTCTTCGGCGGCGCGTTGGCGCTCGGGCGGCGGGCCTGCTGGCCGTGGCTGTGCTCATGGGCTTTGCCCTGTCCGGCTGTTCGAGCGCCCTGGTCGGCCCAGAAGCGGACAAGACGACACAAACATCGCCAACTGTGGCGACAGTGCGCACCGAGGAGAGCCCGGTGCCCGTCCGCATCGGGAACGCCACCGCCGCACCGTCCTGGCTGGGAACACGAGTGCTCCCGGTAGGGCCGCAGGGGTTCGCCGCGGCCCAGCAGACCCCGCCCGAGCTGCGTAACCGGTCGATCGTCACCGTCGACGACCTGCCGCCACCGGCGGACGGCCGCTTTCACGCGACGGTCCAGGCGGTGCCGGCCGACGTACTCGCTCGATCCAGCTGGACCAGGGACTGCCCGATCGCCGCAACCGACCTGCGCTACCTCACGGTCGGCTTCCGCGGCTTCGACGGCCGCGCCCACACCGGCGAGCTGCTGGCCAACGCCCGGGTGGCCGACGACCTGGTCACCGTGTTCCAGCGACTCTTCGCCGCGGACTTCCCGATCGAGCGCATGCGGATCTCCAGCGCCGCGGAACTGAACGCACCGCCGACCGGCGACCACAACACCACCGAGGTGTTCGCCTGCCGACCGGTGCGCGGCCACAAGGGCTGGTCCCAGCACGCCTACGGCCTCGCCGTGGACCTCAACCCGTTCCAGAACCCGTACCAGAAAGGCAAGGTCGTCCTGCCGGAGCTCGCCACCGCCTACCTCGACCGAGCCGACGTGCGGCCCGGCATGGCGCAGCCCCGCGAGCAGGCTGTCCAGGCCTTCGCCGCGATCGGATGGGAGTGGGGCGGCGACTATCGATCCCTGAAGGACTACATGCACTTCTCCGCCACCGGCGGCTGAGCCGACCCCACCCATCGCTGCGCCATGGCGAGTCCCACCGTCGCGTGCGCTAGGCCGCGACGTAGCCGTTGAACACGTGGACCCCGTCGTAGGCACCGCTCGAGTTCGCCCGGTTCGTGTTGAAGTACAGCTTGCCGTCGCTGATGCCGACGCCTTCGATCTCGAACTTCGTGGAGTATGCCGAGGACGTGATGCGGAAGGAGAGGTCGGTGGCCGCGGGCGCGGTCCCGGTCGTCGTCGGTGACACGTTGCGGTAGACGAGCACGATGCTGCGGTTGTCCTTGGTCAGCGGGTAGTAGAGGACCTTGTTGGTCGCGTCGTAGAAGAACCCCTGGTTGGCGAAGGTCCCCAGGTCCGGCACCGTGGCGCCGTTGACGAGGGCACCGTCGACCTGCAGGTCGAACGCCTTCGTCAGGTTGATGGTCCCGGAGGAGGCGCGCAATGGGAGACTGCCGTTGTAGATCGTCCTGCCGCTCTTGAACATGAACGTGATCGCGGTGCTGGTGACCGAGACCCGGTTGACTCCCGACGGCGTCGACACAGCCCCGTTGAGACGCACCTGGTACGACCCGGCGTGGTAGTAGGTGGTGCCGTCGTAGCGCAGCCGCACGAGCTGCGCGCCGCTGGTGTTCATGGTGACGATGAACATGTGGTGCTGACCGTCGATGTCGACGATCGTCATGTCGTTCGCGTGCCCGAGCCAGGTGTTGGTCGACCCGCCGTTGGTGCCGTTGGTCATCAGCACCCGCTCACCGGTGGTCTTGTGGACACGGTAGATGACGGAGACGTCGTCGTAATCGGTGTGGTTCTTGATCGAGTACAGGTAGGTGGCTCCGGCGGCGAAACCCTGCACCCCGGTGCAGCAACTCGTATCGGGCGTGTCGGCTATGTCGGTGTACGTGTTGTAGTAGGCGGCTTGAGCCGCCTGTCCAGGCAGGGCCAGCAGACCGACGATCACCGAGACCACAACCGTCAGTCGTCCACCAAGTCGCATGCTGTCCTCCCCGGACTCGACGACCTGGGGCCCGTTGCCGCCGAGGCCATCGAATGCAGGCTATTGCGCGACGGTAGAGGGGTCAACGCGGCGAAGAGGCACGGAAGTGCCGACGGAAGCGGGCGGTGGCGACGGAACTCGTGCTCGCCGCCGGAGCCGCGTGGCGAGCAGGTGGCCACTCCCGTACCACCATGGGCGTGGTCCGGTGGCAGCAAGTACGGCAGACCTCAGCCCCTTCACAGGTACGTGCCGGCGCCGTATCGCATTCACCCGATTGGGTGGCTGCACGCTATGTCTGCTTGCTGCCCCGTTGGGGGGCGCGTACAGTTCTCCGACGTGACCTCCCCTGAACCGCAGCCCAGTCTGCGAATGATGCGCCCCGTCGGTCGGGAGACTGCGGGGGCGTAAGGTCACGCCACTCAAAGGGTCCCGAAGTGCGGGGCCCTTTCGCGTGGGATACGCCGAAGAGCCTCGCCCTGATGAGCGAGGAGAGACACGGTGAATCCGTCCGTCATCTGCATCACCGACTGCACCGACACCAATGCCAGAGCCAGGTTGGCCGCCCGCATAGGAGCGCTGTTCGGCAGCGTCCCCGCCGTGCTCCCGCTGGACGGCGCCGAGCCGGAGCTTTCCGCCGGTCTGACCCTGCTGGACGTGCTGCTCAGCACGCAGGCGCTCGGGACGGCGGCTCAGCCGACGGTCATCCTGGTCAATGTCGCCCCGCGGGACGGGTCATGGCACAACGGCGCGCCGTTCTGCTACTTCCGGGTCGGATCCAACCTGGTCGTCAGCACGTTCAGCGCTCGACTTCTCTCTTTCGTGCGCCGGAGCCTGGACGTGGCCTGCGTCGAAGTGACCGATATTCGGACGGTCATGACCGCAGCCGCGGAGGGCTGGGCGACCTTCACCGCCACCGAGGTCGAGACGATCAGCGCGACGCAGTTCCGCAGCCTGTGGTATCAGCCGCTGGTCGCCAGCTGGGTCTTCGACGGCCGACCCGTGCCCAGCAGCACCCATCAGCTCACCCAGCCGGTGGAGTTCGAACCGACCGTCGTGGCATTCGTCGACAACTTCGGCAACTGCAAACTGAACCACTCGAGCCACGAGATCGACTTCGCGGTCGGTAGCCACCTGAAGGTACGCACCTATGAGGAGGGCCGGGCGGCAGGGCTGCGGGCGGTGACCTGTTACCCGCACCTGACCGCGGTGCCGCGGCACGAACCCGGCCTGATCGTCGGCAGCTCGGGACAGGGATTGGCCGAACTGGTGGTGAGAAGCGGATCCGCCGCCGAACAGTTCGGCCTCCAGGTCGGATACGAGGTGTTCTAGGCCGGTCGGCGTCCCCGGCGGCCGGTGCGGCACCCGGGTGCCCGCGACCCGTCTTGCACGTCTGCGGTCTGCGTCGAAAGCGATTCTGCCGAACCGGGCTGATCAGACGCTGCTTCGACGTTGCCTAGACGGCGCGCTGCCATCGTTGGCGGTACTCATCCCCTCGGCTAAGGAGTCGCCGAAATGGCTGTTCACTTCATCAGCAGTGAGTCCGTCAGCGAAGGACACCCGGACAAGCTCGCCGACCAGATCTCCGACGGCGTCCTCGACGCATGTCTGGCCGTGGACCCGACGTCCCGGGTGGCAGTGGAGACAGCGGTCAAGTCGAACCTCGTGCTCGTCGCCGGCGAGCTGACGACTCGCGCGCGCCCCGACATCAGCGGAATCATCGCCGAAACGATCGAGCGCATCGGCTACACCGACGCGGCGTTCGAGGACTCGTTCGCGTGTGCTCCCGGCAACCTGCAGATCCTCACCGCCCTGGTACGTCAGTCGCCGGACATCGCGCAGGGCGTGGACGGGGAAGGTCTGGACGAGCAGGGCGCCGGCGACCAGGGCATGATGTACGGATACGCCTGCAATGAAACTCCGGAGCTCATGCCGGTGTCGATCGCGATGGCGCACCGGCTGACGCTGGGCACCACCCAGGCTCGCCGTACCGGGCTCATCCGGGGTCTGCGCCCGGACTCGAAGTCCATGGTCACGATCGGCTACGAAGACGGCCGTCCCCGGGCGGTCTCCACGGTCGTGATCTCGGTGCAGCACGACCCTGACGTGGACATCGAGAACGAGCTGCGGGCGGCGCTGATGCAGCACGTCGTGCTGCCGGCGCTCCCGCCGGACCTCGATGGCGACAAGGTGCGGTTCCTCGTCAACCCGACCGGCAAGTTCGTGCGGGGCGGTGCTTTCGCTGACGCGGGCGTCACCGGCAGGAAGATCATCGTCGACACCTACGGCGGCGTCGGGCGCCACGGCGGCGGCGCGTTCTCGGGCAAGGACCCGTCCAAGGTCGACCGGTCGGCCGCCTACGCGATGCGGTGGGTCGCGAAGCACGTGGTGGCCAGTGGCGCGGCGGCCCGGTGCGAGGTGCAGATCGCGTATGCGATCGGTGTCGCGCAGCCGGTCTCCATCATGGTCGAGACCTTCGGCACGGAGAACGCCGACCCGAACAAGATCGCCAAGGTGATCAGCGAGCTGTTCGACCTGCGTCCGGCAGCGATCGTCCGCGACCTGGACCTGCGGCGGCCGATCTACGGGAAGACGGCGAAGTACGGCCACTTCGGCCGCCAGGATCCGGATTTCACCTGGGAGCAGACGCCGCGTGCCACCGCGATGGCGTCCGCGCTCGGTCTGTCCTGAACAAGCATTCAACATCCGAGGTGAACCAATGACACTGCCTTCCTTCACCGTCTCAGAAGACGTCAGCGAACTCGGGATCAAGGCGATCGCGTTCGTGCTGCCAGGCCTGTCGCTGTCGGAGGAGTACGGCCCGGAACTGCGTGAGGAACTCATGCGCAGGGAGAAGCGGCTGCTCACCGAGACCACTGCCGACGGTCTCAAGCAGCAGCCCCTCCTCAGGGGATTCCGGGATCTGCACGCACGCGTCGGCTCCGCCGCCAAGCGGGAGATCGCCGCACCGGAGGCGCTGCTGCGACTGCTCCACCGAAACGCACGGCTGCCGCGGATCAGCCCTCTCGTCGACATCTACAACATCGTGTCGGCCGAGACGATGCTCGCCCTGGGAGCGCACGACCTGAACCGGCTCGCCGGAGCAGTGCGGCTGGCTCGCACCGACGGCTCGGAGAAGTTCGTGCCCCTGGGGGCCGCCGCACCGGTCGACGTGACGGCGGGCGAATACGCCTACCTCGACGACGAGGAGATCCTCTGCCGCCTCGAAGTGCGTCAGTGTGACAAGTCCAAGGTGACGCTTGCCGCCACCGACGTCGTGTTCATCGTGCACGCCGGGCCCGCGCACCCGGAGAATGCGGTGCACGAGGCCATGGAGCAGCTCGTCTCCATGATCCACCAGTATTGTGGCGGCGGCCCGGCCAAGATGCTCTCGGACGGGTTACATGTCTAGAGGGCCGCACTCGCTGTCTCAGGTCGCCGAGCCCGATCTGGCGATCCGGCGCGCCCACTGGGACCGCCGGGCAGGAACGTACGATGGCGACTTCCTGAACGCGCCGATCCGCAGCCGGGTGCTGGACGAGATCATCCGGCGGCTGCCCAGCCACAAGTGCCGAGCGCTCGACGCCGGAACGGGAAGCGGGCGCACCCTGGCTCGCCTGATCGAACACCTCGACCCGCACTCCGAGCTGGTCGCGACGGACATTTCAGATGCGATGCTGCAGGAGGCGCGTGCACGGATCCAGGTCGCCGCACCGGGCACGCTGGCCTTCGTCAATGCCGACAGTGCCGAGCTGCCGTTTCCCAGCGGCATGTTCGACATCGTCCTGTCGACCTTCACGCTGCATCACGTCCCGTCGGCACAGCAGCTGAAGGTGCTTCGCGAGTTCCGGCGGGTGCTCAAGGCAGGCGGCATCCTCGCCCTGGCCGATCAGGTCCAGACGGCGCCGCCGCTCAGCCCCGATGACATGCGGCAGGAGATCGCCAAGGTGTTCTACCCGGATCTCGCACGCGAGGCGGTGGACCGCAAGCTGTCGGACTACGGGGAATGGTCCCTTCAGCCGGCACAGCTCCTGAGTCTGCTTACCGCGGCCGGATTCGAGGCGGACATGACCCTGCTCGTCCCCATCGTCGCAGTGGTCCATGCCCGGGCCGCGGCCTGACACCGGATCCCACCGTGAAGGTCTTCATCAGCTGGTCAGGAGTGCTGGGCAGACAGGTTGCGGAAGCGTTGCACGCCTGGCTGCCCCGCGTCCTGCAACCACTCAAACCGTTCTTCTCCGCCGACGACCTCGCCAAAGGAGGGGTCTGGAGCAATCAAGTCGGCCAGGAGCTGAACACCTCACCCATCGGCATCGTGGTGGTGACGAAGGAATCACTGGTGTCACCGTGGGTCATGTTCGAGGCGGGAGCGCTGTCCCGCGGCATCACCAGGGGCAAGGTCATCCCGCTTCTGGTGGACGTCGCCCCTGCCGAGGTGGTCGGACCCTTGAGCCACTTCCAGGCGGCCGAGCTCGACATGGTCGATATGAAGCGGGTCGTGCGAACGCTCAACAGCGAACTGAAGGAGCGGGCGCTGACCGAGGACGTCCTGCACGCCAGCTTCTCGATCTGGTGGCCGGCGCTGGAGGAGGCGGTCAGCCAGATTCGCCGCAGTCACCGCAAGAACAGCGTCAGCCAGGTCTCGGACCGCGAAGTGCTCGACGAGATCCTGGGCCTGGCGAAATCGATCGCGGTGCGCCGGTCGGAGCCGCTGCTTCAGCAGCTGTTCTCGGAGGTGGCAGCCACCGAGTCCGGCGCCCTGCCGAGCTCGGCAGTGCGGGCACGGCTCGCGGAGGGCGGCAACCTGGTCGGCGCCAACCTGATGTACCTCGACCTCGGCGGATGGGATCTCCATGGCGTGGATCTGCGCGGGGCCAACCTGGTGGCGGCCAACCTGACGAACGCCAACCTCGTGGGAGCGAACCTCGATGGCGCCAACCTGGAGAACGTCCGGCTGGACGGAGCGGACCTGCGGCAGACCAGGCTCTCCCGTACCAACCTGTGGCGCACGTCCATGGTCGGCGTCAGGCACCTTGACGAGGTCGAGTCGCTGGAGGACGCGAATGTGTTCGAGGTGCGGCTCAACCCCTCCGACCAGGAATTCGTCGCGACCTTGAACAAGGTCCACAGCTTCGGCACCTACCCGGAGCTCTTCGACTACTACCTGGGCGAGGGGATCACGCCGGCCGAACTACGCGATCTGTTCCTGTGGACGGCCCACTCCTACCCGGGCGTGGTGCCGTGAGATTTCGTGATCCTCCGCGGCAGGAGACGAGCTGCTGCGCACCATCGCCAGCCGACAATGTATTGGAGACGTAGTGCACTATCTCGCAGCCGTTGCCTGGCCGTATGCCAACGGCCCTCGCCACATCGGGCATGTGTCCGGCTTCGGCATTCCCTCGGACGTCTTCTGCCGCTACATGCGCATGGCGGGCCACGAGGTGCTGATGGTCTCGGGCACCGACGAGCACGGCACGCCGATCCTGGTCGAGGCGGAGAAGGAGGGGCTGACTCCACGAGAGCTGGCCGATCGCTACAACCAACTGATCGCCGAGGACCTGGTCGCGCTCGGGCTGTCCTACGATCTCTTCACCCGGACCACGACGCGCAGCCACTACGCGGTCGCGCAGGAGCTGTTCCGCACGGTGCATCGCAACGGTTACATGATCGAGCAGACGACACGCGGAGCGATCTCGCCGTCATCCGGCCGGACCCTTCCAGACCGCTACGTCGAAGGTACCTGCCCGCTCTGCGGCTACGACGCCGCCCGAGGCGACCAATGTGACGGCTGTGGCAACCAGCTCGACGCCATCGATTTGATCAATCCGCGAAGCCGGGTCAACGGCGAGGTGCCCAAGTTCGTCGAGACCGAGCACTTCTTCCTGGACCTGCCCGCACTGTCGGACGCCCTGGGGGAGTGGCTCAAGTCGCGCAAGGACTGGCGGCCCAACGTGCTGAAGTTCTCGCTGAACCTCCTCGACGACGTCCGGCCGCGAGCCATGACCCGCGACATCGACTGGGGCATTCCGGTGCCGCTGCCCGGCTGGGAGGACAACCCCAGCAAGCGCCTCTACGTCTGGTTCGACGCGGTGGTCGGGTACCTGTCCGCGTCGATCGAGTGGGCCCGCCGCTTCGGCGACACGCCGGATGCGTGGAAGAGGTGGTGGTCAGCGGATGCCGAGGCGCGCTCCTACTACTTCATGGGCAAGGACAACATCACCTTCCACTCCCAGATCTGGCCCGCCGAGCTACTGGGCTACAACGGCGAGGGCACCAAGGGCGGTGCTCCGGGCGAGTTCGGCAGGCTCGCACTGCCGACCGAGGTGGTGTCCAGCGAGTACCTGACGATGGAAGGAAAGAAGTTCTCCTCCTCGCGCAGGGTCGTCATCTACGTGCGGGACTTCCTCTCGCGTTACGACGCCGACGCCCTGCGCTACTTCGTCGCCGTGGCCGGCCCGGAGACCAGCGACACGGACTTCACCTGGGCGGAGTTCGTCCGTCGCAACAACGATGAGCTCGTCGCAGGCTGGGGCAACCTGGTGAACCGTTCGGTCTCCATGGCGGCCAAGCACTTCGGCATGGTGCCCCCACAGGGAGAACTCACGGCCGCCGACCGTGAGCTGCTCACCACGGCGGCCGACGCGTTCGTATCCGTGGGACGGCTGATAGAACACCACCGCGTGAAGGCCGCGATCACCCAGGCGATGCGAGTGGTCGCCGACGCCAACAGGTACCTGTCGGATCAGGCGCCCTGGAAGCTGACCGACGATCTGGCGCGGATGGGCACCGTACTTCACGTCGCACTGCAGGTCGTCAGCGACTGCAACACGCTGCTCACGCCGTTCCTGCCGCACTCGGCGCAGAAGATCCACGAGTTGCTGGGTGGTGTCGGCGTACACGCCCCGATGCCACGGCTCGAAGCGGTATCCGACCTGGACGACGGGCGCAGCTACCCGATCATCACGGGCGACTATGCCGTGGGCGCGCGATGGCAGACCGTGCCGATCGAGACCGGTCGTGAGCTCAAGGCGCCGGCACCGGTGTTCCGCAAGCTCGACCCGCAGATCATCGACGAAGAACTGGCCAGACTGGCCACCTGAGCCGAACAAGCCGACCGGCCGTCCGCGGCGGAACTCCGCCACGGACGGCCATCGTCGGGATCCGAGGTCAGGGCTGAACGCGGTCGCCTGTGCGGCAGCCCAGCCCGGACAGCGACCGTGGCGGCCGTAGCCGCGCCAAGCGGCTCCGGCGCCTACCACCCGCCGAGCACCTCGACTGCCCGTCGATGGTCTCGCATCGCACCCAACGTGGCGAAGTCGTTCCTGACTCTCTCCATCAGCTCGACCGCCTCGTGATCGCGTCCCATGGCGTGTAGCGCGAGCGCGGCCAGGTATCCGCACTTGACGCTCTGGTAACGCGACGGCATCTCATCGAAACCCCGCCGCGCCTCGTCCAGAATCTCGACGCATCGGGTGTACTCGCCCAGCCGCAACGCGGCCTCGGCTTCGGCTCGCAGTGCCATGCCCAGATAGAAAACGGAATAGTTCCGCCGAGCCAGCAGGTCGTGGGCACGCTTCGCCATCAGCCAACCCTGCTCGGCGTCACCCGTCCGCACCAGGATCTTGGCGTGATAGAGGACCGCGTAGGCAAGGAAGTCTGTCGACTCGATCGACAGGCACACTTCCTCGGCGGCCACGATGAGGGCCTGGGCGTCGGTGAACCGATTCTGATCGAAGTAGATGGCGCCAAGGTTTTCCAGACAGGCCGCCTCGCCATATCGATCGCCCATCCGGCGGTAGATCTCCAGCGCGCTCGACGTCATGTCGATGGCCTCGTCGTCGGCGCCCGTATTCCAGGCGAGCAGGCCGAGATGACGGTAAGCCAGGGCTTCCTGGCGTACGTTGCCGAGGGAGCGTGCGAGATCCAGGCAGACTCGCTGCGTGGTCGCGGCCTCAGCCCAGAGGGAGCTCTGCCAGTAACAGCGTCCCAACCAGGCCAGAGATTCGCATCGACCCCACTGATCTCCGATCTTGGCCTGAAGGGTCGTGGCCTCCTCAAGCCACGCCTCGGCATTCAGTAACCGGCCGGCCATCAGCTCCAGCCATCCGAGATCGCACAAGGCCGCGCCGACGGCGATGTCCGGCCGCAAGATGCGGGTGGTTCCGGGCACGGGATATGCCCCGCGTTCGCGCTGTGCGGCCCGGATCAGGTCGATGCCGCGGGTGAGGGTGTCCCGGGCGGAGGAGAAGTCGCCGACTTGAGCGAGGATCGAGCCCTCGGTGGCCTGACACAGCCCGAGCAGCAGTCTGTCGGGCGGGTCCAGGACCGACACCTCGGCGGTCGCCCGTCCGATGACCTCGAGGGCACGTGGCCACCGTGACAGATGCCTCAGCGCCGTGGCCTGCCCGATGGCGCCGATCGCCCGATACGCCGTCGGGGCCGCCGCGGTGATGGCGAAAGCCTGCTCGGCATGCTCCAGCCTGCCCGCCATGCCGAGCAAGTCCCCGTAGAGCAGCGCGACGTCGGGACGGCCCGAACGGAGGTCAACCGGCCACCCCTCGACCAGGCTCAACACCTCGGTCGCATGCCCCGCCTGGATGGCTTTCTCCTTGCAGTCCATCAGCCGGTCGAGCGCTTTCGGAACCTCACCGGCGGCGCCCAGGTGATACAGCTCCTCGACGATGGAGCCGACCGATCGCTGTGCCGCCGCGGCGATACCGTGTTCGCCGGACAGGTCCACCTCCTGCAAGCTGTCCCGCAGGAAGTCCCGCAGGATGCTGTGCAGGTAGAAGCCGTCCCCGCCCTGTTCGGTCTCCTCGATCACATGCCGTCGCATCAGACCGTCGACCGCGTCGAACGGCTGCAGTTCGGCCGCCTCGGCGGCAGCCCAGAGCGCTGCCAGCGGAACCGCCGTGCGAAGCAGCGCGAGCGCGGTGACCAAGCGGTAGGTGGCGGCCGGAATCTCGTTCAGAAAGTTCGACAGCATGTACCGACGCGCGTTCGGCCACCGCGACGGGTTCGCCAGCAGGCGGTCGACGCTACTGCCATCCGCGTTGTTCTCGGTGGCCCAGGCGACGAACATCCGCAGCAACTTGAGGTTGCCGGAGGTCCAGCGGTACAGCATGTCCGTTTGACGTTCGGTGATCCGCACCCCCATCTCGGCCATCATCTGGCTGGCCTCGTGCTTCGTGACACCGAAGACCATCTGCGGCACTGAGTGGTCGAGGATGCCCACCGGTGCGGTCCTCGCCACGACGAGGACCCGGCTTGCGCTGTCGGCGTCCTCGACCTGCTGCAGGAGACTGCGTAGGAAGCGCGCGGACTGGCTTCGATAATTGACGAGGTGGGCGTCGTCGAGGATCAGCAGCATGGGGAGCTTCGTCATGAGGTCGGCGACCAGAGTGGCCTTCCACAGATCGTCGTACGGCACGCCGCGTTTGACCTCTTGGTCCAGCAGGCTGGCGAGGGCGTTGTCGTGGCGACCCTGAAAATGTGCCGCCAAGGTCGCCAACAGGCTGGCCGGGGTGTCGGTCAGCCCTATCTGGAACGAGAACCGGACGAACGCCATCCCCGCCCGCTCGGCCACCCGCAGGGCGAGCCAGCTCTTGCCGTTTCCGGGCGCACCCTCGATCGCGGTCACCTTGGCGCGGCTCATCTTCAGCAAGATCGCTTCCGCCTCCGCCGACCGGGACACCTCCCCGGCGACCGAGCTGGTTCGCTGCGGAAGCGGTGGCTGATCGCCGCCCCGGGAGCCGGCCAGCAGGCCGCCGGCCGAATTCGCCAGTTCATCCGTGGGCAATCCGAGGTCTGCCAGCACCGCCAGCGCGCGGCGTGTGACCACCTGCGCCGCGGATGGGCCCTTGCTGCGGGCGGTCTGCTCAATGAGCATCAGCCAGGCCGCGGTGTCCTCCGGCGTCACCTTCGTCAGGCGGCCGAGTAACACGATCATCTCTTCCGCCGACCCGTCGGCCGCGGCCAGCGCGTCCAGACGGTGATGTAGTGCCCGGCGCAGCATCTCCTCGGCTTCACGAGCGCCAGGGTGGTCGATCAGCCTGAGGGCGTCTTCGGCGCCGACAGGCCATACCTGCGCGGCCCGTTCCCACGTGGCGGCACCGGCCTCGGCCGCGTGACAAAGGTCAACAAATACCCACAGGTCAACACTGTCACGGTCAATGGTCAGCCTGATGAAGCCAGACTTGTCGGACACTGGAATGTCGCGGGGCAGCTTCAGCCTCAGCTGATACAGCTGGTTGTCCAGCTGTCGGGCCGGTGGAGCTTCGGGCCAGACCAACTCGTTGACGACTTCTCTGGACACCTCGTCGGCTCGGGCCAACGACAGCAAAATGCAGGTGAGTACCTCGCGTTCCTTCTTTCTCAGGTGGACCCGCGCATTCGTGTGGTCTCGGACGGAGAACCCGCTGAGCAGGCGGAGACGGAAGTTCGTGGTGGTCATGTCACCCGCTTCGCCACGTTGTGAGCCGAGCTGAGGAATGAACGCTCATCTTTGACAGACCGGTGCGGCCAGCGCTGCGCTCAAAAGTGACTCCTTACCTCGGTAGAAGTGGCCGGCGCCGGGAATCGACGTCAGCGCTCGGCGGCTCGGCTGCTGCGCCACTATGTCGCGGGCGGCCCGCAACGTGGACTCGTGCTCACGGTCGCCCACGAATACGTGGATCTCCTGTGACACGTCGGCTGTCAGGTCCGCGAGAGCGGGTTGGCTGTGGAGATCGCGGATGGTGGCCGCGCTGAGGAAAGGAAGGTTGTCCCGGCCGGTGTGCACGAGATCGTTGCCGTCGACCTCGGACCGCGGCCTCGTCACGTCGTCCAACACCTGTGGCCGATCGGCGAACATGGCTTCAAGCATCGACCGACCCGATCCGATGGGTGACACGAGGCTCAGGTGGGTGCACGTGACGCGGCCGGCCGCCAGCGCCACCAGGTGACTTCCCCAGCTGTGCCCGATCAGGGCCGGATGCCCGCCGTAGCGGTCCGCGCAGCACCGTACGAAAGCTTCGACCTCCGCCACCATGGGTTCGGTGGCGGTCCACGGCCAGCCGCTGAATCTGTGAAACGAACCGGCGTAGCGCCCAAGGCTCCTGGCCGAGAGGTTGATGGCCGCACAGATGATGCCGCTCTCGGCGAGTTCTCGGCTGATTCGCCAGACCAGGCCGTCGAAGGAATCGGAGGCGGCGCCGTGGATCAGGACCGCCAGTGCGGTCGGTGAGCCGGTGTCTGGTATGTGTACCAGCCCCAACAGGCTGGTATTGGCCGATATCGCCTCAATGGGCATTGAACTCCGCCGCTCAGTCGGGTCCGTTCAGTCAGGCTACGACGTTTGCGGACCTGCGGTCGTGCTGTGCTTGCACCTGATCGCGCGGCCAGGGACTCTCGTCGGCACCCGGAGCCGGAGCCGCCCGCGCCACCCGGGACAGCGCCGGGATGGCCGCGGCGGTGAGCGCGATCCGCTCCTTCATGCTGGCGAGGTCCACCCATTCCTCGTCGGAATGGTCGCCGCCGCCGGTGGGGCCCAGGCCGTCGATCACCCAAACGCCCATGGCGCTCAGATGCGACGCGTCGGAGATCCCGTTGCCACCGGCATTGCGAGGAGGGTTCAAGCCGGCGGACTCCGCCGCCTCCCGCAGGGCGCGGTAAACCGGAGCCGACATCACTGAGTCCATCGGCGGGAACATGTGCAAGATGGTCACCTCGATGCCCACGCCCGCCACCGACGTGCCCAGTGCCGACAATCCGGCCAGAACTCGATCCTGTTCGGCCTGAGTGATCGTGCGACAGTCGACAGTGAGGACGGATGCCTCGGGGACCGTGTTGATGGCTGTTCCCGAGGCTGCCCTGGTCGGCACCACGGTCGTCTCCAGCACCGGATCGGCCAGCCCCGGCAGCCTCGCCGTGTAGTCGGCCAGGGCCAGCAGTGCGTTGGATCCGAGTTCGGGGCGAGAGCCGTGGGCGCTGCGCCCGCTGAACCGCACGTCGACCCAAAGCCCGCTCTTGCGCTGGGTCACGACGCTGCCGCCCGAGGTGTCGTCGCCTTCGAAAACCGCGGCCACCCGCAGGCCCGCGTCTCGCAGCGCGGCAAGTTCACCGCGTGACCACCGTGATCCCTCCTCCTCGTCAGGGCACAAATGAATGACGATGCCGTCGAGGCCGGCCGGGTCAGCTGCCATCGCCGCCGCGACCCCGTACAGTATGGTCAGAATGCCCGCTTTCATATCATGCACGCCAGGTCCGCGGGCCACCATTCCCTCGACCGTGAACGGCCACTCGGCCAGGGTGCCGACTGGGTGGACCGTGTCATAGTGGCCGATCAGTCCGACATTCCACGGCGGGGCCCCAATGCGCCATTGAAGTATCGGACCAGCCGGGGAGTCCACAGTGCGGGCTTGGGCGGCCGGTCCGAGGATTCGCGAGCCGATTTCACTTAAGACTGCGGCACAGTGACGAAGGGCCGGTAGATCGCCTGTCTTGGACTCGGCCTCGACCAGGCGTCGCAGATCCGCGCACGCTGTTCGGTCCTCCCACGTCATGGTTCCTAGCTTCCCATCGCATAAGCGCTCCGAAAAGCCTGAGTTGCCGACCGAGTGGACACTATTCGAATCGGGTCATATGAATCGATGGCGCCGGTCGTTCGAAGCGGGCTGGACACAACTCCGAAGCCACGCTCGCCAGCCGCCCTGCCCACCCGGGGTACGTGATCCATGTCGCGCGGGGCGTAGAGTCCCGCCTGCGGGATGGAGCCGTCCAGATAAGGAGCCCAGATGGTCTTGCCGTGGCCGACAGCCCTTTCCCGTGGCGGGAACATGGCCGACGCTGACGAGCGCGCGATAACGGGGCTCTTGGACGAGTTCGGCGACGCGGTCGCGGCCGGACTGGCTCGCATGGGTTATCGACCGAACGCCTCTCCGATCTTCAGGCCGTTCTCCCTGACGGTGATTCGCGACAAGACCAAAGTTCTCGCCGGGTTCAGCCCGGCCGAAGGCATGGCGCGAATGCTGTGGATGGATGAGCGCGATGTCGACTACGAGCCGGCCGCCCTGGTCGACCTGGTCCAGAACCATCTTGGTCAGAAACTCAACGCGGCGGTCACGCTGTGCCCCCCGGAGTCTCCTTCTCGGACGGCGCAACTGCGGCTCGCGGCGGCCGAACACGTACGTGAGGTGGAGACGGTGCACGCCCTCGGCAAACTGGGCGATCTGTCCGGGCTCGGCCACCTCGAACCGCACCTGCGCGAGTTCCTTGCGGATCATCCGGACTATGATCGCAACGTCTTCATCATGATGCGCTTCGCCGACACGCCCCAAATGAATGAAATTCACGCTGCGATCAAAGGCGCACTGGCGGAACGCGGAATGCATGGAATTCGGGCCGACGACCGTGATTACACCGGCGAGCTGTGGTCCAACATCGAGGTCTATCTAACCTGCTGTAGGTACGGGGTGGCCGTCTTCGAGGACGTCGATCAGCGCGACCACAACCCGAATGTCGCCCTCGAACTCGGCTACATGATCGGGCGTAAGAAGCGAACGCTGCTGCTCAAAGAGCATCGCCTGCCAACGCTTCCCAGCGATGTCGTGCACCGGCTCTACCGGCCCTTTGACATGTTCAACATCGAGGCGTCGGTCAAACGCGAGGTCGGCCGCTGGGCGGACGTCGACCTCCAGGTGGGCCGTTCGACGCGCGCCTGAGCCCGCGCCCGGAAGCCAAGAGAGGCACGCCGCAGGGAGCAACCCGCCGCACCCGTCCCGCTACATCCTGGGACGGGCTGGCCCGTTGGCGGTCTTCCGTGCTGTGGAAAATCTTTCCTCGGTTGTCGATCGGCGACCGGTCTGACTCGTCGTAGAGGTAGGCGGGCCCGGCCGGGCTCCACACGATGGGATGTGCGCCATGGCGAAGTACCTGCTCCTCATCTACGGCGACGAACGGCAGTGGGCCGCGATGCCGCCACCGGAGGTGCGGAAGCTCGACGAGGCCCACCGCGCCTTCTCCGCCGCGGCCGGGTCGGCCGTCCTCAACGGCCAGGAACTGGAGCCGGCCAACATCGCGACCACACTGCGCGCGGACTCGGCCGGTCGGTTGACCATCACCGACGGACCGTTCCTGGAGACCAAGGAAGCAGTGGGCGGCTACTACCTGATCGAAGCCGCCGACCTCGACGAGGTGATCAGTCTGGCCTCGCGACTGTACGAGGTATCCACAGGCCACAGCGGGGTGGAGATCCGACCGGTGGTCGATCACGGATGAGCGCCGAGGTCGCCGCGGCGGTCGCGCAGGCGCACCGCAGTGACTGGACCCAAGTGCTGGCCGCGACGGCACGTCTGACTCGAGACCTCGATCTCGCCGAGGAGTGCACCCAGGACGCCTATGCCCAGGCGCTGCAGGCCTGGACGCGGATCGGCATCCCCGATCGCCCGGCCGCGTGGCTTACCACCACTGCCCGCAACCGGGCGCGCGATGTGCTGCGGCGGGAGTCCGCGCTGCGCCGGGCCCTACCACTGCTGGTGGCCAAACAGTCGGTGCCCGGCCCCGAAGGCAGCCTCGACGACGACCGCCTGCGGCTCGTCTTCACCTGCTGTCACCCGGCCCTGTCCCGCGATGCGCAGGTCGCACTGACACTGCGGTTGGTGTGCGGCCTGTCCACTGCCGAGGTGGCGCGGGCGTTCCTGGTGTCGGAGTCCACCATGGCCGCGCGCATCACCCGGGCCAAGAAGAAGATCACCGCCGCTCGCATCCCGTACCGTGTGCCCTCACCCGAGCACCTCGCCCAACGAGTGAGCGTCGTTCTCGAGGTCCTACATCTGATCTTCACCACCGGCCACACGGCGCCGATCGGCGCGCATCTTGCCCGCCGGGACCTGATGGACAGCGCGATCAGCCTCGCCCGGCTGCTGCTCCTGCTCATGCCGACCGACGCCGAGGTCAGCGCCCTACTCGCGCTGCTGCTCCTCATCGACGCGCGCGCCGACAGCCGACTGTCGGCCACCGGGCGGCTGCAGCTGCTTTCGGAGCAGGACCGGACGCGCTGGGACAGTCGGCTGATCGGCGAGGGTATCGCCCTGCTGACCGAGGCGCTCCACCGTCGGCCGCCGACGCGGTACGCCGTCGAGGCCGCGATCGCCGCCGTGCACGCCGAGGCGCCGACCTGGCAGGACACCGACTGGGCGGAGATCGTCGGACTGTACGACGTCCTGCTCCGACTCTGGCCCTCACCGGTGGTCGAGCTCAACCGTGCCGTGGCCGTGGGACTTCGCGACGGCCCGCAGGCAGGCCTCGACGCGCTGGCCCCGCTTTGCGCCGAGCCGGCGCTGGCCACCTACGGCTACCTCAGCGCCGCCCGCGCCGACTTCCTGCGCCAACTGCACCAGTGGACAGCAGCGGCGGACGCGTACCAGGAAGCCCTGACCCTCACCGACAACGACGTCGAACGCGCCTTCCTCACCGAACGGCTCGGCGCCGTCCAAGCATGTGCCGACCGGGAAGATCGACCCCAGTGGAGCCGTACCAATGACAGTTAGCGAGCGCGAGCCCGTCGCGGTGTCCCGTCGAATCGCGGCGCCCGCGGCCGACATCTTCCGGATCCTCGCGGATCCTCGGCGACACACCGATCTCGACGGCTCCGGGATGTTGCGCGGCGCCGCGTCGGACACGGTGGTCTCCGCCGTCGGCGACGTCTTCGTGATGCGAATGCACTACCCGCCACACGGCGACTACGAGATGAACAACCACGTGGTCGAGTACGAGGTGAACCGGCGCATCGCCTGGGAGCCGGAAGCGGGCCGGGGTCATCCGGACACCGCGCCCGGTAGCACGGCGCCAAGGAGCTGGGGGCACCGGTGGACCTACCAGCTGACCCCGGACGGCCCGGACGCGACCATCGTGACCGAGAGCTATGACTGTTCCCGGGCACCGCAGGACGAGCAGGAGTCGATGGACGGCGGCCGCATCTGGGTCAGGAGCATGACCGAGACGCTGGAACGGCTGGACGTGCTCTGCGCCAGACAGCGCGGTCAGCACGACAGCTCCAAGCACGGCTCGACGTGACGGTCGTGGTCCCGTGCCGCGTCGCAGAGGGGTAATCGATACCGTATCGAGATTTCATCGATCCCGACGGGGCAATATATCGACGCTGATTGTGGCAATGTTGCGCACCGCAGGGTCGATCGGCATCCCGCATCCAGGCGGGTTGCCCAGCCGTTCTTAACAAAGGATGCGCATGAGATCTCAACGGGGAAGACTGAGACACGCCAGGCAGACCAGCATCATCAGCTCGATGACCGCGCTAGCCACGATCATGGCGATGGGCGTACCCAACGTGGCGGCCGCCGCGCCCGGCGGCCGCATCACGGCCGGGGCGCCCGCCGTGTCCCCGGGGCCGTCCGTCAAGGGCGTGCACCCGGTGCCGTCGAAGTTCCAGCCACCGGCCAACGATCCGGCCCGGCGCACATTCGTGGCGGACAAGACGTCGTTCCCGGCCGCGGCCGACACCACCATCGCCCTGCCGACGACCACCTCGGCAGGCCTGTCCGCGACGGGCAGCCGGGTCCAGGGCCGGGGGACGCCGGTGTGGGCCCAGCCCGTGACGGGCAAGCGGCCCGTATCACTGGGCGTGCGCGTGCTCGACCGCGCCCGCACCGAAGCAGCCGGAGTCAACGGTGTCCTGCTCACGGTCACTCCCGACAGCAGCGGCACCGACCCGGTGCGCATCGGGCTGGACTACGCCGGCTTCGCGCAGGCCTACGGCGGCAACTACGGCTCCCGGCTGCGCTTCTTCCAGCTACCCGCCTGCGCGCTGACCACCCCCACGCTGGCCGCCTGCCAGCGGCGCACGCCACTGGTGTCGAGCAACGACGCGCGTACGCAGAGCGTGTCCACGCAGCTCGCGGCCGCACCTGCGAGCGCGAGGACGATGGTCCTGGCGGCGGCGTCCGACCCTGGCAACGACGGCGGTTCCGGCGGCACATTCGCCGCGACCGACCTGAAGCCGTCGGGTTCGTGGACGGGCGGTGGCAGCACCGGCTCGTTCGGCTACGACTACCCGCTGGTGGTCCCCCCGGCCGCGTCCAAGCTGGTGCCGAAGCTGGCGCTGTCCTACAACTCGGCCGGCATCGACGGCCAGACCGCATCGACGCAGTCGCAGGCCTCATGGGTGGGCGACGGCTGGTCGACGCCGCGTTCCTACGTGGAGCAGACCTTCACCGCCTGCTCGGAGAGCCCAGAGGGCACCGCGTCGCCGAAGTCGACGCCGGACATGTGCTACAACGGTCCGATCCTCACCCTGGCCCTGAACGGCTCCACCACGTCGCTGGTGTGGGACTCGGGTGCCTCGAAGTGGCGGCCGCAGCAGGAGAACGGCGTGACCGTCACCCGGGTGACCGGTTCGAACAACGGCTCCGGCACCTACAACACCGACTACTGGAAGGTCGTCGAGCGCGACGGCACCGAGTACCAGTTCGGCCGCAACCAGCTCCCCGGCTGGACCTCGGGCAAGACGCCCACCAACTCGGTCGACAGCGAGCCGGTGTACTCCTCGCACTCGGGTGACCCGTGCTACCAGATCTCCGGATCCGGGTTCAACAACTCGGTCTGCACGATGGCCTACCGCTGGAACCTGGACTACGTCACGGACGTCCACGGCAACGCGATGGCCTACTACTACAAGCAGGACCGCAACTACTACGGCCAGAACCAGGGCGCCAGCAACACCTCGTACGTGCGCGACAGCCACCTCGACCGCATCGACTACGGCTTCGCCGACGGCGGCGCGTACGGCACGGTCGGCAACCGGGTTCAGTTCAACACCGGCGACCGGTGCGTGTCGGGCACCTGCCAGCCGCTGAACTCGGCGAACAAGGCCAACTGGCCGGACGTGCCCTACGACCTGATCTGCGCGTCCGGGGCCACCTGCTCGTCCTGGGGCCCGTCGTTCTTCTCCACGGTCCGTCTGACCTCCATCGCCACCCAGCAGTGGTCGACGGCGACCAGCAGCTACATCCCCGTCGACACGTACGCGCTGAGCCAGACCATCCCGCCGACCGGTGACGGCACCTCGCCCACGCTGTGGCTGAGCTCGATCACCCGCACCGGCAACGACACCACTGCCGGCGGCTCGGCCAGCCCGATCGCCATGCCGCCGATCCAGTTCGGCAGCATCCAGCTGCAGAACCGGGTGGACACCGTCACCGACGGCCTGCCCGCGTTCTACCGCTACCGCATCCAGTCCGTCACCACGGAGTCCGGCTCGGTGGTGACGGTGACCTACGGTCGTCCGAACCCGTGCACCGCGCCGGTGACGATCGCACCGGCGTCGAACACGTCGTCGTGCTACCCGGTGTCGTGGACCCCGCCGGGCTACACCAACCCGATCACCGACTGGTTCAACAAGTGGGCTGTCACGAAGGTGGTGTCGACCGACCCGACCGGCGGTGCGCCGGCGCTGTCGACGACGTACCGCTACCTGGGCGGCGCAGCCTGGCACTACGACGACAACGAGGTCACCAAGGCCAAGTACCGGACCTACGGTCAGTTCCGCGGGTACGCGAAGGTCCAGACGGTGAGCGGCGACGGGGTCAACGACCTGCAGACGCTGACCGAGGCCAGCTACTACCGGGGCATGTCCAAGAACAACAACACCACCACCGTCAACGTCACGGACTCGCTGTCGGGCAGCCACGAGGACATCGACCAGCTGGCCGGCAAGCCGCTGGAGACGACCACCTTCCGCGGTGACGGCGGGGCGGTCGACCACGCCACGATCACCTCGTACTGGGTGTCCGGGGCCACCGCGACGCGTACCCGCACCGGGCTCTCGGCGCTGACCGCGAACTGGGTCGCCGAGGCCAAGACGTACACCCGCCAGGCGGTCACCGCGGGCGGCACGACGAACTGGCAGTACACGGCGGTCGAGAGCTCGTACGACGCGACCGTGACCAGTCCGACGGTCGGGTTGCTGAAGCACTCCTACACCCACACGCTGCCGGTCAACACCGCCTACGACCAGTGCCTGACCAACAGCTACGCGCCGCCGAGCTCCACCCGCAACCTGGTCGGTCTGGTCGCGGAGGCCGAGACGGTGTCCGTGGCCTGCGCGGGCTACTCGGCGGGCACGACCGACTCGGTGCCCGGCACGCTCAACGCGTTGAGCGCGCCGACCACGGTGAGCCGCCCCAACCAGGTGATGTCGGCGACCCGGGCGTTCTACGACGACCCGAGCTTCGGCACCACCTTCCCGCAGTCGGCGGCGACCATCACCAAGGGCGGCACCAGCATGGTGCGCAAGGCCACCGGATACTCGGGCGGGGCGTACACGTACCAGACCGACCGGCGGGCGGTGGTGGACAGCTGGGGTCGGGCCGTGACCGGCTACGACGCCAACAACTACCTCACCAACACCAGCTACACGACCAACAGCGCCGGCCTGACCACCGCCTCGGTCGTCACCGATCCGCTGGGCCACACCACGACCACCACCTTCGACACCCTGCGCGGGCTGCCGCTGACCAAGACCGACGTCAACGGCGTGGTCACCCGCTGGCAGTACGACGCGCTGGGCCGCACCACGGGGATCTGGCAGTACTCCCGGCCCACGACCGCACCGGCGAACTACAAGTTCAGCTACGTGCTGTCCAACACCGGGCTGTCCTCGTCCACGACCGAGCGGCTCAACGACTCGTCCGGCTATCAGAAGTCGACGCTGATCTACGACGCGCTGCTGCGTTCCCGCCAGACGCAGACGATGACTCCGCAGGGCGGACGCCTGGTCACCGACACGTTCTACGACAGCCGGGGCTGGGTCACCTCGACCTACAACGGCTGGTGGGACCCGGCGACCCTGCCCAATACGACACTGGTCTCCGCGGCGTCGCTGGGCAGCCAGGTGCCGAGCCAGACCTTCACCACCTACGACGGCCTGGGACAGGCCGTGAAGGTGACGAAGGCCAAGAACGGCGTCGCGGTCTCCACGACCACCACCGTCTACAACGGCGACCGCACCACGGTCATCCCGCCGGCGGGCGGGGCGGTGCAGACCACGATCAACGACCCGCTGGGCCGGGCCAAGCAGATCGACAACTTCAAGGTCGCGCCGACGGTGAACACGCCGACGGACACCTTCAAGGGGCTGTACTCCATCTCCGGCGGTACGGCGATCTCGTCCACCTACGGCTACGACGGGCACGGCCGGCAGTCGGTGCTGACCATCGGGTCCAACACCTGGACCACGACGTTCAACGCGCTGGGCCAGGTGATCTCCAAGTCCGACCCGGACGCGGGGACCAGCACCAATTTCATCTACGACAGCAACGGCAACCTCAAGCAGTCCACCGACGGCGGCGGCAAGACCGTGTCGTACACCTTCGACGCGCTCAACCGCAAGACCGGCATGTACGCCTCGGCCTACACCGCGCAGTCGGCGTCGAACCAGCTCGCGAAGTGGGTGTACGACAACTCCGACAACGCGACCCCGGGGATGACCTACCCGATCGGGCACGTCACCACCGCCACCTCCTACGTCGGCGGCCAGGCGTACGTGCAGTCCGCGGTGAACTTCAACATCTTCGGCAAGTCGCTGGGTGAGAAGACCACCCTGCCGACCACCGAAGGCACCACCCTGGGCACGTCGTGGACGGTGAGCCACCTCTACACCGCGACGACCGGCCTGCCGCTCAAGGACATCTACCCGGCCCAGGGCGGCCTGCCGGCCGAGACGGTGCTGCACGGCTACAGCGGCGTGCTCGACCTGCCCAACACCCTGGGCGGCCTGACCGGCTACACGCAGGGCGTCAGCTACGACGCCTTCGGCCGGGTGAACCAGGTGACCCTGGGCTCGGCGCCGAACCAGGCGTACGTCACCAACACCTACGACGAGAACAACGGCAACCTGCTCAACCAGCTCGTCACCCGGTCCACCGGCACCGTCACCACCCTCGACGAGCAGGCCTACCGCTACGACCTGGCGGGCAACCTGAACCGGCAGATCTCCACCCGGATGGGCTCGGCTGCCACCTCGGAGACCCAGTGCTACAGCTTCGACAAGCTGCGCCGGCTCGTCGACGCCTGGACCGCCAACGACCAGTGCGCCATCGCGCCCACCCCCGCCAGCCGGGGTATGGTCGCCGACGCACTCGGCGCGTCCAGCGCCTACTGGACGCACTGGAACATCTCCGATGACGGCAACCGCACCAGCCAGGTGGAGTACAGCACCACCGGTGGTTCGGACCGCACGGTCAACTTCACCTACAACGGCAACGGGACCGGACAGCCGAACACGCTGACCGGCACCACCGGCGCGGCCAGCGGGTCGACGTCGTTCACCTACGACGCGGCCGGCAACATGCTGACCCGCAACGCGGGACAGGGCAGCCAGGTCCTTGGCTGGAACGAAGCCGGCCGGCTGACCGGCATCACCGGTGGCACCGGCGGGCCGAGCAGCTTCGTCTACGACGCCGACGGCAACCTGATGCTGCAGAAGAACCCCGGCAAGACCACGTTCTCCGTCGCGGGAGAGCAGATCGACCTCAACACGAGCACCGGTGTCGCCACCGGTACGCGCTACTACTCGCTGCCCGGCGGCCCGACCGTCGTGCGGACCGGCAGCGCGAGCGCGTTCTCGTACGCCATCGCCGACCAACACGGCACGCCGGTCCTGTACCTGGACAACACGGCGCAGGTGCCCAGCTGGCGGCAGTACACCCCGTTCGGCGCCGAGCGGGGGGCGGCCATGACCGCACCGGACAACCACGGCTTCCTCAACAAGCCGGTCAACTCCAACACGGGGTTGACCCATATCGGGGCCCGCGAGTACGACCCGGTCACCGGGCGGTTCGTGAGCATCGACCCGCTGTTCGACAGCCAGGCGCCGCAGACCTGGAACGGGTACGCGTACGCCGACAACTCCCCGGTCAACAAGAGTGACCCGGAGGGCACCTGCGTCGTCGACGAGGACACGAGCCGCTGCTACAACCCGGCGGCCGAGAAGCGCGAGGAGGAGCGCAAGGCGCAGAACAAGATCGACAACGATGTGCACGCCAAGTGCGACCAGGCATGCACCCTGCGTCGCCAGGCGGCGGACCGCCGGGCTCGCGAATACCGGGCCAGCCTCATCGAGTGGACCAAGGCCTGCTCGGCGATGTACGTCCTGATCTGCATCGACTACCCGGTCCACCCCAAGGAGGAAGAGGAGGTCGTCGAGACCAGCGAGTCGATCGACCTGGGTCCGCTGAGCGACATCCGGATATCGCGGACCTGGGGAGGCGACAACGCGGGGACGTTCTCCGCGTCGAACGCCATCACGGACGCGCACACCTGGTCCAAGGCACTGGCCACCAAGGGTTCGGTCAGCTGGGACGTCGCGAAGACGGTCAAACTCGGCGCGGAGGAGACGTTCACCTACACCTGGGGCGACACCCACTCCGACACCCACACCGACACTCAGACCGCCGGCTACGGCGCCGGTGAACGGGGCTACTTCGCACCTGACGTGTCGATCAGCTGGTCGAAGGTCAACTACTACGTGCGGTTGTCCAACGGCGAACGGGTGCAGACCGGAACCGGCTACCGGCTCAACGTCGAGTACAAGGGCGAGTACCAGGTCCGTGTACCGGCCGGGGCCACCATCCCGTCCGGCAACTCACCGCAGGACGTCGCGGCGGCTATCTTCAACAGGCTGGGCTGACCTGTCCGAGCCGGGCGGGGCGGCGGGGGGCGCCCCCCCCCGGGCGCCCCGCCGCCCAAACCAAGCGGCGGGGCCCGCCCCCGCCGTGACGACCGGCGACCATCAGAAAGCGGGTGTACATGAGACGTAGCGCGCGAGCAGTGGCGATACTGCTCGGCTGCCTGCTGGCGGCGGCCTGCCGAGACGAGCCGGCCACACCGAGTCCGCACGTGACCTTCGACCCGTTCGAGGGCATGCCGGTGGTCGCCTCGTGGAGTTCGGCCACCTCGGACACGGACGTGGTTCTGGCACAGATCCCGGACAACGGGCACGGCATGTGGCTGCGTACCAGGTGCAGCGGCTCAGGCCGCACGCATGTGACGGTGCGGGGCGCGTCCTTCTCGATCGACCGGACGGTCGAATGCGACGGCGAATGGCACGCCACCGACGGGTTCCCGGCACTCGGAGATCCAGACGTGGGCCCCTACCCGATCACCGTCGACCCGGTGGACCGGGTCAACAACTGGGAGGTGGTGGTGCTGCAATCCGTCAGCCTGCACCGTCCCGTCTCGGGCACACCGTCGCCGAGCACTGGCTAGGCGACAGCGTCAACGTTTTGGCCCCCGCTGGACGGGGGCCAAAACGTTGACGCATTGGTGGATCGCTGGGGAGGCTGGATTGTCGTCGCGACCTCGAGTCAGATCGCGTGGCGAGTTCGTCGTACACGGCAGCGGCCCGCCTCGCGGGCGGGGCGTCGGCGCGAGTTCCCAGTGTCTGCGGCGCAGGTTCTGTCTGAAGGCGCGCGCCGCTGATGATCACTTGTGTGGTCTTGTCGGTCGGTAGCTCCCGCATCGTGCTGAGCCGGTGTCTGAGCCGGCTGTGGTCAAGCCCCTCTGTAACGTAAGGATGTGGGTGGACACGTATTCATCAGCTACCGTCACGCCGGACCGGACAGCGCCTACGTAGAGAGGCTCACCAGCCATCTTGAAACGTCGGGCATCAGTGTCTGGTACGACCGGGACATCGTGCACGGAGAACGATGGGCGAACGCGATTCAAGAGGCGATCGACACCGCCGGCGCCGTCGTCGTGATCATGACGCCCGCAGCGGAGGCATCGGACT
This sequence comes from Catellatospora tritici, assembly GCF_019083965.1. Classification (GTDB taxonomy): domain Bacteria; phylum Actinomycetota; class Actinomycetes; order Mycobacteriales; family Micromonosporaceae; genus Catellatospora; species Catellatospora tritici. Next base: position 94,182 of record NZ_JAHRCY010000003.1, read on the forward strand.
GGGTGCGACGTGAGGTCGATCAGGCCGAGCGGCGGGCGCTGCCCATCTACCCCGTGTTGCTGGACGGTGAGCGCTTCTTCTCGCTCGCCCACCTGCAATTCGAAGACGTGTCGACAGGCTGCATGCCATCGACAGACTTCGTGGAGAAACTCGGTTCCCACATCTCGAGCTATCCAGAGGATCTGGCGAGACGCCACCAAGCCGCCGTGCCCTTGCTGCGATCCGGCGATCTGACGCAGGCAACGCGCATTCTCCTCGGCGTCGTCGCCGCACGGACCAGGCTGCTCGGACCAGACAACGCCGATACGCTCACCGCCCGCCATGATCTGGCGACCGCCATGCGTGACTCAGGGCAGTACACCGAAGCGGGCAAGACCCTTGCCGCTGTCGCCGAGGTCCGCGCCCGCGTCCTTGGCGCGACTCACCCCGACACCTTGCTCAGCCGGTTTGAGGCAGCCTGCGCATCGGGATCGGCTTCGGGCTGGGAGCGTGCGGTGCCCTTACTGAGCGAGATCGTGTCGGCACAAACTCAAGCGCTCGGCCCCGACGACGCCGCGACGCTGCGAAGCCGAGCCGTACTGGCCGATGCGTCGAGCAGGTTCCGGCCCGCCGAGTCCGCGACCCAGCTGCGGGAGATCGTGCACAAACAGACGTCGCTCCTCGGCGCCGATCACGCGGACACACTGCGCAGCCGACGCCGGCTCGCGGATTCGATCAGCGAGGCCGGGCACGATCCCCAGGTTCTGACAATGCTCATCGACATCGTCGCCGCGCAGACGAGAACGCTCGGGCCGGTTCACCCGGACACCCTGGACAGCCGCCACAACCTGGCAATGGTCATCGCGAGCACCGGCGACTACACCCACGCGATCAGACTGCTGCGTGAAGTCATCGGCGACCGGACCAAGTCCCAGGGACGAACCCATCCCGGGACGATCTCCTCGCGTGCCGCCGTGGCGGTGATCGTCGGCAAAGCAGGCGACTGGGACGAAGCCATCGTCGGGCTCAAGGAGGCGTCAGCCGCCTTCCACCTGGCCCTGGGCCAGGACCACCCGCTGTCGCTGACGGTCCGTCAGAACCTGGCCGTCGCGCACTACAACGCCGGTGACCCCGAACTCGCACTGCCGCAGGTCCGCGGCGTCATCGCCGATCGGACTCGGATCCTGGGCGCCACCCATCCCGACACCCTGCACTCCCGAAGCGAGCTGGCGGCGTTGCTGGTCCAGGAAGGTTCCTCCGAAGCCATCGACGAGCTACGCGATGTCCTGAAGCTTCAAGGCCACACGCATGGATGGCATGACCGGAGAACGCTCCGTACGGGGTACGCGCTCGGCACATTGCTCGCCAACGACAACGTGCGCGATGAAGCAGCCGACATACTGGGCAGCGTGCACGCGTGGCAAACACGTCTACTCGGAACGGATCACCCGGAGACACTGGAGACCGCATACTCCGTCGCCGTGAATGCGGCCATCAAAGGCGACCTCCGCCAAGCACGGACCCTGCTCAAGCAAGTTCTGGCCACTCAGCAGCGCGTGCTCGGGCCAGACCACGCGGCGACGGTGAGATCGCGAACGTTCTGGGCGAAACTCAAGTAAGAGCGTTGACTCGAAAATGTGAGCGAGGTGCTGGTCAGGCCGTTTGCGGTGTTGATCGTGACGGTGGAGCCGAGGTGCTTGAGTCCGCTATGGCTTGCCGGGCTGGGTATGTCCGGGCTTGGTGTTGCGCCGGTCTTGTTGTTGCCGGATCTTGGAAGTTTTGCTCCGTCTGGCCGGTGCTCGGCGATTGACGGCAGTCGGTAGTTTGCTCAGGTGTCCGGTCACGTATTCATCAGCTACAGCCACGCCACCGACAGTGCTTACGTCGCGAAGCTGGCCAAGCATTTCACCGCTGCTGGTGTCGAGGTGTGGTTCGACCACCAGATCATCACCGGTGAGCGGTGGGCCAAAGTGATCCAACAGCGTATCGACACCTGCGCGGCGTTCATCGTGGTGATGAGTCCCGCCTCGGATCAGTCCACGTGGGTGGACCGGGAGATCGACCAGGCCGAACTACGTGGCAAACCGATCTTTCCGCTGCTGCTGGGCGGGGAGCGGTTCTTCCGCCTGGCGCACCTGCAGTTCGAAGACGTCACCGGCGGCCGGATGCCATCAGCCGGGCTCGCCACCAGCCTTCTCGGCTGGCAGACCGCCACACGGGCCGCGGCGGCCGGGCCGGCGGCGGCTGTCGGCGCTGCGACCCCCGACCGCCGGCACAGCGACGACGCCCTTGGTATGCGCAAACGCGACGGCCGCGGCGAAGCCGCACAACCTCTGGACCACGCCACCCTGAAGGCCCGCCACAACGCCGCGTTCAACATCGGACGGGCCGGGAACCGCGCCGAGGCAGCACGTCTGTTCCGCGCCCTGGTAGCCGACAGCATCCGCGTCCTGGGTCCTGACCACCCCGACACTCTGAACGCCCGCTACTGGCTTGCGCTCAACACCCACTCGGCCGGGGACGGCGCCGAGGTGACACGCATGTTCCATGCCCTGGTAGCCGACAGCACCCGCGTCCTGGGCGCTGACCACCCCGACACTCTGAGTGCCCGCTACTGGCTCGCGACCAATACCGACCGCGACGAAACCCGCGCCGAGGCGACCGAGTTGTTCCGCGCCCTGGTGGCCGACAACACCCGAGTCCGGGGCGCTGACCACCCAGACACCCTGAGGGCACGGTCCCGACTCGCGCTCAACGTCGGGCAAGGTGGGGATCGCGCCGAGGCTGCACGCATGTACCGCGCCCTGGTGGCCGACTACACCCGAGTCCGGGGCGCTGACCACCCAGACACCCTGAGCGCTCGCCACTGGCTCGCGCTCAACATCGGGGACGGCGGGGATCGCACCGAGGCCGCACGTCTGTTCCGCGCTCTGGTGGCCGACAGCACCCGAGTCCGAGGCGCTGACCACCCAGACACCCTGAGCGCTCGCTACTGGCTTGCGTACAACATCGGGCAGGGCGGGAAGGGCGCCGAGGCTGCACGCATGTTCCGCGTCCTGGTAGCCGACAGTACCCGCGTCCTTGGCGCGGGCCATCCCGACACCGAAAGCGCCCGTTTCTTCCTGGAGAGCTACGGCAGCAGGGCTGACTGATCACTTCAGCCTCGACGTACGCGTCCATGGGCGTCTGTAGTGGGCCGTCGGGGCAGATCCCTGATGCCGGGCGATCTTTCGTGCGGGACCACCGGAGCCGACGCGTATCCACGCGGGCACGCATCGGCTCGGCGCTGGCGACTGAATGGGCCGTGGCGCCGCATCGGTTCCGAAACTTCCGCTCGCCCTGTCAGTTCTGTCGATCACTATGAGGTCCGTCTTTCTATCAACATCCACATGCCGGTGATTCAGGAGCCCCTTGACCGGCTCATATACCTGTTGTTCCCGGCATGTTGCCAAGAGAGGGTCGAGCTGGCATTCCGATAACTTCCGGAAGTTGTTGACAGTCCTGATCGGTCGGCCCAATACTGCCTGCATCGATGAATGTCGACGACCGTCGAACCCGATTCGTGGCCACGACTCCGGTGCCCGGCCGTCGACCGGACCACGCCACCCGTTCCGGGCCTGGTCCGCCGCCGCGTGACGCCGCCCGCCCTGGCGGCCCACGACTGCGTCGAGTCGAGTCACGCAGCCTGGCCCGCAGGCTGCCCTCACCAGAAGGATGCCCCGGTGAACGATCACCCCTCCCACCTACGGCCCCGCAGGCGCACCCACGTGAAGCCGCTCCTCGGCGGCCTCTGCGCCGTCGCACTGGCCGTCGCCTCGATGGCGCTCGGCGGCACGGCCCACGCTGAGGCCGACCGGACCATCACCTCGAACTCCACCGGCTTCCACAACGGGTTCTTCTACTCGTACTGGAAGGACAACGGCAACGTCACCATGAACCTGGGTGCCGGCGGCCAGTACAGCGTCCAGTGGAGCGGCATCAACAACACCGTGGTCGGCAAGGGCTGGAACCCCGGCTCCAGTCACACCGTGAACTACTCCGGCTCGTTCAGCCCCAACGGCAACGGCTACCTCGCGCTGTACGGCTGGACGACCAACCCGCTCATCGAGTACTACATCGTCGAGAACTTCGGCAGCTACAACCCGAGTTCGGGTGCGACCCGGCTGGGTTCGGTCACCACCGACGGCAGCACGTACGACATCTACCGCACCCAGCGCGTCAATCAGCCGTCCATCATCGGCACCGCGACGTTCTACCAGTACTGGAGCGTCCGCCAGCAGCACCGCACCGGCGGCACCATCACCACCGCCAACCACTTCAACGCCTGGGCGAGCCTCGGCCTGAACCTGGGCACCCACAACTACCAGATCCTCGCGACGGAGGGCTACCAGAGCAGCGGCAGCTCCAACATCACCGTCAGCGAGGGCGGCAACCCGCCGACCAGCCCGAGCGCACCGGCCAGCGCGAGCCCGCGGCCGAGCTCGTCGCCTACGCCGGGTGGGGGCAGTGGCGGCTGCCGCGTGAGCAACGCGCTCAATCCATGGAACAACGGCCTGACCGACAACATCACCATCACCAACACCGGCTCGACCGCGATCAACAATTGGTCACTGCGGTTCAACCTCGCCGCCGGGCAGGTCATCACCTCCGGCTGGAGCGCCACCTACGCACCGACCAGCGGCCAGGTGACGGCCACCAATGTCAGCTACAACGCCAACATCCCACCCGGCGGTTCCACCACCATCGGGTTCCAGGCCACCCATACCGGCAACAGTTCCGCGCCCACCGGGTTCACCCTGAACGGCACCGCCTGCAGCTGAGCGGCACGAAGTGCCGCGGGCGTCACCCGCGAGTCCGGTGGCGCCCGCGGTGCTCTTCGACGGTGACCGCCAGGTCGAGTGAGGTGCGGTCAGGACACCGCCGGGGCGGGTGACCGCGGCGGGCGTGGACGCATGGCGGCGATGAGCAGCACGGTGATGCCGCCGATCAGCAGCAGGTCTCCGGCACTGACCATGATGGCGGTGCCGGGGACGGCCATGACGTCGCTGAGCCAGTACAGGCGATGCTGCCCGGCCTCCCAGGCGGCGTGGCCGACCGGCCCGCCGGTGACCTCGGTGGTTGGCGAGTAGGGCATGATGCCGCGGTTGGCCGCGATCGCGAGCGCGTTCGCGGCGCCCCCGGCGAGGACGGCGATCAGCCCGGCCCGCTGTCCGGGCGTACGCCCACGCAGATTGACTCCCAGCCACGCGGCCGCGAGCACCCAGGTCGCGGCCGCGAGCACCAGGCCGCTGTCGCGCCGCAGCACCTGCGGCAGCCAGGCCGGGGCGGCGTACCGCAGGGCCGCGATGGCGGCGGCGGCCCACATGAGGGCGATCCACCGCAGCCGCAGCCCGGTCAGGCGCAGCGGGTCGCGGCCGAGCCGCATGCCCACGACCACGGCGACGAGCAGTGGCGATGCGATGAAGACGACCGCGGCGAGGGTGGGAACGGCCGTCACGGCTTGGGGTCGTTGCCGATCATCGGCGCGGCGATCGTGTAGAGCGTGGTGAGCAGAGTCGCGGCGGTGATGACCGCGCCGGTCACCCGTACCGCGGCACGGTCCTTGAGTGGCTTCTTCTTCTCCATGGTTCCTCCAACCCGGACGATGAACATCAGCGTCAAGCGGACACGCCTACATGTCAATGCGTCGCTCCGGGTCAGACCTGCGGCGGACGGTCCGGGACGAGCATCGTGGCGATCTCCTTGCCCAGCGGGAGCGCGTTGTCGACGTTGGCGTTGGAGGTCGGCCCCAGGGTCACATAGGCGATGACGAGCGTCTTTGTCACGGTGTCGTAGTAAACGACACCGTGGTAGCCGCCGTAGGCCGGATTCATGAAGATCCAGTCTCCGGCGTGCGCGACACCGTAGGCGAAGAACTTGTCCTTCGTCAGCGACCCCAACCCGGCCGTGGACGGCGCCATCATCGCCTGGTGCTGCCCATCGCTGAGGACCTGGCCATCGGCGAGGGCGCGAACCCAGGTGGCGACATCGGCGACGGTCGTGTTCATGTTGCCGCTGTGCAGGAACGCCGTCGGGTTCCAGAAGGACGAGTCTTCGAAGACCCCGCGCTCGTTGGTGTAGCCGTGCAGGAAGGGCTCGCTGAGCTGGGGCGTCAGCATGACCTTGCTGGCACGCATCCGCAACGGGTCGAGGATGCGCGTCTGCAGCAGCTCACCCAGCGGTTTCCCGGTCGCCTTCTGCAGCACCTCACCCAACACGACAAGGTCGCTGTGCGCGTACGCGAAGCTCTTGCCGGGTTCGAACAGCGGCGGGCGCTCGTTGGCCAGCGCGAGCAGTTCCTCGCTCGTGAACCCCTTGATGGGGTTGGCGTAGAACTGCTTCTCGAAGTTGGGGTTCGTCACGTAGTCCGAGATGCCGGAGGTGCTGTCGGCGAGCATTCTCGGGGTGATCTGGTCCGCGCGGGGGAAGTCGGGCAGCCACTTCGCGATCGGCTCGTCCTGTTTGAGGATGCCTTCGCCATCGAGCTGCAGCAGCGCGGTGGACAGCATCGGCTCCATCGGCTGCCCGATACGCACCTGCATGTCGGGGCTCGCGGGAACCCCGATCGGGGAGCCGCCGAACGCGCCGACGGCGATCACTTCGCCGCCGCGCCACACGCCGTAGACCGCGCTGGTGAGGTCCTGCTCCTTCATCTTCTGCTGGACGATGTCGGCGACCTTCCGGGCCTCCGGACTGACGGCCTGGGAAGCGAATAGCTCCTGGGGTACGACTGAACCCGTCACGCCGACAGTGGACTCACACGAAGACAGACCGAGGGCGAGAGCCATGACGAAGGCTGTCGAAGCCCGACGCCGCAGCCGGGTCGAGACGCGCATGGCAGCCGTCCTTGGTGAACGAAAAGGTGGGGCGCTCCTTGGCGAACGTATCGTGAGTCTTGCGCCCGTGATGCGGTTTCACCTCATTTCGGGATGAACGCCGTTGAAGACCCATCCGGACGCAGACGTACAACCAATTGGTTGTATGTTTGATGGGTGACCGAGCGGAGCGAGGATCAAGCAGACGCCTTCTTCCAGGCTCTGGCCGACCGGACCCGGCGCGACATCATGCGTCGCGTGCTGGCCGGGGAGCACTCGGTCTCCGCTGTCGCGGCGAAGTACGGGATGAGCTTCGCCGCGGTGCAGAAACATGTCGCCGTGCTGGAGAAGGCCGGTCTGCTCACCAAGCGCCGCAGCGGGCGCGAGCAGCTGGTCAGCGGCGAGGTGGAGGCGGTGCGGTCGGTGGCGTCCATGCTCGCCGAACTGGAGCAGATCTGGCGTGGCCGCGTCGCCCGCATCGACGAGCTCATCGCATCCGATCCTGACCAGGAGGACTGAACCATGCCTGTGACCGACGTCCAGCATGACCTTGACACCCTGACGCTGAGCATCACCGCCGACTTCGCCGCGCCGGTGGAGCGCGTCTGGCAGGTGTACGCCGACCCGCGCCAACTGGAGAAGGTGTGGGGGCCGCCGACCTATCCGGCCACTGTCGTGGAGCACGACCTCCGGCCCGGCGGACGCGTGACCTACTACATGACCGGTCCCGAGGGCGAGAAGTACGCCGGATACTGGCTCATCACGGTCGTCGACGAACCGACGGGCCTCTCGTTCGACGACGGCTTCGCCGACCTCGACTTCAACCCGAACCCGGACCTGCCCGTCTCCAAGAACGTCTACACCTTCGCCGCACACGACGGCGGCACCCGAGCGACGTACGTGAGCACCTTCGAATCCGCCGAGGGGATGCAGAAGGTGCTCGACATGGGCGTCATCGAGGGCTCCACCGCGGCGATCAACCAGATCGACGAGCTGATCCAGTAGCCCAGCCCAGCCCAGCCCAGCCCGGTCACCGACGGCTTGAACCACCGGTGACCGAGGCGGACGGCGTACCCAGGCCGGGCGAGCCGCGGCGGTCCGACATCCACGGCTACCGGGGCGTCGAAGCGTCCGGCACGAACGGTGCCCCGTGGCCGGGCACCACGAGGTCGGCCACGGCCAGGACCCGCTCCCGGCTGGCCGTCAGCTGCCCGCGGTCCGGCGCGACCGGGTCCTCGGCCGGACCGTTCGCCCGCCACCACAAATCACCGGCGAACGCGACGACACCCTCAGGCGTGCCGGCGAGCATCGTGACGTCCTCCCGGCTGTGGCCCGGGGTGCGGATCAGGCGCACGGACTCGGACAACGCGAAGCCCTCCGCGTCGCGATCGGTCCACTGGTCGCCACGGTAGACCGCCTGGTAGTCGTGCACGCGTGCGTGCGGGAACAGCCCCACGTTCATGATGTTGTCCGGGTGATGGTGGCTGAGCACGACGTCGGTGACGTCCTGCGGCCGCAGGCCGAGGTCGGCCAGCGGATCCAGGATCGCCGACGGGTGCGCGACCATGCCCGGGTCGAACACGATGCGCAGCTCACCGTCGAGGACGAGGGAGACGGTGGCGGCCACCCCCGGCCCGGTGGAAGTGGTGTAGCCGGTGCTCAGGACGTGGAAGGCGGCGCTGCGGCCGTGGGGTGCGTCGTTCATGCGGCAATCCTGCGACGTCCGGCCGATCAGAACGAGTGGCACGGTTGCCACCGATCACAAAGAACGTGCCATCATCACGGCATGGCTTTCCGATCCGTGGCCGCGTACGCCCCCGAAGGCGTGGCGGCGTTCGGGCTCGGGCTGGTCGGCGAGATCTTCACCGGCCGGTTCGCCTTCGCCGTCTGCGCCGAACGACCCGGTCCGGTCCGCACCGACCTGGGGCTCGCGGTGCAGGTGGACACCGGACTCGACCGGCTCGCCACGGCCGACCTGGTCATCGCGCTGCCGGGCAGCCGGTTCCGGGAACCACCACCATCGGTCGCGGCCGCCTTCCGGGCGGCCGCCGCCCGCGGCGCGACCGTCGCCAGCCACTGCGTCGGCGCGTACGTGCTGGCCGAGGCGGGTCTGCTGGACGGGCGCCAGGCGACCACGCATTGGCGCTTCGCCGCCGAGTTCGCCACGCGCTACCCGGCGGTGCGGCTGACCACCGACGTCCTCTACGTCGACGAGGGCCAGGTCGTCACCGGCGCCGGTGCGGCCGCGGGCCTCGACATGTGCCTGCACCTGATCCGCCGCGAGTACGGCGCCGCGGCCGCCAACGACGTCGCCCGCGACCTGGTGATCCCGCCGCACCGCGACGGGGGACAGGCGCAGTATGTGACCGCGCCCGTGCCCGACGGATTCGAGGACCAGCGGCTCGGCGCGGTGCTGGCCTGGGCCCGAGCCAACACGCACCGGCGGCTGACCATCGACGAACTGGCGGCTCGGGCGCTGACCAGCCGCCGCACGTTCCTGCGCCGCTTCGCCGACGCGACCGGCACCACCCCGCACGCCTGGCTGCTGGCACAGCGACTCAACCGGGCCGAGGAACTGCTGGAGGCCAGCGACCTGCCGGTCGAGGAGGTCGCCCGACAGGTCGGGTTCGGTTCCGCGGCCGCACTGCGCGAGCAGTTCGTACGCCGCCGCGGCGTGCCGCCACGCACCTACCGCAAGGCCTTCGGCAGTCGCCCCACCTGAGCCGATGGGTCCACAGTGGATTAATGACGGGTTGGTGCCATGGCGTTAATCCGCCACCCAACGATCTTGTGTCGCCCCCGGCGACTGCGCAGGCTGCTGGACTATGTCACGCAGACTCCGCCGCGCTGGCGCGGCCCTCCTCGCCACGGTAGCGGTGATCGCCACCGTGGCGTCCCCCGCCTCGGCGGCGCCCGGCGACGGCAAGCCGCCCGGCCCGCTCAAACGCTCGGCGGAAAACAAGAAGGACAAGCTCGGCTCACACGACCGAGACCTGCTGACCCAGGCCGTCCGCGACGGCAAAAAACAGGTCAACGCGATGTTCGCCGTCCAACCCGGCCAGTTCGACGCCGCCCGCAAGGCCGTCGAGAAGGCCGGCGGCAAGGTGGCGTACCGGGACACCAAGCTCGGCTACCTGCGGGCCTCGGTTCCCACGCAGTCCGTCGACAGCCTGGCCAAGACCGCCTCGGTGCTCGCCGTAGACCTGGACGAGAAGCTCAAGATCGTCGACCCGCAGCCGCAGGCCGACGGCACCGACCGGCACAAGGCCCCGAGCGGCCCGCCGAAGGCACCCGGCACCAGGACGCCCGACGACAACCCGTACCTGCCGACCAACGAGACCGGGGCGGTCTCGTTCAAGGACCACAACCCCCAGTGGGACGGGCGCGACGTCACCATCGGCATCCTGGACACCGGCGTCGACCTCGACCACCCGGCGCTGGCCACCACCTCGACCGGCGCGCGGAAGATCGTCGACTGGGTCACCGCCACCGACCCGCTGACCGAGGGCGACGGCACCTGGCTGCGCATGTCCCGCACGGTCACGGCCGACCCGGCCTTCGACAGCTTCGGCATGACCTACACCGCGCCCGCACCCGGCGACTACAAGTTCGGCCTCTTCTACGAGTACGACACGACCGGCGACACCGAGCTCAGCGGCGACGTCAACCGCGACGGCGACGACTGGGACGCCTGGGGCGTGCTGTACCGGCCCGCCGACCACGCCATCTGGGTCGACGCCGACGGCGACGGGGACCTCGCCGAGGAGCCCCTGATGAAGCCGTACAAGGACGGCTTCCAGGTCGGCCATTTCGGCACCGACGACCCCGCGACCGACGTGCACGAGAGCGTGCCCTTCGTGGTCGAGTACCGCCTCGGCGTGGACCTCGCCCCGATCGGCGAGTCCGGCCAGGCCGACTTCGTCAACATCGGCCTCCCGGCGGGCGCCCACGGAACCCACGTCGCGGGCATCGCGGCGGGACACTCGCTGTTCGGCGGCCAGATGGACGGCGCGGCACCGGGCGCGAAGATCGTGTCCGCGCGTGCCTGCACCTGGTCCGGTGGCTGCACGGCCGTCGCGATGACCGAAGGCATGATCGATCTGGTCGCCAACCGCGGCGTCGACGTCGTCAATATGTCCATCGGCGGGCTGCCCGCGCTCAACGACGGCGCCAACGTCCGGGCGTACCTCTACGACGCGCTCGTCGACACGTACGGCGTGCAGCTGTTCCTGTCGGCCGGCAACAACGGGCCGGGCGTCAACACCATCGGCGACCCCTCGGTCGCCGCACGGGTGATCAGCGTCGGCGCCTCCGTCTCCAGCCAGACCTGGTACGCCGACTACGGCTCGCAGGTGGCCACGAAGATGGGGATGTTCAACTTCTCCTCCTTCGGCCCGCGCGAGGACGGCGGCTTCAAGCCCGACATCGTGGCGCCGGGCGCGGCCGTCAGCTCCATCCCGATGTGGCTGGGCGGCGCGCCGGTGGCCGACATCGGATACACCCTGCCGGCCGGATACGGCATGTTCAACGGCACGTCGATGGCGTCCCCGCAGGCCGCCGGTGCGGCCGCGCTGCTGCTGTCGGCGGCCAAGAGCCGTCACGTCGACGCGTCACCGGCCAAGCTGCGCCGGGCCATCTTCGACGGCGCCCGCCCGCTGACCGGCACCCCCGCCTACCAGCAGGGCAACGGCCTGTTCGACGTGGACGCCGCCTGGCAGCTGCTGCGCAAGGGTGGCCTGGCCCGCAGCACGTACACCATCGACGCCCCGGTGTGCACGCCGATCTCGGACTACCTGGCGACCCCGGACCGCGGCGCCGGCCTCTACGACCGCTGCGGCGGCACGAGCGCCCGGACCCAGGAGGTCAAGGTCACCCGGACCAGCGGCCCGAAGGGGAACCTGCTGCACCGTGTCAGCTGGGTCGGCAACGACGGGACGTTCCGGACCAGCCCGATGCTGCTGCTGCCGCTGGGCAAGGCGGTCACCGTGAAGGTCGGGGTGGACCCGCGCGGCAACGGCATCCACAGCGCGATCATGGAGATCGACGACGTGTGGACACCCGGCCGTGACGCCCTCATGATGGCCAACGTCATCACCTCGGCAGACCTCACCGGGCCGAACTACGCCAGCACCGCCAAGGGCTCGGTCCGCAAGGCGGGCGTGCGGTCCTACTTCGTCACGGTCCCGCAGCACACCAAGACCATGCAGGTGAAGCTGGACGGCGTGGCCAAGGACAGCCGCGTACGGCTGGTCGGACAGCACCCGTACGGCGTACCGGTCGAGGCGGGCTGCTACACCAACCTGCCGGAGTCCGGCTGCGATCCGAACCTCAAGACGTACAAGGACCCGATGCCGGGCGTCTGGGAGATCACGATCGAGGCGGCCCGCACGTCGCCGCTGGAGGCCAACCCCTACCAGCTGACCGTCACCGCGTTCGGGGTGTCCACTGCGGACACCGCGGCGGTCGGCACGGTCGAGCTGCACCAGAGCGCCGACGTGAGTTGGCACGTGACCAACCACTTCGGCCCCGTGCAACTGGCCGCGTCGTCCTCGCCGCTGGGCAGCCGCTACACCGAGCGGCCGACGATCGGCGACGGTGAGGACAGGTACTTCTCCGTCACCGTCCCCTACGGCACCAAGCGGTTCGAGGCGACCATCGGCAACCCCGGCGACCCGCAGGCCGACCTGGACCTGTTCGTCGCGGCCGGTGGCGCGATCATCGGGCAGAGCGCCGACGGCGACTCCGCCGAGTCGGTGGTGATCGACAACCCGCCCGCGGCGGTCTACACGATCATCGTCAGCGGATACGCCGTCCCGGCGGGCAGCACCGACTTCGACTACTTCGACGAGGTGCGCACCCCGTCGCTGGGCAGCGTGCAGACGACGTTCACCCCGCCGCTGAGCCTGGCGCACGACCAGTCGGGCACGGTGACCGGCAAGGTCACCCCGGCCGCGCTGGCGCCTCAGGGCCGCCAGATCTTCGGCGCACTGGAGATGACCAGCACCACCGGCGCCGTCGTGGGCGAGGCCATCGTCACCGTCGGCGGCGTCACCGCGCCGAAGGTGTACGTAGGTGAGGTCTTCGGTCCGATGATGCCGCTGTCGGTGCGCAACGGCCGGGTCGCCGGTTCCGCGCAGCGCAACGCGGTGAGCGTTCCGTCGGTCTGGACCGCCCAGGATGGAATCGTGCCCTACTTCGGCTACGAGGGGCACATCTTCTCGATCAACAACAAGGGCGAGGGTGTCGGCCAGTCCGAGCACGTCACCACGCCGACCGTGCCGGGCATCTTCCACGCCGACGGAACGGTGACGGAGCTGCCGCTGCCGGACTGGGCACCCGACGCCCTCTACGGCCGGGCCTTCGCCATCAACGACTCGGGCGCGGTCGTCGGCAACATCACGCGGTGGACCGACACCAACGGGTTCCAGTGGTTCAACGAGCCCTACCGGTGGACTCAGGCCGGCGGCTACGTGCACCTGCCGCACCTGACCGACGACCCGTCGCAGACCGAACCGCTCGCCATCAACTCCAGCGGCCTGGTCGTCGGCGCATCGATGAAGGACGGCGGCGAGAAGCCGGTCTACTGGGACGCCGACAACACGATCCACCCGGTCGACGACGGCTACGGCGCGCTGCTGTCGGTCAACGACAGCGGAGTCGCCGTCGGCCGCAGCGGCTCGCGCGCGGTCATCTGGTCGAAGGCGGACGGCCTGCGGCCGCTGCCGGACTTCGGCCTGCAGTCCGACGCCATCGCCATCAACGCAAGCGGCTGGGTCATCGGCACCGCCGACGTGGAGCCCTGGGACACCCATGTCGTGGTGTGGGACCCGCAGGGTCACATGTACGACCTGACCGCGGCCATCGGCTACGACACGTTCTACGCCGACGCGGCGGTGGGCATCACCGACGACAACCAATTCGTGGTGACGGGCCAGGCAATGGACGACACCGGCCGCAACACCGCGATTCTGCACTTCTGACGTACCGTCCGAGCGAACGACCGGCCCGCCCCGTCACCGGGGCGGGCCGGCCCGCCCCGGCTGAGCTCCGGTTCCAGGGCGCCCACTCGACCGCGAACAGGCGGATGCGTCCCCTTACTCGCGTATCACCCCTGAGCTGGCGGTGGCGGACGGTGACGCGGGTTGCGCAACTCACGAATCAAACCCATGCCCCTGCTTCGCGCTGATGCGGATCATCGACCGGGGGCGCGAAAGTCGACCTTGACGTTCGCTGCTTGGTCGATCTCCTCGGGCGTCAGCAGCACCGTGGTCTTGGTGCTGACGCCACCGGCGGCACCGACAGCCAGCGCTACGGCAGCGGCCGCCTTGTTGTCCGGAAGATCGCAGACAACGTACGTGTCGTCCTCACCAAACGCGAAGTAGAAGGATTCGAGATGCCCGCCGACGCTCTCGGCCAACTTGCGCACAGCGTCGACCCGGGCGCTACCACCATCCTTGAGCACGCCCTTGAGGCCTTCGTTGCTGTAAGTTCCCCGGATCATGAACTTCGGCATCGCCATCCTCCGCCGGTGAGGGACAACGTCCAGACGGTGCCAATCTATCGCCGCCGACCCTGGACCGTGGCGACTTCGGTGACCTGAGCGGGCCCTGTCGCGTCGGTGGTGGGATGATCGGGGAGACGACCGGTGCCCTTCTGTCGGCACTCGCGGTCCAGCTCGCGGTGGCCGAGCTCGCGCCGCGACCGCCCGGGTCGAGGCCGAAGGGTTTCTCGACGATGCATGGTCGGCGCAATGGGATGGTGCTGCTGCGGCGGGAGCGGCCGGGGTATTGGTGCCCCGGAGTACGGACGCGGGCTGGATGCCGAAGATGATCGCCGGACCAGCCGTCGTCGGTCTGTTCGCGCTGGCGGTACGGGCTGACATCCACGCCCAGATGCGAGCCGCCGCCGGGCGGGATGGCAAGGGGACGGCCACCGCGCTGCACGATCGCGTGGTTCCGAATCGCCCGTCCTCGGCCCAGGACCAGTCAAACACAGCTGGGGGCGGCTAGGAGAGATCTCCCCCCGGACCGTCCGGGGCAGTCAACTCAGCCGTGACCTCCTTCCGCACCCGAGAACTGCACGCAGGACGGGCAAAACCCACCGCCCGGATTCTCGTTTGGTGGTTAGGCCCCCTTGCCCAGCCCCACCGGCGGCCAGCATCGTTCGAGGATGGGGTGGCATGACTGACGGCGAAGCACTGCGGGTGCAGTCGCGCGAGTTCACGACCCGTGACATGGAGGTCGCGCACCAGGTCATCTGCGACACGTACACGCCACACCGGCCCCGTGTCCTCGGCGGCAGCCACGACTTCCGGTTCCAGCAGCACGTGATCACGGCCGGGGAACTAAGTATGAGCAGCGTGCGGCACACCGCCAGCGTGGAGACCGTTACCCACCCGCTGCCGTACCTGCTGTTCGGCGTCTCGCTGAATGCCGAGCTCAGCGTCCAGGCCGGGCGCGAGGAGGTGCGCCCGATGCGCGGTGACGCGTACCTCAGCCCCACGGGTGTGCCGCTGACCGTCCAATGGACCGAGGTGGACGTGCGCCTGCTGTGGCTGCCGGTCGAGCGGGTGGCGCGGGTGGCCGCCCGGTCGGGCGTCGCGCTCGCGGACTTCCGCTTTCTCGCCATGACGCCGGTGTCCCGGGAGGCGGGCAGGCAGTGGCGCGCCACGATGGCATACCTGTTCCAGATGCTCAACGAACCCGACACTGTGCTGGCCAACCCGCTGGTCCACGCCGCGGCGGTCGACCTGGCGGCCGCCGCGGCCATCGGAGCCTTCCCCAACACGGCCACCACTGCCGGTCATCTCGGCGAGCCGGGGCGGGTGGCGCCCGCGGCGCTGCGGCGGGCGGTGGCCTTCGTCGACGCGCATGCGCACCAGCCGGTCACCGTCGAGGACATCGCCGACGCGGCAGGGCTCTCCTGCCGGGCGCTGCAGACCGCGTTCAGCCGCCACGTCGGCACTACGCCGATGGCGTACCTGCGCCGGGTGCGGCTGGAGCGGGCCCACCGCGACCTGCAGGCCGCTGATCCCACGCGCGGGGCCACGGTCGCCGACGTGGCACGCCGGTGGGGGTTCACCAGCCTCAGCCGGTTCGCCGCCGTCTACCAGCAGGAGTACGGCCGGTCACCGCGGCATACCCTGCGCACCTGAGGTGTCCATAGGCGTGATCATGCCCAACGATCGCTGGGGCTCCTTGATGGACGCGTCGGGTTGTTGGACGGGTTTTCTGAACGGTCCTGGCCGTCCCTGAGGCCACTTCTTGATCTTGTTCAGGTAACGAAGCATTGTTGGACAGCTTCATGGTGCCGACTGCCAGAACACGGATCGTCCCACGCGTGCGAGGAGCAGCGGCCAAATTGCTCAGGGCGCCTTTCGGCACGTAGCTGCTGCGTCGCGTCGGCTGTGGTGGTGTGGGACGCCCGGGGATCACTCCCCGAGGGTGGCACTGGCGTTAACCAGTGTCTTCTCGCTTCAACGCCCCCTGCCCGGCGTCCTTGCGGACGTCGGGCTTGCCGGGTCTCTACGAGCGTTTAGGGTCTCCCCGCTATCGGAGGCGACCGTCGTGAGCTGCCTTCGCGCCGCGTACACGATGTTCGCGGTGCTGTTCTCGTGACGGTGTACGACGGCGCCGCACGAAAGGCAGTGGAACCTGCTGCGTGAAGGGTCGGAGCTTGGGTTTCGCTCCTTGCACTTCGCACAGGTGCTGGCGACTGGCTCGTTTTTGTCGAGGACGACGAGTTGGGAGCCGTACCACGCGGTTTTGTATTCGAGCTGGCCTCGCAGGATCCCCAGCGCGGCGTCCAGGAGGTGCCGGTTGAACCGGGCCTCGACCTTCACGTCCTTGCCGGGCTGCTCGGCGGTGCCTCTGGCTGAGGCGGTGAGAGCGGCCAGGGCGAGGTCTTCGATCGCCACATGCGTGAACCGGGTGGCGAGCTTCTTGGAGACACCGTGTAGGAACGAGGCACGGCCGACTCTGATCTGGTGGTGCAGGTGGGCGACCCGGGCTGCGGCCTTCGCCCGCCGGTGCGACCCCTGCTGGGCACGGGCCAGCGTGCGCTGCGCCTTGGCCACCTTGGTCAGGCTGTCGGCGAGCAGCCGGGGGTGCTGCACGAGGGCCGAGGTGGGGTCGGCTGGATCGAGGGGGCTGGACAGGGCGGCCAGGTAGCGGGAGCCGAGGTCGACGCCGACGAGCCCGCCGGCGCGCTGGCGGACGGTCGGGCCGCCGACCTGCTCGACACGGCCGCTGCCGCTGGCAGCCTTCTCGGCCTGGGCGCGGGTCATGTACGGGACTCGGATGCCGTCGTCGTCGACGTGCTCCCACAGCACGGGGACATCCTGTTTCACCTTGGCCAGCACGGAGGCGTACCAGCGATGGGCGCCACGGGTGACGGTCACGGACTGGATGACGGCCTGGCCGCGGGTCACCAGCCGTGCCAGGCGCTTGCCGCTGTCGTGGATGCGGATGCTGCCCAGGCCCGGCATCACCAGGCGCCGGTAGCCGTCCAGGCGGATGATCGGCCTCTTCACGTCGTGGAACAGCGTGAACGAGTCCGCAGCGCGGCCCTTCTTCTTGAACCGGGGATAGCCGGTGCGGGGACCCGCGCGCCGACCGGCCAGCGAATCCTGCCAGTACCTCCAGGCGACCCCCGCGCGGTCGAAGCCGGACGTGAAGCAGAAGCCGTTCACCTCTGACCACCAGGGGCTGCCGCCCTCTTCTTTGGGCCGGTCCCGGTCCATGCGCCACAGGGCGCTGGTGTCGAAAGCAGTCGGCGTGCGGAACCCGGCACTGAACGCTTCGGCCTTGAGCGCGTTCACCATGGCGCGGGCTTCGGCCAACAGCTCACGTTCGCGGCCGGCGCCGGCGGCGTCCGCGCGCACAGCGGCAAGCCGGCGCTCAAGTTCCTCCTGCCCCGTCGAGGGCTGCGCCGGGGCAGGAGCCTGCTTGCCGATGACGTTGTTCATGAGGCTCTTGCGGTGGTGGTCCCACACCTTGATGCGGTCGGTGAGCTCAGCGCCGTCGGCCTTGATCCGGGCCTTCGCCTCGACTTCGCTCAGCCCCGCGTCAAGGTAGACGCTCCGACGAGCGGCCCAGGCCTGGTAGGACTCGGTCATCTTCCCCAGGGCGTAGTTGTAGGCCCACCGGCACGCCCCGGCATAGCGGGCCAGCTCGGCGCGTTCAGCGTCAGAGGGGTCCAGGGCGAATCTGAAAGCACGCAGAACCTCTATCTGAGGCACAGCGTTCCCCCTCACAAACACCGACGCGCTGTCAGAAAAAACCCTTTCCACCAGGCTTGCCCGATAAGCGCCGTTCCACAATGTTCGAGGCGGGCAATGGTCGATGCGTGCGCAGTGCTGACATGTAAGCGGCGGAATACGGTCAGTACGTGCGTAGCCGGTCCCGTCCACAGCCGGGAACGGTCAATACGTGCCGGAAGTGTGCACGCGACTCACAAGGCCGACTGTTTGGACGACGGAACGGCTCCCGGTAGTTCCTAATCCGCAGCCGCTGGCGCCGAGTGGAGGGCAGCCCAGACCTCAGACCTCGGGCTGGTACGACCGGACTTGACAACACATCGACGCGACGGGCAGCCGCCACACCCGGTCGATCCCAACGCTGGTGGCGCATCTCGGGTTTTCGCGCTCATCGCCAAGCGCGCAAGGCACAGCGACACCCAGTGTCGCCGACTCTCGTTGATTTAGGCGCGCCTTGCGCCGGAATCCTCTGGCGGGCGTATCGTCCGAGGGCGGGTGGCATGGCTGATGGCATAGCGCTGCAGGTGCAGGCGAGCGAGTTCACGACCCGCGACGTGCAGCAGGCACACGAGATCATCCGCAGCGCGGACGGGGTGAACCGCCACTGTGTCATCGGCGGCGTCGACGACTTCCGATTCCAGCGGCGCGAGTTGACACTCGGGGAACTGGGCATGGAGGCCATCCGGCACACCGCGACCGTGGAGATGATGACCGACCCGCTGTCGCACCTTGTCTTCGTCGTGTCACTGAGCGCCGAGTTCGACATCCAAGCCGGGGACATGCAGCTGCGGTCGCTGCGCGGGGACCCGGTCCTTTACCCCATGGGCGTGCCGATGGCCGTCCGGTTCGCCGACCTGAAACAGTGCATGCTGCGGCTACCGGTCGACCGGGTGGCGCAGGTGGCCGCCCGGTCGGGCGTCGCGCTCGCGGACTTCCGCTTCGAGGGAATGGCCCCGGTGTCCCCGCAAGCGCGCCGGCGCTGGCGCAACACTATGAGATACCTGTTCAAAACGCTCAGCGCACCCGACACCGCGCTGGCCAACCCGCTGGTGCACGCCGCAGCGATCGACCTGGCGGCCACCGTAGCCATCGCCGCCTTCCCCAACACCGCCACCGCCGCCGGTGAGTTCGCCGAGCCGGGGCGGGTGGCGCCCGCCGCACTGCGGCGCGCCGTCGCCTTCATCGACGCCCACGCGCACGAACCGGTGACCCTCGAGGACATCGCCGACGCGGCGGGGATCTCCGCGCGCGGTCTGCAGGCCGCCTTCCACCGCCACATCGACACCACACCGATGGCGTACCTGCGCCGAGTGCGACTGGAGCGGGCACATCGCGACCTGCAGGCCGCCGATCCGACACGCGGGGACACAGTCGCCGACGTCGCGCGCCGCTGGGGGTTCACCAGCCTCAGCCGCTTCGCCGCCGACTACCGGCAGGAGTATGGCCGCACGCCTCGACAGACCCTGCGCACCTGAACCTGGGCGCAGTCGCATGGAAAGATCAACGGGTACGAACGGCGCATCGTCGTCGGCTGGGCCGCCAAGTGCCTGAGCATGACCGGTATCCCGGACACCACGCCGCGATGGTCCAGTGGGCCAGGGCCATCGCGATGACCCGACGCCTGACCGGATACCACCGCGCTGGCCGGTTCAAAGCCCCACTCCGCACCGACTGACCTCGCTATTCAACAGGCTCTTAGACTTGGCGGGTGCCGATCATCCTGTCGCTGCTGGAAACGGTGCGCTGGGACGGCGAGCCGGTGCTGGGCGAGCGGCCGCAGGCGCTCCTGGCCGCGCTGGCCGCCGCCGGACGGACGGTCGGCTCCGCACGTCTGATCGACCTCATCTGGGACGAGGACGTCCCCGCCAATCCACTCAAAGCGCTGCAGGTGCTGGTCTCACGGACAAGGTCGGCGCACGGGCCGGACTCGGTGGTTCGCGACGCAGACGGCTACCGCCTGGGCATCGAGCGGTCGCAAGTGGACACGCAGGTACTCGCGGACCGGCTCGCCGCGGCCCGGTCCGCGTTCGAATCCGACCCGGCACGCGCGGCCGACCTGGCCGCTGCGGCCCTCGCGCTCGGCCCGGTCGCCACCGACTTCGGCCATGGACCGCTCGGGTCGCTGCGCCGGGAGGCCGAGCACCACCTCGGGCAGGCCCGGCTGCTGCTGGCCAGAGCCAAGGCCAGGCTCGGCGAGTACGCCGACGCGCTGCCCACCCTGACCGAGGTCTGGACCGCGAACCCCGCCGACGAGACACTGCTGCCGGACCTGCTGCGCAGCGAGGCGGCGGTCCGCGGCACCGCTGCCGCGCTGAGCCGGTACGAGGCCTACCGGGCGGACCTGCGCGACCGCCTCGGCACCGACCCCGGCCCGGAGCTGCGCCGGGTCCACAGCGAGCTGCTCGTCCAGGACAGCCCGGTCCGCGCGGGCCTGCGCTACGAGGCGACCACTCTGCTCGGCCGCGCCGCCGATATCCGACGGCTGCAGGCATCGCTGGCCGCCTTCCGGGTCGTGTCCATCGTCGGGCCGGGAGGGCTGGGCAAGACCCGGCTGGCCCATGTGCTGGGCCGGGAGTACCCGGCCCCGGTGGTGCATTTCGTCGAACTCGTCGGCGTCACCGCTCCCGACGACCTCGTCGGCGAGATCGGGTCGGCGCTGGGCGTACGCGACTCGGTCAGCGGCCGACGCACCCTCACCGCCGAGCAGCGGGCCGACGTGCGCGCCCGCATGGCGCGCTACCTCGACCAGGCACCGAGCCTGCTGATCCTGGACAACTGCGAGCACATCGTCGCCGCCGTCGCCGACCTCGTCGCCTACCTCGCCGCCGCCACCCGTGAGCTGCGCGTGCTCACCACCACCAGAGCGCCGCTGGCCATCGCCGCCGAACAGGTCTACCCGCTGGCCGAGCTCGACCCCGAGGACGCGGCCGAGCTGTTCCGACAGCGGGCCACGGCAGCCCGACCGGACGTACACCTCGCCGGTACGGACGAGGTGGTGGCCGAGATCGTCGAGCGGCTCGACGGGCTCCCCCTCGCCATCGAACTGGCGGCGGCGAAGGTACGAGTGATGGCGGTCGCCGACATCGCCCGCCGCCTGGAGAACCGGTTCGCGTTGCTGCGCGGCGGGGACCGCAGCGCACCCGACCGGCACCAGACGCTGCTGGCCGTCATCGACTGGTCCTGGAACCTGCTCGCCGAACGGGAACGCCGGGCGCTGCGCTGGCTGTCGGTGTTCCACGACGGGTTCACCCTCGCCGCCGCCGAGGCGATGCTCGGCGACGACGCGCTGGCGGCGGTGCAGGATCTGGCCGACCAGTCCCTGCTGACCGTCGTGGAGACCGGTCCCGGCGGTGTGCGCTACCGGATGCTGGAGACCGTACGCGAGTTCGGCCGGATGCAGCTGATCGACGCCGGCGAGGACGCCGCGGCCGACCAGGCCCAGCGTGCCTGGGCGGTCGCCTTCTCCGCCCGGCACGCCCGCGCCCTGTTCAGCCCCAAGCAGGTCGACGTCGTCGACGCCATCCGACCCGAGGAGACCAACCTCTCCGACGTGCTCCGCCGGACCTTCGCCGCACCGGACCCGGCGGCGACGGTGCAGATCCTCGCCGCCCTGGCCGGATACTGGATCATCCTGGGCGAACACCCCCGGCTGCTGGTACTCATCGAAGCGGCCGCGAACGCGGTGGACGGGTGGACGCCCCCGCCGCACCTCGCCGACGCCACCCGGATGGCGATCGGGATGACCCTCAACGGCTCCCTGGTCGCCAACAGCCCGCATTCGGACCGGTTGCGGTCCGCGCTGCGGGTGATCGGGTCGGGCGAGCACGATCCATGGATCTCCGCGATGGTCACCATGCTGACCGAGATCGACCCGAGCTCACCCGACGGCTTCCTCCACCAGCTGCGTGAACACGCCGCTTCCCCCGACCGCCAGATCGCGGCCCTGGCGCTGCCGTGGCTGAGCCAGTCCCTGGAGAACCTGGGCGACCCGGACGCGGCCATGGACGCCGCCGAGCGCGGGCTGCTGCTCGCCGACGACACGGTCGGCCCCTGGTCACAGGCGATCATGCACACCATGGCGGCGCAACTCGCGATGCAGCTCGGCCGGGTGAAAGACGCGGCCGTCCACGCGCATGCCGCGTTGCCGGTGCTGGATCGGCTCGGCGCCCGCGATGACGCCATCCAGCTGCGTTCCCTGCTCGCCCTGGTGATGATCTCCACCGGTGACATCGCCGCCGCCGCCGGGCAGCTCGCCGACATCGGCGACCCGCAGGAGGTGGAGGGGATCCTGGGCGGCCGGCTCGTATTCGATCTCGGCAACGCCGAGCTGGCCCTGGCACGCGGCGAAATCGAGGCGGGGCTGGCTGCGTACCGCGAGGCGTGCGTGCGGGTGCGCAAGCTGCGGATGCCGGGCGTTCCGGCGACGGGGTTGGAGCCGTGGGTGCTGCTGGCCGAGGCGACCAGCCTGGCCGCGCGCGCCTACTACGCGCCGGCCGACGACCCGGCCGGCACGGCGCTGTTCGCACAGGCCGGTGAGCGGGCCTTGCGCGTGCTCGACCCCGACCACCCCTACCTGGACTATCCGGTCTGCGGGCTGGTGCTGTTCGCGCTCGGCGCGTGGGGACTGCTGCGCGATGCCCTGCCGGTCCAGGAGGCGGTGCGGCTGATCGCGCTGGCGGAACGGTTCGCGTACAACCGGAGCATGCCGACGATGGCGTGGGAGCGGATCGCCGTCCAGGCCGAGGCGCGTGCACCCGGTCTGCTGGCCGGGCTGGCCGCCGAGTACGGCGACCGGCGCGGCCCCGACCTGCTCGACGAGGCACGGAGCCTGCTCGAGCGGATCGGGGCCGACTGATCTCAGAGGTGCCGCTTGTAACCGCGTACCGACAGCGGCGCGAAGATGGCGATGACGGCCGCGCAGGACACCAGCGCCCAGCCGACGTGCCCGGTGATCTGGCCGTCGTTGGCCAGGTCGCGGGTGGCGGTGACCACGTATGACACCGGGTTGACCTTCACGAACGCGGCGAGCCAGCCGGGCAGGGTCTCGACCGGGACCAGCGCGTTGGACATGAACGTCAACGGAAACATGATCATCATGGAGATGCCCTGGACGCTCTGCGCACTGCGGGCCAGGGTGCCGACCCAGGTGAACACCCAGGCCAGCGACCAGCCGGCGACCATCGTGAGCAGGATCGCCAGCACCACACCGGCCACGCCGCCACCGGGGCGGTAGCCCATCGCGATACCGGTGAGGAAGGTCAACGTCGAGGCGATGGCGTACCGCAGCAGGTCAGCGATCATGGGACCGGCCAGCGGTGCGATCCGGGCCATCGGCAACGACTTGAACCGGTCGAACACCCCCTTCTCCATGTCCTCGCGCAGTTGCACGCCGGTGGCCATGCACGCCGTCAACGCGGTCTGCGCCAGGATGCCGGGGATCACCAGCGGCAGATAGGCCTGCACGCTGCCGGCCATACCGCCACCGAGCAGGTAGGCGAACATCGCCGTGAACAGCAGGGGCTGCACGGTGACGTCGAAGAACTGCTCCGGGTTGCGACGCATCTTCTTCGTCGCCCGCCACGCCATCGACATCGTCTGGCCGAGCGTCTGGCGCACGCTGTTGTGCGAGGTCGTGCGAGCGGCGATGTCGGCCGCCGTCAGCCGTCGCGGCGCCGTCGCCACCGGCGTCGGCTGGGTCAACTGCATGGTCATCGGGCCACCTCGAGCTGAAGTTCGTCCGCGGTCGCGGACTGGTCGGAGCTGTCACCGGTGTCGTGTCCGGTGAGCGCCAGGAACACCTCGTCGAGGGTCGGCGCGTCGACGCTCACCGAGGTGATGCCGATCCCCGCCTCGCGCAGGCTGATGAGCACGTCCGCGGCCCGGTCCGCGGTGGCCAGCGCGACGTTCATCCGCCCCGACTCGGGGCTGAGCACCGGATCCTCACCCAGCAGCCGTCGTACGACGTCGGCCGCCGCCGGCTGGTCGGCGGCGTCGGTCAG
The DNA here is from genome assembly GCF_019083965.1 of Catellatospora tritici. Lineage (GTDB taxonomy): Bacteria > Actinomycetota > Actinomycetes > Mycobacteriales > Micromonosporaceae > Catellatospora > Catellatospora tritici. Next base: position 118,271 of record NZ_JAHRCY010000003.1, read on the forward strand.
CCGCAGCCGCAGGGTCGAGTTGCCCACGGAGGCCTTCAGCTCGTCGGGGGTTCCCTCGGCGACCTTGCGGCCACGGTCGATGACCGCGATCCGGTCGGCGAGCTGGTCGGCCTCGTCCAGGTACTGCGTGGTCAGCAGGACTGTGCAGCCGCCCGCGACCAGCTCGCGGATGGTGTCCCACATCTGTCCCCGGGTACGCGGGTCCAGTCCCGTGGTCGGCTCGTCCAAGAAGATCAACGGCGGCCGGGTGATCAAACTGGCGGCCAGGTCGAGACGCCGCCGCATACCACCGCTGAACTGCGAGATCGGCTTGTTCGCCGCCTCCTGCAGCCCGAACTGCTCCAGCAGTTGGGCCGCCGTCTTGCGGGAGGTCTGGCTGGAGACCCCCTGGAGTCGCCCGAACAACCACAGGTTCTCGTTCGCGGTCAGGTTCTCGTCCACGGACGCGTACTGCCCGGTCACACCGAGTAACTGCCTGGTGCGGTGGGGGTCGCGGCGCACGTCCACGCCGAAGATCTCGGCCCGGCCCCCGTCGATGGGCAGCAGGGTGGCCAGCATCTTGAGCATGGTGGTCTTGCCGGCGCCGTTGGGGCCGAGCACGCCGTAGATCTCGCCCTGGTCGATGTGCAGGTCGACCCCGTCGACGGCGCGGAAGTCACCGAATGACTTGACCAGGCCCTCCGCGTGGACCGCGGGAATGTAGTTCATGTGTTCGCTCCCTCGCGACCGGCGTCAACCGGTCGGGCAACAGCATCCACCGCGCCGGTTCCACCGCGCCTACACCGCGGTTTCACCGCTGATTCGGCCGACTTCGCGCTGGTCTCACCGGCGGTCGAGCCTGCTCGGACGGCGGGCCAAGAGGCGGCGGGCCGCGCGCCGGACCAGGCTGCAACCACATCGAATCCTGGAAAAGCTTGCTCAAACGTCGTCACGCGGCGCATAGTTCGAGGAAGCCGCCCCCTTTGTAAGGAATGCCACTGTGCTTGCTGACACCTTTCCTCCTGCAAATCCCGATGTGAGCGTTCTGACCGAGATGACGCACGAGGCGATGGTGGCTCGCTGGCAGCAGGGCCTGGTCACGCCGATGTCCTCGACGATCGACACCATCGCCAAGACCGACGGCAGCTGGTGGACCGCCAGCGAGGGCGCGTGGCAGCGGGTCGCGCAGGCTGACCGCAACGAACGGCTCGACTACCACCACGACCGCTTCGGGTCGACCTGCCAGGCCAAGGGTCCGGTGGGGTCCCAGTGGGGCGGTTCCGGCCGGCGCGGATAACCACCCGCGAAACGGGCCATGTCCGAGTACGGACCCGGCCCGTTTCAGCGGATCGCCGCTGAGGCGCCGCGTCGTGGCGGCCAGGGGACGATCGGCGAGGTGACCGCCTGGTAGTCGGCGTACTCCGGGTAACGGGAGCGGGTGATGCTCTCGGTGAAGACCGTCGAGCCGACGAACAGCGCGGTGAGCAGCACCGCGCCCAGCACCGTCCACTGCGCGACGGAACCCGCCGCGACCGCCCCGAAGCCGAACACCACCCACCACTGCGCCTGCTCGAAGAAGTAGTTGGGGTGGCGCGAGTACTTGAACAGCCCCGTCCGCAGGAACCGCGACTCGGGCTCCTGACCGGCCGCGACCGCCGCGTGCTTGCGCCGGTGGAAGCTCCACTGCTGCTGGTCGGCCACGGTCTCCCCGGCGAGCAACGCGAGGAACACCACCGCGAGCGCCGCGTCGAGCGCTCCGAACGGCCGCGGGTGGCTCAGCGCCGTGTCCGCGGGCAGGCTGATCAGCAGCAGGATGATGTTCTGGTACACCGTGATGAACAGCAGGTTGAAGACCTGGAACTGCCACGGCGTCAGCCGCGCCCGCAGGATCGCCCACCGGTAGTCCTCCCCGCCGGGGGCGTACCCGCCGCGCCGGGCGAAGTTGAACGTCAGCCGGGCTCCCCACAGCAGCACCAGCGCGGTCAGCACGTTCAGCCGGGTGTCGGCGAAGTCGGCTGAGGCGGCGAACACCGCGACGTACCCCACCGGGATGATCGACCAGATCCGGTCCACCCACGAGTGCTCGCCGCTGATCAGGGAGGCGGTCCAGGTCGCGGCGCAGGCACCGGCACAGATCCACAGGCAGACGATGAGGGCGTCCATGATCGGGCACTGTAGCCGGGCAATCGGCTCGCGCATACCGGCCGTGAAGCCGGTCCGGCCCGGATCCGCGCGCGTCAGGGGCGGGCGGATCCGGGCCGGACGGTGTTCAGCAGGGGCCGTTGTCGGTCCAGACGCCCTGGCCGTTGTTGCCGGGGATGTCACCCTGGGTCCACCACTTGGCGGTCCACTTGTGCCCGTTGTACGAGACGACGCTGCCGCCGCCGTACGCGGTCGTGGCGACCCAGGCCGGTGCGGTGCACTGGCCGCCCGGCGGCGGCGAGCTCGGCGTGCCCGAGCAGGCGCCCTGGTCGAGCCACACCCCGGCGGTGCCGGGGGTCTCGCCCTGGGTCCACCACTGCGCTTTCCACGTGTGGCCGTTGTAGGACACCAGCGAGCCGCCGGTGTACGCGGTGCCGCTGGCCCAGGCCGGTGCGGTGCAGCCGCCGGGCGGCGTGGAGGGCGGCGTGGACGGCTGGGTCGTCGGCGGGGTGGCCCCGGCGAACCGTGCGGTGTACTTCGTGAAGTCCCAGGCGGCCTGCGGCACGCTGCTGCAGGTGCCGGAGGTGGTGCTCTGGTTGGGGTCGGCGCACTGCCGGTCGCGGTTGACCGACCAGTACGTGTACCGGGCCAGTCGGTGGCCGGTCGCGTAGTCGAGCACGGACTGGAAGTCGGCCTGCCGGAAGTACTCCCCGGCGTCGCTGCGGCCGTTCATCATCGACACGCCTTCGTGGGCGTACGCGACGTCGCTGCTCCAGCCGAACGTGGTCATCAGGATCGAGTGGAACGCCTCCAGCGCGCTGATCTGGCTGGACGCGCCGTTGAACCCGCCGTCGAACGGCATGATCGAGTAGTTGGCGGGGGTGAAGCCCAGGCCCTTGGCGTCGTTGAGCATCTGCTGGCCGAACCAGCCGGTGCCCGACGCGGTCCCGGCGGTGGTCACCGAGACGTACAGGCCGGGGTTGTCGCGCTGGAGGATCTGGGCGGCGCCGAGTTCGTTGTGCACGGCCGCGGCGTTCTCGTACTCGGGCTCCTCGAGGTCGAAGTCGATGGCCTTGAGCCCGTACTTGGTGACGACCTGCTGGTAGGCGGCGGCGGTGGCGGCCGGGGTGCCGCAGGTCTGGCCGAGCTTCGTGCCGCCGTACCCGCCGATCGAGACGCTCACGTCGCCGCCGTTGGCGCGGATCCGGCTGATCAGGTTGGCGGCCTCGGTGTCACTGGACACCGGGCGGGTGCCGTCCCAGGTCGGCGTGCAGCCGCCGCCGTTGGGGGCGAGGATGAACGCCAACTGGAACGCCTTCTGGCCGGTCGCGTTCATGACCGGGATGGGGTCGGGCGGGCTGTTGTCGAACGGCATCAGGTACGGCGCCGAGGCGTACCAGTTGCTGGTCAGCGCGGCGTCGGCGGACGGTGCCGAGATGACGATCGCGGTCGCGGCGGCGAGCAGGCTCGTCCCGATCGATCCCAGTACCGCCAAGCTTCGTCGTTGCATGTTCCCACCTCCGGGGGCAGAAGAAGAAACTGTTAATAAGCTTTACGATTTTGGACCATACGCTTCCATCGATGCTTGGGAAATCGCCCACACCAAAGTTGACGGCCGAATGCCACATCGGGCATTCGGCCGTCCTGATGGTGGTGCGATCAGTCGCGCGGCTTGAACAGGGTGCGCGCCAGCAGGAGCATCATCGCCAGCAGGCCACCGAGCAGCGCCAGCCACGACCAGGCCCAGCCGACCGCGAGTGTCAGCACCACGAACCCGCCCAGCGCCGCCAGCCAGATCGTGGCGGAGTAGATCCCGAACCGGGCCGCCGCGGCCGGGTCGCCGGCGAACGGCTCCAGTTCCCCGTGCTCGCGCTGCATCCGGACCACCCACGGCTTGTGTCGGTTGGTCTGGGTCACGCCCAGCCAGGTGAACGCGACCGCCGCGACGACCAGCAGCACCCCGCCCGCGACCAGCGGGCCGACGGCCCACTCCGGTTCGGCGGCCGCGATGGTCCCGGCACCGGCCAGGCCCAGCGCGGCGGCCGCGCCGTAGGCCAGCGCCCGGCCGGTGGGCAGGGGATAGTTGGTCGTGGTCTCCTGCCGCAGTGCGTCGGCCGTGATCAGGCCGCCGGTCACCGCCAGCACCACGACGGCCGGCACCTCCCATGCGGTCGCCACGGTGTAGAGCACCGACAGGGTCAGGACCGCCAGCGCACCGGCCGCCAGCAGCGACAGCAGCAGCGTCCGTACGACGAACGCCGGGCGCGGCCGCACTCGCTGGTCCAGCCACGGCGTCGACGGCGTACCGGCGGCGTCGGCCACGATCGACCGCACGTCGCCGAGCTCGGCCATCGCCCGCTGCGCGGACACGTCCCCGCTGACGCCGGACTGTTCCAGTTCGGCCACCCGGGCCACCAGGTTGGCGCGCATCTCCTCCTTGAGATCGCGGGCCTCGGGGGTCAGCTCGATGCCGGCGAACGCCTCGTCAAGGAGGCGATGGATCGCCAGGCTGCTATCGGTCATCACGATCGCCTTCCTGAACGGCTGGTGCCCGGGTCGGCGGACTTGCCGAGTCGGAGCAGGGAATCGATGAGGCCGCGGGTGATCTCCCAGGCCTGGACGTTGTGGCCGTAGACGGCCCGGCCCGCATCGGTGATGCGGTAGTACTTGCGGCGGCCGCCCTGGGTCTCGTCGCCCCAGAAGGCCTCCACCAGGCCGTCCTTGAGTAGCCGTCGGTAGCTGGCGTAGAGGGTGGCTTCCTTGATCTCGTACGCCCCGCCGGTGGCGTCGCGGATGGTCTTGAAGATCTCGAAGCCGTAGCTCTCGCCCTGGCTCAGCACCGCCAACACGATCGTGTCGGTGTGCCCCCGCAGGAGGTCGGCTGCGAACGCGTCGCTCGCCAAAAATGTATCGCTGTCAAACTTCTCGGGCACGGCTAGTACTGTAACAGATAAAGTACTCCAACACGCAAATGCTCTGGTCGGCGAGCGGGCACGGCTGACAAGCCCGTCCACAACGACGTCAACACTGTTGTCGAATCACCAGCCGGGCGGCCGAGTCGACCCCTGTTGATCACGTGTGAAACTCCGCGAGGTGGAGCCCCCACGCTCCACCTCTTGCGTTCCTGGGGAGGGACCCACGATGAGAAAGCTGACCTCCGCCGTCGTCGGCGCGGCAGGAGCGGCCATCCTGGTCGCCGCCGCCCTGCAGTGGCCGGCCGGCGCGGCACCCGCCACGAGCGGAGCCGCTGCCCGGCCCGCGGCCGACGGCGCGGACCACCGGGCGGACAACCGGCCCGGTCCGCGTACCAAGCAGTGGACCGACAAGCGCAAGGCCGCCCTGGCCATGGTCGGCCGCGGTCAGGCGCGGATCGACGCGAAGGGCAACGTCACGGTCGACGACGAGACCAACAACGTCGTCGAGGTGGCCTTCGAGAAGACCGACAAGATCTTCACGATCCTGGCCGAGTTCGGTACGCAGAGCGCCGGCAAGTACGGCACCGCCCCCGGCCCGCTGCACAACCAGATCCCGCAGCCCGACCGCGCCGCGGACAACTCCACCGGCTGGTCCGCCGACTTCAGCACCGCCCACTACGAGAACCTGTTCAACGGCTCCGGCGAGTCGATGAAGAGCTTCTACGAGCAGTTGTCCTCGGGCAAGTACTCGGTCACCAACACCGTCAGCGACTGGGTCCAGGTGCCCTACAACGAGTCCTACTACGGCGACAACGCCATCGAGGACAACGGCGGCTCGTGGGCGTTCATCGCCGACACCGGCAACGCCTGGTACCAGCACGCCCTGGCCAGCATGACCCCCGCCCAGATCAACGCCTACCTGGCGCAGTTCGACGTGTGGGACCGCTACGACTTCGACAACGACGGCAACTTCGACGAGCCCGACGGCTACCTCGACCACTTCCAGGCCGTGCACGCCGGTGAGGGCGAGGACGCCGGCGGCGGCGCCCAGGGCGAGGACGCCATCTGGTCGCACCGCTGGTTCGTCAACCCGACCGACTTCGGCCTGACCGGCCCGAGCGTCGGCGGCCAGCAGAACCTGTCCGGCGGCGCCCGGATCGGCAACTCGAACTACTGGCTGGGCGACTACACCACCGAGCCCGAGAACGGCGGCCTGGGCGTGTTCGCCCACGAGTTCGGCCACGACCTCGGCCTGCCCGACTACTACGACACCAACAGCGGTGACAACAGCACCTCCTTCTGGACCCTGATGAGCTCCGGCTCGTGGCTGGGCCACGGCGCCGAGGCCAACGAGGGCATCGGCACCACGCCGGGTCTGATGGGCCCCGAGGAGAAGCTGTTCCTCGGCTGGCTGGACTACCGCACGGTCGCCACCGGCCAGAGTGGCAGCATCCTGCTCGACCCGGCCCAGGACGCCAACACGGCCAACGCCCAGGCGATCAAGGTCAACCTGCCGCCCGCCACGACGTCGACGACCTACACCACCCCGGCCTCCGGGCAGTACGCCTGGTGGACCGGCAGCGCCGACCAGCTCAACGAATCCCTGTCGCACGCCGCGCCCGCCGCCTCCAAGATCAACGTGACGGCCAAGGCGTGGTACGACATCGAGTCCGGCTACGACTACCTCTACTTCGAGTACTCCACCGACGGCGGCGCGACCTGGGCGCAGGCCGGCCAGCCCATCACCGGCTCCTCCAGCGGCAAGTGGACCACGCTGCGCTACTCCTACACCGCCGGCGGCGCGGCCACCCAGTTCCGGTTCCGCTACCAGACCGACGGCGGCGTCCACTTCGCCGGCGCGTTCCTCGACGACATCACGGCAAAGGCCGGCAACACCACGGTGTTCACCGACGACGTCGAGCAGCCCGGCAGCTGGATCGCCACCGGCCAGTGGCAGCGCTCCACCGGCACCGTGTCGACCTCGGCCGACCGGTACTACCTGCTGGAGAACCGCCAGTACACCGGCTACGACGACACGCTGCGCACCGGGCCGTACCAGTTCAGCTACGCCTACAGCGCGCCGAACAAGGTCGAGTTCTTCCCGTTCCAGCCCGGCATGCTCGTCTGGTACGTCAACCACGGCGTGGAGGACAACAACACCTCGCAGCACCCGGGCACCGGCCTGTCGCTGCCGGTCGACGCGCGGCCCGTGCCGCTGGTCTACGCCGACGGCACCAGCCCGACCAACCGCCGCCAGCCGTTCGACGCGACGTTCGGCGTCCAGCCCGTCCCGCAGGTGTGCCTGCACAAGGAGGCGCTGGTCGGCAGCGGCAAGTCGCAGACCGTACAGACCCTGTCGGCCTGCGCCTCGGCCAACGCCGGGATCCCGACGTTCAACGACACCAACCCGTCGGCGTACTACTACAGCGCCAACCCGACCAACAGCGTGCTGGTCGCCGGGCACGGCGTGACCGCCACGGTCACCGGGCAGTCGGGCAACGTCCTGACCGTCAACGTGGTCAACCCGGCCTGACGAGCCGCTGAGGGAGCACCGCGCAAAGGGCCGGGGGCAGGCATCGCCTCCCGGCCCTTTCCGTTTCTGGGTACGGGCCAGACCAGTCAGCCGACCGCGAACGCCGTGCGGTGGCCCGGCACGCCGACGGCCGCGGCGGCGCGGGCGACCGTGTCGACACCTGCAAATTGCCGACGCAACGTCGCCGAACTTGACGGCCGCCCTCAGGATGGCAACCAGACACGGCGGAGATGGAGTCTCGATGACACAGGCGCAGCCGCACTTCGGCGCCGAACTGCGCCGCCTACGGCTGGCGGCCGGATACTCCCTGACCGAGATGGTGAACCTGACCTACTACAGCAAAAGCCATCTCAGCAAGGTCGAGAACGGGCTGAAGCCGCCCAGCGAGGACCTCGCCCGGCGATGTGACGCGCTGCTCGGAGCCGCGGGCGAGCTCACCAGGCTCGCCGTCGCACCGCCGCCCGCTGCGCCGCCCGCCCGCGACACCGGCCGCGGGGTGTGGCTGCTGCGCCTTGACCCCACCGGCCCGAGCGCGTTCACCGTGCTCGGCCAGCCCGAGTCCCCCCGCCAGCGGCAGCCCCCCAGGGCCTCGAGCCCGCTACGCACCGCCGACGGCACCACACTGGACCAGTTCCGGGCGCTGTTCACCCAGATCCGCCAGATCGGCCAGTCGCTGGACTCCGACGCCCTGCTGCCGATGGTCGCCGCGCAGACCCACGCGCTGTACCGCGTCACCGACGAGTCGACCGGGGCGGATCGACGGGCGGCCGGGCTGCTGACCGCGCGCTACGCCGAGTACGCGGGCTGGATCGCGCAGGAGGCGGGCGACGACCACAGCGCCGTGTGGTGGACCGAGCAGGCGGTGGAGCTGTCCCGCGACGCCGGTGACCTCGCGATGGCCTCGTACGCGCTGGTCCGCCGGGCCCTCATGGCGATGTACGAGCGCCACGCGGACCAGACCGTCGCCCTGGCCCGGCAGGCCCAGGACAGCCGCTGCGGCCCGCGGGTGCGCGGCCTGGCGACCCTGCGGGAAGCCCAGGGACTCGCCCTCGCCGGGGACCACCGGGGCTGCCTGACCACCCTGGACCGGGCCCAGCTGCTGCTGGCGCAGGACTCCGGTGAACCCGGCCCGGTGCTGGGCACCAGCACGGTCACCGACCCGGTCGGTCTGGTGACCGGCTGGTCTCTGCTGGACCTCGGCCGCCCGGCTGAGGCGGCCGAGGTGCTGCGCCGGGAGCTTGCCCATGTCCCGCCGCACGCCTGCCGGACCCGTGCCCGGTTCGGCGCCCGGCTGGCCCGTGCCCTGGCCGCGTCGGCTCAGGTCGACGAGGCCTGCGCGGTCGCAGACGAGGTACTGGACGACTACCGGCAGGTGCACTCGGCGACGATCGGCACGGACCTGCGCGCCCTGGGCACGACGCTGCGTCGCTGGCCTAAGCATCAGCACGCCCACCTGATCGGGCTCCGGCTGGCCGCCGCCATCTGAACCGCCCCCTCTGTCTCACATGTCGGTGTACTCGATCACCGGGTGGCCGTACTGTGCCGCGATCGGGTTCCACAGTTCGACGAAGCGCTGCTTGGCCGCGGTGGCCAGGGTCGACTCGTCCATGCCCACGTCGTACTGGCCACCCTCCTTGTTCGCCTTGGTGCATCCGCTGTTGAGCCGGGTCCTGCCCCACTTGACGAACGCCTGGTCGGCGGCGAGCGAATGGGTCAGCGCGGTGACCAGCGTCGCGGCGAGTTCCTCCCCGCCCGGCAGATCCGACACCCGCAGCGCCTGTGCCTGGGCCAGTTCGGCCCGCCTGCCGTTGCCCACGCGTTGCAGTGCGGCGATGTTCGCCGCGAGGTTGTCGCAGCCGCTGATGTTCGCGACCGCGTGGGTGAGATTGTTGCGGTCGACCTTGGACGGAGTCAGGATGGCCTGGACGGCGGCAGCCTGCTCGGCCCCGTCGTCGGCTCCGCCGCCCCCGGTCCCCGGGTCGCCGCCGCCGGGGTCGTCGGCGGCATAGCTCGCCACGGCCTGCTCGGTGCCCGTGGCGTCGAAGTTGTCGTTGTTGCGGCCGAGCAGGTTGAAACAACCGACACACAGGGCGAGCGCGACGACCGCGGCCAGACCGGCGCCGACCAGAAACCGGACGCCCGAGCGGCTCGTTCTCGTCGGGGGCCTGGCCGGGATGACCAGGCCGCCGGGCGGCACCTGCGCCGGGGTGGCCGGGCCCGGTACGGGCCGCGGGGCGACCGGCACCGTCGGGATCTGCACCGAGGCGTTCGGCAGCGCCCGCTCGATGGCGCCGAGCCACTGGCCGGGGCCGGGCCGGTCGGACGTGGACCGGCTCAGCGCCTGCTCGGCCAGCAGGGCGAGTTCGGGATGGCGCGGTCGCAGCGCCGCCGGGTCCCCGGCGTACTGGTCCGACAGCAGGATCCTGAGCACGACCAGCGCGAACTTGTAACTGTCCGTGGCGACGGTGCCGAGCTCCTCACCGCTGGGCACACTCCAATCCGGTGTCTCCACCTGGGGCAGCGCCGAGCGCCCGCGCACCCGCATGGCGTCGGCGTCGAGCAGGTGGCAGCTGGGCGGGGTGAGCCTGACCAGCACGTTCTTCGGTGACAGGTCGCCGACCGCCACGCCCGCGCTGTGCAGCAGGTGCAGCAGCCGGGCGAGTTCCGCCAGCAGTTCGAGCCGCTGTCGCTCGGTGACCGGCAGGTTCACGTTGGCCATGTACTCGACCGGGTTGAGCAGAAACTCCAGCGCGAGCAGCTGCGGCTTCATCCCGTCGGGCAGGCGGAGGTAGGCCGTGTATCCGGCGGGCGCGACCGGCATGAGGAAGCCGCACACCTGCCCGGCGCGCTGCACCACGGCCTTCGGCCACGCGGTTCGGGTGGTCAGCACCTCACGCAGGCCGGGTTCGGCCGAGCCGGGCAGGTCGATGAGCTGCTCCAGGGCGTCGGCATCCAGTTGGGACAGGCTCTGCTGGTTGTACGCCTTGTAAGCCATCGGCTGGTCGAAGCCGGGGGCGTGGACCAGGCTCACCTTTGCCTGACCGCCGACGCCCAGCTCGTCGTGGTGGACCAGGACGGCCTCGTCGACCCTGGTGATGTCATACGGACTCATCGCGGCCCTCCCGGCCAGATCGCAAGCAGCGTGCGGTCGTCGTCGAAGGTCTCCCGGGCGAAGTCGACCAGGTGGGCGAAGCCCAGCAGCGGTGGCGGCTCGGCGAGTGCCGTACTGAACAGCTGCCCGACCAACCCGGTGCCGTCGCCGAGCGGGTCGCCGATCCCGTCGGTCGCGACCAGCAGCACGCTGCCCCGGGAGAGCAGGACCTCCTCCGACTCCACCCGGGCGGGGACCCGGGGCAGCCCCGCGACCCGAGAGTCGACCGTCGCGGCGCCTCGGCCCTTGGGGTCGAAGACCGACCGGTACGAACCGCCGCGCAGCCACCACGCGCCCGAGTCGCCGATCCGGGCGACGCGGGCCAACGGCCCGCCGGTCGTGGCGGTCACCACCCCGGCCACGACGGTGGTGCCCAGCCGTCGCTCGACGTGCTCGGCCGACTCCGCCGGACGCAGTCCCTGCCGGGAGCTCAGCAGCGCGTCGGCGGCCCGCTGGAACACCTCCTCCCAGGGCGGCCGCACGTCGACGGCGTCCCACAGGGCCTGCAGCACCGTGTGCCCGGTCAGTTCGGCACCGAGATGGGACAGCGGCGCCGAGGACACCCCGTCCATCACCGCGAACAGCAGCGCACCGGACGGGTGCAGGGTCGTCACCGCGTGGTCCTGCCGCGGCTGCCCGGTGGCCCGGTGCGCGTCCCCGCGGCAGCTGGCCATCCGTACCGTGAAGTCCGGCGTGGACCAGCCGTCGCAGATGGTGTCCGGCACGCTGTACGCGGGGTACGGCTGGGGCTCGATCTGGTCGTTCCCGGTGTCGATCACGATCCGGGCCCAGTCGCCCGGCCGCGGCTGATTGTGGATGCGCGGCGCCGCGTCCCAGCCGGCCTGCGGCGGCGGAGTGACAGCGCGATATCCCGCCACTTCGTTCTTCCCGCGATCCATCAGACGAGGTCGATCGCCATGGCGAAGCCCTGCGGGCGTTCGACGAACAGCTCGGGGTTGCTGCTGCCCACCAGGCTGCCCGACCTGATGACGCTTCTGGTGAGCTCGACGCAGACGTTGGCGATCGCCACACTGATGTCCATGCCCCTGGTGGAGACGAACGCGTAGTGCTGGCTGGTGGCGACGCTGAGAATCGTCTGCGGGTGGACGTCCCCGACCCCGAAGGCGACGATGTTGGGCCCGCTGGGCGTGCGTACCCGGTCGACCAGTCGCCGGTGGACGTCATGCCACAGCGTGCCGTCGGTCGGCTGACCGTCGGTGAGGAAGAAGACGGCCGGCCGGTGTACGGCGAACTGCTGATCCTTCAGATGCTTGATGTCGACCGGGATCTGCTTGTCCAGCGCGTCGAACGCGGCCGAGTAGTAGGTCTGCGTCCGGATCGTCAGCTGTGGCAGGGACGTGACCCGGCGCAGGTCGGCCAGGTGCAGGTGCAGCTTGACGGTGTCGGAGAAACCCATCACGGTGATCCGCACCTTCGCGGCCGTCATCGGCTGGGCGAGCAGCGCCGCGTGCAGGTCCGCCAGGCCCTTGTTCAGCTCGGCCATGTGCGGGGCCATCGACGCGGACTCGTCGACGACGAAGTAGACGGGCAGCAGAGTGGCCCGGATCTCGTTCATGATGGCGGAGGTCTCCTCAGTAGCGGCGGTCGGTGAGGTCGGCGGCGGGGCGGTAGCCGGGCGGGCCGGCCAGGAAGGCGATCTGGTCGCCGTCCAGCACGCCCTGGGCGAGGTCCCGGGTCCGGCGTTGCACGAAGTACAGGAAGTTGTCGACGGCCACCGACAGGTCCCCGTCGTAGGCCGAGAACGCCAGCTCCGGCCGGGACGCGAGCTCCAGCAGCAGCTCGGGGGGCGTGTCGGCGCTGCCGCAGGCCACGATGTCCGGGGCGTACCGGTTGCGCTGCCGGTCGCTGAGCGCGTCGTAGGCGCTCTGCCACTGCCGCGCGTCAGCCGGTTCGCCGGCGCAGAAGATCATGAGTTGCGGACGGCGCAGGGCCGGTGTCAGCTGCTTGAACGCCTCCGCGTCGCGGGGGATGCGGTCGGCCAGCAGATCGAGCGCGGGCAGCAGGCGCGCCCGGCCACCGCCGGACACCATGGGCAGGGACGAGGCGAGGGCGTCCTGCGCACTGCGCTGAAGCATGGCGCCCTCGGCGAAGGTGGTGATCCCGAGGCGGATCACCCGGGCCAGTTCCCCGGCCGAGGCGATGTCCTCGACCAGCGAACGCAGCCCGTCGTTGAGGCGGTGGCCCACCGGTCCGACCGCCGCCGCGGCGTCCACGGCCACGTAGATCGGAATGATGCCGGGCAGTTGAGCCTGCTCGCGGGGCCCGTCCGCCCGGCCGCCGTTGGGCAGCGGGGCGTTCCAGTCGTCAGGGGACGACGCAGCCTTGGGAAGCGCCTGCGCGGGGCCCAGCCCGAGGGCGTTGTTCACGAGGTGGCCGACCGCCGGATCGCCCGGCAGCAGGAAACGGCTCTCCGCGAGCGCCCTGATCATCTCGTGGTTGCGCACCGCCGCCGCTTCCGCCTGGGCGACCTCCGTCGCCCGGAACCTGGCGATCATCTCCATCGCCCCGGCGGTGTCGTGCGGATTGCGTTCCAGATGCAGCGCGATCATGTCCTGTGCGCTCATCGGTCGGCCCGCGAGCGCGAGACGCTCGCGCTCGCGCGCTTCGAGGTCGGCCTGCTGACCGATCGCGTCCACCTCGGCCTTGCCCTGTGCCGCCTGCACGTTCAGCCCGTGCTGGAGCACGCCGAGTTCCTGCGCCCGGTGGGCGCTTTCCAGCCGGGCGAGATGAGAACGGGCCTCGGCGTCGGGCCGCAGGTCGACGTGGCACAGATAGAGTTCGATGCAGCCTTCGATGATCTGGCGGCCCTGCAGCCGCTGGTTGACCGTCTGCTCGGCGCGTTGGGCTTCCTCGATGGGAAAGTCGCTGGTGATCTGGTTGATGACGCGCATCAGATGGTTGGAGACCAGAGGCAGGCCGTCGCGGAAGTTGCGCCGGACGACCTCCGCGGGCGAGCAGACGCGGAAACCGATGTTGACGCGGGCCTGGAAGCGGTAGACCCCGCCCTTCGCCGCGGGCGGCATCGAGTGCAGTTCGATCCACCGCTGGTGGTCGCTGATATCGACCTCGTAGCGGTGCTGGAATCGCTTGCTGAGCTGGTCCAGCAGCGTGGTCGGTCTGCCCTCGTCGATCACTTCCACGCCGCCGTCGGCGGTGGCGTACACCACCGCCACGTCGGGGGTGCGGATCCGCTGGGCCCGGCTGAACCGTTCGGCGGGCTCCTGCTTGAGAATCAGCGGCACAGTCGTCATCTGTCGGCTCCTTGACTGGTCAGGCGGTGAGCACGCGCTCAACAGAACGGGCGATCTGGGGCAGGGGCAGCAGTTGATCGCTGTCGACCCACTGCCGGGCCATGCGCGCGAAGACAGCGCCCGAGTGACCGTCGACGCGCTGAGTGCTGCGCACCATGCGGACGAAAGCCTCACCGACGGCAGGGTCGGCCTCGCCCAACATCGCCCAGTTGCGTACGACCCGCTCGGCGACGACGTTCACGTTCCCGTCTCGCAACGTGCGTGCCCACATGCGAAAGAGCGGCTCACGCAAGTCGGCGTGCTGGTTGGCCAGGTGCAGCAGGGAAGGCCAACGTGTCGTCGCATCGGTGGTGATCAGATCGTTGGCGACGACCAGGAAGGCGCGGGTGCCGGCGAGCATGCGCTTCGGGTCGGCCAGGCATTTCTCGATCATGGAGTACATCGACGGCGCGACGGTCGCCGGTTCGTCCACCAGCAGCCACGTCAACCCTCGGCCGATCATGGTGTGTACCTCCACGTCGTCGACCACGCATAGTCGCCGCAGGGCTTCGAACCGGTCGGCGGTGTCGTCCAGCGTGATGCCGGCGCCGTGGGCGATCGCGGCGGTCGACTGGCCCAGCGGCGCGGCCCGGTTGGCGTACCACCGGCGGACCACGGTCTGGACCGTCGGCCGCAGGCGCTGTTCGGCGTAGGCCACCCGCAGCGCGTCGGCGACGCCTTCCCGCAGCCGCGACAGCTTGCTCACCGCCCACGTCTGCAGCGCCCTACGCTCCACCCAGGCGAACGAATATCTGGCCAGCAGCCCCACGGTGCTGCTGGCGAACACTCGGACCTGCTCGGAGCCGGTCAGGACCAGCTCGGTCAGCCACTCGAGCAGTTCGTCGTGGATCAGATGCTCACGCCACACCCGTTCGATGACGCGGCGGGAATATTCGACGTCGCGGTACCCGATGGTCAGCGGGCCGGTCTCCGCATCGGTCTCCGTCCCGCCCGACAGCCGAGCCTGCAGGATCCGGGCCAGTTGGGGGGTGCTGAGAGCGAACGGATCCCGCTCGCGGACCCGGATCTTCAACTCGTCGGTGAGCGCCACCGTGTCCGTCTGGGACAGCCGGATGAACAGTCGGCGGGCCGCGTCGGAGACATCCTCCAGGGGTGAGCCGTCGAGCACGGCCAACGCGATCGCGAAGCAGCGGATCTCAAGTTCGGTGAGGCCGTCGAACCAGATGTCGAACTCGTGGCCGCCCCGTCGCCTGAGCAGATCCCTGACCCGCTGAGGATCGAGAGACTCCTCGTCCTGCCGGCTGAGGACGAACGCGCAGAACGCCGCCGTCTCGCAGGTGGCACCAGATCCGGCCAACTGCTCGGCGATGATCGTGGCGATCTCGACGTCGGCCAGGATCAGCCGTGCCCGGTGCTCGTCGACCCAGAAGTCGAGGTGCCTGCGCATCACCTTGTCCAGCTCCGGCGCGGTCGGCAGCTCCAGTACGTACGTCAGCAGCGCGGCCTCGGCGAGGCGGGTCTCCTGGCCCACGGTGACGACCAGCCGGGCATCCGCGTCGGTGAGGACCTTCTCCAGGCTCTGGAGCGTGTAACTGTCGAGACCGGCGACGTCCTCGGGCTGGCAGAGCAGGAATGCCGTGCCGGTCTCGAGTTTCTGGCCGCTGATTCGCTCGGCCATTCGCGCGACGTCGACCCTCGGGTCCAGCTGATAGATGATCTTGGCGTCGGCGCCCTGCAACAGGCGGGTCGCCATGGTCAGGCGGCCATGGCCCGAGTGTCCCCGCAGGATCACCGTGCGCCGGCCGACGAACTGCCTGCGGACCTCGTCCCAGTCCGCCGGATCCACGAACGCCCGGCGTGCCAGCTGCTCCAGCGTCGGGGACAGCTGCCGCAGCGGTGCGGTCGCCTGCCCTCCGCCGGTCAGGTGGAAGACGAACTTGTCCCGTACGGAGTCGCCGCCGAAGGCGTCTTGCGCCGCGCGGACGTACTTCCATCGTTCGGAGGCGCGGCCCGGCTCGTCGTCCGCGTTGGCGGCCGCGCTGTCCTCATCCGGGTCCGTGGCGGTGTCGTTGGTCTTCGCGCCGGTGCCGTCGGAGTTGCCACTCTTCGCGCCCCGGGGCGTCTCGGCGGCGCCCGCGGGGGATCGCGCGCCGCCGGGTTCGGGCGGGGGCGCCGACTCGGGCGCGGCCGGCTGCTCGTTCGTGGTCACGGCTCGGTCTCCTCCGGCACTGGGTGGTGGTAGTGGTTGACGGTGCCGGTGACGCGGTCGCCGTTGTAGACCGAACCGTGCACGTCACCGCCGATGGCGATGCCGCCGGTCTGCGCGAATGTCGTACGCGGCGCCGGTGGCCGCGGCTGGGGACGCTCCGGGGCGCCGGACGCGTGGGGGACCGGCGGCAGTCCGGGCGGCGCCGAGTAGCCCGGCACGTGCAGCCAGCACCGGTCATGGTGGGCCAGCGCGATCTCGGCGTACGCGGCCCGGTCGACGTTGACCTGCCGGGCCGCGACGAAGCACGTCTCACTGAGCACCAGCACCAGTCGCGCTGCCTCGGCCCGCTTGAACACGATGTCGATGTGCGGCAGTCCGAGCAGGTGCCTGGCCCGGTCCGCGGCGTCGAGCCCGTTCGGGGTGTGCAGCAGGCCCTCATCCATGGCAACCCGCAGCCGCGGCAGGTCTGTGTTGGTCTCCAGCCGCTGGGCGAGCGCGCGCACGAAGGTGACCGTGAGCCGGGTCGACGGGTTGGTCGAGGGCAGGGACACCATCAGACCGTCGGGCTGTGCGATGACCTCCGCGTCGACCAGCCGTGCGGTTCCGGCGGCCTCGTGCACGAGCGTCCGGAGCCGTTCCCGCTGGTGCCGGGAGGGCATCGCGGTGCCGCTGAGCTCGTACTGCAGGAAGGCGACGGTGCCTTCGTGGTCGACCACGGGCTGGGCCACCGGGTCGGGGCCGATCTCGTCGGCGATCTCGCGCACCAGCCGGGCGACGTCGTGGTGCGCACCGCGGTCGTGCAGCCGGAGGTACTGGCGGTGCGCCAGGTCGGCGATGTCGTCGGGTAGTTGGGCGGCCCGCGGCGCGGGCGTGTCGCCGATGAGCACGGGGACCACCCGGATGCCGATGCGCAGGCCGAGCGCGATCTCGCAGCGGACGAAGTCGTCCAGGTCGTCGAGTCGACGCCCGGCGCCGGTCTCGTCGGCGCCGTACGTCAGCCAGCGCGGCCCGATGACGACGACCAGCACGTCGCTGTGGGCGAGGCTGCCCCACAGCTTGGGCCTGAAGTCGACCCCCAGCCCGATCGAGCGGTTGTCCCGGAAGACGTTGTCCTTGCCGAACTGCTCGCAGAGCTTCTCGTCGATCAGCACCGCGGCATAGGTGGCATCACCGGTGCGGTAGTTCACGAATACGCGCATGGCTGCGCTCCTTTGATTCACGGCGCCATTGAAGAGCCGCCGATCCAGCGTCGGGCGGCACGACGAAGATTCGCGGAATGGAGCGTCCGCGATCGTGGTAATGCTTGCCGACTCAGGATGGCGACACGCGACGGCATCTTCAAGGCAAGGGGGCGCGAATGGGCGAATAGGCAACAGGAAACAGCGCCCGAAGTGCTACGACTCGGTGAGCCCCGCCGTGCGCGCGACGCTCTGGTCGCGCAGCCTGTGGTAGACGGCCTCGGCGGTGAACCCGCCCACGAACCCGCGGGCCGGCGCGGTCGCTCGCGGCGGCGCGGCGACCAGGGCGGCCGGAGCCACCGGATCATTCATCGGACTGCCGTGGTCGCGGTTCGGATCGGCGCTTCCCACAATGGGGATCTGTGGCTGCATGGTACCTCGCGGAGATTGACGACCTTCTTGGGAAATGTAGGCCGTGGAATCCCCGGGCGTAAAGAGTTTCCATGCCAGCCGATGTGCTCCACTCGAATAGCCGAGCGATGGCGTCTCGTTAACATTCGTCCGTCGTACTCGGACGCGGAACGGCCCGGTCCGGCCGATCGCGTCACGGGGGAGGTGCGATACGTACCCCTGGCCATCGGCGACACGGCGTCCGACCGTGACCGTGAGTACCTGACGGGCGACTATCCGTACGGCCATTGCTGGAGCGGTGGGCCAAGTGGCTTCCAAGCCGATCACAAGCCCCGGGTACGAACCTGATGTCGTGCCGCGGGAAGGTCCCGCCGCACGGAAGGAGATTCCGGTGCGCAAGCTCGCCCGCCTCGCCGCCCTGGCCGCCCTCGTGACCGTCGGCGCCCTCGCCACTGCCACGGCCGCCTCGGCCGCCGACGGCGACCCGTCGCAGTGGGGGCAGGCCAAGAAGGGCGCCAAGGTCGCCCTGGTCGGCTGATCCGTCGTGGGCCGCCCCGCGGGGGCCCCCCCCCCCCCCCCCCCAGGCCTGGTCGCCGTGCCAGGACCGCCACAGCGCCGCGGACGCCCCACCGGCG
>NZ_JAHRCY010000003.1:136705-601367 GCF_019083965.1 Catellatospora tritici
ACCTCGGGGCCCCCGTCGCCCCCGGTGGGTCTGCCCGGGGGGGGCCCGCCGCGGGCCGCCCCACCACCGCCGCCGATCAGGCCTGGTCGCCGTGCCAGGACCGCCACAGCGCCGCGTACGCCCCACCGGCGCGCACCAGCTCGTCATGGCTGCCCAGCTCGCTGATCCGGCCACCCTCCAGCACCGCGACCCGGTCGGCGTCGTGCGCGGTGTAGAGCCGGTGCGCGATCGCGATGACCGTCCGCCCTTCCAGCACGGCGCCCAGCGACCGTTCCGTACGCCGGGCGGTCGTCGGATCCAGCGCCGCGGTGGCCTCGTCAAGGATCAGCGTGTGCGGGTCGGCGAGCACCAGCCGGGCCAGCGCCAACTGCTGCGCGTCGGCCGGGTTCAGCTGCCGGGCCCCGTCGCCGAGTTCGGTGTCCAGACCGTCGGGCAGGTCGGCGTACCAGTCGGCGCCCACCGAGACGAGCGCGGACAGCATGTCGCCGTCAGAGGCGCCCGGGGCGGCGAAGGCGAGGTTGTCGCGCAGCGTGCCGATGAAGACGTGGTGCTCCTGCGTGACCAGCGCGATGCGGCGGCGCCGCTCGGCCGGGTCGAGGTCGTGCACCGGTACGCCGCCGAGGCTGACGGCGCCCGCACGCGGTGCGTCGATCCCGGCCAGCAGCCGGGCCAGCGTCGACTTGCCCGCCCCGGACGGGCCGACGACGGCCAGCCGCTCGCCGGGGTGCACCTCCAGGTCGATGCCGTGGAGCACGTCGCCGCCGCCGGGGTAGGAGAAGCGCACCCCGCGCGCGACCAGCCGCCGACCGGGCGGGGCCGAGGCGACCCCTCGCTGCTCCGGTGGGACGAGTCCGATGCCGAGCACCCGGGACAGCGAGGCGATGCCGCGCTGAGCCTGCTCCAGAAAGATCATGATCCGGTCGAGGGGGTCGATGGTCTGCTGCGCGTAGAGGGTCGCCGAGACGACCGTGCCGAGGGTGACCCAGTCGTGGGCGAGGAAGAACCCGCCCGCCAGCAGCATCGCCGCGGCGGGCAGCGCGTACCCGGCCTCGGTGACCGGGAAGAAGACGCTGCGCAGCGCGAGCGTGGCCCGCCGGGTCTGCCACTGGCGCGCGATCCGCGCCGTACCCTCGTGGACCCGTGCCGGCCCCAGCCGCAGCGCCTCCACGGTCCGCGCGCCCTCGGCGGTCGCGGTCAGCGACTCGGTCAGCTCCGAGGTCGCCTCACCCTCGGCCAGGTACGCCCGCGGTGCCCGGCGCAGGTACCAGCGCGCCACGACGACCGTCGTCGGCACCCCGGCCAGGACGGCGAACCCCAGCACGGGCTGCAGCACGAACACGGCCGCCACCACCAGGACCAGCTGGATCGCCGAGATCAGCACCGTCGGCACGACCTCGCGCACGGTGTTGCCGACCGTCGCCACGTCCACCGAGCTGCGGGTGGCCAACTCGCCGGTACCGGCCCGCTCGACCACCGAGATCGGCAGCCGCAGCGTACGGGCGACGAAGTCCTCCCGCAGCCGGGCGTTGGCCCGCTCGCTGGCCCGGTTGCCGATGTTCTGCGCGGTGCGCGAGAGCAGGATCTGCGCGACCACGCAGCCCCCGATGGTGAGCGCGAGCCGGTCCACGTGGGCCGCGCCCTGGCCGCCGGTCACCCGGTCGACGATCTGCCCGATCAGCCACGGCGAGGCCAGCCCGGCGACCGCGGCGGCCACGTGTAGCACCAGCGCCAGACCCAGCGCTCGCTTCTCGGTGCGGGCCAGCTCGACGACGGACCGGCGCACGGTCCCCGCGTCGGCTACGGGCAGCGCCCTGGCCACTGGCTTCTCCGGTGTGGCGGTGCCGGTCAACGCAGTGCTCCCATCCCCGCCGCGGCGTCGGTCTCGGGTTCGTCGGCCTCGCGGGCCACCAGCGCCCGGTAGCCGGGTTCGGTCTTCAGCAGCTCGTCGTGGACTCCGACGGCGACGACCCGGCCGCCGTGCAGATAGGCCACCAGATCGCTCTGGTCCAGCAGCAGCGGCGAGGTCGCGCACACGACGGTGGCCCGGCCGGTGCGGTGCTCGCGCAGCCGGTCGGCGATCCGGGCCTCGGTGTGCGAGTCGACGGCCGAGGTCGGGTCGATGAGGATCAGGACGTCAGGCTCGGCGAGCAGGTGCTGCGCCAGCCGGATCCGCTGGCGCTGGCCGCCGGACAGGTTGCGGCCGCGGGCCTCGATCATCGCGTCGAGGCCGCCGGGCAGCGAGTCGACCACGTCGTCGGCCGACGCGGTACGGACCGCGGCGGCGATCTGGGCGTCGGTGACGTCGGGCCGGACCCGCAGCACGTCGCGCAGCGGCCCGCTGAACAGGTGCGAGTCGTGGTCGGCGACCAGGATGCGCGCCCGGACCTCGGCCGGGTCGACCCCGGTGACCGGCAGACCACCCCAGGTCACCTCACTGGTGACGTAACCGGCGAGCCGGTCGGCCAGCGCGATCGCGTCGGCGGGGTCGCTGGCGGCGACGCCGATCAGGCCCTGCGGCGGGACGGTCAGCCCCGAGTGCGGATCGTGCAGGTCGGCGGGGTGCTCGGGGGCCGGGCGGGCACCGGGCACGGTGTTGGGCTCGATCCGTAGCAGGGCGATGATGCGCCGGGCGGCGACGAGGCCGCGTACGGTCATGAAGCCGCCTTCGAGCAGGAAGAAGACCGGGATCGCCAGGATGGCGACGTACCCGTAGACGGCGACCATCTCCCCGACGGTGATCTCCCCCGCGGCGGCCATCCGCGCGGCCAGCCACACGATCGCGGCCAGGAACAGGGCGGGGATGCCGACCGTCAGCGCCTGCACCCAGCTGATGATCGCGCCCACCCGGTAGCCCTGCCGCAGCAGCCGCTGCGACCGGTCGGCGTAACGGCGGGCGAACAGGTCCCGCCCACCGACCCCGGCCAGCACCCGCAGCCCGGACACGATGTCACCGGCTCGGGTGGTCAGCAGGCCCAGTTCCTGCCGGTAGCCGGTGTCCACCCGCTGCAGCCGGTTGAGCAGCGGCCCCACCACCAGCACGACCACCGGGACACCGAGCAGCACGAACAGGGCCAGCATCGGATCGACTCCCCACAGCACGAACGCCCCCGTCGCGTACGACAGGACCGCGCCCACACCGGGTCCGGTCATCGTCAGCGCCCACGACGTCTGCGCCACGTCCGTGCCGGAGACCGTGGCCACCTCACCCGCGGCGACCTTGCGCGGCAGCACCGCGCCCAGTCGCGCGATGTGGTGCAGGAGCACCTGCGACGAGCGCGCCGTCGCGTCCTCGCGCAGGAAGGTCATCGTCCGGTGCCGCATGATTCCCAGGTACGCCACCACCACGCCGGTGCCGACGATCGCGGCGACCCAGGTCAGCAGCGCCGCGGTGTCCCCGGCCCGCAGCCCGTCGTCGATCGCCCGCGCGATCAGGTACGGCCGGATCGCCAGGCCGATCATCCATGTCGTGGCGACGAGGCTGGCCCGCAGCGCCCGCGGCCACTGGCGGCGGATGAGCCACCACAGGTACCGCGCGGGTCCTCTCGTGTCGGGAACGCCGGGGTCGAGATGTGGCAGCTGCGGGGGCATGGGGGCCACGCTACCTGCGGCGCCGGCGCCTCGCGTGCGGGTTTCCACCCGCAGGAGGGACCCCCCACCCTGATCGAATCGAGATCGGTAATCAAACTGTGATCCAAGCCACAAGAAAGCTTCGCATCGAACTGATTAGCTTCTCTCGATCACGGGGGTGGCATCACCCTCTCCTGTCGAGAGTGGACCTGACATGCGTATACGACGATCACACGGGCTGATTGTCCCCATGCTCGCCGCGGCGCTCGCCGTGTCATCCGGGGCGGTGGCCCCGGCCGTTCCGGCCACGGCGGCGCCGGCCACGGCAGCCTCGGCCGCCGCGCCCGCCGTCGTCGCCGAGGCCGACGCGATGGCGCGGGCCAAGCGCACCGGCAAACCCGTCGAGGTGACGGCGGCGACGACGCCGACCGACACCCTCACGGCCAACCCCAACGGCTCGCTCACCCTGACCCGGGCCGCGGTCCCGGTCCGCAAGCGGGTCGGCGGCAAGTGGACCCCGCTGGACGCGACCCTGCGCCTGGCGGCCGACGGCACCGTCGCACCTGTCGCGACCAGCAGCGACCTGACCTTCTCCGGTGGCGGATCCCAGCCACTGGTCACCATGCGCAACAGCGGCAAGAAGCTGGCCCTGTCGCTGCCGATGGCGCTGCCCCGGCCCGAACTGGCCGGCCCGACCGCGACCTACCGCGACGTCCTGCCCGGCGTCGACCTGCGGCTGACCGCCACCCGCGCCGGCGGCTTCACCCAGGTCTTCGTCATCCACGACGCCAGGGCCGCCGCCAACCCGGCCCTGCGCCAGCTCGACCTGGCCACCAGCACCGACGGCCTCACCGTGACGCAGGACGGCGCGGGCAACCTCTCCGCCGCCGACCGGTTCGGCCACGCCGTCTTCTCCGCCCCCGCGCCGGTCATGTGGGACTCCGGCAGCACCGGCCGGTCCGGGCCGGACGCCCGCGCCGCCGGCGCGTCCAGTCTGGACGCCCCCGGCCAGGCGCCCGCCTACGCCCGGGTCGCCACCAAGACCACCCCGCGCGCCATCGCCCTGATTCCCGACGCGGCGCTGCTCACCGGCCCGAACACCGTCTACCCGGTGTACGTCGACCCGTCATGGGCCCCGAACATGCCCTCCAGCGGCGCCCCCCGGGTGGCCTACGCCAGCGTCGCCGAGGCGTTCCCCAGCTCCAACAAGTGGATGAACACCGCCGACCCCGACCCGGATCGGCTCCAGCTCGGCTGGGCCAACACGCCCTGGCACGCCCGCACCATGGTCAACTTCAACATCGACACCGGCACCCTGGCCGGCGCCTCGATCAGCGACGCATACCTCAGCGTCTACAACGCCTACTCCGGGTCGTGCACCGCGGCCGTGACCCGCGTCTTCGCCCCGGCGACCACACTGAACTCGGGCAACGCCACCTGGAACTACTGGTACAACTCGGTCAACCTCGGCGCGGTGATCGACGCCCCGTCGTTCTCCGGCGGCTACAACTCCAACTGCCCGGCCCACGGCGTCGCCTTCAACGTGCTGTCGGCCGTCAACGCCGACGTGGCGGCGGGCAAGACCACCCAGACCTTCGTGTTCACCGGTGACGCCAACGAGACCTCCAACACCGCGTCGTACAAGGAGTTCTCGCTCTCGTCGATGTCGATGTCGATCACGTACAACCACACGCCGTCGACCCCGACGAACCTGACCACCAGCCCGCAGACCGCCTGCACCGGCACCGTCACCACCGTCGGCGACGGCTCGGTGACGCTGTACGCCCCCGTGTCCGACCCGGACGGCACCATCCTCGGTGTCAAGTACGAGGTGTGGAAGTCGAGCGACCCCGCCAATCTGATCAAGTCGACGGACTGGAACACCTTCACCACCGGCTCCAACACCTCCGCGGTGCTGGTGTTGGACGAACCGCTGCTCGTCTCGAAGGCGGGCACGTCGCTGACCGAGTTCTCCTGGCGCGTGCAGGTCTGGGACGGCTTCGCCACCAGCGGCTTGTCGACGACCTGCAAGTTCAACTTCGACCCCGCCCGGCCCGGCGCCCCCAGCGCGGTGCCGCCCGCCAACGGCAGCACCCAGATCGGGCAGCCCGTCACGATCGCCGTCACCAAACCCGTCAGCGGACCCGCCCCGGCCAGCTACGTGTACCAGCTCAACGCCGGTCCGCCGGTCAGCGTCGCCGCCGACGCCAACGGCAACGCCGGCATCACCGTGCGCCCCACCCGGCGGACCAACGTGCTGAGCATCAACAGCGTCTCGGCCGGTGGCAACGTCAGTGTCGACACCGCCTCGATCACGTTCACCACCGCACCGGTGGCCACCGCGTACCGCGACAACGACTTCACCGCCGACGGCATCGCGGACCTGGTCACCGTCGGCGCCGCCAACGGCCTGGGCTCCGGCGTCTGGCTGGCCCCCGGCCAGAGCGGCTACACCGTCACGACCACCGCGACCAACCTCGGCGTCAACGGCAACGGCGTGGTGGGCGACAACCGGCCGGCCGACTTCGACGGCGCGCAGGTCATCACCGGCCTGTTCACCGGCAGCGGATTCCAGGACGTGCTCGTCTACTACCCCAACGCCACCGCCACGGCGGACAAGGGCACCGGCATGGTCATCGCCGGCAACGGCGACGGCTCACCGCTGCTGGCCCAGCTCTCCGGCAACGAATACACGATCACATCGTCGGACCTGCTCGAACTCGACGACCAGTACCTCCCTGTGCCCAACACCTGGCCGCTGCAGATCGCCAACGCCGGTGACGCACTGGGCACCGGCGACACCACGCCCGACCTGATCGGCGTCGCCGGGACCGCCGGCAACTACCACCTGAACTATTACTACTACGCCAGCATCCAGAACCTGCAGAACGTCACGCGCCTCACCACGCAGACGCCCGCGGGGGACATGAACTGGGACCAGTGGAAGATCGCCACCACCCAGATCGGCGGCAGCGCCCCCAAGAAAACCGACATGTTCCTGTGGCAGCCCACCACCGGCGCCCTCTACCTGTGGCGTGGCCTGGACATGTCGACCGGCACCCTCGCCTACTCGCCGTACCTGCTCAGCGCCTCGGGCTGGAACACCGGCGCCGCCCTCACCCTCCAGGCCACCGACGCCAACAACGACAACCTGCCCGACCTGCGCACCACCACGACCGGCAGCGTGACCAAGGCCTGGACCACCAGCAGCCTGGTCGCCGGCACCGGCGGCGCCAACGGCACCGGCACCCTCACCGGCCGGACCTCGCAGACGCTGTCCATCGCGCCGCACGTGTGGACGCTGAGCGACATGCCCGCCGGCGCGGGCAACGGCACCGCGATCACCAGCGCGTCGGACAACCCGCCCGGCGGCACGGCGGCACTGCCGCTCACCGGCAACAGCGGCTCCACCTGGCACACCGGTGACACGTTCAGCCCCGACGCCCAGTTCAACGGGACCAGCGGCATGCTCGCCACCAGCGGCCCCGCCATCGCGACCAACGGCGACTTCTCCGTCTCGGCCTGGGTCAAACCCACGTCACTCGGCGGGACCGTCCTGTCCCAGGACGGCACCAACACCGCCGCGTTCACCGTCTCCTCCGACGCCACCGCCAAGACGTGGCGGTTCGCCATGTCCCGCACCGACTCCGTGGGTCCGGTCTGGGACACCGTCTCCTCCGCGGCCGACACCGCCCGCGCCGGAGTGTGGACCAAGGTCACCGCGACCTACCGGGCGAGCACCGGCCTGATGACGCTGGCGGTCAACGACACCGTCGCCGCCACCGGCAGCCACACCACCCCCTGGAACGCCACCGGCGGGCTGCGCGTGGCGGCGGCCAAGACCAGCGCCGTCGCCTACGGCGGCTACCTGACCGGCCAGGTCGCCAACGTCGAGACCTGGGCCAAGGCGGTCACCCTGACCGACCCCACCGGCAACGTACCCTCGTCGATCTACAACCCGGCCAACGGCAACGTCGAGGTGTACTTCAACTCCGGCGGCCGGCTGCTCGGCCGGATCTGGTCACCGTCCACAGGCTGGGCCACCACCGTCGACATCGCGCCGACGACCGGCAACCCCACCGCGTTCTACGACCCGCGCGTCGGCAACGTCGAGATCTACTACCCCTACAACGGCGGCCTCTACCAGGCGTGGCGGCCGGCGGCCGGCGGCACCTGGGGCAGCGGACTGCAGCTGGCCAGCAGTATGACCGGGCACGCCTCGGTCGGCTACGACCCCGCCACCCAGCGGGTCCAGGTGTTCTTCAACTCCGGCGGCCTGCTGGCGCAGCGGTACTTCGACGGCACCTGGCAGCCGGTCAACTACATCACCAGCGGCGTCGTCGGCAGCCCGCGGCTGATCGTCGACCCGAACAACAACAACCTGGAGGTGTACTACAGCTCCAGCGGCCGCATCAACGAGGTGTACCTGTCCGGCGGCACGTGGTACTCCTCCGGCGAGTTCGGCCCCAACATCACCGGCCAGCCCGCGGTCGTCTACAACCCGACCAACCACAACATCGAGATCTACTGGAACTGCGACGGCGTCCTCAAGGAGCGGTACTGGTCGCCGACCACCGGCTGGTCGGGCATCATGACCTTCGCGGGCAACATCACCGGCAACCCCGTCGTCATCGCCGACCCCCGCTACAACAACAACATCGAGGTCTACTTCAACAACGACGGCGTGGTCAAGCAGTACGCCTGGGTGCCGAACTCCGGCTGGACCCCGATGATTCACATCGGCGGTGCCATCACCAACAGCCCGGCCGTATCCCACAACCAGGGCCCCAGCAACAGCATGGACGTGTACTTCAACTCCGGCGGCGTCCTGTACGAGAACTTCCACACCGGCAGCGGCTGGTCGGGGGCGCTCAGCGTCGGCGGTGCCATCAGCTGATCCGGCCCATGTGAGTGCCCGGACCCGCCGCGCGGGTCCGGGCACTTCCCGTAGCCGCGTCCAACCGTGTCCAACAGCGGCACCGCGCCGCGCCCGGTCCGCTCACGATGGGAATCTCCCGGCCCTCGGGCCCCGTCCCCTCGGAGCTGCCATGTCGAGAACCACCCGCTACCGCCGCGCGCTCGCGGCCGCCCTCGCCGTGTGCGGGCTGGCCGCCGCGAACGTCCTGACCGCCGCACCCGCCCAGGCGGCCGTGCTGTTCGCCGACGACTTCGAGCAGCCCACCGTCAACGTCTGGCTCACCGGCAGCGGCGGCACCTGGTCCGTCGTCAGCGAGGACGGCTCCAAGGTGTGGAAGCAGTCCGGCACGACGCTCACCCCGACCGCCTGGGCCGGATCGGGTTCCGGTATCGGCACCACGGTCACCGGCCGGATCAAGCCCACCAGCACGCTCAATCCGGCCGACCTGGTCAGCCTCACCGGCCGGGTCGCCAACCCCAACAACCTCTACTACGCGGGCCTGCGCGGCGGCACCACGTTCGAGATCGGGCAGGTGTCCTGGGGGACCACGATCGTCCTGGCGTCGGTGCCGTTCCCGCACACCGTCGGCAGCTGGTACGCGCTCAGCCTGAGCTTCCCGGCGGCGGGCACCGTCACCGGCACCGTGACCGCCCCCGGCGGCGCCTCCGCCACGCTCGGCGCCGCCGACCCCGGCGGCATCCAGCAGGGCGACAAGGTCGGTTTCTATCTGCGCACGGCCACCGCGTCGCTGGACGACATCCGGCTCACCAACAGCCTGCCGGAGCCCACACCGCCGAGCGGGCCCTGCCCGGCGGAGATCAGCATGAAGGTCGGCAACGTCTACGGCTCCATGTTCAACGCCACCGTCGGCTTCAAGAACATCTCGTCGGCACCGATCACCGCACCATGGTCGATGAGCTGGAAGTTCACGTCCGGACAGACGCTCCAGAGCGTGTTCAACACGTACTGGTACCAGGTGGGTCCGAAGGTGACCCTCACCAGCACGGCCTGGTTCCCGGCCGTGGCGCCGGGGGCGACCAACACCGTGACCGTCGGCTTCACCGCGATCGGTCCGGCGGTGGCTCCCACCGCCGTGACCTTCAACGGCCTGTCCTGCCCGATCACGTTCTCCTGAGCCGCCGCCGCGATCGGCGACCCCGGTCGCCGATCGCGGCTCGGTCGTGGATCAGAGCAGACCGCGGGCCATCGCGGTGGTGACGGCGGCGGTACGGTCGGCGACGTCGAGCTTCGTGAAGATCCGCAGCAGATGGGTCTTCACCGTCGCCTCCGAGATGAACAGCTCCCGCCCGATGTCGCCGTTGGTCAACCCGCGCGCCACCAGCCGCAGCACCTCGGCCTCCCGCGCCGACAGCCCCGGCTGCGCGGGCTGGCGCACCTGCCGCAGCAACCGCCCGGCCACCGAGGGTGCCAACACCGTCTCCCCGCGCGCCGCCGCCCGCACCGCCGCGGCCAGCTCACCGGGCGAGGCGTCCTTGAGCAGGTATCCCGACGCGCCCGCCTCGACCGCCCGCAGGATGTCGGCGTCACTCTCGTACGTCGTGAGCACCACCACCCGGCTGCGCGAGCCGCCGCGCAGGATCCGCTCGGTGGCGGTCGCCCCATCCCCGCCGGGCATCCGCAGATCCATCAGGATCACGTCCGGGACCAGCGCCGCCGCGGCCGTGACCGCCTCCGGCCCCGAGGCCGCCTCCCCGACGACCCGCAGGTCCGGCTCGGCCTCCAGCATCCCGCGCAGCCCCGCCCGGACCACCGGATGGTCGTCGGCGAGCAACACCGTGATCATGACGGCACCTCCAGGGTGACGGCCGTGCCGCGGCCCGGTTCGGTGTCCACGGTCAGCACCCCGCTCACCTGCGCGGCCCGCGCCCGCATCCCGGACAGGCCGAACCCGTGCCGATCGCGCTCGGCGTCGAAGCCCCGCCCGTCGTCCTGCACGCTCAACGCCACGCCCTCGGCCCGGTAGTCCAGGCGCACCAGCACCACGGCCGCCCCCGCGTGCCGCCGTACGTTGGCCAGCGCCTCCTGCGCCGCCCGCAGCAGCACCACCTCCACCGCCGTCGGCAGCGGATACGGATCCCCACCGACCGCGTACGACACATCCGCGCCGGTCTCCTCCGCCAGCCGCTCCGCCTGGCGGCGCACCGCCTGCTCCAGCGACCCGGCGTCCAAGGCGGCCGGTTGCAGGGCCGCGATCAGCGCCCGGGACTCGGCCAGGTTCTCCCGCGCCGTACGCACCGCCAGGTCGACGTGCTCACGGGCCCGGTCCGGTTCGCGCTCCAACTCCGCGCCGACCGCCTGCAGCAGCGTGACGATGCTGGTGAACCCCTGCGCGAGCGTGTCATGGATCTCCCCGGCCAGCCGGGACCGCTCGGCGGCCACCCCCGCCTCCCGTGACAGCCGCGCCACCTCGCCCCGGCTGGCCTCCAGCTCGCTGATCAACTTCAGCCGCTCCTCGCTCTGGTTCATCACCCGCACGATGAACACCCCCATCAGCACCGACAGGCTGACCCCGAACACCGCCATGATCGAGGTGGTACGCAGGTCCGCCCGGTCCGCGCCGCGTCCGACGGCCAGCGCCACCGGCATCAGGTTCGCCACCGTCGCCCCGGCGATCGCCTGGCGCAGCGGCAGGCTCATGAACATCAGCGGCGACAGCGCGAAGTCGATATAGGACGTCACCGGCACCGCCGCGATCGCCACGGCCAACAGCACCAGCTCCGCGCCGATGAACGGCCACACCCGCCCGGCCTCGGCGTCGGCGGCGATCAGCGGCCGCCCCCACCAGGCGTACAGGGCCGCCATGGCGGTCAGCGTCCCGGCCGCGACGGCGGCACGCGCCGTGCCGGTGCCCTGGTCGGCGACCACGAGCACCAGCACGACGGCGTACGAGATCACGAAGTAGAGGTCCCACGTTCCCAGGGTGGCGAACCAGGACTGGCGGTGGTTCACCTGTCCTCTGTGGTCCAGCGGAAGGTCGTCAGGCACAGTGCCAATCCGATCACACACCAGGCGCCCAGCACGAGTGCGATCCGGCCGTGCTCCCAACCGCCCGCCAGCTCCTGCGTGGCCAGCGAGTCCGGCAGGAACACCGAACGGAACCCCTGCGCCATCCACTTGACCGGCAGGAACGACGCGATGTTCACCATCCAGTGCGGCAGCGAGCTGATCGGGTGCACGAAGATCCCGGACAGGAACTGCAGCGCCACCACCGGCACGTTCAGCACCACCCCGGCGCTGCGCGAGTTGCGCACCAGCGCGCTGGCCGCGACCCCGAGGGCGGTGCTCGCCACCATCGACAGGGCCAGCACCCAGGCGAAGGTCAGCCAGCGCCCGGCCTCGTCGGGCAGCGCCATGTCGAAGGCGAGCACGCCCACCGTCAGCAGCAGCGCCACCTCGGCCAGCGTGGTCACCACCACGACGAGCAACTTGCCGATGAAGTACGCCAACGCGGTCATCGGCGTGCCGCGCAGCCGCTTGAGCGTGCCGTCCTCGCGGTCGGTGGCGATGCCGGTGCCGATCGAGATGAACGCGGTCGAGACGATGCCGTACGCGATCATGCTGGCCGAGAAGACCTGCGCCACCGTCGACTCCGGGTGGTCGCCCGATCCCTTGAAGATCGAGCCGAGCAGCACCAGCAGCAGCGCCGGGAAGGCCAGGCTGAACCCGACCGCGGCCTTGCTGCGGAAGAACTGGCGCAGCTCCACCGCGCCGCGGGCCAGGCCCAGCCGTCCGCTGGACGGAAGCGAAAGGGTGCTCACAGGTCTGCTCCGATCAGGCTGAGGTAGGTCTGCTCGAGGGTGGGGCGGCTCACGGTCAGGTCGGCCACCGGACCCGCGGCGGCCAGGCCGGCGATCAGGGCGACCGGGTCGGCGGACTGCTCGACGCGGCGGCCGGTGGCGTCGGACCAGGCCACCGTGGCCAGCTGGGTCTCCCGGCCGCCGATGGTGGCCGGGGTGCCCTCGGCGACGATCCGTCCGGCGGCGATCACCGCCAGCCGGTCGGCCAGGACCTCGGCCTCGTCCAGGTAGTGCGTGGTGAGCAGGATGGTGGTGCCCTCCGCGCTGAGCAGCCGGATCAGGTCCCAGAACTGGCGGCGCGCCTCCGGGTCGAACCCGGTCGTCGGCTCGTCGAGGAACAGCAGCTCGGGACGGCCCACGATGCCGATCGCCACATCCAGGCGGCGCCGCTGGCCACCGGACAGGGTCCGTACCCGCGACCTGGCCTTGGCCGTCAACCCGACCAGCTCGATGACCTGGCCCGGGTCGCGCGGGTTCGGGTAGCAGGTGGCGAAGTGGCGTACGGCTTCACCGACGGTCAGGTCGCCGAGGTCGTTGGCGGACTGGGCGACGATGCCCAGCCGGGCCCGCCAGCCGCGCCCGGCCGTGCCGGGGTCCTCGCCGAGCACCGATACCTCGCCGCCGTCGCGGCGGCGGTAGCCCTCGAGGATCTCCACAGTGGTGGTCTTGCCCGCGCCGTTCGGCCCGAGCAGGGCGAAGACCTCGCCGGAGGTGACGGTCAGGTCCAGGCCCGCGACGGCTTCGCGGCCGCCGTACGACTTGCGCAGCCCACGCAGCCGGATGGCCGGGGGAGGGGGTGTCGTTGTCATGGCTACAGCCTCGCGGCGGCCGGGGTGGGCCCGGGACGACCGGCGGACTGAATCCGGCTGTCCACCGACCGGTGGACCCCGTCACCGCAGGGCGGACAAGACCGGCATCCCCCCTTACCCGCGGGTGTGGCGGTGATGTCGGTAGAGTCGCGCTGATCGCGGCGCCGGGTACCGCGGTTACCAATGTCGACAGACACATGGAGCGCACAGGTATGAGCGACACCCGGCCGACCCGCAGCAGACACCGCAGGAAGACGTCCACCTCGCGGCGTATCGTCATCGCCGCCGTGGCGGTGGTGCTCGTCGCCGCCACCGGCGTCGCCGCGAGTGCGGTCTTCTCCGACGCACCCCGTGCCGATGTCCTGTCCGGACCTTCGCCGACCGGTGCGGTGGCGGAGGGCACCAGCCCGGCCGTCGCCACGCCGACCACCTCCACCACGCCGTCGCCGCAGACCGCCGGCGACTGCGCCCGACCGGTCGGCACCTCCCCGAAGGTGAAGGTCACCGACGTCAGCGTGGGCGTACGGGTCACCGGCTACGGCCGCGAGAGCGACACCGAACCGCTGCCCACGGCCATCGCGGCGACCCCGTCCGGCGGCTCCTGGCTGGCCTGGCTGGGCACCGACGGCCGGGTCCACCTGGGCCGCCTCGACTGCGACGACCACCTCGTCGGCAAGCCCACCAGCTTCACCGGGATCGACCTGCAGGACGTCCAGGCCGACCGCACCGGCGGCGTCCTGCTGCTCACCCGCAAGGGCGACTGCCACACCGGGCCGCTGTGCGGCGGCACGTCGAGCCCGTGCCGGACCATGGTCATGGTCCGCTTCGACAACTCCGGCCACCAGGTATGGGAACGGCAGGTCACGAACCTGACCGGCACCCGCGGCGGCTACGACGCCGGAGCCCGGTTCGTCTGGTGGTACCAGCACCACGGCCGCCTCGCCTCCGACGGCAGCAACTACGCGGCGTACTTCGGCGTCGCCATCACGGTGCGCAACGGCGACTGCGTCGACATCCACGAAGGCGACCGGATGCAGGTCGTCGACGCGGGCGGCAAGCTCCTGTCCGGCCACGACAGCTTCGAGGTCGGGTGCAGCCACGCGTGGACCTCGCGCATCGTCTGGGATCCGCGCACGAAACACTTCGTGATGGTCTGTGCCACCGACAACGCGTGCCGGATCGCGCGGCCGAACCCGTACCGCACCGTCGCGGCGGGCACCTGCGACGGCACCCTGTTCGGCGGTGACCTGGTGCTCGCCGCGACCAAGGGCTACTGGACCGCGTGGAGCCAGGGCGGCCAGGTGCGGCTGGAGCACTTCAGCACCGGATCGTCCGACACGACCGTGAAGACCGCGGCCGGATCGAGCCATCCGCACCTGGTCGGCTACGGGCCCGGCCGGATGCTGCTGGCCTGGGCGTCGGGCTCGGGCCTGGCCGCGCAGGTGTACGACGCGAGCACCGGCAAGCCCGTGGGCGCCAAGTTCACGATCAACGTGAAGGACCACGACTACCAGGCGTTCAAGGCGTACGCCGACGGCAGCGTCGCCTATCCGGCAGCCGGTGGCAGCAGCACGTCGATCCGGATCGCACGGGTGCTGCCACTGGGCGGCTGACCGCCCGGCGAGCGGGTCAGACGGCGGCCGCCCGTCGGCGCCGCCTGGCCGGGCGGGCGCGCGGGATCGGCCCGTCGGCGGGCAGCCCCAGCGCGACCCGCTCGGCCGCGGTCAGCATCCGCTTGCCGGTGACGGCGACCTGCGGCGGCTCGGGCGGCTCCGGCGCGGGGTCGGCCGCCTTGTCCGTCCGAGGGGCCGGCCGCGACTTGGCGGCGGCCTTCACCCGCTCGGTCTGCCCGGCCAGACTGATCAACTTGCGTACGCGCGGGACGGTGGCGAGGTTGGTCTTGGCGGCCGCCTCGGTGACCGGCACGCCGGAGACCACCAGGTCGGCCAGGGCGCGTCCCCGCTCGCGCTGCAGCGCGGCCACGATGCCGTCGAACAGGACCTGCTGGTGGGTCAGGTCGGCGTAGCGCTGCAGCGGGTCCGGCTCGCCCAGCGCGTATGCGCAGAGGTTGCGCACCATCCCCTCGATCTCCTCGATCGCGACGGTGTAACCCTCGGTCGTCGGGTCGGGCATCGACGGCTCCCTTCACCACCGGCATCAAGTCCGGCCGCGATCGGACACTGTAGCGGCATCGGCGGACAGCGGGCGACGACCTGAGTAACCGCAAGATGATTCGTGCCGTTATATGCGGATAGCTCCGTTGATTCGCTGCCGCGATCCTGTTCCCCGGAGCCGGAGAGGCTCAACGTGAACATGTACTTCCCCCGGCCCAAGGCGCTGCTGCGCGCCCTGCTGATCTCGGTGCTCGTGCTGCACGCGCTCAGCCTGGGCAGCCACTTCATCTACCACTACCTCGGCATCCACAACCTGCTGCCGTACTTCGGCCGGCTCACCGGGTTCGTCAATGTGGACAAGGAAGCCAACATCCCCACCTGGTTCTCCACCATGCTCCTGGCGGGCTCGGCGTACGTCGTCTGGGGCATCTACCGGCACGTACGTGACAAGGGCGGCCGCTACCGGTGGCACTGGGCGGTGCTGTGCGCGGTGTTCGTCGCGCTGTCGATGGACGAGCTCGGCCACATGCACGAGATGGCCGGACGCTTCGGCCTGGCGGGGCACGGCTCCACCGCGTACCTGTCCTGGGTGGTGGCGGTGGTCCCGTTCGTGCTTGTCTTCGCCGTCTCCTACCTGCGCTTCCTGCTCCACCTGCCCAAGGCGGTCCGCCGGCTGGTGGCCTGGAGTGGCGTGCTCTACGTCGGCGGCGCCGCGGGGCTGGAGGTCGCGGGCGCCCTGCTCGGGCGGGACCTGACCGTGCAGCTCGCGCCGGGCAAGCCCTACTTCCACTACCTGCTGTTCGCCTCGGCCGAGGAGGCGCTGGAGATGATCGGCGCCGTCCTGTTCCTGTACGCGATGACCCTCCACCTGCGAAGCCTGCTGCGAGCCGACGCCACCGCGCCCGCCATGCCGCCCCAGATCCGCCCCGCCGAAACCCGCCGGTCCGCACCGGGCCGCCGCACCGCCACCCGGCCGTCCCCCGTCACCGAAAGCCGGGCCACCCGACGGTGAGCAGCGACGGACCAGGTCAGAACAGGGTCGGCTGCTCGGCCCGCGCGACCGGCAGCGGCTCGGGCAGCGGTGCGAGCTCGGGCACGCGGGCCCGCACCTCGTCGTGGAAGCGGCGGCACAGCTCAGGCGCCTCGGCGTTGTCCGGCGTATGAATGAACACCGTCGGCGAGCGCCCCTCCCGCAGCCACCCGGTGACCGTGTCGACCCAGAACCGCCAACCCGCCACCGTCTGTTCGACCGAGTCCCGGCCCAGGTAGCGGATGATCGGGCGGTCGGTCAGCGCCAGTGAGCGGCGCGGCATCCGCGGCTTCTTGACCCACGCGTCGCGCTCGGCGTCACTGGTCGGCGGGTTCTGGAAGAACATCACGGTGTCGAACGGGACCCACTCCGCGTCCGCGTCGCCGAGCACCGTCTCCAGCGCGCGGATGGCGTACTGGTCGTCGAAGAACGCGCGATGGCGCACCTCCACGGCGTACCGGTGGGCGGCGGGCAGGCGGCGCAGGAAGTCGGCCAGCACGCCGACGTCGCCGGGGCCGAACGATCCCGGCAGCTGCAACCACAGCGCGTGGGCGCGCGGACCGAGCGGCTCCATCGCGTCGAGGAACGCGCGCAGCTCCTGGTCGCCGCCGGTCAGCCGGTGTTCGTGCGTGATCGGTTTGGGTAGCTTGAGCACGAACCGGAAGTCCGGATCGGTCTGCTCCGCCCACGACGCCACCGTGTCGCGCGTCGGCGTCGCGTAGAAGGTCGTGTTGCCCTCGACCGCGTCGCACCAGCTCGCATAGGCGCGCAGGCGCTCACCGGCCGGGAGCGGATGCGCCACGAAGCGCCCCTGCCACGGTCTGTGCGACCACATCGCGCATCCCACCTGCAGCCGCATGGCACCTGACCTCGTCACCCGCACCAGCCCAACGGTACCGGGCCCGCCGGTGCGGGTCGGCGGGGCTGTCGGCCGGGCCGCGAATCAGGGATGATCACCGGGTGAGCGCTCTCCAAGCACCGATCCGCAGGTCCCTGCTCCTGCTGGCCTACTTCGCCTTCATCAGCCTCGGCCTGCCCGACGGCCTGCTGGGCGTGGCATGGCCATCGATGAGCGGCGACCTGGAGGTGTCCCGGGAGACGATCGGCCTGCTGCTCATCCCGTCGACCTGCGGCTACCTCGTATCCAGCGTCGCGGCCGGGTTCCTGCTGGCCCGCATCGGCGTCGGCAGGCTGCTCGCGGGCAGCACCGCGCTGGCGAGCCTCGCCCTGCTCGGCTACGGGCTGTCCCCGGCGTTCGCGGTCACCATGACCGCCGCGCTCGCCGCCGGGTTCGCGGGCGGCGCGATCGACGCCGGACTCAACGCCTACGCCGCGTCGGCGTTCGGGCCCCGGCACATGAACTGGCTGCACGCCTTCTTCGGCCTCGGCGTCGCACTCGGGCCGCTCATCATGACCGCGTCCATCCAGTACGCCCACGACTGGCGCCCCGGCTACCTCTTCGTCGCCACCGGCCAGGCCGCGCTGGCGATCGCGTTCATGCTCACGGCCCGGCAGTGGACCCGGCGGACGGCCGACGGCGCCCACCCGCACGTCGCGGCGGTGCAGCCGCCGGTGCGCCAGACGCTGGCCATGCCCGCGGTCTGGTTCAGCGTGCTGACCATCGCCGTGTACGTCGCGCTTGAGGTCGCCGCCGGTCTGTTCGCCTACCAGCTGCTCACCGAGGGGCGCGGCATGGGCGACGCCGTCGCGGGCGTCTGC
Organism: Catellatospora tritici; assembly: GCF_019083965.1. Classification (GTDB taxonomy): domain Bacteria; phylum Actinomycetota; class Actinomycetes; order Mycobacteriales; family Micromonosporaceae; genus Catellatospora; species Catellatospora tritici. The sequence continues at coordinate 154,681 of NZ_JAHRCY010000003.1, forward strand.
GTGTCGCTGTACTGGGGCAGCCTGTTCGCCGGTCGGGTGCTGCAGGGCTTCGCCGCGCACCGGATGCAGCCCAGACGGGTGGTGACCGTGTCGATCGCCGGGATGGCGGCCGGTGCGGTGATCGTGGCGATCCCCGGGCCGGGCTGGCTGGCCGCGGCCGGGCTCATGGTGATCGGGTTCGCCGCCGCGGCGGTGTTCCCGATGTTCACACTGACGACCTCGGAGCGCGTGGGCGCGGCGCACGCCGACCGGACCATCGGCCTGCAGATGGCCGGGGCCGGGCTGGGCGGCTCGATCATCCCCTCGCTGATCGGGGTGCTGATGGGCGCGGCCGGAGTGGAGGCGCTGGGCCCGGCGCTGGTGGTGCTCAGCGCCGCCCTCATCGTCGTCTATCTCGCCGCGGTCCGGAGCAGACCCGCTCCCGCGTGAGACCACGGCATCGCGACGGCGGTTCGCTTTCCGACAGATGGGTTGTTTCGGTGGACCCCTCGCCGCAGCCTACATGGGCGTACGGAACCGACAGCGCCCCGCGTTAGGACGAGCATGGTCAGCCGCCCCGGCCGTCGCATCGTGGTCGCCGCCGCCGGGTACGGCAAGACGACCGCCCTGCGCCGCTGGTACCCCACCGGCCAAGCCCGCTGGTGGCAGCACGACACCGCCGCGCACCTGTTCGTCCGTGACGCGGCCCGTTCCGGCACCGGTCACCTGGTCCTCGACGACCTGCCCGCGCTGCCGGACCCGGCCCTGCGCGAACTGCTGCGCGCCGTCGCCGACCTCGACGACGGCACCGACGTCGCCCTCGCCTCCCGCCATCCGCTGCCGTGGCGCCGCCTCGGCAGCGCCGACCGCTGGTCCGAAACCGACCCGGCCGACCTGGCCTGCACCGTCGACGAGATCGACGACCTGATCACCGAGGCCTGCGGCACGCCCGACCCCGAGCTCGCCGCCCGCCTGCACGCCGCCACCGCGGGCTGGCCCGCCCTGGTCCACCTCGCCGTGGAGTCCGTACGCCTGCACGGCGACCAGGGCGCCCCGCTGGGCGCGGCCGAACCGCTGCGCGAACATGTGCTCGACCACGTGCTGGCCGACCTGCCGCCGGCGGCGTACCGGCTGCTGGTCCAGCTCGAAGACCGCAGCCCGGTCAGCACCGGCCTGGCCGCGGCCCTCGGCCACCGCGACGCCGCCGACCTGCTCGCCCACCTGCGCCGCACCGGTCTGCTGGTGCGCACCCGCCCGGTCGTCCCCGGCCTGCCCCCGGCCGAACACGTCGTGCCCGTCATCGCCGCGGCCGTCGCCACCGACCGGCGCGGCGTCTCCGCCGCCACCACCGCCCGCAAAGCCGCCACCTGGTTCGACGAACACGGCCCACCCGCGGCCGCCGCCCGTGAACACGTGCGCGCCGCCGACCCCGACGGCTGCGCCCGCGTCCTGGCCGAGCACGGCGACCGCATCATCGCCGCCGGCCAGGCCGACCTGGCCGTCGCCCTGATCGAACAACTGCCCCCGCCCCTGCGCACCCCGCGCCTGCGGACCCTGCTCGGCGACGCCCAACGCACCGCGGGCGACCTGGACGCCGCCGCCCGCACCTACACCGGCGTGTCCGGGCCGGACGCCGCCCTCACCCCGGGCCTGGCCTGGCGCGTCGGCCGGATCGCCTACCAGCGCGGCGACGCCCAGGGCGCACTGACCGCGTACGCCCGCGCGGCGAGCACCGCGACCGTCACCGAGGACACCGCCCTGCTGGCCGCGTGGACCGCGCACGCCCACCTGCTCGCCGGGGACGTGCCGCTGGCCACCGCCACCGCCCGTCGCGCCGTCGCGCAGGCCTCGACCTGCGGTGACGACACCGCACTTGCCACCGCCCACCTGTCGGTCGCGCTGTGCCTGGCCGTGGCCGGGGACGCCGCGGGCAGCGAGGAGCACTTCGCCCTCGCCCTGCCCATCGCCCAACGCACCGGCGACATCCTGCTGCTCACCCGCATCCACACCAACCGCACCTACCAGCAACTCCAGGCCGCCCGCTACCCCGAGGCGCTCACCTGCGCCCAGCTGTGCGTCGCGTACGCCCAAGCCGCCGGTTCGCCGAGCCTGCACGCCATCGCCACCAGCAACGAGGCCGAGGCGCTGGCCATGCTCGGCCGGTTCCCCGAGGCGGTCCGCCGCTACCAGGCCGCCATCGCGCACTACCAGCGCCACGGCTCCCGCCGGTTCGCCGGGGCGGTGCTGGGACTGGCCGAGCTGTACCGGCGCCGCGGCTGGCGCGAGCAGGCCCGAGCCGCGTACGAGCAGGTCGTCACGGTCGCCGCCGGCACCGGCAACGCCCACGTGCTGGTGCCCGCGCTGGCCGGGCTGGCGCTGGTGCAGCTGGCCGACGATGTCAAGGCCGCCGGCGGGCACGCCGACGCCGCCGCCGAACAGGCCGGTCCCCAGTCGGCCGGTCCGGCGCTGCTGGCGCAGGGCTGGGTGGCGCTGGCCGAGGGCGTGCCCGGACGGCCCGCCGAACTGGCCACGGAGGCGGCCCGGCTCGCGCGTACCAACGGGGATCCGGCCGGGTTGGCCGACGCGCTGGAGCTGCGGGCCGCGGCCGAGACCGACCCGGTGCGGGCCCGCGCGGCGCTGCGCGAGGCCGCGGCGATCTGGAACCAGGCCGGTGCGGCGGTGGAAGCGGCCCGGATCACCGTGCTGACAGGCGGGCTGCCCGGCACGGGCACCGACGAACGGGCCGCGGCCGCGGCGGCCGCCCAGCGGCTGGCCGCCGTCGACGCCATCGCCGACCGGCTCGGCACCGGCCCGACCGGCGCGGCCCGACCACAGGTCGCGGTGCGGGCGCTGGGCCGGTTCGAGGTCGAGGTCGCCACGCGGGTGGTGCCGCCGTCGCAGTGGCAGTCCCGCAAAGCCCGCGACCTGCTGCGGATTCTGGTCGGACGGCGCGGACGGCCGGTGCCGCGAAGCGAACTGTGCGAGGCGCTGTGGCCCGACGGCGAACCCGCGCGCACCGGGCACCGGCTGTCGGTGCTGCTCAACATCCTGCGCGGGGTCCTCGATCCCGACCGGGTCCAGCCCGGCGACCACTTCCTGCTCGCCGACACGGCCGCGATCGCGCTGAACCTGCGCGCCGTCGACGTCGACGTCGAGGACTTCCTGGACCATGTCGCGCACGCGCGCCGCCTGGTCGAACAGGAACGGCTCGACCAGGCCCGGGAGATCCTGCTGGCCGCCGACGGCCTGCACCGGGCCGAGGCGTTCGAGGACGAGCCGTACGCCGAATGGGCCGGTCCGCTGCGCGAGGAGGTCCGGGCGGCCCACCTGGGGATGCTGCGCATGCTCGCGCACACCCACCGGGCGGCCGGTCAGCCCGGCGCGGCCGTCGCCTGCCTGCTGCGCCTGCTGGAGCGCGACCCCTACGACGAGCGCGCGCACCGGTCGCTGGTGCGCACCCTGGTCGCGGGCGGACAGCACGGCGAGGCCAGACGGGCGTTCGACCGGTACACGGCGGCGATGCGCGAGATCGGCGTGCGGCCGCCGGACCGGGAGCTGCTGCTGCCGGTCCGGCCGCGGGAGGCCGCCCGCTGAGAGGTCAGTGGAAGGTGCCGATGCGGGCCGCGTACCCGGTCACCGAACCGTTGTCGGCGGTGGCGGACTGCCGTGAAGCGCCGAGCGGAAGGGCCACGAGCAGGCGCTGCGCCCGGACCCAGCTGGTGCCGAACGGTCGCGGCGCGAACGCGTCCAGGTGCGCGCCCACCCCGGTGGCCTGCCCGCCGACGCCGAAGCTCCAGTCGTTGCCGGTGGGCTCCAGATTCGCCGTCTTCGGCCAGGCCGACTCGGGGGTGCTCGCGGCCTGCCACCGGTATGGCCGGATCGAGGGCTGCTGCGGATCGACCTTGTAGCAGATCGCCGCGACCGTCAGCGCGCCCTGCTGACCGCCGCCCGCCGCGTGCGCCTGCACGCTGGTCAGCCCCAGGTCCGGCACCAGAGCGTCGATGCGCCACTCGTCGACCGGGCGGTCCAGCCGGAACCCGAATCCGAGCAGGTCCGTCTGGCCCGGACATACCGCGGTGACCGACGTCGCCTGCGTCGAGGACAGCGTGACCAGGGCCGGTTGGCGCTCGGACCGCCCACAGACCACCTCGGCGGTGACGGAGAACGTGGCGGTGGCGTCGCTGCGGGGCCGCGCGGCCACGGTGGCCGAGCGCAGGTCGGACGCGGGCTCCATCCGTACCAGCTGGACCCGGCCGCCACCTCCGTCGACCCGGCCGCCGACGGCGAACACCCAGGACTCGGGCGGGCACTGCACGGTGACGGACTTCGCGGCGGCGTCCACGGGACTGGTGCGCTGCGCCAGCGAGACCGGCTGATCGGCGTACGCCGCGACGGGCCCGGCCGAGACGGCCAGGGCGCCCGCCGCGAACGCGGCAGCGGCGAGACGGCTTGCCTTCACGACTACCTCCTCCTCGGCCGGTCCCGGACGGAGCGGCCGGTCTCCATCGTCGGCAGCCGCGTCACGGTGGCGTCATGGTCGGCGCTGATCCGACCGTGACCGGACCCTGACAGCCCCCGGCCAGCCTCATGAGGCCGCCAACCAGCGCGGCACCGGTAGAAGGAGGAACCATGAGCAAGCGCATGGTCGCCGTACTGGCGACCCTGGCGGCGATCCTGGCCGTCGGCGCCGGCGCCACCCCCGGCTCGGCGGCCCCGGCGGCCACCCGGCTGGCCGCCGCCGTCGAGGACCGGGCGGTCGACGCCCAACCGGTCGGCCTGACCGCCTGCAACGGCGGTGCCCAGGAGGCCAGCTTCGTACGGATGCAGGACACCCCGACGGGCCTGGTGGAGAATGGGGCGTTCGCCCCGCTGCCCGGCGCGTCGATCCCGGTCAACATCCCGGCGGGCGACTCCGACCAGCTCGTCATCATCGTGTCGGCCGAGGCCCGGCTGCAGGGCCAGACGGTGACCTACACGGCACCGATGGACTTCCTGCAGGTGCGGATCCTCATCAACGGCGTGCCGGTGGGTCCCAACGACCTGTCGTTCACCACCGGTGCCGGCGAGTCCGACGCCACCCAGGCCTGCAAGCGGGTGAGTGCCCCGGCCGCCGCGGCGGCGGTCTACACCGTCAGCGTCGAATGGCTGATCGTCGACCAGGGCGCCAACAACGTCCTGACCGGCACGCTCGACGACTGGACGCTGAACGTCCAGGTCAGCAACTGAGCCATGGACCAGCGGGCGGGACCGGGCTTCCGGTCCCGCCCACTCGCCGGTCAGACGTGGATCGCCCGCACCGCACTGCGCTCCCAGTTGGTGAAGCTCGAGGTCACCGGGCCGCTGGTCACCTTGAACCGCACCTTCTGGTACATCTCCTCGTACATGTCGGTGAAGTCGTCGGTGTCGGGCAGCGTCGCGGTGATGGTCCAGGTGATGCTGTCGGCCGTCGGGAACGCCCGGACCAGGTCGCTGTCGCCGATGAAGTCGTCGGACTGGTTCGGGTCCTCCTCCCAGCGCTGCTGCTCGACCGTGATGGTCACCCCCGCCACGCAGGTGATGTCCACCTCGTACGCGATGCGCTTGAGGCCCGCGGCGGTGAAGTCTCCGTTGTGGTACGGCGTCTTCGGGGTCACCGTGCAGCCGTTGCCGGCGGTCGAGGCGTGCGCGGGGGCGGCGCCCAGCGCGATCGGCGTGAGCAGCGCGGCCGCGACAGCCAGCGCCCGGACCAGTCGGCGGGATCGGTTCATGGGGGTCTCCTCGAGAGGATGTGCGGCCTTCGCCGCGGTGTCGGCGCCGCGGTCGCGGTGCCGACGACCACGTTCGGCCGCACCCCTCCGGGTGGCGTCAGCGTCCGATCACGGTGCCGCGCCCAGCTGTGGGGCGACCTGCGCCGCCACCAGTTCGAGGTGGTCCAGGTCGGTCAGATCGAGCACCTGCAGGTAGATCCGCTCCGCGCCGACCTCGGCGTACCGGCCGATCCTGTCGACGACCTCCGCCGGCGACCCGGCCAGGCCATTGGCGCGCAGCTCGTCCTCGGCCCGCCCGATCGCCCCCGCCCGCCGCCGGACCTCGGCATCGGTACGCCCGCAGCACAGCACCAGCGCGTTGGACAGCCGCAGCGTCCCCGGATCCCGTCCCGCCCGCTCACACGCCCGCCGCACCCGCCCGAACTGCGCCGCCGTGTCCTCGACACTGGCGAACGGCAGGTTGAACTCGTCGGCGAACCGGGCCGCCAGCACCGGCGTACGCCGCTTGCCACCGCCACCGAGCAGGATCGGCGGGTGCGGCCGCTGCACCGGTTTGGGTAGGGCGGGGGAGCGGGTCAGCGTGTAGTGGCTGCCGTGGAAGTCGAAACTGCCACCCAGCGGCGTACGCCACAACCCGGTGATGATCTGCAACTGCTCGCCGAGGCGGTCGAACCGCTCGCCGACCGGCGGGAACGGGATGCCGTACGCCTCGTGCTCCTCGGTGTACCAGCCCGCGCCCAGACCCAGCTCCACCCGGCCGCCGCTCATCGCGTCCACCTGCGCCACGCTGATCGCCAGCGGCCCGGGGTAGCGGAACGTCGCCGCGGTCATCAGTGTGCCGAGCCGGATCTGGGACGTGTCGCGGGCCAGCCCGGCCAGGGTCGTCCACGCGTCGGTCGGGCCGGGCAGGCCGCTGACGTCGCCCATCTTCAGGTAGTGGTCGGAGCGGAAGAACGCGCCGTACCCGGCGTCCTCGGCGCAGCGCGCCACCGCCAGCAGTTGGTCGTAGGACGCACCCTGCTGAGGCTCGGTGAAGATCCGTAGCTCCATGTGCCCGAGCCTAGGTGCCCGCGGCGTACGGCGGACCGGGTTGGCGCAGGTCAGCCCAGCGGAGCCGGGGACTCGGCGTCGGGAATGAGCAGGACCGGCCGACCGGTGCCGTCGGCGGGGACCGTCCATATGTCCGACCGGCCGGGTTCGCGCACGACGGCGTACCCGATGGTGCCGTCGTCGAGCCAGACGACCTGGTCGTCGACGCTGCGCGTCTCGGCCAGCGGGGTGCGGGCCAGCGTGGCCAGGTCGAGCACGGTCACGCGCCAGCCCCGGGCCGGGTCGCCGCCGATGGCCTCCTTGAACCCGATCCGGGTACCGTCGGGCGACAGCGACGGGCACTCCACATCGGCCGCAAGCGTCCGCACGGTACGCGTCCGCAGGTCGCCTTCGACCAGGTAGCGCTTGCCGCCGGTGGCCAGGGTCGCGTAGAAGCGGTCGTCGTCGGCGGCCACGGTGATGCCCCAGAAGTTCACGTCCACCGACCGGTACGGCGCGCCGTCCAGGATGATCGTGAACTGTTCGAGGTCGTACTCGGTGCCGGTGGCCGGGTCGAGCAGGCCGGTGCGGGTGGAGAACCGGCCGCCGTGGTAGGAGTCGCCCTGCACGAACGCGGTCCAGGCCAGCAACCTGCCCGACGGCGAGACCCGGGCCCGGTTCGGCACTCCGACGATCGGGATCTCCGCGGCGTGGCCGAGGTCGGCGTCGAGCCAGACCAGCTGGTAGGTCGGCAGCAGCCCGTCGGGGCGCAGGCAGATCCCGGTCCCGGCGGCGGCGTACACGCGGTCGCAGCGCAGCGCCGACACGGTACGGGGACCGGCCGGGTCTGCGGCCGAGACGGTCGCCAGCTGCCCGCGCGACTCCGGGGCGGTGCTGCGGAACAGGATGCGACCCGGATCGCGCAGCGTGACCGTGCCGGTGGCGACCGGCTGCGCGGCGCGGGAGGCCGCGATCCGGATGTGGCCGGTGGCGGCGGCGGCCAGCAGCGCGGTCGCGGCCACCATGACGACCAGCTTGGTACGGATGCGCACCGGGCTCCTTCCTGGCGTGGTCCACACCCGGCACGGCGGTGGCCGGGTGTGGACAGTGGTGTTACTGCCAGCAGTCCGTGATCGGGGACTTCGAGGCGGCGCCGCCGATCGCGGGCAGCCCGTAGGCGTCCTCGATGGTGCGCAGGACCGAGTAGTGGTTGATGCTCTCCGCATAGTTGCCCGGCTTCACGTGCTCGCCCACGAAGACCGTGAAGATCTTGTTGGTGAGGCTCAGCCCCGACTCGTCGAAGGTGACGATGAGCAGGCTGTTGTGGGTCTTGGCCCACTGGGCGTACGCGTCGAGCTTGTCGCGCAGCCAGGTGTCACCGGTGCCCACCGAGCAGTCGTGCATGTCGTTGCACATGTCCGGGGACACGAACGACACCGTCGGCAGCGTGGTGAAGTCGGTCGGGAAGCTCGCGTACGTCAGGTTGCTCGACGCGGGCACGTTGTCGAAGTTGACCCAGCCGTTGTGTTTGCGCCGGTAGTTGCCGCTGGAGCAGCCGGTGTAGCCGTCCGACGGCATCGCCTCGGAGTAGCCGACGAAGCTGAACCCGGCCGAGTTCAGCTGGTGGGCCAGGTTCTCCTTGCCGGTGAAGTTCTTCGGGCAGTCGTCGTTGGTCACGCCCTGCACACCGCCCGACACCAGCGCGATGTAGTTCGGCTGGCTCGGGTGCGTGATCGCGTACGAGTTGGTGAACTTCGCCCCCTGCGACGCCAGGGAGTTGAAGTACGGCGCGCTGGAGCTGCCGCTGATGCTGGAGTAGTTCTTGTTCTCGAACATGACCAGCACGATGTGGTCGGGCCGCGGCACGGCGGGTGCCGCGGCGGCGTACTGGGCGTAGACCGTGGTCGCGGCTAGTGCGACCAGGGCCACGGCGGCGACGGTGAGCCGTCGGACGCGCATGAGGGGCCTCCCTGAGGACGGAGTGTCGCCACATGCTCGACACCGGTCGCGGCGGCCGGTGAACCCATGGAAGTGTCGGTGATGAATTCCAAGTGGATTTCGGGTACGCCCCGGACGTCGATGTGTCCACTCTGGCCGAATCGACGACTAGGCGACACCGTTCGGGACAGCGGGCGTGTCGCCGTGCGAATACGCTGCCTTCCACATTCCACCAACAGAATGGCGGGGGTATGAGATTCACCAGATCGGCCGCGGGCGCGGCGCTGACCGTGGCGGCACTGTCCACGGCACAGCTGCTCACCGCGGCACCCGCGGCGGCGGACCCGGACTACGCCTCGGTCACCTCACAGGGCCGCGAGCTGCGCATGCTGTGCGAGGCCCGGCAGTATGACCCGGGCACCGGCGGCGCCACGGGCACCCGGTCCGACTTCGACGGCAACGGCTTCGAGGACGTGCTCACCGGCGCGCGCGACGAGCACACCGGCGGCCGGATCGCCGTGGTGCTGATCAACCAGCTGAACCTGGGCGCGGCGAGCTGCGTCTTCTACGGCACGACGGCGGCCGACTCGGTCTCCGCGTACGCCTCCGGCGACCTCGACAACGACGGCTTCGACGACCTGATCCTCGGCCAGTCGGGCCAGAACGACGCCGCCGGCGGCATCTGGGTGGTGCCGGGCGCGCCGACCGGATTCGACCTGGCCGCCGGGGAGTACCTCGACGAGGACACCGACGCCTTCCCGGGCGTGCGCAACCCGGGCGACGCCCTCGGCGCGACGCTGGCCACCGGCGACGTCAACCACGACGGCTACGCCGACCTCGCGGTGGCCTCCACCGGCGAGCAGTTCGGCAGCGTCCCGAACGCGGGCGCGGTCGCGGTGCTGTACGGCTCGGCGTCCGGTCTCACCACGACCGGTGCCCAGCGGTTCCACACCGCGCTGGCCGGCGTGCCGGGTGACCCCGTCGCGCCCGGCGAGCGGTTCGGCCGCGCGCTGGCCATCGGCGACGTCACCGGCGACGGCTACGGCGACCTCGCGGTCGGCACCGGTGCCGCGGGCGGCCAGATCTACCTGTTCGACGGGTCCGCGACCGGCGTCACCACTGCCGGGGTCGACCTGCTCGAGTCGTCGTTCCTGAACACGAGCACACTCATCGTGCACGGGTTCGGCGATCGCGTCGCCATCGGGGACGTGACCGGCGACAGCCACGCCGACGTCATCGCGGGCATGCCCGACGCCGACGTCAAGGGCCTGGCCGCAGCCGGTGCGGCGATCAGCTTCACCGGCAAGGCGAGCGGCATCGGCCTGGCCGACCGGCAGGTGCTGCGCCAGGGCGCCGCGGGCATCCCGGGCACTCCCGCCGCCGGTGACCACTTCGGCTACGCCGTCACCACCGGTGACACCACCGGCGACGGCCACCCCGACCTGATCATCGGAGTGCCCGGCGAGGACATCGACGTTCGTACCGACGCCGGTATCGTCGACGTCCTGCCGCACAACTCGGTGCTGGGCACCGGCAGCAGCTTCCTGAGCAAGTCGACGCTGGGCGTGGGTTCCATGGCCGCGGACGCGTTCGGCAGCTGGCTGACCGTCCTCGACCGGGTGAACAACGGCGGCCAGCTCGACCTCGTGGTCAGCGAGCCGGGCACCAGCATTCCGTCCATCGCCCCGACCGGTGGGGTCGAGATGCTGTTCGGTTTCGTCGGTGAGCAGCGGGCCAACGAGGGTTACGGCGCCTGGCTGATCACGACGCCCGCCGAGATGGCGCTGCGCAACTTCGGCATCGCCTGATCGACGCAACCGCGGCGGGGGGGGGCGGGCCCCCGGCCCCCCCCCCCCGGGGGGGGGGGGCCCGCCCCAAACAACCCCAAAACAACGGTTGCGCAAACACACGAATTAATACGATCTGTCCATGAGCGACACGAACCTCTGGGAGTTCCGAAACCTCGTCCTCGACCTGCGCGACGAGGCACCGCACGGATTCGGCGATGACCGCCTGCTGCCGTGGTTGGACGAACACCCAGAAGTGTTGGCGGAACTGCGGGAACTCGGTCAGCCCGACAACCACCGCCGTCGGATCCCGCGAGGTGACCACGTCCTGCACGGCCTCTACGCCCTGTCCCGGCTGGTCGACATCCTCATCGCCCCGTACCAACCCGGCAACGACGACCCGGACCTGCTCTCCTGGACCACCAAGGGTCCGTGGTGGGGCGGACCGGTGCCATCGGTCGGCGCCTGGACCTCCTTCCACGCCGCGCTCGGCGCCACCCCGATCGCGGAGGACGGCTTCCACCCGTTCTTCCACGAGATCGTCGAAGTGATCCCGGACGAGGACCCCGACGCGCGGCCGGTGCTGGTCGAGGAGGTCTGGCCGGGCGCGCTGCTCGGCGGGCTCGTACTGGTCCGCGGTGGCGTGGTCGTCCGCGCCGGCGGCCGTCACCTGGATCCGGCGGTCGCGAGCCGGTCCTGCCTGTACTCGACCTGGTGGCGACGCAACCGGGTCTGCCGCGACCTGTCGCACGGGTGGGGCGGCAACTCGCAGTGGGGCACCGACTTCCGGCGGGACTACCTCGTCGGCGACGAACTGCACTACAACGTCGACCGGGCCGGGCAGCAGCATCCGAACAACCCGGCCGACGACGACACCGACCTCACCGCCGACGAGCGGCGCGACCTGCTGCGCCACCGGCACAGCCTGGTCCGGGACCTGGGCACCGAGCGCTGGCCGTTCCACGACGCACTGGTGGAGCAGTGGAAGCGACAGTGACGAGGGGTGTGGGCTAGTCCTGCGGGGGCCGGGTCAGGACGCGGACCGCCTCGATGAAGGCGGCTCGCTGCGGTTCGGGGCCCGGACCGAGGTTGTAGTGGCCTTCCGACGTCCACTCACCCAGCACTGTCGCCCGGTCCGACCCCGGTGACCAGCTCTCCTCGAGCACCAGGTAGCGCGTCTGGTCACCCGAGGCGACGATCGCGGCGAAGTGCGCCTCGACCATGTGCCGGGCCGGGGGCATGGTGATGACCACCATCGGCACCTGCGGGTCTGGTTCGTACGCCGCGCTCAGCCCATCCGGTGCCAGCCGGGCCTCCGTGGGAACGCGCGAGCCCGCCTCCGACCACAACTCCAGCAGCGCCGGGGTCAGCTCGCGACTCGCCGCGTTGTGCACGAGCGCGGCGCCGAACCGGCGCACGATGCTGGGCAGCGCCCGATGGGCGAACTCGTAGTGGTGCGGGCGGGGGTCGTCGTTGCGAGGCGGCATCGGAACACCCTAGCGCCGTCAGGGCGATGCGGTGACCTCGTGCCGCCGCGCTCATGATGCGGGTCGGGCCGAGCGGCACCGGCGAGCTCGGTGCGATCAGCCGTCACGGCGACGCCGACAGCAGCGCGTCGGCGACAGCGGTACGCGCGCTGAGCAGCATCCGGCCATGGCGGTGCGTGGCCACCAGCCCGGCCGCGCGCAACGCCGTCAGGTGCTGGGAGACGCCGCCCGCGGTGATGCCGGTGCGGCGAGCCAGTTCCGAAGTGGACACCGGCGTGCCCATCTCGGCCAGCAGGCGCGCCCGGCTGTGTCCCAACACCGCTCCGAGCGCTTCTCCCGCCGTCGGCGCCGCCTCCCACAGCGTGGCCGACCCGCGTGCCGGGTAGGCCAGCTGCGGCAGGACGCCGGTCGGCACGGTCAGCACGTCGGGCCAGGCGAACACGGACGGCACCAGGGTCAGCCCGCCGCCGTCGGCCAGATTCTCGGCGGTGCAGTGCGGCTGGCGTACCGACAGCGCACCGTGCTCCCAGCGGACCCGCTCGTGCAGGCTGTTCAGCATCTGCGCCGCCCCATGCTCGGCCAACTGCCGGGCCCGGCCCAGGACGTCGCCCTCCAGCAGGACGCGGATGCGTGGCCAGTCCGCGTCGACCGCGATACACCAGTACTGCTCGATCTGCTCGGCCAGCATCCGCAGTCCCGCACGCGGGTCGTCCCGCAGGGCCAGGACCGGACCGGTCGGCGTGCCCGCTACGAGTCGAGGTCGGCGCGGACCGTCCCGGCCGGGGTCGACCGCAGCGTCGCCAGCTCGTCGGCCAGCTCGGGGCTGAGCCCGGCGGGCACCGGGGTCAGGAAGTCCGGCAGGTATCCGGGCGCGGCCGGGATCAGCCGCCACAGCAGGCTGCCCGGGTGCTCGATCAACCCGGCGCGCACCAGCTCGGGCCGCACCCGGCGTACCCAGGGCAGGTGTACGGCGTGGCGCCCCGGGTCGCGCAGCACCCGCACCCCGGCGACGACCTCCCACAGGCAGGACACCGCGAACCGCACCCGGGCGACCGAGCCCGCCGACATGCCGATCGCGACCACCGCGGCACCTCCCGTTTGAGCTGGAGCTAAAACAATAGGCACCCGGTATGACCGGCGGCAGACTCAAGGTCATGAACTCCGCAGCCGTCTTCCGTTCCCTGCACGTTCCGGGCACCCCGCTGGTGCTGGCCAACGCCTGGGACGCCGCCAGCGCCCGCATCGTCGCCGCCTCCGGCGCCCCCGCCGTCGCCACGACCAGCGCAGGCGTCTGCTGGGCCGTCGGTGCCCCCGACGGCGGTGTGCTGGCCCGAGACGAGGCCCTGGGCCAGCTGTCCCGCATCGTCCGGTCCGTGACCGTGCCGGTGACCGCCGACATCGAGTCCGGGTTCGGGGCCACCCCCGACGAGGTCGCCGACACCATCCGCGCGGTGCTCGCCATCGGGGCCGTCGGCGTCAACATCGAGGACCGCGTCCGCGACGGCGCCCATCCGCTACGCGACATCGACGACCAGTGCGAGCGGCTGGCCGCAGCCAAGCGCGCGGGAGGCGACGGGCTGTTCGTCAACGTCCGCGTCGACACCTTCCTGGTCCAAGCCGGTGGCGTGGTCGAGACGATCAAGCGGGCCAAGGCGTACGTCGCGGCCGGTGCCGACGGGGTGTTCGTGCCCGGCGTGACCGACCCGCACACCATCGGCGGACTGGTCGCCGCGATCCCGGCGCCGGTGAACATCCTGGCCGGTCCCGGCTCGCCGACCGTCGCGCGGCTGGCCGCGCTCGGGGTGGCCCGGGTCAGCCTCGGCTCGTCGGTGGCCGAGGCGGCATTCGCGGTCGCGATGCGGGCGGCGAAAGAGGCGCTCGAGAGCGGCACGTACGACGCGCTCGCGAACAAGGCCGACTACGGGACGCTCAACGCCCTGATGGGGTGACCCCCGTGGCGCCGGCCTCGGCCCGGTACGGTCGAGGCCATGGCCCGACGCGCATCCGAGGACGTCCTGGCGGCGGTGCACGCCTTCATCACCCGCATCGACGCGCTCGATCCGCACGCCCCGGCGTTCGGCGAGCTCACCGTGCGGCTGGGCGAGGAGGAGGTCACGCTGACGCTGCGCGCCCCGGTGGCCGAGGCGATGGTCGAGGCGTTGCGGGTGTACCACGACCCGCGTGACCGGGGCCGGTGCGACCACTGCGGCAGCGGGTGGCTCGACGACAACTTCCGCTGCCGGGACTGCGGCGGGTTCAGCGGCGTGTTCGGGCAGCTGCTCGCCGAACGGGCCGCGGGCTACACCGAACCCGAGGCGATCGCGCCGCTGTCGGCCGAGCCGGGACGCCACGCCCGCGGTGCGGAACCCGACGCCCTGTCCTGATCGCTGCCGCCCGGTGGCAGGATCACCAGGCGTGACCGACCCCGAGAGCATCGATCTGAGCGTCGTCGCGGCCGAGTGCGTGAAACTCGTCGCCGAGAACCATGGGTACACGCTGGACTACTCGCTGGCCAGCCTCACCGTCCTCGACCAGGTCTGCGCCGAGCTGCTGGCCGACGGCCCGCTGCCCGAGCAGCGCCTCAACCTGTGGTACCAGCTCGCGGGCGCCTACACCGGCGAGGTGTGCGTGCGCGCCTACGACGGCGAGTGGATCGAGCACGAGGACTCCCTCGCGATCTCGGTCTCCGGCCTCAAGGGCTTCCCGTTCAGTACGGCCTACCGGGTGCTCACGGGGGAGGAGCTGAAGAGCCTCGCCTCGTTCGGGCGGAGCATCCCGGCGATCCTGGAGCGCATCCGCGACCGGTAGGCCGGGCTCAGCCCAGCAGCGGCAGCGGCAGGTCGGGCAGCAGCGACGGCAGGATCGGCGCGAGCGTGGGCAGCAGCGACGGCAGCGGCGGCAGCGGGAGCAGGCCGCCGGGTTTGGCCGTGGGGCTGGGTGCCGGTGTCGCGCCCGACGGGCGGGGATTCGGCGAGGCCGGAGTGCCGGTCGGCGCCGGTGACGGGCCCGCGGGTGCCGCCGCGTGCTGGGTGACCAGCTCGGCGAGCAGCGTACGCAGGTCGGTGAGGAGGCGGCCGCGGTCGGCGTCCTCGCGTACCAGCGAGATCTTGGTGTTCGCCTGCTCCAGCAGCGCGGCGGCCTCGACCGGGCGCCGGTCGCGCAGCGCCTGGCGGGCCTGGTCGAGCAGCTGCCGCGCGTCGTGGGCGGCCTGACGTGAGTCGGCGCGCTCGGTGTACACGACCTGGGTGATCGGCCACAGCGGGCTGTCCGGCCCGGCGCTGCCCGCGGCGACGGTCAGCCCGCCGAACAGCACCACGACCACGGCCGCCGCGACCAACAGCCGCCCCGGCCGTCGCCGGACCGGGCGGCCACCCGGCGCGGTCGGCGGACGCGTGCCCCGCTGCCGGGACGACCGACCTGGGCCGGTCGCGAGTGGGTCGGCCACATCCGGGCCGGTCGCGAGTGGGACGGCCGTATCAGGGCCGGGAGCGGCGGGGGCCGCCGGACGCGGGTACACGGCCAGGTCGTCGTCATCGCCGTCGGCGAGGTCGGTGCGCCACGCGGCCAGCAGCCCAGCCAGCTCGTCGCCGTCGGGGGCCGGTCCGCCCGCGCCGAGCAGGTCGAGCAGCTCGTCGTCACGATCCAGCGTGCTCATGCCGACCTCCTCTCCAGCGCGGGTTCGTCGCGCAGGTCGTCGGCGAGCGCCCGCAGGCGGGCCAGGGCCCGCGACTGCGCCACCCGCACGGCCCCGGCGGACATGTTCAGGGACAGGCCGACCTCGTCGGCGCTCAACCCCACCGCGACCCGCAGCACGATGATCTCGCGCTGGTTGTCGGGCAACCGACCCAGCAGGCGGGCCAGCCGCCGGGCCTGGTCGTTGTCGAGGGCCTGCTGCTCCGGGCCGGGGGTGTGGTCGGGCTGCTCCAGCGGCGCCGCCTCCTCGCGGGGCGAGGGCACGGCGGTCAGGTGCCGCATCGCGGCGCGCTGGGCGTCGGCGACCTTGCGGGCGGCGATGCCGTACACGAAGGCGGAGAACGGCACGCCCTGCTCCCGGTAGCGGGGCAGCGCCTGCAGCAGCGCGATGCACACGTCCTGGGACACGTCGTCGGCGGAGGTGTACGCGCCGCCGACCGGCCCGAGCCGGGCCCGGCAGTAGCGGATCACGCCGGGGCGCACCTGCGCCAGCAGGTCGGCGGTGGCGGCGGCCTCGCCGCGGGTGGCGCGCGCCACCAGTTCCGGTTCCGTCCAGGCCAAGGCGACGACACCTCCTCCTGGCTCCCCGAAACCGCCGCGTCGCACCACGGGCACTGAGCACCTTATCGGCCTTTGAGCTGGGCTCGAAACCCACGCGGGGCGTTCGCGCGAAATTTTCGTGTAACGCCGGGCGCCCGCGCCGCGATATGTGAGGGCGAGTCGAGGAGGAGCGCGTGGGTGTCGAGGTGCGGGTCGAGGGGCTGACCAAGTCGTTCGGGCGTACGACCGTCTGGTCGGACGTCACCCTGACCCTGCCCGCGGGCGAGATCTCGGTGTTGCTCGGCCCGTCGGGCACGGGCAAGTCCGTGTTCCTGAAGACCCTGGTCGGGCTGCTGCGCCCGGATCGCGGCTCGATCTGGATCGAGGGCAGGGACTTGCCCGCGCTGCCCGAGCGCGAGCTGTACGAGGTCCGCAAGCTGTTCGGCGTCCTGTTCCAGGACGGCGCCCTGTTCGGCTCGATGAACATCTACGACAACGTGGCGTTCCCGCTGCGCGAGCACACGCGGAAGACCGAGACCGCGATCCGGGCGATCGTCGGCGAGAAGCTGGACATGGTCGGTCTCACCGGCGCGGAGCGCAAGCTGCCCGGCGAGATCTCCGGTGGCATGCGCAAACGCGCCGGGCTGGCCCGCGCGCTGGTCCTCGACCCGCAGATCGTGCTGTTCGACGAACCCGACTCCGGCCTGGACCCGGTCCGCACCGCCTACCTCAACCAGCTGATCGTGGACCTGAACCAGCAGCTGGACGCCACGTTCCTGATCGTCACGCACGACATCAACACCGCCCGCACGGTGCCCGACAACATCGGGCTCATCTACCACGGGCACCTGGCCATGTTCGGGCCCCGGGAGATGCTGCTGTCGAGCACCGAGCCGGTGGTGCGGCAGTTCCTGAACGCGCAGCGGGTCGGGCCGATCGGCATGTCCGAGGAGAAGGACGCCGACGAGCTGGCCGCCGAGGCCGCCGCGGGTCGACGGCTGGCCCCGCTGCCGCCCATCCCGCTGCAACTGCGGCCCTCCGACTTCGGGGCGCGCCGGGCCGAGCGCGAGGCGGGGCAGTGGTGCGCCGAGCACGGCGTCGTCCCGCCGCCGGGATCGTTCCAGCCGTTGGCGTACCAGGAGGGGCGCTGATGCTGGCGACGGTCGGTGACTTCCTGGTGTTCTGCGGCGCGGCGCTGCGGGCGGTGTTCCGCCGCCCGTGGCAGGTGCGCGAGTTCGTCCAGCAGGCGTGGTTCATCGCCTCGGTGTCGATCGGCCCGGCGGCCCTGGTCTCGATCCCATTCGGGGCGGTGATCGCGCTGCAGCTCGGGTCGCTGGTGCGGCAGCTGGGCGCGCAGTCGTTCACCGGCGCGGCGTCGGTGCTGGCGGTGGTCCGCGAGGCCGGGCCGATCGTGACCGCGCTGATCATCGCCGGCGCGGGCGGCTCGGCGATCTGCGCCGACCTGGGCGCCCGCAAGATCCGCGAGGAGCTGGACGCGATGCGGGTGCTCGGCATCGACCCGGTGCAGCGGCTGGTCGTGCCGCGCGTGGTCGCGTCGATGCTGGTCGCGGTGCTGCTCAACGGTGTCGTCAGCGTGGTCGGGGTAGCCGGTGGCTACTTCTTCAACGTCGTGCTGCAGGACGGCACCCCGGGGGCGTATCTGGCCAGCTTCCAGGCCCTGGGCCAGCTGCCCGACCTGGTCTCCGGTGAGCTCAAGGCACTGGTGTTCGGGCTGGTGTCGGCGCTGGTGGCCACGTACCTCGGCATGAACGCCAAGGGCGGGCCCAAGGGCGTCGGCGACGCCGTCAACCAGGCCGTGGTGATCACGTTCATGCTGCTGTTCGCGCTGAACTTCGTGCTCACCGCGATCTACTTCCAGGTCGTCCCGCAGAAGGGATCCTGACATGCTGCGGATGCTCGACAGCCTCGGCGGCCAGCTCGCGTTCTACCTGCGCGCCGCCGCCTGGACCCCGCGTACGCTGCGCCGCTACAAGCGCGAGGTGGCCCGGCTGCTGGCTGAGATCAGCTTCGGCACCGGCGGGCTGGCCGTGGTCGGCGGCACCATCGGCGTGATCTGCCTGATGACCTTCTTCACCGGCACCGAGGTCGGGCTGCAGGGCTACCAGGCGCTCAACCAGCTCGGCAGCAGCGCGTTCACCGGGTTCATCTCGGCCTACTTCAACACCCGCGAGATCTCGCCGCTGGTGGCCGCGATCGCGCTGTCGGCCACCGTCGGCTGCGGGTTCACCGCCCAGCTGGGCGCGATGCGCATCTCCGAGGAGGTCGACGCTCTCGAGGTGATGGCGATCCCGTCGGTGCCGTTCCTGGTCACCACCCGCATGATCGCCGGTTTCGTCGCCGTCATCCCGCTGTACGTGCTCGGCCTGCTCGCCAGCTACCTGGCCACCCGGGGCATCGCCACCATCTACTTCGGCCAGTCGCCGGGCACCTACGACTACTACTTCGACCTGTTCCTGCCGCCCGGCGACGTGCTGTGGTCGTTCGGAAAGGTGCTGGTGTTCAGCGTGATCGTGGTGCTGGTGCACTGCTACCACGGGTACACCGCCACCGGCGGCCCGGCGGGCGTCGGGATCGCCGTCGGGCGGGCGGTGCGCACCGCGATCGTCGCCGTCAACGTCGTCGACTTCTTCCTGTCCCTGGCCATCTGGGGCGCCACCACGACCGTACGGATCGCGGGGTGAGCGGCATGCGGCAGCGGCTGCTCGGCGCCGGATTCGTACTGCTGCTGGTCGCCGCGCTGACCACGTCGGTGCTGGTGTACCGCCGGACGTTCACCCCCACCGCGTGGGTCACCCTGCGCACCGACCACACCGGCATGCAGCTCACCCCCGGCGCGGACGTCAAACTGCGCGGCGTGGTCGTCGGCGACGTACGCGAGATCGGGTCCGACGGGCAGGCCGCCACGCTGCGCCTGGCGCTGGACCCGGACCTGATCGGCCTGGTCCCCGCCGACGTCACCGCCCGCCTGCTGCCCAAGACCCTGTTCGGCGAGCGCTACGTCGAGCTGGTCCCCGGCGGCGGCTCCGCGCGGCTGCGCGATGGGGCCGTCATCGACCAGGACCGCTCCACCAGCGCCGTGGAGCTGGAACAGGTCCTCGACCGGGCCCTGCCCGTGCTCCAGGCCATCAAACCGGACAAGCTCGCCGCGACCCTCGGCGCGCTCGCGTACGCCCTCGACGGCCGCGGCGACCAGCTCGGCCACGACCTGGCCACCACCAACACATACCTGGCGCAGCTCAACACGCGGATGCCGACCATCGCCACCGACGTCAAGCGGCTCACCGAGGTGCTGGACGCCTACCACGCCGCCACGCCCGACCTGCTCGCCGTGCTGCGCGACCTCACCGTCACCGCCCGCACCGTCGCCGACCAGCGCGACGAACTCAGCCGGTTCCTCGCCGACACCACCGACCTGGCCGACCGGGGCCGCGAGTTCCTGGACCGTTACGACGCCCGCATCGTGCAGGTCGGGCAGGTCAGCCGCCCGGTGCTGGAACTGCTGGCCGCGTACGCCCCCGAATACCCCTGCCTGATGCGCGGCCTGGTCGCCCAGCAGCCCCGGGTCGAGCAGGTGTTCGCCAGCGGCCGCATGCACATCACCCTGGAAGTGACCAAGGACGGCGGCAAGTACACCGCCGCCGACCGGCCCGCCTGGGGCGCGAGCGGCGGACCTGACTGCCGCGGCCTGCCCGACCCGCACGTGCCCGCAGCCCAGCACCCCGTCAGCGACGGCTACGAGTACGGCGCCGCCCGCTCGCCGCTCCGCCCTGCCGACCTGGGCGCCTTCGGCGCCGGTGCCGACATGGGCGCCGCGGGCACCGCGCAGGAGCAGGCGCTGCTCAAACCGCTGCTGGCCCTGTCCCAGGGCACCGACCCGGCCCAGGTGTCCGACACCGACGTGCTGCTGTGGGGCCCGCTGCTGCGTGGAACGGTGGTGAACATCCAGTGAGGAACATCCGGGGACCGCTGCTCAAACTGCTCGCCTTCGCGGCGGTGACCCTCGTGCTCACCGGCGCCCTGGCGCAAACCCTCGGCGCGTTCGGGTACGGCGGCGGCCGTGCCTACCGGGCCCGGTTCACCGACGTCACCGGGGTGCTCGTCGGCGACGACGTACGCATCGCCGGGGTGAAGGTCGGCGAGGTCACCGACATCCGGCTGGTCGAACGGGCCACCGCCGAGCTGGAGTTCACCGTCGCCGACACCGTCACCCTCGGCGGCGGCGTACGCGCGAAGATCCGCTACCGGGACCTGGTCGGCGGCCGATACCTGGCCCTGACCGAGGGCCCCGGCGGCGCGCCGCTGCCCGAGCACGGCCTCATCCCGCTGGCGCAGACCACCCCGGCGCTGGACCTGACCGTGGTGTTCAACGGGTTCCGGCCGCTGTTCGCCGGGCTGTCGCCGCAGGAGGTGAACAGCTTCGCGTACGAGATCGTCAAGATGCTCCAGGGCGAGGGCGGCACCGTCGCCGACCTGCTGGCGCGCACCGCCTCGCTCACCGGCACGCTGGCCGACCGCGACCAGGTCATCGGCCGGGTCATCACCAACCTCAACACGGTGCTGGCCGGCCTCGACCAGCGCGACACCAAGCTGTCCGAGACGATCAAGCAGCTCCAGCTGCTGGTCTCGGGGCTGGCCACCGACCGGGAGGCCGTCGGCGACGCGCTGACCAACCTCAGCGGCCTGGCGGACGCCACCTCGTCGCTGCTGCACGACGCCCGGCCCAGCCTCGCCGCCGACATCAAGGCCCTGGACAAGCTCGCGGGCACCCTGATCGACAACACCGGCGTCATCGAGTCCACCCTGGCCAACGCCCCCGGACGGCTCGACGCGCTGACCCGCACCGCCTCGTACGGCTCCTGGTTCAACTTCTACCTGTGCGACTTCGACGGGCGGGTGAAGGCCCCCAACGGGCAGTCGCTCAACCCGGCCACCCTGTCCGGCACCGCCGCTGGCTGCGCGGGTGCCAAATGAAGCGCCCCGCCCGCATCGGCGCCATCGGACTGGTCGTCGCCGCCGCCCTGCTGCTGCTCGCGTTCCGGATCGACGACCTGCCGCTGCTCGCGGCCGGTGACACGTACCACGCCGCGTTCCGCGACGCCTCGGGCCTGTCCGAAGGCAACGAGGTACGCGTGGCCGGGGTCAAGGTCGGCAAGGTCACCGACGTCGCGCTGGCCCGCGGCGGCTCCGGCGCGTACGTGCGGGTCACGTTCCGGGTCAAGGACGTCGAACTCGGCCCCGACACCGGCGCCACCATCCGCATCAAGACCGTCCTCGGTCAGAAGTACCTGGCCCTGGACCCGCGCGGCGACGGGCACCTGCCCGCCGACGCCGAGATCCCACTGGCGCGCACCTCGTCGCCGTTCGACGTGATGCAGGCCGTGCAGGGGCTCGCCGGGACGCTGCAGGACATCGACACCGCCCAGCTGGCGCAGGCGTTCACGGTGCTGTCGCAGACGTTCGCCGACACCCCGGCCAGCGTCAAGGCGTCGCTGACCGGGCTGTCCCGACTGTCGGCCACCGTCGCCTCCCGCGACCAGCAGCTACGCGAACTGCTGCGCCACGCCCACGCCGTCACCGGGGTGCTGGCCGAGCGCGACGAGGAGTTCCGGCGGCTGCTCACCGACGCCAACCTGCTGCTGGCCGAGGTGCAGCGCCGCCGCGAGGCGGTGCACACGCTGCTGGTCGCCACCACCGAGCTGTCCGAGCAGCTGTCCGGGCTGGTCGCCGACAACCGGGCCACCCTCGGCCCGGCCCTGCAGCACCTGCGCACCGTCGTCGGGGTGCTGCAACGCAACCGGACCCGGCTGGAGGCCACCATCACCAGCCTCGCCCCGTTCGTCACCGCGTTCGCCAACGTCACCGGCAACGGACGCTGGTTCGACTCGTACGTCGACGGGCTCGTGCAGGGCTTCACCCCGACCCCGGGAGGACGATGATGCCGCTCAAGCACTGGAAAGCCGGGGTCGCGGCGGTGCTCGTGCTGTCCGTCGCGGCGGCCGCGCCGCTGGTCTACCACGCCCCCGACACGCTGCGGCTGGTGGTGAACTTCCCGTCGGCCGTCGGCATCCACGAGGGCTCCGACGTACGCGTGCTGGGCGTCAAGGTCGGCGAGGTGGTCAAGGTCGAACCGCGGGGACGCACCGTCCGCGTCGAGCTGATCTACGACCGGGACTGGCCGGTGCCCGCCGACGCGGGCGCGCTCATCGTCACGCCCAGCGTGGTCAGCGACCGCTACATCCAGCTCGCCCCCGCGTACGGCGGCGGCCCGGCCCTGCCCGACGGCGCCGAACTGCCCGTCGAGCGCACCGCCGTCCCGGTCGAGCTCGACGAGGTGTACCGGGCGCTGGACGACCTGAACGTCGCGCTCGGCCCGCAGGGCGCCGACGCCGACGGCGCGTTGCGGGAGCTGGTCCGGGTCGGCGCGGACAACCTGCGCGGCAACGGCGACGATCTGCACCAGACCCTGTCCGGGGTGTCCCAGGCCATGTCGACCCTGGCCGACGGGCGCGAGGACCTGTTCGGGTCGGTCGCCGACCTGCAGCAGTTCACCACCATGCTGGCCAAGAGCGACGGCACCGTACGCGAGTTCAACACCCGCCTGGCCGACGTGTCCGAGCAGCTGGCCGCCGAACGCGAGGAGCTGGCCGAGGCGGTGCGGGCCCTGTCGCGGGCACTGACCGACGTCGCCGCGTTCATCCGCGACAACCGCGCCCAGCTCAAGGCCAACGTCGCCGCGCTGGCCGACCTGACCGGGGTGCTGGTGCGCCAGCAGCGGGCACTCACCCAGGTGCTCGACAACGCGCCGCTGGCCCTGTCCAACCTGAACCTCGCCTACAACCCCCGCTCCGGCACCATCGACACCCGCGACAACGCGCTCGGGCCGTACGAACCGGCCAGCTTCGTCTGCTCGCTGCTGGTCAGCAGCGTCCCGGCCAAGGAGGTCCCCGCGGCCTGCACCGACCTGGCCAAGACCCTGTCGGCGGCGAAACTGCCGCTCACCCCGGAGCTGAAGCAGCTGCTCAAGGCGGTGCTCAAGTGAAGCGCATCGTCACCGCGCTGACGCTCGCCGCGACCCTGGGCGTGTCCGGCTGCACCGGGCTGCCGGGCGGGGCGCCGGACGGGCCGTCATACCAGGTCACGGTGGAGTTCGCCGATGTGCTCGACCTGGTGCCGCAGGCCGCGGTGAAGGTCAACGACGTCACCGTCGGCAGCGTCACCGCCATCGAGCTGCACGGCTGGACCGCCGCCGTACGGCTGAGCCTGGCCGACACGGTCCGCCTGCCCGACAACGCCACCGCCGCGATCCGGCAGACCAGCCTGCTCGGCGAGAAGTTCGTGGCACTGGCCTCGCCCACCGGCGACACCGCCCAGGGCAGCCTGTCCGACGGCGACACCATCCCGCTGGCCCGCACCCGCCGCGCCGCCGAGGTCGAGGAGGTCCTCGGCGCCCTGGGCCTGCTGCTCAACGGCGGCGGCCTGGCCCAGCTCAAGACGATCAACACCGAGATCACCAAGGCGCTGTCCGGACGCGAGGCCGACGCCAAGGGCGCACTGCGCGAACTCGACCGCTTCGTCGCCGGGCTGGACGCGCAGAAGACTGACATCGTCGCCGCCATCGACGCCCTCGACCGGTTCTCGGCGAGCCTGGCCGAGCAGACCGACACCATCGGCGCCGCCGTCGACGCGTTCGAACCCGGCCTGACCGTGCTCGCGCAGCAGCGACCGCAGCTGACCGCGATGCTCACCGCGCTGCGTGACCTCGGCGCGGTCGGCGAACGCGTCATCGCCGACAGCCGCGACGACACGCTGCGCTCGCTCAGGGCCCTGCAACCGCTGCTGGAGCAGCTGGTCAAGGCGGGCGACGCGCTGCCCAAGGGGCTGGACTTCGCGCTGTCGTACCCGTTCCCGCCCAACGCCCGCAAGGCGATCTCGGGCGACTTCGTACGCCTGCACGCCACCCTCGACCTCGACGCCTCGTCCATCCTGGCCAACCTGCTCGCCGCGGGTGGCGCCCCGGCCACGCCCGGCACCCCGACCACCCCGGGCCTGCCGCTGCCCCACCTGCCGCTGCCGCTGCCCAGTCTGCCGCTGCCCCACCTGCCGCTACCGACCGCGCTGCCCACCCTGCCCGGCGGGATCCTCCCCTCCGGACTGCTGCCCAGCGGGGTCCTCCCCGGCCTGCCCGGACTCCCGGGCCTCCCGCTGGACGCCGCCACCCGCGACGGCCGCTGGGACCCGCAGACCGGCGAAGTGGTCCGGGTACGCGGCGGTCTGGCCGAACTGCTCACCGGGGGCCGCGAATGATCCTCACCAGGCTCGCCCGACTCCAGCTCGTCGTCTTCGCGCTGGTGGCACTGCTCGGCGTCGGGTACGTCGCGGTCCGCTACGTCGGCGTCGGCGACGCGTTCACCGGCCGCTACACCGTGCACGCCGACTTCGCCGCCGCGGGCGGGATCTTCCCCAACGCGTCGGTCACCTACCGAGGCGTGCCGGTCGGCCGGGTCGCGGCGGTGACCCTGCACGGCGACGGGGTCCGCGTCGAACTGGACCTCGACGGCGGCACCCGCATCCCCGCCGACCTGCACGCCGTCGTCGCCCACCGGTCGGCCGTCGGCGAGCAGTACGTCGACCTGCGCCCCGACACCGACACCGGCCCGTACCTGGGCGACGGGTCGGTCATCGGCGCCGACCGGACCGGCGTGCCGCTGCCGGTCGAGACGCTGCTGTCGCACCTGGACGCACTGGTCGGCTCGGTCGACCCGGAACAGCTCGGCGTGGTCGTCGACGAGCTGGGCACCGCGTTCGAAGGCAACGAGACCGCGCTGCGGACCCTGCTCGACTCCGCCGACGCGCTGCTGACCGATGCCGACCGGTACCTGCCGCAGACCGCCGCCCTGATCGACGACTCTGCCACGGTGCTGGCCACCCAGGCCGCCGCCGCCGACCAGATCCGCCGCTACGCCAAGGCCCTGGCGCAGCTCGCGCAGACCCTGCGCGCCGCCGACCCGGATCTGCGCAAGCTGCTGGCCAACGGCCCGCCCGCCTCGGCCGAGCTGCTGGCGCTGCTGCGGGACCTGGACCCGTCGCTGGGCCCGCTGCTGGGCAACCTGATCACCGTCAACGGGATCGCCGTACGCCGCCTCGACGGTATCGAGCAGATCCTGGTCACCTACCCACTGGTCGTCGCGGGCGGGTTCACCGTCGCACCCGGCGACGGCACCGCCCATCTCGGCCTGGTCCTCAACGTCAGTGACCCGCCCGCCTGCAACTACACCAAGACCGGCCAGTCGCTGCGGTGCAGCGGCGCCGAACTCGGTCGCGGCTCGGGTCAGCGCAGCGTTACCCAAGCCCCGCACGCCGGCCCACCACCCAGTCCTGCCCCCTTGGGTGCGGGTCCGGTCGCGGGCACGGGCACCGGCGCGAGCCCCGTCGCGCCGGTGCCCGGTATCGCCGGATTCGATCCCGTCACCGGCCTGGTCACCGGACCGGACGGGCAGCCGCTGCAGTTCGGCGGCACCGGCGGTCAGGCCGCGTCCGCGGGCGACCAGTCGTGGAAGTTGTTACTGCTCAGCGGCCTGGCGCCGTGACCGACCAAGGAGGACAGTTGAGAATCCGGATCACCGCGGGCCGAGTGCTGGCCGTGCTCCTGGTCGCCGCGCTGGCGGCGGCCGGTTTCCTCGGGTACGGCTGGCACGCCGCGCACCAGCACGAACAGGCCCAGGCCCGGCTGCTGGCCGCCTCGCGCCAGTTCGTCGTCGACTTCATCTCGATCAGCGCCGCCACCGTCGACCAGGACCTTGCCCGCGTCGCCGTCGGGGCGACCGGCGAGTTCGCCGACGAGTTCCAGCGCGGCATGCCGACGGTGCGCGGCGCCGTGCTGGAGAACAAGGTCGAGTCCACCGGCACCGTGCTGCGGGCCGGGGTCGTCTCCGGCGACGCCGACTCGGCCGTGGTGCTGGTCGCCGCCGACGCCACGGTCAAGAACGCCAAGGCGCCGCAGGGCCGGGTGGCTCACTACCGCATCCAGCTCGACGTGGTCCTCGACGAGGCCAGCGGTGCGTGGCTGGTCTCGAAACTGCAGTTCGTGGGATAGGGGAGCAGACGTGAGCGTGCAGACGGAACCGGAGACCGAAGCAGTGTCCGAACCGGAGATCGAAGCCGTGTCCGAACCGGATGAGACGACCCCCACCGCCGCGCCGACCCGGCGGCGCGGCCTGCTCGTGCCCGCGCTGGCCCTGCTGCTGGTGCTGGCACTCGGCGCGGGCGGCTACCTGTGGTACGACCGGCAGCGGCTGCGCGACACCGACGCCGCCGCCCGCGAGTGCACCGCCCTGGCCCCGGCCGCCGCGGCGGCCCTGTTCTCCTACGACTACCGCACCTTCGACATGGGCGCGGCCGGTGGCAAGTCGTTCGCGGCGGGCGCCTTCGCCGACGAGTACGCCAAGACCACCGCCTCGCTGAAAGAGGCGGCGACCAAGGAGCAGGCCGTCGTCACCGCGCAGGTCACCGCCGTGAGCGTGGCGAGCGCCGCCCCGGACCGGGTGGAGCTGCTGGTCTTCCTCAACCAGTACCGGCGTAACGTGAACATCAGCGGCGAGAAGGTCGACCAGAACCGGGTGGTGCTCACCTTCACCCGCGAGGGCGGCGCGTGGAAGGTGACCGCCGTCTCGGCGATCTGAACCGGATTCCTTTGTGACATAGGGCGTTGCCCGGCCGTCTCTCCTGGTATGGAACCTCGTCATAGACGCTGTCCGGCCGAGGGAGACGACCATCGCCACCACGATGACCGACCTGTTCCGGGCGTACTGGCCGGTCGTCTTCGGCTACGTGTACCGGCGCACCGGCGATCCGGCGCTGGCCGAGGAGCTGGCACAGGAGGCCTTCACCCGGGCCACCGCCGCGTTCCTGGGCTGGCGCGGCGAATCGGCCCCGGCCTGGCTGCTGGCGATTGCCCGCAACGTGCTCGCCGACCATCACCGCAGGGGCCGCCCGCTGGCGCCGCTGGAGGATGCGCTGGATCCGGCCGAGGCGTTCCCGCACACCCGTGTCGAGGTGCGCGACCTGCTGGCTCGGCTGCCCGCCACCGACCGGCGGCTGCTGGAGCTGGTCTACCTGGACGGGTTCAGCCACGCCGAGGTGGCCGCGATGGCGCGGCGCACCCCGGCCGCGATACGCACCGCGGTATGGCGGGCACGGGAAGCGCTGCGCGCCCTGGCCCAGGAGGAGTGAGGCGATGACCGAGGATCCGCTCGACCTGCCCCCGGTGCCCGCGTTCGACGACCGGGCGGTGCGCCGCGCCATGCGCCGGGGCGTGGTCCGCACCGCGGCGGTCGCCGCGGCCGCGCTGCTCGCGCTCCTGCTGCTGGTGTGCGGCACCTCGGTCGCGGTCAGCACCCTGCGCGGTGACCGGTTCTTCAAGGTCGCCTACTACGGCACTGTCTCCGCGCACCCGGAGTACCGGCTCGCCCAGGACGGCAGCTGCTGCGCCGCCGGGCCGCTGTTCGGCCTGACCAACCTCGGCCTGGCCGCCGAGCTGCGGCTACGGGCGCGTCCGCTGGGCGCCTTGAACTATCCGGCGGCCAGTACGGCCACGGTCACCCAGGACGTGGACGGCACGCTGCACACCTCGTTCGACGACGGACCGACCCCGCTACGCGACGCGTTGCGGCGCGGGCGCCCGGATCGGGCCCGTACGCAGGCGTTCCTGGCCTCGCTGCCGGACGCGACCGTGGTGTCGGCGCTGGTCGAGTTTGCCGACCCGGTCCCGGGCACGCGGTTCGGGGCGTTCTTCGACAGCCGGGTGCCGGTGGCGGCGGTGTCCGACCGGGGGGTGCCGGTGTTCGCCGTCGGACCGTACGAGTCCAGTCCGTACAACCCGGTCACCTGGCCGAATGCCGACCTGGGCGAGCTACGCGCCTGGGCCGACGGGCTGGACGACAGCTACGACGAGGCGCTGGCCGAGGTCGGGCTGCCCCCGGCGGCGCAGCTCCGAATGGCGGCCGAGGCGGGGCTGGTGCACGCGTTCGTATTGCCGCGCGTGCCGTTGCCGGTGCTGCGAGCGCTCGCCGCCGATCCGAACGTGCACAGCGTCAACCTGCTCGACACCGCGACTGATCCGGGCGGGCCCTTCCCGTACTGAGCCGGTGACCGCCCGCGCGTCAGGCGCGGGCGGTCACCGGCCGGCCACTAGCTGACGGGCGGCCCGGCCCAGACCGTGACGCTCAGCCCGACCGGGTCCTTGGTGTCCTGACCGTTGGAGACGATCTTCACGCCGATGGTCCGGCCCGGCATGATCAGGCAGAACGTGGTGCCCACGATGTTGTTGAGGCCTCCGCTGAAGACAGTCCCGGTGGTGCAGGCTTCGTAGCTGAGCGGCTTGGTCCGCAGATCGACCATCTTGATGGACGGGTTGCCCGGCATGAAGTAGTTGTTCATCGCGCTGAAGCTGAGGTCCTCACCGGAGTTGCTGTTCACGTACTCCGACTGCTTCGGCGGGGCGGCGTCGGGTAGCGGCACCGAGTATCCCCGCACGATCTGAAGCGTGTACGTCCCCAACTGGGTACCCTCCACCGCCGAGGCCGGTGATGGGGACGGAGACGGCGTCGGTGCCGGGTTCGGGCTGGGCTGACCCGGGGTCGTCGCAGCGGGGGGTGGCGCCACCGGATCGGTCGCCTTGGTGTCGGGCGCGGATTGCTTACCCGCGAAGAAGCCCGCTCCTGTCATCGCGAGGATGAGGGTGGCGATCGCGACGATCCACTGCGGTGCGAGTTCCCAGGGGTTGGCCTTTCGGGCGGGGGAGGCGGGAGGGTTTGTCTCGTCGATGCTCACTGCGGCGGGCTCCTTCGATGCCACTGGTTGCTCCGGCCGCACAGTATCGAAACATCGAACATGATCAGGATGGCTTGCTGGGCGCGGTGACGCCGCCGCGTGGTCGACCTTTGTGACTGATCGGCTACGCGGTGAACATGCCGGGCTACCCGAACGCGCCGATGAGACCACGCGGCGCGGGTGTGCCGGGATCACAGCGGCAGCGACATCTCCAGTTCGCGGCGCACCCCGTCCGGCATCGCCTGCTCGTGGCCGGTCTGGGCGAAACCGCAGCGGCGGTAGAGCGCGAGTGCGGGGGCGTTGTCCACCGCCACCATCAGCCGAAGCTCGGGCACGCCCTGGGTGCGCGACCAGGCCGCCACCTCGGTGATGAGCGCGTCGGCGACGCCCTTGCCGCGCCCGGCCGGACTCACCCACATCGAGATCAGCTCGGTATGGCCGGGCTGCTCGCCGGGCACGCCGCCGGCCATGCCGACCGGCTGTCCGTCGAGCCGCGCGATCAGGTTGTGCGAACCGGGCAGCTCCAGCCGGGCACGCCAGCGGTCCTCGCGGTCACCCGGGCCGGTCCAGTCCGCCAGGGTCGAACCGAACGCGCTCGGCGCCTCGGCCAACGCGGCCAGTCGGAGCTCGCGCCACAGCGGCCAGTCGTCGGGGGTCAGCACCTGGATCTCGATCATGCCCGGCATCCTGCCGCACCGCCTCCGGGCTCGCCAAACGCAATTAATGCGTCGCGGGCGGGCGTGCGCCGCCGATACGGTCACCGTATGACAACTGACCAGGTTCGGGTCGTTTACACCAAGTTCGACGGCAGCCTGCACTGGCACCAGACCATGACCCGCCTCGGCGAGGACGAGCACGGCGTCTGGCTCGGCGCCCGCCCGGGACTGATCGTCCGCAAGGGCCTCGACGGGCCGGACGTGGTCGTCAAACAGGCGCACGTGCTGCTGTTCCCGCGTGACGCGTGGTGGACCGCCGTCTTCAACGGCGAACCGGAGCGGGTGGAGATCTACTGCGACATCACCGGGCCGATCACCTGGCCGAGCGAGTCCGAGGTGACCATGGTCGACCTGGATCTCGACGTGGCCCGGCTGCGCGCGGACGGGCGGGTCGAGCTGTGGGACGAGGACGAGTTCGCCGAGCATCAGGTCCGCTACGCCTACCCGCCCGACGTCATCCGGAAGGCGTCGGAGGCGGCGGCGTGGCTGTACGAGGCCCTGTCCAGCGGCGTCGAGCCGTTCGCCGCCACCTACCGGGCCTGGTTGTCCCAGGTGGACGAGGTGGTCGAGGCGGCGAGCTGACCGCCTCCCTCGATACAAGAAATTTTCTGGCCGTTGGCATCTAGCGAAACTTGGTTTCAGTGGCGATAGTGGCGGGTGAATGTCCACCCCCGACCATCGCGGAGCAGCCATGACCAGAGCACGCCTGCGCGCAGCGGCCGTCGCGGGCCTCACCGCGTTCAGCCTCGCCGCCTCGGGAATCGCGGCGGCACCCGCCGTCGCCGACACCCCCACCCACGACGAGCAGATCACCTTCCAGGACTGGTCCGGGCTCGCCGACTGGCACTCCGGCACCGGTAAGGGCACCCTCGCGCTGCCGGGCCAGCACACCGGCATCACGATGCTGCTGCCCCAGGGCAGCACCGAGTTCACCGATCCGCACACCGGGACCACCAAGACCTGGGACTACTCCACCTGGACCGGCCCGGTCACCCAGATCGGCTTCGACGCCACCGAGCTGATCGCCTCCTGGAACGCGCAGACCCCGGCGGGCACCTGGATCCAGGTGGAGATGCAGGGCACCTACAACACCGGCGGCCAGACCCCGTGGTACGTCATGGGCCGCTGGGCCTCCGGTGACACCGACATCCGCCGCAGCACCCTCGACGGCCAGGGCGACCCGTACTCGACGATCTGGACCGACACCTTCTCCATCGACGACGCCTCGCGCGGCGTGCTGCTGCACGCCTACCAGCTGCGGCTGACCCTCTACCGGGCGCCAGGGCAGTGGCAGTCGCCGCGGGTGTGGATGCTCGGCGCAATGACCTCCAACGTGCCCGACCGGTTCACCGTCACCCCGAGCGCCGGGCACATCGCCTGGGGCACCGAGCTGAACGTGCCGCGCTTCTCCCAGAACATCCACAGCGGCCAGTACCCGGAGTACGACGGCGGCGGCGAGGCGTGGTGCTCGCCGACCTCCACCGAGATGGTCGTGGAGTACTGGGGCCGCGGCCCGTCGGCACAGGACACCAGCTGGGTCGACCCGTCCTACGCCGACCCGAGCGTCGACCACGCCGCCCGCATGGTCTACGACTACGAGTACGAGGGCGGCGGCAACTGGCCGTTCAACACCGCGTACGCGGCGTCGTACCTCGGCCTGGACGCCCGCGTCACCCGGCTGCACTCCCTGGACGAGGCGGAGAAGTTCATCGCGGCGGGCATCCCGATCGTGACCAGCCAGTCGTTCCTGTCCTCGGAGCTCGACGGCGCCAACTACGGCACCTCCGGGCACCTGTTCGTCATCGTCGGGTTCACCGCCGAGGGCGACGTCATCATCAACGACCCCGCCTCGTCCAGCGACGACGTGGTCCGCAACGTCTACAAGCGCAGCCAGTTCGAGCAGATCTGGCTGCGGACCAAGCGCCACCGCGCCAGCGGGACCGTGGCGAGCGGCACCGGCGGCATCGCGTACCTGATCAAGCCGTGGTGGAAGCCGTGGCCGCAGGTCGCCGGATCCACCAACTGGTGAGTCCACCGTCCCGGGCGGCCGCGGAGGTCGCCCGGGACGATACCTGATCTGGGGGAACAGGCCGTCACGGGTGATCGGGTGACGAACTGTCGGGGCCGGTGTGCAGAATGACTCCGCCGCAGTTCGATCACGGGGCGGCTTCACCACCGCGACAAGCGGCAACGCGTCGCGAATCCCCTCAAGGATGACATGTTCACAACGACCAGACGCCGCGCGGGCATCATCGCCCTCGCGGCCACCCTCGGCATGCTCGGCCTGGCCGCGCCCGCCCAGGCCGAGGAGACCGGCACCATCGTCGGGCAGCTCACCGACGCGGGCCAGCCCGTCGCCGGTGCGGCCGTCACCGCGTACGGGCCCGGCTGGGGCACGGCCACCACCGACGAGACCGGGCACTACGAACTGGCCGGGCTGAGCGTCGGGACGTACCGGGTCCAGTTCGACGCGGCCGGCCACCCGAGCCAGTACGCCTACCAGCAGTCCGACTGGAGCAACGCGGCCGAGATCGCGGTGCCCGCGGGCGGTCAGGTGACCGTCGACGACCAGCTGCTGCCGACGGGCACCATCACCGGCACGTTCACCGACCAGGACGGCGCTCCCGTCGCGTCGGTCGCCGTATCGGCGCAGAATGACGGCGGCCAGGGCGCCACGACCACCACCGCGGCCGACGGCACGTACACGATGAGCGTGCTGCCCGGTAGCTACCACGTCATGTTCGAGGCCGTCGCGGGCGGATACCAGTACGCGGTCGGCACGGCCGACGTGCGCAACGCGACGACGTACACCGTCGCGGCTGGTCAGACCGTGGTCGTGAACGACAAGGTGCTGCCGACCGGCCGCGTCGCCGGGCGGTTCACCGACCGCGACGGCACCGGCATCTCCGACGTGCAGGTGCAGGTCTACCAGAGCTACGGGCCCAACTTCTACGCCACGACCGACTACAACGGCGAGTTCCACCTCGACCAGGTCTTCGCCGGGACGTACCAGGTGCGGTTCGACAACTACCAGCGCAACTTCTTCCAGTTCTACCAGGGGAAGATCTACGACGAGGACGCCGACCGGATCACCGTGACCGCCGGGCAGACCACCACCGTCGACGACACGCTGCTGCCGACCGGCTCGGTGCATTTCACCGTGACCGACGCGCTCACCGGCGCCCCGATCGGCAACTTCGGCGCGGGGGCCGGGTTCACCTCGGTCACCGGCACCGACGGTTCGGTCACGATCGACGGCGTGACCGTCGGTGACCAGCGGGTCTACGCCTCCGCCGAGGGCTATCTCGCTTCCGACGAGCGCCGGGTCACGGTCAGCGAGGGGGCCGTCACCGAGGTCGCCATCGCGCTCACCCCGACCGCGAAGATCGCGGCCACCGTGGTCGACGCCCGCACGGGCGCGCCGGTCGAGGGCTTCTGCGTGCTGGCGACCAAGCAGGACGAGAACATGTTCCTCGAACGCTGCACCCAGTCCGACAGCGACGGCCACGTCGTCCTGGACTACCTGCGCGCGGGCAGCTACCAGCTGTTCGCCTACGGCAACCTGTACGAGGAGCAGCGCTCGCCCTACGGTGCGCAGTGGGTCACCGCCGACGGTGGCACCGGCAACCAGTCGCTGGCGGCGTGGGTCACGGTGACGGCGGGACAGACCACCACAGGTCCGGTCATCAAGCTCGACCGTCGCGGCACCATCACCGGCACGATCAAGGGCGTCGGCGGCGCGACCGTCGTGCACCCCGCCGTGACCTTCGGCAACTTCCACTACCACAGCGGCGACGGGCCGATCACGATCCCGGCGAAAAGCGATGGCACCTACACCGTCGACTTCCTCGGGCCGTACCACTGGCCGCTGCGGTTCGTCGCCCAGGACTACCCGACGCAGTGGAGTGGCAACGCGCCCACCCGGCCGTCCGCCACGAAGATCAAGGTGTGGGCGAACCAGTCCGTCACCTACGACATCCAGCTCGTGCAGGGCGCCACGCTCACGGTGGACGGGCCGGACGAGGGGTCGTACGTGGCCTACAACGCGAGCAACGGTGAGACCGTCGGGGCCTGCAACACCGGCGGCGCGCACACCTGCCAGATGCGGGTGCTCGGGCCGCAGAACGCCCGCTTCAAGGTCTGGGCCGCCGACGACTACTGGTTCGGCGGCACGGACATCACCAACGCCACCGTGGTGAAGATCCCGGCGACCGGCACCAAGACGGTCACCATCACCCGCTGAGGCACGACGGGCCGAATCCACCGACCGGTGGATTCGGCCCGTCCCATCGGCCGTGCCATCGGTCGTGACCTGGTAGGACGACCGTCAACGTGGTCAATTCGACGGTAGCCGGGCCGCGCGGTTTTGCGTTCGTGTGGACAATGGCTGTCGCCGCAGTTCGATCACGGGGCGGCTTCACCACCGCGACAGGCGGCAACGCGTCGCGAATCCCCTCAAGGACGGCATGTTCACATCAACCAGGCGACGTGCGGGCGCCACGGCCCTCGCACTCGCGATCGGCCTCGTGGGCCTGACGGCCCCCGCCTACGCCGAGGACACGGGACGCATCACCGGACAGCTCACCGACGGCGGCCAGCCCGTCCCCTACGCGTACGTCAGCGCGGGGGAGGTGGACGGCCAGAACTGGGGCTCGGCCACCACGGACGAGACCGGTCACTACGAGATCGCCGACCTGCCCGCCGGGCAGTACCGGGTGGACTTCACCGCACCCGGCCACCCGATCCAGTACGCCCACCAGCAGACCGACTGGAGCCGGGCGGACCACTTCACGGTCCCCGCGGGTGGCCAGGTGACCGTCGACGACGAGCTCCTGCCCACCGGCACGATCTCGGGCACGTTCCGTGACCGCGCGGGCGCGGGCATGGCGGTCAGCGTTAGCGCCGATGCCGTCGACGGCGGCAGCGGCGGCGCCTCGGGCAGCACGGCCCCCGACGGCACATACGAGCTGAAGGTCCTGCCCGGCCGCTACCGGGTGTCGTTCCGGCCCTACCAGGGGCCGTACCAGTACGCCGTCGGCACCCTCGACTACGCCCAGGCGACGCTGTACGACGTCACGGCCGGCCAGACCGTGACCGTCGACGACACGGCGTTGCCGACCGGCTCCGTCGCGGGGCGCTTCACCGACCGCGGCGGCGCCGGAATCCCGGATGTCCAGGTGTCGGTCGACAGCGACAACGGCGTGAACTACATCACCTACACCGACGCCGACGGCTTCTACCGCGTGGACGGCGTCTACACCGGCAGCTACCGGGTGTACTTCTTCGGATCCGGGCGCAACATCGACCAGTACGCCCACGCGACGATCGACCGCGCCGAGGCCACCCTCTTCGCCGTCACCGAAGGTGTCACGACCTCTGTGGACGAGGTGCAACTGGCGACGGGTTCGGTGCACTTCACCGTCACCGACGCCCGCACCGGCGATCCGATTCCGCAGTTCGAGGCCGCTGCCGGCATGGTCTACGTCACCGGTGTCGACGGGTCGGCGACCGTGGCGGACGTCTCCGTCGGCAACCAGTGGACCCATGTGTCCGCCGACGGCTACCTCACCTCGGCGCAGACCCGGGTGGCGGTGACCGACGGCGCGACCACCGAGGTGGCCGTGGCGCTCACCCCCGTCGCCCGGATCGCCGCGACCGTGGTCGACGCCCGCACCGGGACGCCGGTCGAGGGCTTCTGCGTGCAGGCGATGGTGCCGACCGACGTCATGTTCGGCGACGGCTGCATCAGCACGGACAGCCAGGGCAAGGTCACGCTGAACTACCTGCGTGCGGGCACCTACCAGCTGTTCGCGTTCGGCAACCCGTACGAGGAGCAGCGCTCGCCGTACGGCGCGCAGTGGGTCACCGCCGACGGCGGCACCGGCAACCAGTCGCTGGCCGCACCGATCACGACGGTGGCGGGACAGACCGTCGCCGCGCCGGTCATCAAGCTGGACCGGCGGGGCACCATCACCGGCCACGTCACGGGCACCGGCGGCAGCGCGGTCACCGGCGCGAGCGTGACCTTCGGCAACTTCCACTACCACAGCGGTTCGGGGCCGATCTCGTTCCCGGTCGCGGCCGACGGCACCTACACCGTCGACTTCCTCGGGCCGTACGCGTGGCCCCTGCACTTCTACGCCGACGGCTACGCCCCGCAGTGGAGCGGCAACTCCGGTGCCCGGCCGGGCGCGACGAAGGTCAAGGTGAAGGTGAACCAGACCGTCAGCTACGACATCGTGCTGCTCAAGGGCATCCCGGTCACGGTGAACGCGCCCGACGGCGGCTGGTACGTGGCGTACAACTCGGCCACCGGTGAGACCAGCGGCCGCTGCAACGTCTGGCCCGCGCACAGCTGCCAGATGCTGGTGCTCGGACCGCAGAAGGTGCGGTTCAAGGTCTGGGGCGGCAGCGACACCGACTTCTGGTACGGCGGCACGGACTTCGCCACCGCCACCGACGTGCGCATCCCGGAGACCGGCACCAAGACGGTCACCATCACCCGCTGACCCGACGCCGGGGCGGGTGGCCGCACCCGCCCCGGCACCCACGGTCGTCATCGGAGCCTCATTTGTGGCAGACGACACGGGCCGTCAGTCGTCATGTGGACGTAAGGCCCTAAAGGGCTGGAGGAGAGCGCTTCCCAACCCCTAGGTTCGCCGTCGTGTCCGCAGTACTCATCAATGTCCTCGGCGCCATGTCCGCCACCGTCGACGGAGTCGAGTCCCCGCTCGGCGGCCCCCGGCAACGGGCGGTCCTGGCCAGCCTGATCCTGGCCCGACCCCGGGCCGTGTCGGCCGCCCGCATCGTCGAGGACGTGTGGGACGGCGAGGCCACCCCGTCGCCGACGACCCTGCACGCCTACGTCGCGGAGCTGCGCCGGGCACTGGAACCCGGCCGGGCCGCCCGCGCCGCCGCCCGGGTGCTGGTCACCGAGGGCACCGGGTACGCCCTGCGCCTGCCGCCCGACGCCGTCGACGCCGACCGGTTCGCCCGGCTCACCGCCGAGGGCGCCGAGCTGCTGCGTCGGGGCGACGCCGAGGCCGCCCACCGGACGCTGACCGAGGCGCTGGCCCTGTGGCGCGGCCCGGCCTTCGCCGACCTCGACGACCACGACTTCGTCGCCACTGCCGTACGCCGGCTGGAGCGCCTGCGCGACACCGCCACCATCGACCTGCTGGAGGCGGGCCTGGCCCTGGGCCGCCACGGCGAGCTGGTGCCGGAGCTGACCGCGCTGACCGAGCAGCAGCCGCTGGCCGAACGCGCCTGGCAGCTGCTGGCCCTGGCGCTGTACCGGGGCGGCCGTCAGGCCGACGCCCTCGACGCGATCCGCCAGGCCGCCGACCTGCTGGGCGACCTGGGTCTGGACACCGGCGCGGCGCTGCGCGAACTCGAAGTGGCCATCCTGCGGCAGGACCCGACGCTCGACCTGCCGGTGTCCACGCCCGAAACGCTCACGCACAACCTGCCGTGCTCGCTCACCGACCTGGTCGGCCGCCGCGACGAGCTCGGCACGCTCGCCGACCAGCTGGAACGCGCGCGGCTGGTGACGGTCACCGGTGCGGGGGGCATCGGCAAGACCCGCCTCGCGCTGCACGCGGCCGCGCAACGCGCCATCCAGGACGGCCCGTGGCTGGTGGAACTGGCCGGGCTGGCCCAGCCGGAGCTGGTCGTCGCGGAGATCGCCACCACGCTGAAGGTGGCCGGTGCCGCCGACGCGACCCGGCTGGCCGCGGTGCTCGGCGCCCGCCGCACGCTGCTGGTGCTCGACAACTGCGAACACCTGGTCGACGCCGTCCGCGACGTCGTGGCCACCCTGCTGCGCCGCTGCCCGAACCTGCGCGTGCTCACCACCAGCCGCGAGTCGCTGGGACTGGCCGGCGAGGTGGTGGTCGAACTCGGCCCGATGGCCGCCGACGGCGAGGCCGCCGAACTGTTCCTCAGCCGCGCCCAGGCGCTGCTGCCCGGCTGGGTGCCCGCCCCGGCGGACCTGGCCCGCATCGGCGAGATCTGCCGTGAGCTCGACGGCGTGCCGCTGGCGATCGAGCTGGCCGCCGCCCAGTGCCGGGTGCTGTCGCTGGACCAGATCGCGGGCAGCCTCGGCGATCGGAGCGACCTGACCGACGACGAGCGCCCGGCGCGCCACCGCGACCTGGCCGGGGCCATCTCCTGGAGCTTCGAACTGCTGCCGGTGCCAGAGCGGCTCCTGTTCGGACGGTTGTCGGTGTTCGCGGGCGGGTTCGACCTGGACGCCGCGGCCGCCGTCGCCGGGCGGCGCCCCGCCGCGCTGCT
Organism: Catellatospora tritici; assembly: GCF_019083965.1. Classification (GTDB taxonomy): domain Bacteria; phylum Actinomycetota; class Actinomycetes; order Mycobacteriales; family Micromonosporaceae; genus Catellatospora; species Catellatospora tritici. Next base: position 192,738 of record NZ_JAHRCY010000003.1, read on the forward strand.
GCCGGAGGTGTCGGCGCTGGTCCGCAAGTCGCTGCTGGCCACCGAACCGGGCACGGCGCCGCGCCGGTACCGGCTGCTGACCCCGGTGCGGACCTTCGCCGGGCGTACCGTGCCCGAGCCGGACGCGCGGGCGCTGCGCCGCCGCCACCGGGGCTGGGTGCTCGACTGGGCCGAGTCGGCCGCCTCGGCGCTGCGCGGCCCGCAGGCGCACCTGCTCCTGGCCCGGATCGGCACCGATCAGCCCGAGACCCGCGCGGCGCTGTCCTCGGCGCTACTGGACGGCGACGGCGAGTACGCGCTGCGCCTGGGCGGGGCGCTGAGCTGGTTCTGGTACCGGCGCGGCCACATCGCCGAAGGCCTGGGCTGGCTGCGCTCGGCGCTGGACCTGGCGGCCACGGCGCCGCCCCGGGTGCGCGGCCAGGCCTGGCTGGGCGTGGCCGGGCTGACCTACCTCACCGGCGACCCGGCCGCCGCGCTGCGGGCCGCGATCGAGGCGGCCGAACTGGCCCGCGCGGGTCGCGACCGGATCGGCGAGGCGCACGCGGTGGTGTACCAGGCACACTTCCACGCCATGCTGGGGCAGGTCGCCGAGGGCGTACGCCGAGCCGAGCGCGGCCTCGGGCTGGCCGAGCGCACCGGCCTGCCCTGGCTGCGGGCCGAGGCGATGATGATCCTCGGCATGCTGCGACGGCTCACCGGCCCGCCCGAACGGGCCCGCGCCGAACTGGACGCCGCCGTGCACGCGGCCCGGTCCTGCAGCCACATCTGGGCCGCCGGTTCGGCCGCCTGGGGTGCGATGAAGGGTGCGCTCGACGCCCAGGACCACGAGCGGGCGCTGCGGGTCGCGGTGGAGTTGCTGGGCCCGCTGGACGCGGCCGCCGACGTCACGTCGTGGCTGGTGCTGGCGCACACCACGGCGGCGGCGCTGGCGCAGGCCGGGCGGGGTGAGGACGCGGCGGTGCTGCTGGGCGCGGTCGGCGCGCACGGTGCGCGGACCGGCTTCGCCCCGGCGGCGATGGACCCGATCGACGGCCCGCGTGAGGAGGCGGCGGTGCGCGCCGCGCTGCCCGCCGCGGATCTGGACCGGTGTCTGGCCGTGGGGGCGGGGCTGAGCCGGGCCGAGGTGAGCGCGCTGATCCTGCGCGGCAGCCCGGCCGCGAGCCTCGTCTCCGCACGCTGAGCCGCGCTGAGCCGGCCCGCGGGCCGACTCCAAGTCGCTCCCAAGTGGCGCCCGGCAGCGTATGGGTCAGGCGGCCCGCACTTCCCCGTGGTGCGGGCCGCCCGATCCCCACGAGAGAGGAACGACAGTGAAGCTCCACTGGCGCGGCCTCGGGCACACCCGCCCGAAACGGACCCGCCTGACCCGGACCCTGGCCACCGTGACGACCGTCGCGGTGGCGGCGGTCCTCGCCCTCGGCAACGCGGCGCACGCCGGCGACCCGGTCGACGTCGACAGCCAGGAACTGCGCGACAAGCTGTTCGTCGCCTCGGTGCGCCTGCACTCGCAGGGGAACCAGGGCCTCAAGGACCTGGTGCTCAGCACCGAGATGTACGGCTACCGGCAGCTGCACCCCACGTTCACGCTGGACCAGATGCGCGATCACACCGCCGTGATGAGCCAGTGGTACGACAGCAAACTGACCGGCACCGACGCCGCTCGGCAGGCCTATGAGCTGCTGCCGCACATGCTCAACATGATCGCCCTGCACCCCGAGGCCGCGATCGCCGCTCCGATCATGAAGGAGCTGCTCGACACGGTCGTCAGCCCGGACGCCAAGGCCTACGGCGAGCGCCTGGACCAGGTCGCCACCGCCCAGTTCGAGTACGACCAGTTCCAGCGCCTCTACCCGGTGCAGGACATGATCTGGCGCCGCATCACCGCGCTGGCGCAGCAGGACCAGTCGTTCTCGGCCGCGTGGGACGGCAGCTTCGGCGCCCACCTGGGCGTGCTGTCGACGGCGTCGCTGGACCAGCTCGCCGCCGACCCGATGATCTCGGTGTACCTGAACGTCGACGCGATCCTGGCGCACCAGCAGAACACCGAGCAGTACCTGGCCGAGGCCAAGGCGCAGCTGCTCAACGCGATGCACCGGCTCGAAGAGCAGAACACCGTGATGGTGTCGACGGTCGGCCAGCTCAACGCGGCGTACCCGGCCACCGGCATCGGGCCGCGCCCGGACACCACGGTCTTCAACCGGGAACGTGACGCCGCCGCCGCGCGGCAGAAGATCATCGACGGCGCGGGCAGCGCGGTCGAGGTGCTGGCGAAGCTGATCGGCTACGTCGACGCCAAGTCCGGCCGGATCGCGGCGGGGCTCGGCAAGGCGGCGGTGCAGATCGCCACGTCGATCAACAAGTACATCCCGTCGATCGCGGGTCTGAGCCTGGGCCAGGCGCTCACCTCGATGAGCACCGTGGCGCTGACCGGCAACATCATCGGCGCGATCGGCGCGCTGCTGCCGGTCTTCGCCGAGCAGGTCACCCCCGAGCAGATGATCATGGATCAGATCCACCAGCTCCGGCAGGAGGTCGGCGCGCTCGCCACCACCATGCAGAGCCGCTTCGACCGGGTCGAGCACGCGCTGACCGTCGTCTACACCGACATGCTCGACAAGTTCGACGAGGTCATCGAACTGCAGAACGCGACCCTGGCCCAGCTCGCCGAGCTGGAGCGCGGGCTCTACCAGCTGAACACCACGGTGGACAACTGGGGCGTGCAGATCATGCAGTCGCTGCAGCAGGGCCAGCTCAACGCGGTCAAGGAGCGCATCAACTGGGGTATCGGCCACAAGCAGACCTACGGTGAGCCGATCCAGAGCTACGGCGACTACCAGACGGTGGAGAACCCGCTGCACCTGATGGCGACCGACACCGCCTTCAACCCGCCGTTCGCCGGGCCGGACGCCTCGACGTACGCCTCGCAGAACCCGATGACGGTACTGCAGACGTACCAGGCCAAGGGTGCGGTGGACTACCTCGACTGGTACGCCCGCCAGTACTTCGGCTGGCAGGCCCCGCAGGTCAACCAGCCCGCCGACGTGGTGCCGTGGATCGTCGCGGCCCGCGCCTACGCCCGGCTGGTGGCGGAGAACCCGACCTACGCCAGGCAGGTCAACCAGGCGCGCACCGGCAGCATCCTCGGCGCGGGCCAGGGCATCATCAACTCCACCACCCAGTTCAGCAAGCCGCTGTCGACTCCGGACGCCAACGGCAAGCGCACCAACGCGCTGTTCACCGGCCTGTCGGCCGAGTACCGCGCCGCGCTGCAGAACTTCTCGGGCCAGCTCGCGGCCATCCGCGGCACCAACCCGGGCGGCAAGACGTACAACATGTTCGGCAACGGCGACCAGTTCACCGCCGCCACCCTGCCGGACGCGGCCAAGATGAGCGACCCGACGAAGGTGCCGCCGTGCACCGGCACCGGCCCGTCGCTGACCCGCCCGTCGACGGTCACCCTCAACGGCACCCCGGCCAGCCTGCTGTTCGCGCAGTACGCCCACCCGGACGCGCCCACGGTCAAGCTGTGCTACTCCGGCGGCCTGGCCAACGTGGAGACCTACGACGACATCAAGTGGCACCACGAGTACGCCGACCTGCAGGTCATCATCCGGGTCTGGGTCCGCTGGGCGGGCCAGGAGTACGACTACCGCGCCTGGTCCATGACCTGGAACCTGGGCGAGGTCTGCCGCCAGTACCTGTCCGGCGCTCCCGGCGGGTTCTGCCGCAACTCCGCGTACTACCTGAACCAGTGGGACGCCAACTACCTCACCGGGTTCACCAACGGGGCCCTGGACCAGGCGAACTACAGCCTGGGCACGATGGCCCGCGACCGGATGAACGAGTACCTGTCCGGGCGGCAGAAGGTGTACTACGACCGCGTCCTGGGCGCCCTGGGCGACTCCAACAGCGCGCTGTTCGCGGCCGACGCGCGGCTGAGCAAGGCGGTGCGCCTGATCCAGGCGTACACCCAGCTCGGCTTCGCCAAGGCCCTGATCAACGACGACGTGCTGGCGGTCATCACCACCGGCATCGAGCGGCTGCCGACCGACCTCGACGGCGTCCAGTTCATCACCAGCTCGTTCGCCAAGGCGCAAGCCAACTACGCAGGCTGCAACCCGGTGACCCCGGGCGGAGCCTGCGCCCCCGGCACCGGCACGTTCAACCCGCTCGCGGGCCAGGCGTACCTCCCGACTAACTGCAACCCGGGCAACCCGGCCGGTGCGTCGGGCGATCCGATCGGCGACTGCGTGCTGTCCATCGGCAACGTGCGCGACGCCGTGTACGACCAGCGGATCGAGCAGCACTCGCAGGAGCTCGCCACCGGCGTCTACGCCGAGGGCCTGCCGGACGTCCTGGCGATCCTGGAGGAACTGACGCTGGCCGACACGGTGGTCCGCCGCTGACCGCGGCAACGTGAGACCCGTGCGGCGGGACCGGTGACCCCGGCCCGCCGCACGGGCATTTCCGCCTCTGTTCAGTCGCGCGACACGCTGCTGTACTCATATGCATGAATACAAACATCACTCGATTCATGTCGGCGGTGATGCTGGTCCTCGCCGCCACCGCGGTCGCCGCCAGCACCCCGCACGTGCCGACCGATGTGACCATCGGCTGCACTGCCGAGAAGGCCGAGGCGGCCGAGGAGGCCGAAGAGGCCCGCGAAGCCGAACGGGCGGCGCGGGGCGAGCCGGAGAGCGAGGAGGCCGAGGAGGCCCGCGAGGAGCGGGAAGCCGAGGAAGGCTGCGGCGGCGAGGAGGAAGAGGAAGAGGAGGGCGTGGAGGGCCCCGCCGGGTCCGACGGCTGGTTCGCGTTGCAGCGGGTGTACCCGCACACCTCGCTCGACCTGGCCACCCTCGACAAGTCAGCCCGCGACCAGGCCGTCAAGCTCGCCTCCGCCCGTCCGCCAGGACTGGCCGCCGCGGCCTGGACCGCGCTCGGCCCGGCCAACATCGGCGGCCGCATCACCGACCTGGCCGTCGACCCGACCCACGCCAACACCCTGTTCGCCGGAGCCGCCACCGGCGGGGTCTGGAAGAGCACCGACGCCGGGGCCACCTTCAGCCCGGCCTGGAGCTCGGCCAACCCGCCCGCCATCGGCGCGCTGGCGATGACCTCCACCGGCGTCCTGTACGCGGGCACCGGCGAGGCCAACCCGGGCGGCGGCAGCGTCACCTTCGCCGGTAACGGCGTCTACCGCAGCACCGACGGCGGCGTCACCTGGACCCAGTCCGGACTGGCCGGTTCGGCGCGCATCGGGCGCCTGGCGATCGACCCGACCAACGCCAACCGGGTCTTCGCCGCCGCCACCGGCAACCTGTTCGTCCCCGGCGGCACCCGCGGCCTCTACCGCACCACCGACGGCGGCACCACCTGGCAGCTCGTGCTCGCCGGAGCCAACAGCACCACCGGCGCCGTCGACGTCGCGATCGACCCGGCCAACCCCAACCGGGTGTACGCCGCCATGTGGGACAACTCCCGCCAGCCCGGCGTACGGATCTACGGCGGCACCGGCTCCGGCATCTACCGCAGCACCGACGGCGGCGGTACCTGGACCCGGCTGGGCGGCGGCCTGCCCGCCGCGAGCAGCAACCTCGGCCGGATGAGCGTCGCGCTGGCGCCCAACACCCCGACCCGCCTCTACGCCATGGCCGTCGACACCTCCGGCGACTTCACCGGCTTCTGGACCTCCGCCAACGGCGGCGACACCTGGACCGCCATCACCAACACGTCGTACCTGTCCTCGTCCCAGTCCACCTACGGCTGGTGGTTCGGCCGGATCTGGGTCGACCCGGCCAACGCCCAGCACGTCTTCGTCCCGGGCGTGCCGATGCTGGAAACCCTCGACGCCGGTGCCACCTGGCGGCGCAACTCCAGCACCTTCCACGCCGACCAGCACGCCATCGCCTGGGATCCGGCCAGCTCCGGCCGCGTCTACCTCGGCAACGACGGCGGCGTCTACCGCTCGCAGGCCAACGGGTCACTCACCGGCGCCTGGACCAAGGGCACCTACCAGCCGTTCAACCAGTTCTACTCGGTCGCGGTGTCGCGTCAGGACATCACCCGGGTGCTCGGCGGTGCCCAGGACAACGGTTCGCTGCGCTCGTGGGGATCCACCGCGTGGAACTCCATCAACGGCGGTGACGGCACCACCAACCTGATCGACCCGACCAACCAGAACAAGGTCTACACCTGCTCGCAGTACGGCGCGTGCAGCAAGTCGACCACCGGCGGCGGCAGCCTGTCGAGCTTCGGCAGCACCACCTCCGACCGCCGGGGCTGGCTCACCCCGGTCGTGTTCGACCCGAGCAACCCCGCGATCATGTACTACGGCGGCAACCGCCTCAACCGCTCCACCAACAGCGCGGTCTCCTTCACGGTGATCAGTCCGGACCTCAGCCGGGGCGTGGGCGGCACCGACGGCTACCCGTTCGGCACCATCACCACCGTCGCCGTGGCCAAGACCAGCGCCGCCACCATCTACGTCGGCACCGACGACGGCCGCATGTGGATCACCCGCAACACCGGCGGCAGCTGGACCGAGATCACGACCGGGTTGCCCAACCGCTGGATCACCCGCGTCGCCGTCGACCCCGGCAACGCCGACCTGGCGTACGTCACCGTCTCCGGCTACCGCAACGGCGAGGCGACCGCGCACGTGTTCCGTACCGCCAACGGCGGCTCCACCTGGACCGACATCTCCGGCAACCTCCCCGACGCCCCCGTCAACGTCGTCGTCCTCGACCCGCTGACCCCGTCCAAGCTCTACGTCGGCACCGACGTCGGCGTCTTCACCACCACCAACGGCGGCACCACCTGGACACCCGTGGGCACCGGGCTGCCGTCGACCCCCATCATCGACGTCGACGCCGTCGCCTCCGGCGGCGCAACCGTCCTCACCGCCGCCACCTTCGGCCTCGGCATGTACCGCACCACCGCCTGACCGCAGGTAAGGAAGGGCACCTTCTTATCGCTTTGCGAGGTAGAAGGTGCCCTTCTCATCGCTCTGTCGCCGCTGGGACCGCAATGACCCCAGGTCCACCGTTCGGCTGAAGCAAGGGTGTCTGAAGGTGCTGTCGTCCGGATCGGGCCGGGCGCGCGTCTACCAAGGCGCAACGCAAACGTACGGCGCCCGGCGGGCGATCTCCCTTCCCCACCCTCGTCTCGATCGGATCAAACATGGACAACCACGGGGATGACTACGCCACGTTTGTTCGGTCTCGAAGTCATGCCCTGCTCCGCTCGGCCTACCTGCTCACCGGCGATCAGCACCTGGCCGAGGACCTGGTGCAGGAGGCCCTCGCCCGGACTCACCGGGCCTGGTCCCGGCTGCACCAGAGCGGCAACGCCGAGGCATACGCCCGCCGGGTCATGTACCACACGCAGGTCTCGGTGTGGCGGCGGCGCAAAGTCGCCGAGGACCTGCCCGGTGACCTCCCTGAGCAGGCGGACCGCTCCACCGACGACGAATCGATCACCCGGCGGATGGCCCTGGCGCGGGCGCTGAGCTCGCTCAGCGCCAGGCAGCGGGCGGTCGTGGTGCTGCGCTTCTTCGAAGACCACACGGAGGTCGAGGCAGCCGACCTGCTCGGGGTGTCCGTCAGCACCATCAAGACCCAGACCGCGCGCGCTCTGGACCATTTGCGCAAACGCGTGCCCGAGCTCCAGGAGTTCCGGACCGCAGAGGGGACCGGACGATGAACGACGACGACCTGCTGCGGGACGGCCTCGCACGGATCGGCGACCAGGTGAAGCCGGTGGATTTCCTCGACCGCTCCCTGTCGCGCTCCAGGCGCATCGGCCGCAACCAAGGGATCATGGCCGGTGCTGGCGCCGTCGCCGTGATGGCGGTGGTCGGCGGGCTCGTCTGGCAACTGGGCGGCCTGGCGCACCGGCCCGCACCGGCCACGACCCTCTCGGCGACCCCGTCCGCCGTCGCCGCCCCGACCTCGGTGCCACCATCGTCGCCGCCGACGGCGTCACCGTTGCCGGGGTTGCCGGGTCGGTTGTTCTACACGGATGCGGACCGGGTGGTCTGGTGGGCGGCGCCGGACGTGGGTGCGGTGCCGGGTGTGCCGACCGATACGGCGAACGTGTCGCCCGATGGCGGAAGTGTCGCGTTCGTCGACGAGAACGGCGATCTGGTGGTGGCCGACCTGCTCGGAGGCCATCGGTCGACGGTCTTGCGGGGTGTGGTCGGGGTCGGGTACGAGCCCGTGTGGTCGCCGGACTCGCGACGGCTGCTGGTGGCCAGAGGCTTGCCTGAGACGCTGACCTACGGGGTGGTGACGGTCGCGTCGGGGGTCTTCGTGCCGTTGGCGCATCAGCCGCAAGGGTTGCACGCGCTGTGGTCGGCCGATGGCAAGCACCTGGGCTATGTCACGGGCCGGTGCCGGCTGGTGACGGCGGACGCGGACGGCGGCAACGCACGTGTGGTGCCGGTCTTCGGGGACCTGGACCGGGCGGTGAACAAGCAGCGGCGGCGCAGCTGTGACCCGTTCAGCATCTCGGCGGACGGTCGGCTGATCGCGGTCCACCAGCGTACGGGCGATGAGCCCGACGGTGACATCGCCCGCGACCAGGTCGCCAACGCGGTCGTCGACACCCGTACCGGCGCCGACGTGCGGTTGCCGGTCGCGGAGCCGGTCACGGCGGTGCTGTTCCTGGCCGACGGCGGCATGCTGGTCCGTACCGAGGGCCGGTTGACGTTGCTCAACCCCGACCGCACCGTCAAGACCCGGTTCACCGAACCGGAGCAGGTGAAGAACCTCAACCTCCTGGGCTACACCGCCGACTGACGGCGCTGTCCACGGCTCTGCCCGCGCCCGCGCGCGGGCAGAGCCCGTGCCTCAGGCCGGGGTGAGGACGGCGGCGGGCAGGGGAGTGACGCTGGGCAGCAGGCGCTTGCCGTTGATGCGGGCGACCAGCGAGGAAGTGTCCTCGTACAGGTGGATGGAGCGGATCCGGCCGTCCGACACGGTCAGCCACATCGCCACCGGGGTGCTCAGGGTGCGGTCGCCGGGCAGCACCGCGTGCGTGAACCGGCCCACCACCACGGCCGACTCCCCGTCGACGAGGATCCGCTCGGACTCGAAGCCACTGCGGCCGAGGTGGTGCCCCGGCAGGCGCAGGCGCAGGAAGTCGGCGGCGAGGCTGCGGCTGGCGTGCCACGGCCCGGCCGTCGCGGCGGGCGAGTCGCACTCGTCGTGCTCGGCGAACAGGTCCCGGAGGCCGAGCTGGTCGCCCAGCGTCATCCGGTCCACGTACGCCTCGGCGACCTCTCGGGTGCTGGCGATCATGGTCTGAAGATTACCGAAGGTGACCGAGGTGGCGAAGTAGTTGAACCGTCATATACATCACAAGGTCAACTGGAATGCCCGCGGCTCTCGTCTTCGGCCCGTTCCAGCAGGGCCTGCCGCTCCGGCTCGGTCCGGGCGGTGGCGGCGGCCTGGCGGAACAGCGCCGCTGCCCGATCATGGTCGCCATCACGCGCAGTGAGGTGTGCCTCGACCGCGATCGTATGCGGATAGTCGTCGAGAGCGCCGCCCGCGCGTGCCCGCGCCAGCAGCGCCAGACCGGCGGCCGGACCGTGCGCGTACCCGTGCGCGACCGCGCGGTTCAGTTCCACCACCGGGCTGGGCGCGAGGCGCATCAGCGCGTCGTAGCAGTCCGCGATCATGGCCCAGTCGGTGTCGTCGGGAGTCGCCGCGACCGCGTGGCAGGCGGCGATCCGGGCCTGCAGCGCGTACAGCCCGTGGTCGGGCACCCCCGCCAGCAGCGCCACTGCGTCTGCGATCGCGGCCGCGTCCCAGCGGGACCGGTCCTGCCGGTCGAGGGTCACCAGCCGCCCCTGCCCGTCGCGGCGGGCGGCCCGGCGCGAGTCCTGCAGCAGGCACAGCGCGAGCAGCGCCCGCACCTCCGGCTGCTCGGGCATGAGGTGGGCCAGCAGCCGGGCGAGCCGGATCGCCTCGGCGGCGAACGCGGGCTCCCCGTCGGGGTTGTAACCGTGCGTGAACAGCAGGTACAGCACCGCCAGCACGCCCGGCAGGCGCTCGGTCAGGGCGGATCCCCGCGGCACCCGGTACGGGATGCCCGCCTGGGCGATCTTCGTCTTCGCCCTGGTCAGCCGCCGGGTCATGGTCGACTCGCGGACCAGGAACGCCCGTGCGATGTCGCCGGTCGGCACGCCGCAGATGGTGCGCAGGGTCAGCGCCACCCGGGCCTCCAGCGGCAGGGCCGGATGGCAGCAGGTGAAGATCAGCCGCAGCCGGTCGTCGACGACCTCCCCGTTGGCGGCCGCCTCGCCCGCGCCGAACTCCTCGGTACGCGCCAGCACGGCCAGGTCGTGCAGCTTGCGGCGCTCGACCGCGGCCCGGCGCAGCACGTCCAGGGCCCGGTTGCGGGCCACCGTCATCAGCCAGCCGCCCGGATTGTCCGGCACGCCGTCGCCCCACCGCCGCACCGCCTGCGCCAACGCGTCCTGGGCGCAGTCCTCCGCCAGCGTCCAGTCGCCGGTGAGCCGGATCAGGGTCGCCACGATGCACGGGTACGACTCCGCGGCCGCGGCCGCGACGGCCGAAGCCGCCGCGGCCCCCCGATACGCGGATGCGCTCACTGCTCGAAGACGGCGAACGGCCGCAGTTCGATCCGGCCGCCTCGGGCCATCGGGTGGGTCCGGGCCACCTCGATCGCCTCGTCCAGGTCGGCGCACTCGATCAGGTCGAAGCCGACGATGATCTCCTTGGTCTCGGCGAACGGGCCGTCGGAGACCAGCAGCTGCCCGTTGCGCACCCGCACGGTCGTGGCCGCCGACGGCGGCGTCAGCTCGTGCCCGTCCAGGCGGCGTCCGGCGGCGTCGTTCTCGGCCACCCACGCGTGTATGTCGGGCTCCGGGGCCCGGTCGGTGTCGGGCTCGGTGTCCGTGCAGACGAACATCATGTACTTCATCCTGCTGCGCTCCTTGTTTCAGGCTTGCTTACGCCACTCTGACGAACACTCACCGCCGTACCGGACAACCCCGCCCCGGAAATTTTCGACTTTCTTTCCCGCGCCGCGATCTTCGCCCCAGCACTCGTGCGGTTTCCGGGAAAGCGCAGGTAAGAGGCCCAAGATTCCCGCACTTTCCCCGCAACCGCCGCCGCAGTGGCGCGGTGAAGGATTTTTTCGTGTGGTGAAGGTTAGGGGAAAGTATTGACCGGGCCGGGGATTGGGAGAAGGGTGGCTCGCATCGGACATCGACAAGGAGTCATGCGTGTCACCCCGATTCCCCCTGCGCCGGTTGGCGCTGCTCACGACCGCCGGGCTCGCCCTCGGCACCGCCGCGGTCCCCGCCCCGGCCGGTGCCGAACCCGCCCCGGACACCCGCCAGGCGACCTACCAGGCCGCCGCCGACGAATTCGGCGTACCCGTCGACATCCTGTTGGGTGTCTCCTATCTGGAGTCGCGCTGGGACGCGCACACCGGTGAACCCAGCACCTCCGGCGGCTTCGGCCCGATGCACCTGACCGACGCCGACTACGTCGCCGCCCTGCCCGTGCCGGAAGAGGTCGCCGTCGCGGCGCCCGAGGACGCCCGGGGCGACGACAGCCGCCCCAAGCAGGTCGGACATCCGGCGGAAGCACCGGCACCCAGCGACGAGTCGCTGCGTACCCTGGCCGCCGCGGCGGAGCTGACCGGCCTGGACGCGGCGGTGCTGCGTACCGACGCGCAGGCCAACATCCGTGGCGGAGCCGCGCTGCTGGCGTCGTACCAGCAGCAGTTGCAGGCCCCGGTCGGCGCGGGCAGCGACCCCGCCGCCTGGTACGGCGCGGTGGCCCGCTACTCCGGCGCCGACGACGAGGCCACCGCGGCCGCCTTCGCCGACGAGGTCTACACCACCCTCGCCGAGGGCGCGGCCCGCACCACCGACGACGGCAACGCGCTCAGCCTGCCCGCCCGGTCGATCACCGCCGACAAGGGCTGGCTGTCCCACCTGCGCCTGCGTCGGCTCGAGCGGCCCGACGGCATCGAGTGCCCGATCGACGTCTCCTGCGAGTGGCTGCCCGCGCCGTACCAGGCGTTCGGCGACGGCGACTACGGCAACCACGACCTGGGAAACCGGCCGCAGAGCCAGCGCATCGAGTACATCGTCATCCACGACACCGAGGCCAGCTGGGCCACCACCCTGAAGCTGGTCAACGACCCGACCTACCTGGCCTGGCACTACTCGCTGCGCTCGGTCGACGGCCACATCGCCCAGCACGTCAAGGCCAAGGACGTCGGCTGGCACGCGGGCAACTGGTTCGTCAACGCCAAGTCCATCGGCCTGGAGCACGAGGGCTTCGCGGCCCAGGGCAGCTGGTACACCGAGGCGCTGTACCGCACCTCGTCGAAACTGGTGCGCCACCTGGCGCTGCGGCTGGGCATCCCGCTGGACCGCCAGCACATCATCGGCCACGACAACGTCCCGGGCACGGTCACCTCGACGGTGGCCGGGATGCACTGGGACCCGGGCCCGTACTGGGACTGGTCGCACTACTTCGAGCTGCTCAAGGCGCCGTTCCGGGGTCTGCCGGACGTGCTGGCCCCGCACGCGGGCCTGGTCACGCTCGACCCGGACTACGCCACCAACAAGCCCGCCTTCACCGGCTGCACCGGCGCCGCGAGCAACCCGTGCCCGCTGCGCCCCAGCTCCGCGGTGATCCTGCGGACCGCCCCGGACCTGACCGCGCCGCTGGTGCGCGACCCGGGCCGCTGCGGCACCAAGGCGAGCACGATGGTGGTCAGCGACCACTGCGCCCGCGCCTCGGCCGGGCAGACATACGCGGTCGCCGAGCGCTCCGGCGACTGGACCGCGATCTGGTACCTGGGCCAGAAGGCCTGGTTCCGCAATGCCGACGCCGGTCCGCGCTGGAACATCGGCTTCGTGGTCGAGGCCAAGCCGGGCGTGGCCGTGGTGCCGGTGTACGGCCGGGCCTACCCGGAGGCGGCCGCCTACCCGGCCGGGGTGCCGGTCCAGGCGGTCAGCCCGTTCGCCCAGTACACCTTCGCGGCCGGGCAGCGCTACGCGGCCGGACCGGTGCTGAGCCCGGAGTACTACCGCGCCACCACGTTCGACTGGTCCTCGCCCGGTGACGGCACCGTGATCCGGGGCGCCGACAAGTACGTGCAGATCCAGTTCGGACAGCGCATCGCCTACGTCCGTCTCGCCGACGTGGTGATCCGCCCCTCGGTGGTGTCCTGACGAGTGGGCGGGCGGGGTGTCGTATCGACGCCCCGCCCGCCCAATGGGTCCCGTTCTGTCACGTATGTCGATCACATACCCGCCCTGACGTGCGGCGACATGATCATTCCAGATACATCTTGGACAAATAGCGCGCACCTGAGATCCTTGTCACAGCGGACTTTCGCTGCTCAGTACGCGCGTCGTGCGACCCGTCACGGGGGTTGTCGCGGCAAGCCACGCTGGGATCCGTCCACCACACACGAGGCGGTGACCCCTATGCGTAAGCGCCCCCGGGACGTCCTGGTCAATCTCGCCTACCTACTGATCTGCGGCCTGCTCGCCGGAGTGGTGGTGGCTGCCGCGGTGTTCCCGGCGGCGGCCCTGTCCGGCTACGCCGCCGAGATCGGCGGCCACGCCCTGGGCCAGCTGCCCGACGACCTGATCGTCAAGCGCTCGCCCCAGATCAGCTACCTCTACGCCGCCGACGGCGAGACCCTGCTGGCCAGCATGTACGACGAGAACCGGCGCGACGTGCCGCTGTCGCAGATCCCGACGGTCGTCCGGCAGGCGATCCTGGCCGCCGAGGACCAGGCCTTCTACAAGCACGACGGCGTCGACATCAAGGGCATCGCGCGCGCGTTCATCGCCAACAAGCGGGCCGGTGACGTCCAGCAGGGCGCCTCCACGCTGACCATGCAGTTCGTGCGGCTGTCCATCTCGTACTCGGCGGACACGCCGGAGGAGGTCGTGGCCGCCACCGAGGACACCCCCCAGCGCAAGCTCCGCGAGATGCGGTACGCGCTGGCCATCGAGCAGCGGCTCACCAAGGACGAGATCCTCGAGGGCTACCTGAACACCGCCTACTTCGGCAACCGGGCGTACGGCATCTTCGCCGCGGCGCACGTCTACTTCGGCAAGGAGCCCAGGGACCTCGGCACGGCCGAGGCGGCGTTCGTCGCGGCGCTGGTCAAGTTCCCCGGCGACTTCGACGCGATCACGGGCAAGGGCCAGGCGCTGGCCGTGGACCGGCGCAACTACGTGCTGGACGAGATGGCGCAGACCGGGTCGCTCACCGACGCGCAGGCCGCGGCGGCCAAGGCCGAGCCGCTGAAGGTGGTCGGCGAGTTCACCCCGAACGGCTGCGTACAGGCCACCAACATCAAGTGGGGCTTCTTCTGCGACTTCCTGGAGCGGTGGTGGAACCAGCAGGAGGTCTTCGGCGCCACGCCCTTCGACCGGGAACGGCAGCTGCGCTCGGGCGGCTACCGCATCATCACCTCGCTGGATCCGGCCACGCAGAGCGCCATGGACCGCAGCATCGACCGGGCGCTGACGAAGAATCCGGACCTGGACAAGAACCGCTGGGCGTGGCGGTCCGACGCGGTCATGCTGGCCGGGGTGGAGCCGGGCACCGGCAAGGTGCGCGGGCTGGCGGTCAACCGCAACTTCCGGCTGGACAGCAAGGTCAAGCCGCAGAACGGTCCGGCGTCGAATCCGGCGCTGGCCCGGCGCGGCATCCGTGGCTCGTACCCGAACACCACCAACCCGCTGATCACCGGCAGCCCTGATCTGGGCGGCTACCAGGCCGGATCGGTCATGAAGATCTTCACGCTGACCTCGGCGCTGGAGAACGGCTTCCCGCTGTCGTACACGATCAACACGACGGTGCCGTACGTCTCCCGGACCCACATCACCGGCAGCCCGAGCTGCGGCGGGCGCTGGTGCCCGACCAACTCCGGCGGCAAGTCCTGGGGGGCGATGAACATGTGGACCGGCTTCGGCAACTCGGTCAACACGTTCTTCGTGCCGCTGTTCGAGCGGGTCGGCGGCACGAAGGTCATCGACACGGCCAAGCGGATGGGCCTGACCTTCCACGACAACCCGGGCGTGGAGATCGACGACTACTACTGGTCGAACCACGCCGAGCTGTGGGGCCCGTTCACCCTCGGCGCCTCCGACCACACCCCGCTGCAGATCGCCAACGCCTTCGCCACCCTGGCCGCCGACGGCCTCTACTGCGAGCCGATCCCGGTCGACGCGGTCTACAACAGCAAGGGCGAGAAGCTGGGCGTCGGCGACCCCCGGTGCAGCCAGAACCTCCCGGTCGACGTGGCGCGGGCGGCCATCGACGCGGCCCGGTGCCCGATCGGCGACCAGTCGCTGTACGGCCGCTGCAACGGCACCACCGCCCGCGACTCCAAGGAGATCATCGGCCACTGGATCGCGGGCAAGACCGGCACCACCGACAACTCCAAGTCGGTGACGCTGACCATCACCACCAAGCAGTTGGCCATCTCGGGCTTCCTCACCGACCCGGACTGGGCCCAGATCAGCACGCACAAGATGTCGCACCGGGTGGTCAACCCGGCGGTGCAGTACGCGATGAAGTGGGCCATGCAGGGCAAGAAGAACATCCAGTTCAGCAAGCCCGGCAACCAGAAGGTGGTGTTCGGCAACTCCCCGCCCGCCCCCACCACCCAGTCCAAGCCCAAACCCAGCGCCAAGCCGAAACCGAGCGCCAAGCCCAAGCCGAGCACCCAGCCCAGCCCGGTGACGCCGCCGCCACCCGGCGACGGCACCGCCCCGGTGCTCCCCGACGCCCTGCCCGCGCTGCTGCGTCGACTGCTGCCGTGACGTGAGCAGGCCGCCCCACCTCAGCCCAGGTGGGGCGGCCTGCGGTCGCGCAGGTCAGGGCTGCGCGACCAGGCGGAACGACTGAGCCGCGGTGCCGTTGCAGGTGTACTGCTGCAGCTGCACGCTGTCGGCCGTGGACGCGGCGGGCACATCCAGGCACTTGCCGCTGTGCCGGGCCACGAAGTGGTAGTAGCCGCCGCCCTCGTCGACCGGCAGCCACTGCTGGTTGTTGCCGCCGCCGTAGGCCCACAGGTTGATCAGGGCACCGTCGGCGGTGGACACGCCCGACACGTCCAGCACCTGCGCGGCGTTGTTGCGGTTGTTGATCCGCACGTAGCCGTTGCTGGTCGGCTGGAACTGGTACTGCTGGGCGTAGCTGTTGTTGCAGGTGTACTGCTGGATCACGGTGCCGTTGGCGGTGCCGGAGGACCGGGCGTCGACGCACTTGTTGCTGTTCTTGTTGATGACGGTGTTCCAGGTGTTGGCGGGGATGCCGCCGCCGCCACCGCCGCCGCCCGCGCCGAACGGGCTGAGGATGATGCTCGCCGAGCGCGGGTCACCGTCGTTGACCAGCGACTCGAACGCGCCCACGTCGTCGAACGCGAACGCGTACGCCTTACCGTCCACCATGTTCGCGTGGATGATCTTCGCGTACTGGTTGGTGGGGTTGTTCTGGTAGAACTGGGCCGCGTTGGTGCTCGGCTGGGTGTCGATGGTGCCCAGCGTGCCGCGGTTCAGCGCCGCGCACAGCGTGCGTGAGATCGGCCCGACGACCTGGTCGTTGGGGGCGGCCAGGTTGCCGTCACAGCCCCACACGTTGGCGCTGCTGGGCTTGTTGAACGAGGCCACCTGCGCGCCGGAGCTGTTGGTGAAGTTCATGACGTTGCCGCTGGTGCGCCCGAAGTACTTGGTGTTGGGCTGGTCGGCGAACGGCACCACGGTCAGCGTCTTGGACGCGTACGCGTTCCACGCCGAGGTGATGTAGGAGTCCAGGTACGTGGCGCTGAACAGCCCCGCCCCGGCGGCCTTGCCGGGTGCCAGCACCCGCAGCACCGTGCCGTCGGACCTGGTGTAGGCCGTGTTGCCCCACCCCGACTGCGCCTTGATCGAGTTGATGGTCTTGTTGCGGCCGTCGCTGACCACGTCGCCGGTGCGCTTGGTGACCCCGGTCGCGCCGGTGACGGTCACCGCGTGCGGGATGGCGAACATGTCCACCTGCGAGCTGTTGAGCCACAGCCCGGCGTCGTTGTAGGTGAACTCGCTCCAGTCGAACAGGATGTTGTAGTTCGGGTCGCCGGAGGCCCACGGCGCGGGCTGGACCAGGCCGTCCGGGGTCAGGAAGAACTTCAGCTTCTCGCCGAACGAGAAGTAGACCCGGCCGGAGAAGCCGCGCGGGAACCGGATGGTCGTGCTGCCGCCGTTGCCCGGCCCGGCGATGGACACGTCGGGAGCGGGGGAGGGCGGAATCTGGCCGCCACTCCAGGCGGTGAAGGTGCCGGCGGAGTTGACGTAGCCGAGGCGGCCGGTGGACAGGTCGATGCCGATGACGTACAGGAACGTCGCGTCGGCGCGGCCGGTGCTGTTGGTCACGGTGACCGGGAGCAGGGTCGGCCCGATCGCGTGGGCGGGCGTCGCCGTGGCGGCGGCCGCGGGCACGGCCAGCGCCGCGGCGGCCAGGGCGCCGAGGATTCTTCGTCGGGTACGCATGTCGTTGAGCCCTCACATTCCGAGAAAGGGACGGCGGTACGGGGCGGTGCCCGAGCCGGAGCGGGACGCGGGCATACGAGGGGCGAGTGGCAGCGCCTGCTCGCATGGGCCGATGCGAGAGCGCTCTCTCACTGCGGACAGTAAGCCGCCCACGTTCACGCGACACTTCGGCCCGAAGCTGCGGCGCAACGCTGGCGACATCTTGCGTTCATGAGAGCGCTCTCACGATACGCTCCGCGCAAAGAGGGCGTCAATAGACCACAGGCGATGGCGGGCAACGATGGCGGGCCGGGCGGGCGGGCGCGGGCGGGGTGGGGGTTGGCTGCAGTTTCGGGGAAAGTGCTGGAATCTCGGGCCGAATTCGTGCATTTTCCCCGAAACTGCACGCATCTCCTCGCCGGAGAGGGGGCGCCTAGGGACGGGGCGGTTGTCCAATTAGTGGGACGCCGGGATTCGTGGTGGTGGGAGGACATCGCCCTGGTGTAGGCGCGACTCTCATTGTTGGCCGTGGATTGGTGTTTCGGAGGGTGAGACGATGGATCTGGATGGCGCGGTGAGGTGCCCTAGACTGAGACTTCGAGCACCAAATCGACTTCTTCTGCGCTAGGTGGGCCGGTCATGACGTTCGACTTCGCGAATCCCTACTGCCTCGTGCACAACCAGGGGACCGTGACGTACACGACCGGCTCGATCGTGCGGAACCCGCTGCTCGCCGACGTCCCGAAGTCGACCGGCCTGCCGGTCATCAGCATGGTGCCGTACGCCCAGCTGCGCGAGCGCGGCTTCGTCTGCCACGACGGCGGTGAGCCGATCATCTCGCTGGTGCCCGCCGAGAGCCGCGAGGTCGAGCTGTCGTCGTTCGCCGACGTGGCGGTGCCGATCCACATCGCGGGCGAGCCGCGATACTCGCCCGGCGACGAGGAGTTCGAGCAGATCGTCCGCCGCGTCGTCGAGCAGGAGATCTGCCGGGGCGAGGGCTCCAACTTCCTCATCTCCCGCCGCTGCGACATGGACATCGCCGACTTCGGCCCCGAGGTCGCCCACGCGATCTTCGCCCGGCTGGCCCGCAACGAGTTCGGTGCGTACCTCACCTTCTGCTTCTTCGATGGCGAGCGCTACTTCATCGGGTCCTCGCCCGAGCGGCACCTGACCTACCGGCGCGGCACCGTGACCATGAACCCGATCTCCGGCACGCTGCCGCGCTCGGCCCTGACCTCCCGCGCCGACCTGGTGCAGTTCCTCTCCGACCCCAAGGAGATCAACGAGCTGTTCCAGGTCGTCGACGAGGAACTGAAGATGATGTCGCGCATCTGCCGCGAGGGCGGCGTCGTGCACGGGCCGTACCTCAAGGAGATGAGCTCGCTCGTCCACACCGAGTACGTGCTGGAGGGGACGTCGTCGATGGCCCCGATCGACGCCTTCCGCGAGTCGATGTTCGCCGCGACCATGATCGGCGGCCCGCTGGAGAACGCGGCCCGGGTCATCCACCGCCACGAGACCGAGTCCCGTCGCTACTACTCCTCGGCGCTGCTCATCACCGGTCTCGACGACGAGGGCGAGGAGTGGCTCGACAGCGCGATCACCATCCGGACCATGGAGGTCACGCCCGCCGGGCACGCCATGATCCGCTCAGGTGCCAGCATCGTGCGCGACTCGGTGCCGTGGAAGGAGGCCCGCGAGGTCCGGGCCAAGGCCGAGGGCATGATCACGGCGATCACGTCGACGGAGTCGCCCGGCCGCTTCCTGCAGCAGTACGTCGACCCGTTCGTCACCGACCTGCTCCAGCTGCGCAACAAGTACCTGTCCCGGTTCTGGACCGACCGGCAGGCCGACGACCGCTACGCCTCGCCGCAGCTCATCGGCCGGACTGTGCTGATCATCGACAACGAGGACCAGTTCACCGAGATGCTCAAGCACGCGCTGGAGCACCTGGGCATGAAGGTCACCATGTCCGGCTACCGCGACCCGGAGATCGCCCTCGACGGGTACGACCTGGTCCTGGTCGGGCCGGGGCCCGGCGACCCGAACGACCTCGACATGCCGAAGATCGCCCGCCTGAACGAGCTGACCCGCGAACTGCTCGACCGGAACCTGCCGTTCCTGGCGGTCTGCCTCGGCCACCAGATCCTGTCGCGCAACCTTGGCCTGAGCGTCATGGTCAACGACCCGCCGATGCAGGGCGTGCAGCAGACGGTCGACCTGTTCGGACGCAGCGAGCCGGTCGGCTTCTACAACACCTTCTTCCCGCGCGTCCCGGACGCCGCGCCGACCGGGGTGGAGATCGCGTCCGAGGCTGACGGCCGGGTGATCGCGCTGCGCTCGGAGAAGTTCTACAGCTTCCAGTTCCACGTCGAGTCGGTCCTCACCACCAACTGCATCTCGATCCTGCGCGAGGCGCTGCTGTGGCTGGTGCGCTGAAGGGCGTACCGCCGGCAGTCGCGTGAATGCGCGCTCCCGGTCACTCCGGGACGCCGGACAGGGCGGCGCACACCTGCGGGCGGTGCGCGGTCCACCAGCGCAGCGTCCGCTCGTTGGCGACGAACTGGTGATCACAGGACGTGTCCCCGTGGTCGTAGCGCCGGTCCAGTGGCCAGAAGTTGGTGAACCACTGCCACCACGCCAGCTGGACGAGGTTGGCGAGAACCTCGCCATCGACCGGCCGGATCGCGCGGTAGCCCCGCACGACGGCGGCGATCCGATCCAGATCGAGCGTGCCGTCCTCGCCCGCGAAATGCAGCAGGCAGGCGCGGATCAGCTCGGCGCCCGGCGGCTGCCTGCGGACGCGGTCCCAGTCCAGCACGGCGACGACGGCACCGGCCCGCCAGACGAGGTTGAACTGGTGGAAGTCACCGTGGGTCCAGTCTTGCTCCGGCCGCTCTCCGACCGGCCGGACCGCGGTCGCCAGCAGTGCCCGCCGCCAGCGCAGGTGGTCGGCGGCCACCCGATCGACCGGGTCCGGAACCGGTCGGGCCGCGATCGCGGCGAGGTAGCGCTCGATGCGCCCGGCGGCCGCCACGCGGCTGGACGGGTCCGCCGGTGCCGAGGCGGGGACATCCGGCCGGACCGCGGCCAGGGCCGTCTGCACCCGCCCGAGCAGCCTGCCCAGCCGGTCGCACGCGGCGACATCCAGCCGCGCCCCGGCCAGGTGCTCACCGTCGACCCAGGGCGTCACCGTGAACCCCACCCCGGCCACCTGTGCCACCGTCTCGCCTGCGGCGTCCGCGACCGGGAGCACCACCGGGATGCCATGCTCGGCCAGCCGCCCCAGCAACGCATGCTGCGTCCGGGCGTGCGCGGGCGACACGTCGCGCAGCTCCTTGACGGCGTACTCCCGGCTGTCGTCGGTGGCGATCCGCCAGTTGCGGTTCATCAGCCCGTGCGCCAGCCGGATCGAGGAGCGCGGAGCCGGCAGGCCGAACGCTCGACAGACTTCGGCCGGCGGCGGATCACTTGTCACGGCGGCACCCTAACCGGATCGGAAGTCGAACGTCGGCCCATCGGCCGAGCCGGGCGGCAGCGGCTGGCAGACGCTTGATCGGCGGCATCCGCGAGCGTCCGCGACGGTGCCCGGTGGACGAGGCTTCCGTTCGTACGAATCGATCTGCGCCATCGCGTTTTCGCGCCGTCGCGTACGCCGACCGTCCGGCTTTGACCGGCCGATCGACGGGCTCGCCCACATCGATCATCTTCTTATGATCGTGTGCTATGTGGACCGATCCGGTCCCACCTGATCACTGGAGGATCTGTGCGTAAGTGGTATGCGGCGGCAATGGCGGCGCTCGGCCTGGCGGTGCTGCTCGTGGTGCCCGGCACCGCGGGTGCGGAGGCGGACGAGGCGCGTGGGTGCGAGCGGCACTTCGACCAGGCGGTGGCGGACTTCGACGCCGTCTTCCTGGCCAAGGATCTGCCCGCGGTCATGGCTTACTACCACGACGACGCGGTGCAGATCGGCGCGACCGGTGCCTACCGCCCGAACAAGGCGGCGATCGAGGCCAACTTCACCAACCTGTTCAAGTACGACTTCACCGCGACGTTCCCCGCGGTCAAGAAGACGATCGACGCATGCCGCGGGGCGACCCTGGTGGTCGACTTCACGATCGCCATTCCGTCGGTGAACTTCAAGCAGCACTTCTACAACGCGTTGACCTTCGTGCGCGACCGCGGCCAGTGGAAGATCATCCTGGATGTCAGCTCGCCGCTGCCGGTGGTCTGACCACGGTGACTCGTCCCGCCATCGCCACCGGTCATGCGCCGGCGGACGGTGGCGGGACGGCGCTGTGACCGAGGGGCCGCCGCCGCTGCTGAGAGGGCGTCGGAGCAGACCGAAGCTCGCCTATGCGGTCGGTTCGAGTGGCAGCGGGACCGGCCGCTTCGCGCTGATGCCGTCGCCGGAGGACTGACCCCGCGCGTGCCGGACGATCCACGGCCACAGGTGTCCGCGCAGCCAGGCACCCTCGGCGGCGGCCCGCTGCCACACCGTCCGCGCGGGCTCGTCGGGCAGCGGATGACCCCAGGACTCGTCAAAGCCCGGCAGTCCCAGCGCCCACGCCAGCCCTCGCCCGATCCGCTCGTGTCCGGCGCTGTTGGCGTGCAGCCGGTCGAGGCTCCACAGCCGTGGATCTCCGGCGACCGGATACGCCCCCAGGTCCAGCAGGACCGCCCCGGTGCTCGCGCTGACCTCGCGCAGCGCCGCGTTGTACGCGGCGAACCGGCCCCGCAGCGGCCGCGCCAGCGGCAGCACCCGCATCGGGTCGGGCATGGTGAAGGTGAGCACCGTCGCCCCGGCGCCGATCAGGGCCGACTGCATCTGCCCGATCCGCCCGACCACGTCATCGACGTCGAAGCTGCGCCGCAGCATGTCGTTGACCCCGGACACCACCGTGCACAGGTCCGGCCGCAGCTCCAGCGCGACCGGCAGCTGCTCCTGCTGGATCTGCGCGGTCTCGCGCCCCCGGATGGCCAGGTTGGCGTACTCCAGCCCCGGGTGGGCGGCCGCGACGTGGGCGGCGAACCGGTCCGCCCAGCCCCGGAACCCGCCCCGACCGTCCGGGTCGTCGAGCCCTTCGCTGGTGCTGTCACCGATCGCCACGTACCGCCGCCACATGATCGGTGAGGGTACCGTCGCCGGACCGGGCGGCCGCCGGGGGCTACCGGCCGGTCACAAGTCGAGCAGGGCGCGGAGGTGGTCCGGGACGCCGCGGTTGAAATCGGCGCGGCGTTCGGAGTAGCGGGCGTTGCCCGCCGACCAGGCGAGCTGTCCGCTGGTCCAGACGCCCGGGGCGGCGGCGACGGCGCGCACCGCGGCGTCCCATACCGGGAAGACGCGGACGGCTGCTTCGACGGCCGAGACCGCGTCGCGGTAGTCGGCCAGCCGCCGCCGGTATCGCGCGACCAGCAGCTCGGTCGCCTCGCCGAGCGAACACGACTCCTGCGCGGCCAGGATCGGGACCAGGTTCAGGGTGCTGCCCTGGCCCAGTTCCACCTCGGCGGAGAGCAGATCGTTGGAGATGGCGATCAGTTCGATGCCGGAGTCGAGGGCGCTGCGCAGCAGAGGGTCGTCGACGACCGGTTCGGGCAGCTCGATGTCGAGCGCCGCCTCGGTCAGCACGATCGCGATGTGGGCGCCGAGGTAGCGCGGCCGCTGGTCCAGGTATTCGGCGACGGTCGGGGTACGCCCGGCGCGGGCCTGGACCGCCTCCCAGCGGCAGCCGTCGACGTACTCGTGCCAGGCCCGGCGGAAGCGGGCCTGCCACTCGGGGGAGGTGCGCGCGGCCAGCGCCTGCCAGGCGTGCCCGACGGCGGTGCCGAGCACGCTGTCCTCGGTGGTGCCGGGTGGGGTCAGCAGCCCGGTCAGCCGGGCGCAGAGCGCGTCGAGTTCCGGGGTCGACAGCTGCGGCGCGAGGGCTTCGAGCTGGTCGTCGGCGACCGACCACAGGGCCATCCATTGGGCGAGCAGCGGCAACATCTCCGGCCGCGCGTCGGGGTACATGCAGCCGACCATGGCGCCGAAGTCGGTCTCGGCGAGGTAGTCGTCGCCCAGTTCGGGGTCGACGATGGCATGGCGGTAGAGGAAGTCACGCGCGGCCCGGTCGGCCTGGTCGGCGGCGGGGTGCAGCCGGAGCGGCACCGGTGGTTCCAGGTCGGCGGCACGCAGCGAGAACGAGGTCACGTGTCCAGGATGGACGGTCCCGGCCGATGTCGCCAGGCTGTCCCGCCAACGTGGCACGCTGAGCGCTCAGTCTGTCACCCGCAGTAGTGCCGACCTGTTGGGGACGCCGTAGCGGCGGTACAGTCGGGTCAGGTTCGCCTCGACTGCCTTGACCGACAGGTGCATCGCCCCGGCGATGGCCCGGTTGGTGGCGCCGGAGCGCAGCAGGTCGAGCAGCCGCCGGTCGGCGTCGCTGAGATCGGTCTCGCCCGCGTCCAGCCGGGCCAGCTCCTGCCGCGCGAACAGCGCGTACGGGGCACACCCCGCCTGCTCGTACCCGTCCAGGGCCTCGGTCAGCGCCGCCCGAGCCGCACCGCGCCGCCGCGCCCGCCGCTCCAACCCGGCCAGGGTCAGCGCGCACCGCAGCCGCTCCAGCGGGTACGGGTGTGGCGCCGCCATCAGCGCCCGCAGCCGGTCGGCGGCCTGCCGGGCGTCCCCGGCCGCCCCGTCCACCAGTGCGTCCACCCGGTCGAGTCCGAGCAGGACCACGGTGCGGTTCTGCCGCAGTGCCGCCGCCCGCGCCTGGGCCAGCACCTCCCGGGCCCGCCCCGGTTCGCCGCCGGTCGCCAGCGCCTCGGCCAGGTCCGCGTCGACCAGGATCATCGTCGGATCGTGGTAGCCCAGCTCGGCCAGCAGTTGGCGGCCCCGGTCGAGGTTGCGCGCGGCGGCCGCGGCGTCACGGCGTAGCAGGTCGCAGCGGCCCAGGAAGATCAGCGCGTACGCCTCCCACTCGCGGTCGGCCAGCGTGCCGCCGAGCACCACCGCCTCGGCCAGGTGCGCCGCAGCCCGCTCCACCGTCCCGCTGTTGAGCTCGGCCGCCCCGGCCATCACCAGCGCCCCGGTCGGCGGCAGGTCCACCTCGCGCCACAGCAGCGCGCACAGCCGTCCCGCCTCCCCGGCGTCGGCGCACAACCCGGCCCGGTTGTACACCGACGACGCCGTGTACAGGGTGCGGGCCAGGTCGCGGGTGCGCCCGGCGCGTTCGGCGTCGACGACGAAGCGGCGGGCCGCGTCGACCGCCGCGCCCATCTCGCCCCGGCGCATCTGGACGATCGCGTACCCCATCCGCACCCACACCGACGCCTTGTGCAGCGGCAACGCCTGCGCCAGCGTCAACGCCTCGGCCAGCGCGGGCAGCTCGCCACCGGTGTCGGCCTGCATCTCGGTCTGCAGCCGGTGCGCCATCACCTCCAGCAGCAGGTCGGGGTCGCCGGACTTGCGGGCCAGCCGCTCCGCCTCGTCGACCTCCGACACCGCCACGGCGACGCCCAGATCGCGGGCCAGCACGTCGGCGCGCATGGCGTGCAGCAGCCCCAGCAGCCGGGGGTCGCCCTCGGCGTCGGGTTCGGCCGCGTCGAGCATCGCCCGGATCGCCTCCGGGGTGTCGGTGAGCAGCTCGGCCAGCAGCAGCCGGGCGCCGACCCGGGCCGTACGGTCGGGGCGGCGCAGCACCGCCGCGCAGGTCGCGCGGGCCTGCTCGGTCAGCCCGGCGGCGGCCGCGTGCTCGGCCGAGGCCAGCAGCCGCCGGGCCGACCGGCCCGGGTCGGGACTGCGCGCGGCGGCCAGGCGGCACAGCGCGGCGGCGGTGGCCGGGGCGCCCCGGTCGCGAGTGATCCGGGCCGCGGCGACGAGCTGCTCGGCCAGCGCCTCGTCCGGGCGGGCGGCGGCCAGCGCCCGGTGCCGGGCCGACTCGACCGGGTCGTCGACCAGCGCGGCGAGCCGGGCGTGGGCGGTACGACGGGCGCGTGGTGTGGCGTCGCCGTACACGAGTTCGGCCAGCAGGGGGTGGCTGAACCGCAGCACCCCGTCCCGCTCGACCAGCAGGATGCCCGCCGCCAGCGCGGCGGCCAGCCCGGGATCGTTGTCGGGCAGCATCTCCCGGCCCGGCTTGGCCCCGGTCGCCACCAGTAGTAGCGCCGGTCCGGCGGCGGCGGGCAGCGCGGCCAGCCGGTCGGCGAGCAGGTCGCGTAGCCGCTGCGGCACCGGCAGCGGGTCGTCGGGGCTGTCCCCGGCGCGGGCGTGCAGCGCCGCCCGCGCCAGCTCCAGGGCGAACAGCGGGTTGCCGCCGCTGGCCGCGCAGACCCGGTCGGCGGCGACCGCGGGTAGCGCCTGGGCCATCCGGTCGGCCAGCAGGCGGCGCAGCGCCGTGGCGGGCAGGGCACTGACCTCCAGCTCCAGCAGCGGAGTCGGGCACAGCCGGGCGCTGTTCGCGGTGGCGCCCTCGTCGACGAGTTCGGCGGCCAGCACCCGCACCCGGGTGCCCGCCAGGCGCCGGGCGGTGAAGGCCAGCACCTCGGCGCTGGCCTCGTCCAGGAACTGGGCGTCGTCGAGCACCAGCAGCACCGGCTGCGCGGCGGCGAGCAGGCGCAGGCCCTCGACCACGGCGACCCGGATGGCGAGCTGGTCGGTGGCGCGCCCGGTCGGGGGAGCGGCCCGCAGCAGCGCGCTGTCCAGCGCCTCGCGCAGGTGCTGGGGCAGGCCGGACAGCCGCGGCAGGACCGGTCCGAACAGGTCGATCAGCGCCAGGTACGGCAGCTCGCGCTCGGCCGCGGTCGGGCAGGCGCGCAGCACCAGCTCACCGGCGTGCACCGCCTGTGCCGCCAGCGCCGCCAGCAACGTCGACTTACCGATCCCCCCGGGCCCGCGCAGCAGAACGCCACCACCGGTGCGCAGATGCGCCCAGCATTGCTCCTGCTCGTCGGCGCGGCCCAGCATCGCGCCTGAGTCCATCACCGCACAGTGTTGCGCCTGCGAACGATTCGCGCGAGACCCGTGGACACGACGGTGCTCCCCGCACTGAGCCAGGTGCGGGGAGCGGTCCGGTTCGGACGGTGGTCAGGCTCAGGTCAGCGACACGTCGTCGAGGTTGAACGCGGTGGCCAGGTTCGAGTCCTCGGTGCCGTAGAACCGCAGCGTGACGGTCTGTCCCCGGTAGGCGGACAGGTCCAGGGTGCGCAGCTGGTAGCCGCCACCGGCGTTGAGGTTCGAGTAGGTCAGCTTGGTCACGCCGTTGACCTGCACCCGCATGTAGTCGTAGGCCAGGGCCTCCCACTCCTGCGTGGTGATGTTCAGGTAGAACGACAGCGTCGCGGTGCCGGTCGTCGGCACGGTCACGTTCTGGGAGACGTACTCGGTGGCGGTGAAGCCGTTGCCGAGGATCCAGGCGTACCGCGAGCCGCCGTGGGCGTTGGCGGCGTTGGTGGTGACGATCTGCGACCCGGTCCAGCCGGTCTGGCCCGCCTCGAAGTCACCGTTGACGATCACGTTCGTGCCCGGGTTGCCGGTCGGTGACGGGCTCGGCGAGGTCGGCGGGGTGCTCGGCGAGGCCGACGGGGAGGGCGAGGACGGCGCCGACGGGGACGCGGTCGGGCTGGTGGTGGGCGACGGCAGGGCGGTGCCGACGCTGCACGCGGCCCACGCGACCGAGACCTGCCAGTACTCGACGCTGTTGGCGCCGTAGAGGTCCTTGGCGGCGTTCAGCGACGCGGTGCGGGCCGCCGCGTAGTTGGTGTTGGACGTCATGTACGTGGTCAGCGCCCGGTACCAGATCCGCGCCGCCTTGTCCCGGCCGATGCCCGCCACGGTGGAGCTGTTGCAGGTGACGCCGTTGTGCGCGCGCCCGCCGATGGTCTTGCTGCCGCTGCCCTCCGACAGCAGGTAGAAGAAGTGGTTGCCGATGCCGGAGGAGTAGTGCACGTCGAGGTTGCCGACGCCGGAGTACCAGCAGCCCTTGCTGTTGCCGTCCAGGGTCGGGTCGTCCATGCGGCGCAGCGCCCCGGCGTTGCCGGAGTTCCAGTTGATCTTCTCGCCGATGTAGTAGTCGCCCGGGTCGCTGCTGTTGGCGGTGTAGAACTCGACCACGGTGCCGAAGATGTCCGAGGTGGACTCGTTGAGGCCGCCGGACTCGCCGCTGTAGACCAGCCCGGCGGTGTTGGAGGTGACGCCGTGGGTCAGCTCGTGCCCGGCCACGTCCAGCGAGGCCAGCGGGGTGGTCTGGTTGCTGGAGTTGCCGTCGCCGAACACCATGCAGAAGCAGCTGTCCTGCCAGTACGCGTTGAGCAGGTTGCTGCCCACGTGCGCGTACGCGGTCGCGCCGACGCCGTCGCCCCGGATGCCCGAGCGGCCGAACGTGGTCTTGTAGTAGTCCCAGGTCTTGGCCAGGCCGTAGTTGACGTCCACGCCCACGGTCGCCCGGTCGGTCTTGGCCCCGTTGCCCCACACGTTGTCGCTGTCGGCGTAGAGCGTCGCGCCCGAGGAGGGGTTGTTCTCCGAGGCACCGTGCGCGTCATAGATCTTCGTGTTGCCGCGCACCGGGTCGGTCATCGTGTACTGGCTGCCCGACTGCGTGGTGTCGATGCCGACCTGCCCGACGAGCAGGCTGTTGCCGGTGCCCTGCACCTCGTGGATCAGGTCGTACCCGCTGAGCACGGCGCCGGAGGCGGCGTCGGTGATGACCGCCTCGCGGGCCAGGTTGCCCGTGGCGTCGGTGCCGTCGACGGTGGTGCGGTAGGCCAGCACCGGCGCGCCCAGACTGGCGAACACGATCAGGTCCGGCGTGGCCGCCTTCGGCTTGCGGGCGTGCCGGGCGTGCCCGGGAGCCGCCGCGGCGGCCTGCTGACGGGTCAGCTTCGGGGTCGTGGTGGGCAGCGAGATCGCGCCGCGCACCGCCGCCGCCCAGTCGGAGCCGGTCAGGCCGCCGCTGGGGGCCAGGTGCACCACCAGGTCGCCGCCGACCACCGGCAGCCCCGCGTACGTGCGGTCGAAGCGCAGGTGGCGGCTGCCGTCGGAGTCGACGACCACGTCCTTGGCCACCAACCGCTCGGCGGGGCCGAGGCCCAGCTGCTTGGCGACGGACGTCGCCTCGGCGCCCGCCTGGCGCAGCTGCTGCGCCAGGGTCGCCGGGTCCAGCCGGACCTGGCTGATCCCTGCCGACACGCTCGTGGCGGTGTCGGCGTGTGCCTGGGCCAGGCCGATGCCGACGGCGCCAAGCGCCGTCGCCATCGTGGCGGCCGCGGCCACGATTGCTCTGCGTGACATCGTGTGTCCTTCCTCTGGGCCCGCGAGTCGGGGTTGGTGACCGGGCGGTGAACGTCCGGCGACGGGCCCGAAGCGAAAGCTAGAGCCGCTGGCCGGGGCACCAGAAGGTCCGCAAGGGACGCGCAAGGGTAGGGCGAGGGGTGCCCCGGGGAACCCGGCCCGCGCGACGGCGTCGCGGCAGGGGCATCGACGGATGTCGTACGGGTGCGCGAGGCTGATGCGCATGTTCGACTACTACGAGGTTCAGGACGAGCACCTGGACCCTGAGCGGCTCGCCGCGACGGCGGCTCGGGCCGAGGCCGGGGACGCCGCGGCGGCGTACCGGATCGGCCGCCACTTCCTGGGGCAGAACGACTGGGACCTGCGGGACCGGGCCGAGCCGTGGTTCGTGCGCGCCGCCCAGCTCGGCGGCCCCGAGGCGGCGTGGTGGATCGTGCAGGCCTACGCGGGTGCCCTCGACGGCCGGGCCCGGCAGTGGCTGCGACGGGCGGTCGGGACGGAGAGCGACCCGGGCGGCATCGAGGTCGATTACGGCACGCTGCCGATCGAACTCGACCACGGCCACGCCGTCGACCAGGACTGGCGCATCCGGGTGCGGTCCGACGACCGGCCGCGTACGGTCGCGGCGCTGCACGCCGCCCGGCCCCGGCTGATGCAGGTGGGAGAGGACGGGCGCGAGTACGGCGACGCCGAGTGGCCGCCGCGGCATCCCGGTGGCGGCGACCTGTACACGCCCAACACCTGCCAGGTCGACGACCGGGGCGAGGTGCCCGAGATTTGGCTGGACTGCAAGAGCGTCATCTACCCGCTCATGGCCCGGACCGTGATCCGGATCGTGGCGCAGGAGCTGCGCGCTGCCGGGCTGTCTCGGGCGCTGCTGTTCACCGAGAAGATAGCGTGACCTGCGAACCAGGTGACACACCAGAGGGCCGGGTCAGGCCATGCCGAAGTCGCCCCTGCGGCATAGGTCGTCCACCTCGGCCGTATTCTCCGGATGAATTCTCGTCTGCTCTGCGTCTGAGTGGTCCGACCTGGGCAAACGGCAGTCCGACGGCGATGGCGACGGCAAGGAGTCCCCGCAGATTGTGGCCTATCGGGCTCATCAGCGGCGCTGCGTTCGACAGCCACGAGCCGATCGGCAGTGTCATGACGGCCGGCGTCGCTACTCGCCAGGCATGTGTGACCCGAGCTTCGGAGAAGCTCGCGGCCAGCGCGAGCAGGATCCAGACCTGGTGATGGTTCCAGGAAACGGGTGATACGCAGATCCCGGCCGTGCCGGCGATCGCCGCACCGACGATCGGACTTCCGGTACGTGCGGCTCGCGCCGCTCGCCGAAGGGCGATGACCACGATCAACGCCGAGATCAGGACCTGGAGCGCAATCCTGGAGTCATCAGGCAATTCGAGCCGAAGCAGTATCCCGTTGACGGATTGGTTGCCTCCGTCGGCGAGGTCACCGATCCGACTCGTCCGGACGACGGCGTCGAACCAGAAGCGCGCTGAGTCACGTGGAAGCAGCAGCCAGGCAAGGCCGGTGCAGGCCGCGAAGGTGCCGGTGGCGGTGACAGCGTCTCTGCGCCGCCCGGCAAACCAGTAGTACGGGATGAAGACGAGCGGGGTGAGCTTGATCGCGGCGGCCACGCCCGTTGCCACACCCCGGTACCGAGGTCCGACCAGGGACAGTGCGTCAAGGCCTACCAGAACCACCAAGAACCAGCTGATCTGCCCGAATCGGATGTTGCTCGCGACCGGGGCGGATACCAGCAGCAGCAGAGCGATCGTGGGCGTCATGAACCGCGCCGAAGACGTACGAAGGTCAGGCCGATTCCTGGCCACGACCCACGCCGCCGATACGATCGTGGCGATCAGCGCCACCGTCCAGATCATGCCTGCGACATACTCGGGGACCAGGTTCAGGGGCGCCAGGACGAGGCCGGCGAACGGCGGGTATGTGAACGGATCCCCGTTTTCCGCGGTGAAGCCGTAGAGGCTGCCATCGCTGAACAGGGCCCGGATCGAACCGTAGTAGACGTGCAGGTCCGGGAGGTGATCCCACGGAGGGCGCCGGAACGCCGCGACTACCTCGACAGCCGCGGCGACCAGGACGGCGAACCACAGGAATGGCACAAGACGCCTTCGGGACGCCGGCCATCCTGCGGCGGATTCGCCCTCGCTGTCGGTGATCATGCCGTCTCCTATACGAACAGTGGTGAGCCCCCATGTCGAGGCTCACCACCCGAGTGCGCTGCGAGTGTGCCAGCGGTGGATCATCATTCCCGTAGGCCGGCCCATCCTGCCAGGCCCCTACGTCGGCAGGCTGACCAGGGCGCGAACCCACACGAGGTGGCTGGCGGCGAGCTGTTCTCGTCGCCGGCTGGTCACCGAGGAGATACCGTCACCTGCGAACGAGACGGCACGCCGGAGGGAAACAGCCATGCTGCAGCGCTACGACCAGCGCAACGCCGATGTGAAGTACTGGGTGAACGGGGTGCTGCGGCACCGTGACGAACCCGGGATCTCCCCGTTCGACTCGGTGGTGCAGGGCGGCGACGGGGTGTGGGAGGGGCTGCGGCTGTACCAGGGGAGGATCTTCGCCCTGGACGCGCACCTGGCCCGGCTGCGGCGCTCGGCGGCCGCGCTCGGGTTCGCCGCCGTGCCGTCGGACAAGGAGATCACCGACGCGCTGACCGAGACCCTGCGCGCCAACGACATGACCGACGGTGTGCACATCCGGCTCACCCTCACCCGGGGCGTCAAGGTCACCAGCGGCATGGACCCGCGCCTCAACCAGTCCGGCTGCACCCTGATCGTGCTGGCCGAGCACAAGGCGCCCGTGTACGACACCGCCGGCCTGACCCTGGCCACCGCCAGCGTCCGCCGCCCCGGCCCGGACGTGCTCGACCCGAAGATCCACCACAACAACCTGATCAACTCGATCCTGGCCAAGATGGAGGCGACCGTCGCCGGCGCCGACGACGCGCTGATGCTCGACGGACGCGGCTTCGTCGCCGAGACCAACGCCACCCACCTGTTCGCCGTGACCGGCGGCGCGCTGGCCACCCCGCGCACCGTCGCCTGCCCCGAGGGCATCACCCGGCTGACCGTGCTGGCCCTGGCCGCCCAGGCGGGCATCGCGGCGGTCGAACGCGACATCTCCCTGGCCGAGATGTACGCCGCCGACGAGGTGTTCTGCACCGGCACGATGGGCGAGATCGCCGGGGTCACCGTGATCGACGGCCGCACCATCGGCGAGGGCGGCATCGGCCCGGTCACCCGCCGCGTCGCCGAGATCTACCTCGCCCACGCACGGGTCTCGGGCACGCCGGTGCTGTGACCACAATGTCCCTGAATTGGCCTTAAAAGTCCTTTTTGCCACTTAGGATGGGAGGCTGGCGGATACCGCAGGTGATGTCCGCCCGACGGAAGGGATGAGGAGCATGCAGGTCTTTCCCACGCTCCAGGAGGGGTCCAGCCAACCGACCCTGCGCCGTACGCATATCCAGACGCTTCAGCGGGCACTGCTGCGCGCGGGATTCAATCCCGGACCCGTCTCACCGGGTGGAGTCGGTGACCCGGACGGGTTCTTCGCCGGATCTCCGACCTCCACGGCCCTCAAGGCCTTCCAGAACGCGAACGGAATCCCGGCCAACGGCACCGTCGGCCCCGAAACGTGGGAAGCGCTGCCGGACGAGAACATGGACGGGATGCCCACGCTGGCGCTGGGCTCGGAGAGCGGGGCCGTGGCGATGCTCCAGCGGGTCCTGCGAGACTCCGGCTTCGATCCCGGGCCCATCAACGGTGTCTTCGGGCAGCAGACGGACGCGGCGGTCAGGGGCTTCCAGGGGTTGATGGGCATCGTCGTGGACGGGGTGGCCGGCGACCAGACCTGGACCGTGCTCAACCCCTAGCGGTTCGCTCGCCCGTGTCGTCAGGCGGCGGTGACGCGGTGGGCGTGCAGCTCGTCGTAGTACGGCTGCGCCGCCTCGACCAGGTGGCGTAGCCGGTCCGGCACCTGCGCCGGGGACGGGTCGTAGGCGGCGAAGCCGGTCGAGGCCTCCACCGAGGCGTACCAGTGCGGCGCCCAGACCCCGTCGGTGACGCGCGGGCCCGGCGCCCAGCGCAGCATCGCCGGGGTGTAGCCGATGCCCAGCGCCGCGCACAGCCGCGACAGCACCCCGGCCGGGTCGCGCAGCAGGTCGGCCGAGTCCACCACCGGCCCGCCGTACGCGCGGAAGATCTCGGCCTGCTGCACGAAACCCAGGTCGGCCAGGGTCGGCTCGCCGCGCACCTTCGCGTACGAGGCCACCACGTGCGCCGGGTCGCGGATCAGGTACGCGTTGGCCAGCTCGCCCAGCCAGTCCCGTCCCACCTCGGGCAGCAGGTGGTGGGTCATGTGCTTCTGGTAGTGGACCGCGACCCCGTCCGGCAGCGGGCCGGTGAGCTCGGCCGCCACGTCCTGCCACCGCCGGGACTGGGAGGCGATCACCGCGTCCCGGCCGGGGTGATCCAGGCCGGTGGCGAGCAGGTAGTGGGCGTACAGCGGCTCGTCGACCACAAGGGTGTCCGGGCGGGCGCCGAAGCTGCGCATCAACGCCGTCGACACGTTGCGCGGCCCCGACCACATCGCCACCCGAGTCACCATCTGCGTCACCCTCCTCTGCGCCGCAGCGTACCCCCAAGATCCCTGGTCGGACACCGGCTTCGCCCCGCTGATCATCGTCGTTGTCTGAGGGCCTAGAGTTCGATCAAGCGCGCCGTCCTCTTCGGAGGACGGCGCTCGCGCGTGAAACACCCCACGGGACGGAGAACATCCATGCGGTACCCCCTCGCCCTCGCCCTCGCAGCCGGGCTGCTCGCCCTGGCCGCCTGCGACTCCAGCGGCACACCGACCGCGGCGCCGTCGGCCGCCGCGTCGGTGGCGGCATCACCTTCCGGCGCCGCCCCGGCCATGACGATCGAGACGGCGTGCGAGGTCGTCGACGCGGCATACCACGAGCTGGGGCCTGCGGCGCAGGCGCAGATCGTCAAGGGCGTCACCGCCGAGAAGGACGGCGACACCGCCACCGCGACGAAGGCGTTGGAGGCCCTGCGCCCGCTGTTCTCCGCCACCGCGCAGGCGTTCCACGACGCGTCCACCAAGGTCGCCGACCCGCAGATGCGGGAGGCGCTGGACACCCTGGGCACCGTGGCGGCCCGCGAGACGCTGTTCGTGACCTTCGTGGAGTTCGAGTCGGTGGCGGTGGCGGCCGCACCCGCCGAAGCCGTCGTCAAGCGCAAGTGCGCCGAGGCCGGTCGACCACTCAAAAACCTTGACCAGTAACGACTGACCCGGCCGAGCCGCCGATCGGGACGTGGCTAGAGTGTCCCCTCTGAACAGACCGCAGCGCCTCCCCCTCCCTGCGTTCGAAGGACACTCCGCCATGTCCCGGAAGGTCAGCACCCGCGCCAAGCTGCGGTACTGGTTCGACAACACCATGTCGCGCGGCACCACCGGTCTCATCGGCTGGCTGGCGATCGCGTCGGCGGGGCTGATCATCGTCCTCACCACGGCGATCGAGCTGGTCCAGCCCGATGGCGACCGCGACAACCCGCTGCTGCTGCTGTGGCAGACATTCATCACCACGTTCAGCCTGGCCGCCCCACCCAACGGCCGGTGGCAGGAGCTGGCGCTGTGGTTCGTGCTGGCGCTGGGCGGCATCTTCATCGTCAGCGCCCTGGTCGGTCTGCTCACCAGCGGCGTCAACCGGCGGCTGGAGCAGCTGCGCAAGGGCCGCTCGCAGGTGGTCGAACGCGACCACACGGTGGTGCTGGGCTGGTCGGACCAGATCTACACGGTCATCAGCGAGCTGGTCGAGGCCAACGCCAGCCGCCGCCGCGCGTCCGTGGTGGTGCTGGCCGACCAGGACAAGGTCACCATGGAGGACCGGGTCTGGCACCGCCTCGGCGACACCGGCCGCACCCGGCTGGTGTTCCGTACCGGCAGCCCGTTGGACCTCAAGGACCTGGAGATGGTCAACCTCAACGAGGCCCGCTCCATCATCGTGCTGGCCCCCGACGGCGGCACCGCCGAGGACGCCGACGCGTACGTGCTCAAGACCCTGCTCGCCATCAACAAGGGCCCGGCGTTCCGGGGCCGCCCGCACCACGTGGTCGCGGCGGTGCGCGACAGCCGCAACCGGGCGGTGGCCAAGCTCGCCGGCGGCGACGCGATCGTGCTCGACGGCGACGACATCGGCGCCCGGCTCATCGTGCAGACCGCCCGGCAGTCCAAGCTGTCGGTGGTCTACCACGACCTGTTCGACTTCGGCGGCGACGAGATCTACATGACCGTCGAGCCGACGCTGGTCGGCAAGCAGTTCGGGCAGGCGCTGCTGTCCTACCGGGAGTGCTGTCCGCTGGGGCTGCGACTGGCCGACGGCAAGACCGTGCTCAACCCGCCGCCCGGCACCGTGATCAGCCCCGGGGACCAGCTGGTGCTGCTG
Organism: Catellatospora tritici; assembly: GCF_019083965.1. GTDB lineage: Bacteria > Actinomycetota > Actinomycetes > Mycobacteriales > Micromonosporaceae > Catellatospora > Catellatospora tritici. Next base: position 228,006 of record NZ_JAHRCY010000003.1, read on the forward strand.
GCCCGGGACGACTCGATGATCAAGCTGGCGCCGCGCCCGCTCACCGCGGACCCGTCGGCGATCCTGCACGCCGTACGCGGCCCCGCCGCTCCGGAGAGCACCCTGATCCTGGGCTGGAACCGCCGCGCGGGCCGGATCATCGAGCAGCTCGACATCTACGTCGCGGGGGGCTCGACCGTCGACGTCGTCACCGACCGCGCCGACGCCGCGGCCGCGGTGGCCAGGCTCGCCCCGAAGCTGCGGCGGCTGCTGATCCGCTCCAAGGCCGGGGACACCCGGGACCGGGGTGTGTTGGAGACGCTGGACGTCCTGGCGTACCACAACGTGATCGTGCTGGCCGACGACGACCTCGACGCGCTCACCGCCGACTCGCGCGTCCTGGTCACCCTGCTGCACCTGCGTGACCTGCTCGCCGGACGCGGCCCCGGCATCGTCAGCGAGATGCGCGACGACCGCGACCGGGCGCTGGCCCAGCTCACCAAGGCCGACGACTTCGTGGTCAGCGAGCAGTTGGTCAGCCTGCTGATGACGCAGATCTCGGAGAACCGCGACCTGGAGTCGGTGTTCGAGGACCTGTTCGACGCCGACGGCGCCGAGATCTACATCCGGCCCGCCAGCTACTACCTGCGCCCGAACGTCTCGGTGACGTTCTCGACCGTGGTGGAGGCGGCGTACCGGCGCGGCGAGGTGGCCATCGGCTACCGCGTCACCGAACCGGGCGACGGCCACGGCGTGGTCCTCAACCCGGACAAGGAGCAGGTCATGCCCGCCATCGACCGCGTCATCGTCCTGTCCAGCAGCTGACGCCGTCCGCCCGCGCTCAGCGGGGTGGCGTGCAGTTTCGGGGAAAGTGCTGGAAACGGGTCATGATTCGTGCAGTTTCCCCGAAACTGCACTCTCACTCGGAGTCCGGTGAGCGAACCGGACTGGCCGTTCGTCCATTTAGGACTCCACTCGTTGGGGTGAACGAGTGGACGAAGGAGCGTTCTGCCTGCTCGGATACCACCATAGGCTGGCTCGGTCCGCTTGGCGCCCCGGAGGTCCGTGAGTGAAACTGCCTCGTCGTCTCGGGCTGGCCGTCGCCGTGACCGGGTTCCTCGGCGTCAGTGGCAACCTCGCCACGAACATGGTCAGCAATCTGCTGCCCGAGAACCGCCACCCGTGGGACTTCCTCGCCGTGGCGGTGATGCTGCTGGCGGCCTTCGGCGGGGCGCTGCTCGAACAGCGCTCCGAGCCCGCGCCCGCCGTGTCTCAGCCCGTGCCGCACAACGCCGCGGGCGCCCCGCCGCGCCGCCGCTTCGTGCCGTCCGACCAGCGGCCGCCGACCCGGGCGCCGCTGTTCTTCGCCCTGGCCGCGCTGCTGGTGGCAGCGGTGTGGGGCGCCGTGATCGTGCTCGACGAGCCTGGCGCAGGCGCCGACAAGTCGGGCGGCCTGCACGTGTCGACGGCCTGGTGCATGTACAGCGGGGAGAACTGCGACTACGCCCGTGATCACCTGTACGTGGCCGGGACGGCCGCGGCGCTGCGGACGACGCTGGCCGCCGGGGGCGGTGGCACGGTCAAGGACTTCCAGGACGGTCACGAGGTTCCCGCCGGGCAGTCCCAGCTGAACGTCACGGTGCAGACCGACAGCGCCGAGGCGATCATCCTGGAGGAGATCCGGGTGCGGGTGCTCGACCGCAGGGAGCTCAAGCCCGCCGACGGCTTCGTGGTCACGATGCCATGCCTGCAGTGTGGCGGCGGGGTGATCCCGCGCCCGTTCCAGGTCACGCTCGACGACGCCGAGCCGGTGTTGCGCCCGCTGGAGAACGCGCGCGGCTTTCCGTACGAGGTGTCGCTGACCGATGTCGAGGTGTTCAACCTCGACCTGCGGGACAACGCCTGCGACTGCACGTTCGACCTGGTGCTGGAGTGGGTGTCCCAGGGCAGGCATGGGAGCACCGTCCTCGACAACGGCGGCGCGCACTTCCGGATGGTCGGACCGGCCGGGCTGGACCACTACCGCCTGGGCCTGTCCGGCCAGGCGTTGGCCGTGCCCGCGGCCCCGGCCGCGCCGCTGACCTGCCTGGTGAAGGGTGAGAAGCAGTGCGCTTGAGCACGATCGGGACCGGCCGCCTGGTCGCCGCCTGCGTGGCGGTCGGGCTGCTGATCGTGGGTGGGGCCGTGGTCGTGCGGATGCTGCGCGACGAACCGGGCGGGTCCGGCACCACGTCCGCCGCCATCCCGCCGGGCGCCAGCGTGGCCGAGCCGGTACGGGTGGTGGTCGACGGTCCGGTGCAGATCAACGTGTCGACCGGTGCCCGGGTGTGCCCGTCCCTGCGGTACGTCAAGCAGACCGAGGCGCAGGTACGCGAACGGGCGAAGCACGCGCGCCCCGGCGACGTGCAGACCTTCTTCGGCGAGCTCTACCCCCAGGAAGTCAACGCGCCGATGCAGGTGGCGGTCTACGGCGAGGGTGACCTGCCGGTGCGCATCACCGGATTGGCGGTCGACGTGGTGCGGGCGGAGCCCGACCAGGCCCAGCACGGGATCTATCTGATCTTCGACCCGGTCTGCGACTACCTCGTGCCCGGCGAGCCGATGCCGGGCGACGCTCCCGACACGCTGGTCCCGAACGTGTACGCCCGGTTCGGCGGCGACCGGGTGGCGCTTGGCAACTACCAGACGTTCGTGGCGGCACCCACCGAGCACGTGTCCGAGCTCGTGCTGCGGCCGCAGGGCTGTGGCGGCCAGGTGACGGACTTCATCGTGACCGTCGACTGGGCCGCCGGGGACCGCACCGGCCGTTCGGTGTTCGGCCCGTTCCGCTCGCTGCCCCAGCAGGACCTGCCGGAGTTCAAGCTGGGCCAGCGTGAGTTCAAGGCGCCGCCCACGCTTACCCGGCTGACCGGTGGGCGCGAGGTGCGGCCGTGCCGCAGCGGGCCCGTGCCCGATCCGCAGCAGCCGCAGGCCGCGCCGTACTGCGGTTCGGTGCCGGTGGACGGGCCGGGCGGCAGCGTGTATGTGCGGATCGCCAAAGGCATCGTCGACTGCGGCAAGGCCCGCGAGCTGATCGACACTTACCTCAACCATCCACCGACGCAACCGCAGGGCAGCGGCCATTTCGTCGCGCTCGACGACTGGGAGTGCACCTCGCAGGGATGGGTGTACAAAGCGGTGTCGGCCGTCGGCGGGGACTGCTCGACCAAGGAGTCGTCGGTGGAGTTCAGCGCGCTGTGACCGCCTGACGCCACGCTCCGTGTCAAGGTCCGAGCGCTGCGCAGGGGTGTCGGTGGGCAGGGTGAACCGCTTTCCCCGGTCACCGCCCGCCAGCTACGATCGTCGCTGTTCTCGACGGTGCGTCCCGCGGGCTGGGTGGCACCGGGACGGATCCGGCCACGGGACCCGCGGCGCGCAGACTCAGGGTGGGGAGAGCGTCATGACGGACAACCGATTGAAGGGCCGGGTCAAGGGGCTGTTCGGCAGCGGTCAGGCCGAGCTGGAGGCGCTGCCGGAGCAGGTGGAGTCGGTGCTGGCCGATCCCGAGGCCGAGCGGCAGGCGCTGCAGGTGCTGGTCCTGGCGCGGCGTACCGCCGACGAGCACATCGCGACGGCGCAGCAGGAGGCCAGTCGCATCCGGCAGGAGGCGCGGGCCAAGGCCGATGACACCGCCCGGGAGGCGCGAGCCCTGGTCGAGGGCGCCCGCGAGGACGCCGCGAAGATCATGTCCGCGGCGCAGGCGAAGGCAGTCGAGACCGCGCGTGAGGCGCAGGCTCACGCCGAGAGCGCGCGGCGCGAGAGCGACCTGGTGCTGTCGGAAGCCCGTCAGCGCGCCATGAAGATCGGCGAGGACGCCCGCGCCAAGGCCGACGAGTTGGAGCGCGACGCCCTGCAGCAGTACGAGGACGTGGTGGGCAGCCTGGAGGCCAAGCGGGACGCGCTCACCGAGCGGATCGACGCGCTGCAGCAGTTCGACCGGGAGTATCGGGCCCGGCTGCGTCGGTTCATGAACAGCCAGCTCGACGCGCTGGCCCAGGACGACCCGGGCAACGAGGCGGACACGCGCGGCGAGGCCGACCCCCGCGAGGCCGAGCCCCGGCCACCGGTCGGTCGCCAGCGCAAGCCCGCCGCCGAGGGCAACGTGGCCGTCTGACCCACCCGCCCTGCTATCTTGTCAATGGAAAGATAGCGTGAAGGGGTGAGGGCGATCGCGTACCACCACGGAGACCTGCGCCGGACCATCCTGACCACGGCCGTCGACGCCATCTCCGAGTCCGGAGTTGACGGCTGGAGCCTGCGCGAGCTGGCCCGTCGCGCCGGGGTCTCGCACGCCGCCCCCGCACACCACTTCGGCGACCGCACCGGCCTGCTCACCGCCGTCGCCGCCGAGGGTTACGAGCTGCTGGCCGACACCCTGCAGGCGGCCGAACCCGGCTTCCTGGAGGCCGGACTGGCCTACATACGCTTCGCCACCGAGCATCCAGCCCACTTCACCGTGATGTTCCAACCCGCCCTCTACCGCGCCGACGACGACGTCGTCGTTCAGGCGCGAGACCGGGCAGGGCGCCTGCTGCGCCAGGGCGCGCAGGAGGTCGCCGGTGAGCGGTCCGATGCCGACAGCACCGCGCTGGCGGGCTGGTCCATCGCGCACGGCTTCGCCAGCCTGTGGCTGGCCCAGGCCCTGCCCGCACACACCCGCGCCGACGCGGTCGCCGCCGCCCGACCGGTGCTGCGACGACTGATCGAACGCTGAGGGGTACGAGTGGACCGGCGAGCCGAGTTGCTGACCGAACTGGCCGCGGGCATCGTCGCCGTCGAACGGCCGCACCCGCTCCGGGTGGCCGTCGACGGCTGCTCCGCGGCGGGCAAGACCACGCTCACCGACGAACTGGCCGTGGCGGTGCGCGCGATCACGGACCGCGAGGTGGTCCGGGTCGGCCTCGACTGGTTCAAGAAAGCCCTGCCCCTGCGTACGGCATACCCGGTGGAATCGCCGGAGAGCTACTACCTCGACACCTGGGACTACGCCGCGATCCGCGATCTGCTGCTCGTCCCGCTCGGCCCCGGCGGCGACCGGCGCTACCGCGAAGCGGTCATGCACCCGTCCGGGGCGCAGGCCGTCGACGGAGCCGCGCGCACCGCGCCCGCCGACGCTGTGCTGCTCGCCGACGGCGGCTTCCTGCAGCGACCCGAACTCGACCCGTACTGGGACCTGCGGATCTTCCTCGACATCGGCCTCGACGACGTGCTGCGCCGAGGGACCGCCCGGGACCAGGCCTGGATGGATTCGGCCGAGGCGGCCGCGCACCGCTACCGCACCAGATACATCCCGGGCGAGCGGCGTTACCTGGACGAGGTGCGTCCGGCCGAGCGGGCCCAGATCGTGATCGACAACCGCGACTTCGCGGCCCCGCGCCTGCTGCGCGCCGACTGGCCCGGCTGAGTCGGCAGCGCCGCCCCGGCCCACGTCGGCATGTCTCGCCGCGTGTGCGTTTGCTCTGCACCCACGGCCTTGCTCTGCACCCACGGGCGCACTCGCCGCGATGCGTTTGCTCTGCACCCACGGCCTTGCTCTGCACCCACGGGCGCACTCGCCGCGATGCGTTTGCTCTGCACCCACAGCCTTGCTCTGCACCCACGGGCGCAACGGCGGGAACATGGTCGTGATGTGGGCTGACCGGCTTGGGTTCGTGGTCTGTCGCGTGGGCGGGTGCAGAGCAAGCGGACAGGTGCAGAGCAAAGGTGCGCCGACGCTACGTACCACCTCAGGTCGGGCGGCTGCGGGACGACGCGCGCCAGCCGGGCGAAGGCGCCGGACGCAGTGCGCAATGTCCGATTACTCCTGTTAGGGCATCGGCCAGGTGTACCGGATTCGTTGCGAACACGCAGGCGGCTGGTACTTTCCCTCGGCCGGGACGCATAATGCCCTCCGGTGCGGCATCCGCGCCGGCGTCGTGGTCGTATGGAGAGGTTGACGCAATGTCCCAGGGTGAGGAACTGTACGCAACACGTGACCACGTGTCCGCGCGTCCGGCCTTTGACGTCGCGATGCGCGGCTATGAGAAGCGCCAGGTCGACCAGTACGTCGCCCGCGCCGACAGCGAGATCTCGACTCTGTCGGCCGAGCGCGACCGGGCTTTCGCCCGCATCCAGGACCTGACCTCGCAGTACAAGCAGCTGTCGCTGGAGATGGCCGAGCTGCGCCAGAAGCCCGCGCAGGTCGAGCGCGCCTCGTTCCGCGACCTCGGCCCGATGGTCGAGCAGATCCTGGACCTGGCCGAGAAGCAGGCCGAGGCGATCACCACCACGACCGCCCAGCAGATGGCCGCGCACAAGTCCGACGCCGAGAAGCTGCTGGCCGAGGCCCGCGAGCACGCCGAGAAGCTGCGCGCCGAGAGCGAGGCCGCCAACGAGCGGGCCGAGCAGGAGGCCAAGCGCATCAACGACGTCAGCGCCCAGCAGATGGAGCACGCCCGCGCCGAGGCCGACGCCCTCGTCGAGGCGGCCCGGCTGCGGGTGCAGCAGGAGGTCGAGGCCGCTCACGCGCAGGTCCAGCAGGAGGTCTCGCAGTGGAAGGCCAACGCCGAGCGTGAGATCGCCGAGCTGCGCGCCGGTGCCGAGCGGGACCTGGCCGCCCAGCGCACCGCCACCAATCAGAAGAACGCCGCGCTGCACGCCGAGGCCCAGCAGTACACCACCGATCTGCGCCGCCGCGCCGACGAGCAGACCGCCGCGCACCAGCAGCAGCTGACCGTGGTGCAGCAGGAGATCCGAGCCCGCCGCCAGGCGCTGGCCCAGCTGCAGGCCGAGCTGGACATCGCCCAGCAGCGCCTGGCTCAGTCGCGTCAGGAGGGCTCGGCTGCCGAGCGCGAGGTCGCGCAGCTGCAGCAGCGGCACAGCCAGGTCAGCCAGGAGTTGGGCGCCGAGATGAACCGCCTGGAGGAGGCGCGCCGCCAGGCCGACTCGGCCGAGCGGCACGCGCTCGCGGTGCGGGCCCGGGTGCAGCGCGAGGCGGAGCGCGTGGCCAACCTGGCCGCCGCCGCCGTCATGGCCGCCGCCACCGGCTCGGCCGAGACCGGCGAGTACCCGCGCGTGGTGCCCCGGGACCTGCAGGACCCGGGGCCGGTGCACGCCATGCAGGAGGTGCAGGAGGCGGTCGAGCAGCTGGCCGAGGAGGTCGCGGAGTTCACCGACTTCCCCGAGGACGAGGACGCCGACCAGCAGCCGCTGAGCCGCCACGCCCGCCGCGAGGACGAGGAGGCGCAGGTGCCGATGCAGCGCCAGCCGCACGACGAGCTGCCGCAGCGCCAGCCCTTCAACGAGCTGCCGCAGCGGCAGGCGTACGACGAGCTGCCGCAGCGCCAGTCGCGCGATGAGATGGTCGCCGCCGACGCGGAGTGACCCCGGTCGTCCGAGCAGACGAACGGAGCCCGGTACAGGACTCAGTCCCGTGCCGGGCTCCGGCGTTTCGGCGGCGGGTCAGCCGCGGGCGCCGCCCAGGCCGAGCAGGGCGGCCAGGCCGAGGGCGCTGCGCGGGGCGTACGGCATCCGCCACAGCCCACCGTGTGCCGCCCCGTCGGCCTCCTCCTGCCACACGTGCTCGCGCACCGGCGGCGGGTTGCGCAGGTCGTGCACCAGCAGCGCCGCCATCAGCGTGTTGCTCGTCGCCGGGTCGAAGATCTCCACCCCGAACGCCGGCGCCCCCGCGTACGCCGCCGCCAGCACCCGGTTCTTCACCACCGACCGGGTCCGGGTCGGCGGCGCCACCTTGAAGCTGACCGTGGCGCCCTGCTGCCGGGCCACCGCCGCGCGCCATCGCTGCAGCCGCTTGGCCAGCGCGTAGTTCGGCCCCTGCTGGGCGACCAGGCTGTCGCAGACGCCCGGGTCGGCACCGGGGGCGTAGTTGCGCCGCAGCAGCCGTCCCGCCGACAGCATCCGCAGCGGCCCGCGCAGCGTACGCAGCAGCGAGGACTCGTGGTAGTTCTGCTCGGCCCGGGCCACCGCCTCGGCCGGGACGGCGAACACGTCGGTCGGCGTGGCCAGGAACGACAGGGCCGTGTCGGGCCGGTGGGCGCGCAGGTGCTCGGTCAGGGCGTCGACGGCGGTGCAGACGCGGACGTTGACGGCACCGTCGGCGTAGACGTAGTTGCCGACGACCAGGCGGCCCTCGATCCCGCGCAGCCAGGCGGCGACGGCGGGCAGCTGGTGCAGCAGGTCCGCGCCCGCGACGGCGGCCAGGTCGCCGCTGCCGTCGTGCCCGGCGGGCACCGGCAGGTGCACCCGCCCGCCGGAGCGCCGTACGACCTCCAGCAGGTCGCGCCACAACCCCGGCCGGGGCAGGTCGACGGCGACCACGTCGGCGCCCCAGCGCAGCAGCGACCGCGTCGGGCCCATCTCCGCGCCCGCGCCCAGCACCGCCACGCGCAGGTCGGACAGGTCCAGCCAGTCCGGGTTGGCCTGTACGGCGCGCACCGCCTCGGCGCAGCTCGGCTCGATCACGCCCGCCTCGGTCCACCCGTCCAGGCGTCGCAGCAGCGCGTCCCCGCGCAACCGCTCGCCCCGGTACGGCAGCGACAGCTCCCGGTCGACCGGCCCGTCGCCCGCCACCACGGCCGTGTCCAGTTCGACCCCGGGCTTGGCGTCGAACGCCTCCCGCAGCCCGACCTCGGTGCCGTCCGGGTCGGCCACCCGCATCCGGTCGTGCAGCGAGGCCAGGCCCGCCGCGGCGACGGCCCGCGCGGTGTCGCCGGAGCCCAGCCCGGCCTCGACCAGCCGCCGGAAGTGCACCAGGTAGTCCGCGCGCCAGTTGGTCTCGTGGTCGGCGGCGCGGGCACCGACCGGGTCGGCCGCCCGCAGCGCGTCGGCGACGACCGCGCGTCCGAGCGCGGAGGTGCTGCGGTTCGTGCCGTCGCTGACCGGGAACACCACACCCGTCGTCATGTCCTGTGCCTCCTCTGGCGGCACCCGCGCCGCGCGCGAGCGGACCCTACCCGCCCACCCCCACCACAGCAACGCCCCGCACCGAAGGAAGGGCACCTTCTTATCGCTTTCCGAGGTAAAAGGTGCCCTTCTTAACGGGGCGCCCCGTGTGCTGTGTGGCGGCTCAGGCGGGCCGTACCTCGATCGGCCGGGTGCGTTCGGCCCAGCGCACGGCCGCCGGGGCAGCCAGCCCCACCAGTACGAACAGCGCGCCCATCAGTAGCCAGCCGGGCGCGCCCCAGCTCACGCACAGCAGCCCGAGCAGGGTCGGCGCCATCGCGTGGGCCAGGCCGGTGCCCAGCCCGGACACGCCCGTGTACTGCCCCTGCGCGTACGCGGGCACCAGCCGGAACCGCAGCTCCAGCGATCCGGCCGCGTGCCACAGCTCGCCGACGGTGTGCACCGCCACGCCCACCAGCACCAGCGTCGCGGCCAGCCAACCCGGCAGCCCCGCGGTCACCGAGATCACGGCCATCCCGGCCAGGAACGCCCAGCCGCAGCGGCGCAGCGCCCGCGCGGCGGCGCGACCACTGTCCACCCCACGGCTGGCCCGCACCTGGAACGCCACCACCATCGCGGTGTTGAGCAGCGCGGTGACGCCCACGAGGCCGCGCGGCGCGTCGGTGTGTCCGGCGATCCACAGTGGCAGCGCGAACACCAGCACGCTGCCCTGGATGCCCAGCACGCTGTCCAGCGCGGTCACCGCCACGAAGGCGGGGTCGCGCAGCGCCAGCCAACGTCCGGCGGCCGACGGCACCGGCACCGGGGGCAGCGGCGGCAGCGTACGCACGATCGCGGCACACGCCACGAAGCTGACCGCGTTGCCCAGCACCAGCGTCAGGTACGCCGGGCGGCTGTCCAACTGCACCGCCAGTCCCGCCCCGACGGCACCGAGGCTGGTCGCGAGGTTGGCCACCGCGCGCAGGTACGACCGGAACCGGGGCAGCTCGTCGCCGCCGAAGCCGCGCACCAGCGGGCCGCGGGCCGCCGCCCCGGCCGCGCGGGACAGCTCCACCAGGCACAGCACGGCCGTGAACTGCCAGAACGTGTGCACCAGCACCAGTGCGCCCATCGCGGCGGCCTGGACGAGCTGGGTGGCCAGGTACACCTGGCGCGGTCCGCGCCGGTCGGCCAGGTGGCCCACCGGCACCCCGGCGAGCAGGCCGACCAGCCCGGCGGTGCCCATGCCGAGGCCGACCTCGGCCACGGACAGGCCGACCGACTGGGTGAAGTACAGCGCGGCGGCGACAAGGTAGACGCCGCTGCCGAGCATGGTGACGAAGGTGGCCAGCGCCAGCGTGCGCTGCGGCCCGATCGGGGGCAGCAGCCCGCGGGCGCCCCATCGGCCCTGATCGTGATCGGACGTGGTGCCGGGCAAGGCGGTATCGGTCGACTCAGGCAAGACCCCGTAATCCCTTCCGTAAGTCAGGCACGAACCTAACCGGACCGGGCCGCGGCCGGAGTCGATCTTCTGTCCGATACCGGAAAGGGCTTGGGGCTGCTAGTTTTCTTGTGTGGCCGGGAGCCGGTGCAGGGTCACCTCGGTGAGTCGACCCGAGACGACCGAGGCGGTCAGGTAGCTGGCGAACGGCTGGCGGCGCCGGTCGGTGGGGGAGCCGGGGTTGAGCAGCCGCAGTCCGCTGTCGGCGGTGCTGTCCCACGGAATGTGCGAGTGGCCGAAGACGAGCACGTCGGTGTCGGGGAACCGCTCGGCGCAGCGGCGTTCCCGGCCGGTGGCCGGGCCGGTCTCGTGCACCACGGCCAGGCGCAGTCCGTCGAGGTCGGCGTAGGCGATCTCGGGCATGCGGGCGCGCAGCTGCGGGCCGTCATTGTTGCCGTACACCGCGATCAGGCGGCGCGACCGGGCCGACAGCGCCTCGTACGCGGCCAGGTCGACCCAGTCACCCGCATGGATTACCACGTCGGCGCGGTCCACCGCGTCCCACAACGGCACGGGCAGGTCCCGCGCCCGCTTCGGCAGGTGCGTGTCAGCCATGATCGCGAGCAGCACCCCCCGACGCTACGATCCTTCGCACAGTTTCGGGGAAACTGCAGGAAACACCGCCAAGATTCGTGCACTTTCCCCAAAACTGCATGCGCACTACGCGCAGTACGCGCACTACGCGCAGTACGCGCACTACGCGCGCTACACGACGCGGTCGAGGATCAGGGGGCCGACGGGGCGTAGGGCGATCGCGGCCGACGGGGTCGGGTCGCCCGCCACCTGCGCCAGCTGCCCGTCGCACCACGGCGCCAGCGCCGCGAGCAGCATCGCGCGGGCCAGGTGCGCGCCCAGGCAGGTGCGGCGGCCCGCGCTGAACGGCAGGAACCCCCAGGCCGGACGGCCGTGGTCGGCGAAGCGCCACGGGCGGAACTCGTCCGGGCGCGGCCACAGCGCCGGGTCGCGGTGGGTGAGCAGCGGGGAGTACAGCACCAGCGTGCGCGCCGGGATCGGCACCCCGGCGACCTCGGTGTCGGTCGAGGTGATCCGGCTGCCGAGCCACCCCGCCGGGTACAGCCGCAGGATCTCGTCCAGCACCAGCGGCAGCGCGTCCCTGGTACGCCACTCGGGCGCGGCCGCCAGGTGCCACAGCGCCCAGGCGAGGGTGTGCGCGGTGGTGTCGTACCCGGCGGCCAGCGCCACCCTGGTCTCGGCCACGGCGTCGTCCATGCCGGACAGCGCGGCGGCGAGGCTGCCCTCGGGCGGATCGGCCAGCACTCGCGCGATGGCCGCGTCCAGGCGCCGGAACAGCAGCGGCCGGGGCAGCATCGGGCCCGGCACCGGGCCCTCCAGTGGGTGCAGGAACGCCGCGAGCAGCCGGTCGTCGAGCACGCCGCCGAAGAAGGCCGCGTTCAGCATCCGCCGCACCGTGTCCCCGGCCCAGCTCAGCGCCTCGAACCGGCCGTCGGGCAGCCGTGCCGCCGCCACCTGCGCCAGCCGGTCGCGCAGATGCGCCAGGCCGCGCGAGTGGAAGTGCGGGTTCAGCTCGCGCCGCCTCGGGTCGTGCGCGGGCACGTCGGTGTAGACCACCCCCGCCGACAGGTACGGCGTGAGCCCGCTCAGGCTGCCCCGGCTGCGGAACGTGTCCAGGTCGCCGAGGACGGCCCGGTTCCACTCCGGCCGGTAGCCGACCACGGCGGGCCGCCACAGCCGCAGCCGGAACACCGGCCCGGTCCGGGCGCCCTCGACCAGCAGCCGCACCGGGTCGCGGGTCCACCGCCACAGGTGGCCGAACACCGGCGTGGTCGCCGGTGCGGGCAGCCGGACCGCCGTGGACCTGGCCGGCAACGTGGTCACGGGTACCGGCGTCCCTTCCAGACGGCGGTGCGCCGCAGCGCCAGCGCGTACACCGGCAGGGCGGCCGGGGCGGTGAACGGCACCAGTGCCGCCTCGGCGTACGCGCCGCGCCCGGTCTTGGCGTTGGCCAGCAGCCGCTCGGCCAGGCCGAGCACCGCCGCGAGCCGCCACGCCGCCCCGCGCCGCCACAGCAACCACGGCACCGTGTACGCGGTGACGTTGACCGCGGCACTGGCCGCCAACAGCAGGTCACTGCCGCCGTGCGCGGCCCGCATGCTCTTGCCCATGCCGCGCACCGTGGCCCGGTAGCCGTCGTACATCCGGGTGCTGATCAGGTCGCCGCCCAGGGCGAGGCCCAGTTTGAGGCCCTTGCGGCGGCTGAGGCGGGCCAGTTCCAGGTCCTCGACGATCTGGTCGGCGACCGCCGCGTGCCCGCCGACGTGCTCGTACGCCGCGCGGCGGAACGCCAACAGCTGCCCGTTGGCCACCGCCGCGGCTCGGATCGGCAGGTCCAGCAGCTGGTGCGGCAGGAACGCGAGCAGGTTCTCGTCGATCAGCGGCACCAGCATCCGCTCGCCGAGGGTGCCGGTCTGCTGGCGCGGGAAGACGCTGAACACGTCGGCCCGCTGGCGGCGCAGCTGGGCCCAGACCGCGTCGAGGGCGCCCGGCCGCAGCGTGACATCGGCGTCGGCGTACACCAGCAGGTCGCCGGTGGCGGCCTGGGCGAGCTGGTGGCAGGCCCAGTTCTTGCCGATCCACCCGTCGGGCCGGGGCGCCCCGGTGCTCAGCCGCAGCCGGGGGTCGGCGAAGCCGCGCACGATCGCCGCGGTGTCGTCGGTGGAGCCGTCGTCGAGGATCAGGATCTCCTCGGCGGGCTGGGCGAGCAGACCCGGGATCGTGTACGGCAGCCGCCGCGCCTCATCCCGCGCGGGCACCAGCAGCGACGTCCGGGGCCGTCCCGGCGCCGACTGCCCGCGCGTCAGCGTCGGGAACGAGCGCGCGTTGGCGACCAGCCCCGCCGTCTTGGCCAGGTGGAACGCCGCGACCAGGGTGCCTACGACCGCCACGGCAGCGCCCCGGTCAGCCGGTCGATCCGCTCGTCCCGGGCCACCCGCCCGGCCACCACCCGCCGGAACCCGGCCAGCGGGGTACGCGGATCCGCCACGGCCAGTTGCCCGTCGAGGTTGGCGAGGTCCTGGGCGAGCGTCTCGGTCAGCCGTTCCGTGGTGTGGGCGATCCTGCCCTTGGCCGGGACCTCGGTGCACGAGACGTACGCCTCCGGGCGGTCGTGGCCGCGCAGCACGACCCGTACCGCGACCGACAGCAGGGGCAGCCCGGCGCGGTCGGCGTACCAGGCGGCGCCGGGCGACAGCGGGCCGGGCGGGGCCGCCGGGCGCAGTTCGCCCTCGGGGAAGATGACCAGGGTGCGGCCCCGGGCCAGCAGGCGCAGGCCGGTGCCGAGTTCGGCGGTGCCGAAGACGCCCGCGTGGCGGAAGAACCGGTAGCGGTCCAGGTTCTCCTGGAGCATCAGCAGGCAGGCGGGGCGCCCGGCCCGGTGCAGCACCGCCGAGGCCACGAACGGGTCCCACCAACTGTGGTGGTTGGCCGCCCAGACGAACGGGCCGACGGGCAGGCCGCCGCGCAGGTACACCCCGCGCAGCTCGTGGCGCACCATCCGGTCGAAGCCGATCCGCAGCAGGCCGCCGAGCAGACTCGGCTCAGTCATCGGCGCCCCGTTCGGCGCGGGCCGGGCGTAGCCACAGCCACAGCGACAGCGACAGCGTGACCAGCGCGAACCCGAACCCGTAGTCCTCCACGGGGATGTGCCACGGGGCCCGCAGCCCGGAGACGGCAGCGTCGCCATAGTGCACGACGGTCGCGTCCCGCCTGGTCAGCCAGCCGTCCACGGGCACCTGGAACGCGAACGCGATGGCCAGGGTGATCCAGTAGCGGGGGCTGCGCAGCAGTCCGGTACGCAGCACCCCCAGCTCCAGCGCCACCACCGCCAGCGGCGCGACGATCGCGGCGACGGTGTACTCACCGCCCACGGCCGCCCCCACCGGAGTCGGACCGCGCCACCGTCTCGCCGCTGGCAAGGAAGGGCACCTTCTTGTCGGATTCCGTAGTGGAAGGGCCCCTTCCAAACCTGAGCAGGTGGCGGGAGTGCTCGAGGACCTCGAAGGTCAGCAGCGCGCAGAGGGGTACGACGACGAAGAACAGCCACTCCTCGACAGGCAGCCCGAGCAGCCGGACGCCGGTGGTGTAGCGCGGGTCGAACCACCAGTGCCCGCGTGCGACCGCGGCCAGGTCCCACAGCACGAACAGGGCGACGACCGGGGCGAGCGCGGCCAGCAGGCGGCGCGGGCGGCGGTAGACGCGGGCGCCGAGCAGCAGTTCCAGCGGCAGGGTCACCGCCAGGCAGGCGGCGAGGATCAGCAGGTAGCGCAGCCGATCCATCACGGCACCGGTTGCGGGGACAGCACCGGCGGCGCGGTGACCGGGGTGCCGGGACGGGTGAGCAGGCAGCGGGCGGCCACCGCCAGCCGCCGCCGGTTCGGCACCACCGCGCGGCGGGCGAACACGTCGTGGTCGGCCGCCTCCACCTCGTCGAGGATGCCCGCGTACAGGTGGTAGGCGGTGCGGATGCATGCCTGCGAGGTCGGGGCGAGCATGGTCACCCCGGGCGCGGCCAGGGCGTAGTGCTCGCGGGCGCGGGCGATCTCGAACCGGACCAGCTCGCGTACGGCCGTGGTCGAGGTACGACGCTGGGCGCACAGCCGCAGGTCGGCGGTGCTGACCCCGAATCGACGCAGGTCCTCCTGGGGCAGGTAGACCCGGCCACGGTCGAGGTCCTCGGCGACGTCGCGGATGAAGTTGGTGAGCTGGAAGGCCAGCCCGAGCTGCCGGGCGGGTTCGCGGGCCTGGGCCGGGTCGGCCGGGTCGAGGATCGGCAGCATCATCGTGCCGATCACCGCCGCCGAGCCCTCCATGTACTCCAGCAGCGCGTCGTAGTCGGCGTACTGCGCGATCTCCAGGTCCATGGCCATGGAGTGCAGGAACGAGGCGAAGTCGGCGCGGTCGAGGTCGAACGCGGCGATGGTGTGCAGCACCGCGGGCAGCAGCGGGTCATCGACGCGGGCGCCGTGCAGCCCGGCCACGAACCGGTCCGACCAGTCGCGCAGCAGCCGGGCCCGTTCGGCGGGCGGCAGCTCCTCGGTGCGGTCGACGATCTCGTCGGCGTGGCGGGTGAAGCCGTAGAGGGCGTGGACATGAGGCCGCTTGGCGGCCGGCAGTAGGCGAGTGGCCAGGTAGTAGGTGCGGCCGTGCTGTCGATGCAGCTCCCGGCAGCGGGCGTACGCCGCCGTCAGCTCCGCCTCCATGACTTGCGGCTCCACAAGCCCTCCCCAAATCGACTCAGTAATCGACGCAACTTCGACTCTACGCTAGTCTTGCCCCGTGGCAAACGACACCTCTTCCGCTCCTGCCTCCATGCTCGCCGCTCCAACTGTCGCCACCTGCGAAAACGGCCATCGTGCCGTAGTGGCCGGTCCGGCGGAGCTGCCCGCCGTCGTCGAGCGCGTGCTGGCCGACTTCGTCCGCGAGGAGAGCGCCGCGCTGATGGCGGTGGATTCGGCCCTGCAACCGCTGGTCGCCGCCGCTCGGGCCGCGGTGCTCGGCGGGGGCAAGCGGGTACGGCCGCTGTTCGCGTACTGGGGTTGGCGCAGCGCCGCCGGGCCGCACGCGCCGCTGCACCGGGTGCTGCCCGCGCTGGCGGCCCTCGAACTGCTGCACGCGTTCGCGCTGGTCCACGACGATGTGATGGACCGCTCCGCGACCCGACGCGGCCGCCCCACCGCGCACCGGCAGCTGGCCGCCGCGCACGCCACCCAGCGGCTGCGCGGCGACGCCGACCGGTTCGGCGACGCGGGCGCGATCCTCGTCGGTGACCTGTGCCTGGTGTGGGCCGACCGGCTGATGGCCCGCGCCGACGTGCCCGCCGCGGTGCTGGCCACCGCCCGCGCCGCCTACGACCGGATGCGGGTCGAGGCGGTGGCCGGCCAGTTCCTGGACGTGCTCGGCGACCATGCCCGCACCTGGTCGCCCGAGCGGGCCCTGCGCACCGCCCGGCTCAAGACCGCCGGGTACACCGCCACCTGGCCGCTGCACTTCGGTGCCGCGCTGGCCGGATCGGGCGGGGCCGCGTTCGCGCACGGGCCGCTGGGCCGCGCCTTCACCAACTACGGCCTGGCCGTCGGCGAGGCGTTCCAGCTGCGCGACGACCTGCTCGGCCTGTATGGCGAACCCGCCGTCACCGGCAAGCCCGTCGGCGACGACCTCGGCAAACCCACCATGCTGCTGCTGCTCGCCCGGCAGGCGGGCACCGCCGCCCAGCGCGCCGAACTCGACGCGATCCTGGCCGCGCCGCGCCCCGACGTGGCCCGCCTGGCCGCCGCGGTCCGGGTCACGGGCGCCGCCGAGCAGCTCAGTGACATGATCGGCGAGCGGGTGGCCGACGCCCGCGCCGCGCTGGCGGCGGCGCCGATGCCCGAGGTCGTCCGCGACGGGCTGGGCGAGCTGGCCGCCACAGTCGCCTGGCGCGCGGCATGAGCACGAGGAAAGAGGCGGGGATGCGTACCGTGACCGGGCCGACGGAGCGGGTGGTGGTGGTCGGCGCCGGGCTGGGCGGCCTGGCCTGCGCACTGCACCTGGCGGGCACCGGACGGCAGGTGACCGTGCTCGAACGCGAGACCGAGCCGGGCGGCCGGGCCGGGCGCCTGCTGCGCGACGGGTACGAGTTCGACACCGGCCCGACCGTGCTGACCATGCCCGAACTGATCGCCGAGGCGTTCGCCGCGGTCGGCGAGGAGCTGGCCGACTGGCTCACCCTCACCCCGCTCGACCCGGCGTACCGGGCCTGGTTCCCGGACGGGTCGAAGCTCGACGTCATCGCCGATCCGGCCCGGATGGCCGAGGAGATCGCCGCGGTGTGCGGGCGGGCCGAGGCCGACGGGTACCTGCGCTTCGTCGCGTACGCCCGCCGCCTGTGGGAGCTGGAGCGAAACGACTTCATCGACCGCAACTTCGACAGCCCCCGCGACCTGCTCACCGCCAACCTGCTGCGGCTGGTCGCGGCCGGTGCCTTCGGCCGCCTGCAGTCGCGCATCGGCCACTTCCTGAAGGACCCCCGCACCCGCCGGGTCTTCTCCTTCCAGGCCATGTACGCGGGCCTGTCCCCGCACAAGGCCCTGGCCGTCTACACGGTGATCTCCTACCTGGACTCCGTCGCCGGGGTGTACTTCCCGCACGGCGGCATGCACGCCGTCCCGCGCGCGCTGGCCGCGGCGGGGGAGAAGCACGGCGTGGTCATGCGCTACGGCACCGAGGTGGCCCGAGTCGAGTCGCGCGGCGGCCGTGCCACCGCCGTGGTGACCACGTCCGGGGAGCGGATCCCGGCTGACGCGGTGGTGCTCAACCCTGACACCACCGCCGCGCACGCGCTGGTCACC
This sequence comes from Catellatospora tritici, assembly GCF_019083965.1. Classification (GTDB taxonomy): domain Bacteria; phylum Actinomycetota; class Actinomycetes; order Mycobacteriales; family Micromonosporaceae; genus Catellatospora; species Catellatospora tritici. The sequence continues at coordinate 245,769 of NZ_JAHRCY010000003.1, forward strand.
GGTGCCGTGCCACGTCGACGGCTGCGTTACTCGCCCTCGTGCGTGGTGCTGCACGTCGGCTCCGACCGCGAGTACACCAAGGCCGGACACCACAACATCCACTTCGGGCGGGCGTGGCGGTCGACGTTCGACGAGGTGATCACGCGCGGGCGGCTGATGAGCGACCCGTCGCTGCTGGTCACCAACCCCAGCCGCACCGACCCGACCGTCGCCCCGCCCGGCGGGCACACGTACTACGTGCTCGCGCCCGTGCCGAACCTGGTCACCGGGGACCAGGACTGGCGCGGCGGGCTGGCCGAGGCATACGCCGACGAGCTGGTCGAGGTGCTGGAGCGGCGCGGGTACGTCGGCTTCGGCGACGGCATCCGCACCCGCCACGTGGTGACCCCCGCCGACTGGGCCGACGCCGGGATGGCGGCGGGCACCCCGTTCGCGGCCGCGCACACGCTCACCCAGTCGGGCCCGTTCCGGCCCCGCAACCTGCACCCGACCCTGTCCAACGTGGTCTTCACCGGTTCGGGCACCACGCCGGGCGTCGGCGTGCCGATGGTGCTGATCTCGGGCAAGCTCGCCGCCGCCCGCATCACCGGCTGACCGGCCCGGTGCCGTCGCGCCGAGCAAGGGACCGGCGCGACGGCACCCGGCTCACGGCGCCGGTTCGGTGATCCGCTTGCCGAGGTTGACGAAGAACAGGATCAGCCCGACCGTCAGCGCGAGGTGCCCGAGCCCGGAGATCCAGGCCAGGGCCTCGCCGGTCGGCTTGCCGTAGACCGTGAGCGTGCCCTTGACCGCCATCATGGCGGTGGTCAGCGCCAGGCCCGCGTTGTACGTCCAGAAGAAGCCGTCGAACAGCTTCCCCGCGCTCAGGGTGAAGGCCTTCTCCAGGGCCAGCACGATGAGGAAGAACAGCATGCCCAGCGCGAGCAGGTGCGGGTGCAGCACGCTCAGCTGTGTCGGTCCGGTGTAGTCGGCCAGCTTGGTGACCTCGCGGTACGCCAGACCGCTGACCAGGCCGAGGATCATGTACGTGTGCGCGGCGTAGTAGCTCTTTCTCATGCGCGCACCGGCTTTCCTCCACGCAATGTGGACTCCGTTGGTTCGATCGCGAGACAAGACGAATCGTCTTGTCTCGCGAGCATGAACCCGAAGGTGAGTTGCTGTCAAGACGAGACGTTGCGTTTCGTCAGGCGGCCGCCCGGCCCTCGGGACACTGTCTTCCGACAGGGCGGACTCCTGTCTTTCGTCAGCTGTCGAAGTGCTCGACCTGCGGAATCGTTGGCAGTGCCCGGGTGACAGCGTGGTCACCCGGGACACCGGGCGCAGCGACCGCTCGGTCGCTTCCAGGAGGTCCGTGGACGCCGCGATGGCGGTGGTCCGGCACTGGGCGCCCGTCCGGCAGCGCCGCCGGGCGGGGCGGCACGCACCCCTGATGAGGGTCGGGGTGGGGAAGCGCGGGCGCAGGGGAGGCACCGAGCCCCTGCACCCGCGTCATTTCGGCCATATGCTAGCCATGGCTATAGTAGCCATGTACATTAAATGACATGAGCGAAGCGGGCACGCGGGTCGCGACACCGGGGTTCCTGGTCTGGCGACTGTCCATGAAGTTCCGGGTCGCGGTCGACCGCGCGGTGGCGCCCCTCGGCCTCACCCACGCGCAGTACTCCGTGCTCGCGTCGCTGTACGGCATGCAGCACGCGGGCGAGAGCCCCAGTCAGCGGCGCCTGGCCGACCACACCGGCCTCGAGCCGCTCTACATCTCCAAACTGGCCCGCGGCCTCGAAGTCGCCGGGTTGGTCGACCGCGCCCCCGACCCCGACGACACCCGGGCGGTGCGGCTCACTTTGACCGACCGCGGCCGCGAAACCACCGCACAGGCCGTCGTCATCGTCCGTGACCTCCAGGAACGCCTGCTCGCCCCGTTGGGCGGCCTCGGCGGCGAGCGCGCCGCGGCGTTCGTACGCGACCTGACCGCCCTGCTCGCCACCCCGCTCGACCCCAGGGAGAAGCCATGACCACCCTCAACGGACAGATCCTCGGCCAGGCCGAACGCGCCACCCGTGCCGTGCTCGACCGGCTGCTCGACCAGGCCGGGACCGACTTCCACCGCTGGGTCGCGCTCAACGTGACCGCGAACGCCGCCGAGCCCGTGCCGGTCGCCGCACTGGCCGCGCGGATGGCCGCCGGACTGAAGATCGCCGAACCGGAGGCGGCCGCCGCGATCGACCGGCTGGTCGGGGCGGGGCTGCTCGCGGCCGCCGCCGGTGGTCTGACGCCCACCGCCACGGGAGCGCAGCTGTACCAGCGGATCAGCGCGGGCATCGGCGAGATCACCACCCGGCTGTACGGTGACATCCCCGCCGCCGACCTGGCCGTCGCCGGACGGGTGCTGCAGCTGGTCACCGCCCGTGCCGACGCGGAGCTCGTCGCCTGACACCGGTCACCCGCGCGAGGGGTTACCGCCCCCCGCGCGCGTGACACCGGGGCATCAGGGCATTGTGCGTACACCGACGTAACGGGCATTTTGGACTCCATTGGCTGAGGGGGTCTGAGATGCGGGCACGGCAGTCACTGGCAGCAAGCGCGGCGATCCTGGTCGCGTTCGCCTGGGCGCAGGCCGGGGCGTCACCGGTTGGGCGAGCGGCGGCGCTGCCCGGAATGGCGACACCACCGCTGGTCGCGTACGCGGGACGGGCGTTCGGCGGCGACTGGCAGTCGTACGGCACGGGCATCTTCGACAACGCCCGGGGCGAACTCGGCACCGTGGACAACGACGAGATCAGCTCTCTGCGGGTCGCGCCCGGCTACCGCGTCGTGGCCTGCGTCGAAGGCGGCTCCGAGGGCCGGGTCGACGAGGGAGACCTCGGCGAGTGCCGCGTCTTCGGGCCAGGTGGCCACGACTCCGTGGGCAACGACCTCGACGACCGGATCTCGCTGCTGGCGGTGTACGGCGGCCCCACCCGGCACGCGGTCGCCACCGCGTACCAGGGACCAGGGTTCACCGGCGCCGACCTGCCGCTGGGCCCCGGCGGGTTCGAGGCCGCCACCGGCGCGCTCGACCGGCTCGGCGCGACGATCTCCTCGCTCGCCATCGACGAGGGCTACCGGGCCCTGGCCTGCGACCGCGACAGCGTCTCCGCCGGAACCGACGCCGACCTCGGGCTGTGCCGCCTGTTCGGCCCCGGTCGTCACAGCGGCGTCGGCGACGACCTGCTGCGCAAGATCTCGCTGGTCGCGGTCGGCGGTCCCGCGCTGATCGCGACCAGCGACGCCGGTATGGGCGGCCTCACCCAGACTTTCGCCCCCGGCATCCACCAGGCCCTCACGAGCGAGCTGTCCCAGGTCGGCAACGACACCATCACCTCGCTGCGGGTCGCCGACGGCTACCACGCCATCGCCTGCGAAGACGACCGCACCGACCTCATCGGACAGGGCGACCTCGGGCTTTGCCGCCGGTACGGCCCCGGCGACCGCGACCTGTCCGGCGGCCGCCTCAACGACGAGGTGTCCCTGCTCGCGGTCTATCCGGGCGGGGCGAGCGGCGACACCGCCCTCGCCTACGCCGACCGGGACCTCAACGGCGTCTCCGCCGCCTTCGGGCCCGGCTGGTACCCGGCCGCCGACCTCGGCAAGGTCGGCAACGACACCGTCAGCTCGCTCAAGGTCCGCTCGGGTCGCGTCGTCGCCTGCGAACACGACCGCGAGAAGCTCGGCACCTGCCGCCTGTTCATCTCCGGCGACCACCCCTTCGTGGGTACCACCCTCAACGACCGCACCTCCCTCCTCGCCGTCTCACCCTGACCGCGTCCCGCGTCCCGCGTCCCGCGCATCCGCGTCGAGTTCGTGCAGTTTCGGGGAAACTGCACGAAAGCGGTCCAAGATTCCTGCAGTTTTCCCGAAACTGCAGGAATCTTGGCGCGCCCCAGACGGTCCCGGACCCCCCGACACCGCCCGGCCGGTACCGCTACGCGCTGCTGCGCGCGTTGAGAAGGGGCCCTTCTACATCGGAAAGCGATAAGAAGGGGCCCCTCCTTACCTCGGGGTAAAGGTGGGTGGGGTGGTTGGGCGTTGTCCGTGCGACAGTTCTTCCCCTGGGACAGGTGGAGTCGATGGACGATTTCGGAGAGTTCTACGCCGCCCGCAAGGACGCGGTCTACCGGGCGGTGTTGGTGGCGAGCCGGGGTGCGCCCGGCGCCGAGGACGCGGTCGCCGAGGCGTTCACCCGGGCTTTCGCGCACTGGGAGACCGTGCGCGCGCATCCGAACCCGGTGGCGTGGGTGCTGCGTACCGCGCTCAACGAGCAGCGGTCCTGGTGGCGGCGGCTGCGCCGGGAGGTGCTGGGGGAGCCGCCCGAGGTGAGCGTCGAGACCGGTCCGTACGCGGGCCTGGACGCCCGCCTGCGGGCCATGGTGCTGACCCTGCCCCGCCGTCAACGGGAGGTGCTGGCGCTGCGGGTGCTGGCCGACCTGTCGGCCGAGGAGACCGGCGGGGTGCTGCGGATAACCGCGGCGACCGTGCACGTGCACCTGCACCGCGCGCTGACGGCGCTGCGTACCCGGTTGGACGCCGCGCTGCCGGACGGTACGCGGCTGGTCGAGGAGGCGATGTGATGGCGGTGGAACTGGACGACGAGCGCCTGGCCGAGCTGGTCCGCCAGGCACACCGCGACACCCATCTCGCGGTGCCGCTGTCGCGGATCACCCGGGGTCGGCCGGTGCCGCGCCTTCGGCCGCTGTCCGCGGTGCTCGCCGCGGCTGCCCTGGCCGTGCTGGTGCTCCTGGGCACCTGGTGGCTGACCGGCGACGGGGGGCAGCAGCCGCAGCCCGCGTTGCCGTCGGCCGCGCCGGTGCCGAGTCCGGCGCCGGCGACGGGCAAGCCGCCCCGGCCGTCATCGGACGCGGTGGAGCCGGCGGCCCGGTGCGCCGACTACGCTGCGCCGGACATCGGGCCGGACGGGGTCGGCGCGCTGCCGCCGCTGCGGTTCCAGTTGGAGTTGGTGTCCGGCGAGCTGTCGCTGCTGCTGTACGCCAGTGACGGCTGGGGCGCCGCCTGCTGGCTCACCCCGGACGACGGTCGGGTGGACGCGAACGCCTCCACGTTGACCACGCAGATGAATCCGAGCTACCCGCCGGGGCGGCTGTCCAACAGCTCCTCGGCGCACGGGACGAATCCGCGCGCGGCGTACACGTTCGGGCGGGTGCCGCCGGGCACGACCCGGGTGGAGGTGCACTTCCCGGGCGGTGGCAAGGTCGACGCGCAGCTGCGCGACGGCTGGTACGTCTACGCCGCCGCCGGGGACGACTCCGATCCGATCGCCGAGATCACCGAGATCGTGGCGTACACGCCGAGCGGGGCACAGACCCTGCCGATCGAGCACGGCTGAGTCGCCGGGGCGCCGCCCCGACGCGGCGGCGCCCCGGCGCGGTCGGCTCGTTACGATGCGCCGATGCAGCCTGACCTGTCCCGGCCCTGTTCGTGCCGCCTGTGCGTGCCCTCGGCGGAGGAGTTGCCCCCGCATCGGCAGACGGTCGTCGACCATGTCGCCGAGTTCGGCTGGCACGCGGCCGGGGTGCTCGCCGACGACCAGTCGCCCGGCTGGGCGTACACGGTGGGGTTGTGGCACAGCCTGGGGCGGCCGGAGGTGGCGGTGTTCGGGCTGCCGGTCGAGAAGGCGATGGACATCGTCAACGTGGCCGGGCGGCTGGTCCGCGACGGGGGTGCGCTGGACGACGGGCAGCACAGCGACGACATCCTGCGCGGCGTACCGGTCGCCGTGCGTACGGCCCATGTGAGCTGGTACGGCGACCTGTTCGGCCAGGCCGTCGGCTTCTACCAGGGCAAGGTCCCGCCGATGCGGCAACTGGTCTGGCCCGACCGCGCCGGCCGCTGGCCCTGGGACGCCGAAGTGGAGGCGTCCTGCCGCGAGAGCCAGCCGATGCTGTGGCTGCCCTGGGACGACCACCCCCGCAACGCCTGGACCGCCCTGCGCGAGGAGGGCTGATGGAATCGGCGTGGCCGGAGGTGCTGGCGGCGGTGGCGGCTGCGCCGTACCCGGTGGAGGTGTTGGGCGCTGAACCGGAGCGGGCGCTGCGCTGCCTGGCGGGGTTGGAGATCTCGGCGCGGTCCTGGCTCGGGGCGGTGACTTTGCACAGTGGCGGCCTGCTGGTCGACCACGGCTGGCTGCGGGTGCTCGGCGGCGGCACCGACACCCTGCCCGACGTGCTGGCCGAGGCCGATCCCTCCCACGGTGGCCTGGTCATCGCGTACGACGTCCTCGGCGGCACCTTCCTCTGGGCACCGGCCGAACCCGGCGCCCGCCCGACCGTCCACTACTTCGCCCCGGACGCGCTGCGGTGGGAGGACCTCGAGGTCGGGTACGCAGAATGGCTGAACGCCATGCTGTCCGGCGCGCTGACCGGCTTCTACGAGAACCTGCGCTGGCCCGGCTGGACCGACGAGGTCGCCGCTACCCGTCCGGACCAGGGAATCAACATGTTCCCGCCGCTGTGGACGAAGGAGGGCAAGGACCTGTCGGCGGCCTCGCGCCGGGCCATTCCGCTGCCCGAACTGATCAGCTATCACCAGCACTGCGCCGAGCAGCTCGGCGGATAATCGGCTGCGTCGATGGTGTGGTCCGGCTACCTTGATCGGCATGACGACGATGCTGGTACAGGTGGATCTGAGGTCGAGCGGGCGCTATCTGACGTGCTGGGTCGAGCCGAAGGTGCGCGTGGGCGACCAGGTCACGCTGAAGACCTCGGACGAGCCCGCCCGCCGCTGGGACGTGCTGCGCGTGGGCGAGCCCCGCGTCACCACGGACATCAAGCGCGGCTGGAACAACAACATCTGAACTGTTGAATGCGCTGGTGAACCGCCTCGTCCCGCCGGGACGGGGCGGTTTTCGCATGTTGCGTGAATGGAGCGGCGTCGGATTGGGCATGCTGGACCCATGAGCGAGGCGGGAGCAGGGCTGGCGGCGTCGCTGGTGCGCCTGCGCGACGAGCTGGCCGGGGTCGGCTACCCGCTGCCGCTGCCCGACGCCGCCACCGACTCGGCCCTGGCCAGGGCCACGGTGGGTCAGCTCGACGACTACCTGATCCCGCGCCTGGCGCGGCTGGACGCCCCGTTGCTGGCGGTGGCGGGCGGTTCCACCGGCGCGGGCAAGTCGACGCTGGTCAACAGTCTGGTGCAGGCGCCGGTGAGCGTGGCCGGGGCGCGGCGCCCGACGACCCGGGCGCCGGTGCTGGTGTGCCATCCCGGTGACGCGTCGTGGTTCGGGCAGGCGCAGCTGCTGCCCCGGCTGGGGCGTACGCACACGTCGGGCGGCTCCGGCACCGACCTGGTGATCGTCACGTCGTCCGTGCTGACCCCGGGCTTGGCGCTGCTGGACGCCCCGGACATCGACTCGGTCGAGGAGGCCAACCGGGCGCTGGCCGAGCAGCTGCTGGCCGCCGCGGACCTGTGGCTGTTCGTGACGACCGCGGTCCGCTACGCCGACGCGGTGCCGTGGGAGCTGCTGACCACCGCCCGTGACCGGGGCACCGCCGTCGCGGTGGTGCTCAACCGGGTGCCGCCCGGCGCCGACGGCGAGGTCGTGCCGCACCTGCGGGAGATGCTGGCCGAGCACGGCCTGGGCGAGATCGGCCTGTACGTGGTGGCCGAGCGCCGCCTGGACGAGCAGGGCCTGCTGCCGCCGGAGGCGGTGGCGCCGCTGCGCGACTGGCTGGACCAGCTGGCCCGCTCGGCGGCCGAACGGGCCCGGGTGATCCGGCAGACCGTCGACGGGGCGGTGGCCGCGCTGGGGCCGTCCACCGACCGGCTGGCCGCGAGCGCGGACGGGCAGGCCGCGGCCGTGGGTGAGCTGCGCGAGGCCGCCGACCGGGCGTACCGCGACGCCGAGCTGACCGTCGACCACGGTCTGCGCGACGGGCTGCTGTTCCGGGGCGAGGTGCTGACCCGCTGGCAGGAGCTGGTCGGCACGGGCGAGTTCATGCGGGGGCTACAGGCGAAGGTGGGCCGCTGGCGCGACCGGATAGTCGCGGCGGTCTCCGGCAAGCCGCTGCCCGACGAGCAGCTGAAGACCGCGCTGGAGTCGGGTCTGGTGACGTTCCTGCACAGTACGGCCGCCGACGCCGCCGAGCAGGCGGTCGCCGCGTGGCGCACCCGGCCCGCGGGCCTGGCGGTGCTGGCCGGTCCCGGCGGTCCGGAGCTGGCCGCGCCCTCACCCGACCTGCCCGCGCGGGCCGACCGGCTGGTGCGCGACTGGCAGCGTGGCGTGCTGGAACTGGTCCGCACCGAGTCGGGCAACCGCCTGTTCGCCGCCAAGGCCAGCGCGTACGCGGTGAACGCGCTCGGGCTGTGCCTGATGGTCGCGACGTTCGCGGCGACCGCGTTCATCCCGACCGGCGCCGAGATCGCGGTCGCGGGCGGCACCACCATCGCCGCACAGAAGGTGCTGGAGGCGGTCTTCGGCGACCAGGCGGTGCGACGGCTGGCCGAGCAGGCTCGAAAGGACCTGCTGGCCCGGGTGCGCACCCTGTACGGCGAGGAGGCGCGGCGGTTCCACGCGGTGCTCGCCGCGATCGGCGTCGACCCGGACGCGGGGCAGCGGCTGCGCGCCGCGGCCTCGGCGGTGCGCGCGGCCCGGCAGGCCGACCCGATCCCGGGCGCGGCGGCATGACCGACTCCGCCGTGTACGACCGCATCGAGGCGCTGCGCCGGTTCAGCACCGCCGCGCAGCCGTACCTGCCGGAGCCCGAGCTGGCCGCCGCGCGGGTCCTGGCCGTCAAGGCCGACGAGCGGCTGGCACTGTCGCGGGCGCACACCGTGGTGGCGCTGGCCGGGGCGACCGGCACCGGCAAGTCCAGCATCTTCAACGCGCTGGCCGGGCTGACGCTGTCGCAGGCGGGACTGCGCCGACCCACCACCGGCCAGGCGCACGCCTGCGTCTGGGGCGACCAGCCCGCCGACGACCTGCTCGACTGGCTCGGGGTGGGCAAGCGTTTCTCCCGGCCGGGCGGCGCCGACCCGGACCTGTCCGGCCTGGTGCTGCTGGATCTGCCCGACTTCGACTCGGTGCACGACGCGCACCGGGCCGAGGTGGACCGGCTGCTGAAGGTGGTCGACCTGATCGTGTGGGTGCTGCACCCGCAGAAGTACGCCGACAAGATCGTCCACCACGGCTACCTGGCCCGGTTCCACCGCCACCGCGAGATCACCGTGGTCGACCTCAACCAGGTCGATCTGCTGTCCCCGGACGACCTGCAGCTGTGCCTGCTCGACCTGCGGCGGCTGCTCGCCGATGACGGCCTGACCGACGTGCCCGTGCTCACCAGTTCCACCGTCGGCCCGCCGGGGCTGTCGGCGCTGGCCGACACGGTCGGCACGAAGGTCGCGGCCCGGCAGGCGGCGTTGCGGCGGCTGGCCGCCGATGTGGACGACGCCGTCGCAGACCTGCGCCCACTGGTCGCGCCGGACCTGCCCAAGGACGCGCTGGGCAAGCAGACGCTACGGCCGCTGACCGACGCGCTGGCGCGCGCGGCGGGGGTGCCGCTGGTGGCGCAGGCGACCGAGCGGGCGTACGTGCACCGGGCCCGCAAACGAACCGGCTGGCCGCCGCTGCGCTGGGTCCGCCGGCTGCGCCCCGACCCGCTGATCCGGCTGCACCTGGGCGGCCTGACCGAGGACACCCCACCCGGCATGGCCGGTTCGGTGGGCGCCACCTCGATCAGCCCGGCCGCGCCCGCCGAGAAGGCCGCGGTGGCGCTGACTCTGCGCGACACCGCCGCCCGCGCCGGGGCGACCCTGCCCGCACCCTGGCGGGAGAGCCTGCTCGCGGCCGTACGCTCCGGGGCCGACGGGCTGCCCGACGCGCTGGACCGGGCGGTGGCGAGCACCGACCTGGGCGTGGCCCGACCCCGGGCCTGGTGGCGGGTGATCAACCTGCTGCAATGGATCTTCACGCTGGTGGCGCTGGTCGGACTGCTGTGGCTGGGCCTGCGCTGGGCCATGTTCGCCCTGGCACTGCCGCAACTGCCGCTGCCGCAGGTGGCGGTGCAGGGCTGGCAGGTGCCGACGCCCACCGCGCTGCTGGCGGGCGGTCTGCTCGCCGGGCTGCTGCTGTCGCTGTTGGTGCGTCCGGTGGTGCGGCTGGCCGCCGTGCGCAGGCGCAAGCGGGCCGCCGCGCGGCTGCGCGCCAATGTGGAGCGGGTGGCCCGCGAGCAGGTGCTGGCCCCGGCGCAGCGGGTGCTCGACGCGTATGCCCAGGCCAGGCAGGCGCTGACGCAGGCGGGAGGCTGACGTGCCGCAGCCCCGTGCGCGACGGGTCCGGTCGATGCGGTGAGATGGTCGGCGTGTGCACGGTGATCCTCAGCTGGGAGCCCGCCGCCCGTACGCCGTTGCTGGTGCTGGCCGTACGGGACGAGGTGCTCGACCGGCCGTGGCTGCCTCCGGCGCGGCACTGGCCGCGGCTGCGGCTGGTCGGCGGCCTGGACCGGCTCTCCGGCGGCACCTGGCTGGCCGCCGACCCGGACACCGGCCGGGTGGCCTGCGTGCTCAACGGCTCGGGCCGCGAGCCCGACCCGGCGCTGCGGCACTCGCGCGGTGACCTGCCGCTGGCCGCGGCGACCGGCGCGCCGCCACCGGCCGACCTCAGCCGGTACTCGCCGTTCCACCTGGTCACCTTCCCGCCGGGGGAGGCGGCCCGGTTGGCGAGCTGGGACGGGCTGCGGTTGGTCGAGTCGACGCTGCCCACCGGGGTGACCGTGGTGTCCAATACGGGCGCCGACCTCGCCGACCCGCGTACGGCGGCGCTGACCGCCCAGCTCACCGCCGCGCCGCGCCCCGATCCGCGCCCCGGCGACGCGCCCGCCGACGCCTGGGCGAGCTGGCTGCGACCGCTGGCCGCACAGCGGGTCGCGCCACCCGCCGACCAGCACGCCATCTTCCGGCGCGGCACCGTCGAGGGACGGGTGGCGTACGGCTCGAACTCGCTGACCCTGCTCGCGGTCGCCCCTGGTCAGCTGCGCTACGACTTCACCGCGCTCGGCGATCCACCGTGGCCGCCGCTGGGGTTGACCACGGTGCTCGGCTGAGCCGAACGGCTGCTCGCGGGCCCGGCGTCAACCCCTACGCGGTGTGATGCGTCCGCATTAATTTCTATGCATCGACCCCTGGACATCGCCGCCGCTTTCCCCCTAAATGGATCGAGACTCGCGGCAGGCCGGCCGCGAGCTCGTGGCGGTGGGGGTGACCGGTGGGGTCCTGTCCGTGTGCCGCCAGGTCGAAGGGGTGGGGATGATGCTTTCGGTGGTGGAGTCGGGCAGTCAGGGCGCCCTCCCGGCCGTCGGGCCGCAGTCGCCGGACGCCGGCGGACAGACGTGGTGTTGGACCTCGGTGGCCGACAGTGACGGCGAACCGCTGCGCGACGCGCTGGCCCGCCGCGACATCGGCAAGGTGTTCAGTTTCCTGCGCGGACGCGGGATGAGCGTCAACGCGCTCAGCCGGGCCACCGGCATGCAGGAGCACTCGGTGCGTGCCGTGTGCGGCGGCAAACGTACCGTCCAGCACTACGACGTGCTTGTCCGCATCGCCGAAGGATTGTGTATTCCACGGGACATGATGGGGCTCGGTCAACGTCAGCACCAGCACTGAGACGCCGCTCGAATTACCGGCTGTGACGATATCGCCGCCTTCTGCGGCTTGGCGTGACACGCGCTTTGCCGTAGCTTTCTCTGCACAGCAGACTGGGGCCGATGCGACAGAAACGGGGACGTGCGCAGTGGCTTTACAGGTAAGGAGGCCACACTGATGACGTCGTACACCGTCACCATCACACCCGACGATCCGTCCCTCGCCACGACTACGCTGCGTGTGGAGGTGACCGACAGCTCGGCGGTCGTCACCGAGCTGCTGCTGCGCGCCGGCGCCGACGGGGCACTGACCCCGGGTGGGCTGCCGGTGCTCGACCTCAATCAGCTGGTGCGGGCCGTCACCGCCGCGACCGGCGCTCCGCTGCCGAGTGGCACGCGACAGCCCGCCGCATCCGGCGTGGTCGCGTCCGACCGCGACGATGCGGCCCGGCCGGTCGTCGTCGTCGAAGCCGCCGCCCCGGTGGCCGCCCCGGCAGTCGGGGATGCGCGCGGCGCGGCCCCCGCCCGTAGGGCCACGGCCACGGCGCCCGCGAGGAAGGCGCCCGCCAAGCAGGCCCCGGCGCAGCGGCCGACGCCGCCCAGGGGCACGACGCCCACGGCGCCCAGGGGCACGACGCCCACGGCGCCCACGGCGCCCAAGGGCGCAGTGGCCGGGAACACGGCGGGCAAGGCCGTCGCGCCGACGAAGGTCACGGCACCGGCGCCCAGGTCGACTGCCGCGTCGACCGCCGAACCGAAGGTCGCGGCGGTCCACGACGGTGGCGTCCTGATGCCGGTGTTCTCGGCTCCGACCGAACCTGTCCCGCAGGTCAGCGCCGCCGCCAAGGCGGCCGCGGTGACCTCCGCGCCCGCCAAGTCGGCCCCGGCTACGTCCCCGGCCGCGCCCGCGCACAAGTCCGCGCCCGCGCACAAGTCCGCGCCCGCGAAGGCGGCCGCAGTCAAGCCCGTGGCCGCGAAGGCGGCCGCGGCGAAGGCCGCGCCCGCGAAGGCGGCCGGACGCAAGACGACCGCGGCCAAGGCGGCCGCGGGCAAGGCGGCCAAGCGCGGCGCGGTGAAGACCTCCGCGCGGGTGTACCGCCGGGTGCCCGACGACTTCGAGTCGGTGATGCGGCAGACCGGCGACAACGGGCCGGCCATCGCCGACCACTACAACGTCCCCAAGCACACCGCGTACGGCTGGCTGCGGACGGTGCGAAACCGGCCCGGCGCCTGACGATCGCGTTCCACCAGGCCCGCTCCGCCCGCCACCGCGGGTCCGGGGCGGGCCTTCGCGTGCGCCAGGTGAAATCCACCCGGCCGTTCGGTGGCGCGACCCTGCCGGTCACCGGCTCACCGAGACGATCATATCGCTGGTCCGGACGGGTGGCGCGGCCATCGAGCATGTTTCCGTATGGTGTCCTGAAGCGACTGTCCGGTATGGGGGGTCCAAGTTAGACCCCCATGACAGTCTGGTGCTCCAGCGATTACAGTCGGCTCGCTTCATCGAAAAGCCTGCGGGGCGGTCAGGCATTCACCAGGTACGAGCAGCGTCGCTCGGTGGTGGGTGAACCTGGCTCGGGTGTGGGGTCGACAGAACGTTGGGGAGGCGGACCGCTATGCGCGGAATCGGCAAGGTCAGAGGCGGCACCACGTCGCACCGGGCACGGCAGGCCCGGGAGGTGCGATGACGGGGCGCGCACTGGCACGTCGGACGCTGGGCGCCGGCTCGCTGTGGGTCTTCGCGGTCGGGGCGTCCTCGCCGCTGACCGTGCTCGTCGGCGGTGTCGTCGCGATGTACGCCCTCACCGGCGTGATCGCGGTGCCGCTGTCGTTCGTGGTGATCGGGATCGTGGTCGGGCTGCTGGCCGTCGGCTACGTCGCGATGGCCCGGCACGTGCCGCACGCGGCACCGTTCTACGCGCTGCTCGCGCGCGGTCTGAACCCGTCGGTGGGGGTCGCCGGCGCGGTCATCGCGTTGCTGGGCTACAACGCCATCCAGATCAGCCTGTACGGCCTGTGCGCGGTCACCCTGTCCGGCCTGCTCGGCGGCCCCTGGTGGGTTTGGGCCGCGTTCGTCTGGGCCATCGTCGCGGTGCTGGGCCAGCTGCGCGGCGTCACCAACGCCAAGCTGCTCGGCACCCTGCTGGCGGTCGAGCTCGCCATCATCGTCCTGTTCGACCTGGCCGCGCTCGCGAACCCGGCCGAGGGCCTGGACATGTCGCCGTGGTCCCCCTCGCAGCTGGCCGTGCCCGGCATCGGTGGCGTGCTCGCGTTCGCCATGGCCGCCTTCGTGGGCGGCGAGACCGGACCCGCCTTCGGCGAGGAGGCCCGCGCCGACGGCGCGGTGGGCCGGGCAATGGCCGCCACCGTCGTCTTCCTCGGCCTGTTCTACGCCGTGTCGGCCTGGGCGTTCGCCGTGGCGGTCGGCCCGGACCACGTCGCCGAAGCCGCCCAGGACCCCGACCAGGGCCCGCTGGGCGTGCTGGGCACCGTGTACGGCTCCGGCATCATCACCGTCGCGACCGTGCTGCTGGTCACCAGCGTCATCGCCGCGATGTCGGCGTTCCACGCCACGGTGGCCCGCTACGTCTTCGCGCTGGCCCGCGAGGGGGTGCTGCCGCCGGTGCTGGCCAAGCTCAGCGGCGGCGTACGCGGTGGCGCGCCGCTGGCCGGCTCGGCCGTGCAGTCGCTCGTGGCGGCGGTCGTGGTGACCGCGTTCGTCCTGGTCGGCGCGGACCCGATGGCCATCATGTTCACCTGGCTGTCCACCATCGGCGGTATGTCGGTGCTGGTGCTGCTGGTGCTGTCGGCGCTGTCGGCGCGGGCCTACTTCGCCCGTGGCGGCGGCTCCCGCGAGTCCGTGCTGGTGCGCACCATCGCCCCGACCGTCGGCGCCGTGACCGGCTTCCTCGTGATCGTGTTCATGCTGTCCAACCTGGGCGCACTGCTGGGCGTGGCGCCGGAGTCCCGCTGGCCGTGGCTCATCCCGTTGCTCATCGCCGGCGCCGGGCTGATCGGCCTGGCCTGGGGTGGCGGCATGCGCCGCAGCCGTCCGGGCGTCTACCAGCAGATCGGGCGGGGCACGCCGAACCCGCTCACCGTCGGCGACCACCGCCTCGAACCCCTGGAGCTGTGACATGGGACCGACCGCATACGGGCAGTCGCAGCCCGGTATCAACCGACCGCAGGGCATGGACGAGCAGCCCGACCCGATCGGCGAGGCGTCCATGCTGGACCTGGCTCAGATGGCCGACCTGCGCCACCAGGCCGCGCAGCGGCTGCGCAAGATGAACGTGCTGCACGCCCGGCACGCGTGGGAGAAGCGCCGCTCCGACCCACTGTCGCCGTACGCGCTGGCGTTCCTGTACAAGCAGACCGATCCGTTCCGGCGCGACCGGCAGCTGCTCACCGCGTCGACGAAGATCTGGCTGGCCGGGCCGGAGGTCAGCAACCTGCCCCGGCTGCTGTTCGAGCTCAACCAGACCATCGCCGCGCAGCGTCCGCCATACGATGTCCGCTTCGCACTGGCCAACCGGCGCGACGACACGATGACGGACAAGGCTGTCTACGCCGGACTCGGTGTCAGCAGCCTGGACACCCACACCGGCACCTGGGAGCAGGTCCGCTCGCAGGTCAGCCGGGACTCCGACGTGCCGGGCAGCATCCGCGTGGTGATGACCGACGGCAGCGTGATGGTGGGGGAGCGGCGCGGCCTGGCCGAGTTCAACACCTTCCAGGTGCACTCCACGCACAGCCTCGAGGTCGCCCCGGGGCACCATCTGATGCAGTGGAGCCCGGTCGGCCTGGACAATCTGATCGCCGACGACTACCACGGCCAGATCGTGCGCTGGATGAACGAGCTGTCCACCACCCTGGCCTGGGCCGACAACCAGCGCATCGCGGCCGCGCAGGCCCGGGGCCGCAGGAGGGCCGGGTGACGGCCGTCCCGGTCACACCGCTGCGACCGGCGGCGCCGCCGCTGTCGGTCGCGGCCACCCTGCGGGACCTGACCGCCCGCCTCGCCCACTCACGGCACTACGACATCGGCTTCCCCGGCGCCGTCGACCTGGTCTTCCCCGAACTGGCCGAGCTGATGACCGGCCACCTGCTCAACAACGTCGGCGACGCCTGGGGCGACCCCGGGCACGGCGTGAACCACACCAAGGACCTCGAACGCGAGGTCGTCACGACCATCGGCGGCCTGTTGCGGGCCCCGCGCGACTGCTGGGGGTACGTCACCGGCGGCGCCAGCGAGGGCACCGAGCACGCCCTGGACGAGGCGTGGCAGCGCTATCCCGACATCGTCGTCTACACCTCGGCGGCGGCGCACTACTCGGTCGCCAAGGCCGCCCGCAAGCTCAAGCTGCAGCTGGTCATCGTGCGCACCGACGTGACCGGCCGGATGGACGTCGCCGACCTGGCCGGGGAACTGGCCCGGCGCCGCGAACGCCCCGCGATGATCGTGGCGACCGCGGGCACCACCATGACCGAGGCGATCGACGACGTCGCCGCGATCCGCGAGGTCTGCGACGATCTGGCCATCATCCGGCGGCGCATCCACGTCGACGCGGCGCTGTCGGGCGTCCCGCTGGCGCTGCTGCCCGAGGGGCAGCGCCCGGCGTTCGACTTCGCCGCCGGGGCGACGTCGATGGTCGTGTCGGGGCACAAGTTCCTGTCCACGCTGATGCCGTGCGGCGTGCTGGTGTACGCGCAGTCGCCGTACCGCAACGCCGACACGCGGGTGTCGTACACCGGCAGTGCCGACACGACGATCACCGGTTCCCGGTCTGGGCACACGCCGCTGATCCTGTGGACGGTGCTCAACCGGGTCGGCTTCGACGGGCTGCGCGAGCGGGCCGAGGCGTCGCGGCGGCTGGCCGACTACACCCACAAGCACCTGTGCGAGCTGGGCTGGGACGCGCACCGCAACCCGCACGCGTTCACGGTCACGCTGCCCAGTCCGCCGTCGGGGCGGCTGGGTCGGTGGGTGCTGGCCGACGACGGGCGCCTGTCGCACGTCATCTGCATGCCCGGCGTGACCGTCGGGCAGATCGACGAGTTCCTCAACACCCTCGGCCACGGGCCGGGTCGACGGCGGCTGCTGCGGTCCCGCGCGGCGGACGCCACGGCCGTGCTCAGTTCGGCGGTGTGAGGCACCGGAGGCCTCCGGCAGGGTGCGGCGTCGATACCCCGTGTCCGCCGCCGCGGTGGCCGTCCGGCCCGTAGTGCCGCCGTATGCCGAGGCGGAGGCGGGGCGAGCCTCCTCGCCCCGCCTCACGGCCGGTCCATGGTGGACGCCCGTGCCGCGGTGCGCCAGGATGTGACGTCGTGGAGGAGTTGCTTTCGGCGGGGCGGGTCGCGGCGGAGCTGGCGGCCGGACACCTGGCCGGGATCGACGCCGCCCCGGTGTGGCGGCCGGTGTCCGACGCCGATCGGGCTTGGCTCACCGGCCAGCGGTTGCCCACGACGGGACGGCCGCTGGCGCAGCTGCTGGCCGACGTGCGCGACCGGGTGCTGCCGTACCCGATGGGAAACGGCCATCCTCGGTTCTTCGGCTGGGTCAACTCCGCGCCGTCGCCTGCCGGAGTCCTGGTCGCCCCACTGGCCGCCGCGCTGAACCCCAGCTGCGCCGGGGGAGAGCACGCCGGGGCGCTGCTGGAGCACTCGGTGCTGCGCTGGCTGGCCGAACTGGTCGGCTACCCGCACCGGCCCGGCGGCGGCCTGCTGACCAGCGGCGCCTCGATGGCGACCATCGCGGCCCTGGCCGCGGCGCGCGGCCGGGCGGCCCGGCGTGACGGCTGGGACGTGCGCGCGGACGGCCTGGCCGGGCAGGCCCCGATGACCGTGTACGTCGGCGCCGAGGGCCACAGCTGCCTGCAGAAGGCCGCCGAACTGCTCGGCCTGGGTCGGCGCGGCGTGCGCACCGTGCCCGGCGACGACCGGCTGCGGATGGACCCGGCCGCACTGCGGCGCATGATGACCGAGGACATCGCCGCCGGGCTGCGCCCGATGTGTGTGGCGGCCAGCGCCGGGACGGTCGGCACCGGGGCGGTCGACCCGCTCGACGAGATCGCCGACGTGGCCGCCGAGTTCGACACCTGGTTCCACGTCGACGGGGCGTACGGGGCGCTGGGCGTGCTCGCCGTGCCCGAGCCGTACGCGGGGATGGATCGTGCCGACTCGCTCGCCCTCGACCCGCACAAGTGGCTCGGCGTGCCCGTCGACTGCGGCTGTGTGCTGGTCCGCGAGCCGTCGGCGCTGCGCGACACGTTCAGCCTCGTCCCGGCGTACCTGCGCGACGACGCCGCGGGCGACCTCGGCTGGTTCGCCGAGTACGGCCCCGAACAGACGCGGCCGCTGCGTGCTCTGCGCGTCTGGGCCACCCTGTCCCACCTGGGCCGCGACGGCGTGGTCGACCTGGTCGGGCAGACCGTGGCCCGCACCCGCGAGCTGGCGGATCTGCTCGCCGCCGCACCCGACTTCGAGTTGCTGGCGCCGGTCGTCACCGCCATCGCGGCGTTCCGGCACCGCCCGGCGGGCGTGACCGACGAAGCCGAACTGGACGCGGTGAACCGGGCCGTCCCGGCCGCGGTGCAGCGGCGTGGGTTGGTGTTCCTGACCGGTGCCAGGGTGGCCGGGCGGGAGTCGCTGCGGGCGTGTCTGCTCAACCCGGCCACGACGACCGCCGACCTGGCGATCCTGCTCGACGAGATCCGGGCGGCGGCCCGTGGACTGACACCCTGAGCACGCCGCGACTTGGTCGACGCCGTCAACACGACCGCGACCGAGCTGGACAAGCCCCCGACCCGCGGAAGTCCCGACCCGCCCTCAAGATCCCGCAAGTTGCCGGGCAATCGGGCGTATCTTGACCACTCTTTTCCCCGATTGCCTGGCAATTCGAACGATCGACGAGCGCCGTCCCGCCATATTGGACCAATGGTGGCAGTAGTCCGATCCGGTGAAGTTCGCGTCCCACCGGCGGGCCAAGCGGCCGAACATCCGGTTGCGGGTCTCGGAGAACGCGAGCAGACTCGCGTGCGTCGTCGCGTACGGGAGTCAAATGATGGCGCAGAGTTGGGCAGACCTGCCGCTGGGGCGGGTCATCCGCCTGCGCGACGCTGCCCTCGACGCCGTTGAACTCTCCCTGCGCCCCCTGCCCGCCGACGCCCCGGCCGTGCTGGTCTACCACCCGCGCCCGGCCCGGACCACGGCCGAGCTGGTCAGCGCCGTGCTGACGGAGCTGGAGCGCGCCGCCGTCCAACTCCTCCCGGCTTGGCTGCCCGGCGCCGAGCCGCTCGACGGTCCCGCCGGCGCCGGAGTCGCCGCCGTCCGCGCCCTGGCCGTCGAACTCGCCGCCACCACCGGCCATTTCGGCCCGTTCCTGGCCGACCTCGCCGAGCGGGCGCTGCGCGGCAGCGGCGCCGGCACCGCCCGCTTCGCCCCCGAGGTGCGCGCCGCCGAACTCGCCAAGGTGCTGGCCGCCAGCTACGGCCGCGGCGGCGCCGCGATCGTCGTCGAGGTGCCCGCCGACCTGGACCAGGCCGCGCAGCGGGTGCTCGGCGCCGCGTGCGAGTGGCTGGCCGCCCACGGCGGCTTCGGGGTATGGCTCACCGGCGCGCCGCTGCCCTCGGCCGAGCGGATCGAGACGGTCCGGTTCCCGCTGCCCGAGCACCTGGTGGAGGTCGTCGCGCAGACCCCGCCGACGCCCGCCCCGGTGGTGCCGCCGACTGGCGTGGTGACGTACCCGCCGGTCGAGGGGCGGCCGGACCCGAACAGTGCCGCCGAGAAGGCGCTGGAGGCGGCGCTGGCGAAGGTCGCCTGGGCGGTCGGCCGGATCTGGAACCGCAGGTTCGAGGCGTACCCGCACTACATCATCGACCTGCAGTGGCGGGCCGAGCGGTGCGCGGTGGAGATCGACGGCCCGGAGCACCGGGGGCCGCGCAAGTTCGAGCACGACCGCCGCCGCGACGTGCTGCTACAGCTCGACGGCTTCGCGGTGCTGCGCTTCACCAACAACCAGGTGATGACAGAGCTGGACCAGGTGCTGTCCCATCTGGAACGGTACATCCGAAACAAACGCGACGACGCGCACAAGGAGTGACGATGGCAGGCAAGACCCTCAAGCCCTCGCAGAAGGCCTTCCTCACACTGCTGATGGCCGAGGCCCGGGAAGTCACCAACAGTGAACTGACCGAGCGCTACGGCATCTCCCTGACCGGCGAGGACAGCCGGACGTTGGTCGACGAGAAGCTCGTGACGCGCCGTAAGGTCGGTCGAGGCCTCGCGCACGAGCTGACCGACCAGGGCTGGGCGCGGTGCAAGGATGAGCTGACCGCCGAGTACGTCAAGGGCACCGGGCCTGCCGTCCCCGCCATGCACGCGCTGCTGGGTGCCCTCGACCGGTACGTCAAGCGGGCTGAGCTGGGGCTGCCCGACCTGTTCACCGCCAGCCCGGCACCGGTGGAGGTGCCCAGGCCCGCCAAGGCCGCCGCCAAGCCGCGCGCGGCGACGAAGGTCGACGTCGAGCAGCGCATCCGCACCGCGTACGCGAAACTCGCGCCCGCGCCGCAGGGCTGGGTCAGCCTCACCGACCTGCGTGGCGCACTGTCCGACCTCGACCGGGGCGTGGTCGACCAGGCGCTCATGACGATGGCGGTGCACCGCGCGGTGGTGCTGGTGCCCGAGGAGAACCAGAAGAACATGAGCGCCGAGGACCGCGCCGCCGCTATCCACATCGGCGGTGAGGACAAGCACCTGCTGTCGATCGAGGCCGCATGAACGAGGAGGAGCGCCGGGCGCTGTCCGCGCTGAGGTTCGACGTCGCCCCCGTTCCCGACGACGTCTGGCGCAGCTCGCCGTTCCATGTCGAGGCACTGCACGGCGAGGTCGCCCAGTACATCCTGGACGGCCTGCACGACGCCGAGCGCAGCGCGGACGGCAGCCCCATGGGCGTGGCCATGCAGGGGCAGGCCGGGTCGGGCAAGACCCACCTGCTCGGCTGGGTGCGCGAGCAGACGCAGGCCAAGGGCGGTTACTTCTTCCTGGTCGGCCTGCTCGACGGCGGCCACTTCTGGAAGAGCACAGCGCTGGCCTTCCTGGACGGCCTCTACCGTCCCCACCTGGAGCGGCGCAGCCAGCTGTCGGTCTTCCTGGACCGGATCTGCGAACTGGCCGGGGTGGGCGACGAGGCGCGCGCGGCCGTCGCGGGCAGCGGGCTGCTGGAGCGCGCCCACGTGGACGAGTTCATCGGCGCGCTGCGCCGCTACCACCAGCCCGTGGGGATGGCCTGCCACCACACGGCCCGAGCCCTCGTGCTGCTCGCGGCGGGCGACCCCGCCGCGCAGGACGTCGGCTACGCCTACCTGCAGTCGATGGAGGAACTGGAGCAGGGCGAGCGGCACGCGTGGGGCATCCACCCCGATCCGAAGCTGCCGCAGCTCGTGGTCCAGGAGATCTCCCAGCTGCTGGCGCTGACCGGACCGTCGGTGGTGGCGGTGGACCAGCTCGACACGCTGATCGCACAGGCGGTGACCAACACCGCCGGCGACAGCGCCGCCGAGGAGAGCCAGGACCAGGTCATGCTGGTCAACCGCATCGCGGACGGGCTGATGTCGCTGCGCCAGACCACGCGCCGGACGCTGACCGTGCTGTCGTGCCTGCCCTCGACGTGGACGCTGATCCGGACCCAGGCCACCAGGTCGGTCGCGGACCGGTTCCGGGAGGTGGTGACGCTCAAGGGGATCGCCAGCGCGGACATCGCGCAGGACATCGTCGAGAAGCGGTTCGCGGTGCGCTTCGCCGAGATCGGGTACGCGCCCGAGTATCCGTCCTGGCCCGTACGCCCCGAGGTGTTCGCCTACGCCACGGTGATGACGCCCCGGCGCCTGATCAACACCATCAACGACCACGTCCAGTCCTGCCTGCGCCGGGGCGTCGTCCGCGAGCTGGAGAGCCTGCTCGCCGACGGCGAGGCGCCGCCGCCGGAGGAAACGGTCGTGCCGCCGCCGCGGGACGACGTGCTGGAGGAGCGGTTCGAGCAGCTCAAGCGGGTGGCCGACATCTCCGGGGCGATGCGGCCCGCCACCGAGGACCAGGTGGTGTACGAGCTGCTGACCGCCGGGCTGACGGCCTGGATCGAGGAGCAGGGGGCGTACGCCGAGCAGTTCAAGGTCGATCCGCCGCAGGGCGGGAAGGTGGCCCTGCACGCCCGGCTGCGCCGGATCCTGGACGAGAGGGTTGAGGACGAGCAGCACTGGGCGTTTCGCGCGATCTCGGCGGAGCAGCCGATCGCGGCGCTGGCGCGCATCCACGCGGCGCGTACCAGCGCCGGGCTCAGCCGGGGCATCACCAAGCGCAAACTGTTCCTGCTGCGCAACACCGACTGGAGTAAGGGCGCCAAGACCCGGGAGGTGCTGAAGGCGTTCACCGAGGACGGCGGCACCTGGCTGAAGATGAACGAGGACGACCTGCGGACGTTCGCGGCGTTGCGGCAGTTGCTGGCCGAACGCGACGCGAACCTGTCGGCCTGGCTGGTCTCGCGCCGCCCGGCCGGGCGCACGATGCTGCTGCGTACCGTGCTCGGCGAGGTCGGCGCGGAGCTGGCCCAGGCCGAGCTGGCGACGGCCGAGGCCGAGCAGGCAGGGTCCGGGCAGGCGGCGGAGCCTGAGCCGCAGGCCGTGTCCGAGGTCGCCGAAGTGCCCGACGGCGCGGGGACGTCCGACACCGAGATCGCGCTCGGGACCGGCTACGAGGACGGCAGGCCGCTGCGGTTGCAGCTGGAATGGCTGCGCAAGCACACGGTGATCTTCGCCGGGTCGGGTTCGGGCAAGACGGTGCTGATCCGGCGCCTGATCGAGGAGTGCGCGCTGCAGGGCGTCTCGACGATCGTGCTGGACCCCAACAACGACCTGTCCCGCCTCGGTGACGCCTGGCCGGAGCCCCCGTCGGGCTGGCGCGACGGGGACGCGGCCAAGGCGGCGGCCTACCACGACTCGGTCGAGGTGGTCGTGTGGACGCCGCGCTGGGAGGCGGGTCGGCCGCTGACGTTCCAGCCGCTGCCCGACTTCCAGGAGGTACGCGAGGACGCCGACGAGTTCCGGGCCGCGGTCGACTCGGCCGTGGCCAGCCTCGCGCCCCGAGCCAAGGCCGACGGCACCACCGCGAAGGCGATCCGCAGCCAGGCGGTGCTGAAGGAGGCCGTCCGCTCGTTCGCGGTGCAGGGCGGTCGGGGTCTGCACTCGTTCATCGGCATGCTGTCGGCGCTGCCCGAGGGGGTCAGTCGGCTGGAGGAGGCGGAGAAGCTCGCCTTCGAGATGTCGCAGAACCTGACCGCCGCGACGGTCAACGATCCGCTGTTCGGCGGGGACGGCGTCGCGGCCGATCCTGGGGTGCTGCTGACGCCGACGCCGGGGCGGCGCGCCCGGGTGTCGGTGATCAGCTTCGTCGGCCTGACCTCCGACGAGCAGCGCCAGGGCTTCGTCAACCAGCTGCAGATGGCGTTGTTCGCCTGGATCAAGCGGCATCCGGCCGGTGACCGGCCGCTGGGCGGCCTGCTGGTGATGGACGAGGCCCAGACGCTGGCGCCCTCGGGCGGGGCGACCCCGTGTACGCAGAGCACGCTGGCGCTGGTGTCGCAGGCCCGCAAGTACGGTCTGGGCCTGGTCTTCGCCACCCAGGCGCCCAAGGGGCTGCACAACCAGATCCCCGGCAACGCGGCGACGCAGTTCTTCGGGCTGCTCAACGCGCCGGTGCAGATCGACGCGGCGCGGGAGATGGCGCGGGCCAAGGGCGCCGACGTGCCGGACATCTCGCGGCTGGGCACCGGCGAGTTCTACGCCTCGGGTGAGGGCTTCGCGTTCCGCAAGGTGCGTACGCCCCTGTGTCTGACCCACCACCCGAAGAGCCCGCTGACCACCGAGGAGGTCGTCGACCGCGCCCGCGCCGGACGCGACTGACGTTAAGAAGGGCACCTTCTTCTACGCGAAGCGATAAGAAGGTGCCCTTCCTTACCTGTCAGGGTTCGTGGGGGTCGAGGCGGTGGCGGAGGTCGTCGCGGCGCTGTTCGAGCTCGCCCAGCAGCGCCTCCTGCTCCTGGGTTTCGGCGAACAGCTCGCTGACGTCGCCGGGGTCGCCGGGGCCGTCGTCGCGGTTGCCGATCTCCTCGTGGATGCCTTCGGCGCTGCGGCGCAGGTCGGCGATCAGCCGCTCGACCTCCGCCAGCTCCGCCCGCGTGGCCGCCTCGTCCGCCGCCATGGCCCGCCCCCTCGTGCGCTCGACCGCTTTCCACCCATTGTCGGCACCCGTTCGGGCACGCCGGGCAGGTTCGGGCGGATCAGAGTCGGGCGAACCAGTCGCGTACGGCGTCGACCCCGCCGCCGCCGAGCGCGGCCATCAGCGCCACCCGGGCCTTGACCGGGGACAGGCCGCGGGCGCCGATCGCGCCGATCCCGGCGGCCAGGCCGGTGCCGGGCGGCAGGTCGGTCAGCGCCGCGGTGCCGGTGCCGCTGCGCGAGGCGACCACCACCGGAATGTCCCAGCCGACGAGCTCGCTCACGGTGCTGAACAGGCCGACCGGGATGTTGCCCGCCCCGGTCCCGGCCAGCACCACGCCCCGGGCCCCGGCGTCGACGGCCGCGTTGAGCAGCCCCGGCTCCATGCCGGGGTAGGTCGTGATGAGAGCGACGTCGGGTTCGGGGTCGCCGGTCACGGCCGGGGGGCGCGGCGGGACAGCGCTCAGCAGCTCGACCTTGGCGCCGATGACCTGGCCGAGCGGCCCGGCCGGGCCGGAGCCGAACAGCGCCACCCGGTCGGCGTCGACAAGCGTCGCCAGCCGCGCGGCGTGCAGCTCGCCCGCCGCGCACACGAGCACCCCGGCTCCGGTCAGCCCGGGTTCGGACGCTGCGGTGAGCGCGTCGGCCAGGTTGCCGGGAGCATCGGCGTCGGGGTCGTCCAGGCGCCGCTGGCCGCCGGTGAACACGATGGGCCCGCGCCCGGCGGCGGGCCCGGCGAGCAGGTCGGCCAGGTAGGCGCTCTCCTCCAGGGTGTCCGGACCGTGGGCGACGACCACGCCGTGGTAGCCGTCGTCGAGCAGCGCGCCGCGGACCCGGCGGGCCAGCGCCAGCATGGTGGTGGGGGAGATGTCCCAGCTCGGCTCGGCCATGACGTCGACCGGGGTGACGTGGACGCCGGCGAGGGCCGGACCGGCCGCCTCCAGCAGCTCGTGGGCGCTGGCGACGGCCGGTCGTTCGCCGTGGTGGGTGTGGGCGTAGGTGTCCTTCAGCGCCAGCAGCAGCAGCCGTGTGGTCATTCGGAAACTCCTATCGCGCCGTCCACCACGTCGTCCACCCGGGGTGGTCAGGCGCCTGCCAGCGCCTGCAGGATCCGGGCGGCGTCGGTGCCCAGGCCGGTGAACGACGGCAGGGCGGGGACTGGTTCGTGGCGGGCGCGCAGCTCGTGCTCGCCGTACCGGATGCAGGTGTCGTGCCAGACCAGGATGCCCGACATCCAGTCCTTGAGCTGCCCGGCGTACCGGTCGAGCCGGTCGCGTACCTGGGCGGGCAGGTCCAGCTGCTCGTACAGCTGGGGCAGCTCGACCGAGTCCAGGTGTTCGAACTGGCGCATGCGCTGGTTCATCAGGTCGGCCACCACCTCACGGGCAGCGTAGGCGTCGCAGCCGAGGAACCGCTCCACCACGAACACCATGTTGTGGATCTCGTTCTCGTACTGGATCTCCTTCTGGTACGAGTACAGGTCGTTGGTGAAGCAGGCGTAATCCTGGGCCGCGTGCTCGAGCTGCTGCAGCACCCGGTGCTCGAACAGCTCGTCGGGGACCAGGTCGGCGTGGGCCAGCCGGGCCAGGCCCATGGTCATGTCCGAGCCGAAGGTGGCCCGGCGCATCTCCACGTAGTCGACCGGGTCGGGCACCCGGTTGAGCACCTGGTTCTCCAGCTCCCACACCCACGACGCGATCATGTCGAGCACGGCGGTGCGGAACCGGGCCTTCGCGTGCGGACTCATCGGCCCGGCGGTGCGCAGCCACAGGTCGGCCAGCCCGCGCTCCAGCGGGGTCACCGCCTCCGGCATGACCGCGCCGTCCAGCGGCATGAACGTCTCCAGCCGCGCGGTCTGCGCGCGGGCGCCGACCAGGTCGCGGGTGCGGCCGAAACGCACCGGGTAGAGGTCGTCGCCGTAGGTGCCCCAGGACAGCCAGTCGGCGGACAGTTCCAGCTGCTCCGGGGCGGCGTCGGCGTGGATCATCGCGGCGCAGTGGGCCAGGTCGTACCCGGCGAGCAGGCCCGCGTCCCAGACCGCGATCGGGCCGTCGCCGGGCGCGGGCTCGAAGAAGCCCATCTGCTCGCTCCAGGCCAGCACGTGACGGCGGGCCTGGGCCAGGTGGGGGCTGGTCCGATGGGTGTACGGCATGTGCAGCGGCGGCAGCGGCAGGTGCCCGACGACCCGCCCGACCGGCACGTGCGCGTGCTGGACCAGGAAGGTGCGCACACCCGGCGCGAGCTGCCCGGGCCAGGCGGCGGCGGTGCCCAGCCCCACCGGGCGGCCGCTGAGGTCGGCGGCGTTGCGCTCGCGCGGTTTCTGGTAGCGGCTGGACCGGGCGTGCCACTCGTGCCCGCCCGCCTGCCAGTCCTGCAGGCCCTTGGCGTACAGGGCGACGGCGAGCTGGTCCTCCAGCGGCACCCCCTGCTCGGCCAGCAGCTGCGGCAGCTCGGTGAGCGCGGTGTGCTCGAACTGGCGCAGCCGGGACGTCAGCAGCTCGTTGACCAGGTCCGCGGCCCGTTGGGTGGGCAGGTCGAGGAAGCGTTCGAGCACCAGCACCGCGTTGGAGTTCTCGCCCTCCTCGGCGACCTCGCGCTGGTACGAGAACAGGTCGTTGCGCAGGTGCACCGCGTCGGCGAAGGTGTCGCACAGCACCCGCAGCGGCCGCAGTGCGGCCAGGTGCTCGGGGATCTCGGCGCCCGCCGCGTACTCGACCAGGTTGGCCGACCAGGGGGCACCGCCGACCCGCCGCCGCATCTCGATGTACTCGATCGGGTTGGCGATGCGGTGCCGGTTGATGTTGTCCAGCTCCCACATGGACTCGACCATGAGGTTGTGCGTGCTGGCCACGAACCGCCGTCGCCAGCCGTCCGACATGGCCGGGATGGTACGCGCCCACAGGTCGGCCAGCCCCGCCTCGGCCGGGTTCTCCGGCTCCGGCGGGATCTCGCCGGGCTCGGTCATGAACAGGCCGAGCCGGTCCAGGTACGCCTGCGCTCCGGCCAGGTCGGCGGAGTACTTGAACATCTCCAGGAAGTGGTCGTCGAAGAAGAAGACCCACACGTACCAGTCGGTGACCAGGTCGAGGGTGGGCTCGTCGCAGTCGGGGTGGGTGTAGGCGCACATCAGCCCGTAGTCGTGGCGGTTGAGGCGCTCGGCGTCCCAGACCAGGTTGCCCGACGGCCCGACGGCGTCGAGCATCCCCATGTCCCTGGCCCACGCGTTGGAGTGGTCGCGGGCGTGCTGCTCGTGCGGGTTCAGCCGGGCGGGGTAGGGCAGGTAGAACTCGGGCAGGTCGAACGCTGGCATTGCGGCTCCTGACGGGTCGGGGGCGGCGTAGCCAGCACGACATTACCGATAAAACGGACTTCTGGGTAGATGTCTCCTGGCGATGATCGCCTGCCCGCCCAACGACCGACCGGACCGCCGTGACACGGGCGACGATGCGGCCATGATGGACGGTCACCGTCCGAAATGGAAATCGCCAGCTCCCGGCCGTGTAGTGGATCAGCCCAGGGCCTGCATGAGCGGGCTGTAGTGCGGTCCCCGGTCGCCGCGAACCGGGCCGAGCGCCATGATCGTGCAGGTGAAGCGCTCGGACAGCCCGTGCGCCGTGGCCCACTCGCGCAGGTGCGGACGGCGCTCGTCGAAGTCGACCCGGACCTCCCCGTCGGTGCCGGTGACCGTCTCGGTGATCAGGGCCAGCGCGTCGTCATCGGATCCGGCGACCACCGGACCGACCATCAGGCGGTCGGTGTTGGGCCACGCGGCCGCGAAGCCGGTGATCTCACCGTCGCGCTCGGCCACCCGCAGGCTGCTGCAGAACTCCGGCAGCAGGCGCAGCACGGACGTGCGCTCGGCGCCCATGGTCACGGTGTCCAGGCGGGCGATCGCGGGCAGGTCGGCCTCGGTCGCCGGGCGGGTCGCCGCGGTGGTGGATTGTGCGACGGGCGGGGTGAAGGTGCCGACGTGGACGTGGCGGGTGCCCAGGGCGGTGAAACCGAGCTTCTCGTACAGCGGGCGGCCCTGCTCGGTGGCGTCGAGGATGGCCGTGGCGGATCCGGCCTGCGCCAGCGCGTGCTCCATCAGCCGTCGGCCGAGGCCGTGTCCGCCCAGGCGGGCGGCGACCAGCACCATGCTGATCGCGGCGACGTCGGCGCCGTATCTGGTCAGGATCGTGGTGCCGACCAGTTCGTCGCCGTCACGGATGCCGTAGACCTCGCCGACGGCGAACAGGAACCGCCATTTGCCCTCCTCGGACAGCCAGCCCCGGTCGTCGGCCAGCGCCAGGCAGCCGGGCAGGTCATCCAGGGTCAGGCGTACCACGTCGTTCGTCACCAGCGGATGCTCGCATTCCCGCCGGCCCCCGGTCACCTGCGTTTCCGGGCTGAGCCGCAGGTCACATTCGGCCCGATTTACAAACCGTACGTACGTATTGTTGAATCGGCGGCATGATCCAGAGACTGCTGCCGCCGCCCGGTCCCGCCCGCCTGCTCAACCTCGCCACGCTGATCAACACGGCGGGCAACGGGCTCTGGCTCACCGTGAACGTCCTCTACCTGACCCGGGTGGTGGGATTCTCGCCGCGCGAGGTTGGGTTCGGGCTCACCGCCGCCACCGCCGTCTGCGTCGTGGCCAGCACCCCGATGGGCTACCTGGCCGACCGGTTCGGCCCGCGCCGCATGCAGATCGCGTGCTTCGCGGCGCTGTCGCTGCTCACCGCCGCGATGCTGCCGGTGCGCACCTTCGGCGCGTTCGTCGCCGTCGCGGCGCTGACCGCGCTGGCCGACGCCGGGCAGCGCGGCGCCCGAGGCGCCCTCATCGCGGGCGTCATCCCCGCCGACCAGCGGGTGCGGGCCCGCGCCTTCCTGCGGGTGACCACTAACGTCGGCATCTCGGTCGGGGCGGCGCTGGCCGGGATCGCGCTGGCGGTGGACACACCCACGGCGTACCGGCTGGTCATCCTCGGCAACGCGGTCAGCTTCGCCGCCGCCGCCCTGGTCGGGACCCGCCTGCCCGCGGTGGCGCCGGTGCCCGCCGGGCCCGGCCCGCGCCTGGTCGCCCTGCGCGACCGGCCCTACCTGGCCTTCGTCGCCCTGGACGGCCTGATGTCGATGCACTTCGACATCCTCAACATCGTCCTGCCGCTGTGGATCGTCTCGCACACCCACGCCCCGGCCTGGCTGGCCGCGGTGCTGCTGCTGGTCAACACCACCATGGTGGTGGCCTGGCAGGTCCGCGCCGCCCGCGGCACCGAGGAGCTGTCCGGGGCCGCCCGCGCCAGCCGCAGCGCCGGGCTGTTCGTCGGCGGCGCCTGCCTGATCTTCGCCGCCAGCGCCGGGGTGCCCACCTGGGCCGCGGTCACCCTGCTCATCGCGGGCGCCCTGGTGCACGTCGTCGGCGAGCTGCGCCAGTCCGCGGGCGGCTGGGGCATCTCGTTCGGCCTGGCCCCCGCCCACGCGCAGGGGCAGTACCAGGCGACCTACGGGATGGGGGCGCAGTTCGGGCGGATGCTCGCCCCGGCGCTGCTCACCTGGCTGGTGCTCGACCACGGCACCGCCGGATGGCTCGTCCTGGCGGTGCTCTTCGCGACCCTGGCCGCCGCAGTCCCACCCGTCGTCACCTGGGCCGCCTCCCACCGCCCCCGCCCGGCCACCGCGTAGACCGCGCAAGTTGCCGGGCAAACGGGCATATCAGCACCGCGATACCCCCTGTTGCCCGGCAACTTGCGTGATCTTGGGGTCGGTCAGTTGCGGCCCTGGCCGTCGTACAGGTCGAGGTCGCCGTCCAGTTCCACCGCGATGACCGTCGCGTGCGGGTCCACGTCCGCGTCCCGTGGCCCGTCGATCCAGGTCACCCCCGGCACCTCGCCGTGCCCGCCGGTCACCCGGTGCCCCAGCTCCGCCCCGGTGCCCAGCACGTACGCCCGCTTCACCGCCGTACGCAGCCCCTTGACCGCCAGCTCCCCGGGCGAGCCGAAGCACACCAGGTACAGCGTGCGGCCGTCGGCCGACCGGGTGCTCGGACCGTAGTGGTGCCCGGCGGGCAGACCCGCGACCGTGCCCCACACCGCGTCCGCGTGCCGGGCGATCCAGGCACCCAGACCCTCCAGGCGCTCCACCTGCTCCGCCGGGATCACCCCCGCGGCGGTCGGACCCACGTCCAGCAGCAGGTTTCCGCCCAGCCCGATGGTCTCGGCGAAGTAGCGCACCAGCTGCCCGACCGACTTGAAGTTCGTGTCGGACTGCCGGAAACCCCAGCTGTCGTTGATGGTCAGACACAGCTCCCACGGCCCGTCCGGCGCCCGCATCGGCAGACCCTGCTCCGGGGTCGCGTAGTCGCCATAGGACAGCATCCGGGCGTTGAGCACCGTACGCGGGTCGGCGGTCAGGATCCGCTCGGCCAGCGGGGCTAGGCGCCACTGCTGCTCGCTGCGCTCCCACTCGCCGTCGAACCACAGCAGGTCCGGGTGGAACCGGTCGACCAGCTCGCCGACCTGGGCGTCGCGGTAGTCCAGGTACCGCTGCCAGGCCTGCTCGTCGTCCGGGGCGCCGTCCTGCGGGGCCACCCAGCGGCTCTCGTTCACCCACGGCGCCCGCCCCTGCGAGCGCACCGACGGGTAGAGCGGGTGGTTCCAGTCCGAGTGCGAGTAGTAGAAGCCGACCTTGAGACCGTGCTCGCGCAGGGCTTCGGCGTACGGTCCGAGCAGGTCACGCCCCGCCGGAGTGTGCCGGACCACGTTGAGGTCGCCGTGCGCGGTGTCCCACAGCGCGACGCCGTCGTGGTGGCGCGAGGTGAGCACGGCGTAGCGGGCGCCGACCCGGGCGAACAGCTCGGCCCACGCCTTCGGGTCATAACCGGCGGCGGTGAATCCGTCGGCCTGGCGCATGTACTGGTCGTGGGGCACCTCGTCGGCGTAGAACGCCCACGACTCCAGTGTCCCGTCGACGGCGTAGATCCCCCAGTGCAGGAAGATGCCCAGTTTGGCCTCGGTGAACCACGGCTGCATAGCCACGTTGACGTTTCTCCAGTGTGCGTCGCTGGTCGGTAACGTGGAGAGGCTATGCGGCGGCGAGCCCGCGCAGCGTGGGTCGTAATCACCACTGCTGGTAGATTTTCACCATGCCGGATCTGGAACCGGGGGGCGGCCGGGTGCGGCTGCGGCTGCACGAGCCGCCCCGCGTGGTCAACATCGGCGTCGGGCTGCACGGGGTGGGCACCGTACGGGACGTGTTCCTGCTGCCCGACCTGTGGCAGTTGCACCTGTACGGCTACCACGCCGAACTCACCCTCGGCGGCCTGACGCACGAGATCCGCCCCGGCCACGTGAGCCTCATCCCGCCGGGGCACGAGGTCGCCTTCCGCTACCGGGGACGATCGGAGCACCTGTACGCCCACCTGCGGCTGCCGGGCGGCGGCCCGGCGCTGTCCGTGCCGGTGATGCAGGACGCCGCCGACCGGACCCCCGTGCTGCGCGACCTGTTCAGCCAGGCCCTGGCCGCCGCACCCCGCGACGGCGCGCACGCTGACGCCGAGGTGTGGGCGCTGCTGTGGCGGATCAGCCGCCTGCCCGGTCCGGCGGCAGCCACACCGGGCGGACCGCATCCGGCGGTGGCCGCCGCGACCGCCCACATCGAGCTGCGCCTGGCCGAACCGTTGACCGTGCCGGAGATCGCCCGGCACGCGGGCGTCTCACACAACCACCTGACCCGGCTGTTCCGCGCCGAGACCGGCGACACCGTCGTGGCTTACCTCCGTCGCCGCCGCCTGGCCCGCGCGGAGCATCTGCTGCGGCGCTCCACCCTGTCGATTCCGGCGATCGCGGCGCTGGTCGGGCTGGCCGACCTGCAGGCGTTCAACAAAGCGTGTCGGCGTGAGTTGGGGGCGTCGCCGCGCGCCCTCCGGGGGTAAGGAAGGGCACCTTCTTATCGCTTTCCGTAGTAAAAGGTGCCCTTCTTATAATAAGAGTCTTTTCATTGACTGATCCCAATGTGGACAATATTCGAGGAATAGACCTGCCGGAGCACCTTCCGCGCCTCGCCCCACGAGCCACGGCGCTCGATCGGCACGGGCACTCACAACATCAAAGACCGCGATACCGTATGACCCGCATCGACGTTTCCGGCGAAGGCCGTGGCCGCCGAGCGCGGCGTCGTCTGCCGGATCCGTTCGAGCAAGCCCAGGAGTAGCACGATGAAGCTGACTATCGTGGCGGCGACCGGCGGCATCGGCAGCCAGCTCCTCGTCCAGGCCGTCGCCGCCGGTCATGAGGCCACCGCCGTCGTGCGGAATCCGAAAAGGCTCCCCGACGCATCGGTACGCGTCGTCACGGCCGATCTCTCGGCAGCCGATCCGTCGCAGTTGCGGTCCGCGGTCGACGGCGCCGACGCGGTGCTCTCCGGACTCGGGGCACGATCGGGCGCCGAGGCGGGTGTCGCCTCACGGGGCACCCGCGCCCTCGTCCAGGCGATGCAGGCGACGGGCGTACGGCGCATCGTCGTCGTCAGTGCCGCATCGGTCGGCACCGTGCCGTCACCAGGGCGGCCGAACCCGCCGCGCCACAACCCCGGCGACGGGTTCTTCATGCGGCACCTGGCCGCTCCGCTGGCCAAGGCCGCGTTCCGCAGGCACTACGTCGACCTGGCGCTGATGGAGGATGTCCTGCGCGACAGCGACCTGGACTGGACGATCTCCCGCCCACCCCGTCTACTCAACGGGCGCGTGACGCGCAAATACCGGACGGCGTACGAGCAGAACGTCCGCGCCGGCATGTTCATCTCCCGCGCCGACGTCGCCCACCACATGCTCGACGCGCTCGACCATCCCGAGACGATCCATCGCACCATCGGGATCGCCTACTAACGCCTGGACCAGGAGCAGAAACCACTTGAAGAGTCTCAAGCCCACGGGCGACGCCCGTGAGTCCGGGTGGTCATCCGGTATCCGCGCGGAGCGGGCCGCGTGAAGCGCCGGCGGCTACACCGCGCCACCTTCGTCGCGGCCGGGATCTACAACATCGCCTGGGGCTGCTACGCGGTCCTCGATCCGCAATGGTTCTTCCGCGTCACGGGCCTGCCACTGTCGAACTCGCCGCAGATATTCGCCTGCCTCGGCATGGTCCTCGGCCTGTACGGTCTGCTCTACCTGGAGGTGGCCCGGCGGCCCGAACACGGCTGGCCGGCTGCCGCCGTCGGGTTCACCGGCAAGATCCTCGGACCCCTGGGCCTGGCGTGGCTCATCGCCACCGGCGTCTGGCCGATCAGCACCGTCATCATGATCATCACCAACGACCTGATCTGGTGGATCCCCTTCAGCTGCTACCTGCTCGACGCCTGGCCGGACTTCCGAGCCACGTGGCGGTCTCCGTCACCGCAACATGATCAGGCCGAGGACGTCCCCGCCGCACCCCGGTGAGCGTCGCGGCGACCGGTAGGGCGGCCCATTGGGCGCGATCTGGTGTAGCAGCCGGGTGCGCCTGCGGGGAAAGTCGTCGCGCGTCAGGTACCACCACATCCACGCATACATAACGAGAACGGCATATTTGGGTTGCTGGTCAATAACCCCTGAGGGTGGCGCGATATGGGGCTGCGGCGGGTCGCATGACCATAAACTGGGCGCGGAGGGGGTGGTTCTCCATGCCCATCAAACGCTGGCACAACGTGCGGACCGGGCCGACGGGCGACAAGATCATATCGATCTTCGAGAAGTACTACCCGAAGAAGCGTGACCTCTACGTCAGCTCCGGCATGGACGGCGACCATGGCGGCTCCAGCCACCACTACGGTCTCAGCCACCAGGGCTCACCCACCGCAGCGGTCGACTTCGGGGTGGGCGCGAAGTCGACGATAGGCCGGGACCTGGCCAAATGGATCGAGGACGAGTTCCACGACCAGTGCGTCGAACTGATCCACACCACCCCGTTCCCCGACGACGACGGGTTCTACGTCAAGAACGGGCAGAAGATCTCGTCGTACGGCGCCGGCACCGACGCCGCGCATGCCGATCACGTACACCTGGCCATGTCCGCGGTCCAGGCCGACGAGGTGCTGGCCCGGCTGGAGCGCAAGTACGGCGACAAGGTCAAGGGCACCCGGGCCCGCCGCACCACCACCGCCAAGAAGACGACCGCGAAGAAGGCGCCCGCCAAGAAGGCAGCCGGTGCGGCGAGCAAGCGTTACACCGTCAAGGCCGGGGACACCCTCACCGCGATCGCCAACCGCTTCGACACCACGGTGCTGGAGCTGTGCCGCCTCAACCCGCAGATCACCGACCCCGACCTCATCGAGATCGGCTGGCGTCTCCGCATCACCTGACCGCACACCGCGGCCATGCGCCCGCCCGCTCGCGCCCGCTCGCGCCCGTGGCGTCGCCGCTCGCGTGGCGTTGCTGCAATTTCGGGGAAAGTGCAGCTATCCGCGCCAAGATTCCTGCACTTTCCCCGAAACCGCACGAACCTCCGTGTGCTCGGGGAGGGCGGGATGCTCGGGGGCGGGGGAGGGCTCGGCGGTGGGCTGGCGGCGGCGTTGGGCCAGACGACGGACCAGGGGTTCGACGCCGCGGGCGATCAGTGGGCCGAGCACCGCCAGGATCAGCACGTACGCCGCGGCCAGCGGACCGAGCCGCGGGTTGATGCCGGCGGCCACCGCGAGGCCCGCGATGACGATGTTGAACTCGCCTCGGGGCAGCAGCGCCACCCCGGCCCGTAGCCGACCGGCGGCGTGGATGCCCGCCCGTCGCGCCGCCCACCAACCGGTGGCCAGTTTGGTGGCGATACCGGCCAGTGCCAGCAGCAGCGCGATGCCGATCACCGGCGGCAGTTGCGCCGGGTCGGTCTGCAGTCCGAAGAAGACGAAGAAGACCGCGGCGAACAGGTCCCGCAGCGGCGTCAGCAGCTCCCGGGCGGTGTGCGCGAGCGGCCCCGACAGCGCGATGCCGACCAGGAACGCGCCGACCGCCGCCGACACCTGCAGCTGCTGCGCCACCCCGGCGACCAGCACGGTCAGCCCGAGCACCTTCAGCAGCAGCACCTCCTCGCTGGGAGAATGCACGAACTTCTCCACCCACTTGCCGAACTTCAGCGCCACCACCAGGATCACCGTGATGGTCGCCCCGGCGATGCCCAGCGTGGTCAGCCCGGCCACGAACCCGACCCCGGCCAGCATCGCGGTCAGGATCGGCAGGTACACCGCCATGGTCAGGTCCTCGAAGACCAGCAGTGACAGCACCACCGGCACCTCGCGGTTGCCGAGCCAGTTCAGGTCGGCCAGCACCTTGGCGGTGATGCCGGACGAGGTGACGTACGTGATGCCGCCGAGCGCGACCGCCGCCACCAGACCCCAGCCCAGCAGCAGCGCCGCGATGACGCCAGGGGCGCTGTTGAGGACCAGGTCGACCAGGCCCGCCGGGGCGTTGTGCCGCAGCGTGCCGACCAGTTCCGGCGCCGTGTACTCCAGACCCAGGGTGAACAGCAGCAGGATGACGCCGATCTCCGCGCCGGTGGCGGTGAACTCCTCGGTGGAGACCAGCGGCAGCAGGCCGCCCTTGCCGAACGCCAGTCCGGCCAGCAGGTACAGCGGGATCGGGGAGATGCCGAAGCGCACCGACAGCGCGCCGAGCAGGCCCAGGGCGAGGATTACCGCCCCGATCTCGATCAGGGTGACGGCTCCGTGCACGGGCGCCCCTCAGCCGTTGTTCAGGATGTCGGTCACGGCGGCGGTGCCCTCGGCGGTGCCGACGGCCACGGCCAGGTCGCCCGGGTGGAACTCGAAGTCCGGCCGGGGGCTGGCCAGGATCTCCCCGGCCCGGATCACGGCGACGATCGAGGCACCGGTACGGGTGCGGGCCTGGGTGTCGCCCAGGGTGCGGCCGTCGTACGGCGAGCCCGCCGTCACCGGCACCTGGACCGTCAGCAGCCCGACCACCTGGCGGCGCAGGTCGGCCAGGCGCTCCACGATCCGCGCCGTGCCGAGCAGTTCGGCGACCCCGTTGGCCTCGTCGGTCGTCAGCGACAGCGCCGCCACCGCGGTATCGGGATCATCCGGGTGGTAGATGACGATGTCGCGGCGGCCGGAGACGTGCGACACGACAGCGGCGTGCTGCCCCTTCGCGGTCTGGAACTCGTGGCGCAGGCCGATTCCCGGCAGTGCGGTCTTCTCGACGTCCAACGGTGAAACCTCCCGGTGCGGCGTCACGGTTTGCGATCACCTTACCCGTATGGCATCTGATATCGGCAAACTCGAACTTGACCTCAAGTGCGCTTGAGCCTGCAACCTCGTCGCATGAGCTCGCAGACGTTGGCTGAACGGCTCGGCCTGCCCCGTACGCGTGGCAACGGCCGCCTGCTGACCGCACTGGCGATCGACGCCCTCGGCAACGGCCTGATGGCGCCGTTCCTGCTGCTGTTCCTCGGCGCCTGGACCGGGCTCGACCTGCTCGTGATCGGATCGGTGCTGACGGCCGCCCGGCTGGCGGCACTGCCGCTCGGTGTGGCGGCCGGGCCGTTCACCGACCGGATCGGGCCGCGCCGCGCCCTGGTGTGCAGCGGGCTGGCGCAGGCGGCGGGGATGGGCGGCTTCCTGTTGTGTACGCAAGCCTGGCAGGTCGCGGGGTGTGCGCTGCTCGCTGCCGTCGGCGACGCGACGTTCTGGGTCGCGCACCGGTCGATGAC
Organism: Catellatospora tritici; assembly: GCF_019083965.1. GTDB lineage: Bacteria > Actinomycetota > Actinomycetes > Mycobacteriales > Micromonosporaceae > Catellatospora > Catellatospora tritici. The sequence goes on from NZ_JAHRCY010000003.1 coordinate 282,333, forward strand.
CGCCGCGGTGGTGCCCGAAGGCGACCGGCCGCGCTGGCTCGGTGCCCAGATCGCCCTGCGCAACGGGGCGTTCGCGCTCGGCGGGCTGGCCGCGGCACTGGTCGTGGCCGCCCCCGGTCGCACCGGCCTGGCCGCGCTCGTCGCGGTGAACGCGGCCAGTTTCCTGGCGCTGGCGGCTCTGGTCGGCACCTGGCACCCGGCGACCCTGGTGCCGTCGCACTCCTCCGATGTGGACACACCCTCGTACCGGGTGGTGCTGGCCGATCGGGCGTACCTGCTGTTCGTCGGGGTGAACCTGCTGCTGGTGGTGGCGATGGCCACGCCCGCGCTGCTGCTGGCGGTGTACGTCGGCGACGTCCTGCACGGGCCGGTGTGGCTGGTCGGGGTGGCGTTCACGGTCGAGACGGTGCTCATCGCGCTCTGCCAGACCGTGGTGGGACGTCTGCTGGAACGCCACCGGCGCACCACCGTGCTGCGCTGGGCGGCGCTCGCCTTCGCCGCCTCGTTCCTCGCGTACGCGCTGCTGCCCGCCGTACCGGCGAGCCTGCTCGGGCCGTGTCTGATCGGCGCGGTGCTGATCACGACCGTGGCCAACCTGCTGGAGGGGCCGACCGGGATCGGCCTGGTCACCGACGCCGCACCGGACCGGGTCCGGGGCCGCTACACCGCCGTCTACCAGCTGTCCTGGAACATCGGCAAGGCAATCACGCCCGGCGCGGCCGCCTGGCTGCTCGACCGGGGCCCGGCCGTCCCGTGGCTGACCCTGACCGCCTGCTGCGCCCTCGCGTACGCCCTGCTGACCCGCCTGGCCCGGCTACTGCCCACCCGCGTCGACAACCCGCGCCACGCGTCAACGCTCCCCGACCAACCCCTCCCCGCACCCGCCTGATGCCCCACCGCGACCCGCGCCGCGCCGCAACCCGCGCCGCGCCGCAACCCGCGCCGCGCCGCGACCCGCAACGACACCGAGGAGATCGACGCCGCCGACGCGACCCGCGCCGCGCGACGACCCGCGCCGCGCCGCGCGACCCGCCCGTTTCAGGCTGCAGTTTCCGGGAAACTGCGGCAATTCGGCCCAAGATTCCAGCACTTTCCCCGAAACTGCAGCCAAGCGGGCCCGGGACGCGGCGCGGAGCGGGGTGGGGGCGGCGGAGTGGGCCCGGTGGCGGAGCGGGCCGGGGCAGTCAGAAGGCGGGGCGGTTGTTGAGGATCTTCTGGAAGAGGACGTGGTCGCGCCACTGGCCGTCGATGTGCAGGTAGTCGCGCGCGGTGCCGATGTGCTCGAAGCCGCTCTTGGTCAGCACCCGCTGCGACGCGGCGTTGTCGACCAGCGTGCCCGCCTGCAGCCGGTGCAGGCCCAACCGCTCGTCGGCGATCCGGCAGGCGACGGCCACGGCGGCGGTCGCCAGGCCGCGTCCGGTCTGACCCGCGTCGACCCAGTAGCCGAGGTTGGCGCTGCGCAGCGGCCCGAACATGATGTTGGACAGGGTCACCGCGCCCAGCACCTGCTCGCCGTCGTCGAGCAGCCACGGCGCCATGTGACCGGCCTCCGCCAGGGCGAGCTGGTCGAGCACGCGGGCGGCGTGTGCGGCGGTGGTGAAGAACTCCTCGTCGCGCTGCGGCTCCCAGGGGCGCAGGTGCTCGCGATTGCGCAGGTACGCCTGCGCGATGGCGTCCGCGTCGGCCGGGCTGGGCGTGCGCATCACCACTCCGCGCGCGACAGGGAGCACTTCGCCGATCATCCATTCACCCTAACCCGTGCCCCTGCCGCCCGCCCGCTCCCGCGACGCCGGCCCGTCCGCTCCCGTGAGCCCGGCTCGCCGTTTCGAGGAAAGCGCAGCATTCAGGCTCAGGATTCCAGCACTGTCCCCGAAACCGCGCCCGCTCCCGCGTGGCGCGGGGTGGGGGCGGCGGGCGGAGCGGGCAGGCGGGGGGTGTGACGGGGTCGCGCGGGGTGGGTGGGGGCGGTAGCGTGCCGCCATGTCTGTGTCACCGGGGTTCCGCGACGGCGTCGAGTCGATGCGAGAGGGGCTGGTGGCGCTGCGGCGCGAGATCCACCGGTACCCGGAGATCGGCCTGTGCCTGCCGCGTACCCAGGAGACGGTGCTGCGGGCGCTGGCGGACCTGCCGTTGGAGGTGAGCACGGGCACCGGCCTGAGTTCGGTGACGGCGGTGCTGCGCGGCGGCCGTCCCGGCCCGGCGGTGCTGCTGCGCGGCGACATGGACGCGCTGCCGGTCACGGAGCTCAGCGGCCTGGACTACGCCTCGCGCGTCGACGGGGCGATGCACGCCTGCGGCCACGATCTGCACGTGGCGATGCTGGTCGGGGCGGCCCGGCTGCTGTCGGCCGTACGCGACGAGCTGCCGGGCAGCGTGGTGTTCATGTTCCAGCCCGGCGAGGAGGGTCCGGGCGGGGCCGAGCCGATGATCGCCGAGGGACTGCTGGAGGCGGCCGGTACGCCGCTGGTCGGCGCGTACTGCCTGCATGTGCTGTCGGGGTGGCTGCCGCACGGGCAGTTCACCACCCGGCACGGCACCATGCTCGCCGCGGCGGACACCCTGCACGTGACCGTGCGCGGGGCGGGCGGGCACGGGTCGGCGCCGCAGTTCGCCCGCGACCCGATCCCGGCCGCCTGCGAGATGGTGCTGGCGCTGCAGACGTTCGTGACCCGCAACATCGACGTGTTCGACCCGGCGGTGATCACGGTGGGCACGTTCCACGCGGGCACGGTCGAGAACGTGATCCCGGCCCAGGCCACGTTCTCGGCGACGCTGCGGTCGTTCTCGCCGCAGACCCGCGAGCGGGTGCGTACCGGGGTGCAGGACGTGGTCAACAACATCGCCGCCGCGCACGGGTTGACCGCCGACGCGGAGTACGTCCCCGGCTATCCGGTGACGGTCAACGACGGTGGTGAGGCCGACTTCGCGGCCGCGACCGTGGCCGAGGTGTTCGGGGCGGACCGGTTCGCCTGGATGGCGAATCCGGAGGCGGGCGCGGAGGACATGTCGTACGTGCTGGAGCGGGTGCCGGGGGCGTACCTGAACCTGGGCGCCTGCCCACCCGAGCTCGATCCGCTGACCGCGCCGCTCAACCACGCGCCCGAGGCGCGCTACGACGATTCACTCGTGCCCGACGGCGCGGTGCTGCTGGCGGAGCTGGCCTGGCGCCGCTTGCAGCGCGGATAGCCGCCCCGTTCCCTTCCCGACGAACGCCACACTCGTGATTGGAGTGTGGTGTTCGTCTTTATGTCGCACTCGTTGTGCGACAACGGGGCCGCGCGGTCGTGTTGAGTTCTTTGAGCCGATCACCTTCCGTATCGGTGATGGCACCAACAGATGCGGACCGGGCCGGTCGGCACCCTTCTACTGACGTCTGACGTCGCTGGGGCGTGGTGATGAGTACCCGGACCTCGAACCTGCGGGCCAAGATCGTATTCCTGCTGGTGTCCCTGTCCGCGCTGTGGATGTTCGCGGCCTTCGTGACCATGCGCGAGGGCCTGAACCTGTTCTGGATCAACACACTCGACCAGGACGTGGGCCGCCCCACCGACGCGCTGGTGGCCGATCTGCAGGCCGAGCGCCGCCTCTCGGTGGTGGTGCTGGCCGGTGACACCGGCGCTCGCGAGCAGCTGCTGCAGGCCCGGCAGGAGACCGACACGGCGGCGCGCAAGCTGCGCGAGTCGGTCGACGGCACGTTGGTCGGCTGGGCCGCCTCACCCCTGGCCGAGCAGCGCATCGAGGAGCTGCTGGGGCATCTCGACCGCATCGCCCCGGTACGGATGGGCGTGGACACCGGCCGCCTCGACCGCGCCGACGCCGCCACGTACTACACCGAGACGGTCGCCGCCGCGTACCAGATCTTCGCCACCATCGCCCGCTTCGACGATCCCGAGATCAACGACCAGCTCTCGCATCTGCTGACGGTCTCGCGCGGCCGTGAACTGCTGTCGCAGGAGGACGCGGTGATGTCCGGGGTGCTGGCGGCGGGGCGGTTCACCACCGCCGACGCGGCCCGCTTCGCCGAGCTGGTCGGCGCCCAGCGCTACGTACGCACCATCGGCACCCAGGGCCTGCCCGAGGACACCGGGATCTACGAACCGGTGCTGACCGGGCCCGCGCTGACCCGCCTGCGTACGGTCGAGGACCTGGTCATCTCGTCCGCGCGCGACGGCGCCGCCCCCGGAGTGTCGCGGCAGGCCTGGCGCGAGGCCTTCGACCCGGCCCTGGGCGAACTGGCCGACCTCGACGTCGACCTGGCCGAGGCCGCCATCGACCGCTCACGCGGGCCCATCGTGTGGACCGTCGTGCGGCTGATCCTCGCCGCCGGGCTCGGGCTGATCGCCGTCATCGCCTCGATCGTGCTGTCGATCACCACCGCCCGCGCCATCGTCGCCCAGCTGCGCCAACTGCGCGACGCCGCCAACGAACTGGCCACGGTACGGCTGCCGCGGGTGGTGCAGCGGCTGCGCCAGGGCGAGGAGGTCGACGTGGCCGCCGAGGCGCCGCCGATCGCGGCGTTCGGCGGCGACGAGATCGGGCAGCTCGGCCAGGCGTTCAACACCGCCCAGGAGACCGCGATCCGCACCGCCGTCGAGCAGGCCGAGCTGCGCAGCGGCGTACGCGACCTGTTCCTGAGCCTGGCCCGGCGCAGCCAGACGCTGGTGCACCGCCAGCTGGGCATGCTCGACGCGATGGAGCGCCGCACCAACGACTCCGCCGAGCTCGACGAGCTGTTCCGGATCGACCACCTGGCCACCCGCATGCGCCGCAACGCCGAGAACCTGATCGTGCTCGCCGGGGCGGTGCCCGGCCGGGGCTGGCGGCGCACCGTGCCGATGATCGACGTGATCCGGGGCGCGGTCGCCGAGGTCGAGGAGTATCCGCGCATCGAGGTGCGCCCGAGCGAGACCGTGGGCCTGGCCGGGTACGCCGTCGGCGACATCATCCACCTGCTGGCCGAGCTGATGGAGAACGCGTTGTCGTTCTCGCCCCGGCACTCGAAGGTGCACGTCGGTGGCTCCTCGGTGGGCAGCGGCTACGTGATCGAGGTCGACGACGCCGGACTGGGCATGACCGAGGCCGACCTGGCGGAGGCGAACGAGCAGCTGTCCCGCCCGGTCGAGTTCTCCCTGAGTGGCACTCCGCGCCTGGGCCTGTACGTGGTCGGCAAGCTGGCCCAGCGGCACCACGTGCAGGTACGGCTGCAGCACGGTCGTGGTGGCGGCACCACCGCGGTGGTGCTGATCCCGGCGTCGCTGCTGGCCGAGGGCTGGACCCCGCAGGGGCCCTTCGGCGCCGACGACGCCGACACCAGCGGCGAGCTGCCGGTGGTGCCCGCCCTCCCGCCCGCGCCCCGTACGCCGCAGCCGCGGCCGTCGGGGTCGGCGGCCGCCGAACCGACCGAGGAGCAGGGCGCGGAACCGGCTGAGCCGGCCCCGGCCCGCATCCCGGCCCCGCGCGACGGCGCCGCCACGACCGGTTTCACCGTCTCCGGCCTGCCGGTGCGCCAGCGCCGCCCCTCCCCGCACCCGGTGGGAACCGAGGAGACCGCACCGTCGGTCCCCGCCGCCGAGGCGATCGAGGTGGAGGCCGAACCCATTGACGACGACGGTCCAGACACCGTCGCCGACCTGCCGGGACTGCGCGAGGAACAGGTAAGGGCCCTGTTCTCGTCGTTCCAGAGCGGATCAGAACGAGGCCGCCGCGAGGCCGGCCTGATGTCCGTAAACGGATCTCCACCGGCGGCCCCACCCCCGCCACCGGCCGACCGGTCCTGAACCCGGTCATGGCGATCAACCACCGGAAGGGAAAGCACGATGCACGTGGAGCAGACAACGAGCGCGGTGGCGGACCTGGCGTGGCTGGCCGACGACTTCGTCGACCGGGTGGCCCAGGTGCGCAAGGCCATCGTCCTGTCCTCCGACGGCCTGATGATGGCGGCCTCAAGCGGGGTGGGCCGCGAAGACGCCGAGCACCTGTCGGCGGTCGCGGCCAGCATGTTCGGCCTGGCCAGAGGTGCTGGACGGCACCTGGGCCGGGGCAGGGTCCGCCAGGCGGTCATCGAGACCGACTCGGGGTTCCTGTTCGTGACCGCGGCGGGCAACGGGGCCTGCCTGGCGGTGGTCGCCAGCCGCGAGGCCGACGCCGGGATGGTCGCCTACGAGATGGCCATGTTGGTGGTGCGGGTTGGCCAGTTCCTGACCGCCCCGGTTCGAAGCAGCGGCGCGTGAGCGCCGCCGAGGCGGTCGAACCGGTGCCCGAGGGCATGCGGTGGCTGGATGACGACGCGGGGCCGGTGGTGCGCCCGTACGCGATGACCGGCGGCCGCACCCGCCCCGCCCAGGGCGACTTCGACCTGATCGAGCTGGTCGTGGCGACCAGGCCGATGCTCTCGATGGACGCGGGCATGGGCACCGAACTGGCCGAGATCATCCGCCTGTGCCAGCGGCCGCAGTCGGTGGCGGAGGTCTCCGCGCGGCTGCGCCTGCCTGCGGGCACCGTACGCGTGCTGCTGGCCGACCTGGCCGAGCGGCGACTCATCCGCCGGCGACCGCCGGTGGACCTCAGGCATCTGCCAACCCAGGACATCCTCAGGGCGGTCATCGATGGGATCCGAGCACTCTGACACCGCGCCACTGCCGTCCGCGTTCAAGATATTGGTCGCGGGCGGTTTCGGCGTGGGCAAGACCACCCTCGTCGACACGATCAGTGAGATCGCGCCGCTGCTGACGGAGGAGTACCTGACCGACGAGAGCGTCGGTGTGGACGACGTGTCCGGGGTGGAGGGCAAGAACACCACCACCGTGGCGCTGGACTTCGGGCGGATCACCATCAGCTCGGAGCTGGTGCTGTACCTGTTCGGCACGCCGGGCCAGCAGCGGTTCGCGTTCGTCTGGGACGAGCTGGCGCACGGCGCGATCGGCGCCGTGGTGCTGGCCGACACCCGTCGCCTTGAGGACGCGTTCGGTTCGATCGACTACTTCGAGCAGCGCGGCATGCCGTTCGTGGTGGCGGTGAACTGCTTCGACGGCGCCAAGGTCTACCGGCCCGACGAGGTCGAGCAGGCCCTCAACCTGGACCCGCACGTCCCGGTGCGGCTGTGCGACGCCCGCCGCCGCGACTCGGTGAAGGAGATCCTGGTGGCCCTGCTGGAGCACGTCATGTCCGCCCCCCAACCCGCCTGACCCCGGGTAAGGAAGGGCCCCTTCTTATCGGAATACGTTGAGGAAGGGCACCTCCTTAACCCCCTCACCAGAGCAGACCGCGGCCCCGGGCGGTGCGATGCCCGGGGCCGCGGAGTCTTGCGGACGCGCGGTTACAGCGTCAGGGTCCAGGTGTTGATGTACCCGGTGTCGTTGGTCGCCGCGTCCTGCACTCGCAGGTTCCAGGTGCCGTTGCGGGTCTCGGTGGACAGGTTGACGGTGAAGGTCTGGTCGATGTTGTCGGCCGACCCGCCCGCCCGGTTGGACAGCACGTACGCGCTGCCGTCCGGCGCGATCAGGCTGACCACCAGGTCACCCTTGTACGTGTGCACGATGTGCACCTCGACCGTCGAGGTCGCCGACGCGGTGCCGGTGCAGCCGGATACCGTGATCGGGCTGTTCACCGTCGTGTTGTCCGGGATGGTGACGTCGGTCCCGTTGGTCCCGCCGCAGGACGGTGGCACCGTCCCGCCCAGTCCCAGCGTCCACGAGTTGAGGTACCCCACGTCGCCCGACGCCGCGTCCTGCACCCGCAGCTTCCAGGTGCCGTTGGCCACCTCCGACGACAGGTTGACCGTGAAGGTCTGATCGATGTTGTCGGTCGCCCCGCCCGCCCGGTTGTGCAGCAGGTACGCGCTGCCGTCCGGTGCGATCAGGTTCACCACCAGGTCGCCCTTGTACGTGTGCACGATGTGCACCTCGACCGTGCTCGCCGAGCCCGCGTTGCCGCTGCAGCCCGAGATCGTGATCGACGACTCGACGGTGGCCAGGTCGGCGATGGTGACGTCGGTGCCGTTGGAGCTGGTGCAGCCGGGCGGACCGGCCACCGTCAGGGTGTAGGTCGCGGTGTGCGTCGCGTCCGGGCCCGTGCCGGTCACCGTCACCGGGTATGTGCCGGTGGGGGTGCTCGCCGTGGTGCTGATGGTCAGCGTCGACGAGCCGCCCGAGCTGATCGAGGCCGGGCTGAACGACGCGGTGGCGCCCGTGGGCAGCCCCGACGCGGTCAGGTTCACCGTCTGCGCGCCGCCGTTGGTGATGGCGGTGCCGATGGTCGAGGTGACCGAACCGCCCGCGGTGGTGCTGCCCGAGGTGGGCGAGGCGGAGATCGAGAAGTCGTTCGTGGCGGGGGCCGGGGCGACGGCGAGAGTCCACAGCGCGTACGCGGCGGCGTCGCCGGAGCGGTTCAGCACCGTGTCGCTGATGTTGCTCGGGTACGTGTCGCAGGACGAGTGGTAGCAAGGGTCGTAGTCGCCGGTGCTGCCGCCCCACTTGGTGACCTGCGCCGACGTCTTGTTGGCGCTGGCACCCGCGGCGACTCCGGAGGTCTGCACGCCCACGGCGTTGAAGGATGCGTCGTCGGACCGGCCGGCGCCCTCGACGTTCTCCTCCGGTGCCAGCCCCGGGAAGTTGGTGTCGTAGTACTGCTTGAGCACCTGACCCGGGGTGGACGTGATGCGGTTGATGAAGTAGCCGCCGTTGGTGGAGGCGACCATGTCGAAGTTGAAGTACGCCTTGATCTTGGCGCGCTCGGTCGACGACAGGTTGTTGGCGTAGAACTCCGAGCCGTTGAGGCCCTGCTCCTCGTCGGTCCACCAGCCGAACCGCACGTGGTTGAGCATGGTCGGGTTCGTGGCGGCGAGCGTGAGCGCCATCTCGAGGATGGTGGACGAGCCCGAGGCGTTGTCGTTGATGCCCGGACCGGCCGAGACGCTGTCGAGGTGGGCCCCGAACATGTACACGTTGTTGGCGTCGCCGCCCGGCCAGTCCGCGATCACGTTCGGGCCCGCGCCGGAGGTGCAGCCCGAGGTGCAGCTCTGCTTCACCACGGTGAAGCCCGCCGCGACGAGCTTGTCGTAGACGTAGTTCACCGACGCGGTGTAGCCCGCGGTGGTGGAGCGGCGGGTGCCGCCGTTGGCGGTGGCGATGCTCTGGAACTGCTGCAGGTGCGCCTTGACGTTGGTCAGCGAGATGTCGGGGACGGCCAGTGCGGCCACTGGCGCGGACTGCGCGGGGACGCCCACGCCGAGCGTCGCGGCGCAGGCCAGGGCGAGGGTCGCCAGGCCGCGCAGGATCGGGTGTCTACTCACGCCGTTCTCCTTCGGTCGGTTGTGCCGGGGTTGCCGGTCCTGCGGAGGATAAGCCATTAAGTAGACAGATTTGAATAGGTGAAAATTAGTGCCACGCTGTGCCTCCGCTTCGGCGAACGATCCGGGCAGCGTGGGCGTGGCGGGCGGGCCGTAGGCTGCCCGCCATGAACGAGCTGCTCGGCACCGTCCTGGCCGCGATCGGCGTCTTCGCGGGCACCAACATCGACGATCTGGTGGTGCTGACCGTGCTGTTCCTGTCCGCGCGCACCTCCGGGGTGCCGCGACCGGCCGCGATCTGGGTCGGTCAGTACGCGGGCATCGCCGCGCTCACCGCGGTCTCGGCCGCCGCCGCGTTGGGCCTGGCCGTCGTGCCGGGGACGTGGGTCGGGCTGCTCGGTCTGGTGCCGCTGGCGCTGGGCGTACGCACGCTGCTGCGCAACCGCCACGACGGCGCCGAAGCCGCCCCCGCCGTGCCCGCCCGCACCGCCTGGGCCGTGGCCGGGGTGACCATCGCCAACGGCGCCGACAACATCGCCGTCTACACCCCGGTGCTGCGCACCGCCGGAGTCGCCGCCAGCGTGGTCATCGTCGCCGTGTTCGCCGTGCTCACGGCGGTCTGGTGCCTGGCCGGGGCGTGGCTGGGCGGGCACCGCCATGTGGTCGCGATGCTGGAGAAGGCGGGGCACTGGCTGGTCCCGGCCGTGTTCATCCTCATCGGCGTCGTGATCATCGCCGAGTCGGGTGTACTGGCCCAGCTGGGCTGAGACTCAGAGGGTCCAGTAGCCGCGCACGTCGTTGGCCAGGTCCGGCCGCAGCTGGGCGCGCAGCCCGGTGACCGCGTCCTTCGGCACGTCGAAGACGACCACCCCCGCGACCTTCTCGCCGCTGTTGAGAGTCACCGACTGCATCCCGTCGTCGAAGCCGAACGGCAGCACCGGTTCGAACAGCGAACCGTCCGCGGCGACCAGCGCGAAGTCGCAGTAGCAGGCGTAGGTCTTGCCCGACACCACCTTCACCTCGACCGTGAGCGCCACGAACACGCCCTTCTTCGGCCGCACCAGCGAACTGTCCGGGGCGACCGGGTGCCGGGTGGCCTTGGCCACCGTGTACGACACCTTGTTGTCGCCGAGGCCGCCGCTGGTGGTGATGGTCTGCCCGGCCTTGGCTGTCGGCGGCCCCTGCGTCGGGGCCGCCGACGCGGGCGTGCCGGACGGGGCGGAGCCCTCGACATCGGCCCGCTCGGGCTTGATGCCGCAGGCCAGCGCGGTCAGGGCGGCCAGGGCCAGCACCGCGGTCAGCGCCGTACGCCCGGCGCGGGGGGTGGGGGCGGACACGCGTGCATCGTAGCGGCCACCGGTGATCACGTGCGGAAACCCGTTTGCCGCCCTCGCTACCCGGCCCCTAACCTGGCCCTTCGGGCGCGTCCAGCGCTCATGACCATCAAAGTTGCCGGGCAATCGGGCGAATGGCGAGCCAAGATTCGCCCGATTGCCCGGCGACTTGCGCGCGATCTTGATCGGGCACGGGTTGCGGGGAGGGAAGGGCGATGAGGGTGGTAGTGCCTTCGGTGCTGCGGGAGGAGCCGCAGTTCGCCCGGTACTTCACCGGACAGTTGCTGTCGGTGCTCGGCGACCGGATCACCATGGTGGCGCTGCCGTTCGCGGTGCTGTCGATCGGCGGGACCGCCTCCGACGTGGGCCTGGTCGCCGCCGCCGCGCTCGTGCCGTTCCTACTGTTCGCCCTGGTCGGCGGCGTATGGGCCGACCGCCTGCCGCGACACCGGGTGATGCTCGTCAGTGACCTGGTCCGCGGTGTGCTCCAGGCCGCCATCGCGGCGCTGCTGCTGTCCGGCACGGCCCAGGTGTGGCACCTGGCGGTGCTGATGGGCCTGTTCGGCATCGCCGACGCGTTCTTCACCCCCGCCGCCACCGGCCTGATGCCGCTGGTGGTGAGCCCGCACCGGCTCCAGGAGGCCAACGCCCTGCGCGGCTTCACCTTCTCCGGTGGCGTGATCATCGGCCCGGTGCTGGCCGGGGCCCTGATCGCCGCGTTCGGTCCGGGCGGGGCGATCGCGCTGGACGCGGCGACCTTCGCCGTCAGCGCGTACTTCCTGGGGCGGTTGCGCCCGCGCGCCGCGGAGAGCGCCGCCGAGCACGCCCCGTTCCTGCGGCAGCTGCGCGACGGGTTCGCCGAGGTGAGCTCGCGCAGCTGGCTGTGGGCGACCATGGGCGTGGTCTCGGTGTACCACGTGATCGTGCTGCCGTCGGTGTTCGTGCTCGGGCCGGTGCTGGCCGAGCAGGAGTTCGGCGGGGCGGCGGGCTGGGCGGCCGTGGTGACCGGCTTCGGGGTCGGCTCGATCGTCGGCGACCTGGTCGCGCTGCGGGTCCGGGTGCGGCGTCCGCTGATCGTGGCGGCGGTGGCCTTCGCGGTCGCCTCCTGCCAGGCGCTGGTCATCGGCGCCGGGCCGAACCTGGTCGTGATCGCGGCGCTGGAGGCGGTCACGGGGGTGGCCGTGTCGCTGGCGTTCACGCTATGGGAGACCGCGCTGCAGGAGCACGTGCCGCAGGCGTCGCTGTCGCGGGTCAGCTCGTACGACCATCTGGTGTCGACCGGGTTGATGGCGGTGGGGCTGGCGGTGGCCGGTCCGGCCGCGGACGCCTTCGGCATGCGCCCGACCCTGTTCGCGATGACCGCGGTCGGCGTGCCCGTCTCGCTGCTGCTGCTCACCCTGCCCGCGGTACGCGCGCTGCGCAGCGCCGCCGGTGAGCCCCAGGTGGTCGCCGTCGCGACCGCCTGAGGTCCGGCCGGGCCGCGGGCTCGGTAGGGTGGGCCGGTGACCGAGGTGACCGAGGACGCCGTCTTCCGTGACGAGGACTGGTACGGCGAGGAGTTCGTCGAGCGCCGCTTCGTCCGCTGCTCCTTCCACGAGGTGGACCTGACCGAGGCGGTGACCCGGGGCGCGGTCTTCGAGCAGTGCGTCTTCGGCAACGTCCGGTTCAACGCCTCGCACCACACCGACTCGGCGTTCCTGCGCTGCTCGTTCACCCGGTGCAACCTGTTCGAGGCGGAGTTCACCGGCTGTAAGTTGGTGGGCAGCACGTTCACCGAGTCCGTGCTGCGGCCGCTGCGGGTCGTCGGCGGCGACTGGTCGTTCGTCGGGCTGAACGGGGCCGACCTGCGCCGGGCCAGCTTCGACGGCGTACGCATGCGCGAGGTCGACCTCAACGGCGCCGACTGCACCGGCGCCGCCCTGGTCAACGTGGACCTGTCCGGGGCGCACCTGGCCAAGGCCAAGTTCGGCAAGTCCGACCTGCGCGGCAGCGACCTGACCGCGTTCGTGCCCGGCGAGCTGGAGCTGGCCGGGGCGGTCATCGACGACGCCCAGGCCATCGTGATCGCGCAGACTCTCGGCCTGATCGTCCGCTGACGCCCCCGGTCCTTCCGGTACTTTGGCGCCCCGGTCCTTCCGGTACTTTTCCGTGAATCTACCGCTGCATTGAGGCGCCGCGGACGCTCCGACCGTGGCCGCAGCACCGCGCTGGCGTGGAAATTTCCGGTCGCGACGGACGACATGGGCAGGCGCCGATAGTTTCCGGAAGTTGTTGACTTGCAACGGATGCGGCCGAACAATTGGGAGCGCTTCCATTGATGTGTGCCGTGTCCGGTCGCGACCGACCCCGCTGCGCCGCCGATCTGCCCGGATCGACGCCGCACCGCTCCCCAACCCGGGTCGGCCGCGACCGGCGCGGCACAGCTGCCCCGTCCCTAGGAGGAAAGACAATGACGCATCGCAGCGTCCCTGTCGCCCGATCCCGCCGCCTCGCGCCCGTCGCCGTGGCGGCGCTGCTGGCGGCGTTCGTCGTACCGGTGCTGGCGGCCGAGCCCGCCAACGCCGCCACCCCGCTGCGGACCCTGGCCGCCGCGAAGAACAAGTTCATCGGTTTCGCGGCCGCCACCGGCCCGCTGGCCAACGAGTCGGCCTACCGGACCATCGCGCAGACCGAGTTCAGCCAGATCACGCCCGAGAACGCGATGAAGTGGGACTCCACCGAGCCCAGCGACAACCAGTACAACTTCAGCGGCGCGGACCAGATCGTCACCTTCGCCGCCGCCAACAACCAGGTCGTGCACGGCCACACCCTGGTCTGGCACAGCCAGACCCCGAGCTGGGTGCAGAGCCTGTCCGCCTCGGCGATGCGCACCGCCATGAACGACCACATCGCCACCGTGGTCGGGCACTTCGCCAGCAACCCCGTCGTGCAGTCGTGGGACGTGGTGAACGAGGTCTTCGACGAGAACGGCGGCTACCGGAGCAGCTTCTGGTACAACACGCTGGGTTCGGGCTTCATCGCCGACGCGTTCCGCGCCGCCCGCGCGGCCGACGCCGACGCGAAGCTGTGCATCAACGACTACAACGTCGAGGGCATCAACGCCAAGAGCACCGCGATGTACAACCTGGTGAACACGTTGAAGGGCCAGGGCGTGCCGATCGACTGCGTGGGCCTGCAGACCCACCTGTCCACGCAGTACGGCTTCCCCGGCGACATGCAGCAGAACATCGCCCGCTTCGCGGCGCTGGGTGTGACGGTGCGCATCACCGAGCTCGACATCCGCATCCCGACGCCGCGCACCGCGGCCAAGGACGCGACCCAGGCGCAGTACTACACCAACGTGGTCAACGCGTGCCTGGCCGTCAGCGCCTGCACCGGCATCACCATCTGGGGCTTCACCGACAAGTACTCGTGGGTGCCCGACACCTTCCCCAGTGAGGGCGCGGCGCTGATCTACGACGAGAACTACCAGGTCAAGCCGTCGTACACGGCGGTCAACACCGCGCTGGGCGGCTCGCCGAACAACGACACCACGGCCCCGTCGGCGCCGAGCAACCTGGCCGCCTCCGGCACCACGTCGACCAGCACCACCCTGTCGTGGACCGCCTCGACCGACAACGTCGGCGTCACCGGGTACGACATCCTGCGCGCGCCGGGCACCTCGGGCGGCACGTTCGCGGTCGTCGGCAGCTCGACCACCACGTCGTTCACCAACACCGGGCTGACCGCCGCCACCTCGTACCGCTACCAGGTGCGGGCCAAGGACGCGGCGGGCAACACCTCGGCGGTGTCCAACACCGTCACGGTGACCACCTCCGGCGGCACCGGCGACACCACCGCCCCGTCGGCGCCGAGCAACCTGGCCGCCTCGGGCACCACCGCCTCCGGCACCAGCCTGTCGTGGACCGGCTCGACCGACAACGTCGGCGTCACCGGGTACGACATCCTGCGTGCCCCGGGCACCTCGGGCGGCACGTTCGCCGTGGTCGGCACGTCGACCACCACGTCGTACGCCGACAGCGGCCTGTCCGCGGCCACCTCGTACCGCTACCAGGTGCGGGCCAAGGACGCGGCGGGCAACGTCTCGGCGGTGTCCAACACCGTCACCGTCACCACCCTGTCGGGCGGCGGCACCGGCGGCTGCTCGGTCACCGCGACCGTGCAGACCTCGTGGGGCAACGGCTACGTGATGGACCCGGTCACCGTCAAGAACACCGGGACCTCCAGCATCACCGGCTGGACCGTCACCTTCACCCTGCCCGCCGGTCACACGATCTCCGGCAGCTGGAACGGCACGGTGACCGTCAGCGGCCAGAACGTGACCGTCAAGCCGGTCGGCTGGAACAGCACGGTGGCGCCCGGCGCCAGCGTCGCGTTCGGCTTCCAGGTCAGCCGCCCGAACGGCGACACCTCGACGGCGAGCGGCTTCGCCTGCACCACGCCGTGATCCACGGCTGACCAGGTGGCCGGTCGGCCCCGATCGTCGCCGACCGGCCACCGCGACGCGGCACGTCCCGGCGTACCCGGGTGAGGTTGTGCCCACAACCCCACCCGGGTACGCCGCACGGACGACACGCCCGCGGCGCCACCTGACCTCACCTTCCGCGCGTACGGCCCACCACTGCCCGGGTGGGCCGTACGCGTCCGCGGTTACCATGCCTTTGCGGCAGAGCAGCCGCGTGGAGAAGGAGCCCGGCATGCGTGTGTTCACGTCCCCCGACGACCTGGCGGCCGCGATCGGCGAGGACATCGGGCCGGGCCCATGGCACCGCATCGAACAGGAGCGGGTGGACGCGTTCGCCACCGCGACCGGCGACGACCAGTGGATCCACATCGACCCGGCCCGCGCCGCGCAGGGCCCGTTCGGCGGCACCATCGCCCACGGCTACCTGACCCTGTCGCTGCTGCCGCTGCTGGTCCGCGACCTGTACCGGTTCGACGGCGTCGCCATGGCCGTCAACTACGGCCTCAACAAGGTCCGCTTCCCCGCCCCGGTCCGCGTCGGCGCGAGCGTACGGCTGACCGCCCGGTTCCTCACGGTCGAGCCGGTCACCGGCGGAGTCCAGCTCGCCGCGCAGATGACGATGGGCACCGACGCCGGCGACAAGCCCTGCTGCGTCGCCGAAACCCTCACCCGCCTTCACTTCCGCCCCTGACCAAACGAAAGGAAGGGCCCCTTCTTATCGCTTTGCGAGGTAGAAGGGCCCTTCTTGACCACGCCTGCCCTCGAGGAGCGGACGTGAGTTGAGAAGGGCCCTTCTACTGCGGATTGCGATAAGAAGGGGCCCTTCCTTTTCTCAGGCCCAGTGGAGGGTGAGGAGGAGGTCGAGGAAGTCGGCCAGGCGCAGGGGGGCGCGGCAGACCAGGCGGTGGCGGGCGGTGCCGTCGCTCCAGCAGGCCTCGAAGCCGCGCCAGGTGGTCCCGGCGCTGACCCGGACCCGGAAGGCGCCCAGGTTGAGCTGGGCGATCTGACGTTCGGGGGTGTGCTCGCCCCAGCCGAGCATGGTGTGCAGGTGCAACTCCACGGCGCCGCGGGTGTAGGTGATGTACCGCTCGGCGGCGGTGGCGATCCGGGTGCGCTCGATCCACTCCGGTGGCAGCTGCGGCAGCGCCGACTCCGGCGCGGCGGCGGCCCGAGCGGCCGGGGCGAGCAGCGGCACATCGGCGGCGCACGCGGCGGCGGCCCTGCTGAGCAGGTCGGCGCGGCGGCGTACGTCGCGCAGCTTGGAGGCGGAGGTCTGCACGCTGTGCTCCAGGGGTAGCGGAGGTGTGCCGCGCGTACGCCCCGGGTGAGCGCGGGAACGCGGCGGATGCGGCCGGGTGTTGGCCGCCGAGCCCGACGCTGCGCTCGTGAACCAGTTCACACCATCCCCACCAGTCCCGCCGCCCCAACCCACCCCTCGGGACCAGCGGGCCTCGTACGGGCGGTGGCGAACGGGCGGTTTCGGCGTACCTGTACGAATCTTGGCGCGGCTTCCAGCGCGTTCTCGAAGCCGCGCCCACTTTCGGGTTCGCCGGTTGGGAGTGGGGGTGCGAGAACAGGGATAAACTGCGGAAATGGAGACGACGCGGGCACGCGTCGGCGACCCGCTGGCGCACATCGATCTGAGCAGGCTCCGCGCGGACCTTCGGGCCGTGCAGCGGCTCGGCACCTCCGGCGGCGCGTTCAACGCGTGTGCGGTGAGCGCCGAGATCCGCCAGGCCTACCGCACCGCACTGGCCGCCCGCGACGAGGCGGCGGCATACCTGCACGGCAGCCGGGTGTGGTCGCGGGCCGATCTGGCCGAGGCGATCTGCGCGTACGGCGAGCACGAGGGACGCCCACGCCTGGTGGCGCAGTGGTGCGTCACCACCGCACCCCAGCACTTGTACGACGCGGGGCACGAACTGCTGCGCCGCCAGCAGCTCGCCACGGCCCTGCGGGACCTGCTCACCGAGGCGCGCGGGACCGCGATCCGGCAGCTGAACGAGGCCGAACTGCCGCTGCCCGACGACCCGCTGGCCCGAGCCCACAAGGCAGCCGACGTGATCGTCTTCGCCCGGCACCACCTCGACTACGTCGCGGCCAACCGCAACCTGTACGCGGCGAACCTGGTCGTGCACCACGGCTGGAGCCTCGACGAGGTCGTCGAGGTCGCCGAGGCCGACCCGGGCGAGGTGGCCGACGCCTACGCGGCGGCCCGCGAGCACCCGCCCTCCGACGCCGACGCCCGCACGGTCCGCGAGCTCGCCCTGATCGCCGCCGCGATCGCGGGCCGGATCGAGCACTGGGAGTCGGCCCGAGCAGAGGCGATCGCCGACTGCCTCGCGAGCGGCCTGGCCACCGAGCGCATCGCCATCTCGGTGCCCACCTGACCCCGAGCCGGCGCCTCAGCGCAGGCGGCGCATGGAGTTGAGCCAGCGGTCGGGGTCGGTGGCTTTGCGGCGTACGTATTCGGCGACCTCGGGGTGGGGCAGGATGTGGAACCGGCCCTCGGCCAGGGCGGCGAGGGTCGCGTCGGCGACCTCCTCCGGTTCCAGGATCGCCCCGGCGCGGGCCACGGCCAGCGCGGCGGGGCTACCCGCGGTCAGCCCGTCGGTGAGCAGCGGGGTGCGTACGCCCTGCGGGCACAGCACGCTCACGCCGATGCCCCGGTCGCCGTAGGTGATGGACAGCCATTCGGCGAAGGCCACCGCGGCGTGCTTGGTGACCGCGTAGGGCGCGTCGCCGGGGGAGCTGAGCAGCCCGGCCGCCGAGCAGGTGTGCAGTAGCCAGCCGTGGCCGCGCGCGAGCATGCCGGGCAGCACCGCGCGCGCGGAGTGCACGTGCGCCATGACGTTGACCGACCAGGCGGCGGCCCATACCGACGGGTCGGCTTCGAGTCCGGCGCCGGTGCCGATGCCCGCGTTGGCGCAGAACAGGTCGATGCGGCCCAGTTCCCGCTCGGCGGCGGCGACCAGGGCCGTGACCTGCTCCTCGTCGGCG
Organism: Catellatospora tritici; assembly: GCF_019083965.1. Lineage (GTDB taxonomy): Bacteria > Actinomycetota > Actinomycetes > Mycobacteriales > Micromonosporaceae > Catellatospora > Catellatospora tritici. The sequence continues at coordinate 300,418 of NZ_JAHRCY010000003.1, forward strand.
ACATCGGCCTCGACGGCGACGGTGGGGGTGCCCACGGCGGTCAGCTCGGCCGCCAAGGCGTCCAGCGGGGTGCCGGACCGGTCGGACAGGCACAGGCCGGCGGCGCCCTCGGCGGCGAAGCGGCGGGCCAGGGCGGCGCCGATGCCGCCGGTGGCACCGGTGATGACGACGGTGGAACCGGCCACACGCATGTGCCCACTCCGTTCGGGTAGGGGTGTCGGCGGTTGACAGCGGGCAGCGGCTCCCGCAAGCTCCATACCGACCGGTCGGTCTGGTGGGTAACGTAGGCGCCCGACCGTGCACGCGTCAACGCCGGGACCGAATCGCTGGACAAACGTGGAGGCAGGACAGGTGGACACGGGTCTGCAGGGGAAAACGGCGCTGGTCACCGGCGCCTCCCGGGGCATCGGCAGGGGCATCGCGGCCGCGTTGGCGGCCGAGGGCGCCAACGTGGTGCTGGTGTCGCGGCGGCAGGATTCGCTGGACGCGGTCGCGGCGGAGCTGGCTGAGGCGTACCCGAAGGTGGGGGTCTTCGCCAAGGCGGCGCACGTGGGCGAGCCGGAGCAGGTGCAGGCCTGCGTGACGGCGGCCGTCGAGCGGTTCGGCACGGTGGACGTGCTGGTCAACAACGCCGGGACCAACCCCTACTTCGGGCCGCTGGTCGACCTCGACGTGTCCCGGGCCGAGAAGACGGTGCAGGTCAACCAGCTGTCGATCGTGCTGTGGACGCAGGCGGTGTGGCACGCCTCGATGGCCCGGCACGGCGGCAGCGTCGTCAACATCGCCTCGGTCGGCGGTCTGGTCACCGAGCACGGCATCGGCTACTACAACGCCACCAAGGCCGCGGTCATTCACCTGACCAGGCAGTTCGCCGCCGAGCTGGCGCCGTCGGTGCGGGTCAACGGGATCGCGCCGGGCCTGGTGCGCACCCAGCTCGCCCGCGCGCTGTGGGAGCCGTTCGAGGAGCAGATGAACGCGGTGCTGCCGCTGGGCCGCATCGGCGAACCGGAGGACATCGCCTCGGTGGCGGTGTTCCTGGCCGGGTCCGCGTCCGGCTGGATGACCGGGCAGACCCTCGTCGTCGACGGGGGCTCGCTGATCCGCACCTCGGTGACGGTCGGCTGATGCGCGGAGAGACCATGAGCGCACGTCGGGGGATTCTCCGATGAGCGGGCGCTGGGAGATCACCGTACCGCTGCCGGGGGTGCCGCTGGCCGAGCACCGGCGGCTGCTGCCGCTGCTGGCCGAGCTGGGCTACACCGGCGTGTGGAGCGCCGAGACCAACGGTGTGGACGCGTTCACGCCGCTGGTGCTGGCCGCCGAGCACGCCCCGACGCTGCGGCTGGGCACGGCCATCGCGCCCGTGTACACCCGGGGGCCGGGCCTGCTCGCGATGACCGCCTCCGCGCTGGCGCAGCTCGCGCCGGGCCGGTTCGCGCTGGGCATCGGCGCCAGCTCGCCGGTGATCGTGGAGGGCTGGAACGCGGCCGCCTTCGACCAGCCGTTCCAGCGCACCCGCGACACGCTGCGGTTCCTGCGCGCCACGCTGGGCGGGCAGAAGATCGACCAGGCGTACGACACGTTCGGCGTACGCGGATTCGCCCTCGATCCGGCGCCCGCCCAGCCGCCGCGCATCCTGCTCGCCGCGCTGCGACCGGGCATGCTGCGCCTGGCCGGGCGCGAAGCCGACGGGGCGATCACCAACTGGCTCGCCGTCGAGGACGTGGCCCAGGTACGCGCCGAGCTCGGCCCCAAAGAACTGGCCGCCCGGATCTTCGTCTGCCCGAGCGAGGACGCCGACGCCGTCCGCGCCCTCGGTCGGCGGCTGATCGCGGCGTACCTGACCGTGGGCGTGTACGCGGCGTTCCACGACTGGCTGGGGCGCGGCGAGCAGCTGGCGCCCATGCACCTGGCGTGGGCGGCGGGACAGCGCAAGGAGGCGGCCGCGGCCATCCCCGCCGAGGTGATCGACTCGCTGATCGTGCACGGGTCCTACCAGCAGTGCCGCGAGCACGTGGCCCGCTACGTCGAGGCCGGGATCGACACCCCGGTGCTGGCGCTGGTGCCGCTGCCGGGGCTGGACGTCGAACGCGCCGTACGAGAGCTGGCCCCGCGATGAGCGAGTACCGCGACCCGCCCGGCATCGACACCGACCGGCTCGCCGCGTACCTGCGCGATGCCCTGCCGACCGCGGACCAGCGGGCCGAGCTGGCCGGGCCGCTGCGCGGGGAGCTGATCGAGGGCGGCCGGTCCAACCTCACCTACCGGCTCACCGACGGCACCACCCGTTGGGTGCTGCGCCGCCCACCGCTGGGCCACGTGCTGCCCACCGCGCACGACATGGGCCGGGAGTACCGGGTGATCCGCGCCCTGCGCGACACCGGCGTGCCCGTGCCCGGCACCTGGCTGCTGTGCCCCGACGCCGAGGTGATCGGCTCGCCGTTCTACCTGATGGACGAGGTGCCCGGGGTGGTGCTGCGGGGCGAGGGACACGACCCGCTCACCCCCGAGCAGGCGCGGCGCTGCGGCCGGACGCTGGTCGACGTGCTGGTGGCGCTGCACGCCGTCGACCCGGCCGAGGTGGGCCTGGCCGACTTCGGCAAACCCGACGGCTACCTGGTCCGCCAGGTCGCCATCTGGCACAAGCAGTGGCAGCGCTCGATCACCCGGGAACTGCCGGGCCTGCAGCGGCTGCACGACCGGCTGGCCGCGGCCGTGCCCGACTCCGGCCGGGCCGGGATCGTGCACGGCGACTACCGGCTCGACAATGTCATGTTCGACCCGGCGGTGACCCGGATGCTGGCGGTGCTCGACTGGGAGATGTGCACCCTGGGCGACCCGCTGGCCGACGTCGGGCTGCTGCACGTGTACACGGTGCTCGCCGAGCAGGGCGCCCGCCCCGGCGGCGGGCTCGCCCCGGGCAGCGGCTTCCCGCCCGCCGGGCAGCTGACCGCCTGGTACGCCGAGGCCACCGGCGTCGACCTGGCCCAACTGGACTGGTACATCGCGTTCGCGTACTACAAGCTCGCGATCATCCTGGAGGGGATCCACGCACGGTTCCTCGCCGGGAAGACCGTGGGCCGGGACTTCGAGACGGTCGGCGCCATGGTGCCGCACCTGGTGGAGCAGGGACTTTCGGCGGCAGGGGAGTGACGATGGATTTCGCGATGGACGAGCGTACGGCGCACCTGGCCGAGCAGGTGCGCGCCTTCCTCGACGAGGTGGTGTACCCGGCCGAGGCCGAGTTCGAGGCCCAGATGGCGGCCGAGCCGGACCGGTGGGACTCCCCGCCGCTGATGGCGGGTCTCAAGCTGGAGGCGCAGCAGCGCGGGCTGTGGAACCTGTTCCTGCCCGACGCCGAGCACGGCGCCGGACTGACCAACCTGCAGTACGCGCACCTGGCCGAGCTGTCCGGCCGCAGCCCGCTGCTGGCGCCGGAGGCGATGAACTGCGCCGCCCCCGACACCGGCAACATGGAACTGCTGGCCCAGTTCGGCACGCCCGAGCAGCACGACCGCTGGCTCAAGCCGCTGCTGGCCGGGCAGATCCGGTCCTGCTTCTCGATGACCGAACCCGAGGTGGCCTCCTCCGACGCCAACAACATCGCGCTGCGCATCACCCGCGACGGCGACGAGTACGTGGTGCACGGGCGCAAGTGGTGGTCGTCGGGGGCGATGAACCCGCGCTGCGAGATCTCGATCGTCATGGGCGTGTCCGACCCGGACGGTCCGCGCCACCGCCGCCACAGCATGGTGCTGGTGCCGTTGGACACCCCCGGTGTCACCCGGCGCCGCTCGACCCACGTCTTCGGATACGACGACCGCAGCCACGGCGGCCACGCCGAGATCGAGTTCGACCAGGTCCGGGTGCCGGTCACCAACCTGGTCGGCGGCGAGCACGAGGGCTTCGCCATCGCCCAGGCGCGCCTGGGTCCGGGCCGCATCCACCACTGCATGCGCCTGATCGGCATGGCCGAGCGGGCCCTGGAGCTGATGTGCCGCCGGGTGCTGTCGCGCGACACGTTCGGCGGCCCGATCGCCGACAAGGGCGTGGTGCAGGAGTGGATCGCCGACGCCCGCATCGAGATCGAGCAGGCGCGGCTGCTGGTGCTCAAGACGGCCTGGCTGATGGACACCGTCGGCAACCGGGGCGCCCGCACCGAGATCGCCGCGATCAAGGTGATCGTGCCCGCGATGGCCTGCCGGGTCATCGACCGGTCCATCCAGGCGCACGGCGCCACCGGCGTCTCCCAGGACACGCCGCTGGCCTCGCTGTATGCCCACGCGCGTACCCTGCAGATCGCGGATGGGCCCGACGAGGTGCACCGCCGCACGGTGGCGCAGCGGGAGTTGGCACAGTACCGATGACAGGAGACGGCGTGGCGGGTCGGCGGCCGGGGGTGCGCGAGCGGGTGCTCGCCGCCGCCGTGGAACTGTTCGCCGGGCAGGGCTACGACGCCACGTCGGTGCAGCAGGTGGTGGAGCGTGCCCAGGTCACCAAGGGCGCGCTCTACCACTACTTCAGCTCCAAGGACGACCTGCTCTACGAGATCTACCACCACCTGATCTCGCTCCAGCTCGCCGAACTGGACGCGATCGTGGCCCGGCAGATGCCCACGGCCGACGCCGTGGGCGCGGTCATCGCCAGCCTGGTCTCCACGACCGCCGCCCACGCCCAGGAGGCGGCGGTCTTCGGCCGCGAGATGCACCGGCTGGACAAGGAGCGCCGCGAGGCGATCCGAGCCGACCGGCGCCGCTACCACGAGACGTTCCGCGCGGTCATCGACCGGGGCCAGGCGCGCGGCGAGTTGGCGTCGGTCGCTTCGGCCGAGACGGTGACGCTGATGGTCTTCGGCATGGTCAACCAGATCCCGGTTTGGTATCGCCCCGACGGCCCCAAGGACGCCGACCAGCTCACCCACGAGGTCACCGACTTCGTGCTGGCCGCGCTGCGCCCGGCCTAGGCCGGTAGTCGGCCCGCCTCCACCGTTCGGGGCTTTCGGCACGCGGCTCATCGCTGTTTGCTGTACCACGTGTCCTGTTCGGATGGAGGCGGCGCGTGACGGCGAACCACAACGTCCCCGCGCTGCGTAGGCGGATCTTCCTCATCGGGTTGCCCATGGCCGGCGGCGCGGGCCTGGTGGTGCACATCCTCACCGACGTCTCGCTGCCGCTGGCAATCGGCGCGTTCGCGCTGCTGGGCGCGGCGGTCTTCGGCTTCGTGCTGTCGCGGATGGACCCGGCCGGACGCCGGGCGCTGCGCCGCCGCGCCGGGGTCGGCCTGCTCGCGGGCCTCGTCGGCACCCTGGCGTACGACGCGGCGCGCTACGGCGTGGTGGCGCTGTTCGACATGTCGTTCAAGCCGTTCCACGTGTTCCACATCTTCGGCGAGCTGTTCATCGGCCCGAACCACCCCGACGTGCTCATCTTCGCGGTCGGCACGCTCTACCACATCTCCAACGGCACGTTCTTCGGCCTGGCGTACACCCTGGTCTTCAAACGGCCGTCCTGGTGGACCGGCGCGCTGTGGGGCATCGGCCTGGAACTGTGCATGGCGTTCCTCTACCCGACCTGGCTGCGGATCCAGATGCTCAACGAGTTCCTGGAGATCTCCGCCCTCGGCCACGTCGTATACGGCTCCACCCTCGGCGTGGTGGCCGCGATCGGCGTACGCCGCCTGGCCGCCCGCGCCACCGCCCCGGCCGACGCGCCGGTCGAGACCCCGAAACCCGCGGAGGTGCTGTGAACAAGCTGGTGGACGTCCTGTGGTTGCAGCTGCCCGCCGCCACCCGGCGACTGTGGCTGACCCTGGGCGCGATCACAGGCGACGGCGCGTACCTGCGCGCCTGGCCGCCGTTGGCCGTCGCCGCTCCGCTGGGCGGGTTCGCGCTCGGCGCGTTCCTCGGGCTGATCCACCCCGGCACCGTCTACACGTACTCGTTCTTCGTCGTCGCGTTCATGGTGCTGGCGGCGGGGGCGGGTGCGGCGGTGGGATTGTGGACCTGGTCGGGGTACGCGCTGGTGGACCTGGCCGTGACCGACCGCACCGGCCTGCCCGGGTTCTGGTACTACGGCGACGCGATCGACCGCGTCACCACCGGGTACGTCCCGCTGGCCATGTCGTACCTGCTGCTGGCGAGCCTGCTGGTGCTGGCGCCGCTGCTGGGCGCGGGCTTCGCGGCCCGCACCGCGCAGGTGGTGCGCCGGAGTAACCCCGACCTGGCGCTGGTGGCGGGGCAGGGTATCTACGTGCTGGTGGTGGCCGGGTACACCTACGCCTGGGCGCACGCCACCCCCTTTATGATCCGTCCGCTGTGGAGCTTCGCCGGGCAGGTGCCCGACACTGCGGCGGTGCAGCCGATCCAGGCCAACGCGTTCTGGCTGGCGGTGTTCGCCGGGTTCGCCGCCGTTGCTCGCAGCGGGGCGATGCTGATAGCCGCGCGCAAGCCGGTCCGTCCGCCCGCGGTGGCCGTGGCTGCCCCGAAGCCGCCCGGCGCGCTGCCGGACGTGATGCGGCTGGTGCTGCTGCCCGCGCAGGCGCTGTTCGTGACGCTGCTGTTGTCCGGCCTGGTCAGCAATCTGTTCCTCGGGCTGGTGGTGTGGGTGCTGCTGACCGGCATCCTGCTGCTGCGGGTCGCGGTGGTGCCGCTGATCCCGGTCTACCCGGCCCTCGTGGCCAAGGTGCCGCTGCTGGTGCGCATCGGCGTGTGTGTGCTGTTCAGCTACCTGTCCACGTCGGTGATCGTCCAGCCGTTCGTGGACCAGGGTGAGCGGTCGTTCACGCCGCTGGTCGTCTCGATCTTCCTGTCTTTCATCGTGTCGGTGTTCCTGCTGCCCGGCCCGCGCCTGACCTTCGGCCGCCTGCGCGGCCAGTCGGGTCCGGCCGGTCCGGCCGCCCCGACCGGGGGCGTGAGCGCGGCCGCCGCGAGCGGGCCGCTGGCGCCCACGGTGGCGATCCCGACCCAGCCGATCCCGACCAGCCCGCCGCCCGCCCCGCCAACCGTCCCGCCCTCGGCGGATCCGCCCGCGCCGCCGACCGCCCCGGCCACCCCGCCTCCAGCGGGCCCGCCCGCCGCATCGGGGCCGAGCGAGCCGCCCGCCTTCCCGCCGCCGGGCCTGGCCGGATTCGCGGCGCGGATCGTGCGTCGGGTCGCTCTGCTCGGTGCGATGGTCGTCGCGGTTGTGGGCGGGTCAAGCGCACCGGCGTTCGCGGACAACTGCTCGGGATTGACCGACTGCTCGTTCGGCGTGAAGGTCGCGCTGGTCGTGGGCGCGATCGCGCTGATCGCGCTGGCCGTTTTCCTGCTGCCGGAAATCCTGGCCGGGGCGGGCCTGGCCGAGGCCGCCGCCCTGGCGGAGGCGGAGGCAGCGGCCGCCGCCGCGGCGGAAGCCGCTGCCGCCGCCGAGGCTGCTGCGGCGGCTGAAGCTGCTGCGGCCGCCGCCGAAGCTGCCGCCGCCGCAGAAGCTGCTGCTGCCGCCGAGGCCGCTGCCGCCGCCGAAGCTGCCGCTGCCGCTGAGGCCGCTGCCGCCGCCGAAGCTGCCGCTGCCGCTGAGGCCGCTGCCGCTGAGGCCGCGGCGGCGGAGGCTGCTGCCGCGGAAGCCGCTGCTGCCGAGGGGGCCGCTGCCGAAGGTGCCGCCGCCGAGGGCGCTGCTGCCGAGGGCGCCGCCGCAGAGGGGGCCGCGGCGGGCGAAGGCTTCTCCGAAGAGGTGATGGAGCAGGCCTTCGAGTACGCCAACACCGAGTCCAAACTCGCCCACATCATCGACCCCGCCAAGCACAACCTGGAGCCGCTGGTCGAGGCGGCGGGTGGGCGCTCGGAGGCGATGAAGGCGCTGGTCGACAGCCTCGCCAGTGGTGAGGGCCTGCCCGCCGCGGGCCGGTTCGAGGTAACCCGGATCATCGAAGGCGCCACGGTGACCATCCGGGGCGCCGTCGTGAACGGCATTCCCAAGATCGGTACTGCCTTCATACCGTGATCGAGACTCGGAAGGATGCGACGATGAGCGAAGCGACCGGACGGCCGCTGACCGACGATGAGCGGGCGGTGCTGCGCCACCTGCTGTCGGCCCCGTTCAAGGGCGCCGAAGCGCTGCGGGACCAGGTCGAGGCGGCGTCCGCCGAGGGCTCGTGGGCCGACGGCGACGGGCCGAGCATCGACCTGGTCGTGCCGGACTCGGCGCCCGCGGCGCCGCTGGCGGACGGCCTGGTGCCGGTGGACGCGGCGGTGACCGGGCCCGACGGCGAGTTCGCCGGTGAGCTGCTGCTGTGGCTGCAGGACGGCCGCCTGGCCGCGCTGGAGTACGCCTGGGTCACCGACGAGGCCCCGGCGACCCTGCCCGCCGTCTCCGAGATCACGGTCACGGCGCGGTAGTAACTACACGCGAGCCCACACCTCATACGGTGTACGTACACCGTATGAGGTGTGGGCTCGCGTGGGCACCTGGCTGGTGGTAGGTACCGATGGCGCAATTCAAGGTTCACAACAGCACGGATTGCGCCTTGACGGTGCGATTCGAACCCAGCGGAATGGAGCACGACATTCCGTCGACAGACCACGTCGTCGTAGGTTGGCCCGATGACGAGAGCCCCATCCTCGGTTTCATCGAGGTCGGCGACGGGGAGCTTGTAATCGAAGGACCCGTGGGCCTGCGGGCATGGCATTCCTCAGGGCAGGAACTCGACACCTGACGTGCGCCGATGGCGCGCGCTGGAAGTCCGGCACCGCCAGGTGGCGAATGGGCCACCACCGGGGCCGGTCGTGGCGAGACTGGGAGCATGAGCGGCGTACCGATCGGCGCGCACGCGCTGCTGTCCGACTGCCACAGCGCGGCGCTGGTGACCCGGGACGGGTCGGTCGACTGGTTGTGCTTCCCCCGCTTCGACAGCCCCTCGGTGTTCGACCGGCTGCTCGACGACGGTGGCGGGCACTGGTCCATCAGCCCGGTCGGCGAGCACCACACGCTGCGCGGATACGCCGATCAGACGCTGGTGCTGGAGACCACCTTCCACACCTCGACCGGCACGGCCGTGCTCACCGACGCGATGGCGATGGGGGAGGGCAACCACGGCCACGCCCTGGGCCAGGGCGCCCCACACCTGCTCATGCGGGGCGTGCGCGGCCTGGCCGGCGAGGTCGAGTTCGACCTGTGCTTCCGCCCCCGGCCCGAGTACGGGCTGGTCCAACCGCTGCTGTCGGCCGTCGACGGGGGAGTGTCCGTGCGTGGCGGCGCCGACCGGCTGGTGCTGTCGAGCCCCGTGCCGCTGGCCGTGGCCGACGGCGACGCGCGAGCGCGGCTGACCGTGCGCGGCGGGCAGGAGCTGTGGTTCGCCCTGCACCGCTCGACGCTGGAGCAGCAGCCCGCGCGGATCTGGGCCGAGGATGAGATCGCCGCCCGGATGGCGGGCACCGTCGAGTCCTGGCGCTCCTGGTCCAAGCTGCACCAGCGGTACGAGGGCCCGTGGCGGGAACTCGTCCACCTCAGCGGCCGGGTGCTGCAGGGGCTGACGTACCAGCCCAGCGGCGCGATCGTGGCCGCGCCCACCACTTCATTGCCGGAGGCGGTCGGGGGCGAGCGCAACTGGGACTACCGGTACTCCTGGGTCCGCGACGCCAGCTTCACCATGCAGGCGCTGTGGGTCGCCGCCTGCCCCGACGAGGCGGAGAGCTTCTTCGCCTTCATGACCACCGCCGCGGCCGGGACGCTGTCGGCCGACCGCCCACTGCAGATCATGTACGGCGTCGGCGGCGAACACGACCTGTCCGAACGCACCCTGCCCCGGCTGCACGGCTGGCGCGGCAGCCGCCCGGTGCGGGTCGGCAACGGCGCCTGGGACCAGCAGCAGATCGACGTGTACGGCGAACTGCTCGACGCCGCCTGTCGGCTCGAACGCCACATCGCGACCGTGGACGACGACATGCGCGCCTTCCTGGTCGCCCTGGCCGACACCGCCGCCCGCCGCTGCCACGACCCCGACCAGGGCATCTGGGAGGTGCGGGGCGGGCCGCGGCACTTCACGTACTCGAAGGTGATGTGCTGGGTGGCGCTGGACCGGGCGATCCGCCTGGCGGACCGGCTCGGCGCCGCCGACCGGGTGCCCGACTGGGCGCGGGCCCGCGACGAACTGCACGCCACCGTGCTGAGCGAGGGCTGGAACGAACGCGTCGGCGCGTTCACGCAGTACTTCGGCGGCGACGAGTTGGACGCGTCCTGCCTGATGCTGTCGATCGTGGGTTTCCTGCCCGCCACCGATCCGCGCGTCGTGTCGACGGTCGAGGCGATCGCCGACCGGCTCACCGACGAGCGCGGCCTGGTCTACCGGTATCGGGCCGAGGCGGGCGTGGACGGGTTGGCAGGCGGCGAGGGCACCTTCCTGCTGTGCACGTTCTGGCTGGCCCAGGCGCTGGCCGAGGCGGGCCGGGTCAACCGCGCCGTCGAGGTGTTCGAGCGGGCCGCCGGGTACGTCAACGACGTCGGGCTGCTGGCCGAGGAGGTCGACCCGGACAGTGGCGAGCTGCTGGGCAACTTCCCGCAGGCGTTCAGCCACATCGGCCTGGTCAACGCGGCCTGGGCCATCGCGCAGGCCCAGCACCGCGCCGCGCTGTGAGAACCGCTGCGAAATCCGAAGGAAGCGCTGCGAAATCCGAAGGCAAGCTGTTCGGGAGCAACGGAATCCGTGTTACCGTGCCGGGATGACCGGCATCGACCGTACCCGCGTGGAGAAGCTCGTGGACCGCGAGCGCGAGCGCTACCGGGCCGAGCATCCGCGCTCGCTGGAGCTGCACCGGGCGGCCGACCACCTGTTCGGGCGGGTGCCGATGACCTGGATGAGCAAGTGGGCGGGCGGCTTCCCGATCGCGTACGCCACCGCGCACGGCAACAAGATCACCGACGTGGACGGGCGGTCCTACGTCGACTTCGCCCTCGGCGACACCGGTGCCATGGCCGGGCACAGCCCGCAGCCCACGGTCCGCGCGGTGGCCCGGCGCATCGGCACCGAGGGCGGCATCACCACCATGCTGCCCACCGAGGACGCCGAGTGGGTCGGCGCGGAGCTGGCCCGCCGGTTCGGGCTGCCGAAGTGGTCGTTCACGCTCAGCGCCACCGACGCCAACCGGTGGGCGGTGCGGCTGGCCCGGCTGGTCACCGGCAAGCCGAAGCTGCTGGTCTTCTCCTACTGCTACCACGGCTCGGTCGACGAGACCTTCATCGTGGTCGGGCCTGACGGCCTACCCGCGAGCCGCCCCGGCAACGTGGCCCCGGCCGTCGACCCGACGGTCACCACCCGCGTCGCCGAGTGGAACGACCTGGCCGCCGTCGAGCGGGAGCTGGCCCACGGCGACGTCGCCGCGATCCTCACCGAGCCCGCGCTGACCAACATCGGCATCGTGCTGCCCGCACCCGGTTTCCTCGACGGCCTGCGCGAACTGGCCACCAGGTACGGCGCGCTGCTGATGATCGACGAGACGCACACCATCTCGGCCGGACCCGGCGGCATGACCAGGCGCGACGGGCTGCGCCCCGACGTGTTCGTCATCGGCAAGTCCATCGGCGGCGGCATCCCCTGCGGCGCGTACGGCCTCTCCGACGAGGTCGCCGACGCGGTGCACCGGCGTGCGAGCAGCGGTGAGGCCGACATCGTGGACGTGGGCGGCGTCGGCGGCACCCTGGCGGGCAACGCGCTCTCGCTCGCGGCGATGCGGGCCACGCTGGGCGAGGTGCTCACCGACGACGCGTTCGCGCACATGATCCGGCTGGCGTCCACATACACCGAGGAGGTGCGGCGGGTGCTGGAGACCGCCGACGTGCCCTGGTCGGTGACCCAGCTCGGGGCGCGGGCGGAGTACCGGTTCACCCGACCGGCGCCGCGTTCGGGCGGCGAGTCCGCCGCGGCCGCCGACGACCCGCTCGACGAGTACATGCACCTGTACACGCTGAACCGGGGCATCCTGATGACGCCGTTCCACAACATGGCGCTGATGTGCCCGGACACCTCCGACGCCGACGTCGCCCGGCACACCGACGTGTTCGAGTCGGCCGTGGCCGAACTGGTGGGCTGAGTCAGCTCACGCGTTCGGTGCCGGTGAGGGCGGCGAAGACCACGGTGCTGTTCAGATAGCCGCGCTGGGTCGCGTCGTACGTCCCACCGCAGGTGACCAGGCGCAGCCCCATGTCGTCGCTGGTGCCGTACACCCGGGTGGCCGGGAACTCGGCCTTGGGAAACGATCGCACCTTGACCACGCTGAACACCGCGACGCTGCCGTCCATCCGCACCACCTCGACGCGGGTGCCCGCCGCCAGCCGTCCCAGCTCGTAGAAGACGGCCGGGCCGCTGGCGCGGGTGTCGACGTGGCCGACGATGACGGCGTTGCCGCGCTCGCCGGGGCTCGGGCCGTACCGGTACCAGCCGGTCAGGTCGGCGTGGGTGAGTTCGGGGACCTGCAGCGTGCCGTCGAGGTTGGTGCCGACGGTGACCACGACCGCGTCCACGTTGATCGTCGGGATGCGCACCCGCACCGGCACCGACCGCTCCATCGGCCGGACACCGCGCGCGTCGGGGCGCCGGTCGGTGTCCCCGGCCTGGTAGCGGCCGCTGTCGACGGCGGGCTGCGGCGGCGGCTTGGGCGCGGTCACGAACGCGGCGGCCAGCAGCACCAGCCCGGCCAGCGCGCACAGCACCACCAGCGTGGTGGCGGGCAACCGGCCGTCGCGGCGGCGCCCGCCCGCGCGGTGGCGGCCGAGCAGTTGCTGCACCTGCGCCGGGACCTGCGTGGACACCGGCACCAGCGCCTGGCTGGGCGCCACGGTGACCGAGGCGCGGCCGGTCCGCTCGTCGGGGTGGGACCAGGGCGCCGGCTCAGGCGCAGTGGTTGCCACGGTACCTCCGGCGTAGCAGCAGACCGGCGCCCGCGCCGGAGACCAGCACCAGGCTGCCGCCCACCGCGAGCATGACCCGGTTCGGTCCGCCCGAGGTCGAGCCGCCGCCGCCCGCGGGCGCGCCGGCCGGCGACACGACCAGGCTGCCGCTGCCGGTCTCGCCGTCGCCACAGGTCACGTCCAGCGTGTACGTCCCGGGCAGGGTCGTGGTCGGCACGGTCAGCGAGGACGCGAACGCGCCCGGCCCGCCCTCGGCGTACCCGTCCAGGTTGATCTCCGACGGGCCGCCCCAGCTCGTGCCGCTGAGCTGTGCCGAGGTGGCGCTGGCGCTGCAGTAGGCGGCGACGGTGAACACCCCGCCCGGGGCGACCGCCGCGGGGTTGACGGTGACGTCGGCGGCGGCGAACGCCGCGACCGGAAACGACAGAGCCGCCGCTGCGGCACCGATGGCGCCGGTCATCGCCGTACGCCGAGCGAGTGTGCCCATGGCCGATCCCCCCGAATGTGCTGATCGTATGGGTACACCAAACCATCTCTTATCGGACTTGGCTCATGCTTTGCCCGAGTTCGTCGTGATGAGAATCGACTCGATCCACCCCGGCGGCGTCGGCGGCTGGTCCCCGACCAGGCCCGCGATGATCCGGGTCCGGCTCAGCGCCGCCTCCGGCCACGGCGTGTAGCCGTCGGTCAGCACGATCACGACGTGCGGCGGCTGCGGCACCGCCAGCGCCGCCGCGACGCCCACGCGCATGTCCGTGCCGCCGCCGCCCGCGAGCACCACCTCGCCGACGGTGGCCACCTTGCGTGTGGCGTGCACGTCGGCGTCGCAGGCCAGCACGGTGACCCGGTTGCCGCGTACGCCCACCGCGCGCAGCACCCCCGAGATCTCACCCATCACCGCGGCCAGGTCGTCCTCGGACATCGAACCCGAGGTGTCCACCACGATCGCCACGCGCGGCAGCGGGGCGCGCAGGCTCGGCAGCACCACCCCGCGCAGCGCCGCCCCGCGCCGCGACGGCCGCTGGTACGTGTAGTCCACCGCCCCGCCGGCCCAGGCCGCCGCCTCGCGTACCGCGCCGGTCAGCGCCTGGCGCCAGTCGACCACCGGCTCCAGCACCTGCTGCGCCCAGCGCTGCCAACCCGCCGGCAGCTTGCCGCGCGAGCGCTGGTGGCCGCGCATCGCGTGCGCGGTCTGCCGCCGGATCGCATCCGCCTCCACCCCGGGCACCCCGGCGGCCCCCGCCGGATCCAGTTCCCATGGCATCGGGTTTCCATGCGCCCCCGACCCGCACTCCACCAGCACGTACCGAGTGTTCGGCAGCGACGGCAGGTACTGCTCGAACAGCTGCCCGATCGGCAGGCCCAGCGCCTTCGGGTCGACCCGGGACTCCGGCAGCGGCAGGCCGTCGGCGAGCAGGTCGTCGTTGATCTCGCAGTCCTGCGCGATGTTGAGCCGGTGGTGGTCGCGCCGGTCGGCGACGGGCAGCCGGTCGGCCCGGCCGTGGTGGTCGCGCAGCAGGTGTGCGACCTCGTGGATCCATACCGCCGCCAGCTGGTCGACCGGCGTCTCGGCGACGAACCGGGGGTTGGCGTAGCAGCGCCAGTGCCGGTCCACGCCCATCGTCGGCACCTGCTCGCTGGCGACGATGGTGAGGCTGTACAAGGCCGTGGCCAGGTACGGCCGGTCCTGGGCGGCGCGCAGCCGCGCGGCGAGCAGCCGGGTCCGGTCCAGCCCGCCGGTCATCGCCCGGACAGCATTCCGGACAGGCTCAGCACCTCGACGAAGGCGTCGATCGAGTCCGGCACCGGCCAGTCGGTGTCGCGCAGCGCCGCCAGGTCCAGCGCCGCCCGCGCGGCCACGTCCGGCACGCCCGCCTCCACCGCCTTGGCCAGCACCACCCAGCCCGCCTCCCAGCGCTTGCGGGTCACCTCCGCCTGCACCGCCGCGACCACCGCCGTCAGGAACGCCAGCTGCCGGTCACCCCGCTCGGGCAGCGTGAACGCGTCCGGGTCGGCCAGCACCCGCTCCGGATCGGGCAGATCCAGCTCCTGCAGGTACGTGATGAACTCCAGCCCCGGCCCGTCGCCCACCGCGCCGATCACCGCGGTGGCCAGCGCGTCGCGGCTGGTGTCGGTGCACAGGTGGAACGCCAGCAGTCGCAGCGCCATCTCCCAGCTGCGCGGCGACGGCCACGCCCCGCCCCGGCTGTCGGCGTCGGTCGGCAGGTGGTGCACCAGACCCGGCCGGGCGGTGAGAAAACCGGCGATCGTGCCCCGCGCCCGCGCCACCGCGCCTGCCGCCCGCGACGGGATCACCGACGGCACCGTGATCGCGGGCCACGTTCCGGCCAGGCCGCGCGCGACCGCCTTCGGGTCGTGCGTCCAGTGCAGGTGCACGAACCGGTTGGCCAGCGGCGGGCTCAGGTGCCAGCCGTCGGCGGCGCTGGCAGGCGGGTTGGCCGCCGCCACGATCCGGATCGAGGCGGGCAGCTCGAGGCTGCCGACCCGCCGCTCCAGCACCACCCGCAGCAGCGCCGCCTGCACGGCCGGGGGTGCCGAGGACAGCTCGTCGAAGAACAGCAGGCCCCGACCGGTACGGGCCAGCCGCACCGCCCAGTCCGGCGGCGCCATCGGCACCCCGTCCACGGCCGGGTTGTCGCCGACGATCGGCAGCCCGGCGAAGTCCGACGGCTCGTGCACGCTGGCGATCACCGTCTCCAGCGGCACGCCCAGCCCCACCGCGAGCTGCTGCAGCGTCGCGGACTTGCCGATGCCAGGCTCGCCCCACAGCAGCACCGGCAGGTTCGCCGACACCGCCAGCGCCAGCGCCTGGGCACGCGGATCGGTCACCGGCTCGCCGCGCCACGACCGGGTCCGCCCGATCAGTTCATCAGCCGCCAGCAGCGGGTCATCCAAAGTCGTCACGCCTTCTCCACTGTTCCAGGTATCGCCGTATCAGAAGCCTGCGCGCCGAGGGGGTGCCCAGTCGCCGAAGCACCTCGTCGTCCTCGTCGCCGTCCTCCTCCTCGCTGGAGTCCGTCAGGAGCAGGACCCACCGCCACGGCGACATTCCGTGCCGGTCCTCGGCGTACGGGTCGGCGCCCGCCTCCGTCAGCGCCCGCACCAGCGGCAAGGAGGTGGCCCGCTTGACGGCGACGTGAAGCGGCGTACGGCCCTCGCGGTCGCGCGCGTCCACGGGCACCCCGGCCGCCAGCAGCCGCGGCAGCAGCCGCTCGTGTTCCAGGTAGGACAGCAGGTGCAGCAGCGTGAACCCGCGCCCGTCGCGTATCGACGGATCCATACCGCGGTCGAGCAGGTCCAGCGCCTCATCGGCGTCGCCGTGCAGCACCAGCTGCATGAGGTCGATGCGCTGGGCGCGCAGCCGTCGGGGCAGGCGCCCAGACCCGGTCTGCCACGCCAGCCGGGTGGCGAAGCAGCCCGCGACCGCGCCGCCCAGGCTGTGCAGCGTCTGCTCGCGCAGCATCTCCTCGGCGGAGTGATCGAGCAACAGCAGGCCGCCCGGGTCGGGGCGCACCTGGTGCCAGGCACCCCGGCACCGGACCCGGACCGGCTCGGACACCGGCCGTGGTGCGGCGGGTGACGCGGTCGGTGCGCCGGGCAGCACCGCCGCGCGTACCAGTGGATGGAGTTCGTCGAGAGTGATCATTCCGTGGTGCAGGAGGTCGAGGTCGACCGGGCGCCGATGCAGCAGCTCGGGGAGGTCGACGAACGAGACGCCGTGGGCGGGCAGCCGCGCCGTGAGCCCGCCGTCCGCGCCCCGCCGCACCACCATGCGGGCCTGACCGCCGAACGTCAGCCCCATCGCGGCCACGCCGTGTCTCGCGGTGAGGTCGTCGACCAGAAGGCGCAACCCCACGAGGTTCAGCTGCCGCGCCTGTCCCCGGCTGCGCAGCACGTCACGAACGGCCTTCGCGCCGTAGTGGTGGCTGACCGGTTTGACCTCGTCGTCGACGTGCTCGGAGACCAGCGGGATGCCGGCCAGCTCCCACGCGGCGTCCAGGTCGCCCATGGCCAGCAGCGCGGCGATGTCCTCGGCCCTGGTGGCGGAGTCGGAACCCGCCAGCTCCTGCTGCCGCTGCTGGGTGAGGGGGGTGCCGTCCGGGGCGAGGAACGGCATGCGCTCGGCCGAGCCGCCCCAGACGGCACGCAGCCGGTGTGCCTCGCGTGCGTCCCACAGGAACGCGGGCAGCTCCGGGGTGCCGCCGGTGTCGCGGATCTCCAGGCGCAGCCGCTGCGATCCGTCGACGAACGCGGGCAGCAGCACCGCCAGGCGTGGCATGTCGTCGGTCACCCGGGTGACCTTCGGGGCGAGGACGAACGACCGCTCGGTGGCCAGGCCGGTGCGCCCGCGCAGCGCCCGGGGCAGGTGCCAGCGCAGCAGATCCGGGGCGAATCCGGTCAGCTCGTCGATGAGGCGGGCCGCCGTCCGGGCACCGTACGCTTCGACGAGATCCGCCTCGTCGAAGGCGACCTCCACGTTTGCGGCCGCGCAGGCGCCCCGCCAGTCCCCGGCCAGCCGCCTGGCCGTCGTCCGAGCGATCATCCGCTGCGGCACCGCGTACCGCCGCACCCGACGCCAGCTCGGCAGATCCGGCTGGATCGACTCGTCGAGCATGGACGCGGGCCCTCGCGCGCGCCTCACCGCTCGGCGGCCTCTTCGAGGTACCGCTTCACCAGGCGCAGGTCCTGCTGCCCGTCGAACCAGTCCTCGTCCTCGTCGTCGAACATGTCGCCGCCCTTGTACTCCAGCAGCAGCGTCGGCGACACCCCGTCGGCGTCGTCGGCCTTCGGGTCGGCCCCGGCCTCCAGCAGCGCCTTGACCAGCGCGGACGTGCCGACCCAGCCGACCGCGACGTGCAGCGGCGTACGCCCCTTGTGGTCGCGGGCGTCCACGGGCAGCCCGGCGGCCAGCAGCCGCGGCAGCACCCGCTCGTGGTCGAGGCAGCGCAGGTGGTGCAGCAGCGTGAACCCGCGCCCGTCGCGCACCTGCGGGTCCATGCCCCGGTCGAGCAGTGCCAACAGGCCGTCGGTGTCGCCGTGCAGCACCCGCTGCATCAGGTCGTCGCGCTGGGCCCGCAGCCTGCGCGGCAGCCGCCCGGCACCGCTGCGCCACGCCTGCTCGGCGGCGAAGCAGCCCGCCGTCTGCCCGCCGAGGCTGCGCATCATCTGCTCGCGCAGCACCTCCTCGGGCGTGTGGTCGAGCACCTGCAACCGGCCCGCGTCGTTGTGCACCCGGTGCCAGGCACCTCGGCAGCGCACCGCGACCGGCTCGAACCGGGGCACCTCGGGCTCGTCGTCCGGCTGCGGCGCGTCCGCGCCGGGAACCAGGGCCGCCCGCACCAGCGGATGCAGGTCGGCGACGGTGATGAGCCCGTGCCGCAGCAGCTCCAGGTCGACCGGCAGCCGGTGGAGCGGCTCGGCCAGCTCCGCCGCCGTGGTGTCGCGGTCGTTGGTGAGCCGGGCCCGGACCACGCCGCCGCCGTCCGGCCCGGACCGACGGTCCTCGTCCGCCCCGGGCCACTCGGCGTCGTCGCTCAGGTCCAGCTCGACGTGGATGCGCCAGCCGAAATTGACCTGGACCGCGGTCACGTTGTGCCGCGCGGCCAAGGCGCGGGCCTGCGGGAGCAGGCCGGCCAGGTTGAGCGCGGGCAGGCTCCGGACGGTCATGGTGACCCCCCAGCGGCCCTTGGCGTCGGCCGGGTCGAGATCGATCCCGGCCTCACGCCAGGCCCCGACGACGTCACCGGCGGCCAGCAGCGCGGCCGCGCGCTCGGCCCGAGCCGCCGCACCGGTGCCGACGCCCAGGTCGGCGGCGGCCAGCGGGGTGCCGTCGGCGGCCAGAAACGGCATCCGGTCCGCGCCGCCCCAGGCGGCGCGCAGCCCGTGCGCCTCGCGGGCGTCCCACAGGTAGCCGGGCAGCTCCTCCCGGGCGGCGGTGCGCACGTCCAGGCGCAGCCGCTGCGAGCCGTCGACGGTCTTCGGCAGCAGCACCACCAGGCGGGGCAGCTGCGCCTCGACCCGCTCGACCATCGGCGCGAGCGCGAACTGCTCGCCGGTGGCGAGACTGGTGCGCCCGCCCAGCGCCCGGGGCAGGTGCCAGCGCAGCAGGTCGGGGGCGAACCCGGCCAGCTCGTCGGCCAGCCGCGCGGCGGCCTCGGCGCCGTAGGTGTCGGCGAGCTTCGCCGCGTCGAACACCACGTCCACGTTGGCGGCGGCGCAGGCGCCGCGCCAGTCCCCGGCCAGCCGCCGGGCCGTGGCCCGCGCGATCATCGGCGCCGGTACGGCATACCGGCGCACCCGGCGCCAGGTGGGCAGCTCGTTCTGGTCGGACGTCTCGTCGGTCACCGGTACACGCTCGCGATCGCGCTGATGTCGGGGTGCGGGGCCTCGGCCGGGCCCAGCACGGCGGTCGACAGCCGCCGCAGCCGCCGGGGCACGCCGCCGTTGAGCCCGAGGTAGCGCAGCGGCATGCCATCGTGTAGGGCCGCGACCAGCACCTTCGCCCCACGCCCGCCGATGCCGGTGAAGCGCAGGTCCAACCGCCGCAGGGCGCTGCTCGGCAGCACCGCGGCCAGGGCGGCCGCGCCCTCATCGGCGACGATGTTGGCACTGGCGCCCAATGCCCGTTCCGACGGCGGTCGGGCCAGGTCGAGGGCGTGCCAGGCGCCCAGCCGGGCCGCGAGCGCGGCCGTCCCGGCGGGGGTGATGCCGTTGCCGCCCAGGCCCAGCGTCATCGGCAGCCCTTCGGCGGCCTCGGCCAGGGCGGCGGCGCCGGTGTCGCCGAGGGCGTTGGCGGCCAGGTAGAGCTCGCGCACCCGGCCGTCGTGGATGATCGAGGCGAGCGCCGCGACGGCGTCCGGCCCGAGGCCGTTGCCGCCCAGGAACAACCGCTCCAGCGGGGTCGCCCGCCCGGCCAGGGTGCGGGCCAGTTCGGCCAGCCCGGAGGCGCTGAGTCCGGTGTTCACCAGGTCCAGGGTGCGCAGCGTGGGGTTGGCGGCCAGCGCGGGGCACAGCCGGGCCACGCCCGCGTCGCCGATCGGGTTGCGTTTGAGCCAGAGCGCCCGCACCGTCCGGTCGGTGGACAGCCGGTCGGCCAGCGCCCCGGCGCCGTCGGCGTCGATGCGGTTGCAGCCCAGGTAGACCGTCCGCACCCGGTGGCCGGGGGTGAGCGCGTCGGCGACCACGCGGGCGCCCTCGCTGCCCAGGCCGTTGGTGCCCAGTAGCAGGTGGGTGGCGTGGCCGAACCGGACGGCGGCCTGCACCACCCGCTGCGCCGCGTACGGCCCCAGGCCCTGCTTGCACAGGTCGAGGCGCCCGTCGGGCTGCAGGGTGCCGCGCGGGAAGTCCTCGGGCGCGGCGGCGGCGTCGGGCTCGCCCAGGCGGGCCAGCAGCGCGTCGAAGTCGCCCGGGTCGGCCAGGCCGAGTTCGGGGTGGCTGATGGCGGGGCAGCGGACCGGCGTCGGGCCGGTGGGCGGGGTCGGCTCGGTCACCACGGCACCGGCCGGTAGTCCTTGAGGAAGGCGCCGTGCACGGGGTCGCCGTGGCGTTCGCGCACGATCGGGTCGTACACCCGGGCGGCGCCGTCGACGACGTCCAGCGGCGGGCGGAACCCGGCCTGTCGCTGCGCCTGCTTGGCCGGGTGCGGCCGCTCGTCGGTGACCCAGCCGGTGTCCACGCTGTTCATCAGGATGCCGTCGCGGTGGTAGTCGGCGGCCAGGGTGCGGGTCAGCATGTTCATGGACGCCTTGGCCATGTTGGTGTGCGGGTGGCGCTCGGTCTTGTACTCCCTGGAGAAGCTGCCCTCCATCGCCGACACCTGCACCACGTGCCGCAGCGGGTGCGGCGCGGCGGTCAGCAGCGGCCGCAGCCGCGAGGTGAGCAGGAACGGCGCGAACGCGTTGACCACGTGCACCTCCAGCCACTCCTGTGGCGTCACGTCCCGGTCGCGCAGCACCCAGCTGTTGACCTCGCGCAGGTCAAGCGGCTCGCCGGTCTCGTCGACGGCCCCGGCCGGGAACAGCGTCTGCACCAGCGCGGGCAGGGGGGCGGTGGTCCCGGCGGCGGCGTGCCCGCGGGTGGGCACCGCCGAGATCGCGGCGGCCGCGCCCGACAGCGGGGTGAGCTCGGCCGCCCGCACCTCGCGGTGGTAGGCCGCCGGGCGGTGCAGCGTCTGCGCGGCGTTGTTGACCAGGATGTCGAGGTGGTCCCAGCGCCGGTGCACCGTGTCGACCAGGTCGAGCACGCCGGTCAGGTCGAGGAAGTCGACACCGTGCACGTGCAGCCGGTCGCGCCAGTCGGCGGCGTCGGGCACGGCCGCGAAGCGGCGCGCGGCGTCGTACGGAAACCGGGTGGTGACCAGCACGTCGGCGCCGTCGCGCAGCAGCTTCAGGGCGACGTGGAACCCGATCTTCACGCGGCCGCCGGTCACCACCGCCCGCCGCCCGGTCAAATCGCACCGGGCGTCGCGCCGCTGCCGGTTGTCCCGCGCGCAGTCCGGGCACATCAGGTGGTAGTCGGCGTCGACCAGCCGGTAGTGCGTCTTGCACACGTAGCAGCGGCGCGGCTTGTGCAGCCGGGACGGCGCCTCGGCCGCATCCGTTCCGGACGGCGCGGACGCCGTCAGCGCGGGAATCTCCTCCCGGTACCGGCGCGCTGCGGCCAGCAGTTCCTGGTCCTGTTCCCGACGCGCCGCCGAACGGGCCGCCCGGCGCTCCTTGCGCCCGTCGCGGTACACCGCGCCGACCGCCCGCCCGACCGCCTCCGCGTCGGCCTCGTCCAGCGTCCCGTCGCGCAACGCGTCCAGCACGCGTAGACAGGTGTCCACATCGGAAGGGCTCACGCTCGGCCCCGCGCCGCGCGCGGACGGCACCCACGTGCTGCTCGGCGGCATCGATCCCTCCAGGCGCGGCCGGCGTGGCCGGACGGGCCGCGTTGCCGCCGATCCGGAGCCACGGATTGCTGTGGGGGCGAGGCCGGTCGGATTCGAACCGACGTCCTCCAGCTTGCAGTCAAGGCGCGACGACCTCTGCGCTACGACCTCGCCGCGCGGCACACTACCCGACCCGACCGACAACACGCCCGCCCCAGTCGGGCCACCGTCCAGCGTGCTCACAGCAACTTCCCGGATTGACCCCGACTGCCAGAAAGCTCCAAGTTGGCACGGAATTCGGGCGTAGCGTTGGCAGGCGTAGGACTTCCGCCAGACCGCGGAAGCGTCGGTCCCGGCGCTCGCACTGAGTGCGTTCGCTCGGTCCGTCGTCTCCGCTACCGCTGAGGACGGGGCGGGCTGATGATGCACTGGATCATCCGATCGAGCCTGAAGTTCCGGCTGCTGGTCATACCGGTGGCCGCGCTGTTGATGTTCTTCGGTGTCACCAGGCTGAATCGGTCGGCCTCCGATGTGCTGCCCGAGTTCTCGCCGCCGACGGTCGAGATCCAGACCGAGGCGCTGGGTCTTTCGGCGACCGAGGTGGAGCAGTTCATCACCGTCCCGCTGGAACAGGACCTGCTCAACGGCGTGCCGTGGCTGGAGTCGATCCGGTCGCAGTCGCTGGGCGGCCTGTCGCAGGTGGATCTGGTGTTCGAGCCGGGCACCGACGTGCTGCGGGCCCGCCAGGCGGTGCAGGAGCGACTCACCCAGGCGGTGGCCCTGCCGCATGTGTCGAAGGCCCCGAACATGATCCAGCCGGTCTCCTCCACCAGCCGGGTCCTGGTCGTCGGCCTGTCCTCGCCGGACGTGTCGCTGATCGACATGTCGCTGTTGGCGCACTGGCAGGTCAAGCCCCGGCTGATGGGTGTGCCTGGTGTGGCCAATGTGTCCATCTGGGGCGAACGGGAACGCCAGCTGCAGGTCCAGGTCGATCCCCAGCGGCTGGCCGACGCGGGCGTGACGCTCACCCAGGTGGTCGAGACGACCGGCAACGCGCTGTGGGTGTCCCCGCTGACCTTCGTCGAGGCGTCCACACCCGGCACCAGCGGCTTCGTCGAGACGCCCAACCAGCGGCTGAGCATTCAGCACATCCTGCCCATCCACACCGCCGCCGACCTGGCCAAGGTGCCGCTGGAGCAGGCTCGGGCCAACACCGGTGAGGACCAGGCCGCCGCGCCCCCGGTGCAGCACGACGGCAAGACGACGCGGCTGGGCGACGTCGCCACGGTGACCGAGGACCACCAGCTCCCGCTGATCGGCGACGCCCTGGTCGGGGACAAGCCCGGTCTGATGCTGGTGGTGGAGAAGTTCCCGGGCGCCAACACGCTCGAGGTCACCAAGGGCGTCGAGGAGGCGCTGAAGTCCCTGGAGCCGGGTATGACCGGAGTCCAGGTGGACACCTCCTTGTACCGCCCCGCCACCTTCATCGAGTCGGCGCTGGGCAACCTGCGCACCTCGGTGCTGCTGAGCATCCTGCTCGCGGTGATCGTGATCGGGGCGTTGCTGCTGGACTGGCGCGCCGCGCTGATCGCGCTGATCGTGATCCCGCTGTCGCTGCTGCTGGCGGTGCTCGTGCTCGACCTGCGCGGCAGCGGTGTGAACATGCTGGTGCTGGCGGGGTTGATGTTCGCGCTCACGGTCGTGGTGCACGACGTGGTCACCGAGACCGACAACGCCAGACGCGGGTTGGTACGCCGCGAGGGCGAGCCCGCCACCGAGCAGTCGTTCACCGACACGGTGCTGCGCACCCGCGTGCCGCTGCTGTACGCCACCCTGATCCTGCTCGCCGGACTGGCCCCGCTGCTGTTCATCGGCGGTCTGACCGGCGCCTTCACCGCCCCGGTGGCGTGGTCGTGCGCGCTGGCGGTGCTGGCGTCGCTGCTGCTGTCGCTGACGCTCACCCCGGTGCTGTCCTGGCTGCTGTACCGCCGGGCGAACCTGCCCGCGCAGTCGCGCGCGCTGGGCTGGCTGCGGACGCGCTACGAGGGCCTGTCGGCGCGCGCCGACCGCCGCCCGAAGCTCGCGCTCGCCACCGCGCTGGTGCTGGCGCTGGCCGGGCCGCTGCTCGCGCCGCTGCTGGGCGGCCAGGCGCTGCTGCCGGTGCCGCAGGACCGCAACCTGCTGATCCGCTGGACCGGCGTGCCGAGCATGTCCCAGCAGGAGATGGTGCGCGTGGCCGGTGCGGTCGGCACCCGGCTGCGGGCCACCGAGGGCGTGTCCAACGTGGGCGTGCACGTCGGCCGGGCGATCAACTCCGACCAGGCCGTCGGCATGAACTCCGGCGAGTTCTGGCTGACCCTCGACCCGAAGGCGGACTACACCGCCACCACCGACCGCATCCAGAGCGTCGTCGACCAGTACCCGGGCTTCGACCACCACGTGGTGACCTACCCGGCACAGCAGGTCAACGAGGCGTTGACGGGCACCAAGGGCGACCTGGTGGTGCGGATCTACGGCAAGGACCTCGACACGCTGCGGGCCAAGGCCCAGGAGGTGCGCGGGGTGCTGGCGCAGGTCGACGGCGTCACCGCGCGGCCGGAGGACCTGAGCAAGAACCAGGCCACCATCGAGGTCGAAGTCGACCTGGCCAAGGCGGAGAAGTACGGCATCAAGCCTGGCGACGTCCGGCGCAGCGCCGCCGTGCTGATCTCCGGCCTGACCGCGGGCAGCCTGTTCGAGGAGCAGAAGGTCTTCGACGTGGTGGTGCTGGGCGTGCCGTCGGTGCGCGACAGCGTCGCCGCCGTCGGCAACCTGCTCATCGACACCCCGAGCGGCGGGCACGTGAAGCTGTCCGACGTGGCGAACGTGCACATGGTGTCAGCGCCGTCGAACATCCGCCACGACTCCGTGTCGCGCCGGGTGGACATCCCGGTCGACGTGACCGGTCGCCCGGTCGACCTGGTCGCCCGCGACATCCAGGGCGAGCTGAAGAACGTGAAGTTCCCGGTCGAGTACCACGCCGAGGTGCTGGGCGACTACACCACCGCGGGCGCCGCGCACTGGCGGCTGCTGGCCCTGCTCGCCGTCGCCGCGATCGCGACGTACCTGCTGCTGCAGGCGGCGTTCGGCAGCTGGCGGCTGGCCACGCTGCTGATCCTGCTGCTGCCCGCGTCGCTGTTCGGCGGGGTGCTGCTGGCGCTGCTGACCGGCGTCGGGATCTCGATCGGCTCGCTGCTCGGCCTCGGGGTGCCGCTGGCGCTGGCGGTACGCGAGGGTGTGCTGCTGGTGCGCGGCTGGCAACAGCAGGCGGCCGAGGCCGCCGCGACCGGCGTGCGACCGACCTACGGCGTCGGCGACCGGTTCGGTCCGATCGTCACCACCGCGCTGGCCGTCGCGGCGGCGCTGGTGCCGATGCTGGCGCTGGGCAACGTGGCGGGCCTGGAGATCCTGCGCCCGCTGGCGGTCACCGCGCTCGGCGGCCTGGTCACGGCGGTGCTGCTGATCCTGTACCTGCTGCCCGTGCTGCACGGGTTCTTCGACCCGGCACGCGAGCAGCGCCCGGCGGCCGGTCCGGCTGGGACCGCCCCGTCCACCGCAGAGGGAGCGTGACGCCATGTCGGGCAACAGCGCAGGTCCTGGCAGCAGCGGCGCGAGGCCGGACCGTAGATGGCTCAAATGGGGCCTGGGTGCCGTGGTCGTGGTCGCCGTGGGCATCGGGCTGGCGTCGATGCTGGGCAGCTCATACCCGCCGCTGTCGGACATCGTCGACACCCAGAACGACACGTCCGGGGTGGCCGAGCCGGTCGACGGCACGGATCTGAGCAAGGTGACGCTGCAGCCGGAGGCGGTGGAGCATCTAGGCATCGTCACCGCCCCGGTGGCCACGGCCAAGTACGGCAGCAAGCAGAAGCTGACCATCCCGTACCAGGCGCTGTTCTATGACCCGACCGGCGACACCTGGGCCTACGCCGTCGTCGGCGACCGGGAGTACCTGCGCCAACACGTGACGGTGGAGACCGTCGCGGGCGACACCGTGGTGCTCAAGGAGGGGCCGAAGGCAGGGACCGAGGTGGTGGTCCAGGGCGTCGACGAGCTCTACGGCACTGAGGTCGGGGTCGAGGAAGAGTAGCGGCGGGGGAGTGAACCGGTCATGATGCGCTGGATCGTCGCGACGAGCCTGAAGTTCCGCGTGCTGGTGGTGGCACTGGCCGCCGGGATGATGGCGCTCGGCTTCGTCCAGCTGCGCAAGATGCCGGTCGACGTGTTCCCCGAGTTCGCCCCGCCGCGCGTGGAGATCCAGACCGCGTGCCTGGGCCTGTCCGCGGGTGAGGTCGAGTCGCTGGTCACCGTGCCGATGGAGAACGCGCTCAACGGCGTCGAGGGCCTGGAGACGATGCGGTCCAAGTCGCTGGCCCAGCTGTCCTCGATCGAGCTGCTGTTCAAGCCGGGCACCGACCTGTTCACCGCCCGGCAGCTGGTGTCGGAGCGGATGGTGGCGGTGACGCCGACCCTGCCGACCTGGGCGGCGCCGCCGGTCATGCTGCAGCCGGTCTCGTCCATGGGTCGGGTCATGAAGATCGGGCTGACCTCGGACTCCCGGTCGATCATCGAGATGTCGATGATCTCGTACTGGACCATTCGCGCCAAGCTGCTCGAGGTGCCCGGGGTCGCCAACGTGGCGATCTGGGGCGAGCAGCTGCAGATGCTCCAGGTGCAGGTCGACCCGAAGCGGATGCAGGCGCACAGCGTCTCGCTCGACCAGGTGATGACCGAGACCGCCGACGCGCTGGAGGTGGGGCTGCTCCAGTTCTCCAACGGCGCCGTGATCGGCACCGACGGCCAGGTCACCACCCCCAACCAGACCATCGGCGTACGCCACGTGCTGCCCATCCGCACCGCGGCCGACCTGGCCAAGGTGACCGTGTCGCGGGCCGGCCAGGCGCCGTTGCGCCTCGGCGAGGTGGCGGACGTGGTCGAGGGCCACCAGCCGCTCATCGGCGACGCGGTGATCGAGGGCCAGCCCGGCGTGATGCTGATCGTGGAGAAGCTGCCCTGGGCCAACACCATCGACGTCACCAACGGCGTCGAGCAGGCGCTGAAGACGCTGGAGCCGGGCCTGACCGGCATCAAGGTCAACCCGACCATCTTCCGGCCCGCCTCGTTCATCGAGACCGCGGTGGACAACCTGTCCCGGGCGCTGCTGCTGGGCTGCCTGTTCGTGGTGCTGGTGCTGGCGCTGTTCCTGTTCGAGTGGCGTACCGCGCTGATCAGTCTGGTCGCGATCCCGCTGTCCATCGTGGCCGCGGGGCTGGTGCTCTACTATCGCGGGGCCACGATCAACACCATGGTGCTGGCCGGGTTGGTGATCGCCGTCGGCGTGGTCGTCGACGACGCGATCATCGACATCGAGAACATCATGAGACGGCTGCGCCAGGCGCGGGCCGAGGGTTCGGACCGCTCCACCGCGTCCATCGTCCTGGACGCGTCCCTGGAGGTGCGGAGCCCGATCGTGTACGCCACGATGATCATCGTCGCGGCGGCGGTGCCGATCTTCTTCCTGGGCGGGCTGACCGGGGCGTTCTTCCGGCCGCTGGCGCTGTCGTACACCCTGGCGGTGCTGGCGTCGCTGGTGGTCGCGCTGACGGTGACCCCGGCCCTGGCGCTGCTGCTGCTCTCGCGCGCCCCGCTGGACCGCAAGGAGTCCCCGGTCGTGCGCTGGCTCAAGCCCGCCTACGGCAGGCTGCTCGACCGCGTCGTCCGCAAGCCGTTCGTCGCGTTCGCCGCCACCGGCGTGGTGCTGCTGTTCGGCCTGGCCGCGCTGCCGGGGCTGGGCCAGTCGCTGCTGCCCGCGTTCAAGGAACGCAACGTCTTCATGCACTTCATCACCGCGCCCGGATCGTCCAACGACGAGGAGATCCGGATGATCCAGAACGTCTCCAAGGAGCTGCGCGACCTGCCCGGCGTGCAGACCTTCGGCGCGCACATCGGCATGGCGTTCCTGGGCGACGAGACCGCGGGCGTCAACTTCGGCGAGCTGTGGATCAGTATCGACCCGGCGGTGGACTACGACGAGACCATCGCCAAGATCGAGGATGTCGGCAAGAACTACCCGGGCCTCATGCACAACGTGTACACGTACCTGCGGGAGCGGACCGACGAGGTGCTCACCGGCTCCGGTGACGCGATCGTGGTGCGCATCTACGGTGAGGACCTGGACAAGCTGCGGGGCAAGGCCGAGGAGATCCAGCAGTTGATGGCCGACACCCCGGGCACCGTCGACCGCCACGTCGACCTGGAGGTGGACGTGCCGCAGGTCGAGGTGACCGTCGACCTGGCCAAGGCGGAGCAGTTCGGCGTCAAGCCGGGCGACGTGCGGCGCGCCTCGGCGACGCTGATGGCCGGCGAGGAGGTCGGCGACATCTTCCGCGACGGCAAGGCCTACGACATCGTGGTATGGAGCACGCCCGGCACCCGCGACTCGGTGGCCGACATCGAGAACCTGCCCATCGACACGCCCAACGGCGGCCACGTGCGCCTCGGTGACGTGGCCAAGGTCGAGGTCAAGTCCACGCCCAACGTGATCCTGCACGACGGCACCCAGCGCTATATCGACGTCGGCGCCAACGTGGAGGGCCGCGACCTGGGCGCGGTCGTCAAGGACCTGGACTCCAAACTGGGCAACGTCAGCTACGACCGCGGCTACCACGCCGAACTGCTGGGCGAGTACGCCGAGCGCCAGGCCGCCTCGCAGCGACTGCTGTTCTTCGGCCTCGGTGCGGCGCTACTGATCCTGATCCTGCTGCGGCTGTCGTTCGAGAGCTGGCGGCTGGCGATCCTGTCGTTCCTCACCCTGCCGTCGGCGCTGGTGGGCGGCGTGCTCGCGGCGTACTTCTTCAGCGGGCGCACCATCTCGCTCGGGTCGCTGGTGGGCCTGCTGACCGTGCTCGGCATCGCGGCCCGTAACGGCATCCTGCTGATCAGCCACTACCAGCACCTGGAACGGTTCGAGGGGCAGTCCTTCGGCAAGGACCTGGTGCTGCGCGGCTCGCTGGACCGGCTGTCGCCGATCCTGATGACCACGCTGGCCACCGGTCTGGCGCTGGTGCCGCTGGTGGTGCTGGGGGACGTGCCCGGACACGAGATCGAGCACCCGATGGCCGTGGTCATCATCGGCGGGCTGCTCACCTCGACGCTGCTGAACCTGATCATCGTGCCGGTGCTGTACCTGCGGTTCGGCCGTTCCCGCAAGGAATCGGCCGCACCGGCCGCACCCGCACCGCCCGGCCCCGAACCCGCCCCGGCGGTGTGACCAGCGCGCTTGACCGCGGAAAGCGGTCAAGCGCGGGCAAATAAGAACGCTCGTCTTGGCAACCACGGGGGAAGTCGCCAAGCCGAGCGTTACCGATGAGCATAGCCGCGTCGGCAGCTTTTGGCTACGTCGTGTTCGGACGGGGTTCACCTGCTCAAACGTGGTGATCCTCCGCGATTCGACCAGGTCAGCGGCGAAGTGAAAAATGTCCAACGAATTTCACGCCGATCTTCGGATCCCGTCGTCAACCCCAGATCGTGGCCACCTCTTCGGCGATCACCACAGCCTGGGCCCGTCCGGCCCGCGCCGACATGGCCCGCCGGGCCGGATCGAGCATGTTGCGGCCGATCGCCGACCGGGCCGCCTTGTCCGGGCTGACCAGACTCACCTGGGCCCCGGCGGCGCGCAGGTCGGTGGCGTGCCGCGAGGCACTGGAGACCAGGCCGCCGCCGACGGTCACCGGCGCGACGATGACGACCCGCTCGTATCCGGTGGCCAGGTCGGCGTTGGTGGCCGAGCGCATGCCGCCGTCGATGTAGCTGCGCCCGTTGATCTGCGCGGGCGGCCACACGCCGGGCACCGCGCAGCTGGCCGTCACCGCGTCGAGCAGCGGCACCCCGCTGTCGCGGTCGAAGACCACGAACTCGCCGGTGTGCGCGTCGCTGGCGGTTATCTTCAACGGCCGGTCGGGCCAGTCGAGATCGGGCAGGCGGGAGGCGATGACGGCGCGCCGCTCGTCCGGGGTCATCCGGGCGTTGGCGATGGCCAGCGCACCCAGGCGGGCCCGGTACTGCTCGGGCTGCCTGCTCCAGAGCATGGCCCAGCCGTACCCCAGCAGCATCCGGGTGCTCAGCCGGTCGGCGACCTCGTTGACCGGGTCCTCCAGTTGGGTGGCGTAGCGCTCCTCGATCGGGGTGCGGTCGGCGATCAGCGAGGCGACCACCGAACCCGCCGAGGTGCCGATCAGCACGTCGGCCTGGCCCAGGTCGAGCCCGGCTTCGGCCAGCCCGGCGAGAATGCCCAGTTCCCAGGCGATGCCGGTGATCCCACCGCCGCCCAGCACCAGCGCCCGGCTCTTCATCGGCAACCCTTTCTTCCGCTTCGGGCTCCGACGGTACTCCGCCGAGGCTCGGGCGGCGGGCCGCCGGGAAGCGCGTGGGGGCTCGGGTTCGGGGGCCCGCGCGGTGGTGGCGGTGCGGGAGGCCGCTGCCTCGTCCGGCTGCTTCAGCATGTCGCCCTCTTTCCCGGCGAGCTCAGCGGCGGGTGGCAGCCCGCGCGCTTTGCGATGCTCATGCGCTTGTACGCCTGATCGAATCCTAACGTCCGAATAGCCGTCACCTGCTGTAACAACCGCGAAATACCCGGCTCGGGCCCATCTCATTCCTGCCGCCGCGCACCGGTCGTCGCCCCCGGCCACCCGCCCGTCCTGGTCACCCCGCTGGGCCCACCGCGGTGGGGAGAACTGTCACCGCGGTGGTTTAGCCTCCGGTGTCCTCGACAGGAAGGGGGCCGTCCACATGGGATGGTTGACCGCTTCGGGTGGCTATGAGGTCACCCTGCGGGAATCGACGCTGGTCGCCCGCAACGCCAAGGGGCGCGAGCTGCGCTCGGTGCCCACCGCGCTGCGCGACGACCCGGTCGTGGTCGGGCTGCGCCAGCTCACCGAGTGGCTGGGACGCCACGAGGCGCAGTGCCGCACCGACATCGAACGCTGGATGGTGCGCTCGCTGCCGGTGCCGGTGGAGGTGCTCGCGCAGGTGTGGCCGGACGAGAGCTGGCGTACCGCGCTGACCGACCTGGTGGTGGCGGTGCTCGACGACGACGGCGGCTGGGACCCCGACGAGGTCGGCTTCCTGCGGGCGGCGGAACCGGCAGGCGGGTCGCAGCCGGGGCGCATCGGCGTGGTCAACCTCGACGGCGAGACGGTGCGCCGCGACGCCGCCCGGGTGCTCATCCCACACCCGGTGACCCTGAGCGACCTGGACGACCTGCGTGAGTTCGCGGCGGACCTGGGCGTGCAGCAGTCGGTGGACCAGCTGTTCCGCCAGATCCACGTCCGCCCGGCGACGCTGGAGGCGGGCGCGAGCCGCGTCGAGGAGTACTCGGGGGGCCGCTACGAGCAACTGCGCCACCTGACCTCGCGCGCCACCAAGCTGGGTTACCCGGTGCGTGGCGGCAACGCCGTCTGCCGGGTGTTCGAGGGCGGCCGGGTGGTCGAGGCCCGCTCCTGGGTCGGCGCCGAGGACCCGTACTACGAGACCGAGACCGGCGACCTGGTCTTCACCGACCGCGACGGCGCCGGGCTGGCCCTGGCCGACGTCGGGCCGGTGGCCTGGTCGGAAGGCATCCGCATGGCCGCGGCCCTGTACGCCGGGCGCGTGGTGAAGCAGGAGGAGGGTGAGGACGAATGAGCGAGCGGAATTCCCCGGCGGCCGGTCTGCTGGAGGCCGGTGCGGTGCTGCCGACCGGCACCGCCGTGGCCAAGGACGACACCGTCGACGCGCTGAGCGCGCGCCGCTACCGGCACCCGGTGCTGGGCGAGCGGACCGTGGTGCGCCTGGTCCCGGCCACCCTCGGCGCGGCCGAGGACCTGACCATGGAGTTCCTGGGCTTCGACAAGCCCGAGTCGACCGAGCCGGTCGGCGTGGTGCGCCAGCAGGCGCTGGGCTTCCCGGCCTGGGCGCTGGTGCACGACCCGGCCAACGGCCACCACGCGCTGGCCCTGGTCAAGGAGATCGAGCGGCTGGCCCGCATCGCCAAGTCGCGCACCGGCGCGGCCAAGGAGGGGTTCGACGCCCTCGGCGAGCGCCTGGCCCGGTCGGTGCCGCACTTCCTGCCCACGTTCTACGAGGAGGCGGGCCGGGCCTTCCTGGCCGGGGACAGCACGTCGTACGGGGCGAGCATGTTCGGCAAGGCGCGTGACGCCGAGCGGGCGTACGGGCTGACCATCGACGAGGACCGGCAGCACGCCGTGTTCCTGGAGTTCGCGCTGGCCGGGGCGCTGACGGTGAAGGCGCTGACCGGGCACGCCCGGGACCTGGCTGCCCGGTGCACCCCGGCCGACGCCTACGAGCGGTTCCGGCGGCTGTGCGTGGAGCGGGTCCTGGGCGGACTCCCGCCGTACGCGGCGATGCACACCGATCTGCGCCGCCTGGCCAAGGCCGCCAAGGTGGACCAGGCCGTCGGGGACGAGCAGGTGCTGCGGGACCTGTTCGGCGCCCCCGCCGTCGTCGGCGCGCCGGAGCAGTTCTGGGCCGCCTACCGCGCGCCGCTGGCCCGGATGGCCGCCGCCGACCCGGCGATCCGCGGCCGCCTGCTGGGCATGTTCCCGAAGAGCTGCACCGACGAGACGTGGCTGTCGCTGCTGACCGAGGCGGGCGCGCTGGCCGCGCTGACCGAACCCGCCGACCGCGTCGCGGCCGGGGCCGCCTCCCCCGACGGCCCGGCGGGCTGGCTGCAGCGCTTCGACTCCCACCGCGAGAACCGCTCCTGGCGCGACCGCAAGCGCAGCCCGCAGCTGCTGGCGCTGCTGGCGCAGATGGCGCCCCGGCTCAAGGCCGACGGCGTGCCGGTGGCGCTGTGCCGCCGGCACGACCAGGTCGACCTGGACCTCGTGGACGCCTGTCTGGCACTGGGCGTGCCGCTGGCGCAGCCGCACGAAGACGCCCGTTACGACGTCGGGCAGTGGCTCAACGACAGCACCGACGGCCGCCGCGACCTGGTCGCCCTGGCCGGCGACGGGCGCTTCCTGGACGAGCTGGTCAGCGGGGTCGAGGAGTATCTGCGGCGGCGCAGTGGCGCGGCCGAGGGGATCAGCCACGTCCTGTCGGTCGCGGGTCTGCGCACCGCCGTGCGCGTCTGGCTGGAGAACCTGGCCCGCGAGGTCGGTGCGCACGGACTGCCCACCCTCGGCGGCCACCTGGACCGGCTGGAGCGGCTGAACAGCCCCGAGGGCCTGGCCGTGCACACCGACGCGGCCCGTACCGTGATCGAGCACGACGTCACCGCGGTCCTCGCCCGCACCCTGCGCGCGGGCGTGCTCGACGAGCTGGGCTGGCCCGCCTTCGAGGAGGCGGTGCGCCGCTTCGACGGCACGAAGGTCGACGACCTGACCGTGGTCGAGCAGTGGCCGCACCTGATCCTGCGCGTCGGCGACCTGGTCCAGGTAGTCGGCCCCGACCGCGTCGAGTACGAGCACCTCCTGCGCATCCCCGCCGCCGAGCGCCGCTACCAGTGGCGCCAGGTGCTGCGCTGGGTCGACGGGCAGCTGCTGGTCTGCTGGGACGCCGGAACCGAGCGGCGCGGCTACTGGAGCGGCACCGCCGACGACGTGTTCACCGTGCCCGACGAGGCGTTCGACCTCTCGCGCGGCGTGTCGCTGGCGCTGCCCGGCGGCGGCCGCACCCTCGGCGCCCGACCGCTGCACGTCGGCGACCGCTCCGAGCGCCGGGGCGGCCCGGTGCTCAGCGACGGCTCCGCGTACTGGGTGTGGCGCTCGGGGCGGGAACGCCACGAACTGCGTGAGTTCGACCCGGCCACCGGTGAGCTCGGCCGGGCCAGCCTGCCCGCGTTCCTGGAGGACGGCGCCGTCGACGGCGAGTCCCTGGAGCTGTACGCCTGCCGCCTGCACCCGGGCCCGGCCGACAGCCCGCTGGGCGGGCGCGACGGCCTGGTCGGCTGGCGGGTCCGGGAGCGGCCCGACGGCAGCCGGGTCGGCGAGTCGATCGACGGGGCCTCGTACACGCTGCGCAAGGGCGCGGGCGAGGGCCGCCTGGTCGGGGCACTGCGGCTGCCCGGCGGGCAGGTGTGCGGCCTGACCGAGGTCGACAACTACCGCAACAGCACGCTGCGGCTGTACGCCGCCGACGGCGCGGCGCTGGGCGAGTACCACCGCGGCTGGGGCAACTCGCACTACGCCTGGGGCACCACCCTGGTCCCACCGGCCGGGTTCTGGCACTACCTGCGCCCGCGCGACGAGGCCGGGTCGGCAGCGCTGCGCACGTTGACCGACGAGCGGGCCGCCGCCCTGGTGGCCGCCGCGCGGACCACCAACGAGCACGGCGGCGTCAGCACCGTCGCCATGGAGCGGCTGCCCGACCTCATCGCACCGTTGCTGCCCGAGGTCACCGACGCGGCGCTGCGCGCGGGCGTGGCCGGGGTGGTCATGCGCGCGGCCGCGCTGGCCGTCCGGCAGCACCGGCTGGGCGAGACCCTGGCCGGGCGGGTCAAGCAGCCCGCCGTCCAGGTCACGCCCGCGGGCGTGGGCGACAACGAGCTGGCCGAGGTGCTGTCGGGGCTGATCCGCTACTGCTACCGGCGCGGCGACAGCGCCGTACGGCTGCTGGAGGCCGCCGGTGCCGCGCTGACCGCACCCGAGGTGCCGACCGAGCGGGTCGCCTTCCCCGGCGACATCGACTGGATCGACAGCCTCGGCCTGCTCCGCCCGGCCATGGCCCGCGCGGCCAGCCCGTTCACCCCCGACGACCAGCGCACCGCCCTGGCCGACCTGCTCGCCGCCGCCGGGCGCAGCGGCCTGACCGCGCCCGGCAGCGCGCTGCGCCGCATCGACGTCACCTCCGACGCCCCCGTCACCGCCCAGGTGGGCCAGGTGCTGACCCTGGGCGGGCGGCGGCAGCTGGTGCTGTCGGTCGACCCCGACGACCGCGAGCTGACCCTGCTCGACCACGCCCCCGACGGGGTGTTCGGGGCGCTGCCCGGCCACACCCTCGACGAGGAGATGCGCTTCGACGTCACCGGAGCCGACCCGGCCTCGGTGGCGGCGTTCCTGGCGGCGCTGGCCGAGCACGGCCCGGCGCCGTGGCGGCCCGAAGCGCCCGCCGAACTGTCGCAGCGGGCGGGCATGTCGCCGGCCGAGGCGACGCTGCTGCTGGCCGGGCTGCCCCGGCGGCAATGGGAGCGGGCCGAGCACGAGCAGCTGCGCCAGCGGCTCGGCGACGTCGACGCGACCGCGCTGAACATCGCGGCCCGCCGCTGGAACGCGCAGGACGAGACGGTGCGGATGCTCGCGCTGCTGCTGCCCGACGACCCGGCCGCGCTCTGGACCACCGGCCCGGCCGTGGACCGGGTGGTGGCGGAGTGGGTCGAGCGGCACGGCGTACGCCGACCCGTGCGCGACGAGCTGATCGTGGCGCTCAGCCAGTCCCGGGCCGCGAGCGGTGTCGGGGCCTCCGAACTGCTGCACGGCATCAGCAGCCCCGACACCTGCCGGTGGCTGCACGGCAAGGTCAAGGGGATCGACACCGACGACCTGATCGTCGCGATCACCAAGACGCTGCCGTGGCTGGTCTACCACCTGCCCGCAGCCGACCCGATCCGCGCCGGGCTGCCCCGGGTCCTGGACCTGCTCCGGGCCCGGCTGCGCGACCCGAAGCTGGTCATCCACGCCGGGCACATCGCCGCCAAGGACATCGACGGCCTGGCCCGCGCCCTGGGCGGCACCGCCACCGAGGGCCCCGACGGCATCCAGGCGGGTGCGCTGGTGTTCCCGCCCGGCGGCGACTGGCGGCACGCGCACCTGCGGACCAGCCTGCTGGACGGCGCCGACGACCCGGCGCTGGCCGTCCTGCTCGCGCAGGTCAGCGGCGTCAGCGCGCTGGTCGCGGGCCTGCGCGCGGTGCTCGGCGACCAGATCGAGCAGCTGGTCGGCTACCCGGTGTCCGACGAGGCCGCCAAGGACCCGTCCCGGTCGGTCCCGGCGCTGGTCGCCGAGGTCGCCCAGACCACCGGCCTGACCGCCGACGCCGCCACGCTGTACCTGCAGCTGCTGGCCCTGCCGGACCCCACCGACCGCAACGTCGCGGCGTGGACCGGCTGGAAGCCCGCCCGGCTGAAGGCCGCCCGTGCCGCCCTGGCCGCCACCGACCTCGTCGTGGACGCCAAGCGGCCGCGCGCCGGACGGTCGCTGTTCCTGCCCGGCGGCTGGCTGGCGCTCAAGGCCCCGCACCTGCCACTGGAAACCTGGAAGTACGGCCTGCTGATCGGCGGTGCGCAGGGTCCGGGCGTGCTCGGCGTGGTGCTGCCGATCGCCCCCGCGCCACAGCTGTTCGACCTCGCCTGGACCCGGGTGCGCCAGGGCGACGCACCGCGATTCGATGAACTCGTCACCGAGAGGCGCCGATGACCACCACCGCAACACCCGACACCGCGCGGCAGGTCGACCCCGCCGAGCACCGGCACGCCGAGGAGCTGGCGTTCCTGGCCGCGTACGACGGCGGGCCGCGCCCGCCCGGCTGGCGGCTCACCCCGCGCGCCGTGGTCACCTTCATCACCGGCAGCGACGGCCGAGAACTGGAACTGGCCAAGGAGGACCGCCGCGACGGCCTGCCGCCCAAGCTGGTCGTGCCGGCGAAGTTCGTCGGCGAGCGGGCCCTGGTCGAGCGGTGCGTGGTGACCCTGGCCGGGGAACGCGGCCTGCTGCTGGTCGGCGAGCCCGGCACCGCCAAGTCGATGCTGTCCGAACTGCTGGCCGCGGCCGTCTGCGGCACCAGCGAGCTGACGGTGCAGGGCACCGCGGGCACCACCGAGGACCAGCTGCGCTACGGCTGGAACTACGCCCTGCTGCTGGCGCACGGCCCCAGCAGCGAGGCGCTGGTGCCCTCGCCGATCCTGACCGCGATGCGCACCGGCGCGGTCGCCCGGGTCGAGGAGATCACCCGCTGCCTGCCCGAGGTGCAGGACGCGCTGGTGTCGCTGCTGTCCGACCGGCGTATCGCCGTGCCGGAGCTGGCGGGCACCGCCGGGGCGACCGTCCCCGCCGCGCCCGGCTTCACTTTGATCGCCACCGCGAACCTGCGCGACCGGGGCGTATCGGAGATGTCGGCCGCGCTCAAGCGCCGCTTCAACTTCGAGACCGTCGGCCCGATCGCCGACCTGGCCCAGGAGACCGCGCTGGTCGCCCGGCAGGCCCGTGCGGCGCTGGCGCGGGTCAAGGCGCCGTTCGAGGTCGACGAGGCGGTGCTGGAGGCGCTGGTCACCGCGTTCCGGGACCTGCGCGAGGGCCGCTCGACGGAGGGCTGGGACGTGCCCAAGCCGTCGACGGTGATGAGCACCGCCGAAGCGGTGGCCGTGGCGACGTCGCTGGGACTGGCCGTCGCCTACTTCCCGGGCGACCGGGACGTGCTGTCGCTGCTGCCGGGCCACCTGCTCGGCGTGGTCCGCAAGGACGACCCCGCCGACGGCGCCAAGCTGCTCGGCTACTGGGACGGCGCGGTACGCCGCCGCGCCGAGGACGGCGCCCGGCTGTGGCGGCGCCTGTGGGAACTGCGCGATGAGCTCGACAACTGAGCCGACGGTGCCGGGCGCGAACGCGCCCGGCACCGCCCCCGACGATCCGGCCGTGGCCGTCGCCGAGCTGGCCGGATGCCGCGAGCCGTACCTGATCGGGATACGCCACCACTCGCCCGCCCTGTCGGTGGTCCTGCCCGAGCTGCTCGACCGCGCCGCGCCGCAGGCGCTGCTGTTGGAACTGCCGCCCGAACTGGGCCAGTGGCTGCCGTGGCTGGCCGACCCGGCCACCACGGGGCCGGTGGCGCTGGCGGGCATCGTCGGCGACCACGGCCCGGCGTTCTACCCGTTCGCCGACTTCTCGCCCGAGCTGGTCGCCATCCGCTGGGCCGCCCGCAACGGCGTCCCGGTCATCCCCTGCGACCTGCCCCTGGCCGACCGCACCTGGCACGAGCCCGCCCCGCGCGAGCCCCGCGGGCCCGCTCCGGTCGACGGCGGTCCGCCCGAGCGCGAGCTCCGCGGCGACGCCGAGCCCGGTGCGGCTCCCGGGCGCGGCCGTTCCGGCGCGGACGGCCCCGGCGGGGCGAGCGACTCGGCCGGGCTCTCCGGCGATCCGGTCCGGACGGTCGCGGCGGTGTCGCAGCGGCCCCTCGCGGACGTGCTCAAGCAGACCGCGACCGGGCGGGCCGACGAGGACATGTGGGACCGGGTGGTGGAGGCGCGGGCGCCGGGCGCCGACGCCGAGGCGGTACGCCGCGCGGCCCTGCTCGTCGGCTGGGCGCTGCGCCGCGACGCCGCCCGGGACACCGGCGTGTCCCCGCTGGACCTGCGCCGCGAGGCGCACATGCGCTCCTGCCTGGCCGCCCACGCCGGGCAGCGGGTCGTGCTGCTGGTCGGCGCCTTCCACGCCCCGGCGCTGATGACGACGGCCGACGCCGTCGCGGGCGGCGGATCGGGGCAGCAGGTGGTGACGTCGCTGGTGCCGTACACGTTCGGGCTGCTCGACGCCCGCTCCGGCTACCCGGCGGGCATCCGCGACCCGCAGTGGCAGCAGGACGTGCTCACCGCCGCGGGCGACCCGGTCAAGATCGAAGCGGCCGCCGTCGCGGCGCTGGTGGCGGTCAGCGCCCGCGTGCGCGCCGCCGGGCACCCGGCGGGCCCCGGCGAGTCCGGCGAAGCCGCCCGGCTCGCCCTCGACCTGGCCCGGCTGCGCGGCCTGCCCGCACCCGGCCGGGGTGAACTGGTCGAGGCGCTGACCAGCGTGCTCGCCCACGGTGAGGTGCTCGGCCGGGGCCGGGTCGTCGCCGCCGCGATGGAGCAGGTGCTGGTCGGCGAACGGCGCGGCCGACTGGCCCCCGGCACCCCCCGCTCGGGCCTCGGCCCGGCCGTACGCGACCTGCTCGCCGCACTGCGGCTGCCCGGCCCCGGCGACGCCGCCAAGGACCTGCGCCTGGACCCGCTGCGCTCCGACCTGGACGCCCGCCGCGAGATCGCGCTGCAGCGCCTGGCCACCAGTGGGGTCGCCTACGCCGAGCCCGTGGCGGGCGAGGGCGCGGGCGGCACCGACACCGTGACCACCCGCTGGCGGGTGCAGTGGACAGCCGCCACCGACGCGACCGTCGAGGTCGCCGGGCTGCGTGGGGTCACCCTGGCCCAGGCCGCCGAGGGCGCCCTGGCCGACCGTCGCCGCCGCGAACGCGACGCGGGCGGCCCGACCGCCGCCCAGGTCATCACCGGCCTGCACGCCGCCGCGGTGTGCGCCCTGACCGACCTCGCGACGGCGCGACTGGTCGAACTGGCCGCCGTCGTGCCCGGCGAGGGCTCGCTGAGCGACGCGCTGGACGCGCTGGCCCTGCTCGACCGGCTGCGGCTGGGCCACGTCCCGGGCCTGCCACGGCCCGACCCGGTGCCGCTGGCCGTGGCCGCCGAATCCATCGAAGCCGCCGCCGTGGCGCAGGTCGACGGCCTGGCCGGATCAACCGACCCCGCCGACGCGCGGGCGCTGGCTGCCCTGGCCCAGCGCGCCGACCGGGCCGGCTCGCTGCTGCGCCTGTCCGACGCCCTGGCCCGGCTGGCCACCGACGGCACGCCGCTGCTGGCCGCCGCGGCCGGTGCGGTGCAGGTGCTGCTCGGCCACCGGGCCGCCGCCGAGTACGGCGTACGCGTCGCGTCCTGGGTGGACGCCGCCGGCACCGACGAGGCCCGCCGCGACCTGACCGGGCAGCTCACCGGCCTGCTCGTGGTGGCCGAACCGCTGCTGCAGGCTGCCGAACCGGTCCTCGACGGGCTGCTCGACCGGGTCGAGCGGCTGCCCGACGACGCGTTCCTCAGCCGCCTGCCCGCCCTGCGCGGCGGCTTCCACGCCGCCAGCCCGGCCGCCCGCGACCGGCTGCTGGCCGTGGTCGACGAGCGGCTCGGCGACAGGGTACGCGTCGATGAGGTGTCCGACCCGGACGCGCTGCTGCTGCGGCTGCTCGCCGACCGCGCGGGCCGCGACGCCCTGACCGCCCTCGGCCTGCTCACCCCCGACACCCCGCCCATCCCCACCCCGCCCGCCGCCCTCGCCGCGCCCGCCGCGCCCGAGGTTGGCGGCAGTTTCGGGGAAACTGCAGGAAACGGGGCCAAGATTCGTGCAGTTTCCCCGAAACTGCACGACGATTCGGCGTCGGCGTCGGCGTCGGCGTCGGCGTCGGCGGCACCGGATCGGGAGGGGAGCGGGACGGGTGGCGACGGGGTGGGCGAGGCGCTGGGTGCGCGGCAGCTGACCCCGGCGGACCGCTGGCGGCTGATCCTTGGCCGGGACGGCGAGGCGTGCTCGCCCGGGGCCCGCCGCTACGCGACCGCCCTCGACGAGCTCTACGGCGCCGGACGGGGCGAGGGCGCCCGTGCCGACGCCGCCGGGCGGGCCGGGCGTGAAGCCCCGTTCCCCGGCGTACGTGAATGGTCGGAGGAGCTCGCGGCCCTGTTCGGCCCCGGCGTACGCGAGGAGGTGCTGGCGCGGGCGGTCGAGTCCGGACGGCTGGAGGCCGCGCTGGCGCTGGACCCGGACGCCGTACGCCCCTCGATCGGGCTGCTGCGCGACGTACTGTCGCTGGCCGGTGGCCTGCCCGAGGGTCTGCTGGCCAAGCTGCGGCCGCTGGTGGCCAAATTGGTCGAGGAACTTACCCGGCAGCTGGCCACCACCCTGCGACCGGCGCTCAACGGGCTCACCACGCCCCGGCCGACGAGACGTCCGGGCGGGCGGCTGGATCTGCCGCGTACGCTGCGCGCCAACCTCGCCGCCAGCCGCCGGGACGAGCACGGCAACGTGGTGGTGGTGCCGGAGCGGCCGGTATTCCGCAGCCGGGCCCGCCGCGGCGTCGACTGGCGCCTGGTGCTGGTCGTGGACGTCTCCGGCTCGATGGAGGAGTCGGTGATCTGGTCGGCGCTCACCGCGTCGGTGCTGGCTGGGGTGCCCGCGCTCAGCACCCACTTCGTCGCGTTCTCCACCGAGGTGGTGGACCTGACCGACCGCGTCGACGACCCGCTCAGCCTGCTGCTGGAGGTACGCGTCGGCGGCGGCACCCACATCGCCGCCGGGCTGCGTCACGCCCGGTCGCTGGTGACCGTGCCGTCGCGCACGTTGGTGGTTCTGATCAGCGACTTCGAGGAGGGGTACGGCATGTCCGGCGTGCTTGCGGAGGTGCGGGCGCTGGTGGAGTCGGGCGCGACGGTGCTCGGCTGCGCCAGCCTCGACGACGCGGGACGGCCGCGATACTCGGTGTCGGCGGCCGGGCAGCTCGTCGCGGCCGGGATGCCGGTGGCGGCGCTCAGCCCGCTTGAGCTGGCCCGCTGGGTGGGGGAGCAGGTGAGCCGGTGACCACGACCCTGCCCCCGGTCGACGCGGCGGTGCTCGCCGAGGCGCTCGACGCACTCCCCGCCCGGCTGCGCAAACGCGTCGACGACGCGGTGGCCAAGGCCGCCGCCTGGCCGGTTTCGCCGACCCCCGACGGCTGCGCCGTCAGCCCCGACGAGGACACCGTCGTCACGCTGACCGCCCCCGACGGCGTGGTCCGTACCGCCGACCAGGCCGTCTGCAGCTGCCTGCTCGCGCCGCACTGCCTGCACCGCACCGCCGTACTGGCCCTGGCCCCCATCCACGACGGCACCCCCGCACCCGCATTCACCACTTCCGACACCCCCGCCGCCGACCCGCCCGGATCCGACCCGACCCGCGCTGACACATCCGCCGCCGACGCGCCCGGATCCGACCCAACCTCCGCTGACACATCCGCCGCCGACGCGCTCGCGTCCGCGCCGACCCCTCCGGTCGCCGCACGCGCACCCGCCTCCGCGTCCGACGCACTCGCACCTGCCGCCGACGCGGCCGCCGCCGAAACCGCCAGTTTCGGGGAAACTGCACGAAAGAAGGCCAAGATTCCCGCAGTTTCCCCGAAACTGCAGCCCGGATCGGGAGCGCGCGGAGGCGCGCGGGCGGGCGTGGGCGTCGGCGAGGAGGGGGAGGCGGGGCCGGGGGGTGCGGGGGCCCGGTTGACCGAGCGGCAGCGGGCGGCGGCGGACGGGCTGTGGCGGGCGGCGGTGGCCGTGCTCGAGGCCGGGCTGTCCGGCAGCGGCGTCGTGCTGCGCTCCGGGCTGCTCCGGGCCGTGCACGAGTGCCGTGCCCAGGGGCTGCACCGGGCCGCCGCGGCGGGGCTGCGTACCGCCAACGGCATGCAGGCCGCCGCCCAGGCGCAACCACAGTTCCGGCTCGCCGAGCTCACCGACGACCTGCGTGAGCTGCTGACCGTCACCGCCCGGCTGCGCGACCCGGACCTGCCCACCGACCGGCTCGGCCCGCTGCTGGGCACCGCCCGCCGGGGCTACGACCCCCAGCAGGGCCTGCGCCTGTACGGCCTGTGCACCGTGCCCGTAGTCGCCGACACCGGCTACGCGGGCACGGTGACGTACCTGGCCGATCGCGCCGGACGCCTGTGGCTGACCGCCGACCTGTTCCCGGGCGGTGCCACTCGGGCCGCCGCGGCCGCCGACGCGACCGTGGCGCTGGGCGAGGCGGGAGTGTCGCACCGCGAACTGACCCGCGCCGGGCTGATCGTGTCCGGCGGCACCGCCACCGAGACGGGCCAGCTCGGCGCGGGCCGTTCGGTCAAGGCGGTGCGCGCGTCCGGGGCGACCTGGACGGAGCAGCCCTTGCGTGCACTGTGGGAGCAGCCGCTGGCCGACCAGCTGCGCCGGGCGTTCGCGGCGCTGACGGTGCCGGTGGTGCAGCGCCAAGTCGGCGCCGACCTGCTGTTCGTCACCGTACGGCTGCTCGGCCGTGACGGCGGCACCGTCCTGGCGGCCACCGCCGAGGGCACCGTGCTGCGGCTGACGGCGGCCGATGACGAGGCGGCGCTGCCGTTCCG
Source organism: Catellatospora tritici (assembly GCF_019083965.1). GTDB lineage: Bacteria > Actinomycetota > Actinomycetes > Mycobacteriales > Micromonosporaceae > Catellatospora > Catellatospora tritici. The sequence goes on from NZ_JAHRCY010000003.1 coordinate 343,138, forward strand.
GGAGAACCTGACCGTGCTCGGTGGCGCGCCCGGCGTGGAACTGCTGCTGGTGGGCCGGCCCGACCCGGCGCACCAGGGTCACGTCGCGGCGCTCGCGATCGGCGATCCCGGCGGCGCCGACAGCGGCCTGCGCCTGCCCCCGGCCTGGGGCGGCCACGCCGACCTCGGGTACGACCGCCTGCACCGCAGCCACCTGGCCGGATCGGCGGCGGACCGGCTGCCGCCGGTGCGTCGCGCGGAGGCTACCGGCGACCCCGCGCTGCGGCTGCTACGGCGCCACCTGGAACGGGTGGTGACCGGCGGCCGGGCGGTGCAGGCACTGGCCGAGTCGCAGGAGCGGGCACTGCTCCGGGCCCGACTCGACCTCGGCGCCCACCTGCTGGGCGAGCTGACCGGGGCGGCCCGGCACCGGCCGCGCGACACGTTCGGCCGGGTCACCGGCGACGACGGGCACGGGTTCGCGCGAGCCTGGCTGGCGGCCGCGGTGTACGAGCAGGCAGCCTCGGCCACCCTCACCGAAGCGTCCTGGCTGCGCTGACCCGTTCTGTGCGCCCGGCCCTCGTCGTGCTGCCGACCGGGGGCCGGGAGCGGTCAGCCCAGCCGCAGCAGATCCTCCAGGGTGAGCGGGTCCACGCCGGTCAGCCGCCGTACGGCGTCGGTCGGCGTGGCCAGCTCACCCGACGCGATCGCCAGGTACGTGCTGACCCACGCCTCGACCTGCCAGCCGGGTGCCTGATAATGCCGGCGCGAGGCGTACGCCTCGGCCTCGGTCTCGGCGTGGTAGCGCATGGGCCGCCCGGTCACCAGCGTGACTATCTCGGCGACCTGGCCCAGCGTCAGCGCCTGCGGTCCGGTGAGGTCGTAGGTCTGCCCGTCATGGCCGGGTTCGCGCAGCACCGTGGTGGCCACGTCGGCGATGTCGTCGATCGCCACCGCCGCGACCCGGCCCTGCCCGGCCGGGCCCCGAAGCACGCCTTCGGCGTCGGCGAACTGCGGCAGCACATCCAGGTACAGGTTGTCGCGCAGGACGGTCCAGGCCAGGCCGCTCGCCTTGAGGTGCTCCTCGGTGTGCCAGTGGTCGCGGGCCAATGTGAACGTGGCGTCGGGCGCGGCACCGTAGAACGAGGTGTAGACGATCCGCCGCACCCCGGCGGCGACCGCGGCGTCGATGAACGTGCGGTGCTCGTCGACGCGTCGGGCCGACTCGGCCCCCGACACCATGAACACGGTGTCGACCCCGGTCAGCGCCTCGGTCACCGCCGCACCGTCGTGGTACGCGGCGCGGGCGATGTCACAACGGGGCAGCACGGGTGCCCGATCGGGCTCGCGCACCACGAGGCGCTGGCGCACCCCGGCCTCGGCCAACCGCTGGGCGACCCGGCCCCCGAGCCTGCCGGTGGCGCCGGTGACGGCGATGAGTGGCTGCGGCACCTCGGTCATCGACACCTCCCGGCCTAGTATGGAGGAGAGGCCCGTGATGACACGCCAGAAGCCGGACGGCTCCCACGATCATCCGTACAGCGCGCTGAACCTGCGCCTGGCGCTGGCGGGCTTCGGCCTCGTCTTCGCCGCGGTGCTCGCCGTGATCGCGTTCGCCTTCGGCCTGGCGCTGGTGGGCTGGGCCGCGATCCTGCTCTGCCTGATCACGATTGTGGACCTCATCGTCATCATGCGCCGCCGCCGCGAGCGCGCCCGCGCCGATCACCACGCCCCGCACTCCCTGTTCGAATGAGACGCCCCGCTTCTTCACCCCGGTCGACGGGATCGACCCTGCTCAGGCAGGTGGCGGACCTAGAATCGAGAAATGATCAAGGGAATGCACGCGCTCATTTACAGCACGAACGCAGAGGCCGACCGGGCGTTCTTCCGCGATGTGCTGGGCCTGCCGCATGTGGACACCGGCGAGGGCTGGCTCATCTTCAAGGCGCCGCCCGCCGAGATCGCCTTCCACCCGGCCGAGGCACACACGCGCTGTGAGCTGTATTTGACCGTGGACGACGTGGAGTCGACCGTCGCGTCCTGGAGCGAGCGCGGCCTGGAGATCATCGTGGCTCCGGCCAAGCGCGACTGGGGCACCGAAGCGGTCGTCCGCCTGCCCGGCGGCGCCACCCTCGGCGTCTACCAGCCCACCCACGTCACCGCCTACGACACCCCCTGACACCCCACGCCCACCGCCCTTTGCTCTGCACCCCAACCCTTGCTCTGCACCCACGGGCGCAACACCCCGAACGGCAGTTTCGGGGAAACTGCTGGAATCATGGCCGTCTTTCCAACAGTTTCCCCGAAACTGCGGTCAGACGCCGCGTCAACGGGTGCAGAGCAAGGCGGTGGGTGCAGAGCAAGGCGGTGGGTGCAGAGCAAGGCGGTGGGTGCAGAGCAAGGCGGTGGGTGCAGAGCAAGGCGGTGGGTGCAGAGCAAGGCGGTGGGTGCAGAGCAAAGCGGTGGGTGCAGAGCAAAGCGGTGGGTGCAGAGCAAAGGGTGCGGGCAGGGGAGAGTCGCGGCGCGGGCGTCGGGTGGGGCCGGTCAGGCGGCGCGGCCGGGCGGCGGCGCCCAGGCCGGGTCGCGGCCGAAGGCGGCGATCAGGCGAGCCTGCGGATCGGCGTCAGCGGGTACGGTCACCGCCGGGCCGATCACCCCTGCCCGCCGGTACTCCCGCTCGTGGTCGCCGAACCAGGCCGCGATGAAGGCCACCGCGTCCGCGTCCAGCCGCCGGTCCAGTCCCGCGGCCGCGGCCAGGTCCCAGGTGTGCACCAGGTGGTCGGCGGTGAGCTGGTGCAGGTACTCGGTGGCGGGCGTCTCGCCGAAGGAGAGGAACACCGTCCGGTCCAGCGCGCCCGGCTCCTCGACGGCCTGCCGGGCCTGCCACGCCGCGTCCACGGCGGCGGTGTGCGGGTCGTCGCCGAGTAGGTCGCCCTCGAACCGGTCGCCGACGTCGGCGATGGTCGAGCCGCCGAACATCGGCGGCGTCCAGCGATCCTCGCCGACGAGGTGGTTGACCAGCTCGTTGACGTTCCAGTCGGGACACGGGGTCGGCGCGGCCCAGGATTCGGGGCCCACCTCGCCCACGCGCCGGGTGAACCCGTCCAGGCTGCTGCGGTACGCGGTCAGCAGGTCCATTCCTTCCACCCCCGCAGCAAGTATCGCTCGCGCCTAGGATGGGCCGGTGATTTTCCAGCAGGGACAGCGCATCGTCTTCATCGGCGACAGCATCACCGACTGCGGCCGCCGCGACCACGCCGCGCCATACGGCGACGGGTACATGAGCCTGGTCCGCGCCTTCGTCACCGCCGCCCACCCGGAGTTGGGCCTGACCTGGGCCAACCGCGGCGTCAGCGGTGACACCGTGCGCGACCTGGCCCGGCGTTGGGAGGCCGACGCGGTCGCCGAGCGACCCGACTGGCTCAGCGTGAAGATCGGCATCAACGACGTGTGGCGGCTGTTCGGCGACCGCGCCGACGAGGCCGTCCCCCTCGACGAGTACGCGGCGACTCTGCGCACCCTGCTCACCCGGGCGGTCGACGCCACCGGCTGCCGCCTGATCCTGGCCGACCCGTACGTCATCGAGGCCGACCGGGCCGAGCCCCAGCGTGCCCTGACCGCCCGCTACGCCGAGGTGGTGGCCGGGCTGGCCGCCGACTTCGACGCGCTGCACGTGCGCACCCAGGACGCCTTCGACGAGGTGCTCAAGACCACCACGTCGCAGGACTGGGCGCCGGACCGTATCCACCCCAACCTGCCCGGCCACGCGATCATCGCCCGGCAGTACCTGGCGCTGCTCGGCTGACCGGATCCGTGGCGGCGGGCCGCTGACGACGGGCGCCAGCTCGCCTGGGGCGAACGCCGATGCCCGTGATCGGCCCGATCGGGTAAGCGGGGCCGGTTAGCGTGCGGGCATGGCCAGGTGGGGATACGGCCTGGGGTCGGCACTGCTTCAGGTCGGTGCCGCGGCGCTGGTCGGTGCCCTGTCGGGCCTGCCTGGCGCGGTCGTGGCGGTGCTGGCCGCGGCGGCGGTGGCGCTGCCGTACGGCTGGGCGGTCGCGCGGCTGGACGCCTATGCCGACACCGGGCGCGGGCTGGCGCTGTTCGCGCTCGACCACACGTGGAGCCTGGTCAACACCATCGCGGGCGCGCTGTTCCTCGCGTTGAACCTGGTCGGCGGCCACCGGCTCGATCCGGCGCCGTCGCGGCACCGGGGCCGGATCGTGGTCCGGGAGCAGGCCCTGCCCGGGTACGCCACCACGGTCGGCAACGTCATCGCGGGTCTGACGCCCGGCAACGAGGCGCACGAGGACCTGCACGTGCGCCAGGGGCGCCTGCTCGGCCCGCTCTACCTGCCCCTGGTCGCCCTCGGGTACGTGCTGTGCGCCGCGTGCCCGCTGTGGCTGCGCCGCCACGACCACACCGTCTGGCCGATCACGGGCCCGATCCGCTACTTCACCCACGGCGTCTATCCCCACGTCTGGCACGAGGCGTGGGCCTACCGCCGCGACCGTCTGGCCAGGCGAGAGGGTGATCGCAATCACTGACGGCTGACAATTCTTGAAATCTGTCAGTTGTCAGTTCTATCGTTGCCGGTATGACTGACACACGTACGCTCGGCCAGGCCGGTCCCCGGGTCTTCCCGCTCGGCCTGGGCCTGATGGGCATGTCCGACCTCTACGGCCCGGCCGACGAGGCCGAGAGCATCGCCACCGTGCACGCCGCCCTGGAAGCGGGGGTGACCCTGCTCGACACCGGCGACTTCTACGGCATGGGCCGCAACGAACTGCTGCTGCGCGACGCGCTCAAGGGCCGCAACCGCGAGAACGCCGTCATCAGCGTCAAGTTCGGCGCCCTGCGCGACCCGGCGGGCGGCTGGAACGGGGCGGACACCCGCCCAGCCGCGATCAAGAACTTCCTCGCCTACTCGCTCAACCGCCTGGGCACCGACCACGTCGACGTCTACCGGCCCGCCCGACTCGACCCGAACGTGCCGATCGAGGAGACCGTCGGCGCGCTGGCCGACCTGGTCAAGGCGGGGTACGTGCGGCACATCGGCCTGTCCGAGGTCGGCGCGGACACGCTGCGGCGCGCCGCGGCCGTACATCCGATCAGCGATCTGCAGATCGAGTACTCGCTGCTCTCGCGGGGGATCGAGGACGAGATCCTGCCAGTGGCGCGCGAGCTGGGCATCGGCGTCACCGCGTACGGCGTACTGTCGCGCGGCCTGCTGTCGGGCCACTGGTCGGCCCAGCGGCAGACGCCCGAGGGCGACTTCCGCACCCGGCTGCCCCGGTTCGGCGGCGACAACCTCGACCGCAACCTCGCCCTGGTCGAGGCGCTGCGTGAGATCGGGCAGGACAAGGGCGCCAGCGTCGCGCAGATCGCCGTGGCCTGGGCGCTGGGCCGAGGCGAGGACATCGTGCCGCTGGTCGGGGCGCGTACCCGGGAGCGGCTGCACGAGTCGCTGGGGGCGCTGACCGTGGTGTTGACCGAAACCGACCTGGCCCGCATCGACGCGGCCGTGCCCGCCGGGGCGGCCGCGGGCGACCGTTATGACGCGTTCCAGATGTCACACCTGGACAGCGAACGGTAGGGTCTGCCTCACCATGGCAGATGTACTCACCTCGGACCGGATCCTGGAGGCGGCGGAGGACGTCCTACGCCGCTTCGGCCCGGCCAAGGCCAACGTGGTCGACGTGTCGCGGGCGCTGGGTGTCAGCCACGGCAGCGTGTACCGGCACTTCCCGAGCAAGGCCGCGCTGCGCGAGGCCGTCGCCGAGCGCTGGCTGGCCCGACTGTCCGAGCCGCTGGCCGTCATCGCCGCCGACCACGGCCCCGCCCCGCAGCGGCTGCGCCGCTGGCTGGACGCGCTGAGCGAGTCGAAGCAGCGGATGGCGCGCGAGGAGCCGGAGTTGTTCGCCACCTACCACGGCCTGGCCATGGAGGCCGGTGAGGTGGTGCGCGCGCACGTCATCGCGCTGTCGACGCAGCTCGGGCAGATCATCGCCGACGGGGTCGGCCGGGGCGATTTCGCCGTGGCCGACCCGTTCGGCATGGGCCGGGCGGTCCTGGACGCCACCAGCCGGTTCCACAACCCGGCGCACACCGCCGAGTGGACCGACCCCGACCTGCCCGCCGCGTACGAGCGGGTGTGGCGGCTGATCCTCAACGGCCTGGGCGCGCGCGCCTAGGCGACGGACTTCGGCGGCCGCAGCTCCCAGACCCGGGTGTGCTTGACCGTCGTGCTCTCCAGCGCGAAGGGCACCGGCACCTGGTACGACGCGACCTCGTCGAACATGCGCCGGGGCAGGAAGGCCCGGTCCGGGTCGCCGACCAGCACCCGGGCACCGCTCTTCACCGCCCGGCGCAGGAAGCCGATCATCCGGTCGGCCATCGCCTGGCTGTAGAACACGTCCCCGGCCAGCACCACCTCGGCGTCCCCGGCGTCGCCGTCGAGGATGTCGGCCCGCTCCGCGACCACGGTGAGGCCGTTGGCCTGCGCGTTGACCTCGGTCGCGGCGGTCGACAGCGGGTCGATGTCGACCGCGCGCACCGAGGCCGCCCCAGCCCGCGCCGCGCAGACCGCGACCAGGCCCGAGCCCGACGCGAGGTCCAGCACCCGGCGCCCGGCCACCGTCTCGGGGTGGTCGAGCAGGTAGCGGCTCAGCGCCTGACCGCCGGCCCAGGCGAAGGCCCAGAACGGCGGCGGCTGCTCGCTGCGGTACTCGCCCTCGGTCAGCTCCCACAGCCCGATCGCGTCGGCGGCCTGGTGCAGGCGCACCTCGGGGATGAACGGCACGGGCGCCAGTACGGCGTACTCACGAACGAAGTCAGCAGCGGTCACCCAGGAAGTGTGCCGCCTGTGCCCGTCCGGCACCCGCACCGCCCCCGGTGAGACTGCCCACGGTCACCAGCTGACCGGCCCCTGCTCCAGCACGGTGATCGGGATCTGCGCGCCGTAGCGCTCGACCAGCTTCTGCTGGATCTTCGGGTCGACCTTGGTCACGCCGACCTGCACGCCGGAGGAGTCCGGCAGCGGCCCGGTCATGTTGATCTCGATGCCCTGTCCGCGCCAGTACTTGTTGTCGTCGCTGATCCGGTTGGTCAGCTTGAGCAGCGCCGCCTGGCTGAACGCGGCGTCGCGCAGGTGGATGCACTCCTGCCCGGCCACCGAGCGCACGTACGCGTCGAAGTCCGCCGACGGGACCCGGTAGATGATCGCCTCGCCCTTCTCCGGCACCACCTCGACGCCGCCGAACACGTCGGCGAACCGGCCGCCCTCGGCCTCGCGCTGCACCACCCCGAGCACGTTGTCCAGCTCGGCGGGGGTGCTGTACATGATGCTGCCCGCCGTCTCGATCGGCGAGGGCACCGGCCGCACGGCGTCGCAGCCCGCCGTCTGTGCCGATGGGAACTTCGGCGGCGCGGCGGCCTCCTGCGCGTCCTTCTCCTGCCCGGCGCAGCCTGCCAGCAGTGCGATCAGCGCCAACCCGGGGGCGGCGACGCGCAGGTGCGAGCGGACCCCGGGGGCACGGGTGTGAATGCGTGTCATGGCAGTCCAGACGCGCGCGGTGCGCCCTCGGTTGCCGGGGGCAGGATCCGATCTTCGGGTGGCGCGTTAGCAGGGTATGACCCGAAAGCGGATCATCGCCGCGGCCCTGCTGGCCTCCGCCGCGACGGCAATGATGCACGTCCGGCTCGCCCCGCCCGCCACCGTCGCCGCGGCGGTGGTCGGCCCATCCGGGACCGGCGACGGCCCGGTGCCCCCGCCTGAGCGGGAGATCCCCCTGCACCCGTTCGCGATCGTCCCGATCGAGCAGAAGGTCGCGATCGGCGACGTCGCCCTGCCCGCCAGCGAGGCCTCGGGCCTGGCCGCCAGTCGCCGCTATCCGGGCGTCTACTACTGGCTGCGCGACGGCGGCGGCGCGACAGCGCAGCGTCCCCGGGCCGCCCTGTGGGCGATCAAGGTCGACGAGGCCGGCGACTCCAAGCCGGTGCGCCGGGGCGAGAACTTCCCGTTCGCCGGGGTCTTCGACGCGGCCAACGGCGACTGGGAGGACATCGTCGTCGACGACGACGACAACCTGTGGATCGGCGACATCGGCGCGAACAACTGCAAGGCCCAACAGCACCTGTTCAAGACGCTGGAGCCGGATCCGGACACCGACGACCCGTTCGTGGTGACCGCCAAGTACCCGCTGGCGTTCCCCGACCCGGCCGAGGGCTGCCGCACCCGCAACGCCGAGGCCATGCTCTGGCTGGACGGCAGCCTCTACATCTTCGCCAAGGGCCCACACTCCCCGCTGTACCGCGTCGAACTGCCGGACCACCGCGGCGACGACGCCGAATTGGCGCCGGTGGGCCAGTTCGAATCGACGGTCAATCGGATCTCGGTCAGCACGCTGTCCGACGACCGCACTCGCCTGGTCCTGGCCAGCCACGCGCTGTACTGGGTCTTCGAAACCGATCCGGAGCTCAAGGGCGACGACCTGCTACGCGACGCCATGAAGCGCACCCCCCGCTACGTCGGCAAGTTCCCGGAGCAGGACGGCATGGTTGCGGCGGTGGAGGGCGGCAGCTACCTGCCCGGCTCGCACCAGGTGCTGTTCGTGGCCGAGAACAAGCAGGTCTTCCTGCTACCCGACGACCCAGGCGGCGCTCCGGCCGCCAAACGGTGACGATCGCGTTCTAGGCTCGGCGGATGGGCCTGGAGTGGGAACAGACGATCGTCGACGCGCACGACCCGGCCGCGCTGGGCCGGTGGTGGTGCGAGGCGCTGGGCTGGGTCGTGATAGACCCCGACCCGCGCTGGTATGAGATCCGCCCGGCCGTCGACCGTATGCCGGGCCTGCTGTTCGTGCCGGTGCCCGAGCCCAAGACGGTCAAGAACCGCCTGCACCTGGACTTCCGCCCCGACGACCGCGACGCCGAGGTGGCCCGACTGCTGGCCATGGGTGCCACCCGGGTCGACGTCGGCCAGGCCGCCGACGCCTACTGGGTCGTCCTGGCCGACCCCGAGGGCAACGAGTTCTGCGTCCTGTCCTCCCGCCGCCCCACCTGACGCGACCGCCGTCGCGGATCGAGCAATGCGGTTTCGGGGAAACTGCACGAATCCGAGGCCGGATTCCAACAGTTTCCCCGAAACCGCACCCCCGCGGCCGCGGTGCGGCGCGGTCATGCGGGAGTGGTGCGGGCAGCGTCAGCAGCCGCCGCAGTTGTAGTAGAGGATGTCCCAGTGGTTGCCCTCGTCGGTGTAGAGGTTCCCGGCGCCGGACTTGTACTGGTAGCCCCAGCCGGAGATGTACCCGACGTAGGCGAAATTGTTCTTGATGTAGTTGCCGATGCAGGTGTACTTGCTGATGTCGACCTTGTAGCCGTTCCAGTGGCTGTAGGTGCCGCTGGCGTGGCCGGTCTCGGTGCCCGCGGTGATGTTGATGGCGCAGCCGCTGGCCTTCTTCAGGGTGATGACACCGCTGACGGTGGTCTGGCGGATCTGCTCGAACGAGGTGCAGGTGGAGTTGTTGCGGTTGGAGCAGCCGCCGCTGGACGACCAGGTGATCCCGGCCGCGCTGAGCTGTGCGGCGGCCTGGGCGTGGGTGAGGAAGGTGGCGGCGTGCGCGGGGCTGGCGAACGCGAGCACCACGGCGACGGTGGCGGCGCCGAGGACGGTCATCCCGCGGCGGACGATACGGAGCATGGGGGTCTCCCTGGGAAGTTCGGGGGGTAACTTCTAGGCGCTGCGCAGCGACCGTCGATTCCTATCACTCATTCGCATATGCCACTAGCCGCACTACTCCAGATCCACTACAGGCGGGCTACAGAACTAGTTGCCTAGGATGGCGTGGCGATGGTGCCGTGACCCCCGAAAGGAGCCCGATGGGCCTGCTCACACCCCTGTGGCGGGCGGTGGCCGTGTTCCGCGTCGCCGCCCTCGCGTACGCCGCGATCCTGATGCTCAACAGCTACCAGGATTTCCTGCGGCCGTGGCTGGGCTGGGCGGTGCTGGCGCTGATGGCGGTGTGGACGGTGGTCACCGGCGCCGCGTACGCCGATCCCGCGCGGCGGCGCTGGCCGATGCTCGGCGCCGACATGATGGTCACCATCGCCTGCCTGGCCGCGTCGGAGCTGGTCGTGGCCCCGCAGCGGCTGCACACCGGCAGCGCCACGCTGCCCATGGCCTGGGTCGCCGGGGTGGTCCTGGTCTGGGCGATCTCCGGCGGCCGCCGCCGGGGCACCATCGCGGCGCTGCTGGTCGGCGCCGTGGATCTGCTGCTGCGACGAGGGATCACCTCGGCCACGGTCAACGGCACCGTGCTGCTCCTGCTGGCGGGCTCGATCATGGGGTACGTGTCCCGGCTGACCGGCGACGCCGAGGAGCGGCTGCAACGCGCCACCGAACTCGAAGCGGCGACGAAGGAGCGGGAGCGGCTGGCGCGCGGCATCCACGACTCGGTGCTGCAGGTGCTGGCGCTGGTGCAGCGGCGCGGGGCCGAGATCGGTGGCGAGGCGGCCGAACTGGGACGGCTGGCGGGCGAGCAGGAGGCGACGCTGCGGGCCCTGGTGGGCGTACGCGCCGACACCCCCGCCGAAGGCACGGCCGACCTGCGCGTCCTGCTCGGACGGTACGCCGGGGCACGGGTCACCGTCGCCTCCCCGGCCACGCCGGTGCTGCTGCCCGCCGCCACCGCCGAGGAGATAGCCGCCGCCGTCGGCAGCGCCCTGGACAACGTGACCGTGCACGCCGGACCACACGCCCAGGCGTGGGTGCTGGTCGAGCACGAGCTCGACCTGGTCACGGTGTCGATCCGCGACGACGGTCCCGGGATCGCCCCGGGCCGCCTCACCGAGGCCGCCGACGCGGGCCGACTCGGGGTGGCCCAGTCGATTCGGGGCCGTATCCGGGACCTGGGCGGCAGCGTCGTCATCACCAGCGGCCCGGGTGAGGGCACCGAGGTCGAGCTGCGGGTCCCCGCCGCGTGAGCGAAGGTGACTAGGCTGCACGGCGTGGTGGACGTGATGGTGGTCGACGATCACCCGATGTGGCGCGAGGGAGTGGCCCGCGACCTCACCGAGGCCGGGTACACGGTGGTCGCGGCGGTGGGCGAGGGTGCCCAGGCGGTGCGGGTGTGCGGCTCGGTGCGTCCCGATGTGGTCGTGCTGGACCTCCAGCTGCCGGACCTGTCCGGGGTCGAGGTGATCCGGGGCCTGGTCGGGGCGCTGCCGCAGGTGCGGGTGCTGGTGCTGTCGGCCAGCGGCGAGCAGCAGGACGTGCTCGACGCGGTCAAGGCCGGGGCCACCGGCTACCTGCTCAAGTCGGCGGCGCGGGAGGAGTTCCTGGAGGCGGTGCGGCGCACCGCCGACGGCGACGCGGTGTTCACGGCCGGGCTGGCCGGGCTGGTGCTGGGGGAGTATCGGCGGCTGGCCGCCGGCCCGGCCGCGGACCTGGACGCCCCACGGCTGACCGAGCGGGAGACCGAGGTCCTGCGACTGGTCGCGAAGGGACTGTCCTATCGGCAGATCGCCGAGCGGCTGACCCTGTCGCACCGTACGGTGCAGAACCACGTGCAGAACACGCTGGGCAAGTTGCAGCTGCACAACCGCATCGAGCTGGTCCGCTACGCGATCGAGCGCGGGTTGGACGACTCAGACTCTCCTGAGTAGCCCACCCCCGTCTTTGAGTACGTGCCCCGATTCGCCGCGCCGCCGACTTTGGCTGAATCAGGGGCATGGCTGGAAACGTGTACCTGACCGGCTTTGGGGCGTACCTGCCCGGGGAGCCGCTGGACAGCGAGCAGATGGCCCGTCGCCTCGGCGCGGGCGAGCGCGGCGCGGCACTGCGGGCACGCGTGCTGGCCGCCAACGGCATCCGCACCCGCCACTACGCGCTGGACGAGCGCGGCGAGGTGACCATGCTCAACGAGGAGCTGGCCGCCGAGGCGGTCCGCGACGCCCTCAAGGACCGCGATCTGCCGATCGAGTCGGTGGGGATGCTGGCGGCCGGAACCACCCAGGGCGACCTGCTGGTGCCGGGGTTCGCCTCGATGGTGCACGGGCGGCTGGGCGGCCCGGCGATGGAGCTGCTGTCGGCGGGCGGGGTGTGCGCGTCGAGCATGACGGCGCTGGCCGCGGCCGCGCGGGCGGTGCGGCTGGGCGAGCACGACGCGGCCGTGGTGGTCGGGTCGGAGCTGGTCAGCCGTTCGCTGCGGCAGAGCCGGTACGAGGGCGCGCGCAGCACGTTCGACGCGGAGTTCCTGCGCTGGACCCTGTCGGACGGGGCGGGCGCGGCGGTGCTGGAGCGCGCGCCCCGGCCCGGCGGGCTGAGTCTGCGGCTGGACTGGACGCACGTGGTGTCGTACGCCAACGAGCGGCCGGTGTGCATGTCGGCCGGTGGCGAACCGGTCGCCGGGCAGACCTGGCAGGACGGGGCCGATCTGGGCGAGGCCGTGGGTCAGGGACTGATCCGGCTGCGCCAGGACGTCAAGAACCTGCCCGCGCTGTTCCGGCTGGGGCTGCGCGAGTTCATGGGGCTGGTGCGGGCGGGCCGGTTCCGGCCGGAGGACGTCGAGCACGTGCTGTGCCACTACAGCGCCGAGCATTTCCGGGGTGAGATCTTCGACCTGTTGCGCGGCGCCGACCTGATGATCGACGAGAGGCGCTGGTTCACCAATCTGCACAGCCGCGGCAATACGGGGGCCGCCAGCATCTTCGTGATGCTGGCGGAGGCGTGGCAGACGGGGCGGTTCGCCCCCGGTGACCGGATCCTGCTGATCGTGCCCGAGTCGGGCCGCTACTCCTTCGCCTTCGCCCACCTGACCTGCGTGGACGGTTCGGTCGAAGCCGAGGCGGACGCCGCGCGGCCGGGGAACGCGCCTGCGGTCGACCGCCGGGCCGCGACGGCTGCGCTGTCGCATGCCGAACGGGCCGTGTCGCTGCCCGCGCGGGCGCGGTTCGAGCAGGCGGTGCGGCATGCGGTGCCGGTCGCGGCCACGCCGTCGCCGCTGGGGCGGCCGCTGCCCGAGGACGGTGACGCCGTCCGCTGGACCGTGCTGGAGCTGGCCCGGGTCTGGGGTGACTTCGAGCGGCAGGTGCGGGCGGTGCCGCTGGTGCGGCGCATCGACACCCATACCGCGACCCTGGCCGACTACCGGCGCCTGCTGTTGCACCTGCGCCAGCAGGTGGTCGAGGGCGGCCGCTGGATCAGCCGCGCCGCGTCGAACTTCTCGGTGGAACTGTTCGCGCTGCGTAGCGCGGCGATCAAGCACGCGGCCGAGGAGCACCGCGACTACCAGCTGCTGGAGCGGGACTTCGTGGCGGCGGGCGGGGACCTGGCCGAGATCCAGGGCGGGCGCAAGAACATCGGGTCGGAGGCGCTGTCGGCGTTCATGTTCCACCAGGCGAGCCAGCCGGATCCGGTGGATCTGCTCGGGGCGATGTTCATCATCGAGGGGTTGGGCACCGCGCTGGCGCTGGGCTGGGCGGACTCGCTGCGTGAGCAGCTCTGGCTGCGCGAGGACCAGGTGCGGTTCCTGGCCTACCACGGCGAGGCCGACGACGGGCACTTCGCGGAGCTGGCGCACCTGCTGCGTGAGGGGGTGCTGGACGCGGCGCGGGCCGCGCGGGTGGTGCGTACGGCCGAGGTGGTGGCGCGGCTGTACACGCTGCAGCTGGCGGAGGTGGACGCGTGAGGGTGCTGCGCGACCCGTCGGTGTGGATGGCGATGCTGGCCGACCCGGCGGTGCCGATGGACCGCGAGACGCTGCGGCTGGTCGTACGCGACCAGCGGCGGTGGACCCGGCGCTGGCTGTACCCGGTGGTCCGGCCCTGCTCGGCGGTCGCGGTGTGGCTGATCCGGGTGCTGAAGCGGCTGGTGGCGGTGCCGCTGTCGGCGCACGGCACGATGGACCGGCTGTGCGTGTGGTTCCTGCACCGGTTCGTGCACCCGGAGGCGGGCACGCTGCTGGTGCGGCACTTCATCGTCGAGACGAACCTGCTGGCCTTCCTGGTCCGCAACGCGCCGGTGGCCGGGGTGCCCGAGCCGACGCTGCGTCCGACGACGGTGTCGCGGCTGGGCGACCGGGCCGTGATCGAGCACGACGTCAACGTGTACGAGGTGCTGATCGGCCTGGGCACCGGCGTGCCCCGGCCCCGCCCGGACCGGCTGGACCTGTCGATGCTGGACGTGCCGCCGATCGACCCGGCCCCGGCGCGGCGACGCTGGCTGCGGCTGGACATCCAGACCGCGCTGTGTCTGATGAACATCCCGTTCGCGTTGTGCCTGACGGTGCCGGAGTACCAGCGGGCGGTGCACTCGATGCGGCTGGACGCCTCGCTGCTGGCGCTGCTGGCCGACACCACCGGCGACGAGACGTTCCTGCGCTGGCGGCCCCAGGGGATCACGGTGCGCCTGGACAGCGGCCTGGACGTCCCCCGCGCCGTCTACGAACACGCCGTCATCTGCGAATACGCCCACGAACACCTCCTCCGCCTCCGCGGCGGCGGTGGTGGCGGTGGTGGCGGTGGTGAGTTGCCGGGCAGTCGGGCGAATGGGGTCGCAAGACACGTCCGGTTGCCCGGCAACTTGGGTGATCTTGGAGACTCGGCCGGGTCAGGTGGTGCGGGGGCGCATGGCGCGGTCGAGGGCGCGCATGCGTGAGGTGGCGATGGCGGTGACCACGCGGGTGGCGGGGGACAGTTCGGCGTCGCGGCGGTGCACGATGGCGAACTCCTCGTACATCGCCGGGCGCAGCGGGGCCCAGCCCAGCCCGGCGGGCAGCCGGTCGCCGAGGTTGTGCAGCACGCCGCGCCAGGTGACGGTGTCGGCCAGGCCCCGGGCGGCGATCTCCAGCGCCGTCTCGGTGTCCTCGACCTCCACGCGCGGGCGCAGCGACCGGCCGGTGCCCTGGACCGCGCGGGTGAGCTGGCGGCGGGTGGTGTCGTCGTCGCGCCAGCTCGCGTCGGGCAGCACCAGCGGGGCGTCGGCCAGAGCGGCCGGGGTGATCCGGCCGGTGAGCCGGGCCGGGTCGGCGCTGACGTAGACCAGTTCGTCGCGCAGCACCGGGGTGACGACCATGCCCTCATCGGCGACGGGCAGCGCGATCACGGCGGCCTCCAGGCGGCCGCGGCGCAGCTGCGCCAGGATCTCGGCGGAGTTCTGCCCGACCAGCTCGACCCGGATGCCGGGGTGCTGGCTGAGCACGTCGGCGACCAGGTCGGCGGCGAGGTAGAAGCGGGCGGTGCGGAACACCCCGAAGCGGACCGTGCCGGTGAGCAGCTGGCGCACCGAGGCCACGGCGCGGCGGGCCTCCTCGACCGCGCCGAGCGCGGTGGCGGCGTGCGGGGCCAGCGCGCGGGCCGCCTCGGTGGGCACCAGTCCTCGGCCGACCCGCTGGAACAGGGTCGCGTCGAGCTGCTGTTCCAGCAGCCGGACCTGTTCGGAGACCGACGGCTGGGCGTAGCCGAGCGCGGTCGCGGCGGCGGTGAACGAGCCGTGCTCCAGCGTGGTGAGGAAGCAGCGCAGCTGGTGCAGCGAGATCAAGGAAATCCCTTCGGTATGTGCTGGAATCCAAGGCTACCTCGATGGCTCGGCCCGCCCTACCGTCTTGGTGTGTCCTCGGCTCCCCCTGCCCCGACCTCGACCGTTCCCGCCCCCGCCCCGTCCCGCTCGGCTCGCCGTGGAGTCGCGCTGTGTCTGCTGGCCGCTGCCGGGTTCGGCGTCTCGGCCGTGTTCGCAAAGCACGCGTACGCCGCCGGGCTCAACGTGTCGACGCTGCTGACGGCTCGGTTCGCGCTCGCCGCCGTGCTGCTGTGGGCGGTCGTGGCGTGGCGTCGGCCCAAGCTGCCCACCGGGCGCAGCCTGCTGGTCGCGATCGGCCTGGGCGCGATCGGGTACGCCTGCCAGTCCGGTCTCTACTTCGGCGCCCTGGCCCGCATCGACGCCTCGCTGACGGCGCTGCTGCTGTACGCGTACCCCGCGCTGGTCACCGTCATCGCCGTGGTGCTGCGCCGCGAACGCGCCGACCGGCGCCGGATGGCGGCGCTGGCCTGCTCGGCCGCCGGGCTGCTGCTGATGCTGGGCGCGGGCGGCATCAAGGGCTCCGCCGCCGGGGCCGGGGTGCTGCTGGCGCTGGGCGC
The DNA here is from genome assembly GCF_019083965.1 of Catellatospora tritici. GTDB lineage: Bacteria > Actinomycetota > Actinomycetes > Mycobacteriales > Micromonosporaceae > Catellatospora > Catellatospora tritici. The sequence continues at coordinate 359,251 of NZ_JAHRCY010000003.1, forward strand.
CGCCGTCGCCTACTCGCTGTATCTCACCGTCAGCGAGGGCCTGCCCGCCGGGCTGGACCTGTTCGCGGTGACGGCGATCGTGTGCAGCGCCGCCGCGGTCAGCCTGGGCCTGACCGGACTGGTCACCGGCAACCTGCACGCCCCGGCCGACCCGTCCGCGTGGGGCTGGGTGGCGCTGCTGGCCGCCTGTTCGACGGTGGTGCCGATCGCCTGCGTGTTCGTCGGTGTACGCGAGGTGGGCGCCTCCACCGCCGCGATCCTGTCCTGCGCCGAACCGGCCGTCACCGTCGCGGCGATGGCCCTGGTCTTCGGCGAGCGCCTCACCCCGGCGCAGGCCGTGGGCGGCCTGGCCGTGCTCGCCTCGGTGGCGGTGCTGCAGTGGCCCCGGCGCACCGCGCGGGCGGCGGCGGACGCGCAGCCAGCGGACGCGGGTATCGTGCGGGGCGATCGACTCGCGGAGGAGACCCCACCCCATGCGCCGCTTCCTGCCCCTGGCCCTGCTCGCGGTGATGCTCGGCGCGGGCTGCGCCGACGGGCCGACGCCGGTGTTCCACGCCGCCCAGAGCAGCCCGGGCAGCACTCCGGGCCCGACGGGCGCCGCGACGCCGTCGGCGCCGGCCGCGCTGTCGGCGGCCGAACGGCTGCAGGCGGCACTGGTCACCGATGACGAGCTGAAAGCCGACGCGGTGTTCGCCGTCGCCGACTTCGAGCGCACCTTCGACCAGGACCACCAGGTGAACTACGCGTACGGGGTGGTCCCGGCCTGCGGGGAGAAGGCGGCGTCGTCGACCACCGAGGGGCGCGCGGTCGTGGCGTGGTCGCGGGCGTGGTGGACCGGGCACGGCATCGCCGGCCAGGACGCGTACGTGCTGCCCAAGCAGACCGCCGCGACCGTGCTCGCCAAGGTCAAGTCGAACCTGGCCGGGTGCGGTTCGTTCAGCGAGGACGACGTCACCTACCACAAGACGGCCAAGCACCAGGTGAAACTGCCCGCCGGGTTCACCGGCTCGGTCGCGGCCTGCTTCGAGGGCTCCGGCGACACCGCCTGCTTCGCCTACCTGGGGCGCGGGCACGTGGTGACGCGCCTGTTCAGCTCCGCCGAGGACCAGGCGGGCGCGCAGCGCCAGCTGCAGGCCCTGATGGCCCCGGTCGCCGCCCGCCTGCAACGCCTCCCCGCCTGATCGGGGCAAGGCAGGGCACCTTCGTCGGCTCGCGTCAGCGAGACGAGCAGCGGCTCGGCTCGCAATACGGTTCGGAAGGGCCCCTTCCAAACCGGGGCTGCCGCGGCGGATGGCGCGGTGCTGTGGCGGTCAGCGGGTGGTGAGGTCGGCGGTGTCGAGGTCGACTCGGGTGCCCAGGGCGCCGGCGGCGGCGCAGGCCACCGCGAGCACCAGTTCGGCTCGGTCCGGTCTGGTCAGGGCGGTGCCGGACAGGGCGATGCCGCGCGTGCCGGGGACCAGCGCGGTCAGGGCGGTGCCGTCGGCCGGTGGCGGCAGCGGCATCTCGCGGCGCAGGCCGCCAGCGCGCAGGCCGGTGCCCAGGGCCTTGCCGACGGCCTCCTTCTGCGTCCACAGGGCCAGGAAGTCCTGCGGGCGCTCCCGCACCCAGCCCGCCTCACGGGCGTCGAACCACCGCGCGGCCAGCTCCGCGGCGGGCAGGTCGCGGCGCAGTTCGACGTCGATGCCGACCGGGCCGAGGGTGCTCAGCACGACCGCGGCCACGCCTTCGGTGTGCGTCAGGGACAGGTGCAGTTGCGGATGGGCGGGCAGCAGCGGCCGCCCGGACGGGTCGCGGCGGACGCGGACCGTGGTCGGGCAGGTGTCGAGGGTCTGCGCCACGGCCAGGCGGGCCAGGCAGGTGGCGCAGTGCGATTCGGAGACCCACACACGCAGCACCAGCTGAGCACATCACGCGGGCCTGCCGGGTGGTATCGGTGAGCCGGTCGCGGCGTGACGCTGATACGGCGGTGGCCGCGACCCGAGTACGGGTCGCGGCCACCGGACGGCGCGTCGACCGACCGAACGGTCGGTCGGGCAGGTCAGCTCACCAGGAAGTTGGCGAACGCCCACGGCTCACTGTCGTCACCGGACGCCGGACGGAAGTTGGCGAACGGCTCGTAGTACGCGCTGCGCGGGGTCCAGTCGGTGTGCACCGACGGGCTCGCGCCGAGGTACGGGTTGGCCACCGACAGGACGGTCTCGTGGTCGAGGTCGTCCGGGACGCACAGACCCTTGTTCGGGTTCTGCACCATCCAGTAGACGGCGCCGAGCACCGAGGCGGCCACCTGCAGGGTGGTCGCGTTCTGGTGCGCCACCAGCGCGCGGGACTCGTCGATGGTCAGCTGCGAGCCGACCCACCAGCCGTTGAGCTCGTGGCCGAGCAGCAGCACGCCCAGCTCGTCGCGACCGCTGACGATCTCGTCGTTCATGATGCGCTGGTTGGTCTGCAGCTCGTAGCCGTTCATGCGGCACTCGTACAGCGAGTTCATCGCGGCGTCGGTGGGCAGGTAGGCGTAGTGCACCGTCGGGCGGTACACGGCCTTGCCGTCCTCCCACACGGTCAGGTGGTCGCTGATGGTGAAGGCCTCACCGTGGCGGACCACCATGCCGATGATCGGGCCGCCGATCGGCACCCAGGAGCGCACGTACGTGGTGATGCCGGTCTGGGCCAGGCAGATCTGGTTCTGCGGGCCGGACTCGTGCGTGTACGCGTGCTCGGGCAGCGACGGCTCGTGCGTGCCCCAGCCGAGCTCGGCGGGGGCGATGCCCTCCTCGTAGAAGCCCTCGACCGACCAGGTGTTGACGAACTCGCCGACCTGCTTGGGCTTGTCGCCGACCTGGGTGTCGCGCTCGGAGATGTGGATGACCTTGGTGCCGGTCTCCTTGCCCAGGGCCGCGAAGTCGCGGTTGGCCAGGGCCTCCTCCAGCCGGGTGCGGTGGGCCTCGTCCAGCGGGCGGGCCAGGCGCTCGGGCTCCTTGAGCATCGCGGTGGCGATGTCGATGAGCGCGACCTTGGTCCAGTGGCTGACCAGGCCCGGGTTGGCGCCGTGCTCGACGACCGCGGTGGGGCCGTCGGCCCGCCACGACTTGGCCTTCTCGCGCAGCTTCATGTGCCGGGCGTAGAGGGTGCGCGACTGCGGCGTGGCGTTGAGCTGGTCGGCGTACGGGTCCCACTCCTCGACCGAGGTGTCGACGTAGAGGGTCCCGTGGCGCTGACACCAGTCGATGATCGTGCAGGTGTCGATGTTCCACGCCAGGTTGATCAGCAGATCGCCCTCGCCGACGTACTCGGCGAGCTTGGTCTCGATGTTCTCCTCGGTGATCCGCTCCCGCACGTAGGTGCCGCCGGCGGCGGTCACCTCGGCGGCGGTGTGGGCGAGGTCCTCGAAGTCCATCACCGTCAGGCGCGTGAAGTCCATGTCCAGGTGGCGCAGCAGCAGCGGCTGCAGGCACTGCGAGACAGAGCCGCTGCCGAGCAGGAGGATGCGGCCGTCGAAGGCAAGCTTGGGAATGGAAGTAGTCACGCGCCGTCTCCGATACAGAATGTTGCCAATGGTGCGAACCCGTTGAATCCAACGGAAGAATACGTGGTGGTATAGGCCCCGGTGCCCAGAATGTCGACGTAATCGCCGGGCTTCAGGTCCAGTGGGAGCCGGTAGGGGGCCTTCTCGTACAGGATGTCGACGCTGTCGCACGTCGGACCCGCCAGCACGACCGGCCCGCACGGCTCGCCGTCACGGGCGGTGACCAGGCGATACTGGATCGCCTCGCCCTCCGTCTCCGCCAGCCCGCCGAAGCGACCGATGTCCAGGTAGACCCATCGGTGATCGTCTTCGTAGGACTTCTGCGACACCAGCACCACCTGGGCGCGGAGCACCCCGGTGTCGGCGGCGATGAAACGGCCCGGCTCCACGGCCAGGTGAGGTGACGGCAGGTCGGCGAAGTGGCGGTCCACCGCCCCTTCGATCGCCTCCGCGTACTCCTCGATCGGCGCGACCGGCTGCTTGTAGTCGGTGGGGAAGCCCCCGCCGACGTCGAGCAGCCACAGGTGCACGCCACGCCCGGCCAGCTCCCGGAAGACCCGCGCCGCCTGGGCGATGCTGGGTTCCCACCGGGTCGGGTCGAGCTGCTGCGAGCCCACATGGAAGGAGATCCCGACCGGAACCAGCCCGAGTCGGCGGGCCGAGTCGAGCAGCTCCACCGCCATGTCCGGCGCGCAGCCGAACTTGCGGCTCAGCGGCCACTGGGCACCGGCGCTGCCGGCCAGCAGGCGGCAGAAGACGGACGCGCCCGGGGCGTTCTCGGCGATCTTGTGGAGCTCGGCCTCGCTGTCGAAGACGAACAACCGCACACCGCGTTCGTACGCGTAGCGGATGTCGGAGGCCTTCTTGATGGTGTTCCCGTACGACAGGCGGCCCGGATCCGCACCCTCGGAGAGGCACAGGTCGATCTCTGCGGGGCTTGCCACGTCGAACGAGGAGCCGAGCCGGGCGAGTCGCCTGATCAGCTGCGGCTGGGGGTTGGCCTTGACCGCGTAGAAGACCTGGGTCTGGCGGAAGGCGCCGGTCAGGCGGAGGTACTTGTCCGCCGCGACCTTGGTGTCAATGACCAGGTAGGGGGTTTCCTGCCGGGTCGTGTCGAGGAAGTCCTGGATCTCGCGGTTGCCTGCCGCGAACGTGGTGACCAGGGTGGTGCCGTTGGTCATCGCCATTGTCTCGCTAATCCTCCACTGAAGGGTTTGATGCGCACCCGGTGCGGGAACGCCGACGGAGGAGTCTAGGGCCAAAGGGTGAACAACCGCGGGGCGGGACGCCGTGACCGAGTGTGGCGATGCTCATACGCAGGTGCGGGCGGGTCGCCGAGCGGCCCGCCCGCACCCGATCAGGTGACGCGCATCACGAAACGGTGATCTTCACATCGTCCACGCCCGCCTCGACGAGGCTGGCGGTCGAGGCGTCGGCCGCCTCGATCAGGATCCGCACCGACTGCCCCGCGTACGGGCTGAGGCTCCAGGTCCCCTGCGCCCAGGCGCCGTTGCGGTTGCTCGCCGCCCCGGCCTGGGTGAACAGGGCGGTCGTGCCGCCGCTGTGCACCACCGAGACCCGGAAGAAGTCGGCGTTGGAGGAGTTCGACCCGTGCGCCAGGTACCACGACAGCGACAGGTTGATCGCGCCCGAGGCGGGCAGGGTCACCGCGGGGGAGCGGACGCTGGTCGTACCCCCGTCGATGTCGTAGTCACCCGCGGCCGTGCCCGCCAGGCGCCCGGTGACCAGGTCGTTTGTCCCGGAGACGGTGGTGCCGAGCTGCTTGGCGCCGCCGGAGTTGGTGTCGGCCGGGTCGCCGCGCTCCCAGGCGCCGGTGGTGGCGCCGTCGGTGCCGCTCGGGTTCACGGTCCACCCGGTCGTGGTCTCGAAGGTGTCCTGCCACACCACGGTCGCCGGGGTGCCGGTGGCCAGGTTCCACAGCGCGTACGCCGCCGCGTCGCCCGCCCGGTCGAGCACCGTGTCGCTGATGTTGCTCGTGGTGTCGCAGGCCGAGTGGTAGCAGGCGTCGAACGCGGTCTGGGTGCCGCCCCACTTGGTGACCTGCGCCGCGGTCTTGACCCGCGACGCACCCGCGGCCACCCCCGAGGTCTGCACGCCCACGGTGTTGAACGAGGCGTCGTCGGAGCGCCCGGCGCCCTCGGTGTTCTCCTCGGTCTGCACCCCGATCGAGTCGTAGTACGCCTTGAGCACCGCGCCCGGCGTCGACGTGATCCGGTTGATGAAGTAGCCGCCGTTCTTCGAACCCACCATGTCGAAGTTGAAGTACGCCTTGATCTTGGCGCGCTCCGTGGCCGACAGGTTGTTGGCGTAGAACTCCGAGCCGTTGAGGCCCTGCTCTTCGTCGGTCCACCAGCCGAACCGGACGTGGTTGAGCATGCTCGGCTTGGTCGCGGCCAGCGTCAGGGCGATCTCGAGGATGGTGGACGAGCCCGAGGCGTTGTCGTTGATGCCCGGACCGGCCGAGACGCTGTCGAGGTGGGCCCCGAACATGTACACGTTGTTGGCGTCGCCGCCCGGCCAGTCCGCGATCACGTTCGGGCCCGCGCCGGAGGTGCAGCCCGAGGTGCAGCTCTGCTTCACCACGGTGAAGCCCGCCGCGACGAGCTTGTCGTAGACGTAGTTCACCGACGCGGTGTAGCCCGCGGTGGTGGAGCGGCGGGTGCCGCCGTTGGCGGTGGCGATGCTCTGGAACTGGGTCAGGTGCGCCTTGACGTTCGTCAAGGAGATGTCGGGGGCGGCCAGCGCTGCAGCCGGGAGCGCCGGGGCCGGGGCGGCGGCCAGGGCCGGGGGCGCGGCCAGGGCGCCCGCGGTGGCCAGGGCCAGGGTCAGCAGACCGCGCAGGACCGGTTGGGGTCTCAAGTCGTGCTCCTCACGGTATGGGGAAATCGCCGGGGGTCACCGGCGCCCGCAGGATATGACCCGTAGTGACGAATGTGAATACTGAAAATCATTTCGGTGCCCGCTGGGTGTCGGCTGGACGCGGTGCGGTGCTGAGCGTTGGCGCGTTCGGGCACTCGCGCCTACCCTGACGCCCGTGGCATTCGATCTACGTCGATCAGCCCGGTCCACCGCCCGCTGGTCCAGCCCGGCGGCGCTGCTGTTGGCCGGATTCTGTCTGCTCATGCCGTTCCTGGCGGTCTCCTGCGACGCCCCGGGCGGCTACGGCCGGGCCGCGCCCGGCGGCACCACCACCTACACCGGCTGGGACCTCGCCGTCGGCGGCGCGCCCGAGGTGACCTCGGACCATCTGCGCCCGGCCGAACAGGCCCGGGACGACACCCTGCCACCGCAGCCGCTCGCGATCGCGGTGCTGGTGCTGGTGCTGGTCGGCCTGGCCGGTGCCGTGGCGATCCGCGGGGTGCGGGCGCGGCGGGCCGCCACCGCGCTGGCCGCCGCGATCGGGGCGGTGTTCCTGGTGGCCAACCAGGCCACCGCGCGGGCCCTGCTGGAGTCGCGGCTGCGCGAGCAGCTGACCGTGCCGATGCCGACGGGCAAGACCGCCGCCGACTTCATCGCCGACCAGGGCGGCTTCGCCCTGTGCCTGCTCCTGCTGGCCCTGGTCGCCATCTTCAACGGCATCGGCTGGCTGCGCGCCCCCGCCCCGTCCACCCCGCCCCTTGGCCCGCCTCCCGCCCCGCCTCCGGGCGGCGTTCCGGACGCTGCAGTTTCGGGGAAACTGCACGAATAACGGCCAAGATTCCTGCAGTTTCCCCGAAACTGCACCCCGTCCCGCCCCGCCCCCGCCCGCGGTGGGTGGGGTGGGGCGGGAGGTTAGCGGTCGTTCAGGGGGTTGGGGGAGGATGGGCGGCATGGTCGTCACGCATGAGGTCTTCAACCAGGTGCCGCCGCTGGTGGACTACGACGTCGCCGCCGACCCGCCGCTGCTGGCCGCGTTGGCGCGCGAGGGTGCGGGCTGGTACGCCGAGGACCTGCACCGGTTGGGGCGGCTGGCCGGAACCGAGCAGGCCCAGCGTTGGGGTGACGAGGCCAACCGGTACTCGCCGGTGCTGCGTACGCATGACCGCTACGGCAACCGGGTGGACGAGGTCGACTTCCACCCGTCCTGGCACAAGCTGATGCGGGTCGCGGTCACCGAGGGGCTGGCCGGGGCGGCATGGGCCGACCCGCGCCCCGGCGCACACGTGGCCCGCGCCGCCGGACTGCTGGTCTGGAGCGCGGTCGAGCAGGGCCACACCTGTCCGATCTCGATGACGTACGCCGCCGTGCCCGCGCTGCGCGCCCAGCCCGACCTCGCCGCCGCCTACGAGCCGCTGCTGAGCAGCCGTGACTACGACCCGGGACTGCGCGCCCCACTGAGCAAGCGCGGGCTGCTGTCGGGCATGGGCATGACCGAGAAGCAGGGCGGCTCCGACGTACGGACCAACAGCACCACCGCGACCGACGCCGGGGACGGCACCTGGCTGCTGCGCGGCCACAAGTGGTTCACCAGCGCCCCGATGAACGACCTGTTCCTGGTGCTGGCCCAGGCCCCGGGCGGGCTGTCCTGCTTCCTGGTGCCCCGGGTGCTGCCCGACGGCACCCGCAACCCGTTCCGTATCCAGCGGCTCAAGGACAAGCTCGGCAACCGCAGCAACGCCAGCGCCGAGCCGGAGTTCGACGGCACGGTGGCGTGGCTGGTCGGCGAGCAGGGGCGCGGCGTCGCCGTGATCATCGAGATGGTGTCCCTGACCCGCCTGGACTCCAGCCTCGGCTCGGCCGCGGGCATGCGCGCGGCCCTGGTCCAGGCCGTGCACCACGCCCGGCACCGGCACGCGTTCGGCGGTCCGCTGCTGGACAAGCCGCTGATGCGCAACGTGCTCGCCGACCTGGCCGTGGAGTCGGAGGCGGCGACGACGCTGGTGCTGCGGGTGGCGGGCGCGGTCGACCGGGCGGCGCGCGGCGACACCGGTGAGCAGGCGTTCGGCCGGATCGCCACCGCGCTGGCCAAGTACTGGGTGTGCAAGCGGCAGCCCGCGATGGTCGCCGAGGCCCTCGAATGCCTGGGCGGCAACGGGTACACCGAGGAGTCGGGCCTGCCGCGCCTCTACCGGGAGGCGCCGCTCAACGGCATCTGGGAGGGGTCGGGCAACGTCAACGCCCTGGACGTGCTGCGCGCGCTGGAGCGCGAACCGCACAGCCTGGCCGCGTACGAGCAGGAGGTCGCGCTCGGCCTCGGCGCCGACGACCGGCTCGACCAGGCGTGGCGGGAGCTGCGCAAGGAGCTCGCCGACCCCGCCGACGCGCAGCTGCGGGCCCGCCGTCTGGTGGAGCGGATGGCGCTGGTGCTGCAGGGCAGCCTGCTGGTCCGGCACGCCCCGGCCGCCGTCGCCGACGCGTTCTGCGCCTCACGCCTGGCCGGGGACCGGGGCCTGGCCTTCGGCACGCTGCCCCCGGGCCTGGACCTGGCGGGCATCCTCGCCCGTACGCCCCCGGCCGCCTGACCGGCCGGGCTCAGGCGACGTTGGCCGTGATGAGCAGCACCAGTCCGCAGAACGCCGCGACCAGGTGGATGACCTGCAGAGCCACGATCACATGGAGGTCCTCGCCGGGACTGCGGTAAGGAAGGGTGTGCTCGGGGTCGTCCGGACTTTTCGGACCGAAGTGCTGGTGACACACCTCGGAACGCTTGCTGTGCCTGCTCGCGTCGCGTAGGCAGTAGCCGACCACGAAAACGCTGAACACGCCGGTGGCCAGGAACACCATCGCCGCGCCGACGGTAGGCCCGACGGCGGGTGAGAAGTGGTAGTGCTTGCCGAGGTCCCGCCCCGCCAGGATCAGCATGGCAGCGACCAGGCCGTAGACCAGCAGCCCGGCGGCGCTCCAGAGCGTCGCCAGACGCTGGGCGCCGAGCAGCGCGGCGCGCTCCTCCTGCCAGAGCCGTAGGTGGAACTCGCGTTCGTCCATGGTCACTTCCTGTCAGCTCGTAGCGGTGGCGAACGCGCCGCACAGCGTCAGCAGGCCGAGCGTCGCGACAGCGAGGTGCACGCCCCACAGCACCACGTGCAGGTCGGTCGGAGCGGGCGCATCCGGACCCGTCGGGGGGTCGGTCAGCTCCAGCTGTTCGGCCAGGGCCTTGGCGCGCGCCTGCTGGCGGTAGCCGTGCCGCGCGCAGCTGACCAGCGCGGTCATGCCGGCCGCGGCGAGGCCGAGCAGCAGCACCGAGCCGAGCAGGGTCCGCAGGCTGAGCGCCTCGGGGTGGCCGTCGGCGAAGGCGGTGATTTGGACGCCGCAGATCACGACGGCCGCGACCAGGGTGGCGGAACTGAAGGTGGTCGCCAGCCGCACGCGGTGGCGGATCTCCTCGCGGGCGTCGCGCCAGGCGGCGAGCTGAAGCTCCTTCGGATCCATGAGCGCGTACGGTAGCCGAGTCAGAAGCCGTCCGGTGTCCCGCTTGTGGCCGTACCCCCGAAGACCGCCGCGAAGGTGGCGAAGAACGCCGCGTTGAGGCCGGCGAACGCGCAGAAGAACAGGAACGTCAGCAACATGATCCCGGTCAGCACCCAGCCCACGATGATCGCGACCTGCGCCATCTCGATGCCGCGCTCGCCGCTGACCGCGATCTGCTTCTTGGCCTCGGCGCCGAAGTAGATGCCCAGCGGCGGGAACACCATCAGCGCCAGGATCAGCGCCAGGATGGCGTACGTGTTGTACGGCGGCTGCGGTCGGTACGGCGGCATGCCGTATGGGTCGGTCACTGGGGTCTCCCGGAGTCGGTGGTCCCGAGGTTAGCGTCAGCGCGCCACCGCGCCGTGTGGCATCATCGCCCGGTGCGCCGACCCCAACAGATCTTCGCCGTGTCCGGACTCCTCAACCCGCCACCCGGCTACCCGCCCCGGTCGCGCAGCCTCCTGCTCGACCACGCGGTCTCGCTGACCGGGGTCGACGCGGCCCGCATCTGCTACGTGCCGACGGCGATGGGCGACAACCCGGCGCTGGTCGCCTCGTTCCTGGAGGCGTTCGCGGGCACGCCGCACACGGTGTCGCACCTGAGCCTGTTCCCGCAGCCCAGCGTCGAGAATGTGCGCGAGCACCTGCTGTCGCAGGACCTGATCTGGGTCAGTGGCGGCAGCGTGGTGAACCTGCTGGCGGTGTGGCGGGCGCACCGGCTGCCCGAGATCCTGCGCGAGTGCTGGGAGGCCGGGGTGGTCCTGGGCGGCGGCAGCGCGGGCAGCATCTGCTGGCACGTGGGCGGCTCGACGGACTCGTTCTCCGACGGGCTCGACCCGGTCACCGACTCGCTGGCGTTCCTCCCGTACAGCAACGGGGTGCACCACGACTTCCCGGAGCAGCCGCGGCGGGAGAAGCTGCACGAGTACATCGGCTCCGGCCTGCTGCCCGACGGCTACGCCACCGACGACGGCACCGGCCTGCACTACGTCGGCACCGAACTGGTCGAGGCGGTGACCCTGCTGGAGACGGCCGACGCGTACCGGGTGGAGCTGACCGAGGCCGGGGTGGTCGAGCGGCCGCTGGGCGCCCGCCTGCTGCGTCCGTAACGTCGTCGCCGCGACTCGCGGCTGCAAGAAGTTTCAAAAGGCACTCTCCACCTCGGAGGGTGCTTTTTGGCATGCCGGGACGTCAAGAAACCCTTTACAGTCCAGAAATCTGTTGCTAACTTTCAGAAACTTTCAACTGCCTTGCGCAAGGTCGAGGCGCGGGCCCTCATCAGGGAGCCATACGTGAGAACGCTCAAGCGTGCTCGCGGCCGGTGGGGCGTGCTGTTGCTCGCCGTCACCGGGCTGCTCGCGAGCCTCGTCGTGTCGGTGCCGCCCGCGTCGGCGGCCAACACCGTGACCGTCTTCTACCAGCCGTCGTCGACCTGGACCACGGTGAACATCCACTACGCGCCGACCGGCGGCAGCTGGACGGCGGTGCCCGGCGTCGCCATGGACGCCGCGTGCACCGGCTGGCGCAAGAAGACCATCGACCTGGGTACGGCCACCGGCCTGCAGGTCGTGTTCAACAACGGCAGCGGGACCTGGGACAACAACGGCGGCGCCAACTACGCGCTGGGCACCGGCAACGTGACCGTCGCGGGCGGCGTCAAGGGCACCGGTGACCCGTGCGCCACCACCGCGCCCGGCAACACCGTCACGGTCTTCTACCAGCCGTCGTCGACCTGGACCACGGTGAACATCCACTACGCGCCCACCGGTGGTAGCTGGACCACCGCACCGGGTGTCGCCATGGACGCCGCGTGCACCGGCTGGCGCAAGAAGACCATCGACCTCGGCACGGCCACCGGCCTCGCCGCGACGTTCAACAACGGCAGCGGGACCTGGGACAACAACGGCGGCACCAACTACGCGCTGGGCACCGGCAACGTGACCGTCGCGGGCGGCGTCAAGGGCACCGGCGACCCGTGCGCGACCGCGCCGCCCGGCAACAAGGCCACCGTCTTCTACTACACCAAGACCAGGGCGTGGACCACGGTCAACCTGCACTGGGCGCCCACGGGCGGCAGCTGGACCACCGCGCCGGGCGTACCCATGAACGAGACGGCCTGCACCGACTGGGTCAAGAAGACCGTCGACCTCGGCACCGCCACCGGCCTGGCCGCGACGTTCAACAACAACGCCGGGACCTGGGACAACAACGGCGGGGTCAACTACGCCGTCAGCGCGGGCACCGCGACGGTACGCGACGGCGTGGTGAAGAACGACGCCGTCGATCCCTGCAGCTCGGTCCCGCCGGACACGACCGCCCCGTCCCGGCCGACCGACCTGACCGCCACCGCGAACATGCTGTCCATCGCGCTGGCCTGGACGGGCGCCACCGACGACCGGGGCGTCACCGGCTACCAGGTGACCCGCACCGGCGGTGCGGCGGGCTCGGTCGTGTTCACCTCCACCGGCAACGCGTTCACCGACACCGCGCTCGCGGCGACCACGACGTACTCGTACACGGTCAAGGCCATGGACGCGGCCGGAAACCTCTCGGCCGCCAGCGCCGCGGCGTCGGCGACCACCGGCACCCCGCCGCCGGTGACCAGCGGGTCCATGCTCGGTGGCGACCCGCGCAAGGACAGCATCTACTTCGTGCTGACCGCCCGGTTCTACGACGGCGACGTGAGCAACGACCGGGGCGGCAGCCAGCACACCAAGTCGGGCAACGCCGCCAACAGCGACCCGATGTTCCGCGGTGACTTCTCCGGCCTCATCCAGAAGCTCGACTACATCAAGGGCCTGGGCTTCTCCGCGATCTGGATCACCCCGGTGGTGCTCAACCGGTCCGACTACGACTACCACGGCTACCACGGCTACGACTTCTTCCGGGTGGACGCGCGGCTGGAGTCGGCGGGCGCGTCCTACCAGGACCTGATCGACACCGCGCACGCCAAGGGCCTGAAGATCTACCAGGACGTGGTGTACAACCACAGCTCGCGCTGGGGCGCCAAGGGCCTGTTCACCCCGAAGGTGTACGGCGTCCGCGACACCCAGTGGAGCTGGTACTACGACGTGCCGAACCCGAACTTCACCTACGACGGCCTGTCGATCGAGCCGACCTCCGGCAAGAGCTACTACACCGGCGACCTGTGGTCCACGCCCGAACCGGCGGGCAACACCTGCCGCAACTGGGGCGTGTTCAGCGGGTTCTACAGCGCCGAGGGCTACAAGGTCTACAACTGCCAGTGGCCCAGCCCGACCTCGGGCATGTTCTCGGCGAACCTCTACCACCAGTGCTGGATCGGCAACTGGGAGGGCGAGGACGCGCGCAGCTGCTGGCTGCACGAGGACCTGGCCGACTTCAACACCGAGAACGCCACCGTGCAGCAGTACCTGATCAGCGCGTACGACCGGTTCATCGACATGGGCGTGGACGGGTTCCGCATCGACACCGCCGTGCACATCCCGCGCGTCACCTGGAACCGCCGCTTCCTGCCCGCGCTGGAAGCCAAGCTGGTCAGCAAGTACGGCGCGACCAAGGCCAAGGACTTCTACGTCTTCGGCGAGGTGGCCGCGTTCGTCAACGACAAGTGGAACCGCGGCTCGGTCAACCACTCGGCCCAGTTCTTCACCTGGAAGGAGCGCCGCGAGTACAGCGCCGACGACGTCACCGCGGCGATCGAGCAGTACAACTACGAGAACACCCTCGGCACCGCGGGCCAGCCGACCAGCACCAACGCGTTCCTCCAGGGCAACACGTACCACGCGCCGGACCGCACCCAGTTCAGCGGCATGAACATCATCGACATGCGCATGCACATGAACTTCGGTGACGCGCCCAACGCGTTCAACAACGGGCGCGACTCCGACGACAGCGTCAACGACGCGACGTACAACGTCGTCTACGTCGACTCGCACGACTACGGCCCGAACAAGTCGTCCACCCGGTACGCGGGCGGCACCGACGCGTGGGCCGAGAACATGTCGCTGATGTGGACGTTCCGCGGCGTGCCGACGCTGTACTACGGCTCGGAGATCGAGTTCCAGGCGGGCAAGCAGATCGACTGCGGCCCGACCTGCCCGCTCGCCACCACGGGCCGCGCCTACTACGGCGCCAACGTGGAGGGCACGGTCACCGCCGCCGACTACGGGGTCGTCTCCAGTTCGTCCGGGGCGGTCGCCACGACGCTGAGCAAGCCGCTGGTCAAGCACCTGCAGCGGCTGAACCTGATCCGGCGGGCGATCCCGGCGCTGCAGATGGGGCAGTACTCGACCGAGGGGGTGACCGGGTCGATGGCGTACAAGCGCCGCTACACCAGCGGCTCGGTCGACAGCTTCGCCCTGGTCACCGTCTCCGGCAGCGCCACCTTCACCGGTGTCCCCAACGGCGTCTACACCGACGCGGTCACCGGCACGTCCATCACCGTCACCAACGGCACGCTCACCGCCGCCGCCTCCGGCAAGGGCAACCTGCGGGTGTACGTGCTGTCCCTGCCCGGCAACCCCGCCCCCGGCAAGATCGGCACCGACACCACCTGGGCCCACTAGCCCCAGCGAGGTAAGGAAGGGCCCCTTCTTATCGCTTTACGCGGTAGAACGGGCCCTTCTTATCGCCGCACGGTGCCGGGCGCGGGAAGGGCTGCGCTATTCGCGGCCCTGCCAGGTGGCGATGCACGCCTCGTTGCCCTCGGCGTCGGCCAGGACCCACCACTTCGGCGCGTAGGCGTCGGTGACGAGGCGGCCACCCGCGGCCAGGGCGGCCGCTACCCGGGCCTCGGCCTGGTCGTGCGGGACGGCGAGGTCGATGTGGATGCGGTTGCGCTGCGGGCGCGCGACGTCCATGGCCTGGATCTCGAAGACCGGGCCGCGACCCGCAGGGTCGTACAGGAAGTCGTCGCCGAGCTGGTGATAACCGAGCAGCGCCCGCCAGAACGGCAGCACGTCCGTGCCGACGAGGGCGTCGATCGCGATGCTGAAGAGTTGCACGGCGGCGGGGTCGGCCGGGATGCCCAGCTTCGCCGCGGCGGCCGAGATCCGCCGGGCCAGCGCGACGTCGCGGCGGGTCAGGGTCACCGTGACGCCGTCGTGGCGCAGATCGACCCGGGGCGGGCGGTCCGCGTCCGCCACGAGCCGGCCGATCTCGCCGACCAGCGCCACGCCCTCGGCGAACGAACCGGTCCGGAAGCAGGCCGAGACCACGTGGTAGAGCACCCGCCAGTCGCCGACCCCGTCGGCCGCGTGGAACTGCCCAGCCGTCATCTGCTCAGACACGCCGCCCAACCTAACACCGTGACCGAGCGAGGTTTTTGCTCACGATGCCGGTGTCGGGACACGCCGTCGAACGCTCCGCCAGTGGCTCGCCCCGTCGACGGCTCCCACCGGCGGCCCCGGATTCATGATCGGTGGGGTTGGGATCGGGCCTGGAGCTGGCGGGAGTGGGGGTGGGACAGGACGGTCAGCGCGAGGAGGGCGCCCAGCAGCGCGCAGAGGATGTCCCATTGGGTGTCCCAGGGGTCGCCCTGGCCGCCGAGGAAGTCGGGGGAGCCCGCGGCGGTGAGGTAGGCACCGGCCCATTCCAGGAGTTCCCAGAGGGCGCTGAGGGACAGGCAGCAGGCGACGGTGAGCGGGGCCAGCCAGCGGGAGCCGCGCAGGGGCGAGGTACGCCACAGGACCTCGCGGAACGCGATCGCGGGGGCGAAGCCCTGCATGAGGTGGCCGAGGCGGTCGTACGGGTTGCGGGCCAGCCCGAACGTCTCCCGCGCCCAGTCGCCGAGCGGCGTCAGCGCGTACGTGTAGTGGCCGCCGTAGCACAGCACCACCGCCCACGCCGCCAGTACGCACAGCAGCAGCGGCGTCAGCGGGAACCGGCGGCGCAGCGCCACGATCGCGACCAGTCCGGCGACCACCCAGACCGTCTCCATGATCCAGGCACCGGTCCGGTTCGGTCGGATCCCCGACCACACGAGCACCCCCGTGACCAGGATGAGCAGGGCAAGCGGCAGGCGGCGCCAGAATGAAGGGGTGTCAACCACTAGCTGATTGTGGCGTAGCCGTCGCACAATGCGGATCATGCGTTGGTTCGGACTGCCGGGACTTCGGGGGGCACGCTGTCCGGTGCGCCCGCAGGAGCATGCCTGGGTGGAGTCGTCCCTCGGGTGGCTGGATCGTGAGTTCGGCCGTGCGCCACTGCTGGCACTGCCCGCCCGCCCGGCCGAGTTGATCCCGGCGGGCTACTCCGGTGGCCTGCAGGAGGCGCGCACCCTGGTGGACCTGCTTTGCTGGCGGATGGGCGTCGATCCGGTACGGGTCGAGCTGGAGCTGCACTCCCAGCCCGCCCCGCTGGGCCACCACCGGCTGCGCGGCGGCAACTCCGTGATCGGGGTCGGGTTCGCCCACGCCGCCACCCCGGACGCGCTGGTGGCCACCATCGCCCACGAGCTCGGCCACGTGCTGCTGGTCGGCGACGAGCGGCTCGATCCGGCCGACCCCGACGTCGAGGCGCTGGCCGACCTGGTGACCGTCTGGTATGGCCTGGGCGTGTTCGGCGCCGGGGCGGCCGTGCGCTGCGCCCGCCGCCGTCCGGGGCTGACGCTGCCGCGCTACTCGTACGCGCTGGCGCACTACGCCTGGCTGCGCGGCGAGACCGATCCGGTCTGGCTGTCCGACCTGCGGCAGGTCCCCCGCGCACAGGTGCGCCGGGGCCTGCGCCACCTGGCTCAGCGCGCGGGCAGTCAGCCCGCGGCCCACTCGCTGTAGCCGACGCCGTCGCGGTGGTGCGCCAGCGCCGCCGCGGCGTAGGGCACCATCGGCGTCGGCAGCTTGCGCAGGCCGAACCAGTGCAGGTCGGCGCACTTGTGCGGTTCGGCGTTGACCGGCGTGCCGTCCCAGCGGTCGACCGCGAAGAACAGGTGCAGGTACGGGTCCTCGCCGGCCAGGTGCTGGTGCATGGTGTGCACCAGCGTCGCGGCCCGCGGGTCCAGCGCCAGGTCCAGCTCCTCCTTGGTCTCGCGGGTCAGCGCGTCCAACGGGGACTCGCCGGGCTCCACGTGCCCGGCGGGCAGGTGCCACTGCCCGTCGGACCAGCCGGTGCCGCGCCGCAGCCCAAGCAGCACGTCGTCGCCGCGTCGCAGGATCAGGTGTACCGCGAGGATCGTCTGTGCCCGGTGTGCCACCTGCGCATTCTCGAACGCGTGTACGAGCCCCGTCAAGCACCGCCACGCCCCTCGCAGATGCGCGATGTTACTGGGGCGTCTTAGGATGCGCCGTCGGCCGGTGCGGGTATGCCGGCCGGGTCGCCATCCGAGAAGGAGCCACCCAATGACCTCTCCCGAACCGTCCGGCGCCCGCGTGGCCGCCGCTCTGCAGCCGCTGCGCGTGCTGTTCGTCCTCGCCCTGCTCGCCTACCCCGCGCTCTACCTGCTCTTCCGCTTCTTCGCCTGGATCGTGCCCGACGCCGGCAGCAGCACCCTCGCCTCGCGCTCGGTCGGGGCGGGCTTCACCGACCTGTTCCTGATGGCCCTGCCGCTGGTGGCCGTGCTGATCGCCACGCTGACCGGTCCGGTGCTGCCCGGCGCGCGCCTGTTCAGCCTGATCGCCCTGGCCGAGTACGCGTTCGCGCTGTTCTTCGGCGTGCTGGCATACCTGATCGGGCTCGGCATGCTGGAGTACATCGGCGTGTTCGACTACCTCGTGCTGACCCTGGCCCGGCTCGGCCTGATCACCCTGGCCGGGTTCACCGTGCTGCGCATCTTCATCGCCCTGGGGGGCAAGCTGACGGTCCCCGCCGCCCTCCGCACCCCCGAGGCACCTCAGGCACCTCAGGCTCCTCAGGCCTGACCCTCGCCCACCCCGCCCAGCGCGGCGGCGCCCCGGTCTTTCGCCGGGCGCCGCCGCGCTGCGGTTTCGGGGAAAGTGCGGGAATGCGGGCCCAAGGTTCGCGCAGATTCCCCGAAACCGCAGCACCGCCGACAGGGTCGCACACCCTGTGTGTCATGGTGTCGGGCGATTGACTGCCATTGATGCTGGATTGGCCTAGTGTGCGGCGGAAGGTACTCGGCCGAGCACGGGGAGCGCGATGGACGTCAGGAGCGTGGGGGGGACCAACCGCCTGCAGCCGGACTTCACCAGGGTCAACGAGCTGGCGGTCCGATCCGAACGGTTGCCGCGTCGAAAGAGTGACGCGGTGCTGCCGTTCCCGACCGGCATGTGGCTGTGGGTCGGCTCGGCCGCGCTGGTGCGGCTGGCCTGCTGGCTGGCCGGGGCAGCGGCCGCGGTGGCCGCCGTCTGCGCGGTGCTGGTGCTGCTCGGCGGGCGCGCCGCCGCCTGGTGGTGGCTCGGCGGGCTGGCCGCCGCCCTGATCGCGCTGTTGGCAGCCCCGGTGCGGGAGCTGCTCCGGCGCCGCGACGCCAAGGTCTGGCAGCAGGCCGTGAGCGGCGAGTACTGGTCCTGGCGGCGCCCGCCGCGCCGGTTCGAGCCCGCGCCCGCCCCCGCCCCGCTGCCGTCGTGGCTGCGCGATCCGTTGCACCGGCGACTGCTGGGTCTGATCCACCGGTCCGGCACCGCCTCGCACGCGGAGAAGCTGCGCTGGGCCGGGCGGTGGGCGCGCAGTCGGCAGCTGCGGCCGCTGGTGCCGCGCCTGGCGGCGCTGGCCGCGCTGTCGGTGCTGCTCACCGTCGCCGCGTGGCGCGCCGGCTGGATCGACGCGCGGCCGGGTCGGCTGCTGCCGGAGGGAACCGGACTCGGCGGGTACGAGCTCGACCCCACCGTCGCGCCCGCTGTGGACGTGGCGCTGGCCGCCGCTGCCGACTACGCCTGGCAGCTGGTCGACCTGGTGCCGCTGCTGCACCTGACCGAGGTGTTCGGCTGGACCCGTCCGACCACCCTGGCCGCCAGCGGGTGGCACAACGGGTTCGCCGAGGTGCTGCGGTTGGGCGTGCTGTGGCTGGTCGCGGTCGCGGTGCTGGCCCCGCCGCGGCGCCCGGTCGACGTCGACGCCCGGCCCCCGCTGCTGGCCGGGCAGGTCGAGCGGGCGCTGGTCGACGAGCTGGTGGCGGCCCGGCGGCTGCTCACGGCGGGCGGCGCCGACCGGCACGACCTGCGCCTGCTCGACGCGGCGTGCCGCCGCCTGCGCACCGAGCAGGTGTCGGTGCCCGCCCCGCACGAGACCTGGAGCATCGACGCGCTGTGCCAGGCGCTGGCCGTGGAGCAGTCCTGGATGACCGACTGGCGGGTGCCCGAGCAGCGCACCGGCGACGACCCGGGCGCCTGGTGACCGACGCCCCCGCGACCGCGCGCACTCAGGTTGCCGGGCAATCGGGCGGTACGAGGACACTCATACCGCCGATTGCCCGGCAACGTGGCGCCGCCGCTAGTTGAGGATCGCGTTGGAGGGCGGGTTGAAGTCGCGTACCGGCTTGCCCTGCAGGGCCGTACGCAGGGAGTTGGCCACCGCCTCCAGCGGCTTGTTGTAGTTGCCGTCGGTGGCCGCGTTCCGGGTGTTGTCCGGGTCGGCGATGAAGCTGGCCGCGGCGAGCTCGGGCGTGAACCCGACGAACCAGGCCGCCTGGGTGTTGTCGGTGGTGCCGGTCTTGCCCGCGACCGGGCGGCCGACCAGGCCGTACACGATGGAACCGGTGGACCAGTCGCCGCAGCTGCCCTTGGCGGCCTTGTAGCCCGTGACGCAGCGGGCGGCGTCGGTGGCGGCCCGGCCCACGTCCTGGCTGAACACCCGGGTGCACTGCGGGTCGGCGGCCTTGACGGTCCTGCCGTCCTTGGTCTTGTGGATGACGTCCGCACCGGTCGGGTCCTTGATCGCCATGACCGGGCTGGGCTTGCAGTACATGCCCTCGGCGGCCACGGTGGCGTACGCGTTGGCCATCTCCAGCGGCGTCGTGTCGGCCACGCCCAGGGTGAACGAACCCCAGCCGTCGGCGCGGGCCGGTGTGGCCAGCGACCGGTCGACGTCGTTGTGCCAGGTGAGGCCCACCTTCTCGGCCATCCGCACGGCCTTCTCGGCGCCGATGAACTGCTCCAGCTGCACGAAGTACGTGTTCACCGACTTGCCGAACCCGGTGTACATGTTCTGCTTGCCGGTCATGCTGCCGCTGGCGTTGGACGGGCACCACCGGTTGCCGCAGGCGGCCGGGCCGCCGGGCTCGACGACGTACTGCGAGACGTAGCGCTGCGGGGCGTAGAACGACTTGGACATCTTCAGACCCGAGTCCAGCGCCGCCAGCATGGTGAACATCTTGAACGTCGACCCGGCCTGGTAACCGGAGATGTTGCCGCCGCCCAGCAGCGGCGCCACGGTGTTGGGGTAGCTGCCCTTGATGCCCGCCGCCTGCTTGATCGGGTCGGAGTTCGCTCCGTTGCCCGACTGGTCCAGCGAGTAGATCCGGTTGACCGACATGGTGACCACTCGGCCGGTGCCCGGCTCGATCACCACGTTGCCGTACGCCAGCTTGCTGTTCAGCGGCTCGCGCTTGATCAGGTCCTCCTCGGAGAACGCCTGCAGCTTCGGGTCGAGGCTGGTCACGATCTGGTAGCCGCCGGTGCGCAGCGCGTCCAGGCGGTCGTTGGGGTTGGTGCCGAACGCCGCCTGCTGCTGCCACCAGTTCTTGAAGAAGTCGCAGAAGAAGCCCCAGTCGCGGTGGGCCGAGGGCACCGAGGAGCAGTCGTGCACGGGCTCGGTGAGCTTGAGCTTGATCGGCGTGGCGGTGGCGGCCGTGGCCTGCTCCGGGGTGATCAGCTTCAGCTCGGCCATCCGCCGGATCACGTAGTTGCGCCGGTCCAGCGCGGCCTGCGGCTGGTTGGCCGGGTCGAACGACGACGGCGCCTTGACCAGCCCGGCGAGCGTGGCGGCCTCGACCAGGGTCAGGTCCTTGGGCTCTTTGGAGAAGTAGATCTGGGAGGCGGCGTAGATGCCGTACGCTCGATGGCCGAAGTAGGCCATGTTGAGGTAGCCCTCCATGATCTGGTTCTTGGTCCAGTGGCCCTCCAGCTTGACCGCGAGCCGGATCTCGGTGAGCTTGCGCTCGGGGGTCTGCTCGGTGGCCTGGATCGCCTCGCCGGGCGTGCGCGCGCTGTCGCGCAGTGACATGCGCACGTACTGCATGGTCAGGGTGGAGGCGCCCTGGGCGACCTCGCCCTCGCGCCGGTTGGTGAGGAACGCGCGGGCGATGCTCTTCACGTCGACACCCATGTGTGAGTAGAACCGCGCGTCCTCGGCGGCGAGCACCGCCTGGGTGACCTTGGGCGACACGGTGCTGAGGGGCACGAACTTGCGATGCTCGTCGTAGAACATCGTGATGAGGGTCTTGCCGTCGTTGGCATAGACGTACGACGTCTGGCCGACCTGATGGTCGCGCAGCTGCGTGGGGAGCGCCTGGTAGATGTCGGACGCCTTCATCACGCCGAGTCCCGCGGGGACGGCCAGGGGCAGGGAGGCCAGCGCCAGTGCCGCGCCCCCCAGCACGCCGGTGCGCAGCAAGCCGCTGTAACGGCTGAAATGGCTGAGGAACCGCTGCACCATAGTCCCGAATATAGGCAGCGTAGACGGTCTACATGAGGAAGATTCACTGATCCTGATGCGGACTGTCCGGTCAGGCCGCGACGAACCAGACCCTCGCGTTGTTGAAGCGGACCTGCCACGGCGTGGCACCCTGCCCGTCGGCGGGCTGCACGCCGAAGATGATCCGGCCCTCGGGGAACTGCGCCTGGTCGTAGGCGCCGATCTGCTTGCCGCCCGCGAAGAAGCGGATCTTGTTCCCGCTGCCGGAGACCGCCACCCGGAACTTCGTGCCCGTCGACACCTTGGTCACGTACTTGTACGTCCGCAGCACCGTCACATCGTCGATGTCAGGCACCCCGTACCGCACCAGGTAGGCGTTGTCCTCGCAGGCCCGCAGCGCGTAACCCGTCGGGTCGTCGAAGCGGAAGAAGACCAGCGCGCACGAGCCCGGCCTGATCAGCGTCACATCGACCTCGACCCGGAAGTCGGCGAGCGTGTCCAGCGGCCCGCCACAGCGGTACGACCAAGGCTTGAGTGTCGTCGCCACATAGCCGGCGTCCTCGAACAGGCAGGTCGCCCCATCCTTGTCGTCGGTGCGCGTCGGCCAGCCGTCCGGCGCTGTCAGCGGGTCGACCAGGTCCGGCTTGGGCGGCTTCGGGCTGGCCGACGGTGATGGGCTGGCCGACGGGCTCGGCGACGGGCTCGGGCTTGGTGACGGGCTCGGGCTGGGCGACGGTGACGGCGAGGCCGACAGCGACGGGCTGGCCGAGGCCGCCGGTGCGGCGAACCCTGGCGGCAGTTGCAGCGCTCCGGTCAGCAGGGCCACCACCAGCCCGCCCAGCAGTACGGTCGAGGTGGCCAGGCCGAGCACGGCGGCGGTCCACCGGCCCCCGCGCCGGGGCAGCGGGCGGGGACCGCCGGAGGCGGTGTTGACCACGGCGAAGCGGCTGCCCGCGGCCGCCAGCGCCTCGGTCTGCCGGGGCAGCTGCCCCGCCGACAGCGCCCGGGTGGGGCCGGTGGTGAGCAGCCGGTCGAGCAGGTCCCGCGCGGAGGGACGGTCGGTCGGGTCCTTGGCCAGCGACGCCTCGACCAGCTCGCGCAGCGGTGCGTCCAGCCCGTCCAGGTCGGGGCGCTCGGTCAGGATGCGCACCGCGACGGCGGGCATCGAGTCGGCGGCGAAGGTGATCCGGCCCGTCCCCGCGTACGCCACCACGGCGCCCCAGGCGAAGATGTCCGCGGCCGGGGTCAGCGTCTTACGGGCCTTGCTGTCCAGCCGCTCCGGCGCCATGTACGCCACCGTGCCGATGAGCTGGTCGGTGCGGGTGTCGCCGGACTGGCCCTCGACCGCCCGCGCGATGCCGAAGTCGATCACCTTCGGGGTGCCCGGCGCCAGCAGCACGTTGCTGGGCTTGAGGTCGCGGTGGATCACCCCGGCCCCGTGGATCGCGGTCAGCGCGGTGGCCACCCCGATCGCCAGGCCGTGCAGGTTGGCCGAGGTCAGCGCACCGCGCTGCTGCACCACCGTGGACAGGCTCGGCCCGTCGACGTACTCGACCACCAGGTAAGGCGTGTCGTGGTCGGGGTCGGCGTCGAGCACCTCGGCGGTGCAGAACGGCGGCACCTGCTTGGCCCGCTCCACCTCGCTGCGGAACCGCTGCCGGAACTCCGGCTCCCCGGCCAGTTCGGCCCGGATGACCTTCAACGCGACGATGAGCCCCGAGGCCGACCGGGCCAGGTACACGTTGCCCATGCCGCCCTCACCGAGGCGGCCCAGCAGCGTGTATCCGCCGAGTTCCCGGGGGTCTGCGGTCCGCAGTGGCCGGTAGGGCTCAGGGCTCACCATGGTGCGCGGGCTCCCGTTCTGTCGCTCCCGTCAGACGCCGGGAACCGCGGGGTCGGCCGTGCACGTCCGGTCGCGACCCGTCCCCCGGCTAGGTCTGGCGACATACTGCCATCCCGCGGGCGGTCCCGGAAGTCCAGTAGATGACGCTGACGCGCAACCGAAGGTTGCTTGCGGACGGTCGCCGCGAGTGTCGGATCCCGACACTCAGCGCGTGATGCGGTGCAGGATCAGGTCGTGCACGTGGTGGGTCTTCTCGTCGCCGCGGAACTCCATCTGGTAGACGTGCGCGCCGACGTGGATCGCGATCGCACCGGTGGAGAAGAACTGCCCGGCCCAGGACCGGTTGCTCACCACGCTGACACTGGTGATCTTCGAGTACGGGATGCTGGTCAGCGCGACCTTCTTACCCACGAACGAGGTGTCCTGGATGATCACCCGTAGGTCGGTCAGACCGATGAAGCCGGTGCCTGTGCCGATGGCGTCGTACACGGCGATCACCTGCTCACCGGGCAGCAACCCGCTCTGGATCTGCTGCAGCTGCTCCTTGCGGTCGTACGTGACACTCATGGCCCGACCCTAGATCGGGCCCGCAACCGTCAGCCGCGGCTGAGTGTCCACACTCCACTGGCCTCGATCACCACGACCACCGTTCCGTGCGGCAGCACCGTCTCGCCGGTGAAGTCGCCCTCCTGGCTGAGCAGGCTCGCGCTTTCGGCGCCGTACGCCTGCACCGTGAACGGTCCCTGGCCGCGGTGGTCGAAGACGACCTTGGTGCTGTCGTCGGTGACCCGGGGCACCAGCAGCACCTGCGAGCCGACCCCGTTGGCGGTGCCGTTCCACACCGGCGACTCGGCCAACTGCCGCACCGTCATCTTCCACGGTCCGTCGGCCTTGATGCTGACCGCGGCGGGCTTGTCGTCGAGGTCCAGCGGCCGTACGCCGTCGTAGCTGTCGCCCGCCTCGACCAGGGTACGCAGCTGCGCCCCGTCCTTGTTCACCGTCTGCACCAGGAACGGCCCGGTGCCGCGGTAGCTCAGCAGTGCCGTGTGGTAGGCCCCGTTGAGGTTCAGCGGCACCACCTGCGGACCGGCGCCCTCGAACACCTGGTCCTGCGGCAGCGCGTCGGGAGGGTCCTGCCCGGTCTGCGGGCTGGGCACGGGCGCGGCCTGGGCCTGCGTCGACTGCCGTGGGCTCGGTGAGGCGACGACCTCGGTCGCGTCGGGCGCGGCCGACTCGACCACCGGATCGGCCTTGCTGTCCCCGGCCCGGTCGCGTGCCAGCATGACTCCGCCGACGCCCAGGCCCAGGCACAGCAGCAGCGCCACGCCCGCCGCTCCCGCCATCCACCAGCGCCGCCTGCGTTTCGGCCGGGCGTGGGTCGGCGTGTGCGCGTGGGTGAAGGCGCGCGAGAGCGCGTGACCCGGGCCGGCGGCCTCGTGCCGTCCATGGCCGGGCGCGTGCGTACGCGCGGCGGGCACCACCTCGCCCTGCAGTGCGACCGACTGCTCACCCTGCCGCGCGACCGGTTCGGGCCCGGACGGTGCGGCCGAGGCGGCCGAGGCGGCGATCCGCGCGCCGACCGGCTCGGGTGCGGCACCATCGGGTTCGGGGGATGCCTGCCCGTTCGCCTGCGCGTCGGTGGTCGAAGGCGCGAGCGTCCGCGCTTGATCGGGGGCTGGAGACTCCGCCACGGCGTCCGTCGCGGACTCGGCGACAGGGCGCGGTTCGGCGCCAGGGAATGGTTCGGCGACACGGCGCGGTTCGGCGACACCGTGCGGTTCGGCGAGACCGTGCGGTTCGGCGACACCGGGTGACTCGGCGACGGGAGTCGGGACGACCAGCGGGGCGGGCGGTGGCACCTCGTTCGGGTCGGTCTCCTCGAACCCGTCGGACCACAGCTGGTCCAGTGGCGTGTCCTCGTCGTCGGGGAGCAGCGCGTGCATGAGCTGGGTCGGGTCGTCCGCACCGTCGCTGACCCAGAACTGCCAGTCGTCCGGCGGTGCGGGCCAGGACGGATCGGGCTTCCAGCCGGGCGGGGGCGTCCAGTCTTCCGGCGGTGTCGGCCAGCCCGGTGGCGATTGGTACTTCCACCCCATCACGTAACCCCCGTCGTGTGCGTGTCGCGGTCGGTGCACTGTCTGGCGGGGGTGTCCCGATCATACGGCGCCGGGCGGGGGCGGCGTGGGTGATCCACAGGGGACACGGAGGTGTGGGGCGACCTTGTGGGGGTATGGCGCGCGGTGATGTCATACACCTCGATGGCAGGACAGGGTGGAGGCGGCGTGGCACGGAACAGGGAACCGGGGCGGGCCTACCGGGAGCGCCTGGTCAGGTTGCTGGCGAAGGGGCCTGACCGCCCGTCCCAGCTCGGCGTGCGCTCCTGGCTGCGCATCACCTTCCGCACGGTGGCCGAGTTCATCGACGACGATCTGGCCGACCGGGCCGCCGCGCTCACCTACTACAGCGTGCTGTCGATCATTCCGGGCCTGCTGGTGCTGGTCGCGGGCGTGGGCCTGTTCGGCAGCAAGACCACCGCGGCCGTCGCCGAGAACATCAGCGAGCTGACCCCGGGCCCGGCCCAGCGGGCCGTGCTGGACGTGCTGAACGAGCTGCGCTACGACCAGCGCGCCGCCGGGGTGGCCTTCGCGATCGGCATCGGCCTGGCGTTCTGGTCGGCGACCAGTTACACCGGCGCGTTCATGCGGGCGGCCAACGTCATCTACGACGTGCCCGAGGGGCGGCCGGTGTGGAAGACGGTGCCGGTGCAGCTGTTCGTGACCGCGGTGACCGGCCTGACCCTGGCGGCCAGCGCGCTGGCGGTGGTGTTCACCGGCCGGGTGGCCACCCACGCCGGGCGGGCGCTGGGCGTGGAGGAGACGACGGTTCGGGTCTTCGACATCGTCAAGTGGCCGGTGCTGATCATCGTGGTGAACCTGCTGCTGGCCCTGCTGTACTGGGCCGGGCCCAACGCGCGGCAGGCCGGGTTCCGGTGGATCACGCCGGGGACGATGGTGGCCATGGTCGCCTGGATCGCGGCGTCGGCCGGGTTCGCGTACTACACCACCACGTTCGACTCGTACAACCGCACGTACGGCGCGCTCGGTGGAGTGATCATCTTCCTGGTGTGGCTGTGGCTGACCAACGTCGCGGTGCTGCTCGGGGCGGAGTTCGACGCCGAACTGAGCCGGGCCAGGGCGATCGCGGCCGGGCTGCCCCACGACGCCGAGCCGTACCTGCCGCTGCGCGACGTGCCCCGTCAGCCCGTCCCCGGCCAACCGCCGGTGCTGCCGGAGGGCGGACCGGACGTGATCGAGGGCGACCTCGTGGACGAGGGCGGGCCGGTGGACGAGGTCGTACCGGTGGAGCCGGACGAGCCCGCCCCACCGGCACGCGCCTGACTCAGCGCGCCTGACTCAGCGCGCCTGACTCAGCGCGCCTGACTCAGCGCGCCTGACTCAGCGCGCCTGACTCAGGCGGCCAGGGCCTTCTCGACCGCGTCGACCAGCTCGGGCGACTCGGGCGTGGTGCGTGGGCGCAGCCGAGCCACGACCTGGCCGTCGCGGCCGACCACGAACTTCTCGAAGTTCCACTGGATGTCCCCGGCGTCACCCGCGGCGTCCGGAACGGCGGTGAGCAGGTCGTAGAGCGGGTGCCGTCCGGCGCCGTTGACCTCGACCTTCTCGGTCATCGGGAAGGTCACGCCGTAGTTGACGTCGCAGAACTCGGCGATCTCGTCGGCGCTGCCCGGCTCCTGTCCGCCGAACTGGTTGCACGGCACGCCCAGCACGACCAGCCCACGCTCGGCGTAGTCGGCGGCCAGCTGCTGCAGGCCGGTGTACTGCGGGGTGAGACCGCACTTCGACGCCACGTTGACGATGAGGACGGCCCGTCCCCGGTACTGCGCGAGGTCGGCGTCGGCGCCCTGCAGGGTCTTGATCTGTACGTCGTAGATGCTCATAGCGGCCAACCTTAGCCGCCGGAAACGCGGTGACCCGGTGTGCCGAGCGGCTCGGCGGCCTCCACCGTTGGGCCGGTGGTGCGATGGCGGGAATCTGCCACGATGTCGTTCATGACGAGCATCGAGCCCGACACATCCCCGTCGACCGCCGCCCGCGCCGCCCGCACCTCGCTGGCCGCCCTGCTGGCGACGGCGGTGTGGCTGGGGATCGCGTTCGGGCTGGTGCGCGGCCAGGGCTGCGAGGGCGGCATGGAGTGCCTCGGCGACGCCCTTCTGATCATCTTCGGCTGCCTGCTGGCCGCGGCGGTCACCATGTGGCCGCTGCTGGTGCTGTTCCGGGTGCGTCCGGCCTGGCCGGTGGCGCTGGTCGGTCCGGTCGTGTTCGTCTGCTTCGCCGTGGCCGTGATCCATCTTGAGATGGCGGCGGACTGGCCGGGCGGGTGGGTGCTGGCCATCCTGCTGGCGTACGCGGGCGCCGCGGTGCTGGTGGACCGGCGCGCCAACCGGGGTGCCAAGCTCGTGGTGCTGCTGATCGCGGCCGCCGCCCTCGCCACCCGCCTCCGCTGACCCGGGCCCCAAGATCGTTCAAGTTGCCGGGCAATCGGGCGTATCTTGGCCCTTCATCCCCACGATTGCCCGGCAACTTGAACGATCAAGGGGCGTGATCGGGACCGGGGACACCGCGCACAGCGGCGGTTACCGCGCAGTAGGCTTCGGGCATGCGTGATGCGGTGATCATCGGAGCTCTTCGCACGCCCATCGGCCGGCGCAACGGCGGCCTGTCCGGCGTACACCCGGTCGACCTGGCCGGGCAGCTGCTGGAGGACCTGGGCGACCGGACCGGGTTCGACCCCGCCGACGTCGAGGACGTGATCCTCGGCTGCGTGTCGCAGAGCGGCGAGCAGTCCTGGAACATCGGCCGCAACGCGGTGCTGGCGGCGGGCTGGCCGCAGACGGTGCCCGGCACCACCCTGGACCGCCAGTGCGGCTCCAGCCAGCAGGCGGTGCACTTCGCCGCCGCGACGGTGCTGTCCGGCCAGGCCGACCTGGTGGTCGCCGCGGGCGTGGAGTCGATGAGCCGGGTGCCGATGGGCTCCTCGGTCGGCGAGCTGGGCGTGCCGTACGGCCCGGCCGTGCGCACCCGCTACGCCGGGGTCGAGGGCTTCGCCGGGGACGCGCCGGTGCCGTTCAACCAGGGCGTGGGCGCCGAGATGATCGCCCGTAAGTGGGGCTTCTCGCGTACCAGGCTCGACGAGTACGCCCTGGCCAGCCACGCGAAGGCGGCCGCGGCCAGCGACGGCGGCCTGTTCGCCGCCGAGATCGCCTCCGTCGGTGACGTGCACACCGACGAGGGCATCCGCCGCGAGACCTCGCTGGAGAAGCTGGGCCAGCTCGCCACTCCGTTCCACCCCGAGGGCGTGGTCACCGCCGGGACGGCGTCGCAGATCTCCGACGGCGCCGCGGCGGTGGCCGTCACCACGTCCGAGTGGGCCGCCGCGAACGGCTTCACCCCGCTGGCGCGCATCCACACCGCGGTCGTCGCCGCCGACGACCCGGTCGTCATGCTGACCGCGCCGATCCCGGCCACCGCCAAGGCGCTGCGCCGGGCCGGGCTGACCATCGCCGACATCGGCGCGTACGAGGTCAACGAGGCGTTCGCGCCGGTGCCGCTGGCGTGGCTAGCCGAGACCGGCGCCGACCCGGACCGGCTCAACCCGCGCGGCGGCGCCATCGCGCTGGGCCACCCACTGGGCGCCAGCGGCGCCCGGCTGATGACCACCCTGCTGCACCACATGCGCGACAACGACATCCGCTACGGACTGCAGACCATGTGCGAGGGCGGCGGCATGGCCAACGCCACCATCCTCGAACTGCTCTAATCGCGGCAGTCGACCCGGCCCTCGAGGTCGGCCAGCAGCTCACGCACCCGCTCGGCGTGGGCGTGGCCGATACCCTCCAGCACCGCCAACGCCTCGCGCCACACCTGCGCGGCGGACTCGGCGTCGTCGGCGGCCAGGTACGCCTCGCCGAGCCGGGTGGCGACCGTGCCCCGGATGTACGGGTCGGCCAGGTCCCGCCACATCAGCAATGCCTGCCGGTAGCATTCGACAGCCCGCGTCACGTCGCCCTTGGACAGGTGGATGAAGCCGAGACTGTCCCAGGTCATGCCCTCGTTGTAGTGGTCGCCGAGCTCACGCAGCAGCGCCACCGCCGCCTCGCAGGCGCGCAGCGCCTCGTCGTGGCGGCCCAGCATGGCCAGGAACCAGCCGGTCGAGTTCAGGGTCTTGGCCTGGCCGGACAGGTGCCCCATGGCCTCGAACACCTCCAGCGCCCGCATCCCGTGGTGCAGCGCCTCCTCCCAGCGCTCCTGCTGGTCGAAGACGAGCGACAGGTTCAGGTGCGCGTGCGCCAGGCCGGGGTCGTCGCCGCAGCGGGTGAACAGGTCGATCGCGGCCGCGAACTGCTCCTTCGCCTCCTCCTGCCCGTCGGACCAGCTCAGTGTGCAGGCGTAGGAGTGGTGCAGGTACGCCTGCGCCCGCGGGTCGCCGGTCCGCCGGGCCGCCGCCAGCCCGATGCGCTCCACCTCGCGATGCTCGATCAGTCGCCCCCGGCGATCGGCCGGGATGTAGCAGCACCAGACCAGCTGCCACGCCTGCGTGTCGAAGCCGCCCGCCGCGGCGAGCCGGACGACGCCGTCCAGCGTCGCCTCCTCCTCGGCATGCCACGCGATGGCCTGCGAATAGTCGGCGAATGTGACCGGTTCGGCGCCCGGAACCGGCTCCGGCGGGGCGATCGAGTGCCGGTGCGGGTAGAGCGCTGTCGAGCAGCGGTAGGCGCTGACGAGGTAGTGGTCGATCATGCGGATGGTGGCGGCCAGCCGCTCCTCCTGCGGCTCCGCCGCCCGCACCAGCTCCGCGGCGTACGCCCGCAGCAGGTCGTGGCAGCCGTAGCGCCCCGGCACCGGCTCGGTGATCAGGTGGGCCAGGGCGAGCTCGTCCAGCAGCGGCCGCACCTGCGCCACGGTCGACCCGGCCAGCGCCGCCGCCGCCGGGGCCGCCAGGTCGGGGCCGGGATGCATGCCGAGCAGCCGCAGCAGCCGGGCCGCGTCCGGGCTGAGCTCCCGGTACGACCACGACAGCACCGCCCGCACGTCGGTCACCGGGTCCTCGCCGGCGAACGCGTCCAGCGCCCGCGCGGCGGCGGGCAGCTGCCGGGCGACCTCGGCCAGCGCCAGCTGGGGCCGCGTCGCGCAGCGGGCCGCCACCACCGCCACCGCCAGCGGCAGCCGTGCGCAGCGGCGCACCAGCTCGTCGGCGGCGTGCGGCTCGGCCTCGACCCGGGCGGCACCGATCCGCCGGGCCAGCAGTTGCCGGGCCTCGGCCGGGCCGGGCAGGTCCAGTGCCAGCAGATGCGCCCCGTGCGAGGCGATCAGCGCGGGCAGCGGGTTGCGACTGGTCAGCAGGGCCAGGCAGCCGGGCGAGCCGGGCAGCAGCGGGCGGACCTGCTCGGCGTCGCGCGCGTTGTCCAGTAGCACCAGCACCCGCCGCCCGGCCAGGTGGCTGCGAAACAGCGCGGCCCGCTCCTGGGTGCCGGACGGGATCCGCTCCGGCGGCACCCCGAGCGCGTCCAGGAACGCGCGCAGCGCCTGCGCCGGGGTGACCGCCTTGCCGGTCGGGTCGAAACCGCGCAGGTTCAGGTACAACTGGCCGTCGGGGAACCGGTCGGCGACCCGGTGGGCCCAGTGCACCGCCAGCGAGGTCTTGCCGACTCCGGCGGTGCCCGCGATGGTCGAGATGACCGTGCCGGTCGCACCGTCGGCGGGCACCAGTGCGTCGAGGCGCCGCAGGTCGGCCGCTCGACCGGTGAACACGGGCAGGTCGGCGGGCAGCTGCGCCGGCACCGCCGAGACCGGCTCGGCGGTAGCGGCGGGCGGCGGGGGCGCCGGTGGAGTGGCGGCCTCGACCGGCTCGTCGAGTTCGGCCAGGTGGCACGCGCCGATGTCGGCCAGGCGCGGGTCGTCGCGCAGCAGCGCGGCGTGCAGGGTCCGCAGCGTCGCGCCCGGATCGGTGCCGAGCTGCTCGGCCAGCAGCTCCGCGGTGTCGTGGTAGACCCGCAACGCCTCGGCCGGGCGGCCGCCGCGGTGCAGCGCCAGCATCAGCAGCGCCCGCAGGCCCTCCCGGTACGGATGGGCCTGGGTCAGCGCGGCCAGCTCCGCCGCGGCCGCCGCGTGGCGGCCCAGGTCCAGCGCCAGCCACAGGCTGTCCTCCCGCACCTGCAGATATGCCTCGGTGAGCTGCCCGACGTGGTCGGCCAGCACGTCGTCGAGGCGCACGTCGGCGTAGGGCTCGCCGCGCCACAGCGCCAGCGCCTGCCGCAGCAGCTCGTCCGCGGCCAGGACCCGCCCCTCGTCCCGGGCGGCCCGGCCCTGCTCGGCCAACGTGGTGAAGCGCAGCCAGTCCAGCTCCTCGGGGGCCGCGACGATGCGGTACCCGGCCGGGCCGTGCTCGATCCGGTCGGCCAGGGTGCGGCGCAACCGGTGCACGTACACCTGTAGCGTCTTGCGGTGGCTCAGCGGGGGCTCGCCGTCCCAGATCAGGTCGGCCAGCCGCTGCGCGCTCACGGGCTGCCCCACCCGGCTGAGCAGCACTGCCAGCAACCGCCGCTGGAGCAGGCCCGGCACGGCCACGGGCCGGCCGTCGATGTGGACGGTCAACGGCCCGAGGACGCCGAATGCGATCAACGCGCCTCCAAGGTCAGGAAGAGTCTGCTGGGCGGTTGCGTGCTCGCGCAACCAGAATGCAACCGGTATCGGCCACCATGAGCGCGCGGGCAAAGCGCAGCTGTTTGTCGGTCTGGACACGGGGGTGGACCGCCGCAGTCGGCTGGCGCTCGCACGCGGTGGTGCGCCGGCTGCGGGTCAGGACGCCGGCAGCTTGGCGCGCACCCTTCCATCACTGGTCACCTCCCCGTTGCCCGGCACCGTAGCGGACCCGCGCATCCCATGGTCATCTGTGGATCCGGCCAAGTTGTTTGTCCGGGGTGGCGTCACACGCCAGTGGCCTGTCCAATGGGGTTGCCGGTGTCACCGGTCGAGTTGTCCGTGGCCAGCCGCGCCACCGGGTGGGAATCGCTCGCCCCGAAGCGGGGATCACCCGACCAGGAGCGGCATTCGCCGTTGACGGTTGGTCGATACGGCACTAGAAAGCGGTCTATGGACCTGACGCCCTTCGACGCCGCAGACGCCGACTCCGACGCCGTGGCGGACTGGCACCGGGTGCACGAAGCGGCGGCCGCCGTCGACGACCCCGACCACCCGCACCTGCCCGAGGCGGCGCTCGCGGCGCGCCTGGCGGCCCCGCCGCCGAGCACGCGCACGCGGCACTGGCTGGCCAAGGACGGTGACGAACCGGTGGGCACCGCGACGCTGTCGCTGTCGGACCGGGAGAACCTCGACTGGGGCTTCGCCGAGGTGGTGGTGCATCCGGCGTACCGGCGGCGGGGGCACGGCACGGCGCTGCTGACGGCGGTCCGGGCGGGCCTGGCCGAGGCGGGTCGTACGACGCTGGTGTTCGACGTGGGCGCGGAGTCGGCCGGGTCGGCGTTCGCGGCGGCGGCCGGGGCGCGGCGCGCGCAGACGCTGTGGGAGTCCGAACTGGACCTGGTGCGCGCCGCCGACGAGCTGCCCGACGACCGCGAACCGGCGGGCTACCGGGCGGTGCGCTGGTCGGGCGCGGCCCCGGACGAGCTGGTGGCGTCCTATGTCGCCGCCGCCGAGGCGATGGGCGACTCACCCGACGGCGGGCTGGGTTACCAGGTGGCGCCCGGCAGCGTCGAGCACACGCGTGCGGTGGAGCAGTGGTGGGCCCGGCGCGGGTGTCAACTGCGCACCGTCGTCGCGCTGCACGAGGGCACCGGAGTGGTGGCGGGACTGACCGTGGTCGCCGTCCCGCTGCTGCACCCGCAGTTGGCGTACCAGGAGGACACGGCGGTGGTGCCCGCGCACCGCGGGCACGGCCTCGGCCTGTGGCTCAAGGCGCGGATGGTGCGCTGGCTGGTGGCCGACGGGATGGTGGTGCGGCGCATCCGCACCACCACCGATCCGTCCAACACCCACATGCTCGACATCAACGCCCGACTGGGCTTCCACCGCACCCGCGTACGCGAGCAGTGGGTGGGCTGACTCAGTCCTTCGGCGCCTTGTCCTGCTTCCAGGACAGCGGGCCGGGCAGGTCGACGCGGTGGGCCCTGGTCTTCGAGTTCCACGACCAGCGACCGATCTTGAACGTCCACGACGACAGGCCGTTGCGCGTGAAGTTCAGGCGCAGCGGGCCGATTCTCATGACCTTGCGGAACACCAGACTCATGCCTGCCATGTAACCGCTCCCGCGCCACCGCAAACCCGCCTCGTCCACATCAGCCGGTGACGGCCGCGCCCGCCCGTTCGCGCAGCGTGACCAGGTCGAGCGGGGCCATCTCGGTGGCCGCCACGGTGCAGGCGTGGGCGCCGCAGAGGGTGGCGTAGCGCACACAGTCGGCGGTGGGGGCGCCGGACAGCCAGCCGTACAGGAAGCCGCTGACGAAGGCGTCACCGGCGCCGTTGGAGTCGACCACCGGCGCGGGCGGCGCCGTCGCGGCGAACCGGACCGGGGCCGACGCACCGCGTTCGAGCAGGTGGCCGCCGTCTGCTCCGGCCGTGGCCACCACGACGCGGGCCCGCCCGTGCGCGACGATCCGGCGCAGCACCGGCTCGGGGTCGGCCAGCGCCGCCGCGGACAGGAACACCACGTCCGCGGCGTGCGCGAACGCCTCGTGGTACGGGTTCTCGCCGTCCCAGTTGTGCAGGTCGGTGGAGACGGTCACCCCGGCCCGGGTCAGCCGCGCCAGGGCGTTGGCGCCGGGGTGGGTGATGCTGACGTGCACGTGCCGGGCCGCGCCCGCCAACCGGTCCAGCAGCTCGGCGGGGAAGTCGGCGGTGCCGTCGCCGCGGCCGACGTCGTAGAGCGACAGCCGCCGCCCGTCCGGGCCGACCAGGTTCACCGCGCGCTTGGTCCCGCCGGGGGAGGGCAGGGCGGTGAACGGCACGCCGTGGTCGTCGTGCAGCCGCCGCACCAGCTCGCCCTCGTGGTCGTCGCCGATCGCGTCCAGGTGATGGGTGCGCAGGCCCAGGGCGTGCAGGCCGAGGGCGACGGCGTCGCCGGTGTGCCCGGCGCGGGTGGTGATCGTCGGGACCATGTAGCTGTCGGCGTACGGCAGGGGCAGCTGCGGGGTGTAGACCAGGGTGTCCACCCCGGCGCCGCCCAGTACCAGTACATCCAGTTCGGGGGAGGTTACATCCAGCTCAGAAGAGGTGCTGTTCACCGGCGCAGGTTAGCCGCCCCGCACGGGTCAGGGCAGGGGCACCCGGTAGATCCCGTCCTGCGACACCGAGGACACCCACAGTTGTCCGCCCACCACGACCGCGTCGACGTTGGCGGCGTCGCGCAGCGGCCGCGCCCCGCCCAGCACGGTGCGCCGCAGCTCCTTCGGCGTGGCCGGGTCGGTCGACAGCTCCAGCACGGTCGGCCCCTGCGTGGCCACCACGAACAGCCGCTCACCCACGGCGAACACCGCGTCGGGTTCGCCCGCGACGGCGACCCGGCCCAGCACCCGCAGGCTAGCCGCGTCCACGGCCACCACCTCGCCGCCGCCGGTGCAGGTCACCCACACCACGTCGCCGCGCACCAGCAGGCCCTGCGCGCCGTCGCACAGCTTCGGGCTGGTCTCGGCCTTGCCCGACGCGTCGACGCGGGTCAGCGTCCCGGCGCCGTACGACGACACCCACACCTGTCCGCCCCCGACCGTGACCAGTCGCGGCCCACCCGTGATCCGGATGTCGGCCACCTTGCGGCCGGTCCGGTCCAGGCGGCTGAGCATGCCCGCGTCCTGGCGCACCAGCCACACCGAGCCCAGCCCGACCGCGACCCCCTCCGGGCCGTCCGGGGCGGGCACGTCGACCCTGACGGTGCCGGTGGCGGTGTCGATGCCGAGCAGGTGGCCGTACCGGAACAACGAAACCCACAGCAGGTCCCCGTCGGCGGCCAGCCGCAACGGCGTACGTCCCACCGGGACGGTGCGCACCACCGCGCCGGTGGCCGGGTCGAGCCGCACCACGGCGTCGCGGTCGGCGCTGGCCGTCCAGACGCCGCCGTCGGCGGTCACCGCCAGCCCGATCGGCGAGTCCACGGGCACGCCCGGCCCGGCCGGGGCGCTCGGCGAGGCCGTCCGCGCCGGGGGCGGGGTGTGCGCGGGCTCGGCGCAGGCGGCCACCGACAGCAGCGTGGCGGCCAGGGCCGTGGCGGCGGCGGTGAGCGTACGACGGATCATCCGAACAGCCTGCGGGCCCCGGGACAAGACCAGGGCGCGCCCGTGCTCCGGTTCGGTAACGGCGTCAGTGACCGGCGCCTGACGGCGGGGTGGGCTCGGGCATCGCCGTCGCCATGCCGGTGACCGCCGCGGCCTGGCCGGTGCGCTCCCGGTAGCGGCGGCGCAGCCACTTGACCACGCCGAGCACCGACACGCCGAACGCGCTGAGCAGGCCGCCGAGGCCCAGCAGCACCTGCCACGCGGTCGCGCCGGTCGACTCCCACCAGTAGGTCGAGGTGCTGGCGACCGGGAACCGCATGGTGAACACCTGGTCGGGCATCAGGTTCTCGCCGGTCTCCCCGGCCAGCGTGGAGACCACGAAGGTCAGCGTGTAGTCGCCCGGCTCGTCGGCGCGCACGTCCCAGATCCAGTTGGCCGCGTCGTCGGCGGCGACCACGGGCTGAACGGGGTTGGAGATCGCCTCCAGTTTTCCGGGCAGCTGCGAGGACAGCCGCACCCGGATCCGGGCCCCGGTCATCACCTGCGGCAGCGGCGATGCGGTCGCCTGCGGCGAGGCGCTGGGCTGCGGCGAGGCGCTGGGCTGCGGTGAGGCGCTCGCCCCGGCCGGGGCGGTCGGCGACCCGATCGGCCCGCAGACGGTGGACATCGGCCCGCAGATGGTCGCCTTCACCTGGTACGTGGAGCCGACCTCGGGTGCTGTCGGCCCGTCGAGATCGATGTGGCCGGGCACCAGCTTCGCCCGGTCCGCGGCCACTTGGTCCTGGTAGGCGACCTGCACCCGCTGGGCCTCCTGGGCGCCGCCGGGCATGGCGCTGTTGGCCTCGTTCTCCGCCGCGCACCCGGCCAGCACCCCGAGTGCCAGCAGGGCCGTCACCGCCGGCAGGCCGGTCGACCGGATGTTCCCGCGCCGCCCCGGCAGTGTCGTGGTGCCCCGCCTCGCCCCCATACCGCTGTCCTTTCCGGACGCATCGTGCCTCGTCGACGGCGTTCAGCGTACGACGGCGGGGTCCGGCCCCGCGTCCCCACCCGGCGCGGTTCGCGCGAGGGGACTACGCTGCCGGTCCGTCACCCGTGGAAACTCGTTCGCCGGGATCTCACCGGGAGAGGAAGTGTTATGAAGCCGTCACGTCTGCCAGTGCTGGTGCTGGGCGCGGTCGTCCTCACGGCCGCCGTGGCCGGATGCAAGGGCCAGCCGACCGATCCGGGTCCGCGTCCGTTGTCGACGGTCTCCGCGGCGGCCCCACCGGTCGCGGACAGCGTGCCGCCCACCGAGGCACTGGCCGCGGCCTCGGCCAAGATGAAGTCGCAGAACGTCAGGTACGCCATGAACATGGTCGGCAGCGCCGTCTCGATGACGGGCAAGGGCGCCGCCGACGTGACGAGCCACAGCTCCAGCGCCGTCTTGGAGATCAACGCCACCGGGCAGAAGCTGACCACCGAGACGCTGCTCGTCGGCGACGACATCTGGCTGCGCTTCCAGGGTCTGCCGTCCCTGCCCAAGCAGTGGATGCACATGAAGGTCAGCCAGCTCAAGCCCGGCAGCCTGACCCGCAGGGCGCTGGAGGATCCGGCGTCGGTCAGCGCGATGCTGAAATCGGCGTTCGACGTCAAGAAGTCCGGTGAGCGTGGCTTCGAGGGCACCGTCGACCTGTCGAAGTCGCCGACGATGACGCCGCAGATGCTCGCGGCTCTGGGCGACAAGGCCGACGCGGTGCCGTTCCGGGTCACCCTCGACGACCAGGGCCGGGTCTCGGTGATGACGGTCGACATGAGCGAGATCGGCAAGGCCGCGGGCGTCACCATGATGAAGTTCGAGCTCTACGAGTACGGCGAGCCGGTGCAGATCAATCCGCCGCCGACCGCCGACGTGATCGAGATGCCCGCGAAGCTGCTCGCGGCGCTGTGACGCACGACCGACCCGCGGCGGGCACGGCTCGCCGCGGGTCGGTGGTCGTCAGTAGTACACGCTGATCCGGCGGTCGACGGCGTCGACCCGCACCGGGTTGCCGATCGGCACGATCAGTTGCGGATCGGTGTGGCCCACATCCAGGTCGAACACGAGCACCGCCGCGGGGGCGTACGTCCGCACGGCCCGCAGCACCGCCGCGCGCTGCTCGTCGCGGTACGCCGCCTTGGCCGTCGCGTCGTTGCGCCGGTCGAAGTTCCAGGCCTTGGCCCGCCCCACCAGGATCGCGCCGAACTTGCCGAGCAGTCCCCGCTCGCCCATGTTGCGCAGCACGCGGAACACCTCCGTGGCCGGCGGCATCTCCTCGGACGTCTCGATCAGCAGCACGTGCCCGGCGAACGCCTCGGCGGGACCGACCCGGTCGGCCTGCAGCAGCCAAGAGATGATCTCCAGGTTGCCGCCCCAGCACGGGCCCTCGACCACGGCGCTCGGGCCGTACCAGTGCCAGCCGCCGACCGGTTCCAGCGGCGACGTCCGGGTCAGGGCGGCGGGGTCGCTCCAGTTCAGCACCTCGTCGCCGGATTCGGTGGCGGGGGACAGCTCGTACCAGCCCTCGGTGAACAGGGCGGCCCGCAGGCTGTCCAGTGTGGCCGGATGCGTCGAGCCGCCGCGCCCGAGGTGCACCATCACCGACCCGCCGTGGTAGGACACCACCCCGGCGTGGAACAGCGCGTTGAGCAGGTTGGTGTTGTCGGAGTAGCCGAAGAACGGCTTCGGGTCGGCCCGCAGCACCGCGGGGTCCAGGTGCGCCACGACGGTGATCTGGTCCTCGCCGCCGATGGTGGCCAGCACCGCCCTGATGGACGGGTCGGCGAACGCGGCCTCGAGGTCGCGCGCCCGGTCCGCGGCCGAGGCGTGCTCGGCGCGGGTGGTCGGGTACTCCACCGGGACCAGGCCGAGCTCGTCGCGTAGCCGGGCCAGGCCCTGCTCGTACACGTGCGGGAATTGTGCGGGGGAGCCGTGCGACGGGGAGAGCACCGCGACCCGGTCACCGGGACGCGGTTTCGGGGTGCCGACCATGGGCGTACGGGGAGCTGCCATGGCCGGGACGCTAGCCCAGGCCGCGGCCGGCCCGCACCCGATTAGTCGAGCAGCCCCTGCTCCTCGGCGCGGGCGATCGCGTCGGCCAGCACGTCGAGGTCGACGGTCGCCTCCCGGATCACCGCGGCCACTTCCAGCAGCGGGTCGTCGCTCCGTGCGGTCACCGAGAACAACCCGGTCTCGGAGTCGAACTCGATCTGGTCGAGGATCTCCGGCACGCGGTCGGCGAGCATCACCTGCACCACGCCCTCCCAGGCGTAGCCGTTGCCCTCCCAGCCCTGCTCGTCGAAGATGTCCACATAGTCATCGAAGTCATCGAAGATCAGGCTGTACTCGCCGGAGTCACTCTCCATCAGGCGGCACGGCGCGAAGTCGTGGTTGCTCGACATGACCGCGAGCATAGGCGCTTCGATGCACCGGCGATGTTTCGCCGAAGGGCCGACTTTGCCTCCTCCGTTCGGCCAAAACCGGCGCTCAAGCCCCACCCTCGGTCCCGCACGACCCTGAGTGACCCCCACCACGTCCAAGATCGGCTCAAGTTGCCCGGCAATCGGGCGTATGACCGCACCGCTTTCGCCCAGTTGCCCGGCAAGTTGAGCCGAGCCTGACGGCGAGGTCGGGCGGCGGGGTCGGCATCGGCGCTGAGCTGCGCCCGGGTCCGGACGGGAGGATTGGGTGGGACGGCCATCTGTGCGGCCGCGCCGGAACATGGCAGGCTTTTGTGTCGTGACTATGGTCAGGCAATGGCAGCGGGTCTCGGCGTACGGTCTTGCGCGCGAGGGTGACACCGTGCTGCTCGTGCAGATCGGCCGCAGCTCGCACGGCGACCTGGGCAAATGGATGCCGCCCGGCGGCACCATCGAGCACGGCGAGCACCCCGCCGAGACCGTGGTGCGCGAGTTCGCCGAGACCACGGGCCTGCAGGTGCGGGTGGACGGCCTGCTGGACGTCGGCTCCGACCACCGCGAGCTCGCCGGCGGCCTGGACTTCCACGGCGTGTTCATGCTCTACGCGGTGACGGTCCTCGGCGGCGACCTGCGCCCCCAGCCCGACGGCATCATGGTCGAGCCGAGCTGGCACCCCGCCGCCGAACTCGACTCCATCGCCATGCTCGACGCCGTACGCGACGTGCTGCGCGCCGCCGTCAAGAAGTAGGTCGGGCCTGCCGAACGGCGGCGCGGATCGTGTCGGTGACCTTCGCGGTGCGCCGGGGGACGCCCAGCTCCTCGGTCGCCTCGGCCACCACCTCGTCCTCGGTGCGGTTCAACCCGTCGCTCTCGATCCAGCGCACCAGCTCCACCAGCGTCTGCTCCGGCAGGTCGGCGACGCCGACCCCCGCGGGCAGCTCCGGCCGGGGCAGTCGGCGCGGGGCAGCCGAGGTCAACCGGATCGTCACCGCGTCGGCCAACTGCTGCGGACCGGGCAGGTCCGATCCGGCCACCGCCAGGTCGTACGCGGCGCGCGCCTTGGCGATCTCCAGGTCGCGCTGCCGGGCCCAGTCCGTCGACCAGATCCGGTGGAACCGCCAGCCCAGCCGCTCCAGGTGCTGCTGGCGCAGCCGGTCACGGTCACGCACCGTCGGCGACGCGTGGTACGTCGACCCGTCGGCCTCGATCGCCAGCACCGGACGGCGCGGATCGGCCGGGTGCGTGGCCGCGAAGTCGATCCGCTGACCGCCCACGCCGTGCCGGGCCACCAGCGGAATGCCCGCCTCGGTCAGCCTGGCGAACACGTCGGCCTCGAACGGGTTCAGCACGGTGGTGTCGGCGGTGACGGCGCCCCGGGGGCCGCCCGCGGCGGCGTACTCCAGGAAGTCGCGCAGCATGATCGCGCCCGGGGCGCGCAGCTTGGCCGGGTCCAGGTCCAGGTGGCTGAACGAGCTGACCACGGTCATCCGCCGCCGCGCCCGGGTGATCGCCACGTTGAGGCGCCGGTGCCCGCCCTTGGTGTTCAGCGGCCCAAACCGGTAGAGCACCCGCCCGTCCGGGCTCTTGGGGTAGCCGACGGTGAGGATCACCGCGTCGCGCTCGTCGCCCTGCACCCGCTCGATGTTCTTCACGAAGAACGGCTCGTGCCCGTTCTCGCCGAAGAACGGCTCCAGCTCCGGCCGCCGGGCCAGCGCCCGGCGCAGCGCGGCGTCGACGCGTTCGGCGTGGGTGATACCCATGGTGATCACGCCCAGCGACTCGCCCGGCCGCTGCTGCGCGTGCGCCAGGATCAGCTCGACCACCTTGCGCACCTCGGCGTTGCTGCTCTCCAGGTTCGCGGGGACCGCCGCGGCCGCGGCCGCCGCCACCGCCGCCGGTGAGTCGGCGTCCATCGGCTGCCCGGACGCGGCCGCGGCCGCCAGCGGATCGGCGACCAGCACGTGGCTGATTCCGTCGCCGATGTCCGCCCCCGGGAACGTGGTCAGCGCGTTGCCGCTCGGGCCGTAGATGTGCGCGTTGGAGAACGCGATCAGCCGCTCGTCCCGGCTGCGGTAGTGCCAGGCCAGATGGCGCACCTGCGGCAGCGGCAGCGTGTGCGCGAACGCCTGCAGCAGCGACTCCACGTCGTCGGACAGGGCCGTGCCGTCCTCGCTGTCGGACAGGTCGCCCTCGGCCCGGTTGAAGAAGTCCGTCGGCGGCAGCTGGTGCTCGTCCCCGGCGACCACCACCTGGCGCCCGCGCATGATCGCGGTGACGCCGTCGACCGGCTCGACCTGGCTCGCCTCGTCGAAGATGACCACGTCGAACAGCACCCGCGCGGGCAGCACCTGGCTGACCAGCAGCGGGCTCATCGCCCAGCACGGCTTCAGCGCGGTGAGCGCATCCGGGGCCTGCTCGAACAGCCGCCGGATCGGCAGGTGCCGGATCTTCTTGGCCGCCTCGCGGCGCACCAGCTGCTGCTGTTCGGGGTGGGCGTCGAGCACCCGCATCATGTTCAGCGCGGACAGGTGCCGCACCCGCTGCGCGGCCGAGGTGATGTGCGCGGCGTCGGCCAGGTGGAACCGGTTCACCGCGGCGTGCAGGGCCGTACCGTGGAACGCCGACAGCTCGGGATCGGACAGCCGTACCTCGTCCAGGATCGAGCTGTGCCAGGCGTGGTCGAACGCCGCGCCCGCCACCGCGGCGTCGCCGCCGCGCCCGGCCAGGTCGTCCAGCAGCCGGTGCGCCTGCCAGCGCACCACCTGCTCGGCCAGCTCGTTGCGGCGCGCGGTGTGCAGCAGGTCGGTCTGGTCCAGCGCCAGCCGGTCCAGCTCGTCCTGCAGCGCGCCCAGGTCGCCACCACCGCCGTCGGCCTGGCCGCCCGGATCCGCGGCGGCCTCGACCGGCACGTACGTGCGCAGCCGGGTCAAGGTCGCGTCGACGCGCGCGAACTCGGCCGTGGTCGGTGCCAGCGCCGGATCGGTACGCGGCGGCTGCCCGTCCAGGCTGACCACCCGCCACCGGACCAGCTGGTCGGCGGCGGCCGCCAGGGCGGTGTGCAGCTCGGCCGGGCCCGGCCGACCGGCGCCGCGCCAGAACTCCCGGATCTGCTTGACGATCCGGCGCCGCGCCCAGAAGCCCAGGCCCGCGCGCTGCTCGCCCTCGGCGGTGGCGCGCAGCCACAGCGGCAGGTCCGCCTGGAACACCGCCGCGTCGAAGCGGGCCAGCGTCGCGTCCACCTCGGACAGCAGCACGCACATCTTGCGGGCCGAGGCCAGCGTCGCCGGGACGGCCAGCCCGAGCCGGGCCGCGAGCGTG
Organism: Catellatospora tritici; assembly: GCF_019083965.1. Taxonomy (GTDB): domain Bacteria; phylum Actinomycetota; class Actinomycetes; order Mycobacteriales; family Micromonosporaceae; genus Catellatospora; species Catellatospora tritici. The sequence goes on from NZ_JAHRCY010000003.1 coordinate 401,587, forward strand.
GCCAGCTGCGGCCGCAGCCGCTCGAGCGCGGGGGCGACCTCTCCGGCCAGCGTGAACGCCTCCTGCGCGGCGGCGCGGTCGCGGAACGTGGCCCGCACCCACGGCCCCGGCCCCGGTTCGGCGTCGAAGGCGCCCAGCTGCGCCAGCTCCACCACGGTGGCACGCAGCCGGGGCGCGGCGTCGGCGTCCAGCGCCGTAAGCAGCTCACCCTTCCAGCGCTGCCGGGTGACCGCCGCCGGATCGGTGCCGACCAGGCGCGTCTGCAGGTCGTACGCGGACAGCCCCCAGGGCTGGTGCACCGCGTGCAGCGCGCTGTGGTGGCGGGACAGGGCGGTGCGCGACTCGGTCAGGTCGCGGTCGGTCTGCTCGGTGGTCGGCCGCGACTCGTGGCGCGCCCGCTGCAGCCGCGAGTCCAGCGCGCGGGCCAGCTCACGGCGGCTGGACTGGTCCCCATGCAGGTTCTGCACCAGGTCGGACAGGCCCACGTGGGCCAACCGGTCGAGCACGGCGTCGATCGCCGCCCGCTTCTCGGCCACGAACAGCGCGGTGCGCCCGCGCGCGGCCAACGCCATGATCATGTTGGCGATGGTCTGGCTCTTGCCCGTCCCCGGTGGACCCTTCACCACCAGGTGGTGCCCGGCCACCGCCGCGTTCACCGCGTAGCTCTGCGACGAGTCGGCGTCCAGGACCAAGAACTCGTCGGACGGGGCGACATGGTCGGGCTGGTCCACCGGGATCGGCTCGGTCGCGTACAGCGAACCCAGCGCCTCCGGGTCACCGGCCAGCGCGGCGATCACGTCACTGTCGGACAGCAGCCGCGAATGCTCGGTGATGTCGGTGACCATGGGCAGCTTCTCGTACAGGAACGTGCCTGCCAGCAGGTGCGGGGCGATCGCGAACCCGGGCACGTCCTGTGCCGCCTTGGCCAGCCGTTCGAACAGCGGCGCCGGGTCGTACACGCCGTCGGGCAGCGCGTCGAGCAGCTCCTCCGGGTCGACCACGAGCCCGTGCTCCTTGGCCAGCTTGAACAGCAGCACCGGGTTGACCGTCGGCTCCGGATCGGCGGTCAGCGCGAACTCGGTCTCGGCCGCCGAGGTGGTCCGGATGACCAGCCGGTGCAGCAGCACCGGTGCCCGCGGCGTACGCCCCTGCTCGTGCCAGGTCGCCAACCCGCTGGCCAGGTAGCCCGCGTCGACGCCGCGCTCCTCGGCCAGCATCCGCATCCGGGTGCGGATCGTCTTGGCCCGCCGCATCGCGTCGGCGTGCGCGGGCTCCTCTGGGAACAGTTGCCGCAGGGTGACCTGCCGCCCGGCCAGCAGCATCGTGAGCGCGGCCGGGCTGGCCCCGTCCAGCTGCAGCGTGCCCGCCTTCAGGTCGCGGTAGTACGCGAGCTGGTTGCGGCCGGAGTCGTCGATGAGCGAGTCGGCCCAGCGCCGCGCCGCCGCGGCGACGTGCGGCCTGGCCATCGGGGAGACGGGCGAAGTCACCGCTTCACCATCGCATCCCACCGCACCCCCCACCAACCGCACCCACCGCCCGCCGGTAAGGAAGGGCCCCTTCTTATCGCTTTGCGTAGAAGAAGGGCCCCTTCCAAACGCCGAAGTCAGGGGGCCATGCCGTAGCGGCGGGTGACGTGTAGGCGGATGACGAGGCGCTGGTCGGCGACCATGGCGTGGCGGTAGTCGGCCCAGTCGGGGTGCTCGCCCCGGATGCCCCGGTACACCTCGATCAGCTCCTCGACCGCCGCGTCGCCGGGCTCGGCGGCCACGGCGGACAGCTCCACCACGCCCTCGGCGACCGCGTACCACCCGCCGTCGGCCGTGCTGACGTACAGGCTCGCGCGCGGATCGCGCCGCAGGTTGCGCACCTTCGCCCGGTCGGCGGTGCTGGAGATCCGGATGAGGTCGCCTTCTCGCAGATAGTCGACGTTGGACAGTTGCGGCCGCCCGTCGCGCTTGAGCGCCACCAGCGCCCCGCGCCCGCTGGCGCCGATCAGGTTCCACAGTGCGTCGGTCATGCCCCCGAGGCTAGCCAGCCGCGGGCACGTGGCGCCGGATCACGTGGAGCAGGTCGTCCAGGTTCGCCTCGAACTCGGCGTCCCAGTCGGCGGGGCGGGCCAGCAGGTCGGCCAGCGCTCGGTGTGCGGGGGCGTCGTCGCCGAGCGACCGGCCCCGGTCCCACCGGTCCGGGCCGGGGCTGAACCGGCCGCTGACTTCGCCTGCGGCGAAGCCGAGCACGGCGGTCGAGACGAAGCGCTCCAGCCTGGGCACGCGCTGCGGCGGCACCCCGGCTTCCAGCAGGGCGGCGTAGAGGCCGTCGACGAGCCGTACCGCGTCGGGGGTGACCGAGGCGCGGGCCAGCAGCAGGCCGAACGTCTCGGGGTGGCGCCGGGCCAGGCCGCGTACCGCGCGGGCGATCGCGCGCAGCCGGTCCTCCCAGCCGCCGCCGCTGCGCGCGGCGGGCAGCAGCTGCGCCAACAGCAGGTCGACCAGGCCGTCGAGCAGCGCGTCCTTGCTGCCCACATGGGGGTACAGCGCCATCGGCGTCACCCCGACGCGGGTGGCCACGGCCCGCATCGACAGCGCCGCCAGTCCCTTCTCCTCGGCCAGCGTGAGCGCGGCGGTGAGGATCTCGCGGCGGCGGTCGGTCTCGACACCCTGTTCCGGCATGCTCTACAGTGTAGATCTATACGGTGTAGATCACAAAGGAGACAGGCCTTGCTCACCGCGTACGACCTGCGCAAGCGCTACGGCGCCAGCACCGCCCTCGACGGCTTCGACCTCACCGTCGCCCCCGGTGAGATCTGCGGCCTGATCGGCCACAACGGCGCCGGGAAGAGCACCTTCGTCGAGATCGTCACCGGCCTGACCCGCCCCGACTCCGGCACCGTCACCATCGGCGGACAGCCGCCCGCCCGCGCCCGCCACCTCGTCGGCGTCGCCCCCCAGGAGATCGCGCTCTACGTCTCCGTCACAGTCGAACGCAACCTGCGCCTGTTCGGGGGCCTGGCCGGGCTGCGTGGCCCGAGCCTGCGCACCGCCATCGACGACACCGCCGCCGCGCTGGGCCTGTCCGACGTGCTGCGCCGCCCGGTCGGGCTGCTGTCGGGCGGCCAGCGCCGCCGCACCCAGGCCGCCGCCGCGATGCTGCACCGCCCACCCCTGCTGCTACTCGACGAGCCCACCACCGGCGCCGACCCGCTCACCCGCGCCGCCCTGCTCACCCTGGTACGCGACCACGCCGCCGCCGGCGCCGCCGTCGTCTACACCACCCACTACCTGCCCGAACTCGTCGACCTGCGGGCCACGCTCGCGGTCGCCGCGCGTGGGCGCGTCATCGCCCGGGGCGGCCAGGACGAACTGCTCGCGGGCCACGAAACCCTCGACGACCTCTACCGGACCCTGGCGGTGAACCATGCGTAGCGCGGTGCTCATCCGGCACAACCTGGCCCTGCTGGCCGCCGAGCCCGGCGCGGTGATCAGCCGCATCGTGATGCCGCTGGCCATCATCACCGTGCTGCGCCCGCTGTACACCGCCGCCATCGGCCCGCAGGGCACCGCGTACGCCGTGACCGGGGCACTGGTGCTGTTCTCGCTGCTCGGACTGTCGATCGTCGGCGGCTCGCTGCTCACCGAGCGGACCTGGCACACCCTGGACCGGGTGCGCACCACCCCGGCCCGGCCGATCGAGATCCTGGTCGGCAAGGCGGTGCCGCTCGGCGGGGTGCTGCTGGCGCAGCAGGCGGTCGTGTTCTCGTACGGCGTGGTGGTCATGGGGATGCGCGTGGCGCGACCGGACCTGCTGGCCCTGGCCGCGCTGGCCTGGGCCGCCACGCTGCTGGCGCTCGGCGCGCTCGCGGCGATGCTGGTGCGCAGCCACAGCGAGCTCGGCGCGGTCAACGACCTCGGCGCGCTGGTGCTGACCACGCTCGGCGGCGCGATGGTGCCGCTGTCGCTGCTGCCCGCGTGGGCGCGAGCGGTCGCGCCCGCCTCGCCCGGCTACTGGGCCATGCGCGCCATGCACGGCGCGGTCACCGGCGCCGCCGCCACCACCGCGACCAGCGCCGCCGTCCTCATCGGCGTCGCCACGGCCGCCGCCACCCTCGCCGCCTGGCGCATGTCCCGCGGCTGGGGCCGCTCCCGCCTCCTCTGACCACCGGCGCGCACGCCCCACCCAACGTCACCCGAGTTGCCGGGCAACTGGCCGAATGACCGCCCAAGATACGCCCAACTGCCCGGCAACCCGACTGGCCACCGCCCGCCCCGCCTGATCTGGACGGGCGCGGCGGGCGTGGCGGCGCGACGGTGGGTGGGCGTGGCGGCGCGACGGTGGGGCGTGGCGTGGTGGGTGGGTGTGATCAGAGGTAGCAGCCGGTGGCGGGTTCGGGGGTGTGGGGGAGCAGGTCGCGGTCGCCGCGTTGGAGGGCGAAGAGTTCGGCCAGCGTGGCACCGCCGGAGTTCAGACCCACCGAGGTGCCGAGCCAGGCGCTGGCCTGGGCGAAGGGCAGCGGGCCGACCTCGATCTGGGCCAGGCAGCGGCCGGGTCGGACCACGGCCGGGTGCAGCCGGGCCAGCGGCTCGTTGGTGGTCAGGCCGACCAGTACGTCGCGGCCCTGCGCCAGCAGGCCGTCGGTCAGGTTCAGCAGGCGTGACAGCGCCTGGCCGCTGGAGGCCTTGGCCGCCGAGGAGATCAGCTCGTCGCAGTCCTCCACCAGCAGCAGCCGCCAGCGCCGCTCCTCGTGCTCGTCGTCGCCGATCGCCACCTCCATCAGGTAGCTGGAGTCGTGGAACAGGTTCTCCGGGTCGAGTACGCAGTCGACCTGGCACCACGACGACCATGCCTGGGCCAGCGCCCGCAGTGCCGTGGTCTTGCCGGTGCCGGGCACGCCGTGCAGCAGCAGCAGGCGGCCGGAGATCGAGTCTGGCGTGAGTGTCATCAGGCGCTCCAGCGACGCGGCGACGTCGCTGGCGTAGTTGTCCCGGATCGCCGCCCAGGACGGCGTGGTGATCGGCCGGGTGCTGCGCTGCGCGCCGCGCTTGGCCGAGTGGTGCCAGAACCCCATCGAGACGCTGTCGGCGCGCTCGGCGTGCTCGTCGCGGGCGCCTCGGGTGGCGTCCTCGAGTATGCGCAGCGCCAGCTCCTCACTGGTCGCGGTGACAGTGACCTCGGCGACGCCGCCACGCCAGCGCGCGGCCCGCAGCGTCCAGCCGTCACCGGCGGCCAGGTGGCTGCGCAGCCCGTCGTCGGTGGCCACGCGTAGGACGTGGCCGTCGGCGGGCAGCAGCGGGGCGTCCTTGCGCACCTTCGGCAGCCGGGCGGTGTGCGCGTACGGCTGGTCGCCCGTGCTGAAGGGGGCCAGGATCATCGCGTCGACGATGTCGCGCGGGGTGTCGGCGTCGTCGAGGGTGAGGTTCGTCGGCAGCTGCGACAAGATGCCCATACCAGTGATGATCTCGCAAGTGGACCCGTCGCCATAGCAGTTTTCGCCGGGCCGCGCAGCCACGCGCTCAAGAATTCACACGCCTAAGCGCGACCACGGTCCCCAGATGGCGAACGTCATCCCGTGTACGGCCTGCACGTTGACGAACAGCGTGTGCCCGTCGGGGCTGAACACCGACCCCGCGAACTCGTCCCGGTGGCGCGGATCGCCCACGCTGCTCACGATGCGGTTGAGCGCGATGTCGAACAGCCGCCCGTCGCGGGTCAGCCCGCGTACGTAGTTGTTGTGCTCGCCGTCCTCGCACAGGATCAGCGTGCCCGCCGCGCTGGCGGTGATGTTGTCGGGGAAGTCCAGCCCATCGGTGTGCGGCGACTGGAACACCAGCCGCAGCACCTGCTCACGCGGCTGGTACGCCCACACCTGCCCGCGCCCTTTGCCGAAGCCCTCGACCGCGGGACCCACGCTCTTCTCCCGCGCGCCGCCGCCCTGCGTGGAGGTGAAGAACACCGTGTCGTCGTGGTAGACCGAGCCCTCCAGGCGCGAGAACCAGGCCGCGCCGCGCTCGCGCGCCTGGTTGCCGACGTGGCACAGGGCGTCGCCGTTGGGCGTCGGCGCGTGCCGGCCCACCGCGTACGGGTACGTCGGTGCCGGATCGTCGATGTCGACCCACTCCACCGGGTACACCACCCCGGGCCGCTGCGCGGCCGCCAGGTTCGCCTCCCTCCGCCCGACCACGCGCAGCGCCTGCAGGCGCCCGCCGTCGGCCAGCCCCGGGCGTCCCGAGCCCGCCTCGACGAACACCCGCTCCGGCGGCAGATAACGGTAGAAGCAGCTGGCGTACGCGAAGTTGTCCTCGGTCAGGTAGAGCACGCCGTCGCGGGGGTCGTACGCGACCGACTCGTGTGAGAAGCGGCCCGCCGCGGTGATCGGCTCGGCCGCCGACCGGCCCTGCTGCGGCACCTCGAAGATGAACCCGTGCCGCTGTGTCAACGCCAGGTTGGGCGCCCCGCTGTAGTCGGGCGCCACGTCCGGGCCGTTGACGGTCTCCTCGCAGCTGATCCAGGCGCCCCACGGCATGCGGCCGCCGCAGCAGTTGCTGGCGGTGCCGCTGAGACTCGCGTACGCCCGGACCACCTCGCCGTACCGCGTCACCTCGACGGTGCTGGTGCCGCCCGCGCCCATCGGGTCGTAGGTCGCCGCCGCGGGGCCGAAGGCGGGGCCCGGTTCCTTGATCTCGTGGTTGCGGATGAGCACCGTGTTGCCGTCCGGGCCGGGGAAGGCGGCCATCCCGTCCGGGCGCCCCGGCAGCACGGTGCCGTCGTCGAGGTGCACAGGCTGTTCGGTGTCGTGAAACGAGCGGTACGCGAACCCGTCCGGCAGCCACAGCCGCACCAGACCGTCGCGCTGGTCGGCCGTGGCGGTCAACCGCGCCCGGACGGGTCTGGCCGGCGCGGACAGGAAGCCCGCGAACGGCCCGGCGGCGCTCAGCGCGCCCACCGCGGCCCCACGCAGCAGCGTACGCCGGTTGATGTCCACCATCGCCGTCCCCCGGGTCGGGTGCAGGACTACGACAGGTGGAACGAGCGAGCGCGGCCGTGATCACGCCGATGTGACGCGTTCGGCCCGGTCAGCGCGGCAGCCGGTCCAGCACCTTGGCCGCGCACGCCGACAGCACCTGCGCCGGGTCGAAGCCCAGGCTCTCGATCGCGACCAACGCCGACAGCGCCACGTCGGCCAGTTCGTCGGCCACCTCGCGGGGCGTGTGGGTGACGCCCTTGCGCGGATTCTGGCCGGTGACCCCGATCCAGGCACGGGCCGCCTCGCCCGCCTCCTCGGTCACCTTCAGGATGCGCATCGTCTGCTGCTGCGGGCCGTTGCCGTGATGCTGGTTCAGCCAGCGCACCGCCGCGGCCACCGCCGCCCTGCTCGTCTCGTCCACGCAGCCACCCTAGGCGTGCCCACGTCCCGAACGTTCGCGACGGGTGTCGTCGTATCCCTGGGCGTATCGGTATCCCTGGGCGTCTCGGTGGCAGGAGCGCTCGCGCCAGGGTTGTCGTACCCCCGGCCTAGCGTGCGGCCATGAGCCTGGACCTGAGCCTGCCCACCGCCCTGCTGGCCGACGCGGCCGCCCGGCTGCTGCGGCTGCTGCCGGTGCGGGCGATCCGCCCCGGGCTGTCCGGCGTGCTGCTGCGCGGCGTCGGAAACCGGCTGGAGCTGCACGCCACCGATGGCGAGGCCGCGGCGAGCGTGGAGCTGCCCGCGCTGGTGCACACCGACGGCGAGGCGGTGCTGTCACGCCGCGCGCTGGCCGACACACTCGCCCACCTGGAGGCGCCGCAGCTGCGGGTCGCGGTCGAGGGCAGCCGGGTGGCCCTGCGTACGCCCGGGGCCCGGTTCGCGCTGCCCCGGCTCGAATCCGCCGCCTCGGCTCCCGCCGGCGTTCCGCCCGCGCTCGGCACGGTGCCCGGCGCCCGCTTCGCCGCGGCTGCCGCCGCTGTGGCCGCTGCCGCCTCCCGCGAGGAGGCGCTGCCACTGTTCACCGGCGTACGGCTCCGCTCGACTGACGGGCGCCTGTCACTGCTGGCCACGGACCGCTTCCGCCTGGCCACCGCCACCCTGCCCTGGCAGCCCACACCAACCACCACCGGCCCGACCCCGGCCCCGGCCCTGGCCCCGACCTCGACCTCGGCCGACCCCGCCGCCGCGGTCGGTCCGGTCCCGGCCGAGACCGCTACCGCCACCGCCACCGCAGCCGAAGCCGCTGCCGGGGCTGGCGCGGCAGAGCTGGACGTGCTTGTGCCCGCGACGCTGCTGGCCGAGGTCACCCGGCTCTGCGCCTCGGCGGACGCGGTCACCCTGCACGGCGGTGACGGCCGCTGCGCGCTGTCCTGGCCCGGCTGGACCGTGACCGCGCCCTCGCTGGCCGCCACGTTCCCCGACGCGCAGCTGCGGCGCCTGCTGGAGGCCGAGCCCGCCGCCGAGGCCGTCGTCGACGCCGACGAACTGGCCCACGCGGTCCGCCGCGCCGCCCTGTACGCGGGCCCGACCGGCGGAGTCAGCCTCGACATCGCCGACGGGCAGCTGCGCGTACAGGGTCGGGACGCGCAGGCCGGGGAGTCCGACGAGACGCTGAAGGCCGAGACCTCCGGCGACCGGCTGACCCGGCACTACCAGTCACGCTTCCTGCTGGACGCGCTGCGCCCGTTCGCGGGCGGCCCGGTGCGTCTGCGACTACAGGCCGCTCTGCGTCCCACGGTGTTCAGCGCGCGCGAGGCCACCGACACCGACCTGCGCTACCTCGTCGTCCCCCTCCGCCGCGACCCCGAGTAAACGAGTAAGGAAGGGCACCTTCTTATCGCTTTCCGAGGTAGAAGGGCCCCTTTCTTAACCACGCACGCTCGTGGCCTGCCGCGTGGCGATCAGATGGTGGGTGCGGTGCCGGTGGCTCGCAGTTCGACGGCGAGGTCGACCAGCTCCGGGTACCACAGGCCGTCGGACAGCAGCAGCTCGCGGGCTTCGGCCAGGTGGACGGAGCGGACCTCGACGACCTGCTCGGCGTCGGCGGGGTTGAGTGGCGCGGCCTCGACGCTGACGTCGGCGTAGCACCACAGCCACGCCTGGCGCGGATGCGGATGGTGGGGGCGGTACGGCTCCGGCAGGTCCGATACGCACAGGTGCGCGCCGATCACGTGCAACGGCCCGTGCAGCACCGCGCCCGCTTCCTCCAGCAGTTCGCGGGCGGCGCACTCGGTCAGCGGCTCGTTGGCCTCGCGGCTGCCGCCGGGCAGGAACCACACCGGCCGCGCGTCGCGGCACAGCACGATCCGGTCGCCGTCGAACCCGACCACGTGCACCTTGGTGACCAGCTCATCCGGGGGGTTGTCGGTGGAGAACTGCCCGTCCACGCCCGCCCAGTTCCAGCGCTGGGGTGCGAACAGCAGGGGGAAGCGTTCGATCACCCCCGGCATGCTATCGACGCCCCGCACTGTCCGTCCGCCCGCGCCGACCACGCCAGCCCCGCACCAACCGCGTGCCCGCATCCGCGCCCCGCGCCCCGCCGCGCAACGCCACGCCCCGCCCCGCGCCGGGCTACGCCCGCGTCGGGCCGCGCCCTGTCGGGCCGCGCCCTGTCGGGCCGCGCCCCGCACCCGCATGCCCACTGCGCGCCCGCAGGTCGCGATCTTCGCCGTGTTGGAAGTGCAGTTTCGGGGAAACTGCGCGAATGGCGCCCAAGATTCGTGCAGTTTCCCCGAAACTGCAGCAACGGCGCGGGCGGGGCGCGGCCGGGGGGCGGCACGCGCGCAGCGCAGCGTGGCGTGGCGTGGCGTGGCGCGGCGCGGGGCGCGGGGCGTGGCGTTGCGCGTGGCGTGGCGTGGCGTGGCGCGGCGCGGGGCGCGGGGCGTGGCGTTGCGCGTGGCGTGGCGTGGCGCGGCGCGGGGCGCGGGGCGTGGCGTTGCGCGTGGCGTTGCGCGGCGCGGCGCGGGGCGTGGCGCGGGGCGCGTGGCGTGGCGCGGCGGGGCGTGCGTGGGTCCTGGGGTGGCGGTCAGTGGGTGTGGTCGTCGTCGGGGGTGGCGTCGGGGCGGCCCGCGACGAGTTCCTGGATGCGGATCTTGGCGCGGATGGCGGGCCCGCGCAGCTGGCGTTCGCGCCAGTCGGCGCGGGCCAGCTTCGACTCGGCCTTCGGGGTCTCGGCGAGGTAGCGCCAGCGTGCCCAGGGCGAGTGGGGCCGGGCCAGTCGGATGGCGCCGACGTACAGCAGCACGGGGACGAAGATGCCCAGCAGCCCGGTCCAGATCTTGCCTTTCAGCAGGGTGATCGCGCACAGACACAGGTGGATCATGGCGCCGACCCCGGCGATGGCCCAGCCGACGGCGCCGGGGCCGAGGGCGCGGGCCTGGATCAGGTCGTCGATGCCGACCGGGCGCAGTCCGAGCACGAGCAGGCCGGTGAGGGCGATGGCGACGAAGACGGCGTCGATGGAGGTGCGGCCCGCCTCGGACCAGTACACGTCGTCCAGGTGCAGGATCAGGGCGAACTCGTCGAGCACGAGCGCCGATCCGATGCCGAACAGCCCGGCGGCGAGCGAGCGCCAGCCCACCAGGTCGTCCGGGATGGCCAGCCCGATCACGCCGCCGACCAGCATGAAGATCACACCGAAGACGACGTGGTGGATGTGCATGCCGCCGGGGGTGACGTTGCCGGGCCACCACTTCACCTGTGCGCGGATCATGCGGACCGAGAACCGGATGAACGCGAAGCCGACGATGAACCCGGAGAAGAAGCAGAACAGGGGCAACCGCCCCGTTTCCACGACCGTGCGATGGAACCAGTCCGACACCCGGTACCCCCACCCCGGAGCTTTACTCGTATTCGCCATGTTAGGGCCATCCAAGTGCCATATGTTCGGAGTTGACGCTGCTCAGGAGGAGTTGACGCTGCTCAGGATCGGGGTGCCCGGTGGACGGACACGCACACGGCGGCTGGCGCTCGAAGGTGCCGCACGTCTTCGCGCTGGTCCTGGGCGTGGTGGCGGCGATCAGCGCGCTGGCGGCCTTCGGCGGGGCGCTGGGCAACAGCACCCAGCCGGTGCGCCGGGTGCTGGACGACGTGCTGATCCCGGTGCCGGCCAACCTCGCGTACGCGGCGTTCATGGCGGTGCTCGCTGGCGCGACGGCCCGGCGCAAGCGGGTCGCCTGGTGGACCCTGATCGTGTACTTCGTGGTGGACGCCGTGGCCAGCCTGCTGGCGCTGGGTCTGATCGCCTTCCTGCCCGACGCGAAGCTGGTCGACGACGCCGGTAAGCCGCTGTTCAGCGGCTGGGGCCGGGTCGCCACCACGATCAGTGTGGGCATCGCCGTACTGGCGTTGGTGGTGCTGTTCCTGGCCAAGCGCGAGTTCTACGCCCGGGTGCGCAAGGGCGCGTTCTGGCGCGCGCTGCTGGTCTTCGCCGCTGTCGCCGCGGTCGGCATCGGGCTTGGCTACAGCCTGGTCGCCGCGTTCCCGGGCACGTTGCAGGGGTTCCAGGAGCAGTTCACGTACGCCGCCGAGAAGGTGCTTGGCGGCGCGTTCGCGTTCGACGTGACCCGTGACGGGGAGGCCTCCGGCGCGGTCAACCTGATCCTGGGGCTGTTCGGCGCGATCGCGGTCTTCGCGGGCCTGTTCACGCTGCTGCGCTCGCAGGAGGTCGCCTCCGTGCTCGGACCGGAGGAGGAGGCGCAGGTCCGCGGGCTGCTGGACCGCTACGGCGAGCGCGACTCGCTGGGCTACTTCGCCACCCGGCGGGACAAGGCGGCGATCTTCTCGCCCAGCGGCAAGGCCGCGGTCACCTACCGCGCGGTCAACGGGGTGAGTCTGGCCAGCGGGGACCCGATCGGTGACCCCGAGGCCTGGGACAAGGCGATCGGGGCGTGGCTGACGCAGGCGCGCGGCTACGGCTGGACGGTGGCGGCGATGGGCGCCAGCGAGGAGGGCGCCACCGCGTACCACCGGGCCGGGTTGAAGGTGATGGAGCTCGGCGACGAGGCGATCCTGTACGCCGATCAGTTCGCCCTCGACGGCCGCGAGATGCGCGGGGTGCGCCAGGCCGTCAACCGGGTCGAACGGTCCGGTTACACCGCGCAGGTGCGCCGCCACGCCGACATCCCGCTCGACGAGATGCGGGAACTGGCGAGGCTGGCCACGAGCTGGCGCGACACCGACAGCGAGCGCGGCTTCTCGATGGCGCTGGGTCGCCTGGGCGACCCCAACGACAGCCGCTGCGTGCTGGTGGAGGCCCTCGACGGCGCGGGGCGGGTGGTCTCACTGCTGTCGTTCAGCCCGTGGGGCAGGCGCGGCCTGTCGCTGGACCTGATGCGCCGGGACAAGCACGCCGAGAACGGGGCGATGGAGTTCATGGTCGCCTCGCTCATGGCGGCCTGCAACCGGCTGGGCGTGGACCGGGTGTCGCTGAACTTCGCCGCGTTCCGGTCGGTGTTCGAGGAGGGCGCGCGCATCGGCGCCGGGCCGATCCTGCGGGCGTGGCGACGGCTGCTGCTGTTCTTCTCGCGCTGGTGGCAGCTTGAGTCGCTGTACCGGTCCAACGCGAAGTACAACCCGACCTGGGTGCCGCGGTTCCTGTGCTTCGGCGAGCGGCGTGAGCTGGCCAAGGTGGGTCTGGCCTCGATGATCGCCGAGGGTTTCGTGAGCATGCCTGGCACGCCGGTCGCGCCGCTGGACGCCACCGGGGTGGCGCCGCTGGCCGCGCTGCCCGGGGCCGAGCCGGAGGCGGTCGCCGGGCACGAGGTGGGCGACGAGGTCAGCGAGCAGATGGCGGTACGGCTGGCGAAGCTGGAACGGCTGCGCTCCGACGGCGTCGACCCGTACCCGGTCGGCTTCAAACCCACCGCGACCTGCGCGGACGTCGCGGCCCGGCACGCCGGACTGCCGCCGGACACGCACACCGGCGACATCGTCAGCGTGGCGGGCCGGTTGATGCTCATGCGCGACCACGGCCGGATCGCCTTCGCGACGATCCGCGACTGGAGCGGCGACCTGCAGCTGATGCTCGTCACGGACATCGAGGCGTGGACGGCGGCGGTCGACATCGGCGACCAGGTCGGCGCGACCGGCGAGGTGGTCACCACCAGGCGTGGCGAGCTCTCGGTGCACGTGGACTCGTGGCTGATCACGGGCAAGTGCCTGCGCCCGCTGCCGGACAAGCACAGCGGCCTGACCGACCCCGAGGCCAAGGTGCGTCAGCGCTACCTGGACCTGATCACCAACAGCGGCGCCCGCGACCTGTTGCGGGCCCGCAGCGCGGCCGTGCACAGCCTGCGCGAGTCGTTCACGGGACGCGGCTTCATCGAGGTGGAGACGCCGATCCTGCAGCGCATCCACGGCGGCGCCAACGCCCGCCCGTTCACCACCCACATCAACGCGTACGACCTGCGCCTGTATCTGCGCATCGCGCCCGAGCTGTACCTCAAGCGGCTGGCGGTCGGCGGCGTGGAGAAGGTGTTCGAGCTGGGGCGGACGTTCCGCAACGAGGGCGTGGACTACAAGCACAATCCCGAGTTCTCGATGCTGGAGGCCTACCAGGCGTACGCCGACTACGACTCGATGCTGACGCTGACCCGGGAGGTGGTGCAGTCGGCCGCGACGGCTGCCAACGGCGAATGCGTGATCATGCACGATGGGCAGGCGCACGACGTCTCGGGCGACTGGGCGGTGCGCACGGTCGACGAGGCGATCTCGGCGGCACTGGGCGAGGAGGTCACCGCCGACACCGACGTGGTGATCCTGCGCAAGATGTGCGACGCCGCCAAGATCCCGTACGACCCGAAGTGGGGCCGTGGCGCCGTGGTGCTGGAGATGTACGAGCACCTGGTCGAGGGCAAGACCGTCATGCCCACGTTCTACAAGGACTTTCCGACCGACGTGTCGCCGCTGACCCGCCAGCACCGCCGCGATCCGCGCCTGGCCGAACGCTGGGACCTGGTCGCCTTCGGCACCGAGCTGGGCACGGCGTACTCGGAGCTGACCGATCCGGTGGAGCAGCGGCGGCGCCTGACCGAGCAGTCGCTGCTGGCGGCGGGCGGCGACCTCGAGGCGATGGAGCTGGACGAAGACTTCCTGCAGGCGCTGGAGTTCGCCATGCCGCCGACCGGCGGCCTGGGCATCGGCGTGGACCGCCTGGTCATGCTCCTGACCGGCAAATCCATCCGGGAGACCCTCCCGTTCCCGCTCGTCCGCGCCTCCCACTGACTCCGAGCCTCCCCCCGAACCGACCTCCGCGCCTCCCCCCGACCTCCGCGCCTCCCCCCGACCTCCGCGCCTGGCCCTCTGCGCCGCGCGTTCAAGATCGCGCAAGTTGCCGGGCAATCGGGGGTATCCGGGGCACTCTTTCGCCCGACTGCCAGGCAACTTGCACGATCTTGGCCCGGGGCACGACGACACGGTCGGCCGAACCGGCAGAAGTTGCTGCAAGTTCAGTCATCTTTTGAAATGAAATAACATTCACGTGCGGCTTTCTTGCTATACCGGCGGGCATGGATATCGCCTTCGCCGTGGACGAGACGTACGCCGAGCACGCGCAGGTCGCGATGGAGTCCGTGCTGGAGTGCCACCCCGGCCGTGACGGCATCGTGTTCTGGCTGCTCACCACCGACGACGTGGCCAAGACCAGGAGTGGCCACCTGGGCCGCCAGCTCGACGGCCGCGCCGAGCTGCGCCTGCTGACCTGCGGCGACGAGTTCCGCAGCCTGCCGGTGGCCGAACCGGACTGGCTCGACTACCTCAGCCCTGGCATGTACCTGCGCCTGCTGCTGCCCGAACTGGTCGGCGACGGCCCGCGTCGCCTGCTCTACCTCGACGCCGACACTGCGGCCTGTGGCGACCTGGCGCCGCTGTGGACGGTTCCACTGGACGAGCAGCTGGTGCCGCTGGACGAGCAGCTGGTGCCGCTGCACGAGCAGCTGGTGCTGGGGGCGGTGCGCGACGCGTACAACCCCACCCTGGACGCCCAGGGCGGCATCCCGGGTGCCGGACCTGACGTCGACGGTGGCGCGGCGTACTTCAACTCCGGGATGCTGCTGATCAACCTGGCCGCGTGGCGCGCGCAGGACGTGACCGGCCGGTGCCTGGACTACCTCGCCGCCAACGCGTCCCGGCTGCGCTTTCCCGACCAGGACGCGCTCAACCTGGCCGCCTCCGGCCGCTGGCTGCGGCTGCCGCACCGGTGGAACCACATGCGCAGCTACGACCTGGAACCCGGCCCGGACGCGCCGTGGCCCGACACCGACGTGCGGATCATGCACTTCGCGGGGCGGCGCAAGCCCTGGACCGAGGGATTCCGCCCCGGACACCGCCTGGCCCGCTACCGACGGCTCGCCGCGGCCGTGGCGGCGTACGCGTAGCCTTCTCTGTCCGATCAGGCCTGCCTCATTTGGACTGTTTGTTATGTTATGCAAACAGAGGTCGGTGGAGGTGCCATGAGCGCCGGAGCGAGACCCCGGAAGGCGAGCCGAGGACTGCTCGCCGTGCTGGCCCTGGTCGTGGTGGTGCTCGGAGCCGGATTTCTGCTGGGACGCGTCAGCGGCGGACTCGGGGCAACCCAGGCCTGGCTGAGCCGGGTCGGCCCCGACGGGCACGGGGAGGACGTCGTAGACGTCGGCGGGCGCCCGGCCGCGTTGCCGCCGCTGCCGCCCCGGGCCGAGCCGATCACCGGGCCGGGGCGCCCGCCGCTGGCCCCGCAGCGTTTCGGTCCCGCCGGCAGCCGCTACACCACCGGCACCCCGGAGGTGGCGCTGACCTTCGACGACGGTCCGGATCCCACCTGGACCCCGATCGTGGTCGCGCTGCTGCACGAGTATCGGGTCAAGGCGACGTTCTGTCTGATCGGCGCGAGCGTGGCGAAGTATCCGCAGCTCGTACGGGACATCGTGGCGGAGGGTCATACGCTGTGCAACCACAGCTGGTCCCACGACCTGAAGCTCGGCCAGCGCGAGCCCGACCACATCCTGGCCGACCTGCGGCGCACCAACCGCGCCATCCAGGCCGCCGCGCCGGGCGCGCGCGTCTCCTATTTCCGGCAGCCCGGCGGGGTATGGACCAAGGAGGTGGTTGCGGCCGCCCGGGAACTCGGTATGACCGCGCTGCACTGGCAGGTCGACCCGAAGGACTGGGTGCTGCCGCTGAAACGGCCCGCCGAGATCGCGGCCTTCGTCGACGCGGCCACCCGCGACGGCTCGATCGTGCTGCTGCACGACGGCGGCGGAGACCGGGGCGGCACCGCCATGGCGCTGCGCACCATTCTGCCGACCCTGCTGGCCAGGTTCCACCTGGCCGCGCTGCCCCCGGGTGTGGACCCGCCCCGCCGATTCGGCCTGGACCGGCCCGAACACCCGGGGCAGCGATAGGGGAACTACCGGTTGATGGCGTCGACGACCTGCTGCGCCCGCCACTCGTGCTTGGCGTAGGCGTACGGGAAGCCGGAGATCTGCACCGCCTGCACGGCGTCGGTCAGCGCCATGTTCTGCCAGCCGTACACGTTGACCAGCGCCTTGTAGAACTGGGTCGCGGCGTACTTCGGCTGCATCAGGTCACGCACCGCGCCCCAGCCGGAGCTGGGCCGCTGCTGGAACAGGCCGACCGAGTCGTGGTCGGAGCCCTGGCCCTCGTTGGTGTAGTCGTACGACTCCGGCAGCACCGTGCTGGCCAGGTTGTACAGGTTGCTCTCCTGCATCGAGCAGGCCACGGCCAGCACCATCGCGCGCTCGGGCAGCTTCATCGCCTGGGCGGCCTGCACGATCGCCTGCGCGTTGCGCATCTGGGTCAGGTCCAGCCCGGCCACCGGCGTCAGCACGACAGCCTTCGGCTTCGGCTTCGCCACTGCCTTCGGCTTCGGCTTGGCCACCGCCTTCGGCTTGGCGACGACCTTGGGCTTGGCCACGGTCTTGGGCTTGGTGACCGTCTTCGGCTTGGTCACCGACTTCGGCTTGGCGGCCGCGGCCACCGCGCCCTTTGGTGCCAGCTGCACGATCTCGGCAGCCATGCGCTGGATCCGGTCGAACGAACGGCTCGCCGCCTTCTCGGCGCCGTCGTGGCTCTCCCGGCTGACCGCGGCGCGCAGCGCCACAGCGGTCGCCACGGAGTGGTCGGGCTCCGGGGTGTCGGCACCGGCGACGACGCCGCCGAGCGCGGCCGCGCCCAGCATGCCGGCCAGGCCAGTGACGGCCAGCGCGCGCCGGGGGTCGACCGCCCGCAGGCGGGCCACCAGAGCCTTGAGGGATTCGGTACGGGGGTTCTGGCGGGCGACCACGGGGGAGTGGTCGGTCCCGCACTGCTCGTGTGCTTCATTGCCACGCATTCGGCGATCCTAGAAAGGGTTCTTGCCAGTGCCCACCTGGGAATAGTGATGGAGTTCACTGTCACGCGGGGCGAAGGCCCTGGTAAGGGGCCTCTTCGGTTCGTCCGGCTGAGGTGTCACTAGTACGTTCGGCCGAGGTCCGCCCGGCAGGCGGCGCCCGCCGTTACGAGCTGATTGGTCAGCCTCAGCGGCGGAAACAGACCTGCCGCGACGATCGGGACAGGTCGTCCCCTGCTGGTGGCGCCTGCCCGATAGCGTGGGGACGACCTTGGAGGGAGGGTGGCGGTGGACTGGAATCTGCTGGCCTGCGCCCGGCACCACCTCACGTACGCGCCGGATGAGCCGGAGCTGCGCGAGCACCTGCACGTGGCCACCCCGGCGGGAGCGGCCTGGCGCTGCCTGCGCTGCGGTGATTTCGTGCCGGGCAAGCCGCGTGCGTCCGGCCCCGCCGACGACGCCCCGGTGCCCATGCGGGGGCAGCTGCTGCGCGACGCGGTGATCCTGCGGCTGCTGGCCGTCGAGCGGTTCCTGCGCGGCCTGCTGCTGGTGCTGGCGGGCTGGGCCGTGCTCCGCTTCCGCAGCCACCAGGGCGAGGTACGGACCCAGTTCGACACGACGCTGCCGCTGCTGCAGCCGCTGGCCGACCGGCTGCACTGGAACCTGCGCGACTCGCCGCTGCTGCACCTGGTCGAACGGGCGCTGGCCACCGAGCCCAAGACGCTGACGCTGGTCGCGCTGGGGCTGTTCGGCTACGGCGGGCTGCAGATGGTGGAGGGGGTCGGGCTCTGGCTGCTCAAACGCTGGGGCGAGTACCTGGCCGCCGTGGCGACCTCACTGTTCATTCCACTCGAGGTGTACGAGCTGATCGAGAAGGTCACCTGGGTGCGCGTCGCCGCCCTGCTGATCAACATCGGTGCGGTGGTCTTCCTCGTCTACCGCAAGCGCCTGTTCGGCGTACGCGGCGGCCACGCGGCGGCCGAGGCCGAGTACCACCACGAGAGTCTGCTGCAGGTTGCCCGCGCGGCCAGCATGGCCACCGCACGCGAGGAGCCCGCCTGAACGAGCAGGCGGGCTCCGGTCCTTCGGATGCGGGCAGGGCTACTGGGCGCCGCCCATGAACTTGCCCATCATCTGCTGCAGCTGCTGCGGGTCCGGCAGCTGGCCGTTGGGCGTGGCCTGGTCGATCAGGCCCGGCAGCACCTTGGCGAGGTCGTCGGCCGCCTGGCGCGGGGTGGTGCCCGCGTCGGCCGCCGCCTGCTCGAGCACGCCGCCGCCGAGCGCCTGCTGCAACTGGGCGCCGGTGACGGGCTCGTTCTGGCCGGTGCTGACCCACGACTGCGCCTGCTGGCCGAGGCCGGCCTTGTTCAACTGGTCCATCAGGCCGGCCATGTTCGGCGCGCCGCCCTTGCCGCCGCTCAGCTGACCTAGCAGGCCCTGGACCAGCTTCTGCACGGTCGGGTCGCTCATCAGCTTCATGATCTGGTTGAGGTCGACTGCCATTTCCCCGTTACCCCCGTTTCGGTGAGCTGACGCTCTTCCCCGACCTTAGGGGGTCGGCCGTGCACACGCGGCAAAAGTAGCGAAACGGCCATATTGGATAGGAGTGTTCGTCCAGAATGTGCCGCATGACGGATTACACCGACCAAGAGCGCCAGACCCTGCGTACCGCCGCCTTCGGCGCCATGTATCTGGTCTCCAGTGCCGACCCCGGCTTCTTCGCCAGTTTCAAGGAGAGCATCGCCGGGGCCAAGGCCCTGGCCAACACCTCCACCGAGCTGCGCGACGTGCTCAAGACCGGCGGACTGCCGGAACTGCCCAAGGGCTCGTCCGGCGAGATGGAGTCCGGGGTGATCAGCGCGCTGCAGCAGTCCGCCGCGATCCTGCAGGCCAAGAACCCGCAGGAGCTGACCGAGTTCCGCAACGTCATCAGCGCCGCCTGCGACCAGGTCGCCAACGCCTCCGGCGGAGTCAAGGACACTGAAACCGCCGCCATCGCCAAG
Organism: Catellatospora tritici; assembly: GCF_019083965.1. Lineage (GTDB taxonomy): Bacteria > Actinomycetota > Actinomycetes > Mycobacteriales > Micromonosporaceae > Catellatospora > Catellatospora tritici. The sequence goes on from NZ_JAHRCY010000003.1 coordinate 420,872, forward strand.
GTCAAGGCCGCCATCGGCGCGTGACCGCGCGCTCGATCATCCAAGTTGCCGGGCAATCGGGCGTATCTTGGGGCGCCTTTCGCCCGATTGCCCGGCAACTTGACCCGATCTTGGCGGCCCCGGCCCGGCCCGGCCCCGGCCTTGGTCTCGGCTCGGGGTGGGTTGGGGTCAGGATGGGAGTGGGTGGTAGAGGTCGCGGGAGTGGTCGGCCACGGCCGCGCCGGTGAACGTCGCCTCGATCGGCAGCACGTCCAGGCACAGGCGGATGGCGTCGGTCATCCGGACCAGGGGCACGCGCATCGACAGGGTGCAGTGCGGCACCCACGCCCCGGGCTGGTAGAACGAGCCGGTCTCGATCCCGGCGGCGGTCAGCCGGGCGTGCACGGCCGCGTGGTGGGCCAGCAGCTCCGCCGTCGGCACCGGACCCAGCCAGAGCACCCGGCCCAGGAACTGCCCGATGTGGTCGAAGGTCAGCTGCAGCGGGGGCGCGGCAGGCAGGTCGCCCAGCGCCTCCTGTACCGCTGGGCCGTCCAGCACCTCCGCGCTGGTGATCGACAGGTGCGGCCGGTGCTTGCGGTGGGTCAGGTCGCGCAGGCTGGGGATACCCTCGTCCTCCAGCGCGTTCCAAAGCTTGCGCAGGCGGAACGTGGTGGCCTGGTCGAAGTAGAGCTCCAGCGCGGCAGTCATGATCCAGAAGATATCCGGTATCACCAAACGAATTAGCCGCCCACCGGCGCGTTCCCGGCGGGCGGCCCCGGTCAGTCCGGGTGGGCAGCCAGCAACTCGCGCACCAGGCGCGGCACCGCCGTCCCGATCGGCTCCCGCACCACCTCGTCGGCGACCCCGTCGTACGGCGTCGGCTGCGCGTTCACGATCGTCGTGTGCGCGCCCTCCGACATCGCCAGCGCGCACATCGACGCGGCCGGCTGCACCGTCAGCGACGTGCCGATCGCCCAGAACACCTGGCACGCCTTGGCGATCGCGGCCGCGTCGGACAGCTTCTGCCCGTCCAGGTTCTCGCCGAACATCACCGTGCCCGCCTTGAGGATGCCGCCGCAGCTCAGGCAGCCTGGGTCGGGGTCGCCCGCCTCGACCCGGTCCAGCGCGTCGCGCATCGTGCCCTGCTCCCCGCAGCGCATGCAGCGCACGGAGAACATGGTGCCGTGCAGCTCGATCACCTTGCGGGGGCTGAAGCCCGCCTTCTGGTGCAGGCCGTCGATGTTCTGCGTGATGATCCGCACCGGGAACCCGGCCCGCTCCAGCTCCACCAGCGCCAGGTGGGCCGGGTTGGGCTGGGCCTGCCAGGCGGCGTTGTCCCGCCGGGCCAGCCACGACTTGCGGCGGATCGCCCGGTCGGCCATGTAGTGCTGGAACGTGAACAGCTTCTCGGCGTCCGGGTCGCGGGTCCAGACGCCCTGCGGGCCGCGGAAGTCCGGGATGCCGGAGTCGGTCGAGATCCCGGCTCCCGTGAGCACCGCGATCATGGGCTTGCGCTCGTTCATCGCTCCATGGTTTCAGTGCGGGCAAGCAGATTAGAGCGCGGGCAGGCAGATTAGTGCGCGGGCAGGCAGATTAGTGCGCGGGCAAGCAGATTTGAGCGCGGGCAGGCAGATTAGAGCGCGGGCAGGCAGATCAGTCGGCCGCGCCGCCGCCGTTCGAACGGCGGCGTGCCAAGGCCCAGGACGGCCCCGCCTGCCGGAAGATCGTCCAGGTCGCGGCGAGGAGGGCGATGCCGCAGACCGCGTGCAGGCCGAAGACGAGCCCGCCGACAGCGCTGCTCGACGCCATGGCGACCTTCGCGATCACCACCTCGACCGTGGCCAGCCCGGTGACCAGTACCGCCAGCCAGGTCAGCCGCCTCGGCATGCGGGCCAGCGCCGCGACGACCGCCATGGCCATCGGCAGGAGGAAGATCACGTACCCCAGCGCATGGTGTGGTCGATACGCTGCGCGATCGGGGCCAGTGCTGAACCCGCCGCTCGCCGCGAAGTAGAACTGGGCCACGACGACCAGCAGGAGCAGGGTCGCCAGTCCGGCGAAAGCCTTGCGCATGGGGGGCTCCTCGGGGTGCTCGAATCGCGGGTGGATCATGCCGGCGTCGGCGTCGCTGTACTTTCGGGTGCGCCAGATGATGTCTGCGTGTCCGACGACGCAGTCCTGCGGGATGTGAGGCGACGTGCCCTGCCTCACATCCGGGCCCGCTGCCTCGTCGGACTGACGCCGCCGCGACCAGGGAGCCGACATGACCACCCCGTCCGAGCCAGGAGTGGCCCAGACCGATCCGGGTCTTGGCGCGATCATGCGCGAGCGGCGTCAGCTGATCAATCTCGGCTACCGGATGCTCGGGTCTCTGGTCGAGGCGGAGGACGCGGTGCAGGAGACCTATGCCCGCTGGTACGCCATGTCCCCGTCCGAGCGGGACGCCATCCGGTCGCCCGGCGCCTGGCTGACGACGGTGGCCAGCCGCATCTGCCTTGACCTGCTTGGTTCGGCACGGGCGCGGCGAGAGCGCTACGTCGGCGAGTGGATTCCCGAGCCGCTGCCCGAACCCGCCGAGTGGGCCACCGGGCGCCTGGGCGGTGCCGCCGCCGATCCCGCCGACCGGGTCACCCTCGACGAGTCGGTCACCATGGCGTTCCTCGTCATGCTCGACTCGTTCACCCCGGCCGAGCGCGTCACGTTCATCCTCCACGAGGTCTTCGGCTACTCCTTCGCCGAAGTGGCCGAGATCGTGGGACGCACTCCGGCCGCGTGCCGCCAGCTCGCCTCCTCGGCCCGGCGTCGCGTTCGCGCGTCGCAGCCCGCCCCGACCCCGGCGGCGCAGCACGCCGGCATCGTCAGGGACTTCAAACAGGCGTGGGAAGCCAAGGACATCAATGCCCTCGTCGGCCTGCTCGACCCCGGTGCCACGGCTGTCGCCGACGGCGGTGGCGTGGTCAGCGCGGTGCTCGGCCCGATCGACGGCAGCGAGCAGATCGCGCGTTACGCCGTCGGCATCGCCACCTGGGCGCCCGGCATGACGATCCTGGAGCGTATGGTCAACGGCCGACCGGGCCTGGTGGCTCAGCGCGACGGCGTCACCGTGGTGGTGATGGCGTTCGAGATCGTCGACGGCCGGATCAAGCACATCTGGGGCGTACGCAACCCCGACAAGCTCCGGTCGTGGACGGTCGTGGACCGATGAACAGGTTGCCGGTCCGCGATGTCGGCGACGAATGGTCTGCCTGTTTTCCTCGTGAGGCCAGGGCAACCTTTTGCCGACCTTGGGTTGTTGAGGTGCGGAAGGAGGCCGGCCGTGGAGGATTTCGACACGTACGTCATGGCTGCGTGGCCACGACTGGTGCGTTCTGCCTGGCTGCTCACCGGAGACTGGCACAAGGCCGAGGACCTGGTGCAATCGGTGCTGGCCAGGGCTTACGGTCGCTGGCCGCGGATCAGGGGCGACGCGCCTGACGCGTACCTGCGGGCCATGCTCGCCACCACGTTCCTGAGCTGGTGGCGGCGGCGGTGGCGGGACGAGGTGCCCTCGGCACGACTTCCTGAGAGCGCGGCGGTCGACGCGGTGGCGCGTTCGGAGCTGCGGCAGGTGCTTCGCGAGGCCCTGTTGTCGCTTCCGCATCAGCAGCGTGCCGTGCTGATGCTGCGCTTTCACGCCGATCTCACCGAGGCCGCGACCGCTGAGGCGCTCGGCATCGGGATCGGAACAGTCAAGTCCTACACCGCCCGTGCGCTGGCCACCCTGAGGCAGCATCCAAGCCTGCAGAGCCTCATCCTCGAAGGAGTTTCGCGGTGACTCCCACCGAGCTGGGGCAGATCTTCGATGACGCGACCGCCGACCTTCCGCCTGGGGTGGCCCTACCTCCGCTGGACGCCATCCACGGCCGGGTCAGGCGCCGCCGGGCCGGGCTCGTCAGCGCGGTCGCCGCTGTCGCCGTACTGGCCGTGATCGGCGTCGCCGTTCCGCTGCTCGGCCCGAGCCGTCACGACAGACCCCAGCCGGCGCTGCAGCCTCCCCGGATCGGCTGGCAGTTCGGCATGGTCGACGGCACGAAGCTGTCGATCTTCGCCACCGCACTGGGTGACTGCACGGTCCTGCGCGATGCCCGGACGGAGCTGGGGACCTCCGGTGACAGCCTGACGATCAGCCTCTACGGCACCCCGGCCCGGGGCGAGGACTGTATGGAGACGGGGTTCCAGCAGGTGAACGTCGAGCTGCCCGAGCGCTTCGCCGGAGGCCTCATCCGCGACGGAGCCGACGAGCAGCTCAGGCCCGTCTACGACCGCGCCGAGCTTCCGCCGGGTTTCCGCGGCGGAGCGGTGCCCAGCTTCTCCTGGGGCGTGGAGAGGCGCGACCGCGGACCCGTGGAGTTCACCGGCCAGTTCCAGCTGCAGGAGAGTGTCACCGAGCCGCACGGGATTGTGCAGATCGGCTTCAAGGGCATGGGACTCGTGCGGATTCCGCTCGACAACTCGGTCGGCGAACCCGTGACCTTGGGCTCGACCGCTGGCTGGCTGGTCCGGGACGAGCGCGACGGCTACCGCTTCGTCTGGCAGAGACCCCGAGGCGACGCCGCAGGCCTCTGGATCGGCTACGAGATCGGCTACCGCGGGTCGCCGACGAAAGGTCCCGTCTATACGCGGTCCGAGCTGCTCGACAGCCTGCGTTCGCTGGGCTGGGCCATGACGTCCGCGTGAGCGTCGGGGCACGGCGCGGCCGGCGTGGCAGCCCGATCACGTCGGCCGTTCACCGGGACGCCGCGGCCAGGGCCTGCGCGAGTTCGACGGCGGGGAAGGGGAGGGCGCGGCTGTCCTGGTGCAGCGGCCAGTAGAAGTCGTTCATGACCACGGCCACCGCCGCGTGCCGCCGGACCAGCGCCTGCGCCCAGTCGGGCAGCTCGGGGCAGGGCCGGCCGTCGGCGCAGCGGCGTACCAGGTCGAACCGCTCGGGCCACCCGGTCAGCCCGCTCAGCGCCCGGACCACGCTGTTGACCAGCTCCATCACCGCATAGCACCGGTCGTGGTCGCGGTGGGCGGCCAGGAACTCCCGCTCCGCCCCCGACAGTTCGAACCGGGGCGAGGTGGCCAGCCCCAGGTCGCCGAAGTAGAGCCGCTGACCGTCGGTGAGCACGTTGCGGAAGTGGTGGTCGAAGTGGACCAGCTCGCCGCCCAGCAGCGGCAGCTGCGCCAGCAGCTCGCGCTCGACCATCGCGTACGCGGCCGCGCCGTCGCCGGCCGCCACCCGCGCCGACAGCCAGTCGGCCAGGTTCCACGGCAGGTGCTCCAGGAACAGCACCACGCTGGCGGTCGACCCGGTGACCGCGGCCAGGCGCCGCCGGACCTCGTCCGAGCCGTGGAAGTACGCCACCGTCAGCTCCGGATCGGCGTGCTCCTCGGGGGTGGTCTGCGGTGGCTGCCCGTCCAGCACCCGCCAGTGGTGCAGCAGCGGGAAACCCGCCGCGCGGCCGCTGGTCACCCAGCCGTTGGCCAGCTCGTGCGCGGCCACCTCGCGCCACACCCCGAAACCCGGCCCGCCCACGCCGTACTGGCAGAACAGGGGCAGGTCGAAGAGGTTGGCGGTGCTGCGGACGTGCCGGCGCTCCAGGTCGGTCACCGGGATTCGCTTGGCGAAGACGCGTACGCCGTCGACGTCCAGGACCGTGTTGACGCCGCCGATGCCCGCGCCGAGCACGGGCGCCTCGTCCAGCAGCCGGGCCAGCCGCGCGTCGCTGAGCAGGGCCAGCGCGGTGGCGGCGGTGGCGTGCCGGGCCAGCCGGGCCGGGCGCGAGCGGTCGAGGGCGTCGAGGGCGTCGAGGGCGTCGAGGGCGTCGATCATCGGGTCAGCCTAGGCGCACGGCCGGTCACGGGCTGCCCCCGTGACCGGCCGGGCGCGGTGTCAGCCGTCCGCGCGGGTGTGCGCGGCGAGGAAGGCGAGCTGGTCGGCGTACAGGTCGATGCTGCGGGAGATCGACGCGCTGCCGTGCCCCACGTCGCCCTCGCGCCGCAGCAGCACCGGCGCGCCCGTGCTGGCGTGCTGGAGTTGTGCCGCGAGCTTGCGCGCGTGCAGCGGGTCGACCCGGGTGTCGCTGTCGAACACCGTGAACAGCACCGCCGGATACGCGGTGCCCTCGTGCACGTTGTGGTACGGCGAGTAGGCCAGCAGCCAGTCCAGCTGCTCGGGCACGGCGGCGCTGCCGTACTCCCCGGCCCAGGTGGAGCCGAGGCCGAACAGCTCGTAGCGGACCATGTCCAGCAGCGGCGCCGAGCAGACGACCGCGGCGTACCGGTCGGGCCGCTGCGTCAGCGCCGCGCCGACCAGCAGGCCGCCGTTGGAGCCGCCCCAGATCGCGAGCTGCTCCGGGGTGGTGACGCCGTTGTCGACCAACCAGTCCGCGGCGGCGTGGAAGTCGTCGAAGACGTTCTGTTTGTGCGCGAGCATGCCCGCGCGGTGCCACGCCTCGCCCTCCTCGCCGCCGCCGCGCAGGTTGGCCACCGCCCAGACGCCGCCCGCCTCGATCCAGGCGATGGCGCTGGGGGAGTACCACGGCGCGAGCGAGACGTTGAAGCCGCCGTAGCCGTACAGGACGGTCGGGCGCGGACCGGCTTCGCGGCCGGGCGCCGAGACGACGAACATGTGCACGTCGGTGCCGTCGGCCGAGGTAAAGCTCACCTGGGTGGTGGTCAGCTGGGGCGCGCACGACGCCCCGGGCGGCCCAGCCCACTTCGAGACCGACGCGTCCCGGCCGTCGAACCGGTAGACGGTACCCGGGCTGGTGTAGTCGCCGTAGCTGAACCAGGCCTGGTCGGCCCGGTCGGCCCGGACGTTGAGCGGGCCGATGCTGCCCAGGCCCGGCAGCGCGACCTTGGACAGTTCGACGCCGGTGTCCAGGTCGTGCAGGGTCAGCTCGTCGATGGCGTGGCGAGTGGTGTTCACCAGCAGCACCGGCTGCTCCAGCGAGGTGCCGTCGAGGATCTCGTAACCGTTGAGCACCGCGTCCGGGTCCTGACCGACCAGGTCGGTCCAGTGCGCGTAGTCCAGGTGCGCCGGGTCGGTGGTGCACAGCCGCCAACGCGGGGCGTCGCGATTGGTACGCAGGTAGACCCGGTCCCCGTGGAAGTACGGGAAGGTCAGCGCGTCGACGCCGACCTGCAGCGGTCGCAGGTCCGGCGCGTCGGCGGGCGAGGCGGCCAGGTCGGCGATCCACACGTCGTTGCGTGGGTCGGTGCCCTGGTTCTCCTGCACCCACAACCAGCGGCCGTCGCGGGAGACGTTGGGATAGAAGTAGCGTCCGCGCGGCGACCCGTCGCCGAGGATCAGCGGGTCGGTGTCCGGGTCGGTGCCCAGGCGGTGCAGGTAGACCCGGCGGTGCAGCTTGGCCTCGTCACCGGGCACCGAACCGGGCGCCAGGAAGCGCGAGTAGTAGAAGGCGGCGCCGCCGGGCAGCCAGGCGATATGGGTGTGCCGCATGCGCCCGATCGGCCCGTCGACGATCTCGCCGGTGGCGACGTCGAGCACGCGCAGTTGCGGCTCCTCGGTGCCGCCGACGCTGAGCGCGTACGCCAGCAGCGTGCCCTCCCAGGACGGGTAGAACCAGTCCAGGGTGGTGGCGCCGGAGGGGTCCAGTGCGCCGGGGTCGATGAGCACGCGCTCGGCGCCGTCCGGCTCGATCACGTGCAGCACGGCGTGGTCCTGCTCGGCGGTGCGACGCAGGAAGAAGCCGCGCTCGCCGTACCAGCGGGGGGCCGTCACGGCGCCAACGGCGAGCAGCTGCGACAGCCGCTCGTGCAGCGCGGCCCGGTCGGGCCAGCTGGACCTGGCCGCGGCGAGCAGCTCGTCCTGCCCGGCCGACCAGGCCTGGGTGCGGGGGTCCGCCGGATCCTCCAGCCACCGGTACGGATCGGCGACCAGCCGACCGTGCAGCTGTTCGACCAGGTCAAGCCGCGGTGCGGGGGGCGGATTGACGGAGGGTGTCGTGGGGGTGGACATAACGTCAAGTCTGCCCGACTCCCGCCACGTTCTCGCGTGCCCGCTTCGCGCGTGCGAACACCGGACCAACGGGCGTGCGAACAGCGGATCAGCGGCGTGCGAACAGCGGACCAGCGGGCGTGCGAACAGCGGATCAGCGCGCGGGCGAACAGCGGACCAGCACCCGCGCGAACACCGGATCAGCGCGCGGCGGCAGCGCCCGACCCTTAGATTCAGACCTATGCGTGGACTCATCGTCGAGGCAGGACAGGCGGACTCGGCCCGCCTCGTCGACGACCTGCCCGAACCCGACCCGGCCGAGGGTCAGGTACTGGTGCGGGCGCTCGCCGTCGGCATCTGCGGCACCGACCGCGAGATCATCGCGGGGGAGTACGGCACCGCACCCGGCCCCGATGGGCGGCTGGTGCTCGGGCACGAGTCGCTGGGCCGGGTGGTGTCCGACGACTCCGGCCGCTGGCAGCCTGGCGACCTGGTCGCGGGCATCGTTCGGCGCCCCGACCCGGTGCCGTGCCGCAACTGCGCGGCCGGGGAGTGGGACATGTGCCGCAACGGGCAGTACGTCGAGTGCGGGATCAAACAGCGGCACGGGTTCGCCCGCGAGCGCTGGCGCACCGAACCCGACTTCGCCGTCGGCCTGGACGAGTCCCTGGCCGAGGTCGGCGTGCTGCTCGAACCCGCCAGCGTGGTGGCCAAGGCCTGGGAGCACATCGAGCGCATCGGCGCCCGCGCGACCTGGGAGCCGCAGTCCGTCCTGGTCACCGGCGCCGGTCCGATCGGGCTGCTGGCGGCGTTGCTGGGTCGTCAGCGCGGGCTGGAGGTGCACGTGCTCGACCGCGCCGAGAGCGGGCCCAAGCCCGACCTGGTCCGGCGGCTGGGCGGCACATACCACACGGGCTCGGTGTGCGACCTGCCGCTGGAACCCGACGTCGCGCTGGAGTGCACCGGCGCGCCCGTGGTCATCGCCAACGTGATCAGCCAGGTCGGGCCCAACGGCATCGTCTGCCTGGCCGGGGTGTCCAGCGGCGGGCGTCCGCTGAGCCTGGACGTGGCCGAGCTGAACCGCGAGGTGGTGCTGGAGAACAACGTGACGTTCGGTTCGGTCAACGCCAACCTGCGCCACTGGCAGGCCGCCGCGGCCGCCTTGGCCGCCGCCGACCGCGAGTGGCTGTCCGCCCTCATCACCCGCCGCGTCCCGCTCGCCGACTGGCGAGACGCCTTGGACCATCGCCCGGACGACATCAAAGTCACCCTCGAGTTCTGAAAAGGAAGGGCCCCTTCTTATCGCTTTCCGTAGTGGAAGGACCCCTTCTTAATCAGCGGTCCGCCGCGCCTCCAGGTGTCCCGGGCGTGATCAGGAAGCTGTGGCCGCGACACGCCGTCGAACCGTGCCACAGGTTCATGATCGACGCGGAGGGGGGTGGGATGGAGCGGGCGGCGGGAGGCGGGGTCAGGGGGCGGCGCGGGTGGTGGTGGTGAGGATGGTGGTCGTGACCAGGGCGGGGTCGTCGGACATGGGGACGTGGCCGCAGCGGGGCAGGGTGACGTGGACGGCCTCGGGCAGGCGTTGGCGGGCGATGGCAGCCTGGCCGGGGAGCAGGACGCGGTCGCGGTCGCCCCAGGCGACGGTGACCGGGCAGGTCGGCGTGCCGCGATAGTGGTACTCCGGCGCGGAGCGGGCCACGGACCGGAAGCCCGCGCCGTCGCGCATCGCCCGCGCGTCGTCGGCGGCCCGTTCGGCGGTCAGCCGCCCGGGGCGGTGCATCAGCATGCCGAAGGCCAGGCTGCGGCCGGGGCGGGCGCTCAGGTGCGCGCGGACCAGCGGCGGCGGCAGCATCGTGCCCCAGCGCAGGGTGTTCAGCACGGTGATGGCATACCGCTGGTGCCAGGGGCGCCAGAAGCCCGCCGGGGCGAACGCGGTCGCCGAGGCCACCGCCCCGGCGGCGGCCAGTTCCAGCGCGATCGACCCGCCCAGACTGTTGCCCGCCACGTGCGGCCGGTCCAGGCCCTCCCGTCGCAGCCACTTCGCGATCAGCGCCACCGTCGGGGCCATGCCGTCGGGCATGCCGCCGTCGGGCACCGGCGAGCGACCGAAGCCGGGCAGGTCGATCGCGATCACGTCGTGTACGGCGGCCAGCCGGTCCAGCACCGGTTCCCAGGCGCGCCAGTGGTGGCCGATGCCGTGGATCAGCACCAGCGGGGTGCCGCTGCCGCGGCGCTCGTACGCGACCCTCACCGCCCCACCTCCTCCGCGCTGTGCGCGCCGAATGCCCGCCCCAGCTCCGCCACCTCGGCTTCCATCCGGGGCACCAGCTCGCGCGACTGCCGGGTCACGGCGGCCCCGCCCAGCCGACTGTTGATCACCGTACGCAGCGCCTGCACCACCGCGATCGACCTCGGTACGTACACCCGCCGACCGCGTCGCTCCAGGCCGCGTACGAATGCCCGCGCGCACCGGTCCACCGAGGTGATCGAGCCGACCGGCCACGGCATCCGCCCCAGCGCGGCCCGGAACGACGGCAGGTCGGCGCGGGCGTCGCGGACCAGGTCGGTGTCGATCCAGCCCGGGTGGGCGGTGCCGACGGTGACCCCGTGGTGGGCCAGCTCCAGCCGCAGCGCGTTGCCGAAGTGCTCCACCCCCGCCTTGGCGGCGCAGTACGCGGCCATCCCCGGCAGCGCCGCGAACGCCGCCGTCGACGAGACCAGCAGGTAGTGACCGCGCGCCGCGATCATCGGGGTGGTCGTCGCGGCGACCGTGCGCATCACCCCGATCAGGTTCACCTGCACGGTACGGGCCAGCGCCTCGATGTCGCCGGTGGCGACCGTACCGAGGCTGGCCACGCCCGCGTTGGCGACCACCGCGTCGATGCCCTCGAACCGCTCCAAAGTCCCGGCGACCGCCCCGGCCAGCGCCGCCGAGTCGGTCACGTCCGCCTCGAACCAGGCCGCCTCCCGGCCGCCGCCGGTCAGCTCGGCGGCGAGCTCGCGCAGCAGCAGCGGTTCCAGCCCGACCAGGGCCAGCCGGGCGCCGTGGGCGGCGGCCAGCCGGGCCGTGTCCGCCCCGATGCCCCGGGCGGCCCCCGTGATCAGCACGGTCTTCCCGGCCAGTCGCCCGCGCATCAGGACCTCCCCGCGGTCGCGCCGACCGACCGGTACGCGGCGGCGTCGAACCGGCGGGTTCGCAGCCAGTACGACCAGGTGTAGCCCGGCCATAGAGTCGAGTTGCGACCGGTGCCGTCCAGGTACCAGCTGCGGCAGCCGCCCGAGGTCCACACCGTCCCGCGCATGCGCCGGTCCAGCTCGTCGTTGTATACCCGCTGCGCCCGCGCGGTCGGCTCGATGGGGGCGCCGGTGCGGTCGAGGTGGCGCAGCGCGCCGAGCAGGTAGTCGAGCTGCGCCTCGATCATGAAGACGACCGAGTTGTGGCCGAGTCCGGTGTTCGGGCCCAGCAGCAGGAACAGGTTCGGGAAGCCGGTGACGGTGGCGCCCCGGTAGGCGTACATGCTGCCGTCCCAGTGCTCGGCCAGGGTGCGGCCGTCGGCGCCGCGGATGGCGCGCGCCATCGGCAGGTCGGTGACGTGGAAGCCGGTACCGAAGATGATCGTGTCGACCGGGTGCTCGCGCCCGTCGGCGGTGACCACGCCGGTCGGGGTGACCCGGCTGATGGCCTCGGTCACCACCTCGACGTTGTCGCGGTTGAGCGCCGGGTAGTAGTCGTTGGACAGCAGCACCCGCTTGCAGCCCATGGTGTACGCCGGGGTCAGCTTCGCGCGCAGCGCCGGGTCCGGGATGGAGCGGCGCAGGTGGCGCCGGGCCATCGCCTGCCCGAACCGCATCAGCGCGGGGCGCAGGAACGCGGTGCCCTGGAGCTCACGCGCCCAGTAGACGGCGGCGCGGGCCAGCTTCTGCGCGCCGGGCACGTGCCGGTACACGGCCCGCTCGAATCCGGTGATCGGCCGGTCCCGACGCGGCAGCACCCAGGCCGGGGTGCGCTGCAGCAGGGTCAGCTGGGCCACGCCGGGCGCGATCCGCGGCACGAACTGGATCGCCGAGGCGCCGGTGCCGACCACGGCGACCCGCCGCCCGGTCAGGTCCAGGTCGTGGCGCCAGCGGGCGGAGTGGAACACCTCGCCCCGGAAGTCGGCCAGTCCGGGCAGGTCGGGAACGCTGGGCTCGGTGAGCGGCCCGCCGGCGGCCACCAGCACCTCCGCCGTGTACGACCCCCGCGAGGTGTCCAGGCGCCACACCCGCCGCGTGTCGTCCCAGGCGGCCGCGCGCACCTCGTGTTCGAGGCGCAGGTGCGGGCGCACGCCGTGCCCGTCGGCGACCCGGCGCAGGTACGCCCAGATCTCCGGCTGCGGGGAGAAGCTGCGCGACCAGTCGGGGTTGGGCGCGAACGACAGCGAGTACAGGTGCGACGGCACGTCGCAGGCGCAGCCGGGGTACGTGTTGTCACGCCAGGTGCCGCCGACGTCGCTGCCCCGGTCGAACACCAGGAAGTCGCGGTAACCGGCACGACGCAGCCGGATCGCCGCCCCGAGACCGCCGAACCCGGCCCCCACCAGGGCGATTCGGGTATGGGTGGCGCTGCTGTCCACGGCTCACCCCCTCTCCCGAAGTCTGACCCAGCCGTTGGTACCAGCCGGTACCAAGGTCTTCGCCGAAATTACCACCGCGTAACACGGCGCGGAAGGGTGTGTTCTCGCAGCGTCGCGCCGGTACAGTCGGCAACCGTTCCAGCACTTCCGGAGGAGCCGTGGCCGCACCCACGAGAACGGCCCAGACCATCCGTCGCGACCTCACCGGCGCGCTCGCGACCTGTGTATCCGAGAAGGGATACTCCGCTACCACCATCGCCGACATCGTCGCGCTGGCCAGGGTGTCCAAACGCACCTTCTACGAGCACTTCGCCGACAAGGAAGAGTGCCTGATGGCGCTCTACGAACACGTCTGCGCCCGGCTGATGCTGATCATCCGCGCGGCGGCCAGCGGCGACCAGCCGTGGCCCCAGCGCATCAGCGACGGCGCGGCGGCCTACCTCGGCGCGCTGGAGACGATGCCGTCGTTCACCCGGACCATGCTGATCGAGGTGCAGGCGGCCGGGCAGCGGGCGTTCATGCTGCGCCAGCGCACGCTGCAGGGTTTCGCGCAGACGCTGGTGGACATGGTCGAGGTCGGACGGCAGCACGATCCGAGGCTCGAGCCGCTGGCACCGGCGCAGGCGCTGGCGATCGTGGGCGGCATCAACGAGCTGCTGCTGCACGCGATCGACCCGTACGCGCCGGTGGTGGAACCGGACGACGGGCGCGACGGGCGGTTCGCGGCCCTGCACGCCGACGTGGTCCGCCTGATCTCGGCGGTGCTGAGCTTCCGCCCCTGAAACTTCCACCCGGACCGCGGGTACCCCGGTGCGCCGCGGTGTGGCGCGGCAGGGCGGTGCGGGTCAGGCGGTGGTGGTCAGGCGGGTGGCGATGAGGTGGGCGGCGCGATCCAGGACGGCGAGGTCTTCGGAGGAGAGGCCGTCCAGGAGTGCGGCCACGGCTCGCACCCGTTCGGCGCGGCCCCGCTCCAGTACCGTCCGCCCCGCGTCGGTGGCGGTCACCAGCACCACTCGCCGGTCGTCGGGGGACGGTGCGCGCGCGGCCAGTCCGGCCGCCTCCAGGGCGGTGACCAGCTTGGTGATCGCGGGTGGGGACACCCGCTCGATCTCGGCCAGCCGGCTCATCGGCTGCGCGCCCCCGAACACCAGCACGGACAGCAGTGACGCCCGGGGCCCGTCGAGGTCCATTCCGACGTCGGTCGCGGCGGCGCGCCGCAGCAGCCGCAACGCGGCCGAGTGCAGCGCGTTGGCAGTGCGGTGCCGGTCGTCGTCGGGCAGGTCCGCGGGCGGACCGGGCAGCCGACCGGGTTGACGGGCGTCCACGCTCGATGCCATCCTTCACCCTGGTTAACATTTTACGTAGGTTAAGTATAGGGGAAGCCAATGGCGCTCGGACCACTGGGCCAGGTCCACATCAGTGTCACCGACATCGACCGCTCGGTGGCCTTCTACCGCGACGTGCTCGGCATCGTGCTGCTGTCCCGGGTGCCGGGGCAGCCGATGGCCTTCTTCGCCAGTGGCGACGTGCGGCTCTACCTCGGCGTGCCGGAATCACCGGAGTTCGCGAGCAGGGTGACGCTGTACTTCACCGTCGCCGACATCGAGGCCGAGCACGCGCGGCTGCGCGCGGCCGGGGTGTCGTTCGTGGACGAGCCGCATGTGGTGCATAAGGACGGCGCCTCCGAGTTGTGGATGTCGTTCCTGCGCGATCCGGACGGGCACCACCTGGCGCTGATGCAACAGCGTTCCGCCGAGTGAGACGACGCCGCCCCGGGGCTACCGCCGGGGCGGCATTTGGTCGCTTTTGGGCGCCCCGTCAGGAGATACGTGGGAGCGCGACCACTGCTGGTCAAGGCTGTACGCTCGATCGTCGGGGAAATCGACGGACAGTGTTGTGTCGGCCATGTTTCCTGTGCGACTATGAAGCCCGTTCGTGGGGAGCCGAACACGCGAACTCATCGCCGAGGGCAGCCCGGTGTCTCATCGGGACGGCGGTGGCACGGACCGTGATGCGGTCGCGTGCGTCACCTTGCAATGCCCGGCCGGGCCGGGAACCTCCGCTCCATCCCAGTGCTTTCGTGCGCGGCCATCCTCCCGGCCGCCGTGGGAGCGCTACCGCGGTCTCGTCCGGGATCGCGGGATCTGCCCAAGGAGATGGCAATGAAATTCCCGATCAGGCTCACCGGAAGGCGCAAACTGGCCGCCTTCACCGGTGCCAGCGCCCTCGTGGTCGCCAGCCTCGTCACGCTCCCCGCGACCCTCGCGCACGCCGCGCCCGGTTGCGACATTTCGTACACGACGAGCGACTGGACCGAGGGGCCCGGCACCGGCGGCTTCACGGCCGCCATCGTCGTGAAGAACACCGGTGACGCGATCACCAGCTGGTCGCTGAAGTTCGCGTACTCGGCCGGGCAGACCGTGACCCTCCCGGGTTGGTCGGCCACCTGGTCGCAGTCCGGCGCCAACGTCACCGGCACCAACCTGTCCTACAACGGCAGCCTCGCCACGGGTGCCTCGACCAACATCGGCTTCAACGGCCGCTGGTCCGGCAGCAACCCGAAGCCGACCGCGTTCACCCTGAACGGCGTCACCTGCACCACCGGCGGCGGCACCACCAGCCCTTCGCCGAGCACCTCCGCCAGCCCGAGCCCGAGCCCGAGCGCCAGCCCCAGCGCCAGCCCGAGCCCGAGCAGCGGCACCAAGTCGATCATCTTCGCGCCGACCTCGACAGTGGTCGCCGAGGGTGCGAGCAGCTCGGTCACCGTCAAGCTGAGCTCGGCCCCCACCGCGAACGTGACGGTGGCGCTGGCCCGGACCGGTGACACCGACATCTCCGCCCCGACGTCGGTGACGCTGACCCCGTCCAACGCCGTCGCCGGCGTGGCCGTGGCCGTCGCCGCGGCCGAGGACAGCGACCAGACCAACGGCACCGCGACGATCACCGCGTCGTCCTCCGGTTACACCAGCGCCACGCTGGCGGTCACCGAGTCCGACAACGACCAGGTCGGCAAGGTGGACAACCCGTACTCCGGCTCGACCGGCTACGTGAACCCGGAGTGGAAGGCCAAGGCCAACGCGGAGCCCGGCGGCAGCCGGGTGTCCAACACCTCCACCGCCGTGTGGCTGGACCGGATCGCCGCGATCGCCGGCAGCTCGTCCAGCATGGGCCTGCGGGCGCACCTGGACGCGGCTGTCGCGCAGGACGCCGCCAACGGCGCCACCCCGCTGACGGTCATGTTCGTGATCTACGACCTGCCCGGCCGTGACTGCTCGGCGCTGGCCTCCAACGGTGAGCTGGGCGTCGACGAGCTGCCCCGCTACAAGTCGGAGTACATCGACCCGATCGCCGCGATCCAGGCCGACTCGAAGTACTCGGCGCTGCGGATCGTCAACATCATCGAGATCGACTCGATCCCGAACCTGGTGACGAACCTCAACGTGGCCAAGTGCTCGACCATGAACCAGAACGGCGGCTACGTCAAGGGCATCGGTTACGCGCTGTCCAAGCTCGGCCCGATCGCCAACACCTACAACTACATCGACTCCGCCCACCACGGCTGGATCGGCTGGGACACCAACTTCGGCCCCACCGCCACCAAGCTGAAGGAGGCGGCGACCGCCGAGGGCAGCAACGTCAACTACGTCCACGGCTTCATCACCAACACCGCCAACTACTCGGCGCTGACCGAGCCGTACTTCACCATCAACACCTCGGTGAACGGCACCTCGGTCCGCCAGGCCAAGTGGGTCGACTGGAACTTCTACGTCGACGAGCTCACCTTCGCGCAGGCGTTCCGCACCCAGCTGGTCTCGGTCGGCTTCAGCTCGACCATCGGCATGCTGATCGACACCTCGCGCAACGGCTGGGGCAACTGCGTGCAGACCCCGTGCCAGTCGATCCAGACGACCCGGCCCACCGCCGCGTCGACCTCGACCAACGTGGACACGTTCGTCAACCAGTCGCGCATCGACCGCCGCATCCACGCCGGCAACTGGTGCAACCAGGCCGGTGCGGGCATGGGCGAGCGCCCGAAGGCCGCTCCGGCCGCCGGTATCGACGCGTACGTGTGGGTGAAGCCCCCGGGCGAGTCGGACGGTTCGAGCAGCCTGATCCCGAACGACGAGGGCAAGGGCTTCGACCGGATGTGCGACCCGACCTACACGGGTAACGAGCGCAACGGCAACAGCATGACCGGCTCGCTGCCCAACGCCCCGATCTCGGGGCAGTGGTTCTCGGCTCAGTTCCAGCAGCTCATGGCCAACGCCTACCCGCCGCTGTCCTGATCCGCTGACCTGGCGGTGAAAATCCGCTGACAGGTACGGCGAAAGGCCCCCTTCTCCGCTCGCGCGGGGGAGGGGGCCTTTCGCCGTACCGGATGGTCAGTGACGCCAGCGGCTGGGCCGCGGACTCGGCGTGTCGGTGTCGGCCGAGGGGCTCGGCTGCACCGACGGAGTCGGCTTGGCGGTGGGTTTGGGCGTGGGCTTGGTGGGCTTCACACTGTGCGGCTTGCCCTGATTCTTGTCGTCGCCCTTGTTGTCGTTCTTGCCGTTGTTCTTGTCGTTGTTCTTGTCGTCCTGGTGCTCGTCGCGGCTCGGCGAGGGCGCCACGCTCGGCGACGGCTCGGGTGACGGTTCGATGCCCGGGTCGTCGCCGCGGTGCTGGCTGTCGGCGACCACCAACGTGCGGGTCGGCGCCACGAACTGCT
Organism: Catellatospora tritici; assembly: GCF_019083965.1. Classification (GTDB taxonomy): domain Bacteria; phylum Actinomycetota; class Actinomycetes; order Mycobacteriales; family Micromonosporaceae; genus Catellatospora; species Catellatospora tritici. The sequence continues at coordinate 438,159 of NZ_JAHRCY010000003.1, forward strand.
TGACCTCCAGCGGCTTGGAGCCGGTGGCCAGGGTGGTGGCCACGGCCCGGTAGACCTGGGGCAGGACCGCCGCGCCGACCTTGTCCACGGGGCTGTCCGGGTTGGCGGCGATCGCCGCGGCGGCCAGCTGCGGGGTGTACGCCACGAACGTCTCGGTCATGTTGTCGGTCGAGCTGCCGGTCTTGCCCGCGACCGGGCGCCCGCCGATGAGCTGCGAGACGGCCGTGGCCGTGCCGCCGTCGCAGCCGTGGTACGCGCTCTGCTGGCCCACCGGGCAGCGCGCCGCGTCGGTGGCGGCCCGCGCCACGTCGTCGCTGATCACCTGGCGGCAGTCCGGCCGCGCCACGTCCAGCTCCGCCCCGGCGCCGGTGGTCACCGAGCGCACCGGCACGGGCGTGCAGTACTGCCCCTCGGCGGCGAGCGTCGCGTACGCGTTGGCCAGGTCCAGCGGGGTGGTCAGCGAGACGCCCAGGGTGAACGAGCCCCAGCTCGCCGCGCTGCTGCGGGCCCGGTCGGCGTCGCCGGAGTCGCGGAACTGGATGCCGAGGCGCTGCGCCATCTCCACCGCCCGGTCGGCGCCGACCTGCTGCTCCAGCCACACGAAGTACGTGTTCACCGAGCGGCCGAAGCCGGTCCACATGTTCCGCTCGCCGTCCATGAAGCTCGGGTTGGCGTTCTTGGGGCACCAGAAGCCGTCGCAGCTGGTGGTCTCGCCGGAGTCCGGCCACTGGGTGACCAGGCGGCTGGGCGAGTCGAAGCTGGTGTCCAGGGTCTTGCCCTGCTCCAGCGCCGCCAGCATGGTGAACATCTTGAACGTCGAGCCCGCCTGGTAGCCGTGCGCGGTGTCGGCGCCGGCGATCAGCTGGTTGACGGTGTTGCCGGGCTTCTCGACCGGGTTGTAGTGCCGGTTGACCGCCATCGCGAGCACCCGGCCGGTGCCGGGCTCCACCACGGCCATCGGCAGGGCGCGTTTGTTGGTGTACCCGTACACCTTGACGACCTGCTGCTGCGCCTCGGCGGCGATGGCGGGGTCGAGTGTGGTGACGATGCGGTAGCCGCCCAGCTTCAGCGCCTGCACCCGGGCCTCGGGCGTGTCGCCGAACGCGGGCTGCGCCTTCCACCAGGTGCGGAAGTAGTCGCAGAAGAAGCCCCACTCGTTCTTCGAGGCGACGCAGTCGTTGGGGGACGAGCCGCGCTTGAGCACCGGGGCGGTGGCCTTGGCCTGGTCGGCCTGCTGCTGGGTGATCGCGCCGGTGCCGACCATCGCCGCCAGCACGTACTCGCGGCGGCCCACGGCCCGGTCCAGGCCCTGCGTCAGCGGGTTGTCCGCCTCGGGCGCCTGGAGCAGGCCCGCGAGCAGGGACGCCTCGCCCAGGGTGAGGTCGGCGGCGTTCTTGGAGAAGTAGGTGTGCGCGGCGGCGTCGACGCCGTACGCGCCCGCGCCGAAGTAGGCGATGTTGAGGTAGCGCTCCAGGATCTCGTTCTTGGAGAGCTTCTGCTCCAGCGACAGCGCGTACCGCGCCTCACGGATCTTGCGGGAGGCGCTCTGCTCGGTGGCGGCCTCGCGCTCCGCGGGGGTCAGCGCCGGGTCGTTCTTGAGCACGTTGCGGACGTACTGCATGGTCAGCGTCGAGGCGCCCTGCTCGACCCCGCCGCTGGTGCCGTTGGCGACCACCGCGCGCAGCACGCCGCGCACGTCCACGCCGTGGTGGGTGTAGAAGCGGGTGTCCTCGGCGGCCACCACCGCGTCGCGCATCGCGGGGGCGACCTGGTCCAGCGGCACGTCGCGCCGGTTCTGGTCGTAGAACGTGGTGATCACGGTCTTGCCGTCGTTGGCGTACAGGTAGCTGGCCTGGGCCGTGGTGGGCTCGCGCAGCACCTGCGGCAGCGACTCGTAGGAGGGCGCGGTCTTCTCGATGGCCCAGTCGGCGAGCGCGGCCGCGGGGGCGGCGGCCGCGACCAGCACGACACCCGCCACGGCGGCGACCACGGCGATCTTGGTCAGTCGCTTGGCCAGGGGTTTTCGCGACATGGCAGCACCTTCGGGGGAGGGACGGGGCTGATCAAGACTGCCCCGTCCCACGCCGTTCCCCTGGGACATGTGGTGCACATCCCATTTTTTTCATTTAGCACCCAACTCGGACTCTTCCCAGGTCAGCGGTGTTGAGCCAGGGTTAAGAAGGGCACCTTTTACCACGTATTGCGATAAGAAGGTGCCCTTCCTAACCCTCACAGCGTGACGGTGAGGCTGGGGCCGCGGGTGATCGTGGTGATCACGCCCGCGTCGCGCACGTCGGCCTCGATGGCGTCGTAGCGGGTGTCGGTGGGCAGGGTCAGCGTCGACACGGCGGTCCGCATCGACACCTTTGCCGCGGACTTGGCCCGGCGCACCGACTCGATCGCCTCGGTCGCCGCGGCCAGCACGGCAGGGTCACCCGCGCCGTCGAGCTCGGCCGGCGTGGGCCACGGGGACCGGTGGATGCTGCCGTCGTGCCACCACGACCAGGCCTCCTCGGTCACGAACGGCAGCACCGGCGCCAGCAGCCGCAGCAGCGTCGACAGCGCGGTCCGCAGGGCGAGCCGGGCCGAGTCGGCGGCGGCCGCGCCGTGCTCGCCGTAGGCGCGCACCTTCACCAACTCCAGGTAGTCGTCGCAGAACGTCCAGAAGAAGCGCTCGGCGGCGGCCAGGGCGCGACCCTGGTCGTACTGCTCCAGCGCTTCGGTGGCCTCGGCGAGGACCGGGCGCAGCGCGGCCAGCAGGGCTCGGTCCAGCGGCTGCGTGATCGTGGCGCCGGGGGCGGGTTCGCCCAGGCCGAGCACGAACCGGGTGGCATTGAGGATCTTGGTGGCCAGGCGGCGGCCGATCCGCATCTGGCCGGTGTCGAACGCCGTGTCGGCGCCGGGGCGGGCGGCGGCGGCCCAGTAGCGCACCGCGTCGGAGCCGTACTCGTGCAGCAGCCCCACCGGGGTCACCACGTTGCCCACCGACTTCGACATCTTCTTGCGGTCGGGGTCCAGGATCCACCCCGCGATCGCGGCCGTACGCCACGGCAGCACGCCGTGCTCGGCGTGGCCGCGCAGCACGGTCGCGAACAGCCAGGTACGGATGATCTCGTGCGCCTGCGGCCGCAGGTCCATCGGGAACACCCGCGCGAACAAGTCCTCGTCGAAGCCCCAGCCGCCCGCGATCTGCGGGGTCAGCGACGACGTCGCCCAGGTGTCCATCACGTCCGGGTCGCCGGTGAACCCACCAGGCCTGCCGCGCTGGTCCTCGGTGTAGCCGGGCGGGGTGTCCGAGCTGGGGTCGATCGGCAGCGTGTCCTCGGCGGGCGTGATCGGGCGGTCGTGCGCGGGCTGCCCGTCGGCGTCCAGCGGGTACCACACCGGGATCGGCACGCCGAAGAAGCGCTGGCGGCTGATCAGCCAGTCCCCGGCCAGGCCCTGCACCCAGTGGTCGTACCGGGTGCGCATGTGCGCGGGCTGCCAGGTCAACTCCTGCCCCCGGGCGAGCAGGGCGGCGCGCAGTCCGGCGTCACGGCCGCCGTTGCGCAGGTACCACTGGCGCGTCGGCACGATCTCCAGCGGCTTCTCGCCGCGCTCGTAGAACTTCACCGGATGCTTGATCGGCTCCGGCTCGCCCAGCAGGTCACCGGTCTCGCGCAGTAGCGCGGCCACCTGCTCGCGGGCCGAGGCGGGGGCCAGCCCGGCCAGTCGCGCGTACGCCGCCCGGCCCCGCTCGTCCAGGTGCTCCGGGGCGTCGGCCAGCAGCCGCCCGTCGAAGCCGAGCACCGGCCGGGTCGGCAGGTCCAGCTCGCGCCACCAGATCACGTCGGTGGCGTCGCCGAACGTGCAGATCATCGCGATGCCGGTGCCCTTGGCCGGGTCGGCCAGCGGATGCGCCAGCACCGGCACCCGGGCGCCGAAGCCCGGCGTGCGCACGGTCGTGCCGAACAGCGGCGCGTAGCGGGCGTCGTCCGGGTGCGCCACCAGCGCCACACAGGCGGGCAGCAGCTCCGGGCGCGTGGTCGCCACGACCACCGGGTTGCTCTGCGTCGCCACGACCACCGGGTTGCTCTGCGTCGCCACGATGATCGGTTCGGCCGCGGCGCCGTCAGGGTGGGCCGCGGCGCCGTCGGGGTGGAAGGCGATCCGGTGGTACGCCCCCGGCCGCTCCCGGTCCTCCGTCTCCGCCTGCGCCACCGCGGTACGGAACGTGGTGTCCCACAGCGTCGGCGCCTGCGCCTGGTACGCCTCCCCGCGCGCCAGCGCCCGCAGGAACGCCCGCTGCGACACCGCCCGCGCCCGCGCGCCGATCGTCGTGTAGAGCAGCGACCAGTCCACCGACAGCCCCACCAGCCGGAACAGCGCCTCGAAGGCGCGCTCGTCCAGCTCGGTCTGCCAGGCGCACAGCTCGGTGAAGTTGCGCCGCGACACCGGCACCTGCTCGCGGCCGGGCGTCTCGGGCGGCGTGAAGTCGGGGTCGTACGGCAGCGACGGGTCGCAGCGCACCCCGAACCGGTGCTGCACCCGGCGCTCGGTCGGCAGCCCGTTGTCGTCCCACCCCATCGGGTAGAACACCTCGCGGCCGCGCATGCGCTGGAACCGGGCCAGCACGTCGGTCTGGGTGTACGAGAACACGTGCCCGATGTGCAGGGACCCGCTGGCCGTCGGCGGCGGGGTGTCGATGGCGAACACGCGCTCGCGCGGCGCCGTGCGGTCGAAGCGGTAGAGCTGGTCGGCGTCCCAACGCTGGGACCACTTGTCGGCCAGCCCGTCGATCGAGGGCTTCTCCGGAAGGCTCATGACCTCACCTCGGTGGGTATGGCGCCCGTACGCGAGAGAGAGGTTGGGTGACCACCGCGCGCGTCGGGCGCGGTGATCGAAGGATTACGCGCGGCCCGGTTCGGCTACGCGTACGACCGAGAGGGTCGATGCGGGGAGCGCGTGGGTCATGGCTCCTCCTTCGGCATCGACTGTGCGGCATCGGTCTGCTGTCCATGATGCTAGCGGCTCGGCGGGGTCGGCGCACCCGTCCCCCGAACGCATGATCATTGTGGCCGTTGTGGCGGATGTGATGGAGCGCACAGGTTGCTACGTTCCCATTCCCGCCGTCCGGCTGTCGGCGGGAATCCGAAAACCCCTCGACAGAAGGAACCCCCGTGAACAGCAAGTCCTGGCTTGTGACCGTGCTGCTCTGCTTCTTCCTCGGCGTGCTGGGCGTGCATCGCTTCTACGTCGGCAAGGTCGGCACCGGCATCCTGCAGCTGATCACCTTCGGTGGCCTCGGCGTATGGACGTTCATCGACTTCATCATGATCCTGATCGGCAAGTTCAACGACAAGCAGGGCCAGCCCCTCGCCCGCTGAACCGGCACCGGCAGCCCCGCCCGCCCTCTGGCGAGCGGGGCTGCCGCGTCCCCGGCGCTGTATCCTGACTGTCTTGTGACCACCTCTGACCTCGCCGGTGCGCTGCCCGACGGCCGCCACATGACCCGCATCACCACCTTCTACCCGCGTCGCGGGCGGGTGAGCGGGCGGCACGAGGACGCGCTGACCCGGCTGTGGCCGCGCTACGGGGTCGACATCGCGCAGCCGTGGACCCCGCTCGACCAGCAGTCGCTGTTCGGTCGCCGGGCTCCGCTCGTGCTGGAGATCGGCTCCGGGATGGGCGACGCCACCGCCGCGATGGCCGCCGCCGACCCCGCCCGTGACTACCTGGCGGTCGAGGTCTTCCCGCCCGGCCTGGGCAACCTGCTGGCCGTGGTCGAGGAGCAGGACCTGCCCAACGTGCGCGTGGCCCAGGGCGACGCGCTGCACCTGGTCCGGCACATGCTCGCCGAGGGCAGCCTCGACGCCGTGCACGTCTACTTCCCGGACCCGTGGCCCAAGGCCCGCCACCACAAGCGGCGCCTGATCCAGCCCGACACCGTCGCGCTGCTGCGCTCGCGGCTGGCCGTCGGCGGCGTGCTGCACTGCGCCACCGACTGGGCCGACTACGCCGAACAGATGGCCGAGGTGCTCGACGCCGACGAACACCTGGTCAACCTGTACGACGGCTACGCACCCCGCCCCGGCCACCGGCCGCTGACCAAGTTCGAACAGCGCGGGATCGCCGCCGGGCGGCAGATCTTCGACCTGCTCTACCGGCGCGGCTGAACACGACCCCGGCACGCCCGTCGCGCGGGTGCGGATGATCGTGCGGCCTGCTAGGCTCCTGGCCATGTACATCTGAGCGTGATCCCACGCTGCGCGCCTGACGCGCGCCGAGCGTGCCGCCGCTTCGAGCCTCGAGGCCGAACCCGTCCGGGACGTCGCCGCGACGCACGGCTCGTCCTGACCCGTCTTTGCACGCCCGCTGCCCACACGGCAGCCGTCGGCGTACCCGCATCCACAGGAGACACCATGCGTGAAGATCACAGCTCGCCGTCCGACGCGTCCGAGCCCGCCGAGACCGAGGAGCCCCAGCCCATGAACCGGGCCGAGCGCCGGGCCAAGGGCAAGGGCCAGAACCAGCAGCAGGCGCACGGCAAGCAGGCGTTCGTGCCGAAGAAGACCCAGGGCGGCGGCCCCCGTCTCTGGGCCAACCGCCGCGCCGGCTGACCGCTTTCCTTCCCGGCCCCGTCCGGCCCGCCGCAGGTTTCGCGGGGCCGGGCGGGGCTTCACGCACTTCCCGCTGTTGCGGAGCGGATTTCTGCGCTTTCCCCGAAGCGGCAGGAATCCGGGGTTCTGTTCGTGCGGTTTCCCCGAAACCGCATCCTGGAGCGGGGCTTGGCGCGGGCTTGGGCGGGTGGGAATGTCGGGGGAGGTGCCTACAATCCGCCGACATGAAGACACCGACCACTGTGGACGGGCCTCCCGCGGCGGTACCCCGATGACCGCCCCGGCCACGTACGCGCAGCGCCTGGCGCGCATCGAGGCCCACATCGCCGCCCATGACCTGGCCGAGGCCGCGTCCGAACTGGTCAGTCTGCGCCGCGGTGGCGGCATGGCCGACAGCGCCGGGGAGACGAGCCTGCCCGGCATGGCCGCGGCCCTCCCACCCCCGACCCTGATCGCCCTGGTCCGAGCCCTGCTCGCGCACCGGGGCACCGACGGCGGCTGGCACACCGATGCCGTCCTCGGCGCCCTGTGCCCCCTGCTGCCGCCGGAACTCCCGCCGGACCTGGTGCGCGACCTGCTGCTGTTCGCCGCCGACAGCGCCTACGACATGCCGGTGATGACGCTGGCCGGGCTGGTGGCCCAGCAGTTGCGGCACGGCCCGCTCCCGCAGGCGCTGCTGGGGACCATGCACCGCCGCCAGCGCGAAAGCCTCTGGCTGCGCCAACTCACCGCCCGCGCCGCCACCTCCACCTCCACCTCCACCTCCACCCACGACCCCACCTGACCGCCCGCCGCCCGCCGCCGCCCGAAGATCGTCGCCTTCGGTCAATCCGGCCACTCCAGGCAGCTGTTTTGACCACCAGTGGCGATCATCGAGGATGCTCACCGCTCATGGTCGGCGTTTGCGGTCGAATTGTGGGCGGTGGTGTCAGCGTTCGGTGCAGACGGCGGGAGCCATGACCATCCGGTCGGCGGCGTACGCGAGGGTGATGGTCAGGCAGTAGTCGCGGTCCGGGTCGAGCCCGGGGACGGTCACCACCTCGGTGCCCGCCGGCAGCGACTGCAGCGGTCGCATCGGCTGTCCGGCGAACGCGACCGACACGATCACCGGCGCCGCCACGTTCGCGGGATAGGTCCAGGACAGCTGGATCTGCCGTCCCTCGTCGTGCAGGGTCAGCCCGTACACGGCGGGCGGGGTCGAGGGGCCGACCGGGCCGGGGGACGAGGGCTCGGCGGGCTGCTCGGAGCCGTTGACCAGGATCAGGGTGACAATGACGGCGGCGATGGCCACCAGCGCGGCGACCACCGCCAGCCCGGCGGCGAAGCGGCCTCGCCGCCGCCCGGTGGGCTCGGTGCGGGGTGGATCGTCCCGGTACGGCCGCCGATCAGGGAACACGGGCCGATCGGCGAACGCCGGACGGCCGGTGACCGGTGGCCCGGCCGGGTACCGGCCGGGCGCGACGGGCGCGGCCTGCGTGCCGAAGGTGGTCAGCAGCGGCGCCGGGGCGGCTGGGGGCGTGGGGCGGGGGGATGGGCGCGGACCCCGGCCCGGTGCCGGTCGGCCGACGCCCGGGGTGGGCTCGGGCTCGAAGATCTCGTCATCGGGCCAGTGGTCGGTGGAGGCCCGGCCCGCGTGCCGCGGAGTGGACACCTCGACCAGTGGTTCGGCGTAGGAGCCGGTGGTTCGAGCGCTCGCGCCCCGGTCGTCGGGGTCGCCGGTCAGGGGCCAGGCGTCGGTGCCGGTCGCGCTCGCTGCCCAGCCGTCGAGCTGGTCGGGTGTCGTGGCCCAGCCGTCGAGCTCGTCGCGTGTCGTGGTCCAGCCATCAGTGGCGGTGAACCGGCGCTCGGCGGCGGAGTCGTCGTCGGCATGCCACTCGTGGGGAGCCTGGGGCTGCGGCCAGGTGTCCGGCGCGGGGGGTGGGGCGGGGGGCCACGCGTCGGGTTCGGCGGTCCGGGGCGGCGGCCAGGTGTCCGGCGGTTCGGGTGCGGGCGGGTACGCCGAGCCGGTGGGCGGGGGCGGATCGTCGTCGTCGGGCTCGGCGGTGGGGTCGACACCGCAGTGGTGGTGCGGGTCGGCTTGGGCGCGGGTCGCCGAATGGAGCAGCCGGTGCAGGTCGTCGCCCGGGGGCAGCTCGACGGCGTCGGTACGGGCCTGGGCCAGCAGCCGGTGTGCCTGGTCGAAGTCACCGCAGTCGCGCCACATCCCGGCCAGCCGGACCAGCATCCGGATCGCGGTCGGATGCCCGGCGCCGTGCCGCTGCTCGTACGCGGCGACGACGTCGGCGAGCTGGTCGCGGGCCTGTTCACAGCGTCCCCGGGCGTGGTCGACCACGGCCGCGTCGGCGCGGGCGGCCAGGGTCCGGTCGCCGCGGTGGCCCTCGACCCGGGTGAGGTCCTCGACGAGCTGGGTGTAGAGCAGCCCGGCCCGGCCGAGCGCCCCGGTGCGGTGCTGGGCCAGCGCGAGCAGCCCCAGCGCGTGCAGGGTGCGCCGGTCGAACTCGCCGTGCTGCAGCCGGGCGGCGGTGTGCGCGTACGCGGCCCAGGTGCGGGCCGTGTGCGGCTCGTTGAGCTGCAGCATCACTCCGGCGTACAGCGCGGCGGTGTCCGCTTCGGACTCGTCGGCCGAGTGCGGATCGGCGTGCGCGCGTGCCAGCTCGTCGCGCAGCAGCTGCTGGGCGGCGGGAAAGTCCAGCCGGGACACGAGCTGCCGAGCTTGAGCCAGCCTTCCCCCCTCAGGCATGCAGCCATCGTGCCCGCTGCGGCACTGTCTGTGAAGTAGGCTGCGTGATCGTGCGTTTCCTGGTGTACGGCGCCGGTGCCGTGGGCGGTGCCGCCGGTGCCCTGCTGCACGCGTCCGGCCACGAGACGGTGTTGCTGGCCCGGGGTGCCCACCTGGCGGCGATACAGCGTCAGGGGTTGACCCTCGCCACGCCGGAGGACACCCGGACCCTCCCGATCGCCGCCTACGCCGACCCGGCCGAGGTGCCGCATCCGGTGGACGCGGTGCTGCTGGCGATGAAGGGCAACGACACCGAGGCGGCGCTGCGCGCCCTGGCGGCGACCGTCGATCCGGCCACGCCGGTCGCCTGCCTGCAGAACGGCGTCGCCAACGAGCGCGCCGCCCTGCGCCTGTTTCCGAACGTGTACGCGATCTGCGTCGCCTTCCCCGCGACCCACCTCGAGCCCGGGGTCGTGGTGGCGCACAGCGCGCCGACCCCCGGCATCCTCGACCTGGGCCGCTACCCGTACGGCGTGGACGAGGTCGCGCAGCGGATCGCCGGGGCGCTGCGCGACGCGGGATTCGCTGCGAGCCCGCGCCCGGACGTGATGCGCTGGAAGTACCGCAAGCTGCTGGTGAACCTGTCCAACGCGGTCGACGCGGTGTGCGTGCGGGACGAGGCGACAGCCGAGCTGGGCGAGCTGCTGCGGGCGGAGGCGGTCGCGGTGCTCGACGCGGCGGGGATCGACCACGCGTCGGCGGAGGAGGACCGGCTGCGTCGCGGCGACACGATCCGGCGGCAGGACGTGCCGGGCACGCCCCGGGGCGGCAGCTCGTCGTGGCAGAGCCTGGCCCGGGGCACCGGCAGCATCGAGGCCGACTACCTCAACGGCGAGATCGTGCTGCTGGGGCGGCTGCACGGGGTGGCCACGCCGTACAACGAGCACGCCCGGCGGGTGGCGAACCTGTTCGCCCGGCAGGGGCGGCCGCCGGCATCGCTGCCGGCGGCGCAGTGGCGGACGCTGCTGACGTCATGAGGTGGTGGCGGCGGCTCGCAGCGCGGGCTGTCGCGGCGCGGCCGGGCGGGTGGCCAGCCAGGAGCCGCCGAGGATGAGGGCGAACCCGGCCAGGGTGCTCGCGTGCATCGGCTCGCCGAGCAGCAGCACGCCGAGCAGCACCGCGACGGCGGGGCTGGTGTAGGAGACCAACCCGGCGGTGCCCGACCCGGCCAGCGCGATCAGCCGGTAGTAGAGCAGGAACGCCGCAGCCGTGCTGAGCAGGCCGAGCACCAGCACCGCCCCGACGGCGGAGGCGCCCGGCAGCCGGGTCGGCGCGGTGACCACGGCGAGCGGGGCCAGCAGCGCGGTGGCGATGCCGGTGGTGCCGGTGACTACGCCCAGCGACGGCACGTCGGCCAGCCGCTTCTTGACCAGGGTGGTGGCCAGCGCGTACGAGATTCCGGCCAGCAGCACCAGTCCCGCGCCCAGCAGCTGCGAGCCGGTGCCGCCACCGAGGTCGAAGCCGACCGCCGCGGCCACCCCGACCAGGCCTGCGAGCAGCCCGAGCAGCTTGCGCCGGTCGGTCCGCTCGGCCGGGTCGACGCGCAGCGCCAGGGCGGCGATGGCCAGCGGCTGCACGGCCAGCAGCAGGGCGGTGAGCCCGGAGCTGACGTGCAGCTCGCCGTACGTGATGAGCAGCTGCGGCGCGACCACGTGCACGATCGCGAGCAGGCTGACCGCGCCCCAGCGGCCGCGCAGCGGGGCCAGGGCCCGGGCGCGTACGGCGATGGGCAGCAGCACCGCGACCGCGACGACGGTGCGGCCGAAGGCGACGGCCACCGGCGGCAGGTCGACGAGCGCGACCTTGATGAACAGGTACGGGATGCCCCACAGCACGGACATCGCGGCGAGCAGCAGCCAGGCTTGACGTTTCATGCGTTCAGCCTGCAAGCTCGCAGGCATAAGCAGTAGTCATTACTTGCTTCATGACCTTTAAGGAATACTGATGATCGACGTCCAGCGGCTGCGCATCCTGCGGGAGGTCGCCGCGCACGGCAGCTTCAGCCGGGCCGCGAACGCGCTGCTGCTCACCCCGTCGGCGGTCTCACAGCACATCGCGGCGCTGGAGCGCTCGGTCGGCACGCCCGTGGTGGCGCGCGGGGCGCGCGGCACCGAACTCACCCCGGCGGGCCGGGTGCTGGTCGAGTCGGCCGAGGTGGTGCTGGCCGAACTCACCCACGCCCGGGTGCGCCTGGACCGGCTCGCCGAAGCCAATCCCGACCATCTCGCGGTGGCCACGTTCATCAGCGGCGGCCAGCGGCTGCTGCCGCCCGCGCTCACCCGACTGGCCGAGTCCCACCCCGGCGTGGAGACCACGGTGCTGGAGCACGAACCCGAGGAGAGCCTGGCCCTGGTCCGGCAGGGAAAGGCCGACCTCGCACTGGCGTACCACTTCGACGGGCCGCCGCCGGTGCGCCCCGGCGACCGCTCGGGTCTGCTGTGGACGCCGCTGCTGGACGACCCCCTGTTCGTGGTGCTGCCCCCGGGTCACCCGCTGGCCGACCGGGACCGGCTCGCCCTGGCCGACCTGGCCGAGCAGCGGTGGGTGCAGGGCTGCCAGAGCATCGCCGACATGTTCGCCGGGTACGCCGCCATCGCCGGGTTCGCGCCCCGCATCTCCTGCCGCGCCACCGACTACGGCTTCGCGCTGTCGCTGGTCGCCGCGGGGGTCGGCATCGGCGTGGTCCCGTTCGTGGCGCTGACCACGGCGCCACCGGAGGTGACCGCGGTGCCACTGTCCGGTCCGGCCCCGACCCGCTACCTGGGCGCGGTCACCGCCAGCCGCCGTACCCGCCCCATCACCCAGGACCTGCTGCGCGCGCTCCGACAGACGGCCGCGACCCTCCACCCGGCACCCGCGGCCGGTATGGTGGCGCGCACGACGACGTAGGGAGCGGCCGGATGGCACGGGCGATCGCGGGGCTGACCGTGGCGGTGACCGGTGCCGCCCGGGGCATCGGGGCGGCGATCGCCGCCGAGTTGGCCGCCGCGGGTGCTCGCGTGGTGCTCGGCGACCTCGACGAGATCGCCGTGACCGCGACCGCCGCCACGCTGCCGGGCGACGCGCTCGCGGTGGCGCTGGACGTGACCGACCCGGCCTCGGTGGCCGCTTTCCTGGACCGGGCCGAGGAGGCCTTCGGCCCGGTGGACGTGCTGGTCAACAACGCGGGCGTGATGTGGGTGGGCCCGTTCGGAGCCGAGCCGCACGCGGCCGCCCGGCGCCAGTTCGACGTCAACGTGCACGGGGTGCGGCACGGCTTCCTCGCCGCCGCGCCGCGCATGCGGGCCCGGGGTCGCGGCCACATCGTCACGGTCGCCTCGGCCGCGAGCCGGATCAGCCCGCCCGGCGAAGCCACCTACGCCGCCACCAAGCACGCCGTGTACGGCTACGCCCTGGCCGCCCGGCACGAGCTGGCGGGCAGTGGGGTCCAGGTGACGGTGGTGATGCCGTCGGTGGTGGAGACGGAGCTCGCGGTGGGCACCAGCCACGGCTCGGTGCGGCGGCTGACCCCGGCCGAGGTGGCGCGAGCGGTGCTGGGGGCGATCCGGCGACCCCGCTTCGAGGTGTTCGTGCCGGGGCGGCTCGGCCCGTTGACCCGGCTGTTGGCGCTGCTGCCGCAGGGCGGGCGGGACCTGGCGTACCGGTTGCTGGTACCGGACCAGGTGGTGCTGCGCGACGAAGCGGCCCGGGTCCGCTATCAGGACGAGGCGGGACTGTCCGAACGGGATGCCCGATAGGGACGAACGTCTTGTGACCTAGGTCACCTAGATATTACCCTTCGGTAACCGCGTGCCCGCGCGGGAGTCGTACCCCCGTCCGTGTCTTCTCCGTCCCCCCGGAAGGCAGGCCCCCATGCGCCTCGCGCGCCCCTCCCTCGTGCTCGCGGCCGCCGCGGCCGCGGTCATGCTGCTGGCCAGCCCGGCCGCCGCCGCCGTCACCCCACCCAACTCCATCGCCAGCATGGGTGACTCGATCACCCGCGGCTTCAACGCCTGCGGCTGGTACACCGACTGCACCGCCCGGTCGTTCAGCACCGGCAACTACGCCTCGGTCAGCAGCCACTACTCGCGGATCCTGGCCAAGAACTCCGCCATCAGCGGCAAGAACTACAACGACGCCAAGAGCGGCGCCAAGGCCGCCGACATGCCCGGCCAGGCGGCCACGGCGGTCGGCCAGAACGCGCAGTACGTGACGATCCTGATCGGCGCCAACGACGCCTGCACGAGCTCGGAGGCGTCGATGACCTCGGTCGCGTCGTACCGTGCCTCGATCGACTCGGCGCTGAACACGCTCAAGTCCGGGCTGCCCAACGCCAAGGTGGCGCTGATCTCCATCCCGGACGTCAAGCGGCTGTGGCAGGTCGGCAAGGACAACTCCTCGGCCCGCTCGACCTGGTCGCTGTTCGGGATCTGCCAGTCGCTGTTGGCGAACCCGACCTCGACCGCGCAGGCCGACGTGGACCGCCGCGACCGGGTGCGGCAGCGAGTCGTCGACTTCAACACCCAGCTCGCCCAGGCCTGCGCCGCGTACGGCCCGAACTGCGACATCGACGACAACGCGGTCTTCAACTACCCGTTCGTCCTGTCGCAGGTCAGCACCTGGGACTACTTCCACCCGAACACCTCGGGCCAGGCCGTGCTGGCCCAGGCCTCCTACGCCGCCGGCTTCGGCTTCTGAGGGTTGAGGAAGGGCCCCTTCTCATTGCTTTCCGTAGCAGAAGGGGCCCCTTTTCACGCCGCCGCGCGGCTGCGAGCACCGGGCGATGGTGGCACAAATAAAATCGACAACACTCTTTACTGTTAACAGTCTTAAACCTTAGGGTGTACCCAAGCTCATGAGCGCCTGAAGTCCCCAAGCTCGCCGTCGGGCGACGTGCTCCCCGAAGCCGTCGCCCGCCGCGCGCTACACGACGAAAGGGCTCCCCCCGCCATGAGAAGATCCCTGCGCGCCGGTCTCGCCACCCTCAGCGTGGCCCTGATCGCCGGTGCCGCCTCCCTCATCGGTTCCACCCCCGCCTACGCCGCCACCGCCGCCTTCACCAAGGTGCAGGACTGGGGCACCGGCTACGAGGGCAAGTTCACCGTCACCAACAACACCTCCAGCACGATCACCAGCTGGAACGTCCAGTTCGACCTGCCCAGCGGCGCGACCATGGGCACCGCCTGGGACGCGGTCGTCACCAAGTCCGGCCAGCACGTCACCGCCGCCAACGCGGGTTGGAACGGCACCATCAACCCCGGCGGCACCGCCTCGTTCGGCTTCAATGTGAGCGGCTCCGGCAATCCGCTCAACTGCACCGTCAACGGCGCCTCCTGCGGCGGCGGCACCCCGCCCTCCTCGCCGCCCCCGGCCGGGGTCCCCGGCAAGCCCGGCAACCCGTCGGTCGGCACCGTCACCAACAGCTCCATCGCGCTGAGCTGGGGCGCCTCCACCGGTACGGTCACCGGTTACCGCGTCTACGAGGGCACCACCGTGCGGGCCACCGTCACGGGCACCTCGGCGACCATCACCGGGCTGGGCACCTGCACGGCGCACACCTACACCGTGAAGGCGTACAACGGCAACGGCGAGTCCGCGGCCAGCAACGCGGCGTCGGCCACCACCACCGGCTGCACCACCAGCGGCTTCAAGGGCGCCGCGCCGTACTACTACGTCGGCTGGGGCAACCCGCCCACCCCGAGCACGGTCATGTCGGCCACCGGCATCAAGTGGTTCACGATGGCGTTCGTGCTGTCGGGCGGCGGCTGCACCCCGGCCTGGGACGGCAGCCGTCCGCTGACCGGCGGCGCCGACCAGAGCACCATCAACGCGATCAAGGCGGCGGGCGGCGACATCGTGCCGTCGTTCGGTGGCTGGAGCGGCAACAAGCTCGGCCCGAACTGCTCCACCCCGGCCGCGCTGGCCGGGGCGTACCAGCAGGTCATCAACGCGTACAGCCTGAAGGCCATCGACATCGACATCGAGAACACCGACGAGTTCGAGAACGAGGTCGTGCAGGACCGCATCCTCAACGCGCTGAAGATCGTCAAGCAGAACAACCCCGGCATCAAGACGATCATCACGTTCGGCACCTCCACCACCGGCCCGTCCTGGTGGGGCACCCGCCTGATCAACCAGTCGGCGGCGCTGGGCACCAACATCGACATCTTCACCATCATGCCGTTCGACTTCGGCGGCGGCGCCAACATGTACCAGAACACGGTCAACGCCGCCGAAGGGCTGAAGACCGCCCTGAAGACGGCGTACGGCTGGAGCGACGCCACCGCGTACGCCCACATCGGCATCTCCGGCATGAACGGCCTGTCCGACCAGCAGGAGCTGACCAGCACCGCGACCTGGACCCAGATCCGCGACTGGGCCAACAGCCACGCCATCGCGCGGCTGGCGTTCTGGTCGGTCAACCGCGACCGGGGCTGCGCCGGTGGCGGCGTGGTCTCCAACTGCAGCGGCATCGCCCAGTCCGACTGGGACTTCACCCGCATCACCGCCGGCTTCACCCGCTGACCCGGTCGACCGCGCGGCCGGGTAACCGGGTAACCGGGTGACCGGGTGACCGGGTGACCGGGTGACCGGGTGACCGGGTGACCGGGTGACCGGGTGACCGGGTGACCGGGTGACCGGGTGACCGGCGCGAGCGCCGTCCAGATCCACAAAGTTGCCGGGCAATCGGGCGTATCGGTGGTCAAGATACGCACGATTGCCCGGCAACATGAGCGATCAACATGGGGCGGGACCGGTTCGCGGGAGATCGCCCGCGCGCATAAAGCGGACAATTAGTGTGAACGCATGGACCGCAGTGGCGAGCTCAGCTCGGCACGCCGCAACGCCGTGTTCCTCACGGTCGCGCTCGGCATGCTGCTGGCGGCGCTGGACCAGACGATCGTCGGCACCGCGCTGCCCACCATCGTCGGGGACCTCGGCGGAGCCTCCCACCTCTCCTGGGTGGTGACGGCCTACCTGCTGGCCGAGACCGTCGCCACGGCCCTGGCTGGCAAGTTGGGCGACCTGTTCGGGCGCAAGACGCTGTTCCAGGTCTGCATCACGATCTTCCTGATCGCCTCGTTCTTCTGCGGCTTCGCCCACAACATGGCCTGGCTGATCGCCTGGCGCGGCGTACAGGGCGCGGGCGCCGGCGGCATCCTGGTCACCGCGATGGCGCTGATCGCCGACTACATCCCGCTGCGCGAACGAGGCAAGTACCAGGGCGCCCTGGGCGCGGTCTTCGGCGTCGTCACCGTGCTCGGGCCGCTGCTGGGCGGCCTGTTCACCGACCACGCCTCCTGGCGCTGGGCCTTCTACGTCAACATCCCCGTCGGCATCGTCGTGATGATCGTCTGTGCCGTGTCGATGCCGAAGCTGCCCACCGTGGCCCGCCCGATCATCGACTACCTGGGCATCGGCGCCATCGCCGTCGCCTCGACCTGCCTCATCCTGATGACCAGCTGGGGCGGCACCGAGTACCCGTGGGGCTCGGCCACCATCATCGGCCTGGGCGTCGGCGGCCTGATCGCACTCGCCCTGTTCGTCTGGATCGAGCTGCGCGCCCGCGAGCCCATGCTGCCCATGCGGTTGTTCGGCAACCCCGTCTTCACCGTCTGCGGCATCCTCAGCTTCATCGTCGGCTTCTCCATGTTCGGCGCGCTGACCTTCCTGCCCACCTTCATGCAGTACGTCCAGGGCGCCTCGGCCACCGCCTCCGGCCTGCGCATGCTGCCGATGGTCATCGGCCTGCTGATCACCTCGATGGCCAGCGGCACCATCGTCGGGCGCACCGGTCGCTACAAGTGGTTCCCGGTGGTGGGCGGCCTGGTCACCGCGCTGGGCATGTACCTGCTGTCACTGATGGACGCCTCGACCAGCCTGGCGGTGGAGTCGGCCTTCCTGTTCGTGCTGGGCCTGGGGCTGGGCATGAGCATGCAGGTGCTCACCATCGTCGTGCAGAACACCGTCAGCTACCACGATCTCGGCGTGTCCACCTCCGGCGTGACGTTCCTGCGCACGCTCGGCGCCTCGTTCGGGGTGGCGCTGTTCGGCACCGTGTACGCCCACGCCCTCGGCCAGCAGATCGAGCGGTTCGGGCCGATGCCCGCCGGGATCGACCTGCGTGTGCTGGAGAGCCCCGCCGGGGTGCGCTCGCTGCCCGAGCCGCTGCGCGCGCTCGTCGTCGACGGGTACGCCGAGGCGCTGCAGACCGTGTTCCGGACCGCCGTACCCATCGGGCTGCTCGCCGCCGCGGTCGCGCTGCTGCTCAAGCAGGTGCCGCTGCGCGACACCGCCCGCGCCGCCGCCACCGATCTCGGGGAGGGCTTCGGCATGCCCGACGGGGGCGACCGCGAGGAGAACCTGGAACGCGCCATCGCCACGGTATGGCGCCACCGCGGCCCCACCGCCGCCCCCGGCGTGCTGGCCTCCGCCGGGATCTCCGGCGGCATCGGCCTGGCCTGGTGCCTGTCGCGGATCGTGCTGTTCGCCGAGCACTACGGCCGGGCCCGGGTCGACCAGATCGCCCGTCACTACCACCTGCCGCCCCAGGTGCTGTGGCCCGCCTACCAGCGCTGCATCGCCGACGGCTACGTCACCTCGGCGGGCGGCGACGTGGCCCTCACGCCACGCGGCGTCGCCGAGTACGACCGGATCGCCGCCGCCTGGCGCCAGTGGCTGTCCGGCGAGCTGGCCGACTGGGAGGACGCCTCCGACACCGACTTCGCCGACGCGGTCCGCTCCGCGGCGCGCCAGCTGGTCTTCGAGGACCAGACACTCGCCCTCCCCGAACACGCCGCCCCCCGTACGTAAGGAAGGGCCCCTTCTTATCGCTTTCCGTAGTGGAAGGGCCCCTTCTTGACGCCGATCCCCGCTGCGCTGCGATGTGGCGGCGATGTGGCGCGGATGTGAACCACGTCCGTTCCTCGGGACGGTGCTCGGATCATGGCCGGGGTACGTGCCACGCTGAGGGGATGAACGGGACCGGTGCGGTGGTGGCGGTGGTGGCGTTGGTCGCCGCGACCGTCGCCGGGCTGGTCCACCGTCGGCGCGCGGGTACCGTACGTCAGGTGTCGAACGACGACGGCCACCCGGCACTGCTACGCGAGCTCGGGGTCCCCACGGGGACCGTCACCCTGCTGCAGTTCTCCTCCGCGTTCTGTGCGCCCTGCCGCGCCACCCGGGTGATCTGCGCGCACGTGGCCGAGACCGTGCCCGGCGTCGCCCACGTCGAGATCGACGCGGAGAGCCGCCTGGAAGCGGTGCGGGCGCTGGACATCTGGCGTACGCCCACCGTCCTGGTCATCGACGCCACCGGCCGGATCGCCGGGCGGGCCCAGGGCACCCCCACCCGGGCGCAGGTGCTGGCCGCCGTGGCGCCGCTGCTGTCCGTCGCCGACCCCGAGAAGAGTTCCGCATGACCGACCCCCGTGGCCCCCGCTTCGGCGCCGTCCTCACCACGATCGTGCTGGTGGCCGTCCTGCTCACCGGATCCGGCCGGCTGGTGCTGGCACAGGCGGCGGTGTTCGCGGTGACGGCGGCATGGCCGCGCCTGGGGCCGTACGGGCTGCTGTACCGGGTACTGCTCGCCCCGCGTCTGGCCCCGCCCACCGAGCTGGAGCCGCTGGCGCCGGTGCGCTTCGCGCAGCTCGTCGGGCTGGTGTTCGCGCTGGTCTCGGCGGCCGGTTACCTGTCCGGTGCCGCGGTCGTCGGGGCGATCGCGGCCGGGTTCGCACTGGTCGCGGCGTTCCTGAACGGTGCGTTCGGACTGTGCCTGGGCTGCGAGCTCTTCCTGGCGTACCGCCGCCTCACCGGCCGCCCCCTCGCCGCCCGCGTCCCCATCGCCTGACACTCCGTCACCCCGTCGCCGCGCCATCCTGGCGCCCCGCCACCCTGCCACCGCGCCACCCTGCCGCCCCGACATCCCGCCGCCCTGGCGTTGGTGCGCCGATGCGTGCAGGTTCGGGGAAAGTGCCGGAATCTTGGCCCGTTTTCGTGCAGTTTCCCCGAAACTGCACGCAGCCAACGCAGCCAACGCAGCCAACGCAGCCAACGCAGCCGGGCGACCGCGGCCAGCGCGGCGACCGGCGCGACCCGGGCGACCGGGCCAACCGAGGCGACCGGGCAACCGGGTGATCACGGTGTCAGGGTGGTGACACGCCGTCGAACACGTCCATTAGTTCATGATCAACGGGGTGGGAAAAGGGGCCCCGCGGGCCGGTGGGGCGCCGCGGGGCCGGGTGGGGCTGGGTGGGGGGCTGGGTCAGGAGCGGCCGGGTTCGAGGCGGCGCATGGCCAGACGGGTGAGCAGGGTGAGGACGACCATCTGTACGACGATGAAGACGATGGCCCGCCACCAGGTCTCGGCGCTGTGTGTGAACAACGGATCCTGGAACAGCTTCGGCAGCATCTTGCCGACGTCGACGGTGGCCGCCGCGGCGCTGAAGCCCCACCGGGTCGGGAAGATCCAGGCGATGATCTCCATGATCTGGTTGCCCGCGAGCAGGAACAGACCGCCGGAGAAGACCAGCTGGGCCATGACCACCACGACCATGATCGGCGTGGTCTGCTCGCTGGTCCGCGCCAACGCGCTGATCAGCAGGCCGAGCACGGTCGACACCAGCGCCACCGCCACCATCGCGACGATGATCTCAACGGTCTGGCTCGGGATCACCAGGTACTCCGACGGCGTGCCCTTGAACAGCGCGAGGTAGACGAACAGCGCCACCTGCGCGGTGTTGATCAGGAAGAACACCGTCAGCTTCGAGCTGAGGTACGCCGCGGCCGACAGGCCCACCGCCCGTTCCCGGGCGTAGATCGGGGCCTCGCCGACGATCTCGCGCATCGACGCGGCCGTACCGATGAACGCCGCGCCGGTGACGAGCACCACCAGCAGCTGCATCGCCTCCAGCGTGATGGTGCGCTGCATGGCCAGGCCGTGCTCACCGGGCACGGTGTATGACAGACCGGCCAGGATCAGCGGCATCGCCAGCAGGAACAGGCTGAACCCGCGATCGGAGAAGATCACGTTCAGCATGCGCAGGCACAGCGTGAAGTACTGCCGGATCGGCGCGCTGGGGTTGCGGGCGAACAGCCGGAACGTGCGTTTGTCCATGTTCACGGTGCCGGGCTTGGCCGCGGCCACGTTGGGCCGGATGCGTACGCCCTGCGCGTCCACGCCCGCCGGGGCGGCGGGTTCGGCATCGTCGGCCGGGTTGACCGGCAGCTCGACGGCGCCGGTGTCCAGCAGCGTCGGCTCGTCGGTGCGCTGGGTGGGGATCGCCGCGACCGGGTCGGCCGGGGCCTGCTCGGCGGCGGGCGCCGGGGCGGGCTCCTGCCGGGTGACCGGGGCGACGGCGCTGACATAGCGGGCGTACAGCGGGGAGTTGCGGAAGGCGCGAGTCCACCGCTCCGGCTCGTCGGTGATCTTGGTGAAGACGTCGGCGTAGTCCTCGGCGCCGAAGAACTCCAGCAGCTGGTCCGGCGGGCCGAAGTAGCCCATGGTGCCGCCCAGGCACATCACCAGCACCCGGTCACACATGTCCAGGTGCAGCACGCTGTGGGTGACCACGACGACGGTCTTGCCCTTGTCGGCGAGCTCGCGCAGCTCGGTCATGACGCCCTTGTCCAGCGCCGGGTCCAGGCCCGAGGTGGGCTCATCCAGGCACAGCAGCGACGGCTCGGTGAGCAGCTCCATCGCGACCGAGGCGCGCTTGCGCTGACCGCCGGAGAGGGTGTCGATGCGTGCCTTGGCCCGGTGGCTCAGGCGCATGGTCTCCATGACCTCGTTGACCTTGGCCCAGCGGACCTTGCGCGGCACGTCGTCGGCGAAGCGCAGCGCGGCGGCGTACCGCAGGGCGGTGCGGACCTTGAGCTGCTTGTGCAGCACGTCGTCCTGGGGCACCATGCCGATGCGGTAGCGCAGTTGGGCGTAGTCGGCGTATAGGTCGTGCCCGCCGTACCACAGGCGGCCCTGGGTGGCCGGGCGCAGACCGGTGAGCGCCTTGAGCAGCGTCGACTTGCCGCAGCCGCTGGGCCCGATGAGCGCCAGCAGGCTGCCCTCCTGGAGGGAGAAGCTGACGTCGTCGATGAGTATTTTGTTGTCTATGCGCACGGTCAGGTCGTCGGCGACGATCGAGGCGGGGCCGGTGTCGATGTGCTCGTGCAGCCGTCCGCCGTCGAAGAGCATCTCGTGGCGGCCGATCGAGACCAGGTCCCCGGCGTGCAGCGTGGTGGCCTTGACCACCTGGCGTCCGTTGAGGAACGTGCCGTTGCGGCTGCCCAGGTCGACGATCTGGTAGGCGTTGCCGACCCGGCGCAGCTCGGCGTGGTGTCGCGAGGCCTGCAGATCGCTGATGACTATGTCGTTGTCGCTGTCGCGTCCCAGGCGGGTGCGGGCGGCGCCGTCGGCGGCCGCCGGTCCGGCGCCGGCCGGCGCCGCGGCCGACTGGGCGGAGGTGGAGGGGTCGTTGGACACCCGGTCATCCTTGCGGCAAGGTCAGCGCAGAGCAAGCGCCGTATGGCCGGAATGGGCCGCCGTCAGGAACACGACCGGGGGATGTTCCCTGACGTGATCACGGCCACGATCCTCGGCAGTGGGGCGGATCGGCGCTAAGGTGGTCGAGGTCGGTGCGTGGACAGTGTCCCCGGGCCTCAAATACAAAGCCTTCACGGAATACCGTACGGCTGGAGCCGTGTCGCGCCACTCGCCGCGAGGCGACCGCACGCACCGACCATCTACTTCCTTGAGCCGCGCCCTGCCCAGTGGCGCGGCTCTTTCTCGCCGACCGCCCGCCCCGGATCCCGATCAGCTCCGGAGCGGGCGGTCTTTTCGGCACCGCCAGGCGATACTTCGGCGAGAGTACCAACAAAATAGCCCTCCATCCATACCCCGGCGCGCCGATTCCGGCCCGCCCGTGGGCGTCGGCTCGAAGAATCTTGAGAATTCGTGGAACCCAACGGCACGTCTGCCGCGTGTACGCATTGCGATGCATGAGTACCTTGCGTCGTGAGTGGACAGTCTGTAACAGACGCCGAATGGGGGAGCGCGCATGCGATCTCGACGGATGCTGGCCGGCATACTCGCCGCCGCCGTCGTCACATCGTTACTGGCCGGGGAACCGGGCATGGCAGGGCCGCAACCGGCCGCCACCGCCCGCACGGGTTCGGGCCAGCAGCAGGCTCAGGCAGTCGGACGCACGGTCACCCTGGTGACCGGCGACCGGGTGACCACGCACGGAGACGAAAGGATCAGCATCACCCCGCGCGAGGGTGTGCAGTACCTGCGCTACACCCGCGCCGGACACCGTTACGTCATCCCGACCGACGCGCTGCCGATGCTGCGCGCCGACCGGCTCGACCTGCGGTTGTTCGACATCACCGGGCTGCTCGCGGCCGGTTACGACCGCCGTGACTCGCTGCCGCTGCTGGTCTCCGGGGTCGGCAGCACCGCCGCCGCGCCCGCCGGGCTGACCGTCACGCGTCGGCTGTCGGTCCTGCGCGGGTACGCGGCCAAGGCGCCGCGCGCCAAGCTCGGGTCGTACTGGAAGAATCTGAAGTCGGCCGGCGGCAACGCCCGCGTGGCCAACCCGGGCAAGGTCTGGCTCGACGGGCTGCGCAAGCCCAGCCTCGACGTGAGCGTGCCGCAGATCGGCGCGCCCGCGGCCTGGGCGGCGGGCTTCGACGGCACCGGCGTGAAGGTCGCGGTGCTCGACACCGGCATCGACGCGACCCACCCCGACCTGGCCGGGAAGGTGGCGGCGGAGCAGAACTTCGCCACCGAGTACGAGGACGGCCTCGACCACGTCGGTCACGGCACCCACGTCGCCTCGACCATTGCCGGTTCCGGCGCGGCGTCGAGCGGCAAGTACAAGGGCGTGGCGCCCGGGGCGACCCTGCTCGACGGCAAGGTCTGCTTCGAGGGCGGCTGCGCCGAGTCGTGGATCCTCGACGGCATGCAGTGGGCCGCCGCCAACGGCGCCGACGTGGTCAACATGAGCCTCGGCGGCACCGACGGCCCCGAGATCGACCCGATCGAGCAGGCCGTCAACGACCTCACCGCCTCGTCGAACATCCTGTTCGTCATCGCCGCGGGCAACGCCGGCGGCGACGAGACGGTCGGCTCGCCCGCCAGCGCCGACGCGGCGCTCGCGGTCGGCGCGGTCTACAAGAACGAGGACCTGGCCGAGTTCTCCAGCCGGGGTCCGCGCGTCGGCGACGCCGCGCTCAAGCCGGAGATCACCGGGCCGGGCGTGGACATCGTGGCCGCCAACAGCAAGGACGGCTTCCTGGGCGAGCCCGGCCAGCCATACACCACGCTGTCGGGCACCTCGATGGCCACTCCGCACGTGGCCGGTGCCGCGGCGCTGCTCACCCAGGTGCACCCCGACTGGTCGGCGGAGCGGCGCAAGACCACGCTGATCGGGTCGGCGGCGCCGAACCCGGCCATCGACGGCCCGTTCGCGCAGGGCGCGGGCCGGGTCGACGTGGCCCGCGCGATCAACCAGTCGGTCACGGCCGAACCTGCCGTGGTCAGCCTGGGCCGCCAGGAGTGGCCGCACGGCGACGACACCGTCGACGTGCGCACGGTCACCTACCGCAACGGCGGCGCGGCCGACGTCACGCTGGCGCTGGCACTGGACACCGCGGCTCCGGCCGGGTATTTCTCGCTCAGCGCGAGCACGCTCACCGTCCCGGCGGGCGGCACCGCCTCGGTGCAGCTCACCTCGGACGTGCGCGGTGGCACCGCGACCGGCTACTTCGGCGGCCGGATCACGGCCACCGCGGGCGCGGTCAAGGTGACGACTCCGTTCGCGGTGGACCGCGAGGAGGAGAAGTTCACCCTCAGCCTGCCGCACCTGGACCTGGCGGGTCAGCCGGCCACGGACTACCTGACCATCCTGTACAACCAGGAGACGGGCAAGGAGCTGGTGCTGTTCGGCGGCGAGAACCCCGACACCGACCTGCGTGTCCCGGCGGGCACGTACCTGCTGTTCAGCTGGCTGCCGACCGAGACCGGGGTCACCCAGCTGGTGTACCCGCGCCTGGTGGTCACCGGGGCGCGCACGGTCACCATGGACGCGCGCGACTCCGGCGTGTTCGACGTGACCGTGCCCGATCCCACCGCGATCGCCGTCTCGGCTGACATCAACGTCGAGTTCCCGTCGGTCAACGGTGGCACGATCGGGGTCGGTGCGTCGGTCGGCGGCTATGAGAACCTCCGCTCGGGACCGCTGGACGGCGAAGCCGTGCCGGGCCTGCTGTCCTGGACCGGCGGCACGTTCGCGCAGGTCGACGCGGACGGCAACGCGTCGGCCAGCCCGGTGATCTACAACGGCGCCTGGTGGCAGTCGGACCGCATCATGACCGGCTTCACCAAGCACCTGAACGTCGGTGACTTCGCCAAGGTGCAGGCCAAGCACTACGCCCACGTGCCGGGCGCGCTCGGCTTCAAGGGCGCGATCGCCTGGATCCCGGGCGCCAGTAGCGCCTCGGCGCTGTCCATCGGCACCGAACTGCCCTACTCCCGCGCCGAGTACTACACCGGCGACGTGACGTGGGAGCCCATCTTCGACGAGGTGCTCATCGGGGAGGAACAGTTCTCGTACGTCCAGTCGCTGTATGGCGGCAGCAAGCAGTACCAGACCGGGCGCACCTACCAGGAGACCTGGAACCAGGCGGTGTTCGGGCCGGTGCTCACCCGGGACGAGCGCTACGCCGATGTGCTCCGCGAAGGTGACCTCCTGCTGGTGGGTCACGGGCCGTACGGCGACGCCGCCGGCCACACCGGCGGCGGTGACTACACCTCGGCCCGCACGGCCGTCTACCGCGACGGCGCGCTGCTCGTGGAGACGGCCGAGCCGTTCGCCTTCCTCGAGGACGTGCCGGCGGCGCCGGGCCGGTTCCGGATCGAGTCCTCGGTCGAGCGGGGCGCTCCGGCGATCCTGTCGACGAAGGAGAAGACGGTCTGGACCTTCCGCTCCGGCCACACCGACGAGCTGACGCGGCTGCCGGTCACGGCGCTGGGCTTCGCGCCCGCGCTGAGCGACCGCAACACCGCGAAGGCGGGCAGCCTGGCCGTCATCCCGGTGACGCCGTGGCAGCAGTTCCAGTCGGGTGCGGGCAGCCTGCGCAAGCTGACCGTGCAGGTGTCGTTCGACGACGGCAAGCACTGGGTGAAGGCGCCGGTGCTGCACCTGGGCGGCTGCTGGCTGGTCACGGTCCTGCACCCGAACAAGGCGGGGTTCGTCTCCATCAAGGCCGCCGGTGAGGACAGCAAGGGCAACACCGTGGAACAGACGATCATCCGGGCGTACCGGCTGGTCAAGTAACCGCTGAAAGCGGCGGCGGGGGTGGCCTTCGGGCCGCCCCCGCCGCTGTTTTCGCGTTATCTCACGGGCTGGTGCAGGTCAGCGTCGGCGCGTTGTTCGTGCCGGTGTGCGCGCCCAGGAACCCGAACGAGGTGCTGCCGCCGCCGGGGATGGCGGCGTTCCAGCTCACGTTCTTGAACGTGGCCACCGCCCCCGACTGCGTGTAGGTGCTGTTCCAGCTCTGCGACACCGTCTGCCCGTTGGCGAACGTGGCCTTGACGGTCCAGCCGTTGAGCTGTGCCGTGCCCGGGTTGCGCACCGTCACCTCACCCTGGAACCCGTTGCTCCAGCTGTTGGTGACCGCGTACGTCGCGGTGCACGCCCCGGTGGGCGTGCTCGGTGCCGGGCTGCTCGGCGCCGGTGAGGCGGACCGGGACGGCGACACCGACGGTGACGGCGAAGCCGACCGGGACGGGGACACCGACGGCGACGGGGAACCCGCCGACGACGGCGACACCGACGGGGCCGGGGACTGGCTCGGCAGCGGGTTGTTGATGCCGGTCACCTGGCCGGTGCCGCCGTCGAAGACCACGTCCGAGCAGCCGTAGAACGTCTCGGTGCTGTCCGACCGCTTCCACACCGAGTAGATGACGTGGCGGCCGGTCTTCACGGGCAGGTTGCCCGACCAGTAGTAGTAGCCGTCCGGCGCCGGGCCGGACATCGGCGGGTGGTCGACGCTCAGGAACGGCTGCTCTTCCATGTCTGCCCAGGTCAGCGCCTGGTTGGGGTTGTAGCCGTCCTTGGTGACGTACAGGTAGAACCAGCCCGGGTGGGCGGCCCAGTTGCTGTAGCGCCAGTTGTGGTTGGCCCCCGAGGTCAGGTGGGTGAGCGGCCAGTCGCTGCGCGGGGCGTCGAATCCGGCGTACTTGGTGAAGCCGCCGCTGCACAGCGCACCGTCGGGGATGAAGCCGCGGGTGCGGCCCGCCCCGTCGGAGCGCAGCACGCCGAACCAGTCGTAGAACGGCTGGGTGCCGCCCACGGCCGCGGCGTTCTGGCAGGCCCCGTTGGTGGGCTTGATTTCGCCCGTGCTGCTCTTGCCGTCCACATAGCACAGGTAGGTGCGGCTGCCCGGGGTGAGCAGCGCGCCGTGCGCCGCCGCCGGACCAGGGTTGAGGAGCATGGTCGCCACTCCGGCGGCCAGTGCCGCGGTCGCCGCGATCGCGGCCACCTTGAATCTGTTCACGTGCTGTCCTTTCCAGCACGGACACGCACCGCACGTCGGCGGGACGGGCCGTGCTGCGACTGCGGAGTCATCCCTGCCGGCACCGAACGCGGTGCGGGCAGAGCGGGGGACGGTCCGTCGCGTCGAACACGGCTCACGCGCGTGCCGCGGCGCGCCCACGGGTGCCCTCGCGGCGCCACGGCATCGACATTGCACCATGTATGTACCGGTCAAGCAATGGTTGCGCAGTGCCATCGGCTTTGCGACCATGTGCCGGTGTCGATGACCGCACTGCGCCGCAACACGTGGTGGGTGCTGCCGGAGCTGCTGGCGCTCGCCTTGGTCGCGGCCCTCTCGCCGCTGCTGAGCCCGGTCGACCTGGACGCCGCGCTGGCCGAGCGGGTGACCCAGGTGCTGGAACTGTCCACCCCCGCCGAGCACCACGACCACGGCCACGAGGTCAAGGCCGACGACCAGGTCATCTGCACCGCCGAGACCATGGGCTACGAGCCCGCCGACGCCCGCACCGTCGCCGACGTGCGCCGCGTCTACGCCTACTACCTGTGTGCCGCCGGGTCGCCCGGCCAGCCGTGGGACTTCGCCTCGCGCATCTCCGGCCCCGTCGTCGTCGAACTGACCGAGCCGCCCGTGGTGCGGATCGCGCAGGCGGGGCAGGGCTACCCCGACCGGGTCCGCGCCCTGCTGCCCGACCGGTTGGAGGCCCGAGCCTTCAACGGCTTCGTCGACCACGACCTGCCCAAGCGGGTGCTCGAACGCTATGAGGACGAGGTCGCCAACCGGTGATCGCCGCCCACTAGGGTGATCACCATGCGATTCGGGTTGTTCGGGACGGGCCATTGGGCCCAGGTGACGCAGGGCGCGGCGCTGGCCGCGCACCCCGAGGCCGAGTTGGTCGGCGTGTGGGGCCGGGACCCGGCCAAGACCGCCGCGCTCGCCGAAGAGCTGGGCGTGCGGCCGTACGCCGACGCCGACGCGCTCATCGCCGACTGCGCGGCCGTCGCCGTGGCGCTGCCGCCGGACGTGCAGGCGCCGCTGGCCGTCCGCGCCGCCCGCGCCGGGCGCCACCTGCTGCTGGACAAGCCGGTGTCGCTTACGGTCGCCGACGCCGACGAGGTGGTCCGGGCCGTCGCCGACAGCGGCGTGGCCAGCGTGGTCTTCTTCACCGCCAGGTTCGATCCGGAGGTGAGCCAGGCCCTGGAGACCGCCGCGGCGGCCGGGGGCTGGAGTTCGGCCCGGGTCATCATGTACGGCTCGATCTTCGCCCAGGGCGGCCCGTACGCCGGGTCGCTGTGGCGGCGTGAGCACGGCGGCCTGTGGGACCTCGGTCCGCACGCGCTGTCCCGGCTGCTGCCGGTGCTCGGCCCGGTGGCCGAGGTGTCGGCGCTGCGCGGCGCGCAGGCGACCAGCCACGTGCTGGCCCGCCACGACAGCGGCGCGGTCAGCGTCCTGCAGCTGACCCTGGACGCGCCGCCCGCCGCGCAGCCGTTCGGCTACCAACTGTTCGGCGACGCGGGCGTGGTGGATCTGCCCGGCGGCTCCGGTGATCCCGTGGTCAACTTCGGCCAGGCGATCGACGAACTGCTGGCCCAGGTCCGCTCCGGGCGGCCCGGACACCCCTGTGACGTGCGCTTCGCCCGCGAGGTCGTGGCGGTGCTGGCCGCGGCCCAACGCTCCGAAGAGGACGGTCGCACGGTCGCGGTGCGGTGACCGGCGGGTAGCGCAACGATCATGCAACTGTGTCGACGCGGGCGTTGACACCGGTGCCGATCATGCCGCAACGTGCGGTGCGTGACCGAACACGATTTCCTCATGCGTGCCGGGGATCTGCTCGCCGGCCGCTACCGCCTGATCGATCGGATCGGGGCCGGTGGAATGTCGGTCATCTGGCGGGCCAAGGACGAGACGCTCGACCGGCTGGTGGCGCTGAAGATCCTCGACCCGGTGCTGGCCGGGGACGAGCGGCTGCGTGAACTGGCTCGCCGGGAGGCGTGGGCGGTGGCGCGGCTGAACCACCCGGACGTCGCCGGGGTGCACGACTTCGTCCGCGACACCACCGCCGACGGCGAGGAGATCGCCGTCATCGTGCTGCAACTGGTCGCGGGCGAGCCGCTGGCCGACCGGATCGCGTTGGGGCCGCTGCCGTGGCGCGAGGCCGTGCGCATCGCCGGACGGGTGGCCACGGTGCTGGAGGTGGCGCATCGCCGGGGCGTGGTGCACCGCGACATCACCCCGGACAACATCATGCTGCACGGCGAGCAGGTCACGGTGCTGGACTTCGGCATCGCCGCGCGGGTCGGCGAGCCCGACGACGACAGCACCGGCGCCAGCTTCGGCACCCCCGCGTACGTCGCCCCGGAGCGCCTGGACGGCACCCCCGCCCAGCCCGCCACCGACGTGTACGCCCTGGGCGTGGTGCTGTTCGAGATGCTCACCGGCCACCCGCCGTTCCGGGTGGCGGGCTGGGACGACGTCGCCGCCGACCACGGCCCGGTCACGATGCCGCAGGTCCCGGGGCTGCCCCGGACGGTGGGTCGCCTGGTCACGGAGTGCCTGCAGCGCGACGTGGCGCGGCGGCCGTCGGCGGCCGAGGCGGCCCGGGTGCTGCGCTCGGCGCTGATGAGCCCCGGCCGCAAGCGGCTGGTGCCGCTGGGACTGACCGTCGCCGCGCTGGCCGCACTGGGGCTGCTGGTGTGGCTGCTGCCGCTGGACGACACCGACCGGCCCGGCGCGGTGACCGCCTCGCCGACCACCTCGCCCAGCGCGACGGCCTCGCCCACCGTGGCGCCGTCGGCCTCGCCCAGCGGGTCGGCCTCGCCGTCGGTATCCGCGAACTGGCCCCCCGGCTATCCCACCAAATCACCCCCGCCGCCCCCGTCTCCGCTGCCGTCGGCGGCGGTGCTGACGGTGGCGCAGGCGCGCGACGCGGCTCTGTACAGCCTGGAGCTGGCGCAGTCGCAAGCACAGGTGCGCTCCGATGTCGCCACGGACATCGCCAACGTGATCCGCAATATCGCCCAGAACAAGCACACGGGCGACCTGCTGCGTCAGGAACTGGCAGGCCTCTACGAGAAGATCGACCAGCGGGAACAGGAGCACACCCTCGCCCCGGAGGCCGCCCAGCGGCTGCGTGGCGACGTGGCGGCGCTCGGTCGGGCGCTTGGCGCCTAGCCGGCGCACGGAAAACATTGGGGGCCGGGCGACCAGTGGTCGCCCGGCCCCGTCACCCGCCGGCGTGGACTCGGTGGTCGCCCACCGGCGGGGAAACTTTCACAAGCCGTTGGCGCGAATCACGTCGCTGTACCAGTCGGCGCTGTCCTTGCGGATCCGTCGCTGCGTGGCGTAGTCGACGTAGACCAGGCCCCACCGCTGGTCGTAGCCTTCCGCCCACTCGAAGTTGTCCATGAGCGACCACACGTGGTAGCTCTCCAGGTTGACCCCGTCGGTGATGGCGCGGTGCGCCTCGGCGAAATGGTCGCGCAGGAACGAGATCCGGCCCGTGTCGCGGACCCGGCCGTCGCGGCCCAGGGTGTCCGGCGTCGGGAGCCCGTTCTCGGTGATGGTCAGGGCGATGTCGCCGTAGTCCTTCTTGATGCGCATGAGGATGTCGTACATGCCCTCGGGGTAGATCTGCTGCCAGAACGCCTCGGTCGTCGGGTACCGGGTGACGGTGTCGCCCTCGGCGGTGACGTACAGCGGGGTGTAGTACTGGACCGCGAGCAGCTCCACCGGCGAGTTGATGACCTGCACGTCGCCGTCGAGGATGTACTTGTGTATCGGGGAGTACGAGGCCAGGTCGTCCAGGACGTCCTGCGGGTAGCTGCCCTTGAGAATCGGGTCGAGGTAGAGGCGGTTCTCGTACCCGTCGTGCAGCACCGTGCGGGCCTGGGCCTGCGGGCTGTCGTCGGCCGGGTAGCAGGGGTGCAGGTTGAGCGCGGGGCCGATCCGGCCGGTGGTGCCCAGGTGCGGGCGCATCGCCTGCACGGCCAGGCCGTGGGCGAGCAGCTGGTGGTGGGCCACCACGTACGCGGCGCCGGGGTCCTGCTTGCCGGGGGCGTGCGTGCCGGACAGGTAGCCGTTCTGCACGATCGTCTTGGGCTCGTTCAGGGTGAGCCAGTTGGGCACGACGTCGCCGAGTGCCTGCGCGACGGTGGCGGCGTACTCGGCGAAGCGGTAGGCGGTGTCGCGGTTCTCCCAGCCGCCGAGATCCTGCAGCTCCTGCGGGGTGTCCCAGTGGTAGAGGGTCACCATCGGCGTGACGCCGCGGTTGCGCAGGCCATCGGCCAGTCGCTTGTAGAAGTCGAGACCCTTGCGGTTGACCGGTCCGGCGCCGGTCGGGACGACCCGCGGCCAGGACACGGAGAAGCGGTATGACTTGAGGCCCAGCTCCCGGATCAGGTCCAGGTCGTCGGCCCACCGGTGGTAGTGGTCGGCGGCGACGTCTCCGGTCTCGCCGTTGCGCACCCTGCCGGGGATCCTGCAGAAGGTGTCCCATACGGACTGCCCGCGTCCGTCGACGTGCGCCGCACCTTCGATCTGGTACGCCGAGGTCGCGGCGCCCCAGACGAAACCGTCGGGGAACCGCAGGGCCGGCGCCGCGGCGAGGGAGGGATCGGTCCCGTCCTCGCCGGCGTTCGGGGCGCCGGTGGCGACCGATGTGGAGGTCGCGGCGCCGCCGGGGGCGGCGCTGGGGGTGCCTGGCATGTGGTGCTCCTCAAATACTGGGAAAGGGCTGATCATGGGTGGGAACGCTCCCATGATCGGGTACAGTTGTCCCTATCCCGGTGACGGGTGGAGATGTGGTGGTCGGAGTTTCGCAAAGGTGGCGCAAGTCTGGTGCTGATGGGCGTCAAGGCGGACAATGCATCCCGATGGTATGGGAGCGGGGAAGGGCAGTCCCCGCCCCCATCGGGTGCTCACGCCCTGTGCCTGCCGGGCGGCAGGGTCACGAGGCAGCGTGACGCGCGGGAGCCGTTGGCACGCGACGTAGTCGCGAGCTTCACCTCCTCTCCGGCACCCGGAGGGAGGTCGGTCGCCGGTCGTAGGGAGATCGGCGACCGACCGCCTCGGGGAGCGGCCGGCGATGGCGTCCGGGCGGGCCATCGACGGGACTAATTCTTACATTGATGAACATCCGTGGAAGCGTTCCCATGGACGTTTGTTGAGACGATAGCGACTCCTGAGCCGGAGGGGAAGACCCTTCATCGCCCCAGAATCTGTAGGCAACCACCTGGAAATCCTTGGCTGGTAACCGATGTGGCCGCTACCTGCGGAAGCGCTCCCACGGCTGAAGATCGATGTGTCGAGCGTGTTTCCACATTGACACGATGTCGGGCTTGCCCGGGTTCCCGAGCCCTCCCGGAGTGCCGGATCTGTCCGGTATGGTGGGTCGCGTGATCTTGGATAGCGAACAGCGACCGCTCGCCGTGGTCAGCGGCGGCGGCACCGGAATCGGCGCGGCCACCGCGCTGGCGCTCGCGCGGCGGGGACACGACCTCGTGCTGCTCGGACGCCGCCCCGGCCCACTGGCCGAGGCCGCCGCCGACCTCACCAAGCAGACAGACGCGTCGGTCAGCACCTTCGACGTCGATCTGTCCGACCCAGACGCCGTCGCCGACCTCGCGGCACGGCTGACCGGTCGCGCCGTCGACGTGCTGGTCAACAACGCGGGCGGGTTCCACGCCCGCGACGGTGAGGGCCTGGCGGCCACGGCCCGCAACTGGCGGGCCACCTTCGACACCAACGTGCTCACCGCCGTGCTCCTCACCGAGGCCCTCACGCCGCTGCTGCGGCGTCCGGGTGGCCGGGTGGTGCTGCTGAGTTCGATCGCGGCCCAGCGGGGCGGAGGCGGCCCCTACTCGGCCGCCAAGGCGGCTCTGCACGGCTGGGTGATGGACCTGGCCGTGCGGTTCGGCCCCGAGGGTGTCACCGCCAATGTCGTCGCCCCCGGCTACGTCGCCGACACGGAGTTCTTCGCGGGCCGGATGACCCCGCAGGGCCACGCCGATCGGGTCGCCGCGACCCTGGTGGGTCGGGCCGGGACGCCGTCGGACATCGCCGAGGCGGTCTGCTGGCTGGCCTCCGAGGCGGGCGGCTACGTCACCGGCCAGATCATCAACGTCAACGGCGGCTCCGTCCTCGGCCGCTGACCCGCCACCCGACTCGGCCCGCCACCCGACCCGACCCGGCCCGCCACCCGACCCGCCACCCGACCCGACCCGGCCCGCCACCCGACCCGACCCGGCCCGCCACCCGACCCGACCCGGCCCGCCACCCGACCCGACCCGGCCCGCCACCCGACCCGACCCGGCGCGCCATTCCGCCGCGCCCCCGCGCCCGCGTCGCGTGGGCGGGCCGTAATGCAGTTTCGGGGAAACTGCGCGAATCCGGGCTCGGATTCCTGCAGTTTCCCCGAAACTGTGCGGGGATGGTGGGGGGCGCGGCCGGCAGCGGTCGCGCCCGGGGGCGGAGGGGGCGGGTCAGCCCTTGACGGAGCCGGCGAGCAGGCCGCGGACGAAGTAGCGCTGCAGGGACAGGAAGACGATCAGCGGGACCACGATGGAGACGAAGGCGCCCGCCGTGAGCCGTTGCCACTCATTGCCACGCGTACCCGCCATCTCCGCCAGGCGGACCGTCAGCGGGGCGTTCTTCGGGCCGCCCGCGAAGATGAGCGCGACCAGCAGGTCGTTCCATACCCACAGGAACTGGAAGATGGCGAACGAGGCCAGCGCGGGCACGATCAGCGGCAGCACCACCGACCGGAAGATCTTCGCGTGGCTGGCGCCGTCGACCTTGGCCGCCTCGACCAGGTCGCCGGGCAGCTCGGACATGAAGTTGTGCAGCAGGAAGATGCCCAGCGGCAGCGCGAAGCAGGTGTGGGCGAACCAGACCGTGATGAACTTGGCCTCGTTCTCCAGCTCCCACGCCGGCAGCAGCTGGAACCCGTCGATCGCCACGCCCTTGGTGAAGAACTGCAGCAGCGGGATCAGCGCCATCTGCAGCGGCACGATCTGCAGCGCGAAGATGCCGATGTAGATCCAGTCGCGGCCGCGGAAGCGGGTCCAGGCCAGCGCGTACGCCGCGAGCGAGCAGAACGCCAGCGGGAACAGCACCGACGGGATCGTGATCACCAGCGAGTTGATGAAGAAGCTGGCCAACCGTCCGGAGGAGGCGGTGGTGCCGAACAGCACCTCCTGGTAGTTGTCCAGGGTCAGCTTCGGGTCGCTGAAGAAGTTCCACCAGCCGTTGCTCTTGATCTGGTCCTCGGGCCGCAGCGAGGAGATCAGCAGGCCGAACGTGGGCACGGTCCACAGCAACGCGATCACCAGCGACACGGCACTGGCGGTGCGGCTGGTCAGACGCTTGCGCACCCGTCCGACCGGGGTGGCGGGCACCTCGGCCTCCGGCATCGCCACGATGGTCTCCGACCCCGTGCTCATCGCACTCCCTCCAGCCGACGGCGGCGCATGACCCGGATCTGGTAGATCACGATCGGGGCGACGAGTACGAACAGCAGCACCGCCAGCGCGGCGCCCTTGCCCTTCTCGTCGAAGCGGAACGAGTAGTTGTACATCTCGTTGGCCACCACGCTGGTGCCGAACTGGCCGCCGGTCATGGTGCGAACGATGTCGAAGACCTTCAGGGTGCCGATGGAGATGGTCACCATGACCACGACCAGGGCGGGCCGGATGCTCGGCACGGTGACCCGCCAGAACATCTGCCACGGGGTGACCCCGTCGATGCGGGCGGCCTCGACGATGTCGCCCGGGATGGCCTTGATCGCCGCCGACAGCACCACCATGGCGAACCCGGCCTGGATCCAGACCAGCACCGCGATCAGGAACAGCGTGTTCCACGGCCCGTCCAGCAGCCACTGCTGCGGGGTGCCGCCGAGCGCGACCACGATCTGGTTGAGCAGGCCGATCTGGTCCTCGCCCTCCTGGCGGTAGGCGTAGATGAACTTCCAGATGATGCCCGCGCCGACGAAGGAGATCGCCATCGGCATGAAGATCAGCGACTTGGCGAACGACTCGAACTTCGCGCGGTCGACCATGACGGCGTAGACCAGGCCCACGGCGGTGGAGACGCTCGGCACCAGCAGCACCCACAGCACAGTGCTGAGCAGTACGCCGTAGGAGACGGGGGTGGAGCTGAAGTCGGGCAGCATGCCCGAGGTCTTGTCCGTGAACATCCAGACGAAGTTGTCGAAGCCGACGAACTCGGTGGAGTCCTTGTTCATGAAAGCCAGGATCAGGGTGCGGATCGCCGGGACGATGAGGCCCACGGTGAGCAGGGCGCCGGCCGGGAAGAGCAGACCCAGCGCGACCCAGCGGTCCTTGCGGCTGGGCAGCACGTCCAGCACCAGCAGCAGCAATCCCACCACGGCCGCGAAGGCGATGACGCCGTACAGCAGCATCATCAGCTTCGGGCCTTCGGCGGTGAAGTCGAAGTCCACGCGGTCTCCTCGTCGGCCGGTCGGGAGGAAGACTACGCCGTGTGGGTCCGAGCGGACCCACACGGCGCAGATTTCATGATCAAAGGATCATGCGGAGCCGAATCACCGCGGCCAGGACGCCTCGATGGCGTCGAGGGTGGTCTTGGTGTCCTTACCGTTGATCCACTCGGTCATGCCCTTCCAGAACGAGCCCGCGCCGACCGCCGCCGGCATCAGGTCCGAGCCGTCGAAGCGGAAGACCGACTTCGGGTCCTGCAGGATGCCGACCGCGACCTTGTCGATCGGGTTCTCGACGTTGTTGACGTCCAGGCCCTTGTTCGCCGAGATCCAGTTCTTCAGCTTGGCGCGGCCGTTGGCCCAGTCGGAGGTGGCCAGGTAGGTCTGCACCGCCTGGACCTCGGGACGGTCGGTGAAGGCGCCGACGAACTCGCCGCCGCCCAGCACCGGCTTGCCCTTGGCCGGGTCGATGGCCGGGAAGTAGAACGCGAACGCGTCGCCGTCGGCGGAGACGTTGGTGCCCTTCGGCCACTGGTTGGCGTAGAAGGACGCCTGGCGGTGCAGCGCGCACTTGCCCTCGACGATGGGCAGGCCGCCCTCCTGGAACGCGGTGGTGGCGATCGACTTCACGCCGCCGTAGCCGCCGTTGACGTACTTCTCGTTCTTGAGGATCGAGCCGACCCGGTCGGTCGCCGAGACGATGCGCGGGTCGTTGAACGGGATGGCGTGCTTGACCCACTGGTCGTACACGTCGGCGCCCTGGTCGCGCAGCAGGACGTCCTCGATCCAGTCGGTGGCCGGCCAGCCGGTCGCCTCACCGGACTCGATGCCCGCGCACCACGGCTTCATGCCGCTCGCGGCGATCTTCTCGCTCAGCGCGATCATCTCGTCCCAGGTGGTGGGGACGGTCCAGCCCTTCTCCTTGAAGGTCTTGGGCGAGTACCAGACGAACGACTTCACGTTCGCGCCGAGCGGGGCGCCGTAGAGGGTGCCGTCGACGGTGCCGTACTTGAGCCAGTCGGGGGAGAAGTTCTTCTCCGCCATGGTCTTCGTCTTGTCGCCGGCGGCCTTGAGCTTGCCGCCCTTGGCGAAGAACTCCAGCAGACCCGGCTGCGGCATGAAGGCCAGGTCGGGCGCGTTGCCGCCCTCGACGCGGACCTTGAGCTGGGCCTCGAACTCGCCGGACCCCTCGTACTCGATCTTGACGCCGGTGCAGTCGGCGAACGCCTTCCAGGACTGCTCCAGCAGCCCGGCCTCGGCGTCGCGGATGGGGGAGTAGATCGTGACGGTCTTGCCGGCGATGCCGGTGTAGTCCGTGTACGCCGCGCACTCGGGCTTGTCGAGATTGCCGGTGGCGTCGGGCTTGTCCGAACTGCCGCACGCGGCCGCGGACAGAGCCAGCGCGACCGCGCCCGAGAGGGCGAGCAGACGCCGGTGTCTGATGGACATGGAGTTTCCTCCTCGATTTCGTTGTCGGAGCGCAGCCCGATGGAGCCGGACCACACGCAACGTGACGCAAGATATGCAAACGCTTTCCATCTCACGCTGTCCAGCGCTCACCACAGTAAGGTTCGTAACGATTCGGAAACCAGCTCGTGTTCAGTGGGATGCGTAACTAGTGCCACCTGGAGTGCTTCCCCTCGGCGTGGTGAGCTACACTGAATCTTGGTTTTTGTGTATGTGGTTTGCTCGCGTTGCCCTCCCTGAGAGTCACCCTCCTGTGAGAGCCGCCGGTGCCGCTGCTCAAGTGGCCAAACCCCCGCACGAGGTGTGCGGCGCGGTTCGTTTTGTGCAAGGAAATGGTGAAAATGGCTCAGGGAACCGTCAAGTGGTTCAACGCCGACAAGGGCTTCGGCTTCATCTCCGTTGACGGGGGTGGCGCTGACGTCTTCGTGCACTTCTCCGCAATCCAGAGCGGCGGCTTCCGCAGCCTGGAGGAGAACCAGCGCGTCGAGTTCGAGATCGTGCAGGGCGCCAAGGGCCCGCAGGCCGACCAGGTGCGCGCACTCTGATCTGCTGACACGTGGACGGGCCGGTTTCGACCGGCCCGTTTCTCGTTCCCGCGGGCGTCGCGCCCGCGGCGGAGCGAACCGAGCCCCGCATGCCGCCTGGCATGCGGGGCTCGCTGCTGTCCGGGCACACCACGCGACCCCGAAGCCGGGGTCGACCGCAGTTTCGGGGAAACTGTGCGAATCCCGTCCAAAATTCCCGCACTTCCCCGGAAACTGCGCTCACACCACCACCGGGAGCGCTTGATGATGGCGCGCGGAGAGAGCTAGTCTCTTAGCAAGACGGACGTACGGTTTGCTAAAGCTGCTCCCGGAGGACGACATGTGGAACCCCGACATCTACCTGCGCTTCGCCGACGAGCGAGGGCGACCGTTCCACGACCTGCTCGCGCGGATCGCCGCCGACGATCCGCGCGAGGTGGTCGACCTCGGCTGCGGACCGGGCAACCTGACCGAGACGTTGGTCACCCGCTGGCCGCGAGCGCGAGTGCGGGGTCTGGACTCGTCGCCCGAGATGATCGACAAGGCTCGGGCCGGCGCGGGCAGCGTGGCGTACGAGGTGGCCGACGTCCGCGAGTACGTCCCCGCCCCCGACGTCGACGTGATCACTACCAACGCCGTGCTCCAGTGGGTGCCGGGTCATGAGCGCCTGCTCGCCGCCTGGGCGGGAGCCCTGCGGCCCGGTGCGTGGCTGGCCCTGCAGGTGCCCGGCAATCAGGACGCTCCCGCTCATCTGGCCCTGCGCGACCTGTGCGCCGCGCCCCGCTGGGCCGACCGGCTCGGGGAGCTCAACGACGCGGTCCGCCGCGTCCCCGACGCCACCGGCTACGCCCGGCTGTTGCGCGAGGTCGGCTGCGACGTCGACGCCTGGGAGACCGAGTACCTGCACCAGTTGCCTGAGGGCGGGCCCGAGCACCCCGTCCTGACCTGGCTGAGCGGCACGGCGCTGCGCCCGGTTCGCGCCGCGCTCGACGACGCCGACTGGGCCGAGTTCCGGGCGCAGCTCCAGCCCGCCCTGGCCCGCGCCTACCCGCCGTACGCGGGAATCGTCGACTTCCCCTTCCGCCGCGTCTTCGCCGTCGCCCGCAAACGCTGACCACCCCGAAGATCAGCCGATGTGCCGGACATTCGGGCGTATCTTGGCCGGTCATACGCCCGGTTGCCCGGCAACTTGGCTGATCTTGCGTGGGCACTTCGGGTGGGGGCGGGGCCGCTTAGTAAGGTGCCCTCATGGCTGATCTTGCCGGTTTTGTCGCCGGGCTGCCCAAGGCGGAACTGCACGTCCACCACGTCGGCTCCGCCTCACCCCACGTCGTGGCCGAACTCGCCGCGCGCTACGAGGGCGACACCCGGGTCCCCACCGACCCGGCCCTGCTCGCCGAGTACTTCACCTTCACCGACTTCGCCCACTTCATCCAGGTCTACCTCAGCGTCGTGGACCTGATCCGCGACGCCGAGGACGTGCGCACGCTGACCTACGGCATCGCGCAGGACCTGGCGGCGCAGCAGGTCCGCTACGCCGAGCTGACCATCACGCCGTTCTCCAGCGTCCGGCGGGGCATCCCGGCCGAGGCGTTCTGCGAGGCGATCGAGGACGCGCGGGTGCGCGCCGAGCGTGAGCTGGGCACGGTGCTGCGCTGGTGCTTCGACATCCCCGGCGAGGCGGGCCTGGAGGCGGCGGAGCAGACCCTGCGCATCGCGCTCGACCAGCGCCCCGAGGGCCTGATCAGCTTCGGGCTGGGCGGGCCGGAGATCGGCGTACCGCGGCCGCAGTTCAAGCCGTACTTCGACCGGGCGCGGGCGGCGGGGCTGCGCAGCGTGCCGCACGCGGGGGAGACCACGGGCGCGCAGACGGTGTGGGACGCGCTGACCGAGCTGGGCGCCGAGCGCATCGGCCACGGCATCTTCGCCGCCCAGGACCCGAAGCTGCTGGCGCACCTGGCCGAGCACGCGATTCCGTTGGAGGTCTGTCCGACCTCCAACGTGCGCACCCGGGCGGTGGCCGAGATCGGGCAGCACCCGCTGGCCGCGATCGTGGCGGCCGGGGTGCCGGTGAGCATCAACTCCGACGACCCGCCGATGTTCGGGACCACCCTGAACCGGGAGTACGAGGTCGCGGCGGGCCTGCTGGGCCTGTCCGAGGCGGGCGTGGCCGAGCTGGCCCGCGCCGGGGTGCGGCAGTCGTTCGCCCCCGACGCGGTCAAGCGCTCGCTGCTGGCCGAGATCGACGCCTATCCGGCGGCGCGGGCCTGATCAGACTTTGTGCAGGGTGCGCACCTTGCGCCAGATCGAGGCGTCCAGGGCGCCGGCGCGGTTGGAGAACGACACAGCCGGCACCCGGATCGGGTCGGTCAGGTCGAGGTAGCTGTCGTGGTCGGCGTCGGAGTCCCAGGTCCGGGTCGGGATCACGATGTGATCGCGCCGGTGTGACTGGTCCTGGCTGGTGATCTTCAGCACCTCGTACGACCCGGCGCGGCCGCGCAGGACCAGGCAGGGGCGCACCTTGTGGCCGGTGCCGTCCTCATACGGCACGTCGGCCCACCAGATCTCCCCGGGCTGCGGCCCGCCGACCGGGGTGCCGGGGCGGCTCGGCGCGCCGGGGCGGCCCGGCTTGCGTCCCGGGCGGGTGGGGGTGGGGCGCCGCCGCAGCCACCAGACGATGGCGGCCAGCGCGAGCAGCGCGATCACGGCAATGGTCAACCACATGAGCGCCGAGTCTAGGTGTGCCGTCCCGCGGCGCCGCAATCGATCAGGAAGTCGTGCCGCCGACACGCCGTCGAACCGTGCCACAAGTTCATGATCGGCTGAGGGAGGGGGTGAGGAGGCGGAAGGCGGCGTCGGGGGGGACGGGGCGGGAGAAGAGGAAGCCCTGGCCGTAGCCGCAGCCGACCTGAATCAGCCGGTCGCGCTCCTCGGGGGTCTCGATGCCCTCGGCGATGAGCTCCAGGCCGAGGTTGCGTCCCATCAGCACGATGGTGCGGACCAGCTCGCCGCTGCGCCGGTCGGTCGACAGCCGCGACACGAACGACCGGTCGATCTTCAGGGCGTCGATCGGCAGGCGGTGCAGCGCCTCCAACGACGAGTACCCGGTGCCGAAGTCGTCGATGTAGAGCCGGCAGCCGACCTCGTGCAGCGCGTCGAGGATGTCGCGGGCCGGGCCGACGTTCTCCATCACCACGCCCTCGGTGATCTCGATGGCGAGGCTGCCCGGGGGCAGGTCGTGTCGGCGCAACGCCCCGGCGACGTCGTCGAGCACGGTGCCGGCCCAGAACTGGCGGTTGGACACGTTCACCGCGATGGACAGCCCGGCCGGGGTGCCCTCGCGGTGCCAGGTGGCCAGCCGCCGCGCGCACTCGTCGATCACCCAACGCCCGATCGGCACGACCAGGCCGGTCTCCTCGGCCACCGGCATGAACGCGCCCGGCACCAGCAGCCCGCGCACCGGGTGCCGCCAACGGATCAGCGCCTCGAACGAGCGCACCGCCCCCGTACGCAGCGCGACGATGGGTTGGTAGTGCACCTCGAACTCGTCACCGTCGATGGCTTGGCGCAGTTCGGTCTCGATCTGCATCCGGCTCACCGCGCGGTCGTGCATGGTCGTGTCGAACATCGCGTGGCGGCCCTTGTGCGCCGACTTGGCCGAGTACAT
Organism: Catellatospora tritici; assembly: GCF_019083965.1. Classification (GTDB taxonomy): domain Bacteria; phylum Actinomycetota; class Actinomycetes; order Mycobacteriales; family Micromonosporaceae; genus Catellatospora; species Catellatospora tritici. The sequence continues at coordinate 479,176 of NZ_JAHRCY010000003.1, forward strand.
CGCGATGTCGGCGTCGCGCAGCAGGTCCTCGGCGTTGAGGTAGCGACGGCTGCTCATGGTGATGCCGATGCTCGCGGTGACCACCACGTCCTGGCCGTGCAGCTGGAACGGCTGCGTCAGCACCCGGTGCAGCCGCTCGGCCACCTGCGCCGGGGTGTGCGGGGCGTCGATCTCGTCCAGCAGCACCAGGAACTCGTCGCCGCCGAAGCGGGCCACGGTGTCGGTGTCGCGCAGCGCGCCCTTGATCCGGCGGGCGACCTGTTTGAGCAGCCGGTCCCCGGCGGAGTGACCCATGCTGTCGTTGACCACCTTGAACCCGTCGAGGTCGAGGAAGAGCACGCCGAACGGGCGGCCGTGCGGGCGGCGGAACTGGCGCATCGCCTGGCGCAGCCGGTCCAGGAACAGCGAGCGGTTGGGCAGTCCGGTGAGTTCGTCGTACAGCGCGGCGATGCGCAGCTGCTCCTTCTGCCGCAGCGACTCGCTCAGCAGCGCCTGCCGGTCCAGCGCCACGGTGAGCAGCGCCGCCCACTGGTTGAACGATTCCCGGCCGGTCGCGCCGGTGGTCGACACCCGGTCCACCACGGCCAGCCAGCCCCAGTCGCTGGTGCCGTTCTTGACCGGCACCACGAACGTCACCAGGCCGTCGCCGAGCAGGCGCGGGTGGCACAGCCGCGCCGGCGGGAACTCGCTCACCGGCAGGGACGGTTCGGCGGCGGCGGGCGAGGCGTGTCCGGCCTCGAACAGGCTGGCCACCTCCAGCACCGGGTCGGCCTGGGTCGGCGGCAGTCCGCCCGCCCACAGGCCCAGGCAGCCGGCGCGCACCTCGGTGCGGCCCAGCCACTCCAGTCGGGCCGGTTCGCGGTGCCCCCGCAGCAGGTCCATGCCGACCTCGTACTGGACGCTCAGGTCCTCGCGCAGTCCGGCGCTCTCGTGGAACAGCGTCCGGCCGCGCATCTGGGTCAGCGCCAGCAGCACCGGCATGGCCTGCGCGCCGTGGCAGCGGATGAGCTCGGCCACCTCGTACAGCACCTCGGCCCGGCCGCCGAGCCGCAGCAGGTCCGTCAGCGCCGCCCGCAGGCCGGACGCGGCCGAGGTGTCGGCGGGGGGCACGTCGGCGTCGCAGCCGACGCCTCGGTCCCGCGCCGCCGCGACCACTGTCTCGGCGGCGCGCCTCAGCACGATCGTGTCCGCGGCGGACAGCGTGCCGTGCACCGGCGTGACCAGCTCGGCGATCCGGTCGGCGAGGTGTTCCGGCCGCTCCGGCACGGCCTGCGCGTACGGCGTACCGGCACAGCCGCACGACTCGCGCACGATCAGCGAGGTCGGCACCGTGATCCGGCCTTGGGGCGGCGGCTGGCCGTCGATCATCGCCAGCAGGGTGCGGGCGGCCGTCTTGCCGATCATGTCCATGGGCTGGCGGACACTGGTCAGCCTGGGCGTCAGGTACGACGACGAGCGGATGTCGTCGTAGCCGATCACGGCCTGGTCCTCGGGCAGCCGCAGGCCTGCCTGCTCGAACACGCGCATCAGGCCCGCCGCGTTCTCGTCGGCGGCGCAGACGACCGCGGTCGAGGGCAGGCCGTCGGTGATCATGAGGCGGGCCGCGGCCTCGCCGCCCGACGTCTGGTTGTCCGTCGCCGGGTAGACCAGGCGCGGGTTGTACTCCAGGTCGTGCTGGCGCAGTGCCGCCTGGTAGGCCTCGTGGCGCTCCTGCACATCCACGGTGCCCAGGTGCCCGACGAACGCGATTTGCCGGTGCCCGTGGGCGACCAGGTGCGCCACCGCCTCGCGGACGCCGGTGCGGTTGTCGGGCATGACCACGGGCAGGTCGAGGCCGGGCATGGGCTGGCTGACCAGCACCACCGGCAGCCCGGCCGCGCGCAGCTCGGCCAGGTAGCGAGGCGACACGGCGCGCAGCACCACGACGAATCCGCGCACGTGCCGCGAGGCCACCGGGTGCACGAGCTCGCTCGGCTCGGTGATCTCGATGTGGTCGGTGCCCGCGTCGAGCGTCTGGACCGCGATGACGCTCGTCCCGGCCTCGGCCGCCGTCGCGACGATCCCGGACAGCACGCCACCGAAGTACCAGCCGCCGAGAAAAGGCGACAGCACACCGACCGCCGGTGGGAAGTCCGCGGCGGTCCGTCGTCCAGACAGACCGTCGGGACGAGCCACTGGCGAAGCGGCGTCCGGCGACACCTACAGACGGTACCGCGCCAACCCGGACATACTTCGGAAAATGGTTCAAGGCATGCGGAGCACCCACCGGTACGCCTGCACCAGGCCGGTGTCGAAGCTCGCCGCCGAGCCCCACAGGAACAGCCGGAACCGCCGGTACAGCGGATCGCCCCAGCGGCGCACCACCTCGTCGCGGGCCGCGTCGAGCCGCCGCGCCCACTCGGCGCAGGTCAGGTGGTAGTTGTGCCGGTCGTCCTCGACGCTGACCAGCTCGAACGGCGACCGGGCCACCTGGCGCAGGTACGAGTGCAGCACCAGCGGCGAGGACTTGCCCGGGTAGATGTAGCGGCTCATGAACGTGGACACCCGGTGCTTGGCCCGCATCGCCAGCGCGTCGAGGTAGACGTGCCCGCCCGGACGCACCAGCTCGGCGTACTTGCGCAGGGTGGCGCGGTAGTCGGGCAGGTGCTCGGTCACGCCCATGTTCACGATCGCGTCGTAGCGGCGCGGCGCCTCGTAGCGCAGCAGGTGCTGCCGGACCACCTGGGCGGGCAGCTGCTCGCGGGCGAACAGGTCGGACAGGTAGCGCTCGGACTCCTCGGCCAGCGTCAGCGTGGTGACGTGCACGCCGTGGCGGGCGGCATACTCGGAGAAGGCGCCCCAGCCGCCGCCGACCTCCAGGATGTGGTCGCCGGGGGAGACCTTCAGCGACTCCAGCGCGAGCTTCATCTTGCGGGTCATCGCGTCCTCGAGCGGCTCGTCGTCGCGCTCGAACACGCCCTGGGTGTAGCAGCGATGCCGGGAGTCCATGAAGGTGAGGAAGAACTCCGACTCCTCGTCGTAGTGCGCCGAGATGGCCCGCCGGTCGTGCTCGGCCCCGCCGAACCGCAGCGCCGGGGCGAACCGGGCCAGCCAGGCGATGGGGTGGCGGTCGTGGAACATGCCGCGGATCTTGAGGGCGGCCATCAGGTCGCCCTCGAAGTCCAGCCAGCCGCGCAGGTAGGCCACGCCGATCTGGAACTGGTCGAGCCCGGCCAGCGCCTTGGCGCCACGCGGGTCGGTGACCACGACGGTGAAGGCGGGATCGCCGGTCCCGACGGTGTGCGCCCCGTCCGCGTGACGGACCGCGAACGGGGTCGCGGACCGGCCGGAGAAGTATTGCTGGAAACGACGGTCCAGCGTACGACCGAGATCAATGCTCGTCATAGCGCCAATGTAATGGCGGTGAAACGACCCCGAAAGGGGTCACGGGTGAACGCGGCACGACGGGAGCGGCCCACGGCACCGGCTGACCGGTAACCGGCATGATCGGTACGCCCGATAGCATGGCCGGAGCCGGACAAACCGCTGAGACCACTCTTCAAGGAGATCATCGTGAGCGCACCGATCAGCCCGCCCGCCGCCGACCCCGTCGTCGTCGCGGCCGGGACGACGTGCGCCGACGCGATCGCCGCGGCGGGCCTGCCGGTCAACGGCGCCAAGGCGATCGTCGTGGTCCGCGACCCGGAGGGCCGCCTGCGCGACCTCGACTGGGTCCCGTCGGTGGAGACCTCGGTGGAGCCGGTCGCGATCGACTCGCCCGACGGCCTCAACGTGCTGCGCCACTCGACCGCGCACGTGCTGGCCCAGGCGGTGCAGGACGTGTTCCCGGAGGCGAAGCTCGGCATCGGGCCGCCGATCGAGAACGGCTTCTACTACGACTTCTCCGTGCCCAAGCCGTTCCACCCGGACGACCTGGACAAGATCGAGAAGCGGATGCAGGAGATCGTCAAGTCCGGCCAGCGCTTCCAGCGGCGCCGGTTCGACTCCCTGGAGCAGGCCAAGGCCGAGCTGAAGGACGAGCCGTTCAAGCTCGAACTGGTCGACATCAAAGGCGACGCCGGCGACGACGTGATGGAGGTCGGCGGCGGCGAGCTGACCATCTACGACAACTTCGACGCCAAGACCGGCGACCGCCGCTGGGGCGACCTGTGCCGGGGCCCGCACCTGCCCAGCACCCGCCTGATCGGCGCGTTCAAGCTGATGCGCTCGGCCGCGGCGTACTGGCGCGGCTCGGAGAAGAACCCGCAGCTGCAGCGGGTCTACGGCACCGCGTGGCCGACCCGCGACCAGCTCAAGGACTACCTGAAGCTGCTGGAGGAGGCGGCCCGCCGCGACCACCGCAAGCTCGGCACCGACCTGGACTTGTTCAGCTTCCCCGACGAGATCGGCTCGGGCCTGGCCGTCTTCCACCCCAAGGGCGGTGTGATCAAGCGCGAGATGGAGGACTACGTCCGCGCCCGCCACATCGAGGAGGGCTTCCAGTACGTCGGGACGCCGCACATCACCAAGGAAGGCCTCTTCCACACCTCGGGTCACCTGCCCTACTACAAGGAGACCATGTTCCCGCCGATGGACATGGAGGGCAGCGACTACTACCTCAAGGCCATGAACTGCCCGATGCACAACCTGATCTACCGCTCGCGCGGCCGGTCCTACCGCGAGCTGCCGATCCGGCTGTTCGAGTTCGGGTCGGTGTACCGGTTCGAGAAGTCGGGCGTCATCCACGGCCTGACCCGGGTGCGCGGCTTCACCCAGGACGACTCGCACTCCTACGTCACCAAGGAGCAGGCGGCCGCCGAGATCAAGCACCTGCTGGACTTCGTGCTCGGCCTGCTCAAGGACTTCGGCATCACCGACTTCTACCTGGAGCTGTCCACCCGCGACGACACCAAGCCGGACAAGTTCGTCGGCTCGGAGGAGGACTGGGCGACCGCGACCGCGGTGCTGGAGCAGTGCGCCGTGGAGACCGGCCTGCAGCTGGTGCCGGACCCGGGCGGCGCGGCCTTCTACGGCCCGAAGATCTCGGTGCAGGCCAAGGACGCGATCGGCCGCACCTGGCAGATGTCGACCATCCAGTACGACTTCAACCAGCCCCGCGGCTTCGAGCTGGAGTACCAAGCCGCCGACGGCACCCGCCAGCAGCCCGTGATGATCCACTGCGCCAAGTTCGGCTCGATCGAGCGCTTCATCGGCGTGCTCACCGAGCACTACGCGGGTGCCTTCCCGGCGTGGCTGGCGCCGGTGCAGGTGGTCGGCATCCCGATCCGCTCCGACGACGAGGCCGGGCACACCGCGTTCCTGTACGACTTCGTCGCCCGCCTGCGCAAGGAGGGCATCCGGGCCGAGGTCGACGCCTCCGACGACCGGATGCAGAAGAAGATCCGCAACGCCCAGCAGCAGAAGATCCCGTTCATGGCGATCGTGGGCGACCAGGACCTGGCCGACGGCACCGTGTCGTTCCGCTACCGCGACGGCTCGCAGCGCAACGGCGTGAGCCTGGACGAGGCGGTCGCGCACGTGGTCGAGGTGGTGCGCTCGCGTACCAACGCCGGTCCGTCCGCCGGTGTGGCCGAGGTTGTCGAGGCGGGCGACGCGGCGTGAGCACGCGCACGCACGAGGCCGGGTACGTGCTGGACACGGACCCGGCCCGGCTCGATCTCGACGCCGTCGAGCAGTGGCTGCTGCGCGAGGCGTACTGGACCTCCGGCCGCGACCGCGAGGTCATGGTGCGGTCGCTGGCCGGGTCCACGGTCTACGGCCTCTACGCGGCCTCCGGTGCCCAGGTCGGCGTGTTCCGGGTGGTCACCGACGGCGCCACCTTCGCCTGGCTGTGCGACGTCTTCATCGACACCGCGCACCGGGGACACGGGCTGGCGCAGTGGGCGGTGGCGGTGATCCGCGACGAGCTGCAGGCGCTGGGCGTACGCCGGATCATCCTGGCCACCGCCGACGCGCACGGCGTCTACGCCAAGGTCGGGTTCGCCCCGATGGCCCGGCCTGAGCGCTGGATGGAGCTCGACACCCGGCCGGTGATCCCGACCATCGCCCCGCGGCAGGCCGCGGCATGAGCACCGCCGACCCCGACGGCCTGGAGCGGCTGTGGACCCCGTGGCGGATGGCCTACGTCAGCGGCGGCACCAAGCCGGAGGGCTGCCCGTTCTGCGTCGCGCCGCAGACCGACCCGGACGGGCTGGTCGTGGCCCGGGGCGAGGCGGTGTACGCGGTGCTCAACCGATTCCCGTACAACCCGGGGCACCTGCTGATCTGCCCCTACCGCCACATCGACGACTACCCGGAGCTCGACCTGGCCGAGACGGCTGAGCTGGCCGAGTTCACCAAGACGGCGATGCGGGTGGTCCGCAAGGTGTCCAACGCGCACGGGTTCAACATCGGCCTGAACCAGGGCAGCGCCGCGGGCGCCGGGATCGCCGCGCACCTGCACCAGCACGTGGTGCCGCGCTGGGGCGGCGACAACAACTTCCTGCCGGTGGTGGGGCGGACCAAGGCGCTGCCGCAGTTGCTCACCGACACCCGCGACCTGCTGCGGGCGGCCTGGCCGAGCTGACGGGTCTCCTGTCGAGCCGACGGGTCGTTGTCGTACCCGTCGGGAAGGATCGGGGCCATGATTGGCACCCTGTACAGCGTCGTACTCGACACACCTGACCTCAAGGGACTCAGCTCGTTCTACGCGTCCCTGGCCGACCTGACCGAGAAGTACGCCGACGAGAACTGGGTCTCGCTGCGGGCCGCCGACGGCACCAGGCTGGGTTTCCAACGCGCCGACGACCATGTGCCGCCGCGCTGGCCCGACCAGGCCCACCCGCAGCAGCTGCACCTCGACTTCCGCGTGCCCGACCTGGTCGCCGCAGTCGAGCGGGCCGTGGCGCTGGGCGCGACCCGGCTGCCGGGCGGCGGTGACACGTACACCGTGCTGGCCGACCCGTCCGGGCACCCGTTCTGCCTGTGCCAGGGCGAACCCGACGGCGACACGACCATCGCCGACGTGGCCCTGGACTGCCCGGCCGCGGGCGAGCTGGCCCGCTTCTACAGCGGACTGCTCGGACTGCCGGTGACCTGGGAGGGCGAGGGCGGCGCCATGATCAGCGCCGACGGCAAGCTCCCGGTCATCTTCCAGCAGGTCGAGAACTACTCGGCACCGCGCTGGCCGGACCCGGCCCACCCGCAGCAGCTGCACCTGGACATCGAGGTCGCCGACATCGAGGCGGCCGAGCGGCAGGCACTGGCGTTGGGCGCGGTGCGCCTGCCCGGCGGCGGTGACAACTTCCGGGTTTACGCCGACCCGGCCGGTCACCCGTTCTGCCTGGTCTGGTAACCCCACCGACCTGTCAAGATCAACGGAGTTGCCGGGCAATCGGGCGTATCTTGACCGGTTGGGCGCCCGATCGCCCGGCAACTTGAGCGATCACGAAACACGGGAATCGGCGCCGTGGCGCCACGCGAGGCCGCACCATCGGCGTTGTGGGGTTATCGCGGCGGGGGCTGCTGCGCGGGGGGCTCGTCGGGCTCGGCGGCGCCGCGGCCGGGGTCGCCGCGGCGCGCGGTCGGGACTGGGTCGGTCCGGACCGGTTGCCGCTGGACGGGGGGTTCGCCCCGGCAGGCAACGAGCTCGGCTGGCACGAGCGCGGCGCGGTGAGCGTGCTGTGGCACGTGCGCACCGAGCAGCCGCTGGTGGCGCTGACCTTCGACGACGGCCCGGCGCCGGACTGGACGCCCCGGGTGCTCGACACCCTCGACCGTCTCGCCGTCCCGGCCACGTTCTTCCTGGTCGGCGAGCGGTTGCGGCGCCACGCCGCCCTGGTGCGCGACCGGTACGCCCGGCATGAGGTCGGCAATCACACCTGGGCGCACAAGGACCTGGCCCAGCGCGACGAGAAGGGCGTACGCGACCAGCTGCGGCGCTGCCACGACACCGTCGCCGACGTGCTCGGCCGGGAACCGACCCTGCTGCGCCCGCCCTGGGGGCATCTGGGCGGTACCACGCTGACGGTGGCCGAGGAGCTGGGCTACGACGTGGTGATGTGGTCGCAGCGGATGCGTGAGGAGGCGTTCGCGGCCGACCCGGGCGGGATCGTGGCCGACACCGTTGCGGCGGCCCGGCCGGGGGCGGTCATCCTGGCCCACGACACGGGCGGGCGGGGGCGGTTGATCACCATCGACTACCTCGCCGACATCGTCGCCGGCCTGCGCGACCGCGGCCTGCGTCCGGTGACCGTCTCCGCCCTGCGCGCGGCGGCGACCCCGCACCTTCCCTGATTGACGGTGGCCTATGCGGAGGAAAGTACGGGTGCGGTGGCGCACTTGGCATTGACGCTGGCCTATCCGGAAGACGGAAATCGTCGAGTCGTCTTCTGGATAGGCCAGCGTCAATGTAAAACGAGGTGTGGGAGAGGATGGGAAGGGTCAGCGGGTGGTGTGTTCCTTGCGGGCCTGGTCGGCCAGGTGGCTGGGCATGGGCTCGTACCGGGCGAACTCCCGGGTGAACATGCCCGCCCCGGCCGTCATCGACCGCAGATCCACCAGGTATCGCTGCAGCTCCAGCGCGGGCACCTCGGCCCGGATCTGGGTGCGCTCGCCGCCCGACGGGTCCGACTCCGACCCCAGCACCCGGCCGCGGCGCCCGGACAGGTCGCTCATCACCGCGCCGACCGCCGTGTCCGGCACCGTGATCACCACCTCGTCGACCGGCTCCAGCAGCGCGATCTGTGCCTTCTCCGCCGCGTCCTTGAGCGCCATGCTGCCCGCCGTCTGGAACGCCGCGTCGGAGGAGTCGACGCTGTGGGCCTTGCCGTCGACGAGCGTCACCCGGAAGTCGACTACCGGATATCCGGCGACGATGCCCCGCTCGGCCTGGGCGCGTACGCCCTTCTCGACGCTGGGGATGTAGTTGTGCGGGATCGCCCCGCCCACGATCTTGTCGACGAACTCGATCCCGGTGCCGCGCGGCAGCGGCTCCAGTTCGATCGCGCACACCGCGTACTGCCCGTGCCCACCGGACTGCTTCACGTGCCGGCCGTTGCCGCTGGCCGCGGCGGTGAACGCCTCGCGCAGCGCCACCTTCGCCGGTTCGGTGCTCAGCTCGACACCGCCGGTGCGCAGCCGGTCGAGCACCACATCGGCGTGGGCCTCGCCCATGCACCACAGCACCAGCTGGTGGGTCTCCGGGTTGCGCTCCAGCCGCAGCGTCGGGTCCCCCGCGACCAGCTTGGCCAGGTTCTTGGCCAGCGCGTCCTCGTCGGAGCGGGTCTTGGGCACCACCGCGACCGGCAGCAGCGGCTCGGGCATCCGCCACGGCGCCACCAGCAGCGGCTTGTCCTTGCCGGAGATGGTGTCGCCGGTCTCGGCGGCGTTGGACTTGGTGATCGCGCAGATGTCACCGGCCACGCACAGCGGGACCTCGCGCAGGTTGGCGCCGAGTGGGGAGTACAGGTGGGTGATCCGCTCGTCGGCGTCGTGGTCGGGGTGGCCGCGCTCGGCCAGCCCGTGGCCGCTGATGTGGACCGGGGTGTCGGGGCGCAGCGTGCCGGAGAAGACCCGGACCAGGCTGACCCGGCCCACGTACGGGTCGACGGTGGTCTTGACGACCTCGGCCACCAGCGGCCCGTTCGGGTCGCACTCCAACTCGTCGCGGGGTGCGCCGTCGACACCGGTGACGGCGGGCAGCGGGTGCTCCAGCGGGGTCGGGAAGGCCCGGGTCAGCAGCTCCAGCAGGGCGTCCAGGCCGACGCCGGTGGCGGCGCAGACCGGCACCACCGGGTGGAAGTGGCCCCGGGCGACCGCCTTCTCCAGGTCGTCGACGATCACCTGCTGGTCGATGTCCTCGCCCGCGAGGTATCGGTCCATTAGGGTCTCGTCCTCGCTCTCGGCGATGATGCCTTCGAGCAGCTCGCCGCGGGACTCCTCGATCGCGGGCAGGTGCTCGGCGTCGGGTTCGCGCACCTGGGGCGGGTAACCGCCGGAGTAGTCATACACCCGCTGGGTGACCAGGCCGATCAGGCCCTCCACCGACTGGCCGTCGTCGCCGTGCATGGGCAGGTACAGCGGCTGGATCTCCTCGCCGAAGACCCGCTGGCACAGCGCCAGCGCCTCGTCGAAGTCGGCGCGCGGATGGTCCAGGCGGCTGATCGCCACGGCGCGGGGCATGCCCACGGCGGCGCACTCGTCCCACAGCGCGGCGGTGGCGGCGTCCATGCCGTCGGCGGCGCACACCACGAACAGGGCGGCGTCGGCGGCGCGCAGGCCCGCGCGCAGCTCGCCGACGAAGTCGGCGTAGCCGGGCGTGTCCAGCAGGTTGATCTTCACGCCGTCGTGGCTGAGCGGAGCGCACGCCAGCGCGACCGAGCGCTGCTGCTTGACCGCGGCCGGGTCGTTGTCGCTCACGGTCGTGCCCTCGGTGACACTGCCCGCCCGGCTGATCGTGCCGGTCGCCGCCAGCAGCGCCTCCACCAGCGTGGTCTTGCCGCTGCCCGCGTGCCCGACCAGCACGACGTTGCGCACCTCCCGCGGCTGCTGCGCGACCTGCGCCGGAGCCTGCGAGACCTTCTCCTTGTCACCGCGCGCCATGCCGCCGCCTCCTGTCCACGTGTTGGTTACTGCATTGTTTCCGATCCCACACCCTTCGGGCGTTCGGACACAACCCTGGCATGCCCGTGTCGCCGCTGTCGGCGCGGGTGGACGCCACCGCTATCGTTAGCGCCATCATGGCGAAGATCTTCAGCGTGGTCGGCAAGGCGGGCACCGCCAGGCTGCTCGACCCCCTCAGCCGGGCCCTGCTGCGCATGGGCGTCAGCCCGAACGCGGTCACGGTGCTGGGCACCGCGGGTGTGCTGGCCGGCTCGTTCACGTTCGTCGCGCACGGCCACTTCCTGGCCGCCACCATCGCGATCACCGTGTGCGCGCTGACCGACGTCATGGACGGGTCGATGGCCCGCCAGCGCGGCACCGCCAGCCGGTACGGCGCGCTGCTCGACTCGACCATGGACCGGATCGCCGACGGAGCGATCTTCGCCGGCCTGATCTGGTGGTTCGCGACCATCGACGACCGGCCGACCCTGCTCGCCGCGCTGATCTGCCTGGTCGCCGGGCAGGTCGTGTCCTACGTCAAGGCACGGGCCGAGGGGCTGGGCATGGCGTGTCACGTCGGCCTGGTCGAGCGCGCCGAGCGGCTGATCATCATCGGTGTCGGCGCGCTGCTGACCTCGGTCGCCGGGCTGAGCTGGGGCCTGCCCGCGTCGCTGTGGCTGCTCGCGGCGGGCTCGATCTTCACCATCTGGCAGCGGATGTGGCACGTGTACAAGTTGGAGCAGGCGCATACCACCGGCGGTGACGCCGCGTGAGGGACCGTCTGGTCGACCTGAGCTACGCCGGCGGTTGGCGGCTGGTGCGGGCGATGCCGCACCGCGCCGCGTCGGCTCTGTTCCGGGCCGGGGCGGACCGGGCCGCGGGCAAGCGCGGACCGAGCGTGCAGCGGCTGGAGCGCAACCTCAGCATCGTGCTGGGCCGCCCGGCGCCGCCGGAGCTGGTGCGCGCCGCGATGCGCTCGTACGCCCGCTACTGGCTGGAAGCCTTCCGCCTGCCCTCGCAGAGCCCCGCCCAACTGCGCGACGGGTTCCGGCTGCACGACTTCGACAAGCTCGTCGCCGCGCACCAGGCCGGGACCGGCGCCATCGTCGCGCTGCCGCACGCGGGCAACTGGGACGCGGCCGGGGCCATGGTCACCGCGCACGGGCTGCCGCTGACCACCGTGGCCGAGCGGCTGCGCCCCGAAGGGCTCTACCAGCGGTTCCTGGAGTTCCGCGAGGGCCTGGGCATGAGCATCATCCCGACCACCGGCGGCAACGGCTCGCCGGTCGACCTGCTCGCCGAGCGCCTGGGCCAGGCGCACATCGTGCCGCTGCTGGCCGACCGGGACCTGTCCGCGCGCGGGGTCGAGGTGGAGTTCTTCGGCGGCCGCACCCGGATGCCCGCCGGTCCGGCACTGCTGGCGCTGCGCACCGGCGCCCCGCTGTTCCTCGTCGACATGTGGTACGAACCCGACGCTCCCTGCGGCCGGGTAGTCGGACCGCTGCCTCTGCCCGATCCCGGCGCCCCCCTCGACACGCGCGTGCGCCTGCTGACGCAGCAGGTCGCCGACGGCCTGGCGCGCGGCATCGCGGCCAACCCGGCAGACTGGCACATGCTGCAGAAGCTGTGGCTGTCCGAGCCGGGCGCCGCCGACCCCAAGGAGTGACGTGCGGATCGGAATCGTCTGCCCGTACTCGCTCGACGTGCCGGGCGGCGTGCAGTTCCACGTCCGGGACCTCGCCGAGACGCTGATCTCCATGGGCCACGAGGTGAGCGTGCTCGCCCCGGCCGACGACGACCAGCCCCTGCCGCCGTACGTGGTGGCCGCCGGGCGGGCGGTGCCAGTGCCGTACAACGGCTCGGTGGCCCGGCTGAACTTCGGCCCGCTGTCGGCCGCCCGGGTGCGCCGCTGGCTGCACCAGGGCGACTTCGACGTGCTGCACGTGCACGAGCCGCTGGCGCCGAGCCTGTCGCTGCTGGCGGTGATGTCGGCGCGGGGGCCGGTGGTGGCCACCTTCCACACCGCGATCACCCGCTCCCGGGCCCTGGCCGCGGTGCAGGGCGTGCTGCAGGTGGTGTTGGAGCGCATCACCGGCCGGATCGCGGTCAGCGAGCTGGCCCGCCGCGTACAGGTCGAGCACCTCGACGGCGGCGCCGTGGAGATCCCCAACGGCGTGGCGGTGGCCCAGTTCGCCGGGGCGACGCCGCTGGACGGCTGGCCGGGGGAGTGCGGGCCGGGACATGGCGGCACCGTCGGTTTCCTGGGCCGGTTCACCGAGTCGCGCAAGGGCTTCGGCGTGCTGGCCAAGGCCCTCGAGGAGCTGATGCCCCGGCGCCCCGGGCTGCGGCTGCTGCTGGCCGGGCCCGGCGACCTGGCCGATCTGGACCTGCCGGACGTGATCAAGCAGCGCACCACGTTCCTGGGCAAGGTGTCGGAGCAGGACAAGGCGCGGATGCTGCGCAGCGTCGACCTGTACATCGCGCCGAACACCGGCGGCGAGTCGTTCGGCATGATCCTCACCGAGGCGATGGCGGCGGGCGCCCCGGTCGTGGCCACCGACCTGGACGCGTTCCGGCGGGTGCTCGACGGCGGCAGGGCTGGAGCGCTGTTCCCCAACGGCGACTCGGCCGCGCTGGCCGAGACCATCTGCGCGCTGCTGGACGACGAGCCGCGCCGCCAGGCGCTGGTCGACCACGCGACCAGGGTGATCTCCGCGTATGACTGGCCGGTGGTCGCCGAGCGCGTGCTGGAGGTGTACAACTCGGCCATCGAGGCGTGCGGTGAGACGGTGCGGGGAGCCGAGCCGCCCGCCGGGTGGTAGCCGGGGACATCACCGCGTCACGAGTCCCCACTACGATGCCCGGCATGGGTTGGGTGATCGGCGTGGTGGCCTTCGTGGTCGTGGGTGCGTCCTACGTCACGTGGGTCGCCGGGCGGGTCGACCGGCTGCACGCCCGCGCCGCCTCGGCCGGGCGGGCCCTGGACTCCCAACTGGTGCGCCGCGCCGCCGCGGCGGCGGTGCTGGCCGAGGCCGCCCCCGGTGACCCCGAGGCCGCCGACCTGTACGCCGCCGCCCGTGCCGCGCTGGACGCCCGCGACGACGACCGCGAGGCGGCCGAGAACGACCTGACCCGGGTGCTGCGCAAGCAGGCGCTGGACCCGGAGTCCCCGGATGGTGCCGCGGTGGTGGCGGCGGGCCGCCGGGTCGCGCTGGCTCGGCAGATGCACACCGACCTGGTACGCGGCGCGTTGGCGGTGCGCGGCCGCCCCCTGGTGCGCCTGCTGCGCCTCAACCGCAAACACCCCCGCCCCTCGTACTTCGACATTGACGACCCGACTGAGTAACCGGGTGTTGTGACGGCTGTCACGTCGCGGGCCACGGGGGTTCGATTGGCTGTCGGGTGGCCCGCGTGGGCGCACGTACCATGGACAGTGCAGGGCTTTGTCCGACAAGCCCGGTAGATACCTTCCGTCCGCGAGGAGAGCCGCGACACCATGTCTGCAACCGAGTCTTCGAACGTACCGGTCACCGGCACCGCCCGCGTCAAGCGCGGCATGGCCGAGATGCTCAAGGGCGGCGTGATCATGGACGTCGTCACGCCGGAGCAGGCGAAGATCGCCGAGGACGCGGGCGCCGTCGCCGTCATGGCGCTGGAGCGCGTGCCCGCCGACATCCGCGCCCAGGGTGGCGTCTCCCGGATGAGCGACCCCGACATGATCGACGGCATCATCGCCGCCGTGTCGATCCCGGTGATGGCCAAGGCCCGCATCGGCCACTTCGTCGAGGCGCAGGTGCTGCAGGCCCTCGGCGTGGACTACGTCGACGAGTCCGAGGTGCTGACCCCGGCCGACTACGCCAACCACATCGACAAGTGGCAGTTCACCGTGCCGTTCGTGTGTGGGGCCACCAACCTGGGCGAGGCGCTGCGGCGCATCACCGAGGGTGCGGCCATGATCCGCTCGAAGGGCGAGGCCGGCACCGGTGACGTCTCCAACGCCACCACCCACATGCGCAAGATCCGCGCCGAGATCAAGCGGCTGACCACGCTGCCCGAGGACGAGCTCTACGTTGCGGCCAAGGAGCTGCAGGCCCCGTACGAGCTGGTCAAGGAGGTCGCCGAGACCGGCAAGCTGCCGGTGGTGCTGTTCACCGCGGGCGGCATCGCCACCCCGGCCGACGCCGCCATGATGATGCAGCTCGGCGCCGAGGGCGTCTTCGTCGGCTCGGGCATCTTCAAGTCCGGCAACCCGGCCCAGCGCGCCGAGGCGATCGTGAAGGCCACCACCTTCTACGACGACCCGGACGTGCTCGCCAAGGTCTCGCGCGGCCTGGGCGAGGCCATGGTCGGCATCAACGTCGACGAGATCCCGCAGCCCCACCGCCTCGCCGAGCGCGGCTGGTGAACTGACCCGTGCACGCAGCGGCCGCCGTCCCCCTCCCGGGACGGCGGCCGCTGTCGTCTGTCGCCGTCGGTCAAGGTCGCGCAAGTTGCCGGGCAATCGGGGGTGATCGGACCCATGATTCGCCCGACTGCCCGGCAACTTTGACGCTGGTCTTGGGCTTACTGGCCGGTGATGTCCCACTTCTTGACGTGGTCGAAGATGAGTTGGGTCTGCAGGTGGGCCACCTCGCGGCGGGAGGTGAAGCCGTCGAGGATCAGGCGCTGCAGGTGGGCGGCGTCGCGAACGGCCACGTGCACCAGGAAGTCGTCCGGCCCGGCGATGTGCGACAGGGCGAGGGTCTCGGGCAGGTCGAGCGCGAACCGGATGAACGGTTCGACGACGTCGCGGTTGTGCGGGCGGACGCGCACCGCGATGTAGGCCTGCAGCGGCCGCCCCAGCGCCGCCGGGTCCGCCTCGGCGTGGAACCCGACCAGCACTCCGCGCCGCTGCAGCGAGCGCACCCGCTCCAGACAGGTCGAGGCGGCCACGTTCACCTTCGCGGCCAGGTCCTTGTTCGAGATCCGCGCATCGTTCTGCAACTCGCGAACAATCGCCAGGTCGATCGTATCGAGTGCGGGGTTCTCGGCCATGCGCCGAATGATATTCAGACCTTGTTGAGCTGTGCCGAAGAACTGCCCATGATCTGCGCCATGACGTACGCCGCCGACACCCGTGCCGTGCACGCGGGCCGCGCCGACCTTGCCGAGCTCGGCGTCCACGCGCTGCCGCTGGACTTCTCCACCACGTACCCGATGCACGACCAGGTCGCCGCGGGCGCGGCGCTGGGCGCCTTCGCCGAGGGCGCGGCCACCGCCGCCACCCCGGTCTACCAGCGCCTCTACAACCCGACCACGGCGCGCTTCGAGCAGGCCCTGGCCGATCTGGAGGGCACCGAGACCGCGGTGTCGTTCTCCTCCGGCATGGCCGCGATCACCGCGGTGCTGCAGGCGGCGTGCGTGCTGTCCGGCAAGCGCCACGTGGTGGCGGTACGCCCGCTCTACGGCGGCACCGACCACCTGCTCGCCACCGGCCTGCTCGGCCTGACCGTGACCTGGGTCGACCAGGACGAGGTCGGCACCGCGCTGCGACCCGACACCGGCCTGGTGATCGTGGAGACGCCGGGCAACCCGACGCTGAGCCTGGTCGACATCGCCACCGTCGCGATCCAGGCGGGCGAGGTCCCGCTGCTGGTCGACAACACCTTCGCCACGCCCGTGCTGCAGAACCCGGCCAAGCTGGGCGCAGCGTACGTGGTGCACTCGGGCACCAAGTACCTCGGCGGGCACGGCGACGTGCTCGGCGGCGTGGTGGCCTGCTCGCAGGAGCGCGCCGCGGCGCTGCGCCAGGTCCGCATCCTCACCGGCGCGGTGCTGCACCCGCTCGGCGGCTACCTGCTGCACCGCGGCCTGTCCACGCTGCCGCTGCGGGTCCGTGCCGCCCAGGCCAGCGCGGCGATGCTCGCGGTCCGGCTGGCCGTGCACCGCGGCGTGGCCAAGGTGCACTACCCGGGCCTGCCCGGCAACGACCCGCGCGGGCTGGTCGGTCGCCAGATGCGCGGCCCCGGCGCGATGATCGCGTTCGAGACCGCCGGTGACGCCGCCGCCGTCGTCTCGCACCTGAAGCTGATCACCCCGGCGGTGAGCCTGGGCTCGGTCGACACCCTGATCGAGCACCCGGCGCTGCTGACCCACCGCCTGGTCGACGAGGCGGGCAAGGCCACCGGCGGCATCACACCGAGTCTGCTGCGTATGTCGGTCGGCCTGGAGGACCCCGAGGACCTGTGGGCCGACCTGGACCAGGCGCTGCTCGCCGCGTCGCGGGTGACTGTCGCCGTCCCGGCCGCGGTGCCTGTCGCCGCGGCGCCCGCCTCGACCGAACCGGGCTGGGCGATGCGGGCCACGTCGGCGCAGGCCGAGCCGGAGGCGCAGCCGGTCGCGGCATAGACTCGAAATACAGTGGATGATCTTCTAGGAGGACCTGTGTCTGATCTCGTCATCGGCGTGCTGGCGCTGCAGGGCGACGTGCGCGAGCACCTGGCCGCGCTGGCCGAGTGCGACGTGATTGGGCGCCCGGTGCGTCGGCCCGAGGAGATCGCGGGCATCGACGCGCTGGTCATCCCGGGTGGGGAGTCCACCACCATGAGCAAGCTGGCGGTCGCGTTCGACGTGTACGAGCCGATCCGCGAGCGCCTGGCCCAGGGCATGCCGGCGTACGGCTCGTGCGCCGGCATGATCATGCTCGCCGACGAGGTGCTGGACGGCCGCCCCGACCAGAAGACCTTCGGCGGCATCGGCATGACGGTGCGTCGCAACGCGTTCGGCCGCCAGGTCGACTCGTTCGAGGCGCCGGTGGTGATCGACGGCCTGGACGGCGACCCGGTCCACGCGATCTTCATCCGGGCGCCGTGGGTCGAGTCGGTCGGTCCGGACGTGGAGGTGCTGGGCCGGGTGGAGTCCGGACCGGCCACCGGTAGGATGGTCGCGGTCCGGCAGGGCAACCTGCTGGCGACCTCGTTTCACCCGGAGCTGACCGGGGACCTGCGGGTGCACCGCCTGTTCGTGGACATGGTGCGTGCCCGGGTCTCCTGACCGCCAGGGGACGCTTCATCTCGCGCTGACGGAGGATCGTATGTCCGGCCACTCAAAGTGGGCGACTACCAAGCACAAGAAGGCGGCAATCGACGCCAAGCGGGGCAAGCTGTTCGCCCGCCTCATCAAGAACATCGAGGTGGCGGCGCGCACCGGCGGCGGGGACCCGACGGGTAACCCGACCCTCTACGACGCGATCCAGAAGGCCAAGAAGAGTTCGGTCCCGAACGACAACATCGACCGGGCGGTCAAGCGCGGTTCGGGTCTGGAAGCCGGCGGCGCCGACTGGCAGACCATCATGTACGAGGGCTACGGCCCCAACGGCGTGGCGATCCTGATCGAGTGCCTGACCGACAACCGCAACCGGGCCGCGACCGAGGTGCGCGTGGCGCTGACCCGCAACGGCGGCAGCCTCGCCGACGCGGGCTCGGTGGCCTACATGTTCTCGCGCAAGGGCCAGGTCATCGTCCCGAAGAACGGCCTGTCCGAGGACGACGTGCTGGGCGCGGTGCTCGACGCCGGCGCCGAGGAGTGCAACGACCTGGGCGAGTCGTTCGAGGTCATCAGCGAGGCCACCGACCTGGTCGGCGTACGCACCGCGCTGCAGACCGCGGGCATCGACTACGAGTCGGCCGAGTCCACCTTCGTCCCCAGCATGCAGGTGCCGCTGGAGGAGGAGGGCGCCCGCAAGGTGCTCAAGCTGATCGACGTGCTCGACGACTGCGACGACGTGCAGAACGTGTGGGCCAACTTCGACATCTCCGACGAGGTCATGGAGAAGATCGAGGACTGACCGGCTTCTCCGATCGGGGGCACTTCTCGCCACAATGTGGGCGAAGTGCCCCCGATCAGCGTGTGCGGCGCCGAATCTCGGACATCATGGTTCCTATGGTCGAACTGTTGAACCCGGGGGAGCTGGAGCGCGGGCTGACCGGCCTGCAGGGGTGGACCGGGGACGTGCACGAGATCTGCCGGACCGTCAACCTGCCGAGTTTCGCCGCGGCGCTGGACGCCGTGGCGCGCGTGGGTGAGCTCGCCGAGCGGATGAACCACCATCCCGACATCGACATCCGCTACCGGACGCTGATGTTCCACTGCGCCACCCATGCCGCCGGTGGCGTGACGGACCTCGACCTGCGCCTGGCCGCCGAGATCGACTCCATCCTCGCCGGGTGAGCACAGCCCGCACGCCCCGCGCGCGGAGGTAAGGAAGGGCACCTTCTTATCGCACGTCAGTGTAGAAGGGCCCTTCCCAACGTCTGCCGCGCGCAGCGGCAAGCCCGCCCGCGACCGCGCTCAGCCCGCCAACCGCTCCGCCACCACCCGAATCACCGCGAACACGCCCCCCTGCGGGTCCTCGCAGACGGCGAAGCGGCCCGGCGGGATGTCGGTCGGCGGTACGCACACGGTGCCGCCCAGCTCGCGGACGCGCTGCGCGGCGGCGTCGGTGTCGGCGACGTGGAAATACACCATCCAGTGCGGCGGCAGATCGGCCGGCCACTCATCGCCCTCCATCGGCATCATGCCCGCGATCGAGCGCCCCGCCACCTGCCATTCGGTATAGGTCACCGACCCGAACGGCAGGTCGTGGGCGTCCCAGCCGAACACGCCGCCGTAGAACTCCTTCGACCCGTCGACGTCGCGGGTGGTCAGCTCGTTCCAGGCCAGCGTGCCGGGCACGCGGAAGACCTGGCCACCGCCACTGGTGCCGGGCTGCCACACGGCGAACATCGCGCCCGCCTGGTCCAGGAAGACCGCCATCTTGCCGTGCCCGTGCACGTCGAACGGCTCCAGCAGCACATTGCCGCCCGCCTCGGCGACCTGCTGCGCCGTCTGCTCGGCGTCGTGCACCTCGACGTACGTGGTCCACAGCGAGGGCTGTCCCTCGCCGCCCTCGATCGGGCCCGCGCCCGCGACGGCGCTGCCGTCGAGGCGGAAGGTGGTGTATCCGCCGGCCTCAGGTTCCGGGGACACCTCCGCCTCCCAGCCGAACAGATCGGTATAGAACTCGGTCGCCGCCTTCAGATCGGTCGTGCTCAGATCGACCCAGGTCGGGACGCCGAATGCGTTGGCCATCAACAACTCCCTCCGCGCAGGGCGGGCAGCGGTGCTCGTCCGCACGACGCTGTCCCGCCACCCGATGGTGGCACGCGAATCAGGCCGAACCTGACGAATCCGACACCATCGCCGTGTCGATAGGACGGTGCTGGTCGGGGCGGTGCGGCCAGGCCGAGACCGGGGTAGGTGTCACCCGTTCGAGCGATGGGGGAGTGTGCTGGGTCACTTTCGATACGGCACCGTTTCGTATCGGTGAGGGGTGGCGTAGCGTTCCCCATACGATACGAGACGTGCCCGTATCGAAACCCTGGGGGATGAACGTGGAATCTGCGCCGCAGACCGCAAACCCGAGACGCTGGGCCATCCTGGCCGTGCTCGTGGTGAGCCTGCTCGTGGTCGTGCTCGACAACACCGTGCTCAACGTGGCGATGCGGACGCTCGCCGACCCCGTCCACGGCCTGGGCGCGACCCAGAGCCAGCTCGAGTGGGCGATCAACTCATACACCCTCGTCTTCGCCGGTCTGCTGTTCAGCTTCGGGGTGCTGGGTGACCGCTGGGGGCGCAAGCGCTTCCTGATGCTGGGCCTGCTGGCGTTCGCGGCGTCGTCGCTGCTGTCGGCGTACAGCCAGGATCCCGGCCAGCTGATCGCGGCCCGTGCCCTGATGGGCGTCGGCGGCGCGGCCATCATGCCGGTGACCCTGTCGATCATCGCGAACGTGTTCGAGCCCCGCGAGCGGCCCAAGGCCATCGGCATCTGGGCCGGCGCGGTCGGCCTGGCCGTGGCGATCGGCCCGCTGCTGGGCGGCTTCCTGCTGGAGCACTACTGGTGGGGCTCGGTCTTCCTGATCAACGTGCCGATCATCGCGCTCGGCCTGATCGCGGTCGCGGTCCTGGTGCCCGAGTCGCGTGACCCCCGGCCGGGCCGCATCGACACCCCCGGCGTGCTGCTGTCGGTGCTGGGCCTGGTCGCCCTGGTGTACGGCATCGTCGACGGCGGCGAGCACGGCTTCGGCCGGGCGAGCGTCCTGGGGTCGATCGCGCTGGGCGTGGTCGTGCTCGCGGCGTTCATCTGGTGGGAGGCGCGCACCACGCACCCCTCGCTGGATGTGCGGCTGTTCCGCAACGCCCGCTTCTCCGCCTCGGTCACGGCCGTCGGTCTGATCTTCTTCGCGGCCATGGGCGGCCTGTTCTTCATCAGCTTCTACCTGCAGCTGGTGCGGGGCTACTCGCCGATGCAGACCGGCGCGCTGCTGGTGCCGTTCGCGGTGGGTCAGCTGGTGTTCTCGCCGCTGAGCAGCACCGTGGTCAAGCGGTTCGGTGTGCGCGCCACCGCGGCGACGGGCCTGCTGCTGGCCGCGGCGACCTTCGGCCTGCTCAGCACGCTGCAGGTCGACACGCCCGTCTGGATCGTGGCGGTGAGCTTCTTCCTGCTGGGCACCAGCATGGCCAACGTGATGCCCCCGGCCACCAACACCATCATGGCCAGCCTGCCCCGCGAGAAGGCGGGCGTCGGCTCGGCCGTGTCCAACACGGTGCGCCAGGTGGCCTCGGCGCTGGGCATCGCGGTGCTGGGCTCGATCGTCGCGGGCATCTACCGGGACCGGGTCGAGGGTGCCACCACGGCGCTGCCGCCGGCGGTGCGCGACGTCGCCGGCGAATCCATCTCCGGCGCGTACGGCGTCGCCGAGCGCCTCGGTGCGGCGGGCAAGTCGCTGACCGTCGCCGCCGACGACGCGTTCGTGCACGCCATGCACTGGGCCTCGATCGGCTCGGCGCTGGTGGCCCTGGTGGCGGCGGCGGTGGTGCTGCGCTGGATGCCCGGTCGGGCCGAAGCCGCCCCGGCGGTTCCCGGTCAGGGCCACCCGGTCGACGACCGGTCGCATCGCGACGCCGAGCTCGCTCAGGTCGGGTAAGGTTCGGTCACCATGACTGAGCTTGCCGACACCACGGCAACGGCGGCTGCGCGGACGCAGGGGCGTCCGCGCAGCTCCCGTGCGCACGACGCGATCATCGAGGCGGTGCTCGACCTGCTCGCCGAGGGCGTCAGCGTCGAGGCGCTGAGCATGGAGGCGATCGCCGCGCGGGCCGGAGTCGGCAAGGCCACCATCTACCGGCGCTGGCCCGGCAAGGACGAGCTGCTGCTGGAGACCTTGGTCAAGCTCAAGGGCACGCCGCCGCAGCCGCGCGGGGAGTCGCTGCGTGAGGACCTGATCCAGCTGCTGGCGGTGGTGGGGCACAAGGACGAGCGCACGGTGAAGATCATGCCGTGCCTGTGGCCGGAAGTGGCCCGCAGCGAGGCGGCCTGGCGGATCTGGCAGGAGATGGCCGAGCCCCGGCGTGAGGTGATGCGCCAGGTGCTGCGGCGCGGGGTCGCCAGCGGGGAACTGCGCGCCGACCTCGACATCGAGATCGCGGTCACCGCGCTGATCAGCCCGGTGCTGATGCACCGCATGCTGCGCTGGAACCCGGCGCTGGACGGCGACGCGCTGCCGGCGCAGATCGTCGACATGGTGCTGCGCGGCATGCTCGCCTGAGCCACGTTCAGCGGACGTAGGAAGGGCACCTGCCACCGCGTGTCGCGGTGAGAGGTGCCCTTCCTCGCTGCTCAGGCTGTGGGGGAGGGTGGCAGGGCGGGGGCGTTGGCGGCGAGGAAGTCGGCCAGGGCCAGGGTGAGCGGGCTGGTGCCGCTGCCGAGCAGCTCGACCCCGTGGAAGGTGCCGGGGCCGTACACCAGCTTCTTCGTGGTGGCTGGGGTGAGGTCGTACAGCTCCTTGGCCATGCGGGTGAAGCTGCCCTCGCCGTCGCCCGCGCCGTAGAACACCGGCATGGTCAGCTTCGGGGCGGCGTCCAGCGCGTTCCCGCTGAACACGGTCGGCGCGGACAGTGCCACCACCGCCGTCGGCGCGGGTGTGACGGTCGGTGCGGCGATCAGCACCGCGGTGCCGCCCATGGAAGCGCCCATCAGCACGATCGAGGTCGCCCCGTCGGCGCGCAGCACCATGGCGGCCGCCGCCACCTGCTGGGCGTTGGTGGAGGATCCGCCGAACGAAACGCCGAAGCTGCCGAAGTCGAAGAGCAGCACCCGGTAGCCGCGCTGCACCAGCACCATGCCGTAGTCGAGCCACTGGCAGACGTCGCCCCCGTTCTGGTGTGCCAGCACCACCCCGGTCCGGCCGGTGCCCAGGATGATCCCGCCCAGGTCGGCGCCGATGTCGGAGCCGAAGCGGGTCTGCCGGACACCGTCGGGCAGACCGCAGTCGGCCCCGGAGTTCAGGCCGGTCGGGCTGGGGGCCGGGGTGGGGGTGCCGGTGCACGCGGTCACGGCCAGTACGGCGGCCAGCGTGCCGAGCGCGGCCAATAGCCTGCGCGGTCTCACCATGTCTCCTCCGAGGGATGCGGGGCGGGAGGCGCCGGGAACGCTCCCACGACATCGTAGTCACCACATAGGACCGTGAAACGGTTGTCGTACGGCGGTGCGGTGGCGCGGACGAAGTCGGAGGCGTCCACTAGGGTGTCGTACACACGTACGGCGACGGGAGTGACCACAGGTGCAGGTGCGGCAGCGGCGGGTGCTCGGCGTCGACCCGGGACTGACCCGATGCGGCGTGGGCGTGGTGGAGGGCGTGCCCGGCCGCCCGTGCGCGATGGTCGACTACACGGTGGTCACCTCCGACCCAGACCTGGACCTGGCCGACCGGCTGCTGCACCTGGACACCAGCCTGGCCGAGCTGATCCGGATCCACCAGCCCGACAGCGTCGCGGTCGAGCGGGTGTTCGCCCAGCACAACGTGCGCACGGTGATGGGCACCGCGCAGGCGGCGGCGGTGGCGGTGCTGGCGGCCGCGCGAGCCGGGCTCCCGGTGCGCACCTACACTCCCAGCGAAGTGAAAGCGGCCGTGACCGGCTCCGGTCAGGCCGACAAGAAACAGGTCACCTTGATGGTCACCCGGCTGCTGCGGCTGGACGCCCCGCCCCGACCGGCGGACGCCGCCGACGCGCTGGCGCTGGCCATCTGCCACATCTGGCGCGGCGGCACCCGTGACCGCCTGGGTGAGGCCGTTCGCAAGGCGACGTCACGAGGAGAGACACGATGATCGCGAGTGTTGCCGGGGTGGTGGCCGCGGTCGGCGCGGACACGGCGGTGGTGGAAGTGGGCGGCGTCGGCCTGAGCGTGCACTGCGCGCCGGGCACGCTGTCGGCGCTGCGGGTGGGCCAGCCCGCCCGGCTGGCCACCACGCTGATCGTGCGGGAGGACTCGCTGACCCTGTTCGGTTTCGCCGAGGACGACGAGAAGCAACTGTTCGAGCTGCTGATGACCGCCACCGGGGTGGGGCCGCGGCTGGCCCAGGCGGCGCTGGCGGTGCACACTCCCGACGTGCTGCGGGCGGCGATCGCGCACGGCGACACCGGCGTGCTGACCAGGGTGCCGGGGATCGGCAAGAAGGGCGCCGAGCGCCTGGTGCTGGAGCTGCGCGACAAGATCGGTCCGGTTTCGGCCGTACCGGTGCAGGGCGGCCGCCCGACTGCCTGGACCGAGCAGGTCCGCCAGGGCCTCATCGGCCTGGGCTGGAGCGCCGCGCAGGCCGAGCAGGCGGTGTCGGCGGTGGCCGAGACCATCGACGGCACCGTGCCGCCGATCCCTGACCTGCTGCGCCAGGCCATCCGGATGCTGGGCAAGTCGCGATGACCGATTCACTGGTCAGCGCGCTGGCCTCGCCCGAGGAGCGCGACGCCGAGGCGTCGGTGCGCCCGAAGCGGCTGTCCGAGTTCGTCGCCCAGGAGCGCGTGCGTGAGCAGTTGGAAGTGCTGCTGCACAGCGCGATGCGCCGGGGCACCCCGCCCGACCACATTCTGTTCTCCGGCTCGCCCGGCCTGGGCAAGACCACCCTGGCCATGATCGTGGCGGCCGAGCTGGGCGGCGCCCTGCGGATGACCTCCGGCCCGGCGATCGAGCGCTCCGGCGACCTGGCGGCCGTGCTCACCAGCCTGCAGGCCGGGGACGTGCTTTTCATCGACGAGATCCACCGCATCGCCAAGCCCGCCGAGGAGCTGCTCTACAGCGCGATGGAGGATTTCCGGGTCGACGTGATGGTCGGCAAGGGGCCGGGCGCCACCGCGATCCCGTTGGATCTGGAGCCGTTCACGCTGGTCGGCGCGACGACCCGGGCGGGCCTGCTGACCGGGCCGATGCGCGACCGGTTCGGTTTCGTGGGGCACATGGAGTTCTACAGCTCAGCCGAGCTGGCGGTGCTGCTGCAGCGCTCGGCGCGGATTCTCGGGGTGGCCGCCACCACCGAGGGCATCGTCGAGATCGCCGGGCGCTCGCGCGGCACACCGCGTGTCGCCAACCGCCTGCTGCGCCGGGTGCGCGACTACGCCGAGCTGCGGGCCGACGGCGTGGTCACGGTGTCGGCCGCCCGCGCGGCGCTGAAGGTGTACGACGTCGACGACGCGGGCCTGGACCGGCTGGACCGCGCGGTGCTGGTCGCCCTGGTGGAACTGTTCGGCGGCGGACCGGTGGGTCTGTCCACGCTGGCGGTCGCTGTGGGTGAGCAACCCGACACGGTCGAGGAGGTGGTGGAACCATTTCTGGTGCGTGCGGGCCTGCTCGCGCGTACGCCCCGGGGCCGGGTCGCCACCGCCGGTG
Organism: Catellatospora tritici; assembly: GCF_019083965.1. Classification (GTDB taxonomy): domain Bacteria; phylum Actinomycetota; class Actinomycetes; order Mycobacteriales; family Micromonosporaceae; genus Catellatospora; species Catellatospora tritici. Next base: position 504,494 of record NZ_JAHRCY010000003.1, read on the forward strand.
CGTGGCGGCATCTCGGGAAAAATCCCCCGAATGGTACTTTCGGGTCAGGTACCACCGGGGTACCCGACCTGTTCTCCGCCGACAGTCAGCCGGACACCTGACCACCTGGCCGGGCCGTGATCTTAACGTGATCCGCACCGCAAGTGTGCGATCGTCAGCACACCGACTAGACTTCGCGCGGTCCGAACGGACGACAGTCGCCACCGACGGCGCGCGAGGCTGCGCCGCGGGGCCATGTGGAAAGGTCACATCGTGGGTGGTTCATCGGGCGGCGGGGGCTGGACTCCGCTCCTCATGATCGCGCTTCTCTTCGGCCTGATGTACTTCATGTTCATCCGGCCGCAGTCCAAGCGCCGCAAGGAGGCCGAGTCGATGCAGAAGGCGCTCGGCGCGGGCGACAAGATCATCACGATCGGCGGCCTGTACGGCACGGTGGTGGGCGTCGACGACGAGAGCGTCACGCTGGAGATCTCGCCCGGTGTCACCGCGCGCTACGCGCGTCAGGCCGTGGGTCGCGTGGTCTCGCAGACGACCGCACCGACCGAGCACGTGGTGGACAACCCCGTGCAGGAAGACAAGTAAGGAACCCCCACGCCACGGCCGCGTCCCGGCCGTGGCGTACTCCCATCCGACACCCATTCCCAGAAGGACTCGACAGCCGTGGCACCACCTCAGGGACAGATGCGCCCCGGGCGGCAACTCGCCTTGCTCGGCGCCATCTTCGTCATCCTCGCCAGCCTGGCCTGGTTCGGCGGAAAGGGCGGCTTCAGTGACCGCCTGGCCCCCCAGCTCGGACTCGACCTCGTCGGCGGCTCGCGGGTCACCCTCAAGGCAGTGACTGACAACGGGGCTCCGCCCAAGCCCGAAGAGCTGGAGCAGGCCCGCCTGATCATCCAGGACCGCGTCGACGCGCTCAACGTGTCCGAGGCCCAGGTCGTCACCCAGGGCAACAACCTCATCGTGATCCAGGTCGCGAAGAAGGAGAACGACGCGATCCGCGATGTCGGCCAGGCATCGCAGCTGTTCTTCCGCAAGGTCATCAACGTGACCGACGGCAGCGGCGCGGCGACCGCCCCGGCGCCGAGCCCGTCGGTCTCCGCCTCGACGAGCCCGTCGGCCTCGGCCAAGCCGAGCGCCTCCGGCACCCCGTCGCCCAAGGCCTCCGGGTCCGGCGGCGGCGGCGCGATGGCCGCCGCGCCCAGCGCGAGCCCGTCCGCCTCGGCCTCGCCCGCGGCGACCCCGGCCGCGCAGGACCCCAAGGCTCCGGTGACCGAGGCGCAGGTGCAGGCCAAGGTCGGCAAGGCCGCGTGGGACGCGGCCAAGGCGCTGACCGCCGTGCCGACCGACGCCGCCGCGATCCAGGCGCTCAAGCCGTTCGCAGACCTGAGCCCGAACGAGGTCGGCGTCCTGCCGACGGAGATCCAGTTCTACGTGCCGCAGGTGACCTGCGACAAGCTGGACGGCCGCGTGGCCGGCTCGATCCGTGACGCGAGCAAGAAGGTCGTCGCCTGTGACGGCGTCGGCAAGAACCTGCTGGACGTGGCCAAGGTCGCCGGCACCGACGTGGACACGGCCACCGCGGGCATCGAGCAGGGCACCAGCCGCTGGGTGGTCAACCTGACCTTCTCCGGTGCGGGCCAGGACAAGTGGACCAACCTGACCAAGGAAGCGTTCAACAACACCGGCGATCCGAAGTGCGACCCGGCTGCGGTCGACACCGACGGCCGGTGCCGCGTCGCGGTGGTGCTCGACAACAAGATCCTTTCGGCGCCGGCCATCCAGGGCGTGCTGACCGACCGGTCGCAGATCACCGGTGACTTCACCGTCGACACCGCCAAGGCGCTGGCCGACGGCATCACCTACGGCTCGCTGGCGATGACCTTCGAGCCGCAGGAGACGCAGACCATCACGGCGACCCTGGGTGGCGAGCACCTGCAGGCGGGTCTGCTGGCGGCGGGCATCGGCCTGCTGCTGGTCGTGATCTACTCGTTCTTCTACTACCGCCTGCTCGGCACGGTCATCACCCTGTCGCTGGCGCTGTCGGCGGTGCTGACCTTCCTGGCGCTGGTGGTGCTCGGCCGGACCATGGGCTTCACGCTCAGCCTGGCCGGTATCGCGGGCTTCATCGTGTCACTGGGTGTCGCGGCCGACTCGTTCGTCATCTACTTCGAACGACTCAAGGACGAGATCCGCGAGGGTCGTGCTCCGCGCAGCGCGGTCCAGCGGGCCTGGACCCGGGCGCGTCGCACCATCCTCACCGCCAACGCGATCTCGCTGCTGGCCGCGTTGGTGCTGTACCTGGTCTCCACCGGCGCGGTGGCGGGCTTCGCCTTCGCGCTGGGTCTGGCGACCCTGATCGACCTGATCGTGGTGTTCCTGTTCCGTTACCCGATCATGGCGTTGTTCGCCCGCACCGACGCGTTCCTGTCCCCGCGCGTCAGCGGCCTCGGCCGCGTGCTGCACGAAGCCAAGGAGGCTAAGGCATGAGTGGTCTCGCATCCCGCCTCTACCGCGGTGAGGCCGGACTCAAGATCGTCGAGCGGCGCAAGCTGTGGTTCGGCGTGGCCGGCGGCGTGCTGCTGCTGGCAGTGCTCAGCCTGGTGCTGATCGGCTTCAAGCCGGGTATCGAGTTCTCCGGCGGCAACCAGTTCCAGGTGCCGGTCTCGGCCGGCTCGCTGGCCGACGTCGAGCGCACCGTGGACGACGCGGTCAAGGCGGTCAAGCCCGACGCGACGCTTGTTCCGGCGCAGCAGATCGGTAACGCCGTTTACCTGATCCGCACCTCGGCGCTGGACACCGAGCAGGCCAAGACGGTCAAGGAGTCCATCGCCACGAAGCTCAACATCGAGCCGAAGGCGATCAGCGACGACGTCGTCAGCCCGGCGTGGGGTGAGCAGGTCACGCAGCAGGCGCTGCTGGGTCTGGGCATCTTCCTGCTGGTGGTCACCGCGTACCTGATCATCCGGTTCGAGTGGCGGATGGCCGCGGCCGCGGTCGCCTCGCTCATCTTCGACCTGGTCGCCACCGCCGCGGTCTACTCCGTGGTCGGCTTCGAGGTCACGCCGTCGACCGTGATCGGCTTCCTCACCATCCTCGGTTTCGCCCTCTACGACGTCGTCGTCGTGTTCGACAAGGTGCAGGAGAACACCCGTGGCATCACGGGCTCCAGCACCACGACGTACGCCGAGGCGGCGAACCTGGCGCTGAACCAGACCTTCATGCGGTCGATCAACACCTCGCTGGTGGCGCTGCTGCCGGTCGGCGGCCTGCTGTTCATCGGCGCCGGCCTGCTGGGTGCGGGCACGCTGAAGGACCTGGGCCTGGTGCTGTTCATCGGTATGGGCATGGCGGTCTACTCGTCCCTGTTCTTCGCCACCCCGGTGCTGGTGTGGCTGAAGGAGATGGACCCGGTCATCATCAACCACACCCAGCGGGTGCGCGCCCGTCGGGCGGCGGTGGCCAAGTCGGCCGACGTCCCGGGTCAGCCGGTCGTCGTCGGCGCCACCTCGGCGCCGAAGGCCGGGGCCAAGCCGGTCCGTCCGGGCGGCCGCCCGACGAGCAAGCGTCGCTGACGCGCACGTTTCACCCACAGGCCCGGCACCCCTCGAGGTGCCGGGCCTGTCCCGTGTGTCCCGGGCGGCACCGTCTGGCCGGTTGCCGTTAGGGTGAGCGCGTGACGAACGATGTGCTGCAGGGTGACAGCGGTCCGGCCACTGCGGCGCGCGTGGCCGAACTGGTCGTCGACGTGCCCGACTTCCCGCAGGCTGGGGTCATGTTCAAGGACCTCACCCCGCTGTTCGCCGACGGGCCGGCCTTCCGCGAGCTGATCGACGTGATCGTGGACCACTACGGTGCGGACACCTTCGACGTGGTGGTGGGGGTGGAGGCACGCGGCTTCGTCATCGCCGCCGCGGTGGCCTACGCGGCGGGCAAGGGCGTCGTCCCGGTCCGCAAGGCGGGCAAACTTCCCCGACCTGCCCACTCCGCCTCGTACGCGCTGGAGTACGGCCAGGCTACGCTGGAGATCAGCGAGGGCTCGTTCACGTCCGGCCAGCGGGTGCTGGTCGTGGACGATGTGCTGGCCACCGGTGGCACCGCCGAAGCGACGCTGGACCTGGTCGAGCGGTCCGGCGGGCAGGTGGCCGGATTCCTGGTGCTTATCGAGCTGGGTTTCCTGAACGGCCGCGAAAGGCTGACCGGACGGCCCGTACACGCACTGCTGCGGGTCTGAGCTGAGCCGACGCGCACGATCCCAGGTAGCATGGGCTATCCGAACCTCTTCTGAAGGAGCGGCCGTTGTCTTCCGAAGTCGCCCCGAACGTGGCCGTGGCCGAATCGGCGCAGGCCGGCGGCGGTGCCCCGGCCAAGGCGACGAAGGGTGCCTCGGCCAACTCCACCGGTGACACGGCCGCTAGCGGTGTGGCCGCCAAGGCCGCGGCCGACCAGCCGGTGGCCACGGCGCCCGCCGAGGACGGCAGCGCCGCGCCGGAGGTGCGGGCCGCGCCCGGCACCAACCAGCTCGGCATGTTCAGCACCGTCCCGTCGGGGCGGCGGGTGCGGGCGCGCCTGTCGCGCTTCAACGCGCCCTGGCAGTCGGCCAGTGTCAGTGAGGAGCTGGAGCCGCTGATCGCGGCCCACCGTGCCGCGCACCCCAAGGCCGACATCAAGGTCCTGCAGAAGGCGTACGAGACGGCCCGGCAGTGGCACGAGGGCCAGTTCCGCAAGTCCGGCGACCCGTACATCACGCACCCGCTGGCGGTGGCGAGCATCCTGGCCGACCTCGGCATGGACACCACCACGCTGGTCGCGGCGCTGCTGCACGACACCATCGAGGACACGCCCTACACGCTGGAGCAGGCCCGCGCCGACTTCGGCGACGAGGTCGCGCTGCTGGTCGACGGCGTCACCAAGCTGGACAAGGTGAAGCTCGGCGACTCGGCCAAGGCCGAGACGATCCGCAAGATGGTCGTCTCCACCGCCAAGGATCCGCGCGTGCTGGTGGTGAAACTGGCCGACCGGCTGCACAACATGCGTACGCTCACGTTCCTGCCGCAGGCCAAGCGGGAGCAGAAGGCGCGCGAGACGCTGGAGATCCTGGCCCCGCTGGCGCACCGCCTCGGTATGAACACGGTCAAGTGGGAGCTGGAGGACCTGTCCTTCGCCACCCTGTTCCCGAAGCGGTTCAAGGAGATCCAGCGGCTGGTCTCCGACCACACCCCGCAGCGGGACAACCTGCTGCGGGCGGTCACCGATCGGGTGCAGTCCGACCTGCGCGGCTCGAAGATCAACGCCAAGGTCACCGGGCGCCCGAAGCACCTGTACTCGATCTACCAGAAGATGATCGTGCGCGGGCGCGACTTCAACGAGATCTACGACCTGGTGGGTGTGCGCATCCTGGTCGACACCGTCCGCGACTGCTACGCGGCGCTCGGCGTGATCCACGCGGCCTGGCAACCGGTTCCCGGCCGGTTCAAGGACTACATCGCCATGCCGAAGATGAACTTCTACCAGTCGCTGCACACCACCGTGATCGGCCCCAACGGCAAGCCGGTGGAGATGCAGATCCGCACCCACGCCATGCACGGCACGGCGGAGTACGGCATCGCGGCGCACTGGAAGTACAAGGAGGGCGCGAAGAGCTCCTCCTCGACGGTGGTCGGCCCGTCCAGTCACATCGACGGCATGACCTGGCTGCGGCAGCTGCTGGACTGGCAGCGGGAGACGTCCGACCCGGGTGAGTTCCTCGACGCGCTGCGCCACGACCTGTCCAGCCAGGAGGTCTTCGTCTTCACGCCCAAGGGCGAGGTCATCGCGCTGCCCAACGGCTCCACGCCGGTCGACTTCGCGTACGCGGTGCACACCGAGGTGGGGCACCGGTGCATCGGCGCCCGGGTCAACAGCAAGCTGGTGCCGCTGGAGTCGGTGCTGTCCAACGGCGACGTGGTGGAGATCTTCACCTCGAAGTCCGAATCGGCCGGGCCGACGCAGGACTGGCTGGGCTTCGTCAAGTCGTCGCGGGCACGCACCAAGATCCGGCAGTACTTCAACAAGGAGCGCCGCGACGAGGCCATCGACGCGGGCAAGGACTCCCTGGCCCGCGCCATGCGCCGGCAGGGCCTGCCGCTGCAGCGCCTGCTGACCGCGGGCGGCCTGCTGGCCATCGCGCGTGAGCTGCACCTGAGCGACATCACCTCGCTCTACGCCGCGGTCGGCGAGGGGCAGGTGTCGGCCCAGTCGGTGGTGCAGCGCCTCGTCGCCGGGTACGGCGGCGAGGAAGGCGCGATCGACGACATCGCCGAGAGCACCGTGCCCACCCGGCCCAGCCGGACCCGGGCGCCCGGTCACGACCCCGGTGTCCAGGTCCAGGGCGTCTCCAACGTCTGGATCAAGCTGGCCCGCTGCTGCACCCCGGTGCCCGGCGACGCGGTCTACGGGTTCATGACCCGCTCCGGCGGCATCTCGGTGCACCGCGAGGACTGTGTGAACACCCCGGACCTCAAGGCGCAGCCGGAGCGCCTGGTCGAGGTGACCTGGAAACCCACCGCGGGTTCGATGTTCCTGGTCGCGATCCAGGTGGAGGCGTTGGACCGGCACAAGCTGCTGGCCGACATCACCCGGGCGCTGAGCGAGGAGCGGGTGAACATCCTGTCCGCGACGGTCACCACCACCCGCGACCGGATCGCGGTGAGCCGGTTCAGTTTCGAGATGGCCGACCCCAAGCACCTGGGCCACCTGCTCAACGCCGTACGCGGCGTGGAGGGCGTGATGGACGCCTACCGGGTGACCTCCGGCGCCTGAGCCCGGGTAGGTCAAGCAAAGGCGCCCGCGGTAGGTCAAGCAAAGGCGCCCGCGAACGTGTCGCGGGCGCCTGCTGCGTCAGTGGGTGAAAATGCTCACCCCACCTGGGCCGACCAGCAGCCCGATGACGATGAGGACGATGCCCCAGAGGATCTGGCGTCGCACCAGCGCGAAGATGCCGGCGACGACCAGGATGACGGCGAGGATCCACAGCAGAAATGTCATGTCCACACCTGCCTCTCGTCCCCATTCTAGGTCGAATCGGGTCAGATCAGGCCGGGTCCGTGATCGTGATCGTGTTGATCAGCACCGGCAGCTTCGGCGTGCCGTCCTCGGCCGCCTTGCCGTCGCGCACCGCGCCCGCCCGGCCGACCGCCGTCACCAGGTCCATTCCCGCGGTGACCCGGCCCAGCACGGTGTAGTCCTGCGCGAGCTCGCTGGGGCCCCAGACGATGAAGAACTGGCTGCCGGTGCTCTCCGGCATGCCGGTGTCCGCCATGGCCACCGTGCCCACCGGGTACGCCTTGGTCGGGTCGGTGACGTTCGGCAGGTTCTCGTCGGCGTACTTGTACGTCGGACCGCCCATGCCGGTGCCGGTCGGATCACCGCACTGCAGCACGCTGATGCCCCGGGTGGTGAGCCGGTGGCAGCTGCTGCCGGCGAAGAACCCGTGCGAGGCGAGGTACGACATGCTGGCCGCGGTGCAGGGCGCCTTCGCCGTGTCGATCGCGATCGTGATCACGCCACGGTTGGTCTTGATGGTCATGGTCTGGCTGCCCCGGGCGGGGACGGTGGTCGACGGGGTGCCGACCTCCCGGTCGTAGCCGGGGACGCTGCTCGGCTGCCACTTGCACAACGCCGTTCCGGCGGGCGCCGCCGGTGCGGACTGCCCGAGGGGCGCCCGGGGGGCTTGAGGGCCGGCGGCTTCGTCGACCGCGTCGCCGACGCGCAGCAGCAGGACGACCGCGGCGCCGACCAGGCACAGCAGCAGGGCGACGATGGCGGAGACGACCACGACGATCACCCAGACACGGGTGCCCCGGCGTTGCGGCGTTGGGGCGGTGAACTGGTTGGGCTCAGGGGTCCAGGGTGGAGTGGCCACGAGAAACGTCTCCTGTCGGCGGGGGACCGCAGCGTAGCGCGATATCGCTCGTCTTCGCTCTCCTGGCCGGTCGCGACCGGTGCCGGACACGGAGCAGGGCGGGCCCGTCGACGGGCCCGCCCTGCTCGCGGTGTGGTGCGTGGGTCAGCTCGCGCTGGGCGGGGTGACCGTCAGCGAGGTGATGGTGACCGGGTTCTTCGGCTCACCGTCGGGCGCGGACTTGCCGTCCTTGACCGCACCGGTCTCGCCGATCTTCTTGACCACGTCCAGGCCCTTGGTGACCTTGCCGAGCACGGTGTAGTTCGGGCCGAGCTGGCTGGTGTCGTACACGATGAAGAACTGGCTGCCGGTGCTGCCGGGCTGGCCGGTGTTCGCCATGGCGATGGTGCCGGGCGGGTACGCCGTGGTCGGGTCGGTGACGTTGGGCAGGTTCTCCTCGGCCATCTTGTACGACGGGCCGCCCATGCCGGTGCCGCTCGGGTCGCCGCACTGGAGCACCTTGATGCCCTCGGTGGTGAGGCGGTGGCACTTGGTGTTGTCGAAGAACTTCTTCGACGCCAGGTACGTCATGCTGGCCGCGGTGCAGGGCGCCTTGGCGGTGTTGACCTCGACCTCGACCGTGCCCGAGTTCAGGGCGATGGTCATGGTCTGGGTGCCCTTGGTGGCGATGTCCTTGGTGGGCGGCGTGCCGACGTCCTTGAGGTTCTTGTTCGCCGTCGTGTCCTCGGGCGCCCAGGCGCACTGCTGGGCGACCGGCGAGGGGCTGGCCCCGGCGGCGGCGGCGCCCTTGTCGTCGTCGCCGGACATGGCGGTCACTGCCCACACCACACCGCCGACGACGAGCAGCAGCGCCAGGCCGGCGCCGATCACGGCGTTGCGCTGCTTGCGCTTGCGCGACTCCTCCAGCCGTTCGCCCATCTGGCGCTCGAGCCGCGCGCGAGCCGCGGCACGCTGGCGCTGGATCGTGGAACTCACGGGTCTGTCCTCCTGCTAACTGATCAACTGGCGGCGGAAGCCGACGCGGTGGGCTTGGGGCTGTCGCTGGGGGCGGCGCTCGCCGACGCCTGCGGCGAGGCGGGATCCGACGGCGCCGGCGCGGTGCTGTCGACCACGGTCAGCGTGGTGATGACGACGTCCTTCTTCGGCTTCGTCTTGCCGCCGTTGCCGTTGTCGATGGCGCCCTGCTCCGCGATCTTCTTGATCACGTCGAGCCCGTCCTTCACCTTGCCCACGATGGAGTAGGTGTCGGTGGTGTTCGAGTCCTGGTAGAAGATCAGGAACTGGCTGCCGGTCAGGGTCGGCTGCATCGCGATGGTGCCGGCCGGGTAGCGCGGCGCGGCGGCCGGGCTGGGCGACGCGCTCGGGGCGGCCGAGGCGCTGGCCGACGGCGCGGCCGACGGGTCCGCCGACGCGGCCGGGGCGGCCTCGGCGGGCTGGTTCTCGGGGTACCAGCCGTAGGCGGCACCGCCGTTGCCCGACTCCGACTTGTCACCGCAGCGCAGCGCGAACTGCTCGGCGCCACGGGTGATCTCGTGGCACTTGGTGTTGTTGTAGTACCCGCTGTCGGCCAGGTACTTCAGGCTCGCCGCGGCGCACGGCGCGAGGCCGCGGTCGAGCTCGGCGACCACGTTGCCGCTGTTGAACGCGATGGTCATCGCCGACGTGCCCGAGGTCGGCATGCCGTTGGCCGCCGGCCTGCCCACATCGTTGAGCTGCGTGTTCGCCGCGGTGTCGCGCGGGTCCCAGGTGCACGTCTCGGCGACGGGAGTCTCCGCGGGCTTGGCGTCGAAGACACCGAAGCTCCACATGCCCAGAACCGCGACGACCGCGATCGCGAGCAGACCGCCGAAGACCGCCTTGAGCTGCCGCGAGCGGCGCGTCGACTCGGCCCGCCGGACGAGTTGCCGGTCGACCTTGGCGCGTGCCAGCTTGCGCTGCCGGGTATTGCTCGAAGCCACCCGACTCCTCCTGTCACCATTGACCGCGGCAGCCAAAGCCACCGTGTCACCTTTATCACGTTAGGGGTGGTGTGTCGGTATCACGCGCCGTCGGCCGTGGCCGTATCGGTTTGCGTGGGCCGCGCCACACGTCGAGCGAGTGTACGGGTAAACGCTGGGAAACGGTTATGCGAGTCCGCCGAACATGACCGATCATCAGTTCCGAGGCGTGAGCAGCGTCGCGCGAACCCGTCGGGTGTCCGGGACCGGTCCCGTCCGCCGCGAGCACTAGGCTGGGCCGTACCAGTGGGAAAGGGGATTGTCGTCGTGCTTGTCGTGGGCTTTCCGGCACAGGCGTTCGGGACCAACTGCTACGTGGTCGCCCCAGCCGCCGGGGAGCAGTGCGTCGTGGTCGACCCCGGTATCGGGGTGGTCGACCGGCTCGACGAGGTGCTGGCCCAGCACCGGCTGCGGCCCGCCGCGGTGATGCTCACCCACGGCCACCTCGACCACACCTTCTCCGTGGCGCCCGTGTGCGGCGCGCGCGGGATCACCGCGTGGATCCACCCCGACGACCGGGAGCTGCTGGCCGACCCGGCCAAGGCGCTGTCGATGGATCTGACCGCCATGTTCGGCGGGCGCCTGCCGTATGCCGAACCCGACGACGTCGCCGAGCTCAAGGACGGTGCCGTGCTGTCGCTGGCCGGGCTGGAGATCACCGTCGACCATGCGCCGGGCCATACCGGCGGGTCGGTGATGTTCCGGCTGCCCGGCGCGGACGGCGAGCCCACCTGCTTCTCGGGTGACGTGCTGTTCCGCGACGGCATCGGTCGCACCGACCTGCCGGGCGGCAGCGACGCGCTGATGGCGGCGAGCCTGCGCGACAAGGTGCTGACGCTGGCCGACGAGACCGTCGTGCTGCCCGGCCATGGCCCTTCCACCACCATCGGCCGTGAGCGCGCGCACAACCCCTGGCTGCGCGGTCTGGGTTCGCCCGGACCCCGCCGCGGCCTGTAATCGGCGCGACTTTTCATCTTTCAGGAGCCCACCTCATGAGCAAGATCATGCCGTTGTCCGGTTTTCCCGAATGGCTGCCCGCGCAGCGCGTCATCGAGCAACGGTTCATCGAGCGCATCCAGCGGACCTTCGAGCTGTACGGCTTCGCGTCGCTGGAGACCCGCGCCGTCGAACCGCTGGACCAGCTGCTGCGCAAGGGCGAGACCTCCAAGGAGGTGTACGTGCTGCGGCGGCTGCAGGCCGACCCGAACGACACCTCCGACGCCAGCCTCGGCCTGCACTTCGACCTGACCGTGCCGTTCGCCCGCTTCGTGCTGGAGAACGCCGGCAAGCTGCACTTCCCGTTCCGCCGGTACCAGATCCAGAAGGTGTGGCGCGGCGAGCGCCCGGCGGCGGGCCGCTACCGCGAGTTCATCCAGGCCGACATCGACATCGTCGACCGCGACACCCTGCCCGCGCACTACGAGGCCGAGCTGCCGCTGGTCATCGGCGACGCGCTCGCGGGCCTGCCGGTGCCGAAGGCGACCATCCTGGTCAACAACCGCAAGGTGCTGCAGGGCTTCTACACCGGCGCCGGGATCGAGGACCCCGAGGCCGTGATGCGGGTGCTGGACAAGCTCGACAAGATCGGCCCGGCCGGGGTCATCGCCGAGCTGGCCACCCTCGGCGTGGCCGAGTCGCAGGCCAAGCTGTGCCTGGCCCTGGCCGAGATCTCGGCGCAGGACGCGTCCTTCGTCGACGAGGTGCGCAAGCTCGGCGTCACCGATCCGTTGCTGGAGGAGGGCCTGGCCGAGCTCGCCATGGTCGTCGAGGCGGCCAACGAGCACTCGCCCGGGTTGTGCCGGGCCGAGCTGAAGATCGCCCGCGGCCTGGACTACTACACCGGCACCGTATACGAGACGCAGCTGGCCGGGCTGGAGCGCTACGGCTCGCTGTGCTCGGGCGGCCGCTACGACAACCTGGCCGAGTCCGGCAACGACCGGTTCCCCGGAGTCGGGCTGTCGATCGGGGTGAGCCGTCTGCTCGGCGCGCTGTTCGGCGAGAACGCGCTGACCGCGAGCCGGTCGGTGCCCACCGTGGTGGTCGTCGCGGTGGCCGCCGAGGAGGATCGGCGCACCGCCGACCGCATCGCGGCGACCCTGCGCTCGCGCGGCATCGCCACCGAGGTGTCGCCCAACGCGGCCAAGTTCGGCAAGCAGATCCGCTTCGCCGAGCGGCGCGGCATCCCGTACGTGTGGTTCCCGGGCCAGGACGGGGCGAGCGACACGGTGAAGGACATCCGATCGGGCGAACAGGTCGAGGCGGGCGCCGGACAGTGGAATCCACCGAGTACCGATCTGCAGCCCACGGTGGAAGGTACTTTTAATTAGTAAACTTTAGTAATAGTGTTGTGGCCTCCATACCCGAACCGGGGGGCTGCACGCGCATGACCACGACAGATCACCGCACGTCCCCGGCGCCCGCCGTCCCCGCGCCGGGGACGCGTCGTCCGCTGCACGACCGTGGCCTGTTCCGGTTGGCCGACGCGGTCCTGCAGCCCGGCTTCGTGGGCACGACCCCGCCCGAGTGGCTGCGCCGCAGACTCAACGACGGCCTCGGCGGCGTCGTGCTGTTCGCCCGCAACATCGTCGAACCGGTGCAGCTCGCGGCGCTGACCGCGGCCCTGGTCGCGGAGAACCCCGACATCGTCATCGCCGTCGACGAGGAGTCCGGCGACGTCACCCGCCTCGACGTGGCCACCGGCAGCCGCCGCCCCGGCAACCACGCCCTCGGCGCCGTCGACGACCCGGCGCTGACCGAGGCCGTCGCCGCCGACATCGGCGCGCAGCTCGCGGCCGCGGGCATCACCATGAACTACGCGCCCACCGCCGACGTCAACAACAACCCGAACAACCCCGTCATCGGGGTGCGGTCCTTCGGCGCCGACCCGGCCCTGGTCGCCCGGCACACCGCCGCCTGGGTGCGCGGTCTGCAATCCACCGGCGTGGCCGCCTGCGCCAAACACTTCCCCGGCCACGGCGACACCGGCGTCGACTCCCACCACGGGCTGCCGATCATCGAGGTCGACGCCGCCCGGCTCGGGCTGGTCGAACTGCCGCCGTTCCGGGCCGCCATCGACGCGGGCGTACGTTCGATCATGACCGCGCACCTGCTGGTGCCCGCGCTCGACCAGCAGCGCCCCGCCACCATGAGCCCGTCCGTGCTCGTCGACCTGCTGCGCGAACAGCTCGGCTTCACCGGCCTCATCGTCACCGATGGCATCGAGATGGCTTCCGTCTCCGAGCGGTACGGCCTCGGCGGCGCCGCCGTGCTCGCCATCGCCGGCGGCGCCGACGCCATCTGCGTCGGTGGCGAACGCGCCGACGAAGCCACCGTCGAACTGCTGCGCAACGCCATCGTCGACGCCGTCGTCAGCGGCGAACTGCCCGAGAGCCGCCTGGTCGAGGCCGCCGAGCGGGTGGCCGCGTTCGCCGCCGACAGCGCCGCGCTGCGTACCGCCCGCGCCGCCGCCGCCGCCCAGTGGGAGGCCGCCAACCGGCCCACCGTCGGCCTGGACGCCGCCCGCCGCGCCCTGCGCGTCAGCGGTGAGCAGCGGCTGCCGCTGCCCGGCCCCGCGCACGTCATCGAATTCACCACCGCCACCAACCTCGCCATCGAGGCGAGCACGCCGTGGGGGGTCGGGGAGCCGCTGCGCGCGCTGCGGCCGGACACCACGGTGATCCGACTCGGCGAGGAGAGCACCGTCGGGGAGGTGCTGGCCGGGCTGAACGGCGGCACTCCGGTGCTGGTGTGCCGGGATCCGCACCGGCACCCGTGGCTGCGTGAGCTGCTGCACGGCGTGGTGGCGGCGCGACCGGACACGGTCGTGGTGGAGATGGGCGTACCGGCGGGGGAGCCGGTGGGCGGGACGCACGTGGCGACGTACGGCGCGGCCGCGGTCTGCGGTCAGGCCGCCGCGGAGCTGCTGGCGGGCCACGCCGCCTGATCCACCGCCCGCGCCCGGCACCTGGCGACACCGCCGTCCGTGCCGGGCGCCTCGGCGCGCCCGCGAACGGACGCGCGCCCGTCGTCGCGCCACCCAAGATCGGCTGCAGTTTCAGGGAAAGTGCGTGAATCCTGGGCCGCTTTCCCGCAGTTTCCCCGAAACTGCAGCCTCCGCCCGGCGGGCGAGGGCGGGTGGGCGGTCAGGTGGGCAGGCCGCGGCGGAAGCGGGTGGGGGCGAGGGCTGGGGTCGGCGTGGCGGGGGCGAGAGTGACCGTGATGCGGGCGCCGCCGAGTTCGCCGCGGTCGACCGTCACCGCCCCGCCCGCCTGACGGGCGACCCGGACCACGATGTCCAGGCCCAGACCGGTCGAGCCGCCGCCGCTGACGCCGCGCCGCAGCGCGGCCTCCGGGTCGGCGATGCCGGGGCCCGCGTCCTCGACCACCAGCCCGCTGCCGGTGACCTCCAGGCGGAAGCCGGTGCCCTGCGGGGTGTGCCGGAATACGTTGCCGACCAGGGCGTCCACGGCGCCGATGACCTCGGCGCGGGGCACCGGCAGCCAGACCGGGCCGTCGGCGCCGTGCACCTGCCAGGGGCGGCCGTGGTCCTCGGCGAGCACGGACCAGAACGCCAAACGGTCGGCGACCACGTCGACCAGGTCTGTCTGCTCGGCGGCGCGTTCGGCGACGGTGCGGCGGGCCCCGGCGATGATGGCGTCGATCTCGGCGTCGAGCGCCAACACCGCCTGCCGCATGCGGTCGCTGGCCGGGCCGGGCGGCAGCGCGTCGGTGTCCAGGTGCAGCGCGGTCAGCGGCGTGCGCAATCGATGCGACAGGTCGGCGGCGCGCTCGCGCTCGTCATTGATCACCGCGTTGAGGCGGTCGGCCATGGCGTTGAACGCCTCGCCGACGTCGAGCAGGTCGGGCGGGCCATCGGGCCGCACGCGTACGGTCAGGTCGCCGGCGCCGATGGCGCGGGAGGCGGTGGCCAGCGAGCGGGTGGCCCGCACGACCCGGGCGCCGAGCCGGTCGGCCAGCACCACCGACGCGGCGACCAGCAGCGTCGCCAGCACGCCCATGGACCACCAGGCGGTGGCCACGCCACGGGTCAGGTCGTCGGCGGGCACGAACACCTCCACCACCGCCGTACGACCGCCGTCCAGCGCCGCGGGCTGCAGCAGCACCACGCCGCCGGTGACCTCGACGGTGAGCGCCCCGCCGCGCGCGGCGACCACGTCGACGTCCTCGGGCCGGGCGTGGGTGGCGCCCAGCGGTTCGCCGTCGGGCAGGTGCACCGCCATCCGGTGCTGCGGCCCGGCGACGGTCGCGGCGACGGCACGGGCCAGTTCGGCCCGGTCGGCGGCCACGGTCATCGCGGTGACCGCGGCCGCGGCCTGCTGCCGAGCGTCGACCAGGGCGCGGTCGGCGGCGATCTGCTTGGTCACCAACGCCAGCGGCACCAGGAACGCCAGCGCCACCATCGACGTCACCGCGAGCGTGCCGCGGGCCAGCACCGCTCTCACGACGGGGGCACCAGCATCACGCCGACGCCGCGGATCGTCCGCAGCATCCGCGGCTGCGCGGCGGACTCGCCGAGTTTGCGCCGCAGCCAGGACAGGTGCACGTCGAGGGTCTGGTCGGCGCCGACGAACGGCTGCTGCCACACCTCGGTGAACAGTTCCCGGCGGGTCACCACGCGCCCGACCCGGGCGGCGAGGTAGGCCAGCACGTCGTACTCCTTGCGGGTGAGGGTGAGGGGGACGCCGTTGAAGGAGACGGTCCGGGTGCGCTCGTCCAGGCGCAGCGGCCCGATCTCCACGACCGTGTCGGGGGTCTCGGTGCGCGGCTGGGTGCGCCGCAGCACCGCCGCGACCCGCGCGGTGACGTGCGCGGCCGAGAACGGCTTGGTCATGTAGTCGTCGGCGCCGGAGTTGAGCAGACGGATCGCGTCGTGCTCGCCCCGGCGGGCGGTGGCGACGATGACGGGGACGTCGCTGACGGCGCGCATCATCCGCAGCGCGTCGGCTCCGTCCAGATCGGGCAGACCGAGGTCCAGGATGACCAGGTCGGGGCGGTCTCCGTGCTCGCCGGTGAGCGAGCGCAGTCCCTGCAGCGCGGTGCCGACGGTCTGCACGGCGTAACCGGCGGTGGTGAGCGCGTTGCCGAGGGCGTCGCGAATGGTGGGGTCGTCCTCCACGACGAGTACGAGGGGCATGGTGGGCACCGTAGCGGAAGCGGTTAGATAGCGGGATGGGTTCGCGGTGGCCGGTCGGTGTGCGTGCGGTGCTGTACGTGTCCGGCTGGGCGGCCGCCACGGCGGTGGCGGCGACGGTGGTGTGGATCGGGCTGCGCCCGGTCCTGGCCGCGGCCGTGCCCGAGCCGGTGCCGCTGTCGCTGGAGTCGGTGCGGTCTCCGGCCGTGGCGCCGTCGCGCCCGGTCGTGCCACCCGCCCCGTCCCGTACGCCGTCACCGCAGCCCTCCGCCTCGTCCGTGCCGTCCGCCGCCCCGTCCACCGGGCCGTCCCCGAGTCGCCGCCCGCCTGCCGCCACCCCGAACCCGAAGCCCTCGCCGTACGAGACGGTGGAGGGCTGGCAGGTGGTGCCGGAGAAGGACGGCTCGGTGTCATACCTGCGCAGCTTCGCGACCTCCGGCGGCGACGCGGTGATCCGCATCGCCGCCGAGACCGTGCACCTGGTGTCGGCGACGCCGCGCGGCACCTACCAGGTGGCGGTGTCGCAGACCGAGGACAACCGCCTGGTGGTGCAGTTCTACGACACCGGCCGCCAGTTCATCATCGATACGATGTGGTGGCAGGAGAAACCTTGGGCGCAGGTTTCGGACGTCTCGTGAGCAGCAGTCCGAGCAGCGTCACGAACCCGAGTGCCACCAGCGTGACGCCCAGCAGCGCCCACCGCCACACCACTGCGCCCGTGCGCGGCAGCTGATCGTCGCCGGGGTTCCCGGTGTCCTCGCGTACGTCGCCGGGTGCCGGTGACGTCCCGGTCGACGGCTCGCCCGCGGTGGCCGAAGGTGACGCCTGCGCCGACGGTGCGGCCGGTGTTGGCGAAGGCGAGCCGGGCGAGGGCGAGGTGGGCGAGGGTGAGGCGGGCGCCGGGGAAGCCGGGGCCGGACGGCTCGCGGCAGGCGACGGCAGCGGCGGGGCCGGGTCGCCCGCGACCGCGCCGAAGACCACGTCGGAGCAGGTGTAGAAGGCTTCGGGGCTATCCGAGCGCTGCCAGATCGTGTAGATCAGGTGGCGGCCGCGCTTGTTCCCGGGCAGGTCGCCCGCGAGCTGGTAGACGCCGTCGACCAGCGGCGGGTCGGTGCTCCGCAGGAACGGCTGGGCTTCCAGGTCGGCCCAGGCCAGCGGCTTGGCCGGGTCGAAGCCGTCGCGGGTGACGTACAGCTCGAAGGTGCCCCGGTGCGGTGCGGTGCCCTTGAACCGGAAGGTGAAGCGGCCGGACGTCGGCAGGGTGGTGGTCGGCCAGTCGGCGCGGGCCAGGTCCAGGCCGCGGTACTTGTCCCGCCCGGCGCTGCACAGCTTCCCGTCCGGGATGATCGTGCGGTGGCGGCCCGCGGCGTCGCCGATGTTGACCTCGTTCCAGTCGTACAGCGGCTGGGTGCCGGCCGCGGCCACGACCGCCCGGCAGACCGGGCTGGTCGGCGACTCCGGGTTCTCCTGGTAGCACCACCACGCCCGGCTGGCCGGGTTGGTCATCGTCCCGTGGGCGTACGCGCCCGAGGTCGGCACCAGGGCCGCCAGCGCGCCGCCGAGCACCGCGGCCGCGACCGCGAGCGGGGTCAGTCGAGTCATGGGCCTGAGCCTCGGCCAGCCCAGGGCGGCCCGGAAGCGGACTAAGCGCATCTTCGGCGCCCCTTCAGGATCATTTGAGGTCAGGCCGCCCGGCCACGTCGGCGGCCCGGCGACGGCACCGCGCGCGACGGGGGGCACCGGGGCACATGCGAGAATGACGGCTGGCGGACCCGGCACCCCGGGACGCCGCGAGGCCGCATTCGAAGGAGAGATCCGTGATCCGCACCCATACCGCCGGAAGTCTGCGTGCCGAGCACGCCGGACAGACCGTCACCCTCGCCGGGTGGGTGGCCCGGCGACGCGATCACGGCGGCGTGACCTTCATCGACCTGCGCGACGCCTCGGGCATCGTGCAGATCGTGTTCCGCGACGAGGCCCAGGCCCACGCGCTGCGCAACGAGTACTGCGTGAAGGTGACCGGCAGCGTCGGGCTGCGCCCGGCGGGCAACGAGAACCCCGAGCTGCCCACCGGCGCCATCGAGGTGACCGTCGCCGAGCTGACCGTGCTCAGCGAGGCCGCCCCGCTGCCGTTCCCGATCGACGAGCACGTCACCGTCGGCGAGGAGGCGCGCCTGCGCCACCGCTACCTCGACCTGCGCCGCGGCAACCAGGCCAGGGCGATCCGGATGCGCTCGCGCGCCAGCGCCATCGCCCGCGAGGTGCTCGGCGCCCGCGACTTCCTGGAGATCGAGACCCCGACGCTGACCCGGTCCACGCCCGAGGGCGCGCGCGACTTCCTGGTGCCGGTGCGGCTGCAGCCGGGTGCCTGGTACGCGCTGCCGCAGTCGCCGCAGCTGTTCAAGCAGCTGCTGATGGTGGCGGGCATGGAGCGCTACTACCAGATCGCGCGCTGCTACCGCGACGAGGACTTCCGCGCCGACCGGCAGCCCGAGTTCACCCAGCTCGACATCGAGATGTCGTTCGTGACCCAGGACGACATCATCGAGCTCGGCGAGGCGATCGTCGGGGCGCTGTGGAGCGAGCTGGCCGGGTACGACATCCCGACGCCGCTGCCGCGCATCACCTACCACGACGCGATGAACCGCTACGGCTCCGACAAGCCCGACCTGCGCTACGCGGTCGAGCTGACCGAGCTGACCAGCTACTTCCAGGGCACCGAGTTCCGGGTGTTCCAGGCCGAGTACGTCGGCGCGGTGGTCATGCCCGGCGGTGCCGCGCAGACCCGCAAGGAGCTCGACGGCTGGCAGGACTGGGCCAAGGCGCGCGGCGCCCGGGGCCTGGCCTACGTGGTGCTCGACGCCGAGACCGGCGAGGCCCGTGGCCCGGTCGCCAAGAACCTGTCCGAGGCGCACCTGAACGGGCTGGCCGACGCGGTCGGCGCCAAGCCCGGCGACGCGGTGTTCTTCGCCGCGGGCAGCCGCCGCCACTCGCAGGAGCTGCTCGGCGCGGCCCGGATCGAGATCGCCAAGCGGGCGAACCTGATCGACGAGTCGGCCTGGGCGTTCTGCTGGGTCGTCGACGCGCCGATGTTCGAGCCGGTGGACGTGCCGGGCGAGGGCGTCATCGAGGGTGCCTGGACCGCGGTGCACCACCCGTTCACCTCGCCGAACGAGGAGTGGATCGACAACTTCGAGACCGCTCCGGACCGGGCGCTGGCGTACGCGTACGACATCGTCTGCAACGGCAACGAGATCGGCGGCGGTTCGATCCGTATCCACCGCGGCGACGTGCAGAAGCGGGTGTTCACCCTGCTCGGCATCACCGACGAGGAGGCCAAGGACAAGTTCGGCTTCCTGCTCGACGCGTTCGCCTACGGCCCGCCGCCGCACGGCGGCATCGCGTTCGGCTGGGACCGGGTCTGCATGCTGCTCGCCGGGGTCGACTCGATCCGCGACGTCATCGCGTTCCCGAAGTCCGGCGGCGGCTTCGACCCGCTGACCGGCGCGCCCACCCCGATCACGGCGCAGCAGCGCCTGGAGGCGGGCGTGGACGGCAAGCCGAAGGCGCCGGGCGAGGCCAAGCCCAAGGCAGAGGCCGCCTCGGCATGAGGCTCCTGGTCACCGGGGGTTCGGGATACACCGGTGGCCGCCTGGTCGCCCTCGCCCGCGCGGCGGGCCACGACGTGACCGGCACCAGCCACTCCGCTCGCGCGGAGGGGCTGGTGCCGGTCGACGTCCGGGACCGGGCGGCCGTCGACCGGCTCGTCGACGAGCTGCGGCCCGACGCGGTGGTGCACACCGCGTACGTCCAGGGCGACTGGCACGTCACCGCCTCCGGCGCGGCGCATGTCGCCGCGGCGGCGGCCCGCACCGGGGCGCGGCTGGTGCACGTCTCCTCCGACGCGGTGTACGCCGGCCGCCCGCAGCCCTACACCGAGGCCGACCCGCCCAGCCCCGTCTACCCGTACGGCGCGGCCAAGGCGGCCGCGGAGACCGTGGTCGCCACCGTGCACCCGGCCGCCGCGATCGTGCGCACCTCGCTGATCGTCGGCGACGACGACTCCAAGCAGCACCAGCTCGTGCTGGACTTCGCGCTGGGTCGCCGTACCGGCGTGCTCTTCACCGACCAGGTGCGCCAACCGGTGTCCGTGGACGACCTCGCCGCCGCGCTGCTGGAACTGGCGGCCGGCGACTTCCGGGGCGTGCTGCACGTGGCCGGGCCGGACGCGGTCTCCCGGCACGAGCTGGGGGTGCTGGTCGCGGCGCGGCACGGCATCCCCGCCGACCGGGTCCCGGCCGGACGCTCGGCCGAGCTGGTGGCGGCCGGGCCGCAGGAGGTGCGGCTGGACCTCACGCTGGCCCGGGCGGTGCTGCGGACCCGGCTGCGGCCGCTGGACGAGGTGCTGGCGGCCGTCTGATCGGCCCGTGTACGGCATCGGCGGGCGCCGGTACTGTCTGCTGATGCCGTACCCCCTCGGGCAGATCCTTGCCGCCCAGCCGGCCCCGCCGCTCGGCGTCATCACCGGCGCCGCCGTGATCGCGCTGGCGTTGGTCGTCTACAACGTCACCTGGCGCCTGGTGCGCAACGCGGTCACCATCGCCCACGAGGGCGGGCACGCCGCGGCGGCGGTGCTCACCGGCCGCCGCCTGCGCGGCATCCGGCTGCACTCGGACACCTCGGGGCTGACCATCATGCGCGGCAGGCCGACCGGCGTCGGGATGGTGTTGACGCTGCTGGCCGGATACCTGTCCCCGGCACTGGTCGGGCTGCTCGGGGCCTGGCTGCTGTCGCGTGGGCTGATCACGCTGCTGCTGTGGATCTGCATCGTCCTGCTGCTGGCGATGCTCGTCATGATCCGCAACTGGTTCGGGGGGCTGCTGATCCTGGCGACGGGCGGCGCGGTGTTCGCCGTCTCCTGGTACGCGCCGACGCCGTGGCAGGCGCTGTTCGCGTACACGGGGGTGTGGTTCCTGCTGTTCGGCGGGGTGCGGCCGGTGATCGAGGTGCAGTTGCACCGGCGGCGCGGGACCGCGAGCCGGTCGGACCCGGATCAGCTGGCCGCCCTGACCCGCCTGCCCGGCGGGCTGTGGGTCGCCTTCTTCCTGCTGTGCACGCTCGGGGCGCTGGCCATCGGCGCCTGGCTGCTGGACGTCCTCCCAAACCCATCGACCTGGCCCACCCGCTGACCCCACCCACCCACGGGCGGGTGGACGACCCCGAGTCGAGTTGCCGGGCAATCGGGCCATTGACGGCTCAAGATACGCCCGATTGCCCGGCAACTTGAATGATCAAGGGACGGGGCGCCGGTCAGTCGGTGAGGCGGATGGAGGTGCGGGGGATGGCGTTGGTGTAGCCGAGGCGCTGGTAGAGGCGGATCGCGCCGGTGTTGTCGGCCATCACGCCCAGCGAGCACAACCCGAACTCCGCCAGCAGCAGCCGGGTCACCGCGGCGGTGAGCGCCGCGCCGTAGCCACAGCCCTGCCGGTCGGCGGCCACCCCGATCCCGGCGAGGAAACCGACGTCGTGGGCGGAGCGGTCCCCGGCCACGGCGACGAGCCGGTCGCCCTCGCTGATGCCGTACCAGCGGCGGATGCGCGGGTCGCCGGGGCGGCTGGTGCTGTGCGGCAGCGCCTCGTCGAGCACCGCGTCCACGGCCGCGTGTTCGTCCGGGTCGAGGGCGCGTACCGAGGCCTCCCCGGGCAGCGGCTGCGGGGCGAGCGTGGTCCACATGAAGTCCCAGTCGTCCTGGATCACCACGGGCAGCCGCCGTGCGACCGCCTCGGCGGGGACGCGGGGCAGGTGCAGCCACCGGGTCTGGGCCAGTGCGCCGGCGTCCGCCAGCTGTCCGAACACCTCGATCGCCGCGTGGGTGTCGCCGAGTGAGGCCGCGACCGGGCCCCACGGGCCGAGCGCGGTCCAGACCAGGGCGCCGTCGTGTTCGTAGCCGTGAACCTCGGCGCCTCCGGCGGTCAGCCGGGCGTAGGGGTGCGCGTCGAGCCGGTCCAGCAGAGCGGGGCGCCCGGTGAGAACGGGGTGCAGGGGCATGGCCGTCACCCTAACCGGGCACTGCCCAGCGCCGGTCAGGGGCGGTGACGGTCACTCACGAAGATCGGCTGAGGCGCGCGGCGGGGGCGCCGGGTATCGTCTGCGTGATGCATGACGAAGGCCTGTTCCCGTTGGAGCCCGCGCCGCCGGCGCACCGGGGCGCCGCGCCAGGGTTCGAGACGCCTTCGGCCGACGCACCCCTCGCCGTGCGCATGCGTCCGGCCAGCCTGGACGAGCTGGTCGGGCAGGAGCACCTGCTGGCGCCGGGAGCGCCGCTGCGCCGCCTGGTCGCCGGGGGCGCGCCCATGTCGGTGATCCTGTGGGGACCGCCCGGCAGTGGCAAGACCACCATCGCGCACCTGGTCGCCGGGGCCGACGACCGCACCTTCGTGGCGATGTCGGCGCTGACCGCCGGGGTCAAGGAGGTGCGCGAGGTCATCGACACCGCGCGCCGACGCCGCCGCTCCGGGGGCGCCCCGACCGTGCTGTTCATCGACGAGGTGCACCGCTTCACCAAGACCCAGCAGGACTCGCTGCTGGCCGCGGTCGAGGACCGTACCGTCACGCTGCTGGCGGCGACGACGGAGAACCCGTACTTCTCGGTGATCTCGCCGCTGCTGTCGCGCTGCGTGCTGCTGACCCTCAAGCCGCTGGACGACGCGGCGGTGCGGGCGCTGGTGCGCCGCGCGCTGACCGACGAGCGCGGGCTGGGCGGTGCGGTCACGCTGGCCGCCGACGCCGAGGACCATCTGGTACGGCTGGCCGGCGGCGACGTGCGCAAGGCGCTGACCGCGCTGGAGGCGGCGGCCGGGTCGGCGCTCGCGCTGGCCGAGGACGGCACCATCCCCGAGATCGACCTGGCCACGGCCGAACGGGCGGTGGACACCGCGGCGCTGCGCTACGACCGGGCCGGTGACGCGCACTACGACGTGATCAGCGCGTTCATCAAGAGCATGCGCGGCTCGGACGTGGACGCCGCCGTGCACTACCTGGCCCGGATGCTGACGGCCGGTGAGGACCCGCGTTTCATCGCCCGCCGTCTGATCATCTTCGCGTCCGAGGACGTCGGCCTGGCCGACCCGACGGCACTGACCGCGGCCACCAACGCCTCGTACGCGGTGCAGCACGTGGGCCTGCCCGAGGCGCAGCTCAACCTGGCCCAGGCCGTGATCCACCTGGCCACCGCGCCCAAGTCCAACGCGGTCACCACGGCGATCTTCACCGCGATCGCGGACGTGCGCGCGGGCAAGGCCGGGGCGGTGCCCGCGCACCTGCGCGACGCGCACTACGCCGGGTCGAAAGGGCTGGGCCACGGCATCGGCTACCGCTACCCGCACGACGACGCCCGAGGTGTCGTGGCACAGCAGTACCCACCCGACGAACTGGTCGGGGTCGACTACTACCGTCCGTCCGGACACGGCACCGAGCGGCAGATCGCCGAGCGGCTGCCGAAGCTGCGCCACGCCGTACGCGGCGGCGGGGCGGCGAAGGCAGGGGAGGAGAGCCGATGAGCAGGTCACGTGACGACGCCACCGACGGTCGCGGCCGCAAGAAGGGCCGCGGCGAGGCCGAGGAGGTCTCCCAGGAGGAGACCGGGTGGCTCGACGACCTGCGCAGCGCCAAGCAGGGCAAGGACCAGTTCGACGACGGTGACTTCACCGAGGGCGGCAGCAACCGCTGGAGCAAGCTGAGCGCCCTCAGCGACGACGCCCCCGCCCGTCCGGGCGCGACCGGACCTGCCCGTGGCGCCGACGCCGGGCGCCGCCGCGGCGAGGACGAGCCCGCGGCCGGGCGTCGGCGGGCCGACGACGAGCCGACCGGTGGAGTTCGACGGCGTGGCGAGGACGAGTCCACGTCCGGCCGTCGCCGGACCGAGGAGCCGCCCGCCGGTGGTCGCCGTCGGGTGGAGGACGATCTGCCCGCCGGTACTCGTCGTCATGTCGAGGACGAGCCGCCCGGTGGTGGTCGTCGTCGGTTGGACGATGAGCCGTCGGGTGCCGGGCGTCGGCGTGCCGACGACGAGCCGACCGGTGGCATCCGACGTCGGGCCGAGGACGAGTCGACGCTGTCCGGTCGTCGCCGGGCGGAGGAGCCGCCCGCCGGTGGTCGCCGTCGGGTGGAGGACGATCTGCCCGCCGGTGCCCGTCGCCGCGTCGAGGACGAGCCGACCGGTGGTGGTCGTCGTCGGTTGGACGATGAGCCGTCGGGTGCCGGGCGTCGGCGTGCCGACGACGAGCCGACCGGTGGCATCCGGCGCCGGGCCGAGGACGAGTCGCCGACCGGACGGCGGCGGGCCGAGGACGAGTCGCCGACCGGACGGCGGCGGGCCGAGGAGGAGCCGCGGCGTGGTTTCGGTGAGCCGGATCCGTCGCGCCGGGTGCCGCCACCGGTGGAGCCGCCGGTCGGGCGTCGTCCCGATCCGGCTCCGGTGCGCAAGCCCAGCACCGAACCTCCGCTGGTGCGTCGCCGTGAGATCGACCTGACCGGTGACCTGCCCCGGATCACCAACACGCCGCCCGCTGACGGTCCGCGCGGCGGGGTGCGCCCGCCCGTTGCTCCCGGTGGTGCCGTGCCGCCCGGCCCGCCCGTGGGCCCGATGCCCGGCTCGCCCTCGGTACGGACCGGCCGTCCGGTTGAGCCGCGTGGCGATGCCGGACGCCCGACCGCACCGGCGCGCCCGGACCGCTCAGCCGCTCCGGTGTCCCCGGCCCGCCCGCCGCGCGGGACAGCCGACCGCGGCCCCGCCGTACCCGGCGGTCCTGGCGCTCCCGTCGGTCCCGCCGGTCCTGGCGCCCCCGTCGGTCCCGGCGGTCCCGTCGGTCCCGGCGGTCCGGTTGGCCCCGGTGGCCCAGGTGGCGGTATGGCCATGCCCGGCTTCGGTGGGCTGCCCGGCGAGGCGCTGGTGCCCGCGGGTGGCGCACCCGGCGGGGGCAAGCGGCCGCCCGTGCAGCCGATCGCGGTACGCCCGCCGGACCCGGCCGCCGTCGTGCCGCCCGGTGACCGCCGCCCCGGCCTGGCGGTCGGGGTGGAGGTCATTCGCGGGGCCCGCTCGGAGGTGCGCAAGCAGCTGCGCGAGCAGCAGCGGCTGCGGATGTGGACGCTGATCGCGCTGGTCGTGCTGGTCGTCGGCGCGTTGCCGTTCTACTTCGTGCTGCGCGCGGCGACCCGCGACCCGGTGCTGACCGCGCTCGACGCGCTCGAGGTGCCGTCGTGGGCGGTGATGTCGGACAAGACCGTCGACAACATCTCCGGCAGCCGCTGGTGCCTGATGGAGTGTCGTTACCGCGAGCGCTCGCTGCAGTCGCAGCGGGAGGACGCCGAGACCGCCAAGGCGTACGAGCAGGCGCTGACCGATGCCGGATGGGTCCGGTGGCAGGTGTCCAGCTGCCAGGCCGAGGGCACCGGTGTGTACTCCTGCTGGCGCCGCGACGAGTTCACCCTGGACCTGTGGGTACGTCCGATCACCACCGAGCAGTGCACCGAGCTGCTGCGTAACCGGCCCCCGGGCGGACCGGCCGACCCGAGCGCCTCGCCCGGCGCCGAACCGGCCCCGGACGCGTCGCCGAGTTCGTCGCTGCCCGCGGAGTGCCAGGGCTCGCAGGTCACGCTGAAGGTGGTCAACACGATCGCCGACGAGCGGATCGGGCACGAGAACGAGCCGACCGGCGACCCCGAGGGCGGAACCGGCGACGAGGAGCCGGAGCCGGACGCCTCGGGGCTCCCGTCGCCGACACCGTCGGCGGGCTGAGGTCCATCTGCCGCGCCGCGCGGACAGACGGGCGGTAGGGTCAGGCGTCGGACAATACGGTGTGGAGGCTTGGGGATGTCTGGAGGCGAGATCGCGGCGTTGATCGCGGCCGGCGCTTTCGCGATGCTGGTGCTGGTGCTCGCGGTGCCCATCCTGCGGCTGCGGCACACGGTCGACGCCGCGACGGTGACGCTGCGGCAGGTCAGCCAGAAGACGGGGCCGATCCTGGACAACGTCAACCTGACCGTGGACAACGTCAACACGGCGCTGGGTCAGGCGCAGGTGACCCTCGATGGGGTCAACGTGCAGCTGGCCAAGGTCGACGTGGTGACCCAGCACCTGGCGGCGACCACGGCGAACGTGTCGAACCTGGTCAGCGTCGTGAGCGCGACCGCGGCCAGCCCGCTGGTGAAGGCGGCCGCGTTCACGTACGGGGTGCGCCGGGCGTCCGCCGCGCGCAAGCAGGCCGACGAGGAGCGCTCGGTGCGCGACGAGCTCAAGTCGCGCAAGCGCACCCGGCGGGGCTGACATGTTCCGCAGGCTGCTGTGGCTGGGCGTCGGCATCGGCATCGGCGTCGTGGTGGTGCGGGTGGTGACCCGCCAGGCGAAGAAGTTCACCCCGGCCGGGCTGGCCGGCTCGGCGCAGGAGTCGCTGGGCGGCATGGCCGGTTCGGTGCGCGGGTTCCTCGACGACGTGCGCGACGGGATGACCGAGCGCGAGGACGAGATCCTGGCGGCGTTCAGCGACGGGGTGTCGCTGGAGCAGGTGCAGCTGCCCTGGGCGCGCGGGGTGGGCACGCGGTTCAACCAGTTCAAACACGAGCTGGGCGAGTACTACGAGAAGTAGGCACGGCGGTGGCCTGGCCACCGCAGCACGTCCGGAGGGCGCTTTCCGTGAATGTCGGAGGCGCCCTTCGTGGTGTGCGGGGACGATGACGAGGACGAGCGCAGGGGTGAGGGTCATGGCGTGGAGCAGGGGTGTACGGCTGGGCGTGGACGTCGGCACGGTGCGGGTGGGGGTCGCGGTGTGCGATCCGGACGGGATCCTGGCCACGCCGTTGGTGACGGTGGCACGCCGTCTGGAAACGGATGAATCTGTCATACCGGCTGATATGTTGGAGATCGCGCGCCTGGTGGCCGACCACGGCACGGTGGAGGTGGTGGTGGGGCTCCCGCTCAACCTCGCCGGAGTCGAGGGCCCGGCCGCCACGCACGCGCGGGCATACGCCGACAGGCTGGCCGCGGTCATCGCGCCGGTGCCGGTGGTGCTCACCGACGAGAGGATGTCCACGGTCGCGGCGACCCGGCGTCTCTCCGACCGCGGCGTCAAGGGCAAGCGGCAGCGAGCTGTCGTCGACCAGGCCGCCGCGGTGGAGATCCTGCAGGGGTGGCTCGACCTGCAGCGAAGGCGAGCAGGATGATCGACGAACTGGACCTCGCGTTCGACGACGACCACAACGGTGACGGCACCCGGCAGGGGCGCCGCAAGCAGCGCAAGCGACGGCGGCGCAGCCTGCGGCACACGCTGCTGGCGATGGGCATGACGGTGCTGCTGCTGATCGGTCTCGGGCTGGGAGCCTGGTTCGGGTACGCCAAGGTCCGTGACGCCTTCGTCACCCCCGACTACAGCACCTCCGCCCACGGTAGGGCGGTGTCGGTGGTGGTCCGGGCCGGGGACACCACCGCCGACATCGCCCGCGCGCTGACCGAGGCCGACGTGGTCAAGAGCGAGAAGGCGTTCGTCGAGGCGGGTGCGCGCAACCCCGACGCGCTGCGCATCCAGCCCGGCCACTACACCCTGCGTACGCACATGAGCGCCGACGACGCGCTGAAGATGATGCTCGACCCGAAGAACCGCGTCGTCAACGGCGTGACCATCCCCGAGGGCCTGAGCACCTTCCGCGTCTACGAGCTGCTGGCGCAGAAGACGAAGATCCCGGCGGAGAAGTTCGCCGAGGCGGCCAAGGACCCGGTCGCGTTGGGCGTGCCGGAGTGGTGGTTCAACCGCAGCGACAAGAAGCACTACCCGCCGTCGGTGGAGGGTTTCCTGTTCCCGGAGACCTACGACTTCGCCCCGGACGCCGACGCCGAGACCATCCTGCGCACGATGGTCAACCACTTCCTGACCGTCACCGGCGAGCTGCACTACGCCGAGCAGGTGCAGTCCGAGCTGGGTGGGATCACGCCGTACGAGGCGCTGATCGTGGCCAGCCTCGCCCAGGCCGAGGCGGGCAACGCCGACGACCTCGGCAAGGTCGCCCGGGTCGCCTACAACCGGGTCTACAAGCGCACCGAGGACCTGACCTGCGCCTGCTTCCAGTTCGACGTGACCGTCAACTACGCCCGCGAACTCAAGGGCAAGGACCCCAAGGCGTCCAAGGACTTCAGCGTCGAGGAGCTGAACGACCCGAAGAACCCGTACGGCCGCAACGCCGAGGGCATGATCCCCACCCCGATCAACAACCCGGGCAAGGCCGCGCTGGAGGGGGCCATGGCGCCGCCGAAGGGGGACTGGTACTACTTCGTCGCCGTCGACAGGGCGGGCCACTCGGCCTTCTCGAAGACGTTCGAGCAGTTCTGCGAGGACAACGACAAGGCGGTCAAGAACGGGGTGCTCAAGCACAGCTCGTGCTGAACCGTCTCGTCCGTATTTGCGTAGAAGATGCCTGCGACCAGGGCATTTTCAGGCCATGCGCATGGCGCTCCGAGGAACGTTCGCGTGTAACGTAGCCGCCGTTGACGGACCCGTACACGAGAGGCGTTCAGATGACGGACGAGCTGTTCCTGCCGTTCGACGAGCATCCTGACCGCGACCGGCGGCGGCGTCGGCACGCTGTCGAGGACCAACCTCGCGACCCCCGCCGCAAGAAGAAAAAGAAGAAGAAGCGCGGCCGCGGCCGCTCCTGGATGGCGCTGCTCCTCTCCGTGATCATGCTGGGGTGCCTGGGCGGCATCGGCTACTTTGGGTACGACAAGATCTCCTCGTACTTCATCACTCCCGACTACACCACGGCCGCAGCCTCGGCTGAAGTTCAAATCGAGATCAAACCCCACGCGCAGGGTCTTGATATGGCGAAGACACTCAAGGCTGCAGATGTCATCAAGAGCGAGAAGGCCTTCGTCGAAGCGTGGGACGCAAATCCGAAGGCAAAGACAATCCAGGCGGGGTTCTACAGACTGCGGGTGCAACTCAGCGGTGCCGATGCGATTCTGATGCTCCTGGATCCTAGGAACAGGATCGTCAAGGGCATCACCATCCCCGAGGGCAAGATCAGCCTCGAGATCTTCGACATCCTGTCCAAGGGCCTGGACATCCCCGTCGCCGACTTCGTCGCGGCCGCCAAGGACCCGATCGCGCTGGGCGTGCCGGACTGGTGGTTCAACCGCAAGGACAAGAAGCCCTCGGCCAAGGGCACCAAGGGCGCCATCGACGGCTTCCTGTTCCCGGCGACGTACGAGTTCCCGCCGAACGTGACGGCCAAGAGCGCCCTGCAGATCATGGTGCAGAAGTTCCTCGACGTCACCACGAAGATGGGCTTCGTCGACACGGTCCAGGCCGACCGCGGCATCTCGCCGTACGAGGCACTGGTCGCGGCCTCCATCGCGCAGGCCGAGTCGGTCTTCGAGAAGGACATGGCCCCGGTCGCCCGGGTGCTCTACAACCGGGTCTACACCGGCGACTTCCCGTGCAACTGCCTGCAGATCGACAGCGCCGTCAACTACTGGATGCGCCTGTCGGGCAAGCTGCCCAAGGACTCCAACGACATCGTGCAGTCCGAGCAGCACAACAAGAAGGACCCGTACAACACCTTCGACTTCTCGGGCATGCCGCTGGGGCCGATCAGCAATCCGGGTGAAGCCGCGCTCAAGGGCGCCATGGACCCGCCCAAGAACGATTACATGTTCTTCATGACGATCGACTCCAAGGGCACCATGGGCTGGGCGAAGACCTGGTCGCAGCACCTGACCAACATCCACAAGGCGTGCAGCAACGGCATCCTGTCGGGCGGGTCGTGCAACCAGTGATCCAGCGCCGGGCCGCGGTGCTCGGCAAGCCGGTCGGCCACTCGCTGTCGCCCGTCCTGCACAACGCGGGATACGCGGCGGCGGGGCTGACCGGCTGGTCGTACACGGCGATCGAGTGCGCCGAGGCCGAGCTGCCCGACCTGGTGTCGGGCCTCGGCCCGGAGTGGGCTGGGCTGTCGCTGACCATGCCGCTCAAGGAGGTCGGCCTGACCGTGGCGACCGAGGTCCGGCCGGTGGCCGCGGCCCTGGGCGTCACGAACACCCTGGTCCGGCTGCCCGACGGCGGCTGGCGGGCCGACAACACCGACGTGCCCGGCATGGTCGCGTCGCTGCGCGAGGCCGGGGTCGACGCCGTGGCCGACGTCGCCGTGCTCGGCGCGGGCGGCACCGCCCGCGCCGCCGTCGCGGCCGCCGCCGAGCTCGGCGCGGACCGGGTCGTCGTCTACGCCCGCCGCCCCGAGGCGATCGACGAGCTGCGCCCGGTCGCCGAGCGGCTGGGCATAGCGCTGGCCGGGGCGGGCTGGGACCGCGCCGCCGACTGCGCCGCCGCCGACGTGGTCATCTCGACCGTGCCCAAGGGCGTCGCCGACTCACTCGACGTGCCGTGGCGGGCGGGCACCGTGCTGTTCGACGCGCTCTACCACCCGTGGCCGACGCCGCTGGCCGCCTCGGCCCAGCGGGCGGGCTGCGGCATCGTGTCCGGCCTCGACCTGCTCTGGGCCCAGGCCCTGGGCCAGTTCGAGCAGTTCACCGGGGTCCCCGCCCCAGCCGGACCGATGCGCGAGGCGCTGCTCGCCGCATGGCGGGCCCGCGCCTGACCCGTCGGCCGCCGCCCTTCGCCGCGCCGGTCCACGGGGTGCCGCACGCCACCGCAGGTGCGGCGCGGCTCGTGGCACCCCGCGCCGCGGGTAGCTCTACTCGGGACACCGGAGATCGCCGCGCCTCGGTTAGCCTGTGCCCTGTCGACGACACCAGAGGTGCCCGGCCGGACTCCTCGGGCTACGCCAGCCCCCGGCCGGAGCCGGAGAGGGCGCTGCGATGACCGAGGACCTGTTCGCCGAGATCGAGGCGGAGCGGCAGCGACGGCCGATCCGGGGTCACCGGCGCGGCGCATCGGGACGGCGTCCGGACCGGTCCCGCTCCGGTCGCGGGCGGTCGAAACTGGCCCTGCTGCTGGCGCTGGTGCTGCTGGCCGGGCTGGGTGTGGGCGGCTGGGTGGCGTACGACAAGGTGCGGTCGATGTTCGCGGTGCCCGACTACGCCACCGAGGCGCAGTCGACCGAGGTGACCGTCGAGATCAAGGAGGGCTCCTCCGGCGGTGACATGGCCCGCGCCCTCAAGGCTGCCGACGTGGTCAAGAGCGAGCAGGCCTTCGTCGACGCCTGGCAGGCCAACCCGCGCGCGGTCACCATCGGGCCTGGCGTCTACCGGCTGCGGGTGCATCTCAGCGGGGCCGACGCGGTGCTGGCGTTGCTGGACAAGGCCAACCGGATCGTCAACGGCATCCTGATCACCGAGGGCATGGTCACCGTCGAGATCTTCGCGCTGCTGTCGAAGAGGCTTGGCATCCCGAAGGCCGACTTCGTCGCGGCCGCCAAGGACCCGATCGCGCTGGGCGTGCCGCAGGAGTGGTTCGAGCGGCAGGACAAGCGCAAGTCGGCGCTGAACACGGCCGGTGCGCTGGAGGGGTTCCTGTTCCCGGCGCGCTACGAGTTCCCGCCCAACGTCACCGCCCGCGACGCGCTGCGGCTGATGGTGAAGAAGTTCCTGGACGTCGCCGACCGGCTGGACTTCGTGGACCGGGTGCGCGAGGAGCGACACATCTCACCGTACGAGGCGCTGATCGCGGCGTCGGTCGCGCAGGCCGAGTCGGCCCATGAGCAGGACCTGGCCCGGGTCGCCCGGGTGCTCTACAACCGCGTCTATGCGAACATGTACTCACTCTGCCACTGCCTGCAGGTCGACAGCGCCATCAACTACTGGCTCAAGCTGCAGGGCAAGGACCCGAAGAACTCCAACAAGATCAAGCAGAGCGAACTCGCCGACAAACGCAACCCGTACAACACCTACGTCGTGGACGGGATGCCGATCGGGCCGATCAGCAACCCGGGCGAGGCGGCGCTCAAGGGCGCGATGGACCCGCCGAAGACCGAGGAGATCTTCTTCGTGACCGTCGACAAGCAGGGGACCATGGGGTACGCGACCGACGACGCCGGTTTCCGCGCCATCGTGCGGCAGTCGTGTGGCAACGGGGTGCTCGTCGGCTCGATCTGCGACGTCTAGCCGGGAAACGCCCCGCGAAGTTCGTCGGCCCGTCACCTGGCGGTCCACCTCGGGTCGCCGCGGTCGCCTGGACTCACCTCGACATGCTCGCCGCCTGTGGAGGTGCAACAGAATGGACCGCCGGAACCTGTTCGTGGTCGGGGCGCTCGGCGCGGCCGTGGCCGCCCCCGCGCTGATCGGCGCGCCCGCCTGGGCCGGGGATGATGACCGCATGCGTCCCTCGACCCGCCGCCCGCTCGTCATCGGCCACCGCGGCGCCAGCGGCTACCGCCCCGAGCACACCCTCGCCTCGTACGAACTGGCCGCCCGTATGGGTGCCGACTTCATCGAGCCCGACCTGGTCAGCACCGCCGACGGCGTGCTGGTCGCCCGGCACGAGAACGAGATCTCCGGCACCACCGACGTGGCGTCGCGCCCCGAGTTCGCCGCCCGCCGCGTCACCAAGACCGTCGACGGGATCGGCATCACCGGCTGGTTCACCGAGGACTTCACCCTGGCCGAGCTGAAGACGCTGCGCGCGGTCGAGCGGCTGCCCGCCGTCCGCCAGCGCAACACCGTCTACAACGGCCTGTTCGAGGTGCCGACGTTCGAGGAGGTGCTGGAGCTGCGCGAGAACCTGTCGCGCGAGCTGCGGCGCGAGATCGGCGTCTACCCGGAGACCAAGCACCCGACGTACTTCGCCGGGATGGGGCTGGCGCTGGAGGGGCCGCTGGTGGCGGCGCTGCGTCGGCACGGCCTGGACCGCCGGGACGCGCCGGTGTTCGTGCAGTCGTTCGAGGCGGCCAACCTGCGCCGCCTGCGGTCGGAGTTCCGGGTCAAGGCGCCGCTGGTGTTCCTGGCCGGGGCGGGCACGCCCTTCAACGACCCGCGCCCGTACGCCGACTACCTGTCCCCGGCGGGCCTGGCCGAGCTGGCCACGTTCGCGCAGGGCATCGGGCCGGAGAAGACGATGGTGATCGGGCGGCTGGCCGACGGAACGCTCGGTGAGCCGACGGCACTGATCGCCGACGCGCACCGGGCCGGGCTGAAGGTGCACCCGTACACGTTCCGCGCCGAGAACCAGTTCCTGCCCGTCGACCTGCGCAACGGCACCGTCGCCACCGACTACGGCCGCCTGCTCGACGAGCTGGCCGCCTATATCGCCGCCGGCGTCGACGGCTTCTTCACCGACAACGCCGACCTCGGCGTCCTCGCCCGCACCCTCGCCGCCTGACGCTCGCGCCCGGCCGCCCGCCCGCCCAGCCGGGCGGCCGGGCGGGCGGGCGGGTCAAGGTCACCCAAGTTGCCGGGCAATCGTGCGTATCTTGCGACCGCATACGCCCGATTGCCCGGCAACTTGAACGATCTAGGGCGGGCGTCCCGTCTGGTGGCATCGGTGGGGCGCGGGGCGGGGGTGAGCGCGGGGCGTGACAGACTGGTGATCGTGTTGCGATGGCTGACCGCAGGGGAGTCGCACGGGCCGGCGCTGGTCGCCGTGCTCGACGGAGTGCCCGCCGGAATCGAGATCACCAGTGACGTCATCGGCGGGGAGCTCGCCCGCCGCCGCCTCGGCTACGGCCGCGGCGCACGGATGGCGTTCGAGCAGGACGTGGTGACGATCATCGGCGGCGTACGCCATGGCCTGACCCTGGGCAGCCCGGTCGCGATCGAGGTCGGCAACTCGGAGTGGCCCAAGTGGCAGACCGTGATGGCCGCCGACCCGGTCGACCCGGAAGTGCTGGCCGCGCAGTCGCGCAATGCCCCGCTGACCCGGCCCCGCCCCGGCCACGCCGACCTGGCCGGGATGCAGAAGTACGGCCACACCGACGCCCGCCCGATCCTCGAACGGGCCAGCGCCCGCGAGACCGCCGCCCGCGTCGCCGTCGGCACCGTCGCCAAGGAGCTGCTGCGCCAGGCGTTCGGCATCGAGATCCTGTCCCACGTCATCGAGCTGGGCTCGGTCGCGGCCAAGCCCGGCCTGGTGCCGGTGCCCGGCGACACCCCGCGCATCGACGCCGACCCGCTGCGCTGCCTGGATCCGCAGGCCAGCGAGCGGATGGTCGCCGAGGTCGACGCGGCCAAGCGCGACGCCGACACCCTCGGCGGCATCGTCGAGGTGCTGGCCTACAACGTGCCGCCGGGCCTGGGCACGCACACCCAGTGGGACCGCAAGCTGGACGCGCGGATCGCGACCGCGCTCATGTCGATCCAGGCCATCAAGGGCGTGGAGATCGGTGACGCGTTCACCCAGGCCCGTTCGCGCGGCTCGGTGGCGCACGACGAGATCGTGCCGACGCCCGAGGGCGTGAAGCGGGTCACCGACCGGGCCGGTGGCCTGGAGGGCGGCATCACCTCGGGTGAGCCGCTGCGCGTGCGCGCCGCGATGAAGCCGATCTCGTCGCTGAACCGGGCCCTGTCCACCGTGGACGTCACCACCGGCGAGGTCGCCACCGCGATCAACCAGCGGTCGGACGTGTGCGCGGTGCCCGCCGCGGCGGTCGTCGCCGAGGCGATGCTGGCGCTGGTGCTGGCCGAGGCGGCCACGGAGAAGTTCGGCGGCGACTCGGTGGCCGAGATGCGCCGCAACCTCGCCGGATACCTCGACAACCTGCTGATCCGCTGAGGAGGACCCCCGTGACCAAGCCGTTGTGCGTGCTCGTCGGCGCGCCCGGAGCGGGCAAGACCACCGTCGGGCAGCTGCTGGCACAGCAGTACGGGGTCGCGTTCCGCGACACCGACGCCGACATCGAGGCGGCCGCGGGCAAGCCCATCTCCGACATCTTCATCGACGAGGGCGAGCCGCACTTCCGCGAGCTGGAGTCGGCGGCGCTGGCCGCGGCGCTGGCCGAGCACGACGGCGTGCTGGCGCTGGGCGGCGGCGCGGTGCTGGCCGAGGCCAACCGAGCGCTGCTCGCCGGGCACACGGTGGCGTACCTGAGCGTGGAGCTGTCCGACGCGGTGCAGCGGATCGGGCTGGGCGCGGGACGGCCGCTGCTGGCCCTGAATCCGCGTGCCACGCTGCGGTTCCTGCTCGACCAGCGACGGCCGCTCTATCAGGAGGTCGCGACGGTCACCGTGGTCACCGACGGGCGCGGCCCGGAGGAGATCGCGCAGGAGCTGTCCGAGCTGCTGAAGGGCTGAGACGCGTGAGCGAGGACATCCGCATCCCGGTCGGCGGTGAGCGGCCGTACGAGGTGGTCGTCGGCGACGACGTGCTCGGCGAGCTGCCCGGCCTGGTCAAGGGCGCGGCCCGGGTGGCCGTGCTGCACCCCGCGCCAGTGCGCGGCTGGGCCGACCGGGTCCGGGACGTGCTCGCCGCCGCGGGCGTCGAGGTGACCATGATCGAGGTGCCCGACGCCGAGGCGGGCAAGACCGTCGAGGTGGCCCAGCGCTGCTGGGAGGAGCTGGGCGCGGCGCAGTTCACCCGCTCCGACGCGGTCGTCGGCGTGGGCGGCGGCGCCGCCACCGACCTGGCCGGGTTCGTCGCCGCCTGCTGGCTGCGCGGCGTGGCCTGGGTGCCGGTCTCCACCAGCGTCAACGGCATGGTCGACGCGGCCGTCGGCGGCAAGACCGGGGTGAACACCGCCGCCGGGAAGAACCTGGTCGGCGCGTTCTACCCGCCCGCCGGGGTGCTGTGCCCGGTGCCCGCGCTGGCCACGCTGCCCGACGCGCAGCTGCGCGCCGGGATGGCCGAGGTGGTCAAGGGCGGCTTCATCGCCGACCCGGTGATCCTCGACCTGATCGAGGCCGACCCGGTGGCGGCGCTGGACCCGGCCGGGCCGGTGCTGCGCGAGCTGATCGCCCGCAAGATCAGCGTCAAGGCCCGGGTCGTGGGCGAGGACCTGCGCGAGTCCGGCCTGCGCGAGATCCTGAACTACGGCCACACGCTCGGGCACGCCGTCGAGCGGCTGGAGGCGTACCGCTGGTCGCACGGGCACGCCGTCAGCGTCGGCCTGGTGTACGCGGCACGCCTGGGCGTGCTGACCGGCCGCCTCACCGAGGCCGACGAGCAGCGCCACCGCGACATCCTGCGCTCGCTCGACCTGCCCGTCACCTACCATGCCGGAGCCTGGGACGAACTGCGCGCGGTGATGTCGGTGGACAAGAAGGCGCGCGGCCGGGCACTGCGGTTCGTGCTGCTCGACGGCGTCGGCCGCCCGGTGACCGTGCCCATCGACGACGAGGCGCTGCTGGCGCGGGCCTATGCCGCCGTCACCCCCTGAGCAGGCTGGGAGCGCCGACATGAAGGTGTACGTACTCAACGGAGTCAACCTCGGCCGCCTCGGCACCCGCCAGGTCGACGTGTACGGCATGACGTCGTACGCGGGCCTGGTCGAGCTGTGTGAGAAGACCGGGGCGCTGCTGGGGCTGGACGTCGAGTGCCGCCAGACCGACAGCGAGGCCGAGCTGGTGGGCTGGCTGCACCAGGCCGCCGACGAGCGGGCCGCGGTGCTGCTCAACCCGGGCGCCTGGAGCCACTACTCGTACGCGGTGCGCGACGCCTGCGCCATGCTCAACGGTCCGCTGGTCGAGGTGCACATCTCCAACATCCACGCCCGCGAGGAGTTCCGGCACCACTCGGTCATCTCGGCGGTGGCCACCGGCGTCATCTGCGGCCTCGGCGTGGACGGTTACCGGCTGGCGCTGGAGCACCTGTTCAACCGCCTCAACGCGTAGCCGTCAGCGTAGCTTCGCGGCGGCGGCGGGCAGGGTGCCCGGCGACGGTCCCGCGCGGGTGCCCACGGGTGTGACCGCGAACCACCTGCCGTCCAGGCCGTGGCCGAAGGTGTCGCCGGGCATGCGGTCGCCGCGGTAGCCGTACAGCGGCCAGCCTGCCAGGGTGAGCTGGTAGCCCCCGTCGGGGCGCAGCACCGAGCCGATGAGCTGCCGGTCGATGCCCTCGACCCGCACCGGGTCGGTGGCGGGCACCGGCAGCCAGCCCGCCACACACTCGTCCACGCACACCGCGCGCGAAGGCGCGGCCGAGTCGCCGTCATAGCGGTAGAGCACGTACCCCTGCACGTCGATGACGATCCAGCCCAGGGTGTCGGAGCGGATCCCGAACAGCGCCGGGTGCGGCGGGGAGGCCCGCGGCGGTGACGGCTGGGCGGTCGGGGCGGTCGGCGAGGTACTGTCGCAACCCGCCAACACGGCTATGAGCAGCGACAACGTCGCCGCCAGGGCGCGGCGCGCGACCGGGCCCACCGTTTCCACCGGGTTACTCATCCAATCCTCACGCACGTCGGTGCAGGA
Organism: Catellatospora tritici; assembly: GCF_019083965.1. Lineage (GTDB taxonomy): Bacteria > Actinomycetota > Actinomycetes > Mycobacteriales > Micromonosporaceae > Catellatospora > Catellatospora tritici. Next base: position 541,879 of record NZ_JAHRCY010000003.1, read on the forward strand.
TTGGCACCTTACGGGAGAAGGAGGGCTGTGCGAACCCCGGCTGTGCGTACCCGCTGGACCCTGACGGCGCTGCTCGGGCTGGCCGCGCTGGCCGGCTGTGACGCCGCCGCGCCGGTGGCCGCCCAGCCTGCCGCCTGCGACCGGGCGGTGGCGGTGTTCGGGCCGCTCAGCGGGGACTCGGCCGACCTGGGCGGCAACATCCGCTCCGGCGCGGCGCTGGCCTTCGCCGAGTACAACCAGCGCCACCCCGACTGCCAGGCGCGGCTGCTGGACTTCGACTCCCAGGCCGACCCGAAGCAGGCCCCGGCGCTGGCCCAGCGGCTGGTGGCCGATCCGCGCATCGTCGGCGTGATCGGTCCGGCGTTCTCCGGGGAGTCGGAGGCGGCCGGGCCGCTGCTGGCCCAGGGCGGCGTCCCGATCCTCACCACCTCGGCCACCCGTACCAACCTCAGCCTGCGCGGCTGGGCCACCTTCCACCGGCTGCTCGGCAACGACGCGGCCCAGGGCCCGGCCGCGGCCCGCTACATCGACGCGGTGCTGCGCGGGCGCAAGGTCTTCGTCATCGACGACGGCGGCGCGTACGGTCAGGGCCTGGCCGACGAGGTCGCCGCGACGCTGAGCGGGCGGGTGGTGCAGCGGGCCGTGGTCGCGCCCCGGCAGCTCGACTTCTCGGCCGTGGTCAGCCAGATCCACTCCGCCGGGGCCGACGTGGTCTTCTACGGCGGCTACTACTCCGGCGCGGGCACGCTGCTGCACGCCATGCGCCAGGCCGGGGTGAAGGCGGTGTTCGTGGCCGGCGACGGCGTCAAGGACGCGGGCTTCATCCGCGCCGCGGGCGTCACCGCGGCCCAGGGCGCCATCATCACCTGTGCCTGCCTGCCGCCCGAGCGGGCGTCGGGCGGCTTTCCGGAGCGCTACCGCGCCGCGTTCGGCCGCGACGCCGCGACCTACAGCGCGGAGGCGTACGACGCCGCCACCATCCTGCTGTCCGGCCTCGAAGCCGGGCACACCGACCGCGACGCGCTGGAGCGCTGGGTCGACGCCTACACCGCCGACGGCGTCACCGGTCGCATCCAGTTCACCCCACAGGGGGAACTGGTCGACGGGGCGGTGGTCGTCTGGGCGTACCGCGTCCACGACGGCCTCGTCACCACCGACCAGCAGATCCCGAAGCCCTGAGCACGAGAGGAGCCCGACGTGGCCACCACCCTGATCGCGACCGCTCCACCGAGCACCGCGCAGGCGCTGCACCAGGCGCTGGCCGATGCCCCCGGCGGGGCGTACCCGCTGCTGGAGGCGGCACTGGGCTGGCACGAGCTGCGCCCGTCCGGCTGGCACCGCACCGACGCGCCCGCCCGCGCCACCGCCGTCGCACAGGTCCCCACCGAGGTCGCCGCGACCCGGCTGGCGAGCCTGCTGTCCACGCTGACCTGGGCCAGTGTCGCCCCGGCCGGAGCCGGCTGGCGGGTGGAGGTGCCGGTCGGGTCGTATCACCGGATCACCCGCGCGCTGACCGGCGCCTGGCGCAGCCGCGAACACGTCCTGGCCACGCCCGGCCGGGGGATGGAAGGGCACCAGGCCGCGATCGGGTTGTGGCGGATGGCGCTGCTGGTCGGCTCGCCCGAGCTGCATCCGGGGGCGCTGGCGGTGCGGGTCGGCTCGCCCGCGACCGCGCAGATCCTGGTCGTGGCGGCGCGACGGCTCGGGCTGACCGCCCTGTCCGACGGCCCGTGCGACGGCCGCCACGCGGTCCGCGTCCTCGGCCGCGACCACGTCCACCAGCTCCTCGGCGAAGCCACCGCCCGCCGCTGACCTGGTACACGGGACGGCGGCTCCACCGGACCGGCTCCGGGCGGACCGGCTCCGCACCCCCCTAGCATCGACGCTGGCCTATCTGGAAGACGATTCTCGTGGAAATGTCCTCTGGATAGGCCAGTGTCGATTGAAAACAGGACGGGGACGGCGGTCAGCGGGGCGGGTCGGGTGGGAGGGTGAGCACGGCTTCCGTGCCGCCGTCGGGGGACCGTTGCAGGCGCAGGGTGCCGCCGTGCAGCTCGGCGACCCAGCGCGCGATGGCCAGCCCCAGCCCGGTGCCGCCCGTCGCGCCTGGCCGGAACCGCTGCCCGGCTTCCACGTCCTCGCCCATCCCGGCCCCGGAGTCGCGCACCGTGATGACTCCGTCGTGCACCGCCAGCGAGATCGCGGCGGGCGCGTCCCCGGCCCGGCCGTGCTGCACCGCGTTGTGGATCAGGTTGCGCAGCGCGATGCGGACCAGGGTGGGGTCACCGGAGGCGACCGTGGCAGCGGTGTCGGCGACCGCGGTGTGCGGCGGCTGTACGGTCTCGGCCAGCACCTCCTCGGCGAGCTGGTCGAGGCGGAAGCGCTGGCGTTCCAGGTGCCGCAGGCCCGCGACCAGCCGGGCCCGGGTGAGCAGCGCGGCGACGGAGTCGGTGAGCCGGTCGGTGGCGCCGATGACCCGGCGCAGCGCCTCGGGTTGCGCCCTCGGGTCGGCCAGCGCCGACTCGGACACGGCCCGGATCACCGTCAGCGGCGTACGCAGTTCGTGCGCGGCGTCGGCGACGAAGCGCTCCTGCTGGGTGAGCGCGTCGGCGATGGGCTGGGTGCCGCGGCGGGCCAGCATCCAGCCGCCGAGGCAGGTCATCGCGGTGAACGCGGTGCCGCCCACGACCAGGGCCAGCGCGAGCTTGCGGTGCGCGGTCTGGCCGGGGCTGGGGTCGGCCACGGCGATCACGGTCCCGGCGACGGCGTCGGTGTCGGTGTGCCGGAACGGCACCGCGAGCAGGTGGACGACCTCGTCGCGCTCGTCGGCGACGGTCGCGACGGCGTCGACGGCGGTGCGGCGCACCTGGCGGGCGGGGCCGATCAGGGTGTCGGGCGGGATCACGGCCAGGTGGGCGGGGTGGGCGAAGACCAGGCTGAGATCGGTGCGGTCGGCCTCGTACACGAAGACGGCGGTGGAGCCCTGGGCGACCGCGTTGTCGAACAGCTTGTCCAGGCGCAGCACGCCGGAGTCGTAGTACAGCAGCGCGACGGCGGTGCCCGCGGTGCGGTGCAGGTCGGCGGTGACCGCCTCGGCGCGTTGGCGCTCGTCCACGACCAGGGCGACCGCGCCCATCCCGGCCAGGCCGATCAGGTTGAGCGCCAGCAGCAGCCCGGTCAGCCGCAGGCGCAGGCTGAACAGCCGCTCGGCGGTCTGCAACTGCCGCCCGGTGCCCGGGGGGCGGGCGGTGCGCCTCATCCGTCGAGGTCCACGCGGTAGCCGGTGCCCCGTACGGTGGTGATCACGGGCGGGTCGCCGAGCTTGCGCCGCAGCTGTCCGACGACCACGTCCACGACGTTGGAGGCCGGGTCGGCCAGCTCGTCCCAGCAGTGTTCGAGCAGGTCGGTGCGGCTGACCACGGCTGGCCTGCGCACCAGCAGCAGCTCCAGCACCGAGAACTCCTTGGGCGTGAGCGTCAGCAGGATGCCGTCGCGGCGCACCTCGCGCCGGGCCGTGTCGACCTCGACGTCCCCGACGCGCAGCACCGGCGCGACCGTGCTGCCCCGGCGGCGGCACAGCGCCCGCACTCGCAGCACCAACTCGGCGGCGACGAACGGCTTGACCACGTAGTCGTCGGCGCCCGCCTCGAACCCGGCGAGCCGGTCGGTGACGTCGTCGAGCGCGGTCAGCATCAGCGCCGGTACGGCCAGGCCCGCCTGGCGCCGCCGCCGCAGCTGCCCGGCCGAGTCGCCCTCGGGCAGGATCCGGTCCAGCACCAGGCAGTCGTAGTCGTTGACACTCATCCGCAGGTCGGCCTGGCTCCAGTCAGCGGCCTGGTCCACGGCGAAGCCCACCGAGCGCAGCGCGGTGACGACCACGCCGCGCACCTCCGGATCGTCCTCGACCACCAGCACCCGCACGGGCGCGAGGTTACACAGGTCGCCCAGGGCCGGGCCACCCGTGCCGAGCGCGTGAGATCACGGGCCGGTAAACTCGTCTGGTCTGTTCTTTCTCAACTAACTGATCATGTAATGGGAGCATGGCTGTGGCCACCACGAACGACCTCAAGAACGGCATGGTGCTCAACCTCGACAAGGAGCTCTGGGCTGTCGTCGAGTTCCAGCACGTGAAGCCTGGCAAGGGTCCGGCGTTCGTGCGCACGACGCTCAAGCACGTGCTCACCGGCAAGGTCGTAGACAAGACCTTCAACGCGGGTACCAAGGTCGAGACCGCCAACGTCGACAAGCGTGAGATGCAGTACCTGTACCCCGACGGCGAGGACTTCGTCTTCATGGACCTGGACACCTACGACCAGATCCACGTCCCGGGCGAGACCGTCGGCGACGGCGTGAACTTCCTCCTGCCGGAGGCTCGGGTCATCGTCGCCACCCACGAGGGCGTCCCGCTGTACGTCGAACTGCCGACCAGCGTCATCGTCGAGGTCACCTACACCGAGCCGGGCCTGCAGGGCGACCGCTCCACCGGCGGCAACAAGCCCGCCACGATCGAGACCGGCGCCACCGTGCAGGTGCCGCTGTTCATCACCACCGGTGAGAAGATCAAGGTCGACACCCGGGACAGCCGCTACCTGGGCCGGGCCTGATGTCCCCTGCGACCCATCGGGGGATGAGTCGTGGCTGAGGCACCGAAGGCGCAGATGCCCGCCCGGCGCAAGGCGCGCAAGCGGGCCCTCGACGTCCTGTACGAGGCCGACCTGCGGGATCTGCCGATCCCGCGGGTACTGTCGGCCTACCTGGAGCGGATGGAGAGCCCCCGACCGGAGCACCTGCCCTACGCGGTGTCCCTGGTCGAGGGCGTGGACCGCAACCTGGACCACATCGACGAGACGATCGCCACGTTCGCGGAGGGGTGGACGATCGACCGGATGCCGGTGGTCGACCGCAACCTGGCCCGCATCAGCGTGTACGAGCTGCTCTACGTCGACGAGATCGACGACCCGGTGGCCATCACCGAGGCGGTCGAGCTGGCCAAGGAGCTGTCCACCGATGACTCCCCGCGCTTCCTCAACGGCCTGCTGGGCCGGATCGCCGACTACGCGCCGCGAAAGCACTAGTCGCCAGCGTCGCCCGCGGTAGCGGCCGCTCGGTGGTATCCGCAGCGCAGCGGAGGATGCCGCCGATTAAGGCCGCGGGAGCGGCGAGCATGTCGCAGGACGCGAAAGCGGCCGTCCCCCACGGTGGGGGACGGCCGCTTTCTTGTCCGCTCAGGTCAGCTGCCGGCGAAGAACGCCCGCGGGTCGGCCACGAGCACCCCGTGGTCGGCCAGGCGCTCGATCAGCTCGCTGGGGGTGCAGTCGTAGAACACCGCCAGCGCCTGCAGATCGACGGCGCGGATGGACAGCACCCGGCCGTTGTAGTCGCCGCGCTGCTGCTGGATGGCGCGGGCGTACCGCGCCACCGAGGCGAGGTCCTCCTTGGCCTGGTCGTACAGCCGCTCCAGGTCGAGGACGATCTTGCTGGTGGCCTCCTGGCGCGGCGCCGGACCGTCGGGCAGCAGCTCGCCGACCGGCACGCGGTAGAAGTCGGCCAGCTCGGCCAGACGGGACACCGTTACGGCGCGGTCGCCACGCTCGTACGAACCGACGACGACGGCCTTCCAGCGCCCGTTCGACTTCTCCTCGACCCCCTGCAGCGACAGACCCTGCTGCTGCCGGATCGAGCGCAGACGCGCCCCGAGGGACTTGGCGTAATCAGACGGCATTCCGACACTCCCAGCTGTGGGCCGGGGTGGTTTCCCCAGCGATCGCTACGCAGCGTGACGGTACGGCGGTAACGTCGCGTTGGTCAAGTGCTGGCTGCCTACTAGTTGAGACAACCTCATCCGAAAAGTCTGATCAACTAAGCTGATCAGCCAGGGTGACCGGTGTGAGCTGCGGCTCGTTACGCACCCTGCGTCGGGTTCCGTACCCCACGCTGCTAAGTTTACTGAGATGACGGTCCGCGATCTCGGTCGCGTAACCGTTGACCTCGACATCCTTTAACGACCCGTCCAGTGAGGCGGGGAAGGAGGTCTGCCTTGGCGCGCCCAACGACAGACGAGTCGTCCGCTCCACTGCAGCAGGTGCCCGTGCAGGCACCCTCGAAGATCGTTCTCGCTGCCGCCGACGTGCAGCGGGTCGTGGACCGCATCGCCCACCAGATCCTGGAGAAGACCCAGGGCGCGGGCGACGTGGTCCTGCTCGGCATCGCCACGCGCGGGGTGCCCATCGCCCGCCGCCTGGCCGAGCGCATCCGCGCGTTCGAGGGCCGCGAGATTCCCGTCGGCACGCTCGACATCACCCTTTACCGCGACGATCTGCGCCGCAACTCCATTCGTGCGGTGGGTCGCACCGAGGAGCCGCCCGGCGGCGTCGACGGCCGTCGGGTCGTCCTCGTCGACGACGTGCTCTTCTCCGGGCGCACCATCCGCGCCGCGCTCGACGCGCTCAGTGACCTGGGCCGCCCCGCCGCCGTGCAGTTGGCCGTGCTGGTCGACCGCGGCCACCGGCAGCTGCCCATCCGGGCCGACTACGTCGGCAAGAACATCCCGACCGCCCTGTCCGAGCAGGTCAAGGTGCGGTTGCAGGAGATCGACGGCAGCGACGAGGTCGTACTGACCGCCGGGGTAAAGGACAAGCAGGCATGAAGCACCTCCTCTCCGCCGCCGACCTGGACGCGGCCACCGCGACCGAGATCCTCGACATCACCACCGAGATGGCCAGCGTCTCCGGCCGCGAGATCAAGAAGCTGCCGACGCTGCGCGGCCGCACCGTGGTCAACCTCTTCTACGAGGACTCCACCCGCACCCGGATCTCGTTCGAGGCAGCGGCCAAGCGACTGAGCGCCGACGTGATCAATTTCTCGGCCAAGGGCTCCAGCGTGACCAAGGGCGAGAGCCTCAAGGACACCGCCTGGACGCTGCAGGCCATGGGCGCCGACGCCGTGGTCATCCGCCACCCGGCCTCCGGCGCCCCGCACCGGCTCGCGGGCTGGGTCAGCGGCAGCGTGCTCAACGCCGGGGACGGCACGCACGAGCACCCGACGCAGGCGCTGCTGGACGCGTACACGATGCGCGCGCGGATGGGCCGCCTGGACGGGCTGCACGTGGCGATCGTCGGCGATGTGCTGCACAGCCGGGTCGCCCGCTCCAACGTGCTGCTGCTCAACACCCTCGGTGCCAAGGTCACCCTGGTCGGGCCGCCGACGCTGGTGCCGACCGACCTGAGCAGCGCGGTGCAGGTCTCCTACGACCTGGACGCGGTGCTGCCGCAGGCCGACGTGGTGATGATGCTGCGCGTGCAGCGCGAGCGCATGACCGACTCGTACTTCCCCTCGGCGCGGGAGTACTCGCGCCGCTACGGCCTGGACGGCGCGCGCCTGCGCCGGATGCCCTCGCACGCGATCGTGATGCACCCCGGCCCGATGAACCGGGGTATGGAGATCACGCCCGAGGTGGCCGACTCGCCCCGCTCCACCATCGTCGAACAGGTCACCAACGGCGTCTCCGTACGCATGGCCTGTCTCTATCTGCTGCTCGGAGGTCGTTCGTGAGTGTCGTGGTGATCAAGGGTGCCCGCATCCTCGGGGGTGACCCGGTCGACCTGGTGCTGCGCGACGGCGTGATCGCCGAGCTCGGCACCGGCCTGTCGGCCGACGGCGCGACCGTGGTCGACGCCGCCGGCCTGGTGGCCCTGCCGGGGCTGGTCGACCTGCACACCCACCTGCGTGAGCCGGGCCGCGAGGACGCCGAGACGGTGCACACCGGCTCGCGCGCCGCCGCCCTGGGCGGCTACACCGCCGTCTGCGCCATGGCCAACACCTCGCCGGTCGCCGACACCGCCGGTGTGGTCGAGCAGGTCTACCGACTGGGCCAGGAGGCCGGGCTGGTCGACGTGCAGCCCATCGGCGCGGTCACCATCGGCCTGGCCGGGGAGCGCCTGGCCGAGCTCGGCGCGATGGCCGACTCCGCCGCCCGGGTGCGCATCTTCTCCGACGACGGCCACTGCGTGTCCGACCCGCGCCTGATGCGCCGGGCGCTGGAGTACGTCAAGGCGTTCGACGGCGTCATCGCCCAGCACGCCGAGGAGCCCCGGCTCACCGAGGGCGCCCAGATGCACGAGGGCGACGTCTCGGCCCGGCTCGGGCTGACCGGCTGGCCCGCCGTGGCCGAGGAGTCGATCATCGCCCGGGACGTGCTGCTGGCCGAGCACGTCGGCGCCCGCCTGCATGTGTGCCACGTCTCGACCGCGGGCAGCGTCGAGATCATCCGGGTCGCCAAGGCGCGCGGCGTTCGGGTCACCGCCGAGGTCACCCCGCACCACCTGCTGCTCACCCACGTCAAGGCCGAGTCCTACGACCCGGTGTACAAGGTGAACCCGCCGCTGCGCACCGACGCCGACGTGGCCGCGCTGCGCGAGGGCCTGCGCGACGGGACCATCGACATCGTCGCCACCGACCACGCCCCGCACGCCGCCGAGGACAAGGAGTGCGAGTGGGCGTACGCGCGCCCCGGCATGCTCGGCCTCGAAACAGCCCTGCCCATCACGCTGGAGGCGTTGGGTGAGCAGAGCATCGGCACGCCGGCAGAGCCGGCGATGTGGGACCTGATCGCCGAGCGCATGTCCCGCGCCCCGGCGCGCATCGCCGGGCTCGACAACCACGGCCACGACCTGAAGGTCGGCGCGCCCGCGAACCTCACCCTGATCGACCCCACGGCGCGGTGGACGGTCGAAGAGACCGGGCTGGCCAGTCTCAGCCACAACACGCCGTACGCCGGGATGACCGTGCCCGGCCGCATCGTCGCCACCTTCCTGCGGGGCGTGCCGACCGTGCTCGACGGAAAGGTGCAGAAGTGACCGAAGCAATCTTGGTCCTGGAGGACGGGCGGACGTTCCGGGGCGAGGCGTACGGCGCCGTCGGCGAGACGTTCGGCGAGGCCGTCTTCACCACCGGCATGACCGGCTACCAGGAGACGCTCACCGACCCGTCGTACCACCGCCAGGTCGTGGTGCAGACCGCGCCGCACATCGGCAACACCGGTATCAACGACGAGGACGACGAGTCCGACCGCATCTGGGTCGCCGGCTACGTGGTCCGCGACCCCGCCCGGGTCCCGTCGAACTGGCGCAGCAAGATCGACCTCGGCACGAAGCTGGCGCAGGCCGGAGTGGTCGGCATCAGCGGCATCGACACCCGGGCGCTGACCCGGCACCTGCGCGAGCGCGGCGCGATGCGCGTCGGCGTGTCCAGCACCGAGACCGACCCGCGGGCGCTGCTGGCGCGGGTGCTGGAGCAGCCGCAGATGTCCGGCGCGGACCTGTCCGCGCAGGTGACCACGCCGCGGACGTACACGGTCGACGCGGTCGGCACGCACCGGTACACGGTGGCCGCCCTGGACCTGGGCATCAAGCGCAACGTGCCGCGGCGGCTGGCCGTCCGCGGTGTCACCACGCACGTGATGCCCGCGAGCTCGACCATCGACGAGCTGCTCGCGGTCAGCCCCGACGCGGTCTTCTTCTCGCCCGGTCCGGGCGACCCGGCCACCGCCGACCACCCGATGGAGCTGGCGCAGGAGGTGATGCGGCGGCGCATCCCGCTGTTCGGCATCTGCTTCGGCAGCCAGATCCTGGGCCGGGCGCTGGGCTTCGGCACGTACAAGCTGGGCTACGGCCACCGGGGCATCAACCAGCCGGTGATGGACCGCCTCACCGGCAAGGTCGAGGTGACCTCGCACAACCACGGCTTCGCGGTCGACGCGCCGCTGGAGGGCGTGGTGGAGACCGGGTTCGGCCGGGCCCAGGTCAGCCACGTGTGCCTGAACGACAACGTGGTGGAGGGTCTGCGGTGCCTGGACGTGCCCGCCTTCACCGTGCAGTACCACCCGGAAGCGGCAGCGGGGCCGCACGACGCGGACTACCTGTTCGACCGGTTCGCTGAGCTGATTGAGGGTAAGTGAGATGCCGAAGCGTTCCGATCTGAAGCACGTCCTGGTCATCGGCTCCGGCCCGATCGTCATCGGCCAGGCCTGCGAGTTCGACTACTCCGGCACCCAGGCGTGCCGGGTGCTGCGCAGCGAGGGCCTGCGGGTCAGCCTGGTCAACTCCAACCCGGCCACGATCATGACCGACCCGGAGTTCGCCGACGCCACCTACATCGAGCCGATCACGCCGGAGTTCGTGGAGAAGGTCATCGCGGCCGAGCGCCCGGACGCGCTGCTGCCCACCCTGGGCGGCCAGACCGCGCTGAACACCGCGGTCGCCCTGCACGAGGCGGGTGTGCTGGAGAAGTACGGCGTCGAGCTGATCGGCGCCGACATCGACGCGATCCGCCGCGGCGAGGACCGGCAGCTGTTCAAGGAGATCGTCGCCAAGGCGGGCGCCCGCCTCGGGCTGACCGGTGACCTGGTGCCGCGCAGTCGCGTCTGCCACTCGATGGACGAGGTCCGCGACACCGTCGCCGAGCTCGGCCTGCCCGTCGTGATCCGGCCCAGCTTCACCATGGGCGGCCTCGGCTCCGGCATGGCGCACACTCCCGAGCAGCTGGAACTCATCGCGGGCAGCGGCCTGGCCGCCTCGCCGGTGACCGAGGTGCTGATCGAGGAGAGCGTGCTCGGTTGGAAGGAGTACGAGCTCGAGCTGATGCGCGACAAGCACGACAACGTCGTGGTCATCTGCTCGATCGAGAACATCGACCCGATGGGCGTGCACACCGGCGACTCGGTGACCGTGGCTCCGGCGATGACGCTCACCGACGTCGAGTACCAGAACATGCGCGACCTGGGCATCGCGGTGCTGCGCGAGGTCGGCGTGGACACCGGCGGCTGCAATATCCAGTTCGCGATCCAGCCGGACACCGGCCGCATCGTGGTCATCGAGATGAACCCGCGCGTGTCGCGCTCCAGTGCGCTGGCCAGCAAGGCCACCGGCTTCCCGATCGCCAAGATCGCGGCGAAGCTGGCCATCGGGTACACCCTCGACGAGATCCCCAACGACATCACCCTGAAGACCCCGGCGGCGTTCGAGCCGTCGCTGGACTACGTGGTGGTGAAGATCCCCCGGTTCGCGTTCGAGAAGTTCCCCGGCGCCGACCCGGAGCTGACCACCACCATGAAGTCGGTCGGCGAGGCGATGAGCCTGGGCCGCAACTTCTCCGAGGCGCTGAACAAGGCGATGCGCTCGATGGAGACCAAGGCGGCGGGGTTCTGGACCGCCCCGGACCGGTTCGGTTCGGTCGAGGAGGCCCTGGAGGCGCTGCGCATCCCGCACGACGGCCGTCTCTACGCGGTCGAGGAGGCGCTGCGCCACGGCGCCACCGTCGCGCAGGTCACCGAGGCCTCCGGCGGCATCGACCCGTGGTTCGTGGACCAGATCGCCGGGCTGGTTGAGCTGCGCGAGCAGATCCTGGACGCGCCGGTGCTGGACGCGCCGCTGCTGCGCAAGGCCAAGCGGGCCGGGCTGTCCGACCGGCAGCTCGCCGCGCTGCGGCCGGAGTTCGCGGGCGAGGACGGCGTACGCACGCTGCGGCACCGGCTCGGGGTGCGCCCGGTCTACAAGACCGTCGACACCTGCGCCGCCGAGTTCGCGGCCACCACGCCCTACCACTACTCGTCGTACGACGAGGAGACCGAGGTCGCCCCGAGCGACCGGCCGAAGGTGCTGATCCTGGGCTCCGGCCCGAACCGCATCGGCCAGGGCATCGAGTTCGACTACTCCTGCGTGCACGCGGTCATGGCGCTCAAGGGCCGGTACGAGACCGTCATGGTCAACTGCAACCCGGAGACCGTGTCGACCGACTACGACACCGCCGACCGCCTCTACTTCGAGCCGCTGACCTTCGAGGACGTGCTCGAGGTGGTGCACGCCGAGCACAGCTCCGGCCTGGCCGCGGGCGGTCCCGGCGTGGTCGGCGTGATCGTGCAGCTGGGCGGGCAGACCCCGCTGGGCCTGGCGCAGCGGCTCAAGAACGCCGGGGTGCCGATCGTGGGCACCAGCCCCGAGTCGATCCACCTCGCCGAGGAGCGCGGCGCGTTCGGCCGGGTGCTGGCCGAGGCCGGGCTGCGGGCACCCGCGCACGGCACCGCGACCAGCTTCGCCGACGCCAAGAAGATCGCCGACGAGGTCGGCTACCCGGTGCTGGTGCGTCCGTCCTATGTGCTGGGCGGGCGCGGCATGGAGATCGTGTACGACGACGCCACGCTGCGCGACTACATCGGACGCGCCACCGACATCTCGCCCGAGCACCCGGTGCTGGTGGACCGGTTCCTCGACGACGCGATCGAGATCGACGTGGACGCCCTGTGCGACGCCGACGGCGCGGTCTACCTCGGCGGCGTGATGGAGCACATCGAGGAGGCGGGCATCCACAGTGGCGACTCCGCCTGCGCGCTGCCGCCCATCACCCTGGGCAGTCGGCACCTGAGCGTGGTGCGCGAGTACACCGAGGCGATCGCCCGGGGCGTGGGCGTGCGCGGCCTGCTCAACGTGCAGTACGCGCTCAAGGACGACATGCTCTACGTGCTGGAGGCCAACCCGCGCGCCAGCCGGACCGTCCCGTTCGTCTCCAAGGCCACGGCGGTGCCGCTGGCGAAGGCGGCCGCGCGGATCATGCTGGGCGCCACCATCGCCGAGCTGCGTGCCGAGGGCATGCTGCTGTCGGCTGCGCCGGACGGGGCACCGCGCGACGGCGGGCTGCTGCCCGAGGGCTCGCCGGTGGCGGTCAAGGAGGCGGTGCTGCCGTTCAAGCGGTTCCGCACCCGCGCGGGCAAGGGCGTCGACACGCTGCTCAGCCCGGAGATGAAGTCGACCGGTGAGGTCATGGGCATCGACACGGCGTTCGGACACTCGTTCGCCAAGTCGCAGGCCGCGGCGTACGGCTCGCTGCCGACCAGCGGCAAGATCTTCGTCTCGGTGGCCAACCGCGACAAGCGCGGCATGATCTTCCCGGTGAAGCGGCTGGCCGACCTCGGGTTCGAGATCGTGGCGACGGTCGGCACCGGCGAGGTGCTGCGCCGCCACGGCATCGTCTGCGAGGTCGTCGGCAAGCACAGCGAGGACGCCGAGCGCGACGCCGTGTCGCTGATCGCCTCCGGCGAGGTCAAGATGGTGATCAACACGCCGCAGGGCTCGGGCGCGTCGGCCCGCTCCGACGGGTACGAGATCCGCAGCGCGGCCGTCGCCGCCGACATCCCGTGCTGCACCACCGTCCCCGGCGCCGCGGCCGCGGTCATGGGAATAGAGGCGCTGATCCGCGGCGACATGACCGTCCGCCCGCTGCAGCAGCTGCACGCCGTCATCCGCCCGGAACTGGCCGCATGACGGCCTTGATCAGCGGAGTTGCCGGGCAATCGGGGGTATTCGGCCCTGCCGAGTGCCCGATTGCCCGGCAACTTGACCGATCTTGGAGGGCGGGGGCGTGACGGTGTTCGAGAAGGTGGCTCGGCCGGTGCTGTTCCGGCTGGGCGGCGGGGACGCCGAGCACGCGCACGAGTGGACGCTGCGCCGCCTGGCGGCGCTGTCCGGGCGTCCGACGCTGTTGGCCGCGCTGCGGCGGCGCTACGCCACGGCGGCGCCGGTCGAGGCGTTCGGGGTGCGCTTCCCGAACCCGGTGGGCCTGGCGGCCGGAATGGACAAGAACGGGGTGGCGCTGCGCGCCTGGCCCGCGCTCGGTTTCGGCTTCGTCGAGGTCGGCACGGTCACCGCGCACGCCCAGCCCGGCAACGACCGGCCGCGCCTGTTCCGGCTGCCGTCCAGCCAGGCGGTCATCAACCGGATGGGCTTCAACAACGAGGGCGCGCACGCGCTGGCCAAGCGGCTGGCCCAACTGGGCCCGCTGGGCGTGCCGCTGGGCATCTCGCTGGGCAAGTCCAAGGTGACCCCGCTGGAGGACGCCGTGGCCGACTACCGGGCGTCGTACGACGCGCTGCGCGACTTCGGCGACTACTTCGCGGTCAACGTCTCCTCGCCCAACACCCCGGGCCTGCGCAGCCTGCAGGACAAGGATTCGCTCGACGCGATCCTGGCGGCGCTGAGCGGTCCCAAGCCGGTGCTCGTGAAGATCGCCCCGGACCTGACCGAGCAGGCGATCGCCGAGCTGCTGGAGGTGTGCCTGGCACGGGGGGTGGCCGGTCTGATCGCGACCAACACGACCCTCAGCCGCGACGGCGTGGCCGCCGCCGACCAGGGCACCGCCGGGCAGGCCGGTGGGCTGTCGGGCGCGCCGCTGACCGAGCGGGCGCACAAGGTGGTGTCGTTCGTGCACACCGAGACGGCCGGGCAGTTGCCCATCGTCGGTGTGGGCGGGCTGATGACGCCCGACGACGTGACGCGCATGTTCGACGCGGGCGCGAGCCTGGTGCAGCTCTACACGGGGTTCATCTATCACGGCCCGGCCCTGGTCCGCGCCGCCGCGAGGCGGGCCGCCCGGTGACGGCGACGAACGTCAAGAAGGGCACCTTCCTCGGCGCGGAGCGAGTGGAGGGTGTCCTTCCTTTCACTCAGGACGAGTTGCTGGCGCTGGACCGGGCGCACGTGTGGCACCCGTACGGTCCGATGCCGGGCACGCGTGACCCGCTGGTCGTCGACAGCGCCGAGGGCGTGCGGCTGCGGCTGGCCGACGGGCGGGAGCTGGTCGACGGGATGTCGAGCTGGTGGGCGGCGATCCACGGGTACCGGCACCCGGTGCTCGACGCGGCCGTCACCGACCAGCTGGGCCGGATGAGCCACGTGATGTTCGGCGGGCTCACCCACGAACCGGCGGTGCGGCTGGCCCGGACCCTGGTCGACATCACGCCGGACGGGCTGGAGCACGTGTTCCTGGCCGACTCCGGTTCGGTCAGCGTCGAGGTCGCCGTCAAGATGTGCCTGCAGTACCAGGTGTCGCGCGGGCGCCCGCAGAAGCGGCGACTGGCGACCTGGCGCGGCGGCTACCACGGCGACACGTGGCATCCGATGAGCGTGTGCGACCCGGAGGGCGGCATGCACAGCCTGTGGGGCGACGTGCTGCCCCGGCAGGTGTTCGTCGGCGTCCCGCCGGTGGAGTTCGACCCGTCCTATGTGGCCGAGCTGGACGCTGCCCTGTCGGCGCACGCGCACGAACTGGCCGCGGTGATCGTGGAGCCGCTGGTGCAGGGCGCGGGTGGGATGCGTTTCCACCATCCGGGTTACCTGCGTGAGCTGCGGCGGCTGTGCGACGAGCACGACGTGCTGCTGGTCTTCGACGAGATCGCGACCGGCTTCGGGCGTACGGGGAAGCTGTTCGCGGCCGACCACGCCGGAGTGACCCCGGACGTGATGTGTGTCGGGAAGGCGCTCACAGGCGGATATCTGACACTCGCGGCCGCACTGTGCACCTCGGAGGTGGCGCGCGGCATCTCCACCGGCACGGTGCCGGTGCTGGCGCACGGGCCCACGTTCATGGGCAATCCGCTGGCCTGCGCGGTCGCCAACGCCTCGATCGAGCTGCTGCTGGCGGGCGACTGGCGGGCCGAGGTGGCCCGGATCGAGGCGGGACTGCGCGCGGGGCTGGCCCCGGTGGCGGACCTGCCCGGCGTGGTCGATGTACGCGTGCTCGGCGCGATCGGCGTGGTGCGGCTGGACCACGAGGTGGACCTCGCGGCGGCCACGGCCGCGGTGGTGGCCCACGGCGTGTGGCTGCGCCCGTTCCGGGACCTGATCTACACCATGCCGCCGTTCGTCAGCTCCGATGCGGACGTCGCGGCGATCACCAGGGCGATGGCGGCCGCGGCCGCCGCCGCGTGAACAGGCAGGAGTGAACGTGATGGAGCCGTTCGGCGCCCGGCTGCGGGCAGCGATGGACGAGCACGGACCGCTGTGCGTGGGTGTGGACCCGCACGCCTCGTTGCTCAGGCAGTGGGGGCTCGGCGACGACGTGGCGGGTGTCGCCTCGTTCTGCGCCACGGTGGTCGACGCGTTGGCCGGTCGGGTCGCCGTGGTCAAGCCGCAGTCGGCCTTTTTCGAGCGATTCGGGGCCCGTGGGGCTGAGATTCTTGAGTCAACTATCCGACAGTTTCGGGAGGCCGGAACCCTTGTGCTTCTCGACGCGAAGCGTGGGGACATCGGCTCGACGGTCGCGGCGTACGCCGACGCGTACCTCAATCCATCGAACCCCATGTATGTCGACGCGATCACCGCGAGTCCGTTCCTGGGTCTCGGATCGCTCGCACCGATGTTCGAGTCGGCGGCCGCGCACGGCGGTGGCGTGTTCGTTCTCGCGCTGACGTCCAACCCGGAGGGTCCCTCCGTGCAGCACGCTCGCAACATCGACGGCCGTACCGTCGCGCAGACGATCATCGACGAGATTTCCCAGCTCAACGGTGGTGCCCAGCCGATGGGTAGCATCGGTGTCGTGGTCGGGGCGACCATCGGCGAGACCGGTCACGACCTGTCGAAGCTGGGCGGCCCGATCCTCGTTCCGGGGCTTGGGGCGCAGGGCGGTACCCCCGATGATCTTCGTTCGATCTTCGCCGACAACCTCGGTTCGGTGCTCCCGTCGTACTCCCGGGAAGTGCTCGGCGCGGGACCGTCGACGCAGGCGCTGCGCGACGCGGCATCCCGGGCGCTCGATGCCTGCGTGGCCGCATTGGGACATCAGGGCCGCTCGTGACCTTTCCGTGATCATGCGCGGTGACGTTGCCGAAAACGCCTCCGACCGCTAGGTTTCCCGGCGCTGGGCTGATCTGCCTGCGTGGCTGTGGCCACGCATGCGTTTCACCTGCGACGCGGGTGTCATGCGAACTTTCCGGTGGGAGGTGCGCGTGTCACCACACACGTCGGCGATCCCGTCGACGTGAGGAAGAGGACCTGAGGAGAACTGGTGCCGCTCCCGTCACTGACCCCAGAGCAGCGCGCTGCCGCGCTGGAGAAGGCCGCGGAGGTCCGTAAGGCTCGCGCTGAGCTCAAGGAGCAGCTCAAGCAGGGCAAGACGACCCTGGCCGCCGTGCTCGACCGGGCCGAGGGCGACGACGTCGTCGGCAAGCTCAAGGTTTCGGCCGTGCTGCAGGCGCTCCCCGGTATCGGCAAGATCCGGGCCACGCAGATCATGGAGAAGCTGAAGATCGCCGACAGCCGCCGTCTGCGGGGCCTGGGCGACCAGCAGCGCAAGGCTCTGCTGGCCGAGTTCGCGGCCTGAGCCGTCGGACCGTCAGTACCGAGCTGAACCCCCCACCGCGGACGGACAACCGTACGCGGTGACCGGCCCACCGGGCGCCCAGGCGCCCGGAAGGCCGAAGGAACCTCGGAGTCTCCACCGGGCGGTCTCACACACCGGCGGTGTGGCCCCGGGTTCCACGGATCGTCGCCCAGCGGCGCTGTCGCATCGACAGCGCCGCTGGTTCGTTTCTGTCGGTGACGGACCCTTTCGGCCCGTTCGCCGGTGCGAAATCGCTGTGACGTGAGTCTTGACACCGGGGGGCGGCTGCCACGACCACTCCTCGATTGGGTAGAAATTGAGAATGGAAGACGTCGCACCGCTCGCCGCCAGAGCGGCCGCGCCCGCCCGACTCACCGTTCTGTCCGGTCCGTCCGGTGTCGGCAAGGATGCCGTCATCGAGGTGATCCGCAAGCGCAACCCGTGGGTGTGGCTGTCGGTCTCGGTGACCACCCGCCGCAAGCGCGACTACGAGGTCGACGGCAAGCACTACACGTTCGTCTCCCGTACCGAGTTCGAGCGCCTGGTCGACGGCGGGATGCTGCTGGAGTGGGCCGAGTTCGCGGGCAACCTCTACGGCACGCCCCGGGCCGCGGTCGAGGGACGCCTGTCCGCCGGGATCCCCACCCTTCTCAAGATCGACCTTCAGGGCGCGCGCCAGGTCCGCGACACCATGCCCGACGCCCAACTGGTGTTCCTCGCCCCGCCCAGCCGGGAGGAGCTGCGTCGTCGGCTCATCGGCCGCGGCACCGAGGACCCGGACACCATCCGCCGCCGGTTGGCGCACGCCGACGAGGAGCTCGCCTCCGAGTCCGAGTTCGACGTGACCGTGGTGAACGACTACCTCGAGCGTGCCGCGGACGAGTTGGTAGGATTGCTCGGTTCGCCGGTCCTCGCCTCCGCGCGCCCGCGTATTTAGCCGACCGGCACACTTCGAAGACTAAGGACTGACACCGTGGCTGGAACCGTCGCCGATCCCATTGGCATCACCAACCCGCCGATCGACGAGCTGCTCGACAAGACCTCGTCGAAGTACGCACTGGTGATCTTCGCGGCCAAGCGCGCGCGGCAGATCAACGCCTACTACAGCCAGCTCGGCGAGGGCCTGCTGGAGTACGTCGGCCCGCTGGTGGAGACCACCCCGCAGGAGAAGGCGCTGTCCATCGCCATGCGCGAGATCAACGCCGGCCTGCTGACCGCTGAGCCGACCGGCGAGGCCTGAGCATCCCGTCCATGGCTCGGATCGTGTTGGGCGTCAGTGGCGGCATCGCCGCGTACAAGGCCTGTGAGCTGCTCCGTCTGCTGACCGAGTCCGGGCACCACGTGCGCGTGGTGCCCACCGAGGCCGCGCTGCGCTTCGTCGGCGCCCCCACCTGGGAGGCGCTGTCGGGCCAGCCGGTCGCCACGGGCGTCTGGGACGACGTCCCGCACGTGCCGCACGTGAAGCTGGGGCAGAGCGCCGACCTGGTGCTGGTCGCCCCGGCCACGGCGGACCTGCTGGCCCGCGCCGCGCACGGGCTGGCCGACGACCTGCTCACCAGCACGCTGCTGACCGCCCGGTGCCCGGTGGTGTTCGCCCCGGCGATGCACACCGAGATGTGGGAGCACCCGGCCACCGCCGACAACGTCGCCACGCTGCGCCGCCGCGGCGCCGTGGTGATCGAGCCCGCCGTCGGGCGGCTCACCGGCGTCGACACCGGCAAGGGGCGCCTGCCCGACCCCGCGCAGATCTTCGCGATCGCGCTGCGGGTGCTCGCCCGGGGCGCCCAGCCGGTCACCGACCTGGCCGGACGGCACGTGGTGGTCACCGCGGGCGGCACCCGCGAACCGCTGGACCCGGTGCGATACCTGGGCAACCGCTCGTCGGGCAAGCAGGGCTACGCCTTCGCCCGCAGCGCGGTGGCCCGCGGCGCCCGGGTGACGCTGGTCGCGGCGAACGTGGCGCTGGACACCCCGGCCGGGGTGGACCTGGTGCGGGTGGGCACCACCGCCGAGTTGCGCGAGGCGGTGCTGGCCGCGGCCAAGGACGCCGACGCGGTCGTGATGGCGGCGGCTCCGGCCGACTTCCGCCCTGCCGTATACGCCGATCAGAAGATCAAGAAGCGGGACGACGGTGCCGTGCCGGTCATCGAACTCGCGGTGAACCCGGACATCTCGGCCGAAGTCGGCGCGAGCAAACGTCCTGGTCAGGTGCTTGTCGCGTTCGCCGCGGAGACACATGACGCGATTGCGCACGCGCGCGTAAAACTGCAGCGCAAGCGGGCCGACCTGATCGTGGTCAACGAGGTCGGCACCGATAAGGTCTTCGGCGCCGACGACAATCAGGCGGTCGTCCTCGGCGCCGACGGCACCCGGGATGACCTGCCGTCGCAGAGCAAGGACGCGCTCGCCGACGCCGTATGGGACCGCGTCGTCGCGCTGTTGTAAACAAAGATCACTCTGTGTCCCGCTTTGCGGACGCGTGGCCGTCCAATGCGTGTCTGATCCGATCGCGTTGACTAGACTTCTCGGCCAGGACGCACATGGCCGCAAAGACCATTGGCCACAGTCAGCCATCGCAGTATTGGAGAGTCGAGTGGCACGTCGCCTGTTCACCTCGGAATCGGTCACCGAGGGTCACCCGGACAAGATCGCCGACCAGATCAGTGACGGCATCCTGGACGCGCTGCTGCGCCAGGACCCGCGGAGCCGCGTCGCGGTGGAGACCCTGATCACCACCGGCCAGGTGCACGTGGCGGGTGAGGTGACCACGCAGGCGTACGCCGACATCCCGACGATCGTCCGCGACACGATCCTCTCGATCGGCTACGACTCGTCCAAGAAGGGCTTCGACGGCGCCTCCTGCGGCGTCAGCGTGTCCATCGGCTCGCAGTCGCCCGACATCGCCCAGGGCGTCGACAGCGCGCTGGAGCACCGCTCCGGCGAGGGCGCCGACACGCTCGACCTGCAGGGCGCCGGCGACCAGGGCATGATGTTCGGCTTCGCCTGCTCGGAAACGCCCGAGCTGATGCCGCTGCCGATCGCGCTGGCGCACCGCCTGGCCCGCCGCCTCACCGCGGCCCGCAAGGACGGCGCGATCCCGTACCTGCGCCCCGACGGCAAGACCCAGGTCACCATCGAGTACGACGGCTTCAAGCCCGTCCGCCTCAACACCGTGGTCGTCTCCTCGCAGCACGCGCCCGACATCTCGCTGGAGTCGCTGCTGACTCCCGACGTGCGCGAGCACGTCATCGCCCCGGAGCTCGACGGCCTGGGCCTGGACACCGAGGGCTACCGGCTGCTGGTCAACCCGACCGGCCGCTTCGAGATCGGCGGCCCGATGGGCGACGCCGGTCTGACCGGCCGCAAGATCATCGTCGACACCTACGGCGGCTACTCCCGCCATGGCGGCGGCGCCTTCTCCGGCAAGGACCCGTCGAAGGTCGACCGCTCGGCGGCGTACGCCATGCGCTGGGTCGCCAAGAACGTGGTCGCCGCGGGGCTGGCCGAGCGCTGCGAGGTGCAGGTGGCGTACGCCATCGGCAAGGCCAAGCCGGTCAGCCTGTTCGTGGAGACCTTCGGCACCGAGGCCGTGCCGGTCGACCGGATCGAGAAGGCCATCGGCGAGGTGTTCGACCTGCGCCCGGCCGCGATCATCCGCGACCTGGACCTGCTGCGCCCGATCTACCAGCAGACCGCGGCATACGGTCACTTCGGCCGCGAGCTGCCCGACCTGACCTGGGAGCGCACCGACCGCGTCGCCGACCTGAAGTCCGCCATCGGCTGACCTGCTCCGCTCCAACCCCGGCAACCGTGCCCGCTACGGCCGGGAGCCGGGGTGGACGACTCCGCTTTTGATCGACGCTGGCCTATCCAGAAGACGGGTTTCGATTATCCGTCTACTGGATAGGCCAGTGTCGATTCAAGGGGGGCTGGGGCAAGGAGGCGGCGGCGCCGCGAGGTGGGGGAGGCCGGGGTTCGGGTGGGCGTCGGAGCGGTCTGGTAGGAACACCCCGTGACCGCCGTACGCAAACCGCCGCGCGAGCGGCAGCCCGCCCCGGAGCTGCCCGTCGCCCGCGTCTGCGTAGACGTCCCGCTGCCGCACCTGGACCGCCCCTTCGACTACCTGGTGCCGACCGAGCTGGCCGAGTCCGCCCAGCCGGGCGTGCGGGTCAAGATCCGTTTCAGCGGCCAGCTCGTCGACGGCTGGCTCACCGAGCGCGTCGCGCGCACCGAGCACGAGGGCAGGCTCGCCTGGCTGGAGAAGGTCGTCTCCGCCGAACCGGCGCTGGACCCCCACGTGCTGGCCCTGGCCCGCGCCGTCGCCGACCGGTACGCGGGCAGCCTCGCCGACGTGCTGCGCCTGGCCGTGCCGCCCCGCCAGGCGAAGGTGGAGACCCCCGCCGCCGGGGGCACCCCCGAGCCGCCGGAGCTGCCTGATCCGGGCGGCTGGAGCCGCTACCCGGCCGGGGCCGCGTTCCTGCGCGGGCTGGCCGAGGGGCGGGCGCCCCGGGCGGTCTGGTCGGCGCTGCCGGGCGAGCAGTGGCCCCGGCGCCTGGCCGAGGCGGTGGCGGCCACCCTGCACGGCGGCCGCGGCGCGGTGGTCGTGGTCGCCGACGCCCGTGACCTGGACCGCCTGGACACCGCGCTGACCGCGCTGCTCGGCCCGGACCGGCACGTGGCGCTGACCGCCGCACTGGGGCCGGGCGAGCGCTATCGGCGGTTCCTCAAGGCCCGCCGGGGTGAGGTGGCGGCCGTGGTGGGCACCCGGGCGGCCGCGTTCGCGCCGGTGCCCGACCTGGGCCTGGTGGCGATCTGGGACGACGGCGACGACCTGCACGCCGAGCCGCGCGCGCCGTACCCGCACGCGCGGGAGGTGCTGCTCACCCGCGCCCAGCAGACGGGCGCGGGGGTGCTGGTGGGTGGCTTCGCCCGCACGGCGGAGGCGCAGCAGTTGCTGGCGACCGGCTGGGCGCGGGAGGTGGTGGCCACCCGCGAGGAGCTGCGCCGGGCCGCGCCCGGAGTGCAGGCGGCCGACGACAGCCAGCTCGCCCGCGATCCGGCCGCCGCGTCGGCCCGGCTGCCCAGCCTGGCCTGGCAGGCGGCTCGGGAGGCGCTGGCGGCGGGGGCGCCGGTGCTGGTGCAGGTGCCCCGGCGGGGGTATGTGCCGTCGGTCTCCTGCCAGGAGTGCCGCGAGCGGGCCAGGTGCGCGCACTGCTCCGGACCGCTGGCGCTGGGCGGCTCGGGTCAGGTGGCCAGTTGCCGGTGGTGCGCGCGGCCCGCGGCGGGCTGGACCTGCCCGAGGTGCGGCGGCCGCCGGCTGCGCGCGGCCGTCACGGGGGTACGCCGTACCGCCGAGGAGTTGGGTCGGGCGCTGCCGGGGGTGCCCGTGCGGACCTCGGGCCGCGACGGGGTGCTGGCCGAGGTGCCCGACGAGGCGTCGCTGGTGCTGGCCACGCCCGGGGCCGAGCCGGTGGCGCCGGGCGGCTACGGCGCGGTGCTGCTGCTGGACACCTGGGCGCTGCTGACCCGGGCCGATCTGCGCGCCACCGAGGAGGCGGCGCGGCGCTGGTTCAACGCGGCGGCGCTGGCCCGGCCGGCGGGGCGGGGCGGCCGGGTGGTCCTGGTCGCCGAGGGTTCGCTGGCGCCGGTGCAGGCCCTGGTGCGCTGGGATCCGGGCTGGCTGGCCGAGCGCGAGCTGGGGGAGCGGCGTGAGCTGGGGTTCCCGCCGGCGGCGCGGCTGGCCACGCTGACCGGCACGGCCACGGCGGTGGGGGAGCTGATCGAGCTGGCCCGGCTGCCGGAGTCGGTGCAGGTGCTGGGTCCGCTGCCGGTGGACGAGCAGCACGAGCGGATGCTGCTGCGCACCGCGCGCGGTGCCGGGCTGTCGCTGGCGCGGGCGTTGCACGAGGCGGCGGGGGTACGCAGCGCGCGCAAGGCGCCGGACCCGGTGCGGGTGCAGCTTGACCCACATGAACTATGACGACTAAGTTGTGATCGGAATCCGATGTGGATTCCCATCGGGTGGCGCCGGGTCCGGGGGTGGGACGCCGTCGCCACCCGATCGACATGCTCGCCCGCTAACGCGGCTTGCTCGGTGGAATCCCGCGCTCCGGATTCCACCGAGTGGCCGCTACCGTGGGCGACGAACCGTCACATCGCGTGCACGACGTCCAGGTTGTGGAAGATCGGACCCTTGGCAACCAGGGCCGCCATCGCCTTGGCCAGCTCGCCTGTCTCCGGCTTGTCGCTGTTGGCCATCGCCTCCTCGTACGAGGGGAACTCGATGATGGTCAGGTAGCGGCGCGGATTGTCGCGGTCGCGGGTCACCCGCAGCAGGCGGAACGGCGGCGGGCCGTCCATGTCCTCCTGGCGGGACTCCATCAGCGCCTGGATCTCGTCGAAGCGGTCGGTCTCGTACTCGATGATCTGGATGAAGCCCATGGTGCCCTCCTCATGTCGAAATCAGGACAAAGCTAACCCTGGGCGACCGATGGCGCAGCCGGACATCAGACACTCCGTAGACTGATCAGGCATCCCTTTCCGCCCTGTTCAGGAGACGACGCCCGTGACCGTTCAGCCCATCCGACTCTTCGGGGACCCGGTGCTGCGTACCCCCGCCGACGAGGTGGTCGACTTCGACAAGGAGCTGCGCACCCTCGTGCGCGACCTGACCGAGACCATGCGCGACGCCGGAGGCGTGGGCCTGGCCGCCCCGCAGATCGGCGTGGGCCTACGCGTGTTCAGCTTCGACGTCGACGACGTGGTCGGGCACCTGATCAACCCCGTGCTGCACTTCCCCGACGAGGAGGAGATGGACGGCGACGAGGGTTGCCTGTCCGTGCCGGGGCTCTACTACGACACCAAGCGGCGTGCCAACGTGATCGCCAAGGGCTTCGCCGAGTCCGGCGACCCGATCCAGATCGTCGGCACCGGCCTGATGTCGCGCTGCATCCAGCACGAGACCGACCACCTCGACGGCGTGATCTTCATCGACCGCCTCGACACTCAGTCGCGCAAGACCGCGCTGCGCGACATCCGCCGCGCCGACTGGTACGACCCCACCCGCACCGTGGTCAAGGTGTCCCCGCACGCCGCCCCGAGCCCGTTCGGCCTGGGTCGGTGAGCTGATGCGCATCGTCTTCGCGGGCACCCCCGAGGTGGCCCTGCCGTCCCTGGACGCGATCGCCGACTCCGACCACGAACTGCTGGCCGTGGTCACCCGCCCGGACGCCCCGTCCGGGCGGGGGCGGCAGCTCGTCCGTTCGCACGCGGCCGCGTGGGCCGACGAGCGCGGCATCGAGGTGCTCACCCCGCAGCGCCCGCGCGAGCCCGAGTTCCTGGACCGGCTGCGCGAGCTCGCCCCCGACTGCGTGCCCGTGGTCGCCTACGGCGCGCTGGTGCCGCCGGTGGCACTGGAGATTCCGGTGCACGGCTGGGTCAACCTGCACTTCTCGCTGCTGCCCGCCTGGCGCGGCGCCGCGCCGGTGCAGCACGCGGTGTGGCACGGCGACGAGTTCACCGGCGCCTCGGTGTTCCAACTGGAGGCGGGCCTGGACACCGGCCCGGTGTTCGGCACCCTCACCGAGGTGATCCGCCCCACCGACACCTCCGGCGACCTGCTCGGCCGCCTCGCCGTCGACGGCGCGGGCCTGCTGGTGACCGTCCTGGACGCGATCGAGGCCGGTGCCGCGCGCGCCGTGCCGCAGCCCGCCGACGGGATCACCCTGGCGCCGAAGATCACGGTCGAGGACGCCGAGGTGCGCTGGGACGAGCCCGCGTTCGCGGTGGACCGGCGCATCCGCGCGACCACGCCCGCCCCGGGCGCGTGGACCACGTTCCGGGGCGAGCGGGTCAAGCTCGGCCCGGCGTCGCCCGCGCCGGACGCGCCCGCGCTCAAGCCTGGCGACCTGCTGGTGGAGAAGAAACGCGTGCTGGTGGGCACCGCGACGGCGCCGCTGGCGCTAGGCGAGGTCCGGGCGGCGGGCAAGAAGGCAATGGCAGCGGTGGACTGGGCCCGCGGAGTGCGGGTCGGTACGGAGGACAGCTTCTCGTGACAGGTTTCCGTGGAGGCAGGACCGGTTCGTCGGGGCACCCGCCGCGACACGACCGTGACAGCCAGGCCGGGCGCGGGCCGCGCGCCGGGCGGCCCGCGCACGATCCGGCCCGGATGGCCGCCTACCAGGCACTGCTGGCGGTGCACCGCGACGACGCGTACGCCAACCTGATCCTGCCGTCGCTGCTGCGCGAGGCCGGACTGTTCGGCCGCGACGCCGCGTTCGCCACCGAGCTGACCTACGGGACGCTGCGTACCCGGGGCACCCTCGACCTGATCATCGCGGCGGCCGCCGACCGGGACGTGTCCCGGATCGACCCGCCCGCCCGCGACGCGCTGCGTCTGGGGGCGTACCAGGTGCTGCACACCCGGGTGCCCCCGCACGCCGCGGTCGCCTCCACGGTCGACCTGGTGCGCTCGGTCGCGCCCGGCGCGGCCGGGTTCGCCAACGCGGTGATGCGGCGCATCACCGAGCGCGACCTGGACACCTGGCTGGCCGAGGTGGCCCCGGCCGAGGACGAGGACCCGATCGGGCACCTCGCGGTGACCGGCTACCACCCAGAGTGGATCGTGCGGGCGTTCCGGGAGGCGCTGGGCGGCGACCTGGGCGAGACGATGCGGCTGCTGTCGGCCGACAACGACCGGCCCGAGGTGCACCTGTGCGCCCGGCCGGGGCGGGCCGACGCGGGCGAGCTGGCCGACCACGTCGGCGGGCAGCCGGGCGCGTTCTCGCCGTACGCGGTGTATCTGCCCGGGGGCTCGCCCGGTGACCTGGTCGAGATCAAGACCGGTCGGGCGCACGTGCAGGACGAGGGCAGCCAGCTGGTGGCCGCCGCGCTGACCGACGTGCCGCTGGACGGGCGCGACGAGCGGTGGCTGGACCTGTGCGCGGGCCCCGGCGGCAAGGCGGGGCTGCTGGCGGCGCTGGCTGCCCAGCGTGGCGCCCACCTGACCGCGGTCGAGGTCACCGAGCACCGCGCCGCCATGGTCGCCAACGCCGTGCGCAACCTGCCCGCGACCGTGCTGTGTACCGACGGCCGCAGTGTCGGCAGCGACCACGACCTGCCCGAGGGCGGGTTCGACCGGGTGCTGGTCGACGCGCCCTGCACCGGGCTGGGCTCGCTGCGGCGGCGGCCGGAGTCACGGTGGCGGCGCCAGCCCTCCGACCTGCCGCCGCTGACCAAGCTGCAGCGGGAACTGCTCGGCGCGGCGCTGAAGGCGGTCCGGCCCGGCGGGCTGGTGGCGTACGTCACGTGCTCGCCGCACCTGGTGGAGACACAGGTCAGCGTCGCCGAGGCGGTGCGCCGGGCGGGACTGGACGTGGAGTTCGTGGACGCGCGGACGGCGCTGCCCGCGGGCATGCCGGGGCTGGGGGACGGGCCGACGGTGCAGCTGTGGCCGCACCGCCACGGCACCGACGCGATGTTCCTGGCCCTGCTCCGCCGCACCGCCTGACCTGTGGGGAAGGGCCCCTTCTTCGTCGTATTCCGAGAAGAAGGGGCCCTTCATTTCGTCGTTCGGGGTCGGCTGAGTGGGTGGGGGGTGGGGGATTGGGTGCGGGTGTGGGGGGTGGGGCAGCGTACGTAAGCTGAGCAGCGTGACCGGACCGGACATCGTCATCGCCCCCAGCATTCTCGCCGCCGACTTCGCCAATCTGGCCGCCGAGGCGAGAGCCGTCGAGGGTGCCGCGGACTGGCTGCACGTGGATGTCATGGACAACCACTTCGTGCCCAACCTGACCATCGGCCCGGCCGTGGTGGCGAGCCTGCGGGCGACCACGGCCATCCCGTTCGACTGCCACCTGATGATCGAGGACCCGAAGCGGTGGGCGCCGGGCTACGCGGAGTTGGGCGCGTACAACGTCACGTTCCACGCCGAGGCCTGCGCCGACCCGGTGGCCCTGGCTCGCGACCTGCGTGCGGCGGGCAGCAAGGCCGGGCTCGCGATCGACCGTGACACCCCGGTCGAGCCGTACCTGGAGCTGCTGCCGCACTTCGACACGCTGCTGATCATGACGATCAAGGCGGGCTTCGGCGGCCAGCGTTTCCTTCCCGAGCTGCTGGACAAGGTGCGGCTGGCCCGCCGCCACGCCGACGCGGGCCACCTGGAACTGCGGATCGAGGTCGACGGCGGCATCGCCGACGACACCATCGCGGCGGCGGCCGAGGCGGGCGCCGACGCGTTCGTCGCCGGAACCGCGGTCTATGGCGCCAGCGATCCCGCCGAAGCCTGTCGTAAACTGCGGGCTCTGGCGCGAGCGGCCACCCGCTAGGCCACATCGGACAGTGGAGGCACGACGGTTTGACCACTGAACCACACGGCAGTGCCGCCGAGGTGATCCTGGTCGTCGACGACGACCCCGACATCGTGCGGGTCGTCGAGGTCAACCTGCGCCTGCACGGCTTCGACGTGATGACCGCGCACAGCGGCGCCGAAGCGCTGGACGTGCTGGAGAACCGCCGCCCCGACCTGGCCATCGTGGACCTGATGATGCCCGGTATGGACGGGCTGGAGTTGACCCGGCGGCTGCGCGCCGACCCGATGGTGACCGCGCTGCCGATCATCGTGCTGACCGCCAAGGCGCTCACCTCCGACAAGGTGGCGGGCCTGGCCGCCGGCGCGGACGACTACGTGGTCAAGCCGTTCGACACCTCGGAGCTGATCGCCCGGGTGCGCGCCACGCTGCGGCGCAACCAGGAGGCGCGCGAGGTGTCGCCGCTGACCGGCCTGGCGGGCAACACCCGCATCCTGCGCGAGATCGCCGACCGGCTGAAATCCGGCACCGACTACGCCGTCTGCTACATCGACATCGACCGGTTCAAGGCGGTCAACGACGTGTACGGCTTCGGCCGGGGCGACCAGTTCATCAGCTCCCTGGCCCGCTCGCTGCGCCGGGCCACCGTCGCCGCCGGGCTGCCCCCGGCCTTCCTCGGCCACGTCGGCGGCGACGACTTCGTGGTGGTGTGCCACCCGCTGCAGCTCAAGCCGATCACCACCAAGGCGATCCTCGACTTCGAGGCCGCCGCCGACGAGCTCTACGACCCGATCGACGCCGCCCGCGGCTACCTGGAGATGGTCGACCGGCGGGGCAAGGTGTTCGAGGTCAACCTGGTCACCCTGTCCATCGGCGTGGCATTGTCGACCATGCGCGTGTTCGAGCACCCCGGCGAGGTCGTCGCGGTCGCGTCGGAGATGAAGACGAAGGCCAAGAAGGTGCACGGGTCGTACGTGGCGATCGACCAGCGGACCGATCGGCTGGTGCTCCCCTCCCAACGTGAACCGGAATCCGATGCCGCCGCCGAGGCAGGCTCCGGCGCGTGACACACTTGCGTCCCGTCGCCGTCCCTGGCCTGCCCGTGACGCGACGACGGCATGCCGAGGGAGGAGCGAGCGCGGATGGGGCAACTGCCCATGGTCAGCCCGGCTGAGGACAAGGCGATGGCGCGCGCGATCGAGCTCGCCGCCCGCGGTCTGGGTGCCACCAGCCCCAACCCGGTGTTCGGCTGCGTGATCCTGGACGCGTCCGGCCAGGTGGTGGGGGAGGGCTTCCACGCGTACGCGGGCGGCCCACACGCCGAGATCGTGGCCCTGGCCCAGGCCGGGGAGAAGGCGCGCGGTGGCACCGCCGTGGTGACCCTGGAGCCGTGCAACCACACCGGGCGCACCGGCCCGTGCGCGCAGGCGCTGATCCGCGCGGGCGTGTCCCGGGTCGTGATCGCCGTGGCCGACCCGAACCCGCTGGCCGCCGGGGGTGCGCAGGCGCTGCGCGACGCCGGGGTCGAGGTGGTCGTCGGCGTGCGCGCCACCGAGGCCGAAGAGGGCAACATCGCCTGGCTGACCTCGGTGCGGCGCGGGCGGCCGTACCTGATCTGGAAGACCGCCGCGACCATGGACGGGCGCGCGGCCGCCGCCGACGGGTCCAGCATGTGGATCACGTCCGAGGCGGCGCGGATGGACGTGCACCGGCTGCGCGGCACCGTCGACGCCATCATGATCGGCGTGGGCACGGTGCTGGCCGAGGACCCCCGGCTCACCGCCCGCGACCTGCGCACCGGCAGCCTGGCCATCCGGCAGCCGCTGCGTGTGGTGATCGACTCGCAGGGGCGTACCCCCGCCGACGCCCGCGTGCGCGACAGCGCCGCGCCGACCCTGATCGCCACCACCGCGCTGCTCGGCGCGGACGCCGACGGCCGGGTGGACCTGCGGGCGGTGCTGCGTGAGTTGCACCACCGGGGCATCCGCAGCGTCCTGCTCGAGGGAGGCCCGCACCTGGCCGGTGCGTTCCTCGCCGCCGGTCTGGTAGACCTGATCGTGTCGTATGTCGCACCCAAGCTGCTCGGCGACGGCCCCGCCGCGCTGGTCGGCGCGGGCGTGACAACGGTCACGGACGCCATCGATCTGGAAGTGTTAGATGTTGACCGGGTCGGGCCGGATCTCCGGCTCACCGCACGTCCGCGGGTGAACGCGGACAGCGGCAACCTTTAACGTCCCCGGGGACGCCAGACGAATAACGCCGCGAGGGCGCGGCATAGGAGGACCAGTGTTCACCGGCATCGTGGAAGAACTCGGCGAGGTGCTGGGCCTCAGCTGGCAGGGTGACGGGGCGGTGCTGACCGTGCGCGGTCCGCTGGTCGTCGCCGACGCCAAGCACGGCGACTCCATCGCGGTCAACGGCGTCTGCCTGACCGTGGTGTCCACCTCGGGCGACACCTTCGACACCGAGGTGATGAAGGAGACGTTCGATCGCAGCTCGCTGGGCGGCATCGCCCCCGGCGACCGGGTCAACCTGGAGCGCGCCGTCAGCGCCCACACCCGGCTGGGCGGCCACATCGTGCAGGGCCACGTCGACGGCGTCGGCACCATCGCCGCCAAGCAGCCCGGCGGCGGCTGGGAGGATGTCCGGATCCTGCTCCCGGCGGGCCTGTCGCGGTACATCGTGGAGAAGGGCTCCATCACCGTCGACGGCATCTCGCTGACCGTGGTCGCGATCGACGACGAGTC
The DNA here is from genome assembly GCF_019083965.1 of Catellatospora tritici. Classification (GTDB taxonomy): domain Bacteria; phylum Actinomycetota; class Actinomycetes; order Mycobacteriales; family Micromonosporaceae; genus Catellatospora; species Catellatospora tritici. Next base: position 572,078 of record NZ_JAHRCY010000003.1, read on the forward strand.
GTTCACGGTGAGCCTGATCCCGACCACCCTGGAGCTCACGACGCTCGGCCACAAGGGCCCCGGCGCGCAGGTGAACCTGGAGGTCGACGTGATCGCCAAGTACGTCGAGAAGCTGGTCGCACCGCACCTGAAGGACCGCGCATGAGCGAGCACGGTAAGCGAGGACTGGACTCGATCGAGGACGCGATCGCGGCGATCAAGGCGGGCAAGCCCGTCATCGTCGTCGACGACGAGGACCGCGAGAACGAGGGCGACCTGATCTTCGCGGCCGAGATGGCCACCCAGGAGCTGGTCGCGTTCACCGTCCGCTACACCTCGGGCTACATCTGCGTGGCGATCACCGAGGACGAGGCCGACCGGCTCGACCTGCCGCCGATGTACTACACCAACCAGGACCGCCGCGGCACCGCGTACTGCGTGACCGTGGACGCTCGCGAGGGCGTCTCCACCGGCATCTCCGCCGCCGACCGGGCCCGCACCCTGCGCCTGCTCGGCGACCCGCAGACCCGCTCGGCCGACCTGGCCCGCCCCGGCCACGTGGTGCCGTTGCGCGCCAAGACCGGCGGCGTGCTGCGCCGCCCCGGCCACACCGAGTCCGGCGTCGACCTGGCCCAGCTCGCGGGTCTGCACCCGGCCGCCGCGATCTGCGAGATGGTCAACGACGACGGCACCATGATGCGGCTGGGCGACCTGAAGGCGTTCGCGGCCCAGCACGAGCTGGTGCTCATCAGCATCGCCGACCTCATCGCGTACCGCCGCCGCACCGAGCAGCTGGTCACCCGGGTCGTGGAGGCGCGGCTGCCCACCGAGTTCGGTGACTTCACCGCCGTGGGCTACCACGCCGCGCACGACAACGCCGAGCACGTCGCCCTGGTGTACGGCGAGATCGGCGACGGCGAGGAGGTGCTGGTCCGGGTGCACTCGGAGTGCCTGACCGGCGACGTGTTCGGCTCGGTGCGCTGCGACTGCGGTCCGCAGCTGCACGCGGCCATGCAGCGCGTCGCGCAGGAGGGCCGCGGCGTGGTGCTCTACGTGCGCGGGCACGAGGGTCGCGGCATCGGGCTGCTGCACAAGCTGCAGGCGTACCAGCTGCAGGACGCCGGGCGCGACACCGTCGACGCCAACCTGGACCTCGGTCTGCCCGCCGACGCCCGCGACTACGGCACCGGCGCGCAGATCCTCTATGACCTGGGCGTACGCACCATGCGGCTGCTCACCAACAACCCGGCCAAACGCGCCGGGCTGGAAGGGTACGGCCTGCGCGTGATCGGGCGGGAGGCGCTGCCGGTCCGCCCGCACCCGGAGAACCTGAAGTACCTGCGCACCAAGCGCGACCGGATGGGCCACGACCTGGACCTGTCCGGCCTGGACGACCTGGAAGGGCTGAGCTGATGGCCGGTCACGGCGCCCCCGAACTGAACACCGTCGACGCGGCCGGGCTGAGCCTGGGCATCGTCGCCACCCGCTGGCACGCCGAGCTGGTCGAGCAGATGCTCGAGCGAGCCCAGGCGGCCGCCAAGGCCTGCGGCGTGGACGAGGTGACCGTCGCGCACGTGGCGGGCTCGGTCGAGCTGCCCGTGGTGGCCCAGGCCCTGGCCCGCCGCCACGACGCGGTGGTGGCCCTGGGCGTGGTCATTCGCGGTGAGACCGCCCACTTCGAGTACGTCAGCCAGTCGGTCACCGAGGGTCTGACCCGGGTGGCGCTGGACGAGTCGACGCCGGTGGCGCACGGGGTGCTGACGGTGGACAACGTGGCGCAGGCGCGCGACCGCGCCGGGCTGCCGGAGTCGAGCGAGGACAAGGGGTGGGGCGCGGTCGTGGCCGCGCTGGACGCGGCCGTCGCGCTGCGCGACATCAACCGCAAGAACCGCACGGTCGGCTTCGCCTGACCCGACCCGCTTTTTAATTGACGCTGGCCTATCCAGAGGACTGGTTCCGAGAATCCGTCTACTGGATAGGCCAGCGTCAATGCTAAGTGTGCGGTCGTGCCACTGGATAGGCCAGCGTCGAAGTCGGGCGTGCCGAGGTCGCGGCCGCGTCGGCTGATCGGGGGCTGGTGGGGGTTGCGGGTGGGGCGTACACCTGAGGGATGTCGGTCGATCGGCTCCGCCTGCTGCCGCTGATCCTGGTCGCGCTCGTCGCGGCGTGCACTCCCTCCACGCCGGTGCCCACCCCGCCCGCCTCCCCGGCGGGCAGCGCGGCCGCCTCGTCGAGCGCCGCCCCCGGACCCACCACGGAGCCGGGCGGCTCGTCGGCCCCGGCGGGCGCGCTGGCCGTCTACTACCTGGCCAGTGACAAGGGCGACCCGAAGCTGGTGCGCGAGTTCCACCGGCTACCCGTCGGCGACGGTTCCCCGGCCGCGCGGACCAAGGCCGCGGTGACCGAGATGCTCGACGGCCGCACCGCCTACGACCCCGACTACACCAGCCTCTGGCCCGCGAGCGCGCGGGTGCGCGCCACCTCCGTCGAGGGCGACACGGTGACCGTGGACCTGTCCGGGGCGGCGGTCAACGGCGCGGGCAGCCTCGGTTCGGTGCAGGCGGTGCAGCAGCTGGTCTGGACCGCGACCGCCGCCAGCGGCAAACCCGCGGTGCGCGTCCTGCTCGACGGCGCCCGCGTCGACGAGCTGTGGGGCCATGTCGACACGCGCGATCCGCTGCGGCGCGCCAACGCCGCCGACACCCTGCTCCCGGTATGGCTGATCGACCCCCAGCACGGCGCCACCGTCGGCCGGGAGTTCACCATGCACCTGGCCGGGATGGTGTTCGAGGCGACGGTCAACTACGAGATCCGGCGCGGTTCCACGGTGGTGAAGCAGGGTGCGGTGACCCTGTCGGCGGGCGCGCCCGCCCAGGGCGAGGCGAAGGTGCCGGTGACCCTGGAGCCGGGCACGTACGTGATCGAGGCGTTCGAGATCTCCGCCCGGGACGGCTCCCGCCAGCACCAGGACAACCACACGATCACGGTGCGCTAGTCGACGGTCAGCACGATCTTGCCGCTGGTGCGGCCCGCCTCGCCGAGTTCGTGCGCGCGGGCCGCCTCGGCCAGCGGGAACGTGGCCGCCACCAGCGGGTGCAGCCGCCCGCCGGCCACCAGTTCGGCGACGGCCTCCAGCGTGGTGTGGTCGGGCTCGACGAGCAGGCCCGCGCCGCGTACGCCCAGGGCGGTCGCCTTGGCCCTGGTCTGTTCGGCCGTGCCCGCGTTGAGGATGCCGACGAGGATCCCGCCGGGGCGCAGCGTGCGCAGCGAGCGGTCCTCGTACTCGCCGCCGATGGTGTCGAGCACCACGTCGATGTCGCGGGCGACCTGTTCGAAGTCGACCGCCGTGTAGTCGATCGGTTCGTCCACGCCCAGCTCGCGCAGCAGCCCGTGCTTGGCCTCGCGCGCGGTGCCCAGCACGTACGCGCCGTGGGCCTTGGCGATCTGGACGGCCAGGTGGCCGACCCCGCCCGCGGCGGCGTGCACCAGCACCCGCTGTCCCGCCTGGACTCGCGCGGTGTCGACCAGGGCCTGCCAGGCGGTGAGCGCGGCCAGCGGCAGCGCCGCGGCGTGCACGTGGTCCAGTCCGGCGGGTTTGCGCGCGAGCTGCCGGGACGGCGACGTCACGTACTGGGCGTACGCCCCGGCCGCCAGCGGGAAGCGGGGCATGCCGAAGACCTCGTCGCCCACCTCGAACCGGGTCACGCCGGGTCCGAGTTGTTCGACCACCCCGCTGACGTCCCAACCGACCGTGAACGGCGGATCGCCGAACGCACCGCCCCGGCGGCGCACCTTCCAGTCGACCGGGTTGACCCCGGCGGCGTGCACTCGCACCAGCACCTCGGTGGGCCGGGGGTGCGGCCGGTCGACCTCGGCCAGGTGCAGCACCTCGGGTCCGCCGAGCGCGTCCTGGCGGATGGCGAGCATGCGTTCGGTCATACCCCCATGATCCCCGCCGCGTCGTCCCAGCATGTGCCGACGCGGCCGGGTGCGCCCGGCGGCCGCGCGGCGATCGGGCAGAATGTCGGCGTGAAGACGTTCGAGGAGCTGTTCGAGGAGCTGCAGGCCAAGGTGGCCGCTGGTGACCCGGCCTCCGGCACGGTGAAGGCGGTTCGCGCCGGCGTGCACGCGGTCGGCAAGAAGGTCGTCGAAGAGGCGGCCGAGAGCTGGATGGCGGCGGAGCATGAGGGCCCCGAGCGGGCCGCCGAGGAGATCTCCCAGCTGCTGTACCAGACCCAGGTCCTGATGCTCGCCGCAAACCTGTCCCTCAAGGACGTCTACCGACATCTCTGATCCGCCACCGCCCTTTCCTGGTTGATCATGAACTTATGGCACGGCTCGACGGTGTGTCGTGCCCACAACTTCATGATCAACTCATCGTGACGTGATCTGAGATGAGTCGAACAATGCTGCGTATCGCCATTCCCAACAAGGGGACCCTCTCCCGACCGGCCACCGAGATGCTCAAGGAGGCCGGGTACCGCCAGCGGGCCGACGACCGCGACCTGGTCTGCGTGGACGCCGACAACGACGTCGAGTTCTTCTACCTGCGCCCCCGCGACATCGCCACCTACGTCGGCTCCGGCGACCTGGACCTCGGCGTCACCGGCCAGGACCTGCTGGTCGACTCCGGCTCGCCGGTGACCGAACTGCTCACCCTCGGCTTCGCGCGGGCGACGTTCCGCTTCGCCGCCCCGCCCGAGACCGTCCGGGACCACGGCGACCTGGACGGACGCCGGGTGGCGACCGCGTTTCCGGGCGTCGTGGCGCGCTACCTCGACGAGCGCGACATCAAGGCCGACATCGTCAAGCTCGACGGCGCGGTGGAGAACGCCGTGCGCCTGGGTGTGGCCGACGCCATCGCCGACGTGGTCGAGACCGGCGCCACGCTGCGCCAGGCCGGACTCGTCCCGCTGGGCGACCCGATCCTGGTATCGGAGGCCGTGCTGATCGGCCGCCTGGACGCCGCGCCCAACGGCGCCGTCGGCCAGCTGCTGCGCCGCCTGCAGGGCGTGCTGGTGGCCCGGCGCTACGTGATGCTCGCCTACGACGTACGCGCCGACCGCCTCGACCGGGCCGTGGCGCTGACCCCGGGCATCGAGTCGCCGACCGTGTCGCCGCTGCACCGTGAGGGCTGGGTGGCGGTGCAGGCGATGGTGCTGCGCGGCGAGGTGCACCGGATCATGGATGAGCTGTACGAGATCGGCGCCCGCGCCATCCTGGTCACCGACATCCACGCCTGTCGACTGTGACCGTGCCCACGGCCCGTCCGGCGGGGCGCCTCGGTGCGCCGACCCGGACGGGCCGTGTGCCAGACTCGTCGGCGTGACTGACGCGCAGCGTGTGACCTTCCGGCCCCGGCGCACCCGGACCATGGCCATCGTCGCCGCGGCCGCCGTGGCGCTGCTGTTCGCGGTGATCGGCACCGCGCTGACCACGGTCGGCCACGGGGTGTTCCGCACCGGCGACCAGGCGGCCATGGTCGGCCTCGGCGTCGTGTTCGGGCTGGGCATCCTGTCGCTGGCCCGGCCCCGCGTGGACGCCGACGCCGCGGCGATCCGGGTCCGCAACATCGTCGGGGCGTACGAGCTGCCCTGGGGCGCCGTCCGCGCCATCCGCCTGGAGCGCAACCAGCCGTGGCTCAGCCTCGAGCTGGAGAACGACGACACGGTGTCGGTGCTGGCGGTGCAGGCGGTCGACAAGAAGCACGCGCTGCACGCGGTCCAGGAACTGCGCCGCCTGCACTCGGCTGCCCGCGCGGCCTGACCCCGCCGCCCGTATCGCCTGACCCCGCCGGGTGGTGCCCCCGGCCTGTGCTACTGTGGGCAGGTCGACCTGTGGGCTGTGCCGTGCGAGAGCACCGGTAGCAAGTCCACGACAAGCGGGGCGCCTGCTCCCACCCGATCGCCACAGAGCGTTTTGGGTCCGGTCACCTGGTAGGGACGTTCTCCGTCCTGAGCTCAGGTTGTGCACTTGGCGTGCGCATTGACCGGTCGAGCGGGCCCAGGCATATGCCTGGGCCTTCTGCTTTCGGTCAGACGCCAAGCACGTCCCCGGGTGTGGTTTCGGGGGCGTGGAACACGATTTGAGGAGGCCACATCAGCGTCGAGCCACGCGTCAACGATCAGATCCGGGCACGAGAGGTCCGACTGGTCGGCCCTGAGGGTGAGCAGGTGGGCATCGTCCCACTGGAGCGCGCCCTGCAGCTGGCCGCCGATGTCGACCTGGACCTGGTCGAGGTTGCGCCCATGGCACGTCCTCCGGTCTGCAAGCTCATGGACTTCGGCAAGTTCAAGTACGAGAGCGCGCTCAAGGCCCGGGAAGCCAGGCGTAACCAGCAGCAGACGGTCATCAAGGAGATGAAGCTCCGACCGAAGATCGACTCGCACGACTACGAGACCAAGAAGGGTCACGTCGTGCGGTTCCTCAAGGCCGGGGACAAGGTCAAAGTGACGATCATGTTCCGAGGCCGCGAGCAGAGTCGCCCGGAGCTGGGCTTCCGGCTCCTGCGCAAGCTCGAGGAAGAGGTCGCGGAGGTCGGTTTCGTCGAGTCGTCGGCGAAGCAGGACGGCCGAAACATGATCATGGTGCTGGCGCCGCACCGCGGTGGCAAGGTCGCCGTCGCCCGCAAGGGCGAGGACGATTCGCTGCCCGACGCGGACGAGACCGTCGCCGAGCCGACGGCGCAGGCCTGACGCCTCGATGAGGCACCAGCCGCCCGGCCCCCGCCGGGTGGCCACTCAGTAATCAGGGGAGAACCTCGTAATGCCGAAGATGAAGCGCCACAGTGGCATGGGCAAGCGGGTCAAGGTGACCGGCTCGGGCAAGATCCTGCGTCAGCAGACTGGCCTGCGCCACCGCCTGGAGGTCAAGGCCTCCAGCGAGACCCGCAGCCTGAGCGGCACGGTGGAGGTCGCCAAGGCCGACTTGAAGCGCATCAAGAAGATGCTCGGCCGCTGACGCGCGCCAAACGAAACGGGCGGAACCGGTAGCACCACCGACCCACGCCGGTTCCACACGCAGACCTACCAAGGAGAAGACGAATGGCACGCGTCAAGCGGGCGGTCAACGCCCAGAAGAAGCGCCGCACCCTGCTCGAGGCCGCCAGCGGTTACCGGGGCCAGCGCTCCCGCCTGTACCGCAAGGCGAAGGAGCAGATCCTCCACTCGATGCAGTACGCCTACCGCGACCGCAAGGACCGCAAGGGCGACTTCCGGCAGCTGTGGATCACCCGCATCAACGCGGGGGCTCGCGCCAACGGCATGACCTACAACCGCCTGATCCAGGGCCTCAAGCTGGCCGGTGTCGAGGTGGACCGCAAGATCCTCGCCGACATGGCCGTCAACGACGAGGCGGCGTTCGCCGGCATCGTGGCGGTGGCCAAGAAGGCCGTCGCCGAGGCTCAGGCCGCCGCCTGATCCCGTTGACCCAGCACCACTTCCGACCCGGGGACCCGCTGTTCACGCAGCGAACTCCCCGGGTCGTTTCCGCGGTCAAGCTGCTGCGCCGCCGTGACCGGGACAAGGCCGGGCGCTTCCTGGCCGAGGGTCCGCAGGCGGTCCGCGAGGCGCTGGCCGCCGGGGCGGTACGCGAGCTGTTCGTCACCGAGTCCGGCCGCACCCGCCATCGCGACCTGCTGCGCGGCGAGCCGTTCTCCGTCGTCACCGACGAGGCGATGGACGCCCTGGCCGACACGGTCGTGCCGCAGGGCGTGGTCGCCGTCTGCGACCTGCTCGACGTCGCCCTCGACGCGGCGCTGGCCAAGCGGCCGAAACTGGTCGCGGTGGCGGTCGAGATCCGCGATCCGGGCAACGCCGGTACGGTCCTGCGCACCGCCGACGCCGCCGGGGCCGACGCGGTGGTGTTCGCCGGGGACGCGGTGGACCCGTACAACCCCAAGTGCGTGCGCTCCTCGGCGGGCAGCCTGTTCCACCTCGACGTGGTCCGCGCCCCCGACGCCGCCGCCACCCTGGCCGCCCTGCGCGGGGCGGGCCTGCGCACCCTGGCCACCTCCGGCTACGGCGCCGCCGACCTCGACGACCTGATCGACGACGGCTCGCTGGCCGCGCCCACCGCCTGGCTGTTCGGCTCCGAGGCGCACGGCCTGCCCGACGACCTGCGTGACGCCGCCGACGCGGCCGTCCGGGTGCCGATCCACGGGCGGGCGGAGAGCCTGAACCTCGCGGCCGCCGCGGCGATCTGCCTCTACGCCTCCGCCCGCGCCCACCGCCCGAGGTAAGGGAGAGCCCCTTCTTATCGCGCGAAGGGCCCCTTCTTATCGCGCGTAGCGGAAGGGCCCCTTCTTAACCCCGCGACACGGTGCGCAGGCGGCGGCGGGGCGAACGGGGATGCGGGCCGGACTCGGCGGGCGGTATCCTGTGGAGCGTGACAGAGCGCCTCTCCTTTAGTCAGCCCGCCGGTGGCGGGCGGCGGGACTGACTGCGCTCAGCTCCTTTCCTCCTGAGATCCGCACCGGTGGGCTGCGGCGAAGCCGCGCGCGTCGTGGCTGAGCCACGCGCCTAGACTGATCCGGTTGCCGATCTGGAGTTCTGATGACATACCGTCACGATCCGTACGACCCGAAGCAGGTCGCGATGCTCGACCCCGCCGCGCTCGACGACGCCGTCGCCGCGGCGGCCAAGGCGTTCGCCGAAGCATCCGATCTGGACGCCCTCGCCGTGCAGAAGGCCGCGCACCTGGGCGACCGCTCCGCGGTGTCGCTGGCCCGCCGTGAGATCGGCGCGCTGCCCCCGGCCGCCAAGGCCGACGCGGGCAAGCACGTGAACCAGGCCCGCACCGCCGTGCAGGCCGCCTACGACGAGCGCCTGGCGGTGCTCGAGGTGGAGCAGGCGCAGCGGGTGCTGGCCACCGAGCGCGTCGACGTGACCCTGCCCTGGGACCGCCGCCCGCGCGGCGCCCGCCACCCGCTGACCACGCTGATGGAGCGGGTCGGCGACCTGTTCATCGGGATGGGCTACGAGGTCGCCGAGGGCCCCGAGGTGGAGCTGGAGTGGGCGAACTTCGACGCCCTCAACATCTCCCCGGACCACCCGGCCCGCGGCCTGATGGACACGTTCTGGGTGCAGGCGGCGCAGTCCGCCACCGGGGCGACCGAGTCGGGCCTGGTGCTGCGTACGCACACCTCGCCAGTCCAGGCCCGCACCATGCTGACCCGCAAGCCCCCCATCTACGTGGTGGTGCCGGGCCGGGTCTACCGGACCGACGAGCTCGACGCCACCCACTCGCCCGTGTTCCACCAGGTCGAAGGCCTGGTCGTGGACAAGGGCATCACCATGGCCCACCTCAAGGGCACGCTGGACCACTTCGCCCGCGCGATGTTCGGCCCGGACGCGCGGACCCGCTGGCGGCCGCACTACTTCCCGTTCACCGAGCCGTCGGCCGAGTTCGACGTGTGGTTCGCCGAGCACCGCGACGGCCCGCGCTGGGTCGAGTGGGGCGGCTGCGGCATGGTCAACCCGAACGTGCTGCGCGCCTGCGGCATCGACCCGAACGAGTACTCGGGCTTCGCGTTCGGCATGGGCATCGAGCGGACGCTGATGTTCCGCAACGGTCTGAGCGACATGCGGGAAATGATCGAGGGCGACGTGCGCTTCACCCGCGCGTTCGGCATGGAGGTGCACTGACATGAAGGTTGGCCTTTCCTGGCTGCGGGAGTACGTCGACCTGCCCGCCGACCTCACCGCCGCGGATCTCGATCTGGCGCTGAACAACCTCGGCATCGAGGTCGAGGAGATCCACGACCAGCGCCACTCGGTGCAGGGCTCGCTGGTGGTCGGCAAGGTGCTGACCGTTGAGGAGCTGACCGGGTTCAAGAAGCCGATCCGGTTCTGCACCGTCGACGTCGGCCAGGCCAACGGCACCGGCGCCCCACAGGAGATCATCTGCGGGGCCCGCAACTTCGCCGAGGGCGACCTCGTCGTGGTCATCCTGCCCGGCGGCGTGCTGCCCGGCGGGTTCGAGATCGGCGCGCGCAAGACGTACGGGCGCAACTCGCACGGCATGATCTGCTCCGCCGCCGAGCTGGGCCTGTCCGGCGACCACGACGGCATCATCATCCTGCCGACCTCGGTCGACGCGGTGCCCGGCGACGACGCCCGCGCGGTGGTCGGCCTGGACGACATCGAGGTGCACGTCACGGTCACCCCCGACCGCGGCTACCAGATGTCGGTACGCGGCCTGGCCCGCGAGCTCGCCCATGCCTTCAAGGTGCCGTTCCGCGACCCGGGCCTGGCGCTCGCGCCCGGTGCGACCGCGACCCCGGCCTGGCCGGTCACGGTGCTCGACACCGAGGGCTGCGACCGGTTCGCCGCCCGCCAGGTGCGCGGCATCGACCCGGCCGCGCCGACCCCGGCCTGGATGGCCAAGCGCCTGCTCACCGCCGGTGTCCGGACGCTCGGACTGGCCATCGACATCACGAACTACGTGATGCTGGAGCTGGGCCAGCCGATGCACGCCTTCGACGCCGACCGGATCACCGGCGGCCTCGTGGTGCGCCGCGCCACCGAGGGCGAGAAGCTGACCACCCTCGACGGCCAGGCCCGGGTGCTGTCCGCCGAGGACATGGTGATCTGTGACGACACCGGTCCCGTGTCGCTGGCCGCCGTCATGGGCGGGCAGACCTCCGAGGTCGTCGACGGCACGGCCAACGTGCTGTTCGAGGCGGCGCACTGGGACCCGACCATGGTCGGCCGGACCGCGCGGCGGCACAAGCTGTTCAGCGAGGCGGCCAAGCGCTGGGAGCGTGGCGTCGACCGGCAGCTGTGCCTGGTCGCGATCGAGCGCGCGGTGTCGCTGCTGGTCGAGCACGGCGGCGGCCAGGCGGCCGCGGACATCCTCGACATCAACCACGCCCCGGACCCGGTCATGATCTCCATGCCCGGCGACCGGGCCAGCCGTTTGATCGGCGTCGACTACTCGGTCGACCGCGTCGGTGACCTGCTCACCGAGGTCGGCTGCGACACGGCCGTGTACGACGACCACGTCGACGTCATCCCGCCGTGGTGGCGCCCCGACCTGCGCGAGACCGCCGACCTGGTGGAGGAGGTGGTGCGCCTGGACGGGTTCGAGAACGTGCCCAGCGTGCTGCCGATCGCTCCGCCCGGCAACGGCCTCACCCCGTCGCAGCGGCGCAAGCGGACCGTCGGTCGGGCGCTGGCCGAGCAGGGGTACGTCGAGGTGCTGTCGTACCCGTTCGTCTCCGCCTCGGTGCTGACGACCCTGGGCCTGCCCACCGAGACCGTCAAGCTGGCCAACCCGCTGTCGGACGAGGAACCGCTGATGCGGACCAGTCTGCTGCCCCCGCTGCTGGCGGCGCTGCGGCGCAACGTCGGCCGTGGCCAGCGCGACCTGGCCCTCTACGAGCAGGGCCTGGTCTTCCTGCCCGACCTGTCGGCCGGTGTCCCGCCGGTGATGGGGGTGGCCGGGCGGCCCGACCCCGCGCTGTGGGAGAAGGCCAACGCCAGCGTCCCCGCCCAGCCGTGGCACGTCGCCGCGGTGCTGTGCGGCGAGTTCGAGCGTTCCGGCTGGTGGGGCGCGGGCCGGGCGGCGTCCTGGTCCGACGCCGTGCAGGCGGCGCGCGACGTGCTGTCGGCCGCCGCGGTGCCCGCCGCCTCGGTGACGATCAGCGCCGCGGAGAAGTCGCCGTGGCACCCGGGCCGGTGCGCCGCGATCTCCGTCGACGGGGTCGTGGTCGGCTACGCGGGCGAGCTGCACCCGGCTGCCTGCGCCGCGTTGGACCTGCCCAAGCGCACCTGCGCGATGGAGCTGGACCTGGACGCGGTGCCGCTGCCGGGCACCACGCCCGCGCCGGTGTTCTCGACGTACCCGCCCGCGCTGATCGACGTGGCGCTGGTGCTGCCCGCGGCGGTGCCCGCGGCGCAGGTCGAGGCGGCCCTGACCGAGGGCGCGGGTCCGCTGCTGGAGTCGGTGCGGCTGTTCGACGTGTACACGTCCGACCAGCTCGGGGCCGAGCAGCGCTCGCTGGCGTACAAGCTGACCTTCCGGGCGCCGGACCGCACGCTGACCGTCGAGGAGGCCGTCGCCGCGCGCGACGCCGCCGTGGCGGTCACGGCCGAGCGTTTCGGCGCGGTGCTGCGCGGCGCCTGATGTTCATCCCCGAACTGATCGCACCCAAGCGGGTCATCGCCGGACGCGAGTTCGACTTCGACCGCCAGGTCGCGGTCATGGCGGTGGTGAACCGGACCCCCGACTCGTTCTACGACCAGGGGGCCACGTACGCGCTGGACAAGGCGGTCGCGGCAGTCGATGCCGCGGCCGCCGCCGGCGCGGACTGGATCGACATCGGCGGGGTCAAGTTCTCGCCCAACGGCGGGGAACTGCCCGCCGAACAGGAACTGGACCGGGTGCTGCCGGTGGTGCGGGCCGCCGCCGCGCGGCACCCGCACCTGGTGATCAGCGTGGACACGTTCCGCGCCGACGTGGCCCGCGAGTGCCTGGACGCGGGCGCGCACGTCGTCAACGACACCACCGGCCTGCACGACCCGGCGCTGGCCGACCTGGTCGCCCAGCGCCCCGGCACCCAGCTGATCATCACGCACAGCCTGGCCAAGCCGCGCACCCACTACCCGAAGCCGCAGTACGCCGACGTCGCCGGGGAGATCGCCGCGTTTCTGCGGGCCCGCGTCCAGGTCGCGCTGGATCGGGGGGTACGGCCGGAGCAGATCGTCATCGACCCCGGTCACGACCTGAACAAGAACACCTTCCACACCCTCGAACTGACCCGGCGCATGTCCGAGATCACCGCCATCGGCTACCCCTGCCTGGCGGCGGTCTCCAACAAGGACTTCGTCGGCGAGACGCTGGACCGCCCCCGCGAGCAGCGCCTGTCCGGCAGCCTGGCGGCGGCGGTCACCTGCGTCCTGCTCGGCGCCCGCATCGTGCGCATGCACAACGTCGCCGAGTCCGTCGACGCGGTGCGCATGACCGAGGCGATCATGGGCTGGCGGCAGCCGGCCTACACCGTGCACAACATGTGAGGGGCGTGGATGCGCAGGCTGTGGCCCGTACCGGAGCAGGAGCTGGACCAGGAGGGGCTGCTCGCGGCGTATCCGCGCGGCGAGCGGGCGCTGGTCCGGCTCAACATGGTGTCGTCGCTGGACGGCGCGGCGACCCTCGGCGGGCGCTCCGGTGGGCTGGGCAGCCCGGCCGACCAGGCGCTGCTTGGGCTGCTGCGAGCGCAGGCCGATGTGGTGCTGGTGGGGGCGGGGACGATCCGGGCCGAGGGGTACCTCGGGCCGCTGATCGGCGACGCCCTGGTCGCGCTGCGGGATGCCGCCGGGTTGGCGCCGCATCCACGGCTGGCGATCGTCAGCGGCCGCCTCGACCTCGACCTCGACGTGCTCACCACGTCCCCGGCGCGTCCGCTGCTGGTCACCTCGGCCGAGGCCGTCGTGCCACCGGCCTTCGCGGCGGCCGCGGACGTGGTTCGGGGCGGTGATCCGGCGGAGATGCTGGCCGGGCTGCGCGAACACGGCCTCGGACAGGTGCTGTGCGAGGGCGGACCGGGGCTGGCCGGGCAGTTCGCGGCGGCGGATCTGCTGGACGAGGTGTGCCTGACGCTGAGTCCGGTGCTGGCTGGGCCGGGGGCCTCGCGGATCGTGGCGGGGGAGGCGGCGATGGAGCCCCGGCGGCTCGCGCTCGCGCACACCCTGACCGACGGCACCCACCTGTTCCTGCGCTACCGCCGCCCATGATCTGAAATCGTGGACGCTGGGTGCTGCCCTGACAGCTCCCAGCGTCCACAATCCCGGATCACTCCCGCGACCAGGGCCGGGTCGCCCGGCCGGTCAGGCCGGGACCGGCTCCGCTGCTGCCGGAGCGGTCGCGGGCGTGGGCGCGTGCAGACTGCGCACTCCCCGCGACGCCACCATCGCCAGCACCACCACCGCGTTGATCCCGGCCGCCGCGAGCAACGCGTTCGAGGTGCCCATGGCGGCAGCGGCCGGACCGGCCGCGATCTGCCCCAGCGGCACCGCGAGGATCGACCCGAGGATGTCGTACGCGTACACCCGGGCCAGCCGGTCCGACGGGATGTGCTGCTGTAGCGACATGTCCCAGGCGATGGCGAACTGCTCCACCGCCGCCCCGCTGAGGAAGCCGACCACGGCCAGCACCGCCAGCGACCCCGGCCACTGCGCCAGCGTCACCAGGAACACCACCTCGGCCAGCATGCACACGGACCCGACCAGCAGCGGCCGCCGCAGCTTGAGCCGCAGCGCCACCAGCGCGCCCGCGACCATGCCCGCGGTCTCGACGGCGAGCACCAGACCCCACCCCGAGCGCCCGATGGTGCCGTCGGCGACGGTGGGGCCGAGCACGTTGAACCCGCCGACCCACGTCGCGTTGAGGATCATGAACGCGAGTACGACGATCCACACCCAGCTGCGCGAGGTGAACTCGGTCCAGCCGACGCGCATGTCGGCGAGCATCCCCTGCCGGGGGGCGGCGCGGTCGCGTACGTCGGTGACCCGGACCAGGGCGAAGAACAGCGCGCCGACGGCGAAGGTGACCGCGTCGACAGCCAGGCCCCAGCCGGGTCCGGCCGCGGCGACGAGCAGACCGCCCAGGGCCGCGCCGCCGATCATCGCGGCGTTGCCGGACAGGCGGTTGAGCGCGTTGGCCTGCTGGAGCAGGTCACCGGGGACGGTCTGGGGCACCAGGGCGGCGGTGGCGGGCAGGGAGAACGCGCTGACCATGCCGTTGACGGCACCGAGCGCCATCAGCAGCGGGACGGTCGCCGAGCCGGTGAGCACCAGGACCGCGACGGCGGTCTGGGTGGCGGCGGCCAGGAGGCTGGAGCCGACCATGACCAGGTGCCGGGGCAGCCGGTCGGCGATGACGCCGCCGAACAGCACGAACACGACGTTGGTGAGCGACCGGGCGCCGACGACCAGGCCGAGGGCGCTGGCGGAGTGGGTCAGGTCGAGCACGGCGAAGGCGAGCGCGATCGGGGCGATGGCGTTGCCGAGCAGACTGATCAGGCGGCCGAGGGCGAGGTTGCGGAACGCGGGGTGGCGCAGCGGGGACAGGGCGGCGGCGAGGGTCACGGTTCTTCCATTCGGAACAGGGCAATCGTGGCGCTGACGTGCAGCGTTCCGGGGGTGTGCGGGCGGCGGGCGCGGCGGTGCAGGTCGTCGCCGGCGGCGGCGATCCGGTCGCGGATCTCGCGCCAGTCGTCAGGGTCGACCCAGAACTCGGCGTCGGCGAGGAAGTTTCCGCGGGCGGCGAGCATGGACCGGGCACGCCGTTGCAGTTCGGTGGCGAGCGCGGCGTAGACCAGGCGGGAGCCTTCGGGGTCGCTGACGGGCTCGGGCCGGTCGGGGTGCAGGACCAGATCGCGGTCGAGGTCGTATCGGTAGCGCTTGGCGCGGCCGCCGCGCACCTGCTCCTGCTCGGCGACGGTGATGGTGCCGTTGGCCAGCAGCAGGCGCAGGTGGTAGCTGGCGTTGGCGTGGGTGAGGTCGAGTTCGCGGGCGACCTCGGCGGCGCTCATGGCCGCGCCGGTGAGCAGCGACAGGATGCGCAGCCGGATCGGGTGGGCCAGAGCGCGCAGCCCGCCGGTGACGGCCCGCAGGGACGGCTCGTCGACTGGAGCGTCCGCATCTCCCAAAGACATGTTGGGGAGTCTAGGCACACCTTTCGGCGACCGTCAAAGAGTTATTGGGGAGTCGGCGGACGGGGGTGAAGTTCTCCCGTCGTTCACGTCCGTCGGTGGGCACGTCGCGCCGTGGTTCGGGCAACCTGGGTCCGGGATCCAGTGGAAGCTGGAGATGGGGGTCGGGTGGGGGAGCGGTCGACGGAGGTGGACGTGGAGCGGCACGAGCTGGTGTTGGCCCTGCTGGAGTCGGGGCAGCCGCCCGAGTCGTTCCAGATTCCGGGCGTGCACGAATACCTGCCGCCGCACACCGAGTTCTGGTTCCTGCGGCAGGCGGGGCCGCGCTGGGAGGTCGGGGCGTACGCGCGCGGCGAGTACGAGGTGCGCGAGTCCTTCGACAGCGAGACCGCGGCCTGCGCCTGCCTGTTCGAGGTGCTCGTGGGCACGCCCCCGCTCGGGTGAGTGACCGGCACCTCACTTGCATGAAAATGCAGCGGGCCGTATTCTCATCACTAATAGTTATGCGGAGGTTATTATGGGAATCCGGGTCGCGGTCGCCGGTGCCAGCGGATACGCGGGCGGCGAGCTGCTGCGCCTGATCGCCGGGCACCCCGAGTTCGAGCTCGTGGCAGCCACGGCGCACAGCCAGGCGGGCAAGCCGCTCGCCTCGGCGCACCCCCACCTGACCGGACTCGACCTGACCCTAGTCGAGACCGCCCCCGACGCGTTCGCCGACGCCGACCTGGTCTTCCTGGCGCTGCCGCACGGCGAGTCCGCCGCGCTGGCCGCCATTCTGCCCGATACAGTCAAGGTTGTCGATCTGGGCGCCGATCACCGGCTGCACGACGCCGACGCCTGGGCCCGCTACTACGGCGGCGCCCACGCCGGCGCCTGGGTCTACGGCCTGCCCGAGCTGCCCGGCCAGCGCGCGAAGATCGCCGAGGCGCACCGGGTCGCCAACACCGGCTGCTACGCCGTGGCGATCACGCTCGCGCTGGCGCCGCTGCTGCACAGCGGGTTGGCCGACGCCGACGACGTGGTCGTGGTGGCGGCCTCCGGCACCTCCGGCGCGGGCAAGTCCGCCAAGACGCACCTGCTGGGCAGCGAGGTCATGGGCGACCTCAGCCCGTACAAGGTGGGCGCGCACCAGCACGTGCCCGAGATCAAGCAGGCCACCGGCGCGCGCTCGCTGTCGCTGACGCCGGTGCTCGCCCCCATGCCGCGCGGCATCCTGGCCACCGTCACCGCCAAGCCCACCAGCTGCGACATCACCTCCGCGGTGGTCCGCGCGGTGCTCGCCGACGCATACGGTGACGCGCCCCTGGTGCACCTGCTGCCGGAGGGGGCCTGGCCGCACACCGCCGCCACCCTCGGCTCCGGCGCGGCGCACCTGCAGGCGACCCTCGACGTCGACAGCGGCCGGATCATCGTGGTCAGCGCCATCGACAACCTCGGCAAGGGCGCCGCCGCGCAGGCGGTGCAGAACGCCAACATCATGTTCGAGCTGCCCGAGACCGCTGGCCTGTCCGTGTACGGGGTGGCACCGTGAGCGCGAGGAGTGCAGCGAAGCGGAGCCCCGCAGTCGCGAACGAAGGGGTGGCACCGTGACCGTCACCTCGCCCAAGGGCTTCCGGGCCGCCGGGGTATCCGCCGGGCTGAAGGGCGCCGGGAAGCTGGACGTGGCGCTGGTCGTCAACGACGGCCCCGACGCCACCGCCGCGGCCGTCTTTACCGGCAACCGGGTGAAGGCCGCGCCGGTCATGTGGTCCCAGCAGATCATCAAGGGCCGCGCGGTCAAGGCCGTGGTGCTCAACTCCGGCGGCGCGAACGCCTGCACCGGGCCGGGCGGCTTCCAGGACACCCACGCCACCGCCGAGTCGGTGGCCCGCCGCCTGGGCGGCATGGGCGCGGGCCAGGTCGCGGTCTGTTCGACCGGCCTGATCGGCGAGCGCCTGCCCATGCCCAAGCTGCTGTCGGGCATCGAGGGCGCGGCCAAGGCACTGGCCAAGGCGGGCGGCTTCGCCGCCGCCGAAGCCATCATGACGACCGACACCCGGCCGAAGGTGGTCGAGCTGACCGGCGACGGCTGGACCATCGGGGGTATGGCCAAGGGCGCGGGCATGCTCGCCCCGTCCCTGGCCACCATGCTGTGCGTGCTCACCACCGACGCGGTGGCGGGCGCCGACGCCCTGGACGAGGCGCTGCGCGAGGCCTGCCGGGTCACCTTCGACCGGCTCGACTCCGACGGCTGCATGTCGACCAACGACACCGTGCTGCTGCTGGCCTCCGGCGCCTCCGGCGTCGAGCCCACGCAGGAGGAGCTGACCGAGGCGGTCACCGCCGCCTGCCGCGACCTGGCCCAGCAGCTGCTGGCCGACGCCGAGGGGCACACCAAGCAGGTCGCGGTCGAGGTGGTCAACGCCGAGACCGAGGACGACGCGGTGGAGGTCGGCCGGGCGGTGGCGCGCAACAACCTGGTGAAGACCGCGCTGTTCGGTAGGGACCCGAACTGGGGCCGCATCCTGGCCGCGGTCGGCACCACCGGCGCGGTGTTCGAGAGCGACGAACTGGACGTGGCGATCAACGGCGTGTGGGTCTGCCGCTCCGGCGCCGCCGCCGAGGACCGGGCCAAGGTGGACCTGAGCGGAGTGCAGGTGAAGATCACGATCGACCTCAACGCCGGTGACGAGTCGGCGACCGTGTGGACCAACGACCTGTCCCACGCGTACGTGCACGAGAACTCGGCGTACAGCTCATGACGCCGCAGGAGCGGGCGCAGGCCTTGGTCGGGGCGCTGCCGTGGCTGAACCGGCTGCGCGGGGCGATCGTGGTGGTCAAGTACGGCGGCCACGCCATGACCACGCCTGAGCTGCGTGAGTCGTTCGCCGCCGACATGGCTTTTCTGCGCGCCGCCGGGCTGCGCCCGGTGGTGGTGCACGGCGGTGGCCCGCAGATCTCGGCCATGCTGGACCGGATGGGCATCGCCTCGGAGTTCAAGGGCGGCCTGCGGGTCACCACCGCCGAGGCGATGGAGATCGTGCGGATGGTGCTGCTGGGCATCGGCAAGGACCTCGGGGCCCTGATCGGCAGGCACGGCGTGCGCTCGGTCGGGCTGTCCGGCGAGGACGGCGGTCTGATCACCGCCGTACGCCGCGGGACGGTCGTGGACGGGCAGGAGGTCGACCTCGGCCAGGTCGGTGACGCGGGCGAGGTCGACACCGCGCTGCTGCACGGTCTGCTCGACAAGGGCGTGGTGCCGGTGGTCTCCACCGTCGCCCCCGACGAGCACGGCGTGCCGCACAACCTCAACGCCGACACCGCCGCCGCCGCGCTCGCGGTCGCGCTGGGCGCCCGCAAGCTGATCGTCCTCACCGACGTGCCCGGCGTATACGCCAACTGGCCCGACACCTCCACCCTGCTTTCGCGGTTGTCCGCCAAGGAGCTGGAGGTGCTGTTGCCGACCCTGTCGGCGGGCATGGTGCCCAAGATGGAGGCCTGCCTGCGCGCCGTACGCGGAGGCGTGCCCGCCGCGCACGTGGTCGACGGCCGGGTGCCGCACTCCACCCTGCTGGAACTGTTCACCGACGAGGGCTTCGGGACCATGGTCGTGCCCGACGCCGAGCTGGAGGAAGCGTCGTGAGCGAGCGAAGCGAGCGAACCATGTGGTGTGGCAGTCATGCCGCCGACGAGCGAAGCGAGGAGAAGGCATGACTCTCACCGACCGGTGGAAGCAGTCGATGATGGACAACTACGGCACCCCGCCGCTGGCGCTGGTCAGCGGTAAGGGCGCGGTGGTGGTCGACGAGTCCGGCCGCGAGTACGTCGACCTGCTCGCGGGCATCGCCGTCAACGCGCTCGGGCACGGCCACCCGGCCGTGGTGGCCGCGGTGACCAAGCAGATCTCGCAGCTGGGGCACGTGTCGAACCTGTTCGTGGCCGAGCCGCCGGTGGCGCTGGCCGAGCTGCTGCTGGCGCTGACGGGGCGCCCCGGTCGGGTGTTCTTCGGCAACTCCGGCGCCGAGGCCAACGAGGCCGCGTTCAAGCTGTCCCGGCGTACCGGCCGCACGAAGATCGTCGCCGCGCAGGACGCGTTCCACGGGCGGACCATGGGCGCGCTGGCGCTGACCGGCCAGCCGGGCAAGGCCGACCCGTTCCGCCCGCTGCCGGGCGACGTCGTGCACGTGCCGTACGGCGACACCGCCGCGCTGACCGCCGCCGTCGACGGGGATACCGCGATGGTCATCCTCGAGCCGATCATGGGCGAGTCCGGCGTGCTGCCCGCACCGCCCGGTTACCTTGCCGCCGCCCGCGAGCTGACCGCCAAGCACGGCGCGCTGCTGGCCCTGGACGAGGTGCAGACCGGCATCGGCCGCACCGGTCACTGGTTCGCCCACCAGGCCGAGGGCGTCTCGCCCGACATCATCACCCTGGCCAAGGGCCTGGGCGGCGGCCTGCCGATCGGCGCCACGATCGCCTTCTCCGACGGCGCCTTCGCGCAGACCCACCCCGGCGGCGCCGCGGCCCTGTTCACGCCCGGCCAGCACGGCACCACCTTCGGCGGCAATCCGGTCGCCTGCGCCGCGGCCCTGGCCGTGCTGCGCACCATCGCCGCCGACGGGCTGCTCGACCACGTCAAGCGGATCGGCGAGCGGATCCGGCGCGGCATCGAGGCGCTGGGCCACCCGCTGGTCTCCGGCGTACGCGGGGCCGGGCTGCTGCTCGGGATCACACTGACCGCCCCGGCCTCCGGTGCACTGGCCAAGGAGCTGCTCGCGGCCGGGTTCATCGTCAACGCCAACCAGCCCGACGTGATCCGGCTCGCTCCACCGCTGATCCTCACCGCCGAGCAGGCCGACGCCTTCCTGGCCGGGTTCGCCCACGCCCTCGACTCTCTCGGTGCCACCGCCGTCCCCGAGCAGGCCGTCCCTGCCGACGCTCCCGCTCAGGAGAAGACCGCATGAAGCATTTCCTCAAGGACGACGACCTCAGCTCCGCCGAGCAGGAGCAGGTGCTCGACCTGGCCGACGTGTACGCCGCCGACCGGCTCGGCAGCCGCACCGCCCTGGACGGGCGGGCAATCGCGGTGCTGTTCGAGAAGCCGTCGCTGCGCACCCGGGTCTCGTTCGAGGTCGGCATCTCCGAACTGGGCGCGCACGCGGTGCTCATCGATGCCACCAACACCCACTTCGGCCGGGGCGAGACCATGTCCGACGCGGCCAAGGTGCTGTCGCGCTACGTCGACGCCATCGTCATCCGCACCTTCGAGGACACCCGGATCGAGGAGCTGGCCGCCGCGGCCACCGTGCCGGTCGTCAACGCGCTGACCAACAGCTTCCACCCGTGCCAGGTGCTGGCCGACCTGCAGACCGTGCGGCAGCGGCTGGGCAGCCCCAAGGGCAGGACCCTGACGTACGTCGGCGACGCGGCCAACAACATGGCCCACTCGTACCTGCTCGGCGGGGCGGTCGCGGGCATGCACGTGCGCATCGCGGGGCCGCACGGGTTCACCGCCGACCCGGCGATCGTGGCACGGGCGGCGGCGATCGCGGCCCGCACCGGTGGCTCGGTCACCGAGTTCACCGACGCCAAGCAGGCCGCCGCCGGGGCCGACGTCATCGCCACCGACACGTGGACCTCCATGGGCCACGAGGGCGACGGGCTGGACCGGATCACCCCCTTCCTGCCGTACCAGGTCAATGACGCGCTGCTCGGCCACGCCCACCCGGACGCGATCGTGCTGCACTGCCTGCCCGCCCACCGGGGCGAGGAGATCACCGACGAGGTGATGGACGGACCGGCCAGCGCCGTGTTCGACCAGGCGGAGAACCGGCTGCACGCCCAGAAGGCGCTGCTGACGTTCCTGATGACACAGTCCTGAGAACCAGGGGTGATGCCCGATGACCGCACCGCAGACCCGCACCGCGCGCCATGCCCGCATCGAGGAGCTGATCCGGGGCGGCGGCGTGACGTCGCAGACCCAGTTGGGCGAGCTGCTGGCCGCCGACGGCGTCCAGGTCACCCAGGCCACGCTCTCGCGTGACCTGGAGGAGCTGGGCGCGGTCAAGGTACGTGGCCGCGACGGCGGCCCGGCGGTCTACCTCATCCCCGAGGACGGGCACCCGGCGCTGCGCCCGGCCACCATGGGCCCGGCCCGGCTGATCCGGCTGCTGCGCGAGGTGCTCAACGGCACCGACCACAGCGGCAACCTGGCCGTGCTGCGCACCCCGCCGGGTGCGGCCCATTACCTGGCCAGCGCCATCGACCGCAGCGGCCTGCCCGACGTGGTCGGCACCATCGCCGGCGACGACACCATCTTCGTCGTCGCCCGCGGCGCCGACGCCGGAGAAGCCCTCGCCGCCAAGTTCCAGTCCTGGGCCCTGGACACCACCCCCGTCGACGACACCGACGACCCCCTCTGACCGCCACCGACCCTAACCGACGCGTCGATCATGAACTTATGGCACGGTTCGACGGTGTGTCGCCGCCATAACTTCATGATCGACGCGTCGCCTTGTACACGGCAACAGCAGCATCAGCAGCGAGAGAGGAACAAAGCATGACCAGGCTCTGGGGAGGGCGGTTCGCCGACGGACCGGCCGAGGCGCTGGCCCGGCTGTCGGTGAGCGTCCACTTCGACTGGCGGCTCGCCCCGTACGACATCGCCGGGTCACGGGCCCACGCCCGGGTGCTGGCCGCCGCCGGGCTGCTCGACCCCGACGAGCTCGGGCAGATGCTCGCCGCGCTCGACGACCTCGACGCCGCCGTCGCCACGGGCACGTTCCGGCCCACCATCGAGGACGAGGACGTGCACACCGCCCTTGAGCGCGGCCTGCTCGAGCGCCTCGGCACCCTCGGCGGCAAGCTGCGCGCCGGACGCTCCCGCAACGACCAGGTCGCCACCGACCTGCGGCTGTACCTGCGTGACCACGCCCGCGGCCTGGCCGGTGCCATCACCGAACTCGCCGAGGCGCTCACCGACCAGGCGTCCCGCCACGTCGACACCCCCGCCCCGGGCATGACCCACGTGCAGCACGCCCAGCCGGTCACCTTCGGGCACTGGCTGCTCGCGCACGTACACCCGCTGCTGCGCGACCTGGAGCGGCTGCGCGACTGGGACCACCGCGCCGCCGTCAGCCCGCTCGGCGCCGGTGCGCTGGCCGGTTCGGGCCTGCCGCTGGACCCGGTGGCCGTCTCCAAGGAGCTGGGCTTCCGCACGTCGTTCGCCAACTCGATGGACGCCGTCAGCGACCGCGACTTCGTCGCCGAGTTCCTCTTCGTCACCGCGCTGCTCGGGGTGCACCTGTCCCGGTTGGGCGAGGAGGTGGTGCTGTGGACCTCGTACGAGTTCGGCTGGGTCGAGCTCGACGACGCCTTCGCCACCGGCTCGTCGATCATGCCGCAGAAGAAGAACGCCGACATCGCCGAGCTGGCCCGGGGCAAGGCCGGTCGCCTCATCGGCGGGCTGGTCAACGTGCTGACCATGCTCAAGGGCCTGCCGCTGACCTACGACCGGGACATGCAGGAGGACAAGGAGCCCGTCTTCGACGCCCTCGACACGCTCAGCCTGGTGCTGCCCGCGCTCACCGGCATGATCGGCACCATGACGGTACGGACCGACCGCCTGGCCGCCTCCGCGCCCGTCGGCTTCTCGCTGGCCACCGAGGTGGCCGACTGGCTGGTGCGCAAGCACGTGCCGTTCCGCGACGCGCATGAGATCACCGGCAAACTGGTGGCCCTGTGCGCGCTGCGCGGCTGCGAACTGCACGAGGTCAGCGACGCCGACCTGGCCGCGGTCAGCGAGCACCTGGACCCCTCGGTGCGCGACGTGCTCACCGTCGGGTCGGCGCTGGCCGCCCGGATCACGCCCGGCTCCACGGGCCCCGGCCCGGTCGCCGACCAGCTCGCCGCCGTCCAGGACCACCTCAAGACCTGGCACGACTGGTCCGCCGAATCGGTCGTCCCCCGCTGACCCAACCGGCCCCCGCGCACCTGGGCCGCGCCACCACCCGTTTTCCGTAGACGTCGGCCCAGCACAGTGCCCCGGAAAAGATCACTACCGGGAACCGGACAAGATCACTTTCGCGGTGCTGGGCCGGGGTCAACGGAAAGAGCGGGACGCCCACGAGGCGATCGGACGGGCCGGGATGTGCGGGCGCGCGTTCGTGGGGTTAGCTGGCGTGGTGGACTACGCATGGCTGCACGCGCCCGCGGCGCAGGTGCCACAGACGGCACGCACCCTGCTGGGCTGGGAGCTGGGCTGCGGCGAGGTGCGGATCAGGCTGACCGAGGTCGAGGCGTACGCGGGCACCGGTGAGGACCCCGCCTCCCACGCCCACCGCGGCCCGACCCCGCGCACGACCGTCATGTTCGGTGCCGCTGGGCACGCCTACCTCTACTACATCTTCGGCGCCCACTGGTGCCTCAACATCGTCTGCGGCCGGTCCGGCGAGGCGGCCGCGGTGCTGGTCCGCGCCGGTGAGGTGATCGCGGGCGAGGAGCAGGCCCGCACCCGCCGGGGCGAGGTCGCCCACCGCGACCTCGCCCGGGGTCCGGCCCGGCTCGTCGTGGCGCTCGGCGTCGACCCGTCCGCCAACGGCACCTCGATGCTCGACGGCACCGGTCCGCTGCTGCTCAGCCCCCCGACCCAGCCGGTGGAGCCGCAATCCATCACCGCCGGCCCGCGCGTGGGCGTCGCCGCCGCGCACGACGTGCCGTGGCGCTTCTGGATCGCCGGTGACCGCACCGTCAGCGCGTACCGCAGGCACAGCCCACGACGCAGATCCGTCTCCTGATCTTGGGCGTCGCACGTCCTCAGCAGGTCTTGAGCCGCTGTTCAGGTGGGGTATGCTCCGCGGGCCGCAGCACCTGGCAGGGAACGGAGCACCTGATGACCCGCATGGACCATGCCCCGTCGGTGCCCGCGGAGTGGCCAGGGCTGTCCGCGACGATTGCGGCGCAGCACGTGCCGCGTCCGTCGGCGTCGGTGCGCCTGCCGGTGCTCGACGGGCTGCGGCTGCTGGCCGCGCTGATGGTGGTCGGCTTCCACCTGGTGCACAACTCCAGCAGCGTCTGGGGCGCGCCGCCCGCGGCCGTGTTCGGGCCCCTGGACACGGTGGCGCGCTACGGCTGGCTCGGCGTGCAGTTGTTCTTCCTCATCAGTGGCTTCGTGATCTGCATGAGCAGTTGGGGGCGCGGCCTCGGGGACTTCTTCGTGTCGCGGGCGGTGCGCCTCTACCCGGCGTACTGGGCCGCGGTGCTGTTGACGACCGCGGTGCTGACGCTGTGGCCGGTGATCCTGCACCGGTTGCCGCTGCCGGAGATCCTGGCGAACCTGACGATGCTCAACGGACTGCTCGGGTTGCGCTTCGTCGACAACTCGTACTGGACCCTCACCGTCGAGCTGGTCTTCTACCTGCTGTTCGCGGTCGTGGTGGCGCGGGGGGTGAACCACCGGCGGGTGGTGGCCTTCTGCGGGCTGTGGACCGTGGCCTCAGTGCTCGCGCTGAGCACGCACAACCCGTGGCTCAACCTGGTGCTCGCCGCCGAGCACGCGCCGTACTTCGTGGCCGGGATGGCGCTGTTCCTGGTGCACCGGTTCGGCCCGAATCTGCTGCTGTGGTCGATCGTCGGGATTTCGTGGCTGCTCGCGGTCGCGGGCGCGGCCGGACGGGCGTACGCGCGAGGCGTGTCCTATCCGGCGGTCATCGTCATCATCTCCGCGTTCTTCCTGGTCATGAGCGCGGTGTCGCTGGGCCTGCTGTCCCGGATCCGGGCGCGATGGCTGGTCACCGCCGGTGCGCTGACCTATCCGCTGTACCTGCTGCACCAGATGATCGGGTTGACCGCCATCGCCGGCCTGCACTCGTACGTGCCCGCCTACGCCCTGCTGACCGGGCTGGTCGTGGCGTTGTTGCTGGCGGCCTGGCTCGTCCACCGGTGGGTGGAGCGGCCGGTGTCGCGGTGGATGAAGCGCCACCTCAGCGGGTCGATGCGCCGGCTGAGGACCGCACCCGCCCCGTCCGCGTCCCGCTGACCGATCAGTCGCCGAAGCGTGACAGCTTGCCGCGGTGACGGGCGTGGCGCAGCGCGTACGCCAGGAAGCCCAGCGCGAGCGCCACGTACACCACGTCCAGAACGGCGGCCGTGACCAGCGCCGCCCAGTCGAAGGCGCCCCCGGCCAGCACAGTCCGCATACTCTCGAACACGTACGACGCGGGCACCGCCCGCGACGCCGTCTGCAGCGCCTGCGGCAGCACCGACAGCGGGTAGAACACCGCCGAGAACGGCTGGAACACGAACGACAGGATCCACGCCAGCACCTGCGCACTGGCCCCGAACCGCAGCACCACCGCGATCGCGAAGACGCCCAGCGCCCACCCCATCACGATCAGCACCACCATGTACGGCACCAGCGCCGGACCCATGCTGAACAGCCCGAACCCGAACAGCAGCAGGGCCAGCCCGCCCATCGTGGCCGCGCTGACCGCCATCTTGAACGAGCCGAACAGCACCAGCCCGGCCAGGTACTCGCGCACCGTCACCGGGGTCACGAACAGGTTGATCAGGTTGCGGCTCCAGATGTCGTCCAGGAACGCCAGCGACAGCTCGCCCTGCGACCGGTAGAGCACCTGCCACAGCAGCGTCGCGCCCAGCAGCGCGCTCACCGCCATCGACATCGCGTTGGCCTGCAGGTACAGCGAGACCGAACCCCAGATGATCAGTTCGAGGGTGGGCCAGAAGATCGTCTCGATCCACCGCGGCGTGTTGCCGCGGAACGCGTAGAAGTCGCGCAGGATGATGCCCCAGATGCGGCGCCGCGACGCGGCGGCACCGGAGGCGAGCAGCGTCGTCACTGTCGGGCCACCTTCAGGAAGACCTCTTCGAGGTCGGTCACTCCGTACTCGCCGGCCAGCTGCTCGGCGTTGCCCTCGGCCACGATCCGGCCGCCGGCGATGAAGTGGATGCGATGGCACATCCGCTCCACCTCCCGCATGTTGTGCGAGGTGATCAGCATCGCTCGGCCGGATTCACGAGCCTGCGCCAGCAGCAGCTCGCGCATCCGGTCGCCCACGTCGGGGTCCAGGCTGGCGGTCGGTTCGTCGAGCACCAGCAGCTCCGGTTCGTTGATCAGCGCCTTGGCCAGCTGCACCCGGGTCTGCTGCCCCGAGGACAGTTCCCGGAACCGCTGGTCGCGCAGCCTGCCGAGGTCGAGCAGTTCGATCACCTGGTCGACCCGCGCGGCGGGGCGGGCCACGCCGTACGAGTAGGCGAACGCCCGCAGCACCTCCCACACCCGCAGCGAGCCGGGCAGACCCAGGTACCCGGCGGCGAAGTTGATCCGACTCAGCACCTCGGTGCGATGACGGGCCGGATCGCGGCCGAACAGCCGAACCGTGCCGGAGTCGGGGGAGATCAGACCCAGCACCATGTGCAGGGTGGTGCTCTTGCCCGCGCCGTTCGGGCCGAGCAGGCCGACGATCTCGCCGGGCTCGACGCGCAGGCTCACCCCGTCGACGGCCCGCACCGCGCCGAAGGCTTTGCGGATGGCTTGGACATCGAGGACGGTCACGCTGGTCATGGTGGCGTGCGGCCTGCGGTGGGGACAACGGAATTTCGCCGGGGGTACACCGAACGAGGCGTCCCGCCGTACCCACCCGGGGAAGTGCTGGTCACGGCCCGGCTGCCGGAGGCGGAGCGGGACCAAACCGGTTGCCCGGCCGCGGGTGCCATGCGCGACAATCGACGGCGTGACGGACATCCTCGACGACCTGAAGTGGCGCGGCCTGCTGCAGGACTGCACCGGCCTTGACGAGCTGCGCGAAGACCTGGCCAACGGACCGCTGACCTTCTATGTCGGGTTCGACCCGACCGCGCCCAGCCTCCACCTCGGCCACCTGACGCAGGTGCTCACCGCGCGCCGTTTCCAGTTGGAGGGGCACCGGCCGCTGCTGCTGGTCGGCGGGGCGACCGGCCAGATCGGCGACCCGAAGGAGTCCGGCGAGCGCTCGCTCAACTCGCCCGAGGTGGTCGAGGGCTGGGTCGGCAAGATCCGTGGGCAGGTGGAGCCGTTCTTCGACTTCGAGGGCCCGGCCGCCGCCCGCATGGTCAACAACCTGGACTGGACCTCGAAGCTGTCGGCGATCGAGTTCCTGCGCGACGTGGGCAAGCACTTCCCGGTCAACAAGATGCTGGCCCGCGACGTGGTGAAGAACCGGCTGGAGACCGGCATCAGCTTCACCGAGTTCAGCTACCAGCTGCTGCAGTCGCACGACTACTTCGAGCTGCACCAGCGGTACGGCTGCCGGCTGCAGTTCGGCGGCTCGGACCAGTGGGGCAACATCACCGCGGGCGTGGACTACATCCGCCGCCGGGGTGCCGGACCGGTGCACGCTTTCACCACGGCGCTGGTCACCAAGGCCGACGGCACCAAGTTCGGCAAGACCGAGGGCGGGGCGATCTGGCTCGACCCGACCATGACCAGCCCGTACGCGTTCTACCAGTTCTGGATCAACACCGACGATCGCGACGTGCTCCGCTACCTGAAGTACTTCTCCTTCCGCTCCCGCGAGGAGCTGCTGGAGCTGGAGCGGGAGACCGCGGAGCGGCCGTTCGCGCGGGCGGCGCAGAAGGCGCTGGCCGAGGAGCTGACCACGCTGCTGCACGGCAAGGACGAGTGCGCCCAGGTGGTCGCGGCCTCGCAGGCGCTGTTCGGCCGGGGCGCGCTGGACGAGCTGGCGCCCTCGACGCTGCGTTCGGCGCTGTCGGAGGCGGGCCTGGTGACGGTGTCCGAGCTGCCCAGCGTGTCGGTGCTGTTCAAGGAGGCGGGCCTGGCGGCGAGCCTCGGCGAGGCGCGGCGCGCGGTCGGCGAGGGCGGGGCGTACGTCAACAACGAGCGCATCACCGACGCCGACGCCCCGCTGTCGGAGGACCTGCTGCTGCACGGGCGGTTCCTGGTGCTGCGGCGCGGCAAGAAGACCATCGCGGGCGCCGAACTGGCTCGATAACGCGCTGACCTGCGCTAATAGGGACCTCTGGATCATGTGACGGGGGACGCGGTCCGCCGATTTGCGATCGGCGCCGCGTCCCCCGTAATGTTCTCTCTGCCAGCGCGGAACGGACAAAAACGCCAGGGCCTGAGGGTCTAGGTGAAAGTGGACGGAGCGCACCGGGCGGGGCGGATTTGATCGCGCGAACCCGACCGGGTAGGGTAATCGAGCCGGTGACGAGCCGGGCGGACAGCGGTGCCGAGTTTCTTCGGTGAGTATCGCGTCGGCCGGGTCACTGGTTCTCCTCGAACCGCTCAGCCCCTCAGGGGTTTGGTGTGTGCGGGGTGTCCAAACGGACGAGTCGGGCAGATCCGAAAATTCGGGTTTGACACGGAGCGACCGGATGGGTAGGCTGGGTGAGTTGCCCCGGAGGCGAGCGAGACGAGATCTCGGGAGCCGCGGAGTGTGCTTGTTCTTTGAGAACTCAACAGGGTGCTAGATATGCCAGTGCCAATTTATTGATCACCTCGTCGTGGTCATTCCTTTGGTATTAAGCAAACATTTGGACATTTATTTGTCGGTGGTTGTTTTTTGCCGGGTTTTTGAATTCTTTTTGGAGAGTTTGATCCTGGCTCAGGACGAACGCTGGCGGCGTGCTTAACACATGCAAGTCGAGCGGAAAGGCCTTTCG
>NZ_JAHRCY010000030.1 GCF_019083965.1 Catellatospora tritici
TGATGGCACGGCAGGCACGGGACTCCTGTCGTTGAAGCGTAGAGAACTCCAATGATCGATGAGTCCCGTGCCTGTTCGCTATCCCTGACCGGCCACGCCCAGCTCAACGCCTACTGCCGGTCGCTCTTAGCGGTTTTTCAACACCAGCGGTATGCGCGGCCGTGACCTGCCACAACCTGAACTCGTCCTGTGGCTGCCCACCTATGGCCCGGATCTTGGAATTCATACACGCGCAGCCGATGCCTTGAGATCGACGATGCTCGGTAGTTTGCTCGGGTGTCGGTTCATGTGTTCCTCAGTTACAGCCGCGTGCCGGACTACAAGTATGTGCATCGGTTGGCTGCGCACCTGTCGGCAGCGGGGGTCTCGGTGTGGTTCGACCAGGAGATCGTCAGCGGCGAGAGATGGGTCGACGTGATCAAGGAGCGGCTCGACTCGTGTGCCGCCTTCGTGGTGGTGATGAGCCCAGCATCGGAGGCGTCGAAGTGGGTGGAGCTGGAGCTCAACCGGGCCGAGAAGCTCGGCAAACCGATCTTTCCGCTGCTCCTTGAGGGTGACGTTTTCTTCCGGCTGAGCAATGTGCACTACGAGGACGTCACCGGTGGGCGGATGCCCTCAGCCAGGTACGTCAGCCGACTGCTCAATCCGCCCACTACTCCAGTCTCTCCGGTACCGCGACCGGCGAGACTCCGAGGCATCCCTATCGCGACACTTACCGGCCACACCGAGTGGGTATCGTCGGTGGTGTTCGGCTCGGACGGGCAGACCGTCGCTACCGGCAGCACCGACGCGACGGTGCGGCTGTGGGATCTCACCGACCGGGGGCGGCCCGCCCTCACCGCCACCCTCACCGGCCATACCGACAGCGTGTCGTCGGTGGCGTTCAGTCCGGACGGGCGGACCCTCGCCACCGGCAGCCGCGACGCGACGGTGCGGCTGTGGGACGTCACCGACCGGCGGCAACCCGCCCTCACCGCCACCCTTCCAGACCACACCCACCAGGTGTTGTCGGTGGCGTTCAGTCCGGACGGGCGGACCCTCGCCACCGGCAGCCGCGACGCGACGGTGCGGCTGTGGGACGTCACCGACCGGCGGCGACCCGCCCTCACCGCCGCCCTCACCGGCCACACCAACGTGGTCTCGTCGGTGGCGTTCAGTCCGGACGGGCGGACCCTCGCCACCGGCAGCTACGACGCGACGGTGCGGCTGTGGGACGTCACCGACCGGCGGCGACCCGCCTCCACCGCCACCCTTCCAGGCCACACCCACCAGGTGTTGTCGGTGGCGTTCAGCCCGGACGGGCAGACCCTCGCCACCGGCAGCGGCGACAAGACGGTGCGGCTGTGGGACGTCACCGACCGGCGGCGACCCGCTGTCACCGCCACCCTCACCGGCCACACTGACAGCGTGTTGACGGTGGGGTTCAGCCCGGACGGGCAAACCCTCGCCACCGGCGGCAGCTATAAGACGGTGCAACTATGGAAGTGACCGTGACCTCAGTCAGTCGTGGCGTACGCCCGGCTAGCGGTCACGAAGACCACTGATGGCAACATCGACGACCTGCCAACTCGGTGTCGGGCTGGTTTGTGCAACCGCCTATTGCCCGGATCTTGCCGTCCCCGTGGCGCCACGACCCGCTGTTGATCACAACGGCTGGATCTTGCGTGGTCGAACAGGTGGGACGGTCACGACCGGCCCCTGAACAGCGGGAACACGGTTCGGATTCTGCGACGTATGGTCCATCATCAGTTACAGCAGGTCAAGCCCTTCTTCGGAAGGGCTTTCCTCGTCTTTGGGCACGGTGTCGAGGCCCATGGCCAGCGAAAAGTCAGCGAGGGCAGCGCGAACCCGCTGGCCCTGGTCGCCGGAGTGGTGCGTGTAGCGGTTCAGGGTCAAAGAGGTGATTACGGCGCAGGAGATCAGGTCCGCCAGCAGGGCGACCATATCGACGTGGCCACCGTCAGGCGCGGGATCACCGTCGAGGACGGCGGCTATCACTGGCGGGGCGAGTTGCGCCTGTGGGACAACGAGATCTTGATGGGCTGGTACGCCGCGAACGACGGCCGCCCCAAAGGCACCATCACTTCGTCCTGCACCCCGAGAAACGGAGATCGGCAGCGCAAGGACATCCAACTGCAAATCTGGTCGGCGGGTGGGCAACGGGGTGTCGAGTTCGACGCCCGCCCACCCGCCGAAGTATTCCCTAGTCAGCCTTCATACGTTCTTCGTCTGGTTTCCAGACTTCAGGTGGCATTGGCGAGGCGCCAAGATCGACCCGCATGACGTTTAGCAACTGCACCCGAACATGATGGTCGCTCACTGTCTTGCGGGCGCCCGCCACGACCTGGTCCGCTTTCGTGCGCAGTACTCGCCGCAACTCTTCGGCGGCCGCAACGACATCTTGCGGTGCGCTCAGCGCAAGTTGGTACATCGCCGTATTGAAGTCCATGCGGGCAGTGATCAACTTCGTCAAATCGTCTGGAGTCAGGTCTGTGATGGGTTCGCGCTCGCGGCGCTGCATCAGTAGGCGAGTGGCCGCAACAAGACCGTCAGCTGCGGTGAAGAGATTCTGGTAGATCTGGCGCCTGTCGGTCAGCGCTTGGTCCGAGCGTCGACGCTGATGATCCCTTCCGCTTACCCAGATCGCGGCAAAGATGCCCGCGATGCCGACGAGTGCCGTACTTGCTGTGCCGATCCACTCCGAGGCCACGAAGAGATTGTGGCCGCGACGTGCAAGAAGTTGATCTGTTGAACGCGGTGTGTGATAGGCGGCGGTGCTTGAGTCCTGCTCGAAGCCGCAGGTTCCTGTGCCAGAGATCATCTAATCGGGCCGCCCTGGCCGGATCGCAGGGCCCAGGTCGATGCCACCGCCGCAGGCCGGTCATTGACCCGCCCCCATGGAGCGAATCAAAGTTGGTAACTTCGCGCCGTGCCGTAGGCCACGGCGCGATCTCGCTACCAATCGGGGTACTCATGCGATCTCATCCCTCCCGCGTGCCACGCGCTGCCTTCGCGGCGGTCGGCGGCTTGGCGGTCCTCGTCGCCGCCACGATCACGGTGCTCGGGGCCACGGCGGCTCCGGCGGCGGCCAAGGCTGCACCCGCGCGGCCCGCCCTCACCGCCCGCGAAGCCGTCGACCAGGCCCGCCGCACCGGCAAGACGGTGGACGTCACCGGGTCGACCACCGCCACCGACACCCTCGCCGCGAAGCCTGACGGCTCGCTGACGCTGACCCGTTCGCTCGTGCCGGTGCGCAAGCTCGTCGGCGGGGCCTGGACCGCGCTGGACGCGACGCTGCGCCGCGCGGCGGACGGCTCGATCGCCCCGGCCACGACCACCGACGGCCTGCGCTTCTCCGGCGGCGGCACGGGACCCGCGGTGACGATGACGTCCAGCGGCCGAACGTTTGCGCTGACGCTGCCGATGGCACTGCCCGCGCCGACCCTCTCCGGCGACACCGCGAGCTACGCCGGGGTGCTGCCGGGCGTCGACCTGCGGCTGCGCGCGGACCGGCAGGGCGGCTTCGCCCAGGTCCTGGTCGTGCACGACGCGGCCGCCGCGCGGCAGCCGGCCCTGCGGTCACTGGCCTTGGGCCTGCACGCCGACGGGATCACCTTCACCACCGGTGCTGACGGCTCGCTGACCGGCGCCGACAGCCGGGGTCGGACGCAGCTCAGCGCGCCCGCCCCGATCATGTGGGACTCCACCGTGGGCACCGGGCCGACCGTCGCCGAGCTCAAGACGGGCCGCGCGCTCGACGCGCGTACCGGCATCCCGGCCGAATCCGACGCGAGGGCCCCGGGCGCGCACGCCCGGCGCGCGAGCATCGCGACCAGCACGGCCGCGGGGCGACTCACCCTCACCCCCGACGCGGCGATGCTCTCGGGTACGGGCGTCGTCTTCCCCCTCTACCTCGACCCGTCGTTCTCCTGGACCCCCGTCAGCCCCAAGCAGTCGGGTTGGGCCACCGTCTCGCACTCCTACCCGGGCAGCTTCTACTGGAACAAGACCCCGGACCCCGACGGGCACCTGCAGGTCGGCAACAGCAACGAGGCCCTGCTGCCCAACGGCATCTGGTCGCGGTCGTTCCTCAACTTCGACATCCCCGTGTCCACGCTGGCCGGGGCCACGATCCACTCGGCCTCGCTGAGCATGCTCGAAGTCCACTCCTACTCGTGCACCGCGACCACGGTCAACCTGTACGCCCCGGCCGCCACGCTGACCTCAGGCAACGCGTCCTGGAACTCGTGGAGCGGGGTGAACCTCGGCTCCGTCGTCGACTACAAGACCGTCGCGTACGGCCGGACCGGCTGCCCGTCGAACTGGCTCGGCTTCAACATCGCCGGTGCGATCAGCAGCGCGGTCGCCGGGAACAAGTGGACCCAGACGTTCGTGCTCACCGGCGTCAACGAGTCGAGCGACTTCAACAGCTACAAGGAGTTCGACCTCAACAACGTCTACATGTCGGTGGAGTACAACCACGCGCCGAACATCCCGACGGGCCTGTCCACCAACCCCGTCACGGCCTGCGCCGCGACCCCGCCCAGTGCGGTCGGCGACGCCGCGGTCACGTTCTACGCCCCGGTCTCCGACCCCGAGGGCAACAACCTCGGCGTGACCTACGAGCTGTGGAAGACGTCGACTCCGGGCACCATCCTCGCCTCATCCGACCCGAACCTGCTGGGGGCCGGGTCGGGCGGCACCGCCGTGTGGACCGTGCCGCAGGCGACGCTGCGGGGCGCGGCCGGGTCGTCGGTGACCCAGTTCTCCTGGCATGTGCGGGCGACCGACGGGAACATGACCGGCCCCTGGTCGGCGACGTGCAGTTTCAACTTCGACCCCACCCGAACGGGTCCCCCGACGGTCACCGCCCCGGGCTCCTCGACGATCGGCCAGAGCGCGTCGTTCTCGGTGGTCAAGGCACCGACCGGCACCGTGCCGACGAGCTACCTGTACCAGCTCAACGGCGGCGCGCCGCAGTCCGTGGCCGCGAGCGGTGGCAACGCCACCATCAGCGTCAAGCCGACCCGGTCGACGAACACGCTCACGGTGACGAGCCTGTCGGCTGGCGGCAACATCGGCGACACCGCCAGTGTCGTCTTCAACGCCGCCCCGGCGGCCGCGGCGGCGGCCGGCGACCTGACCGGTGACAGCGCCGCCGACCTGGTCACGGTCGGTGGCGCCAACGGGCTGCCGGTCGGGCTGTGGCAGGCCACCGGCCGCGACGACGGCCAGCTGCTGCCCGCCGCCAGCGACATCGGCGCCAACGGCAACGGTGTCGGCGGCACCTACAGCCCCGACGAGTTCACCGGTGCCCAGGCCGTCACGGGTCGCTTCACCGGCACCGGCCTGCAGGACGTGCTCGTGTACTACCCCGGCGGGGTCAACGCGGGCGGCGGCGCCGTCCTCGCCGGTCCCGGCGACGGCTCGGCCATCCAGTCCCAGCAGAGCAGCAACGTCTACAACCTCAGCGTGGGCCTGCTCACCGACAACAACGGCCTCAACCCGCTCCAGGTGGCGAACGGCGGCGACCTGACCCGCCGGGGCTTGGCCTACCCGGATCTGATCACCGTCAACGGCGACGCCGCCAACGGCTACTACCTGGCCGTCTACCCCAACCAGAACGCGGTTGCCGGCTACCCGAGCGCCGTACACCTGGCCGGGACCACCCCCGCCGGTGACATGGCTTGGGACGCGTGGACGATCACGACCGCGCAGATGGCGACCGGTCCGGCCATGTTCCTGTGGAACCGGGCCACCGGTGCGCTGCACCTGTGGCGCGACATCGCCTTCGACCTCGGCACCGGCATGTTCAGCTACACGGCGGTGACGCTGAAGACGAGCGGCTGGAACACCGGTGTGTCGCTGAACCTCAGCGCGGCCGACGTCAACCGCGACGGGTCGCCCGACCTGTGGAGCGTGGGCGCCGGCGGGCGGGTCACGGCATACCTGGTGACGGGCCTGGGCGCGACCCCGGCGATCACCGCGCAGCCCAGCCAGACGCTGCTCGCGGCCAGCCATGCCTGGCTGCTCAACGACCATTCGACAGGGACGGTCAGCGGCACCGACACCGCCCGCGACGCGGTCGGCGGGGCCCCGCTGAGCGGTAACGCGACCTGGAACACCGGCGATCTCTACAGTCCGGACGTCGTCTTCAACGGCAGCAGCGTGATCGCCACTTCCGGGCCCGCCGTGAACACGACGGCCGACTTCAGCGTCTCCGTGTGGGCAAAACCCAACGGCGGCACCGGCCAGCAGGTCGTCCTCGGCCAGGACGGCGCCGTAGTGGCCGGTTTCGACCTCTACTACGAGCCCACCGACAGTTCGTGGCGGTTCACGATGCCCTCCGCCGACGCGACGGGCGCCGCTTATGACATCGCCGCCGCGCCGGCCGCCAGCGCGAAGCCCGGGGTGTGGAGTCATCTGGCCGTCAGCTACGAGCGGGCGACCGGCCTGATGAACCTCTACCTCAACGGCGTCAACGTGGCCCGGACCGCGCACGCCGCGGTCTGGAGCGCGGCCGGGCCGTTCAAGGTCGGGGCCTTCGGCTACCAGGGCGCCAACACGTCCTACTTCTCCGGCCAGGTCGCCGACGTGCAGACCTGGAACCAGGTGGTCGTGCCGCCGCTGAACGGCAGCACCACCGGCGCCTGGAACCTGGCCGGCAGTGGTGCCGACAGCTCGGGCAACGCGCATCCGCTGGCGCTGTCGGGCGGGGCGTCGTGGGCGGCCGGGCGGGTCGTCGGCGGTCCGCAGTCCCTGCACCTCGACGGCGTCAACGGCTATGCGGCCGCGAGCACGTCGGTGATCGACACGTCGGCGAGTTTCTCGGTGTCGGCGTGGGTCCGGCCCACCAGCCTCGGCTACTTCCGTACCGTGTTCTCGGTGGATTCGGCCGTGGCCAACCCGGTCGCGATGGGGATGACCGACACCGGCCGCTGGACCATGTGGGCCCGGCCGGTCGACAGTGGCGGCGGGGTGGCCCCGGTCGTCGGCGGGACGGTCGCCCTCAACGTGTGGACGCACCTGACCGGCGTCTACGACGCGGCCACCAGCAAGATCACGATGTATGTGAACGGGGTGTCCGCGGGCTCGTCCACGATCGCGCCCATCCGCAAGGCCACCGGCCCGCTCGTGCTGGGCCACTACCAGTACGCGGGCGGCAACAGCGGCTTCTTCGCCGGTGAGATCGCCGAGGTGCGGGTCTGGGACCGGGTCGTCTTCGAACCCGAGGCCAAGAACCTGACGAACGCCACCACGGCCTCCGCCACCTGGGAGCTCAACGGGACCGGGGCCGACACCTCGGTCTTCAACCGGTCGGTGGTGCCCGGCGGCACCACGTCCTGGGCGGCCGGGCGGATCCCGGGCACCCAGTCGCTGCACCTGGACGGGGTCACCGGCTACGCGCTGTCCAACGCGGTGGTCATCAACCCCACCAGCGGCTTCACCGTCTCCGCCTGGGTGCGGGCGACCAGCCTCGGCTACGTCCGTACCGCCGTGTCGGGGGATTCGACCATCTCGAATCCGTGGGCGCTGGGCATGGACGACGCCGGTCACTGGAGCATGTGGGCGCGCCCGAACGACAACTCCGGCGGCGGCCCCCCGGCCACCGGCGGGTCGGTGGCGCTCAACACCTGGACCCACCTGACCGGGGTCTACGACCCGGCGACGTCGCAGCTGCGGCTCTACGTCAACGGGACGTTCGCGGCGCAGTCGACCATCACGCCGATGTACCAGGGCACCGGCAAGATCGTGCTGGGCCGGTTCAGCTGGCAGGGCAGCCCGGGCGGCAACTGGTCGGGGGAGATCGCGCAGGTCCGGGTCTTCACCGGGGTGGCCTCGGCCGCCGACGTCAAGGCGCTGGCGGCGCCGTAGCGGATCACGGTGCGGGGTGGCGCTGCGGCGTCACCCCGCCTCCCCTGCCTGCTACTGCCAGCCGCCGTACGGGACGGTGATGACTTCCATCCCGTGCCCGTCGGGGTCGGTGAAGTAGACGCCGCGACCGCCGTCGTTGTGGTTGATCTCGCCCGGCTGCCGCCCGTGCGGGTCGGCATAGTAGGCCACCCGGTACTGCTTGATCCGTTCGAAGATCGCGTCGAACTCCTCCTCGGTCACCAGGAACGCGTAGTGCTGCGGCGTGGTGACGGACTCCACCGTCGCGAAGTCGAGGGTGACCCCGTTGTCGGTGCCCACCGGCAGGAACGGGCCCCAGGCCCGCCCGATCCGCAGGCCCAGGATGCCGGCCAGGAACTCGGCGGACACCTGCCGATCGGTGGCGAAGACGATCGTGTGATTCAACTGGACTGCCATGAAATGCCTCCACAGGCATCTCCTCAGCACCTCGTGCGCCTCACCCGGTCGGTGACGACGTTTGATGCCGGTCCAATCACCGTAGTACACCTCGGCGGCGACCCGCACCGACCCGCAAATATATCGACAAACGATGATTGCTGAATGCCGCTCGGCAGGATCCCTCCCAATGCTGACGAGGAGGTGATTCCCTCAACAAGATCGTCGTTCGCCAGGCGGGCACTGTCCTGCTGGCCGGTGCGGCGAGATCGACGGTAGTTGGTAGTTTGCTGGGGGTGTCCGGTCATGTGTTCATCAGTTATAGCCACGCCGCCGACAGCGACTACGTCGCGAAGCTGGCCGCGCATCTCACCGCCGCTGGCGTCGTGGTGTGGTTCGACCAGAAGGTCGTCACCGGCGACCGGTGGTCCAGGGTGATCCAGCAGCAGATCGACACCTGCGCGGCCTTCATCGTGGTGATGAGCCCGGCCTCGAACAAGTCCGACTGGGTGGACCGGGAGATCGACCAGGCCCAACTACGCGGCAAACCGGTATTCCCGCTACTGCTGGGTGGGGAGCGGTTCTTCCGTCTGGCGCACCTGCAGTTCGTGGACGTCACCGGTGACCGGATGCCACCGGCCGGGTTCGTCGCCCAGCTTCACAGTGCGCAGACCGCCGCGCCAGCCGCGTTTGCCGCACCGGTGGTTGTGACTGTCGACGCCGCGATACTCGAACGCCAGCACACGGACGCCGTCACGATGTACGAACGGGGTGACTATGCCGAAGCCGCGGACCTCTTGCGTCATGTCATTGCCGACCGCACCCGTGTCCAGGGCGCCGACCACCCCGACACCCTGAACTCCCGCCACGATCTTGCGAACAGCATCGGGGAGAGCGGGGACCGGGCGGAGGCGGTACGCCTGTACCGCACCCTCGTCGCCGACCGCATCCGTGTCCTGGGCGTCGACCACCCCGACACCCTGGACTCCCGCCACAACCTCGCGTACAACATCGGGGAAGGCGGGGACCGGGCCGAGGCGGTACGCCTGTTCCGTACCCTCGTCGCCGACCACATCCGCGTCCTGGGCGTCGACGACCCCGAAACCCTGACTGCCCGCCACAACCTCGCGTACAACATCGGGGAGATCGGGAACCGGGCCGAGGCCGTACGCCTGCTCCGCACCCTCGTCGCCGATCGCAATCGCATCCTGGGCGCCGACCACCTTCACACCCTGTCTACCCGCCACAATCTCGCGTACAACATCGGGCAGGGCGGGGACCGGGCCGAGGCGGTACGCCTGCTCCGCCAGGTCGTCGCCGACCACGTCCGAGTCCTGGGCGCCGACCACCCGGAAACCGAAATCAGCCGTCAAGCGCTGAAGAATTTCGGCGGCTAGCTGCCCTGGAGTTGTTCCCTCGAGTGTTCGATCATCGGACAGCGTCGGGGTTCAGGGGCAGTAGCGCCGTGAGCACCTGAGCCATCATGGGACGATGTCCCACCTGAGCGGCCCTGCGGGACCAGACCCGGAGCACTACCCTGATGTCGCCGCGGTCGGCGACCTTCACGCGGCTTTGCAGACGCCGCCGCCGCGATCTCGATGTTCGTTCTGCACTCGTAGCCGATGCCATGAGATCGACAGCAGTCGGTAGTTTGCTGGAGTGTCGGGTCATGTGTTCATCAGTTACAGCCATGCCGGCGACAGCGCCTACGTCGCGAAGTTGGCCGCGCATCTCGGCTCCGCCGATATCGAGGTGTGGTTCGATCGTCAGGTCATCACAGGTGACCGCTGGTCCAGGGTGATTCAGCAGCGTATCGACACGTGCGCGGCGTTTGTCGTGGTGATGAGCACGGCTTCGGGCCAGTCGGACTGGGTGGACCGGGAGATCGACCAGGCCGAACTCCTGCGCAAGCCGATATTCCCGCTGCTGCTGGAAGGCACGCGGTTCTTTCGCCTGGCCCACCTGCAATACGAGAACGTTACCGGCGACCGGATGCCGACGCCTGAGTTCACCGCCCGCCTGCGCCGCGGTCGGAATGCAGCCCCCGCCGCGCCGGTCGCTGCGCCTGTCGATGCGGCGACCCTCACCCGTCAGTACAACGACGCCGACAGGATGCGCGAACGGGGCGCCTACGCCGAAGCCGCAGACCTGCTGCGTCACGTCGTCACCGGCCGCACCCGGGTCCTGGGTGCCGACCACCCCGACACTCTGATCTCCCGCCACACGCTCGCGCTCAACATCGGGGAGTGCGGGGACCGGGCCGAGGCGGTGCGCCTGTTCCGCGAGGTCGTCGCCGACTACACCCGGGTCCTGGGCGCCGACCACCTCAGCACCCTGCGCTCCCGCTACATGCTCGCGTACGACATCGGGGAGTGCGGGGACCGGGCCGAGGCGGTGCGCCTGTTCCGCGAGGTCGTCGCCGACAACACCCGCGTCCTGGGCGCCGACCACCTCACTACTCTGGTCTCCCGCCACACGCTCGCTTACAGCGTCGGGGAGTGTGGGGATCGGGCCGAGGCGGTGCGCCTGTTCCGTGAGGTCGTCGCCGACTACACCCGGGTCCTGGGCGCCGACCACCCTGACATCCTGGCCTCCCGCCACATGCTCGCGCACAACATCGGTGAGAACGGGGATCGGGCCGAGGCGGTGCGCTTGTTCCGTGAGGTCGTCGCTGCCCGCACCCGGGTCCTGGGCGCCGATCACCCCGTCACCCTGGCCTCCCGCCACATGCTCGCGCACAACATCGGTGAGAACGGGGATCGGGCCGAGGCGGTGCGCCTGTTCCGCGAGGTCGTCGCCGACTACACCCGTGTCCTGGGCGCCGACCACCCCGACACCGAAGCGAGCCGCATAGGCCTGGAGGCCAACGGTGGGTAGCAGTTCCAACGGCACGTCATATGCTCCACGCGTACTCCTGGAGCAGGACATCGAGGCTTGATCTGAGGCCTCCGCCCAGGATTTTCACCGCGCCTGAGCCGGGGTCGTACGGTATGGGTATCCCAGACCGCCGCCGAAGGAACGAGAGCATCCAAATCCCGGGTATGGCCCGGGCGGGTGATGTCCGGTGATCGACGGCGTCGGTAGCGTTCCGGTGGTGAGCGGCCACGTGTTCAGCAACTACAACCAAGCCGCGGATGCCGGGTACCCGGCCGCGCCGATGGGTGCGACCGTCGACGCCGAAGCCCTCACCCGCCAGCGCAAAGACGCCGCCAGGAGGTATGAACGGGGCGACTATGCCGAGGCTGCGGATCTGCTGCGCAACGTCGTCGCCGACAGCATCCGCGTGCTGGGCGCCGAGCATCTCAAGACCCTGAGTGCTCGCCACGCCCTCGCGCGCAGCGTCCGGGAGGGCGGGAACCCGGTCGAGGCGGCCCGTCTGTTCCGTGACCTCGTCATCGACCACACCCGCGTCGTGGGCGCCGACGACCCCCGCACCCTGAACTGTCGCCACAACCTCGCGTACAGCATCAGTGAGGGCGGGGACGCGGCCGAGGCGGCCCGTCTGTTCCGTGACCTCGTCGCCGACCGTACCCGCGTCCTGGGCGCCGATCACCCCGACACCCTGGCACCCCGCCACAACCTCGCGTACTGCATTGGGCAGGGCGGGGACCAGGCCGAGGCGGCCCGCCTGTTCCGCGTTCTCGCCGCCGACAGCGCCCGCGTCCTGGGTGCCGACCATCCCGACACCCTGAACGCCCGCCACAACCTCGCGCACAGCCTCAGGGAGGGCGGGGACCGGGCCGAGGCGGCACCTCTGTACCGCGACCTCGTCGCCGACAGCGCCCGCATCCTGGGCGCCGATCACCCCGACACCCTGACCGCCCGCCACGACCTCGCGTACTGCGTTGGGGAGGGCGGGGACCGGGCCGAGGCGGCCCGTCTGTTCCGCGACCTCGCCACCGATCACACCCGCGTCCTGGGCGGCGATCACCCCCACACCCTGCGCGTCCGACACAATCTTGCGAGCAACATCGGGCAGGGCGGGGACCCGGCCGAGGCGGTACGCCTGCTCCATGTTCTCGTCGCCGCCCGCACTCGCGTCCTGGGCGCCGACCACCCCGCCACTCTGATCTCCCGCCACAACCTCGCGCGGGGCGTCGGGGAGGGTGGGGACCTGGCCGAGGCGGTAGGCCTGCTCCGCGTTCTCGTCGCCGACACCACCCGCGTCCTGGGCGCCGACCACACCTGTACCCAACACAGCCGTCAATTATTGGAACGCTACGGCGGGTAGCGGTTCCGGCGGCACGGGTGCTCGACCCGGCTGATCCACACTGGGACCGATCGTGAGCGGCGACGGCATCAGCCCTGTGGACGAACTGCCCGTCGTTCTGGCCGTACCAGTCGACGACGGCCCGGCGAGCCGCTCGCGGTCGTCGTGCCATTCCGAAAGTCAGGGCTCACTGGCCATCTCCGGGGTATCAGCGCGGCCAGGATCAGAGCTTGAGCGCGGAGACTGAACCGGCGGACGGGACTCCTGGCGGGGTCCGTCCGGGCGCTGGCGGCAGATCACCGCCAGCTCCTGCGCCGTCGGGCGAGCCGACGCGTCGCGCCGCAGAGCCAGGCTGACGACCTCGTCGAGGCCTGGTGGCAGGCCGCACAGATCCGGTTCCGCCGACATGACACGCAGCATCCATTCCATCTCGTTGCGGTTGCCGAACGGGTGCACGCCCCCAGCCAGATACGCCATGACGCAGCCCCACGCGAACACGTCCATAGACGGTGCCGCCGGCATTCCCTGGAGCTGTTCCGGAGCTGCCCAGCCGCGGCTGCACTGCACGAAGCCGCCGTCGCCGCCCACCGTCTCGCCGTGGAAACGGGCGATGCCGAAGTCGATCAAGCGGACATCCCGGCCCCGGACGAGGAGGTTCGACGGCTTCACGTCGCAGTGCACGATCCCCTGGGCGTGCAGCGCGGCCAGGACGTCGGCCAGTGCCGCGCCCAGATCCCACAACCGGCCCGCCGAGATCGAGTTGTCCGCGACCAGGGAACCGCACCGGTAGCCCGGGAGGTAGGCGGTGACCAGATACGCGCCGGCAGCCGACAGACCGAAGTCCAGCGCGGGCGCGGTGCCTCCGGTGTCCGCCGCCGACGCCAGCCAGAACTCCCGCTGGCACGCCTCCACCGATCCGTCGGCAGGCCGCAGCACCTTGACCGCCACGGGGGTATCCGCCGCGGCCATGGCGTAGAAGACATCCGCCTTGCCCCCGGCACCCAGGCGGGACAACAACCGGTATCGGCCGACCCTGACCGGGTCTCCGGCACGAAGCGGCCCAGTCCCCGCGGCGTTACGAGAGATTGCCCGCCCAGCGGGTTCGCCACCGGCCACGGGCAGAGAACTGACCATGGCCAACCTTGCCCCCTGGGTAGACGAAGTCCTTTGTGCAGCAGGAATTCGCCACCGGGGACCGGGGTGACATGCAGACCCTAACGCTTTTCCCGGAGCTCGCAACCATCCACTTGGTTGGATCTGCTGGTTGCTGCGAGATCGTGGGACCGTGAGGCGCACCGCCTCCTGGTCGAGGAGGACTACCCCCGATCGGTGTCCGCCCGCAGGGAGATCCGCTCGGTGCCATCCACGACGGCCCGAGCGAGCACGGACAGGCCACGGTTGGTGGTGCGAGCTGTCGCGCGCAGCAGGTAGAAGGCTTCATCGATGTCCACGCCGAGGCGTTCGGCGATGACACCCTTGGCCTGTTCGATGAGGATGCGGCTGTTCAACGCGGTCTGCAGCTGCTCGGTGAGCAGGTCGCGCCGGCGGATCGCCCGCTGTTGCAGCAGGCCGATCGTGGCGACGTCGGCCAGGCCCTGACCGACGCGCAGCTTGTCGGCGTCGAGCGCCCCGGTCGCGGTGTCGAACAGGTTCAGGGCGCCGATGACCTGGTCGCGTAGCCGCATCGGGATCGCGTGCACGGAATGAAAGCCCGCTTCGGTGGCGGCGGTGGTGAATCCCGGCCAGCGCCCGTCGGCGGTGAGATCGGCGACCGAAATGGGCTGGCCGGTGTGGAAGCAGTCCAGGCAGGGACCCTCGGCGGTCTGGAGCTGGAAGAGTTCCAGCAGTCGGATCCGCTCTGAGGACGCCGCGACCAGTTGCAGGGCATCCTGCTGGTCGGTCAGGAGCAGCCCGGCTGCCGCCACGCCGAGCATCTGGACACATCGTTCGGTGAGGATGTGCAGGAAGTCGATGACATCGAAGTCGTCGACGAGAGTGTCGGCCATTTCGACGAACACGTCCGTTAGCTGGATCTCGGCCATTCTATTCACCCTCGTCATACGATAGTCCCACCGTGACGGCGGGCGACGGCCAGCAGCGAAGCCTCTGGGAACACCGAACGGATATGGCAGCCAAGGACATCAGGGATGCTCACTGTCGGCGGCCTCGAAACGCAGCCGCCGAGCGACGACGTCGGCGGCGACCTCGTGCAGCCGCCGTCCGTGAGCGTAGGCGTAGGCACGTAGCCGGATCAGGGCGACGTCCGGGGTCACGCCGAGCTGGACCGTGATCATTCCGGTGGCCTGGTGCACCTGGGGATGTTGCCGTGCGGCCTGCTCCGGCGAGCGGTTGCGCGATCCCGATCGAGGATGTGCTGCCTGATCGAGCAGCAACGCGCAGAGCGTGTCCGTCAGCAGCAGCGCATCGGCCAGCTGCGTGGGGGTGAGTCGGCCGGGAACCGCCCGGTGCAGCGTGAGCGCACCCAAACGGATCGCGCCGACCTGCAACGGCAGTGCGAAGGCCGCGCGCACCCCGGCCTGAACCGCGGCGGGGCTGAAGACCGGCCACCGGGCCGACGACTCCGCGTCGGAGAGGTCGGTGACCAGCACCGGCCCACCTTCTGACACATCCACAGCCGGCCCTTCCCCCAGGGTCCAGGTCAGCTCCGCCAGTTCGGCGGCGACCGCGGCGCTGGCATACATCGTCTCGCGCAGCCCAGCGCTGAGGCTCACCGTGGCCGCGGCACCGTCGGTGTCGGTGACCGCGATCGTCGCAGCACACACGTGTGCGACCGTGACCTGGGCATCCTCGGCGTATGTCACCACCAGATCCCACAGCTGCAGCCGGCGTTGTGCGCTCACCGCACAGCCCGGCTGCCTGAGGCGAACACCGACATCACGGAAGC
Organism: Catellatospora tritici; assembly: GCF_019083965.1. Lineage (GTDB taxonomy): Bacteria > Actinomycetota > Actinomycetes > Mycobacteriales > Micromonosporaceae > Catellatospora > Catellatospora tritici. The sequence goes on from NZ_JAHRCY010000030.1 coordinate 15,405, forward strand.
TGCCTCCGATACCTTGAACGTTTCGTGAGGCCGCGACGGGCGGGGGACGAAGGAGTGGATCCGGGCCGAAAAAGACTGGCTCCAGTGCGGCTGATCACGCAAGCCTACCTTGGGGCGGAAATCTGCGCGTTCGGCCAGGTCGTGTCTTTCAATGCCCATATCCAGTGGGGTGGTGCGGCGACGGTGACGGTGCCCGAGACGAGGGCGTACGGCTGACGTCGATCACGGTGCCGCGGCGCAGGGGTTGCGTAGCGTCTCCTTGAGCGCGTAGCGGGTCATCTCCGCGTCGGTGAAGCCGCGCCCGCCGATTTGGCAGAGGTACTTGTACGCCGCCTGGGGGTCGGCGATCCAGGCGAGCACCTCGCCGCGGTGATACCCCAGGATGAGGCGGCCGTCGGGGGCGATGGCCATGTCGGTGATCGGGTCGTTGCTCGGGTGGGACAGGCGCGCCAGGTACTGGCCGCGTTCGACGTCCCAGATGATGACCTTGCCGCCGGCGTCGGAGGTGTAGAGGCGCTTGCCGTCAGCGGTGAACACCGCGCCGGACGCGGCGATGTCGTGACCGGACAGGACGTGTACGACCTTGCCGGTCACGGTGTCCCAGAGCAGCGCCTTGCCGTCCAGACCGGCTGAGGCGAGCTTGGTGCCGTCCGGGGAGAACGCCAGTGAGCTCGGGGTGTTCAGGTGGCCACGCAGCCGGTGGACCTCGCGACGGTCGGCGGTGGTCCAGATGGTGATCTCGCCATCGCCGGACCCGGCTGCCAACAGGCGTCCGTCGGGGCTGAACGCGACCGAGCCATAGAGATACTTGTCGCCGAGGCGCACCGCCGTGCGGGTCGCGGTGTTCCACAGCGTGAGCCGGCCGTCGATGCCGCCCGCGGCGAGGGCGGTTCCGTCGTGGCTGAAGGCGATGGCGACGGGCTCCTTCGGCGCGTCCGGCAGTTGCGTCATCGGCTTGTCCGGGTACGAGAGCCACACACTGGTGTCGGTGGCGATCGCGAGTTGCACGCGTTGGCCACTGGCCGGCGTGCCGACGGCGATGTCGACCACGTCCCGGCCGTCGGGCAGGGTGATCTCGTTCGTGCCGCCGTCGCCCGACAGCGCGGTGGATTTGACCAGGCCGTTGGCGTGGCCCGTGAGAACGGAGGTGCCCTCGGGGTCGATGGTCATGGCGTGCACGCCGCCATCGACGAGCGCGTCGCCGAGGATGTCCCACTCGATGATGCTGCCGTCCCGGGATGCGGTGTAGAGCAGGCCCGACTTGTCGGCGCGGGCGATGCCGGTGATGGGAGCGGAATGGGCGTCGAACTGCTTGAGCACCTGCTCCTCCTCGACGGCCCACAGCGCCACGCTGTTGTCACCGCCTCCGGTGACCACCCAGCTGCCGTCGTCGGTGAGGAAGCTGATCGTCCGCACGCCGCTGTAGTGCACCTTGGTCAGGCGGTGCACAAGCTGGCGCGTGGTGATGTCCCAGACCACCACGTTGCCGAGCCCCGCGTCGGGCGCCCCCGCGGCGACGAAGCGGCCGTTGGGGCTGACCGCCAGCGGAACGTCCTTCTCGCTGTCTCCCGGCACCGGCAGGGTGTAGAGCGAGTCCTCCTGGCTCTGGGGTTCGTCGCCAACGCGCCACAGTTTGACGGTGGCGTCGCTCGCCACCGAGACGAGCAGGTCCTGGCTGGCGCTGTAGCCCAGCCCGGTCACGACTCCGTGGTGCCCGTTGAGCAGCGCGTGCGGTTCCTGTGTGCGGGTGTTCCAGACGATGACCTTTGCCTTGTTGTCGCCTGCGGCGATGAGCTCGTCGTCGATGGCGGTCAGCGACATGATGTCGGCGTTGTAGCCGTCGACCTGCAGTCGGCCGAGGCTCGCCCCGGTGCGCGGGTCCCACATGGTCAGTGCGCCGTCGTTGCCGCCGACGATCAGCCGTGCACCGTCCTTGGAGTAGCAGACGGCCCCGGTGACGGCGATTCCGGTGGTGATCACTTTGCGTACCGTGTGGGCTGCGCGGTCCCACAGCACGACGCGTCCGTCGTCCATGACCGCGGCCATGGTGTCGCCGCCGGGGCTGGCCGTCATCCGCAGCACGCTGCCGCCACCTGGGTCCACCATGATCGTCTTGAGGTCGCGCCACCGGCCGGCCTGCGCCAGCAGCGTCGCCTCGGCTTCGGCGCTGGGCGCGGCCTTCCAAGCCGCGACGCTGAGCAGCATGGACAGCTGAGCGGCCGATCCGGCGTCGGCCTCGGCCTGCGACGCGAGGTAGCGCGACAGCGAGACGGCGGCCTCCTGCTCGGCTCGCACCTGTGCCGCGGCGGCCACTGTCGCCTGGTCCCGGGCGACCAGTCCGAGCACGCTGGCCGCGACGGCCAGCACGAGCAGGAAGACGGCCACCGTCCACGCCAGACGCACGGTGCGCCGATGCTGGCGGATGTCCTCGCCGACCAGCTCGTCGACCGGGATGCCGCGGATCGGCGCGGCGAGCGTGCCGATGGCTTTCGTGTAGATCTGCTGGCCCGCCCGGTCCGCGGGCACGCTGCCGTCGGTCGGCAACCCGGTCAGGTCGACCCAGTTCGGCTCCTCGGTGAAGTAGCCGCGCAGCAGGTGTGGCAGTGCGTTGGTCTGGCTCCAGTCGAAGTCGCGGGTGCGGTCGTTCCAGACGATCCGCCCGCCGGTCAGGCAGATGAGCAGTGTCTCGGGCCGCCGGTTGGCGCGCCACCAGGCGAGTTCCTTGCTGACCCAGTCCGATGCGGCGGACTCTTCCGAGGCCAGCAGGACCAGGTAGGAGGACTTGGCGAGGTTCTGCTCCAGGGTCGTCTGCAGCTGCGCGGTGGCGGGCAGGTCCGTCGGGGCGCAGAAGACCCGGATCGACCGGCGCCGGAACCACGGTCGACCGAAGCGCTGCAGCGCCAACCTCAGCGCCGGGGCACGCCGGTCGTCGGAGGCGGTGCTGTAGGAGATGAAGGCGTCGTACTTCGCATCGAGATCGGTGGGGCGATCGGCACTCGGTGACGAGGTCATCACTGTATGGTATGGAGCGCGGGCGATGACATGCGGTCACATCACTGCGTCGCGGGGACAGTCGCCATCGACCGAATGTCGGACGCAGTCCTCAAGCTGTCGCGATCGGTCGAGCGGAAACCCGCCTCAGGACCACAGGGCGATTTCCACGGCTGCTTCGGCGGGCCGCGTACTGGTCGCGGGTGAGATGTGCCTGACGATGACCATCGCCTTTGGCCCGGGGAAGATGCAGAACTTCAGTCCGTCATGCATGACGGATACGTTCTTCTCCCGATTGGACCAGGCCTCGCCGCAGGAGTCCAGGTTCAGCTGGCCGCGACTGACCTCGCCGATGTTGGCATTGGTGCTGATGGACTGTCCTGTCGACCAGAGGGCGCCGTCGCTCCAGTCGGTGCGAAGATAGACCTCCCAGTCGGGCTTCGCCGAGTTCAGCTTGATGATGCAGCCTGCCACCCACGTGTACAGCTCGTGGCGGTAGGGGGCCTTTCCCGCAATGACAGACAACGACCCGGCCGGCGCGGGCCGGTGGCATTGGTCGACGCTCGTCGGCTCTGCCACATCCGTTGTGGATGGGCTCGGTGCTGCGGAGTCGGAGACGGCGGCGGAGGCCGATGCGGTGGCAGGGGTATTCGAACGATCCGCTTGATTATCGGTGGTCCCAGGTCGCAGGCCCCAGATCGACAGGCCTATGACGAGTGCCAGTAGTACGACTGAGGCGATACCCCCCAGCCAGAGCTTGCGTCGGCCGGTCAGGACCTCCTTCAGCCACCAGCCACCCACGGCCAGGAGAAAGGGCGTAAGAATACCGGCGACGGTGAGCTGCCACATGACCGCAAAGGCTAACTGCGTGGTACGGGCGGTGGAACCCTCCGACAGGCCCGGGTTATCCGGCGCATCAGGTAGGCGTCGAGGAATTGCCGTTGGGGCCATTGCGGCTGGGCATGGTGACCATTCCGGGTCCGAAAGCGAGAAGGGGTCGAAAAGCTCACTTCGGAATAATGGCTCTGTTTGCGGACGTCAGCGGTCCGGAGCCGATGAAGGTGCGCCGCCGCCAGTGGTGGCCGTCACGCCACGTAGGCATACCTAGACGTGTGTAGGTGCCGCCCTAGGTACGTTGCGGCCAGGGAAGATACGCCGCTGCTGCGGATGGGGAAAGCCTGTCGGCGGGCCAGTATTGAGCACGTCAGAGAAACACACTGTCACGGACTGAGGAGTCTGGGATGTTCGAGTTGCCCGAACTGAACTTCGATCTCGCGAAGCTGCACCACCGCGAGCTCATCGACGAGGCCGCGAAGGAGAGGTTGGCGGCCAGGGTGCACCGGCACGGCCACAAGCGCCGCCGCCACGACCGCACGGCGCGATGAGCGTCACCGCAACAGGCCCGGGAGCCGTCACACGGCCCCGGGCCTGTTCGTGTCCGGGCCCAGGCGGTCGCGCACGGGTGCGGACCGTCGCCATCTGTCCCATCCCGACCGCCGCAACCGTGCCGGACCCGCCGTGACTGGCGCACCCGCACCATGGCGCGTCGGCCGACCTGGCCCGCCGGGCGTCGCGCGCGAGACGACGGACGAGCCTGCCGGGGTCGATGAGAGCGAGCACACAGGTGCGGTGGCCGGAAAAGGGCCCCGGAGCTGTCCCGGCGCGCCGGTACGCTGTCGCGCGTGGGAAGCCAGCGAGGTGCCGTGAGCTCGGCGATGATCGGCCGTGACCGCGAGTTGCGCCAGCTGACGCAGCTGGTGGCGGCGCGCCGCCCGGCCGTGGTCTTCGTCGGCGGCGAGCCCGGCATCGGCAAGACACGGCTGGTCCGCGAACTGCTGGGCACGCTGCCCCAGCAGGCCGTGGTGTTGGTCGGCCACGCCGAGCCCGACTCCCTGGCCCGCCCGTACGAGCTGCTGCTGGACGCCCTCGACGCGGACGGGGTGAGCGTGGACGCCGAGCGGCTGGCCGCGGTCACCGACCCGAAGCGCAGCCCGGTCGAGCGGCTGCACAGCGGCCTGGCCCTGGTCGCGGACCTGGTCGGCGAGTCGCCGTCGGTGCTCGTGTTCGAGGATCTGCACTGGGCCGACTCGGAGAGTGCCGCGCTGTTCGAGCGCCTCGCCGACGCCGACGGCCCGCGCCTGCTCATCGGGACGTACCGGCCGGACGAGGTGAGCAACCGGCACCCGTTGGCGTCGCTGCTGGAGCGCATGGAGCGGCGGCACGCCGTGGCGCATCTGCGGCTGGAGCGGCTCACCGAGGCCGAGACCGCGGCGCTGCTGGCGACCGCGACCGGTCGGCCGGTGTCGTACCGCACCGCCGCCGCGCTGTACCACCGCACCGGCGGCAACCCGTTCTTCCTGGAGGAGCTGCTCGGCTCGTGCTTGCCGAGCGACCTGGAGTCGCTGGTGGAGCAGCCGCTGCCGTGGAGCCTGGCCGAGGTGCTGCGCCGCCAGGTGACCAGCCTCGACCAGGCGTCGCAGCGGGTGGTGGAGGCGGCCGCGGTGCTCGGCCGCCGGGCGCCGTTCGACCTGCTGGCGACGGTCACCGGGGCGGGCGAGGACGAGCTGATCGGCGTGCTGCGCGAGTTGGTGGTGCGGGGCGTGCTGGTGGAGACCGGCGAGGACGAGTTCAGTTTCCGGCACGCGCTGGTCCGCGAGGCCATCACCGGACAGATGCTGGGCCGCCAGCGCCGCCGCCTGCACGAGAGCGCGTTGGAGGCGCTGCTGGCGGGCGGGGACGGCGACCCGGCGCTGATCGCCCACCACGCCCAGGCCGCCGGCCGGTACGCGGACATGGTCGGCGCGGCCCGCCGTGGCGCCCAGCTCTACCTGTCCATCGGCTCGGCGTACCAGGCGCTGCAGTTGGCCGAGATGGGCATGGCGGAGGAGCCCGAGGACCTGGCACTGCTGTCGGTGGCGGCCCGCGCCGCGTGGCTGGCCGGGCTGCTGGACGACGCCGCCTGCTACGCCCAACGCTGGCGCGACCTGGCCGACGGCCCCGCCGACCGGGCCGACGCGCTCTACCTGCTGATCCGGCTGGCGTGGGAAGCCGGTGACGAGGCGTGGATGGATCGGGTCACCGCCGACATCGAGCAGCTCATCGCGCAGCTGCCGCCCGGTGCTGACAAGGCGCGGGCGATGACGGCCGTCGCGCAGTCGGCGATGCTGCGCGACTACGACGACGAGGCGCTGGCCTGGGCGGACCGGGCACTGGCGCTGGCCGCCGAGTTCGACCTGCCGCAGATCCGGTTGGCCGCGCTGGTCGAGAAGGGCACCGTGCTCACCGGGCACTCCGACCGGTCGGGGGAGGGGCGTGCGATCCTCGCCGGCCTGGTCGACGAGGCCGAGAAGCTCGGCGAGTGGGTGCTGGCCGCACGGGCGCTGAACCGGCTGCTGCAGATGCCGCAGGCCTCCTCCCTGACCGAGCAGACCGAGCTGCTGGAACGGATGCGCGGCGACGCCGAGCGGGCCGGGTTCGAGGCGCTGTCCGTCGCCGCGTACTTCCAGGGCCGGGCCCGGCTGGCCATGCGCGAGGGCGACCTGCAGGCCGCGATCGGCGCGCTCGACGACGGGCGCGCCCGCGACCGGGGCTACCGCCATTCGGGGCGTCGTGCCGACTTCCACGCGGTGTTCCTCGCCGGGCTGTGCCTGGAGTCAGGGGCGCTGGACCGGGTCCGCCGCCTGCTGTCCGACCTGGCCGAAGTCGAGAAGGCCGACCCGATGGTGCTGCACTGCCTCGAATTCCACCTGGCCTGCCGCAGCGGCGACGTCGACCGGGTGCGGGAACTGCTCGACCCGGTGCTGGACGGGCTGCGCGCCCAGGCGTGGCGCAGTGGCGAGCAGGCCCACGACCTGCTGTCCGCGGCGCTGTACGCCGGACTGCCGCTGGACCGGGTGCGCCTGCTCGCCGGTGAGCTGCTTGACGGGCAGGTGTGGGACCACTGGCGGGCGCTGGTGGAGGCGCAGCTCGCCGAGGTGTGCGGGCAGGCCGCGGCGGCGCTGGACGGCTACCGCTCGGTCGCCGAGTCACCCCTGCTCGCCCCGGCCGTGCGCGGCACCGCGCACCTGGGCGTGGCCCGCTGCCTGCTGGCCCTGGGCCGCGACGTCGAGGCGGCCGACGGGGTCGAGCGGGCCGGTGAGCTGCTGCGCCGTTGGACGGGCTGGCGCACCGAGCAGCTGGCCCAGCTGCGGGCGCTGCTCGGCCTGGCCCCGGCCGACGGTCGGCAGACGGTCTCCGGCGCCGCCGCGCTCACCACCCGCGAACGCGAGGTCGCGCTACTGGTGGCCAGCGGCCTCACCAACGCCGAACTGGCCCGCCGCCTGTACATCTCGCCCAAGACGGCGGCCGTCCACGTCTCCAGCATTCTCCGCAAGCTGGGCGTCACCTCCCGTACCGAGGTCACCACCGCCCTTGCGTCCTGACCTGCCGAGCCGCTGCCAGGTCACTGCCCAGACGGCAGCTCGCCGCGCGCGCCGCGCAAAGATCTCTCCATTGATGATCCGCGAGACCGAACCCGAACGAGACGGAGCCTGAACATGGTCGAACACGATGTCCTCGATGCCACCCGCGAGGCTTACAACGCTGCCGCGGTTGTCTACGCCGAGATGTTCCGCGACTCGCTGCAGGACAGTCCCCTGGACCGCGCGATCCTGGGTGCCTTCGCCGACGTCGTGACCGCGAGTGGGAACAGCCGGGTGGCGGACCTCGGGTGTGGGCCTGGCTATATCACTGCTTACCTGGACGAACTGGGGCTGGCGGTGTTCGGCGTCGATGTCTCACCGACGATGCTCGAGTTGGCTCGGGAGGCCTATCCGGGCCTGCGGTTCGACCTGGGCTCGATGGTGGCGTTGGACATCGCCGACGGCGCGCTGGGCGGCGTACTCTCCCGCTGGTCCATCATCCACACTCCGCCGCGGGAAGTCCCCGTCATCCTGGCGGAGTTCCATCGGGTGCTGGCACGCGGCGGCCACCTGCTGATCGGTTTCTCGGCGAGCGAGGGCCCGTCTCACCCGACGCAGGTTTTCGACCACACCGTCGCGCCGGCCTACCGGTGGTGGCCCGATCACCTCGCCGCGCTGCTGCGCGAATCCGGGTTGGCCGAGGTGGCCCGGATGGTCCGGGAGCCCGAGCCCACCGACCGGCGGCAGTTCCAGAGCGTTCATCTGCTCGCCCGCAAAGCCTAGACAGGATCACTCTTTGCGCGCGTGGACCAGTGCCGCCTCGACGATCCGGATCGCCTCGGCGGGATCGATGCCGACGCTGGCGATGACCGCCGCGTAGTCGCGGGCGGCGCGGCGGGCCTGCTCGAGGGCCTGCTCACCGGCGGCCGAGACGAACGAGCCGGCCCGCCGGTGGGTCTCGATCAGCCCGGCCTCCTCCAACTCCCGGTACGCCCGACCGACGGTGTTCACGGCGAGGCCGAGGTCGGCCGCGAGCCGTCGGATCGTCGGCAGTCTCGTGCCGACGGTCAGTGAACGGTCCTGGATCTGCTTCGCGAGCTGGGCCCGGAGCTGCTCGTACGGCGGCGTCGGCGAGCTCGTGTCGATGACGATCATCTGGTGGCCAGGGCCCGCCGGGCGGCAGCCCCGACATCCGTGGTCCGGACCTGGATCAGGCAGAGCGCGCTGGCGCCCGCCACCACGAGCGCCAGCGAGACCGCGTTCCACCAGCCGAGCGAGTCCCCATACAGGAAGATGGCCGGTAGCGACCAGACCAGGCTGGGGGTGACGAGGGCGCGGGCGTCCTCGACCCGCATGATGACGTCGGCCGTGAGCGACGCCTCGTCCTCGGCCACGGCCGGGCTCGCCAGCACCTGGCGCAGCTGCATGATGACGCCCGCACCGGCGCCCGCGAGGCTGACCAGCACGATGATCGCCCGGTACCGCAGGCCGGGGTCGGGAACCGCCAGCACGCTCACCGCGAGCAGCGATGCGGCGGCGAAGGTGGCGACCGCGAAGACGGCATGCGCCCGGCCCAAGACCGCCGACCAGCCGAGCTCGACCGGGTGGGCCACGCGCCGGGGCAGTCGCGCGCCGGCGCGCCGGTCGGCACGCCGCACCCACCAACCGAGCAGCCACTGCGCCACCAGCAACCCGACCACCAACGCCACCAGCACCAGCAGTGACAGCCAGGAGGACGTGACGTCGGTGGGCCGCCCCAACGCGAGCGTGAGCGCCGCGCCGAGCATGAACACGGCCAGCAGGAGGCTGTCGGCGACCTTGGCGCGCCGCCGCACCGCCAGCCGCGTCGCGAGCAGCGGAGTCGGGCTGTCGGCCAGGCCGTGCCGGGCCAGCCAGCGCGCGACCTCCGTGTGAGCTGCCAGGCGCATACCACCACCTCCGAATGTCCCAAGCTTTGTCTCAATACGATGAGTCATAGCGTGCGACAATGTCAACCCTATCGGGAAAGAGCCCCGACCGGCTCCGGCGGGTGTCCGGCGAGGCGGGCGCGTCCTGCGCCTCACGTGAGCGGGGCAATCGACTCAGCGACATCTGAGTACGGATGCTCATGCGCGTGCGGCCTGCCCGGACCAGCATGGGATCCATGGATGGGCTCTACATCGGATCCTTCACCCACGTTCTGGGCGCACGGAAGCGGCACCTGTGCGAGTCGGCTGAGGAGGGACTGCTCCAGTCCGCTCCGGAGGACCTGGCGGCGGCCGGATTCCAGTGGCACCACGTGTGCGAACCGGACGACACCGCGTACGACCTGGCACGCGCGGCGGTCGCGGAGATCGCCGACCGCGGCGACCTCACCGACGTCGACGCGATCGTGTACGCCACGTGCCTGCCCGCCGGCGAGACCGGCACCGGTCCCATCCGCGACGTCAAGGACCTGATGGACTTCCCGGCCGGGCGGCTGCAGGCCGAGTTCGGCCTGTCCCGGGCGATCGTGGTCGGGTTGCATCAGCAGGCCTGCACCGGCGTGCTCGGAGCGTTGCGGGTGGCGGGTGCGCTGCTCACGACCGAGCCGGGCTGGCGTCGGGTGCTGTGTGTGACCGCCGATCGGTTTCCCGTCGGCGCCTGGCGCGAGCAGGCGTACAACCTGATCTCGGACGGGGCGGCGGCCTGCGTGGTCGGGCGGGACCCGGACGTGTGCCGCCTGCTGACCGTGCACCAGATCACCAACGGCGGCCTGGGCCGGGCGGGCGACGACGAGACCGTCGGGACGTACTTCGCCTACACGCACCGGCTGGTCCGGGAGACCGCGGCGCGCGTCGGGCTGACCCCGGCCGAACTGGACTGGGTGGTCACCCAGAACACGCACGAGAAGGCCTGGCGGATCCTCGCCCGACTGCTGGACCTCGACCATGCCCGGGTCTGGGCCCCGACGCTGGCCGACGTCGGGCACGTCATCTCCGCCGACGTCGTCGTCAACCTGTCGGCGCTGCTCGACTCGGGGCAGGCACGGCCCGGACAGCGGATCGCGCTGCCGATGGCCGGGTTCGGGCTCAACTGGCAGTGCGCGGTGCTGGAGGTGGTCGGGCGATGAGCGGGCTGGCGACCGCGCTGGCGCAGGTGTCGCAGACCGCCGACCGGCTGAGCCGGCTGTCGGTCGGGGCGTACCAGAACCCGTACACCCTGGTCGACTGGCCGTCGGCGGTGGACCCCGAGCAGGACTGGTTCAGCACCCCGGAGTACGTGAGCCTCCACGGCACGCCGGTCTGGGCGGAGCTGGACGACCTGGCCCGCCGCCGGGTCGCGTTCCACGAGGCGGCCGGTTTCTACAGCCTCAACATCCACGGGGAGAAGGCGCTGATACAGGGGCTGGCCGCGCGGCTCTACCGCGGCGACCTGGCCGGTTCGGCCGGCTACCTGCACCACTTCCTGGACGAGGAGAACAAGCACAGCGTCTATTTCGGCGGGTTCTGCACCCGGTACGCGCGGGTCTACCGCAGCCGTCAGGCGTCGTTCGGGTCAGACCGGCCGCGCGACGTCGACGACTTCCTGTTCTTCGCCAAGACGCTGATCTTCGAGGAGATCGTGGACCACTACAACCGGGTCCAGGCCCGCGACGGGCGGCTGCATCCCCTGGCCCGCTTCATCAACGACAACCACCACCGCGAGGAGACCCGGCACCTGGTGTTCGGCCGCCACCTCGTGACGGCGCTCTGGCGGGCCACGGACTGGGATCAGTCCACCGTCGCCGAGATCCGCGCCGACCTCAGCCGGTTCGTGACCGCGACCTGGCGCGAGTTCTACCATCCCGACGTCTACGCCGACGCCGGGCTCGACCAGCCGTGGGAGTTGGCGGAGGCGGCCTGGTCGGCGCCCGCCCAGCGAACCCACCGGCGCCGGGTCTCGGCGAGCTGCCTGCGTTTCCTGGCGGCGGCGGGCGTCCTCACCGAGGAGCCGACCGATGCGTTCTGACACCGAGATCCGCGCGGAGCTGCGAATGTTCGTGCGACGGTACGCCGGAGACGTCGCCATCACCGATGAGACGCCGCTGTTCACGCTGCGCGTCCTGCGTTCGGTGCACCTGCCTGAGCTGATCATCCTGCTGGAGCGGCTGCGCGGCGCGCCCATCGACGTGGAGCAGCTGCGGATGGGCGACTTCGACGGCATCGACGCCATGCTGGCGCGCTTCGGGAGGCAGCCGTGAACGCCTGGACGGACCTGGCCCGGATCGGGCTGCGCTGGGACCCCTGCGGCCAGGCCGGACTGACCGGGCCACTGCTGGCGCTCGCGGACGACTGCGACCGCGCCTTTCGACGCCTCGCGAGCCGGTGGCGTTCGCGGGAGGAGGCGTACGCGATGACGCTGCCCGCCTCGTCCCTCGCCGGGCACCTGCGGTCCTTCCCACACCAGGTCACCTTCGCGATGGCGCTCGATCCCGCCGACGCCAACCTCGGCGAGTTCGCCGACGGACCAGTGGTGGATCGGTCCGGGGCGGTCGCGTTGACCCGCACGGCCCCGGTGACCGCCGTGCTGACCCCGGCGGCCTGCTACCACGTCTACGACGCGCACCAGGGGGAGCGGTTGCCCGCAGCCGACTACGTGACCACGCGCAACACCTGCTTCCGGCGGGAGCCGGAGTACGAGCCGCTGCGCCGCCAGTGGGCCTTCGCCATGCGGGAGATCGTGTGCCTCGGTACGGCCGAGGAGACCGCGTCATTCCTGGCCGAGGCCCGCGCGGCGGTGGACCGTTTCGCCCTGCTGATCGACCTGCCGGTGGACTGGACCCCGGCGACCGACCCGTTCTTCCGGCCCGAGCGCCACCCCGGTCACCTCCTGCAGCGCGTCCAGCCGGTCAAACACGAGGCGACCTACGGCGGCACGCTGGCCCTCGGGTCGGCCAACCTGCACCACGACCACTTCGGGTCGGCGTTCGGCATCACCCGCGAGGGCGCCCCGGCCACCACCGCCTGCGTCGCCTTCGGCCTCGAGCGATGGCTGTACGCGCTGGTCGACCGGCACGGCCCGAAGCCCTGCGGCTGGCCGGACCTGCTCGCCGCGGCCGGACAGGCGGTGGCCGGATGACCACACTGATCACCGGCGCGGACGGCTACCTCGGGCAGCGGATCACGGCCGCGCTCGACGGCGAGGACCTGATCCTGGCGGTGCGCTGCGCCGACGAAACGGAACTCGCCCGCAAGCGGGCCCGGCTGGCCCGCATCACCGACGCCCCCGTCGTGCCGGTCGACCTGCGCGAGGCCGACCCGTTCGCACACCTGGACCCCCGGCGGATCACCCGGATCATCCACGCCGCCGCCGTCATCCGCTTCGACGTCAGCCGCGACACCGCCGACCAGGTGAACGTGGCCGGGACGGCCCGCCTACGCGAGTTCGCGCAACGCTGCGACCGGCTGGACCGGCTGATGCTGCTGTCCACGCTCTACAGCGCGGGCCGACGTCGCGGCGAGGTCCACGAGATCCGCCACGACGACACCGGCTTCGTCAACCACTACGAATGGTCGAAGTGGCTGGCGGAGGAGTGTCTGCTCGAGGCGCCGGGACTGCCGGTGACGGTGGCACGCCTGCCGACGGTGATCGCCGAGGACACGGCCGGGGCCGTCGGCCAGTACAACGCGTTCCACCACACGATCCGGCTCTACCACTGCGGGCTGCTGACGTTGCTGCCAGGCGACCCGGCGACGCCCCTGAGCCTGGCCACGGCGGAGTTCACCGTCAACGCCGTGACGGCGCTGCTCGCCGCGTCGCCGGGGATCTACCAGGTCTGCTCCGGCCCGGTGACGCTCGGCAGCGCGATCGACACCGCCTTCGCGGTCTTCGAGCGGGATCCGGGCTTTCGCCGGCGAATGCTGCCCCGCCCGATCCCCTGCGACCGGGACAGTTTCCACGACATGGCGCAGGCCGCCCGGCGGCTGCGCGGCGGCTCGCTACAGCCGGCGCTCGCCTCCGTCGCGCCGTTCGCCGAACAGCTCTACCTACCCAAACACTTCCGGACCGACCGGCTGCGGGCGGCTTGGCACGGCTATCAGGCGCAGGACGCCACGGCGTTGGTCGAGGCGGCGTGCGCCGACCTGATCGAGAGGAGCTTCCGTGTCACAGCGGACTGAAGTGCCGCGACAGCCCACGGCGCCACCGCGGCCGCAGGCCGTACGGCGCACCGAGCTGTCCGGCGCCGTCGCCGACCGGCTGTACTTCGCCCAGGTCCGGGAGGATCCGGAGCTGGAGATCGCCGCCTTCGCCGGGCGGTGGGACGGCCCGATCGCCGTGGTGAGCTCGGCCGGTTGTACGGCGCTTTCGCTGCTCGCCGCGGGTGCGGCCGAGGTCGTCGCCGTCGACGTCAACCGCACCCAGAACCACCTCGTGGAGCTGAAGGCGGCGGCGGTCGCGGAACTGGCGCCCGGCTCGGCGCTCGGGCTGCTCGGTGGCGTCCCCATGGCACCGGCCGCGCGGCGGCAGGCGTACGAGCGCATCCGGGGCGTGCTCACGCCCGGGGCGCGCGCGCACTGGGACGCACACGCACCGGCGATCGACTCCGGAGTGTTGCGGGCCGGGGTCACCGAGCGGCTGATGCGCCTGATCGCCCGGTGCCTGCGGGTGACCCACCGGCGCCGGATCGAGACGCTGCTGACCCTGCCGACACTCGAGCACCAGCGGGAGTTCTACCGCCGGGAGTGGGACACCCTGGGGTGGCGGCTGCTGTTCCGGGTGTTGTGCAACCGGCTGGTGCTGCGACGCACCTACGACGAGCGGTTCTTCGCCCACGTCGAGGATGCCAGCTACGCCCGGCACTTCCGCCAGGTCGCCGAGCACACGCTGACCGACCTGGACATCGGCGGCAACTACTTCCTGCGGTACCTGCTGACCGGCCGTTATCCGGAGGGATGCCGTCCGCGCTATCTGGACGCGGTGGTGCCGGTGGACCGTCTCCGGCTGGTGGACGGCGCGTTCACCGACTTTCTGCGTACCCGGCCGGACCGCAGCATGGCGGGGTTCGCCCTGTCCAACATCTGCGAGTGGCTGACCGCTGCCGAGATCGACGAGCTGTTCGCCGAGATCGTCCGCACCGCCCGGCCGGGGGCCCGGCTGGTCTTCCGCAACTTCGTGGGCTGGACCGAGGTGCCGCCGCGCTGGCGCGACGCCGTCCGTGAGGACCGGGCGCGGGGCGAGGAGCTGATGCGCACCGATCGCAGCCTGTGCCAGCGGCGCTTCGCGCTCTGCGAGGTGACGCCATGAGAGTCCGCGACGCCCGGCCCGAGGACAACGCGGCGCTGGTCGCCCTGGCGACCCTGGGCGCGATGGCGGGCGACCTGTCGCTGTGCGTCGACCGGCGGCCCGACTTCTTCGCGCTCAACCGGATCGCCGGGGACGCCTGGCGGGTCGGGGTCGTCGACGGCGACGACGGCCCGATCGCCTGCGTCGCGGTCGCCCGCCGACCATCCTTCCTCGACGGCCGCCCGGATCTGCTCGGCTACGTCGGCGACCTCAAGGTGCATCCGGCGTACCGGCGGCGCGGGGTCGCCCGCGTGCTGGCGCAGTGGGCGCGCACCACCGCCCGGGAGCTGGTCGGCCCGAACGCACCGCTGATCGCCACCGTCCTGACCGGCAACAACGCTGTCGAGATGCTGCGGCAGCGGGTCGAACCCGGGATACGCCGACAGGCCACCATCAGATCGCACAGCATCGACCTGCTGACCCGTCGGCGTATCCCGCCCACCGACCTCACGGTGGCCGCGGCCGACCACGCGGACGAGCCCGACATGGTCGAGCTGTGGCGCCGCGTCGCCGCGTCCCGCCAGTTCGCCCCGGTCTGCGAATCGTTCCCGCTCACCCGACCGGGCCTGGAGTACCTGGTGGCCCGGCGCCCCGGCGGCGAGCTCGCCGGGTTCGTCGGCCTGTGGGATCAGCACGACATCAAGCAGATGCGCGTCACCGGCTACTCGCCCCGGCTGGCGGCGGCCCGGGTCGCCTTCAACGTCGCGGCGCCGCTGTTCGGGGTGCCCCGACTGCCGCGTACGGGTGGGGAACTGAGCTATCGCACGGTGGTCAACCCGTGCGCGTCCGACCCGGCGACGTTGCGCACCCTGGTCAGGCACGCCTGCAACCGGCTGCACGGGCGGCACTCGTTTCTCACCATCGGCCTGGACGTCCGAGATCCGCTGACTCGGGCGCTGTCCGGGCTGCGGGCGCAGCGCACCGATGTCGACCTGCTCGCGCTCGGCGCTCCGCCGGACCGGGCCGCGCCGGTGCACTTCGAGATCGCGACGGTGTAGGGCTGACGGGACGGCACGCATGCTGAGCGGCGGGTCGAGGCGTGCGGCTGGGATTTGATCAATAAGCAGCGCTCTGCCCCAGGGCGGTCGATCAGGAGGCCGCGGCGGGCTTCCTGGTGGAATCGGCCGTGGCGTGGGTGGGGCGGCGGGTCAGGACCTGGGGGCCGGCATCCGTGATGGCGACCGTGTGTTCGGAGTGGGCGGTACGGGAGCCGTCGGCGGAACGGATCGTCCAGCCGTCGGCGTCGAACCTGATTCTGTCGGTGGTACGGCAGAACCAGGGCTCGATGGCGATGGTGAGGCCGGGGACGAGCTTCATGCCGCGGCGGGCGCGGCCGCTGTTGGCGACGTGCGGGGCCTCGTGCATGGTGCGGCCGATGCCGTGGCCGCCGAACTCGCCGTTGACGGTGTAGCCGTACGAGTGGGCGACCTCGCCGATCGCGGCGGAGACGTCGCCGAGGCGGCCGCCGGGCTGGGCGGCGGTGATGCCTGCCGCCAGGGCGACCTCGGTGGCCTCGATCAGCCTGAGGTCGGCCGGGTCGGGGGTGCCGACGATGACGGAGAGCGCGGAGTCGGCGACCCAGCCGTCGATGCCGGCCGCCATGTCGATGCTGAGCAGGTCACCGTCGCGCAGCACGTAGTCGCGCGGCAGGCCGTGCAGCACCGCGTCGTTGACCGACAGGCACAGCACGTTGCGAAACGGGCCCCGGCCGAACGAGGGGGCGTAGTCCCAGTAACAGGATTCGGCGCCGCGCTCCCTGATCCGGCGGCGGGCGTGGTGTTCGAGGTCCATCAGGTTGACGCCGACCGTGGCGATACCGCTCAGCTCGGCGAGCAGCTCGCCGACGAACTGGCCGGTCACCGCCATCCGGCCGATCTCCTCGGCGGACTTGAGCTCGATCACGACGACCCCCTTCTCCGTATGCGGTATTTTTATACCACGCCAGGTCGGGATGCTTCGGGGGTATCCTGCTGTCATGGTTCGCCAACCGCTCACCGCCGAACAGATCGCCGCGGGTCAGCGCCTCGGCGTCGCCCTCAGGGCCGCGCGGGCCGGTCGCAGCCTGGTCGAGGTGGCCCTGGCGGCCGGTATCTCCCCTGAGACGCTGCGCAAGATCGAGGCGGGCCGTCTGCCCGCACCGGCGTTCGGCACGGTGGTCTGCCTCAGCCAGGCCCTCGACGTGCCCCTCGGTGACCTGGCCGCCGTCTGGCTGGCCGAGATGCCCGTCCGTCAGGCGTCCTGGCGACCGGCCGCTCCGGTGCTCCAGTAAAAACACAGGTCAGCACCGTTCGAGTGCCGCGCGTCGGTCGTGGCCCGCAGGCGGGATCATGCCCGCTGGGCGAGGGGCCGCCGCACCAGCGGAGCCGCGCGAGACCACGCTGACGCCCCGTTCGCGGGCGCCCCCCGGTTCGTCAGGCGACGCCGGCGGCACGGACCAGCCACCTGCCGGTCCGTGGCTGGCAGGTCGCTGATCTGCACTGGCAGGGGCGTGGACGACGAGCCCGATGGGGCGATCGCCGGGCGCCGACGGAGTCCGAAATGATCCGAGTGCCTTCGTCGTCGTACCGCAGCGGCGTGGGGTCCACGACGTGTGTCTGCGGCAACGCGCGGGCGGCGAGCCAGCAGCGTAGCGCCACCGCCAGCACGAAGGCAGCCAACGCGACACGGGCGATCATGTCGTCGGTCATCGCCGGTCCTCCAGTCCGTGTTTGCCATCGTGGATGTCCACGTTGCGTCGACCGCAAACCCGCGAGCACCACACGACAGCAGCCCGAGCGTTCCGGCGCTGCCGGGGTCACCGCGATGGTTCCGACCGGGCGAGCGGCATCGACTCCTCAACAGCGCAGGAGAACCTCATGACGGCGTACGAGCAGCGGTCGACACCGGAGCTGGTCGAGCGGCGTCGGCCACCGATGTCCGCGGCGACCTGCGCCACCGCCCCGCGCCCACGGCGCGAGGCACCCCTCCCCGTGCGCCGGCTCGGCCGACCCGCTGACCTGGCCGCTGTCGACGTCGGCCGGTAGGGAGGCGGCCGACGTCGACAGCGGGAGCGGGCATTTCCTTCAGACCTGTGGCAGGGTCACGGTGTCCACACGACGTTCGGGTTGACGTGGCCGGTCCAGTCGAAGATGGCCATGTTGTCCCACTGGTCACCGGTGCCGTTGATGTTGGCGGGATCCCAGCCGTTGCCCGAGATCGCGTACCAGGTCGGCTCCCAGTAGAAGACGCCGATCGCCCCGGCGTTGCGGGCGGTGTTCTGCACGTGCGTGAACTCCGTGGCCTGTCCGCTCCAGCTCGCCGCGTATCCCGAGCACGGCGCGGACCCGCTGATCGAGTTGGCCTCGCTGTCGGCGTTGGCCGAGGTGAACGGGTACGCCGTCTCGGCCAGCACGACCGGCTTGCCGTAGCGCGACTTCACGTCGACGATCACGTTGTACAGGTTCGTCAGGGTCCCGTGCCACATGCAGTAGTACGACAGGCCGGTGATGTCCCAGGCGACGCCCTTGGCCTTGATCCCGTCGTAGAACCACCGCGCGTTGGCCATGCTGTCCGCGTCGGCGGTGTGGATGATCACCTGCGTACCGCTGTTGCAGGCCTTGACGGCGTTGTAACCGGACTTGAGCAGCAGGCTCAGGTTGGTGAAGTCGTTGTTGACGACCTTGCCGTCGTTCCACAGCATGCCGACGTTGATCTCGTTGCCGATCTGGATGCTGTCGGGCGTGGTGCCCTGGGCCTTCAGACTGTTGCAGACGTCGTAGGTGTAGTTGTAGACGTCGGTCTGCAGCTGGCTGATGCCGTGGCTGGCCCAGGCGGCGGGCTTGTACTGCTTGCCCGGGTCGGCCCAGGTGTCGGAGTAGTGGAAGTCGACCATCAGCTTCAGGCCCTTGGCCTTGACGGTCTTCGCGTACGCGAGCACCTTGGCCTTGTTGTTGTAGCCGCTGGCGGGGTTGTTCCAGACCCGCAGGCGGGCGTAGTTCACGCCGATGCCCTTGAGGATGTCCAACGGGTCCTTGGCCGTTCCGGCGGCGTCGTAGTACTTCGCCCCCAGGTCCAGGCTGCGCTGGACGGACGACACGTCGGCGCCGAGCATGGTCAGCGTGTTCGCGGCCGCGGCGGGCGGCGCGGCGACGAGCATGGCGGGCAGGAACGCGGTCACGAACAGCAGGGCGGCCCGTGCTCTCGGACGGCGGTGCCACACGGTCATCTCAACCTCCTTGAATCGAGACGTGTTGCGGGTAGATCCCCCGTGCGCGAACAGGCGGTTCATCTGTGAACGTTCACAGAACGTCGCACAGACGAGGCTCCGCAGGTTGCCTTGACAGTAGGGATATCGCGGGCCAGCGGAGTCTGTGAACGTTCACAGTAGAGAGACGGCGGGGGGATGTAAAGACCGTGTTTCGCGTACGTCTCGATCGGCGTGCGAGGTCCACTCGCGACGGTTGACGCAGGTCGATATCTTCGGGTCATGACCCCTCTGTCGGAGCTGACCGGGGAGCCGCCCGCTGTCGCGGCCCTGCTGGTGCAGCCGCCGCCCCGGCTCCCTCGTGGGAGCCGGGGCGGACGGCTGTGATCAGGCGAAGTCGAACAGGGGTGGGAAGACCAGCACGACGACCCAGGCCCAGGCGGCGTACACCAGGAGGTAGCTGGTCTGCCAGCGCTCCAGCACGCCGAACGCCTTGCGGCCGCGGATGAAGCCGAGGAACAGCCACGCCGACCAGCCGAGGTTGGCCAGCAGGATGAGGTTCTCGCCCAGGGCCGCGGTCTTGTTGGCGGTGAAACCGAACTCGGTGATCCGGCTGAGAATCGCCGCCAGCACCAGGACGTCGACGAGCAGGGCACTGACCACGAGGGCGAGCTGCAGCTTGTCGAAGATGCCGGGCCGGGCCGTCGCGTCGCGGGCCGACACGGAGTACAGCAGCAGCCCGAGCACCACGACCAGCAGCACGTCGAACAGGATGAGCACGTCGCGGTCGACGTTGATGCCGTTGCTGGTCACGATGATGGCGCCCAGCAGGGTCAGCAGGGTCGCCGTGAACAGCGGGGTGAACACCTTGGTCAGCACCGGCGCCATGTTCTCGATGACGCTCTGCTTGGCCTCCACCAGCCACGCGGCGACCACGACCGCCGCCGCCGCGCCGCAGGGCAGCAGCCACTCGCTGATGAACACCTCCGGGTTCAGGCCGATGGCGTTGAAGGTGCCCGCGATGATGCCGATCAGCACTCCGCCGCCCAGTCCCAGCAGCGCGAAGTAGATCAGCCACTCGCCGGTGAACCGGATGAAGTCCATCCGGCGTTGCTGCGAGCGCCACTGGCCTGCGGCGTACGCGACGCCGACCACCAGCCACAGCGCCAGCGGCAGGTGGATTCCGGCCAGCACGAGGGTCTGCGCCGAGGACTCGTCCATGGGGTAGGCGTTGACCGCCACCGCACCCACGCCGAACAGCACCGCCAGCACCCCGATGAGCAGCGGTTGCAGGCGGCGGCGCCACGCGAAGTACGCCGTCAGCGGCGCCAGCGCGAACAGGCTGAAGTTGCGCAGGTAGAAGGCGCTGTCGTCGATGTCGACGCCGAGCCAGTTGGGCACCTTGATCGCCAGCGCCGCGGCGGCGGCAAACGCGATCATGACCAGCAGGTCGCGCCGGTCGCCGCCGGTCGAGCCACCGCCGTCGTCGCCCGTGAGCACCAGCTGCTTCCATAAGCGGTCGGAGTGCTCGCGGGCGAACTCGCGTGACAGCTCGTCGAGGCTGCCCATCCGCTTGACCGCGATCAGGAACGCCTCGTCGGGCCGCAGGCCCGAGGCGGTGAGGTCGGCGATCCGGCCGCGCAGGTGGTCCTCCAGCTCGTCGGCGTCGGGCTGGTGCAGGGTGCGGCGCTTGCGCACGTACGCCCGCCACTCGGCGATCTGGCGCTCCAGCTCCTCATCGCTGTCGACGGTCATGCCATCCCCCATCCCGGTGCGGTGATCGGGCGCAGCGTCGCCGGTCCGGCGTTCCAGACGCCGCGCAGGGTCTCGACGACCGCCGCCCACTGCTGGCGCTGTTCGGCCAGCTCGGCCCGGCCCTGTTCGGTGATCTGGTAGTACTTGCGTCGCCGCCCGCCGGGCGGGCTGTCCCACGTCGACTCGACGTGGCCCAGCCGCTCCAGCCGGTGCAGCAGCGGGTAGAGCAGGCCGTCGGTCCATTCGAGGTGGCCGCCGGACAGGTCGTTGACCTGCTTGAGAATCGCGTATCCGTAGCTCTGGCCCTCGGCCAGGATGCCGAGCACGAGGGGAGTAGCCGAGGCCGCGACGAGATCTTTCGTGATGTGCACGAGGACACCGCCTAACCCTAGAACTGCGATACATAGTAGTTCTAGGTATAGGCGGCGCGCAACGCGTCAGTTCGCCTTGATGGTCCGGGACCCCTGCTTGCCGTCCACGTTCCAGCGCAGGTCGAGGCGGCAGCCGGGGGTCGCCTGGAACTGCGCTACGCCCTGCAGGTGGGCGCCCGCGAAGAACTCCTGCTGCGGAGTCAGCTCGACCTTGGGCGGCGTCAGTTCGACCGGCACCCGGGTTCGGCCCAGGGGCACCGGCACGTGCGTGGCCAGGAACAGCGCGACCAGGTCCGCCATCGCCCCGCCGACCAGCGGGCACGGGCCGCGCAGATCGCTACCCACGTCCTGGGGGCGCAGGTAGTCGAAGTGCTCGCCCTCGTAGACCGCCGCGTACCGGGGCTGGGGCAGGTTGTCCCAGATGTGGGTCGGGCCGTCGAGGTCCTCGAAGATCTGACCCAGGCTGTTGCCCTCCGTCGCCCAGGCGAAGAACGACGGCCGCCCGATCGACGTGAGCACCGCCATCCGGTCGTTGATCTCCGCGTACGGCGCGCCGAGGCTCACGAACGCGCCGAAAGCCGGGTTCGCGGCCATCACCCTGGCCCCGAGCAGCCCGCCGTAGGAGTGTCCGACGACGGCCGTCGAGTCGGCCTGGTGGGACACCCAGCGGCGGTGGTCCCACTGGTTGCGTACCCAGGCCAGGTAGTTCGCCGCGTCGGTGAGAGCCGGGTCCTCGCCGTTCTGGGACAGCAGCGCCGGGTGACTGGGCACCGCGACGACGTATCCGCAGCGGGCCAGCACGGCGGCGAACCGCTCCCACTTGGCGTGGTAGCCGGTGAGCGGAACCCCGGCCGGAGGCTGGCCGTGCAGCAGCAGGACCAGGGGCCAACCGGTCAGGCACAGTTTCAGCATCGGCGCGTTCGCCGTCGCGCCGTCGTAGCTCGGGTAGTAGACGCGCATGTCGCGCGGCGTGCCGTGGACCGCGGCGGTCAGGTCCTGCACGCCCCAGAAGACAGGGCGGCCGATGTCAGGGTTCCAGGTGATGCCGCCGGACTCGGCGGGATCCTCGGGGCAGCTGTTCGCCGCGGCCTCGACCGCCTCCTTGCACCCGGGCAGCAGCGCCAGCGCCGCGAGCGCGCCGAGACCCGCCAGGGCGCGGCGGCGGTTCATCACGTTCGTCATCGATCGAGCATGCGGGGCTGACGCCGAAGGCGGTGTGCCGTGGTTGACTGTCGCCCGTTCGGCATACCGACACTCGACGGTGTTCCTGCCGAGCGACCGATCGGCGCTCCGAGGTCGCCGTCGGTGAGCAGCGGGCTTGACGGGGGATCATGATGCGGATCGACGCGGAGCTTTATCCCGAGGTGGTCGATGCGGGCGGCCTGCTGCGCGCGCTGGTCGAGCTGGCCGAACGCAACGGCGTCGACCTCGACGGTGCCCACGAGTCGCCACCGCTCTCGCTCGGGATGGTGACCGTGCCGTCGGACCGGGGCGGGATCCACGTTGGTGTGATCAGGTCGGCGCGAGGCTTCACCATCGCCATGTCCGGGCCGAACTGGACCTGGGCGCGCGGCACCACCGCGGACCTGCCGGACGTGGTCGAGGTCGCGGGCGCGTGGCGAGGCGGCATGCTGCTTCGCGAGTTGACCGCCGCGTACCCGTTCCTGGCGTACGACGCGCTCGGGCTCGGCTACGAGGACGGCGACCCGGTGTCGGCGATGTGGGGCATCCTGTTGGCGGCCGAGCACCTGGAACGGCAGCGTCCGCTGCTGCGGGCCGCGTTCGCCCACCCGCGGCTCAGGCCGCTCATGCCGGGCGTCTCCCACGGCACGGTCCGGCTGAAGCGCGACCACCTCGTCCGGGACGCGGGAGAGGTGACGATCACCGAGATCGGCGACCGCTACGGGGTGGGGTCGGGTTGGTTCGACGAGGATCCGGAGCTGGTCGACTCGCTCACCGAAGCCATCGAACTGGCGGTCCTGCTGCTGTAGCGGCCCGTGATCGGCCGCGGTCGGCCCGTGATCGGCTGCGGCAGGCCCATGATCGGCTGCGGCAGGCCCATGATCGGCTGCGGTTTCGGGAAGGTGCTGCAATCTTGGCCGTTTTTCGTGCAGTTTCCCGGAAACCGCACCCTGAAGCACCCCGCGCGGCGCGCGGGCGGGCACCTGGGGCCCGGGTGGGTGGCGATCATGGTGTGGGAGGCTGGGCGGGTGCAGGAGGATCCGCTCACGCTGGCGCAGCGGCTCGCAGCCGACGGCGACCACGCCGGTGCGCTGCGCCTGGCCCGTGACCTGGAGGCCGAGTACGAGCAGGCGGGCGACCCGGCCGCCACGATGCTCGTCTGGGTACGCCTGTGCCTGGCCCGCTGGCTGGCCGTACAGCAGGAACCGGACCGGCCCGCCGCGCTGGCCGTGCTCGACGCGGCCGAGCTGACCTGGCGCACCCCTGTCGTCCAGGACTCGGAGCTGGTGCAGGTGCTCGGCGCCGAGCTGATGTCGCTGCGCAGTTTCGTGCTCCGCCAGCTCGGGTACGCCGCCGACAGCCTCGCCGCGGGCGAGCGGGCGTTGGCGCTGTTCGACGAACTGGCCCAGACCGCGCCCGAGGTGCTGTCCGCCGTGGGCCACGTGCCGATCCTGCTCAACCGGGGCGCGGCGCTGGCCGACCTGGGCCGGACCGCCGAGTCGCTGCCGCCGCTGGCCGAGGCGCTGGAGACGCTGCGCGCGAGCGGCGCCGCCCATCGCGAGGTGGAGGTCGAGCTGCTGGTGCTGCGGGGCACCTCGCTGACCCTGCTCACCCGCTTCGACGAGGCCGAGGCCGTCGAGCTGGAGGCGATCGCGTTGGCCCGTACCGAGAGTGGCCGCGCGATGCGACATCTGCTGGCCACCGCGCTCAGCAATCACGCCACCACCTTGATCCGCATGCGGCGGCATGACGAGGCGCTCGTCTCGGTCGGTGAAGCCATGGCCGTGCTGCGGGAGACCGACGGCGAGCCGGTGACCGCGGCGCAGCGCCGCCGCTGGTGGCTGCCACTGTCGACCGAGGCCGAGGTCCTGCTCGCGCTGGGGCGGCGGGAGCAGGCCGCGCGGTCGGCCCGGCGGGCCGAGCCGATCCTGCGCGAGTACGCCGATCAGGCGCCGCTGCTGGTCGCGGGCTCGCTGGCCAACGTGTGCCTGCTCCTCGGCGAGGCGGAGGATGATCCCGGCTACGCGCGGGAGGCGCTGGCGCGGCTGACCGTGCTGAACGACCGCTTTCCCGGCCGCTACGAGTACTGGTGGCGCCGCGCCCGCGACCTCGTCACCCGGCTGGGCGCCTGACCGGGGTCAGCTCAGCGCGGCGACCGGGGTGAGTTCAGCGCGGCGACCGGGGTCAGCTCAGCGCGGCGACCAGGGTCAGCTCAGCGCGGCGGCCTTGCGCAGCAGCACCGCCCGTTCGCGGTCGTTGCCGCACAGCCGGGCGGCCAGTTCCAGTTCGGCCCTGGCCTCGGTGTCGCGGCCGAGCCGGGTCAGCAGCTCGCCACGGACGGTCGGAAGCAGGTGCGAGCCGGACAGGCGGCCGGAGACGGCCAGGTCGTCGACGAGCGACAGCGCCTGGGCCGGCCCGTACGCCATGGCGACGGCCACGGCCCGGTTGAGTTCGACGACCGGTGACGGCGCGACCCGGCCGAGTGCCTCGTACAGCAGCACGATGCGTTCCCAGTCGGTCTCGGCCACCGACTCGGCCGACGCGTGGCAGGCGGCGATCGCGGCCTGCAGCCCGTACGGCCCGAGTCCTCGTCCCATGGCCGCGGCGCGGTCGAGCGCCGCCAGGCCGCGCCGGATCGCCGACCGGTCCCACCGCCGCCGGTCCTGGTCCTCCAGCAGCACCGCCTCGCCGTCCGGCCCGGTGCGGGCGGGGAACCGCGCGGCGGTCAGCTCGAACAGCGCGAGCAGCCCGGACACCTCCGGCTCGGCGGGCAGCAGCGCGGCGAGCATCCGGGCCAGCCGGATGGCCTCGTACGCCAGGTCGGTGCGCAGTAGCCGGTCGCCGGCCGTCGCCGTCGAACCCTCCGTGAAGATCACGTAGAGGACGCTCAGGACTCCGCCGAGCCGCTCGCGGCGCTGCTCGGCGGGCGGCAGCTCGAACGGCACCGCCGCCGCGGCGATCGTCTTCTTCGCCCGGGTGATCCGCGCCTGGATGGTCGGCACGGGCACCAGGAACGCCCGCGCGATCTCCTCGCTGCCCAGACCGCCGACCACGCGCAGCGTCAACGCCACCCGGGCCTCGGGCGCGAGCACGGGATGGCACGCCACGAACATCAGCGCGAGCACGTCGTCATCGATCCGGTCGGGGTCCCACAGCAGGCTGTCGGCCCGTTCCGGGGTGGTGCCCGAGGTCAGCTCGCCCTCGGACAGTTCGCCCGCGAGCAGGGCGTATCGCTCGTCGCGGGCCGAGCGGCGGCGGAAGCCGTCGATGGCCCGCCGCCGCGCGGTCGCCAGCAGCCAGCCGACCGGGTTGGTCGGGACGCCGTCGCGCGACCAGCTCACCAGGGCCTCGGCGACAGCGTCGGCCGCCACGTCCTCGGCCAGCGCGAAGTCCCCGGTGTAGCGCGCGAGGGCGCCGACGATGCGGGCGGCCTCGATGCGCCATACCGCCTCGACGGCCCGCCGCGCCGACTCGGCGGTGGGCGGGCCGTCGGTCGTGGTGGTCATCAGAGCTGGCCGGTCCGCTCGCGCCACGCCCGCTCCCGGATGATCCACTCGTTGTCCTGCGGGAACTCGTCGATGGTGGGCACGCGACGGATCTCGCACTTGGAGCCCGGGAAGCCCGGCATGCGCTTGGCCCACTCGACCGCCTCCTCCTTCGACGCCACGTCGAGTAGGTAGAAGCCGCCGAACAGCTCCTTCGTCTCGCCGTACGGGCCGTCGGTGACCACCGGGGTCTCGCCGCTGTAGTCGATCACCACGCCCTGGGACGGGTCGTCCAGGCCCTCGGCGGCGACCAGCACGCCCGCCCGGATCAGTTCCTCGTTGAAGCGGCCCACCGTCTCCAGCATCTGCTCGAACGGCGTCTCCATCATCTTCGCCATGGACTCGTCCGTGCCCCGCATGATCAGCATGTACTTCGCCATCGTGATCTCTCCTTGGTGGTGAGGGTCGCGTGTCAACCCTCTCACCCACAGGTCGAACGGCCCGGCGGCCGATCGACAGCCCGGCAGAAGTTTTTCGCGACTTTTTCCGCCGGGCTGTCGTCCCTGGTCAGGGGGCGGGCGGCAGGGTCACTTCGGGCTTGGCGGTCTTGCCGGTGCGCAGCGTCAGCCGGTCGAGGAACAGCACCTGTACGGCGGCGACGGCCGCGGCGACCAGTAGCAGGACGGGCAGCGGATACGCCCAGCCGACCGGGGCGTCGTCGGCCCCGAACCGGTTCACGATCTGGACCAGCAGCACCGGCAGCGGCATGCCGGACGGCTCGAGCGACACGATCAGCGGCCACCACAGGTCCTGGGCCGCGGCGACCCAGACCACCAGGCCGGCCAGCGCCACCACGGGCAGGGCCCGGGTCCAGCGGACACCCCGGAACAGCAGCGCGCTGCCGAACAGCACCGGCACGCACAGCGAGGCGGGCGGGATCAGGGCGAGGAACTCCCCGGCGTCGCCGCGGTGGGCGAAGGCGTCCGGGGTCAGCACCGGCAACCCCGTGAACAGCCACGGGGCGAACGGCACCAGCAGGAGCCCGCTGTAGCGGCCGAGCGGCCGCAGCGCGCCGATGCCGTATCCGGCCAGCGCGGCGGCGGTCACGCCGACGACGGTGGAGATCAGTGGCGGCATCCAGGTGTTGACCAGGTGTCCCAGGACGTCCGACCCCATCGCCTCCGTCGACAGCGACAGCGACCGCAGCAGCACTGGCATCAGCCCGGCCAGGCCGACCAGCACCGCCACCCCGGTGGCCAGCACCGACACCACCACCCAGGTGGACCGGTCACCCGGTGCCGGCGGCTCGGGCTGGTCGGCGGGCTCGATCCGGGCCCGGGACAGGATCAGCCAGCCCGCCACTCCGACCCCGAGCACGGCCAGCAGCAGCCACAGCAGTGCCGCCCCGGCCGAAGCCTGGCCCAGCCGGGCATAGCGGAACGCGGAGTCGAAGATCAGCAGGGCCGGGGTGCGCAGCCGGGCGGCGTTCGGCCCGGCGAGCAGGAGCGGGAACGTGAACGACTGCGCGGTGTACGCCAGGGACGTCGCCACGATGATCGCGCTGACCAGCAGCGCGCCCGGCCAGGTGTCCCGTAGCCGGGTCGAGCGCCGGAAGACCAGCAGGTACGCGGTCGCGCCGAGGCCGACGGCCAGCCCCGCGAACGCCGCGAACTGGGCCAGGTAGGCGTTGAGCGTCGGGTCCTCGAAGGTCAACAGCCAGGAGACGGCGGCGACGGTGCTGCCGACCGCCGCGATCGGCAGGGCGAACGCCAGCCGCAGCGTCCACCGGCCCGCCTTGCCGGCCCGTGCGGCCAGCCAGGCCAGCGCACCGCCGCAGACCAGCGTGGCGGCCGCGAGGGCGACGCCGAGCAGCAGCGGGCCGACCAGTGACTCGGCGAACCGGCCGAACAGCGTGGTGTAGTTCTCCGTGCCGACGGAGTCGCTGGGCAGCCTCATCAGTGATGCGTCGGTGAAACTCGTCCGCACCGTACGCACCGTGGGCACGACGTACCCGGTGATGAGCAGGATGAATGCCGGGATCAGCGCCAGCAGTCCGAACAGGACGCTGAGGTTGCGGCGGGGCGGTGTCGGGGTGTCTGTCACGACAACGGATGCTAGCCCGAGCAAACGATGTGGACAGTCGGCCACAATCAGCCTCCCGCCGCCAAGATCGTTAAAGTTGCCGGGCAACTGGGCGAAAGCGGGGCGTCCATTCCCCCGATCGCCCGGCAACTTGGGTGATCCAGGCGTCAGCCGCGCGATGTGGTGGCGGCGGTTCCGGCCCGGATATGGTCGCTGAGCAGCACAAGCAGCGGCGACGTGACCTGGATCACGGGAACTCGCGCCGCCCGGGGGACAGAGAAACGGTCATGGAGTCGAGTCTGCGCGCCCGGATACGAGCCGGCGATGCCAGCGCGTTTTCCGAGCTGTTCGACCAGTACGCGCGGTCGGTCTACAACCACGCGTTCCGGCTCACCGCCGACTGGTCGGTCGCCGAGGACGTCATGGCCGCCACGTACCTGCAGGCCTGGCGCTCCCGCGGCCGGATCGGCGACGAGGGCGGCTCGCTGCGCCCGTGGCTGCTCGGCATCGCCACCAACGAGGCCCGCAACCACACCCGCAGCAACCGCCGCTACCGGGCCGCCGCGTCGGCGCTGGCCGCCGCCGAGCTCACCGAACCCGACCACGCCGACGAGGTGGCCGGGCGGCTGGACGACCGGGACCGGATCACCGCCGCGATCGGCGCGCTGGCGCTGCTGCGCCGCCAGGAGCGCGAGGTGGTGACGCTGTGCCTGTGGGAGGGCCTGGACTACGAGTCGGCCGCGCGGGCGCTGGGCATTCCCGTCGGCACGGTGCGCTCCCGCCTGTCCCGCGCCCGGACCAGGCTGCGGGCGCTGGTCGAGGCGGCGCCGCGCGGCGTCCGGAACCCGGCCCGGCCCGGTGGACAGGTAACCGATGGCGTCGTACTCGCACAGGAGGTCAACCGATGAAGGCGCACCCGCCGTTCGACCCCTCCGAGCGGGCCGAACTCGCCGAACTGCTGCCCGACCCTGGCTACCGCGAGCTGCCGCCGGGTCGACACGAACTGCACCGCGAGCGGCTGCTGGCCGCGATCGCGCCACCGCCGCGCCGGGCGCCCCGGCGCGCCCTGCTGCGCCCGGCGCTGGCCCTGGCCTCGCTGATCGTGGTCGCCGGGGCGGTCGCGGCGGTCGCCACGACCACCGGTCGCGGCCCGGCCACGGCCGTCCCGACGCCCGCGGTGTCGGAACCGGTGGCGGCCACCCCGGGGGGCGCGAACGCGAAGATCCGCGCGTACGGCACCGTCCGCCAGCTCACCGAAGCCGCCGACCTGGTGGTACGCGGTGAGGTGGTGCGAGCCGAGGGCGCCGGTGCCGAGCGGGGCGCCGTGTTCCGGGTCGACGAGGTGCTGCGCCGGGCGGCCGACCTGCCCGAGGCCACCGAGCTCACGCTGCGTACGCCCGAGATCGAGGGCATGTCCCGGCTGGAACCGGGTCAGCACACCGTGCTCTACCTGGCCGCGGTCGACGCCCGAGCCGGGACGTACACCCCGCTCAGCGGTGACTTCGGCGTGTTCGACGTGGTCGGCGGCGAGGCCGTGGCCCGGTCGCAGACGATGGCCGTCACCGGGCTGCGCGAGGAGGACGCCACCTCGCGGGGGCGCCGGTTGACGGTCACGCTCGACGACCTGCGGGCACTGGCCCGGGAACAGGGCTGAGAACCCGGTCGAGAAAATCGGGAACCCCGGGGCTCGGGCGCACAGATACATGAGGAAGGCAGCGCCGCATCCGGGCAGGACCGTCCGGGCGGCGCCAGACGCAAGGAGCGTTCCTCATGGCATACACCCCCCGCCGTATTCGCACCCGCGCCCTGGCCGCCGCCGCGGCCGTGCTCGCCGCGGCGGCGCTCGCGGCCTGCGGCAGCACGGACCCGGCGACCCCGGCGGCGGCTCCCGCGACCAGCGGTGCCGCCGCGTCGACCGAGGCCAAGCCGCCGGTGCAGGGCAAGCTGCGCGGATTCACCACGGTCAAGGACCTCACCGCGGCGGCCGACCTCGTCGTGCGCGGCCAGGTCGAGGCGGGCGGACTGCGGGTCGACGAGGTCCTGCGCGCGGCCAACGGCGCCGCGGCGAAGGTCGGCGACCGCATCGCGTTGACCGGCCTGAACGGGCAGGTCGTGGACATGGTGAACATGTCGAAGCTGGAGCCGGGACAGACCGTGGTGCTGTACCTCGCCCAGGCTGAGGGCAGCGCGTTCAGCACCCTCAGCGGCGACTTCGGCGTCTTCGACGTCACCGGCACCGGCGACCAGGCGGTCGTGACCACCCGCTCGCCGGCGATGGCGGTCACCGGGCTGCTCGCCGAGGACCCGACCGCCTCCGGCAAGGGCTTCCACACCACCCTGGCCCAGCTGCGCGCCGTCGCCGCCCAGGCCTGACCGACCCGCGGTGGCGGCGCCCCGGCACCCCCGGGGGCGCCGCCACCGTGCCGCAGGGGCATCCGGAAGATCGTCGACTGCGCTAGCGTCTGCCCACGATGCGAGCACTCGACCCCACCCCACTCGGCCCCGGCTGCGTCCACCAGCCGATCACTCACGATCCCGACGTCCTTGGACTGGGCCAGCCCGTCAAGGACCTCGCCGGAGACACCCGCCCGTGCGACCGGTGCGCCGACGCGCGCTGTCCCGTCGGCGGCTATCCCCGGCTCGCGGCGTTCCGGATCCGCGCGGCGCAGCTGGTGGCCCGGTTCGGGTACGAAGTGGATGTCGAGGTCAACCAGGGCTCGCACGGCATCGACCTGATCTGCCGCGTCGACGGCGTCGCCTGGGTCTGGGAGTTCAGCACCGACGATCCGGCGGCGGTGGCGCAGGCGGTGGACAACCGCGACCACATCCTGGCCCACCTGCGCGCCGAAGGTGTGCGTGCCGAGCCCGGCCCGGCCTTCCCCGAGGCCGAGTTCGGCCAGGGGTACCTGCACGGGCACGAGTACATCGTGGGGGTACGGTCGCATCCGGCCGAGCCGGGCGTCGAACTGCTCGACGTGTACGCGTGTGTACCCTGCCACCTGGCCGACCGCTGGCACTACCCGGAGCTCGTGCTGCACAACCGTCGCCTCGAGGACCTGCTGATGACGCAGATGCACCACTGGCACGGCGGGGACGAACCGCCGAACCGAGTCCGCGAGCCCAGCGAGTACCACAGCTCCCACCTGTACCTCAGCCTCGACGGTCCCGGTACGCACCTGGATCTCCTGCGCCTGTGGTTCACCCTGGTCCCGGACCTGGTCGACCCTGACCGGCGCCGTCAGCTGGCGGCAGAACCGGAGCCGCCAGGCACCCAAGGCGCACCGGGCGCACCGCCCGACCGGGGTGAGCCGGGAACCGCGGCGGCGGTGGTCACCTGGGAGGCTGACGACCTCGATCGCCTTCGGTGGCGGCGGTTGACCTCCGGCAGCTACGCCGACCTGCTGTCCCACGTCGGCGCCTCGGACTATGCGCAACTGTGGTTCGGGCAGCACAACCCATATGGCTGGGCGATGCCGGGCAGGGGCGAGAACCACCACGTCTACGGATACAGCCGTCGGCACAACGAGAGCACGCTGGTGCTGGCGGCGGTGTTCAACGACGCGATGCTCGCCGACCGGGCCTTCGGACAGCGGCTGCTGGAAGTCGCGCGCCGGATCGTCGAAGCCGCCGACCCCGGCTACGCGGAGATCGGCTATGAGCAGTGGGTGCCTGAGGCCGGACTCGACGACATGACCAAACTGGATCGCGTGCTCTACCGGCATCCGGTCGACTCGATCGCGGCGCAGCGCAGCCTGCTGCGCGGCTACAGCTGGCTGACCGTGGTGCCGGGCGAACTCGCCGACCGGCTCGGCGGTGCCGCCGCGACGCGCGCCACCGGTGCGTTCCACCAGGTCGAGACGCTGCCGCAGGGTGGGCTGTGGCTGCTGGCCACCGAACACTTCGACGAGTACGACCCGGTGGCGGCCCGGCGGGTGTTCGAGGCGCTGGCGCCTGTGCTGCCCCCCGGCCGACCGGCGCGGACCATGTCGGAGCCGCACCTGATCATCCTGGAGGACGCGCGCGTCGGTCGGTCAGGGGCGACCGGTCGATGACGGAGCGGATCGGGGACCGGGCCACGTTCGCGATGGAGATCGGGGCGTACACGGGCGGGCTGCGCGTCGTCGACATCTGGGCGGGTGGCAAACGGCTGACAGTCGACGACAACTTCGCGTTCGTACCGGCGTTCCTGCGGCTGATCCGGCCTGACGCGGCGCGGGTGCGGTTGCGTGAACTGCCGCCCAGCCCGTTCCCGGGGCGTCCCGGGGAGGAGGTCTTCCGGCTGC
The DNA here is from genome assembly GCF_019083965.1 of Catellatospora tritici. Taxonomy (GTDB): domain Bacteria; phylum Actinomycetota; class Actinomycetes; order Mycobacteriales; family Micromonosporaceae; genus Catellatospora; species Catellatospora tritici. Next base: position 47,421 of record NZ_JAHRCY010000030.1, read on the forward strand.
TGGCAGCCGACGAGGAACAGCGCTACGAATACGGGTTCCTGCGCTGGGGCGAGACGGTGGACAACGTGTCCTGCGTCGCGTACCTGGACGGGGAGCTGGTGCTGGTCTTCAGCTTCTGGCGGCCGACGCATCCTGTTCCGGCGGACCGGGGCAGGATCTTCGTCGCGCGGATCGACCCGGACGACTTCGCGGACACGGTCCAGCACGCGGCGTACGTGCTGGAGGTCCGCGAGCTGGGGGAACGGCGGTCGTAGGGGTGGCCGGGAGTGGTCAGAGATCGATGACTTCGACGGTCACGGAGGCGATGTCGCCCACGTCGAGGCGTTCGGACTTGCGGACCGCGCGTTTGACGGGGAGCACATAGCAGCCACGGGCGCCGTCCGGGAAGATCGAGGTCTGCCAGGTGGTGCGGCCGACGGTGACGCGTACCCGTAGCGAACCGAAGCCGTTGCGCCTGCCTTCGGACAGTTCGCGGATCTCGGTGGAACCGTCCTGCGGCAGGCTGACGAAGGTCCAGCTGTCATCCCGCCGGGCCTCCCACAGCCACAGTTCGGCGTCGAAGGTGAGTATCACCGTGCCAGCATTCCACGCCGTACCGACGAACCGGCCCGTGCGCCCTGCTCAGCCCGGCCCTGCTCAGCCGGCCCCGCCGAAGGCGTGGTGCTGGCGGTGCAGGGCATCTGACGGCGCGGTTAAGAAGGGTCCCTTCCTATACGCAAAGCGATAAGAAGGGGCCCTTCCTTTCCCCGGTCAGGGGAGTGGAGTGGTGAGGGGGCGGGTGGCGTAGTCGGGACCGGCGGTGACGTGGTGCGGGCCGGGGGTCGGCTGCCAGCCGTCCTGCCAGGTCTGGAAGGCGCGCTCGGGTAGGGCGATGCGGACGGTCGCGGCCTGGCCGGGCTCGGCGGTGACCGGGGCGAAGCCCGCGAGGCGGCCGTCTACGTAAACCTGGACGGTCTCGCGGCCTGGGCGGGTGCCGGTGTTGCGTACGGTCACCGCCGCCTCGCGGCCGTGGACGGTCAGCTGCTCGTACGCCCAGGTGGTGTAGCCGAGCCCGTGGCCGAACCACCAGCGCGGCGCCACCAGGGCGCCTGCCCAGGCGCGATAGCCGATGCGGTCGTCCTCGTCGTAGGTGAGCACCCCGTCGACCGGGGTGGTCGACAGGACGGGGCAGTCCTGCTCGCGGACCGGCCAGGTGGTGGGCAGGCGGCCGCCCGGCTCGGCGGCGCCGGTGAGCACGTCGGCCAGCGCGTGCCCGGCCTCCTGCCCCGGGAACCAGGTCAGCAGGACGGCGGCCACGTCGTCGGCCCACGGCAGCTCGACCGGCGATCCGGCGTTGACCACCACGATGGTGTTCGGGTTGGCCGCGGCGACCCGGGCGACCAGTTCGTCCTGGCGGCCGGGCAGGGCCAGGCAGGTGCGGTCGAACCCTTCGGACTCGACCTGTTCGGTGGTGCCCACGACGACGATCGCGACGTCGGCCTCGGCGGCGGTGCGGACGGCCTCCGCCAGCAGCGCGTCGGCCGAGGCGACCGGCTCGCCGAATCCGAGCGTCAGTGCGATCAGCGCGAATCCTTCGGAGAGCAGGACCTGCTGGCGCAGCGTCACGTCCACGGGTACGCCCGCGGCCAGCTCGATCGGGCAGCGGCGGTCCGGCGGGGCGAGGAAGGCGGCGCCCGGGTCGTTCGAGTCGGGCAGCAGCACGCCGTCGAAGACGGTCTGGTCGGCGGCGGTGAGGGTGAACTGGCCGACGCCGCGGATGCCGAGTTCGTGCTCGCCGGCGGCGGTGGGGGTGAGCCGGCCGGTGATCTCGACGGTGGCCAGCTCGTCGCGGGTGACGCCGGGCGGCAGTTCCATCCACAGGCCCTGGCCGCTGCCCAGCGGGGTGGTGTGCAGGACGGTGCCGGACGCGTCGCGGAAGGTGGCGGTGAGGGCGGTCCACTGCGGACCGGCCGCGGCGGGCAGCTTGGTGCGCGGGTCGGCGCCGGTCGCGTACTCGACCTTCAGCCCGGCCGCGACCAGACCGTCCAGCGGGGACACGACGTGGTGCGGGAAGACGTGGGCGCTGCCGCCGCCGAGGATGCGGGCGTCGCGGGCCAGCGCGCCGATGAGCGCCACGGTCCCGGGTCTGGGGTCGAGCGGGAGCAGGCCGTTCGGGTTGGTGGCGAGCACGAAGGAGCGGGCCGCGAGTTCGCGGGCCAGCGCGTCGCCGTCGACCGGTGCGGGCCGGTCGGCGGCGGGAACCGCCGGGGGTACGCCGTCCAGCGCGCCGACCCGCGCCGCCAGGCGCAGCACGCGTCGTACCTGGTCGTCGACGAGTTCGGGGTCGACGGCGCCGGCGCGGACCGCGTCGGCCAGGCGCTGCCCCCAGGGGCTGCCGATTCCCGGCATCGCGACGTCCAGGCCGCCGGTGACGGTGGCAACGGTGTCGCGGGCGGCGGTCCAGTCGGAGACGATGAAGCCGTCGAAGCCCCACTCGCCCTTGAGCACGTCGCGCTGCAGCGGCGCGTGCTCGGTCATGGTCGTGCCGTTGACCTTGTTGTACGCCGCCATCACACCCCACGCGCCCGCCGCCACGATCGTCTCGAACGGGGCCAGGTACAGCTCGCGCAGCGCCTTCTCGCTCACCTGGTTGTCGACGGTGAACCGCTCGGTCTCGGCGTCGTTGGCCACGAAGTGCTTCACCGTGGTGGCGACGCTGTGCTCCTGCACCCCGCGCACATAGCCCGCGCCGATGGCCCCGGTGAGCAGCGGATCCTCCGAGTACGCCTCGAAGTGGCGGCCGCCCAGGGGGCTGCGGTGCAGGTTGACCGTGGGCGCGAGCAGCACGTGCACGCCCTTGCGCCGGGCCTCCTGGCCGAGCAGGTTGCCCGCGCGGCGGGCCAGTTCCGGGTCCCAGGTGGCGGCCAGCGCGGTGGGGCTGGGTAGCGCGATCGACGGGTCGGCGGCGCTCCACTGGGTGCCGCGTACGCCGATGGGGCCGTCGCTCATCACGATCGAGGCCAGCCCGATCTCGGGTACGGCGGGCAGCGACCACATGTCCTGCCCGGACAGGATGCTGACTTTGGTGTCGAGGTCGAGGGCGCCCAGGGCGGTCTCGACCGCCGCCTCATGCTCGGTACGCAGCGCTGACATGCCCGCCATCCTGCCCCACCTACCGAGCGCTCGGTAGGTACCGTTATCTTCCCGTGATCTGATACCCCGATATGCTCCGGTCCATGGCACACCCGCGGCGACGAGTCCCGCCCGAGCAGCGCCGGTCGGAGATCCTCGCCGCTGCCCTGGCGGTCTTCGCCGAGCGCGGCTACCGGGGCGCGTCCCTGGCCGCCGTCGCCGAGCGGGTCGGGCTGACCCAGCAGGGCCTGCTGCACTACTTCCCCAGCAAGGACGCGCTGCTGGCCGAGGTGCTACGGCTGCGCGACGAGATCGACCAGCGCACCTTCACCGACGACTGCGGCCTGGACGTGATGGAGCGGGTGGTCGCCCACAACGCGACCCGGCCGGGTCTGGTGCAGTCGTTCACGGTGCTCGCCGCCGACAGCGTCACCGACGAGCATCCGGCCAGGCCGTTCTTCACCGAGCGCTACCGTGCGGTCCGGGCGGTCATGGCCGAGGCGATACGCCGCGATCTCGGCGACGACCTGCCGCCCGGACTCACCCACGAGCAGGCCGGGGCGCTGCTCGTGGCGGTGATGGACGGGCTGCAGCTGCAGTGGCTGCTCGACCCGGACGAGGTTCGGATGACCGAAACGTTCCGCGCCTTCGTCACCCTGCTGCGCCGCTGATCCGCGCTGAGCCGCCACGCGGCCGCCGCGAGGGCTGGGACGTTGGGAAGGGCACCTTATACATCGCAAAGCGATAAGAAGGTGCCTTCACTCTGGGCGTCAGGCGCGGGTCAGGTCGCCCGGTTTCCAGGTGCCGTCGAAGGCGGCCGGTTCCGGTCCGTAGATGCGCAGGTACGAGAACCAGCCGCGGCCCGGGACGGTCTGGATCCAGTGGGTGTCGGCGTTCTCGGCGGGCGGGGTCGGCCCGAAGTGGAGCACGACCGGCTCGGCGCCGGTGACGCCGCGCAGCTCGACCAGGGACCGCAGCGCGGCCCGCTGCTGGGCGCTGCGCACCTGCGAGCGCGTCTGCGCGTCGTACGCGGTGACCGACCAGAACAGGTTGGCGGGCACCGGCTGCGGCACCTGCAGCGTGTAGTTCAGCCCGCCGTCGAGGAAGGTTCCGGTGGCGTCGCGGACGCCCAGCCAGTACAGCGAGCCGCCGCCGACCCTGCGGCGGAACATGGCCGGTGAGGCCACGATCGCCTGGGCGAACCAGCGGTCGCGCGCCTCCAGGTCGAGCCCGACCGGGGTCTGGAAGTCGGCGTCGTCGGGCACCAGGCCGACCCACTCCCAGCGCCGGTCCGGCCAGGCGATGCGGTCGCGCCGGGCGCTGGCGAACGCGGAGACGAGCAGCTGGTCGCGGCCGATCCGGGCGGCGCGGGACAGGATGGAGGTCATCCGCTGGTCGGGGGTGAACGGCTGCCCCTTGATGATCCCGAGGGTGGTGAGCAGGCCGTACATGTCGCGCTGCCGGTCGAGGACGGGTTCGGCATCCAGCACGCGGTGCAGGACCTGCCAGAACTCGAAGTTGTCCTCCCAGCGCAGGCAGGTGAAGTCGAGGTCCCGGTCGGTGGTGTCGATGATCTCCAGGGCCCGGTCGGGGTGGCTGAGCGGATACACCTTGACCCGGCGCAGCTCGTCCAGCGCCCGGCCCAGGTTGCCGTCCAGCGGCAGCGCGCGTACCGCGAGCAGGGCGCGGTAGGTCTCCGCCCGTCCCACGTGGTGTCCGGCCGGAATCTCGCCGGTGTGGCCGGGCGGCAGGATCACGTGCTTGCCGCCCTTGCCCTCGTCCGGGCCGGGGATGCCCAGGTCGGCGACCCAGCGTTGGTGGTGGTCGTCGACGAGCCCGATGAAGGGCCCCGGCGGCAGTTCGATCACCATCGGGCCGCCGGACAGGTCGAGCGCGGCCGAGCCGTACGGGGTGTCGGAGTTCAGCGTGAAGCCGACCTGTCGGGGAGCGGTCGCCATGATGCCCATGCTGCGGCCGTCCTCGAGGCCGAGCTCCCGGTTGCCGTTGATGATGCCCTCGGCCGACACGGTCGGATACCAGAAACGGTATGCGGTCACGGCCCGAGCCAGGTCGGCGTCGTCGCGGATCCGCGCCACCGCCGCGTCGACCGGGTAGCCGTGTTCGAACCGGTATGCCTCCGGCGCGTCCGCGGAGCGGGGCAGGGTGCTCGTCATCGCTGCTCCTCCTGGCCACATCGACTCCGCCGGGCGCTCGCCTGCGCCAGGCCGGTGACTACCTCTCTGTGCCGAGGCTAGGTGCGAACAGCGACAATCATGCCCTGTTCGCATAAATCACCCATCGGCCTAGGACGCTCCAGGCGTGCTCGGCGGGGAGGACGCATGTTTTCGAACATGTGTTCGAAAACACCCCAACAAGATATGGGGAGGTGGAAGGAGGTAATGCATCGATGGGTAGCTATCGAAGTATCAGACATCTCCGGAAATGAGTGAATGTCTGATCGACTTCCCTCACTAGAGTCACTCCCCTTGACCTTCGGAGGGGAAGATGTGCGGGATCACCGGACTGGTCGCCTGGTGGCAAGGCCAGGCCCGGAACAGGCTGGTCATCGATGCGATGACCGAGACACAGCATCATCGCGGCCCGGACGACGCGGGCGTATGGGTGAACGATCACGTCGCGTTCGGACACACCCGATTGGCGATCATCGACCGGGCCGGCGGCGCCCAGCCGATGGTCGTGCGGCGCCCTGGCAGCGGCGAGGTCGCCATCACGTTCAGCGGCGAGGTCTACAACCACTTCCAGCTGCGCGAGCAGCTCACCGCCGCCGGGCACCGGTTCGTCGGCAGCAGCGACACCGAGGTCGTGCTGCGGGCGTACCTGCACTGGGGTGAGGACTTCGTGCACCACCTGCGCGGGATCTACGCGTTCGGGCTGTGGGACTGCGACCTGGAGCTGCTGCTGCTCGTACGCGACCGGCTCGGCGTCAAACCCCTGTACGTCGCCCGGACCCCCACCGACCTGGTCTTCGGATCGGAGCTGAAGGCGCTGCTGGCCCACCCGGACCTCACCGCCGAGGTCGACGAGGAAGGGCTGGGCGAGCTGCTGGGGCTGGTGCCGATGACCTCGCCCGGTCACGCGGTGCTGCGCGGTTTCGAGGAGGTGCCGCCCGCGACCGTGCTGCGCCTCGACCGCGACGGGTTGACTCGGCACCGGTACTGGCGGCTGGAGAGCCACCCGCACCTCGACGATCGCGACACCACCGTCCGCCGGGTCCGTGACCTGCTGGAACGGGCCGTGATCGAGCAGGCGGCGGCCGACGTTCCGGTCGGCGCGCTGCTGTCGGGCGGGCTGGACAGCTCGGCCGTGGTGGCGCTGGCCGCCGGGACGACCACCGAACCGCTGCTCACCTTCGACATCGACCACGGCACCGCCGCCGCGCACGCCGCCAGTTCGTTCCACCGCAGCCACGACCATCCGTACGCGCTGGCCGTGGCCCGGCACACCGCCTCGGAGCACCGCACCGTGCAGGTCGGCACGGGCGACCTGCTGCGGGCGCACGAGGCGACGCTCGCCTCGATGGACCTGCCCAGCCTGACCACGATCAACGCGTCGCTGTCGCACCTGTTCGGGCGGATCAGCCCGCACCGACGGGTGGTGCTGTCCGGCGAGGGCGCCGACGAACTGTTCGCCGGCTACCGCTGGCACGACGCGGCGGCGGCCCCGCGCGGCACGTTCCCGTGGTCGGCCACGTACCAGCCGCTGGTGGCGGTGCTGCGGCGGGAGACGCTGCGGCAGGTGCGGCCGGTCCGATACGCCCGGCAACGCTGCCTGGCCGCGCTGGAGCAGATGCCGGCGCTGGACGGCGAGATCGGGCTCAGTCGCAGGCTGCGCGAGATCCGGTGGCTGACCATCGTGTTCTACCTGGCGTTCCTGCTGCGCCGGGCGGACCGGCTGGCGATGGCGCACGGGGTCGAGGTGCGGGTGCCGTTCCTGGACCACCGGCTGGTGCAGTACACCTGGAACATCGGCGGTGGGTGGCAGCGGGCCCGGGGGTTGGAGAAGGGGCTGCTGCGGGAGGCGGTGGACGGGCTGCTGCCCGACCAGGTCACCTGGCGGCCCAAGTCGGGCTATCCGGCGAGCCTGACCTCGGCGTACCAGGACGCGCTCTGGGAAAGAGCCCGGGACCTGGTCGCCGACCCGGGTGCGCCGGTGCTGCGGCTGGTCTCGGCGCGGCGGCTGAAGGCGCTGCTGGACGTGCACCACGGGCACCTGGACGACTGGACCGCGACCCAGCACGTCGCGTACATCCTGGAGCTCGACGCCTGGCTGCGCCGCTACTCGGTACGCATCAGATGAACGCCCCGGGCGGATTCGTCCGCCCGGGGCAGTCCCCGTGTCAGCACTCGGGCAGCGAGTAGCCGGTCGACGGGTCGTCGCGCTCCGGGCCGCCCGGGCCGCCGGTCGGCGACGCCTCCTCGTTGCGCTCGGACACCCATGCGTGCGAGACGTACCCGGTGACGCCGTTGAAGGTCACCCGGTCCCACTGTGCGGTCTGGTCGGCGTCGGGGCCGGTCACGTTCTCGCCGGTGACATAGCACTGCAGGTAGATCGTGGTGCCCTGGGGGATCGCGCCTTTGCGCTCGGCGGTGGTCGCAGCCTCGGCCCGGATCACCAGGGTGGGGCGGCCCAGGGTCTCGGCCTGTTGCAGGTCCTTGTCGAAGTCGTCGACGAACGCGTCGTGCAGGCCCTCGCACAGGATGTTGCTCGAGGCCACCCAGAGCACGGTGTACTCCTGGCCGCCGACCGTCTTGCGCGCGTAGTCGAAGCACGGCCGGATCTCGGGCGTGGGCCGCTCCTCGCCGCCGCCGCAGCCTGGGCAGATGTAGTTGCGGATCAGCTTGCCGAGGTAGCAGGCGGACACGTCGAGGAACGCGTCGGCGTCACCGCGGATGACGAGCACCGCCCCGACCGACCACCTGATCTTCGTACCCTGGTAGATGCCCACGGCCAGGCGGTCGGTCTGGTAGCCGCACTGGATCGCGTCCTTGAGGTCGTTGAGCCGGTCGACCGTCGTGGTCAGCTTGGACCGGAACGCGTCGAACCGCTTGGCCTTGGCGCGTTCGGCCTCCGGCACCAGCCCCAGCACCGTCGAGGCCAGGTCGAGGAACTCCAGGCACGGGTTGACCGTGGCCTTGTGCTTCTCGGCCCAGATCTCGAAGCCGTCCTTGGGCAGCAACTGCCGGGTGCGGCTGTCGTCGACCGAGCAGCCCTTCGTCTCGGGCTTGGCCCCGGCGTCGGCGCCGGGCGGTGGATCGCCGGTGATCGGGTCGCAGCCGGTGCCCGCCGCCAGCAGCAGTGCGGCGGCCAGGGCCGCGAGCACCCGCCTGGACCCGGTCCTCGTGTGGCGCATGCGCGTGACCTCCGTCGCCGGTCGGGCCGTCGGCCCGTCGCCATGGTGGTGGAGCGCCACCAGCGTGCCGTCATACGTCAAGAACGGTCAATGCATATTCGTCCGCATCGGATGACCGGCGCAGTCGGGGCAGACGAAGACGCGCAGGCTCGCGGCGCCACCGCCGAGCCCGATCCCGGTCGGGCGTTCGGCGTCGCGCCAGCGCGGGTCGGTCCAGGACGGCACCAGGTCGGCCTCCTCCAGCGGCCGCCACGCCGTGCCCTCGAACTCGCACGAGGCGATGGTCAGCACGAGGGGCATGGGCCGCGCACAGTCAGGGCAGGCCATCGGGTCCGGATCGCTGACACCCCACTGCGGCAGGCCGCCGACCTTCCAGCCGGTCGCCTGCGACACCGACCAGTACGACGGGCCGCCGTCGTCGCGCGTGTCGTCGTGTTCGCGCACCCGCTGACCCAGTTCCGGCGGCAGTTCCTGCCAGTACGGGTAGTCGCGCACCTGCTCGGGGTGCAGCACGCACGGCCGGACCAGGTAGGACTCGTCCGCCTCGGCCACCTCGGGGCGCAGGAGCGCGGCTCCGGCCAGGTCGGCGGTGGCACGCCAGCGCAGCTCGACGCGCGGTCCCCACTGGTCGGCCTCGGTGTCGTGGGCGCGCGGACACCACAGCACCTGGAGCAGGTCCGTGCCCGTCGGGCAGGGCAGGTCGGGCAGGTCCGCGGCGTACAGCTGGGCGACGGCGACCATCGGCGTCGGGACGGCCGCGGGCAACCGGACGTCATAGATCAGGTGGGGACCGGCTTCGCCGCCACCGATGCCGATCGAGCCGACGTTGCGGTCGAGGCCCGCCTGAAACAGCGCACCGCGTACGGTCCGCAGCCGGTGGGCCTCGGCCTCGGTCAGCGCCTCGCGGACCTCGGTGCGGTGCGGCCCGACGCAGGTCGGCCACGGCTCGTCGGTCGGCCAGCGCAGCGATCCGCCGAGGTGGCTGCCCGCCGGGTCCGGGGTGCCCGGCCGGGGGTGCAGGCGGGTCGCGCCGCGGGCGTGGGCGTCGAGTCCGGGGAACAGTGCGGGCAGATCGAGGGGGCGGGGCGGGCTGGTGCGGGGCATCCGCGCAGCCTAGAGCTAGTTCGGGGAGTTGGGGAGAGTGGCCTGGCCGGGGCCGAAGGCGGTGAGGAAGCGATCGCGGAAGGTGTCCATGCGCCATACCGGGGCGTCCGGACCCGGCCGCAGACCGTCCTGCCAGCCCCAGGAGCCGATCCGGTCGAGCACGGCCCGGTCCCGGGCCACGATGGTGATCGGCACGTCGCGGTTGGCGTCGGAGCCGGTCACCGCGGGCGACGGCTGGTGGTCGCCGAGGAACACCAGCACCAGGTCGTCGTCGCCGTAGTGCTCGACGTACGAGACCAGGGTCTGCAGCGAGTACGCGATCGCGCTGCGGTAGGCCGCGCGGACACGGCCCCGGTCGCGCTGGGTGACGATCTCGGCCGGGTCGCCCGAGCCCGCCGCGGCCGGGTAGCCCGATCCGTCGCCGACCTCGTCCCAGCCGACGTGCGGCGGCACCGGCTCCCACGGTGAGTGGCTGGAGATCAGCGCGATCGCGGCCATCACCGGCGGATGGCCCGCGCCGCGCTGGTCGCGCTGGAACACCGACAGGGTGTACTGGTCGGGCATGGTGCCGAAGCTGTACACGGGCCCCTGGTAGTTCAGATCGGGGCGGATGTAGGTCGTGTCGTAGCCGTACACGCGGCCCTCGGGCCAGGGCTGGGTGGTGGCGGGCATGACCGACACGGTGTGCCAGTCGGCCAACCCGAACGCGCTGCTCAGGGTGAGCCGGTGGCTGTAGAGGAACGCCTGGTAGCGCGGTGCGCTGTCGATCCACAGCCCGGACAGCAGGGTGGACTGGGCCAGCCAGCTGCCCCCGCCTGCGGTGGGGGAGGTGAGCCAGCCGCTGCGGGCGGCGTACCCGGCGGCGCGCAGCCGCTCGGCCCCGGCCGCCAGCACCGGGTCGACCGTGGCGGACAGCTCGGGGTCGTCCAGTGCGATCCGGCCGTAGCTCTCCACGAACGCGACGACGACATCCTTGCCGCGCAGGCCGGTGAGCAGCTGCGCGCCGGGGACCTCGGCGTAGGCGTCGGTCGCGATCTCGTCGAGGAACGCGTCGCGGTCGCGGGCGCCCGCCCGCACCTGCTCGACCCGGTCGTACGCGTCGTGCGCGGCCACCGGCAGCCCCGGCACCAGCTGCGCCCCGGCGAGCGCGCACACGGCCCAGACCACGGTGAGCAGGGCCACGGTCCGGGCGGCGGCGGTGCGGTGCGCGAGGGCCAGGCGCGACACCCGGCGAAACGACAGGCTCAGCAGCAGGATCAGGCCCACTGCCAGCGCCACGGCGAGCACGACGGCGGCGTCGGCGAGCCCGGCTCCGGCCGACTCGCGCAGGTACACCACCGCGGCGCTGAGGAACGAGCCGTCCTGGGCCGGGTTGAACGGCCGGTCGAGGAACTGGGAGAAGCCGAGGCTGACCACCTTGAGCACGGCCAGCACACCGAGCAGCAGCCCGACCACCGGCACCACGATCCGCCGCGCCCGCTCGGGCAGCACCAGGACCAGAGCGATCCCGACCAGCCCGTCGACCGGCACGCGCAGCAACGCGGCCGGGGTGAGCTGGGAGATCCTCTCCGGCGCGACCAGGAACGCCAGTAGTACCACCAGCGCCAGCCCGGTCAGCACTCGCCCGGCCATCGCCCGCGCCGGGCGGCCCGCCGAGACGGCGGCCGCCGAACTCACTGCGCCGGGGTGCTGCTCAACCGAGGCGGCCGGTGACGGCCCGGACTCGCCGAGGTTCTGCTCGGGCGCGACGGCTGTGGGCTCGGTCCCGGCGGCTGTGGGCTCGGTCCCGGCGGCGGCCGGAACCGGCTCGGCGGCGGTCGGTGCGGCTGGGGTGCGCTCGGGATCCAACGGCGGCACGGGGGTTCCTCCTACTTGACGGCCGGAGTGCCGGCGACTCATCGACGGGCCGGCTCGGCCGGTGAGGGGGTGACCGATGGCGAGTTAAGAAGGGGCCCCTTTACCACGGATTGCGTTAAGAAGGGCCCCTTCCTTACCTGTAGGAGGGTGGCGGCGCCGGGGAGGACGGCGGCGAGGCCGAGGATGCCGTATGTGGTGGCGGTGGCGACGCCCTGGGCGGCGGTGAGACCGGCCGCGGCGAAGGCCCAGGCGGCGACGCCTTCGCGCGGTCCCCAGCCCGCGATGTTGAGGGGCAGGGCCATGGCGAGCAGGGCGAGCTGGGTCAGCGGGACCAGCAGGGTCAGCGGTGCGGTGGCTCCGGCGGTACGCGCGGCCAGCAGGAACATCAGCAGGTGGGCGGGGACGATCATGGCCGACGAGGCGGCGATGCCGAGCCGGACGCGGCGGTCGCGTAGGGCGGTGCGGATCTCGGCGCCGGTGGCACGGGCCGCGCGGGCCCAGCGGGCGCCGCGACCGCGCAGCAGCAGCCGCGCCGCCACGGTCAGGGCCACCCCGGCGGCGAGCGCGGCCGCGACGATCAGCGGCATCCGAGCCCGGACCGGGGAGGGAAGTACGAGCAGGAGCAGCGTCGACGCGGCGATCTGGACGGCCAGGCCGATGGTGCGCTCCAGCACGACGGCGCGTACGGCCAGACGTAGGTCGCTGATGTCGAGGCCGTGCCGCACCGCCCGGTGCACGTCGCCGACCACCCCGCCGGGCAGGGTGGAGTTGAGCAGCAGCGACCGGTAGTAGGCGGCGACGGCGTGGCGCAGCGGCAGCCGTACGCCGAGTCCGGCCGCGACCAGGCACCAGCGCCAGGCGCAGCCGACGGTGGCGACCGCGCCGAGGCAGAGCGCGGCGAGCAGCGCGGCGGGATTCACGCGGCGTACGCCGTCGAGGAACGGGCCGGTGCCGACCTGCCACACCAGCAGGCCCAGCAGCAGGACTCCGCCGAGCACCCGGCCCCAGGTCCACAGGCGCGCGGCCAGCGGGCCACGTCGCATGATCTGCTGCGCCGGCACGTCACCTCTTCCGTCGAGTACGGCTCGTCTTCTCGACGTTATACACAGTTCACCGGGCGCCGGGCGGCCGATCGGCGACCAGTGACGCCAGCACGCCACCGATCTCGGCGGTCGTACGGTCCCATCCGGTCAGTGTGCTCCGGCGCGCGAGGGCGGCCCGGCGCAGGGCCGTACGCAGGTCGGGTTCGGTCAGCCAGCGCCGCAGCGCGGCCGCGAACGCGACCGGGTCCTCGGGGGGCACCAGCAGTCCGGGCAGGCTGCCGTCGGGGGCGTGGCCGAGCGCCTCGGGCAGGCCCTGCACCTCGGTGGCCAGCACCGGAATGCCCCGCGCCAGCGCCTCGGCGACGACCATCCCGTACGACTCGCCGCGGGTGGCCAGCACCAGCAGGTCCGTCCGGGCCCAGATCTCGTCCAGGGCGGGGCCGGTCCGCGGTCCGAGCAGGACGAACCGGTCGGCCAGGGGTGCGGCCGCGTGGCGCAGTCGTCGGACGAAGCCGGGGTCGCGGTCGGTCGGGCCGACGCAGCAGCAGTGCCAGTCCAGCCCGGCGAGTTCGGACAGGGCCGTGACGAGCACATCGTGGCCCTTGTGCGGGGCGACGGCGGCCAGGCACAGCAGCCGGTCGCCGCCGATGCCGCCGGGGACGAGCTGGGCGGCGTCCACGCCGGGGGAGGCGAAGTGGACGAGGTCAGGGCGCAGGCCGTACCGGTCGATCAGCCGCGTGCGGCACCAGGAGCTGGTGGTGACCACGGCGGCCGCTGCCCGCAGCGTCGTCCGCTCGGCCGGGGCAACCCCGGGATCGGCGTCGCCGAACACCATGTGCGCCAGCACGATCGCACGGCGGGCGGCGACGGCCTCCGGAGCCCCGAGCGCGACCAGCCCGTCGGCCAGCACGAGCGCGTCGGCGGGTAGCGCGGCCAGCGTCGCGGCAAGTTCGGCGGCAGCGTCGCGACCGGGGTGCGGCCAGGTCCCGGTCACGGCGTGCTCGCGCACGGTCCAGCCCGAGGCGGTGAGTCCGTCGCAGACGCGCCGGTCGTAGTGGTTGCCGCCGCTGGGGTTGGCCGGATCGTCCACGCCACCGGGCAGGACGACGTGAACGGTGCGGGCAGTGGGGGCGCCGGAGGTGGCTGTCCCGGCAGGGGTCACAGGCCGCGCTCGTAGCAGGCCCAGGCGACGTGCGACTCGTGCAGGGTGACCGCGATCCCGGCCAGTTCCTTCGCCCCCGGTCCGAACGCGCCCGCGTGCACCCGCTCGACCAGGCGGTCGGCGACGACCTGGGCCAGCACCTCGGTGGTGGTGTTGCGGCCCGTCAGCGCCGGGTCGTCGTCGAGGTTGCGCAGGTGGAACGCGGCCAGCACCGCGTTCAGCTCGCGGGCGGCGGCGGCGATGTCGACGACGATCCCGTCGGCGTCCAGCGCGGCCCGGCGGAACGTGGCGTCCACCAGGAACGTCGCGCCGTGCAGGGCCTGGGCGGGGCCGAACACCTCGCCCCGGAAGCTGTGGGCGACCATCATGTGGTCGCGGACGGTGACGCTGAACAAGGGATCACTCTCCGTCGTAGGTGATGACGTGGCACAGGGCCGGGCGGGTCCCCGCGGCCAGCTGCGCCATGACCTCCGGCAGCAGCGCGAACGGCGACTCGCCGGTGCAGAGCGCGTCGAAGGCCGGATCGCGCAGCAGGTCGAGGGCGAGCGCCAGCCGGTCGGTGAAGCCGCGGCGGGCGGCGCGGGCGGGGGAGACCGTGCCGACCTGGCTGGCGCGGATGGCCAGCCGACGGGAGTGGAACGCCCCGCCGAGCTGGAGATGGACCTCGCGGTCGCCGTACCAGCTCAGCTCGATCACGGTGCCCTCGGGGGCGAGCAGGTCGAGGCTGGTCTGGAGCCCCGGGGCGGTGGCGCTGGCGTGGAAGACCAGGTCACGGCCGCCCGTGGCCCGCTCGGGCGGAACGTATGCGACGCCGAGCGCGGCCGCCGTCTCGGCGCGGGCCGGGTCGGGGTCGACCAGCTGCACCGACACCCCGGGGATGTGGGCGGCGACGGCGGCCACGCAGCAGCCGACCATGCCCGCGCCGACGACGCTGATCCGGTCGCCGACCAGCGGCGCGGCGTCCCACAGCGCGTTGACGGCGGTCTCGACGGTGCCCGCCAGCACGGCCCGCCGCGCGGGCACGCCCGCCGGGACCGGCACCACGGCGGCGGCCGGTACGACGTATCGGGTCTGGTGCGGGTACAGGCAGAAGACGGTGTGTCCGCGCAGCTCGTCGGGGCCCTGCTCGACGACGCCCACGCTGAGGTAGCCGTACTTCACCGGGGCGGGGAAGTCGCCGTCCTGGAACGGGGCGCGCATGACCGAGTACTGGCTCTCGGGCACGTGTCCGGTGTAGACCAGCGTCTCGGTGCCGCGGCTGACGCCGGTGTGGAGCGTGCGTACCAGCACGTCGTCGGGGCCGGGCGCGGGCAGTGGCACGTCGCGGATCTCGGCCGCGCCGGGCCCGGTGATCCAGTACGCGCGCGCGTAGGATGCCATCAACACCCCCTTTCGCACTGGTCGGAGTGGAACCCTATACGGAGGTGCGGTGCCGCCGCAGGTGATCCCAGGTCCGCTGGCGGGTCTGCTCGGCCAACTCGTGCTGCTGGCGGTGCTGGAGGCGGGAGTGGGTCTGGGCGCGCCCGGCTGGAGCTTCGGCCTGGCGTACGCGCTGGCGCTGTGCGTGCTGCTCGGCCGGGCCATGCAGAACACGGGCACGCTCGCCTTCGGACCGGCCGACGTGGTCACCCTGTCCCGGGCGGTGCTGGTCGGCGGCGTGACCGCGCTGACCGCCGAGTCGCTGGCCCGCCCCGTGCCGGTGGTGCCGCTGCTGGCGTTGACCGTGGTGGCGCTGGTGCTCGACGCGGTCGACGGGCAGGTGGCTCGGCGCACCGGCACGGACTCGGCCTTCGGCGCCCGCTTCGACATGGAGACCGACGCCTGGCTGATCGCGGTGCTCAGCGTGTACGCGGCCCCGGTCTACGGGGCGTGGGTGCTGTGCATCGGCGCGATGCGCTACGCGTACGTCGCCGCGAGCTGGGTGCTGGCGTGGCTGCGCGGGCAGCTGTTCCCGCGATACTGGCGCAAGGTCGTGGCGGCGATCCAGGGCATCGTGCTGGGCATCGCGGCCGCCGATGTGCTGCCCCGGGCGCTGGTGCTGTTGGCACTGGTCGGGGCACTGGGACTGCTCACCGAGTCGTTCGGCCGCGACGTGATCTGGCTGTGGCGCCGCCGCCCGGCGGCGGCCCCGGTCAGGGCCGCGCGCTCCGCGGGCGCCGCGCGCTCCGCGGGCGCCGCGCGCTCCGCGGGCGCCGCGCGCGGGCGAGCGTAGCCGCAAGATCGCTGCAGTTTCGGGGAAACTGCACGAAAGCGCGCCAAGATTCCAACACTTTCCCCGAAACTGCACTAACGCCCCGCCCCGCCCCGCCCCGGCCCGCCCCGCCCGGCCCGCTCGCGCGACGCGGTCCGCGCGGTGCGACGCGGTGGGGCGCGGTGCGACGCGGTGGGGCGCGGCGCGGTGGCAGGCACGCGACACGCGGTCAGCGCAGGCGGGCGTAGACGTCGCCGGATCGGTTCAGTGGGCGATAGCGGTCGAGCAGCCGCAGCAGCCCGGCGGCATCGAGCCACTCGTCGGCCGCGAAGCGCATCGTCTCGACGGGGGCGTAGTTGTAGCGGTACCCGTCGGCCTGGGCGCCGAGGCGTTCGACCAGGTCGAGCGCGGTGAGCATGGCGTCGTGGGCCTGGGGCAGGTACTCGAAGGACAGGGCGCGCAGCGGGCGGCTCAGGCCGCGCAGCACGTCGGCCTCGAAACCCTCCACATCGATCTTGCAGAAGGCGGGCTCGCCGTGCGCGGCGATCAGCTCGTCGAGGGTGGTCACCGGAACCTCGATGGTGCGGTCCCAGTGGACTCGGGCGAAGCTGTCGTCGGCGGTGACGGTGTCGATCCAGTCGCGCGACAGCGTGGAGACGGTCGGGGTGGCCGAGGACAGGGCCAGCGCGGCGTGCCCGGCTTGCGCGCCGACCGCGACCGGCAGCACGGTGACGCCGGGGTCGCGGCCGAACATCAGGCGCAGCACCCGCAGGCAGTCCGGCTGCGGTTCGATCGCGAGCACCCGCGCGCCGAGGCGGCGCCAGGGCCGCACCCGGCTGCCGACGTGGGCGCCGATGTCGAAGGCGAGATCGCCGGGGGCGAGGAATCCGGAGTAGAAGCGGCGCATGCGCCGGTGTCGGCCCGGGATGCCGTGGTACATGGCGAGCGAGCGGGTCAGACCCCAGGCGCGGGCGAGCATTGGCCGACTCTAACCCGCCTTGCGTCCATTGAGCAGGGACGGCTGGCCGTTCGGCGCAATCGATGTGCCTGGAATGTTGACGCGCCGGTAGCACGTCTGTAACGTTGGCCTCAACACAGTGCAAGATTTCGACAAAGACATGCATGTTTTTGTCGTCCACATGTGCAAGTAGTCGGGACGGCACCTGTCCAGGCAGCACATGACGCACCAACCGCCCGGTTCCGCTCGCCGTCGCGGCTCACCGGCTTCGTGCCGGTCCTGCCCCCGCGTTGGTGGTCTTCCGCCATACGCGGATACGTCCCCTCAGCGACAAGGACCGTGATGAGACGAATCAATCCGATCAGGGCGGTGGCGGCCACGGCCACGGCCGCGGCCGTGCTGGTCGCCTCCGGCGTATGGGCCGGCGTGGCCCAGGCCGCCGGCGGCCCCAATCTCTCCCTCGGCAAGACCGCCAGCGCCAGCTCCAGCAACGCCGCGTACACCCCCGGCAACCTCAACGACGGCAACCAGGCGACCTACTGGGAGAGCAGCGGCTCGCTGCCGCAGTGGGCGCAGCTCGACCTCGGCGCCGCGACCAGCGTCGACCAGGTGGTGCTGAAGCTGCCCACGAGCTGGGGCACCCGCACCCAGACCCTCGCGGTCCAGGGCAGCACCAACGGCTCGACGTTCAGTGACCTGAAGGCCTCCGCGGGTTACGTCTTCACCGCGGGCACCAACTCGGTGACCATCAACTTCACCGCCGCCTCGGTCCGCTACGTGCGCGTGAGCGTCAGCGCCAACACCGGCTGGGCGGCCGCGCAGCTGTCCGAGCTGGAGGTGTACGGCGTCGCCGGCGGCTCGACCAACCTGGCCCAGGGCCGCCCCACCACCGAGAGCGGCCACGCCGACGTCTACGGCTCGGGCAACACGGTCGACGGCAACCAGGCCTCTTACTGGGAGAGCGTCAACAACGCGTGGCCGCAGTGGGTGACCGTCGACCTCGGCGCCACCACCACGGTCAACAAGGTCGTGCTGAAGATCCCAGCCGGTTGGGGCACCCGCACCCAGACGCTGTCCGTGCAGGGCAGCACCACCGGGTCGAGCTTCACCAACCTGGTCGCCTCGGCCACGTACACGTTCGACCCGGCCGTGGCGAGCAACTCGGTGACGATCAACTTCACCCAGACCGGCACCCGGTACGTGCGGATCAACTTCACCGCCAACAGCGCCTGGCCCGCGGGCCAGCTGTCGGAGCTGGAGGTGTACGGCCCCGGCGCGGGCACCGACACCACCGCCCCGAGCGTGCCCGGCACCCTGAGCTACACCACCTCCGGCACGACCATCACCCTGAACTGGGGCGCGTCGACCGACAACAGCGGTGGCAGCGGCATGGCCGGTTACGAGATCTACCGCAACGGTGCCCTGGCCACCACCGTCGGCCTGGTCACCACGTGGGCCGACACCCAGCCGACCTCGGCGACGGTGTCGTACTACGTGAAGGCACGCGACGTCGCGGGCAACGTGTCGGCGGCGGGCAACACCGTCACCCGCACCGGGACCAGCACCGACACCACCGCGCCGAGCGTGCCCGGCACGCTCAGCCTGTCCGGCTCGGGCACGACGCTCACCCTGAACTGGGGCGCCTCGACCGACAACGCGGGCGGCAGCGGCATGAGCGGGTACGAGATCTACCGCAACAACGCCCTGGCCACCACCGTCGGTCTGGTCACCACGTGGAGCGACACCCAGCCGCTGACGGCGAACGTGTCGTACTACGTCAAGGCGCGCGACGTCGCGGGCAACGTGTCGGCGGCGGGCAACACCGTCACCCGCAACGGTGACGTGACCGCCCCGTCGGCCCCGACCAACCTGGCCGTCAGCACCTCGGGCAGCACCATCACGCTGACCTGGACCGCCTCGACCGACTCCGGCTCCGGCCTGGCCGGGTACGACGTCTACCGCGACGGCTCCCTCGTCACCACCGTCGGCACGGTCACCTCGTGGCAGGACACCCAGCCCGCGACCGCGACGGTGTCGTACTACCTCAGGGCGCGTGACGTCGCGGGCAACCTGTCCGCCAACAGCGCCACGGTGACCCGGACCGGCACCCAGCAGCCGGGCTGCACCAACGTGGCCGCGGGCAAGACCGCGACCGCCAACGGTTCGACGTTCACGTTCGTCCCGGCCAACGCCGTCGACGGCAACCTCACCACCTACTGGGAGGGTGCGGGCCTGCCCGCGACGCTGACCGTGGCGCTGGGCGCCAACCACAGCGTCACGCAGGTGAACGTGAAGCTGAACCCGGACCCGGCGTGGGGCACCCGTACCCAGAACATCGAGGTCCTCGGCCGCGACCAGGCCGCCACCACCTACACCACGATCAAGGCCGCCGCGAACTACCAGTTCACGCAGGGCAACAACGTGGTGAACATCCCGGTGTCGGCGACCACCGCCGACGTGCAGCTGAAGATCGCCTCCAACAACGGCGCCCCCTCGGGCCAGGTGGCGGAGTTCGAGGTCTGCGGCACCCCGGCGCCCAACGCCGACCTGTCCGTCGGCAACGTGTCGTTCAGCCCCTCGGCGCCGACCGAGGCCAGCAACGTCACGCTGAGCGCCACCGTCAGCAACATCGGTGAGCTGGCCTCGACCGCGACCACGCTCAACTTCTACCTCGACGGCGTGCTCAAGACGACCGCCAACGTCGGCCCGATCGGGGCGGGCAGCTCGCTGCCGATCTCGATCGCGATCGGCAACCTGCCGCAGGGCAGCTTCGCGCTGTCGGCCAAGGTCGACCCGTCCAACACGGTGATCGAGAAGAGCGAGGCCAACAACACCGGCAACGCCGCCTCGCCGCTGACCGTCACCCAGGCCCCCGGCCCGGACCTGCAGGTCGTCGGCATCTCCACCACCCCGGCCAACCCGGCCGTGGGCGCGGCGGTCAGCTTCACCGTCCAGGTCAAGAACCGGGGCATCGACCCGGCGGGCGCCTCGACCACCCGCGTGGTCGTCGGCTCCACCACGCTGAACACCAGCACCGGCACCATCGCCGCGGGGGCCACGGCCACCGTCGCGATCACCGGCACCTGGACCGCGACCAGCGGCGGGGCGACCATCACCGCCACCGCCGACGCCACCAACACCGTCGCCGAGACCAACGAGACGAACAACTCGCTGTCCCAGGCGATCGTGGTGGGCCGCGGCGCCGCCACCCCGTTCACCACGTACGAGGCCGAGGCGGGCACCTACCAGGGCACCCTGCTGACCGCCGACCCGCTGCGCACCTTCGGGCACACCAACTTCGGCACCGAGTCCTCGGGCCGTCAGTCGGTGCGCCTGGACAGCCAGGGTCAGTTCGTGCAGATCACCTCGACCGTGCAGACCAACTCGATCGTGGTGCGCAACTCGGTCCCGGACTCCGCCTCCGGCGGCGGCCAGGACTACACCATCAGCCTCTACGCCAACGACGTCTTCGTGCAGAAGCTCACGTTCTCGTCGCGCAACAGCTGGCTGTACGGCACCACCGACGACACCGAGTCGCTGTCGAACACGCCCCAGGCCAACGCTCGGCGCCTGTTCGACGAGTCGCAGGCGCTGCTGTCCACCTCGTACCCCGCGGGTACGCGGTTCAAGCTGCAGCGCGACAGCGGTGACAACGCGTCGTTCTACATCATCGACCTCATCGATCTCGAGCAGGTCGCCCCGCAGCTCACCAAGCCCGCCGAGTGCACCTCGATCACGGCGTACGGCGCGGTGGCCAACGACGGCGTCGACGACACCGCGGCGATCCAGCGGGCCGTCACCGACGACGAGAACGGCGTGATCAGCTGCGTCTGGATCCCGGCCGGTCAGTGGCGTCAGGAGCAGAAGATCCTGTCGCCTGACCCGACCCGCGGTCAGTACAACCAGAAGGGCATCAGCAACGCGGTCATCCGTGGCGCGGGCATGTGGTACACGAAGCTGTACACCAACACCGAGCCGCAGAACGTGGTCGGCAACATCAACCACCCGCACGAGGGCAACGTCGGCTTCGAACTCGAGACCAACACCCAGATCTCGGACCTGGCCATCTTCGGTATGACCACCAACCGCGCCAACCGGGGCCACGGCCTCAACGGCCGGTTCGGTCAGAACTCGAAGCTCACCAACATCTGGATCGAGCACGTCAACGTCGGCGCCTGGGTCGGCCGCGACTACTCGGACACGCCCGCCTACTGGAACCCGGGCAACAACCTGGACTTCAGCGGCATGCGCATCCGGGACACGTTCGCCGACGGCATCAACTTCTCCAACGGCACCCGCAACTCCCGCGTGTTCAACTCGTCCTTCCGGACCACCGGTGACGACTCGCTCGCGGTGTGGGCCAACCCGTTCGTGAAGGACCAGAACGTCGACATCGCGCACGACAACCACTTCACCAACAACACGATCGCGCTGCCCTGGCGTGCCAACGGCGCCGCGATCTACGGCGGTTACGGCAACGCGATCGAGAACAACCTCATCTACGACACGATGAACTACCCGGCGATCATGCTGGCGACCGACCACAGCCCGCTCCCGTTCTCGGGGACGACGACGATCTCCAACAACGGGATCTACCGGGGCGGCGGCGTGTTCTGGAACGAGGCCCAGGAGTTCGGCGCGATCACGCTGTTCGCGTCGGGCAAGGACATCATCGGCGCCGTCATCAAGGACACCGACATCTACGACTCCACGTATGACGGCATCCAGTTCAAGACCGGCGGCGGCAGCATGCCGAACGTGGTCATCACCAATGTGAAGATCGACAAGTCGAACAACGGCGCGGGCATCCTGGCGATGAGCGGCGCACGCGGCAACGCGACGCTGACCAACGTCACGATCACCAACTCCGCCGACGGCAACATCCTCATCCAGCCCGGTTCCCAGTTCACCATCACCGGCAGCTGACCCTCCCGCTGCCCCTGAGGTAAGGAAGGGCCCCTTCTTATCGCTTCGCGATGTAGAAGGGGCCCTTCTTCGCGCCCGCCCATCTCCCGCTGCCCCGGCGTCCCCGATGAGTGCCGGGCAGTGCCTGGGAGTGCCGGGGAGTGCCGGGCGCCGCCGGGGCGTCGGGCGGCGGCAAGATCGGTGCAGTTTCGGGGAAACTGCACGAAACGGGGCCAAGATTCCCGCACTTTCCCTGAAACTGCACCGATCTTGGGGCAGTGTGGCCCCGCTCGCCACCCACCGGCGGCGAGCGGGGCGGGGTGGCGAGCGGGGCGGGATGGGTCAGGCGCCCGCGACCTCGAACGAGTAGACCCGGGTGACCGCGTCGGTGGTCTGAGACGGGGTCTGCACGACCAGGCGGACGTAGCGGGCCGTGGCGTTGACCGGATGCGTGGTCACGCCGTCGGCGTTGGCTGTGACGGTGACCAGCGTGGTCCAGGTGCCGCCGTCGCTGCTGCCTTCGATCCGGAACGCCTTCGTGTTCAGGGCCAGGGCTTCGCCGCCCGCCGAGGCGTGGCGGATCACGAACCGGCGCACGGTGCGCACCGACCCGAGGTCGACCTGTAGCGAGGCGCCCGCGACGCCGCTGCACCACTTGCTGTTGCCGCTGACCACGCCGTCGGTGGCCTTGGCCGGTGCCTCGGCCGCCACGCACGCGGCGCTGCCGGTGGTGGGCTTGCCCAGGGCCAGGTCGCTACCGGGGAAGGTGCCGCCCTCGTCGGACAGGCTCAGGTCGTCGAGGTAGCCGCGGAAGGTGCCGGTGCCAGTGGGTCGGTCGAAGCCGAGGTCGACGCGGGTAACGGTGCGTCCGGCCAGGCCGCCGAGGTTGATCCGGACCAGGTTCCACTGGTTGACGACCAGATGGCCGCCCTCGCCTTGGAACTGCGGGTGGGCGCGTACGCCGTACTGGTCCACGGCGCTGGTGTCGCGCAGCGCGGAACCGTCGCTGAACTGCAGGTCGACGCCCACGAAGGTGCCGTTGGCCTGCTGCGGGTAGATCCAGTACGACAGCACGCTGCGCGAGGTCAGCGGGGTGTCGGCGGCGAAGATCCGGGCGTACGAGTACGACTGCGTCGCCGAGTTGTCCGATCCGGAGTACATCAGCGCCCCGGCCCCGCTGTGCGCCAGCTCGGCCCGGGTCGACGCCTCCATCGCCGTCAGCGCGCAGCAGTAGCCGCCCACGTTGATCGCCGCGGCGATGCTGTCGCGCCAGGTGGGAGCGGTGTCGGTGGCCTCGAACGCGGTCGACAGCAGCGGATGGTCGCGTCCGTCGCCGAGCACCGACTCCAGCCCGCTGTACCAGCGCACCGCCATCCGGGCGTACCCGGCGTCGTTGGGGTGCAGGGTGTCGGCCAGGTCGGCCGAGCCGAGCACGGACAGGTCGACGAGCTTGGCCCGTGCCCCGCGTGCGGCCACGATGCCGGGCACCGCCGCGTTGAACGTGTTGATCCGGGCCTGGATGGTCGCGTCCAGCGCGGGCACGATCTTGGCGATCAGCACGGTCGCGGTGGGTCGGGCGGCCAGGATCTGGTCGATGAGCGAGCCCAGCCGGGCGGGCGCGTTGGCGACGTCGTAGTTCTGGTTCATGTCGTTGGTGCCGATGTGCAGCAGCACCACGTCGGGCTGGTAGGTGTTGAGCCAGCCGGTGGCGCTGGCGGCGATCTGGTCGATGCGCCAGCCGGAGTGGCCCTCGTTGTCGGTGTCGGGCAGGCTGCCCGACTGCTGCGAGCCGACGAAGTCGACGGCGTATCCGGCCTGGTTGACCAGGCGCTGCCACAGCGCGGCGCGGTAGCTGGAGGTGCTGGGGCTGCCGACGCCCCAGGTGATCGAGTCGCCGAGCGGCATGATCCGGATCGGACGGCTGGTGACGGCGGCCTCGGCGGGCGCGGGCAGGAAAGCCAGGGACAGGAGCGCGGCCAGGAGCGCCGCGAGGCGGGTGGCGAGGCGGGGGACGGATGGCACGGATACCTCCGGGACGGGGGAGGTGGCGGTGTGGGGGCCGCCGATACGGGTGCTTTCCGTCCAGCCTGGAGTTATTATTCATGCTTGTCAATGGAGTTTGACAACGTTGCCAATCGTCGGGGCTCAGCATAGCGTCGTCTTGCGGACAACGCGATCTGAGTGGTGACCACTCAGGCGTACGTACTCAACCGCGCCGATCCTCGGCAGCATGAGGAAATCGCTGCTCGCCATCACCCTGCTGACCGTGGCCCTTGCCGGCTGCGGCCCCACCGACGATCCGGCGGCCCCCGCGGCCAACCCTCCCGCCGCCACCTCCGCCGCGGCCAGCCCCGCCCCGGCCGCCAACAACGCGCAGGTGACCCCGGAGCAGCTGTGCGGCCTGCTGAGCGTCGCCGACGCGGTGCGTATCACCGGCTTCAGCGGGATCGCGAAGGCCACTGCCAGCTGGTCGGACAACGTGGCGGTGTGCGACTACGAGCAGGCCGACGGCATCGGCAAAATGATCATCCAGTTCCAGCCGAACGCCAGGACCATGTTCGACATGACCAAGGCTCGCGGGCAGCGGGTGTCCGGGTTGGGTCAGGAGGCGGTCTACTTCGACACATCCGGACAGCTCACGGTACGGCTGACCGAGGCCGACCTGTTCCACGTCTTCATGCTTGACGTGCGGGCGCACGGCGGCGACCCGAAGGGCGGCGCGATCGCGATCGCGAACATCGTGGTCCCGCACCTGCCGGGTGCGTAACCGACGCTGTGTAGGAGGTAGATTCGCCCGCGTGCGTGATCTCTCCGTGATCGGTCCGGCGGTGGCCGGACGCGGTACGGAGCTGGTCCGCGCACGGGCGCACCTGGCCCAGGCCGGGGGAGTGACCCTGGTCGGGGCGGCCGGGGTGGGTAAGACCCACCTGGCCCGCGCGCTGGTCGACGGGCGCGCCGAATGGATCGTCGCGACCCGGGCCGCCGCGGCCATCCCGTTCGGCGCGTTCGCCCGCTACCTCGACGACCCGGGCCCGCACGGCGCCTGGCCCGGCCCGCACGCACTACCCGCGGTGATCATGCGGCGGCTGCTCGGACTGCTCGCCGGAGTCGCGTCGGCGGTCGTCGTGGACGACGCGCACCTGCTCGACGACGGCTCGGCCGCGCTGGTGCACGAACTGGCTCGCGAACCGTCGCTGCGTCTGGTCCTCGTGCTGCGGGCGGGTGAGCCGGTGCCCGGCGGGCTGGACCGGCTGCGACCCGTCATACACCTCGACGCCCTCGATCCGCCCGGGGTCGGCCGGCTCGCGGCGGGGATCATCGGCGGCCCGCTCGATCCGGCCGCGACCGCCGCCCTGCACCGGCTCAGCGGCGGCAACGCCCTGGCCTGCGCGGAGCTGGTGCGCTCGGCACTGGCCGACGCCACCCTGCGCCGCGACCCGGACGGCCGGTGGCGGTGGGCCGAGGGGCAGCGGCGCGGCGGCGTCACCCGGGTGCTGATCGAACGGCTGGCCGGGGCGACCCGGGCCGAACGCGAGGTGCTCCAACTGGTCGCGCTCGCCGAGCCCGCCGACGCCGACGCGGTCGCCGCTGTCACCGACCCGGCGCTGGTGGAGTCCATGTGCGAGCGCGGCTGGCTGCACGCCAGCCACGCGGGCGACCAGCTGACCCTGCCGCACCCGCTGTACGGGGAGGTGCTGCTCGACGGCGCCACGCCGGTGACCCTGCGGCGGCTGCGGCGGTCGCTGGCCGACCGGCTGACCGGGCCGGGACACCTGCTGCGCCGGGTGATCCTGCGGCTGGACGCCGCCGACACCGCCCCCGACGAGGAACTGCTGGCAGGTGCCGACGAGGCGCTGTCGCGGCTGGACGGCCCGCTGGCCGAGCGGCTGGCCCGTGCGGTCACCGCCGACAGCCCACGCCGGGCCGAGCTGCTGGCCCGAGCGCTGCTGCTGCGGCAGCGCTGGGACGAGGCCGAGCAGGTGCTGGCGGCGGCGGTGATGGCGTACCCGGGGCGGCCGGAGCTGATCGGGGCGCGGGTGAGCAACCTGGTGCGCGGGCTGCGCCGCGACGATCTGGCCATCGCGTTCCTGGAGCGGGAGCGGCCGGACCCGTTCGTGGCGGTGCAACTGGCCGTGCTGCGCCGCCAGTACGCCGCCGCGGTCGACGCCTGCGCCGCCGACCCGCTGCTGGCCGACCTCGACCTGGCGGGCCCGGCCGGATACGCCATCCACCAGCTCGCGGGCGCCTACTACCAGCTCGGCATGGTGGCCGAGGGGCTGGCGCTGCTGCGCCACCACGACCGGGCCGGGATGCCCGCCGAGGTGCTGCTGTCGCTGCGCTTCGGCATGATCGGCTCGCTGCTGGCGGCCGGTCGGCCCGACGAGGCCGCGGCGCTGGCCGACGCGCTGATCGGCTGGGGTGAGTCGGCCCGCTGGCCGGTCGCGTCCTGTCTGGGCACGGCCGCGGCGGGGGCGGTGCGCGCCTACCGGGGCGACTATCCGGGGGCGGCACGCCTGCTGCGGAGCGCGCGGGACGCGGCACCGGGCGTGCCGCCGGGGGTACGGCACTGGCTGGCCTGCCAGCTTGCCATGGCCGAGGCGGCGCTGGGACGCATCGACGCCGCGTTCAGCGTGCTGCGCGCCGCCACGGACATCCGCGAGAGCGGCTCGATGCCGTACGTCGCCGTCGACGAGCGGCGGGCCGGGGCGTTCGTCCACGCCTGCGCGGGCGCACCGGCCTCGGCCGACCTGCTCGACCTGTTCGAGGACCAGGCGGGCTGCGCCGCGTACGCCGTCGCGGTGGAGATCGCGCTGCTGCTGGCCCGCACCGACGACCCGGGCCGCGCCGCCGCGCTGCTGGACCGGCTGCCCGCGCTGGCGGGGGTCTACGCGGCGCACGCCGCGTTCGTGCGGGCGCTGGCCGCCGGATCCGCCGCCGAACTGGTGGCGGTGAGCGACTCCTACGCCGAGGTCGGCGCGCTGGGGCTGGCCGCCGAGGCCGCCGATCATGCGGCGCGCGGCCACGACCCGGCGTCCCGGAAGTCGACCGCCGCGGCGGCGCGACGGCGGGACCGCCTGCTGGCGGGCGGAGTGACGGCGCTGCCCTGGGGCCCGCAGTCGGCGCCGTCCGGGCTGAGTCCGCGGGAGCGCGAAGTGGCCGCGCTGGCCGCCGAGGGATTGTCCAATCCGGAGATCGCCACGCGACTGGTGCTGTCGGTGCGTACGGTGGAGAATCACCTGCACAGCAGCTATGCGAAGCTGGGTGTCACCGGGCGGGCGCAGCTGCGTGCCGCGCTGGGCTGGGGCCGATCGGGCGGGTGACAGCGCGTCGGCGGGGGTGACGGTAGGTCGCCGGATGTGGCTATAGTGTCCGGAGAGCGCTCTCCCGGCGACGCGGGCGGGGGCTGCCGTGGACCGTGCGCTGGGAACGCCCGCTTGGGGCGTTTCATGAAAGGACCTACCCGTGAACTCCCCGCTGCCCTACCTCGACCCCACCCTGCCCACCGCCGAACGCGTCGCCGACCTGCTGGGGCGGATGACCCTGGCGGAAAAGGCCGGGCAGATGCTGCAACTGGCCGCTCGCGACGGCGTCCGCCGCATCGTCGAGGACCTGCACATCGGCTCCATCCTGCACGCGTCGCCCGACCACGTCCGCGAGGCCACCAAGCTGGCGGCCGCCTCGCGCCTGGGCATTCCGCTGCTGGTCGCCGAGGACTGCATCCACGGCCACTCGTTCTGGATCGGCGCCACCATCTTCCCGACCCAGCTCGGCATGGCCGCCACCTGGGATCCCGAGTTGGTGGCGCGGGTCGCCCGCGCGACCGCCGTCGAGGTCGCCGCCACCGGCATCCACTGGACCTTCTCCCCGGTGCTGTGCATCGCCCGCGACCTGCGCTGGGGTCGGGTCAGTGAGACCTTCGGCGAGGACCCGTTCCTCATCGGCGAGCTGGCCTCGGCGATGGTGCGCGGCTACCAGGGCGACGGCCTGAACGACCCGACCGCGATCCTGGCCTGCGCCAAGCACTTCGCTGGTTACTCGGAGACCCAGGGCGGGCGCGACGCCAGCGAGGCCGACATCTCGCGGCGCAAGCTGCGCTCGTGGTTCCTGCCGCCGTTCGAGCGGGTCGCCCGCGAGGGCTGCCGCACCTTCATGCTCGGCTACCAGTCCATGGACGGGGTGCCGATCACCATCAACAACTGGCTGCTCAACGAGGTGCTGCGCGGCGAGTGGGGCTACACGGGGACGCTGGTGACCGACTGGGACAACGTCGGTCGGATGGTGTGGGAGCAGAAGGTCGCCGCCGACCACACCGAGGCGGCGGCGCTGGCGGTGCGCGCGGGCAACGACATGGTGATGACCACGCCCGACTTCTTCGAGGGCGCCCAGGACGCGGTGGCCAAGGGGATGCTGGAGGAGGCCGACCTGGACGCGGCGGTCAGCCGCATCCTCACCCTCAAGTTCGACCTTGGCCTGTTCGAGAACCCGCGCCTGCCCGACCCGGCCCGCCAGGCCGAGGTGATCGCGAGCGCCGCGCACACCGAACTGAACCTGGAGGTGGCGCGCCGGTCGCTGGTGCTGCTGCGCAACGACGGCACGCTGCCGCTGGCGGGCGGGTTCAGCGCCGACGCCGCCGGTCGTGCGGCCGGTGACGGCACCGCTCGCACCGTCGCGGTGATCGGCCCGAACGCCGACGACCCGCACACCACC
This sequence comes from Catellatospora tritici, assembly GCF_019083965.1. Classification (GTDB taxonomy): domain Bacteria; phylum Actinomycetota; class Actinomycetes; order Mycobacteriales; family Micromonosporaceae; genus Catellatospora; species Catellatospora tritici. Next base: position 75,831 of record NZ_JAHRCY010000030.1, read on the forward strand.
CTCGGCGACTGGGCGGGCGCCTCCGGCCAGGCCGAGTGGCTGCCCGACGGCCACCCGCGCGAGATGATCTCGACGGTGCTGGACGGGTTCCGCGCGCACGTGCCCGCCGACTGGACCGTCACCCACGCCCGGGGCGCCGAGATCCTGACCACCGGGCCGGACCCGGAGGGCCCGTACTTCCCGGACGGCCAGCCCCGCCCCGACATCGCCGTCCCGGCCGCGCCCGACGCGGCACTGATCGCCGAGGCGGTCGCGGCCGCGCAGGCCGCCGACTATGTCGTGGCCGTGGTCGGCGACCGGATCGAGCTGGTCGGCGAGACGAAGTCGACCGCGACGCTGGAGCTGGTCGGCGGGCAGGTGGCGCTGCTGGACGCGCTCGCCGCCACCGGCAAGCCGCTGGTCGTGGTGCTGGTCAGCTCCAAGCCGCTGGTGCTGCCGCCGTCGGCGCACAACGCCGCCGCGATCGTGTACGCGTTCAACCCGGGCATGCGCGGCGGCCAGGCGATCGCCGAGCTGGCGCTGGGCCTGGTCGAGCCGACCGGCCGCCTGCCGATCTCGTTCGCCCGTCACGCCGGTCAGCAGCCGACGTACTACAACCAGATCCGGGGTCAGCACGGCACCCGCTACGCCGACCTCACCCAGGCTCCGGCGTTCGTGTTCGGCGAGGGCCTGAGCTACAGCACCGTGGAGTACGCCGACCTGCACGTGCTCACCCCGGAGGTACGCCCGGAGGACACGGTGCGGGCCAAGGTCGTCGTGCGCAACAGTGGCGCCCGCCCGGTCACCGAGACCGTCCAGGTGTACATCACCGACACGATCACGTCCGTGACCTGGGCCGAGAAGGAGCTGAAGACCTTCCGGCAGGTCGTGCTCGCCCCCGGCGAGGCGCGGACGGTCGAGCTGGAGCTGCCCGCCGCGGCCTGCACGCTGGTCGACTCAGCCGGGCGCCGGGTCGTCGAGCCGGGCGCGTTCGAGCTGCTCGTGGGCCCGTCCTCGCGCGAGGCCGAGCTGCTGCGGGCGGGCTTCACCGTCTTCGCGGGCTGAAACGGGGGACGCCGCGGGCCGCCTGTCGCGGGCCCGCGGCGTCACGGCCCGCGAGCGGTCGGGCAGAAGAAGTAGTCGCTGTCGGGGTCACACCTCATACGGTGTTGCTACACCGTATGAGGTGTGACCCCGAATGCGTGATGCGCCGGCGGCACCCGCCGGGGCATCGCGCATCAGCCGAGGACCCGCAGCTCGTAGACGCGGGTCGCGCCGTCGGTGGTCTGGGTCGGGGTCTGCACCGTGAGGCGGACGTACCGGCCGGACGCGGTCACCTGGTGGGCGGTGTTGGCGGCCGTGTTGTTGGTGACCGACACGATCGGTGTCCAGGTGGTGCCGTCGGTCGACACGTCGATCGTGTACGCCTTCGTGTTGAGGTTGGCGGCCTCGCCGCCCGCCTCGGCGTGCGCGAGCTCGAACCGGCTGATGTTGCGGACCGAGCCCAGGTCGACCCGGAGCCAGGCGCCGGCCACCCCGGAGCAGAACTTGTCGGAGTTGCCGCCGCTGACGGTGCCGTTGACCGCCTTCTCCGGGCCCTCGTTGGCCGCGCACGCGGTGGTGCCGGTAGCGGGCTTGTTGAGGGCGAGGTTCACCAGACCGGCCGTCGGGGCGTACACCTCGAACTCGTAGATCCGGGTCGCGACGTCGGTGGTCTGCGTCGGCGCGCTGACGTTGAGTTTCACGTAGCGGGCCGTCGCCGTGGCGATGTTGTGGGTGGTGACGCCGCTGTTGGCGCCGGTCACGGTCACCGGCGTGGACCAGTTGGCGCCGTCGGTGGACAGCTGGACGGTGAACGCCTTGGTGTCGTAGTCGGCGGACTCGCCGCCCGCACCCGCGTGCCGGATGACGAAGCTGCCGACCTGCTGGTTGGACCCGAGGTCGACCTGTAGCCAGCTCGGGCCGGTCAGCGAGCAGAACTTGTCGGTGTTGCCGCCGGTCACGCTGCCGTTGACGGCCTTGTCGGGGCCCTCGGTGCTCGCGCAGGCGGTCGAGCCGGTGGCGGGCCGGTTCAGGGCCAGGTTGGTGCCAGGCGCGGGCGGGTTCACGTGTACGACCGACGGCGGGGCGTCGTTCGCGCCGGTGCCCCAGGTGCCGGGGGTGCCGCTGACGGTGTAGTCGAGCGTGGCGCCCTTGGCGAGGTCGGCCTGCGACAGCCACGTCCTGGTGAACGCGCCACCGTTGCGGGCGGCCGTGGCGATGTACCGGTTGGTGTCGGTGACGCCGGGGGCGTTGATGGTCAGCGTGCCGCCCTGCTGGGTGCCGTACGAGCCGATGGTGACCTTGGCGTACGGGAACTGCGGGGTGGTGACGCCGTAGAAGTTGGCGCCGTTCATCAGCGGGTAGAGGCCGAGCGAGGAGAAGACGTACCAGGCCGACATGGTGCCCAGGTCGTCGTTGCCGGTGACGCCGTTGGGGGCGTTGGAGAACAGCGTGAACGCCGAGCGCACCACCGTCGCCGTCTTGTACGGCTGCCCCGTCCACAGGTACGTGTACGGCGCCAGCAGGTCCGGCTCGTTGTTCGGGTTGTAGGTCATGAAGCTGTAGTAGTCGTAGGCGCCGTTGACCCACTTGGTGCGGGCGGTGCCCGAGGGGTCGGTCAGCAGCCCGCTGTAGGCGAAGAACTGGTCCAGCCGCGCGTTGGCGGCGGTCTTGCCGCCCAGCAGTGACACCAGGCCGTCCGGGTCCTGCGGCACCAGCCACTGGTACTGGTAGGCCCCGGCCTCGTGGAACATGTGCGCCCCGTCGGTCGGGCTGTACGACCCCTGCCAGGTGCCGCCCGCGTTGCGCGGCCGGAAGAAGCCGATCGAGGAGTCGAACAGGTTGCGGTAGTTCAGCCCCCGGGCGGCGAGCATGTCGGCGTCGGTGGTGTGGCCCAGCGCCCGCGCCATCAGCGACAGCGAGGCGTCGGCGGCGGAGTACTCGAGTGTCGCCGAGGCCGGGTACTGGCAGTCGTGGTCGAACGGGTGGGTCGGGGTGCAGGAGGCGCTGGTGGGGACGTAGCCGATGGAGGTGTAGTAGCCGTTGCCGTTGCGGGCGTTGATGCCCAGGCCGGTGCCGGGCACGCCGGTCGCGTTCTTGCGCAGCGCGGTGTAGAACTGCTCCTCGTACCCGTTGAGCAGCCCGCGCGCCCACAGGTCGACCAGGAACGGGGTGACCGGGTCGCCGGTCATGGTGTTGGTCTCGGTGTTGTAGAGCGACCAGCGCGGCAGCCAGCCCAGCTCGCGGTCCACGGCCAGCAGCGACAGCGCGTAGTCGCGCGCCACCTGCGGTTCCAGCAGCGCGACGAGCTGGTTCTGGGCCCGGTAGGTGTCCCACAGCGAGAACGTCTGGTAGGGCGTGTACCCGGCGGCGGATCGCACGACGTTGTCGAAGCCCCGGTAGGCGCCGTCGGTGTCGCCGGACAGGTTCGGGTGCAGCAACGAGTGGTAGAGCGAGGTGTAGAAGGCAGTCTGGCGGTCGGCCGTACCCCCGTCGACCTCGGCCTTGTGCAGTTTGGTGTTCCAGGTGTCGTGCGCGGACTGCTTGACCGTGTCGAAGTTGAACCCGGCCGAGGTGGTCTCGGCGGCGAGGTTGGTTCGCGCGCCCGCGATCCCCGTGTACGACAGCCCGAGCTTCAGTGTCACCGTCCGGTCGGTGCTGGTGTCGAACCGTACCCAGCCGCCGGTGGAGGCGCTGCCGGTGGCGGCGCGACTGCCGCTGGTGAACGTGCCGCCCGACCAGGTGCCGAACGACGCGAACGGGCGGCTGAACTTCGCCGAGAAGTACACGGTGTGCGCCGGTGAGCTGCTGCAGAAGCCGCTCTCGGTGACCGAGCCCTCGACGGTGTCGCTGTTCACGATGGACACCGAGGAGCTGTTGGCGCCGCCGTTGCCGCCCTTGACCTCGGAGGTGTTGAACAGGACGTTGGCCTGGGTGCTGGCCGGGAAGGTGTACCGGTGCCAGCCGGTGCGCAGGGTCGCGGTGAGTTCGGCGGTGACCCCGTTGGGCATGCCGACCCGGTAGAACCCGGCGGTGGCCTGCTCCTGGGCGTGGTTGAGGGTCTGGCCGTAGGTGTTGGGGTCGTTGGAGTTGACCGCGCCGACGGTGGGCATCACCGAGACCTCGGTGGCCGAGCCGCAGCCGACGCCGGACAGGTGGGTGTGCGAGAAACCACGGATCTTGGTCTGGTCGTAGTTGTACCCGGTGCCCCAGCCCGTGTCCGGGCTGAGCTGCACCATGCCGAACGGCAGGGCCGCACCGGGGAAGGTGTTGCCCTCTTTCTGGGTGCCGATGAGCGGGTTGACCAGCGGGGTCAGGTCGGCGGGCACGGCGGCGTGCGCGGGCGCGGCGGCGAGCCCGGCAGTGAGCAGCGAGGCGACCAGGGCGAGGGCCGAGGTCGCGGCGAGCGACCTGGGCGAAGGGGAGGGCATGACAGCTCCTTTGCCGGCGGACAACGTTGTCATGTTTCGGCAAAGTTTCACGGCCTTCGATGGGCATGTCAAGGTCCGAGCCTGCCGGACATTGCGCCGCAAGAGTTCTGAAACTTCCATGCCGGACACCGCCCTGAGGCGTCGTCAGGGATGGAGATATTGCGAACGCGTTACCGGCGCCTTAAGCTCCGTCCCGTGGGAGCGCTCCCGGCCCAAGTGGCGGCGCTCCATGTCGTCCAACCTGCGCGCAACTGCCCGTGCGCCAGGCCTGGACGGGGCCTGCTCCATCCGGAACGTCCACTCCCGATCACCGGACAGAACAGAAAGGCCAGTCCCATGCAGTTCCTCCCGCGCGCCTCCCGGCGCAGCCTGGTGGCGGCAGGTGCCGTCGCCGCGCTCGCCGCGGGCGTGACCGCCGCCCTACCGGCGGTCCACGCGATGGCGGCCACCGGCTGCCAGGTCACGTACACCGCCAACACCTGGGCCGGTGGCTTCACCGGCAACGTCGCCATCAAGAACCTCGGCGACGCCATCAGCAGCTGGACGCTCAAGTGGACCTTCCCCGACAGCGGCCAGAAGGTCGTGCAGGGCTGGTCGGCCACGTACAGCCAGAGCGGTGCCAACGTCACCGCGGTCAGCATGGACTACAACGGCGCGCTGGCCACCGGCGCCTCGACGACCATCGGCTTCAACGGCAGCTGGAGCACCGCCAACCCGACCCCGACGTCGTTCACCCTGAACGGCGTGCTGTGCACCGGCTCGACGACCACCTCTCCGTCGCCGTCGGCCTCGCCCAGCCGCTCGGCGTCCCCGTCGCCCTCGGCCTCGCCGTCGAAGTCGCCCTCGCCGTCCCCGTCGACCTCGCCGAGCACCCCCACGGGGACGACGCCGGTCGCGATCAACGGCCAGCTGCACGTCTGCGGCGTCAACCTGTGCAACCAGTACAACAAGGCGATCCAGCTGCGCGGCATGAGCACGCACGGCCTGCAGTGGTTCGCGAGCTGCTACAACGACGCCTCGTTGGACGCGCTGGCCAACGACTGGAACGCCGACCTGCTGCGCATCGCGATGTACGTGCAGGAGCAGGGCTACGAGACCAACCCGACCGCCTTCACCAACCAGGTGAACGCGCTGGTCGACAAGGCCCAGGCCCGGGGCATGTACGCCCTCATCGACTTCCACACGCTGACCCCGGGTGACCCGACGTACAACCTGGACCGGGCCAAGACGTTCTTCGCGGCCGTCGCGGCCCGCAACGCGGCGAAGAACAACGTGATCTACGAGATCACCAACGAGCCCAACGGTGTCAGCTGGCAGACCATCAAGAACTACGCCGAGCAGGTCATCCCGGTGATCCGCGCGGCCGACCCGGACGCGGTGGTCATCGTCGGCACCCGCGGCTGGTCGTCGCTGGGCGTCTCCGAGGGCGGCAACGCCACCGAGGTCATCAACAACAAGGTCAACGCCCAGAACGTGATGTACACGTTCCACTTCTACGCGGCCTCGCACAAGGACAACTACCGCGCCGAGCTGGAGCGGGCGGCGGCCTCGCTGCCGATGTTCGTCACCGAGTTCGGCACCGTCACCTACACCGGCGGCGGCGCGTTCGACCAGTCCAGCAGCACCGCGTGGCTGGACACGCTGGACCGGCTGAAGATCAGCTACGCGAACTGGACCTACTCCGACGCCAGTGAGAGCAGCGCCGCGTTCAAGCCGGGCACCTGCGCCGGCGGCCAGTACGCGGGCACCTCGGTCCTGCAGGACTCGGGTCTGTTCATGCGCTCGCGCATCCGCACCGCGGACAACTTCCCGACCAGCTGATTTCCCTGAACCGAACGGGGTCCCCGCCCGCCGCGGGGGCCCCGTTCCGCATTCTGGCGGTGGAGTTCGCCCGAAGTTCAGTGCCTGAACTTCGGGTGGCGCGAGGAACAAAACCGCGCTGCGCCTCGTTGGCTCACCGGGACACAATGTCCGAGGATGGGCGTCGAGCGTGAGGAGTTGGTATGGGCGAGCGGATGCTGCGGGGAAGCCGACTGGGTGCCGTCAGCTACGAGTCGGACCGCAACACCGAGCTCGCGCCGCGTCAGACGCGTGAATTCCTGTGCGCCAACGGGCACCGGTTCGAGGTGCCGTTCGCGATGGACGCCGAGGTGCCGCCGCTGTGGGAGTGCAAGTTCGACGGCAGTGTGGCACGGCTGATGGACGGCAGCGAGCCGGAGCAGAAGAAGGCCAAGCCGCCGCGTACGCACTGGGACATGCTGCTGGAGCGGCGCTCGATCGAGGAGCTGGAAGAGATCCTCAGCGAGCGGCTGGCGGTCGTGAGCGCGCGTCGCGGTCGTTGAGTTAGCAGGTCAAGGGCGCCTTCCCGGGTACAGGGAGGCGCCCTTCGCGTTGCCCGAAGCGATTAGCCTCCGGGTGTATACACTCGGCGTATACACCCGGTGTATGCTCACCCGCATGAGTGTCCCCCTGACCCTGCTCGGTCTGCTCGAGCGCGAGCCCCGCCACGGCTACGACCTCAAGCGCGACTACGACGCCTACTTCGGCCGCGGCAAACCCCTGCCCTACGGCCAGGTCTACTCGACGCTGAGCCGCCTGGCCCGCGACGGCAAGGTCGTCATCAGCGAGGTCGGCCCCGGTGAGGGCCCCGACCGCAAGCGCTACGTCATCACCGACCTGGGCGCGACCGAGGTGGAGACCTGGCTGACCCAGCCGGTCGAGCCCGAACCGCATCTGCAGACCGTGCTGTTCGCCAAGGTCGTGCTCGCGATCATGCTGGAGCGCCCGGCCGAGGAGTACCTGGACACCCAGCGCGCCGCCCACATCCAGCGGATGCGCGAGCTCACCGAGATCAAGCGCACCGGCAACCTGGTCGACGTGCTGCTGGCCGACCACGGCCTGTTCCACCTGGAGGCCGACCTGCGCTGGATCGAGACCACCAAGGCCCGGCTGGACCTGCTCGCCAAGACGGTGCGGCCGTGACCGCCCGGCGCCTGATCGAGGCGCGCGGCCTGGAGCTGTCCTTCGGCCAGACCCCGGCCCTGCGCGGGGCCGACTTCTGGGCCGCGCCCGGCGAGATCGTCGCCGTCACCGGCCCCAGCGGCTCCGGCAAGACGACCCTGCTGCACTGCCTGGCGGGCATCCTGGTCCCCGCCACCGGCGAGGTGTCCTTCGACGGGGTCCGGGTCGACACCCTGAACGAGGAGAAGCGCAGCACGCTGCGGCGCGAGCGGTTCGGTTTCGTGTTCCAGTTCGGTCAGTTGGTGCCCGAACTGACCGCCGAGGAGAACGTCGCGCTGCCGCTGCTGCTCGGCGGCGTACGCCGCAAGGCCGCGCTGGAGCGGGCGCGCCCGTGGTTCGCCCGGCTCGGCCTGGACGGGCTGGAGCGGCGCCGGTCCGGCGAGCTGTCCGGCGGCCAGGCTCAGCGGGTCGCGCTGGCCCGCGGCATGGTGACCCGGCCGCAGGTGGTGTTCGCCGACGAGCCGACCGGTTCGCTGGACTCGCTCACCGGCGAGCAGGTGCTCGACCTGCTGGTCGGGGCCGCCCGGGAGGAGGGGACCACGGTCATCCTGGTCACCCACGAGCCCAGGGTCGCCGCGTACGCCGACCGCGAGGTGATCGTCCGCGACGGGCGCGCCACCGAGCTGGAGCGGATCACCGCATGATCCGCTTCGGACTGCGCCTGGCCGTCACCGGCGGGCGGGAGGCCTTCGTACGGCTGGCCGTCATCGCCGCCGCCGTCGCCCTGGGCACCGGCCTGCTGCTGGCCACCGTCGCGAGCCTGCACGCCGTCGACAAGCAGACCGCCCGATACGGCTGGATGACCACGCGTGCCACCGAATCGGCCCCGGTCGCGGGCGTCGACCCGCTGTACTGGGCGCTGCGCGAGGACTTCCACGAGTCCAAGCTGATCGGACGGCTCGACGTGGCCGCCACCGGCCCGGCCGCGCCGGTGCCGCCCGGCCTGCCGCGCCTGCCCGGCCCCGGCGAGTACTTCGCCTCCCCGAAGCTGGCCGAGCTGCTCGCCGCCACTCCGGCCGACCAGTTGGGCGCCCGCTATCCGGGCCACCTCGTCGGCACCATCGGCCGGGACATGGTCCCCGACCCCGACACGATGCTCATCGTCATCGGCCACGCCCCCGAGGAACTGGCGGTCCTCGGCGCCGGGCAGGTGACCAGCATCGGCACCGAGCCGCCCGGAGCCCGGTCGGCCGGACTCGACCTGGTCCTGTCGACCGTCGCGGGCGGTCTGCTGTTCCCGGTGCTGATCTTCATCGGCACCGCGACCCGGCTCAACGCCGCCCGGCGCGAGCAGCGTTTCGCCGCGATGCGGCTGGTCGGCGCCACCCCGCGCCAGGTCTCGGTGATCGCGGCGATCGAGTCGACCGCGGCCGCGTTCATCGGCACCGCGCTCGGCTTCGCGCTGTACGCCCTGGGCCACGACACGCTGGCGAGCATCCCGTTCACCGGCTCGCGGTTCTATCCCGACGAGGTCGCCGTCACCGGGCTCGACGCGTTGCTGGTCGGGCTTGGCGTGCCGCTGGCCGCCGCGGTCGCGGCCCGGTTGGCGCTGCGCCGGGTGCGGATCTCCCCGCTCGGGGTGACCCGGCGGGTCACGCCGCGCCCGCCGCGGGCGTACCGGCTGATCCCGCTCGCGCTCGGCCTGGCCGAACTGACGTACTTCATCGGGCGCCGCCCGCAGACCTCCCAGGGCCAGGTGGCCGCGTTCCTGCCCGGCCTTCTGGTGATCATGGCGGGGCTCGTGATCGCCGGTCCGTACCTGACCATGGTCGGGGCACGACTGCTGGCCCGACGGGCCAACCGCCCCGCCACGCTGATCGCCGCCCGGCGGCTGGCCGACAACCCGCAGGCCGCGTTCCGCGCGGTCAGCGGCCTGATGCTGGCCCTGTTCGTCACCAGCACCGCCGTCGGGATCATCACCACGATCGTGGCCGAGCGCGGCACCAAGCACGGCACGACCGCCAGCGCGGGAAGCATGCATGTGTACTTCCACGACGGCGACCCGCTGACCACGGTGCCCGAGACCATCTCGGCCCGGCTGCGGGACGTGCCGGGCGTCGGCCGGATGATCACGGTGCGCCACAACCCGGTCGAGCGGACGGGTTCGGGCCCCGACGATTTCGGGTCGCTGCCCGGTGTGATCTCCTGCGCCGAGCTCGATCCCGTCTTCGGCCGCTGCGCGCCCGGCGCGGTGGTGGCCGAGGTCTGGAGCGACCTCATCGGCTTTCCTGACGCCGGGGGACCTGACACGGTCTGGGCCGCCTCCACCGTCACCCCGGAGCAGTACGCGCAACTGCCGCTGATGTCGCTGGTCGTGCGCACGGACGGCTCGACCGCCGCCGTCGAGCGGGCCCGCACGATCCTGGAAGTCGGCCTGCCGCAGTACGAGGTCCCGCCGATGGTCGCCGGCGACTTCGAGGCCGACTTCACCAACACCCTCACCGGCTGGAAACAGCTCGCCAACGTGATCATCCTGGCCAGCCTGCCGATCGCCGGGTGCAGCCTGGCGGTGAGCATCGTCGGCGGCCTGTCCGAGCGCAAACGCCCGTTCAGCCTGCTGCGGCTGTCCGGGGTGCCGCTGCGGACGCTGCGCCGGGTGGTCGCACTGGAGAGCACGGTGCCGCTGGTGGTCGTGGCCGTGGTCGCGATCGGCGCCGGGCTGCTGTCGGCACAGCTGTTCCTGACCGCGCAGATGCACTACGACCTGCGCGCGCCCAGCCTCGGCTACTACCTCACCGTGCTGGCCGGGCTGGTGGGATCGCTGGCGATCATCGGGTCCACGCTGCCGCTGCTGCGCCGGATCACCGGCCCGGAGACGGCCCGCAACGAGTGATCCCGACGTCCCGGGCGCCCTCTCCCCGAGGAGGACGCCCGGGGTGGCGGATCCCGCGTGGCGCAACGGTACGGGCCGACCTCGATACTGAAATGATGGCTATCGTCCATGTTCGTACTTGATGGGAACCTTCATGGCTGACTCGCTGGGTACCGTCCGATTGGTCCTGACGGAAGCCGACGCCGACCCGGGCGAGGAATCGGTGATCACGGTCCCGCAGGACAAGCTGCCGCAGGCGCAGTCCTGGCTCGCGGGCGGGGCCAACGACCCGATCACGGCGGAACAACTGCTCGCCGTGGTGGATCCCGACAGCCTCACGGCGGTCGCGGAGGAGGCCGGTGTCGAGCCCGCCGTGTTCGCCGAGAAGGTGGCTGACGCCCTCCCCGGCCTGATCGACGACGCGACCCCGGACGGAGAACTCAATCCGCAGTTCAGCGTACGTATCGTCGGCGGGGACGAGGTCGAGCCCCACTCGCACCCCCACCAGATCAGCTTGCGGCTCTAGGGCAGACGCCTGGCCGAGGAGCGAGTTCGCACCCGGCTCAGGTGGCCGAGAATCCGGTTACACGATGAGGGCCGCGGGACCCGGCACCAATACACTTCGACAGATGAGTGCGACGCTCTTCCTGATGTGCGGCCTGCCGGGGGCGGGCAAGACCACGCTGTCGCATGAGCTCGCCGCCGACCACGGGGCCTTGCGGATCAGCTCGGACGAGTGGCTGATCGATCTGCTTGAAGGCCCGCACCGGGAGCTGGCCGACCCGATGCGGCTGCAGCTGGAGCCGCTGCTGCTGGCGGTGACCGTACGCATTCTCAGCCTCGGCGGCAGCGTGGTGCTGGACTTCGGGTCGTGGCACCGCGCGCAGCGGGACCGGGCCCGCGCCGCGGGCCGGGTCGCGGGTGCCCGGGTCGAGCTGCACGTGCTCAATCCGCCGCTGGACGTGCTGCGCGAACGGGTCGCCGCGCGCAACGCGGGGCTCGGCACGCGCACGTTCCAAATCACCGACGACGAGATGGTGCAGTGGGTGGACCTGTTCGAGGTGCCGACCGAGCAGGAGCTGACCCTGTTCGATCCGCACGTTTCGCCGTCCTGGGAATGAGGTAGTTTCGCGGTCAGGAACGGCGAGTGGAGTGCGGCGATGGAGCAGGCGGGTCCCCTGATCGCGGTGGCGCTGATGGTGCCGGTGCTGGCGTTCTGGTGCTGGATGTTCCGCGACATGCTCGGCAACCACCGGTTGTACGGCCAGGCCCGCAACCTGTGGCTGTTCGGCTTCCTGCTCCTCAACGTCTTCGCCGCCGGGCTGTACTACGTCGCGGAGTACCGCGACCGCCCCTGAGCCCTGGTGGAGGCAGGATCCGCCGACCGATGGCCGTCCTGAGTTCAGGACGGCTGCCTGCTGAAGCCGCCGTCGGAGTCGATCACCTGCCCGGTCACCCAGTCAGCCTGCGCGGAGCACAGGAACGAGACCAGGTTCGCGGTGTCCTGCGGGGTGCCCCAGCGCTTGCGCGGGAACCGCTCGCGGACCAGCTCGTAGGTCTCCGGGTCGGCCCAGCCGGTGTCGTTGGGGCCGGGGTTGACCGCGTTGACGGTCACCCCGCGCTCGGCCAGCAGCACCGCGAAGTCCCTGGTCAGGTACTCCACGGCGGCCTTGGATGCGGCGTAGGCCAGCTCACCGACCATGGGTCCGTTGCGCTGACCGCTGCTGAACAGCACGATCCGGCCGGGCCGGGCGTCGTCGTGCGCGGCCGCGTACGCCTGGATCAGCAGCATGTTCGCGCGCACGTTCACGGTCAGGTGCCGGTCGATCTCGGCGGCGTCGAGGCCGCCCAGCGGCGTCGAGGTCGAGTAGGTGTGGCAGGAGACCACGGTGTCCACGCCGCCGAACCGGTCGACGACCGCGGCGACGAGTTCGGCGGGACCGTCGGGCGTGGACAGGTCGTGTGCCTGGACGTGCACGTCGGGGCCGAGTTCGGCGGCCAGGGCGGCGGGATCGTCGCCGGGCACGCCGACGGTGTTGTCGTAGCGGGGCAGGCCGGTGGCGAAGACGCGGTAGCCGTCGGCGACCAGCCGCCGCACCGCCGCGGCGGCGATGTTCGAGGTGCGACCGACTCCGGTGACCAGGGCGACCGGGCGGTACTCGTCATGCTGGCTCATCGTCGCCGACCGTAGCGATCAAGCCGATGTGCCGCAAGCGCGTTCGGCTGTGGACAGCCGTGGTCCCCGGTGCCGTCGCACCGGGGACCACGATCATCACGCGGATCAGGGCCTGGGGCAGGGGCTCGCGCCTTTGGTGGTCGAGCAGTCGCCGTACGCCGCAGTCGGCGGCCTCTCCTCGACCAGGAACTTCTTGTCCAGCAGCCACTGCACGCTCAGGTCCGACCCGGCCTGGGGCAGGTACGTCCGGTTCAGCACGTACTGGGTGCCGAGGCTCGGCTGGGCGAACCAGGTCGCGATCGGGCCGGTGTCCACGCTGAACGGCTTGAGCACGCAGTAGACGTGGTAGTTGGCCAGCGGCACGAGGTCCTCGTGCGCGATCTGCGGCGTGGGGGTGTTCAGGTTCGACGGCGGCAGCCCGCGCTGGGCGAACGGGGTGCCGAGCGGGGCCAGGAACTGGCCGGTGCCGGGGCTGCCGAACCGGTCGATCCGGGTGCCGGGCTGCAGCTGCTGGGTGAACTTGATCGGCAGGCCGTCGTACTGGATGACGTAGCCCATGGCGGGCGGGTAGACGTAGCGGGTCGGCGGTGTCGCGTCGTTGCCGTACTGGGTGAGGAAGGTGCCGCTGCTCAGGGCGCCGAAGCGGTGGTAGCCGCCGAGCAGCGGGCCGATCGGGGCCTGGGTCGGCAGCTGCTCCGGCCCGAGCAGGTAGTTGTCGTCGTAGAAGTCCGTGGTGGCGGGGGCAGCGTCGGGCGTACCGGGGCGGCACAGGCTGTCACCTGCGGCAGCGCTCTGCGCGGGCAGGATGTGCGGTTCGGCCGGGGCGGCCTGGGCGCCGACCGCCTGCAGCGCCAGCACCGCGCCGGCCAGCACAGGCAGAATGAAACGTTTGATCTTCACAGTCTCGGTCTCCGGTGATCAGGACGATGAGCCATCTGATCAACGGCCCAACCCGGCCCGAAGACATGGACCACCCCACGTAACCGCAGGTCAAGGCCGTCGTGATGGTGCGGCTTCAGGCAGTGCCGGAACCCGGGCTTTCTCCGGCTGGCATGATCCGTAATCGTGGACGCTGGGTGCTGCCATAGCGACACCCAGCGTCCACAATCACGGATCATCACTGGCGCGAGCCGGGGGTGGGCGGCCATGATGGCGGCGTGTCGGGAGCGGGAGGTCGGTGTGGCTAGGACGGCGGGGGTACGGGCGACCGTGCGCGACGTGGCCGCCGAGACCGGCCTGTCCATCGCCACGGTCTCGCGCGTGCTCAACGGCGCGACCAACGTCGCCCCGCACACCCGGGACCTGGTCCTGGCCGCGGTGCGGCGCCTCGGCGACCGTGCCCCGGTGCGCCGCCCCGAACCGCCCGCAGCCTCGGGCGCGATCTACGTGCGCTGCCCGTACGTCCTGACCGACTACTTCGGGATCATCGTCAGCTCGATCGCGGAGACCCTGGAACTGCACGGCCGCCAGCTGGTGCTCAACGCGGGTGAGGCGGCCCAGTCGGTGCGGGTGCTGACCGGCCTGAGCGAGCGCCCCGACGTCGCGGGCGCGATCCTGATCCTGCCACCGGACCCGCTCGAGGACCTGGTGCTGCTGCGGGACCAGCAGTTCCCCTTCGTGGTGATCGACCCGCGCTCGTCGCCGCCGCGTGACGTGGTGACGGTGTCGGCGGCACACTTCGCCGGGGCGCGGCGGCTGATGTCGCACCTGGTGGAGCTGGGCCATCGCCGGGTGGGGATCATCGGCGGCCCCGAGGAATGGCTGGCCAACGACGCCCGCATGGCCGGGTACGTGGCGCCGCTGGCCGATGCCGGGGTGCTGCCGACGGCGGAGCTGGTGCGGCACGTGCCGGAGCCGAACACGGCCAACGGCTATCTGGCGGCGGGGGAGCTGCTGGACCTGCCGGAGCGGCCGACGGCGCTGGTGGCATTCAACGACAAGATGGCGGTGGGGGCGCTGGCCGCGGCCGCCGACCGAGGGCTGCGGGTGCCGCAGGACCTGTCGGTGGCCGGGTTCGACGACATCGACGTGAGCCGGGCGACGACGCCGATGCTGACCACGGTGCGCCAGCCGCTGCAGGAGATGGGCCGGATGGCGGTGACCATGCTGATGCGCATGCTGGAGCGGCACACGCTGGAGGCCGTGCACGTGTCGCTGGGCACCGAGCTGGTCATCCGCGACTCGACGGCCCCCGCGCCGCGTTAGTCGTAAACAAAGTTGGCATATTCGCGCCGGGGGGCCGCAGGCGCTCGGTGGCGCTGTGTCGCGCGCTGTGTTGCGGCAGGCAGGTCACAAGTTTCATTTTGTTTCAGTGGCAAATAGGCCTATTGCGACGGTGCGCAGACGCTGAAGTCGATGCCTTGACAGGCATGTAGCCATATGTTTCAGTGCTGTCAACAGAGCGTCAATCATTCTGTTACATCTGTTACATCGACGTCTCTGCGTGTACAAGGCACGGCTGCACAGGAAACTCCGGGCCGGGTCAGGCGGGTGCCCCCTCGCCCACCCGGCCCGCAACCCCCAGCCACTCATGGCACCGCCATGGCTTGTCGAAAGGAGGGTCCCGCCTTGTTCCGTCCCCGATCAGGCTGGACCACCGCCGGTGCGGTCACCGCCGCCGGCGCCGCCGCCCTGGCGGCCGCCCTGTTGATCGCCCCGCCCGCGCAGGCGGCGGGCGAGCCGGTGAGCATCTGGCTCACCACCACCTCCGACTCCGGTGGCCGCACCGTCACCCGGGGCCTGCAGCAGCAGGCGAACATCGCGTTCGGTCCCGCGGGCGGCAGCGCCAACCAGACCATCACCGTCAACGAGAACACCACCTACCAGCAGTTCGAGGGTGCCGGTGCGTCCATCACGGACACCACGGCGTACCTGCTGCGTGGCGGCCCGATCAGTGCGGCCACCCGCGACGCGGTGATGGCCAAGCTGTTCTCGCCCACCTCGGGCATCGGCCTGTCGTTCGTGCGCAACCCGATCGGCGCCTCGGACCTGTCCCGGCCCGGCATGGTGTCGCTCGACGACACCTGCTGCGACCTCAACGACTTCGGCAGCAACGGCTACGACACCAACGTCCGGCTGCTGACCGTGCAGGCCAAGCAGCTCAACCCCGCCCTGCGCATCATGGCCGTGCCGTGGAGCGCCCCGGGCTGGATGAAGGACAACGGCCGGATGGACCAGATGGGCTGGCTGAAGGCGCAGTACTACTCGCTCTACGCCCAGTACATGGTCAAGTACCTGCAGAGCTACCAGGCCGCGGGGGCCCCGGTCGACTACCTGTCGGTGCAGAACGAGCCCAACTGCTGCCAGTCGGGCAACCCGACCGCGATGGACTACCCGGGCATGAGCTGGAACTCCTCCGGGCTGATCGAGCTCACCAAGAACAACGTGTACCCGGCGCTGCACAACGCGGGCCTGGGCACCAAGGTCCTGATCCACGACTGGAACTACGGCGACTACGCCGGCATGAGCGCCCCGACGCTGGCCGACGCGGGCATCCGCGGCGACGCCAACTTCGGCGGCATCGCCTGGCACGGGTACTTCGGTGACCCGTCGACCGGCAGTTCGGTGCACGGCAGCTACCCGTCGGTCAAGCAGTTCAGCACCGAGCACTCGGGCGGCACCTGGATCAGCAACCAGCACAACGAAGACATGTCCGACATCGTGAACTACACGCGTAACTGGAGCAGCAGCGTCGTCAAGTGGAGCCTGGCCCTGAACCAGAACATGGGCCCGCACAACGGCGGCTGCGGCACCTGCACCGGCCTGATCACCGTGCAGGAGGGCGGCTCGCGGGCCGGACAGGTCGACTACACGATCGAGTACTACACCACCGGCCACCTGACCAAGTTCGTCAAGCCGGGGGCGTACCGGATCGACTCGACCGCCAACAGCACGGTGCAGAACGTGGCGTGGAAGAACCCGGACGGGTCCAAGGCCCTGATCGCGCACAACGGCGGCACCTCGGCGCAGTCGGTGCGGGTCAACTGGGGCAACCAGTCCTTCGTGTACAGCCTGCCCGCCCGTACCACCGCGACCTTCACCTGGTCGGGCACCCAGGGCACCGGCGGCGGTGGCGGCGGCACCGGGACCATCACCGGTCTGGCGGGCAAGTGCGTCGACGTGGCCGGGGCGGCGACCGCCAACGGCACCGCGATCCAGCTCTACACCTGCAACGGCACCACCGCCCAGCAGTGGACCCGCAACGCCGACGGCACGCTGAGCTCGCTCGGCAAGTGCATGGACATCGTCGGGCCGAGCGCGACCAACGGCACGAAGGTCCACCTGTGGGACTGCCACACCGGCAGCTCGCAGAAGTGGACGTACAACAGCAGCACCCAGCAGCTGGTCAACAGCTACTCGGGCACGTGCCTGGACGTCACGGACAACAGCTCCGCCGACGGCGCACGGCTGCAGATCTGGTCCTGCACCACCGGCGCCAACCAGAAGTGGACGTTGAACTGATGAACCGACGCATCCTCATCGGCAGCGTCGCCGTCTCGACGCTGGTGAGCGCGGCCGTCATGGTCGTGCTCACCGCCCCGGCTGCGCAGGCCGCGATCAGCTCCGGCACGACGTACACGGTCGTCAGCAAGAACAGCGGCAAGTGCGTCGACGCCCGCGCCGCGGCCAGCGCCAACGGCACCGCGGTCCAGCAGTACACGTGCAACTCCTCGACCGCGCAGCAGTGGCAGATGGTGGCGACCAGTGGCGGCTACTTCCGCTCCGGCAGCGCCCTGAGCACCAACCAGAGCTGGGACGTCACCGACGTCTCGGCAGCCGACGGCGCCAAGATCCAACTCTGGCTGTACGGCGGCGGCAACAACCAGCAGTGGCTGCCGGTCCAGGAGGCCGACGGCGCGTACCACTTCGTCAACCGCTTCAGCGGCAAGTGCCTCGACGTGCCCAGCGCGTCCACGGCCGACAGCGTGCAGCTGCAGCAGTACACCTGCAACAACACCGCCGCGCAGGCGTTCTACCTCAACCCGGTCGGCGGCCCGCAGCCCTCGGCCAGCACCGTCCCGCCGAACCCGAACAACCCCGACCTCGGCCCGAACGTGCGGATCTTCGACCCGTCGCAGGCCGCCTCGACGATCCAGTCGCAGCTCAACACCGTGTTCAACGGCCAGGTCAGCAACCAGTTCGGCACCCAGCGGTACGCGCTGCTGTTCAAGCCGGGCAGCTACAACGTCGACGTCAACGTCGGCTTCTACACCCAGGTCCTGGGCCTGGGCCTGTCCCCGGACGCGGTGAACATCAACGGCGCCGTGCACGTGGAGGCGGACTGGTTCCCGCCGAACAACGCCACCCAGAACTTCTGGCGCGGCGCGGAGAACCTGTCGGTCACCCCGAACGGCGGCACCGACCGCTGGGCCGTGTCGCAGGCGGCGCCGTACCGGCGCATGCACGTGCGCGGCAACCTGCTGCTCGACGACGGCGGCTGGGCCAGCGGTGGCTGGTTCTCCGACGTGAAGGTCGACGGGCAGGTCAACTCGGGCACCCAGCAGCAGTGGATCTCGCGTAACTCGCAGTTCGGCAGCTGGGCCGGCTCGAACTGGAACATGGTGTTCGTGGGCACCTCGGGCGCCCCGGGCAACACATTCCCGAGCCCGCCGTACACCAACGTCGGCGCGACGCCGGTGGTGCGCGAGAAGCCGTTCCTGTACGTCGACAGCCAGGGCGCCTACCAGGTGTTCGTGCCGTCGCTGCGCAGCAACAGCACCGGCACCACCTGGGCGGGTGGCAGCGCGGCCGGTAGCTCCCTGCCGATCAGCACGTTCTACGTCGTCAAGTCCGGCGACAACGCCGCCAGCATCAACTCCGCGCTGGCCGGCGGCAAGAACCTGCTGTTCACGCCGGGGGTGTACCACGTCAACGACACCATCCGGATCACCCGGGCCGACACGGTCGTGCTGGGCCTGGGCCTGGCCACGATCATCCCGGACAACGGCGTGATGGCGATGTCGGTCGCCGACGTCGACGGCGTCAAGGTCGCCGGGCTGCTCATCGACGCGGGCAGCACCAACTCGGCCACCCTGATGCAGGTCGGCCCGGCCGGGTCGACGGCGAGCCACGCCGCCAACCCGACCTCGCTGCACGACGTGTTCTTCCGCATCGGCGGCGCCGGGGTCGGCAAGGCCACGACCAGCCTGGTCATCAACAGCAACGACGTGATCGGCGACCACACCTGGATCTGGCGCGCCGACCACGGCTCGGGCGTCGGCTGGAGCAGCAACACCGCCGACACCGGCCTGATCGTCAACGGCAACAACATCACGTTCTACGGCCTGTTCGTCGAGCACTACCAGAAGTACCAGGTCATCTGGAACGGCAACGGCGGCCGGACGTACTTCTTCCAGAACGAGATGCCCTACGACCCGCCGAACCAGGCCTCCTGGATGAACGGGTCGACCCGGGGCTACGCCGCGTACAAGGTGGCCAACACCGTCACCTCGCATCAGGCGTGGGGGCTGGGCAGCTACTGCTACTTCAACGTCAACTCCTCGGTCGTCGCCGACCGGGCCTTCGAGGTCCCGGCCAGCGGCACCACGTTCCGCGACATGGTCACGGTCTCGCTCGGCGGCACGGGCACCATCGCCCGGGTCATCAACAACACCGGCGGCACCGCGAACTCGTCCAACAACGTGGTCTACCTGACCACCGGTCCCTGAGAGACCGGCCGCCGACCGTCCGCGACCCCTCTCGCGGGCGGTCGGCACCCCTGAACGGCACTACGGCACCAATCACATAGATCCAGCCCTGGAGGATTCATGAGTTCCGTGTTCTCGCGGCGGCGGTTCACCGTCGTGGCGGCGCCGCTGCTCGCGGCCGCGCTCGCGCTGACCACCGCCGCTTGCGGCGGTAGCGACGACCCGGCCAAGCCGGGTGGCAAGGTCAAGCTGACGATCGCCACGTTCG
>NZ_JAHRCY010000031.1 GCF_019083965.1 Catellatospora tritici
CCTCATACCCGGTCACCCCGACGTTGTCCGTCGACGCCGTCCAGGAGAGGCTGACCGTGGTGTCGGACTTGCCGGTCGAGGACAGCACCGGGGCGCTCGGCGCGGTGCAGTCGCCCGAGCAGCCGGTGGTCGTCGCCGACACCGCCGCGGACTGGCCGGACACGTTGCCCGCGGCGTCCAGCGCGCGGACCGTGTACTGGTAGGTGTTGCCCGGACTGCGGCCGGTGTCGGTGAAGGTCGTGCCCGTGGGTGAGCCCGCCACGACGCCATCGCGCAGCACCTGGTAGCCGGTCACGCCGACGTTGTCGGTCGAGGCCGACCAGGACAGCGACACGCTGGTGTCGGTCCGGGCGGTCACCGCCAGGCCGGTCGGCACCGACGGTGCCGCGCAGTCACCGGTGCAGGCGTTGGTGCTGACCCCGCCGAGGTTGACCCAGCCGTCGGTGCCCTGGTTGGTGTTGGCGAACGACAGCGGCAGGCGCGGCCGCCACTGGTCGATGATCCAGTCGGTGAGCCTGCTGGCGGCCGGACGGGCGCGCAGCACGTCGGCGGTGACCGTCTCCAGCGGGTTGCGCACCTTCAGCACCAGGCTGTAGTTGCCCGCGGGCACACCCGCGGTGCTGACCGTGGTGGAGAAGTTCACCGGGCGGCCGAAGTCGAGGTACTTCGGGTCGGCGCCCACGTTCCAGTCGGGGAAGGCCCGGATCTGCAGGGGCTGCACGGTACGCAGGTCCCAGCTGGTGTCCCAGGTCTTGACGACGTTGCCCGCGCTGTCGCGCAGGCCGAGCTGGACCGTCCACGGGTAGTAGAACGGTGCCACGCCGTTGTTCTGCACGGTCACGCCGACCTTGAAGTTGCCCGACGCGACGGCGTTGAAGTTGGCCTGCGGGATGTGCAGGTTGTAGCCCATCTTGCGGACCCCGGCCGACACCTTCGGGTCGGTGGCGCTGTACCCGCCCGCGCCGGTCTGGTTGATCATCCAGCTGATGTGGGTGAGCTCGGTCGCGGCCAGCACGTTGTCGACCTGGCCCGAGCCGTTGGGCCAGTCGGTGTAGAGGCTGCCCTGGATCTCGGGGCGGGCCTCGCCGCCGATGGACTGGGTGATCCACCGGTTCTCGGTGCCGGTGTTGAGCTGCAGCTGCAGGAACGCGTCGTCCCAGCCGTTCATGGACATCGGCAGGGTCATGCCCTTGAGCTGCCCGTTGCGGATCTCCTTGTACGGCCAGGAGTCGTCGTGGAACCCGATGTTGGCCGTGCCCTCGGTGCCCGCCAGCGGGTAGCGGACCTCGACCTGGATGTTGGAGAACGCCGTGTCGGCCGCGCCGATGATGGTGCGGATCGTCGCGTCGGTCGGCATCAGGTTCGGGTAGCCGTCGGCGGTGTCGCGGTCGTAGGGCCAGGTGTGCCACTCGCCCCACAGCCCGACCAGGCCCAGCGTCATGAACCCGATGCGCGGGTCGGCGGTGCCGCCGGGACCGGCGTGGTCGTACTTGGCCGCGAACGCGTTGATGAACGTGGTCAGCGCGGCGATCACGTCGGGGTCGTCGTAGTCGGGGCTGACCGTGCCCCAGAACCCGTTGGTACGCAGCGCCATCTTGCCGTTCAGGCACGGCGGGATGCCGTTGCCCGGGTGGGTGCCGCTGCCGCCGGGGTATTCGAGGTAGAACCGGAACGCGACCTGGCGGCTCCAGACGGCCGCCTCGTCGAGGGCCTTCTCGAACACGCTCCAGTCGATGTTGGCGCAGTTGGCCGGGTCCTTCATCACCTCGTTGAGCGCGAAGTAACTCCAGACCAGGCCGCCGGGGTACTTGGTGGACAGGTTGTCCCCGGGGAACAGGTACGGGGCGAACCCCTTCAGCGGCTGGCCGACAGGGGCGTCGGCGTAGGCGTAGGTGTGGGTGCTGAGGCTGGTGTCCGGGCCGGGTCCGGCCGCCGGGCGTGGCGGCGGGCCCGCCGGTGCCGCCGCCGCCGGGGCGGCGGCGGGCAGCGTGAGCGTCAGCGCTGCCGCGGTGACCGCGAGCAGTCTGCGTAGCTGGGGCATGTGCTGGTGTTCCTTTCGTGGACGGAGTGGCAGGAACAGGTCGCGGGCCGGTCAGCGGGTGGTGACGGTGCCCAGGTGCAGCCAGCCGGAGTGGGTGTCCTGGCTGGTGTTGGCGAAGCGCAGCGGGATGCCCTGGGGCAGCGGGTTGGCCATGCGCAGGACGATGTCGTAGCTGCCGCGCCGCAGGCCGTGGGTGTTGATCACGGTGGACAGCTCGGTGGGGTCCGCGCCGGGCTGAATGCCGGTCACGGTCCAGCCGGTCTGCCAGCGGGCGACGACGCGGCCCTGGTCGTCGAGCGCGGCCAGTTCGGCCGTCCAGGGGTAGTAGAACGGCGCGGTGCCGCGGTTGGCGATGCGTACCGACACGCGCTGGGCGCTGACGGCGGCCTCGGTGACGGTCAGCTCGTAGCCGAGCGACTTGGCGGCCTGCACGGCGCGGAAGTACTCGTCACCGGGGTAGCCGGTCGGCGCGAACGCGGCGTGGTTGATCAGCCAGGAGGCGTGGGTCTGGTCGACCGAGGCGGTGTAGTCCTCGTACTGGCCGCAGCTGACCGGCTCCTCGAACACGCAGGACTGGATCTCCGGGCGCAGCTCGCCGCCGACGGGCTCGGTGCGCCACTTGTCGGTGACACCCTCGTCGATGAGGCGCTGCACGAAGTGCCACGAGGTCGGCGGCAGGGTCTCGAACGCGAACGAGTCGTCGTGGTAGCCGATGGCCAGGTCTTTGTTCTGCGGGCTCGGGTAGCGGGCCAGCAGCCGGGTCCGGTCGAACGCGTCGTCGTACTCGGTCAGGATGCGGGTGAGGATGGCGGTGTCGGGCATCCAGTTCTCGGGGTTGGTCCAGCCGTCGTACGGCCAGGTGTGCCACTCACCCCAGAAGCCGATCAAACCCAGGGTGATGAACCCGATGCGCGGGTCGCCGTCGTAGCGGCGGCCGAACGCGGTGATGAAGTCCTCGAGGGCCGAGACCAGGCGCGGGTCGCTGTAGTCGGGGGCGACGCTGACGCCGTTGTTGCCGAAGTCGTCGTAGGCGTGCGTGGCCAGGCCCTGGTCCAGCAGGTACTGCGGGACCCCGGTGGGCTTGCCCGGGTAGTCGAGGTAGAAGCGGAAGACGGCCTGGTGGCCGCGCGAGGCGATGTCGTTGAGCTGCTTCTCCAGGGCGTTCCAGCGGAACTGGTGCGGGCCGGTCATCACGTCGCGCAGCGGCAGGTAGAACCATTCCATGCTGTACGGGAAGGTCTCGTAACTGCCCGCGTACGGGATGAAGCCCTTGAGGGGGTTGTCGGCGGGGGCGGACGAGTAGGTCAGCGGGGCCCACTGCGGGGTGCTCGGGGCGGGTCCGGCCACGGCGGGTGCCCCGGCGGCGAGGGTGAACGTCACCAGGAGGGCGACGGTGATTCGTACCGTTCGTCTCATTTAAGCCTTCTTCAGGGCAGGGTGGATGACCGGCCGGGCAGTTCGCCCGGCCGGGGTTCAGTGGGGATGGATCAGCCGACCGTGATGCGGTCGAGGTCGGGTGCCCAACCGCTGGGGTTGGTCACCGTGATGGTGTTGGTTCCGGCGGAGAGGTTCAGCGTGAAGCTGGTGGAGCCGACGGTGTCCCAGTTGGCGGTGGCCGGGAAGCTGACGCTCTGCCCGTTGAACAGGGCCGTCCGGGCCACAGCCGAGGCGTAGTACACGGTGATCGTCTTCGCCCCGCCGGTGCCACCGGCGACGCCGGTGAAGGCGAGCGTGCCGCTGTTGTTGCCGACATAGCCGACCTTCGCCCCGCCCGAGCACGCGGCGCAGGACGACACCGCCGCCCCGCCGGACAGCGTGTTGCCGGATGCCTCGGCCTCGTAGCCGGTCGGTCCGGTGCCGCCGCCGGAGGTGGCGACGGTGATGCGGTCGAGGTCCGGCGCCCAGCCGCCGGGGTTGGTGACGTTGATGGTGTTGGTTCCGGCGGCCAGGTTGAGGGTGAAGGAGACGGAACCGAGGGTGTCCCAGTTGGCGGTGGCCGGGAAGCTGACGGACTGCCCGTTGAACAGGGCCGTCCGGGCCACAGCCGAGGCGTAGTACACGGTGATCGTCTTCGCCCCGCCCGTGCCACCGGCGACCGCGGCGATCGCCAGCGTGCCGCTGTTGTTGCCGACATAGCCGACCTTCGCCCCGCCCGAGCACGCGGCGCAGGACGACACCACCGCCCCGCCGGACAGCGTGTTGCCGGATGCCTCGGCCTCGTAGCTGGCGGTCCCACCGCCACCCGCCGAGGTGGAGACGTTGAGCTGCGCCGACGCCGCCGAGTAGTTGCCCGCGGCGTCGTAGGCCTTGACCGTGTACGAGTACGCCGTCGACGCGGTCAGGCCGGTGTCGGTGAACGACGTGCCGGTCGAGGTGCCGACCGGGCTGCCGCCGCGCAGGATCTGGTACCCGGTCACCCCGACGTTGTCGGTGGCGGCGGTCCAGGTCAGCGACACCGACGACGAGGTCTGCCCGGTGGAGGCCAGCCCGGTCGGGGTGCTCGGCGCGGTGGTGTCGCCGCCGCTGGTGCCGACGGTCGCCGCGCCGAGGTGCAGCCAGCCGTCGGCCTGCTGGGTGGCGTTGGCGAAGCGCAGCTTCTTGGCGTTGGCGTTCACGCTCTCCAGCGGGTTCTTCACCCGCAGCACCCACTGGTAGCCGCCCTGCGCCAGCCCGCTGAGGTCGACGGAGGTCTGGAAGTACTGCGCGTAGCCGTAGTCGCGGTAGCTCGGGTCGGCGCCGGTGTTCCAGTCGGGGAAGTTGCGGATCGTCCTCGGTTGCACGGTCCGCAGGTCCCACGGGGTGTCCCAGGTCCGCACCACGTTGCCGGAGCCGTCCTTCAGGCCGAGGGTCATCGTCCACCGGTAGTAGAACGGGGCCACGCCGGTGTTGCTGACCTGCACGCCCACGTTGGTGGTGCCGCTGGCGGTGTTCTTGAAGTACGCGTTGTCGACGGTCAGGTTGTAGCCCATCAGCCGCACCGCGGCGGCGACATTCGCGTCGCCTGCGGCGTAGCCACCGCTCTGCTCGTTGATCATCCAGGTGGCATGGTCGAGTTCGATGCACGCCTTGAGGTTGTCGACCGCGCCGGAGCCGTTCGGCCAGTACTGGAACGCGGTGGACTGGATCTCGGGGCGCAGCTCGCCGCCCATCGAGCTGGTGATCCACTTGTTCTCGGTGCCGACGTTGAGCTTGCGCTGCAGCTGGGCGTATGACGCGCCGCCCATGGAGGCGGGCAGCGTGACGCCCTGCAGCGGCGAGCCCTCGCGGAAGCAGAACGAGTCGTCGTGGTAGCCGATGTCGCGGCCGTTGGCCGCGCCGCCCGCGGCGTCGGGATAGCGGATCTCCACCTTGGTGGTGTTGAACGCGCTGTCGTATGCCGCCACCAGCTGCGCGCCGTTGGCGTCGGTGGGCATGTAGTTGGGGCGACCGTCGGCGGTGTCGGTGTCGTAGGGCCAGGTGTGCCACTCGCCCCACAGCCCGACCAGGCCGAGGTGGATGAACCCGATGCGCGGGTCGCCGTCGTAGCGGGCGCCGAACGCCGCGATGAAGTTCTTCAGCGCGTTGATCAGGAACGGGCTGTCGTAGTCGGGGTGCGTGACGTTCCAGTACGTGTCGGAGCGGTAGGTGACGTTGCCGTTGAAGCAGGCCGGGATGGCGTTGGCCGGGTGGCTGCCGGTGCCGCCGGGGTAGGTCAGGTAGACGCGCAGGGCGGCCTGGTTGCCGTACGTCGCGGTCTCGGCCAGCATGCTGTCGATGATCGACCAGTTGTAGCCGGCGCAGTTCGAGGCATTGGTCATGATCTCGGAGAGGCCGAAGTAACCCCAGGTCAGCGCGTGTGGGTAGCCGGTGTTCTGGTTGCCGCCGGGTGAGTAGAACTTCGCCCAGCCCTTCAGCGGGTTGTCCACCGGCCCGGGTGCCGCGGTCAGCGGATGGACCTGCAGCGCCGGGTCGGGACTGGCCGGTGCGGCGGGACGGGCGGGCGGCCCGGCCGGCGCCGCCTGGGCGCCCGCCGGGACGGTCAGGATCAGGGCGGCGCCGAGCACGGCGGTGCCCAGTGCGGCCAGCAGCGTCCGGCCGCGGTTACGTGAATTCATGTCGCTCTCCGGTGCGGGAGTCGGGCAGATCTCCTGGCGGTGCGCCGCTCGCGCAGCGGTCCGCGCGGCGGTGGTGCGAGTGGTGCGACGTTCGATGCGCTGGTCAAGGCGTGGGTATGGTGCTCCACGCCCTCACCTCCTCGGCCTGCGTTACCGAAGCAATACGAAGAGGTGTTGACAAAATTTCGAAGGTCTACATCATTATTCGAGAGCGGGGCGGCTGGCAAGAGCCGACCGAGAGACGGATCTGAGGACGTGGATGAGCTCGACAAAACAGCGCGATGACCGGCGGGCGGCATGGTGGTTCCTGCTGCCGGTGCTGGTCGGATTCGCCGTCTTCTACGGCTACCCCGCCGCCCGGGGCATCTGGTACTCGGTCACCGACTACACGATGCTCAACACCCCGTCCTACGTCGGCGCGGAGAACTACGCCAAGCTCATGGCCGACGACCAGTTCTGGAACTCACTGCTGGTCACCGCCTGGTACGTGGTGCTCAACATCGGCTCGCAGACGCTGCTGGCGCTGGGCATCGCGACACTGATGCACCGCCTGACCCGCTCGGTCGCGCTGCGGGCGATGCTGCTGCTGCCGTGGCTGGTCCCCAACGTCACCGTCGGCCTGCTGTGGATGTGGCTGCTGGACACCAACCTCGGGTTCGTCAACCACCTGCTCGACACCTTCGGCCTCGGCCCGGTCGGCTTCTTCACCGACGAGACCTGGGCGATGCCATCGGTGGCCGCCGTCAACACCTGGGCCTACACCGGGTACACCGCGCTGCTGCTCTACGCCGGAATGCTGCAGATCCCGCAGTACCTGTACGAGAGCGCGGCGATCGACGGCGCCGCCGAGTGGCGGATGTTCCGCCGGATCACGCTGCCGCTGCTGCGCCCCGTCCTGGCCCTGGTGCTGGTGGTGTCCCTGATCGGCTCGTTCCAGATCTTCGACACCATCGCGGTCACCACCAAGGGCGGCCCGGTCGCGGCCACCCGGGTCATCTACTACTTCATCTACCAGCAGGCATTCAAGTTCTTCCACCTGAGTTACGCCGCGGCCGCGGCCGTCTGCCTGGCCCTGATCCTCGGCGTGCTCACCGCGATACAGATGCGCCTGCTGCGCGCGTCCCGCTCGGACCTGGCGTGAAGGGGCGCACAGACATGAAGCGAAAGACTTTCAGCCCCGGCCGCGCGCTGGCCTGGACGGCGATGGCCCTGGTCATCCTGGTGACCCTGTTCCCCTTCTGGTGGATGGTCCGCACCGCGCTGACCCCGGCCGCCGACCTGTTCGGCGACAACTCCTCCCTGCTCCCCCACCACCCGACCCTGATCAACTTCATCCGGGTGCTGGGGCTGACCACCGAGGCCGAGGCCCGCGCCGCCGGGGGCTCCGGCGCCCAGATCAACTTCGCGGCGTACCTGCTGAACTCGATCATCTACTGCGGACTGATCGCGGCGCTGCAGACCCTGTTCTGCGCGATGGCCGGATACGCCTTCGCCCGGCTGCGCTTCCCCGGCCGCGACCTGGTGTTCGCGATCGTGATCGCGGCGCTGATGGTGCCGCCGATCTTCACGCTGCTGCCCAACTTCATCCTGGTCAAGGACCTCGGCCTGATGAACACGATGGCCGGCATGGTCGCCCCGACCATCCTGATGACGCCGTTCGCGGTGTTCTTCCTGCGCCAGTTCTTCCTGTCGCCGCCACGCGACGTGGAGGAGGCGGCCATCCTCGACGGCAACGGCGCCTGGGGCATCTTCTGGCGCATCGCGCTGCCGATGAGCCGCGGCCCGCTGATCACCATCGGGATGACCACCACCGTGTGGGCCTGGAAGGACTTCCTGTGGCCGCTGCTGGTCGGCCGCGACGAGGACAACCGTCTGGTCACCGTCGCGCTCGGCGTCTTCCTGCAGCAGTCCCCCAACACCCAACCCGACTGGACCGGCCTGATGGCCGCCTCGACGCTGTCGGTCCTGCCCGTCCTGGTGCTGCTGATCCTCATGGGCAAGCGGCTGGTCCAGTCCCTGAACTTCACCGGCAGCAAGTAGCAACACCCAACCCTCGAGAAAGAAGGAACCGATGAACCGCAGATCACGGGCCGGGGCGGCACTGCTGTCCCTGGCTGTGGCGGCGAGCCTGGCCGCGTGCACCAAGGCCGACGACGAGGCCGGCGGCCCCGTCACGCTGAACTACTGGCTGTGGGACGACAACCAGAAGGCGTCGTACCAGCAGTGCGCCGACGCGTTCCACACCGCCAACCCGGACATCACCATCAAGATCAGCCAGTCCGCGTGGAATGAGTACTGGCAGAACCTCACCACCCAGATCGCCGCGGGTGACGCCCCGGACGTGTGGACCAACCAGGGCTCGTACTACCCCCAGTTCGTCAGCTCCGGGCAGATCCTCGACATCCAGCCGTACGTCACCGCCGACAAGATCGACCTGACCCAGTACTCGGGCGGCCTGGCCGACCTGTTCACCAAGGGCGACCAGCGCTTCGGCCTGCCCAAGGACTGGGACACCATGGCGCTGGTCTACAACACCGAGCACTTCACCAAGCAGGGCATCGACCCGGCGAGCCTGCAGAACCTCACCTGGAACCCGACCGACGGCGGCACGTTCGAGCAGGTGATCGCCAAGGCGACCGTCGACGCGAACGGCAAGAACGGCCTCGACCCGGCCTTCGACAAGACCAAGGTCAAGGTCTTCGGCTTTCTGCCGGAGTGGGCCGACGGTTCCCAGGGCCAGAACGGCTGGGGCGACCTGGCCGCCAGCAACGGGTTCACCTACCTGGACAAGAACCCGTGGGGCACCCAGTACAAGTACGACGACCCGAAGCTGGCCGAGACCATCGACTGGTTCAAGCACCTGATCGCCAAGGGCTACAGCCCCGCGCTGGACAAGGCGTCCACGCTCAGCCGAGACGCGCTGCTCAACGCGGGCACCGGTGCCCTGACCGTCTCCGGTTCCTGGATGATCAACAGCTACCTCGGTGAGGGCGCGAAGCTCAAGTTCGCGTTCGCGCCGCTGCCGACCGGGCCGCAGGGCCGCAAGACGGCCATCAACGGCCTGTCCGACGCCATCTGGGCCGGCACCAAGCACAAGGACGAGGCCTGGAAGTGGGTCAAGTACCTGGCCTCGGCCGACTGCCAGAACGTCGTCGGCAGCAACGGCGTGGTCTTCCCGGCCATCAAGTCGGCCAGCGAGAAGGCGCTGGCCGCGCACCAGGGCAAGGGCCGTGACGTGCAGGCCTTCATCTCCGAGGCCACCGCTGCGGGCGGCACGTTCTTCGTGCCGATCACCGAGCACGGCAACGAGGTCAGCCAGATCGTCCAGGACGCCATCCAGGCCGCGGTGCTCGGTGCCGACACCGCGACCACGCTGAAGAAGGCCAACGAGCAGGTCAACGCCCTGTTCAAGTAAGCGTCCGCCACTACCGGATGCGGCGGGTCCGCCACGTGTCGGACCCGCCGCACCCCGCCCTCGCCGCATCGCACCTGTCTAGGAGAACCATGGCACTGCTCATCGAGCTCGCCGGCCACACCCTCGCCCTCGAACACGACGGACCCGGCAGCCCGCTCGCAGCCGACGGGGGCCTGATTCTTCCACCGGGACGCGTCGCTCTGCTGCACGGACTCGGGGACGCGCCGTTCTACCGGCACGGGTACAACTCGTGGAGTCCGTGCGGCTGGCGGCGTCTGTCCGAACCTCCGCTGCGCATCGCCAACCCGCAACGGCGCGTCACCGCCGACGACGACGTGTGGGACGACCCTTCGCGCCACCACTCCTCGGCGGTGGCCGCGCTCGACGCCGAGGACGGCAACGTCCTGCTGCTCGGCGCGCTCGGCCTGGGCGTGGCCCGCCTGTCGGCCGACCGCGACACCCTCTCCGGCTGGTACGAGACCGGGGCGCAGCCCTGGTTCCTCGCCTTCGGCCCCGAGGAGGAGGTGTTCGGGGCCTACACCCGCCAGCTCGCGGCCCGGCTGGGCAGCAGCGGCCGCCGCGCCGGCAACGTCTGGTGCTCCTGGTACGCCTACTACGAGACCATCACCGAGCAGCAGCTCGCCAAGGACGTCGACTCACTGCGCGACCTGCCGTTCGACGTGGTGCAGGTCGACGACGGCTGGGAGCAGCTCGTCGGCGACTGGCAGCCCAACCACAAGTTCCCCTCGGGCATGAAGGCGCTGGCCGAGCGGATCACCGACGCGGGCATGACCGCCGGGCTGTGGCTGGCCCCGTTCATCGCGCTGCCCGACTCGCAGCTCGCCCGGCGACGCCCGGAGTTGCTGCTGCGCGACGCCAGTGGCGAGAAGGTGATCGCCGGACACAACTGGGGCAGCGGCTACCACGCCCTCGACCTGTCCACCGCCGCCGCGCGCGAGTACCTTGCGGAGCTGACGCACCGGGTGGTGCACGAGTGGGGGTTCAAGTACCTCAAGCTCGACTTCGTCAACGCCGGTGCCGCACCGGGCGCACGCGCCGACGGCGCGGAGCGCGAGCAGTCCTACCGCGACGCGCTCGGCATCATCCGCCAGACCGCCGGTGCCGACGTGTACCTGCTGGGCAGCGGTGCCATGATCCTGCCTTCGCTGGGCATCCTCGACGGGCTGCGCAGTGGACCGGACGTCGCGCCGATGTGGCAGAACTACGCCAGCGACGACCCGTCCGACGCGATGGCGCGCAACGCGGTCGTCAACACCCTGCACCGGCTGTGGCAGCAGCCGCTGGCCGAGGTCGATCCCGATGTCATCTACTTCCGCAGCCGCCTCAACCTGCTCACCGAGCAGCAACTGGTGTGGCTGCGGGACCTGGCCGACATCTGCCGGTTCCGGGCGCTGTCGGACCCGCCCAGCTGGCTGACCCCTGCCGAGCTCGAAGCGATGAGCACGTACCTCACGGCGCACCCGGACATCCGGCGCATCGACCGCTACCGGTACACGATCGACGGCAGACTCACCGACTTCACCGCGGCGATCACTCCGGCCGACCAGGCGTACCCGATCTCCTGACTTGCCGACACGCCTGCTGACCGGCGGTATCGCGCCCCGGTCGGCAGGCGTCGACCGACTTGCCATCACCCCACTATTTTGTAAAGATCGTAGCGTATTCATCATGTGTCTCCACGCACTCTCAAGGGATAAATCGTGACAGACCTGGCCACCACCGGAACGGATCTGCCGCGTCTGCGCGAACTCAACTCCCTGAGCATCGTGCGTGCACTGCGTAACCAGCCGCCTTCCACGGTCACCGAGCTGTCGCAGCGCACCGGGCTGTCCCGCCCCGCCGTCGACGTCATCGCCCAGGGCCTGGTCGCCGACGGCTGGGCCGTCGTGTTGGAACCCGGCGCCAACAGCGCCGTGGGTCGGCCCGCCCGCCGCTACCAGTTCCGGGCCACCGCCGGACACGTGCTCGGCATCGACGTCGGCGTACACAAGATCCTCGCGCTGCTGTGCGACCTCGACGGCAACATCGTGCAGACCGTCCGGCAGAGCGTCGCCGCCGACGCCCCGCCAGCCGACCGCCTCGCCGAACTCGACAAGGTCGTCAGCGACTGCCTCGCCGCCGCGGCCATGACGCCCTCCGACATCTGGGCGGTGACCGTCGCGGTCACCGGCGCCGTCGACGCCACCGGTCGGACCAGCTTCTTCACTCCGCTGCCCGGCTGGAAGAGCGTCAACCTGACCGGCCACCTCAGCCACCGGTTCGCCTGCCCGGTCGTGGTGGAGAACGACTGCAAGCTGGCCGCCGTCGCCGAGCAGTGGAAGGGCGCGGCCAGCGACGCCAACGACATCGTCTACCTGCTCGCCGGTATGCGTACCGGCGCGGGCCTCATCCTCGACGGCGTGCTGCGCCGCGGGTTCGGCGGCGCCGCCGGTGAGATCGGCGCGCTCAAGCACGTCCGCTGGCTCAACGCGCCCGAGCACCTGCAGAACTGCCCGGGCGTGCCCGACACCGTCAGCGCCGACGACGCGGCGGCCTGGGTCTTCACGGCCGCCCGCGACGGCGACAAGGCCGCCCGCCTGGCGGTCAGCCGCTACGTCAAGGACCTCGCCGTGGGTGCCGCCGCGCTGGTGCTCACCCTCGACCCGCAGGTCGTCGTCCTGGGCGGCGGCTACTCCCGCTCGGCCGACCTCATCCTCGACCCGCTGCGCCACGAACTCCAGCGCCTGTGTCTGCGGATGCCCGAGGTCCGGGCCTCCACCCTCGGCGCCGACTCCGTCGCCCTCGGCGCGCTGAAACTGTCCCTGAACGAGGTCGACGACCGGCTCTTCAGCGCGGGGCTCTCGGCCCCGGTCGCCCCTCGCCGCAACTGACAGGTCCGCTTCCGCGCAGGCCAGGCCCCCCGCCCGCACGCGGGAACCTGGCCTGCGGCCCATCCTCAGCCCTGGAGCACCCATGCACGACCTCAGACTCGGCGTCATCGGCTACGGCCTGCGCGCCAGCCTCGCCCGCACCGCGCACCGCCCCGGCGACGGCTGCCGGGTCGTGGCCGTCGCCGACACCGACCCGGCGGCACAGACCGAGGCCGCCGCCGACCTGCCCGAGGCCGACATCGTCGACGACTACCGCACGCTGCTCAACCGCGACGACATCGACGCGGTCATCGTGCTGACCCCTGACCACACCCACGAGCGGGTCGCCACCGACACGCTGCGCGCGGGCAAGGCGGCGTACGTGGAGAAGCCGCTGGGGATCAGCACCGAGGAGTGCGACCGCGTGCTGGCCGTCGCGCACGAGACCGGCTCGCGGCTCTACGTCGGCCACAACATGCGGCACATGGGCGTGGTCCGGCTCATGCGCGACATCATCGCCCGCGGTGAGATCGGCCAGGTCCAGACCGTCTGGGTACGGCATTTCGTCGGCCACGGCGGCGACTACTACTTCAAGGACTGGCACGCCCAGCGCCGCCACACCACCTCGCTGCTGCTGCAGAAGGCCGCCCACGACATCGACGTGCTCCACTGGCTGGCGGGCGGGTACACCGAGGTGGTCAGCGCCTTCGGCGACCTGCGGGTCTACGGGCGGGTCACCGACCGGCGCGCACCCGACGAGCCCAAGCGCGACGACTGGTTCGATCCCGCCGGGCACTGGCCGCCGCTGGCCCAGACCGGACTGCACGCCGAGATCGACGTCGAGGACGTGTCCATCGTCAACCTGCGCCTGGACAACGGCGTACTCGCCGCCTACCAGCAGTGCCACTTCACCCCGGACTACTGGCGCAACTACACCGTCATCGGCGACGCGGGCCGGTTGGAGAACTTCGGCGACCAGCCGGGGGCGGTGGTCAGGGTGTGGAACGGGCGGCGCTCGGACTACCGCGCCGACGCCGATGCCGAGTACGTCGTGCCGGTCGCCGAGGGCGGCCACGGCGGGGCCGACGCACTGATCATCGCCGAGTTCCGCCGGTTCGTCGGCGCGGGCGGCCATACCGACACCTCGCCGGTCGCCGCGCGCATGTCCGTGGCGGCCGGGGCCGCCGCGACCAGGTCGCTGCGCTCGGGTGGAGTGCCCCAGGCCGTCCCCGCGCTCACCGAGGAGCTCGCCGCCTACTTCGCCACAGGGCAGCGGCGCTAAAAGGTCGGTTTCGACCGGTTCCGGCCGTCGCCGCCGAACCCGCACCGCGGCCGCGCCCATGGACGGCCAGGTGCCGAGCCGTTTCCGCGAGCGACGAACCCGGTTCGGCGGGAATAGGAGCGGGTGTGGCAGAGTTGACCACCTAGTCGTGATTTTGCGTATCTCAGTAGTTGATCTTTTGACATCCGCGGATCGAGCGCGGGTGGTTTCGTCTTCCTCTTGGGGCGGATGTGGCCGCCAGGGCAAACGGCTCGGACAGCCGCACAGTGCGGCTCCCGCTCCCAAGGAGGAGACACATGGCACAGGGCACCGTGAAGTGGTTCAACGACGAAAAGGGCTTCGGCTTCATCACCGTCGACGACGGCAGCGCCGACGTCTTCGTCCACTTCTCTGAGATTCAGTCGAACGGCTTCCGCAGCCTCGGCGAGAACCAGCGAGTCGAGTTCGACATCGTGCAGGGCCAGAAGGGTCCGCAGGCAGCGGGCGTTCGCGTCCTCTGAGCAATCGTGATCATGGCCGGGAACCCATCGGGCTCCCGGCCATGTCCCTAACCGGGCCAGCACGAACCCACCACCGAATCTCAGACAGGAGTCGCATGGGCGCGACCAGTCCGCCGGCGGTCGTCGACCGCCTCGATGTCCCCCGGACCGTGCACGAACCCAAGCCGCTGCTCGCGGCGCCGCAGAGCAGAGCAGGTGCGATCGCGATCTGGATCTTCGTGGTCACCCCGTTCGTCGCGCTGCTCGCCGCCGTGCCGGTAGCCTGGGGCTGGGGGTTGTCCGGCGTCGATCTGGCCCTTGCGATCACCAGTTATCTGATCAGCGGCTTCGGCATCGCGGCCGGGTATCACCGCCACCTGACCCACGGGTCGTTCAAGGCACGGCGCGGACTGCGCGTGGCACTGGCCGTGGCCGGATCGCTCGCCGTCGAGGGTTCGCCGACCCAGTGGGTCGCCAACCACCGCCGCCACCACGCCTTCTCCGACCGCGAAGGCGACCCGCACTCGCCCTGGCGCTACGGCACCAGCGTCACCGCGGTGCTCAAGGGCCTGTTCCACGCCCACATCGGCTGGATGTTCCGGCGAGAGCTGAGCAACCGGGCCCGCTTCGCCCCCGACCTGGTCGCCGACCGCGACATCCGGGTGGTCGACCGCCTCTTCGGGCCGCTGGTCGCGGTGTCCCTGCTCACACCCGCCCTGATCGGCGGCCTGATCACCGGCACCTGGGCGGGCGCACTGAGCGCCTTCTTCTGGGCCGGGCTGGTTCGCATGGCTGTGCTGCACCACGTCACCTGGTCGGTGAACTCCATCTGCCACGTCGTGGGTGAGCGGCCCTTCGTGAGCAAGGACCGGGCCACCAACTTCTGGCCGCTGGCCCTGCTGTCCTTCGGGGAGAGCTGGCACAACTCCCACCACGCCGATCCGACCGGCGCCCGCCACGGCGTGCTGCGCGGCCAACTCGACCCTGCCGCCCGGCTCATCTGGATCTTCGAGAAGCTCGGGCTGGCCCGCGACGTGCGTTGGCCGGTGCCCGAACGGCTCGACGCGAAACGCGTCCGGCAGGGCTGACCCGCACCGGTCCGGCGGCTGTCCACGCCGGACCGGCACCCTCACCCGAGCGTCGAGGCCGCTGGATCGGCCGCCACGCGTTGCGGGTTCATGACCGGGGTGTAGGGGCGGCCGCCACGCCAGAAGCCGCGCAGCACGCGCAGCATCGTTCCCGGCCGCAGCAGCGCCGTCGGCGGTTCCAGCAGGTTGAGCACGCGCAGGAACGCGGCGCCCAGCACCGGGTCGGCCGTCGCCGCGACGTGCAGCCGGTGCACGTACGCGTTGACGAACCGGACCCGCGGTGACCGGGGCCCCTCGACCGCCGGGAACCGCAGGTCGGTGCCGACCGCGATGGACCACGGCCCGTCGATCAGCCGGGCGCTGCCCCGGAAGAAGCGGCGACTCAGCCCGGACTCCCCCGCCGCCACCAGTCGGCGCAGGAGCAGCGCCTCCAACGCCGCGATGGTGATGCCCTGCGCGTAGATCGGGTTGAAGCTGCACATCGCGTCCGCGACGACCAGGTAGCCCGCCGGGAACCGGCGCAGCCGCTCGTACCGCCTGCGCACACTCGCCGGGAAGCGCATGCGGACCGCCTCGGTCACCGGTGTGGCGGCCTCGACGATCTCGGTGATCCACGGCGTCGCCAGGGTCCGCGCGAAGGCGAGCATCTCCTCGTCACCGGTCGGCGGCTGCTCGCCCATCATGCCGCTGAACCCGACCGCGATCCGGCCGTCCTCCTGCACGATGGCGATGCCCGCGCGCGGCGCGCCCGGCACCGCGTTGGCCAGCGTGCCCAGCAGTCCGTCCAGGTGGTGCGGCTCCCGTTGGTACAGCCGGGTGACATAGGTGACGTCGACCCGCACCCGATCCTCTACCGGTGGCGCGTAACCGAGCTCCTCGAGCCACAGCGGGCTGCGCGAGGCGCGGCCGCTCGCGTCCACGACCAGGTCGGCGGGGACGATCTGCTCGGCACCGTCGCGATGGCGCAGCCGCACCCCGGTGACCCGGCCGCGGTCGGCGGTCGCGGTGAGCGCGAGCACCTCCGTCGCGGTGACGAACTCGATCCCGGGCAGCGCGGCGACCCGGCCGCGGACCGCATGCTCCAGCAGCGGCCGGGTCAGGCCGATCGCGAGCAGCTGCGACGGTCGCCGCGACATCAGGTAGCCGTCGTTGTACCAGGAGACCTGCTCGTGCAGGTCGATCAGCGGCACCGCGAGACCGGCCAGCTCCTCCGACAGCCCGGGGAACAGCTCGTCCAGCGCGTGGCGGCCCCGGGTGAGCATGACATGCAGCTGGCGCCCCTGCGGCACACCCCGGCGGGCAGTGGGTTCGGCGGGCAGGTCGTCGCGGTCCACCAGCAGGATCCTGGCGTAGGAGTCGCTGAGGGCGCGGGCCGCGAGCAGCCCGCCCATACTGGCACCGATCACCACGGCCGTACGGTCGGAGGGCATGCCAAACCCTAGGCGTGCCCGAGCTTCGGCCGCGTCTTCCTGATTGCGCGATCGGCAGCCGCCGGGCAGTGGGCGAGCTGCCCGAACACGCCCTCGCGAGCACCCGAGGTCTGCCTGGTTGACGGGTGATGGGTGATGGCAACGGCGCCCTCCCGCCGGTCAGGCAGCGGGGGGCAGCATGATCCGGAGGATCTGCGTTTCGGTGCCCGTGCGGGTGGTGATCCACAGTGTCCCGTCTCGGCCGGGTTCGGCCGCGATGAGCGGACCGTAGGCGCCGACCAGGAGGGGTTGCATGTCGGTGAGCCCCTCATCGGTGATCGGGACCCGGTAGAGCCGGGCACCGCCCGCGCAGGCGAGGTAGCCGATGTCGCGGACGATCGCCATCCCGCTGCAGAGGCCATCGCTGGGCCCGAACGTGGCGAACGGCGCTTCGAAGCCGTGCGTGTCGCAGCCGGTGCCGGACTTCGACTCGGTGCCCTCGCACAGGGGCCAGCCGTAGTTGCCGCCCTTGGCGATGTAGTTCGTCTCGTCCACTGACTTGTCGCCGGACTCCTGCGACCACAGCCAGCCCCGCGAGTCGAAGGCGAGGCCCTGCGGGTTGCGGTGGCCCAGGCTCCAGATGTAGCCGCCGAACGGGTTGCCCGCCGGGATCTTCCCGTCGGGGTTGAAGCGCAGGACCTTGCCCGCGAGGCTGTTGTTGTCCTGGGCCAGTCGCGGGTTCTGGGCGTCTCCGGTGGCGGCGTACAGCTTGCCGTCGGGTCCGAACCGCAGCCGTCCCCCGTTGTGGGACTTGGCTCGCGGAATCCCGACCAGCAGCGACTGCATCGACCCGGTGTCCAGCGAGGCGCCGCGCAGCCGCAGCCGGGCGATCCGGTTGTCGCTCGCGGTGGTGTAGAAGACGTAGATCCAGTGGTCCTTGGCGAATGTGGGCGCGATGGTGAGACCCAGCACACCGCCGTCGCCGCCGGTGCTCACCGCGCCGGGCACCTGCCCGAGCGAGGTCGCCTGACCGGTACGCGGATCCAGCCGGACGATCTCGCGCTTGTCCCGCCTGGCGTAGAGCACCGAGCCGTCGGGCAGCTCGACCAGCCCCCACACCAGGTCGGTGTCCTTGGCGACCGGGGTGATCGAGCACAGCAGCGTGCACTGCGCGCCCGCGGTGACATCGGCCCCGGCGCTGCGCCCCGACACGTTGCCCTGGCTGTCGCGGGCGCTGACCTGGTAGCGGTGGTTTGTGGCGGCGGGCACCCCGAAGTCGAGGAAGGTGAACTGTTTCGCGTCACCGGTGGCCGCGACCGTGCCGACCCGGTTCCCGTCGCGGAAGACGTCGTACGCGGTGACCCGGACGTCGTCGGTGGCGGCGGCCCAGGCCGTGGTGACGGTGGTCCCGTCGGCGGTCGCCTTGACCCCACCCGGGGCACTGGGCGCCTTGGTGTCCGAACCGCACTGCGGCGGCGTCACCGCGACGGACGCGCTGGCCGGGGACACGTTGCCCGCCTCGTCGCGAGCGGTGACGTGGATGTTCCAGGTCGTGGCGGGCTCACCTGCGATCACCGCGGCGAGCTGGTCGCCGCCCACACCGGTGACGTGCTGACCGTCGTGGTAGACGTCGTAGCCCGTGACATCGGAGTCGTCGGTCGCCTTGCCCCAGCTGAGCGCGATCGACCTGCACGTCGTCTCGCCGACGCCGACCGCGCCGGGCGCCGTCGGTTTCTGCACGTCCGGCGGCGGCTCCGGCCACTGTGTCACCACGACCACCAGACCGACGAGCGCGAGCACCAGCAGGCCGCCGAGCAGCCGCGAGCCGCCGGATGCCGACGCGATCGGCGACGGTGTGACGGGGGTCATGGCGGCGAATCTATCGAGACGGACCGCCGGGCACCAGCCCTTGGCGGGGATCGGCCCTCGAAATGAGGTGAGCTGTCGGTGCGGCGTGCCGCCGACCGGGCTCCCGCCGAGGGGTCCCGGCTCGGGGTCAGTCCATACCGGCCCCTACGTGCTTCAATCCGGTCCATGTTGATTGACAACCCGTGGGGTGTCGGCACGGTCGGTCGGGCCACGGTGCGATCCGCACCGGACATCGCCACCGCTCAAGTGGTGGTGGAGCACACCGAACCGACCTCGGCCGAGGCGATGCGACGCACGACGGCGGTGCTCGACGCGGTCCGGGCCGCACTGACCGGGTTCGGGGTGCCCGATACGGCGGTCACGAACTCGACGTTCGCGATACGGCCCGAGACACATTGGACGGGCGAGAAGGAGATCTTCGTCGGCCATCACTGCTGGGCCTCGTTCACGTTCGCCACCACGGGGCTGGGCCGCCTGGAGGAACTGCTGGGTGCGTTGGTGGCGGCAGGAGCCGCGCGGATCGGCAGCGTCCAGTTCGACGTGTCGACCCGTCAGGAACTGGTCGACCAGGCCCGGCGCGAGGCGGTCGCCGACGCCCGCCGCAAGGCCCGCCTCTACGCCGACGCGGCGGACGTGCGACTGGGGCAGGTGGTGCACGTCGAGGAGCTGAGCCCCCGATCCGCGCCCGACGAGGTCGGCGAGGGCATGAGCGACACCCCGCACAGCCTGGTCCCGGCCCACGTGGAGGTGGGCGCGGTGATCCTGGTGGGCACGAGCATCCTGCCCGGCTGAGCCCGATCAGCGTGGGCGCGATCCGAGCAGATCGCGCCCACCGCCCGCGAACAGCAGGGCGAGCAGGACCGGGAACTCCAGGTACGCGTGGTAGCTGGCGAATGCCTGGTAGAAGGCGCGGCCCTGGAGGTAGTCGGCGACGAACAGCACGCCGAGCACCGCCGCCGCGCTCAGGCCGAGCGCCCACGGCCGCCAGCCGCGCAGCCACGGCACCCGCGCCTCGAACACGGCCACCGCCTCCGGCGCCTGCCACGGCAGGAACCCCAGCCATACCACGTAGTGCATGGCCTGCAGAAACGCGAACACGGCCAGGAACCGCAGCCCGGTCTGCGCACCGGGCGGCACCACCGGCGCCGCCAGGGCCGCCGGGGTGCCCGCGAACGCGGTCACGGCGGCGCTACCGCGCACCAGCAGGCCGTCGAGCAGCCCGGACAGCAGCAGCGCGGGCACGGCCAGCACCCAGCCGAGCTGCACCGCCCGGAACACCAGACGGGACCGTTCGGGCAGCCGCCGCGACCACTCCCACAGGAAGAACAGCGGCACGACGTTGTGCAGATGGGCCAGGACCACGAAGTGATACGCGGGCCAGCGCAGCGACACCGCCGCCGCGACCCCCAACCCGCCGAGGGCGGGCAGCAGCCACCGGCGCGGCACCGCGTACACGACGCCGACCGCGAGCACCCCGTAGCCGAGCAGGATCTCCGGCGTACGCAGGGTCAGCAGGCGGCAGGCGGCGATGCCGGTGACCACGGCCGCCGACCAGAGCAGTAGCGGGCCGCGCAGCACGTCGGCGAAGCGCCCGGCGACGTAGCGCAGCTCCAGCACGTTGTGCAGCACCCCGAACGCCATCAGCCCGAGCACCATCGCGGCCAGCGGGGCGCGCAGCGCGGCGACCAGGGCGACGGCCGCGCAGCAGGCCAGGGCGGTGCTGGCGGTGAGCGCGCGGTCGCGGGTCGGGGCGGTGGCGGCTACCGTCACCGGATGTCCCCGTATCCGGCCGCGTTGGCGCTGACCCTGGCGGTGGAGGTGCCGCTGTATGCCGTGGCGCTGCATGCGGGCTGGCGGGTGCCGTGGGTGCGGGCCGGTGCCATCGGCGTCGGGGTCAACCTGGTGACCCATCCGGTGCTGTGGAGTGCGCTGTGGCAGGTCCGGGGCGTCGGGGCGTACCCGGTGCTGCTGGTGGCGGCCGAGGCGGCGGTGTGCGCGACCGAGGCGGCGTTGCTGGCGTGGTGGCTGCGGCGGCCGGATCGGCTGCTGGTGGTGCTGGCGGTCGGGGTCAACGCCCTGTCGGTGCTGGCGGGACTCATCAGCGCGAGCGTCTGACCAGGACGACCACCACCACGATCACGGCGACGACAGCCAGGCACGCCAACCCGATGAAGACGAAGGGGGCGGCGACCTCGGTGGGGTCCGGTGCGACATCGGCGAGCGGCATCGATCCAGTATGGGCATCGCCGCGCGGGGCCACCAGACTCGCGGACGGGCGGCTGATGCGTACCGGACCGTAATTTGTGATCATAGGGCCGTGGCCGACACTCCCTGGCGACCCGTGGCCCTGTCCGAGGCCGACTGGCTCGCCGAACTCGACCCCGACGGCGCCGATCGGGGCTACGACCCCGGCGCCCGGCCCGATGCGGTCTGGATCCTGCACGCCATGTACGAATGGGAATCCGGCCCGACCCGCACCACCCATCAGGACCTGCGGCGCAGCCTGCTCGAAGCGGGCATGGTCGAGCCCAACGTGGTCGGCGGCATCGACGTCGACGCCTGGGGTGTGATCGAGACCGGTGGCCAGGTCGGCCGCTCGCAGCATCCGGGGCAGGGCTGGCGGCGGCTGCGCTGGCACGAGCTGGCGGAGCGGCTGGGCGAGCCGGTCGTGGCCGAGGGCGAGCAGCCCTGCTTCCGCAGCCTGGCCGGGGCGCACCCGGACGGCAGCTGGCCGGCCAGCGTCGAGCCGCCCGCCGAGGGCTCGCTGGACCGGGAGAGCTGGTCGCGACTGGTGGAACTGTTGCTGCGAAACTCGCCGATGGGCGCGGCGACGCCGTGTCTGGCGTACCTGAGCCCAGGGCACTCCCCCGACGATCAGGCGCGGATGCTGACGGGGCCACTGGGTGCTGCGGTCGCACTGTACGACCACGACTTCGGTGACGGTTCGCCGGCGAACCTGTGGCCGGTGGACCGGACCTGGGTGACCTGGTCCGACTGGGACCTGTGGGGCACGAAGGTCAGCGGCCCACCGGAGCTGGTCGAGGCGATACTCGCCGACGGCGGGCTGGAGGCGGTGCGGCTGCCCTGGTGCTGAACGGGCGGACCCCGACCGCCGACCCGACACGGGTGGCGACCGGGTGTCCGCCGGAGGAAGGATGTCGCTCCGAAACGCGCTCCGCCGAAGGCGTGGAGCGCTACCACCGATCGTGTGAGTTCTATTCATGGGACGAGCCTGTGCGCAATACGTTGGGTAGCCTCGCAACAATGCGTGATCTCTGGCTGCGCGGACTGGCCGCCAACCCGGCGGCGCCTGCCGATGTCCTCGTGCGGCTGCTGTACCCGTCGGCGGCAGCGGCCTGGCCGGTGCTGTGCGCGCAGCGGCCCCTGCCGCAGCCGGTCGTCGACGCGATCATGCGCCACCCCGAGGGACAGCCCCGCAGCCTGCTGGCGGACAACCCGCACGTGCCCGCGTCGCAGTGGGCCCACGCGGCGGTCGACGAGCGGGGGCTGAAGCGGCTGGCCCGCAATCCGCGTGAGCTGCTGCGCGGACGGCTGCTGCCCGACGCCGCGCTGCGCTACCTGCTCGACCGGGACCGGTCGGAGATCTTCGAGGAGCTGGTCTACTCGGCGCACGCCCGGCGCGCATACGAGCTCGCCGCCACCCACCCGAAGCCGAGCGCGCGGACCTGGGCGTGCCGGTTCTGGACCGCGCTGAGCCAACCGGCGCGGGCCGCGCTGCGCGAGGACCCCGAGGCGGGGGTACGGGCCGCCGCGCTGGCCGCCCACGCCCGCCACACCACCGCGGTGGAGGTGGACGACCTGCCCGACCGACACGACCCCGCCTACCACGACGCGATCATGAACCGGCGGCTCTCGGCGGCGGTCGTCGCCCGCACCATGGCCGGCGGCGACCCGTCCGACCTGCACATGCTCGCCTACAACCCGAGCACCCCGCCCGAGGCGGTGGCCCGGCTCGCCCGGCATCCGTCGTCGTCCATCCGGGCCCAGCTGGCGGCCCGGACCGACCTCGGCCCGGACCTGATCGACCTGCTCGCCGCCGACCCGGACATCGAGGTGCGAATGGTGCTCAGTCACCACCACCCCGAAACCCCCGCCGAGGCGCTGCTACGCACGTTCCTGGAGGACCCCGGCCCGCACCGGTGGCCGCTGACCGCGCACCCGAACTTCCCGGTCATCGGATTGGCCCGGTTCGGCCAGCACGGTGACCCGCAGGTGCGGCGGCTGGCCACCCTCGATCCGCGGGCCGATCCGCTGCTGATCGAGCGGTTGACCTTCGACAACGACCCGGACGTGCGCGACGCGGCGGCCTCCTGTCCGAGGCTGCCCGCCGACCGGCTGGCGTTCCTGCTCGAGGACGAGGACCTGGCCCAGGCGGCGGCGGCCAACCCGGCGCTGAGCCCGGCGCGGATGCACGAACTGCTCGACCAGGCGGGTGTCCCGTCGACCCGCTCCCCGGCGGTGCGCTGACGCATCGGCGGTCGTCGTACCGTGTCGGCATGACACCACCGACCTTCGCCGATCCGGCGGCCTATGAGGCGTACGTCGGACGCTGGAGCCGCCTGGTCGCACCCCGGTTCCTGGCCTGGCTGGACCTGCCCGCGCACCAGCGCTGGCTGGACGTCGGCTGCGGCACCGGCGCGCTGTCCGAGGCGGTGCTCGCCCTGTCCGAACCGGCGGCGGTCACCGGCGTCGACCCCTCCGCCTCGTTCGTCGCCGACGCGACCGCACGGATCACCGACCCGCGTGCCGCGTTCCGGGTCGGCGACGCGCGGGCCCTGCCACTGCCCGACGGCGCCGTCGAGGCCGTGGTCAGCGCGCTGGTGCTCAACTTCGTGCCGGAGCCGGCCGTGGCGGTGGCGGAGTTCGCGAGGGTGACCCGGCCCGGCGGCGTGGCCGCCGCGTACGTCTGGGACTACGCCGCGGGCATGGGCCTCATGCGGCACTTCTGGGACGCCGCGGCACTGCTGGACACGGCCGCGGCCGAACTCGACGAGGGCCGCCGCGCGTCGATCTGCGCGCCCGACCCGCTGCGGACGCTCTGGACCGATGCCGGGTTCACCGAAGTGCGGCTCGAGGAGCTGGTGGTGCCGACTCCGTTCGTGGACTTCGCGGACTACTGGAACCCGTTCCTCGGCGGGCAGGGTCCGGCGCCGGGATACGTCCGGTCGCTGGCCGACGAGCACCGGTCTCGGCTGCGTGACCTGCTCGCCTCGCGGCTGCCGGTGGCCCCGGACGGGACGATCCGCCTGACCGCCAAAGCCTGGGCGGTGCGCGGGCGCCGGTAATCCGGTTGCGGCGGCCGAAGGCGGTGGTTACTGTGCGGCGATCATTTTCTCCGGTATGGAAGCAGGTGTTTTGATGCGTGTCGTTGTGGCTCGTCAGCTCCCCTTTTCGACGACCCGACAAACACACGTGAGGAAGCACGACATTGGATCTGCCTCGTAGTTACTCCATCCGGGAAGACAGCCACCGGGTCCTCAACCCGATCGACTCCGCCAAGCTCGCCCTGCTGGGCGAGGTCATCGGCCTGAAGGCCGGCCAGTCCATGCTCGACCTGTGCTGCGGCAAGGGCGAGGCGCTGGCCACCTGGGCCCGCGACCACGGCATCGGCGGGGTCGGCGTGGACATCAGCACCGTCTCGCTGGCCGTGGCCCGCGAGCGCGTCGCCGAGTTCGGCGTCGCGGACCGGGTGTCGTTCGTGCACGGCGACGCGAGCACGTACGTGTCCGCCGAGCCCGTGGACGTGGTCGCGTGCATCGGCGCGACCTGGATCGGCGGCGGTGTCACCGGCACCGTGGCGCTGCTGCGGCAGAGCCTGAAGCCGGGCGGCCTGATGCTGATCGGCGAGCCGTTCTGGCGCGGCGAGACGCCCGATCTGGAGACGGCGAAAGCGTGCCGCGTGCGAACGACCGAGGAGTACGACACCCTGCCGCGCCTGGTGGCCCGGTTCGGCGAGTTGGGCTTCGACCTGGTCGAGATGGTGTTGGCCAGTGAGGACAGCTGGGACCGGTACCGGGCCGCGCAGTGGCTCAACGTACGCCGGTTCCTGGACGCCAACCCCGACGACGAGTTGGCGGCCGAGTTCCGGGCGGAGCTCGACCGGGCCCCGCTGGACTACGTCCGCTACGAAAGGGCCCTGGTGGGCTGGGGTGTGTTCGCGCTGATGCAGCGCTGACCGGACCGCGGCCGACCGGGTGGTGACCCGGTCGGCCGCGGCGCCGTCAGCCGACGGTGAAGACGTGCTCGTCCATCGCCTGGATCGAACTGTCGGCGGGCGAGTAGAAGAACCCCTCCACCGAGTACCTCCCGGCCGGTAGCACGGGCGTGCGCACGGTCGCGGCACCCTGGCTGGGCGGCCCCGCGTCCAGGTTCACGGACTTGTCGAACACGACCTTTCCGGCGGCGTCGCGTACGCGGACGTGCATGGTCGCCTCGAACACGATCCCGGCCACCTTGATCTCGACGGGCCCCTTCGCGACGACCGCGTTCTGCTGCGGGTCGATGACCCAGACCGGGGCGAGCACGTCGACGGCCGGGCCGCGGCGCAGCCGTCCACGCACCGGGAACTGGTTCCACAGCTTGTCGACCTGCTTGCCGTCCAGCAGCAGCACCATCGCGTCGGTGTCGCTGGCGGCGGTGGCGGTCCAGATGAGCTGCTGCAGCGCGGCCTTGTTCGACGGCGGGTCGTAGCCGTTGATTGCGGCGCCGCTCAGGTCCACCGTCACCGTGGCCCCTTCG
Source organism: Catellatospora tritici (assembly GCF_019083965.1). Classification (GTDB taxonomy): domain Bacteria; phylum Actinomycetota; class Actinomycetes; order Mycobacteriales; family Micromonosporaceae; genus Catellatospora; species Catellatospora tritici. Next base: position 25,307 of record NZ_JAHRCY010000031.1, read on the forward strand.
ACCGTGGCGCTGCGCAGTTTGGCGCTTGCGGGCCAGCTGCTGATGTAGTCGGGGTCGTAGGCCGTACGCCCGTCGAGCATCGCGGTGACCGCGGCCACGGTCCTGGCGGCCTTGCTGCCGCCGGCAACTCGGAGCTTGTGGTATTCGCGGTAGAGCTTGGGCACGCCCTTGAGGTCGCCCTGGTAGTAGATCGGCACGTTGGCGGTGACGGCGTTCGGCGAGCCGCCCGGCGGGCCACCCTGCGTCGGCGAGGCGGCCGGGTCGGGCGCCGGGCTGCCGGGGGTGCTGCTGCCGGGTGCGGCGGACGAGCTGCCGGGGTCGGGTGTGCCCGGCGGGGCGCAGCTGCCGACGCTGAAGACGACGGCGGCCACGGTGGCGGCGACCGCGGACGCGGTGCCGGTGGTGAACGCGAGCGGCATGTTTCCTCCTCGGAGACGGTGCCACCAGGTGCGTTCCCGCACCCGGGTCCTGATGGCCGACAGCGCTCCGGCGTCGGCTCCCACGGTCGCCGCGTACGCCTCCAGGGTCTGGCGCAGCAACTGCTCGGTCGCCTCGTCGCCGTTGGCTCGGCCGAGGTGCGTGGTCATGACTCCTCCCGGGAGGCCCACTGCTCGGACTGGCGCAGCGCGGCCAGGCCCCGTGAGGTGTGGCTCTTGACCGCGCCGCGGCTGACGCCCATGGCGTCGGCGACGTCGGCCTCGGACAGGTCCAGGTAGTAGCGCAGCACCAGGGCCTCGCGCTGACGGGCGGGCAGGGTGCGCAGGTCTGCCAGCATGCGTGCCTGGGCGAGGGAGTCCAGGGCGAGGTGCTCGGCGGAGGCGATGGTCGGCGGGGGCGGTTGGGCGGCCAGGTAGCGGTCGGCGACCAGCCTGCGGCGCAGCGTGGAGCGGGACCGGTTGACCACGCTCTGGCGCAGGTAGGCCAGGGCCTTGTCGGTATCGCGCAGGCGGCCCCAGCGGGCGTGCAACTGGACGTACGCGTCCTGGGCCAGTTCCTCGGCGCGCGCCGGGTCCCCGCAGAGCATCGCGCCCAGCCGCACCAGGATGCGGTAGTGGGCCCGGAACAGGTGGGTGACCGCCGCGTCGGCGTCCCACTCGGCGGGCTCGCCCGAGTCGGCGCCGACCAGGGTGAGGTGGCGCGCTGGGCCAGGGCGCACAGGGCCGCCCGCGGCGGGTGTGGGTGGGTCGGCGGCGGGGCGCGGGGTCACGCCGCTTCGACGCTTCGACCATGGAATCGGTTTACCGCCCTGAGCTGCCTGTTTCCCGACACCACGCCCCGGGCGTGGGCCGCGGGGACTGGTGGAAGCGGCCACGGGCGCCGACGGGCGGCGATACAGTTCCGGTAAGTGCGTTATGCGACGAAATAACGGACATCTGTAGCATGCCCGGTGGTGCGAGCCTGCGCGCCCGCCGCCGGGCGGGGCGGGAGCAGATCATGGCAAAGGCAGTCGGTATCGACCTCGGCACCACCAACTCGGTGATCGCGGTGTTCGAAGGCGGTCAGGCGAGCGTCATCCCCAACGCCGAGGGCGCCCGCACCACCCCGTCGGTGGTGGGGTTCACCGACGCCGGGGAGCGCCTGGTCGGGCAGCTCGCTCGGCGGCAGGCGATCCTGAACCCCAAGGGCACGATCTATTCCGCGAAGCGGTTCATCGGCCGTCACTTCGACGAGATCAGCTCCGAGGCCAAAGCCGTCGCGTTCGACGTGGTCGCCGGGCCGGACGACCTGGTGCGCTTCGACGTCAAGGGCAAGCTCTACTCCCCCGAGGAGATCAGCGCGCTGGTGCTGCGCAAGCTGGTCGAGGACGCGGGCAAGTTCCTGGGCGAGAAGGTCACCCAGGCGGTGATCACCGTACCGGCGTACTTCAACGACGCGCAGCGGCAGGCGACCAAGGACGCCGGGCGCATCGCCGGGCTGGAGGTGCTGCGCATCATCAACGAGCCCACGGCGGCCGCGCTGGCGTACGGCCTGGACAAGAAGGGCCACGAGACCGTCCTCGTCTTCGACCTGGGCGGCGGCACCTTCGACGTGAGCATCCTCGACGTCGGCGACGGCGTGGTCGAGGTACGCGCCACCGCCGGCGACTCGCACCTGGGGGGCGACGACTTCGACAAACGCCTGGTCGACTACCTGGCCGACGAGTTCCGCAACGAGCAGCGCATCGACCTGCGCGCCGACCCGCAGGCGCTGCAGCGGCTGTTCGAGGCCGCCGAGAAGGCGAAGGTCGAGCTGAGCTCGGTCACCCAGACCCAGGTCAGCCTGCCGTTCATCACCGCCGACGCGGCCGGGCCCAAGCACCTGACCATGACGCTGACCCGGTCGAAGTTCGAGGACCTGACCAAGGACCTGGTCCAGCGCTGCCTCGGCCCGGTCGAGCAGGCGATGAGCGACGCGAAGACCACCGCCAACGACCTCGACGAGGTGATCCTGGTCGGTGGCTCCACCCGCATCCCGGCGGTGCAGGCCCTGGTGCGGCGCCTGACCGGCGGCAAGGACCCGAACATGAGCGTCAACCCCGACGAGGTCGTGGCGATGGGCGCCGCGATCCAGGCCGGGGTGCTCACCGGTGAGGGCCCGGACGTGCTGCTGCTGGACGTCACGCCGCTGTCGCTGGGCCTGGAGACCCTGGGTGGCCGGATGACCAAGGTGATCGAGCGCAACACCACCATCCCGGCCCGCCGCGCCGAGACGTTCACCACCGCCGAGGACAACCAGCCCGCCGTCGACATCGCGGTGCTGCAGGGCGAACGGGAGCTGGCCGCCGACAACCGGGTGCTGGGCCGCTTCCGGCTGGAGAACATCCGGCCCGCGCCGCGCGGCGTGCCGCAGATCGACGTCACCTTCGACGTCGACGCCAACGGCATCCTCAACGTCTCCGCCAAGGACAAGGAGACCAGCGCCGAGCAGACCATCACCATCTCCGACAGCGGCAACCTGGACCGCTCCGAGGTGGACCGGATGGTGGCCGACGCCGACACCCACCGCGAGGAGGACGCCCGCGCGCGGCAGGCCATCGACACCCGCAACGAGCTGGAGTCGCTGACCTACCAGGTGGAGCACCGGTTGCAGGAGCTGGGCGAGGCGGCACCGGAGCACGAGAAGGCGCGGGCGGAGCTGCTGGTCGGCGACGCCCGGCAGGCGATCAAGGAGAACGCGCCGCTGGACCGGCTGCGTTCGCTCATCGGCGACCTGCAGCAGGTCGCGCAGGGCCTGATGGCCCGGCCGTCCGGACCGCCGACCGGCGGCGAGCAGCCCGGCGGACCGTCCGGCCCGAGCGCGGGTGCGGGGGCCGGGGCTGCCGGGGCGCGCACCGGACAGGGCGACGACGACGTCATCGACGCCGAGTTCTCGCCGAGCTGACCATGACCGAGCCGCACGCTCACCCCGCGCACCAGGCCGACGTCGAGGTGGAGGAGACTGCCGAGCCGAGCGCCCCGCAGGCACCGACGGCCGAGACCGGCAGGGTGGCCGAGCTGGAGAACCGGCTGCGCCGGGCCCTGGCCGACCAGGAGAACCTGCGCAAGCGGTACGAGCGGCAGCTGGCCACCGAGCGCGAGTCCGAGCGGGCCCGTACCGCCGCGGTGTTCCTGCCGGTCATCGACAACCTGGACCTTGCCCTGCAGCACGCCGACGCCGACCCGGCCGCCCTGGCCGACGGCGTGCGCGCGGTACGCGACCAGGCCGTGGCCACGCTCGCCACGCTCGGGTTCCCGCGCCGGGAGGAGACCGGGGTGCCGTTCGATCCGATGTGGCATGAGGCGGTCAGCGTGCTGCCCGCCGGGGACGCCGCGCCGGGCACCGTGCTGGCGGTGGTGCGGCCCGGCTACGGGGAGGCCGACCGGACGCTGCGCCCGGCGTCGGTCGTGGTCGCGGGCAACGACTGATGGCCCGCGACTTCTACGAGGTGCTCGGCGTCGCCCGTGACGCCTCGGCCGACGACATCCAGCGGGCCTTTCGCACCCTGGCCCGCAAGTTCCATCCGGACGTGAACAAGTCGCCCGAGGCCGAGGAGCGTTTCAAGGAGATCAACGAGGCGTACCACGTGCTGCACGACCCGCAGCAGCGCGCCCGCTACGACCGTTTCGGCGCGGACTTCCGCAAGATCCCCGAAGGGTACGAGGACATGGCGGGCGCGGGCGGGTTCCGCCCCGGCGCCGGTCGCGGCGGCTTCCCCGGCGGGGGTTTCCCGGGCGCGGGCGGGCAGGGCGAGCCGTTCAGCTGGTCGTACGACGGCGGCGACGTCGACCTCGACGACCTGCTCGGTGGGCTGTTCGCCGGGCGCGGCGCGGGCCGGGCGCGCGGGCCGACGGGCCCGATCCCGGGTGCCGACCAGGAGGCCGAGCTGGAACTCAGCGTCGAGGAGGCGTACCGGGGCGGCAAGCGGTCCATCACCCTGTCCGGTCCGGAGGGTCCGCGCGGCTACGACGTGACCATCCCGGCCGGGGTGACCGACGGCCAGCGCATCCGGCTGGCCGGGCAGGGCGGCCGGGCCCGGGGCAGCGCCAAGCACGGCGACCTGTACCTGGTGGTGCGGCTGCGCCCCGATCCGCGCTTCCGGGTCGAGGGCCGCGACATCCACGTGCGGCTGCCGGTGACCCCGGCCGAGGCCGTGCTGGGCGCGACCGTGCCGGTGGCCACCCCTGGCGGCGAGGCGTCGGTGCAGGTCCCGGCCGGGACGAGCAGCGGACGTCGGCTGCGGCTGCGTGGGCAGGGCATGCCGTCGCGGCGCGGCGAGCCGGGCGACCTATACGCCGAGGTCCGCGTCATGGTGCCCGACCACCTGAGCGACCGCGAGAAGGAGCTGTACGAGGAGCTGGCCCGGGTGTCGACGTTCGACCCGAGGCGTGAGCGGGAGAGGGCCGGACGATGAGGACATACGCGATCGCCGTGCCGGTGCGGCTCGACCTGGACCGCTTCGCCCGTCAGGCCGGGCTGCACCCGGTGCTGGTGCAGCGGTTCGTGGCCCTGGGCCTGGTCGACGCCGACCGCGACACCTACGGGCGGCTGTGGTTCCGCCCGGCCGCGCTGCACCAGGTCGCGCGGGTGCAGCGGCTGCGCGCGGACCTGTGCCTGAACTACACCGCGATCGGGCTGGTCGTCGACCTGCTCGACCGCATCGAAGACCTGCAGGCGGCGCTACGAAGGAGTGAGCACGGTGGACCTGAACCGGCTGACGCAGAAGTCCCAGGAAGCGCTGCATGACGCACAGACGATCGCACTGCGGCTGGGTCAGACCGAGGTCGACGGCGAGCACCTGCTGCTCGCTCTGCTGGACCAGCCCGACGGCATCGTCCCCCGGCTGATCGAGCAGCTGGGCGCGAACCCGTCGGTGCTGCGCGCCGAGGTCGAGCAGGACCTGGCCAAGCGGCCCAGGGTCAGCGGGCCGGGGGCACAGCCCGGCCAGGTGTACGTCACCCAGCGCCTGTCCCGCCTGCTCGACACCGCCGAACGCGAGGCCAAGCGGCTCAAGGACGAGTACGTCTCCGTCGAGCACCTGCTGCTGGCCCTGGCCGACGAGGGTTCGGCCACGGCCGCCGGGCGGCGACTGAAGGAGAACGGCGTCACCCGCGAGGCGTTCCTCAACGCGCTGACCCAGGTGCGCGGCAACCAGCGCGTCACCTCCGCCATGCCCGAGGTGACCTACGAGGCGCTGGAGAAGTACGGCCGCGACCTGGTCGCCGACGCTCGCAACAACAAGCTCGACCCGGTGATCGGCCGCGACGGCGAGATCCGGCGCGTGATCCAGATCCTGTCCCGCAAGACCAAGAACAACCCGGTGCTGATCGGCGACCCCGGCGTCGGCAAGACCGCGATCGTGGAGGGCCTGGCCCAACGGATCGTGCGCGGCGACGTGCCCGAGGGGCTGCGCGACAAGACCGTGTTCGCCCTGGACATGGGCTCACTGGTGGCCGGAGCCAAGTACCGGGGCGAGTTCGAGGAGCGGCTCAAGGCCGTGCTCAACGAGGTCCGGGCGGCCGAGGGGCGCATCCTGCTGTTCGTCGACGAGCTGCACACCGTCGTGGGCGCGGGCGGCGGCTCCGAGGGCGCCATGGACGCGGGCAACATGCTCAAGCCCATGCTGGCCCGCGGCGAGCTGCACATGATCGGTGCGACCACGGTGGACGAGTTCCGCAAGCACATCGAGAAGGACGCGGCGCTGGCCCGGCGCTTCCAGCAGGTGCTGGTCGACGAGCCGACGGTGGAGGACACCATCTCGATCCTGCGCGGCATCCGCGAACGCCTGGAGGTGTTCCACGGCGTGCGGATCCAGGACTCCGCCCTGGTCGCGGCCGCGACGTTGAGCCACCGGTACATCACCGACCGGTTCCTGCCGGACAAGGCGATCGACCTGGTGGACGAGGCGTGCGCGCGGCTGCGTACCGAGATCGACTCGATGCCCGCCGAGCTGGACGAGGTCACCCGGCGGGTGATGCGGCTGGAGATCGAGGAGGCGGCACTGGCCAAGGAGGACGATCCGGCCAGCCTCGCCCGGCTGGACCAGCTCCGCCGGGAACTTGCCGACCTGCGCGCCGAGGCCGACGCCAAGCGCGCCCAATGGGAGAGCGAGCGGCAGGCCATCCGCCGGGTCCAGGACCTGCGCGGAGAGCTGGAGCAGGCCCGGCGCCAGGCCGAGGACGCCGAGCGGGCGTACGACCTCAACCGCGCCGCCGAGCTGCGCTACGGCCAGATCGCCGAGCTGGAGCGGCGGCTGCAGAACGAGCAGGACAAGCTCGCCGACCGGCAGGGCGGGCGCGGCCTGCTGCGCGAGGTGGTCACCGACGACGAGATCGCCGACATCGTGTCGGCGTGGACCGGCATCCCCGTCGCCCGCCTACAGGAGGGCGAGCGGCAGAAGCTGCTGCGCCTGGACGAGATCCTGCACGAACGCGTCGTCGGCCAGGACGAGGCGGTGCAGGTCGTCGCCGACGCGATCATCCGGGCCCGCTCCGGCATCAAGGACCCGCGCCGCCCGATCGGGTCGTTCATCTTCCTGGGGCCGACCGGTGTCGGCAAGACCGAGCTGGCCAAGGCCCTGGCGGCGGCGCTGTTCGACTCGGAGGACGCGATCGTGCGCCTGGACATGAGCGAGTACCAGGAGCGGCACACCGTCAGCCGCCTGGTCGGGGCGCCACCCGGCTATGTCGGGTACGAGGAGGGCGGGCAGTTGACCGAGGCGGTGCGGCGCAAGCCGTACTCGGTGGTGCTGTTCGACGAGATCGAGAAGGCGCACCCGGACGTGTTCAACACGCTGCTGCAGGTGCTCGACGACGGCCGCATCACCGACTCGCAGGGCCGCACCGTCGACTTCCGCAACACCGTCATCATCATGACCTCGAACATCGGCGCCGAGCACCTGCTGGAAGGGACCGGCAACGAGATCAGCCAGTCCGCCCGCGACCAGGTCCAGGCCGCGCTGCGGGCGCACTTCCGGCCGGAGTTCCTGAACCGGATCGACGACATCGTGCTGTTCCACCGCCTGTCGCTGGACCAGATCGAGCTGATCGTGGACCTGCAGTTCGCCGACCTGCGCGCCCGCCTGGCCGAGCGGCGCATCGAGCTGGAGGTCACCGAACCGGCGCGCAAGCTGATCGCCGAGCGCGGCTACGACCCGGTCTACGGCGCCCGACCGCTGCGCCGCTACATCTCCCACGAGGTCGAGACCCGCATCGGGCGCGCCATCATCGCCGGTGACCTGCGCGAAGACGCCGTGATCCGGGTCGATGCGCAGAATGGTGAGCTGGCGGTATCCTTCGAAGCCACCGCCGCCGACCGGATGGCGCACGCCGGAACGGGAGCATGATGGCCGACCACGCCGAGGGCATCACCACCTGCCCGCACTGCGGCACGCGCAACCGCGTGCCCGCCGCCGCCACGGGGCTGCCCCGGTGCGGCAAGTGCAAGGAGTTGCTGCCTTGGCAGGCCGACGCGACCGACGCGGACTTCGCCGAGGTGGTCGAGCAGTCGGCCCTGCCGGTGCTGGCCGACCTGTGGGCGCCGTGGTGCGGCCCGTGCCGGGTGGTGGCACCGGGCGTGGCCAAGGCCGCCGAGGTGTTCGCGGGCAAGCTGAAAGTCGTGAAGGTCAACGTGGACATCGCACAGAACGTCGCGGTCCGCTACCAGGCCCAGTCGATCCCGCTGCTGCTGCTGCTCGACAAGGGCGCGGTCCGGGCCCGCCAGGTCGGCGCCGTCCCACCGGACGCCCTCCTGCGCTGGGTCGACCAGTCCCTAGCCCTCCCACCCGCCGCCTGACCCACCCCTACCGCGTCGATCATGAACTTATGGACGTGTTCGACGGTGTGTCCGCACCCTGGCACCGTGATCGCCTGAGCGCGCGTGGCGGCGGGAGTTCAGCTCCATTGGTGACGGCGATGGGCTCGGCAGTCGGAGAAGCCCAGACATCGGCCACGGCTGCTGGTCAGGTCCGTGTCGCGCGGGCTTCGGCCTCCATCTCCTCGGCCTCCGGCCAGGCTACAGCGACGTCGACACCCAGATCAGGAAAGATGTCGTCGAGGTCAGCCGAATAGTCGTCGCCCTCGCGTGGCATGCGGATGCTCGCTGCGGCCCCCAGTACTATCTTCACGGGCACAAGCGACGTGCTGAGCACCTCCCCGTCGGGGCCGACCTCGACGCAGACGGTCTTCGCGTACACCGCGGTGAGTTGACCGACCTCGTGGCACCGACCGGTTCCGCTCCCAAAGATCGGACGCTGCACACCACCGGCAACCGCATGGGCGACGTCTTCTCACGGAAGTCGACCTCCATCAGCTTGCGGACCATCACGTCGGCCTCAGCCGACAGCCGGTCGCCGGTCTTCAGCGGCATGGCGTCGACCTCCACTCCACAACCCACCGCCAAGGTCAACAGCAGTGCCGCAACCACCGCCGCAGGCGCTGGCCCGTCGCGCGGGGTAGTCGCGCCGTGGCGAGATCTCGCCAGCTGCCACTCCCCCGCCCGGCGGCCAGGAGCCGGTGGCGACGATCGTCAACCGGTCTACGAGTCTTTCCCACGCTTCGCGTCAGCGGCCATGCGGAGATCACGGAAGTCGAGAACGGCCCCGAGCGAGAGCCTGACCAGGCTTGCAAGATCGCCCCGTGCGAGCAGCAAGATGTCGTCCAGGACGGGCGAAGGGACTTCCAGTTCGCGGGGGCCGTAGCAGTCGTGCCACGCCAGGTCCGTCAGGTGCAGCAGATCGAGCGCTGCCTCCACGTCACGCGCCGCGAACTGTTTCTCGATCCGGGGCTTACGCTCGTCGCGGCGCTGGGCGCTACCGATCGCCATGCAGCACTGTATCCCCGGCCGACGACTCACGCGTCGTACGTCGCCTCGATCGCGTCGAGGTCGCGTGCGGCGAAGCGGTGGTGCTCCCACTCCTCGTGGAGGATCACGTGCAGGCAGGAGAGTGTCGTCTCCCGATATTCGGGAGCCCACGGGTTCTTCCGTGCCTCGGCCAGCACGTCCGCTGTGACGGTGGCGAGGAAGTCGCGCACCATCGCGACGTGGCCCGCCCGGATCTCGAGCACCTCGGCGTACGAGGGAGCGACCGGCGCGAAGACCGACATGTCGAGGCCGTCGGTCTCGTACTCGGCGTTCGGTTGACCGATGGGGTGGAACGGCTTTTCGATCCCCAGGATCGCTCCGCGCAGCCACGTGTCCGTAGCCATGACCAGGTGCCGCAGCGTCTGCGCGAACGACCACTCGCCGCCCACCGACACGTCGACCGTGCCCGGCGGCATCGCCGCGACGCGTTCGAGCGTGGCCGCCCAGGTGCGCTCGAGCGCGGCCCAGGCCGCGCGCAGGCCGTCCGGATCCCCGGCGCGACGGTCGGCCCGGCCGGGAAAGCGGCGGTCGAGTTCGGCCTCGACGAGCGGGACCACATCAACCCCGTTGACGTGCAGAGAGCTCCCGCCTTCGGCGAGCCACGGTGCGTCGATGTCCGCATCCGACACATGGACGGCGCGCATCACCGCGCCGGACAGGTCGGCCCGGATGAACCGGGCACCACGCAGGTCCGCATCGACGAACTCCACGCCGTGCTCGTCGTCGGACCGGGCGAAGGTTGCCATGACTTCTCCAAGTCGAGTGCTCTCAGCAGGGCTCGCGATGGGCACACCCTAGTACGGCATCAGCTGCTACTCCCGCTGACTCGGCTCGAGCAGGTGCCCGGCGAGGCCGGGCAGGACCGGGGGCTCGGTCCAGTCCAGGCGGGCCGGGATGTCGAGCAGGGGTACGGAGGCGATGAGCCGCCACAGGTAGAACCGCTCGATGGTCCACAGTGGCGGCGGGTCGGGTGACAGGGCGATCGTGAGCGCGACGACGGCTTGGATGCTCGACAGGAATGCCCGCGCCCGAGGTGATGAGCGCGATCAGGAGCAGACGCCGCTGACTCGGGTCGGCCAGCGAGACGATCACGTTGCGGGTGACCACAGCCAGCATGATCAAGGCCACGGTGCCGATGAAGGCGGCGACCACCCATCGCCCGACCGGGCCGAACCCGTCGGCCGCGGCGAGCAGCAGCCGGAGCAGTCCGACGAACGCGGCCGTGAGGGTGAACGCCACCAGGATGGGCGCGATCCACGCGCGCAACGGTCTACCCGCGGTGTCGTCGATCCAGTCCTGGGCCTTGTCGCGCCGGCGGTCGTACCCGTCGAACATCGGCGTCAGGACACGGTCCAACCGATCCACACCGGCTCCTGCCTCGCGTGCGGGATGATGCTCCACCGCAGTTCGGCGCTCGTCAACGTCGATGGTCCGAACAGGGGCGGATTTCGGGAGCCCCGCCCAGGCCGGGCCGTGGGCGGCGATGATGGCGGTGTGCCCACGATGCGCGCCTGGCAGGTGACCCGCCCCGGCCCGATGTCCACCCGGCCGCTGCGGCAGGTGGACCTGCCCGTGCCCGAGCCGGGCCCCGACGAACTGCTGGTCCGCGTCCGTGCCTGCGGGGTCTGCCGCACCGACCTGCACGTCGCCGAGGGCGACCTGCAGGTGCACCGCCCGGACGTCGTCCCCGGTCACGAGATCGTCGGCGAGGTCGTCACCGGCGCGGGCGGGTTCTCGCCCGGCGAGCGCGTCGGCATCGCCTGGCTGCGCCACACCGACGGCACCTGTGGCTACTGCCGCCGCGGCCGGGAGAACCTGTGCCCGGACTCGCGCTACACCGGCTGGGACGCCGACGGCGGCTACGGCGAGTACGCCGTCGCCCCGGCCGCCTACGCCTACCGCCTGCCCGACAGCTACCCCGACGAGCAGGTCGCGCCGCTGCTGTGCGCCGGGATCATCGGCTACCGCGCGCTCAAACTGGCCTCGCTGCCGCCGTCCGGCCGACTGGGCATCTACGGCTTCGGCGCCTCGGCACACCTGACCGCTCAGCTGGCCGCCGCGCAGGGCGCACAGGTGTACGTGATGACCCGCTCCCCCGCCGCCCAGCGGCTCGGCCTGGACCTGGGCGCGGTCTGGGCGGGCGGCGCCGACGAACCACCGCCGGTCGCGCTGGACTCGGCGATCCTGTTCGCGCCGGTGGGCACCCTGGTGCCGACCGCGCTGCGGGCGCTGGATCGCGGCGGCACCCTGGCCGTGGCGGGCATCCACCTCAGCGACATCCCGCCGCTGAACTACCAGGCCGACCTGTTCCAGGAGCGGATCCTGCGCAGCGTCACCGCCAACACCCGCGCGGACGGCCGCGAGTTCCTGGACCTGGCCGATCTGCACCACCTGGCGGTCACGACCACGCCGTATCCGCTGGCCGCGGCCGAGGCGGCGCTGACGGACCTGGCCGCCGACCGCGTCAACGGGGCGGCCGTGCTGATCCCGTGACGGCGGCCCAGATCAAAACGATATTTAAAGTCACCTGAATGAATATTTAAGACTTCGATGGCTATCGTTGTCCGGTGATCTCGATAGCCACTCCCCTACTCCGCCTGCACAGCCGGGTACGCGAACGCATCTACCGGACCCTGCTGGCCGACCCGGAGCGGGCGTGGACGGTGCGGGAACTGACCACGGCCCTGCCCGGCGTCACCGTCGACGGCGTACGCAGCACCCTCTACCTGCTGCACGGCGAGCGCCTGATGGAGTCGGTCCCCTACCAGCGCGCCGCGACGTTCCGGCTGGTGCCGGGCGCCGACCGGGCGCTGGCCCGCACCCTGAGCCGCTGGCACCAGCCGCCTTCGCACCACCGCAAGACGGCGGTCTCGGGGAAGACCCGCGAATCCTGATCCGGATCACCGCGATTTCCCCGAAACCGTGCCCTGGTCAGCCCCTCGAAGACGGCTTTCGCGACGATCCCGAGCCGGTACGGCGGGGCCCGCTGGACACCCGTACGTTGAAGATCGATTTGGTGGCCTTGGGCGTCGCGGCGCTCTTGCGCGCGGCGGGCTTGGCGGGTTCGGGCGCCTTGTCGGCCTCCGCCTTCCGCTCCTGCAGCCGCCGCTGCTCGCGCAGCGTCTCGGCGTGCTTCTCCCGCTCACGTACCAGCCACTCCGGCGGGTCGGCGGCCAGCGCGGTGATCTGCTCGGTGGTCAGCGCCTCGGTGATTCCGGCGCGGGCCAGCCCGCTGTTGGACACCCGCAGGCGCGCGGCCACGACGTTGCGCGGGTGCGGACCGTCCCGGCGCAGGTCGGCGAGCCACTGCGGGGGGTTGCGCTGGAGCTCGTCGAGGTCCTCGCGCGAGATCAAGCCCTCCTGGAACTCCCGTGGTGTGGCCGGCAGGTAGACATCGAGCTTCAGCGCCGCCGTTGCGGGCTTCATCACCTGGGACTTCTTGGGCTTGCTCATTGTGTCAGGGTACCGGCCCGGCCACCGCCCGAACCGGTCGCCCTGCACCGGGGTGCCCGCCGCCACCGGCCGCGCACCGGCGCCCCGGGTACCCTGAGCAGGTTGCGTGTGCTCACCGCAGCACCCGTTCGCCGGTACCTGGCCGGTCGACCCCGCCGGAGGCAACCGTGTCCGACACCGAGGATCGCCCGACGTTCCGCCTGCTCGTGGTACCCGGCGTCACCGTGGACAAGTGGGCACGCATGTGGTCCGAGCGCCTGCCCGACGTCGAACTGGAACAGGTGCCCGTCGAGGCGGCCGAGGCGGCCGCGCGGCTCACCCAGGCCGACGCCGGGCTCGTCCGGCTGCCTGTCGACCAGGACGCCTTCCACGCGATCCCGCTGTACACCGAGACCACGGTCGTGGTGTTCCCGATCGAGCACCTGCTCGCCGCGGCCGAAGAGGTCACGTTGGCCGACCTCGCCGACGAGACCCTGACCCAGCCCCTGGACGACGTCCTGACCTGGACGGATCCGTCGGCCGTGACGGTCACCACCGAGCGGCCCGACACCACGGCCGAGGCCGTGGAACTGGTGGCCGCGAGCGTGGGCGTCCTGGTCGTCCCGCAGTCACTGGCCCGCGCCTACCATCGCCGCGACCTGACCTACCGGGTCGTCACCGACGCCCCGACCTCGTCGGTCGGGCTCGCCTGGCGGCGTGACGCCGACAACGCGCTGGTCGAGGAGATGATCGGCATCGTGCGCGGCCGGACCGCCAACAGCACCCGCGGCCGCGCGCAGACGCCGCCCGCCGAGCCCCGCGCGAGGGTGCAGGCCGAGGACGGCGCAGGCCGCCGTACGCCCAAGTCAGGGCAGTCGACCGCCCGCCGGAACGGACCGAAGCAGCAGCCCCCGGCCAAGCGGCGCACCCGCTGACGTCACCGCGGTCGGGTCACCGCCGGTCAGCGCGGCGCGTACGGCGTCGCACTTGCGGGCCAGGCTGACGCCCCTGACGTCGACCACGGCCGCACCCCGGCACGTCCCGAGTTCGCCGTACGGTCCCAGCCGCAGTCCGTGGTGGTCGCGGCACGGGTGGGGACGGGCCGGTGCGGCGACGAGCCCGAACCGGACGGGACTGCCCGGCAGCCGGTAGTAGGTGCACTCGCGGTCGCCGATGACGTCGGCCCCGGCCTCGGGCAGGGGCTGCCCGAACTCGGCCGCCAGCACCGCCAGCGCCTGCTCGGCCGACACGGCCCGCGTCCGCGCCGCCTCGGCGTCGAACCCGGGCAGGTCGGTCGACAGCTCGACGAACCGTGGCGTCAGCCTGCCGCCGAAGCCCGCCGCCCAGGCGACCACGTCGGCGATCTCGTCCAGGTTCTCCCGCAGCAGCAGCGTGTTGACCTCGACGGCGCCGAACGCCTCGACCGAGTCCCGCACCGCGCGCAGGACCGTGTCGAGAACGTCCTGGCCGGTCAGGTCGATGGTGCGCTCACGCTGCAGCGAGTCCAGGTCGATGTCGACCCGCGTCAGTCCCGCGTCGACCAGGCGTGGCAGCAGCACCGGCAGGCGTAGTCCGTTGGTGGTCAGGGCCTGCTCGACGTAGCCGAGCTCGCGAGCGTGGGCCAGGTAGCGGAGCAGCCCCGGGCGCAGGGTCGGCTCGCCGCCGCGATAGTGGACGCGCTCCACCCCGTACCGGTGCGCGGCCGCGAGGGTCTCCAGGATGTCGGCGTCGCCGAGCGGAGCACGCGGTGGATGCCCGTACGGGTCGGCGTACCCGCCGCGCAGGTTGCCGACCGGGGCCAGTTGGACCCGTAGCTGAAATTCTTTGCCCAGGCTCTCGTCGCCCGTCGGTAGTGGGGACATCGCGCCTTCACCATCCCTGTGCGCGGTGACGTGCCGATCGTCCGGCGCTGGACGACGCGTCGTGATGCGGTAAGCATCCATGATCACATCGAAGATTCGCAATGGGGCTCGTTGCTCGACGACTCAGCCCTGGCGGCGCCGCGCGGTCTCGGCACGCACTTCGCGGGTGGCGGTCATGAGCGCGTCGGCGGCGCGGCCGAAGTAGTCGAACAGCACTTCGAGCTGGTCGGGCCCATAGCCGGCGAAGATCTCGCCAAGGTGTTGGCGGGCCGGTCCGACGATGGTGCCCGCGTCCAGTTTGGGCAGCGGTTCGACGACGACCCGGCGTCGGTCGGCGGGATCGGCGACGCGGCGTACGTGTCCGGCGCGCTCCAGCCGGTCGATGAGTCGAGTGGTGGCCCCCGTCGTCAGGCCGGTGCGTTCGGCCAGCTCGCCGGAGGTGAGGCTGCCCGCGAGGTTGAGCACGCTGAGCGCGGCCCAGTCGGTGGGGTGCAGGTCGGCGGCGTCGGCGGCGGCCTGGGCGTGCGCGGTCATGGCGTCGAGGTAGCGGCGGAAGGTCTCGTGGGCGTGCGCGGGCAACCGGGACATGGCGACGCGGACTCCGATCCGCTAGTATCTGCATACGCGCAGATATTGCATTCGTGCAACATCTGCATTGACGTAGCCATACTAGTGTGCCCGGGAGAGAACGTGACCAGCACCGATCGCACCACCGACCGAGCCGCCATCACCGGCGTCCTCGACATGATCAGTCGAGCCTGGGACGCCGCCGACGCCGACGCGTTCGGTCGCGCGTTCACCGAGGACGCCTCGTACGTCACCTTCGTCGGCACCGAGTACCACGGCCGCGCCGACATCACCGAGAGCCACCGGGCGCTGTTCCGCGCGTTCACCAAGGGCACCCGGCTCACCGGCGAGATCACCAGCCTGCGGTTCCTCGGGCCGGACACCGCGGTCGTCGTCGGCCGCGGCGACACCTACAAGGGGCGCCCGCCGTCGAAACCCACGAAGATCCAGACCTTCGTCCTGGTACGGCAACCCGACGGCTGGCGGGTCGCCGCCTTCCACAACACCCGCCGCCGCGGGCTGATGGAGGCGATGCAGTTCCGCTTCGCCCCCGCCACCCGCCCGCTGGCGGCCCGCTGACCAGCTCCGTCGTCAGTCCACGGGCTGGAACCAGTGGTGCCTGGCGTACTTGGCGACCTTGGCTCCGATGTTGGCGCCCGCGACGTCGGCGGTGCGGAAATGGATGCCACCCCAGACGCGGGCCCCGACGAGCTCCTTGCGGGCCTGCGTGAAGGTGCTGAAGCTGCGGGTCGTCCCGGTCACCGGGCTCTGCCCGGAGAACGCCACCTTGTCGGTGCCGAAGAAGTCGTGCAGCGAGTGCGTCCAGGCCGAGATGTTGCAGGAGTGACCCGACGAGTGCTCGTACCACGGCGGGGTGTCCAGCAGCGGGGTCCAGTTCGGATCGGCGGCCGTGTCGGGGTTGCCGTCGGTGTCGGCCTCGCGGACGGCGGTGATCGGCCGCCAGGACGTCCAGTGCGCCTTGTCGCTGTGGCAGGCGATCACCGCGTCGGCGGTGGCCAGCGCGACCTTGGCGAACAGGCGCGCGCTGTCGTCGGCGGACAGGCCGTGACCGGTGGCCAGTGAGCGCAGCATCGCCTCCTGCGGCACCGCGGCCCACCACTTCGCGGCGTCGGTCTGGTCGGCGGTGCGAGTCGTGCTGGTCCGCGAGCCGACCGACTTGACCTCGTCGAAGTCCTCCGTGTAGTCGTCGCTGGTGAGCGGGTTCGGCCCGGCGGAGCGCAGCGCCGTCACGTCGGGCACCAGGAACGGCTTGACCTTCGCGGCCCAGGGTGCGGGATCCAGCAGGAAGCTGGGCGGCGTCGGCCGCCACTGACCCGGCGCGGTGCCGATCACGACCTGCGTCGGCGCGCCGCGTCCGTCCCCGGTACGAGCCGCGATCATCGCCGCGGCGGCCTGCTCCCCGTCGGCGATCCCGCCCAGCTCGGCGGGCCCGTCCGGGATCGCGGCCAGCGCCGCGTCGTACTTGGGCTGCAGGACGCCCACCTGCCCCGGGAACAGGTGCGCCAACATCCGGTACGCTGCCGTCGCCGCCGCCGCGGCGATCGAGTCGCCCGAACTGGAGTCGACCTGCAGCAGGTACGGCTGATGGGTGCGGGTGATGCCGTTGACGGCGTCGTAGACCGCCCCGTGCACCATCGCCCGGTTGATCAGCGCCACGTGCGGCACGAACGGCCCGGAGGCGAGGATCGTCTGTTCGGTGACGAGGTTCCAGTCGATCACGGCGTTGCCCGCGGCGGCGCGCTGCGGCGGCTCGGCTGCCACGGCCGGGTCCGCACCCCGGCCGACCGGGACCACCAGCAGGGATGCCAGGGCGGCAGCCGCCGTCACACAAGGCCATCGCGACATCTCGGTCCTCCGGACCACTCAGAGGTAACGCCGCTCGACAGCCGCGCACACGGAGAGTAACCACTCGGCCAGGCGCTCACCATCAGCCGCGCCGAAGAGCTGCGTCGATCAGCGAGCCGGTGCCGGTGGCAACGGGACTGCGGCTCATCGGCTGGTGCCATACGATCGGCGGCCATGGACCGCATCGTGATCAAGCCGCGCATTCAGATCACTTGCCTGGTGATCGTTTTCGGGGTGTTCGGTGTACTGGGCATCGGCTACTTCACCAACCTGCACGTGGTGGCCGAGCGCAACTGGTTCGGCCTGGCCCTGGGGTGCGTCTGCACGGTCGGCGGCCTGCTCGGGATCTGGAGGTCGCTATGGCTCGGGGTGGTGATCGACGCCAAGGGAGTGTGCGTGCGCAACCTCGACAGCCGCGACGACATCACTCCATGGCAGGACGTCCTGTCGATCGAGTGCGCACAGATGGACGCGCGCGCCGGACTGCCGATCTACGGTCCGGTCCTGCTCGTGGGTGACCCGGCGACGGCTCTTCCCATCAGGCCGCTTGGCACGTACTCACGGCAGGACGCGGAGCGCAGGACCGCCCAACTGCGCAGCCTCAAGGATGGCGCCGCGCCGAACTGACGGCACGACGTTCAGCCCGCGACGGCGGAGACGGATCCGCGGGGCCTACGCAGCCGGCGGAGCTGCCGGAACACCTCGATCAGCGACCACAGGGCCGACACCACCAGCGCGAGCTTCATGAACTCGTCGGTCGGCCGGGCCACGAAGATCGGCCCGGCGAGCACACACCACGCCATGACCACAGCGGACAGTGCCGTCAGCCCCAATGAGATCCGCCGGGTCACCGACTCCCAGCGCCCACGCACCGCCAGAACGACCAGCAGCGCGATCTGGGCCAGCATGAGCGCGAGCAGGATCGGGCCGCGCACGCGCAGGAAGTCGGCGTCGTAGACGAAAGCGTCGAGGGCGGACTGCGCCGCGCGGCCGCCGGACAGTTGGTCAAGCACGCGCGGGAACCAGATCAGCAGCGCGGTGCCGACCAGTGCGAAGAACCCCCCGGTGAGGTTCGCGGCGCGGTTGACCCGGTCACTCGACGGCGGTCGGGGCTGCCAGGTGAGCCGCCGGGCCCAGTGGCGGCGCGCCCAGGCGGTGCCCGCGAAGGCGACGCCGACCGCGCCGGGCCACCACAGCGCCGCCAGCCCCGCGCCCAGCCACCAGTCGCGGATCGCGAGCAGCGCGTCGTCGTAGGGCACCGGCGGCCACAGCACTTCGATCAGGCCCGCCACCCAGATGACGGCGACGCCGATGACGGAGGTCTTCACCACCCGCCGGGTGTCGACCGGATCGATGAGCGGTCGCGCGGGCCGGTAGCGCAGCGCGACCTCGTTGGGGTGGCCGAACGCGTTGAGCAGCTCGCGGGCCAGCCCGTCGCGGTCGGCGCCGGGTCCGGCGGCGCGCTCGGCCAACTCGTCGCGCAGCAGGGTGCGCAGTTCGGCGGCGACGTCGTCGCGCTGGCGGCGCGGCAGCTGCACGACGACGTCGGACACGTAGCTGTCGATCAGTTCGTCAGCGTTCATCGGTCTTCGAGCCCTTCAGCAGATCGGCCATGGTGTCGTTGAGGGTGCGATAGGTCTCGGTCAGGCGCTGGTAGAGCTTGCGGCCTTCGGGGCTGAGCGCGTAGTAGCGGCGGGGCGGGCCCTCGCTGGTGCGCCACTGGCTGGTCAGCAGGCCCTGGGTCTCCAGACGGCGCAGCAGGGGGTAGAGGGTGCCCTCCTCGATCTGCATGCCGGCCACGGCCAGGGACTGACGCAGCTCGTAGCCGTAACGGAAGTCGTCGAGCTGGGACAGGACGGCGAGCACCACCACCCCGCGGCGCAGCTCCAGTTCGAGCTTCTCGTACACGTCACCCAAAGCCATGTGCCACACAGTACTGTGCGGCGTACAGTAAGGCAACGTCTTGACAGCGCGGACCCGCGGCAAGATACTTCATGCGTGAAGGATTCGGCCCGATAGGGGCCGGGCCCCGCTATTTCGCCAGCGTTCTCGCATCCATCATCCGGACCGCGATTGAGCGCTGGCTATTGCTGTTTTTGCAGCTCAATGACCATGCACATTGGTCAGTACACAGCGTATTAAGAATGCCGAAACAGTCGTGTAACGACACTCGCGGACGCTATGCGTGCCCGGCATTCAAGTGGCCGCCCGGCAGCCGACACAACCGGCTGGGGCCGCCGCTGCGCGCTGCCGTCGCACCGCAACGCCTCTACCACCGCGGGAACGGCCCAAGCCGACGACGTCTCCCCCACCGCGGTTTCGTCCTTGCCTCAACGACTCGTGTTCCGCTGACGCTGGGAGATTTCCGAAGATGTTCAGGTTCCATGGCCGCCGCCTGGCGGCGTGCAGTGCCATCCTGGCCGCCGCGCTGGCGTTCAGCGCCTGCGGCAGCAAGACCGGCGAGACCGGCACCACCAGCGGCGTCACCGCCGACACCTCGGGCGACACCGTCAAGGTCGGCCTGCTCAACTCGCTGTCGGGCACCATGGCCATCAGCGAGGTAACCGTCCGCGACTCGATCAACCTCGCCATCGAGGAGATCAACGCCGCCGGCGGCGTGCTCGGCAAGAAGCTGCAGCCCATCAGCGAGGACGGCGCCTCCGACTGGCCGACCTTCGCCGAGAAGGCCAAGAAGCTCATCAAGGAGGACCGGGTCGCCGCGGTCTTCGGCTGCTGGACCTCGGCCAGCCGCAAGGCGGTCAAGCCCGTCTTCGAGGAGAACAAGGCGCTGCTGTTCTACCCGGTGCAGTACGAGGGCCTGGAGCAGTCGCCGTACATCTTCTACACCGGCGCCACCACCAACCAGCAGATCGTGCCCGGCCTGGACTACCTCAAGGCGCAGGGCAAGAAGTCGGTCTACCTGGTCGGCAGCGACTACGTCTTCCCGCGTACCGCCAACAAGATCATCAAGGCGTACGCGGCGGCCAACGGCATGACCGTGCTCGGCGAGGACTACGCCCCGCTCGGCTCCACCGAGTTCGGCACCATCGTCAACAAGGTCAAGTCGGCCAAGGCCGACGCGGTGTTCAACACCCTCAACGGCGACAGCAACGTGGCCTTCTTCAAGGAGTACAAGTCCGCGGGCCTGACCGCCGCGACCATGCCGGTCGTCTCGGTGTCCATCGCCGAGGAGGAGGTCAAGAGCATCGGCACGCAGTACCTCGCGGGCCAGCTCACGGCGTGGAACTACTACCAGACCACCACCGGCGCCGCCAACGACAAGTTCGTCAAGGCGTACAAGGCCAAGTACGGCGCGGACAAGCCCACCTCCGACCCGATGGAGGCCGCATACGTCTCGGTCTACCTGTGGAAGGCGATGGTCGAGAAGGCCCAGTCCTTCGACGTGGAGAAGGTCAAGGCCGCCTCCGACGGCATCACCTTCGACGCCCCTGAGGGCACGGTCACCATCGACGGCGCCACGCAGCACATCTCCAAGACCGCCCGCATCGGCAAGATCGGCGACGACGGCCTGATCACCGAGGTGTGGAACTCCGGCTCGCCGGTCAAGCCCGACCCGTACCTCAAGGGATACCCCTGGGCCAGCGGCCTGTCCTGACCCTCACCACCCCGGCCGGTGGAGCGGAGCCCCAGCCGCTCCACCGGCCCTCACCCACGACGAGGGGCGAACCCCGATGACCGTGATCCTCGGCCAGCTGTTCACCGGCATCAGCATCGGCGCGGTGCTGCTGCTCATCGCGCTCGGCCTGGCCCTGACGTTCGGGCAGATGAACGTCATCAACATGGCGCACGGCGAGTTCATCATGGCCGGCGCCTACACCACGTACGTGCTCCAGCAGGTGCTCACCGACGCCGGGATGTCACTGCTGGTGGCGATCCCGGTCGCGTTCGTGGTCGCGGGCCTGCTCGGCGTGCTGCTGGAGGTGCTGCTGATCCGGCGGCTCTACCTGCGGCCGCTGGACACCCTGCTGGTCACCTGGGGCGTGTCACTGATGCTGCAGCAGCTGGCCCGGGACATCTTCGGCGCGCCCAACGTGCAGACCCGCGCGCCGGACCTGCTCACCGGCAGCACCACGCTGCTGCGTACCGCCGACGGCGACGTGTCGATCGCCAACAGCCGCCTGTTCATCCTGACCCTGGCCGTGCTGGCGGTCGCCGCGCTCACCGCCGTGCTCAAGTGGACGCCGCTGGGCCGTCGCATCCGGGCCGTGGTGCAGAACCGCGACCTGGCCGCCGTCTCCGGCATCGCCAACGGCCGTATCGACCGGCTCACCTTCTTCATCGGCTCCGGCCTGGCCGGGGTGGCCGGGGTGGCACTGACGCTGCTCGGCCCGATCGGCCCGACCATGGGCACCAACATCATCATCGACGCGTTCCTGGTGGTCGTCGTCGGCGGCATCGGGCAGATCAAGGGGAGCGTGATCGTGGCCTTCGTCCTCGGCATGCTGCAGTCCACCGTGGAATACCTGACCACCCTCTCGGTCGCCAAGGTGATCGTGTTCGTGGCGATCGTGGCGTTCCTGCAGTGGCGCCCGCAGGGCATGTTCACGCTGCGGACCCGGAGCCTGGCATGAGCGCCCTCGAGAGCGCGCGCTGGTCGCCGAGCGGCCGGACCCGCGCGATCGCCGGATTCGCCGCGGGGGCGGTGCTGCTGTTCGCGCTGGCCCCGGCCGTGCTGACCGACTTCCGGCTCAGCCTGCTGGCCAAGTACCTGTGCTTCGCCATCGTCGCCGTCGGCGTCGGCCTGGCCTGGGGGCGCGGCGGCCTGCTCACCCTCGGCCAGGGCGTCTTCTTCGGCCTGGGCGGCTACGCGATGGCGATGCACCTCAAGCTCGCCGACGCGGGTCCAGGCAACATGCCCGACTTCATGCAGCTGTACGGCCAGCTCGACGAACTGCCCGCCTGGTGGCGCCCGTTCGAGAACCCCGTCTTCGCGCTGGCCGCCACGATGCTGCTGCCGATGCTGGTCGCCTTCGGCCTCGGCTCGCTGGTGTTCCGGCGCCGGGTGCGCGGCGCCTACTTCGCCATCCTGAGCCAGGCCCTGGCCGCCGCGATGGTCATCCTGCTGATCGGTCAGCAGGGCACCACCGGCGGCACCAACGGCCTCACCGACATCAAGGGCTTCTTCGGGTACGCCCTCGACGACCCGGTCAACCAGCGCACCGTGTACTTCATCATCGCGGCCGTGCTGCTGGCGCTGCTGTGGCTGGCCCGGCAACTGATGCACAGCCGCTACGGCGAACTGCTGGTCGCCGTGCGCGACGCCGAGGAGCGGGTGCGTTTCCTCGGCTACAACCCCGCCAACGTCAAGCTCGTCGCGTACGTCGTCGCCGCTGGGATGGCGGGCCTGGCCGGGGCGCTGTTCGTGCCCGCGGTCGGCATCATCTCCCCCGCGCTGATCGGCATCGTGCCCTCGATCGAGCTGGTCATCGGGGTGGCCGTCGGCGGTCGGGCCACCCTGCTCGGGCCGGTCGTCGGCGCGGTCGCGGTGGCGTGGGCGAAGACCGCGCTTTCAGAGCGGTTCCCCGGCACCTGGACGTACGCGCAGGGCCTGATGTTCGTGCTGGTCGTGGCGTTCCTGCCGGGCGGCCTGGCGGCCCTGTGGGGACTGGTCCGCCGCCGTGGCGAGCAGCCGCCCGCCGCACCGTCACCGGTCGCGGCCCAGCCGCAGCCGACTCCGAGCGAGGTGGCCGCATGAGCCGCAGTCAGCGCGACTTTCAGCGAGAGGTGGCGGCATGAGCACCGGGGGCGGGCTGCGGATCCGCGATCTGCGGGTGGTGTTCGACGGGTTCGTCGCCGTCGACGGCGTCGACCTGGACGTGGCGCCGGGCGACCTGCGCTTCCTGATCGGACCGAACGGGGCGGGCAAGACCACCCTGGTCGACGCGGTGACCGGGCTGGTCAAGTCGTCCGGGTCGGCCCGGTTCGGCGAGCACGAACTGCTCGGGCGCGACGTGCACCGCATCGTACGGCTCGGGGTCGGGCGCACGTTCCAGACCGCGGCGGTGTTCGAGGAGCTGACCGTACTGCAGAACCTCGACATCGCGGCGGGCGCCGGGCGGGGGCCGTGGACGATGCTGCGGCGGCGCCGAGGCATACCCGATGATGTCGCGAAAGCGCTGGAGACCATCGGATTGGCCGACCGGCGCGACGCGCTGGCGGGCACCCTGGCGCACGGGCAGAAGCAGTGGCTGGAGATCGGGATGCTGCTGGTGCAGGACGCCAAGCTGCTACTGCTCGACGAGCCGGTCGCGGGCATGAGCCACGAGGAGCGGGAGGCCACCGGCGCGCTGCTGGAGGCGGTCAGCGGCGAGCGGACCGTGGTCGTGATCGAACACGACATGGACTTCCTGCGCCGCTGGGCCCGCACCGTCACCGTGCTGCACGCCGGGAAGGTGCTCAGCGAGGGCACGGTCGCGCAGGTGCAGGCGGACCCGCGCGTGCAGGAGGTCTATCTCGGACACGCGGCGAAGGAGGCCTGATGCTGCGCATCGAAGCGATCACTGCCGGGTACGGCCGCAGCATCGTGCTGCGCGACGTCGACGTGACCGTCGCCGACAGCACCGTGACGGCCGTGCTCGGCCACAACGGGGCGGGCAAGAGCACGCTGCTGCGGGCCGCGATCGGGCTGATCAAGCCGCGTTCGGGCATGGTGCTGCTGGCCGGGGAGGACGTCACCAGGCTCGCCCCGCACCAGCGGGTCGACCGGGGCATGGCGTACGTCCCGCAGGGTCAGCAGTGCTTCCCGCACCTGACGGCGGCGGAGAACCTGCAGTTGGTCGCCGACGGCAGGCGCGGCGGCAAGGAGGCGCTGGCCGAGTCGCTGGACCTGTTTCCGGCACTGACCGGGCTGCTGCGGCGCCGGGCGGGACTGCTGTCGGGCGGGCAGCGGCAGCAGCTGGCGATCGCGCGAGCGCTGATCACGCGACCGAAGCTGCTGCTGCTGGACGAGCCGACCGAGGGCATCCAGCCCAACGTGGTGGCCGAGATCGAGCAGGCGATCCTGGCGCTGGCGGCGGGCGGGTTGTCGGTGCTGCTGGTCGAGCAGCATCTGGGGTTCGCGCTGCGCGCGGCGCACCGCTACCACGTACTCGAATCGGGCAGAGTGACCTCAACGGGTGGGGGTGGCAGCGGCGCCGAACCCGCCGTCCGTGCCGCCCTGTCCGTGTGAACCGAAGGACGGTCCATGTTCCTCACCCAGCATGAGCAGGAACGGCTGCTCATCCACGTGGCCGCCGACGTCGCCGAGCGGCGTCGCGCCCGTGGGCTGCTGCTCAACTACCCGGAGTCCGTCGCGATCATCACCCGCTTCCTGCTGGAGGGCGCCCGCGACGGGTGCACGGTGGTCGAGCTGATGGAGACGGGCGCGCAGGTGCTCACCCGAGACGACGTCCTGCCGGGCGTCCCCGAGATGCTGAAGGAGGTGCAGGTGGAGGCGACGTTCCCGGACGGCACCAAGTTGGTGACGGTGCACCACCCGATCCGGTGATCCCCGGCGAGGTGCTGCACGGGCAGGGCGGGGTCGAGCTCAACGCCGACCGCCCGGTGACCGTGCTGCTGGTGACCAACACGGCCGACCGGCCGGTGCAGGTCGGCTCGCACTACCACTTCGCCGAGGCCAACCCGGGCCTGTCGTTCGACCGGCAGGCGGCGTGGGGCCAGCGGTTGGCCGTGCCCGCCGGGACCGCGGTGCGGTTCGAGCCGGGGGTATCGCGAGAGGTCGAGCTGGTGCCGCTGGCCGGCGCCCGGATCGTGCCCGGCCTGCGCGGCGAGTGCGGAGGAGAGCTGTGAACGGCGACATGCGACCCGGTGAGCACCGCGGTCACCGACGGATGGGAGCGCTGTGAGCGTCGTCAGTCGCGAGCGCTACGCCGCGCTCTACGGCCCCACCACCGGCGACCGGATCCGGCTGGCCGACACCAACCTCCTGATCGAGGTCGAGGCCGACCACTGCGCGGGCGGCGATGAGGTCGTCTTCGGCGGCGGCAAGGTGATCCGCGAGTCGATGGGCCAGTCCCGGGCCACCCGCGCCCAGGGCGCCCTGGACACCGTCATCACCGGCGCGGTGGTGCTGGACCACTGGGGCATCGTCAAGGCCGACATCGGCATCCGTGACGGCCGGATCGTCGCCATCGGCAAGGCGGGCAACCCCGACACCATGCCAGGCGTGCACCCGGAGCTGGTCATCGGCCCGGCCACCGAGGTCATCGCGGGCAACGGGAAGATCCTCACCGCGGGCGCGGTCGACACGCACGTGCACTTCATCTGCCCACAACTGGTGGCCGAGGCCCTGGCGGGCGGGGTGACCACACTGGTCGGCGGGGGCACCGGACCGGCCGAGGGCACCAAGGCCACCACCGTCACCGCCAACGCCTGGCACCTGGCCCGCATGCACGAGGCCCTGGACACGTTCCCGGTGAACGTGCTGCTGCTGGGCAAGGGCAACACCGTCTCCGAGGAGGCGATGTGGGAGCAGTTGCGGGCCGGGGCGGGCGGGTTCAAGCTGCACGAGGACTGGGGCACCACCCCGGCGGCGATCGACGCGTGCCTACGGGTGGCCGACGCGTCCGGGGTGCAGGTGTCGATCCACACCGACACGCTGAACGAGGCCGGGTTCGTGCAGGACACCCTGGCGGCGATCAACGGGCGGGCGATCCACTCGTACCACACCGAGGGGGCCGGGGGCGGGCACGCGCCCGACATCATCACGGTGGCGAGCCTGCCCCATGTGCTGCCGTCGTCGACCAACCCGACCCGGCCGTACACTCGCAACACCCTGGCCGAGCACCTGGACATGCTGATGGTGTGCCACCACCTGAACGCGGCGGTGCCCGAGGATCTGGCGTTCGCGGAGAGCCGGATCCGGCCGTCCACGATGGCCGCCGAGGACCTGCTGCACGACCTCGGCGCGATCTCGATCATCGGGTCGGACTCGCAGGCGATGGGCCGCATCGGCGAGGTCGTCATGCGGACCTGGCAGACCGCGCACGTGATGAAGGCCCGGGTCGGGGCGCTGCCCGGCGACGGCGCCGCCGACAATGCCCGCGCCAAGCGGTACGTCGCGAAGTACACCATCTGCGCGGCGATGGCCAACGGGCTGGAGGCCGAGATCGGGTCGGTGGAGCCGGGCAAGCTGGCCGACCTGGTGCTGTGGGACCCGGCGTTCTTCGGCGTACGGCCGCACGCCGTCATCAAGGGCGGCCTGATCGCGTGGGCGCAGATGGGCGACGCCAACGCGTCCATCCCCACCCCGCAGCCGATCCTGCCCCGCCCCATGTTCGGCGCGTACGGCGTGGCCGCCGCCAAGACCAGCGTCGCGTTCGTCGCCCCGGCGGCGATCGAGGCCGGGCTGGAGCTGGACATCCGGCGCCGCATGGTGCCGGTTGGGGACGTGCGCTCACGTACCAAGGCCGACCTGCCGCACAACGGCGCCATGCCGCACATCACCGTCGACGCGGACACGTTCACCGTCCGGGTCGACGGGCAGGTGGTCGAGCCCGACCCGCCCACCGAACTGCCCATGGCCCAGCGGTACTTCCTGTTCTGACCATGGACACCGCGTACCTGCTGCTGTCCGACGGGCGGTTCCCGAGCGGCGGTCACGCCCACTCCAGCGGGCTGGAGGCGGCGGTGGCCGCCGGTCGGGTGACCGACCTGGCCGGGGTGACCGCGTTCCTGCGCGGCCGCCTGCACACGGCCGGGCCGGTCACCGCCGCCTTCGCCGCCGCCGCCCACCACGCCGCCCGCTCGCCCTCCGGGAGGTTGGGAAGGGGCCCTTCCACATCAGATAACGATAAGAAGGTGCCCTTCCTTACTCAGTTGGATGGGGAGTTGGAGGCGCGGACGGTGTCGCCGGCGCTGCGGCTGGCGAGCCGACGGCAGGGCCGGGCGCTGCTGCGCGCCGGTCGGGCGACGTGGCCGTCGGAGCTCTACGCCGCCCTGCCGTCGCATCCGGACGGACCGCATCAGGCGATCATGCTGGGCGTGGTGGCGGCCGCGGCGGGGCTCAGCGCCGAGCAGGCGGCGCAGATCGCGGTGTTCCAGGTGGTCACCGGCCCGGCCAGCGCGGCGGTGCGGCTGCTGGGGCTCGACCCGTACCAGGTGCAGCGGCAGTTGGCGCTGCTCGCACCCGACTGCGACGCCGTCGCGACGGCCGCCGCCGCGCTGGCGCACAAACCGCCCGCCGAACTTCCGTCGCACAGCGCCCCGCTGGCCGACATCTCCGCCGAACTGCACGCCACCTGGGAGGTGCGTCTCTTTGCGAGTTGACCACGACGAGACCGTTCCGCACACCCACCCCGAACCCGGGGTCGACCCGCACCCGCCGCTGCCCGTGCTCGACCGCGCGGTGCGCGTCGGCATCGGCGGGCCGGTCGGGTCGGGCAAGACAGCGCTGGTCGCGGCGCTGTGCCGGGCGCTGTCGACCGAGCTGCGGCTGGCGGTCGTCACCAACGACATCTACACCACCGAGGACGCCGACTTCCTCAAGCGGGCCGGGGTGCTCGACCCGGAGCGGATCATGGCGGTGGAGACCGGCTGCTGCCCGCACACCGCCATCCGGGACGACATCTCCGCCAACCTCGACGCGGTCGAGGAACTGGAGCAGCGGCTGGGCCCGCTGGACCTGGTGCTGGTCGAGAGCGGCGGCGACAACCTCACCGCCACCTTCAGCAAGGGCCTGATCGACCAGCAGATCTTCGTGGTGGACGTGGCCGGGGGCGACAAGGTGCCGCGCAAGGGCGGGCCCGGGGTGACCACCTCCGACCTGCTGGTCATCAACAAGACGGACCTGGCGCCGCTGGTCGGGGCCGATCTGTCGGTGATGGACCGCGACGCCCGTGCCCGTCGCGGCGACCTGCCGACGATCTTCCTGTCGATCTCGCAGGACAAGCTGGCCACACCGGTCGCCGACTGGGTACGCCACCTGGTCGCGCACAGCCGTGGCCACGACCACGCCCTGGCGCACTGAGGTGGTGCGCTGATGCGGGCACTGGCCCGGGTGACCGCTGTGGCCGACAGCCGCGGCGGCACCCGGCTCGCGCAGGTACGCGGTGAGCCGCCGCTGATCCTGCGGCACACCCCCGCCCCGACCGGCCCCGCCGTGGTGCACCTGGTCGGGGCGGCGGCCGGACCGCTGGCCGGTGACGACCTGCGGCTGGAGGTCGAGGTCGGCCCGGGGGCCGCGCTGCGGCTGCACAGCGTGGCCGCATCGGTCGCGCTGCCGTCACGCGTCACCGCCGCGTCCCGGTTGACGGTCACGGTGACCGTCGCCGCCGGGGGCAGCCTCGACTGGCTGCCCGAGCAGCTCGTGGCGGCACGTGGCTGCAACCACGTGTCGGCGTCGACGGTCGAGCTGGCCGAGGGCGCGCGCCTGGTGTGGCGGGAGGAACTCGTCTGCGGGCGGCACGACGAGGCACCCGGCGACGCGGTGATCGAGACGTCGGTGACGTACGCGGGGCGGCCGCTGCTGCGCCAGTCCATGGCCATCGGTCCCGCCTCGATCGGCTGGGACGGACCGGCGGTGCTCGGCGGCGCCAAGGCCACCGGCTCGCTGCTGCGGGTGGCGCCGGACGAGCCGATGCCCGCGGCCCGGACCGTCGGCCCGACCGCGGTGCTGGTGCCGCTGGCGACCGGACCGGCGAGCCTGGTCACCGCAACCGCACCCGACGCACACACGCTGCGCGCCTACCTCGGCGGCTAGCCGGCCGTCCCGCGCCGACCCTGACCGCGGCGGCATCGGGCCGGACGGTCCGGTGTGGTCGACCGGACCGCCCAGCGACCAGTGGCTCGACCGGAGGTGGTGGTCGTGCCGGGCGGGAGGCCGCCGCCCGTCGGCTCCGGTCGGTGCCGGTGCCGCATCGCGCAGCGGAGATCCGATGATCGATTCCCTATACTCCCCCGGTGACCCTCACCCCCGCTGAGCAGGTTTCCGACGACGCGCAGGCAGTCCGGGCCGCCATCACGGCCGCCCGGTCGTCGCTGGTGGAGCGCGAGCTGATCGCCGAGGTCGTGGCGCTGTGCGCGGTCGCCGGTGAACACCTGCTCGTCGTCGGCCCGCCCGGCACCGCCAAGTCGGCCGCCGTCCGCGCCGCCGCGACCCAATTGGGCGGGGCGTACTTCGAGTACCTGATCGGCCGGTTCACCGAACCGAACGAGATCTTTGGCCCGGTCGACCTGCGGCGACTGCGCGACGGCGTGATGGCGTACGAGACCGCGGGCATGCTGCCCACGGCCGAGATCGCGTTCCTCGACGAGGTGTTCACGGGCTCCACCGCGATCCTCAACACGCTGCTGGGCCTGCTGAACGAGCGGGTGTTCCGCCGGGGCGCGACCGAGGTGGCCAGCCCGTTGCGGGTGTGCGTGGGCGCCGCCAACACCCTGCCCGACGACCCGGCACTGCTCGCCTTCGCCGACCGGTTCCTGGCCCGCCTGTACGTACGCCCGGTCTCCGACGCCGGGTTGGAGGAGCTGCTCGAACGCGGCTGGGGCGGCTCCGACGCACCGCTCGGCCCCGGGGTGATGGCCGCGGTCGACCGGCTCGCCTCGGCAGCGCGCCGGTGCGAGCTCGGCCCGGTGCGGCCGCTGCTGGCCACCGCGCTGCGCCGCCTGCGTGAGGCGGGCATCGGGTTGAGCGACCGGCGCGCGGTGCGCGTCCAGCGCCTGGTCGCGGCCGCGGCGGTGCTCGATGGGCGGCAGGCGGCCGGTCCGGCCGAGCTGTGGGTGCTGCCGCTGGCCGCGCCGACCGAGCAGGATCAGGAGCGGGCCCGGCAGGTGCTCGCCGACCTGCTGGCGTCCTCGGTCAGCGGCACGCTCGGGCACGCGGCGGAGGAGTACTCGCGCGGCCCGCTGGCCCGCGCAGAGCGGCTGGCCGCCGCCGGACGGCGCCTGCTGGTGCAGCTGGACGGGGCCGCGCCGACGCGCGACGACCGGCTGCGGTTGGAGGCGACGCTACGCGAGATCGACGCCGGGTTTGCCGCCGACGACCTGCCTGAGCAGCTGCGAGACGTACGCGGACGGCTCGTCGACCTGGTCGCGCCGTGACCGTCGGCCTGGCCGTGACGGCGTGGCTGCCCCGGGAGCCGCCGCTGGTGCCGGCGGCCGTGCTGGCCACCGGGTCGGCGGTCGCGGGGTTGGCCGCGCGGGTGCAAGAGCATCCGGCCGCGGCGAGGCTGCGTGCCGGTGCCGGTGCCGGTTGGCTGCTGGTCCTCGGCGATCAGGGCGACCTGCCGTGGGCACCGCAGGTGCGCTACCTGGGCTGGGAGTCAGGGGTGCTGCTGCCGACGATGCTGCGGCCCGACGTGCCGCCCGAGCTGGCGGCCCGGGAGGCGCGCCGCCGCTGCCGCGAGGATCTGGTGGTGCTGCTGCCCGAAGCGCTGCTGGCCGGACCACTGCCGCGCGGGCCGGTGGACCTGGCGCGGCTGCGCGCGCTGGAGACGGCCCGGTGACCGGCCTGCCCGCCGCGCTGGCACCGTGGTCGGAGCAGCTGTCGGTGCTGTATGCGGACGTGGCGGTGGCGCTGGGCCCATGGGTCCGCCGGATCACCGGGCTGATCGCCGCTGACGATCTCGCCGGGGCTGACAGTGGCGAGCCCGACGGGTACGACGGCCTGTCCACGCGCGGGCACCCGGACCGAATGCTCGCCTCCGAGTGGCTGCTCGCCACGGAGCTGCCCGAGGAGTTCCTGCGCCGCGCGGTGACCGGGGAACTGACATACCTGGCCCAGGCCGCCCGGCAGCCCGCACCGTCGGGCAGCGTGGTGGCGGTCGTCGACTGTGGACCCCGGCTGTGGGGCGCGCCGCGCCTGGCGCAGTTGGCGACGCTGCTGGTGCTGCACCGGCGCGCGACCGAACAGGGTGCGGCGTTCGAGCTGCGCGTGCTGCGCCCGGATGGGGCCGCGACGTTCGGCGGCCCGCTCGACCAGGTGGTGCGCGCCTTGGTCAAGGCGCGTGAGCATCAGCTCCCGGACCCGGCCCGGGTGCGGGCGCTGTTGGCCGACCTGCCGGAGCAGACCTGGCTGCTGACCGCGCCCGGCGCGACGGCCGAGGTCGGCCATCGACGCACGGTGACGTACGAGGAGGGCACCTGGACCGACTCGGGCGTCGCCGACGTGCGGGTCGGCTACGCCGGGCGCCGGTTCGCCCTGGCCCTTCCCACGCCGGAGCTGGCGGTCCGGGTGCTGCGCGGCAAGGGTTTCGCCACCCCGCGCCAGGTTGGGCCCGCGGCGGCGACCACGAAGACCGACCGTGCTCCGTTGCGTCTGCCGGTGTTCCCCGACACCGGCAGCACGCTGCTCGCACGGGGCGGCGACGACCGCACGATCGTGGCGGCGCCGGTGCTGGACGGACGGATGCGCCAGCATCGGTTCACCGGTCCGGTGGTGACCGCGTGGCGGCAGGGCCGCCGGGTGCTGGCGCTGGTGCACAGCCGGGACGGCCGCCTGTGCCTGGAGATCGCGGGAAAGCCGCTGCCGGAGCTGACCGCCGCTCGGTGGTCGACCGACGGCCTGCCGTGCGATCCGGACGGTCCGCTGACACCGGTGTATGTCCACGAGCACGCCGTGTTCGCCGAGTTCGTCGCGGGCCGAGCGGGTTTCCCGCACCATCCGGGCGGCGACCGAAGCTGGCGGCGGTTGACGGCCGCGGGTGCCGTGGAGCCGACCGACATCGTCGCGGCACGCTCACGGCCCGGCGTCGCCCCGTTGTTCGCCCGGCGGGTCGGCGAGCGCCTGCGCATCGACGGCCGACCGGAGCTCACCTCCCCGGCGATCCTGGCACCGGACGAAGCGGGGGCGTTCGCCTGGACCTACGACGGGGGCGTGCGCTGGCAGACCTTCGGCGGACACGAGTTCGGGTCGGTCGGCGGCGACGTGCTGGGCGTGACCCTGATCCGCGGTGAGCTGTCGGCCGTCGCGCTGTCGTCCGGCGGTCACATCGTGCGGCAGGTGACCGAACGCGCCACCCGTACACTGACGCGCTGGTCCTTCGGCGGGCCCCGGCCCTCGCTGCACCCCAGCCGTCCCTGGCTCGCGGTCACCCGGCCGGACGGCACCGTCGCCGTGGCCGACCTGGACACCGACCGGGTCCTGCGGGAATGGCGGCTGTCGTGACCACCTACGTGACCGCCGTGGGCTTCGTGCTCGACCCCCGGCTGATCGGGTCGGCGCAGGCGTGGTCCCGGGTGGCCGAGCTGTGGCAGCCGGGGACGGTGCTGCGCGAGCTGCATGACGGACGCTGGCTGCTGGAGCTGGGTACGCCGGTCCGGGTGCGCGGCGACCGTGCCCTGGGCGAACCGCTGACCGCCCGCGGCGGCGGCCTCGCCGGGTATGGAGTGGACGGCAGTCCAGGGCCGCGGGAGGTGCTGTTGGCGCACGGCGTGCGACACCGGCTCGACGAGCTGCCCGAGATCGAGGTGGGCGTGGACCTCGGCGAGGTGACGTCGTACCGGCTGGCGCCCCTCGATGTCCCCGCTCCCGAACCGGATCCGCTCCCGGAACCGCCCCAGCCGACGGTCCGGCTGCGCGCGGCGGCGGGGGTGCCCGCCGCACCGACCGGTGTCCCGCGCGGCGGCACCCGGGTCGTTCGCGCCGTGAACGCGCTGTTCGTGGTGTCGGCCACGGTTGTCGCGATCGTCGTCGTCGTGGCGGTGGCCGGGCTCGCGGTGAGCATGGTGGTGGCGGGCGGCGTATCGCCGGGACTGGTCGCCGCGATCGTGGTGGGACTGATGTTCGGCATCGTCCGCGCGGTCCGCCCCGAACCGGTCGGAACCGACCAGGCGACCGGCCGGGCGAGCGGCCAGGCGACGGGCCGGACGAGCGGCGGAAGGCGGCGCGACGGTGCGGGTCGTGAACCGCTGTGGCGGCGTCTGGCCGCGCGGCTGACGATGCTCGGACCGGCCGGGGCGATGCTGCGCCGCCGGCATCTCGCCTACCTGCGGCAGGTGCACCGGGCGTTCGCCGCGCGGGACTGGGAACGGGCGCTGCGCGCGGCCGTACCGCTGGGCGGGCTGAGTCAGGCGCTCGCGTTCGGACTGCCGCGCGGCTGGCAGGGCGTGCTCGCGGCCACGCCCGAAGGCCGCACCGGCGGGCGCGGGCTGGCCGTCGCCAACATCGACGACTTGTTCGGCGGGGTGTATCGCGAGGCGGCCGTCGCACTGGAACGCGCCGGGGAGGTCGACAAGGCCGCGTACGTGCTGGCCGACCTGCTCGACGCCCCGGCCGAGGCAGTGCAGTTGCTGGAACGCCATGATCGGTTCCGCACCGCCGCCGAGCTGGCCGAGGGGCGCAAGCTGGAGACCGCGCTCGTGGTGCGCGCGTGGTGGCGGGCCGGGGACCGTCGTCGGGCGGTCGACATCGCCCTCGCGCGTGGCGCGTTCGCGCAGGTACTCGACCGCCTCGGCCCGGCCGATCCGGCCCTGGCGCGGGAGCTGCGCACCGCGTGGGCACGGTCGCGCCGCGAGGCCGGGGATCCGCTCGGCGCGATCGCCGCCGCCTGGCCCGACCCGTCGCTGCGCCCGGCCGCCGTCGCGGACATCCAGGCCGCGATGGCGACCGGCGGCCCGGTCGGCGCGGCGGCCCTGGCCTATCTGCTCAGCCTCGACCCGACAGCCGCCGAACCCGCGCTGGCCCTGTTGGAGCGGGAGGATCCGGCGCTCGATCCGGCGCGTTCGGCGTTCCTCGACGTCTTCGGGACGGTGCGCGCCGCCACGGCGTCGGCCGACCGCAGGATCGCCACCGCGGCTGTACGTCGCCTCACCCGTGACGGCACTCTCGCCAACGGACGCCGTACCCGCGACGCGCTGAGCGACCGGGCCGACGCGCTGGCCGTCGCCGACCTGCCCCCGGTGGCCGTCCCGCCCGCGCGGCAGGCACTCGCCCTGCCCATGCCGTCGGGCCGAGCGGGACAGCTGCCCGTGCACGACGCCGTCGCGCTGTCGAACACGCTGGTCCTGCTCGCCCACGGTGGCCACGGTCTGCGGCTGGTTCGCCCCGACGGGCGCGTCGTCGCCCGCTGGGACGTGCCCGCACACCGGCTGATCCCCGCCGACAGCGGCACGCACGTGCTCGTGGCCTCCGCCGCCGAGGGCGCCACCGAGCTGCACCGCCTCGACCTGGCCGCCCGAACCGTGCGGCGGTGGACGACGTTGCGCGCCCAGCGGCTGCCGTCGTCATACGACGGCCATCAACTGACCTACGCCGACGGCGACGGCATCGTGTTCGCCGCCGTCGACGGGCCGCCCCGCGTCACGTGGCGTGAGCTGGACGGCCGGCACCCGCTGCACCTGTTCGCACGCTCGGCGACCTCGATGGCGGCGCTGGTCACCCCGCCCGGCGACCGGCGGACCGAGCTGTGGCAGTGGGACCTGCCCCAGGTGATGCTGCGCCGACGGCCGCCGGTGGACCTGGACGGCGTCCACCAGGCGGTGCTGCTGGCCACC
Organism: Catellatospora tritici; assembly: GCF_019083965.1. Classification (GTDB taxonomy): domain Bacteria; phylum Actinomycetota; class Actinomycetes; order Mycobacteriales; family Micromonosporaceae; genus Catellatospora; species Catellatospora tritici. Next base: position 59,803 of record NZ_JAHRCY010000031.1, read on the forward strand.
GGCGAACTCGTCGCCCAGTTCGGCGGCCGGGTCCGGATGCTGCGCGAGCACCGCTGGAGCGAGCTCAGCACCAGGGGCGACGAGGTCACGCTGTACGGAAACGAGCGGGTGTACGCCCTCGTCGACGGCGACCGGATCTCCGTCGGCGCCGGCAGCGGCGAGCTGGTCCAGCTCACCGCGGTCGCCGGGCTGGGTGGGCTGCACGCCCACCGGGGCCGGCTCGCCGTGTGGGACCAGGAGGATCGGGTGCTGGTCGTCGACACCGAGGCGGGTCGGGCGCTGGGGGCGTTCCCGACCCGTCCGGGCTGACCCGGCTTCAGTACACGAACCGCAGCCGGGTCATGAGCTGTCCCAGTTCCCCGGCGGCGCCGGTCGGCATCCGCGCCGACACGGTACGCAGCATCCCGTCGGCGGCCAGTGACACCCACACGATGCCGTCCTCGGTGGGTGACACGCGCAGGAAGCGGGCCGTCCCGGGCAACGAGTTGATCTGCTGCTCGGCGGTGCCGGTGACGGTCGCCTTCGCCGACATCGCCCGCATCAGCCGGTCGGCCACCTTCCCGACGAGCTGTCCGCGCTCGACGTCGGTCTGGTACCCGCCGGTCAGCGGCACCGACCGGATCGACAGACGGCGCAGCCCGTCCGGTGCGGACAGGTCGACGGCGCCGCTGACGGTGTCGGTCAGCTGCCAGGTATCCGGCCGGCACAGCTCGATCCCGCCGACCCAGTCGCCGTACGGCTTCATCGTCAGCGGGGACTGCTCCTGTCCGACCACGGTCGCCCCGAGCAGCCGCCCGTCGGCGTAGAAGCTGACCCGATACTCCCCCGAGGTACGGCAACCGGACATGAACAGCGTCACCTGGTACGGCATGAACTGCGCCGACTCGTCGGCGATCCAGGCGGTGTGCACGCTCTGGTTGGCCAGCTCGCTCCACCCCTGCACGCCCTGCGCCCGATGGTTGACCACCACGGACACCTTGGCGCCACGCGGGATGTGCCGCAGCTGGTAGCGCACCGTGAGGATCGAGCCCGCCGAGGTAGCGCCCAGCCCCGAGATCTCCGCGGTCGGGGCGGCCACGGCGTTGCCGGGCACCTCCATCTCGGCCTGGGACGCCACCGTCATCGCCTGTAGGCGGCGGACCGCGGGTTCCAGGTCGGGCTGCTGCCCGGCCAGCGTCTCCAGGGTGGCCCGCATGCTGGCGAAGGTCTCGCGCCGCTCCTCGAGGTAGGGCCGGGCCCGGGTGACCTCCAGACCGCGCCGGAGCGTGTCGGTGGCCGCGCCCTCACGTCGCTGCCCGAGCAGGGCGAGCGTGAGGTTGATCCACGGAATGGGCAGGTTCGCGTTGCGCGCGATGGCCTGGCGGGAGTAGTCCTCCGACCGCCGGTAGTCCTCCAGGTGGAAGTAGATGGCGCCGAGGCCGGCCGTGGTCGCGAAGTCGTCGCCGCCGAGGTCGATGGCGTGCAGCAGGTCGGCGGCGGCGGCCTCGCGGGCCTGCTTGCTGCTGGCGCTGAACACGAACGTGGAACTCTGCCCCTCGGGGCTGTCGGCGAGCTGGCGGGCCTGGGCACGGCGCTGGTAGGCGATGGTGTAGTCGCCGTACGCGGCGATGGCCCGGCTGTAGTCGGCGACCGCCTGCACGAAGTCGCGCCTGGCGGCGGCGTGGTCACCGGCGATGACCGCCGCGATGGCCGCCTCCGGCACCCGGTCGGCGGGCTGCACCGCCACCACCACGCTGGTGGCGGTGCAGGCCGTCACGATGACGACGGCGGGCCAGATGAGATAGCGCCGTACCCCGGGTGCGACGGTCAGGGCCAGGCCCAGCAGGGTCAGCGCGACGGCGAGCAGGGTGACCACGGCGATGTACAGGTCGGACTTGTCACCCCAGGCGCCGGCGTGCAGCTGCGCGGCCTGCTGGCGCAGCGTGGCCGTGTTGGGGCCTTCCATCAGCTCGTCCCACAGCCGGTCGTGGCGCCGCTCGTAGGCCGCGTCGGTCAGCACCTTGGACACATCGGTGACCTTGGTGGCGGCCGCGCGCCAGGTCTTCGCGTCGGCGGCGGCCTTCGGGTCGCCGAGCAGCTCCGCGGTGATCTCGGCGATGTCGCCGCGCCGGGCGATCGTCGAGACCTCCATGTAGTTGGCGGCGTCCTCGTAGAAGGCGTCCTGGGCGCTGTTCTGGTCGGCCAGGGCCAGCACCGAGGAGCGCTGCGCCTCGCGTCCGACGGTGGCCTGCCGGGCACCCGCGTCGGCCGCCGCGAAACCGACCAGCCCGCCCAGCAGCGCGATGAGCGCGACCGAGACGGCCAACCGTCGCTTGAACGCGGTGTCGAGTTCGTGGTCGAACTCGGCGTCGGTGGGCTCGGGATCGGTGGGCTCGAGGTCGAGGTCGGGCACGGCGTCTCCGGAGGCGGTGGGGTACGGGTCGGTGCCGGTCATACAGCGGCGACCACGGCGGCGGTGACGGCGCCGAGATATCCGAGGGCGGAGACCATGAGCAGGGCGACGCGGACCGGTCGGCGCCGGGCGACGCGGGCGAAGGTGAGCAGCACCACGACGCCGAGCAGGCCGACGACGCTGATGTTGAGCCGTCGCGAGATGTCACGTTGGGCGTCGGCGCGGGCGGCGGTGGCGTCGGGCTGGGCGTCGGCGATCGCGAACAGGTCGAACTGGTGCAGCGCCGCCTGGTACTGCGCGTCGGTGTCGAAGCGCGTGGTCGCGTCCGTGCCGTGCAGGAACTGGTCGATACCGGTCCGGATGCGGAAGCTGCGCGCCAACTGCCGGGCGACCTCGGCCTCACGCGGATCGGTGAGTTCGCTGACGTCGGCGTCGGCGAGCATGTGCCGGTACCGGGTGGCCATGCCGCTGAAGGCGTGCGTCTGGGCGCGGGCGGAGGTCAGCTTCTGGTGCACGAGCACGGTCTCGATGACGGCCTGCTGGTCGAGGTCGGCGGCGGCGGAGTCGCGCTGCAGCGAGAAATAGGTGACGGTGGCGCCGGTGATGGTGGCGACGCCGATCGCGATGGCGACCACCAGCTCGTGGCGCCGGGACGTCCGCGCGGGCGGGCGCGGTGCTCGACGCTGCGGCCAGCGGCGCTGGGCGACGACGCGGTGCATCGTGGGCGCGGTGGTCGACGGCGGTTCGGCCACGGTCCGATCGGGCGGCAGCACAGATTCGGTCGGGTCGAGGGGCAGCGCGGCGGTCGCGTCGAGCGGATCGAGGGGCAGCGCCGCGCCCTCGACGGCGGGTGCTGGACTGGGTTGCGGTGCGCGGGGCAGCGGCTCGGGCACGTCGTCGGCGGCCATACCGGAAGTCAACGGGGCGGCGTCGACCGGGGCAAGTGGACGATCCAGCGGTCTTGGCAGCCGGAAGTATCACGGCCGGGTCGCCCTGGAGTCAGTGCTGGTCCGCCGCAAGCACGACGACGTCATGTTCGGCCCGCTGACCACCGACCGGGTGGCCTAGGCCGCGGAGCAGCGCCCACGGTCACGGGCCGGGTGCAGGTGATCCGCAGCCTGCACAGCCAGTCGCTGGGCTACGGCTTCTTCGCCCCCGGCACCCGGGTCGCGCCACCGGCCGCCCCGACCAGCATCAACGACCTGGTCGAGGGCGGCACGCTGGCCTACCACGTGACCGTCCGGGACCGGCTCAAGGTGCTGCTGTTCGGCGGCACCAACTTCGTGGCGCGGGAGCTGTCCGGGCTACGCCCCGACGTGGTCGCCCTCTGCATGACCGACTACAGCTCGCTGCATCATTACCTGGAGCGCCTGCTGACCGTCCTGGGTGGCCCCAGGTACGTCATTCCGGTGCACCACGACGACATGGTCACCGGGTACGACGACCCGAACCTGCCCGCCACGGTCGACCGTACGGCCGCCACCCGGGTCAGGGATGTGGTCCGCGCGCTGGGTCTGCGTACCGAGGTGATCGAGGCTGAACACCTGCGACCGCTGCTGTTCTGACGCCCCGAGGTGACCGCCGCCGGCAGCGGCGGTCACCTCGGACGGTTCTCACGCAGCGCCGTCGCCCTCCGGGTCCTCCGGCGCCTCGAGCGGGGACGGTTCCGTCGTCGGCGACGCCGACTCGCTGGGCGTCGGCGGCTCCTCCGAGGGTGATGGCGGCGGTGACGGCTCAGCGGACGTCGGCTCGATCGGCGACGGCGCGGCGGGCGACGGCGACGGCACTGGCGGGGACGCCGTCATGGCCGTGATCTGGTTGCTCAGCCCCGACTGCAGCCCAGCGGCGTTACAGGCCACGATCGCGAACGTGTACGACGTCCCGGGCGCGAGGCCGTCGATCGTCACGCTGGTGGCGCGGGTCCAGCCCACGAACTGGCCGTCGCGCAGGATGCGGTAGTAGGAGACGCCGCCCGTGCCGCCGTCGGCCGGGGCGGACCAGGCCAGCCAGATGGTGTGCTCGTCGGCGGCGACGGCGGTGAGGTTGGTCGGCGCGGACGGCGGCACCGGCGCCGCCGGCGAGGGCGCCCCCGGTGCCGCGCTCGCCGGGGCCGACGGACTCCAGACCGGTTCCGGCGTCGGTTCGCCGGTGATCATGGGCATCGGCTGCGGGCTGGCCGTGGGCGGCGCGGTCGGCAGCTGGACGGTCGGGGCGCCGGAGCTGGCCGCCACGACCCCGGCCGACAGGGCGGGCATCGGCATCCCCGCGGGCACCCCGGTGTGCCCGTCACCGCCACCCGATCCGTTGACCAGCAGCAGGACGACGACCGCAGCCGCGGTGACGGAGACCGCGACCACCGCGAGCAGCGTACGGCGCCGACGGGGTCGAGGCGTCGGGACCGACTCGGCCGTCGGCGCGGCGGCGCGTGTCGACTCCACGATCGGCGTCCGCACGGTCGTGGTCATCATGGACCGGACCGACGCCGACTCGGCCGCGCCGACTTCGAGCGCGGCGAGTTCCGCCGACGCGGTCGGGAAGTCGGGCACGGCGTCGACAGCGGCGCGCGCCGCCAGCCAGCACGACGTGGCCAGCTCCAGATTGGTCTTGCCGTGCACCGGGTCGCTGAACGCCACGATGGCGGGCAGCACCACCTGTTCCCAGGCCTCGGCCGGTAGGGCGAGTCCTTGGCGCAGCGCGGTCCAGGTCTGGGTGAACTCCCGCCGGCCGACCTCCACGGCATCGATCCGGCTGTCGTGGTCGGCCGCGTCGAACTGGTCCAGCAGTCGCTGGTGCACCGCGGCGACGTCTCGCCCCGACGTGATGTCGGACAGCATGCGCCCCAGTTCGAGGACGAGCTTGCGCGCCTGCTGTGCTGATCCGGGATGCGGCTGGCCCATCCCTGCCTCCCCTGACTGTCCTGTCCCGGCGTGATGAGATTCGATCCGGAACGCGCTGACGGTACGCTGCCGTCGCGGCGGGCACTTGGCCGGGACGGCAGCGTATCTTCAGCCATCCCGTGTCGACCGTGGCGCCACCGTCCCGGACCGACACGCCATACCCGATCACGAAACGGATGTAACCCTCCCGTCCATCCGGACGGTGCCGCCCGTGGTCGGGCGTTTCCAGGTCACGGGCGGATCCGTCATCCACTTGCGCATCGGATGCGTTGGGTCGTGCGGCGAACGACCGATCGTGGACCGTTCTCCCATGTCGCCGAGGTGACATCCGAACATCGAGGCATGTCGCAGACTGGGGGCTCGAAGCCGTTGTCCGCATGAAGGGTCCACCGTGAAACCTGTCTCCCTGCTGTCCGTACTGGTGCTGGTCGCTGTCGGCGGCCTGGTCGCGTCCAGTCCCGCCGCCGCGCTCGACGGGCCGCCCACGGCCCACGTGCAGCCGCGGTTCGGACTGTCCAGAGCGTCCACGGTCACCGTCAGCGCGTCGGGCCTGCCCGCGCACACCGAGGTCGCGGTGGTTCAGTGCGATGTGGAGACCTATGACACCGGCGACGGGCTGGTCGGCTGCCCGGCCGTGTGGACGGTGACGACGTCCGCGACCGGCAGGGCCTCGGTGCAGCTCAACCCGCGTGACCCGGTCTACCGCAGCCACGAGTACGGCGACCCCAGCCCCGTCTACTGCCGGGCCGACAGCTGCCGGTACTTCTTCGAGTGGACCGACGGGGCGGGGATGCACTCCGTCGGCACGGACGTCATGCACTTCACCGGCTCTCCCGCGACCATCGCCGCCGCGCCCGCCGCGGGGCTGGCCGACGGGCAACGGGTCACGGTGACCGGAACGGCCAAGGGTTCCACCGGCCGGTACGTCACGATCGTCGAGGCGAGCTGCTTCCAGATCATCCAGGGCAGCGGCTGCGGCGGCGCGCTGCCGCTGGCCACGGTCCCGCTGCGGGCGGATGGCACGTTCCGCGTCACGGTCGCGGTGTACCGGTTCCTCAGCGACGGCCAGGACTGCGTCGGCAACTTCTTCGGCTGCGCCCTGCACGTGGTGGCGCTCGGCCCGGACGGGCAGCCCGACGACAGCTTCGGCGTGAGCGGCATCGGGCAGCCGAGCGCCGTGCTCGAATTCGCGGCCTGACCCGAAGCCCGCAGGCATCGCCACACTCTGGCCGCGCGACCGAATCGACCGCGCCGACAGCCGGAAGCGGGCCGGCACCTCCCGCGGGTGCCGGCCCGCTCGACCCTGGATTACATCGTCATCAATCGATATCGTACGGGGCATGACCCGATCACACACCCTGATCCGGCTCGCCACCGTCGCGCTCCTGGCCACCGCCGGAGTGGTCCAGGCCGCACCCGCCCAGGCAGCCGTGCTGGCCGTCGACGTGACCTGCGAATCGCTCGGCCACTACGCCGTGCTCTGCGAGCGCACCATCACCGGCGGCGTCGGCCCGTTCAAGACCCGCTGGTACTACAACGGCAACTACTTCTCCTCGCAGGACGACAAGGCGTTCACCAACTGGTCATGTTCGACCACCAGCGGCAACCAGTACAAGGCACTGGTCGTCGACGCGCTGGGCGCGTCCGCCACCGACACCAGCGGCGTCGGCTGCCGCAGCGGCAACCCGTAGCCACCGCGCGGTGGCGTCCGCAAGCTCTGGACGCCACCGCGTCTGTTCGGGCGTGGAAGCCGACACTCGGACGCCGGCACCAGCGGTCGCGCCGCAGCGCGGGCGGCCCGGCGGCCACCGAGCCGCCCGGCGGGCTGCGGTGCCGGGTGTCGGCGTCGGAGTCACCGGTCAGCGGGACCCGCCCACGGCAAACGGGACGTCCGGCACTTCGTCGGCGCCTCCGCCGAACGGATGCCGCCACAGACCCCGCGCCCGCAGCAGCGAAAGCACGCCCTCGCCGAACCAGTACGCCTCCTCCACGTGCGGATGCCCGGACAGGATGAACTCGCTGATCCCCAGCTCCGCGTACTCGGCGATGCGGTCGGCGACCTCGGTGTGACTGCCGACCAGGGCCGTGCCCGCGCCCCCGCGCACCAGGCCCACGCCCGCCCAGAGGTTGGGCGCGACCTCCAGCCGGTCGCGGCTGCCGCCGTGCAGCGCCAGCATCCGCTTCTGCCCCTCGGACTCGCTGCGGGCCAGGCCCGCCTGCACCCGCTCGATGTCGGCGTCGCTGATGCCCGCCAGCAGCTTGCCCGCCTGCGCCCACGCCTCCTCGGCCGTGTCGCGGGTGATCACGTGCAACCGGATGCCGTAGCGCAGCTCGCGGCCCTGCTCGGCGGCGAGCTTGCGCATCCAGTCCAGCTTGGCCGCGACCTGCGCGGGCGGTTCGCCCCAGGTGAGGTAGACGTCGGAGTGCCGGGCCGCCACCGGTCCGGCCGCGGCCGAGGACCCACCGAAGTAGATCGGCGGCACCGGGTCGGGCACGCGCGGGATGGTCGCGCCCTCCACCCGGATGTGCTCGCCGTTGAAGTCGGTGCTCTCACCGCGCCACAGCGACCGCACCACGTGCAGGAACTCGTCCGCGCGGGCGTAGCGGGCGTCCTTGTCCAGCCAGTCGCCGTACGCCCGCTGCTCGTGCGCCTCTCCACCGGTCACCACGTTGAGCAGCAGCCGCCCGTCCGAGTGCCGCTGGAAGGTCGCCGCCATCTGCGCGGCCAGCGTCGGCGACAGCAGCCCCGGCCGGAACGCCACCAGGAACTTCAGCCGCTCGGTCGCCTCGGTCAGCATCGCGGTGGACAACCACGCGTCCTCGCACCAGGCGCCGGTGGGCGTGAGCGCGCCGACGAAACCGAGCTGCTCGGCGGTGCGGGCGATCTGGCCCAGGTACGCCCGGGTCGCGGGCCGAGAGCCGGATGCCACCCCGGCGGGCAGCCCGTGACCTCCTCCGACGATGAACCGGCTGTCGCCGTAGGTGGGCAGGAACCAGTGGAAGGTGAGACTCATCGGGTCACTTCTCTCGATCGCGGGGATACGGCGCGGGACACCGCGCTCCCGGGTATGACGGCTCGGCACGGGCGGGCTCCGGGCCGGACGGGATGACCTGGCTGCCCGGAACCAGCACGTCGCGCAGGTGGACGGTCACCCCGACCCGAGTGCGACGGTTCGCGCCCTGCCAGTGGCCGAGGACGTCGACGCCCGGCGAGCCCGCGGGCACATATGCCAGGTGGATGCCGCCGTCGTCTCCGCACGTGGGCACGGCGATCCAGTCGGCGAGCCAGGTCGAGGCGCCGCCGCGCTCCGTCCCGTCCAGCCGGTAGCGGCAGGGTCCGTCGACGGTGAGCCGGGTCGCCGCCGGGTGCGCGTCGACGCTGCCGTGGCGGCCGCCGATGCGCCTGCCCGCGAGCACCTCGGCGAAGAAGAACACCTGCTGGGCGGTGCTGCCCCGGCGGCGCAGCGCCTCGACGTGGTCGAGGTGGCACCGCAGGCTGTCGGCCAGTCCCCGGTCGGCCGCGGCCAGCAGCCGGATCACCTCGGCACCGACGAAGTCGCCGACATCGGCTCCGCCGTGCGCGGCGGGCACGGTGATGGCGAGCAGACCGCTGGCGCGCAGCCGGTCCTGACCCGCGCGTGGTTCCTGGCGCACGGCGAGTTCGCCGCCCAACTCCAGCACGACGGCCAGCGATTCGGCCTCGTCGCTGATGACGTGGGCGCGGCGACCGGAGGCCGCCTGCCCGGAGCTGGAACAGGTCGAGGTGGAGCCTGCGCGACGGTGGGCCATGGTGCCTCCTGAACTGCGGATGATCGCCTTTGCCGGGGTGCGACCCGCGCCCGCCGGGGGGCGGGGCGGCGGGCTGCCTCGTTCAGACCGACACGCCCAGCCGCCCCAGCAGGTGCCGTCGCAGCGCGCCGAAGGCCGGGTCGTCGGGCGTACGTGGATGGGTCAGCGGCACCTCGACCGATTCGACGAGTTGGCCGTGTTCGAGGACGACGGTCCGGTCGGCCAGCAGCAGCGCCTCCTCCACGTCGTGGGTGACCAGCAGCGCCGCGAAGCCGTGCTGCTCGTGCAGCCGGGTGAGCAGCTGCTGCATCCGCAGCCGGGTGAGGGCGTCCAACGCGCCGAACGGCTCGTCGAGCAGCAGCAGTCGCGGTCGGCGGACCAGCGCGCGGGCGACGGCCACCCGCTGCGCCTGGCCGCCGGACAGTTCGGCGGGCCAGGCCATACCGCGCCCGTGCAGGCCCACCTCGTCCAGGGCGGCCACGGCCCGGGTCCGGACGTCGGGGCCGGACAGGCCGAGCGAGACGTTGTCGACGACCCGCTTCCAGGGCAGCAGGCGGTGCTCCTGGAAGACCACCGCGAGGTGGGTCGGCCGGTGCACGGTGCCCGCGGCGTCGGGGTCCAGTCCGGCAGTACGCGCAGCAGGGTGCTCTTGCCGGAGCCGCTGCTGCCGAGCAGCGCCACCACCTCGCCCGGCCGGATCGTGAGGTCGACGCCGTCGAGCACGACGGTGTCACCGAAGGCCCGCCGCACACCGTCGGCGGTCAGCACCGGGGTCAGGTCGCCTTCAGGCCGCGACGCCATGTCAGGGCCCTCCTTTCGGCAAGGCGCAGCAACAGGTCCGACAGCAGTCCCAGCAGCGCGTAGATGACCAGGCCGAGCACCACGATCTCGGTCTGCATGAAGTCGCGGGCCTCCATCATCAGGAAGCCGATGCCCGACTGGGCGTTGACCTGTTCGCCCACCACCAGGCTCAGCCACGCTGAGCCGATGGCCAGCCGCAGGCCCAGGAACAGCGAGGGCAGCGCGCCGGGAAGCACCACGTGGCGCAGCCGGGCGAGCTGTCCCAGTCCGCAGGTGCGGGCGGCTTCCACGAGGCGTTCGTCGATGTCGCGGATGCCCGCGTAGGTGTTGAAGTAGATCGGGAAGAAGCTGCCCAGCGCGACCAGGGTGATCTTCAGTTCCTCGCCGATGCCGATCCAGATGATGAGCAGGGGCACCAGGGCCAGGTGCGGCAGCATGCGGGCCATCTGCACGGGTGGGTCGATCACGTCTTCGCCGAGGCGGAGCAGACCGGCGACGGTGCCCAGGGCCACGGCGAGCACCGCGCCGATCGACAGGCCGATGGCGGCTCGGTGCAGGGAGTCGAGCAGGTGGGTGGCGAGGGTCCCGTCGGCGGCCAGGGTGTATCCGGCGCGCAGCACGTCGCTGGGCGCGGGGAGTTTCTCCGGCGGCAGCAGGCCGGTGCGGGCGGTGGTCTCCCATACCGCCAGCAGGACCAGTGGGGCGACCGCGCGCTGCCAGCGGCGGGGGCCGCCGCGAGCGGGCGCGGCGGGCGGGGCGGCGTCGTCGAGGGCCGGGACGGCGGCGGGGGCCGCCGTCCCGGGTATGGCAGTCACTTGAGCACCTCGGCGAAGCGCCCATCGACGCGCGACTTGATGTCGATCTTCTCGGGGATGAGCTTCAGTTCGGCGAACCCGTCCGCGATGGCCTGCAGTTCGTCGCCGATCTCCGGGGTCACGGCGGCCAGCGGCTGGGCGCTGCGGGACAGGGCCCGGGTGGTGACGTCCAGTTCGATCTTCAGTTCCGGCGCGAGCACCGCCGCGCGCTCGGCGGGGTGCGCGATGCCCCAGTCGGTGACGGTCCGGTACTGCTGCAGGAACTCCCGGATCTTGTCGGTCTTCTGCTCCAGCGCGCCGGGGTCGACGAGCAGGTACTCGCGATTGGAGGCGAGACCGGTGGCGTCCTCCAGGACCGCGACGCCCGGCTGTTCGGCCAGCGCGAAGTACGGGTCCCAGATGATCCAGGCGTCGACCTGGTCGCTGTCGAACGCGGGCCGGGCCTCGGCGGGCTTGAGGTACTTGACCTCGATGTCGTCCAGGGTCAGTTTGTGCTTCTCCAGCAGCTTGACCAGCAGCCAGTTGACGTTGGAGCCCTTGTTCAGGGCGACGGACTTGCCCTTGAGGTCGGCGAACGAGGTGAAGCCCTTGGCCTGCTTCACCAGGACCGCCTCGCCCTTGGGCACCGGCGCCGAGGTTCCGATGATCTTGAAGTCGACCTTTCCGGCCGCGGCGAAGATCGGCGGGGCCTCGCCGGTCTGACCGAGGTCGATCGACTTGGCCTTCAGGCCCTCAGTCAGCGCGGGGCCGCTCTCGAACAGCGACCAGGTCGCCTTCGGGTCGGCGGCGTTGCGCGCCTTCACCAGGCTGAGGCCGCCGAAGCGCTGGTAGCCGATGCGCAGCGGCTGCCCGCCCGCGGCGGCGGGCTCGTCGTCACCGCAGGCGGAGAGCATGGTCGCGGACAGGGGCGCCGCAGCGAGCGCAGCCAGCAGGGTACGGCGGGACAGTCGGGGCAGGACGGTCATGAATGGATCTCCTGAGGGATGGCAGCGGTGGTCGCGTCGCCGGTGACCGCGATACCATAGCAACCCGATAGGAATTATGGGAATGGCGTCTCGGGCGAACTCGCCGCCGGCGGGTAGCTCGCGTCGTCCAGGCCGCTCAGGGTGGGGTCGTGGGACACCTCGCCGACCTCGTACATCGAGGTCATCCAGTGGTAGAAGTTGTCGCCGCGCTCGACCAGCAGTAGGTACAGCCGCCGCAGCAGCGCGGCGCGCACCGGCGCCAGTTCCGGCAGCGGGTACAGATTCAGCAGCTCGTCCGGGTCGGTGCGCAGGTCGTAGAGTTCATTGACCGAGTCCGGATTGATCACCAGCTTGTACCGGTCGGTGCGCAGCATGCGCTGCGGGTACGGGAAGTGGTGGCCGTGGAACTCGCACACGATGTCGGGCTGCCAGTCGACGGTGTCACCGGCGGTCAGCGGCAGCAGGCTGCGCGAGTCGACCGCAGGCGCCGGGTCGATCCCGGCCAGGTCCAGGATGGTCGCGGTGCAGTCGAGCAGGCTGACGAACTCCGAGCGCACCTGCCCCGCCGGATGGCCGGGCACCCGCAGCAGACCGGGCGTGCGGTAGATGTCCTCGTACATCGCCGGGCCCTTGTCGTGCAGCCGGTGCGCGCCGGTGAACTCGCCGTGGTCGCAGGTGAAGAAGACGGCGGTGTGGTCGTGCAGCCCAAGCCGGGCCATCGCGGCGGTGATCCGGCCGATCTCGGCGTCGATCATCGCCACGTACCCGTGGTAGACGGCGATCAGCTTGCGGGTCGTCTCGATCGGCATGCTGTCGAACGTCCAGTGCGCGCTGTAGTTGCGCTGCACCGGCGGCTTGCCCGCGAACGTCTCCGCGATCGAGCGCGGCAGCTCGACGTCGGCCGGATCGACCAGGTCGAAGTACTCGTCGGGCAGGATGTACGGCAGGTGCGGGCCGAAGAAGTTGACCTGCAGGAAGAACGGGTCGCCGGTGGCGGCGTGCCGCTCCAGCTGCTCGATCGCGCGAGTCGCCAGGTAGTGCTCGAACGTCGCCTCGACCGGCTGGTGCAGCCGGGCGGCCAGGAGGTTGCCGGGGCCGCCGTTGGGCAGCGTGCCCCGGACGTGGTCGCTGATCGCGTACGGCGGCAGCCCGCGCTCGGCCAGGTACCCCAGGTAGTCCGGATGGTCCACCGGGTTGTGCCAGCCCGGCAGGTCCGGCCCGTCGAAGCCGTAGTCGGCCGCGCGCCGGTGGTGGCCCACGTGCCACTTGCCCACCAGGCCCACCTGGTACCCGTGCTCGCGCAGCGCCTGCGAGAAGGTGAACTGGTCGGTGGGCAGATCCTCCTGGTAGCCCACGTTGCGCTCGTGGTTGGCCAGCAGCTTGTGTCGAAACGGGGCCTGCCCAGTGAGCAGGCTCGCCCGCGCCGGGGCACAGATCGCCGTCGGGGTGTACCAGCGCTCGAAGCGGGTGCCCGTACGGGCCAGCTCGTCGAGCACCGGAGTGCCCGCGAGCCGGCTGCCGTACGCGCCCAGCGTGTCCACCCGGTGCTGATCGGTCATCAGGAACAGGATGTTGCGGCGCTGCGTCACTTGCCCGCCGCCGTGAACAGGTCGCCGGTGTAGTACGCCGCCGGGTCCACCGCCCCGGTCAGCTTGCCGGCCCCGACGAAGTACTCGTTCATGCCGGTCAGCCACTTGGCGATGGTCCCGTCGGCGGTGAAGCGGTCCAGGTCGGCCAGCGGGATCGCCTGCGAGTTCGCCGCGTCCGCCTTGACCTGCTCCACACTGACTTTGAGCAGCTTCGCGGTGTACTCGGCCGCCTGGTCGGGGTGCTCGACCCGGAACGCGATCGCCTCCCGCAGCACCGCCAGCACCTTCTTGGTCTTGTCCTGCTGCTTGGCCACCACGTCGTTGCCTGCCACGAACGCGGTCGGGAACGACACCCGATCGGTGAAGTCGCTGTTCCTCGCCAGCTCCACCAGGTCGGGGACCTGCTTCTTGATGGTCGCCGTCGCCGGGTACCAGAACCCGGCCGCGTCGATCTTCTTCGACGAGAACGCCGACACGATGGTGGCCGCGTCCATCGGCACGATCTTGACATCGGCCTTGGTCAGCCCGGCCTTCGTCAGCGCCAGGGTGAGGATCATGTCGCCGGAGGTGCCCTCGGGCACGCCCACGGTCTTGCCGCGCAGCCCCTCCAGCGAGGTGATGCCCGGCTGGGCGATGACCCGGTCGGCGTTGCCGAGGGTGTTGATCGCGACGACCTTGGCCTTACCGGAGGCGGGCAGCCACATCGCACCCGGTCCGATGTAGCCGAACTCCAGGTCACCGGTGCCGATCGCCTGAATCTGCAGCGGACCGTTGGTGAACACCTTCGCGTCCACCGCCAGGCCGTGCGCCTGCCACAGCCCCTTCTCGTTCGCGATGGCCAGCAGGCTCGCGCCGTTGTAGTCGCCGATGTAGCCGAGTTTGACCGTGGCCGGCGCGGTGCCGTCGGCGGCGGTGTCGTCGCCGCCACAGGCCGCCGTGGCCAGCGCCAGCGAGACAGCCGCAGCCGCGATACCGAAAGAACGCCTGTTCATGGGCATGGTGAATCGTCCCTGGGTTGAGTGGTGAGTGGTGAGTGGTGAGTGGTGAGTGGTGAGTGGTGAGTGGTGAGTGGTGAGCGGTGCAGCGAGCCGCGACGGTGCGGCTACTGGTGGTGTACGGCCTGCCAGACGCGGTTGCGCAGGGCGGCGAACTCGGGACTGAGCCTGATCTGCTCGGTCCGGGGGTAGGGCAGGTCGACCGCGACGGTCTCCACGATCCGGCCGGGTCGCGCCGCCATCACGACGACCCGGTTGGCCAGGAACACCGCCTCGTCGACGTCGTGGGTGACGAACACGACCGTGCGCCGGTCGCTGGTCCACGTGTCCAGCAGCTGCTCCTGCAACCGGACCCGGGTCAGCGAGTCCAGCGCCCCGAACGGCTCGTCCATCAGCAGGATCGACGGGTCCGCCGCGTACGCCCGCGCGATGGCGCAGCGCTGCTTCATCCCGCCGGACAGCGTCTTGGGCAGCGCGTCGGCGAACCGCTCCAGCCCGACCAGGCGGATGAAGCGCTCGGCCCGTTCGCGGCGCTCGGCCCGGCCCACCCCGGCGGTGCGCAGCCCGAACTCGACGTTGCGGCGCACGGTCAGCCAGGGGAACAGGGCGTACTGCTGGAAGATGACGCCGCGCTCGGGGCCCGGTCCGGTCACCGGGTCGCCGTCGACCAGGGCGCTGCCGCCAGTCGGCTGGTCGAGCCCGGCCAGGACGTTGAGCAGGGTGCTCTTGCCGCAGCCGGACGGCCCGACCACGGTGACGAACTCGCCGTCGGCGATGTCCAGGCTCACCCCGGCCAGGGCGGCGAAGTCCTCGCGGCCGACGCGGTAGGTGCGGCTGACGTCGCGTACCGAGATCTTGGCGGCGGTCATCGCGTCTCCTGCCAGTGGGTGACGCGCGCCCCGGCGAGCTGGAGCAGGCGGTCCATGGCCAGGCCGAGCACGCCGATCGTGACGATGCCGACGAAGATGGTGGGCAGGTCGTAGTAGAGCTGCGCGGTCTGCATCCGGTGGCCCAGGCCCTCCTGCGCGGCCAGCAACTCGGCCGCGACCAGGGTGCCCCAGGCCGAACCCAGCCCGACCCGCATGCCCACCAGGATGTACGGCGACGACGCGGGCACCACCACCCGCGCGAAGATCGTGCCGTCCCGCGCGCCGAGCACCCGGGCCGCGGCGATCAGGGTCCGGTCCACGCCGACCACGCCCTGATAGGTGGAGATGACGCAGGACAGGAACGCGGCCAGGAAGATGACGAACACCTTCGGGGTCTCGTCGATGCCCAGCAGCACCAGCACCAGCGGCAGCAGCGCCAGCGGCGGGATGGTGCGGAAGAACTGGATCCACGGCTCGAACAGGCCCCGGGCCACCGTGTACCACCCCATCAGGAACCCGACCACGACGGCGACAGCCGACCCGAGCAGGAACCCGGCCAGCACCCGGCCGAGGCTGGCCGCGGCGTCGTCGACCAGCGTGCCGTCGCACAGCATGGCCCAGGCCTGGGCGAGCACGGCACCGGGCGTGGGCAGTTGCAGGCCCGCACGGGCCAGTGCCCACCAGCCCGCCACACCGACGGCCACGGAGACCGCATTGAGCAGCAGCAGGGGTGGGCGCCGAGGTCGGCCGCCCCGGCGGGGCGCGGCGGGCGCGAGCGTCTGGGCGCTGGTCACGACGGCCATCTGGCGCCGTCGTTCGAGGTCGGGTGCACGTGCGGGCTCCGGGATCGGTGGGGGGCGGCGTGCGCCGGGTAGTCGGCCAGCATCGGGGACTCGTGGAACAGGGCGGTGATCGCGCCGAGGGCGCCGCCGGAGTCGGCCAGCGCCGAGGCGCGGACCACCGGGGCGGCGTCGGGCAGCCAGGACAGCTCGTACGTGATCGTCGAGCGCACCTGCTGCAGCAGCGTCGGGGCGATGGTGACGATCTCGCCGCCGAGCACGATCGCGCTGGGGTTGAGGGTCATCGCGGCCGCGCCGAGCACCCGGCCGACGGCCGTACCGGCGTCGCGCAGCACCCGGTCGACGGTCGGCTGCGCAATGGCGACGGCGGCACGCAGGTCGTCGAGGTCGTCCAGCGGCACGCCCAGTTCCCGGCAGCGGGCCAGGATCGCGGGCACCGAGGCGACGGTCTCGACGCAGCCGCGCTTGCCGCAGCGGCACAGCACCCCGGCCTCGCCCGCCACGGTGACGTGGCCGAACTCGCCCGCGTGGCCGCCCGCGCCGCGCACCAGCCGCCCGTCGACCACCAGTCCCCCGCCGACGCCGTCGGACAGCCGCAGGTAGATGAGGTTCTGCGCGGTGTCGGCGGCGGTACGCGCCGCCTCGGCCAGCCCGGCGTAGCGGACGTGGTTGTCGACGGTCACCGGGGCGTGGAAGCGGGCCACGAAGGTGTCGGCCACGCCGTCGGCGCTGAGCCGGTTGCCCCAACCCGGCACGCCCACGGCGATGGCCTGCAGCGCGCCGTAGTGCACCCCGGTCTCCGTGCTGAGCCGGTCGACCAGCCCGAACGCCGCGTCGCAGCGTGCGGACCACGGCGCCTCCGGCAGATAGTGGGCGGTGCCCGCCGCGATCACCTCGTGCGCGGCGTCGGCGACGGCGACGTGCACCCGGCGGTGTCCGAAGTCGACGCCCATGAACTGGCCGGATCCGGGGTCCAGGGCGAGCAGTTCGGCCGGGCGGCCGCTGCCGGTGCGGCCCGCCGCGTCGGTGTCGACCACCGTGATGGCACCGCGTTCGAGCAGTTCGCTGGTGATGTCGGAGACGGTGGTACGGGACAGGCCGACCCGCTCGGCGATCTCGCCACGGCTGAGCGCACCCGCCTGCTGCAGCACGCGCAGCACCCGCTCCTCATGGGAGCGGCGTACGAGCGTGTGCGCGGCGCCGGCGGGTGGCATGAGGCGAAGGTATGACCGCCGAATTTTTCCGACAACGCTCCGACAGAATTCCGCCTTTATTTCATCGGACCCTTCCAACAATGTTCACAACGTGGCAAGAACGTCCGGGACCGACCCGGCCAGGTCGCAGCAGCCGGACGGCGATCGGGTTCCCGGCGCAGGTGGGGTCACCTCGAGCGACCACGCGGCAACTTCATTCCGACAGACTCTCGCGGGCAGAATGCCGCAAACCTACTGTCGGCGCCACCAGCGCCGCGCTCGGCGGCGCGCTGACTTCAGGAGGCATGCGGTGCGCACCATCCCGTCCCGACGGACCAGCGCGGCGTGCGCGGTCCTCGGTGCGCTGGTCCTGCTCGCGACCGTGGCCAGCGTCCCGGCCCCGGCTCGGGCCGAAGCCGCGACACTGGCGGCGACCACGTACACCAACCCGGTCAGCGCCGGGGTGGTCGACAGCCTGCCCGACCCGGCCATGATCCGGGCCAAGGACGGCACCTGGTACGCCTACGGCACCACCAACCCGGTCCGGCTGCTCGCGGGCGACTCGGTCGAGCACATCCTGCCGGTGCTGACCTCCCCCGACATGGTGACCTGGACCTACGCCGGGGACGTGTTCTCCTTCGCCGGACGGCCGAGCTGGTGGCCCAGCGGCACCCGGCCGTGGGCGCCCGACATCCGCTACGTCGACGGCAACTACCACCTGACCTACTCGCTGTCCGGCGGCGGCATCGCGCTGGCCACCGCGCCGACGCCGACCGGGCCGTGGACCGACCGCAGCCTGGTCGTGACCGCCGGGAGCAGCGGCTGCCCGAGCGGCACGATCGACCAGGCGATGTACACCGACATCAACGGCGACCGCTACCTGTACTGGGGCAGCTACGACACCATCTGCGTGTCCCGGCTCAACACCGCGGGCACCGCGCTGACCGGGGCGGTCACGCAGGTCGCGCGCGGCCGCCGGATGGAGGGCGGCTTCGTGGTCCGCCGCGACGGCATGTACTACCTGTTCTACTCCGACGCGGGCTGCTGCGACGGAGCCTTCAGCGGGTACGCCGTGAAGGTCGGCCGGGCGAGCAGCCCGCTCGGCCCGTTCACCACCCCCAGCGGGGTCAACCTGATGGACCTGACCAGCAAGGATGGCATCGTCGTGGCGGCCACCGGCAACGGGCTCGTCGGGCCCGGCCACAACGCCATCGCCACCGACCTGTCCGGGCAGGACTGGCTGGTGTACCACGCGATCCGGTCGGGCAACCCGGACTTCCCGCCGGTCACCAATCCGTGGGGCGGCACCATGAACAACCTCAGCCGACGGCCCCTGCTGATCGACCGTCTCGACTGGATCAACGGCTGGCCCGTGGTCCGCGCCGGAGCGGGCCCGTCCAACAGCGCGCAGCCCGCCCCGGTCACCACCTGGACCGTGGGCAGCGGCTTCAACTCCGGTTCGCTGTCGGGCTGGAGCGGCGGCTGGAGCCTCGCGTCCGAGACCGACGCGCACGGCTACCTGTCGTACGCGGGGACCGGCACGTCGTACCAGCTCAGCGACGCCTCGATCGGCGGGGACCTGCGGGTGGAGGCCGACCTGCGGCTCGGCACCGCCAACACCACCGGCGCGGTCGGCCTGGTGGTCAGCTACGTCGACGCGAACAACAACGTCATCGCCTGGATCAACCGCGCCCAGCAGAAGCTGGTCGTCGAGGCCCGGGTGGCCGGGACGGTCACCGCGCTGTCGAGCGGGCTGCCCGCCACCTTCGACCACGACTCATGGCACAACCTGGCGGTGGAGCGGCGCGGCAGCACCCTGGTCGCCTGGGTGACGCCGGACCGGCTGCGCACCGCCGCCGCCACGGTGACGATCACGCTGCCCGCCGGGACGCCCACCACCGGACGCATCGGCGCGGCGTCGACCGGTGGGGCCAGTGCCGCCGACAACCTCGGTGCCGTCGCCCTGTACCAGCCGGTCACCGCGCTGGTGCCGCAGCCGGTGCTGGGCGGGCTGCTCAGCGGATACAGCGACGAGTTCAACGGGTCCGGCGCGCCGCAGGCCGCCGACCCGAACTGGAGCTGGGTGCGCGGGCCCGCCTCGGGCGCCACCGAGTCCGGCGGCGCGCTGACCTGGCCCACCCAGGCGGGCGAGCTGTTCGAGGGGACCAACACCGCCTCGGTGCTGCTGCGCGACGCCCCGTCGGGCGACTTCGTGGTCGAGACGAAGGTGCAGTTCAACGGGACCTCAGGCAACCAGCAGGCGGGGATCGTGCTGTACGAGGGCGACGACCGCTACTTCAAACTGGCCCATTCGGTGCTGCCGCTCGCCCAGGGCGGCGGCGCGGTGCTGCACGTGACCGAGTTCGCCAAGGAGGGCCCGCGGCCCACCACCACCCCGCCGCAGGCGGTGGTCAACCGGCCGATGTTCGGCGGACCGGCGACGGGGACGGTGTGGCTGCGACTGCTCTACCACTACGACGCGGCGAGCAACGAGCACGACGTGCGGATGGCCGCCAGCACCAACGGCAGCAGCTGGACCTGGGGCGGCACCTGGTCGCTGCCCCGGACGGCCGCGGTGCGCATCGGCCTGGTCTCGATGAACAAGACCGGCGCCACGGCCACCTTCGACTACCTGCGCACGTACGCGGTGACCAGCCTCTGAGCGGCACCGGTGGCCGCCCGCCCGCGCGGGCGGCCGCTGTCCGACCGGGATGGCACAGTGGTGTCGTGTTGGTGAGGATCCTCGGGCGGCACCTGCCCGGCACGGCGTGCGCGGACGTGGACGGCGTGCGGGTGGGGGTGCAGCGCGACCGCGAGGTCGAGCAGTCGGTGCCCGCCGACGGCGAGCAGGCCGTGTTCGAGTTCGACGTGAAAGTGGTCGACACGGCCGACGGCCGCGACTTCCGCGGCCCGTACGTGCACGGTCGGCGCGGCGAGCGCTTCCTCTACCTCGTGTGGACGCACGGTTCACCGCACGGGCCGGTCCCGTTCCGACGGGCGAAACTGCAGCTCGCGCCGGTGACCGAGCTGGCGTTCGAGCAGCCGTACGACCAGAGCGTGGTCACCGGCACGCTGCCGCTGACCGGCCGGGACGGCACCCCGGTGTGCGCGAGTGTCCGTCCGCCGTGGATCGAGTGGGCGGTCTCGTCCGGCTGAAATACCGGCCGACGCGGTTGAAGCCTTCCTCGCTGGGTATCGCAACCCCCGTCGGGTCGGAGCAGCGGCCCGGCACGACGAGGAGGTCCGCTCATGGCTAGAAGCACGAACGGAGTGCCCGCGGCGGCGGGCCAGGTGAAGCAGACTCTGGCCGACACCGGCCGGGTCGTCGCCGACCAGGCGGGCGAGGTCAAGCAGGCGCTGGCCGACTCGGGACGCGCGGTCGCCGCGCAGGCCGGGGAGATCAAGCAGGTCCTGGTCGACTCCGGCCGTACGGTCGCCGCCTCGGCGGGCGAAGTGAAGGAGCAGGTCGCCGCGACCGCGGCCCTGGCCAAGGACCGGGCGGGCGAGGTAGTGCACGCCCTGGCCGACCAGGTGCCCAGCGACCGGCAGCAGTGGGAGTCGATGGCCCGCGAGGTGCGCGACAACGTGCGCCGCAACCCGGCTCCCTGGCTCGCCGGTGCCGCGATCGTCGGCTTCGTGTGGTGGCTGGGCCGCCGCTCGAAGTAGCCGGTCCCCTGACCGCCCGCCCTCCGTGTCGGAGGGTGGGCGGTCGCCGTTTCCGGGGTCGGTGTGCCGGGCATAGGCGGGTCAACGAGGAATGGACGAGGAGGAACCAATGACGCAGGCCGAGTGGACCGCCGACAGCCGCACCACCGGGCAGGTCGTCATCGCCACGTACGACAACTACGCCGCCGCCGAGCGGGCCGTGGACCACCTGTCCGGCCAGGGATTCCCGGTGGAGCGCACCGCGATCGCCGGGCGCGGGCTGACCCTGGTCGAGCAGGTCACCGGCCGTATGTCCCTGGCGCGGGCGGCGCTGCAGTCCGGGGTGTCCGGCGCGGTGATGGGTGCGCTGCTGGCGTGGCTGTTCGGGTTCTTCAACTGGGTGAGCCCGCTGATGTCGCTGCTGCTGCTGGTGTTGTACGGCCTGCTGTTCGGCGCGGTCGCCGGTGCCCTGATGGGGATGGCCGGGCATGTGCTGTCCGGCCGCCACCGCGACTTCGCGTCGGTGTCGGCGATGCAGGCCGAGCGCTACCAGATCCTGGTGGAGGCCGACGCCGCCGACGAGGCGATGCGCCTGCTGGAGTCGGGCGGCCTGGCCGGGCGGGCGTAACGCGATCGGGTGGAAGGGGGGGGGGGGGGAGTACGCCAGCCCCCCCACCACCCCCGCGCAAGGCGGGGAGTAACGGGTGGGGGGTGTGGGGGGGGGGCGGGCCCTCCCCCCCCCCCCCCTTCCACCCGTGCTCAGGCCTGGTAGTCAGTGGAGGCACTGACCTCGGCCCACTTCTCGGTCTCGGCCAGGCGGGCCTGCTCGGCGGTGCGGGCCGAACGTAGCGCGTCGGAGCCGAGCAGCAGCCGCCGCGGCGGGTCGTCGGAGGCCGCGAGTTCGAGCAGCGCCAGTGCCGCACGGGCGGGATCGCCCGGCTCGTTGCCCTGGTAGTCCTCCCGAAATTTGAGGAACCGCCCGACCGTGGCCTGGTAGTCCTCCCCCACCGGCGCGGTCGTCCGCCCCGCCCCGGCCGACCACCTGGTGCGGAACCCGCCGGGCTCCACGATGGTCACCTGCACGCCGAACGGCGCGACCTCGGCGGCCAGCACCTCGGAGAAGCCCTCCACCGCGAACTTCGCGGTCTGGTACGCCGCCAGTCCGGGCGTGCCGCCGACGCGACCGCCGATCGAGGACAGTTGCATGATGTGGCCGCCGCGCTGCCGTCGCAGCACCGGCAGAGCCGCCCTGGTCACGTTGACGACGCCGAACAGGTTCGTCTCGATCTGGGCGCGGAACTCCTCGTCCGGCGTCTCCTCGATCGACCCCGAGACGGCGTAGCCGGCGTTGTTGACGACGACGTCGAGTCCGCCGAACGCGTCGACGGCCGCCCGCACCGCGTCGTGGGCGGCGGCCGCGTCGGTGACGTCGAGGGCTACCGCGCGCACCTGGTCGCCGTACTTGGCGACCAGTTCGTCGAGCGAGTCGGGGCGCCGCGCGGTGGCGACGACGTTGTCGCCGTGCTCCAGCACCGCCTTGGCGAGCTCGTAGCCGAGGCCGCTGGAGGTTCCGGTGATCAGCCAGGTCCTGGCCATGATGTCTCTCCTCAGGTGGTCGAAGGCGGGTCGGGCGCGTGCACCCAGGTGGGCACCAGCTCGACGAGGTCGGCGATCAGTTCGGCGCGCGGTCGGCGTGGCTTGTCGACGAGCCACGCCGCGATGGCGGCGGCCAGGCCGTGGCCGAGGAAGCGGGCCGCCGTCGCGAGCTGTGCGGGCGGGGGGGGCGCGGCCATCGGCATCCGGTCGAAGTAGTAGGCGATGTTGTCGGCCAGCCGCTGCCCGAACCGCGCCAACGCGGTGCCGCCCTCGGTGGAGCCGAACACGGCGGCCAACTCCACCCGCTGCAGCTCGACCTGGTCAATGATGTCGCCCAGCACCAGCCGGGAGGCTTCCTCGCCGCTGGCCGTCCCGCGCAGCCGCGTCCGCAGATCCTGCTCGGGCAGCTGTTCCAGCGCCTGTTCGAGCACGTACACCGCCAACGCGCCGGTGGTGTCGAAGTGGGCGTAGAACGACGACCGGTTGAGTCCGGCCTCGGCCACGACCGCGCTCACCGCGACCGGAGTGTCCGGGTCGCGGGCCGCGACAGCGGTGAACGCCGCCGCGAGCCTCGCCCGGGTCCGGATGGCGCGAGGGTCTCGGCTCTGCCCCGCCGCAGACGTGGTCGCACTCCTCATGCGGCCAGCGTAGCCAGGTCAGACGGACTTCACCAACAAATGTCGGAGAACTTTTGGGTGGCCTCAGTCGGCAGCGCTGTGGCCGGGCAGCCGTCCGCGCGCCACGGCCATCAGCCTGGCCGCCGCACCGGGCCGCTCGCGCAGCGGCGGGGACCCGTCCCCGGCCCCGTCGGCCATGCCGTCGAGCAGTTCGGCCAGCGCGTCCAGCGCGTCGGTGCGCGCCCGCCAGCCCAGGTCCGCCTCGGCGCGGCGGCACGACATCAGCGGGCTGCGCGCCGCGAGGCGGACCCAGCCGGGTTCGGTGGGCTGCAACCGCGCGGTCCAGGTCAGCGCGGCCGCACCCTGCAGCAGCAGCGGCGGTATGGGCACCGCCCAGCCGTGGAACCGGGCGCCCACGCTCTCGGCGTCCAGCACCGGCTCGGCGGCGATGTTGTACGGTCCCCGCGCCTGCGCCAGGATCGCCCGCGCGTACGCCTCGGCGACGTCGTCGGCGTGCACCGCCTGGATCCGCAGCGACGGGCTGCTCGGCAGCAGCGGCAGGCGCCCCAGGCGCAGCAGCCCCAGCGGCGCGAACGGCCCGATGAACAGCCGCGCGATCTCCGCCGCGGCGACCCGCTGGAACGCCAGCGCGTTGCGGATGCGCACGATGCGCATCTGCGGCTGCTCGGCCTCGACCACGTCCAGCATCGCCTCCACATCCGCCTTGTCCCGGCTGTACGTGGACCCGGGTACGCCGGTGGCGGGCCACACCTCGTCGACGCGCTTTTCCTTCGGCGCGGGCGCGTACGCGCCGACCGAGGAGGCCACCAGCAGCGTCGGCACCGAGGCCGCCACGGCCGCCGCGATGACGTTGGCGGTGCCCGTGACGTTGGTCTGCCTGATCTGCGCCCGGTCGTGGCTCGGCTGGATCTGCCAGGCCAGGTGGATCACGGCAGCCGCCCCGGCGAACAGGTTGGTGAGGGACGCCGCCGCGTCGGGACTGCCCACGTCCAGCTTGTGCCAGCGCACCTGGTCGTACGGCCATCCGGCCGACGTCGACGGCCGGCGCCGCGCCACCCCGGTGATCTCATCGAACTCGTGCCCGTCCACCAACCGGCGCAGCACCGCGGTGCCGATGTTGCCGGTCGCCCCAACCACCACAACTCGCATATCTGCCACTTACCCACCAAACCGCGAAGTCAACCATGCCCACCTGCGGTGACGCACGCCTCGCGGCGGCCCGGCACGCCACGAACACAACATCGCGGACGCCGGGTGTGCCACGCCGATCGCGGTTGATTAAGCCGGTCCGGGGTGCGGTATGTAGCGCCCATGGCCGATCACCCCCAGCCGTCCCCGGCGTCGCCTCCCCCACCCGACGCGGGCCCGCGCAGCCCCGCCCAGTTCAGCCTGCGGTCCTGGTGGGCGGTACTGCGCCGGACGGCCCAGGAGGCCGACACCGACAGCCTCCAGGTCTGGGCGGCCGCGCTCACCTACTACGGCGTGCTGTCGCTGTTCCCCGGCATCCTGGTGCTGGTGGCCGTCGTCGGCCTGATCGACGACCGGCTCGTCAACGACGTGCTCACCGACGTCACCCCGATCATGCCCGGGCCGGTCCGGGAGATCTTCACCGCCGCGCTCGACAACGTGCAGGCCAACGACGCCAAGGCGGGCGTCGCCGCGATCATCGGTCTGGCGGTGGCGATGTGGTCGGCCTCCGGCTACATCGACGGCTTCATGCAGGCGTCCAACGCCATCTACGACGTCCCGGAGGGCAGGCCGCTGTGGAAGCGACTGCCGATCCGACTCGCCGTCACCCTGGTCACCGGGGTGCTGCTGGTCCTGAGCATGCTCATCGTGGTGCTCAGCGGCCGACTGGCCGAAGCCCTCGGTGACGCGCTGAACATACCCGGTCCGGCTGTGACCGCCTGGCAGGTCCTCAAGTGGCCGGTGCTGGTGGTGCTGATCGGACTGCTGTTCGGATTGCTGTACTGGGCCTCGCCCAACGCCCGGCAGGGCGGCTTCCGGTGGATCACCCCCGGCTGCGTGGTCGCGGTCGTGCTGTGGCTGGCCGCCTCGGCCGGGTTCGGCTTCTACGCGGCGCACTTCGGCACCTACGCCGCCACCTACGGCAGCCTCGGCGGCGTCGTGGTGTTCCTGATCTGGCTGTGGCTGTCCAACCTGGCCCTGCTACTGGGCGCGGAACTCGACGCCGAACTGGAACGCCAGCGCGCGATCGCCGCCGGGCACCCCGCGGATCAGGAACCCTACCTGCAGACCCGCGACGGCAAGGCCACGGACGTCGGCGACAAGCAGGGACTCTGACCCGGCACCGACTCCGCGTGATGCTCCACCAGGAGTGGGTATGGCCATGGCATGACAACTACCGCCGTCCGTAGTGATCCGTCCACGGAGCGGCCGCAGACGCCCGATGATTCTGCCGAGGACTCCCGGCACCTGAAGATCGCGATGGTCGCGCCGCCCTACTTCACCATCCCACCGAAAGGTTACGGCGGCATCGAGGCCGTCGTCGCGGACCTCAGCAACGCGCTGACCGCGGCGGGACACAAGGTCACCCTGATCGCCGCCGGAGCCAACGGCACCCGGGCCGAGTTCCGGCCGGTGTGGGACGCCACGGTGCCCGAACGACTGGGCGAGCCGGGACCGGAGATCATCTATGCCGCAGAGGCACGCCGGGTCGTCGAGGCGCTCGCGGCCGAGGGCGCGGCCGACGTCGTACACGACCACACCTTCGCCGGGGTGCTCAATGCGCCCGCGTACGCGCAGCTGGGCCTGCCCACGATCGCGACCATGCACGGCCCCGCCGACAGCGAGCTGCGCGGCTTCTACCGGGTGCTGGGCGACGACGTGCCGCTGGTGGCGATCAGCCACCGCCAACAGGCGCTCGCGCCCGAGCTGAGCTGGATCGACGTGGTGCACAACGGCCTGGACCCGGCCGCGTGGCCGTACCAGCCCTGCAAGGGCTCGTACGCGCTGTTCCTGGGCAGGTTCAGCCCGGACAAGGGCGCGCACACCGCGGTCCTGGCGGCGCGGGCCGCCGGGCTGCCGCTCATCCTCGCCGGAAAGTGCGCCGAGCCCGCCGAGCGCCGCTACTTCCGCGAGCAGGTCGAGCCGCTGCTCGGACCGTACGACCAGATGATCGGTCCCGCCGACGGCACCCGCAAGCGGGAGCTGTTCGCCAATGCCCGCTGCCTGCTGTTCCCCATCCAGTGGGAGGAGCCGTTCGGCATGGTCATGATCGAGTCAATGATCTGCGGCACCCCAGTCGTCGCGCTGCGGGCCGGGGCGGTGCCCGAGGTCGTCTCGCACGGGGTCAGCGGACTGATCTGCGACGATCCCGAGCAGTTGCCGCAGGCGCTGCTCGAGGTGACCGGGCTCGACCCGGCCGACTGCCGCAGGCACGTCGTGCAGAACTTCAGCGCCGCGCACATGGCGCTCGGGTACGCCCGCGCGTACCGCCGCGCACTGGCGTCCCTGGAGGTGGTCCCGGCAGCCCAGCCGTCCGCGGCGCCCGCCAGACCGCGCCCCGCCCCGCTCGGCCTGCACCGCACGGGGTCGCCGCCGCGCCGGTCCGGGCAGGCACCCGCCGCCCGGTGACCGTTTACCCGTCCCATGCCGACAGCGGCGCCCGTTCGCGGGGAACGGGCGCCGCTGTCGTGCCGGTCCGACGTCAGTCGGGCCAACGGCCGGTCAGCGACTTGACCGCGTGCGCGCCGCCGCGATCCACGGTGGCCTTGACCACGCCGAAGATCGCACCCTGCACAGCCGCCGCGACCAGGATCTCCGCCCAGCCCCGGGTGGGGTCGGTGGCATGCGGCGCCTGCGACGAGCCCGCCGCCAGTCGCCACACCCGCTTGAAGGCGGCCGCCGCGACCACACCGGCCAGCGCACCCCCGAGCATCCCGATCGGCTTGTAGACCAGTGCCTGTTTCCTCATGTCGGCCGCATACCCGCGGCCAAGCTGTTCAGTCCCACCTCGGTCGGACCAACGGGTCTGCTTGGGACGGTTAGGAACCCGGCAGCCGGGTATTGGCCCGCCACCCCCGCAATCGACTGGAAGGCAGACCATGGCAGGTAAGGACCTCGACCTCACGAAAGCGGCCGACGACGCTGCGCAGACAGTCGTCCAGGCCGGCAAAGCCGTGGCTGACAAGGCCGCCGCGCTGAAGGACGACGCGGTCCAGGCGGCGGCAGCGGCCAAGGAGACGGTCACCGACGCGGCCGTCGCGGCCAAGGAGACGGTCACCGACGCCGCCGTCGCGGCCAAGGAGAAGGCCGGAGAAGTCGTCCACGCCGTAGGCGAGCGCATCCCGCAGAGTTCCGACGAGTGGGAGGCGGTCGGCCGCGACATCGTGGACAGCATCCGCCGCAATCCGAAGCCCTGGCTGATCGGCGCGGGCGTCTTCGCCGTCGCCTGGCTGCTGGGCCGCGGCTCGGCCCGTACGAAGCCGTGACGATGTCGGGTACGGAGATCGCGGCGCTGGTCGCCGCAGGGGCGTTCGCGATGCTGGTCCTGGTGCTGGCCGTGCCGATCCTACGGCTGCGCCACACGGTCGACGCGGCGACGGTGATGCTGCGGCAGGTCAGCGACAGGACCGGTCCGCTGCTCGACGGCGTCACCGACACGGTCGACAACGTGAACACGACGCTGGGGCAGGTCCAGGTCACCATCGACGGCATCAATGTGCAACTGGCCAAGGTGGACACCGTGACCTCGCACCTGGCGTCGGCGAGCTCCGGCATCTCCCGCGTCGTGGGCGCTTTCAGCGGCCACGCCAACGGGCCCGTGGCCAAGGCCGCGGCGTTCGCGTACGGCCTACGCCGCGCGACCGGACGCGGCCGGTCCTAGTACGGCTCCGCCACCGATCACCCCTGGACGCCGCCACCGCTCGGCGCCCAGGGGTGATTCCGGTTTCGGAGCCGCCGGTCAGGGCATGCGGTTGGGGACAGAACAGGTCCGACAGCAAGGAGTCATCATGGACCTCGGACGTGTCCTCACCGACACTCTCCGGTCGATCGCGCTGTTCCTGCCCAAGGCGTTGGCGTTCCTCGCCATTCTCGTCGTCGGCTGGCTGGTCGCGCGGGCGGCTCGCATGCTCACCGACCGAATACTGGAACGCGTCGGGTTCGACCGCCTGGCCCAGCGGGGCGGCGTCGCCGCGTGGCTCGCCCGCGGCCGCTACGACGCCTCCGACCTCGTCGGCAAGCTGGTCTACTACGCGGTGCTGCTGTTCAGCGTCCAGCTGGCGTTCGGGATCTGGGGTCCGAACCCCGTCTCGACGCTCATCAACGGCGTGGTCGCGTGGCTGCCCCAGGCGTTCGTCGCCATCCTGATCGTCGTGGTCGCCGCCGCCATCGCCTCCTGGGTCAAGGACATCGTGGCCAACGCGCTGAGCGGCCTGTCGTACGGCCGTACGCTGGCGACGATCACGTCGACGGTCATCGTGGCACTCGGTGTCATCGCCGCGCTGAATCAGGTCGGCGTCGCCACGACCGTCACCACTCCGATCCTGGTCACCGTGCTGGCCACGGTGGCAGGCATCCTGATCGTCGGAGTGGGCGGCGGCCTGATCCGGCCGATGCAGTCGCGGTGGGAGTCCTGGCTCGACCGCGCCGGGGAGGAATCCGGTCGGGTCGCCGAGCACGCCCGCGCCTACTCGGCCGGGCAGAACGACGCCCGTACCGTGATCCTGCCGCGCAGCCCGTCCGCCGCCGAGCAGGCACCGCGCCGCCAGGCCGACGATACTGCCGGTCCGGCGGCGCCCGCCTTCATCGAGCAGGTGATGTCGACCGACCGGGACGACCCGGCGCAGCGGCGTGAGGCCCCGGCTGTCGACGACGCCACGCAGCCGTTGCCCACCGCCGATCCGGGCTCTCGGCCCCGGCGGTGACCTTCCGGTGGGTGCGGCGCACGCCGCACCCACCGCGCGGTGCGCTCGCGCGCAGCATGACTAGGCCAGCCACTGCCTCGCCGCCGCCGACAGGGCCGCGACGCCGACGCCGATGGTGGGCTCCTCGACGGGTGCGTAGCGCGGCGAGTGGTTGGACGGCAGCCCGGCCACGACCCGGGCCAGTTCCTGGGGGCTGGACGCGCCGACGAAGGCCGCCGGATCGGCGCCGCCGAGCAGCCAGAACACCAGCGGCGCGCCGGCCGCGGCGGCCAGCACGCCCACGTCTTCGCTGCCGGTGACCGGGCCGGGGTCGATGACCCGTTCGGCGCCGACCACCCGGGCCAGAGCACCGCGCGTACGCTCGACGGCGGCCGGGTCGTTGATCACCGCGGGCGCGGACTCGGTCGCCTCGATCCGCGGTTCTTCGGGGGCGCCGGAGGCCTGGGCCTCGGCGCGGACGATGCGTTCGATCGCCGCGAGCACCCTGGTGCGAACGGCGGGGTCGAAGGTGCGTACCGACAGCAGCAGTTCGGCGTCGTCGGGGATGATGTTGTTCTTGGTGCCCGCGTTGAGCGCGCCGACGGTGACGACCGCGGTGTCGTTGCCGGACACCTCGCGGGCCACGATGCCCTGCAGGCGCAGCACGGTGGCCGCCGCCATGACGACCGGGTCGACGGTGGTCTCCGGACGGGATCCGTGGCCGCCCGCGCCGTGCAGCGTGACCCGCAGCGAGTCGGTGGCGGCGAACGCCGGGCCCGGACGCAGCCCGATCACGCCCGCCGGGATCGGCGCCACGTGCTGCCCGAGCACCACGTCCGGACGCGGGATCCGTTCGAACAGCCGGTCGGCGACCATCGCGGCGGCGCCCTGGGCGAGTTCCTCGGCCGGCTGGAGCACCACGGTGACGGTCCCCGACCACTCACCACGGGAGTCCGCCAGGACCGCGGCGGCGCCGAGCAGGCAGGTGACGTGCATGTCGTGGCCGCAGGCGTGCATCACGCCGTCGACCTCGCTGGCGTAGGGCAGCCCGGTCGCCTCCTCGACGGGCAGCGCGTCCATGTCGGCACGCAGCAGGACCGTCGGCCCGGCTCCGTTGTGCAGCACCCCCGCGACGCCGGTCGTCCCGACCGATTCGATCACCTCGTACCCGAGTTCCTGCAGCCACGTCGCGGCGACCCCGGCGGTGCGGCGCTCCTGGAAGGACAGCTCGGGATGGGCGTGCAGGTCGCGGTAGACGCCGCGCAGGCGCTCGACCAACTCGGTTTCCATGGCAGCAGCCTAGGGCCGAACCCGGCACTGATACGCACATACGGTGGTATATCTGGCGTCGGAGCGCTGTCGCGCGGATGCGGGGAGTCACCTGGTGATCGTGGGTCTGGAAATGGTCGAGCAGCATACCTGCACCGGTGTGCTACCCGGTTGGGAGCAGGTGGACCGGCTCGTCGCCGACGCCTACGAGTACGCGCGTGGCAGTGCTGACGGAGCGGTGGCCGACTACATCCCGGCCCTGGCACAGGTGGACCCGGAGCTGTTCGGGGTCGCCGTGGCGGAGGTCGACGGCGGCCTGCACGGCGTCGGGGACGTCGGCGTGGAGTTCTCCATCCAGTCGATCTCCAAGGCGTTCGTCTATGCCCTGGTCTGCCAGGCGCTCGGGCACGACGCGGTGGCGGAGCGCATCGGCGTCAACAACACCGGGCTCGCCTTCGACTCCGTCATCGCAATCGAGCTCAACGACGGCCATCCGATGAACCCGATGGTGAACGCGGGCGCCATCGCCACCACGGCACTGCTGCCCGGAGGCTCGGCGGGTGAGCAATGGGAGGCGATACGTGCCGGGCTGTCGGCGTTCGCGGGTCGGCCGCTGGAGCTCGACAGTGCGGTCTACCGGTCGGAGGCGGCGACCAACCAGCGCAACCGCGCCATCGCCCGGCTGCTGGAGAGTTACGGACGCATCGAGGCCGATCCGCTGGAGGTGGTGGACGTCTACACCAGGCAGTGCGCGCTGCGGGTCACCGCCACGGACCTGGCCGTGATGGGGTCGACCCTGGCCGACGGCGGGGTCAATCCGATCTCGGGCAAGCGGGTCGTGTCCGCGACGGTGTGCCGCGACACGCTCGCGGTGTTGGCCGCCAACGGGCTCTACCAACGATCCGGCGAGTGGCTGTTCGACATCGGGTTGCCGGGAAAGTCGGGCGTCGCGGGCGGCATCGTGGCGGTCTCGCCCGGCAAGGCCGGGATCGGGACGTTCTCGCCCCGGCTCGACCCGGCCGGCAACAGCGTGCGCGGCAAACTGGCGACCGCCCACCTGTCCCGGGCGTTGGGCCTCAACATCTTCGCCTCCGACGCCGTCACCGAGCCGAGGTCCGGCGGCCGCGCCCCCTGAACCACCGAGCATGGGGGCGGGTGGCTCAAGCGCCGCCCGCCCGTCGAGAGCCCCGAAGGGCTCACCGGCCAGCTACGAGAACATGCTCACTCCGCCCGGCCCGACCAGCAGGCCAATAACGATCAGCACGATGCCCCACAGCACCTGGCGACGGACCAGGGCGACGATCCCGGAGACGACCAACACGACGGCGAGAAGCCAAAGCAAGAATTCCATGACGTCGAAATTCCCCTCTCTCTCCTACGTAAACCTTGGTTCCGGATCAGGCGTCGGCCAGCAGCTGCTGGCGCAGGGTGCCGATACAGCGGGTGAGCAGGCGCGAGACGTGCATCTGGGAGACGCCGATCTGCTCGGCGATCTGCGCCTGGTTGTAGCCGCAGCCGAACCGCAGCGACAGGATGCGCCGCT
>NZ_JAHRCY010000032.1:0-1958 GCF_019083965.1 Catellatospora tritici
AGCGGCGCATCCTGTCGCTGCGGTTCGGCTGCGGCTACAACCAGGCGCAGATCGCCGAGCAGATCGGCGTCTCCCAGATGCACGTCTCGCGCCTGCTCACCCGCTGTATCGGCACCCTGCGCCAGCAACTGCTGGCCGACGCCTGATCGGCGGCAGAGGTCAAAGGGGCGGGTGGCGCTGGGGCCACCCGCCCCTTTTCCCCGCCGGATATTCCAGGCTGCGACGCACCTCACGACCGTGCGCCATGAGCGCGGACCGGTCGTAGGGTGGGTCCGTGAGCCCCCTGGCACAGCCGCTGAAGCTGCGTGACGTCACCCTGCCCAACCGCATCGCCCTGGCGCCGATGTGCCAGTACTCGGCCGAGGCGGACGGACTGCCCAACGGCTGGCACCTGACGCACCTGGCCTCCCGGGCCGTCGGTGGCGCCGGGCTGGTCCTCACCGAGGCCACCGCCGTCGTCGCGGAAGGCCGGATCTCCCCGCGTGACACCGGCCTGTGGTCACCGGCGCATGTGGACGCCTGGCGCCCGATCACCGCGCAGGTCGCGGCGCACGGCGCGGTGCCCGCGGTGCAGCTCGCGCACGCCGGGTTCAAGGCCTCGACCTGGTGGCCGTTCGCCACCGAGCGGGGCGGCGTCGCCGACGCCGACGGCGGCTGGACCCCGGTCGGTCCGGGCGACCAGCCGTTCGTGCCGACGTACCGCACCCCCGCCGCGCTGGACCAGGCCGGAGTCGACGCCCTCGTCACCGCGTTCGCGCAGGCCGCGGAGTATGCGGTCGCCGCCGGGTTCCAGGCCGTGGAGGTGCACGCCGCGCACGGCTACCTGCTGCACGAGTTCTACTCGCCGCTGACCAACCACCGCACCGACGGCTACGGCGGATCGTGGGACGGTCGCACCCGACTGGCCCTGGAGGTGGTCCGCGCGGTGCGGGCCGCGGTCGGCGACCGGATCCCTGTCCTGGTGCGGATCTCCGCCACCGACTGGACCGAGGGCGGCTGGACCGTCGACGACTCGGTGCGGTTCGCGATCGAGCTGGCGCGGGCCGGGGCCGACCTCATCGACTGCTCCTCCGGCGGCGCCGACCCGAACGCGCAGATTCCGATCGGGCCGGGTTATCAGGTGCCCCTGTCGGCGCGGGTGCGCCGCGACGCGGTCGTGCCGACCGGCGCGGTCGGCCTGATCACCGAGCCGGAGCAGGCCGAGCAGATCGTCGCTGACGGGCAGGCCGACCTGGTGCTGCTGGGGCGGGAACTGCTGCGCGACCCGTATTGGCCGCGCCGTGCCCTGGCCAAGCTGGGCGCCCAGCCGCACTGGCCCGACCAGTACCTGCGCGCGTTCTAGGGGTCAGGCCCGGCCGCGCAGCTCGTGCACGACCGCGTCGAGCCACCGGTCCACCTGCTCGCAGTCGTATCCGCTGCGAGCGGCGTCGAAGCCGAAGTTCTCGATCTCGTCGGCGGTGATCCCGCCGCCGCCCGCCAGCACCGGCGCCACCCGTGCCACCAACGCGTCCACCTGCGCCCGGTCGTAACCCTTGACGAACAGAACCGCCTTGCCGAACACCGGCTGGCGCTGCGCCGGGCCGGGCGCGGGCCTGCGGGGCACGGGACCGGCCGCCAGCAGCGCCAGGTGCTGCCGGACCTGGTCGCGGTCGTAGCCGCGCAGCACGACGGTGAACTCGACCCGGGTCAGGTCTTCGGCCGTGAGGTGGCCGGCGGCGAACTCGGCGAGCAGGTGGTCGACCTCTTCGCGGTCAAAGCCACGCAGGACGACGGTGAAATCGGGAGACACGGTGGCAATAGTGCCAGCCGAGTCAAGCGAGCGCCCTGGACGGGGGAGGCGCCGCCGCGGGCCGGTGCCCCGTCGGGCTCTCAAGGGTCCTATGGCTGGTGGCCTCACACGTGTCCGGGCGGCCCGCACGATCCGACCCGGCCGCGGGCGCTCGGGGAGGCGGCCGCGA
>NZ_JAHRCY010000032.1:1968-88642 GCF_019083965.1 Catellatospora tritici
GCGGGCGCCCCCGGGGCCTGGGGCCGGTGGCCTCACACGTGTGGGGTCGTGCGCACGACCCCACACGTGTGAGGCCACCGGCGAAACGTGTCCGGGCGGCCCGCACGATCCGACCCGGCCGCGGGCGCTCGGGGAGGCGGCCGCGAGATGTGACGGCTATGGTTACCGCCATGTCCGACGCGCCGGGCTTCGGCGTACTGCTGCAGCGGTTGCTGGACAACCGCGGCCTGTATGCCGACCACCTCGCCCGCCTGCCCGATCTCGACCGCGACGAACTGGAGCTGCTGCTGCGCGGCTCGCTGGAGCCGCACCCGGTGCTGTTGCGTACCCTGGCCACCGCGCTCGCC
Source organism: Catellatospora tritici (assembly GCF_019083965.1). GTDB lineage: Bacteria > Actinomycetota > Actinomycetes > Mycobacteriales > Micromonosporaceae > Catellatospora > Catellatospora tritici. The sequence continues at coordinate 2,316 of NZ_JAHRCY010000032.1, forward strand.
CTGCGCCCGGCCGACCTGTTCGCGGCGTCCGGCTGGCCGGTGCCGGTCGAGCTGCGTCCGGTCGCGCCACAGGCCCGGCCGCAGGTGACCGAGCTGGTGCTGCTGGCACGCGGTTGCGAGCCCGCCGAGCTGCTGCGGCTGCGCCGCTTCGCCCGCTCGCTGTGGCCCACCCAGCCCGAACCACCCGCCGCGGCCGACGATCTCGTCACCGGTAACGGCTTCGGCGCGCTGCTCGGGGCGCTGCTGGCCAACCGCAACCTGTCCACCCCCGGCCTCGCCGCGATCACAGGTTTGACCGAGGGCGCGCTCACCCGCCTCCTGACCGGCGACCGCACCCCCGCCCCCGACCAGCTCACCGCCCTGGCCGAAGCCCTCGACCTGCGCGTCGACGACCTGTTCGCGCTGGCTGGAGCGGCCCTGCCGGAGTCGGGCCTGACCTACGCGTACCCGGTCCGGCCCCACCTGGGCGGGCTCGTCGGCGACCTCGTCCCACTCCCCGCCACCCGCATCGACTGGGTCCTCGCCCAAGCCCACAACCCGAGGTAAGGAAGGGCCCCTTCTTATCGCTTTCCGAGGTGGAAGGGCCCCTTCTTAACCGCGCAGGCGGTGGGCGTCCGCGGCGGTGGCGCGGTAGAGGTCGCGCATCAGGCCGATCTCGCCGCCGTGGTGCATGACCTCGCGGTTGAGGTGCACGATCAGGGCGGCCATGGGCTCACGCGCGTACGGCCCGCCCTTGGCGCCCAGCGGCTGGGCCAGCCCTTCGCCGTCCAGCGCCGAGATCACGTCGAACCAGGCTCGATAGGTCTGCTCCAGGTAGGCCACGCCCTCGGCGGCGGTGCCGGGCAGGTCCACAGCGGGTGCCGGACCGTCGAAGAACAGCGCGGTGCGCTCGGCGAAGCAGCCGATCGCGAGGTGCGTCATCCGCCAGGCGATCGTGGTGACCGGCGGGGGAGAGGGCTCCGGCCAGCCGCCGTCGGCGCGCAGGCCACCGCCGTCCTCAGCCGGGCGCAGCGTCCAGCAGTCCGTGACGGGCTCCCACAGGTACTCCTCGTCGGTGAGCCCGGCCAGTCGTGGCCACAGGTGCACGTCCCAGTAGAACCCGAGCTGCCCGATGATCAAATCGCCCCACGCGACCTCCGCCATGCCCGCAGTCTCGCACCCCGGGTGGGGCCGGGGGTGGCTCAGCCGCCGGAGTCGTCGTGTTCGGCGTCCTCGGGGACGGCGGAGCTGTCGCGGTCGTCCAGCCAGCCGTACGGCAGCACGACCCTGGCCGGGGAGTTGGTGCGTCCGCGCGGCTGCCCAAGGTTGGCCACCGGGAACGGCTCGTCGTGCTCCAGCTTGCCCAGCAGGTCGTCGAGTTCCATCAGCGACGACGACATGGCCATCGCCTGGCGCAGCTGCGACCCGACCGGGAAGCCCTTGAGATACCAGGCCACGTGCTTGCGGAAGTCGGTGACCGCCTCGCGCTCTGCCCCCCACCACCGCACCAGCAGCTCGGCGTGGCGACGCATGACCTGGGCGACCTCGCCCAGGGTCGGCATGACCCGTTCGGGACGCCCGGCGAACGCGGCGGCCAGGTCGGCGAACAGCCACGGGCGGCCGAGGCAGCCGCGGCCCACCACGACGCCGTCGCAGCCGGTCTCGCGGACCATGCGCAGCGCGTCGTCGGCCTCCCAGATGTCGCCGTTGCCGAGCACCGGCACGTCGAGGGCCTGCTTGAGCAGGGCGATGGACTCCCAGTCGGCCTCGCCGGAGTAGCGCTGGGCGGCCGTGCGAGCGTGCAGGGCGACCCAGGCCACCCCCGCGTCCTGGGCGATCTTCCCCGCCTCCAGGTACGTCAGGTGGTCGTCGTCGATACCCTTGCGCATCTTGATCGTCACCGGGATGCCCGCGGGGGCGGCGGTGTCGACGGCGGCCTTGACGATCGCCCCGAACAGATTGCGCTTCCAGGGGATGGCCGAGCCGCCGCCCTTGCTGGTGATCTTCTTGACGCTGCAGCCGAAGTTGAGGTCGATGTGATCGGCCAGGTTCTCCTCGACGACGCGACGCACCGCCTTGGCGGTGATCACCGGGTCGACACCGTATAGCTGCATGCTGCGAGGGTTCTCGTCCGGCCCGAACTCGATCATCTTGTCGGTCTTCGGGTTCCGGACGGCCAGCGCCACGGTCGTGATCATCTCGCACACGTAGATGCCCGCACCCTGCTCGCGGCAGAGCTGGCGGAACGCCACATTGGTGATCCCGGCCATGGGTGCGAGCACCACCGGCGGGTCCACCGGGAACGTTGCGAGCTGCAGAGTCACGCCGTCAAGAATCCCACACGGTGGCGGTGTCCCCACAGACGTGTGCCCCACCCCACCCTGGCACGGGCGGGATGGGGCACCCGGTCCAGCCGGGTCGGCGATGGCGCGGCCAAGGCCCCCGCATCGGCCGCGGTTAGGAAGGGCCCCTTCTACCTCGTATTCCGATAAGAAGGGGCCCTTCCTTCGCTCGGGGCCCGGCTGCGGGTCGCGCGAGGAGATCAGGCGTTCTTGATCGCGGAGATCTCGAACTCCAGGGTGATCTTGTCGCTGACCAGGACACCGCCGGTCTCCAGGGCCGCATTCCAGGTCACGTTCCAGTCCTTGCGGTTGATCGCGACAGAGCCCTCGAAGCCGATCCGGTGGTTGCCGAACGGGTCCTTGGCCGCGCCCTGGTACTCGAAGTCGATGGTCACCGGCTTGGTGACGTCCTTGATGGTGAGGTCGCCGGTCACCTGGAAGGTCTCGGCGCCGGTCTGCTTGACCGCGGTCGAGGCGAAGGTGATCGTCGGGTACTTCTCCATGTCGAGGAAGTCGTTGCTGCGCAGGTGGCCGTCGCGCTGCTCGTTGCGGGTGTCGATGCTGGCGGCCTGGATGGTGACCTTGACGTGCGACTTGCTGACGTCGTTGCCGTCGAGGTAGCCGCCGCCGTCGAACTCGTTGAAGGCACCGCGGACCTTGGTGACCATGGCGTGCCGGGCCACGAAGCCGATGGTGCTGTGCGCCACGTCCAGCGTGTAGGTGCCGGTCAGTTCCGCCAGGGTCGGGCTGGTCGTCGTGCTCATCATGTACTCCTTCAGCAGGCATTTCTTGGTCGTTGATTGTTCAACTACCGCTACAGCCTACTCAATGTCATTGAAGGTTCAACTATTCCGCGCCTTCGCGGGTATGTGACCTGCGCCACTTTACCCTCCAGCATTTCCGGCATGCCGGATTCGTGCCGCGGGCCGGTTTCGTGGTCTCGGGGGTCCGGGTGTGCCATCCACTGTGGAGGGCGTGCAAATTTCCGAACTCTCATTGACAAGAGTTGCTGTATGCGTGCAAATTTGTCACTACTTCGAAACACCGGCGCTACAAACCCCCTCCGGGGCCGCTCACCCGAAGGGTCTTCCCACGTCCCGCAACGACGAGGAGACTCTCGTGTTCCGCGCCCGTCCCGCGCGTCCGTCCCTACGCGCAGCGTTGCTGCGCGTCCTCACCGTCGCCGCATTAGCCCTGACCGGGCTGGTCGGCCTGCCCGCTGCAGCCCACGCGGCCAACTACAACGTGCTGGTCTTCTCCAAGACCGCCGGGTTCCGGCACGACTCGATCGCGGCGGGCGTCACCGCCATTCAGCAGCTCGGGGCCGCCAACGGGTTCACCGTGGAGGCCACCGAGGACGCCGCCGCGTTCACCGACGCCAACCTGGCCCGCTTCGCCACGGTGGTGTTCCTGTCCACCACCGGCGACATCCTCGACGCCAACCAGCAGGCCGCGTTCGAGCGCTACATCCGCGCCGGCGGCGGCTACGCGGGCGTGCACGCCGCCTCCGACACCGAGTACGGCTGGGCCTGGTACGGCAACCTCGTCGGCGCCTACTTCTCCAGCCACCCCGCGGTGCAGAACGCCACCGTGAAGGTCGAGGACCCGGCGCACCCGTCGACCGCCTCGCTGCCCGCGAAGTGGACCCGCTCCGACGAGTGGTACGCCTTCCAGAGCAACCCGCGCTCGCGCGTACACGTGCTGGCCAGCCTGGACGAGCGCAGCTACACGCCGGGCACCGCGACCATGGGTGCCGACCACCCGATCGCCTGGTGCCAGAACTACGACGGCGGCCGCTCCTGGTACACGGCCGCGGGCCACGACGCGGCCGCGTTCAGCGACACCGCGTTCCGGGCGCATCTGCTCGGCGGCATCCAGACCACCGCCAACGCGGTCAGCGCCGACTGCGGCGCCACCCGCGACGCGGGCTTCTCCAAGGTCACCCTGGACAGCAACACCAGCAACCCGATGGAGCTCGACGTCGCCGCCGACGGCCGCGTCTTCTACATCGAGCGCGACGGCCGGGTGCAGATCATCAAGCCCACCACCGGCACCACGGTCACCGCGCTGACCCTGCCGGTCTTCAACGGCAACGAGGACGGCCTGCTCGGCATGCGGCTGGACCCGTCGTTCGCCACCAACGGCTGGATCTACCTCTACTACTCGCCGTCCACCGGCAGCACCCGCAACCAGGTGTCGCGGTTCACGGTCTCCGGCGACACCATCGACCCGGCCACCGAGAAGGTGCTGCTGCAGGTCACCACGCAGCGCAACACCTGCTGCCACCAGGGCGGCTCGATGACGTTCGACACCGCGGGCAACCTGTACCTAGCCACCGGCGACAACACCAACCCGTTCGAGTCCGACGGGTTCGCCCCGCTGGACGAGCGGGCCGGGCGGCAGGACTACGACTCGCAGCGGACCGCGGCCAACACCAACGACCTGCGCGGCAAGATCCTGCGGATCAGGCCGCAGGCCGACGGCACGTACACGGTGCCGTCGGGGAACCTGTTCGCGCCCGGCACCGCGCAGACCCGCGCCGAGATCTACGCGATGGGCTTCCGCAATCCGTTCCGGATCGGCATCGACAAGGCCACCAACACGCTGTACGTCGCCGACTACGGTCCCGACGCGGGCGCCGCCAACGCCAGCCGCGGCCCCGAGGGCACGGTGGAGTGGAACATCATCGGCTCGGCGGGCAACTACGGCTGGCCGTACTGCGTGGGCAACAACTACGCCTACGTGGACTACACGTTCCCGTCCGGGCCGAGCAACGGCGCCTACAACTGCGCGGCGCCGGTGAACAACTCGCCCAACAACACCGGCCTGACCAACCTGCCCGCCGCGCGGGCCGCCACGGTCGACTACGACTACGGCGGCAACCCGCTGTTCCCGGAGATCGGGGGCGGCGGCGCGCCGATGGCCGGTCCGGTGTACCGGTACAACGCCGCGCTGGTGTCGGACCGCAAGTGGCCCGCGTACTACGACGGCAAGGCGCTGTTCGGCGAGTGGAACCAGAACAAGCTCTACACCATGCAGGTCACCCCGGACGGCAGGTCGCTGGTCGACATCAACAACCTGTTCCCGTCGCTGAGCTTCCTGCGTCCGATGGACCTGGAGTTCGGGCCCGACGGGGCGATGTACCTGATCGAGTGGGGCACCGGCTTCGGTGGCAACAACGCCGACTCGGGCATCTACCGCATCGACTACAACTCCGGCGACCGGTCCCCGATCGCGGTCGCGTCCGGCACCCCGACCTCGGGGCCGACGCCGCTGACCGTGCAGTTCTCCAGCGCGGGCTCGCGTGACCCGGACGGGCAGGCGATCACCTACTCGTGGGCGTTCGGCGACGGGCAGACCTCGACGGCGGCCAACCCGTCGCACACGTACGGCACGGCGGGCAACTACACCGCGCAGCTGACCGTACGCGACCCGGGCGGCAAGACCGGCGTGGCCAACGTGCCGATCGCGGTGGGCAACACCGCGCCGACGGTCAACCTGACCACCCCGGTCGAGGGCGGCTTCTTCACCTGGGGCGACCAGGTCCGCTTCACCGTCACCGTGACCGACCCCGAGGACGGCACGATCGACTGCTCGCGGGTCACCGTGCAGTACTACCTCGGTCATGACGAGCACGCGCACCCGATGCAGACCTACACCGGCTGCTCGGGCATCGTGCAGACCTCGCTGGGCTCCGGCCACGGCGACGACGCCAACACCTTCGGCGTGATCGAGGCGACCTACACCGACAAGGGCGGCCCCGGCGGGGTCGGCGCGCAGACCGGCCGGTCGACCCGGGTGCTGCAGCCCAAGCACAAGCAGGCCGAGTTCTTCAACACCACCGGTCGGGCGCCCAGCGGCATCGGCGGCGGCGACCCCGGCGTGCAGCGGGAGACCACCTCCGACACGGCGGGCGGGTTCCAGAACCTCGGCTTCATCGAGGACGGCGACTTCTGGTCGTACACCCCGGTGAACCTGACCAACATCGACTCGGTGCGTGTGCGGGTGGCCTCACCGGGCTCGGGCGGCCGGGTCGAGATCCGCACCGGGTCGGTCACCGGCACGCTGGTCGGCACGGCCACCTTCGGCGGCACGGGCGGCTGGCAGACGTACGTCGACGCCACCGCCACGCTCTCCGGCGTGACCTCGGCGACCGGGCCGCTGTTCCTGATCGCGAAGAACCCGGTCGGTGACACCGGCCAGGGCTCGATCTTCAACGTGAACTGGGTCGACTTCGTCGGCCGGGGCGTGTCGGACAACTCGACGCTGGCCGTCACCCCGGGCAGCCTCGCGTTCGGGTCGGTCACGGTCGGGCAGACCAGTGCCGCGCAGACGGTCACCGTCACCAACCCGGGCACGGGTGCGGCGTCGGTGTCGGCGATCGCGGTGTCCGGTCCGTACACCCAGAGCAACAACTGCCCGGTCAGCCTGGCCGCCGGCGGCTCCTGCACCGTCACGGTGCGGTTCGCGCCGACCGCGGTCGGCGCGGGCAACGGCACCCTGTCGGTGACCAACTCGACCACGCCGCAGCCGATCACGGTCGCGCTGACCGGCACCGGTGCGGACCCGAACACCAACCTGGCCATCGGGGCCACGATGTCGGCCAGCACCAGCGGCGGCGGCTTCCCGGCGAGCAACGCCAACGACGGCAACACCGGCAGCTACTGGGAGTCGAACAACAACGCCTTCCCGCAGTGGCTGCAGGCGGATCTGGGCTCGGCCAAGTCGGTCAGCTCGGTGACGATGAAGCTGCCGCCGCCGACGTCGTGGGGTGCGCGCACCCAGACGCTGACGATCCAGGGCAGCACCGACGGCACCAACTTCAGCACGCTGAAGGCGTCGGCGGGCTACCTGTTCGACCCGAACACCGGCAACACCGCCAGCGCGTCGTTCACCGCGACGTCGGTGCGCTACCTGCGGGTCACCATCACCGCCAACACCGGCTGGCCCGCCGGGCAGCTCGCCGAGCTGCAGATCTTCGGCGGGGGTACGCCGCCCGGCAGCGCCACCCTGGAGGCCTCGCCCGCGAGCCTCGCCTTCGGCAACACCGTGATCAACACGACCACTCCCGGCGTGACGGTCACGATCACCAACACCGGCACCGCCGCGGCCACCCTGTCCGCGACCAACATCTCGGCGCAGTTCACCCAGACCAACAACTGCACGGGCACCCTGGCCGCCGGGGCGAGCTGCTTCGCCACCGTCTCCTTCGCGCCCACCTCGACCGGTGCCAAGAGCGGCACGTTCACCGTCAGCAGCAACGCGACCAATCCGACGCTGACGGTCAACCTGTCCGGCACCGGCATCAACCCGATCCCGCCGACGCTGTCGGTCAGCCCGCCGAGCATCACGTTCCCGGACACCTCGATCGGGTCCAGCGTGGTCCGGCAGGTGTATGTCAGCAACGGCGGCAGCAGCGCCGCGACGCTCAACTCCATCACCGCGTCGGGCGCGGGCTTCTCAGTCGGCACCGGCAGCAGCTGCGGCAGCACCCTGGCCGCGAATTCGAACTGCTTCGTCAACGTGGTCTTCGCGCCCACCACCACCGGTTCGCGCTCGGGCACGCTGACGATCAGCAGCAACGCCAGCAACCCGACGCTGACGGTCCCGCTGTCCGGCAACGGCCTGCCCGGCCAGACCCCGGCCACACTCACCGCCTCGGCGGTGTCCTTCCCGGACACCGCGGTCGGCGCCAGCGTGGTCCGCACCGCGACAGTCACCAACACCGGCACCACCGCCGCGCAGCTCTCCTCGATCACCGCGGCCGGCACCGGGTTCACCCTCGGCAGCAACACCTGCGGCACGGCGCTGTCGGGCGGGGCCAGCTGCACGATCAACGTGACCTTCGCGCCCACCTCGGCGGGGGCGAAGACCGGCACGGTGACCGTGAGCAGCAACGCCACCAACCCGACGCTGACGATCAACCTGTCCGGCAACGGGATCAGCGGCGTCAGCAACCTGGCCCAGGGCAAGCCGGTGACGGTCACCAGCGTGTCGCAGACGTACGTCGGGGCCAACGCGGTCGACGGTGACCTCAACACGTACTGGGAGAGCGCCAACAACCAGTTCCCGCAGCAGATCACCGTGGACCTGGGCGGGGCGGCGACGCTCAACTCGGTCGTGCTGAAGCTGCCGCCGAGCTGGGGCACCCGCACCATGACGCTGTCCGTGCTGGGCAGCACCGACGGTTCGGGGTTCACCACGCTCGTGCCGTCGGCGACGTACACGTTCGACCCGGCCACGGGTAACACGGCGACCATCCCGGTCAGCGCGTCGGCCCGGTATGTCCGGCTGAACATCACGGCCAACAGCGGCTGGCCCGCCGGGCAGCTGGCGGAGTTCCAGGTGCTCGGCACGGGTGGCGGGACCGGCAACCCGGACCTGGCGCTGAACAGGTCGATCAGCGAGAGCAGCCACACCCAGACGTACGCGGCGGCCAACGCGGTCGACGGCAACGCGGGCACGTACTGGGAGAGCGGCAGCGGGTTCCCGCAGACCCTGACCGTGGACCTGGGCAGCGCCCAGACCGTGGGCAAGGTCGTGCTGGCGCTGCCCTCGGGCTGGGGTAGCCGCACCCAGACCCTGTCCGTGCTGCGCAGCACCGACGGGTCGAGTTTCACCACAGCTGCCGCATCCGCGGCTCTCACCTTCAACCCGACCACCGGCAACACGGTGACCATCACGTTCACCGCCGCCTCGGCCCGCTACGTGCGGCTGAACTTCACGGCCAACACCGGCGCCACCGGTGGCCAGGTCGCGACGTTCTCCGTGTACGCCTCGTAGCGAGCAGTCCGTCCTGACCCCCGTTCCCGCGCCGGCGGGGCGGGGGTCAGGCGTTTGTGCGGCGCCAGCGGCGGCGGGCGGTGTCGCGGATCAGGTTCTTGACCACCTGTGCCTCGTACGCCGCGTCGGCCGCCTCCTGGGTCAGCGCGTGCGACGCCTGCCGGGCCACCTCGGCGGCCCGCCGGGCGGCGCGTTCCTTGCCCGCCGCGATGTGGAAGCGGCGCGCCGCCTCGGCGTCGTCGGCCCGGCGGCGCAGCAGGTCGTGGTAGTGGTCCTGCCGCTGCTGGTCCCAGCCGTCGACGTGCTGCCAGACCGCGTGCAGCTGCTGCGCGGTGATGTCGCCGCGCTTGAACGCGGCGCGGGCCGCCCGAGCGACCTCGCGCAGGTCGCCCTCGGGCAGCGGGGTCTCGGTCGGCAGCGCCGCCGCCGCGGCGTTCGCCTCGTCCAGCAGTTCGGTCGCGGCCACGTGCTCCTGCCAGGCGACGTCGCGCGCCGCCTCGGCCTCGGCCAGCTCGGCCGCGGTCCGCTCGGCGGTGTGCACGGCTTCGCGGGCCAGCTCCAGCACCTCGGCCGCGACCCGTTCCAGCTCGTCGGCCTCGACGGCGAGCTTTTCCCGGTCGGCGGCGTTCAGGCGCGGCGGTGCCCCGCCGTCGCGCCGTTGCTGCGCGTGGACGGTGATTCCCAAAAACACGATCGCCAAGAGGGTGACGGGCAGCCCACCCAGCAGCATCGCGGCTGATTGCGTCACCTGCTCGACCTTAGTATCGATTCGCATTGATCGTTAGGCCCCGGGGCTGTCCGGTCTGTGCCAGGCCCACTCGACCTCGGCGCTCCGTGGCGCGAAGATGTCCCGGTGACCCACCCCGATCACATGCCCAATGGGCCGTCGCCGCGCAGTGGAACCGCTGTCGTCATCGGCGCCGGTATCGCCGGACTCAGCGTCGCCCGCGTCCTTGCCGGCGGATACGCCCAGGTCATCGTGCTTGACCGCGACCGCCTGCCGGACCAGGCCGTGCCCCGGCGCGGCGTGCCGCAGGGCTACCACGGCGCGGTGCTGCTCGCCGCCGGGCAGCAGGCGCTCACCGCGATCTTCCCCGGGCTGGTCGACGACCTCGTCGCGGCCGGGGCGGTGCCGTTCGAGCCGGGTGTCGAGATGGCGGTGTTCCGGTTCGGGGCGCTCTACCCGCGTGAACCGGTCGGGCTGAGCCTGGTCTCGTTCAGCCGCCCGCTGCTGGAACTGACGCTGCGGCAGCGGCTCGCGGCCCTGCCCAACGTCACCGTGTACGACGACACCTCCGTCGCCGGGCTCACCGGCGACGGCACGCAGGTCACCGGCGTGACGCTCGCCGACGGGCGGCACTTCGCCACCGACATGGTCGTCGACTGCACCGGCCGCGGGGCGCGGTCCGACCGCTGGATCGCCGCGCTGGGCTTCCCCACTCCGGAAGCCTCCGAGGTGAAGATCAACGTTGGGTACGCCACCCGCCTGCTTCGCCGCGCCCCCGGCGACCTGCCCGAGGGCAAGGCACTGCTGATCCTGCCCGCGCCCCCGCACGAGAAACGGGCCGGGATGGCGCTGCCGATCGAGGGCGACCGGTGGCTGGTCACCATGGGCGGCTGGCACGGCGAGTTCCCGGCCAGCGGCGACTGGGAAGGGTTCGCCGCGCACGCGCGGGCACTGCCGTACCAGGGACTGACCCGGTTGCTGGACCGGGCCGAACCGCTGACCGACGTGGTGTCGTTCGGGTTCCCGTCCAGTCGTCGACGGCACTTCGAGCAGCTGACGTACGTGCCCGCCGGATACCTGGCCATGGGCGACGCGTTCTGCTGCTTCAACCCGATCTACGGGCAGGGCATGACCTGCGCGGCGATGCAGGCGGTGGCGCTGGGACGGCTGCTGGACGAGCACGGCGTCCCGACCGCCGCGATGGCGCGCGCCTTCTACCAGGAGGCGGCCCGGATCGTGGCCACGCCGTGGCAGTTCGCCTCCGGCGGCGACTTCGCGTACCCCGAGACGGCCGGGGACCGGCCGAAGGGGATCGCGGTGCTGAACAAGTACTCGCGGCGGATCCAGCTCGCCACGCAGGTCGATCCGGAGCTGCGCAAACTGTTCACGACGGTGCAGCATCTGCTGGTGCCGCCGGACGTGCTGCGTACGCCCGGAATGGTGCTGCGGGTGCTGCGGACCTCGCGGCTGGCGCCCGGGTTGAAGGGCGGGCCGGTCGAGCTGGTGCCCGAGGTCGCGGTCACGCCCGTCGTCGCTGTTCCCCCGGCGGCCCCGGCCCCGGCGGCTGCCGCCGTGGCGGAACCGACGACCGAGCTTCCGCTGGTGACGCTGGCGCAGCAGCAGCGGGGCATCGAGGGGACGCAGCGGGCCCTGGACGCGGTCCTGATCGGCGTGCTGGCGGCCGAGGGGGTATTGGACGGACCGGCGGGCGACTCGCCCGAGGCTTCGCCCGCTCCGACCGGCGCCGCGGACCAGGCTGAGGTTGGCGCGGATGTCGGCGCGGCGGTGGCGGCCGCGGTCGTGGCCGGGGCGGACACCGCGCTCATCGAGCCGGAGCAGGACGCTCCGGCCATGGAGAGCTCGGTCGAACCGGCGGCCGAGGGGTCGCGGGCACCGGGAGAGGCGGATGGTGCCGCAGCCGGGTCCGGCGCTGTCGAGGAGGATGTCGCCCAGCCGGAGTCGGATGACGAGGGCGGGGCCGGCACGGACTCGTCGGCGGATGCGACGGACTCCTCATCGGCCTCGGATGCGGGTGACAGCGGAGGCGAGTGAACCTCGACGGGCTGAGGCCCGTGAGAATCCGCGATGCCAGGGCAACCACGGCCGGGAGCCATCCGGTACATGGGTTTGACCGCAGCATCAGGGAGGGCGACGGGGATGGCCGGGACGGCGGAGTTCGACGAGTTCGTGAGGACCCGCTCGCGGCATCTGCTGCGGATCGCGTATCTGCTCACCGGCGACCACGCGCTCGCCGAGGACCTGCTGCAGACCGCGCTGGCCAGGTCGTGGTCGGCGTGGCGTCGCATCGACGGCGACCCGGAGGCGTACGTGCGGCAGGTGCTGGTCAACACGTACAACTCCTGGTGGCGCCGCCGCTGGAACGGCGAGCGCCCCACCGAGGCCCTGCCGGAGCAGCCGATCAGCGCACCGCAGGTCGCCGTCGACGAACGCGACCAGGTGTGGCGCGCCCTGTCCCGGCTGCCGAGGCAGCAGAAGCTGGTGCTGGTGCTGCGCTACTTCGAAGACCTCAGCGAGGCCGAGATCGCTTCGGCGCTGGGCATCTCCAACGGCTCGGTCAAGAGCCACGCCTCCAAGGCGTTGGCCAAGCTGCGCCTCGACCCGACCCTGCGTGTGCTGCCGTCGCCCGGCGACGACGATGTACCCGCGGGCAACGAGCGGGTGGCCGCGGTGCGGGAGCGTATCGCCCAGCGCCGCCGGGGACGGCTGGCCGCCCTCATCGCCGCATGCGCGGTCTTGCTGGCCGCCGTGGGCGGATACCTCGTGGCGCCACGGGCCGACCGCGACGAGGCGGCCGACCGCCCCAAGATTCAGGACGTTTCCGACTTCCCCGAGTACTACAACGGCTACCACACGGTGCTGCGCGCTCAGGTGAGATTCGACCAGCGGCCCGCCAGCTTCACCTGGACCCCGTCCACTCTCGACTTCGCGGTGTTCCCGATGTGCAAGGCGGTGCTCGGCGACGACCTCCACGTCATGACGAAGATCAGCATCAACGGCACGTACGTCGCCGGGAGCAGCTGCTACCCCGACGAGCTGGTGGGGGGCGGCCGGATCACCGCGTCACGCGAGGGCCTGCGCGCAGCCGGGGTGCAGGTGGGCAAACCCGCGACCGTCACGCTGACGATCGGCGAGGTCGAGACCCGCCTGGCCGACTCGGCACCCGGCAGCGTCCAGACCTGGGGATCGGGTGGCACGCCGCCCGCGGACGGGATCATCGCCGTGGTGATCGGTGAGCCGGTGCCGTTCGACGAGTTCCCGCTGCCGCCGCGTCCGGCCGAGCTGAAGCCGCTCACCCGGACGTACGACGGGGGCGACCCGGAGTCGGCCGCGATGATCGAGAGCGGCGGTACGCACAGCTCGACGGTCCGCTGGGGGGACAAACTGGAGTTGCTGTGCCGGTCCCAGACCCCGGGCCTGCTGCGGATCAGGGTCGACGGCATCGAGGTGCAGACCATGAGCTGGTGGGACTACCGGCAGGGCGGGTGGTCGGCGCAGATCGACTCCGCGACACCGGCGCTGAAAGACGCGGGCTTCCACCCGGCACCGGGCACCGACGTCACCGTCACCGTGGAACCGCAGTACCTGACGGGTGACTGGTACCTGACGATCTGGTCCGTCACCGGATGAACCTGACCGGTCGGTAGCCGCCTCCCGGAGTCGCACGGATCGTGGCCACGCCGTGCCGTTCTTTCTGGCGCGGACCGAGGGTGCCACTGCCTCGACGGCACGCGGACCCGCTGACGGCGGGCGCCGCCTGGCCGGGTACGACCGGGATCAGTACCCGACCAGGCGGTGCAGACGCAGGAACGACTCCTGGAAACCGAGCGCGGGCCACGCGCGCGAGGACAGCAGGTTGGTGACCCGCCAGTCGGTGACGACGCAGGTGTGCCCGGCCTCGGCCGCCCAGGACAGGACCGCCTCGCCGAGCGCCCGGCCCGCGCCGAGCCCGCGCGCGTGCGGCAGCACGGCCGCGAAACCGAGGAACCCGGCATTTTCCGGCCGGGCCAGCGTGCTGTGCGAACTCGACTTCTCCAGCGCGCAGCCGACCGCCGACCCGATCACCTCGCCCTCGTGCTCGGCGACGAAGGTGGTGAAGTCGGGATTGTCGAAATCTTCCGCCCACTCGGCGAGCGACTCCTCGATCGCGGGCGGCGGGGCCGCCGAGAAGACGGGGGTACGGATCTGGTGCTCGGGCAGCGTCACTTCCAGCTGGGCCAGCACCGGGATGTCGGCGCGCTCGGCGCGCCGGATGGCGACCTTCGGCTCGATCAGCTCGCCAGGCTGCGGCAGCGGCCGCAGGCCGTGTGCGTGCTGCTGGCCGAAGCCCACCCGGAACCAGGCCCGGACCAGGTCGGCGTCATCAGCCGGGGTGAGCACGTAGTGCGCCTTGCGCCCTTCGGCGACCCAGCGGTCGGCGGCGACTGCGTACAGCTCGCGCATCGCCTCCGGCTCGGTGGCGGCCTGACCGGCGGCCTCGACCCACATGTTGTCGCCCCACGTCGGCGACGTCTTGGGTGAGCCGAGCAGGTAACCGACCATGGCACCGCCCCGGAAGGCGACCGCGCCGCAGGCGTGCTCGGCCTCGGCGGCGGCGCGGACGACCTCCTCGGTCGCCGACGGCTGCTCGTAGCGCGGCGACAGCAGCGGCTGCGCCTGCCGATGACGGCGGTGGCGCTGCGCCAGCAGTTCGGCGGCGGCCGGGATGTCGTCTGCGGCGAACGGCCGGACCTCAAGGTGGGACATGCGGCGAAGTTAGCGCCGAGCAGAACAGCCGACAACCGGATTTCGACGGTTGACGGGCAACGCACCGCAGGACTCTGCCGCCGGTATGGATCCCGCAGCGCATCGAGTGGCACCAGAGCGGCAAGCTCAGTGGCGTGAAGTCGGACTCTCGCCGACTATCACGTAGGTGCGCGTCGCCCACTGGTGCGCCGGGCACGGATGCGGGGTGGTAATGCCGTATTCGGACAAGCAGCCCGTGCAGCACCCGAATTCGTCCGAGACATGGATGGAAAGGACGGCGTCGGCTGCTTTGACGATGTCCGGAGCGCCGGTCGAGTCCGAAGTCATGACTCGTCACCGCCGAATACCCGTGCGAACGGCGTGCCAACAGCCGAGACGGCCTGTTCGGCAGCGGTGGCGGAAAGATAGAGTGGCATGAACCACCTCCTGTGGAGTTGTGGGGAGGCGGGGCGCGGCGACCAACCAAGCAGTCCCGCCTCCGGCTTCGATCCTGTGGCCCGAACGTTCTGTAACGGGTCGTCACTTTCTCTCTACCGACCGTAGTCCGATTGACGGATGCCGCTGGTGCCAAGTGGCACCGTCGGTTCTACTGTGGTGAGCGACGATAGAGAACGATGATCGTCTAGTGGTGAGGAAGCCCGATGCGACCGCCGCACCTGATGTCAGCCGAGCCCATTGGTGAACGCATTCGACTGCTGCGGCAGCAGCGCGGGTGGTCTGTCCGACATGCCGCCAGCGTGGCGGGCATCAGCCATACCCAGTGGTCCCGGATCGAGAACGGACTGCGTTCGGCCGACAACAGGTTCCTGCTCGCGGAGATAGCCACGGCGCTGCGGGTGTCGCTCTCGGATCTGACCACGACCGGTGTCCTGCCAGGCGACCGAGGCCAGGTCCGGGAAGCCGTCCACGGGATCACCAGGGCGATCATCGAGGCGGATCTCGACTACCCTGCGAGCGTTCCGCTCGGGCCGGTCGCCCCGCTGCTCCTTCAGCTCGACACGGTGGTCGCGCTGCGGTTCCAGTGCGACTATCTCGGCGCCGCCCGACTGCTCCCAGAGCTGCTGTCCGGATTGCACACGGCAGCCTTCGGGCCGGAACGGGCAGCAGCGCTGCGGGCGATGGTGCTGGCAGCCGAGACCGCTTCGTTCGTGATCCGCTACCTGGGCGAACCGGCCTCGGCGGTGCTGGTGGCCGATCGTGCCCGGCAGGCGGCGGCCGCGCTCGCAGACCCGATCATGCTGGGTATGGCGTCCTGGTCGCAGGCGCACGCCGCCACCGGCATCGGCCTGTACACCCGGGCCCAGATCATCGCCGACCAGGGCGTCGGCCTGCTCCGGGGCCAGCACCGCGCGCCCGGTTCATTGGAACTGCTGGGCCAGCTCATCACGGTCTCCGGCTTCGCCAAGTACGCGCAGGGCGACGTCGCCGGGGCGTCGGCCGCGGTCGAGGAGGCCGCGCAGCTCGCCGAGCGGACCGGACAGTCCGATGCCCTCGGCCTCAACTTCGGGCCGACGAACATCGCCTTCTGGCGTATCACCATGGAGGCCGACGGTCGGGATCCGGGTCGTGCGGTGGAAATCGCACGGACCGTCAACCCTCAGCTCGTGCCCGCGGTATCCCGGCAGGTCGGCTTCTACATCGACGTGGCCCGTGCACTGAGCAACATCGGAAAGGACCAGGAAGCGGTACGGATGCTGCTCGTCGGCGAGCGACTGGCACCGCAGCGCGTCCGGCTCTCGCCGATAGTCGCGGAGACCCTGCGCGGTGCACTCGAACGAGCTCGCCGGGGTGCGGGGTGGACCGAACTGCGCGGCCTCTGCGAACGCGTCGGCGTTCAGATCTGATTGGTGGGTTGGCACGCTTGAACACGATCGCCGTCCACGCCGGGGAAGAGCCTCCGGCGAGCTGGCAGGCGTCCATCTTCCTGGCTGGCCCGATGCCCCGGGACCCGAACGTCGTCTCATGGCGACCGGACGCGCTGATGCTGCTGGCGGACGCGTGGAAGCACGATGGACTGCTGGTCGTCTTCGTGCCGGAGGCCCGGGACCGCCACCACCCGCCGGTCGGCTATGTCAGCCAGGTGTGGGAGGAACGGTGGATGGCGGTGGTCGACGTCATCCTGTTCTGGGTTCCGCGGGACATGCAACGGCTGCCGGGGCTGACCACCAACCTGGAGTTCGGGCGCAACGAGGGCTCCGGCCGGGCCGTGCTCGGGCTGCCGCCCGAGGCGGTCAAGGTGCACTACCTGCGACGCGCGGCAGAGGCCAACGGCGTGCCCGTGCGCGACAAGTTGCCGGACACGGTCACCGCGGCGCTGGACATAGTCGGCGTCGGCGCCCTTCGCACGGGGGCGGACCGGGAGGTGCCACTGCTGGTATGGCGCACCGGCGAGTTCGGCCGCTGGCGGGCGGAACTGGACGCGGAGCTTGTATCGGCACGGGTGTTGTGGGCTTGGTCGCCGGCGCCGAGCTTCACACTGCGTGCCTGGGCTGCCCGGGTTGACGTGCGTCGGGACGGTGCGGTCGTCTCCGAACTGCTCATCCACCTGCCGGACGATGCCCGTCCGGCCGTGGTGAACCACTGACCAGTGCAGTCGGAGCAGTCCAGCGGTCGAACGTTCCTCGAAGATCACGGTTTTGGGTCACTTCACTGCGCGCTTGCGGCCGAACCCTGCCATCGGGGGCCAACGGAGCGATCATCATCCGAGCTTGCCTCCGAAGATCGCGGTTGCCGGTCGGAATGTCGGCTGTTAGCCGAGGTTTTGACCGCGAACCGCGATCATCATCGCGCGGCACCAGCGCGGCGGCGCGGATCATCGCGCTACCAGCTGGGAGAGCGCGCGACGATGCCCAACGGCGCCCGTGGCATGACCAAGCGGAGGCGCGCCCGGCCAGGCTGGTAGGAATGGGGGGTGACAGCGGACATCAGGGACAGAGCCGAAGCGATCCTCCGCAAGCTGGCGGGTGAGCGCGCCGTCCTCCGCCCCGACCAGTGGACCGCCATCGACGCCCTGGTCACCGGCTCCCGCCGGGTCCTGTGCGTGCAGCGCACCGGCTGGGGCAAGTCCGCCGTCTACTTCGTGGCCACGGCTCTGCTGCGCGAGCGCGGCCACGGCCCCACCGTCATCGTCTCTCCGCTGCTCGCGCTGATGCGCAACCAGGTCGACGCGGCCGCCCGCGCGGGCATCCACGCCCGCACGATCAACTCCGCGAACCTGGAGGAGTGGGAGCAGATCACCGCCGAGATCCAGGCGGGGCAGGTCGACGTACTTTTGATCAGCCCCGAGCGGCTGAACAACCCCGACTTCCGCGACTCGGTCCTGCCCCGCCTGGCCGCCACGACGGGCCTGCTCGTCGTGGACGAGGCGCACTGCGTCTCCGACTGGGGCCACGACTTCCGCCCCGACTACCGCCGTCTGCGCACCATGCTGGCCGAACTGCCAGTTGGTGCGGATGGCCAGGGCACCCCGGTTCTGGCGACGACGGCGACGGCGAACGAGCGGGTCACCGCCGACGTGGCCGAGCAGCTCGGCGACGCGCTGGTGCTGCGGGGGCCGCTGGACCGGGAGTCGCTGCGGCTGGGCGTACTGCGGCTGCCGACCCCGGCCCACCGCCTGGCCTGGCTCGCCGACCACCTGGACCGCATCCCCGGCTCGGGGATCATCTACACCCTGACCGTGGCGGCCGCGCAGGAGACGGCCCAGTTCCTGGCCTCGCGCGGCTACGCGGTGGCCGCCTACACCGGGCAGGCCGAGGACGCCGAGCGTCGCGTCGCCGAGCAGGACCTGCTGGACAACAAACTGAAGGCGCTGGTCGCGACGTCCGCGCTGGGCATGGGCTTCGACAAGCCCGACCTCGGCTTCGTGATCCACCTGGGCGCACCGAGCTCCCCGATCGCGTACTACCAGCAGGTCGGCCGGGCCGGGCGTTCGGTCGCCGCCGCCGACGTGATGCTGCTGCCGGGCAGTGAGGACGCGGCGATCTGGCGCTACTTCGCGTCGCTGGCGTTCCCGCCGCAGGAGCAGGTGCTGCGGGTGCTGTCGGCGCTGGACAACGCGGGGCGGCCGCTGTCCACGCAGGCGCTGGAGGTGCAGGTCGATCTGCGCCGGGCCCGGCTGGAGCTGATGCTGAAGGTGCTGGACGTGGATGGCGCGGTGCGGCGGGTGCGCGGCGGCTGGGTCGCCACCGGCACGCCGTGGCGCTACGACACCGAGCGCTACCAGCGCATCGCGCGGGCGCGCGAGGCCGAGCAGCAGAGCATGCGGGAGTACGCCGAGAGCACCGCCTGCCGGATGGAGTTCCTGCGCCGCACCCTCGACGACCCGGCGGCCACCCGATGCGGGCGCTGCGACAACTGCGCTGGTCCCGCGTACGACGCACAGGTCTCCGGCCCGGCCCTGGCCGCCGCGCAGGCGTTCCTGGGGCGGCCCGGGGTGGTGATCGAACCGCGCCGGATGTGGCCGACGGGCCTGGCCGCGGTGGGGGTGCCGCTGACCGGGAAGATCGCCGCCGAGGAGCAGATGTGGCCCGGCCGGGCCGTCGGACGGCTGTCGGACCTGGGCTGGGGCTCGCGGCTGCGGTCGCTGGTCGACGAGGGCGCGGCCGACGGTCCGGCACCCGACGACGTGCTGGCTGTGGTGGTCGAGGTGCTGAAGGACTGGGCCAAGGGCGACGAGCCGTGGCCGCAGCGTCCGGCCGGGGTGGTGGCGATCGGGTCGCGCAAGCGCCCCCGGCTGGTGGCCAGTGTCGCCGAGCACGTGGCCCGGGTGGGTCGGTTGCCGCTGCTGGGGGAGGTGCGCAGCGTCGGCGAGCCACGCCTGCAGGCCAACCGCGCCAACAGCGCCCAGCGCGTACGCGCCCGCTACGGCACCTTCGACCTGCCGCCCGAGGTCGGCACCGCCCTCGGCGGGCTGTCCGGCCCCGTGCTGCTCGTCGACGACCTGGTCGACTCCGGCTGGACCATGGCCCTGGTGGCCCGCGAACTGCTCCTCGCCGGCGCCCCCGGCGTACTGCCCCTGGCCCTGGCCTTGGCGGGCTGAGCCGACGGCCGCTCCGCGAGCGACCGCGGCCCGGCCCGCCCCGGACTCAAGTACGCGGGGTTGGGCGCGTGATGATCCGTAATTGTGGACGCCTGGTGTCGCTATAGCAGCACCCAGCGTCCACAATCACGGATCATGCGAGCCAGAGCCGGCTCAGGCGGGACCAAGCCGCACGATCAGCCCGTGCGGGCAGACCATGCGCCGCACGGCGCCGCCTGCGAAGCGAGGTGCGGGCTGCGAAGCGAGGTGCGGGCTGCGGAGCGAGGTGCGGGCTATAGAGCGCGACGTGCCGCCCGCGGAGCGTGCGGCGCACCTCTGGGCGGGCGGTGTGGGCTGTGGCTGGGGGCTCCATATTGGAAGTGGTGGGCGCAACACGGGGCGGGGGCGTTCGCGCGGGATGTGAACCGGGTGGCGGTGGCCGTGGCAGACTCGGTCGCGGCGATCAAGCGAGGCGGAAGGGGCACGACCCATGCATCTGATCCAGGTCAGCGAGTTCGGCGGGCCGGAGGTGCTCACCCCGGCGGTGGGCGAGGTGCCGCAGCCGGGTCCGGGCCAGGCGGTGGTGCAGGTCGCCGCCGCGGGCGTCAACTTCATCGACGTGTACCACCGCACCGGCCGCTACCCGAACCAGCTCCCACTGACCCCGGGCATGGAGGCGGCCGGTCGGGTCGTCGCCGTCGCGCCGGACGTGGACTCGCTCGCGGTCGGCGACCGGGTCGCCTGGGCCAACCAGATCGGGGCGTACGCCGAGTACGCCGCCGTGCCGGTCGAGCGCCTGGTGCCGGTGCCCGACGCGGTCTCCGACGAGACCGCCGCGGCGGTGCTGCTGCAGGGCATGACCGCGCACATGCTCACCCACGACATCCACCACGTCCGGTCCGGCGACACCGTGCTGGTGCACGCGGCCGCGGGCGGGATGGGCCTGCTGCTGACCCAGTTGGTGACCGCGATGGGTGGCCGGGTCATCGGCACCGTCTCCACCGTGGCCAAGGAGGAACTGGCCCGGGGCGCGGGTGCGGCCGAGGTGATCCGCTACTCCGAGGTCGACGACGTGGCGGGGAAGGTCCGCGAGTTGACCGACGGCCTCGGCGTGGACGCCGTGTACGACGGCGTCGGCGCCTCCACCTTCGACGCCAGCCTCGCCTCGCTGCGTCGCCGCGGCGTGCTGGCGCTGTACGGCGCCGCCAGCGGTCCGGTCCCGCCGGTCGACCCGATCCGGCTGATGCAGGCCGGTTCGGTGTGGCTGACCCGACCGACGATGGTCGACTACACCGCCACCCGTGCCGAGCTGCTGGAACGTGCCGAGGACGTGCTCGGTCGGGTCGCCGAGGGCACGCTGCACGTCGCGATCAGCGAGCGCTACCCGCTGGCCGAGGCCCGCCGGGCGCACGAGGACCTGGAGGGTCGCCGTACCACCGGCAAGCTACTGCTGATCCCCTGAGACCCGGCGGGGCGTCAGGCGGTCAGTTCGAGGAAGTCCACGTTCGGGCCGCCGTTGGGGTTCACCGCGGTGGCCCGGATGGTGTTGGTACCGGCGTTGAGCTGGATGCTGACGGTGCGGCTCTGCCAGTTCTCCCAGCCGCGGG
Organism: Catellatospora tritici; assembly: GCF_019083965.1. Classification (GTDB taxonomy): domain Bacteria; phylum Actinomycetota; class Actinomycetes; order Mycobacteriales; family Micromonosporaceae; genus Catellatospora; species Catellatospora tritici. The sequence goes on from NZ_JAHRCY010000032.1 coordinate 23,535, forward strand.
TGTCGTCGAAGAGCAGGTCGACCAGGACCGGCACGCCGTTGACGCTGATCGACATGGTGCGGCTGCGGCCCGACCCGTTGGCGAAGCGCAGCACCACCGTGGCCGGGCCGGACTTGGGCGCCGTCACGTCCCACTGCACCCAGCTGCCCCAGGTGTTGTCGTAGTCGACGAATCCGACGCCGCTGAAGCCGGGGTGGTCGCTGGCCGACCGGGCGCCGCTCATCGACGCGGACTCGGCCTCGTAGCGGGTGGTGCGCGGGGCGGCGGGCGGCGCCGGCGGGGCGGGCGGGGCCGGCGACGGTGACGCCGAGCTGGACGGTGCCATCGAGATCGCGGACGGCGAGGCGCCGGGGGCCGGGGTTCCGGTGGCGCCGGGGCTGGCCGGGGCGGCGGGCGGCGGCGAGTTCGGCGGGGGCACGTCGGGGTTGCGCGGCGACGGCGCGCCGACCGCTGGCACGGGCGAGTCGGCGGGCTCGGCGTTGCTCCACATCATCGGCGTCTGCAGCATCTGGTACACCAGCAGGAGCAATGCCACGGTGAACACCGCGGCCCCGATCAGCGGTAGGGTGCGCAGCCGCTCCAGCACCGGGAACCGGCGCCTGCGCCGACCCTCATACCCGAAATCGTCCTGCACCGCCGCTGTCCTGCCGTTTCGTCTCTACGCCGCAGTCGCGGCCCGTCACGTCCCCCGGCAACCTAGTGGCTGGTCCGGGTCGGCGGGACCCCCCGCTCGGACAGTTTCGACCTCGGACGTACCGCGAGGGCCACCAGCATCCACCACGGCGCGATCGAGTTCGGCAGCACGACGTACCAGGGAAGTCGCCAGGTCCATGATGGACCGTCGCCCTCGGCGGCCACGACACCGGGTCGGGCGGTCAGTGACCAGGTGAGGAACGCGTCCCCGATCGGCAGCGCCCCGCCCAGGTAGCGGCGTTTGCCCCGCAGTTCGATCGCCAGGCCGGTGGTTTCGGCCAGTCCGGTCAGGGCGGCCGCGGCCGCCGGGTCGCGGTAGATGACGGCGTCGCCGAGCGCGACCGCGCTGGCCGAGGCGCTCAGTCCGAGCAGCAGCGGGCCCGAGTCGACGTCGCCGGTCCGGTCCACGCCCACGGGCCACTCGCGGATGCCGGGCACGCCCGGCACGGTCGAGGCGAAGTGCTGTCGGAACCTGGTCCAGTCGGCGGCGCCGTGAGCCGGGTCGACCTCGGCCAGGAATCGCAGAATGATCACCTGCGAGGTGGCTCGGGCCAGGTCGGTGGGCTGTCCGGAGGTCGGGTCGACGGTGTGTGGCAGCAGCCCGGTGCGCTGGTCACGGCGGCTGTCGGCGGCGGCCAGCCAGGTGCCGACCAGGGTGGCGTGGTCGTCGCCGGTGAGCCGGTCGGCGCGGCGCACGGCGGCCAGGCCGACCACGCTGTCGCAGGGCCAGGCCTGCCCGGGGTACGCGGTCAGGAACGGCGACCCGCTGCCGTCCAGCTTCGCCTGGAACGCGGCGGCCAGCGCCCGCGCGTCGGCGCGCAGCCGGGGCAGTTCCGGCGCGTCCGGCCCGTGCAGTTGGGCGACGCCGCCGCGTAGCCAGGTCGACCAGCCCTGGTAGAAGACGCCGTACGGCGGGTCGAGGGTCTGGCTGAAGACCGCCCGACCGGCGGCGGAGTCGGTGTGCGCCAGTGCCCAGCGGGCCTCGGTCAGCGCCCGCTCGCGCAGCGCGGTGTCGCGGGCGCCGACGTCGACCCAGGCCAGGCCGTACAGGGCGTAGCTGAAGAAGTAGCCCTCCGGGAACAGCTGCTGCATCCGGTCGGCGCTGCCGGAGTCGAGGGCGTCGCGCAGGAAGGCCAGCCGGGGCAGCGCGTCGGCGACGACCTCGGCGTCGGTCCGGTCGAGCGGACTGTCTGCGTGCAACCGTACGAACTGGACACCGGCCAGCGCGGTGAACGTCAACGCCAACAGGATGATCGACACACGCAGGACCCACCGCACGCAGGGAGACTACGGGACCGGGTGTCCGCTCGGGGTGCGCGTGCCTACTATCAGCCGGTGACCGGTGGCGTGGACTCTGTGGATCTGCTGGGCCTGATCAGACTGGCCGCCAGCGACTACGACGGCATGGATCGGCTGGAAGCGGTGCTGCTCCCGGCCGATGGCGGGGTGCACCCACAGGCGCCGATGCTGGTGGCCCCGATCATCGCGTACGCGGGTGATCCGGCCGCGCTGCTGCCCGACCAGCTGCTGCGGCTGCTGGTCGGCGTGGTGACGGACGAGGGCGGCGCGGCGGCGCGCGAGCAACTGCGCTTCTTCACGGTGAACCTGCGCGCGCTGTCCGACATGGACGACTACTGGGTGGCCGAGACGGCCACGGCCCTGCTGGGTTTCTGCGGGCCCGATCCGGCGCTGGCGGCCACGCTGCGCGAACGGGCCGACGACGAGCTGGACCTCTACCGCCGGGTCACCCCGCTGGTGGCCGCGGCCCGGCTCGACCCGGCCGCGGCCGCGGGCTGGCTGCCCGCGCTGCTCGCCCCGGGACAGCCCGCCACGGTACGCGTCGCGGCGGTGCTGGCTCTGCGCGAGGCCGGGCTGGCCCCCGACCAGGCGGCGCAGGCGGCGCTGGCCGAGGGCTGGGCCGCCGACCCGGAGGCGCTGCGCTGGGCCACCCTGCGGGCGTCGCTGCGGGGCCTGTTGGCGTACGCCGTGGGCGGCGACCCCGGTCGCACCGCCGCGGTGCTCACCACCATCGCGCGCACCGGCACCGAGCAGGCCCGCTGCGACGTGGTCGACGCCGTGGCCGCCCTGCCCGGCGCGTTGCCTCCCGCCGTGGCGGATCTGGTCACCGTGCTGCTCGACGACGAGGGCGAGCGGGTGCGCAAACGGGCGTACGCGCTGGTCGCCGACGACGACACGTTGACCCTGCGGCACGCCGACTGGCTGGTGCAGGCGATCGAACGGGGCCGCAACCGCCGCTCGGCGCTGGGCGCGCTGATCCGCGTCGGTGACAAGCGCTGGCGCGACTGGGCGGTCGAGTCGCTGCGCGGCGGCTGGACCCCGCACAACCTGCCCGACGCCCTGGCCACGCTGCCGCCGGACCCGGCCGTGCACGAGGCCATGCTGGCGCGGGTGGTGCACCTGGCCACCGCGATCGACGTGCGCCAGGCCGCGAAGTCGGCAGCCCAGCAGCGGGAGCTGCGCGGGCTGCTGGATCTGCTGCCCCCGGCGATGACGGTGGCGCCGCTGGCCCGGCACCTGCCGCAGATGACGTTCCCGGCCCGGCTGTGGATCGCCCACCACCTGGCCCACGCGGGCACGGACGACCCGGCCGTCATCGCGGCGATCGCGGCGATCGCCAACGGCGAGGTGACCTACCTGCGGCTGCTGTGGCTGGCCGGGGGCGACGTCGAGCCGCTGCGCGACGCGCTGGCGGTGGCGCCCCGGCTGGACGTGCTCGCCGCGGTGGTGGCCGCGGAGGTGTTCGGCGACGCCGACCCGGACGTGGCCCAGCGGCTGCGCGAGATCCGCGACAGCGGCGCCGACATCCGCGACCGGTTCGCCGCCGCCGGGGCGCTGTGGGAGCTGACCGGCGACGCGGCCGAGGTCGCCGGGACGGTCCGCGAGGCGCTTGGCGCGCGTTCGCGGCGTACCCGGGAGGAGGCCGCCGAGCTGGCCGCCCAGATCGGCCTTGATCAGGTCGGGTAGCCTGCGCGGCGGCTCCGGAGTACGGGGCCGGGAAGCGGGGGCGACGGTGTCGGAACAGCTGGGTGGGCTGGCGGGCTGGTTCGTGCGCCGCCGCAGGGTGGTCGTGGGCGCGGCCGCCGCCGTGGTCGTGGCGTCGGCGGTGCTGGCCGTCGCCACCAGGCAGCGGCCGAGCGATGAGATCGCCTTCGACGTCTGTGCCCATCTGCCCGAACCGGCCGTGGCGGCGTTGGTCGGGCCGGACGCGGGACGGCGCGACACCAGCGGCCGCAACCAACGGGGCGTGCTGTTCCGACAGTGCTCGGTCGGCCCGGGGTCGGATGCGCCCCTGCTCGCATCGGTGGCCTGGGCAGCGCCGACCGAGCTGTTCCGCACCCGCCAGGGCGTGGCCGAGGATCTCGCCGAGGAGTGGCTGGGCGAGACGGTGACCGTGCTGGACCTCGGTGATGGCGGTGCCATGACGGTGACCCCGTACGCGACCCGTACGACGGTGCTGCTGTGGGCGTTCGTCGACGGCTACGAGATCGAGCTGGCGGCCTCGGTGCCGTCGGGCCGCGACGCCGCGCAGACGGTCGTGCTGGCTCAGGCGCTGGTCGCGGCCTTACGGGGCTGACGATGGCGAGAGCGCTCCATACCACAGATGTCGATGTTGTGGCGTCCACTGAGGAGGCAGCCGTAACGCCATTGTCGACTCATGGTCGCGATCTCGTTACCGGAGTATGGTCCCGGATCGAGCGCGTGCCTCGCCAGCGTCGACGGGTGGCGCGGCCGGTCGAGGCGAGACGGGGGATTCCGTCATGGAGCTGGACAACTATGCCGCCCAGGCGCTGGCCGTGTTCGACGGCTACGGCGACACCGAGGCGGTCGTCCACGGTGCGCGGCGGCTGACCTACGCCGAACTCGCCGCGGGCATCCGCAACATGGCCGGGCTGCTGTACGACCACGGCGTCCGCTCCTCCTCGGCGGTGGCGATCCTGGCCGGCAACCCGCCCGAGGCGGTGCAGGTCCAGTTCGCGCTGCACCTGCTGGGGGCGCGGTCGGTGTGGATCGCCCCGAACGCCCCGCCGCGCCTGTGCGCCGACTACCTGAACCTGGCCGACGTGGACGCGTTCGTCTACGACGGCCGCACCCACGCCATGCTCGGCGAGGAGCTGGCCGCGCACGCCGGTGAGCTGGACGTGTTCTGCTTCGGCGAGGGCGTCGGGGCCGACCTGGCCGCGCCCCGGCCGGTGGGCGCGCCGCCGACGGGTCTGCCGCCGTCGGGGCGTGAGCCGCAGTCGCTGTTCCAGACCGGCGGCACCACCGGTCGGCCCAAGCTGGTGCACCACCGGCACGGCTTCTTCCAGGCCGTGCGTGCCGCCGCCGACGGTTACCAGGCCGCGGGCGGGCCGGCACTGCGCCACCTGGCCGTGGGCGGCTTCTGGCACTCCAGCCAGCAGGCCGCCGCGATGATCACGCTGTGGACCGGCGGGCTGCTGGTGCTGCACGACCGGTTCGAGCCGGGCGCGTTCCTGGACACCGTCGAGCGCGAGCGGATCAGCAGCGCGATCCTGCCGCCGCCGATGCTGGCGCAGGTGCTCGACCATCCGCGCCTGGCCGACGCCGACACGAGCAGCCTGGTCACGTTGTCGTGCGCGGGCAGCGCGGTGTCGCCGGTGCGGCTGGCGCAGGCGATCGAGCGGTTCGGCCCGGTGCTGCGCCCGGTGTACGGCATGAGCGAGGCCACCTTCATCACCGCGTACCCGAACGTGGCGGTCGACCCGGCGCACCCGGAACGCCTCGCCTCGTGCGGACGTCCCTACCCGGGGGTGCGGGTCGAGGTGCGCGACGAGCGGGGACGGCCGGTCGAGCCCCAGGTGGTCGGCGAGGTGTGGGTGTCGGCGCCGCTGATGACGGCCGGGTACTGGGGCCAGCCGGACCTGACCCGGCACACCATCGTGCACGGCTGGCTGCGCACCGGCGACCTGGGCCACTTCGACGCCGAGGGCTACCTGTACCTGGTCGACCGGGCCAAAGACATGATCGTGACGGGGCAGACCTCGACCAACGTGTACTCCCGTACCGTCGAGGACACGCTGAGCCGCCACCCACAGGTGCGTGCCGCGGCCGTGATCGGGGTGCCGCACGAGCAGATGGGCGAGGCCGTCTACGCCTTCGTCGTGCCCGCCGCCGACGCCGCGATCACCCCGACCGAGCTGCGCGAATGGGCGGTGGCGGAGCTGAACGAACTGTGGGCGCCGCACACGGTGGAGTTCCTGGACGACCTGCCGCTCACCGAGGTCGGCAAGGTCGACAAGAAGGCCCTGCGCGCCCACCGCGCCGCCGCGGCCGCCGCCCACTGAGGGCGGGCGGCGGCCTGGCCGGGGTCAGGCGGCGCGGGTCAGGAGGATCTGGGCTGAGCCGCTGGCGGCGGAGTTGTAGTGGCGGATGGTCAGGAAGAACTCGCGTTCGGCCGAACCATCGCTGTTGATGCGCTGGACGTACCAGGTGCGCTCGACGCCCCACCACTTGAACTCCTGCGCCGGGGTGATCCCCACGGCGTAGACGGCGGTGGCCGGGTTGGCATTGTTCCAGTGCCAGGTCTTCGTCGTGTACGGCGACATCGTCCCGCTCGCCCACGAATTGCCGATCGGGATCGCGGCCAGCCGTACGTCGACCTGGCAGCTGATGGCCCCGGTGTTCTCGATGGTGATGGCGTGGCGCCGACTGCCCTCGGCGGTGGCGATCTGGATGAGCGACACCTCGAATTGGCACGGGTTGGCCGCGGTCGCCCCGCGCGGGGTGAACGCGGGGATCACCGAGGTGGTGGTGCCGGGGTCGTCGTAGTAGTACCAGGTTCCGCCGCCGGTGCCGGCCGGGACGGTGGTGGTGCCCAGGGTGGTGGTCGTGTTGACCCAGGCCAGCGTGATGTCGGTAGAGCAGGTGATCGTGCCGACGTTCTTGACCGTGAAGTAGTACTCCAGCTCGCTGACGCCGGAGTTGAGGCGCTGGACGTACCAGTCGCGCACCTTCTCGAACTCGCAGGTGGCGGCGGTCGTCGCGCCCTGCGGCGACAGGCCCACCTCGTATACCGAGGTCGAACCGGCGTTGTTCCAGTGCCAGGTCTGGCTGCCGCCGGGCGCCAGGGTGGCGCTGGACCAGGTGCTCTGGCCGACCGAGGCATGGGCCGGGCTGGGCAGGAGAAGGACAGAGCCGAGCAGGCACAGGCCCATCAGGCCGCGAATAAATCGACGCATGCACAACAATTTAAATGTTAATAGTCTTTACAGTCAATGGGCTGCGACCGGCAGTTCCGCCTCGATGAGGTCGGCGGCCAGCGTCGCGCCGCCGCAGGCGCGCAGCTCGTGGCTGAGCCGGAGCAGCTTGCGGCGCATCGACTCGTCGCCCGCGACGGCGTCGACCGCCGCGCGCAGGTAGGTCGGGGTCAACCGGTCCGGGTCCAGCGGCCGCGCCGCGCCCAGCTCCGCCAGCCGCGCGGCGTTCACCTGCTGCTCCGGCGTCTGCGGCAGGGTCAGCATCGGTACGCCCGCCCGCAGCGCCTCCAGGGACCCGCCCATGCCCGCGTGCGTGACGAACACCCGGGCGTGCCGCAGCACCTCCAGCTGGGGCACGCTCGCCGCGACGTGCACGTTGTCCGGCACCGGACCGACCTCGGCCGGGTCGGTGCGCTCCCCGAGCGACACCACCACCTGCCAGTCCGTGCCCGCGAACGCCTCGGCGCAGGTGCGGTAGAAGCCCGGCAGCCGGTTGTAGACGGTGCCCAGCGAGACCAGCGCCACCGGGCGGTCCGGCTCGGGCGGCAGCCACGGCCGCTGGAACGGCCGCGCCCCCACACAGGGGCCGACGAAGCGGTAGCGCCCGTCGAAGTTCAGGTGCCGGAACTGCATCAACCGCGGGTACAGCATCAAATGCCGCCGCGGGCTATACGCGCGCACCCGCTCCGGATCGCAGCCGTGCGCGGCGGCCAGGTCGTCCAGGCGTTGCTGGTGTTCGGCCAGCCCGGCCAATCCGGCGGCCTCCAGGCCCAGGTGCTTGCCGATGGACCAGTTCGGGTTGGCGGCCATGAACGTCCACAGCTGCACCGCCGGGATGCCGTGCTTCACCGCGAGCATCCGCGCCGCGAACGTCTGGGTGTGATACACCAGCAGATCCGGGCGGTCGGCCTCGCAGATCGCCTCCAGCTGCGGGAACGTCGTGTACGCCTCGCGCAGGAAGCCGCTGCGGATGGTCCTGAAGTAGTCGTCCGGCTCGGGCGGCAGCAGGGCGGGGTCGGCCTCGTCGGGCAGGCTCGACTCGTACGGCACCACGGTGGCGCCCATCGCGCCGACCACCTCGGCCCGCGCCTGCCCGGTGGCGTAGCTGACCCGGTGCCCGCGCCGGACCAGTTCCGCCACGATCGCCAGCGTCGGGAACACCTCGCCGATGGTGGGTGCGTTGAGGAACGCGATGTGCCAGGTCATGTCGTCTCGCCTCAGCCCAGGGTGACGGGCAGCGTGTCGTAGCCGAGCAGCATCAGCGCCCGCCGGTCGCCGGGCGGGGCGGCCAGGGCCAGTCCGGGCAGTCGCCGCAGCAGGTGTGGGAAGACGAGCTGCCCCTCGATGCGGCTCAGCGCGGCGCCCAGGCAGAAGTGCGCGCCCGCGCCGAAGCTGGCGGGCTGGCTGTCGCCGCGGGTCGGGTCGAAGGTGTCCGGGTCGGGGTAGCTGCGCGGGTCGCGGTTGGCGGCCCCGAGCAGCACCAGCATCATCGCGTTCGTGGGGATCCGTACCCCCTCGATCTCGGCTTCGCGGGCCGCCCAGCGCACCACGAAGTGGACCGGCGGCTCGAAGCGCAGGATCTCCTCGACGTACCCGGTGGCCAGGTCGGGGTCGTCGCGCAGCGCGGCCAGCAGTTCCGGCCGCTGGAGCAGTAGGACCAGGCCGTTGCCGAACAGGTGGGTGGTGGTGACGAACCCGGCGTTGAACACGGTGATCAGGTTGGCCAGCAGCTCGGTCTCGTTGAGCAGTTCCGCGTCCTCGGCGGCGATCAGCGCGCTGACCAGGTCGTCGCGCGGTTCGGCGCGGCGCTTGGCGACCAGGTCCGCGAAGTATGCCATCAGCTCGCCGGCGGCGGTGTCGGCGATGCGCAGGTTCTCCTCGGTGCGACCGCCCAGCTCCAGGACGGTGCCGAAGTCCAGCACCCGCTGCCGGAACCAGGCCCGATCGTCCTCGGGCACCCCGAGCAGCTCCCCGACGACGTTGCTGGGCAGCGGGAACGCGAACTCGGCCATGAAGTCCACCGCCGTGCCGCCAGCGCCTCGGGCCAGCATCCGGTCGATCAGATCGTCGGTCATCCGGGTGATCGCGGGGCCCATGCTCTGCAGGCTGCGCGCGGTGAAGGCGCGGCTGAACTGCCGCCGCACCCGGGTGTGGTCGGGCGCGTTGGTGAAGAACATCGAAGCGCGCAGCGTGGTCAGCGACGGGTGCGCACGCCATTCGGGCATGCTCCGGTCGAGGTGGCGCGCGTCCACGGTCAGGAAGTCCGGCGAGCGCAGCACCTGCTGCACCGCGTCGTAGCCGTGCACCACGACGTCGTAGCGCTCGTCCTCGCCGCCGACGAGCGCCAGGCCGCCGAGGGTGTGCAGGTGCGCGTAGAAGGGATAGGGGTTTGCCCGCCCCTGCGCCGAGCGCAGGGGCTGCAACGAGATGCCGCCGGTCATGATGTAGGACAGTTTTTATATGTATCGCTGAGGTAACAAGCGACCATCGGACCGTCTACAGTGGCGGAAAGTGCGATGTCACCCCAGCTTCAGGCCGAGGTAGGTCAACACGCCCGCGTCGGGCACATCGATGACGTGCAGGCCGATGCGGTTGTAGAAGGCGCGGGCGGCGGTGTTCTCGGTGACCATGCCCAGGTGCACCGCGGGCACCCCGGCGGCGGCCAGCGCCTCGGCCAGGGTGTCCACGAACTGCCGACCCCAGCCCTGGCGCTGGTACTCCGGGAGCAGGTCGATGTGCAGGTGCGCCGGGTAGTCGACCAGCGCGGGCACGACCATCCGCTCCGGCCGGTGCAGCAGCCACCGCATGACCTCGTCCGAGGTGGCCGCCTCGCCGTCCAGCGGCGGGTAGCGGTCGGCCACCAGCGGCAGCCACTCCTGCCGGAAGCGGCGCACGAACCGTTCGGTGTCGCCGGTGGCGATGATGTAGCCGACGGCCCGGTCCTCGTCGTCGGCCAGGACGAAGGCGAACTGCGGGTCGAGGTGGACGTAGGGGCCGGCGAAGATCTCGGGCAGGATGCCCGGGTCCTGGTAGTGCGGGCGGGCGTCGCCGCCGTTGTGGGCGGTCAGGACGCAGATCTCGTAGACGGCGTCGCGATCGGAGGGACGGTACGGGCGGATCTTCGGCATGATCGCGACGATATCGTGAGAGCGCTCCCACGAGCAGCCCCATGAGTTTGGCGCCCGACTGGCGGGAGAGACTTGTGGTCATGACCGCTCGCCCGGAGCAGTACCAGGCCGCGCTCGCCCGCGCCGCGGCACACGCCCACGACTGGCTCGCCGCGGTGCCCGACCGCCCCATCCCGCCCCGCGCCGACGCCGACGAGCTGCGCGAATGCCTCGGCGGCCCGCTCCCGGCCGGACCCACCGACCCGGCCGAGGTCGTCGACCTGCTCGCCCGCGAGATCGAGCCGGGCCTGATGACGATGCCGTCCGGCCGGTTCTACGGCTGGGTCATCGGCGGCACGCTGCCCGCCGCGCTCGGCGCCGACTGGCTGGTAAGCGCCTGGGACCAGAACAGCGGCATGCGGTTCGCCACCCCCGGCACCGCCGCGGCCGAGGAGGTGGCCGGGGCGTGGCTGCTCGACCTGCTCGGCCTGCCCGCCGGGGCTGACGTCGGCTTCGTCACCGGCGGCACCATGGCCAACTTCGCCGGCCTGGCCGCCGGACGCCAACAGGTGCTCACCGACGCGGGCTGGGACCTCGACCGCGACGGCCTCACCGGCGCGCCCCGGGTCCGCGTGCTCGTCGGCGCCGAACGCCACGCCACCGTCGACCTGGCCCTGCGCTACCTGGGCCTGGGCGCCCCGACCCCGGTCGAGGCCGACGCACAGGGACGGCTGCGCCTGGACGCGCTGGAGCGCGAGCTGGCCGCCGGGTCCGGGCCGACCATCGTGTGCCTGCAGGCCGGCAACGTCCACTCCGGCGCGTACGACCCGATCGGCGCCGCCTGCGAACTCGCCCACCGCCATGGCGCCTGGGTGCACGTCGACGGCGCCTTCGGCCTGTGGGCGGCGGCCGCTCCGACGACCCGCCATCTGCTCGACGGCCACCACCTGGCCGACTCCTGGGCCACCGACGCGCACAAGACCCTCAACGTGCCGTACGACTGCGGCATCGCCGTGGTGGCCCGGCCCGCCGCGCTGCGCGCCGCCTTCGGCACCCGGGCCAGCTACCTGGTGCACGCGGGCACCGAGGGCCCCGGCGACCCGCATGAGCGCGCTCCCGAACTGTCCCGCCGGGCCCGGGGCGTGCCGGTCTGGGCTGCGCTGCGCTCGCTCGGCCGCGACGGCGTCGCCGACCTGGTCGACCGGCTGACCCGGCACGCCCGCGCGCTCGCCGCCGGACTCGGCGCGATCGAGGGCGCGCGGGTCTGCAACGACGTGGTGTTCACGCAGGTCTGCGTCAGCTTCGGCAGCGACGAACGTACCCGTGCGGTGACCGAGCGGCTGCTCGCCGACGGCACCGCCTGGATGTCCGGTTCGCACTGGCAGGGCCGCGACGTGCTACGCGTCTCGGTGAGCAACTGGTCCACCGACGAGGCGGATGTGGCCGCCTCGATCGAGGCCGTACGACGCGCGGCGGCCGCATAGACTGGCCGCATGGCGATCCTCGGCATCGACATCGGCGGCTCCGGCATCAAGGGCGCCCCGGTCGACCTCGAACAGGGCGGCTTCGCCGAAGAGCGGGTGCGGTTGGAGACGCCGCAGCCGTCCGACGTGAAGGCTGTGGTGGCCACTGTCGCCGAGGTCGCCGGGCAGTTCGCCGACATCGAAGCGGTCGGCGTCACCTTTCCCGGCGTGGTCCAGGGCGGCGTGACGCGGACGGCGGCCAACGTCGACCACTCGTGGATCGGCGCCCCCGCCCGTGACCTCTTCGTCGAGGCGCTCGGCCTGCCTGTGGTGGTGCTCAACGACGCGGACGCGGCCGGGATCGCCGAGATGACGTACGGCGCGGGCAAGGGGCGCAAGGGCGTCACCATCATGCTGACCTTCGGTACCGGCATCGGCAGCGCCGTCTTCCTCGACGACCAGCTGGTGCCCAACACCGAGCTGGGCCACATCCAACTGCACGGCAAGGACGCGGAGCTGCACGCCTCGGCGCACGCCCGCGAGGTCGAGGATCTGGGCTGGAAGGAGTGGGCCAAGAACGTGCAGGACTATCTGCGTGAACTGGAGCGCCTGCTCAACCCCGATCTGATGATCATCGGGGGTGGGGTGAGCAAGAAGTCGGAGAAGTTCCTCCCACACATCGACGTACGCACCCCGCTGGTCCCCGCCGCCCTGCTCAACGACGCGGGCATCGTCGGCGCCGCCCTGGCCGCCTCCCACGCCTGACATGCGTATCGGTAACGTCGAGGTCAGGCCGCTGGGTGGGGGCTGGGGCTGCCTCGCGATGATTCTGATCTCGCTGCTGCTGTCGGTGGTCTGCACGGTCGGAGTCAACCTGATCGGCCGCTGAGTCTGGCCCTGTTCCTCAGGCGCGGCCGCCATCGGCGGCGGACAATGTGCCCAGGTGCCCGCCCCGCCGGGGTGGGCTGGAAGGGGAGCGGTTATGTCCATCGGCGACCGGATGACCCTGCGCAACCTGTACCTGTACCTCGTCTGCCTGATCACCCTCATCATCTCGATCTTCGCCGCGGTGAGCCTGGTCCGCGGCACGGTCGAACTGCTCTACCCCGACCCCGGCTACGGCTACTACGGCGTGCCCGACAACAAGATCAGCCCGGAGGAGCAGCAGCGGCTGGAGCAGCAGGCCAAGGACTCCCAGCGGCGCAACTCGGTGCTGGGCCTGGTCAGCTCGGGCACCATGCTGCTGATCGCGGTGCCGGTCTACATCTACCACTGGCGCCGCATCCAGAGTGAGCTCCCGCCCCGCCCCGCCGTCACGACCGGCGAACCGCCGACGCCCTGAGCCCGACGCCCTGAGCCCGACGTCAGGCTGCAGTTTCGGGGAAAGTGCGGGAATCTTGGACCTCGTTCGTGCACTTTCCCCGAAACTGCACGGCTCCACCGCGCACCCCGGCACCCGGCGTCAGCCGAGATTGACCCAGAGCTGCTCGTGGCCGCGCAGCATCAGCTGGCGTGGGGTTCCCGGCGGCTCGGCCAGGCTGATGTCGGCGAACCGGTCCAGCAGCATCGTGAGCCCTCGCTGGCCCTCCAGCCGTGCCAGTGCCGCCCCGAGGCAGTAGTGGGCTCCGCCGCCGAAGCTCAGCGTCGAGGTCTCGGTGCGCATCGGGTCGAAGACGTCCGGGTCGGCGTAGTGCTCGGGGTCGCGGTTCGCGGCGGCCAGCAGCACGAGCACCCAGCTGCCCCGGGGGATGTCGACCCCCGCGACCTCGGTGTCGGCGGCGGTGTAGCGCACCGAGAAGTGGGTCGGCACCTCGTAGCGCAGGATCTCCTCGACGTACTGCGGGGCGAGGGCGGGGTCGGCGCGTAGGCGGGCGAGGTGGTCCGGGCGGTCGAGCAGCAGGGTCAGGCCGTTGCCGAGCAGGTGGGTGGTGGTGACGAACCCGGCGTTGAACACCACGATCAGGTTGGCCAGCAGTTCGTGCTCGCTGAGCTGGTCGCCGTCGGACTCCAGCGCCTGCGTCAGCGCGGTGATCATGTCGTCGCGGGGGTCGGTGCGCCGCGCCGCGGCCAGCTCGGCGAAGTACGCGGTGATCTCCTGCGAGGCGGTGTTGGCGGCGGCGACGTTGGCCGGAGTGCTGCCGCCCAGCTCCAGGATCGCGCCCAGGGCCATGGCCCGGGGGCGATACCAGGCACGCCGCTCCTCGGGTACGCCGAGCAGCTCGCCGAGCACGTTGGCGGGCAGTGGGAAGGCGAACTCCGCCATGAAGTCGATCTTGCTGCCGCCGGCGGCCTGCGCGGCCAGGTGGTCGAGCAGGTCCGCCGTCAGCCGGTCGATCGCCGGTTCCAGCGCGTTGATCCGCCGCGGCGTGAACGCCTGGTTGAACATCTTGCGCATGCGGGTGTGTCGGGGCGCGTTGGTGAAGAACACCGAGTTCATGAACACCGCGAGCGCCCGGTCGTTCTCCCAGCTGGGTGGGGACGGCAGCAGGGTCTCGTCCATCACCTTGAAGGTCGCCGAGTCCCGCAGCACCTGCGCCGACGCGTCATGGCCGTGCACCACGTACGAGTACCGGTCGCCCGGCGCGACCCGGCAGACCGGGCCGTGCCGGTGCAGGTCGGCGTAGAACGGGTACGGATCGCGCCGCACCTCGTCGGTGTGCAGCGACGCCAGCGAGACCTCGGCGACCATGTCAGCGCAGGTCCTCGTCCTCGTCGAGCAGCAGCAGGTCGAGCGGGATGGCGGCGGCCATCGCCTCGTTGCCCTTGTCGTTGGGGTGGATGTGGTCGCCGCTGTCCCACTCCGGGCGCAGCTTGGACGGGTCGGCCGGGTTGCGCAGCACCGAGTCGAAGTCGATGACCCCGTCGAAGTCGGTGGTGGTCCGAATGTAGGAGTTCACCGTCAGCCGCACCGAGTCCAGCGTCGGCGTGTACGCCACCACCCCGGGCGCCGACTCGAACGCGTTCCACGGACTCAGCGTGCACACCAGGATCTTCAGATCGGACTGGTGCGCGAGCTGGGCCATCGCCTGCAGCCGCGCGATGATGTTGTCGGCGTTGTCCTGGCTCAGCCACACGTCGTTGATGCCCAGTTCCAGGATCACGGTGCGCACCCCGGTCTGCCCCAGCACGTCGAAGTGGAACCGGGCCGACCCGTTCATGCCCAGCTCGTTGAAGCCGCCGTCACTGCCGTTGAGGGTGAGCCGGTTGCCCGCCAGACCCGCGTTCAGGATGCCGGGGGCCTTGCCGCCCGGTGCTTCCTTGTTCAGCCGCCACCCGAGGTAGTCGGTCCAGCGGTGGTCGGCGTTGACGGTCGACTTGAAACCGTCGGTGATGGAGTCGCCCAGCACCACGATCGAGCCCTGCCCGGTGCGGTTGAGCACGTCGAGGCCGGTCAGGTAGTACCAGTTGTTGCGGGTCTCGGGCAGTTTCGCGCCGCTGGCGTCGTTGGCGTGGTCGCCGGGGCCGATGAAGGACGTCTCGCGGGCGTACACGTGCCAGGTCGACGGACCGGACGCGACCGGGACGTAGAGGCTCACCGCGACGTCCTGCGACGCGGGCACGTCCATGCGCACCGGGTCGCTGACAGCGCTGCCACCGGCCGGGATGGTGATCGAACGCTGCCCGCTGAAGGTGGCGTCGACCGCCGAGCCGGGCTTGATGTCGCCGGGGCCCGCCTCGGGCCAGGGCAGCGCGACGGTGGCGTGACCGATGGTCAGCGGCGCGGTGCCGAACCGGTTGGACAGCCGGATGCGCGCGGCGGTGCCCCCGACGGAGGTGTGCACGAACATGCGGATCGTCTGGTCGGCGAAGCCGTCCTTGGACTTGCCCGCCCCCGCGGCGGTCAGCGCGGCCGACCACGAGCCGGTCCAGCGCTCCGGTTCGGGTGCCACAGCCATGCTGTTGGCGGTCGCGACCAGCAGGGTCGAGCCCACTGCCACGATCGTGACCAGGGCCATCAGAAGTTGGCGTTGCCGGGGGCTGTTCATGGGTGGGCAGGCCTCTCGGTCACTGGGGGGACAGTGCGAACGGCGGGCCGGTGCGGTGCGGGGGTCCAAGCCCGTCGATCACCGGTGGGGCGCCAGATCGGCAGTGTAGGCCGCTGCGGGCGCCGAGGGAACGGGCCGGTCGGCCTCCCGATCCACACCAGACGTTTGCGTTGGCAAATGTCCCGATTGCAGATTAGATCGATACGAGTTGCCAGTGGCCGATCCACCGACGCCCCGGTATCGTCCCCGCGTAGGTCGCGCCCACACCACGGGAAGTGGCCTGCCACCAGCTAATCAGCTCGCCCCGCAATCGCGGGCCATGAGCGCAGCCGGACCAAACAGGGGTGACGTCTCGTGGGCGAGCAGTCCTTCGATCCCGCAACCAACTACGCCCACCGGGCATTGACGCTGTTCGCGAAGTACGGTGACGCCGAAGCGCTGGTGGCCGTCGACGGACGTAGATACACCTATGCCGAGCTGCACGCCGAGGTGGTCGCGATGGCCGCCGCGCTGTGGCGGCACGGCGTCCGGCCCGGCGCCGCCATCGGCGTGCTCGCCCGCAACCCGGCCGAATCCGTCTTCCTGCAGCTGGCCGCGCACCTGCTGGGCTGCCGCACGGCGTGGATCGCCAACAACGCCCCCGACCGGTTCCGGCGCGGCTTCCTCGACCTGGCCGAGGTCGACTTCTTCGTGTACGACGCCGTGATCCTGCCCGAGATGGGCGCCGAGCTGGCCGCGCTGGCGCAGGACCGCCCGGTGCTCTGCTTCGGCCCCGGCGGCGTCGGACCTGACCTGAACGCCGACAGGGCGACCGAGCTGCCGTTCGACCCCGCCGACGTCACCGACGAGCCCAGCTCGCTGTTCCAGACCGGCGGCACCACCGGCTCGCCGAAACTGGTGCACCACCGGCACGGCTTCTTCGCCGCGCTGCACCTGCTGTCGGAGTTCTACCTGGCCAGCGGCGCGCCGCAGCTGCGCCACCTGCTCGTCGCCGGCACCTGGCACGTCAGCGCGCAGACCGCGGTGTTCATGACGCTGTTCTCCGGCGGCACCGCGTTCCTGCACGACGGGCTGGAGTACCCGCTGTTCTACGAGACGGTCGCGCGGGAGCGCATCAACAGCACCCTGCTCGCCCCGCCGCTGCTCTACGTGCTGCTCGACGACCCGAAATCCGCCGACGCCGACTTCAGCAGCCTGGTGACGCTGACCGTCTCCGGCGCCGCGGCCTCCCCGGCCCGGCTCACCCAGGCGATCGCCCGGTTCGGCCCGGTCATCCGCATCGTGTACGGCATGAGCGAGTCCCCGTTCATCACCGCCATGGCCAACCTCGACCACGACCCGGACCACCCGGAGCGGTTGGCCTCCTGCGGTGTGCCCTACGGCGACGTCCGGGTGCAGATCCGCGACGAGGACAACCAGGTGCTGCCCGCCGGTGCGGTCGGCGAGGTCTGGGTGTCGGGTTCGCTGCTGATGGCCGGATACTGGGGCATGCCGGAACTGACCGAGCAGACCCTGGTCGACGGCTGGCTGCGCACCGGTGATGTGGGCCGGCTCGACGAGCACGGCTACCTGTACCTGCTGGACCGGGTCAAGGACATGATCGTGACCGGTCTGAGCAGCACCAACGTCTTCTGTCGCCCGGTCGAGGACGCGCTGGCGGGCCATCCGCAGGTGCGCGCCGCCGCGGTCATCGGCGTCCCGCACGAGCTGGAGGGCGAAGCCGTCTACGCGTACGTGGTGCCCGCCGCCGGGGCCACCGTCACCGGCGACGAGCTGCGCGCCCACGCCGCCGCCGAGCTCAACGCGATGTGGGCGCCGCAGCAGATCGAGTTCATCGAGGCGTTCCCGCTCACCGAGTCGGGCAAGGTCGACAAGAAGGCGCTGCGCGAGCGGTACCTCGCGGGCGTTCAGGAGGCGTGATGACCATCCCCGAGACGCTGATCGAGCCCGAGGTCGAGGAAGAGACCCAGCACGCCGGAACGCTGGCCGCGCTGGCCGCCGACGCGGTCTCCACCCTGGCCACCCGGGTGTCTTTCCTGGCCGTGGCGTGGCTCGTGCTCGCCGCGCAGGAGCCGACCCGGGACGCCCTGATCCGGGTCGGCATCGTCGGCGTCGCACAGCTGCTGGCATACCTGGTGGCCAGTCCGCTGGGCACCAGGCTGGCCGACCGCAGCCGCGACACGGGCACCGCGACGGTCCTGTTCGACCTGCTGTCGGTGGCCGGGCTGGCCGGGCTGGCCTTCTTCGCGCTGCCGACCGCCCCGGTGGCGGCGGTCGCCGGGCTGGCCGCGGGGGTCGGCGCGCTGCGCGCCCTCAGCGACCGCACCAAGGACGCGCTACACCGTGAGGCGGGCCCGAGCGGGGTGCGGCCGCCCCGGTCCGAGCTGGTCACCGTCGTTCAGTGGGTGCTGCTGGTCTGCTTCGGCGTCGCCGCGGGCGGGCTGGCCGTGTGGCTCGGCCCGGCCGGGGTGCTGTGGTGCGCCGCGCTGGTGTGCGCGGCCGCCGCGGCGCTGACCGTGTACGCCGCGTCGGTGCGCACCGCGCCCGCGCCCCAGCCGATGTCGGAGGCGATGGTCGGCGAGGTGCTGCCCGCCGAGCCCGGCACCCGGGCCGCCGCGTCGTCGCGCGACGTGGTGACCGAGCCGGTCGAGGTGCACGATGTGGACGGCGGCGACGAACCGGTCGCGGCCGGCGTGCCCGCCCAGCGGCAGCCGCAGCAGTCCGCCGCCCAGGCCACCACGCAGACCCAGTCCGCGAGCGCGCAGAAGGGCAGCCCGTACGCCCAGGCGCCGCCGATCGCGCAGACCTCGCGCCGGGACCTGCGCCGCGGCGCGCTGGCCGAACTGCGCTCCGACGGCCTGGTCCGTCGCCTGGCCGCGGTGCTGTTCTGCACCAACCTGCTGGTCCAGGCCGGGGCCGTGATCCTGGTGCTGGTCTGGGTCGGCGAGGCCCTGCGTGAACCGGACCTGCTCGGACTCCTCGGCGGCGCGTTCGCGCTCGGCGCGGTCACCGGCGCGGTGGTGCTGTCCGGGCTGGCCCGTGAGCCGCTGCGCTATCTGCTGGTGGCGCTGGGCTTCATCGCCGGGGGCGGCACCTTGGCGGTGCTCGACGGGCTGCGGCCGGTGCTGCTGCTGGTCGTGGTGGTGGCGTTCCTCAGCGGCGCGACCATGTCGTCGGTGACGCCCGCGCTGGGCACGCTGCTGTCACAGCGGGTGCCCGCGCCGGTGCGCAGCCGGGTCGGCGGCTACGCCGCGGCACTGGCATACCTGGGCATCCCCGTGGGCACCGTGGCCGGTGGCTGGGTCACCGGCCGGTACGAGCTGCGGACCGCGCTCGCCGTCGCCGTGGGGGCGTACCTGGTGGCGCTGCTGCTGCCGGTGCTCGCGTACCGGACCTGGCGCCAGCTCAACGCCGACGCCCCGGCGATCCTCACCGGGGCGGCGCGCCTGCCCGCGCGGCTCGCGGTCACCCTCGCCTACGCCAACGGCCAGTGGCTGGTCGAGGTGCGCAAGGGCCGCAACCTGCTCGGCGCCCGCCACCTGGTGAAGAGCTCCGAGGCGCTGGGCATGCTGACCCTGCTCGACGTGCCCGGCGTACGCCGCACCGTCGAGGAGGCCCTGGCCGCCGACCAGACCGAGGCGACGCGCCAGGCCGAGCGGATGCGCACCGAGCTGGCCGAGCTGGAGGCGAAGCTGGCCGGGCTGTCGGAGATGGCCGAGCTGAGCGAGGTGCGGCTGCCCGCACAGCCCGACCCGCGCGGCAAGGCGAACAGCCATGGCGGCTGACGACCCGCTCGCCGGGTACGACCGGCTCGCCGAGGCGACCGACCCGTACTGCCTGGCGGCGGGGGAGGCGGCGCGGCTGCTGGCCGGGCATCCGTGGAAACGGTTCGCGGTCATCGGCGACAGCGTCGCCTCCGGCGTCGGCGACCCCGTCCCCGGCTACGTCGAACTGGCCTGGTGCGACCGCATCCGGGTCGAACTGGCCGCGCAGCAGCCCGACCTGGTCTACCTCAACCTCGGCGTGCGGGAACTGCGCGCCGCCGAGGTGCGCGCCACCCAGCTGGACGAGGCGCTGCGGTTCGGGCCGGACCTGGCGCTGGTGGTCGCCGGCGGCAACGACGCGTTGCGGCGGTCGTACCAGCCGGACGCGGTCGACACCGAACTGGCCGCGATGGTCGAGGCGCTGCAGGAGGCGGGCGCCGAGGTGATCACGGTCGGCATCTTCGACGCCTCGTACGCGCCGTCGTTCCCGGTGGCGGTGAAGCCGCAGGTGAGCGAGCGGATGATGACCCTGTCCCGGCGTACGGCCGCGCTGGCGGCCCGGCTGGGCACGCTGCACGTGAACTGCACCGGGCATCCGACCGAACGCGACCCGGCCAGCTACAGCGCGGACGGCATCCACGGCAACCTGCGCAGCCACGGCATCTGCGCCGCCCTCACCATCCGCCGCCTCGGCACCCACCTGGGCCGCTGACGCGTCCCTCCTCCGCCGCGCCCCCCGCCCAGGGTTCCGTGCAGTTTCGGGGAAACTGCTGGAATCCTGGGCGTTGTTCGTGCACTTTCCCCGAAACTGCACTCACCCACAGCCCCGCCACGACGCGGAATGTGCACCTCTGGTTCCCCGAGACGCAACTTTGGCACATTCATCTATCTCCGCGAATATTGAAGAACCTTTCCTTCCTCTGGCAGCATGTTGCACGACCGTTCCATGCCTAACCGGGCAAAGGCGGTCGAACCTCCGGCATGTCCCCACGTGCCACAACCCCGAGGAGGATCAGTGCACTCGACCCCGAACCTGCTGCGCCGCCGCGCCACCGTGAGCGTCGCCGCCCTCGCGCTCGCCGGCAGCATGCTGGCGACCGCCCCCGCGCAGGCCGCTCCCGCCCCGCTGTCGCCCACCGCCGCCACGACACTCGCCGCCGACCTGGCCTCGCCGGGTGCGTACGTCGGCGACGACGGCCGCATGGTCGTCACCGTCACCGACGCGGCCGCCGCCGACAAGGTCCGCGCCGCGGGCGGCGTGGCCAAGCTGGTCAAGCACACCGCCGCCCAGCTCGAGGCCGCCCGCGCCGATCTGGACAAGCTGGCCCGCATCCCCGGCACCACCTGGGCGGTCGACCCGGTGAGCAACCAGGTCGTGGTCACCGCCGACAGCACCGTGACCGGCCTCAAGCTGGCCCGGCTCAACGCGGTCACGGCCCGCTTCGGCGACGCGGTCCGCGTCGAGCGGGAGGCGGGCACGCTCAGCCGCTTCCTCGCCGGTGGCGACGCCGTCTACGGCGGCGGGTACCGCTGCTCGCTCGGCTTCAACGTCCGGGCCGGGAGCACCTACTACTTCCTCACCGCCGGTCACTGCACCAACCTGGCGACCAGCTGGTACACCAACTCGGCTCGTACGACTCTCATCGGCGCCCGCGTGGGCACCAGCTTCCCCGGCAACGACTACGGCATCGTCCGCTACGACAACGCCGCCATCGCCCACCCGGGCACGGTGAACCTGTACAACGGCACCACACAGGACATCACCAGCGCGGGCAACGCCGTGGTCAACCAGACCGTGTACCGCAGTGGCAGCACCACCGGCCTGCACAGCGGCCGAGTGACCGCGACCGGCGCGACGGTCAACTACGCCGAGGGCACCGTCACCGGCCTGATCCGCACCACGGTCTGCGCCGAGGGCGGCGACAGCGGCGGCTCGCTGTTCGCGGGCACCGTGGCGCTCGGTCTCACCTCCGGCGGCAGCGGCAACTGCAGCTCGGGCGGCACCACCTACTTCCAGCCCGTCACCGAGCCCCTCGCCGTCTACGGCGTGAGCGTCTACTGATCCACGATCCACTCCGAACCGGACGGGTTCCGGTCGCGGGCTGAATTTCGGGCCGTCCGCAAGCATGCGGGCGGCCCGCTCGGCGATGGCGTCGGGTTCCGGTGGCGGCCTTCATGATCGAACACAGGCCTTGTCGAGATTGGGCGATCAGGGTAGCGTCCGCTCGACGTTTCGCCTGCATCCACGGGGGATTTTATGGCCGCGCCTGGGACAAGCATGTCCTCAGCTGCCCTCAAGCACATCTCACTTCGAGCTGTTTCAATGCGTTCACGACTGATCCGCCTGGTCGGCGTGGTCGGTGCAGTGTCCGTCGTGGTCGGGGCCTCGCTGGCAGTGACGCCGGCGCCCGCGGTCGCGCAGCCGCCGAGTCCGAAAACCCAGCAGTTCGCCCATCCGGCACTGCGCACCCCGCCGGCCAAACCGGTGACGCACTACCAGGAAGCGGCCAAGCCGTGGCAGGCGCCGCCGGTGGCCTGGCCGACGGCCGGCAGTGCCATCGTCGATCTGGCAGCCGACCCGACGTCGTCGTTCACGCCCGAGGTCGGGGCCCAGAAGGTGCGCGCGGCAGAGCTGCCGGTCTGGGTGGGTCGGCCGGCCGGTGTCAGCCGCCGACGGGGCACGCGATCACGGGTGAAGGTCACCCTGTCGGACCGTGACGCGTCGAAGGCGGCCGGGGTGACCGGTCTGCTCGTGTCCGCCGAGGCGGTCGACGCCACCGGCGCCGGACCGGTCACGGTGAGCATGGACCTCTCGTCGATCGCCGGCGAGTACGGTGCGGACTGGCTCGGGCGGGCCCGGCTCGTGCGCCTTCCGGCGTGTGCGCTGACCACGCCGACGGTGCCGTCCTGCCAGGTCCAGACACCGGTTGCCACCAGCCGGGATGCCCGGACGCGGACCCTCACCGCGACGGTCGCGCTGGACGCGCTGACCGCGACCTCGGCGCAGGGCGCCGTGGCGGGTGTCGACAGCGCGGCCGGCTCGTCCGGGATGCTGGTGCTGGCAGCCACCGCCGGTGCTTCGGGCAACGCGGGTGACTTCGGAGCCACCTCGCTGACACCCAGTGGTTCCTGGTCGGCGGGTGGCAACTCGGGCGGATTCTCGTACTCCTATCCGATTCTCGGTCCTCCCGTGCCGGCCGGCAGCGGGCCGTCGGTGGCGTTGTCGTACAGCTCGCAGGCGGTCGACGGGAAGATGGTGTCGACCAACAGCCAGTCCTCCTGGATCGGTGACGGCTGGGACTACACACCGGGGTTCGTCGAGCAGACGTATGTGAATTGCAAGGACAATCCGCAGGGCACGGCGAAGAACACCGATGACGCCTGCTGGGCAGGCCAGATCCTGCACGTGAGCTTCGGCTCGACCTCGGCGGACATGGTCTACGACGCGACGCTGCCGACCAAGTGGAAGTTGTCGAACGACAACGGTGAGAAGGTCGAGCAGGTCCGGACGCTGGGGATCAACGGGACGTTCGACGGCCTGTACTGGAAGATCACCACGCAGGACGGCATGCAGTTCTACTTCGGGCGTAACCAGCTGCCGGGGTGGGTGTCGGGTAAGGCGGTGACGAACTCGGCGTGGACGGAGCCGGTGTACAGCCCGTACTCGGGCGACCCGTGCTACGCCAAGACCAACCACCTGTGCACGATGGCGTACCGGTGGAACCTCGACTACGTGGTCGACACGCATCACAACGCCACGGGCTACTTCTACAACGCCTACACGAACTACTACGGCCAGAACGGCGGCACGACCGGGGTCTCCTACATCCGTAGCGGCGAGCTGGACCACGTCGACTACGGCATGGTCGACCCGACGCCGTACGCGGCCAGCGCCCCGGCGCGGATCAAGTTCAACACCTCCGAGCGGTGCGTGGCCACCGGCACGGCGTGCAACGCCGGCAACATCACCACCACGCCGTCGAACTGGCCCGACACCCCGTACGCGGACCTGAACTGCAACTCCGGCGCGGTCTGCAACGTGCACTCGCCGACGTTCTGGTCGCGGCTGCGGCTGACCTCGATCGTCACCAACGTCTGGAACGGCACCGCCTACAGCCCGGTCGACACGTACGCGCTGACGCAGACGTTTCCGGCCAGCCAGGACAGCACCAGCCCGTCGCTGTGGCTGTCGACGATCACCCGCACCGGCAACGTCGGCGGCAACATGACCATGCTGCCCGTGACGTTCACCGGCTCGAACATGCCGAACCGGGTGGACACGGCCGACTTCGCCCCGGCGATGAACCACCAGCGCCTCACGCAGATCGTGACGGAGACGGGTGGAAAGATCGGGATCGGTTATACCGGCCAGCAGTGCACCGCCCCAGTCACGATCAACCCGGCGACTAACACCAGCCTCTGCTACCCCGTGTACTGGACCCCGCCGGGACAGACCCAGCAGAAGCTCGACTGGTTCAACAAGTACCTGGTTACTTCGGTCGGTGAAGAGGATCCGACCGGATACGGCCCGCCGAAGGCGACGGAGTACCAGTACGTCGGCACCCCAGCGTGGCACATCGACGACAACGAGTTGACCAAGGCCAAGTACCGGACCTACGGACAGTGGCGCGGCTATGCCGTAGTGCGTACCCGTACCGGCTCGGCGCAGAAGACACTGACGGAATCCCGCTTCTTCCGCGGTATGGGTGGCACCGTCACCCTGTCGCCGGACGTGCCCTGGCCCTCGGGCGGACCCGCTGCCAGTGTCACCGACAGCGAGGAGCTGGCCGGGGGGGTCCGCGAAACCGTCACCTATCTGGGTGACGGTGGGGTTCCGATCTCGGCGTCGGCGACCGACCAGTGGGTCAGCGCCGCTCACGCGACCCGCGCCCGCACCGGCGTGCCTGATCTGACCGCCACGTTCCGTCGGGGGGTCGTCGGGTACGCCACCACCGCGATCACGTCGTCGACACCCACGACCTGGCGCACCACCAAGACCGAGACGACCTACGACACCAGCACGGGCCTGCCGACCGTCGTCTTCAACCACGGCGACCTCGCGGTGCCGTCGCAGGCGACCTGCACGACCGTGGGATACGCGCCGGCCAACACCAGCCTGAACCTGGTCAGTCTGCCCGCGGACATGGAGAAGGACGCAAAGGCGTGCGGTGGCAGCGGCGTCAACGGGCTCACCGCACCGACCAGCCTGAACCGTCCCGCTGATGTGATCAGCAAGGTTCGCACCTACTACAACGACCCGACGTTCGACACCACCTGGCCGCAGCCCAGCGCGCCGGCCAACAATGACGTCACGATGCTGCGTACCGCGTACGACTACACCGGCGGCGCGTTCCAGTACCGGACGAGCACGAGGAACGGGTACGACAGCTTCGGCCGGGTGACCTCGACGACAGACGCGATCGGCAACCCGCCGACGACGACTACGTACACCCAGACCAACGGCCTGACCACGCAGATCAAAAGCACCAACGCGCGGGGCCGGTTCAGCATCGACACGCTCGACCCCACCCGCGGCGTGGTCACCAAGGCGGTGGACGCGAACAATCTCGAGGTAGATCTCGCCTACGACCAGCTCGGTCGCCGGACTGCGGAGTGGCTGCCGGGCAACAACACCACCACCAATCCGGCGAACATCGTCTTCCAGTACGACATCTCCAACACGGTGCCGTCGGCGATCACGACGAAGATGATGAACGACAACGGCTCCTACCGGGTCTCGGTGGCGTTGTTCGACGCGCTGACCCGGCCGCGCCAGGTGCAGAGCCAGTCGCCGACCGGCGGCCGGCTCGTCGACGACACCTTCTACGACAGCCATGGCTGGGTGGTCAAGGCCATCCACCAGTACCACGACGCCTCCGCGCCGAGCAGCACCCTGGTGGACCTTCGCGGCCAGGACAACCTGATGCTCAACGAGAACCTGGTCACCTATGACGGTGTCGGCCGGGTAGTGCTGGACAAGTCGCAGCGGGCGGGTGTCGCGAAGTGGCAGACACAGACCGTGTACGAAGGTGACCGCACCACGTTGCTCGGGCCGCCGGGCTCCACTCCGGTCACCGCGATCAAGGACGCGCTCGGCCGCCAGGTGGAGCTTCGTTCCTATACCGCCGCTCCGTCAGTCGTGGGCGGGCAGGTCACCGGTGGGTCTTTCACGAAGCTGACCTACGGCTACGACCTGCGTGGCAACCAGTCCTCGGTCACCGACGGCGCGACCCCGGCCAACACCTGGACGTCGACGTTCAACCTGCTCGGCCAGGTCACCGACAAGACCGACCCCGACACCGGCGCGACGCACCTGACCTATGACGCCAACGGCAACCTGCAGTCCAGCAAGGACGCTCGGAACAAGACCATCTTCCACACCTACGACGACCTCAACCGGCCCACGAACGTCTACGACGGACCGAATACGTCGTCTCCGTTGCTGGCGTCCTGGTCCTACGACTCGACGACCATCACGAACGGGCTGGGGCAGCTGGCGTCGTCGACCAGCTACGACAACGGCTACGCCTACACCACCACAGTCGGTGGCTACACCAACCGGTATCAGGCGAAGTCGGTCACGGTCGGCATCCCCGCCGATCCGCGCAACGGCACCCTGGCCGGCAGCTACCTGTTCACCAACACTTACAGCCTGAACAACGAGCTGCTGACCAAGGTCGCGTATCCGGTGACCACCGGTGCGCTGCCGGCGGAGACGGTGAACTTCGGCTACAACGTACTGGACCTGCCGACCAGCACGAGCAGCCTGCTCGGCGCCTACATCAACACCACCCTGTACAACGACTACGGGCTGGTGTCGCAGGTCCAGATGAACACCGGCACCAACGCGTCGTACCTGACCCCCATGTACGACGACCACGACCTGCGCCTGGCGAGCACGCACGTCGAGCGCACCGGCGGGATCCACGTCGACGACGTGACCTACCGGACGCTGCCGGCGGGCACGGTCACCGCGATCGTGGACAAGCGCAACGACACGATCACCGAGACCCAGTGCTTCGACCACGACCTGCTCGGCCGCCTGACCGCGGCGTGGACGGCCAACGACGACTGCGCCGCCGACGTGGCGGTCACCGGCTCGAACGCGACCGTGGGCGGGATCGACCCGTACTGGACCAGCTGGACGTTCAACGACCGGGGCGACCGGTCGCAGGAGGTCCAGCACGCGCTGACCGGGCAGAGCGGTGGCGACACCACCTCCACCTACAACTACCCGACCAGCGGCGGCACCCAGCCGCACGCCCTGACCTCGGTCACCGTCCAGGGCCCGAACGGCTCACCCAGCGGCTACACCTACGACCTGGCGGGCAACCTCGCCACCCGCACCACCACCGCCAACGGCGCCCAGACGATGACCTTCAACAGTCTCGGCAAGCTGGCCGCCGTCGACAAGAACAGCGGCGCGGCGACCTCGACATACACCTACGACGCCGGCGGCAACATCCTGGTCCAGCGCGGACCAGGCACTGTCACCGTGTATCTACCGGGTGAGGAACTCACCCTCAACACGCTCAGCGGGGTGACCACCGGGAAGCGGTACTACTCCGGCGCGGGCGTGACCGCGGTCCGCACCGGCACCACATCCACCGCCTTCAGCTACCTGATCAACAACAACCAGGGCACCGCGACCCTGTCCACCGACCGCACCGGCCAGAACCCGAGCTGGAAGCCGTTCACCCCGTACGGCGGACCCCGCGGCACGCAGCCGGGTCTGTGGCCGGACACTCACGGCTTCCTCGGTCAGCCCACCGACAGCACCACCGGGCTGAACATCATCGGCGCCCGCCAGTACGACCCGACCACCGGCAGGTTCATCAGCCCCGACCCCGTATTCGAAGCCACTGACACCAACCAGCTCGGCGGCTACTCGTACGCGGGCAACAGCCCGATCAGCCACAGTGACCCCACCGGGCTGTGCGCGGCCCACAACGACCCCGGAACCCCCTGCGGCGACGGCCACATGCACGACCCCAAGCCAACCACCGACGACACGACGACGCAGGTCAAGGTGACCTGTGACACCACCTGCCAGCTGAAGCGGAGCGCGGGCGTAACCCCGGACCAGCTCAACTTCATGCGCCTGCACGGGTACACGGGTCCGAACGACCCCACGTACGCGGATGTCATGAACTGGTCTGCTTCGGCGCTCGTGCACTGGCGCTACGCGTGCCAGAACATCTTCGGCGGCACTGCGGACCAGTGCAAGCAGCCTCCGGGTTACAAGGCTCCGACCGGGGGCGACTACGTCTGGGCTGCCGTGGAAGGGGCCAACAACACGATCACGATCGCACTGCTGCCCATCTTCTGTATCGAAGAGGGCATGTGCAGTGTGACGCTGGAGCAGAAATCCGAGGTCCTGACGGCTGAAGCCACCATGGAGCTCGAGGCTCTGATCGCCGAGGACTCGCTGATCGCCGAGGAAGTGCTCGGAGAGTCCCTGGTCCACTGCAACAGCTTCGATCCGGACACGCGGGTCCTGATGGGCGACGGCACGAGTAAGCCGATCAAGGAGGTCAAGGTCGGCGATGTGGTGCTGTCGACCGATCCGGTGACCGGACAGACCCGGTCTGAGCGCGTCACCCGCCTCCACGTCAACCAGGATGCCGCGCTCACCGATCTGACGGTGGTGATCGACGGTCACGTCAAGGCCGTCATCCACACGACGACCCACCACCTGTTCTGGAACGAGTCCGGGCAGCACTGGTCCGCGGCCGGGCGACTTCGCCCAGGTGATTCGCTGAAGACGGCGGACGGGCATGTCGCCAAAGTCGCCGGCGTCCACACCTGGACGGGGCAACGCGAGATGCGGAACCTGACGGTGGATCTCCTGCACACGTACTACGTTCTCGCCGGAGAGACGCCGATCCTCGTCCACAATGACGACAGCCTGGTCACGGTGGGGCGTTGGATGTCGACCGCCGAATACGATGCCATGGTGAAGACCGGAATGGTCCAGCGGGGCGGTGGCGGTTTCTCCTACGTCGTCTATCCGGCGAACAGGGACGCCTACATCTCGTCGCGTCCGGGCTCGGTCTACGTCGAGTTCGACGTACCGAAGTCGACGCTGATCGACGGCGGTCGACCCGGTGACTACAAGATCTCGGACTCGGACACCATCTTCTCGCGGCTGAGTGTGAAGCGAGGCGGCCCTGAACTACGGCTCCCCGAAGCCAAGAACATCAAGATCGTGGGAGCTGGAGGAGTCGTGTGTTGAGAGACGCGGAGCTTTTGAACGCGGTTCGATCCTGGATCGATGCCCGCCAGACCGATGCCGCCGCGGCCGATCTGATCTCCGGAGTCGAAGAGTCTTCCGGAGACCGGAGTCCTCGGTCGATCAGCTGGATCCTGGAGGGCCCGGAGACGATGGGGCAGCTCGTCGTATGGGAAGACGGCCGGGCAGAGCTCGATCTCGCAGACATCGTCCAGGGTCAGGCGCAGACGGAACAGCAGTTCATCCCTGATCGCGATGAGCTGTACCGGATACTCGAACGCGTATGGCGATGGGTCGATCGGTGATGAACCATCACCCGGCCACCATGTGATGGTGTGATCAACGGCAATCGGAATGGCGCAGCCACGGACAGTGGCGGCGCCATTCCGATTCTGTCGGCCTGCCGCTCGGTCAGCGCGGCGTCGCCTTGAAGACCTCCTGGACCGCGGTGAGCAGCTGGTCGGCCTGCGGCTGGACGGCCAGGTCCAGTTCACGGGCGAACGGCAGCACCGCCCCGTCGGGCCGGGTGACCCGCTTCGGTGGCACCGTCAGCCGCATCTCCTCCGAGGCCGTCGCCAGGATCTCGCCCGCGATGCCGCACATCCGGTTGGAGTCGTCGATGACGACCAGGCGTCCGGTCTTGTTCACCGACGCCGCCAGCCCCGCCCAGTCGAACGGGTACAGCGTGCGCGGGTCGAACACCTCGACGGAGATCTGATCGGCCAGTTGCTCGGCGACGGCCAAGGCGTCCTGTACCAGGTGCCCGACCGCGACCACGGTGACGTCGCTGCCCTCCCGGTGCACCCGCCCGACCCCGAGCGGCACCGCGTCCAGCGCCGCGATGTCCACGTCTGCGCGTACGCCCAGCGCCCCGGCCGGGGCGAACAGCACCACCGGGTCGTCGTCGCGGATCGCGCTCAGGAACAGCCCGTACGCGTCCTCGGGCGTCGCGGGCACCACCGTCTTCACACCCACGTGCGCGAACAGCCCGTACGGGTGGTCGGAGTGCTGCCCGGCCCAGCCGCTGCGCGACCCGGACCCCGGCACGAAGTAGGTGACCGGCACCTTCGCCTGCCCGCCGGTCATCAGCGAGAACTTGTGCGCCTGGTTGGCGATCTGCTCGAACACCAGGAACAGCAGCGACGGGATCTGGAACTCGATCACGGGCCGCTTGCCCGCCAGCGCCGCGCCGGTGGCGAAGCTGGTGAACGCCTGCTCCGACAGCGGCGTGTCGACCACGCGGTGCGGCCCGAACTTGCCGAGCAGCCCGGTGGTGACGTTGTTGACGGCGACGCCGATGTCCTCGCCGAGCACGCACACGTTCTCGTCGCGGGCCATCTCGTCGTTGAGCGCCCGGGACAGGGCCTTGAGGTAGGAGAGCTTCGCCATCACCGCACCGCCGAGTCGAGTAGTCCGTTGCCGTCGCGTGTCCGCAGACCGGTCGCGTACAGGTGGTCCAGGGCCCCGGCCGGATCGGGCGCGGGGCTGTCCAGGGCGAACGCGACCGCCTCGGCCAGCAGCGCCTCGATCTCGGCGTCGACGCGGTCGCGGACCTCGTCGGCCAGGCCCAGGACGTCCAGCGGGTCGCGGGAGCGTCCGGCGGCCACCTCGTCGTCGCTGCGGTAGCGGACGCGGGCCTTGTGCTCCCAGGTGTGGTGGGCGTCGAAGCGGTACGCGGTGCACTCGATGAAGCTCGGACCCATACCGGCTCGGCCGCGTGCCGCGGCCGCTTGGGCGGCCGCGTACACGGCGCGGGCGTCGGTGCCGTCGACGCTGACCGACGGGATGCCGAACGCCTCGGCCCGTGCGGTGATCGACCCGGCGACCGCCTGCGCGACGGTGAGCGTGGTGGCGTAGCCGTTGTTCTCGCAGACGAACAGCACCGGCAGCCGCCACAGCGCGGCCAGGTTGAACGTCTCCAGCAGTACGCCCTGGTTGACGGCCCCGTCGCCGAAGAAGCTGACGGTGACCACGTCGCTGCCGTCGTTGCGGCGGGCCCAGGCCGCGCCGGTGGCGATGGCGCCGCCCGCGCCGACGATGCCGTTGGCGCCGTAGATGCCCTTGCCGAAGTCGGCCGCGTGCATCGAACCGCCCCGGCCGCCGTTGAGGCCGGTGGACCGGCCGGTGAGCTCGGCCAGCATGCGGATCGGGTCGGCGCCCTTGGCCAGCACGTGGCCGTGGCCGCGATGGGTGCTGGTGATGATGTCGTCGTCGCGCAGCGCCGCGCACACCCCGGCCGCGATCGCCTCCTGCCCGATGTACGGGTGGATGCCGCCGACGATGTGCCCCGAGTGCACCAGCTCGATGGAGCGTTCCTCGAACCGGCGGATCAGCCGCATCACGCGGTACATCGACTCGTCTTCGCCTTCACCTCGCTCCGCTCGGCTCAGGCTTGCGTCCCCCATGATTCGTTCGCTTCGCTCGTTCATGCGGGGCGCGCCTCCAATGCTCCAGAGGTAGGGGAGCCGTCGGCCCGCCGTACCGCGACGATCTCGAATTCGGCCTTGACCAGCAGCTCGCGGTATTCGGCCTCGGTGCGGTCGTGCCCCTCCTGGGTGACCAGCATGAGCAGGTCGACCAGCCCGGCCCCGGGCCGGTTCGCGGTCTCCTGCTCGGGCAGCAGCTCCTCCAGCACCACGACCCGGCCGTGCGGCGGCACCGCCGCCCGCACCCGGGTCAGCACCTGCAGCGCGTGCTCGTCGTTCCAGTTGTGCAGCACCCGGGCCAGCAGGTACGCGTCGGCCCCGGCCGGGACGCCGTCGAAGAAGCTGCCCTCGGCGAACTCGACCCGCTCGGCCAGGCCCGCCTCGGTCAGGCGGGACCGGGCGGCCAGCACGGCCTCGGGCAGTTCCAGCAGCACCGCGCGCAGGTCGGGCTGTTCGGCCAGCAGGCGGGCGAGCAGGTTGCCGTTGCCGCCGCCGACGTCGACGACGGTCTTGGCCCAGCTCAGGTCGCAGGCGGCCAGGGCGGCTGGGGGCTGCTCGTCGGCCATGGACTGGTGGAACACCGCCGCGGCCTCGGGGTCCTCGCCGAGGTAGTCGTAGAAGGGTCGGCCGTAGACCGCCTCGAAGGCGGGTCGGCCGGTGCGCATGGTGTGCATGATCTCGGCGAAGGAGCGGAACACCTGGTCGCCCTGCATCAGCGCGTTGAGTCGGACCGAGCCGGGCACGTCGGCGCGCAGCAGCTCGGTGGTGGGGGTGAGGCCGTACACGCCGGGGGCGGGCTGGGTGAACAGCCCCATCATGGTCAGCGCGCGCAGCAGGCGGCCGAGTGCGCGGGGGTCGGCGCCACACTGGTGTGCCAGCGCCGCCACGGGCACCGGTCCGGCCGCCATCAGGTCGGGCACCCCGAGCTTGACCAGGGCGTACACGCCCTGGGCGACCCAGGAGCCGGAAAGGATGCCCAGCAGTTTGCGGCGGGCCAGTGCTTCGTTCACGTTCGCTCCGGTGCTGGTGATCGCGGCTCACAACCGGTCGGTGCCGGTTGTGAGCCGCGATCGAAAAAAGGGGGTACGACGTCAGCCCGCGTTGATCGCGGCCAGGATGCCGGTCCACAGCTGCTGCCGCGCGGCCAGCGCGGCGTTGACGGTCTCGGCGGCCTGGGCCCACTTGGTGTCGTCGTCGCCGCACAGGTCGGTGACCATCTGCATGGCCATCGGGGTGTGCTCCTCGCCGTCGACCTCGATGTGGCGGGCCAGGTAGTCGACGAACGTGTCGAGCTTGCCGCCCTCCTGGTTGACCTTGATGACCTGCTGGAACATGTCCGGGATCAGGTCCTCGCGGCCGAACGCGAAGGCCGCGGCCTGGCAGTGGATCGGCAGCGTCTCGATGAACTTGAAGGTGGTGCGCACGAACTCGGTCGAGACCGGGTTGACGTTCGCCTCGACCAGCGCCGACTCCACCGTGCTGCCGGTGCGCAGCAGGTCGATGAAGTGGTTGATGACGCTGGTGTCGGCGCCGGCCTGGTCCATACCGCCGACGTACAGCTCGAAGTGGCTGATGAAGCCGCCCTGCAGTTCGTCGCTCTCCTCGACCAGCACGATGTCGTTGATGAGCCGGCGGCTGCCGGTGAAGCCACTCGGAATCCACGGCACGGTGACGCTGGTCAGGTTGCGCTGCAGCGACTTGAGCAGGGACATGAAGTCCCACACCGCGAAGACGTGGTGCTGCATGAACGTGACGATCGCCTCGTGGTTGTCGAGGGCGGCGTACAGCGGGTGGGTGACCACGCCGGTGCGGGCCGCACTGACCGCCTCCTCGAGGCGGGTGATGCCCGGGTGCGTCTGACCCCAGTCGTAACGCGACATTGCTCTCTCCCTGGATGTGTGGGTTTGGTGTTCGATCACCGGCGCCAGAGGACCGGGCAGTAATCCGGGTCGGCGTAGTCGGGACGTCCGTCGGGGGTCTTGCGTACCAGCTCGTCGTGGTTGTAACCGACGATGGTGCCGTCGCTGAGCGCGAACGGGCGGTACTCGTTCGCGCCGTCCTGCAGGTGCAGGGAGACGGCGCGTCGCGGGCGGTCGCTGTGGTTGCCCGCGCTGCCGTGATACGTGCGGCAGTGATGGAAGCTCATGTGCCCCTTGGGGATGATCATGGGGATCTTCGTCACCTCGGTGCCGTTGAACTCGGCGTTGCGCGCGAGCTTGACCTCGAGGTCTTCCTTGTCGCGCTCGGCGAAGTGGCGCACCGTGGTGTCGTCGTTCTCGATCTCGGCCCACCGGTGGCTGCCGTCGACCATGGTGATCGTGCCCATCTCCTCACCACAGTCGTGGAAGGGGATGAACGCGGTCAGCATCCGCTCCGAGGTCGACGACGCCCAGTAGTGGCGGTCGAAGTGCCACGGCACGATGTTGGTCGGCTCCTCCGGACGCGGCGGCTTGAAGATCAGCGTCGACTGGAAGATCCGGATCTCGTCGGCCTGCGCCAGCCGGGCCGCGACCGCGCCGATCAGCGGCTTGCGCAGCAGCTTGGCCAGGCCGTCGTGCTCGTAGTGCACGTAGTCGTTGTGCCGCTGCACCGCGCCGTGCGAGGGCTCCCAGTACGCCAGCCGTCGCGGTCGCAGCGGCAGCGACCGGCTGCGCTCTCCGGCGTAGAAGCGCTCGCTCGCGTCGACCAGCTCGTCGATCTCGGCGTCGGTGAACAGCTTCTTCGTCAGATACCAGCCGTGCTCGGCGTAGAACGCCACGTCCTCGTCGGAGGGGAGCAGCTCGCGCTCCTCTTCCGTCAGCGTGAACTGTTCACCCATGGTGTGCTCCTCGGCGGTCGGGGTGGAGGGGGTGGGCCGGCTCATGCGGTCGCCAGTCCGGCGTGATCGCGGGCGGCCGCCTGGTCGGCGGACGCGCCCAGCTCGCGCTCCTTCGCCTCGTACAGCGACTTGATGTTGCTGGTACCGAAGGTCAGGGCGCCGTGCCGCTCGATCAGTTCGAGGAACAGCGTGCGGCGTACGTGCATGGACTGGGTGAAGATCTGGTACAGCTGGCCGTAGTGGTCGGTGTCGACCAGCACGCCGAGTTCGCGCAGGTCGGCGATGGGCAGGTCGACGCTGCTCAGCCGCTGCTCCAGGGCGTCGAAGTAGGCCCCGGGGGTGCTGAGGAAGCCGACGCCGCGCTCGCTGAAGGTGCGCACGGCGGTGACGATGTCGTCGGTGCGGAACGCCACGTGCTGCACCCCGGCCCCGGCGTGCCAGGACAGGAAGTCGTCGATCTGGCCCGGTCGCCGCGACAGGTCCGGCTCGATCAGGGTGAAGGTGACCTGGCGGGACGGGCTCTGCACCACTTTGGAGTCCATGCCCTGCCCGCCGACCTCGATGTACTCCTCGAAGATCTCGGCGAAGCCGAACACGTCCTGGTAGAAGCGCGAGGTGGCGGACAGGTCCCCGCCGGGGACGCAGACCGCCAGGTGGTCGATGACTTTGAGCAGGTCGCCGTCGAAGTTCTGCTCCGGCAGCGTCATCTCGATCGCGCCCGGCATGAACTCCCAGCGGGCGCCGTGCCGCTCCACCAGCCGGTGGGTGACGTCGCCGAAGCCGGAGACGCTGGCCGTGACCACGCGGGTGTCGGCGTCGGCGTACTCGGCGGGGGGCATCAGCGCGGTGGCCCCGCGGGCGACGACCTCGGCGTACAGGGCGGCGGCGTCGTCGGTCTGGAAGGCGACGATCGCCACGCCGTCGCCGTGGCGGCCCACGTACTGGGTGGCGGGATGGTCTGGCACCAGCCCGGAGGTCAGCACGACGCGGATGTCACCGTGCTGCAGCAGCAGCGAGCGCTGGTCGACCAGGCCTGTCTGGGGCCCACCCTGCCCGCAGATCCGGAAGCCGAACGCCGTGCACAGAAAATAAGCAGTCTGGCGGGCGTCACCGACGTAGAACTCCAGGTGGTCGATGCCGAGAATGTTCATCTGTTACCTACCCCTTGGCGTGCGATGTCCGGGTTCGCGTTCCTTGCGGACTCGCTCCTCGCGCCGGGTGGCTTGGGCTCGGATCGGGTCCTTCCGGGCATGGCTTCGCTCGGCATACCGCGTGCGCGGTACGCCGAAAGAATCCCCATGCTCCGATTGGCCGTCGTGCCCCTGTGACGTCCGATTCGGCAGGTGGCCCGGTCCCCGCACCGGCGCCAAAACCTGTCGTATGCCACGCTAGCCGCCCGGCTTACGTGTCTCAATACCTAGCTAGGCAAATATTTAATTGCGACAGTTATCTGATTCGACTGGCCGTTCCGTGGAGTCGCTAATCACCGAAACGGCTGAGTCGCGTGGTGGGTCGACCCAGGACAAGGCTCACATTATGTCCGCCGAATCCGAATGAATTGGACAGAGCAAAAGTGATCGGATTATGCCGGGCCTTGCCCCGAATATGGTCGAGATCGCACGCCGGATCAGGGTCCTCCAGGTTGACTGTCGGAGGTAGGACACCGCGCCCGACCGCCATGACCGTCGCCGCCGCCTCGATGACGCCGGACGCGCCGAGCATGTGCCCGGTGACGCCCTTGTTCGAGCTCACCGGCGGCATCGCCCCGGCGAACACCGAGTTGACCGCCAGCGACTCGGCGATGTCGCCGAGCTTGGTGCTGGTGGCGTGCGCGTTGAGGTAGCCGATGTCGGCCGGGGTCAGCCCCGCATCGGCCAGCGCCCGGCGCATGCACACGGCCTGGCCCTCACCGTCCGGGCGGGGCGTGGTCGGGTGGTGGGCGTCGGTGGTGCCGCCCCAGCCGTGCAGGGTGGCGTACGCCGCACGCCCGCGCGCGTCCGCGTCGGCGGCCCGCTCCAGCACGAACACGCCCGCGCCCTCGGCCAGCACCAGCCCGTTGCGGCGCCGGTCGAACGGGCGGCTGGCCGCGGCCGGGTCGTCGGCCCACCCCTTGGCCAGGGCCCGGGTGTTGCCGAAGGTGTCGGCCAGGGTCGGGAACAGCGGCGCCTCGCCGCAGCCCACGACCGCCACGTCCGCCTCGTTGTTGCGCAGGATGCGCATGCCCTCGGCGATCGACTGGGCGCCGGCCGCGCACGCGGTGCCGATGGAGGAGCTGTAGCCGCGCAGGTCGTACTTGATGGCGATGCGGGCGGTGGCCATGTTCGGCAGCATCCCCGGCAGCAGGTACGGGCTGACCCCGAGCCTGCCCTTCTGGGTCCGGGTCACCACCTGGGCCTCCAGCGTGGCCAGCCCGCCCGTCCCGGACACCACCGTGGCGGCCCGGTACGGGTCCACGTCCCGCCCGACCACCATGTCCGCGTCGGCCATGGCCAGTTCGGCGGCGACCAGCGCGTGCACGATGTAGCGGTCCAGGGTGCGTGACTCCGGGCCGGGCAGCACGTCGGCGGCCGAGATGTCCGGACCCTTGCCCATGACCTCCAGCGACCCCTCCGCGGCGTGCCCCTCGGGCGTGCGCACCAGCCCGGACCGGCCGGTGCACAGCGCCTCGAAGATCTGCTCCAGGTCCTGCCCGACGGGAGTGACCAGGCCGATGCCGGTGACGACGATGTCAGCTCGGCGGTCCATCAGGCGGCACCCGTCAGCGCGCGCTCACGCAGCACCAGCTTGCGTACCTTGCCGGTGGCGCCGGTGGGGATGTCGTCGTCGTGCACCGCGGTGATCCTGCGCAGCGTCGGCGCGGCGTGCTCGCCCAGCGCGGCGGTGATCTGCGGGGTGCGGTCGGCGCTCGCGTCGGCGTCGGCGCGCAGCAGCAGGAGCACGTCGGTGACGACGGTCCCGGCCTCGCGCACCGCGACCACGGTGCAGTCGAGCACGTCCGGGCAGGTCGCGAGGATCTTCTCCTCCGTGTACGACGTGTGCAGCCAGTGCCCGCTGTCGAGCACGACGGAGTCCACCGCCCGGTCGACGTGGTAGTAGTAGCCGTCCTCGTCGTAGAAGACCAGGTCACCGGTGAGGTAGTAGCCGCGCTGGCGGGTGCGGAAGGTGGTGACCGAGTCGTTCCAGCAGCCCAGCATCACCGTCGGGGACTTCAGGCCCAGGTGGCCGACCACGCCCGCGGGCAGCGGCTCGCCCTGGTCGTCCAGGACCGCGACGTCGGCGAAGACGTGCGGGCGGCCGATGCAGCGGCCGTACCGCTCGGTGTCCTTGCGGTGGGTGATGTGGAACGCGGAGTGGCCCATCTCGGTCGAGCCGATGCCGTCGATGAACATCGACCCCGACACCGTGGTCACGCCCTCGCGGGTCACCGTCTTGTGGCTGCCCACGTTGACCAGCGGGCGGATGTGCGCCTCGTGCGCGCAGTCGCCGGTGTTGAACCAGATCGCCACCGAGTCCATGTCCCGCTTGGTCAGGTCGTGGCGCGCCATGTCGGCCCAGGTCACCGCGAACCCGAAGACGCCGGTCGGCTTGAACCGCTCGATCGCGTCCAGCACGTACTCACCGCGCTGGGAGGACAGGAACACCAGCTCGGCGCGGTTGCACAGGGCCTGGTTGATGGACAGGATGCCCGCGGTGTGGGCCGAGGGCAGCGCGCACAGCACCCGCTCGGTGCCCTGCGCGCGCGGCCCGGACAGCCGGATGCGGCGGGTGGCCTCGAACAGCGTGGTGTGCGAGTGCACGATCGCCTTGGGCAGGCCGGTGGTGCCGGAGGAGTGCGTGATCGAGATCGGGTCGTCCTTGTGGTGCCGGTACGGCTCGGGCGCCTGCGCCGGGTCGCCGCTGCCCATCGTGGTGATGTCGCCCAGGATGCGCGAGCCGAAGTCACGTCCCTCCAGGCGCTCCGCGTGCGGGGCGTCGACCAGCACCGCGGTGGCGCGCAGGCGGCGGATGTACTCGGTGGCGATCTCGCCGCTGAGGTTGCCGTTGAGCAGCGCCGGGATCGCGCCGATCCGGTTGCAGGCGAGGAAGGTCAGCAGCACGTCGGCGGAGGTGGAGGCGTAGACCGCGATCACGTCGCGCCAGCCGATGCCGTGCTGGTGCAGCCAGGCCGCGCGGGCGGCGACGCGTTCGTCGAGCTGCCCGAGGGTCAGCGGCTGCCAGGCCGGGTGCCCGTCGACGTCGACGTCGAAGGTGAGCCCCGGACCGTTCGGGTCGGCGCCGTGCGCCAACAGCCGGGTGATCACGTTGCCGGCGCCGAGGTCGGTATCGGCGGCCAGGATCGCCCGCAGATTGGTGCTGCTCATGAGCTGACTCCTTCGTTCACTTGCACCAGCACGGCCAGCGCGCGGTCGCGCTCGCCGTCGTCTGTGGCCTGTTCGGCCGCGATGACCAGGGCCTCGTCGGCATCGCCGTCGGCCAGCAGCAGCCGGGCGGCGGACAGGCCCTCGGCCAGGGCGAGCTCCAGCGCGTCGCCCGGTCCGGCCGGGCTCAGGCACAGCACCGGCCCGCCCAGTTCCCAGCGCGCCGCCACGTATCCGGCCACGGCGTTGGGGACGGCCTGGAAGAACAGCAGCGGTCCGAGCCGCTGCCCGGTGTCGACCGCCCTGGCCACGCTGAGCGCGGTGGCGACGTCACCGGTGGTGGTCGAGATGATCACGGCGGTGCGCGGGCCGCGGGCCGGGGCGGCGGGCGGCTGCCCGTACGCCCGGGTCAGGCAGCGGCGCGCGACCTCGGCGACCAGCGGGCTGAAGCTGGACACCACGAACCCGGCCAGCGCGGGCGGCTCGGTGTCGGCGTCGGACTCCGGCCACGCCCCGCGCGCCAGCTCGACCAGCCCGGCTGGCTGCGACGGCACGGCCAGCGGGGTGCGCTGGCGGGGCAGCAGGACCCCGGTGGTCTCGGGGGCGGTCACGGCGCACCCACCAGCAGCGCGGTGTTGGCGCCGCCGAAGGCGGCGTTGAGGCTCAGCGCGTACGACGGCGAGCGCTCCAGCGGTCCTTCGACGATCACGTTGAGGGGGCAGTCGGGGTCGGCGCCCAGGTAGCCCGCGTTCACCGGCAGCGTGCCGTGCCGCAACGCCAGCACCGTCGCGACCAGCTCCAGCAGCGGTGAGGCTTCCAACGCCTGCCCGTGCAGCGACTTCGTCGAGCTCACCGGCACCGTGGCCGAGTGCTCACCCAGCGCCAGCGCCAGCGCGGCCGCCTCGGCGACGTCGCTCTGCGCCGAGCCCGAGCCGTGCGCGTTCACGTAGCCGACGTCGGCCGGGGACAACCCGGCCCGATCCAGCGCGGCCCCGATCGCGCGGGCCAGCCCGGCGCCGTCGGGGCGCGGCTGCACCACGTGGAACCCGTCACCCGCGCGGCCCCACCCGACCAGCCTGGCCAGCGGCTGCGCGCCGCGCGCGGCGGCGGCGGACGCGGACTCGACCACGACCGCGGCCACTCCGTCACCCAGCAGCAGGCCCTTGCGCCCGGCGCTGAACGGCCGCACCGCACCGTCGACCGCGAGCGCCCGCCCGGCGTCGAACAGGGCGAACTGGTCCGGTTCGACCAGGTACCCGGCGGCGGCCACGGCACGGTCGGCCATACCGTTGGCGACCAGCGCGGCGGCGTCGGCGACCGCGCTGCTGGCCGCCACACAGGCGCTGGTGTAGGTCCGCGCGCCGGGAGCCAGGCCCGCCTTCTCGGCCAGCGCGGCGGTGAACGCGCCGGTGCGGTGCCCGGTCACGTCGGGGCTGCTCACCCGTGACCCGGTCGGGTCGCCGTGCACCGCCAGCAGCAGCGGCACGGTGGCACGGGCGGCCGGATCGAGTCCGGCGCCCGTGCACGCCTCGTCCACGGTGGTGAGCAGTTCGTCGAAGAGGACCGGTGCGCCGGGCAGCAGCGCGCCGACCCCCACCCGACGGTTCGACACGTCGAAGCGGGTCACCGGCGCGAACGCCGGCCGTCCCGCCGCGAGCCCGGCCGACAGCGCGTCGGCACCCCGGCCGTACGCGCTCAGCACCGACAGCCCGGTGAGCACCACCGGCTCCCGGACGCCGCGGCCGGGCAGGTCAGCCACGGGCCTGCTCCGCGAACACCTCGGTCAGCACCTCGACGGCACCGGTCACCGACGTCATCCGCATCAGCGCCTCGTCCTCCAGGTCGAGGCTGACCGCGTAGCGCTGCTCCACCTGGTGCACCAGCCAGGCCAGCTCGAGGGAGTCGATGCGCTCGCGGATCTGGTCCGGCGAGCGCTCACCGTACGTGGCGAGCATCGCGATGACCTCGTCGCGGCCCGGCACCGACCCGCTCACTACGCGCTCGCCAGGTTGCCGCGCTCGATGATGGCGTCGGCGAACTCGCCGACCGTCATCGCCGCCATCTGCTCGGCCTCCTCGTCGCTGAACTTCACGCCGTACGTGTCCTCGACGCGTACCGAGAGCTCGGCGACGGCCAGCGACTCCAGGTCGACCCCGGCCGAACCGAGCGGGGTGTCGGCGTCGACGTCGTCGACCGGGTAGTTCATCTCGGCGATCGCGTTGATGATGAACTGGCGCACTTCGGCACTCATCGGATCTTCCTTCCCTTGTGGACGGTATTCAGAGCTCGGAGTCCGGGCCGCTCGGTGGTCTCCGTAGCGAAGCGGAGGATGCCGCCGACCAAGGCCCGAGCGACGAGCTCGCATGTCACAGTCAGGCCTGTGGCTCGGCGGTGCGCAGGACCGCGTGGTCGCGGACGAG
Organism: Catellatospora tritici; assembly: GCF_019083965.1. Classification (GTDB taxonomy): domain Bacteria; phylum Actinomycetota; class Actinomycetes; order Mycobacteriales; family Micromonosporaceae; genus Catellatospora; species Catellatospora tritici. The sequence goes on from NZ_JAHRCY010000032.1 coordinate 64,038, forward strand.
CTTGCCGGTGGCCGTGCGGGGGAGCTGGGCGACGATGTGCAGCTCACGCGGGCGCTTGAAGGGCGCCAGGCGCTTGGCCAGCTCACCTTCCAGCGCGGCGGCGGCATCCGGGTCGGGCACGACGGCGTACGCCTCGATGCCCCGATCGAAGATCACGACGGCGCCCTCGACGCCCGGCAGCGCGGCCAGGGTGTGCTCGACCTCGGTCAGGTCGACCTTCAGGCCGCCCACGGAGACCTGCGAGTCCAGTCGGCCCAGCACCGTGATCAGCCCGGTCTCCGGGTCCACCCGGCCCGCGTCCTTGGTGTTGAGCCAGCCGTCGGCCCAGCGGGTCGGGTCGACCAGTCCGATGTACGGCGACTCGGGCGCCGACACCAGCAGCTGGCCGTCCTGCTCGCGCACGGCCAGGCCGGGGGCGGGCATGAGCGACGGGCGGTTGGCGCCGTACAGGTCGGTGGCGATGACCCCGACCTCGGTCATGCCGTACATGTTGCCCAGGATGATCCCGTAGCGGTCCACGAATCGCTGCGACACCTCGGCGCGCACCAGCTCGCCGCCGGTGGTCATGCGCTTGAGCTGCGGCAGCTTCGGCGGCTCGACCGCGGAGGCGAGCAGCTCGGTGTGGAACGGCACGCCCAGCAGCGTGGTCGGGGCCTCGCCCGCGGCCACGGCCTTGAGGATCGAGTCGACGGTGAGCCGCTCCGGCAGCACCAGCTCGGTGCCCGCGTGCAGGCAGTAGAGCAGGCCGCCGACCAGGCCCAACACGTGCACGACCGAGGCCAGCAGCACCACCCGCTCGCCCGGCAGCGGCACCCCGTCGATGCGGGTGTACCGGTCGACCTCGGCGACCAGCTGCTCGGCGGTGCGGGCGATGACCTTCGACGGGCCGGTGGACCCGGAGCTGAGCTGGATGACCGCGTGCCCGGTCTCGGCGGGGCGCCCGGTCTCGCGGGCGGCGGCGACGTCGGTGATGTCGTAGAAGGCGCGCAGCCCGCCCGGGATGGTGCCGGTGTAACCGACCAGCACCTGCGGGGCGAGCCGCGCCAGCGCCCGTTCGGTCTCGAACGGGGTCAGCCGGTGGTCCAGCAGTGCGACCTGGGCGCCGACGCGCCACGCGGCCAGCAGGTTCGCCACGTACGCCAGCGAGGGCGGCAGCTGCAGCGCGACGGAACCACCCGGGCCCAGGCCGAGGCGGGTCAGCACCGCCTGGCGGTCGGCGACGGCGTGGCGCAGCGCGGCCCGGTCGACCGGGGCGCCGAAGTGGAGGCAGACGTCGCGATCGGCGCCGCCCAGGAGGATCTCGTCGACCCAGTCAGCGCTGGCGGAAAGGGGTGCACCGGTCGCCCAACCGTTGTTGCTCATGGAGAAGTCCCCGCCACAAGAGATCGGTGATTGTCGAACCGTGGCCGGGTGCCCCCAACCGACCTCGGTGAATCCGGAGACTACAAGCGAATCGACGTACTTGCAATGGTCGCTCAAGATCCGACGATTCCTGTTTGGACCAGGCAAAATTTGGACGTTCTATGGCAGATGAGGGGCGCGCAGGGTCGCGTCGATCTCCATCATCGTCGATTCCATCTGATCCAGTTCGGCCCGTTTTCGAAGGGCCTTGCGCTCGGTCGCGGCGTGGTCGCGCTGCACCAGTTCGCGTACGGCCTCATGCACCGGCGTGATGTCGAGCTGGGCCAGGGCGTGCATCGCCGCCTTGGGTGCGACCGGGCGCGGGCGCAGCAGCCGCCGCCCGCCCTGCCGGGCGTGCACCGACCACTGCCCGTCGGCGTAGCGCAGCGTGACCCGGGGGCCGAAGACGGCCGGGCCCAGCGCGTACCCCCAGGGCAGCGCGCTGCCGTCGGCTTTCGGGCCGCGCGACCCGGCGTCGTTGAGCTGGCGCCAGACGCGATGTCGGATGATCGGCGACAGTGACACCGCGAAGTACAGCACCGTGGTGACCAGGATGCCGTTGGTCAGGCCAAGCTCCTGCACCATCACCCCGCCGATGATGCCGCCCAGCGGGATGCCCGCGAACGAGATGGCGATGATGATGCCGCCCGCCCGTGCCAGCATCGGGCCGGGGACCCGCTGGTAGATGACCGCTCCGATGGTCGGGTTGAGCGAGCACATGACCATGCCGCTGATGAACGTGACGACGAGGATCACGGTCAGGTTGTCGGTGATCGCGAAGATCAGGAAGCGCGGTGCACCGCCGACCATGTAGCCGAACACCACCGCCCGGTAGCGCGGCAGATACGGTGCCAGCGTCGCGAACACGACACTGCCCACAATCATCCCAATGGCGTACGCCGCCGCCACCGACCCCAGCGCCACCGGCGAGTGCAGCACGGTCAGCACCCACAGCGGCACGAACACCACCGAGCTGGCCTGGTTGAACAGGTTGGTGAAGAACAGCATGCTGGTGACCGCCCGCAGCAGCGGTTCGGACCGGAAGTAGTCGAACCCGCCCCGCAGCGCCGCGAAGTACGGCTCCGTCGGTCCCGCCAGCGGCTTGGCGCCCTCCAGCGTGGCCGGGTCGGGCACGAAGAACCAGACCAGCAGCGTCGCGAGCAGGAAACTCGCCGCATCGAGCCAGATCGCGCCGACCGCGCCCAGTGCCGCGATGGCCACCCCACCCACCGATGCGCCGATCAGGCTGGAGGTGCGCAGCACACTCTCGCGCACCGACGAGACCCGGGTGAAGTCGGTGCCCGCGGCGTCCATCAGGGGTTTGAGCACGTTGTTCTTGGATCGGTCCGCCTGGGCGCGCAGCGCGCCGGTGGCGGCGACCAGGGCGAGCAGCCCCTCGAAGCTGAACTGCCCGGCCAGTGCCGTCGCGCCGACGGTCACGGCGCTGGCCAGATCCGCCAGGACCGAGGTCGGCCGGGCGCCGATGCGGTCCTGCAGCGGGGCGGCGAGCACACCGCTGAGGACGTACGCCAGCGCTTCGGCGCCGGCGACCGTGCCGACCTTGATCGGGCTGCCGGTGGTGACCAGCACCAGCCAGGGGATGGCCAGGAACGACATCCGGCCGCCGATGACCGAGATCGCCTCGGCGACGACGAGTCCGGGTATGGCAAGGCGACGCCGATATCGAGTCGGCGGTGACGAGAGGCCCACGGTGCTCCTCCGGATGAATCGACGCTACGCAAGGCATGGTGCCGCCTCGCGGCGGTTACCGACCATAGCCGTATCGGCAACGAAGTCGATCCATCCCGGCGTCATCAACAACCCCGCGTGTTCCCTGCATTGTGGACGTTTGTCGGACAGGCGGGGCGTTTCGCTCGCGGACGGTGCCACCCTGGACACACGGCGTCGCCGTCGATACGGTGGCCATCGATGCGGCGGCTGATGATCCACGATCATGGCCGGACCGGGAAGGAGGACGGTGCACATGCGCCTGCTGATGGTCGGTGCCGACGGGCCCGCGCTGGAGAGTCTGCCCGAGTCGGTCGAGGTGACCGTCCTGTTGGGAGCCTTCAGCAAGGACCGGGGCAACGTGATCCCGGAGCGTGCCCACACCGTCTTCGTGGACGACCACAAGAGTCCCGACTCGGCACTCAACGGCCTCTACCGGGCCGGGTACGGTGAGGGTTCGTTCGACGCCGTCTACGCCCACGACGACCCGGTGCTGATGACCGCCGCCGCGATCGGTGCCATCCTCGGCGCCAATGCCGTGCCCGCGCCCACGGTGGCGCTGTTCCGCGACAAGTCGCTGCAGAAGAAGCGCATCGCCGAGGCCGGGCTGCCCGTCGCCGGATACGCCGTCATCGACGACATCCACGAGCTGCCCGACGACTTCGAGATGCCCTTCACCCGCGGCGTGCTCAAGCCCGTCGCCGGCATGGCCACCCAGTTCACCAGCGTCGTGGAGAGCCGGGCCGACCTGGAGCGGGTCGGCGCCCAGTGCCGCGCGGCCAAGGTGTCCATGCGCAACTTCCTGCTGGAGCAGTTCGTCGCCGGGGACGAGTGGTTCGCCGACGGCATCATGTCCGACGGCCACATCCGGTTCCTCGCCCTGGGTCGCTATGCCGAGCCGTGCCTGAGCGCGGTGCAGCAGCGGGCGCCGGTGCAGACGTTCAGCTTCGACCCGACCGCCGACAAGTGGGCCTTCGACCTGGCGCGGCCGCTGATCGAGCAGTCCATCGCCGCGTTGGGCCTGGTCGACGGCATCTTTCACCTGGAGCTGTTCCACCAGCCCGACACCGGGCGGGTCGTGTTCAGCGAGTGCGGCGCCCGGCGCGGCGGCGGCCCGATCCGCGACCAGATCCGCTACAAGTACGGCGTCGACCTGGGCGACTACGGCGCCCGAGCGCTGCTGCAGCCGATTCCCGACATCCCGACCCGGATCCGCGACGGCGTGGTCGCCTCGACCTTCCTGTCGCTCAAGCCCGGCATCGTGGTCGGCTTCCCGAGCGCCTCCGAACTCGCCGCCCAGCCGGATGTGGCGCATGTCCGCATGCACGCTCCGCTCGGCGCGCGCATCGAGGCCACGCCCGCCAACACGTACTTCCGCATGGGCGAGGTCACGGTGCACACCGAGGACGTCGCCACCGCCGAGCGCCGCCTGGTCGAGCTGGCCGCCTGGTTCGCCGAGCGGGTCGACGTGATGGCGCTCAACCCGACCATGCGCGAGCTGTTCGCCGAACCTCGCAACGCGGGCTTCGAGTACGAAGCCGGCGTGACCGTATAGATAGGAGAGACGGTGCCGCTGCACCCCCAGGTCCAGGCGATGCGAGCCGGGCGGGAAGCCTCCCGCACCCCGCAGCTCTACACGCTTTCGGTCGAGCAGGCGCGCGCGGCCGACCTCGCCTCGATCCAGGCTGCGGGCGGCACGCCCGAGCACGTCGCCGAGGTCTTTGACCGCGACATCGACGGGCCGGGCGGCCCGCTGCCGATCCGGATCTACCGTCCGGTGCTCGACCAGACGTTGCCGGTGCTGGTGTACTACTTCGGCGGCGGGTGGACGCTGGGCACCATCGACACCGCCGACGCGGTCTGCCGGACGCTGGCCAACGCGGCCGGGTGCCTGGTCGTCGCGGCCGGATACCGGCTCGCGCCCGAGCACAGGTTCCCCGCCGCGGTGCACGACTGCCACGCCGCGGCCGCCTGGGTCGCCGCGCACGCGGCCGAACTCGGCGCCGACCCGGGCCGCGTCGCGGTCGGCGGCGACAGCGCGGGCGGGAACCTGGCCGCGGCGGTGGCCCTGCTCGCCCGCGACCAGGGGCCGGAGCTGGCCGGACAGCTGCTGGTGTATCCGAACACCGACTACACCTCGAACACGCCCTCGCTGCGGGAGGGCACCGACCCGTACCTGTTCAACGCGACCTCGGTCGCCTGGTACTGGGAGAACTACCTGGCCACGCCCGCCGACGGGCGCGATCCGCTCGCCTCGCCGCTGCTGGCCGCCGACCACACCGGTCTGCCCCCCGCCCTGGTCATCACCGCCGAGTACGACCCCCTACGCGACCAGGCCGAGCAGTACGCCGCGAAGTTGTCCGAGTCGGGCGTGCCGGTCACGCTGGCCCGGTACGACGGGATGATCCACGGGTTCTTCTGCATGGCGGGGGACCTGGCCGACGGGCGTCGCGCGCAGGAGCAGGCCGCCGCCCAACTCCGCACCTGGTTCACCCGCTGACCCCGTAAGGAAGGGCCCCTGCTTATCGCTTTCCGTAGCAGAAGGGGCCCTTCTTAACACCGGTCAGGCGTAGACGTCGTCGAGCCACTGCTGCCAGGACTTCCGGGTCGCGTCGGCGTCGGCGTTCGGGGCGAACAGGTGGGCGGCGAAGCCGACCGGTGCGCCGAAGACGTTGCGGCCGAAGAAGCGGTACATCGTGTCGCCGCTGCGCAGCCCGAGGAAGTGCGGGTGCCAGTAGTCGACCGTGACCTCGGTCGGACCCTCCCCGGGCAGCTCCACGGTGACCGTGTCGCCCTGCTTCGTGCCCGAACCCAACCCGAGCGCGGCGCGCAGGGTGTCGAACCCGGCCGGATTCTGCGACGCCGCCGGGGCGTCGGTCGAGGTGTAGACGACCGGGCGGCGGCTGAAGTGGGCCAGATACTGCCCGAGCGTGTGCAGGTAGAAGTCGGTGTGCTCGTCCGCTCCGTTGAACTGGTTCTCCCAGTTGTCGACGAAGACCCCGCTGTGTACGTACCGGAACCGGACGGTGCCGTCCCCGGCATCGTCGACGGTGTGCTCGAGCTGGTTGAACCAGCCGTTGGGCGCGTCGACGCGGGTGGCGAGGCGGTGCGGCGGCTCCCACTCGGTGACCGTGCCGCCGAACGCGGCCTGTCCGCCCACGCGCGGCTCGAACTCCATCGGCCACAGCCAGCCGCCGTTGCCGGTGGTGATCGCGTCCCAGTACTCCTCGGGCGTGGTCTGCAGGCTGCCCTCGCGCACGATCTCGAACTCGCCGTCCATGGTGCTACTCCTTCGTCAGTTCGGGCCGTGCCGCCTCGGGCAGGGCCGCGGGTGAAGCGGTCCCAGGGCTGGGCGTGATCAGGCTCGGGTGCAGTCCGACCACGAGCCGGTGCCGACGGCCGCCGGGACTGTGCTCGTCGTGATAACGCGTGACCAGGTCGGCGAGGCTCTTCGTCAGTTCGGCCGCGAACGCCGCGCGGTCGGCGGCGGAGGCGAACCGGATCTCACTGTCCACCGCGAACGTCGCCAGCGGCTGCCTGGCCGCCCGGGAACCGGTGATCAGTTCGCCGACCTCGCGCACCAGCCGGGCGCCGAGCGCCAGCAGCCAGCGCGCCGACAGCTGGTCGGGGGCGTGATCGGGATCGGGGGCGACCGGGGCGAGCGCGGCGGGCGAGATGACGTAGGACGCGGCTGTCGCCTGCATGACCCGCTCGGTCATGTTGCCCTTGCGCCGCTCCTCGACCAGCTCCACCAGCCCGACCCGCTCCAGCGCGTGCAGGTGGTAGTTGACCTTCTGCCGGGTCAGCCCGGCCCGGGTCGCCAGCGCGCTGGCCGAGGCCGGTTCGGCCAGGGCCGCCAGCAGTCGCGCCCGCACCGGATCCAGGCACACCTCAGCGGCCGCCGGATCGTCGATCACCGCCACATCAAGCATGTCTTTGACCCTCCCACCGACAACTTTTCTTGTCAAGCGCATCCGGATCCAGCACTTTCGGGGAACATCCGGATCCGGCACTTTCGGGGAATCTGTTCGACAGTCGCCCAAGATTCCTGCACTTTCCCGGAAACCGCACCGGTCAAGGGATTCGCGCCCCCGGTCGACCTCGCCGGACCGAGACTAGTGGACGTTATATATCGGTGAGCGATATGATGCGGTCATGAGGGCGGGGTTGTGGGCGGTCGCGGTGGCGGTGGTGCTGGGGTTGGGCGGGTGCGCCGCCGAGGAGACGGGGGGCGGTGGGCTCGTGACGCCGCCGTCGCCGGTGCGGCCGTCGCCGAACCCGAGCGCGTCGGTGCGCGGCGTCCCCATCCGTACCGGCGTCGTGGTGGCCGGCCGGGAGCTGGTTCTGTTCTTCTGGGGCGGCGACCAGCCCAATCTGGACACGTTCTGGTATGGCCCGAACGGTGACGAGGGACAGGCCGGAGGCGTGTTCGCGGGCTCCAACGGCGAACCGTTCCTCGACATGCGGGAGCTTGCCGTCGGCGACGGCAAGCTGATCGACTACGGCACGGTCCGCGGCCCGGTCGGCCGCCTGGTGTGCGAAGCCGAGGGGGCGCGGACCGCCGCGAGCTTCACCCCCTGGAGTGAAGACAGGTCGGTGTACGTCTACTGGCTCGTCCGGCACGGCCGACCGCTGCCCGATCCGACCCCCGTCCGCGACGGACTGTGGCTGCCGCTGTCCGACGAGCACTACCCGCTGTGCACCGCGTACGACGGGGACGGACGGGTGCTGGGCAGCTCGCGGCTGAAGCCGCCGGGCTGGGAGCAGCGCGGCGGCTAGGCCGCGATGTTCTCCCGGATCATCGCCGCCAGGCGGCGCACGCCCTCCTCGACCGTGGCCGCGTCCAGGTAGCTGCAGGACAGGCGCAGGGACCGGGTGCCGCCGTCGGTGTAGAAGAAGCTCATCGGCGTCCACAGCACCCCGTGCCGGGAGGCCGACGCCTCCAGCAGCTTCTCATCGGCCGTGAACGGCACGTCGACCACGGCGAAGAAGCCGCCCTCGGGCTGGTTCCAACGCACGCCCACCTCGTCGCGCCAGGGCGCGGGCAGGTGCCGGTCGAGCGCGTCGATCAGCCCACGCAGGTTCTCCCGGTAGAAGGCGATCTTCTGCGCGTTGGCGGCCCGCAGGCTGCAGCCGGACTCGACCAGGACCCCGCCGACCACGGCCTGCGCGATCGGGGAGGTGTTCACCGTGAGCATGCTCTTGATGGTGGACAGCTCCTCGGCCAGCAGGGTGGTCCGCCCGGCCTCGTCGACGACGGTCTGGTCGGCCACGAGGAAGCCGATGCGGGCACCCGGGAAGACCGACTTGGCGAACGAGCCGAGGTAGATCACGCGCTGGCGGGTGTCGAGGGCTTTGAGCTTGGGCCGGGGCCGGTCATCGAGTCCGAACAGGCCGTACGGGTCGTCCTCCAGGATCAGCAGGTCCTCGGCCTCGGCCACGTCGAGCAGCCCCTGCCGGGCAGGCAGGTCCAGGCACAGCCCGGACGGGTTGGAGAAGTCGGGCACCAGGTAGAGCGCGCGCGGGGTGCGGCCGCTGTCGCGTACCGCGCGGGCGACCTCGGCGACGCGGGCCGGGTCGAGCCCGTCGCGGCCCTCCGGCACCGGGACGACCTCGATGCCCAGGATGCGCGCGGCGCCGGTGATGCCGACGTAGCAGGGTTCGGCGGCCAGCAGCACGTCGTCGGGGCCCGCGCACAGGCCCCGCAGCACCATGACCATGGCCTCCTGGCAGCCCGCGGTCACCGAGATCGCCTCGGCTGGCACGTCGATGCCGTCGTCGGTGGACAGCATCCGGGCGATCAGGCCGTGGATCTGGCCGTTGGTCCGGCCGTACTGCATCAGCGCGCGGCGGATCTGGACCGGGCTCGCGCCCTGCTCGGCCAGGTACGCGACGTACCGGTCGAGGTAGCGGTTGATGTCGGCGGTGTCGTAGAAGCCCTCGTACGGCCGGCCGGCGGCCAGTGAGATGGCGTCGGGGTAGCGCCCGGCGACCTCGTTGAGGAAGTTCATCGACGCCGCGACCGGGTCGGTGACCGACACGTGCAGCCGCCGCCTGTCCAGCTTGACCATGATCTGCTGCTCCTTCGCGAGGGCTCCGGTTTGCGGGCGCTCCGGTTTGCGGGCGCTCAGGGTTGCGGGCGCTCGCCGGTGAGCACCGCGTCGCGGCCGATGTCGGCCAGCGTCGGCCGCCCCGTCAGCGCCATCGTGTGCTCCAGTTCGCCGGCCAGCAGCGACATCACGTGCGCGACGCCGTCGGCCCCGCCCGCGGTGAGCGCCCACAGCGCGGGGCGGCCGACCAGCACCGCCTCGGCGCCGAGCGCGAGGGCGACGAAGATGTCGCGTCCGGTGCGTACGCAACCGTCGACCAGCACCGGGCAGCGGCCCGCGACCGCCGCGACCACCTCGGGCAGCGCGCGCAGCGCGGGCACGGCACCGTCGAGCTGCCGTCCGCCGTGGTTGGACACGATGATCGCGTCGGCGCCGTACTCGACCGCGCGGGCCGCGTCCTCGGCGGTCAGGATGCCCTTGAGTACCACGGGCAGGTCGGTGACGCCCTTGAGCCAGGCCAGGTCGTGCCAGGTGACGGTCTGGTCGAAGGTGAGCGCGGCATGCGTGGCGATGGAGGAGGCGCCGTCGCGGCGCTCGTGGGCGCTGGTCATCAGGGCTGGGTCCAGGTTGGCGGCGCGGATGTCGGGGTCGACGACGAAGCCGTTGCGCAGGTCGCGCAGGCGTTTGCCGATCCGGGGCGCGTCGACGGTCAGCACCAGGGCGCGGAACCCGGCGTCCTGGGCGCGCCGGGCCAGTTCGGCCAGGGCGGGACGCCGGCGCAGCCAGTACAGCTGCAGCCACAGCGGACCGGTCGCGGCGGCGGCGATCTCCTCGACGGTACGGCTGGCGAAGATGCTGGCCACGAACAGCGCGCCCGCGCGCCCGGCCCCGGCCGCGGTGGCGGTCTCACCCTCGGGGTGGAACATGCGGTGGTAGGCGATCGGGGCGACGCCGAGCGGCGCGGTCAGCGCCCCGCCGAGCAGTTTGCGCGTGGTGTCGATCCGCGACACGTCGACCAGCGTGCGCGGGCGCAGCAGCGCCCGGTCGAAGGCGGCCCGGTTGGCGTCGACGCTGAGCTCGGCGCCGCTGCCGCCGTCGAGGAAGTCCCACACGTCGCCGCGCAGGCGGGCGCGAGCCAGCGCCCGGTAGTCCTCGGCGCACAGGATCGACACCGCCACCTCCGCAGATCGGTCCCCAGTGGACCACACGCTAGTGATCCGATTGACGGCACACAATACCGGCGGCGGTTCCGCAATGATCTACGTCAGTGTGATTAATACGGCACTTTCAATGATTGGACAGCGGAAATGTCACTAGACTGACACTCATTGCAGTCTATCTGGACACTTCGGAACCGCTTTCTGAAGATCGAGGATTAGGCATCTTTCCTGCCGTCGCAACTATCGCTACGCTCCTCCCACGTACGGGTTCGCACCCTCCGGCGGCAGACCATGCAGCCGTCGTCGGAACGCGGACATTCGTCTCAATAGGACGCGGAGGAGGTGTGTGATCATGGAGGTCGGCAAGGAGGTCGGCAAGGAGGTCGGCAAGCGTGAGGTCGACGGCATCGTCGCCAACTGACGCTTTCCCCCGGAGCGCGGCCGACGGCCGCGCTCCGGCGCACTTTCAGCGGCGTGGCCGACGGCCGCGCCCCGGCGCGTTTCAGCAGAGCCCGCCGTCGCGCAGCGTCACCGAGCGGTCCGCCCGGCGGGCGTGCGCCTGATCGTGGGTCACCAACAGCGACGCCACGCCGTGCTCGACCGTGACAGCCCGGATCAGTTCGACCACGTCCACGCCCCGTTCGTGGTCCAGGGCCGAGGTGGGCTCGTCCAGTAGCAGCACCCGTGGTCGTCCCAGCAGCGCGCGGGCGATCCCGACGCGCTGACGCTCGCCGCCGGAGAGCTGGTGCGGCCGCCGGTCCCGCCGAGCCGCCAGCCCCACGCGGGTCAGCAGCTGCTCGGCCCGCACCCGGGCCGAGCGGACAGACTCGCCGCGTACGTGCGCGGCCAGCAGCAACTGGTCCAGCGCGGTCAGCGAGGGCAGCAGGTTGGCCTGCTGGAACACGAAGCCGATCCGTTCCCGGCGCAGTCCATCCCGGGCCCCGCCGCGCAGCCCGGCGGTCGCCACGCCGCCGACCCGGACCCGGCCGCTGTCCGGCGTGAGCAGCAGCCCGGCCACCGCCAGCAGGCTGGACTTGCCCGAACCCGACGGGCCCACCACACTCACCAGCTCACCCGGCGCGACGTGCAGCGTCACCCCGGCCAGGGCGGTCAGCCGCCGGTCCCCGTCGGGGTAGGTGACGCGGACGTCATCCAGTTCCAGGCTCATCGGATCGCCTCGTTTCCAGTCGTCGTCGTCGTCCAGCCGGTGCCCGGAGGCCGGGGGATGGCGTGGCGCGGCATCGGCTCGCTCATCGGGCGCTGCCCAGGGCGGTGATCGGGTCGACCGTGGTGACCCGCCGCACCGCGAGGACGGCGCCGAGCAGGCCCACGCCGACCATGGCCAGCAGCGGCGGGGCGATGGTCGAGGCGTCGGCGACGTACGGCACCGCGCGGGCGGCGAGCAGGCCGAGCCCGGTCGCGGCGCCCCCGCCGAGCAGCGCCCCGGCCAGCAGCACCACGGCGGCCTGGCCGACGGCGTCGCGCAGCAGGTAGGCGCGTCCGGCGCCGAGGGCTCGCACCACGGCGAGGTCGGGGGTGCGCTGCACCGTCCATACCGTGAAGAAGGCGCCCACGACCAGGGCCGACACGACCAGCAGCAGGCCTCGCATGAGATCGAGTGAGCCCTGTTCGGAGCTGAACCCGCCGACGGCGTCGCGGGCCTGCGCGCGGGTGCGCACCACGGTGCCGGGCACCGGCGCGGCGGGTGGCGCGGCCAGTGCCACCGCGGTCACCGTGTCGGTGCGAGCCGACGCCTGCCACACCGACAGCGGCAGGTAGACCACCGGCAGGTGGCTGAACGACGTCGGCTCGACCAGCGCGGACACCGTCTGCGGGTGCCCACCCAGCTCGACCGCGTCGCCGGGGGACAGGCCCAGCTCGGCGGCGAGATCGGCGGGCAGCGCCAGGCCGCCGGGCGCGCCGCGCCGCAGCGGCGGCAGCAGCGCCGCGTCGGCGCCGAAGACGGTGACCGCGGTGGTCCGCCCGCGCGCGGCCAGGCGGGTGGTGGAGACCCCCAGGGGGTACGCGCCCAGCGCCGCCACCTGCTCGGCGGTGAGCGTGCTGGTGGCGAAGGAGGCCTGAGCCCCGTCGGCGGGCTGCTGGAGGGCGAGATAGGCGGTGGGCAGTCGGTCGACCGCGGAGACGGCGGCGGCACGCAGCCCCGCCGTCAGCCCGGTCAGGGCTACGACCATCAGCGTCATCAGCGCGACCACTCCGCCCAGCAGGGCGAATCGGCCGCGCGCGAAGCGCAGGTCACGGATGGCGATGAACACGCGACCCAGCCTCGCCCGCCGAGGCCGCCCCGCCATCGGACCGCCGACGGGACCGGTGGAGGCGAACGTCGCACCCCCGTCTCCGTCGAAGGTTGTACGACCAGCCCGCCCCGGCTGGCTACGCTCGGTCGCATCATGAGCTGGTCACACCATGGGTAGGGCGCGGATCGACGCGCCGGAGCTGCTGCGCCGCGCCGAACACGCGCTGTTCGCCGCGCTGCTGCTGGTCGGCGCGGGCCAGTCCTGGCTCGACGGGGCCCACCTGGCCGCGACGGTGCTGGTGACCCTGGCCGTGGCCTGCTGGTACGCCGTCGGCATGGCCCTGTCGCGCCGGGCCGCCGGGCCGCGCCTGGCCGTGCTGTGGCTGGCCGTGCTGACCGCGCTGTGGGCGGCGCTGGTGGCGGTGTCGCTGAGCTTCGTCTGGCTCGCGTTCGCGCTGTTCCTGCTCTACCGCCAGCTGCTGCCCGACCGTTGGGCGCTGCCCGGCGTCGCGCTGCTCACCGCCGGTTCGATCACCGCCGTCGGCCTGCACCGGGGTCAGCTGGACCCCGCCGCGGTGCTCGGGCCGGTGTTCGGCGCCGCGGTCGCGATCGTCAGCACCGCCGTCTACCGCCGCCTACGCCGCGAGAGTGAGGCCCGCGCGGCCCTGGTCCGCGAGCTGACCGAGGCCCAGCAGCGGCTGGCGGCCACCGAGCGCCGCGAGGGCATCCTGGCCGAGCGGGAGCGGCTGGCCCGCGAGATCCACGACACCGTGGCGCAGAACCTGTCCAGCATCATCCTGCTGCTGCGTGCCGCCCGCGACGCCGCCGACGCCCGGCCCCAGCTGGAGATCGCCGAGCGGGCGGCCAAGGGCGCGCTGGAGGACACCCGCCGCCTGGTACGCGCGCTGACCCCCGCCGAGCTGGCCGGGCGCCCGCTGCCCGAGGCGCTGGAACGGGTCGTCGCCGACCTGCGCGACTTCGGGGTGCAGGCCCGGTTCGTGCTCGACGGCGAACCGTGCCCGCTGCCGACCCCGGTGGCGGTCGCGCTGCTGCGAGTGGCCCAGGGCGCGCTGGCCAACGTACGCGCGCACGCCGCCGCCGACCGGGTCGTGGTGACGCTGACCTTCCAGCCCGGCGCGGTACGCGTCGACGTCGCCGACGACGGCGTGGGCTTCGACCCGGCCCGTCCGGCGGCGGGTGCCTCGTCAGGCACCGGACTGGGCCTTTCGGCGATGAGCGGACGGCTGGCCGAGGTGGGCGGGACGCTGGTGGTGGAGTCGGCACCGGGCCGGGGCACCGCGATCAGCGCCACCGCGCCGCTGTCGGCCCCGGCTGAACCGGCCCTGGAGGCGGCATGATCACCGTGCTGGTGGTGGACGACCACCCGATCGTCCGGGCGGGACTGCGCGCCACCCTGGCCGCCGACCCGGGGCTGGAAGTGGTCGGCGAAGCCGCCGGGGGAGAGGAGGCGGTCCGGCTCGTCGAGCAGCTGCACCCCCAGGTCGTGCTGATGGATCTGCAGCTCGGGGCGGGGATCGACGGGGCGCAGGCGACCGCCCGGCTGCGGGAGCTGACCCGGCCGCCCCGGGTGCTGATCCTCACCACGTACGACAGCGACGCCGACATCCTGCGGGCGATCGAGGCGGGGGCGATCGGGTATCTGCTGAAGGATGCCGACCCGGGCGACCTGCGGGCGGCCGTACGCGCCGCGGCGGCGGGGGAGACCGTGCTCGCCCCGTCGGTGGCGACGCGGCTGGTGTCGCGGGTGCGCTCGCCCGGCGCCAGCCTCACCCCGCGCGAGGCCGAGGTGCTGCAACTGGTCGCGGCCGGGCACTCCAACTCCGCGATCGCCCGCCAGCTGTTCATCACCGAGGCCACGGTCAAGTCGCACCTGGTCCAGGTCTTCGCCAAGCTCGGCGTCGACAACCGCACCGCCGCCACCGCCGAGGCCCGCCGTCGCGGCATCATCCGCTGACGGAGGCGGTCGGCACAGCAGGTGCGTGGTCTCCGCCGGACCCCGCCCAGCACATGGTCCGCCCGCCCTGTTCCGCCGCAGGCGCGATGATCGTCGTTCGCGGTCACGACCTCGACCACAGGCCCAGGTTGTGTGACCGCAGCCAACGATCATCTGTTCGAGATCGCGGTCTCAGGACACTTCGCTGCGCGGCACCCGCCGAAGGCCCAGGTTCGGACCGCAACCGCTGGTCAACGGCGGCGGCACCCCCGAAGATCGCGGTCTTGGGTCAAGATTGCTGCGGCAAACCGTGTTCCAGCCCCGAAACGGTGATCCTCGAGCAGAGGGCGGCTGAGCGAGCGGTGCTGCAGAAGCACGTGGCGCTGCAGAAGCACGGTAGTGGAACCGTCGTTCCAAGGTGCGGTGTGATCAAACGACTGTTGTTCATGGTGGCCATCCCCCTGCTGCTGCTCGGAATCGCCCGCACCTGGTCGGCGGCGGCGGAGTGGGTGATCGTGGTCGCGGGTATGTGGATCGGCGACGACTTGGCCGCCACGGCAGAGCGCAGGTGGTGGGGCAGATCGAAGCCCGATGGGCCCACAGTCGGCGAGTGACTGAGGGCCGGGCGCCGGTCAGCGCTGGACGAGGGCGTCGATGATGATCGCGGGAGGAAGGGCGGTGCCGGTCATGGTGAGGTTCGCGCCGTTGGTGGTGGGGATCATCACGAGCATCGGCGTGGCGAGGTTTCTGCCCGTCGTCGTTCCCGGCCTGAATCAAGAGTTCGGCTATTTCATCACCGGTGGCAGCGTTGCGGTTGGCTACTCGGTGGCGGCGGTCCTCATCAGACGCCGCGAGGCGAAGCGTGAGCGGGAAACACCCTGAGTCGACCGCGCACCGTTGGTGTGCGATCTTGGTTTTGCCGTCTCAGCGGCCGTGGGAGGTGCGGGAGCGCTGGACCACGGCGTCGATGACCACAGCGGCGAGCAGGACGGTGCCCGTCACGATGAGGCGTACGTCCGAGGACAGGCTCAGCAGTTCCAGGCCGTTGGCGATGGCGCCGATGACCAGGGCGCCCAGCAGCGGGGCGTACCGGCGGGTGCGGCCGCCGAACAGGCTGGTGCCGCCGATGACCGCCGCCGCGATCGCGTTGATCAGCGTCTCGCCGCTGCCGGACTGCTGGTTGGCGAAGCCCAGCCGCATCGCGGCGACCACGCCGCTGACCGCGGCCAGGGTGCTGCACAGCATGAACACCGAGATCCGGATGACGTTGACGTTGATGCCCGCGCGCCGGGCCGCCTCGATGTTGCCGCCGACCGCGAAGATCTTGCGGCCGTACCCGGTCCGGCGTAGCAGCCAGTCGAAGAAGACGACGACCACGATCATGAACACGAAGGTCCACGGCACGCCCCGGTCCAGGTACAGCTTGGCCACGACCAGTTGCAGCAGCACGAACAGGATCACCGCGACCGCGATCGGCAGCCACAGCGGCATCACCGGCAGCTCGGCCGCGGCCCGCCGGCGCCGCGTCATCAGGTTGAACAGCAGGTAGAGCACCGGAATCAGCACGGCCAGCGCGATCGCCAGCCAGTGCGGCACGAACGAGAACTGCGCCAGCTTCACCAGCGTGCCCACCGGCGGCAGGTTGATGGTGCCCTGCTCGCCGAGGATGCGCAGCTGCACGCCCTGCCAGGTGAGCAGACCGGCGAGGGTGACGATGAACGACGGCACGCCGACCTTGGCGAAGATCGAGCCCTGGATGAGGCCGATCACCGCACCCGCCAGGACCGCCAGCAGCACCGCGGTCCAGGGCCCCAGGCCGTCGCGTACGTGCGTCACCAGCAGCACCGCCGCGGCGACGCCGCTGACCGAGCCGATGGACAGGTCGATCTCGCCCAGCATCAGCACCAGCGTGATGCCGGTGGCCATGATGCCCAGCGCGGCGATCTGCAGGCACAGGTTGACCAGGTTGAACGCGTTGAGGAAGGTCGAGTTCAGGCTCTGGAACACGATGACGATCAGGACCAGGCCGATGATGACGGGCAGCGACCCGATGTCGCCGGTGCGCAGGGTCTGCAGCCACCCGCCGACCGCCTCCTTCGGGGAGGACAGCTCGGTCGCCGGGGTGGGCGGTGCGACCGCCGGTCCGGGACCGGGATCGGTGACCGGATCGGTCATGACGCACCGCCTTCCGCGTCGCCGCGCTCGGCCGCTCCGCCGCGCTCGGCCGCCCCGCGCAGCCGTTCCATCCGCTCGGTGACCACGTTCTGGGTGGCGCCGGTGATCGCGGCGATGATCTGCTCGTTGGTGACGTCGGCAGTGCGGAACTCGCCGTTGTTGCGCCCGAGTCGAAGCACCGCCACGCGGTCGGCCACGGCGCGTACGTCGACCATGTTGTGGCTGATCAGCACCACACCAAGACCCCGTTCGCGCAGCCGCTCGACCAGGTTGAGCACCTGCGCGGTCTGCGCCACGCCCAGGGCCGCGGTGGGCTCGTCGAGCAGCACCACCCGCGGGTCGCCCAGCAGCGAGCGGGAGATGGCCACGGTCTGCCGCTGACCGCCGGACAGGGCGGCGACGGGCAGCCGTACGCTCGGAATCCGCGCCGACAGGTCGCGCAGCAGCTTGCCGCTGCGCCGCTCCATCTCCACCTCGTCGAGGCTGGCGCCGCGCTTGAGCTCGCGCCCGAGGAACAGGTTGCCGACCACGTCGAGGTTGTCGCACAGGGCCAGGTCCTGGAAGACGGTGGCGATGCCCAGCTCCTGCGCGGCGTGTGGGGTGTCGATGCGCACCTCGGTGCCGTTGAAGGTGATCGTTCCGCCGTCGGGCGGACCCACCCCGCAGATCACCTTGACCAGGGTCGACTTGCCCGCGCCGTTGTCGCCGACCAGCGCGACCACCTCCCCGGCGTGGACGTCGAGGTCCACGCTGGTCAGCGCCTGCACCGCCCCGAACCGCTTGTCGATGCCCCGCAGCGACAGGATCGGCCTGCTGGACGTGCTCATCGCCTCCCCCTCCGGGTCGCGGTGGCGGATCAGGACAGCCCGGCCGCCTGGCAGGCGGCGGTGTACGCCGAGGTGCAGATCTGCTGCACGGTGTAGAGGTCGTCCTTGACCACGGTGTCCTTGATGTTGTCCTTGTTGACGACCACCGGTTCGAGCAGGAACGACGGGATCGCGCCGGAGCCGTTGTCGACCGTCTTGTCGGTGGTCGGCTTGTTGCCCTTGACCAGGTCCACGGCCAGCTGCGCGGCCTGCTCGGCCTCGGGCTTGAACGCCTTGTAGACGGTCATGTACTGGTCGCCCGAGACGATGCGCTGGATGGCGGCCAGTTCGGCGTCCTGGCCGGTGGTGGGCGGCACCGGGTTGATGCCCGCGGCGCGCATGGCGGCGATGGCGCCACCGGCGGTGCCGTCGTTGGCGGCGTACACGCCGGCGAAGCCGTCCTTGCCCAGCTGCGCGATCTGGCCTTCCATGAACTTCTGCGCGTTCTCGGGCTTCCACTCGGGCGTGAAGTAGTCGGGCGTGGGCACGGTCTTGAAGCCGGAGCCGTCGAGCGCGCTGTGGGCGCCCTTGTTGAACTGCTTGGCGTTGTTGTCCGTGGGCGAACCGTTGATCATGACGATGTCGCCGGAGGTCTTGCCCTGCTCCTTGAGTCGGTTGACCAGCGCCTCGCCCTGCAACTGGCCGACGCGCTCGTTGTCGAAGGAGATGTAGTAGTCGATCGGCGCGTTCTGGATCAGGCGGTCGTACGAGATCACCGGCACGCCCTTGGACTTGGCCAGCGAGGCGATGGTGCCCGCGGCCGCGCCGTCGACGGGGTCGAGCACCAGCACCTTCGCCCCGTTGTTGAGCGCCGCCTCGGCCTGCTGCTGCTGGCGGCTCTGGTCCTGTTGGGCGTTGCTGTAGATGATCTCGCAGTCGGGGCACAGCTCCTTGACCTTGGCCTCGAACAGGGGGCGGTCGTGCTGCTCGTACCGGGTGGTCTGCGATTCGGGCAGCAGGAGGGCGATCTTCCCGCCGCCGGAGCCGCCGTCGCCGGTGTTCGAGCCGCTCTCGCAGCCGACCACCCCGAGGGCCAGCAGCGACGCGGTGGCCATGGCGAGCACGTGCCGCGTCCGTACGGCGTGACGCTTCCTCATGCGAACCTCCCTCACGGAATACGACAGATCGTATTACTCACACATTCGGGGCAAGTCGGTTCGCGAAATCCCATACAGTTCGGCCCGGACCCCTGGGGGGAGGTCCGGGCCGAACTATCGGGGGGTGGGTGTGAAGTCTCAGCAGCCGCTGATCGGGATGCCGTGGTCGCGCAGCCAGGGGGCGGGGTTGACCTGGTTCCACATGCCCGCGTGGATCTCGAAGTGCAGGTGCGGGCCGGTCGAGTCACCGGTCGAGCCCTCCAGGCCCAGCACGTCGCCGGCCTTGACCTCCTGGCCGACCGACACCTTGTCCTGGGACATGTGGGCGTAGTGGCTCAGGTAGCCGTTGTGGTGGTCGACCACGACCGAGATGCCGTAACCGCTGTACGCCCAACCGGCGCTGACCACGGTGCCGGCGCCGACCGCGTGGATCGGGGTGCCGCTGGGCATCGCGAAGTCGATGCCCTTGTGCATGGTGCCCCAGCGCGGGCCGAAGCAGGAGGTGATCTGCGCGCCGGGCAGCGGGATGGTCCACAGCGGCTTGGCGACCGGCTTCGGCTTGGGCTTGGGGGCCACGATCGGCTTGGGCTTGGGCTTCGGCGTCGGCTTCTTGGTCACCGTGGGCTTCGGCTTCGGCTTCTTGGTCACGGTCGGCTTCGGCTTCGGCTTCGGCTTGGGGGAGGCCGACGGGCTCGGGGAGGCCGAGGGGGACGGCGAGGCCGACGGGGTGGCGACCGGGCGGAGGGCGCGGCTGGCGCTGTCGGCGGCGATGAGCGCCCGCTCGGCGAGCGCGTCGGCCAGCGGGCCGGTGACGGCGCGGGGGGACAGCGCCACCGTCGGTGCCGCGTCGACCACGGTCGGCTGCGCGCCGGCGTCGCCGGGGGCGGCCTTGTGGAGCAGTACGAAGGCACCGGCTCCGGCCAGGGCAGAGGTGGTGACGGCGACCAGGGCCGTACGTGAATGACGGGCGAGGCCACCGCGGAGGCGGTCGGTCAGGCCGGCGACCTGCGTGCGGCCCTTGTCGGAGAGTCCGGGGGTGTTGTGTTTTGCACGTCGGAAGTAATTCACGGGGGTGGGGGCCTTTCGTTGTCGTCCTTGCCAACGAGGAAGGCCATCGTGCCTGGTCAGTGAGCCGACTCACCAGTCCTAGGGGGAATCCCTTGCCCCGGTCGGTGAGATTTCCTCCCCTTCTGATCCTGTTGCGTCCAGAAAAGGAGGGCTTGGGGGGATGTGATCTGACTCACACCAAGCCCGTTTTAGTGGCATTTTGAGCCGGCGGTGATCCTGTCCGGATAGGCGGCCGGCTCTCGATCGGGGTCCCGAAGGCCCCCCGTGGTCCCCCGATCGAGTAGCTCAGCGCACCGTGACAGTAACTCAGCGTAGAACTACCGGCAACTCGTCCAGTGCCCGCAGCAGCACCCCGGACTTCCAGTTCAGCTCGTTCAGCGGCCGGGCCGGGCGCATCTTCGGGAACCGGGTGAGCAGGTCGTGGATGGCGATCTGCGCCTCCAGCCGGGCCAGCGGCGCGCCCAGGCAGTAGTGCAGCCCGTGCCCGAAGGCCAGGTGCTGGTTGTCGGTGCGCGCCGGGTCGAACCGCTCCGGGTCGGCGAAGGCGCGCGGATCGTGGTTGGCCGACAGCAGGCTGACCATGACGATCGCCCCGGCCGGGACGACCACTCCACTGAAGTCGACCGGCTCCTTGGCCAGCCGCACCGTGGCCGTCTTCACCGGGCTCTCGATGCGCAGGAACTCCTCGATCGCCGCGGGCAGCAGCGACGGGTCGGCGCGCAGCCGGTCGGCCTGCTCCGGGTGGTCCAGCAGCAGGTGCATGCCGTTGCCGATGAGGTTGACCGTGGTCTCGTGCCCGGCGATGAGCAGCAGGAACACCATCGAGGTCAGTTCGTCCTCGGTGAGTCGGTCCCCGCCGTCGGTCGCCGCGACCAGCGCCGACATCAGCGCGTCGTCCGCGGTCTGCCGCTTGGCCCCGATCAGTTCGCGGACATAGCCGACCATCGCCATGATCGCCTTGCCGGCCTCCTCCGGCGGGGCGTAGGCGCCCGCGACGATGGTGTTCGACCACTCCCGGAAGCTCTCCCGGTCGGCCATCGGCACGCCGAGCAGCTCGCAGATGACCTGCAGCGGCAGCGGGAAGGCGTACGCGTCGAGCAGGTCGGCCTCGTCGGCGCCGTCGAGGCCGGCGAGCAACTCGTCCGAGATGCGCTGGACCGCGGGGCGCAGGTCGGCCACCCGTCGGGCGGTGAACACCGACGAGACCAGGCGCCGCAGCCGGGTGTGGTCCGGGGGGTCCATCGACAGCATGTGGCTGCTGACCGCGTTGTGGATCTCAGGAGGGAAGGCCATGGCGCCGCCGAGCCGCATCGGGCCCAGGTCCTTGGACAGACGGGGGTCCGACAGCGCCTTGCGGACGTCCTCATGACGGGTGACGAACCATACGGTGCTGTCGGCCTTCAGCGCGATCTCGTGGACCGGCGCCTCTTCGCGCAGCTGAGCGTAGACGGGATGGGGATCGCGGGTCGCTTCTGGACCGAACGGATGCATGTTCGGACGCTACCAATCAGCGGGCCGCGCGGCTGCCCTGTTCACGCATGCCGGTGAATACGTCGGGGCGGGTGCCGGGTGCGCGAGATGCGCGGTAGTGCGCGTGGGAACGCTCCCCAAAAACCGTACGAACGGCACAGACTTCGATTAGTGTGCCAATAATCACCAGGTCCTCCTAAGTTTCCTTACCCGGCGTTAAGGTCCCGCGCAAGACTGGGTGGTGGACTGGGAGGGTCTCGATGACGAAGTACGTGTACGACTTCGCCGAGGGTCACAAGGACCTCAAGGATCTACTCGGCGGCAAGGGTGCGAACCTGGCGGAGATGGTGCGGCTCGGGCTGCCCGTGCCGCCCGGCTTCACCATCACCACCGAAGCCTGCCGCGAATACCTGACTGCGGGCGAGCCGCCCGCCGAACTATCCGCGCAGGTCGACACGCACCTGGCCGCGCTGGAGCAGACGATGGGCCGCACCCTGGGCCAGCCGGACGACCCGCTGTTGGTGTCGGTGCGCTCGGGCGCCAAGTTCTCCATGCCCGGGATGATGGAGACCGTCCTCAACGTCGGCCTGACCGACGCCAGCGTCGGCGGCCTCGCCGCGGTCAGTGGCAACGAGCGGTTCGCCTGGGACTCCTACCGCCGCCTGATCCAGATGTTCGGCAAGACCGTCTGCGACGTGCCCGGTGAGGCGTTCGAACACGCACTCGACCAGGTCAAGGGCGGCCGCGCCGACGTCGAGCTGAGCGCCGACGAACTGCGCGAACTGGTCGGCACGTTCAAGCAGATCTTCGCCGAGCACACCGGCCGCGACTTCCCGCAGGATCCGCGCGAGCAGATGGACCTGGCCGTACGCGCCGTCTTCGACTCCTGGCACGCCCCGCGCGCCGTCGTCTACCGCCGCCAGGAGCGCATCCCCGCCGACCTGGGCACCGCGGTCAACATCGTGGCGATGGTCTTCGGCAACCTCGGTCCCGACTCCGGCACCGGCGTCGCCTTCACCCGGGACCCCGCCACCGGCGCGACCGGCGTCTACGGCGACTACCTCGCCAACGCCCAGGGTGAGGACGTGGTGGCGGGCATCCGCAACACGGTGCCGCTGCAGGACCTGGAGCGGCTCGACAAGGTCTCGTTCGACCAGCTCACCGACATCATGCACACGCTGGAGCAGCACTACCGCGACCTGTGTGACATCGAGTTCACCATCGAGCGCGGCAAGCTGTGGATGCTGCAGACCCGGGTCGGCAAGCGGACCGCCGCGGCCGCGTTCACCATCGCCTCGCAGCTGGTCGACGAGGGCCTGATCGACCTGGACGAGGCGCTACGGCGGCAGAGCGGTGCGCGGCTGGCCCAGCTGATGTTTCCCACCTTCGACGCCGCCGCCACCGGCGAGCCGATCGCCAAGGGCGTCGCCGCCTCGCCGGGCGCGGCCGTCGGGCAGGTGGTGTTCGACTCGGCCCGCGCGGTGGAGCTGGCCGCGCAGGGTAAGAAGGTGATCCTGGTCCGCCGGGAGACCAACCCCGACGACCTGCCCGGCATGATCGCCGCCCAGGGCATCCTGACCAGCAAGGGCGGCAAGACCTCGCACGCGGCCGTGGTCGCCCGGGGTATGGGCAAGACCTGCGTGTGCGGCGCCGACGCGCTCACCGTCGACACCGCCGCCGGGGAGTTCACCGTGCACGGCACGACCGTGCGCGAGGGCGACCTGATCTCGGTGGACGGCACCAGCGGCGCGGTCTACCTGGGTGAGGTGCCGGTGCAGCCCAGCCCGGTCGTTCGCTACTTCGACGGGGAACTCGCCCCGGATGTCGATCCGCTGGTCAGCGCCGTGCACCGGCTGCTCACGCACGCCGACCAGCGGCGGCGGCTGGCCGTACGCGCCAACGCCGACACCGGCGACGACGCCGCGCGCGGCCGTCGCTTCGGTGCCCAGGGCATCGGCCTGTGCCGCACCGAGCACATGTTCCTGGGCGAGCGCCGCGCCCTGGTGGAGCGGCTGATCCTCGCCGAGGGCGAGCGCGAGCAGGAGGAAGCGCTGGCCGCCCTGCTGCCGCTGCAGCGCGACGACTTCGTCGAGATCTTCCAGGCGATGGACGGTCTGCCGGTCACCATCCGCCTCATCGACCCGCCGCTGCACGAGTTCCTGCCGCCGTTGGAGGAGCTGGCCGTCGCCGTGGCCACCGCCGAGCACCCCGATCCGCACGCCGAGAAGCTGCTCGCGGCGGTGCGCCGGATGCACGAGCAGAACCCGATGCTGGGCCTGCGCGGCGTACGGCTCGGGCTGGTCATCCCGGGGCTGTTCGGGATGCAGGTGCGTGCGATCGCGCAGGCCGCGGTCAAGGTCCGCGCCGAGGGCGGCGACCCGCGCCCGGAGATCATGGTCCCGCTGGTCGGCGCGGTCCAGGAACTCGAGGCGGTACGGGTCGACGCCGAGCGGATCCTCAAGGAGGAGGAGCTGGCCGGAGTGCCCATCGGCACGATGATCGAGGTGCCCCGGGCGGCGCTGACCGCCGACCAGATCGCCGAGGCGGCCGACTTCTTCTCCTTCGGCACCAATGACCTGACCCAGATGGGCTGGGGCTTCTCCCGCGACGACGTCGAGGGCTCGTTCTTCAGCCGATACCTGGAGCTCGGGGTCTTCGGGGTGTCGCCGTTCGAGACCATCGACCGCGACGGCGTCGGGCGGCTGGTGCGCATCGCCGTGGCCGAGGGCCGCCAGGCCCGGCCCGACCTGAAGATCGGCGTCTGCGGCGAGCACGGCGGCGACCCGGACTCGGTGCGCTTCTTCCACGAGGTGGGGCTGGACTATGTGTCCTGCTCGCCGTTCCGGGTGCCGGTGGCCAGGTTGGAGGCCGGTCGGGCGGCGCTCTGACCGCGGTTTCGCGCCAGCCGAACTGCCCGTGGCAGATCGGGCATTCTGGGCGTACGCTGTCCGCACTCTGTCCACACCGGCAGGAGGCGGCGATGGGGCTGCACTGGCATGGCACCGCAGTGGACGCCGGGGATCCGGCGCGGCTGGCCCGCTGGTGGGCGGAGGTGCTCCACTTCCGCATCCTGGAGGAGCGTCCCGACGTCGTCGCCATCGCGCGCGAGGCGGGCTCGTACCCCGGCATGCTGTTCGTGAAGGCCGGCGCCGCGCGGGCCGGACGCAACCGGTTGCAGCTCGAACTGGCCTGCGACGACCTGGCCGCCGACATCGAACGACTGGTCGACATGGGCGCCCGGCACGTATCGGCCGCCGCCGCCCACACCCCGTGGACGGTCCTGGCCGACCCCGAGGGCAACGAGTTCCGAGTACTCCCACCAGCCTGACCCGCCCGCCCGCCCGCCCGCGCCCGCCCCGCCCGCGCCCGCCCCGCCCCGCCC
>NZ_JAHRCY010000033.1 GCF_019083965.1 Catellatospora tritici
ATCGGGCGTATGTGGGTCCTTGATACGCCCGATTGCCCGGCAACTCGAACGATCACGGCGTCCGGTGGGCGCGGCCGAGAAGACCGCGCCCACCGTCGCCACACCGTGTGGGATCAGTGCCGGAACTGGAACCAGTCGATGTTGACGTAGTCGGCGGGCTGGCCGCTGGTGAAGGTCAGGAAGACCGTGTGCGTGCCGGTCACCGCCCCGACGTTGGCCGGGATGTTCTGCCAGCTCGTCCAGCCGCCGGTGTTGGCGATGGCGAAGCTGCCGATCGGGGCGTTGGACCTGCTGTCTATACGCACCTCGACCAGGCCGCTCACGCCCCCGGCCGCGCCCGAGGCGGCCCTGGTCACGAAGTCGATCGGGCGGGTCGACCCGAAGTTCACCCCGTCGAACTGCAGCCAGTCACCGTTGGCGATCGCGGTGACGTAGCTGCCGCTGGTGGTGGTGCCCGACTGGGCGTTGCGGCTCTCCGCCTGGATCTGGGCGTACGCGTCGCGGTTGCCGGTCGGCGGCGGGCTCGACGACGGCGACGCGGGCGGCGGCGACGATGGCGGGACCGTGGTGGAGTTGGTGTACACCGCGATGTAGTCCACCCGCATCGGCTGCCCCGACACCGTGCTGCCGGTCGGCGTCGCGCCCCCGGCCAGCGCGTTCGGGAACGCCCCGCCCATGGCCACGTTCAGCAGGATGAAGTAGCCCGCGTGCGAGGTCATCGTCGACCAGTACGACCCGACCTGGCTCTGGTTGACCGTGTGGAACAGCGTCCCGTCCACATACCAGCGCAGCTGCTGGGCGCTCTCGTTGGTCCGGTCCCACTCGAACCGGTACGTGTGGAACGCCGACTGGCAGCTGCTGCCCGGACAGGCGCGGCTCGCGCCGAGGCCGGTCGTCTCGTTGCACGGGCCGCCCGGGTTCACGCCGCAGTGCAGCACGCCCCAGACCGAATTGATCCCGTTGACGTTCTCCATGATGTCGAACTCGCCGATGCCCGGCCAGTTCCAGTAGTTGCCCCGGTACGGCGCGCCCAGCGCCCAGAACGCGGGCCAGTATCCGGCCGCGCTGGCACCGGTCACGTTGGGCATCTGGATGCGGCCCTCGATGCGCAGGATGCGTCCGGCGGCGGGCTTGAAGTCCGACCGGACCGACTCGATCCGGCCGGAGGTCCAGCTCGAACCGCTCTTGATCGGAGTGATGAGCAGGTTGCCCGCCCCGTCCTGACGCAGGTTGGACGTGCTGTTGGTGTACGTCTGCACCTCGCCGGTGCCCCAGTTGGCGGGGCCGCCCGGGTACTGCGTGCCGGTGTCGACGATCCAGTTGCTCGACGAGGGGAGCGTGTTGTTGGCGCCGTTGAAGTCGTCACTCCAGACCAGCGACCAGCCGGAGGGGGTGGCGGGCAGGGAGGCCTGAGCGGGCAGTGCGTTGACCGCGCCGAGCGCGGTGACGACCAGGCAGGCAGCGCCCGCCGACAGGGCCGCCCAGCGGCGCCTGGAGATTCGCATACTCATCAGGGGGTTCTCCTCGGGGGAGTGTTCAGCCGGGTGTGAGAGCGCTCTCTTGGAGAAGTACTTAACGCGCTCGCAACAAATAAGTCAACGCCTGTCAATGCCAACCTCGCGGTCACGCTCGCGGTGCGTTGCGCTCGCGGTGCGTTGCGCTCGCGGTGCGTTGCGCTCGGTCGGCAGTTTCGGGGAAACTGCACGAATCCGGCCCAAGATTCCAGCACTTTCCCCGAAACTGCAGCCTGGCGTTTGGTCATCCAGCGGACGGGTGGGGTTGGTCCGTCCTATGCGAACGGGCCTCGGGGGCTGCGTACGCTTGGTTGATGGTTGATCCCAGCGAGCGGTTCACCCCCGAGCCCGGCAAGGACACCGGTTCCGGGCGCAGCCCGTACGAGCGCGACCGGGCGCGGGTGCTGCACTCGGCCGGATTCCGGCGCCTGGCCGCCAAAACCCAGGTGCATACGGCGGGCAGCGGCGACTTCCTGCGTACCCGGTTGACGCACTCGATCGAGGTGGCGCAGATCGCCCGCGAGATGGGCGCCCGCCTGGGCTGCGATCCCGACGTGGTCGACGTGGCCGGGCTGGCCCATGACCTGGGGCATCCGCCGTTCGGGCACAACGGCGAGGACGCGCTGGACGAGGCGGCGCGGCCCTGGGGCGGCTTCGAGGGCAACGCGCAGACGCTGCGAGTGCTGGCGCGGCTGGAGGCCAAGGTGGAGGGTGCCGGGCTGAACCTGACCCGGGCCTCACTGGATGCGACCTGCAAGTATCCGTGGCCGCGCCGCGAGGGCACCCGCAAGTTCGGCGTGTACGCCGACGACCGCCCCGTCTTCGACTGGGTCCGCCTGGGTGCCCCCGACGCCGACCGGCGCTGCCTGGAGGCGCAGGTCATGGACTGGTCAGACGACGTCGCGTACTCGGTGCACGACGTGGAGGACGGGTTCTTCTCCAACTTCATCTCGCTGCAGCCGCTGTTGACCGACGCCGACGAGCGGGCCGCACTCTGCGCCGATGTGGCGAAGGTGTATTCGTCGGAGTCGACGGCCACGCTGGCCGAGGCGCTGGTCGAGCTGCTGGCTGATCCGGCGGTGGCGCCGCTGGCGGGCTACGACGGGTCGTACCGCGCGCAGATCGCGCTCAAGGCCTGCACCAGCGCGCTGACCGGCCGTTTCGTCGCCGCCGCGCTGGACGCCACCCGGGAGAAGTACGGCGACGGCCCGCTGCGCCGCTACGACGCCGACCTGATCGTGCCCAGTACCGCCCGCATCCGCTGCGCCCTGCTCAAGGGCATCGCACTGCGGTACGTGATGCGCCGTCGGGGCATGGAGCCCTGGTACACGCGGCAGCGCGAGATCCTGACCGAACTGGTCGCGGTGCTGGCCGAGCGGGCACCCGACGAGCTCGACCCGATGTTCGCGCCGCTGTGGCGCGAGGCTCCCGACGACGCGACCCGCTGGCGCGTCATCATCGACCAGGTCGCCTCCCTGACCGACCCCGCCGCCCAGTCCTGGCACCACCGCCTGACCAGTATCGGCTCCTGAGCCTCCCGAGGTGGGGTGGGCCACGTCGGGGCGGGATCGGTCGTGCGAGGCGTCGGCGGGGACTGGCAGGATGTAGCGCATGGCTGGGGGACGCGTTCGAGACGAGGACATCGCGCTGGTACGCGAGCGCAGTTCGATCGTGGACGTCGCCGGTGAGCAGGTCACCCTCAAGAACGCCGGTGGCGGCAACCTGAAGGGCCTGTGCCCGTTCCACGACGAGAAGACCCCGTCGTTCACCGTGTCCCAGGGCCGCAACGTGTGGTTCTGCCACGGCTGCGGCGAGGGCGGCGACGTGATCAACTTCGTCCAGAAGATCGATCACCTGACCTTCATCGAGGCCGTCGAGCGACTGGCCGACCGTGCGGGCATCCAGCTGCGGCGGATCGAGGGCGGCCCGGCCGTGGCGCGTCCGCAGCAGGGTCAGCGCCAGCGCCTGGTCGCGGCGCACGCCGCCGCCGCCGAGTTCTACGCCGAACAGCTGCTCACGCCGGGCGCGCGGGCGGCGCGGGAGTTTCTGGCCCAGCGCGGCTTCGACCGCGACGCCGCGCAGCGGTATGGCTGCGGCTTCGCCCCGGCCGACTGGGACCTGCTGACCAAGCACCTGCGTGGGCGCGGTTTCGGCAACGCCGAGCTGGAGACCGCGGGCCTGGCCCGCCCGGCGCGCTCGGGCAGCATGGTGGACCGGTTCCGGCGGCGGCTGCTGTGGCCGATCCGGGACGTCTCCGGTGACGTGATCGGGTTCGGCGCGCGCAAGCTGTTCGACGACGACGACGGCCCGAAGTACCTGAACACCCCCGAGACGCCGCTGTACAAGAAGTCGCACGTGCTCTACGGCATCGACCTGGCCAAGCGGGACATCGCCCGGCAGGGGCGGGCGGTGATCGTCGAGGGGTACACCGATGTCATGGCCTGCCACCTCGCGGGCGTGACCACCGCGGTGGCGACCTGCGGCACCTCGTTCGGCACGGACCACATCGGGGTGCTGCGACGGCTGCTGCTGGACACCGACACCTTCGCCGGGGAGATCATCTTCACCTTCGACGGCGACGCGGCCGGGCAGAAGGCGGCGCTGCGGGCCTTCGGCGACGACCAGCGGTTCGTCGGGCAGACGTTCATCGCGGTCAGCCCCGACAGCATGGACCCGTGCGAGCTGCGCCTGGCAAAGGGCGAGCTGGCCGTGCGCGACCTGGTCGCCAGCCGCGAGCCGCTGATCTCCTTCGCGCTGCGCTCGACCCTGGCCCGCTACGACCTGGACACGGTGGAGGGTCGGGTCGCGGCGCTGCGCGCCACCGCCCCGATGGTCGCCAAGATCAAGGACAGATCACTGCTCACCGGGTATGCCCAGAAGCTCGCCGGCGACCTCGGCGTCGACGTCGACCAGGTGCGTACGGCGGTCCGCAACGCGTCCAGCGACAACCCCGCCCCCGCGCCGCGCCCGGCGACCCCCGCGCCCGACAACCCGCGCCTGGTGGTCGAGCGTGAGGCGATCAAGCTCGCCATCCAGAATCCGGTGCTGGCCGGGCCGGTCTTCGACGCGGTCGACGAGACCCACTACGCGCATCCGCCGTACCAGGCCGTCCGTGCCGCGATCGCCGCCGCCGGCGGGGCCAGCGCGGGCGTCGCCGGGCCGGGCTGGGTCAACGCCGTCCGCGACGCGTGCCCCGATCTCGCCGCGCAGATGCTGGTGCTGGAGCTGGCGGTCGAGCCGGTGCGCTACGACGGCGAGCCCGACTCGGCGTACCTGCACGTGGTGCTGGCCCGGCTGCAGCTGGCGATGCTCAACCAGCGCATCGGCGAGGTCAAGTCGAAGCTGCAGCGGATCAACCCGGTCACCGAGGCCGACGCCTACCGCGCCCGGTTCACCGAGCTCGTCGCCCTGGAACAGCATTCCCGGGCCCTGAAAGAGAAGGCCGCGGGAGGGCTGTGATGGCGTTTTCACTGTTCAAGGGTCGACGGGTGCTGCCCGTGGAGCGCCGCCCGGCGCTGGAGCGCGACGAGCGGGTGCTGGCGTGGGCGCCCTCGGGCGACGAAACCGTCGTGGCCACCAACCTCGGCCTGTGGTGGGACGGGGAGCGCGTCGGCTGGCACCGTATCGACAAGGCGGCCTGGGACGGCACGGTCCTGGCGATCACTCCGGCGACGGTCGTCGCCGAGCGGGCGGGGTACGAGGTCGTCGCCGACGCGCCGCCCGTACGGCTGCCGCTGACCGACCCCGACCACCTGCCGCACCAGGTGCAGCTGCGGGTGACCAACTCGGTGCGCTACCCGCTGCACCACGAGGTGCCCGGCGGCGGCCTGTGGGTCTTCGCCCGGCGGGTGCCCGGCCAGGACGGCCTGGCCTGGACGGTTCGCTACGACGAGGGCACCGATCCGGACAACCCGGCGGTGGTCGCCGCCACCGACCAGCTCGTCGCGGCGGCGCGCAACGATCTATGAACTGGTAAAACCGTTGCGAACTTGTCGGCCGGTGCCGATAGGGTCGCCGACGTGACAGAGCAAGCCGCCAGGCCACCCATGATCTACGCCCGCAACCTGGTGAAACGCTTCGGTGAGTTCACCGCCGTCGACGGCATCGACCTGGAGGTGGCGCCCGGGGAGGCGTTCGGCTTCCTCGGCCCCAACGGGGCGGGCAAGTCGTCGACCATGCGCATGATCGGCTGCGTCTCCCACCCGACCAGCGGTGAGCTGCGCATCCTCGGCATGGACCCGGTGGGCGAGGGCTCGAAGATCCGCGCCCGGCTGGGCGTGTGCCCGCAGACGGACAACCTCGACCCCGACCTCACCGTCTTCGAGAACCTGACCACGTATGCGCGCTACTTCGGCATCCCGCGCGCCGAGGGCCGTCGCCGCGCCGCCGAGCTGCTGGAGTTCGTGCAGCTGACCGAGAAGGCGACCAGCACCGTCGAGCCGCTGTCGGGCGGCATGAAGCGGCGCCTGTCCATCGCCCGCGCGATGATCAACGAGCCCGACCTGGTGCTGCTCGACGAGCCCACCACCGGCCTGGACCCGCAGGCGCGGCACCTGCTCTGGGAGCGGCTGTTCCGGCTCAAACAGCGCGGGGTCAC
This sequence comes from Catellatospora tritici, assembly GCF_019083965.1. Taxonomy (GTDB): domain Bacteria; phylum Actinomycetota; class Actinomycetes; order Mycobacteriales; family Micromonosporaceae; genus Catellatospora; species Catellatospora tritici. The sequence goes on from NZ_JAHRCY010000033.1 coordinate 6,112, forward strand.
CCTGGTGCTGACCACGCACTACATGGACGAGGCCGAGCAGCTGTGCGACCGGCTCGTGGTCATGGACGGCGGGAAGATCGTCGCCGAGGGCTCGCCCCGGCACCTGATCGAGACCCACTCCACCCGCGAGGTCGTCGAGCTGCGCTTCGGCGAGGAGACCCCCGCGTCATACGTGGAGAAGCTGGCCGGGATCGGCGAGCGGCTCGACCCGCTGCCCGACCGGCTGCTGCTGTACAGCGCCGACGGCGACGCCGCGGTCAACGAGGTGCACCGACGCGGCTTCACCCCGTCCAGCGTGCTGGTGCGCCGCTCGACGCTGGAGGACGTGTTCCTCATCCTCACCGGCCGGACGCTGGTCGACTGATGGGCGGCACGTTCGCGGTGCTGGAACGGCACCTGACCCTCTACCGGCGGCTGTGGCAGGCGTCGGTCTTCTCCTCGTTCATCCTGCCGATCCTGTTCGTGGTCAGCATCGGCATCGGCGTCGGCGGCTACGTCAACGACGTCGACGGGGTGAGCTACCTGGACTGGATCGTGCCGGGCGTGCTCGCCTCGACCGCGTTCCAGCAGGCCGTCGGCGAGTCGACCTTCTCCGTGCTGGGCGACTTCAAGTGGGTGCGCGGCTATCACGCCATGCGGGCCACGCCGGTGCGCATCGCCGACATGGTCGCGGGCTGGCTGCTCTACATCGTGTTCCGGGTGCTGCTGGGCGCGATCGCGTTCCTGGCGGTCAGTGCGGCGTTCGGGGCGATCCACTCGGCCTGGGTGGTGGTCACGCCGCTGGTGTGCGCGCTGCTGGCGGTGGCCGTGGCCGCGCCGACCATCGCGTTCTCGGCCCGGATCGAGAACGACAGCTGGTTCGCGATGCTGTTCCGGTTCGTGGTCATCCCGTCGACGCTGTTCGCCGGGGTGTTCTTCCCGGTGTCGCAGCTGCCCGAGGCGCTGCGGGTGCTGGCGTACGCGTCGCCGCTGTGGCACGCGGTGGAGCTGTGCCGGTCGGCCACGCTGGGTGTCGCGCCGCCCTGGCCGATCTGGGCACACCTGAGCTACCTGCTGCTGTGGGCGGCCGGCGGCAGCCTGCTGGCGTACGCGTCGTACCGGCGTCGGCTGAAGGACTGAGGGGTAAGCACATGGTCACCACGTATGCCGTGACGCGGGCCGCCCGCGAAGGTCTGGTCTCGCCATCACGGATCTTCTCGGTCATCAACCGCAACGTCGGGGCGCTGCGCTCCGGCCCCGCCTACTGGCTGGTGCTGGCGTCGGGCTTCTTCGAGCCCGTGCTCTACCTGCTGTCGATCGGCGTCGGGGTCGGCGCACTGGTCGGTGACCTGACGCTGAAGAACGGCCAGGTCATGCCGTACGCCACCTTCGTCGCTCCGGCGATGCTGGCGGTGGCGGCGATGTCGGGCGCCCTGTCGGAGACGACCTTCAACTTCTTCTTCAAATTCAAGTACGCCAAGACGTACGACGGCATGCTGGCCACCCCGCTGCGGCCGATGGAGATCGCGCTCGGCGAGCTGGTCTGGGCCATCACCCGCGGCTCGATGTACACCGGCGCGTTCCTGGTCCTCATGGTGATCCTCGGGCTGACCACGGTGCCGCTGGCGCTGCTGGCCTTCCCGGCCACGATGCTGATCGGGCTGGCCTTCGGCGGGGTCGGCATGGCCGTCAGCACGTTCGTGCGCGGCTGGCAGGATTTCGACCTGATCAACGCCGGGCAGTTCTCGCTGTTCCTGTTCTCGGGCACCTTCTCGCCGGTGCAGAACTACCCGCTGCCGGTCGAGGTGCTGATCGCGCTCACCCCGCTGTACCACGCGGTCGAGCTGATCCGGGGCATCACCACCGGCACGTTCGCCTGGTCGATGCTGCTGAACGTGGCCTACCTGCTGGTGATGTTCACCATCGGGCTGTGGGTGGCCGGACGGCGGATGACCTCGGTGCTGTGCCGCTGACCCTGACCGGGTGAAAGGGCCGCTCCCGCCCGTGCTGGAGCGGCCCTCTTGACGTGAATGAGAAGATGAGCGAGATCAAGTTCACCGTCTCATTAGCTACCCTCTATTTGTCTGATGTGGATCAGGCGAGTACTTTCTCGGCAACACCGCGCCGTGCGGAGGTGACCGATGCGCCTACGACACCCCGACGGACAGACCGTGCACGTGGCGACGGTCGTCTCCGTCGAGAACGTCAAGGACGTGCGCGGCCTCCTGCGGCGCCTGGACGCCGCGGTCGTGCCGCAGCGCCAGCGTCTGCTCGCCGATGTGCTCAGCATCAGCCTCCGGCTCGGCCCCATCCTCGCCACCACCCTCGCCTCGTCCATCGGGCTGCGGCGGCGGCTGCGCAGCGAACTGGCCAGCCGCTCCCTCGAAGTCGTCACCCTCGACGCCGGAGCGGAGGCCACCCCCGCCGACGGCACCTGGCGCAGCTGGTGGCTCTACACCCTGGACCTGGCCCGGGTGCTGGTGGACCTGATGCCCGAGGACAGCAACCACGGCTCCGTCTCCACCACCCTGCCCCGGTTCGGCACCGAGCACGCCGACGCACACCGCGAGATCGCCGCCCGGCTGTTCAGCGACCTCAGCGCCGGGCTCACCGAGGTCGCCTGGCACACCGGCCGCCTGGTCCGCGTCGCCGTCGAAGCCGCCCCGCAGACCCTGGTCGGCGGCTCGCAGGACATCGTGGCGCTGCTCGACCGCGCCGACCCGGCCCGCATCGGCGCCTGCCTCAGCCCGGCCCATCTCATGCACTCCGCGGAGAGCGCCACCCAGGCGCTCAACCAGCTGCGCCGGGCCCGGCTGGCGGTGGTCAAGGTCCGCCTCGGCCGCCACGACGACCCTGAGCAGGCCGAACTCGCTCGCACCATGCTCGCCGCGGTGCTCGGCGGACCGCACGCCGACTGCGACCACCTGGAAGTCGACGACGTGGAGGAGCTCGACGCCGCCCGGGACGAGCTCGGTGTCGTCGGGCTCGACGGCGCCGCCGACCGCCCCCTACCCGGCGCCGGCCGCTCCGCCTGACCGCCTACACGAGTTGCCGGGCAATCGGGCGAATCTTGTACTGCCATACGCCCGATTGCCCGGCAACGTGGATGATCTTGCTAGACGTGCTGGTTGAGCTTGCGCAGGCCCTCGTCGTAGAAACGCGCCGCCTGCGCCTGCACCACACCCGCGGCCTCCTGGACCGTCGGGTGGTCCATCACCTTCCGGGCGGTGATGACCAGCTCGTCGTACTTCTCGCGACCGGCACGAGTGCCGAACACGTACCCGACCGCCGCACCGGCGGCGAACCACCAAAGCTTGCTCATCGTGGCTCCTGTCCTCGATCGCGTGTTGTGTCCCATCCTGCCTGGTACGTGCGCTCCAGGACACCGGACGGGCCGGGGGTTACCCGTTTGCCATACCCGGGGTGGTGTCCTGTACTCTTGTCGAGGCGCGGTGCTGAGGAGAGATCCGGAGCACAGCGTCGAGCACATTCCCCTGTAGCTCAATTGGCAGAGCAGCCGGCTGTTAACCGGCAGGTTCTTGGTTCGAGTCCAAGTGGGGGAGCAAGCAAAGCCGGAGACCCCATGCCTGTTGGCATGGGGTCTCCGGCATTTCGCCTCCGGTCGCGTGGGTTGACGCGAAGAAATGACGCGTTTGCGTATTTGGTCATATTTATGCGGATACTGGGACATAAGCTCCGTCTCGGGTGTTTTTCTGGCACACCGTCACCCGTACCGGAGGTAGACGCATGACGACCACAGCCCGTTCAAACCGGAAGATCCTGCCGGTAGCGCGTGCCGCACTGGTGAGCCTCGGGCTCGCGACCGTGCTGGCCCCGGGGGCGACCTTCCCGCAGTCCAGCCGCGTCACCGAAGCGGGTCTCACCACCGAACTGCGTACCGCGTCCCAGGCGACGCTGACCACCACGGCGCCGTCGAACCTCCCGGTGGGCAGCGCTCTCAAGGACCGGGCGACGCTGGCCGGCGGGGTCGAGAACCCGACCGGCACGATCACGTTCCGCCTGTTCTTCGCCGAAGACGAGATGTGCTCCTTCCAGCTCTTCACCTCGACCGTGGAGGTCGACGGCAACGGGACGTACGACTCCGGGACCTATACGCCGACCGGCATCGGCTACTTCCAGTGGACCGCCGAGTACAGCGGAGACGACCACAACGAACCGGTCTCGACCAGCTGTAACGACATCCACGAGACCACCTCGGTAGTGCCCGTGCAGCCGACGCTCAGCACGGTCGCGTCGGACGACATCGTGCTCGGCGGCTCGATCCACGACACCGCGACGCTGTCCGGCGCCTACATGCCCTACGGGTCGATCGAGTTCTACCTGTTCGGACCGGCGGATCCGGACTGCCACGGCCCGGCCGTGTTCAGCTCGGTGAAGTCGCTGACCGGCGAGAACGGGTCGTTCGACTCGGCGAGTTTCACGCCGACCGTCGCCGGGACCTACCGGTGGGTCGCCGACACCCTCCCCGACGAGAACAACCTCCCGGTCCACACCGGATGCCATGACCCGGGCGAGGACGTTGTGGTCAGCACGCGGGGCGTGTCCCTGACCACGGCCGCCTCCCCCAACGTGGCCCTGGGCGGCAAGATCAGCGATGTCGCGACTCTGGCTGGTGGCGCTCAGCCCACCGGGACGATCACGTTCCACCTCTACGGGCCGAACGACGCGACCTGTGCGAAGGCAGCGGTGTTCACGGCGTCCGCAACGGTCGACGGCAACGCCGCATACCCCTCCGGCGAGTTTCAGCCGACCAAGGCCGGAACCTACCGGTGGACCGCTGCCTACAGCGGGGACGTGGACAACGAGCCCGTCGCGAGCCTCTGCAACGCGCTCGGCGAGCGCGTGATCGTGAGCCCGGTGACGACCCCGAAACTGGTCACGGATGCTTCGGGAAACACGCAGGTCGGCAGCCGCGTCTACGACCGGGCGACCCTTTCCGGCGCCGTCAACCCCACCGGCACCATCAAGTTCAGCCTCTACGGGCCCAACGACAGCACCTGCACGACGAAGCCGGTCTTCACATCGACCGTCCAGGTCAAGGGAAACAGCGGCTACCGGTCCACGGACTTCCGGCCTGCGAAGGCGGGCACCTACCGCTGGCGGGCCAGCTACAGCGGTGACACCCGCAACGCCGGCGTCACCACCCGCTGCGACGACTCGGCGGAACGGGTGATCGTCCGCCCGAAGCCCTGAACTCTGTCTCGATCTGTCCCGGTGGGCCTGGTACGCGTCAGGCCCACCGGCGTGTCCGGATCCTGGGCGCCGGGGGTCGGAACTGCTGCCCGAAAACACCAGTGGTGGACGCCAGCGCCGACCCGGCACCACCGAGGCGGCGATCGCGACGGCCGGGCTGCGGGTCGACGAGCGCATCGAGATCGGGACCGAATGGGGCGAGCGCGCCATGGAACGTCGCGGCGGGCCGGGGCGCAAGCTGCTGCAGGCGGCGCGACTGCGGCGTTTTCGGGACGAGTACGTCGCACGGTATGGCGAGGCGGTGTACGAGATGAAGCTCGGCGACTGCCGGTGGCACGGGTACGCGATGATCGGCAAGCTGACCCGGCGGGCATATGTGCTGTCCCGGTAGGGCGGGTGCGTTGCCGCTGTGCACGGTGATCGGGTATGAAAACAGCGGGCCCGAACGGTTACGCTAGGGCCCGCCGACCGTGGTCGGCTCGGGGCGGTAGCTCAGCAGGTTAGAGCAGGGGACTCATAATCCCTCGGTCGCGGGTTCGAGTCCCGCCCGCCCCACAAAAGCACACGCGCTTGACCTGCAAGTTCGTTCAAGGTGCGTGGTCTTCCGGGATCGCCACCGATTTTGGATCACTCCGCGTGGCCGTTGCGTGGCCATGAGAGGCGTGAAGATCCTTCGGTTGTTTCTGGGGCGCCCAGTGCAGGTGCGCCAGGCGCCCATCAGCGGCACTCGTCGAAGAGCGTCTTGTGCGGTCTTCCCCGTTGGGCCGCACACGATCTTGTCTCGTCTTCTACAATCCGAACTCCGCAATGATCGACTGCAGGTCGGCCACCGTGACCGCCGCGTTTCCCTTGGCGTGCAGCAGATTGTGGGCCTTGACGACGGCGCCCTCGTTGCCCGAAGACGCGATCTTGTCGATGAGCTCGAATCGGGTCTGATCCCCGGAGAGCATGTACTCCGAACCGGCGCTGCTAAGGCTCGATTGGCCAGAGTTCTCAAGGAACGTCGGTGAGCCGCCCGCGATGTCACCCATGGTCTTCGCGGTGCTCAACGTCCCGGCCGCCTTACCTGCGACTTGCAGTGGAACAGTGGCACCCGGCACGGAGCCGGCGGTCTGCACTCCACCGCTGTTCTGCAGGGCGCTGTCGAGGGTTTTGCCAAGTTCACCGCGGACGGACGTGTGAGCTCTGTTCCACCAGAACTTGAACTTGAACCAGCGTTTGTACCAGGCTGCTCCGGCACCGGCCAGCAGCGCGGCGAGCAGGGCGAGGAGCCATTTCCACAGGTCACTGGACGGCTTCGGGGGCGGTGGAGTGTCGATTTTGACGATGGGAATGCACTGGTCCACCACCTCGCGATTGGGGCTGGTGACGCACAGGGTCCCGGTGATGTCGCTATCCAGCGTCAAGGTCGCTGTGCCTGGGCCGATGGACTTGCACTCGGGGCTGGTCTGCAGCCACTCCGTCGAGCCTGAGTAATTCTTGCCGGAACCGGCCATCCGCCAGTTCACGAACCCGCCGAGCGAGTTGCCGCAATCGTCTACGCCGCCCAGATAGGTGCCGACATAGGAACCGCCACCCGCGCTGGTCACCTTGATCTGGCGAGCGTCCGAACCCTCGCCCCAGGTCCAGGTCCCGAGGATTGGCGCATCATCGTTCGCCAGTGCGGTGTTGGCGGGCATCAACACCATTACCGCCACGGTCGCGAGCAGCCACTTCTTCACCGCTATGCCTTTCTTGAAAGTCGCCACATAGAAGATCACAGCGGTTCGGCCCAAGGGGATCGGGCGCTAGCACGATCTTTTTGGGCTGTCTTCCAGCGGTCAAGTGGCCGGTAGTCGACGCCGAGGGCGTCCCAATCGTCTCGCCGCCCAGCGGGCGGCGAGGTGACGCAGTCGGCCAGCCGGGCCACGGCCCGATCAGGTGGCCTTCGCCGCCAACCGCCTCGCTCGCCATCGATCTGGCCGCGCCCAACCGGAGACTCCGTCGCCCGCACGGGGCGAAGATCGCAGCACCGCAGCGCAATCGTCGCCAAAGCCGACGTGGCCACGCTTGCTGGGTATGGCGAACAGACGCGATCCGTGTCACACGCTCGGACCCGTAGCGCGGCAGCTGCCGAAGAAGGCGAGGCGAGCCGCCTGTTTCGGCATGTGACCTGGCTCGCCGGCACCGACAGTGGACCGCCCACGATGCGCACATGCCGTTTCGCATGCTGACGCTGCGGTCCCACTTCGCAGCTGATGCTCCTCCGGCGGGCGTGGCAAGATCTGCCGGGTGAAGATCGGGATGCTCGGGTCGTTCGAGGTTCGTACGGACGACGGCACCCTCGCCGATGTGCCGGGCTCGCGGCTGCGCGGTCTGTTGATCGCTCTCGCGCTCGAACCCGGTCGGGTGCTTCCCAAAGCGACGCTTATCGACTGGATCTGGGGTGGACACCCGCCCGCCGACGCGACGAACGCCCTGCACCGCCTGGTCTCCCGACTGAGAAAGACCCTGCCGGACGGATCGATCGAGGGGCACACGGACGGCTACCGGCTGACCGTGGCGCGCGACGCCGTCGACGCCGTACGGTTCGAACGCCTCATCACCGCAGCCCAGGTCCGCAACGACGACGATCCGCAGCGGGTACACCTGCTGCGAGAGGCCGTCGCACTGTGGCGCGGGGCCCCCATGGCGGACGTCGGACTGTCCGACAGCCCGGCGTTCGACGCGGCGGTGACCCGGCTCGAACGGCTTCGCCTCACGGCCATGGAGGACCGGTTCGACGCGGAGATCAGCCTCGGCCATGCCGCGGAGCTGGTCACCGAGCTGACCGACCTGGTGGCCGCAAACCCGCTGCGGGAACGGCTCGTGGCCGCGCTGATGCGGGCCCTGGTCGCGACCGGTCGTGACACCGAGGCGCTGCTGGCGTACGAGCGCACCAGAGAGTCCCTGGCCGACGCGTTGGGCGTCGACCCCTCACCGGAGCTGTCCGCATTGCACGTCGCGCTGCTGCGACGCGAGACCGGACGGCAGGAGCAGACCCGGAAGACGAACCTGCGGGCCGAGCTGACCAGTTTCGTCGGCAGGTCCGCCGATGTCGCCGCGGTCCGCGAACTCATCGCCGGACATCGGCTCACCACCCTGATCGGACCGGGCGGGTCGGGCAAGACGAGGCTGGCCACGGAGACCGCGCACACGCTGCTCGGCGACCTGACGGACGGAGTCTGGCTGGTGGAGCTCGCGGCCGTGGGCGCGGACGGTGACGTGGCGCAGGCGGCGCTGGCCGGGCTTGGCCTGCGCGATGCGCTGTTCGGCGAGGCGCCAGGCGCGGAGCCGACGGATCGCGTCATCGCGGCGGTCCGCGAGCGGGCGGCGCTGCTGATCCTGGACAACTGCGAGCACGTGATCGAGTCGGCGGCGGAGTTCGCCCACCGGGTCCTCGGCGAGTGCCGGCGGCTGCGGATCCTCGCCACCAGCAGGGAGCCGCTCGGTATCACCGGTGAGTCGCTGTGGCCGGTCGCGCCGCTGATCCTGCCCGCGCAGGACGCGGACCCCGATGAGATCGAGTCGGCTCCGGCCGTCCGGCTGCTGCGCGACCGTGCCGGCGCGGTGCGCAAGGATCTCGCGGTCGACGCCGGCACCTCGGCCACCATGGCGCGGGTCTGCCGGGCGTTGGACGGGATGCCACTCGCGATCGAACTCGCCGCGGCCAGGTTGCGCACCATGCCCCTCGACCAGCTCGCCAATCGGCTCGACGACCGGTTCCGTCTGCTGACCGGCGGTAGCCGTACCGCGTTGCCCCGGCACCGGACGCTGCGGGCGGTGATCGACTGGAGCTGGGAGCTGCTCTCCGACGCCGAACGGGCGGTCCTGCACCGGCTCTCGGTGTTCTCCGGCGGGGCGAGCCTGGAGGCGGCCGAGCGGGTCTGCGCGGGCGGCACGGTCCCGCCGGGTCAGGTGTTCGAGCTGCTGACCGCGCTGACCGAGAAGTCGCTGGTGCTCGCCGAGGGGGAGACGGCGCCGCGCTACCGCATGCTCGGCACGATCAAGGAGTACGCCGAGCAGCGGCTGGCGGAGGCGGGGGAGTCGGATCAGGCCCGTCGGGCGCACCTGGCGTGCCTCACCGAACTCGTCGAGACCGCCGAGCCGCATCTCTACCGCGCGGAACAGTTGGCATGGCTGGCCCGGCTCGAGGCCGAGCACGACAACATCGGCGCGGCGATGCGCGCCGCGATCGCGGCCACGGACGCGGCCGGGGCGATGCGGCTCGCCGCCGCGGCGGGCTGGTACTGGTGGTTGGGCGGGCACAAGGCGGAGGGCAACGAGCTGATCATGGCGGCCACCGCGCTGCCCGGTGAGGTGGCCGACGCGAGCCGGGCCGTGGTGTACGCGCGCGCCGTACACGCCGGGGTGCACGCCGGTCGTTCCGTTCGTGATCTCGCGACCTGGGGGCCGGGTGATCAGGACCAGGCCGAGGCGTGGATCCGCAAGGCGTACGAGATCAGCCAGCGCGTGCCGAAGGACCACCGGGCGCTGCGGTTCGTGGCCGCGTTGGAGCGCCTGCTGCACGCGCCGAACGCGGCCGCCCCCGCGTTCGAACAGCTGCTCACCGACGAGGACCCGTGGTTGCGCGCCCTGGCCCGGCTGCACCTGGGCAGGTTGCGGATGCTGCTCGGCCACGACGGCCGCGACGTCGACGGAGTTCTGGAGACGGCGCTCACCGAGTTCCGGGCGCTCGGCGATCGATGGGGGATGTCGTTCGCCCTGACCGAGCTGGCGAACCGGATCGCGATGCGCGGCGAGTTCGCCGCTGCCTGTGACTACTACGAACAGGCGATCGCGGTCGTCTCCGAGTTCGGTGCCAACGAGGACGTGGTGTCAATGCGGTCGCGGCAGGCCCAGCTGTACTGGCTGTCGGGCGACGCGCAGGCGAGCGCGGCCGCCATGGCGCAGGCGCAGCGGCACGCCGAGCGGATCTCCTGGCCGTACGCGCTGGCGGAGCTGGCCCTGGCGAAGGCCGAACTCGCGCGCTGGAGCGGCGACGCCGAGCAGGCGCACCGGCAGCTCGACGCGGCGAGGGCGATGCTGGGTGACGACGCCAAGCGGGCGTACGTCCGCGCGGTGATAAACGACCTGCTGGGTTACCTTGCCGTCGATCTCGACGAGGCTCGTGGACACCGCGTCGCGGCCTTCCGGACGGCGATCGAGACGGGGCACCCGCCCCTGGTCGCCCAGCTGCTCGTCGGGGTCGCGGATCTGGCGCTGCGCGCCGACCAGCACGAGCAGGCCGCGCGGCTGCTCGGGGCGAGTGCCGGGGTGCGCGGCCTGCCGGACCGGTCCCACCCGGACGTGGCCCGGATCGAGCAGACAGTGCGGCGCCGCCTCGGCGACGCGAAGTTCGCCGCGGCGGCGCTGGAGGGGAGTCAGCTGGACTGGGGCCGGCTGGTCGCGGTCACGCTCGCTTCGTGAACGTGGAGCGCGCCCACAGGTAGCCGACGAGCGCGATGCCGACGCACCAGGCCACGGCGAGCACCGTGTCGCTGGTCGACGGCGCGCCGTTGACCAGTCCACGCAGGGTCTCGATGATCGGCGTGAAGGGCTGGTACTGCGCGAACTCGCGCAGGCCCGGGCCCATCTTCTCGGCCGGCACGATCGCGCTGCTGAAGAAGGGCAGCATGACCAGCGGCACGGCGGCCATGCCCGCCGTCTCCGGGGACTTCGCCGACAGGCCCAGGGCGACGGTGAACCAGCCGGCGGCGGCGGCGAGCAGCACGATGACGCCGACCACACCGAGCCAGTCGGTGAGGCTCGCCTTCGGGTTGAAGCCCAGCAGGAAGGCCACCCCGACCAGGGCCGCGATGGCGATCAGGTTGGTCAGCACGCTGGCCACGACGTGACCGGTCAGCACCGCGCCACGGGAGACGTCCATGACCTTGAACCGGTTGATGATGCCCTTGGTCATGTCGGCGTTCACCGCGGTGGCGGTCGACCCCAGCCCGTAGCAGACCGCCAGCAGCATCAGTCCCGGCGTCGCGTAGTCGATGTAGTTCACGCCGACGTCGAAGGCGTCCCCGAACATGTACACGAACATCAGCATGATGATGATCGGCATCAGGACGGCGTTGAACACCGAGGTCGGATTCCGGGCGATGTGTTTGGCGTTGCGACGCAGCATGACCAGCGAGTGGGACTTGGCGCTCATTTCGCGACCTCCGTGGTGTGGCCCGTCAGGGCGAGGAAAACGTCGTCGAGGTCGGGGGTGTGCACGGAGCACTCCTCGGCACTGAGCGAGTACTCGTCAAGCCGGTCCAGCAGGGCCCGCAGCGACTTGGTGCCGCCGTCGCTGGGAACCCGCAGGGTCAGCGCCTCGTCGTCGCGGGTGGCGTCGGTGAGGACCCGCGCGGCCGCGTCGAGTTCGAAGGCGGTGGTGAACCGCAGTCGGACGTGGGTCCCCGGGATCAGGCGCTTGAGCTCGTCGGGAGTGCCCTGGGCGACCAGGCGGCCCTGGTCGAGCACCGCGATCCGGTCGGCGAGCTGATCGGCTTCCTCCAGGTACTGGGTGGTGAGGAAGATGGTCACGCCGTCGGCGAGCAGGCCTCGGATGATCGACCACATGGTGCGGCGGCTGCGCGGGTCCAGACCCGTCGTCGGCTCGTCCAGGAAGATGATCCGGGGGTTGCCGACCAGCGTCATGGCCAGGTCGAGCTTGCGACGCATACCGCCGGAGTAGGTGGCCGCGGGCTTGTCCGCCGAGTCCGTCAGCTCGAACCGTTCCAGCAGGTCGGTGACGATCCGCTTGCCGTCCTGGGCGGGCACCCCGCTCAGGTCGACCATCAGCTGCAGGTTCTCCCGCCCGGTCAGCAGATCGTCCACCGCCGCGAACTGGCCGGTGACGCCGATCGCCGCGCGCACCGCCTTGGCCTCGGTGGTGATGTCATGGCCGGCGACGCGGACCGTGCCGCCGTCGGCCCTCATCAACGTGGTCAGCACGTTGACTGTCGTGGTCTTGCCCGCCCCGTTCGGACCGAGCAGGGAGAACACCGTTCCCGTGGGGACGTCGAAGTCGATGCCGTCGAGCACGACCTTGTCCTTGTACGCTTTTCGCAGTCCGGAGACGGCGATCGCTGAAGTCGTCATGCGGTCGACTATCGGGATCCGGCCTGTCACCCCTCTGACACGCCTCTGACACGCCCCCTGACACGGCAGGCCGCCTGGGACGACATCGGGTCCGGACGTACCGCGGGCTAGGCTCGGGGCCATGACCTTGCGCGCCGACGATGTCGACCGGTTCGTGGCCGCCCGGCCGCGCCTGCAGGCCATCGCCTACCGGCTGCTCGGCTCCGCCGCCGAGGCCGAGGACGCCGTGCAGGAGACCTTCCTGCGCTGGCAGGCCGCCGACCTGGACCGCGTCGAGGTCCCCGAAGCCTGGCTGACCAAGGTCCTCACCAACCTGTGCCTCAACCAGCTCACCTCCGCGCGGGCGCGCCGCGAGACCTATGTGGGCCAGTGGCTGCCCGAGCCGCTGCTCGGTGGTGACCCGATGCTGGGCCCGGCCGACACCGCCGAGCAGCGCGAATCGGTCTCGTACGCGGTCCTCACCCTGCTGGAGCGCCTGTCTCCCAACGAGCGCGCGGTGTACGTCCTGCGCGAGGCGTTCGACTACCCGCACCGGGAGATCGCCGAGATCCTCGACCTCACCGAGGCCGCCAGCCAGCAGCTCTACCACCGTGCCAAGAAGCACGTCGCCGACGGCACGGTCCGTACGGAGATCGACGCGGCCGCCGCCCGGCGGATCGTCGAGGAGTTCCTGGCGGCCGCCGTCAGCGGTCGGACCGAGTCGCTGGTGCGCCTGCTCACCGCCGACGCGATCGCGATCGGCGACGGCGGCGGAAAGGTCCCGGCCCGCGCCAAGGCGTTCGAGGGCGCGGTCGCGGTCGCGAAGTTCCTGTGGGGCCTGTTCAAACCGGCCGCGTCCAAGCGCGCGCTGGTCGGCGGCACCCCGGAGGTGTACGCCTGGACCGCCAACGGCGACCCCGCGGCGGTGGCGGTGGTGGACGGCCGCGTCGTCGGCATCATGTGCCTGGAGGTGACCGCCGGGGGCATCGCGGCGTTCCGCAACCAGGTCAACCCCGACAAGCTCGACCGGGCGAGCGCGTACTGGGCGACGGTCGAGCACGGGGAGCCCCTGTTCCACGCCTTCTGACCGCGGTATTTCGCCTTCTGGCCGCGGTATGAGGTGCTTCACACCGCGTTCCTGTCAGCAAACGGCGGGCCGCCCGGTTCAGGTGGCGAACCCGCGAAAGACAGGAGCGAGGAAATGCAGCACCGCGTCATCGTCCTCGGCGCCGGATACACCGGAGCCACCGCCGCCGGTCGCCTGGCCAAGCGGCTGCGCCGCGAGGACGTCACGATCACCCTCGTCAACGCCGAGCCCGACTTCGTGGAACGGGTCCGGATGCACCAGCTGGCGACCGGCCAGGAACTGAAGCCCCGACCGCTGCGCGAGATGTTCGCGGGCACCGGCGTCGAGCTGCGGCTGGCGCAGGTCACCGGTGTCGACGTCGACCGTAGGACCGTCACGGTGAGCGACGCGAACGGCACCGCGGAACTCGCCTACGACACGCTCGTCTACGCCCTCGGCAGCGGCTGGAACGCGCAGGGCGTCCCGGGCACCGCCGAGCACGCGTACCAGATCGCCAGCCGTCCCGGGGCCCTGCGGCTGCGCGAGCGGCTGGCCCGCCTCGACGCCGGGCAGACCGTGGCCGTCGTCGGCGGCGGCCTCACCGGCGTGGAGGCCGCGACCGAGATCGCCGAGGCCCGGCCGGACCTCCACGTCGCCCTCGCCGCCCGCGGCGAGCTCGGCGACTGGCTCTCGATCAAGGGTCGGGCCCACCTGCGCAAGGTCTTCGACAAGTTCGGGATCACCGGGTACGAGCACGCCGCCGTCACCGGCGTCGAAGCCGACCGCGTCACCACCGCCGACGGCCAGGCCATCCCGGCCGCGGTCACCGTGTGGACCACCGGCTTCGCGGTGCACCCGATCGCGGCGGCGACCACGCTGGAGGTCACCGGCACCGGCCAGATCAGGGTCGACGCGACCATGCGCTCGGTCTCGCACCCGGACGTGTACGCCGTCGGTGACGCGGCCTACGCGATCGGCCCCGAGGGCAAGCCGCTGCGTATGTCGTGCGCCTCGGGCGTCCCGATGGCGTGGCAGGCCGCCGACGCGATCGCGGCGCGCCTGACCGGAGGGAAGCTGCCGACCACGCCGATCCGCTACTTCAACCAGTGCATCTCGCTGGGCCGTGCTGAGGGTCTGATCCAGTACGTCACCGCCGACGATCGCGCCGTGCAGGGGGTCCTGACCGGCCGGTTCGCCGCCGTCTACAAGGAGCTGATCTGCAAGGGCGCTGCCTGGGGCGTGGCCAACCCCACCCTCGGGCTGCCGACCCGGCGCCGTGCCGTCATGCGAGCGGAGGCCGACGCGGCCGCCACTGCGCTGGCGTGACTTGTCAGTGGCGCGAGCGCGACCGGGCGGGGCGATTGCGCACCCGCTCGGTCTGCGGGGCGCCTGAGCCATGGCCGGGCGGCGGTGCCGCGGTTCAGCCGCGGCGCCGCCACCATCGGCGCTTTTCGGGCTGCGCCGGTTCCCCCTCGTCGTCACCATCCGGGCGGGTCAGCACGGCCATCGCCGCCGCCCGGTCGTCGGCGCGGCAGCCGGGGGTGGCGAGCATCAGATGCGCCAGCGACTCCTCGATGGTGACCAGCCTGTTCGCGGCCATGGCCGCGTCGAGCCGGGCACGGACCAGGTCACGCACCTCCTCGCGCAGCTCCGGCTCCCGGTACGCGGCGGTGACCAGCGCGAACAATGCCGCGTCGGAGACCCAGTCCTCGATGCCGAACGCGAGGTCGACCAGCACCTGCCGCCGCGTCGAGGTGGCCCACGGCTCGTCCTTGGCGTGGTGCAGGATGCCCAGGCACACCCACGGCTGCATCAGCCGGAACCAGTACGACGGCGTCGACTTGCCAAGGTGCTGCCAGCGCGGGGTGTCCGGCGCCTGTGGCAGGTGCGCGAGCAGGCCGAGCAGGTCCGCCAGCGGCAGCCCGCCCAGCGGCTCGGCTTTGAGATACCCCGACAGCAGCGACGGCCACGGCTCCGCGCCGACTTCGTGCAGCACCCGCACCGCCTCGTCCGACGGCGCGGGGACGGCGGGCACCGGCTCGCTGCCCTCGTAACGCCAGACCGCGTACCGGCCGGGGCGGACCGGCGTCCGGATGTCCGGCTGCGGGAAGGCTTCGACGCCGATCTCGACCGGGCCCGCGATCCGGCGGAAGGCGGTGACCGCACTGGCGGGCTCGGCAGCGGACAACCCCAGACCAGTGATCTTCAGGTCCTCGCCCTCGGCACGGCGCCTGGCGACCTCACTCGCGATATTGGAGATCGCCTCGCTGGGCATCGGCACCCAGTTGAGCCACGACCGCTGCGACCCGGCGACCGCGAAGATGATCTCGGTCATACCGCACGGATGCGGATCGTCGTGCACCGCGACCAGTTCCGCCACGTCACCGGTCGCGCGGAACCGGACCGCGTGCTCGGCCGCCGTATGGTGCGGAAAGTCGGGATCGTCGAGCATCCGCCGCAGCATGCCGTCTTCTTCACCCGCAAACATGGCGCGGAGCCTAGCAACCCCGGCTGCGGCGCGCCGTCCCGATCATCCCAGTAGCAGTGTCGGTGAGGCAGGCTGCAGTTTCAGGAAAACTGCACGAATTGGAGCCTGATTTAGCGCAGTTTCCCCGAAACTGCACGGTCCATAACGCCGCGCACGTGGCGGCGGTCCGCATCGGACCGCCGTCACGGGACGGTGGGTCAGCGGCGAGGCGGGGTGGGGATGGGCAGGCAGCCGGGCATGGTTCTGACCACGGCGGGGCGGACGTATGTCGTCGGGCCGTCGGGGCCAGCGGCGAAGGCGTAGCCGAGGGCGAGAGTGTCGGCGCTCGGGATCAGCCAGGGCCGGATCGTGATGAGTACCTCCTCGTCGCCCAGCCGGTAGTCGACGGGGAAGCGGGCGATCTGGGCGGCGACCTGCTCCGGCGTGGGATCGTCGGGCATCCGGAACGCCGGGTCGATGTCGGGCGGGGTGGTGCACTGACCGGCCGGGACCATCGGCAGCACCGTCGTACGCGCGCCGACCCGGGCGAGCGCCGCGTTGAGCTTGTCCGGACTGTGCAGTTGGGACGGCCGGATGACCACCGCGACGGTCCCGTCGGGGTGGCGGTCCACGGTGTAGGCGGCGGCCGGTTGGGCGAGGGCGAACACGCCCGCCGCGGCGACCGCGACCGCTCCGGCGAAGCCGACCACGAGTCGGCGGCGGTTGCGGGCGGGGGCGGGTGGTGCCGTGTCGGGGCTGTCGAGCACCCGGGACAGCAGGTCGCGGGCCTGCGGGTGCCGCGGGTCGGGTGCGGTGGGCGCGGGGTCGGCGGCCCGCAGCCGGGCCAGGGCCTGGGCGGTGCGGTCGTTCATGAGGTGGTGCTCCCTCCGGCGATGATGGACGGACGGCGGACCGGCGCGGTCTCGCGGTCCTCGGTGGCCAGCAGCCGCTGCGCGAAGCGGCGCCTGGCCCGGTGCAGTCGCACCTTCAGCGCGGTACGGCTGCACCGCAGGACCAGCGCCGCCTCGGCCACCTCCAACCCGTCCCACTCGATCAGGCGCAGTACCTCCTGGTCGGCGGGGGAGAGACGGTCGAGGACGGCCCGCACCCGCAGCTGCTCGTCGACCTGGGCCGCGTGGTCCTCGACCCTCGTGTCGGCGATCCCGGCCGCCTTGGCGGTGAGTCGGTCCCAGCGGGTCCGCCCGCGCACCTCGTTGGCGATGACCTGCCGGGCGGTGGCGTACAGCCAGGCCCGAGGGTGATCGGCGGGTAGTTCGGCGAACCGGCGCCAGACGACGAGGAACGTGGCGGCGACGACGTCACCGGCCGCGTCGGCGCCCACCCGGCGGGACGCGAACCGGGTCAGCTCCGCGTAGTGGGCGTCGAACAGCTCCTCGAAGCGCTGTCTGTCGGCCGTGTGCTCTGGTTCCATGCCTGGGAATGTCCGCCTGCCGCACCTTGGTTACACCCGGCTTGTGCTCGGGACGCGGCGCCCATCATCCGACCGCCCGGGGGCGGGGTGGCACGGGCGTGGCCTACGGACTGCGGTTTGTGGTCAGGTAGGGCTTTCGTGCGTGGCGTATGCGGCGCTGCGGCCGGTCCGAGGGTCGTGATCCGCACTGGCTCTGCTCGGTGATCGGCTGTTGCGGCGGAAAGTGGGTTTGGGTCGGTGGACTGTGCAGTGTTGTGACCGGAGGTCGCGATCTTCGGGGCTGTTCCGGCCGATGATCGCCGTCGTCGGTCAAAAGGTCGCCCTGTAGCCGACATGGTGACCGAGGAACGCGATCATGGCGCCGCCAGCCGCCAGCCGCCAGCCGCCAGCCGCCAGCCGCCAGCCGCCAGCCGCCAGCCGCCAGCCGCCAGCCGCCAGCCGCCAGGCTGGGGAGTGCGTCACAAGATCACCTGAAGGGGGGCGTCGCTGCGGTAGCATCCGTACGTGCGGCGCCGGAGAAAGCGCAGGCCATCACGGCTGCGGGCGCATGACGGCGCGACCGGTGCCCAGGGAACCCAGGGCCACCGCGGGGTCCGGCGCCGACGATCGCCGCGGCGTGGCGGCGGTCCGTCCCCCATCCACTGCCCCCTGGAGCGCTCCGTGGCCGACCGCCCGTACGTCCTGCTCGAGGCAGCCATGTCGCTGGACGGTTACCTCGACGACGGCAGCGCGCACCGGCTGCTGCTGTCCAGCCCCGAGGACTTCGCCCGAGTGGACCGGCAGCGGGCGGCCGTCGACGCCATCCTGGTGGGGGCCGCCACGATCCGGGCCGACAACCCGCGCCTGCTGGTCCGCTCGCCCGAGCTGCGTCAGCAGCGGCTGGACCGGGGCGAACCCGAGACGCCCGCGAAGGTGACCATCAGCGGCAGCGGCGCGCTGGATCCGGCGGCGCCGTTCTTCACCACCGGCGCCTGCGCCAAGATCGTGTACGTGCCCGACGCCGTCGCGGCCCAGGCTCGGGCGACCCTTGGCGGGGTGGCCGACGTCGTCGCCGCGGGCGACCCGGTGTCGCTGCCGGAACTGCTGGCCGACCTGCACCGCCGCGGCGTACGCAGGCTCATGGTCGAGGGCGGCGGCACGATCCACACCCAGTTCCTGGCACAGGGCCTGGTCGACGAGATCGAACTGTCGGTCGCGCCGTTCTTCGTCGGCGACAGCGCCGCCCCCCGCTTCGTCGGCGACGCCGCCTTCCCCTTCGGCCCCGGCCGCCGGATGCGGTTGGCCGACGCCGGCCGCAACGGCGACTGCGCGTACCTCCGCTACCTCCTCACGAACGAAGCACAGGCATGATCGCGACAGACCTGGACCTCGCCCACATGCGCCACGCCATCGAGTGGTCGCGGCGCTGCCCGTCGGTCCCGGACGCGTTCAACGTCGGCGCGGTGGTCGTCGACGCGTATGGTGGCCAGCTCGCGTACGGCTACTCCCGCGAGACCGACTCCTACGTCCATGCCGAGGAGTCGGCCCTGGCCAAACTGGCCGGAGTGGATCTGCGCGACGCGGCGATCTACTCCACGTTGGAGCCGTGCTCGGTGCGCGCCTCGCGTCCGCTGCCGTGCACGCAGTTGATCCTGCGGGCGGGGATTCCGCGGGTCTACTTCGCCCTGCGCGAGCCCCTGCTGCTGGCCGACTGCGAGGGGGTGGAGCTGCTGGCCGCCGCCGGGGTGCAGGTGGTGGAGCTGCCGCAGTTCGCCGCCGACGTGGTGGCGATCAACGGACACCTGATCCGTCGGTGAGGGGTCATCAAGAAGATTCCCTTCATACACACGGAATCTCTTGAAAATGTTCGCCGAAGGCGGGTGTACTGCCTTCTATGTCTCATCCCCCTCGACTCCTGACGCGCGGCGCGCTGGTCGGCGCGCTCGTCGCCGCCACGCTGGTGCCGCTGTCGCGCCCGGCGGCCGCGGCCGCCCCGCTGCCCGCGCTGCAGACAGCGCAGACCACCCGCCCGGTCGCCCCCGGCATCACGCTGACCTCGACGGACACTGTGGACGGCACGGCCTGGCTGCGCACCGACACCCTCAGCGTCGACCTCGGCAAAGGCACCACCATCGACTACCTGAGTCCGGGCACGGTCGCCGCCGACGACACCGTCCGGCACATGGCCGCCGCCGCGACCTCACGCGACACCCGGCCCGTCGCCGCGATCAACGGTGACTTCTTCGACATCAACAACTCCGGCGCGGCGCTGGGCGTCGGCGTCGAGAACGGCGCGCTGGTGCAGTCGCCGACCAGCGGCTGGAACAACGCCGTCGGATTCAGCGCCGAGGGCGTCGGCCGCCTCCTACAGGTGTACTTCGAGGGCTCGGCCGCGTGGCCGGGCGGCTCGGCGCCGCTGACCCAGTTCAACAACCGGGTCGGCACCGACGGGGTCGGCCTGTTCACCGCTCGCTGGGGCGCCTACCCGCGCCAGCGCGCCGTCGACGGCGCGACCGACGTGACCGAGGTGCTGCTCAGCGACGGGGTGGTGACCGCGGTCTCGTCGAGCGCCGGGACCGGGACGCTGCCGGAGGGCAGCACCGTGCTGCTCGGGCGCGAGGGCGGCGCCGCCACGCTGCGGCAGCTCGCGGTGGGCGAGCGGGTGACCGTGTCGTACCGGCCGCGCACCTCCGACGGCGGCCCGCTGCATGCGGCCATCGGCGGCAACTTCCAGCTGGTCAAGGACGGGGTGCCGCAGACGTTCGACGACAACGCGCCCGCCGCGCGCACCGCGATCGGCTTCGACCGGGCGGGCACGCGGATGTTCCTGCTCACCGTGGACGGCAAGCAGGTCAACAGCGCCGGGGTCGGGCTGACCCAGTGGGCGCGGATGGTGGCCGACGCCGGGGCGTACACGGCGCTGAACATCGACGGCGGCGGTTCCTCGACGCTGCTGGCGCGCCGGCCCGGCGAGGCCGAACTCACCCTGGAGAACAGCCCGTCCGACGGTTCGGAGCGCGCGGTCGCCAACGGCCTGGCGCTGTACGCGCCGCAGGGCTCCGGCAGGCTGCGCGGCTACTGGGTGGCCCCGGACGCCGACCCCGCCGTGGCGCCCGGCGCCGACCAGGTCACGTTGGCCCGCCCCGACCGGGTCTTTCCCGGCCTGACCCGGAAGTTGACCGCGCACGGCTACGACGAGACCTACGGCCCGGCCACGGGTGCTCCGCTCTGGCTGTCCGACCACCCGCTGGTCGGCTGGCCGGGCGGGGACGGCGTCTTCCATGCGCTCTTCCCGGGCACCGCCGAGGTCACCGCGCGGCGCGGCGCCGCCACCGGCAGAGCCACGGTGACCGTCCTGCAACCGCTGGACCGGGTGCGCCCGACCGTGGCCCGGCTCGGCCTGTCCGGCACCGCCACGACCGGTGGGTTCGGCGTCGTCGGCGCCGACCGGCAGGGCTTCACCGCCCCGATCGAACCCGCCGACGTGAAGCTCGACTACGACCACGACCTGTTCGCGGTCGAGGCCGGAGCGTCGGGAACGTTCACGGTCACGCCGCGGGTGGCGCCCGGCGCCGGACTGATCACCGCGACCGTCTCCGGGCACAGCACCACCGTCGCGGTCACCGTCGGCCTCACCGACGTGCCGGTCGCCTCGTTCGAGGACGCGGCGCAGTGGACGTTCAGCCAGGCCCGCGCCTCCGGCTCGCTGTCGGCGGCGCCCGGTCGCACCGGGACCGGACTGCGGCTGAGCTACGACTTCACCCAGTCCACGGCCACCCGGGCCGCGTACGCCAACCCGCCGGCGCAGTTCACCGTGGACGGCCAGCCGCAGGCGTTCGGCATGTGGATCCACGGCGGCGGCAAGGGGGAGTGGCCCGCGCTGGAGTTCTACGACGGCCTCGGCCAGTCCAAGGTGCTGCGCGGCGACTTCGTGACCTGGACCGGCTGGCGCTACGTCGAGATGCCGGTCCCGGCCGGGATCGCGTACCCGCTGAAGCTGCGGCGCTTCTACGTGGTGGAGACCAAGGCGGCGGCCCAGTACACCGGTGAGGTGATCGTCGACGACCTGGTCGCGAAGGTGCCGCCGTCGGTCACCGCGCCGCCGGAGCCGCGGGTGCAGGACCCGGTGATCGCCGCGTACGGCGCGGTCGACGCCGCGGACTGGCGGTTCGCCGTCATGTCCGACTCGCAGTTCGTCGCCCGCGCGCCCGACAGCGACATCGTCGCCAACGCCCGCCGCACCCTGCGCGAGATCAAGGCGGCCCGGCCGGACTTCTTCCTCATCGACGGCGACTTCGTGGACGAGGCGTCCCCGGCCGACATCGCCTTCGCCAAGCAGGTCCTGGACGAGGAGATCGGCGACTCCGTGCCGTACTACTACGTGCCCGGCAACCACGAGATCATGGGCGGGCCGATCGCCAACTTCGAGAGCGTCTTCGGCGCCACCCGGCGGGTGTTCGACCACAAGGGCACCCGCTTCGTCACCCTCGACACCTCGCCGCTGACGATCCGGGGCGCCGGGTTCGACCAGTACGGGATGCTGAGGTCCGCGCTGGACTCGGCCGCCGCCGACGCGACGGTCGACTCGGTCGTGGTGGTGCAGCACGTGCCGCCGCGCGACCCGACGCCCGCCCTGGCCAGCCAGCTCAACGACCGCAAGGAGGCGGAGCTGCTGGAGCGGTGGCTGGCCGGTTTCCGGGCGGCGTCGGGCAAGGGCGCGGCGTTCATCGGGGCGCATGTCGGCACCTTCCACGCGGCGCGGGTGGACGGGGTGCCGTACTTCGTCAACGGCAACTCCGGCAAGAACCCGTCCACCGCGGCCGACGACGGCGGCTTCACCGGCTGGTCGCTGTGGGGCGTCACCGGTCGCCAGTTGTCGGTGCAGGTCAACCCGCACGTCGACGGGCTGGAAGTCGCGGCGCCGAGCACGCTGGCCCGGGGCGTGACGGCCGACGTGACGGCGACGTTGACGCAGCCGGGCGGGCGGACCGTGCCGGTGGCGTACCCGGCGTCGCTTCGCTGGTCGGGCGGGGCCGGGTTGCACCTCGGTCCGCGCCTGTTCGCACGCCCGTGGGATGTCGCCTCGTTTGACCCGGCCACCGGCGAGCTGACCGCGCTGCGCGCGGGGACGGTCGCCCTGTCGGTCACGGTCAACGGCGTGACCGGCACCGCGAACATCACGGTCACGGGCTGACCCGGCGGCTGGTCGCCGTGACCTGTTTGCGGCGACCAGCCCCGGTCGACACGATTGGTGATCGACAGGCCGTTTTGTCGGTGCGCGGGACGAGAATCGGGGGTATGGAGAAACCACCGGTCGTATCGGCGGAAGACTGGCAGCAGGCGCGCGACGAGCTGCTCAAAGCCGAGAAGGAAGCAACCCGGGCCCTCGACGCGATCGCGGCGCGCCGCCGTCGCCTACCCATGACCAAATTCAGCACCGAGTACGTCTTCGACACGCCCGACGGTCCGAAGACCCTGCTCGAACTGTTCGAGGGTCGCACCCAGCTCGCCACCTACCAGTTCATGGACCGGGGCCCGAACCGCTTCTGCCCCGGCTGCACCAGGTTCACCGACAACATCCCGGCCGCGAGTCTGGCGGATCTCAACAGCGACGGCGTCACCTGGGTGAACGTCTCCAACATGCCGCTGGCCCAGATCGAGGCGTACAAGGCGGAGCGGGGCTGGACGCTGCCGTTCGTGTCGTCGCACGGCACCTCGTTCGCCGACGACATCGGCGCGGGCGGCGGCTTCATGCTCAGCGTGTTCCTGCGCGACGGCGACGACGTCTACCTCACCTACAACACCACGCAGCGGGGCGTCGACCGGGTGCTGTTCGCCAACAACATCCTGGACCTCACGCCGTACGGCCGCCAGGAGGACTGGGAGGACTCGCCGCCCGGCTGGCCCCAGCACCCGACCTACGGCTGACGGGTCTACGGGCGCGGTCGCCGACGGCTGCCGCGCCCGTTCAGCCGTCGGCCAGTACGGCCGCGACCTTCCGCTTTCCCTCGGTGACCATGGCGGGGTACGTGTCCCAGTAGTAGGGCAGCACGACCAGCGCTGTCGACAGCGCCCAGCCCCGACCGCGCAGCCACATCGCCTCGTCGCAGCCCAGCGCGTCGCGGAACAGGTCGCGGGAACTCCCCGAGAACATGCTCCACGCGGGCATGAGCTCGACCGCCGGGTCGCCCAGCCCCAGGCCGCCGAAGTCGATCACGGCGGAGAGGCGGCGCTCGTGCACGAGCAGGTTCCCGGCCTGGAGGTCGCCGTGCAGCCATACCGGTGGGCCGGTCCAGGCGTCGGCTTCCAGCGACTGCTCCCAGGAGCGGGTCACCGCACGGGTGTCGACCCGGTCGCCCAGCGCGGCGATGGCCTGGCGGGTCAGCTCGTCCCGGGCGGCCAGCGGCACCCCGCGCATCGTGCCGGTCTTCACCGGGCCGCCGGTGGTGTCGACACGGCTCAGGGCCGTGATGAACGCGGCGAGGTCGGCCGCTGCCGCGTCCGGGTCGAAGTTCCCGTCGGCTGGGTTCTCGCCCGGCAACCATGGCACCACCGACCAGCGGTAAGGGTAGCCCGCACCCGGCTCGCCCACCCCGAGCGGCACCGGGACCGGCAGCGGCAGGTGCGGTGCCAGCACGGGCAGCCAACGGCTGTCGCTGTCGGCCTGGTCGGTCGCCCAGTCGATGCGCGGCATGCGCGCGACCAGGTCGTCGCCGATGCGGAACAGGGCGTGGTCCGTGCCGCCGATGGGTTGGCCGATGACCGGCAGCCCGGCCCACCGCGGGAACTGGCTCTCGATCAGGCGGCGCATCTGATCAGAGCTGACGGTGATCTCGTTCTCATGCATCGCCGCGCAGGTTAGCGGCATCCGGCCCGGTCGGGCCAGCGCGTTTCGGCTACCTGGCCGACCTGGGCGGCTGTCGGGCGCGTTCGCGGCTGAGTGGCCGCCACCCGCGGTGATGCGGTCGGCTGAGGTTTCGGGTACGCCCGGGTAAGGGTTTCGGGGCCCTGGATGAGGAGTTCTGCCGACGACCGGGGGTGCGCTGCGAACGGATGCTTTCTCCGCGACGCCGAGGGGTGTCGCAGCCCGACAAGGCGAAGGACAAGGCCATGAAGATTGTGCCGTCCTCACCGCACTGGTGATCAGCGCAGCCGCCGCCGGCAGCACGCTGCTGGGGGTCGCCCCGGCCCACGCGGCGGTCACCACCTCGACGGTGTGCGACGAGGTGATCGAGGTCCAGGAGGCGTCGTGGGACGTCTACACCGGCTGCGTCGTGCGGTGACCGGCGGAGTGTCGTCATCTCGACGGCCACAGGGCGTCGATGCGGGCCACCGACCGGTCGATCTGCGCCTCGGTCACCTTTCCGGCGCGGACCAGGTCGAGCACGGTGCCGACGACGCCCTGGACGACGTCGGGGTCGTACACCGCCTGGTTGCCGAAGACGAGCTGGTCGACCCCGGCCGCCAGGGCCAGCTCGACGGCCTGTTCGCGGCGGTACCGGTTGGTGATGGCGGTGGCCTGCATGTCGTCGCTGACCACGAGCCCGTCCCAGCCGAGCTGCTCGCGGAGCAGCCCGGTCACGACCGCGTGGGACAGCGACATGGGCAGCTCGGGGTCGAGCTGCCGGTTGTGGAAGTGGGTGACCATCACCGTGTCCACGGTGCCGTCCTTGATGAGCGTGCGGTACGGCTCCAGCTCGGTCCGGGTCCAGGTGTCGGTGACGTCGACGGACTCGAAGTCGGTGTTGCCGCTGGCGCTGCCCAGCCCCGGGAAGTGCTTGACCGAGGAACGCACCTTCGCGGCGCGGTACGCCTTGATCGCGATCTCCGCGTTGGCCGCCACCACGGCCGGGTCGGCGGAGAAGGCGCGGTCGAGCTGCGCGATGGCCGGGTTGTCGGGGTTGACCGCGAGGTCCACCACCGGCGCGAAGTTGTAGTCCACCCCGATGTCGACCAGCGTCTTCGCCATGCCCTCGGCCCACTGCCGAGTGGCCTTCGGCGAGTCGCGAGCGCCGATCGCCTCCTGCGAGGCGGTGGCGGGGAAGCCGTTGGCCGGCTTCAGCCGCGCGATCTTGCCGCCCTCCTGGTCGATGGAGACGATCACGTGCGGTGCGGCCGCACGCAGAGCGCGGATCAGGGCGGTCACCTGCCGCGGGGAGTCGATGTTGCGGCTGCCGCCGGTGAGCTGGTCGCGGTCGAACAGGATCACGCCGCCGAGGCCCTGCTCGGCGATGGCGCGCACGATCCAGTCGCCGGGCCCGACCGTCGCACCCCGGAACCCCGCGATCAGCATCCGCGCGATCTTCTTGCGCAGCGCGGCCTCGGCTGCGGGGGACGGGCTCGGCGCGGCCGTCGGACCGGACACGGCGGCGGCCGGAGAGGTCGGCGCCGAGGTCGCGGCGGTGGGCGAGCCACCCGGCCCGCAGGCGCCCAGGCCCGTGGCGACCGCGCTCGCGCCCGCCCCGGCGAGCAGCGTGCGGCGGGTGATTCGGGCACCGGTCACCCCGTACACGTTACGGACCTGCAGCGTCGCCGGGCACCGCTTCCGCGCGGTTTGACGCCGAACCGCCTTGCATTGAATTGCGTTACCAGACGAGATATTTGCGTAAACCATGTTCGCCAAAACTGGGCCGAACGGCTGCTTTGGTGGAGCACATCGGACTTCAAGGCGCCGTGTCCTACGGGGTGTGGTGCCGCACAGTCCCTTGCTCACCTGCGATTTCAAGACGGGCAGGACCTCACTCGTGTGCAAAGACGTGCAACGTTGCTGTCGAGAAGTTGCGTGATCCTCTGGACTAATTCCAGGCGTGGTGCTTACGCTGCTCAGCGCGGATCACGGCGGCGACGCGCCCGAAACACCCCCGACCTCCGCCTGACCGCCCCTCACCCGTCCTTCCTAAGGAGCCATCCATGCTGCTCCGTACCGCCATGGTGGTGGCGACGGCCGCCGCCACCGGCGTGCTCGCGGCGGTGCCCGCCGCCGCGGCGCCCGCGACCCCCACCGTGCCGTCCCTACCCGGCACCGCGCTGCCGCTGCCCGCGCTGCCCGGCGGCCCCGGCGCCCCCGTCCCGTTCACCGAGTACGAGGCCGAGCACGCCCGCACCAGCGGCAGCGTGCTCACCGCCGACCGGGCGTTCACCCACCTGGCCGCCGAGGCGTCCGGCCGCCGCGCGGTCAGCCTCGACGCGGGCGAGTGGGTCGAGTTCACGCTCGCCCGGCCCGCCAACGCGGTCGACGTGCGCTACTCGGTCGCCGACGGCAGCAGCACCACGCTGACGGTCACCGCCAACGGCGCCCTGCTGGGCACGCTGCCGCTGACCTCGAAGTACGCGCACGTGTACGGCAACTACCCGTACACCAACAACCCGGCCGACCGGGGGCAGCACCACTACTTCGACGACGTGCGCACCCAGTTCGGACGAACGCTGCCCGCGGGCACCAGGGTGCGGCTGCGCGCCGCCGCGGCGGCCGTGGTCGACCTGGCCGACTTCGAGGTCGTGGCCCCCGCCGCGACCGCCCCGGCCGGGTTCCTGAACGCGCTCGACTTCGGCGCCGACCCGACCGGCGCGGCCGACTCCGGGCAGGCGCTGCAGGACGCGATCGACGCCGCGAAGGCGCAGCAGCGCGGGCTGTGGCTCCCGGCGGGCACCTACACGGTGCCGCGCCACCTGGTGGTGGACCGGGTGACCGTGCGCGGCGCCGGGCCGTGGCACACCGTGCTGCACGGCGCGGGGGTGGGCGTCTTCGGCAACGGCGCGCCGAACACCAGCACCGACGTGCACCTGGCCGACTTCGCGATCTTCGGCGAGACCGTGGTCCGCGACGACTCGACCAGCGACAGCGGCCTGGGCGGCTCGCTCGGCGGTGGGTCCACGGTGGACAACCTGTGGATCGAGCACACCAAGGTCGGCATGTGGTTCGACGGGCCGTCCGAGGGCCTGACCATCACCGGCGGCCGGATCAAGAACGTCTGGGCCGACGGCCTCAACCTGCACAACGGGGTGAGCGACACCGTCGTGCAGCAGCTGTTCGTCCGCAACACCGGTGACGACGGCCTGGCCATGTGGTCGGACGTCAACGCCGACCACCACAACACGTTCCGTCGCAACACGGTGTCGGTGCCGCTGCTGGCCAACGGGTTCGCGGTCTACGGCGGGCACGACAACACCGTGGCGGACAACATCGTCGCCGACACCGTGACTCAGGGCGGCGGCGTGCACGTCGGCAACCGGTTCGGCGCGGTGCCGCTGGCCGGGACCACCTCGATCGCGCGCGACCTGCTGGTGCGTACCGGCGACCTGGTGCCCAACGAGCCCACCGAGATCGGTGCGCTGTGGTTCTACGCCGCCGACGCCCCGATGGACGGCGCGATCGAGGTGCGCGACCTGACCCTGCTGGACAGCTCGTACGCGGGGATCCAGTTCTTCGGTAAGTCGATCACCAATGTGTCGGTGGACCGAGTCGCCATCGTCGGGGCGGGCACCACCGCGGTGCAGCTCCAGGCGCCGGGCGCGGCCACCTTCGCACACGTCGTCGCCGCCGGGCTGGGTGGCGCGGGCGCGTACGACTGCGCCAGCGGCTTCGCCCTCACCCGGGGCGCAGGCAACCTCGGCTGGTCGAGCACGAAGTGCGGCTTCGCCCCGGCGGGCCAGCTAGAGATCGCCCAGGCCAAGGGGGTCGACTTCGGTTTCCAGCCGGTGGGCACCGAGGCCGTGCTGCCCATCGCGATCACCAACCCCGGTCCGAAGCCGATCACCGTCGAGGCGGTGTTCGTCCCCAACGGCTACACCGTCGCGCAGGGCTGCACCACCATCGCCGTCGGCGCCACCTGCACCCTGCGGATCCGGTTCGCGCCGCAGTCGTCGGGCAACTACGCCGGTCCGGTGACCATCCACAGCACCTCCCCGGCCGGGCCGTACGTGGTGGGGCTGACCGGGATCGGGTTCGACCCGGACGGCAACCTGGCCCTGGGCCGCACGATCACGTCCAGCTCGCAGGCGTGCTGGTGGTGCGGGCCGGACCGGCTCGCCGACGGCGACCAGGGCTCGTACTTCGAGAGCCAGAACGGGGCGTTCCCGCAGACGGTCACCGTCGACCTGGGCCACCAGGTCTCGGTCAGCCGGATCGTGCTGAAGTTGCCCGCGAACTGGGGCGGCCGCTGGCAGACCATCGCGGTCGACGCCGATGGGACGCAGCTGGTCGGGCCGGTGGAGTACCTGTTCGCGCCGGAGACCGGCAACGTCGTGGAGATCGCCTTCCCGGCCACCGTGGCGCAGCGGATCACCCTGACGTTCACCAGCAACAACGGTTGGCCCGCGGCACAGATCTCGGAGTTCGAGGTGTACGCGCACTAGCCGTACCGAACAGACGAGGGGCGCGGCCGCACGGGGGCCGCGCCCCTCGCCGTGTCCTAGCCGTGACCGCCCGACGGACACCATGTGCGATCGCCGAGCGTGTGCGCCGCATAACCTGCCGCGGTCGGCGTCGGTCGGACAGGCGCGGCCGACACTCCCTCCCCTGACGGTGCCGGTGCTGGGGCGGGTCTGGGGGCGGCATCAGAGCGGCAGGGGAGCGGCTTGTGCTCGACATAGAGAACTGTCTTCATCAGATGATGACGCTCAACGGCGTCCTGGGAGCCAGTCTCATCGACTACCCCAGCGGTTCGACCATCGGCACGGCCGGGCGCGGCCACGGCGACCGCGACTCCTACGACGCGGGCGCCGCCGACATGATCCACGCGACGATGCAGACGGCCGCCTTCGCCACCGTGGGCCAGCCCGCCCACGTCGAGGGCATCGTCATCACCGCGGGCAACGGCTACCACCTGCTGCACCTGATCAGCACCGACATCGCGGCGCGGATGGTCCTCTACGTATGGCTCGACCGGCAGGTCGGCAACCTGGCCGTGACGCAGCGACGCCTCAGCGCGATCGCCGCCCAGTTCTCGCTGAACTGATGCCGACCGAGGTGACCGCCGGGACGGACGCCGGAGCGCCGAAGGTGTCGCGCACGGTGCGGCCGTACCCGGTGCGCGAGGCGTTGGAGCCGTGGTGCGCGGCCGGGGTCAGCGGCGTGATGCGGATCCTCGACGCCCCCGGCGGTGCGGTGTACGTCGTCGACGGCAAGATCGCATACGCCGAGTGCTCGGTCGCGGCCGGGATGGAACGGCTGCTCACCGGCTCGGGACGGCTGCCCGCCGAGGCGTGGCGCGCCGCGGTCGGCGCGGGACGGGCACAGCACCGCGTCGGTGCCGAACTGGTCGCCACCGGGCTGGTCACCCAGGCGGAGCTGGAGGCGTTGAGCGTCATCGCCCTGTACGACGCGGCCTTCTTCCTGTTCGACCTCGTCGCCACCGCCCAGTTCGAACCCGGCGCCCGGCACCCGTTCGGCCACCTGCGCACCCTCGACCTGCGTCTGGTCTGCCAGGAGGTGGACCGGCGCAAGCGGCTGCTCGCCGACGCGTGGCCCGACGCGTCCATCGACACCGCGGCGGTGCTGCCGCGCCGCCGCCTGCCCACCCAGGCCGTCGCGCTGACCGCGCTGCAGTGGGAGGTGGTCGCGGGCGCCGACCGGCGCCGCAGCCCCATCGACCTGGCCCGGCTGCTGGGGCGCGACACGTTCACGGTGATGCTCGAGGTGCGCCGGATGTCACGGGCCGGGCTGGTCGAGCCGGGCCGTCCCGGTGGGTCGGTCGCGGCCGAGTCCGTCGCCACGGTACGGGCCCGCGCCGCCGCCCGCCCCGAACCGGTGCTGCCGCTGCTGCTGCCGCGCACCTTGCCGGAGCGTACGCCCGACCCGGAGCCCACGCCGCGCCGCGCCGAGCGCAGGGCCGAACCGCGCGGCTCGGCTCCGCTGGTGCCGCTGCCGCGCCGCCCGGCCCGCGAACCCGGCGCCTTCGGCGACTTCGACGCCGAGGATCGCCCCCTGGTCGACGGCCGCCCGTCCGACCTGATCCTGTCGCGCCTGATCGCGGGCCTGGAGGCGCTGTGATCCGAGCGCTGCTGGACCTGCTGCGCCGCGAACCACAACCGCGCCACGAACCGCGCCACGAACCCCGTCACGAACCGCGCCACGAACCCCGTCACGAACCGCGCCACGAACCCCGTCACGAGCCGCGTCACGAACCCCGTCACGCCGACCACGACATCCCCGAGATCCGGAAGAGAGGCGTCGCCGTGGACACCGAGACCGAGACCCCGCTGCTGGCGGAGCTGCGCGAGCTGCGCCTGCGCGTCCCGTACGTCACCGGAGTACTCGTGGCCAGCGTCGACGGCATGCTCGTCGCCCAGGACACCCCCGGCATCGAACCGGAGGTGTTCGCGGCGATGTCGGCCGCCCAGCTCGGCCTGGGCCAGCAGATCGTGGCCGCGCTGCACAGCGGCGAGTTCCGCGAGACGGTCACCGCCGCCACCAACGGGTACGTCGCGACGTTCGCGGCGGGGCAGACGGCACTGCTGACCGTCGTGGCCGGACCCGAACTGAACGTCGCCCGGCTGCATCACGAGGCCCGACCAGTGGCCGCCCGCATCGGGCAGTTGATGAGCGCCGTCTACCACCCCGCTTAAGGCACCAAGGATCACCCCTCATCGCAGGGCAAGAGGAGAAACGAGGAACCAATGTCTGACATGGAGAGCTCGCTGCAGGAGGCGATGCAGATCGAGGGCGCGATCGGTGTCGCGCTCGTCGACTACACCAGCGGTATGGCGCTGGGCACGCTCGGGAGCTCGAAAGAATTCGACCTGACCATTGCCGCGGCGGGCAACACCGACGTGGTCCGGGCGAAGCTGCGCACGCTGGAGATGCTCAAGCTCAAGGACTCGATCGAGGACATTCTGATCACCCTGGGTGCCCAGTACCACGTCATTCGGCCGCTGACCAGCCGCAACACCCAGGGGCTGTTCCTGTATCTGGTGCTCAGCCGGACCCGCGCCAACCTGGCCATGGCCCGGCACAAGCTCAAGACCATCGAAACCGACCTGCAGATGTGAGGCAGGCCCTCAGCCACCCCGCGGTCATCCTCCCGACCGCGGGGTGTCTTCGTCTCCGGGCGGGTCGGCCGTTCCGCCCCGGGATACCAGGACGCGGACTCGGGCCGATTCTGGCAGGCTGTCCTATCTCAACCAGACAGTGACGCCAGGAGGCCATCGTGTCCGTCCTCGAACTCAGTGACGCCAGCCGGATCATCGCCGGGGTTGTGCTGATCACCATCGTGACCATCGAGTTCGGTGGGTACTTCATGACGAAGATCGTGCGGGGCCAGGTGCCGATGACCGACTTCCAGAAGTCGTTCGCGCGGGCCGGGCACGCCCACGCGGGCGTGCTGGTCACGCTGAGCCTGATCTGCCTCGTGCTCGCCGACGCGACCAGCCTCGACGGCTTCTTCGGCTGGGTGGGGCGCATCGGCGTCCCGCTGGCCGCGATCCTGATGTCGGCCGGTTTCTTCGCCGCCTCCGCGGGCCGCGGCCGCACCCAGCCCAACGGCGCCATCGCCGTCCTCTGGGTGGGCGCCGCCAGCCTCGCCGCCGGTACCCTCACCCTCGGCCTGGGCCTGCTCACCGCGTGACCCCTCGGCCCGCCACCACCGCTCGGCCCGCCACCACCCCTCGGGTTGACGGGGTGGTGGCGGGTCCTGGGTCAGGGGCGTGGGGAGACGGTGAGGGGGCGCATCATCTCGTTGTCCTCGTGCTCCAGGATGTGGCAGTGCCAGACGAACTGGCCGGGCAGGTCGAAGGTGGCCCTGATGCGGGTGACCTCGCCGGGGTAGGTCAGGACGGTGTCCTTGCGGCCGGACTCGTTGGGCTCGGCGGGGCGCGGCGTCTTGAGGAAGACGTTGCGGTCCAGGACCTCGAACTGCACCTGGTGCAGGTGGACCGGGTGCGCGTGGTCGGTGAAGTTGAGGATCTCCCAGGTCTCGGTGTTGCCCGCGGTCGGCGTCTCGGTGGCCGCGTCGTGCCAGTGCAGCAGCTTCTGCTTGCGGTCCGGGCTCACCGTGCCCAGCATCGCGACCCGGTTGCCGACACCGGTCAGCACCGCCGAGTCCAGCTCGTCCAGCATCACCCGCCGGGTGACCGTCGAGGCCGGGGACGCCGCGACCGCAGGCAGGGTCAGCTGGTCCGCCGGCACCGTGGTGTCCTTGCCCTTCAGCGGCCGCACGTCGAAGCGCAGCACCTGGCCGGTGGTGGCCGGGTCGGCCGCCTGGAACGCCGTGCCGAGCTGGCCGCCCGCGAACGGCCCGTCCGGGCCCTCGTTGATCAGGAACAGCTCGGTGCCGGGGTAGACCTCGCTGAAGTCGACGATCACGTCGGCGCGTTCGCCGCTGGCCAGCAGCAGCTGCTCCAGCCGCACCGGCTTGGCCAGGTAGCCGCCGTCGGCGCCGATCTGCCAGAACGGCACCGCGGCGGGCGCGGGCCGGGCGCCGGTCGCGGCCGAGGCGATCTTCAGGATGAGGGTACGGGAGTTGCTGGCGTTGAGCAGCCGCAGCCGGTAGCGCCGGGGCTCGACCGGCACCCGGGGCCAGGTCGCCCCGTTGACCACCATCGTGTCGCCGGCGAATCCCGGGTGCCAGATCGGCGCGATGTCGCTGTCGGGCACGTACGGCCCGGCGAAGTGGTCGAAGAACTCCGCGCGGCTGGCCGGGTAGTAGAGCGAGCCGTCGGTGTTGAAGGAGCGGTCCTGGATGATCAGCGGCAGCTCGTAGTGGTTCGTGCCCTCCTTGTCCCCGGGCTTTGGCGCCGGTCCGGGCAGGACGCCCGCGGGCAGGTCGGCGTCGCCGCCGCGCAGCAGGTAGAAGCCGACGGGTCCGGCGTACACGTTGAGGCGGGTCATGCCGAGGGTGTGGTCGTGGTACCACAGCGTGCCCGGCGCCTGGTCGTTGGGGTAACGGCAGACCGTGGTGCCCGCCTGCCACGTCGTGCCCTGCTGCTTGGCCCGGTCGCGGAACAGGTCGTGGTTGGTGCCGCCGACCGCGTACCCCTTGGGCAGGTTGTTGGCGGCGGGCAGGGTCCACGCCGAGGGGTGCCCGTCGGACTCCTCGCCGGTGTGCGCCCCGTGCACGTGCGTGACCAGCGGCACCGGCCCCTTGTACGGTCCAGGCGTCTTGGTGAACTCGCCGTCCATGTCCCGGCCGTCCTTGCCGCCGGGCGGGTTGGCCCAGTGCAGCGTCGGGTCCACCGCGAACAGGTGGGGGCGGAAGTGGCCGTCCTCGTCGTACAGCTCGTTGGCCCAGGTCACCTGTACCGGGCGGTCGACGGTCGCCTCGATGGTGCAGGCCGGGTAGCCGAACGACGTCGAGTGGCCGACGGCGCCGTACCCCCAGACCGTGGTCCTCGGCATCCCCGGCGGCAGCACCTGACGGCGCAGCTGACGCACGGCGATGCGGTACACGTCGGTGTCGCCCTTGCGGCTGACCGCGGGCATGGCGCCCGGAATCGGCAGCCGCACCTTGTACTTGGCGATCTTCGCGGGGTCCAGCCGGACCCGCGCGGCGGCCCACGCGGTGCGGCCCGGCAGCAGCAGCGCTGCCGTCCCGAGTGTGGCGGTGGTCAGCAGCTGCCGTCGATACATCGATCGTTCCCCTGTTCGGCCGGGTGCCTGGAGGTCCGGGCGTCAGGTTTCGACCAAATGTCGTTATTGCCCGGAACCGTCGGTCACCCTATCTGCCCCCACTGACCAGCACAAACAGCCACACCGCCCCGGGCGATGATCGTTCAAGTTGCCGGGCAATCGTGCGCTTGAGGACTCAAGATACGCACGATTGCCCGGCAACTTGGGTGATCTTGATGGTCGGCGGGCGGGTTAACGGGTCAGGACGATGGCGGCGTTGAAGCCGTGGGTGCCGCGGGCCAGGACCAGGGCGCAGCGCGGGTCGGTCTCGCGGGCGGTCCCGACGACCAGGTCCAGGTCGGGGTACGCGGGTGAGGTGATGTTGGGCGTGGGCGGGATGACGCCGTCGCGCATGCTCAGCAGCGCGGTGGCGATGTCCAGCCCGCCCGCGCCCGCCGCCAACCGCCCGGTCGCCGCCTTCGGCGCGGTCACCGGGACCGCGTGCGGGCCGAACACCAGCGTCAGCGCCTGCGCCTCGGCCCGGTCCAGTTCGGGCACCCCGGCCGCGTCGGCGAAGACGACGTCCACGTCGGAGGGGTCCCGGCCCGCGTCGGCCAGCGCCAGCCGGATCGCCCGCAGCAGCCCGGACGGGCGGCCGCTGCCCGGCGGCGGGTCGAACGTGGCGGCGTAACCGCTGATCTCGCCGTAGGTCTGGGGCGCGCCGCGGGCGGCCGCGGTCCTGGCATCCTCGACGACGAGGATGGCGCCGCCCTCGCCGGGCACCCAGCCGTCGGCGTCGCGGTCGAACGGCAGGTACGCCCGTGCCGGGTCGTCGCGGCGGCTCATGTTCCCCTCGGCGAGCTGGCCGATCCAGCCCCACGGGCACAGCGAGCCGTCGACGCCGCCGGTGACCGCGAGCGCGGTGCCGCCGCGCAGGTGGCGCCGGGCCTGCCCGACCGCGTCGAGCCCGCCCGCCGAGTCGGTGACCAGCACCCCGCTGGGTCCGCGCCCGCCGTGCCGGATGGAGATCTGACCGGTGTTGACCGCGTAGAACCAGGCGAACGACTGGTACGCCGACACGTGGTCGCTGCCCTTGGCCCACAGCTTCTCCAGCTCGTTCTGACCGAAGGCGAAGCCCCCGGCGGAGCTGGCGGTGACCACGCTCATGCCGTACTCGGGCAGCGTGGCCGGGTCGACGCCCGCGTCGGCCAGCGCCTGCTCGGCGGCGGCCAGGGACAGTCGGGTGACGTGGTCGGTCTGGGGCAGCAGCCGTTCGGGCAGGTGCGCGGCCGGGTCGAAGTCGCGGATCTCCCCGGCCAGCCGCGCGGGGTACTGGCCCGGGTCGAAGCGTTCGACCCGGCCGATGCCGTTGCGTCCGGCCAGCGCGGCCTGCCAGAAGTCGTGGGTGTTGAGGCCGGTCGGGGCCATGACGCCGAGGCCGGTGACGACGGCGCGGACCGGGCCGTCGGGCTCGGCGGGACGGTGCTGCGGGCGGGTGGCGGTCTGGGTGCTCATCGAGTCGCCTCCGGGCGGGCCAGGACCATCGCGCTCTGGAAGCCGCCGAAGCCGCTGCCGACTGAGAGCACCGCGTCCAGGTGGCGGTCGCGGGCCTCGTTGGGGACGTAGTCCAGGTCGCATTCGGGGTCGGGTTCGTGCAGATTGGCGGTGGGTGGGACGACGTTCTCGGCGATGGCGAGGGCGCACGCGGCGACCTCGATCGCGCCGATCGCGCCGAGCGAGTGGCCGATCATCGACTTGATCGAGCTCATCGGGGTGGCGTACGCGTGCTCGCGCAGCGCCAGCTTGACGGCGGCGGTCTCGTGGCGGTCGTTCTGCTTGGTGCCGGAGCCGTGCGCGTTGACGTACCCGATCCGGGTGGGGTCCAGCTTCGCCAGGCCGAGGGCGTGGGTGATGGCCTCGGCCATCTCCCGCCCGTCGGGGCGCAGACCGGTCATGTGGAAGGCGTTGCAGCGGGAGGCGAAGCCCACGATCTCGGCGTAGATCTCCGCGCCGCGGCGGCGGGCGTGCTCGTACTCCTCCAGCACGAACATGGCCGCGCCCTCGCCGAGCACGAACCCGTTGCGGCTGTTGTCGAACGGGCGCGAGGCGTGCGCCGGGTCGTCGTTGCGCGGCGTGGTCGCCTTGATCGCGTCGAAGCAGGCCACGGTGATGGGCGAGATGGGCGCGTCGGTGGCGCCGCCGATCACCAGGTCGGCGCTGCCCTCGCGGATCAGCTCGACCGCGTGCGCGACCGCGTCCAGGCCGGAGGTGCAGCCGGTGGAGACGACCGCGGCTGGGCCCTCGGCCCCGACCGACCAGGCCACCTCGGCCGCGAACGAGCCGGGGACGTAGTAGTCGTACAGGTGGGGCGAGGTGTGCGTGTTGTCGACCAGCCAGTGGCGGCCGCGCTCGGAGGCGATGACGTACTCGCGCTCCAGGCTGGTGGTGGCGCCGACGGCGCTGCCCACCACGGTGCCCAGCCGGGTCGGGTCGAGTTCGGCCGGTTCGATCCCGGCGTCGGCGACCGCCTCGGCCGCGGCGACCACGGCGAACTGCGCCGCCCGGTCCATCCGGGTCACCTGCGCGGCGGTCAGCCCGTGCGCGGCGGGGTCGAAGTCGCACTCGGCCGCCACCTGCGAGCGGAACGGCGACGGGTCGAAGAAGGAGATGGTGCGGGTGGCGGTCCGGCCGCTGGTCAGCAGCTCCCAGAACGCCTTGGTGCCGATGCCGCCGGGGGCTATCACGCCCATCCCGGTGATCACGACTCGTCGGTGCATGCGGGCCTCCCCGTGGGTGGGTTGTGGTCGAGCGTCAGTCGAGCGTCATCCGGCCGGGCTCGAGTCCGGCTTGGACAGGTTTGTCGAGCAGGGCTTCAGCGCGCGCCCGCGCCGGCCAGGACTCCGGCCTCGGCGTACGACACCGAGGTGTCCAGGGCTGGGTCGGCGCTGAGAATGGCCCGTTGGATGTGCTGCATCCGGCGCGACGGCTCCAGGCCGAGGTCGTCGAGCAACACCCCGCGCAGCTGCTGGAACGCCTGCAGCGCGTCGGTGCGGCGCCCCGCCCGGTACAGCGCGATCATGTACTGGGCCTGCAGGTCCTCGTGCAGTGGATGCCGGGCGGCGAGGCTGCTGAGCTCGCCGAGGATCTCGTGGTGACGGTCCAGGGCCAGGTCGGCGTCGATGCGCTGCTTCCAGGTGGCCAGGCGGTCCTCCTCCAGCCGCCGCGTCTCGACCCGCAGCACCGGACCCACGCGCACGTCCACCAGCGCCGCGCCCCGCCACACGTCGAGGGCCTGTCCGAACAGGCGCGAGGCCCGCCCGTGGTCGCCGCGCGCGGCGGCCAGGCGCCCCTCGGCGGTCAGCCGCTCGTACTCGTGCAGGTCCAGCTCGTCGCCGGTGGCGCCGGGCCGGTCGCGCACCTGCAGCCGGTAGCCGTCGGAGGCGGTGACCAGCAGGTCCCGGGCGACGGTGGCCGGGTCCAGGTCGAACGTGCGCGCCAGCATCCGGCGGATCTGCAGGATGTAGGTCTGCAGCGTGGTCTGCGCGCTGGCGGGCGGCTCGTCGTCCCACAGCTCGGTGCCGAGCACGTCGGTGGGGACGACCCGGTCGGCGTGCATCAGCAGCAGTGCCAGTGCCTTGCGCGGTTTGGGCGCGGTTAGTTCGCCGGT
Source organism: Catellatospora tritici (assembly GCF_019083965.1). GTDB lineage: Bacteria > Actinomycetota > Actinomycetes > Mycobacteriales > Micromonosporaceae > Catellatospora > Catellatospora tritici. The sequence goes on from NZ_JAHRCY010000033.1 coordinate 43,554, forward strand.
GGCGAAGGACGACCGTACGGTCAGCGGTCCGAGTACCCGAAACAGCATTGTGTTACCCCCAAGGACGTCTCTGGCCGGTCAGCGCGGTTGGAGACCACCTCTCCCACTATTGGTGTTTCGTGAGCTCGAAGTGCGATTTCCGCACAATTGGCCGGTTGGCTATTTTCTGCTCCTCCATGCGCCTGATCTGGGCATTCAAGTCGGACTCGACCGGGGCTCAAGCCGCCTACTGCGACGGTTTCTCACAGACCGGTCCGGCCGCGCCACCGTGCGGCTCATCCAGATCCGTGAAGGAGCACCCATGTCCAAGAGCACCAACCGCACCGAGACCCGCACCGCGGTCGTCAAAGCGCCCGCGTCGGTCGCCTTCGAGATCGTGACCGACCTGCGGCACTGGCCCCAGTTCTTCCCCGACGGCGTGTACGCCGAGGAGGACGGCGACGTGGTCCGCTGGTGGGCCCTGGAGGGCGACGGCGTACGCCACTGGGCCAGCCGCCGCACCCTGGACCGCGGCGGGCTGAGCGTCACCTACGACCAGGTCGACTGCCAGGCGCCGCTGACCTCGGCCAGCATCCAGTGGCGGTTCCGCCCGGCCGCGGACGGCACCTGCGAGGCGGAGTTGACGCTGCGCGCCGACGGCCAGAACAGCAACGCGGGCCGCGACGCCGTGGCCGCGCACCTCAAGGGCGCCGACGAGCTGATCAAGCAGGTCGCCGCGATCGCGCAGAACTGGGACCAGCTCAAGGACCTGGTCGTCCACTTCGAGGACCCGCTGTTCATCGCGGGCAACACCGAGGCCGTGTACGGCTTCCTCTACGACGCGGACAAGTGGCCCGAGCGGGTGCCGCACGTGACCGCGCTGACCATGACCGAGGACCAGCCCGGCGTGCAGTTCTTCGACATGGACACGGTCACCCCGGAGGGCCGCGCGCACACCACGCGCTCGGTGCGGATCTGCCTGCCTCACAAGATCATCTACAAGCAGATCGGGCTGCCCAAGCTGCTCGACGCGCACACCGGGCACTGGCACTTCCACACCACGCCCGAGGGCGTCACCGTCACCGCCCGGCACACCGCCACCATCCGGCCGGACGCGCTGAACCTGCTCGGTGAGAACACCACGGTCGCCGACGCGCGCCGCTACCTGCGCCGCGTGCTCAGCACCAACTCGCTGCAGACCCTGCGCCACGCGCAGGCCTTCGCGGAGGAGCCGGCGCATGCGTGAGTCCACGGTGGCGGGCGCGCCGCCCGACCCGGACCTGCTGCGCGCGGTCCTGCCCGAAGCGGTGCTGACCGACCCGGACGACGATCCGGCGCGGCGGCTCGCGGCGGTGCTCGACCGCAGCGGCGGGACCGTGGACGGGATGCTGCGCCACGCCGCCCGGACCGCGCCGGGGCGGGCCGCGATCAAGTCGGGCCAGCGTACGGTGTCGTTCGCCGCGCTCGACGCGGCCGCGGACAACTTCGCCGCGGCCCTGCTGGAGCTGCTGCCGACTGGACACGGCGCCAACGCCCTGGGCGGGGCGTCCATGGTCGGGGTGGCCGCCGCGCTCGATCCGGCGTTCGCGGTCGCCTACTACGGCACCGTCCGGGCCGGACACGTCTGCGCGGTGGTCAACCCGCTGCAGGGCGCCGACGAACTGCACTGGGTGCTGGAGTCGGCCGACGTACGGGTGCTCGTCGCGGTCGCCGACATGGCCGACCGGCTGCGTGCCATCCGACTCGACCTGCCCAACCTGCGCCACGTGGTGTACCTGGACCGGCCCGGCGAGGGCGGCCTGTTCACCCTGGCGGGCATGTCCCGGCGGCACCGGTCCGCCGAAGCGGCCGCGCACCGGACGGATCCGGACGCGGCGGCGGTCGCGCAGTTCACCAGCGGCACCACCGGGCGGCCCAAGGCGGTGCTGCTCACGCACCGCAACGTGGTCTACAACGCGGCCCAGGTGGCGCTCGCGCACGGACTCGGGGCGACCACGGTCGGCCTCAACCACCTGCCCACGTACCACCCGATGCACCTGAACTCGGCCGTGTGCGCCGGGTCGACCCAGGTGCTGGTCCCGGCCGGGGACCCGGCCGAGGCGGTGGCGCTGGCCCGCACCACCGGGGCCACCCACTTCTACAGCCTGCCGGTGCGGCTGGCGCGGATGGCCGCCGACCCGCGGCTGTCCGGCTGGCAGCTGCCGACCGCGCGGGCCGTGCTGTCCGGCGGATCGGCACTGTCGCCGTCCGCGGCGGCGCGGCTGTCGGCCGCGCTGGGCGTGCCGGTCATCCAGGGGTACGGCCTGGCCGAGACCTCACCGCTGACCCACTGCGACCGCATCGACGCGCCGCAGCCGGGCTCGGTCGGTCGGCCGGTCCCCGGCACCGGCTGCCGCGTGGTGGACCTCGACACCAGGCAGCCGCTGCCACCCGGCCAGCCCGGCGAGGTGCAGGTGTCCGGCCCGCAGGTGATGGCCGGGTACCTGGCCACCGACGGCTCGGTGCACCGGCCCGTCGACGTCGACGGCTGGTTCGACACCGGAGACGTGGGCTACCTCGACACCGACGGGGCGCTGTTCCTGGTCGACCGGCTAAAGGACGTCTTCAAGTGCGACAACTGGCTGGTGTCGCCGGTGGAGGTCGAGCGCACCGTGGCCAAGCATCCGGCCGTCGTGGACTGCATGGTGGTCGACCTGCCCCACCCCGAGCGCGGCGCGGTCGCGTACGCGTTGGTCGTGACCGACGACGACGACGTCACCGGCGACGACATCACCGCCTTCGTCAACGGGCAGCTGCCCGACTACCAGCACCTGCACGGCATCGAACTGGTCCGGGAGATCCCGCGTTCGGCCACCGGCAAGGTGCGCCGCCGCGACATCCGTACCCAGCTGCACGGGCGGCTGTCCGCCGCCCACCAGAACACCGTCTGAACAGGAGATTCATCATGGTCACCTTCATCAATCGGCTCACCGTCCGCGGCGACGTCGCACAGTTCGAGCAGGTCATGCGCGACCTCAACAACTACATGGCGGCGCAGCCGGGCTTCCTCGGGCGCCAGTGCTACCGCTCGCGGCGCGAACCCAACGTGTTCGTCGAGACCGTGCAGTGGGCCGACCCCGCCGACCACGCCAAAGCCGTGGCCACCGACGGATTCCGGGCTCACGTGCGGGAACTGGCCGCCGTGGCGGTGCCCGAGCACGACCTCTACGACGCGGTCGTCGAGCCCGTCGCCGCCTGATCCCGTCGTGACCGTTCGGAAGGAGGCTCTGCCATGTCCACCGTTTCCGACTTCACCATCGACGACGTACGGCGCGTGCTGCGCGACGTCGCCGGTGCCTCGAGCGTCGACCTCGACGGCGACATCAGCCAGACCAGCTTCGCCGACCTGGGCTACGACTCCCTGGCCCTGCTGGAGACCACCGCCCGCCTGCAGCGCGATCTGAGCATCAAGCTGCCCGACGACGCGGTGTTGGCGGTCCGCACACCGGCGCAGCTGATCGATCTGGTCAGCACGGCCCGGATCGCGTCGTGAACGCGGCACAGGTCGACGACCCCACGACGCGGTGGGTGTCGTGCGGCCGGTGCCAGGGGGTCAGCTACGCCAAGCGCCTGGCCCGGGGGCACGGCGTGTGCCCCCGCTGCGGCCACTGTCAACCGCTGAGCGCCCCGGACCGGCTGGCCATGCTGGCCGATCCGGGCTCGGTCGAGCCGCTGGACCTCGTCGCCGTCGCCGAGGACCCGCTGGGCTTCACCGACCACAAGCCGTACCCGCAGCGCATGGCCGACGCCCGGCACGCCACCGGGCTGGCCGAGGCGGTGGTCTGCGCGCGGCTGCGGATCACCGGGGTGCCGGTGGTGGCCGCGGTGATGGACTTCCGATTCCTGGGCGGCAGCCTGTCCGCCGGGGTCGGTGAGCACATCACCCTGGCCGCCGAGACGGCCCTGGCCGAGCGGCTGCCGCTGCTGCTGGTCACCGCCTCGGGCGGGGTACGCATGCAGGAGGGCGTCATCGGCCTGATGCAGATGGCCAAGACCGCGCAGGCGCTGCACCAGCTCGACGAGGCGGGACTGCCGACGTTGTGCCTGGTCACCGACCCGACCTACGGGGGAGTGGCGGCGTCGTACGCGATGCTCGGCGACGTCCTGGTCGCCGAGCCCGGCGCCCGACTCGGCTTCGCCGGGCCGCGGGTCATCTCGCAGACCATCGGCGAGCAGTTGCCGCCCGGCTTCCAGACCGCCGAGAAGCTGCTCGAACACGGCTTCCTGGACCTGATCTGCCCGCGTCCGACGCTGCGGCACCGCCTCGGGCGGCTGCTGTCCATCGCCACCCGACGCCCGGCCGACCAGCCACCGGAACCGGTGGCACCGGTGGTGGTCCGGGAGCCGGAGCGGCTGCCCGAACGCAGCGCCTGGGAGGCGGTGCGCCGGGCCCGCGACATCCGGCGGCCCACCACCTCGGACTACCTGTCGCTGATGCTCGACGACTTCGAGGAGCTGCACGGCGATCGGGTCGGCGGCGACTGTCCGGCGATCATCGGCGGCGTCGGGCGGCTCAACGGCAGCCCGGTGCTGGTGATCGGGCATGAGAAGGGCCACAACACCCGGGAGCTGGCCGCCCGCAACTACGGCATGGCGCATCCGGCGGGCTACCGCAAGGCGGCCCGGCTGCTGCGGCTGGCCGCCAAGTGGGGGCTGCCGGTGGTGACGCTGGTGGACACGCCCGGGGCGTACCCGGGCGTGGACGCCGAGCAGCGTGGCCAGGCCACCGCGATCGCGGAGAACCTGCGCCTCATGGGCTCGCTGCCCGTCCCGGTGGTCACCGTGGTCACCGGCGAGGGGTGCAGCGGCGGCGCGCTGGGGATAGCCGTGGCCGATCGGGTGCTCATGCTCGAACACGCCGTATACACCGTCATCAGCCCCGAGGGGTGCGCCGCGATCCTGTGGCGTGACCCGGCCGCCGCGCCCGCGGCCGCCCAGGCGCTGCGCATCGACGCGCGGTCGCTGCTGGAACTCGGGGTCGTCGAGGGCGTCATCTTGGAGCCGCCCGGCGGCGCCGAGGCCGACCATGCCGCCGCCGCCCTGCTGCTGCGCGACGCGGTCCATGCCGAACTGGCCGAACTGGCCGGATGTCACGGGACCGCACTGGTCGCCGCGCGCCGCGCCCGGTTCCGCCGGTTCGGTCGACGGCACCAGCAAGCCGAAGAGCTGCTGGTCAGCACTGAAGGAGGGGTACGGTGACCGGTCTTCTCGATCCGTCCATGCCCGCGATGACCTGCCCCGGCGAGCAACTCGCCGGACTGCCCGAGGTGGGGCGCACCGTCGCCGACGACCTCGACGACGTACGCCGCAGTGCCCAGCAGTTGCTGGCCGAGGTGGACACCCCGCCCAGCGCGCTGCGCATCCGGGCCGGGGAGGTGGTGGTGGAGATGGAGTGGGCCAGAGCTGCGGCTGTGGTGGCGCCCGCACCGTACCTGCCGACCGTGGCGGCGCCCGCACCGTACGTGGTGCCCGCGCCCGTCGCGCCACCCGCCCCGGCGCAGGCCACGGCGCCCGAAGCGGTCGAGGCACCGGCAGCGCCGCCGGTCGGCCAGCTCGACCTGTGCGCCACCACGGTCGGCACCTTCTACCGGGCACCGGAGCCCGGCACGGCGCCGTTCGTGATGGAGGGCGACGTGGTCCAGCGCGGCCAGCAGGTCGCGATCATCGAGGTGATGAAGCTGATGATCCCGGTCGAGGCGGAGGCCGACGGCCGGATCGTGGCGATCCACGCCGCCGACGGCACCTCCGTCGAGTACGGCGACCGCCTGTTCAGCCTCGCCGCCGGACACGACCGGTAACGGGGGAGAACCGTGTTCACCACCGTACTGATCGCCAATCGGGGCGAGATCGCCCTGCGGATCGCCCGTACCTGCCGGGAGCTGGGGCTGCGGGTCGTGGCCGTCTACTCCACGGAGGACCGGGACTCGGCCGTGGTGCAGGCCGCCGACGACGCGGTCTGCATCGGGCCGGGCCCGGCCCGCAGCAGCTACCTCGACATCGCCGCGATCCTGGAGGCGGCCCGGCGCACCGGCGCCGACGCGGTGCACCCCGGCTACGGGTTCCTGTCCGAGGTGGGCGACTTCGCCGAGGCGTGTGAGGCGTACGGCATCACGTTCGTGGGCCCGCCCGCCAACGTGATCGACCAGTTGGGCGACAAGGCCGTCGCCCGCGCCACCATGGCCGCGGCCGGGCTGCCCGTGCTGCCCGGCAGCACCGGCCCGGTGACCTGCCCGGACGGGGCGGCGAAGCTGGCCGCCGAGATCGGCTACCCGGTGATGGTGAAGGCCGTCGCCGGGGGTGGCGGCCGGGGCATGGTCGCCATCACCGATCCGGACCAGTTCCTCGCGCAGCTGCGCGAGGCCCGCAGCACCGCGCAGAGCCTGTTCGGCGACGACCGGCTCTACCTGGAGCGGTTCCTGCCCTCGGCGCGCCACGTCGAGGTGCAGGTGCTGTGCGACCAGTACGGCGGCGCCGTCCACCTGGGCCAGCGGGACTGCTCGGCGCAACGGCGCCGCCAGAAGATCATCGAGGAGACGCCGGCGCCGCTGCTGCCGGAGGCGACCACGCGGGCCATGGGCGAGGCCGCCCTGCGCGGCGCGCTGGCCGCGGGCTACGTCGGGGCGGGCACGTTCGAGTTCCTGGTCGACCCCGACGGCGGCTACCACTTCATGGAGATCAACTGCCGGATCCAGGTCGAGCACCCGGTCACCGAGCTCACCCACGGCGTCGACATCGTCCGCCAGCAACTGCTGGTCGCGGCGGGCGAACGGCTGGAACTCACCCAGGAGACGCTGGTCCCGCACGGGGCCGCGATCGAGTGCCGGATCAACGCCGAGGACCCGAGCCGGGGCTTCGTGCCCGCGCCGGGGCGGATAGAGAAGCTGCGGCTGCCCGGCGGACCGTTCGTCCGGGTCGACACCGACGCGTACGCCGGCGGTCGGGTCTCGCCCGCCTACGACCCGCTGCTGGCCAAGTTGTGCGTCTGGGCACCCGACCGGGCCCAGGCCCTGGCCCGGATGCGCCGGGCCCTGACCGAGTTCCACGCCGAAGGGCCGGGGCTGGCCACCAACCGCGACTTCCTGCTGTCCGTGCTGGACCATCCGCGGTTCATCGCGGGCACGCACGACACGTCGCTGGTCGGCGAACTCACCGCCGAGCCCGTACCGGCCTGACGGTCACGAGTTCCAGCTCGGCCTGAGGGCCGCGAGTTCCAGCTCGGCCTGACGGCCGCGAGTTGCACGGAGAGGAGGCGGCGCCATGGCGACCCTGTCGACCGACGTCTGCGTGGTCGGGGCCGGACCGGCCGGGCTGGCCATGGCGCTGCTGCTCGCCCGCTCCGGCGTGGACGTGGTGCTGGCCGAGAAGTCGACCTCGTTCGACCGGTCGTTCCGCGGCGAACTGCTGCAACCGGGCGGGCAGGCCGTGCTCGACCAGCTCGGCGTGCTGGAACCTGCCCGCGCCTGGGGCAGCCACGCGCACGAGCGGCTGCAACTGCACAACCACGGCAGGCAGGTGCTGGTGGTCGATTACGGGACGCTGCCCGGCCCGTACGGCCGCCTGCTCGCCATCGCGCAGCCGAATCTGCTGCGGGAGCTGCTGGCCGCCTGCCGCCGGCAGCCGCTGTTCCGCTATCTGGAGGGTCACCGGGTCACCGACCTGCTGCGCACCCCGCAGGGGGTACGCGGGGCGGTGTTCGCCGGGCCGGACGGGCCGGTCACGGTCAACTCCCGTTGCGTGATCGGGGCCGACGGGCGTTACTCCAAGACCCGGCAGCTGGCGGGCATCCGCTACGACCGCCGCGAGGCGGCCGACTTCGACCTGCTGTGGTTCCGGCTGCCCGCGCCCGGCGGCGCCCCGACGGCGCTGACCGTACGCGGCGGGGGCGGGCGGATGCTGGTCAGCCACGGGGTCCACCCCGACACGGTGCAGCTGGGGTGGGCGCTGCCGCACGGCGGCTACCCCGAGTTCGCCGAGCGGCCGTTCGAGCGGTTCCGCGACGAGCTGTGCCGGGCGGCGCCGGAGTACGCCGACGGCGTCCGTACCCATCTGAACAGCCTGGCCGACGTCAGCCTGCTGGACGTCTTCACCGGCACCGCGCGGCGCTGGTCCCGCGACGGCCTGCTGCTGCTCGGCGACGCCGCGCACACGCACGGCCCGCTCGGCGCCCAGGGCATCAACCTGGCCCTGCAGGACGCGGTGCTGGCCCACCCGGTGCTGGTGGCGCAGCTGCGCACGCCGGGCACCGACGTGGTCCGCGCCGAGGCGCTACAGCCCTACATCGAGCCGCGCACCGACGACGCGCACCGGGTGATCCGGTTCCAGCAGTCGCAGGCGCGCAGCGCGCTGGGCAGCGGACGGCCGCTGGCCGACGCCGCCCGGCGCACCGCCACCGCCCTGATCGGGCGCACACCGCTGCGCCACCGCCTGACGCGCCTGCTCTGCTACGGCAACCCGCGCGCCCAGGTACGCACCGACCTGTTCACCACCACAACCTGAGGAGCCCGCATGCGCATGATCGACCTGTCCACAGCCGTGGACGCGGCCGCCTGGGAGCCCGAACCGGTGCTCCACGAGATCGTGACCCCCGCCGAGGGCGCGGTGCACATGGCCGAGGAGATGAAGCTGCACTTCGGAGTCGACTTCGACCCGGCCGTGCTGCCCGACGGCGAACTGCTGTCCATCGACACGCTCAAGCTCACCACGCACACCGGCACCCACATCGACGCGCCGTCGCACTACGGCAGCACGGCGACCTACGGCGTGCCACGCCACATCGACCAGATGCCGCTGGAGTGGTTCCACCGCCCGGGGGTACGGCTGGACCTGACCGGCGCCGAGGGCGACACCGTCGACGCGGACTTCCTGGACAAGGAGTTCGCCCGTATCGGCTACCGCCCGAACCCGCTGGACATCGTGCTGCTGCACACCGGCGCCTCGGCCTGGTCGGGCACCCAGCGCTACTTCACCGACTTCAAGGGCCTGGACGCCTCGGCCACCCACTTCCTGCTCGACCTGGGCATCCGGGTCATCGGCACGGACGCGTTCAGCCTGGACGCGCCGTTCGGCAAGATGCTCGCCAAGTTCAAGGAGACCGGCGACCGGGGCGTGCTGTGGCCGGCCCACTTCACCGGCCGCGAGCGCGAGTTCTGCCAGATCGAACGGCTGGCCAACCTGGACGCCCTGCCGGAGCCCTACGGCTTCACCGTCTCCTGCTTCCCGATCAAGATCAAAGGCGCCGGGGCCGGCTGGACCCGCGCCGTCGCCCTGCTCTGACCCGTCTTCTCTCGGAAGGAACCACCATGGCACTGACCGCGCTCAACCAGACCCTCGACACCGCCCCGCTGTACGTCGCCGTCCAGCAGTTCTACGCCCGCCACATGCAACTGCTCGACGAGGGCGACCCGGACCAGTGGGCCGCCACGTTCACCGAGGACGGCAGCTTCCACGCCCCGGGCATGCCTCAGCCCGTACGCGGGCGGGCGGTGCTGGCCCAGGCTGTCCGGGACACCCGGGCCAAGCTGGCCGAGCAGGGCGAGATCCGGCGGCACTGGCACGGGATGGTGAAGGTGGCGCCCGCCGCCGACGGCTCCCTGGACGTACGCTGCTACGCCATCGTGATCCAGGTGGCCGCCGACGGCACCCCGCGCCTGCACCGGCACTGTGTCTGTCAGGACAACCTGGTCCCGTCGGTGGACAGCCCCGACGGCTGGCTCGTCCGCTCCCGCCAGGTCTCCCTGGACCCTCTCGCCACCGCCTAACCCCCGCCCACCTAAGCCCCATCCCAGCCCCGCCCAGCCCAGCCCAGCTCCGGCCCGGCCCAGCCCAGCTCCGGCCCGGCCCGGCCGGCCTGGTCCCGCCCCGATCGCAAGATCGGCCAAGTTGCCGGGCAATCGGCCGTAACCGCACCACGATTACGCCCGCTTGCCCGGCAAGATGCGGCCGTAGGTTGGGGTGGTTCAGGTCGGCAAGGGCGGGGGGAGTTGGGTAGATTGAATCTACGTAGATTCAATCTACCTAAGGTGGGCGGCGTGGCGAAGGTGTTTGTCGGGCGTTCGGCGGAGCTCGGCTACCTGCGTAAACGGCTCGATCGCATCGAGTCGTCGGGTGCCGGCGTGGCGGTGGCGCTGCGCGGGCGGCGGCAGGTGGGCAAGTCCCGGCTGGTGCAGGAGTTCTGCGACCGGGCGGGCGTGCCGTACCTGTTCCACACCGCGGTCAAGGGCTCCTCGCAGGTCGAGGCGCTGGCGGCGTTCAGCGCCGAGCTGCGCGAGTCGGCGTTGCCGCACGACCGGGAGCTGATCCCGGCCGCCGCCCCCGCCAACTGGCCCGACGCGTTCCGCCTGCTGGCCTCAGCGCTGCCCGCCGCGCCGTCGGTGGTGGTCCTCGACGAGGTGCCGTGGCTGGCCGAGCAGGACGAGCAGTTCGACGGCGCGCTGCAGGCGGCCTGGGACCGGCTGCTGCGCGACCGGCCCGTGCTGCTCCTGCTGCTCGGCAGCGATCTGCACATGATGGAACGGCTGACCGCGTACGACCGACCGTTCTTCGGCCGGGCCGACAACATGGTGCTCGGGCCGCTGAACCCCGGCGACGTCGCGGGCGCGCTCGGCCTGACCGGCGCCGACGCCGTCGACGCCCACCTCGTGTGCGGCGGCCTGCCCGGCATCGTTCGTGCCTGGCCGCACGGCACGCCACCGATGGCCTTCGTCGAGGCGGAGTGCGCCGATCCGGCCTCGCCGCTGTTCAGCATCCCCGAGTCGGCGCTGATGGCCGAGTTCCCCGCCCCCGATCAGGCCAAGCGGGTGCTGGAGGCGGTGGGTGGCGGCGACCGCACCCAGGCGAACATCGCGGCGACCGCCGGGGGCAGGCAGGGCCCGCTGCCCTCGGGCGTGGTGTCGCCGCTGCTGCGCAAGCTCGCCGAGGAGAAGCGGGTGCTGGCGATCGACGAACCGCTGTCGATCCAGCCCGGCAAGCCGAACCTGTACCGCATCGCCGACAGCAACCTGCGGCTCTACCTCGCCGCGCTGCGGTCCGCGCAGGAGCAGGCCCGGCGCGGCCGACCGCAGGCCGCGTACGCGGTGGTCAAGCGCCGGTGGGCGTCCTGGCGCGGCCGGGCGGTCGAACCGCTGGTGCGCGAGGCGATCGAACTGGCCGCGCTCGCCGGTGAACTGCCCTGGTCGGGTGTCGAGACAGTGGGCGGCTGGTGGAATCGGCAGTTCGATCCGGAGGTCGACCTCATCGGCGCCGACCGCGGCCCGGTCGCCCACCGGATCTGGTTCGCGGGCTCGATCAAGTGGTTGGGCACGCCGTTCGACAACCACGACCTGGCCGACCTGGTGCGTGGCGTGGCGGCGGTGCCGGGACACGAGCCGGGTTCGACCGGGCTGGTGGCCGTGTCGCTGTCCGGCGTCGCCCCGAACGCCGACACCGCGCAGCTGGGCCTGGTCTGGGGGCCGGAGCAGGTGTTGTCGGTCTGGCAGTGAAGCGGGCATATTCGCGCGACCGGGGCATGGGCGGCTGGCAGGATGACCGGGTGACGTTCGACGTACGGGCGCTGACCGCGCAGGACCAGAAGCAGGCGTGGGACCTGGGCAGTCTCGCCTTCGGCTACCACGATCGGCCCATGCCCGAGGGCTGGGTCTCCGACAGCCCCGGGCGGTACACGCTCGGCGCGTTCGACGAGGGCGGGCGGCTGGTCGCCAAGGCCGTCGACCGCGTGCAGGAGCAGTGGTTCGGCGGGCGGCTCGTGCCGACCAGCGGCGTCGCCGGGGTGGTCACCGCGCCGGAGCTGCGCGGGCGTGGGCTCGGGCGGCTGGTGCTGACCGGGCTGCTGGCGTACGCCCGCGAGCGCGGCGCCGTGATCAGCACCCTGTTCGACACCACGCCGCTGCCGTACCGCGCGCTGGGCTGGGAGGAGGTCGGCTCGCTGGACTACCACGCGTTCCCCACCCGGGTCCTGGCCTCGGTCCGCCCCGACCCGGCGGTGACCCTGCGCCCGGCCGTCGCGGCCGATGTGCCCGCCATCCAGGAGATCTACCGGCGGGCGGCCCGCACCAGCACCGGCCTGATGGAGCGGTCCGGCCCGCTGTACACGGGCGGCCCGGCCGAGTTCCTCGCCGAGTACAACGGCGTGACCGTCGCGGTGAGCGCCTCCGGCGCCGTCGAAGGGTACGCGAGCTGGGACCGCGGCCCCGGCTACGACTCGGACGGCAAGCTCACCGTCGATGACCTGATCGGACTCACGTCGGGCGCGACCGCGACCCTGCTGGCCATGCTCGGCGGCTGGGCCAGCGTGGCGCCGACGACCATCATCCGGCTCGGCGCCGCCGACCCGGCCCGCAGCCTGCTGGCGAAGGTCGACGGCAAGGTCGAGTCGTCGCAGCCGTGGATGCTGCGCGTCGTCGACGCCCCCGGCGCGGTCGCGGCCCGGGGCTGGTCCCGCTACATCTCGGGCGAGGCCGACCTGGAGCTGGTCGACGCCGAGTGCCCCTGGAACGTGGGCGCGTACCGGCTGGTCCTGGACAAGGGCGAGGCCCGCCTGGAGCCCGGTGGCACGGGTGCGGCCCGACTCACCCCACGCGGCCTGGCTGCCTGGTACGCCGGTGCCGCCACCCCCGACCAGCTGCGCCGCAGCGGCCACCTCACCGGCGGCACCCCCGACACCGACGCCTTCCTCCAGACGGCGACGGCGGGCCCGATCCCCACCCTCCACGACTACTTCTGACGCGCGTCGCGTCTGACGTGCGTCGCGTCTGACGTGCGTCGCGTCAGACGTGCGTGCAGTTTCGGGGAGACTGCGCGAATCGCGGCCAAGATTCCAGCACTTTCCCCGAAACTGCACGCTCACGACAGCGCGCGGGCGGGCGCGGCCTGCCCGCGCGCTGCGGGCAGAAAAGGGCGAAGGCGCCACCCCCAGCCGGGAGGGTGACGCCTTCGCTTGGAGCGGGTGGTGGAGCGGTTACAGCGTCAACGACCAGGTGTCGATCCGGCCGGTGTCCAGCGACGCCGCGTCCTGCACCCGCAGGGTCCAGGTGCCGTTGGCCGCCTCCGAGGAGAGGTTCACGGTGAACGTCTGGATGATGTTGTCGGCGCTGCCGCCGGCACGGTTGCTCAGGGTGTAGACCGAGCCGTCCGGCGCGACGAGCGCGACGACCAGGTCACCCTTGTAGGTGTGGTAGATCGTCACCGGGACCGAGCTGGTGGCCGACGCGTTGCGGTTGCAGCCCGAGATGACGATGGTGCTGGTCACCGTGGTGTTGTCCGGGATGGTGACGTCGTTGCCGTTGGTGCCGGTGCAACCCGGAGCCCCGTTCACGGTGAGCGAGTACGTGGTGGTCCGGGTCGAGCTGGCGCCCGTGCCGGTGACGGTCACCGCGTAGGTGCCGGCCGGGGTCGACGCGCTGGTCGCGATGGTCAGCGTGGAGGTGCCGCCGGCCGAGGTGATCGACGACGGGCTGAACGACGCGGTCGCGCCGGACGGCAGACCGGCCGCGGTCAGCGCCACGGTCTGGGCCGAGCCGTTGGTCAGCGTGGCGGTGATGGTGCTGGTGACCGAGCTGCCGGGGTTGACCGAGCCCGACGCCGGGGCGGCGGCGAGCGAGAAGTCGTTGCCGGCCGGGCAGGCCGCGTCGGTGCTGGCCACGTTCACCGCGGTCCACGCCGCCTGGACGGCCTTGTACTCGGCCGAGCAGGTGCCGTAGAGGAAGGTGGCGGCCGCCAGCGTGTGCAGGCGGGCGTTGTTGGCCGGGGTGCTGGTGTTGACGTACGCGGTGCTGGAGGTGAAGTTCACGTCCAGCGCGCGGTACCAGATCTTCTCGGCCTTGGTGTTGCCGATGCCGACCACGCCCGGAGCCGAGCCGCAGATCGGGCTGGTGCCGTACGACGTGGCGCCGGTGCCGACGGCCAGGTTGAAGAAGAAGTGGTTGGCCACACCCGAGGAGTAGTGCACGTCGACGTTCTTGGTGCTGGTCGACCAGCAGCCGTGCGACGAGCCGTCCAGGGTCGGGTTGTACATGTAGCGCAGCGGCGTGTTGTTGCCGTTGATGTTGATCTTCTCGCCGACCTGGTAGTCGCCCGGGTCCGACGGCGCGGCCGCGTAGAACTCGACCATGTTGCCGAAGATGTCCGAGGTGGCCTCGTTCAGACCGCCGGACTCACCGGAGTAGGTCAGGCCCGCCAGGGCCTCGGTGACGCCGTGGCTCATCTCGTGACCGGCCACGTCCAGCGACACCAGCGGGCGCGAGTTGCCCGAGCCGTCGCCGTAGGTCATCTGCGCGCCGTCCCAGAACGCGTTGACATACGCGCTGCCGTAGTGCACCCGGCTGGGCACGCCCGTGCCGTTGCCGAAGATGCCGTTGCGGCCGTGGATGTTCTTGAAGTAGTCGAACGTCTTGGCGGCGCCGAAGTGCGCGTCCACACCGGCCGACTGCCGGTTGGAGTTGCTGCCGGTGCCCCACACGTTGTCGGCGTCGGTGAACGTGGTGCAGGTCGACGTACCGTTGTTCATGTCACAGGTACGGCCGTTGCCGCGCACCGGGTCGATCATCGAGTAGATCGAGCCCGACAGGGTGGTGTCGATGCTGACCGCGCCGGTGTAGATGCCGGTGCCGGTGCCCGCGACCGTCTCGATCTCGTCGAACTGGCCGATGTGCGCACCGGTGACCGCGTCGGTGATGACGTGCAGCTTCGACGGGGTCTGCTTGTCGGCGGCCCAGCCGTTGACGACGCTCTCCCAGGCCAGGCGGCCGGTGCCAGAGGTGGCGTCGACGAACAGCTCGGAGGAGCCGGTCGAGGTGATGGTGCCGGCGAAGTGGGTCTTCGCCGTGGCCATGGCCGTACCCGCGCTGATCTTCGGGGTGGTGCTCAGCGTGAGCGGTGCGGCCAGGCCGTTGGAGGCGCTGGCGAAGGCGCCGCCGGGGGCCGAGTGGACGACGAAGTCGCCACCGGAGACCCGAAGGCCCTGGTAGGTGCGGTCGTAGCGGGTGTGCGTGGCGCCGTTCGGGTCCTTGATGACGCGGTTGACGGTGTAGCCGTCAGCCGCCGACGCGCTGATCGCGGCCGCGGTCGCACCGACGGAGCTGGCTTTGCCGGCAGCTCCACTAGGTGCGGCAGCGCCACTCGACGCTGCCACTGCCACGAACGCGGCCGCGGTGACGGCCACGCTCGTAACTGCGAGGAATTTCCTCACGAGTCCTCCCCGACTCTCCAAAGGGTCATGCGGCGGTAGCCACAAGTTCTCTCTGGATACACGAAAGCCGGAGTCAAGGAAAGACTTACATATTGAGATACGTTTGTGGAAGACTGAGTGACCCTGCTGGTGGGAGCGTGCTCAAGCGATCAATTCAGTCTTTCGTGGCGGGCGGCGTCGGCGTCCAGCCGTGCAGTCGGGCCGCCAGATCGGCGGGCACCGTCCACAGTGCCCGGGGCAGGACCGCGTTGCTGCCGGAGAACACCAGGCGCAGTCTGGGCTCATCCCCGACCAGGTCCAGTGCCACCTTGGGCTTGCGCTGCTGGCCCAGGCCGCCGAGTCCGAACAGGACCACCGGCTCCCGCACCGGCAGGCCCAGCGCGGTGCGGCCGTCGCGCCACACCCGGTACGCGTGGCCCAGGCGCCACGGCGCCGAGTCGCCCAGCCCCTGGTAGAGCCCGTGTACCCAGGTGTCGGTCAGCTCGGCCCGGAAGGCGCGGCTGGGCCGTCCCGCGAGCAGGCTCGACAGCTGGTCGTCGACCCGTACCCCCGACATGGCCAGCGCCTGTGGCACCTCACCGCGGCGCAGCGCCTCGAACGCGGGCTGGACCAGGTCCGCCGCGCGCACCTGCCAGCGGTCCGCGGCCGGGGTGCCCGCGTGGCGGCCGTGCCACAGCCACGGGGTCGCGTCCCAGCGGTGGCGCTGGTTGGCGCCGATCAGGTCGGCCATGGACACGACCAGGCAGTCGTCGGCGGTGCGCACGGTCAGCCAGCTGCCGCGCAGGTGCGGGCGCGCGTTGCCGTACGACGCCAGCGCCACCACCGCGTTGCGCTGGAACCGCCCCGACTGCTCACGCGGGAAGTGCCAGCACAGGGCCGCCGGGTCCAGCGCCGCCACGGCCGTGGCCGCCTGCGCGGGCAGGGTGCCGTCGACGGTGACCCGGGGTGCGGCGGCGGCCGCCTCGCGGTGCTCGAAGCAGCGCCGCTGCCGCCGCAGCTCACGGGCGGCATCGGGCACCGGCGTGCGGGTGGTGAACAGGCCGGTGCGCCGGTCCCACAGGATCAGCTCGTCGGCGGCCGCCTGCGCGGTGCCGTGCAGCCGGTACAGCACCAGCGGGCGGGTGCCGTGGCCGCCGGAGCCGTCGTCGTCCTCGTGCACCTGCACCTCGTAGACCAGCTCGCCGGCCGAGTCCAGGTCGTATCCGGACTCGGGGCTGCGGGTCCAGCTGTGTCCGCCCCACTGGTGCTCGGCCGGGATGCGGTGGGCCCGCACCACGGTGACCACCGCCGACCAGCAACCCTCGTCGGCAGACGACAGCAGCGCGCGCACCGTCGCGCCGCGTTGTCCGGTGAACTCGCCGACCGACACGGCGACACCCGCTTCGGTGCACAGCCGCGCCACCGGTGCGAGCAGTTCCGCGCGGCGGGCCGCGTGAACGTCCTCAAGGTTGGGCATGGCCGGGATTCTCCCTCAGCGCTGCGACACCGACGGCCTGGTGCGACTTCTCGAACGGGTGGGTGAACGCCCCGGCCGCCGGCGTTCCCGCCACGTCCGCGCCGCCGGCGACGGGTCGGCTCCGCGTCCGGAAAGAGCCCTCTGACAAGGTACTTCCTACGGCAGTGGCGCGCCAAGGCATCCAGACATAGGTGATGGTCTCCATGGTGGTCCGGCCGGGCCGCCCGCATCGGCGCCACCTGCGCAGTCAGGTATCCGTCGCGCCACGCCGACACTCTGCGTCATTGTGCCGACACAGAATTGGCATACTCGGCGGTCCCGGTAACTCGGATGACCTTGGACGGAGCGCGGCCCTATCCTCACGGTGCCAGCAGGACCGCCGGAAAGGTCGCACCGCGATGGACGAAGCCACCCAGAGCGCGGCGCCGCGCGCTGAAGCCACCCTGACCGAGGCACAGTCGCGAGCTCTGGACCACATACGGGTCCGTGCCCGCGCCGCGCGCGAGAACGCGCTGGCGACCCTGGATCGGCTGCTGGCGGGCACGGGGCACGACCCGGCCGCCGTCATCGCCGCCGCACTCGACCGTGGCCGGATCACGCTCAACTTCCACCCCGACCGCCTCGTCACCGACGGCCGCAGCGTCGCCCGCGCGCTGGCCGAGGACGGCGTCTACCGCAGCCAGTTCGAGACCGGCATCTCCAACGGCGGCCGCACCGCGTACCCCGGCGGCGACCGCGACCGGTGGGAGGAGGGCCTGTTCGGCGGGGCGTACCACACGCCGGAGGTCACCGCGGCCGACCGGCCCCGCTACGGCGGCCTGGACCTGCTGGCCCACCCCGACGGGGCCTGCCCCCGCTTCGGCTCCTGCTACCTGCGGCTGCGCCCGCACGTGCTGGACCGGGCGACCTTCTGCTTCGGCGACAGCCACCTCGGCCCGGAGCACCTGGGCACCGCCGACGCGGCCGAGACGGTGTTCGCCGCCCTGCTGCGCGGGGTGGCCGCCGACGGGGTCGCGCTCGGCGTACCCGGGCTGACCGTGCCGGACCTGGTGACCCGCCTGCTCAGCCCGCGCCCGGCCGCTCCGGACGGCCCCGCCGTGCGGTCGCTGGACGACTACCTGGAGGTGCAGGTGCACGGGCCGGTCCTGCTGGCCCGCGACGTCGAGGCGATCGTGGCAGACCCGTCCTTCCAGGACACGCCCAGCGGCAAGCATCTGGCCGAGACCGCCGACCGGCACGGGTTCGAGCTGCACTGGCATCGTGGCTTCGAGCTGCCCGTCGACGAGGTCGACGCCGAGTTCCGGGGTCCGGCGATCCCGGTGCTGGCCCGCCGGGTGCACCGCGAGTTCGCCCGGCCGGGCGCGCTGGTGAACGCCGCGCTGGTCGGCCTCGCCGCCGCGTCGGTGACGACCGACCCGGACCGCTGGGCCGACCACGGCACCCAGGACGAGACGCTGCAGCACCTCAAGCAGCTCTGGCACGTCCTGGTCCACTTCGGCGCCCCGGCGGCCGCCTGACCGCTCACGCCCGTGCTGCCTCGGCCGCCTGACCGCTCACGCCCGTGCTGCCTCGGCCGCCTGACCGCTCACGCCCGTGCTGCCTCGGCCGCCTGACCGCTCACGCCCGTGCTGCCTCGGCCGCCTGACCGCTCAGGCCCGTGCGGCCTCGGCGGCCTGCGCCAGCCAGAACGGCACATCGTCGGCGTGGTACGGGTGCTCGGTCGGTTCGATCGCGGCCAGGAACCCGGCGTACGCGGCGGCGTTGCGCAGCGCCACGACCGGCCGCAGCAGCTCCACCGCCCGCGCCGGGTCGCTGCCCGGCACGGCCGCGCGCCAGCGCCGCACCCACGCGTCCAGCAGCAGGCGCTCGTCGTCGGCGGGGACCTGCTCGGTCAGCCGCAGGATGTCGAAGGCCGGGTGGCCGAGCACGCAGTCGCCCCAGTCGAGGATCACCCGTCGCTGGGCGTCGCCGCGTGCGTTGCCCGGGTGCAGGTCGCCGTGGACCAGCGTGTCCGGCAGCCCGCACGCGGCCACCTCGGCCAGGCGTGCGGGCAGGCCGTCGACCAGGGCGCGGACGCCGTCGTCGGTGTGTTCGGGGTGCGCGGCCACGACGTCGGCACAGAAGCGGACCAGCGCGGAGCCGCGCCGGTCGGGCACCCCGAGGGCACGCAGCGTGTCCAACTCGGTCGCGGCGGTGAGCTGGATGGCGTGCAGATCGCCGGCGATCGCGTCGCGCACGTCCGGGCCCGCGCCGTAGAGGTCGTCGCCGGGCAGGTGGTCGAGCAGCATACGGCCGTGGGCCCCGGCGATCAGCGAGGGTACGAGCGAAGCGTGCGGCCCCCGGCCCAGGTGCCGCAGCACGGCCGCTTCGTGTGCGAAGAACACCGGGACCTGCTTCAGCCAGACCGGGCCCGCCGGGGTGTCCAGCCGCCAGATCGCGGACAGGTTCCAGGTGCGCTGCTGGTGCGCCACGGTGTGGGCCGGGCGGCCCGCCTCGGCCAGCGCGGACGCGGCCCAGCGCAGCGTCTCGGCGGGGCCGCCGGGCTCGGCGTACGCGGCGCGGCGCGGGTGCGGCGACAGGTCCAGCTCAGGTGCCGGGCCCAGCTCGGCGGGCAGCACCGCGGCCTCGGCCAGGTAGGTGACCGCCCCGCCGCGCGGCGCCGGGCGTTCGTGCGACAGCAGCCGCAGCACGGTGACGTCGAGCCCGAACGACTCCTTCGCCGCCGCGACGACGTCGGAGGCCTCCTGCCAGTACGGCATCCTCGCCTCGAACGGCGGCAGCGTCCCGCGTACCACGCCGTCGGCGTCGACCAGGACCAGGGTTACAGTGCGCGACACGTCCGCCGACGCTAGCCCCTGCACCCCGCCCGGCCCAGCGGTTTTCGCCGCCTACCCGCGCGCGGTGGCGGAACCGGCGGCGTCGGCGCGGGCGTAGCCGGACAGCAGGGCCAGTTCGGCGTCGTGGTGGGGGAACAGCAGGGCGACCAGGCCAATGCCCAGCAGGATGGCGAGTATCGCGGCGGAGTAGGCCCATTGGTCGCCCTTCAGGAAGGCCTCCCGGGCGGCCGCGATGATCTGGTCGGCGTACGCGGGGTAGCGGGCGGCGGTGTCGGCGGCGCTGGCGAACGACTTCTGCAGCTCGGCCTCGGTGGCCTGGCTGATCGAGGCGGACTCGGGCGAGGCCGCCACCTGCTGGGCGAATGACTTGGCGTAGCCCGCGGTGAGCAGGGCGCCCAGAATGGACTGCATGACCGCGCCGCCGAGGTCGCGTTGCAGGTCGGCGGTGCCGGAGGCCATTCCGGCACGGGCTACCGGGACGGAACTGGTCAGCGAGCGGGAGGCGGGCGTGCCCGCGAAGCCGACCCCCGCGCCGAGCAGCGCGTACGCCAACCCCACCCGCCAGTAGGCGCCGCCCTCGCCCCACAGCAGCAGCATGGTGGCGAAGCCGAGCAGGCAGAAGACGTATCCGACGAGCAGGGTGAACCGGGCGCCCCGCCGCTCGACCAGCTTGGCCGAGCGAGGCGCGCACAGCGCCATCACCACCGGTGAGGGCAGGACCGCCGCGCCCGACTGCAGCGAGCTGTAGCCGAGCACGTTCTGCATGAACTGCTGTCCGATGAAGAGCGCGCCCATCAGCGAGCCGAACACGATCATGCCGGCGACGGCGGCGACCCAGAAGGTGCGCCGGGACGCGACGGACAGGTCGTAGAGCGGGAAGCGGGTGCGGCGCTGGCGCAGCACGAAGGCGATACCGGTGGCGACCGTGACGATGGCCAGGCCCAGCACCGTGGCGCCCTGGTTCGGCATGGGCGCGAAGTTCACCGCCAGCACCAGCCCGGCGATCATCAGCACCGACAGCACACCGCCGAGGTTGTCGACCGGTTCGGTGCTCTCGTGTACGTGCGCCGGCACGTTGCGGACCGCCATGAACAGCGCGACCACCAGCATCGGCAGCGTGAGCAGGAAGGCCGAGCCCCACCAGAAGTGCTGCAGCGCGGCGCCCGCCGCGAGCGGGCCCATCGACGAGATCGCCCCGCCGATGCTCGACCACAGCGCGATGGCCTTCGTCCGGGCCGGGCCGGTCCACAGCGCGGCGATCAACGACAGCGTCGTCGGGTACGCCATGCCCGCCGACACGCCGCCCAGCACCCGCGCCCCGAACAGCACGACGTCGCTCGGCGCGTACGCGGCGAGCAGGCACGCGGGTGCGGACAGGCACATGCCCGCGACCAGCATCTTCTTGCGTCCGTGGACGTCGCCGACCGCGCCGAGGTAGAGCACGGAGGCGGCCAGGCCCAGTGAGTAGCCGACCGCGACCAGGTTCAGCATGGTCTGCGCGGAGTCGAAGTTCCGTCCGATCTCCGGCAGCGCCACGTTGGCCACCGACAGGTTCAGGTTGGCCACCCCGGCGACCAGGATCAGCGCGGTCAGCACCCGCCCCGGTCTCGCGGGCGAGGTGCCGGCGGTCATCGCAGCGCTGACCGTCCGGGTATCCGCCATCGTGGACCTCCGCTGCCGACTGTTCCTCCAACCTAAGACGACGCCCCCGGCCCAGGCGGCGAAACAGCCGAGGTTGCTAAGGTCGGCGCGACAGTGGACCCCCTCGTCCCGAAGAGGCCGGATGACCATCAACGAGCACATCAGCCGGTTCGCCGGGCTGCCGGTGGCGGCGTTCGACCCGCACGGCGACGTCCCGGCCGACCCGGCCGCGTACGCCTGGCGCGTCGACACCGACTACGACGGTGGTGCGGAGCTGTTCCAGCTGCGCTTCGACGGATTGGTGAACGCCGACTGGGCGCATCTGGTCACCGCGCTGGTGATCGGCGAGTGGGGCGAGGCCTACGACTCCCCGGCGCCGATCGAAGCGCTGGTCGCCGCGGCCGACCGGCTACCCGCGCTGCGGGCGCTGTTCCTGGGCGAGATGACCTACGACGAGCAGGAGATCTCCTGGATCACCCAGGGCGATGTCACGCCCCTGCTGCGGGCCTACCCCCGGCTGGAGGTGCTGAGTGTGCGGGGCGCGGTCAGCCTCGAGCTGGCGCCGGTGCGCCACGACCGGCTGCGGGAACTGACCTTCGAGTCCGGTGGCCTGCCCGCGCACGTGGTGCGCGCGGTCGGCGAGTGCGAGCTGCCCGCGCTGCAGCATCTGGAGCTGTGGCTGGGCACCGCCAACTACGGCGGCGACGCCACCGCCGAGGACCTGGCCGCGATCCTGTCCGGCACCCGGCTACCCGCGCTGACCTCGCTGGGCGTACGCGACTGCGAGATCGTCGACCAGATCGCCGCGGCGCTGGCCGGGGCGCCCGTGGTGGCGCGGTTGGAACAGCTGGACCTGTCCCTGGGCGTGCTCACCGACGCCGGCGGCGCCGCGCTGCTCGCGGGCCAGCCGCTGACCCATCTCAAGCGGCTCGACCTGCACCACCACTTCCTGAGCGAGCCCATGATGGACCGGCTGTCGGCCGAGCTGGAGGCCGTCGGCGTCGAGCTGGATCTGAACGACGCCGGCGACCCGGATGACGACGACCGCTTCATCTCCGTATCGGAGTGAGCCGCGCCTGGCGGTGGTCGGCAATCCCGACAACCGCCGGGTCCGACTCTTCCTCGACGCGGTACGGGCAGCCGGGCTGCCCGCCCCGCACGTGGTGCCCTGGCACACCGTCGCCGCCGGCGCACCCTTCGGCTTCCCGGCCGGATCACTGGTGCGGATCGACTCGCCGGGCGAGGACCCCGAGGTTGACCGCCTACTGCGCGGTGCGGCCGAACCCGCCCGGCACGGCGAGATCATCGGCCTGCGCAGCTGGTACCACGGCTTCAACCGCGCGCTGGCCCGCGTCGCCGACACCGCCGCCCGTGACGGCGCGACCCTGCTGCACGACCCCGCCGAGATCGCCGTCCTGTTCGACAAGTCCCGCTGCCACGCCCGCCTGTCCGCCGCCGGGGTAGCCGTTCCGCCTGTCCTGCCCGTGCAGGAATTCGACACCGCCGTCGAGCTGGACGTGCGGCAGGCCGCGGGGCAGGAATTCGGCCGGGTCGAGGGTCGGCCGCGCGGCTCCGTCGCGGGGCCGCACGCTGCCGGTGCGTGGGCGGCGCTGCGCGCGGCGATGCGGGACGTGGGCTGGCACCGGGTGTTCGTGAAGACGCGGCACGGGTCGTCGTCGTCCGGGGTGCTGGCGGTGCAGGTGGCCGGTGCGCGCTGCCAGGCGGTGACCTCGGTGGAGCTGGCCGCCGACGGCCTGTTCAACTCGCTGCGGGTGCGGACCTACACCGCCGAGCGGGATGTGGCGGCGATCGTGGAGCGGCTCGCGCCCGAGGGGCTGCACGTGGAGCGGTGGTTCCCCAAGGTCGGGTTCGGCGGGCGCACCATCGACCTGCGGGTGCTGGTGATCGGCGGGCGACCCGCGCACACCGTGGTCCGGGCCAGCCGCCATCCGATGACGAACCTGCACCTCGGCGGCGTCCGGGGCGACCTGGCAGCCGTCCGCGCCGCTGCCGGACCGCACTGGTCCGCCGCCATGGACAGCTGCGCTGCGGCCGCCGCCTGCTTCCCCGGCAGCCCGCACGTCGGCGTCGACCTGATGTTCGGCCCCGGCTGGCGCCGCCACGCGATCGCCGAGGTCAACGCCTTCGGCGACCTGCTACCCAACCTGCTGCACGACGGCCGCGACGCCTATGCCGCCCAGCTCGCCGCGCTGGCCCTTGCCGGCGCCGCTCCGCAGCCCGCCGCTCCGCCCTGCTCCGGCGGCGCCCAGCGGCTCGCCGCTGCGGGCAGCGCAGGAGACACCATCACGGCCTGCGCCCCACACCACGTACGGTGTGGCCACATCACAGGTGGTGTGACGGCGGCAGCGATGGACTCCGCGAACCGGTCGGCGGTCGCGCCGGGGAGGGAGGGCGACCGATGACCGGCACGGATCTCGACGGCGGCCCAGCGGCCGGCCCGACGGTGGACATGAACGTGGTGCTGGGTGGGCACGACATCCTGTTCGTCACGCTGGACACGCTGCGCTACGACGTGGCGGCCGAGCTGGCCGAGCAGGGGCGCACGCCGCACCTGGCCCGGGTGCTGCCGGGCGGGCGGTGGGAGCGGCGGCACACCCCGGCGTCCTTCACGTACGCGGCGCACCAGGCGTTCTTCGCGGGCTTCCTGCCGACTCCGACCGAGCCCGGACGGCACGAGCGGCTGTTCGCGGCGGCGTTCCCCGGCAGCGAGACGTCGACCGGGCGGACCTGGGTGTTCGAGGAGCCCGACGTGGTGACGGCGCTGGGCCGGGCCGGATACCACACGCTCTGCCTGGGCGGGGTCGGCTTCTTCAACCGGGCCTCGGCGCTGGGCAGCGTGCTGCCGGACCTGTTCGCCGAGGACCACTGGCGACGCGAGTTCGGGGTGACCCATCCCGATCCGCTGCGCGCCCAGCTCGACCAACTGCGGGCCAGCATCGCGGCGCTGCCCGCCGCCCGGCCCCTGTTCACCTTCCTCAACGTGTCCGCGCTGCACCAGCCCAACCGGCACTATCTGCCTGGCCTGGCCGAGGACGGCCGAGCGAGCCACGCCGCCGCGCTGGCCTACGTGGACACCCGCATGCCGGAACTGTTCGCCCTGGTCACCGGCCGAGGGCGGCCCTGCTTCGCGATCGTCTGCGCCGACCACGGCACCGCGTACGGCGAGGACGGGCATACCGGGCACCGGCTCGGCCACGAAGTGGTCTGGACGGTGCCGTACGCGCATTTCACGCTGCGACCGGGGGAGTGGTGACGGAGTGATGAGCATGCTCGACGGCTCGCCGTACCAAGGTTATCTGTACGCGTACCCGCACAAGACCGCGTACCGGCCGCTGCGCCCGCGCCCGTCCCTGCGCGAGGTGTGGGCCGACGAACCGAGGCACGCCCTCTTCCTCTATCTGCACGTGCCGTTCTGCGAGATGCGGTGCGGGTTCTGCAACCTGTTCACCCGGGCCAACCCGCCCGCCGAGCAGGTCGGGGCGTACCTGCGCCAGCTGCGGCACCAGGCCGCGGCGACCGCCGACGCGCTGGGCGGGGCCGGGTTCGCCCGCGCCGCGATCGGCGGCGGCACACCGACCTTTCTGACCGCCGACGAGCTGGCGGAGCTGCTGACGATCCCGGCCGGGCTGGGCGTGGACCTGCCGCGCGCCGCGCTGTCGGTGGAGACCTCGCCCGCCACCGCGACCGCCGACCGGATCGCGGTGCTGGCCGGGCACGGGGTGCACCGGGTCAGCATGGGCGTGCAGAGCTTCCTCGACGCCGAGGCGCACGCGGCCGGGCGCCCGCAGCGTCGCGCCGAGGTCGAGGCGGCCCTGGACGTGCTGTTCGCCGCGGCCATCCCGGTACGCAACCTGGACCTGATCTACGGTATCCCCGGCCAGTCCGCCGCCACCTGGCAGTTCTCTCTCGACGAGACGCTGCGCCGCCGCCCCGAGGAGGTCTACCTCTACCCGCTGTACGTCCGCCCGCTGACCGGTCTGGCCCGCCGCCACGACACCGGCCCCGACCCGGCCTGGGACCGGCAGCGGCTCGACCTCTACCGGCAGGGCCGGGACGCGCTGCGCGCCGCCGGCTACCGCCAGCTGTCGATGCGCCAGTTCCGCCGATCCGACGTGCTCGACCCGGACGGGCCGGACTACTGCTGCCAGGACGACGGCATGGTCGGGCTGGGCTGCGGCTCGAGGTCGTACACCCGTGAGCTGCACTACTCGTTCGACTACGCCGTCGGCGTCGGCGGGGTGCGCGCGATCATCGACGACTACCTGCGGCGCCCGCCCGGCGACTTCGCCTTCGTGGAGCACGGGTTCCGGCTCGACGCGGTCGAGCAGCGCCGCCGCTGGGTGCTGAAGTCGCTGCTGCGGGCCGACGGGCTCGACCTGGCGGCGTACACGGCGCGGTTCGGCACCGAGGCGGGTGACGACTTCCCGGCGCTGCCCGAACTGGCCGGGCGCGGCTGGCTGGACGGCCGCGCGGGCGCGCTGCGGCTGACCGACGACGGGCTGGCCCACTCCGACGCGATCGGGCCGTGGCTGGTGTCCGGGCCGGTGCGCGAGCTGATGGCCGGGCACGCGCCGCGATGAACCTGTCCATCCTGTATCGCGGCCCGCTGGCCTCCTGCGACTACGACTGCCCGTACTGCCCGTTCGCCAAGCGGCGCGACAGCCGCGAGCAGCTGCGCGCCGACCGGGCCGCGCTGGCGCGGTTCGTCACCTGGGTGCGGGCCAACCCCGCCGGGGACCGGATCTCGGTGCTGTTCACGCCGTGGGGCGAAGGGCTGGTGCGCTCCTGGTACCGCCGCGCGATGGTCGAGCTGTCGCAGCTGCCGCAGGTGGACCGGGTCGCGATCCAGACCAACCTGTCTGGGCGGCTGGACTGGCTGCTGGACGCGGACGCGGGCCGGGTGGCGCTGTGGGCCACGTACCACCCGGGGCAGGTGGCGCGGGAGCGGTTCCTGGGCAAGGTGTCGTGGCTGGCCGGGCACGGGATCCGGCACTCGGTCGGCATGGTCGGCCTGCCCGAGCACCTGGCCGAGGCGCGCGCGGTGCGGGAACTGCTGCCGGAGGCGACGTACCTGTGGGTCAACGCCGCCGAGGGGCACCGCTACGACGCCGCCGCCGAGGCGGAGTGGACTGCGATCGACCCACTGTTCGGGTACAGCGTGCGCCCGCACGCCTCGCTCGGGCACGAGTGCCGCGCGGGCGAGACGGCGCTGTCCGTGCTCGGCGACGGCACCGTGCGCCGCTGCCACTTCCTGCCCGAACCGCTGGGCAACCTGTACGACGGCTCATACCGCGCCGCGCTGCGCCCACGCGGTTGCACGAAGGCCGAGTGCGACTGCCACATCGGCTACGTACACCTCAAGCGGTTGGACCTGTACCAGGTGTTCGCGGGCGGCGTGCTCGAACGTGTGCCCGCGAACCCCGGCCCGACCTGGGGCGCCCCGGTTGCGGCTACGTCTGCACCAGCGGCTGGTACTCCTCCTCGGTGACCCCGAACGTCCACGCCACCCCGCCCTTGGCGGTGCGGATGGTCGGCGGCACCCGCAGGAAGTACGTCCGGAAGCTGCCGTCCGGCTCGGCCGTGGAGTTGACCACCTCGACCATCACCAGCGGCTCGTCGCCGGGCAGCTCCACCCGCCACAGGATGCCGGTCTCGTCCTGGTGCACCTGCCGGGCCTTCGACTCGCGCAGGTAGCGGTCGTAGCCGAAGAACTCCAGCATCACCCGGCGGACCTCGGCGTTCTCCTCGGCCCGGATGCGCGCGATGGTGAGCCGGGGCAGCTCCGCCGCGACCTCCGGCGGGATCGGCATGCCGCGCCAGGCGTAGAGCGAGAAGCCGTCCGGATACGACAGGGCCGGGCCGGAACCGTGGTGCAGGCGGCCCAGGTTGTCGCGGTGCAGCGCGGTCGGCCGCTCGGTCAGGATCGCGACCTGCTCGAACGCCCACCACCAGCCCGCGCTCGCGGCGACCGCCGCCAGCCCGCCCAGCTCCCCGTCGACGGTCGCGCCGGTGAACGCGGGCAGCCACGCCGCGTCGTGCTGACCGTGCACCACGTCCAGCAGGGCCGCCCGCGCGGCCCGCCCG
The DNA here is from genome assembly GCF_019083965.1 of Catellatospora tritici. GTDB lineage: Bacteria > Actinomycetota > Actinomycetes > Mycobacteriales > Micromonosporaceae > Catellatospora > Catellatospora tritici. The sequence goes on from NZ_JAHRCY010000033.1 coordinate 70,792, forward strand.
AGTTCGCCGGGGTCGGCGGCGAACTGCGCGTCCAGCCGGGTCCGCAGCGGGGTGACCAGCTGCTCGTTGAGCTGCTGCCACGGCCGCCGGGCGCTGGCCGCCCAGTGCCGGGCGAAGCCGACCCCGCCCAGCTGGGTGCTCAGCGCGGCGCGGGCCCGCGCCCACGGCGCCGTGCGCACCTGCGGCCGCACCGATCGACCGAGCCGCTGCCCGCCGGGCGCGCAGCCCTGCGTCAGCAGCCGCTGCCGCACCAGCTCCGCCCCGGCGGGCAGCGCCCCGGTGGCCCCGGTGGCCAGTAGCGCGACCGCGATCGCGCCCGCCTCCGGCGAGCCGAGCCACACGATGCGCTCCGGCGCGGCCAGTCCGGCGGCGGCATACGCCGCGCGTACGCCCGCCTCGGCGGCGGCCCGCTCGGCCGGTTCGGTGCACAGGCCCGAGCCGAGCCAGGCCTCGGCGCGCCGGGCCAGGTCCATGTCCTGCAACAACATCCGGGTGCCTCTCAGTCCGCGACCGGACGGATCGCGCCGGGGAAGTATTCCCGCTGGCGGATCACCTTGTAGATGCCGACCGGCAGCGCGATCGCGCCGTGCTCCTCGTGGCCGAGGCGGCCGTAGCCCTCGACGATGACGTAGAGGCTGGCCGGGTCGTCGGGCGGGCAGAGCAGGCTCACCCGGTCGCCGGTGAGCACGTGCGCGTGACCGGTGGCCTCGCCGTACGCCAGCACCATCCGGTTGCCGCGGTCGCGCGGCGCGTCGACCAGCCCGACCGGCAGCGCCTCCCGCGCCATCGGCTGGACCAGCACGTCTCCCTGTCGGTACATCGCTTCCGCCCTCATCGCTCCATCGTGGACGTCACCGACGCTAGCCGCACGGTCCGACAGATCGGCGGGACCACCGACGTGGCGGCTCCCTGCTAACGTGCGGCACTGCCGGTTCAGACGGGGAGATCGTGATGCGGTACCGAGCACTGACAGCACTCACGCTGGTGCTGCTGTGGGGGCTGGCGGGGTCGGCAGCCCGCCAGACCCCACCGAGTCGACAGCTGGCCCTCGCCAAGGGCGAGTCCCTGACCATCGTCGCGGACGGATACGCCATCCGCTCGCGAGGGCACGACTCCGACGGCTCCTTCGACCTGTACGACCTGACGACCGGCCGCTCACTGTGGCATCGCGATCCAGCCCTGGCCAGGATCGTTTCCTACCAGGCGCTCGGCGACACACTCGTCCTCACGGAGCAGGCGAAGGTGGACGGGCGGCCGGCGCCCGGTACCGGGCACACCTACGCCGTGGCCCTGGCCACCGGGGCGCCGCTGTGGGACCGGGACGGCTCGCTCGGCTTAGGTTCCACGCCGGACACGGTGCTGCTCTACTGCAACGGGTGCACCCGCGACGGTGTGGCCGTGGACACCCGTACCGGCGCGCTGCGCTGGCAGTCGCCGCTGCTGCGCGGCGACAGCATGTGGGCCCGAGACGAACTGTGGAACGTGGCGGCAGACGGCAGGATGCGCGGCGTCAGGCTGGCCGACGGCGTGGTACGGGAGATCGGCCGCCTTCCGGCCGGATCGCAGCTGGCGGGCTGGGACGAGCGATACCTGATCGTCATCCCGAGCTCGGTGCGCTCGGCGAGCGGCGCCACGGAGCCGACCACGCTGAGGCTCTACGACCGCTCGACACTCGCCGCCGCCGGGCCGCCCTTCCCGTTCCCCGCCCGGACCGGCGGACCGGCGTCGATGCAGCTGTGCGGTGTCCACATGTGCGCCCGCGGCACCGACCTGACCGTGTACGACCTCGACGGCGACGTCGCGTACGTGAAGCCGCAGTTCCTGCTGAGCAACGCGCTGAACCTGGACGGCGGACAGTCGGTGCTCGTGGGCGTGCAGAGCGGGCAGGGCGGGGACCGCACCGTGGTCCTGGACACCGCGACCGGCCGCCAGATCGGCGACCTCGGGCGGTGGCGGGCGCTGTCGTCCGAGGGCGACCGTCTGTGGGTCTTCGGGGGCGACTGGTCCGGTGCCGCCCTCAAGGTCCCGGTGGAACGGCGCGGGCCTGGGTCGTACCTGGGGGTGGTCGTGCTTCGGCCCGGCGGCTTGACCGTCACCTCGGTGACGCGGCTGGACGGGTACTACGACAGCTGCGACATCGGCCACGGCTGGCTGCTGTGCCGCGACGACGTTCGCCACGTGGCGATGGCCCGGCGGCTGCCGGTCCTTCTCGGCTGAGCCACCCTGCTGAGCTCCTCTCGCGGCATCCCCCGCAACGAGGCTTATCTGGGCGTGGTCGACCTGGACGCGGCGGAGCTGAAGGTCATCCGAAAGTCGCCGCTGGGCGGCAGTTACGAGGACTGCGACGTCGCGTACGGCTGGATCCTGTGCACCGACGGCTTCAACGGCCAACCGCCGCTGGCCGCGAGGCTGCCCCACCTCGGCGCCTGACCACGAGGTTAGGAAGGGCACCTTCTACATCGGATTCCGACAAGAAGGTGCCCTTCCTTCGCTCTCAGACGAGGGCGGGTTCGCGGGGCGCGGCTTCGGCGGGCGCCTGCGCGGGGGCGTGGCCCTGGCGGGCGCGCCTGGGCAGCGCGAACGCCAACCCGAAGGCGACCACCGTCAGCGCCAGCGCGATCAGCGTGACCCGCTGCACGGCGGGCAGGAACGCCGCCGACGCGCCGATCGTCGTGAAGAACACCGTGCCCAGCGCGGCCACGCCCAGCGACGAGCCGAGCTGCTGGATGGACTCCAGGATGCCCGCGGCCGAACCGACCTCGTGGTCGGCGATCTCGCCCATGATGACGTCGAACAGCGGCACGAAGATCATGCCCATGCCCGCGCCGTACACCAGCAGCGGCACGCTGAGGCTCCAGCCGCCGATGCCCATGCCCCGGTCGTCGAACGCGGCGTACAGCAGCACCAGGCCGACGGCCATCACGGCCAGGCCGAGGTGCAGGATGCGGCGGCCCAGCTTCGCCATCGCCCCGGCGCTGAAGCCGGAGCCGAGGAACGCGCCGATCGCCCACGCCGACATGGCCACGCTCGCCCCGATCGGGCTCCTGCCCTGGCCGAGCTGCAGGAACAGGCCGACCGACAGGGAGAAGCCGACGATGGCGCCGAAGAAGACGAGCACGAACAGCGCACCGGAGGTGTACGACCGCTTCGCGAACACGCTCAGCTCCACCAGCGGCGTACCCCCGGTGGCCTTGCGGCGCAGCTGGTGCGCGGCGAACAGGCCCAGCACCACGGCCGACGCCGCCAGCATCGCCCAGGTCCACCCGGGCCAGCCCGCCTCACGGCCCTGCATCAGCGGGTAGACGAGCAGGAACATGCCCGCCCCGGCCAGCAGCGCGCCGGTGAGGTCCAGCCGCCGCACCGCCACCGCGGCGCGCCCCGCGGGCAGCGTACGCAGACCGACCAGCAGCGCGAACGCGCCCAGGGGCAGGTTGATGCCGAACACCATGCGCCAGCCGGTGCCGAAGACGTCGGCGTCGACCAGCGCCCCGGCGACGATCGGTCCGAGGATGGTGGACAGCCCGATCGCGGGCCCGAACGCGCCGAACGCCTTACCCAGGTCGGCCGGGCCGAACAGGTCGCGGATCAGGCCGAAGCCCTGCGGGATCATCACCGCCCCGAACAGGCCCTGCACCACCCGGGCCGCGATCAGCGCGCCGGGCGACCAGGCGGCCGCGCACAGCAGCGACGCGGCGACGAAGCCGACCACGCCCAGCAGCAGCATCCGCCGCCGCCCGAACATGTCGCCCAGGCGTCCGCCGACGAGCAGTCCGACGGCCAGCGCCAGGGTGTACCCGGCGGCGATCCACTGCAGGTCGGCGTAGCTGCCGTGCAGGTCGGCCAGGATCGACGGGGCGGCGACGTTCACCACCGTCGCGTCGAGCAGGTTCATGAGGGTGGCGGCCAGGATCGCGAGCAGGCCGAGCCAGCGGCGGCCGTTGCTGATGTTTGTCATGCGGTAGACCCTGCCAGGCAATCAGGAAAGGTCCGTTCCTGATTGCCTGGCAGGGTGGAAATATGTTGGAGACCTCAGCCCGCCTGCTGCGACTGCTGTCGCTGCTGCAGACCCCGCGCGAGTGGAGCGGCCCCGAGCTGGCCGACCGCCTAGACGTCAGCACCCGCACCATCCGCAACGACGTGGAGCGGCTGCGCAGCCTCGGCTATCCCGTGCACGCCACCCGGGGCGCGGTCGGCGGCTACCGGCTCGGCGCCGGGGCGAACCTGCCGCCGCTGCTGCTCGACGACGAGGAGGCGGTCGCGGTCGCGGTGGGGTTGCGTACCGCGGCGAGCGGGTCGATCGCGGGGATCGAGGAGACGTCGCTGCGGGCGCTGGCCAAGGTGGAGCAGGTGCTGCCGGTGCGGCTGCGGCGGCGGGTCAACGCGCTGCAGTCGTACACGGTGGCGGTGCCCTCGGCCCGGCGCGGCCCGCAGGTGGACGCCTCAGTGCTGACAACGCTGGCCGCCGCCTGCCGCGACGCCGAGCGGGTCCGGTTCGACTACCGGGCGCACGACGGCAGCGCCACCCGTCGCGACGTCGAGCCGTATCGCCTGGTCAACTGGGGTCGCAAGTGGTACCTCGTCGGCTACGACACGCTGCGCGGCGACTGGCGCACGTTCCGGGTCGACCGGATCGAGCCGCGCACCCCGGGCGGCCCGCGTTTCGCCCCGCGTCCGCTGCCCGCCGACGACCTCGCCGCGTACGTGTCCCGCGGCGTGTCCACCGCCGCCTGGCATTATCGGGCCCGGCTGATCGTGCGCGCGCCCGCCGACGTGATCGCGCAGCGGCTGCCCGCCTCCGCCGGGTCGATCGAGGTCGCCGACGAGCACAGCTGCGCGGTCACCATCGGCGCCGACAACCCCGAGACCATGGCGCTGTGGCTGGGCCTGCTCGACGCCGACTTCACCGTGGTCGACGCACCGGAGCTGTCCGTCGCGCTGCGGGCACTCGCCGAGCGGCTGAACCGCGCCGCCGGATAGCCGTTGCTCCCGACCGCTGCCGCGCGCGAGGATCGGGCCAAGATGTCCTTCATCCTGCACGAGAACACGCGGCTGGGTTACGCCGCGGACAGCCTGGCGGGACTCACCGTCGGCGACGCGCTGGGAGCGCAGTACTTCACGGTCGGCCCCAAGGTCGACGATCTACTCGCGGGCACGGTCCCGCCGCCGGTCTGGGAGTGGACCGACGACAGCGAGATGGCCTGCTCGGTGCTGTGGATGCTGCGCCGGGCCGGTCGGATCGACCCCGACGAGCTGGTGGACGCGTTCGCCCACCGCTGCGAGCCGAACCGGGGCTACGGCGTCGGCGCGTTCGTGCTGCTGCACAACGTCCGCCAGGGCGTGCCGTGGCGGCAGGCCGCGGCCGAGCTGTTCGACGGGCAGGGCTCCTGCGGCAACGGGGCCGCGATGCGGGTCGCGCCGCTCGGGGCGTACTTCGCCGGGGACCCGCAACGGGCCGCGGCGCAGGCCGAGCTGTCGGCCCGGGTCACCCACGCGCATCCGGACGGGGTGGCGGGCGCCGTCGGGGTCGCGGTCGCGGCGAGCCTCGCGGTCGCGGGCCGCCTGTCGGGGGTACGCCCGAAGCCCGGCCCCTTCCTCGACGCCGTGCTCGCGCACCTGCCACCCGGGAAGGTCCGCAAGTACACGGCGGCCGCGCGGCGGATGCTGCACGTGCCGGTCGCCGAGGCCGCGTACGTGTTGGGCAACGGCGCCGGGGTCACCGCGCAGGACACGGTGCCGTTCACCCTGTGGGTGGCCGCGCGGTGGCTCGACGACTATCCGGCCGCGATCCGGGCCTGCGTCAGCGCGGGTGGTGACATCGACACGACCGCGGCGATCGCGGGTGGCATCGTCGCGTCGTACACCGGCGCCGACGGCGTTCCCGCCGACTGGCTCGCCGCCCGGGAACCCCTGCCCGCCTGGCTGGACGAGTAGCGTCCGGCGTTGATCCGAAATTGTGGACGCTGGGTGTCGCCTGGGCAGCACCCAGCGTCCACAATTCGCGATCTCGGCGGGCGGGTCAGGGGTGGTCCCGGCCTGCCTCCGCGGCGGCCCAGCGGGTCAGGGGTGGCACGGCCAGGCCGGTCGCGGCGACCGTCGCCGCCAGCGCGTACCAGCCCCAGCGGGAATCGGGCCGCAGCAGCGAAACGGTGAGCAGGGCCGGGCCCACGGCGTTTGTCAGGCCGGTGAGCAGGAGGAAAGCGCCCTGATACTGCCCGACCGCGGTGGGCGGAGCCAGCTCGTACGCCAGGCCGGTCGAGCCGTTGCCGTGCCACAGGTCGCCGATCGTGTGCACCGTCGTCGCCCCGAGCAGCAGCACGATCGTGGCGGGCACGCCGAGCCCGGCGGTGGCGGCGTACCCGAGCAGGCCCGCCGCGATGAGCAGCCCGCCGCGCCGGGTCATCCGGGCGGCCGCGCCGGGACTGCGCACGCCCCGACCCAACCGCACCGCCAGCAGCACGCTGAGCACGGTGTGCCAGACCAGCACCAGCGAGATCACCGTACGCGGCGCGTCGGTGCGGATGGCGATCCACAGCGGCACGATCAGCTTGAGGGCGACCCGGTGCACGCCCATCGCGGCGGCGGCACCGGTGACGGCGAGAAAACGCGGCGCGCGCAACGCCGCCCGCGCCGGTTGGTCCCGAGCCCCGGCTCCCGCCTCGGGCGGCGGGAAGGCGGGCAGGCGCATCAGCAGCCCGGCCGAGACCAGGTAGGTGACGGCGTTGCCGGCGACCAGCAGCCGGTAGCCGGTGGAGGTGTCGGCGGCCAGCGCGAACGCGGCCAGTGCCGCCCCCACGCCGATGCCGACGTTGGCCACGGCGCGCAGCGCCGCGAACGCGTGCACCCTGCCCTCCGGTCCGGCCACGACGGCCACCAACGCCGCGCGTACCGCCAGATTGCCCACGGTCAGCAGCGACTCCAGCACCGCCACCACCAGGAACGTCGCGAGCGAGTCGACCAGCAGGAAGGCCAGGCCCACCACGGCCTGCGCCAACTGCAGCGCCGCGCGCAGCGCACGCGGATCGCGGCGGTCGGCCAGGTGTCCCAACGGGACGGAGGCGGTCAGCCCCACCAGGGCCGCCACGGACAGTCCGGCGCCCACTGCGGCGACCGACAGGCCCGCCGACCGGGTCAGGTAGATCGCCGCCCCGGCCGCCCAGAGGCCGGTGCCCACCGTGTTCGCCAGCGTCGCGTAGGCGGCGGTGCGCAGGTGGCCGGGCGGGGGCAACACCGCGGCGAGCAGGCGCGGCTCCATACGAGCGGACGCTACGCGCCGGGCATGCGCGGGATACGCCCGCATCGCTGTGGTCTCGATCACTCGGGATGCGACATCAGGCGGTGCAGAGTAGTTTTCTTTTCGTGACATTCAGCGCGCTCGCCGGTCCACTTCGGTGGGTCGCGCGCCTGTCGCTGCGCCTGCTCGCGGCGCTGGTGCTGATGTCGCTGCTGTCCAGCCCGGCGGGTGCCTGCCCGGCGGTGTCCACCGAGGACATCTGGACGCCTCCCGCGACGGTCGGCTCGGCCACCGTCGTCGAATTCGCCCCGACCGGCCCGGCGGCCACCGCGGACGCCCCCGCTGCCGCCGCCTGCGACGCCGCCCCGGTGGTCCAGCTGCGCATCGGGGCCGGCGAGCCGGTCACGCTCACGTTCGGGCCGCACACGTGCCCGCAGCCGATCGGCGACCCCTTCGCCGACGGGCACACCTCCCGCGCTCCGCCCGCCGCGCGCTGAGCCCGGCGGCGCACGCCGCATCCACCCCAGCGCGCACTCGCGCACCCTCGCACCCTGCTGCCCGCTGCCGGACGCCGCCGCGTCGCGGCCGGGCGCGCGTACCCCTCACCCACACCGCTCACCCCGAGGTGTCGAACCATGGACGTCGTATTCGCCAACCTGCTACTCGACCTGTCCCACGCCGCCCTGATCTGGCTGGGCCTGGCCGTCGCCGCCGCGCTGGCCGCGGTCGCACTGGCCGTCTACCACCACGCCGCCGACCGGGAGCGCCCCGGCGCCGCACCCACCCCGGTCGTCCCGCTGCGCCGCATCGGTGAACTGCTGCGCGGGGCCATCACCGGCCCGATGATCGAGGAGCCCGCACCGGTCGCCGCCGGTCCGTCAACCGGGCAGCTGCTCGCGGCACACACCCGCACGCTGCAGCAGCGCGCCAAGGAAGCGGTGCAGGCCGCGGAGCGGGCCGCCGCGCTCGCGCGCCGCCGCCGCGACGAGTGGCTGACCGCCCAGGACGCCGCCGACCGTGCCTGGCACGAGTACGACGCCGCCGACACCGACGCGCGCCGGGTGCTGGCCGCCAATGCCATCCCGCTGCCGCGCACCCCGCAGACCCCCGCCGAGTACGCCTTCCGCGAGCGCTTCCTGCACCGTGGCGCCATGTCGGCCTGCTCGCACAACCGCCTGTCGGCACTGGAACTGAGCGACGCGCTGGCGCACCGGGGTGGCTGGGACCCGCGCCGCCACCCGATCGAGCAGGAGGCCGTCCTGAGCCGGGCGGCTCGGGAGACGCTGCGCGAGGAGTACGGCCGTGCCGCCGCACGGGAGAAGACGGCGTGGCTGGCCAGCGAGGCCGCGGCCGCCGCGGCGGCGAGCCTGCGCCGGGCCGCCGACGCCGCGGGCACCCGGGCCCGCTGGGCGCAGCGCCGGACGGTGCCCGGGGCCGTCGCGGGCACCCCGGACCAGACCATGGTGCTGCCGGTGATTCAGGCGGTGGACAGCGCGTCGCGGTGACGGTCGAGGTGGGCCGCGTCGGCGTCGTACAGGTCGGCGTGGCCCTGCGCCAGGTGCCGGGCGAACGCCGGGTGCCCGAGCGCGGCCTGCGTGCGGATGTGTTCGGCCAGCGCCCGCACCCGACGTACGGCCGTCTCGGGCAGGCGCCGCCGGTCGCCCGGGTCGAGGCCGTACGCGTCGGACAGCAGCCGCAGCCGCCGCCGCTGCTCGTCCGGCGGCGCCGTGAAGTCGGGGTTCTCCGGTGCGCTCAACGGCACGAACCGGTACGCCGTGTACGCCAGGTCCCACAGCCGCGGCCCCGGATGGGCGGTGTCGAAGTCGATCGCGGCGACGAGCTCCCCGTCGCGGAACACGCAGTTGTAGGGCGCCAGGTCGCCGTGGCAGAGCACCTCGGCGGGCTCCCGCGGCGGCAGCTGCCACACCGCGCCCGGCGGCGGGGTGAACCCGAGGCTCGCGTCGTGCAGCCGGCGCAGCAGTGCGCCGACCGCGACCAGGGCGGCGTCGGCGCGGGCGTATTCGGGCAGCGGATAGTCGGGCACCTCACCCGGGATGAAATCCAGCACCTCCCGCCCGGCTCCGTCGAAGCCGTGCACCGCCGGGCCCTGGGTGAACCCGGCCGCGCGAAGGTGCCGTAGCAGCGCGTGCACGGCCGGGGTCCACGGCCCGACGGGACGGTGCACCACCTGCCCGACCCGCTCGACCTCGTTGACGCCACCTTCGAAGCGCTGTCCCACGCTGGGCACCGTACCGCCGCGCCCGCCCGCGCCCCGCCTCGCGCCCCGCCCCCGCGCCCCGCGCGGTTCGGTTCGGTTCGGTTCGCAGTTTCGGGGAAAGTGCAGATATGTAGTCCAAGATTCCGACAGTTTCCCCGGAACTGCTGCGGAGCGTGATCTCGATGACGGTACGGAGGGGGGTAAAAAGGATTAATCGCGCGGGGTGAATGGGACGGGCGGCGCAGTGGGGGGAGAGTCGGGCGGTGGGCGAGGTGGCTCGGTATACGCTCCGTGTTGGCAATGCATACACAAAGTAAAAAAATCTTGGGTTTGCCCTGGACGGTGGCCTGTTCTGCGACGTAGCGTGATCGGCAGGCACAAAGCTCGAGGAAAGCCCGGAGCTCGAACAACGTTTGGGGGTCCCGAAGGGCGAGGCCCGGCCGAAAGCTCTTTCGGCTGGTGGCGCCGAGTGGAGTGCCCGGGGGATGGGTGGCATGCCGTTGGGGGACGGCACCACCCGAACAGATGGTGGCCGGTGGCGGCGCTAACGGGGGTGAGCGCCGCCGCCGGGCCACCTTTTTTCGTACCCCACAAAGCCCCTCATCCACCCGCTCCGCGAGGAAAGGAAGGGCACCTTCTTATCGCTTGCGTAGAGGAAGGGCACCTTCTTAACCCTGTGGCCGTCCTTGACCCTGCGGCCGTCCGTGACCCTGCGGCCGTCCTTGACCCTGCGGCCGGCGGGCGGTCGTCAGTGGTGGGCCGCGTCGAGGTCGGTGTGGGTGAGGTCGAGGTCGGTGCGGGTGAGCAGGGGGTGCAGGGCGATGCCGTGTTCGGCCAGGGCCGCCGTGCCGCCCTCCTCGCGGTCGAGCACGCAGACCGCGTGCTCGATCACCGCACCCAGCTCGCGCAACTGGCCCGTCGAGATGACGATCTGGCCGCCCGACGTGACCACGTCCTCGACGACCGTCACCCGCCGCCCCGCGACGTCCGCGCCCTCGGCCAGCCGCGCGGTGCCGTACGCCTTGGCGGTCTTGCGGACGAACGCGCACGGCAGGCCGGTGTGGCGCCCAAGTGCGGTGACCACGGCGATACCGCCCATCTCCAGCCCGGCCAGGACCTCGGTGTCCGCGGGCACCAGGGCGGCCAACTGCCCGGCCAGCGCGTCCAGCAGCACCGGGTCGGCCTCGAAGCGATACTTGTCGAAGTATTCGGTCGCGGTGCGCCCGGACCGCAGCAGGAACTCGCCCCGCAGGCGGCAGCGGCGGTCGACAGCGGCGGCCAGCTCGTCACGATTCACATAGATCATCATGCCACCATCCGGCGCGGTACCGGCCCGAGGGCCCAGCGTCGGTGCGCACACTGGGTCCGATCAGGATGCGGGTGAGTCTTCGGAGCAGGTGCTGCCGCTGGAGCGCAGGCCGAGCGCGGCCCGCACCGCGTTGGCGGCATCGCCGTCGCAGACCGGGTCGAGGTTCTCGGACAGGGCGTAGAAGCGGGTTCGGGTCGGGGCGTGCGCGAGGTCGAACCAGCTCCGGCGGTTGGTCGCCTTCGCGGCCAGGAGGATCTCGACCTCCTTTCGTACCGTCGGCGGCCAGTTCGTACCGGCCAGCGCGGCAGCCTCGGCGTCGGCGGCCTCAAGGAAGGTCTTGGCCGCTTCCTGCAGCTCCCGCCAGTCGATGCCGGAGTCCTTCTCGGCCGCCTCGTCGACCCGCTCCCAGAAGGTCGTCATCGCCGCGTTGTAACCGTCGGCGATCTCCAGGTACCGCTTCGCGGCCGCCTCGGGGGTCAGCGGTTCGCCGGTCGGGCTGGGCAGTACCGGCGCCGTGTACGCGGGCGGGGACGAAGCGGCTCCCGAGTCCGGCGGATTCGCGAGAGAGCAGCCGAGGGTGGACAGGGCGAGCGCGGCGGCGGCGAGCACGAGGGCGATACGGCGGGTCACAAGGGCCAGAGGTTAGGCCGTCCGGCCGTGCGAGGCCGTCCCACGGCCGAGGTCGTGATCATTTTGTTGCCTGCCAGGCCCGGCTGGATCTGCTCCGGGCCGCCGGCAGCGCCCGGACGGGGCACCGGCGCGTAGGTTGGGGGCGGACGAGAGGAGCGCGGGATGCGCGAGACGATCACGGCGCGGCGCGGCGGTCCCGACGATATCCCGGCTGTGTTGAGCCTGCTGGATGTGGCGGTGGAGTGGCTGGTGGCGCAGGGGCGCACCGGCCAGTGGGGCACCGGGCCACAGTCCACGAGCCCACGGCGGCTGGCCCAGGCCGAGCAGTGGGCGCGAGCCGAGGGCTTCTGGATCGCCGAGACCGGCGGCGTCGTGGTCGGCGCGCTCGTGGTCGGCCTGCCCGCCGACTTCGCCCCGGCACCGTCCGAACCCGACCTGTACGTCAACCTGCTCGTCGCCGACCGCCGCCGCCCCGGCCAGGGCATCGGCGCATTCCTGCTCGACCATGCCCGTGCCCTGGCCCGCGCCGCCGGCATCGGCCTGCTCCGGCTCGACTGCCACGACGCGGGCGATCGCGCGCTGGTCCACTACTACGAGCGGCAAGGGTTCACCGCGACCCATCCGCTGACCTTCGGCGAGTGGACGGGCCGCGTCCTGGAGCAGCGGCTCTAGCCGCGCAGGAACTCCAGCAGCAGCGGGTTCAGCGCCGCCGGGTCCTCGAGGTTGGGCAGGTGGCCGGCCCAGTCGAGCACGGTGTGCCGCGCGCCCGGGATGTGCGCGGCCAGGTGCTCGGCGGTCTGGGTGAAGAAGTCCAGGTCGTGGGCGCCGGAGACGACCAGCGTACGGGCCGTGACTGCGCCGAGGTCGTGGTCCTGATCGGACCTGCCCACATCGGCGCCGCCGAGCTGCACCTCGAAGTTGTGCAGCTGCATCGCGGTCACGCGCTCGCGGGTGGCCGCGTCGGCGCGCGGGCCGACGAAGGTGGCCACGTTCAGCGCGGCCGCCCCGGCCAGGTCACCGTCCTCGACCAGCTTCTCCTCCTGCTCGGCGAAGGCGGCGATGGCGTCGGTGGGCGTCTGGTCGCGCCGCGCGGCGCACAGCAGGGCCAGCGTCGTCACCCGGTGCGGCCACCGGGCGGCGATCTCCTGCGCAACGCGGCCGCCATACGACGCGCCGACCAGGGCGAACCGCTCGATGCCAGACGCGTCGAGCAGGGCGAGCACATCCTCGGCGTTGTTGTACGGCCCGGCCGGGTACGGCGTGTCACCGAATCCGCGGAAGTCGGCGCGCAGCACCCGGTAACCGGCAGCCAGCAGCGGTTCGCGCTGCGGCTCCCACATCCGGCGATCGCACACCGAGGAGTGCAGCAGCACCACCGTCTCCGCGTCCACCGGTCCTTCAAGATCATGAGCAAGAAGCATGTCGGGGAGCCTACCGCCTGCTCCGCTGCGGTCCGGCTCGCTTTCGCCACGGGCACAAGCACCCTCGATCGGACCCGCCTCGACCGCCTTGCCGCGGCATTGCGACTTTCCGCACGTGGAACGCCGGATCAGCGGCCGAAACTTCTTCCGGCGATGAGGGGGTGACCCACGAACTGTGATCTTCGACCTGGTCGCAGGTGGTGATCGTTCGGTGGGGCGGGCGGCGGGCTCTCGCGCGACGCGGCTGCAGTGTTTTGACCGGTGACCGTGATCTTTGTGGGTGCTGTTGCGGGTGCCGTCGTGGGTGATCGTCGTTTCCGGTCAGAATCCGGGTTTTCGGCCATGGCCTGTGCAGCGAAGTGACCGGAGATCGCGATCTTCGGGGCTGTTCCGGTCGATGATCGCTGTCGTCGGTCAAAAGGGCGCTGTGCAGCCGAGATAGTGACCGAAGACGGCGATCATCGTTACGCGCCAGCCGCCAGCCGCCAGCCGCCAGCCGCCAGCCGCCAGCCGCCAGCCGCCAGCCGCCAGCCGCCAGCCGCCAGCCGCCAGCCGCCAGCCGCCAGCCGCCAGCCGCCAGCCGCCAGCCGCCAGCC
>NZ_JAHRCY010000034.1 GCF_019083965.1 Catellatospora tritici
TCCGGGCCGTACCCGCGTACAGCCGCCGGGCCAGTTTGCGGGTCGACTCATGGGTACGGATCCGACCCAACCTCGGCAGGGTCACATGGTGGCGGGTGTCCTCGACCCGGATCGTGCCGGTGGTGAACCGCACCGACGGCACCACCCGGCGACGCGACTTGAACCGCGGAAACCCGACCCTGGGCCCGGCGCGGCGGCCACTGCGCGAGGCCGACCAGTTGCCCAACGCCCGCGCCAGACCGTCCAATCCGGTGTTGTACGCCTCCTTCGAGCACTGCGCCCACCACGGCGCGACCTGCGGCTTGGCCGCGTTCCAGGCACGGCGCAGCGCGGGCAGGGTCCAACCCAACGCCGGGGTCAGCTGAGCGTCGGTCAGGCCGTAGGAGCGCTCGGCGGCGCGCTGGCCGAGGTTGGCGCGTACCGCGGCCAGGGCCCAGTTGAACGCAAACCGGCCGGCACCGGCATGCCGGTACAGGTCACGGTCCTGCGCCGGGCTCGGGTCCAGGGCGAAACGATACGCCTGCACCACCACCCCACCGGCCACATCAGACACACGGCACACGCTAGACACCGGGTACGACAACACCCGCCACCACCTGCCGGACATTACCCACGCCGAGTACGCCAACGACCACTGGAGCACGCGACAGCTCACTCAACCGTCAGCAGTTGGCAGCCCCACCCGCCCGGCGTCAGCTGACCGATGCTCAGCCCGGTCAGCGCGGTGATCTCGGCCGCGTCGTCGATCCGCTGCGCCGAGCCTAGGCGGCGAACAGCCGGTCGAGGTGATACTTCAGGACGGCCAGTGCCGCGTCGCCGTCCCGCTGGCCGCCGAGCACACTGGAGCCGAGCCCGTTCGTCAGGGCGAGCAGACCGGCGGCGACCGTCCTGGAATCCGGCGCCGAGGACACCCCGGCTGCCTCCAACTGCCTGGCCAGAAAGCGTTCCAGCGCGTCGGGATAGGTCGCTCCGTGGGCGACGGCCAGATCCGGCTCGGCCAGTACGAGGGTGTAGTACGCCGTGTAGGTACGCGTGATCCGGCGGCTCTCCTCGTCGGTCGGCAGGATCGCGGTGAGCGTGCCGTAGACCATCCCGGCCGGAGTCGGCGGCGAACCGAGAGCGCGGATGTGCTGCTCCACGCGGGCCGACAGCTGCTCGCCCAGGTATGCCAGGGCGGCGAGCAGGAGGTCGTTCTTGCCCTGGAAGTAGTACTGAACCAGCCGTAGCGACACCCCGGCCTCGGCCGCGACCTCCCGCATGCTGGCCGACTGCAGGCCTTTCGTATGGGCGATCCGCAGCAGCGCCTCGCCGATCTCACGGCGGCGCACCTCATGGTCGACTCGTCTCGGCACACTTTGATGATACATTTGTACCATGAAAACGGTGGGAGGCTTCACCAGCGAAAACGCCCGCACAAGATTCCTGACCGACTACGGTCGAGCTCTCGACCGCCGCTGGCCCGGACGTTCCACGGTGGACGTGCCGACAGAGTTCGGCACCACCCGCGTCTACACCTGCGGCCCCGACGATGGCGTGCCGGCGGTGCTGCTACCCGGAGCGGGCGGCAACGCCCTGATGTGGCACCGCTACGTGTCCGAGCTCGGACGGCACCGGCGCGTCATCGCGGTGGACCCCGTGGGCGACCCCGGCGGCTCCACCCAGGACCGGCCGATCGACGGTGCCGAGCACATGTCGCAGTGGCTCGGCGAGGTCCTCACGGGGCTGGACGTCCGTCGCGCGCACTTCATCGGCTGCTCGTACGGCGGCTGGACCGCCCTGCAGTACGCGATCCGCAACCCGACCGCCGCAGCCTCGCTCACCCTGCTCGACCCGGCGGGCTTCGGCAAGGTCAGCGGCCGGTTCATCGCCTGGGTGGTGCTCGGCGGCCTCGCCGGCCTGAGCCCCCGACCGGTGCGCCACCGGGCGGCTGGTTGGTTGCGCAACGCGACGCTGCGCGACGACGACGTGATGGGCCTGGCCACCGCCATGATGGGCTTCCGGCGGCGCCTGCCGGTCCCGCCCCCGCTGACCGACGAGGAGCTGCGGCAGCTCACGACGCCGACGCTGGTGCTGCTCGGCGAGCGCAGCCAGCTCTACGACGCGGCCGCTGTGGCGCGCAGGATCCGGACCCTGACCTCGGCCGAGGTGGCCCTCGTGCCGGGTGTCGGCCACGACCTGCCGATGAACTGCCCGGATCGGATCCTCGACCGGACCGGCGCCTTCCTCGACCAGCTGCGGTAGCTTCGCACGCTCTCCCCTGGCCGCAAGGACCAGCTGCATCTCGATGTCGTGGTGGGCGGTGGCCGCTCGGTCCCCGTGGCGGTCCGCCGCGAGCGAGTCGACGTCAAGGCCGCGCAGCTGGTTCAGCTCGGCGCCGCGGAGCTGAACCGGCATGCGCAGCCCGCCGAACTGACCGCCTAAACCCCGGTGGCCTGCCGCCACCGCAGCGAGCGTCCACCCGCCACCAGCATCCCGGCCGCCCCGGTCAGTGCGGACACATCGTCGGCCGGGCCAAGGTCGATCCACGGCGCCGGGCCGTCGACCGGCGGCCGGGCCAGCAGGCGGTCCCGGGTCGTGGCGAACAGCAGGCTGCTCAGCCCGGTCAGCGCGACAACCTCGGCCGCGTTGTCGATCCGCTGCCAGGCGCCGGTGCCGTCGGCCAGCGACGCCGCCGTCCGGGCCCACAACCCGCCCTGCGCGACCGCGAAGTAGGTAGCGTTCACGCAGGCCAGCGCCACCGTCCCGGCGGCGGCGTCGCCGAGGTCGCGCCACGGCGCGGGTTCGGGCACCGGATCGCGGTACACGATCCGGCCGTCTGCGGTCACGCCGAGCAACCCCAACGGCATGCCCCGGTACGCCTCCCGCGGCGACCCCAGCGCGACCAACTCCGGTGCACTGTCCGCCTCCCGCCAGCCCAGATTCTGCCCGCACAACTCGCGTACCCGCAGCACGCCGCCCGACGCCGCGAACAGCTGCCCCTCGCACGCCGCCAGCACCGCGCCGGGCACCGCCGGGCCGATCGGCTCGAACTGCGGCCCGGCAGCCTGGGTGAACCGGTCGAGGACGTTGCGGGTGATCCGGTCCACGACCGGGTCGGCCAGGGCGGCGCCCCAGTTGACGGTCGCGGCGGTGAACACGGTGCCCTGACCGAGCCGGTGCACGCCCATGGTGGCGTGACCGCCCTGGCCGTAGTGCCGCCAGTGGCGCAGGTCGGCGGTGGCCAGGATGACGAATCCGGGCGGCGTCCCGTCCCGGCCGGTCACCCGGGGCACGCCGTCGACCTCGGTGAAGTCGGCGGCGTCGGTCTCGTATCCGAGCGCGCCGCGGCCGAACTCGTCGCCGTCGCGCAGCCCGGTGCCCGCGAACACCCAGTGGTCGGCGAAGCGGACCCGGTAGGACTCCTCCCGCATCTTCACCATGTGCTCGCCCCAGGTGCCCGCCCCGCGCCGGTAGCTGACCCCGGTAAGCGCGTTCTCCGGCCGGTTGACCGGCGCGCTGGACCATTCGACGGTGGTGCGCGACGGGTCGGTGCGGGCCACCGGGTCGGCGACGGCGTCGCGGTGGCAGACCATGGTCCGGCCGCCGTCCTCGAGGCGGATCTGCCACCAGCAGGTGTTGGCGCCGAAGACGGCCAGGTTGCCGCCGCCACGTACATACGCCTCGACATGGTCGCGCATCTCCCAGGTCCAGTACTCGTCGTGGCCGTTGACGACGAGCACCCGGTGTCGCGCCAGCAGTTCAGGCTGGTCGTGCAGGTCGAGGTTGGCGCAGTACGCCACCCGCAGGCCGCTGCCGGGCAGCCAGCGGATCAGCCCGTGCTCCCACTCCTGCGGCGGCGGACCGCCGCCCGGCCGGTCGAACCCGACCCGCGCCGCCCGCGTCGGCTCCTCGGCGTAGTAGAGGCCCTGCCCCGGCTCACCGGCCCGGTTGTACGCCTGCCAGGTCAGAAACGGCACCGACACGAGCACCTCGGCGTCGCCGGTGCCGCGCACGACGAAGTGCACGTCGGCGTCGGGACTGTCGGCGACCGTCGAGGCGGCGCGGCCGTCACCGCGGAACGCGGCCCGATACAGCGAGCTCGGCCAGCTCTCGGGCACCTCCAGTGACCAGTGCGGCCCGTCGACCGTGTCGACCAGCACGACCTGCCCCGTCGGCACGTCGATGACGGTGACGTGCCCGAGCGGGTGCGCGCGGTCCGCGCAGGCGATCACGAAGTCCAGGTTCTTACCCGGGTCGACGGCGCAGGCGCGGGCGTACGCGGTGAGCTTCATGCCGCGGCCACCCCGCCGAGCCGCGCGGGCAGCGTCGCCAGTGGTGCCGGACCGTCCACGGCCGACACCACCAGCTCCTCCATTCCCAGCGCGAACGCCCGCAGCCGCTGTGGCGGCAGGTACCGGGTGTCACCGGTGACCTGGTAGGTCAGGGCCGGGCCGTCGGCGGTCACGTGCGCGCAGAACCGGCAGCCGACCAGCGGCTGCGGCGACGCCCAGGTGAACACGGTCGCGGCTCGGGCCGCGCGGACCTGGTCGGCGGTCGGCGGCACTCCGGGCGGCAGGTCGACCAGGCGCATGTCGTTGAAGCAGCACATCGGGTGGACCGTCTCGCCCCGCTCGGCACTCACCCGCGCCAGGGTGGCGTCCAGCGCGGCCTGGTCGTAGTAGCCGGACCGGTAGGCACGCAGGCTCTCGCGCCACGCGGGACGGATCAGGTCGGCGAAGTCCGCGGCGGCGGTGTCCAGGGTGAACAGGCCCTCCTGGGACAGGGTCGCCACCAGGTCGCGCCGCGACGGGTCGAAGCGGTTGCCGACGATGGTCAGCACCGCCGCCCGGTCCCCGGCGCCGTCCGCACTGACCAGGGCCGCGGTCGCGGCGAGCAGCACCGACGACACGCTGGTCCGGTGCCGGGCGGCGAGCGCGGCGGCGGCCAGGCCGAGCGCGGGCGAGGTGAGCCGTCCGACCCACCAGCGCACCGGCTGGGGTTCGGCGCGCGGGGTCGGGAACATGCTCGACGGCAGGGCCAGGTAGGCGTCGCGCCAGGCGGCCACGACGCGTTCGCTGCGGTCCCGCCCGGCCGCCGAGGTTTCCTCCTGGCTGATCGCGGCCGGGTCGCCCGGCACCGGGCCGGCACGGCCAAGCAGCGCCAACCGGACGTCGCGGACCAGGATGTCGGCGCCGTGACCGTCGGTGGCCAGGTGGCACAGGGCCAGCACGACCCAGGCCACGGCCGCGTCGACGAGCACGACCCCGAGCCGCACCGGCGGTTCGGTGCCGTAGCCGAACGCGGTCGCGGCCAGCTCCTCGGCGAGCCCGGCGGCGGCCTGGGCGGCGGCGGACTCGTCTGCGGCGGTGACGACACGCACCGGCACCTCAGCGCTCGCCGTGATCTCCTGCTGGACCGGCGCGCCCGGCCGCACCGGCTCGTCTGTCCGCTGGTCGTCGTCGGAGCCGGTGGCGTGCGCGGACGCGGTGGCGGGTGGTGCCGACAGCGCCAAGAGCCGGGTACGCAGCGTGGGGTGGCCGCTCAGCGCCCTGCCGATCCGGTCCAGCGCGTCGTCGACGGCCAGTGGGCGGCACTTGTCCGGTGGCACGAGCACCCGGGTCAGGTTGAAGTAGTGGTCGTTGGGCGCGGTGCGGCCGATCGCGGCCCAGATGGCGTACTGCCCCCAGGTCAGCGGCCCGGCCGCGACCGGCGCACCGCGCACCGTCACCGCCGTCATGAGACGCCCCGCTCGCGCAGATGCGCGGCCAGGCTCGCGATGGTGTCCAGGTAGGACACGTCGTCGTCGAGGTCGAGTGCGACGCCGTAGCTGCGCTCGACGGCGTTGATCAGCCGCAGGAACCCCAGCGAGGTGAGGCCGAGCAGCCCGAGCGAGCGCGGTTCGGCCAGCGCTTCGGCGGCGGTGACCGCTCCTTCGCTGGCCTGGGCGACCAGTTCGGCGAGGCCGGTCTCGAGCGTGGTCGCGGCGGTCATGCGCGCTCCCCCAGCAGTTCCTCGATCGAGGCGACGACGCCCTCGATGGTCGGGGTGTCGAAGAAGACGTCGAAGGGCACCTCGACGTCGTACGCGTCGCGGACCCGGGCGGTGATCTGGGTGATGGTCAGCGAGTGCCCGCCGAGGTCGAACAGGGTGTCGTCGGGGGCGATGTCGTCGATGCGCAGCACCTCGCACCAGATCGCGGTGACCTCGGCGACCAGGTCACCGGCGGGCGCGGGCACGCCGTCGGGGGCGGGCACGCCGTCGGGGGCGGCGGCGCAGGCACCGTCGAGGTCGTCAACCGGGTCGGCGGCGAGCGCGGGCGGTTCGGGCAGCGCCTTGCGATCCAGCTTGCCGTTCGGAGTGAGCGGCAGCCGGTCGAGCCAGACATACTGGCCGGGCATCATGTAGCGGGGCAGGGTGCCCGACAGGTGCCGCCGGATCTCCGGCAGGTCACCGGCGCCGACCAGGTACGCGACCAGGGTGCAGCCGCGTACCGCGACGGCGGCCTGGCCGACGCCCGGGGCGCCGAGCAGCGTCTGCTCGATCTCGCCGAGCTCGATGCGGTGCCCGCGCAGTTTGATCTGGTCGTCGACCCGGCCCAGGAACTCGACCTGCCCGTCGGCACCCAGCCGCACCAGGTCCCCGGTGCGGTAGAGCCGCCGCCCGGCCACGGTCACGAACTTCTGTTCGGTCAGCTCCGGGCGGCCGCGATAGCCCCGCGCCAGGCCCGCCCCACCGATGCACAGCTCCCCGGGCACACCGGGCGGCAGCGGGCGCAGCGACTCGTCGAGCACGTGCAGGGTCGTGTTGGCCAGCGGGCCGCCGATGGTGATCCGCTGCGGGTCGGCGGCGATCTCGGCGGCGGTGGACCAGATGGTGGTCTCGGTCGGGCCGTACACGTTGACCAGCCGCGTGGTGCGTTCGCGCAGCCGCTGGGCCAGCCGGAGCGGCAGCGGCTCGCCGCCGCACAGCGCCGTGATCGGCGCCCCGGCGAAGTCGGCGTCCAGCAGCATCCGCCAGGTCGACGGGGTCGCCTGTACGTGGGTGGCGCCGCTGTCCCGGATGAGCCGGTCCAGGGCTACGCCCTCGCGGGTGGCCGCGTCCGGCGCGACGAGCACGCACGCCCCGGTGGTGAGCGGCAGGAACAGTTCCAGCCCGCTGATGTCGAACGACAGCGAGGTCAGGTTGAGCCAGCGGTGCGCCGGGTCGGTGCCCAGCAGCTCACCCATGGCCGCGATGAGGTTGGCCAGCGCGGCGTGTCCGATCTCGACGCCCTTCGGTCGACCGGTCGACCCCGACGTGTAGATCGCGTACGCGAGCGCGTCCGGGTCACCGCTGCTGCGCGGGGCGGTGACGGGCTCGTCGGTGAACGCGGCCAGCCCGTCCAGCGGCAGCACCTCCAGGGGGCCGCCGGTGTGGCCGAGGATCACCTTGGCCCCGGCGTCGGCGGCGATGAACTCCAGCCGCGCCTGCGGGTACGACGGGTCCAGCGGCAGGTACGCCGCCCCGGCCGCGAGGATGCCCAGCACCCCGACGACCAGCTCGGTGCTCCGCTTGGCACACAGGCCGACCAGGTCACCGTCGGCGACGCCCCGGGCGCGCAGACCGTGGCCGACCCGGTGTGCGGCGTCGACCAGCTGCCGGTAGGTCAGCTCGCCGTCGGTGCCGGACACGGCGGGTGCGTCGGGGGTGCGGTCGGCCTGCTCGCGTACCAGGTCCAGCACGGTCGCGGCGCGGCGCGGCCGGGTGGTGGCGTTGCCTGCCGCGACCGCGGTCAGCTCCGGCGCGGTGAGCAGGTCCAGGTCGCCGAGAGGGCGGTCCGGCTCGGCCAGGGCCGAGGCGAGCAGGGTGCGCAGGTGTCCGGCGATCCGCTCGGCCGCGATCGGGTGGCGGGCGGGCACGTGCACCGATCCGGTGAGGCCGTCGGCGGCGTCGACCAGTTGCAGGTGCAGCGCGGTGCGTACCACCGGCGGTGTGAGCAGCCAGTGCACGGCGGCAGTGCTGTCCGCGCGGCGTCGGTAGCTGATCGACACGGGCGCGAGCGCGACCCGGGGCGCCAGTCCGGGCACCGCCCGACCGAGCGGCACCTCACGATGGCCGTAGACGGCGCGGGCCTCGGCCCGTACGGCGCGGGCGAGGTCCACCCAGGACCGGTCGAGGTCGGCGGCGACGCTGACGGGCAGCTCGTTGACCCACATGCCGATCTCACCCGCCAGCTCGGGGGTGCGGGTGCTCAGGTCGACCGCGACCGAGGTGGTGGCGTTGCCGTAGCGGGCCAGCACCGCGTGCACCGCGGCCAGCAGCAGCTCGAACCGGGTCAGCCCCAGTGTGTGCGCGCTCGCGGTCAGTGCCGCGTCGAGGTCGGCGCCGAGTGCGAACGGCACTCGGGCATCCGGTTCGGCGGTGGTGACCGCCCCGGTCGCGTACGGCAGCACGACCTCGTCGGCGGGCGCCGGTCGCGCCGCCCAGAACTCGCGCGCGGTCGGGGTCGCCGCGGCGATCCGCGCGGCCTGCCCGCGGGCCGCGTCGCCGAGCAGGTCGAGCGACCCTGCCGCCAGCGCCCGCCCGTCGTACGCGGCGAGCAGGTCGGCGACCAGGACGTCCTTGGACGCCCCGTCGAACACCAGGTGGTGTGCGACGACCAGTACGGTCGTCCGGTCGGTGCCGTGCAGCGCGGTGCACCGGGCCAGCGGCCCCTCGGCCAGGTCGAACGGGCGGCCCAGCTCGGCGGCGACGGCGGTGCCGGAGTCGGCGGCACGGTGGTCGACCGGCGCGGGCGGCACCTGCCGCAGCAGCGGTTCGCCGCCGTGGTCGGTCACGGCCACGGCCAGCGCGGGATGGCGCGTGACGACCTCGGCCCAGGCCCGGTCGAGCCGGGCGGGGTCCGCCGGGCCGGGCAGGGTGACCGCGACCGCCAGCCGGTAGGCGGTGTCGGCGGCGCCGACCCGTTCGGTGAACCAGACGCCCTGCTGGGCGAGGGTGACGGGGATGCCGTCCAGTGCCTGGGTCATGGGATTGATCCCTCCTGGTCGGGCCGGTCGGTGAACAGGGCCCGGAGCTGGTGCTTGACGACCTTGCCCCCGGCGTTGCGGGGCAGTTCGGTGACGTGGGCGAGGCGGCTGGGCTGCTCGTGGGCGGCCAGCCGGGTGGACAGGAACGTGCGTATCTCGGGCAGCGACAGCAGCCGGTCGGCGACCACGACCGCGGCGACCACCTTGCCGAGCACCGGGTCGGGCAGGCCGAGCACGGCCGCGTCGGTGATCTCCGGGTGCTCGTGCAGGGCCGCCTCGACGGCGACGGTGGACACCTTGTCCGCGCCGCTCTTGATGACGTCGCTCTCCCGGTCGGCCAGGTACAGGTAGCCGTCCTCGTCGAGGTGGCCGACGTCGCCCATCCGGGTCCAGCCGTCACGGAACACGTGCCGGGTCGCGTCGGGATCGTCGTGGTAGGACCGCGCGGTTCCGGCGGCGCGCAGCCACACCTCGCCGACGGTGCCGGGCGGGCACGGGATGCCGTCGGGGGCCAGGATGCGCAGCTCGCCGCCGCCGGTGGCCTTGCCGAGCGCGGCGGGCCGGTCGGGGTGGAACACCATGCTGGTCTGCGTCGGCGCGGCCTCGGTGGAGGTGTAGTAGTTGACGATTGTCGCCTTGGGCAGCGCGGCCGCCAGCCCCGCCGCGATCGCCGGGGGCAGCGCGGCGGCGGTCGAGCCGAGCAGCACCACGCTGGACAGGTCGTGCTCGGCCAGGGCGCCGGAGTGCAGCAGCTCGATCGCCATCGCGGGCACCACGAACGCGCTGCCGACCCGGCGTTCGGCGATGAGCCGGGCGAAGTGCGGGGCGGCGAACCGGGCCGTGGCCAGCATGCCCGCGTGCGCGTCGAGGGCGTTGAGCAGCATGGTCTGTCCGGCGTTGGTGCCGATCGGGAACGCGTGCAGAAACTGCCTGGAGTGGGCCAGGCGGCGTAGCGGTGGGTCGATCCGGCAGCCGTGGGTGAGGTTGGCATGGACGGCGGTGACGCCCTTGGGGCGGCCGGTGGTGCCGGAGGTGTAGAGGATCTGGGCGGGGGCGGCCGGGTCGGGGCCGAGTAGCGGGTCGGCGTCGGGCAGGGCGGCGACGGCGGCGGGGTCCCATACCAGCGGAATCGGGGTGTCCGGCAGGACCGCGTCCGGGCCGTGCAGGACCGCGACCGCGCCGCTGTGGCGCAGCATGTAGTCCAGTTCGGCGGCGGCGTTGCGGGTCGACAGCGGCACCGCGACGGCACCGGCGGCGAGCACCCCGGTGTAGGCGGTGGCGTAGGCGATCCAGTCGCGGGCGCCGTACACCAGCGCGACCCGGTCCCCCGGCCGAACGCCCGCGGTGCGCAGCCCGGCCGCGACGGCCTGGGTGCGCCGCTGCCACGTGGCCAGGTCCAGCGTCGCCGACCCCTGGGTGATCGCGACGTGTTCGGGCTGGGTCCGGGCCCGTGCCGCCAGCAGCTGCGGCACGGTCAGCGGTGCCCGCCCGGCGGCTCGCGCGGCGGCCCTGGCCGCGGCGATGGCGCTCATGCCGCCGCTCCGGCGCGGACGGCGCCGCGGCTCGGCGCGCTCACGCGGTCACCCGCTCGGCTTCGCCGACCACGGAACGGTCGAGGTCAGCGGCTTCGCGGCGGCGGATCTCCTCCAGTCCGAACTGGTCGTCGGGCCGGGCGTCGGGCACCTCGTCGTCGAACCGCTTGATGGCTCGGATCCGCATGGACACCAGCACCACGGCCGCGATGCAGACCGCGAGGATCAGGTACAGCAGTCCGATGCCGCGCCCCGCGCCGGTGCCGATGATCCGTCCGAGCGTCCCGGCCAGCGGCCCGTCGTCGGCCATCAGCGGCTCCAGCAGGCTCGACCCGACCGGCCCGACCAGCGTCCAGCCCAGCGGCAGCGTCGACCAGGCGATCACCGTGTTGATCGCGAACACCCGGCCGTGGAACCGCTGCGGCACCTTGACCTGCACGATGGTGGTGTAGACGCCGTTGAGCAGCACCAGCCACATCGAGATGCCGAACGAGCCGATCGCGATCACCCACAGCGTCGGCCGCAACCCGATGATCAGGCAGAACGCCGCCAGCACCAGGGTGCAGCACAGTACGGTGAACAGCCGCCGGTGCCGCGGCCCGCCCCAGAAGCTCATCGTCAGCCCGCCCAGGAACGCCCCGACCCCGCCCGCGACCGACACCTGCGCCACCTGGTCCATGCCCGCGAACGCGAGCACCAGCGGTGTCATCATCATGAACAGCGGCGACAGGAAGATGTTGAGCGCCATGAAGAACGTCAGCATCGACCGGAACCCGCGGTTGCCCCAGGAGAACCGGAACCCCTCGCGGATCTCGGCGGACAGGCTCTCCCGCCGCTTCCAGGCCAGGGTGCGCGGGAACCGCACCAGCAGCACGATCGCGATCGCGGCGGCGTAGCTGAGCACGTCGATGACCAGGATGCCGCCGAGGTCGATCACCGCCAGCAACGCCACCGACAGCATCGGCATCATGATGGTGGCGACGCCGCCGATCATCTGCACGACCCCGTTGGCGTGCCCGAGGTACTGCTTGGGCACCAGCTGCGGGATCGCCGACCCGTACGCCAGGCGCTGGAACGTCAGCGACACCGACAGCAGCGCGATCAGCGGGTAGATGTGCCACACCTGCAGCGACCCGGTCCACAGCAGCACCCCGAGCAGCAGCTGGGTGCCGCCCGCGCCGACGTCGCCGCAGAGCATCACCAGGCGTCTGCTGTACCGGTCGACGATCGCCCCGGCCACCGGCAGCACCACCAGGCCCGGGATCAGTCCGGCCACGGCCAGCAGCGCGAAGTTCAGCAGCGATCCGGTCTCGTTCAGCACCCACAGTGGCAGGGCCACGTCGGTCAGCGTCGAGCCGAGGATCGAGATGAGCTGTGCGAACGCGACGACCAGGAACCGGCTCATGCTCGGCTGCGGCCCGGTCACGGCGACCCGACCGGGCGCGCGCGACGTGGCGTGCAGCCACCAGCTGGCCCGCTCACCCCGGCCCTCCCGCGTCAACGGCGCGGGCTGCTCGGCCTTGACCGCCGGGTCGACCGTGGTCACGATCTCGGCGAGCTCGTCGGCCCGCCACTTGAGGAAGAAGTGCCCGGCCTCGTCGAGGACCACCACGGCCGCGTCGTCGGTGAGGAAGTGCCATTCGGTGAAGCGCTCGGGGTAGAACTCGGTCGCCGGGTCGCGTTCGCCCGCGACGCTGATGATCGGGGCGCGCAGCCGGTCGGTGCCGGTGTGCATCAGCTCGGTGAAGTACGCCTCGGCGCTGTCGGAGTCGCGGCGCATGTTGCGGATGATCTGGCGGGCCTGGCCGGGTTCGATGTCGCTCATGTCGACGCCCATCGAGGTCAGCCAGTTCGCGTACGCCTTGTCCGAGCGCAGCGACTCCATCCGGGTGATGCGCGACAGGGCCATCCACACCCTGCTGCGCGGCCGGGCGAACGGGAAGATCGCGCCGATGTAGACGGCGTCGAGGTCACGTCCGCGCTGCTCCAGCCTGCGGGCGATCTCGACGGTGAGTGCTGAGCCGACACCGCAGTGGCCGTACAGCGCGACCGGGCCGGTGACCCTCTCCATGATCTCGACGGTGCAGCGTTCGGCGAGTTCGTCGAAGGGCAGCGCGTCCTCGTCCAGGCCGATGTCGTGGCCGGGGATGGCGACGGAGAACAGCCGGTGCCCGGCGGGCAGGGCGTCGGCCAGGGGCTGGTAGACCACGGCGCTGCCGCCGCCGTATGGGACGCAGACGAGGCTGCGCACCAGTCGCCCGGTCGGCACGGGTCGGGTCAGCTCGTGCACCAGGGCCCGGGGTCCGCGCTGGTCGGCGGGCACGTCCACGAGCGCGGCGAGTTCGCGTACGGTCCGGTTCTTGAACAGGTCCATCACGGACACGCCCGCCCCGGCGGCCCGGCGCAGTTTCGCGATGACCTGCGTGGCCAGCAGCGAGTGCCCGCCCAGGTCGAAGAAGTCGTCGTCGCGGCCGATCGTCTCCAGGTCGAGCACCTCGGCCCAGATCCCGGCGACGGTGACCTCGGTCGGGGTGGCCGGTGCCTCGAACGCGGCGTTGGCGTCGCGGCCTCGCTGCGGGGCGGGCAGCGAGCGCCGGTCGAGCTTGCCGCTGGGGGTCAGCGGCAGTTTGTCGAGCCGGACGTACGCGGTGGGCACCATGTAGTCGGGCAGGCGCCGCTTGAGCGCGGCGCGCAGCTCGGCGGTGTCGGGTTCGGCGGTGTCGGGTTCGGCGGTGTCGGGTTCGGCGGCGGCAACCAGGTACGCCGCCAACCGCTTGTCGCCGGGGCTGTCCTCACGCACGATCACGGCGGCTTCGCGTACGCCTGGCTGGTCGCGCAGCGCCGCCTCGATCTCGCCCAGCTCGATGCGCAGCCCGCGCAGCTTCACCTGACCGTCGATGCGGCCGAGGAAGTCGATGGTCCCGTCGGGCCGCCAGCGGGCCAGGTCGCCGGTGCGGTAGAGCCGCTGTCCGGAAAGTCCGGTGACGAACTTCTCGGCGGTCAGCTCGGGCCGGTTCAGGTAGCCGTGCGCCAGCCCCACCCCGGCCAGGTGCAGCTCGCCCGGCACACCGACGGGCAGTGGCTCACCGTGCTCGTCGAGCACGTACACGCGGATGTTGTCGATCGGCGCGCCGATCGGCACCCTTGCCTGCCCGGCCAGCCCGTCGACCGTGCAGTGGTACGCGGTCACGTCGATCGCGGCCTCGGTGGGGCCGTACAGGTTGTGCAGCTCGGCACCGGGCAGCGCGGCCAGGGTCCGCAGCGCCAGGTCGACGGGCAGCTCCTCGCCACTGCACACGATCCGCCGCAGGCTGGTGCACGCCCCGATGCCGGACTCGGCCAGGAACATGCCCAGCATCGACGGCACGAAGTGCAGCGTCGTCACACCCTCGGCCACGACCAGGTCCCGCAGGTACGCGGCGTCCTTGTGCCCGCCCGGCCGGGCCAGTACCAGCCGCGCGCCGGTCAGCAGCGGCCAGAAGAACTCCCACACCGACACGTCGAACCCGGCGGGTGTCTTCTGCAGGACCGTGTCGGCGCCGGTCAGCCCGTAGCGCCGCTGCATCCAGTGCAGGCGGTTGACGATGCCCCGGTGCCCGTTCAGCACCCCCTTCGGGCGTCCGGTCGAGCCGGACGTGTAGATCGCGTACGCGACGTCGTCCGGCCCGGCCAGCGGCTCGGGCGCCGTGTCGGGCGCGTCGGCCCAGGTCGCGGGATCGTCGAGGGCCAGCACCGGCCGTCCGGTCGGCGCGAGCACATCCCGGGCCGCCCCGGCCGTCAGCACCGCGGCCACGTCGGCGTCGTCGAGCATGAACGCCAGCCGGTCGGCCGGATACTCCGGGTCCAGCGGCAGGTACGCCGCCCCGGAGATCATCGTGCCGAGCAGGGCGGCGACCAGCTCGTGGCTGCGCTCGGCGCAGACGGCGACCAGCCGTCCCGGCCCGGCGCCGTGCTCGCGCAGCCGGTGCGCGACACGGTGCGCACGGCCGAGCAGCTCGCCGTAGCTGATCGTGGCGCCCTCGAACGTCAGCGCGGGCGCGTCCGGCGTCGCGGCGGCCTGCCGCTGGATCAGCCCGTGCAGGGTCTCGGTGTCGGGGAAGGGCGCTGCGGTGTCGTTCCAGCCGGTGAGCACCTGGTCGCGGGCGGCGCCGGTGACGGTCAGCAGGCGGCTCAGCGGGCGGTGCGGGTCGGCGACGACCGCCGCGAGCAGCTGCGCGAACCCGTCGGCGAGCCGGGCCACGGTGTCGGCGGTGAACAGGTCGGTGTTGTACGTGAACGACCCCCACAGCCCGTCCACGCCCTCCAGCAGCGACAGTTCCAGGTCGAACCGCGCCGCCACCGCGCGTGACCCGAACGGGGACACGCTCAGCCCGCTGGCCGAGGCCCGGCCTGGCGAGGTGTAGTTCTGCAGCGCGAACACGACCTGGAAGACCGCCGAGCGGCCCACGTCGCGGACCACGTTCAGCTCGGTGATCAGCTGCTCGAAGGACAGGTCCTGGTGGGCGTACCCGTCCAGGGTCGCCTCCCGTACCCGGGCCAGCAGTTGCGCGAACGTCGGGTCGCCGGCGGCGTCGATCCGGGTCACCAGCATGTTGACGAACATGCCGATCAGCGGTTCCAGCTCGGGATGGGTCCGCCCGGCCTGCGGCGAGCCCACCGCGAAGTCGTCGGCGCGGGCGTGCCGGGCCAGCACCGCCGCGTACGCGGCCAGCAGCGTCATGTAGAGCGTCGCGCCGTGCTCGCGGGCCAGCCGCTGCAACGCCCCGACCAGTTCCCCGTCCAGTGTGACGCCGTGCGCGGCACCGGCGAACGTCTGCTCGACCGGGCGCGGGAAGTCGGTGGGCAGGTCCAGCGGCGGCACCCCGGCCAGGCGCTCGCGCCAGAACGCCACGTCGCGGGCGTGCGCGCCGTCGGCGACCCGAGACCGCTGCCAGCGGGCGAAGTCGCCGTACTGCACTGGCAGCGGCGGCAACGGGTCCGGGCCACCCGCCGCGATGGCGTCGTACAGCGCGACCAGTTCGCCGACGAGCACGTCGACCGACCAGCCGTCGCAGACCATGTGGTGCACCGCGAGCATCAGCACGTGCTCGTCGGCGCCGAGTCGGTAAAGGGCCGCGCGGACGAGCGGCCCGACAGCCAGGTCGAACGGCTCGGCCAGCCGCGTCTGCACCGCCCGGTGCACGTGCTCCTCCCGCGCCGCCGCGTCGTCACCCGCCGCGTCGAGCACTACGAGATCGACGTGGACGGTCTCGTCGAGGTGCAGCACCGGCTCGCCGTCGACGGTGGCCCCGAACCGCATGCGCAGGCTCTCGTGCCGGGCCGCGACCGCGTCCAGCGCCGCCCCGAGCACCGCCGGGTCGAGGCCGCCGCGCACCCGCAGCACGACCGGAATCGTGTACGCGGCCGTGCCCGGCGCGAACTGCTCCATGAACCACAGCCGCTCCTGCGCGTGCGACAGCGGCACCGGCGCGCCCGCGGGCCTGGCCGTGATCGCGGCCGGGGCGGTGGCGGCGGTCTGCCGCAGCCGCGCCGCCAGCAGCGAACGCTTCGTCGCCGACAGCGTGGCGGCCTGCGGGGTCTCGGCGACGTCGGTCACGGTGCTCCCTGTCCCGCCGCGGCGAGTTGCGCCGCGGCCTCTTCCTCGGTGAGGCGGTCGATCTCGGCGACCAGCGCCTGCTCGACGGCGTCGGCGAACCCGGCGACGGTGGGCCGGTCGAACAGCGACCGGATGGGCAGGTCCAGGTCGACGGTGGCGCGCAGCCGGGCGATGACCCGGGTGGCCAGCAGCGAGTGCCCGCCGAGGGCGAAGAAGTCGTCGTGCGCCCCGGCCCGCTCGATCGGCAGCAGTTCGGCGAAGATGCCCGCGACCAGCGCCTCGGCGTCGGTACGCGGCGCGACGTAGTCGGCGCGCGCCTCGTCCCCGATCGTCACCGGCGGCAGGGCGCGCAGGTCGACCTTGCCGTTGCGGGTCAGCGGCAGCTCCGCCAGCACCACGATCACGCTGGGCACCAGCAGCGCGGGCAGCCGCTCGGCGGCGAAGGCGCGCACCTCTTCGGCGCAGACCGGGCCGGTGACGTATCCGACCAGGGTGTCGTCCACTGCGACCACGGCCGCCTGACCGACGTCCGGGTGTCCGGTGAGGACGGCCTCGACCTCGCCCGGCTCGATGCGCACGCCGCGGACCTTCAGCTGCCGGTCGACGCGGCCGAGGAACTCCAGCACCGGCTCGTCGCGGCGCCAGCGGACCCGGTCACCGGTGCGGTACATCAGACCCGGCCCGTACGGGTCGGACCCGAACCGCTCGGCGGTCAGGTCGGGGCGGCCCAGGTAGCCCTCGGCCAGCCCCGCCCCGGCCAGGCACAGCTCCCCCGCCGCGCCGGGCGGCACCAGGCGCCCGAACCGGTCCAGCACGTACGCGCGTACCCCGGCCAGCGGGCGGCCGATCGGCGGACGGCGGCGCGTGTCGGCTGCGCCGAGGTCGGCGGCGGTGGCGATGATCGTCGCCTCGGTCGGGCCGTACGTGTTGACCAGGCGGACGCGGTCGCCGTGGCGGTCCCGCCACGTCGCGACGGCCGCGGCGGCGACCTGCTCGCCACCGAGGATCACCAGCCGCAGTGCGGCGGGCCACGCGGGCACCACGTCCAGCAGCGCCTGCCAGTACGCGGTGGGCAGGTCCAGCACCGTGACCGCCGGGTCGGCGGCGAGCAGCTCGGGCAGCGACTGCGGCCCGTCGGGCAGCAGCACCAGGGTGCCGCCGACGGCCAGGGTCGGCCAGATCTCCTCGGCGTGGGTGTCGAACCCGACGCCCGCGAACTGCACCACCCGGTCGGCGGCGGTCAGGCCGTAGTCGGCCGCCATCCAACCCGTCCGGTCGTCCAGCGCCTGCCGTCCCACCAGCACCGCCTTTGGGGTGCCCGTCGAGCCGGAGGTGAACAGCACGTACGCGGCGGCGGGCACCGCCGCGGGCTCGGTCGCGGCGGGTGCCACGCCGTCCGGGCCCAACACCGCCGCGACGGCGGCCTGCGCGACCATGGCGTCGCGGCGGGCGGCGGGCAGCCCCGGGTCGATCGGCACATAGCCGCACCCGGCCCGCCACACCGCCAGCAGCGACGCGACCAGCTCGGGTCCGCGCGGCACACTCACCCCGACCAGCGCGCCGGCGCTCACTCCGGCCGCCCGCAGTGCGTCGGCCAGTTCGCCGGAGCGGGTCCACAGCCCTCGGTAGGTGACCGTGTCGTTGCCGCTGCGCAGCGCGACCGCGTCGGGAGTGGAGGCGACGACCCGTTCGATCCGCGCCAGCAGCGGCGCTTGCGGTGCCAGGTCGGGTCCGGTGCCCAGGCGCAGCAGTTCGGCCCGGGTGCCGTCGTCGACCAGCGGCAGCTCGCGTACGCGGGCGTCGGGCTCGGCGAGCACCGCGTGCAGCAGCGCGGTGAACCGGTCGGCCAGCGCGTGCGCGGTGGCCGGCTCGAACAGGTCGCTGTTGTAGGTCAGCACCACGTCCATCGCGTCGGCGCCGAGCTGCACGTCCATCGCCACGTCGGTCTTGACGTGCGGGGTGCCGGAGTCGAACGCCTCGGCGGCCAGCCCGCCGAACCCGTCGGTCGCGGTCGCGGACACGTTCATGGTGGTGTGCAGGGTGAACGTGGCCTGGAACAGCGCGTTGCGGCTGAGGTCGCGGGGCAGGTTCAGTCGCGCGGTCAGCTCCTCGAACGGGATGTCCTGGTGGGCGAACGCCTCCATGAACGACCGGCGGGTCCGCAGCACCAGGTCGCGGAAGGTCACGTCGCCGGACAGGTCGGCGCGCAGCACCAGCATCCCACTGAAGTAGCCGAACACCGCCTCCAGCGCGGTGTCGTCCCGTCCGGCGACCGGGGTGCCGACGGTGAGGTCGTCCTGCCCGGACAGTTGCGCCAGGGCCAGCTCGTACAACGTCACCAGCAGCATGTACGGCGTGCAGCGCAGCTGTCGGGTGGCGGCCTGCACCGCCCGCAGGGTGTCGCCGGGGAACTCGCGCAGCACCACGCCGCCCGCTGAGGTGCGCACGGGCGGGCGCGGCCGGTCCAGCGGCAGGTCGAGCGTCGGCGGGTCGGCCAGTACGCCCGCCCAGAAGTCGAGGCCGGTGGTGGGGTCGGCGGCGCGGGCGGCGGCGTGGTCGAGGTAGCGCACCGCCGGGGCGGTCGGCTCGAGCCCGCGATAGGACTCGGTGATCTGCCGGTACAGCAGATTCATCGACCAGCCGTCGCCGACGATGTGGTGCACCACGGTGCACAGGACATGCTCGTCATCGGACAGTCGCAGCAGGCCGATCCGGATCAGGTGCCCCTGGGCCAGGTCGAACGGCCGGGCGATCAGCTCCTCGACCCGGACGCGGGCGGCGGCCCGAGGGTCGGTGGCGGCCGACAGGTCGGCGTACTCGATCGGGGTGTGGCGCGGCGGCTGGACCTGCTGGTACGGCACGCCGTGGTGGTCGCCGAAGCGGGTGCGCAGGCTCTCGTGGCGGCGGGTGGCGTCGTCGTAGGCGCGCGTCAGCAGGTCGCGGTCCAGCGGTCCGCGCAGGCGGCTGGTGGTCGAGATGTGGTACGCGGCATCGCCCGGATCGAGCCGGTCCAGGAACCACAGGCGCTGCTGCGCCGCCGTCAACAGGCCTTCTTCGGACTCGGGCATGCGTTTCCCCCGGCAACTGGCGAATGCGAGTCGGTAGGGGGCAAACGTAAAGTGCATTTCCTCCACTGGCAAGACTCTTAACTGAGAGCCATCGAGCGTTTCGGCACCTCAATAGACATATCTCGACACGTTTCCGGGCGCGGCCAGCAGTGCGACCGTCGCCACGAAAACGTGCCGAGTTGAAGAAGATTTCCGGCTCAGCGGCGTCCGGTGAGGACCTCGGCGGCAGCCTGTCCACACGCGCGGGTGCCGCCGTGGGTGACCACATAGACCGCGCCCACCGGGTCCGGCTCGGGCATGCCCAACTCCACCACGACCGCGTCCGGGCGGGCCGCCAGCAACTCGGCCCGGACCTGCCGCGCCCACGGGTGCTGACGCGCGTCGCGACCGACCACGACCAGCGGCCGCCCGGCCGCCGCCGCCAGCGCGTCGGCCTGCCACTGCGGCGGCGCCCCGGGACCGACCCGCTCGCCGGTAGTGCCCACGACCAGCGAGCCCAGCGGCTCGGCCACACCCCAGGGCATGCTCTGGTCGACCGCGATGCCGGTCGGGGTGTCCAGCTCGATCACGTGCGCCGGACCGGGCAGCGGCAGCCCCGAACCGGTCACCCGGACCGCGCGCCGCGCCGCCGCCAAGCCGACCTCGGGCGTACGCCCGATGCCCACCGCCGCCTGTCGCTGCCACGTCGCCAGCTCTCGCACCCGCGCCGCCGCGTCGGCCAGCCGCTCCTCGGCCAGCGCACCCTCCCGCACCGCGGTGACGATCGAGTTGCGCAGCAGCCCGACGATGCCCTCGTTCTTGTACTCGCCGCCCACGCAGATCGCGTCGGCGCCCGCGGCCAGCGCCCGCACCGCCGCCCCGCCCACGCCCCACTGCCGGGCCACCGCGGCCATCTCGATGCCGTCGGTGACGACCAGTCCGTCGAAGCCGAGCCGTTCGCGCAGCAGCCCCGTCAGCAGCACCGGGCTGAGCGTGGCCGGCAACTCCTCGTCGTACGCCGTGACCAGCAGGTGTCCGGTCATCACCGCGCGCACGCCGGCCGCGATCGCGGCGGCGAACGGCGGCAGGGCCGTCTCGGCCAGCTCCTCCCGGGTGGCGTGCACCCGGGCCGCGTCGAAGTGCGAGTCCTCGACCGTGTCGCCGTGGCCGGGGAAGTGCTTGGCACACGCGGCGACCCCGGCCGACTGCAGGCCGCGCACCCAGGCTGCACTGTGTCGGGCCACCAGCACCGGGTTCGCGCCGAAGGACCGTACGCCGATGACGACGTTCTCCGGCCGCGAGTTGACGTCGACGGTCGGGGCGTAGTTCAGGGTGATGCCCACGGCGGCCAGGTCCGCGCCGATGTCGCGGGCCACGGCTTCGGTCAGCGCCGGATCGTCCACGGCCCCCAGCGCCAGGTTGCCGGGGCGGTCGCTGCCGGTGCGCGCGTCCAGGCGGGTGACGTCACCCGCTTCCTCGTCGACCGCGATGACCACGTCGGGATTCTCGGCGCGCAGCTGCGCGGTCAGCTCGGCGACCTGGTCCCGGTCGGCGATGTTGCGCGAGTACAGCGCGATGCCGCCCAGGCCGCGGCCGAGCCTGCGGCGCACCCAGTCCGGCGCCGAGGTGCCGACGAAGCCGGGCTGTAGCACGGTGTCGGCCAGCAGGGCGAGGTCGGTCTCGAGCTGCGTCATCGCGGATGCCTCCTTTTCGCTCACTGCGCGCAGGTTTGCTGAGCGATCCCGCGCGATCGGAGCGAGCGGGAGTCAACTGTGCGCACGGTTGCGCGGGAGCGTACCGGTCGACGACGTCATTCGGCTGTCCGGTCCCGACGCCCGCGCCGCCTTGGATCCGCCGCCCCGCGTTGACCGATCCGCCGCACCACCTTAAGTTTGTAAATACGATAAACTTAAATTAGTCGCCCCGGGGATCCCAGCAGCCCCTCCACGGCCGCAGCCGGTCCCCCGGCGACCGACTGGAGGAGTCATGCGGAAACGGACCTCAGCCATCGCGGCCGTGCTGACGGCAACGATGGCCGCCCTGGGGACCGCCGTCGCCACCGAACTGCCCTCGTTCGCGGCGACCGGATGCACCGTCACCTACAGCGTCACCAACCAGTGGCCCGGCGGCTTCGGGGCCGACGTCACCGTCAAGAACCTCGGCGACCCCCTCAACGGGTGGAACCTGGTCTGGTCCTACTCGGCGGGACAGCAGGTGGGCCAGCACTGGAACGCCACCATCACGCAGAGCGGATCGCAGGTGACGGCCACCAACGTCGGCTACAACGGCTCGGTGGCGACCAACGGCACCGTCAACTTCGGCTTCAACGGCTCCTGGACCGGCAGCAACCCGGCCCCGACCAGCTTCCGGCTCAACGGCGTCGCCTGCACCGGCGGCGTGACGGGCTCGCCCAGCCCGACGCGTACGGCCGGTCCGTCGCCGTCGCCCTCCCGGTCGACCACGCCCAGCCCCTCGCCCAGCAGCGGCACCCCGGGCGTGCCCGCGGACGCGGTCTGGGTCGCCTCCGGGCAGTGGGACACCTGGGTCAACAGCGGGTACACCGTCTACAACAACATCTGGGGCTCCGGCGCGGGCAGCCAGACGATCTGGGCACGCACGCCCACCAACTGGGGCGTCATCGCCAACCACCCGACGACCTCAGGCGTGAAGTCCTACCCGCACACGGTCAAGGGCTCGCTCAACCGCACCGTCAGCTCGCTCGGCACCTTCACCAGTTCGTTCAATGTGAGCGTCCCGGGCAGCGGCAACTACTCCACCACCTACGACATCTGGGCCAACAACTGGGCCTACGAGGTCATGCTGTGGATGAACTACAACGGCGCGGTCGGCCCGATCGCCGAGCAGTACGACTCCAACGGCGCCGTCCCGGCGTTCCGCAACGTCAGCCTCGGCGGGCACACCTGGAACATCTACCGGGGCAACAACGGGGCCAACGCGGTGTTCTCGTTCCTGCGTACCAGCAACACCAACTCGGGTACGGTCGACCTCCGCGCGATCATGAACTGGCTGCGCACCCAGAACTGGTGGGGTGACGTGACCGTCGGCGAGGCCCAGTTCGGCTTCGAGATCAGCGGCACGAACGGCTCGGCCGCCTTCACCGACAACAGCTTCTCCATCGCCTGGAGCTGACCTCACGGCGAGAGCCTGGCCCGCTGCGGCCAGGCTCTCGCCATCGGTGGTGCTTGTCGCCGCGCCGTCGGTATCAGCCGCCGCAGCGGGAGTCCGGGCGGGCGAGGCCATGAGAGATCCGCATCGACCTCGACGCGTAGCCACCCGCCGGACGTCGGCAGTCGGCACACTTCCGATACATCGGACATCACGCGACGGTATGGTCGGAGAGCGCGGCATGAGCACGCCCGTGCATGTCGGTGCGACCGGAAGGTGCCTCATCGTGGACGTGAGCGACCTGCTCGTCGACGCGTTCGACCGGCTCCCCGAGATGATCGGTGAGGCCGTCGACGGCCTGACCGCCGATCAGCTGTGCTGGCAGCCCGCCCCGGGCGCCAACCCGATCGGCTGGCTCGTCTGGCACCTCACCCGCGTCCAGGACCACCACCTGTCCGAACTGCTCGACCAGGACCAGCTCTGGGTCACGGGCACCTGGGCGCACCGGTTCGGACTGCGCCCGGACCCGCACGACACCGGCTACGGCCACACGGCCGCACAGGTGGCCGCCGTACGCCCCGACGGCCCGCGGGTGCTCGCCGACTACTACGACGCGGTCGCCGCCCGCACCCGCGACCTCCTGCGCACCCTGACCCCGACCGACCTCGACCGCGTCGTCGACGAGCGCTGGGACCCGCCGGTGACCCTGGGCGTCCGGCTGGTCAGCGTCGCCAACGACGACGTCGCGCACGCCGCCCAGGCCGCCTACGTCCGCGGCCTCCTGCCGTAGCGCCTCGCGCCACGGGCGCGGCCGGATGACGGCAGAGGCGGGGTCAGGCAGCCGGCACCGAAAAGCCGGGCCCTCTATCCGAGGACCCGGCTTGTGAACCGCACGATCGTAAGTAGCGGGGACAGGATTTGAACCTGCGACCTCTGGGTTATGAGCCCAGCGAGCTACCGAGCTGCTCCACCCCGCGTCGGTTTACTCAGCCTACGCTACCGGCAGCCGCGAGGTCGAATCGGTTACCGCAGCCACCGCAACCGCCGGTCACTCGGGTCGGTGGCGGGCGAAGAGGATCGCGCCCTGGGCACCGCTGTCGACGTCGAGCAGGAACTGGGCCTGCACGGCGAACCCGGCCTCGCGCAGCCAGGTCGCGACCCGGTCGGGTTGGCGGCGGTGGACGTACACGTTCATCGGGTGGCCGCCGTAGCCCTCGGTCTTGAGCCGCGACGTGTCGCCCACGTGAAGCCCAGCAGCAGCGGACCACCGGGCCGCAAGACCCGGTGGAACTGCGCGAACACGCCGGGCACCGCCTCGTCGGGCACGTGGATCAGCGACCAGCACGCGAGCAGCCCGGCCACCGACGCGTCCGCCAGGTCGAGCTCGGTCATCGAGCCCACCTCGAACCGAAGGCCCGGGTGGTCGCGCCGGGCGATCTCGATCATCGCCGGGGACAGGTCGATGCCGACGGTGTCGACGCCAAGCCCATGCAGGTGGGCGGTCACGTGCCCAGGGCCGCAGCCCACGTCGGCCACCGGGCCGCCACCAGCGGTGTGCACGAGTTCGGCGAACAGCGCCAGTGCCGACCGCAGGTAGGGCGCCTGCGCCAGCGCGGTGTGGACGAAGTCGGCGTAGCTCTGCGCGACCGTGTCGTACGAGGTCCGGGTATCCGCCAGCCAGCCGTCCATGGTCGGCAAGGCTAGCGTGCGACGCTGACCGCGCTCGCAGCCGGCTCAGGGTCACTCTCTCGGGTTTTTCAGGGGATCGTCCCCGATGTCCGGTTGCCCCTGCTACTGCGAGCCTCGACGGCATGACCTCCATGCCACGCCGTACGCTCCTGTCGCTGGCCGCCGTCGGTGGTGCCGCCCTGGCCACCGGAGTCGCCGCCCCCGCCCGCGCCGCCCAGGCCGGTGACGACTGGTACGCGCCGATGCGCGACGCCATCGCCGGGCTGCCCGAACCCACCGCCACCGCCGCCCAGGTCCGCGTCGCCCGCCCCGGCCAGGTCTGGGACGGCCGCGCCGGGGTCGCCGACACCACCACCGGAGCCCCGGTGCCACCCGGCGCCCGCTTCCGGATCGGCAGCGTCACCAAGACGTTCACCGCCACGGTCGTGCTGCAGCTGGCGGCCGAGCGGCGGCTTCACCTCGACGCGCCCCTGAGCCGCTACCTGCCCGGCTTCCTGCCGTACGCCTATGCGCACGTCACGGTCCGCCACCTGCTGGACCACCGCACCGGTCTGCCCAGCCCGACCTGGCCCGACGACATCGAGTGGCAGCTCGCGCACCGGTTCGACCACCACACCCCCGAGCAGCTCGTGCGCCTGGCCCTGCGCAACGAGTGCGAGTTCGAGCCGGGGACCCGCCAGCACTACACGAACATGGGCTACATCGTGGCGGCGGTGCTGATCCACCGCGTCACCGGCCGGTCGTACGCCGCCGAGATCGAGCACCGCATCCTGCGCCCGCTGGGGCTGCGCGACACCTCGCTACCCGGCGACGACCCGTCGATCCACGGCCCGCACGCCCGCGGCTACCAGGTCCTGCCCGACGGCACCCTGTTCGACGTCACCCGGTGGAACCAGTCCGCCACCCCCGCCTCCGGCGACATGATCTCCTCGGTACGCGACCTCGACACCTTCATGATGGCCCTGTTCGGGGGCCGACTGCTGCCCGCTGCCCAGCAGCAGGAGCTGTTCACGGTCCCGGCCGTGCCCGACCTGGCGACCGGCGCCCCGGCGACCTACAGCGCCGGGCTGACCAAGCTGGTGACGTTCCCGAACGGCCAGGTCATCTGGGGCAAGTCCGGCGCACGGTACGGCTACAGCGCCGCGATCGCGGGCACCGCCGATGCCGCCTCGCGCGTCGTCTACTCGGTGAACTCCACCGACGCGAAGTCGCAGACGCAGACCCCGGTGATCGAACGCATCACGCTGACGGCCCTTACGCTGCTCTGACCGCCCCGCCGTCGCGCCGGTCCACTGCGCTTCGGCGAGGTGCAACCTGGCGCGGCAGCGCCCCGTGTTCTGTAGGTGACAGTGTCAGACTTCGAGGCGTTCTACCGGGGCACCGCCCCACGGCTGATGCGCTTCGCCTACGGCCTCACCGGTGGCCTCGCCGAGGCGCAGGACTTCACCCAGGAGGCGTACGCCCGCGCCTGGCAGCGCTGGCCCACCCTGCAGCGCTACGACAACCCGGAGGCGTGGCTGCGGCTGGTGGTGACCCGGCTGGCCACGGACTGGTGGCGGCGGCTGCGCGTACGAAGAGCGGCGCAGCCGCCCGAACCCGACGTCGTGCCGCCACCCGACGAGGAGCTGATGAGCCTCGTCGCGGCGCTGCGGACACTGCCCGTCGACCAGCGCAAAGCCCTGGCGCTGCACTACCTGCTGGACCAGTCGGTGGCCGACATCGCCGCCGAGATGTCGGTATCGGTCAACACGGTGAAGTCCTGGCTCGCCCGCGGTCGAGCCAGCCTGGCCGCAGCCCTGGGAGATCACAGCCATGTCAACTGATCTCGACCGCCTCTACGCCAAGCTCGCCGCCCAGGCCGACGCCCTGACGCCGCCCGCCCTGGACCAGGTGCGCCGCCGTGCCCGGCAGCGCCGCCGCGGCAACGTGCTCACCGTGGTGACCGCCTGCGTCGCCGTCATCGGCGTGCTCGCCGGCCTGCGGCTGCTGCTGGCCCCGCCACCGCCGGTCGAACCGCTGCGACCGCTGCCGCCCGCACCAGCCACCTTCACTCCGTTCGACGCGTCAGCCACACCGGTGCTGCGGTATCCGTCGCCGGTGCGGTTCGCTATGGCATCCACTGTCGACGACCGGTCGTATGCGATGTGGATGGCCGAGGACGGCACCGAATGGGTCGGCGGGATCGACCTGAAGACCAGCCGCGCGCTCTGGCCGCCCCTGTCGCTGGGCAAGTTCGGCGACACCAACGGCATGGTCGTGTCGCAGTCGGCGATCCTGCTGCTCACCGAGCAGGGTTTCGACAATCCGCTGGTCAAGGACGGTAGCGACACCGTCATCGCGGTCGACCCGGACACCGGCAGGCTCGCCTGGACGCTGCCGTACAGCTTCAACGACTGCGACTGGGCCCTCTTCGCCGACACGATCGTCATCGGCTGCCAGGACAGGCACACGGTCGAGGCCCTCGACCTGCGCACCGGCCAGACCCGCTGGTCCAGCGGTATCGGCGCCGTGCAGGGTGGCATCAACCCGGTCCGGCAGCTCAGCGAGTACTACCTGCTGCACGGCTTGTCCGCGTCGCCCACCCGCAGCGGCCAGGTGGTGCTGCACCTCACCGACGGGAAGGTGCAGATTCGGGACGCCGCCACCGGCACCGTCGTCAAGGAGCTGTCGATGCCGGTGCTGGGCACCGACACGCGACGGCAGGAGTTCGCGGTCGACGGCTTCCTCTACCAGTTCGCCCGGCCCGCCTACAGCAGGGTGCCGCTGGACGGCTCGGCCAGCCCCGTCGAGGGCACGCTCGGCAGCGGCAAGTCGCAGGTGCAGCCATGCGGTGCGGCCGGCCGCTTCTGCACGGTGGACAACCAGAGCGGCGAACGGGCGACCGTGACCATGTTGGACGCGGTCACCGGGCAGACCGCCTGGCAGGTGGAAATCGCCACCCAGGCCAACGACGTGATCGCGTCTCCCGCCGGGCTGCTGCTGGTCGGGCAGAAGACGACGGTGCTCGGCCTGGACGGCAGCACCCTGGCCGAGATCGACGGCCAGGCGATGTGGCTGGAGTCGGGCAACCTGCTCGTCTTCGAGTCCGAGGCCATGTTCGGCTTCCAGTTGGCCACACAGGAGACGATCAAGCTGGCGGACTTCCCCTCCGCCACCCGGTTCTGCTCGTGGAACAGCACGATGCTGACCTGCCCCACCATGATCGGCATCGGCGTGTATCGCTACGCGCGCTGAACGAGTGGCCGGGTCGTCCGTCCAACGGGCGACCCGGCCACTCCCGTCACACCCGGCACAGCACCGCGAAGGTGAGCCGCGTGCCCGGGTCGCCGGTCGCGTCCGGCCACTGCGCGCCGTAGACCACGCCTGGGGGTTGCACCTGCCAGCCCGCGAGCAGACCCAGCACCTCCTCCCGGGTACGCAGCACCGCCTGGCCGTTGGTCCGCCGGTAGCCCGTCTCGATCTCCTCGACGGGGTTCGTGTCCTCCCGGGCGCCGTGCGACAAGGCCAGACAACTGCCCTCGGCGAGCCGTTTGCGCAACGACGTGAGCAGGCCCGCGGGGTCGTCCTCGTCGCCGACGAAGTTCAGCACGGCCAGCATCAGCACCCCCACGGGCTGGGAGAGGTCGAGTCCGCAGCGGTCGAGGATGTCGTTCAGCTCCCGCACGTCGCCGAGCAGGCACGTCGCGTCGTCCACCTCGGCCAGTAGCGCCTGGCTGCGGTCCACCACGTAGTGGTCGTAGTCGACGTAGACCACGCGCGAGCCGGGCGGTGCGATCTCGTGCACGTTGCGCTGGGTCGGCAGGCCGCTGCCGACGTCGAGGAACTGACGGATGCCCGCCGCCGCGAGCTGGGTGACCACCCGCTCCAGGAACCGGCGGTTCTCCCGCACGGCCACCCGCACCTGCGGCACGGCCGCGAGCACCTGCTCGGCGGCCGCCCGGTCGACCGGGGTCGCCTCGGTGCCGCCGAGGTAGTAGTCGTACATCCTGGCCACGTTCGGGGTGTCCATGGACATCGATGTTAGGACATCGGCGGCGACAGAAAAGGCCAAGGACGCCCGTCGAATCTGACGGACGTCCTTGGATTGGTAGCGGGGACAGGATTTGAACCTGCGACCTCTGGGTTATGAGCCCAGCGAGCTACCGAGCTGCTCCACCCCGCGTCGGCTCCGTAAGACTACGTCATCGAGGTCGACAACGTCCAATCGGATTCCCGTGTCCCGACAAATCAAGGTATGGCCGCAGCTTCGCCGTACCGCTGGAGTTCACGCACCGGTCACGGAAGTATGGCCCTATGCCCGAGCCGCCCCCGCAGCTGCCCGGCCTGATCGTCCCCGGACGGCCCGGTCGCGGCGCGGCGACTCTCGGCGACACCGTGCACATCGCGCTGGTCTTTCCCATGCGCGGCCCGGCCGGGATCTTCGGCCCGACCTGCGAGTTCTGCGCCCAACTGGCCGTCGAGGAGGTCAACCGGGCCGGTGGCGTGCTTGGCCGTGAATTGTCGCTGGTGCCCGTCGACGGTGGCGCCCCGCCCGAGCAGGTCGCCCGGGAGGTCGAGTCACTGGTGTCGCTGGGCGCGGTGCACGGCGTGACCGGCTGGCACATCTCCTCGGTCCGCCAGGCCCTGGCCCCGCGCATCGCCCACCGCGTCCCCTACGTCTACACGGCGCTGTACGAGGGCGGCGAGCGCACCGAGGGCGTC
Source organism: Catellatospora tritici (assembly GCF_019083965.1). Taxonomy (GTDB): domain Bacteria; phylum Actinomycetota; class Actinomycetes; order Mycobacteriales; family Micromonosporaceae; genus Catellatospora; species Catellatospora tritici. The sequence continues at coordinate 28,679 of NZ_JAHRCY010000034.1, forward strand.
TTCCTGACCAGCGAGACCCCGGCCGAGCAGCTGCTGCCCGCGATGCGGCTGCTGGCCCGGGAGAGGAGGGTGCGTCGCTGGTTCGTGGTCGGCAACGACTACGTGTGGCCCCGGCGCACCGCCGTGGCCGCGCACCGCTACGCCGCCCAGACCGCGACCTCGGTGTGCGGGCAGGCGTTCCTGCCGCTGGGCGTGCACGACTTCGGGCCGGTGCTGCGGCGGATCGAGCACAGCGGCGCCGACGCGGTGCTGATGCTGCTCGTCGGCAACGACGCGGTCCGGTTCAACCGGGCCTTCGCCGCGGCCGGACTGGACCAGCGGTGCCTGCGGCTGAGCACGCTGATGGACGAGAACATGCTGATGGCCAGCGGCGCGGGCGCCACCCGGGGCCTGTTCAGCGCGGCCGGGTTCTTCTCCGGCCTGGTCACCCCGGAGAACCTCGACTTCCACGGGCAGTACGCCCGACGTTTCGGCATCGAGGCGCCGCAGCTGGGCAGCCTCGGCGAGTCCTGCTACGAGGGCGTGCTGCTGCTGGCCGCGCTGATCAACCGGGCGCGGACGCTGGACGTGCGGGCGATCGGCGCCGGTGCGGACACGGTCCGCTACGACGGCCCGCGCGGCGAGATCACCATGAGCCGCCGCCACGCCCGCCAGCGCATCTACCTCGCCGAGGCCGACCGGCTGGAGTTCAACGTGCTGACCCAGCTGTGACGGTCACTCGACCGGCGCGCTGGCGATCAGGTGGAACAGGCGCGCGGTGAGCAGATACGGCATCCGGTTGGTGAGCGCGAGCTCCAGGCGCTCCAGCTCGGCGAAGAACGAGGCGTCGTACTTGCGATCGTCGTCGGGAATGAAGTCGCAGACCGAGCGGATGCCGTAGTGACCGAGCACGCCGGAGCCCAGACGCCGCAGCGCGGCCGACACCTCGTCGGCGGTACGCGGGTAGACGGGGGTGTTGAAGGTCTGGGTGTAGCGCTCGGTGGCGTCGAGGGACTCGTACGCGGCGGTGAGGTCCATGTCGCGGATGGCGATGCGCAGCGGCTCGGAGTGGGCGTTGGCCGCGATGATGCTGGCCAGGCCACCGGGGCGCAGCGGGGCGAGCACGCCGGCCAGGGTGGACTCCACGTCGGACACGTACGGCAGCAGGTTGTGGCACAGCACGAGGTCGTAGGAGGCGGCCTCGACGACGTCGACGAGCTTGGCCACATCGGATTCGATGACGGTGACCCGGTTGCCGACGCCGGTCGCTTCAGCCAGTGACCGGGCCGAGGCGAGCATCTGCGGCGCGTAGTCGACCAGGGTGACCTGATGCCCGGCGGCGGCGTAGCGCACCGCCTCCACCCCGTTGCCGCCCGCCACGTCCAGGATGCGCAGCTTGCGGCCGTCCAGGTGGCGCGCGATGTTGTGCTCGGCCAGGGTGTAGCGCAGGCGACCCCACGGTGCGTCCTGCCACTGCCGCCAGGCGGTCACCTTGTCGTCGAACACGTCGCGGGTCACGTCACTCATGCCTGCGACCGTAACCCGACAGACGCCGGAGGGCACGCCAGAACTCGCATTAAGCAGTCAGCCGATCGTGGCGAGTCGGGGTTGTCCGGTCGCCTCCGTCATGCGCGTGCGGCCTGGCACACCGCGCCCACGCCGTCCTAGGAATCTGGGCCGGTGGCTCCGCCTGGGCCGACCTGCGAGTGTCGGGCCCGACCGCGGACGGAGTCGGGCCCGACGTCACTCGTGCGAGCTGCGCTCGGCTCAGTGGTTGATCTGGAACCAGGGCTGGGTCCAACCCAGGTACGGCTTACCCCACTTGCTCTTGATCTCGGCGATCGTGGTCTCGGTGAACGTGCCGTTGCCGTGGATGTCGTTCGACAGGAACTTGCCGTTGCCGATCGAGATCATGACGTGGCCGGCGCCGCCGGAGAAGAAGGCGAGACCACCGGCGGGCACGCTGGTGTCGCCCGCGTGCTTGTACGCCGACGGCACGGCCAGCCAGTGGTTGTAGGCGGTGGTGGAGCCGCTGGCCGACCACCCGTACGCCAGGCCCATGATGTGGTCGCAGCGGTTGTAGTAGTCGGCGACGTAGCTGGTCGTCTTGTGGTTGATCGCCCAGGTGACCGCCTGCGAGCAGCTGCGGGGGTTGCCGTAGCTGCCACTGCAGCTGGCGCCGCTGCCGCACAGCGGCGCGACGAGATCGTCGGAGCCGGTGTAGACGTAGGTGTCGGTGACGTACCCGGTCGAGATCTTGTCCCAGATGTTGCTGGTGCCGTACTTGCCGGTGACGGTGTCGCCGTAGGTCTGGCAGGTGATGGTGATGCTCGCGCCGTCGGCGACCGAGCCCACGATGGTCGAGTCGGTGTGCGGGCCGGAGCGGACGTTGATCGAGACACCGCTGTCGGTGTGCACCGTCCCGGTCGCGGCGAGCGCCGTGCCGGCCATCAGCCCGATCGCGGCGGTGACGGCCACACCGACCACGCCGGCCCGCGCCAGGCCGCGCTTGAGCCCTGAACGCACGTCGATCATGAGATCCCCCTTCTGTCGCCCCGGTGGTTCGGGGCTGCGCACAGATTCCTCGGTGGACCTCCAGATCGGCTCCAGCACGGCTACACCCGTCCGTGCTCAGGCGGCGTCAAGTGCCTGCCGCAGCTCGGCCTTGGTCGCCGGGCGCCCGTTCTCGTCCTCGAACGGTCCGTACGGCGTGCCGTAGGCGGGCGTGCCCGGCTGGTGCCTGCGCCCGCCCTCGGCCAGCGTGCCGCCGTCCACACCGTCGTAGCCGATAGCCTCCAGGAACGCCAGCACGGCCAGCTTGGCCTCCGGGTCGTCACCGGACACCACCAGCGCGCTGCGGTCGATCGCGTCGACCGGCCGGGCCAGCGACGCCAGGTGCTTGTAGTAGATGTTGTTGAACACCTTCACCACCCGTGCGGCGGCCAGGTGCCGCTGCAGCAGCTCGCTGCTGGTGGTGCTGCCGTCGTCGAGCACGTCGATCTGCCCGTCACGCTCGGGGTAGTAGTTGTTGGTGTCCATCACGACCTTGTTCGCCAGCGGCGCGGCCGGGATGCTCGCGTACGCGTGCAGCGGCACGCTGACCATCACCAGGTCGCCCGCGCGCGCCGCCTCCTCGACGGTGCCCGCCCTCGCCCTGGGTCCCAGCTCGGCGGCGATGTCGGTCAGCGTCTCGGGGCCGCGCGAGTTGCTGAGCACCACGTCGTAGCCCGCCGCCACGGCCAGCCTGGCCACGGTGCCGCCGATGTTGCCACTGCCGATGAACCCGATGGTGGTCATGCTCCGCCTCTCGCCCGCGCCGGGCCGCCCCGGTCGCCGTCATGGTCAACGCGGGGCGGCGGCGCAGGTCACTGGGCCGGTGCGAGCTGGTGCATGGCACAGCCCAGCAGCACCGACGGGTCGGTGTAGATGCCGAGCACGGCCACATTGCGGGCCACCGGGGCCGCCCGCAGCGCGGTGCCGCCATACCCGGCCGGGGCGGCGGGCATGGAGAACACCCCGAGATTCAGCGTGTACGGCGTGAGCGTGCCGTCGGGGGCGGGCACCAACTGCGGCTGCGGGTGCACCCGCCGCTGCAGCACCCAGCCGCCTGCCAGCGCCTCGTCGACCCGGGCCGCCCACTCGTCCGGCGGGGTCTCCCAGCCGGGCAGCACCCCGCTACCGCCGTGCCGGAACGCCGGTTTGAGGGTCAGCTCCGCGCGCTGCTCGATCGCGTGTTCGCGCAGGTCGGCCACCATACCGGTGTCGAGTTCGACCTCGCCTGGACGGCAGCGGCGGGTCCACGGCACGAACCGCCGCAGCCGTTCGCGCAGCTCGGGTTCGAACAGCCCGGCGTGCTGGGACAGCAGCGCGAGCGCGGCCTTGGAGCTGTACACCTGGCAGCCCAGCGGGGTGAACATGCGCACCTCGCCCCGCTCGACCGCGGCCAGCAGCGGCTCGACCAGCTCGCGCCCGGCGGGGGTGGCCGCGTGCTGGAGCAGGAAGCACCGGTAGATCACGTCCACCGCGCGGCCGTCGGCCCACACCCGCCCGTCGCGGTAGGTCAGCTGCCCGAGATGGAGCGGGACGGTGTCCACCCCGTAATGACGGCGGTGCAGGTCGGCACAGCGGCGCAGCGGCTCCTCGTTCTCGGGGAAGTCCTCGGGCCAGAAGACCATCGCCACGGTCGGGGTGCTGTCGGGCGGCAGGCCGACCTCCAGCCGCAGGCTGGCCAGGCACTGCCCCACCATGTCCGGGAAGCCCAGGCCGTGCTCGGCGGCGAACGAGGCGAGCACCGGATGCTCCAGCAGCGCCTCGTTGAGCAGCCCGGCCTCGACCAGGCCGACGGTGGAGCCGATGTTGTACTCCAGCAGCTTCGGGCCGGTCTCGTCGGCGTAGATGTCGGCGCGGCCGTAGCGGGTGACCGGGCGGCCGGACTGGGTCCGTACCACCAGCTCGGTCTCGGCCTCGCTCAGGCCCACCGCGCGCGCGAACGCGGCCAGGTCCCCGCCGAACAGCAGATCCGGCAGCCGGACCAGGGCCTCGTGCACGGCGGCCAGGTCCCCCACCAGGCGGGTGTGCTCGCCGTGGTCGAAGAACAGCGGCCGGGCCAGGCACCGGTGCCGGTAGAACGACTCGATCACCGGCGGCACCCGGGTCGGCGGCAGCAGTTCGGCGGCGGTGAAGCCGCCGCTGCGGATGCGATGCAGGTACAGCTCGGTGAGTGATGGACCGAACGCCATTGTTCTGTTCCCCTCCCTGGACAGAACCCAAGCCTATGGCTCCGGCGGGCAGCGGTGACAGCACTCTAGAAACAGCATGGTCCACATCGGATAACACTTCGGTTGCTTTAGATAGTTAAGTTTACTAAACTGCCGTGAAGCTCGGGACGAGCCGCTTCCTCATCCCGGACAACCTTTCCCGACCGGATCTCCGAAGGGGACAGACATGTCCGAATCGTCCCAACAGCGGGTACGCCGCGGCCGCTTGGCCGCCGCCGCTGTCGCCCTGCTGACCGCAGCCGCGGGCGCCACCGCCGCGCTGCTCCCGGCCACCAGCGCCAACGCCGTCACCCTGCCGAACAACTTCAAGAGCATTGGCTACATGCCCTCCTGGGCGGGCAGCGTCGGCAGCGTGCAGTACGGCAAGCTCACCCACATCAACTACGCGTTCGTGCTGCCGAACAGCAACGGCACGCTCGGGGCCGTCGACAACACCGCCAAGCTGTCGTCGCTGGTCTCCACGGCCCACGCCAACGGCGTCAAGGTCTCCATCTCCATCGGCGGCTGGAACGACGGCAACGACTCGGCGTTCGAGTCGCTGGCCGCCAGCAGCGGTGGCCGCACCACGTTCACCAACAGCGTCATGAGCCTGATCAACCAGTACGGGCTCGACGGCGCCGACATCGACTGGGAGTACCCGGACCCGGGCACCTCCGGCAGCAACTACGCCCTGCTGATGCAGCAGCTGTCGACCACCCTGCACAACAACGGCAAGCTGCTGACCGCCGCCGTCGTCTCCGAGGGCAACACCGCCAACGGCGTGCCCACCTCGGTCTTCGGCTACGTCGACTGGCTCAACATCATGGCGTACGACGGCGGCAGCCCGCACGCCAACTACAACTGGTCCATCAACGCGGTCAACTTCTGGAAGGGCCGCGGCCTGCCAGCGAGCAAGGCGATCCTGGGCGTGCCGTTCTACAGCCGTCCGACCTACTACACCTACTCGCAGCTGGTCGCGATGGACCCGGCCAACGCCAACCGGGACTGCACCACCGTCAACGGGTCGCAGGAGTGCTACAACGGCATCCCGACGATCAAGGCCAAGACCCAGTGGGCCATGGCCAACGCGGGCGGCATGATGAACTGGGAGCTGTCGCAGGACACCACCGGTTCGACCTCGCTGGTCAGCGCGATCTACGACACCGTCATGGGCGGTAGCACCCCGCCGTCCAGCCCGCCGCCCGGCGGCCGCACTGGCCGGATCACCGGCATCGGCGGCAAGTGCGTGGACGTGGCCGCGGCCAGTTCGACCAACGGCACCGCGGTGCAGCTGTACACCTGCAACGGCACCAACGCGCAGACCTGGACCGTCGGCACCGACGGCACCATCCGCGCGCTGGGCAAGTGCCTGGACGTCACCGGCGGTGCCACCGCCGACGGCACCAAGATCCAGATCTGGGACTGCACGGCGAGCAACGCCAACCAGCAGTGGACCTACAACTCCTCCACCCAGCGTCTGACCAACCCCAAGTCCGGCAAGTGCCTCGACGCCACCGGCCAGTCCTCCGCCGACGGCACCCGCCTGCAGATCTGGACCTGCAACACCCAGGCCAACCAGAAGTGGATCCTCCCCTGACCAAGGGTTGACCCGTCAGGGCCAGACCCGTTTCAGGGCCAGACCCCGTCGATCATGAACCTATGGCCGGAAGGTGGGGAGTCCCTTGGCGCGCCGCTTGAGTGGCGGCGTGCCGGGACGAGCCACCTTCCGAGGCTCGACGGCGTGTCGCGGCCACCGGTTCTTGATCGACGGAAAGGCGGTGCCGCGCCGATCAGGGCGGCGCGGCACCGCCACCACCACTCCCGGGCATCATGAACGGTGACACGGGAGGAGTGTGGCCGATGATCGGCACGTTGCGGGCGGTGGTGCTCGACGCACCCGACATCCGGCGGCTCGCCTCGTTCTACGCCGCCCTGTGCGGGTGGACCGAGCTGTACGCCGACGACGACTGGATCGCGATGCGAGCCCCGGACGGCTGGCGCGTCGCCTTCCAGCTCAGCCCCGACCACGTCCCGCCGCGATGGCCCGACCCGGCCCACCCGCAGCAGGCGCACCTCGACCTGCGCGTGCCCGACCTCGACGCCGCCTCGGCGCAGGCCGTCGCACTGGGCGCCGAGCCGCTGCGTGAGAACGAGACCTGGCACACCCTGGCCGACCCGGCCGGGCACCCGTTCGACCTGTGCCTGTTCCCGGAGAACCCGCAGCCCACGCTCATGGGCCTGATGCTGGACTGCCCCGACGCCAAGCAGCTGAGCACGTTCTACGCCGAGCTGCTCGGCAAGCCCGTCACCTACGCGGGCGAGGGCATGGCGATGATCGGCGAGGACGGGGCGCAGCCGCTGATGTTCCAGCAGGTGACCGAGTACCGCGCACCGCGCTGGCCCGACCCCGCCCAGCCGCAGCAGTTCCACCTCGACGTCACCGTCGACGACGTCGAGGCGGCCGAGGCGGCGGTGCTGAAGCTCGGCGCCACCTCGCTGTTCATCGGCGGGGAGAACTGGCGGGTCTACGCCGACCCGGCGGGCAAACCGTTCTGCCTCTGCTGGAACCAGACCGGTTCCCCGGTCTGATCCGTGCGGCCACGAACCGTACGACTGTCGACCGAACTGGAGCCGGACCTGGGCATGTTCGGTGAAGGATCCTTGGTGCCCCAACGCGTCCCGGATCCGCGCCGACAACTCCTCGCGGCGTTGCGGTGACGGCAACTGGTGTGGACCACGCGCCGAACCACGGCGCGGCGCCGTACTCCTCGAAAGGCCTAGGCCGAGCGCAGGGTGAGCAGGGTGATCTCGCTCGGGGCGAACACCCGCAGCGGCGGGCCCCAGAAGCCGGTGCCGCGGCTGGTGTAGAGCTGGGTCCGCTCGCCGTGCCGGGTCAGACCCTGCACCGTGGGCTGGTCGACGCGCACCAGGTAGTGGAACGGCCAGATCTGGCCGCCGTGCGTGTGCCCGGAGATCTGCAGGTCCACCCCCGCGGCCACGGCCGCGCCGATCTGCTGCGGCTGGTGGGCCAGCAGCAGCACGGGCAGATCGGCGCCGGTTCCCGCCAGCGCCGCGTCCAGGTCGGCCTGGTGCCCGGGTCGGCCCGAGGACTTGGCGGTACGGTCGTCGACGCCCGCCACCACCAGCGTGTCCCCACCCCGGCGCACCAGCACGTGCCGGTTGTGCAACGGCTCCCAGCCGAGCTCCCGCATGTGGTCCAGCCAGTTCTGCGCGTCGCCCATGTACTCGTGGTTGCCGGTCACATAGACCCGGGCGTCGCGGGCCCGGATGTCGGCCAGCGGGGCCGCCTGGGCCCGCCGCTGGTCGACCGAGCCGTCGGCGATGTCGCCGGTGTGGCAGACGATGTCGGCGTCCAGGGTGTTGACGACCTCCGTGACGCCCTTGGACCAGCGCTCGCGGTCGATCGGGCCGTAGTGGGTGTCGGTCAGCAGGGCCACCTTCAGCCCGTCCAGCTCGCGACCCAGGCGCGGCAGCACCACCTCGACGCGGCGGACGCGGGGCACCCGCATCGCCTCGACGTACCCCCACCCGATCAGGACCGCGCTGACCAGCAGCGTGAACGCGGCGACGACGCGAGAGCGGGCCGGGTCGGCCACCCCGGCCACGGCCAGGCCGAGGCGCAGCACATTGCCGAGGATCGCCCAGACGAACAACACCCAGACGACGCCGAGTGTGGTGTCGGCGATCCGGGCGGCCCAGTCCACGCGGCGGCCGTGGCCGTAGAACATCAGCGCGGGGAACGAGAGCAGCGCCGCGCCGAACAGCACGGAACCGGCCGCCCCGACCGGGGACGGCCACTGGGCGGCCGAGCTCAGCAGCGTCCACCAGGGCACGCCGAACAGCAGGCCCAGCACCACGATCAGGGCGGAGATGAAGACCAGTGGACGGCCGACGCGGCGCGCCGGACGTACGGTGACGGTTTCGGTGGCGGACATCGCGCTCCTCGCGTGCAGTGGCCTACGGCCAAGCATGCCTCAGGAACGCTGAACATCACCTGAAGGTTTCCCGCAGTTTCGCCGTCAGTGTCCGGTCAGCTCGGCGACACAAGCCCCCTCCCGAGCCGAAAATCGGGTGATCGCCGCGGTGCGGGTCGCCTACGGTGGCCGCATGGGAACGGACTCCAGCGAGTGGGTGACCCTCTTCACCTTCGGCGACATCAAGGCTCGGACCTGGCACCGGGCCTGGGGGCGTTGACTGTACCGCTGGGGCATCGACTGGGACCCGTTCGTGACGGGCGAGATCGGGGTCAACCACTACACGGTCGGGCGGCCCGACGGCACTCGCGGCTGCTCCTGGGAGTGTCTGGTGCGGGCGAGCGCACTACGGCGGCTGGGCATCGAGCCACCCGAGATCCGGGAACTGGTCTGACCACCGTCGACGCGCAGGGACCTGGAATCGAGCCATTCGGCGGCCCGCCTCCGTATCTTCGTTCGGTCCACATGGCGCCATCGACACTCATGGCGCGAGGCCGTAGGCTCTCGCGCCATGAGTCTGTCGGTTGCCGCGCAGATCGCCGTCGCGATCGTCTGGCTGGGCCTGTACCTGGTGCTGTCGGTGCGCTACCAGCGCAGCTGGGATGGACGGATGCGGGCGGCGCTGGGCCGTCGCCTCGGCACGGGGGTCGGCTGGGGCCGGTCGGACGGCACCGGCGACCCGTTCACCGACGACAGCACCGCCGCGGCCCCGGTCTGGCGGGCTGAGGGCACCGGCTCGCTGGGACAGCAGTTGTGGCAGCACACGGTCGCGCGCACCGCCCAGGTCGCGGTGCTGGTCGGGCTCGGCGTGCTGCCTGCGGCGGCGCTGCTGGGATTGGAGTTCCTGCTGCGCTTCCACGGGCTGGTCGTCCTCGGCACCGCCCTGGCCGTGATCGCGATCTTCTCGCTGTTCTGGGTGGGCACCTACCGTCGCTCGTGAGGGGCGGTCAGCCTGGGACGGCGCCGCAGGTGATGTTGAGCGAGGTCGCGGTGATGCTGCGGGCGGCGTCCGAGGCGGCGAACACGGCCACGTTGCCGATGTCGGCGAGGCTGGCGGCTCGGCCGAGCATCGTCTTGGCCTCGATCGCGGCGGCGACGTCGTCGCGGCCGGGCATGCCCGCCGGGATCGACTCGGGCACCCCGGCGGTCTGCAGCGTGATCACGCGTACGCCACGCGGGCCGAGCTCGCAGGCCAGCGCCCGGCGCAGCGACTCCAGCCCACCGAAGGCGACCTGCATCCCGCCGAGGTTGGGCATCGGGTCGCCGTACCCGCCGAACAGCAGGATCGCGCCGGAGCGCTGCGCGGTCATGTGCCGGGCGGCGGCGCGGGCGGTGAGGAAGTTGCTGCGGATCGCGGTGCGGACCGGCTCCTCGAACTCGGCCAGGCTGATCTCGGTGAGCGGTTTGCCGAGCACCGCGCCGTGCGAGATCAGGTTGATGGTCACGTCGACGCTGCCGAAGGCCTCGGCCACGGCGTCGACATGGGCGGTGACCGTGGCCTCGTCGAGGGCGTCGACGACGGCGGGCTCGGCGGCGCCGCCGTCACCGCGGATCTTCTCGGCGACTCGGTCGAGCCGGGCCTGGGTGCGGCCGACCAGGTGCACGGTGGCGCCCTGGGCGGCGAAGGCTCGCGACACCGCGCCGCCGATGGCGCCGCCCGCGCCGTACACGATCGCGTTCTTGCCCTTGAGCAGCACCGCCGTACCTCCCGGTCCCCGGCGCCGCCCCGGCGCCCGCACGATCACCGTATGCCTGGGGCGGCGCCCGGCCCGCCCGGGGGCGGCCGGTTTGGGCGGATCGGCGGTCGGCGGACTTCACCGACGGGCAGACTCGCAGGTGGAGGGGGTGGTCGGGGTGACCCAGGAGGCGGCCGGCAGCGGCTCGATCGCGCAGGTCCAGGAGGGCATGCGGGTGTACGACAGCGCCGGTGCCGATCTCGGCGAGGTGGTCGAGGTGAAACTGGGCGACCCGCTGGCGGTGACCGAGGAGGGGCAGCTCATCGGCGAGCCGCGCGGCCTGCTCGGGGTGGTGCTCGACCCTGCCGCCAACGAGCCGCACGTGCCCGGCGAACTGGCCCAGGGACTGCTGCGCGAGGGGTACATCAAGATCCACCACGGCGGCCTGCGCCGCCACACCTGGTACGCCCCCGCCCGTGCCGTCTCCGCCGTCGACGGCGACACGGTCCGGCTGTCGGTGGCCAAGGACCGGCTGCTGCCCGAACAGTGAGCATCGAAGCTCCACGGCGGACACTCGCACCGATAGGGTGATCTCATGCGGGTACACGTGCGGGGTCTGGATTTCGAGGTGGCGGCGTCCGGTCCGGAGGACGGGCGGCCGGTGCTGCTGCTGCACGGCTTCCCGCAGCACTCGGGCGAGTGGGACGCGGTGGTGGCGCGGCTGACCGCGGCCGGGCTGCGCACGTACGCCCTGGACCAGCGCGGCTACAGCCCCGGTGCCCGGCCCGCCGAGGTCGAGTCGTACCGGGTGGACGAGATCGTCGCCGACGCGCTGGCGGTATTGGACGAACTCGGGGTGCCCTGGGCCGACGTGGTCGGCCACGATTGGGGCGCGGTGGTGGCCTGGTACCTGGCGGCCGGGCACCCGGGGCGGGTGCGCACGCTGACCGCGGTGTCGGTGCCGCATCCGGCGGCATACATCGCCGCGCTGGCGACCGACGCCGACCAGCAGGGGCGCTCGGCGTACATCCAGCTGTTCCGGCAGCCGGGAGTCGCCGAGGAGATGCTGCTCAGCGACGACGCGGAGCGGTTGCGGGCGGTGTTCGCGGGGTGCCCGCCCGAGTCGATCGAGTCGTACGTGGCCCCGATGCGGGAGCCCGGTGCGCTGACGGCGGCGCTGAACTGGTACCGCGCGGGCGCCTTCCATGACATGGGGCGGCTGGGCCCGGTGAGCGTGCCGACCACGTTCGTGTGGAGCGACGGCGACGTGGCGGTGGGCCGGGTCGCGGCGGAGGGCTGCGTCGAGCACGTCACCGGCGACTACCGGTTCGTGACCGTGCCCGGCGTGAGCCACTGGATCCCCGACCAGGCGCCCGACGCGGTCGCCGAGGCGATCCTGGCCCGCACGGCCGCGCAGTGAGCAGGTGACGGCGGTGCCGCCCGGAGGGTGACACCGCCGTACAGAATCAGCTCAGCGTCGACGCCTGCGGCAGCGGGCCGTCCGCCCACCGGGCGTTGATCAGCGCCGCGTAGCTGGTGACCCGGCCCTTGATCCGCGCAGCAGGCCGATTCTTACCGGCACTAGACCGGCCGGTGGCGCAGTCCGTCCATCAACAGGTCGAGCAGGCGCGAGGCCTGCGCGCGACGGCCTGGGTCGCCAGTCGCCAGCGACACCCCGCTCAAGCCGGTGAGCACGTCCTCGGCGGCGACGTCGCCGCGCAGCACCCCGTTGGCGGCGCCCGCGGCGACCAGGGTGTCGACCGCCCCGACCAGGCGGTCGCGGCTGTGCGCGAACGGGTTGCCACCCGAGGCGATGACGGCCTTGAGCACCTCGCCCATGCCACGTTTGGTGGTCATGTACTCCACGAACCGGTCCATCCAGACCCGCAGCGCACGGTCGGGCGGCATGCTCTGCAGCAGGTCGGTAACGCCATCGCAGAGCCGGTTGAGCTCGCTGCGGTAGGCGGCCTCGACCAGGGCCTCCCGGGTCGGGAAGTGGCGGTAGAGGGTGCCGATGCCGACTCCGGCCTCCTTGGCGATGGCGTCGAGGGTGGTCTCCGGTCCCTCCTGCGCGAACGCCCGTGCCGCGGCGTCGAGCAGGCGCTGGCGGTTGCGCTGCGCGTCGGCGCGCAGCGGACGGGTGCTGCCCGGCACATGCCCTCCTTCGGATACGGGTCCGGCGCGACGCCGGAGCGTTCATTGTCGAAGCGGCGGGCCCGGTTGCAAAACGGAGCAACCTCCGGTTACTGTCGAGCGTATCGGAGCTGCCTCCGCTTATAGCATCGTAACTGGTGGAGGCGCACGTACGAGTCAGGACGGAAGATCATGACTGAGCGAATCACCACGCCGTTCGCGGCGACCTCGACCGCGGCCGAGGTCGTCGCGGGCATCGACCTGACCGGGCGCCGGGCCGTGGTCACCGGCGGCGCCTCCGGCATCGGTGTCGAGACCGCGCGGGCGCTGGCCGGGGCGGGCGCGCAGGTGACCCTCGCCGTGCGCGACACCGCCGCCGGGGCGCGCACCGCCGAAGACATCACGGCGACCACCGGCAACAAGGACATCCACGTCGCGGCGTTGGACCTGGCCGACCTGGACACCGTCGCCGCGTTCGTCGCGGCCTGGGACGGGCCGCTGCACATCCTGGTCAACAACGCCGGGGTGATGGCCACTCCGCAGACCCGCACGCCGCGCGGCTGGGAACTGCAGTTCGCCACCAACCACCTCGGCCACTTCGCGCTGGCCACCGGCCTGCACCCGGCCCTGGCCGCCGCCGCCGACGCCCGCGTGGTGTCGGTCAGCTCCAGCGCGCACCTGCGCTCGCCCGTGGTGTTCGAGGACATCCACTTCCGCGAGCGCGAGTACGAGCCGTGGGCGGCGTACGGGCAATCCAAGACGGCCAACGTGCTGTTCGCCGTCGAAGCGCAGCGACGTTGGGCCGCCGACGGCATCACCGTCAACGCGCTGATGCCCGGGGCGATCCGGACCAACCTCCAGCGGTACGTCAGCGACGAGGAGCTGGAGCGGCTGCGCGTCGCCATGGGCAGCGCCAATGTGCTGTGGAAGTCGCCTGAGCAGGGTGCGGCCACCTCGGTGCTGGTCGCCACGGCGCCCTACCTGAGCGGGGTCGGCGGACGGTACTTCGAGGACTGCAACGAGGCCGGGCCGAACCAGCCGGGCACCCGCACCGGCGTGGCCGCGTACGCGCTGGACCTGGCGGCGGCCCAGCGGCTGTGGCAGGTGTCGGTGGACACCCTGGCCTCGGCCTGAGCACCACGCGGGTGGCAGCTGCCGTGGGCGGCGGCCACCCGCGCTCGCGTGTCAGCCGAGCCGCCCCCGGGTCGCCCGGGTGAGCTCACGCAGACCTTCGGCAAGGCCGGACCGCGTGCGCAGTGCGTCCTCGAATCTCACCCGCCACCTACCCGCCTCGACGTTGCACCGCTCGGCGCCGCCCGGGGCCAGCAGCCCGGCCCGGGTGGCCAGCAGGTCCTCCAGGTAGGACGGTCCGAGCAGCTCCGCGAGCCGGTCCCGGTACCCGGAGAACAGGGCCTCGTCGGCGGTGGACACGTCGGTCAGGACCGTGGCGGCGTCGAACGCGATCCTCGGCTGGTGCAGGACATCGGTGCGCATGATGACTCCCCCGTCGGAAGTGGTCCTCCGATGGTCGTGGACGACCGGGCGGCGCACAAGACCCGTGGATGTGCCAGGTCACCCCGCGGCGCGGTACGCCCGCCCGGCGGCCGTGGCCAGCGCCCCCGGCCGGTACAGGCCCGTGCCCTGGTTGCCCTCCTTCGGTGTCGGCAACGCGAACCAGGCATAGCGCTCCACGTAGGACAGGCTCTGCAGCATCGCGGTCGAGCGGGTCGCGAACGACGCCTGCTGCGCGTCGGTCGGGAACACCGCCCCGTTGGCACCCCACTTGATCAGGGCGTACTCGGTGAGCCAGATCGGCTTGTGATAGCGGTTCCATACCGCCTGCAGGTAGCCGCGCAGCTGGTCGACCGCGGCGGGCGAGAAGTCCGAGCCGTACCAGTGCAGGGCGATGAAGTCGACCCGGTAGCCGCGGTCGCGCGCTCCGCTGAGGAAGCGGTCCAGCCAGCCGCCCGGCCGGTCCGCTCCGACGGCCACCGCGGGGCTGCCCAGCCGCAGCCCGGTGGCCTGCAGCCGGGGCCAGAGCTCCAGGGCCCGCTCCACCGACATGTTGGACTGGCTGGCGAAGTCGGGCTCGTTGAAGCCCAGCAGCTCTCGGCCGTTGGCCTTGGCGCGGGCCAGCTCCCCGTCGTTTACCGAGTTCGCACCCCAGATCATCGGCACGAACGCGGCCGAGTTGCCCGCACCCCGGGTCGGACCGGATGCCCAGTTGTAGTACCAGGACGCGCCCACGTCCTTCAGCGCCGCGCCCAGGCCCGAGAACTCCCACACGCTGACGCCCTTCTTCGCCGAGCGGCGGCCCGCACCGCCACCGGTCGTGGTCGACGCGGCGGGGCTCGGCTTGCGCGAGGGCGACGCGGACGGCGCCACGGACAGGGACGGCGTCGGTGCCGACCCGGGCACGGCGGCGCTCGCGGACTCCGACGGCGCCGCGACTTCGGCGATCCGGTCGGCCGGTGCGCCTGGGCGGGTCAGCGTCCACACCGTGGCGACGAGCACGACCAGTAGCAGCAGCAGCAACGCGGGCCACCAGCGGCGCAGCGGGCTGCGACGGGCGTGGCGACCGGGGCGGGGTGGCGGGGTCTGCTCCACGAGCCGTCACCCTAGTCGGGCACGCGGCCCGGCGCCCGGCCGCGGCCACCCCTCGGGACCGCCCGCAGCCGTGGTCGCAAACGCGAGAAGCAATTTCCAGTCGGTCGTACGTGGCGACTACAGTGATCGCTCACCGGCCTAACCGGGGGTAGTAGTGATCGAGTTCGCCGTTCTCGGACCGTTGACCATCAAGTTGGATGGCCGGCCCGTGACCCTGGCGACCCCGAAACTGCGCCAACTGCTGGTGATGCTCCTCGCCGCGGCGGGGCGTCCGGTCGCCGCCGACGTGCTCGCGCACTGCCTGTGGGGCGCCCGTCCGCCCAAGACCGCCCGCAAGTCGCTGATGGTGTACGTCTCCCGCCTGCGCACCCAACTGGGCAAGACCGACCGGATCGAGTTCGGCCCGGCCGGATACACCATCACGCTGCTGCCCGGCGAGCTCGACGCCCAGGTGTTCGAGCAGCTGCTGGCCGACGCCGAGACGGCCCGCGCCGCCGGGGACCCGCAGCGGGCCACCGCGCTGCTGCGCCAGGCCCTGGAACTGTGGCGCGGCGACGCCTACTTCGACGCCCCCGACGGCACCCGCACCGAGCACGACCGGCTCGAGGAGCTGCGGCTCACCGCGTTCGAGGACCTGATCGACGCCGAACTGGCCGCCGGGCGGCACACCGGCGTCATCACCGAGCTGACCGCGGCGATCACGGCACACCCGTACCGGGAGCGGCCGCGCGGGCAGCTCATGCTCGCGCTGTACCGCAGCGGCCGCCAGGCCGAGGCCCTGGCGGTGTACCGCGACGCCCACGAGCGTTTCACCGAGGACCTGGGCCTGGCGCCGCTGCCCCCGCTGCAGCAGCTCCAGCAGCAGATCCTGCACGCCGACCCGGCCCTGGACCCGCCCGCCGCGCCGGCCGCGCCGCGATTTCGGTTCCTGCCCCGCAACATCCCCGACTTCACCGGCCGCGACCGTGACCTGCGGTGGCTCGACGACGTCGCCCAGGAGCCGGGCAACACCGCCGTGATCACGGCGATCGCCGGGACCGCCGGGGTGGGCAAGACGGCGCTGGCGGTCCGCTGGGCGCACGGCGCCGCGGGCCGGTTCCCGGACGGGCAGCTGTACCTCAACCTGCGCGGTTACGACCGCGACCGCCCGCTGCGGCCCATCGACGCGGTGACCCACCTGCTGCTGTGCCTGGACGTGCCCGCCGACGCGATCCCGGTCGCGCTCGACGACGCGGTGGCGCGCTTTCGCGACACCGTCGCGGGCAAGCGCATGCTGATCGTGCTCGACAACGCCAGCACCGCCAAGCAGGTGCGGCCGCTGCTGCCCGGTGAGCCCGGCTGCCTGGTCGTGGTGACCAGCCGCGACCGTCTGTCCGGCCTGGTCGCCCACGACGGCGCGCAGCGGCTCACACTGGGACTGCTGCCGCCGGAGGAGTCGGTCGAGCTGCTGCGCCGGGTGCTGGGCAAGGAGCGCGTCGACGCCGACCTGGCGCACATGCGGGAGCTGGCCGACCTGTGCGCGCATCTGCCGCTGGCGCTGCGCATCGCCGCCGCCCAACTGGCCGATCAGCCCGACCTGGACACCGCCTCCTACGTCGCCGCGCTGCGCGCCCGCAGCCGGGTCGCCGCGCTCGCCCTCGACGACGACGAGGACCTGGCCGTGCGGTCCGTGCTCGACCAGTCGTGCCACGCCCTGTCCCCCGCCGACCAGGCCGGATTCCGGTTGCTCGGGGTGTTTCCCGGCGTCGACGTCACCGCCGACACCGTCGCGGCGCTGGCCGGGGCCGATCTCGACACGGCCGCGCGGCTGCTGGAGCGGCTGGCCGCCGGGCATCTGCTCGACGAGCATGCCCCGGGTCGGTTCACCTGGCACGACCTGATCGGCGACTACGCCCGCACCGCGCTGGACGAGCTCGCCGAGGATACCGGCGCGCCGCTGCGACGGCTGCTGGCCGACTACACCCGCCGCGCCGAGACCGCCAACGAGCAGCTGCTGTCCGGACACGACGATGTCGCCGCGCGGGCGCGGGCGTGGCTGGAGCAGGAGCGGCGCAACCTGGTCGAGTGCGTGGCCCGCGCGGCCGAACTGGGCTGGGGTGAGGCGGCGGCCCGGCTGGCGGTGCCGCTGTGGCGGTTCCTGCACTTCGCCGGGCACACCACCGACTGGATCGCGATGTTCGAGCGGGCCGTGGCCGCCGGCGACGGCATCGACGAGGGCCTGCAGGCCTCGGTGCTCAACGGGCTGGGCGGGGCGTACATCAAGGCGGGGCGATACGACGAGGCGATCGCCATCCACGAGCGCTGCGTCGGGGTGCGTAGCGCGCTGGGTGACCACGCGGGCGTGGCCCGGTCGTACGCCAACCTGGCCCTGTCCTACGAACACCAGGGCCGCTACGACGACGCGCTGGTCCAGGTGCGGCTGGGCCTGGACGCGGCCCGCCGGGCCGGGGACCGGGCGTTCACGGCGGCCATGCTCAGCGGCAGCCTGCCCACGCTGTACCTGCACAACGGCCAGGTCGAGCAGGCGCGGGAGATCCTGCGGACGCACCTGGCGGAGATCCGGGCCGACGGCAGCGACCTCGACGTCGCCCGCGCGCTGCACAACCTGGCCGAGGGCCACTGCCGCGCGGGCGAGCCGGAGCTGGCCATGCCGCTGCTGACCGAGGCGCGCGAGATCGCCGAGCGGACCGGCGACCGGCACCAGGTGATGGCGGCGGCGTGGATCCTGGGCAACGTCATGCGCGACACCGGCCGCCCCCACGAGGCCGTCGACCTGATCGAGCAGGCGCTGGCCGAGATCAGCTCGTCCGGGTCGCGGGGCGAGGAGGTCGAGGTCCGCAACGACCTGGCCAAGTCGTACGCGCAGGCCGGTGCCGCCGACCAGGCGGTGGCCGAGTATCGGCGCAGCGTGGCGCTCGCCCGCGAGATCGGCACCCGGCACTTCGAGGCGACCGCGCACGCGGGGCTGGCCCGGCTGCTGCGCTCGGACGAACCGGGTGCGGCAGCCGACCACCTGGTGGCCGCGCTGCGGATCCTCGACCAGGTCAACCCGGCCGAGGCGGCCCGGCTCCGCGCCGAACTCGGCTGACGCACGAGTCCGGCGCGCGCCCGGTCAGAGCGTGCGTGACAGGCGGTCGGCCAGGCGGCGGGCGAACCCGGCCGGGTCGTCGAGTTCGCCGCCCTCGGCCAGCAGCGCCATCGCGTAGAGGAACTCGGCGGTCTCGGCCAGCGCGTCGTCGTCGCCCCGTTCGGCGTGGGCGGCGCGCAGCTTCTCCACCAACTGGTGCTGCGGGTTCAGCTCCAGGATGCGTTTGGTCTTCGGCACGTCCTGGCCCATCGCCCGGTAGAGGCGCTCCAGCGCGGGCGGGGCGTCGAACGCGTCGGACACCAGGCAGGCCGCCGAGGTGGTCAACCGCGAGCTCAGCCGCACCTCCTTGACCTTCTCCGTCAGCCTGGTGCCCATCCAGCCCAGCAGCTCGGTGAACGTCTCGGTGGCGGGCTCGGCGTCGCGCTCGGACTTCAGGTCGGCCTCGCCCCGGCTGGCCGAGGTGAAGGACTTGCCGTCGAAGTCGCCGACCATGTCGACCCACATCGCGTCGACCGGGTCGTGCAGCAGCAGCACCTCGATGCCGTTGGCGGCGAACGCCTCCAGGTGCGGCGAGTTCTCCAGGGTCGAGCGCTGCTCACCGACCAGGTAGAAGATCTCGGTCTGGTCGGGCTTCATGCGCTCGACGTACTCGCGCAGGGTGGTCGGCCGGGCCGGGTCGTGCGTGGACGTCAGCTGAACCACGTCGAGGATCGCCGCCTGGTTGTCCGGGTCGTTGACCAGGCCCTCCTTGACCGCCTGGCCGAACTCGCGCCAGAATCCCGCGTACCGCTCCGGGTCCTTGGCCAGCATGTCCTTGAGCGTGCCGAGCACCTTGCGGACCAGGCGCTTACGGATCGTCTGGATCTGCCGGTCCTGCTGGAGGATCTCCCGGGAGACGTTGAGCGACAGGTCGGCGGCGTCGACCACGCCCTTGACGAAGCGCAGGTACTCCGGCAGCAGCGCCTCGCAGTCGTCCATGATGAACACGCGCCGGATGTAGAGCTGCACCCCGCGCCGGGTGCCCCGGGTGAACAGGTCGTACGGGGCGCGGGCGGGCAGGAACAGCAGCGCGTCGAAGGTCAGCGTGCCCTCGGCCCGCAGGTGGATCGTCTCCAGCGGGTCGGTCCAGTCGTGGCTGACGTGCCGGTAGAACTCGGTGTACTCCTCAGGCTTGATCTCGGCGGCGGGCCGGGACCACAGGGCCTTCATCGAGTTGAGGGTCTCGGGCTCCTCGGCCTCCGGGGCGAGCATCCGGATCGGCCAGGAGATGAAGTCGGAGTAGCGCTTGACGATGCGCCGCAGCACGGCCGGATCGGCGTAGTCGAAAAGGTGGTTGTCCTCGTCGGCCGGCTTCAGGTGCAGCGTGACGGCGGTGCCGGGGGGCGCGTCCGCGACGGTGGACACCTCGTAGGTGTCCGCACCGGCCGACTCCCACCGGGTGCCCTCGGTCTGGCCCGCGCGGCGGGTCACCAGGACGACCCGGTCGGCGACCATGAAGCTGGAGTAGAACCCGACGCCGAACTTGCCGATGAGTTCGGCGGTGCCGTCCTGCTTGGCCTGCTGCCACCGGCTGACGAACTCGGCCGTGCCGGACCGGGCGATCGTGCCGATCAGCTCGACGACCTGGTCACGCGTCATGCCGATGCCGTTGTCGCGGACGGTCAGGGTGCGCTGCTCGCGGTCGACCGTGAGCTCGATGTGCAGGTCGCTGGTGTCGGCGTCGAGGTCCTTGTCGACCAGCGACTCCAGCCGCAGTTTGTCGAGGGCGTCCGAGGCGTTGGAGACGAGCTCACGCAGGAAGACGTCCTTGTTCGAGTAGATGGAATGGATCATCAGCTGGAGCAGCTGCTGCGCCTCCGCCTGGAACTCGAACGTTTCGACCTGACCCACGGGCACATCCCCCTTCTGCGTTAGCACTCACCCTGTCGGAGTGCCAATGCAGATTTAGCATCAGCCGACCCGCTGAGGCAACTCGGGGTGCTCCGCACGTGACCCGGCGTCAGCCCAGGAACTCCCCCACCGCCGCCAGGAACGCCGCCGGGTCGTCGCGACGCAGGCAGTGCCCGGCATCCAGATACCGCGCCGTCACCCGGCCGTCGGTGGCCGCCACGCACGCGGCGACGTCTTCGCCGGTCAGCAGCGCACCGCGGGCGGGGTCGCCGTGCAGCAGCAGTGCCGGGCACCACGTGCGGGCGAGCAGATCCGGCAGCGCGACGCCGCGCTCGAACGGCAGTCCACAGAAGCGGATGTCGAACTCGGCTTTGCTACGCGACCAGGTGTCGAACTCCGTCGACGGCCACGCCGGGTTCTCCGCCCGGCCCCGGGCCATCCGCCCGGCGTGGTCGAGCGCCTTCAGCTCGACGATCCACTGGGGCGGCTCGGCGATCACGGCCGGCTCCCAGATCGCGGGCGGATCCTCCAGGACCAGGGTGCGCACCAGGTCGGGGCGGTCCCCGGCCAACGCGGCGGCGGTGACCGCGCCCATCGAGTGACCGATCACGGTCAGCCCCGACAGCCCGAGCGCGTCGAGCACCAGCGCCACGTCGGCGGCATGACGGTGCGGGCCGGTCGGCTCGTCAGGCAGGCCGGAGGCGCCGTGGCCGCGCGCATCCACCGCGATCGCGGGGGTTTTCGCGGTCAGCCCGGCCGCGACCGGCTCCCAGCAGTCGGCCGAGTCCGTGAACCCGTGCAGCAGCACGACGCTGGGCTCGACGGTGTCCGGCTGGGCGCCGAAGCGGCGCCACGAGAGGTGAGCGGTACGCACCCGGCGACCATACCGGTCGACGGCGGGGACCGCCGCCCCGAAAGTGGCCTGGCCGGGTTCGGTCAGGGGCGGGCGAACACGTCCAGCACGCCCGCGACGCGCAGGATCCGCTCGACCATGCCCCGTGCGCCGTCGAGGTACAGCCCGACCCCGGCCGACATGGCGTGGCGACGGGCCATGACCAGGGCGCGGATGCCGGTGGAGTCGATGAAGTCGAGGCCGCTCAGATCCACCTCGACCGCACCGTCGGCGGCGCAGTCGTCGACAGCGCTGGTGAGCCACTGCTGGACGAGGTCCGCGCTGGCGAGGTCGACCTCACCGGAGATCGAGACGCGGACGCCGCCCTCCAGCGGCGTGACGGTGTGCGACGCACGGGGACGGGATCCAGCAGCCATACCGCACAGTCGACCACATCGACCGCCGGGCAGCCACCCCCGGGGGGTGTCCTGTCCGGCGGTCGGGCGTCAGCGGCGGGCGCGGGGGCGGCGCGCCACCAGGTATCCCCCGGCGGCGACCACGAGCAAGCCCGCGATCAGCCAGTACGGCCACGAGGTCCCGCCGCTGTCCGGCGCCGCCGCCGACGCCCCGGTCGGCGCGGCCGCCGCGCTCGGGCCGGACTGGCCCAGCAGGGTCGGGTCGGGCTGGTTGGTCGGCGGCTGCCAGTCGGACGGGGCCGCCGAGACCGGTCCCTGGTAGTCGAAGCGGATCTCCCCGGACACCTTGTCGCCGTCGGAGGCGAGGCTGATGAACTTGATCGTGTACACGCCCTGCTGGGGCCAGTGCGACACCGGCACCACGGTCGGGAACCCGGTGCGGTACTCCTGCGGCTCCCACTTGCCGTCGCGCAGGGTCAGTTCCGTCACCGGCTTGTCGAGCGGCTTGGGCTCGCCGCCGGACCAGCCGTGGTCGACGCGGGTGCCGTCGGGCGCGGTCACCGAGAAGAATGCGTTGGAGGCCGCCCGCTCGGTGAAGTAGAGGGTGACCCGGTCACGGGCATCGGTGACCGTGGTCTTGTCGGCCGGGTCGGAGAAGGCGAGCTGACCGTGCGCGCGGGCGGGGGACGGCAGCGCGATGGCCAGCGCCGTGGCCAGAGCCACGACGGCGATCTTACGAAACATGCCCATGAAGCTAAGCCATCACGGCCGTACGTACCATCGGTTGCCGACGATGGCTGACAGACCGGCCCTTTACCATGCGAACCATGTACTTCGTGTACCGGTCGCACTACGAGGGACCGCTCAGCCGCCGGGTGCGCCGCCTGCCCGATGCGAGCGTGCTCGACTGGTTCCGCCGGTGCTGGGACACCGACAGCCCCACCGAACTGGTCGAACGGGAACTGGGCGGTCCGGTGTACGGCCTGGCGTCCATCTTCGAGGCCGCTCGGGCCCACGCGCTGCCCGCGCCGCGGACGTGGCGCGAGCTGTTCCAGCTACTGGACAAGTACCTCTACATCGAGGGCGACATGCCGCAGAGCCTGCAGTTCGACGGGCACGCGCTGCGGGTCAAGACCGACGATGACGAGGTCGACCTCGCGTACTTCCTCCTGGCCGACACGGCGTTGGCGGCCGCGCCGGACCGGTTCGCGTTCGTGCTGCGCGACCAGTGGCCGCTGCCGGGCGACGCGACCGGGTCGGGTGGCTTCGCCGCCACCGGCATACCGGTGCGGGTCGCCGCGCAGCCCGGGGACGGTCCGGGCACCGTGTACGCCGTCTTGCTCACCTTCCGCGACGGCTCCTCGTTCGAGTGCCCGCCACCGCTGGCCTTCCCCGGCGTACGCCTGCCCGGCTTCGCCGCGCACCTGCGCGAGCTGAGCCCGCCACTGACGGGCTGGCCACCCGAACTGCTGGTGCTGCGCGCCCTGTCCGCCCCGGGCGAGGACGAGTTGGAGCCCGCGCTGCGGCGCTGCAACGAGTGGCCGGGCTTCGACCTCAACCGGCGCCCGTGGCCGCGCCTGCCCGACGAACACCGGGTGGCCCACCCCATGGCACTCGACCTCGCCACCCACGCGGGGCCGCTGACCGCCGGGCGCGAACCGGAGCTGTCCCTGCTGCGCACCGATCCGCACCTGGCCCAGCTGTCCATGCACGTGAGCGAGACGTTCGGGCACCAGCAGTGGTTCCTGTTCGACGACGTGTGGGCGGCCACCCACCCCGACCTGGCCGGTTCACTGCTGCGGTACGCCGCGCACTGGGACCCGCTGCACGAGTTCCGGCCCGAGGCTCAACGTCCCTGACGCGGGCGGCCTGAGGCTCTGCCCAGGCTGATGCGCCCGGTCCTGGTCAGGACCGGGCGCGCGGGTGGGCACGGTCAGAGCGACGTGGTGGCGACCTTCTCGACCAGGCTGCGGTAGGCGTCCTTCATCGGCAGCTCGCGCTCGACCGTGATACGCCGCCGCTGCGCGGTGACCTCGACGCCGCAGACGGGGTCGAAGCCGGGACAGTCGTGGAGCTCCCACCACAGCCCGATGCCACGGCGCTGCCAGGCGGGCAGTTCGTTGAAGTTGATCCCGTGGCGGAACAGCAGCTCGTTCTTGTCCGCCGTGCCGGCGCCGGCGAGGGCGCGGGTAGCCTGCTGACGGGTCTGACCGGCGTTACGCAGCGTCCAGTAGCACCAGCCGTTCAACGCGCAACGGGTGGCATCGGTCTGCCGCCAGGAGAAGTAGTCGACCACGTCGCCGACGGTGACACCCAGCCAGAGCCGGGAGTCGAAGTGGGCGGGCTCGCCGACGGCCTGGGTGAACACCGCGCTGGCGATACCGGCCGAGATCGAGACGAGCTTCTCCACGCTGCGGCCGAACAGGTCGAACCCCGGTGGCAGGAGCAGGGAGATCTCGTCGCTCTCGGTGTAGGCGTACCTGGCGCCCAGGTCGACCATCAGGGCCTGGGCCGTGGTGACCATCAGGTCGGAGAAGCGCGGGTCGAACGGCTTGTCGAAACGCTGCTCGGTGAAACCGGAGAAGCTTCTCCCGTCCAGCCGCAGCACCGTCCAGGCACCGGGCAGCACGGTGAGCGAGTGGAAGTACTCGCGTGCCCGCTGGGCTGCCTCGAACTCGTCGGCGTCCACCGGTTCAGTCCTCCTCGATGGGGTCGACCAGGAACCCGCCGACGCCGTCGAACCTGACCGCGAACAGGCCATCGAACCCGTCGGCCAGGCGTGGTCGGCGCAGGCGCTTGAAGGTCGTGTACATCCCGACGTCCGGCACCCGGGTCCGGTCGTCACGGGCGGCGTTGCGGGCGAGCGACGCCTCCCGGTCGAGCGGGAACCAGTAGCCGACGACTGCTGCTCCATGCTCGCGCGCGGCCCCGATCAGCGGATGCCACTCCTGCGCGGACGGGTTGGTGTTGTCCACCACGACGCTTCGCCCCTGCGCGAGCGCCTCGCCGATCAGCCGCAGCTGCCTACGCTGCCGGTTGCGGGCGTTCGGGAAGGCGTCCTTGCTGACCACCGTGTGGCTGTCGGCCAGTCGCAGTCGGCAGAACGTGCTCTTGCCGGACGCCTGGGCCCCTACCAGGATGGCCAACCGGAGCTCCGACACGCCGGACAGTGTGCCCGATCGTCATGCCCACGACCAGTGGGTATCGCCACGGCCTCGACCGCGTGGCCGGGGTCGACCGGTCACCGCACCGCGGGTAGGACCAGGTCGAGGGTGCGGGCCCACTGGCGCAGGACGCGGTGGCGGCGGGCGGTGTCGTCGTGCAGCAGCTCGGCCAGGCCCAGGCCGCGCGCCAGGTCGAGGGTCGCCTGCACCGTCTCGCGGGTGCCGGGCTGCTTCTCATCGACACGCAGCAGCTCCACCGCCATCCGGTGCGCGACCCGCCCCAGCTCGGCCTCCAGCGGCCGCATCCGCTCGCGCAGCCCCTCGTCGGCGGCGGCCGCCACCCACAGGTGCAGCGCCGCCCGGAACACCGGCCCCCGGTACAGCCCGACCAGCACGCCCAGCACCTGCTCGGTGCGTCGCGGCCCGGTTCGCAGCTCGTCGGCCAGGTCGCCGATCTCGGCGGCACGCACCTCGCTCATGTGCTCGATCAGCCCCGCGACCAGGTCCTCCCGCGTCGGGAAGTGGTGCTGGGCCGCGCCGCGCGACACCCCGGCCCGCTCGGCGACGACCGCGACGGTCGCCCCGGACCAGCCGAGCTCGGCCATGCACTGCACGGCCGCCGACAGCAGCCGCTGCCGGGTGGCGCGGCTGCGGTCCTGGCGGGGTTCGCGGGAGATCGTCGGCACGGCGGTCAGGCTACCCAGAACACGGACGGTTCTCGTATCGAGGCCGTCAGTAGGACCGGGGCAGGCCGAGGCTGTGCTGCGCCACGAAGTTGAGGATCATCTCCCGGCTGACCGGGGCGATGCGGCCGAGTCTGGCCGCGACCAGCAGTGTGGCCAGGCCGTACTCGGTGGACAGGCCGTTGCCGCCGTGGGTCTGTACGGCCTGGTCGACCGACTTGACCACGGCCTCCCCGGCGGCGTACTTGGCCATGTTGGCGGCCTCCCCGGCGGCCTGGTCGTCGCCCGCGTCGTACCGGGTGGCGGCGTGGTGGGTCATCAGGCGGGCCAGCTCCACCTCGATGTGGCAGGCGGCGAGGGGGTGGCTGATCGCCTGGTGGGCGCCGATCGGGGTGCCCCACACCGCCCGGGTGCGGGCGTAGTCGACGGCTTTGGCCAGGGCGTAGCGGGCGATGCCGAGCGCGAACGCCGAGGCCAGGATGCGTTCGGGGTTCAACCCGGCGAACAGCTGCATCAGCCCGGCGTCGGGGCTGCCGACCAGGGCGTCGCCGGGCAGGGCGAGGTCGTCGAGGAACAGGTCGAACTGCTTCTCCGGCGCCACCACTTCGGTCGGGATCGGCGCGGCGGTGAAGCCGGGCGCGTCGGTGGGCACGACGAACAGCACCGGCTTGAGCCGCCCGGTGCGCTCGTCGGCGGTACGCGCGACCACCAGCACCGCCTCGGCCTCGTCGACACCGGAGATGTACGTCTTGCGGCCGGTCAGCCGCCACCCGTCCCCGTCCCGGGTCGCGGTGGTGGCGAGCTGGTGGGCGTTGGAGCCCGCGTCCGGTTCGGTGATCGCGAACGCGAACACGCGCGAGCCGTCGGCCAGCCCCGGCAGCCAGCGCCGCTTCTGCTCGTCGGTGCCGAACCGGGTGAGCACGGTGGCGCAGATGGCCGGGGACACGACCATGAGCAGCAGCGGGCAGCCCGCGGCGCCCAGCTCCTCGCAGACCGCGGCCAGGTCGCCGATGCCGCCGCCGCCACCGCCGTACTCGACGGGCACGTGGACGCCGAGGTAGCCGAGCCGCCCCGCCTCGCGCCACAGTTCGGTGGACTTGCCGCCGGTGCGGGCGTTGCGCAGGTAGTAGTCATGGCCGTACTTGGCGCCCAGTGCGCTCACGGCCTCGCGCAGGGCGCGGCGTTCGTCGGTCTCGGGCAGGGTCATGACGGGTCCTCCGAGGCGGGGGCGGGGGTGACCACGGCGAGCACGGCACCGACGTCGACCTGACGGCCGATCTCGACGCGCAGGCTGGTGAGCACACCGTCGACGGGAGCGGTGATCTCGTGTTGCATCTTCATCGCCTCCAACCACAGCAGCGGCTGACCGGCGGCGACGGTGTCGCCCTCGGCGGCGGCGACGCGGATGACCGCGCCGGGCAGCGGGGCGACCAGGGAGCCGGGTTCGGTGGCGACGACGGGCTGCGGGAAGCGGTCGACTGGGGTCAGTGCGACCGGGCCGAGCGGCGACTCGACGCAGACGAGGTCGTCGTACGCGGTGACGGCGAAGGTGTGCCGCAGCGTCCCGACCAGCAGTTCCACCCGCTCGGTGGTGACCAGCCCGACAGTGAGGCCGGGCTCGTCCACGACGGTGGTGCCGGTGCGGCCCGTGCGGTAGGCGACCTCGACGCGGCCGTACGGGCCGTCGTAGGCGCGCGACTGCGGTGCCGAGCCGATGTTGCGCCAGCCACCGGGCAGTGTCCCGAGCACCCGCGCCTGCGCCCGGTCGGCGTGCGCGGCGGCCAGCGCGGCCGCGATCGCCGACAGCCGCACGGCCCGGTCGGCGGCCAGCGGCCGCGCCAGCTCGGCCAGGTCGTGGGTGGACAGGAACGACGTGTCGACGTCCCCGGCCCGGAAGGCGGGATGGCGCAGCAGCCGGACCAGCAGGTCCCGGTTGGTGACCAGGCCGTGGACGCGCGCGGCCGCGACCGCCGAGGCGAGGGTACGGGCGGCGGCCTCCCGCGTCGGCCCCCAGGCGATCACCTTGGCCAGCATCGGGTCGTAGTGTGTCCCGACGGCGTCCCCGGCGGTCACGCCGCTGTCCAGCCGCAGGCCGCGCACCGGCGTGAACTCGGCGGCCACGCCCGGCACGGTGAACTTGCGCAGCCGCCCGGTCTGCGGCCGCCAGTCGTGCGCCGGGTCCTCGGCGTACAGCCTGACCTCGATGGCGTGCCCGCGCACCGGCGGCGGCACCGGGTCCAGCGCGGCGCCCTCGGCGACCGACAGCTGCAGGTCGACCAGGTCCACGCCGGTGACCGCCTCGGTCACCGGATGCTCGACCTGCAGCCGGGTGTTCATCTCCAGGAAGTGGAAGCCGTCCGGCCCGGCCAGGAACTCGACCGTGCCCGCGCCGGTGTACCCGATCGCGCGGGCGGCCGCGGCGGCCGCCTCGGCCAGCCGTTCCCGGACGGCGTCGGCCAGGCCCGGCGCGGGCGCCTCCTCGACGATCTTCTGGTGGCGGCGCTGGATCGAGCAGTCCCGCTCCCCCAGCGTCCACACGGTACCGTGCGCGTCGGCGAGCACCTGCACCTCGAGGTGCCGCCCGGTGGCCAGGTACGGCTCGCAGAACACGGTCGGGTCGCCGAACGCCGCCGCGGCTTCGGTCCGGGCCGCCTCGACCTGCACGGGCAGCTCAGCCAGCGTTCGGACCACGCGCATGCCCCGGCCGCCGCCGCCTGCCGACGCCTTGACCAGCACCGGCAGGTCGGCTTCGGTGATCGCGGCGGGGTCGAGTTCGGGCAGCACGGGCACCCCGGCGGCGCCCATGAGTTTCTTGGCCGCGACCTTGGACCCCATCGCCTCGATCGCGGCCGGAGGTGGCCCTACCCAGGTCAGCCCGGCATCGAGCACCGCCTGCGCAAACGCGGCATTCTCGGACAGGAACCCATAGCCGGGGTGGACGGCATCGGCCCCGGCGGCCAGCGCCGCCGCGACGATCAGATCCACCCGCAGATAAGTGTCGGCGGGTGCGGCACCGGGCAGGCGTACGGCGAGGTCGGCCTCGCGGGCGTGTGGGGCGTTCGCGTCGGGGTCGGCGTAGACCGCGACGGTGGCGATGCCCCGGTCGCGGCAGGTGCGCATGATCCGGCGGGCGATCTCGCCCCGGTTGGCCACCAGCAGTCGAGTGATCATCTGTTCACACCCGGAAAACGCCGTAGGGACCGGGGCCGGGGTCGGGCGCGTTCTGCACCGCCGAAAGGCACAGCCCCAGCACGGTACGGGTGTCGCGCGGGTCGATGACCCCGTCGTCGTAGAGCAGCCCGGACAGCACCATCGGCAGCGACTCCGCCTCGATCTGGTTCTCCACCATGGTCCGCACCACCAGGTCGGCGTCCTCGTCGTACGGCCGTCCCGCCGCGGCGGCCGCCTGGCGGGCGACGATCGACATGGTGCCCGCGAGCTGCGCCGCGCCCATCACCGCCGACTTCGCCGACGGCCACGCGAACAGGAACCGGGGGTCGTACGCTCGTCCGCACATGCCGTAGTGCCCGGCCCCGTACGACGCTCCGATCAGCAGCGAGATGTGCGGGACGGTGCTGTTGGACACCGCGTTGATCATCATCGCACCGTGCTTGATGATGCCCCCCTGCTCGTAGTCGGTGCCGACCATGTAGCCGGTCGTGTTGTGCAGGAACAGCAGCGGCACCCGGCTGACGTTGGCGAGCTGGATGAACTGGGCGGCCTTCTGTGATTCCTGGCTGAACAGCACGCCCCGTGCGTTGGCCAGCACGCCGACGGGATACCCGTGCACGCTGGTCCAGCCGGTGACCAGGCTCGGGCCGTAGTCGGGTTTGAACTCGTCGAACCGCGAGCCGTCGGCGAACCGGGCGATCACCTCGCGCGGATCGAACGGGCGGCGCAGGTCCGGCGGCACGATGCCGAGCAGTTCCTCAGGGTCGTGGCGGGGTTCGTCGGGCGGCAGGCTCGGCGGGCTGCCGAGCTTGCGCCAGCGCAGGTTCGCCACGATGCGCCGCCCGATCCCGATCGCCTCGACCTCGTCGGCGGCGAGGTAGTCGGCCAGGCCGGAGACCCGGGCGTGCATCTGCGCGCCACCCAGCGACTCGTCGTCGGCGTCCTCGCCGGTGGCCATCTTCACCAGCGGCGGTCCGGCCAGGAACACCTTGGACCGCTCGCGGATCATGACGACGTGGTCACTCATGCCGGGCACGTACGCCCCGCCCGCGGTGGAGTTGCCGAAGACCACGGTCACCGTGGGGATCCCGGCGGCCGACAGCCGGGTCAGGTCGCGGAACACCTGCCCGCCCGGGATGAAGATCTCCTTCTGGTGCTGCAGGTCGGCGCCGCCGGACTCGACCAGGTTGACCAGCGGCAGCCGGTTGACCCGGGCGATCTCCAGGGCGCGCAGGGTCTTGCGCAGCGACCACGGATTGGAGGCGCCGCCCCGCACGGTCGGGTCGTTGGCGACGATGACGCACTCGGTGCTCTCGACCACCCCGACGGCGGTGACGACACTGGCCCCGACCGGGTAGTCGGTGCCGTACGCGGCCAGGGTGGACAGCTCCAGCAGTGGCGACTCCCGGTCCACCAGCAGCTCGATCCGCTGGCGGGGCAGTAGCCTACCCCGCGCCCGATGCCGCTCGGTGTACTTCGGCCCGCCCCCGGCCAGCGCCTTGGCGTGTTCGACGTCGACCTCGGCGAGCCGGTCCAGCATCGCGGCCCGGTTCGCGGCGTACTCGGCCGACCCGGCGTCCAGACCCGTACGCAGCACGGTCACAGCAGCTCCTCCGGAATGTCGACGTACCGGGAGCGCAGCCACTCCCCCAGACCCTTGCCCTGCGGATCGAACCGCGTCCCCGCCGACACGCCCGCACCGAGCAGCCCATCGACGACGAAGTTCACGGCCCGCAGCTTCGGCAGCTCATACCGCGCCACCGGCAGCTGCCCGAGCTCCGGCAGCAGCCTGCGCAGCTCGTCGACGGTGAGCGTGGCCACCAGCCAGGCATAGGCGGCATCGGCACGCACCCACACGCCGATGTTGGCGCTGCCGCCCTTGTCGCCACTCCGCGCCCCCGCCACCAGCCCCAACGCCCCCCGCCGCGTCCCCGCGGTAAGGAAGGGCACCTTGTTATCGCTTTCCGTTGTAGAAGGGCCCCTTCCTAACGCCGAAGGCGCCGGCTCCTCGGCGAGCGCGAGCAGACCGGACGCCGCGCCGACGGCGGACGCCGTGCCGGACACGGGGGCGGTGGCCGAGGCCGGGGTGGGGGCGGTGGCCGAGGTGGGGGCGGGCGGGATGTGGATCGTGGTGCCGTCCGGTAGGACCGCGACGTGCGGCACCTCGGCGGCGGGGACGGTCACGGCCGTGAAGACGCCGTAGGGCGTGCCGTCCGAGGGCGGGGTGGTCAGGGTGAAGCCCGGGTAGCTGGCCAGGGCCAGCTCGACAGCCGCGCCGGAGAAGGCCCGCCCGGCGAGTTTCGGATCCGGGTCCTTGAGCGTGGCGTGCAGCAGCGCGCTGGCTTCCTCCTGCGCCGGGGCGTCGGGGTGGTCGGTGCGGGCCAGGCGCCAGGCGAGTTCGCGCGGCGCGCGGGGCAGGGCCGCTTCGAGCTGTGTCCGGACCAGGGCAGCCTTGGCCTCGACGTCGAGTCCGGTCAGGATGAACGTGACGTCGTTGCGGAACCCGCCGAGGGTGTTGAGGCCCACCTTGAGGGTGGGCGGCGCGGGTTCGCCGCGTACGCCGCTGATGCGCACCCGGTCGGGCCCGTCGTCGGTGAGCACGACCGTGTCGAGTCGGGTGGTGACGTCCGGGCCGAGGTAGCGCGGGGAGTCGATCTCGTACAGCAGCTGCGCGGTGACCGTCCCGACGGTGACCGCGCCGCCGGTGCCCGGATGCTTGGTGATCACACTGGACCCGTCGGCGTACACCTCCGCGATCGGGAAGCCCGGCCTGGTCACGTCGTGCTCGGTGAAGAACGCGTAGTTGCCGCCGGTGGCCTGCGCCCCGCACTCGATCACGTGCCCGGCCGCCACCGCCCCGGCCAGCCGGTCGAGGTCGTGCGGCGTCCAGCCGAAGTGGGCCGCGGCCGGGCCCACCACCAGCGACGCGTCGGTGACCCGCCCGGTGACCACGAGGTCGGCCCCGGCCCGCAGCGCCGCCGCGATGCCGAACGCGCCCAGGTAGGCGTTGGCGGTCAGTGGCGTGCCCGCGCCGGTGCCGAAGTCGGCGGCGCGCGCGGTCAGGTCGTCGCCGGTGACGTAGGCGATGCGCGGCGCCAGCCCGAGCCTTTCGCCCAGCTCGTGCAGCGCGTCGGCGAGTCCGGCCGGGTTGAGGCCGCCCGCGTTGGTCACCACCTTCATCCCGGCGTCCAGGGCCAGCCCGAGGCACTCCTCCATCTGCCGCAGGAACGTTTTGGCGTACCCGGAGGTCGGGTCCTTGAGCCGGTCGCGGCCCAGGATGAGCATGGTCAGTTCGGCCAGATAGTCGCCGGTGAGCACGTCGATCGGGCCACCGGTCAGCATCTCGCGTACGGCCGAGAACCGGTCGCCGTAGAACCCGGACGCGTTGGCGACCCGCAGCGGCGCGTTCACCTCGCACCCCCGGTGACCCGCCCCGGTGCCCGGCCGCCGCCGGGCGGCCCGGCAAACGCCTGCGCGACGTCGAGCCACCGGTCGGCATCGACGCCGACGGCGGCCCCGGCCAGGTCGGCCCGGTGGCGCCGCTGGGTCACCAGCAGGCAGAAGTCCAATGCGGGCCCGGTGACCCGCTGGGCGGCGGCGTCGGGTCCCCAGCGCCACGGCTGCCCGTCCGGCGCGGTCAGCTCGACCGCGAACTCCTCGGTGGGCGCGTCGAGCCCGTGCACGTGGAACGCGAAGTCGCGGGTACGTACGCCCAGGTGGGCGACGTGGCGCAGACGATGGGTGGGTTCGGGGACGACGCCGAGGGCGTCGGCGAGGTCGTACCCGTGCGCCCAGGTCTCCATGATCCGGGCGGTGGCCATGGACGCCGCGCTCATCGGCGGGCCGTACCAGGTGACGCGGGCTCCGGGCGGCAGTGCCGCGAGCGCGGCGGCCAGGTCGGCCCGGCCCTGCCGCCAGCGGGTCCGCAGCGGCGCCGGATCGGTGCGGGCCCAGTCCCGGGCACCGGTGTCGACGAACCCGAGCGGATCGGCGGCCAGCAGTTCGGCCATCTGCGCGGCGAAGCCCGGTGGATCGGTGACCGCGAGCAGGGCCTGGTGGTCGGTCCAGGCGAGGTGGGCGATCTGGTGCGCGACGGTCCAGCCCGCGGCCGGGGTCGGCGCGGCCCAGCCGGAGTCGGGCAGGTCCGCCAGGAGGCGGTCGACGACGTGCCCTTCGGCGGCGAGGGCGTCCAGCAGCGTTGCCAGTTCGGCCATCCGGCTCTCCCCTCCACTGGCGACAACCTTCGCCCCGAGGTGAGAAAAAGTCAAGCACGCTTGATTTATAAGCGCGTGTACTGGGCAGACGAAAACCGCGCCCGCTCCGGAGACGGTCGGAGCGGGCGCGGGCGTTTTCGTGAACCGGGTCAGCAGTCCTTCTTGCGGCCCCACGGGCCGGTGATCGCGAAGACCTGGCCCGGTGACTGGATGTTGGCGAACAGGATCCGGCCGTCCTCGGTGAACGTCGGACCGGTGAACTCGCTGTCGCTGGCCTCGTTGCGGCCCAGCGGGTAGGTCTCGCCCTTCTCACTGACGCCGACCAGATGCGACAGGCCCTCGCCGTCCTCGGCCAGGATCACGCCGCCGTACGGCGAGACGGTGATGTTGTCCGGGCCGTCGTAGTTGCCCTCGACCGACGGGTCCGGGTTCACACCGAAGATGGTGACCAGCTCGATGGTCTCGCGCTTCGGGTCGTAGAACCACACCTGGCCGTCGTGCTCGTTGACGCTGCCGTCGCTGAGGCGGGCGTAGCTGGAGACGAAGTAGACGCCCTTGTCGCCGTACCACTGACCCTCGAACTTGCGGGCGCGGGTGACCTGGTCGTTGGTGAACTGCTTGCGCACCGAGGTGGTGACCGCGAGCCGGTCCGGCACGTCCACCCAGGTCACGTCGTACCTGGTGCCCGGGGTGAGCGCCTGCGACAGGTCCTCGATGTGCACGCCGTCCAGCGACGCGCTCAGCGCCTGCAGGCTGCCCGCGGTGTCGCCGCCCGCGCTGAGCGCCAGCGCGCGCAGCTCGCCCTTGCGGCCCTTGAAGCCCGCCGGGGGCACCCAGCGGAAGTAGAGCCCGTGCGGGCCGCTGGCGTCCTCGGTCAGGAAGATCTCGTTGGTCTTCGGGTCCACGGCCACGGCCTCGTGCGCGTAGCGGCCCAGGAACTTCAGCGGCACCGGCGAGAGGTTGGCGGCGCGGTCATGCGGGTCGACCTCGAACACCCAGCCGTGGTCGAACTGGAACACGCCACCGGCGCGCTGCTCGGTCTCCTCGCAGGTCAGCCAGGTGCCCCACGGGGTGATGCCGCCGGCGCAGTTGTTGTGGGTGCCGGCGAGGCTGACGTACTCGCGGACGCGGTTGCCGTGGTGGTCCACGTCGATGTTGGTGGTGCCGCCGTGCGCGCCCGGGTCGAAGGTCAGGCCCGGCAGCGCCGGCACGCCGTACGGCTCGCCGCCGCCGATCTCATGGTTGTTGACCAGCGTGTAGCCGCCGGGCGTGCGGAAGACGGCGGTGCCGTCGGCGTCGCTCGGGGTGAACTCGCCGGACTCCAGGACGGTGACGCCCGCCTCGGCGACGATGCGGTAGGAGAAGCCTTCGGGCAGTGACAGGATGCCCGCCGGGTCGGTGACCAGCGGACCGTAGCCCGCCACCTTCGGGTGGGCGTAGGCGGGACCGGCGATGGCGGCGGCGCTACCGGCGAACGCGATGCCCAGACCGCCGAGGGTCGAGGCGCGCAGCAGGTTGCGGCGGGACAGAGGGGTGCTCACGTGAAAAGGCCTTCCGGGAGTTTCACCAGGGGACGAAGCCATGCAATTCCGCGTACGGGAACAGCCCGCTGGATCCACTCGACCGGAAGGCGAACGGCAGGCAAACCTTAGGAGCCGTAACCCAAACCGAACCCCTGCGGGAACAGGGCGGGCTGGCCGTCGCCCGCGTTGATCGGCTCGTGCGCCTTGGCTGCGGGCCAGGTCATCGGGGTCTTGCCGGTCGGGGCACCGACACCGAACAGGATGTCGGCGACCCCGGCGCCCTCGGTGCCGGGCAGCCACGCCGCCAGCAACGCGTTCCAGCCGGACACCTCCGAGGCGACCTCCATCGGCCGCCCGGAGACCAGCACCACGATCACCGGGATGCCCGAGGCGCGCAGGGTGGCGATGGTCTGGCGGTCCTCGTCGTCCAGGCGCAGCCCGTCGGGCCGGTCGCCCTCGTACTCGGCGTACGGCTTCTCGCCCACCACCGCGATCGCCGCCTGGTAGCTGCGGTCGACGCCCTTGCCGTCTCGCGCGTACGTCACCGTCGTGCCCGGACCGGCCACCTCGCGGATGCCCTCCAGGATGGTGGTGCCCTTGGTGGTCGGGCCGGAGCCGCCCTGCCAGGTGATGGTCCAGCCGCCGGACTGGTTGCCGAGGTCGTCGGCGTTCTTGCCCGCGACGAAGACCTTGCCGCCCTTGGCCAGCGGCAGCACGCCCTTGTCGTTCTTGAGCAGCACCTGCGAGGCGCGCACCGCCTGCCGGGCCAGCGCCCGGTGCTCCGCGCTGCCCACGGTGCCCGTGTACGACCGGTCGGTCATCGGGTGCTCGAACAGCCCCAGCTCGAACTTCTTGGTCAGGATGCGCCGGACCGCGTCGTCGATCCGGGCGGCCGGGACGTGCCCGTTGTCGACCTCGCCCTTGAGCGTGGTGAGAAAGTCCTGCCAGTGCTCGGGCACCATCACCATGTCGATCCCGGCGTTGATCGCCGTGGCGACCTCGTCGGGGGTGAAGCCTTCCTGGCCGTCGAGCTGGTCGACGGCGTTCCAGTCCGACACCACGAAGCCGGTGAAGCCCAGCTCGCCCTTGAGCACGTCGGTGACCAGGTACTTCTGCCCGTGCAGCTTCTCGCCGTTCCAGCTGCTGAACGACACCATCACCGAGCCGACGCCGCGCTCGACGGCGGCCTTGAACGGCGGCAGGTGGATCTCGCGCAACTGCGCGTCGGTCAGCTCCGTGTTGCCCTGGTCGTCGCCGCCGGTGGTGCCGCCGTCGCCCACGTAGTGCTTGGCCGTGGCCAGGATCGAGGTCGGGCCGCCGCCGAGCTTCTCACCCTGGAAACCGGTGATGATCGAGGTCATCGAGGCGGGGATGTCGGGGGTCTCGCCGAAGGACTCGTAGGTGCGGCCCCAGCGGTCGTCGCGGGCCACACACAGGCACGGCGCGAAGGTCCAGTCCACGCCGGTGCCGGTGACCTCCTCGGCGACGACCCGGCCGATCTGCTCCACCAGCTTCGGGTCGCGGGTCGCGCCGAGGCCGATGTTGTGCGGGAAGATCGTCGCGCCGACGACGTTGTTGTGGCCGTGCACGGCGTCGGAGCCGTACAGGATCGGGATGCCCAGCGGGGTGGCCAGGGCGCCGCGCTGCAGCTCGTCGTTCATGTCGGCCCAGGCCTGCGCGGTGTTCGCCTCGGGCGTCGAGCCGCCGCCGGACAGGATGGACCCGAGCCGGTACGAAGTGACGTCCGACGCCGAGGCGAAGCCCCGCTCGGCCTGGGTCATCTGCCCGATCTTGTCCGCCAGGCTCATCCGGCCCAGCAGGTCGGCCACCCGCTCGGCGACCGGCCGGGACGCGTCCTGATAAAGCTTGCGGCCGCCGTCCTCGCCGGACCACAGCACATATCCGGTGAGGCCCGCTGCGAGCAGTGCCAGAGCCAGAGCCAGCAGCAACCAGCGGCGTGCAGCCTTCTTCACGGCTTCTCCAGGTACGTGAGGGATGGAGCGGAATGCGGTGCGGGGCAACACATTATGTCGGTTCACGGCTGCCCGTGGGAACGCTCCCGCGATTCGGACGCGCCGATCCGGTCGAGCGGTCGGCTGACGGATGGGAGTCGGATCCCGTTTGCCGGGGCGCGGCGCGGGTAGCGTCGTCGCGGGAGGTGCACATGCCGCTGCGCATCGAGGACTACGCGGTCATCGGCGACACCCAGACCGCCGCACTGGTCGGCCGGGACGGGTCCGTCGACTGGCTCTGCCTGCCCCGCTTCGACTCCGGCGCCATCTTCGCCGCGCTGCTGGGCACCCCTGATCACGGCCGCTGGCAGCTCGCCCCGGCCCACGGGGTGAGCGCGGTGCGACGCGCCTACCGGGGCGACACGATGGTGCTGCAGACCGAGTTCGACACCGACACCGGCACCGTGCGCGTCATCGACTTCATGCCGCCGCGCGGCGAGGCCGCCGACCTCGTCCGCATCGTCGAGGGCGTACACGGCCGGGTGGCGATGCGGATGGACCTGCGGCTGCGCTTCGACTACGGCCACATCGTGCCCTGGGTGCGCCGGGTCGGGCCGGACACCGTCGGCGTGGCCGGACCCGACGCGGTCTACCTGCGTACGCCGGTGGACGTGCATGGGGAGAATCTCGCCACCGTCGCCGACTTCACCGTCGCCGAGGGCGAGCGGGTGCCGTTCGTGCTCACCTGGCGCGAGTCGCACCTGCCCGTGCCGCAGCCGGTCGAACCCGAGACCGCGCTGGCCGAGACCGAGTCGTACTGGCAGGAGTGGATCAACGGCTGCCACTACGAAGGCCCGTGGCGCGAGGCGGTCACCCGCTCCCTGCTGACGCTGAAGACGCTGACCTACGGCCCCACGGGCGGCATCGTCGCCGCGGTCACCACCTCCCTGCCCGAACAGCTCGGCGGCGTGCGCAACTGGGACTACCGGTACTGCTGGCTGCGCGACGCCACCATCACCCTGCAGTCGCTGCTCTACTCCGGCTACGTCGAGGAGGCCCGCGCCTGGCGGTCGTGGCTGCTGCGCGCCATCGCCGGCGACCCGTCCCAGCTGCAGATCATGTACGGCGTCGCGGGCGAGCGCTACCTGCCCGAACGCATCGCGTCCTGGCTGCCGGGATACAGCGGCGGGCCGGTGCGGCTGGGCAACGCCGCCGCCGAGCAGTTCCAGCTCGACGTCTACGGCGAGGTCATGGACGCGCTGCACCAGGCCCGCAAGGCCGGGCTGGAGGAGGACCAGCAGGCCTGGGCGCTGGAGACCGCGCTGATGGAGTTCGTCTCGCACAACTGGCAGCGGCCCGACGACGGCATCTGGGAGGTGCGCGGCGGGTCGCGCCACTTCACCCACTCCAAGCTCATGGCCTGGGTCGCCGCGGACCGGGCGGTCAAGACCGTCGAACAGTTCGGCTCCACCGGACCGGCCGGGCGCTGGCGCGCGCTGCGTGACGACATCGCCGCCGACATCCTGACCCGGGGGTACGACCAGAGCCGCGGCACCTTCACCCAGTTCTACGGCTCCCGTGAACTCGACGCGTCACTGCTGATGATGCCGCTGGTCGGCTTCCTGCCCGCCACCGACCCGCGGATGCGCGGCACCGTCGCCGCGATCGAGCGCGAGCTGATGTCCGACGGCCTGGTGCAGCGCTACACCCAGGTGCCCGGCGCCGAGGTGGACGGCCTGCCCCCGGGCGAGGGCGCCTTCCTGGCCTGCACATTCTGGCTGGCGCAGAACTACGCGCTGATGGACCGGCGTGAGGAGGCCTGCGAGCTGTTCGAAAACCTGCTCAGCCTGCGCAACGACGTCGGTCTGCTCGCCGAGGAGTACGACCAGGTCACCCGCCGCCAGGTCGGCAACTTCCCGCAGGCGTTCAGCCACGTCCCGCTGATCGACACCGCCCGCGTGCTCGGCCCCCTGCTCGCCCCACCCTCCGCCGACGGCCACCCGGCCCCTCGCCACTAGCGCCGCCGACCAGGGCCGGCAGCAGCGTCATAGTGTCCAGATAGGATGCTGGCGACATGATCGGGAGACCTGGGGAGGGGCCCGTGAGTTTCTTCGACTCCGCGGCGCGCAACGAACGAAGACTGCAACGGCTACAGGACCAGGCCAACGACTACGCGAACAAGGCGATGACCCTACTGCGGTCCGGACAGGCGGTGGCGGCGATCAAGCCCAGCCAGCAGGCGATCGAGACGATCCTGCAGCTGCGGCAGCTGGAGCCGGACAACCGGGAGCACCTGGCCCAACTGGCGGGCAAGCTGTACAACCATGCCGCCATGCTCGACCACGCCGGGCGTGGAGCCGAGGCCGTGACCGTGGCCCGCCGCGCCTACGAGTGCTACCTCGAACTCAGCGGCGGCGAGATCAACGCACAGATCGCCACCCTCGACCGCATCATCCCCCGCCGCGCACCGCTCAACGCCGGCAGCGCGGTGCCGGACCTGGCCGCGGCAGCCGCGATGACCGCCGACGCCAAGAGCCGCCTGGGGTTCATGCTGGCCAAATGGGCCGGGCCGAGCGCGGCGGCCGAGGCGCGGCAGCTGGCTGTCGACGCGGTCGACACCTACCAGCAACTCAAGAACCTCGGCGCCGTCGACAGCGAGGACTTCCTGCGTGTGGTCACCCGTTACGACCAGGTCTGCAGGCTGCTCGAGGCGCAGAAGTAGACCGCATCGCGCCGGGACGGCTGTCGACCGTCCCGGCGCGATGCCGTCTAGTCCGCGAAAACGAAGAAGTGGTGCGGGGTCTGGCCCGTCACCAGGCCGTCGCTGTTGCGGCTGCCGACCCACAGGGTGTGCAGGTCCGGTGTCTGCGGCGTCCAGACCAGCGTGGCGTGGCCGTCGGGACCGGCCGCGAGCGACTGCTCCACCCCGTCGAGGACATACCGGAACTCGACCTGTCCGCCGATGCGGGCGGTGAACTCGAACGTCATCGGCTGGCCCACCAGCGGCCGGTCCCCGACGGTCGAGGCGGTGACAACCGGTGCCGTGGGGTCGAGGTAGAACCAGAAGGTGGCCGGATCGGAGACGAACCCGCCCGTGCTGCGGCTGCGCACCTCGATCCGGATCACATCGGTCCACATGCCCGCATAGGCCAGCGGCAGCAGGGTCACCGTGGCGCTGCCGTCCGCCCCGGCGGCGACTGTGGCCTCGGCGTCCTCGTTGACGCGGTACAGGTACTCGGTGACCCCGTCCGCGCGCGGGCGGAACGTCAGTGGCAGCGGATCTCCGATGCGGCCGCCGGTCTCACCGAGCCCGATGCCGTGTCCGTCGATCTCCGGGGCGACGCTGGGCACCTGGAACGAGTAGTAGGTCGCATCCGACTCGGCGCCGGCGGCGGTCCGCGACCGCACGATCAGGGTGTGGTCGTACGCCCTGGTTGGGGTGAAGGTGACGGTCGCGGTGCCGTCCGGACCGGCCGGCACGGTCTGGCTGGGCCCGAAGTCGAACTGGTAGACGTACTCGACCACACCCGCCGTGTGCGGCCGGAGGGTGAACGTGCCGGTGCTGCCGAACGGCGCGCCCGCCGCGCCCCGAGGCCAGTCGGTCGACCCGACCACGGGTGCGGTGACCACCACCAGTGCCAGCGCCGCCGGGCTGGACCGCACCCCGCTCGCGGTCACGCTGCGGACCAGCAGATCGGTGTACGGCTTGTCCGGCGTGAACACCAGCCGCGCGCTGCCGTCGGCGGCCGCCGCGAGCGTCTGCTCCGGGCCGTAGTCGACCTGGTAGGCGTACGACACGACGCCCGACATCGCCGGGGTGAAGGTGAGGTGGTGTGGCTGTCCCGACCACGCGTCGGGATCGGCGTCGGTGACCAGGGGGGCGTTGTCGGCAACCAGGAACCGGAAGTTCGCCGTCTCGCTGAAGTTGCCCGCCCGGTCGACCGCGACCGCCGACAGCCAGGTCGGCCCGGCCCGATCGGGGGTGTAGGTCACCGTCGCCGTCCCGCCCGGTCCGGCCGGCACGAACGTGTACGGCCCCTCGACGCCCCACAGGAAACCGGCCAGGTCGGGCACGCCCGTCAGCGTGATCGTGAACGAGCCGCCGACACCGCCGCCGCCGTGCTCGGCGCCGTCGTCCGGGTAGTCGGTCGAGGTGATCCGCAGATCGCCGGTCGGCGCGGTGGTGTCGACGGTGAAGCGGCACGGCGACGACCATGGGGTGGCCGAGTCCTCGTCGCGGGCCTTGACGGCGAACGCGTAGCGCCCGTCGGCGAGCAGGTCCCACGGCAGCCGCAACCGCGCGCGAGTATCGTCCGGAGTGGCCGGACCGACGTGGCGGAACAGCCTCCGGTCCGCCGGATCGGCGATCGGCCAGACCGCGAACGTGGCGTACAGGTCGTCGCCGTCGGGGTCGCCGAGTTCGGCGCTGAGCTCCGGGTCGTGGCTGTTGGTCAGGAGAGCGCCAGGCGTGCCGCAGGCCGTGTCGCCGACCATCAGCGCGACCGGCGTGTGCGGTGCCGTGTTCGACTCGATCAGGATGCCGAGATCACGGGCGAAGGCCCGGCCGAGGTGCGGGTCGCCCTCGGCCTCGCCCGGGACCCGCAGCTCGAGGGTCAACGTGGAGCCGCCGCCGGCCAGGACGGCCCGCACGGCCGTGGTGACGTCGAGGGTGAGCCCCGCCGCCGGGCAGCCTGCCGAGACGGCGTCGAACTCGCCGAGCCGGGTCAGCACGTCCGGTGGGTTCTGCCAGCTGTGCCGCGCGGTCACGGCCCTGGTGCGCGACACCTCGACCCGGCGTGGCTTGCGGCAGTCGTCGACGGCGGTCTCGTCGGCCACCACGACCGCGTCGCGGATCTGCCTGCCCCGCCAGGCCGACAGGTCGAAGGTGAAGTAGGACCGGGACACGTGCCGGCGCCGCTGTTCGTCACGCCACGCGCCGACCGGAGCGGGTCCCGGGGAGTCGAGTTCGATCCCCCGCGGGTCACGTGAGTCGGTGTAGGCCAGCGTCGCGGCGGTGACCTGGGTCGTCTCGGCCACGGCCGGGGTCGGGGTCGCGACCACCGTCACGATCCCGATGCCCGCGACCATCGACAGGCCCGCCAAGCCCGCTCGAAGTGCGTATTGCCGCCTATGCACGATCGTCTCCCCCGGTCAGCCGAAAGTCGCAAGTGGATGTTGCTCCAGCGTAGAGCAGCAAGCCAGCGCGCGAGGTACCCGCGACGGTGGCGGCCACCGCCGTCAGGGTCGGTCAGACCGGCGACTGGCTCGACCGCCGGGAGCCCGTGCGACGCAGCACGAGCGCGACCGGGGTCACCAGCAGGAGCGCTGCCTCAGCCCAGAACGCGGTGTCGACCAGCAGATAGTGCGGGTCCACATGTTTGGCCAGCTCCTGCGGGGACGCGGCGATCGCCTCGACGGCGGCGAGCGTGTCGGCTTCCGCGTGGCTGGTGAGCCACGGCCACGGATAGCCCAGCCCGCGGTGATACCCGAACATGCAGCAGATCCCGGTGCGCTCCTCGAGCAGGCTCAGCGCGAGCCCGACCAGGGTCAGCACCACTACGGCCACCCAGGCCCACCCGAGTGGACGCCCGGTCACCCCGAACCACAGGAGCAGAACGCCACCCAACGCCATCACCAGCGCGAACACGGTGTAATAGCCGTCCAGGCCATGACTGACCATCGCCAGCGCCACCATGCACAGGCTCGCCACCCCGGCGAGGACGAGCAGGACGTTTCGCCATATCCCCATCGACACCCCCATCGACATGGTTCGCAGTCTGCCACGAGGGGTGCCGCTACACCGTCCCTCATCCGGACGGTGGCGCGAATGACCTGATCGGACGGTCGCTCCGGCTGTCGCATCGGGCCGGACTTTGCCATATTGACAGGCGCCAGCACGTCAACCGCTCACCCGTTGCCGAGGTCGACCGTGTTCCTGAAGGTGGAAGAAGTCAGCCGCCGACGGCTGATGCACGTGCGCGACAGCTCCGCGTCGTACGAGGGTGCGCGGTTCCATGCCGAGCACGCGATGATCGAGGTCAAGCGGCCGCAGGACGAGGGCGCGGGTCAGCATTTCCGGTGTGCGGTGCCCGGGTGCGGCCGCTCGGTGGCGGTGTGGGCGGCGAGTCTGACCGAGGCCAGGCGGGGCAAGGCGCTGCGCGCGGGCTGGTTCGGCGCCACCATCGTGATCTCCGTCGGGTTGGCGGTGTGGGTCGCGACCCTGGCCGGGGCGGTGTTCCTGCTGCCGCTGGCCGTCGGCGCCCCGATCGCGTACCGCCTGTTGCGGGTGTGGCAGCGCTACGACGGCATCGACGCCGACGATCCCCAGCATGTGGTGCTGCCCCTGGCCCGCGCCTGAGATCTGCGCCCCGGTACTGTCCGACCTCCACGATGCTGGAGGTGAGGATGTCCGCGTCCGAGGCCGCGGTCGCGACGACCGCGCTGTGGCGGCGGCCGGGTTTCTCGGCGCTGCTGGTCGGGCAGACCCTGTCGGCGCTGGGCGACTCGTTCTCGTTCGTGGCGATCCCACTGCTGGTGCTGCACGCCACCGGGTCGGTGGTGCAGATGGGCGCGGTGACCGCGCTCGGCGGCGCGGCGGCGCTGGTGACCGGGGTGTTCTCCGGGGTGCTGGCCGACCG
Source organism: Catellatospora tritici (assembly GCF_019083965.1). Taxonomy (GTDB): domain Bacteria; phylum Actinomycetota; class Actinomycetes; order Mycobacteriales; family Micromonosporaceae; genus Catellatospora; species Catellatospora tritici. The sequence continues at coordinate 71,397 of NZ_JAHRCY010000034.1, forward strand.
GTTCGACCGGCGGCGACTGCTGATCGGCTGCGACCTGGCCCGGTTCGCGCTGTACGCGGCGGTACCGCTGGTGTGGGCGCTGCACCCCTCGGTGTGGCTGCTGTACGCGGTGCTGCCGCTGGCCAGCGCGTTCGGCAACGTGTTCCAGGTGACGTATGTGACGGTGGTGCCGGGCCTGGTGCCGCCGGAGGAGATCACCCGGGCCAACGGGCGGCTCTACGCGTCGTACTCGGTGGCGTTCCTGGTGGGACCGGCGCTGGCGGGGCTGGTGTCGGGGCGGTTCGGGCCGACCCCGGCGATCGCCTTCGACGCGGCCACGTTCGCGGCCTCGGCGGTGTGCATCGCGCTGATCCGAATGCGTACGCCGGTCGCGGCCGCGCCGCGAGACCGGGAGAGCATGTTCGCGGTCTTCTCCGCGGGGGTGCGGTTCATCGCGCGCCATCCGGTCCTACGCTGGCTGACCGTACTGTTGACGATCGTTTCCGGCCTGCTGCTCGGCCTCAACGACGTGATCGTGTACCACGTCAAGCACGACCTCGGCGGCAGCGACGGCGTAGTCGGCTACGTGCTGGCGACCGGCATCGTCGGCAGCCTGGCCGCCTCGTTGCTGGTCGCGCGGATTCGCGGCCGCCTCGGCTTCGGCGCGACCTGGGTGACCGCGAACGCGATCGCGGGCGTGGGCATCGCGGCGGTGGGCTGGGTCGGTGGGCCGGTGCCGGTGGCGGCGCTGACCGCCGTGGTGATGCTGTGCACGTCGCTGGGCGGCATCTCGTCGATGTCGCTGCGGCAGGAGGTGACGCCGAGCCACCTGCTGGGCCGGGTGACCTCGGCGTTCTGGACCCTGCACTCGGCGTTGGCCCCGCTGGGCGCGGCGGCGTTGACGGCCGCCGCGGCCAGGTTCGGGGTGGCGGCGACGCTGTCGGCCGCCGGGGCACTGTGCGCGGTGACCGCGCTGACCGGCCTGCTCACGCCGCTGCGGCGGGCCGACCGTGGTCCGACTCAGGCGTCGGGGTCGACGCCGAGCAGGTAGGCCGTCGTGGCGCCGCCCGCGTCGAGGCGGTTCAGCGCGGCGACCAGCTTGCGTTCCTCGTAGGTGAAGTGCGACTCCAGCAGCGCGAACAGGCCGTCGACCGTAGACAGCAACCGAGCCGCCCGGGCCGGATCGCCCGCGGCGGCCGGGAGTTCGGCGATCAGGTCGGGCAGGCGTCGCAGCATGTCGCCGACCAGCCCGTGGTCTCTGCGCAGCACGTCGAGCACAGGTGCCAGGTCGGGGTGCTGCCGGGCCAGCGCGGTGAACGCATGGTCGTCCTCGGCGGTGTGGTGGCGCTGGAGCGCGGTGCAGAACGCCAGGCAGTGGGTGGGCAGGTCGCGCGGCGGCGGTCCGGCGCCGTCCAGGTGCGCTTCGATGTCGGCGCGTAGGCGGGTCAGCTGCTCGCGCAGGCGGTCATGGATGTCGATCAGTTCGAGGCCGTACGCGGTGATCCGCTCGTTCGGCTCTGAGGTGGTGGGCATGCCCGTCCTCGGGTATCGCGCCTCCATGCCCTCGGCGGCCTTCGTGCCGGGTGCACCGCGACGCTGGCGCGAACCCTACCGCAGGACTTGACGCAACCCATCGGTTGCAATAACGTGAGTAGCAACCAGTTGGTTGCTACTCACGGAGGATTACGATGGGCTTCCCTGATCGCATTGAGCGGACGATCGAACTCACCCGGCCCCCGGCCGCTGTCTGGGCAGCGCTCACGACGGCGGAGGGTCTGGGCACCTGGCTCGGCAACCAGGCCGTGGTCGACCTGCGGCCGGGCGGAACGGCCCAGGTCAAGTGGGACAGCGGGGACAAGGCCGAGCTGACCATCGAGCGGGTCGAGGAGCCGACCGTCTTCGGCTTCACCTGGCACATCTACGGCCTGCCCGAGCAGGATCCGCGCCGCACGTACGTCGAGTTCACACTCGAACCCGTCGGCGCGGGCACCCGCCTGACCATGGTCGAGTCGGGGTTCGCCCAGCTGCCCGACGACGACTACCGCAAGGCGTACGACGCCAACACCGGGGGGTGGACACACGAGCTCGGCGAGCTGGTCGAATACCTCAATGCAGCCTGACATCGAGGCGATCGCCGAGCAGGTCTTCACCGCCCTGGCCGACCCGAGCCGACGCGGCATCCTCGCCGCGCTCGCCTCGGGCGGCCCGGCCACGGCCACGGACCTGGCCGATCGCCTGCCGATCACCCGGCAGGCGATCGCCAAACACCTGGCCCTGCTGACCGAGGCGGGCCTGGTCACCGCCGAACCCGGCGAGCGGCGCCGAGTGCGCTACCGGCTGCGCTCGGCGCCGATGCAGGTGGCGCAGCAGTTCCTGGCCGCGCTCGCGCACGACTGGGACGGACGACTCGACGCGCTGAAGGACCACCTGGGTGGCTGACGCCCGGCTAGCCGCGGCGCGAGGTCCGGACCAGGTCCCCGGCTGTGGCCAGCCGGGCCAGTTCGGTCGGGGTCAGGTTCGGGTCGAGCTCGCGGACGGCCAGCGCCCGGGGCAGTTGCGACAGCGGGTCGCCGTCGGCGTGCAGCAGGAACTCGGTCACGAACCGGCGGCCCGCCTCGGCCAGGGCCGGGTCGTCGCCCACCGCCACCTGGGCCACGATCAGCGCGGACATCGCGACGTCCAGCTCGGGCGGGCCGTCGACGGCGTTGCGCCAGTCGATGAGCATCGGGCACTCGTCGGTCAGGATCACGTTGTCCGGGTGCAGATCCAGGTGCAGCAATCGAGATCCGCGCACCGCCCCGGGGCGGGTCGGCACGGCGTGCAGGCGAGTGTGCAGCGCGGCCAGGATCTGCGCGCCTGCCTCGACATCGATGCTGCCGTCGAGCATCGCCTCCAGCAGGGTCGGCCCGTCCAGCCGGTCCATCACCAGGTCCGGGCCCTGGGCCTGGTAGACGTGCGGCACGGGCAGGCCGTGCGCGGCCGCGTACGCCATGACCGCGGCCTCCGCCCCGGCGTCGGTGCCGTCGCGGTAACGTCGCAGGACCCGCCCGTCGTCGACGGCGTACACGTCGGCGCTGCGTCCGCGTCCCACCAGCACGAGTTCCGGCACCACCCCAGCGATCCCCTTCCGCACGTTGCTCACAGGTATTCCATCGCGACCAAGCGTGAACGTCCAGTGGGGATCGCTCAGGGCGAAGTGGCGAGCTTCACACCGAGTCCGATCAGGACCGTCCCGGCGACCGCGTCGATGGTCCGGCGGACCCGGACCGCGGTCGGCGCGCCGCCCACCAGCCAGCGGCGGGCCAGGCCCACCCCGACGATGATCAGCGTGAACCACACCATCGCCTCGGCGTCGTGGATGAGCGCCATCAGCACGCCCATCGGCAGCGACGGGACGTCGGCGGGCAGGAACTGCGGCAGCATCGCCGCGTAGAAGACGCCGACCTTGGGGTTGAGCAGGTTCGTGACCAGGCCGCGCAGGAACGCGCGGCGGGCGGAGGCGGGCAGCCGTGCCGCCTCGGCGTCCGGATCGGACCCGCGACGACGCCAGGCGTCACGCAGCATGACCGCGCCCAGGTAGACCAGGTAGGCCGCACCGGCGACCCGGATCACCGTGAACGCTGTCTGCGACGCGGTGACCAGCGCCGAGATGCCCGCCGCGGCCGCGGTGCCCCAGATCAGCGCGCCGGTGCAGATGCCCAGCGCGGTGGCGTAGGCGTGGCGTCGCCCCTGGGCCACCGAGGTACGCAGCACCAGGGCCGTATCCGCCCCCGGGATGATCGTCACCACCGCGGCGACGAGTGTGAACGAGAGCAGGGCCGAACCTACGGTCATCCGATGAGGGTACGACCTCAGCGCGTCGCGTGGTCCGCCGTCGGTTGCCGTCCCGCCCGGCGCAGCATGCCCGCCGCCAGTGGGGCGGCGTCGAGGTCGCCCGCGGCGATGCGCGCGGTGATGGTGCGCCGCACCATCCGGGCGGCCAGGGACGGCAAGTGCCTGGCCACGAAGAGTTCCACCCGACCCCGGCCGGTGGTGGCGATGTCGCGGCGCGGGCGGCGGGCGGTGGCGGCGCCGAGGATCGCGGCGACCACGCCCTCGACCGGCTCGTACCGCGACACGCCCTGCAGGGACAGGCCAGCCTGCGCGGAGGCGTCGTGAATGGGCGAGGCGACCATGCTGGGGTAGACGACGCTGACGCCGATGTGGGAGCCGACCTCCAGGCGCAGCGCATCGGCGTAGGCGACCAGGGCGCGCTTGCTGACGCCGTACGCGGCCGCCAGCGGCAGCGGCAGCAGCGCCATCCGGCTCGACACGAACACGATCCGGCCCCGGCTGCGCTCCAGCGGCACGATCGCGGCGGCGGTGGTGTGCCAGGCCGCGACCAGGTTGACCTCCAACTGGCGCCGGGCCTGCTCACCGGGCGGCAGCTCGGCCGGGGCCGGGCCGCCCACGCCAGCGTTGTTGACCAGCAGGTCGAGCCCGCCCAGCAGCTCCACCGCCTGCGCCACACCCTGCCGGGCCTGCTGTCCGTCGGTGAGGTCGCACGCGATGACCGGCGAGTTCCCGATCCGCCCACCGGCCAGGTCCAGGCCCACGACCTGTGCTCCGGCCGCGGCCAGGCGCTCGCACAGCAGCTTTCCGAACGTGCCGTTGGCCCCCGTGACCACGGCCCGCTGTCCGCGCAGCGTCCTCATTGGTTGATCATTCCCTTCCAGCTCACGCCCTGGCCCCGCAGCGCGCGGGCGGTGCCCTGCGCGAGTTCCCGGGCGGCCAGGTCCAGGTAGGCGTCGAAGTCGATGCGCATCGCGGGGCGGCGCTCGCCCCAGCGATCGCGCGCGGCGGCGTGCTCGCGGGCGATGTCGGCGGTCCGCGCGGCCGGGTCGGGCAGCGCGTACCGCCCGGCGACGTAGGCGGCCGCCAGCCGCGCCTGCGCCTCGACCACCGGCAGCGCCGATCCGGTCGACTGCATCAGCCCGACGAACATCAGCCCGGGTTCGCCCTGGTGGAACACGTGCCGGAACAGCGGCATCCGCTCGGCCGACGGCGCGAGCAGCCCCTGGTCCAGGAACGGCAGGTCGATCGAGTAGCCGGTGCACCACACGACCAGGTCGACCTCGTCGGTGCGCCCGTCGGCGAGGGTGACGGTCTGCCCGTCGAAGCGCCTGATCTCGCCGCGTACGCCGATCTCGCCGTGGCTGATGCGCGACAGCAGCGCGTCGGACAGGGTCGGATGGTCCTGCAGGAAGCCGTGCTCCGGGTCGGGCAGGCCGTAGCGGGAGGGTCTGCCGACGGCGACGCGCAGCATGGTCTGGCTGATGCGCTGGCGCAGCCGCCACGGCAGCCGCTTGGCCAGCGCTCCGTTGAGGGTGTCCGACGGCTTGCCGAACAGGTGCTTGGGCACGATCCACACGCCACGGCGCACCGACAGCAGGGTGCGCGGCGCGACGTACGAGGCGTCGACGGCGATGTCCATGGCCGAGTTGCCGCCGCCGACCACCAGCACCCGTCGCCCGGCCAGCTGCTCGGGGCCCCGGTAGTCGTGGCTGTGCAGTTGCTCAGCGGTCAGCGTGCCCGGGTAGGCGGGCTCGGGCAGGCGGGGGCGGCTGTTGTGGCCGTTGGCGACCACGACCGCCTCGACGCGCACGGTCACGGCGCCGTCGGGGTTGAGCGCGGTGACCCGCCAGCCGTCGCCCTCGCGCACCACCTCGGTCACTGTGTGGTGCAGGCACACGCTCTTGAGCAGGTCGAAGCGGACGGCGTAGTCGTGCAGGTAGGCGGCGATGCGCGCGTGGTCGGGGTAGTCCGGCCAGTCGGCGGGCATGGGCGCGTCGGCGAACTCGGTGCGGGTCCGGCTGGTGTTGAGGTGCAGCGTCCGGTACGCCGAGGAGTGCGGCGCGCCGTACACCCACAGCCCACCGACCTGCGCCCCGGCGTCGAAGCAGACGGCGGACACGCCCCGGTCGGCCAGTGCCTTGAGCGCGGCCAGTCCGGCCGGACCGGCGCCGATGACGGCGACACGTGGGCTCATCGCACCCTCCCCAATTAATCCAACGCCTGCTGGATATTGCCGGAGGGGACGGGCGGCGTCAAGGGCGGGGCGCGTACATCCGGTCCAGCCAGCGGTGCGCGTAGGCGCGGAACTCCCGGCGCTGCCGCGCCCCGGCCGCCCCGGACAGCAGGCCCACCACATGCGCGTGCACCGCCCAGACCAGGCTGCGTACGGCCAGGTGCGGATCGGGCTCGTCGAGCACCCCGGCCGCGTGCGCCTCGGCCAGCACCTGCTCGACGGCCCGGTAGAGCGGGTTGGCGTAGCGCTCGTCCAGGTCGGCGTGCCGGTCGGGCTCCAGCCAGCGGCGCAGCCACAGGCCGGTGGTCTCCGGGCGGTCCTCCAGGAAGTCGACGAAGCTGTCCAGCAGTTCGTGCAGGGCGGCCATGGCGGTGACCGGACCGGACCCGACCGCCGCGCGGGCGGCGCCGGTGGCCTGGGCCAGGACCGTGCTCTCGGCCTCGTGGATGCGGGCGAAGCAGGCGTCGTAGAGGGCGGCTTTCGTACCCACGTGGTGGTGCACGGTCGCGACGTCTACCCCGGCCGCGGCCGCGATCTCGCGCATGCCCACGGCGTCGAAGCCGCGCCGGGCGAACAGCCCGGTGGCGGCGACGACGATCGCCTCCGGGGTGGCGACCCGGTCGGTGCTGCGGGGACGGCCTGGTCCGCGGCGGGGTGTGGTCATGGCTCCCATCGTGCCCTACTATCCAGCGAATGTTGGATTACAGCTCCGGCGAGACCGCGGCCGACTCCGCCGCGACGCGCTCGGCCCGGCTGCCGCGCGGCGGCATGGCCGCGTACGCGACCGGCTCGCTCGGCATGGGCACCTGGGTGACCGTACCCGGCCTGCTGCTGCTGTACTTCCTCACCGACGTGCTGGCCGTGACGCCGCTGCTGGCCGGTGTCGTGCTGCTGGTGCCGAAGATCGCCGACGTGGTGCTGCACCCGTGGGTGGGCCACCTGTCCGACCGCGACCTGCGCCGACGCGGCCACCGCCGCACGCTGATGACGTTGGGCTGCGGCCTGCCGCTGGCGTTCGCGGCCCTGTTCGCGGTGCCGGGCGGGCTGTCCGGCGCCCCCGCCGCGGCCTGGGTCGCGGTCGGCTTCGTCGCGGGCAACCTGCTGTTCGCCGCGTACCAGGTGCCCTACCTGTCCACCCCGGCCGACCTGGGCATCGGCTACCACGAGCGCACCCGGCTGATGGGCTTCCGGATGGTGGTGCTCACCGTCGGCATCCTGCTGTCCGGCGTGCTGGCCCCGATGCTCGCGGGCAAGCAGGACCCCAGCCGGGCCGGATACGCGCTGATGGGCGCGGTGCTCGGCGCGACGATGCTGGCCACCATGCTCGTCGGCATCGGCGGCGTGCGGCGCCTGGCCACCGCGGCCCCCGGCGACGCTCCCGCCTCGGCGCACGCCGCCGCCGGGTTCAAGGCCCTGCTCGGCGCGCTGCGCGACCCACAGTTCCGCTGGCTGGTCGGCGCCTACCTGGCCATGTCCACCACGACCCACCTGGTGCTGGCCGCCGTCCCCTACTTCGCCGAGTACGAACTGGGCCGCCCCGGCCTGACCACCGTGCTCGTCGCCGCCTTCGTGGCTCCCGCACTGATCGCCACCCCGATCTGGGTCGCGGTCGCCCGCCGCATCGGCAAGCAGCCCGGCCTGCTCATCGCCCAGGCCGCGTTCGTGGTCGGGTCGCTGGTGCTGGCACTCGGCTCGGCGGCCGGGCTGCCGGTGCTGATCGGCGCGGTAGCGGTGCTCGGTGTCGCGTTCGCCGCGATGCAGCTGCTGCCGTTCTCGATGATGCCCGACGCGATCCGGGCGGCCGGGGGCGCCGAGCGGGCCGGGACCTACACCGGCGTATGGACGGCGGCCGAGGCGACCGGCGGCGCGCTCGGCCCGTACGTCTACTCCGCCTGTCTGGCCGTGGGCGGGTTCGTCGCCTCCGGCGCGGGCGAGCAGGTGACCCAACCGGGGCTGGCGCACACCATGATCCGCCTCGGGTTCGGCCTGGTGCCCGCCGCACTGATGGTCGTCGCGATGCTGCTGCAGCGCCGCTACACCCTGGACCGCACCCTGCGCTGACCCGCACGGATCAACAGGGCGGTCCGTCGGACGCGAAGCGGGCTTCGAGGCGGTCGAGGGTACGGCTGATCGCCCGGCGGTTGCGGCGCGGGAACCAGCTGATGCTGATCAGCAGCGGGATGCGCGCGGTCGACCAGTCGAACTCCTCGGTGACCAGGGTTCGGCCCTCCCCCGCCGGGTCCAGCCGCCAGCGCCAGCGGTGCCCGTTGAAGTGCCGCCACGCGATCAGGCGGCCTTCGTCGAACTCCACCACCGTGTTGAGCACGCTGTAGTCGGCGCCCATGTGCATGTCCATGCCGAACTTCATTCCCAGCGCGAGCCGACGCGGCGCGCCCCGGGCCGCCAGCACCGACCCCGACCCGTCGATCACCGGATGCTGGGCGGGGTCGACCAACAGCTCGAAGATCGCCGCCGGTTCAGCGGCGACGACCCGACTCTGGCTGATGAGGCGACGCATCCGGGCAATGTAGCGCGACCGCCCGCACACGACCCGGCAGGAGTCACGCCCGCCGGTCCGACCGGACACGGCCCCCGTGCCCCGCGCCGACGTCCGGAATGTGCGAGAGTGGGCGCATGGAACGGATTTCCCGTCGCATCGCAGCCATCGCCGAGTCGGCCACCCTCGCCGTGGACGCCAAGGCCAAGGCACTGAAAGCGGCAGGCCGCCCGGTGATCGGCTTCGGCGCCGGCGAGCCCGACTTCCCCACCCCCGAATACATCGTCGAGGCCGCCCAGGCCGCGTCCGCGCAGCCGCGCATGCACAAGTACTCGCCCACCCCGGGTCTGCCCGAACTGCGCGAGGCGATCGCGGCCAAGACCCTGCGCGACTCCGGCTACCAGGCCTCGCCCAGCCAGGTGCTGGTCACCAACGGCGGCAAGCAGGCCGTCTACACGGCCTTCGCCACGCTGCTCGACCCTGGCGATGAGATCCTGGTGGTGGCTCCGTACTGGACCACGTACCCGGAGGCGATCAAGCTGGCCGGGGCGGTGCAGGTCGACGTGGTCACCGACGAGCACTCCGGCTATCTGGCCACCGTCGAGCAGCTGGAGGCGGCGCGTACACCGCGCACCAAGGCGCTGCTGTTCGCCTCACCCGCCAACCCCACCGGCGCGGTCTACCCGCCCGAGCAGGTCGTCGCGATCGGCCGCTGGGCCGACGAGCACGGGCTCTGGGTGATCACCGACGAGATCTACGAGCACCTCACCTACGGCAACGCCAAGTTCAACAGCATCGCCACCGTCGTGCCCGAGCTGGGCGACCGGGTCGTGATCCTCAACGGCGTCGCCAAGACGTACGCCATGACCGGATGGCGGGTCGGCTGGCTCATCGGCGCCCCTGACGTGGTCGCCGCCGCGACCAACCTGCAGTCTCACCTGACCTCCAACGTCTGCAACGTGGCCCAGGCCGCCGCGCTGGCCGCCGTCTCCGGTGACCTGTCCGCCGTCGACCAGATGCGCCAGGCGTTCGACCGGCGTCGCCGCACCATGGTCACGATGCTCAACGACATCCCCGGCGTGGTCTGTCCCGAGCCGCTGGGCGCCTTCTACGCGTACCCGTCGGTCAAGGGGCTGCTCGGACGGGAGCTGCGCGGACGGCGACCGGAGACCTCAGCCGAGCTGGCCGCGCTGGTGCTGGAGGAGGCCGAGGTCGCGCTGGTGCCGGGCGAGGCGTTCGGGACCCCGGGCTACTTCCGGCTGTCATACGCCCTCGGCGACACCGACCTGGTCGAAGGGCTCACCCGGCTGGGCAAGTTGCTCACCGAGGCGCAGCCCGCGCACTGACCGCAGCTCGGCGTCGCGCCTGGTCAGCGGGTACGGTATGCCGCCGTGACCCTGTACCTGATCGCCGCCGCCGTCTTCGGGGTGGCCGCGTTCGCGCAGGCGGTGACCGGTTTCGGCTTATCGCTGGTGTCGGTGCCCCTGCTGGCCATGGCCGACCAGCCGCAGCCCGCAGTGGTCTCGGCGACCATCATCAGCCTGATCCTGAACGCGGCGACCGCCTGGCGTGAGCGCGCCCACGCGGAGGTGCCGATCGCGCGCCGCCTGCTGTTCGCGGTCGCGATCGGCATGCCGCTGGGCCTGCTGCTGCTCATCTCGCTGCCGGACCTGGCACTGCTGATCCTGATCGCGGTGGTCAACCTGACCAGCACGCTCGTGGTGTGGCGCGGCTGGCAGTTGCCGCCGAAGGCCGGTGCCTCCGCCGCGGCCGGGATCCTGGCCGGGCTGCTGGCCACGACGACCGGCACCAACGGGCCGCCGCTGGTGGCGACGCTGCGGGCGATGAAGCTGGAGCCGCGCGTGTTCCGGGCGACGGTCGCGTTGATCTTCGGGGTGGTCGGGCCGGTCGCGGTGGTCGGGTTCGGCATCGCGGGGACGCTGACCTGGCATGCGACGCTGCTCGCGGCGGCTGGGCTGCCCGCGACGGTGCTCGGCGCATGGCTGGGCAACATCCTCTTCCACCGGCTGGACCCGCTCGCGTTCCGGCGCGTGGTCCTGTCCTGCCTCGCCGCCAGCGCCCTCGCCGCCCTGGTCAACGCCACGACCCGCGCCATCTGACCCCCCGCCCCCCGCGCCGCCGCCTAGCCCACCCGGCCCGCCCCCGCGGCTGGCGGCTGGCGGCTGGCGGCTGGCGGCTGGCGGCTGGCGGCTGGCGGCTGGCGGCTGGCGGCTGGCGGCTGGCGGCTGGCGGCTGGCGGCTGGCGGCTGGCGGCTGGCGGCTGGCGGCTGG
>NZ_JAHRCY010000035.1 GCF_019083965.1 Catellatospora tritici
ATCCGGGCACTGTTCGACCAGCAGCCGGTCGGCAACGACATCTGGATCGCCCTCGGCTGGTGCGCAGGCATCCTCATCGTCGCCTACGCCTTCGCCATGAGGGTCTACCACCGCAAGATCGCCTGACGATCCGACCAGGTCGCCCGTCACCGCGCGGGCGGCCTATTCCTCCGACTCGCCCGCACCCCGGAAGCCTGCCTGCGCGACCTCGATGCCGTCCTCAAAGCCAGGGGAGTGGAGCGGGCACTACTGGTCGGCTGGTCCTACGGCGGCATCCTCACCTGGCACTGGACCGACCGCAACCCCGACCGCGTCCTCAGAGCGGTCACCGTGGCCGCCTTCCCCGTCGGCCTGACCGGCGAGGAAGGCCACGCCCGGATCCGCAAGCTGTTCCGCCGCATGCGGTGGCTGTTCCCGATCGCCGCCCGCCTCGGCCTGGCCGCCAAGATGACCGCCGACCAGCACGCCGACGTCAACATCGAACTCAACGAGTTCGCCGCCGCCAGCATCACGGTCCTGGACCGCCTCACCCGCCCCGTACGGTTCGTCCTGGCCACCGGCGACAGCCTCGGCAGCAAGGGCGGAGAGATGGACGAGGGCCGCAAGGTCCTCGAGCCGATCATCGCCCGCAACCCGAACATCACGATCAGCGCCAAGGTCGCCAGCAACCACAGCAAGATCCTGCGCAACGACTCCCCGACCGTGGCCCAGACCATCCGCGCGCTCGCCGCCGGCCATGGCTACCAGGACGGATAAACCGTCAGCAGACGGAACACGCGACTCCGCAGCGGCCCGCCTGACCTGCTCTCGGTGGAAGGACATCATTTCGAGACGCGGAGCAGTCGGTTGCCGCAGCCCCGCTACAGAGCCGGGCAGAGCTAACCTGCCGGGGTGGAAGCCGAGCCAGGAACGAGAATTTCGTTCTACGTGGGCAGGCCTCGCCTGGCGGTAGCCTTCGTACTCTTCGTACTCACGACAGTGGTCGGTGCACACCTGTACGCCCGCCGTATCGAGATGCAGCCACCTCGCAACGATCAGGCAACCTTGGCCGAGCTGCGGTCGCGGTTCGCAGACAAGGCATGGGCGGCCAACCTCGCCAGCGCCTACTGGAACTCCTCGCAGCAGACCCTGACCGTGTCGCTGACCAGCGAAGACCGGCGCTGCTACCGGCGGTAGGTGTCGGCGTACGGGTACCGCCACATAGCCGGGTACGCGAACCTGGACGACTCTGCGGTACGCGGCCGCGGTGACAGCACGCGGCGGCATGAGCATCGGCGGCGTGCCGCTGATGACCATCGAGCAGGAGTACGGTACCCCCGCCTACATCCTCGACCGGTGGCCGTGCGTTCGCTTTGCTCGGGACATTCTCGTCGACGCCGTGCACCTCGCGGCGCAGCCGGGGCGCACTCCGGGTTCGCCCGACCCCGGCCGGTTTGTCGCCCCTATCAGGACGGTACGGGGAACCGCATGCGGCACACGATCGCGCCGGTGTGGCGGCGCATCGCGCGGTCCAGGACGTTGCCGCGGTTGTTGCGCCGGATTCGTAGCCAGCGCCGCTCGGGCAGCTGCGCGGTCGGGGACTTGGGTGCTGCTGTGGTGCTGCTGCCGCCGCTACGCGGGCATCACTTGGCGCGCTCCGGTCCCGTCCTGCAGCTGGTGCTCGACTCCGGGCGGATCCTGACCATCAGCGTCGACCGGCCGCAGGAAGCCCTGGCCGCGCTCGGCGAACGGCCGTTGGCCGCGCCCGATCCCCGCTGAGGTCGCCCGACGCTGCGGCGACGCTCACACCGCCGTCAAGGCCGCGTAAAGAATGCCGCAGCCGCCGTAGCGATGCCGTCAAGAGATCTCCCGTGCCGACATTTCGGGAGTTGGATTACCTCCGTTCCCGTTGGCCGCTACCCGCCAAAGGGAAGATTTCGGGCAAATTGCCGAAACGCCCCAACTCATGAAGGAGGCGCACGGTGGCCGATCTGGTCTTCGTGGTGCTCACGGTGGGTCTGTTCGCGGTCCTTGCCCTCGTCGTACGAGGAGCTGAGCGACTGTGACCGCCAACCTGGTCGGCCTGGTGATCGCCTGCGCGCTGGCGGTCTTCCTGGTCTACGCGCTGCTGTCCCCCGAGAAGTTCTGACGATTCGGAGAGTTGTCCTCAGATGAGTACGACCGTCGCGGGAGTGATCTTCATCCTCTCGCTCATCGCCGCCCTGGCGGTGGCCTACCGCTACCTCGGTGACTACATGTACCGCGCGGTCGCCGCCGAGCGGCACAACCGCGTCGAGCGCGGCATCTACAAGCTGGTCGGCGTCGACCCGAACGTGGAGCAGTCCTGGGGCGTCTACGCCCGCAGCGTGCTCGCGTTCTCGCTGATCTCGATCCTGTTCCTGTACGCCTTCCTGCGTCTGCAGGACTACGTCTTCCCCGGCGCCGGGCCGGCCCTGTCGGCCGGCATCAACGACCGGGTCTTCCCACACCTGGCCTGGAACACCGCGGTCAGCTTCGTGACCAACACGAACTGGCAGGCCTACTCGGGCGAGAACACGATGACCCACGTCGTGCAGATGGCCGGGCTGGCGGTGCAGAACTTCGCCTCCGCGGCGGTCGGCATCGCGGTGGCGGTCGCGCTGGTGCGTGGGTTCGCCCGGCGCCAATCGGAGCAGCTGGGCAACTTCTGGGTCGACCTGACCCGGATCACGCTGCGGATCCTGTTGCCGTTCAGTGCGGTGGCCGCGCTGCTGCTGATCCTTGGCGGCGCGGTGCAGAACCTGTCCGACGGCACGCTGCTGCACACGCTGGCCGGCGCCGAGCAGCACATCACCGGCGGCGCGGTGGCCAGCCAGGAGGCGATCAAGGAATTCGGCACCAACGGCGGCGGCTTCTACAACGTCAACTCGGCGCATCCGTTCGAGAACCCGACCTCGTGGACGAACTGGCTGGAGATCTTCCTGCTGCTGGTCATCCCGTTCGCGCTGCCGCGCGTGTTCGGGCGGATGGTCAAGGACAACCGCCAGGGGTACGCGATCCTCGCGGTCATGGCGATCATCGCGATCGCCAGCGTGGCACTGACCAACGTGTTCGAGCTGCAGCACATGGGCACGGTGCCGCAGGCGGTGGGCGCGGCCTTCGAGGGCAAGGACATCCGGTTCGGCATTCCCGACTCGGCCACCTTCGCCTCGGCCACGACGCTCACGTCCACCGGTTCGGTGAACTCGTTCCACGACTCGTACACCGCGCTGGGCGGCATGATGCCGATCATCAACATGATGCTCGGTGAGGTCGCGCCCGGCGGTACCGGATCGGGCCTGTACGGCATGCTCATCCTCGCGGTCATCACGGTGTTCGTGGCCGGTCTCATGGTCGGGCGCACACCTGAGTACCTGGGCAAGAAGGTCGGCGCCCGGGAGATGAAGTTCGCCTCGGTCTACTTCCTGGTCACCCCCACCATCGTGCTGATCGGCGTCGCCGCGGCGATGGCCACCGGAAACTGGAGCACCCAGCTCAACGTCGGCCCGCACGGCTTCTCCGAGGTCGTCTACGCGTTCACCTCGGCGGCCAACAACAACGGCTCGGCGTTCGCGGGCATCACCGTGAACACGCCCTGGTGGAACACCGCGCTGGGCCTGGCGATGCTGCTGGGCCGGTTCCTGCCGCTGGTGTTCGTGCTGGGCCTGGCCGGGTCGCTGGCCCGCCAGAAGGCCACCCCCGCTTCGGCGGGCACGCTGCCCACGCACAAACCGCTGTTCATCGGCATGGTCGTCGGCGTCGTGGTGATCCTGATCGCCCTCACCTTCCTGCCCGCGCTCGCCCTCGGCCCGCTGGCCGAGGGCCTGTGAGCCCGGCCGCGGAAACAGACAAGGAACGAGAAATGACTGTCACATCAGTGGCAAGCACCAGTGCCCGGCCGCGGCCCAAGCGGGTCGGCGGCGGGCTGCTGGACCCCAAGCAGCTGTGGAAGTCGCTGCCGGACGCGCTGCGCAAGCTGAACCCGGCCACCCTGTGGCGCAACCCGGTCATGCTGATCGTCGAGGTCGGCGCCGCGTTCACCACGGTGCTCGCCATCGCGCAGCCGTCGTGGTTCGCCTGGGCCATCACGGTATGGCTGTGGCTGACCGTGGTCTTCGCCAACCTGGCGGAGGCGGTGGCCGAGGGCCGGGGCAAGGCGCAGGCCGCGACGCTGCGCAGCGCGAAGAAGGACGCCATGGCCCGCCGCGTGATCGGCTGGACCGAGGGGGCCAACGCCGCGCAGGTCCGCGAGGAGTCCGTCGCGGCGACCACCCTCGCCCAGGGCGACTTCGTGGTCGTCGAGGCCGGGCAGATCATCCCGGGTGACGGTGACGTCGTCGAGGGCATCGCCAGCGTCGACGAGTCGGCGATCACCGGCGAGTCGGCGCCGGTGATCCGCGAGTCCGGTGGTGACCGCAGCGCGGTCACCGGCGGCACGAAGGTGCTGTCCGACCGGATCGTCGTGCGGATCACCCAGAAGCCGGGGGAGAGTTTCATCGACCGCATGATCGCGCTCGTGGAGGGCGCCAACCGGCAGAAGACCCCGAACGAGATCGCGCTCAACATCCTCCTCGCGGCACTCACGATCATCTTCCTGCTGGCCGTGGTCACCCTGCAGCCGATGGCGATCTACGCCAAGCAGTGGCAGGCAGCCGCGCTGGACACGGCCTCGTTCGGTGCGAACGGCATCAGCGGGATCGTGCTCGTATCGCTGCTGGTGTGTCTCATCCCCACCACGATCGGGGCGCTGCTGTCGGCGATCGGCATCGCCGGGATGGACCGCCTGGTGCAGCGCAACGTACTGGCGATGAGCGGCCGGGCGGTCGAGGCCGCCGGCGACGTGAACACGCTGCTGCTGGACAAGACCGGCACGATCACGCTGGGCAACCGGCAGGCGTGGGAGTTCCTGCCCGCCGCCGGTGTCACGCCTGAGCAGCTGGCCGACGCGGCCCAGCTGTCCAGCCTCGCCGACGAGACGCCCGAGGGCCGCTCGATCGTGGTCCTGGCGAAGGAGAAGTACGGTCTGCGTGCCCGCGAGGAGGGCGTCATGCCGCACGCCACCTTCATCCCGTTCACAGCCCAGACCCGCATGTCCGGCGTGGACATGGAGGAGGGTGGCAGCGCCCGGCAGATCCGCAAGGGCGCGGCGTCGGCGGTCATGAAGTGGGTCCGCGACAACGGCGGTCACCCGTCGGCGGACGTGGGCCCGGCGGTCGACGGGATCTCCGGCACCGGTGGCACGCCGCTGGTGGTGGCCGAGCTGGTGACCGGAGGCACGGCCCGTGCCCTGGGCGTCATCCACCTCAAGGATGTGGTCAAGTCGGGCATGCGGGAGCGGTTCGACGAGATGCGCCGGATGGGCATCCGTACCGTCATGATCACCGGCGACAACCCGCTGACCGCCAAGGCGATCGCCGACGAGGCCGGGGTCGACGACTTCCTGGCCGAGGCGACGCCGGAGGACAAGCTGGCCCTGATCCGCAAGGAGCAGGAGGGCGGCCGCCTGGTCGCGATGACCGGCGACGGCACCAACGACGCCCCGGCCCTGGCCCAGGCGGACGTCGGCGTGGCCATGAACACCGGCACGTCGGCGGCCAAGGAAGCCGGCAACATGGTGGACCTGGACTCCGATCCCACCAAGCTGATCGAGATCGTCGAGATCGGCAAGCAGCTGCTCATCACGCGCGGGGCGCTGACCACCTTCTCCATCGCCAACGACATCGCCAAGTACTTCGCGATCATCCCGGCGATGTTCGCGGTGGTCTACCCGAGCCTGGACAAGCTCAACATCATGCGACTGTCCAGCCCGGAATCGGCGATCCTGTCCGCGGTCATCTTCAACGCCCTCGTGATCATCGCCCTGATCCCGCTCGCGCTGCGCGGCGTGCCCTACACGCCCAGCAGCGCCAGCAAGCTGCTGACCCGCAACCTGTGGATCTACGGTCTCGGCGGCGTGGTCGTCCCCTTCATCGGTATCAAGATCATTGACATGATCATCTCGCTCATCCCTGGGATCTCCTGATGCGTACTCCTGGTTGGATCTCACAACACATGGCGGCGCTGCGCGCGCTGCTGGTCTTCACGGTGCTGGTCGGCATCGCCTACCCGCTGGTCATCACCGGCGTGGCCCAGATTCCAGGGCTGCGCGACAAGGCCAACGGCTCGCTGGTCGAGGTGAACGGCCAGCCGGTCGGCAGCTCGCTCGTGGGCCAGGCGTTCACCGACGCCGACGGCAACCCGGTCAAGAAGTACTTCCAGAGCCGCCCGTCGGCCTCCGGATACCGCCTCGACGCGACCTCGGCCAGTAACCTCGGCCCGGAGAGCGTCCAGGACACCCTCGGCGACCCGGCCCTGGCCGACTCTCCCGACGGCGACGGCAGCAAGCAGGCCCTGCTGACACAGGTCTGCGCGCGCAGCAAGGCCGTCGGCGAGCTGGAGGGCGTCGACGGGCGGCGGCCGTACTGCACCGACGACGGCATCGGCGCCGTGCTGCGGGTGTTCTACCGCGACGGCATGTCCGGCAAGGTCACCCGCGCGGTCAGCGTCAACCAGCCCTGCCCGGCGACGCCGTTCATCGCCACGTACGAGGGTGTCGCGGTCGAGTGCGGCAAGTTCGGCGAGGACTACGGCGGCGGCGTGCTGGTGCCGGTCCGCGGTGACGCCCCGGCCGAGTCGGCGGTGCCCGCGGACGCGGTCACCGCCAGTGCGAGCGGCATCGACCCGCACATCAGCCTCGCGTACGCGAAGCTGCAGGCCAAGCGCGTCGCCGCCGCGCGGGACATCCCGGTGAGCGAGGTGGAGAAGCTGATCGACGAGCACACCACCGGCCGGGCGCTGGGGTTCATGGGCGAACCCGGCGTCAACGTCCTGGAGCTGAACCTGGCCCTGGACCGCAGGTAGCGGCCCGGCCGCGAGGAACCGCGGGCGGCCGGGAGACCCCTCCGGAGGTCACCGGGCCGCCCGCCCGTCCGCATCGGAAAGGACTGCCGTAGATGTCGCGAGGCCAGCTGCGGATCTACCTCGGCGCCGCACCGGGTGTCGGCAAGACGTACGCCATGCTCGAAGAGGCGCAGCGCCGCGTTGAACGCGGCACCGACGTCGTCGTCGGGTTCGTGGAGACCCACGGACGCAAGCACACCATGCAGATGATCGGCGACCTGGAGCTGATACCCCGCCGCACCATGGACTACCGCGGGGCCACCTTCACCGAGATGGACCTCGACGCGATCCTGGCCCGCCGCCCGGACATCGTCCTCGTCGACGAGTTGGCCCACACCAACGTGCCCGGCTGCCGCAACGTCAAGCGCTGGCAGGACATCGCCGAGCTGCTCGACGCGGGCATCCATGTCCTGTCGACCGTCAACATCCAGCACCTGGAGTCGCTCAACGACGTAGTGCAGACCATCACCGGCGTGCCGCAGCGCGAGACCGTGCCCGACGAGGTCGTCCGCCGCGCCGAGCAGGTCGAGCTGATCGACATGACGCCCGAGGCGCTGCGGCGGCGGATGGCGCACGGCAACGTGTACCTGCCGGAGAAGGTCGACGCGGCGCTGGGCAACTACTTCCGGGTCGGCAACCTCACCGCGCTGCGGGAACTGGCCCTGCTGTGGCTGGCCGACAAGGTCGACGAACAACTCGACAGGTACCGCGCCCAGCACAAGATCGACACGATGTGGGAGGCACGCGAACGGGTCGTGGTGGCGCTGACCGGCGGCCCGGAGGGCGACACGCTGATCCGGCGGGCCGCCCGCATCGCCGACCGGGCACGCGGCGCGGACCTGCTGGCCGTACACGTGGCGCGCAACGACGGCCTGGCCGGTGCCGACCCGGCGCTGCTGGCCAAGCAGCGCATGCTGGTCGAGAGCCTCGGCGGCACCTACCACCAGGTCGTCGGCACCGACATCCCGACCGCGCTGCTGGACTTCGCCCGCGGCGTGAACGCTACGCAGCTGGTGCTCGGCGCCAGCCGCCGCGGCCGGTTCGCGCAGCTGTTCTCCCGCGGTGTGGGGGTCACGACCACCGCCGAGTCGGGGCCCATCGACGTGCACCTGGTGACACATACCGAGGCGGGACGCGGCCGGTTCGCCCGCCCCGCGAGCAGCGCGCTGTCCACGCGACGGAGACTGGCCGGGTTCGCGCTGGCCGCACTGGGCCTGCCGCTGCTGACCCTGCTGCTGTACCAGTTCGGCGGCGACCTCAACCTCGGCACCGACATCCTGCTGTTCCTCGCCGCTGTGGTCGCGGTGGCGCTGGTCGGCGGCATGTGGCCCGCGATCGTCGCGGCGCTGGGCGGCTCGGCGCTGCTCAACTACTTCTTCACCCCACCGATACTCAAGTGGACCATCGCCGAGAACGAGAACCTGCTCGCGCTGTTCGTGTTCGTCATCGTCGCCGTCGCGGTGAGCGCGACCGTCGACGAGGCCGCCCGCCGCACCCGCGAGGCCGCGCAGGCCGGGGCGGAGGCCCAGACCCTGGCCACCGTCGCCGGCAGCGTGCTGCGCGGCGACCGGCCGCTGACCGCACTGCTGCAGCGCCTGCAGGAGACCTTCGGGCTGGAGTCGGTCACCCTGCTGGAAGCACGCGAAGGCGCCTCGCACAGCCCCGACCGCCGCCACGAGATGTCGATGTGGCGGGTCGCGGCCACCGTCGGCGGGCAGCCCTGCTTCGCCCCGGGCGAGGCCGACACGGACGTCTCCGTCGGCGAAGATCTGACCCTGGTCCTGCGCGGCCGGGCGCTGGCGGCCGCCGACCGGCGCATCCTGGAGGCGTTCGCGTCCCAGGCGGCGCTGGCGCTGCGGCAGGAGCGGTTGGCAGAGCAGGCCGCCGCGGCTCGGCCGCTGGCCGAGGCGGACCGGTTGCGTACGGCGCTGCTCGCCGCGGTCAGCCACGATCTGCGTACGCCGCTCGCTTCGGCCAAGGCCGCGGTCGACAGCCTCGCCAGCGGCGAGATCGACTTCGGCGAGGACGACCGGCGCGAACTGCTGGTCACCGCCGCCGAATCGCTGGAACGCCTCAACCGGCTGGTGGAGAACCTGCTCGACATGAGTCGCCTGCAGGCCGGGGTGCTTGGGGTGTCCGCGCGGGCGATGGGCTTCGAGGAGGTCGTCCCGCACGCGCTGGACGAGCTCGGCGACAGCGCCCGCGACGTACGCATCCGCATCCCGGCCGACCTGCCCGCCGTCAGTGCCGACCCCGGGCTGCTGGAACGGGTGCTGGTCAACGTGATCGGCAACGCGCTGCGGCACAGCCCACCCGACATGCCGCCGCTGGTCAAGGCCAGCGCGCACGACGGCCGGGTGGAGCTGCGTATCGTCGACCACGGTCCGGGCATCCCCGAGGCCGACTGGGACCGGGTGTTCCTGCCGTTCCAGCGCTCGGGCGACCGCAGCAACGACACCGGCCTCGGGCTGGGCCTGGCTCTGGCCCGCGGCCTGAGTGAGGCGATGGGTGGCGCGCTGACGCCGGAGGTCACCCCCGGCGGGGGGATGACCATGGTGCTGTCACTGCCCATCGCGCAGCCTCTCGACGGTACGGCACCAGGCACGGCGGGGAAGGACGCACTGGTATGACGAAGATCCTGATTGTCGACGACGAGCCGCAGATCCTGCGCGCGCTGCGGATCAATCTGCGGGCCCGTGGCTACGAGGTGGAGCTGGTCGCCGACGGCGCCGCCGCGCTGCGCGCCGCGAGTTCCTACCACCCGGATGTGGTCGTGCTCGACCTGGGCCTGCCCGACATGGACGGCGTAGACGTGATCAGAGGCCTGCGCGGTTGGTCGGCGACCCCGATCGTGGTCCTGTCCGGACGCACCGGCAGCGAGGACAAGGTGCAGGCGCTGGACGCGGGCGCCGACGACTACGTCACCAAACCGTTCGGCGTGGACGAGCTGCTGGCCCGCATCCGGGCGGTGACCCGTCGGCACTCAGCCGCCCTGGAGGCTCGCAGCCTGGTGCGGATCGGCCGATACCACGTCGATGTCGCAGACCACCAGATCCGGGCCGTTGCCGGCGGCAGCACCGACGTGCGGCTCACCCCCACCGAGTGGCACCTGCTCACCGCGCTGGTGCGCAACCCGGGCAAGCTGGTCGGCCAGCGGCAGCTGCTGCAGGAGATCTGGGGGCCGCAGTACGCGACCGAGACCAACTACCTGCGCCAGTACATGGCGCAATTGCGCCGCAAACTGGAGGACGACGCCGCCCACCCCCGCCAGCTGCTGACCGAGCCCGGTATGGGCTACCGGTTCGTGCCCACCGAGGAGACCCCGTAGGCACGCATGATCCCGACCGCGCCGCGGCCGGGCGTTGCCAGTCGTGGGGCGCCGGCATCCCCGGAGACCGGTCGGCGACTGTTCGGTGAAGACGCCCATGCCGCTCGTGGACGGCGACCTCGAACGGCCAGCCGTTCCTCCGTCACCAGCCGAAGTCCACCGGCCGACACGCCGACGGGCCGGCCGCGCGCCTCTCGTGCCGCCATCGCGGGATGTCGCCGCGTGCTGCGAGCCGAGCGAACGCGGCGAGATAGTCGTGCACCTGCTGTTGGCGTTCGGCGAGGAGTCCTGCCTGGTTCCCCAACTGCTGGACTTCGGCTGTCGGTCCTTCGGCGACGCGCATACGACGAGGCTGGGCAGCGACGCGGCCTCTCCTGTCGGTGGCCGACACATACTGCCGGGACGGGCGATCCCTCATCGATCGAACTGTCTCTATTGTGACCTCCATCGTTCTCTCGATGGAGGTCAGATGCGCAGACTCAAGATGGCGATCGTGGCGACGGCCTTGGCCGGCTCGACGGTGTTCGTGGGGGCCACGCCCGCGCACGCCACACCCATCCTTCGCGGCGTCGTCTACGACTACTCGGAATGCGTCCGGATCGGCAACTACGGCATCCAGAACTACGGCTGGACCGGTCCGCTCCAGTGCGTCTGGTACCCGACCAGCGGCAGCTACCCCCCTGGCTACTGGTTCATCTACGCCTGACCCGCACCGTGCGCAGCAACGGACCGAGTCGGGCAGCGGCCTGGAGCATCTGTTGCTGGCTCAGCTACCGCACGTTGGGCCACCGGGAGCATTTTCCAATCTCACAAGGGCTGGTCTTCGACGTGTTGGAGCACGGTGACGGCTTGCGGGATGGTGGTGGTGTAGCCGGGGTTCGCAGCGGATTCTGGCGTGGATCTTCCAGGTCTTGAGTGCGGCGAGGGTGCGTTCGCACCTGGTGCGGATGGCGTTGTGGGCGCTGTTCACCTCCCGCATGTTGTCCGACAGGTCATGGCCTGGGCGTCGCTTGAACGGAGGTGTCGCCGTTGCGCAGCCATGCCAGGACCGGCAGCGCTTGGCGTCGCACCGTCAGCTTGCGCCACCTCGACCGCAAGCTGTTGCGGTGGGCGCGCAGCAGATCCGACAGGTTGGTCGGCGCGGGTGGACAGGGTGACGGTGGCAGGATAGGTGGACAACAGGGCTCCTGGGCAGATGTGGGTCGTCGCCGATCTCTCATCAACCGGGGGCCCTGAGTCCTGTATGGACGACCGACACGCCCAGCTCACCGAGCGGAGGGGTTGGCCTGTGGCGACCCCTGTGGTCTTGGCGGCGAGGAGGCAGGACAGAGTGGCACCGGTGATGGCCGTGGGGGCAGCCGGGTCGTCTGGGTCTATGCTGCCTCCGCCCGCAGCGTATGCGGCAGGCCGCACCGAGGCCTACGCGGCGCTCAGGGGCGCGGGCGCGCGGTGGGCGCTGTGGAGCGGCATCAGCCGGTGAGCCGGCCTTGAGTCGGAGAGCTGCAGACACTTAACCGGTTTTGCAAACGGGATGTTATCTGATTCAATGTTCTCCAGCGGTGAGCCAGGGCAGGCACGCGTTTCCCATGCATCTCGATGCGTCTAGGAGGCGCCGTGAAACACCGCTCTGCTCTCATCTCCGCCGTCGCCGCGGCGGCGTGTATCGCACTGGGCATCGTCGTGCCCACCGTCGCACAGGCAGCCACCGGCTGTGCGGTCACGTACCAGAACGTCAACGCGTGGCAGTCGACGCCGACGTCCGGCGGGTTCAACACCACCCTCGCGATTACCAATCTCGGTGACCCGATCGCACACTGGACCCTGACGTTCACACTTCCCTCCGGCCACACCCGCACCGGCGGCTGGAACGCCGCCTTTACCGGTACGACCGCCGTCACCGCCACCGACATCGGGTGGAACGGCTCGATCGGCACCGGCCAGACCAACGCCAGCGTCGGCCTGCAGGGCGACTGGACCCGGACGGCGGCCGGCTCCACTCCGCCGAGCCCGTTCCCGCAGCCGACCAACTTCACGCTCAACGGCGTGGCGTGCACCGGCAGCACGTCGTCCAGCCCGAGCCCGTCGGCGAGCAGTTCGCCCGGCGCGAACCAGGCGCCGACGGTAAGCCTGACCAGCCCGACGGCCGGACAGACGTTCACCGCACCGGCTACGGTCAACTTCGCGGCGACTGCGAGCGACCCGGACGGCACCGTGGCCCGGGTTGAGTTCCTCAACG
The DNA here is from genome assembly GCF_019083965.1 of Catellatospora tritici. Classification (GTDB taxonomy): domain Bacteria; phylum Actinomycetota; class Actinomycetes; order Mycobacteriales; family Micromonosporaceae; genus Catellatospora; species Catellatospora tritici. Next base: position 12,501 of record NZ_JAHRCY010000035.1, read on the forward strand.
GCTCGACGATCGTAGGCACCGACACCACGTCCCCGTACATGTACGCGTGGACGAGCGTGGCGGCCGGCACATACTCCGTGAGCGCCCGCGCGGTGGACAACCTCGGCGCGGCCAAGACCACCACCCCGATCTCCATCACGGTCAACCCTGCCAATACCGGCGGTGCGGCCCCGGCACTGCATGTGTCCGGAAACCACCTGGCGACCGCGGGTGGGGCGACGTACCGGCTGCTCGGCGTCAACCGGGCCAGCGCCGAGTTCGCCTGCGTGCAGGGCAAGGGCATGTGGGACAGCCCGACACCCGACCAGGCCAGCGTTGACGCGATGAAGGCCTGGAACATCCACGCGGTGCGGATCCCGCTCAACGAGGACTGCTGGCTGGGCACGTTCGGCACGCCCAGTGGCGGCACCTACCAGCAGGCGGTCAAGGACTACGTGACGCTGCTCGTCGCCAACGGCATCAACCCGATCGTCGAGATGCACTGGAACCACGGCGTGTACACCGGCACCTCGTCGGCCTGCTCGGACGCCAACGCGACCTGCCAGAAGCCGATGCCCGACGCGCAGTACGCGCCGACATTCTGGACCCAGGTGGCGAACGCGTTCAAGGGCAACAACGCGGTCATCTTCGACCTGTTCAACGAGCCCTATCCGGACGCGGCCAACAACTGGTCGAACATGACCGCCGCCTGGACCTGCCTGCGCGACGGTGGCACCTGCACCGGCATCGGCTACCAAGTGGCCGGTATGCAGAGCCTGGTCAACGCGGTACGCGCCACCGGCGCCACCAACGTGATCATGGTCGCCGGCCTCACCTGGACCAACGACCTGACCCAGTGGCTGGCCTACAAGCCGACCGACTCAACCGGCAATCTGATGGCCTCGTGGCACTCGTACAACTTCAACGCCTGTGTGACCGTCTCCTGCTGGGACAGCCAGATCGGCACGGTCGCCGCGCAGGTGCCGGTGGTGGCAGGCGAGATCGGCCAGAACACCTGCGCCCACGACTACATCGACCAGTTGATGGCCTGGGCCGACACGCACGGTGTCGGATACCTGGCATGGACCTGGAACCCATGGGGTTGCGGCCAGGGCAACGTCCTCATCAACGACTACACCGGCACCCCGACCGCCACCTTCGGTGAAGGGTTCAAGGCACACCTGCTCACCCAGAACCCGTAGCACACGGCTCAGCAGCCGAGACCTGGCGTGGGTGCGCCGTACGCACACCCACGCCAGGCAGTCGGCCGACCCGCACACATCGTGTCGTCCGGACCCGTGCTCGCGGTCATGCCGTGGAACTTTCCCGCTGTGGCAGGTGGTCCGCTTCGCCGCGCCGGCGCTCATGGCCGGCAACGGCCGCCGTGGTCAAACACGCCTCGAACGTGCCGCAGACCGCCCAGGCCCAGGTGTGATCCAGCGCCGTTCGTTTGGCAGTCCCCCGGCGCGACTGGGGAGGACTACGAACGTGCCGGCAGACTATCAGGGCCAGATGGATACTTCGGTCAGGCGAGAAATGGTGGCGTCCTGACGACTCGGGGCGGCCACGTTGACACCAGCTGACCGGCGGTGTCGCGCCGACTGTCAATCGCTGGTATGAAGTGGCGGGCGTAGCGGCGCCTGCCTACACGGCGGGTTCGTCGGTGACGCCCCATTGCGCCAGCGGACGACTGTCGGTACGCCATTGGTGCTGGCCGGCCGGGATCTTTGGCCAGCCGTCAGGAGAGTCCTCCCACGCCTCCTGACGTCCGAACACGGTCCGGTCCAGCAGACTGTAGGACCAGAAGCCCGCCTCGTTGCCGCGGTCGGTCGCCCAGTAGGTCTCGTAAACGCGGCCATGGTCGTCGCGCACGTAGCAGCCGAGCCAGCCGAAATCCCGGTCGGCCAGCAGCCCGTGGCCTGCGTCGCGCGCCGAGTACCAGGGTGCCGTATAGCCCATGAAGTCCGCGTACGGCCGGCTCTCCTCGTAAGTGCCCTCACAGAAGTAGGCCAGTGTCACATCGCGTGCATGCAGGTGCGCCAGCGGGCCCTGGACCTGGGATGCGAAGTAGGTGCAGCCGATGCACTGCCGTTCGGCCGGCTGGCCGTCATGCCACATGTGGAAGTAACCGACGAGCATCCGTCGCCCCTCGAAGGCGTCCAGAAACGGAACCTCGCCCTTCGCGCCGACCACGGTGACGGACCCGGGAATCTCGATCATCGGTAGCCGGCGGCGCTCTGCGGCGATCGCGTCGCCCGCGCGGCTGTGCGCCTTCTCCTTGACCAGCAATCTGGCGCGGGCGGCCTCGTACTCGTCGCGGCCGGTGACGGTTGGCAGCGCGGAGACTGCCAGCGGCTCGGTGGGGAGGTGGCGCACAGTCGCTCCTTCTTCTACAGTGCCTGACGTCCAACCCTCGGACCAGGCTTCACCAATCTAGTCCGGATGCGGCACGTGACTCGTCAGCGGGCCGACCGGACAAGACCATCATCTCGGACCTTCGATCCTGATCGCAGGCGACGATCGCCGATCCACGTTCACAGCCGTTACCCTGTCGCCCATGACACGGGGAGAAAAGATCGCCAACCGGATACGCCTGTCCTACCTGGAGGAAGGCACGCCAGGAAAACCCGCTGTGCTACTGCTACACGGGCTTCCCAGCGACGCGACGACCTGGGCGCACACCATGGCGGGACTGGCCGAAACGCACCACCTCACCGCGCTGGACCAGCGCGGGCAGGGCCACAGCGACCGGCCGGGGTCGTACTCGTTCGAACTGATGCGCGACGACGTACTTGCCTTCGCCGACGAACTAGGGCTTCGGGAGGTCACCCTCGTCGGCCACTCCGCAGGCGGTACCGTCGCCTGCCTGGTCGCACAGGAGCGCCCGTCATGGCTGGCCAGGCTCGTGGTGGAAGATTCCCCACCGACCCGCCCTGGCTCGGTCACCATTCCCATCCCGCCCCGGCCCGAGCAAGAGCCGGACTTCGACTGGCCGGTGCTTCCGAGCCTGCTCGCACAGGTCAACAACCCCGATCCGGCCTGGTGGGACCGACTGACCGAGATCACCGTACCCACCCTCATGATCAGCGGAGGCGCCACCAGTCCGCTGCCCGCGGAACTGATGGCCGGCGCGGTAGCACGCATCCCCGACGCCCGGCTGGTCACCATCGAGGCCGGTCACCAGGTGCACCGCGAACGCCCGGACGAGTTCCTTGCCGCACTGCGGGCCTTCCTGCCGCGGTGAAGCTTCCGCCCACGTCATCGAGTCTTGTCGAATGAATGAGCCTCTTGCAACAACCCCTGGGGGCAAGGGGCCGTCGGTTCGACTCCGGCCAGCCCGACAGCGAAGAGGGTTTTCGCTGGTCACAGACCATGGAGACCCTCTCTTGCGTACCAGGAACGTCGGCCGAAGTCGAGTGCACGGTTGGCGGACCGCTTGACTGGGCAAGGCGCAAAGTGGCGACTCTCAATGTCGCGAAGGTCTTCGGGGACCTCCCGCATGCACTGACAGGCCTGCCCGCGGTCCGCCGCCTACCGCACTGGATCATCAAACCTGTCCAGCAATCGATGGACCACGCCCTGGCCTGGACTGCCTGGCGACTACGCCACCAAGCCTGAGCACGCTTCTACCACTACCGACGGCGCACGGCCATCGACCCAGCCAGATAGAACCAACCTACTGCTGCCGTACTAGGCCGCCCGCTGGGTGAGACGGAGCCATTCGTGGGTTTGACAGTCCCGCCGGGTGCGCGGTGTCTCGGAGTAGCCGCCCTGCAGGCGGCAGCGTCGGGGCCGGGTTCGGCAATCGACCTGATCGGGGCGGCTCTGCGGGTGTCGGCGATGCGGCCTCACGGTCTCGCTGTGTGCCGGCGAGCGGCGTGGACACGTCTCGGGTGACGTCAGCCACTTGACGGGCCGGTTGCATGATGGCAGTAATTGAAGAGGTGTTCAATTGCAGGGTTGCGTCAAGGTGAAGCGGGTGGTTGGCGGTGCCGGTACCGCTGTATCAGCGCAAGGCAGAGTTCTTCCGTACGCTGGGCCATCCGGTGCGTATCCGGGTGCTGGAACTGCTCGGCGACGGGCCGTTGGCCGTGCGGGACCTGCTGGCCGACGTCGAGATCGAGGCGTCGAGCCTGTCGCAGCAGCTGGCGGTGCTGCGCCGGGCCGGGATCGTCGTCTCCTACCGTGACGGCGCCGCGGTGATGTACGCGCTGGCCGGCCCGGACGTGGCCGACGTCATGCACGCGGCACGCCGCTTCCTCACCGACATGATCACCAGCCAGGCGCAGCTGCTGGACGCCCTGAGCGATGCGGAGGCCGAAGAAGGCGCGACGGTGGGGCACCGATGAACACGACGGCGACGGGAATCTCCCGACTGGCTCACCTGCTGCGGCTGCTGCCCAGCCGCCAGGACCTGGCCACGATGGGCCGCCGGCCGCGCCAGGACCTGATCGCCGGGCTGACCGTCGCCGTGGTCGCCCTGCCCCTCGCATTGGGATTCGGGGTGTCCTCCGGACTCGGCGCGGCGGCCGGGCTGGCCACCGCGATTGTGGCCGGGGCGCTCGCGGCGCTGCTGGGCGGGTCGAACCTACAGGTGTCCGGGCCGACCGGGGCGATGACGGTGGTGCTGGTGCCGATCGTGCACCGCTTCGGCCCTGCCGGGGTGCTGACCGTCGGCCTGCTCGCCGGGGTGATCCTGGTGCTGCTCGCGGCCGCCCGCGCCGGCCGCTACATGCAGTACGTGCCCGCCCCGGTCGTGGAGGGCTTCACCGTCGGCATCGCGGCGGTCATCTTCCTGCAGCAGGTCCCGGCCGCACTCGGCGTGCCGACCCCGCACGGGGAGAAGGTCGCCGCGGTGGCCTGGCAGGCCGTCGTCGAATTCGCCCAAGCGCCGAACTGGCCGGCGATCGCGGTGGCGCTCGGCGTCGCCGTGACGATGCTGACCGGGGCGCGTTGGAAACCGGCGGTGCCGTTCTCCCTGCTCGCCGTCGGCGCGGTCACGGTGCTGGCGGCGCTGGCGCACCTGGACGTCGCCCGTATCGGCGCGCTGCCCTCGACGCTGCCCGCGCCGTCGCTGGCGTTCCTGGACCGGGCCGCGGTGCCGATGCTGCTCACCTCAGCGCTGGCCGTCGCCGCCCTCGCGGCGCTGGAGAGCCTGCTGTCGGCCACGGTCGCCGACGGGATGACCGTCGGGCAGCGCCACGACCCGGACCGGGAACTGTTCGGCCAGGGCATCGCGAACCTGGCCGCTCCGCTGTTCGGCGGAGTGCCGGCCACCGCGGCGATCGCCCGTACCGCGGTCAACGTCCGCAGCGGCGCCGGATCGCGGCTGGCCGCACTCACCCACGCCCTGGTCCTCGCGGTGATCATGCTCGCGGCCGCGCCCCTGGTCGCCCACATTCCCCTGGCCGCGCTGGCAGGGGTGCTGCTGGCCACCGCGATCCGCATGGTCGAGGTCGGCTCCCTGCTTGCGCTGGCCCGCTCGACCCGCTCCGACGCGCTGCTGATGGTGTTGACCGCAGCGGCGACGCTCGCCCTTGACCTGGTCGCCGCCGTCGGGATCGGGGTGGTGCTCGCCGCATTCCTCGCGGTACGGAAGATCGCCCAGGCCGCGACGCTGGAGCGGGTGCCCCTTGACGTGACCGACCACCATGCGGAAGAGGCCAGCCTGCTGGCCGAGCACATCGTCGCCTACCGGTTCGACGGTCCGCTGTTCTTCGCCGCCGCGCACCGGTTCCTGCTCGAACTGTCCGAGGTCGCCGACGTGCGCGTGGTCATTCTGCGCATGTCGGGGGTGTCCACCGTCGACGGCACGGGAGCCACTGTGCTGCGTGATGCGATCGAACGGCTCGAGCATCGCGGCATCGAGGTCTACCTGTCCGGGGTGCGCCCGGAGCATGACAAGGCCCTGGCGGCGATCGGTGTCCTGCCGCGGCTGCGCCGTGACGGCCGCGTGTTCGCCCACACCGGCGAGGCCATCGCCGTAGCCCGGACGCACCTGCACCACACCGGGGTGCTGGCACCCGTCAGCGCCGCGCGGGAAGGGGTGTGAACGGCCGGTGGCACCGCACCAGCGCGTGGCGTGGCATGGCTATCTGGTGATCGCCGTCGGACTGATGCCGGCTGTCCGCGGGTGGCAATGCGATCGGCAGGCGCAGGCCGAGTTCACGGTGCTGATCGCACTGCTGCATGAACATGGCGGGCTGTGGGGTGCCGACGGGCCGCGGCTGCTCGCGATCGCGAGGCGTGCCCAGACGATGTTCGGCACAGGAGATCTCGCCGGTTCCGCGCTGTTGCTGGGTGCACTGGCCCGGCGGCTGTTCGCGCTGTCCAGACCCGCGCCTACTGCGGTGAGCGGTCGCAGCGAGGGCGACGGAGCAGGGGCGTGAGGTGTCGTGACACCGATCCAGCGCTCGGCGTGGCAGGGGTACCTGTTGGTGATCAATGATCTGATCCCGGCGGTGAGCCGTGATCAGGTAGTCGAGCCGGTCATATCGCGGCATTTCGCCGCTCTGCACGCTCATCTGGACGCGCACGCGGTGTCGTGGGGGCTGGACGGAATACGGCTGCTGGCCGTCGCGACCGGCGCGCAGGTCATGTTGCGCCGCAGCGACCGAGCCGAGGCGTTATCACTGCTACAGGGGCTGGCCAGAGGACTGTTCGCGCTGTCGAGCCCCACCGCTTCGGGGAACGCGGGCGGAGGAGGGCCTCGACCGCCGGGAGTAGCCAGGTGATCCACCGGGTACTGGTGTCGCATCGCCTTGTCGGTGAGCGCCGCTCAGCGTTGCTTGTCGTGGCGTGTCACTGTCCTCACCTCGTCCCTGAGAGTCGGCTCACTGCCGAACGTCCAGGCCCGCCTGCTGCCCGACTGCGGCGCTAGCCGCCGATCGGGACGTGGGCCAGGTCGTTCCACAGGTCCCGCATGGTCTGGTAGACCCCGTTGGGCAGGGTGTGCAGGACGTCGATGACCTCGGGCCGAGCATGGCTGCCGGCAGCGTGCGCCAGCAGCCGGTCGCGGGTGGCGGGGCCGTCAGTGAAGGCGGTCTCGATGTGGTTGGCGAGTTCGGTGCGGGTGACAGTCACCGGTTCTCCTGGCTTCGCGTGTGGTGGATGGTGGGCGTGACCCGCCGCCCGAGGGAAGGCGAAACGGCGGGCCACGCCGGTCTGTGCGCTGCTACACCGCGTGGAGGCGGGTCTGTAGCGTGTCCAGTTCGGTGCGCAGTTGCGCGGGCAGTTTGTCGCCGAACCTGGTGAACCATTCGTCGATCTGCGGGATCTCCGCGGCCCACTCGTCCGGGTCGACGCGCAGCGCCGCGGTCAGGTCGTCGCCGGTGACGTCCAGGCCGGTGGTGTCGATCGTGCCGGGGGCAGGCACGTAGCCGATCGGGGTGTCGACGGCGTCGGCGCCGCCGTCGAGCCGGTCGATGATCCATTTGAGGACGCGGGAGTTCTCGCCGTAGCCGGGCCACAGGAACCGGCCGTCGGCGCCGCGGCGGAACCAGTTCACCTGGAAGATCTTCGGCAGCTTGTCCGCGTCCGGGGCGTTCTTGCCGATGTTCGTCCAGTGGGTGAGGTAGTCCGCGGCGTGGTATCCGATGAACGGCAGCATCGCCATCGGGTCGCGGCGCACGACGCCGACCTGCCCGACGGCGGCGGCGGTGGTCTCCGACGACAGGGTGGCGCCCATGAACACGCCGTGGTTCCAGTCGCGGGACTGCGCGACGAGGGGGATGGTGGTTTTGCGGCGGCCGCCGAACAGGATCGCCGAGATCGGCACACCCTGGGGGCCGTCGTACTCGGGGGCCAGGATCGGGCACTGGCTGATCGGGGTGCAGAAGCGGGAGTTCGGGTGGCTGGACGGACGGCCGGTGTCCGGGGTCCAGTCGTTGCCGTGCCAGTCGGTCAGGTGCGCGGGCGGGGTCCCCATGCCCTCCCACCACACGTCGCCGTCATCGGTCAACGCGACGTTGGTGAACAGCGAGTTGCCGCGTTCGAGCGTGCGCATCGCGTTGGGGTTGGTCGTCCAGTCGGTGCCCGGCGCGACGCCGAAGAACCCGTACTCGGGGTTGACCGCGTACAGGCGGCCGTCGGAGCCGAAACGCATCCAGGCGATGTCGTCACCCAGGGTCTCGACCTTCCAGCCGTCGATGGTCGGCTCGAGCATGGCGAGGTTGGTCTTGCCGCACGCCGACGGGAACGCCGCCGCCACGTAGTGGACCTTGCCGGTCGGGTTGGTGAGCTTGAGGATGAGCATGTGCTCGGCCAGCCAGCCCTCGTCGCGGGCCATCACGCTGGCGATGCGCAGGCTGTAGCACTTCTTGCCCAGCAGCGAGTTGCCGCCGTAGCCCGACCCGAAGGACCAGATCTCGCGGGTGTCGGGGAAGTGGGCGATGTACTTGGCGTCGTTGCACGGCCACCTGACATCGGCCTGGCCCTCGCCGAGCGGGGCGCCGACCGAGTGCAGCGCCGGGACGAAGTCCGCGTCCTCGCCCATGACGTCCAGGACCGGGGTGCCCATCCGGGTCATGATCTTCATGCTGGCGGCGACATAGGCCGAGTCGGTGATCTCGACGCCGAACTTGGGGTCGTCCGCGTCGAGGGGCCCCATGCAGAACGGGATCACGTACATGGTCCGGCCGCGCATGCAACCGCGGTACAGCTCGGTCATGAGCTGCTTCATCTCGGCCGGGGCCATCCAGTTGTTGGTCGGACCGGCGCCGTCGGGATCGGCCGAGCAGATGAAGGTGCGCTCCTCGACCCGCGCCACGTCGGAGGGGTCGGTGCGGGCCCAGAACGAGTTCGGCTTGCGCTCGGGATTGAGCCGCACCAGAGTTCCGGCGTCAACCAGTTGGCCGGTCAGCCGCTGCCATTCGTCGTCGGAGCCGTCGCACCAGACGACCTGCGTGGGAGTGGTCAGTTCGGCTACCTCCCGCACCCAGGCCAGCAGCCGGGGGTGGGTGGTCGGGGCCGAGTTCAGGCCGGGCGTCGTTGCCACAGTCATCAGCTGCATGCCTTTCTGTGCGAGGGGTGTGTCTCTACCCACAGCCCTCAATAAGTTGCTAACTTTAGCAAGTGATGATGTCTGGTAAAGTTGGCGGGTGGTGCGACAACATCACAGTCAGGCATGCGGTGAACGACGCCAGCGGGGGCGCGGCCGCAGTCGGGTACGGTTTCGGGCGGCGAAGGGGGTGGACCGGTGAGCAAACCGCTGTATCAGGCCAAGGCGGACTTCTTCAAAGCACTGGCCCATCCGGCCCGGATTCGGGTACTCGAACTGCTATCAGAACGCGAGCACGCCGTCTCGGAGATGCTGCCCGAGGTCGGTCTCGAACCTGCACATCTGTCGCAGCAACTGTCGGTGCTGCGCAAGATGAACCTGGTCGTCACCCGCAAAGAAGGCTCCAACGTCTACTACTCGCTGGTCAGCCCACACGTCGCCGAACTGCTCGCGGTCGCCCGCACGATCCTGACCGAGGTGCTGGCCAACCAGGTGGGGCTGCTGGACGACCTACGCGAGGCGCAGCAGGCCACCGCTCGCCGGTAGCCGCAGCGGGCGAGCAGCCGCGCCGCGCCGTGTCAGGCAGGACGGGGATGCCGGGTGGGGCTCCCATCTCTCGTACCCGCCCGGCACACCCCGCCCGGCGGCGAGTGATACCGGCATTCGCCGGAGCCGCCGGGCAACCGGGCTGCTGACCACCGCCCTGCTCACCGTAAGTGATCCGCGCGGCCCGGCAGGCACATGACTGGCCGACAAACCGGTGTTCGGGTGGTGGGGCCGGTTCGGCATGGACGGCATCGGCACTGCTGATCGTCTTCGGTGCCGCGTCGATCACGCTAGCGGCGGGACTCTCCGGTCAATCAAAGCCGTCGGTCACCGCCATCGTTGGGCTCGTGTCCGAGTACTCATTTCTGGCCTGCACCGGAACGGGCATGGGCGTGCTGGTGCTGATACTGCTGTGCTTGGCTGCCCTGATCCTCGACATCAGTCGGCGTGCCTGGGTACCGCCGCGTACGAGACCGTCTGGTGGCATCTCTTCGACGTCCTGCCCGGTCCGGACATTCCCGCGATACTGCACTGGTCCGCGCCCTTGGACACCACGGGCTGGCAGCGGCTGAGCGTGGTCCAACTCGCGATCGCCTCAGCATTGCTGCTGCTGGCGTTCCCGCTCGCCCGTGCGGTACGTAGCCTTGGCTCCGCAGCGGCCGGCGCCGCACAGGCGGCTGACGGCCGTCCCGGCGCTGCCGCAGGTTAGCAGCCAACCCTCACGCCAGGACGGGCAGCGCGGCGGTGCCGTGCTGGACGAAACCGCGCGCGCCGCAATCGAGTTCGCCTACGCTCGGTCTGAGCAGGATCTGGCCTGATCAGTGGCCAGATGCGGGCGACCTTGGCGCAGGTCCAACCGGGACCTCGGGCGGATGGAGACGCGCGATGATCGAGCCTCTTCCTCGCGAAGACGCGATGACGGAGCCTCTTCCTTACGAGGAGCTGTCCAGTCACTTTCCCGGTCGACCGGCGCGACTGAGCGACCTGGGGACGCTGTCGAGATCCCTCTTCGTGACCGGAGGTCCCGAGGGCCTGACCGTCGAGGCCAGGGTGATCCCGGTAGAGCGGCGACACGAGACCGAGGACGCGCAGATCTACGAGATCCGGCTCGAGGTGGGCGGGACGCGTCTCGGCCTGCGTGCTTCCCCTCCGGGTATCGAGGTCGTCGAGGTCCGGGAGCGGCTGGACGAGGAGCGGTACCGCGACCTCATGGACGCCCACATCCCTGATCATCTCGGGTTCGACGTCGAGCCGCGGCAGCTCATCCAGGCACGCAATCGCATTCCGAGGCGGCTCGACCCCGACCTCCGGTACAACACGACGAGTTTCGGAGACGAAGACCGGCGCGTGTTCCGGGACACGAGTTACCCCTGGAGCGCCTTCGGTCGGTGCGAGACCAACCTCGGTCCGTTCAGCGGTGTCATGGTCGGCCCACGGCACCTACTGACCTGCAACCACGGCATCGACTGGACCCCACCTCCCGGCTTCGCAGCCGACTGGCTCACCTTCACGCCTTCGTACTACGACGGTGACGCTCCATTCGGAGCGACCTATGCCACCCACGTGTATTCAGTGAAGCGGGACGACAACGACGGGTTCAGCAACGGCGACGAGGGCCAGTACGACTACACGGTCCTGGTCCTCAACGACAGGATCGGAGACCGCACAGGGTGGCTGGGAACTCGCCGCTACACCGACGCTTGGGACACGAACCCGAACTGGTGGCACATCGGTTACCCACAAGATCTGACCAGCGTCTCCCGGCCGACCTACCAGCGCGGATTCACCATGAACGGTGATGACGAGCAAGACGACGCCCATCAGGTGCTCTACCACCAGGCCGACGTCTTCCCAGGTCAGTCAGGCGGACCCATGTTCGGGTTCTGGGCGGGCGACGTCGGTCCCAGAGCGGTAGCGGTCCAGTCGTGGCAAGACACCGACAGCAACGGGGCAAGCGGTGGCGGTGACCTCGTCGATCTCGCCATCCGGGCTCGAAGCGACCATCCATAGCAGCGCGCAGCCATCACCTCGATGGCCTCGCGCTTGGTCCCGTCGACGGGGTCGCCTCGCTCAGCGAGGTGACCGTGCCCTGTCCGCGTCCACCGCGCACTCGCCGCGAACCCACGTCGGTCAGTGGGCGCAGCCGCAGATTCGCCTCGCCTCGCCGCGCAGCGCGGCGTCGACCAGCGGCGAGTCCAGGTGGCCGACGACGTAGGCCGCGTACTGGTGATCCAGCCCGAAGCCCCGCATGTTCGTCACCAGCTGCCCGAGGTGCGTGGCATCGACCCGGGGGCCCAGGTCCAGCAGCTGGTCCAACGCCCAGACACGGGTGTACTCGCTGGGGGCGCCGAGCTGGGGGATAAGCCGGTCCATGAGGGCGCTGTCGGCCTGTGCCCGCCGCTCGATGTCCGCCTGGCCAGCCTGCAGCGTGTTCAGGGTGTTGCGCAGGTCGGTGCTGGTCTGCTCGGCGTAGGGGCCGGCCCGGCTCAGCGGACCGCTCAGGTCGGTCGCGGAGACGATGGCTTCCGCCTCCGAGCTCACCATCGAACCGAGCTGATCCGGGTCGTGCAGCGCCGTGTCCATGATCCGGTCGTAGGAGACGCCGAGCCGGTCCTGCACCGACTGGTCGACGGCTTCGGTGACCACCTGGATCAGCGGGTCGAGGATCGGGTACGCGTCGGTCAGCGGGCGGGTGACGGCGCGCAATTGCTCGGAGACGAGCTTCTGCACCTGGAGCACGAACTTCTTGCGACCCGAGTCGATCAGGTCGGTGCCCGCACGGTGCGAGACCTGGCCGAAGGCCTCCCGCGCCGTTCTCACCTCGCCCGGTGTCGTGTCCGGCGGAATGTATGGCGTTGTGGCCGGTTCCTCGACCCGCAGCGTCTCCGGCACCTGCTCGGCCTGCTGCGCCCGGGTCGACTCCCGTATGAACATGTTTTGCGCGCTGCTGGTTCTCAGCCGGTATTGCGGATGCGCCGCGATCCCGGCGACCGCCGTGCTGACATGCGGCGGCAGGTTCAGCGCGTCGCGGTAGGGCGGCGGCAGCGAGTCCTTGGCCTTGGACAGCAGCTGCTCGGTGACGCGCTGGGACAGCTCAGCCTGCGCCCGCTGCGCCACGGCGGCATACCCGTCCTGCGTCGCGTCGATGCGCAGCTGCACGTCCGCCGCTGGTTGGCCCAGGTGCACGCCGAAGAAGGTCAGCGCCGCCAGGGTCGCCAGTCCAGCCCCGAGCGGCCCGCTCCAGTCGCAGTACGCGTCGACAACGCGCCGCAGGATCCGGGCCAGCCGCAGCCGCCACCGCGACCAGGTCGACAGCAGCCAAACGCTGACGAGGTACACCGCGCCGAGCACCAGCAGCACGCCCGCCTCGCTGAGCTGGAGCTCGTCGGAGAAGAACGCGGAGACGTCGTTGAACAGCCGCTCCATGTCGCGCAGCCAGGACAGGCTCAGCGAGTCCCCGAACAGGGTGAGATAGATCGCCAGCAGTACGAAGAACGCGAGCGCGGCGCCCACCGGCGCCAGGTACCGGATGCCGAAGGCGCAGATGTTGTGGCGCAGGTCCTGGGTGAACGACGGCTTGGCCCGGGTCTGGCCCGCGGTGGCCCGCAGATATCCCGCGGCCAGGGTGATCAGGACCCAGATCGTGCCCAGCAGCAGCGAGACCAGCTGCGCGTTGCTGGACGTCCCGGCCAGCACCACCGCCGCGACGATCAGGTGCGCCACCGGCCGGCGGGTGTTGATTCGGACCCGCACCGTCAGGTCGCCGGGGCGTCCGGTGGTCGCATCCGGCAGTCCCTGGCCGGGCAGGCGCAGCTTGGCGCGGTTGGTCACCCCGGCCGGGATGCGGACCCGCACGGTCCGCTCCCGGTCGCCCACCCGCGCCACGATGGGCTTCACCGTGCCGATGCGTGCCTGCCACGGGTACAGGTCGACGACGGGAAGACCGTCCTCTTCGGAGCCGTCTGTGAGCACCAACACATGATGGGGCCGCCGATAAGCGGGCTGCCTGTCGGGTTCGCGACGCTGCGAGCGATCTTGTGGCCCGGCACCGATGCCGAGTTGGTTCCGGCCGAGTAGAGCCCGTCGATGACGGTGCCAGCTACGGGAAGCTCCATGCGGGCGCAGGCGGCGGACCGGGACCGGTCCGCCGCCACTCTCGGGCTGTCGGTGGTCAGTGGTCGGCGGCGGCGTGCAGCCGGCGCCAGTCGCGGCGGGCAAGCAGCGCCAGCACCGCCGCCGCGGCGGCGAACAAGGCCGCGAGCAGCCATTCGACCTCGCCTTCGCCGCTGTCGGGTTTGGCGTCGAAGAACCGTTCGATCCAGTCCGGGATGAACAGTGTCAGCACGGCCAGCCCCGCGGCGGCCGCGGCGAGTCCAGCCTCCAGCCACATGCGGATACGCGCCATCGACGATCTCCCTCGGCTCGGTGACAGGTCGCAGATTAGTCGTCCAGCGTACGGGTGGCGCTGACGGGTAGCGGACACCCGAAGGTCTATTCGGCTCTTTCCCTGCCTCGATACGTGGTCGAACATGGACGGGGCATCGGTCCGGCCGCGACGGGGCAGGAGGGTCGAGTCGTCATGACGGAGGCCGCACGGCCACAGCACCATCCCGACCAGGCCGGGGCACAGGTCCTGGGGATCGCGGTGGCGCACGCGGACTGGTTCCACGCTTTGGACCGCGGGGTGTACCTGGTCGCGGGCCGTCCCGCGCCCGAGCGGCTGAAGGTGCCGGTGGGCGACGCGCAGCGGCTGCTGCGGCAGACCGCGCGGACGGTGGCCGACGCCCCGCCCAAGGGCAACGGCGACGTGGTGTGGACGGCCGGGGTAAGCGAGCTGCGGGTGCGGTCGGCGGCGCTGGAGCTGACCTGCGAGTCCGGTGTGGTCACGGTCGGCGTGCCGGTCGGCTGCGATCAGCTGCCCAAGGGTGCCGTGATCGCGGTGCCGTTCGCGGTCGGCAGTGAGCAACTGCCGGCCGGTCTGGTGATGTCCGCGCTGACGCGGCCGGCCGGTCCGGCGGTGGTGGTGGACGGGTGGGCCGGGCCGGTGACCGCGTTCGCGTGGGAGGCGCTGGTGCATCTGGCGCAGTCGCTGTGCGCGGCGACGGGCAACGACACGGCGGGCGACCCGCTGATTCCCGGGGCGATCGGTGCGGCGCGGGACGTGCTGCTGCTGCAGCCGATGGCCCGGCACCGCACGCCGGATCCAGTGAAGCGAGGACTGCGGTGACCGTCGGCTCCGACACGCTCGGCTCGTTCGGCGACCTGGCCAAGGCGCTGGGCATCGTGGCGCCGGATGGCAGCGCCAACGCGTCGTGGTTCGGCGATCCGGTGGGCGGCTCGGGCAACGAGCACGGGCTGCGCGACCTGATGGCCGACGACGACCAGCGGCGGGCATTGCTCGGGTTCGTCGACGAGATCCTGGGGCCGCCGGAAAAGGCAACGCGGGGCGGCCAGACGTGGGTGCCGCTGTTCGCCGAGGCCGACCCGCACGTGACGGTGTTCGCGGTGGTCGAGGAGTTCGCCGGGTATGTCGTGCTCGGCGCCGGGTTGGAGCACGACACCAGCGGCGGCGCGCCCCGGGTTGCGACGCGGGTGCACGTGCCGATGTTCCGGTTCGTGCGCGATGGCGGCACCGTGGTGCCCGACGACAGCCTGCCGGGCTGGCTGGTGCTGGGCCGTCCCGGGGGCCGGATCTCGGTCGGGGTGGAGGCGGTGTTCACCGAGGCCGCGCCACCGCCGCGGGCCGCGTCGCTGGGCGGGCTGTCGCTGACCCTGGGGGTGCCGACGGCGACCGGTGACGACCTGTCGGTCGCGGTCGAGCTGCGTGACCTGCAGCTGCCGGGGGCGGGCGCGCCGCGGACGTTCACGCTGGACGCGCACAGTCTCGACGAGCTGGGCTCGGACGTGTTCGAGCTGGTCGTCGGGCTGGTGCGCGCGCAGGCGGACGCGCTGGACCTGAGTCGGCCGGAGCTGCGGGCGTTCGCGGCCGTGGCGGGTCTGGCCGGGTTGCGCGACGTACCGGGCCTGCCGGGGCTGCCGCTGGCCGACCTGCCGACGGCGGGGATCGGCGCGCTGGTCGGCTGGGTCGAGGACGTGCTTTCCGAGGAGGCGCGGCGGCGGGCGTGGCTGGGGCAGTTGGCGCTGCTGATCGACGGCGGGGTCAACGGCGCCGGTGACGCGGTGACCAAGGCGTTCGGGCCGGCGCTGTTCTCGATCGGGGTGCGGGTGCAGCCGGGCACCGGCGGGCATCCGGTGCTGGTGCCGTGGGTGGAGCTGGCGCTGCAGACCCAGACGGGGGTACGGGCCAGACTCGCCGCTGACCTGCTGCGCGCCGATACCGGCACCGGTGCGGTGACGGCGCTGCCCGACGCGCGGCTGGAGGCCGTGTTCGGCGCCGACGCGGGCGGTACGGCGCTGCTGCCGGGCACCGACCCGCACGTCGGCAGCCTGCACACCGGCGTACGCCTGGACGCGACCGGCCGCCCGGCGTTCACCCTCACCCTGCACGACGTGACCGTGGCCGGGCGAACCCACGCGCTGCTGGACCTGTCGTCGCCGCAGGCGGCGGTGGAGGCCGCCGAGGACGTCGTCGAGGGCGCCATCGCGTCGGCGATCGCGGCGCTGGGCCCGTTCGGCGCGGCAGTCAACCGGCTGCTGGGCCTGGACCCGCCCGCCGGGGTCACCGGTCTGGACGTGACGGCGCTGCTGGCCGACCCGCTCGCCGAGGTGATGCGCTACTGGCGCGACCTCACCGCGGCCCCGGCCGCGATCACCGACGTGCTCGGGCACCTGCGCCACCTGATCACCGGCGCCCCGGTCGCGGCCGTGCTCGGTGCGGGGACCGGCGCCGACCCGTGGCGGATGCAGCTGGCAGCCGGGATCGACCTGCTGCTGTCGCGCACCGGCGACGTGCTGGCTGTCGACCTGGCCGGGTCGGTGCGCACCCAGGTGCTCACCGACTTCGAGGCCGCCGCGAGCGTCGGGCTGAGCCTGCTGCGGCTGGACCTGGCCGCCCGGACGGTCGTGTTCGCCGCCGAGGTGCGCGGCACGCTGAGCCTGGCCCGCGCCGACGCGCACACCGCCCGGCTGGACCTGGCCGGGCTGAGCCTGGAGCTCGACCGGCTCGCCGCGACGGTGAGCTGGGCTGCGGGCAGGGGCCTGCGCGGGGTGCTGGCCGCTGACGGGCTCGCGGTCGTGCTCGAACGCGGCCAGGGCCTGCGCGTGCCGTTCGCGCTGCCGACGATCGGCGGCGACGGGCGGCTGGTGCTGCCCGCGCCGGACTGGGACGTGGTGGAGCGGGTGTTGGCCGCGCTGTTGGCCGAGCTGCGCCTGCCCGCCGTGGACGCGATCGTCGGGCTGCTGGGCTGGAACGGGCGCGGGGCGCACCTGTCGCTGGGCGGGCTGCTCGGCGCGGACCCGACCGCGGCCGTCGAGGCGTGGCTGGCCGATCTGATCCTGGACTGCGGGCGGGTGCGGGCGGCGCTCGGGCCGGTCGCGGCGCTGCTGAGCGGGTGGCGGATCACCGCGCCGTACGGCAGCGGCACGGCGCGCAGCCCGTACCGGTGCCCGGTCGCGGGCGAGCCGCGGGCCCCCGGCCTGGCGGTGTGGCTGGATCCGGGCTGCGCCCCGGTGGTCGGGGTGACCCCGGGCGTGGGGCACCTGACGTCGGGGCTGGCGCCGGAGTCGGCGACCGTGGTGTCGGTGCTGCACGACGCGGCGTACAACCTGCCCGACGTCGCCGACCTGCTGGTGGGCCGCGACTCGCTGGCCTCCGGGTTCGACCTGTTGACGGCCCGCTGGGCGGGCACCGACGGCTTGGTCGGGCAGCCCTCGGCCCTGCCCGACGGGGTCACCGGCACCGTGCTGGACGGGTTGGGCTATGCCGAGCTGGTCGCCGCGGGCGGGGCCGGGCTGCTGGTCGCCGAGGTGGTGAGCCCGGTGCCGCAGGCGGTGGTGCACGTCGGCTGCGAACAGAGCTGGACCGAGGGGCGGCCCGACGGCACCGTGTTCGACCGGTCGGCCGCCGACGCGCCGCAGACCGGGAGCATCCCGGCGACCGGCGACGGGACGTGGTTCGTGCGGCTGCCCGCCCCGGCGGCGGCCGCGGCGGCCCGGCCGGACCGGGGCGGGGTCGGCGAGCAGGCGGCGCGCCTGGCGGCGGTGCTGGCCGGGCGCACCGAGTCGGTGACCGTGGTGGCGTACGGGGCCTGCGGCGCGGCCGCGATCCGGGCCGCCGCGGGCATCGCCATGGTGCACGAGGTGATCACGGTCGGGGCGCCGTGGTCGGCGGTGGCCGTGGACAGCCTGCAGACCGGGTTGGGCGGGGACGCGCTGCGGCTGCTGCACCGGTTGCGCCGTACCGATGCGCCGGGGTGGCCGGAGGTGATGCTGGCGCACCAGATGACGGCCGGGATGCGGGTCGCGGGGCTGGTCGAGCGGTCGGCCGCGCCGCTGGACCTGCCGTCGGCGGCCGCCGAGGCCCGCCGGTCGGACCTGTCGGTGCGCGCGGTGTTCGGGGCGACCGACGCCGAGTCGCTGGCCCACGGCCTGGGCGCGTACGTCGCCGACGGGATCTCGGCACGGCTGGAGGCGGCCGCGGCGGCAGAGTTCACCGCCGGTCCGGTGACGGCGCTGCACGCCGGGGTGGACCTGCCGGTGATCGACCTGAACATCGGCGGACTGCTCGTCGGCGTCGGCGCGACCGTGGAGCTGTGCCGGATCGGCCGGGCCGGCGGCGGCCTGTCCGCGCAACTGGTACGCGGCGTGATCGTGGACGTGCACCTGGGGGTGCACGACGGGTGGCTGCTGGGCGGGCCGGGCACGTCCGGCGACCCCGAGGTGCGATGGATGTCGGCCCGGGTCGAGGTGCCGCTCGACGGGCGGCCCGGCGACGCGGAGCTGGTGCTGCACGAGGCTCGCGGACTGGGGATCGACCGGGAACGGTGGGTGGTCCGCGCCGACCCGGCCGGGGCGGCGTTCGACGTCACCGCCGACCAGGTCACCGGCGCGGTGCCCGAGGTGCGGGTGCTGGTCGGCGGGGTGCTGGCGCGGCTGCGGGCCGCGTCGGCGGACCTGGCGGCGCTGCTGGACCTGCTCGGGGTGGTCCGCGCGGGCGGCCTGGACCCTGACGGCCTGGACCGGCTGCTGCACGACACCGCCGCGACGGTGCGGGCCGCGGTCGCGGCCGCGCCGGCCGACGTGGCGGCGCACCTGCGGGCGCTGGTGCCCGGGTGCACCGGAACCGGTGCTGCGCTGGACTGGACGATCGGACCGGCCACCGTCGGGTTCGACCTGGCCGCGGGCGGTCTGGACATCACGTGGCGGCTGGCCGAGCCGGGCGTGCCGCTGATCGAGGCGGCGGTCGCGCTGACCGGTGCGGGCGCGTCGGCGACAGTGTCGCTGGGCGAGCTGGACCCGCACACCGGCGGGCTGCGGCTGGTGGGGCGGACCGCGCCGGGCGCGGCGGTCGAGGTGCAATGGGCCGCCCCGAACGCGGCGACGCGCACGGTCGCGCTGCTACCGGTGCCGGACGCGGCGGGGCTGCGCGAGCTGGCGACGGTCGCGGTGCCTGCGGTCACCGCGCAGGCGCTGCTGACGGCGCTGCGGCGGGCGGTGTCGGCCGAGGCCCGGCCGGCGCTGGACCTGGCCCTGGACGCGGTCGGTCTGCTGACCCCGGCGGATGCCTCCGGTGGCCGGGACGTGGTGGTGCCGGTCGGGTTGGTGGCCGATCCGGGCGGGTGGCTGCGGCAGGCGAGCGCCGGGTGGCGCAGCAGCCCGGCGGCGAGCGCGGTCGCGCTGCTGGACGCGCTGGCGCCGCTGGTGGTGCCGGGGCGCGGGTCGGCGGCGGGGTGGCCGCTGGCAGACGGGGTGACCGTGTCGTACGGAGTCGCGGCCGGGGACCGGTTGCGGCTGATGCTCGACGTGGCGCTGCACACCGCCGCGGGCGGCACGACCGTGACGACGCACCTGTCGGGCGGGCTGCTGATCGGCGCCGACGGGCTGCCGCAGCCGGCGGTGTCGGGCAGTGTGGACATCGACGGGCGCGGGCTGCGGCTGTCGGTGGATCCGGGGGTGCGCCTGGAACTGCTGCGCCCGGCGCCGGCGGCCGCGCTGACGCTGTACCCGGACGGGCCCGGCCTGGGGCAGGCCCTGTCGGCGATCGGCGGCACGGTGCTGCCGCCGGTGCTCGACGCGCTGGCCGCCCACCGCGGTGACCTCACCGCGTCGGTGCTGCGCGACGTCGGCCATGCCGTCTACGACCTCGGCGGTGCCCTCGACCTGCGCCAGGGGACCGCGTTCAGCGGGGCGCGGATCGAGGCGTTCGCGGCCGACCCGGCGGCGGCGCTGACCGCCCGGCTGCCGCAGCTGATCACCGCCGCCGTGGCGAGCCTCGCCAACGCCCTCGACCCCGGACACACCCTGGTCACCGTGTCCGGTCCGGTCGGCAGTGTGGTGACGCTCGGGTTCGGCACCGGCCAGCCGGTGCACCTGACTTTGGACGCGAGCGGGCCGGTGCCCGCCGTCGAGCTGCGCGCCGACGTAGCGGTCGCCGGGGTGGGCCACTTCGTGGTGGAGCGGCTGCGGCTGTCGACGGCAGGGGTGGACGTCGCGGTCCGGATCGGACCGATCCTCGCGGACGTGGGCCCGTTCGCGCTCCGGCCGCTGCTGCTGGTGCGGGCCGGATCGGCCGCGGGCGGCACCCGCCTGGCCGCGCTCGGGCTGGCGCTCGACGACGCCGGTACGCGCAGCGTGCAGGTCCGCTGGGCACTGGACGCCTCCGCCCCGGCGCTGGCCGCGGTGACGGCGGGCCCGTCCGGAGAGACGGTCGGTGACGCCGCGCAGGCGGCGCTGTGGCTGCTGGCGCAGGCGGTGTCGCTGGCCGGTGGGGTCGCCGTGCACGAGCTGCGCACCATGCTGACGCCGCGCGCGATCGCGTGCCTGCAGGGCGTCGTTTTCACCGACACCGACGGCTCCACCCAGATCGACCCGGGCTTGGCCCTGGACCTGCTGGAACCAGAGGCGCTGCTGGGCCGGCTCAAGCGGCTGCTGTGGAACGCGGCCGCCGGTCCGGGCCTGGTGCTGACCATCGACGGGATCGTCACGGTCGGGATCACCGGCAGCGACAGCGGCAGCGTCCGCGCCCTGGGCGTCAACATCTCGCTCGCGCCCGGCCGCCGGTTCACCATCGCCGACGGCGACACCAAGGTGGAGCTGGAGGTCGACGCGTCGTGGGTGCACGCGACCGTCGCACCCGGCCTGACCGTGTACGTGCTGTCGGGCACGTCCGCGGCCGCGCTGCAGATCGCTCCGGCGGTGTCGGTGTCCGGCCTCGGGCTGCGGTTCACCAAGACGACCGGCCCGCTGCTGTCGATGGGCGCGGTGTCGCTGGACGGCATCGCGGTGCACGTCTACGGCGAGGCCGCCGCGGCCGGGATCGGCGGCGGTGTGCAGGTCGAGCTGGCCGGGCTGGCGATCTCGCCGGCCGGGGCGGGCGGCGGCAACGGGGTCGCCAACGGCATCCTGTCCGACTCGGGCAGTGCCGGCCAGGGCAGCCGCCCGGCGTTCTCGCCCGCGCTGGCCATCCAGCAGCGGCCGGGCCACAGCCTGGAGTTCTCGCTGCGCGCCGGGCCGCCGCCGGGGCCGTGGTGGCTGGTGGTGCAGCGCCAGCTGGGGCCGCTGTACCTGGAGCGGATCGGGTTCGACACGGTGGAGACCGGCGGCACGGTCAGCCGGATCTCGCTGATGTTCGACGGCCGGGTGTCGATCTTCGGGTTGACCGCGGCGGTGGACCGGCTGTCGCTGAGCTGGCTCGGCGGCGACGTACTGGACATCCACAGCTGGGCCGCGGACCTGATGGGCCTGGCCGTGTCGGCGGACCTGTCCGGGGTGTCGCTGGCCGGCGGCATGCTCAAGACCGTCGGCCCGCCCGAGAACGGGCCGGTGTCGTACGTCGGCATGCTGCTGGGTCGCTTCGGCGTGTACGGCCTGTCGGTGTTCGGCGGCTACACCGACGACTCCGGCAACCCGTCGTTCTTCGTGTTCGGCGCGCTCAACGGCCCGATCGGCGGGCCGCCGGCGTTCTTCCTCACCGGCATCGGCGGCGGCCTGGGCATCAACCGCGGCCTGCGCATCCCCGACGACGTCACCCGGTTCGCCGAGTTCCCGTTCATCCAGGCGCTCGACCCGGCGGCGCAGCCGCCCGCCGACCCGATGGCGGAGCTGCGGCGGCTGACCGACTACTTCCCGCCGCAGCGCGGCAACTTCTGGTTCGCGGCCGGGATCAGCTTCAACTCGTTCAGCCTGGTCGACGGCATCGCGGTGATCGCGGTGTCGTTCGGCGACGGGCTGGAGATCGACCTGCTGGGCCTGGCGCGCATGGCACTGCCGCGCCCACAGGCGGCCCTGGTCTCGATCGAACTGGGGCTGCTGGCCCGGTTCTCCACCCGCGAGGGCCTGTTCATCATCCGGGCGGCCCTGACCGAAAACTCGTGGCTGCTGTACCCGGAGGTGCGCCTGACCGGCGGGTTCGCGTTCGCGACCTGGTGGAAGGGGCCGCTGTCGGGCCAGTTCGTGCTGACGCTGGGCGGCTACCACCCGGACTTCCACCGCGACGGCTACCCGGAGGTGGCGCGGCTCGGGCTGATGTGGCGCATCACCGACGAGATCGTGATCAAGGGCGGGTCGTACTTCGCGCTGACGTCCGAGGCGCTGATGGCGGGCGTGGACGTCGAAGTCAGCGCCGACTTCGGCTGGGCGTGGGCGCGCATCGCGTTCGGCGCGCACGGCATCGTCTACTTCGACCCGTTCTGGTTCGAGGTCATGGCGTACGCCCGCATCTCCGCCGGTATAAAGATCGACACATTCCTGGGCACGATCAGCTTCAGCATCTCCCTCGGCGCGCAGGTCAAGGTCTGGGGACCGGACTTCTCCGGCGAGGCCACCCTCGAGGTCGGGCCGTGCAGCTTCACCGTCGGGTTCGGCAGCGAGCACCGCGTCGAGCCGCGCACCCTGCACTGGGACGAGTTCGTCGCGAAGTACCTGGAGGACGCCGGCGGCGGCCGGGCGCGGGCGCTGTCGGCGATCACCGGAGCCGGGTCGCTGCCCGCGGCCACCGGCGGGGACCGCGCCGCGCCGACACCCGACGGCAGCAGCGAGCGCCCGTTCGAGGTGTACGCCGAGTTCGAACTCACCGTCGTCACCACCGTGCCCACCACGGCCGTCGACGTCGGCCTGCCGTCCGGGCAGGTCCCGGTGCGGGTGACCCGCTCCGACGGGGCGGTGGTGCCGCTGGGCCTCAAGCCGATGAAGGCCGCCGACCTTGCCTCCGTGCTGGCGATCCGGCTGGAGCAGCACACCTCCGGCGGCTGGGTGCCGCTGGACGAGCCGCTGCGGCAACTCGGCGCGAACCTGGCCGCCTCGGCGCCGACCGAGCACGGCAGCAACCTCAGCCGCGACGCGTTCCCGATCGGCGCCTGGGGCCAGCCGGAGCTGTCGGGCACCGCCCCGGCCGCCCTGCCGCAGGGCGATGTCATCAACGCGGGCAACCAGGTGAAACTGGTCGCCGAGGCGCAGTCGCTGCACCGGGGCCCCGAGATCGACTACTACCGGGTGGAGGCGTCGCGGCGGCCGCTGCCGCTGCAGGCTTCCGGCCCCGACCGGGGCGTGCTGCTCAGCGAGGCCGCGACCGTGGTGTCCCCGACCGTGGCCAGCGTGGCGCAGGCCCTCGACGCGGCGCAGGCGCAACTGTTCGCCGCCCCGGCGGCCACCGCCGACGGGCTGCTGCCGACCGGGGCGCGCAGCGCCCTGGCCCGAGCGTCATACCGGGGCGAGGTCGCGGCGCCGCCGCTGTTCGGCACGCTCGCCGACGGCCTGGCCGTCGCCAACGGCGCCGACGCGGCCGCGGCCCGGGTCGCGCCGCCGCCCCCGCCCGCGGCCCGGGTCGACCGGGCGCCGATCGTGGCCGGGTATCTCACCGCCGGTCCCGGTGCCGCCGCCCGCGCGGCGATCACCACGGTGGCCGACCGGGAACCGCCGCGCCGGGTCGCGCCGACCCTGGACGCGGCCCGGGTGCGGCTGGCCACCCAGCTGCCCGTCGAGCTGCACCTGGCCGCGGCACCGTCGGTGCCCCGCGAGGGCACCCTGGTGGCCGCGTCGGTGCCGCGTACGGTCGTGCCCGGCACCACCCGCTCGTACGGCTACGGCACCGCCGGCCTGTCCGCGCTGGTCGGCGGCCTGTCCGCCACGAAACCGGTCCCGGACCCCCGCGCTCCGCAGACTCCGCCCGGCACGTCCCTGCCCGACCCAGGTCCGCTCACCCACGTCCCGCCGACCCAGCCCGGCAAGTCGCACGACCTGCCCGGCAAGCCCGACCACACGCACGGCAAGCCCCACGACCTGCCGGGCAGGCCCGACAGTCCGCCCGGCAAGGCGCGCGATCCGCACGGGACGCGCGACGACCGACCCGGCAATGCGCACGACCCGCACGGCGGCGACAGGGCGGCGCCCGCCGACCGGTTCGGCGCCCAGCCCGGTGCCCGGGTGGAGACGCACGGCGAGCCCGGCACGAGCGCGCGGGCCGCGGCGCTGCCGCTGGGCCGGGTTTCGGCGCACGCGGCCGTACCGCACGTGCCCGCCCAGCCGGCCGGCCGAGAGTCGCCGCCCGCGCAGGCGCAGGCCGGCGGGCAGGTCATCGGGTCCGGTGACCTGGTCGTGCTGACGTTTCCGGACGCGTCGACGGCCACCGGTGGCGGGACGCTGAACGTCAGCGGCCGGGCCCGGGTCGCGATCCTCAACGGCGGCGGCGACGTGCTCGCCGACGCGGACGCCCACGGCCCGGTACCGGTTCCGGCAACGGCGGCGCTGGTCGCGGTGCAGGCCGACGGCACCACCACCGTCGCCGAAGGGCTCGCCGGCTGGCACTCGCGGTCGCGGCTGTGCGCGCTCGGCGGCCACGCGGCCCTGGCCGCCGGGTGCGTACTGACCAGCGACGGCCTGCCCACCGGCAGCGGCATCCGCTGGAGCACCGCCGCCGACCTGCTCGACGGCACGGCCGCCTCGCTGACCCGGTTCTCCGGTCCGGTGCGCACCGTCGCGATCGCCGTCGAGGCCGCGGACGCCGAGCGGCTCGACGGCCTGGCCCTGCAGCTGACCGGCGCCCTGCGGGCCCGCGACGCGCGCGGCGAGCTGCCGCCGACGGTCGTGCACAGCGGCGGCCAGTCAGTGCTGCTCTACGCCGTCGAGCCCGGCTCGGGGCCGGTCGGGGTGCGGGTGCGTGCGGGCGGCGACTGGCGGGTCACCGGGGTGCTCGGCAGCGGCCGCGCCCCCGCCGCCATCGCCGCGATCCTGGTCCGGCACGGGCTGGTCGCGGCCACCGCGCGGCTGCTCACCACCGGCGGCGACGGCTGCCGGATCACCTGGACCGCCCTCGACCAGCAGCAGGAGGCGTCGCATGACCGTCGGTGAGGGCAAGTTCGTGCTGTACTCGCGCATCGAACCGCCGCTGCAGGCCGGCGACTACCGGTTCACGGCGAGCCAGACGCTGACCGCGACCGGCCACGACGCCGACGACCTGCCCGTCGACGACCTGCCGACCTACGTCACGGTCCGCTCGCCCCGGTACGGGCTGCCGCCCGACCAGGTGCTGTCCACGTTCCCGCCCGCGGGCGGGGAGGGCTCGTACGGGTCGCGGCTGCCTCAGGTGGTGATCCGCCGCCGTACGCTGCCGTGGGAGCGGCTGGTCGAGACCGGGGTGCCCCGGGCCACGCCGTGGCTGGCGCTGGTGCTCATCGCCGAGGGCGAAGCCGAACTGAAACTGAACCAGCCGACCGCCCAGTGCGTGACCCCAGGCGTGCACCTTGAGGGCAAGGCCGAGGCGGAACTGGGCAACTACCTGCTGATCCGCAAGTCGATGGTGGACCGGATCTTCCCGACCCAGAAGGACGTGCCGCTGCTCGCGCACGCCCGCGAGGTCGACATCCACGACACCGAGCTGATGATGGGCGACGACGACGGGTTCCTGGCGGTCGTCATCGCCAACCGGCTGCCGCTGCCCGGCCGCGACGAGCACGGCGAGGCGGTGCCGGTGAAGTACCTGGCCTGCCTGGTGAACCTGGAGGGCCAGTTCACGAGACTGCTGCCGCAGGCGCCGCCGCCACGGCCGTTCACGATGGCCCCGCTGTCAGTGGCGGCCACGGCGGTCAACGGGGCGGCGTGGGACCACCTGCGGATGGGCACCACTGCGTCCCCCGCCTCCGCCGCGGGCGCCCACGTGGCCGCCGAGCCGGTGGCGACGGCGTTCGGCACCGAACCGACCCTGTTCCTGGGCGCCGTAACCGGTGCCGCCGCGGCCTCGGCCGCCACATCGCATCCGGCCACCGGGGCGGTCATCGCGACGCCGAGCGCGGCCGCGGCGCCCTACAGCGCGGCCCCGACCTGGGGCACGGCCTCGGCGGCACGTTCGCACGCAGACGTGTACGCCGAGATGGCCGCCGACTTCGGCCACACCGCCGTCGACGTGAGCGTCGCACTGCCGCTGGACCCGTCACTGCGGTTCCCGGTGCTGCTGCACTGGAGCTTCACGTCATACGGCGCCACCACGTTCCGTAGCCTGATGGAGGGCCTGGACTCGGGGCTGCTCGGCACGGTCACCGACACCCCGGCCGCACCGGTCGGGCGCCCGCCGCTGGAGGTCGTCGAGACCGGCCACACCGGCCTGGCCCACAAGCTGCGCCGCGGCGACGAGGTGCGCTCCTGGTATCGCGGCCCACTGGTGCCGCACCCCACCGCCGACCCGCCCGAGGGCCGCCTCGCACTGGCGCACGCCGCCGACCAGCTGCGCATCATCGTCCCCGACGGCCGCGAGGACATCTCGCTGGCGGCCGCGTTCGAGATCGGACGGCTGCTCGCCCTGGCCCGGCCGTCGATGGTCGCCGCGCTGCTGCGCTGGCGGCAGAGCGGCTACCAGTTCCACCGGCGCGGCGCCGCCTGGGCGCAGCTCGCCCCGTTCCTGAGCGGCCTCGGCGTCGGCGGGGCCGTCGACGCCCGGATCGGCACCACGCTCGGACGGGCACTGGCCGGGGCGGTCGCCCAGCGGCCGCACGACTTCCTCGGCGACCCGCGCCCGCTGGTCGACGCGGGCCGCCCGCTGGTGCTCGACGCCGAACCGCAGACAGTGCTGGCCGCCGGATTCGGGCTGGCCGCCCAGCTGCTGACCGGCGAGCCGCACACGGTGCTGAGCCAGCTGCGCGAGCAGCCGGTACTGACCGCCGACGTGCACCTTGCCGCACCGGCGGCGATACGTACGGCGCTGGCCGACACGCTGGCGCGGCGCCGCGATGCCCTGATCACCGACACGCTCAGTCCCCGCGTCGACGTCCACCCGGGAGAGGCGCCGCGTTGACTTCCTCCCCCGCCGGAAGCGGGGGATTCCCCTCAGCCTCACGGCTGAGCCGCACGCGAGCGTGCGGTCGGGACAACTTCCTGCTTCACAGCCGACCGCCCTGTCCGGGAGGACTCCCGTTGAGGTCTTACACCAGCTCCACAGGCAGACACCGCCAGCCCGGCGGCCAAAATGTTCCTGGCAGCGTTGACGTCCCGATCATGGGTGGTGCCACATCGCGGGCACGTCCACTCGCGGACGTTCAACGGCATCTTCTCGTTGGCGTAGCCGCACCCCGGGGTGGAACACAGCTTCGAGCTGGGAAACCAGCGGTCCAGCGGGATGAACGTTCGCCCGTACCAGTCGCACTTGTACTCCAGCATGCTCCGGAACTCGCCCCACGCCGCATCGGAGACAGCCCTGGCGAGTCTGTGGTTCTTGAGCATGTTGGACACGGCCAGTCCTTCGACTACGACCACTTGGTTTTCGCGGACGAGTCGCGCGGACAATTTGTGCAGGTTGTCGCGTCGCCGATCAGCGATACGCGCATAAATCCTAGCGACCTACAGCAGGGACACGAACCACCGCCCGGCCGGATCCTGCGACACGGTCACCGTGGACGGCGACGCACCCTCGGGCAACGGCCGGGACCACACGATGTCGAGCGGATCCGCAATCTTTGCCAGGGTCAGCTCGCCGTCGCGGAACCGGAACGCGCTGGTCGTGTACTCCGCCGAGCGCCGCGACTTCTTCCGCGACTTGAACCGCGGGTGTTCGGCCCGCTTGGCGAAGAAGTTGGTGAACGCCGTTTGGAGGTGCCGAAGAGCTTGCTGGAGCGGCACCGAGGAGACCTCGCGCAGGTACGCCAGTTCCTCGGTCTTCTTCCACGCCGTCAACATGGCCGAGGTCTGGTTGTAGTTGATTCGCTCGGCCCGCTGCTGCCACGCCTGGGTACGTGCCGCCAGCGCGAGGTTGTAGACCTTCCGCACGCACCCGAACGTGCGCGACAGCTCTGCTGCCTGCGCATCCGTCGGATAGAAGCGGTATTTGAACGCCCGCTTCACGTGCCTGGTCGTCATGGTCGCAACCTAGCGGCCGGATCTGACAGCCGACGGCGGCCCGCCCGGCAGGCGAATCGCCTTTCCCTGTCCCGCTACGCGGGCAGTCCGATTCCTTCCCGGCCTGAAGGCTGGGATCTCCCCGGAGGTTCGCGATGAACCTGGACAAGCAGGCCCTGTTGGCCGAGCTGCCGCTGGCGCTGGCCGTGCAGCCGCCGGTGGTGCTGGCCGACACCGACGACGGCGACGGGGCGATCCCGGCCGAGCTGCGCGAGTGGCTGGTGCGGCTGCGGCTGCTCGACGGCGTGCCGTTCGCCTACCTGGTGGCCGACAGCGAGCTGCTGCCGCCGGAGTCGATCCGCTGGTTCTACGTGGACCGGCGCTGGACCGACGCGCTGGTGCAGGGAGCGCTGGCGGTGGGCACGGTCAACAGCGACGACCGCACGCAGCTGACCGCCCAGTACCCGGGGGTGCGCGACGAGCTGGACCAGGAGGAGCGCAACCTGCGACGGCGCGAGGGCACCCGGCGCTACGCCGGGGCGGCCGGGCCGATCAGCGGGTTCCTGCTGCGTTCGCGGGCGGTGTCGGGCTGGCCGGCGCTGCACGTGCGGGCGTTCAGCATCGAGCCCGACGGCGGCGACACCGCCCGCATCCCGCAAGACGGTCCGGGCCGGATGCGGCTGCTGCGGCTGGAGCGGCTGGCCCCGGCGGTGCTGCTGTGCCTGTTCGACGGGGTGCCGAAGGTGGTGCACGTGGAGGAGCCGCGCCAGGGAGTGCAGTTCGGGTTCGAGGCGACAGGCGAGGACGACCAGGTGCGGGCGACCCTGCGGCCGCGCGACGCGACCACGTTCGAGTACCTGCCCGGACCGCCGGTCGACGTGCCGTTCCGAGCCGGGGCGCCGGGCGTGGTCGACATCCAGCAGCTGGAACGGTCCCTGAAGCCGAAGGTGGGCAGCGGCGCGGCCGACGGCCTGGACAGCTCCGAATACGCGCTGCAGCTCGTGCGGTTCCCGTTCCGGCAGGTGTTCGGAGACCCGGCCGCGACGCCGGTGACGCACGTGTTCCGGCCGACGATCTCGTACGAGACCATGGTGACCAGCGTGTTCCGGGTAGGTGGCTGATGGCGGCGATCGACCCGAAGCTGGCGTCCAAGGCGGTCTTCGACGCCCGCTACGCCGACCTGGTCCGGTCCGGAGTGGACGCGGCCACGTTCCACACCTGGGACCCGCAGCTGTCGCGGCGCACCCGCATCCTCGTCCCCGTCGACGTCCAGGCGTACGTGGTGGTGCCGGGCGGCGAGGAGACGGTGGCGGTCACCGGCGGGCCGAAGGACCCCGCGCCGTTCGCGGACGGGGAGCACCGCCCGGACGGGGTGCACCTGCACTGGGCGCTGCCCGATGCGCTGCTGGCCGGGCGGCACGACACGCAGACGGGGCAGTTGGTGCTGCCGCGGCTGCCCGACCGGTGGGTGGTGGTGCGGGCGCTGGCGCCGCAGGGGGCCCGGCAGGCGCTGCTGCG
The DNA here is from genome assembly GCF_019083965.1 of Catellatospora tritici. Lineage (GTDB taxonomy): Bacteria > Actinomycetota > Actinomycetes > Mycobacteriales > Micromonosporaceae > Catellatospora > Catellatospora tritici. The sequence goes on from NZ_JAHRCY010000035.1 coordinate 41,977, forward strand.
CGGCTGGGTGATCGACGCCGCGACCGCGACGGTGACGCCGCTGGAGTCGTACCCGGGCACGCCCGGTGCGGCGGCCGGGCCGGTGCTCGATCCACTGGACGCGGCCGCGGGCGGGTCCCTGATGTGGACGGCCTCGTACACGGCCAGCGCGGACCGGTTCGCGTTCCACGACCCGCTCGCGGACCTGACCCCGGACCTGCACGCCGACCAGGCCGTGTACACGGTCGCGGGCTGGTGGAGCGACCTGGGCGCCGATCCGCTGGCCGGTGCGGCGGGCCCGGCGCGGCTGGACGCGGCGCTGGCGGCGAAGGGCTGGCGGCTGGTCCACGACGATGACGACACCTCGGTGCTGGTCGCCGACCCGCGGCTGGCGCAGGTGCGCGAGGCCGCGGGACTGGCGGCCCCGGTCGACGACCCGCCGGCGTCGGTCGCGGCGGCCGACGGGGCCGTGCTGACCGGGCGCCTGGACGGGGTCGCCATGCTGGGTGCGCTGCCGGTCGCCGCCGTCGAGCAGGTCATCGTGACCACCGCGCTGGCCCGGTACGCGACGCTGCTGCACGGCTGCGTGCTGGGGGTGCCGGTGGCCGGGCCGCTGCCGGGCGCCGACGACCGGCCCGACCCGGCGGCGCTCGGGGTGGCGCTGGGGCTGGACCTCGACGACGTCGTCGCCGCGTTCGGCGCGGCGGTGCTGGGCCTGGACGCCGAGCACCGGCGCGAGGCCGAGACGCTGGTCGCGGCGTTCACCAGCGGGCTGATCGAGCAGCTGGGCAGCCCGGACGGGCTGACGGACCTGGCCGAGCGGGAGCACGGCGACGGGTTCTGGGCGCTGCCGGGTGCGCCGCTGGCCGCGGCGAAGCCGGACCGGCTGCACGGTGAGGACAGCGCGTCGGCGGGTCCGCTGACCGTGGGCCGCAAGGGCCGGGCCGCAGCGCCGTCGCCACGGCTGGGCACGAAGCTCGGCTGGTCGCTGAAGTCGGACATGCTGCTGGGTGGTCGGGCAGAGAAGGCGCGGTCGGTGCGTACCGAGGAGGTGCGCCTGGCCGGCGGTGGGCGGGACCGGGCCGATGCGCGGGAGGTGGTGCGGCCCGCGCCGCGCTACTTCCGGCCGCAGGCGCCGATGCTGGCGCTGCGCGGGGCCCGGCCGAGCCACCGGCACCACCACGACGGGCAGTTCGACGACGGTGGGCGGCTGCGCTGCCGGTATCCGAGCGAGGCCGTCACCGCGATCGAGGGCGTGGTGGCTGGCGCGGCCGTGGTGCCGTCGCTGGGGTCGGGGGCGGTGCCCGACGAGGTGCTGACCGTGGTGCGCGAGGCGGTGCTGCTCAACCCGTACGCGTACCGGTGGCTGGCCGAGGCCGGGGCGCCGCCGACGGGCGCGACGGGGCCGTACCGCACCCGCCTGGCCGCCGAGATGGTCCGGCTGTACGGCGCCGACGGCCGCTACGACGGCCTGAGCGGCCTGTCCCTGTCTCCCACGAACACCGCCGCCGCCCCGGCCAAGCCGGCGGCCGGCACCTGGGCGTCCAGCCGCGACCAGCTCGTGGACCGGCAGATCGCCCAGGAACTGGCCCGCCACTCCCTGTACGTCGGGACCCCGCCGAGCCCGATCGCGGTCACCACGTGGCGCCAGCCGTGGGTGCCGCTGTGGCTGGAGTGGCGTGCCAGCGCCGACGGCCACGACAGCGTATCGGGCTGGCACCTGTCCGACCTGGACCTGCAGCCCGACGCCGACGCGCCGCCCGAGCCGGGCAACCCGGTGCGGCTGACCTGCGCCGGGCGTGCCCCGATCGGGCAGGGCGCGGCGACGGCGCTGCGGGAGGGCATCCGGCGCTGGATCGACACCGAACACCAGCGGGAGGCGACCGGCGGCGCGTCGACCCTGTCCAGCGCCGACGAGCAGGCGCTGCAGCGCCTCGGTGACCTCGTCGCGCCGATGGACCTGGTGTCGGCGTCGCTGGACGGGCTGCGCGAGCAGCTGCTGGGCATCGACTACGTGGGCGTGGTGCACCGGGGCCCGGACGGGCGGCCGCAGGCGTCGGGGCTGCCGGTGCCACTGTTCGGGGGCACGGTGCAGGTGGAGCGGCTGCGGCTGGTGGACGCGTTCGGGCGTACCCTCGACATCCCCGCCGAGGCGATCGCGGCCGCCGCGACCACCCTGGACCTGGCCGTGGACCTGCCCGGCGGGATGTGCCTGCGGCCGCGGCTGCAGCACAGCGCCCGCTGGCTGTTCCGGCTGGTCGACCCGGCGCAGCCCGCCGCGACCGACCCTGACGACCTGCACGAGGCATACGTCGACCAGCTCGATCCGGCCGGCGGGGTCAACCCGGTCGCCGGGTTCCTGCTGCCCGACCACATCGACGAGGAGCTCGAGGCGTTCACGGTCGGCGGGCAGGCGATCGGGCAGCTCGGTCACGACCCGGTCACCGGTGCCGTGACGTGGGAACCCGCGCCGGGCCGGCCGGTGCCGCCGGACGCGGGCCCGCTGGCCGACCTGCCGTCGGCGGCGCGGATCACCGGTGAGATCGCCGCCGGGCTGGTCGTCGCCGACGCGCGGGCCCGCGCGCTCAGCCCCGCCCCGGCCGACAGTGCCCTGTCGGCGCTGCTAAGGGCCGTCGACACGACACTGTGGACGGTCGACACCTATGCGGCGGTCGGGTCGCCGACGGTGGCCGGGCTGGTGGGGCGGCCGATCGCGGTGGTGCGGGCGGTGCTGCGGCTGGACGCCCCCGACGACACCGCCGAGGTCGAGGTGACCGAGGCGGGCGGCGCGCAGGCGCGCCGGGACGCGTTCGCGAAGCTGGCCGGGCAGCGGTTCGAGGTGAGCCTCGGGGAGCTGACCCGAACCGACGACGCGCTGCTCGGCTTCTACGTCGACGACGACTACTCGCGGCTGCACCTGGTCGACCGGGTGGTCGCCGCGCAAGCACGCGAGAGCGGGCGGCTGCGCGGGCACCTGGGGCTGCTGGGCGCGGTGACGACGCCAGGACTGGACCCGCTGGCGCACCCGTACCTGGTGCCCGACGGGCGGATCCGGGTGCGGCCGGGGCAGACGGTGCGGCTGACGCTGCTGATGCTGCCGCTGGGACGGGTGCACCTGACGTCCGGAATCCTGCCGCGTAAGCACCTGGCCCTGTCCGACCACTGGGTGACGCCGGGGCTGCGGCGCCTCGTGCCGTCGGTGCGGGTCGGGCCGGTGCTGGTCGACCCGGCCGAGATCCGGCTGCCGCTGGTCAACCTGCTGGGCGACAAGCAGACGTTCACCCGGCGCACCGGCCCGCTGACCTGGCGCGACGACCCGATCGTCGCGGCGACGCAGACCGCGTACCTGCCCCGGCTGCCGCACGAGGCGCAGGAGGGCTGGATCCGGGTGACGCCCGACGACGAGGGGGAGACAGCGTGAGCGGGGAGAGCCGCGAGGACCGCCGGGCCCGCCGCCGCGGCATGGCCGCCCGGCGCGAAGGCTTCGCGTCGGCGCGCCTGGGCGACTTCGACGCCGGTCTGCTGGCCGCCGCGATGGGGCAGCTGCTGGCGAGCCTGCCGCCGGTCAGCCGACACGTACGGCGGTGGGTGCCGATCGGGCCGTCCGTGGCGCGCAGCAGCGGGCAGTCGAACTATGTGCGTACCACCGGCCGCGTCCGGGACCTGGCGGTCAGCCCCGACGGGCGGCGCGCGTACGCGGGCACCGGCAAGGGCGGTCTGTGGTACACCGAGGACGCGGGCCAGTTCTGGCGGCCGGTCGGCGACGCGGCGGCCCGCTCGGCGAACACCGGCGGCCCCAACTCCGCCAAGGCGTGCGGCAGCATCCTGGTCGCGTTCGGTGCCACCGCCGCCGACGACTTCGTGATGGTCGGCACCGGCGAGTCGATGATGTTCAGCCGCCCCGGCCGCCCGGCGCTGGCCGGGCTCGGCGTGCTGGCCGCCCGCGGCCCGGCCGACAGCAGCCTGCCGGACCCGTGGGACACCGAGTCCGGGCTGGCGGTGATGGAGGGCGTCAGCGCGTTCCGGCTGGCCCGCCACCCCGCCGCGACCCCCGGCGCGGCATCGGGACCCAGCCAGGACCGGGTGGCCGCCGCCACGACCTCGGGCCTGTTCCTGGGCACCCGTGGCCCGTCCGGATTCACCTGGGCCCTGGTGCCGCTGCCGAGCAACCTGTACGCCGCCAACCCGCGCCCGGTCGTCACCGACGTGCTGTGGGTGCCCGGCCCGAACCCGAACGGACGCATCGTCGTGGCCCTCGCGCTGGGCCTGGAGACCCCGGCCGCCGCCGCGCCGCTGGGCAGCGGTGTGGCGTTCAGCGACGACCTCGGCGCCACGTTCCAGTGGGTCGGCGGGCTGGCCTCCTCGGCCGCCGCCCCGGCTATCCAGGGCCGGATGAGCCTGGCCACCGCCGCCGGGGGCCGCGTGTACGTGCTCGGCGACATCGTGCCCAGCGCCAGCGCCAACAACGTCAACACGATCTGGCGCATCCCCGACATCGCCGCGGCCAGCCCCGCCGCGACCACGCTCAGCGCCGTCCCGCCGGTGTGGATCACCGACCCGGGCCACCGCAGCCAGCGCGACTACGACCAGGCGATCGTCGTGGACGTGGTCAGCAACCCGCCCAACCCCGACATCGACCGGCTCTACCTCGGCGGCGCCTACGTCGAGCTGCCGCCCACCACCTCACCGGACGGCCTGGCGTCGTCGCTGTGGTGCCTGGACGTCAACGGCTCCGCGCTGCAGCCCGCGCCGAACATCTCCCGGGCGGGCACCCCGCACCGGCCCGCCGGGCTGATCGGCGACAACGTGCACGCCGACGTGCACTGCCTGCGTCTGGCCACCGTCGACGGCGTGCGGCAGGTGTGGGTCGGCTGCGACGGCGGCGTCTTCGTGTCCCCACAGGCCGGGCGGGCCAACAGCTTCGGGCCCCGGGTGACCGGCCTGGCCGCGTTCGAGGTCAACTTCCTGGTGCAGCACCCGACCAGCAGCCACTTCGGCGCGGCCGGGGTGCAGGACAACGGGCGGCTGATGCGCGTCGGCGAGATGGTGTGGGAGGACACCTTCGGCGGCGACGGCGGCGGTGTGGTGTTCCACCCGGTGCAGTCGCAGTACATCATGGCGCAGTACGTCTTCGGGTCCTGGGACTGCCGCCCGCTCGCCGGCTACGCCGACCCGCTGACCAGGTGGTTCTGGCCGCAGTTGCCGCCGCGTGACCGGGAGAACGACGCGTCGGCGTTCTACTCCGGACCGTCGGCGGTCAAACGCAACGCCACCTCGGGGCGGATCGCGCTGGGCACCAACCGGGTGTGGATCACCGACAACCTGGCGGCGATGCCGTACAACAACTGGCGGGTGCTGCCGTTCGCGACCGCCGCCCCCGCGCCCGACGTCGACCCGCGCCCCGCCGGCGCCGACCTCATGCCCGCCTTCGGAGTGCCCGGCGGCGGCGTGCTCGGCCCGATCACCGGCGGCGTCGGCCCGTTCGGGCCCGTGCTCACCGTCAAGTGGGCCTCGCCCACCGAGCTGCTGGCCCTGTTCGAGAAGGGCGTCGTGCGCTGGAAGCAGAACCCGGCCGGGCAGTGGACCGCCGACCCGCTGCTGACCCCTGCGCCGCTGCCACCCGCCCCGCCCGGTCCGCCGCAGCCGCGCCTGGACGTCAGCGTCACGACGCTGACCGACATCGCGCCCATCCCCGAGAGCCAGGACTTCTACCTGACCTGCTCCGGCGACACCGCGACCCCGCCGGGTGACACCTGCTACCGGTTCGACAACGCCACCCGCACGTTCGTGCCGACACGACTGCGCACTCAGCTGCCCCCGCCGCCCGGCGCCAGCATCGGCCCGATCGATCCCGCCCAGGCCGTCACCGTCGACCCCACCGACGCGGCCCACGTATACGTCGGCACCATCACCGGCGTCTGGCACGGCGAACGCGCCGGGGCGACCGTCACCTGGCTCCCGATGGTCAGCAACCTGCCGCAGGCCGTGGTGCAGGACCTGTCGGTGTGGACCAGCAGCGACCCGGACAGCCCGCGGCTGCTGCGGGCCGGGCTGCAGTCGCGCGGCGTCTGGGAGGTCGACCTCGCCGCAGACCAGGAGCCGATGCGGACCTACCTGCGGGTGCACTCGTTCGACAACCGGCGCAAGCTGCCGACCCCGATGGCCAACCCGCGGATCAGCCCGCTGCTGGATCCGCTGAAGGTCGTCGAGAGCCCCGACATCACCGTACGGCCCCAGGTGCCTGCCACCGCCCCGCGCTGGCAGTTCGGCACCGGCGTCATCACCGCCACCAGCAACTGGGCCGCCGTCCACAACGTCCCCGTGTACGAGTTGTGGACGTTCCAGACGGCGTTCCGGTGGCACTTCCCATCGGTCACCGCCGACGGGGTCTGGAACGACGCGCTGGCCGAACTGATCAGCCTGCACCGCGCCAACAACGGCCTCGGCGCCGGCACCCGCATCAACCGGCAGCTGTGGGACCTCGTCGTCGGCGGCACCCGGCTCACCTCGACCGGGGCGCTCAGCAGCAGCCCCGGCGACCCGCTCGCGGTGTACCGGGCGCCCTGGCACTCTCCCGGCGCCATGGACGCGCTCGGCACCGAACTCGACCTGATGGACCACGTACACCCGATCCGGCCGGTGACCGCCGACCGGATCTGGCGCGTCTACCGCGAACCCAGCGTCGTCGACGTGCTGGTGCACCACCGCGACACGGTGCCGCTGGGCATCGGGGCCGCGAAGGTGGTGCTGTTCCGGCTGTCCGCGTCGACGTCGGCGGCGCTGCTGAGCGCGGACGGGTCGTGGATCCCCGGCTACATCGCGTCGGTGATCTCCGGCGGCACGCCCGCCGTACCGGCCGGCTGGCGGGTCGAACCGTCCGTCGGCCCGGTGACGCACCCGCTGAATGTGGAGCTGAGCGCCCGGATGCCCCGCGCGGTGTCGGTCGACGTGAACCTGACGACCGAGCGCCTGTACGACTACGTGATGTTCGTGGCGGTGACGTTCTCGCCGGTCGACCCGGCGACCGTCGCGCCGTTCCCCGCGCTGCCCGCCGGCGGCAGCGTCGCCGACCTGGTCCAGCGCTGGCCGTACGCGGCGATGCGGATCGTCCGGGTCCACGACCGCCCGACCGGCACCCCGTAGCCGCCGAGGATGCGTCGCGTCCACCATTCACGGCCTGAGGAAGAGCCGGGGAAACCTGAGCGCCAGCCAGGGTCGCCGCCCATAGGACAGCGCCTGCCCGGTGGCGATCATGCGCCAGACCGGTGCCCGGCCGAACGCGATCATCAACGCGGCCACCGGTGTCAACGAGAGCGCGCAGTCGCTGCGCCCGAACTGTCCGGGTTCGCCGACACGGACGTCGCCGTCGGCGAAGGCCATCGTGAACCTGCCGGCGCCGCGCAACCTGACGTCGTAGACGGCATATATGGTCGCCGCCGCTTTCTGGTCCACCACCAGCGGCAGCATCCGCATCATCACCGTCGGCGTGATCAGCGCCGCGAGGCGCCGGTTCGGCCGGTACGCGACGCCCAGCCCCCGGTGTATGTCGCCGCTGTGTACCAGTGTCTCGGATCCGATGAGCGCCGCGAGAGTCGCGCCCGCGTGCATGACCGAGGGCCCGTACCAGGGCGCGGGGACGGACCGGTCGAGGTCGGCCGCCGAGATGGCTGACAGCAGCGCCTCACCCGCCAGGGTCAGCTGTTCGGCGGCCTCGGTCGCCGAGGCGAACGCATACTGACTGACCACGTTCGCGTTCGTCGCGGCGACCTGCTGCGGGAGCGTGTCGTGTACGCCGATCTCGGTGAACAGGCTACTGACGTCCTCGTCGCGCAGGGCGGCGGCGAAGACGCCGTAGACGGTGAACAGGTGCATCGCGACCTGCCCGACCGTCCAGGCGAGCCCCGGGACGGGCCGCTCCAGTGACCGGCCGGCGCAGATCACGTCCGCCAGTCCCGCGAACTGCCCGCGCAGTTCGAGTACAACGGAGTCACGGTCGAGTGGGGTCATGACGCGGCATGCTACTGCGAAGTAGCCCGCCGCCGGGATTCCGCCGCCGCAGCCTACGACGCTGCTATCCCGTTGAACCGAACGACGCATGCCTGTCGGTCAGGACATCCGGCTCCCAGATGCCGCTGGACAGGCGAAACTGCGGACCGGCGGCAGCAGGACCAGGGCTCGGTTCTTCGGGCCGCGAAACGCCAGCTCGACATGCTCGACCTGGCCGCCCAGGGCACGGTGCTGGGCGGTGATCGCGGCCAGCAGCTCGTCACGGCCGAGCTTGCGGTCCCGGTCCCAGAAGTTGCAGCAGGGTACGACCAGCACGGGTCGTATCCGGGCCGAGTCGACCACCTCGCGTAGCGCCTCGTCCGGGTGCAGGCCCACGATCAGGTCGTAGTAGTCGGCCAGCGTCGCCAAGTAGGGCTCTGCCCGGGCCGGAACGCCCTTGAGCGTCCAGCCGCGGGGGTCGACGACCTCGGCCTCCAGGCCGAACCGTTTGCGCAGCAGCCGGGTCAGCATCCCTTGCCCGCCGGCCACGTCGGCGACGTACCGGGCCTGCGGGAATCGTGCCGTAATGAACTCGGCGAGCACGTCGAAGCGGGCCTCGTCGCCGTGGAACCGGTGCCGGGTCACGGCGTACGCCGTGAGATCTCGGTCATGTGAGCGTCTCCTGCCTTCGTCGACCATCAGATCACTCTGCTCGGAGTCGCCGGCGGTGAGGTGGCATGGGCACCGTGGCTGGGCTCGTCCGGTACGACGAGCTGAGCGCAGTCGCGTGATCCGGCCGCCTGGATCGGTGGGTCACTCGGCCCAAGGCTCGAAGCCTGTGCGCAGGACGGCTTCGAGGGACGTGCGCAACCGCGCCGCGTCGCCGGCGCCGAAGGCGCCCTCGAACCGTGCCTGAACCTCCTGCCACAGTGGCAGACCCGCCTTCATCCGGGCGAGGCCGTCCGGGGTGATCTTCACGCTGCGGGCGCGGCGGTCGGCGGCGGACGACTCGATGGTCACCAGGCCCTCCCGCGCGAGCGGCTTGAGGTTCGTGGCCATGGTCGTACGGTCCATGGCGATCATGTCGGCGAGTCCGCTGATGGTCATCTCTTCGTGCGCGCTGAGCTTCTGCAGGATGCTGAACTGCGTGGCGCGAAGGCCCACCGGCGCGAGCGCCTTGTCGTAGGTCGAGCCGAGATAGCGGGCCGCCTTGCGTAGCGCCAGGTTGTTGCACAGTTCGACGTCTGCCGCCGCCTCGGTCATCTTCGCCTCCTCCGCGTCCCGGTTCAAGGGTAGGAGCACCCGCGCCGAAGTACGCAGGCGCGATTCATACCCAGGATGACCTGGCCGAACGTGACCGGCCCCACCCTTGTCGACCTCGATATACGAGCATATGCTCGTATCGCCTCGGCCGGGCATCCCCGCAGTACACGGGGGGCCCAGGCGGTACGGCTGGGCCGGTTCCTCGCGACGGAGGAGTGGCCGCGACGGCGAGGGCGTCGTCCCGAATGACATCAGCAGACCGGACCGCTGGGTGGCCGGCGCAAGGAAGAAGGACCCCATGAATCTGAAGCTCGAACTCATCGTGCTGCCCGTGTCCGACGTCGATCGGGCCAAGACCTTCTACGAAGCGGTGGGATTCCGCCTGGACCTCGACAGGACGGCAGGTGACGACTGGCGCGCGGTTCACCTCACCCCGCCCGGGTCGACATGCTCGATCATGTTCGGCAGGGGCCTCACCTCCGCCCTACCAGGCTCGGCCCAGGGCCTGTACCTCGTCGTCCCCGACATCGAGCGGGCCCGCGCGGAGCTCATCGAGCGCGGCATCGAGGTGAGCGAGGTGTTCCACGATGCCGGCGGGCTGTTCTACCACGGCCACGACGGCGCAGACGTCGTCCACCGCGCCGGCCAGGCGAGGGTCGCCGGGCCGCACCCTGACCGTGCCGACTACGGCTCCTTCAGCACGTTCAGTGACCCCGACGGCAACGGCTGGGTGCTCCAGGAGGTCAAGAAGCGCGCCCCCGGCCGCTGACACCGCCTGTTCGGACGGGCAGGCGCCCAACCTGCGCGACAGCCTGTACGTCCGTGGCGGCTCGACTACCGTTGACCTAGGAGATCAACTGATGGTTGCCAGCGAACTCGTTCTCATCGCCAACGCCGGCGGCGTAGGTCGCACGGTTCTCGAACGACTGCGTGCACAGGACGTGCCGGTGCGCGTGATGGTCCGCCGCGACGACGACCGGGCCGCCGAGCTGCGGACGCTCGGCGCGGAGGTGGTACTCGGCGACCTGACCCGGCCCGAGACCGTCGCGGCCGCGATCGAGGGCGCCGGACGTGTCTACTTCGCCATGCCCGTCTCACCCGACCACCTGCTGGCCGCGGCCGTCGTGGCCAGCGTCGCGCGCGAATACGGCCGCCTGGACTGCCTCGTGGACATGTCGCAGATGACGGTGTCCCAGATGACCGCCACCAGCACCACCGAGTCGCACCAACAGCGACTGCACTGGCTCGCCGAACAGGTGTTCAACTGGTCGGGCCTGCCCGTGGTCCACGTCCGGCCGACGTCGTTCCTCGACAACCCGCTGTTCACCACGCTGGCCGCGCGGTCGATCAGGCGGAACGGCACGATCGCCCTGCCGTTCGGGACCGGCCGCACATCGCCGGTCGCCGTGGACGACGTCGCCAGAGTGGTCGCCACCGTGCTTCGCGACCCCACCAGCCACGTCGGCCACGTCTACGAGCTGACCGGGCCGCGTTCGGTGGACATGACCGAACTGGCCGAGCAGTTCTCCCGGGCACTCGGTCGACCGGTGACCTACACCGACGTCCCCCTCGCCTGGTGGCGGACCGAGGTGCTCGCCAAGGCCGGCCTGCCCCCGCACACCGAACAGCACATCGCCACCATGGCCCGGCTGCACCACGAGAACCGCTACGACCGAACCTCCGCCGACGTCGAACGCGTCACCGGCCTGCCTGCCCAGTCGATCGAAGCCTTCGTGGCGGCCCGCAGGCAGCTCTACCTCGGCTGAGACGCAACGGCGGACATTCGCCGACCTCGCACGTGCTCACGCGCAGGACGCAGACAGAACGTGTGGGCATCGGCGGCCGGAGCAACCATACGGTCGGACAGACCGACCACGCGAAACCTTGTTCCCTGACCTCGGCAAATACCCGGCAAATACGCAAGGAGTTACGAAATGCGAATAGCAGTGGTCGGAGCGAGCGGACGGATCGGCTCCCTCACCGTCGCCGCCATGCAACGCGATGGGCACGACGTCGTGCCCATCAGCCGGTCCCACGGCGTAGACGTCGTCGCGGGCACCGGCCTCGGCGAAGCCCTGGCCGGAGTGGACGCGGTCGTCGACACCACCAGCACCGAAACCACGTCAGCGACCGAGGCCGTCAGCTTCTTCACCACCGCCACCGCCAACCTGCTCGCCGCCGAACAGCGCGCCGGGGTCGGCCACCATGTCGTGCTGTCCATCACGGGGGTGCGCACCGTCCCCGGCAACGCCCACATGGCGGGCAAGCGTGCACAGGAGGCCGCGGTGGAGGCCGGGCCGATCCCGTACACCATCGTGCCCGCGACACAGTTCCACGACTTTCCCGCGATGGTCGCCGGTTGGATGGAACGCGACGGGGTAGCGCAGCTGCCACCGCTGCTGATGCAGCCGATCGCGCCCTCCGACGTCGCCGACATCCTCGCCCGGGTCGCCGTCGGCAGCCCACAGGGCCGCCACCGCGACATCGCCGGACCCGAGCCGCAGGACATGATCGACATGGCCCGGCGCACGCTCACCGCCCAGGGCAAGAACATCCGGCTCGTGCCCACCTGGCACGGCGGCATCTTCGACGAGACCGCGGCCGGTGACGTCCTGCTACCCGCGGCCGATGCGGAGATAGCACCCACCCCCTTCGACCAGTGGCTGGCCAGCCAGCAGCGATGAGCGAACCCGAAGGGGGCGGGATTGCCAGGACCGGCCGTGCCACACCGGGCCTACTCCATGCCGTCCGCAGGCAGGCACACCGGCAGCCCGAGCCGCGGGAACCGGTCGTTGTGGAACGTGACGATCTCGCTGATCGCCCCGCCGGTGACGCGCAGGACGTCGATCGTCAGCGGCAGGTACGCGCCTTCCTGCTGCTGCCACTGGTAGAAGGCGACAGCGGGCTGCCGGTTCACGGAGGTGAGGACGGTGCGCAGGCCCTTCATGCCCTCGAAGCCGCTCTCGACCCAGTCGCCGACCACCGTGTCACGGCCGACGTGCAGGCCCGGCGTGGGCGGCATCGAGCAGCGGACGTCGTCGCGCAGCAGTGCGGCGAGCCCGGCGATGTCGGTGGCCACGCTGGCGTCGGTATAGCGGCGCACCAGCTCGCGCGTCCCTGCGTTCTGCTCGCCGCCGGTCCAGTCCTGCCGCTCGGCGGGCAGGTGCTCCCGCATGCCCGCGCGGGCCCGCTGCAGCGCGCTGTTCACGGAGTTGACGGAGTCCCCGAGCAGCTCCGCGACGTCCTTCGCCGGCCAGCCGAGCACGTCCCGCAGGATCAGCACGGCCCGCGGGCGCGGCGCGAGGTGCTGCACTGCGACCAGGTACGCCAACTCGATCGTCTCCCGCGCGACGGCGACGGTCTCCGGCTCGTCCGCGTGGCCGGCGGGCAGCTCGTCGAGCAGCCGGTCCGGGTAGGGCTGCAGCCACAGCACCTCGCCGCCGGTCGCAGGCTCCGGGCGGCACTTGGCGAGCAGGTCCAGGCAGGCATTGGTCGCGATCCGGTACAGCCAGGCCCGGAACGTGGACCGCCCCTCGAAGGTCTCCCGCCGCCGCCAGGCACGGAGGAACGTCTCCTGCACGGTGTCCTCGGCGTCATCGAACGACCCGAGCATCCGGTAGCAGTGCACGTGCAGCTCCCGCCGGTGCCGCTCCGCCAGCCCAGAGAACGCCAGCTCGTCGATCTCGCCCAGCCCGCCCACGCCCAGCTCCTCCAGCCATGTGTCCGCACTCATCACGTCGTCCTTCCGCTCGTCGTGTCCCGTCGTAGGTATGACGGGAGCGGGCGCGACAACTCATCACCACATACCCCGCCGCAGCGGTGGACGGGATCTCGACCGGCAGGCGCGCCAGCCGACGTTGAACATGCTGCCGTTGGCCCCAGCCGTCGGACTTGTACCAGCGGCTGGTGTTGAGGGAGTTGAAGTTGTCGGCGAAGCTGCCGCCGATGGCGGCCTACTCCATTGCTGGAGGCGACCGCGGGCAGCGGTACGCCGTGGACGGGAGGTGCGGCGGCCGACGGCCAAGACCGACCTGTCACTGACCGACGCCTTCCTGTGGATCAAGACCATCGGCGAATCCGACGGCAGCTGCAAGCGCGGAACTCCCGGACCCGCCGACCCCGAATACGGCACCATCGACCCCGCTGCCGGTGCCTGGTGGCCCGACATGGCCCACTGGCTGGCCAAGAACGCCGCACCCACCCTCACCTTAAACCCGACCTGCCGCCATGACGCGGTGGGGGGGGGGGCCCCGGCGGGGCCCGCCCCCCCCCCCGGGACAGCGGGGGGGGGGGGGGGACGCCCCAGGGCGTCCCGCCACCGCGTCATGGATCGCCGTTCGTGGAGGTCGACACAAGAATAGATTGAGGTCGATATCACCAATAGGGACAGAGGGTCGCGCCGCCGACGGCTCATCGACGGACCGGTGGGCGGACCTTGAAGTTCGTTGACATCACACATCATATGACTTAGCTTTGGCTGCATTCAGCGAGGGCCGGGCCCGTCGGCCCCTTCCCGAGAAGTGAGCATCGATGAAGCAGCGAGCACTTTGGTCGGTCGCCGTGGCGGCGACGTTGGCCTTGGCCGGCTGCGGCAGTGCCACTGGCACAGACTCCGCCAACAGCGCGAGCGGCAAGCTCGTCGTGTGGGACTGGAAGTCCGGTGACAAGACCGCGACCGCGTACGTCGAGAAGGCGAAGGCCGACTTCGTCAAGAAGCACCCCGGGGTGACCGTCGAATTCGTCGCCCAGCCGTTCGATCAGTACTACACGCTGCTGGGCGCAGCGATCCAGGCAGGCAAGGGCCCGGACGTCATGATGTTCAACGGTGGTGGCCAGATCCGCGACCGGGTGGACGCCCTCGTGCCCCTGGACGGGTTCGTCGCCTCGGACAAGCAACGCCTCACCGGATGGGACGCGTTCGCCAAGGACGGCAAGACCTACGGCGCACCCGTCACGCTGCAGGGGTACCCCATCTACTTCAACAAGACCCTGTACAAGAACGCCGGGCTCGACCCTGAGCGTCCGGCCACCACCTGGGACGGGTTCACCGCCGACTGTGCCACCATCACCAAGGCCACCAAGGCCAGCTGCTTCGCCCTGGGCAACAAGGAGGGCATCGGCATCCAGTTCTTCCTGTCGGCGTTCGGGTCGGGCATCCTCACCCCCCAGGAGTACGACAGCTGGATCGCCGGACAGCGTGACTGGACCTCCCCGCACGTCAAGCAGGTCTTCCAGCTCTGGAAGGACGTCGACGACCGCGGCCTGAACAGCAAAGGCGGCAACTCGACCACGCTGTTCACCGACGCCTTCGGCATCTTCCAGTCGGGCAAGGCCACCAACATCATCGGCCTGATGTCCGACATCGGGCACTGGAAGGACTTCAACGAGTTCCTTGGGCCCGACAACGTCGGTGTCCTGAAATCCCCGGTCATCACCGACGGCACCACTCCCAGCCTGCCGTTCGACGGCGGCATCGGCTACGCCGTCGCCAAGTGGACCAAGGACCCGGCCCTGGCCGCCGACCTCGTCCGCTCGCTGACCTCAACCGAGGCCCTCACCGCGTTCTACGCCGACGCCGGCGCGGTGGTCTCCGACACCACCGTGCAGACCTCCAACGGCGGAGCGGCGATCAGCGCCATCGTGGCCGACCTCAAGACCGGTAAGCCGGCCCTGCACGTCGCACTGTCGTCGAAGACCATCGAGCTGATGGGTCGGCTGTCCCAGCAGATCCTCGAGGGCACGGTCAGCGTCGACGACGCGCTCAAGCAGCTCGGTGAATCGGACCGGAGCTGACACGTGCAGCTCGGTGAATCTCCGCCGCTGTCGGCCCGTCCCACCCCGCTGGGGCGGGCCGATGGAGCAGGGCACGCGCATCGCAAGACTCGACGGGCCGGTCTGCTGTCGGGCGAGCGACTGTCCCCGTTCGTGCTGATGGCCCCCGCCATCCTCGTCATCGTGCTGTTCAGGCTGTGGCCGCTGCTGCTGGGAGTCAACTTCTCGCTGACCGGAGACGGCGACCGCAACGGAGTCGCCGTCGGCCTGGACAATTACGTCGAGCTGTTCGCCGATCCGCTGTTTCTCGGCGCGCTGCGCAACGTCGGATGGCTGGTGCTGCTGCTGCCCGTCGCGGTGGCGATCCCCGGCATCCTGGCGACCTTCATCTATCTGCGGGTGCCCGGCCACCGGTTCTACCGCAGTGTCTACTTCTTCCCCGCGGTGCTCTCCCCGGTCATCGTCGGCTCCATCTTCAACCTCCTGCTGTCGTTCGACGGCCCGCTCAACCGTGTCCTGGGCGTGCTGAGCGCCGGCCCGGTCGATTGGCTGGGCGACTCGCACGTCGCGATGTTCACCGTGGTCGGCGTCCATGTCTGGGCGACCTTCGGCATGGCGCTGGTGGTGTTCCTGTCCGGGTTCGCGACACTCGACCCGGCCCTGCTCGACGCCGCCAGGTCGGACGGCGCGACCCTGCCGCAGGTGATCCGTCATGTCATCGTGCCGGGCTTGTCACGAACCATCCAGTTCGTCTTCGTGACCACCATGATCGGCATGCTGACCTCCATGTTCGGCCTGATCTACGTGATGACCAGCGGAGGGCCAGGCGGGTCGACCTACCTGCCCGAGTACTACATCTGGATCCAGCAGGGACAGATGAACCGCCCGGCCTACGCCTCGGCCGCCTCGACGGTGCTCTTCCTGGTCATGCTCGTCGTCGGACTCGCCCAGGTCGGCATCCTGCGCCGTACCGGAAGGGAGGACTGATGCGAGGCGCCAGAATCAGCCGGTGGCTGGTCGCAGCCCCCATGGCGCTGCTCGCGCTGGCCACGATCTACCCGCTGGTCTTCACCGCCAATGCGGCCATGAAGACCCGCCACGACTACGTCCTCGACAGGTTCTCCGTGGCCGACTCGCTGCGCTGGGACAATGTGGTGACGGCGTGGACCAGCGCCGGCATGGCACGCCACTTCCTCAACTCCGTCGTTGCGGTGGCCGGCGCGGTGGCTCTGCTGCTGCTGTTCGGCTCCATGGCCGGGTTCGCGCTGAGCCATCTGCGCTTCCGCGGCTCGCGGGCGCTGCTGCTCGGCTGCCTGGCGGCGCTGTTCGTGCCGTTCCAGGTCATCATGGTTCCGCTGGTGCGGACCATGGCCGACACCGGGCTGGTCGACACCTATCCCGGACTGATCCTGGCGTACGTCGCGCAGTTCCTCCCCTTCACGATCTACCTGATGGCCAGCTACTACAGTGCCATTCCGGCCGAGATCGTGGATGCGGCGCGCATCGACGGCAACACCACCTACGGCGTCTACCTCAGGATCATGCTGCCCATGGGACGGCCGGCTTTGCTGTCGGTCGGCGTGCTCAACGCGCTGTTCTGCTGGAACGACGTGCTCATCGCCCTGCTGATGATGCCCTCAGCGGAGCACCGGACTCTCATGGTCGGGGTGACGTCGCTGAGAGGGCAGTACTCGGCTGACATTCCCACGTTCGCATCGGGAGTGCTGATCGCCGCGGTCCCCGTGCTGGCGGTCTACCTCTTCTTCCAGCGCCGGATCGCCGACGCTGTCACCGCCGGTTCGACGAAAGGCTGACATGCGCATCACTGGGTTTCGCGCCCTGACCACCGTCCAGGAATGGGGCCGCCCTGTCGGTGACGCCAACGGTGTCTTCGCCGATGGCGTCACCGAGGTGCCCATCGTGCTGGTGACCACCGACGAGGGCATCACCGGTGTCGGCATGGGTTCGCACGTGCAGCTGGAGGCGGTCTTCGCGGCGATCGAAGGCGAGGACCCGCGCGGTGTGACGGCCCTGTACGACCGCATGCAGCGGCAGACGTTCAAGGCCGGGCACGCCGGGGCCGTGTCCGGCACCATCGGAGCGTTCGACACCGCGCTGTGGGACATCAAGGCCAAGGCGGCGGGGGAGCCCCTGTGGCGGCTACTGGGCGGACGCGACCGGACAGTGCCCGCGTACGCCTCCGGCCTGGATATCGGCCTCGACGACGAGGAGCTGGTCGCCGCCTACCAGGCCTACGCCGAGCGCGGCATGCGTGCGGCCAAGCTGAAGGGCGGCCTGGATGTCGACCGCGACCGGTGCCGCCTCGCCCTGGTGCGCGATGTGCTCGCCGACTCCGGCGGCGTCTCGCGGCCGGGTCTGATGCTCGACGCGAACGAGTGCTGGAACCGCAAGCAGGCAGTTCGCTACGTCAGCGAGCTCGAGCGCACGCTGGACCTCATCTGGGTCGAGGAGCCGGTTCGCCGCTGGGATGCCGAGGGCCTGGCCGCGGTGGGACGCGGGGTGCGGGCCGCGGTGGCCGGCGGGGAGAACCTGAGCGGCCTGGAGCAGTTCCGCGGCCTGCTGGCCGCCGGCGCACTGGACATCGTGCAGACCGCGTCGGTATGGGGCGTGACGCACTTCCTGCGGGTGGCGGCCCTGGCCCATGCCCACGATCTGCCGGTCAGCCCCATCGGGACCCACCCGGTCGGTCTGGTGCACGCCGCGACGTCGGTGCCCAACCATCTGTCCACCGAGCTGCAGATCATCCAGCCGCCGGTCGGTGTGGCGTTGGATGTCGGGGTCGAAGGCGGTGGCTTCGTCCTGGGGGACAGCCCCGGCCTGGGCATCGTCGTGGACGAGGACGCTGTCGCCGCCTGCTCGGCGCGGCCCACCACGGTCGCCTACGACGGGCCTGGGGTCCGGCCGGAGCGGGCCGGCCGGCGAATGCCGGCGGCTGCCTGATCGCGAGTGTCGTGGCGGGTGCGTCCACCGGGCGGAGTCTCGCGGTGGACGCACCCGCGTCTGGGGGCACCGACAGGCTCACCTGAGCGGTACGCGTGTCCTGCCAATGGCCACGCATAACACTTTTGTGCAAGAATTCTGGCTCTACGCAGTGGTCTGGCAGTCGAGTGACATATGACATCTTACCTGTTACGTCTTCGAGGGCATACCATACCCTGGTGTAGGGCAGGCGATTCGGATTCAGGTCCAGGGGGGCTTCGTTGGCGCGGCAGGTTGCGGCTGGTCCATTCGGCATGGCCCATGCCGCGTCCGGTGAGGTCGCCCCGCCCCGGGTGCGCGGCACGAAGCTGGGCATCAACGTGGTGCAGCAGATCGTCAACGACATCGTGCGCGGGGCGCTGCCGCCGGGCTCGACCCTGTCCCCGGAGAACGAGCTCTGCGATCAGTTCGGCGTCAGTCGCACGGTGATCCGCGAGTCGGTCAAGGTGGTGCAGGAGAAGGGCCTGGTCCGCATCGAGCACGGCCGGGGCACCCAGGTCACCGACCCGCGCCAGTGGAACCTGCTCGACGACGTGGTGCTCACGGCGATCATCGCCCACGACGCGAACCTGTCGTTCCTCGACGAACTGGTGGCCACGCGCACGGCGCTCGAGGCCGACATGGCCGCCGCGGCGGCGAGCTCGTACACCCACGAGGACGGGCTCCGCATCAGCGGGGCGCTCGAGCTCATGCGCTCCAAGATCAACAACGTGCCGGAGTTCGCCGCGGCCGACGCGCACTTCCACGACATGGTCATGGCGGCCTCCCGCAACCGCCTCGGGCGGGCCATCGTGAACAGCATCCACGACAAGGCGCGCGGCAGCATGCGCTACCACGGGGAGTACAACGAGGCCGTCATGCTGCGCACGCTGGCCGAGCACCAGGCTGTGCACGACGCGGTCCTGGCCGGAGACGCCGAGGGCGCCGCGGCGGCCATGCGTGCGCACATCGTCGGCTCCTGGAACCGCCGCCGCCCGAACCGGGACGCCGACCAGCCCGCCACCGGTGCGCGCAAACGGGCCCGCTGATCGAGCCGGTGCTCGGCGAGCAGGTGATGACCGGCGCGTCGGACGTGCGTTGCCCGGGTGGTTCGACCGCGAACCACCCGGGCACGGCCTGTCATCCGAAGGCGGCGGCCAGACGCCGCTCATCGATGCCGTAGACGCGCGCCGCGGTCGCCGCGAGGATGTCGTTCCATCCCGCGTCGTCGAGGTCGGGCAGGCTGTGCCGGACGATGTCCAGCGTTCGGCCATAGGGTTCGTGGAGCAGGCAGATCGGCCAGTCGCCGCCGTACATGAGCCGGCGCGGGCCGAACAGGTCCAGCGCCGCGCCGATGAACCCACTGACCCGGGCCAGCGCGGACTGGTCCGGGTCCTGCCGAAGGTACAGCCCCGACAGCTTGGCGCAGGCCCGCGGGTACTCGGCCAGCGCCTCCAGTGAGCGCAGCCACTGCCGCGACTGGGAGGCGTCACCCGACACGGGCGGCGACCCCAGATGGTCCAGGACCAGGTGAAGACCGGGATGCCGCCGTGCCACCTCGACGGCGACCGCCACCGCCTGCGGCCCGGCCGTCACGAAGTCGAACGGGACCCCGGACTGCTCCAGCAGGTCCAGGCCCGCGTCCACCTCGGGAGCCAGTATCCAGTGCGGGTCCGATTGCTCGTGGATGAGGTTGCGCACCCCGACGAACAGGGGGTTCTCCCGCAGCCGCGCCAGTCGGGCCGCCGCGCGGGCCGACTGATCCAGGGGGATCCAGCCCACCACTCCGACGACCTGCGGGTGTGCGTCGCCGGTTTCGAGCATGAGCTCGGTGTCGAAGTCGTCGTCGGCCGACTGCACCAGCACGACCGCGCCGACGCTGTGCCCGGCGAGGTGGGGAAGCAGCTCGCTCAGCGTCATGGTGCGGTCGATCGGAGAAAGCTCCGGCGTGAGCCACGGGTACCGGCCCCGCGACGGATCCCACACATGGATGTGTGAGTCGATCACCTTGACATTGCCGATGTCCAGCATGAAGTGACTCCTGAGCAACGGTTGGCGAACCTCGCGTCCGCAGTGGACGCCAGTCCGAGGCTTGGACGGGAAGCTGACCTTGTCAATGCGCGACACATATGATGTCATACGTATGCCATCAGCTGGAACCCCCTGGCGACGAACTGGCGGCAAGCGACCCGAGTTCGGCACTAAATTGCCCCGCCCTGGAAGGAACGTCATGCAGCAGGCCAGATATCAGGGCACCGGGCGCATCAGCGTCGTGGACGTGCCCGAGCAGCCCCCGGCCGCCGGCGAGGTGCAGATCGACGTCGCCTACACCGGCATCTGCGGCACTGATCTGCACATCCTGCACGGGGCCATGGACCACCGGGTGGCCGTCCCCGCCGTCATCGGCCACGAGATGTCAGGAACCGTCGCGCGACTGGGCGAAGGTGTGTACGGCTGGGCCGTCGGCGCTCCCGTCACCGTTCTTCCCGTCCTGCCCTGCGACGACTGCCCCACCTGCCGCGCGGGTCACGGCAACGTCTGCCCCCACCTGACCTTCATCGGCATCGACAGCGCCGGTTCGATGCAGCAGCGCTGGAACGTGCCCGCGCGAGCGCTCATCGGCCTGCCCGACGGGCTGGACCTCGCCCACGGCGCGCTGGCCGAGCCGACCGCGGTCGCCGTGCACGACGTGCGACGCAGCGGACTGGTCGGCGGCGAACATGCCGTCGTGGTCGGCGGCGGCCCGGTCGGCCTGCTCATCGCAGTCGTCGCCCGCCACACCGGTGCCCGGGTCCTCGTACTGGAGCCCAGCACCCATCGGCGGGCGACAGCCGACCGGCTCGGTTTCACCACCATCGACCCCGCCCGTGGCTCCACGGCCGAGGCCGTCCGCGACTGGAGCGGCGGTCACGGCGCGGCCGTCGCGTTCGAGGTCTCCGGCGCGGCGGCAGGGGTGAACACCGCCGTGGAAGCCCTGGCGCCGCGCGGCAGGCTCGTCATGGTGGCGATCCACCCCACCCCCAGAAACGTCGACCTGCACCGCTTCTTCTGGCGCGAACTGACGATGCTCGGCGCCCGCCTCTACGGCCAGGACGACATGCAGACCGCGGTGGAGCTGGTGGCCTCCGGACAGATCCCGGCCACCGACCTGATCACCCGGATCGACCCGCTGCGGCAGGTCGACGACGCCTTCGCCGCCCTGGCGTCCGGAACACGAATGATGAAGATCCTCCTCGACTGCGGCGGGCAGCGATGATGTTCGACCTGAGCGGAAGACTCGCCGTCGTCACCGGCGCTCGCCGCGGCATCGGGTTGGCCATCGCCGATGCGCTGGCAGCGGCCGGAGCCGACATCGTCGCCGTCAGCGCGCAGCTCGAACACGAGGGCAGCGAGGTGTCCCGTCGCGTGACGCGACACGGCCGGCACTGCGCGGTGCGAGCCGTCGACTTCGCCCGCAGGGACGCCGTCGCCGCCCTGGCAGCGGAGCTGACCCAGTGGCACCGGCCCGTCGACATCCTCATCAACAACGCGGGCACCATCGCGCGGGCTCCGGCCGCCGAGCACAGCGACGAAGACTGGGACCGGGTCCTGGCCGTGGACCTGACCGCCCAGTTCGTCCTGGCACGCGAAGTCGGCCGGGCGATGCTGGCGCGCGGCACCGGGAAGATCGTCTTCACCGCCTCGCTGCTCAGCTTCCAGGGCGGTATCACCGTGCCGGGCTACGCCGCGGCGAAGTCCGGCGTGGCGGGACTGACCCGGGCGCTGGCCAACGAGTGGGCACCGCACGGGGTGAACGTCAACGCCATCGTGCCCGGCTACATAGCCACCGACAACAACCAGGCCCTGCGCGACGATGCCCGGCGCAACACGGCGATCCTCGACCGCATCCCCGCCGGACGGTGGGGGACGCCGGCCGACCTTGCCGGCGTGGCGGTGTTCCTTGCCTCGGCGGCATCGGACTACGTGCATGGAGCGCTCATTCCGGTCGACGGCGGCTGGCTGAGCAGGTGACCGGGTCAGGCTCCTACCCGCCGCCGCAAACCGGCAGCCAAGCGCCACACACACTGGAGGAACCGTGCAGGTCATCGGCTTACATACCCGACTGCGCCCCGGTCTCGAGCAGACCTACGAACGGATCCATGCGAGGCTGGCGCCCGAGCATGAGCAGGCCCTGCGAGACAGCGGTGTGCACTCTTGGCACATCTGGCGGGACGGACTCGACCTCTTCCACACGATCGTCTGCGAGGACTGGGTGGGCATGGAGGAGGCGATGGACAAACTGGAGCTGACCCACAGGTGGCATGAGGTCATCCACCCGCTGCTCGACATGGCGGTGTCCGCGCGCGGGCCGCTGCCGCTGGTCTGGAAGCTGCCCGAACACGGCGCCAGCACGCCGGCCGACGACCGGACAGGGGAGGTTGCGTGACCGGACTCGATCACCGGATGCCGGTGCGGCCGCTCGGCCGCACCGGCATCGACGTCACCGTGCTGGGCTTCGGCGCCTCCGGCATCGGCAACCTGGGCCATGCCACCGCGGACGGCGACGCCGCGGCCGCCGTCGGCGCGGACTGATCCGGATGTTCGACACCGCTCCCCACTACGGCCTGGGGCTGTCCGAACGCCGCCTGGGCGAGGCACTGCGACGCTACCCGCCGACTCCGTCGTGACGGGCGCGTTCGCCCAGCTGCCGGACGCTCTGTGGCACGCGGTCGGCTGACCGTCGGCGGCAGCTGACGCGGTCCGTCGGACAGGGTCGACGCCCTGCCCGACGGACCGTATGGGTCGGTCACGGAGATCCGCACCGTCGGGCCCGGCGCCTCGGTGACGTAAGACCGGGTGGTCAGGGCCTCAACCCCGGCTCCACTTCTGGTCGTTGCCGCCGGTGCAGGTCGCCAGGATGATCGGGGTGCTGTTGGTGCTCCCTGCGCCGCTGGGGGCCAGGCAGATGCCGGACTGGACTCCGGTGATGGTGCCGTTGGTGTTGACGTTCCACTGCTGGTTGGCGCCGCCGTTGCAGTCCCAGATGATCACCTTGGTGCCGGAGCTGGTGCCCTGGGCGTTGGCGTCGAGGCATTTGCTGCCGTACACCTGCAGCTGCTTGCCCGCCGTGTAGGTCCACTGCTGGTTGGTGCCGCCGTTGCAGTCCCACAGGGTCACCTGGGTGCCGTTGGTCTGGGACTGGCCGGGGACGTCCAGGCACCTGCCTGAACTGGTGTTGACGAGCGGACTGGTGCTGCCGCCCGAGCCGCCCACCACGGACAGATTGTCGAACTGGGCGGTCTCGCCCTGGCTGGTGCCGAACCCGACCTGCCCGGTGCCGAAGGTGGAGTCGGTGGCGGTGCCGACCGTCGTGCCGTCGATGGCGGCGGTGATGGTGCCGCTGGAGAAGCCGAGGGACAGGCTGTGCCACCGGTTGGTGCCCAGCGCCGAGACGGTGCCGCTGCGCAGGGTGGTCAGCTGTCCGCTGGTGTTGTTGCGCAGGATCGACCAGGATCCGGTGTCGGTGACCCGCAGGAAGTAGGCGTTGTAGTTGCCGATGGGGTCCAGGTTCGTCGACCCGACATGGCCTTCCAACTGGGCGTAGCCGGACCGTTCGAGCATGACGTCGGCGGAGGCGGTGTAGTTGCCCCAGTTCAGGTTGCCGCCGTAGGTGGCGGGGTCGGCGAGGGTCTTCCAGGTGATGGGGGCCTGCTGGGACATCTGGCGCAGGCACATGCCGGACCGGCCGCCGCCGCAGGACACGACCTCGAAGGCGCCCTGCATGTCCTGCAGGTACTTCGGCATCCGGCCGCCGGCGTAGCTGTCGAAACTGTCGCTGTACGGAAGACTCAGCGAGCCTTGACCCGGGCTGGTCGCGGTGCCCTTGCCCTGCCCGGTGGTCGTGGTGATGCTGTAGAGGTAGCCGGGCTGGACCGTCAGTGAGAAGGCGCCGCCCGCCGGGGTGATGTCGCTGCTGTGCACGAAGAAGTCGTTGGTGTTGTTCGAGTTCAGGTTGGTCGCCCAGACGTGCACCTGGCCGGTGGACAGGCCGCCGGTGATGTTGAAGGTGAGCTGCTGGGCGCTCGTGGCGTCCATCGTCTCGATGATCGTGCTGTAGTCGGTGTTGTTCGTGGACTTCAGTGACACGTAGCTGCCGTTGTTGCGGTTGCCGCCGAGGTAGCCGCTGGAGGAGTCCAGGTACCGCCAGCCCGGTGCGGTGAACTGGGTCGTGTGGGCCAGGGCCCAGGTGTTCTTGCCCACCGAGTACCAGCCCGACCACGGCTGGTTGGCCAGGATCAGCCCGACGGTGGCCCAGGGGAGGTTCGGGGTGATCGCCGCGATCAGGTCCCAGTTGAGGTAGGCGACCATCCGGCCGTCGATGTAGCCGCGGTTGATGCCCCGGGCCAGCGGCTTGGCGCCGTCGTTGTAGTCCTGCGAGCCGCCCTCGCTGTTCCACAGCGTCTTGCCCGTGCCGGTGGCGGTCGACGACACCGAGCAGGAGGTCTGCGCGCTGAGGTAGCCACACACGTAATGGGCGCTGAGGACATCGATGCTGTTGCGCAGGGTGGAGTTGCCGGCGACCGTGTTGGCCGGGCCCCAGCTGCCCGGGTAGTCGTCACCGAAAATGATCTTCACGCCACTGTAGCCGTTGCTGTTGAGCGCGTTGCGCAGGTTGATGGTCCAGGTCGCGTCGGTGCGCTTCTCGTTCTGCGCGGCGGTGACGTAATCCATGGTCAGGTTGTGCTGCCTGGCGCAGCCCAGCCAGTCCAGATAGTAGTTGATCATGTCCTGGGACATGAAGTTGCCGTTGCCGATCCAGCCCGGTGCGCCCCAGGGCAGCGCGGCCAGCCTGATGCTGGGG
This sequence comes from Catellatospora tritici, assembly GCF_019083965.1. Classification (GTDB taxonomy): domain Bacteria; phylum Actinomycetota; class Actinomycetes; order Mycobacteriales; family Micromonosporaceae; genus Catellatospora; species Catellatospora tritici. The sequence goes on from NZ_JAHRCY010000035.1 coordinate 66,797, forward strand.
TTGCGGGCCTTGGCCTGTTCCATGATCCACCACTGGTAGCCGCGGTTGCAGTCCAGGTCCCCGCGGACGTGCTCATGGCTTGGTTCGGAGCCGCTGGTCGAGTTGGTGTCGCCGCCCATCTCGACCTTGAGGATCTGCAGGGCCGCGCCGTAGCCGGGTTTGAACAGGTAGTCGAGGATCTGGCCGCGCTGTGGCTCCGGGTAGTCGATGAGCAGTCGGCTGTTGCCGCCCCCGCCGCTGACCGCCCCTACGCCGTCGAACGTCTGTCCGCCGGAAGATCCGTTGACGGTGATCGACGTGGCCGCCTGCGCCGGGTCGGCGGTCACCGCCACCAGGCCCGTGGCGACCAGGCAGGCGGCGGTCAGGGCGGCCGCCTGCCGCGACCGGTGAAGAATTCGTCTCATTTCCAACATGGAGTGGATCCCTTCGGGTAGCGGAACGGATGCGCCAGACCCGGCATGGCGCCAATGCTGTGGATTTCGCGATTCGCGACGTGTACGCGGCATGGTCGGGCGTGGACCGGGCGCCGTCCGCGCCGGCGAGTCGGCGCGGACGGCGCAGAGCTTTCAGCGGTAGCCGGCGGCCACGATGTTGGCCTGGACCGCGTTCTCGGTCGCGTCGGAGGGGTAACCGGCGACGATCGCGCCCTCGTAGAAGGTTCCGGCGCTGAGATTCGCGCCGCCGCCGGGCTTGCAGCAGTCGCCCCCGCTGCCCAGGATGATGGCGCCCTGCTTCTTCATGGGGCTGTACCCGCTGGGCAGTCCACCGTCCCACAGGGTGTACAGGCTGCCGGACTGGGAGTTGCTGCCCTTCATGGCGAAGCGCGAGGTGCCGTTGTTCTTCAGGGTGGCGGTCACGAACTTGCTGGTGAACGCCCGCTGGTTCGGGTTCCACGACTGGCTGCCGCCGGTGTACAGACCCCACTCCAGGTCCGCCTGAACCCACGGACCTGATCCGGAGCAGCCGCCGAACCAGCACTGTGTGCTGAAGTTGATGGCGTCCATCGCCCCGGCGGCGTCGGCGCTGCGGGTCGTCTCGCTGTTGCCGTAGTCGAAGCAGCAGCCGCCGTTGACGTGGGTGCCGCTGGTCACCATGTACATCCCCTCCGGCGCGCTACCGGTCGGCACACCGGTCAGGTGCCCGTCGCGCCAGTAGCTGTTGCCCGGATTGATGTACAGCGAGTACGCCTTGCTGCCGCCGACCGTCAACGACTCCGAGGTAGCTCTGGCGGGGCTGCTCTGGCTGGAGCCGGGCACCACGCTGGAGCCCTGGTACCACAGGTCGTTGCCGCGACCGGACTGGTCGTACACGACGGTGATGACGCAGGTCGTGCCGGCGCAGAAGGAGTCCTGCGCGCCGGCGTTCGCCACGCCGCCGGTGTTCAGCACGGCGATGTTCCTGGTCGTGTTGTCCGAAGACCGTCGCACTTGGTAGAGATTGCCGCTGTACGACTGGTAGAGCGCCCGGGTGGTGCTGTGGGCGGCCACGCAGGGCGTCGCGCCGGCGGCGTAGATGTCGCACGGGCCCGAGCCGGGGGGCGGCGTCGTCGTGGTGGACTGACTCCACTGCTGGTTGGCGCCGCCACTGCACGACCAGAGAATGATCTTCGTGCCGTTGGCCGTGGCCGCGCCGTTGGCGTCCAGGCACAGTCCGGACTGCACGCCGGTGATGGTGCCGTTGGTGTTGAGGTTCCACTGCTGGTTGGTCTGCCCGTTGCAATCCCAGATGATCACCTGGGTGCCGTTGGTCGTGCCTCGGCCGCTCGCGTCGAGGCATTTGCTGCCGTACACCTGCAGCTGCTTGCTGGAGGTGTAGGTCCAGGACTGGTTGGCCTGACCGCTGCAGTCCCACAGCTGGATCTGGACGCCGTTGTTGGTGCTGGAGTTGGGCACGTCCAGGCAGCGGCCGGACTGACCGCCGGTGATCGGCGTGGGCGTGCCGACGGTCGCCGCCGCCGCGACGCCGCTGGTGGCCAGCAGTGTCAGGCCGCTGGCGAGGAGGGCAAGGAGCGCGGCGCTCAGCGCGGGCAAGCATCGCCTGTGCTGGGCACTTCGCTGATGCGAATAGTCCATGGCCGGGTTCCTTTTGGTTCGTTGGGCCGGGGTGAGGGCGGTCCGGACTGTGGTGCTTAGCGAATCGATCCAAAGCGATGGTAGCGCTCACATCTGCACGGTCAATACGGCAACCTGCAACGTCTCAAGCTGGATCTGGATGCGACTCCTGATGTTGATGAGCGATAACATAATTGCGCGCTTCATTTTTGGTCACGGCGGATGAGTTTGAATGTCAGCACGCTACATGCGACTGGACCGACGAGATTGTGGACAGTCGTTGACACCGAATGAATCCGGCGGGAATGATGTCCGTGGAGCCCGATAGGCGGCGCCGCGGATGAGGGCAGAATCAACCGGCGGCGAAGCTTCCCATTGGCACGCCTCTGTAGCGGACAGATCCGGGCAGCACCCGATCACGCACGCACAGACCTCTCCAGGAGATGCGTTGAAACCCGATCTCATGTCTTCGCCCCGACGACGGATGCTCGCCGCCGCGGTATCCGCGGTGTCCGTCGTCGCCGCCGCCACCGCCGGGCTGCTGCTCGGCGCGAGTGAGGCGTCAGCCGGCACCCTGACCGGCAGCTTCTACCGCGACCCGACCTCGGCCGTGAACCAGTGGCTGGCCGCCAACCCCAACGACTCGCGGGCCTCGCTGATCAGCCAGCGCATCGGCAGCCAGCCGCAGGCGCGATGGTTCGCGTCGTACAACCCGAGCACGATTCAGTCGCAGGTCAGTTCCTACGTGAACGCCGCGAACAGCGCCAACCGGATCCCGGTGCTGGTCGCATACATGATCCCCAACCGTGACTGCGGCGGGGCCAGCGCCGGGGGCGCACCCAGCTACACCGCGTACCGGAGTTGGGTCGACGCGTTCGCCGGCGGCCTGGGCAGCCGTACCGCCGTGGTCATCCTCGAGCCTGACTCCCTGGCGTTGCAGACCTGCCTGTCGGCCACGGAGAAGGCCGACCGCAACTCGGCGCTCAGCTACGCGGTCGGCAAGCTCAAGCAGGTCAACCCAAGTGTCAAGGTGTACCTCGACGCCGGACACTCCGCCTGGAACAGCGCCGCCGACGCCGCCTCGCGGCTGCAGGCCGCGGGTGTGGCCAACGCCGCCGGGTTCTTCTCGAACGTCTCCAACTTCCACTGGACCGCCGACGAGGTGAACTTCGGCCGCAACGTGCTCAACTCGCTCGGCAACGGAAACCTGCACCAGGTCATCGACGTCAGCCGCAACGGCAAGGGTGCCCTGGGTAGCGAATGGTGCGACCCGGCCGGGCGCGGCACCGGTGTCGCGCCGACCACGGCCACCAACGAGGCGACCGTCGACGCGTTCCTGTGGGTCAAGCCGCCGGGCGAGGCTGACGGCTGCGCCGCCGCCGCGGGCACGTTCGTGCCGGACCTGGCGTACTCGCTGGCGCAGAACGGCGTGGTGACCAGCCCGCCGCCGAGCCCGTCGGCGTCCGCGTCGCCGTCGCGGTCGGCCTCGCCGTCCCCGTCGCCGTCGGGGAGCACCCCGGCGGGGTCCTGCACGGTGGCGTACCGGGTGGAGAACCAGTGGGACACCGGCTTCACCGCCTCGGTCACCCTGACCAACCGCGGCCCGGCCATCACAACCTGGACCGTGACCTGGTCCTACGCCGGTAACCAGCAGATCACCAATGCCTGGAACACCGTGCTGACCCAGAGCGGCACCGCCGTCACCGCCAAGAACGTCGGCTACAACGGCTCGGTCGCCACCAACGGCAGCACCAGCTTCGGTTTCCAGGCGACCTACAGCGGCACCAACACCAGCCCGACTGTTTTCAAGCTCAACGGCACGACCTGCAGCTGAACCCGGTTCCGGAGTCCGGACGTCGCCCGACGTCCGGACTCCGGCGGTGTGGGCGAACGAGCCCGCGCATCGGGCTGCCTTCTACTTGCCTACTAACCTCGAGTCATATGACGTGTTCGTGAAGCGTTTCGCGACAAAGTTCCGATCTTCCGCGCGGTGTCGAATCTGGTTCTGGTCGCCTGGCGACGGTGATGAACAGGGAATGATCGGCAAGTGCAGAGTGGCGTGCGCAATCGACGCCAGTCGTTGACATGTGACGTGATATGTCGTTAACGTGGCGCTGTCCCTCTGGGACATACGGCCCCAGGGGCAGGGGCCGAGCGCGTCAACGCAGCCGTGTGGTGAAAGAACGCCGGGCCACTCGCGGTCGCGCTCCTGGCTTCGTCACCGAGGCCGGATCCACCTGCCGACGCATCGACCAATGGCTTTCCCAACCCGGGGGACGGCGGTCCGGTCGTGCGCTCGGAGTGCTCCAGTCGCACGCGGCCACCGGCAGTGCCGCCCGCTCCAAGCAGAGGAGACAGCATCGTGACAACGATCCACTTACGAAGGCCGCGCCACCGGTGGCTGGCCGCACTCGGCACGGTCACCATGGTCGTCGCGGGGGCCCTGGCGGTGACCGCACTGACCGGTCCGTCCGCGTTCGCCGCGACGACAGCGGGATGCGGCAAGGCTCCCACGCTGCACAACGGAACGTACAACATCCAGAGCAGCGGCCAGAGCCGCAGTTTCATCCTGCGCGTCCCCGACGGCTACAGCAACACCCGGCCCTACCGGCTGATCTTCGCCTACCACTGGCGGGGAGGCACCATGAACGATGTCTCCTCCGGTGGAACCAGCGGGACCGCCTGGTCGTACTACGGCATGCAGGAACAGTCCAACAACAGCGCGATCCTGGTCGCCCCGCAGGGACTCGGCAACGGCTGGGCCAACACCAACGGTGCGGACCTCACCTTCACCGACGACATGGTCCGGATGATCGAGAACGATCTGTGCGTCGACACCACCCAGCTGTTCGCCATGGGCTTCAGCTACGGCGGTGGGATGAGCTACGCCGTCGCCTGTGCCCGCGCGACCACCTTCCGGGCCGTCGTGGTCTATTCGGGCGCCCAGCTGTCCGGGTGCGCCGGCGGCACCCAGCCGATCGGCTACTTCGGCATCCACGGCATCTCCGACAACGTCCTCAACATCTCGCAGGGTCGGTCGCTGCGGGACACGTTCCTGCGCAACAACGGCTGCGCCGCACAGAACGCCCCCGAACCGGCTCCCGGCAGCGGCCGGCACATCACGACCACCTACTCCTGCCGCGCCGGATACCCGGTGCAGTGGGCCGCCTTCGACGGCGGCCACGGCCCGGCGCCGGTGGAGGGATGCTCCGGCTGCGAGGACGGCGTCAGGACTTGGAGCAAGGGGGAGGCCTGGCGGTTCCTGTCCCAGTTCGGTGCCAACCCGTCACCGAGCTCACCGCCGCCGAGCAGCCCCGCACCCGGCCAGTCGAACGTGCTGATGGTCGGCCAGCAGTCGGGTCGCTGCGTCGACGTACCCAATTCCGCCACGGCGAACGGCACCCAGGTGCAGCTCTGGGACTGCCATGGCGGGACCAACCAGCGCTGGACCTACACCGCGAGCCGGCAGCTGACGGTATACGGCGGCAAGTGCCTGGACGCCAACGCCCAGGGCACCGGCAACGGCACATCCGTGATCATCTGGGACTGCAACGGGCAGGCCAACCAGCAGTGGAACGTGAATTCCAACGGCACGATCACCGGCGTCCAGTCGGGGCTGTGCCTCGACGTCAGCGGTCAGGCAACCACCAACGGAACGAAGATCCAGCTGTGGAGCTGCCACGGCGGCACCAACCAGCAGTGGACCCTGCGCAACTGACAGACCGGCTGGCGGTGGCAGCCCGTGCCGCCGCCAGCCTTCACCCCTCCTACCGGATCACGGAGTCAACAGTGACCTTCACATTGCGGCGCGCCTCGATACGCGTGCTCGCCCTGGTGCTCAGCCTCTCGTGCCTGGCGGTGATCGCGCCGCGCACCGCCCGCGCCGACAACCCGATCGTGCAGCACATCTACACCGCCGACCCGGCACCGCTGGTCTACAACGGCCGGGTCTACCTGTACACCGGACACGATGAGGACAACTCGACCTACTTCACGATGCGTGACTGGCGCGTGTGGTCGTCGGCGGACATGGTGAACTGGACCGACCACGGATCACCGATGAGCCTGGCGACCTTCAGTTGGGCCAGCTCCGACGCCTGGGCGGGCCAGGCCGTCTACCGCAACGGCAAGTTCTACTGGTACGTGCCGGTGCGGATGTCCAACGGGTCGAACGCCATCGGCGTCGGGGTGTCGGACAGCCCGACCGGACCGTTCCGCGACGCGCTGGGCCGTCCGCTGATCCAGGGCTCCGAGATCGACCCGACCGTCTTCATCGACACCGACGGGCAGGCGTACCTGTACTACGGCAACCCGCACCTTTGGTACGTGCGGCTCAACGCCGACATGATCTCCTACTCGGGCAGCCCGACGCAGATCCCGCTGACCACCGCCGGGTTCGGCACCCGCAGCGGAGACGCGAACCGGCCGACCCTGTACGAGGAAGGGCCCTGGTTCTACAAGCGCAACGGCCTCTACTACATGGTCTTCGCGGCGAAGTGCTGCTCCGAGTTCATCGCCTACGCCACCTCGACCGGCCCGACCGGGCCGTGGACGTACCGCGGCACCATCATGCCCACCCAGGGCGGCAGTTTCACCAACCACCCCGGGATCGTCGACTTCAACGGCGGCTCCTACTTCTTCTACCACAACGGCGCGCTGCCCGGCGGCGGTGGCTACACCCGATCGGTCGCGGTGGAGAAGTTCAGCTACAACAGCGACGGCACGATCCCGACGATCAACATGACGGCCACCGGCGCACCGCAGGTCGGCACGCTCGACCCGTACGTGCGGCAGGAGGCGGAGACCATCGCCTGGGGCAGCGGCATCGAGACCGAGGCTGCGGGCGAAGGCGGGATGAACATCGGCTGGATCGAGAACGGCGACTACATCAAGGTCAAGGGCGTGGCCTTCGGCACCGGTGCGAGCTCGTTCACCGCCAGGGTGGCCTCGGGAGCCAGCGGTGGCCGGATCGAGGCGCGGCTCGACAGCGCGACCGGAACGACGGTCGCGACCTGCACCGTGGCGGGCACCGGCGGCTGGCAGACCTGGACCACGGTGTCGTGCCCGGTGACCGGCGCGACCGGCACCCACGACCTCTACCTGCGCTTCACCGGTGGCAGCGGATACCTGTTCAACGTGAACTGGTGGCAGTTCACCACCGGCCAGGCCACCGGCTACCCGACCGGCTATCACCCCCTCGTCATCGGCAACAACGGCCTGTGCGTGGACGTGAGCGGCATGTCCACCGCGGCGGGCGCGGCGATCATCCAGAGCACCTGCAGCGGGCAGAACAGCCAGAAGTTCCAGTTCGTGCCGGTGTCCAGCGGCTACGGCCGCCTGCAGGCCCAGCACTCCGGCTATGACGTGGCCGTGGCCAACAGCTCCACCGCCGCCGGGGTCCTCAACATCGTCCAGCAGGTGCCCAACAGCGCGTCCAACAGCCTGTGGCTGCCGGTGCAGCAGTCAGACGGCTCGTACTCGTTCCGGAACCAGAACAGCGGACTGTGCCTGGACGTATACGGCGCCAACAGCACCGTCGGCCAGCAGCTCGACCAGTGGCAGTGCAAGAACGCCCCCGGCAACAACCAGGACTTCTCACCCCGCTGACAACCGATGACCGGTCATCGCCGTGGCATCAAAGGAGCTATCCGTGAAACGAACGATCGCCGCGGCGGTGGCCGCGCTGCTCGTCACGCTGGGGTTCGTCGCCCTGGCGGCACCACCTGCGTCAGCCGCGACGCTGACGCAGGTGGTGAACTTCGGCAACAACCCCACCAACCTCAACATGTACGTGTACGCGCCGGACACCACGACCTCCCGTCCGGCACTGCTGGTGCTGGTCCACTACTGCGGCGGCTCGGCAGCGCAGATCTTCGGCGGCAACGGCCGCGACTACGCGACCGCGGCGGACCGGTACGGCTACGTCATGGTCCTGCCCGAGGCCACCCGCTCAGGCCACTGCTTCGACGTCTCCACCCCACAGGCGCTGCGCCGGGACGGCGGCGGCGACTCCACCGGCATCATGTCGATGGTCAGCTGGGCACGCACGCGGTACAACGTGGACTCTTCCCGCATCGTGGTGAGCGGCTTCTCGTCCGGGGCGATGATGACCAACGTCCTGGCCGCCGAGTACCCGGACGTCTTCGCTGCCGCCTCGGCGTTCTCCGGGGTACCGGCCGGCTGCTTCGCCACCACCGACGGCTCGCTGTGGAACAGCCAGTGCTCCGGCGGCAACATCAGCAAGACGGCGCAGCAGTGGGGAGATCTCGCGCGGGCGATGTATTCCGGCTACGCCGGCCGCTACCCCCGCATGCAGCTCTGGCACGGCACCACGGACACCACGTTGGCCTACCCGAACTTCAACGAGGAGATCAAGCAGTGGACCAACCTGAACGGCTTGGGCCAGACACCCTCGTACACTGACAGTCCGCAGGCGAGCTGGACCCGGACGCGCTACGGCAGCACCGGCACGCAGGCCACTGTCGAGGCGGTGAGCATCTCCGGTACGGGCCACACCCTCCCGCAGGCGGGAATGCTCGCCTATGCCATCTCTTTCCTCGGCCTGGACACGGGTGCGCCGCCCGGCAGCCCGTCGCCCAGCAGTACGGCACCGGGCCGCACCAATGTGATGATCGTCGGGACCGGCTCCGGCCGCTGCCTCGACGACCCCAACGGCGCCACGGCCAACGGAACCCAGATGCAGTTGTACGACTGCTGGGGAGGCACCCCGCAGCGGTGGACGTACACCTCGACCAGGCAGTTGACCGTCTCCGGCAAGTGTCTGGACGCCAGCGGCCACGGCACGACCAATGGCACCGCCGTGATCATCTGGGACTGCAACGGCCAGACGAACCAGCAGTGGAACCTCAACGCCGACGGCACCATCACCGGCGTCCAGTCGGGGCTCTGCGCCGACGCCGCAGGCGCCGCCACCGCCAACGGCACCAGAATCCAGCTCTGGAGCTGCCATGGCGGCACGAACCAGCGATGGAGCCTGCGCAACTGAGGCGAAGGGCGCCGTGACAGAAGCCGCCGTGCG
>NZ_JAHRCY010000036.1 GCF_019083965.1 Catellatospora tritici
AACGCACCCTGGCCACCCTCTGGCTCACCGGCACCACCCCCAACTGGACCAGCTACCACAGCCAGCAACAACGCCGCCGCATCCCCCTACCCACCTACCCCTTCCAACACAAGCGCTACTGGCTGGAGCCCCAGGTCCCGCAGGCCGCGGTTCAGCACACCCCCGGCCCGCACCCGCTGCTGGACCAGGTCCTGGTCCGGACGATGGGCCAGTCCGTCTTCCGCACCGAGTTCTCGCTCGAGCTGCACTGGGTGCTTTCCGAGCACAAGCTGCTCGGAGAGGCGATCGTCCCCGGGACCACCACCCCCAACTGGACCAGCTACCACAGCCAGCAACAACGCCGCCGCATCCCCCTACCCACCTACCCCTTCCAACACAAGCGCTACTGGCTGGAGCCCCAGGTCCCGCAGGCCGCGGTTCAGCACACCCCCGGCCCGCACCCGCTGCTGGACCAGGTCCTGGTCCGGACGATGGGCCAGTCCGTCTTCCGCACCGAGTTCTCGCTCGAGCTGCACTGGGTGCTTTCCGAGCACAAGCTGCTCGGAGAGGCGATCGTCCCCGGGACCACCTACCTGGAGATGGCCCGCGCCGCCGCCTCGCTCCACTTCGGTCGCCCGGTCACCGAACTCCGCGACGTCACCTTCCTGGTCCCGTTGCTGGTACAGGAGAACACCCCGCGCACCACACACACGATCATCCGTGAACTCGACGGCATGCAGGCCGAGTTCACCGTCGCCAGTCTCGACCCGGCGGGCGACCGCTGGACGATGCACGTCCAGGGCGTAGTCGGCGTTCAGCCGCTCACCGCACCCCCGCCGCAGCAGGATCTGGAACGTCTGCGTGAACTCTGCTCGTTGGAAAGCGTGGACATCACCCTGCGGCAGACCGAGCACAAGGTGATGGAGTTCGGCGACCGCTGGCGGAGCAGCCTGCCGACCGTGCACGTCGGCGTCCGGGCCGCCCTCGGCGTGCTCGACCTGCCCGAGCAGTACCGGGCCGAGTGCCAGGACTATGCCCTGCACCCGACGCTGCTCGACCAGGCCACCGGCTTCAGTGGATTCGCCGTCCTCGACACCGCCGACGACCGCCGGCTCGCCCTCGGCGACCGGGATTTCTTCCTTCCGGTCGGCTACGACTCGCTGCTTCTGCACGGCCCGCTGCCGGCTCGGGGGCTGAGCTTCGTCCAGCCGCACCTCGATTACGCGAACAACACCGAGTTCCGCAAGGTCGACGTGCTGATCTGCGACGAGTCGGGGGCAACCGCGGCCGAGATCCGCGGCTTCACCGTCAAGCGCGTCACCGACGCCAAACGCACGGTCGCCCAGCTGCGCCCGCACTCCCGTCACCACACCCTCAGGTGGGTACGGGCCCCGAAGCCGGAGGGGCGCCAGACCTCACCCGCCCGGGTTCTGGTGATCGGTGAACCGGGCAGCATCAGCGGCGAGTTGAGCGCCGCACTGCGCGCGCACGGCATCAGTGTCACCGAGGCCGCACTCGCGGCCCAGTGGCAGCCGGTCGCTCCGGCTCAGTACGAAGTGCCGCCCACCGCCGAGGGTTTCGGTCGATTGCTGGACGCCCTGGGCGGCGAGCTTCCGGACGAGGTCGTGCACGTCGCGGCCCCCGCCGACAACCTCGTCCAACAGGACCTGGCCGCCCTGGAAGCCCGGTTGGCGTACGGCGTCCACAGCCTGTTCCACCTGGCCCGCAGCCTCTCCGAGCGCGGCGTGGCCCCGGCCAGGATCAGCGTGATCGCGCCCTCGGTGGCACGGGTGACCGGCACCGAACAGGAGACGGCCCCCGTCCACGCGACGCTTTTCGGCCTCGCGAAGGTGATCGGCCAGGAGTACGAGAACACCGACGTGTTCTGCCTCGACATCGCCGAGGACACCGACCCCGAGGCCGTCTGCGCCGAGCTGTTCGGCGCGCGGACACCCACCACCGTCGCGCTGCGTGACGGGCTGCGGTACGTCGCGGAGCTCCTACCGGTGCATCTCCGTGAGACGCCGAAGTCCACGCCGGTCCGCCCGGACGGGGTGTACCTGATCACCGGTGGTCTGGGCGGGCTCGGCCTGGCGGTCGCCCGCCACCTGAGCCGATCGGTGCCGGGGGCGCGACTGGCCCTGGTCAACCGCACCGAACTGCCTCCACGCGAGCAGTGGGACGCGGTCACCGAGGTCAAGCTGCGCAGGCAGATCGAGGCGCTGCGTGAACTGGCCGACAACGGCGCCGAGGTGCGCAGCTACTCCGGCGATGTCACGGACCTGGCGGCGATGGAGAGCGTCGTCGCCAAGATCCGCGATGAGCTGGGGGCGATCGGCTGCATCGTCCACGCGGCCGGGGTGGCCGGGGACGGCTTCCTGTTCCGCAAGGACCCGGAGACCTTCCGCCGTACGCTGAACCCCAAGGTGCTCGGCGCCACCGTGCTCGACCTCGTCACGCAGGACGACCCGCCGGAGTGCATGGTCAATTTCGGTTCCACGGTGGCCATCTTCGGTGCGGCCGGGCAGGGCGACTACACAGCCGCCAACAGCTACCTGGACCACTTCGCCGAGCAGCGCGGCGCGCGCGGCCGGTGGACCGTGACGGTCGACTGGAGCGACTGGCTGGACACCGGTATGGCGTTCGACCATGGGGTCCAGCATGATCAGGGCTTCTTCCGGTCGGTGTCGGTCGAGGACGGTCTCAGCAGCTTCGAGGAGATCCTCACCTCGGCCTGCACGCCCGTGGTCGTCGGCGAGATCAACTACCCGAAGCTGGGCGGGTCCACCGGGCTCACGGAGCTGCTACGCCGCGCACCGCTGCTGCTGGCCGCCCCGATCCAGCAGGCCATCGCCGCTGCCCGCAGCAGTTACACCGGGTCGGCCACGACGGCGGAGACCGCGCCGTCCGGCGACGGCCCAAAGCTCTTCGGCAACGAGGGCGGCGAGTTCAGCGACACCGAACGCGCCCTGGCCCGCATCTGGGCCCGGGAGCTGGACCTCGCCGAACTCAACGTGCACGACAGCTCGTTCGCGCTCGGGGTGGATTCGCTGGCGGCACTCCGGATCGCCCAGAGCATCCAGAAAATCATGAACATCCGGGTCTCGATGGTCGACCTGTTCCGCTACGTCACGATCGCGGAACTCGCCGAACATCTGGACACCAGGAACGCCCAGGGCTGACCATGCCAGCCAACTCCCCCTCTATCCCACAAAGGTGGTAATTGTGAGCATTCGTACCGTAGGCGTGATCGGCGCAGGGACGATCGGCCGTGGTGTCGCGCAGTCCTTCGCGGAGGCCGGATTCGAGGTGATCCTCGTCGACATCTCACCGGCCCAACTCGACAGCGCGGCGGCCCAGATCGGCCGTGACGTGCTGGTCCAGCCGATGCTGCTCGGCAAGCCGGCGAAGGAGGACCCCGCGACCGTGCTCGCCCGGATCACCATGGGCACCGATCTGGCCGCGCTGGCCGACGCTGACTTCGTGGTGGAGAACGTCACCGAGAACTGGGATGTCAAGCGCAAGGTCTACGAGCAGATCGACGCCATCTGCCGCCCAGGTGTGATCTTCGGCGTGAACACCTCGGCAGTGCCGATCACCCGGGTCGGCTCGGTCACCGGGCGCCCGGCCGAGATCCTCGGCCTGCACTTCATGAACCCCGTCCCGATGATGGACACCGTCGAGGTGGTCAGTGGCCACTTCACCAGCGAAGATACTCTGAACACCGCGATCGGCCTGCTGACGGAGCTGGGCAAGGAAGGCATTGTCGTCCAGGATGCCCCTGGCTTCATCACCAACCGGGTGCTCATGGTGACCATCAATGAGGCCATCTTCTGCGTCCAGGACCAGATCGCCTCGGCCGAGGACGTCGACAAGATGTTCCGTGGCTGCTTCGGCCACAAGATGGGGCCCCTGGAAACCGGTGACCTGATCGGCCTCGACACGATCCTGAACTCGATCACGGTCATGTACGAGAGCTACAAGGACAGCAAGTACCGCCCGGCCCCGCTGCTCCAGAAGATGGTCGACGCCCGGCTGCTGGGCCGTAAGACCGGCCAGGGCTTCTACACCTACTGATCCCCCCGACAACCCCAACCACCCAAGGAGAAACCAGAAATGACCAACGACGACGCCCGCGCCCGGATCCGTGAGTTCCTCGCCCCGCAGCTGGCCGGACAGCCGCTTGCCGACAGCGACGACTTCTTTGCCCTCGGCTACGTCAACTCCCTCTTCGCCATGCAGCTCGCGATCTTCGTGGAGAAGGAGTTCGCCCTGACCCTCGGCCCGGCAGACATGGACTTCGACAACTTCCGCACGGTGGACGGCCTCGTCCGCCTGGTCACGTCGCGGACGGCGACGGCAGCCTAGTTCCACCCACGGGCGCGCGGCGGCGATGCCGCCACGCGCTGGCCCGTTCTCCCACGGACCAATCCCCATCGGCGAGGAAGCAACCCACCATGACGCACCTGAACGATGTCCTCACCCGGATCGACCTGCACAGCCCGATCCCCGAGGCGCTGGCCGCCGAGATAGAGCGCCGACTCTTCTTCGTGTCGCCCGAGATCACAGGTTTCGAGGTGACTGTGGACGGCGGCGAGGTACGCACCGTGACGCTGCGCTCCGAGCACCCGCTCCCCCACGACGCCATGACGGCCAAGGTGAACTACATGGTCGACAACGACGTGCGGAGGCAGTGGGTGACCCCGGCCAAGGCCGTCTGGACCTCGCCACACCAGCGCACCCCGCACCAGGACATCTTCGAACTCCTCGCCCGGACCGGTGCGGTGACCGAGGTGGGCGAGGGCCAGGTCGCCCTCGGCGAGCCGCTGATCTCCCTGTTCGCCTACTTCGACCGGGCCGTCTGCGACCTGCTGGCCGAGGACCACGAGGTCCGGGAGTACCAGTACCCGACCTTGATCAAAACGAAGGCGCTGGAGACGGCGGGCTACTTCAAGTCGTTCCCGCAGCACCTGATGTTCGTCACCCGGCTGCGCAACGACCTCGACGTCTACCGCGCCTTCCAGGAGCAGCAGGCCGTCACCGGCATCGACCCCCAGGTGCTGGACTCGTGCGGCAACGTGGACTACTGCCTGCCACCCACGATGTGCTACCACACCTTCAACCAGTACCGGCAGCGCACCCTGGAGGCGGACCAGCTGCACGTGGTCACCTCGCGCGGCAAGTCGTTCCGCTTCGAGGCGGCGTACGCCACCAGCCTGGAGCGGCTGTGGGACTTCACCATCCGGGAGATCGTCTTCATGGGCTCCCGGGAAGACGTGCTGAACTCCCGTGAGCGCTACATGCGGAAGATCTTCGCCTTCATCGAGGAGCTCGGCATGAGCGGCTTCTGCGAGGTGGGCAACGATCCGTTCTTCTGCGGCACGGACACCACCGAGCGAATCTGGTCGCAGCGGCTGATGGGGCTCAAGTACGAGCTGCGGCTGCACGTCGCACCCGAGCGGACGATCGCCGTCGGATCCTTCAACTTCCATGACGACCTGTTCGGCAAGGTCTTCGGTATCGACCACGGCACCGACGGCCCCACCCGGAGCGGCTGCGTCGGCTTCGGCCTGGAGCGGCTCGTCTACGCCTTCCTCTGCCAGTACGGCCTCGACACCGCGGCGTGGCCGGCCCAGGTCCGCACCGCCGTCAGCGGGAGCTGACCGTGGGCGAGAGGAAGGGCCGCGACCCGCGAGATCAACAGGAGGAGATCCTCTGCGCGGTGTTCGCCCAGGTGCTCGGGCTGGGCCAGATCACCATCGACGACTCCTTCTTCGAGCTGGGTGGCCACTCCCTCCTGGCCACCCGGCTCGCCGGCCGCATCCGGGCCGCGCTGGACGTCGACATACCGGTTCGGACGATCTTCGAGGCCCCGACCGTTGCCCAACTCGCCGCACACCTGGAGCAGGGCACCAGCGGCCGGCGTCCACCGCTGCGTCGCCTGGACCGCCCAACGGAGATTCCGCTCTCGCAGACCCAGCGGCGTCTCTGGTTCCTGAACCGACTGCACGGCGCGGCCGGGCACTACAACATGCCCATGGCCTACCGGCTGCGCGGCGACCTCGACCTTCCGGCACTTCAGCTCGCCCTCGACGACCTGGTCGCCCGGCACGAGAGCTTGCGTACCGCCTACCCCGACTGGGACGGCCGGCCACAGCAGATCGTCCTGGACCCGGACGAAGCTCCGGTCGAACTGCCGGTCGACAGCGTCACCGAAGCCGACCTGCCCAAGATGCTGAGCGCGGCGGCCGGTTACGCCTTCGACCTCACCGCCGAGACGGCGCTGCGGGCCCAGCTGTTCCGACTGGCTCCGGACGAACACGTGCTGCTCCTGACGATCCATCACATCGCCTGCGACGGCTGGTCACTGCTGCCCTTGACCGGCGATCTGGCCCTCGCCTACGCCGCGCGCCGCCTCGGCGAGCAAGCGGCATGGCCCGAACTCCCGGTCCAGTACGTCGATTACACGCTCTGGCAGGATGAGCTACTGGGCGATCCGGACGACCCGAACAGCCTGGTCAACCGCCAGTTGTCCTTCTGGCGCGGAGAACTGGCAGGGATGCCGGACCGGCTGCGGATCGACGTGGCGGCCCCGCGCCCGGACACCCCCTCGCACCGGGGCGGCCGAGCCACCGTCCAGGTCCCGCAGGCGACCCACCGGGCGCTGCACCAGCTCGCGCGGGAGACCGGCACCAGCGTGTTCATGGTCGTGCAGGCCGCCCTCGCGGCCCTGCTCACCAGGCGCGGAGCCGGCACCGACATCGCCATCGGCATCCCCACCGCCGGGCGCTCCGACGAGGGCCTCGACGACCTGATCGGGTTCTTCGTCAACACGCTGGTGCTGCGCACCAGGACCGACAACGACCCGACCTTCCGGGAGCTGCTGTTCCGGGTGCGCACCACGGACCTGGCGGCTTTCGCCCACCAGGACGTGCCGTTCGACCACCTCGTCCAAACCCTCAATCCGCCGCGCTCCCCCGCCTGGCACCCACTCATCCAGGTGATGCTCGCGTTCCAGAACAACGCGAGCGCCGAGTTCCGGCTCCCCGGCCTCGTGGTCCGGCCCGAGCCGGTGGAGGAGGGGATCACCCGCTTCGACCTCCGCTTCGAGTTGTTCGAACGCTTCACCGACGGCCGAGCACCGGACGGCATCGACGGCAGCCTCACCTACGCCCTCGACCTGTTCGCCCCCGACGAGGCCGAGCGGCTCGCGCAGGAGTTCGGCGACCTGCTCGACGCCGTGGCCGCCGCCCCGGGCCGGCGACTGAGCGAACTCGACCAGGCGCCCGTGCTCGAGCCGGCCCAACGCCCGTGCGTCGAACCGGCGCTCGTCGCCGCGGACGGGCGCCGGGTCGCCTTCGTCTGCTCCCCCTACGGCCAGCAGTGGGTCGGCATGGGCAGGACGCTTTTCCGCACCGAACCCGTCTTCCGCGCGACCCTCGAGGAGTGCGACAGCGAACTGGCCCGGCACACGGGCTGGTCACTCGTCCACGAGCTCTTCCTCGACGAACCCGAAGCCCGCACGGGCGACGTCGGCGTCATGCAGCCCATCATCTTCGCCATCCAGGTGGGCATCGCCCGCTGGCTGGAGGAGGCAGGCGTCCGACCGGGCGCCGTCGCGGGCCACAGCATCGGCGAGATCGCCTCCTGCGTCATCGCCGGTATCCTCGACATACCGGACGCGGTTCGGCTGGTCCACCACTACAGCGACCAGCAGCGCCGCGTGGCCGGCCCGAACAGCGGCATGGCCGTGGCGGAGCTCTCGGCCACCGACCTCTCGGAGCACCTGCGCGGGCGAATGGGGAGCGTGTCCATCGCCGCGAGGAACGGGCCGCGGACCACCGTGCTGTCCGGTGACCGGTCCGAGTTGGAGGCCATCGTCGCGAAGCTCCAGGCCGAGGACGTGCTCTGCGCGATGGTCCGGGTCGACCTGCCGGCCCACAGCGCGGCGATCGATCCGATCATGGAAGACCTCGAACGGGCCATCGGCGAGCTCACCCCCCGGCCCGGCCGCATCCCGATGATCTCCTCGGTGACGGGGCAACTGCTCGACTGGCGGCAGGTCAACGCCGGGTACTTCGCGCAGAATCTGCGCCAGCCCGTCCTGCTGGCCGACTCGACCGCCGCGCTGCTGGCCGACCATGACGTGCTGGTCGAGGTCAGCGCCCACCCGGTGCTCGCCCCGGCCCTGTGGCAGAGCGTCGAGGAGTCCGGCGCCGCCGCGACCGTCCTCACCACCATGCGCCGCGGCCAGGACGACCGGGCGGGCCTCATCGAGCTGCTCGGCGACCTCGAACTGCTCGGTATGAAGGTGGGCGTCCCGAGTCGACAGGCCCGGTCGGCGGAGACCGCATGAGTCACACCCGCTCCGCCCCGGGACACGTCCGCTTGTACCTGGACAAGCCCCGGTGAGAGTTCAGCGAAGCCATCGCGGGCAATCGCAGGGGGCCGCCCGCCCCGTGCGGTTCCCGCGATGGCGTAGACCGCTTCTCGGCCGGGCACCGCTGCCAGGTGCCCGGGTTGGATCAGGGGTTGGGCACCGTCACCACCGTGGCGACCAGCTCGTTGCGGGCCGTCCACCGGCCCTCGAAGTGGCTCAGTCGCCGGCCACCGACCAGGGGACCGGGAACGAGCAGAGAAGCACGCAAGGAGCCCGTTCGCGGATCGCCCGGGTTCGCGGATATCTCGATGTCAGCCTCTGCGAAGTCCAGCCATCGTCCGGTGAGCGGAAACCATGCTTTGTATACGGACTCCTTGGCGCTGAACAACAGACGATCCCAGTTGACATCCGGACGCTCCCGAGCCAGGCGGGCGAGGCGAGTCGCCTCGCCGGGCAGAGCCATCGCTTCGAGCACCCCGGTGGGCAACGGCTCGTCCGGTTCGGCGTCGATGCCCAGCGAGGCGAGGTCGCTGTCGCGGACCAGTGCGGCGGCGCAGTAGCCATCGCAGTGGGTCATGCTGCCGACCAAGCCGGTCGGCCAACGCGGTGCGCCGCGTTCGCCGTTGAGTACCGGCTGCGCCGGGACACCGAGCTTCGCCATGGCACGTCGCGCACAGGACCGGACGACGGCAAACTCCCGCCGGCGCTTGGGCACCGCGCGGACCACGAGCGCCTCCTCCTCGGGAAACGGCGGCGCGTGTTCGGGGCCGTCGTAGCCGAATGCCTCGATGGCGACCACGGCGGCGGGCAGGATGTCCTCGATCAGCGGTCCAGGTCCTCTCCGGGAATGCCGCGCATGAATCGCCCCGGATCCGGTGGAGGCTCGTTGTCGATACCGACCACGTCATGCGCGCTGGACCTGATTGTATTAGGTCGATTCGCACCCTGCGGGGCCAGGGCGCCAAGGACGGGCGGCGTCCTCTCGTCGGCTGCTGCCACCAGCCCAAATCATGCACTGATGCATCATTCAGGCTCATGCCGCAAGTGATTAAGTTCACCATGGGGCTTTGCTGGGGTGGCCCTTATTGCTAAGATCTGTGACCGGCCCAATCGGGCATCGGAGTGCCCATACGGAAACCATTTCGCGGAGTGGAATGGTCTCCATCGCCAATGATCCGTGGTTCGCGTCGCAACATTCTCGAAGCGACGACATTGTTCTCCTGGACAATGAGAGATTCGGTCACGGGCGGTGTCATGTTGTGGGCGCAAGCGTGGCTGCCGACGGCACTGCGATCGTCAACCCCCGGACGCTGTGGAGCATCAACGTTGAGTGACCACTCATTGACAACCGCCCTGGAGAAGATCGATCAGATCGTCGCGTCGCACCCTGACTGCCACACACGGGCCGCCGCGGTCGCCCAGGTGATCCCGGACCTGCTCGCCTCTCCCGACTCCCTCGATCCGAGGTTTCGGGAGTCATGCGAGAGCGGATACCGGCAGCATCTCGTCCATGTGCACCCGCAAGGGCTCTATTCGGTGGTATCCCTTGTCTGGCTGCCGGGCCAGGAGACACCGATCCACAACCACAAGGCATGGTGCGTCGTCGGAGTGCTGCAGGGCGTGGAGGAGCAGACGACCTACGCACTCCATGACCAGGACGGCGACGAGTGGCTTTCGGTGGACCACAGGGAGGTGCACGCCAAGGGCAGCGTCTCGGTACTGGTGCCGCCGGCCGGCGATATCCACAAAGTGGCCAACCACGGTCCCGAGCTGGCGGTATCTATCCATGTCTATGGCACGGATATCACCGATGAGGGCACAAGCATCCATCGGACCTTTTCCACAGACGCGGTCCGGGAATCGTCGCCTCCGGTCTGCTGACGCCGGGAAACACCAACAGTGTCCGACGCGCGGTGGAGCTCGGCGCGGGCGGCGTGGTCGTGCGGGCGCTCCGCGCGATCGGTGAGGACCCGCTGCCGACGCCCTGGCGGCGACCGCCTGGCCGACGCAGCCAGCGGGCAGCCGTTGCCCGCCGCCGAGGAGTCCTCACTGCGCGCGGCCGGCGATACCGCGTATCGGCGTCTGACGCATCGCGAGCCGGCTGGTCGCCACCTCCGCTCGACGTGAAGGCCTGGTGAGACTATGCCGCCTCGCGGGTGCGCGTCTCGCTGCACGAGGGCGACACGGTCACGGCGGCCCGTGCGGTCGCCGACATGTACGGCATCAGCCGCCCCGACGAGCAGCGAGCCACGAGCCGGCTCGCCGCCATCGCGGCCTGACCCTCGACCCTTGACAGGAAATGCGCCATTGTCGAGGCTCAATCCGTGACGCCGCCACAATGGATGCTGTTCACCATCCTCGGCCTGCTGACCGCGGGATTTCTGGTGATGTACCGGCTTGCCGGCGACAAAGTGTCGGAGACTCTCGGATCCGCCGGCGGGTTCGCACTCATGCTGACATTGATCATCAGCGGTGCCGGGCACATGTGGCACGGCTACCAGTTCCTGCACATCGCATCGGCGTGGGCGCGGGTCGTCACCGTCACCCACCTGGTGGTCATGGTCGCCATGTTCGGGTACGGCACCTACGTGGGCCACGCGTACGTCATGACCGAGGACGGTCATCTGCCGGACGCGGAACGGTACCGCAGATTCCGGCGCGCCAACGCGTGGAACCGGCGCCGCTTCGTCCCCGTGCTGCTGGCGCTGCTCGTCTTCATGTTCGGCTACCCGATGCCCGCACGTGACAAGTGGGCACTGGTGGTGGACCTGAAGTGGCTCATCCCGTACATCATCGTCTGGATCGTCGCCAGCTCCGTCTTCGCGGCGATCCTACGCGCGGTGCGCGAGGAGCCCAAGGGTGTCGGCGAGAACTCCGCCTCCTTCGCCTCGCTGTTCGTGATCCTCATCTGGGCCTTCCCGCTGTCGCGCCGGGGCATGGAGGTCCTTGGCGTCGCGGCGGCCTGGAGCTGGGTCGCCGCTGTGACCCTGCTCGCGTTCCTGCTGGTGGCCACAGTGGTGGCGGTCCTCGTCGTGCCGGGCTTCTTCAACGGCGTGCTGCCGGGCCGGCCCGCGCTGACGGTCATCCTCCTCGGGGGTACCGGCCTGCTTCTCTACCTGCTGCCGCTCATCTGGAATGACCGGCCGGTCGTACACGACCTGACGGACATCACCGGCATCCCGTTCCTCGGCTAGCCAGCCGCCTACACGGCCTCCTCCGGGTCGCCTGAAAGACGTTCGACGCGCGCCTTGGCGATGAATGTGCGGACCTCGTCCTCCAGCGGCGCCTTCACTGTGGCCGGATCGGTCACCGGAAGGTCCGGTGGACTCTCGCCGAGGTCGGCCAACAGTTCGCGGGCATCACGCAGCGCCCAGTGGTCGTGGTGGGGCGGGCCGTCGTGCCAGGCCTGCCGGTACGCCTCATGGGCATGGTGTACGGCTTCGTCATGTCGCCCGAGCGCTTGAAGAGCCTGGGCGAGGTGATGGTGTGGTCGGCTGGAGGCTGGCAGCCGGGGCAGCCGCAGCAGCGACTCCTCGATAGCCGCCGCCGCCTCGGCCGGCCGGCCGAGCTTGGTCAGCAGGAAAGCTTGCAAGGCAGGCACCGTGTCCTGGCCGGAGTTGCGGGCCAGGCGCTCGCCCTGGTCAGCGATTACCAGCGCTGCGGCGAAGTCCCCGCGCTGGATCTCGAAACGGCACCGGATCATGGTGAGGGCGATTCGATAAGAGGACGAGTGAATCTCTTGATCGACTCGCGTGAGCTGCTCGCTGGTCAGCGTGCCGTCAAACTGTGCCAACCGAAGTCGATTCGCGTGAAGCCCGTCTGTGAACCAAGGAGAGTTCGTCGGAGGGATGAGCCGCGCGGCAGCGTTCAGGAGTGCGTATGCCTCGTTCGTCCGCCCGCGCCTGCCATCAATCGTGCTCCGGGACAGGATCAGGACCGCGTCCCGCTCGGGATCCCCACCCGTAGCTGCCGTAAGTTCGGCCCTCAGGTCGAGTAGGCGCTCCGAGAGCAGCCATCTCCCGGCCAGGTCCAGCCCGACCGCACATCGCTGCAGACTCACGCCGACTTCGATGGTGTGTTCGTCACGAAGAGCGTCTGCCAGGATCGCTGTCTCCTGCCTGATCGCTTCGTCGAGGCGCCCATGGAGGTGATACGCGAGGGTGAGGTCGCCGCGGACAAACCAAGTTCCGTCTGCGGCGAGTGGTGTCAGCAGCTCGATCACTGTCGGATAGGCGCCCAACTCGACCAGCAGGGCCTTGCCGATCCCCGACCGCCACAGGCTGTCGGCCTCGGCTAGCAGGCCGGCGCCTACCAGCGCCCGGAAGATCGTGATGGTGTGTCGCAGATCCTCGACGCTGGTTGCACGGCTCGGGTCCTCGGGCGGAAGCGCCTGAAAGTGGTCTCGGACGGCGGTGTTGGCCTGCACCCGATCGGACTTGTCCAGCCGGTCGTGCACGTAGGCGCGGATGATCGGGTGCATGTCGTAGGAGTTCGCGGCCCGGTCCCACCACAGCAGGCCGCGTTCCTCGAGATCTTTGAGCGCCTGGTCGAGTTGAGCTCTCGCGCGGCCCGGCTCGGTCGGCTTCCATGCGGCCAGCCGCTGCTCGTACTCGCGCTCCGCAGCGGCGACCATGCGGTCCCGCGCTGCGTGCCACTGGACCCACCGATCTGCCCCGGCGTCGTAGTTCTCAGTCTCAGAGTCGGCGCCCTGAACACCGTCGCCGGGAGAGGGCGAGCGGAATTCGAACGGATCGGACGGCGAGCCGAGCGCGTCGAGGTCTGGCACCGTCCGCTGGGGCGGTGCCGGCCGGAACGGGTTGATCGCTTCCAGAGTGGTCCATTCAACCGAACCCGCCAGCACCGAGAGCCAGTCCAGCAGACGCTTACTCCCGGGGGCCAGGTCGGCCAGGGCCGCGGCGAGGATGTGCGTGCGGCGCTGGGTCAGGTCCAGGTCAGGCAGGCCCAGCGCGCCGCCGGCGGTGGTGTCGCCTAGCCACCGGTCGAACCCGCCCGGCTCGGGCCGGTAGTCGCGTACCAACCCGGCCACGATGCCGATCAGCAGCGGGTGGTTGTCGAGTCGGCGGAAGAAGCCGCTCAGCGCGGCGCGGCTGCCCCGTACGCCGAGGCGTCCCAGCAACGTGGCGGTGTCCGCCTCGGTGAGGCCGGGCAGTTGGATGTGCCGCACGCCGGGTATCGGCCGCCCGAAGCGAGTCAGCGCGTCGGGCATCAGCCGGGTACTGATGAGGATTTTGGAGGGGCCGACCGCGGTGAGGTTACGGAGCAGGTCCTCGGCCTGCGTGTCGATCATCGAACGCTTCGTCGTGTCCGCCTCGTCGTCGCGCACCTTGGACGGGTCGAGGCGGTGATAGGCGCGGAGCAGGCGCTCGAAGCCGTCCAGCACCAGCAGATACGGCCGGGCCCGCAGCGCGGCCACTGCCTGTGCTGCCAGGTCGGCACGTGGCAGCCGCCGGATGTCGGCGAGCGGTGCGCCGGTTGTGTACGCGAGGACTTCGCGCAGGAAGCGGCCCATCGACGCGGATCCCTCGTAGAAGCTCCACCACAGGCGGCCGGCCAGATCGTCGATGGCGCCGCCGGCCCGGTTGGACGCCCACTCCCAGGTGAGTGCGCTCTTGCCGGTTCCACCGATCGCTTCGACGACCAGCACCGGGTCAGCGGAGCCGCCCCAGTCGTCCAACCTGGCCAGATGGGTGCCGCGCCCGGTGAACGGCGCGCTGCCCACGTAGGGTGGCACCGCATGGAACGCCGGCGGTGCCGGTAGTGAGACGGCGGCCGCCTCATGCTCGTCGGCTGCGCCTGCGGCCTGCTCGTATGGTCGTAGTGCGAGGAGCAGGTCCTCGCGGAACTTCGCCACCTCGGCGAAGCGCCTGACCACATGTTGTCGGGACACCCGGGCACGGAACTGTGCCAATGCCTCGGCGTCGGAACCGTGGTCGACGTCGGGCGGCGGCCAGGCGAAGTTCGGATCCACCAGGAAGGGCAGCAGCGGCAGATCGGTCCGCGCCGTGGCCCACTCGTACTCCAGCTCTGTGTAGGACAGCGGCTGGCCCGGCGGGCGAGAGCCATATCGGTGGGCCAGCAGCAGTACGAACACGTGACAGGTGCCCAACCGCTCGCGGCAGACCTCAAACGGGGTGGGGCGCTGCGGGTCGAATTCCTCCATGTGCACCGGGGTCATCCCGATCCGATGGCAGACGTCCACGGCGGCCTGCCGGTACGGCGCCAGCGCACCAGACGCGCTGCTGATGAAGACTCGGCGGCCCACCGTGGCGCGGGCGCCGGCCCCATTCACGCTGCGGACGTGGTCGTTGGGCTGTGCTTGCGGCACGAGCGTCTCCTGAGCTGGACCCGAAGTTCCGACACGACTCTCCTACTTGTACCAGAGGGGTGTCTCACCTCACTCCAGCGAACCGCCGGGTTCACCAGCGGTGTGGGTACATCCGCACCCGCAGTCGCCGACGCGTTGCTGCGCAACGGCTGAGACGGGACTGCGCGTCCGGTGTCGGCATCATTGGTCGAGAAAGCCGGCCCGGATACGGATCCGGACCGGCTTCCTCAGGTCAGCCGAGGTCAGACCACCGGCTCCACCCAGATGTTGCGGTAGTACAGGTTCGCGCCCGGGTCGCCGTGGTCCTGGAACCGCAGCGGTCCGGGCGCCGCGGTCTCAGCGGCGCCGTTGCCGGTCGGGCCGTTGATCTCCGCGTTGTTGATGACGGTGACGCCGTTCCAGACGACGGTGACACGAGCGTTCTCGGTCTTCACATTGGAGCTGTTGAACCGGGCGGCTCGGAACGTGACGTCGTAGGTCTGCCACGTCTGTGGGGCGGTGGCCGCGTTGACCGACGGTGCGATTTTCTCGTAGATCGCGCCGCACTCGTTGTTGGCCAGGGTCGTGTCCCCGAACGAGTCCAGCACCTGGAGTTCGTAGCGGTCCTGCAGGTAGATGCCGCTGTTGGCGCGTTGCTGACCGGTCACGTCCCCGGGCAGCAGCGGCAGCCAGAACTCGGCGTGCAGTTTGAAGTCACCGAACGCCTGCTTGGACTTGATGTCGCCGCCGAGGACCTCGACACCGCCGTTGCCCAGCGGCCAGGTGACCGGGGTGCCGTTGGAGTGCTGGAAGTTGTTCATGTTCGTGCCGTCGAACAGCACGATCCGGGCCGGCGGCGTGGAGCTTGCGTACGCCTCGAACTCGTAGATGCGGGCCGCGCCGTTGCCGTCGCTGGTCGGCGTGGTGACGTTGAGCCGGATGTACCGGGCCGAGGTCGCGGTGAAGTTGTGCGTGGTGACGCTGGCCGTGTTGGCGGTGACGGTCGCGACCGTGGTCCAGCTGGTGCCGTTGGTGGACAACTGGAGGTTGAAGTCGCGGGTGTTCCAGGCGGTGTTCTCGCCGCCGGCGCCGGCGTGCCGGACGACCAGCTGGCTGACCGTCTGCGCGGTGCCGAGGTCGACCTGCAGCCACTTGGTGGCGCCCAGCGAGCACCACTTGTCGCCGTTGCCACCCGAGACGCTGCCGTTGACCGCCTGCGCCGGGCCCTCGGCCGCGGCGCAGGAGCTGTCCGCGGTCGCCGGTTTGCCCACGGCCAGGTTGCCCGTCGGCGGTGCGGTCGGGCCGTATGCCTCGAACTCGTAGATGCGGGCCGCGCCGTTGCCGGTGGTGGCGCCGCTGGTGACGTTCAACCGGAGGTATCTGGCCTGCGTCGCGGTGATGTTGTGGGTGGTGGTGCCGGCCGTGTTCGCGGTGACGGTCACCGCGGTGGTCCAGCTCGTCCCGTTGGTGGACGTCTGGATGTTGAAGTCGCGGGTGTTGAACCCGACCTCTTCCCCACCCGTGCCGGCGTGCTGGACGACGAACCGGTTGACGCTCTGCGTCGAGCCGAGGTCGACCTGCAGCCACTTGGTCGCGCCGAGCGAGCACCACTTGTCGGAGTTGCCGCCCGAGACGCTGCCGTTGACCGCCTGCGCCGGCCCCTCCGAGGCGGCGCAGGAGCTGTCGGCCGTGGCGGGCTTGTTCAGTGCCAGGTTGCTCGACGGGCCCTGGCCCGGGATGACGTTGAGGGTGTACCAGACCTCGGTGCTCCACAGCGACTGGCCGTTGCTGGACGCGAACGGCTTCGGCGAGCGGATGTGCACCACCCGGCCGGCCCTGAGCCCGTTGATCACCAGGGTGACCTTCTTGCCGTCGGCGGACAGGGTCGCCGACGCCACGGTCAGGGTCTCCTCGTCGATCTTCGGACCGCCGTAGGCGGCGGTCGGGACGTAGCGCCACTGCTTGACCCGGTACTTCGTGGCCAGCGCGGTGGCGGTCGCCGCCGACACCGGCTGGGTGTACTCGATCTCGAACCCGTTGGGCAGGGCCTTCATCGACAGCATGTCGAAGGCGTTGCCACCGTTGGGCGTGAGCTTCTGCAGGCCGAAGTTCAGCTTGCCGGTCTGGCCCCAGTTGCCGCCGCCGCCGATGCCGCCGACGTAGATCGCGCCGTCCGGGCCGACGTTGACCTCGGACACGCCGCCTTCCAGGCCCTGCGTCATCCGGAACAGGGCGCCCTGGTACTCGCCGTTGACCTTCTCGACCGCGGCGCGCTGCAGGCCGCCGTAGGTGACATCGCCGATGACGAACTGGCCGGCGTAGAGGCCGCTGGTCATGTACATCGGAGTGCTGGGCGAGTTGCCGATCTCGTTCTGCGGCAGCCAGATCACGGGTTGGGTGACCGGGGCGCTCTCGAACGGGCCGGCCGGGTTGAGGTAGTGGTTGAAGAAACGGCCCTGCTTGATGTGCACCAGTTTCGAGGCGGGCAGCCAGCCGCCCTGGTTGTCGGTGACGAAGATGCCGTTCTCCGGGCCCCACCCGATGCCGTGCGGGGTCCGCAGGCCGCCGGCGACGTACGTCCACGCGCCGGTGTCCTTGTTGATTTTGATGGTGGTGCCGCGGTTGGCGACCGGCTGCGGGGGTTCGTGGTGGCGCCGCCGTAGTCGATGCCGACCGACAGGTTGATGTAGAAGTACCCGTCGGCGTAGAGCAGGCCGAACGCGAACTCGTGGAACGTGCCGCCGTAGGGCCAGGTCGCGACCTGCTGGTACTGGTCGGCGACCTCGTCGCCGTTGGTGTCGACCAGCCGGGTCAGTCGCATCTTCTCCGACACGTAGACCACGCCGTCGACGATCTTCAGGCCCATCGGCTCCTTGAGGTTGCTGCCGATCCGCTTGGTCGTGACCGCGCCCGGGCTGGTGTTGCCGCCGGTGTTGCCCAGGATCCAGACCTCACCGGCCTGGGAGGTGCCGGAGTCGTTGGTGCCGCCCCAGGTGCAGATGACCAGACGGCTGTCGGCGAGCCAGTCCATGCCGGTCACCCGGGGCTCGAAGCCGGACGGGCGCAGGTTGGTGAGGGTGAAGTTCGGGTGTACGGAGGTCAGCGGCAGGCCGTCGCCGGGCGAGTCGCCGGTGCCTTCGCACTCCTTGCGGCCCGGGGCGGTGACCCGCACGACGCCCGCGTCGGTGCTGAGCACCGAGTTCGGCACCGTCACGAACGTGGTCGAGCCGGGCGTGCCAGAGCTGCGCGGCCAAGGCACGGGCCCGCCCGTGCGCGCGGTGCGAGCTGACCCGGCCGGTAGCCGCGATCGAGCCGGAGGGTCCGCTTTGCCATCCTTGCCGTGACCGCGATCCGCGTCGGCACGAGCGGTGTTCGCGATGCGGTCGAGTCCGGCGGGTCAACGGTCGGCTACGGATGGGTCGCCGCTGTGCAGCACCTGCCATGGCAAGCCGGTCCACACCTGCGCTGCTTGTGGGCGGGTCGACAAGGCTGCACGGCGCGGGCCGGACGGGCCGTTGTGCCCGCCCTGCTACGAGCGCGGCGGTCGGCAGCCGCGCCGTTGCGGTCGCTGCGGCCAGACGCGCCGGATCTCCGTGCGTGGTCGCGACGGCGGCCCGGACCTGTGTCGGCGCTGCAATCTGCAACCCGTGGTGGAGTGCGCTGGATGCGGGCGATTTCGACCTTGTGCCTTCGCGGCCACTGCGCGGCCGCTATGCGTGTCGTGCCGGCCGAGGCGGGCAGCGCCATGTGCCCGGTGCGGCAGAAACTGCCCGCCCGCCGCCCGGTGGCCCATCGGCGGGGTCTGCCGTCACTGTTACCGCCACGCTCGCGCCAACCCGTCGCCTTGCCCTTCGTGCGGCAACGTCCGTGTGCTGGTCGCGAGCGACTCCCGCGGCCGCGACGTGTGCGGACCGTGCGCCGGTAGCGCGATCGACTACACGTGTCGTACGTGCGGCGAAGCCGAGGAACGATACCGCCATGGCGAATGCGTCCGGTGCGTCGCGCGATCAAAGGTGGAAGACCAGTTCCGCGGGCCCGAGGGATCTGTTCCGGTGGAGCTCACGCCGCTGCTGGCGGCGCTTGCCGCAGCGCATCGGCCGCGTTCGGTGCTGGCATGGGTCGAGCGTGGTGACGGCAGCGCGGCGCTGCTACGTGACCTGGTGCGATCCGGTTCCGCCGTCACGCATGAGGCCCTGGACACCGCAACTCAGCAGTGCGCCGCTGCCGCACTGCGTGAGATGCTCGTCCACGCCGGTGTCCTGCCTCGCCGCAACGAGCAACTCGAGCAGCTGGCCCCCTGGCTGAGCCGGACATTGGCCATCGCACCCGCGCATCACCGGCAGGTGTTGCGCGCCTATGGCAACTGGTCGGTGCTGAGGCGTGCCAGGCAGCGCGCGGACCGGACCCGGTTCACCGCCGCCAGCGCCCGCAACGCCCGCCTCAAGGTCTCCACGGCTCTCACGTTCCTGCGCTGGCTCGACACGAGCGACCTCACACTTGAGCGGGCTCGTCAGGCACACGTGGACACGTGGATTGAGGGTGGCGGCCTCAACCGGCGACTTCTCGGCGACTTCCTCACCTGGGCCAACCGCCGAGGACTGGCCGAGAAGCTGTCCGTCGCCGCGATCGCGCCGTCTGGCCCCGACTTGTCCATGACCGAAGACCAGAGGTGGGCACTGCTCGACCGCGTCCTCCACGACGCGACGATCTCCGTCGACGTCCGGGCGGCCGCATCGTTGCTGCTCATCTACGGCTTGCCGGTGACGTTCATCGCGACCCTCACCACCGACAACGTCACCACCCGCAGTGGCGAGCACTTCCTGCAGGTAAAGGAACATCACACACAGCTGCCGCCCGCCGTTGCCGCCCTCATCGCGCAAGCCGCGTCCGCAGCGCGCACTTCATCGCTGGTCGGGCGTGCCGTGCCCGGCACACCGTGGCTGTTTCCCGGTCGCCTGGCGGGTCGGCCCCTCTCAGCAGCCGCCCTGTGCGAAAGACTGCGCCAGAACGGAATTCGGATTCGCCGTGCGCGCAACTCCGCGCTGGTCAGTCTGGCAGAGGAGCTGCCCGCGCCGGTACTGAGCAAGATCCTCGGGATCAGTATCACGGCTGCGATCAGATGGACGCACCACGCCAAGCGCGACTGGCTCGCCTTCGTCGGCGCACGCGCCGCGGGGGCCACGAGCCGTTCACAGCGATGACACGCCCCCCCAACCCGGATAGAGCCACTGAGTGATTACCGCCTGGGCCCGCACCGGGCCGCACGGACGCCTAATGCCAGGTCGAGGACCAGTGATGATCGCCGTGGACCCGTTGTTGGTGCGGCTGATCCGGCTGCCAGCGGTGCCACTCTCCAACGTCCGGGTGATAGACGGGTACGAAGGCCGGCCGAGGTGACGGTAATCCAGTTCAATGCCGTTGCCCTCGGCGGTCTTCGTGACCTCTGCCCGACGTTCTTCGGCTGGGTCGCCCCTGACTGGTCTTCGTGACCGCCCGCTGGGATGTCGGCAGTCGGCCTTGGCGGCGGCGGCAACGACTGGCGCGTGCGGGTCAGCGAGTACCGGATCGTGTACGAGATCGACGACCCGACGCAGACAGTGACCGTCATGAGGGTGGCGCATCGGCGCGACGTATACCGCTAACCGGGTTCCGAGGCACGATGCGACCTTTCGCATCGTGCCTCGACACGTGCTGCGGCCGTACTTGCTAAAGCGGAGTACTGGCCTGGGCGCTGCGGCGCTATCCTGGCAGTGGCTGGCCGTTGACCAGCGCGGACCACGTCTCAGCGTCCACGATGCCGGTCTGGGCCCCAGTCGCCGACCAGACTTGCAACTGGAACGTTTTCACCGCTGCTTCGGTCTGGGAGCCGAAGTCGCCGTCCACGACGACGTCCATCCCCCGCGAGGCCAGTTGGCTCTGCACGGCGCTTACGGGGTCACCCTGGCTGCCCTGCTGCACCGGCACAATCAGCTTCTCCCAGGTGGACGCGAAGAGGACGATGAAATTCCCTTCACCATGGGCATTGTTGAAATCCCTCACCGCAAACTTTGTTTGTGCCCCGTACACGCCGTCCACCACTATGTCGGCGCCGTGGTGGCGCAAGAGGTATTGCGCCGTCCTAACCACCTCGCCGTCGCTGCGGAGGTGGGGCCAGACCCTCACGGGCATCTTTAGAACCCGCTCATTCGACTTCGGAGAATAATCGACGCCGAAGCCACCGGGCTGGTACGCCCAGGAGCGCACCGTGACGCGGTACTCCCTCAGCGGCACCATGTTCGGTATCACTCCGCGCACCTTCGTCGCTGTGCTGCCGGGAACGGGTGGAAGCTGCGTAAAGCTGGCGCCACCGATCCAGTTGGCGATGATCTCGTAGCCGCTTTCGCCCTCCGAATGATCGTCGAATGAGACGAGTACGTCCATTAGGTTGGGAGGTGTCGGGCCAGCGATTGCCTGGGCGCTGTTCAGGTGCGGCGGGTTCAGCACGGGTGCCATGATCACTCCTTCGGATGACGGGTCAGCAGCGACAGGGCTGAAGTTTCCGAAGTGCGGTTCGCCTACCAGGCTACCGGGTTTGAGCGGCAGACAGCCCCAAATGGCGACAGATGCATGACTCGGCGATAAGCCCGCTGGCGGGCACGCAACGCCGCAACCCAGTCCGGCCCAAACCTGGCCAACGCCGCCGCCACCAGGGCCAC
The DNA here is from genome assembly GCF_019083965.1 of Catellatospora tritici. Lineage (GTDB taxonomy): Bacteria > Actinomycetota > Actinomycetes > Mycobacteriales > Micromonosporaceae > Catellatospora > Catellatospora tritici. The sequence goes on from NZ_JAHRCY010000036.1 coordinate 21,380, forward strand.
CACGCTTACCAACCAGGACTTCACCTCCGGCGCCACCACCGGCCACGCCGTCGCGGCCACCACCAGCACACCGGCAAGCCAGAGCCGAACCCGGCCCGCCCGACCCCGCCCACGCATCCCCCCTCCGGCAATCTAGCGGCGCATCGGCAGACGTCACGGTCCCGCGATCGCCCTCCTCACCTCCACCGAGCGTCGCGGAAGATGCACGGAAGAATGTAGACACAGCGTTGCGTTGGTGCAGCTCACCAGCAGTTAGCTATTCGGTCTTGAAAACCGCCGCAACCACCTGGATCGTCCGACACCACGAAGATCATCGATAGATGATCGGTCAAGGCTCATGTTGACGATCGAGGTGTTGTCCCACGAGTAGCCGCCGCATCAGCCCAAGCCGCAGTCACCGCGACCAGGGCTCATTCGTCGCGGTTCGTTGCTTGCACCAGCACGCCAGCGATGGACCAGTGCTGCAAATACGGCAGATTTCGAATACCTACACTCCGCCAGCTATACGAGCGGACTTGATGCACTGACCGGGCCGTCCGCAGCGTTTCGACGAAAGCATCCACTCATGTCCGTTGGGGCGGTGACCTTCACTCAGCAGGCGGATGCGAGACTAGCGTTTACGTACTTCTATGGGACCATCGGATGGTCTCGCATGATGAGGTGCTGTGGGTCGAGGTCGTTGGTCCGGGCCCCTGCTGGTGGGTGTGGCCGCCGTACTGGCTGGTGCAGGCGTGTTCGTGGTGAAGGCTCCTGCGGCCGGCTTGCCCGCTTCGCTACCTGTTCCGGTGGGGTTGCTGCTGCTGGCTGCAGGCGTCATGGTCGCTGCTTTGGGCTCGGTCTGGGTGATGCGGCACCGTGGCTGGCCGCGGTTCGTGCCAGCGCTGCTGGCGGGCGGTATCGCACTGGTGGCCGGCTTCGCCGCGATCTCGATCAACGCGGCGACCACGTCCCCACCTGCGTGGCCGTCCTGGCTGGCGTGGCTGCCGGTGCCGCCGGTGACGGCGGTGGTCCTGCTCATCGGCCTCGACGTAGTGTTGGCTGCCGCCGTGGCCCCGAAACGCGGTGTGCGACGAGTGTGGGCGATGGAACGCCCCGACGAGGCTGACCTCCCGCGTACCGCGCTGAGCGACCCGATCAGAGCCCAGCTGGCCGAGGCGGACGGTGGAACGGTCGGCCTGACGACCGGCTTGGTCGGCGCAGGCGGCTTCGGCAAAACGACCCTCGCCCGACTACTGTGCTCCGACCGCCGAGTGCGGCGCCTGTTCCGTGCGGGGGTGTGGGTGACTGTCGGCGAAGATGTCAAGGGCGCAGACCTCGCCCAGAAGATCAATGACATGTCCGAGCAGCTCACCGGGTCCAGACCTGGCTATGTCGACCCTGACCTGGCAGGGCAGCATCTCGGACAGTTGCTCGACCGGTCCGGTCGGGTACTGCTGGTGATCGACGACGTATGGCGCGCCGAGCAGCTGCGCCCGTTCATGCATTCCGGTCGTCGCGCGACCCGGCTCGTCACCACCCGGCGCCCTGACGTGTTGCCGCCATCGGCGCGAGCGCGCGGAGTGCGTGTGGACGAGCTGGAACCAGCGCAAGCCCGATTGATCTTAGCCGCAGGGCTTCCGCCGATCGGTGAGCCTGAAATGACCAGGCTGCTGCGGCTGACAGGTCGATGGCCGCTGCTGCTGCGCCTGGCCAACGGGCACCTGCGCGACGCACTCGATCCCAGACTAGGCATAAATGTAGCGGCAGCTCAGCTTGCCGACCAGCTCGAGCAGGAAGGGCCGGACACGCTGTCGCTGACCGACGAAGCCAGCCGGCAGCAGGCGGTCGCGGCCAGCATCAACGCAAGCCTCAACCTTCTGATTCCCGCCGCAGACGACCCCGTCGACTGCCGCGTGCTCTACACGCAACTGGCCGTGTTCGCCGAAGACAGCGACATCGACATCGCGCTACTACACGCACTGTGGGGCACTGGCAGCGGACTCAGCGCCAACCAGGTCGACCGCCTCTGCCGACGCCTGGCCAGCCTCAGCCTCGTCGCCGACTACCAGCCCGGCCGCTCGCTACGTCTGCACGACGTAATCCGCGCGCACCTGCGCACCATCAGCCGCGATGACCTTCCCGCTCTCCACGCCAGCCTCCTCGACGCAGCCCGCGGCATGCTCGCCGCGGCCACCGGCGACGAGGCGGGGCCTACGCCGTGGTGGCTGCTACCCGATCACGCCCGGTACCTGTGGCAGCACCTGTTCGAACACCTCCACACAGCCGGCCATGAAGACGAAGTTGCCGACCTGCTACGAGACCTGCGCTGGGCCGAAGCGAAACTGCGTCGCGACGGACCGGCCGCCCTCGGCGGCGACTTCGGCCGCACCAGCGACCCCACCGTCGCGATCCTGCGGCAGGCCATCAGCCAGAACGCCCATCTACTGACTCCCCCGCCGGGCAGCGACCAGTGGTGGCTCGCCGACCAACTCGTCGACCGACTCTGGGGCATTCCCGGACTAGAACCCGTCCTCAACAATTACCTGAACATCTTGCCCCAGCCTCTTCGCGACAAGCCCCGCAGCGCCGCCAACGCCTACGACCCCGCCCTACGCCGGACACTTACCGATGGCGTCAGCTGGTTCACCTCATGCGCGATCTCGCCGGACGGCACCTGGCTTGCCACCTTCAGCGCAATGGGCGGCTACGGCACGGCGGCCATCTGGGACAGCGCCACCGGCGCCCTGCGCCACACACTCCCCGGCCGGACCGGGCCGGTGCATTCCTGTGCGATCGCACCGGACGGCACCTGGATCGCCATCGGCGGCTACGGCGCGACATTGCTCTGGGACAGCATCACCGGAGCCCTGCGCAACACCCTGACCGACCGTAACCGCCTGGTGTCCTCGTGTGCCATCGCGCCGGACGGCACCTGGCTGGCCACCACCGGCCACCGCAACAGCACGGCGCGGATCTGGGACAGCGCCACCGGCGCACTACGCCACAAACTCCGCGGTCACACGGCACCCGTGAACAGATGCGTCATCGCGCCGGACGGCACCTGGCTCGCCACGGCAAGCCGCGATGGCACGGCGCGGATCTGGGACAGCGCCACCGGCGCCCTGCGCCACACACTGACCGGCCACATCGCCCCCGTGATGACGTGCGTCATCGCGCCCGACGGCACCTGGCTGGCCACCGCTGGCGGCGACGGCACGGCCCGCATCTGGGACAGCACCACAGGCGCCCTGCGCCACACCCTCACCGGCCACACCGGGCCGCTGCACGTGTGTGCGATCGCGCCCGCCGGCACCTGGCTAGCCACCGCAAGCAGCGACGGCACTGCCCGCATCTGGGACAGCGCCACCGGTCTTCTAAACCACGAGCTGCGTGGTCATACCGGACCGGTGCCCTCGTGTGCGATCGCCCCAGACGGCACCTGGCTCGCCACCGCAGGCCACGACGGCACTGCCCGCATCTGGGACTGCGCCACCGGCGCGCTACGTCGCACTCTCACCGGCCACACTGGCGCGATACGCCAGTGCGCGATAGCACCCGACGGCACCTGGCTCCTCACCAACGGCGGCGATCAAACAGCCCGGATCTGGGACGCCCGATGAAACGTCGAATACCGCAGGTTCGGAATACGGCCACTCCGCCAGCTGTACAGCGGCCGGGTTCCGGTCATCTGGCAGTTCGGCAGCCGAGTCGTCATCGGCGGCCAGAGACGTGCGACGCCAATGCCTTCCGCGGGACCGAGGAGGACTTCGCCAAGCTCATCAACGCACCCGCCATGGTGTAGGCGTCACCGGACGCCAAGGGGCGACCGTGCCTCCCGGCGGTCGCCCCTGGTCAGGGATGGCCGTGCAGGTACACCGGCAGGGTCAGGTTGCCGTTCATGATGAACGTGCCGGGAGGCTTGAGTTCTGCGGTCGCCACGGCAAGGGACAACTTCGGGAAGCGGGTGAACAGCGCGGGCAACGCGGTCAGCGCCTCGAGGCGGGCCAGCGAGGCGCCGACGCAGAAGTGCGCACCGTAGCCGAACGACAGATGGTCCTTGTCGGCTCGGGTCAGGTCGAACTCGGCCGCGGTGGCGCCGTAGCGGTCGGGGTCACGGCCGGCCGCGGCCAGGCACATCAGGATCGGTGTGCCTTTGGCGATCACGGCGCCGTCTTCGAGCTCGATGTCCTCGACGGCGAACCGCAGCGGCAACTGAGCGATCGGAGCCTCGACCCGCAGCGTCTCCTCGATGACGTCCTCCCAGCCGACCTGCCCGGATGTGACCAGGGCAAACTGGTCGGGGTGGGTGAGCAGTGCGACGACCGCTTTCGTGATCAGGTTCATCACCGTTTCCGAGCCGGCCCCGAGCACGTTGAACAGGGATCCGATGACCTCGGATCCGCTCAGCCGCTCGGCATCCTGAGCCTGGACCAGGCGGCTGGTCATGTCGTCGGCGGGATGTTCGCGTTTGGCCGCGGCGAGCTCCTGCAGGGCGAGCTGCCAGTGGTGCAGGTTGGCCTCGGCGACCTCGGGCGGCAGGGTGGTGTCGACGGCGAGTTCCAGGCCGCGCAGCACTTCCGGACGCGCCTGTTCGGGGACGCCGAAGAGTTCGCAGATCATTCGAGCCGGGATCTGCTGGGCGAAGGCCTTGCGCAGGTCGACGGGTTCAGTTGCCGGGATCTTGGCGAGGTCGTCGAGGATGGCGGTGACGGTCTGCTCGACCAGCGGGCGCTGGGCCTCGATCCGACGTGGGCCGAAGTCCGGGGCGATCAGGCCCCGCAGACGACGGTGGTCATCACCGTCGTTGATCGTCATGCTGTCCATTTTGACCCAGCTGATCAGTGGCCAGTCGTCGCCGATCTCGCCGTTGACGAATGCGGGCCAGTGTTTGCGGGGGTCTTTGGAGACCCGCGGATCGGCGAACAACCGCTTGGCGAGCGAGAAGCTGTTGATGGACCAGGCGAGCACCTTTCCCGGCAGCTCTACCTGGACTGCCGCGCCGAGTTCACGCAGGCGGGTGGCCTCTGCCATCACATCGCTGCCAGTGCGGTCGATGGCATACGGGCACTTCTCGGCTTCCACCGACTCCTCCGGCTGGGTTGTTTGCGATTCGGGACGCCCGCTGTGCCACAGCGTCCGTAGCACGGTGCCGAGCTTGAACAGGGCTTGGGGTGGGTCGATCAGACCGGCTGCCCGCAGGAACGCCTCGGTCAGCGCATCGTCGTGTACGGCGGCGCGCTGGACCTTGCCCAGGAACGCCGAAGCGACCCGGATCTTCGGGGTCCGGCGGCCTTCGATCTCCGGATACCTCAGGTCACCGGCGAGGTTGACGTCCCAGGCAGCCTGGATGTTGGGCGTGATCTCGGCGAAGTACCGGCTCGGATCCGGCTCGCTGCCGTCGGCCACCTGAGACCTCAGCACGAGGGCCTCCAGCGCCGACAGCGTGTTTCCCTGCGCGTAGACCGGATTCGGGCTCGCCACGCTGTCCCCGATCAGCAGTAGCCCGGCCGGGAAGGCGGTCAGCTTCTCGTAGTGGCGCCAGAGGGTGTTCGGGAACTTGTAGGTCTGGATGTCGTTGAGCGGCTGCGCGCCACGGATCGCCTGATAGATCTCCGGGACCGGCACTGACCGGGCGTACTCGAGAAAGCCTGCCGGGTCTGCGGGCGGGTGGTCGCCGGCATGGGCGTTGAGCGACAGCACATACCGTTCGCCACCATCCGGGAGCAGCCGCTCGCGGGCGAGAACCGCGCCGCGCGGATGCGAGGGGGTCTGCGCGACGATGTAGGCGATGTCGGTCCCCAGCAGGCCGACAGGCAGCCGGTAGTTCCGGGTGGCATAGCCGAGGCCGATCTTCACCCGGTCCTCGGCGGGCGGCTGGTAGCCCAGCTCCGCGAGCCACAACGGCACGCGCGAACCACGGCCGGTGGCGTCCACCACCAGGTCGGCGGTCAGCACCTCGGAGACTTCGCCGACCTGGTGGAACACCCGGGCGCCGGTGACCCGGCGCCGGTCCGGGGTGGTCACCAGGCCGACGATGTCGCAGTGCTCCAGCAGTCTCACATTGGGTAGGGCGCCCACTCGCCCGCGTACCCGGTCTTCCAGCACCGTCCTGGGCGTGGCCAGGCAGGTCAGCCCGATGGGCGTCTGCCGAAGGCGCCGACCGTTGATGACCCAGCGCAGATCGGATCCGACATCACCGACGGGCACCCCGTCGGCGGCGAACTCGTCGGTGATGCCGGGGAACAGTTCCTCGATGGCCTGCTGACCGCGGGCGAGCAGCGCGTGCGCGTGGAAGGACTGTGGCGTGGCCCGCCGCGGACCGGTCGTCCCGACGAGCGTGTCCCGGTCCACGATGAGCACTTCACGATAGGCGCCGGCGAGTGCCTGGGCCGCGAACAGCCCAGCGATACTCCCCCCGAGTATCAACGCGCGGCCACCGGCGCTCACGACAGGTGCGTTTCGGGCAGCTCGATGGTGGCGTACACGGGGGTGTTGGCGTACGCGGTGATGATCCATTCGTCGTCCGGATTGTCCTTGATGAACACCCACATGCCGCGGATGGCGAAGTGGACCGGCACTTCGGTGTCACCGGGCATGTACGCACCGCCGTGCGAGACGACCAGCAGGACGTCGTCCCTGATGTACCGGTACTCCAGCGGGTGGCCAAGCACGTGCGTGCCCTTCCACTTCCCCGCGAACGCCGCGGCCATCCAGTCCGTGATTGCGGGTCGTCCCTTGAGGATCGCCCCGGGCAGCACGACCGACGCGTCATCGGCGTAGACCTCGCACAGCGGCTCGGCCTCGTTGGCGTTCCACGATTCGGTGATCTTCTGAATGAACTTGAGAACGGACGCCTTGTCCTCGGCAGACACGGGTCTGGAGTCGATGATCGTCATGACGAAGTCCCTTCGCCGCTCTTTACCCTCACCACCCATCGTGTGCCGGGCCAGGGCACGTGGCATCTCCCGCCGTGCGAAGTCGACCGATCGCCATCACCGAGATCGAGTCCCCGTCCAGGTCGAGGTCGTGCCTGGTCCCGCACGACAGCGCACACGTGAAGATGCACGGCGGACCCGGCCCGGCGGCACAATGCGGTGGGTGGCAGCCACGCCCGGTGGACACTTCGAGAGGGGCAGCGATGCGGAGCAGTTCAGGGCGGTTCGACCTCGACGGCAAAACCGCACTGGTGACCGGTGCTTCCAGGGGAATCGGGCGGGCGATCGCACTCGGCCTGGCCGAGGCCGGAGCGGATGTCGCCATCCTCGCCCGCAGCACCGCGGCCCTCGCCGAGGTCGCCAAGGAGATCGAGGCGATGGGTCGGCGCGCGGTCGCCTACACCTGCGACATCGACGATTCCGAGCAGACTTACCAGACGGTGGCGGCGGCGATCACCGAGCTCGGCCAACTCGATGTCGTGGTCAACAACGCGGGCGGATTCGAGCATGTCGGACCGTTCCTGGCGATGACCGCCGACGACTGGACCAAGATCCTGCGGACCAACCTCGAATCGGTGGTGCACGTGTGCCGTGCGGTGGGCGGGCACATGACCGGGCGGGGCACCGGCTCAGTGATCAACGTCGCCTCGGTCGGAGGCTACAACGGGGTACCCATGCTGTCGCCGTATGCGGTGGCCAAAGCGGGGGTCATCTCACTGACCCGGACGCTCGCCATCGAGTGGGGTGCCGCCGGGGTACGGGTGAACGCGATCGCGCCCGGCTGGACCAGGACCCAGCTCACCAGTAGTTTCGCCGGCAATCCCGGCCTGTCCGACGGGCTGATCCAGGCCGTGCCGCTGGCCGTGTGGGGCGAGCCGGACGACCTGGCCGGCGCGGCGGTCTACCTGGCCAGTGACGCTGCCCGGATGGTCACCGGGACCTCGCTGACCGTCGACGGTGGGGTGACCGCGTACAACACCGGCCCGGCCATGCTCGATCTGCTCCAGGCGGGGCGTATTCCGGTCTGACGGACCAGCTCTTTCAGGTCGAGTGGGCCGCTGTCTCGGGGCGGGCGGGGTGCGGGGCCGTGATGAAGGCGTCGGTGAGTTGCTGGGCCAGCCAGGCGACCGGGGGCAGGAGCAGGAGCCAGCCGAGGTACGCCCAGCCGAGATGGGTGTGTTCCAGCGCCCGTGCGATCGCTGCCGCGCCGCGCGCGTGGTGTCCGTCGGGGCCGGTATAGCGGGCGCGCCACAGCACTTGCGGGTGGTCGGCGGCGGCCGCCACGACCAGGTGTGCCGGGTGTCGGTGCAGTAGCCATCGGGTGACGGCGGCGCAGGGGCCGCAGTCGCGGTCGAGCCATACCGTGGCGGCGGGCTGGGGCAGTGGACGCAGCCGGGGCACCCAGTCGCGCACTTGCGTACGGTAGGCGCGCCAGGCATGCCCGAACCGGCCGTCCAGATCTGCCCGCTCATGCGGGGCGGCCAGTGCCACGCTGAACGCGACCGCGGCCACGGCGGCGACGGCCAGGGTCGCGCTGGCCGCGCCCACCGCCAGCACCACCAGCAGCAGCGACGCGCTGAGCTGCATGGGGTTGGCCAGGTAGGCGTACGGTCCGGTGATGACCAGCCGCTTCGGCGGATCCCACGGGTACGGCGTGCCGTGGCCGCGTACGGCGAACTCCCGCATCGCCGCCAGGGCGGGCACCGACACCAGCGCCGCGAGCTGCGCCAGCAGCGGCAGGACCCCGGACGGCAGCCGCCACAGGTGGCCCCAGGACCCATCGCCGTAGGTGAACGCCGTGGTGGGGATGAGCCACAGCACAGTGCCGGCGAAGGTCGTCAGTTGCAGCAGTGCGCGGGGGTAGAGCCGCAGGTCGCGGGCGGTCCAGCGGCCGAGCAGCTGCGCGGGCAGCGCCACCGCCACGATCCCGGCCAGCTCGCCGAGCCACCAGTGCGGGCCCAGTTCGACCAACGGGTCGAGCCGGGGCATGGCCAGCAGATCCAGCCACAGCAGGAGCAGCAGCGCCACCGGCGTACGCAGCACCCGGTGTGCCAGCACCGGCACCGGACCCCACAGCACCGCCCAGCCCAGCCACAGGTCGACCGGCAGGCCGCGCCACGCCGCGTCCACCGGCGCGTACGACCACCAGCCCAGCCCCTGGGCCACGGCGTCGAGCGCGGCGATGCCGGTGGCCGCCGCGACGAAGGACAGCAGCCCGGCGCCGTGGAGCCGGCGCCGCCGCGCCGGGTCCGGCATCGGGGCGCCGGGACGCAGCGCGGCGAGTGCGGCGGACCCCGGCAGTGCCGCCGCGGCCAAGGCCGCCAGCGGCAGCATCAGGCACGCGTAACGGGCGACGGTGAGCCCGACGGTGGGGGTCATCGCAGGTTGAGCATGTCGAGCAGGTGCTCGCCGCCGGAGTGCATGAGCGTCTCCTGAAGCGGGCCGAAGTACCAGAACGGGTCGAGCCGGCGCTCGTACGCGATGTCGAGGGTGACCTCGGTGTGCCCGGCGTCGACGGCGCGCCAGGTCACCGCGGCGTGGCGCCAGTGGAACCAGCGCGCGTTGATGGTGGTGTCCTCGACGAATCCGAACCCGACCCGCTGCGCGGAGCGTTCGGTGACCTCGGTGACGATGTGGCCGCCGGGGCCGTGCGCCGAGCCGTGGTAGGCGAACATCCAGCGGTCGCCCAGGTCGAGCCCGTCGCCCTCGACCTGCAACGGGGTGGGCATGCTCAACATCCGCAGCGTGACCGAGCGCAGCGCGGTGGGCTGGGGCCCTTCGGCGAGCCGCGCGGTGACCTGGTCGACCGTGAGCGGCAGCACCCGTACCACGGTGGTGGCCTGTTCCGGGTTGATCCGGGCCTCGGGTGCCAGGCCCTCGCCGCCGCTGATCAGCAGCAGGGGCAGCAGCAGGGCGTAGCGGCGGTTGCCGCGCCGGATCGCCTGGACGATCGCGGTGACGCCGAGTGCGACGGCGTAGACCAGCGGCGCGGCCAGCACCACGCAGATGAAGCCCTCGTGCAGGAAGACCGCGGTGAGCAGGAGCGCGATGGTGACAACCTTGGTGACGCGGCCGTAGACGTTGCGCACCGAGGTGAGCGTCAGCGCGACGGCGAGCAGGGTGGGCAGGCCGACGAAGACCATGGCGCTGTCGGTGCGCCCGTCCAGGACGGTGACGGCGAAAGCTATCGCGCCGAGGATCGCCACCGCGATGGCGACCACGAGCCTGGCGCGCAGGGACGCCCGCGGGTCGGGCCGGTCGCCGGGCGCGGGCACCTGCCACTGCTGCGGCTGCTGCCAGAACTGCTGCAGCAGCTGCTCGGCGTTGGGCTGCGACTGGTCCGAGTGGGGTGGTTCCGGCTGGTCGGAGGGGTGCACGGCATCTCCTTAAGCGATCGCTCAAAACACTGTCACGCGTGACGGTAACGATGTTTGAGCGATTGCTCAAGGAAGTTGTGGCGCTGGTCGCACCGGACCGGACCCTGAGGCCACCGCGGTCTTGTGGGTCAGTGGCCGATGGCCTCATCTACCCGCGTTTGTGCCGGAATCCGCGCCTGCTCAACCCGCACGACCTGCAAACCCGCGTCGGCGAGCAGGTCGGGGATGCAGCGGACGGCATCGCGGTCCTTTTCCCGTTCCACCTCGGCGAGCTCCTCCCAGGACACCAGGAGGTTGTGGTGTTTGAGCGCATCGTTTCGTTCGGCGGCGTAGGTCCAATCGGCAGCCCGCTTCTCCTCGTTCCAGCGCTCCTTTTCCACCTTGGCAAGGTACTCGACCTCATCCTTGTGGAACCGGAACTCCACCCCGGCGTCGCGGGGACCGACCGTGCAGCCGATGAGGTCGAGCTTCTCGCCGATCTGGGCGGCCTGTTCCCGGTTGCTGTCGCGCAGATACTCCGGCAGCATCTCCCACGACGTCATCGCGGGTTTGTCGCCCATCGCGACACCGCGGGCGAGCTGGTTGCGCAGGTAGTTTTCATGCACGGCCCGCCCCAGGCGTTCGAGCAGGTCGCTGTGGATGGCCGGATGTGCCTGGACGAGCTCGCTGACCACGACCAGTCGCAGCCGGTGTTTGATGTCGTCGAGCATGGCGGGCTTCGAACCGCCGCCGAAGTAGCCGGTGATGGTGGACATACTGTCCACCCGCACGACGAGGGACGCAGGCCCGCCAGCCCATAGGCGCACCGCGGTGAGTGCCGTTCGCACGGCCGCCTGGTCGTCCTGGTCGCAGAGGTAGACGCGGTGGGGCGGGTCCTGGGTTCCGGAAGGCACCGCGTACGGCAGGCCTCGCGTTTCCGGGCTGAGCTCGCAGCTTTCGGCCACCACCTTCCAGCCGCGGAGTTCCTCGGCGATGCGGTCAGCGTCCGGACCGACCAGGGTCACGCGAGCCTGGACGGGATTGTCCCGGGTGAACCGCCAGCGTCTGGCAAATTCGACGACCAGCGCCTGCCCGAATGCGCCGAGACCGGCCACGACGATGTGCGGTGCGGTCGTCGGGCCGAAGTCGAACGGGTCATCGCGGACGAGCACCCATGCGGCCAGTTCGTCAGCGTTGAAGAAGTTGAGGTTCTGCCCGTCCGCCGTGGGCATGCCCAGCCGCCGGGCCTGGAGCGCGAGCGCGAGCGCAGGGTCGCTGATGTGCGCGTGTACGGCGAGCGTGGGGCGGCGGCGGCGAGCCAGGAAGGCCAGCGGTGTCCTGCGCCTGCGCGGGACCTGGCAGGCGGCCAGCGCGGCGAGCACGTTGACACCGGGGTCGTGACGGTCGTCGGCGCAGGCGTACACCTTGGCGGCGCCACCGACACCGGCGTCACGCAGGTCCGTCGGATCGGCGGCGTCGATCTGGGCGACCCGCCGCCCAGCCGCCCGCAGGTTCTCCGCGATGGCATCGGCCAGCGCGGTGGTCCCGATGACGACGACGTGTCCGCGCCGACGTCGCTGCCGCCATCTGCGCCACTCGGTGGCGAACAATGCCCTGGCCGCCTCGAACAGGGCGTAGACCGTCGCCAACGGCGCGAGGAAGCGCGCGAACTGCAGCTGCAAGGGAAGCCATTTGGCCTCGCCCAGCGGGTCCGAGTCGAGCGCGAACAGTTGCAGGTTGTAGTAGATCAGGTCGAGCCAGCCTCGGCCCATCTCCGGCCGCTTCGGGCTCATGGACAGCACGTACATGCCCCAGTGGCCAAGGCCCAGCGCGGCCACGATGACGAGGAAGAATCCGACGCGAGCGAGAGTCAGGATGCGGGTGTTACGTCCCGTCGCCACTGATGCCATGACCGCCTCTCCCGCTGGACCGACCTTGGCCCTCTCCGAAGCGTGCCCGATGCGCAGCCGCGGCGGCATCGGATGGTAGGTGGATTGTGAACGCCCGTGGTGTCGATCACGGGGCTGTTCCACTCGCCGGCGTGGTCGGCCACCGTGAAGATCGCCCATCCCGGCTACGTGTGGGTCCTGTCCGACACGACCCGGTGTCACAGCGAAGTAGACGAATACAGCGCGCATCGGTGCCCGCTGTTCGCCGCGACCCGGCCGTCATCGGAGCAGGTGGCGGATCAGTTTGAGGACAGTCGCAGCGTGTTCGTCGGTCGCCGACGCCGCCGCGATCCGGCTCGCGTGTTGCAATGCCGCGTCGGAGCAGGGCAGGCGCAGCTGCCCGTGCCGGATGGCGGTGCTGAGGCCGAGGCCGACGTAGTCGCCGTACTGCCCGCCATCATGGGCGATCGACACGTGCCGCAGGCCGTCGAGAGTGGCGCACAGCTGTTCGAGGCGGGCCTCTTCACCGGTTGTCAGGGGCTCGGCGTCCTCGCCCTCATCAGCGACGTCCTGAAGCCATTCGACGATCTCGACCTCGGTTTCGGTAACGGCGGCACGCACCAGGTCGATAGCCGCGTCATCCGGATCGTCGACAATCACGCCGGCGTCGATCCGGGCGAGGGTGCGCTGAGCTGTGGCCACCGCGGTGGAGGGGAAGCCCTGGCAGAGCGCGAGCATCGAGGCGGTCAGCGGAAGCAGCGGCAGGAACTCGTGCAGGTCGGTGTCCAGCCCGGTGAGGTCGTACCCGCGCTCGTCCAGTTCGTCGGACAGGCGAACTATGAGCGGGCTGGGATCGACGGGGCGTCGCGACTGCAGGTAGCTGCCGAGCGTCTGGGCGGCGAACATCACAAAGCCCGGCCAGCCTGCCACATCGATGACGTGCGGGTGGGCCGTCAAGGCGAGCCCTACCTCGTAGGCCGAGCCGTCCTGATCGCACATCGCCAGGATCATCTGCCGCATACTGTGGACCGGTATGGCGGCGGCTTCGACACTGTACATCGCAGGGGCCACCCTGAGTTGGACACTCAGCTGCCAGGCGGCTTCCTCCAGGAAAGCCAGAGCCGCAGCGGCGAACGGGGCGTCCTCGGGTGTCATCCGGGACATGTCGCCTATGTTGTTGAGCTGGGCAAGCGCGTTGGCGCGGGCGTTCAGAGCGAACAGGACGACGAATTCGGCGCTGCCCCGCGCGTTGTCCACCAGCGCCTGGCAACGGGCGAAGTCGTTGGCGACGGGCCGGAAGCCGCCGTCCGGCCAGGCCAGGGCGGCAGCGCGCTCGGCGGTCGCGACGTGAAGGTGCAGTAACTCGCGGCCAGCGGCGATGACGGCCTCGCCGGCGAGCTCACTCACCACCTGCCGGACCGCGCTCAGCCGGGCGTGCAACTCCGCAGCGTCGGACGGCGCGGAGTCGATTATGCCGCCAGCCGCCGCGAGCGCATATTCGGAGAGCATGGCCAGCGTCGTCACGGCGGCCACCGTGCGGTGGTAAGCGGACCCTTCGAGTGGAAGGACGGGCGCCTGGCGCAGCGATACCACACCATCGCCGCGAAGCGCCGTGTCGAGCCACCGCACGACGGAATGGGCGCTGAGGTCGCGAAGATCCGCGGTGGCGTACGTGAACATCGACGCCAGCTCGGCGTGCCCGAGGCCGAACCGGCTCGGCGAGCGACCGACCACGCGCGGGAGCAGTTCACGCAGCCGGGCGACGACCGTGGCCGCGTGCTCGTGCGACAGGACCGGCAGGATCACGCTCACGAGGCCGAGGACCGTCAGAAGTTCGTCGTCGGAGCGAGTGGCGTCGCATAGAGCAAGGACTGTCGCCGGCGCGTCCTGAAGGGTGGCGGCCCAACCCAGCTCCACGGCCAAAGCCTGGATGGCTTCGTCCGGAGTCGTGTCCGGGTGCTGCACACAGGTGACCAAGGCCCGGTAGTCCCCGTTGTGGAACAGGAGCGGGAGGAGGTAGCGGACTCGCATACCGTGTTCGGGTGGCTGCGTCGCGAGATGCCGGATCGCGATCTCCCGATACGCACGAGTCAGGTCGAGGCCGACTTCGCCGCTGGTCTCGGTCAAGAACCGGTGAACGGCCAGCAGCGTGCTGATGTGGCGAAACCGCCACTCGCCGTCGGTGACGTGGATGTGGGTGGAGAACACGTCGCGCAGCATGGCGAGATCGCCTTCAGACAGCGACGGCGCGCTCAGCGCCAGTACGGCCCGCAGGGTCTGCTCATCAAGGCCTGCCGGCATGACCGCGAGAAAGCAGAACGGCACCGTGAACTCAGAGCCGAGTAGGTGGACGAGCCTGCTGAACACCTCGTCGTCCAGAGCGTCGAGGTCAGGCGGCAGCTCCGCCGCGACGTCACTGAGCAGCCGCCGCAAGGCGGCCTCCGGATCGGCAGTGGGCGGGGTGTCGCGCAGCGCCAGGTAGTCGTATCCAGTGAGGGCGAGCAACAAGTCGGTCGCGACGACGAGCCAGCGCGGCGAGCGCGGCCGCGCGACCAAGGCCGCCAGCGGCTCCGGCGCGATCGCGCGGTGACGGGCGGCGATGCGGTTGCCGACCAGCACCCGGGCGTCGGCGACGGGCAGCTCGGCCAGCTCCAGGACATGGGTGTTGGGACGCTCCCGCAGCAACTCTGCCTCGAACGTCTCCGCCGCCGCGGACACGATCAGGTGAACCCGATCGCCCAGCGTGGTGGGCAACCAGGCCACCGGTGTGATCGCCGTCTGCGCGCCGACGAGTTGGTCAAGGCCGTCGAACACGACCAGCGGCGCGTCGAGTTGGGTCGCGGCTCTCAGCGTGGACAGCCACACGTCGAGCACGTCGCCGAGGGCGAGCGCCTCGGCCGACGTGCCTGCGGCGATCCGCGTCGCGGCCTGCCGGTCGAGTTGGGCGAGCAGCAGCAGCAGGCACACCGGCAGGCGCCGTGTGGCCGCCGTCAGCCCGGCACGGACGTAGGCACGACGGACGAGATCGTCGCGTGCCATGTCCCGGACCTTCAGGTCGATGGCGACCTTCGCCAGCAGCGCCGACTTTCCCGACCCGGGAGCACCGACCACCGCGATCGTGCCTCGTTCACTCAGGCGGCGCAGCATCCACAGGGGGTGGCGGGGCTGGTCTCCGACGCTGTGGTCGTCCCTCAGGGAGAACAGGTTCCAGTGATCGGCGATGTAGTCGAGTTCCTCGACGCGTCCGACAATGCTCTGCACCTCGTCCTCCGCGGCCAGGCGCTGTGCTGCCAGCTCCGCGTCCAGCCACGTTCCCGTCGTTGTGTGACTCAGCTGCCGCTCGGCCGCGGCCAGCAGCGCGCCGGTGGCGAGCTTGATGAACTCCGGACTCTCGAAACGCGCCTCGCGCGGCGACCACTGGGCGGCGAACGGAACGAACGGATGCCCGAGCGCGGTGAAGTAACCCTCCATGGCGTCGAGCGCGCCACGGTCGGCCGGTGGCATGTCGCCTCTGCTCATGCAAGCGGCGCCCAGGTCGGCGTGCGACGTCACCCGCTTCAGCAGCACCGGCGGCTCACGGTCGGCGGAGTGCACCGCTGCCAGCATCTCCATCATCGTCACCGACAGCGGCAGGCCGGGGTCGGGCAGACGGGCTTCGGCCAGGGCAGTTCTGGCAAGCGAAGGTGAGGGGATCCAGCCGTACCGGTGGCCGATCAGGCCGACGAACAACGGTCGGCAGCGTCGGACCTCGGCGACGCAGGTCCGCAGAATCGAGAGTTGGCGCGACGCCGCGTCCAGATGCTCGTCGGTATTGACGCCCCACCGCAGGTCGACGGGGTAGAGCGAGCCCGCGAACCCGCTGTCGCGCAGCTGCCGGTTGACCAATGGAATGACGATCTGGACGAGCATGTCGCGCTCGTCGTCCATGTCACGGAACGTGGAGCAGATGAAAACAGGAAGATTTCGCCAGACCCGTCGTGAGCTCAGCATACTTTCAACCTCGGTATCCCGGATTGGGCATTGCCCACGGCTTCGATTGGCGGTCCTGACGTGATCCCCACCGGACGTCCTACAACCCTCCACAGACCTGCTGGAATTGCAGGTAGGGTACGTTCTCCTCCCATTCTTTGACAGTCAGTGACCGCCCGATGCGGTCACACAGGATGGCGTAGGGGTCGCCCACGATCGGAACGTCCCACAGTTTCGCGGTGCCGTCTGCACCCGTGGTGGCCAGGGTGCGGCCGTCGGGGCCGAACGCCACCGAGTACACCGCGTCAGTGTGACCCTTGAACTCGGCGATGGGTTGCCCGCTGACGGTGTCCCACAGCTGGACGGTGGTGTCCTCGGTGCTGGTGGCGACGGCGCGCCCGTTCGGGCCGAACGCGACAGCGTAGACGGGTCGACCGTGGTCGAGTGTCGTGCGCAGTGTTCCGGTGGCGACATCCCAGAGTCCGACCGAACGATTGTCGCCGGCGATGGCGACGGTGTTGCCATCAGGGCTGACGCTCAGGTCCCGCAGCGACGGCACATCGATCACCCTGGTTATTTTGCCGCCTGCCATGTCCCAGAACAGGACTGTGGTCAGCGCACCGATGATGAGTGTGCGTCCGTCGGTACTGAACGCCAGCGACTCGACATCGTTGTGGTACTTGCTGCGGTTGTTGTGCACGGGGATGGTCGTGAGCAGTTGCCCGGTTGAGGTGCTCCACAGCCGGGCGTTCTCATCGGTGCTGCCGGTGGCGATGAGCTTCCCGTCCGGACTGAACATCATGGATTTCACCCACCCGTGATGGTCGGCGAGTTCGGCGACCGGTTCACCGGTGGCCGCGTTCCACAGCCGCGCGGTTGTGTCGTAGCTGCCGGTCGCGACAAGTCGACCGTCGGGGCTGAACGCCACGGACGCGACAGCTCTGGCGTGGCCACTGAGGGTTCGTATCGGTCGTGCGGTGCCGGCGTCCCACAACTGGGCGTGCGTATCGCTGTTGGCGAAGCCGCCGGGGGCGGTGGCGACGGTCCGGCCGTCGGGGCTGAAAGCGATCGCACTTCCGGTATGGGCGCTCAGCGTTGCCGTCGGCCCGCCATTGGTGGCGCTCCACAACCTGGCCGTCTCGTCTTCGCTGCCGCTGGCCACGGTTCGGCCGTCGGGGCTGAACACCACCGCGGTGACGGGCGCCTGGTGCCCGGCGAAGATGGCGATGGGTCTACCGGTGACGGTGTCCCACAGACGGGCAGTGCGGTCGGTGCCGGCGGTGATGATGCGGGTGCCGTCCGGGCTGAAGGCGACATCCTGTACCAGGTCGGTGTGGCCGGCGAGAGTGTGCACCGCTCTGCCTGACCCGACCCGCCACAGCCTGGCGGTGGTGTCCTGGCTGGCCGAGGCGAGCAAACTACCGTCCGGACTGAAGGAGACCGACGTTACCGCAGCCGTATGGCCAGAGAGCTCGGCGACCGGTCTGCCCGTGGTCGCGTTCCACAGACGCACGTCGCCGTCGGCACCGCCACTGGCGAGGGTCGTGCCGTCCGGGCTGTAGGCGAGCGAGGCGACCATGCCCGTGTGCGCGATGATCGTCAGGAGAGACTTGCCGGTTGCCGGGTTCCACACGCGGACGGTGCCGTCGATGCCGGCGGTGGCCAGTGTCCGCCCGGTCGGGTCGAAGGCGAGGGGGCCCACGTCGTCGGTGTGACCCACCAGCGTCGCGGTCGATCTTCCGGAGGCGACGTCCCAGACGCGGGCGGTGTCGTCGAAGCTCGTCGTGGCCAGAGTGCGGCCGTCAGGGCTGAACGCCACCTTGAAGACGTCGCCGGTATGCCCGGTGAGAGTGGCAAGCGACCTACCGGTCGCGACGTCCCACAGGCGGGCCGTGCCGTCGCGGCTGGCGCTGGCCAGCGTGCGCCCGTCGGGGCTGAACGCGACTGTGAACACCCGCCCCTCGTGCCCGGTGAGGGTTGACACGCTGCGGCCTGTGGCGGTGTCCCACAGCCGGACCGTGTTGTCGGAGAAGCTCAGTGGGCCGCCGCTGCCAGTGGCCAGTATCCGCCCGTCGGGGCTGAACGCCACCGCGTTGACGAACCCTGTGTGTCCGGTGAGGACGCCCCGGCTACGGCTGGCCAGCGCGGTGGCGACAGCGTGTACCGACTGGTCGCTGCGGTCGATGCGCCACGCTGCCGCGGCGAGCAGGCCCGACAGTGTCGGGTCCCGGTCGCCGAGGATCTCGCTGCGTGCGGCCACCTGTCCGGACACCGCCACCCGGGTCTGCGTCTGTGCGGTCCGAGCCTGGTCTCTGGCCTCGATCGCGAAGAGGACAGCTGCGACGGTCAGTGCGGAAAGGGTGACCGCCGCACCGGCCGCGGCGAGTCGATTCCGGCGGAACACGCGTTCGTCGTCGTGGAGGACCTCGTCGACTGTCGTGTGGTGCAGCGCCGCCGCCAGTGGCGCGGCGGCGGTGCGCCAGAACCGCCGCCGCGACCTTCGCGACAGACCGCGGGTCGGGCGCAGGTCGACCCAGCTGGGCTCCGCTGCGAAACAGCCGCCCAGGTTGGGCGGCAACGCTGTCGTCTTGGTCCAGTCGAAGTCACCGGCCGACGTGTCCCAGACCAGCTCGCCCGCCGTCAGCGCGATCAGTATGTTCGCCCTCGGCTTGGAGTTCAGCCAGTACTCGACCTCCTTGACCACCCATTCGGACGCCGCGGCCTGCGGGGAGGCGAGCAGGATCAGGAACTCCGACTCGTCCAGGCCCTTCGCCACGCCGTGCCATGCGTCCGGGCTCGCGGACAGGACGGTGACATCACGGAAGACCTTCAGGGCGCGGCGGCGGTACCAGGGCCGGGCAAGGCTCTGCAGAACTTCCTGCAGGGTCGCCGACAGTTCTGCGTCGATACCGCGGTTGTAGGAGATGAACGCCGAGTACTTGCCTTCGAACCGAGCCAGGGGTGAGGTCTGAGCCGAACTCAACGTCAGTGCTCCTCGCGGTTCGCCGTCAGCCTGGGTGGGCTTGCCAACGCTAGCCAGCCCTGCCAAGCGATGGCATCGGGTCAAGGTACGAACTGGACGGTGAGATCAGTGCCGCGACTCGGCCGTGAATTGCACGGCCCCGGCCGCTCAGCCGGCCCTGTGGCACCTGCCTCTTCCCGGGTGAAGATGTCGTTCAGAGGCTGCCGTGCCGACCTGCCGTGGCGGGCCCCGGTCCAGGTCATGGGTGCAGGCCAGGCTCGCCCCACAGCCACCGCAGGTCACCCCGTTCATCGGCCAAGGCGGCGCACTCGGGAGGAGGCCGAACGGGGCATCGGCCTACCGACAGCGCGTGAACAACTGGCGTGAATGGGCTAGCGTGGAATTCATGACTGATCTTGAAGGACATCTGGACGACCTCGCCCGTGTCGTACACGAGTGCTACCTGGCCGACCAGATCGCGGCAGGCGTGGCGATGGGCGCGAAACCGACCATGGTCGCGTGGGACGCGTTGACCGCCGACGTCCAAGAAGCCAATCGCGCCCAGGTCGCTGACATCAGTGCCAAGCTCGACAGCCTCGGCTACACCGTCGCACCGGCCGACGCCGCCGGCGGCGCCGGCGCCGCCTTCAGCGAAGCCGAGGTCGAGCAGTTGTCGGTGCGCGAACACCAACGGTGGGTCGCCCAGCGTACTGCGGCCGGGTGGACGTACTCCCCTGTTCGCGACGACGCCGCCCGGCACCATCCGTGCCTGGTTCCCTGGGCGGACCTGGCCGAGGTCGAGAAGGACAAGGACCGCGCCACCGTGCGCCGCATCCCGCCGCTCCTGGCCGCTGTGGGGTTGCAGATGGTGCGGCCGCGGAAGGGTAAGGGCGGCCGCGGTCGGACACTCCGCTGAACGGCACAGCGGAACCTGTCGTTCGGTCGATACGGTGCATCGCCCTCCCGACGGTAGCGTCCTGACGTCAGTCGTGTCAGGTGCCCGGAGAGGAACCGCGTGTCGGTGGACAAGTACGACGCGTTCATCTCGTACAGCCACCCCGACCGGGGCCTGGCATCCGCGCTGCAGACACAGATGCAGCGATACGCCGCTCCGTGGTACCGGGCCCGAGGCCTGCGGATCTTCCGCGACGTCACCGACCTGAGCTCGGCCGGAGGCCTCAGCGCGTCGATCCAGGCCGCGTTGCGGGAGTCCCGGTGGCTGGTTCTGGTCGCCTCCCGCGCCTCGGCCTCATCCCCCTGGGTGGCCCAGGAGGTCCAGTGGTGGCTCGACACCAAGGGCCCCGCCAACGTGCTGATCGCACTGGCCGACGGCGACATCGTCTGGGACGCGCACGACTTCGACTGGAACCGCACCACCGCCCTACCCGCCATGCTGGCCGGCCGGTTCCCCGACGAACCGCTCTGGGCAGACCTGCGCGAGTTCGGCACCCGCGACGGTGAGCGCCCACGACTCGGCGACGCCGTCGCCGGGCTCGTCGCCCCGGTACGCGGCGTCGAAAAGGCAGAGCTGGTCGGCGTACACCTCAAGCACCGCCGCCGCACCCGCCAGAGCATCACCGCGGCGGTTACCGCGCTGGTCCTGCTGCTCGCGCTCGCGGTCCAGCAAGGGGTGGAGGCGACCCGCCAGCGCGACCGGGCTCAGGAGCAGGCCCGCATCGCGACGAGCCGCCAGCTGGCCTCGCTCGCCCAGTCGATGGCCACGACCCGGCTGGACCTGGCCCAGCTGTACGCGGTCGAGGCCTTCCGGACGGACCCCAACCCGCAGACCCGCACCGCATTGGCGCAGGTTTCGGCGGCCAGCCCGCACCTGGTCGGCTTCCTGCCCGCCGACGGCACCGTCACGGCGCTGGCCGGGTCGGCTGATCGGCGGGTCGTGGTCGCCGGCACCCACAAGGGACTGGTCCACCGCTGGACGATGGACTCCGGCGACGGCCACGGCGTGCGCGAGGACGTGCTGCGTTTCGACGGGCCGGTCGTCGACGTCGCCGTCAGCCGGGACGGATCCGTGGTGCTCGGCACCGACGGTGAGCGAACCCTGGCCTGGGTCGACGGGAAGGTCGAGCCCGTGGCGTTCACGGCCGGCGCACGGGCGACCACCGTCGCGGTCTCACCCGCCGGCACCTACCTGGCGGTGTGCGGGTCGATCTCACTCGGGAAACCTACGCTGGTCCTGTCCGAGCGTACCGGCGGCGGCACTCACACGATGCCCGCCTGCGGCCCCCGCCTGGCGATACCGTCGGAGAAGGAGATGGTGGTCTCCAACTACGAGGACTGGTCGCGATGGTCACTGCCTTCCCTCAGTCTGGTCAACGAGTCCCGAGTCGGCTATCCCATCAACAACTTCGAAGACGCCCTCGCCACATCAGGGACCTACGTCGGATCAGCGTCGTCGGGCATCATCCACCTCTGGCGGACCGCGCCCGGCAACGACTTCTACCAGCCTGACCTGCGCACCCAGTATCACCTCGGTGATGTCAGCCATCCGGAGGCGTTCGCGGTCAGCGACGACGGCCGCCGGACGGCCGTCGCCAGCACCGGAACGATCTACGTGGTCACCCCAGACCCCGACAACGACCTCGGTCCGCACATCGTCACCCTGGACGGTATCCCCGGGGTGAACACCGACCTGCTTAAATTCCACGCCGACAACGACCACCTCGTCTCCGCCTCGGGTGACACCGTCGCGCTTTGGGATCTCACCCGGTACGGACGCACCGGCAAGGCGCTGCCCATCTCGCTGGGCAGCAGCTGCAACGCCTGCCGCAGCCCCTGGACGTCGGTCTCACCCGACGGTCGCACGGTCGCGGTGGCCGGGGAGAGCATCCTCGGCGCGTCCACCCTCACGATCAGCACCAGCGGCGACCAACATGTGCTCGCCGCGGACGTCAAAGTCGCCGGGCCGCCGCTCTGGCTCGGCGGAGACCGTCTGCTGCTGCCCACCAGCGGCGCCGGAGCCGTGATCGTCGACAGCCGAGGCACACCGGTCGACCGGTGGTCGGCCGCCGGACCCGGCCTGGACGCGCTCATCGCGGCCGCCTCGCCGGGCGACGGTTCGACCGTCGTGCTGGTCGCCACGACAGGCGAGACGGTCGTGCGGTCGTCCGCTACCGGCGAACTGCTGGCGAAATGGCCCGGACCGCAGTATCTGGCCACGGCCACGCAGGAACGTCCCGGTTTCGGGGCGGTACGCGCGGACGGTGTCTGGGTCGTGGCGACCGGCTGGATTCCCGCGAGCGAAGACTACCGCCATCCGGCGTTTCTCCTAGATCTTCGCGACGGCCGCTGGCGTCAGCTGCCCGGCGGCCCGGTCGCCGATGTCGCCTTCGCCGGAGGCGACCTACTCGTCCGGCGCGATGACGGTGCGGTCGAGGTCTGGGATCCCACGGCGGCGACGCCGCGCCGCACGATGGCAGCCGGTCGTGGGTTCGTGCCCGGCATGGCAGTCAGCGACACCGGGACGCTGCTCGCGCAGCAGTTCACCGACGGCAGCGTCACCATCACCGACGTCCAGGCAGGCGCCGTCGTCGGCACGTTCGCCCTGCCCACCACCACCGAGTGGGCGGGTCACACCGGCGTGGCTCTGGCCTCCGGCGGGACCGCACTGGTGACCGTCCTGGAGCCGGCACAGGTCGACACGCCCGGCACCGCGATCATTTGGGACCTCACCGAGACCGGCCGGATCGACCAGGCGTGCCGGGCCGCAGGCAGGGACCTCACCGCAGCGGAGTGGCAAGGCCACGTCAGCGACCTCGTCCCGACCAACCTGACGTGCCGCCGCTGAAGCAGGACGACATTCGTTCCAATGCATACGGATCGGCGGCCCGCTTGCGATTCCGGCGCGGGCGAGCAGAGCTGGTACCCGTTCGAGGGAACGGAGTCGGTCGGCGTCACCCGCAGGCGTGAGTCGCGGCCGCGGGGCCACCTGCGACAACGGCAGCCCCGCCGATAACACTCCCACGAACTCCGCCGCCGCCACCGCGACATCTGCCAGCACTGTCGCATCCGGTCGTCGGCCGAGCAGCCGCACCATGCGGGCGGTCAGCCGGTGCACCGACACCACTACCCGATCCTGTCCACCGTCGACCGGACCCGCCAGCGTCACCAACGCCACCTGGCCCGGACCAGCCACCGCACTCCGCAGCGCCGCCACCTCAGCCAGCCGAGGTTGAAAGTGCGCCGCCTCACGCGGCAGCACCCCGACCACCCGCACCGCCGACACGGCTTGCGCGACCTCGGGCAACGTTCCAGCCGCCACGACCGCAGCCTCTCCGCCCGGACTATTACCGTGAAGTCCTCACACCATGCGGACAGTTATGGGTGAGCCCGAAATTGAACCCGGGCGCCTGCGGCCCGGCCCCGGCCTGATGCGGATGGTGATCCTTCGGGCACGTACCCGGCTGCGGTCCCCAAACAGGCCGTTGCACTTGCCGCAGAAACGCCACTGGGTCTGCCGGTGCTCCTGCTCAACACGGTCGAAGGGGCATCGAACTGTTGCCGGTTAGGTGAGCTTTGGCGTGCTTGAGCGTGCGTAGGTGTCCTCGGTTTGCCGATGGTGGCCGGTGTTGTCATACCGGGTGTCTACCCTCTGCTGCATGTCCGATGTGGCCGGTGAGGTGGTGGTGCAGGCGTATCGTTTCGCCCTGGACCCGACCCCGGCGCAGGACCGCGACCTGCACCGGCATGCCGGTGCGGGCCGGTTCGCGTTCAACTGGGCCCTGGCCACAGTACGCACCAACCTCGGCCAGCGTGCCGCCGAACGCACCTACGGCCTCACCGACGCCCAGCTGACCCCGGCGCAGGGCTGGACCCTGCCCGCCCTGCGTCGCGCCTGGAATACGGCCAAGCCGCAGGTCGCGCCGTGGTGGTCGCAGTGCTCGAAGGAGGCGTATAACACCGGGCTGGATGGGCTGGCCAGGGCGTTGGGCAACTGGTCGGCGTCGCGGTCGGGTCGCCGTGCCGGGCCAAGGGTGGGGTTTGCGCGGTTTCGGTCGCGGCGGCGGGTGGTGCCGTCGGTGCGGTTCACCACCGGCACGATCCGGGTCGAGGACACCCGCCACCACGTGACCCTGCCGAGGCTGGGCCGTATCCGCACCCACGAGTCGACCCGGAAACTGGCGCGCCGCCTGCACGCGGGCACCGCCAGGATCCTGTCGGCCACGGTCCGGCTCACCAGCGGGCGCTGGCATGTGTCGTTCACCGTCGAGGTCACCCGCACGACCCGGACACCGGTGCATCCGCAGCGCACCGTCGGTGTCGACGTCGGGATCGCCAACCTTGCGGTGCTGTCGACCGGCCAGGTGGTGCCCAACCCGCGCCACCTGGCGGCCGCCTCCGAACGGCTGCGCGGCGCAGCCCGGACCCTGTCCCGACGCCAGGGTCCGGATCGGCGTACCGGGCAGCAGCCGTCGCGCCGCTGGCGGCGGGCCAAGACCTGCCTGGCCCGAGCGCACGCCCGGGTCGCGAACCTGCGCGCCGACGGCCTGCACAAACTGACCACGACCCTCGCCGCGACGTACGGCACCGTGATCGTCGAGGATCTCAACATCTCAGGGATGATGGCCAACCGGCGGCTGGCCCGGCACATCGCCGACGCCGGCTGGGCCACCCTGCACCGACAATTGCAGTACAAGACCGCCTGGAACGGCGGCCGGGAGGTCGTGGCCGACCGCTGGTTCGCCTCCTCGAAGACCTGTTCGTCCTGCGGCGCAGTGAGACTCAAGCTGCCGCTGCGGGAACGGACCTACCACTGCGAGCACTGCGGCCTGATCCTGGACCGCGACCTCAATGCCGCGATCAACTTGAAGCAGTACGTCGTCCGGAGTGGCCGGGAGACGCTAAACGGCCGTGGAGCCGACCATAAGACCATCCTTGTGGTGGCAGGTGGCCGTGAAGCGACCACCCCGCACCACCATCCCGGTGGGCAAGACGGGGACCGTCGGCCGGCAACGGCCGACTGCAACACGAGTACTCACTAAAGACCACTCAGTTGCAACGGAGCAGGAACTCCAGCCCCCACGGGTCGTGGCTGTCGCCCGCAGGGCAGGCACCGCGAGCCTGACGGAAGATGCCCCCGGCGGTCGAGCCACACAGCGTCACCTCGAAGGGAACGCCGCCCGCGCAAGATCAGAGCACCCAGAATAGGTGCTCCATACGCTACCAAAAGCGCTGCGCGCAAACGAATGTAAGCGAAAAGGATGCAAAGCCCCAGGGGTTGGGAACCGTCAGCACGGCGCAACTGGCACTTTGCAGGCGTCCATGTTCTGTCCGGTCTCGAATCAGATGCGATCGATGCGCGCGGCGAGTTGTCCGGAAAGACGTTTCACTGACCGACGCCGACCAGGTCGATGGGGAGGTCGAGCAGACAAGAGAGGCCGCGGGAAGATCGGCTTGAAACAATGTCCGAACGGTGCTACGCGACCCATTGCGATCATTTCCCGTCCGTATAGGCTGAATCCGCAGTGGTCGACGTCGATCATTTGTGCGGCCGGTGCATAGTGGAGTCGCAATGCCGCCCCACACGCCGACAAGCCCCTGTTCCGATGAGCGAGGAGTTGCCATGCGCACCGACCGTCGAACCCGGGCAAAGAGAATCCTGGGAAGAATCTGCGTAGGCGTGACCATGGCGGCCGCAGGCGTCGCTCTCAATCCCAGCCCGGCCAGCGCGGCTACGTCGGTGCTGACGCCGTCGTCGCTCACCACGAGTGCCGGGACCGTCGGTGGCGGCCAGCCGGTGACCAACCTGAACGTCCAGGACCAGTCGGGAACCCAGGACACCTGGAGCAAGTACGTGGAGTTCGGCGGCGCCTACTCCGGACAGCTGACTTACGCCGTCCCCGGCGGCGTCTCCGCGTCGGCGGTCACCGGCATCCAGGCGAAAATCAACTACCGGGGGCCGGACGCTGCGACCCAACCCTGGACCTTCAAGCTGAAGAACTGGTCCACCGGCACCTGGACCACGATCGGCTCCAACGCCTCCGCCTCCGACTGGGGGCCATGGACGTTGCTGACTTTAAGCGCCGGTGGCACCCTCGCCGACTACATCTCCTCCAGCGGCGCCATACAGCTGCAGCTGACCGCCGGCAACGACGACGATGCCGCAGACCTCGACTACGCGGCCATCGTCCTGACCTACCCCGCCGGCGCCGACACCACCGCTCCGAGCACCCCGGCGAACCTCGCGGTGACGTCGGTGACCAGCTCGTCGGTGTCATTGTCCTGGTCCGCGGCCAGCGACGACACCGCTGTCACGGCCTATGACCTCTACCAGGGCGGTGGCCCCTCCCCGGTCGCCTCGGTCACCGGCACGACCGCCACGGTCACCGGGCTGGCGGCATCGACGGCGTACACGTTCACCGTCAAGGCCAGGGATGCGGCCGGTAACGTCTCCGCCGCTTCGGCCAGTGCCACCGGTACGACGTCGGCCGCGGCCGACACCACCGCCCCCAGTGTGCCCTCCGGGCTGGTGGTGACCGGGGTGAGCGCGTCGTCGGTGTCGCTGTCGTGGACGGCGTCCACAGACAACGTCGCAGTGACCGGCTACCAGATCCACATCGACGGCGCGACCACCCCGGCAGCAACCGTCACCGGCCTCACCGCCACCCTCACCGGACTCACCCCCGCCACCACCTACACCTTCACCGTCAAAGCCAAAGACGCCGCCGGCAACACCTCCGCCGCATCCACCGGCGCCACCGGTACGACGTCGGCGGCAGCCGACACGACCGCGCCGAGTGCTCCGTCGGGCCTGGTGGTGACCGGGGTGAGCACGTCGTCGGTGTCACTGTCATGGACGGCATCCACAGACAACGTCGCAGTGACCGGCTACCAGATCCACATCGACGGCGCGACCACCCCGGCAACCACCGTCACCGGCCTCACCGCCACCCTCACCGGACTCACCCCCGCCACCACCTACACCTTCACCGTCAAAGCCAAAGACGCCGCCGGCAACACCTCCGCCGCATCCACCGGCGCGACCGGCACGACGTCGGCCGCGAGCGGCGGCACGACAACGCTGACCCCCGCCAGCCTCACCACCAGCGCGGGCCAGCTCGGCAGCGGGCAGTCCGTCACCAACCTGACCGTCCAGGACCAGTCCGGCACCCAGGACACCTGGACGAAGTACATCGAATTCATGGGCGCCTACAGCGGGTACCTCGGCTACACCGTGCCCGGCGGGGTCAGCCCGTCCTCGGTGAGCGCCATTCAGCTGAAAATCAACTACCGGGGGCCGGACGCTGCCACGCAGACCTGGACCTTCAAGCTGAAGAACTGGACCACCAACACGTGGACCACCGTCGGCTCCACCGCCGCAGCCTCCGACTGGGGCCCCTGGACGCTGTACACCTTCGCCACTTCAGGAACACCTGCTGACTACATCTCGACCACCGGCGCCGTCCAGGTGCAAGTTGTCGCCGCCAACGCCAGCGACAACGCCGACATCGACTACGCGGCGATCGTCCTGACCACCAGCTCGACGCCCGACACCACCGCCCCCAGTGTGCCCTCCGGGCTGGTCGTAACCGGGGTGAGCGCAACGTCGGTGTCACTGTCGTGGACGGCGTCCACGGACAACGTCGCAGTGACCGGCTACCAGATCCACATCGACGGCGCGACCACCCCGGCAGCAACCGTCACCACCACCACCGCCACCCTCACCGGACTCACCCCCGCCACCACCTACACCTTCACCGTCAAAGCCAAAGACGCCGCAGGCAACACCTCCGCCGCTTCAGCCCCGGTCACGGCGACGCCGGTCGACACCACCGCGCCCAGCGCCCCCACCGCTGTCACGGTCACCGGGGTGAGCACCACGTCGGTGTCGCTGTCCTGGACCGCGGCCACCGACAACGTGGCCGTCACCGCGTACGACCTCTTCGCCGACGCCGACGCCACGCCGGAGGCAACCGTCACCGGCACCTCCGCCACGCTCACCGGGTTCGCACCGGCAACCACCATCGTGTTCATCGTCAAAGCCCGAGACGCCGCAGGCAACACCTCGGCCGCATCCGCTGCGGTGTCCGCAACCACCGCCCCGACCGTGGCACTGCCCGCCCCCGTGGCCTGCCCCGGCTGCTGGCACCCGGCTGTCGCCACGACCTGGAACTGGGTGCTGGACCCCGTGCCGTCGCCGCCGTACCGAGCCGTGCAGATGTACGACATAGACGGCTTCGCCGCCCAGGCCGGCGACGTAGCTGCCCTGCATGCCGCCGGTATCAAAGCCGTCTGCTACCTCAGCGTCGGCTCCCGCGAGGACTGGCGCGACGACGCCGCCCAGTTCCCGGCGGCGATCGTCGGCTCCCCGCTGGTGGGCTGGGAGGGCGAGAACTGGCTCGACGTACGCGACGTCCGGCAGCCCGGCAGCGCGCTCGCCGCGCTGATGCGGGCCCGGCTGGACATGTGTGACGCGAAAGGCTTCGACGCCGTCGAATTCGACAACATCGACGCTTTCGTCAACGTCACCGGATTCCCGCTGACCGGCTCCGACCAGGCCTACTACAACGCCTGGCTGGCCGACGAAGCACACACCCGGGGCATGAGCACCGTCTTCAAGAACGACATCGCCCAGGCGACCCTGTTGCTGCCCTACTTCGACATGGCCCTCAACGAGGAGTGCCACGCCAACGGTGAGTGCGCCGTCTACCAGCAGTTCGTCCAGGCGGGCAAACCGGTGTTCATCGCCGAGTACACGGCCTCACCCGGCTTCTGCGTGGACAGCAACGCCGCCAACTTCAACGGTGTGCAGCTGTCGGTCAACCTCGACGACTCCCTGTTCCAACCCTGCCGGTAGCGCAGACACAGGACCGGACAGCACACCCCCCGACCCCGCCAGAAGGGCGACCATGGCGAACTTCTTCGTCAGCCACTCCTCGCAGGACCATGCCCTCGCCGCGCTGATCGAGTCGTGGCTGACGGCCGCCGGCCACGACGTCTACGTCAGCAGCATGCCGCTGGCGACAGAGCCGGGCGACTACTGGCGGGACGTGGTGCTGAGCCGCCTTCACGCCGCAGACTCGGTGATCTGCCTGGTCACCGAAGCCCACACCCAGTCGGCATGGTGTTCGGCCGAGGTCGGCATAGCCGTCGGCCACGGCATGGACATCGTGCCGCTGCTGTGCGAACTCGGCGTCCGGCACCCGATCCTCGACAACCGGCAACAGATCAGAATGGTGCCCGAACCAGGCGAGGACGCCGAGCAGGTGCGCGCCCGCGCCCGGCAGATCCTCCTCGACTGGGCTGATCATCAAGGGTTGTACGGCCGCCGCGGCTGGGACGATGCCGCGGCGCTGTCGCCTTACCCGGGCGCCCAGGCCTTCGGGCCCGATCGGCGTGCGGTCTTCCGCGGCCGCCACGCCGACATCGACGCCGTCGCCAAACGGATCATCGACGGCCAGGCGCGCAACCGGTTCGCGGTGCACGTCGTCGTGGGCCAGTCCGGCTGCGGCAAGAGCTCCCTCGTCCAGGCCGGCGTGTTCCCCCGGTTCCACCAGGATCAGAGGTGGCGGGTCCTGCGCGTCACCCTGGACGACGACCCCGAGCAGGCCCTGGCCCGCTGCCTCATCCTGGCCGGCCGGAAGACTGGCATGCCATGGGGCACCACCGAGGTCACCCGCGCCCTGGAACAGCCCAATGACGCGCGCCGGCTGGTCGACGAGCTGCTCCAGGCACCCGAATCCGGCGTCGGCGGATCGGCCACGCCCGAACACCTGCTCGTCATCATCGAGGATCTGGGCCAGCTGGCGACGCTGGCGCCGGCCAGGCTGGCTCGGATCGCCGACCTACTGCGGGGCCTTTCCTCGGCGGCGCCGATCCTGACGACGATGCGCTGGGAGGCGTTCGAGCAGCTGCACGACCGGCCCGAGGCCGCGACCCTGCCGTTGCAGCTGTACCCGCTGCGCCCGCCGGGTCGCCAGGCGATGCGGGACGTGATCGAGGAACCGGCTCGGGCGGCGGGGTTCAGACTCGACCCCTACCTCGCCAAGACCCTGGTCGAGGACGCCGGGGACGGCAACGCGCTCCCGCTGCTACAGCTCATGCTGGCGGAGCTGGCGGTCGGCGTCGTCCGTGGCAACACCATCACCACCGGCCGGTACGACAGCATGGGCGGGCTGTCCGCGATCGTCACCCGGCAGGCCGACGCTGCGCTGACCGCAGCCGCGGCCGCGACCGGAATGCCACGTGACGACATCGTCCAAGGCCTGATGCAGCTGGTCGAGGCCGATCCGGGTGGCGGTGTCGTGCCGCAGTCCCAGCGTCTGAAAAGCCTGTCCGAGCCGCTGTGGACCGCGCTGGTCGAGTTCGAGACCCGCCGGCTAATCACGGTCGACAAGGGCGACGACGAATTCCTGATCGTGCGGCTCACCCACCCCAGCCTGCTCACGGCCTGGTCACCGCTGGCCGACGCGATCCAAGCCGACGCCTCGGGACTGCGGGCCACCCGCGGCGTGAGGCGGGCCGCGCAGGAATGGCACGAGGCCGGGCGCCCCCGCGACCGGCTGTGGCGCGGCGGTCAGCTCGCCCTGGCCCGGGAGCAGACTCGGGCGAGCAGCGCCGCCGGCAGACGGCTCGACCAGTTGTCGCGGGACTTCCTGCGGTCCAGCTGGTCCTGGGACCGGCTGCGCTACCGCGGTACCGTCTCCGTCCTGATCGCGCTGACCGTGGTGGCCGCGGTCACCAGCGCGATCTCGCTCCGGCAGCTGGATGTCGCCGACAAACTGGCCCACCAGGCCCGGGAAGAGCAGCGCCTGGCCGTGTCGCAACGGCTCGTCGCCGAGGCCTCGGCGGTACGCGTCAACGATCCTCGCCTGGCTGTCCAGTTGTCGCTGGCGGCGCAGGCCGTGCAACGGGACGACGGTACCCGCGCCAGCCTGCTGCGCAACGCTCTCGACAGCCCGGTCATCGCCACCCTCGTCGCAGACTCGCCGATCCTGGCGGCGGCCTACAGCCCCGACGGAAGCCAGCTGGCCACCGCCCGGTACGACGGCATGCTCAGCCTGTGGTCGCTCGACTCCTCGGGTGTGCCTCGCCACGAGACGGACGTCCCCGGACAACCCGAGGACTCGCTCAACGCACTGTCGTTCAGTCCGGACGGCAAGTTCCTGGCCACCGGCGACGACGTCGGCAACGTCATCGTGTGGGACGTCACCGGGGCGAAGCCGGTCCAGTACGGCGCGGCCATCTCCCTCGGCAACGCCGAAGTCAAGATCACCATTCACACCGTGCGATTCGACCCGGCCGGGCGGGTGCTGGCCGTCGGTGACGACACCGGTGCCGTCACCTTGTGGGACGCCACGACACCCGGACATCCACAGCTGAGCAAACTGGCCGCGGCCGACGACACCGACCTCAACGCCCTGGCGTACCGGCCCGACGGGCGCGTGCTGGCCACCGCCGACGGAGACGGCAACGTGGTGCTGTGGGACACGACAGGTCCGCGCCTGTCGATGCTCGGCACGCCCATCGAAGCGTCGATCGCACCCGTGTACGCCCTGGCGTTCAGCCCCGACGGTCGCATGCTGGCCACGGGTGGTGAGGACAACAGGGTGAACCTGTGGAACGCCGCCGACCTGGCGTATCCCCGCATCGGGAAGGCACTGACCGCATTGAACACGCCGGTCTGGTCGGTGGCGTTCAGCCCCGACGGCCGCACCCTCGGGGTCGGCAGCGACGAAGGCGCCGTGCTGCTGTGGAACCTCACCACGCCGACCCACCCGCAGGTGTCGTCCCAGCTGGTCGCGCACGTGAACTCCGTCTTCGCGATCGGGTTCAGCGCCGACGGCCAGACGTTCGTCACCGCCAGCCAGGACGCCACCGCCGTGGTCTGGGACCTGCGACGCCTGCCCTACCCCCACCCGGCCGGCCCGCTGCCCGGCCACGTCCACGGGGTGTTCGGACTGGCCTACAGCCCCGACGGCAAGACCCTGGGCACCGTCGGCGAGGACTGGACGGTCCAGCTCTGGGACACCACGACCGTCCCCTACACCCGGCTGGGCCCGCCGCTGACCGACCACCAGGAGGCGGTGTACTCCATCGACTTCAGTCCCGACGGCAAGACCATGGCCACCGCCGACGACAACGGCATCGTGATCCTGTGGGACATGACCGTTCCCGCGCGACCGAAACGCAAGGCGACCCTGGACCGGCAGACCGGCGCCGTCTACGCGGTCGCGTTCAGCCCTAACGGCCATACCCTCGCGCTCGCCAACGCCAACCACACGGTCATGCTGATCGATATCACCAGGCCCCGATATCCCAAGATCGAGGGCAATCTGATCGGGCACTCCGACGAGGTCGTCTCCGTCGCGTTCAGCGCGGACGGAACCAAGCTGGCCACGGGGAGCGTGGACAACAAGGTCAGCGTGTGGGACCTGACCCTGCCCTCCCACGCACAGATCGGGCAGCCGATCGAGGTCCACACCAACACCGTCTGGAAGGTCGCGTTCAGCCCCGACAGTCACACCCTGGCCACCGCCAGCGTCGACCGCACGGTGCGCCTGTGGGACATGACCAACCCCAACCACAGCCAGGTCGGGCCCACCCTGACCGCCCACACCGGGCCGGTGCAGACGCTGGAGTTCAGCCCCGACGGCCAGATCCTGGCCACCGGCGGCACCGACGGGCAGGTACTCCTATGGGACCTGCGGGAATCCAACTATCCGGCACTGGGACCGCCGCTGACGCCGGCCCGGACCGTCGTATGGTCGCTGGCGTTCAGTCCTGACAACCGCACTCTCGCCGTCGGAGGCGACGGAGCCACGGCACTGATCGACCTGGGGGATTTGCGCGACGAACGCGACCACGTGGAGGACCGCTCCTGCGAGATCGCCGGACGCGGACTGTCCGAACAGCAATGGACCGACTACCACACCGGCCTGCCCTACCCACAGACCTGCTGACCGGACGGCGGCGGCCGCCGTCGGTCAGGGCTGGGCGACCACGATGCTGATGTGGTCGCCCAGCCTGGCGCAGTCCGCGCGGAAACTGGCCAGCCGCAGCGCGAGCGCCTGGCGGCGCACGAACGCCGCCATCGAGTCCGGCAGGTCGTGCTCGCCGGGCATCGCGGCGTCCACCAGGACGGGGATCACCACGACATCCCGGTCCAGGGCACTTTCGATCTCCCGGCGGACGAGGTCGGTGGGGCTGCTCAGGCGGCGCACACCGTCGGGGTCGGCGGCGTCGACCCAGCCCGGCCCGATGACGGCGAGCAGCACCCGGCAGTGCTTGAGCGCGTCGTCGAGCGCGCTGACGAAGTCCGCGCCGGGCGCGATCGTGTCGAGGTCGATGAACACCGCATCGGCGGTGAACCTGTCAGCCAGGTAGTCGTAGAGCCGGTGCGCGGCATGCGCGACGTCGGAGCGCCGATAACTGATGAAGATCTTCGAGTACGTGGGCGTCGCAGCGGCTGCCGGCGCCTCGACGGGCTTCGGTTCCCCGTTCACCGCTGGTGGGTGGGGCGGCGGATCCGGCCGGTGGACCTGCGTGACCTGCCTGTTCTCAGCGAGCGGCGCCGGCGCCACGCGGTCTGCGGCGGCCGAGAGCACAGCGACCTCAGGATCAGGTTGGCGACGGTTCGCGAGGCGGCGACGCCACACGACCGCGAGCGGCACGGCGGCAAGGGCCATGACCAGCAGATGCCAGGGCGTCAGCCCGTCGAACAGGGCCTCGGTGAACGTCGGTTCCGATGCGAATCCAATGTGCCCACGTTATCGCGTACCAGTGATCAAACGGCGCCAGGACCAACCTCATCAGCCGACCTGACGACACTGTCCATCAAACGACATCGCTCCGTGCGGCCGATGCCGCTGGGATCCCTGACGATGGATGCTGCCGGGAGGTCGTTCCTGGGATGGGTGGCAATGACGGTAAGGATTGTCGAGCGCGTGCCGGCGCATGGCGCCGGGCGTACGGTGGTGCGTTTCGTCGCCGTCACGCTCGGAGTGTTGCTGGTGTCGGCCGGACTCGTGATGGCCGTCGTACCGCTGCTGGCGGTCGTGGTCTTCGCCGACAGCCTGCGCACTGGCTCGCAGATGAGCATGTCCGGGCAGGGCTGGCAGCAGCTGCTGATCTTCACCGCGCTCGCGGGGGCTGCCGTCTGGCTGGGCCTGCGGCTCATCCGCGGGCGGCGCAGAATCGGCCTCTACCTGCGCAAGTTCGGGTTCGCGCCGACGACGAACACAGTGAGTTTCGCGCTTCGCCGGGCCGCTGGGCGCACCTGGCGCCTGGTGACCCTCGACGACTCGATGGTCGTCCCGGTCGGCGTGGGCACGGCCAAGCGAGGGCTGTCGACGCTGGCGGTCCTCGTCGGAGTGGGGCTGGCCGGCTGGGTCGTCTGGTACTTCATCAGCGGCGACGCCGCCGCCCAGGAGCAACGCAACCTCGACAATGCGCTGGCACAGGCCGACTCCGCGGGCGACCGCCTGGCCCAGACCGTCGGGATCGCGTTCATCAACGCCCTGGGCACGCTCATGCTGATCATCTTCGGCTGCCTGTTCGCCCTGATCATGATCGCTGGATTCGCCGCGCGGCGCGCCGCGAGCCGGGCCGAGGGCATCGCCCGACAGTCCGTGCACCGCGAACACGAGATCGGCGCGGCGGCCGGTCGGCTCGCCGCCGCGGCCCGCCGCACCTTCGCGCCACGGCTCATGGTCGTCAGCGTGCCGACCTCGTTCTGGCAGCGAGCGATCCACGGCCTGGCACAGGTCTGCGATGTCGTCGTCATCGACGTCTCCGAACCCACCGACGCGCTGCTCTGGGAGGTCCAGCACATCAAACCGATGTTCGCCGGCCGCTGGGTGCTCGTCGGCGCACGCGAACGCGTCGCCGCGCTCGCACACCCGCAGACGGCGCTGACCGGCAGCCCGCAGGGACTGCTGGCCAGGCTGCTCGACGGCGAGGAGATCCTCGCCTACGGCCACACGGTGCTCGACCGGCAGGTGTTCGCCGAGTCGCTGCGGCACCGACTCAGCGCCGTGGGCCGGCGTTGAGCTCCGCAATCCCAGGTGCGGGCACCGCTACGGCGGCGCCTGCGGTTCACCCGGACGCTGGGATGCTCGTCGAGAAGGACGCGCACGTCGGCGAGCAGCTGTTCACGCCGGTCGGGTGCGAAGACCTCGTCCAGGCCGTCTACGAGCAGGAGGGCGCGACGTCGTCGGCGTTCTGCCGATAGACCACCAGCTGGTTCCACGCGAGGTAGACGTCGTCGGCGAAGTATCGCGTCGGCAGGGTGCCGCCAGTCCTCACATACTCTGCCAAAGCCTGCTTGGCCGCGGCCACCTGCTGCACGGCGTTCTCGTGAAGCTCGGGAAAGTCGGCGTCCGTGCCGCCGATCCGTCCCAGATCCCGGTCCGTGGTGACGGCGTCGTAGAGCGCCAGAAGCGCAAGACTCTCCTGCTGCGCGGTTGTCTTGAGATCGCGACACTTGAGCGTCAGCAACGTTGGGGATGTGGGACCGGTCGTCGCAGCCCAGAGCACACGACAACCCGCCCCTCGGCCACAAAGTGAGCGGTTGTCATAAATCCGGCTCGGGGCACCCCACCCCGTGACAACCACCGCCGCGTGTCGCATCCGCACAGTGCAGAACGGACGCACGTACGCGATGTCGGCGGGCAAGGTGGCAGCCTCGCCCGCCGATCAGGCCACCCGCCTGCGAGCCGCATCGATCCGCGCCTGGACGGTCGAAGCAGCCGCAGACACCAGGATCAGCAGTTGGTGTGATTGTGGAGCACCCAGCCCGTGCGATCGGGGTGTTCCGCGCCGTGGCCACGGATCCAATTGCGGCCGTACACGTCGTTGTAGCCCCAGCCATCGGCACGGAACCCACGACCCGGGCTCAGCGTGAAGAGGTAGCTGGTCCCGCCGTACCCGTCGATCGAGGCGTAGAACGGGGCGTTCTCCACCGTCATGCAGAGGACGTCGGCGTGTGCGGGAGTGGCGAGTGCGGTTCCGGCCGCGGCGGCCACGAGCATGGCCGCGGCGGTTGCCAGCGTACGTTTCACGGTTGCCTCCAGAGTTGGTCGGCATGATCATAAATGGCCGAGCCGGGTCACTCCATAGGCGATCGACATCTGCCGTAAGAGCCCCCGCGGCGGCAGCTCGACGGCGGGGTGATCTCTAAGGAGACTCCAAAGTCGGCCGAAAGCGTGCCTGAGGCCGGGTTGGTTGTGTGGTCACCACGGCGCCGGTATCCGTCCGGCGCGCCCAGGACGAAGGGCATCACGACGATGAGACGCACACGAATGGCCGTGGCCACGGCGACGCTGGCCGCACTGGCCGTGACCGGTACGGCGGCTGCGGCGGCCGACACCGGCCCCGCTGCCACGAAGTCGGGTTCGGCGGTGATCAAGACAGACGACAAGGCCAAGGCGGGCGACAAAGCGGAGGACCGGTCCAAGGACAAGGACAGGTCGGGCAAGAGCCCGGACTTCGCCGCGGTCGCCGCGAAGCTCGGCGTGACGCTCGACCGCCTCGACGCCGCACTGATCGCCGCGAAGACCGCACTGGCCGACTCGCCCGACGCCACCCCCGAGGCGTTCATCGCGGCGGTCGCGACCGCTCTCGGCTTGCCGACCGCCCAGGTCTCGGACGCGCTCGGGCCGTTGCTCGTCGAGACGGCACATGGCGGTGACAAGAACGGCAAGAAGGACGACAAGCACCACCAGGGCAAGGACGGCGACGACCCGCAGCAGTCCCCGTTGACCACCGACGCCGCCGCGGCGTCCTTCGCCGCGATCCTCGGCGTCGACCAGGCCGAGGCCAAAGCCGCGCTCGCCGCCATCGTGACCCTGGGGGCGACCGGACACGGCATCGACCCGGACTCCGCGGGCTTCGGCCGCATCGCAGCCTCACTCGGTGTCACCACCGACCAGCTCCGCGCCGGGCTGTCGGCCCTCAAGCAGTCGCTCGACCAGCACTGACACCCTCGAATCTCACAGCACACCTTCAGCATCGAAGGTGAGGATGGGCGACCATGCGGATACTCGTGGTGGACGACGACCCGGCCGTACGCCGATCCCTGGAGCATGCGCTGCGCCGGGACGGCTACGACGTGTCGTCGGCCGCCGACGGATTGTCCGCGCTGGCCGAGCACAGCACCTTCCGCCCGGACGCGGTGGTCCTCGACATCCTCATGCCCGAACCCAACGGGCTCGAGGTATGCCGCACCCTGCGTTCGGGCGGCCACGACACCGCGATCCTGATGCTCACGGCCCGGGACCTGGTCACCGACCGCGTCGCCGGACTCGACGCAGGCGCCGACGACTACCTGGCCAAACCCTTCGCCCTTGAAGAGCTGCGGGCCCGGCTCAGAGCGCTGCTGCGGCGAAGCGGCGCCAAGACCGAGGTCCTCCGCTTCGCCGACGTCGAGCTGGACCTCAACGGCTACCGGGCGCAACGCGGCGGCCGGCGCCTGGACCTGACCAAGACGGAACTGTCGCTGCTGGAGCTGTTCCTGCGCCACCCACGCCGAGTGCTCAGCCGGACCCAGATCTTCGAATCCGTCTGGGGCTACGACTTCGGCCCCGAGTCGACAGCCCTGTGGGTCTACATCAGCTACCTGCGCGGCAAGCTCGAGGCCGACGGCGGCGACCGGCTGATCCACACCATCCGCGGCCTCGGCTACGTCCTACGCGAGGAGCCGTGAAGCTGCGCGACCGGCTGGCCATCGCCGGCGGAGCGGTTGCCGCCGGTGCCGTGGTGCTCGTGGCCGTGGTGCTGTATCCGGCGGTGGAGGCCAACCTCCGCCGCCACATCGACGACTCGCTCATCGTGGCCGCCGGACAGGCACCGGATGTCGCCAAGGCCATCAAAGCCAAATATCAGGACTCGTCCGCCGAGCCGGACTTTCCCGCAGTTCCGCTCGGCATCGGCAGCACCCAGCTGCAGATCATCCCGGGCCCGGTGCAGGTGGGCCCATCGACCCAGTTCGTCGAGCTCACCGCCCGCGACGTGGCTGTCGCCGACGGGACAGCCGCCGCCTACTTCCGGGACGCGGTCTACAACGGCGTCACCTACCGCGTCTACACTGCCCCGTTTCCTGGCTCGCAGCGGGCACTTGTGCGCACTGCCATACCGGAATCCGATCCCGCGCCGACCCTGCGCGACCTGCTCTGGCTGCTCGCCGGTTCGACCGTCGCCGCGGGACTGCTGGCGGCGCTGGCCGCACGCCTGGCGGCCCGGCGCGTGCTGCGGCCGGTGCACCAGCTCACCGAGACCGTCGAACTCATCCGCGCGACCGGCGACCTGGCCATCGCGATCCCCGCCGACAGTCGCGACGAGATCGGCCGGCTCGGGTCGGCGTTCGCGGCGATGACAGCGGCCCTGGACGAGTCGGTCGGTGCGCAGCGCCGCCTGGTCGCCGACGCCTCCCACGAACTGCGCACCCCGCTGACCAGCCTGACGGTGAACCTCGAACTGCTGGCCGAGAACCTCGCCGACCCGCAGGCCCCGGTCCTGGCCGCCGAAGCCCTCGACCAGGCCATCGAACTCAAGGCGCTGGTCAACGACCTGGTCGACCTGGCCCGCTACGGTCAGGCGCCGTTCCACACCGAGGACGTCCGTCTCGATCTGGTCGCGCAGCGCGTCGCGGCCCGCGCCGCCCGGCGCGCCCCGCAGCTGCACTTCGACCTGGCCTGCGTGCCCACCCTGGTCCACGGCGACCCCGACGCGTTGGAACGTGCCGTGGCCAACCTCGTCGACAACGCGGTGAAATGGAGTCCGCCCAGCGGTCGGATCCGCGTCGAAGTCCAGGCGGGCATCCTCGACGTGGCCGACAGCGGCCCCGGCATCCCCGACGACGACCTGGAATTCGTGTTCGACCGCTTCTACCGCTCCCCCACGGCCCGCGCCCACCCCGGCTCCGGATTGGGCCTGGCCATCGTCCGGCAGGTCGCCGAGGCTCATGGCGGCACCGCCCAGGCGTTGCCCTGCCGAAGCGGTGCCCTGCTGAGGCTCGTGCTGCCGGTGTGCGGCTAGAGACTCCCCCGGCCGGTTCGACAGCTCCACGGCGTGACCGGCGCCGATCGTACGGCCCGCGCGGAACGCTCCGGTGGCCGCCGTCACCCTCTACCAGAGTCCCGGCACGAGCCGATACGACACCCTCTGATAGCTGCGGTACTGCTCACCCAACACCCGGGTCATCTCGGACTCCTCGACCGCGATCCGCGGCAGCAGCCCCGCCAGCGGGACGACAACACATACCGCCAGCGACAGCCAGTTCCCCACGCCGAGGCCGAACCCCACCGTGACCAGCAGCAGGCCCGTATACGAGGGATGCCGCACCCATCGGTAGGGGCCGTCGGTCACCACGACCTGATCGGCGTCGACTTCGATGAACGTGCGGAAGGACCGCCCGAGCGTCACCACCGCCCAGCTGCGCACGGCCAGCCCCGCCCAGATCACGACGGCTCCCGCGGCGGCGAAGACGTCCCGAGCCGGGGTGTCCAGACCGGGTACCCAGTTGCGCATCAGCCAGCCGAGCAGGAATGCGCCGCCGAGGGCCAGTTGGACGAGCACGCGCGTGCCGCGGTCGCGACGCCGGCGACCCTGCCCGCGCGCGAGATCGCGCACCACCAGCACGACTTCCAACGCGCACCAGCAGTAGATCGCCATCGGCAACAGGGTGGGCAACGCGGGCACACTCCGCACCCTAATGGGATTCTCGCGTCATCGTCTGCCGTCCGGCGCGGCGGCTCACATCGTCGTCGGCCCGCCGCCATGTTCGGATGCGCGCCGCAACGATCAGCAGTTCAAGACTCCTGCAAGGTTTCGATCATGCCCCTCGGCAGAGGCTGTGACCACATCGGCCGGTGCCCGGCTCGGCCGACAGCATGAGCGATTCCGCCGACAGGTCGCCCGTGCCGTCGACGGGGTCGTCGTGGATCATCGCCACCTCAGCCAGGAAAGCATGGTCTATGACCGCCCGGACCAGACCATGGGCGCCGTGTACGTGCAGCGCACCGGGCTCGGCCCGCCGGGCCAGGGCGAACAGATAATGAATGAGGGCGGAGCCGCCGAACGTTATCCCGGCCAGGTCGACGTGCACTGTCGTTGCGCATCTGGTGAGGGACAGGCACCGGCGCGATATCGCGACGTCGCACGGCTCGAGCAGATCGACGTCCCCTGTGATCCACATCCGGATGACCCGGGGGTCGGGCCTGACCGACATGGTGATGTTCATCCGACAGTAAGAACTGTTCATTGTTACCCCCACGCATCCAGGCATCTGCCGGGGTCTGGGGCAGAGGTAAAAGCGAACGTCATTCAGCCTACTCCCATGGGCTGTCGACGGCGGGCCGCTCACACAACGGATGACCCCCGCACCGGGCGGCACGAGACACCATTCGACCCGACAAACGCGCTGGAATATACTCAAGTGAGGAAAATGCCGCACTGAACGGTACGTGGGTCGGGCGAGGCACTGACTGCCGCCGGGTGCCGCAGATGGTGGGTGACAGTGGATGACCGGTACGCCCATGTGGAAAGGCTCATTTCGCGCGAGCCCGCATCGGGTGGCGACGACGGCGGCGGCATCGCCGGGTTGCGGCGCTTGTGCAGTGCCGCTGTACGCGCGCTGTCGGCTCGCGGCGCGGGGGTGACGATCATGGCCGGGAATGGAATGCGCGGAATGACCGCGGCGTCCGATTCGGCGACCGAACGGCTCGAGGAGCTACAGGTCACTCTGGGCGAAGGCCCCTGCCGGGAGGCGTTCGAGTGCAGGCGGCCGGTCCTGGTCTCCGACCTGGCCGACGGTGCGATGGCGCGATGGCCCGTCTACACGCCGGAAGCTCAGGCCGGCGGCGTGCGGGCGGTGTTCTCGTTTCCACTGCAGGTCGGAGCCGCGCGCCTGGGTGTGATGGACGTCTTCCGCGGCCGGGTGGGCATGCTCTCGCCGCAGGAACTGGCGCTGGCCCTGGCCTTCGCGGAGGTGGCCGTGGCCACGTTGCTGCGTCGGGACGGCAGCGAGCCGTATCCAGCCGAGGACTGGCTGGACCGGTCGCTGGGTTCGCGGGCCGAACTGTTCCAGGCGCAGGGCATGGTCTCCATTCAATTGGGTGTGGGCCTGGCGGAGGCGATGGTACGGATTCGCGCCTACGCTTACGCCCACGATCGTCGCCTGCCCGATGTCGCCGCGGACATCGTGGCTCGACGCCTCAGGATCGACGGACCCCAACCATGACCGGTCAGTCCATGCATACGAAGGGATGGAGGCGTCCGTGACTTCCGTGTTCGCGCCGCGGCTTGCCCAGGTGTTCGTCGAGATCGCCGACACCCTGGTGGACGAGTTCGACGTGATCGACTTCCTGCAGATGCTGGCCGAGCACACCGCCGACCTGCTGGGCGGATCTCCGGTGGGGCTGCTGCTGGCAGACCAGCAGGGGCGGCTGGAGTTCGTGGCCGCGTCGAACGAGAACGTCAAGATCCTTGAGCTCTTCCAGGTGCAGAACCACGAAGGGCCGTGTCTGGACGCTTTTCGTACCGGCGAGCCGGTGATCAACGCCGATCTGCAAGGCGCGGCCGATCGCTGGCCGCTGTTCTCCCCCAGGGCCGTACAGGCAGGTTTCCGTTCCGTCCACGCGTTCCCGCTACGGCTGCGCGCGGACCGGATCGGCGCCATGAACGTGTTCGGCACTGATGTCGGTGCCCGGCTGGCCGAGACCGACGCGCAGATCGTGCAGGCCCTGGCCGACGTGGCCGCGATCGGGCTGCTCCAGGCACGGGCGGCCAGCAGGGGCGAACAGCTCACCGAGCAGCTGCAGGGAGCGCTGAACAGCCGCATCGTCATCGAGCAGGCCAAGGGGGCGGTCGCCCAGCTGCGTGGGGTGAGCGTGGACGACGCGTTCGCGCTGATCCGCGCGTACAGCCGAAGCCGCAACCTTCGCCTGGGTGACGTCTCGCGCGCCGTCATCGAGGATCCTGCCAGCGTTCCGGCTCTCAGCGAGCCACGGCAACCCGACCCGACCGTCTGACCAGCCCTCCCGCCCGCAGCCCTGGTGCGGCTCTGATGGCCGCCTCCCGCAGCCCGCTCGGCGGGCTCGACTCGTGGTCAGAAGACCAGCTCCGATCCGTCAACGATGGCACGGGCGAGATCTGACAGTCGGCGGCTGTCTCTGCTCGCGGTGTCGTGCAGCAGCGCGAAAGAGCGATCCATGTTGAGGTGGAGACGTTCGGCGAGGACACCTTTGGCCTGTTCCACGATGATCCGGTTGTTGATCGTCGTCTGCAACCGCTCGACGACTCTTTCGCGGGAACGGGTCGCGCCCAGCTGCAGCAGCCCGATCGTGGCCATGTCGGCGAGGGCCTGGCCCAGTCGCAAGGTGGCGGCGTCCCGGACCACCGGCTCGGTGCCGTACACCGTGAGCACACCGATGAGTTCGGCGCGCAAGCGCATGGGGACGGCGAGGGCCGAGACGAAACCCCTGCCGCGGGCTTGCGCGACGAAGTCCGTCCACCGGTCGACGCAGGCAGCCAGGTCGGCCACGGCGATCGGTCGGCCGGTGCGAAAGCACTCGAGTGACGGACCGTCGTCGGGATGTCGTTGCAGCAGCTGCAGAGCTTGTTCGGACGAGGCGGCCGCCACGCGTAGGGCGCCGCGATGGTCGCTCAGCAGCACCCCCGCGGCTGCGCCGCCCAGCACATCGACGCAGGTGACGGTGACCAGCTGGAGGAAGTCCATCGGGTCGACATCGCCGACGAGGGCGTCGGCCAACTCGGCGAACGACTCCGCGGTTGCCGTGTCCACGACTCCCGCCGTACTCACGGTAGTCCCCGGCCTTGGGTCACGAGCTCGGCGCTTGCGAGCCGGTGGGTGTCCTCGGCGATGGCCCTGGTCCGACGGGCTGTGTCGCCTCCCGGGACGCGACCGTCCGCGATGACGTCGTAGGCGACGTCCCCGAGCCGCCGGCCATGGGCGAAGGCCGCGGCCCGCAGCCGCGCGAGGGCCGAACCGGCGGTGATGCCCAGTCGTGCGGCGAGCATGCCCGTGGCCTGGTGGACCTCGGCATGGCAGGCGCTCGACTCGTCGCGTTGCCAGGCAAGCTCGGCCGTGTCGGCGGGCGCACCCGCCGCCCCGTCGAGCAGCAGCAGTGCGGCGCTTTCGGCGAACGCCAGCGCGTCGGCGAGTTCGTACGGGCTCATCAGTCCCGGCCCGGCGCGGTGCAGGTCGACGACGCCCAACCGGATGGCGCCAACCTGCATGGGCAGGGCGAACACCGCCCGGACGCCACGGGTGAGCGCGGACCGGGCGAAATCCGGCCAGCGGATCTGCTCGGCCGGTGCGGCGAGATCGACGGCGAACACCGGTCCGCCGGTGGCGTAGGCGTCGACGCCGGGACCGTGCCCGAAGGCCGACTGCCACTGCTCGAGTTCGAGGGCGATCGGGTCGGTGGCGTGCACGGTCTCGCGCACCGTCGATGTACCTGCCACCAGGGTCACCGCGGCCCCGTCCACGCCGACCCCGGCCGCTGCCGCGGTGCAGATGTCCGCCACCGTCACGCTGGCACCCTGGGTGTGCTTGCCTACCTGCGCCCAGACGCGCATGACCCGCTCGTCGATCATGAGATGACCGCGGCGATGGTAGCGGCGGGTGGGCCGGACGCCTCAGGCACGCGCGGGCCGCCGAAGGCACGGCCGCCCTCGTTGTCCCAGACTCCCGCCGATTCCGGGCCGGCACCCGCCGGTACGGAATCGGACAGCGCCGCGAGAATGCCGGCAGCCGACGTGAACACGTCCGGGTCGGCCGCCGCCGCCATGGCCCGCCCGGCATCCGCGGCCGACGTCGCCGGTGGAACCACGAGCAGGTCCAGTTGGTCACCCTTGGCGGTGATCGCGATCGCCAGTGCCGGGTCCTGGGATGCG
Source organism: Catellatospora tritici (assembly GCF_019083965.1). Lineage (GTDB taxonomy): Bacteria > Actinomycetota > Actinomycetes > Mycobacteriales > Micromonosporaceae > Catellatospora > Catellatospora tritici. Next base: position 65,340 of record NZ_JAHRCY010000036.1, read on the forward strand.
AACCACCCCATTCGGATCACCCGGGTGTCCGCCGGGAGGCGCCGCGGGTGCTCTGCCCACGTGGCGTTGTTGAGCATGACATCGCGGATCGGGCCATACCGCTGGGTCAGTGCCGCGACGAGAGCGGGCACCTCGGTGGCCGGATCCCGAGAGTGTGGCCACCAGCCTCCGTCGAGAACCGCGCGGTCGGCGTGGTGCGGTGCCAGCGCGAGCCGCACGGCCGGGGCCTGCGGCTGGAGGGTGGGCAGTGTGCTGGAGATGTCGGCGGTGGTCTGCATGGTCAACCGTCCTCTGCTGCTGTGCGAGCAAGATTGCACGGTCAGCGGGCGGCGTCTGCTCTGGCAGTTCGAGATGCCGGGTTTACGCTCGGCAAGACCTCAGGCGGCGGGTGCGCTGTCCGACACAGCCACCAGGGTCCAGAGCGGCACCTTTCAGCCTACTCCCTTCAGGGAGCTCCGGCCCCATCGTGATCTCTGGCTGATCGGGCCTCGCGGGTATCGGCGGCACGCGCGTAGCTGAGGGGCGCGGCCACGCGGTTGCCCGTCTGCGCCGCCCGCAGCAGAGACCTGGCGGCGACGTCGCGTGGCGTGCACGGTGCCACCACCAGCAGATCGACTCGCCGTCCACCCGCGCACCGGGCGGTGAGCAGACTGGCCGGCTGGCTGGCCGAGTACGCGACTTCTATCCGGCGGCCACCGACGTGGATGTGCTCCGGGTGCGGGTTCCAGCCGCCGGCGCCGAGCACGAACCGCACGACCGGACCCCGGATCGGGTCGATCGCCAGCACCAGGCCGGGCAATGCCTCGGCCGGATCCGTCGAGTGGGGCCACCACCCACCGTCCAGCATCCCTGCCGTGGTGTGGGTCGGTTCGATACGCAGCCGCTCGTCGCGCTGCGCTGAGGCGGGGATCAGGCCCATGAGGTCCGGAGGGCCGACGCGCGCGATCATGGCGCGTCCTGGGCCGCCGGTGCGGGCGCCGGCGCCGCAACGCGCTCGGGCAGCCGCGGCGGCATCACGGTGACGGTGTTCCAACGCTCGACGATCATTCCGCGATCGACCCGGAACAGGTCGTAGAACACCCGTGGCGCGTCGCGCTCGGTGCCCGCGGTCACCGTGAGCACGAACTCTCCATCGGCGACGGTGACCAGGCGGCGGCCGTACACGGTCCGGTTGGACCGCCAGTTGTCCGCCATGGCCTGCAGGCCGTTGTCGACCAGCGGGTCGTGCTGGATCAGGTGCGAGCTGAAGAAGTGCCGCAGCCGGTCGTGTTTGCCCCCGACAAGGATGGTGTCGACCAGGTATTCGACCAGCCTGCCACTGCGGGCGCTCTGCCCGGGTCTGGTGATCTCGGCGGGACCGTCGGTCTGGCTGTGCCCGCTGGCCGTGTCGCTGATCACCGGTTGGTGAGCCGACCAGCGGTCGGCGAGCGCACCGTCGGCGACCTGGAAGATGTCGAAGCCGGCGCGAGCCCCGTCGGTGCCGTGCACCACGACCAGATCACCGTCGACCAGCACGCGTATGGAGTCGGCGGCGAAATCCGGTCCGAGCTCGGCCAGCAGCCGACGGGCCCGCGCCTCCCGGACGCGATCTGTGACGTAGGCGGGGGCAACGGTTGGTTGTGCCCGAAGGCCGATGTGGGTCATGTCGCTCCTTGGTGTCTGCAGCCAGAACCGGCCGAGCCGTCTCTGGAGAACCAGGAGCGTGTGCTGGTGGCCCACAGTAAACCGCAGGGTGCGGATGCCGCGCCCGCCGTCGACTCAACGCTGCGAACTACTGCCCGCCGTGGTACCGACGATCACGGGGCTTTCCCTCCTAGCGTACACCCGTGCGAATCAATAGACGTCGAACTGTCTCGGCGCCCGAGCCGGCGGGCACCGCCCAGGATCAGACGCGGACCAGCATCTTTCCCACGTTCTCGCCGCCGAGCATGGCCACGAACGCGTCCACGGTGCGCTCGATGCCATCGACGACCGTCTGGTCGGAGACGATCCGCCCGGCCTGGAGCTCGGGCACCAGCAGCTCCTCCAACTCGTCACGCAGGTCGAGGTGGTGCCGGACGAGAAAGCCCTCCAGCCGTAGCTGCTTGCCGACCACGTCGTACAGGTTGCGCGGCGCGGGCGGCGGGTTGCCCGGGTCGTCGTACTGCGCCACCGCACCGCACCAGGCGATCCGGCCCCGGTCGTTGAGCACGTCGATCGCCGCCTCCAGGTGCTCGCCACCCACATTGTCCAGATAGACATCGATCCCGTCCGGCGCGGCGGCGGCAAGACGACCGGCGATCGGCCCCTCGTGGTAGTCGAACGCGGCGTCGAACCCCACGTGCTCGACCAGGTACTGGGCCTTGGCCACCGAACCCGTGCTGCCGATCACCCGTCGCGCACCCAGCAGCCGCGCGATCCGCCCGGCCGCGGTCCCCACTCCCCCGGCCGCCGCCGAGATGAAGACCGTCTCGCCCGGCCTCAGGCCCGCCACCCGCTTCAGGCCCACGTAGGCGCTCAAGCCCGTACCGCCCAGAATTCCCAGGTACGCCGAGAGTGGCACCCGATCCGGCACAGCGAGAACGCGGATCTCCTCAAATGTCACGAGCGCGTGGGAACGCCACCCCTGCCGGTGGAGCACGACGTCGCCCGCCGACAGCAGCGGCGTACGCGAGCTGACGACGCGGCCGACGGCGCGCCCTTCGAGCGGCGAGTTCAGCTCGTTGTCGTCCATGAGCTCGCGCAGGTACGGGTCGACCGAGAGGTAGACGTTCTCGACGAGCGCCTGCCCCTCGGCGGGGACCGGGATCAGCTCTTGGACGAGGGCGAAGTCGGCGGCCTCGGGGCGGCCCTGCGGACGCCGTACCTGGTGCACGGTCAGCGAGATGGTCATGGCGTCGACGCTAGGTGCCGGGCGACCCGCCGGGCAGAGCCGCGGCCGCATGGCAGGCCCGACTTCCATGAACGACGCTCATGTACCTTCGAGATCATGTCGTCGCAAGCCGATCTCGCCCCACACGAACTGCGCATCCTGGTCGCCGTGGACCGCGAGGGCGGGTTCACCGCCGCCGCGACGAGTCTCGGCCTGACCCAGTCGGCCGTCTCCCACGCGATCCGCGCCTGCGAGCAGAAGGTCGGCGTCGTCCTGTTCGAGCGCGGGCGCCACGGCGCACGGCCCACCCCGGCGGGCGAACGTGCGGTCGTCCATGCCCGGCGGATCCTGCGGCTGCTGGAGACCCTGGGCGCGGAGGCCCGCGGGGCCACGACGGGCAGCGTCGACGGGCCTCTGCGCATCGCCGCGTTCCGCAGTGCCGCCGCGCACCTGCTGCCGGTCGCGCTCGACCGGCTGACCGCCCGGCATCCGGGTGTGCGCCCCGAGGTCTCGATCGTGCGCGAGATCGGCCGGGGCACTGCCGGTGAGGTGTCCGACGGCCGAGCCGACATCGGGATCGCGACCGTCGGGCCGGGCGATCCCGTTCCGGCCGGGCTTCTGTCCGGAAAGCTGTTCGAGGAGAGCTACGCGTTGGCGTACCCACGAGGTCACCGTGATCCGCGCGGCCTGCCGCTGATCGACTGGGACGAGAACTGCGGGTCCTACACCCGGCAGTGGTGGTCGGAGCAGGACTGGCTGCCCCGCGCCACCATCACCGCGCAGGACGACAGCGTCGTGTTGTCGATGGTGGCGCAGCGCCTGGGCATGGCGGTCGCGCCGCAGCTGAGCCTGCTGGGCGCGCCGCCCGGCGTCGCGGTGCAGGACCTGGGTCCAGGTGCCCCGTCGCGTGGCGTCGGGTACGTCACCACCGTGGCGATGGCCCGGTCGCTGGCGGTGCGCACGCTCATCCGCGAGCTGCGCTCGACCGCCCGCGCCCATGTCCTCAGGGAAATGCCGGCCTGATATCGCCGTGCCGCATGACGTGCACACCCACCACGACCGGCCGGCTGAGCCTATTGGTCGACAACGGCACGCCAAACGCCACGACCACGTGCGGCCGCGCCCGGCACACCGACCGCGGGCTGCTCATCGGCCGAACACAGTGGGACGAGCGCACCCGGCCGGGATATGACACCGCCCCGCACCGCGGGCCTCGGGTTCAGCGTCGCCCTGCCCCGCCAACGGTCGAAGGTTCGGGAGGCCGTGGTGGAGGTGCCGACGGCCCGGTCCAGCCGGTTCAGGAACCCGACGGCCCACGCGTGCACATCGTGGCGACGCAGCTGCGACCGCATCGGATCCATCCTGCGGCCCTGCTCGTCCGCGGTGGCGAACGCGGCGTCGGCGAACGCGTCCTTGAGTGCGTCGACGTCGTGCGGATTGACCAGCCACGCCTGCCGCAGCTCGGCCGCGGCGCCCGCGAACTCGCTGAGCACCAGCGCACCCGTGCCGTCGGTACGGGTGGCGACGTACTCCTTGGCGACCAGGTTCATGCCGTCTCGCAGCGGCGTCACCGCCATGACGTCGGCGGCCAGATACAACGCGGCCAGCTCCGCCCGGTCGAAGGACTGGTGCAGATAGTGCACCGGCAGCCGCCCGATGGCCGCGTGCTCGCCGTTCATCCGGCTGACCTCGCACTCCACCCGCTCACGCAGCGCCTGGTAGTGGTCGATCTCCGGCCGGGTCGGCACGGCCACCTGGACCATCGTCGTCGCCGCCGGGTCCAGCCGCCCCTCGGCCAGCAGCTCCCGGTATGCCCGCAGCCGGCACTCGATGCCCTTGGTGTAGTCCAGCCGGTCCACCGCCAGGATGATCGTCCGGGGCGAGCCCAGCTCCCGGCGGATCTCCGCGGCACGGGACTGGACCACGGGGTCGGACCCCAGCCGCTGCTGCTCGGCGACATCGATGGAGATCGGGAACGTATCGGCGGCGACGTCCCGGCCCTCGTAGCGGATGCCATGGTCGGTGAGCTCCGCTCCGAGCAGATCCGCGACGAGCGTACGGAAGTTGCGGACCCCCTGGGCGTGCTGGAACCCGACCAGATCGGCGCCGAGCAGCCCGCGCAGGATCTCCTGTCGCATCGGCAGCTGACAGAACAGCTCGACCGGCGGGAACGGGATGTGCAGGAAGAACCCGATACGCAGGTCCGGACGCAGCTCACGCAGCATTCCGGGCACCAACTGCAGGTGGTAGTCGTGCACCCAGACCAGCGCACCGGGCGCCGCCACCCGCGCTGCCGCCTCGGCGAAGCGCCGGTTGACCGTGCGGTAGTGGTCCTGCCAGGCCCGGTCGAACACCGGCCGCTCCACAGCGTCGTGGTACAGCGGCCAGATCGTCGCATTGGCCTGGCCCTCGTAGTAGCCCTCGACCTCGTCGCTGGTCAGCGCAACCGGATGCAGGTGAATATCGTCGTACGTGAAGGCCGCGGGCGCCGGGCCGGGCCGACCCTGCCAGCCGATCCAGACCCCGGCCCGCTCCTTCATGATCGGCTGCAGGGCCGTGACGAGCCCACCCGGACTGGGCTGCCAGCATGGTCGGCCGTCGGCGTCGACAGTGCGGTCGACGGGCAGCCGGTTGGCGAGCACGACCACGTCGTGCGAGCCGCCCGTGGACGGCCGGGGGGAGAGCCCGGGATGGGGTGCCAATGCCATGTGTCCTCCGCGGTGATGCCGACAGTCCTACAGCTCGCACTGAGCGCAGGCTGCTCATACCGCAGGCGACGGCGGCCGTAACCTCGCGGACCGGAGGACTTGATCACACCTGGCTTGGGGTGGTTTGCGTTGTCATCCTTTGAGTCAGGTTGTTAAACCTGATTGTGGGCAGATTCATGCGATCGAGTGTCCACGATCGCAACATGTCGATGGCACCCTTCTCGGGTGACTGGATTTCTGAGCCGCCGGCAACGGCAGGGTCTGTGGGCCGCGTTCTTGCTGATGGCAGCGTATGCGCCGTTCACGGCATGGCTGTCCGATGACGACACCTGGTTTCTGAGCATCGTCGTCGCGGGCCTGGTCGCCACGGTCCTGATCGCCGACGACCTCCAGCGCGGCTCTCGTCGCGTCGGGCGCGACTGACCGCCGACGCCGTCGCGTCGACGACGGCGACGGGTGACGCCGAAGCCGGCGCCGACCGCCGTTGGGGTAGTACCGCATCTCGTCGGAGCCCTGTTCCTCAGCCCGGTGTAGCGGGACTGTAGATCCCCTGAAGATCGACATGCTTGGATCTCGCCATGAAGACTGTCATGGCTTCAGTGGCGCTCGCCCTCCTCGCGGCGCTGGGCACGAGCCCGGCGACCGGCCAGGGCCTGGTCACGGTCCAGGACGCGGCGGACGAATCGCAGGACTTCCCGTTCCCCGGTGCGGACACGATCGCGCTGCACGACGGCTCCGGCCAGTACGTCACCTACGGGGCCAGCGCGCACGGCCGCAACGTGCCCCTCGCCGTCTCCGGGTCCGGCGACGAGGTCGGCACGTCGCCGGTCATCGCCGGTGACGCCCTGCCCGACGGCGGCGGCGCGTGGGTCGAGAGCGGCTCGGGCATCTGGACGCCGGGCGCCTGGTACCACGTCAAGAACGGCGTGGGTCGCTACTACCTGTTCTACACGGCGACCCGCCGCAACGACGACGGCCGCAAGTGCATCGGCGTGGCCCGCTCACAGCACCCGTTCGGCGGGTTCATCGCCGAGGACACCCCGATCGTGTGCCCGGACAAGGGCAACCGGTGGGCCCTCGACGCCGACGTCACCTCGGGTCCCGAGGGCGCGATCTGGATGACCTGGCGCGACGGCCAACGGGCCGAAGGACTGGAGTCGGCCCTGTCGGTCATGATGCTGACGTTCAACGACAACGGCACCGTGGACCGCAACAGCGACCCGGTGGTCATCCTCCGCAGCGACAACCTGGCCTGGGCCAAGTACCACGACACCAGCGGCGTGACCGTCATCGAGAACCCGAGCGCCCTCTACCACAACGGGTCCTGGTACCTGTTCTACTCGGGCAACAGCTGGTCGGAGAACTACTACGCCACCGGCGTCGCCTACTGCGGCACCAAGATCGACGACGGATTGTGCTCGCCGCTGCCCGGTCCGAACCGGGCCTGGTTCTCGTACTCGGGTCCGGCCGCCCATCTGCCCGACGACCTGCGCAAATACGGACTGCCCGGCAACAAGCGCGGCCCCGGGGCGATGGACGTCTACCGCGCCCGCGACGGACAACCCTGGGTGACGTGGAACTACCTGGCCGATCAGAGCAGCGGCCGCAAGAGCCGCACCGGTCGGCTCATCATCACCGGCTCCGGCGCCAACGCCGACTTCAAGGTCCAGCTCTGACCCCGCCCTCCGGCTGCCACCCGGCAGCGCGCGACAACACAGCTGAAGGAGAGTCAATGCAGCGCAGGAAACTCCGGCTCGCCCTGGCACTCGCGGGCGCGACGACGCTTCTGGCCACCATCGTTCCGGCGACACCGGCGGCCGCGGCCAATGCCACGTTCCAGGCCGGAACGCTCAACATCTACAACGGCCTGACCCAGGCCCAGTTCGTAAACGACCTTGAGTTGATCACCTCCAAGGCCGATCTTGTCGGCCTCAACGAGGTCAACGCCCGCAAGGACTTCCTGCAGACCTGGGCCGCCAACAACGGCTGGTGGTTCTACGCCCCCGGACCGTCCCAGGCCGAGAACGAGGCACTGCTGGCCAAGAAGAGCATGTTCGACGTGCTCGACAAGGGCTCGGACTTCATCTGCGACACCAACGGCCCCGGGGACGTGCCGCCGGCCCGCTACAACAACTGGGTCAAGTACCGGCACAAGGCCAGCGGGCGCGTCGTGTTCCACCTCAACTTCCACGCCAACGCCAGCATCGAGGACAACGGGCACCCAGTCGATATCCCGCGAACCCAGTGCGCCGAGCAGCAGTTCCAGGCGATCAAGGACCTGGCCGGCCGGAAGAAGGACGAGGGCCAGGTCATCGTCAGCGGCGACCTCAACGTCGACTTCAGCGCCGACCGCGCCGTCGGCTACGCCAAGTTCCCGTGGCAGGTGTTCGAGGCCAACCAGTTGCCGAACCTGCGCTCGATCTACAACCTGTACGGCGAGAAGGGCACCGGCACCCACGGCAACCGGCACATCGACTACATCTACTTCTGGAAGCGCGTCGAGGACTTCCAACTGATGTGGATGACCGACTACCGGATCATCACCGGCACCAACTCCGACCACAACGGCGTCGTGGCCGACTTCGCCATCGACATCATCACCTAGCTTCGACGGTGAGCCGGCCCGCACCCCGCCGGTCGGCTCACCGCCGCGAAACGTCCTCCCAGCTCATCCGGCGGTCACGGACGAGTCCACCGCCCGCAGCGCCGCACCGCCGCAGCGTCCGACCGGCCCGACCCCCCTTCGACGGCCGCCGGTACCTCCCGAGCCGCCATGGATGCCCTCATCGTCCCAGCTCAGAGCTGGCACGGCGATAAACTCAGCGATGGAACACCACAGTTTCGCCACGGCGAGAGGGCGTCTGGTCCTCGCACGGTTCAAGACACCTCCGCGGCATCATCGCGTTCCCACCGAGCGAGCGACGGAGGAGAGAAAGGTCATGGCGGATGATGAGGTCTCCCGCAACCTGAAAAGCATGGACGAACTCGACTTCAAGGCTTGGAACACCGCCGACTGGCACGGTCTGTTCGCCCACCTCCATACCGACGACGTCCTCGTCGAGGTCCACGGACAGCCACCGACCCATGGCATCGACGCACACATCGACGCCATGAAAGCCCTGGTCCAGGCCGGCGGCGGAACGCCCGCACAGGTGACTTCCCATCCGATCACGTTCGGATCGGGCGAGTGGACATGTGTCGTGGGCGAGTTCGCAGGCGGCGGCCGGATGGTGACCGTGGCGAAGTGGCGTGACGGCGCGATCGCCGAGGAGTACATCTGGATTTAGCGTGGACGGTCGAGCGGGTCAGCGGCGGCGGGGGCCGAAGAAGATCGCGTATCGCTTGCCGTCGACGACCTCGTACCGCACCTGATAGTCGGTGATCTGGCCGTTGTCGTCGCCGACCAGGGTGGCGATCAGCTGCGTGTCCATCGAGATCTCCATGCGCCCGAACTCCACGAACTGGCCTGCCCGCGCCGATGCCGGCACCAGCGTAGCCAACCCGGTCATCATCGTCGCCAACACCATCGAGCGAACCCGCACGTGTGGACTCCTCCCAGCGGCAGACCTGCGATGCCTGTGTCCCGAAAGGATAGCCACATTCCTCGGCGGCTTTCCGGGACCCGCTCGAACCGGCGGCAGCGGTCCGGTGTGCCGAAGCCGGCCGGTCGACTCAGTCGGCCCAGCGGACCGCGTCGAACACCACCCGGTCCGGTTCGACCATGGTGATCCGCAGCGCCACCGTCCGGTACTCGGACGTGCGCGCGGAGTCGATCGTCGGTTCGGTCGTCTCCACGCACAGCCAGCGGCCCACCTCGGCCCGTACCCACGGATCGGACTTGGCTCGCACCGCCTGGCGGCATTGCGCGGCGCCCGGCTCCGTCGCGTTCTGCCAGACCGCGACGGCGACATAGAGGTTGCGCTGGTGAAGTTCAGGCCCGTCACCGGAGTCGGTGTAGGTCAGGTCCGCGCCCTCGACTGTGTCGGTGTGCGCGAACGGCGGCGAGCTGTCCAGGTTCACCTGCCCACCGAGCGGTAGCGCGAACTGCCCGCGCCACTCCACGCCCGCGCCCGCAGGTGACGGCGACTGGCCGAGGTCGTCCGCACCCGCGGTCGGCGTGGCGGCGGACCCGGCCGCGGTCGGAGCCCGGGGCGCGTCCAGCTGCCACTGCAACACCGCCACCACCAGCGCCAACACGGCGCAGACGCCGCCGACGACCGTCCAGAAGGCAACCGACTGCGGGCCGAGAAATCGCATACCACTGATCTACCCGCCGTGGCGTGGCGGTTCAATCCGACCTTCAGCCCTCGGTGCCGGGGCGGTCGGTTCTGGCGAGGAACAGGTTGGCGGTCACCCCGGAGGGCGAACTGTCCAGGACGAGCTCCGGAAAGAGCTTCGAAACGATCCAGAGACCTCGGCCGCCGTACGCCAGCTGCTTCGGTGGCTTGGTGGGGATGCCGTGCGCCAGCCCCGGCCCCCAGTCGCGCACCTCGACCCGCACCCCACCCGGGACCGGCTCGATGGTCAGCAGGCCTCGACCGCCGCCGTGCCGGATGGCGTTGCTGGCCAGCTCACTCACCGTGACCGCGAGCTGTTCGGCCAGGTCGGTGCCGACTGCCGCCTATCGTGCCAGCGATCTGACTTCAGCCAGGTCGTCGATGGTGAATTCGAAGGTCGTCACGCCCGTCTCAGCCATTCGGTCCCCGCCCGCCCCCGCTTCGGGCGCTTCGGTCATGGCTGCCCACCGTTACCTAATGAGTTCTGGGAGTAGGCCATCCGGCAGACTCCTGGTGGGTAGGTAGCCACCGGCAGACGAGCACTCCCGTTTCCTGGACGTTGAGTCCTACTGAAAGATCGTGCCGCCGCCGGTCGGTGTGG
>NZ_JAHRCY010000037.1:0-35815 GCF_019083965.1 Catellatospora tritici
TACGAACACTTCCGGCGGACGAGCCATAGCCACCCCTGCAACCCGAGAAACAGTCGCAGCAAAGCCTGCCTCACCCGCCGCCAGAATCAGCGGATTACACGGCCAACCTCATGGGACGAGCCACTAGCCATTCGTTGCGGGCGGCGTGGTGGTCGTCGAACCGGCCCACGAGGGCGTCGTGCCGCGCCGCGATCTTCTTGCGCATCGCCCCTGCGACCAGGTCGGCCAGCACGCGGCCGCCGCGCTCACCGCCGACCAAAGCTTCTATCATGGCTCGGCCGGAGACGCCGACGATGTCGCTGGCCACGATCGACAGCTTGACCCCCGTCCAGACCGTCCAGCAGGCGCCCTCGCATCGGCAGACTGTAATCGCGCCGTGGTGAAGAAGCCGCCCGTCTACCGGCGACCGTCAAGATCGATCGCTGCCGCCTCGACCATCGCCCGCTCCCCGATCTTCGCGTTCGTCAGGGCCCACAGGATCGACTCCCGGCTGGCAGTACGGCTGATGCTCGGGACGGGTCTTCAACCGTCGTCAATCTTGACCTAGGGTGCGACGGCATGGGTCTCCAGATCGGCGGACACGTGGCCTCCATGGTCATCGTTGTGTTTGCAACGTCGACCATGGAGGCTCTTGTCTATATCTGTCTAATTCCGCAGCCAGCCCCAGGAATCACCCGTCTACGGCCCGTTTCATAACTCGTTGGAGTTGTGAGACAGCGTCCTTCTCGGACGTCCGCGCCTCACCCTGGGCGGGGTTGGTGTGGTTCCTGCGTCGTCGGGGCCGGTTTCGCCCGTGCGAGCGCGCGGGCCAGAGCCTTCCCTCGGCGGGCGTTGGTGACCGGGCCCCTGCGCGGAGGTCCCGGACCTGGGCGTGGTGCTGCTCGGCCCAGATCCCGAGGTTGACCGCGGCGTTGTGATCCCGGTCGGCCTGATGCCCGCGCCTGTGGCAGGTGAACGTGCGCTGGTGCAGGGGCATGTTGGGGCCACGGCCCGGCATGCGGCACAGGTCCTGGTCGACGGATACCAGGGGTCGACACCATGCCACACACCACCGACAAACAGTCCACCACCTACACAGGCACCCGACCCCCCACGGAGCCGATGCAGCAGACCCACCAGGAACTCCGCACAAGCCGCTCACTTATGAAACACGCCGTAGGTGTGTACGAGCGGGTGGGTGCGCGGAGCGGGCAGCGCCGTGATCAGCAGCGCTGACACCAGCAGGAGAGACCCGGCGAGCGCGAGCCCTCGCAGCAGGATGAAGTAGAAGCCGATCCACGGTGCCTGCGGCACGGCCGACCACAGCGCCCCCGTCAGCCCGAGGACGTTGAACGCGGCGGGCGGTGCCATCAGTCCGACTCCCAGCGCGAATGCCAGCATCGCGGTGATCCGCCGCCATGCCGGCCGGGTCAGGTGACGCCGTCCCGCCCAGCCGGCCAGCCGCCATCCCACGTAGGCGCCGAGCAGCAGCCCGGCCACGGTCAGCCACGGCACCGCAGGCGGTGTCACGCGCTCGATCCACATAGAGGTCTCGAGTTCTCCCACGTTGCCGCCTTGGGTGTCCATGCTGAGGTACAGGTCTCCTCGGAACGCCTCGAACTCGCCTCCCCACGGCTGGCGGTCCACCGCGCTCACGCGCCACCCCTGTGCCGCAAGCCGGTCGCGGGCCGCCAGCAACGTCGCGAGGTCGTCAGTGGCGTGTGCGCGGGTGAACTTGACGTAACCGGGGGTGTATTCGTCACCGCCGAGCACCGCCACCAGCACCTCTTCGATGCCCTGCACCGGCGGGTAGTCGTAGCCGAACAGGAAGTCGCGGCGCTGGGTGACCGAGGCAGGCAGCGCCGGATCGGCGCTGTGGGCGATCGCCGCGGCAGCCGCGTCATCGGGCAGGTCGGGCGCCTGCTCCCAGCCGATCCTGGCCCCGGCGAGCCCGCCCACCATGGCCAAGAGCACAGCGGTCAGCACTGCGACCGTCATCGACGCGCCACCAAGCGCGACCCGGCAGCGCAGGCCTCCGGCGAGCAGGCTCACGGTCTCCATGAAGGTCGGCCGCCTGCGTCCCTGCGGCGCGAGGTCCATCAGTGTCGTCAGCATTTCCAGGCCGCGGTAGCGCCGGTAGCGGGCCGGGTAGGCCAGCAGCAGGCGTCGGTAGCGGCGCTCAAGCTCGTCCGGCAACGACGTTTCCTCCCGTGAAAGCCCAGCGCGGGCTGGCCGTATTACCCGGTCTGCGCAGGCGGTCCAGCGCGATCGCCGCACTCTGCTGCTGCTGGGCCGCCGCGGCGGCCAGGGCGGAGGCGCCCGACTCGGTCAGCCGGTAGTAGCGGCGCAGCCGACCGTCCACCGCCTCTTCGCGCTCGACCTCGATCATCTGTTGCTCGGCGAGCCGGTCGAGTGCCGCGTAGAGGGTGCTCGCGCGGAGCGTCACCCGACCACCGGACAGCTCGCTCACCTCGCCGATGATGCCGTAACCGTGGGCGGGTCCGGCCGCCAGCGCGGTCAGCACCATAAAGGTTGGTTCCTGCATCGCGACAACGTACCGCCTGATGGAGTATTCCACCAGACGTACGGTCACCGACGTCATCCAGCGGCGACTGGCCGAGCAGCAGGTCGAAGACGCCGCCTGCGACGCCGGCCTGCGGCGCTTGGCCCACCTGCGCCAGGCCGGCACCTGTGCCGCCAAGCAGGAAGACCGGCCGCAGGCGGCCCGCTTGGCGGGCTTGTGGCGAAGTAGTGCAGCCTGGTCCACAACCCGGCCGCGGTCCACTCGGTGAACCTGCGGTGCGTGGTCGTGCGACTGACCCCGAACATCACCACCGGCAGCGCCGGCCAGGAACACCCCGCCTCGGTCATGTACAAGATCGCCGCCAGGATCGCCCGGTCGTCACCCCGACGCCGGCCACCGCCCTGACGACGACGCGGCGCGGGCGGGATCAGCGGGGCCGCGATCTCCCACAACCCATCAGGTGCCCACTGCGTCACAACTGCCTGTTCCACGATCGACATGCCGCATCACAGACCACACCCGAACCACTGATGAGACGTGGCCTCAGGACACCAGGATCTGTTCGGCGATGGCGATCAGCTCGTCGCGGCCAGCACCACCGCCGGCGACCAGTAGGCCGCCGTCACTCACGAACACCCTGACACCAGGATCGCCGAACGCACCATTGTCGAAACAAGCCGCGTCTGCGCCAGGAACGTCAATAGACTCGCCCGGGCATGGTGGCGCTGACGCTTTCTGGTGGGTGATGCCAACACCGAGTTGGGCTCTACCGCGAGAGTAGAAGCAGGTCAGGACGCCGTCGACTACCTGGGAACCGATGCTTTGGAAGCCGAAACCGGACACCGCCGTGGTGGGGCATCCGTCGGGGACGGTCAGCTTCCCGATGGGGCTGGCGCTTGGCCCTCCCGGCTTGGCGGTCTTGTCGTCTTCCTTGGTGTGGTAGTTGACCGGGATCACTGTCTTGACGGTCATGTCGCGCAGCGTGGTCAGTGGCTGAAGCAGCTTCTGGATCTGCGGGTCGACGATGTCGCGAATCGTGCCGCCGAAGGTCTTGTCCACCAGGGCTGGCAGGAACTTGAAGATTTCCCCGGTGATCAGTTTGTGGACCTGGTCGAGGTCCTTGCGGTGCACGACGATGTCCAGCAGGGCGACGCCGTCTATCTGCTCCTCGCCCTTGGCGACATCGGGGGTCTCCGGCAGGGTCTCGAACCGCATGGTGGCGGTGCCGTCGTCTTTGAGCACGGCAGTGTCGGACTTCTCGACGATCATCGGTGCTGGATGCTGGTTGGTGATCGTCCAGCTCAGGTTCGCGTCCTTGGGTCTGAGCGAGGGCAGCGTCACGCCGGCGGCACCGGCACAGCCGGTCAGTTCGGCGGGCCAGTCGGTGTTGCCGGTGATGCCTCGCATCGTCAGCGTCACCGTGCCGGCGTGCGCCGACTCGTCGCGGCGGGAAATGAGCGGATCGGGTCTGACGTCGGCGGTCCACGGCTGCAGGATCAGCACGATGCTGGACACCACGGCGGCGATGCCGGCGACGGCCGCGATCCCGTTGAGGACCGGGCCCAACGCGACTTCGACGCCGTTGACGACCAGGAACTTCACCGTGTCCAGGGCCAGGTTTCCCAGGACCGCGCCAGTGTCGCGGATGAAGATGAAGATGTCCTTGAGGACGTCGCCCGTGAACCCCTTCACCTCGAAACGGCCGATCGCGGCGAAGACCTTCTCGATCGTGCTGGAGATGAAGCCCTTGAACTGCTCGCATACCGAGTCGGCGGCAGCTGCCCCACCGCCAGCACCGCCGGTTCCAGCCGAGCGGCCCATCGCGGCGACATCGGCTGCGAACAGTGCGAGCACGGCGGCCGGGAACACGGCTTGCTGGTAGTGCGACCAGTCCTGTTCGCCGAGGATCTTCTTGGCCATTTTGGCGGCGGGGCTGGGCGCGACCTGCGACCAGCCGGCGATGAGCAGCGCGGCCGGGATGGGCTGCGCGCCGAGTGCCAGCGGCGGCATCGCGGCGAGTTTGTCGACATCGGACCCGGACAGGCCGGCGTGCGCCCAGGCGCCGAGCGCGGCGCTGCCGGCCTGCTCCTGGCTCAGCGCCAGCGGTCCAGGCGAGT
This sequence comes from Catellatospora tritici, assembly GCF_019083965.1. GTDB lineage: Bacteria > Actinomycetota > Actinomycetes > Mycobacteriales > Micromonosporaceae > Catellatospora > Catellatospora tritici. The sequence continues at coordinate 4,621 of NZ_JAHRCY010000037.1, forward strand.
CGACCTTGACCACGGGTGTCGTGGATCCCGTCGGATAGACCGCGACGCCCGCTTCGGCCAGGTCGGCTACGAACGAGTCGATCGTGGCCGAGGTGAACTCCTTCGGCGCGCTCGCGTCACCTTTCGCTGTGGAGCTGGTGCAGCCGGATGCCACCGCCAGCACGACACAACTCGCGGCGATGAATGGTTTGAAGCGGCGCATCTTCCCGTCCTCGTCGTAGGTCGCTGGGTGTGCGGGTCAGGCGGCGGTTACGGGACGCGCGTAGCCGGGCAGGGCGGAGTGGTCGACGCCGTGTTCGGCCCAGGTGTACAGGTGCAGGCTGATCCCATCGGGATCGTCGAAGACCAGTAGCCAGCCGGCGGAGGCCTCGATGACCGGCGAGTGACCGATACCGAGACCGTCGAGGTGGGCCGCCCACGCCGCGATATCGGCGCGGCCGTCGACGGCGAAGCTGACCGGATCGAACCCCCGGCACCCCCGCGCGGCCTCCGGATTGACGCGCAGCGTGAGCAGGGTGTCGCCGAGACCGGGCACGGTACCGGCGACACCGCGGACGGCGCCGTCGGCCTCGGGGAACTCCAGGGTCACGGCAAATCCGAAGACCCGCGAGTACCAGTCGATCGAGCGGCTGAGGTCGGTGACCGGGATCTTCACATGGTGGATGCCGGACAGAACTGGGCTGATCATCACTACCCCTTAATTGGGCGCAGTTCGACTGCGGCTAATATGTGTAGGATGGCCCTCATGGCCGCAGACGTCAAGAGGGCATACCGATCCGAGGCACGAGCCGCCTCCGCGGCTGCCACGCGTAAACGCATCCGCGACGCAGCCGCACGGCTGTTCGTCGAGCGCGGCTACGTCGCCACCACGATGCGGCAGGTCGCCGCAGCGGCAGGTGTCGGCGAACGGACCCTCTACGACGCGTTCCCGAACAAGGCGGCGCTGTTCACGCACACGCTCGGCGTGGCCACGGTCGGCGACGAGGAACCCGTCCGGGTCTTCGATCGCCCCGAGATGACCACCGCCCGGCAGCAGGCGGACCCGCGGGCCGCTATCGCGCAGCTGATCGCCTACACCGCGGACCTTCTCGAACGCGCCGGAGACCTGATCATGGTGAGCGTCGAAGCGGCCGGCGCCGACCCCGACATGCGCGCCGCGGCCGACGCCGGAGCCGCCGCCACGCATCGCGTGTATCTCGCCCTCACCACCGTGCTGCACCAGCGCGGCGCACTCCGCCATGGCCTCAACCCCACCACCGCGGCCGACACCCTCTACGCCCTCGCCTCGCCCCACATGCACCAGCTACTGCGCCGCCACCGACAATGGCCGCTCGAGCAATACACCGCCTGGCTCGAAAACGCCGCCACCCGCGAACTGCTCGGCTAACCGCTGCTGCCATATCCCGGGTCAGGGCTCCCAGCGGCAACTATCACGACAACCGTTCGTGGACCGCTGAGCGATCGGTACAGCGCGTCATAAACGCCCAGAACACCACACCGTCCTCCTGTACGGAGATCGTCGTCGGGACTGTGAGGTAGGTTCTTGCACAGCCATGGGGACTCGGACGACTTGCGCGAGCTGGCGTAGCGACGGTGTCGCGGGCGGATGGCCCGCGTTCACCATGTAAAGCTCGGTGGGGCCCGCGGGGGCGCGGCCGGCAGGTCAACGGGACCGTATCCAAGGTTTCCAGGACGGCGGAGGCACTGTGAAGCTGGCCGCAGGCCGGTGGCCGCCCGCGGTGCGGTCGCTGGTTGGCTCGCGGGTGCAGGTCGTCGAGCATGTTCCGCGCAGCGCACCGCTCTGAGCTGGCTGCGGCCCGGAGTGTCATGTTGCGCCGGGACCGGGCGACAGGTGACGCTGACAACTCAAACCACGTGAAGCGGCGAAAGTGCGGATGAAATGACGCAACCCTATCCGGCGGAGAACGCTGCAACGGACGAGCAGGGCGGTGAAGCGTTCGAGGAGCAGCTCGACGACACTGCCAACCTGAATTCGGACGAGATCTTCGACGATGACGAGGACTTCTGAATCCCACCGCGCTGGGCGCGACCATCGAACAATGAGCCCTGGGGTGGTGCCGGGGTCATGACCGCGCACCTGCAGCATCCTCGGTTCGCCCGCTTCTATGCGCGCATCAGCACCCGGGCCGAAGCACACGGTGGCGCTGCGCACCGTGCCCGGCTGCTGGCCGGGCTCACCGGTACGGTGATCGAGATCGGGGCCGGCAACGGGCTGAACTTCGCTCACTACCCGTCCGGTGTCACGCGGGTCCTGGCGGTGGAGCCCGATGACACGCTACGTGAGTATGCCGATGGGGCGTCCCGCCGTGCGCCGGTTCCGGTCGACGTCGTGGCAGGTCATGCCGATGAGCTTCCGGCAGCGGATGCGTCTTTCGATGCGGCCGTGATTTCGTTGGTGCTCTGTACTGTCGCCGACCCCGCTCATGCGCTGGGCGAGATCCGCCGCGTGCTGCGCTCGGCGGGTCAGTTGCGCTTCTACGAACATGTCCGCTCCGACAAGCCGGCGCTGGCCTTCCTGCAAGACGCGGTGACACCGGTGTGGTCACGGCTGGCGGGCGGCTGCCGGCCCAACCGGGACACCGCGGCCGTGATCGCCGCGAACGGGTTCGCCATCGACGCCTGTCAGCGATTCGGGTTCAGCCCGTCGGCGGGGATCCCCCGGTTCGCGCACATTCTCGGCACCGCGCATCCGGTTGCGGGCGACTGAGCACGCACCAACGCGAACCGGAGCCGTCGGGAACGGGTAGATGTGACGGACGGTATGTGGGCTGTAGTGGACAGTCGACCCGCCGTCGGGGGCGATCATCTTCATCCTGCTGCCGCTGTGGTGGTTCGCAGCTGCGGACGGCCTCGGCGATGCGGTCGGCCCAGACACGGGAGAGCATGGAAACCACGTCGTGACACTGATCGTGGCGCACCGTGGGGTCACACCCATCCGGCCGCAGCACAACGAACTCCGACCGGTGAGGGCAACATGAACGCCGCAGGTAGCGGACGCGAGCATGCCGCTCTGCGCCGCCGCGAGACGGTCCAAGCCACCATCGAGCACGCCCGACGCCACGGCGGTGACCTCAGCGTCTCCGCCATCGCCCCAGCGGTCGGCGTCGACCGCTCATACCTCTATCGCCATGCAGACCTCCTGCACCGGCTCCAGCTGGCACAGACCGGCACCATCACGGCCCACACCGGCCCGAGCCTCAGCAACATCTCGCTCCAGGCCGAACTCGCTAATACCCGAGCACGAGCCAAACGCCTTCACGATCGAGTCCAACTCCTGGAGGGACGCCTGTCCGAGCTGATGGGCGAACATGCGTGGCGGGAGTCCGGCCTCGGCGCACCCTTGGACATCGAGGCGCTGCAACACGCCAATACCGAACTGCAACAACGCAATGCCATACTCGTTGCACAACTGGACGAGCGGGACCGCGACCTCGCAGCAGCTCGCGCAACCAACCGAGACCTCATGATCCAGATGAACTCGGTGCGTTGGTCGGAATGATGAGAAAAGGCAAGACCGCCGACGTTGTCAACGTTCAAGGTCGTGTGCACGGATGTCTGTCGCCCGCAGCTGATGGCCCCAACAGCAGTCAACGGCTTCGTAACCCACGTGTGACACCATTCAGTTCATTGACGCTAGTCGAGGAGAACGGCGGGCTCGCCCCGATTCGCCGAAACGTCAGGACACAGATGGCAGAGAAGCTTCAGCTACAGCTGTACACCTCGCCGGTAGGCCTGTACCTCGCCGTCCACGGCCGCCTCGACGCGACCACCGCGCACCGGATGGCCCGAGTGGTCGACATCGCCCTCGACCGGTTCCCGACTCACCGGATCACCTTGGGCCTGGCCGGCCTCGACGCGATCGACGTGGCCGGGATCAGCGCACTGATCCAGCTGCGCGCCCTGGCCGCCGCCCGCGGCATTCACCTGGCCACCGACAGGACTCCGGCACACGTCCGGCAGGCAATCCACGCACTGGGCGCCGACTACATCCTCGAACCGGCAACGAGCACCGACCACACCGGCCAACCGTCTCAGCGTGAAGCCTGCCGCAGACGGTTCGCCCCGGTGGGACCCGCCTGCGTGCGCTCGACCCGGCGTCCCGGCCAGACGCCGCCCACCAGGTTGTAGGCACCGGACCGGGCGCGGACGAACGTGCAGCAGGCGCTCGGCTTGCGCCGTGCCGTGGAATCCGCGACCCGGGGGGGCCGTCGCGCCCACACCCTTCCTGGGATGTGGACCGCGAACCAGCCGAGGTTCAGAGCATGAAGCTGTCCGGTAGATGGCCGATGACCAGGGATACGCGTTCGCAGATCTTGGATCTCGGCCGCTTCGACCACGCCGCCGGCGACGACACGCGTGAGCGACAACGACGCCTGCCGCAACCCGGGCCTGGGCCCGCTAAGCCATTCCCAGTACGCCCGCCACACCGGTGGTCCAAAGGACGCGATGGACCAGGTCTCGCGCATTGGCCACTCTCAGCGCAACCCCGCTGGACTGCGCGTAGGCATGGGCATGGATCAGGTAACGGACGGTGGTCGAGTCGATGAACCGAACACGGTCCAAATCAACACACACGCATTCGCAACCCGCAGCATCGAGGGCCTCACGCACCCAGGCGAACATGTCTTCGGCGTTGGACGCATCCAGCTCGCCCGCTATCGAGACCACGGTCGAGCCGTCCACGGTAACCAAGGTGTACGTCGCAGGCATCGCAACCTCCTCCAGCGGGTCAGTGATACCACGCTCCGGCCACACAGCGACATCGGGCGACCGGACTGGGCCGCTGCTCTCGGTCAGACGGCGCCGGGGCTCGGCCGGCCACTGCCGCCACCCATCAACAGGCAGAACCGTCACATGCAACATCGCCGCCTCCTGCGGTACCGGGCAGCGCCGCCCGTACCGCCATCATGACCTGGGGTTCGCCGGTGGACCAGGGCGGCATCGCCGCCGCGGTCCACCGGCGGCAGGTGCCATGTCGGGGCTCGCCGCCGAGGCCGTCACCCGCTGAACCTGCCCGACGTCGACTCCGTGTGGCAGCAGGCGGTCGATGCTGTCGCCACGGTGACGATGCCACTGGCCGACCAGTTCTGGGCGATTCGCTACGGCCAGCTTGTCGACTCGTTCGGGTACCGGTGGGCGTCGGCCACCGCCTACGCGACACCAGGTGCCGACCTCACCGATCAGAAAGTACGACGGCGCCCAGATCAACACCAGCAGCACGCATGCGGCGAAGAACCACGCCTTGGAGAAGAACGCCGACGCGTGGGTGGCGAACCGGTCGAACGGCCCCAAGCCGAGGCTGACATCGCTGGGCAGATCGTGGGCGGGTGTCGTCGGAGCCGTGCTCGCGGGCGTGAACGTCGGGGGACTGGCCGGGTATGTGGGACATGGCTGCTGGACACCGCCGGCCAACCGTCGGCAAACGTCAGGTTCACGCGCCTGACCTCCGGGTATGCGCCCTGAGCCTACGCCGGGCAGGCCGGCGTGGAGAGGACTGCGATCGTGCAGCCGACCACCGTACGGGCCACCACCCGTAACAGGATCTCGACCGTGGCACGGCGGATCGTCGGGTTCGGGTGGCCTGCGTCGGCACATCACTGGCGTTGCTGGCGGCGTACTTCGCCACGGCCGGCAACGAACTGACGCAGGCGGTCACATTCACGGCCGCCAACCTTGCCGCTGTCGTGGCGATCCTGGCCGAAATGCGGCTCAACCGGCCCACCTGCCCCGGCGCGTGGTATCCGCTTGCCGCCAGGCAGGGCGCATACCTGTTGGGGAACGTGTACTGGTTTGTCGCGGCGGCGCCGCGGGCCGGCCCCCTACGAGAAGCTGGTCGGCGACACGCCCGCCGCCGGTGCCTCAGCGTGACGGAGTGATTCCCGCGAGCATGACCGCGCAGCGGATCACGTTGCTGAGGTCCCGCTCGGAGTGGTCGATGTCGTGATGGACCTCGTACTGGATGATCAGGCCGTCGACCGCGGCCACCACGAACCGGCAGAGTGCGGGGAGGTCGACCTCCTGCGGCCCGAGTTCGTGATCGATGGCGGCCTGGAAGACGTCCTGCACGGCCGCGGCGTAGCGGGTGTACTGCCATGCGGCGAGCCATTCGTAGCCGGGGGTGCGGCGGCAGTAGATCGTCAGCTCGTACTGCATCAGTTGCAGCCCGTCGTCGCCGACGATGTAGCGCCAGAAGGCGCGTAGGCCGTCGTCGATGGCGGCGGCGAGGCCGCGAGTGGGGTCGACGGCGTCGCGGAGCACCTGTTCGACCTGAACGGTTACGGCACCGATCACCGCGGTGAGCAGTTCGTTCTTGTCGCGGAACGCGTAGTGCATCGCGCCCTGGGCCGTGCCGGCCTGTTGTGCGATCCGGCGGGTGGTCGCACGCTCGAGCCCTTCGCGGGACATGACTTCGATGGCAGCCTGCACCAGCTGTTCCCGTCGAGCCTCGGCGCTCATCCGACCCACAGTCGGCCCTCCGTTCGGTGTCGTGCACGCATTCTCGCGACCTCTTGACGGTGTTGCACAGATCACCCTACATTCCTTGAACGCCTGACTTGGTCAAGCGTTCAACTTCGGAGGTCATTCCTTGTTCGCAGACTTTGACACCGACGTCGTGGTCGTCGGCGCGGGCCTGGCCGGGCTGTCCGCGGCGCGCAAGCTGCACGAGGCCGGGGTCGTCGTGACGGTCCTGGAGGCGCGCGACCGTGTCGGCGGCCGCACCTTCTCGCAGACCGAGGGCGACGGACTGCTCGTGGAGTACGGCGGCCAGTGGGTCGGACCCACCCAGGACCGCATGTACGCGCTGATCGCGGAGTTCGGGCTGGAGACGTTCACCCAGTACGCCGACGGCGACAACCTGCAGCTGGCCGATGGGCGGCTGCTGCGCTACCACGGCGCCATCCCCACCGGTGATCCGATCATCGCAGCGGACCTGATGGACGCGATGGTCGAACTGACGGTCGCGGCCATGGAGGTCGACACGGCCGCACCATGGGAACACCCCCGCGCGGCAGAGCTGGATGCGATGACGGTGGAGACCTGGATCGGCGGCCAGCCCTACAGCGACGGCGCCAAGGTGTGGCTGCGTGCCATGACCCGCGCATTGTTCCCGGCCGAGCCAGCAGAGATCTCCCTGCTGCACGCCCTGTTCTACATCTCCTCCGGCGGCGGCCTGGAGAAGATGATCGGCACCATCAACAGCGCACAGGAAACCCGCCTGACCTACGGGTCGATGCAGGTGTCCCAGCGGCTGGCCGGACTGCTCGGCGACCGGGTGCGGCTGAACAGCCCGGTGCACCGCATCGACCACGACGCCGACGGTGTCACCGTGCACCACGAACACGGCGCGCTGCGCGCCCGGCGCGTCATCGTTGCGATCCCACCCACGCTGGCGGGACGGATCCGCTACGCCCCGGCGCTGCCCGGCTTCCGCGACCAGCTGACCCAGCGCTCGTTCATGGGCTCCACGATCAAGATGAGCGTGGTCTACCAGACCCCGTTCTGGCGCGCCGACGGCCTGTCCGGCCACATGGTCGGCGACAACCGGCTGGTCTGCGCGACCCTGGACCAGACCCACCCGGACCGGCCCGAAGGGGTCCTGGTGTGCTTCGTCGACGCCGGCGCGGCCCGCCGCGCGGTGCGGATGACCGCCGACGAGCGGCAGGCTGCCGTGATCGAGGACTTGGTCACCTACTTCGGCGAGCAGGCACGCCACCCGGTCGCGACGTACGAGAAGGTCTGGCTCGACGACGAGTGGGCGCGCGGATGCTATGTCGGAATGATGTCCCCGGGCACCTGGTCCACCCTCGGCCCGGCGCTGCGCGAACCGATCGGTCCGATCCACTGGGCCGGCACCGAGTGCGCCACCAGATGGAACGGCTACATGGACGGCGCGGTCAGCTCGGGCATCGAGACCGCCGAGGCCGTGCTCAACGAGATCGGCGCCTCGGCCACGGCGGGGGTGGCCCGATGAGCGCCGACGTGAACCGCGACGCCGTCTCCACCGAGGAACTACACGAGGCCCTCGTCGAATACGTCGACAAGGCCAACGCCAGCCCTCGATCGAAGAAGACGCTGGCTAGCTGGACCTGCCGGATCCACATCCAGGCAACCGACCTTCCCGATGCCGCATTCACCTTCCACGTGATCAAGGGCGTTGCCCAGCCCATGGTCCAAGGCCTCGAAGGCGTCCCGGACCTCGTCGTCCGCGGCGGCAGCATCGACCTGGCCGAGATCTTCTGGGGCGACGCCAACCCCGTGTCGAACTACATGCAGGGCGCCATCAAGACCCAGGGCCGGGCCGACGACGTGATGCGTCTGGACGCGATGGCCATGTTCATCTTCCTCGGACAGTAGGAGCAGACCCATGGCCGAACTCACAGCGACCGAGCCCCCGCAGCTCAGCCGTTCCCTCTCCCTCAGCGGCGCCTCGGCGATCTCCACCGGCCTGGCCTTCGCGGCCATCAACTTCCTGGGCATGGCCGCCATGCTCACCTATGTCAGCGGCCCGCTCTCCTGGATCGCGGTCCTGGCCGGTGGCGTGTTCATCCTCGGCGTACGTGCCTTGTTCTCCGAGCTCAACGGCCTGTACCCGACCGCGGCAGGGATCCGGCTCTGGATGGGCCGCGCCATGAACGACCGGGTCGCGCTGATCATCACCCTGACCTACATGACCGCGATCGTCCTGGTCATCGGTGCCGACGCCTACATCATCGGCGAGGCGCTGGCCCACGCCTTCAACAACGGCCACCTCGTGGCGATGGTCTACGTCACCGTGCTCCTGGTCCTCGCCACCTGGCTGAACCTGCGCGGCATCAAGCTCGCCGGAGCCGCGGAGAAGGTCGTCACCACCATCGTCGTGCTGGGCACCGTGGCGATCGGCGTCGCCGCGATCGTAAACCACGAGCCCCTGGCGCACCCGGGTGCCGACTCCAGCAGCTCCCCGCTGCAGGCACTGATCCTGGGCATCTTCCTCTACACCGGCTTCGAGTGGGTCACCACCAACGCCGAAGAGGTCACCAAGCCCAAGACGATCCAGCGGGCCATGCTCGTCGCCGTGCTGGTCCTCGCCGCCAGCCAGGCGATCTTCGCCGTCGCGATGGGCCTGACCCTCAACGGCGAACAGCTCGGCACGGCCTACCCGCAGCTCCTGGTCGCCGAAGCCGCACTGGGACACGCGGGCATGCTGGCGATGCTTGCCATCACCGCACTCACCGCGGTGAACACGTTCAACGGTGGCTTCGTCACCCTGTCCCGGTTCATCTACGCCGTAGCGCGCGAAGGCAAGCTGCCCCGGGCGCTCACCCGGCTCAATGACCGGGCCGTGCCGGTGCTGCCGGTCTACCTGCTGGGAGGCAGCTCGCTGATCCTGGCCGGCGTTGTCGCGCTCACCGGCTCGTTCTTCGTCATGGTCTCGGTCTGCGCGGCACTGGAGATGATGATCTACGCGGCGGCTGGCTACGTCGTGTGGCGACTGCGCCGCCAGGACCCCGACCAGGCGCGACCGTTCCGGATGCGCGGCGGCGCGTTCGTGGCCCTCGGCTGCGCCGGGCTCTTCGGGCTGCTCGGCATCCTCGCCAGCGTCACCGTCGGCCCCGACATCAGCCCGGTGCCGCTGCTCATCGTCCTCGGGTTCGCCGCGCTGGCGACCGTCTACGTCTTCACCTACGTCCCCCGCCTCGAGCGCCGCGAGGCCGAGGAACTGGCTGCCCGCCGCGCCGCCCGGGCCGCTGCCCGAGCAGCGTCGCGGACCGGCGCTCAGGTCGTCGAGTCCCAGGAAGGCGCACGTTCATGACCATCACGGCCCTTGGCACCCCGGACGACGACACACGACAGGGAGAGACCTGGTCATGACCAACCTTGCCCAGAATCTGGCGGCGGCGGCCGCACGCGACGGCTCCGCCTCCGCCATCCGGATCGGCGACGCCGTGGTGACCTACGCACAGCTCGACGAGGCCAGCGCCCGCGTCGCCGGGCTGCTGCACGAGCGCGGCGTGCAGCCCGGCGACCGGGTCGGCATCATGCTGCCCAACGTGCCGCAGTTCGCCGCCGCCTACTACGGCATCCTGCGCGCCGGCGCGATCGCGGTGCCGATGAACGTGCTGCTCAAATCCCGCGAAGTGGCGTACTACCTCGGCGACTCGCAGGCGAAACTGGTGTTCGCCTGGCACGGCTTCGCCGACGAAGCCATCGCCGGCTCGGCCACCGTCGGCACCGAATGTCTGCTGGTGACGCCGGGCGAGTTCGAGACCCTGCTGGCCGCCGCCACCGCGCAGCATGAGGTGGCCGACCGTGACGCGGCCGACACCGCCGTGATCCTCTACACGTCCGGTACCACCGGCACGCCCAAGGGCGCCGAACTGACGCACGCCAACCTGATCCGCAACGCGCAGGTCTCGGTCGACTTGTTCTCGCTGACGGCCGACGACGTCGTGCTCGGTGCGCTGCCGCTGTTCCACGTGTTCGGCCAGACCTGCGGTCTCAACGCCACGCTGGCCGCCGGGGCGTGTCTGGCGCTGGTGCCGCGCTTCGACGCCAACGCAGTCCTGGACACCGTTCACCACCACGGCGTGACGGTCTTCCAGGGCGTGCCGACGATGTACTCCGCGCTGCTGGCCCACCCGGAGCGGGCGAAGTTCGATGTGGGCAGCCTGCGCATGTGCGCATCGGGCGGTGCGGCGCTGCCCGTGGAGGTCCTGCGCGCTTTCGAGGCCGAGTTCGGCTGCATCGTCCTGGAAGGGTTCGGCCTGTCCGAGACTTCGCCGGTGGCGTCGTTCAACCACCCCGACCGCGAGCGCAAGGCCGGCTCTATCGGCACCCCCATCGCCGGTGTGGAGATGGAGCTGCGCGACGTCGAGAACGGCGTCGGCGAGATCGTCGTCCGCGGCCACAACATCATGAAGGGCTACTGGAACCGGCCCGACGCGACCGCCGAGGCGATCGACGCCGACGGCTGGTTCCGCACCGGTGACCTGGCCCGCATGGACGAGGACGGCTACTTCTTCATCGTCGACCGCAAGAAGGACATGATCATCCGGGGTGGGTACAACGTCTACCCGCGCGAGATCGAGGAGCTGCTCTACGAGCACCCCGCCGTGCGCGAGGTCGCGGTCATCGGCATCAAGCATGCGGAGCTGGGGGAGGAGGTCTGCGCCGCGGTCGCGTTGAAGGACGGCGCCTCGGCCACGCCCGACGAGCTGCGCGCGTACGTCAAGTCGCAGGCCGCGGCGTACAAGTACCCGCGGCATGTGTGGATCGTCGACGAGCTGCCCAAGACCGCCACCGGCAAGATCCTCAAGCGTGAGGTCAAAACGCCCGAGGGCCTCACCGCGCCGTACCCCGCCCGCTGAGTCGGCCCTCTGAACACCGCCGCCTGCCATGAGTTTGGTCATGGCAGGCGGCGGTCCTGCCATCCCATGCCCTCGCGCAATCGATTTGGAAAAGGACGTCGCCCGATGAGTATCAGCACCGCCACCGCCGCGCAGCTGGATCAGCTGATTGCGGCGCTGCGCGACGGGGAGCGCGGCTGGGCGCGTGAGTCGCTCGCCGCGCGCCGGACCCTGCTGCTGCAGATGCACGCCAACGTCGCCGCCCAGGCCGAGGACTGGGTTCGCGTCGCCGGGGAGATCAAGCAGCTGCCGCCCGGTTCGCCGCTGCGCGGCGAGGAATGGATCAGCGGGCCGTGGGCGGTGCTCGGCTACGCCGAGGCCCTGGCCGACTCCCTGGCCCGCATGGCGGAAGGCCGGGATCTGCTGGCTGGATACCCGGTCGGGACCGCGCCCGGTGACCGGATCGCCATCGACGTGCTGCCGCACAACATGTTCGACCGGTTGCTGCTCAGCGGCTTCCGCGCCGAGGTGTGGATGGAGCCCGGCGTCACCGAGCAGGAGACCCGGCAACAGGCCGGCCTGGGCCTGCGTACGCCAGAGCAGACCGCCGGTGTCGCCGTGGTCATGGGTGCCGGCAACATCACCTCGATCGCGCCGCTGGACGTGCTCTACCAGCTCTACGCCCACAACCAGGTGGTCCTGCTCAAGCTCAACCCGATCACCGATCCGCTGCTGCCGGTGTTGCAGACGGTGTTCGCGCCGTTCATCGACCGCGGCTACCTGCGCATCGTCACCGGCGACGCCAAGATCGGCGACCACCTGGTGACCCACCCGAGCGTCGACGCCGTCCACATCACCGGCAGCGAGGCCACCCACGACGCCATCGTGTGGGGGACCGGCGCGACCGGTGCCGCGGCGAAGGCCGCGGGCACCCCACGCCTGACCAAGCCGATCACCAGCGAACTCGGCGGAGTGTCGCCGACGATCGTGGTGCCGGGCCGCTGGTCTGCGGCGGACATCCGCTTCCAGGCCGAGCACATCGCCACCCAGCGCCTGCACAACAGCGGCTTCAACTGCATCGCCGCCCAGGTCGTCATCGTCAGCAAGGACTGGGCGCAGAAGCAGGAGTTCTACACCGCGTTGCGCGCCGCGTTCGCGGCCGCACCTGCCCGTCCCGCCTGGTACCCGGGCTGCGAGCTGCGGGTGGCCGGCGCGCGGCAGGCGCACCCGGGCTTCGACGGCGTCGGTGGCACTGCCGAGCGCACTGTGCTGTGGAACCTCGACCTCGGCGACGACGCCGAGTCCGCGTTCGGCACCGAGTACTTCGGGCCGGTCCTCGGCGTGGCCGAGCTACCCGGCACCGGCCTGGAGTTCGTCAACGCCGCAGTCGACGTCGCCAATGAGCGCCTGCACGGCACCCTGGGCGCCAACCTGATCGTCGACCCCCGCACCCGGCGGCACCTGGGCGCGCACCTGCGCGAGAGCATCGCCCGGCTGCGCTACGGCACCATCGGCGTCAACGCCTGGACCGGCGTGGGCTACCTGACCGCCCGCGCCACCTGGGGAGCCTTCCCGGGACACCCCCTCGACGACATCCAAAGCGGCCGTGGCGTGGTCCACAACTCACTGCTGCTGCACCGCCCGGAACGGACCGTCGTCTACGGACCGTTCCGGCCCGCGCCCCGATCGATCATGACCGGCCAGTTCAGCCTCACCCCGAAACCGCCGTGGTTCGTCACCAACCGCACCGCCGCAACGACCGGCCGCAGACTGACCGCGTTCGCCGCCCGGCCTCGCTGGACCGCACTGCCCGCCATCTTCACCTCCGCGCTGCGGGGATAGCGAGGGCTGCCAGCGGCAGGCAGGCCGGCAAGCACCTGCTTGCCGGCCTGCCTGCCTGCCTGCCGCTGGCTCGCATCGCTGCGCGGGCAGTACGGCCTTGTAGGGGCCATGGCTGCCGTGTGGCGCTGACCAGCGACGACACGGAAGGTCGGGTGGGGCGATGACGGTGCACTGTGAGGTTTCCAGTGAAGATGGTGATGGTCTCACCGCTCGGGTCTGACTCCGAGGTTCCTTGACTCGAAGTTGATGTCGTTAGCGGGATTTGGCCGCTGCCGACGCCTGAACCCGGCCAACCGCAAGAGTCGAGCATGATGACGTACTGGAGCAACGGCATGGGCTGGGGCGGCATGTTGGGTCCGGGGGTACCGGCCTTCTGGGGCCCGATCATCGCCGGAATGGCAGTGTGCCGTCCGAACCAGCCCGCCGCTCCTGCGGGCCATCGTCGCAGCAGCTACCGGTCGAACGCTACGCCCGAACTCCACGAAGGCGACCACCGCAAGCGCTCGCGGGTCCTCGCCGCAGGCTGACGTCCTGGACCGCCACGCCCTGGAAGTGCGGCGTGTTTGCGGATCGTGCGGCCGATCGTCCGCACGATCCGTTCCGGCGCGGCGACGCGGTGTCGCACCCGCCTGGAAGAGGACGGACGGCGCCGACGGGCACGGCAGATCACTGCTCGGTGACCGACGCGTCATGGCCTGTGCTGTCCAGGGCTTCTGGAACCGCCCTGGCCGAGCGCGAAACAGCGGAGGTGGAGGTGTTCTGATGGGCAACGAGGTTGACGCCTTCCTGGCCAGCATCATCGCGGGTTGACGCCGGATCCCGGATCGGTGGCGTGATTCATGATCACTGACGGCGGCGGATAAGAATCCCGGCCCAACCCCCGTTCTACCGCAACAGCGACGGGTAATCGCACAGCGACCCACCGTATTGTTTGGTCTTCCGCCAGGTCGGTTCCCGTCGGGGTTGTCGAAGCCGAAACTGAGCAGCACATCGGCTACGCCCCGTATGCGATGTCGAGAATCCCGGCGCCGTTCCGACCGCCATCAGCGAGGGCTTGGGCCCGGCGGGAACAGGAGGATGACGATGAGCAGACATGCCTGCGACATGTCGATGTCAGTGGACGGATTCGTGTCGGGCCTGCACCAACGACTCCCGCGCCTGGACCCGGAGCCGGACATGCAGGTCGGCGCTGCCGTCGGGCGTCTCGAAGAACGGGGTGGGGGTGTGGTGGCCGTCGGTAAGGAACGGCTCACCGCCTGGCCCGATCACGACGGTCTTCATCGGGGCGATGCTTGCGCCGGTCTCCGTGCCGACCGGCAATCGGCAGGTGAACGAGGTCGGATCGTACAGCCGCGCGCCGGGGGCGGCCGATGCGGCGGCGATCCACACCGTGGCTGCGGCGCGGTCGGTTTATCAGCGATGAAAGGGGGTGCAGCTGACTAGGTACAGGTGGTCGACCGAGATACCTCACGCAGGGCCGATGGAACGATCCGAACGCATCCGCGGGCGGCGGCGCGGTCGGCTTACCACGGACCGAATATCCCACTATCCGCTAGGGTTTAAGACTTTGGCCCGGCGTGCAGCTTGCGTCGGTTATTTTGTCCGTCTCCTGCTTGAATGCGCGCCTGAGAGGATGACTCGCTGTCCTTGACAGGGTGACTACTTGCGATCCAGCGGAGGACCGGCCCAGCGGCACGAAAGGGCTCGTCTGGCGGCGTTGCCGGCACCCCCAGACACTGACCGTACCCTGACCGACGCGTGGTGGGGCCCGACACAGCGCCGTTCCCCACCACGCCGAAACCGGTGGTCCAAAGCGTCGCTGGTCATACGCTTGTGATCTCCAAGACCCCGTACATGGTGATGCTGGAGAAGGTGCCCAGTCCGAGGGCGCACAAGGCCAGCGGCGGGGAGACTCCGCTGCGGTCGTTGACGTAGGTGTCGCCGGCGAACAAGCCGCCTGTCACGACTCCGGTCGACAGGGTCGTGTAGACCGGACCGACCAGCGTGGGGCTGTAGTTGGCTGAGATCGTGCTGGTCTGGCCGGTGTTCCAGGTGATGGTGAAGGTGACGGTACTACTGGCGAGCAGGTCGAGGCAGCTGCGCGTCACGGTGACCGAGCCGGTGGCGGTGCCCGACGTGATCGCCGGGACGCTCGCGGACACGCACGCGCCGTACAGGTGGTTGGCGGTCACGGTGCTTGTTGTCGGAGTGTTGCTGAGCGGTGGGTTGTACTGGATGGTGCTCGAGGTGAGTGCGCAGGTGACGTCGAGGATGCCGGCATGGGCCGCCGGCGCGGGCACGACCACTCCCGCGGTACCTGCGATGAGCACGACGAGTAGGGCCGTGAGCTTTCGTCTCATCATTCGACTCCTGACGGATGCTGGCTGTCGGCCGGCGGACTGTCGACCGGCGATGGCGGGATTGCGAGGGCGGTTCCTGGTGTCCGCCTGGTCGCCCCGGGCGGGTCAGGTGCGCGGATGTCTTCGTCGCCTTGGGCGCTGACTCCGCCTGCGTGCTGCCAATGGGCCTGCTTGTTAAGGATCGTCGGGTCTGCCGGCACACGCCGCGGCGCATGCGGGCGGCGCTGTCGGGGACAGAGGCGGGGTCTCGTCCGGTGCCGCCGGCATGGTCCGCACCGATGATCGTGGCGTAGACCTGCGGGTGTACGCGCAGAGCTGCTGACGCCGACAGCCTCCCAGCGGCTGATCGCGAGCGCGACGAGGCTGGTGTTGGACGTGACTCCGCCCGGGTGGAGGAGTAGCAGGAGCGTGAGGGTTCGTCGGTCAGTGTTTGGACGGCGTCGGAACGGGCGAGTCTTCAGTGGTGATCGTTCCGGTCTCGACGATGATCGTCTGCCGGCCGCTCTGGCTGAAGGTGTAATCGAACGTGAACGTGGTCGTCTCGGCGGTGTTCCAGATGATCTCCAGTGAGCCGGAGCCGCTGTCCGGCAGGCGATGGCGTCGAATGCTGAGTCGTGGAGGCCGCAAGCGATCGCCGGTGCCGCAGTCGAGGTGCACGGCGCGTACTCGATATGGGATTCGGTGTGGGGTCGGGCGGGTGGTGGGGGTAACCGGGACCGAACGTCTCGTCCTCGGTACCAGTGCAGATCATGTAACGGCCGGGAGTGCCTCTGCGGCATTGGGCACGGCGAACACGGCCGCGGCGGCGAGTAAGGCGGCTACTGCGGTGGTCGGCGGAAACCTGAGCCTGGTCGGGTGCTTCATGTCCTTCCCAGTCGACTGTAATCGCGCTAACCGTGATCATCGTCGATGTCGCCCGGGTGGGTGAGTATCGATCAGGTCGATAAGGCCGCTGCGTAGGGTCATCGCCGCGGTGCCGACTGCCGCGAGCGCGCTCGCTGTGCCGCTACGCGGCACTGCCCCCGACCGGGCCCGTCAGCCGCCTGACGCCGCTTCGGCAGCGAGCACGCTGCTACGGCAGTCCACTTCAGTTCATGGGCCCATGGCCTGGTGGTCTGGTGCAGGTGTGGTCGCCGTTTTCGGGGAGAAGCCCCATGTCGTCCGTGCTCGTCAGGATGGAGCACTGCACGGGGCGTCGCGGTCGGCGCGGTGCCGCTCAGGGACGAAGCGCGGTGATGGCGGCTGCCGCCGCCTGGGCGATCAGCGCGTCGTCGTACTTGGCGTCCTGCTGGGTGCGGCTGGACAGGATGGCCAGGACGATGGGGGCGCCGTCGGTGGGCCAGATGACGGCGATGTCGTTGCGGGTGCCGTAGGCGGCGGCTCCGGTCTTGTCGCCGACCTGCCAGCCCGCGGGTACGCCGGTGCGGATGAGCTTGGCGCCGGTGGTGTTGCCGCGCAGCCAGTCGTTGAGCACGGCACGGTCGTCGTCGGCCAGGGGCTGCCCGAGGGTGTAGGCGTACAGGTCGTTGGCCAGGGCGCGGGGGGTGCTGGTGTCGCGGGTGTCGCCGGGCGTGGCCTGGTTGAGCTCGGGCTCGCGGCGGGCGGCGTCGGTGGTCAGGTCGCCGAACTCGCGCAGCGCCTGCTCGAAGCCGTCTGGGCCGCCGAGGTGGTCCAGCAGCAGGTTGCCGGCGGTGTTGTCGCTGTAGCGCACGGCGGCGTCGGCCAGCTCGCGCAGACTCATCCCGGTCTGGACGTGCTTTTCGGTGACGGGGGAGTAGGTGACCAGGTCGGCGTCGGTGTAGTGCACCATGCGGTCGAGCTGCTCGGGGGTGGTGGTGTGCAGGACCACGGCGGCGGCGAGGGCCTTGTAGGTGGAGGCGTAGGCGAACCGCTCGTCGGCGCGGTGCTCGACGGTGCGGCCGTTGCCGGTATCGATCGCGTATACCCCCAGCCGGGCGTCGAAGCGGGTCTCCAGCTCGGCGAAGGCGGCGACAGCCGAGGGCGCCGCCGCGCTGGGCGTCGGCGTCGTGGGGCTGTTGCTCGCGCAGCCGCTGAGGAGGAGGCAGGTGAGCGTGGCGGCCGCAGCGGCCCGCCGCACAGAAGTGATCATCGGGTTGCCCTTCCTCGTGCCGGGTCCGGGCTGCGAGCATCGCACCGCCTGATGAATGTGCACAAAGACAAAAACGGGCCGATCAATGCTGTTCATGCATAGTATGGGCCGGTGGACCTGGTGGCGGCGTGCCGAGCCTTCCTGGCGGTGAGCGGGCAGGGCAGCTTCACCGCGGGTGCGGTGGTGGCGCGGATCCCGCAGTCGGTGGCCAGCCGGCGGGTCGCGGCCCTGGAGGAGCACCTGGGCGGGCGGGTGTTCGCGCGGTCGTCGCGCACGGTGCGGCTGACGCCGTTCGGGCGGGACATGCTGCCGTGGGCCAGGCGCGTGGTCGACGTCGCCGAGGCGATGGCGCAGGACGCGACGCGGGCACGGCAGCGCCCCATGCGGCTGGCCGTTCCGGCCGTTTGCGGCACGCTCGCGCTGGCCCGGCTGGCGGCCGCGGGGCGCGACGAGCAGGTGCACCTGGACCTGGTCCCGGCCGGGCCGGTCGAGCGGGCGGAGCTGGCGCGGGCGCTGCAGGTCGGCGCCGCCATCGTGGCCGCCCCGCCCGACGGCGCTGCGTGGCAGGTGCCGGTCGGGCTGGCCACGGTCGCGAACCCCGGCCGGTCGGCGGTGCACCTGGAGTCGCTGCGCGCCGGCCGGGCCGCCCGCGCCGCGCGCCGCCGGCGGATCTGGCTACAGCCCGAGGACGACGTGGCGCACGTACGCGACGAGCTGACGCGGCTGGGCGCGGCCGTCGGCCTGCAGCCGGCGCAGGTCGCGACCGCGCCTTCGCTGGTGGCCGCGGCATCGGAGACGCTGACCACCGACGATCTGCTCGCCTGCGCCAGGATCCAAGCATTGGAGCTGGGCCTGCATTGGCGACCGATCGGCGAGATCGACCTACGCCGCGGCTACGACATGGCGGCGGGCAGCCGCGAGGACGCCGCGACGGTGGGGCAGCTGCTGGCCGCCGAGATCGGTCGTTGCCTAGGTGCGGGCGACGAGCCGGGCAAGGGGCGGCCATGAACGACACCGCGGTCGTGGCCCAAGCCCGCGAAGCCCTGCAGGGTGCGGGGCTGCGGGGCTCGTTCCTGGTACGCGACCTGGACTCCGGGCAGGAGCTGGGCATCGACGCGGACCTGCTGTGGCCGGTTGCGTCGCTGGTGAAGGTCCCGATCGCGGTCGCCACACTGGAGCGCGCCGCCCGCGGCGAGCTCGACCCGTCGGCGCCGGTCACGGTCGAGCCGGGCCGGGTGAGCACACCGGGCCCGACCGGGCTGAGCAGGTTCCGGCACCCGGCGACGATCGCGCTCGAGGACCTGGTCTACCTGGCCGTGGCGGTCAGTGACAGCACCGCCGCCGACGCGCTGCTGGCGCTTACCCCGCCCGCGCAGGTGACCGCCGAGCTGCGCAGGCTGGGTCTGGCCGGAATCAGCGTGCGCCATCTGATGCGCGAGCTCGCCAGCACTCCGGCCGAGCTGTTCGACCCGGGCGAGGTGCACGTCGCGCACTCGCTGGCGATCGCCGGTGCCACGCCGACCGGCGGGCACGCTGTCGCGCAGTTGGACATCGCCCGCGCCAACACCGGCTCGGCGCGGGCGTTGACGGACCTGCTGCAGGCGCTGTGGCAGCCCTCGGCCGTGCACCCGGCGGTGGCTGAGCGGGTGCGGGAACTGATGGGCGCCACGGTGATGCGGCACCGCCTGGCACCGGACTTCAGCTCCGACGCCTCGCTGTGGTCGTCGAAGACCGGCAGCCTGCTCAACCTGCGCCACGAGATCGGCGTGGTCGAGCACGCCGACGGGCAGACATTCGCCATCGCGGCGCTGACCGAGTCGAGCGTGGCGGCCGCGGTGCAGCCCGAGGCCGAGGCCTTGATGGCGCACGTGGCCCGGATGCTGCGCGACCAGCTGCGCCGCTTCGACCGGCTCTGACCCGACCGGCGGCCAGCGGCCGCCGAGCCGGAGCAGTACGGTCCAGGCCCGCCGCGCAGTGCATCAGCGTCGACTTGCCCGAACCGGACGGGCCCATGATCGCGGTGAAACGGCCGGCGTCGAAGGTGACGCTGACGTCGTCCAGGGCGGTGACGGCGGTGTCGCCGCCGCCGTAGACCTTCGTCAGGCCGGTGACCGCCACCGCCGGGCGGGTGATCGTCGCGGATGGCATGGCTGTCGACCGTAGGCGGGCCGGGGCCCGACCCGCATCAGCAGGGAGGACGTACCGGGCGTACGACCTGAGGCGCACGCCGGGCCGGGGCGGCCGGCCGGGCGTACGCCCGACCGTGACCTACCTGCCCGCTGCCGTGACGCCGCCGGTGGGGGACACCGGGATCGCGGTGAGGACCTGCTCCGCGTCCTGCGCCCCGGGACGGTCACCGCACGCGCGGTGGAGCTCGCGGGCCCGTCGGGCGTGGCGCAACGCCGCCTCGGCGTCGCCGGCCAGTAGCAGTCCTCGGGCGAGCGCGGTGGCCGCCCGGCCCTGCCGCAGCCGGAACTCGGCCTTCGCCGCGAGTTCGTGCGCGGTCGTCGCGCAGGCGATGGCCTGCTGAGCCCGCCCCTGCGCGAGCTCCACCGCGGCGAGCAGGATCAGGGCGTCGATCTCCGCGGCGACGCTGGCGGTCTCCCGGGCGTATTCCAGCGCGGACTGCACTTCGGTCGCCGCCTCCGCGACCCGCCCGCCCCGGATCAGGACGTACGCGACGCTGCTGCGGGCGGTCGCCTCGTAGCGCCGCTCACCGATCGCCTGGGTGATGGCTCGCGCGGCTTCGGCGTCGGCGAGCGCGGCCTGCCGGTCACCGAGGTCGCAGTGGACCTGGGCCCGGCTGGCCAGCGCGATCGCCTTGTTGCGCAGCGCGGGCTCGGTCTCGTAGATGCCGAGCGCGGC
Organism: Catellatospora tritici; assembly: GCF_019083965.1. Lineage (GTDB taxonomy): Bacteria > Actinomycetota > Actinomycetes > Mycobacteriales > Micromonosporaceae > Catellatospora > Catellatospora tritici. Next base: position 25,146 of record NZ_JAHRCY010000037.1, read on the forward strand.
GTCGAAGAGCGCTCGCGCCTCGGTGAGGTCGCCCTGCTTGTGGCGCACCTCGGCGAGGTTGGCCAGGCAGATCGCCTCACCCATGACGGACCCAGCCGGCGGCATCGCCGCTACCGGCGCATCGGATCTACCGCGGGTCAGGCCCGGTCGAGCCACTCCAGGCTGACCAGCCGTCCGCCGCAGCTGAAGAGGACACCGGCGTGGATCTGATTCAGCGTCGGCGTGGATTCGCTCCAGTTGAGCAGTACAGCCAGGGGAGGACGCTGCGCCAGGGGGGCGGGCCGCGGGAGGGGGCGGGCCGCCTTTGCCACAGCAGGCCGACGTCAACCGCTCGACCTGACTCTCGCGCCGGTGATCTCGGGCCCACCACCGGTGACCGGTCTTCCCTGCCGCCCGGGCGCTCACGTGCCCAGGCTGGACCGATCGGGCGCGACCTACCTCAGCCGGACCGGCACGTGGACAGGGCCGTGCATGATCAGGCCCGGCCGCCACTTCAGCTCCTCCAGCGGCACGGCCGCGCGCAGCGCTGGGAAGCGGCGCAGCAGTGCACCGACGGCTACCTGGGCCTCCAGCCGGGCGACCGGTGCGCCGAGGCAGAAGTGGATGCCGTGGCCGAAGGCGACGTGGCCGTCAGCGTCCGGACGGCGCGGATCGAACCTGTCGGGGTCCGTGAACGACCCGCTGTCGCGGTTGGCGGACATCAGCGAGAGCACAACGATCTCTCCCGCCGGGATCGTCACGTCCCCGTAGGTCACTGGCTCGATCGTCAGCCGCAGTGTCGCGTTCTTCACCGGGCTCTCGTACCGGAGGGTCTCCTCGATCACCGCCGGCAGCAGCGACTCATCAGCCCGCAGCGCCGCCGCCAGCTCCGGCCGCCGCAACAGCAGGTAGATCGCGTTGCCGATCAGGTTCACCGTGGTCTCGTGCCCGGCGAGCAGCAGCACGAACACCAGCGAGCTGAGCTCGTCGGCGGTCAACCGGTCGCCGGCGTCGCTGGCCTGGATCAGGCTGCTCAGCAGTGCGTCGTCGGGCTCTGCCCGCTTGCGTTCCAGCAACTGCGCCACGTACTCGGCGGCCGCCCTCGCCGCGGCGTTCGTCTCCTCGGGCGCGACGGCGGCGCCGGCGACCATCGTGTTGGTCCAGCCGCGGAAGACGTCCCGGTCGACGTCGGGCAGTCCGATCAGTTCGCAGATCACCTGGAACGGCAGCGGGAATGCGAAATCGTCGATGAGGTCGGCCTCCGACCTGCCCTCCAGGCGGTCGAGCAGCTCGCGGGTGAGCTGTTCGACGCGGGGGCGCAGTCCTTCGATCCGCCGGGCGGTGAACGACCTCGACACCAGCCGCCGCAGCCGGGTGTGCTCCGGCGGGTCGGCGTTGAGCATGTGGGTGCTCGTCGCCGCCTGCACGTCGGCCGGTAGCGGCAGACTGCCTGTCAGCCGCACCTCTTTCAGCGCCGCCTTCGACAGGCGCGGATCGTTGAGCGCGTGCTTCACGTCCGCGTATCGTGTGATCAGCCAGCCGGTCTTGGTGGGGCCGAGCGGGATCTGATGGACCGGCGAGGCACTGCGCATACTGCCGAGAAGCTGGTGTGGATCGCCGGTTTGGCTGTCGGCTGGCGCTGTCATGCGGTGAGTGTGCCACAACGGATCGCAGGCCATAACTGTCCGCAAAGGCAGGTCGGAGGGCGGGTCGGGGCTCTCGGGTGCGATGCCGCTGTCTCGGCGCTGCCCCTTGCGGCGGCGCCCGCTGCCACCGCCGAGGGCCCGTACCCGACGCCGCGCAGGCGCGACCGGGGAGTCGATCACACCGCTGAGGTCGCCCGCCTCCACCAGCAGGCCTGGTTTTCACGGCAGCCAGACCGGCACGCCGCGGCGTGGAGGTGAGTCACCGAGACCTACCGAATGCGCGGGTGGATGTCCGCGCCTCGACCGGTCAGCTCGCCGATCTCCCCGAGGAAGTCCGCGACGCGGGTCGGCGGCACCGGTCTCGGAGATCGGCGACTATCCGCCTCGGCGCAGGCCCATGGCGAGATCGTGCAGCCGTAGGAGCAGGTCGTCACCCGCCCGCTGGAGGCTGTCGCCGTTGCCGTGGTCGACCCGGTGTCGGGCCGCGGCGGCTTCTGGCCCAGGCCCTGCATGGCCGTCGATCCGTCCCGAGATGTCGACCGCGCCGCCCGTGAGCTCAAAATGATCGTCGCAGCTGTGCCGCTGCCGGCCAGTTCGCCGGGTGTGGCACACGAGTTCCGCACCCGCCTGCACGCCATCGTCAATGGGGCGAGCGCATACGCTGGACGCCGTTCGCCGAACTCCGCACTGAACTGCACCGGTCGCAGGAGCCGCCGACCAGGCGGAGCCTGGCGGCTCAGAGCGACGCGTCTCGGGCCACCTCCGCGAACTTCGCTCGAATGGCCGCGATGACTTTGTTGTTCATCTCGTCTAACGATGCCTTGTCGAGACGAACATCCTCGATGGCCTCAACCATCTTTCCCTTATGCTCGGCCACCATGGCGAGCATGCGCGCCGCCCGACGCTGCGGCGTCTGCGGCACTGCGCTCAATGAGTGCCGACGCGTGTCTCCGGCAGGCTCATGGCAACACGCGCAGGTCGACATGAATGTTGCCGCGGGTGGCCCGAGAGTATGGGCAGACGGCGTGCGCTGACCGAGCGAGTTCCTCGGCGGTGCCGGGTGCGACGTCGGGCAGGTGGATGAGCAGGGTCACCGCGAGGCCGACCGCGCCCTGGTCCTCGGTTCCGATGCTGACGCGAGCGGTGACGCTGGAGCCGTTCATGTCAGCGTCACTCTGGCGGGCGACCAGCCGTAGTGCGCTGTGGAAGCAGGCGGCGTAGCCGGAGGCGAAGAGCTGCTCGGGGTTGGCGCCCTCACCGGTGCCGCCGAGCGCGGGTGGCATGGCCAGGTCCAAGTCTAGGCGGCCGTCGGAGGTGGCGACGTGGCCGTTGCGGCCGTCGCCGGTGGAGACGGCCTCAGCGGTGTAGAGAATCTTGATTGACATGTATCCAGCGTATGGAGATCAGCAGCCGCTCCCCATGGTTCACCGTCTTCCATACATGTCTGATCGTCTCGATGATAGTCGGTGGACGATACGATCTGCCGATGGACGTACTCAGCGACGCCATCGGCGTCATGCGTACCGGGCGTCCCCACTCGGCCGAGATCCGCAAGTGCGCTCCGTGGGCGGTGCGGGCCGAACGGTTCTCCGGCACCGCCTTCCACGTGGTGCTGGCCGGAACGTGCTGGCTGATCCCGCCCGAGGGCGCCGCGATCGCCTTGGGCGTCGGCGATGTGGTGTGCCTGCCGCACGGTTGCGGACACGCCCTGGTCGACAGCCCGTCGACACCACTGGCCGACGCGCCCTCGGCTTCCCTGACCAAGGTGGCACCGAGCACCGAGGACGTCGACCGCGCCACGACGGTCCTGCTGTGCGGCGCGTACACGCTTGACCGCACCCGGCCGCACCCGCTGTTCGCCGAACTGCCCGAGGTCATCCACCTACCGGCCCGGCTGGGTCACCGCCCGCAGCTGCATACCGTCGTCCACCTGCTTGGCGACGAGGTCGCCAACCCGGACGAGGGAAGCGAAGCCGTCGTGTCGGCCCTGCTGGACATGATGCTGCTCTACATCCTGCGGACGTGGCTCCGCGAGCAGACCGAGAACGGCCAGGCCACCGGGTGGGCCGCGACGCTGAGTGATCCGACGATCGCCGCGACGCTGCGTCACATCCACCGGCAACCCGCCAGGCAGTGGACGGTCGAAGCGCTGGGCGCCGAAGCAGGGTTGTCGAGGGCGGCATTCTCTCGCCGGTTCACCTCGCTGGTCGGCAAACCGCCTCTGAGCTACCTGACCTGGTGGCGGATGACCCTGGCAGCGCAGATGCTACGTGACAGTGACAAGCCGATGCAGACTGTCGCCCAGCGCACCGGCTACACCTCCGAGTTCGCCTTCGCCAAAGCGTTCAAACGCGAGTACGGCGTAGCCCCTGGCCGCTACCGCCAGCAGTCACGGACGTAGATTCGGCAAGGTTTGAGCCGCGCATCGCCGGATGGGCGAAGACAAACGCCCTGGACGCCGCTGCGAAGCTGACCATGCCGGTGTTCTTCGGCGCGGGCGAGGGCGAAGGCGGTCCCGCCCGGATGGCCAGGGACCTGTACGACCTACCCCCCGTCGGCACCACCCGCAAGCTCGTGTACGCGGCCAACGACTTCCACGGCGTGAACCTGCCGTTCCCCGGCGGCGGCAACGACACCCTGCGCACCGAGCTCCACCCTGCGCGTCTGCTGACGGCTCGCCCACACGGTCGCGATGAAATATCTTTCGGCAACCTATTGCAAATGTGGAATCGTTCTTCAACCATTGGTTTTTGCCGATTGCCTTCAAGGTGCTGGGAGATCCGATGGCGACAAGCGAGCCCTCGTCAGCGCGGCTGCCGGTGTGGGTGCCGCTGCTGTGGTTGGCCGTCTTCGCCGCCGCGCTGCTGGTGCCGGCCCGTGCCGCTCATGCCTCGCACCCCAACCCCGACTCGATCAAGCACCTGCACAACATGCACTACGCGACTACCAACCCGGACGGGCCCGGCGCCTACGACGAGCAGTTCTGCATCGAATCACACGACACGTCGAAGGTCGGCAACACTGCCGGCCGGTCGTTCGTCGATCAGACGCTGACGCAGATGGGGTCGGGCAAGGTATGGGACGGGCTGGGCGGCTGGCGAATCGACCTGTGGGCCACGAGCAGCAACTGCGTGTCATATCCCGCCTCGACCCGGGCCACCATCGAGATCGAGGTCCACTACGGCTGGGACTGGAGCAGCATCTGCGGGGGAGCGGTCGGCTATTACAACTGCGTGGTGCACGACAATCCGATCTGGAACGCCGACTACGGGCACTACGACAGCTGCTGGGCCTATGTATACCTGGTCTTCAGCTCCGGCGGTCGGCTCGACAGCGTCGGCCGCGCGTTCATCAACCACGAGTTCGGTCACGTGTTCGGGCTGGCAGACGACAACGGCGTCTGCAACCCGCCGAGCATCATGCACAGCACCATCGTCGGCTATTCCTGCGGGAACTGGTCCAACTGGTACCCCAGCTCCGCTGACTACCAGTCTGTCATCAACCTCATGGGCTGAGGCCCGCGGCAAGGAGACCCTCTCATGCGCCGACGTCCGCCGCGCGTACGTCTGCTGACCCTGCTGACGGCGGCCATCGCGGTCGCGATGGCCGCCGGCGGAATCGCCCTTGCCCTGGACCGTGACCACGGCGGCGATCACCACCCGCACCTCGACACCGCCAGCGGGCTACTTGTCACCAACCGGTCCGAGCTGCGGTTGTGTGTCGAAGCCCCACCCGAGGTCAGCGCCACCGGGCGGCAGGCCATCCAGGCCAGTCTCCTCGCCGCGCTGCAGCAGACCCGCCAGGACCCGAACTGGAACAGCGCCTACGGCCGAGCACACTACAACCCGGCGACCGCACTCGACTTCGGCTGCCCGGCACCCCGCTTGCCCCAGCGATACGAACCGAAGATGACAGTGGCCGGGCCGGGCGTCACTGCCAACCCGAGCATCTACCGTGCCTGGGTCTACGTCCTCGACGAGCCGACCGCCGACCGGGTACTCGGCACCGGCCAGCCGACCGCCGTCGCCGCGGCCGAGCTCATGGCCGAGTCCATGACGGCGTTCCCGGTCTCCACGGCTTTGCTCGTCAGACAGAGCCGACTCGCCGACACGGCGACCGTGGTGCAGGGTCTGCGGGCGGCGCTGGGGCTGGACCCGAGCCTGTAGGACGTGGACACGGAACCGTGGGCAGGGGGTGAGTCCGCGAACCGGATGGCAGTGCGAATGCAACCTACGTGGATGCGGCGGCGGGCTGCTCGCGTGGGATGAGCAGCCCGCCGTTGCGGTGTCGTTGAGGCGGCGTCACTGCCGGGCCATGGCGATCCGCCAGCGCTCTTCGATCGGGATGTGGTGCTCCTGGCTGGCCGCTGGGGCGTCCACATCGATCTGCACCCAGCGGATGGTGCCGTTGAAGTCGTTGTGTCGGGCGGGGTACTCCGGGGTGACCGGGGATCCGGTCGCGCGGCCGACGTGGGTGGCCTCATCGGCGGAGAACAGCACGGGTTGGGTTGCCGGTAGTGTGCCGCGGCCGATCTGCGCGCCGTCGACGTACCCCATGCACCTGGGAATCGCGCCGATGTGCTGCTGCGCTGCTGAAACAGGAGGTCACCGTACGGTGTACTGAACCCTGATCCACCGGCTTGACTCCGAAGCGGTCATTCCGCGGGAATCGGGCTGGTGAGGGCCGGTTCGCCGGGCGGCCGGAGACCCGTACCGTGCGCCGGCCGCCCGGCGCGGCTCGGCGTGACGTACCGGAGCGGCGCGGGACACGGCGCCGCCGACCTGCCCGACTGACAGGGCGGCTCGCTGCGGGGCGGACGGTCGGCACGTGAGGTGCCTTCACAACGGCGGGGGATTCTGCTTAACTGTCCGCACTGGACGGGAGAGCGCTCTCCCGCAGGGCCCTGAGGGAAGGAGGTGAGGCGCGCCGCCCCACCTTGCCGGGCGGACGCGGCACTGTCTCCAGCCAACCGTCATCCAGTCTGAGGCCCCACCGTGCCCGCAGTGTGGGCTGACAGCTCCCGCTCCAGACGTGATCGGCGCACGTCTTCAGTTCTCTCCACAAGAGAGGTGCAAACCGATCATGCTCCTACGCAGAGTGCTGCTCTGTGTCGCCCTCGTGCTGGCCGGGATCGGCTTCCATGCCGTACCGGCGCAGGCCGCCCCCGACTTCACGGTGCTGATCTTCAGCAAGACCGCGGGGTTCCGACACGACTCCATCCCGGTGGGCATCACCGCGATCCAGGCCCTCGGCACGGCCAACAACTTCGCGGTCGAGGCGACCGAGGACGCCACCCAGTTCAACGACGCCAACCTGGCCAGATTCAAAGCCGTGATCTGGCTGTCCACCACCGGCGACGTGCTCGACGCCACCCAGCAGGCCGCATTCGAGCGCTACATCCGCGCCGGCGGCGGCTACCTCGGCATACACGCCGCCGCCGACACCGAATACGACTGGTCCTGGTACGGCGGCCTGGTGGGCGCGTACTTCGCCAGCCACCCGGCGATCCAGCCGGTCACGGTGCGCATCGAGGACACCGTCCACCCGTCCACCGCCGGGATCCCGGTGAGCTGGAACCGCACCGACGAGTTGTACAACTACCGCACCAACCCGCGCGGGTCGGTGCACGTGCTCGCCAATCTGGACGAGTCCACGTACACCGGCGGCAGCATGGGCGCCGACCACCCGATCTCGTGGTGCCGCGCCTACGACGGCGGCCGCACCTGGTACACCGGCCTCGGGCACACCCAGGAGAGCTTCAGCGAGGCCAACTTCCGCACCCACCTGCTCGGCGGCATCCGGTACGCGGCCCAGGGCACCGGCAACTGCGCGGTCGCCCCGCCCACCGGCACGTTCAGTCAGGTGACGCTGGCCAAGGGCGTGGCCGAGACGGGCGAGCCGATGGGCCTGACGGTGCTGCCGAATCGGGGTGTGCTGCACACCTCCCGCGACGGCGTCGTCCGGTACACCGACGTCAACGGCAACACCAAGGTCGCGCTGACGCTGCAGGTCTACACCCACGACGAGGAGGGTCTGCAGAGCATCAAGGCCGACCCGAACTTCGCCACCAACCGGTGGGTGTACCTGTACTACGCGCCTCCGCTGAGCACCCCCGCCGGCGACTCTCCGGCGACCGGCACGACGGCGGACTTCGCCCCGTTCAACGGCTCCAACAAGCTGGGCCGGTTCACCGTCCGAGACGACTACACCATCGACCCGGCGTCGCTGGTCACCATCCTCGACGTGCCGACCAGCCGGGGGCAGTGCTGCCACGTCGGCGGCGACATCGACTTCGACGCGGCCGGCAACCTGTACCTGTCCACCGGCGACGACACCAACCCGTTCGACTCGGGCGGCTCCGCGCCGATCGACGAGCGGCCCGACCGCAACCCGGCGTTCGACGCGCAGCGCACCGCTGGCAACAGCAACGACCTGCGGGGCAAGGTGCTGCGGATCAAGCCGGGAGCGACCGGCGGCTACACCATCCCGGCCGGCAACATGTTCGCGCCGGGCACGCCCAACACCAGGCCCGAGGTGTACGCCATGGGCTTCCGCAACCCGTTCCGGATGAGCGTCGACAAGGCAACCGGGGTCGTCTACCTCGGTGACTACGGCCCCGACGGCGGCGCCGACCCCAACCGCGGCCCGGCGGGCACGGTGGCGTTCGAGCGGATCACCGCGCCGGGCTTCTTCGGCTGGCCGTACTGCTCGAACTACAACACCCCCTACCAGGAGTACACGTTCCCCAGCGGTCCATCCGCCGGCCCCTTCAACTGCGCGGGCGGGCCGACGAACAACTCGCGCAACAACACGGGTATCACCACCCTCCCGGCGTCGCAGACCGCCTGGCTGCCGTACGGCGGTGCCGGCCCCTGGCGGCCCGAGCTGGGCGGCGGCGGCCCGATGGGCGGCCCGGTCTACAACTTCAACCCGGCGCTGGTCTCCGACGTGAAGTTCCCGGCCTCCTACAACGGCAAGGCCATCATCGGCGAGTTCACCAGCCGCTGGATCAAAGCGGTCACGATCAACGCCAACGGCACCGCCGGTGCGATCGACCCGCTGCCCTGGTCCGGAACCGCGATCATGGACCTGGAGTTCGGGCCGGACGGCGCCCTGTACGTGCTCGACTACGGCACGACCTGGTTCGGCGGCGACGCCAACTCGGCCCTCTACCGCATCGAGTACAACAACGGCGGCAACCGGGCCCCGATCGCCCAGGCCTCGGCGACCCCGTCCACCGGCGCGGCCCCGCTGACCGTGCAGTTCAGCTCGGCCGGCAGCAACGACCCCGACGGCGACGCGATCACCTACGCCTGGGACTTCACCAGCAACGGCAGCACCGACTCGACAGCGGCCAACCCGACGTTCACCTACCCGTCCAACGGCGAGTACACCGCTACCCTGACGGTGCGCGACACCGGCGGCCGGATCTCGACGGCCAGCATCGTCGTCGGCGTCGGTCGGCCCAGCATCCAGATCATCGGCCCGCCCGACGGCTCCGTGTTCCAGTTCGGCGACCTGGTCCCCTACGAGGTGCGGGTCACCGACCCGAACGTCGGCACGGTCGACTGCAACCGGGTCGTCGTCAACTACGTCCTGGGCCACGACAGCCACGGACACCCCATCACCAGCAAGACCGGCTGCACCGGGTCGATCCAGACCACGGTCGACGGCGAGCACGACGCGGCAGCCAACATCTTCGGGGTGCTCGCCGCGGTCTACACCCCGCCGACCGGGCCGGCGGTCCAGGCCCAGGGCGTGCTGCAGCCGCGCACCCGGCAGGCCGAGCACTACAACACCATGAGCGGTGTACAGCTCGCCGCCAAGGCCAGCGCCCACGGCGGCAACGCCGTCGGCTACATCGAGAACGGGGACTGGATCTCCTTCACGCCCTACAACCTGACCGGCGTCACGGGCTTCAAGGCGCGGGTGGCCTCGGCCGGGGTCGGCGGCACGCTGACCGTGCGGGCCGGTTCGCCCACGGGCACCGTCGTGTCCACGGTGCCGGTCGCCCCGACCGGCGGTTGGGAGACCTGGGTCGACGTGACCGGCACGGTGACCGTGCCGGCCGGCACGCAGCAGCTGTACCTGGTGTTCACCGGAGCCGCCACCGGCTCGCTGTTCGACATCGACGACTTCACCTTCACCTCCGGCGGCACCCAGCCGCCGACAGGGACCAACCTCGCGCTGAACCGTCCGGCGACGGCGTCGAGTGTCGAAGGCGCGTACACGGCGTCGGCGGCGGTGGACGGGTCGCTGACCACGCGGTGGGGTAGCGCGTTCAGCGATCCGCAGTGGATCCAGGTCGACCTGGGTCAGTCGTATGCGATCAACCGGGTGAAGTTGACCTGGGAGGCGGCGTACGGTTCGGCGTACCAGATCCAGACCTCCGCCGACGGCACGACCTGGACCACGGTGCGTACGGTCACCGGCGGCGACGGCGGTGTCGACGACAACACCGGACTGGCGGGCACCGGCCGGTACGTGCGGATCAACGGCACGGCCCGCGGTACCGCCTGGGGCTACTCGCTGTTCGAGTTCGAGGTCTACGGCGACAGCGGCCCGCCGCCGACGGCGACCAACCTCGCGCTGAACAAGCCGGCCACGGCGTCCAGCGTCGAGGGCGCCTTTACGGCGTCGGCGGCGGTGGACGGGTCGGTGACCACGCGGTGGGGTAGCGCGTTCGCCGATCCGCAGTGGATCCAGGTCGACCTGGGTCAGTCGTACGCGATCAACCGGGTGAAGTTGACCTGGGAGGCGGCGTACGGTTCGGCGTACCAGATCCAGACCTCGGCCAACGGCACGACCTGGACCACGGTGCGCACCATCACCGGCGGCGACGGCGGCGTCGACGACAACACGGCCCTCGGCGGCACCGGCCGGTACGTCCGGATCTACGGCACGACCCGCGCCACCGGGTGGGGGTACTCGCTGTTCGAGTTCGAGGTCTACAGCTGACCGCTTAGACCCGCAGTTCACCGGGCGCGGGGGGGCCGGGCGCGGCCGGCCGCCCCCCCCCGCGCGAGGGGGGGGGGGGGGGGGGGG
>NZ_JAHRCY010000037.1:35825-74318 GCF_019083965.1 Catellatospora tritici
GACGACAACACGGCCCTCGGCGGCACCGGCCGGTACGTCCGGATCTACGGCACGACCCGCGCCACCGGGTGGGGGTACTCGCTGTTCGAGTTCGAGGTCCGCCGCGCCCGGCCATGATCGCGGGGTGGGGCCGGCTGTGGGACCAGCCGGTGGCCAGGTGGTCGGCGATGGCCGACGCGATCCAGGCAGCCGCGATGGTGCGGGCGCTGCTGTCCAGCAGCGCCGACGCAGGAGTTCGGAGCGCTCGGCTGGATGAGCGGCACCGCCGTCGAGTACACCGTCCCTGATGACCTGGCGCGCATCGCGGCTCAGGTCGAGTTCGGGCAGCACTTTCGGTTGCGCCATGGCAAGCCCCCGTGAGCTGGGTCGAATACGGCAGTCGGTTGCTCCTACGTAGTGTAGGTTTATCCTGTTTGGATAGCTGCGTAGCGTTTCAACCGGTAGCGAGGTTCTGGGATTTCGTTCGACGGGTAGGACCTCAGCGCGATCAGCGGATGCGGGCGGGTTGGCCGCGCCGGCGGTAGAGGTGTTCGGGGCGTCCGGTGGACCCGTAGCGAAGGCTCAGCTCGACTTTGCCGGAGTGCGCCAGGTCGCCGAGGTAGCGCTGCGCGGTGGCGCGGGAGACGCCGGTGCTGTCGGCGATCTCGACAGCGGTCATCGGCCCGGTGGCCGACCGCAGCGCCTCCAAAATGCGCTGGGCGGTGACCGGCGAGCGCCCCTTGGGCAGTGCCGCGGCAGGTGCGTCGGCGTCGTGCAGCAGCGCGACCGCCCGGTCGATCTCCTCCTGGGCGAGGTCACGTTCGCCGGTGAGGTGGTGGCGGTAGCGGGCGTACGCGGCCAGCCGTTCGGCCAGCTGAGCGGCGGTGAAGGGTTTGGCCAGGTAGTTGAGCGCCCCGGCGCCTAGTGCGGCTCGTACCGTGGCGGTGTCGTTCGCGGCGGTGAGCATGATCGTGTCGGCGCGCAGCTGTGCCAGCACCGCGGTGCCGAGCCCGTCGGGCAGGTACTGGTCGAGCAGCACCAGGTCGGGACGCAGCCGCACGGCGGCCTCGACGGCCTCCTGCGCGGTATGGGCTACCCCGACGGCGGTGAACCCGGGGATCTGCCCGACGAACGAGGAGTGCAGGGCGGCGACCCGGAAGTCGTCGTCGACCACCAGTACCCGGATCATGCCGTCACTTCCCAGCTCAGCGGAGTGGCCGGGGCCAGCACCCCGGGGATCTCGGCGGTGAAGACCGCGCCCGCGCCCGGTTGCGGCGGCCGCAGCCGTACGTCGCCGCCGTGGCGGCGCGCGGTACGACGGGCCAGCGCCAGTCCGAGGCCCCGGCCCGGTTCCTGCTTGGTGGTCGCCCCGGCCCGGAACGGGTCGGGCAGCGCGACCCCGTCGCCGCTGTCGGCGACGTAGATGTGCAGGTCGGGCCCGTCGGCCAGCAGGCTGACCTCGACCTGGGCGGGTCGGCGGGTGCCCGCGGCGGCCGCGCGGATCGCGTTGTCGACGAGGTTGCCCAGCACCGTCACCGCGTCCAGCGGGGCAGTGAGCTGGCCCGGCACCCAGGTGTCCTCGCCCAGCCGCAGCACCACCCCGGCCTCGGAGGCCACTGCGGCCTTCGCGGCCAGCAGCCCGTCGAGGTAGGCGTCGCCGACCCGGCCGCCGACGGTGCCGCCCGCCTCGGTCGCGGTCAGCTCCCGCAGGTAGGCGTGGGCGCGCGGCACGTCACCGAGCTGCAGCAGGCCGTCGAGGGCGTGCAGCCGGTTGGTGTGCTCGTGGGCCTGCGCGCGCAGCGCGTCGGTCAGCGCCCGGGTGGCCTCCAACTCGCGGGCGATCGCGTCGAGGTCGGACTGGTCGCGCAGGGTAAGCACGGTGCCGAGGTCCTGGCCGCCGCGCTCGACCGGCCGCCGCGTCACCACGATCACGCGGTCGCCGACCAGCCGCAGCTCGCCGGTGACGGGGGAACGGTCGTCCAGCAGCGTGACGATCTCCTCGGTGGCGGGCGACCCGACCGGCACCGGCTCGGTCAGCAGCGCGGCGGCCTGCTCGGTGCAGACGCTGACCCGGCCGTTGACGTCGACGGCCAGCACGCCGTCGCGGACGCCCTCCAGGACGGCGACCTGCTCGCGGACCAGGTCGGCCAGGTCGGTGGGCTCCAGGCCGAGGGTGCGGCGTTTGAGGCGTACGGCCAGCAGCGCGGCCCCGCCGCTGCCGACGGCCAGCGCGATCGCGGCGAACAGCCCGGCCCAGGGCAGCAGCTCGTCGAGACGGTCGGTGATCCGGTCGACGTGGATGCCGACGCTGACCTCGCCGACGATGCGGCCGGTGTCGTCGTAGAGGGGGACCTTGCCGCGGGCCGACGGGCCGAGGGTGCCGCGCTGGATGGCGACCTCCTCGCGTCCGCTCAGCGGGCCGGACGGGTCGGTGCTGACCCGTTTGCCGACCTGCGTCGGGTCGGTGTGGGAGTAGCGGATGCCGTCGCGGTCGGCGATCACCACGAACAGGGCGTTGGTGGCGGTGCGGACCCGCTCGGCGTACGCCTGGACCTCGCCGCCGGGGTCGGGGCGGCCGTCGGCGACCTTCGCGGCCAGGCCCGGTTCGCGGGCGGTGGTCCGGGCGATGGCCAGCGCACGTTGCAGGTACTGCTGCTCCAGTTCGCTGCGCAGCAGCAGCGCGGCGAGGGTGAACCCGGCCGCGGCGACGACGGCGACCACGACGACCTGCAACAGCATGGTCTGGGTGGCCAGCCGGAGGGGGCGACGGGGCATCACCACACGCTACCTGCGGTAAGGCCGTGAGCAGAATGCGCAAAAAGCGATCTACGTAACTTGCCCGCGCAATGTTCGCAACCGCGCGGAAACACGGGTGTCCTCCCTACGGTCGTGCGCTATGACCCAGCACACACCCGTCATCAGGCTGACCCGGGCGACCAAGGTCTTCCCGGCCGCCGGGGGCGGCACCTTCACCGCGATGCGCGACGTCAGCCTCGACGTCGCGCCCGGCGAGTTCGTCACCGTGGTCGGGCCGACCGGCTGCGGCAAGTCCACGACTCTGTCCCTGATCTCGGGGCTGGAGCCGGCCAGCGGCGGCGAGGTGGCGGTCGCCGGGACGCCGGTCACCGGCATCCCGCGGTCGGTGGGCTACATGTTCCAGCAGGACGCGGTGCTGCCCTGGCGCACCGTGGTCGACAACGTCGCGCTCGGCCTGCGCTACCGGGGCGTGGCCAAGGCCGAGGCCCGCGAACGCGCCCGCGCCTGGATCGACCGCGTCGGGCTGGCCGGATTCGAGAAGTACTACCCCCACCAGCTCTCCGGCGGCATGCGCAAACGCGTCGCGATGGCCCAGACCCTGATCACCGAACCCGAGATCATCCTGATGGACGAGCCGTTCGGTGCCCTGGACGTGCAGACCCGCGAGCTCATGCAGGCCGAGCTGCTGCGGCTGTGGTCCGGCTCCGGCGCGGCGGTCGTCTTCGTCACCCACGACCTCACCGAGGCCATCGCCCTGGCCGACCGGGTCGTGGTCATGACCGCCGCCCCGGCCACCGTCAAGTCCATCGTCCCGGTGACGCTGCCGCGCCCCCGCAACGTCGACGAGATCCGCCTGCAACCCGAGTTCCTCGACCTCTACCGCGAGGTCTGGGAGTCCCTGCGCGAGGAAGTCGAGATCGCGCGTACGAGAGGAGCCAACCGTGGCTGAGCTGGCTACGCCGGTGCCGCTGACCACCGCCGCGACCAGGGTCACCGGCCGCGACCGCCGCCGCTGGGGCGTCTACGGCGGCCGTGCCGCCCTCGTCGCGCTGTGGCTCGGCTCATGGGAACTGGCCGGGACCTACTGGATCGACCCGTTCTTCTACTCCAAGCCCAGCCTCATCTGGGACAAGCTCGTCACCTGGTTCACCGAGGGCACCTCCTACGGCACCGTCTGGGAGCAGATCTCCTACACCCTGCAGGAAGCCGTCTACGGCTTCATGCTCGGCTCCCTGGTCGGCGTCGTGCTCGGCGTCGTGCTCGGCCGGGCCCGCTACCTGGCCGACGTGCTCGCCCCGTTCATCAAGGCCGCCAACGCCATCCCCCGAATCGTGCTGGCCACCATCTTCGTGATCTGGTTCGGCTTCGGCATGAGCTCGAAGATCGCCACCGCGTTCGTGCTGGTGTTCTTCGGCGTCTTCTTCAACGCCTTCCAGGGCGCCCGCGAGGTGCCCCGGGTGATCCACGACAACGCCCGCATCCTGGGCGCCTCCCGCATGCGCATGATGTGGACGGTCGTGCTGCCCAGTGCCACCTCCTGGATCCTGGCCAGCCTGCACACCGCGTTCGGCTTCGCGCTCATCGGCGCGATCGTCGGCGAGTACACCGGCGCCGACAAGGGACTGGGCATGCTCATCGCCCACTCCCAGGGAACCTTCGACTCGGCCGGCATCTACGCCGCCATGATCATCATGACGGTGCTGGCCCTGCTCGCCGAAGGTCTGCTGACCCTCGTCGAGAAGCGGCTGACCAAGTGGCAGCCGCACTGACCCACCCTTCCTCCCTTCGCAATCCCACCACCCTTCGCAAGGAGCAACGATGCGCAAGTCCATCGCGCTGGCAGCGCTGCCCGCGCTGATCCTGGGCCTGGCCGCCTGCCGCGGCACCTCCCCGTCCGACCAGCCCGCCGCCACCGGCGGCACCGAGACCGTCACCATCATGGTCGGCGGCCTCGACAAGGTCATCTACCTGCCCGCCAAGCTCACCGAGCAGCTCGGCTACTTCAAGGACGCGGGCGTCAACGTCGAGCTGAAGAGCGAGCCGTCCGGCGCCGACGCCGAGACCATGATGCTGGCCGGGCAGGTCGACGGCGTCGTCGGCTTCTACGACCACAGCATCCACCTGCAGGCCAAGGGCAAGTGCGTGCAGAGCGTCGTCCAGTTCGCCGACGTGCCCGGCGAGGCCGAGGTCGTCGCCACCGCCAAGGCCGCCACCATCACCTCCGCCAAGGACTTCGCGGGTAAGAAGCTCGGCGTCACCAGCCCCGGCTCGTCCACCGACATGATCACCCAGGGGCTCGCGGTCAAGGGCGGCGTGCAGCGCTCGCAGTACACCATCGTCAAGGCCGGAGCCGGGGCGACGTTCATCGCCGCGATCGACAACGGCGCCATCGACGCCGGTATGACCACCGACCCGACCATCGCCAAGCTCACCAGCACCGGCAAGGCCAAGGTCATCATCGACATGCGTACGGAGGACGGCACCCGCGCCGCGCTCGGCGGCCTCTACCCGGGTGCGTCGCTGTACATGCCGTGCGACTACGTCGCCGCGCACAAGGCCGCGATCCAGAAGATGGCCAACGCGTTCGTCAAGACGCTGAAGTTCATCGACACCCACACGGCCGCCGAGATCGCCGCGAAGATGCCCGCCGACTACGCCGGTGACGATTCCGCCCTGTACGTGCAGTCGATCAACGACTCGAAGGGGATGTTCACCGCCGACGGCGTGATGCCCGCCGACGGCCCGCAGACCGTCCTCGACGTGCTGAAGGCGTCGAACCCGGACGTACAGGCCGCCGCCACGATCGACCTGGCCAAGACGTTCACCACCGAGTTCGTCAAGGCCGCGTCCTGACGGGGAACCAGAGGAGCACGGGACGCCCTGCGGGCCCGTTGTCGTGGGCCGCACCGCGATCGAAGATACGGTGCGGCCCACGAGACATCTCCGGCAAGCGGGGGTCTCGCAGTGCCGACGCCCATGACCGCGGCCGGTCGCACCGTCGGAGGTCCCGTCCGCCTGGGTGCACGGTCCGGCTGTCAGCTCAGTAGCGGGTGTGGATCTGTGTCACTGGATGCCCCAGGATCCCACCTGCCGTGGTGAGTTCCTCGTCGCTGAGTTCCCAGGCATGTCGGGTCCAGTTCATGATGCTCACCTCAAAGCGGGCGAATCCGACCGGTGCCTCGAATCGCAGCTCGGGCAGCATCAGCGGGCAGCCGCAACACGGGACCCTGACGTCCAGGTCGCCGATGGTCGGATCAACTGTCAGTCCGCCATCTTCCTCGCGCAGCAGATCCCAGAACCAGTCCAGTCCGATCGCGGTGTCGCATCGGGGGCAGAAAACATCCTCCATGTACTGGCCCGCGTCTATGAGGGTGATGTGATCGTAGAACACCGGTTTGATCGATTCGACATGATCGCCCGGCCCAGCGAAGAGCCCGGCGACATACTCTGCCGTCCGTCCGGCCGCTTCGGCCGTGGGCTGCCACTGCGGATCAACGGGGATCACCCGAATGTAGAGGTCACTCATCTCGTCCCTGCGCAACACGTCAAGTGGCCCAGCGGCCGGCTACCCAGCGTAGGCGTTGGCACCGGGCGTGTGAACGGATAGCAAGCAGCACGTGCCCGCTCGGAGACCGGCTACCAACCCGGCGAACCTTCCCGGTCAGAGCACTGGGACCGGCCGCGATAGAGCGACATATATCTGTAGTACACCCAGACCGCCACGCCCGCGGATGGGCGCGAGATGGAGCCCGAAAACTGCGGTGCGCCGGCCGACCACTGACACTAAGGTCGCGCCATGGAGATCCGTAATGTGATGCCGGCCGAAGAGCTGGCTGCCGAGGGGGTCGTCTCGGCGGCGTTCGGCGAGCCACCGGACGGGCGCGTTGTGCAGATGATGCGAGCTCTGCAGGCCAGCGGAGCAGCTCGGGCGAGTTTGGTCGCTGTTGTCGACGAGGAGCTGGTCGGGCACGTTGGTCTCTCACGCGGCTGGGTGGACGCTCGACGCGAGCTGGTCGAGGTGGTGGTGCTCTCCCCGCTGTCGGTACGTCCCGACCTCCAGCGCCACGGCGTCGGCACCGCGTTGCTCGCGGCGGCACTGCAGACCGCCGGAGATCGTGGCGCGCCAGCCGTTTTCCTTGAGGGCAGCCCGAACTACTACGGACGCCGCGGGTTCAGTTCCGCCTCCGCCCTTGGGTTCGACCGGCCCTCGACGCGCATCCCGGACCCGGGGTTCCAGGTGGCGCTTCTTTCGGCGTACCAGCCGTGGATGGTCGGCCGGCTGATCTATCCCGAGGCGTTCTGGACCACTGACACGGTCGGTCTGCGTGACCCCGAGCTGGAGCGGGTGGAAGCCCAGATCGCGTCGGGGCGTACGGGCGGATGAGCGCCGGAGGCTGATGAAATGCAAGACCTCGTCCACCGAGTCGCGATTCCGCTGTCAACGAAACCCGGCACATGTTCGCGAAGCTGATCACCCGCACGGTTGGCACCATCAAGTACTGGCTGCACTGTCCACCTGGCGCGACGCCACCAGCAACGGGCCCTGAACAGCCATTACCGACGACACGGCGCGTCAGTCGATCGTCATCCGTCTACATAGGAATCCGGGCTGGAATAATAGTCAAGATCCTTCATGCACAAGTATGACAGTTGCTCGATGTTCGGCCTTGGGCGATCGGCCCAGTCCCGAAACGGGTTGGTGAGGTTAGCCGCGAGCCACGTGTCGGACACGTACGCCATGCATTGACAGCGATACGTCCGTTCCCCGGCGACGCCCGCAAGCGAGCGCAGGCTTGTCCAGACCGACGACTTCAACGAGACGGGGCGCGTGGTACCTCGAGCTCGCTGACGCGACGCCCGCCTGGCCGTAGTGGCGTTAGACTCGTCGGCGATGGGACTGCTCACTTTCAGCCTCAACCTCACCCTGGACGGTTGCGTCGACCACCAGGAAGGAATTGCCGACGGCGAGACACACGCCTTCTTCACCCGTCTCATGGAGGAGGCCGGGGCGATGCTGTGGGGTCGCGTCACCTACGAGATGATGGAGAGCTACTGGCCAGCCGTCGCCCGCGGCGACGAGGAGGCGCCGCCGGCTATGCGCGAGTGGGCGGTCAAGCTGGAGGCCAAACCCAAGTATGTGGTGTCGTCGACGCGCAAGGACTTCCCGTGGACCAACAGCCACCACATCGCCGGCGATCTGCGCGAGGGCGTGCAGAAGCTCAAGGACGCGACCCCGGCCGGGGTCCTCCTGGGAAGCGGCAAGCTCGCGACCGAACTCGACCGGCTGGACCTGATCGACGAGTACAAGCTGCTCGTCCATCCGAGGATCGCCGGCCACGGCCCGACGCTGTACCAGGGCGGGCTGCCCGGCACGCGTCAGCTCGAACTGCTCTCGGCGGAGCCGCTGCGCAACGGCGCGGTGGCCATGCACTACCGCCGCGCGCACTGAATCACAGGACTCCATCGCCGCGGGCGTGGCCTGGCTGTTCGAGGCGATCTTCGGGGTGTACGAATGACTGACGCGGTCTTCTCGGACCGGGGTCGCTCGGCCCTGCGGTGCGCGGACAAGGCCGTCACGCACCGTGGCGGCGGACCCGTGGAGACGGAACACCTTCTGCTCCTGAGCCAGGACACGGCGGCGGCGGGCGGTGTACTCACGGCGATGGGCGTATCTGGAACGGCGGGCGGGTGGTCGCCGCCGACCGGGGACCGTCGGCCGGCAACGGCCGACTGCAACACGAGTACTCACTAGAGAGCACTCAATGGCAACGGGAAGAGGAACCGTCCTCAGCCTGGTGTTGCGCGCACTGGTGGTGGCGACGACGGTGCCGACTCCCAGCCGGTGTCCGCGGCGCCCGCGCGGTCATGCGGGGTGTCGGCGGTGGCCGCAGACGAGCGGACAGCCGTTGCCGACGCCCACATCGTCGCGTCACTCCGCCGCGCCACCAGCGTATCCGGAGATCCCGCCGATGCTCAGCGCAGCGCGCACCGGTACGTTCTTGGGGTGTCCCCCTCATCCTCCCAGCGGCCGTTCGTCGCTGGCCGCTACCGGCTCGTCGAGGCGCTTGGCCAGGGCGGGATGGGGCGTGTCTGGAAAGCCCGAGACGAGGTCCTCCACCGGGACGTAGCGATCAAGGAGCTCGTCCCGCCGCCGGGCCTCACCGATCAGGAGCGCCAGGAGATGCGCGAGCGATCGCTGCGCGAGGCCCGCGCCATCGCTCAACTCAGCCACACCAACGCCGTACGCGTCTTCGACGTGCTGCGTACCGACGGCGACCCGTGGATCGTCATGGAGTACGTGCCTTCACGCTCCTTGCACGAGGTCCTCGCCCTCGACGGCCCCGTTCCGCAACAGCGAGCGGCGGAGATCGGGCTGGGTGTGCTCGCGGCATTGCGTGCGGCGCACCAAGTCGGCGTCGTGCATCGTGACGTGAAGCCGGGCAACGTGCTGCTCGGCGTCGACGGTCGGGTGGTCCTCACCGACTTCGGCCTGGCCACGGTGCCCGGTGACCCGAACGTCACCCGTACCGGGATGTTGCTCGGCTCGCCGGCGTACATGTCGCCGGAACGGGCCCGCACCGGCAGCGCCGGTCCCGAGGCCGACATGTGGTCCCTGGGCGCGACAGTCTTCGCGGCCGTCGAGGGGCAGTCGCCGTACGCCCGCGGCACCGCGATCGCGACGCTCACCGCGCTGGCCAGCGAGCCGCTTCCGCCCGTCCGCAACGCCAGCGGGCCGCTCAAGGCGGCGGTCGCCGGCCTGCTGCGCAGAGACCCCGGCAGCAGAATGAAGGCCGACGAGGCAGAGCAGCTGTTCCTGCGTGCGATCGAGCGTCGGCAGCGCGGGCTGTTGCTCCTTCCCGGGGTGCGCCGTGTGGGCCTGATACCGCGCCAGGACCGCTCGCGCGTCGCCGACAGCGCCAGCGCCGCCCCCGCAGAGCCGGTGCCGTGGGTCGCGGCGCCGCCCCCGATGAACGCCGCGGCTGAGGCGACGAAGGTCGCGCCGACGTACCCGCCGCATCCTGCCGCTCTCGCACCTGTGCCGCAGCCGCGCTCGGCTCCGGACGTCGAGACCGAGCCGGTGGCGGCGGCAACGGCCGAGGTGACGGCGACGACGAAGGTTGACCTGGTCGCGGCGGTCAAGCAGGCACCGGCGCCGATCGGCGGTTCCGCGCAGGAGTCCCTGTCCGAGAATCTCCTGTCGATGACCACGGGGACCTCCGTGGTCCCAGCCGCGCCTGCCGTCGCTGTCAGGCGGCGGTGGATCGGTGTCGCGCTGGTCGCGGCCGTCGTCGCGTTGAGCGTCTCCGTTCGCCTCGCCGACGGCGACGACCCGCCGACGACTCCGGTCGCCGCGCCGACCAGTGCGGGCATGCCGACCCCGGCCGCTATACCTTCTCCGTCCGCCGTCGCGGCCACCTCGTCGGCGCCGGCCACCTCACCGACCCCTGCAGCCACCGGCTTTGTGCTGCCTGCGGGTTGGCACACATACAGAGGCAGCGGGTTCTCGCTTCCGGTGCCGGACAACTGGTCGACGGATCGCGACGGCGGCATGATCCTTTTCAAGGAGCAGGGCGGGCTGCGTCGTGTGCTCGGCATATACCGATCGGAGAACCTCAACCCGGACCCGGTAGCGGCCCTGGCCGAGGAGGAGCGTCAACAGAGCAAGCCCAACTACCGGAGGCTGGAGTTGGCCTCGGTCGACTACCGGGGCTACAAGGCCGCGGACTGGGAGTGGCTCTACAACACCGGCAGCGGCACCCGCGTCCACGTGCTCCGACGCGGGTTCATCGCTTCCGGCAAGTACTACACGATCTCCTGGTACGTAGCCGATGCCAGCTGGCAGGAGAATCTCAGCTTGTTCAACATCGTCGCCGACGGCTTCAAAGTTGTGTAAGCACCGTCCCTCGCCGCGGCATGTCCTTCTTGGGCGCCATCGTGCGGCGGGGTGGGGGAGTGAGCGCAGGCCTGGGCCATGGCGATGAACCCGTCGCGGTGAGCGTCGGTGAAGGCGAAGTCCACGGTACCGAGCACCAGCTCGGCACCGTGGAGTGAGGGCCGTACCGCGCAACCGTGGTCACGTGGCGACCATCCCTAGACGACCGTGCGCGACCACTGCTGGTTGGTGCCGGTGTTGCAGGTGTACTGCTTGAGCACCACGCCGTCGGCGGTCGAGGCGGCCGGTACGTCGACGCATTTGCCGCTGTGACGTGCCCGCAGCTGGAAGTAGCTGCCGTTGGCGACCATCTGGAACTGCTGGTTGGTGCCGCTACCGCAGGTGTACTGGATGAGTTCGGCGCCGTCGGTGGTGGAAGCGCTTACCACGTCGAGACACTTGCCGCTGTGCCGGCTGATGATGCGCCAGTAGCCGCTGCCGGCGTCCTGGAACTGCCACTGCTGCCACGCGTTGCCGCCGTAGGTGTACTGGTCGATGCGTGCGCCGTTGTCGGTGTTGGGTGCCTGGACGTCCATGGCCTTGCTGCTGTGGCGCACGTTGAGCCGGTAGAACGTCGTCGCCGGTGGCGTGGGGTCGCCGATGGTGTCGCCCCAGGCGTAGCGGATCCGGTCGGCGCCGGAGGTGTTGCGGACGGTCAGGTTGAGATCGGTACCGCTGCCGCTGAGGGCGAACATCGAGTACCAGTCGTAGCCGATGGTGCCGGGCTTGCCGCCGATGGCGGGCCAGTAGGTGCCGCCCATCTGGTTGTCCCGCATGACTTGAGCCATGGCGCGGAGGTAGTGCACGAAATTGTCGGTGCTGTTCGGGTCGCCGTAGTTGAGGCCGGTGGACATCGGCGCGCCGTACTCGGTCGCGACCGTGCGGGAGGCGCAGTTGCCCAGACGCGTCTGGATGTGGCTCCGGAAGGCGTCGTAGGTCATCGGGCTGTAGAAGAACGCGTAGTAGTGGAAGGACAGCAGCGTCGCGTTGAAGCGGCTGTCGTTGCAGATGTCGCGCAGGTCCTGGCTGTAGCCGGTGCCGCCGATGAGCACTCTGCCGGGCACTGCTGCGCTGTGCTGGCTCAGCCAGTTGGCTGCGACGTTGCGCCAGTCTGTCGAGCTGTAGCCGTGTGGCTCGTTCATCGGCTCGAAGTAGACGTTGCCGTTCGAGCCGTAGGTGTTGATCACGCTGGACCACATCGTGTTCCATGCGGCGAGATCCGTGATCTTGCCGCTGGAGGCGGCACCGTCCTCCCAATAGGCGAGGATGACCTTGAAGCCGCGTTCGGTGGCGGCGTCGATGGCCCCGCGGTAGGAGTTCCACCAAGCCGTGTTGGCCACAGTGTGAGTGTTGATGGGCAGCCGGACGGTGTTGACGCCAATGGTGGCGGCCATGTCGTCGTAGAGGGCGTTGGCCTTGGCTCGCACTGTCGCGTTGCTGTCGGACAGGCTCAGGCCCTGCACGACGAGCGTGCCGGTGCTGAAGTTGTCACCCAGCACGGCCCAGTTCATGCCACGGAATTGACGGGTGGCGGCTTTGGCCGGCGGCGCCCAGACGAGGAGACCTGCCAGTGCCGTCAGGGCGGTGACCACGAGGGCGGTCAGTAGCCGGCGTAACGACCGGGTGCTCCACGATGGTGCTGATGCGTAGCCATCAGCCGACATGATCACTGTCATGAGACGTCCAATCGTTTAACTTAAATCCCTGATTCGAACATGATGCAACGTATTCCCTCACTCGTAAACATCGTGTTGCCGCGCAGGTCCGGTTCGGCTGCCGCAGCAGGCGCGAGGGCCGGTGCCGCCCCGGCGGCTGCCCGCCCTGGGGCCGGGCACGGTCCGGTGGTGTGCGCGCTGTAAGCCATCCGCCCGCGGCAGCCGGCGGGCCGACCTTGGCGGCGAGCTGCTCGTTGCGCCGCTCGCGGCCGCGGTGGTGGCGGCGGCCAGCGCGGCGACACCCGCGATCAGCAGGAACCTGGTGCTGGTCAGTACCCGGGAGGCTGCCGCCTTGCGGCCTTGCCCGGCGACGGCGGTGACCGGCATGGACAGGTTCATGACGCGTTCCGATCGCGGGGTGTCGTCGGCCTGGACGAGGGCGAAGAGACCTGGCGTGAGCGGATCGGCGCGGGTTGGCCAGGGCCGCGCCACACGAGATCCCAGCCCAACCGGCACCTAGATGCGATATACCCTTTATGTGCCTGCTTCCGCCATCGCCCCGCCCGCCTCGGGCGTGCGGCTGCTCAACGCGTTCTGGCGGTCGCCGCCCGGCCAGCCGCGCTGGGCACGGCCGACGCTGCTGCTCCTCGCGACCGCGGCCGCCCTGCTGTACGCGTGGGGTCTGTCGCGAAACCCGCTGCACCCCTACTACTCGGCCGCGGTCAGGAGCATGTCCGACAGCTGGCAGGCGTTCGCCTTCGGCGGTCTGGACCCCGCAGCCTCCATCACCGTGGACAAACTGCCCGGCGCGTTCATGGTGCAGGCGCTGTCCGCCCGGGTGTTCGGCTTCCACACCTGGTCACTGATCCTGCCGCAGGTCGCCGCGAGCGTGGTCACCATCCTCGTGCTCTACCGGGCGGTGCGGCGGTGGCAGGGTCCTTCGGCCGCCATCCTGGCCGCCGGCGCGTATGCGACGACGCCGGTCGTGGCTGTGCTGGCCCGCAGCCAGATCTCCGACACGCTGCTGGTCATGCTGCTGGTCCTCGCCGCCGACGCGTGGACCCGCGCGGTTGCCGAGGGCCGGCTGCGCAGCCTGCTGCTGTCGGGCCTGTTCGTCGGGCTGGCGTTCCAGACGAAGATGGCGCAGGCGTGGGGAGTGCTGCCCGCGCTGGCCATCGCGTACCTGATCGCCGCTCCGGTGCCACTGCGTCGCAGGCTCGGCCATCTCGGTCTCGCCGGCCTGCTCACCGTAGGTGTATCCCTGCTCTACATCAGCGCCGTGATGCTGTTGCCCGCCACGTGCCGCCCATACGCCGACGGGTCACCCAACAACTCGCTCTTCTACACGGTGTTCCAGTACAACCTTCTCAGCCGGTACGGCATCGGCGCCGAGGCCGGGCCCGACCTAGGTGGATCGCCTTTCATGTTCAGCGACGGCGTCGCACCGCAGGTCGGCTGGCTCTACCCGCTGGCCCTGGTGGGGCTGGCGACCGGCCTGGCCTGGCGACGCGGAGCGCCGCGCACCGACCTCGCCCGAGCCGGCTACCTGATGTGGGGCCTGTGGCTGTTCACCCACGCGGTGGCGTTCTCCGCGGGCCGGGTGGCACACGAGTTCTATGTTGTCGCGGCCGCCCCGGCAATCGCGGCACTCGCCGGGGGCGGAGCGGTCACGCTGTGGGCCGCCTGGCGCCGCGGCGGGCGGCGGCGCTGGGTCCTGCCCGCCACGATCGCGCTCACCCTGGCCTGGACGCTGCACCTGTCGCTGCGCTTCCGTACCTTCCTGCCCTGGCTCGCCTGGTCCGCCGCAGTGCTCGCAGCGCTCGCAGTCGCCGGGCTGGTCGCCGTACCGGCCTTGCGCGCCCGCTACCGGCGGCTCGGTTCGACGGCCGAGATCAGGCGCGGCAGCCGGCTCGCCGCCGTCAGTGCCGGGCTCGGCGTCGTCGCGTGCCTGCTCACACCCGCCGGCTGGGCGGCGTCCAGCATCGACAGCGCGTATCGGGGCAGCGGGGCCAACCCGGCGGCCGGACCGCGCACCGACTCCGGGACAGGCGGCCCTCCCGGCCTCGCCGCCCGCTTCCCCGGATCCGGGCCGTTCCCCGGCGCGCAGCGACCCGGCGGGCCTAGCCCAGCCGCCCCGAACGGTATGCCGGCCGCAGCCGACCCTCCCCGTGGACACGGATCCGTGCCCGCGAACGCGGCCCCGTCCGGGGACGGCGGCTTCGCCCCGAACGTCAGCGACACACCCAGCCAAGACACCATGGCGCTGCTGGACTACCTGAGGAGCCGCCAGCCCGGCCGCACCTACCTGTTCGCCACGCACGGCCTGCAGGCCCTGCCGTACCTGCTCGCCGGCGCGTCGGTCCTGCCGCTGGGCGGCTTCTCCGGCCGGGTGCCGTTCCCCACCGTCAACCGGCTCGAACAACTCATCACCGCCGGAGAACTGCGGTACGTGCTGCTCGGTGACGCCGGGTCCAGCCCGTTCGGCAGGTTCGCGGCCAGAAACCTCAGCGGTGGCGAAGGCAACGCCACGGCCGTCTCCGCATGGGTCACCGCCCACTGCACCGCCGTCGACGCGAACGGCACGCAGGTTTTCGACTGCGTGGCTCGCTGAGCCGGGCCGGTCGACTCGTCGGGGCGATGTGGCCGGAGCCCTGGTGGTGGGCCCGCCGCCGTACCCACGACACCGGCTGCCACAGCTTGTGCCACATATCCCTGACGGCCTGCTCGGGCTCGGACCGGGTGGCCCGCGCCGCCACCGTAGGCGGCGCGGGCCGGATGACGTCAGCCGATGGTGCAGGTGACGCCGTTGAGGGTGAACGCGGCCGGGCGTGGGTTGCTGCCGGTGTGCGTGGCGTTGAAGCCGAACGACGTCGACGCGCCGGGCGCGAGCATGCCGTTGTAGCTCTCGTTGGTGATCGCCACGTTGGCTCCGGTCTGGGTGTACTTCGACGACCAGGCCTGGGTGATCTGCTGGCCCGCCGTGAAGGCGAAGGCCAGCGTCCAGCCGTTGATCGTGGCGGTGCCGGTGTTCTTGACCGTCACGTTGCCGGTGAAGCCGGTGCTCCAGTCGTTGGTGGCGTACGTGACCTGGCAGGCCGACGGCTGCGGTGCCGCCGAGGTGGTCACCGACACCGGGCTGGACGCGGCCGAGGCGTTGCCCGCCGCGTCGACCGCGACCACGTAGAACTGGTACGCCGTCTGCGCGGCCAGCCCGGTCACCGCGTACGTGGTGCCGGTGACGGTGGCCAGCAGCGCGTCGGTGGCGCCCGCCTCACGGTAGATCCGGTATCCGGCGACGCCGACGTTGTCCGTCGACGCCACCCAGGTCAGCGTCACACCGGAGGACGTGACCGCCGACGCGGCCGGGGTGCCGGGCGTGCTCGGCGGGGTGGTGTCCACCGGGTCGGTGGCCAGGGTGGTGAAGGTCGCCGGGGTCGAGGCCGCCGAGCGGTTGCCCGCCCCGTCCTTGGCCACGACGTAGTAGGTGTAGGAGGTGTTCGGGGTGAGCCCGGTGACCGGCAGGCCGGCCGCGGTCGGCGAGCCGACCAGCACGTCGGTGGCGCCGGCCTCGCGGTACACGTCGTAGCCGGCCAGCCCGCTGCCGCCGGCGTCGGTGGAGCCCGCCCAGGCCAGGGTCAGCGCGGTGCTGGTGACGCCGGAGGCGGTCGGCGTGCCGGGCACGGTGGGCGCGGTGGTGTCCGGGGTGGTGGACGGCTCGTTGCCCCAGATCCGCACGCCGCCGTGGTACAGCGGCACGCCCGGGTTGACACCAGCGGTGGCCAGGTACGACGGGTCGTTGGCGGGGTTCCAGGTGCCGCCCTCGCCGACGCCGACCTTGAACTGGACCTCCATCCGGTGCTGCGACTGCCCGGCCGGTGCGATGGTGTACCCGGTGCAGTCGACCTCGACGTACCAGAGATTGCCCTGGGCCTGCTTGGCGGTGCTCGGCGACGGGCAGCCCTGGGTGTAACCCGGGGTCACCACGACCGGGGTGGTGTCGTCGCGGTTGAAGTAGTAGCGGAACTTCGCCGTGGTCAGCGCGCGGGCCGGGAACGCGGACTTGTTGTAGACGATCGCCTTGACCCGGGTCTCCCGCACGTCGGCGGTGAGCGTGGTCTCCACGGTCATCTCGTCCATGTCGGGCGCCTCGACGCCGGGGAACCCGGCCAGCGGGGTGCCGCCGTACTCCTGGGACAGGCGGGCCAGCGCGGAGGTGAGGCCGGCGTTGTAGTCGGTGGCGACCTCGTTCATCACGTAGTCGCTGCGCTCGTCCTTGTAGGCGTCGTCGGGCGAGGACGGGCCGCCGACCAGCGCGCCGTACAGCACGTGCCGGGTGTTGGTCGGCACGGTCTGGCTGTCCCACCAGGACCCGTGGGCGGTGCGGTGGTGCGGGTTCTTGGGCGAGTTGCTCCCGAAGCCGATCATGTATGAGGAGTTGCGCGGGTTGTCGCCGAGCGCGTAGTTGATCTGGCGCAGCGCGAAGTCGTGGTAGCGCTGCTTGCGGGTGGCGTCGGTGGTCTTGTCGCTGTAGACCAGCGCGGCGAACGACGTGTTCGCGGCGTAGCGCAGCGCACCCCAGCTGTCGAGCACGGCCATGCCACCGGGGGAGGTGCGCACCTTCTCCCCGTTGACGCCGACGGTCCAGTAGTCGAGCCAGCGGTTGGCGTCGTCGACGTACTTCTGCTTGCCGGTCAGGTTGGCCAGCAGTACGTACGCGCCGAACTGCTTGTTGTCCCAGGCCAGCGTCCACTTGTAGGAGCGCGTGGTGGTCTGCGGCTCGGTGCCCAGGCTGTCGTAGGCCGCCTCGGCCTTGGCCAGGTAGGCGGCGTCGCCGGTGGCCCGGTAGAGCCAGATCCCACCCCACACCAGCTCGTCGGTGTAGCCGCTCCACGACTTGTAGAAGTTCGTCGCGTCGGTGATGCAGGAGTGGTAGGTCTGGCGCACCGTGTCGGCGAACGTGTACAGCTGCTTGGCGTGCGTGACCAGGGTGTCGGCGTAGGTCGGGTCGGTGGGGCGGAACACCATCGACGAGGCGGCCATCGCGGCCGCGGTCTCTCCGGCGAGGTCCGCGCCGCCGCAGCTGGCATCGATCTTGTACGCGGGCCGCGCCATCGGCATCACCTCGGCCGGACCCCACCACTTGTGGTCGTCGTCGCCCTTGCCGATCTGCCCGTAGAGCACGTTCGGGGCAGGGTGCGCCTTGATGAAGTAGTCGTTGGGCACCCGCAGGTTGTTGAGAAGGTTCGTGAGCTGCCCGGAGGCGGTGTAGCCGGACCGGTACTCCACCGCGCCCCAGGCCAGCATGGTGGTGGTGAACGCCATCGGGAAGCCGAACTTGACGTGGTCGCCGGCGTCGAACCAGCCGCCGGTCAGGTCGAGCCCGACGTCGGAACCGTCGTTCATGGCGGAGTCGCCGCGCCAGGAGACCCGGCTCCACGACGGCTTGCGCCCGGAGATCTGGGCCTCGTAGAAGAACAGCGACTTCTGCAGCGCCTCGGCGTAGTTGAAGGTCGGGGCAGCGGCGGCCGGGCTCGGGGCCACGGCGGCCGCGAACGTCGCCGCGGTCATCGCGGCGGCCATGGCCCCCGCGATGCGGCGACCCCAGCGTGATCGTGCGTCGGGCATGACGAAACTCCTCGTACGTGGAGCCGCACCTGGCATAGCGCTCCGGTGCGATGCGGGCGGACGTGGGCGCGTCCGTCCCGCCCGGCGCGCGGGACCAGGCACGGTGGGTGACCGGGCAGATGTCACGGGAGCGCTCCCATAACAACGGTCAATGTAGCCGGATGTTGCGTTCCTGTGAAGCCTCAGTGACAGCACATGCCGCTGGCCGTGACCGGTCGACCGGTCGCCAAAGGCGCCCGCCGGCAGAGGCGGTCATGGTGCGGTCCGCCGTATCGGCGAAGTTTCGGGGGTGATGCCGTGCTGCTCTTCTTCGGGGCGGCTTGTCTGCGAGGAACGCGCCGCTGACCGCGCCGCCGATCGCGGTTCCCACCGCGAGCGGCAGATTGCCGAGTCCTGCCTCACCGGC
Source organism: Catellatospora tritici (assembly GCF_019083965.1). Classification (GTDB taxonomy): domain Bacteria; phylum Actinomycetota; class Actinomycetes; order Mycobacteriales; family Micromonosporaceae; genus Catellatospora; species Catellatospora tritici. Next base: position 54,181 of record NZ_JAHRCY010000037.1, read on the forward strand.
GGTGAAGTGCTGGCCGATCTGGAGGAACAGGGTCAGTACGAGCTGCGTGCCGATCAGCCCGCCGAAGAACAGGGCGATGCCGGCGAGCCCGACGGTGAAGGCAGGCTTGCACAGCAGGCCCGGGGTCACCAGCGGCTGGCGGCCCGCGGCTGCGGTATGCCGTTGCTGGAGAGCGAACAGGGCGAAACCGATCACCGAGGCGCGTTGCGTGCCTCGCCGCCGCGCACCCGCCGTGAAACCGGGCAGCAGAACATCGGCGACGCGCGATACGGTATGCGACGGCGGGGGGCCTCGGTCGTGCGATGAGGGACTACTTCGGTGCCCCGTCGACGTTCGCCGCATCACGGCTCGTGCCCCTCCCGCGGCAGTCCGCCGCCCCTCGCCGTCCAGGCCGAAGGAGTCCGCCTTGCTCACCCGTTCACCCCACCTCGCCGGTCGGGTCGTCGCGCTGGTGTCGGTAGCCTGCGCGCTGATCGCCTGCAGCGGAACCGGGTCCGATCCGGACTTGCCGACCATTCCCATCGCCGTGGCGGCATCCACGTCGCCGGCTCCGCCACTGACCGCGCAGGAATACCAGCAGTTGCTCGCCTCCGCCGACGCCGAACTGCGCACCGCGGTGGCAGGCTTCGCGCCCGCGCGTACCAGCGCGGCCGTCCGAGCGGCTGGCGACGCCCTGTCCAAGACCGCGACAGCCATCCACACCCGGCTCATGGCAGCGGTGGTGCCGCCGTCGGCGACATCCGGCCACGCGTCGCTGCTGCGTGCGCTGGACTCATTGGCGTTCCAGGCGAAGGGCGGCGGCGCGCTGTGCGCGGGGTCCGCCGCGCTCGCCACGCTGAGCCAGTCTCCGGCGGTCGCCGACCTGCGTGCGGCGGCTGACACGCTCGCCAAGGCCGACCCGACGTTCCAGTTCGGCAAGTCTCTGCCGGGCAAGACACAACTGGCCAACCGCAGGCTCTCCAACGGGACGATGGTCAAGAAGCTGTCCTCGCGAGGTCCGGGTGAGCTGAAGGTCACGAATGCGTCCAGTGACGCCGTGATCAGCCTGGTGAAGTCCGGCAGCAAGAGCCCAAGCGTGAGCGTGTACGTGCGCGGGTCGGGAAGTTACACGGTCAAGGGTGTGCCAAACGGTACGTACTCGGTGTTCTACACCAGCGGCAAGGACTGGGACACGAAGGCCAAGACCTTCACGCAGCAGTGCTCCTTCGCCAAGTTCGACGATCCGCTGAAGTACAGCACCAGCGGAGGCCAGTACACGATCTGGACGATCAGCCTGCAGAAGGTCGTCGGCGGCAATGCGTCGTCGAGCGCCGTCGATCCGGATGCCTTCCCCGGCTGACGTGGACGTGTCGGCGCGGACGCAGGTGAGCAGTTCAGAAAACGAACCGGCTCTGCCGTACTGGTACGGCAGAGCCGGTTCGCCAGAAGATCATGAATGGTAGCTGCACCGCGGTGTTCAGCCTTGTGTGAATCACTGCCAGCCGAGATGATCAGCGCCGTGAAGGCCTTGGAGGACCCGGCCACGTGCTGGTGCTGTGAACGGTCTTCGATCGACAAGGCGTCGTGTTCATGGTGCGGCGTGTGGTTGGAAGACGATCGATCCATCGACGGACTTGCCTTGCCGAACGGGTTCAGGCGTCGGGTCCGCGGCCTGGAGTCAGCTCGTAGCCAGCCACGTCGAGTACCAGTCGCGGAAGTCTGGCCCTGGAGTCAGCCCGCCCCAGTCAGGGTCGTCGAGCCACACCTGGCCGATGTTCGTCCCCGTGATGACCAGACGGGAGAAAACGCCGCAACCGCACTCCCCGATGACCAGAGTTCCCGTCACCGAGTAGCCGGCGTTACCTGCCCTTCCTGGACCTGGCCACGCGCCGCTGTGCGTGAACGGCGTGGACAGGAAACCGAACTGTCGGCCCTCCTCTCGGAGGTCGGACAGAGCCTCCTCACTGTCTACTTCCTCCGTGAGGCCCAGGAGTCCATAGTCTGGGCCCGCTCCTCCATCGGCGACGTCCGTGAGAAAGCTACGGTAGGACTCAGGGAGCCTGACACCGTACTGCCGCTCGAAGGATCGGATCGCGTCTTCCTCCAGGGGAGGCCGAAGTCGGTATTCATGGTGTGAGGACCCGAAGCGCTGACGCTCAGGATCCTCTTGGGCCATGGCGGCGATACGAGCACGTACCCAAGCGCCATCCCAGATCCTGGTTCGGTCGACGTCATCGCTGGTCACGTGGGAGAACAGTACCGGCGCAATGGCGCGTCACCGCTACTGGATCAGTGACCTGGGGCCAGGCCGGGTGACGGGTCGGCCCCGGGTGAGGTGGCGGATCATGATGCGCTCCAGTGCCGCCAACAGCGCTAGACGAACCACCGGTCACCCGGCGATCGTTCCTGCGCACCATGCACCTGCCGTCCTGAGTACGCCGCGGGTCCGTCCGTGGTACGAACGCGCATGTCAGCGCCTCCGGCGTCTGTCGATCTTCCCGGTCTTCGTGATCGGTACCTGATCCACGACCGTCCAGAGTCCGGGGACCATGTACGACGGCAGCTCGTCACGCAGGCGGTCTCTCAGGTCGGCGGGCGTGATCGCCGGTGGCCTGCGACCGGCTGGAGACCGCGACGGTGCGCATGTCCGCGCCGAGTTGCTCGTCGCCGGGCTGGCCGACGACGTCGTGATCGACGCGCACCTGGCCGCGGTCGAGGCCGGCGAGCTCGACCTCACCCTCGTGCCGCTGATCTCGGCATGGGGACGCCGCCCGCGCTGAGCGGTCTGCCTGAAGTTCTGCATGTGCCGGTAACCAGGTGGCAGCCAGTGCGAGCTCCGCCACCCGCGCCGTCGACGCGTCGGCTGCCGAATGCCCCGACCCATAAATGACGATTTGGGCTTGTATATTTAATACGCCCGCAAATTAGCCAGGGAAGGGCAGGCCGACATGGAGAATAATTCGCTCAATTCGGTCGAGTGGGCAATATACATGCTGAATGATGCCGAAACTGCCGAGGAGGTCTACACGATCCTGCGGTGCAGCGTCCGGGCGGCGGTCCGCGCTCAAGGTGCCACAATCGTGCTGCTTGAGGACGGCCAGTGCCATTACACCGATGAGGACGCGATGAGTCCGCTGTGGAAGGGCCAGCGATTCCCGGCGACCTCGTGCATCAGCGGATGGGCGATGCTCCATGACCAGGTGGTCGCCATTCCCGATATCAGCATCGACAGCCGTGTCCCGCAAGCCGCCTACCGCCCGACGTTCGTCCGCAGCCTGCTCATGGTGCCCATTCGGGTTGCCGACACACCGGTTGGTGCCATCGGCGCCTACTGGGCCGACCTGCACCAGGCGTCCACGAATGAGATAGACGCTCTGAAGGTGCTCGCCGACGCGGCTGGATGTGCGCTGGCGAGGGTCTCGCTGCCCGCCGGGGTGGGCCGTATGCCCGCGATGACCGGAAAGCACATGGCGTAGCGCTCGCACGGCAGCTGGTGGCAGGTACGATGAGCTCCCGTCCGAGAGGTGCGCTCTACCGGCCGCCGAGCAGCGCGGACGTAGGCCGGTTGCTGCGCGATGCCGCGGTCGAGCTGGCCGTGGCGATGGACGCTGCGGCCGTCGTCGAAGCCCTGGACCGAGCCGTCGCCCGGCTCACGCCGCCAGGCTCCTCATACGAGGTGCGCATCGCGCTGCCGGAAGACCTCGTCACGGGCTCGGCCTACCAGCCGGGCCAGGGTGAGGCCACGCCGCTGGTGCCGATCACGGTCGACGTGCGTGATGTCGGACAGGTCGGCATACTCCTCGTCGACCATGCCAGCGCGGCCCAGCCCCGCCTGCGGTGCGCCCTGGAGGCCCTGTCCGCGCAGGCAGCCCAAGCCATACAGCGAATACGCCTGGCCGAGGAGGTCAGTCGCCATCGCAACCTGCACCAGATCGAGACGCTCCTGGACCAGACCGGCGACGTGGTGCTGATCCTCGACGGGCAGAGCCGGATCCGCTATGCCAGCCCCTCGGCAGGTACGGTCTTCGGGACCTCGGCGCTCCGCGACGTCAGACTGCTCGACTTCATCGATGCCAAGCAGCGGGCAGCAGCCGAGTTCCTGCTGCGGCACGTTCGTTCGGGCGGCGCGGGTCCGCGGACAGGGCGAGCAGACTGGACGATCCGGTCCGTCGACGGCAGTACCCCACTGGTGGAGGTCTGCTGTCGGCAGCTGTGGCCGGACGAGTCCGGGCAAGAAGTGGCGCTGACCCTGCGCGACGTGACGGCGCAGCGTCGGCTCGAACACGAACTGACCGAGCGTAAATTCCATGACCAGCTGACAGGCCTGCCCAACCGTGCGCTCCTCGTCGAACGAACTGAGCACGCCATCGCGACGAGCGCCGGCATCACCGCCATCCTGCTCATCGACATCGATGACTTCGGGTCCGTCAACGACACCTTCGGCCACGCCGTCGGGGACCAGGTGCTCACGATGGCGGGCCGACGGCTCCTCGACGCGGTCGGACCGGCCGGGGTGGTCGCCCGGGTCAGCGGCGACGAGTTCGCCGCGCTCATCCGCGACGTGGACACCGCAGCCGATGTGGAGCAGACGGCGGACCGCATCTGCCATGAACTTGCCGCACCCATCCGCACCAGCATTGGAACGGTAGTCGTGTGCAGTGCGAGCGTCGGGATCGCCACGACCCTGCGGGCAGGCAGCGCGCAGGAACTGCTGCGCAACGCGAACCTGGCACTGCACTCGGCGAGGTCGGCCGGCGCCGGTCGGTGGCGCCGCTACGAGCCGTCGATGACCGACCGGCTGCGGCAGTCGCAGCTGCGGTCTGCGCTGGCACATGCCGTCGACGAAGGCGCCCTTCGCCTCGAATACCAACCGATCGTGGCTCTGGCCACCCGCCGCGCAGTCGGATGCGAAGCCCTGTTGCGCTGGCAGCACCCCACCCGCGGCCGACTCCTGCCCGGAGAGTTCATCGACATCGCGGAGGAGTCGGGCCTGATCGTGCCCATCGGCGAATGGGTGCTCGCGACGGCGATGGCAACCGCCATGCGCTGGTGTGCCGAGGCGGCCGACCGTGCCCCGTACGTGAGTGTCAACGTCTCGGCGCAGCAGTTCCGATCGGATGGCTTCGTCGAGACGGTGCGGCGGCTGCTCGCGCAGACGGGACTGCCCACACGGCGACTGGTCCTGGAGATAACCGAGAGCCTGTTTCTGCGGGACGACGACAAGGTATGGGACGCACTCAGGCTCCTGCGTGGCGACGGTGTCCGGATCGCCATCGACGACTTCGGCACCGGCTACTCCGCCCTGGGCTACCTGCGCCAGACCCCCCTCGACATCGTCAAGCTGGACCGACTCTTCGTCGGAGGACTCGACACCTCCCGCCGACAGCGGGACCTGGTGGAAGGCATCGTCAGGCTGACCCGGACCCTGGGCCTCGACGCGGTGGCGGAGGGTATCGAAACCGAACAGCAGCTGCACCTGGCCGCCGCCACCGGCTGCGCATACGGGCAAGGCTATCTGTTCTCCGCGCCCATGGCCCCGTCGGAGACGCTGCGGTGGCTCTCCGCCGGGCATGGCGTCGCGCCGTCCTGATGCGCAGCGGCGGCGCCGACGGCCGCCCCGCGCGCAGGCAGGCGCTGGTCAGCGCACGACCGTTGGTCCGCGTCCAGGGCGGCGAGGTAGGCCGTGTCATCAGCGCCGGTAGCAGCGCCAGGCGTTCGGGTTCTTGGCGTCGGACGTCTGCGCGTACGCGCCCGAACCGTAGGCGTCGCGGCACGCGACATCCATGTCGACGACGACGGCGAGCAGCAGGAGCCGGTCGCAGCGCCAGCGGCCGTCGGCCCGCGGCCTGGCCGCGCCGCCACTCACATGCCGCTCGCAGTACTGCGAAGCGAGGTCCTTGACGCCCGCGCCGTCGGCTGGGCCGAGTAGCACCGGACCCGATTCGGTCGCGGCGGGCGTCGGTCGGGGTGTGGGGGAGGCGGTGTGCGGGGTGGGCGTCGCCGTGCCGGTGGGGGTGGACGACGGTGTGGCCGGTTCGGCGGTCGGGGCGGGAAGGCCGGCTGGGACCTGCCAGTCGGATTGGCCCGAGTGCCAGCTGAACGGGGACGAGACCGCGCCGCGGGTAAACAACGGCAGGATGCAGAGCAGCGTCGCCAGGACCGTGGCGACGATCATCCACAGTTGTCGGCCCCGGCCCCGCGGGCGTATGGCTTCAAGGTCTTGCGTGCGCCTCGCCCGTCGCCGACCAGTGGTGTTCGTCGCCTCGCGGGTCGTCCTCTGCGCCGTCACCGTTCGGCCTCCTTGCCATGTTCCGCACCGTGGGTCCACTTGCGGCGAGCTCCTGCCGGTGCCGCAGAATGGTGAGACCTCATGGATAAAAAGTGACTTTTGTTCATCCTTCACATGATCGATGGACATAATGAGCCATCGGTCGCCTCTGCGCAACATGACAACGTGGCGCGGGGAGAACGTCGCCTGATGACCGTGACGTGGTGGGATTCCAAAGGGCGTCACGACGGCTGACCTGCGATGCTCTGGTGCCGCGCCGTGCCGTCCGTCGGGCATCGTCGTGATCCATGGCGCTGCGGGTGCTGTACTTCTTGCGCGGCCGCCTCTTCGGATGGCTGACGCCGCTGCGGTCAACCGGCGTGCCCAAGAACGTCGAGATCCTGGTGCTGTGGCACGAGAAGGCCGGCGCCGCTGGGCTACCGGCGCCTGCGCGGTGGACTACGTGGCCTCGGCCGCGACATGGCGGCGTCGACGATCCGGTAGATCCTCGAACCCCGGCTCGGGCCAGGTGACCGGATATCGGTACCCCGCAGCCGTCGTGGTGTCTGCGAGCAGGTGACGGCCCGGATGCGGCGGTGCCGCGACCCGGGCCGTCGTGACTACCGGCCCGGTCAGCCGGCCGTGATCGTCGCGTTGTTGGTGATGAAGTCCTTGCCGCCGCTACTCGAGGTGATCTCGTAGCCGAACTGGACGTTGCCGACGGTCACGTCGCCGAACCAGCCGCGGTTCTTGACCCAGTTCACGATCGCCTTGATGTCCACCGCGCCGGAACTGGTGTTGGAGGTGCGCACGAACGAGTAGACGTTGTTGGCGCCGTTGTTGCCGCGATAGACGCTCCAGGTGTGGCCGCCGACCGTGGCTGTGGTCTGCAGTGTGCCCAGCGGCCCGACCGCGCCGTACTTGTTCATCCACAGCATGATCTCGTGCGCGTTGTCGCTGGACCACACGTCGTACGCGGTCGTGAACGCTACGCCGCTGGTGGGCACGGTGACGTTGAAGGTGCTGCTGAGCGTGCCCAATGCGCTGATCTTCCTGCCGGACCACCGGGTCTGGTTCGGGTATGCCTTTATGCCGCCGGTATTGGGGTGGTTGGCCCAGACACCCCAGTTGGTGGCCGAGTTCGCCCAGATGGTCTGTGGGCCGTATCCGCTGCCCCAGACATTGTTGTAGAGCGTGTACCCGCCGCTGGACCAGGTGCCCCAGCGGTCCGTGGAGGACCACACCGCCGCCTGCGCCGGGGTCGCGGCGCTGACGCCGAGGCCCACAGCGAGCGCCAAGGCCGTGAGGGCGCGCCGCAAGGTTCTGGACATGGTTGATTCACTCCTGTTCGAGTCGTTTGCGTGAATCATCGAAACGCTTCGACGAGCCTGTGTGAGCCTCGTCCATGTCCGAACGTCCGGTACCACCGAACGCTAGCCATCGGATGCATCGAAATCAATGCCAATTTCGGCTGTGTTACAAACTATTTTGTCGCAGGTGGATGCATTGGTGGACCGTGCCACGGCCTCGGTTGGGGTCGTGGCACGGGCACGTGCGTTCAGGCGGGGGTGGCGCCCAGGCTCAGCGCCGCGGCATACGCATCGATGAGGCCCGTCCCCTTGTCGACAGACGTCGTGTAGGGACCGTAGGCCTCGTACGCCGCACCGTTGCCGAACTTGTAGGCCGTCGCCTTGACGGCACTCTCGATCTGGGCGGGTGAGGCGTTGGGTGCCACCTGGAACAGCTGCGTCACGATGCCGACGACGTGTGGGGTGGCCATCGATGTGCCGCTGATGGTGTTGAACGTCGCGATGTCCAGCAGCCCCGGACCGTTGTGCGGGTCGAGGCCGGTGGCGCAGATCGCCAGGTATGCCCGGCAGGAGGAGGTGATATTGGATCCCGGTGCGGAGATGTCAGGGTAGGTCGCGGGCTGGCCGGCTGCGCCGCGGCTGGAGAAGTCCGACACCAGGCCGTCACGGGTACCTGTGCCCTGGTCGTCATAGGAGGCGACCATGATCACGCCGGGTGTCGGGTCCTGGCCGGGCGGGTTGGTGGCACTGTTGCCGGGGCCGTCGTTCCCGGCCGCCCAGATGGTGAGCACGCCCTCGGCGGCCAATGCCCGCTGCAGTTTGGTGGTCGCTGAGTTCGGGTCGAACGGCCCACCGCCGACCGGCCCGTACGAGTTGTTGCTCACCCTGATCGGCGGGCAGCCCGCGCACGGGTTCGCGTGGTGATCGAGCACCCAGTTCAGCGCGCTGTCGGAGCCGAAGATGGTCAGGCCGGCGCCCACCGACAGGCTGATCAGGGTGGCGCCGGGGGCCGCACCGTGCACTTGAGTGCCGTCCGACAGCCGCGTGTCGCGGCCGCCGACGATGCCCGCGACGTGGGTGCCGTGCCCGCCGACCGACAGCGTGTCCGTATCGTTGATCGCGGTCAGATCAGCAAAACACGAGTCGTTCGGCACCGGCAGCGTCACGCCGAGGTCGGTCAGCGGACCGCAGACGTTCTTGAGGTTGAGCTTGACCGCGCTGGTGCCGTCGGCGTTCCTGAAGAACGGGTGTGTGCCGTCCACGCCCGAGTCGATGATCGCCGCCGAGACGCCGCGCCCGTCGACCGGCCGTCCCTGCCCGTCGCGCAGACCGACGCGTGCCTGCTGCCCTCGGGTGGCGGCGTGGGAGGACGACAGGAGCAGCTTGATGGACTGATCACCTTCCACGTACGTCACGCCCGCGACGGCGCGGACCGCCGCGACCTGAGCGCTGGTTCCGCGCGCGACCGCGACGCCGATCTTGTCCCAGGTAGTGATCAGGGTCAGCCCCGCACGAGTGACCGCGCCACGGGCTGTGTCGATGTCGTTCGCGTGCACGAAGACCGGGATGCTGCCGATGACCGTGGCCAGTTGCGAGGTGAGTCCGGCCGAGACCGGGGCAAGCGTTCCCTGTCCGTGAGCGGGTGTGCTCACCAGTACTGAAGTGCCGGCCAGCAGCATGGTCAGCAGGAACGGGGTGGTTCTCCGCATGAGTGCCTCCTTCGGTTACCGAAGACATCGCGGCGGAGGCCTTACTCGTTACGCAGTCACCAAACGGTAGCGAGTACGAACGCGCCGTATGAGGGCCCCAGCCATCAGGTGCGCTACCACCAGGCCGACGTCTTCCCAGGTCAGTCAGGTGGCCCCCACGTTCGGGTGCTGGGCGGGCGACGCCGGTCCCAGAGCGGTGGCGGGTCCGGTCGCGCCGTCACTTTGCGGCGCGGCCGTCGATGCGGTTTCTCTCGCCGCGAGGTGCCCGTGCATCCCGCGCACTCCGGCTACAGCGGAACTGCGGTTCGGCCACACCCGCTCGCGCGCCCGGGGGAGTGCCGGACGTGTCGGGTTGATCGATGACACCGTCGGCGGCGGCTACCTGCCGTACGGCATCGAGCCCGGCGTCTGGCAGGTGATCGTCACCACCCGGCGTTCGGTCGTGATCATGTCGTGACGTGGCCTTCCTATCCTTCTCGGGCACGGCCGGGCCACAGCGGCCACATTCGAGGAGGAAAGCGTGCGTCCACGGGGGCAGTTCTGGTGGGTGGCCGTCATGGCCATCACCGCAGTCGGCTTGGTCGCGTGCTCACCGTCACAGCCGACGGCCGCACCGACAGCCACGGCCGGCGCGACGCCGAGCAGCGTTCCCACGCCGGAGCCGAGTCATGACTTCAAGCCCGGTGCGGCCGGGATCGGGGATCCGTACTTCCCGGCCTACGGCAACGGCGGCTACGACGTGGCGTCATACGGGATCAAGGTCAAATACGACCCGAAAACTGATAAATTGTCCGGTGACGTCACCATCACCGCCGCCGCGACGCAGGACCTGTCGGGCTTCAACCTCGACCTCGCCGGGCTCTCGGTCCGGTCGGTGACCGTCGATGACGTCGCGGCCACCGTCCGCCGGCAGGCCAACGAACTCATCGTGACCCCGGCGAAGGGGATCGCGTCCGGCGGCACGTTCGTCACGCACGTCGTGTACGACGGCGTACCGAAGCCGGTCAAGAACAAGTACAAGGACCTGGGCGAGGGTGGCTGGTTCGCCACCGCCGACGGCGCGATCGTCCTGGGCCAGCCGGACTCGGCGGCCGGCTGGTTCCCGGTCAACGATCACCCGCTGGACAAGGCGGTCTACACGATCGAGGCCACGGTCCCCAAGGGGCTCACCGCGGTCAGCAACGGCGTCCTCGGGACGACCACCACGACCGGCGCCTGGACCACCTGGACGTGGTCGGAGTCCAAGCCGATGGCCAGCTACCTGTCCACGCTTGTGATCGGCAAGTTCCGGGTCACGACCGGCACGCACAACGGCAAGCCCGTCTACTCGGCGGTCACCACGAAGATCGCCAAGGGCGCCGCCGATACTTCCGTCGCCCACACCGTGAAGATCGCGGACTTCCTCGAGACCCAGTTCGGGCCCTACCCCTTCGACTCCTACGGCGGCGTGGTCATCTCCGACGACCGCATCCACTTCGCCCTGGAGACGCAGAGCCGACCGGTGTACTCGGCGGGCTTCTTCCGCAACGGCGTGAACGACACGGTGATCGCCCACGAGCTCGCCCACCAGTGGTTCGGTGACGCGATCGCCGTGCACCACTGGGAGGACATCTGGCTCAACGAGGGCTTCGCCCGATACGCCGAATGGCTCTGGAACGACCACGCCGGCGTGCAGTCGGCGCAGAAGTCCTTCAACCTGACCTACCAGAGGTCGACCCCGGACGTGTGGAAGACGCCTCCGGGCCGGCCCGGAGCGGCCCACATCTTCGACGCGACCGTCTACGACCGCGGCGCGATGACGCTGCACGCGCTGCGTAAAGCCGTCGGCGACCGTGCCTTCTTCGCCATCGTCAAGGCGTGGACGACCGAGAAGACCGGCGGGAACGGCACCACCGCCGAGTTCGTCGCACTGGCCGAGAAGGAGTCGGGCAAGCAGCTGGACAGCCTGTTCGACGCGTGGCTGTACGGTAAGACCAAGCCGAAACTCTGACCGATCCGAGGGCCTTCGGTCGAGCGGCGAGGCGCTCGACCGAAGGCCCTCTGGTACGAGTCGTTCAGGGCTGGTGTGGCGTATGGTTCGACCGTTGGCGAGCCTGGTCGATGATCGGAGTGCTGGTGCATGACAGACCGCGTGGCGGCAGTCGCCGAACTCTGGCAGGCCCACCGGCAGGCCCCGTTTCCCGGCCGGCTGAGAAATGTCGACGTGGCCGGCGTATGCATGGTGATGCTCGACGCCGATGTGGCCGGCTGCGTCAGTACCTGGCTGAATCGAGGCGGGACCATCGATGGCGGGCGCTGGAATGTGCTGTCGGCGTGCGAGCAGGAGCTTCTCCGTGTTGTCCCGGAGCTGATCGACGACGAGGCCGCGTACTACCGGCGACTGTTGGAGATGACGGTACTGGTCCTCGAAGCGCCGGACGACCCGTCGCTCCGCTGAGCGACGTCAACTCTGCCGCGATCCGGTCGGCGCAGACGGACCGAATGGCCTACCAGGCACCGCTACGGCCAGTGACCGGGATCGCCGCGCCGCAAGGCGGGACTGCCGATCATGCGCTCACATTCGCGTACTGAATGTCAACGGTGCATAAATCGCCGATACCTCGCCGAGCCGTCATCGCCCAGGGGCACGCCACGGCGTCGGTGAAGCAACGGAACCTGCCTCGTCGGCCCGCAGCGGGCATCCGGTGCCGACGCGCGACGCGAGTTCGGCTCGCAGCGCTGTCAGCTCGGCCGTACGGGTGTCGATGACCTGAATCTTGTCCGCGAACAGCGCGGACAGCGCGGCCGCCTGGTCTGGCGCGTCACTCAATTGCTCGCCGGTACGCGCGATCTCGGCCAGGGAGAACCCGAGCGACTGGGCGGTGCGCACATAGTGCAGCCAGGGCAGCGTCTCGGGCGGGAAGTCGCGGTACCCGTTGGGCAGCCGCCGCCCGGTGACGAGGCCGACCTTCTCGTAGAAGCGGACGGCGTCCGTGGTCAGGCCGGCCTGGGCTGCCAATTCTCCGATGCGCATGATCCTCCGCCGCCCGGACTTGACCTTGGAGCGGTACTCCACGGTCTAGCGTCGGGCGCATGAACACGGCTCACTATCTTCGCGTCGTCCGGGCGAGTGCCTGGTACGACCTTGTCGTCACCGCGGGTTTCGCGACGCCGTGGACCTAAGCCTGGCTGCACGACGGATTGTCGGCGCTGGCGGAGAATCTCGGCTTTGCCGGCATCCCCGCGCTCGACCCGATGCAGACTCTGTACGCCAACCTCATGGGATCGGTGGTAGTCGTCTGGGCACTGCTGCGCTTCACCCGGGCATTGCCGATACACGGGTTGCTCGACGGAGCCGCCCGGGCGCTGTTCTCCATGTGGCTGGGATACGCCCTCGCCCACGGCGTGACCGGCCTGCTCTGGGGGTTCCTCGCGGTCGAGGTGACGTTCGGTCTGGTCCAACTTGTGCCGTGGTGGAGGTCCCGCCCGTACCGCGACAGGGTCGTCGCCGTCGGGCATGAATAGTGCGTTGGTCGTGGGCCGTCGGCCGGGGCAACTGCCGCCGAAGTCGGCGACCTCGAGCGGATCCTCGGGCGGGTCCAGGGTCGGATCTGAGCACAGGGCATGGTGAATCGCAGCCAGGTGGACCAGACGCTGGTCGTGGAGGTTCATGTGGCCGAGCAGTCGTTCGGCAGGTGGGTGCGGAGCTCGGCGCGCAGGTGGTCCCAGCTGACGTCGCCCGAGGACTCGGACCGACGATCGCTTGGTTTCGACCGATCAGACCGCATCGGCCGCGTCAACTGTCATGACCTGTGCGCAGGGGCGCCGGCGTCCTCAGCCGCCGGTGTACTCCGGATCGTCGGGCCCTTCTGCGGGTTCGATGGGGTGCGGAGTGCGTCCCCGCTGTTCGTGCACCTCGGCCTCGTCGTCCTCACGGACGATTTCCGGCTCCTCGGGCGTCTGGCTCATCGCGGCCTCCTCGATCTGGTAACCGTAGACGTACCCACGACGCGCCTTTTTCATTCGGCGGTACACGGCAGGGCACAGGGCGCTGGCGGGGGTCACGCCTCGAAGCCGCTCTTCGGGCCGCTCGAAGTCGTCCACAGGGCCAGGCCACCGTCGCCTCGACGAGCTGTCGGGGTGCAGGCAGGGTCGACCACACCCGCCGAGGCTCCTGAGGTAGGTCAGAGTGCGAGGGCCGCCCTGGACCCTCTTCTGCGTCGGTAGCCCCGAACAAGGCGGGCAGTGGTAAAGGTCGCGAAAGCCAGCGCGGCGGCCACGACGATGAAGAACCAGGACTGCGCCTGCCATATAGGTGCTTCCAGCGGCGGGCCACCCCATGCGGCATCATCGACCATGCGTCGCGGTACTTCAGGGCAACCGTCTGCGAACAGAACGTCTGCGCCGCTGTCCGTGAGCTCGACGATCGAGCATCGCTGGGCGTCGAACTGCTGGACGACCGGTCTCCCGGACCGCCAACCGACTATCTCACCGGTACCGCCTCGCCCCCGTTGCGGTTCGTCCACGATCGATCCGGTGGTGGCGTCAACCTGTTGAAGGTGAAATGTCCGGCCGCTGCAGGTGACATCGGAGACCCCGCACTTCTCATCGTAGGTAAGCAGAACGGCAGCATCGTCGGGGCTCCAGGCGGCCGGGCCGGCCAGCTGCTGGCGGTCGTCGAGAGCGAGGTTCAGTCGGACGGTGCCATCTGCAGTGTCCAGGACCAGCAGGCGTTTGGGCGCCAGTTCGCGGCCTACGGTGATGGCCACTCGTCTGCTGTCGGAGGAGAACGCTGCGCGCATCTCGTCGGCGTCACCGTGGTAGATGGTGTGGGTCTGGCCCGTGGGCACGTCGAGTACGACGACGTCGTCGGGGCGGGACGGGTCGCTGGGGGGCCCGTCCGGAGGGTAGGTGATCACGCCTTCGTCGCGTTGTACCCGCACGACCGCGGTGTTGCTGTCTACGGCCCAGGTCCAGGTGTCACCTGCGGTGGCGGGCGTCTGGTACCGCGTTGCGCCGGTGGTGAGGTCCAGCAGCGCGTAGCCGAGTAAATAGCGGCCGTCCGGTGACAACGAGCCAAGACTCTCGCCCGGTTTGGTATAGATCACTCGGTACGACCGGTCGCGGCCGATGACAACTGGTGTCGACTCCAAACTCAGGCTGTGCTGGGTGTAGGTGATCATCAGAGCTGGGCCGTTGGGCGCTGCGGCGAAGGTCTGCTGCCATAGGTACGGCTCCGCTACAGAGCGTGGAATCGTCACCTTCTCCGGCTCCGCGAACCGGGCCGGGACTGGACGCCAGGGCAGCGCCACCGTCGCAGCGATGACCAGCAGGCAGCCGGTCAGGTTCAGTAGGCGCCGCAGTCTATGGCGACGGCGTCCGCGCTGCCATAGGTCAACGGGCAGCCGCGGTGAAGGCGCCTGCTGGGCAAGCTCGGCGAGCACGCCGGAGAGTCGGGTCGTCACTGGTTCACCTCCACCAGTTCGGCGAGTTCTGGGGCGTCTTTGCGTAGCTTGGCCAGGGCATCTCGGGTGGTAGATTTGACCGTTCCCACGGCGATGCCAAGCATCTCGGCGGTCTGCGTCTCAGTCATGTCTTCGAAGTAGCGCAGCACAATCACCGCCCGCTGCCGCGGCGCGAGTCGTCTCAGCGCGCCCATCACCGTTACCGCCACCGACACATCACGTGCAGGTGTGGACCGCTCGGGTATTACGGCTGTCGGTAGTGGGTCGCGCCGGTGCCGCCGCCACCAGGAGACATGCTGGTGATAAAGGACCTTGCGCACGTATGCGTCGGGGTCGTCGTCAGATCGCAGCTTTCCCCACCGGCCAGCCACATTGATCAGGGTCTGCTGTACGAGGTCCTCTGCCAGGTGGGCATCCCCCGTCAACAGGTACGCGATGCGCACCAATGCCACCGACCGTCCGCGCACGTAGTCGTCGAACGACTCGCGCGAGCCCTGCTTAGATAGCCGCACGGTACTGATACGCCCGCTGGCTGGGGTTTGGAGGGGTGCTGTGCCAAGATTCATGACCGCTAAGTGCCTGCGTCATCGGCCAGGGCCTCCGATCTGGGTGTCCGTCCCGTCGTGTTGCCGTGCGGCGGCGAGCACGTAGGTTGGCAACCGTGGCCTGGCCGGCATTCACGCCAGGTGGCGCACCCAGTATGGACCCTCGCGTGGCACCCAGCTGTATTGCTTGATCAGCCGCCGGCCGCGCACCCCATCGGGCCAGGTGCCGAGGTGGTTCAGGTGGGCGGTCCAGTCCGCGTCGAACCAGAAGCAGCTTGACTGGGGCATGCGCATTCACATGGGCCTCGAGACGCGGCAGCAGACGCGTAGTCGCCGCGGTACGTGCGCACCGCCATACCGAATCCCCAGCTGCCGTGCTGCCCCTGGCCGAACGAGATGTGGACGTTGTCGCGGGCCAGCGTGTCCCGGGCAGCCTGCTGTGCCGGGGTGAGGCGGTTGGTGGTCATCAGTTCGACGGCTGCCCGGGACAGGATCCGCTCGGTCCCGTGCAGGCCCTGGTTGAGCAGCATCCGGAAGTAGGCGTGGTAGTCGTCGGCGGTGGAGACCAGCCCACCGCCACCGCCCTGGAACGCCGGAGGCGAGCTGAAGATCGCGGCTCGGACCGTCAGCTTCCCATCGGTGGTGTGCCCGAGGTCCGCGGGGCCTCTTTCGCCGCGGCGGCGGCATCCTCCGTCTTCCATTTGTCCGTGAAGTAGAGGAACACCAGTACCGCGACGATACCGACAGCGAGCCCCTGGAACGTGAGCTTCACTCCGTAAGCCGTGAAGATCCACTTGCCGAGGAGTTGGGCGACAGCAAACGCGGGAGGCCCCTGGACGCCCCGAGCAGCTGCCGCATTCGCGACGGCAGCCGACGCCGGACTGACGAAAGCACCCGACAGAAGGACTGCACCGACCCAGACGGCGAGGATGCCTCCCACGAGGCCGTTGCCGGTCCACTTCTCCCTGCTGCCGTGCTGGTAGACGAGAGCTGACGCGATGACAGCCAATACTATCGGCGCGCTCGCGACGAAGACCGTGCCTACGGTGAAGATGTCCTCCGCGGACGCCGACGGGCCACCCTGGACGGCATCCAACCCGGACTGCACGTTGTCGGCGGTGAACCCACTGGCGACGAAATTGGCGGCGAGGGCGGCGAGCGCGACTCCGCAACTCAGTGCACTCAACGAGCGCGTAGTTGACGACATATAAGCTCCTCTCGTGGCCAGTTCAGCTTGTCGGTCCCGCTTGAATATCGACACCGTGCTTCCAGCTGAGATGTGACCCCCTCCTGGGCCATTACGGGACTGCTCGTGGATGACTCGGCGGAGATCGGCCGGTTGCGTCGGGCCGAACGATCTTCCGTGGGGGCGGTGCCGACACATCGCGCCTCTCGTGCACGCATGGTGACGAGCCATCAAGTGCCGGTGCCGAGCAGGTGCTCGCACAACCGGTGGACCTCGAAGTCGGCACACGGTGCCGGCGCCTCGCGCTTTATGTCCAACGCAGGCTCGGCCACGAGTGTGGTCACGCTGTCGGCTGCGCTGGAGATCAGCGGAGCCAGCGACATCGCATACGGTCCTGTGCGACTGCCGGCTCGAACGCTTCGAGGGGCAGACCGGCTCTCCCGCATCCGTCCCCACCCGAACGACGCAGGAGACGCTGGTGGATCACCGACCCCGAAGGTGGCGCTTGGGCGCCGCCCTGGTGGCCGCGTTGCTGGCGGCTGTCGCTGTCGGCTGGCAGGCCACCGCCGTCCAGGCGTTGGACAACGGCGTAGCCCGAACGCCACCGATGGGCTGGAACTCTTGGAACACCTTCGGCTGCAGCATCAACGAGACACTCATCAGCCGACTCGGCGATGCAGGTCAGCGCCGCCCGACCCCCGACCGGAACGGGGGGCCGGGCATCCTGCCGTAGGTGGAGGGGGTGGCCACCGGATGCGCTCCCGGTATTAAGTGTTGCTGGGTACCGGTAGGTAGTGTTACTTTATACCGGTACCTAGTGACACCGAGTAGGGGATACCTGGTAATCGGTGTGCCACGCGGTCACGTGACCGCCGAAGAAGGAGACGCCACGCCATGAGCACCTCGCCCCGCCGTCCGTGTCATTGGGCCGCTCGAGTCGTACGGCAAGTTCGAAGTGTTCATGGGGTTCTGGGGCTTCTCCGTCACGGGCGGAAGCGCGTTGGCACTGCTCGGCTCCAGCGGTGGCTGATCGCGCGGAAGTGGCGGCATGGCGACATTCAGGCCGGGAGCTGTTATCCGCGGTATTCGGCGATACCGCAGTGGTACTAAGTGGTACTAAATACCTCGGTGGCGAAGAAGGGCCGCTATGGAAAATCTGACAGAGATGTTGAAGGGCACGCTTGAGGGCTGCGTACTCGAAATCATCGGCGGCGAGGAGACGTATGGGTACGCCATCACGCGCCGACTGAACGACCTGGGCTTCGCCGATGTCGTCGAGGGGACGGTCTACACCATCCTGCTGCGACTGGAGAAGAACGGACTCGTCCAGGTGACGAAACGGCCATCCGAGGTGGGGCCGCCACGCAAGTTCTACACGCTCAACGACGCCGGCCGCGAAGAACTCGCATCGTTCTGGGCGAAATGGCAGTACGTCTCATCGCGCATCGACAGTCTTAAGGAGGGCGGGAGATGAGCTTCTGGGAAACCATCACCGGCAGCGATCTCACCAGGGAATGGAAGGCGTTCGAAGCCCGGGCGCAAGCACTGCCGGCCGACTATCAGGCGGCGTGGGAACAGATCAAGAGCCACCTCTTCCCCCACGCGGGCTTCACAGGTCGCAACCTGATGCCGATCCTCGACTCCGCCCTCGGGCTGCTCGAGGAAACGTCGGCGGACGGGCAGGGCATTCATGAGGTGCTCGGCGACGACATCCCCGGCTTCTGTGCGGCGCTGGCCGGCGGAGAGGGGGCGCGCACCTACCGTGACCGGTGGCGCGAGCAGTTGAACAGGAACGTCGCACGGAAACTGGGCCGGCTGGGAGGCTGACGTGGGTATCCAAGACATCATCGAGGGCAAGAAGCAGTGGCGGGCGCACGTGGCTCGGGTCAAGGCGCTCCCGCCGGATTACCAGATCGTCTACAAGGAGATGCAGAAGTACCTGTTCAAGGTCGGACCAATCGACCTTGCTGATGGGCGTCTGCTTCCTGAGATCGTCGACTTCTTCGAAAGGGGCGCCGCCGACGGCAAGGGAGTACTGGAACTCATAGGCGCCGACGTCGCCGCTTTCTGCGACGACCTGATCAAGGATTCACGCACCTACGCGGACGTCTACCAGGAGTCCATCAGCGTGAAGCCAGGCACGGACGAGAAGTAACACCCATCTCGTCCTCCGAGCGAGCGTGTGGCGCGGCATCAGGCGGCCCGGCCGCGGCTATTGCAAAGCACTCGCGCTCAAGTCCTCACTGACGCTCGGCCATCCGCATCTGTGCTGGTCGAGGTGCTCGAGGTCAGGGCCGCCAAGCTGGTGGTGGCACCTACTTCCGGACGTGAACCACCAACGTCATGGCTCGGCAGTGGCAGGCCCTGCTCTCGATGACTCTGGTCAACACCGGGTCGGTCGTCTTGTCTGCCAGCGCATGCCGCCGGTCTGTTACTAGGCGTCGGTGTCGTCGTCGAGTTCGGCCAGGATGTCCGCGGCATCCTGATTGCCGGCAGCCGCCAAGCGCCGCAGTTCGTCGAGGTCGTCCTGCTCTGTCGCCGACTCGACCAACTGGTCGAGAGCATCGGCGCTGCCTGCGTCGGCCAGGCGTCGCAGCAGGGCAAGGTCGCCGCTCTCGGCGGCCTGCTCGATCAACTGTGCGACCTCGTCCGGGCCGAGTGCATCTTCCATGGCTCCTCCGTGCTGCCCGTTCTGAGGCACATCCAGCGTTACCTCGCCTACCAACTTACCGCGTGTATCCAAGTACCTTGACAGTCATAGTAGT
The DNA here is from genome assembly GCF_019083965.1 of Catellatospora tritici. Lineage (GTDB taxonomy): Bacteria > Actinomycetota > Actinomycetes > Mycobacteriales > Micromonosporaceae > Catellatospora > Catellatospora tritici. The sequence continues at coordinate 73,387 of NZ_JAHRCY010000037.1, forward strand.
GTGATCTACGGTGTAACTCAGGAGGTGAGGTATGAGCACGAACAAGGTCACGTCCGACCTGCTGCGCGGCAACACCGACACGATGATCCTGCGGCTGCTGACCGAGGCAGACCGCTACGGCTACGAGATCGTCAAGCTGATCGCCGAACGCTCGCAGGGCGAATACGAACTCAAGGAAGCCACGATGTACTCCAGCGTCAGGCGCCTGGAGGCCGACGGCGACATCACGTGGTATTGGGGCGACGAGTCCCAGGGCGGCCGCCGCAAATACTTCAAGATCACCGAAAAGGGCCGCGCGACCTACGCGCACAACAAGACCACGTGGGAGTACGCCAAGCGTGTGCTCGACACGCTGCTGTGAGGGGAACGACCATGACCGACAAGATCAACCAATATCTTGATGGCGTCTTCGCGCCCTACGAGGGCACCAGGAGCGTCAGCGAACTGAAGGCCGATCTCCTGGCCGACCTGCAGGAGCGCTACCGGGAGCTGCGCGCCGAAGGCAAGGACGAGGCGACCGCGTTCGAGCTGACCGTCGACAGCATCGGCGACATCGAGGAGACCGTGCAGGAGGTCACGAACCTCTCACGGACACTCGAACGCCAGGTCGTGACCCGCTTCGACGCCAGCTCGCTGGAGGGCAGCGACTTCGCGGGCGTCTCGGCCCGAGCGGGACGCTTCGGGTCCAGCGCGCTTCGCGGCTCGGACTTCTCCAACGCCGACCTGGTCGGCAGCAGGTTCAAGAGCAGCGACCTGACGGACACCAACTTCGACGGCGCCAACCTGGCCGACGCGGTCCTGACCACCGCCGAACTGAGGAACTCCACCTTCCGCCGGGCACGGTTGGTGCGTACCGACTTCAGCATGTCCGGACTGCACGGGGTCCGGTTCGAAGACGCCGCGCTCACCGACGTCGTCTTCCGCCAGACCGA
>NZ_JAHRCY010000038.1 GCF_019083965.1 Catellatospora tritici
CTCCCCCGTTCCAGGCGTACTGCTTGACCTCGGCACTGTTGGCCGTCGACCCCCCGACCACGTCCATCACCTTCCCGCTGTGACGAGCGGTGATCTGGTAATAGGGGGCGGCGGCCGGCAGTGCCGCCACCGGCAGGACGGTGCCGTGCCGGCAGCCCGCGCAGGCCACACTGCTCAGGCCGGACCAGCTGTTGAGATCGGAGCTGGTGGCAGACCAGATCCCACCGTTGGTGTACTTGTCCACGTAGATGCGCCAGGTGCCGTTCGCCAGCTGGGTCACCGCCGGCCCCTCGTACCCGGAGGTCCACAGGCTGCCCGCCGAAGTCCATCCGCTGGTCAGGCTCGTCGTGCTGGTCCAGTGCTCGATGTACTTCGAGGTCTCGTTCTTGACGAAGGCGTGGTAGGTGCTACCGGAGCGCACCACGAACGTGTCGATGTGGTTGGCGTCCAGCCCGCCCATCGCCGCCGGCCCGCTCCATGAGGTCAGCGCGCTGTTCTGGGCGGTGTAGACGTATGGCCGGAAGCAGTTCGAGCAGGTGGTCTGCGCGACGCTCGCGATGACCCGTACCGTGCTGCCCTCGACGTAGAACTCGGGCGCCCAGGTGAACTTGGTGTCCGCGATGCCCGAGTTGACGCTCGCCACGTGCTGCCAGGTGGTCAGGTTCGTGCTGGAGGCGATGTTGAAGTAGGTGGAGTTCGTGGTCCAGGACTGGACGGTGTAGGCGATGAAGTAGGTGCCGTTGTGGTTGATGATGCTCGGGTCGCGCAGGACGCCGGACGGCCCCTGGTAGTTCGTGTCGGCGAAGGTGGTGAAGTTGGTCCCGTCGGTCGACTGGTAGACCCACAGCTCCTGGTCGGCCGCACCGTCGCCCCTGAACGTGGCGTAGAGGTAACCGCTGGCGGCGGCCGCGGGCGAGGCGACCGCGACGAGGCCGCCGCCGACGAGGAGCAGCATGCCTGCCAGCCGGGCTGTCCACCGTGCGAGTGGTGTTCCGGGTCTTGTCATGCGTGAGTTCACGCTTGCCTCCAAAGGTTTTCAGGGGGCGGTGATCACCCTGCATGCGGGTGATCACCGCAGGACGGCGGGTGATGTGCTACGCAGCGGTGCGGGACCACTGCTGGTTGGTGCCACTGCCGCAGGCGTACTGCTGGATGTCGGCACCGTCGGCCGTGGACGCGCTCACCACGTCCAGGCACTTGCCGCTGTGCCGAGCCCGCAGCTGGAAATAACCGCCCGTGGCCACCCACTGCCACTGCTGGTTGGTCCCACCGCCACAGGTGTACTGAATGACGTTGCCCCCGTCCGCCGTCGACGCCCCAGCCACGTCCAGACACTTGCCGCTGACCAGGCTCACCAACCGGTAATAGCCGCCCCCCGCGTCCTGGAACTGCCACTTCTGGTTCGCTCCCCCGTTCCAGGCGTACTGCTTGACCTCGGCACTGTTGGCCGTCGACCCCCCGACCACGTCCATCACCTTCCCGCTGTGACGAGCGGTGATCCGGTAGCTCGGAGTCGATCCGCTCCCGGTGACGGTGCCGGTGGCGGCATCGATGGTGATCTGCGGATACCAGGTCAGGCTCATGCTGGTGCTGCTGGGGAAGCTGATCGGCAGCCAGACGTACTGCGAGTCGCCGACCGGCCCGCCCCAGGCACCGGCCCAGCGGTCGCCCAGGTAGAGGTAGCTGGTCGTCGAGGTGCCCTGGATCGGCAACACGTAGGTCGGCTGGGAGTTGAACGTGGTGGAGTCGCCGACGTTGGTCCAGCCGGTCCACGGGCCGGAGATGCTGCTCGCCGTCGCGTAGCGTGCCTGGTTCGGACTCCAGCCGGTGGCGGCCGAGCTCAGCAGGAAGTAGACGCTGCCGCGTTTGAACATGGCCGGGGCCTCGCGGTGCGCGTCGTTCCAGAAGTTGCCGACCAGCGTGCTGACGTTGAGGTAGTCGGCGGTGAGCCGGTAGATGTTCAGGTCGTAGTTCTCGTCCGCCGCGGAGATCATGTATGCGGTGCCGTTGTCGTTGTAGAGCGTGATGTCTCGGGACATGTGCTGTCCGAGCGGGCGGAAGCTGCCGTGATAGGTGTAGGTGCCGTCCACGGTCGCCGACGAGGCGACGGCGGCGCGCGCCTCGCCGTAGTCGGACCCGTTCTCTTTGTGCATCCACATCACGTATCTGCCCGTGGAGCTGTTGTAGATGACCTTGGGCCGTTCGATGTTGGCGACGTTCAGCTCGGGACTCGACGCCTGGGTCAGGACGTTGTTGCGGAACTCCCAGTTCTTGAGGTCCGTGGAGCGGTACACCGAGACGGCGCGGAAGGTGTTGTCGGCGTTGCGGTTCTCGCCGAACCAGTAGTAGTAGGCGCCGACGCGCAGCATGCCGCCGCCGTGGGCGTGCACCACGTTCCCGCTGGTGTCCCGGAACTGGGTGCCGTTGGTGATGTCCACGGGGGCCGCCTCGGCGGGCGCGGGCGCGATCCCCACCGCGGCGACGACGAGCAGTGCCGCGCCGACGACGGCCCAGATCGATCGGGCGAGTCGGTGGACGGCGCCGGGAGGTGGGAGGCTCTCGATCACGTTGATCAACTTCCTCTGTCGAAGGGCGACGGCGCCCGGCCAGGCGGGACCAATGGGGCGCTTTGGTTTCAGTCGGGTTACCAAAAGGGTTGACCGTGCTGAATTCGCGCGCCATACTCCGTCCAGAAAGGCACACGAACGTACAGAATCGAACATCGAGGCTAGTGGCGGGAGGTCCGTCATGGCGGGGCGGCGGCTGTTCGGCGTGCAGCGGCAGGAGATGCTGCTCGGCGAACTTCGTCGTCACGGAGCCGTGCGGGTCAGCGATCTCGCCCGCGAACTGGCCGTCAGCGAGCTCACGATCCGGCGCGACATCGACGCCCTGGCTCGGCGCAATCTGGTGACGAAGGTCCACGGCGGCGCGACACTGCCGACCTCCGTCGGCCGTACGGACCGGCCCCGGCAGGCGTCCACCCGCTTCACCGTCGGCATGGTCGTGCCGTCGCTGGACTTCTACTGGCCGCCCATCGTCAGCGGCGCACGAGCGGCAGCCGCGGCGCTGGGGGTCAGCCTCCAGCTGCGTGGTTCCAGTTACGACGCGGACGAGGACCGGCGCCAGGTCAGCCGGCTGATCGAGGCGGGGCAGGTCCAGGGTCTGCTGCTGGCGCCCAGCCTCGAGGGTGAGCGGGCGCGGGAGATGATCGACTGGGTGGGTCACCTGCCCGTGCCCACGGTCCTCGTGGAGCGCCAGCCGGAGCGGTGGACCTCCACCGCCCGACAGATCGAGTGCGTACGCAGCGATCACGCGCTGGGCATGGAGATGGCCGTGCACCATCTGCACCAGCACGGCCACCGGCGCATCGCGCTGCTGCTGTCCAAGGGGAGCCCCACCTCGGCATACCTGTTCCAGGGCTGGCAGGTGGCGTGCGCCGATCTCGGCATCTGCGACGCGACGGTGGTCCGCGAATCGGTCGCGCTCGGCAACCCCGGGCACCGGGAGATCATTCACCGGGTTCTCGGCGAGTGCGGGCGGTCCAGGATCACCGCGATGATCGTGCACAGCGACCCCGACGCCATGTCGGTCGCGCAGTACTGTGCCGAGCAGGGCGTGTCGATCCCCGACGACCTGGCGCTGGTCTCCTACGACGACGAGGTCGCCCACCTGGCCGAGCCGTCGCTGTCGGCGGTGCGGCCGCCGAAGACCCACGTGGGCCGGGTCGCGGTCGAGCTGATGGTCTCCCGCCTGCTCGACGGCGAGCGCCGGCCGTCACAGCGGGTCCTGGTCGCGCCGGAGCTGGTGGTACGCCATTCGTCGGTGGCGCGCATCCGCGTCCGGTGACCGGACGGCGACAGTCCGGTTCGGATGTTCGACTGTGAACGTTCCTGTTCCAGTCGGTGTACATCGTGGCGTCGCCCGACCCGCCTGGGCTACAGATGGCATCCGACTCACCGCGCCCGTCCCCGAGAAAGGGCGAAGCACATGCGAAGGATGAAACGGCTGTTGCCGCTGGGTATGGCCGTCAGCGTGGTCGTGGCGGCGGCCGGGCTGGCCGTGACGGCCGCGCCGGCGCACGCGGCGACCAACGACTTCAAAGGTGTCAACTGGGCCGACCAGCGCGACAACTTCGTCGACGACGTCCTGGTCCTGGGCGGGTTGTCGACGTCGGACAGCTACGCGACCACCCAGGCGAAGGCGAACGCGGTCCTCAGCGGATTTCAGAACAACCTGGGCGCCAACACCGTCCGCCTGCCGGTCAACCACGCGACCGTGTCCGGGGCGTACTGGGGCTCCTACCGGGGCATCATCGACGCGGCGGCGGCCAAGGGCATGAAGGTCATCCTCAGCTACTGGGAGGGCAGCAGCTCCCGCAACGGCCTGGTCGACAACCTCACCCAGTTCTGGTCGATGTGGCAGACCATCACCGACGCGTACGGGGCCAACAGCTGGGTGTACTTCGAGCCGATGAACGAGCCGTACGGCTACAGCGACGCAGACTGGAAGAACCTGGCGGCCCAGTGGCTGTCGAACTACGCCGGGGTGCCGCGCGGTCGCGTGATCATCAGCGGTGCCGGGTACAACCAGCGGCTCATCACGATCGGCAGCGACAGCCGGTTCGACGGCACGTACATCTCCCGGCACATCTACCAGTTCTTCGACAGCAGCCTCACGACCGAACAGCAGTGGCGGGACGCACTGCGCAACAGCATCGGCAGCTACGCCGGTCGCGTCATCGTCACCGAGTGGGGCGCCCCCATGACGGACGGGCGCAACTACAACGCCTCGTCCACGTCCGACTCGTTCGTGTCGTTCATCCGGGGCGTCGCCGCCGAGTCGCGCGCGCTGGGCCTGGGCACCGTGTACTGGCCCGGCGTGCGCATCGACGACTGGTACAGCATCCAGCAGCTCAGCGGCTCCGGCACCAACCTGTCGCTGACCACGACCAACCAGTCGGGGCGCGACCAGCTGCGCTACTCGTGGGGCCTGGCCGTGACCACGCCGACCTACTACCGGGTCACCAACCGCAACAGCGGCAAGGTCATGGACGTGATCTCGGCGTCCACCGCGAACAACGCCGAGATCAAGCAGTGGACCTGGAACGGCGGCGCGAACCAGAAGTGGGAGTTCCAGGACGCGGGCGGCGGCTACGTCCGGGTCGTCAACCAGAACAGCGGCAGGTGCCTGGACGTGGCAGGCGCCGCCACCACCGACGGCGCCAACGTCATCCAGTACGCCTGCGGCAGCGGCACCAACCAGCAGTGGCAGTGGCAGGCCACCGGCAGCTACTTCCGGCTGGTCGCCCGGCACAGCGGCAAGTGCCTCGACGTGGTCGGCTCCGGCACCGGCGACGGCGCCGACATCCAGCAGTACACCTGCGGCAGCGGCACCAACCAGCAGTGGACGCGGACGGCGTCGTAACGACCGCCGCGGGTGTGGGAACCGATGGCGGTTTCCACACCCGCGACTCTCTCGTCAGGACACGACGATGCGATCCAGGTCCGGCGCCCAGCCGGCCGCGTTGCCGAAGCGGATCGTGTTGGCCCCGGCCGCGAGGTTCAGCGTGATGCTCACCGAACCGACCGTGTTCCAGCCGCCGGTGCTGGGGGTGCTGACCGAGATCGGGCTGCCGCCGTTGACGCTGACGGTCGCCGACCTGTTCTCCCCCGACGCGTAGTAGACGGTCACCGTGCGGCTGCCCGCGGTGGCGCCGTTGACGTTGTTGAACTGCAGATAGTTGGCGGTGCCGTTGCCGACGTAGCCGACGACAGCGCCGCCCGAGGCGGTCGACAGGCTGCGTACCGCCGCCTGACCGCCGCGGGTGTTGCCGCTCGCCTCGGCCTCGTACGAGACCGACGTCGGTGCCGCGCCGATCTGGTCGAGCCAGTCGTCGTTGGCGTGCACCATCGAGAAGGTGAGTGCCGGGCAGTCGAAGCTGCTGCCCGCGGGCGGGTTGACGCTGTCGGTGGGCGCGTTCGCGGCGGTGGCCGGGGTCCACGCGCCGTTGACCGACAGCTGGATGCCGCTGCTCTCGAACGCCCTCCCGGCCAGGTCGCGGCAGTAGTAGCCGGCGCCGGTGGCCGGGTTGACCGACGTGTACACCTCGAACATGTCCCAGCCGAACGGGAACTGCGGCAGGTCGTAGACACCGGAACTGGTGAAGTACACGTCCCAGGCGTGGGTCTGGAAGTTGTACAGGTACGCGGTCCAGGTGTTGGCCGTGGTCGACGTCTTGTGCTCGTCGAGGCTGTACGCCGGCCGCCCGTTGACCATGGTCGTGTAGGTGGCCAGGAACGACGCGTTCATGGGCGTGAGCTTGCCGACGCCGTCGCGTCCGCCGCACCAGTCCCAGGCCCACAGATTCGGTCCCGTCGGCGTATACGCGGTGGTCATCTCGATGCACGCGCTACCGGCCGGGATCGCCGTCGGCGCGTACACGTAGTCGCCGCCGGTGGTCGTGGTGCCGGCGCCGGTGACGACGCTCTGGGTCGCGCGCAGGCCCTGGCTGGCGTTGATCGGGAAGCGGATGCCCCACGAGGTGTGCAGCTGGGCGGCGGCCAGTGCCGAGGTCCGGGCGGACCGGAAGTGATCGGCCGCCGCACCTGCGGCCTGCCGGGCGGCGGCTCCGGTCAGGCCGGGCACCACGCCGCCGATGGGGGCGACGGACCCGCGCAGGGCGGGAGAGTCGGCCGCGGGCCGGGCAAGCCCGACGGGCGCGGCAGGACCGGGCGGCGGGGCGGCTGCCGCGGCGGGTGAGACGGTCAGGATGAGGGCGCCGACGACGGCCAGCGTCCATAGCGGACGACGATGCATGGGTGTTCCTTCCGGGGGAACGGTGCGGATGGCGCCCACCCGGAAGGTCGCCTTGTATGCGTACTGTGTCCGGACCCTAGAGTCATCGACAGACAGCTGTCAATGCCACATTCGCGCGCTGGGACGGACGCGACGCGCCGTCGCTCTCAGCGCAGGCGAGGTGCGGCGGTGCTGTCCCGCACCACCAGGCGCGTGGACACCAGCGTGGTGCCGCGCTCGGTCTCGCCGCTGTCGATCTGCCGGAGGATGCCCTCCACGCAGCGGCGTCCCACCTCGGCGAAGTCCTGATGGACCGTGGTGAGCGGCGGGATGAACGAGCACGCGTCCGGGATGTCGTCGAAGCCGACGACGCTGACGTCGCCCGGCACCGCCCGACCTCGCTCGTGCAGCGCGCGCAGCACACCCAGGGCCATCTGGTCGTTGGCGGCGAAGACCGCCGTGCAGCCGGGCTCCTCGGCCAGCGCGAGCCCGGCCCGGTAGCCCGACTCGGCCGACCAGTCGCCGCGCAGCGGCTCCGGTATCCGACGCCCGGCGGCGGCGAGCGTGTCGCGCCAGGCCTGGGCCCTGCGCTCGCCCGCGAAAGAACCCTCGGGCCCCGCCACGTGCCAGACCGTGCGATGGCCGAGTTCCAGCAGGTGGTTCACTGCCTGCCGGGCACCGTCGGCCTGGTCGGTGTCCACGACGCTGTACCGGTCGCCCGCGTCGGAGTCGACGACCACCACCTGCACGTGCGGGGGCAGCGTCACGGTGGCCGAGTCCAGCAGGTGGACCTCCATGATCACGATGATGCCGTCGACGGCCAGCTCGCCCAGGCGGGTGAAGGCGCCGAGCACGCTGTCCTGCGTCGCCATGGCGACGGGGATGAGCGTGATGGCGTATCCCTGCAGCGCCGCGTGCGTGGCGATCGCCTCGAGGGTGCGGCTGTTGCCGGTGCTGGACAGGGTGAACAGGATGACGCCGATGGTGCGGAACTGGCCGCTCTTGAGGGCGCGGGCCGCGCTGTTGGGGCGGTAACCCAGCTCCTTCATCGCGGCGAGGACCTGCTGGCGGGTGCTGCCGACGACGCCGGGGTGGCCGGTGGAGACCCGGGACACGGTCTGCGAGGAGACCCCGGCCAGGCGAGCCACGTCAGCCATCGACACCCGTGGCTTCGAGCGGCTCATTCCGCGCTCCTCCCCCAGGGCGGCGACGCCGGAGCGCCAGGCCGATGTAACGAATCCGAAACCGCTTCTTGACGCCCGTTCGGCGTCGGTGACACTATCACTCCGCTGATGTTTACGTAAACATTACGCAGCGTGATGCTGCCCTCCTCCGTGCATCGAATGCGGAGAGCACAGGTCGGCGCCCTATGTTTACGTAAACATCATCCCAAGACGGCCATCACGAACTTGTCGGAAGGAGTGGACTTGACGGTGCTTGCCCCTCCGACGATCCAGCGCACCGGCCGTGGCAGTCCGGCGCGACGCCGTATCGCCTGGACCGGCTGGGCGTTCGTCGGCCCGTTCATGGCGGTGTTCGCGTTCGTGTTCCTCGCCCCCATCGGCTACGCGATCTACCTGAGTCTGTTCCGGACCCGGCTGATCGGCGGCACCAGCTTCGTCGGCCCGGACAACTACCAGGACGCGTTCACCGATCCGCAGTTCTGGTCGGCGGCGGGGCGAGTGGCGCTGTTCCTGCTGGTCCAGGTGCCGATCATGCTGTTCCTGGCACTGCTGGTCGCGCTGGCGATCGACAGCGGCAGGCTCTACGGCAAGGCGTTCTTCCGGGTCGCCGTCTTCATGCCGTACGCGGTGCCCGCCGTGGTGGCCACGCTGATGTGGGGCTTCATGTACGGGTCCCGGTTCGGCCTGGTCGGCAACATCAACGAGGCGCTCGGCGTGTCGCTGCCCGATCCCCTCTCCCCCGACCTGATCCTCGCCTCGATCGGCAACATCGTGACCTGGGAGTTCGTCGGGTACAACATGCTGATCTTCTACAGCGCGCTACAGGTGGTGCCGAAGTCGCTGTACGAGGCCGCCGAGATCGACGGCGCCGGCCAACTGCAGGTGATCCGGTCGATCAAGCTGCCCGCGATCCGCGGCGCGCTGCTGATCGCCACCATCTTCTCGATCATCGGCAGCTTCCAGCTGTTCAACGAGCCGAACATCCTGCAGAGCCTGGCCCCGAACGTGATCACCACGTACTTCACCCCGAACATGTACGCGTACTCGCTGTCCTTCTCCGGCCAGCAGTACAACTACTCCGCGACCGTCGCCATCGTGATGGGCATCCTCACGGTGATCGTCGCCTACGCCGTCCAGCTGCGCGGCACGCGGAAGGAGCGGTAGGCGATGACCCCCCGAAAGGGCGGGCGCAGCCCGCTGCTGACCGTGCTGACCGCCGTCATGCTGGTGTACAGCCTGGTGCCGCTGGTCTGGCTGTTCATCAACGCCACCAAGACCCAGGCGGGCCTGTTCGACTCGTTCGGGCTGTGGTTCTCCGGCGACTTCTCGCTCTGGCAGAACATCCGCGACACCCTCGGCTACGACGACGGCGTCTTCGTCCGGTGGCTGCTCAACACCCTGCTCTACGTGGTGCTGGGCGCCGGCGGCGCCACCGCGCTGGCCACCCTCGGCGGCTACGCCCTGGCAAAGTTCGACTTCCCGGGCAAGCGCGGCGTGTTCGCCGTCGTCATCGGCGCCGTCGCGGTGCCGGGCACGGCCCTGGCCGTACCCACGTTCCTCATGTTCTCCAAGCTCGGGCTGACCAACACGCCCTGGGCGGTGATCATCCCCTCGCTGATCTCACCGTTCGGTCTCTACCTCATGTGGACGTTCGCGGCGTCGGCGATCCCGGGCGAACTCATGGAGGCCGCACGGGTGGACGGCGCCGGCGAGCTGCGTACGTTCCTGCGCATCTGCGTGCCGCTGCTGGCGCCGGGCATCGTCACGGTGGCCCTGTTCACCATGGTCGCCACCTGGAACAACTACTTCCTGCCGCTGATCATGCTCAAGGATCCGGACTGGTACCCGCTGACCCTGGGCCTCAACTCGTGGAACGACCAGGCCACCACCGCGGGCGGCGACGTCATCTTCAACCTCGTGATCACCGGCTCGCTGCTGACGATCCTGCCGCTGCTGGCCGCCTTCCTCTTCCTCCAGCGCTACTGGCAGTCCGGCCTCGCCGCCGGCGGCGTCAAGGACTGATCCCGCAACACCGTCCCACCAGCGCAACACCCCCGTTTGAGAGGACACACATGTCGTTCACCAACCGCCGCGCGTTCCTGCGCACGGCCGCGCTCGCCACCGCCGCGGTCACGGCCGTGGCGCTGGCCGCCTGCGGCAACGACTCCGACAGCGGCGACACGACCGCTCCGGTCAGCGCCGACCAGGTGCAGGCCGCCCTCGACAAGGGCGGCTCGATCACCGTCTGGGCCTGGGAGCCGACGCTCAAGCAGGTCGTCACCTCGTTCGAGGCGAAGTACCCCAAGGTGAAGGTGAACCTGGTCAACGCCGGCACCGGCAACGACCAGTACACCGCGCTGCAGAACGCCATCGCGGCGGGCTCCGGCGTGCCGGACGTGGCGCAGGTCGAGTACTACGCCCTGCCGCAGTTCGCCCTCGGCAAATCCCTGACCGACCTGTCCGCCCTGGGCGCGAACGAGCTGGACGGCACGTTCACCCCCGGCCCGTGGTCGTCGGTGAAGGTCTCCGGCGGCACCTACGGCCTGCCGATGGACTCCGGCCCGATGGCGCTGTTCTACAACAAGGACGTCTTCGACAAGTACCAGATCGCGGTGCCGACCACCTGGGACGAGTACGTCGCGGCCGCCAGGAAGCTGCACGCCGCCGACCCGAAGGCGTACATCACCAACGACACCGGCGACGCCGGGTTCACCACCAGCCTGATCTGGCAGGCGGGCGGCAAGCCGTTCACCGTCGACGGCACCAAGGTGAACATCAACCTGGCCGACGACGGGTCCACCAAGTTCGCCACCACCTGGCAGCAGCTCATCAGCGACAAGCTGGTCGCGCCGGTCGGCTCGTGGAGCGACGGCTGGTACAAGGGCCTCGGTGACGGCACCATCGCCACGCTCGTCATCGGCGCCTGGATGCCGGCGAACCTGGAGTCCGGCGTGCCCGCCGCCAAGGGCAAGTGGCGCGTCGCCCCGATGCCGCAGTGGACCGCCGGTGGCACCGCCGCCGCCGAGAACGGCGGCAGCTCGCTGGCCATCCCGAAGGCGGGCAGCAACAACGCGCTGGCGTACGGCTTCCTCAAGTACGCCACGGCGGGTGCGGGTGTGCAGATCCGCGTCGACAACGGCGCCTTCCCCGCCACGAACGCCGAGCTCAAGTCGGACGCGTTCCTGAACAAGGAGTTCCCGTACTTCGGTGGGCAGAAGGCCAACCAGGTCTTCGCCCAGTCGGCCGCCAACGTCGTGAAGGGCTGGTCGTACCTGCCGTTCCAGGTCTACGCCAACAGCATCTTCAACGACACCGTCGGCAAGGCGTACGTCTCGAGCACGACCCTGGCCGACGCCCTGAAGGCGTGGCAGGAGGCGTCCGCGAAGTACGGCAAGGACCAGGGCTTCACGGTCGGCTGACCGCCGACCCCGGTGCCGCGCGACGGGTCCCGGACCTGTCCGCGGCACCGGCCCAGCCCTGCCCGCAGAACCTCGCAAGGAGCACCCCGTGACCCACCCCGCCCGTCCGCAGTGGCTGCGCCGACCCGACCACGCCACGCCGGGCCTCGCCTTCGGCGCCGACTACAATCCCGAGCAGTGGCCCCGCGAGGTCTGGCGCGACGACGTACGCCTCATGCGGGAAGCGGGCGTCAACATCGTCTCGCTCGGCATCTTCTCCTGGGCCCGCCTACAGCCGGGCGCGGACACGTGGCGCTTCGACTGGCTCGACGAGGTCATGGCCCTGCTGCACGACCACGGCATCGCCGTGGACCTGGCCACCGCCACCGCCTCACCGCCGCCCTGGCTCACCGCGAAGCACCCCGAGATCCTGCCGGTCAACGCGCGAGGCGAGACGATCTGGCCGGGCGGCCGCCAGCACTGGCGACCCACCTCGCCGGTCTTCCGGTCGTACGCCCTGCGCCTGGTCGAGGCGCTGGCCGGGCGCTACGCCGACCACCCGGCGCTCGCCGCCTGGCACGTGTCCAACGAGCTGGGCTGCCACAACGTGTACGACTACTCCGACGACGCGGCGCACGCCTTCCGCACCTGGCTGCGTGCGCGCTACGCCACCCTCGACGCGCTCAACCACGCGTGGGGCACCGCCTTCTGGTCGCAGGAGTACGGCGACTGGGCGCAGATCCTCCCGCCGCGCCTGGCCGCCACCCACCCCAACCCGACCCAGCAGCTGGACTTCAAGCGCTTCTCCTCCGAGGCGCTGCGCGAGCATCTGCGGGCCGAGCGCGACATCCTGCGCCGGTACACCCCCGACGTGCCCGTCACCACCAACTTCATGATCATGGGTGGTACCAAGGGCATGGACTACGCCGCCTGGGCCGCCGACGTCGACTTCGTCTCCAACGACCACTACCTCGAACCCGGCCCGCAGGGTCTCGACGAGCTGTCCTTCTCGGCGAACCTGACCGGCAACATCGCCGGCGGTCGACCGTGGTTCCTGATGGAACACGCGACCAGCGCGGTCAACTGGCAGCCCGTCAACGTGGCCAAGAAGCAGGGCGAGCTGGCCCGCGACTCGCTCACCCACGTCGCGCACGGCGCCGACGCGGTCTGCTTCTTCCAGTGGCGCCAGTCCGCGGCCGGTGCGGAGAAGTTTCACTCGGCCATGGTTCCCCACGCCGGTTCCGACAGCGACGTCTTCCGTTCCGTCACCCGCCTCGGTGCCACCCTGCGCGACCTGGCGCCACTGGCCGGCGCCCACCGGGAGCAGGCCCCGGCCGCGATCGTCTTCCACTGGGAGTCGTGGTGGGCCGCCGAAGCCGACTCGCACCCGAGCGACCTGCTGCGCTACCGGGAGGAAGCCCTCGACTGGTACACCGCGTTCCTCGACCTCGGCATCCGCGTCGACGTCGTGCCGCTCGGCACGCCGCTGGCCGGTTACCGGCTGGTCGTCGCGCCGATCCTGCACATGATCAGCGAGCCGGTCGCCGAGGACCTGCGCGGCTACGTCGAATCCGGCGGCCATCTGGTGACGACGTACTTCTCGGGCATCGTCGACGAGCACGACCACGTGTGGCTCGGCGGCCACCCCGGCGCCCTGCGCGACCTGCTCGGGATCCGGGTCGAGGAGTTCGCTCCGCTGCGGCGGGGCGAGACCGTTCCGCTCGACCTGGGGTTGGACGCGAGCCTGTGGTCCGAGCACGTCCAGGTGACCTCGCCGGACGTCACCGTGCTGGCCCGGTACGCGGGCGGAGAGTTGGCCGGGCGCCCCGCCGTCACGAGGCGGACCGTGGGTGCGGGCTCGGCGGCGTACGCGTCCACCTGTCTGGGCCCGGCGGGCCTCACCCGGGTGCTGGGCACGTTGGCCGAGGCGGCGGGCGTGGCGAGCGAGCTCCCGCCGAGCGTACGCGGGCAGGTCGAACTCGCGGTGCGGCGGCAGGACGAGGTCCGATACGCGTTCCTCGTCAACCGCACCGACCGGACGGTGACCGTCGCCGGCATGGCCGGTGAGCCGCTGGTCGGAACCCGGGGCCCGGACGGCGGCATTGCTGTCGGACCGAGGGGCGTGGCCGTGCTCCGCCAGAGCTGACCCACCTCACTGCGTTCACCGAAGTCGGCATCTCACGCCTCGCCCGCCGTGGGCGTGACGGCCGCGCGAGCCAGGACCTGTCGTACGGGTAGCTGCCCATCATCGGCCCTCGCAGGGACCTGTTCTCCAACGAAGCCGGCATGGGCAGCGCATCCGACGTATGGCCCTGAACAGCGCCTCGGCACTCGATCGCGCCCCAGACCAGCCGCATCACCAGTGGCAAATCGTCGTGCCCGGACCGGCCTGCCGGCTATCCTGACCGCACACCGAGCTCACCGCGGTAGCCGGGGCTGACCGTGCTCGGTCACATTCGGCGCAGCTCGAACGCGGCCGCGCGCCGGCCGCCGAAGCGAGGGGCGACCAGGTCTGCCATCTGCTCGAGGAACCGGCGTGGCGAGGCCATCTGACCGCCGAGCGCCTGCAGGTAGGCGCGGTGGGCCTGCAGCGACGCCACGGCGCGTTCCATCGTGTCGGTGATGTCGACGGCGTGGGTTGGCTGCGGCGATCCGCCGACGGCGGCGTAACGCACGCCGGTCCACGGGGGCAGCTGCTCGGCGATTTCGGGGAAGATCCAGCGGTTTGCCGCGTCACCGATGGCGTCCAGTGTCGCTCGGCCGACGTGCCGGTGGTCGGGGGTGTTCCAGCCGCCGCCCAGCCAGGTGTCGTGCAGGTTCCCCACGAGCACCAGTTCCGGGCGGTGCCGACGGATCGCGGCGGCGATGTCGCGGCGCAGCCGCAGCCCGTACTCGATGACGCCGTCGCGGTGGTCGAGGAACTCCACCTGCGACACACCGACCAAAGCGGCGGCTGTGCGCTGCTCGGCCTCGCGCAGCGGCCCGCACTGCTCGGGCGGGATCGTGTCGATACCGGCCTCACCCCGGGTGACGATGGTGTAGCGCACGTCCTTGCCGGCCGTGGTCCAGGCTGCGACGGCGCCCGCGACCGCGTACTCCACGTCGTCGGGATGGGCCGCGACGGCCAGGGCGCGGGTCCAATCCTGCGGCATCTGCTCCAGCCGGTCCATGACGCGACACTACGCCGGGTGCACCGAGTACCCCAATTCGGGCATTGCTGGAAATAATTGGGCATCGGTATGTTCGGTACCTCACCACCCATATCAGGGTGAAAGTAGCGGAGGAGGAACCTGATGCCACCCAAGGTCCCCGAAGTCGACCGGAACGCCCTCAGCAATGACCTGCTCGCCGTGCTCGCCAAACACGGCGTAGAGGCGCTGCCGTCCGATGTCACCGCGGCGCCCGCCACCGCCGCCCGCGGACCGCGCGACGGCAGCCTTGCTGCCAGCTACATCCGCGAGATCATCACCGGTGACCAGGCCTTCGACGAACAAGTCCTGACCCAGGTCAGCTCGCTGCTCGCCCGTGGGGGCGGCGGCCTGTAGCAACCCAGCTCGGCGGGAGGAACCGTCGCGGCTTCTCCCGCCCGACAAGCCCACGACGCCCCAGGGAGCTCCCGACATGAGTTTGCAGGACGGCCTCACCCCGCGTACCGCGTCGAACCTCTTGGAGGCACAGACGGTTTCGGCATACCGGATCGGATTCGTCGTGACCGAGGCGTGCCCGTTGCGGTGCGCGCACTGCAGCGTCAGCGCCGGGCCGGAACTGGGCGCCACCACCTTCCGCGCCGACTTCGCCGAACGGATCTCGGCACAGATGAGCGAGCTGGCCGCAGCCGGGATCCGGTTCGTGGACTTCACCGGGGGCGAACCTACGCTGGCCCGCGCGTTCGTGCGGCGAGTGGGCGCCGCCGCCAAGGCTTCGGGAATGGTGACCGGCATCGTCACGGCCGCGCACTGGGCCACCTCGGCCGAGCGGGCCGCCGACTGGATCGAGGTCTTCGCCGACATCGACCACTGGGACATCTCTACCGACGTCTACCACACCGAGTTCGTCTCGATCGATCGCATCCGGCACGCCTTCGAGGCTCTTCGCCGGGTCGGCAAGACCGCGCTCATCCGCGTCGCGCACGGCGAGCCGATGACCTATCCGGAGGCCCGGCTCATCGACGAGGTACGCGGATTCGCCGGCGAGCGGATGGCGTTCCAGCCGGTCGGCCCGGTCGGCCGTGCCCGGGAGTTGTTCGAGTACGCGCCGGTCGGCGAGGACTCCTGGGACACCACGCCCTGCCCGTCGACCGGGCCGCTGGTCCAGCCCGGCGGCCGGGTCGCGCCCTGCTGCGCGCCGCTGAGCCACGAACGCCAGGACCATCCCCTGCAGCTGGGCGATGCCACCCGCGAGCCGCTGGTCGACATCGTCCACCGATGGCGGGTCCATCCGCTGCTGCAGACCCTGCGGCTGTGGGGCTTCGGCCCCGTCCTCGGCTGGCTGCGCGAGGGCGGCTCACCCTACCGGCACATCCTGCGGCACCGGGTCTGCCACACCTGCGTCGAGCTCATCCGGGACCCGGATCTCTGCCGGTACGCGATGAGCCGCGCCTGCGAACCGCGGCATCGGCTGCGACTGGCGTACGGGCTGCGCACCACATTCGGCGAGCGCTGGCTCGCCGAGCGGGTCCAGGCCGAAGCAGCCGCGGCCCTCGCCGGCCGGTGACGGGCCACCGCCATGCGCTGCCTGATCGTGAGCATGCCGTGGGCATCGGGCACCCGGCCCAGCCTCGCCGCCGGGTTGCTGGTCGCCCGAGCGCGCCAGGCCGGTCACCACTGCGGCGCCGCGTACCCCAACCTCGACTTCGCCGCCCTGATCGGCGCCGAGCTGTACGAGACCTTCGCCGAGACCCCGGCACTGTTCCCGCTCGCCGAGCACCTGTTCGCCGCCGACCTGTTCGGCGCGCAGGCCCTCGACTCCGACCGGTTCCTCGCCGAGTCCGCCCCGGATGGCCGCTCCCTGGACCGGCTCGTCGAACTGCGCGACCGGGTGGTGCCGGCCTTCCTCGACCGCTGTGCCGCGCACCTGCTCGGCCGCGACGCCGCCGCGTACGGGTTCACCTGCGTGTTCAACCAGACCCTGGCCAGCCTCGCCGTGGCCCGCCGCCTCAAGAGGCTCGATCCGGGCCGCCTCATCCTGCTGGGCGGTTCGTGTGTCCACGACGTCATGGGTGAGGAGTACGCCGAGCGGTTCCCCGACCTGGTGGACCACGTCTTCACCGGTGAGGCGGACGAGTCCTTCCCACAGTGGCTGGACTCGCTCGCCGAGGGGGAACCAGACCGCCGGATCCCCGGCGTGACCGCCCGCGGGCTGCTGGCGTCCCGCGCCAGGCTCGTCGCAGACCTGGGCGCCGGCCCGGTACCGGACTACGACGACTACTTCACCGCGCGTGCGGCACACCCGCCGCACCAGCTACCCGCACTGGTGAACCTGCCCTACGAGTCCTCGCGTGGCTGTTGGTGGGGTGAGCGTCAACACTGCACCTTCTGCGGCCTCAACGCCCTCGGCATGACGTTCAGGACCAAACCGCCGCAGGCGGTGGCTGCCGAACTGCACGCGCTGTCGGCCCGCTACCAGGTCACGGACTTCATGGCCGCGGACAACATCCTCGACCACCACGCCTACACCGGACTGCTCACCCACCTGACCCAGCAGCCGCTGCACCTGAGCCTCTTCTACGAGCTCAAGGCGAACCTGCGCAAACGTGACACCGCCGCCCTCGCCGCGAGCGGCGTACGGTGGGTGCAGCCAGGCATCGAGAGCTTCTCCGACCACGTCCTGGCACTCATGCGCAAAGGCATCACCGCACTACGCAACGTCCAGGCCATCAAATGGCTGGCCGAGGCGGGCATCCATCCCTCCTACAACATCCTCGTCGGCTTCCCCGGCGAGACCGACGACGACTACACGCGCATGCTCGACCTGATCGGCCGGCTACGGCACCTGCCCGCTCCCGGCGGCTCGGCGACCATCGCCCAGGTGCACCGGTTCGCCCCGTTCCACACCGACCCGGCGACGTACGGAATCGACGGTGTGCGGCCCGAACCGTACTACCGGCACCTGTTCCCGCCCGGACGGGTCGACCTCGACCGTGCGGCCTACTTCTTCAGCCGCACCCTGCCTCCGCAGGCCCCCGTCCACCGCCATCTCGGCGCGCTCAACGCCGCCCTCGACAACTGGCGCCGCCACCCCGAACACGCGCACGCCCGGCTCGGCGCCGGCTTCGTGGCCGTCACCCGTGACAGCGCGACCGAGACGCTCGATCTGCTGTCCAGCGCCGTCTACGTCCTCGCCGACCGGCTGACCACACCCGAGCGGATCACCGAACGCGCCGCGCCGCTCGGCGACGCCGCCGCGGTCCGCAGTGCCATCACCGTCCTATGCGAACGCCGCCTGCTCGCCGCCGACGACGGTCATGTCCTGGCGCTGCTGCCCTACCGGTCGTTCACCAGCCCCGAGCTGCTCGACGGCTGGCTGCGACGATGGGCGAGCATCACCACTGAGCTCCACCAGGAACATCAGCGACTCCGACACCCGGCATCCGATCAGTGAACGCCACGATGACGGTGACTCCGAGCGTGCCCTGCCACAGGTTGATGATCAACCGCGACGGGGCGGCCGCCATGGGTGACGCCGGTCCGCATCCGTTCATCGCGGATGCGGACCGGTGACATCCGTCAGGCTGCCCCGATGGCCAGCGCGAGCGCGGCGGCCGTCTCCGGATGGCGGTCGAACAGGTCGTACACAGGTCCGCCCACCGGGGCCAATGTCGTCGCGGTCCACTCGCCTTCACAGCCGAGCACGGCCGCCAACGCGTCCGTCGCTTCCGGACGGGCCACCAGCAGGCCGGGGACCGGCCCCGCGACCGCCGCGCCCGCTTGCGCCGCCCCGACCGCCACCTCGGCAGTCGCCGACCAGGGCGGGGTCCAGGTGTCGAGGGCGGCGAGGCTGCCGGGGAACATGCGACCGGCCTCGCGAGCCAGCAGGGCGACGTGGTCGCCGCCCTCCTTGCGCAGCGTGGTGATCAGTGTCGGCAGCCAGGGCAGCAGGATCGGGTCGGGCAGCCGCGCGAACGCCTGCGAGATCACCTCGACCACGAACCCGGTCAGCGCCGGAACCGGCTCCAGCGCCTGCACGAATCCGCTCAGATAGTGCGGGTACGCGGGCAGGACGAGGGGGTTGTCCAGCAGCTGCCCGGTCCGTTCCCGCAGCTCGGCACGGGT
Organism: Catellatospora tritici; assembly: GCF_019083965.1. Taxonomy (GTDB): domain Bacteria; phylum Actinomycetota; class Actinomycetes; order Mycobacteriales; family Micromonosporaceae; genus Catellatospora; species Catellatospora tritici. Next base: position 18,649 of record NZ_JAHRCY010000038.1, read on the forward strand.
CAGGATGCCGAGCTGGTGCTGGGCCGCCCACAACAGCGCGGTCTTGGCGGGCGTGGTCGGGTGCGACTGCGCCACGGCCAGTTCCAGCTGTGCCCGGTCGCAGCCCAGCGACAGGGCCAGGCTCTCCATGCTGAACAGGAAGCCCAGCATCGCCGCGACCTGCCGGGTGCCGGACTCGGCGTCGACGAAGGCGTTGGGCAGCAGGGTGCAGTAGTGGGCGTACCCGGCCTTGACGAACGACTCCAGCCAGCCGGGCAGCACCGGCTCGGTGGCGCGGTAGTGGGCCAGCAGCCGCCGGGCCCGCCGCAGCACCTCCGGCGCGTCGTCCACGGTGCGTTCCGCCGCGAGCAGGTCGACCGCCCGCGCGCCCAGTTCGTCGGCGAAGCGGCGGCTGCGCAGGTAGAGCGTGGCGTCCTCGACCGCGCCGAGGGCGACCGCCGCGGTGGCCTGCGGGCCCCAGACGGCGCGGCGCAGCCGCTGTTCGAGCACCTGCTCGACGGTGATGCCCTCATAGCCGAGTTCGATCAGTTCGCGCTGGTGGGTGCCGAGCGCCAGGTCCCACGACTCCTGGATCGGCTTCTCGCCCAGCCGCCGCTCGCCCATGATCGGGCGTACGGCGCTGTGCGGCAGCAGATAGCGCAGGATCCACAACAGATCCGAGCACCTGGCCAGGGCCGGGTCACCGGCGATGTCGAGCAGGGCCCGCTGCACACCGCGCTGCTCCAGCCTGAGGTTCAGCGGGGTGAGGCGGTCGTGCACGTCGCGGGCCAGCGGCGGCAGCGACTCGTAGCCGACCTGGCCGATCCGGTCGCCGCCGAGCATGATCTCGCAGAGCCGCCGCACGTCGCGCCGACCGGGGACGCTCTCCTTCTCGATGCAGGTGACGGCGGCGTCCTGGAAGTCGTACGGCGTGGGCCGGGCCCGCCCGCGCATCCCCGCGAGCAGGATCGACGTCTCGAACACCGCGATGGCGTCGGCCGTGCTGGACAGGTAGCCGTTGCGCCGGGCCAGCCGCACGATCTCGACCGACCAGCCGAGCAGCTCGTCCTCGTCGAGCGCGTCGAGCACCGGCGGGCGGGCCAGGAACCCCGACAGCCGGTCGGCGACCTGCCGCGCCCGCGGCGACACGACCGCCGCCGCCTTGGCCTTCTTCTTCCCGGCCGCGCTGCTGCCCTGCTGCCCTTCCAGCCGGTACGGCACGACTCCGGTGCGGGTCACCGACTTGGCGAACACCGCCGCCGCGATCGACACCGAACCCGAGGCCAGCCCGAACTGGGCCTCGATCGCGGAGTGGCTGGACGGGATCAGGCCGTAGTGCCACTTGGTGGCGGTGCGGGGGCTGATCTCGTACGAGTCGTCGCCGTGCAGGCCGAACTCGGCCACGTGGCTGGCGGCGTGGAACGCGCCGCAGACGTAGAGGCAGTCGCCGCTGTCGGCGCCGGAGGCGGCCAGGTGCTGGCGCATCCGGGTCCACATGTAGCGCTCGCGCTCCTCGTCGGCGGCGACCCGGTCGTGCGCGCCGGGGGCCAGCCGCCGGAACAGGCTGCCGATCAGGACCATGACCTGCCGGTACGTGTCGTAGTCGGCATCACCCAACGGCTGCTCGACGTACTGGTCCCACCACTCCGACCAGTGCCGCACCTTGCCGTGGTGCAGCAGGTGCTGCTCCAGCTCGGAAAAGCGCGGCCGCAGGTCGCCGATCTCGACGCCGACGGCGTCGCCGTGCAGCTCGGCGCCCTCGACCGGCTCGCCCTCGACCGGTTCGGCGGGGGCGACGCCCTCGGCGGCCTTGTCCTTACGCGGCTGCCACTGGAACACGTGGTCGGTGGACCGGTCGACGAGCACCAGCTCGACCCCGGGCGTGTCCAGCGCGTACGCGATGGCCTGGTATTCGGCCGACGCCTCGGTGATCGGCGCGACCACCGACAGCGGCGACCACTCCTGCGGGAAGCCGTCCAGTTCGGACGCGAACGCCTGCACCGCCACCGGCAGCCTGCAGTTGCGCAGCTCGGTGAGCAGCGGCGTCATGTCCTCGCACAGCTCCAGGTAGATGACCTTGGGCTGCTTCTCGCGCAGCCGCCGGGCCATCGCGATCGCCGAGGCGGGCGAGTGGTGACAGACCGGGAAGATCTCCAGCGGTTCGGCCAGTGCCCGGCCGACGTCGTCGACGATGCCGGACAGGATCCCGGACAGCGCGTCCGGCCCGTCCGACATCGCGGCGGCGGCGTCGAGCAGCTGCGAGCGCAGCCCGTCGAAGGCGGCGGTCACGACAGGGTCTTGATGGCCTCGCGGCCACCCTCGAGGAACTGCGGCCACAGGCCGCCTTCGGCCTTGCTGCGCGGCTCGACCACGCCGTGCCAGTACTTGTTGAGGATGGCCAGGTCCTCCGGGGTGCGCCGGGCCAGCGAGCCGACCAGCGAACCGGCCAGGGTCTGCGGCTGCAGGGACCGGTCGCCGAAGAAGTTGCTGTGCAGGATGGCGTCCTCCAGTACGCCGATCTGCTCGGCGGTCGACAGCGCCGACTCCAGCTTCTCGTCGTCGCTGCCCGCCGACGCGGCGGCGGCGCGCAGGTCGGCGAAGCTCTGCAGCAGGATGTCCAGCAGCGTCGGCGGCACGTCCAGCTCGATCTGGTGACGGCGCAGCAGCTCGACGGTACGGAACCGGACGATCTCGGCCTCGCTCTTCTTGTTGGTCACCACCGGGATGCGGACGAAGTTGAACCGCCGCTTGAGCGCCGAGGACAGGTCGTTGACGCCCCGGTCGCGGCTGTTGGCGGTGGCGATGATGGAGAAGCCCGGCTTGGCGAAGACGATGTTGTCGTCGTCGAGTTCGGGGATGGAGACGTACTTCTCGGACAGGATCGAGATCAGGGCGTCCTGGACGTCGCTGGTGGAACGGGTCAGCTCCTCGAACCGGCCGATCACCCCGTGCTCCATCGCCGTCATGATCGGCGACGGGATCATCGAGGCCCGGGACTGGCCGTTGGCGATGACCGCCGACACGTTCCACGAGTACTTGATGTGGTCCTCGGTGGTGCCCGCGGTGCCCTGCACGACCAGGGTCGAGTTGCGGCAGATCGCGGCGGCCAGCAGCTCGGCCAGCCAGCTCTTGCCGGTGCCCGGGTCGCCGATGAGCAGCAGGCCCCGGTCGGAGGCCAGGGTGACGATGGCGCGCTCGACGAAGCTGCGGTCGCCGAACCACTTCTGCGGGACCGCACGGTCCAGGCCGTCGGCGCGCTCGGAGCCGAGAATGAACAGGCGCACCATGCGCGGGGACAGCCGCCACGAGAACGGCTTCGGACCGGTGTCGATCGACTCCAGCCAGTCGAGTTCCTCGGCGTACTTGACTTCGGCGGGGGCGCGCAGCATGTCGGTCATGGGTCGTTCTCCTAGGCGAGGAAGTTCTTGAGTTCGAACACGAGCTTGCTGATGTGGCCGGAGATCACCGGCGTGCCGAGGTCCTTGAACCGCTGCCGGAACCACGGGTTGACGATGCCCTGGCCGGAGCTGGTCACCGAGCCGACGGGGATGAACTTCACGCCGGAGCGGTGCACGGCCACGATGCTGTCGTACAGCGGTTGGGAGCGGTCGAACTCGTAGAAGTCCGAGATCCACACCATGGCCGTGTTACGCGGTTCGGAGATCTTCGGGCGGGCCATCGCCATCGCGATCGGGCCGTCGTTGCCGCCGCCCAGCTTGGTCCGCAGCAGCACCTCGAACGGGTCGTGCACCCACGGGGTGAGGTCGATGGCCCTGGTGTCGTACGCGATCAGATGCACGTCGACCTTGGGCAGCCCGGCGAAGATCGAGGCGAGGATGGTGCAGTTGACCATCGAGTCGAGCATCGACCCGGACTGGTCCACCACCACGATCAGCCGCGACGGCGTCGTCTTGCTGGCGGTGTGGCGGTAGAACAACCTGTCCACGTAGAGCTTCTGGTCCTCGGGGCTCCAGTTGGTCAGGTTCTTCCAGATGGTGCGGTCGAGGTCCAGGTTGCGGAACACGCGCTTGGGCGGGACGCTGCGGTCGATCGTCCCCACCGCCGTCCGCTCCACCTGCGTACGCAGCACCGCCGCGACCTCGTCCACGAACCGCCGGATCAGCGACTTCGCGTTGGCCAGCGCCACCCCGGACAGATTCGACTTGTCCCGCAGCAGCTGCTCGATCAGCGACATGCTCGGGGTGAGCTGTGCGGCCAGCTTCGGATCGGCCAGCACCTCCCGCAGCTGCATCCGGCTCACCAGGTCGCCTTCCAGCTCGCCGAGGGTCGCGCCCATACCGGCGCCGTCCGGGCCGTTGCCGGCTCCCCGGCCGGTGCGGCGCAGGCTGCCCGGTTCCTGGCCCAGGGCCCGCTCCAGCCAGCCCGCGTCGGACTGCCAGCGGGCCAACTGGGTCGCCGACACCGATCCTGAGCCGGTGTCGAACACGTTGAGCAGCAGCTTGGCCGCGAGCGCGGCCCGGCGCACCTCGGCGGCGCCGTCGCGCTCGCCGTCGGTGGTCTCCGGCTGCATCAGACCGTCGAGCTCGACGGCCAGGTCCGGGAAGCGCTGCACGATGGTGTCGACCGACACCTGCGGGTCGAGCAGGGCCGCGGGCAGGCCGATGTCCTCGATGACGGCCAGGCTGGCCTGCTCCAGGGTGGCCTGCTCCTCGCGGCTGAACAGCCGCGCGATGAGTCGCCAGTAGAGGACCTGGCGGCGGTTGAGGTCGGAGTCGGTGGTCATCGCCGCAGCAGCCTTCCCGCGCGTTCGCGCAGCACCTTCACCGCGTCGGCGGCGGCCGCCTCGACCTTGGTCCCAGCCGCGTCGGTGGCGCCGCCCGCCCAGGCACCGGCGTGCACGGCGGTGGTCTTGCGCTTGACCGGCGCCTCCACGGCGATCGGCTGGACCGTCCAGCGGCCGTCCCAGCGCAGCAGGCCCAGGCAGGCGGTTGACGCGGCGACCAGTTCGGGGGTGAGCGGTCCGGCGTTGTGCATCCGGTCGGTGTCGACGGCCAGTTCCACGCCCGGCAGGGCGAGGGTGACGCCGTCGTCGGCGGTGGTGCTGGCGTAGCCCTCGAGGAGGACAGGTTCGGCGATGCGGACCGGGTGCCGCTCCAGCGGCGGGACCGGCGTCGCGACGGCAGTGGCGAGCCGCACCCGGGCGGTGGCGAAGGCGTCGGCCGGCGCGCCCATGACCGCGTACGCGTCGGACCACAGCAGGTCGCCGCCTGCCGTGACCGGCATGTCGGTCAGCTCCATCGCCCGCTGCTCGGAGACGGCCGCCAGCAGCGCGCAGTGCCCGCGCAGCAGCTGCCACGTGCCGGGACCGACGAGGGTGTCGACCTTCGGCGCGGACACGCTCGCCCGCACCAGCCGGGCGCCGTCGGCGGTCTCCAGCACCGCGTGCACCTGCGCCTGTACGGCGGTCGGGTGCTCCTGCAGGTCGATGCCGAGCGGCAGCAGCCGCCCGGAGACGGTGCCGCGGGACGTCGGCGCGAGCGCGCCCGGCTGTGCGAGCAGCACGGCCCGCGACCACAGGTCGGCCCAGCGGCGCACCGGCACCCGGGGCATCGTCGCACCGGGCGCGCAGGCGCGCAGCTCGCCCGCGAAGCCGTCCAGCAGCACGCCGAGGCGGCGCAGCGACGGGTCGGCCAGCAGCGCCTGCACCACCTGGTCGGCGTGCGACACCAAGTCGTGGTCGAGGCCGCGCCAGCCCGCGATGGCCAGTTCGGACAGCCAGGACCGGGCCGCGGCCAGCAGGTTCTCGCCGCCGGGTGCGGGCTCGGTCGCCCCGGACCAGGTCTGCCGGGTACGACCCGACGCCTCGTCCAGCCGCGACAGCAGCTCATCGTGGCAGGCGCCCAGCAGGGCCGAGCGGGCCGCGACCAGCGCCGCCAGGTGCTCGTCGGAGATCGAGCCCGCGACCGTCTTCTCCACCGCCTCGGCGACCCGGCCGGACAGCGGTGTGCCCGCCACCGCGGCGGCCAGCGCGTGCAGTGCCGCGATCTCTTCCGCGCCGGGCCGCAGCAGGCCCGGCACCAGGGCGCCGTCGAACCCGGCGACCACCTCGTACGCCTCGGCGACGCCGTCTCCGGGCGTGGCCAGCAGATCGAACCGCATCAGCGCACCGCCCCGCCCGCCGGGAACCAGTGCATCTCGGTCACCGGCTCGGTCGACGCGGCCAGCTCCAGGTAGGCCAGGTGCCGCAGGAATCGGGCGAACACCGGCGCGCCCGCCGACGCCGAGTGCTTGGCGTTGACGGCGTTGAGCACGTCCCCGCCGGTCGACGCGCTGTCGGCGACGTCGGCGCGCAGGTAGCGGGCGACGCGGGCGACGCCGTACTGCAGCACCGCCTCATCGGCCAGCGCCCGCAGGTGGTTGCAGCCGCCGGGTCGGATGCCGCCGCAGGGGCGGTTGTTGTTGGTGCTGCAGTGGAACGTGTGGTCGGCGGCGGACAGCGATGAGACGTACACCCGCTCGATGTCCGAACCGCTCGACACGACCCCCTGCAGGCGGCCGTCGGCCAGCTCCACGAACGGCACCTTGGCCAGCTTGCGCGGCCGGGCCGGGGCGACGACCCGTGCGCAGCTGCGCCGCTCGAACGGTGTCAGGGCAGCATTCACCCGCATTCACCTCCTCGTCGGTGTTTCCACCGGCCGAGATCGGCTGCGGCGGCGCGGTGAAAGTACCGTCGCCGCCCGACACTTTCCACTCGGGATCAGTACGACTGCAGCTCGATCAGCACACCCTCGGGATCGCGCAGGTGCGCCGTACGCAGTCCTGGGCCCCATTCGGGCCGGTCGGCCGGTGCCGCGACGAGGGTCGCGCCGTGTCCGAGGCACAGCCGGGTGCCCGCGTCGACGTCACCCACCCGGCAGACCAGCATGACCGCGCCGGTCGCGCCGGTCTCGTCACCGACGACCGAGGCCATCCCCTGTCGGTCGAACAGCGACAGCAGGCCCTGACCGTCGACGTCCCAGCCGGCGTACGGCCCGCCCGGTCCGCCCGCGGCCAGTTTCGCGCCCGCCAGCTCGGGCAGCACCGCCTCGTAGAAGCCGAACGCGGCGGAAAAGTCGGTGACCAGCAGGCGGGGGTGCAGTGCGTCCATGACACGCTCCATAATTAGTGGGTGTGCACCCACTATAGGTTCTCCCCTACAATTGGCGCCATGGAGGATCCCCGCGACCCGCCGCCCACCCTGACGTCCATCGACAGCTATCTGCTTTCGCTGACCGGCAAGGCCGGGCGCAACCGCATCGCCGATCGACTCGCCGCCCGCGGCCTGCGGCTGTGGCACATGGCCGTGCTCGCCGCGCTCGCCGACTTCGGCCCGCACGCCCAGCGGGACCTGAGCGCCCGGCTGGGCGTGGACCCCAGCGACATGGCCAAGATCGTCGACCAGCTCGCCGACGGCGGCCATGTGGCGCGCACCCGGGACGCCGCCGATCGGCGGCGCGTGCTCATCGACATCGCAGACCAGGGCCGCATCCTGCTGCGGGACCTGATGCGCGACGCCGCTGAGGTGGATCGGCTGCTGCTGGCCGCGCTGACCCCGGCCGAGCAGGCCCGGTTCCACACCCTGCTGCTCAAGGTCTTCACCGCCGTCCGGGCCACACCGGACTGAACCCGCCGTCCCCCGCGCCGGCGGAATGGCGCCATCCCGCCGCACCCTCCAGACCCGCCTGGTGGACCATGTCCGGTATGGACCAGCCCCGCTGGATCCGCCGCCGCCCCGCGTTGCGCGGTCTGGCCCGCAACCCGGCCGCACCGGCCCCGGTCGCGGTTCCCGAGGTTCGGTCAGGCGCCGCCCGGGGGCGAGGTCGCCTGCCCCGGTGCCCCGGCGCGGGCGGCCGCCACCGATCGGCCCAGCTCCGACGACGAGAACCGGTCGAGGCGGGCGCGCACCTCGGCGGCGCCGACGGCGGCGCCGAACAACTCGGTTCCCGGCCCGAACCGGACACCCTCGGCCAGCGGTCCGGCGCTGACCGGGTCGAAGCCGAGCGCGTCCACCAGGTCGCGGGCGTCGGCCACGGCGGCGGGATCGTCGCCCGCGACGGCGATCGCGACGCGCCCGGCGGCACCGGCCGGCCGGGCCTGCTCCTCCAGGTCGTGATAGCCGAGATGGTTGAACGCCTTCACGACCCGCGCCCCGGGCAGGAACGCCTGCACGATCTCGCTGGACGAGGTCCGCGGATCGGTGAGGTCGGCCCGGACGCCGTCGACCTCCCACCAGTAGTTCATCGCGTCGACGACGACCTTGCCGCGCAGCACGTCCGCCGGGATCGTGCGGTATCTGCCGAGCGGCAGGGCCAGCACCACGATGTCGGCGCGGCCCGCCGCCTCGGCGGCGGTCACGGCCGTCGCGCCCGGGGTCAGCACCTCTACCGTCAGCGCGATCCTGGCAGGGTCGCCGGACCCCGCGATGAGCACCCGGTATCCGGTGGCCAGCGCGAGCCGGGCCAGCACGGTGCCGACCTTGCCCGCGCCGAGGATGCCGACGGTCCGCCGACCGTCGGAGTCGGTGTGGTTCATGGATCTCCGTTCGCTGAGGGGGCGGCCGGGCCGGGTCAACCGGCGAGCAGGTCGCGGACCATGGGTATCACCTTGGCGCCGAACAGTTCCACCGCCCGCAGGCGGGCACTGACCGGCTGCGATCCGGCGGTGTAGATGAGGTCGAACCTGCCGACGCCCACGTCGCGGACGGTGCGGGCGATCCGGCGGGCGACGGTGTCGGGTGAGCCGACGTAGAGCGACCCGTGCTCGACCTCGGCGTCGAACTCCTCGCGGCGGATCGGCGGCCAGCCGCGCAGGGCTCCGATCCGGTCGCGGATGACCCGGTAGTGCGGCCAGAAGATCCGCTTGGCCTCGTCGTCGGTGTCGGCGACGAAGCCCGGCGAGTGCATGCCGACCGGGTGCGCGGTCGTGCCGAACTGAGCGGCGGCCCGCCGGTAGAGGTCGAGGTAGGGCGCGAACCGCTCGGGCCGGCCGCCGATGATCGCGAGCATGAGCGGCAGGCCGTGGCGGGCGGTGCGGATCACCGACTGCGGCGATCCGCCGACCCCGACCCAGGTGCGCAGGCGCCCCGACTCGGTCTTCGGGAAGACGTCGGCCTCGCGCAGCGGCGGGCGCATGGTGCCGCTCCAGGTGACCGGTTTCTCGTCCAGCAGCCGTACGAACAGGTCGAGCTTCTCCTCGAACAGCACGTCGTAGTCGGCCAGGTCGTACCCGAACAGCGGGAATGATTCGGTGAACGAGCCGCGGCCGAGGATGACCTCGGCTCGGCCGCGCGACAGGGCGTCGACGGTGGCGAAGCGCTGGAACACCCGGACTGGGTCGTCGGAGCTGAGCACGGTCACGCCAGAGGCCAGCCGGATGCGGGCGGTGCGGGTGGCGATCCCGGCGAGCACCGTCTCCGGGCTGGAGACGGAGTATTCGGGGCGGTGGTGCTCGCCGAGGGCGAAGACGTCGACGCCCAGGTCGTCGGCCAGGGCCGCCTCGTCCACCACCTGCCGGATGGCGGCGGCGTGGGAGACGAGGCGGCCGGAGTCGTCCTCGGGCACGTCGCCGAAGGTGTCGAGGCCGAACTCGAGGTCGTCGGAGTGCAGGTCAGACATGGGAGGGCTCCTTCGCGAGCAGTTCCCGGACCCGTGGTGCCACTTCGCGGCCGAGCAGTTCGATGGTGCGGGCGCGGGCGGCGCGGGGCAGGCGCATGATGTCGTATTTGAGGTCGAAGCGGCTGAGCCGCAGGTCACGGGCGACCGTGGCGATCTTGCGGGCGACGGTCTCGGGTGAGCCGACGAACAGCGCCCCGTGGTCGAGTTCTGCCTGGTATCGCTGCCGGTCGGCGGCGTAGAAGCCGCGTTCGCGGCCCAGCGCCGCCACGACCGGCTGCCAGTAGCGCCACCAGGTTTCGACGGCTTCCTCATCCGTGTCGGCGACCAGGCCGAGCGAGTGCTGGCCGACCGGCAGCACCGGGTGGCCGAACTGCTCGAGCGCGCGCCGGTACAGCTCGACGTGGCCGGTGAAGCGCTGCGGGCGGCCGCCGATGACCGCGAGCAGGAGCGGCAGGCCGTGCCGCGCGGCGCGGAGCACCGAGTTCGGGCTGCCGCCGACGCCGATCCAGGTCGGGATGCCGCCGGGACGCATCCGGGGGTGCGGGGTGTGCCCGACCAGCGGGGTGCGTACGGTGCCCGACCAGGTGACCGACTCCTCGCGCCGCAGGCGCAGGAACAGGTCGAGCTTCTCCTCGAACAGCCGCTCGTAGTCGGCCAGGTCGTAGCCGAACAGCTGGAACGACTCGGTGGCCGAGGCCCGGCCGAGCACGAGCTGGGCACGGCCGCCGGAGACGGCGTCGAGGGTCGAGAACTCGTGGTAGAGCCGCAGCGGGTCGTTCGTGCTCAGGACGGTGACCGAGGTGCCGAGCCGGATGTGCTCGGTCGCGGTGGCCATCGCCGCGAGCAGCACCGGGGTGGCGGAGTCGTTGTGCCCGGGGCGGTAGTGCTCGCCGACGCTGAAGACGTCGAGCCCCACCGACTCGGCCAGCCGGGCCTCCTCGACGAGCAGCCGGATCGTCTCGGCGTCGCTCAGTTCGCGGTCGCCGTCGGTGGCGACCTCCCCGAACGAGTTGAGTCCCAGTTCGAAGCGTTCGTTCGTCATGGTCTCCTCCTGCCCTGGTAACCAGCGGCCCCAGACAATTGACATGTCAAGTATGTGCACCGTTATGATTGACATGTCAAGGAGAGGGCGCGATGACGGAGAACACACCGCGACGCACGGGACGCCGGCTGCCGACCACGGAGCAGCTGCGCATCTGGCGCGACTTCATCGAGACCACCGAGGCGCTCCGGTCGGAGCTGTCCTCGCGGCTGCAGCGAGACAGCGGGCTCTCGCCGGGCGACTACGCCGTGCTGCTCGCGCTCAGCGAGGCGCCCGAGCAGCGGCAGCGCTCCTCGGACCTGGCTGCGGGAATCGGCTGGGAACGCAGCCGCCTGTCACACCATCTGGGCCGGATGGAGCGGCGCGGACTGATCCGCCGCGAGGACTGCGCCACCGACAGCCGGGGCGCGGAGATCGTACTCGCCCCGGACGGGGCGAAGGCCTTCCACAGCGCGACCGTCCCGCACCTGCGCACCATCCGCGAGCTGTTCGTGGACACGCTCACCCCGCAACAGCTCTCGGCGGCGGGTGAGATCGCCGCGGCGCTGCGGGCGCGTCTGAGCACCCGTGAACCGTGAACCGTGAAAAGGACGGTGCCCGCCACCGACCACAGGTCGGCGACGGGCACCGTCACCCGGCACGGCCGGACGGGACTCAGTTCAGGTCGAACCGGTCGAGGTCCATGACCTTGGCGAACGCGGCGGCGAAGTCGCGGACGAACTTCTCCTTCGCGTCGTCACTGGCGTAGACCTCAGCCAGGGCCCGCAGCTCCGAGTTGGAGCCGAAGAGCAGGTCGACCCGGCTTCCGGTCCACTTGACCTGGCCGGTGGCCGCGTCGACGCCCTCGAACGACTCGGCATCCGCGCTGGTCGCCCGCCACGTGGTGCCCAGGTCGAGCAGGTTCACGAAGAAGTCGTTGGTCAGCGTGCCCGGCTTGTCGGTGAGCACGCCCACGGTCGACTGCTTGGCGTTGGCGCCCAGCACCCGCAGACCGCCGACGAGCACGGTCATCTCCGGCGCGCTCAGGTTGAGCAGGTTCGCCTTGTCCACCAGCAGGAACTCGGCCGGCAGGCGGTGGCCCTTGCCCAGGTGGTTGCGGAAGCCGTCCGCCGTCGGCTCCAGCGGGGCGAACGACTCCACGTCGGTCTGCTCCGGCGAAGCGTCGGTGCGGCCCGGCGTGAACGGCACCTCCACCGCGAATCCGGCGGCGCCGGCGGCCTGCTCGACGGCGGCACCGCCGCCCAGCACGATCAGATCGGCCAGCGACACCTTCTTGCCGCCGGTCTGCGCGGCGTTGAAGGATTCCTGGATCTTCCCCAGGGTGTGCAGCACCCGCGGCAGCTCGTCGGGGTTGTTGACCTCCCAGCCGCGCTGTGGCTCCAGCCGGATACGGGCACCGTTGGCGCCGCCCCGCTTGTCGCTGCCGCGGAACGTCGACGCCGACGCCCACGCGGTGGAGACCAGGTCGGACACCGACAGCCCGGAGGCGAGGATCTGGGCCTTGAGCTGCGCCACGTCAGCTGCGCCGACGAGCTCGTGGTCCACCGCCGGGACCGGGTCCTGCCAGATCAGCACCTCGGCCGGGACCTCGGCGCCCAGGTAGCGGGCGATCGGGCCCATGTCGCGGTGGGTCAGCTTGAACCATGCGCGGGCGAAGGCGTCGGCGAACGCCTCCTGGTCGGCCAGGAACCGGCGCGAGATCTGCTCGTAGACCGGGTCGAACCGCAGCGACAGGTCGGTGGTCAGCATCGTCGGGGCGTGGCTCTTGGCCGCGTCGTGCGCGTCCGGCACGGTGCCCGCGCCCGCGCCGTCCTTCGGCTTCCACTGGTGCGCACCGGCGGGGCTCTTGCTCAGCTCCCACTCGTACCCGAAAAGGATCTGGAAGAAGCTGTTGTCCCACGCGATCGGCGTGTTCGTCCAGGCGCCCTCGAGGCCGCTGGTGATCGTGTCGCCGCCCTTGCCGGTGCCGAAGCTGTTCCGCCAGCCCAGGCCCTGCTCCTCCAGCGGCGCGCCCTCCGGCTCCGGGCCGACGTGGTCGGTCGTGCCCGCACCGTGGGTCTTGCCGAACGTGTGGCCACCGGCGATCAGCGCGACGGTCTCCTCGTCGTTCATCGCCATGCGGGCGAACGTCTCGCGGATGTCACGGGCCGCGGCCAGCGGGTCCGGGTTGCCGTTCGGGCCCTCCGGGTTGACGTAGATCAGACCCATCTGGACCGCCGCGAGCGGGTTCTCCAGCTCGCGGTCGCCGGTGTAGCGCGAGTCGCCCAGCCAGGTGGTCTCCGGGCCCCAGTAGACGTCCTCGTCCGGCTCCCACACGTCGGGGCGGCCACCGGCGAAGCCGAAGGTCTTGAAGCCCATCGACTCCAGGGCCACGTTGCCGGCCAGGATCATCAGGTCGGCCCAGGAGATGGCCTGACCGTACTTCTTCTTGACCGGCCACAGCAGCCGGCGGGCCTTGTCCAGGTTGCCGTTGTCCGGCCAGCTGTTGAGCGGCGCGAAGCGCTGCTGCCCGGCCCCGGCGCCACCACGGCCGTCACTGATGCGGTACGTGCCCGCGCTGTGCCACGCCATCCGGATCATGAACGGGCCGTAGTGGCCGTAGTCGGCGGGCCAGAAGTCCTGCGAGGTCGTGAGCACCTCGGCGACGTCGCGCTTGACGGCCGCGAGGTCGAGGGCCTGGAACGCCTTGGCGTAATCGAACTGCTCGCCGAGCGGGTTGGCCACGGCGGGATTCTTCGCGAGGATCTTCAGGTTGAGCTGGTTCGGCCACCAGCCGCGGTTACCGCCACCCTGGGTCGGGTGAGGGGCGCGTCCGTGCGCGACCGGGCAACGGGACTCGGCCCCCGCCTCCGCGTCGTGGACTACGGCGTCGTGGTTCTCGGACATGCAATTCCTTCCGTGACTTTGCGACAGGGCGATCAGGAGTCGCCGGTGGTGGAACAGCCGGGGCACAGGCCCCAGTACACGACCTCGGCCTCGTCGATCACGAAGCCGTTGTCGTCGGACGCGGTGAGGCAGGGCGCCCCGCCGACGGCGCAGTCGACGTCGGCGATGAGCCCGCACGACCGGCACACCGTGTGGTGGTGGTTGTCCCCGACCCGCGACTCGTAGCGGGCCGGAGAGCCGGACGGTTGGATGCGGCGCACCAGACCCGCGGCCGTGAGCGCGTGCAGGCCGTCGTACACGGCCTGGTGGGACACCTCGGGCAGGTCCGTGCGCACGACCCCGATGATCGAGTCGGTGTCGGCGTGCGGATGCGCGAAGACCGCGCTGAGCACCGCCAGCCGTGGCCGGGTCACCCGTAACGCGGCCCCGCGGAGCATCTGCTCGAAGTCCCGGGTCGTGGCCACGTCTCGCAGTCTGGTCTGTTTTCTGGAATCAGTCAAGAAACGGCGACGAGGTCGCGGACACTTCACAGATTATTCGCAAAGACTATGAAAATGGGGGTGACCAACTCCCCCCTCATGATCGCTGTAGTTTCGCGGAAACTGCAGCCAAGCGAGCCAAGATTCCAGCACTTTCCCCGAAACTGCAGCCGCAGTCGGGCACCACGCGGCCCACGGTTCGTGGTGGCGGCCGTCGATCAGGAAGTGGTGCCGGCGACACGCCGACGAGCCGTGCCATAGGTTCATGATCGACCAGGCAGGGGGCGGGCGGGAGCCGACCACCCTTGCCGACGGCCGGTGGGATCAGGGCCCAGGAACGCCTCCCCGTGCGCCTGGTCAGGCAGCGCGACCTTGACCACCTGGCGCAGGGCGGGCTGGCCGCCGATGTTGACCACGTCCGCGTCGATCAGGGTGCCGCCCTGGTCGGCGGCCATCGCGGTCATCCCCCGCCGCAGGGCGGGGCGGTCGGTCAGGGCGGCGGGCAGGTCGGGGACGAGGTCGAAGTGGACCGCCCGGACCACGACACCCGCGTCGTCGGCCCACGCGTCCTGCTCCACGAGTCGGCAGCCCGGCAGATCGAGGTTGCGGAAGGGGTGTCTGGGCCAGGATCTTGGGCCCGGCGATCGAATCGCGCTGTCTGCAACAGATCAGGAGCGACCGGCGTACTCAGTGGGTGGGAGGTGGCGAACTGTGCCAGATCATTCGTTCGACGAATTCGTACGCGCCACGTTGCCCGCGCTGCGCCGCTACGCCTACGCCCTGACGGGCTCGGCGGGGCCGGGCGACGACCTGATCCAGGACACGCTGGTGAAGGTCGCGGGAGCGTGGCGGCGGGTGCGGCGGGACGGCAATCCGGTGGCGTACGCGAAAACGGCGATGCTCAACACGTACCTCAGCGCCTGGCGGGCCCGACGCGGCCGCCCGGAGCTGGTGCCGCTCGACGTGGACCGGGCCGGTCCCGACTCGTACGGCACCGTCGACCTGCGCGACCAGCTGCGCCGGGCGATGGCCTCGTTGCCGCGCGACCAGCGCGCGGTGCTGGTGCTCGGTTTCCTGGACGACCTGTCCGACGACCAGATGGCGGCGATGCTGCGCCGCAGACCCGCGACCGTCCGCTCACTGCGCGCCCGCGGCCTGGCCGCCCTGCGCCGGCAGCTGACCACCGAGACAATGGGAGGGGTGGCCCATGCATGATCTTGAGCAGGCGGTACGCGAGGAGGTCGACCGGCTCGCCACACTGCCGGGCTCGGGCTCGGACGCAATGCTGGCCCGCGTATACCGGCAGCGACGGCGCAACCGTGCCACCACCCTGGCGGCGCTCAGCGTGATCGCGCTCGTCGCCGCGGCCGCCGGTGCGGTCGCGGTGCTGCGCCCGACGGCGCACCCGGACCCGGCCACGCCGAGCCCGACCGCCGCGATGCGCCTGGTCACCCTGCCACTACAGGTCGCCTTCCCCGACGGACAGCACGGATTCGCCATCGCGGAGTCGTGTCAGGACCACGTCTGCCAGGCAATCCTGGCCACGACGGCGGACGGCGGCGCGAGCTGGACCCCACACCCGGTCACCGGCCTGACCTACCGGGTGGGCGGGCAGGGCCCCCCGGTCGACCTGCACGTGCTCGACCAGCGGAAAGTGGCGCTGGACGGCGACGACGGCCGAACCCGCTGGTTCACCGGCGATGGCGGGCTGACCTGGGCGCAGCTGCCGAGCGCGCCCAAGGGCACGGTCGCCGAGATCGCGCCCGGCACCGCGGCCTGGATCCAGGAGGACGCCGACTCGTTCATGGACATCGCGGTGCTCGCGCCCGACGGCACGGCGGCGCTGCTGGCCACGCCGCCGCCCACCAAGATGCACTCCGGGGAGCGTGACGTGCGCGTCGCCGCCGACGGCAGCCTCTGGATCTACGGCGGCGACGACCAGCAGACCGTGCTGTGGCACAGCCGCGACCGCGGTCGCCACTGGGCCCGGATCGTACTGCCCGGGGGGCTGGCCGCACGGCCCTACCGGGGCGGCGACCCGGTGCACACCGAGCAGGGCAGCATCCTCTACACCGTGGACGGGGTCTCCGGCCGGGTGTGGCGCAGCACCGACGACGGCAGGCACTGGCGGCAACTGCAGGTGCGGCTGCCGGCGCGACAGACCGACTACGGGCTCGCCGCGGTGGTCCGCTTCGACGGCAGCCTGCTCCTGTTCGACACCGAGCAGGGCAAGCAGTACCAGGTGACGGCCACCGGGACGGAGTTCACCGAGACGACCGGGGCGGTGCTGATGACCAGGTCCGGAATCGGCAAGCGGTACCTCCGTACCACCGGTGACGACCCCGACCGACTGACCGTGCTGCACTCCGCCGACGGCACCAGCTGGACCGAACTGCGGTTCTGACCACGCCCCGGCGACCAGGCCGGGTCCGGCCACCGTCATCGACGGCGGTGCCGGACCCGGCTGCCGCACCAGACCGGTCAGAAACCGGCGAGCAGGTCTCCGCCGACAGCGAGCGCCGCGAGGGCGAGCGCCAGTGCCAGGAGGCCGATCAGTGCCGCCGCGGATCCGGCGGCGAACACCGAACGGGTCCTGCGGTGCAACCGGACCAGAGCCAGCACCAGTATCGGGCCGACGAACAGCACGAGCACCACGAGCGCCGCCACGCCGATCCACAGCCAAAGGGCCGGGCCCTGCGGCAAGAGGCAGACCTCGAAGCAGCCGCTGTCGGCGGTGGCCAGGTCGCCGACAGCGAGACAGCCGAGGACCAGTGCGTACCAGCCGATGGCGACCAGGCCGCCGCGTAGGACCCAACCCCGCGTGGGCGAAGAGGGCGGCATCTCCTGCATCGTGGCAGTCCCCAATCCGATGACGAACGGTGTCAGCAGGCGGTGGTCTCGCGGTGCACCAGCAGCACGGGTGCCAGGCGCACGGTAACACCGTCCGTCCGGGCCCGGGGGGCGTCGCCGATCGGGGCCTGCGACACGAAAGCCCCGGGCTCGCCGCAGCGTGCCCGGGGCTTTTCGAGCGAGCCGTCAGCCCGCGACGATCTTTATGCTGCCGCTGGTGGTGACGACCTCGATCGGCACGCCCGCCGCGGACTCCGGCACCTTCACGGTACGGGAGCCGCTGCGCGAGGTGGCGCTGACGCGGTAGGCACCGTCGCCCTGCGGCACGCTGACGTGCACGCCGCCGCTGGTCGCCTTGGCACTGACGTGCCGTGTCGCCGGGGATGCCGCAATCTTGATCGTGCCCGACGTGGCCGTGGCGTCGATGTTCTCCGCCACGCTGCGCGACAGGTCGATCCGGCCGGAGCGGGAGGTGGCGGCCAGCGCCGAGGACCGGCTGTCCACGGTGATCCGGCCGCTGTCGGTGCTGGCGGTGACCTCACCTGGCTGGCTGGGCCGGTTGTCGATGCTGATGTCACCGGAGTTCGTCTTGACATCGACCGAGCTCGCAAGCCCGGAGAACTTGATCGTGCCCGAATCGGACTGCAGCCGGACCCGGCCCTTGGCGTGCTTGGCCTCGATCACCCCGGAGGCGGTCTCGACCCCGACGTCGCCGCTGGTGTGCGCCAGCTCGACCGCGCCGGAGTCGGTGCGCACGCTCACCGGGCCGGACAGCCCGGCGATGTTGGCGCTGGCGGCCGAGACCGCCAGCTCCACCACGCAGTCGCGCGGCACGGTCAGTGTGAACCGCACCCGGCGCTGGCGGTACGGGCGCAGCAGCGCCCGTACCGCCGCCGGCCTCGACGACTCGGGGTGCCGGATCGTGAGCACCCCGTTTCCGTGGTCGATCCGCAGGGGTTCACCGTCGATCCGGGAGACCTCCAACCGGGCCCCGACGCCGTCGGATCCCACGATCGTCACCTGTCCACCGACGGTCGACACCTCGACGTGACGTACGGCTTCGAACGAATGCGTTGACGGATGGCGGACGTCCATGACAGGTCTCCTCAGGTCGGGACTCGGCGGGAAGGTGGTTTCAGCTCGCGACCGGCTCGGCAGCGGGCTCGACGACCTCGTCCTCGGCGTCCGGCTGCTGGTCGGCGTAGGACACGTGGCGCAGTTTGGCGATGGTGAACAGGGCCGCCAGCACCGCGACCGCGATGCCGATGTAGGCGGTGAGGTTCAGCGAGTCGACGAACGAGTCCAGCGCGGCCGCGAGCACCGGTCCGCCGATCTGCGGGGGCAGGCTCTGGGCGATCACGAACGCGCCGCCGAGGGTCTCCTGCACCGCGCCGCGCAGGTTCTCCGGCACGGTGGCCAGCACGTTCGGGTCGAAGCCGTCGCGGAACAGGTAGGCCCCGACGCTGCCGAAGAAGGCCACGCCGAGCGCGCCGCCGAACTCCTGGCAGGTCTTCTGCAGGGCCGCGACCGAACCGGCGCGGTCCTCCGGGCCGACGGCGACCACGAAGTCGGTCATCAGCGCCAGCACGCTGGAGGAGCCCGCGCTGATCAGCGCCACGCCGACGAGCACGAGGGCGAGGTCGTGACCGGTGGTGAGCTGGGTCATCAGCACGTATCCGACCGCGATCATGAGGAACGAGGCGGCGAACACGTACGCGGGGCGGACCTTGTTGACGATCTGGGCGGCCAACGGCGCGGACATGCCGGTCAGCGGCAGGGTGGCCAGGCTCCACAGCGCCGCGTGCAGCGGCTCCAGGCCGAGCACCACCAGCAGGTACTGCATGCTGAACAGGCCGAAGCCGATCACGCACAGGAACGCCACGGCGCTGAGCACCAGCGCCGGACCGAAGCCCTTGTAGCGGAACATGGCCGGGTCGATCATCGGGTTCTCGAGGTGGCGCTGCCGGTAGATGAAGGCGATCGCGATCA
Organism: Catellatospora tritici; assembly: GCF_019083965.1. Lineage (GTDB taxonomy): Bacteria > Actinomycetota > Actinomycetes > Mycobacteriales > Micromonosporaceae > Catellatospora > Catellatospora tritici. Next base: position 37,488 of record NZ_JAHRCY010000038.1, read on the forward strand.
CGATGCCGACGCCCAGGCTGATGGCGGGCCACAGTTCGTACCCGTTGATGATCAGTTCCTTGACGCCCCAGATCAGCGAGACCATCCCGGCGATGGACAGGATGGAGCTGAGCACGTCGAACCGGCCGATCTCATCGCGGGAGCGGCGCGACTCCGGCGCCAGCAGCCGAATGACGATCATGAGGATGACCACGACCGGCGCGTTGATCAGGAAGATCGAGCCCCACCAGTAGTTCTGCAGCAGCAGGCCGCTGATGACCGGACCCAGGCTCAGACCGGCGGCGGTGCCGATCGACCAGGTCGCGATGGCCGAGCGGCGCTGCTTCGGGTCGCGGAACAGGGTGCGCACCAGCGCCAGCGCGGACGGCATCTGCGTCGCCGCGGCCAGACCCTGGATGGCCCGCGCGGTGATCAACATCTCCGGGCTGGTCGAGTAGGCGGCCATGACCGAGGCGGCACCGAACACCAGCGCGCCGATGATCAGCAACCGGCGGCGGCCGATGAGGTCGCCGATGTTGCCCATGGTGATCACGGTGGACGCCAGGATGAAGCCATAGATGTCGATGATCCAAAGCTGCTGCGCGCTGCTGGGCTGCAGAATCTCCGCGATCGGGGGGACCGCGAAGTAGAGCACGGTGATGTCCATACCGATGAGCAAGGGCGGGAGCATGAGCGCGACGAGCGCGATCCACTCCTTGCGGCCGGCGAGGGGCTCGGTCGATGTCATGGGCGAAAGTATATACATACGTTCCACACAAGTGTCCATGCCAAGCGTATAAGACATCTGTCTGAATCATGCTAGGGTGAACAACATGGGACATCGGGAAGACCTACTGCTCGGAGCCCAGCGCTGCCTGATCGAGATCGGTTACGCACGGACCACGGCCCGGGACATCGTGGCCGCGTCCGGCGCCAACCTGGCCTCGATCGGATACCACTACGGGTCCAAGGAAGCGCTGCTCAACGAGGCCCTGATCGCCGCGATCGAGACCCAGGGCGAACACCTGGCGCGGGCGATGGCCGCGGTGGACCACACCGCCGGGCCGATGCAGCGGTTCGAGCAGGTGTGGACGGTGGTGGTCGACCACTTCAACAGCAACCGCCAGCTCTGGCTGGGCAGCTTCGAGGTGTTCGCCCAGGTCGACCGCGCGCCCGCGGTGCGCAAGGCCCTGGCCGAGACCATCCAGCAGGGGCGCGAAGGCCTGGCCCGGCTGTTCCATCCCGAGGCCGAGCTGATGGACGAGGCGGGCCGCCTCGCCCTCGGCTCGTTCTTCCAGGCCCTGATGACCGGCGTGATGACCCAGTGGCTGGTCGACCCCGACCGCGCTCCCACCGGCGCGGACCTGGCCGGGGCCGTGCGAGTGCTCCAGTCGTGGAAGGACGACGGCCCCCCGGCGGACGAACCGCCCGCCGGGAAGCGGCGACCGCCGGTCACCCCAGCGTCCTGAGCCAGTCCTCCAGCACTCCGGCCGTGGCCGCGGCGTTGTCGGTCAGCATCGTGTAGTGGTCCGCCGCGACCGGGCGGACCACCTGCGTGTCGTCCCACGGCACCGCCAGCCACGCCGCCGCCTCCGGCACGCCGCCCTCGGGCGTCCGGAAGAACGGCTGCGCGCACTGCGCGAACAGCACCGGCGCCGTCACCGTGCCGGTCACCACGTCCGGCAGCAGCTCGGTGTAGCGGCCCATCGCGGCCAGGCGGGCCACGTCGAACCGGCCGAACTGCGGCTCGGCGTCGAGCATCGCCAGCACCGCCTCCTTGATCGGCAGCGCCCCGTCGGAGTCCACGATCTTGTACGAGTCCAGCAGCGCCACCCCCGCCGGGCGGATCCCCCGCTGTTCCAACCGCGCCGCCACCGCGTACGCGAGCACCCCGCCCGCCGAGTAGCCCTCCAGCACGAACGGCTCCCCGTCGGCGGCCAGCAGCACGCTCTCGGCCAGCGCGTCCACCGCCGCCTCGGCCGACCCGGGCAGGCTCTCGCCCCGCAGGTAGCCGGGCAGCGGCACGGCGTACACCCGGCGCGGGTCGCGCAGCTGCCCGACCAGCCGCGCCTGCTGGTAGGTGCCGCCGGTGGCCATGGTGGTGCTCAGGCACAGCAGCACCGGTCGGGCCGGGCCGTCGGCCAACCGCACCGGCTGCGGCACCTGCGGCAGCTCGGCCAGGTTGTCGAAGCGCGGCAGCGTGTGCGCCACCGCGGCCAGGATCTCGTAGCCGCGCCCCAGCTCACCGGAGACGACCGCGTGCCGGAACACCCCGCTCAGCGTCTCGGAGTACTCCCCTGCCTGCCCCGTCGCCGCCCGGCCGGGCCCGGCCGCGGGCTCGGTCGACAGCTGCTCGGCCAGCCGCTCGTGCACCAGCCGGACCAGGCCCGCCGGGGTGCGGCTCTCGAACACCGCCATCGGGGGCAGCCGCAGTCCGGTGGCCGTGTTGAGGCCGTTGCGCAGGCGCATCGCGTTCAGCGAGTCGAATCCCGACTCCAGGAAGGCCCGGTCCGGATCCACCGCCGCCGCGTTGCTGTGGCCCAGCAGCGCGGCCGCGTAGCCGAGCACCAGCTCGCGCAGCAGCGCCTCCTGCTCGGGCGCGGCCAGCCCGGCCAGCTGGTGGCGCAGCGTGTCCGCGTCGACCTCACCGGCGGCGGCCCGGCGCCGCTTCGCGGGAACCAGGCCGCGCAGCAGCTCCGGCAGCTCGTCGGCGCGGGCCCGCAGCGCCCGCAGGTCAAGCCGCGCGGTGACCACGTTCGGGGCGCCGCCCGCCAACGCGGCGTCGAACAGCGCCAGGCCCTCCTCGGCCGACATCGCCTGGATGCCACCGGCGGACAGCAGCGAGCGGTCCGCCTCGGTCATCCCGCTGTCGGCGGCCCACAGGCCCCAGATCTGCGCCTGGGCGGGCAGCCCGGCGGCGTGGCGCCGCTGCGCGAGCGCGTCCAGGAACGCGTTGGCGGCGGCGTAGTTGCCCTGGCCCAGCATGCCCAGCACGCCGGAGGCGGAGGAGAACAGCACGAACGCGCGCAGCGGCATGCCCGCGGTCAGCTCGTGCAGGTTCAGCGCACCGTCCACCTTGGGCCGCAGCACGGTGTCGAGCCGGGCCGGGGTGAGCGAGCCGATGACGCCGTCGTCGAGCACGCCCGCCGCGTGGATCACCGCGCCGAGGCGGACGCCGTCGAGCAGCGCCGCCAGGGCGCCCCGGTCGGCGGCGTCGCAGGCGGCGATGGTGACCTCGGCGCCCAGCTCGGTCAGTTCCCGGTGTAGCTGCTCGGCGCCCGGGGTCGCCAGGCCGCGACGGCTGGTCAGCAGCAGTCGCCGTACGCCGTGGCGGATCACCAGGTGTCGGGCCAGCAGCGCGCCCAGCGCCCCCAGCGCGCCGGTGACCAGCACCGGCGCCTCGGGGTCCAGCAGCGGCCCGGCTTCGGCGTCGGCCGGGGCCGCCGCGCGCTCCAGCCGGGCCGTGTACACGACCCCGGCGCGCACCGCGACCTGCGCCGCACCGACCGCGACCAGCGCCGCGACGTCGAGGTTGTCGGAGATGTCGGCCAGCGTGATCCGATCGGGGTTCTCCGACTGCGCGGTGCGGACCAGGCCCTGCACCGCCGCGCCCGCCAGGTCTTCGGGTGCCTCGCCCGCCACGCCGACCGCGCCGCGGGTCACCACCAGCAGCCGGGCGGCGGCGAAGCGCTCCTCGGTCAGGAACCGCTGCAGCACCGCCAGCGCCGCGTGGGTGGCCGAGCGCACCGCGGCGGCGTCCGAGCCGCCGCCGGCGCGCAGCACCACGACCTGGGGCACCGGGCCGTCGGCGGACAGCCCGTCCCAATCCGACCAGGACACCTCGGCCGAGGCAGGGACCTGCGTCGGTGACCATGCCACGGTGAACATCGCGTCGCCGTGCGTCGAGCGGGCCGCCGCGAGCTGCTCCGGCGAGATCGGGCGCAGGGTCAGGCCGTCGATCGTGGCGACCGGGGCGCCGCCCCGGTCGGCCAGCGTCACCGACACCGAGTCCGGCCCGGTCGGGGCGATCCGCACCCGCAGCGCCGCCGCGCCCTCCGCGTGCAGCGCGATCCCGTTCCAGGCGAACGGCAGGCGCGCGCCGCCCGCACCCTCGCCCGGGTCCCGGCTGAACGCCAGCGCGTGCAGGCAGGCGTCCAGCAGCGCCGGGTGCAGCCCGAATCCGTCGACCCGGGTCGGCACCCGCTCGGGCAGCGCCACCTCGGCGAAGATCTCCTCACCGCGGCGCCACACCGCGGTCAGGCCCTGGAACGTCGGGCCGTACTCGTAGCCGTGGGCGCGCATCATCTCGTACGCGCCGTCCAGCGGCACCGCGGTCGCCCCCGTCGGGGGCCACTGCAGCAGCTCACTGGCGGCCTGACCGCCGCCGGTGCCGAGGTAGCCCTCCGCGTGCAGGATCCACGGGGCGTCCGGCTCGTCGTCGGGTCGGGAATGGATCGACACGGTACGGCCACCGCCTGAGTCCTGCGGCCCGACCAGCACCTGCAGCGCGACCCCACCCCGGGCGGGCAGCAGCAGCGGCGCCTGCAGCACCAGCTCCTCCACCCGGTCGCAGTCGGCCAGGTCGGCGGCCTGCAGCGCCAGCTCCGCGAACGCCGCCCCCGGCAGCAGCACCGTGCCCAGCAACGCGTGGTCGGCCAGCCACGCCTGGCGCCCCAGCGACAGCCGACCGGTCAGCGTCAGCCCCGCCGACTCCGGCGACGGCACCGCCGCGACCAGGAGCGGATGGTTCAGCCCGTGCAGGCCCATCGAGGCCGGGTCGCTCAGGGTGGAGGTGTCCTCCAACCAGAACCGCTCGTGCTGGAACGGATAGGTCGGCAGGTCCACCGGGCGGGCCGCGACGCCGTCGAGCAGCACCGACCAGTCGACCGCGCCGCCGTGTACGTGGAACTCGCCCAGCGAGGTCAGGAACCGGGCCAGGCCGCCGTCGTTGCGCTGCAGCGTCCCGGTGATCGCGGTCGGCGCGGCCTCCGCCTCCGCCTCCAGGCAGGCCTGGATCGACACCGACACCACCGCGTGCGGGCTCACCTCCACGAACCGGCGGTAGCCCTGCCCGTGCAGGTGGCGCACGGTCTCGGCGAAGCGCACCGGCTCGCGCATGTTGCGGTACCAGTAGTCGGCGTCCATGCCCGCGGTGTCCAGCAACCCACCGGTGACCGTGGAGAAGAACGCCACGTCGCAGGCCTTGGGCACGATGTCGGCGATGACCGCGTCCAGCTGCTCGCGCAGCACCTCGACGTGTTCGCAGTGCCCGGCGACGTCGGTGGGGATGCGGCGGGCGTGCACGCCCTCGGCGACGTACTCGGCCAGCAGCTCGTCGATCGCGGCCGCCTCGCCGGAGACGACCGTGGCGTACGGGCTGTTGACCGCCGCGACACTGACCCGACCGTCGAAGCGGGCCAGCCGGGCCGCCACCTCGTCGGCCGGGGCGGAGACGGAGAACATGCCGCCGGTGCCTGCCAACGTGCCCAGCGCGCGACTGCGCAGCGTGACCACGCGGGCCGCGTCCGCCAGCGACAGGGCACCGCTCACGTACGCGGCCGCGATCTCGCCCTGCGAGTGCCCGACCACCGCGTCCGGCTCCACTCCCAGCGAGCGCCACAGCGCCGCCAGGCTGACCATGACCGCGAACAGCACCGGCTGCACCACGTCCACGCGCTCGATCGACGGTGCGTCCGGGTCGCCGCGCAGCGCGCCCAGCAGCGGCCAGCCGCTCAGCGGCTCGATCACCTCGGCGCAGGCGCGCATCTGCGCGGCGAACACCGGCGCCGAGTCCAGCAGCTCAGCGGCCATGCCGAGCCACTGCGAGCCGTGCCCTGGGAAGACGAACACGGTCCGGCCCGCGGCGTCGGTGCGCCCCTTGGCGACGCGCGGTGAGGGCAGCTCCTCGGCCAGCGCCGACAGCGCCCCCTCGACCTCGACCCGGTCCGCGCCGACCAGTACGGCGCGGTGCTCCAGCGCCGCCCGGTCGCGCCACAGCGCCACCGCCAGGTCCCGCACGGTCGTCTCGGGCTCGGCGGCCAGCAACGCGCTCAACCGCCGCGCCTGGTCGCGCAGCGCCTGGGGCGAGCGCGCCGACAGCAGCAAGGGCACCGGCCGCGCCGACGGCTCCGGCTCGGCCGCCACCGGCTCGGGCTGCGGGGCCTGCTCGATGATGAGGTGGGCGTTGGTGCCGCTGATGCCGAACGAGGACACCCCGGCCCGTCGCGGGTGGTCGCCCTGCGGCCACTGCCGGGCCTCGGCCAGCAGCCGGACCTGGCCCGAGGCCCAGTCGACCTGGCTGCTGGGCTCGGCCAGGTGCAGCGACCGGGGCATCCGGCCGTGGCGCATCGCCTGCACCACCTTGATGACGCTGGCCACGCCCGCGGCGGCCTGCGCGTGCCCGATGTTCGACTTGATCGAGCCGAGCCACAGTGGCCGGTCCCCGGCCCGGTTCTGCCCGTAGGTCGCCAGCAGCGCCTGTGCCTCGATCGGGTCGCCCAGTGTGGTGCCGGTGCCGTGCGCCTCCACCAGGTCGACCTGGTCGGCCGACACCTGGGCGTTGGCCAGCGCCTGCCGGATCACCCGCCGCTGCGACGGGCCGTTCGGGGCGGTCAGGCCGTTGCTGGCCCCGTCCTGGTTCACCGCCGAGCCGCGGATCACCGCCAGCACCCGATGGCCGTTGCGCTGGGCGTCCGACAGCCGCTCCAGCACCAGCATGCCGACGCCTTCGGAGACGCCGGTGCCGTCGGCGGTGTCCGAGAACGACTTGCAGCGTCCGTTGGGCGCCAGGCCGCGCTGGTTGCTGAAGTAGACGAAGATGTCCGGGCTGGCCATCACGGTCACCCCGCCCGCCAGCGCCAGCGTGCACTCCCCCGCGCGCAGCGACTGCGCCGCCAGGTGCATCGCCACCAGCGACGACGAGCACGCGGTGTCCACCGTCACCGACGGGCCCTCCAGCCCGAAGAAGTACGACAGCCGCCCGGAGGCGATCGCGCCCGTGCTCGTGTTGTACGGATAGTCGTGGTACATCAGCCCCGCGAAGACGCCGGTCGATGACCCCTTCAGCGTCGCCGGGTCGATCCCGGCCCGCTCGAACGCCTCCCACGTCGCCTCCAGCAGCAGCCGCTGCTGCGGGTCCATGCCCATCGCCTCGTTCGGGCTGATGGCGAAGAACGCCGGGTCGAAGTCACCCGCCCCGGCCAGGAACCCGCCGGACCGGGTGTAGGTCTTGCCCGGCGAGCCGGGCTCGGCGTCGTACACCGCGTCGATGTCCCAGCCCCGGTCGGTCGGGAACTCCGAGATCGCGTCGACCTCGTCGTCGACCAGGCGCCACAGGTCCTCCGGCGAGCCGACCCCGCCCGGGTACCGGCAGCTCATGCCGACGATGGCGATGGGCTCCCGGCTCGCCGCCAGCAGCTGGCGATGCTGGCCGCGCAGCCGCTCGGTCTCCTTCAGCGACGCGCGAAGCGCGTCCACCAACTGCTGATCAGTGGTAGTCATTACCGCTCCTCCGTGTCGTCGAGGTTCAGACCGTCCAGGGCCATGCTGATGAGGCTCGCCGCGTCCATGTCGTCGATCGAGCCGACCGGATCGGCGTCGACCTCGGCCACCAGCGCCTGCGGGGTACGCACTCCGCCCAGCTCCAGCAGCACCTGGAGCAGGCCCGCGTCGCGCAGCCGGGTCATCGGAATGCCCGCGAGCACGCGCCGCACCTGCTCCTCGCTGTCGGCGTCCGCACCGCCGTCGCCGAGCTCCGGCAGCAGCCCGGCCTCGATCTCCTCGGCGACCGCGCGGGCGCTGGGGTAGTCGAAGACCAGGGTCGCGGGCAGGCGCAGGCCGGTCACCGCGTTCAGGCGGTTGCGCAGCTCGACCGCGCTGAGCGAGTCGAACCCGAGTTCCTGGAACGCCCGCTCCGGGGCGACCGCGTCCGCCGAGGCGTGCCCCAGCACCGCCGCGACCTGGGCGCGCACCAGTTCCAGCACGTGCTCCGCGCGTTCGGCGGCGGGCAGGCCGAGCAGCCGCCGCTTCAGCGCCGCCGCGTCTCCCGAGCCCGCGGCCTGCCGCCGCGACGCCGGGGCCAGCGCCCGCAGCAGCGGCGGCAGCGCCGCACCGGCCCCGGCCAGCCCGCGTACGTCCAACGCCACCGCGACCGGAGCGGGCTCGGGGTGGCCGATCACGGCGTCCAGCAGCGCGAGGCCCTGCTCGTGGCTGAAGGAACCGATCCCGGTCCGGCGCATCCGCTGCCGCTCGGCCTCGCCGAGACCGCCCGCCATACCGCCGCCGTCCCACGGTCCCCAGGCGATCGAGTGCGCCGCCTGGCCGACCGCGCGCCGGTGTGCGGCCAACTCGTCCAGGAACGCGTTGGCCGCGGCGTAGTTGGCCTGGCCCGGGTTGCCGAACACTCCGGCGATCGAGGAGAACAGCACGAACAGGCTCAGGTCGCGGCCCGCGGTCAGCTCGTGCAGGTGGGCGGCGGCGTCGACCTTCGGCGCCAGGACGGCATCCAGTCGCTGCGGGGTCAGCGCGGCCACCACACCGTCGTCCAGCACACCGGCGGTGTGCACGACGCCGACCAGCGGATGCTCCACGGGCAGGTCACCGAGCAGGGCGGACAGTGCCTGCCGGTCGGCGGCGTCGCACGCGACGACCGCCGCCGTGGCGCCGAGCAGCGACAGCTCCGCGACCAGGTCCGCGGCGCCCGGCGCGTCAGGCCCGCGGCGGCTGGTGAGCAGCAGACGCCGTACGCCGTGCGAGGTCACCAGGTGCCGCGCCACCGCCGCGCCCAGCCCGCCGGTGCCGCCCGTGACCAGCACGGTCCCGCCGTCCAGCGGCATCGGTGCCGCGGGCGTCGCCGCCGCCCGGACCAGTCGACGCACCAGCAGCTCCGTACCGGTGCCGCGGATCTCCGGCTCGGCCACGGCCAGCGCCCGACCCAGCAGCACGCCCAGTTCGGCACGCGACGGCACCGATCCGGTCTCCACCAGCACGATCCGGTCGGGCTGCTCCGCCTGTGCGGACCGGACCAGACCCCGGACCGCCGCCGCCGCGACATCACCGACCGTGGTCAGCACGATCAGCCGCGCGGCGGCGAACCGAGGCTCGGCCAGGAACCGCTGCACCGCCGCGAGTGCCTGGGCCGCGAGCAGGTGCGCGTCGGCGACCAGCCCGCCGGTCCCGCCCGCGCAGGCGAGCACGACAGCCTCCGGCAGCTCGCCGACCTCGGGCAGCTCGGACCAGTCCACCCACGACACCGCGGCCGCGGCGGGAGTGGCCACCGGCACCCAGTCGACGCGGAACACGTTGTCCGACGAGGTCGCCGGAGCCAACGCGGCCAGGTCGACCGGCCGCGAGGCCAGCGAACCGACCGACAGCACCGGCTCGCCGCCGCCGTCGGCGACGGTCAGCGCCACGGCGTCGGGACCGGCGGGTGCGATCCGCACCCGCAGCGTGGTCGCACCGACCGCGTGCACCGCCACGTCACTCCACAGGAACGGCAGCACGGCCTGGCCCTCACCGTCGGCGGCCAGCAGCCGGCTGTGCAGGGCGGCGTCCAGCAGCGCCGGGTGCAGCCCGAACCGGGCCGCGTCGGCGTGTGCCTGCTCCGGCAGCGCCACCTCGGCGAACACGTCCTCGCCCCGGCGCCACAGAGCACGCACCCCCTGGAAGACCGGGCCGTACCGGTAACCCAGCGCGGCCAGCTCGTCGTACCCGCCCTCGACCGGGATCTCCTCGGCACCGGTGGGCGGCCACTCGGGCAGGCCCACGGGGGCCGAGGCGCCGCCCAGCACCCCGTCGGCGTGCAGCGTCCAGGCCGTACCGGTGCCTTCGGGCCGCGAGTGCACCGAGACCCGGCGGGTGCCCGACTCGTCCTCGGCACCGACGGTGACCTGCACGGCAACGCCGCCGTGGGTGGGCAGGATCAGCGGCGCCCGCAGCGCCAACTCGCCCAACACGTCGCAGTCGAGCTGCTGGCCGGCGCGCAGTGCCAGTTCGACGAAGCCGGTGCCGGGGAACAGGATCGCGTCACCTATGCGGTGGTCGGCCAGCCAGGGCTGGGCGTCGACGGACAGGCGTCCGGTCAGCACGACCCCGTCGGAGTCGGCCAGCAGCACCGCCGCGCCCAGCAGCGGATGGTCGGCGGTGTCCAGCCCGGCGGCGGCCACATCACCGGCGGCGGCTCGGGCGTTGACCCAGTACCGCTTTCGCTGGAACGCGTACGTGGGCAGCTCGACCTGACGTCCCCCGCGCCCGGCCAGTACCGCCTGCCAGTCCACGCCGACCCCGGCGGTGAACACCCGACCGACCCCGGCCAGCAGCGTGCTGTTCTCGTCCTGGTTGCGGCGCATCGTCGCCGCGACGGTCACCTCACCGTCAAGGGACTGCTGGGCCATCGCGGTCAACACCGCGTCCGGACCCACCTCCAGCAGGGTGGTGGCGCCCAGTCCGACCAGCGCCGTCACCGCGTCGGCGAACCGCACCGCCGCCCGGACCTGGTCCACCCAGTACTGCGGCTCGGTGACCTGGCCCGCGGTGACGAGGTGACCCGTGACCGTGGAGACCAGCGGCATCGACGGCTCGCGGTAGGACAGCTCGGCGGCGACCTTCGCGTAGTCGGCCAGCATCGGTTCCATCAGCAGCGAGTGGAACGCGTGCGACACCCGAAGCCGTGACGTCCGCCGACCGTCGGCTGACAGCTGCGCCACGACCTGCTCGACCGCGGACTCCACCCCGGACACGACCACGGCACGCGGGCCGTTGACCGCCGCGATATCGACCCCGTCCACCAGCAGCGCACTGACCTCGGCCTCGGTCGCCTCCACGGCGACCATCACCCCACCCGTGGGCAGGGCCTGCATCAACCGGCCACGCGCCGCCACCAGCCTCGCCGCGTCGGCCTGCGACCACACCCCGGCCACACACGCCGCCGACAGCTCACCGATCGAATGCCCAGCCAGGAACTGCGGCCGCACACCCCACAACGCCAACAACTCGAACAGCGCCACCTCAACCGCGAACAACCCAGCCTGGGCATAGACGGTCTGGTGGACCAGGTCCTCGTCGCCACCCCAGATCACATCCCGGATCGGGCGGTCCAACCAGCGGTCCAGTTCGGCGCAGACCTCATCGAAACGGGAGGCGAACACCGGGTAGGCGTCATACAGCTCCCGGGCCATGCCCAGGCGCTGCGCACCCTGACCCGTGAACAGGAACGCCACCGTCGGCGCGCCACCCGGCTTCGGTTGGGCGGACAGGATGCCCGCCTCGTCGCCCGCGAGTGTGTCGAGTGCCGCAAGCAGCTGGTCCCGGGACGTGCCGGTGAGCAAGGCGCGGCGTTCGAACACCGCCCGGGTCGTCGCCAGCGAGTACGCGATGTCCACCGAACGCAGGTCGGGCCGGGTGTCCAGGTGTTCCCGCAGGCGGGCGGCCTGCTCCGCCAGGGCGGGCAGGGTCCGGGCCGACAGGACCAGTGGCAGCGCCGCATGCGCCTGGGGCTCGGGCTCGACCGCCGCCGGGGCGGCCACACCTTCGATGATCACGTGTGCGTTGGTGCCGCTCAGACCGAACGAGGAGATGCCCGCCCGGCGAGGCCGCCCGGCGACCGCCCACTCCCGCGCCTCGGTCAGCAGCCGTACGCTGCCCGCCGACCAGTCCACCTGCGCGGACGGCTGCTCGGCGTGCAGGGTCGGCGGCATGACGCCGTGCCGCATCGCCTCGACCATCTTGATCACACCGGCGACACCGGCCGCCGCCTGGGTGTGGCCCAGGTTCGACTTCACCGAACCCAGCCACAACGGCTCGTCCCGGTCCTGGCCATACGTCGCCAGCAGCGCCTGCGCCTCTATCGGGTCACCCAGCCGGGTGCCCGTACCATGCGCCTCCACCACGTCCACGTCCGTCGTGCTCAGACCGGCGGCCGCCAGCGCACGCCGGATCACCCGTCGCTGCGACGGGCCGTTCGGGGCGGTCAGACCGTTGCTCGCCCCGTCCTGGTTGACGGCCGAACCCTTGATGACCGCGAGAACCGGATGCCCGTTGCGCCGCGCCTCGGACAGCCGCTCCAGCACGAGCACACCGACACCCTCGGAAACGCCCGTTCCGTCGGCGTCGTCGGAGAACGACTTGCAGCGCCCGTCAGCAGCCAGACCACGCTGATTGCTGAAATACACGAACATGTCCGGCCGCGCCATCACCGTCACACCACCGGCCAACGCCAGACTGCACTCCCCCGACCGCAACGCCTGACCCGCCAAATGCATCGCCACCAGCGACGACGAACACGCCGTATCAACCGTGACCGACGGACCCTCCAAACCCAACGTGTACGACACCCGCCCCGTGACCAGGCTCCCACCACTGGTCGAACCAGACTCCTCACTCAGGCCGTAATCGTGATACATCACCCCGGCGAACACACCGGTCGGCGAACCCTTCAACGAACCCGGATCGATACCCGCCCGCTCCAACGCCTCCCACGACGCCTCCAACAGCAACCGCTGCTGCGGATCCATCGCCAACGCCTCATTCGGCGAGATCCCGAAGAACCCCGGATCAAACTCCGCCGCGTCATACAAGAAACCACCGGTCAAGCCGTAGGTCTTACCCGGCATCCCCGGAGTCGGGTCGAAAATCCGATCCATATCCCAACCACGATCGGTCGGGAACGGCGTGATCGCATCCACCCCACCCGCCACCAACCGCCACAACTCCTCCGGCGACGACACCCCACCCGGATAGCGGCAGGCCATACCGACGATCGCGATCGGCTCGTCGACAGCGACCGCGGCCACGACGGGCCCGTCGTCGACCGCCGAACCCAGCAGTTCACCCTCGACGAACTCGGCCACCCGCGAGGCGGACGGGTAGTCGAACACCAGCGTCGCGGGCAGACGCAGACCGGTCACGGTGTTGAGCTGGTTGCGCAGCTCCACCGCCGACAGCGAATCGAAGCCCAACTCCTGGAAGGCACGATCCGCCTCGACCGCGTCCACCGACGCGTGCCCGAGCACCGCCGCGACCTGGCCGCGGACCAGCTCCAGGACCGCTGCACGGCGTTCCGCCGCCGCAAGCCCGGCGAGCTGGGCGGAGAGCCCGCCGCCTACCCCCGCCGCCGTCGAGGCGGCCCGGCGCAGCGCCGGGCGGACCATACCCCGCAGCAGGGCTGGAATCTCGTCCGACCGGGACTCCAGGCCGCGCCGCTCGACCCGCAGCCCGGCGACGCCGGCCCGGCTGGAGGCGACCGCCGCGTCGAAGACGTGCAACCCCTCGGCCTCGGTGAGCGCGGGCAGGCCCTGACGGGCCATCCGAGCCAGATCCACCTCACTGAGGTACCGGCTCAACCCGGTCCCGACGTTCCACAGGGCGTACGCGATCGAGGTCGCGACCAGGCCCCGGGCCCGACGGTGTTCGGCCAGTGCGTCCAGGAACACGTTCGCGGCCGCATAGTTGCCCTGACCCGCCGCGAGCACGAGCCCGCCGGCCGAGGACAGCAGCACGAACAACTTCAGGTCCATGTGTTCGGTCAGCTCGTGCAGATGCCAGGCGGCGTCGGCCTTCGGCGCGAACACCGCGTCCAGCCGTTCCGGGGTCAGCGCCCCGACCAGGCCGTTGTCCGCCAGACCGGCCGCGTGCACGACACCGCCGAGGCGCACCCCCTGCAGCAGCTTCGCCACCGCGGCCCGGTCCGCCACGTCACACGCGGTGACCTGGGTCGAGGCGCCGAGACTCCGCAGCTCGTCCACCAGTCCCCGGGCACCCGGCGCATCGGGGCCACGGCGACTGGTCAGCACCAGCTTGCGCACCCCGTAGGCGGTGACCAGGTGGCGGGCCAACAGCGCACCCAGGCCACCCGTGCCACCGGTGATCAGGATCGGCAGGTCGGGGTCGAGGGCGAGCGGTGCCGCGGTCGCGGCGAACGGCACCAGGCGCGGCACCCGCAGCTCGCCACCGCGAAACGTCAGTTCCGGCTCACCGCAAGCCACGGCCGCGCCGAGCGCACCGGCCACGGCGCCGAGGTCGTCGGCGTCGAGCAGCGTGATCCGGCCCGGGTTCTCGGCCTGCGCGGCACGCACCAGGCCCCAGACCGGGGCCTGGGCGAGATCGACCGGATCCGGGGCGACCGCCTGGCGCGTGAGCACCACCAGGCGCGTGTCGGCGTACCGGTCGTCGGCGAGCCAGCCCTGCAGCGCGCCGAGCACGCCACCGGTCGCCGACCTGATCCCGGCCAGGACACCGCCGTCACCGGCGTCGCCGTGGACGACCAGCACCTCGGGCGTCGGCTCGCCTGCGGCCAGGGCCGCGTCGAGTTCAGCGAGATCCGAGTACGACCGCAGCCCCGCCCCCGGCAGCGCCGCCCCGAGCACGCCCCAGCCGGGCCCGGCCGCTCCAGCAGCCGACCCGACCCCGACCCAGTCCACGTCGTAGAGGAGGGCACCCTGCGGGCGCGCGGCATCCAGCCGCTGCGCCGCGACCGGGCGGCCCAGCACCGAGGCGACGGTCAGCACCGGCTGGCCGGTCCCGTCGGCGACGGTCAGCGTCATCGCGTCGCCGCCCGCCGGCACCAGCCGCACCCGCAGGGAGGTCGCCCCGACCGCGTGCAGCTCGACCCCGGTCCACACGAATGGCAGGACTGTCTGCCCGCTCTCGCCCGTGATGATGCCCGCGTGCATGGCCGCGTCGAACAGCGCCGGGTGCAGGCCGAACCGGGCCGCGTCGGCGTATGCCTGCTCCGGCAGCGCCACCTCGGCGAACGTCTCCCCGTCCCGGCGCCAGGCGGCGCGCAGACCCTGGAACACCGGGCCGTAGCCGTACCCGTGCTCCCGCAGCGTTTCGTACGCCCCGGCCAGGTCGACCACTTCGGCGCCCTGCGGCGGCCAGGACACCAGGTCCGATCCGGTGCTCATCGGTGCGGCCGCGCTGAGTGTGCCGTCGGCGTGCTGCGTCCATACGCTTTCGCCGTCGGCGCGCGAGTGGACCGCCACCGACCGGTCGCCACGGGCGTCGGCGGCGCCCACGGCCACCTGGACCGCGGTTCCACCGTGCTCCGGCACTGTCAGCGGTGACTGCATGGCCAGCTCCGCCAGCACCCCGCAACCGACCTGCTGACCGGCCCGCAACGCCAACTCCACGAAGCCGGTCCCCGGGAACAGAACCGTGTCACCGATACGGTGATCAGCCAGCCACGGCTGCGCCTGAACCGACAGCCGACCCGTCAACACCAGCGCACCCGAATCCGCCAACAGCACCGACGCACCCAGCAATGGATGATCAGCGGCGTCCAGACCGGCCGCCGTCACATCCGCGACCGCGTTGACCGCGTTGACCCAGAACCGCTCCCGCTGGAACGCATACGTCGGCAGGTCGACCCGCTGCGCGCCGTACCCGCCGAGCACGGCCGACCAGTCGACCGCGCAGCCACGGGTATACGCGCGCGCCAGTCCGGCGAGCAGTTCGGCCGTCTCTGACCGGCCGCGTCGCTGCGATGCGCTGAACAGCACAGCGTCGCCGTCGACGCACTGCGCGCCCATCCCGGTCAGCACCGCGTCCGGACCCACCTCCATCAGCACGGACACACCCAGTCCGACCAAAGTCGTGACCGCGTCTGCGAACCGCACCGCCGCCCGGACCTGCCCCACCCAGTACTGCGGATCGGTCAGCTGACCGGTGGTGACCGGCTGGCCGGTCACGGTCGAGATCAGCGCAGTGGTCGGCTCGTGGTAAGACAGTTCCGCCGCGACCTTCGCGTAGTCGGCCAGCATCGGTTCCATCAGCACCGAATGGAACGCGTGCGACACCCGCAACCGCGACGTCCGGCGCCCGTCCGCGCCCAGCTGCGCCACGACCTGCTCGACCGCAGACTCCACCCCGGACACGACCACGGCACGCGGGCCGTTGACCGCCGCGATATCGACCCCGTCCACCAGCAGCGCACTGACCTCGGCCTCGGTCGCCTCCACGGCCACCATCACCCCACCCGTGGGCAGGGCCTGCATCAACCGGCCACGCGCCGCCACCAGCCGGGCCGCATCAGCCAACGACCACACCCCGGCCACACACGCCGCCGACAGCTCACCGATCGAATGCCCGGCCAGGAACTGCGGCCGCACACCCCACAACGCCAACAACTCGAACAGCGCCACCTCAACCGCGAACAACCCAGCCTGCGCGTAGACGGTCTGGTGGACCAGGTCCTCGTCCTCACCCCAGATCACATCCCGGATCGAACGATCCAACCAGCGGTCCAGCTCGGCACAGACCTCATCGAACCGGGACGCGAACACGGGGTATGCGTCGTACAGCTCGCGGGCCATGCCCAAGCGCTGCGCACCCTGACCGGTGAACAGGAACGCCGAGACGGCGACGGTGCGAGCCGAGCCGCCGGCGACGCCGACGGCGGCCAGGTCGCCCTCGGCGATGCGGGCCAGCTCGGCGAGCAGGCTGTCGCGGTCGGTGGCGGTCACCACCGCGCGATGCTCGAACACGGCCCGGCTCGTCGCCAGCGACCAGGCGACATCGAGCAGGCGGGTGTCCGGTCGCGCGTCCAGCCGGGCGTGCAGGCGACCGGCCTGGGCCCGCAGGGCCGACGGCGTCTTCGCCGACAGCACCACGGGCAGCACCGTCCCGGCGCTCGGCGCGACGGCGGGCGCCGGGGTACGCTCGGGCGCCTCCTCCAGGATCACGTGCGCGTTGGTGCCGCTCAGACCGAACGAGGAGATGCCCGCCCGGCGAGGCCGCCCGGCGACCGCCCACTCCCGCGCCTCGGTCAGCAGCCGTACGCTGCCCGCCGACCAGTCCACCTGCGCGGACGGCTGCTCGGCGTGCAGGGTCGGCGGCATGACGCCGTGCCGCATCGCCTCGACCATCTTGATCACACCAGCGACACCCGCCGCCGCCTGCGTGTGGCCCAGGTTCGACTTCACCGAACCCAGCCACAACGGCTCGTCTCGGCCCTGGCCATACGTCGCCAGCAGCGCCTGCGCCTCGATCGGGTCACCCAGCCGGGTGCCCGTACCATGCGCCTCCACCACGTCCACATCCGTCGTGGTCAGCCCCGCCGAGGACAGCGCACGCCGGATCACCCGTCGCTGCGACGGCCCATTGGGGGCGGTGATGCCGTTGCTCGCGCCGTCCTGGTTGATCGCGGAGCCCCGGATCACGGCCAGGACCTGGTGGCCGTTGCGGCGGGCGTCGGACAGGCGCTCCAGCACCAGCACGCCCACACCTTCGGACACTCCGGTGCCGTCCGCGTCATCGGAGAACGACTTGCAGCGGCCGTCCGCCGCCAGACCGCGCTGGCTGCTGAAATACACATACATGTCCGGAGTGGACATAACGGTGACACCGCCGGCCAGCGCCAGCGAGCACTCGCCGGACCGCAGCGCCTGACCGGCCCAGTGCAGGGCGACCAGTGACGACGAGCAGGCCGTGTCGACGGTGACCGCCGGACCCTCCAGACCCAGGGTGTACGACACCCGCCCGGTGATCAGGCTGCCGCCGCTGGTGCTGCCCAGATCGCTGCCCATGCCGTAGTCGTGGTTCATGACACCGGCGAAGACACCGGTCGGCGAGCCCTTGAGCGTGCCCGGGTCGATACCCGCCCGCTCCAACGCCTCCCACGACGCCTCCAACAGCAGACGCTGCTGCGGATCCATCGCCAACGCCTCATTCGGCGAGATCCCGAAGAACCCCGGATCGAACTCCGCCGCGTCATACAGGAAACCACCGGTCACGCCGTAGGTCTTGCCGGGTGCGCCCGGGGTCGGGTCGAAGATCCGATCCATATCCCAACCACGGTCGGTCGGGAACGGCGTGATCGCGTCCACGCCGTCGGCGACCAGCCGCCACAACTCCTCCGGCGACGACACCCCACCCGGATAGCGGCAGGCCATACCGACGATCGCGATCGGCTCGTCGACAGCGACCGCGGCCACGACGGGCCCGTCGTCGACCGCCGAACCCAGCAGTTCACCCTCGACGAACTCGGCCACCCGCGAAGCGGACGGGTAGTCGAACACCAGCGTCGCGGGCAGACGCAGACCGGTCAGGGTGTTGAGCTGGTTGCGCAGTTCCACCGCCGACAGCGAATCGAAGCCCAACTCCTGGAACGCACGATCCGCCTCGACCGCGTCCACCGACGCATGCCCGAGCACCGCCGCGACCTTCGCCCGCACCTCAGCCAACACCACCCCACGCCGCTCCGCAGCGGGCAGCGCGGCCAGCCGCGACGCCCAGGCGCCAGCGACGCCCGACGCGGCGGCCGCCCGCCGCAACGACGGACGCACCAACCCACGCAGCAGCGCCGGAACACCGTCGGCGGAGGTACGCAGTGCGGCGGCATCGATGCGCACCCCGACGACGGGACCGTCCGCGGCGAGTGCGGCATCGAACAGGGCGAGCCCGTCCTCGGCCGACAGCGCGGGCACGCCCTGCCGCGCGATGCGGGCAAGGTCGACATCGGTCAGGTACTGCCCGAGCCCTGCCCCGACGTTCCAGAGGCCGTATGCGATCGAGGTCGCCGCCAGGCCGTTGGCCCGGCGGTGTGCGGCCAGCGCGTCCAGGAACACGTTCGCGGCCGCGTAGTTGCCCTGGCCCGCGGCCAGGAGCAGACCGCCCGCCGACGACACCAGCACGAACATCCGCAGGTCCATCCGAGCCGTCAGCTCGTGCAGATGCCACGCCGCGTCGGCCTTCGGCGCGAGCACCGCGTCGAGCCGTTCCGGGGTGAGCGCCCCGATCAAGCCGTTGTCGGCCACACCGGCCGCGTGCACCACACCGCCGAGCCGTACCCCCTTCAGCAGCTTCGCCATCGACGCCCGGTCCGACACGTCACACGCCGACACCTTCACCCACGCACCGAGGCTCTTCAGCTCCTCGACCAGCTCACGGGCGCCCGGCGCGGCGACGCCACGGCGGCTCGTCAGGATCAGCTTGCGCACCCCGTACGCGGACACCAGGTGACGGGCGAACAGGGCACCCAGGCCACCCGTACCGCCGGTCACCAGGATCGGCAGGTCGGGGTCGAGGGCGGGCAGGTCGGCGGCGGGCGTGCGGGCCAGGCGAGGTACGCGCAGCCCGTGGTCGCGCAGTGCCAGCTCCGGTTCGCCGGTGGCCAGCGCCGCGCCGAGCAGCCGGGCCAGGTCACCGCGATCGGCGGCGGCCGCGTCGAGCAGCGTGATCCGGCCCGGGTGCTCCGCCTGCGCGGCCCGCACCAGACCCCACACCGGGGCGACGGACAGGTCCAGGCCGCCGGCGCCGCCGACCGCGCCCGAGGTGAGCACCACCAGGCGCGAGTCCTCGTAGCGACGGTCGGCCAGCCAGGTCTGCAGCGCCGCGAGCACCCGACCGGTCGCCACCCGCATCCCGATCAGGGGATCGGTGGAACCGTCGCAGGTCAGCAGCACCACCGGCGGGACTTCGACGGCAGCGGGGTCCCAGCCCGCGTACACCACCGATTCCGCCGACACCGCCGCGGCCGGAACCCACTCGACCGCCAGCAGCGGCACCGATCCGGCGGTCTGCGCGGCGGCGATCGGACGGCCCACGACCGAGGCGACCCGGGCCACCGGGGCGCCCACGGCGTCGGCCAACGTCATCGCCACCTCGCCACCGGCCGCCCGGACCAGGGCCACGCGCAGGCTCGTCGCGCCCGCCGCGTACACCGACACGCTGTTCCAGGCGAAGGGGAGCATCGTCGGGCCGTCCGCACCGTCACCGGCGACCAGGCCCGCATGCATGGCGGCGTCGAACAGCGCCGGGTGCAGCCCGAACCGGGCCGCGTCGGCGTGCGCCTGCTCCGGCAGCGCCACCTCGGCGAACACGTCCTCGCCCCGGCGCCAAGCGGCGCGCAGGCCCTGGAACACCGGACCGTAGCCGTAACCCTGCTCGCGGAGCAGCTCGTACGCCCCGGACACGTCGATCGGCTCGGCACCCTGCGGCGGCCACTCGGCCAGGCCCGACGGGGCGCGGTCGGCCATGTCGCGCAGCAGCACGCCCTCGGCATGCGTCTGCCAACCGCCGTGCTCGGCCCGCGACAGGATCGCCAGCTGCCGCTCGCCCGACAGGGCCGCGGCTTCGACCACGACACGCACGGGGACGCCGCCGCGCTCGGGCAGCACCAGCGGCGCCTGCAGGGTCAGCTCGGCCAGCTCGTCGCAGTCGACCTGCCGACCGGCGTGCAGTGCCAACTCCACGAACCCGGTACCCGGGAAGACGATGCTACCGCCGATGCGGTGGTCGGCGAGCCACGAGTGGCCGTCGACGGAGAGGCGGCCGGTCAGCACGACCGCGCCGTCCACGTCCGGGGCCGCCACCAGTGCCGCGAGCAGCGGGTGGTCCGCGGACTCCAGGCCCATCGCGGCCGCGTCCTCGGTCGGCCGCTCCAGCATCCAGAACCGTTCGCGCTGGAACGCGTACGTGGGCAGCTCGATCCGGCGGCCGCCCCGCCCGGCCAGTACCGCCTGCCAGTCCACGCCGACCCCGGCGGTGAACACCCGACCGACCCCGGCCAGCAGCGTGCTGTTCTCGTCCTGGTTGCGGCGCATCGTCGCCGCGACGGTCACCTCACCGTCGAGGGACTGCTGGGCCATGGCGGTCAACACCGCGTCCGGACCCACCTCCAGCAGGGTCGTGGCGCCCAGTCCGACCAGCGCCGTCACCGCATCGGCGAACCGCACCGCCGCCCGGACCTGGTCCACCCAGTACTGCGGCTCGGTGACCTGGCCCGCGGTGACGAGGTGACCCGTGACCGTGGAGACCAACGGCATCGACGGCTCGCGGTAGGACAGCTCGGCGGCGACCTTCGCGTAGTCGGCCAGCATCGGTTCCATCAGCAGCGAGTGGAACGCGTGCGACACCCGAAGCCGTGACGTCCGACGACCGTCCGCGCCCAGCTGCGCCACGACCTGCTCGACCGCAGACTCCACCCCGGACACGACCACCGCGCGCGGGCCGTTGACCGCCGCGATATCGACCCCGTCCACCAGCAGCGGCAACACCTCAGCCTCGGTCGCCTCCACGGCGACCATCACCCCACCCGTGGGCAGGGCCTGCATCAACCGGCCACGCGCCGCCACCAGCCTCGCCGCGTCAGCCAACGACCACACCCCGGCCACACACGCCGCCGACAGCTCACCGATCGAATGCCCAGCCAGGAACTGCGGCCGCACACCCCACAACGCCAACAACTCGAACAGCGCCACCTCGACCGCGAACAGGCCAGCCTGCGCATAGACGGTCTGGTTGAGCAGGTCTTCGTCGCCGCCCCAGACGACCTCGCGAATCGGCCGGTCCAGCCAACGGTCCAGTTCGGCACAGACCTCATCGAAACGGGACGCGAACACCGGGTAGGCGTCATACAACTCCCGGCCCATGCCCAGACGCTGCGCACCCTGACCCGTGAACAGGAATGCGGACGTGGGTGCGGTCGTGGCGCGGCCGTGGCCGGTCAGCGTCTCCAGGGCCGTGGACAGATCGGCGGTGGTGGTGCCGACGACGACGGCGCGGTGCTCGAACAACGCGCGGGTGGTCGCCAGCGACCAGGCGACGTCCAGCGGGTTCGGGGTCGGCTCGCCGACCAGTCGGTCGCGCAGGCGCGCGGCCTGGGCATGCAGCGCGGGCAGGGACTTCGCCGACAGCACCCACGGCATCGGCCGGGATTCGGGCGTACGCGCGGAGGCCTCGCTCGGCCTCGGCGCCTCCTCCACGATCAGGTGCGCGTTGGTGCCGCTCAGACCGAACGAGGAGACACCCGCCCGACGGGGCCGCCCGACGGCAGCCCACTCCCGGGCCTCGGTCAGCAGCCGTACATCACCCGAGGTCCAGTCCACCTGCGCGGACGGCTGCTCGGCGTACAGGGTCGGCGGCATGACGCCGTGCCGCATCGCCTCCACCATCTTGATCACACCGGCGACACCGGCCGCCGCCTGCGCGTGCCCGATGTTGGACTTGATCGACCCGAGCCACAGCGGCTCGTCCCGGTCCTGCCCGTACGTCGCCAGCAGCGCCTGCGCCTCGATCGGGTCACCCAGCCGGGTGCCCGTACCATGCGCCTCCACCACGTCCACGTCCCCGGCCCGAAGTCCGGCCGCGGCCAAGGCTCGGCGGATCACGCGTCGCTGCGACGGGCCGTTCGGGGCGGTCATGCCGTTGCTGGCACCGTCCTGGTTGACCGCCGAGCCACGGATCACGGCCAGGATCGGATGACCGTTGCGGCGGGCGTCGGACAAACGCTCCAGCAGCAGCACCCCGACGCCCTCGGAGACGTTGGTGCCGTCGGCGTCGTCGGAGAACGACTTGCAGCGCCCGTCAGCAGCCAGACCACGCTGATTGCTGAAATACACGAACATGTCCGGCCGCGCCATCACCGTCACACCACCGGCCAACGCCAGACTGCACTCCCCCGACCGTAGCGCCTGACCCGCCAAATGCATCGCCACCAGCGACGACGAACACGCCGTATCAACCGTGACCGACGGACCCTCCAAACCCAGGGTGTACGACACCCGCCCCGTGACCAGGCTCCCACCACTGGTCGAACCAGACTCCTCACTCAACCCGTAATCGTGATACATCACCCCGGCGAACACCCCGGTCGGCGAACCCTTCAACGAACCCGGATCAATACCCGCCCGCTCCAACGCCTCCCACGACGCCTCCAACAACAACCGCTGCTGCGGATCCATCGCCAACGCCTCATTCGGCGAGATCCCGAAGAACCCCGGATCAAACTCCGCCGCGTCATACAAGAAACCACCGGTCAGGCCATAGGTCTTACCCGGCATCCCCGGAGTCGGGTCGAAGATCCGGTCGACGTCCCAACCACGATCGGTCGGGAACGGCGTGATCGCATCCACCCCACCCGCGACCAGCCGCCACAGGCCCTCCGGCGAGGACACCCCACCCGGGAAACGGCAAGCCATACCCACGATCGCGATCGGCTCATCGACAGCGACGGCCGCCACGACCGGCGCCTCGTCGACCGCCGAACCCAGCAGCTCACCCTCCACGAACTCCGCCACCCGGGCCGCCGACGGGTAGTCGAAGACCAACGTCGCAGGCAACCGCAGACCGGTCACGGTGTTGAGCTGGTTGCGCAGCTCCACCGCCGACAGCGAATCGAAGCCCAACTCCTGGAACGCCCGATCCGCCTCGACCGCGTCCACCGACGCGTGACCCAGCACCGCCGCGACCTTCGCGCGTACCTCGGCCAGCACCACCCCACGCCGCTCGGCGGCAGGCAGCGCGGCCAGGCGGGACGCCCAGTCACCGGCGACACCCGACGCGGCGGCCGCACGCCGCAACGACGGACGCACCAACCCACGCAGCAGCGCCGGAACATCGTCCGGGCGGGCGGCCAAGGCTCGGGTGTCCACGCGTAGGGCGGCCACCCCGGCCCGCTCGCTGGCCACTGCCGCGTCGAACAGTCCCAGGCCGTCGTCGACCGACAGCGCGGGCAGGCCCTGCCGGGCCATCCGGGCCAGATCCACCTCACTGAGGTACTGGCTCAACCCGGTCCCGACGTTCCAGAGTCCGTATGCGATCGACGTCGCGACCAGGCCACTGGCGCGGCGGTGTGCGGCGAGCGCGTCGAGGAACACGTTGGCGGCGGCGTAGTTGCCCTGACCAGCCGCCAGCAGCAGACCACCCGCCGAGGACACCAACACGAACAACTTCAGGTCCATCCGAGCCGTCAGCTCGTGCAGATACCACGCCGCGTCCGCCTTCGGGCCGAACACCACGTCCAACCGCTCCGCAGTCAGCGCCTCCACCAGGCCGTTGTCCGCGACACCAGCCGCGTGCACGACCCCACCCAGCCGTACCCCCTTCAACAACTTCGCCACCGCGGCGCGATCCGACACGTCACACGCGGCGACCTTCACCGACGCACCAAGGCCCGTCAGCTCATCCACCAGCTCACGAGCACCCGG
Organism: Catellatospora tritici; assembly: GCF_019083965.1. Lineage (GTDB taxonomy): Bacteria > Actinomycetota > Actinomycetes > Mycobacteriales > Micromonosporaceae > Catellatospora > Catellatospora tritici. The sequence continues at coordinate 61,388 of NZ_JAHRCY010000038.1, forward strand.
CGCCGCCAGCCCACGACGGCTGGTCAACACCAGCCTGCGCACCCCGTACGCGGTGACCAGATGACGGGCCAGCAACGCACCCAGACCACCCGTGCCACCCGTCACCAGAATCGGCAGATCGGGATCGAGGGTGACGAGTTCATTCGTGGAAGTCACCGGGGCCAGGCGCGGCACCAGCAACCGGCCGTCGCGCAGGGCCAGCTCCGGCTCGCCGAGCGACGCCACGGTGCCCAGCACTGCGGCGACCTCCGCGTACGAGTCGGCGTCGAGCAGCGTGATCCGGGACGGGTGCTCCGCCTGCGCGGCACGCACCAGACCCCATACCGGGGCGGACATCAGGTTGACCTCGCGGTCGTCCGGCGTGGCGACGGCGCCTCGGGTCAGCACGACCAGATGGGACTCGGCGAACCGGGGCTCGGCCAGCCAGGCCTGCACCTCGCTCAGCACGGCGCCGGTCGCCGCGTGCATCGCGGCAGGGCCGCCAACCACAGCGTCGTCGCAGGCCAGCACGATGACCGGCGCGTTCTCACCCGCCGCGACGAGCGCGGTGACGCTGCCGTGGGCCGATCCGAGCACGGCAGCACCCGATCCGGCGGCCACCCAGCCCTGGGCGGCACCGACCAGGGTCGGCGCGGGCAGCCAGGCGAGGTCGTACAGCGCGCCGCCCTGTCGCCGAGTCGCGGGCATGGCGGCGTCGACGTGCCGCGACACCAGCGAGCGCACCGTGGCCACCGGACTGCCGGTTGCGTCGGCGACGGTAAGCGTGATGCTGTCCGGTCCGGCGGGCGCGTTGCGTACGCGCAGCACGGTCGCGCCGACCGCGTGCAGTTCCACGCCGTTCCAGACGAACGGCAGCACGGTCTGCCCGTCGCGTCGCCCATCGTCGTCGACCAGGCCGCCGTGCATGGCGGCGTCGAACAGCGCCGGGTGCAGCCCGAACCGGGCCGCGTCAGCATGCGCCTGCTCCGGCAGCACCACCTCGGCGAACGTCTCCTCGCCCCGGCGCCACAGCGCCCGCAGGCCCTGGAAGACCGGGCCGTAGCCGTAGCCCTGCGCGCGCAGGGCATCGTACGCGTCGGTCAGGTCCACCGGCTCGGCTCCGGCCGGCGGCCACGAGGTGAGTTCCGCCAGTGCGGAGGTGGACGTGGAGCCGGTGAGCACGCCCTCGGCGTGCAGGGTCCACCCGGTGTCGCCGTCGGCGCGCGAGTGCACCGCCACCGACCGGTCCCCCCGGACGTCTGCGGCGCCCACGGCCACCTGGATCGCGGCTCCCCCGTGCTCTGGCAGCGTCAGCGGCGACTGCATCGCCAGCTCCGCCAGCACCGCGCAGCCGACCTGCTGTCCGGCGCGCAGCGCGAGTTCGACGAAGCCGGTGCCGGGGAACAGGATCGTCTCGCCGATGCGGTGGTCGGCCAGCCACGGCTGGGCGTCGACGGACAGTCGGCCGGTCAGCACCAGCGCGCCCGAGTCGGCCAGCAGCACCGATGCGGCCAGCAGCGGGTGATCGGCGGTGTCCAGCCCGGCGGCGGCCACATCGGCGACCGCCCCGACCGCGTTGACCCAGTACCGTTCCCGCTGGAACGCGTACGTCGGCAGCTCGACCTGACGTCCCCCGCGCCCGGCCAGTACCGCCTGCCAGTCCACGCCGACCCCGGCGGTGAACACCCGACCGACCCCGGCCAGCAACGTGCTGTTCTCGTCCTGGTTGCGGCGCATCGTCGCCGCGACGGTCACCTCACCGTCAAGGGACTGCTGGGCCATCGCGGTCAACACGGCGTCAGGACCGACTTCCAGGAGCACCGACGCGCCCAGACCCACCAGCGTCGTGACCGCGGCGGCGAACCGCACCGCGCCACGAACCTGACCCACCCAGTACTGCGGATCAGTGAGCTCACCAGCGGCGACCAGCTTGCCGGTCACCGTCGACACCAGCGGAATCGACGGCTCGCGGTAGGACAGCTCGGCGGCGACCTTCGCGTAGTCGGCCAGCATCGGCTCCATCAGCAGCGAGTGGAACGCGTGCGACACCCGCAACCGCGACGTCCGACGACCGTCCGCGCCCAGCTTCGCCACGACCTGCTCGACCGCAGACTCCACCCCGGACACGACCACTGCGCGCGGGCCGTTGACCGCCGCGATATCGACCCCGTCCACCAGCAGCGGCAACACCTCAGCCTCGGTCGCCTCGACCGCCACCATCACCCCACCCGTGGGCAGGGCCTGCATCAACCGGCCACGCGCCGCCACCAGCCTCGCCGCGTCGGCCAACGACCACACCCCGGCCACACAGGCGGCCGACAGCTCACCGATCGAATGCCCGGCCAAGTACTGCGGCCTGACACCCCAGAACGCCAGCAACTCGAACAGCGCCACCTCAACCGCGAACAGACCAGCCTGCGCGAACACCGTCTGGTTCACGAGGTCTTCGTCGCCGCCCCAGATCACATCCCGGATCGGACGATCCAACCAGCGGTCCAGCTCGGCACAGACCTCGTCGAAACGCGCCGCGAACACCGGGTAGGCGTCATACAGCTCCCGGGCCATGCCCAGCCGCTGCGCACCCTGACCCGTGAACAGGAACGCCGGGACCGCATCCGAACGGGCCGGGCCCGAGCCGATCGGCGCGCCGGTGGCAGCCTGGGTCAGCGCCGCGAGCAGGCTGGCCCGGTCGGTGGCGGTCAGCACGACGCGGTTCTCCAGCGTCGCGCGTGAGGTGGTCAGCGTGTACGCCACGTCGACCAGGCTCAGCTCAGGCCGCGTGGTCAGGCGCTCGGCCAGTCGCGCCGCCTGGTCGGCCAGCGCCGCCGACCCGCGCGCGGAGAGCACGTACGGCAGGGCGCCGACGGGTTCCGGCTGGGCGGGCTGCGGAGCCGGAACGGCGGGCGCCTCCTCGACGATCAGGTGTGCGTTGGTGCCGCTGATGCCGAACGACGAGATACCGGCCCGGCGGGGGCGGCCGACACGGGTCCATTCGCGAGCCTCGACGAGCAGTTCCACCCGGCCCGCCGTCCAGTCGACGTGCGTCGACGGCTCGTCGACGTGCAGGGTGCGCGGCATGACGCCGTGCCGCATCGCCTCGACCATCTTGATCACACCAGCGACACCGGCCGCCGCCTGCGCGTGACCCATGTTCGACTTGATCGACCCGAGCCACAGCGGCTCGTCCCGGTCCTGCCCGTACGTCGCCAGCACCGCCTGCGCCTCGATCGGGTCACCCAGCGTGGTGCCGGTGCCGTGCGCCTCGACCACGTCCACGTCGGCGGGCCGCAGTCCGGCCGCCGCCAGCGCGCGGCGGATCACCCGGCGCTGCGACGGGCCGTTGGGGGCGGACATGCCGTTGCTGGCACCGTCCTGGTTGACGGCGGAGCCGCGTACCACGGCGAGGATCCGGTGGCCGTTGCGGCGGGCGTCGGACAGCCGCTCCAGCAGCAGCACACCGACGCCTTCGGCCCAGGCGGTGCCGTCGGCCGCCTCGGCGAACGACTTCGCCCGGCCGTCGGCGGCCAGACCACGCTGGCGGCTGAACTCGATGATCATGTCGGGGGTGGCCATCACGGCGACGCCGCCGGCCAGCGCCAGCGAGCACTCACCCGACCGCAGCGCCTGACCGGCCAGATGCATCGCGACCAGCGACGACGAGCAGGCGGTGTCGACCGTGACCGACGGACCTTCCAGGCCCAGGGTGTAGGAGACCCGGCCGGAGACGAGGCTGCCGCCGCTGGTGGTGCCGACCTCGTTGTTCTTGGCGTAGTCGTGGTACATGACCCCGGCGAACACGCCGGTGGCCGAGCCCTTCAGCGAACGCGGGTCGATGCCCGCCCGCTCCAACGCCTCCCACGACGCCTCCAACAGCAACCGCTGCTGCGGATCCATGATCAACGCCTCGTTCGGCGAGATCCCGAAGAACCCCGGATCAAACTCCGCCGCGTCGTAGAGGAAACCGCCGTGACGGGTGTACGTCCGGCCCTCGGTCCCCGGCGTCGGGTCGAAGATCCGATCGGTGTCCCAACCCCGGTCGGCCGGGAACTCACCGATCGCGTCCACCCCGTCGGCGACCAGCCGCCACAACTCCTCCGGCGAGGACACCCCACCCGGATAACGGCAGGCCATACCCACGATCGCGATCGGCTCGTCCACCGCAGTCGCCACGACCACCGGTACGTCGTCGACCGCCGAACCCAGCAGCTCACCCTCGACGAACTCCGCCACCCGCGACGCCGACGGATAATCGAAGATCAGGGTCGCGGGCAGCCGCAGGCCGGTCACGGTGTTGAGCTGGTTGCGCAGCTCCACCGCCGACAGCGAATCGAAGCCCAGTTCCTGGAAGGCCCGATCGGCCTCGACCGCGTCCACCGACGCGTGGCCGAGCACGGCCGCCACCTTCGTACGCACCTCCGCCAGCACGACGGCCCGCCGCTCCGCGACCGGCAGCGCGGCCAGCCGTGCCGCCCACCCGGCAGCGGCGCCACCGGCGGCGGTCAGGGCCCGGCGCAGGCGTGGGCGCACCACGCCGCGCAGCAGCGCGGGCAGCTCGTCGGTACGCGCGGACAGCGTCCCGGTGTCCAGGCGGAGCCCGACCAACAGGGACCGGTCCGACTCGACCGCCGCGTCGAACAGGTCCAAGCCCTGGGCGGGCGGAAGCGCGGGTAGACCCAGCCGCGCCATCCGCTCCTCGGCCTCGGCGAGCACCCCGCCGAGGCCGGTCTCCACGCCCCAGAGCCCGTACGCGATGGAGGTCGCGACCAGGCCGCGAGCCCGGCGGTGCGCGGCGAGCCCGTCGAGGAAGACATTGGCGGCGGCGTAGTTGCCCTGGCCCGCCGCGAGCACCAGGCCGCCCGCCGACGAGATCAGCGCGAACAGGCCGAGTTCCAGGTGCTCGGTCAGTTCGTGCAGGTACCAGGCGGCGTCAGCCTTCGGCCCGAACACCGCGTCGAGCCGGTCCGGGGTCAGCGCCGCGACCAGGCCGTTGTCGGCGACACCGGCCGCGTGCACGACACCGCCCAGACGTACCCCCGAAAGCAGTTCCGCCAGCGCGGCCCGGTCCGCCACGTCGCACGCGGCCACCGTGACCGTCGCGCCCAGTTCGCGCAGCTCGGCCGCGAGTTCGGGCGCGCCGGGCGCGGCCAGGCCGCGACGGCTGGTCAGCAGCAGGTGGCCCACGCCGTGCGCGGTCACCAGGTGCCGGGCCAGCAGCGCGCCGAGACCGCCGGTGCCGCCGGTGACCAGTACCGGCAGCTCGGGGTCGAGGCGCGGCTGAGTCGAGGTGTCGGACGGCGCGACCGGGGTGAGGCGCGGCGCGTGCAGGAAGCCCGCGCGGGCCGCCAGTTCGGGCTCACCGGCGGCGACGGCGCCGCCGAGCACCTCGGGCAGGGCGCCGAGGTCGTCGAGGTCGAGCAGGACGATCCGGCCCGGGTGCTCGGCCTGCGCGGCACGCACCAGACCCCACACCGGCGCGGTGCCCAGGTCGACGTCCGCACCGGCCAGGGCGGCCGCGCCACGGGTCGCCACGACCAGCTGTCCGTCCTGGAACCGCTCGTCGGCGAGCCACCACTGCAGCGTCGTGAGCACCTGCGCGGTCGCGGCACGCATACCGGCGGGCACGTCGGCCGCGCCGGTGGGGCAGCACGCGACCACCACGGCGGGCACGGCGGTGCCGCGCGCCAGGGCCGCGTCCAGTTCGACCACGCCGTCGTACGACGTGAGCCCCGCGACCGCCGCCCCCAGCACGACCCAGTCCGGCTCGGCGGCCACGGCCGCGCCCACCCGCACCCACTCGATCCCGAATAGTGCGCCGTCACGCCCGCGCGCACCGCCCAGACCCTCGGCGGTGACCGGGCGGCCGAGCACCGACCGGGCCGACAGCACCGGCTGGCCCGCCCCGTCGGCGACAGCCAGCGTGAGGCTGCCCTCGCCCACGGCGGCCAGCCGCACCCGCAGCGTGGCCGCGCCGACCGCGTGCAGTGCGACACCGGTCCAGACGAACGGCAGCACGGTCTGCCCGCCGCGGTGCCCGTCGTCGTCGAACAGAGCCGCGTGCATGGCGGCGTCGAGCAGGGCCGGGTGCAGCCCGAACCGGGCCGCGTCGGCGTGCGCCTGCTCCGGCAGCGCGACCTCGGCGAACGTCTCCTCGCCGCGCCGCCAGGCGGCACGCAGCCCCTGGAACACCGGGCCGTAGCCGTAGCCCTGCTCGCGCAGCAGCTCGTACGCGCCGGAGACGTCGACCGGCTCGGCACCCGGCGGCGGCCACGCCGCGAGGTCGGCGAGGGCGGCCAGCGGCGCCCGGTCGGTGTCCAGCACGCCCTCGGCGTGCTGGACCCAGGCACCGCCGTCGGCGGCTCGTGAGAAGATCGACACGGTACGGCGCCCGGACGCGTCGGCGCCGCCCACGGCGACCTGCACCGCGACGCCGCCACGCTCCGGCAGGATCAGCGGGGCCTGCAACGCCAGCTCGGCGAGCACGTCGCAGTCGACCTGGCGACCGGCGCGCAGCGCGAGTTCCACGAACCCGGTGCCGGGGAACAGGATCGTGTCGCCGATGCGGTGGTCGGCCAGCCACGGCTGGGTCTCGGCCGACAGGCGGCCGGTCAGCACCGTGCCGCCGGAGTCCGGCGCCGCGACGACCGCGCCCAGCAGCGGGTGGTCGGCCGCGTCGAGACCAGCCGCGGTGACGCCACCGAACTCGCCGCCGAACCAGGACGAGGCCAGGTACTCCCGAGTGTCCAACCAGAACCGTTCACGCTGGAACGCGTACGTGGGCAGCTCGACCCGCCGTCCGCCCCGCCCGGCCAGCACGGCCTGCCAGTCCACGCCGACCCCGGCGGTGAACACCCGACCGACCCCGGCCAGCAGCGTGCTGTTCTCGTCCTGATTACGGCGCGAGGTGGCGGCCACCGTGACGTCGGTGTCCAGCGACTGCTGGGCCATGGCGGTCAACACCGCGTCCGGACCCACCTCCAGCAGCACCGACGCGCCCAGACCCACCAGCGTCTTGACCGCGGCGGCGAACCGCACCGCACCGCGAACCTGACCCACCCAGTACTGCGGCTCGGTGAGCTGACCTGCCGTCACGAGCTGACCGGTGACCGTGGAGACCAGCGGGATGTGCGGCTCGTTGTAGACGAGTTCCGCCGCGACCCGGCCGTACTCGGCCAGCATCGGTTCCATCAGCACCGAGTGGAACGCGTGCGACACCCGAAGCCGTGACGACCGACGACCCTCGGCCGACAGCTGCGCCACGACCTGCTCGACCGCAGACTCCACCCCCGACACGACCACGGCACGCGGACCGTTGACCGCCGCGATGTCGACCCCGTCCACCAGCAGCGGCAACACCTCAGCCTCGGTCGCCTCGACCGCGACCATGACACCGCCCGTGGGCAGGGCCTGCATCAACCGGCCACGCGCCGCCACCAGCCTCGCCGCGTCAGCCAACGACCACACCCCGGCCACACAGGCGGCCGACAGCTCACCGATCGAATGCCCGGCCAAGTACTGCGGCTTCAGACCCCAGAACGCCAGCAACTCGAACAGCGCCACCTCAACCGCGAACAACCCAGCCTGCGCATAGACGGTCTGATTGACCAGGTCCTCGTCGCCGCCCCAGATCACATCCCGGATCGGACGATCCAACCAGCGGTCCAGCTCGGCACAGACCTCATCGAAACGCGCCGCGAACACCGGGTAGGCGTCGTACAGCTCGCGGGCCATGCCCAAGCGCTGCGCACCCTGACCCGTGAACAGGAACGCGGTCGTGGGCGCGGGTGCGGCGCGGCCCGAGACGACGTCTGGCCGCATGGTGCCGTCGGCCAGCGCGGACAGACCCGTCAGGGCCGTGGCGGGGTCGGCGGCGACGACGACCGCGCGGTGCTCGAACGGCACCCGGTCGGCCGTCAGCGACCAGGCCGCGTCGACGGGCTCCAGGTCCGGGTGGGTGTCGAGGTGAGCGGCGAGCCGGGCCGCCTGCGCGGCGAGGGCCGGGGCGGACTTCGCCGACAGCACCCAAGGCACCGGCGGCGCGGTGGCAGCCGGGGCGGGCCGGGCGGGTTGGGGCGCCGCGTCGACCTCTTCGATGATCACATGTGCGTTGGTGCCGCTCAGACCGAACGAGGAGACACCGGCCCGGCGCGGACGCCCGGGTCGGGCCCACTCGCGCGCCTCCGCGAGCAGCCGTACATTGCCCGCCGCCCAGTCCACCTGCGACGACGGCTGCTCGGCGTGCAGCGTACGCGGCATCACGCCGTGCCGCATCGCCTCCACCATCTTGATCACACCGGCGACACCGGCCGCCGCCTGGGTGTGCCCCATGTTCGACTTGATCGAGCCGAGCCACAGCGGCTCATCCCGGTCCTGCCCGTACGTCGCCAGCAGCGCCTGCGCCTCGATCGGGTCGCCCAGCCGGGTGCCCGTGCCGTGCGCCTCCACCAGGTCCACATCGGATGTCACGAGTCCCGCCGAGGCCAGCGCGCGGCGGATCACCCGGCGCTGCGACGGGCCGTTGGGCGCGGTCAGACCGTTGCTCGCGCCGTCCTGGTTGACGGCCGAGCCCCTGACGATCGCGAGCACCGGGTGGCCGTTGCGGCGCGCGTCGGACAGCCGCTCCAGCAGCAGCATCCCGACGCCCTCGGACCAGGCGGTGCCGTCGGCGGCGTCGGAGAAGGATCGGGCCCGGCCGTCGCCGGACAGGCCGCGCTGGCGGCTGAACTCGACGAAGACCTCCGGAGTGGCCATCACGGCGACGCCGCCGGCCAGCGCCAGCGAGCACTCACCCGACCGCAGCGCCTGACCGGCCAGATGCATCGCGACCAGCGACGACGAGCAGGCGGTGTCGATGGTGACCGACGGGCCCTCCAGCCCGAAGACGTAGGAGACCCGGCCGGAGGCGATCGCACCGGTGCTGCTGTTGGCGGCGTAGTCGTGGTACATGACCCCGGCGAACACGCCGGTGGCCGAGCCCTTCAGCGAACGCGGGTCGATGCCCGCCCGCTCCAACGCCTCCCACGACGCCTCCAACAGCAACCGCTGCTGCGGATCCATGATCAACGCCTCGTTCGGCGAGATCCCGAAGAACCCCGGATCAAACTCCGCCGCGTCGTAGAGGAAACCACCGTGACGGGTGTACGTCCGGCCCTCGGTCCCCGGCGTCGGGTCGAAGATCCGATCGACGTCCCAACCACGGTCGGCCGGGAACTCACCGATCGCGTCCACCCCGTCGGCGACCAGCCGCCACAACTCCTCCGGCGAGGACACCCCACCCGGATAACGGCAGGCCATACCCACGATCGCGATCGGCTCATCCACGGCGGCCCGGACCGGCGTGACCAGGTCGGCGTCGGCCTGACCGACGACTTCGGTGAGCAGGTGCCGGGCCAGCGCGGCCGGGTTCGGGTAGTCGAAGACGAGGCTCGAGGGCAGGCGCAGCCCGGTGGCGGTGTTCAGGGCGTTGCGGAACTCGACCGCCATCAGCGAGTCGAAGCCCATCTCCTGGAACGCACGATCAGCGTCGACGGCGTCGGCGGAGGCGTGGCCGAGGACGGCCGCGGTGTGCGCGCGTACGCGTTCGAGCAGCGCCGCCTCCCACTCCTCCTCGGGCAGTGCCGCCAGCTGACGCCGCAGCCCGTCGGCCTGGGCCGCACCGTCGGCACTGCGGCGGCGTACCGCGGGGACAAGCTCGCGCAGCAGCTCGGGCAACTCGTCGCCGAGGCCGCGCAGGGCGGCCAGGTCCAGGTGGGCCGGGACCACCACGGCCGCGTCCACGGAACGGGCCGCGTCGAACAGGGCCAGGCCCTCGGCGTCGGCGAGTGGCAGCACACCACCCTGCGCCATCCGGGCCCGGTCCACTCCGGCCAGTCGTCCGGTCATGGCGCTCTCGTGCGCCCACAGGCCCCAGGCCAGCGACTGCGCGGGCAGGCCCTGCGCGCGCCGCAGCTGGGCCAGCGCGTCCAGGCACACGTTGGCGGCGGCGTAGTTGCCCTGGCCGGGGGCGCCGAGCGTGCCCGCGACCGAGGAGAACATGACGAACAGGGGGAGCTCGTGCCCGGCGGTCAACTCGTGCAGGTGCAGCGCCGCGTCGACCTTCGCCGCGAGCACCGCGTCCAGGCGCTCCGGCGTGAGGGAGGCGATGACGCCGTCGCCGAGTACGCCCGCCGCGTGCACGACACCGCGCAGCGTCACCCCCGCCAGCAGCCGCTCGACGGCGGCGCGATCGGACAGGTCGCAGGCGGCGAGGTCGACGCGGGCGCCCAACTCGGTGAGTTCGGCGCGCAGTGCGTCGGCGCCCGGAGCCGCCGGGCCGCGCCGGCTGGCCAGGATCAGGTGCTTCACGCCGTACGCGGTGACGAGGTGTCGCGCCAACAGCGCGCCCAGCCCGCCCGTGCCGCCGGTGATCAGCACCGGGCCGTCCCCGATCGGCGCGGCGACCGCCGTGGCGCCCGCGCGGACCAGGCGCGGCACCAGCAGTTCACCGCCGCGCACGACCAGCTCCGACTCGCCGGTGGCCAGCACCGGGCCGACCAGGGCCGCGAGTTCGGCCGTGACGGCTTCGGCCGCACGGTCCTCGGTCAAGGAGTCGAGGTCGAGCTGCACGATCCGGCCCGGCTGCTCCGACTGCGCCGCCCGGACCAGGCCGCGCACCGCCGCCTGGGCGAGGTCGACCTCGCCGGTGCCGGACACGGCCACCGCCGAGCGGGTCACCACCAGCAGGCGGGCCTGCGCCCAGCGGGCCTCGGTCAGCCAGTTCTGCAGCGCGGCGAGCACCCGGTGGGTGGCCGCGTGCACCGAGGCGGCGTCCGCGCCGCCCGGCACCTCCAGCACCACCGCGTCGGGTACACCGCCGTCCACGGTCGGTCCGTCCCAGACCGACCAGGTCAGCGCGGCCGCGCGCGGGGTGGGGACCGGCTGCCAACGCAGCGTGAACAGCGAGTCGTGGTGGGTGGTCCGGGCCGCCGAGACCTGCTCGGCGGAGATCGGGCGCAGCGCCACGGAACCGACCGAGGCGACCGGCTGACCCGTCGGATCGGCCAGGTCGAGCACCAGGCTGCCGCCGGGTGTCGTGGTCAGGCGCACGCGGGCGATGGCCGCGCCGACGGCGTGCAGCGCCACCGCCGACCAGCTGAACGGGACCACCGCCTGGTTGCCGCCGACCCCGGCGAAGACCGCGCCGTGCATGGCGGCGTCGAGCAGGGCCGGGTGCAGCCCGAACCGGGCCGCGTCGGCGTGTGCCTGCTCGGGTAGCGCCACCTCGGCGAAGATCTCGTCGCCGCGACGCCACGCCGCGCGCAGGCCCTGGAACACCGGGCCGTAGGCGAGACCGGCCTCGGTGAAGTCGTCGTACAGGCGGTCGACCGGGATCGGTTCGGCGCCGGTCGGCGGCCACTGGGTCAGCTCGAGGCCTCGGCCGGGCAGGCCGGTGGTGAGCACACCGGTGGCGTGCCTGGTCCAGGGCAGGCCCGCCACGGCGGCGCCCTGGGGGCGGGAGTAGACGCTGACCGTACGCGCTCCGGATGCGTCGGCAGGTCCGACGACGACCTGCACCGATACGGCGCCACGGGCAGGTAGCACCAGCGGGGCGTGCAGGGTCAGCTCGGCCAGGGCGTCTCCGCGCACCTGCTGTCCGGCGCGCAGTGCCAGTTCGACGAAGCCGGTGCCGGGGAACAGGATGGTGTCACCGATGCGGTGGTCGGCCAGCCAGGGCTGGGCGTCGACGGACAGGCGTCCGGTCAGCACGACCCCGTCGGAGTCGGCCAGCAGCACCGCCGCGCCCAGCAGCGGATGGTCGGCGGTGTCCAGCCCGGCGGCGGTCACGTCCGCGACGGCGGCGACCGCGTTGACCCAGAACCGTTCCCGCTGGAAGGCGTAGGTGGGCAGGTCGACTCGGTGGCCCCCGCGCCCGGCCAGTACCGCCTGCCAGTCCACGCCGACCCCGGCGGTGAACACCCGACCGACCCCGGCCAGCAGCGTGGTGCTCTCGTCCTGGTTGCGGCGCATCGTCGCCGCGACGGTCACCTCACCGTCAAGGGACTGCTGGGCCATCGCCGACAGCACCGCGTCCGGACCCACCTCCAGCAGGGTGGTGGCGCCCAGTCCGACCAGCGCCGTCACCACGTCGGCGAACCGCACCGCCGCCCGGACCTGGTCCACCCAGTACTGCGGCTCGGTGACCTGGCCCGCGGTGACGAGGTGACCCGTGACCGTGGAGACCAGCGGCATCGACGGCTCGCGGTAGGACAG
>NZ_JAHRCY010000039.1 GCF_019083965.1 Catellatospora tritici
AGTTTGCGGGTCGACTCATGGGTACGGATCCGACCCAACCTCGGCAGGGTCACATGGTGGCGGCTGTCCTCGACCCGGATCGTGCCGGTGGTGAACCGCACCGACGGCACCACCCGCCGCCGCGACCTGAACCGCGGAAACCCGACCCTGGGCCCGGCGCGGCGGCCACTGCGCGAGGCCGACCAGTTGCCCAACGCCCGCGCCAGACCGTCCAATCCGGTGTTGTACGCCTCTTTCGAGCACTGCGCCCACCACGGCGCGACCTGCGGCTTGGCCGCGTTCCAGGCACGGCGCAGCGCGGGCAGGGTCCAGCCCAGTGCGGGGGTCAGCTGCGGGCCGGTCAGGCCGTAGGTGCGCTCGGCGGCACGCTGGCCGAGGTTGGCGCGTACCGCGGCCAGGGCCCAGTTGAACGCAAACCGGCCGGCACCGGCATGCCGGTACAGGTCACGGTCCTGAGCCGGGCTCGGGTCCAGGGCGAAACGGTACGCCTGCACCACCACAGCACCGGCCACATCAGACACACGGCACACGCTAGACACCGGGTACGACAACACCCGCCACCACCTGCCGGACATTACCCACGCCGAGTACGCCAACGACCACTGGAGCACGCGACAGCTCACTCAACCGTCAGCAGTTGGCAGCCCTCAGCATCGCCAGCTGACGCTGGACGTGGTGACATAGAGGAGCCGGTAGGCCGTCGCGACGAACGCTCGGTAGACGGGTCCACGGCACCGCCTCGGCACACTGCCAGCACCGCCTCGGCACACTGCCAGCGTAACCGAGGGAACTCACCGGCGGTTCTCCGCCAGGTCGGCCAGTCGCCGCAGCGCCTCGCGGTTGCGGGCATGCAGCAGCAGGTCATTGAGCTTGTTGCGGGCCGCGCGCATCGGCCCGTCGGTGAACTCCTCCACCAGCACCACCCGGGTCGTGCCGGCGGACTGTGCCACCAGGGTGAGCACGACGACCAGTTCGCCGAGTGGCCACAGTTTCGGCTTCAGGGCCAGGCGCACCGGCGGCTCGCATTCGAGCACCTCGGTCTCGTGGCTGCGGGTCAGCGGCCACATCCCGACCGTATGGTGCAGTTTGGTGCCCGTCTTGGGCCACTGCGGGTCGACGTCCCGGATGTGGGCGGTGCCGACCACCCAGTCTGAGTAGGTCCAGCCGTCGGCGAGGACCTCGAACACCTGTTCGACGGGTGCGTGGATGGTCCATTCGGTGCGTGACATCGTTCAGTCCCTTCCGGCCAGGGTCGCGGGTGCGCCCGCGTTGGTGGCGGTCCTGCCGCGCCAGCCACCGGTGACCCGGCGACCGCCGGGCATCGGCGTGAACAGGTCGGTGGTGGGCGGCGCACGCCGCCGCCGGCCTCGCCCCAGGTGCGGGGCGGCGGCGCGGGCACCGTGCAGGAGCCCTGGAAATCGACGTCGAAGGTGCTGCGGTCTGGTCCGTGGCACCGAGGGTTCATACCCGATCACGCTGCGTACTAATCGCGGGTGAGCGGGTTGCGTCAGAGTGGTGGGAGGGTGATCACGCCGGGCGGCGGTGCGGCTGCCACCGCGGGCGTGGCGTGTCGGCGGCCTGACCCGTCGGCACCCCCGCCTACCTGGCCCCGGAACGGGCCAACGGTCGGGTGGTCGCTCCGTTGGCCGACGTGTTCGCCCTCGGCGTGCTGCTCTACCGCATGCTGTCGGGAGAGCTGCCCTGGTAGGGCGAGACGCCTACGGCGCTGCTGCCGGCACCGGCCCTGCGGCCGCCGGACCCGCTGCCCTACGTACCCGGCCTGCCCGAAGCCGTCGAGTCGGTGACGCTCGCATGCCTGGGCTCCGACCCACGGCGCCGGCCGGGTGCCCGCGAGCTGTCGTCGATGCTGCACACGCCGGCGCCCAGAGCCGCCGTGCGGCGACTCACCTCCCGCCGCGTGGAAACGGCTGCGCAGCAGCCGAACCCGCTCGGCCGCCGACTGTTCGACGACACCTTGGACCTGGCCTTGGCCTACTCATGACCGCTGGAGCAGGGCGATCAGCGCGTCGGCCGCCGGTCCGGAGGAGGCCGGGTTCTGGCCGGTGATGAGCAGCCCGTCGGTCACGACGTACGGCTGCCAGTCATCGGTCTTCTGGAAGTTGGCTCCCTTGGCGATGAGTTCGTCCTCGACCAGGAACGGCACGACCTTCGTCAGGCCCACGGCCGCTTCCTCGCCGTTGGTGAACCCGGTGACATTCCTGCCTGCCACCAGGGGAGTGCCGTCGGGTTTGGTGGTGTGGCGTAGCGCGCCCGGGGCGTGACACACCAACGCGATGGCCTTGCCCGACCGGACGACGTCCTCGATCAGCTTGATCGAGGTGGGATCCTCGGCCAGGTCCCACATCGGACCGTGCCCGCCTGGGTAGAACACGGTGTCGAAGTCGTCGGCCGACACCGAATCCAGCCGGAGCGTGGCGTCGAGCTGTGCTTCGGCCGCCGCGTCGGCTTCGAAGCGGCGGGTCAGGTCGGTCTGGAACTCCGGTTCGTTGCTCTTGGGATCCAACGGCGGCCGTCCGCCCTCCGGCGACGCCAACGTGGTGTCCCAGCCCGCCTCCCGGAAGCGGAAGTACGGCGCGGCGAGTTCTTCGAGCCAGAAGCCCGTCTTACGACCGGTGTCGCCGAGCTGATCATGTGAGGTCAGCACCATCAGGACTTTCATCAGCACACCTCCTACGACACGTAATCGTATGGCTCCCACGGGTGACGCCGGGCCGCTGTGCGACAGCCGCCGAGGACAAACCGACAGTCGGGCTGAAACAACTCAGTGTTGCTGCCACGTGCGGATGCGGGTGCCGGAGTCACTCGGTACCCGCATCGCCGATTCACACCCGGCGGGCGGTGAACAGCAGGTACTCCCAGTCCATGGCGCCCCAGCCGAGGTCGTGGCGGCGGGCCAGCTCGGCCAGGTCGTGATCGAGCGCCGCGACCCGGTCCGGGTCGTCGCCGATGTTGCGGTACGCCGCGATCGTCGGCCCGTAGCACCGCTTGAAGAAGTCCCGGAACGCCTCGGCACTGTCGAACCGATCGACGCGCACCGTGCGCCGCTGCGCCTCCACCTCGGCGACCCGGTCGCCGAGCAGCTGTCGCACGTGCTGCTCACTGCCCCACAGTGGCGGCGGCTGCGCCCCGGGTGGCGGCGCCGCCGCGTACGGCTTCATCACCGCGAACATCTGCCCGATGAACCCCTCCGGCGTCCAGTTGATCAGGCCGATCGCGCCGCCCGGTCGGCACACCCGCACCAGCTCGTCGGCGCTTGCCTGGTGGTGCGGCGCGAACATGACCCCGACGCAGGACATCACCGCGTCGAATTCACCATCGCCGTAGGGCAGCCGCTCGGCGTCACCCTGCTCCCACCGCAGCCGCAGACCCAGCTCGGCCGTGGCCTGCCGACCGGTCTCCAGCAGCTCGGGCGTCAGGTCGCTGGCGACCACCTCGGCCCCCGTCCGCGCCGCGGGCACGGCCGCGTTGCCGGACCCGGCGGCCACGTCCAGCACCCGCTGTCCGGCGGTCACCCCGCACGCCTGCACCAGCGCCGGTCCCAGTTCGGGGATCACCTCGGTGGCGACGCTGGGGTAGTCGCCCAGCGCCCACATCGCCCGATGCCGTGCCTTGAGCGCCTGGTCGGCGTCGGACGGAACGGTCGTACCACTCATCTGTACAGCTCTCCTGTGGTCGTGATGAAACCACGCTAGGAAGAGGGGTATGGGCCGGCCTAGTACAGGATCTGTACTGGACCCGGTGCGTCGGGCCGTCTAACGTGCGCGCCATGGGAGCGTCCTACCACCAGTTCTGCCCGGTCGCCAAGGCGATGGAACTGCTCGACGAGCGCTGGACCATGCTCGTGATCCGGGAGCTCGTGGCCGGAAGCCGACACTTCAACGAGCTGCGCCGCGGCCTGCCGCGCATGTCGCCCACGCTGCTGTCCAAGCGCCTGCAACAGCTGGTGGCCGCCGGGGTCGTGCAGCGGCGGCCGGAAGGGTCGGAGGTGCAGTATCTGCTGACGCCCGCGGGTCGGGAGCTGGAGCCGATCGTGCTGGCGCTCGGGGCGTGGGGGGTCCGTTGGATCGGCAAGATCGGTGACCAGGACCTCGACCCGAAGCTGCTGCTGTGGGACATGCACCGAAGCGTCGACCGGGCCAGGGTGCCGGCGGGCCGGACCGTGGTGGAGTTCGGGTTCGACGGGGTGGCGCCGCAGCTGCGCCGCTGGTGGCTGGTGATCACACCAGACGACGTGGACGTGTGCGACAGCGATCCGGGTCATCCGGTGGACGTGCTGGTGGGGTGTCGGCTGCGGACGCTCGTCGAGATCTGGATGGGCAACCTCGGCTGGTCCGATGCCGTTCGGGCGGGCAGCCTGGATCTGGCCGGACCGCGGGTGCTGTGCCAGGACCTGCCGACGTGGTTCAGTTCGACGTTCGCCTCCGTGCCCCGTCCGGCGTCGACGGCATCGATGCAGGCCGTTTGAACCGGTTTCGGTCGGCCCGCGCTGCCTTTTGACGGCAGCGCGAATCCACCATCGGTGGGGACTTGACTCGGCCGTTCGATGGAGCCATGGAGATTTCCAGAATGATTCCGTTCCGCTACGCTCCTTGAGACCGGGCCGGAGAGCGCTCTCTCTGTTGTCTGCCAAGCAGATCACGCCTAACTGTCATGGGCGAGAGCGCTGTCCCGTGCCCGGGATGTCCCCACCAGAGAGGACTTCCTCGCAATGATGAGCACGAGTCCCGGCGGCGTCACCGTACGCCGAAGATTCGCCCTCGGCCTGGCCTCGGCTGTCGCCGTCGCCATCGTCGGCACCACCGGAGCGGCCGCGGCCGCGGTCCCGCCGTCGTTCGGCGCGCCCGACCTCGGCGCCAACGTCACCGTCTTCGACCCCAGCACCCCGGTCGCCGAGATCCAGGCCGCGCTGGACGCCGCGAACACCGCCCAGGTCGCCAACGAGATGGGCACCAACCGGTACGCGTTCCTGTTCAAGCCGGGCACCTACGGCACGGCCGAGCAGCCGCTGCAGATCAAGGTCGGTTACTACACCGAGATCGCGGGTCTGGGCGCCAACCCGACCGACGTCGTGATCAACGGCAAGGTCGAGGTCTACAACCGGTGCCTGAACGACGGCGGCACCAGCAACTGCCTCGCCCTGGTCAACTTCTGGCGCACGCTGGCCAACCTGACCATCAACGTCAACGCCGCCGGCCAGGACGGCTGCCGCGCCTCGGCCGACTTCTGGGCGGTGTCCCAGGCGGTCTCGCTGCGCCGACTCAACATCACCGGTGCCAACCTGTCGCTGATGGACTACTGCACCGCCGGCCCGCAGTACGCCAGCGGCGGCTTCATCGCCGACTCCAAGCTGCCGTTCGTCATCAACGGCTCGCAGCAGCAGTGGCTCATCCGCAACAGCCAGGTGGACGGCTGGTCCAACGGCGTGTGGAACCAGGTGTTCAGCGGCGTGGTCGGCGCCCCCGACGACGCGGCCTTCCCGGACCCGCCCTACACCACCCTGGACACCACCCCGGTGAGCCGGGAGAAGCCGTTCCTGTTCCTGGACGCCAACGGCAAGTACCAGGTCCGCGTGCCCTCGGCCCGGACCAACAGCAGCGGCATCTCGTGGGCCGACGGGCTGACCCCCGGCCGCACCGTGCCGCTGAGCGACTTCTACGTCGCCAAGCCGGGCGACTCCGTCACGAAGATCAACATCGCGCTGGCCCTGGGCAAGAACCTGCTGCTCACCCCCGGCGTGTACGACATCGCCCGCAGCATCGAGGTGTGGCGCCCCGACACCGTGGTGCTGGGTCTGGGCCAGGCGACGCTGACCGCGGTCAACGGCTCCACCCCGCTCAACCTCGCCGACGTGCCCGGCATCGTCGTCGCGGGCGTCACCATCGACGCCGGTCTGCAGGAGTCCTCGGTCCTGCTGCGCGTCGGCCGCAAGCACAACTTCCTGGCCTGGTCGCAGGCGAGCAACCCGACCACCCTGTCCGACGTCTACTTCCGCGTCGGGGGCCCGCACGTCGGCAAGACCGACACCGCGCTTGAGGTGAACAGCGACAACGTGCTCATCGACCACACCTGGGTGTGGCGCGGCGACCACGGCGTGGAGGGCTTCACCGACACCGAGCGGTGGAACACGAACACCGGCCGCTACGGCGCGGTGATCAACGGCGACCACGTCACCGCCACCGGCCTGTTCGTCGAGCACTTCCAGCGCCACAACACGGTCTGGAACGGCGAGAACGGCACCACGATCCTGTACCAGAACGAGCTGCCGTACGACCCGCCGACACAGGCGGACTGGATGAACGGTGCCGTCGAGGGCTACTCCGCCTACAAGGTCGGCGACAACGTGCGCACGCACAACCTCTACGGCGGTGGCGTGTACGTGTTCAACCAGAACAACCCGTCGATCCACACCGAGAACGGCTTCGAGGTGCCCAACCGGCCCGGCGTGCAGCTGTTCCACATCATGACGGTCAACCTGAGCGCCGGAACCATCGACCACGTGGTCAACGGGATCGGCGACCCGGCCGACACCACCCGCATCGGCGGACCGGTGTTCATCACGCAGTACCCGACCCCGTAACACCCGTACCACCTCCGCGGCCGACCGGTGCGAAAGCTCCGGTCGGCCGCGGCCGTCTGTGGGCTGACCGACCCGGGCATTCCGCACTGGGCGCCACCGACCCACGCCGCGCCGCAGGCCCTGCTGGTGGCCTGATCGCCTGAGACCAGTGGGGTTGGTTGTCGGCGGTGGGGCGGTGGTTCGTGGTCGCCGGTCCCGCAGCCGCCGCGCTGGCCACATCCGCGCAGCTGGTTGGGGTTTGGTGACCGATTGGCCGGGAACTAGCGGCTGACCAGGTCGTTAACCAGGGAGGCAGCCATGGCCATCGATGAAAGTGCGGCGGTGCCGCAGACCGCTTCGGCCGAGACGGCCCCGGCGGCCGGAGCGAAGCAGGAGCAACTCGCGCCCTACCGGGTGGACAAGACGGGAACGCGGTTGACCACCGATCAGGGCATCCCGGTCGACGACACGGACAACTCGCTCAAAGCCGGACCGCGTGGGCCGAGCCTGCTGGAGGACTTCCACCTCCGCGAAAAGATCATGCGGTTCGACCACGAGCGCATACCCGAGCGCGTCGTGCACGCCCGTGGCTCCGCCGCGCACGGCTACTTCCAGCCGTACGGCGATGGCCTGGCCGCCTTCACCGCGGCCCGGTTCCTGACCGACCCGAGCGTGCGCACACCGGTGTTCGTGCGCTTCTCGACCGTGCAGGGCTCACGCGGCTCCACCGACACACCCCGGGACGTGCGCGGGTTCGCGACCAAGTTCTACACCGACGAAGGCAACTTCGACCTGGTGGGCAACAACATGCCGGTGTTCTTCATCCAGGACGGCATCAAGTTCCCCGACCTGGTGCACGCGCTCAAGCCCGAGCCGCAGCACGAGATGCCGCAGGCCGCCTCGGCCCACGACACGTTCTGGGACTTCGTGTCGCTGCAGCCGGAGACCATGCACCACCTCATCTGGCTGATGTCCGACCGGGCGCTGCCGCGCAGCTACCGCACCATGCAGGGCTTCGGCGTGCACACGTTCCGGCTGGTGAACGCCGACGGACAGACGACGTTCGTCAAGTTCCACTGGACCCCGACGGCCGGGGTGCACTCGCTGGTCTGGGACGAGGCGCAGAAGATCTCCGGCAAGGATCCCGACTTCAACCGCCGCGACCTGTGGGAGTCCATCGAAGCGGGCGTCTATCCGGAGTATGAACTGGGCGTGCAGCTGATTCCCGAGCAGGACGAGTTCGCCTTCGACGATCTCGACCTGCTCGACGCGACGAAGATCGTGCCGGAGGAGCGGGTGCCGGTGACCCCGGTCGGGCGCATGGTCCTGGACCGCAACCCGGACAACTTCTTCGCCGAGACCGAGCAGGTCGCCTTCTGCGTCGGCAACATCGTGCCCGGCATCGACTTCACCGACGACCCGCTGCTGCAGGCGCGGCTGTTCTCGTACCTGGACACGCAATTGACCCGGCTCGGCGGCCCGAACTTCGCCCAGATCCCGATCAACCGCCCGGTGGCACCCGTGCGCCACCACCAGCAGGACGGCTTCCACCAGGACGACATCCCGCTCGGCCAGGCCAACTACCACCCGAACTCGACGGGCGGAGGCTGCCCGTACGTGCCCGGGGTCGGGTCGTTCCCGGAGGCGTTCACGCACCGTCCGGAGCTGGTCGACGGGCACAAGGCACGCAAGCGCGCGGAGAGCTTCGCCGACCACTACGGGCAGGCGATGCTGTTCTGGAACAGCATGAGCGCCTGGGAGCGGGAGCACATCGTCGCGGCGTACCGGTTCGAGCTGGGCAAGGTCGCCTACCCGCACATCCGGCAACGGGTCGTCGCGGAGCTGAACCGGATCGACAACACCTTGGCCACGGCCGTGGCCGCGGGCATCGGCGTGGACCCGCCCGCGGCGGTGTCGGTCAACGACGGACGCAACTCGCCCGCGCTGAGCCAGGCCGACCAGCCCAAGGCCGGTATCGCCGGACGCAAGGTGGCGCTGCTCGCGGCCGACGGAGTGGCGGCGACCAGCGTGGCCGGGCTCAAGGACTTCCTGGAGGCCAACGATGCGGTGCTGGAGGTGCTCGGCCCGGTCGACGGAGTGCTCCGCACCGCCGAGGGCGGCATCCTGCCGGTGACCCGGGCGATGAACACGGTGTCCTCGGTGCTGTACGACGCGGTCGCGGTGCCCGACGGCGACGAGGCTGTGTCGCGGCTGATCGGCGACGGGCTCGCCCTGCACTTCGTCGCGGAGGCGTACAAGCACGCCAAGCCGCTGGCGGTGCTCGGGACGGGGGACAGGATGGTCGAGGCGGCCAGGCTGCCGGTGTACACGACCTCCGACCGGGTCGAGGGCGTATCGAGCAAGCCGATCGCCGCCGCCCTGGACGGGGTGGTGTTCCTGGCCGCCGGGGCGCCGGTGGACGAACGTTTCACCACCGACCTGTTCGACGCGATCGCCGCCCACCGCCACTACGACCGGCCGGTCGACGGCATCGCCGCCTGAGCGTCGACGTGGACGGCCTTACGGCGCATAGTGGGCGTATTGCGCCAATCGGCAGGAAGCACGCTGCCCGAACTGGGGCCGGCCGTGGCCGCTGTTCGAGCGCCTGAGTGTTTGAGCAGCTCAGGCCAGCGGTACAGACGCTCCTATGGCTGACAACCCGCACGCGGCCGCGCCGCCGCCGGAAGCCGGACCTGACAGCCCGGTCGACCTGGGTCGCCATTCCTGGTGGCAGGTGCTGCGGCGCACCGTCAAGCAGTTCGGCGAGGACAACCTGGGCATCTGGGCTGCCGCGTTGACGTACTACGGCATGCTGTCGCTCTTTCCCGGGCTGCTGGTCCTCACCGCCCTGCTGGGCTTGATCAGCGACGACCTGATCGGTGGCCTGGTCGGCGACGTGAAGCCGATCATGCCTGGCCCGGTGCAGGAGATCTTCACGACCGCGCTGACCGACGTGCGGCAGAGCCCGCACAAGGCGGGTGTCGCCGCGGTGGTGGGCCTCGTCGTGGCCACGTGGTCGGCCTCGGGGTACATCGAGGCCTTCATGAAGGCGTCGAACGCCATCTACGACGTGCCGGAAGGGCGGCCCCTGTGGAAGCGGCTGCCGATCCGGCTGGCCGTCACGATCGTCACCGGGTTGTTGCTGGTGATCTGCACCTTGATCGTGGTGTTGGGCGGTCGGCTCGCCGACACGTTGGGGGACGCGCTGGGTATGTCGGGGGCGGCCGTGACCACTTGGAAGATCATCAAGTGGCCGATACTGGTCCTGCTGGTGGCGTTGCTGTTCGCGATCCTGTACTGGGCTTCGCCCAACGCCCGCCAGGGCGGCTTCCGCTGGGTCAGCCCCGGCGGTCTCGTGGCGGTGCTCCTCTGGGTCATCGTGTCGATGGCCTTCGGGTTCTACGCGGCGAACTTCGCCTCCTACGCGGCCACCTACGGCGCACTGGGCGGCGTCATCGTCTTCCTGATCTGGCTGTGGTTGACCAACATGGCGATCCTGCTGGGCGCCGAGTTCGACGCCGAACTCGAGCGCGAGCGCGCCATCGCCGCCGGACACCCGCCGCAGGAGGAGCCGTACCTGCGGGTGCGCGACGACCGCGCGATCGGCGACGACGACCAGCCCGATCTTTGACGGCGCCGACAAGAAGGTGACCGGCGGCCCGGCTGCGGGCCGCCGGTCACCTTCTGGCCGACCGGTGAAAGTGTGCCTGTTCAGCGTCCGCGATCGGCGCGACTCTGACACGGCACGCAGTGGACTGCCCAGGGCATGAGTTCGAGCCGACCCAGCGGGATCTGGCCGCCGCACGTCTGGCAGGCGCCCAGTGTGCCGGCATGCCAGCGCTCCAACGCCGTCTCCAACCGGTGCAGCTGCTCCTGTAGCGCGGCTGACACCAGTTCGTGCTGTGCGCTCTCGGAGGCGAGGGAACCCGCGTCGGCGATGTCGCCGGGGCCCTGCTGCATGAAGTTGAGTTCCGAGCGAGCCTGCGACTCCAGGTTGATGTGCTCGACCGCCTGCTCGTATCGCTGCTGCAGCAGCCGGCCGATGCCGTCCATCGACAGGTTTTCCGCCACCACGGTCATTCCCGGCTCCTCACGATGCGCTGTTTGGCGGTGTGCTTCCCGCATGGATGTCTGTTAAACGTCTCGATGGCGAAAGGGGTTCGGCTCCGCTCTGGACGGACCTTTCGGAATCTGTTTACGGACCCGTGCGGCAGGGCAGTCGAAGTCCGAGGACACTTCGCGCAAAGGAGAGGGTCATGACTGTCGCCGGAATCATCTCGGCCATCATTGTCGGCCTGGTCATCGGCGCGCTCGGCCGACTGGTCGTTCCCGGCCGCCAGGACCTGCCGGTCTGGCTCACCATCGTGGTCGGCATCGTCGCCGCGCTGATCGGCACCGCACTGGCCCAGGCCGTCGGGGTCGCGGTGACCCCCGGTGTCGACTGGATCGAGCTGGTCTTCCAGATCGGTCTGGCCGCACTGGGCGTGGCACTGCTCAGCGGCGTTCGTGGACGCCGTTCGGTGTAACCCGCCGAACAGCGTTGCGGGCCGGGGTGGACCACCACCCCGGCCTGCAACGCGTTTGCGGCGGATCGGCACTCTCTTGCGCGACACCGGGCCGACACCGGCGAGTGTTTGCCACCCCGAGCGAGCCAGGCTCGGCCGTACGATGGCTCATTCGGAGCCGGGACCTGGCGTGGGGCCGTCTCCGGCGGTGAGATGACGGGTGAGGGCGCCCAGTTGCTGCCGCAGGTCACCGAGCTCTTTCACCTCCGCTCGGAGGCGGGCGAGTTCGGCGAGCACCGCCTCGTTCGAGGCGTCCGACCCGTTGTCGGCCTGCTGGGGTTGTAGGCCGAAGAAGCTGGCCAGGGAACCGGCGAGCAGGCCGAGCAGGGCGACACCCATGAACATGATGGCCGTCCCGTCGATCCGACCGGCGGTCGTGATGGGCACGATGTCGCCGTATCCCACGGTGGTCAGGGTGACCACCGCCCACCAGATCGCATCGCCGAAGGTGGCGAACTCCGGATTCGTGGGGTGCTCGGCGTAGTAGGCCATCGCGGCGCCCACGAACAGGACCGCCGCCGCGACGATCGCGACCCGCCCCAACCGGGCGAACAGCCGTCGGACACCCTTGGTGGCGATCAGGAGCCGGGTGAGTCTGGCCAGTCGCAGGACCACCACGAAGCCGGCGCCGTGTACCCCGGACAGCAGGAACCAAGGTGCGGTGAGGACCACGATGGTGAGGTCGAACTTGCCCACCTTGGTGCCCAGGTAGTTCACGATCAGTCGCTGGTGCACGAAGAAGTCGACGGCGAACACGAGCCATGACACGACCCCGACCAGCACCCCCACCCAGTTCCCCGGGGTGGGGACGATGATCAGCGGCAGTATCGCCGACAGGATGATCGGCAGTCGAGCCCAGCGGTCGTACTTCGTCAGCGCCGCCGTGGCCGCCGCGTTCCGCGGCTGTCCGCGTTGCGGGACCTCGGTGCTCGTCCCTTTCGTCGCGTTCACCCCACAGATCCTGCCGGTCCCGGGCCGCCGCGCTCGGGAACCGCGCGATTCACGCCGCAGCGTGTTGTCGACCCCGGCATCGAGCGCGACGGCGGATCGGTAACCCATCGGCATCGTGCGATACCGCTACGGAACGTCCCGCGCCGCAGTGCGGTCCGTGGCCCGGACCGGTCGGTTGCGGCCGATCACAGGCGCCGGGTGAGGATCTGTCCCGGCCACTGCCCGAACGGTTGCGCCACGGTGAACGTCTCTCCTCGAGTGAAGCCCTGCCGCTCGTAGTAGCGCACCAGCGCCGCTTCGCCGCGGGCGAAGCAGTCCAGCCGCAGCAGGCCGACACCCTGCCGTTGGGCCAGCTCGCGGGCATGGGCGAGCAGGTCGGCGCCTACACCCCGCGCCTGGGGGTTGGACTGGTCCGAGATCACCAACTGGACGTAGAGCTCCGGCTCGTCGCACGGCGCTACGTAGGGCAGGGCGTCACCGACCGAGAGGACACCGACCGCGACGCCGTCGCGTTCGGCGATCCACAGGCCGCCGCCACGGGCGAACTCTTCGAACTGCGCGACCCGTCTGGGGTTCGTCGAGTGGGGATCGGAGCCCCACTGGTCGGCCCGGCCGATCGACACGAGCCAGGCCGTCGCCCGGTCCATGAGAGCGAGCGCGGTGGCGACGTCATCCAGGCCGCCAGGGCGGATGACAAGGGGGGTGAGGTCGGACATTTGATGATCTTAAACGGTGCCGGTGCCGGTCGAAAGGATGCGGCCGCCCTCAGTGACCAGCCATTCGCCGGTCTCCCAGTCGGACGTGCCGCCTTCGGCGCGGTAGCACAGGTCGAAGCGGATGCCCAGGTCCGGCCACGGGTGGCGGACCGGAACGACACGGAAGATGTCGTCGAGGCCGGGGAAGGTCAGCCCTTCTGGCTCCGGGAACAGCAGTTCCAGCTCGGCTCGGGTCAAGTCGGTGCGCAGGGCGATCTGCCAGGAGGTCTGGGTCAGCTGCTGCTCGTAGACCAGCTCGAACCGGGGCTCGCGGCCCACCGGGAAGTCGCCGATGTCGGCGCGGAACTCGTCAGCCGAGGCGGGAAGGACGAAGGGCCACTGCTCGCCGGTGGGGTAGCGGTACATCGTGGACTCGGCGGCCACGGCGCTCACCAGCTGCTGCCACTGCTCGGGCGAGGTGTCGACGGGCAGGTTGACGCCCGTGTGGTCCACCCGCTGAACGTGGCCGGCCAGGCGACGGGTCAGCTCCGCCAGGTCCAGGGTGCCGGGCAGGACGCAGGTCTGGGTGGTCTCGCCGTGGACGAGGCCAAGAACCAGCTCGGTGCCCAGGGCAACCTCCGGCTCGGCTATGTCGGCCAGGGTGAAGGCGGTCACCGGCCGGGCGCCTTCGGGTACCGGCGGGGTGAGGGTGAGACGGTCGGCCCCGGCTGCGTCGACCGACTCGACCGAGTCCGCGTACGCCACGTCGGCGAACAACGTGCGCAGCTGGTCGAGGAACGTCTGGGACGCCGGCGTGCGGGGCAGGCGGAAGGTGATCTCGGAAAGCTGGTCCATGCGCCTGACCGTAGCCGCGAGCCCGTCCTCGTCGACGTGACAATTTGGCGCTCGGGCGCCGAATCCGCGAATTGCCGACGCCGCGGCCCTGGTCGATCGGCTGGCGGCCGAGCAGGGCCGCACAGAACAGCCAATTGGGAACGTCATCGGTTCCCGAGGGCGCGGCACCGCACGCGGCGACTGTCAAGGATCGAAATGCGACAGTTCGTCACCGGCATGTCACCACCCCTGCCGCATCGGCTCGACAGCATCATCGAGGTTGTGAGCCGGCCCGGAAATCCCGTCGCAGTCGAAGTCGCCGAGCAGCTCGACTACTACCTGGTCTTCCCGAGCAGTCGTGCGGTCGAGCGTGGCCTGTCGCCGGAGGGCCTCGTCGTCGAAGAGTTCGAGTTGCGGCCGGACGGCACCACAGCCGGGCTCAACAGCGCGGGGTGGACCAAAGCCGGAGGCAGTTGGTGGACGGCGGCCGCGTTCAGCCGCACCCTGCGCGCCGACGCCCGGCTGCGAGCCAAGGTGGCGCCGGTCGGTCGGACGGTCGCGCAGTCGGCGTACCGGGAGCTGAGCGGCGTCGACCTGCCCACCGAGCCGCAACTGCGCCGCCACTTCCTCGACGGCCTGGAGTTGCCCGCCTCGGCCAGCTTCGTGCCGGTGCAGGCCACTGCGGATCAGCGCCTCTACCGGCTGCTGCTGGCGGGCGAACTCACGGAGCACGGGCTCGCGTCGCTGCGCGGTGGCTGGCGCATGCCGCCGTTCGACCGCGCGGGCGATGCCGCCCAGGGGGTCGCGGGACGCACCCGCCGAACCGTGGACGGCCGGCTGGTGTCCTGGACGCTGCGTCGTGTCGACGGCGACGCGGCTTGGGCGGTCGACCTGTCCGTCGACTGGGTCGACAGCACCCCGGCGCACACGGAGCCCTTGCTGAGTCGGCTACGTGCCGAAGCCCGGCGGCACGGCCTGATCCCGGTCACGGTGGCACGTCTGCGCTGAGCCACCCGTGCCAAGGGCACCGCCCGCCCGTCCCTCGCCGAGCTCTTGCCGCGGGTAAGATCTGGTCCGGCTGCGACTGGCGAAGGTGGACGACCACCGGGGAGCGGCCGCTTTTCCGCGTGAGCGTCGACCGCCTGGGCGCCTGCGTCAGTGATGTCCCACTGACCCAGGAGGCATGACGTGGAGCTGCGTTACGGAACCAACCCGCAGCAGGCGGCGAGTACCGCACCGGTGCGGCCCGGCCGGTGGCCGGTCCGGGTGCTGCAGGGCGGCCCGTCATACATCAACATGCTCGACGCGCTCAACAGCTGGCAACTGGTGCTGGAGGCCAGCCGGGCCCTGCACCGACCGGCCGCTACGTCCTTCAAGCACGTCTCGCCTGCCGGAGCCGCGGTGGCCGGGCCCGTCGATGACGTCATCGCCGAGCTCTACGGCATCGACCGCACCGCCGTCGGGGCGCTCACCAGCGCCTACCTGCGGGCCCGTGATGCCGATCCGAAATCCTCCTACGGCGATTTCGTCGCCGTCTCGCACCCGGTCGACGCCGAACTCGCCGAACTGCTGACCGGCGTGGTCTGCGACGGCATCATCGCCCCCGGCTACGCGCCCGGCACCGTCGCGACGCTCAGCCGGAAGAAGAACGGCCGGTTCCTGGTCCTGGAAGCCGACGAGACCTACCCGCCCCCGCAGCACGAGGCACGCGAGGTGTTCGGCCTACGGCTGACCCAGCGGCGCGACGACGTGACGCTGTCCACCGCGCTGCTGAACGACGTCGTGTGCGGCACGCTGTCCGCGACGGCTGCGGAGGATCTCCTGCTGGGCTTGGTCGTTCTGCGCTACACCCAGTCCAACTCCGTGTGCTACCTGCGCGGCGGGGCGACCCTGGGGATCGGCGCGGGCCAGCAGTCCCGCGTGGACTGCACTCGCCTGGCCGGCGCGAAGACCGACACCTGGTGGCTGCGACGCCACCCGGCAGTCCGTGCCCTCGCCTTCCAGCCACAGGTCCGACGCCAGGACCGAATCAACTGGCAGATCCGTTTCGTGGAGGGCGACCTCACCCCGGACGAGAACAGACGCATGTCGACAGTACTGGCCACACCCGCACCCGAGCTGACCAACCTGCAGCGCACGCAGTGGCTGGTGGGTCTGGCCCAGGTGGCGTTCGTCTCGGACGGCGCCCTGCCGTTCCGCGACAACGTCGACCATGCCCACCGGCACGGTGTCGGCTACATCGCCGAACCGGGAGGATCGATCCGCGCCAGCGAAGTCGAGGACGCGTGCCGCGAGTATCAGATCGCGCTGGCGCGCACCGGACTGCGGCTGTTCCACCACTGAGTGCCCGTCGCACCGCCGAATCCGACCGGACATGCCGGTCGCGGTTCGTCGCCGAGCCGTCACAACCGATTCACAACCACCCGGTCGTAGCCTGACGGTGGCCGTCGACGTCCCCAACCCGCCGTCGGATCGGCCGCGGCGAGAAGAGGCGGCCAGGAAAGGCGCCCCGTGATACGACTGCTTCGCCTACCGTTGCTGACCGCAGCCGCCGCTGCGGTGCTGCTGGCAGTTGCCCTGCTGCCCGGCCGCCCGGCCACCGCACCCATCAGCCCGGTGAACCTGACGCTGACTCTCAGCCCGTCACCGATTCTCAGCCCGTCACCGGCTCCCAGCCCGTCACCGACCCCGAGCGGCTGTGCCGGTTGCGTCCAGCCGCTGGACACGCTCTGCTGGGAAGGTCCACCGCGCTGCATGGTGCCGGTGCTGCGGGTACCGCCGCGCACCAATCTGGTCACGGCTCACTTCCGGACCGTCGCCATGTCGGCCAAGCCGGGGATCGACTACGTCGGCGTCACTTCGGGAACGCTGGTCATCCAGCCAAACCAGACCTCAGCCGAGATCGTGATCCAGCTGCTGCCCAATCCCACCCTGAACGAGGACCGGACGTTCGGCGTGGAGTTGTTCGCGGTGTCCGGCGCGGGCCTGGTCAGACCGATGGCCACCGTGACGATCAGACCGTCGCGGTCCTAGTCGGCGTCGGCGGACGCCGCGGCGACGGCGTCAACCTGTCGGAAGAGATCTACGGCCAGCTCGTGATGGTGACGCGCCTGCGGAGAGCGCCCGGCGCGTGCGGCGAGCTGGCCCAGATCGCGGTGGATCGCGGCGGCCTCGTACGGGTCCGGCGCGAGTTCCCGGGCCGCCAGGGCCCGGCTCAGATATTCACCGGCCGCCGTCACCTCGCCCGCGGCGAGAGCGATGCGCCCGAGGTGGGCCAGCGCGATCGCCTCCTGGTGCGGGTCGGCCAGTTCTCGGCTGAGGGCCAGCGACTGGAGAAAGCGTTCGGTGGCCGAGGTGAACCGCTGCCGGGCGAACTCGGTGAGGCCGAGGTTGTTCAGCGTCTCGGCTTCATAGCGGCGGTCACCGGCCTGGCGCCGCAGGATCAGCGCGTCGTGGAACCGGGCCGTGGCGAGGTCCCACTCGCCCCGGTCCCGGTGGGCCTGGCCCAGGCCGCCCAGCGCCGCGGCCTCCAACCGTGGATTGCCGATCTCGCGGCTGGCGGCCAGCGCGCGACTGAGATGGTCGAGGGCCAGATCGGCGCGGCCCATGCGGACGTAGGCGTCACCCAGGTTGCTCAGCGTCAGTGCGACGCCCAGCGTGTTGCCCTCGGCCAGGTGCAACGCCAGGGCCTGACCGTAGGCGTCGACGGCTTCGGCGAAGCGTCTGGCGCTCGCGTAGGTGACCGCGAGGTTGTTGCGCACGTGGGCTTCCCCCCGCTTGTCACCCTGCGCCCGCAGCACCTCCAGCGCCTGATTCAGGGTGGTCAACGCTTCGTCGAAGCGGCGGGTCGTCAGGTACGCCACGCCCAGGCCGCTGCCCATCAACCCCTCGGCCACGGGATCGCCGGCGGCTCGGGCGGCGGCCAGACCGAGTCGGCAGAGCTGGATACGCTGCGTCCAGTGGCCCCGGGAGTCGAAGAAGCCAGTGACCAGGTAGGTCATCTGCCAGGCCACGTCGGGGCGGCCGTGGTCCATGGCGCAGGTCAGGATCGGCTGCAGGTTGTCGCGCTCGCCGTCGAGGAAGGACAACGCCTGGTCGGCCTCGGCCCGGAACGGCAACGTCGCCGGGGGGTGACCGACCACGACGCGGACCCGGTCACGACCCCGGTCGACGATCTTGTTGGCGGCGTCGGCGATGGCGAGGTACCAGTCGAGGATCCGGGCCACGATATCGGCCCGGACCTGCTCGGACTCGCCACGGTGGGCGCATTCGCGCGCGTACAGGCGGATGAGGTCGTGGAAGCGGTAGCGGCCGTTGGCCACCTCGGTGACGAGGTGGACTGCGGCCAGTTCGTCCAGTGCGCGCCGGGCCGCGGTGGGGGCGACGTCGGCGGCCGCCGCGGCCAGATGGGGGCCGAAGGTGGTGCCCGGGTGCACGCCCAGTGCGCGGAACACGCGGGCGGTGACCGGCTCCAGAACCTCGTACGTGGTCGCGAAGACCGCCCGCAGATTGCGGGAGTCGCCTTCGACCGACAGTTCGTCGAGCCGCTCGCCGGTGGTCAACTCGTCGGTCAGGTCGGCGATGTCCCGCATCGGTCGGGAGGTCAGCTTGGCCGCCGCGATCTGCAGGGCCAGCGGCATGCGGTCACACAGCTCGACCAGCCGGACGGCGCTGTCGGGCTCTCGGGCCAGCCGCTGGGTACCCAGCACGGCGTCGAGCAGATTCAGCGCCTCGTCGGGGCGCAGCGCGTCGAGGTCGATCACCTTGACCGCGTGATGGGTCTTCAGCGCGGTCAGCCGGTGGCGGGAGGTCACCACCAGCAGCGTGCCGGTGTTCGCCGGTACGAGGGGAAGGATCTGCGCGACGGTGCCGGCGTTGTCGGCCAGGATCAGCATCCGTCGATCGCGCGTCAGTGAGCGGTACAGGCCCACGCGGTCGGGTTCGTCGGCCGGGCTGCCCCGATCGGGCTGGTCGAGGCTGGTCAGCACGTGGGCCAGCGCTTCGGCCGGGGGCATCGCCACGGCCGGGTCGTGGCCGCGCAGGTCGAGGAACACCTGCCCGTCGGGGAAGTCCGCGGCGGCACGATGGCCCCACTGGACGGCCAGCGCGGTCTTGCCCATGCCTGCCGCGCCGGAGATCACCACGACCCGGACGTCGGGGTCGGCGACGACGGCGTCCAGTTGCGCGAGCTCAGCGCGACGGCCGATGAAGTGCCCGACCGAGCCGGGGAGCTCGGCCGGACGGGGGCGAGGCCGAGTGAGCGGCGACGTTACCGGTACGGTTGGCGGCCCGTGGTGGTCGAGCGCGGGATCGCGGCGCAGCATCTGTACATACAGGACAGCCAGCTCCGAGCCGGGTTCGGCGCCCAGCTCCTCGCGGAGGTGGACCCGAAGCAGGTGGTAGAGGTTGAGCGCGTCGGTGGTCCGGCCGCACCGGTACAGCGCGAGCAGTGCGAGTCCGACCAGGCGCTCGTGGAACGGATACCGCGTCAGCAGGCGCTGCAGCTCGCCGACGGCGACCGTGTGTCGGCCCAGGCGCAGCTCGCCCTCCCAGAGGTCGCACAGGGCGGCCAGCCTCACCTCCTCGAGTCGGACCAGTTCGCCCGCCGCCCAGCCGTACGCCTCGGCACCGGCGAAGGCGTCGCCACGCCACAGGTCCAACGCGCGGTGCAGTCGGCTGACGGCTGCCGGGTCGGCGCCCTCGGCCAGTTCGCCGCGTGCCAGTCGCACCTCGCGTTCGAAGCGGTGTGTGTCCACGGCGGCCGGATCGATGGCCAGCTGGTAGCCGGAGTCGTTGGTGTGCACCAGATCGACGAGTCCGCAGTCGTCGAGTGCCTGCCGAAGTCGCGCGATGTGGCTGTGCAGCGTCTTCACGGCCGTACGCGGCGGTTCGTCGCCCCACAGGCCGTCGACCAGCCACGTCCGGGAGACCGTGTCGGGCGCACCGAGCGCCAGCAGTCCCACCAGCGCGGGCTGGCGGTTGCCGGTGAACACGGCGGGTCCGGCGGGTCCGGTCACCTCGATCGGGCCGAGAAGCCGGATGCGCGGCGGCGGCTCGGTCGGAGCGGATCCGGTCGGTGGCATCGAAGCCTCCTTCGCGTCCGCTCGCGCCCCGGACGCGAGACAGTCATGACCAACGATCTCCATTTCGAGAATAGGTCGTGATCGATAAATGCGACAACCATCTCGCAGCCGGATGACAGTCGCCGACTGATAGGAGTCTGCCAATGCGTTGGCGTCCGCCGACGCGGCACACGGCAGGAGGATCTCCATGAACACAGCGGATCGGCCGAAGCGTCGATCAGGTCTGCGACTGGTCATCGGCGCCGCGCTGACCGCCCTGGTGGTCATCTCGGCGGCGGGCGTCGCCGTGGCCGGCAGCGGCGGCGCGCAACCGACCGCCAGTGGCCGCACCGACGCCTATACCCGGGACCAGGTCGGCGACATCGGCATCGAGCCCAACCCGTCGGCGCTGCCGTTCTGGGCCAGCCCCGACATCAAGGTCTGCGCGACCGCGCTCGGCTGCGCCGCCGACCAGCCCCTGACCGTGGGCGGCACGGCCTACATCTTCATCACCCTGAACAATCCCGGGCCGTACGGCAGCGGGGTCAGCACCGGTGTCATGAACGTCTACTGGACGCTGCTCGGCGGCGCGGCCCAGTGGCCGACCGACTGGACCTCGATCGGCGCGGTCGCGGTGACCGCGGCGCCGGGCGTCACCACGATCACCATCCCGTGGATCAACGTACCCGACGACGGTCCGGCCCCGGGCGCCCACTTCTGCCTGCTGAGCCGGTGGGTGTCGCCGACCGACCCGTTCACCTTCGAGGGTCCGAACACGGTGGCCAACACGACGGCCAACAACAACATCTCGTGGCACAACGTGGCCCCGATCCCGGTCGTCACCAGCTCCAGCTCCGGCACGACCGTGCCGTTCGCCATCGGCAACGTGGCGGGCGTGCCGACCGCCAACGATCTCGTCTTCGGCGAGGGGGCCGACCGGCACTTCGCGGCCGTCGGCGGCAAGGTCGTGGTGGACCTCGGTGCGCAGCTGTTCCAGCGCTGGGTGCAGGCAGGTGCGAAGGGCACCGGGATCCAGCGCATCGGCGGTACGAAGATCGCGATCCTCGACCTGGCCAAGGCGCGGATCGCCGGGATCACCATCAACCCGGGTGAGCGGCCGCAGGTGCTGCTGATGTTCACCGCGGCCCAGCCGACGACGACCGTCTTCCCGATCACGGTCACCCAGTTCGGTCCGGGCCAGGCCGGTGCGCAGCCGACCGACATCGGCGGCGTCCGGTACGACGTCACCGTCGGACAGGAATAGGCGCGACGCCGCGATGGTGGCGACCCTTGCCGGGCCGGGGTCGCCGCCATCGCTCAGGTGAGGCCGAAGACGCGGTCGAAGAAGTCCAGCCGGGCCGCGTCCTGCACCGCCTCGCCGCCCTTGTGTCCGTTGAACGGATACACCTCGATGGCCTTGGGCCCGGCGTAGCGGTGGAAGGCGGCGTACACGGTTGACGGCGGGCAGCTGGCGTCCATGTGAGCCACGCTGAACAGGGCTGGGACGCGGGCCCGATCGGCGAACAGCACTCCGTCGAAATAGGAGAGGGTATGGAACACCTGCCGCTCGCGGTCGCGGTGCACGCCGAGGTAGGCGGCCAGTTCCGGGTAGGGCCCGGCGGTGGCCAGCTGCGCGCCCCGGCGCATCTCGCACAGGAACGGGACGTCCGGCGCAGCCGCGACCAGGTCGGGCACCAGCGCGGCGACGGCCAGAGCCAGGCCGCCGCCCTGGCTTTCGCCGGTGACCGCGACCCGGTCCGGATCGACCAGCGGATGGGTCCGGGCCGCGGCCACGGCCCGGACGGCGTCGGTGATCACCCGCCGGTAGTAGTGGTGGTGCGGGTCGAGCACCCCGCGGGTGAGAAATCCCGGGAAGTGTGGGTCGGACCCGGCCGGATCAGGGGTATGGCCGTGCCGCCACCCGCTGCCCTGGCCGCGTACGTCCAGGAACAGGTGCGCGTATCCGGCGGCGGCGTAGAGCAGGCACTGGTGGGCCAGCCCCCGCCCGCCGCCGTAGCCGGGGAACTCCACCACGCAGGGCAGCGGGCTGGCCGCGCCCTTCGGCACGGCCAGCCACGCCTTGACCGGGTCGCCGCCGAACCCGGCGAAGCCGACGTCGTACACCTCGACGGTCCGCCGCCAGGCGGAGGTGAAGACCGCCTCCAGCGGCCGCGACCCGGCCTCGGCCAGCGTCCGCGCCCAGAACTCGTCGAAGTCGTCCGGCGCCCGCAGCGTGCTGTGGTAGGCCTCGGGGTCCGGTTCGGTGATCGGCATCGCCTCAGCCCTTCACCCCGGTGTGGGCCAGACCCTCGATGAACTGCCGCTGCGCGATGACGAACACGACCAGCACCGGCAGCGCGGTCATCGACGCGGCCGACAGCTGCACGTCCCACATCGGGCCGCCGTACGCGTCGACGAACTGGGTCAGCGCCTGCGGCAGCGTGAACTTCTCCGCCGAGGACAGGAACACGATCGGTTCCAGGTAGAGGTTCCAGCTGTGCAGGAACGTGAAGATCGCGACCGCGCCCAGGGCCGGGCGGGCCAGCGGCAGCGCGATGCGACCGAACACGGCGAACCGGCCCAGCCCGTCGACCCGGCCCGCCTCCTCCAGCTCGTACGGCAGCGCCAGGAAGAACTGGCGCATGATGAACGTGGCCAGCACGCTGGGCGCGCCCAGGATCGGCACCAGGATCAGCGGCCAGTGCGTGTCGACCATGCCCCAGCGGTGGAACATCTGGAACAGCGGCACGATGGTGACCTCGCTCGGGATGAGCAGCCCGGTCAGCACCACCAGGAACAGCACGTTCGCGCCCCGGAACCGGATGCGCGCGAACGCGTACCCGGCCAGCGAGGACACCGCCAGCGTCCCGACCGTCACCAGCGCGGCGATGTACATGCTGTTGAAGTACTGCCGCGCGAACGGCTGCAGCGTGAACGCCTCCCGGTAGGCGTCGAAGCTGAACGTGTCGGGCCACAGCGTCGGCGGGAACGCGAAGATCTCGCTCACCGGCTTGACCGACGAGGTCAGCATCCACCAGGTCGGGAACAGGAACGGCAGCGCCAGCAGGCACAGCACGCCGTAGACCGCGGTCTTGGCCCTACGACTCATGGAAGACCCACTTCCTGCGCATGCGCCACTGCACGACCGTCAGCAGCAGCACGATGGCGAACAGCAGCACCGACAGCGTCGCGCCGTAGCCGAAGTGATGGAACTGGAACGCCTGCTGGTACAGGTAGTAGACGAGCACCGTGGTGGAGGTCCCCGGGCCGCCCTGGGTGAGCACCGCGATCTGGGCGAACACCTGCAGCGACCCGACCACGGTGATGATCGAGGTGAGCAGGATGGTCGGGCTGATCATCGGCACGGTCACGCTGCGGAACTGCCGCCACCGGCTGGCCCCGTCGACGGTGGCCGCCTCGTACAGGCTGCCGGGCACGCCCTGCAGCGCGGCCAGGAACAGCACCATGTTCAAGCCCACGTTCTTGACCACCTGCACCACGATCACCGACACCATCGCGGTGCCGCCCTCCCGCAGCCAGTTCGGTCCGTCGACGCCGACCGCCTTGAGCAGCCCGTTGATGCCGCCGTCGTCCTGGAGCAGGAAGCCCCAGACGATCGTCCAGGCGACCAGGCTCACCACGACGGGAGAGAAGAACACGGTACGGAAGAACGTGGTGCCGCGCAGCCGCTGGTTGAGCAGCACCGCCAGCAGCAGCGCCAGGGTCAGGTTGAGCACCACCAGGCCGACCGAGAACAGCCCGGTCGCGGCCAGCACGTCACCCAGGCGCGGGTCGTCCAGCAGCGCCCGGTAGTTGTCGGTGCCGGTGAAGGTGAAGGTGTCGGCGAGCACGTTCCACTCGTGCAGGCTGTACCAGACGGTCAGCGCCAGCGGGGTGAAGACGAACAGCACCGACCCGACCAGTTGCGGGGCGATGAACAGGTAGCCGGCGAGGTGGTCGCGCCGGCTACCGGTCCAGAAGGGTCGGTTCACTTGCTCAGCAGGGGGTTGATCGCGGTGCAGACCCCGCCGAGCACCGTTTTGACGTCGGCGTCGGCCTTCCACAGCGGGTCCAGCGCGGACCGGACCGCCTGGGCGATCTCGGCCTGGCCACTGTGACTGGGCTTGACCACGCCGGTGCTGATGCCGTTGATGACGACAGACTGCAGCTGCTCGGGCTTGAGCAACGGGTTGGTCTTGGCGAGGGTGTCGGCGGTCAGCAGCGAGGTGCGCGGCGGCGGGAAGTACGCCGCGAGCTTCGCCGAGTTCGCCGGGCTGGTGAAGAAGGCCAGGAAGTCCGCGGCGACGTCGGGGCTCTTGCCCTTGCGCAGCGCGCCCAGACCCGCCTGCCCGATCACCGAGTAGGCGCCCTTGGGCCCGGCGGGCAGCGGCACCAGGTCCCAGCCGAACTTGGCCTCCTTGAGCAGCGAGGCCCGCGAGATCTGGGTGATGGTCATGGCGGCGTCAGCGGCGAAGAAGTCGGCCGAGGTGCCCGGACCCGGCAGTGCCTGGTCGGTGAAGATCGCCTTGTGCAGGAACGTCATCGCGTCGACCATCGGCTGCTGGTCGAACCCGCACGTCTTGCCGTCGGCGCTCCAGGCCTGCGCGCCCCAGCCGGTCCACACGGTGGCCAGGTTGTCCCAGGTCTTGTAGTCGAAGTCCCGGACGACCAGGCCGCCCTTGCCGTTCTTGGCGTGCGCGGCGGAGGCGACGGCCACCGCCTTGTCCCAGGTCCACTCGCCCTTGGCGATCAGCTGCGCGGGGGTGGGCTGACCGGCGGCGGTGAGCAGGTCGTTGTTGACGAACACGCCGAACGGCGAGGTGCTGAACGGGTACGCGTACAGCTTGCCCTCGTTCTTCCACAGGTTCGTGGCGGCGGGGCTGAGGTCGGCGGTGTTGTAGCCGTCGGCCTTGGCCAGGGTGTCGTCCAGCGGCAGCAGCGCGCCGGAGCTGACGAAGTCCGGTGCCGAACTCTCCAGTACCCACGCCAGGTCAGGGCCGTTGCCCCCGGCGATCTGCGTGGTCAGCGTGGTGGTGTAGCTCTCGAACGGGATCGGATCGAACTTGATCTCGGTGACCCGGGGGTTCTTCGCCTTGTACGCGTCGGCGATCTCGTTGAACAGCTTCAGGTGCGCCTCGTTGGAGGTCCACACCGTCATCCGCAGCGAGACCGGTCCGGTCGACGCCTCGGGCTCGTCAGCGCCGCAGGCGGCCAGACCGAGCGCGAGCAGACCGGCGGTGGCACCGGCGAGCAGACCGCGTATTCTCATCTTCACTCCAACTCCATAAGCCGGAACACTCAGTAACCGGACACATCGGGCCAGCGCAGCTCAACGCCGTCGCGGACCAGCTGTGCCTGGAACCCCGACAGCAGCTCGGGGCTGTTGCGCACGCCTCGCGGCGTGGTCTCGTACCGCAGGCTGTACGCGGCCAGCGCTCCCGCGACCTCACCGACGTTCCACTCGACCGGATGCAGCCGGAACGAGCCGTTGGTGATGTGGGTGGTGCCGATGTTCTTGCCCGCGGGCAGCAGGTTCTCCATCCGGCGCGGGATCAGCGCGCCGAGCGGGATCTCGAAGGGGCAGGACCCGACGTCGATGTAGTTGTCGCCGCCGGTGGAGGGGTGCAGGTCGATGCGGTACATGCCGACCCCGACCGCGTCGGGGTAGGACACCGCGCCCTTGTCGCCGCGTACGGCCAGGGACAGGTCCTGCTCGACCACGGTGTACTCGGCCCGGATCCGCCGCGACTCGCGGATGTAGGGCGCGATCGCCAGTCCGTCGGCCGAGCTGCCGGTGACGTCGCCGCGCAGCCGCAGTCCGGGGAATCCGGCCTCGGTCTGCAGCCAGTAGAGGACCGACAGCGACAGCTGCCGCGCGTTGGCCAGGTGCTCCGCCGCGTCCGGCACGTCGATGACGGGCCCCTCGAAATAGTCGATCATCGGCCAGTTGACCAGGCAGATGTCGCTGTCGTACGTGCCGGGCGCGAACAGTTTGCGGGCCGCGATGCGCCGGAACGTCCAGAGGTTGCCGTCGCCGGGGCTCAACCGCTGGTCCGCGACGACCGACAGCGGGTCGTCGTCGGGGTTCGGGGTGAAGGTGCGCTCGCTGATCGCCAGCGTGCGCGGGTTGGGGGAGCGGAACGACAGCAGCCGGTCGCCCCAGAAGTCGGGCCGGTAGTCGCGCCAGAAGTCGTACTGCGCGGGCTTGTCGATGGTGTGGTCGCCGTCGACGTGGTCGACCGCGAAGCACACCGAGACGGCCTGCATGTTCATCGGCTGCGCCTGGTCGGGGGCGCTGGGCTCGCCGGTGTCGTGGGCCGACTCGAATCCGGTCACGTACTCGGTGCCGGTCAGCGGCAGCAGCTCGCCGGTCTCGGTCGCGTCCAGCACGTACGCGGCCTCGATGGTGATCTGCTCGCCGGTGCGGCGGTGCTCCACCGTCACCGCGCCGACCCGGTCGCCGTCGACGTCGGCGGCCACCGGCCGGTATGGCTGCAGCACCGTCAACCGCCCCGACGACCGGTACGGCGCCAGCATCGCCTCGATCACCGCCACCGCCACCCGGGGCTCGTGGCACAGGCGGCTGACGTGCCCGCCGCCGGGGTTCAGCTCGCGCCACGCCCGCGCCGCCGGGGTCAGCGGGTAGTGCTGCCGGTAGTGGTCGCGGATGCCCTCGCGCAGGGTGCGGTAGCTCGCGGTCACCCCGAACTGCTCGACCCAGCTGTGCTCGTCCGGGGGGACGGCCTGGCTGGTCAGCTGGCCGCCCAGCCAGTCGTACTCCTCGGTGAGCACGACCCGGCGACCGGCCCGCAGGGCGCCCAGCGCCGCCGCGACGCCGCCCAGGCCGCCGCCGACGACCAGGATCTCAGCCCGCATGTCAGTTACCTCTTTCGATGAGCGTGGTGCCGGGCACGAGCTCGCACGGCAGCAGGCGCTGCCGCGGTCCGGGCGTGCCCTCGATGACCGCCATCAGGACCTCGACGGCCTGGGCGCCCATCGCCTGCCGGGGGATCCGCAGGCTGGTGAACTCGGTCTCGGTGGCCGGTGCGGCCCGGGTCGGCTCGCCGAGGGTGGCGATGGACAGCCGCACCCCACGTGAGCGCGCCAGCTCGTGCAGCGCCACCCCGTCGGCGTGCTCCTCGGCCAGCACTGCGGTCACCCCGGCGGCCAGCGCCGCGTCCAGCGCCGCGACCAGGTCCCGGCCCGGCTCGGTCGCCTCGTCGGGTGTACCGGAGGGTTCGCGGGTCGGGTAGTGCACGCCGGTGACTCCGGCGCCCTCGACCGCGGTACGGAACCCGCGCATGCGGTCGGCCCAGGACTCGGGCCCGGCGCCCTGACCCAGGTAGGCCAGGTGGTCGTGGCCCAGCTCCACCGCCCGGCGCACCAGCGCCGCGACCGCCGCCGGGTAGTCGGCGCCGACGCTGGGCACCGGCCCGCCCGCGTCGTCGCGGCGGCCGATCGACACGAACGGCACCTCTTCGGCCAGCAGTCGGGCCAGGTCGGAACGGTCCAGCGAGCGGCCGAGCAGGATGCTGCCATCGGCCAGCCGCAGCCGGTTGTCCTGGTGGAAGATGCGGCGCTGCCCGTCGACCACCGGTGCGCTGGTCAGCAGCAGCAGGTCGCAGCCGAGCTGCTCGGCCTGCTGCTCGATGCCGACCAGGAACGGGTTATAGAAGTCGCTGTTGGCGCTGGGGAACACCGGCTCGTAGGTGAACACGCCCAGGATGCGGTTGTGTCGGGCGGCCAGGCGCCGGGCGATCGGGTCGGCGACATAGCCGGTCTCGGCGATCGCTCGCAGCACCCGCTCCCGGGTCTCGGCCGACAGCTTCACGCTGTCCTCGGCGCGCCCGTTGAGCACGAGCGAGACGGTGGCCTGGCTGACCCCGGTCATCCGGGCGATGTCCTGCTGGGTCACCCGCCTGCGGGCGGCTCCGGTCACGGTACGTGTCCAATCCTCGGGCTAATGCGCATTAGTTGTTTCGGTGAGATGACATGTTGCTGCCGCACCCTTCGTTCGTCAAGCCTTCGCGAACAAATTGAAGTCGATCAAATCTCCTGAACTAATTCGTATTAGCCCCTTGACGCGCCCGCGCACCGCCACCCAGACTTCCGGTTACTTTCGGTTAACTCCATTGACAGGAGGCACCACCGATGAACCCGTCCCTCAACCGGCGGCAGCTCCTCAAGGGCACCGCCGCGGTGGCGGCCGGCGGGCTCGGCGCGGCCACGCTCCTCGGCGGCACCGCCCACGCCGCCCCGGCCGGCTTCCCGACGTACCAGTACATCGGGACCCCGTTCACCAAGGCCAACCTGCGCTACAACCCGACCAACGAGCTGATCTTCCCGTGCATCCGCGGGGTGTACGACAAGCTCGCCGCCCCGCTGGCCAGGTACTACCTCTACTACGCCCCGCACGACAGCCCCGGCGGCATCTGCCTGGCCTACGGCAACTCCCTGGGCGGTCAGTTCACCGAGTACCCGAACAACCCGATCGTGGCGAACGTGTGGTCACCGCACTACTCGGTCAGTCACGTCTCGTCGCCGCACGTCATCTGGAACGCCGCGAACTCGAAGTTCTACCTGTACTTCCACGGCGAGAACGACACCACCCGGATGGCCTGGTCCACCGACGGCGTCAACTTCACCTACTACGGCCGGGTGCTGCACACCGGCGTCATCCCGGGCGCCACCGAGACGTCGTACGCCCGGGTGTTCGAGCACGCCGTGCCGGGGCTGGGCAACAAGTACGTGATGGTGTTCATGGGCGTCACCGGCGGCACCCGCAAGATCTTCTGGGGCTGGTCCAACGACGGCAAGACCTGGTCCTACGACCCCACCCCGCTGGTCACCCCGGGCCCGGACGGGCAGACCGACATCGCCGCCCCGTACCTGCTCAAGCGCAACGACACCGCGTACGTCGTCTACCACGGCAACGGCGGCGACATGTACCTCACCGAGGTCGGCAACAGCTTCGACCGCGAGGTGCACCTCGGGGTGTTCCATTACGCCATGGACGGCGCCCCCGACCGCGGCCGCAGCGCCGCCCCGTCCTTCGGCACCGACGGCGGCGTGCAGTACATGTTCTACGAGGCAGGCCCCCGCCTCGACGGCACCATCGCGGTCGCCCGCGCGGTCTGACCGCCGCACGATCCGTGGGCGCCGGCGGTCGGCACCACCGCCGGCGCCCACGGATACGGCACGGTGGGAGCACATCCACAGATGTCGAGAAATAACGTGCGCGCGAAGCCTGAGCCGTGTAGGAATCCGGCAGAGTTCGCCATCCGCGCCTGACGGGGGATGCGGCACCGCGCGGACGGAATGGACAGTGCGACTGATGCTCAGGGACCGGATCCGCGCCTGGTGGCGGCTGACGGCATCGTTGCGACTGGCCGGGCCCGCGGTGGTGGTGCCGACGGCCGCCCTGTCGTTGCTGACTGGCCTGCTGCCCACCGTTTTCGTCGTGGCCATGGCCAGGGCCATGTACGACCTCACCGCAGCCGACGCCGATGCCGTACGCGGCCTGGCCGACGTCGTCTCCCGCGCCGGCGCGAACCTGCTGCTCGCCTTCGGGGCGCTGGCCGTGCTCCAGCTCATCGCCCCGTTCCAGGAGGCGCTGGCCTCGCTGGCCGCCCGCCGCATCGACCGCCGCGCGCTGCAGACCCTGGTATCCAGCGCCATGCGGGCGCCACTGGCGCGAGTCGAGAGCGACCAGGCGAGGTCGTCCGTGACCGAGATCAGCAACGCGTTCCTGCACAACTTCCCCACCCCCGGGGTGGGCGCCGCCGCGCTACCTCAGCTCGCCGCCCGGTACCTGCAACTCGTCAGCGCGGTGGCGCTGGTCGGACTGACCGTCTCCTGGCTGGTGGCCGGAGCTCTGCTGGCGGGGGCATTGGCGATCCGGCGCGGCAACCGCGGCTCACTGGACCGCTACACCGAGGAGTGGAAACGCCTCAGCCCGGCACGCCAGCGGATGGGCTACCTCCAGTCGCTCGGGACCGAAGCCGCCACCGCCAAGGAGATCCGCGTTCTCGGGCTGCTGCCCTGGCTCATCCGGCGCCACCAGTCGGAGGCCGGCACCTACCTCGGCGGGTTGTGGCGGCGCCGTCGGGCGGTGTTCTTCCGGCCGTTCCTCAGCTACAGCGGCATCGGCCTCATCGTGGCGGTGGCCGCCTTCACGATGCTGACCCGCCTTTACTCGGCGGCCGACGGCGTGGTCGTGCTCGCGGTCGCGGTGCAGGCTGTCCTGGTCCCGCTGCGCTTCGGCGTGTTCTTCCCCGAATGCGACGTACAGACGCAGTACGGCCTGCAGTTCCAGCAGCAGATCGAGGAATACCGTCAGCTGGTGCGCGCCGACGAGGGTCCGCCGTCGCCGTCGCCGTCGCCGTCGCCGTCGCCGTCGCCGTCGCCGTCGCCGTCGCCGTCACCGTCACCGTCGTCCTCGGCCGCGGTCACCGGCGACAGCCACGAGATCCGGTTCTCCGACGTCCGCTTCCGTTACCCCGAAGCCGATCGGGAGGTGCTGCGCGGCCTCGATCTGATCCTGGCGCCCGGGCGTTCGACCGCCATCGTCGGCGTCAACGGTGCGGGCAAGACCACCCTGGTCAAGCTGTTGACCGGGGGATACCCGCCGACCGGCGGCCGGCTGACGGTGGACGGCCGCGAGCTGGCGCAGCTCGACGGCGCCGGTTGGCGCCGCGAGGTCGCGGTCATCTTCCAGAACTTCGTCCGCTTCGATCTCAGTCTCAGGGAGAACCTGCTGCTCGGTGCGGTCCACGCAC
Organism: Catellatospora tritici; assembly: GCF_019083965.1. Taxonomy (GTDB): domain Bacteria; phylum Actinomycetota; class Actinomycetes; order Mycobacteriales; family Micromonosporaceae; genus Catellatospora; species Catellatospora tritici. The sequence continues at coordinate 30,463 of NZ_JAHRCY010000039.1, forward strand.
CCGAGGACCCGGCTGCGATGACCCGCGCCCTTGGCCGTGCCAACGCCCTCGAAATCGTCGAGTCGCTGCCCGACGGCCTGGACACGGTGCTGTCACCGGAGTACGCCGGGGGCACCGGGCTCTCCGGCGGGCAGTGGCAGCGGGTGGCGCTGGCGAGAGCCTTCTACGCGGTCGAGAAAGGAGCGACGGTGCTGGTGCTGGACGAGCCGACGGCGCAACTGGACGTCCGCTCGGAGATCGACTTCTACGACCGGTTTCTCGAACTGACGGAAGGCCTGACGACGCTGGTGATCTCCCACCGATTCTCCACCGTCCGGCGCGCCGACGCGATCGCGGTCCTGGAGGACGGCCGCATCAGCGAATACGGCAGCCATGAGGAGCTCATGTCGCGACCGGGGACCTACGCCGCGATGTTCCGCAGCCAGGCGGACCGGTTCTCGGACGCGGCGACGTCAGGAGGGCAGCGGTGAAGACACTTCGCGCCGCCGCCGATCTGCTGTCCATGGCCTGGCGCATGGACCGCGCGAAACTGCTCAGAGCGATGCTCCTGCTCGGTGCGGGCTTCGTCGCGACACCTCTGGTCGCGGTCGGGCTGCGGGAGCTCACCGACGCCCTGCTCGCCGGGCAGACCACCCAGGCCACGGTCGTCGGCGTCCTGCTCGCGGCCCTTCTGGTGCTGGAACTCATGGGCCAGCACTTCGCGCACATGTCCTACTTCGAGCTCGGTGAACTGGCACAGAACCACCTGCATCACCGGCTGATCACCGCCGCCAACGCCAAGGTGCCACTGGCCCGCCAGGAGCAGCCCGACTACCACGACGACCTCCAGGTCGCCCAGTCGCAGACCTGGAAGATCAGCAACGCGCTCGAGTCCACCCTGCGCTTCGGCGGGCTGGTGGTGCAGCTCGCCATCGGCACGGCCCTGTTGGTGACGCTGAATCCGATCCTGGTCCTCATGCCGTGCCTGGCGATATTCCTGGTCGTGGCCGGCGCCCGCGCCCAGCGACTCCTCGACGCCGCGCAGCAGTCCGCGGCCGAGCACACCCGACGATCCCAGCACTTCCTACGCCTGGCCACGACATCGGAGACGCTCCTGGAGCTGCGGTTGCTGGGGATGCACGACGACGTCTTGGCGCGGCACGCGGCGGCCTGGGATGGCGCCACCAGCCGGCTGTGGCGCGGGCAACTGCGAGCGGCGTTGACCCGGGGCGCCGGGCAGCTCGCCTTCTCCGTCGGCTACGCGGCCTCGCTGCTGCTCGTGTTCCAGCAGCTGGCGACCGGCACCGCCACCATCGGTGACTTCGTGCTGGTCCTGGCTCTGGCGGTGCAGACCACCCTGCAGATCACCGCCGCGGTGAGCCTGCTGTCGGTGCTCCAGCAGACCGGTATGACGCTCAAGCGGATCGACCGACTGGCCGAACCGCAGCAGACCGAGCCGCGCCCGCCCGCCTCGGCTCCGCCGGGGCCCGAGTCGGGGATCGTGGTGCGCGACGTGGCATACCGGTATCCGGGCGCCGAACGCCCGGTGCTGTCGGACATCGAGCTGGACCTGGCACCCGGCACCATCGTCGCGATCGTGGGAGAGAACGGCGCCGGCAAGAGCACCCTGGTCAAACTGCTGTGCGGCCTGTATCAGCCCACCGCGGGCAGGATCTGGTTCGGCGGTCGCGAGGTCGACGCGGGCACGCCAGGGGACGGCACCGTGGCGGCCCTGTTCCAGGACTTCGCCCGAATCGAGCTGGCACTGCGGGAAAGCGTCGGCGTCGGTGCCTGCGAGGGGCCGCAGCCCGCTCCCGATGCGGCCGTGCGTCAAAGCCTGGCCCGAGCCGACCTCGCCGAGCTGCCCGACGGCCTCTCCGACGGACTCGACTCGATCCTCGGCTCGCGGTATGCCCGCGGCGCCGAGCTGTCGGGCGGCCAGTGGCAGCGCATCGCGCTGGCGCGCACGCTGGTCCGTGACCGCCCGTCCCTGCTGGTGCTGGACGAGCCCGCGGCAGCGCTCGACCCGATGGCGGAGCACTCCCTGTTCGAACGCTTCGCCGCCGCCGCGCGAGCACAGGATGCCCACGGCGCCGTGACCGTGTACGTGTCGCACCGGTTCTCCACCGTACGCATGGCCGATCTGATCGTGGTGGTGGAGGACGGGCGGGTCGCGGCCACCGGCACGCACGACCAACTCATGGCGGCGGGCGGCACCTACGCGGAGCTGTACCAACTGCAGGCACGAGCGTATGCGGTGTCCTGACGGCCGACGGTCGGGCCCGGCGGCAGCGGACTTCCCCACCGCCGCCTGCTGCGGGTTGAGCCCGACACCGGTCTGAAGCGCGTCGGCGTCCGGAACGGTGCCACCGCTCCGGACGCCGACGTGTTTCCGACGTCGGTCAGGCCGCCGCGACCAGGACGCGCGAGTCCCGGTGCGGTTCGGCGGCACGATTCAGCAGCATCGCGGCCACGTCCGTCCGGGCCACCTTGGGGTTGCCGCGCAGCGGCCGACCGGTCGCGTCCACCGGCCGTCCGCTGCCCGGATCGTCGGTGAGCGTCACCGCACGGATCACGGTCGTCGGATGGGCCGCCGCGGCCAGCATTCGTTCGGCTTCGCCGAGTTCCCGGTACGCCGTCGGAAGCGAGCTCGTGGCGGTGACGGCTCTGGCGATCCACGGTAGCCGCTGCCACGATTCGCCCACGCCCACCGCGCTGAGCAGCACCAGCCTCGTGGTGGGCGGGACGACGCCCAACAGTGTGCCCACCGCGGCGGGCACGACATCGGAGCGGCCGTCGACGCCGCTCCACGGATGGCCGCGCCGGTAGCGGACCCCGGCGGCGACGACGACCGCGTCCGGCGCGGGAGTCGTCGCCTCCGCCACGGCCGCCGGGTCGTCGACCTGCCCGACCACGACCCGCAGTCCGCCCCGGCCGAGCAGCTCGGCGGGCAGGCGGGCCGCGTCGCGGACCAGGGCGGTCACCAGCCAGCCCCGGTCCAGGGCCTGCCGCGTGACGAGAGCGCCGACCCGGCCGGTGGTGCCGAGCACGGTGATACGAGTGGACATGGGTCTCCTCACCCTTGGGCCCACCGCCTGTGCGTGGGCTACCGTGCATGCCACACCTTCGAGCCGACTCGAAGTCAAGCGAGCGGGAGCGCACCGTGACCCATCCGCCCGTGCCGACCGCCGCCCAGTGGACCGTGGCGGAGTTCGCCGTCCGCTCGGGCGTACCGGCGACCACGCTGCGCTACTGGGACGCCGAAGGGCTGCTGGTGCCGGGTCGGCTCGTCAACGGCCATCGCCGGTACCAGCCCGCAGACCTGGACCGCGCCGAGATGATCCGGATGTGCCAGGCGCTCGGCGCCAGCGTCGAGGAGATAATGCTGATCCTCGACGCACCCGATCCGGGGCAGCGGGCACGCTACGCGGCGGGCAAGCTGCCCGAGGTGATCGAGAAGATCGCGTTGCTGCGCACCGCCGAGGCCCTGCTGCGGCATCTGGCCGTCTGCGGCCATGGCGACGCGGAGAGCTGCCGCGCCTGGATGCGCGCCCACCTGCCCTGACCGCGCGTCTCACCGACTGCGGGCGAAGATCCGCCACCGACGGTCCTGATCGGAGTGGCTGACCAAGACGCGGTCTGATCGGCTACCCGACAGCCTGGAGATTGTTTTTGGGGTTACCGTCGCGGTGATCACCCCGTGGAGGAACCATGTCCCTTCGTCGTCTCGCCATCCTGTCCGCCGGCGCCGCCGGCTTGCTGGTGCTGGCCATGCCAGGCGTCGCCGCGGCGTCCGTGCCGCTGTCCAACGACTCGGTCACCCTGTCGAGCACACCGGAGTCCTACACCTACAGCACCACCAACACCTACTGGTCGGTGGTGGCGCTGCAGTCACCGAGCAACGCCGACTTCGACCTCGCGCTCTCCGGCGGCGGTGTCGCCCTGGGCACCAGCACGCAGGGCACCGGCCGCACCGACTTCATCGCGGTCAACTCCAACAGCGGGTTCCGGCCGATCGGCCGCTACCTGGCGACGGTCACGGCCTACAGCGGGTCGGGGACCTACTCGGTCCAGCGGCAGACCGGGGCGACCACGATCGTGCTTCCGGCGATCACACATCCGGGCAGCACCGGGCCATCCGATCCGGACCTCGCCTTCGTGGTCCTCGCCGACGACGACATCGTCTCCATCGCCGACATCTGGCTCACGACGGGTCAGGCTTTCTGGGCCACCACGCCCACCGCGGGACAACACCTCTATCTGCTCAAGAGCACGGCGGGTACGCCGTCCACCTACGTCCGCAACCGGACCGCCGCGGCGTCCGGCCAGTCGGTGGCGGTCATCGACGGGTGTACGAAGTACACGGCCACCGCCACCGGATGGCATGCCCTGGTGCTCGTCGACGACCGGGAACCCGAGCTGCCGCAGGTGCCCGCCGACGGGATAGCGCACGCGTTGAAGCTGGTGGACCCGGCGACCCCGAACACGTGCCCGGTGCGGAACTTTCCCGACGTCACCCCGTGACGCGACCGCCCCCCGTGACTCGAGCCGAGTCACGGGGGGCGGTGGTGCACCCGCGCGGCGTCATCGTGATGGCCGACGGCGCCCAGGCATGCCCGCCGTGGCGGTGCGACGAGGGCTCAGCAGCTCAGCCGCGCCCCGGCCCAGGTGCCGTGATCGTAGGCGTTGCCGTCACCGGCGTCGGTGACGACCAGATGCAGGGTGGACCGACCGGCCACGCCCACGTCCACTGTGGCGGCCGTGCCGGCGCGCAGTGTGGGACTCGTCCAGAGCGTGACCCCGTCCGCGGTGACCGAGAAGACCACGCTCGCCGCCGCCGAGGTCACCTCGCCGTCGACTCCGACCACCGCGGTGAAGCGCTGGCAGGTGCCGTTGAGCGTGAGCGCCACGTCGCCGTTGGCGTGCGTGCCGACGCCCTTGACGTAGCTGACGCCGCCGACCACCGGCACGACACCGTCACCGGTCGCGGTCTCGCCGTTGGACTGGTCGCGCTCGGCCGCGCCCCACCCGTTGCTCGACGAGGCCCAGGTCAGGTCGCCGGCGTTCGACCCCGAACCGGCGGCGGTACACGTGAGCGTGGCGGCGCCCCAGTCGCCGTGGTCGTAGTCGATACCGTTGTGGCCGTCGCTTGCCCGCAGCTCCAACGTCGCGTATCCGGCGGTGGGGACGGTCAGCGTGGTAGCGCCCTGGCTCGCGGTCTTGACATCGGTGTACGCCAGCAGCTTCCCGTCACCGTAGACCTGGAACCGTACGCCCGCCCGCGCGTCGCTGACCTCGTCGTCGATGCCCACCTGTGCGGTGAACAGCGGGCAGGCCCGGCCCAGCCAGAGGTGCACCGAGCTTTCGGCGTGGACGCCGACGCCCTTGGCGTAGGTGGTGCCGTTGATGGTCAGCGTGGTGCCGTCCCCGGCCGCCTGCTCCTTGTTGGAGCGGTTGCGCTCGGCCGGGCCCCACCGGTTGGTCGAGGCCAGCCAGGTCATGTCACCGACCTGGTATGTCCCGGCCGCCGGGGCGGTCTGGGTGGTGCCGGACCGGCTCACCCGGTACATGACCACGCCGTGCGAGGCGACGCTGCCCGAGATCGACCCGCTGCTGGTGGAGGTGGCGCCGGTCCAGAGGTTCTTCAGGTTGTAGCTCGACGACCCGCCCAATCCGAGTTCGGCCGCGCTGGTGGTGACCGTGGCCGTGGCGGCCGTGCGGTTGAACAGGACCACCGCGACCGAGCCGTCCGACATCGGCTTGGCCCAGACCTCTGTCTCGCCGTCGTCGCGCATGCGCCGCCCCTGCGAGCCGCCCCAGTCCTGGTCCACGGCGATCACGTCGGCGTTGCGGACGATGCCCAGGGTGGTGTCGTTGACCGAGCGCAGGTCGTTGCCGAGCAGCAGCGGCGCGTTGAGCAGCGCCCAGAGGCTGAAGTGCGCCGTGTACTCGGTGGTGGTCATGCCGCCGTTGCCGACCTCCAGCATGTCCGGGTCGTTGAACCCGCCCTTTCGCGCGAACGGCTCGAGCCCGGCCTGCTGGTCGAGGATGCTGGTCATGCTGTTCCACGAGTCGTTGATGTCGTCGGTGGTGCGCCACATGCTGCCGCCCACGTTCGGCCCGAAGATCCACGGTGTGTCCAGGCCCCAGTTGCACAGGCTGTAGACGATCGGGCGGCCGGTCGCCTTCAGCGCGTCGCCCATGGCCTTGTACCGCTCGATCGCGGGCCGTCCCTGGTTGTTGCAGTTGTCGTACTTCAGCAGGTCGACGCCCCACGACGCCCAGGTCTGCGCGTCGACGACCTCGTGGTCGAGGCTCGCGGGAAGTCCCTGGCAGGTCGCGGTGCCCGCCGAGGAGTAGATGCCGAGCTTCAGACCTTTGCCGTGTACGTACGCGGCCAGAGACGCGATGCCGGAGGGGAAGCGGGTCGGATCGGACCGGAGTTTGCCCTGGGCGTCACGCGTGGACGCCATCCAGCAGTCGTCGATGTTGACGTACCGGTAGCCGGCGGTGTCGAGGCCCTTGGCCACGATCGCGTCGGCGGTGGCTCGGATCAGGTTCTCGTCGATGTTGCAGCCGAACCGGTTCCAGCTGTTCCAGCCCATCGTGGGGGCTGTGATCTGGACCACCGGGGTGGACGCCTGGGCGGGCGGACCAACCGGGGCGATCGCCGCGGTCAGCGCGACCGCGAGCAGGAGAGCGAGTCTGCGCACGAGTACTCCTTGGGGACGGAGTGTGTTCGATGGCGACATAGCGCGTTTTTCTGATATCGAACACGGTGAATCGGTTGTACTCCCCACCCATCGAAGATCGCAATAACGTTCTACCGGGCGCTACTCCGGCGTGTTCGCCCTACCGCCGCCGCACAGACCCGGTGCGCTTCGGGTGGTGGCCGCCGTAGAGGTTGACGCGATGATCGGCCAGATGGTGCGGGGTGCGGCCGAGGAACACATCCGACCTGGCGGCGGCGTGGGCGACGTTGATCGTCCAGTCCTCGTACCACCAGCTCGCGGAGCACTGGCAGCCGCGGAACCGGAAATTGGCGAGGTAGAGCGCCGTCTCGCCGGGCGACAGGGTGAACAGGCGCCGCGGTGCACCGGATCGCGGATACACCGCCGAGCTGTGCGCCAGGTGCACCGTGACGCCGCCGTCGGCGCTGCTCAGGTCGAGTGACAGGGCGTACGCCGCCCTGTCACCGGACCGGACCCGCTCGGAGAACCGGTAGCCGTCCAGTGAGCTCGCGACCACGTCGTGAACGACCACGGCGTCATCGGGCATCTCCTCGGGCAGGGGCAGGACCTTGGGCACCTGCCGCCGCAGGTCGGCGTGGGCGGCACCACGTTCGTCCGCCCGCCACGTCACCCGGATCCGCTGAATCACCAACACCGGGGAATTATGGCGTGACCCACCCAGGCCCGCCACGCTCGGTGCGGTCGTGAGCCGGCCCATACCCGTGTGGGCTGCTTAGGCAGCGAGCAGCCCACATCAAGCACTTGGCGGAGGCCCGTCCGAGGTGATGCTGAGGAGCCGGTCGTGATGAGCGGACATTCCGAGGTGGTGTCTCGCGGATCATGGCCCTGTTCGTCCGGCGCGTATAGTTCGCGCGAACCTGAGCGATGCTCAGCCGGCGGCGCCGGCCGCGGCGACGGAGCGATCAACCGTCTTGGCGGGGTGAAGCGCTGGTGGCCGACCGCCGACCAGTGGCTCTACGGAGATGGAGTGCTCAATTGCTGACGGGCGGACGGCGGCGACTGCGGATGGCGGCGCTGCTGGTAGTCGGAGCGTTCGCGCTGTGGTCGTGCTGGGCCATCGGTTGGCCGTACCTGCGGTACTCGTCGGCCGAACAGCGGCTGGCCGCCTCATACCTCGATGAGGTCGAGGTCGAGGGGTACTCGATGGAGAAGGAGTACACCGAGTCAACCTCGGTGGTCGGAAGGTACTACCTCGGCCCCGCCACCGGCGACCCGCTGTCGATGGTGCACGCGCCCGGGGTGACGCTGGCGCTGCTGCCTCCTGCGCAGCGGGTCGACACCGAGTTCGAGCGGAGCTTGGCGAGCACATCGCTGCCGTCAGCCTGGCCGCACTGCGGATTGAGCGTGCACCAGCAGCTCAACAGGTTGCAACTGGACTTGTCAGCGACCGATCAGGACCGGTTCGACCGCGGCGAACTGCAGATCATCAAGGTCGCTGTCGGCTGCGGAGGCTGATGTGGGAACCGCGACGGCGGGTTCTCGTCACCGGCTCGATCGTCGCTCACCTTGGAGCACCCGGTCCAGGCGGCTGTCGACCTCCTGCGCCATCCGGAGGAAGGACTCCTTCGGCAACCCGCTGCGGTCCAGCCGCACGCACACGATGTACTGGCCGTACCGGGCCATCATCTGCCAGCTGGAGCAGGACCGCGGCCAGACCGGGTCGTCATCGGGCCACTCGATGCAGACGACATCGGCCGTGTCAGCCGCCATGGCGGACTCCGGTGCGAGCGGATACGTGACCGCGTCGTCCCCCCCCCGTATCGGGAATAACCGCCGCGATACGGCGCCGGCGCAGCTCGGCGCGGATCTTCTTGGCCGTGTACGCCTTGTCGGCCGGCAGCCGTCCCGGCCGGGTGCGTGGCCGTCCCAACCTCGACCAGCCGCGACGACGTCGAGTTCGTAGTGGCAGGTCGAGAACTTCAGCACCCGGTCGGCCACCACCAACCGCCCAACCAACGACCCGCCTCACGACGCAGCGTCGCCGACAGGATTCGCTGGGCGCGGGTCGAGGGTGAACGGACTGACCTGCGACAATCTCGGCCGTGGGAACAAGTATCCACGGATTCGTCGAGTGCCGTACCTGGGGCGCCGGACTCCCGGTCGGCGAAACGGCCTGGTACGCGGCGATCAGTCTCGAAATGCTCGGCATCACCCGCGACTACGCCGCGTTCGACTGCCTGTTCGGAGTGCGTAGTACCGGGTCGTGGCTGCCTGTCGCCGCCGCCCGCGGCCTTCCCGACACTCCGTCGGAACAGTTCAGGTCTGAACTGAGCGCCTGGGGCGATGCGGCGTTCGGTGTCACCTGGATCTCCTGGCCGGAGGTCGAGGCGATCGACTGGGACGAGCCCGCGCTGCGGCGTGCGACCGATGTCGCCGAATATCGCCGGGTCGGTGACGCCCTGGTCCTCGTCCGCGAGGACGTGTGGAGTCGGAAATTCGGGCGGGCGGCGGGGGTCGACACGCTCGAGGTCGATCCCGACCGGGTCGCTGACCTATGGGACGAGGGCACCGAGTGGCACGTCGGCGACACGGTGTTCCGCGTCCGCCGAGCCCGACGTCGTGACCTCGTTCCTTCCGACGGCATCTGGCATTCGGTCTGGACGGTCATGCAAGTGCTGGCCGGTGTGCACGGCGAAGAGAACGTCCGGCTGGTGGCGTGGTTCGAGGAGTAGGCCACGGCCTGGGGCCCCGCACCGGATCCGCGTCGAAGCGACCGGTCAGGCTGGGAAGCGGCTGGAGAAGTCGGTGTTCAGTTCGATCTGGCGCGCGTTGACCGCGGTTTCGCACGGAGATTGTGCCCCGCAGGCCGCGCAGGAGGCGTCGTCGACCGATATCGGCTGATGGGAGTTCAGCAGTTCAAGGGCGGTCGCGACGACCATGCTGTCGGGATCGAACAGGAATGACATGCTTTACCTCGCGCTTGGACGTAGCGGACCGGTCGACGGCCGGTTCGTCCCGACGATATCCGCGATCACGTCGCCGTAAACCTCCGGCTGCCGGGCGCGGAGCGACGATCCGGTTCCGGGTGTCAGTGTCGGCTTTTCGGGAAGAGGCGACATGCGGAATGCTCGACGCCAGCCGACCCCCGGAGGAAGATGTGCTGCACCTTCGTATCATCGCACCGCCGCACCTGTCCGACGCCGTCGTGAAGGCGCTGCGAGCAGACGGTGCGGTTGCCCACCTGGCAGTCCTTCCCGGTGCGGCCGTGCAGCCACCCGGAGATGTCATCCTGTGCGACGTGGCCAGGGAGGGCGCCAACGCCGTCCTCGACCACCTGCGCACGCTGGGCGTCGAACACGAGGGCGCGATCGCGATCGACGAGTCGGCGGTCGTCCTGTCCGATGCCGCCCAGCTCGCGGCCGCTCGTACGCCCGGGACCGGCGCCGACGCCGTGGTGTGGGAGGAGATCGAGCACCGTACCGGCCAGGACACGCGGTTGTCGGCCACTTATCTGGTTCTGCTCATCGTCGCCACCGTCATCGCCGCGGTCGGGGTGCTGCTCGACCAGCCGATCCTCATCGTCGGTGCGATGGTGGTAGGGCCGGAGTTCGGGCCGCTGGCCGGGTTGAGCATCGGGCTGGTGCAGGGCCGTCGGCCGATGGTCGTCCGCTCGGCCACCGCGCTGGCGGTGGGCTTCCCGGTCGCCATGGCGGTGACGGTCGCGGCGACGTGGGTGATGACGGCGGCCGGGCTGGTCGACCGATCCATGCTGCTGGCTGATCGGCCACTGACCGACTTCATCTGGCGACCTGACGCGCTGTCGTGGATCGTCGGTTTCCTGGCCGGGATCGCCGGGATGGTGTCGATCACTTCTGCCCGCTCCGGCGCGCTCATCGGAGTCCTCATCTCGGTGACCACGGTCCCGGCGGCCGCAAACGTCGCGGTCGCGGCCGCGTACGGTGTGCCCCACGAGGCATGGGGCTCGGCCCTGCAACTGCTGATCAACCTGGCCGCGATCGTGGCCGCGGGTGCCCTCACGCTCACCGCGCAGCGGCTGTGGTGGCGGCGGGTACGCCCACCGGCCCGGCCAGTCTCGGTCGCTGCCCGTCAGCCCCGCCGTGGTGGCGCCAGGGCACAGAAGGCCGTCTGACCGGTCCGAACTGGGGTCGCGTACCCGTAGGCGACCTGGTCGGGACCGTGTCGAGCTTTACACAACGAATTGGTTGTGCAAGGATCTGGTTGTGGAAGCTGCGACTGCCGAAAAGCTGGCCCGGACCTTCATGGCGCTGGCCGACCCCACCCGGGTGGCCATCGTCGCGCGGTTGTCCCAGGGCGACGCCACGGTGAAGGAGCTCACCGAGCCGTTCGCCCTGACCCAGCAGGCGGTGTCCCGCCACCTGAAAGTGCTGGCGGAGGCGGGACTCGTCTCGCGGCGGCACGTCGCCCAGGCCCGCCCGGCCAGCCTTGAGGTCGACCGGCTGGTCGAAGTGCTGGCCTGGATCGACGCCAGGCGCATCGAGTGGCACGACCGGCACGACCGGCTGGCCGAACACCTGCGTCGCCTCAGCGAGCAAGCGCGATGACCATCCCGTCCGCCGAGGGGGACTTCACCGTCCGCCACGTGCATCAGGCACCGCGCCACCTCGTGTTCACGTGCCTGACCACGCCCGAGCACCTGGCCGAGTTCTGGGGTCCGACCGGCACCCACACCCCGTTGCGGAACATCGTGGTCGACCTGCGGCCCGGCGGCGCCTTCGAGACCACGATGGTCAACGACGGCAGCGGCGAGACGTACACCATGCGTGCCGTCTACGTGGAGGTCGACCCACCGCGGTTCGTGTCGTGGCGCGAAGTCGAGTCCGGGGTGCTCAGCGAGGTGACCTTCGTCGATCTCGGCGACGGCACCACCGAAGTCCTGACCACCCAGCGCGGCCTGCCCGCCTGGATGCGCACCCCGGAAGCCCGCGCGGGCTGGGGCACCGCGCTCGACCGTGCGGCCGCCTACACCGCGGCGCAAGCGAGGAGGAATACGTGAACGTCGTGGACAACGAGGTACAGGAGCTGGTCGGGCCGCAGTTGCGGGCTTTGGCGGACGCGGTTGCCGGTCAGCCGGTGTCGATCGCCGATGCGCCTTCGCTGTGCGAGGGCTGGGCTGTCCGGCACGTCATCGCGCACATGACGATGGCGGCGCGCTACGACGGCCCGTCCTTCATGGCGGAGCTCGCGGCGGTCGGGCACGACTTCGGCGCCCTGTCCGAGAAGGTCGCCCGCAGGGACGGCGAGCTGCCGTTCGACCTACTGCTGGCCGACCTGCGCGGCGACACCATGGCGCGGTGGGCGCCGCCCGGTGGCGGCGCGGCCGGGGCGCTCAGCCACGCGGTCATCCATGGCCTGGACATCACCTACGCGGTCGGGCTGCCGCGTACGGCCGACGACCGGGCCACCCGAATCGTGCTCGACAGTCTCGCCGAGGGTGGTGCGAGCCGCCACTTCGGTGTCGACACCGCCGGGCGGCTGCTCCGCGCCACCGACCTCGACTGGGAGGCTGGGCACGGAACACCCGTGGCGGCCTCGGCCGGTGATCTCATCCTTGCGCTGGCCGCGCGGCCCCGGCCGGGCGTCGAACTGCCCATGCGCTAGGGCTGCGCCGGCTGCTGCGCGATCCGGTGACCAGCTGCAACGCGTCATGCCCGCGCGGGCACCGGACCTGATGCCCGAACCATACGGCTGTGCATGGACGGCGTCGAACGCTTGGATGATCGGGTGTCGGCTGGGTCGGCTGAACGGCGCGACATCTGCGAACCCGAACTTTTGAATCCGTCGCCCGATTCGGCGGACGAGTCGAATGGAAAATGGCGTTCGCCTGCGATTGGCGGCCATCGGATTGATCGAATGCCGGTGCGGCCGGTAGCGCGGTCGGACGACCCGACCCGACACTCCTCGAACGGCTGATGCCGGTGACTTGTCTCACGATGTCATCGTGGGTGCATTCGGCCCGACGGGAGTATCGATGTTGCGAATGCGCGTAACCCCGATGATGATCGGCATCGCCGTACTCATGATGATCAGCTGGGCGGCGGCTGTCGTGCTGAGTCCGCCCGCGAACCGGCACTGGACCTGGATGATCGTCGCGGTGAGCGCCGGGATCATGGCTGGGGGCGTGTTGCGGCGGGCATACCGTCCAGCAGTGTCCGGGGGCCCTCCGCCCGTGCTGCCGCTGGACCAGTACGTCGTGCCCTTCACGCTGCCGCCGTCGCCCCCGCTGGTCGGGCGTGATGCGGAGATCGAGACCATTGCCGGTCATCTGCGGCGCGACGACGGTACGCCGCGAATCGTGGTCATCCACGGTGTGCCGGGAATAGGCAAGACGGCTCTCGCCATCAATGCGGCCCGGGTTCTCGCGGAGTACTTCACCGGCGGCGCGATATTCGCCTCACTGAGCGAATTCGCCCGCGAGTCGCAGCATGGTGAGCCTGATCCGCGAGACGTCCTCGTCGGTTTCATAGACGCTCTGCAGGGCCAGGGTGAAACGATTCCGGAAGGTCTCGAAGGCCGCCGAAACCGCTATCAGGATCTCATTCGGCGGGCACGGGGCAAGGTCCTCGTCGTGCTCGACGACGCGTCCAGCGCCGAGGCGGTGATGGCACTGCTGCCCGATGCTGTGAACTGCTCGGTGCTGGTGACCGCCCGAAGCCCGCTGCCGATCGAGGGTGCCCTGACGATGCCGGTGCTGGGCGCGCTCGACGAGGCGCACGCCAAACGACTGCTGACCTCGCTCGTAGGAGCCGACCGGGTGGTCGGCGAGGACGACGCCGTGTCGGAGATCGTCATGCGGTCGCAGGGATCGCCGTTGGCGTTGCAGTTGGCGGCCGCCTCGATCGCCAGTCGCCCGAACTGGAGTCTGGCCGCGACGGTCGAGACCATGCGCGAGAACACCGGACAGGCCGATGACCGCGCACCGGACGGGGCGCTGGACCTCAGTTTCGCTCTGCTCACGGAGGACGAGCAGCAGGCGGTGCTGCTGATCGGGTTGCTGGACAAGCGGGTGTTCGAGCCATGGACGCTGGGCGCGCTGCTCGACCGCCCCGAGCCCACCGCGTGGCGGCTGTGTGACCGGCTCGTGGACGCCAGACTGCTGGAGCACGTGATGGACGACGCCACCGGGGTCGCCGCGTTCCGGGTCCTGGAGCATGTCTGGGCGTACGCGCGAGCGCGGATGGGTCAGCATCGACCGGTCGAGGCCCTGCAGCGGTTGGAAGACCTGCAGCAGGCCCGGATGGAACTGGATCTGCGGGATCTGCTGCGTGATGAGGTGTACACCGAGTTCGAGCGCGGCAAACTCTCGTGGGCCCTGCGCAACGCCCGTCGTGCGCTGGCCCGTGCCCGCGAGAACCTGGAGCAGACCAGGCGTGAGCTCGACCAGGCCAACAACGGAGATCCCGTGGTGACGAGCAGGGAGGCCACTCGCACCCTGACCCGCCACAACCAGGCACGTGAGGCAGAGGCGCTGGTGTTGGCGGCGCTGGCTGAGGTGTTGGCCGAACTCGGCGGTGTGGACGACGTCATCGAGGTGGCCGAGAGCGCCCTCGGCGCGCAGAGTTCCCAGGCCAGGGCGAGAGCGCTGCGCTGCAAGGGCAAGGCGCTGCGCCGTCAGCGGCGCTTCCTTGAAGCGCGTGAGGTGCTCCATCTGGCGCTGGAGGTGGCGGGCAACGAGCCTCAGTCCGAGCAGATAAGAATCCTGCGGGAGCTCGCGATAACGGTGTCTTCGCTGCACCGTTTCGAGGAGGGCATGGCGGCGGTTCAGCGGGCGTTGAGCCGCTGCGAGCAGGCCGAGGTGCTGGGCAACCTACGTGCGAGCATCCTGTGGGCCAAATCCGTGCTGCTGTTCGACGAGTTCAAGCAGACCGGGGACCCGCAGTGGTTGCAGGCGGCCGAGGAGACGCTGGACACCGCGGCCGAGACGGCCGAGAAGCATGCGCAACTGCTGTGGCTGGCGTGGGTCGATCACCAGCGGGCCCGGGTCAAGCGCGCCCAGGGCCGTTTCGACGTCGCGCGCTCGATCGCGTATCAGGCGATCGAGGGATTCGCGCACATGCGCCACCGGTACGGGTCGGCGCGCTGCCGACTGGAGATAGGTCTGACCTACCTGGACCAGGGTCTGCCCCAGGAGGCGTTGCCGCTGCTGGAGGAAGCCAGGCAGACGTTCTCCTTCTGCGGGGACCGCTGGATCGAGGCGGACACCGTGAAAGCGCTCGGTGAAGCCCGGCAGCAGCTCGGCCTGCGACAGGGGACGCTGCACGAGCTGCGCGTGGCGCTGTCCCACGGTCTTCCCACGCCATCGGCGCACAATGGAAGCCGATGACATGGCGACCGCCGCATCCGAACCCAAGGCGCCGGGCTGGCTGAGCCGACGACTCACCCTGGTGCGTCGGGGCACCACGCTCGTGCTGGACCGGGCCATGAGCGTGGTGAGCCGTCGCAAGATTCAGATCGGTGCGCTGCTGGCCGGCGCCGGCAGCGGCATCGGAACGCTCACCAGCGGTGATCACATCACCGGGAGCATCGTGCTGCTCAGCGTCGTCGTGTGCGCGCTGACGGGTGCGCCCATCCTGCTGATCGACGGAACGATCCGGGCCAGGCTGTCCTCGGTGTCCGTGGGCGAGTCGAAGCCCGAGACGGGACGTCCGGCGAAGGCCAGGGTGGATCAGTCGGCGTCGGCAGTCGCGTCGACCGCCCAGGAGCGGGACGGCACCTTTCGAGGCCGTACGGTCGAGCTCGCCGAACTGGTGGCACTACACGACCGTGAGCGGCAGGCCCGCACGTCGGGGGCCGAGTCCAGGCCCGCCGCCTCCGGGCCGGTGCAGCTGCTCATCCACGGCAAACCCGGCGTGGGCAAGAGCCGGTTGGCGGGGGAGTTGGCTGACCGCCTGGCCGGTCAGTATCCGGGCGGTCTGTTGCGGGCGAACTTCGGTATCGGCGGGGAGCCCAAACCGCCCGCTGAGATCCTCAAGCAGTTCGTGGTGCAGTTGGGCCGCCCGGAGGCGGAGATCCCGCATGAAGCCACCGAGCGCGCCAATCTGCTGCGCTCGATGACGGCCGGCAAACAGATCCTCTTCCTGTTCGACGCCGCCCGCCACCACGACCAGGTGCTGCAGGTGCTGCCGACCGAACCCGGCTGCGCGGTCATCGTCACCAGCCGGCGTGATCTCGCGGCCCAGCTCAACGCGCCGCCCTCGCGGCCGCCGTTGGACGTGCCGCCGATCGAGGAGGCGCTGGAGATGTTCACCGCGTACTCCGGGATCGACTGGACGGCGCAGGCCGAGCAGGCGATCGAGGTCATCGAGGTCTGCGGGCGGCTGCCGATGGCGATCCGGGCCGCCGCCGACCGCGTCTCCCAGGACGGCACGGACCTGCGGCACGTCGCCGATCTGCTGAGATCACCCAAGACCCGTCTCGACTGGCTGGTGCGCGGTGGTCACGGAGTCAACGAGCGGATCCAGTCGGAGTACAACCGGCTGCTGCCGCGTCAGCAGCGCGCGCTGTGCCTGCTGACGCTGGTGGAGTCACCGACCTTCGTGCCATGGGTGCTGCGGGCGCTGCTCGATGTCCGCCAGTACGAGGCGGAGAACATCATGGCCTCGTTGGCCGCGGCGCAGTTGTTGGACAACGCCGGCGTGGACAAGGCGACCGGGGTGGCGAGGTACCGGTTCAACCCGCTGATCCGGCTGTTCGCCAAAGCCCAGCTGGTCGAGCACGACGATGTCGAGGCGGCTCAGGAACGACTGGACCTGGCCTACCTGCGACTTGTCGACGACGTTCTCGCCGAACTGCGCTCCGGGTATGAGCGGATCTTCCCCCGGGTCGATCATCGACCCGGCCCGACCGCCGCGCAGCGCATCGTCGAACATCCCGAGGACAGCATCCGCGCCGAGTACCACAACCTGCTGCGCGTGATTACCGTAGCCAGGAGCAAGGGCCACCTGGAGCTCTGCTGGCGCGTCGCCGCGCTGGTCCGAGGCTGTGTTCCGACGTTGCCCGGCACGATCGACAGCCTTGAGGCGTTCGGGCACGGCGTCAGCGCGGCCCGCGAGGACGCGAACGTGCTCGGCGAGATGGACGTCAGCCTGGCCAAGGCGAGCTTCCTGGTGGCGGTCGAGGACTACCCCGAGGCGTTCTCGATTCTCAGCAAGGTGATCGAGAACAGCGATCACCTCTCGTCCCCGCCGCCGGACGGGTCAGCCCGCACCGTTCTCGGTCGGGGGCTGGCGGTGCGCAAGGCGCGGGCCCAGCGCAAGATGGCCGAGGCGTTCCAGCAGATGGGGGCGTACGGCCGTGCCAGCGACCTGCTGGAGGAGGCGGCCCTCACCGCCGATCACGCCGGGACCGAGGAGGAACGCCGGCTGGTGCAGCTGCTGCGGGCGGAGAACCATCGGGTCCCCAGCCCACAGCCCACCTACGCTGACATCCTCGAAGGGCACCTGCAGGACCCCGTCTACTTCCGCGCCCTGCTCGGGCGGTCGGAGGAGAACCGGCGCCGAGCCCAGTGGGGTAATGCCGAACAGGATCTGCTCGATGTCGAGCAGCGCTGCGTCGGCGACGCGAGGCGCACCGCGGCGGTCCAGTACCGGCTGGCGCGGCTTTACATCGATCGTTGGCGTCGCGGTGCGAAGAACCTCGGGGTGCCGATCCCTCCGGTGATCCAGGACGGGACGGAGCCGGACGACGACCCGGCTGCCGGGACCACGGTCGATTCGGAGGCGGGTGCGGACCGTGACGAACTCGCCGCAAAGGCGGTGCGCCGGGCCGCGGAGGCGGCGCTGAGTTCGCACCGGATGAACAACGCCGTCGGCATCGTTCGTGCGCAGTGCCAGCAGGTGCGGGCTCTGGTGGTGGCCGGTCAGCTGCTCGCGGCCGAGCAGCTCCTCCACGACATCTGGCAGTCGCTGAACGGTCCCGCCCTGGTTGAGAGCCCGGCGCGGACCACCTTGCTGGCCCGTTTCTCGCGCGCCCATGGGGAGCTGCTGCTGCATCGGGGCGACATCGACGGTGCCTGGCGGGCGTTGCGCAAGGCTGCGTCCCGGTATCGCATGAACCAGGACTGGGCCTGCTACGCGGAGGTCTGGCAGCTGCTCGACGTGCTGCAGCGCAACTACCCCTACCCCAAGAGCAACGGGCACGACGAGATGGAGACCGTCGAGGACCCGAACGGGGTACGGCTGCCGTGGAAGGCACCCGCGCGTTCATGACGGGAGGCCGGCCGGCACCACCTCGCACGGGCAGACGAGGGTGCCTTCGGTGAGCGGCGCGTCGAACAGTGCCGGGTGGGGCCCGGTCCTGGTCGCATGGACCAGGACCGGGCCCCACCCGGATGTCGTCACCGGACCTGCCGGGACGGCTACCGCAGCACGGCGCGCAGGATCTGCCGCACCTGCTTGTGCTTGCCGGACCGGTGCGCGGCCAGCAGTTCGGCGAACCGCTCGCCGGGCAGCACGGGCAGCCTCAGGTTGGTCGCCCGGTCGGCTTTGGACCCGGCGCCGTCTCCGACGACGACCAGGTCGGTCTTGCCCGACACCGACCCGGACGACTTACCACCGAGGACCTCGACCGCCTCGTTGCCCTCGGTGCGGCTCAGGCCGGGAATCGAACCGGTGACGACCACGGTCAGCGGGGTGCCGTCGCGGCGCTGCAGCGGAAGGACCGCGCCGCCCTGCTCGGCGTCGGCGGGCTCCAGGGCCGGGCTGCCCGGCTCCACCATGGTGACCCCGTGTGCGGCGAGCCGGTCGATGACCGGGGCCAGTTCGATCAGCTCCGCGACGATGACCTGCGCCCGGCCCGCCCCGATGCCGTCGACGAGTTCCCATTCGGCGACCGTCGCGGCCTGGACCGCGGCCATGGTGCCGAAGTGCCGGGCGATGCGCCGCGACAGCGACCGGCCGGTCATCCGGACCCCGAGGCCGGTCAGCACCCGGGACAGGGGCTTGAGCTTGGATGCTTCGATGTTGGCGACCAGGTTGGTGGCCGACAGCGTCCCCATCCGGTCCAGGCGGGACAGCGTCGCGACGTCCAGCCCGTACAGGTCGGCGGGGTCGGTGACCAGGCCCGCCGCGAGGAGGCTGTCGACGACCTTGTCGCCGAGCCCCTCGATGTCCATCGCGTCGCGGCTGGCGTAGTACAGCAGTGCCTCCGCGGCGCCGCAGGCCCGGCCGCGCAGGCAGCGCCACCGCTTCTGGGTCCGGTCGATCTCGCCCTGGCAGCGGGGGCACACGGCCGGGGGCTCGAACGGCTGCGCGGTCTCGGGTCGCTCGTCGAGCTTGGCGCCGGTGATCTCCGGGATCACCTCACCGGCGCGGCGCACGAACACCGTGTCACCGACCCGTACGTCGCGTAGCAGCAGGTCGGCGAAGTTGTGCAACGTTGCCGACGCCACGATGACCCCGCCCACCTGCACGGGCTCCAGCACCGCGACCGGGGTGATCAGACCCGTGCGGCCCACCTGCACGTCGATGCGCAGCAGGGTGGTGGTGCGGGTGTCGGCGGGGAACTTGTAGGCGATGCTCCAGCGCGGTGCGCGGCTCGACGAACCGGCGGCCTGCTGGTCGGCGGCGTAGTTGGCTTTGACGACCACGCCGTCGACGGCGAAGCCGAGCTGCCCGCGCCGGGCGCCGAGCGCGACGACGTTGTCGACGACCTCGTCGATGCTGGTCCCGACGACCATCCCGGCCGACGACTGCGCGGTGGTGGCCACGCCCAGCCCGGCCAGGTATTCGATCGACTCCGAGTGGCTCTGCGCGTGCTGCTCCGGCACGCCGACGGCGGCGTAGGCGAGGAACGACAGCGGCACGTCGTACCCACGGTTGATCGCGCGCATCGTGCCGGCGGCGGCCGAGCGCGGGTGCGCGAACACCGGCTCGCCGTTGGCGATCCGGATCTCGTTCGCGGCGGTGAAGTCGGCGTTGGTCATGAACACCTCGCCGCGCACCTCGATGCTGACCGGCGCCGCCAGCTGCTGCGGCAGGCCCGCGACCAGCCGGGCCTGCGCGGTGACGTCCTCGCCGGTCCGCCCGTCGCCGCGGGTGGCCACCAGCGTCAGCCGCCCGTCGCGGTAGTGGGCCGCGACCGCCAGACCGTCGATCTTCGGCTCGATCGTGTACTGCGCGACCCGCTGTCCCAGCGCCTTGTGCAGCCGGGAGGCCCAGCCGCGCAGGCCGTCCTCGGCGAAGACGTTGTCGAGGCTGAGCATCGGCTCGCTGTGCGGCACGTCGCCGGTGGGTCCGGCGACGACCCTGGTGGGGGAGGTCGTGCTCTGCCAGGCGGGGTGGTGGTCCTCGGTCACGGCGATACGCGCGACGAGCGCGTCGTAGGTGGCGTCGTCGATGGTGACGTCACCGGCGTAGTAGGCGGTGGCGGCGCGCAGGGCCCGTTCGACGGCGGCGAGGTACTCGTCGTGGGTGTAGAACGGCTGGGCGTGGGTGGGGTCGACGATCGATGCGGTGGCGGTGGCAGACATGGGGTTCCCCTTCGTCCGGATCCGCTGGCGGATCAAGGCCACCACAACATATCCGCAGGGTATGACAGTAATGGCGAGACGAAAGTGCCGCGGGCGACCGGTATGCGGGCCGGTGGGGCGGAGCTGAGTCGCCCAGGTCAGCTACCCTGCGCTGCATGTCGCCGACTGTCCTGCGCTGGTGCGCCGTTCCGCTTGGGCTGCTCGCGTTCGCGCTCAGGTTGGTGGTCACGTTCTGGTTGGAGCCGTTGACCTGGGATCAGGACCAACACCTGTTGATGATGCTCGCTGGGATCGTGGTCACCGTGGCGGTCCCATTCGGGATCTTGGTGTTGCTCGCCGGCGGCAGTCTTCGACCACCAGCCCGTCTGGCCCTGGGCGACGGACGTTTCATCGCGCATGCCTCGCCGATATACGCGTGCTCGCAGGCGATCATGTGGATGTCGCTCGGCGGCGGGGTGTTCGGCGCCGAACGGGTTCCGAACGGTGACAGCATGCGGATGGTCGAGTTCGGCTCCCCGACACCGATGACGATCATCGGTGTCGGGTTCTTCTGGGCGATCGCAGCCGGTTTCCTGCTCGTGCGACGCCCGCGGCTTGATCTCGACCCGAACGGCCTGACCATCCACCGGGTATGGCGCACGACCGCGATCGCCTGGGATGAACTGGCCCCCGGCGGCCCGGTTCCGCCGGTCAGGCGCCGCGCCCGCCAACTGCGGCTGTACCTCAACCAGACACCGGTGTTCGGCCAGTACGCCGCCAGCGAGGATGTTCCGGTCGGGTGGTTGCACGCCGACCCGGCGTTTCTCGCTCGCGCCCTGCGCCACTACGTCGACAACCCACAGGAGCGGGCACTGATCGGCACCGAAGAGGGGCTGCGCCGGTTGCGGGCGGCGGCAGTGCCGACCGGCCCCTCACCGCTCGTGCCGCAAACGGTTGATTGATCGCCCCGTAGTCCTTCCACCACGGGAATTCACAGACTGTGGCGTCCGGGCCGACTCCGCTGGAAGCCGACCCGGACGCCACAGCGGGCCGGTCACGGGGCGACGAACACGACCTTCGCCCGCCAGTCGGTGCCGTCCAGGGTCGGCCCGCTGCGTACGGTGAACGACCCGGTCGGCAGGCCACCGGCCCATGCGGTGGACGACAGGTCACCGGTGCTGCGGTTGACCTTGTAAAGGGTGGTGCCGGACAGGAACAGCCCGCCCGCGTCGGCCATGCCGCCCACGCCCGCGACGGTGAACCTGTCCGCGCCGACCACCCCGCTGTCCGGGGTGAACCAGCGCCAGTACAGCTCGTTCGACCCGGAGAGGGTGTAGTACATGCGCCCGGCCGTGTAGAACATGGCGGTCACGTTCGGGATCTCGGCGTAGAAGTTCACGGTCGAACCGGCGTAGGTCTGACCGGAGTCGGTGTCCACGGTGTCCCAGTAGGCGTCGTGGTACGGGTCGACCAGCGTGGGCGTGCCGAAGGTCGTGCCGTTGAAGGTACGCCGCCACAGCGCGCCGTTCATGCCGTAGAACAGCGTGCCGCCCACCCAGAAGCCGCCCCGGGCGGTCGACCAGGCCGTGGCGTCCGGGTTGGCGACCGTGCTGGTCGCACCGACGGTGGTCGCCCCGTCGTACGACCGGACCTGCACGTCGTCGGCGTTGCCCGCCGGCGGCGGCCCGGTCTTGACGATCTCGATGCCGTTGATCAGCGGGTTCTCCACCACGTGCCCGAAGTCGAGGTCCACCGAGCCGTCACTGACGACGGTGAACGAGCGCATGGTGCCGACGTCGTGCCCGACCGACGCGGACAGGTCGAGGTTGGCGAGCACGGTCGTGCCCTCCAGCGCCACGTTGAACACCCGTGAGCCGGGGGAGGCGGTGCCGCCGTACCGGTTGGCCAGGTAGAGGCGAACCTCGACCTCGGTCCCGGCGGTCACCGGGAACTGCCAGCTCATCTCCGGGGCCGAGCCCGGATCCCAGCGCTCGGAGGAGAAGAGCGCGACCGGTGTACCGGCCGGGACGGTGGCGTCGACGGTGGGCACCGTGCCGTACCCGGCGGTGCTGCTGTCGGTGTTGTGGTACGGGCTGGGGCTGCCGCCGTCGTCGCCGGCCCAGTCCGGGCCGTTGTCGGTCGCCGCGACCGTCGACCCACCGGCGTTGACCCGGTAGAGCACGTTGGTCGGCACCGGCACGCCCGCCCGGTACACGTTGCCCGGCAGCGTGGCCGTGGTGGTCGGGTGCGGGGCGTTGCCACCGGTCAGCGGGAAGAACGCGATCCGCTCGCGCCGGTACTGGAAGTTGCCGATGAACGCGGTGTCGGAACCGACCCAGAGGCCGCTCGCGGTGACCAGCATCTCGGAGGCCCCGATGCCGCGCGGGTGCCGACCCGGGTTCCAGGACAGCGGCAGGCCGTTGCTCGGGTCGAGGGCGGCGATGCTGGCCCGGCCGACCGCGCCGGGGCCGGGGCTGTCGCCACCGAAACTGTTGTTGAGCCACCGGGAGTGACCGCCGACGTAGACGGCCTGCTCGCTGATGTCGACAGACAGGAAGGTGTCGCCGCCGGTGTAGTCGACCCAGGTGGGCTGGACGTCGGTACCGGTGGCGGCGGTCTCCCACCGGGCGGCGGCGTCGCAGAGGGTGCCCGCGTTCGGGGCGCCGGTGGACACCACCACGAAGTAGCTGCTGTCCGGCGCGTACGCGATGTCGCGCATGTAGGAGTCGAACGCCCACCAGGCGCAGCGCGGGGTGTACCGGGTGGTGTTCCAGGCGGCGATCGTCGCGGCGGTGGCGCCGAGGTCCAGCCGCACGATCTGGTCGTGCAGCACCCCGTCGGCCTTCTTGAAGTTGCCGATGACCACGAGCACCTGGCCGTTGGGGGACAGCGCCAGTTTGCTGGCGCCGACCCCGGCGCTGGCGCCGCTGACCCCGTCGTAGTTGTGGTTCTCGGTCAGGGTGGTGGTCAGGTAGCTGTCCACCGCGCCGGTGGTGGCGTTCAGCGAGGCCAGGCCGCCGCGGGGGGTGGTGTTGCCGGCGGTGGTGAAGATGCCGCCGACCAGCAGTCGGCTGCCGGCCAGGGCCAGGTCCTTGACCGCGCCGTTGAAGGCCGGGGTGGCGAAACTGGTGACCACCGCGCCGGTGCTGACGTTGAGCAGCGCCACCTTGCGCCGGGTGATCCCGTTGACGGTGTTGAACTTGCCGCCGATGAAGACCGTGCCCGCGGTGGGTCCGGCGATCACCGCGGAGACCTCGCTGTCCACGGTCGGCGCGAAGGCGGTGTCCACCGTTCCGGTGGCCTTGTCGAAGGCCAGGAGATAGTTGCGAGTGATGTCCACTTCGGTGCCGCGGTTGCGGACGGTGGTGAAGTCACCGGCCGCGATGATCTTCGTCCCGGCGTCGTAGATGGCGTTGACGGTGCCGTTCTTGATGTCGGGAGTGGCGGTTGAGGGCACCGCCTTGACCACCGTGGTGTGGTTGGGCGCGGCGAGCGCCGGTGCGGCGGCACCGATACCGGCTGCGGCGAGCGTGACCGCGGCAAGCGCCGCGAGGGCACGGCGGGTCAACGTTGAACGAGGTGACACGGGCACTCCGGAGGGGGCGGACTGGCGGTGTCGGAGCGGGCGCGACAGACCCGTCCGGCCACCGAGGACCTGACGCACCCCATACCCTCTGACACCTGTCAGTCACCGTCCAGTGACCGCCTCGTTTTCTGCCCTTCCACGCCGCAGCACCGCCCGACCACCCGATCCGAGCGCCGGGACAGCCAGCCGAGCCACACGAAAAGGTGGTGGGAATCGGCATTTCGGTGAGCCCGCTCGGACAAATGCTCAGGCGAGTATTGGCGGTCGGATGGCGAGCGACGCGGTCGGTCGCCGGAGGTGGCCGACCGCATCGAAACGAACCCGTGCTCTGCGCTGACCTGCTGTGGTTCGGAGCTTGGTGACCTGCGGTGCGGGTTGCCCTCGCCTATGGTCCCGCATATTGTGTGCGGCCGGCCGACGTTCTGGCGTAGCGGTCCGTGACGGCCGTAGCGGGACGGCCGGATCTCTTGATATCCACGGCTTTCAGTGAGGATCGGTCATGGTCGGTACGGCGACGAGGCAGGCGGCAGGCTCCATGTCTTCGCCTGTCAAAGATGTGGTCATGACGGTGTTGTCGCTGGCCGCGTTCGCCGGGATGTGGTGGTCGGTGATGCCCCGCCTCTGGCGTAACGAGCCCGTGCTCAGACGAGACCTGCTCCAGATGCTGCGGCCGTTGCCGGGTTCGGCCGCGACGTCGCGCGGCATACTGCGGGCACTGCCGTTGGTGATCGCGACGACGACGATCGCCGCTCTGCCGACCCTGGCTGTCGTCCTGCTCGACCTGGTTGGGGTGGGCGACGTCCCGTGGCTGAAGCGCTCGCTGCTGGGCTTGGCCCTGGTCGGGATCGCTCTCGCCTGGGTGCTCACGCCGATGGTGGTGTGCCTCAACGTACCCAAATCGGTGGTGTCGCCCCAGTTGTGGCACGAATGGGGTGCGCTACGCGCCTGGCGGCGCGCCCGTCACCTGCGTCGTGCCTACCGCTCCGCCGGACGGCAGGTGAGGGGCGACCGTGGGGCTGGACATCAGCCGCGTCCCACTGAATCTGTCCCGCTCTGACAGGTCTGCCTGCCCAGACGCCAGGTGTCCTGGACGGACGCGAGGTGTCGCAAAACTCCTCGAGGCTGTCGGTGCCGCCCCCGGGACGGCCGTCGAAGGTCTTTGCCGCCGATGGGTGCCTCAGCCCGTCGTCCCGGAGCCTAGGCGCCGCCGGTGAGCAGGTCGTACACGTCGACGATCTCCAGCACGTCACGGACGGTTCCGTGCGCTCCGGTGAGCCGGAACGCGCAGCCCTCCTGTACGGCCTGCGCGTGCGCGTGCAGCAGCACCCGGATGCCGCTGGAGTCGAGGAAAGTCACCCGGCTGACGTCGACTTCAAGCCGCCGGTCAGGATGGGTGCGGATCGCGTCGGTCAGCCAACCTTCGACGGCGTCCTCAACGCCCATGTCGATCTCGCCGACGAGGGAAACCCGCACGATGTCGGGTGCCAACTCGACCTTGTGCGAGGCTTGGGGCCGGCGCCCGGCGTTGTCCATGGTCAAATGCATCACACCCTCCTTACCGCGACCACCGCGACGTCGTCGGCGTTCGGTGGAGTGGTGAGTCTGTCGAGCAGTCGGTCACAGTATGCGTCGAGATCCGCGTCGACGTGTCCGGCGAGTTCGTGCAAGGTGGCGATCCCGTCGCGGATGGACGTCCCGCGTTGCTCGATGAGCCCGTCGGTGTAGAGCAGCAGAGTGCTGCCCGGCGGCATGGTGAACTCCATATCCGGCGGCCTGGGGTGGCCGATGCCGAGCAGCGGAGCGCGCTGCCACAGCTCGCTGACCTTCCCGTCGACGACCAGCAGCGGGGGCAGGTGGCCGGCGTTGGCCAACTGGGCCTGGCCGGTGGCCGGGTCGGCGGAGATGACGCACAGGGTTGCCATCTCCCTGGGCAGCAGCCGGATCATCAGATCGTCGATGAGCCGGATGATCGTGCCGGGTGGATGCCCTTCGACGGCGTAGGCGCGCAGCGCGTGGCGGATCTCGGCCATCACGGTCGCCGCGTGCAGCGAGTGGCCGACCACATCACCGATCGCGATCAGCAGTCGGTCGCCGAGCAGCGACAGTTCGTAGAAGTCGCCGCCGATCTCGGCTTCGGTGCTCGCCGGTTCGTAGCGTACGGCCAGCTCGACGCCGGGCAGCTCGGGCAGCTTGCGGGGCAGCAGGCTGCGCTGCAGGGTGACCGCGATCCGGTGGTCGAGGTCTTGTGCGCGCTGCGCCTCGGCCGCCGCCCCGAGCGCCTGCGTGAGCTGGGTCAGCAGTTGGGTGCTGTCGTCGTCGAGGTGCTGCGGGACGAACACGTACAGCGGCGGGAGGTCATTGCGCAGTCGAGCGCTGGTGACGCTGAGCGGCTGGGCGTCCAGCCAGCCGGTGGGCAGGTTCCACTGGTCGGCGCGGGCGGTCTGTTTCCGGAAGCCGATGGGCGCGTCGTCGGGGGGCGCGGTCCATTCGCACGACTCGCGTCGGCCGGTGTCGGTGGCCAGTGTCGCGGTCCAGGTCCCGTCCAGGGTGTCGGCGGCCACCACGGCCGCGCCGCCGAACAGCCGTGCCGCGCCCACGGCGGCGTGGGCGAGCAACTCGCCGAAGCCGCGGGCGGTGGTCACCGCGAGCGTGGTCCGGGCCAGCTGCGCCAGTCCGTCGGCGAGATGTTCGGCTTTGCGCAGGGCGCGGTAGTAGCGCAGGACGGCCTGGACCGTGGCGACCAGCTCCTGCGGATCTATCGGCTCGGCGAGGTAGGCGTCGGCGCCGCCGACCAGCCCGATGGTGCGATCGGTCACGTCGACGGCGTGGGCCGACACGTGCACCACCGGTATGGTGGCGGTCCGGTCGTCGGCCTTGATGCGCCGACAGACCTCCAGGCCGCTCATGTCGGGCAGTTTGACGTCGAGAACGACCATGTCGAAGTGGTTGGCCGCGATCTGTTTCAGCGCGTCGTGGCCGGTCTCGGCCTGCGAGACGACGAAGCCCGCTCGGGAGAGCCAGTTGCTGAGCAGGTACCGCTTGGGTGCCGAGTCGTCGACGACCAGGATCGCCGACTCGGTGGCCGGGGTCACGAAGTCCTGGCCAGCGGCAGTGTCACGGTGAATTCGCTGCCGCGGCCGGGCTCACTGTCCAGAACCATGGAGCCGCCGAGGATGCCGACGAGTCTGCGCGCGTATGGCAGCCCCAGACCGGTCCCATGCACCTTGTGCCGGCTGGGCAACTGGACGAACTCCTCGAAGATGCGTTCCTGTTCGGAGGCGGGGATGCCGATGCCGGTGTCGGCGACGGTGAACATCCAGTGGCCGGCGTCGCAGTGTAGGCGCAGGGCCACGTGGCCGTGTTCGGTGAACTTGACCGCGTTGTGCAGCAGGTTGCGCAGCACCTGCGACAGCAGTGCCTCGTCCGATTCGATCCAGGCGTCCCGACCGGGCTCGTCGACCATCAGGTCGACGTCGGGGTTGGTGAGGATGGCCTTCACCGTGCCGCGCAGCTGCCTGAACAGGCGGTCGAGGTTGACCGTCTGCCAGTCGGGCTGCAGCGTGCCGGACTCGGCCTTGGCCAGGTCGAGCAGGTCGTTGACGAGGGTCAGCAGATCCGCGCTCGAACCGCGCATCAGGTCGATCTGCTCCTGCTGGGCGGCGGTGAGCGGGTCGGACGACGGGTCCGACAGCATCCGGATGAGGCCGATCACCGAGGTCACCGGGGCCCGCAGTTCGTGACTGACGTTGGCCAGGAACCGGGTCTTGGCCTCGCTGGCCGAACGCAGTTGGAGGGACTTCTCGTCGAGTTCGGCGTATAGCGCGACCACGCCGCGGTTGGTCTCCTCCAACTCGCTGTTGAGCTGGTGGTAGAGCGCCATCACGCCGCGGTTGGTCTCCTCCAGCTCGTCGTTGAGGACCGTGAGGCGGTCGCGTTGCCTGCGCACGTCCTCCAGGGCCGCCAGCAGGTGTTCGTTCTGCGTCGCGAGTTCGTCCAGCGGGCTGGCGACCGCCGTCACTCCGAGTGCACGGCGAAGCGCGTCGACGCGAACCTCCGTGAGCGCACCGACGACGGGTAAACGGCGTGACAGCATGACCACACTGGTCTTCCCGCCCTCGAGCACTTCTAAACCGTCCACCAGACGGCTCGCCGGTTCCAGCGGTCCGCGGTCGACGCGCCTGTCGACGGCCAGGTCGATGCGCAGCCGCTCGGGGTTTCTGCAGAACCGGAAGGTGACCTCGACGGTCGACTGTGCCAACAGCACCCGGCTGACGTCGCTCAGGGCCGTGGCCAGTCGGATCTGGTCCTGGTGCTCCAGGCCGAGGGCTGCCGCGACCTCGCGGCCGCGCTGTCGGACCGCGAAGACATCCTGCTCACGCCGAAGCATCAGCTGCAGCAGCACGGTGTCGGTCACGGCCGTGTCCCGGCCACCAGCACGCACGCGTCGTCGCGGCGTACCCCCGCGTCGCGCAGTACGGTGGCCGCCACCAGCAGCGGCGACCTGGTCACCAGGCCCGGGTAGGGGTGCAGCGTCCACTTGTCGGTGACGCCGTCGGAGTGCATGATCAGCAGCGAGTCGTCGCTGTACGGGTGCTCGAATTGCCTGATCGTGGCTTTGCCGTGGCCGGTGATGCCGGGCATCGAGATCAGGTTGCGTCGTTCGTCTCCGGTGACCAGCGACGACGCGATGTTGCCCAGGCCGCAGACCCGCACCACACCTGCGTCGAAGTCGATTTCGGCCAGCGCGACGGCCGCCCCGCGGGTGTGGGACAGGCCACGGTGCAGCCGCTCCATCAACCTGGGCAGCGGTTCGTCGGGGGCGGTGTGGAACAGCTGCAGTGCCGCCTGGGACGCCGCGGCGGCCAGCGGGCCGTGCCCGAGCCCGTCACTGACCATCACCAGCCGTCTGCCCGCGACCGTGCGTGACGCGTAGGCGTCGCCGCTGACCGTCTCCCCGGTCAGTGGACGGGTGAGCCCTTCCGCCCATGGCCGCGGCGGTGGCGGCTCGTGCCACAGCTGAGCGCAGAGCACCGAGCCGCGTCCGGGCATCGAGAAGCCTTCGGACCGGTCCGCCAGCCGGGCCACGGCGCCCAACCCGATACCGAGGGTGCCCGTGGTGGAGCGGCCGTCCTCGTACATGGCGGCGAAGTCGGCCATGCCAGGGGCGGCGTCGATGCTGATCACCTCGACACCCACGGTGTCGTCGCCGCGTACGGGCCGGACCAGCAGCGCGCCGTCCTGAGCATGTTTGACCAGATTGGTCGCCAGTTCCGACACGATGATCGCGAAGTCGCCGACCTTGTGCGCGGCGAAGTCGACGGAGACGGCGAGTTCTGTCGCGAAGCGCCGCACCGAGCCGACTGTGCTGAGATCGTCGAGCCGGAACCACGTCGGCGCCGGCGTCAGCGTGCTCAACGCGCCCACTTGGTCACCGAAACAGTCGTGCCGGCACCCACCTCGGTGCTCAACTCGAACTCGTCGACCAACCGCCGGGCTCCGCTGAGCCCCAGACCAAGCCCGCCACCGCTGGTGTATCCGTCGGTCAGCGCCAACGCGACATCGGCGATGCCTGGACCCTCGTCGCTGAAGACGATGCGTATCCCGCGCCGGGCGCCGTTGTCGACGGTGGACACCTTGGCCCGCCCGCCCCCGCCGTACACCAGGGTGTTGCGTGCCAACTCACTGGCGGCCGTCACCACTTTGGTCTGGTCGACCAGGGAGAGCTTGGCGGCGACCGCGGCGGTGCGGACCAGCTGGCGGACCCGGACGACGTCCTCGTCGCTGGCGATGGTCTGCGTCTGGGCCGCGCCGACGACCGCGGTCATGGTGACGTCGTCTCGGGCAGGTCATCCAGACCGAGGTCCAGCTCGTCGAGGAGGTCGGGTTCGGCGTTACGGGCCAGCAGCTCCAGGCCGCGCTCCACATTGAGAGCCGTCCGGATGCCGTCGAGCGACAGCCCCAGCTCCACCAGGGTGATCGCGACCGCGGGTCGCATGCCGACGACGATGGTCTCGGCGTCCAGCACCCGCGAGATCGACGCGATGGTCGACAACGTCCGGCCCACGAACGAGTCGACAATGTCCAGTCCGGTGATGTCGATGATCACACCCCTGGCGCCGGTCGCGACGATGCGCTCGCCCAGATCCTCCTGGAGCTGCAGCGCGACCTGGTCCTGCATGTCGACCTGGATCGACACCAGCAGCACCGATCCGATCTTCAGAATCGGTACGCGGTCCATCACTGCTCCCGCTTGGCCGCGCGCGCGTCGGCGGCGATGCGCTTGAGGGCGTGCCGCAGCGCGTCGGCGAGCGAGGCCTTGGTCGCGATGTCGCCGAAGTCGATGCCGAGCGTGACGATGGTCTGGGCGATCTGCGGGCGGATGCCTGACACGATGCACTCGGCGCCCATCAGCCGGGCGGCCATCACCGTTTTCAGCACGTGGTGCGCGACCTGGGTGTCGACGGAGGGCACCCCGGTGATGTCGATGATCGCGTACGGGGAGCCGGTGTCGACCAGTGCCTGCAGCAGCCGCTCCATCACGACCTGCGCGCGCGCCGAGTCCAGGGTGCCGACCAGCGGAACCGCGACCACGCCCTCCCACAGCTTCACCACCGGTGTGGACAGCTCCATCAGCTGCTCGCTCTGCTGGGTGATGATCTGCTCGCGGGCCCGCGCGAAGGCTTCGAAGGTGAACAGGCCGAGTTCGTCGATGAACTCCGACCAGGCCACGTAGTCACGCAGCGCGTCGGCCTTGCCCTTCGCGGCTTCGGACACCTCGTAGAGCGCCGTCTTGAGCGCGAACACGCTGGTGGCGGTCTCGGCGGCGGTGAAACCCTGCCGAGCACGGTCGCGCGACAGTTCCGTCAGCAGCGCCCGCAACTCCGCACCGCCGGGTCCGTCCAGGCTCAACGCGCCATTGCCGAGCGAGGCCTGCAACTGCTGCTGCAGTTCGGCGGTCTGACGCCCGGACTCCGCGGTGCTCAGTCGCCCCTTCAGTGGTGCGGCGGCGATCTCGGCCCACCGCTTGGCGATCTCTTCCGATCGTAGGGAGAGGATTTCGCTGAGTCGTTCGCCCTGTTCCGCGTTCAGTGTCATTACGATGTCCCCTGATATACGCGCTCGGTCGTCGGCCCCGATCCGCCGCGACTGTACCACTCGGTCCCGGTGCCGCAGCCTTTGCGAAAAGTGCCGACGAGGGGGCAGCCGCTCGGCACACCTGCGGTCGAAGAGCTCTCGCGACGCTGCCGCCGAGGAGCAGGCTGCCGTGGTGCCATACCCTTGCGGGACGGGTGCCGTGACCCGTCGCCGCGTTTTGGGAGACGAGGGCTAACAGCTGCTGGCTTGTCGGCGCTCTCTGGTGATACATGGTGCTCTATAGTTATTGGTGTGAACTTGAAGGAGTGGGCAGCGGCGACCGGTGTGTCGTATGTGACCGCGCGGCGGCAGTACGCGGCTGGGATGCTGCCCGTTCCCACGTATCGGCTTGGTCGGCTCATCATGGTCGGCGAACCACTGACTGGCGCGGCTCCAAAGGTCGGGCAGACCGTCGTGTACGCCCGGGTTTCGTCGGTCGATCAGAAGCGTGAACCCGGCACGGCAACCGCCGGTCAGACCGGGACCGTCCCACCGCAAGGCGGGAATACCAACCGTGTGCTCACCAAAGCGCACTGAAAGACATCCCAGGAGCTTGAATGTCAAGCAGCAGCCTCGTTGAGGTGATGCGACCAGGCGGTCGCCTCGTCGTAGGCTGCGCCGGTTTTGAGGCATCCGTGCAGGATGCCGACGAGCCGGTTCGCCAGCTGGCGCAGCGCGGCGTTGTAGCTGGCGCCGCGGGCGCGTTGCCGG
>NZ_JAHRCY010000004.1:0-141225 GCF_019083965.1 Catellatospora tritici
ATCCGGGCACTGTTCGACCAGCAGCCGGTCGGCAACGACATCTGGATCGCCCTCGGCTGGTGCGCAGGCATCCTCATCGTCGCCTACGCCTTCGCCATGAGGGTCTACCACCGCAAGATCGCCTGACCTGCCAGGCAGCCGACCGCCCGCGACCAGTGGGCGGTCGGCGCGCCAACGGTCCCGGGTGAGGCTCGTAGGTCGCTTTGTCGCGAGGCAGTCGATCTGATGCCGTAGGAGGGGTGAAGATGGATCCGCACTTCTGTTCGGTACGAGAAGGTGAGGCACACCGATGAGTGACTGGAACGCCAAGGTGATCGACGAGTTCCGGGCGAACGAGGGCCGCGTCGGCGGGCCGTTCACCGGAGCCCCGATGGTGCTGGTCCACCACCGGGGCCGCAAGAGCGGTCGCGAGCTCGTCAACCCGATGATGTACCTGCCTCACGAAAACGACGACGACGTCATCTACGTGTTCGCGTCCAAGGCTGGCGCACCCCAGCACCCCGACTGGTACTACAACCTCACCTCGGGCGGCCACGCCGCCGTCGAACGCGGCGCCGAGACCTATCCTGTCAGCGTGCGGGAGCTGACCGGCGACGAACGCGATCGGCGATACGACGAGCAAGCCCGCCGCTACCCGGGCTTCGCCGAATACGCGGAGAAGACGAAAGGCATCCGGACCATCCCCGTTCTGGAACTGACCCGCATCGCGTCCGCATGATCTCGCGATCGCTGCCGTCGTCGGGCCCGCGAGGTGGTCGGTGACGACACATCGGCCCGCGCCGGAAGCGCTCGGCGCGGCCGCTGATCAGGTCTTATAGCATTGCGGCGTGAGCCGAGAGGTCGAGGAACTGAACCGGCGCCTGCTCCGCGCCCGCGATGCGATGGACCGCGCCTACGCCCAGCCCCTCGACGTCCCGGCCGTCGCGGCGGTGGCCCATATTTCGCCGGCGCACTTCAGCCGCTGCTTTCGCAGCCTGTTCGGCGAGACGCCGCACCGCTACCTGCAGCGGCGGCGAGTGGAGCGCTCGATGTTCCTGCTGCGGGAGACCGGCCGCAGCGTCACTGAGGTCTGTTTCGATGTCGGCTTCGCCAGCCTGGGGACCTTCAGCCGAACGTTCCGGGAGATCGTCGGGCAGACGCCGTCGGGTTACCGCAGCGGCAACAGACCGGCGGACGTGCCCAACTGTGTCCTGATGGCCAACACCCGACCACGGGCCGCGGCCGCCTCGACCGCGACATGATCGAGCAGTTCTGGATAAGCCGAGGATGAGACGGTTCGCCTAGCCTGGCCAACTGTCGATCACTGGTCACCGAGGAGCACCCGATATGATCACGAACCTGAACGTCGCGTCGATCTATGTCCTGGACAAGGACGAGGCGCTGGACTTCTACGTCAACAAGCTCGGGCTGGAGAAGGGCAACGACGTCCAGCAGGGCTCCTACCGCTGGCTGACGGTTCGCGTCCCGGGCACCGGTGGCACCGAGATCGCCCTGGAGCAGCCGGGTGCGCCGCTGCATGACGAGGCGACGGCTGAGCAGCTTCGCGAGCTGATCACGAAGGGTGCCCTGACCGGTCTCGTCTTCATCGCCGACGATGTCCGTGGACTGTACGAGACCCTCAAAGCGGGCGGCTTCACCGATTTCACCCAGGAGCCCACCGACCACTTCTACGGCACCGACATGGGCATCCGCGACCCGTTCGGCAACCCCGTCCGGATCCTTCAGCAGGGCAATCCCTCCTGAGGGACACTGACACCCGTGACATCTGCGGGGTGCCGAGCCGGGTCAAGGCATTCCACCTTCGCTGTGGCGCGGTCTGGTGACCGCGCCACAGCGCGGGTTCACGGTGCGATGGACCAGAGTTGGCAGGTGTTGTTGAGCCACATCCACATCTGCACCTTGGTGCCGTTCGCGGTTCCGCAGTTCTGGCCGTCCAGGACCATGCCGCTGTTCTCCACCACCAGTTCGTAGCGGCCGTTGCCGGCTGGGATCACTGCCCACTGCTGGCAGGTGTTGCCGAGCGAATCCCACAGGTTGGTGGCCGTACCGAGAGCCAACCCGCAGTTGACCGCGTCCAGCACCCTACCGGCGTTGACGTTGGTGATGGTCCACTTGTTCGGGCCGACGTTGTTGAAACGCCACTGCTGGCAGGTGTTGCCCAGCGACTGCCACAGCTGGATTCCCGTACCGTTGGCGGTGCCGCAGTTGACGGCGTCGAGCACCTTGCCGCTCGCGAGGTTCGTGAGCCGGTAGGTGGCCCCGTTCACCGGGAACGTCACGCTCTTGTTGTAGCCGACCGAGACGATGTTGGCCTGCACCGAGTTCTCGGTGGCGTCGCTGGGGTAGCCACTGGTCATGACGCCCTCGAAGAACGAGCCGACCGAGCCGTTGCTGTTGTCGCCGCCGATGCCGAGGATGATCGCGCCCTGCTTGGTCATCGGCTTGTAGCCGGACTGGGTCGGCAGCCCACCGTTGTACTGGGTCTTCAGGCCACCGGACCGCGCGTCGCCGTCCTTGATCGCGTACGTGGTGGTGCCGTTGTTCTTCAGCATCGCGGTCACGAACGCGCTGCTGCGGCCGGTGTTCGCGGTCCACGAGCCGTTGCCGCCCGCGAACAGGCCGTTCTCCAGATCGGCCGCTACGCGCGGGCCGGTCGCGCAGGGCGAGAACCAGCACAGCTTGCCGAAGTAGATCGCGTCCATGTCGCCGTTTCCGGTGTCCATGTTGTTCGTCTCGGCATTGCCGTAGTCGAAGCAGCACCGGTCGTTGACGTGCGTGCCCTCGGTCACCATGTACATGCCCTCGGGCTGGCTGCCGGTGGCGATGCCGTTCGTCGCGTTGTTGCGGTAGCCGTTGCCCGCCGAGATGTAGACGCCGTAGACCTTGTTGCCGCCGGCGGTCACCGGCAGTGCCGCGGCGTTCGCGCCCTGGTCGGCGGTCGGGTTGGCGCCGCCGCCCGGAGCGATCGTCAGGTCGTTGTGACGCGACGTCTGGTCGTAGATCCGGACGATCGTGCAGTACGTGCCCGAGCAGAACGAGTCCTGTGTCGCCGCGTTCGCGTAACCGCCGGTGCTGAGCACGCCGATGTTGGTCGTCGCACCATCGGACCAGCGCCGCACCTGGTAGAGCGAGCCGCTGTAGGAGCCGAAGAGAGCGCGGGTGGTGCTGTGCGCGGCGACGCAGGGGGTGCCGCCGGCCGCGTAGATGTCGCACGGGCCGGTCGTGGCCGCCAGGGAGGTGCCCGCGCCCGTGAGGACGGTCGCGATGAGCGCTACCGCACCGGCCGCCGCCAGGGCGGCCGTGCGCAGGTGCCGATGCTTTGCGTCAAGTGCCATTGCTACCTCTTCCGTTGCGTTGGAGACCTAGGGACCTGGACCCGGGCACGGTTCATCGGCGCATCGGGCGATGCGCGGCAGGCTGGGTTGGTCCGTCAGTACGGGTTCGCTGCGGCGAGAGCTATGTGGTCAACGGGTGCGACGGCTCGGTGGCAGGGCTGCGCAACCTCCTCTCATCGGGAACGCCGACGCACCGTGGCCGGGCGCGCAGGCAATGGCGCGACCACTTGTGAGCGCTAACATACTGGGGTCGAAATGGTTTCGCAACACCAAGTTTTCATCGACGGTACCCCCTTGAAACTGCCATCTGGGCAGCTGCCCGTGGACCGTGGGCCATCGATGTGCCGCATGTGATCGTTAACAAAGTTATTCATGAGCGTGACTTGATGCGGGTGTCGGCTGCCCGGACGGCGGTCGTGGGAGGGCTCGCTCGTCGGCGGTGTGAAGAACTTGTGCGCTGATCAGCTCACGATCCGGTAACACGCTGCGTGATGAAGTGGGCGGTAAGTGACCGGCGGCGAGCGAGGAGAGACGATGACGCAGATGGACTTGGCGACCACGGTCCGCTGGCGGTATACGTGGCCCACCTGGGGTCGGCACGAGTGAATCTCGGGAGCGGCTTCTGGACGGACTCGCGCGACAGAGGCGCGCGGGCGCTCGGCGAGGCCATCGCCGCCGAGCAGAACAAACGGGTGGTGCTGCTCGGCGACCTGAACGGCACCATGGACGACCGTGCGTTCGTCGACATCACCTCGCAGCTGCTCTCCGCCCAGGACGCGGCCGCGGACGGCCTCGGCTTCAGCTGGCCGGCGAAGTTCCCGGTGGTGCGGATCGACCAGATCCTGGTCGGAGGTGTGCAGCCGGAGAGCTCGTGGGTGCTGCCCGCCACCGGCAGCGACCACCTGCCGGTGGCGGCCGGAATCGGCTGGTGAGGATCGCGCGGAGGTTGGCGCCCCGCCTCCGCGGTGAGAACGCCCGAGGTGGTCGGTGAAGTGCGCCAGGACACCGAGGCCGTGACGCGGTCGTCGTCGGTGGCCTGCTCATCACCCTGCTGGGCACGGCGACCGAGTGCCTTTCCGGCCCCAGTTGTGGTAGGTCCGCACGGAACTGGGCGTCCACGCGCTGGGCGAGGAGGTGGTTGACACTCGGCGGCGGTGAGCGGGACCATCCATATCGTATATCCTATTGGATCGACGATAGCCAGGAGGCGATCGTGTCCCGCTCCAAACCTTTGCTCGCAGGGATATCGGCGGTCACCACGGTGGCGGCATTGGGGTGCCTGCTGATCCTGCCCATTTCGCAGGCGTCCGCTGCCACTGCGGCAACCTTCTACGCGTCCCCAGCCGGTTCCGGGTCGTCGTGCGCGCAGGTGTCGCCATGCTCGGTGGCGGGTGCGCAGAGCGCGGTACGCGCGAAGCTGGCCGCCGATCCCGGCGCGGACGTGCAGGTACAGCTGGCCGATGGCACGTATCGGCTGTCGAGCACATGGAAGTTCACCGCAGCCGACTCGGGCAGCACCGGCCATCCCGTGGTGTGGCGAGCCGCGCCCGGCGCATACCCGGTGATTTCCGGTGCGATCCGGGTGACCGGCTGGGTGCAGGAAGGCTCGAGCGGCCGGTGGTCCGCGCCGGTACCGACCGGCAGCGAGACCCGACAGCTGTACGTCGACGGCGAGAAGGTGCCGGTGGCGGGTGCTTCGCTCGCCGACCTCGGCTGGAACGGAAGCTGGGCCGGGTCGTCCTCCGGATACAACATCAGCGGTGATGCCGTCGCGAAAGCATGGTTCGGGGCGCGATCGGCGACCGAGGTGGCGAAGGTGGAGTTCGACTATCCGGGTGGCAACGGCCCGTGGACACAGTCGCGCTGCCGGGTCGCGAGCTACTCGGCCGCGGCATCGACATTGACGATGGCTCAGCCGTGCTGGACGAACGTGACCAACCGGGCAGGCTTCAGCCAGGGCAGCGGCGGCCTGCCGTCGATGTCGGTGAACACCAAGCCGTCCCGGGTCGAAAACGCCCTGGCGCTGCTCAGCCCAGGGGAGTGGTTCCTGGACTCGGGCGCGGGCAAGCTGTACTACCAGCCGGAGTCCTGGCAGCAGACGCAGAATCTCGACGTGGCACTGCCGCGTCTGGAGACGCTGCTCCAGGGCGCGGGCACCCTCGCCAACCCGCTGCACGACATCACGTTCACCGGGTTGCAGTTCTCCTACGCGACGTGGAACGACCCGTCGCGGCCACCCGGCTTCTCCGACGTGCAGAGCAACCTGCGCCTCACCGAGGGGCGTAACCAGGGAATGTGCACGTTCTCGAACCCGGTGGGCAGCTGTCCGTGGGGAGCGCTGACCCAGCCGCTGGGCAACGTCGCGTTCACTGCCACGACCAACCTCACCCTGACCGGCAACCGCTTCCTCAACCTCGGCGGAGCCGGGCTGAGCGTCATGTACGGCGCCCGCGGCACCCTCATCCGAGGCAACGAGTTCACCGGCATCTCCTCCACGGCGCTGCTGCTGGGCTGCACCTACGACCCGACTCCGACCAACGCGTCCGAGGCGCAGGCGATCAAGGGCCATTGCACACCTGACCCCGCGGCGGTCGGCGGGGACAGCATCGGTCTCAACGAGGTCCTCACCAACACCACCGTCTCCGACAACGTGATCCACCACATTGGCACCGACTACTCCTCCGCATGTGGCATCACGCTGCTGTTCTCGCGCGGCACGAAGATCACGAACAATGTCCTCTTCGACCTGCCCTACACCGCCATCACCGCCGGCGTCATCCAGGGACACGTGGATCAGGCGAGCACTCCGCAGAACTCCACCAACATCAACGAGAACAACACCATCAGCAACAACCTCTTCCACGACTACATGTCGGTACGTCAGGACGGCGGCGCGATCTACGCCGAGGGCCACCAGGCCGGCTATGTGTACAGAACCGACGGGTCCATCGACCCCGTCGCCACGCTCGCGAAGGGTCTGCAGGTCAAGGGCAACGTCGCTTTCAACGGCCGCTCCACCAACTTCACCTACTACGACGACGCGGGCTCTGAGTGGATCAACTGGGAAGGCAATGTGGCCTTCAGCGCCGGGGGCGCGGCGCAGGGCGGGTGCAGCGCCACCGGCCACTTCTGGATCCGGAACAACTACTTCTCCGCGCCCCGCCAGTCGTACGCCTGCAACCCGCCGGTCGACTCGAACGCCTCCGGCAACGTCTCGATACCGGCGACACCGGGACCCGGCCCCATCCCGACCGGCATCCTCGCGGCGGCTGGGCTGACCTCTGCGTACGTCGCTCAGTCCGTCGCGGGCACACCGCAGGCCCGATACATCTCCCCGACGAACGCCGCCCAGGTACTCATCGGCGGGCACGGCTTCACCGCGACGACCCCGGTGTACGTCAAGAACGTGAGGGTCACCGGGGTGCGGTTCGTCTCCGGCGGATTCCTCATCGTCCCCATCCCGGCCGGCACCACCGCAGCCGACATCCGCGTCGGCGACGGCGGCGGCCCGGTGACCTCGGGCCGCATCGACGACACCGACAGCCGGATCGGCTACAGCGGCTTCAGCCCGCAGTCCGGCCGGACGTTCGGTGACCTCAACGGTGACGTGCACTACGCCACCGTCAATGGTCGACCGCCACGCTCACCTTCTCCGGCACCGGTGTCACCGTGTACGGCGAGCAGAACATCGATCAAGGCAATCTCGGTGTCAGTATCGACGGCGGGGCGCCGCAGGTCGTCAGCACGGTGCCCGCCGACGGCGTGCGTCACGCCAACGTTCCCGTGTACAGCAGAACCGGCCTGAGTGCCGGTCCGCACACGATCGTGGTCACCAAACTGTCCGGCTCATACGCGGTACTCGACGGATTCGCGGTGACGACAACCTAGCGTCCGCGACCCGACGCCGGGGTGACGGCGCGGCGCTTGCCACGCCATCACCCCGGGGTCGACGTCACTGTGATGCGTCAGCGGATCCAGACATCGATCACCTCGCGGTCAGAGCGATCCGATCCGCCGGTGCTGAGGCGCCGGGCGTTGTCCCAGTCGAGGCCGATGCGATCGCGGCATTGCGCGACCGAAGCCAAGAGTGGTTCGGCCGTCGGTCCGACGTCGTTGTCGTGTGGCCGGTCCAGCACCTCGGGTCGTGTGGAGCCGTACATTCATCCGCTCCAGGAGCGTGAGCTTCGCGGGGTCCCCGCAGGCGGCGCAGAGCGCGAGGAGCCAGGCGTCAAGAAGCCGGTGGCTGGCGTTGACGCGAAAATCGCCGCCGCCCAGCGAACGCTCGGACGGCCAGGCGTGGCAACGGCGGAGGACGAGCGGCAGGCAGGTGGGTGCGATCACCCAGTTTTCGAGCATGGAAGTACACCGGTTTCAGTGAGAAGTCCGCAGCAGAAAGGAGCGCGGCGCACAGGCGCGACGCGCGACAAGATCAGCGCTCGGGAGGTCTCACAGGGTGTACAACGGCAGGTCCTCGGCTGGACGACATGGCTCGGCAGCACGCTAATGGGCGCGGTGGCGCCGGTCCACCGGTTTTCGAGCGCCCCGCCGCTAGCGACGGACGCCCTGGCTGCCGTCGTTGTCTCGGCCGTCGTCGAAGACGAACAGTGGTTTGGTGCCGTGCGCGGGCGCTTCGGCGAGCGCGATGGCCACCGCGAAGCGTTCGAGCGGGAACGGCTGGCCTTGGGGGATGGTCAGCACCTCATCAGCGACGAGACTGCGAACCTCGGACAGCGCGTGCAACGCGTCCTCAGCAGAGGTGGTGCCGAACCAGCGGTTCAGCCAGAAGCCACGGACTGTCTTGGTCTCGTAGATGAGCGAGCGTGCCGACAGCGGGATCGTCAACGCCGCCGGGTCGGTCTGCCGATGGGTGGAAAGCGCCCCATAGACCACGACCTTCCCTCCCGGAGCCAACGCCTGGGAAACCTGGGCACCCACGGGGCCCGCGACGCAGTCGACGGCCTTGCGTACGCCGCCCGGTCCGGCTATCTCCGCCACACGCTGCAGCAGATCCTCGTCCTCGGTACAGATGACCTCGTCACCACCGAGCGCTTTGATCTCCGCAACGGCATCGCGCCGCCGCACGACGTTGATCGTGCGGATCCCCAGATGCCCGCACAGCTGGATGATGAGCCGGCCGACGGTGGAGCCCGCGGCCGTCTGCAACAACCATTCACCCGGCTGCACGTCGAGTTCGCGAGTCACCAGCAGTAGCGCGGTCAACGGGTTGACCGCGAGTTGGCAGGCGCTGGAGTCGCTCAGATCGCCGGAGACCGACAGGAGCCTTCGCGTATCGGCGACAAGGTGTTCCTGCCACGTGCCTGCCACATGTGGCCCGGGAACCGCCGGGACCGCGACCGCCACCACCCGCTCGCCGATCGTCAGTCCCTCGGTGTCCGGGCCCAGGGCCTCAACACGGCCCACGCACTCCATGTGGCCGCCCACAGTGGGGAACTCGGGCGTGAACCCGTAGCGGCCACGTATTACGTGCAGGTCACTGGCGTGAATTGGGGTCGCCTTCACCCGGATCAGCGCCTGACCGGCTGCCGGCGTGGGTACAGGCCGCGATTCCAGCCGCAGGACATCGGCAGGCTCGCCGACCTTGTCGGCCACGAGCGCCCGCATCGATTCAGGCATGATCGGCCTTCCGTCTCAACGCCCGACCAGGTCGACCGGACGTGCCGGAAAGAGCTGACGTATGACTCGTGGCGGAACCTGACGTGTGGCTACGCCGACCCCAACGCGCCTCGCGAAGGCCGAGTCGTGACCCTCTGACGTCGAGTTTACCGCCGCGACTGTTTTGAGCTGGGCCGGACGACAGGCGGCGAGCGTGAGAACCGCATCGGCGCTGATGATCCGGACTGCCCACCTGGTCAGCTACAGCCGCCGGTGGTCGTCGACGGCTCGGTTGCAGACGGGCTGCCGCCCGCTTGGAAGCCTGTCGACCTACCTGGTGGGGTGGTGCCCGCCACGGTGCTGCGCCGCTCGATCGCCACCACGTCGCGCCACCGCCCGTGCAGGCATCCCGGCCGCTCGCGTACGCCCACCTCACGAAATCCGGCCGCCCGGTGCAAAGCCAGACTGGCGGTGTTCTCGGGGAAGATCCCGGACTGGATCGTCCAGATCCCGGCTGCCTCCGTCGATGCGATCAGCGCACGCATCAGGGCCAGGCCGACGCCGCGGCCGCGGGCATCCGGGTCGACGTAGACGCTGTGCTCGACCACGCCCGCGTACGCCGCTCGCGCCGACACCCTGCTGACGGCGACCCACCCGAGGACCCGCCCGGACTCGTCGCAGGCGACCAGACGGTGCTCGGGCAGCCGCCCGGCGTCGAACGCCGCCCACGTGGGGGCGGCCGTATCGAACGTGGCGTTGCCGCCGTCGATGCCCTGCTGGTAGATCGCCAGCACCGTGTCGGCGTCGGCGGCGGTCATGGGCCTGATGGTCAGCACGGCGTGTCTCCAGGTGCGGCGACCGGGCGGCCCATCACCACGTCGGCGGCGGTGGGAAAGCAGCTCAGGCAGTGCTGGTTGATCCGGTACAGGTTCGCGTTGCCGGAGGCCTCCACCAGCACGAAGCGCACCTCTGCGAGGATCTTCAGGTGCTGGGAGATCGTCGATTGGGCCAGGCCCACCGCGGCCGTGATCTGACCGACGCTCATCGCCTCGCGCCTGCGGGCGAGCAGTTCCGCGACCTGCACCCGGGTCGGGTCGGCCAGGGCCCGAAACCACGACGCGTACCGCTGGGCGACCTCTCGGTCGAGCAGGTCTGCCATCACGCGCTTCTCCAACATCATCGCACATCGCCGATAGACGATGATAATGGTTGAGCGGAGCCGGGGCAATCCCCGCCGCCGCCCGCTTCGAATCCTGTCAAGCTGGGTGCAGATCCGCGCTGCTGGACATCGCCCTCCGGCTGACTTGACCGGGTCTGCCCGACGGCCCGTCACCCAATGTTCATGAT
Organism: Catellatospora tritici; assembly: GCF_019083965.1. Taxonomy (GTDB): domain Bacteria; phylum Actinomycetota; class Actinomycetes; order Mycobacteriales; family Micromonosporaceae; genus Catellatospora; species Catellatospora tritici. Next base: position 10,296 of record NZ_JAHRCY010000004.1, read on the forward strand.
CGTGAAGTTGTAACGCTGACCTGGCGCACTGTTTTATAACCACGTGGTGATATCAGTTTCAGGTGATGCCCCATCGGAGGTGGTGCGGCTGCTGGCCGACCCCGCCCGTGCCGCCATCGTCGACGCCCTCGCCGCAGGCCCCGCCTGCACCTGCCATCTCGTCGAGGACCTCGGCCTGTCGCAGCCCAACGTGTCCAACCACCTGCGGGCGCTGCGCCACGCCGGCGTGGTGAAAGCAGAGCCGTACGGCCGCTTCACCTACTACCACCTCAACGCCGACGCCCTCGACGCCGCCGCCGGGCACCTGACCGACCTGGCCGCCCGCGCCCGTGCCGCCGACGCCAACCGCCGGGAGTGCTGATGCCCGCCACCCTGCCCCGCCGTCTGCTCGCCGAACTGCTCGGCACCATGCTGCTGGTCACCGCCGTCGTCGGCTCCGGGATCATGGCCACGAAACTGTCCCCGCACGACACCGGCCTGCAACTGCTGGAGAACTCCACCGCCACCGTGTTCGCCCTGGCGGTGCTGATCCTGGTCCTCGGGCCGGTCTCCGGCGGGCACTTCAACCCCGTCGTCACCATCGCGGCCTGGTGGTCGGACCGCCGTGAGCCCACCGGCCTCGCGGGCAAGGACGTCGGCCCCTACCTCGCCGTTCAGTCCATCGGCGCGATCGGCGGCTCGATCCTCGGCAACGCCATGTTCGGCGTGGCACAGGGTCTGTCGGCCACCGACCGGGCCACGCCGCAGCTCTGGCTCGGCGAGGCCGTCGCGACCGCCGGGTTGCTGCTGCTCATCTTCGCCCTGGTCCGCACCGGCCGCGTCGCCCTGGCCGCACCCGCCGTCGGGGCCTACATCGGGGCGGCGTACTGGTTCACCAGCTCCACCAGCTTCGCCAACCCGGCCGTCACCATCGGTCGCGCGTTCACCGACACCTTCGCCGGCATCGCCCCGGCTTCCGTCCCGGCGTTCATCGCCGCGCAGATCGTCGGCGCGCTGCTGGGGCTCGGCCTGGCCGTCGCCCTCTACCCGAAGGCAAGCACCACCGCGGCCGCCCAGCCGCTGCCCCAGCCGGCGGCCGTGGCTGCGGGATCGACGCCATGACCACCACCGCATCGCCGGTGACATCGGCGTCCGCGTCCGCGCACTGATCGAAGAACTCATCCCAGGAGAACCGCCATGATCGACAAGAAGCCCAGTGTGCTGTTCGTATGCGTGCACAACGCCGGCCGCTCCCAGATGGCGGCGGGCTGGTTGCGCCACCTCGCCGGCGACGCCGTCGAGGTCCGCTCGGCCGGCTCGGCGCCCGCCGACCAGATCAACCCTGTCGCCGTGCGGGTCATGGCCGAGGTCGGCATCGACATCAGCGGGCATACTCCGAAGATCCTCACCCCCGACGACTCCGAAGCGTCAGACGTGGTCATCACCATGGGCTGCGGTGACGTGTGCCCCTACTTCCCGGGCCAGCGCCACGAGGACTGGACGCTCGACGACCCGGCCGGGCAGGGCATCGACGCCGTTCGCCCGATCCGTGACGAGATCCGTGACCGAGTCCAAGCCCTCGTCGACGACCTCCTGCCCACCGCGAGCTGATCGGCTCGGCCGCGGTTTCCGCAGCTGAAGGCCGTTCGACGCGGCTGTCGCCGGCTGGCCGGAGTGCCGTCGATGCCGAGCGCGGGCTGTTCGGGTTCTCCGCGTTCGGGCCTAGGGCCTCGACCCGGGGTAGGTGTCCGGTCTCATTCGCCTGTCTGCCGGTGGGGCGCGGTCACCGGTTTGGACTCCGGTGAACCGTGTTGGCGCAGGAAGATGCTGAGCACGACGAGTGCGCCGACGGCGAGGAACTCGCTCTGCCAGTTCTGCATGGACTGGAACCAGAAGTCGGAGGTGCCCAGGAACTCCCACGCGGGCACCGAGGGCTGCCCGCGCAGCGCCTGCTGTTCGTTGTGGTCGGCGGTGGCGCCCAGCAGGTGGCTGACGAACGACAGCGCGAAGAAGACCAGCAGCACGATGGCGAGGCTGTTGCGGTACAGGGCCTGGGCGATGCCGTGGCCCTTGGCCGCCTTTGGGGAGTCGGGTCCGGCGTTGTCGGGTTCGTCTTCGGGACGGTCCTTCTGCTCGGGCTTCTTCGACTCGGCCGAGCCCCGCTGCACCAGGAAAGCTGTCAACAGGACGTACGCGCCCATCTGGAGGAACTCCGACTCCCAGTTCTCGAAGACGGCCTCGGCGAAGTGCCCGGTGGTCAGGTAGTGCCAGTACGAGTCGGCGGCCTGGCCGAACTCGGCGAGTTCCTCGTTGCGCACCTGCCACCCGAAGATGCTCTGCAGCACGATGAACAGGACGAACGCCCCGAACATGACGATGGACAGCAGGTTGTCCCGGACGAAGCTCCGGTTGCCGTCCTGCGGCCCGAGTTCGGTGTCGCGGAGTATGTCATCGGTTGTCACGTGATCCCCCGATGTGCCATCACCATGTCGTCCTCGGCACGGTCGCCACGCCGCACCACGGACGTACATACCCCGATTGGCGAGAAGCATGCCGTCCGAGCGGTGGCAGTCAGCGGCCCGGCGCGACTTTACGCAGCCTGTGGGGAGGGGCCAGGTGGGGCAGACCGCCCGTCAAAGGTGCAGGACGGCGGTGACCGCAGTACCGGAAAGATCGCTGATGATGGTGACCTGGTCGCTGAACTGGCGCACGATCCAGAGACCGCGACCCCCATCGGCCCTGACCGGGACCGGCCGAACACCGGCTGCGTCAGGGTCGCCGATGCCGGGGCCGCCGTCGGTGACCTCGCAACGCAATGCGTCCCCGACCCGCCACAGCCGTAGACGGCCCCTCCCGCCACCGTGGCGGATCGCGTTGGCGGCCAGCTCCGTCACCACGACCAGGAGTTTGCTCAGCTGGCCATCGACCATGCCGTGCGCGGCGGCGTGTGCGCCGACGGCTGCGCGCAGCGAGTACAGGTCCGGTGCGGTGAACTCGCAGACGAGTTCCGCATCGGTCGCCGGACCCGACTCCGGCTTTGTCGTCGGTCGCTCAGCGCCGGTCATCGCGCTCTGAACCGCAGCTGTTCGACGTCGGACGCCCCGACGGCGTCGAAGACCATCGCCACCTCAGGCGAACACTCCACGATCACCTCTCGGTCCGGCGGCAACGTCAGCGCCGCCTTCGCGACGGCCATCGCCGCAGCTCCGTCGATGAACAGCAGTTTCGTCAGGTTCAGGTGGATCGAGTCGTCAAGGCGGAAGGCCTCAGCCAACGCCTGCTGCAGCGGCTCCAGCTGAGTGAAGTCGAGTTCGCCTGCGATCCGGACCCCCGCTGGGCGATGCTGGCGCCAGATCCGCAGGATCGGGGTGTCGTGGTACACCACGGCCGCCACGGTCTTGGGATGGGCGTCGGCGGCGAACGCCAGCGTCACCGGATCGAAGCTGTCCCGGTCGTACTGACAGCTGATCGTCAGCTCGCCCGCGTTGAACAGCCGCGCAGCCTGCCGCTCGAACGCGACCAGCTGATCGGCCGCGACCACAGCCCTGGTCGCCCAACACATGTCAGCGGTGATCCGCAGGCCCGTGAAACCACCCGACGTCGTACGTTCGATCTCCTCGGCGATCGCCGCGACCATCCGCTCCGCGGTCACCGGCCCGCCCGCCAGCCACGAATCCTGACCCCCGCGCAGTACCAGTTGACCCCGCTTCAGGGCCGCGCCCGCGGCGACCTCGCGCACCACCAGCTCTCCCGTGACGTCATCCGGAGCGACCAGGTCCGTGAAGCACACGATCCGCTGGCCCAGGTTCAAGCCGTCGGCCACGAACTCCGCGACGAGATCCCACCGCTCCTCCGGCTCGGTGAACGTCAGACATGCATGATCACCAACCCTCAGCTGATCCACGGTAACCGCATCAGCCATGAGCAGTCCCTCCAATGGTCCGGCCGGTCGAGTCACTAGCTTCCCATCGAGCGGCCCCGCAAACACGCCGGGGACGGGGCCGGTGGGGTCGGGCACGCGCAGTGCGCCTGCGAGTCAGCTGCTCACGCGGGATGTCGGCGCGGTGAAGGGCGCGGCGATGCTGGAGGCGACGGTTCGGCTCCGCGCCTCCCTCGGCATGCCGACTGCCCGGGAGGCCTGCGCCGGGACGTCGAGCGACTTGAGACGACGCCCGACGGTTTCGACCTCGGCGCGCGTCGGCCGTTGTCAGTGCGGTGGCAGCGGCCCGCGCCGGGCGCACCGCGATCGGCCGCCCTGGCCGCGTGCCCGGGATCTGCCGGGGCGGGCGGTGGCAGGCGCCAGGAGGCCAGGCGGCTCGCTCGTCGCTGCTCGGCCAGCATGGGCGTTCAGGGCCGCTCCCGCTGCGACCGACGGGTTCACGATCAGGAATCCGAGGCCGCGGGCGGTCGCCTGGCGGCGGCACGCGTCCACTCCGGCGACTCCGGCGCGGTCGATGTATGTCACCGCTGACATGTCCAGGGTCAGTTCGGTGGCGGCCTTGGTCCGCATCACCGCGTCGGCGACTTTGGCCAGCAGATAGACGCTGGAGGCTTCGACCTCGCCTGTGACGATCAGGTTGAGGGAACCGGCCAGCGTGCGTAGTCGAATACTCAGACCGTCGGACACGTGCCGCCTGAACTTCGAGGTGTCGGGAGGTGTACGCCGAATGGGTCCGGCGCTGATGAGGCGGGAAGTGCCATGTCTACGGTCGCTCCTGTTTGCCCGGTATGTCGTCGGGGCTGGCCGCAAGCCTAGGGCCGGCGTCGCGACGCCGCAACGGCATAGTGCGCCGGCACGAGATCTGGCCTACTCCGTCGTTGACTTCCTAAGCTAATGACAGTAGCTTTTCGGCTATGGAGCATAGCCTCTTGTCGACGCGAGACGTGCTGCGGCTGTCCTCGCCGACTGTCTCCACTCCTCGATCCTCAATGGAGCTTCCGATGCTGCTCTCACGGAACCGTGTCGCCGCTGCCGCCCTCGGTGCGTCAGGCGTCCTCTTCCTGCTGTATCCGGCACTTCGCCCCTGGGCTGACGAGTCCACGGCGCAGGGGGCGCTGCATGCGATGGCGTCACCGTGGTGGGTCGCGACCCATCTTTTCGCGATGATCGGCTTCATCCTCGTCCCACTGGCACTGTTGCGAGTGAACTCCGTCGCTGCCGCCATCATGTGGATCGGTGCCGGACTGACCCTGCCGTACTACGGCGCCGAGGACTTCGCGCTGAACACCGTGGCGACGAAAGTCGCGGCCGGCCGGCAGATCGATCTGCTCGACATCGCCGACGGCGTCCGCTACCACCCGGCCGCCGCCGTCACGTTCCTCGCCGGGCTGCTGATGCTGGGCCTAGGGGCGGTCTGGGCGGCGGTGGCGGTATGGCGAGCCGCCACCCTGACCCGGTTCGGCGCCATCGCGTTCGCGGCGGGGTTCGTGCTGTTCATACCGCAGTTCTTCGCGGGCGAGGCGGTTCGGATCGCCCACGGGGGCCTGATGCTGATCGGCTGCGCCTGGTTGGCCGCCGGACTGTGGCGGTCGCCCGACTCTGCCCGATACCCGGCGATGCTCGACGCGAACGCCGCCGGTCGGCTTGGCAGCACCACTGCCTCGTCGGACACCCGGGTCTGAACGGAGCCGTCCTGCGCTCGACGATGGTGATGCGGGTGGTCGCCACGAGCGCGGGCACAGTCGGCAGGCGGCCGAGCGGCGGCGACAGGGCCGCTGCGGCCCTCGCGCAGGCGGTGGATGTCGTCGGGCGGGTACTCCTGCCAGGTGCGTGGCCGGTAGGTGAAGCCTGCGGCCAGGTGGCTCCAGCGCACGCCTTCGCGCAGGTCGAGAATATTGACCCCGCCGGTGCCGATGACGCGGCCGCGCTCGTCGGGGCTGCGGGCGAGGTGACCGGAGTGCGGTGTCGGGGTCGAGGCCGTAGACGCGCTCGTGGCCGGTGCGGCTGGCCAGTTCGACGGCGCGGCCCAGGCGGCCGTATGCGGAGACGTGGGTGTCGATCAGACCGGAGGTGAGCAGCCCGAAGCCGCCGGCCGGCCAGTAGCCGCCGAGGTCGGGGTCGGCGAAGTAGCCGGGCTTGGCGCCGTCGCGCAGGGCTTCGCAGGGCCTCGACAGCGTCAACGTCGGCGTCCTTCAGGCCGGCACCCGCCCCAACGTCGTCGCCGGGCACGCCCGCCTGGTCGTCGACGTCCGCGCCGCCGAGCCAGACGCGTACCAGGCGGCCCTGGCCGACATCGCCCGACTGGCCGAAACACCGCTCGTCGACGGGGTCACCGCCACCATCCGCATTGTCGCGCCGACCCCGCCCTGGCCGGGCGGTCCAGGCACCGCGGCGCTGCTGCGGGTGGCAGCAAAGGTCGGTGCCGAACTCGGCCTGACTGTCACCCACGCCGCTACCGGCGGCTGCGCCGACGCCAACCTGCTGGCCGAGTCCGGGGCGCCGGTGCTCGATGGTCTCGGCCCGGTAGGGGGCGGCGACCACGGCCCGGACGAGTGGCTCGACCTGGGCTCGGTCATTCCGCGGGTCGCACTGCTGGCAGGACTGATCGACCGGATCAGCTGAGCCGCGATGGCGTCGGTACGGCGGCTCGAAGCCGTTTGAAGCAGCTACCCGGCGGGGTATCAGCTCTTCGTCCGACTTTGTGGGGGTTGCAGATGAGTACGGTTACCGAATCGGTCGATGTGCACGTCCCGGTGCACACCGCCTACAACCAATGGACTCAGTTCGAATCCTTCCCGAACTTCATGGGCGGGGTCGACTCGATCAGGCAGGTCGACGACACCCATAGCCACTGGGTCGTCAGCGTCGCCGGCGCCAAGCGCGAGTTCGACACCGAGATCACCGAGCAGCATCCCGATGAGCGCATCGCGTGGAAGAGCACCAGCGGCGACACGCGCCACGCCGGAGTGGTCACCTTTCACCGGCTCAGCGACACCGACACCAGGGTGACCGTGCAGCTGGACTGGGAGCCCGAGGGCCTGGTGGAGAACGTCGGCAGCGCGATCGGCGCCGACAGCCGTCAGGTGAAGAAGGACACCGAGCGGTTCAAGGAGTTCATCGAGCAGCGAGGACTGGAGACCGGCGCCTGGCGCGGCAATGTGACCGCGCCGGGTTCGCGGCCTGACGTCAGGTGAACTTGGGGCAGGGAGTGCGGCTGGCGGTGACAGCGATGTCCCCGCCAGCCGCCGCATGGTGAGCACTGGTCGACTCGTCGCCTGACCGGTCGCCGGGGTGGCCTATGCCTGAAGCTCTCGGTAGGCTCGCTCGTTCAGGTCCGTCAGATCCGTCGGACAGGCAGAACGCATCGACACCGGCTCGACGTTGACGAAGAGCGGCAGGTACGCGGGCAGCTGCGCGTCCAACGCGTACTGAAACGCCGCGCAGCGTGCGATCCAGTCGAGTTCGGCGGTCCGCGGTCACCTGCGGGGTTGGTCGACCGGTGGCGCTGTGCTGCCCCGCACCGTGAGGGTGGTCGCCAGCTCGAGGCCCGGCTGCGGCGCCTTCTCCCCACGCCCGAGCGCGAGGGCCATCTCGGTGGCGGCCACGGCCATCTCTGTCAGTGGTTGGTGCACCGTGGTCAGCGGCGGATCGACCAGTGCGGCGACTGGCAGGTCGTCGAAGCCGACCACGCTCACATCCGCCGGAATACGCAGGCCCAGCGATCGGGCGGCCTGGTAGACGCCGAGTGCCTGCAGGTCGTTGCCGGCGAAGATGGCTGTCGGCCGGTCCGGCCGGTCCAGCAGCAGCATGGCCGCCCGCCGACCGCCTTCCTGCGTCAGGTCGGTGCGTACGACGAGGTCGGCGGGCAGCTCGGCGCCGACCATGGCAGAGCGGAAGCCGTCCGCCCGGGCCTGGGAGCACAGGAGGCGATCGGGGCCGCTGATCATGGCGATGTGTCGATGGCCGAGCTCGATCAGGTGGCGACCGGCCGATCGGCCACCGGCCCAATTCGTGGCGCCCACGAACGGAACGTCGTCAGGCAGTTCCGTGGGAGGGTCGATGACCACGAACGGGATGCCTCTGGTCCGTAGCTGGCTGCGCTGGCTGTCCGACAGCTGCGCCACGGTCACCACACATGCGGGCCTGCGGGCGAGGGTGTCGTCGATCCAGTACCGGATCGCGCTGCGCTGGGGGCCGAACTCGGTCAGGACCACGCCCATCCGGTTCTCCCGCGCGACCTGTTCCACGCCGCGGATGATCTCCAGGCCCCACATGTGCCGCAGGTCCTCGAAGACCAACTCCATCATGTTGCTGCGGATCGCCGGGGTGGGCCTGCGGTAGCCGTACTGATGGACGAGTGCCTCGACGCGGGCGCGGGTATCGGCGGCCACGCCGGAGCGACCATTGAGCACCTTGGACACCGTCGGGATCGAAACCCCGGCGGACTCGGCGATGTAGGAGATCGTCACCGGCCCGGCCGGGTCGTCGTGGGCGCCTTCGCTGTCGGCGACCGGCTCATCCGATTCGACGTGCGACAAAACCCGGCTCCTTCCTCGACGATCCCGCATTGCTTGCGTGCTGACGCGGATGCGAGCGAGCCGCGTTCCAGGCGCAAGAATAGCCGCTGGGGCAGAAGTCGAACGTCGCTGTGCTACTCGGTCGGCTCGTAGTCGAACCAGTCGAACCCGACCGTGCCGGCGGCGGCGTACACGCCGATGACCCGGCCGGTGAAGCCGCCGGCGACCTCGGTCGACAGGTAGCGGCCGTCGAGTTCGGCCAGCAGCTCGAGCGTGCCGTCGTCGGACTCGATGCCGAACCGGATCGTGTCGGGCTCCTTGCGCGGATCCCAGCGGTCGGGGGAGGAGGCCAGCACATCGATCCGCAGCCGGACCGGTCCGTCCGGCACGGCTTTGGTGGCGACGGTCGACCGGAGCGAGGACGTCCGCGCGAGGACCCGCACCTGGCTGTCGCCTACCTCGAGCTCGTAGTGGTGCGCCTCGTCGAGGCGTACCGCGAGTCCGCCGCGTCCGGCGGCGGGGTCGAGCAACGTCCGTACCCGGCAGGAGTGGTGCTGCTGGCGACGGCCCACGAACATCACGTCCGGGTCGTCGAGGCAGGCGCCGCGCGCCCGCAGGGTGAGCCAGCCCGGACGGTCGGTCAGCGACCACAGCTCGTCGGGCCTGGACCGAACCGAGACCCACTGTGGCGCCAGCCGGTCATGGTCGAAGTCGTCCCTGATCTCCGGCACCGCCACCGGGCAGGACGGCCAAGCGGGTGCGGCCATGACCGTCTCCACCGGGGCGACGACGGGCCAACCGTCGGCCCAGGTGAGCGGCGTCAGGAACGTTTCCCGACCCAGCACGTGCCAGCCCGGTGTGCCGCCACGTGGCCGGACGCCCAGCAACACCATCCACCACGATCCGTCGGGTGCCTGGACGAGGTCGGCGTGGCCGGTGTTCTGGATCGGATGGTTGGTGCCGCGGTGGGTGAGGATCGGGTTGTCCGGGTGCGGCTCGAACGGGCCGTCCGGAGCCGGTCCACGTGCGATGGACACGGCGTGACCGCGTTCGGTCCCGCCTTCGGCGATCATCAGGTACCAGAACTCGCCGATCCGGTACAGGTGCGGGGCCTCCGGCGCCTGCACACCGGCCTTCCCGGACCACAACCCACGCGGCTCGCCGATCGTCTGCCCGGTGTCGGGGTCGATGCGGACCTGCGAGATTCCGGCGACCGTGCACCAGCAGCGGCCCTGCTCGTCCCAGGCGAGGTCCGGGTCGATGCCGCCGACGTCGGGCAGCCGGACCGGATCGGACCAGGGCCCCGCGGGGTCGGTGGCGGTGAAGAGCATGTTCCCGCCGCCGGGCGCGACGTTGGTGGTGATCAGCCAGAAGCGGCCGTCGTGGTGGCGCAGCGTGGGCGCGTACACACCGGCCGACGAGGGTGTCTCGATGGGCAGGGTGAGCTGGCTCGGCCGGTCCAGGGCGTTGCCGATCTGCGCCCAGTGCGCCAGGTCCCGGCTGTGGAAGATCGGCACCCCGGGGAAGTACTCGAAGCTGGAGCAGGCCAGGTAGTAGTCGTCGCCGACCCGACAGACGCTGGGATCCGGATGGAACCCGGGTATCACCGGATTGGCGAACGCGCCCTCGGCCCAGCCGTCCGGACCGGAGCCGGTGATCGGGGAGCCGGGGTGCCAATGAGCTGAGTTCATCTGGGTACTTCCGTCGGTGGGGCGGCTGGGCAGGTGTGGCGTCATGCGGCGGCCGGTCGAGATCGAAGGCTGTGCGGAAATTTTCTCTACTTCGAACGACACTTTCGGCCGGAGCGTAGTTAGGGCAGGCGATTCGGTCAATCCCCTGTCGCCAGGTCTGGGACAGAATGGCGTCCTCCACCATGGGCCCGTTCAGCGAGGGCACGGTGATTGATTCCATTGACGAGGGATGGCTAAGGGAGTAGTGTCCGGCGCGAAACTTTCGTGTTGTGAAGGCGAAAGTAGATCACGCTGCGGGAGCCAAGCAGCGTCGCGGAGGCCAGGGCAGCGTCCGCGAAACACCGTCCGCGCCGGGCGCGCGGCATACGCAGGCCGATCCGTCGAGCCGCGCCGCACGTCGCACCCACACGCGCAAGCGGTGTCCCTGCTCGATTCTCGGCTCGGCACAAGCGGTGAACCCCGAATCGGCTGTATCGCGACGCCGCTACGGGACGCGCGGCTGGACGACCGGAACAATTCGACCTCGCAAGGATGATCACGATGAGTCTGCACAGAATGCGAAGAGTCCGCTGGCGCGCCGCTGTCGTGGCGACCGGCGTCGCCGCGCTGCTCACGGCCGGAATGGCCGCGGCGGTGAGCGCCCAGGCGGCGGCTGGCTGCCGGGTGGGGTACGCCGTGTCCGCCCAGTGGCCCGGTGGCTTCACCGCCAACGTAGACGTCACCAACCTCGGCGACCCCGTCAACGGCTGGAACCTCACCTGGACATTCACCTCCGGCCAGCAGGTCACCCAGGCATGGAACGCCACCGTCACGGCTTCCGGTGGTGGCCGGCACACCGCCGTGAACGCGAGCTACAACCCGGCCATCGGCACGAACGGCACCGTCTCCTTCGGTTTCAACGGTTCCTGGTCGGGCAGCAACGCGGCACCCGCCTCCTTCGCCCTCAACGGCGTGACGTGCACCGGCGGCATCGGTGGCACACCCTCGGCGTCGGTCAGCGCGTCCACCCGCCCATCACAATCCAGCTCGCCATCGCCATCGCCATCGCCATCGCCGTCGCCGTCCGGGCAGCCGGGTGACCCGATGGCGACCGTCGCGGCGATGCAACCGGGTTGGAACCTCGGCAACACCCTGGATGCCATTCCCGACGAGACCGCCTGGGGCAACCCGCTGACCACCCAGGCGCTGCTGCACCACGTGCGGCAGCAGGGCTTCAACAGCATCCGGATCCCGGTGACCTGGAGCAACCACCACGGCCCCGGCCCGGCCTACACCATCGACACCGCCTGGCTGAGCCGCGTACGCCAGATCGTCGACTGGTCGCTGTCGGAGGGCTTCTATGTGATGATCAATCTTCATCACGACTCCTGGCAGTGGATCAACACCTACCCCAGCGACCGCACCAACGTGCTGGCCCGCTATCACGCCCTGTGGGCCCAGCTGTCCGCCACGTTCCGCGATCACTCGCCCCGCCTGGTGTTCGAGAGCATCAACGAACCGCAGTTCGCCGGCACCTCCGGCGACGAGCAGAACTACCAGGCACTGCAGGAACTCAACACGGATTTCGTGCGGACCGTGCGTCAGTCGGGCGGCAACAACGCGACCCGACTGCTGGTCCTGCCGACCCTCTACACCAACGCCGACCAGGGCCGACTCGACGCCCTGACGGCCACGTTCAACCAGCTGAACGACCGCAACCTCGCCGCCACCGTCCACTTCTATGGATACTGGCCGTTCAGCGTCAACATCGCCGGCGGCACCCGCTACGACGCCGCCGTCGAGCAGGACCTGGTCGGCTCGTTCGACCGCGTACGCGCCGCCTTCGTCGCCCGCGGCATCCCGGTCATCATCGGCGAATGGGCCCTGCTCAGCTGGGACCACACCCGGCCCGGCATCATCGAACGGGGCGAGTTCCTGAAATATCTCGAAGCCGTCGGCTACCACGCCCGGATCAGGAACCTCACCACCATGCTCTGGGACGCGGGCCAGTTCCTCAACCGCGGTGAGCTGCGCTGGCGCGACCCGGGCGTGTTCGCGATGATGAAGACCAGTTGGACCACCCGATCGGCGACCGCCTCCGCCGACCAGGTCTACGTCGCCCGCAACGCCGCCATCACCGGCAAGACCCTCACGCTCAACCTCAACGGCACCGCTTTCCGGGGCCTGCGCCAAGGCACTACCGACCTGGTCAGCGGCAGCGACTACACCGTGTCCGGCAACACGCTCACGCTCACCGCGGCGGCCGTGACGCGACTGGTCGGCAACCGCGCCTACGGCGTCAACGCGACCATCGAGGCCAGGTTCTCGCAAGGGGAACCGTGGCTGATCAACATCATCACCTACGACCCGCCGACCCAGGCGGCAGCGACCGGCACGACGAGCTCGTTCGCCATCCCCACCCAGTTCCGCGGCGACCAACTCGCCACCATGGAGGCCAGGTATGCCGACGGCACCAACGCCGGACCGGCCAACTGGACCTCGTACAAAGAGTTCTGGACCCACTTCCAGCCCGACTACACGGCCAACACCATCCTGCTGAAGCCCGAGTTCTTCGACGAAGTCAACGATGGGACGGTCACCCTGACGTTCCACTTCTGGAGCGGCACACAGGTCACCTACCGCATCACCAAGGCGGGCACCTCGGTGACCGGCACCAACAGCTGAGCGAGATGCTGCGGCGGCCAGTGGGACGCCGTAGCATCCCAGCGCGCCGCTCCAAGACCTTCGCGGTCGGGGGCGCTATTCGGCGCCGCCCGGGGTGGGTCGGCCTTCGGCTTGGTAGCGCCGGTTGAGTTCGAGCGCTTCCTGGAGCTGGTCTTCGAGAATGATGATGCGGCACGCGGCATCGACGGGTGTGCCCTGGTCGGCGATCTCACGGACCCGGGCCGCCAGGCGCAGTTGGTAGCGCGAGTAGCGGCGGTGGCCGCCGTCGGAGCGAGCCGGGACGAACAGACCGCCTTCGAGCGAGCGGAGGAAAGCCTGGGTGACGCCCAGCATCTCGGCGGCCCGACCCATCGTGTACGCGGGATAGTCGTCGTCGTCGAACTTGTCGGCCGGGACCCTGTCAGCTGAGGTCATAGGCACCTTTCCTAGAACGCAGGTAAGGATCCCGGCGCTTAAGCGCCGGGATCCTTGGGGAGAAACGAGTTACATACCATCGCCGGTCACGTACACCGGCTTACCGTCTTCTCGCACCCGCCAGCCAGCACGGGGTACGAGCATCTCGTGGATACGACCGGGGACCACCTTCCGTTCGGGGTCTGCGGCCCGCCGGCATGCATGCCGGGCGGGGATCCGATGGCACTACTCCTCTCGCCTTCACCTGTCACTGATCAACTACTGGTACTGCGGTCGTGCTACTTGCCAAACTGCGGGGACCGGAATCGATGTGGTCCCTCGCCCGACCTGCGGCCCCGAAGCCCCTTTCAACTACCTGGCCTCGCGACCCGAACCTGTCGGGCGGTCTTGCTTCCTACTTCATGCGCCAGTTCGCCTGCCGCACTCAATAGATCTTCGTTCGCAACAACTGGAACACTACACATCGCGAGAGCGGATGTCTATCAGCGCCACTGGAGATTTTCGGTTGGGGCGGGTGACACCATCTTCTCCGCCTGGTCCAGCTCCAGTTGCCGGAGCAGCTCGCAGGATGTGCCCGCGCCGGTACTGAACGTCACAGTCCGGCGGCGGCGCAGCCGGGCGGTCAGGGCAGCTCGCCAAACCCGCGGCCAGCCAGCTCCGCGGCATCGATGGTTTGTGGGGCGGCTCGCCTCCCGGCGTGCCGCCCCACAGGGGGTTGGACTGTCAGGCGTTGATCTTCTCGCGGGCCGGGCCCGCCTCGACCGGGGCGAAGGCCTCGGTGCGGGGCGTGCGGTAGGCGTGCACGAGGCCGGCGATCGACAGCAGCGCCATCACCAGCGCGGCGAGGTAGGCGACCAGCGCGGCCTGGCCGGCCTTGACGCCGAACTCGCTGAATCCGTAAGTGGTGAGCAGCAGGCCGCGCAGGGTCTCGCCCTTGAACATGGTCTCGCGCTGGGCGGTGACGTCGGTCAGTTGCTGCTGCAGGGCGGTCAGGTTCGGGTCGTTGTTCTTGGTCGCCTCGGCGACCTGGGCCCGGAGTCGGCTCTGCGGCACGCCCAGGTCGGCGTAGGTCTGGCCGCCGGCGGTGTTCTTCAGGTGCAGGCCGATGAACTGCAGGGCGTACACCTCGGCCTGCTTGCCGGTGGTCAGCTTCTGGCCGGCGTACTCGACGAGGCCGGGCTGCGTCCGCTCCTCGGGGGTGAGGGTGTCGAGGGTCTTGAACGTGATGTTCTGCTCGGCCAGCTGCGAACTCACGTAGTTGGTGGCGAAGTTCGCGTTGGCGGTCAGGACGACGCCGGCGACGGTGAGCAGGATGGCGATGGCGACGCCGCCGAGGCTGAACATCAGGTCGAGGGTCCTGCGCTTCATGGTGGTCTCCTGTGGGGGGATCGGGGTCTGCACCAAGAATCCCGTGCGCCTCTGCTGTCACAGCAGAGTTGGAGGACCTGTCGTCACGGGACCAAAGGCTCCCGGTCTGCATGCCGTCTGGCCGGTACGGCGCGCCATCCGTCGGGCGCGGCCCGAACAGTCGCGGCGCCCTCGGCCGGGTCGATCACCGTGCGCCCGGAGCGCACGGATGACCGCCCCACGGTCAGGACTCGTCGATGACCTCGGCCAGGTCGCGGCGGGGTGTGGGAAAACCTGGCCGGCCGACGCCGACGCGCAGCACCATCTGCGGCACGTCGGAGCGGCCCAACGCCAGCCGTAGCCTGTCCCGTTCGGCCTGGTTCTCGATCGGCTGCGACAGCATCGAGGCGGCCAGGCCGGCGTCGGTGATGGTGAGTAGGACCCGCTGCAGGGCGATACCGGCCTGCAGTTGCTGCGCAGGGCTGTCGGCGGCCGTGCCCAGCACGACGACCAGCGGTTCGGGATCGAAGTCACCGCCGGGCGAGGGCTCGCGGCTGCCGTAGGCGCGCCGTGGCAGTAGGTCGTCCGCCTGCGGGACAGGGCCGCCGGCCGGGGCGGGCACCCCGTCGCGGTCATCACGGTCGGATCGGGTCCAGGCGCGCAGTTCAGCCTGGTAGGAGCCGTCGCTGCGCAAGGCGCTGTCGGCCGCGCGGACGATCTCGGAGATGACCTCGAGGGAGGCCTGGCCGCTGTGGAGTTCGACCCAGGCGCCTTCGGCCAGGGCGGCGTTCTCGATTCGCACGATGGCGTGGACGGGCACCGGCGCGGGATGGAACGGTTCCCGATTGCTGAAGCGGCGTTCGATCGCCGCGAACAGCGCCTCCTCGGCCGGAGTGGTCTGCCAGGCCGCGGTCGGGGTGAGCCGCGCGAGCAGTAGCGGGTCGTCCGGGTCGGGCAGCAGCCGCACGTGTGCGGCCAGGCCCATGGCTGCCAGTGCCAGGCGGGCGTTGAGGGTCGCGGCCCCGCAGGCGATGCGCAGCGCCCAGCCGGTTGGGTCGGCGACCAACAGCGACCGGGTGGGGTCGGCGTACACCTCGATCGTGCCGTTGCGGTTGCGGAAACGCCAGGGTTGGCTGTTGT
Source organism: Catellatospora tritici (assembly GCF_019083965.1). Taxonomy (GTDB): domain Bacteria; phylum Actinomycetota; class Actinomycetes; order Mycobacteriales; family Micromonosporaceae; genus Catellatospora; species Catellatospora tritici. The sequence continues at coordinate 25,988 of NZ_JAHRCY010000004.1, forward strand.
GCAGGGACGGGGCCCGGACGGCGGCGGCGACGACGTCGCGGAACGCGGTGTCGGTCAGGGTCAGCGCGGTGGTCATGACGGTCTCCTGAGGTAACCCGCGGTGGCCGGCTCGTGGCCTGTCCTGATCATCCACGGTGCCCGGTCGGCTGAGTGTGCTTTCCGGCCCGTTGGTCGAAGCCGATGCGGGATCAGGTGCGGTGATGGCCGGACGGGCCGCGCTGCGGCGGCCCGTCCGGGTGGGGCTAGACGCGGAACACGATCCGGGCGGGCACCTGGGAGTCGAGGACTTCCGCGATGGCGTCGTTGATTTCCTCGAGGTCGCGGATCTCGTACTGGACGGTGGTACGTCCGGCGGCGTGCAGGGCGAACACCTCGGCCAGGTCGGCGCGGGTGCCGACGATCGAGCCGATGATCGTCAGGCCGCCGAGGACGGTCTCGAAGACCGGCAGCCGCATGATGTTGTCCTTGGGCAGCGACACCAGTACGAGCCTGCCACCGCGGCGAAGGCTCGTGTGGGCCTGCTCCAGCACGGTGGGGCTGGCGGCGAGCACGACGGCGACGTCGGCGCCACCGAGAGCCTGGATCGCGGCCACCGGGTCGGTGCGGGCGGCGTTGACGGTGTGGGCGGCGCCGAGTTTTCGCGCCAGCGACAGTTTCTCCTCGGTGACGTCGACGGCGATGGCGTCACCGCCGAAGAGCTGGGCGTACTGCTGGGCGAGGTGCCCCAGCCCGCCGATGCCGAAGATCGCCACCCGTTCGGTGGGACGGACCCCGGCCACCTTGATCGCCTTGTACGTGGTGACGCCGGCACAGGTCAGCGGCGCGGCATCGAACGGGCTGACGCCTTCAGGGACCCGCACCACGTGGCGGGCGTACGCGACGGCGAACTCGGCGTGGCCGCCGTCGAAGCCGTAGCCGGTGTTGCGCTGCGACTCGCACAGAGTCTCCCGTCCGCTGACGCAGTACTCGCAGGTGCCGCAGGTGTAGCCCAGCCACGGCATCGCGACGCGGTCGCCGATGGCGACCTCGGTGACACCGCGTCCGAGGCGTTCGACGATGCCGACGCCCTCGTGCCCGGGGATGAACGGCAGCGCCGGCTTGACCGGCCAGTCGCCGCGGGCGGCGTGGATGTCGGTGTGGCACAACCCGCTGGCCTCAACCCGGACCAGGATCTGGCCGGGGCCGGGCTGGGGGATCGGCACCTCGCCGACGGTCAGCGGGGCGGCGAAGTCGGTGACCACGCAGGCGCGCATGACGGCTCCTTTCCTCATCATCTCTCGGTGGCTTCACCTCCGAGCCTCGTCCCGGGCGGGGCAGCGGTCATGAGGCGGTGGACCTGTCCGACAGGACGTTCGTCCCGGTAGGGGCCGAATGCCGACGCGCGGGCGCCCGTCACGCGGCCGTGGCGGTGGCCTCGCATCAGTTCCTCGCGCATGGCCACTCGCAGTTTCGCGTCCAGCTTGGATGACGACGGTGGCCATGGTGTCACCTCTGTTCGGTGCCGCTGTCGCGGCGCGGGGATGGATGGTGCGTCGCCAGACTCGGCCTTGCCACGGCGATCTGGGCAGGGTCGAAGGTCTCCTGCCGGTCCGTCTTTGTGCCCGCGTCGGCCCGCCGCAGCGACGTGGGCACACCGGCGATCGCGCGCCGGGAGAGTTCAGGGCCGGGTGCCGCCGAGCAGCCGCACGGCGAGCACAGCGGCCTGGGTTCGGCGTTCCAGGCCGAGTTTGGCCAGGATGCTCGTGACATAGTTCTTGATCGTCTTTTCGGACAGGAACATCTTCTCGGCGATCTCGTGGTTGGTCAGCCCGTCGGCGATGTGGCCGAGGATCCGCCGTTCCTGCTCGGTGAGCTGGGCCAATTCGGGCGGCTGGTGCACGCCGCGCCGGATGCGGTCGAGGACCTGCGTGGTCACCGCCGGGTCGAGCAGTGACTGCCCGGCGGCGACGCTGCGTACGGCGTCGAGCAAGTCGATGCCACGGATCTGTTTGAGGACGTATCCGGCGGCACCGGCCATGATCGCGGCGAACAGCGCTTCGTCGTCCTCATACGACGTCAGGATCAGTCCCTGGATGCCGGGGTCGACGGAGCGGATGTCGCGGCACACGTCGATGCCGTTGCCGTCGGGCAGCCGGGCGTCGAGGACCGCGACGTCGGGGCGCAGCGCGGGGATGAGTCGGGTGGCCTCGGCGGCCGACCCGGATTCGCCGACGACCTCGATGTCGCCTGGTTGCTGCAACAGTTCGATGAGGCCGCGGCGCACCACTTCGTGGTCGTCGAGGACAAAGACTCGGATCATGGCGGATCCCTGTTCCGACGGGCCGGATTTCCCGCGGGTCACCGGCCGGTCTGGTCGATGGTGGCGGTGGCGTCGAACGGCAGTCGTGGGGTGTGCCCCCGCAGCGCGTGTTCGGGGTCGGCCACGCCCAGGCGCAGGACGAGGTAGGGGTGGCCGAGGTGGGACAGGATGCGGCGCATCATGGTCCGGGTGCCGTCGATCTCGATGACCTGGCTGAACGGCAGCACAGCCAGGCCTTGCACGGTGGCGTGCAGCCACACCGCCGACAGGGCCTGCCCGGCCCGCAGCCAGGCGGCGCGGTCGTCCTCGGCGCCGAACAGCACGACATAGGTGGAGGCCTTGTCGTGGCCGCCGCCGACCGTGAGCGTGCCGCGCGAGCCGAACTCACGCTCGCCGACGTCGGTCTCGGGGCGCCGGTCCGGGATGACCTCCGGTGGCAGACCCGTGCCTGGCGGGCGGCTCGGTCCGGTCCACAGGTGCGTCTCGGCCAGGACGGCCGGTTCGGCCGCGGCGGCGTCCTCGGCGTGCGAGACCGCGACGACGAGGTCGGTGACCTGGTCCGGGGTGAGCCGGTGCAGGTGGACGCCGACAGCGCCGGCGATCCGACGCAGCTCCTCGAGTTGGTCGACGGTGATCGGCACATCGACGGTGGGCCGCCGGTCGGTGTGGCGCAGCTGTATCGCCTGCGCCAGTCGGATGGCGTCCGCGGTCACCGGAGTGACACCCGTGATGGTGACGGTCGCCAGATGGTGCGGGCGGGCCGGGTCGGGCAGCGGATGTACGGCGGCGTCGTAGCCTTCGGCGTGCAGGGCGACCTGAGCGTGGTGCAGTGCCGCCCCGCAGCTGACCAGCATCATCCGCTCGTCGGGGTCGGTGTGGGGCAGCGCCCGCGTGGTGTCGGCATACAGGTCGAGCCGGTCCGGGTGGATCCGCCAGTGCCAGGGCTGGGTGTTGTGGATCGAGGGTGCGCGCCGCGCCGCCTCAGCGGCCTCGGCGTAGGACGCCGCTGCGGGCCGGTCCTGCTCGCCGGTGGGCGTGGTCATGGTGTGCCTCCAGAAGTCGTCTCGTCCAGTGCACGCTGTGCGTGCTGCCGCGGCCAGGAGCGAAGGATCCTTCCGGCCGGGACCTTCGACCCTGCCGACCACCGCGGCCGCCCGCGGACGGCGGGGCTTCGGCGACGCGGCATTCGCCCGCGTGTCGCCCGACGACGTCGGCACCGGTCGGCCTCCCGGCGGGACTAAGGACTCGCGCCCGGCGAGACGACCGGCACGGGAGCGATCACCTCCGCCAGAGGACGGCGCGGTGTCGTCCCGGTGGCCACGGCGTACCCGGCACGGAGCAGGATCTGCGGCGGTGCCCCGCGGTGCAGACCCAAGCGCAGCTGCTCGCGGATCGCGGGCACGTCGACCGGCTGCGACATCAGCGACGTGGCCAGGCCACAGGAGGTGGCGGTGAGCAGGACCCGCTGCAGACCCTGGCCCGCTTGCAGGTCGTCGTATGGCGTGTCGCCGTACGAGCCGAGCACCGCCAGGAACGGGTCGTTCTCGTAGTCGCGGCCCGGTTGGCGGGGCGGTCCGCCGAAGTCGCGGCGGGTGAGCAGGTCCTGGGGCTCGGGTCTGAAGCCGCCGGCGTCGCGCGGCACCCCGTCGGAGCTTGCCTGCTCGCGGACCCAGCAGGCGAGTTCCGCGCCGTAGCCGGGGGTGGCCCGCAGCAGCCGGTCGGCGGTGTCGACGAGTTCGGCGACCAGCTGCTGGGCCAACGGTCCCAGGATCAGATCAAGCCAGCACCCCTCGACGCGGGCGGCTGCGACGAGCCTGGCCCGCACGTCCAGCGGGACGGCGGCGTCCATGAACGGGCCACGGTTGCTGGACCTGCGCTCGATCGCGCGGTAGAGCTCCTCGTCGCCGGGTGTGGCGGTATGCGGGGCGGTCACGCGGATCCGGGCCAGCAGCAACGGGTCGGTGAGGTCCGGTCGCAGGACCGTCTCGCTCGCCCAGCCGGAGTGCGCCAGGGCGATCCGGGTGTTGAAGACCGCCGCGCCGCATGACACGCGCAGAGCGCGGCCGGAGGGGTCGGCGATCGGCAGGAGGCGGTCCGGGTCGGCGTAGACCTTGATCGTGTCGGCGTCGAGGCGGAACCGCCACGGCTGGGTGTTGTGCACCGACGGCGCCCGCACGGCGGCGCGTACCGCCGTCGGCAGGGCCGCCTGCAGGGCTGTTGGCGTCATCATGCACTCCACTGTCCGTGCCCCAGGTGCAGCGGGTCAGTGCCGTTGGTCCCGTGTCCGCAGGACCTGCGCTCGACCCGGAAGCCTCCACCGGCTGGTCTCGACGCGGACGGGTCGGCGAAGGCGTGTCCCCCGGGCGATCCCCCGCACCGGTACGGCGTCCCGTGGCCGGTGCGGCCTCGACGGCCGGGGCGGTGCCGGCGAGGTCGTCGACCCCGGTCGGCACCTGCCCCATGACGTCCCTGGATACGATGTCCCCATTTCCTCGATGACGGCCGGTCAGCGGCGCGTCGGGGTCCAGTCGCGGATCTCGGGCAGATCCTGGCCGGTCTGACGGATGTAGGCGGCGTGCTCGGTGCGCTTGTCGACCATCGCCTGGCGCAGCGCGGCGGCCTTGCGGGCCAGGCCCGGCACCCGGTCGATGACGTCGATGACCAGGTGGAACCGGTCCATGTCGTTGCGGACCAGCATGTCGAACGGGGTCGTGGTGGTGCCTTCCTCCTTGTAGCCGCGCACGTGCAGGTTCTCGTGGCCGTGGCGGCGGTAGGTGAGGCGGTGGATCAGCCACGGGTAGCCGTGGTAGGCGAACACGACCGGCCGGTCGGTGGTGAAGATGGCGTCGTACTCGGCGTCGGGCAGTCCGTGCGGGTGCTCGGTCCGCGGCTGCAGGCGCATCAGGTCGACGACGTTGACGACCCGGACCCGCAGCTCGGGCAGGTGCTCGCGCAACAGGTCGGCCGCGGCCAGGACCTCCACGGTGGGCACATCGCCCGCGGCGGCCAGCACGACGTCCGGGTCGCCGCCATCGTCGGCGGCCCACTCCCAGATGCCCAGCCCCCGGGTGCAGTGCGCGACGGCCTCGTCGATGTCGAGGAACGTCGGCGCGGGCTGCTTGCCCGCCACGACGACGTTGATGTAGTCGCGGCTGCGCAGGCAGTGGTCGGCCACCGACAGCAGCGTGTTGGCGTCCGGCGGCAGGTACACCCGGATGACGTCGGCCTTCTTGTTGACGACGTGGTCGATGAACCCGGGGTCCTGGTGTGAGAAGCCGTTGTGGTCCTGGCGCCACACGTGCGAGGTGAGCAGGTAGTTCAGCGACGGGATCGGCCTGCGCCAGTCCAGTTCCCGGGTTACCTTCAGCCACTTGGCGTGCTGGTTGACCATCGAGTCGACGATGTGGACGAACGCCTCGTAGCAGGAGAACAGCCCGTGCCGGCCGGTCAGCAGGTAGCCCTCCAGCCAGCCCTGGCAGGTGTGCTCGGACAGGATCTCCATGACCCGGCCGTGCGGATCCAGGTGCAGGTCGGTGCCGACGGTACGGGCATGCCAGGCCTTGCCGGTGACGTCGAGCACCGCACCGAGCCGGTTGGACTCGGTCTCGTCAGGCCCGACGATGCGGAAGTTGCGGTATGCGGCGTTGGCGCCCATCACGTCGCGCACCCAGGAGCCCAGCACCCGGGTCGGTTCGGCGAGCGGGCCGGGCTTGACCGCGTACGCCCGGAAGTCGGGCAGTTCCAGGTCTCGGACCAGCAGCCCGCCGTTGGTGTGCGGGCTGGCGCCCATGCGCAGCGGCCCGGCGGGCAGCCAGCCGACGACCTCCGCACGTGGTGCGCCGGTGGCGTCGAACAGCTCGTCAGGCCGGTAGGAGCGCATCCAGTCGGCGAGCATGGCCAGGTGGTCGGTGTCGTCGCGGGCGGCCGACAGCGGCACCTGGTGTGCCCGCCAGGTGCCCTCGACCGGCAGCCCGTCGACCTCTTTCGGTCCGGTCCAGCCCTTCGGGGTACGCAGCACGATCATCGGCCAGCGGGGCCGGTCGACGAGCTCACCGGCGCGGGCGGCGGCCTGGATCGCGGCGATCTCGTCGCAGACGGTGTCCAGGGTCGCGGCCAGCAGTTGGTGCACGATCGCCGGGTCGTCGCCCGCGACCAGGTAGGGCTTGTGCCCGTACCCGGTCAGCAGCGCGGTCAGCTCCTCGTCGGACAGCCGGGCCAGCACCGTCGGGTTGGCGATCTTGTAGCCGTTGAGGTGCAGGATCGGCAGTACCGCCCCGTCGCCGACCGGGTCGAGGAACTTGTTGGAGTGCCAGGAGGCCGCGAGCGGGCCGGTCTCTGCCTCGCCGTCACCGATCACGCACGCCACGAGCAGATCAGGGTTGTCGAGTGCGGCGCCGTAGGCGTGGGACAGGCTGTAGCCGAGCTCGCCGCCCTCGTGGATGGACCCGGGGGTCTCCGGCGCGACGTGGCTGGGGACCCCACCGGGGAACGAGAACTGCTTGAACAGCCGGCCCATGCCGCGCTCGTCGAGGCCGATGTGCGGGTACACCTCGCTGTAGGTGCCTTCCAGCCAGGTGTTGGCGACCAGGCCGGGGCCGCCGTGGCCGGGGCCGGTGATGAAGATCGTCTCCTGGCCGCGGGCGGCGATGATCCGGTTGAGATGCGTGTAGAGCAGGTTCAGGCCGGGGGTGGTGCCCCAGTGGCCGAGCAGCCGCGGCTTGACATGTTCGGGCAGTAGCGGCTCGGTGAGCAGCGGATTGGCCATGAGGTAGATCTGACCGACGGACAGGTAGTTGGCGGCGCGCCAGTGCGCGTCGAGGCGGGCGAGTTCCTGCGCGCCCAGCGGGGCGCCCTGCGCGATATGCATGTTCATCAGCGTGGCCACTGTGGCCGGTGGGGCGTAGGGTCCGGCAGCCCGCGTGGTCCGGGACCTTCGGCCCGTCGTGAGGCGGGCCTGGGCCGTACGCTGGGCGCGCCGTCGCGACCGGCCGTGAGCTCGGGACTTTCGACCCGGTCGCCATGCCCCAGGGGCCCGCCGCGGCGGGGCGATCTGCTCTGGGCCGCTGCTCGGCAATGGCGGGAGTCTGAGCACATGACCCTCACCGAGACCCTCGCCACGGACGCCGGGCGGCGGCTGCGCGGCCTCACCATGGGCGAGGCCGCGGCACGGTTGGCGCAGGACGGCCCCAACGCCGTCGCCCGCCCGCATCCGCCGCGCCTGCTGCGGCGGATCCTGGCGCAGCTGGCCGATCCGCTCGTATCGCTGCTGCTGGTCGCCGGTGCGGTCACCGGCCTGCTCGGCGACTGGGCCGACACGGCGATCATCGTCGTGGTCGTCGTCCTCAACACCGCCATCGGCGTCGCGCAGCAGGTCCGTGCCGACGACGCCGTGGCGGCGCTGGACACCCTCACCGCGCCCACCGCGCGAGTCACCCGCGACGGGGCGGAGCTGGTGCTGCCCGCCGCCGACCTGGCGCGCGGTGACGTGGTGCGGGTCGAGGCCGGTGACATCGTCCCGGCCGACCTGCTGCTGTACGACGCGCACCGGTGCCAGGCCGACGAGGCGGCCCTGACGGGGGAGTCCGTGCCCGTGTCCCGTGCCGCCGGTGACGAACTGTCCGCCGGGACGGTGCTGGTCACCGGCCGCGCGGTGGGCACGGTGCTGCGCACCGGCGCCCGCAGCGCCCTGGGCCGCATCGCCGAACTCGTCGCCAACACCCACGCCGGACCGACGCCGCTGCAGCGGCGTCTGACCCGCCTCAGCCGCGTCCTGGGCGCGACCGCGGTCGGGTTGTGCCTGGTCGTGTTCGCGGTCGGGCTGGCGTCGGGTCGGCCGTTGCTGTTCATGGCGTTGACCGCGGTGAGCCTGGTCGTCGCGGCGGTCCCGGAGTCGCTGCCCGCCGTGGTGACCCTGTCGCTGGCACTCGGCGCCCGCCGGATGGCCCGCCGCCGGGCGATCCCGCGCAACCTGCACGCGGTCGAGACGATGGGTTCGGTGACCGTCGTCGCGTCCGACAAGACCGGCACCATGACCGAAGGCCGGATGACCGTGCGTCGGGCCGTCGCGGCCGACGTCGCGGTGTCGGTCACCGGGGCCGGCTACGACCCCGCCGGGCGCGTCGACGGCATCGACCGGCCACTACCGCGACCCCTGCTCGATCTGGCCCGCGCCGGGCTGCTGTGCTCCGACGCCGTCGTTCTCGCCCCGACAGTCGACCGGCCCGCCTGGACCGCCGTCGGGGACCCGCTCGAAGCCGCGCTGGTCACCTTCGCGGCCCGGTGCGGCCTGGACCCCGCGTCGACCCGCGCGAGCGCGCCCCGCTGGGCCGAGCACCCGTTCGACCAGGCCACTCGGCAGATGACCACAGTCCACCGCGACGGCGGCGCCTTCCTGACCATCTGCAAAGGCGCCCCGGAGAGCGTCCTGGCCGCGCCTGTGATCGACCCGGCCGACCCGGTGGTGGCCGCCACCCGGCAGGCTGCCGCCGACCTGGCCGCTGCCGGCCTTCGTGTCCTGGTGATCGCGGCGGCCACGACCGCCGAGCCGACCAATCCCATCGCACCCACCGGGCTGCGGCCCCTCGGCGTGATCGGCATCGAGGATCCCCTGCGGCCCTCCGCCGCGGCGACAGCCGCCGAGTTCGCCCAGGCGGGCATCCGGCTCATGTTGATCACCGGTGACCACCCCGGCACCGCCGCGCACATCGCCGCCCAGGTCGGCATCTGGCGGCCCGGCGACCCGATCGCCACCGGCGACCGGCCCGAACAGGCCCACCAGGTCCGGGTGTTCGCGCGCACCCAGCCCGAGCAGAAGCTCGACATCATCGCCGAACTCCAGCACCACGGCCACGTCGTGGCGATGACGGGCGACGGCGTCAACGACGCCCCCGCGCTCAGCCGCGCCGACATTGGCGTGGCGATGGGCGGCGGCACCGAAGTCGCCCGGCAGGCCGCCGACCTCGTCCTCATCGACGACAACCTCGGTACCGTCAGCCACGCCGTGGCCGAGGGCCGCCGCGTGTACGACAACATCCGCCGCTTCCTGCGCTACGGCTTGGCCGGCGGCACCGCCGAACTGGCCGTCATGCTCGTCGGCCCCCTGTTCGGCCTCGGGGTGCCACTGCTGCCCGGTCAGATCCTGTGGATCAACCTGCTCACCCACGGCCTGCCCGGCCTCGCCCTGGGCGCCGAACCCGCCGAACCCGACGTGCTGCGCCGCCCGCCTCGCCCACCGGACGAGCAGATCCTCGGCGGCGGCCTGCTGCGCGACGTCCTCGCCCTCGGGGCGCTGCTGACCACGGTCACTGTCGGCACCGGCCGCTACGCGGCCGCCGCGGGCTGGCCGTGGCAGAGCATGGTCTTCGTCGTGCTCGGCCTGGCCCAGCTCGGCATCGCCCTGGCCTCGCGGGCCACCCGACCGCGCGGCACCCGGTGGGCCAACCCCGGCCTGCTCGCCGCCGTCGCCCTGTCCGCGCTGGCCCAACTCGCCGCGGTCGCCGTCCCGGCACTGCGCACGCTGCTGGGCACCGCTGCACTCGACCCCACCCAACTCGCCGTGTGCGCCGCGGCCGCCCTGCTGCCCGGAACCCTCGCCGCCATCTGGCAGACCGTCCACCGGTGCGCCGGTATCGGTCGATAATTCGTACAACGGACAGGAGTCAGCCATGGACAGCCGCACCTCGCACACAGCACCCGACGTGGTGGTGGGTGTCGACGGATCGGCCGCCGCTCTCAGCGCCGTCCGGCTCGCCGCACGGGAGGCAGCCCGCCGCGGCCGGCGCCTGCGGATCGTCCACGCGTTCATCTGGCCGCTGCTGAACGTCGACGTCGGCCCCTCCGACGCCGTACCCGAAGGCGGTCTGCGCCACGACGCCGAACGGCTGCTCGCCGAGGCCGCCACGACCGCCGCCGCGACGGAGCCCGACGTCACCACCGTGGCCGAACTGGTCACCGGAGCACCCGCCGCAGTGCTGCTCGCCGCGGCACGCGACGCCGACCTGCTGGTGCTCGGCGACCGTGGACTCGGCGGCTTCACCGGACTGCTGCTGGGTTCGGTCGCCGTACAGGCGACCGCGCACAGCACCACCCCGGTCCTCGTCTCCCGAGGTGAGGAACACACCGACGGCCCGGTCGTGGTGGGCATCGACGACTCGCCCGCCGGAACGGCCGCGGTGGAGGCCGCCTTCGCCGCCGCCGAGCAGCGCCACGCCGAACTGCTCGCCGTGCGCTCCTGGACCCACCCGGCCATGGCCACGCCCTACACCACGCCCGTGCCGTCCGACCTCGGACCGGTCGAGCAGGCCGAAGGTCGGATCCTCACCGAGACCATGGCCCCGCTGCTGGACGGCCATCGCAAGGTCGAGGTGCGTGAGCAGTTGGTATACGGCGGTCCGGGACGCACCCTGGTGCAGCTCAGCGAGCTGGCGCAGTTGGTGGTCGTCGGTACGCGTGGGCGCGGTGGCTTCGCCGGGCTGCTGCTGGGGTCGGTCAGCCAGCAGGCCCTGCACCATGCCGCCTGCCCCGTCCTGGTCGTCCCGGACCCACGACCCGACCGCACGTCCTGACCGACGGCGCCTGAACACGGGGGAGCACCATGACCGAGACACCCGATCCGCCCCAGCGGCCCGCCGCACCCGGGACACTGCCGCAACGCGCGGTCCGCGAGGTGATGAGCCGACCGCCGACGCAGGTGAACGCATCGGCGACGCTGGAACAGGCCCTGGCCACGATGGCCGGGACCGGACTGCGCCACCTGGTCGTCGTCGACGACACCGGTCGCTGCGCCGGGGTGCTCGGCGACCGCACGATCGTCGCCGCGTGGGCCGCCGAACCAGGCTGCCTGTCCCAACGCCGCGTATCAAGCGTGCTGGACACCACCCCGGCCACCGTCGGCGCGGACGCCGCCGTGGTCGACGCGGCCCGGCTCATGTGCGGCACCCACGTCGACGCGGTGGCGGTGGTGGACCGCCGCGGCTGCGCCATCGGCATAATCACCGGCAGCGACCTCGTCACCCTGCTCACCCGCTGATATCCGGTGGGAGAAGTGTGCCAGAGGCCTGCGCCCGGCCGCACCACGAACCTGGCACGGCCGCACCCTGACCGGGGCATACCATCGTGGCCGTGGAACAACAGTGGGCATCGCTCGGCCTCTCGCCCCTCTCCCGCGTGCAACTCGACGAGTTGCTACAGGAGCTGCTGGACCGGGTGTCCGAGGTGATGGCCAGCCGCGAGCGGCTGCGCAGCCTGCTGGACGCGGTCGTCGGCATCGGCACCGACCTGGACCTGCGCTCCACCCTCGAACGGATCGTGGTCGCCGCCTGCCACCTGGCCGACGCCCAATACGGCGCGCTCGGGGTCCTCGGCCCCGACGACCGCCTGGTCGAGTTCATCACCCACGGCATCTCCCCGGAGCAGCACGCCGCCATCGGCGACCTGCCGACCGGTCACGGCGTGCTCGGCCTGCTGATCAGCCATCCCGAGCCGGTCCGGGTGCCCGACATCTCCACCCACCCGCGCTCGGTCGGCTTCCCGGCCAACCACCCGCCGATGCACAGCTTCCTCGGCGTGCCGATCCGCATCCGCGACCAGGTGTTCGGCAACCTGTACCTGGCCGACAAACGCAACGTGGCCGAGTTCACCGACGACGACCAGGAGATCACCATCGCGCTGGCGGCGGCCGCCGGCGCCGCCATCGAGAACGCCCGCCTGTACGCCGTGGCGCAGCGACGGCAGCGGTGGCTGGCGGCCACCGCGGAGATCATCAACTCGCTCGGCGAGGACACCTCGACCGCCGAAGCTTTGGAACTGGTGGCCCGGCGCGCCCGCGAGGTCGCCGAAGCCGAACTCGTCGCCGTTCTGCTCCACGACCAGGATGACGCCACCCTGACCGTGGCAGTCGTCGACGCGGCCGAACCCGTGCCCGGCCTGACCGGCGCGATCCTGCCGGTGGCGCAGACCGGCTTCGCACCGGTGCTGGCCAACCAGCAGGTCGTATCCCTCGAGCAGCTCGGCAAGGCCGCGCCCTGGCCGGTCGCCGTGCCCGACATCCGTGGCATCGCCGCACCGTTTGCCGCCGGTCAGGGCGTCCTACTGGTCGCCTACGCCGGTCCGACGCGCGCCGACGACGAACTGCTGCTGACCGCGTTCGCCGGACAGGCAGGCCTGGCGCTGCTGCGCGCCCAGGCCCGGGAGGACCGCGAGCAGCTGCTGGTGCTGTCCGACCGCGAGCGGATCGCCCGCGACCTGCACGACGTGGTCATCCAGCGGCTGTTCGCCACCGGCCTGCAGCTGCAGACCGCCGCGTCGATGGCGGCCACCCGTCCTGAACTGGCGAACAAGATCGGTTCTGCGGTCGACGCGCTGGACAGCACGATCCGTGACATCCGGGGCGCGATCTTCGAGTTGCGCAGCCCGGCCGGGCAGTCGCTGCGCGCCGAGCTGCGCACCCTCGCCGACGGCGCGGCCGAATCGCTGGGGTTCCGGCCCGACCTAGTCCTGGACGGGCCCCTGGACAGCGCGGTGCCCGACGAGCTGCGCGCCGACCTGCTCGCCGTGGTCCGCGAGGCACTGTCCAACGTGGTACGCCACGCGCACGCCGGCCGGGTCCAGGTCGCGATCGCGGTCGACGGCGGTGGGCTCACCGTCACCGTCACCGACAACGGCACCGGTGGCGCCACCCCGCGCGGTGGACTGCTCAACCTCGCCGAGCGCGCGGCCCTGCACGACGGCCGGCTCACGCTGGAAGCAGGCGACCCCACCGGCACGGTGCTGCGCTGGAGCGTGCCCACCGTCTAATGGGGCGGCTGCCCGGTCAGCTTCACCGCGAACACGGCGGCCTGGGTACGCCGCTCCAGCCCCAGCTTGGCCAGCAGGCTCGACACGTAGTTCTTGACCGTCTTCTCGGCCAGGAACATCTGCGCCGCGATCTGCCGGTTGGTCAACCCGTCGGCGACATGGGCCAGGATCTTCCGCTCCTGCTCCGTCAGCGACTTGAGCTGATCAGGTTCGTGCTGAGGATTGCGGATCCGCTCGAGGACCCGCTGGGTGATGGCTGGGTCGAGCAGTGACTGCCCGGCCGCGACCCGGCGTACGGCGTCGACGAGGTCGGTGCCCTTGATCTGCTTGAGGACATAGCCCGCCGCACCGGCCATGATCGCGGCGAACAGTGCCTCGTCGTCCTCGTACGAGGTCAGGATCAGGCCTTTGATCTGCGGGTCGACCGAACGGACGTCACGGCACACGTCGATGCCGCTGCCGTCGGGCAGCCGCCCGTCCAGCACGGCGACATCCGGACGCAGCGCCGGGATACGCCGCGTGGCCTCGGCGGCCGAACCCGACTCGCCGACGACTTCGATGTCGCCGTCGGCCTGGAGCAGGTCACACAGGCCGCGGCGGACCACCTCGTGGTCGTCGAGCAGAAAGACACGGATCACACCGGGATTCTCCGCCCACCGGGCGCGGTGGGGAAGGGACCAAAGACCCGTCCGAGGACAGGACCCCCGCCCCGGCCCGGCCAGGCCCGCCGGCACTGACCCAACCCGCTGACCCGGGCGGACAGTGAGGTCATGACAGCAGACGAGACGATCGGCGTCCAGGCGCTGTATGACGCGGCCCGCACCGCGCTCGCCGCGCCGTCGATCTTCAACACCCAGCCGTGGCGCTGGCAGGTTGGCCCGGACGTGCTGCGGCTGTACGCCGACCGGCAGCGCCAACTGCCCACCGCCGACCCGCAAGGCAGGCTCCTGACCGTCAGCTGCGGCGCGGCACTGCACCACGCCCGCACCGCACTGGCCGCCGCCGGTCACCAGGCCGACGTCCGCGAACTGCCCGACCCCGCCAACCCGGACCTGCTTGCCGAGGTCCGCGTTGCTGAGCCACACGAACCAACCCTGGCAGACCTGCAGGGATGCGCGGCGATCACGCGGCGGCACACCGACCGGCGGCCGTTCACCCCGCAGCCGGTGGCTGATGCCACCTGCCGGGCGCTGATCGTCGCCGGTGAACTGGAGCACGCCCACGTCCACCTCGTCGGCGACGGACAGGTCGCGGTCCTCGCCCTCGCGGCGGTCCGTGCCGGGGCGCTGCAGCTGTCCGACTCCGACTACCGGGCAGAACTCGCCGACTGGACGCACCGGCCGCCATGGAGCGGCGAGGGCGTGTCCAGCGACACCACCGTGCGGGCCGTGCCGCGGCGGGTCCCGATCCGCGACTACGCACCATTCGGTGGCCAGACCATGCACCCCGGCCGCGACACCGACGCCGGAGCCCGCTACCTGCTCGTGTTCACCGACGACGACACCCCGGCCGCCTGGCTGCACGCCGGGCAGGCCCTGTCCGCAGTGCTGCTCACCGCGACCAGCCAAGGCCTGGGCACCGCACCCATCAGCGACGTCACCGAGGTGCCCGGCACCCGCGACGAGCTGCGCAGCCTGCTGCCCGGCCTCGGCGAGCCGCAGGTCTGCGTCCGCGTCGGCTACGCCCAGCCGAGTCCACCGGCGCCGAGCACGCGGCGGCCATACGAAGAGTCCATCAATCCCGCACCCTGACCGGAGATCGACATGACCGCCCACCGGCCCATCCTCGTCGGCGTCGACGGCTCACCGTCAAGCCTCGCCGCCGCGTCCTACGCCGCCGACCTCGCCGTGCACCGCCAGGCGCCGCTGCACCTGGTGTACGGCTACCTCAGCCCCCTGTTCGGGTACGGCACCGTCGGGCTGGCCGAACCCTACTACGACGACGCCGACACCCGCGCCGCGATCGACCGCGGCCTCACCGACACTGTCGAGACCCTACGCAAGCAGCACCCCGAACTCGGCGAGATCCACGCCCGGCAGATCACCGGCGGCCCCGCCCCGGTCCTGATCGAGCAGTCCCGCACCGCGGCGGTGACGGTCGTCGGCTGTCGCGGCGTCGGCGGGTTCGCCGAACTGCTGCTCGGCTCCGTGTCGGCACAGGTCGCCGCGCACGCCCACTGCCCGGTCATCGTCGTGCGCCCGCCGGTGCCCGACGGCACCACCGCGCCCGGCCCGGACGCGCCGAAGCGCGCCGACCCGCCGCGCGGACCGGTCGTGGTCGGGATCGACGGCTCCATCGCCGCGCAGGCCGCCCTGACCTTCGCCGCCGACGAAGCCGTCAGCCGCGACACGACTCTGGTCGTCGCCCACGTGTACTGGCCCCAGCCCTGGCTGGAGCTCGGTGCCGACGAGAGCGCCGGGCAGGCCGAAGCCGAACGCGCCGCCGAGGACCGCGCTCAGCGGCTGCTGGCCGACGCGACCTCCGCGCTGAGCACCGTTCACCCGCGGCTGAAGCTGGAGACCCGCGCCATCCGCAGCCTCAACAGCGAGTACAGCCTCGTCGAGGCCTCCCGCGCAGCGGCGTTGACCGTCGTCGGCTGCCGCGGCCGGGGCGGGTTCGCCGGACTGCTGCTCGGCTCCGTCAGCGGCTCGCTGGTCCACCACGCCCACAGCCCGGTCGCGGTCATCCACCCGACCGAGCACTGAACCCGGGCGGGCCGCACCGAACCAGCAGCACCTAGGCACGGGAGTCCACGGTGATGTGCGGGGACAGCGCGTGCAGGAAGCCGGGCGCGTCGAAGACCTCGCCGGCGGAGAGCACGCCGACCTTGCTGGTCTGTCCCGTGAGGATCCGGTGGACCGCCTCGACCACCAGCGGCGCGGTGACGGCGTAGATGTCCTGGCCTCGTGCCACGACGCGCCGTTGCGCGCCGCCGGAGCGGACCACGACGTCGACGAGGAAGGTCTGGTCGGACCGCCGGTGCTCGTCGACCGCGGTGGGTGCCGGGGTGTCCGGCGCGACGACGTCGCCGGCCGCCTCGACCGTCATGTAGGTGCGTACCTCGGGGATGGGCAGGTGGCTGGGGATGGTGACGACGTCGGCCATGGTGAACTCGCCGATGACCGCCCGGGTGCCCAGCGGCGTGGGGAAGTGCCAGTCGAGGGTCGCCGCGGCGTCGCGGCGGTAGTCCAGCCGTCCGTCTCGGTACACCACGCGCGCGCCGTCGCGCCGCTGCCGGGAGACCGTGCCCGAGACGCGCGTCCCGTCGGTGGGCTGCCAGCTGCTCAGCCCGTACGCGACGTGTGCCTCGTCGGCCGCCGTCCAGTCGCCCATGGCCACGGTGGCCATGAGGTCACCGAGACCGCCGAAGAAGGCCATGGCCGGGACGATCACCGCCCCGGCGGCGCGCGCCCGGTCGGCGAAGTGCGCGAACGTGTCAGCGTTGGCCTCGATCTCGGCCGCCACGTCTACGTACGGGATCCCGGCGCGCAGGGCCGCCTCGATCACCGGCGCGGCCGTGGTGGCGAACGGTCCGGCGCAGTTGACCACCGCGGCCGCACCGGCCAACACGCGGTCGAGCGCGTCCGGATCGTCGATCGACGCGGGCCGGGCCTCGTACCCGGTCTCGGCCGCCAGAGCGCGCAGCTTCCCGGCATCCCGTCCGGACAGGACCGGGACGAACCCGCGCTCGCGCAGCTGCGCCACCACGAACCGGCCGGTGTGCCCGTACGCCCCGTACACCGCGACCGTCTGACCTGCATTCATGACCGCTCCTCGGCGCTCGGAAGATCTACTACGGACATTCTGGTGGGCGGGGAGCACGGCCGGTGAGTGTCTGGAACGCCATCTCCCATACAATTTCGGACATGGGCACTGTCGCACTGGCCGCCACCGAGGGGATGCTGCAGTTCGAGCTGTCCCTGGCGTACGAGGTCTTCGGCTCCGCGCCGGACGGCGTGACAGTGCCCTGGTACGACGTCACCGTCTGCGGTCCGGCCGCCGTGCGGGTCGGCCGGTTTCTGCTGGAGCCCGACGCCGGGCTCGACCGGCTCCGGGACGCCGATACCGTGATCGTGCCGGGCTGGGCCGATGTCGCCGTGGACCCGCCCGCGGAGCTGGTCGACGCGGTGCGCGCGGCCCACGCGGCGGGCGCCCGCGTGGCGTCCCTCTGCACGGGCGCGTTCGTGCTGGCCGCCGCCGGTCTGCTGGACGGCGGACGGGCGACCACGCACTGGGCGCACACCGAGGAGCTGGCCGCCCGCCATCCGCTGGTGGAAGTGGATCCGGACGTGCTCTACGTCGACAACGGCCGAGTGCTCACCGCCGCGGGCAAGGCCGCCGCGCTGGACCTGTGCCTGCACCTCATCCGGCTCGACCACGGCTCGTCGGTCGCCAACATCGCCGCCCGCCGCCTGGTCGTGCCGCCGCACCGAGCCGGCGGCCAGGCCCAATTCGTCACCACCCCGGTGCCCGCCCGGGACGACCACCCGCTGGCCGCCCTGCTGCCGTGGATCGTCGAGCGGCTCGACCAGCCGCTGACCGTGGCGGAGCTGGCCCGTCAGGCCCGGATGAGCTCCCGCCACCTGGGCCGCCATTTCAAGGCGGCGACCGGCACCACCCCGCTGCAGTGGCTGCTGCACCAGCGCATCCGCCACGCGCAGGAGCTGCTGGAGAAGACCGACGCCGGGGTGGACGCCATCGCGGCGGCGACCGGCATGGGCACCGCCACCACGCTACGCAGGCACTTCAATCGCACGGTCGGCGTGCCCCCGGATGCCTACCGCCGCACGTTCCGCACCCGTACCCGCTGATCCCTGGGCGACGCTGCGGCTGGCAGGTCGTCAGTGCCCGGTGACGACAAAGGTAATGGCAAGGAGAGTTCACTCCTTGCCACCTTCAACGTATAGCAGGCTGGGGGGCTTGTGGCAAGACCCGGGTGGTGCCGCAGAATCGGCGGCCGGACCAGGAACGGACCAAGACATGGGGGCAGTCGTCGTGTGTGTGTTGTTGTCGACCTATGCGGGACACGGTGAGGAACCGTTGGTGGGACTGGCGATGCGGCGGACGGAGCCGGTGCTCGGATCGGCCGCCGCAGTGCGATGGAGCATGACCGCCGGGGCGGTGTCGCGGTGACTGAACAGCACGTGTTGGGTCTTCAAGAGGTCGACCAGACGCAGGTTGCCGTCGTTGGCGGCAAGGCCGCCCACCTCGGGGCGCTGTCGCGGATCGAGGGCGTCCGCGTGCCGTCCGGCTTTTGCGTGACGACCGGCGCGTTTCGGCGGATCGTGGCGGAAGCGCCTTCGATCGACGACCGGCTCGATCGGCTGTCGCGCCTGAACCCGGACGACCGGGAGGCGATCCGCACGCTCAGCGCGGAGACCCGCCGGACCATCGAGGAGATCGCCATCCCGGACGATCTCGCGGCGGCGATCACCCGCGCCCTGGCCCGGCTCGGCGAGCAGGCCGCCTACGCCGTGCGATCCAGTGCGACGGCCGAGGACCTGCCGACGGCCTCCTTCGCCGGCCAGCAGGACACGTACCTGAACGTCGTGGGGCCGTCGTCGATCCTCCGGCATGTCAGCCGGTGCTGGGCGTCACTGTTCACCGAGCGGGCCGTGACCTATCGCCTGCGCAACGGCTTCGACCATCGGAAGGTCCACATGGCCGTGGTGGTGCAGCAGATGGTCTTCCCGGACGCGGCGGGCATTCTGTTCACGGCCGACCCGGTGACGGGCAACCGGAGGGTCGCCACCGTCGACGCCAGCTTCGGCCTCGGTGAGGCCCTGGTCTCCGGCCGGGTGAATCCCGACGTCTTCAGGGTGCGCGACGACGAAGTCGTCGCCAAGGTGATCGCCACCAAAGAGCGTGCCATTCAGGCACTGCCGGCGGGCGGGACGCGGGAAGTGGCGATCGACGCGCGGCGGCAGGAACACCCGGCGCTGACGGATGCGCAGGCCGTGCGGCTCGTGCGCATCGGGCGGCGGATCGAAGCGCACTTCGGCCGCCCCCAGGACATCGAATGGTGCCTCATCGACGACGACTTCCGGATCGTGCAGAGCCGACCGATCACCACGCTGTTTCCCATCCCCGAGTCCCGCGACCGGGAGAACCACGTCTATGTCTCGGTCGGTCACCAGCAGATGATGACCGACCCCATGAGGCCCCTCGGGCTGTCCTTCTGGCAGATGACGACCCCCGCGCCCATGGCCGAGGCAGGCGGCCGCCTGTTCGTCGACGTCACCCAGAGGCTGGCCACCCCGGCGAGCCGGGCCGGTCTCCTGGAGGCCCTGGGGAGATCCGATCCGCTGACCGGGGACGCGCTGCAGACCATCCTCGAGCGCGACGGCTTCATCCGGACGCTGCCGGACGAGGGTGCCCCCGGGCCGCTGTTCGGCGGTGCGCCGGATCCGATCGAGACCGATCCGGCCATCGTCACCGAGCTGATCGAGCACAGCCAGGCATCGATCGCGGCGTTGGAACGCGACATCGCGACGTTGTCCGGAGCGGCGCTGCTCGACTTCATCCAGGCGGACCTGCAGGAGCTGCGGCGGATCCTGTTCGATCCGCGGAGCCATCAGGTGTTCATGTCGGCGATGGAGGCCGTGTGGTGGCTCAACGATCGGTTGCAGGCGTGGCTGGGGGAGAAGAACGCTGCTGACACGCTCACGCAGTCTGTTCCCCACAACGTCACCTCGGAGATGGGGCTGGCGCTGCTGGACGTCGCGGACGCGATCCGCCCGCACCCGGAGGTGGTCGCGTTTCTACACCACGTCGAGGACGGGGGATTCCTGGACGGGCTGGCCGAGTTCTCGGGCGGGCCGCAAGCGCGAGCCGCCATCGAGGCGTGGCTGGAGAAGTACGGCATGCGCTGCGTCGGCGAGATCGACATCACGCGGCCGCGTTGGCGCGAGCGCCCCGCCACGCTCGTGCCCCTGATCCTCGGCAACATCAAGAACTTCGAGCCCGGCGCCGGCGCGCGGCGCTTCGAGCAGGGGCGGCGGGAGGCGTGGGCGAAGGAACAGGACGTGCTGGGGCGACTGCGGGCCCTGCCGGACGGGGAGCGCAAGTCCGAAGAGGCCAAGCGGATGATCGACCGGGTGCGGACCTTCATCGGGTACCGGGAGTACCCGAAGTACGGCATGGTCAGCCGCTACTTCGTGTACAAGCAGGCCCTGCTGAATGAGGCCGACCGCCTCGTGCGGGCCGACGTGCTCCGCGAGCGGGAAGACCTCTTCTACCTGACGTTCCCGGAGCTCCGCGACGTCGCGCGGACGAATCACGTGGACGATCAGCTCATCCGCCGCCGCAAGGACGCGTTCACGTCGTATCAAGCGCTCACGCCGCCCCGGGTGCTCACCTCGGACGGCGAGGCCGTCACCGGGGCGTACCGACGCGACGACGTGCCGACCGGCGCCCTGGTCGGCCTACCGGTCTCCGCCGGGGTCGTCGAAGGGCGGGCCCGCGTCATCCTGGACCTGGCGCAGGCCGACCTCGAAGCGGGCGACATCCTGGTCACGGCGTACACGGACCCCAGCTGGACACCGCTGTTCGTGGCGATCGCAGGCCTGGTCACGGAGGTGGGCGGCCTGATGACCCATGGCGCGGTGATCGCACGGGAGTACGGCTTGCCGGCTGTCGTCGGCGTGGTGGACGCCACCCGGCTGATCCTCGACGGCCAGCGGATCCGCGTGCACGGAACCCACGGATACCTCGAGATCCTGTCCTGACCGAGCACGCCGGGGAAGCTTCATCCGCCGATGTCCAGCAGCCAGGACGACGCCGATCAGATGAGTTCCGCGATCAGACGAGTTCCGCGGCTCAGGACGGGGAGGGACCGAGGGTGACCGGGCCGTGCAGCGGGTCCGCGAGGGTGGCCCGCGCGACGACGCCACCGTCGGGGCGCAGCGTCTCCACCATGTCACCGGTGCCGGACAGCAGCAGGCCGTCGGTGGCCCACACGGCGGCGCCCGGGAACGGTCGGCCCTCGCCGGTGGCGGTGTCGACCAGCTCGTATGCCGAGACGTGGACGTCGCGGCGGCCGACCAGCCGGGTGCCGTCGGGCGACCAGGCGAACGGGCCGTCGGGAAAGACCCGCGTGGGCACCGTGCGGGTCGGTGCGCCGGTGGCCGCGTCGAACAGCTGCACGGCTCGCGTGTACTCGTGTGCCTCGCCGCCGGACCGGTCGGCGAGCGACAGGGCGACCTCGCGGCCGTCCCGGGTGAACGTGAAAGCGCAGAAGCTGCAGTCGTAGGCGCTGTGATCGATCCAGTGTTCGGTGAGCTTCGCCGTCTTCGCGTCGATCACCGCGAATCCGATCGCGAAGGGCTCCTTGCGAAGGAGCATGCCGACCAGGCGGTTGCCGTCCGGAGACCAGCGCAGGCCGCTCTCGAGCCACAGCTGCAGGTTGGCGCCCTGGTGGTCGACGAACATCTGCGCGCCCGCGGCGAGCTCGACGATCGTCACACCGGTGTCGTCCTCGACGGCATAACGCCGGCCGGTCGGGTCGAGCTGGCTGTTCGGGGGCAGGTCCAGCGGCACGTAGCGGCGCTGCGCCCGGTCGAGCACCGTGCCCGTACCGGCGACGACCTGCCAGCCGCCGGCGAGCTGCTGCGGCGTGCCCGCGAGGGTGGACAGCGAGGGCTCGGTCACCGGGTCCGCCGCGGGCGACTGGCCGCCACAGGCGGCCAGCGAGACGGCGACGGCCGCCGCCAGCGTCGTGAGGAGCGCCCGAGGGCGCGTCGCGCGGGTGCGCGGCTGCTGCCGTGCCATGTCTGCTCCCCGTGGTCGGTATCGCACGGGGACGTCGCCGCTCCTGGTCGGAAGGCCGACCCCGCGTCGCGAGTCAGGATAGACAACTTGGGCGGGACGCGCCGACCCCGGTTCCCTTCGCCGCGAACGTGCCGTCCAACGCCCACCTGCGGAAGCGGGTGTAGAGCGTCTGCCAGGACCCGTACCGCTCCGGTACGTCATGCCAGGCCGCACCCGCACGGATCGTCCACACGATCCCGTTCAGCACGAGCCGATCCTCCGACCTGCGGCTACCACCGGTCACCGAACGTGGCAGGTACCTGGCCAGCAACTGCCACTCGTCATCCGAAAGGTCATATCGACGAATTATCGCGAGATCATCGTCTGTTATGGACGATAGCTGCCACAAGGCGGGCGATGCGGCCAGCGGTGCCTGCCGGGTCCGCGAGGGTCGCTGAGGCGGTTTCTGTCGCTCCGGCCTGTGGCATATCAGACCAGGAGACGGCTGGAGGTATCTGCATGTCGTCACGCCACCACGAGAGGATCTCCCGCTCGACGGTCCGCGCTAACAAGACTGTGGGCAGGTTCCAGATGCCCGTGACGGCGTCGTCGTCGCGCCACGGCATCCAGCCATTTCGCCGATGCTGATCGAGGCGACCCGATCTCGCCGCCATGATTCCGACCTTGATCGCGTCGTGCAGCGTGGAGTAAACGAGGTAGACGATGCCCGGCTCGTTCGGGTCGGACCGCGGCGAGCAATACCAGCATCCGCCTTGGCCGTGGCTCACGTTGTGGTATGTGGGCCGGACCACATTCATGCAGCCCTGACACCTGCTTCGCCATGGAAATCTACCTGCCGGATAGGGATCCAGAGGTTCTAAACCGGCGGCGAGCATGACAGCTCGCGCTCGCGACTCAGGTATGCGTCGGGAGAGACCTGACTGCACAATGCCACAGCTCCGACAGCCGCCCCCTCCCTGCTGAACAAGGTTGTAGCAAGGGAAGACAATCTCTGCACAGCCGGTGCACTCGCTCTTCCACGGCGCCTTGTTGAACCCCGGATAATCGACAAGCGGAATCAGGCCGGCAGAGCGCATGACGTTGTCCGCTACCGCAGGGTCGACCGCGCGATCAGCGCAGAAGCGGCACCCGCCCCGGCCCATCTTCACGCTCGTGTACGACGGCTCTACGTGGCGGTGGCACCGTAGGCACTCACACGTCCACCGCTCGTCGGAGCCGGGGAACGCCACGACTGGCGCCACTCCGCCAAACGCGATCATGAGCTCGTATGCCTCGTCGACGTCTACCTTGTGCCCCGTGCAGTACGCGCACGCACTCTGGCGTGCGACGTTGTGCAAAGTTGGAGTGATCTCTCGCCGACAGGTCATGCACTGGCACAGCCAGGGTGTGTCGGATCCCGGATACAGGACTAAGGGGAGGGCGCCAGCTGCAATCATCTGAGCCTCAGCTACATCTGGCGCGATCCGCCTCGCTGTACGCATATTCACGTCGCCACATGGACGGCATCCTAGAAGGCGCTCCTCACGTAACGCGCGCAGCACCTTGTTATACGACGTTCTGATCTCGCCGCCGCACCGACACCGACAGAGCCACAACTCCTTCGTATGGCCGGGATATGGCGAGTTCGGCTCCAGGCCCGCTCTTGCTGCCGCAGCCTCAGCTTCGGCCGCCGTGATCCTGTGCCTCTTGCCCGTCGTCACAGACCGGGAAGCTACCGAAAACCTCCGACATTCCAGTCGGAGAAGAAATCCTCTCGCCTTGGAATGAGATCCAGCGTGAACCGCTCTCCCGCAGCCTGGCAGAGCTGAACCCGCAGCCGCTACCTCCGAAAGAGTCCTTCCAGATCGCGGTCGCGGCCGCGCTCCAGGAAGTCCTGCGGATCGCGACAGAGGCCGACATTCGCGGGGAAGGCGCCCCCGCTGGCTTCCTTTAGGCTACGGCCGGGTTTCTCCGTGTCCTGTCGGGGGCGAGATCTGAATGGCGTTGATCAGGTCGCGGGTCTGGGGAGTGTGGCCAGGCGGGCGAACGCCGTGGCCAGGTCGGCGGCCCAGGGCCAGGTTGCGTGGATGCGCAGGTAGACGCGTCGCGTGCCGTGGGTGATGCGGGCGGCGACGTGCAGGATCTGGTAGCGCAGCCTGCGGGGTTCGGCGCGGGCGATTTCGCCGTCCAGGAGTAGGCGCTGGGTCCAGGTGAGCAGGTCGCAGCCGGTCAATGCCAGTTCGAGCCAGGCGGCGTTGATCGCGAACACGCGCGAGGGCAGGCGGCCGATGCCGGTGGTCTTGCCGCAGCGGATCCGGTCCTCGACGCGGGCGCTAGTTACTGACGGTGACTGCTCGCGGGGGTGGCGTTACTGCCGAGAGCCAGCGCCTTCGGATGTGCCGATGCGCGGATACGGTGGTCCGGCGTCGCCAAGGTCGGTCACAGGAGGCCGCGCTTGCGTAGCCGGGTGAGTCGGTCTGGCGGCAGGCAGTCGGCCAGGTTCCGCTCCAGGTCGACCAGCTCAAGGTCTACCGGGTACACCACGAAGTCGTCGGCGATCGGCAGGGTGTCTGACCAGTCGCGGAGGTTGAGCCGTGCCGCCGCCGCGCACAACAGCCGCCGGCCGACCTCTGATCCGGCGGCGGCGGCGAGGTCGTCGGCATCGAGCAGGGCGAGTTCCTGTCGTACCAGCTGCACCGATCCTGCGTCGTCGATGTCGACGTAGGTACTGGCATCGAAGTCCTCCGGCGACCATGCGGCATGGACGTCGATCGCCGCCAGGGCGCCGCGTTCGTCCTCCGTGGCTGCGGCTACATCGAAGCACAGCGCGTTCGATCGGGTATAGCTAAGCGCGACACAGGCGGCGGGGCCATCGACCGCCAGGCGCGCCACGGCGTCCGGGATCAGCGTAAGTAATGCATCCTCGATAGTGCGGCACGCCGCGACGAGGTCGAATCCGGCCGGCGGCCGCTCATAGCGCACCTCCGACCGACGCCCCATGACCTCGACGACACGGACCAGGCCGCGGTCATCGTGCTCGGCCGTAAGGACCGAACGCGCCCGGCCGTCGTGCTCGATCTCGACGCGGCTGATCCTCCCGTCTGTATATTCGTACGCCTCCCGCCCTGAACCGCGCCGCGCGACCATGTCGGCCGAGCGCATCGACCCGTCCACGAAGCGGTACTCGTGCAGGTAGATTGGCCCGTCCGTGTCGAAGTGCGCCGCCTCGACCACGTCACCGTCGTGGCGGAGGAACGTCTCGTAGTGCAGACGGCCGTGAAGAAAGCCGCTGTACCGCTCGGTCACCGCCGCACGGCCCTCGGCGTCGAACCCGATGCGCAGTACATCCCGATCGACCGGCGGTCGGGCGTCCAGGCGGCGGCCGGCCTTGAGCAGTTCCCGTTCGAAGTGCAACGGCCGAAGATCAAGGCCTGGCCAGGTGTACCATTCCCAGCGCCTAACGAGCGCGGTCGCCGCTCTCTTTCGGGAGTGGTACTCGGAAGCGAGCTGGGCGAACCGGGCTGCAAGGTCGGACACGTCCGGGATCCTACGGGTCAGCCCGCCGAACTGACCGCCACGTACATACGGAGCTGTCGCGATCCTGTGGGCAGTCTGGTACGACCGATCGCCGACCAGGAACCTCGGTCGTCACCGTGCGTAACGTCGAAATGTCGGCGATGCCTGCTGGCCTCGGTGGGGCCAGTTCTCGCTCGCACGAATCCCAGTGTCGAGACCGTGGGGCCAGCGATGGCACGTAGATGGGGCCATCGTTCACCAACAGAGCCAGTCGGCCGTGACGGCGAGCTTGAGGCGAGACAAAAGTAGTGTGCACGCGGAAAGTGCCTCTCCTGCAACGGTTGTGAACCCTAGACCGGTCCTATCGTTCCAGATGAGAGGCACTTTCGCTTTCATGATCGGCTATGCGGCCCGGCGCTCATGAAAGAGCGAGGTTAGCTGTCGTAAGAGTTCAACCTGGTCCTGACCGACGATCCCGCCCGACGTGCCGACCGAAACCACGGACAGGACGTCGTCCAACTTCTCGAAAGCTGGCACGCTCGCATCGTAACTTGGGTGTTTCCCAGGATCTTCACCACGCTGGCATCCCGATAGACCGTGGGAACGCCAGCGCGACTAGCAGGTCGTGACGACTGGACGCTAGCCGATGGGCAGGTCAGCGGCTATGACCAGGCGACCGAATGGGGAGCAGTTTAAGGATGTATCCCGCCATCGAGATGGACCTGCGCCTCCACCGTGTTTCCGCTGTTCAGCTGCCGATTTCTCCGGCTCGTGGGGTCGCGTCTCGGTACACCCAGGCGGGTGGAGGCTGGCACCAACCTGCTCCCCTAAGCGGATGTCCTGAGATGCGTGCCGGCAGGAGGAGATCCATGACCAGTGCCTCGGCCTGTTTCGGATCTCGTCGCAGATGGGGCACACGGCATCGACCCTCTGCCCGGCAGGGTCATCGACTTCCCAATCCAGGTGAGTCTGGCGGGAGAAGTAGGGCTCCCGTCGCCGCAGCCCATGGTGATGGCGACGCTGGAGGCTCCGGAGTCCTCGGGATCGCCTTGGCGAGGGGTGCCACGGCCGTGGTCGGCGTGGCCTGGTTGGCGGTGGATGACCGACGACCCTGTCGGCAGCGTGCGGCAGGCGACCGCCAGGCACGAGTGGTTCGTCTGCCAGAACCCGGACAGCCTCGGGGGTTCCATCGCGAGGTGGGGGCTAGGCGCCGGTCGGTTCGGATGCGGTCGCGAGTCCGCGGGTGAGGAGTTGACAGGTGCCGGTGAGGTCCAGAACTCGGCGCACCGGGTGTTGGGGGCGGATGACCCGGAAGGCCGCGCCGGCCTGCAGGACTGCTGCCCGGCCGCGCAGTAGGGCGTCCAAGCCTGCCGTGGCGAGCGACGAGACCCGTGCGAGGTCGACGACAAGTTGTGTGACCTGGTGTGTGTCGAGGGTTGCGGTGATGGCAGCGGTGAGGTCGGCACCGTCCTCCATGTCCCCGACGACGCCGAGGATGGCGACGCCGCTCTGGTCGACGTCCGTCGTGATCTGCAGTGTCACCCGAACCACCCTCCCGCGCGTCGTGTCACGGATGCACAGGTTACGAGCGGCAGTGCAAAAAATCTAGCCTGGCCACACTAGACTTGCTCTCCATTCTTGGCTAACGTTTCTGCTGCTATCAATTGAGTCGGTGAGACGGCGGCGACGGCCCGTCCTACGGCGCCAGACGTGAGGCAGAACCAGTTGCCACACACCACGGCAGTGCGCAGGACGCGGATCAAGCTCCAGCACGGCAGGTGGGGACTAAGCAGGTTCAGGTCTCCGCCTGAGTACGCAGATCCGCCTCAGGTCCGGAGGCCGGTGGCCACCAGAGCGCTGCGGGCGGATCGAGAAGCAAGTGGCAGAGGACGCAGAGGAAAGGGAGGGCCGTAACACCACTGGATCGCCCGCGATCGACCTGAATCCTGGTCGGGCGGATTACCGCAGCACCCCGTCGTGTCGGAGGTGGTCTGCGGTCACGCTTACGCGATCCCCGCACCCTATGAGCCGCTGGTCGGCCGGTGCGTGACGACAAGCCGACGCGGTTGGTCGGTGGATGGTGTTCGACCCGTAACCCTGGGCCCCGGCGCTTCCGCGCCGGGGCCCTCGTCATGGAGGTGAGAATGGGCCAAAACCCGGACGACAGATTGACAGACGAGCACTACCCCGCCTACACGATGGGCCGGGCCGCCGAGATGCTCGGCACGACGCGCGGTTTTCTGCGCAGCCTCGACCAGATGAACCTGATCAATCCACAACGCTCCGCCGCCGGACACCGGTTCTACACCCGCCACGAACTGCGCCTGGCTGCCCGCGCCCGCGCACTGGTTGACCAGGGTATCGGCTTGGAGGCGGCATGCCGCATCATCGCCCTACAAGACGAACTTCAGGAAGCCCGCCGCCACCTGCAGCACTCCTGACCCGATTGCTCAGGGCCTCCTGATCTCGACGCAGTGCCTTGTGGCGATCCGCCCGACCCTCGGCCCCGCGGGACTGCGGCGAGCGAATTGCCGGGCCAGTGGACGCCGGCGCCGTATTCCAGCGCCGGCCGTGCTGCTCGATCTCCGCGCAAAGTCGGGCGAGTTGCGCAATGGTGGCCTGTAGTGCGGCGATCTCCCGTCCGGCGCGGGTAGTGAGTTCCTTGAAGCGATCCAGGACGCCGTCAAGTTCTCGGCCGTCTCCGGGCCGCTCGTCAACTGGCAGGATCACGATCGCCGCTGGCCACGCCGCAGTCCTACCCGTTACGGACGGGCGTCAGACCACGCCGGATGGCGCGCTCTTTCGCGGCCGGGTCTGCCCCGACGCCGTCGACCCCGCAGCAGGCAAGCTTACGAGGTCCCGGCCCTTGCTGCGGGCCGACAGACGTCGTACGCAGGAACTGCGGATCATGTCCACGAGTCACAATCGCGGCACCGGCCCTCGATCATCTGGCTCAGTGCCGGTGACGTGCTCGCTGACGACGTGGCCCTCGGTGCCAGCGGAACACGCAGGACCGAGAACGTGGCGCACCAGTCGCAACGACCTTCACGGCAGGCCGCCAGAAAATATGTGGTGGCCGTAGTAGACATCCGCAGAGTCGTTCGTTAGAGTTCCTGGAGTCAACGAAGGAACATAAAGACGCCGACGAAACATTGCCCGCCCATGCGGGTACTGGACCAACGCGGAGCTGGCGCCGAGCACGTTCACGGCACCGCCCGAGCAGTACCGAACAGCAGTACCGGGTCGCGGTTGGGCCCGGGTGTAGCCGGTGAGGCCAGGTTTTTCAGGGTTTCACCGGGGCAAGAGATGGGCCGTACGTGCGTGGGGCCACGAAGTCGAGTGGGGCTCCGGCACCGGCGGAAGTAGGCAAGTGGCAGTACGGGTACAGCCCGGGTAGTACCACCGGGTGTCAGCAGGCGAGGCCAGGAAGCGGTTTGGGGCTTCGCCTGGGTTCGACAGTCCGCCGTACGTGGTGGGGCCATGAAGTTGCGTGGGGCTCCAGCGCCGGCGGATCGCACGACAGCAAGGTAAGTGGAAAGCAGAGGAAAGGGAGGGCAGGTACACCGTTGGATCGCCCGTTGCAGGCTGTTTGTTGAGTCTGCCGGTCGCCGCTGTTTCCATCCGTACGAAAGGTGGTCTCGGTCACGCTTACGCGATCCTCGCGCCTGGCGCCGTTCACGGCAGCCGGTGCGGATACGACAGACCGGCGCTGTTAGCCGGTGATGGTGTTCTACCCCGTAACCCTGGGCCCCGGCGCTTCCGCGCCGGGGCCCTCGTCACGAAGGTGTGAATGAGTCAAAACCGCAGGACATGTTCGACGACGACGACTACCCCGCCTACACCATGGGCCGGGCCGCGGAGATGCTCGGCACCACACCGGGGTTTCTGCGCAGCCTGGACGAGGCGAAACTGATCACCCCGCAGCGCTCCGCCGGGGGGCGTCGCCGCTACTCCCGCTACCAGCTGCGCCTGGCCGCCCGCGCCCGCGAGCTTGTCGACCAGGGCACCGCCCTCGACGCCGCCTGCCGCATCATCATTCTCGAAGACCAGCTCGAGGAAGCCTTGCGCCTCAACCGGGCCCAAGGTCCCGGCTCCGGGTGAGCACCGCGGCGCGTCTGGCGGACGTCGGCCAGGTAGGCATCCGTGTCCGCGGGTCATCGAGCCGACCGTACCGTCACGGCATAGCGATCATCATCGGCGCAGTAGCGAGCGGATGGCGTCGACCGTGAGCTGAGCCGGGGGGCGGACGCGGTGGGGCCTACGGGGTGCGGATTGTCGACGTCGCCGCCAGCTGACAGCCGGACTATCAAGTCGACTGGTCCGGCTACACGCCCCACCGGGTGGGGCGTGTAGCAGAACGAGGAGCTCCGGCCGCGTTCCAGCTGCACTCGATGCATTGAGCGGCATTGGACAGCATCGACACCCGATTGAAGATTAAGATCGGTGAGGGCGTCGTGGAACGCCGGACGCTATTCGTGCAGCCGCAGCGATCACAGCACGGCGGTCTGCGTCAATCCAGGCAGCCACGGTTACCGTAGGGACGCGAGCTGTACGGTCCAAGTCCGGGCTGTCCCGACGACCGCCATTGCCCGGCAGAGCAGCTCGCAGCCCAGCTGCGGACTTCCCTCCGCGAAGCCGCGGTTGATGAAGCTGATTGCTCTCGGGTGGTCACCCGCTTCAAGAGCATTCTCCAGTCCGGTGGCCAAGACCGCGGCGAGCGAGGCGTGGAAACTGTCAGCCCCTCTTTCGCGGAGGGTCTTGACGGGCTCACGCAACAGTGGGGGAGAGAACGTGGGCGGGGCTAACACGAATGTCTTGTCCTTCTTCTGTGGTGTCGGCGTGCCCGATCGGGCCAGCCGGATTGGGGCCTTCCTGCGCAGCCCTGCGGAATCGGCTGTTGCTCCCAGCAAGGGTAAAGCTGATGACCCTGGCTTGATCGCTGGCGGGACGCCGCGCCTGGTTGTGCCCGGGGCGGACGTTTCTCGAAGGGCTGCCGACCGAGGGGGAAGATCTGCCATCGGACGCCCGCTACGCTCCGATCATGATCGGATGCCCGGCGGCGCTGGGCGTCGCCTGTAGCGGACGCGGCGTTGTCGGTCCGCACACTGAAGTGTCGGGGGGGCGATCGGGTGGTGGTCTGCCAACGCTCGGCCCTCCAACCTCGGAGTTGTCCTGTGGACACTGCCGAGACTGGCAGCGCGCCCTGTGGGCGCTGGCCCGCCAACGATGTTGACGAAATGATCCGCCGCCCACTCTACGCGCACTGAACGCAGCGCTGACGCCGCCGACTCTGCAAGCCGATGCCAGCGATGGACCTGGCTCCCACTCGGCAAGGACCGACTCGACCCCGTCTCGTGTCATATGCGCGTCCGGGTGTGACCCATCTAGGCGCCTCGCAGGTGTCGGCGACCTGCGACCTACAGCGGCGGTTGCACGTTGGTACGTCCGGCTGCGCGAGTTGATCGAGGAGCCGCGAAAGCTCGACTGTCGCCGGCATCCTCACTCGACTAGCGTCTATGACATGGCAACCACGGTGCTACGCGTACGGCTAATCGGCGGCGACCGCGTGGATGTCACGTACGACAACCCAGACCTGCCCGACGTGGACGAGCTGGTGAAACACGTGACCTCGACACTGGCACAGGATTCGGGAGTGCTGCTCACCAAACACGGTGATCGGCTTGTCGTGCTCTACGGCCGAGGAGTCGCAGCCATCGAAGTCGCGCCTCGCGGTGCGGTGCTGTGACGGAGCAGCGCGCATGGTGCTGACGAACGAACGATCGTGTGCTACGGTAACCGAGTTGCAGTTTTGATTTCCGTAGACGTTTCGGCGCCTGGTGGTCTAACCAAGACCATACAGGCGCTTTTTTCGTTTGTGTCGTTTCCGACGCGGGTGATCAACGCGGCGGCGTGGGACCGCACAGTGCGGCCCCAACAGCCTGCGAAGGAGCAGACATGGCTACAGGTACCGTGAAATGGTTCAACGCCGACAAGGGCTTCGGCTTCATCAGCCAGGACGACGGCGGCGCCGACGTCTTCGCCCACTTCTCGGCGATCTCCTCAAACGGCTTCCGCAGCCTCGACGAGAACCAGCGCGTGGAGTTCGACATCACCCAGGGCCCGAAGGGCCCCCAGGCGTCGGCCATCCGCTCGCTCTGATCCACGCTTTCCCGAACGGCGGTCTGACTGGTTCAGCAGGCCGCCGTTCGGCGTTTCATCTATCATCATTTGATCAGGTTCGTTCTTGCGATGTCCCGTGGCCTGCGGCCCGTGCCTTCTTTGCGACGTGCCGTTCGAGGAAGGCATCACATGACCGTGATCACCACGTCACCGCGCCCGCGCACCACCCACCCGCCGACCGCCCCCGGCGGCTTCAGCCACGACCGGCAGCCAGTCGCGGGCGCTCCGCTCTGGAGCCCCACCCCCGCTGCGGCCTTCGGTCGCATAGCACCGTTCCTCGCTCCGCCCACCACGGAAGAACAGAGGCCCGCGCCTCGTGCATCCGATTGCGATGAGGTGGCGATGCATCGACTGCGCTACCCGTTCACTATCGCAACCGACACGGTGCCACAGCGGACAGTGAAGATGGCCGCCCAGTCAGTGTGAGCTCATAGAACAACCACTGGCGATACCTGCAGCAGCCAAACGCCGGTCGCCCTAGCGTTACGAGAAGCGACGTCGGGACCCGGAACTGGCCGACCTCGACGGCATGCTGGAGCATACGGACCACGGCGACGGGTCCGACGACGCCGACGCAACTGAGTCTGCCGAGCCAGGCGCGACTATCGCCTGAACGCGTGAATGCGTTTCGGCTGCTGCCATATCCGGTCCACCGGCGACGGTGGGCGACCGGCCGAGCCGTTTGCCGCTGGCGATGACCAGGTCCACCACGCCCCCATGGAGGCGTGTTCCTCCTCTGTGGCGGGCGCGAGATGCCACACTGGCGACAGTGCCGCTCAGAGTCCACTGCCGGTCTTGCCTCGCGCTCCCGGTCGTCCCGTCGGGCGGTGGGGCGCTGTCGGCAAGGTGACAGGAGTATGCGTTCAGCGGCTCCGGAGCCGACTAGGCGTCCACCATGATGCTCTTGTGAACCTTCCTCGGATGACATCGTTGTTGGCCGCTGCTGTCCTGGCGCTGTCTGGATGCGGCGATC
This sequence comes from Catellatospora tritici, assembly GCF_019083965.1. Classification (GTDB taxonomy): domain Bacteria; phylum Actinomycetota; class Actinomycetes; order Mycobacteriales; family Micromonosporaceae; genus Catellatospora; species Catellatospora tritici. The sequence goes on from NZ_JAHRCY010000004.1 coordinate 58,498, forward strand.
CGGCCGGAGGGGTTACCGCAGCGAGCACGGACGGCCCCACGGCGCGCCCATCGGTGCGACCGTCCATCGAAGCCACCGCGGCTGCGCCGTCACAGACCGCGGCGGCGTCGCCCGCCGCACCAGCCGCACTGCAGTTCGGGCCGGACAACGTGCGCGAGTTGTCGGTGACGAAGAATGTAAAGGGAGGCCAGGCAAACGTCGCGGTCGTCGCGGCCGGCACGCCTGCCCAACTGCTCAACGTCGGAAAGGGCTGCGTCGACCACTTCAGGCGCACGTACAAGGCCGCGTTCTGCTACGTGTTCGGCGATGTCAATCGTCGATACGCCGTCAAGCCCGACTTGACCTACCGCACATAGATCCGGCGCTGCCGTGCTCCGAGCGCACAAGGACGAGTGGGTGGACACCGCCAACAAAATCCGGCGTACAGGTCGACTCGTCCGGCGCTCCAAGTCCGAGGTGGTCAGGCAGCACGTCAACCCGCCTGCGGCTCTCGACGTCGATCAGGATCGTCGCGTAGCGGTGCCGTCGGCGTAAACGGCAGGCGGCCCGTCAGGACCGGCCGTGGCGGAAGCCGTGTCACCCCGTGAGAGGTTCCGGGCGGCTGGCCCGACCACCCTCCGGCCGCACGTGAACGTCCTTTCCGGAATCTGCCGCCGCAACTGCCGGTGGGCATCCTTCGGTGGCGCCTGAGCTGCGATGACGATGCTCGATCGACGTACAGCGAATGATCCGGTGCTCCTCCCTACTGTCCACGGTGTTCTGTCACCCAACGGGGAAGAGGGACCGTGTTCCGACGATTCACCAAGCATCGAACTCTCCTCAGCCTGATGTTGCCCGCCCTGGTGGCGACGACGACGGCTGCCAACCCGCTGCCGGTGTCCGCGGCACCCACGGCGTCGTGCGCGGGCGTATCGGCGGTCGCCGCCGACGAGCGAACCGCCGTCGCCAGCGCCCGCGCCTGCCACGTACGGGTGGAGGTCACCGGCAAGCGCACCGAGCAGGCGGAGACCTACGCCAACCCCGACGGCACCTACACGATGCGGATCTCCGCTGTGCCGCAGCGGGTCAAGCAGTCCGACGGTACCTGGGCGGCGATCGACACCCGGCTGCGCCGACGCGCCGACGGCGCGCTCGTACCGGCCATGGTGGCGCAGCCGCTGGCCCTCTCCGGCGGCGGCACCGCGCCGCTGGTGAGCCTGCGCACGAAGGGCGGCGACCTGACCCTGTCCTGGCCGGCGCCCCTGCCGACCCCGACGATCGACGGCGACGCGGCCGTCTACGCCGCTGTCCGGCCGGGCGTCGACCTGCGGGTACGTGCGCTGCGTACCGGCTTCACCTATGTCCTGGTCGCCCGCGACGCCGCCGCGCTGCGGCAGCTGACCCGGGTCGCGCTGACTGTCGGTGGCCCTACGCTGCAAAAACGCGGCGACGGTTCCGCCGAGGTCGTTTCGCGCGCCGGCGAGGTGCTGCTGTCGGCGGGCGGAGCCACGATGTGGGACTCCACCGGCACCGGCTCGTCCGCGGCCGGACCCGGCGACACCGCCCGCAACGCCGCGGTGCGCACCACGGTCGCGGGCAACCAGCTGGTGCTGGAGCCGGACGCGGCGGCACTCGACGATCCGGCGCTGACGTTCCCGGTCTATGTCGACCCGCAGATCGCGGGTCGCAACCGGTGGGCGTACGCCGACAGTTCCAACAGCGACCGCAACGACGGCATCGCCCGCGTCGGCCAGAACCCGGACGGCAGCGGCACCTACCGCTCCTTCTTCGAGTTCCCGATGGCCGGCACCGCCGGGGCGCGCATCATCGCCACCAGCTTCGACACGCTGCTGACGCACTCTTACTCGTGCGGCGGCACCCCCGTGAGCCTCTACTGGACCAGCGCCATCACCGCCGGGGTGAACGGCACGAGGGTCGGCTGGAGCCCCGCTCTGAACCAGTGGCTGGACGAGCAGTGGGGCATGGCGCACAAGCCGAGCGGCGGCACGGGCTGCGCCAACGACCCGCAGCCGGACCTGCCGATGCACTTCAACAACGTGCTGCAGACCAAGGTCCAGGAGTGGGCCAACGCCGGGGTGTCGGCCGTGACGCTGGGCCTGTCGGCCAAGGGACCGAACGGTCTCAACGAGACCGCCACCGACCGGTGGAAGAAGTTCGACCCGGGCAGTACCTGGCTCGTCATCAACTACAACTCCTACCCGGTCACCCCGGCGCCGAGCGCGCTGACCACGGTCGGCACCTCGCAGACGGTGGCATGCCACACCGGTGACGTGGCCCAGCAGCCCCACATCGGCACCACCAACGGGGTGCACCTGCGGGCCACGCTGACCGACAACGACAGTGCCGACGTCCTGGTGGCCAGGTACGAATGGCAGGACGTGACCACCGGCCTGTCCCACATCATGGCCGACACCCCCGGGTTCAACCCGCCGCACACCTTCGACGTCACCGTCCCGGCGGCTTCCCTGCCCGCCGGGCACAGCATCCGCTGGCGGGTGCACGCTTTCGACGGCACCGACAGTGGCGGCACCTCGGCGTGGTGCCAGTTCGCCGTCGACAACGGCGTACCCGGACAGCCGACGCTGACCTCGACCGACCTGCCCGTCTTCCCGGCGAACCCGCCGACGACGGCGACGATCGGGCGGCCGGGCACGGTGACGGCGACGCCCGCGCCGGGCGACACCGACATCGTCGCCTACTACTACGGCATCGGCGCCGCCGAGCAGGCGCCGACGACCTACATCCAGGCGGCGGCCGACGGCACCGCGCAACTGCCGATCGTGCCGGTGGTGTCCGGGCTCAACAAGAACTTCCTGACCGTCGTCGCGGTCGACGCGGCGGGCAACCGGTCACCGCTGCCGGTCAGCGCGCCCGACGGGGGCGGCACCCGGCAGTTCCGGGCCAACGCGCCGGCCACGGTCACGCATGTGAAGGGCGACGTCACCGGCGACGGCAAGGCCGACATCACCGGCTACTACGACCTCGGCAACGGCCAGTCGCAGTTCATGACGTTCGTGTCCAAGGCGGACGGCTCCGGCTACTACCAGCCGGTCACCCCGATCGTGCACGACGCCGGTGCGCTGCCCGCGGGTTCGACGCGGGTCAACGGCGACTTCACCGGCGACGGCGTCACCGACCTGGCGGCGTTCCGCGACGAGGGCAACTGCCGGATGACGCTCTACTGGTGGACGGGCACCCGCAACGGATTCTCGGCCTCCTCCGGCCCGCTGTGGGACTCCGGCGCCGGGAACTGGTGCTTCGCCAACGTCGGCAACAAGGTCTTCACCGGCGACTACACCGGTGACGGCAAGGATGACATCGGGCTCTTCTACAAGTACCCCAACCAGCTCACCCGCCTGTTCGTCTTCCCCGCCAAGGCCGACGGCACCGGCTTCGGCCTGCCCCAGATCTGGTGGGACTCCGGCGTCGGCAACTTCGACTGGAACCGGATGCGCGCCGTATCGGGCAACTTCGACGGCAACGGCAAGGCCGGGGTCGCCGTGATCTACGACTACGGCAACTGCGTGACGAGCGTCTTCAGGTACACCTCGACCGGCACCGCGATGAACTGGCCCACGCTGGTCTTCCACACCGAGCCGCCCGACTGGTGCTCGCCCAACATGACCGCCTGGTTCGGCGGCGACCTCACCGGCGACGGCAAGGACGACATCAGCGCCCTCTACTACTACGGCAACAATTTCTACAAGCTCTTCAGCTTCGCCGGTCCCGGCCTGGGCCCCATCGGCGAGACCGGTGTACCCGCCACGCAGGGCGACGCCAACCAGCTCAAGTCGTTCGTGGGCGACGCGAACGGTGACGGCCGAGCCGACTTCGGCAGCTTCGTCAACACCGATGCCGCGACCAACCGCACCCAACTGCGGGTCTTCTACGGCAACGGGTCGACCTTCGCCACCGACGTCCTGCGCTGGGACTCCAACACCCTCACCGGCGGCCTCAACTGGTCCCGGTTCACCCCGATCGTCTAGGCCCGAGAGGAGAGACAACCCATGAGATCCTTACGACGATCCCTGCTGATGGCCGCGAGCTTCGTGCTCGCCGGCACGCTGGGTGTCACGGTGCCGGGTCCCGCGACAGCGGCTCCCACCCGACCATCCCGACCAGCACTCCTTGCCTCCGTGCCCGGCTCGGACGGTGTCGTGAAGGCGCCGCCGTCGGACCCGAACCCCGCGCTGAAGGCCGCGCCGCCGCAAAGCGCCTGGCCCAAGGCGGGATTCGCGGAGATCACCCTGCCGTCGACCGCCGCAGCCGCGTCGGCCGGCGGCGGCGCGCGGCAGTGGTCCTTCGCGTCGGGCCTGCCGGTCGCCGCACGGCCCAGGCTCGCCGCGTCCGGTACCAAGTCGGCCGGTGCCCTCACCTCCCCGGCGAAGGTCGGGGTGCGAGTCGAGGACCACGACGTCGCGCGGCGCTCCGGATACGACGTGATGGTGCGGCTCAACCGGACCGACGGGGGCACGACCGGGGCGCCGTTGTCGGTGGCGGTGAGCTACGCCGGGTTCCGCAACGCGTACGGCGGTGACTGGGCGGGCCGTTTGCGGCTGGTGAGCGTACCCGACTGCGCCGCCACCACCCCCGACGCGGCAGGCTGCCGCGCCACGGTCGTGCCCAGCGTCAACGACCGCGCCGCGGGCCTGGTCAGCGCGGACGTCTCGGTGGCGGCCACCGGGACCACGCTCGCGCTGGCCGGGGGCCCGTCCTCGGACGGGGGCACCTTCGCCGCGACCGATCTGGCCGCCTCCGGCTCCTGGTCGGCGGGCGGCAGCTCGGGCGGGTTCGGCTGGACTTACCCGATGCGCTCGCCGCCGTCGCTGGGCGGCCCGAAGCCGCCACTGGCGCTGTCCTACTCGTCGCAGGGGGTCGACGGCATGACCGCCGCGACCAACGCCCAGCCCAGCTGGGTGGGGGAGGGCTTCGGCTGGCAGCCCGGCTCGATCGAGCGCTCCTACCGCACCTGCTCCGACGACGGGCAGGCGGGCAGCAGCGACCTGTGCTGGGTCACCGACAACGCGACCATCTCGCTCAACGGCCACACCAACACGCTGATCTACGACGCCGCGTCGGGGCAGTGGCGGCCGGACGGCGAGGACGGTTCCATCGTCGAGCGGCTCACCGACGCGTCATTGGGCAACGGCGACGACGACAACGAGTACTGGAAGGTCACCACGACCGACGGCATGCAGTACTTCTTCGGCAAGCACAAGCTGCCCGGAGCGCCCGCAGGGGCGGAGACCAACTCGGTCTTCTACGAGCCTGTCTTCGGCAACAACACCGGCGAGCCGTGCCACGGTTCCACCTTCGCGGCGTCGAGCTGCCAGCAGGCCTACCGCTGGAACCTCGACTACGTGATCGACACCCACGGCAACACGATGTCGTTCTACTACACCCGCGAGCTGAACCAGTACGCCCGCAACGGTTCGACCAGCACCGTGGTGAGCTACGTCCGCGGCGGCTACCTGCGGGAGATCGACTACGGGACGCGCCTGGACAACGGCGTGGACACGGCGTTCTCGGGCACCGCGCCCGCGCGGGTGCTGACCGAGGTGGCCGACCGCTGCGTCACGCAGGGCGCCACCTGCACGACGGCGACGGCGAACCAGTCGAACTGGCCGGACGTGCCGCTGGACCTGTTGTGCTCCGGCAGCGGCTGCGCGGGCCGCAACGGGCCGTCCTTCTTCACCTCGAAGATGCTGACGGCGATCACCACACAGGTCGCCAACGGGACGAAGTCCTGGCGGCGGGTCGAGCGGTGGACCTTCAACCACGAGTTCAAGGCGCCCGGAGACGGTAATCAGCCGGTGCTGTGGCTGTCCACGATCGGCCACTGCGGCACCGACGACAACACCTGTATGCCCAACGTGACCCTGACCTCGGTGCAGAAGTCCAACCGGGTGGACACCACCGGCACCACGAACTCGATCATCCGGTACCGGCTCGGTTCCATCGTCAACGAGATCGGCGGCGTCACGACCGTGACCTACTCCACGCCCGAGTGCGTGAAGGACTCGGTCATGCCGACCAGCCCGGAGACCAACACGCTGCGGTGCTACCCGCAGTACTGGACGCCGACCGGTGCCAGCGGCCCGAAGCTGGAGTACTTCCACAAGTACGTCGTCAACTCGGTGGCCGAGACCGACCTGACCGGCACCGCGCCGGACGAGGTCTCCTACTACACCTACGTCGGCGGCGGTGCCTGGCACCGCGACGACAACCCGCTCACGCTCACCAACCGGCGCACCTACAACGGCTGGCGGGGCTACGAGCTGGTCCGTACCGTGCTTGGTGCGGCGTCGCAGACGCAGTCCAAGAGCGAGGCGCGCTACTTCCGGGGGATGAACGGCGACGTGCTGCCGTCCGGCACCCGCTCGGCGGCGGTCGTCGACAGCGACGGCGTTTCCTGGCCCGACGAGCCCTGGCTCGCGGGCATCACCCGGGAGACGGTCAGTTTCCTCGGCAACTCCGCTACGGTCTACGCGACGTCCAAGGAGGACCCCTACGTCTACGGCCCGACGGCCTCGCAGACGGTCAACGGCATCACGCAGAACGCCTACGCCACCGGCACCGCGGTCGTCACCGCCCGATCGTGGCTCGACCACGGCACCGGATGGCAGGTCACCCGTGCCACGAACACCTTCAGCGGCGACCGCACGGCCCGGGTCGTGCAGACCGACGACGAGGGTGACACCTCGACGACGGCTGACGACCGCTGCACCCGGTACACCTTCGGGGCGAACGCGGCGGGGACGTTCGTCATCGCGCCGGTGCGGGCCGAGACGGTGGGGGTGCGCTGCTCGGCGACGCCGAACCGCGCCACCGACGTCGTCGCCGACGCCCGCTTCGTCTACGACGGTGCGTCCGGCTACGGCACCACCATCGGCAAGGGCGAGGTGACGCGGACCGAGCAGATGTCGAGCTGGAGCGGCGGCACCGCGACGTACCAGACGACGGCCCGCCAGGCGTTCGACGCCAACGGCCGGATCACCTCGGTCACCGACGCGTTGAACAACGTCACCCTCACGGCCTACACGCCGGCGTCGGGCGCCCCGGTGACCAAGACGGTCATCACCAACCCGATGGGCTGGGAGAGCACCAGCGAGATCGACCCCGCGTGGGGGAGTCCGACGGCGACGATCGACATGAACGGCCGCCGCACGGACGCCACCTACGACGGGCTCGGCCGGGTCACCGCCGTGTGGCTGCCGGGCCGGACCAAGGGCGTCGACACGCCCGACGTCAAGTACACGTACACCATCCGCAACACCGGCGGGATCTCGTCCATCACGACCAGCCGGCTCAACACGGCCGGTACCGCCTACCTGTCGACGTACGAACTGCTCGACGGCAAGGCCCGGCCCCGGCAGAAGCAGACCCCGGCGGTCGGCGGGGGCCGGACCATCGTCGAGACCCTCTACGACAGCCGTGGCAACGCGGTGAAGACCCGCCCGGGGTACTTCAACTCCGCCGGACCCGGCACCACGCTGTTCGTGCCGACCGGAGACGCGGCCGTCCCGGCGCAGACCGTGACGACCTATGACGGGCTAAACCGGGTCTCGATCGAGGCGTTCCAGCTCAGCGCGGTGGAGCACTCCCGGGCGGTCACCACCTATGGCGGCGACCACGCCGAGACGAGCGCCCCGGCGGGGGGCTCGGCCACCTCGACCTGGGTGGACGCGCAGGGGCGTACGACGCAGCTGCGCAGCTACCGGGCGAACACCGCGACCGGCTCCTACGACGCCAGCTTCCGCACCTACAGCAGCAGCGGTGAGCTGACGTCGTTGACCGACGCGGCGGGCAACAAGTGGACGTACGTCTGGGACCAGATGCACCGCAAGATCAGTGAGACGGACCCGGACAAGGGCACGAGCACCTTCACCTACGACGAGCTGGGGCGGCAGACCTCGGCCACCGACGCCCGCGGGGTGAAGCTGATCTACACCTACGACAAGCTCAGCCGCAAGACGGCGGAGTACGTCGGGTCGGTGACGCCCGCGAACAAGCAGGCCGAATGGGTCTACGACACCATCCTCAAGGGTCCGCTGACCTCGTCCACCCGCTACGTCAACGGCGACGCCTACACGACGGCGACGACCAGCTTCGACCAGCGGTACCGGCCGACCGGGGCGAAGGTGTCGATTCCGGCCTCGGCCGGGACCCTGCTCGCCGGTGACTACCTGAGCTCCAGCACCTACAACGTGGACGGCACGATCGCCACGGCGACGCTGCCCGCCAAGTCGGGCTCGTCGACGACGGGCGGGCTGGCCCCGGAGACGCTGACGTTCGGGTACAACAGCATAGGGCTGCCCACCACGCAGTCGGGCCTGGACACCTACGCCACCGACACCCAGTACCTGCAGACGGGCGAGCTGTCGTCGATCAACGCCACGATCGGCAACGGGAAGAACGTGCTGCAGTACTGGAACTACGAGCCGGGCACGGGTCGGCTGGCCGGGCACCAGGTGCTCGCAGACATCCCCGGCACGGTCGCGGCCGACGTGCACTACGCCTACGACAAGGCCGGGAACGTGACGTCGGTGGCGGACACGCTGTCGTCGTACGGGACCGGGACGGACGACACGCAGTGCTTCCGCTACGACGGGGCACGCCACCTCACCGAAGCGTGGACTCCCGGCACGGGATCCTGTGCGGCGAACCCGACGACGGCGGGGCTGGGCGGTCCGGCACCCTACTGGTCCAGCTACACCTACGACGCGGCGGGCGCCCGCAAGACCGAGGTGCGCCACACCACGGCGGGCGACCTGACCCGTACCAGCGCCTATCCGGCGGCCGGTCCGTCGGCGGTGCGTCCGCACGCCGCGACGACCATCACCAACAGCGGCCTGTCGACCACGGTGGACTCGTTCGCCTACGACCAGGTCGGCAACATGACGACCAGGTCCATCGCGGGCAAGCCGAGTCAGACGCTGACCTGGTCGCCGCAGGGCCAGCTGACCACCGTCACCGACACCGGCGGCACGACCTCCTACGTGTACGACGCGAGCGGGGTCAGGCAGCTGGCGAAGGCCGCCGACGGCACGACCACGCTGTACCTGGGGTCGACCGAGCTGAAACTGGCCGGGGGCCTGGTGACCGGCACCCGGTTCTACAGCCACGCCGGTCAGCTGATCGGCGTCCGCACGACCACGGGCGTCCAGTGGCAGGCCGGCGACGGTCAGGGCACGTCGCACCTGTCGCTGCGGGCCACCGACCTGTCGCTGACCAGGCGCCGGACGGACCCGTGGGGCAACGTCCGCGGCGCTGCCGTGGTGTGGCCGACGAGCCGGGGCTTCCTCGGCAAGGTCAGCGACAGCACGGGCCTGACGCACCTGGGTGCCCGGGAGTACGACCCGGTGACGGGGACGTTCATCTCGGTCGACCCGAAGCTGGACACGGGCGATCTGCAGCAGATGGCGGCCTACTCCTACGCCGACAACAATCCGGTGACGCTGGACGATCCAGAGGGCCTGCACGTGGGCGACCCGTGTGAGGGCGCGAACAACTGCGGCATCAAGACGCCGCCGAAGCCGGAGAAGGAGTGGGACGAGCAGGAGACGAAGAAGGTCCCCGGCCCGCCGAAGGTCCTGCTCATCAAGATCACCCGGCACGTCAAGATCTTCAAGGTGAAGGGGATCGTGATCGCGGAGGTCTACCAGTGCGTCTACCCGCCACTCGGCGTGGCCGGGCCACCGGGGTGCGGGACGTTCACCCAAGCGCTCGGTCCGGCGACCGCGTGCACCCGCGGGCTTGACCCGAACTCGGTCTGCTTCGTCGGGGCCAACGGGTACGCCTACGACCTGCACGGCACCCAGTCCTGCGCGCCGGTCAACCAGGTCACCGCCTGCGGCGGCGGCCAGCCGACGATGGACCGCGGCTGCGGCCCAGGCGGGTCGGGCCCAGGCGGCAAGCCGTGGCCCCAGTACCTGGGACCGACAAACGGCCACGAGATCCATATGGAACGGGAGATCCCGGAGTTCGACTGCGGCAGGACCGACGAAAGATGCAAGATCGTGAAGGCCGTCAGCTGGGTGACCGACAAGCTGGCCTGGTGCCCGTTCGCACCCTGCGCCGTCGCGTCGCTCGCCGGCAACCTCACCATCTCGGCCTACTACGTCGGGCAGGGCCAGTACTACGACGCCTACCGGCACTTCGGCGAGGGCATGCTCGTCTACGGCACGCACCGGATGGGCGGCTACGCCTCGGCGTACTACCTCGGCAGGCACGGCAAGGACGCGGAGAGGCTGGGCGACTGGGGCCTGCACTACGTGACACACCCGTCGTCGGAGTACGTGTGGGACAACATCATGCCGCCGAAGGACGAGCTGGAAGCGGAGGGCGGTGAGTAGCTGAACGGCACCTGAACGGGGGACGCCGGTGCCCGTAGCGGGGCACCGGCGTCGGCCTGACGTCAGCACACGATCACGCCCGCGCGGCAGGAACCGCGCCGATCTTGCGGCCCAGGTCGGCTGCCTGCGGATGCCTGATGTCGGCGAAGATCTCGTAGGCCGTCCGCCAGTGCTCCCGCGCCGCCGCGTCATCGCCCATCGCCTCGTACATGTCACCGAGGTGGCCGGTGAGCTGGGCTTCCATCGCCCCGTCCGCCATCGCACGGGCCAGTCGCAGGCCACCGTGGAAATGCGTGGCCGCCTGCGGGTAGTCGCCGAGCTCGTGCCAGGCCAGGCCGAGGTTGTCCCGCACGACCGCCTCACTCGCCAGGTCGCCCTCCTGCTGGTGCAGGGACAGCGCCCGCCCGAAGTAGACCAGCGCCTGCTCGTGCTCGCCCTGCGCGGCCAGGAACAGGCCCACCGAGTTGCTCGCCCGGCCCTCCCAGTTCGGCTGATCCAGCTCGGCCCACAACTCCATCGACTGCCGTACGTGGCGCAGCGCCCGCTCCTGGTCACCCTGCAGCCAGCACACGTACGACAGCACGAACAGGTTCTCCGCCTCTCCCGGTCGGTCACCGACCTGCCGGCTCAGGTCGACCGCCCGGCTCAGGTGGGCGTGCGCCTCGCCGAACCGGTCGAGCCGACCCGCGACCACGGCCAGGAACAGGTGCGCCTGCGCCGCCGCCGGACGGTCGGTCAGCGCCGTCGCCGCGCCCAACGCCACCGCCCACGCCGCGCCCTCGTCCTGCCAGCGACGCTGCTCGCTCAGGAAGGTGTCCAGCGCCCAGCCGAGCTGCCAGGCGTGGCGATCCATGCCCTCGTGGCGCGCCTGACGCAGCGCCGCCAGCAGCACCGACCGCTCGGCGTCCAGCCAGCGCCGGGCCGCCGCGACATCAAGTCGTCCCGGCGGGGCGGCCGGGTCCACCGGCATCATGATCGGAGCCCGGGACGGGTTCAATGTCCGCTCCGCCCGGTACGCCATGTGCGTGTAGTGATCCAGCAACCGGCGCAGCGCGGTCCGCTGCTCGCTATCGCTGTCGGTGACGGCGGCCAGCTCGCCCGCGTACACCCGGAGCAGGTCGTGCAGCTGGCAGCGGCCGCTCACCTGCTCGACGAGCAGGCTCGCGTCGGTCAGTTCGCGCAGCGCCCGGCGGGCGTCGGGCAGCGCGACCCCGGCGAGGGCGGCCGCCGCAGGCGGCGCGATGTCGGTCCCGGCCGCGATCCCCAGCAGCCGGAACATCCGGGCCGCCGCCGGGCTCAGCGGCCGGTACGACCAGGAGAACACCGTCCGGACCCCGTCGAGGGTCGACGTCCCGGGCCGACGCAGCTCGGCGGCCAGCCTGGCCAGCGGGAACCCGGTCTGCAGCGCGCGGGCGGCAACCAGTGCCAGGGCCAGCGGCAGCCGTCCGCACGCCGCCACGATCGCCGCGGCTGACTCGGCGTCGACCGCCGGCGCGCCGATCCGGCCGACCAGCAGCTCGACGGCCTCCGCCTCGTCAGGCAGGTCCAGGACCACCGGCTGGGCGCCGAACTCGGCCACCAGGCCCGTCAGCCGGTCCCTGCTCGTGACGATCGTGCAGACGCCCGGTCCGGCCGCCAACAGTGGGCGGACCTGGTCGGCGTCGCGGGCGTTGTCGAGCACCACCAGCAGGCGGCGGTCGGCGGTCAGGCTGCGATACAGCGCGGCCTGCGCCTGCGGGTCGCGCGGGACGTGGTACGGCTCGACGCCGAGCGCGTCGAGGAAACCGCGGATCGCGTCGGCCGGGTCGACCACGTCCTCGCTGCGGTCGAAGCCGTGCAGGTCGACGTAGAGCTGACCGTCGGGAAAGGCCGGACAGGCGCGGCGGGCCCAGTGCACGGCCAGCGCGGTCTTGCCGACGCCGCCGGGTCCGGTGACCACCACCATCGGCACGCCCGCGCCCGCCGGGCCGAGCGCGCGATCGAGTCGGCGGAGCGCGTCGGCGCGGCCACTGAACGCGGGCACTCCGGCGGGCAGCTGCGCGGGCACGCCGGCCGCGAGCGCGGGGCGGGGCTGCGGCACCGCCGGGTCGAGGTCCGGCGCCGGGGCGCTCAGCACGTACTGGTAGGCGGTGGTCAGTTGCGGGCCGGGCGAGACGCCGAGCTGCTCGAGAAGCCGTTCCCGCAGGTCGGTGAAGGCGCACAGCGCGGCAGCCTGCTCACCGGCGGCGGCCAGCGCGCAGATGAGCCGGGCGTGCAGGCCCTCGTGCAGCGGTTCGAGCAGGGCCAGCTCGCGCAGGTGGCCGAGCGTGTCGACGGGCCGCCCGGCGGCCAGGGCCAGGTCGGCGTGCGCCATCGCCGCCTCGACCCGGCGGCGGCTGAGACGCACCGCGCTGGGGTGGTGGCACAGCCGCGGGTCGTCGCCGCCGAACAGCGGCCCTCGCCAGCAGGCCAGCGCGTCGAGGTAGCGGGCGGCCGCGGTCTCGGGGTCACCGGCGGCCTGCGCCGCGACGGCCTGGTCGAAGTGGCGGGCGAACTCCGCCGCGTCGACGTGCACCACTGCCGGGTCGAGCAGGTAGCCCGCCGTGCTGAACCGGATCGCGGTGGCGCCGGACGGATGATGGTCTCCGGTCTGCAGCAGCCGACGCAGCCGTCCTACGTAGACCTGAACCAGGTTGTGGCAGGTCTTCGGTGGATCGTCGCCCCAGAGGACGTCGATCGCCGCCGACACCGGCACGGGCTGACCGGGATGCAGTGCGAGCAGCGACAGCAGCACCCGAGGCGTGGCCTGCTCGACCGCGACCGGGCCGTCCGGACCGCTCAGCGTCAGTGGCCCCAGTACGCCCAGGCGCAGCACGGGACGGTCGCGGGCGGCCGCGCCGGTCAGGTGCCCGGCGAACGCGTCGTGCAGCGCGGCGCGGTCGAGGTCGGTGATGGGCAGCGCGCTGAGGATGCGGCGCAGCGAGGTGTCACGCGGCCTGCTGACGCGCCCGTGCTCGATGTCGCGCAGCGTTCGCAGGCTGACCCCGGCCCGCTCGGCGAGCGCGGACTGGTCCAGCCCCACCCGGTGGCGGTGGCGGCGCAGCAGGCTGCCCGGATCGCCTGCCGTATTCGGTTCGCCCGACACGTCGTACCTCCCCCTGTCGACAGCATGATGATCGATCTGCCGCCGGTAATATACGGCGCTTGACTTGGGCTGTCGCGCCGACTCGACCGCTCATTGTTCGGACTTGATGAATATCATTTCCATCGATATCTTGGTTGCGGTGGGCTGACCCGTCGCGACCCCTGTGAGGTTCGGTGGCAACGCACAAACAGCACCTCGTCGAGTCGATCCGGGCTCGTGCGGCGACCTCGCCACAGGCGACCGCGCTCGAGCAGGGCGCGCGATCGATCACCTATCGCGAGCTCGACGCCCTGATCGACGAACGAGCACGGGTGCTGCGGGACCACGGTGCGGCCGGTGCCCTGGTAGCCCTCGAACGGGCGAAGTCCCCGGAGTTCGTGGTCGACTACCTGTCCGTGCTGGCCGCCGGCGGGGTGGTCGTGCCGCTGGACCCCGACGTCCCACCGGCCCGGCGGGACGTCTTCGTCGAGCTGGCCCGGCCGCGGTTGCTGCTGCGGTCGTCCGGCCCGCCCGAGACACGGACAGGCGATCCGCACGAGGCGATCGCCGAGGACGGGGCGTTCGTGTACTTCACCTCCGGCTCCACCGGGGTGCCCAAACCGGTCCTGGGCTCGGCGCTCGGCGTGCGCACCTTCGCCGACTGGTTCTGCCGCGAGTTCGGGTTCGGGCCGGGCGACCGGTTCGCGTTCATCGCCGGTGTCAGCTTCGAGGCGAGCCTGCGCGACCTCTTCCCACCGCTGACGGCGGGCGCGACCCTGGTCATACCGGAGCCGGACGACCTGGTGTCGCCCGCGGCGACCGTGGACTGGCTCGCCCGCACGGACATCGGGGTGGTCACCGTCGTGCCGTCGGTCGCGCGCGGCTGGCTGCGCGACGGCCGCCGCCGCTGCCCGAAGGTGCGGGCGGTGTTCTTCCTCGGCGAGCCGCTGACCCCGGACGTGCAGACGGGCTGGCTGGACACCTTCTCGGGCACGTCGGTGCAGGTGAACTCCTACGGTTCGACCGAGAGCGGCCAGGGCACCGTCTACCGGCAGATCGCGGTGGGGGAGCGGTTCACCGAACCTGTCCCGGCCGGGCGGCCGGTCCCCGGCACGCGGTACTGCCTGATCGCGCCCGAGGCGACCCTGTCGGCCGAACTCGTGCGGGCGGCGCTGCGCCAGCCTCCGGCCGCGGGTGAGATCGTGCTGGTCAGCCGCTCGTGCAGCCATGGCTACCTGGGGCTGCCGACGGAGAACGCGGCACGCTTCGCCGACCTGGGCGCCGGGGAGACGGCATACCGCACCGGTGACCTTGGACGGGTCGACGAGCGAGGCGAACTGGTCGTGATAGGTCGCGCCGACGACGAGGTCAAGATCAACGGGGTGCGGGTCCATCCGGTGGAGGTCACCCGCGCCATCCGGGCCCAGCCCGCCGTCGCCGACGCCTTCGTCGCCGCGGTCGGTGGCACCGAACCCCGGCTGACCGCGTACGTCGTGCCCGCCATGGGCCAGCCGCTCGACGTCGGCCGACTGCGGTCGGGCCTGCTGGATCTGCTGCCCCCGGTGATGATCCCCAGCCGTTTCGTCGAACTGGACGAGCTGCCGACGACCCGGACCGGCAAGGTCGACCGGGCCCGGCTGACCGAACTCGCCGCGCGGCACGCCCCGGCGGCGGTGTTCGTCGCTCCGACGGGCGAACTCGAGCGCTGGCTGGCCGAGCAGTTCACTGAACTGCTCGGCACACCACGGGTGTCGGCCGGCGACGACCTGTTCGCCCTCGGCGGGGACTCGATCACCGCGACCCGGCTGGTCTCGCGGATCGCCGACGACCACGGCGTCCAGCTGTCGCAGCGGGCCGTGTTCGCGGCGGCGACGGTGACCGGTCTCGCCGCGGCGATCCTGGCCGAACAGCTGCTGGCGACCGATCCAGAGGAACTGCGGGCATTATTGGACTCCCTGGACGACGCATGACCGAGGCGTCGCTCGCACAGCGCCTGGCGCAGCTGAGCCCGCAACAACGCGCCCAGCTCAGCAGCCGGCTGCGGGACAACCCCGTCCGCCCGCGCCCCGAGCCGATCCCAGTGCTGGACCGCTCGTCGGGTCGGTTGCCGATGTCGTCGGCCCAGCGGCGCCTGTACTTCCTGCAGAAACTGCAACCTGACAGTGCCGCCTACAACAATGTGGAGGCGGTCCGGCTGCGCGGCAGGCTCGACCTCGGGGCGCTGCAGGCGGCCGTGACGGCGGTGCTGGCCCGGCACGAGGTGCTGCGCACCACCTGCGGCGACGATGACGGGCAGCCGCGACTGCTGGCGGCGCACCCGGCCGACGCCGCCCAGCGGCTGCGGGTGGAGGTGGTCGACGCGTCGCCGCCCGCCCCGCCGGGGGGTACGGATGCGGTGTTGGCCGCCGCCGCGGACCGGCCGTTCGACCTCGACGCCGAGTTCCCGCTGCGGGTGCTGCTGGTCCGCGAGGCCGACGACGAGCACGTGCTGCTGCTCGTCGTGCACCACATCGCCTCCGACGCCTGGTCGTGCCGACTGCTGGTGGCAGAGTTCTTCGCCGCCTACGCCCGCGCCGTCAGCGGCGACTCCGCCGGGCAGGCCCCACCCGGCGTGCAGTACGCCGACTTCGCGGCCTGGCAGTCGGCGGGCCTGGTCGACGGCGACCTCGCCGGGCACCTGTCCTACTGGCGCGAGCGGCTGGCGGGCCTGGCCCCGGTGCTGGAGCTGCCCCTGGAACAGCCCCGCCCGGCGGTGCGCCGCGACCGCGGTGCCGAGATCCACTTCGACCTCGATCAGCAGACGCGGCGGCGGCTGCACGCCGTGGCCCGCGACGCGGCGGTGACCCCGTTCGCGCTCCTGCTGACCGCGTTCGGCTTCGTCCTGCACCGGCACTGCGCCACCGAGGATCTCGCCGTCGCCGTCCCGGTCTCCGGCCGCGAACGCGTCGACATCGAGCAACTCATCGGCTGCTTCATCAACACCGTCGTGCTGCGGCTGGACCTGAGCGCGCTGCAGACCTGCCGCGACCTGGTGCGTCGCCTGTGGAGCAGCACACTGCACGACCTGGAACACCAGAGCCTGCCCTTCGAACACCTGGTCGCCGAACTCAACCCGCAGCGCGACCTCAGCGCCGGGCAGCTGGTGCAGGTCATGTTCAACCACTACCCGGCGACCGAGGCACCCACCCAGGTCCCCGGCCTACAGGTGGCCCCCGTCGACGTCAGCCGCGCCCGCGCGAAGTTCGACCTCACCTGCACCGTGGTCGACCACGGCGACCGGCTGCGGCTGACCCTCAACCACGCCACCGACCTGCTCGACGGCGCGACCGCGCGACGCATCGGCGAACACACCGTCGCCGTGCTGGCCACCCTCCTCGACGACCTGGACGCGCCCATGGCGGCGCTGCCCCCGGTGCCGCCCCACGACACCGACCCGCGCGACCATCGCACCACCCCGGCGGCCGATCCCGTGCCGGTGCTGCGACGCTTCGAGAGTCACGCGCACGCCGACCCCGACCGCGTCGCCGTGCAGACCCCCGACGAGCACATCACCTACGGCGACCTGAACCGTCGCGCGGCGGCACTGGCCGCGTACCTGGCCGGGCAAGGAGCCCGGTCGCAGCCCGTCGGGCTGCTGTTCGAACGGTCCGTGGACTACGTCGTGGCGATGCTGGCCGCACTGAAGGCGGGGCGGACCTACCTACCGCTCGATCCGGTCATGCCGCCGCCGCATCTGGCCGCGGTGCTACACGCGGCGGACGCGGGGCTGGTGCTGACCCACGCCCACGTGGACACCGCCGCACTGGCACAGGCGGCCCCGCACGTCGAGATCGCCGCCGTCGAGCGGCTCCCGCCGGGCTCGGCCACGACCGCCGCCGGTGCCGACGAGGCCATGTACGTGCTGTTCACGTCCGGGTCGACCGGCGCACCCAAGGGTGTGGTGGTGGAACACCGCCACTTCGCCGCCTACCTGACCTCGATCATCGACCGGATGGCACTGCCCGACGGGCTGAACTTCGCGCTGGTGTCGACGCTCGCCGCGGACCTGGGCCTGACCAACGTCTACGGTGCGCTGGCCACCGGCGGCACGCTGCACCTGCTGCCCTACGAATGGGCCGCCGACCCACCCCGCTTCGCGGACTACTTCCGGACCCACCACATCGACGTCATGAAACTGGTGCCCAGCCACCTGCAGGCCGTCGCCGACGCCGGACTCCTGCCGGACGTCGTACCAGCGCGCCACCTGGTCCTGGCCGGCGAGGCCTGCACCTGGGACCTGGCCGCCGCCGCGCAGGCCGCCCGGCCCGGCTGCGTGGTCTGGAACCAGTACGGTCCGACGGAGACCACCGTGTCGGTGCTCGCCTACCGCGTCCCCGACCCCCCGCCCGTCCCGCGCGGGGTGACCGTGCCGCTGGGCTTCCCGCTCGACCACGTGGGTGTGCACGTGGTCGACGCCCAACTGCGGCCCCTGCCGCGCGGCGCCGCGGGCGAACTGCTGATCACCGGCGGCAGCGTCGCCCGCGGCTACCTCCACCCCGGCAGCCCCGACCAGGCACGCTTCATCCGCGACCCGTTCCGCGCCGACCCGCGCGCCCGCGCCTACCGCTCCGGCGACCGTGCCCGGATCCGGGCCGACGGATCGGTGGAGTTCCTCGGCCGCCTCGACCGGCAGGTGAAGATCCGCGGCTACCGGGTCGAACCCGCCCACATCGAGGCCGTCCTGCGCCGCCACCCCGGCATCGCCGACGTCGCCGTCGCCGCTCGCACCGACCACGGGTACACCACCCTCGCCGCCTACTACGTGACCGTGCCCGGCGTCGCGCCGCAGCCGCCGCTGCCTGACTTCGCCCGCGCGGCGATGCCCGCCTACCTGGTGCCCGCCGCGTTCGTCGCCCTCGACCGGCTGCCGCTGACACCCAACGGCAAACTCGACTGGCGCGCCCTGCCCGCGCCCGAGCGCCAACCCACGGGCGACCAGCCCGCCACCCCGCCCCGGCACGCCCGCGACGCCGACCTGGCCCGGATCTGGTGCGACGTGCTCGGCCTGGACCGCGTCGGCATCGACGACGACTTCTTCGCCTGCGGCGGCGACTCCTTCAGCGCCATGCGCGTGGCCCGCCGCGTCGGCGACGGGATGCGCGTGGTGTCCCTGTTCCAGCACCCCACCATCCGCCGCCTGGCCGACTTCCTCGGCCGCGCCGACACCGGCGGCTACCTGCACCGGCTACCCGGGGCCACGGCGGGCACCGCCACCGCGACCGCCGCCGTGGTCGCGGTCCCGTTCGGCGGCGCCACCGCCGCGGCCTACGCCGAACTGGCCAGGGCACTGCCGGCGCAGTTCCCGCTGTACGCGGTCGAACTTCCCGGCCACGACCCCGCCGACCCGGCCCGGCCCCTCGAACCATTCGACACGATCGCCGCCCGCTGCACCGACGAGATCCGCCGCACCATCACCGGACCGATCACCGTGTACGGGCACTGCGTCGGCGCCGCACTGGCCTACGACATCGCCCGCAGGCTGGCAGCCGAGGGCGCGCCCGTCACCGGTGTCGTGCTCGGTGGGGCGTTCCCGCGCCACGGCTGCCCGGCCGGGTCTTCGACCTGTGGGCCAGGCTCGTGCCCAGCGACCGTTGGCGCTCCGACCGGAACTACCACGACATGCTGCGCGGCATCGGCGGCCTCACCGAGGTCCTCGACCCGGCCGAGCAGGCGTTCACGCTGCGCGCGGTACGCCACGACGCCCGCGAATCCGAAGACCTCTACACCCGCCTGTGCCACACCGGCGCCCAGCCGCGCACGCTGCCCGCGCTGAGCGTCGTCGGCGAACGCGACCGGATCACCGAGTTCCACCAGGAACGCCACCGCGAGTGGAACACCCTGTGCGCCACCACCGATCTGGCCGTCATCCCCGACGCGGGCCACTTCTTCCTCAGGCACCAGGCCGACCAGCTTGCCGCCATCCTGGTCCGCTGGACCGAGCAGCGCCTGGCCGCCGCCCCGCCCGCGCCGCCGCCTGCCCCGGCGCCTGCCGCGCCCGCCGGTGGCGCACGCCGACCAGGCGCCCGGCTGGGCGACTTCGCACTGGTCACCCTCGGTCAACTGGTGTCGCTGACCGGCAGCCGGGCGATGGCGTTCGCCATGGGCGTCTGGGTCTACCTGCAGACCGGCAGCGTCACCCAGTTCTCCGTCATCCTCATCACCGCGCTGCTGCCCGGCCTGCTGGTGCTGCCTCTGGCCGGAGCCGCCGCGGACCGCTGGGACCGGCGGCTGCTGATGATCGGCGGTGAGGTCGTCAACGCCGCGGGCACCGGGCTGTGCCTGGCCGCCTACGCCACCGGCTCGCTGCGGCTGTGGCACATCTACGTCGCCGCCGCGCTCGGCTCGATCGCGTCGTCGTTTCAGCAACCGGCCTACCTCGCCGCCGTCGCCCAACTCGTACCCAAGCAGTACCTCGGCCGGGTCAACGGGATCCTGCAGACGGTCATGGCCGTCAGCCAGGCCGCGGGCCCGCTGGCGGGCGGCGCGTTGATCGTCGCCATCGGCCTGCGCGGCGTGATGATCACCGATCTGGCGACAGTCGCGGTCGCGCTAGCCACCCTGCTCGCCGTACGCTTCCCCGACCTGCTCTTCCGGCACCGGGAGGAGACCGTCTGGAAGGAGATTGCGGGCGGTCTGCGCTACATCGCCCGCCGACCCAGCTTCGTCGCCATGGTCGTGTTCTTCCTCGGCTACAACCTCGTGCTCGGGATCGCGTTGGCGTTGCTGCCGCCGATGGTGCTGGGCACCGGCGGCGCCGGCACCCTGAGCGTCACCACCATGATCGGCGCGCTGGGCGGGGTCGCCGGTGGCGTGGCCATGGCCCTGTGGGGCGGACTGGCCCGCCGCGCCACCGGCATGATCGGCTTCGTCGCGCTCACCGGCGCGGGGCTCGTCATCGCCGGGCTGCGCCCGCAAGCCGCCTATCCCATCGTGGGCATGGCCCTGGTCATGGCCTCCATCGCCCTCATCAACGGCCACTGGCAGACCATGATCCAGATCAAGGTGGGGATGGAGCTGCAGGGACGGATCCTCGCCACCAACCGGATGACCGCCAACCTCACCGAACCGCTCGGCTATGTCTGCGCCGGATGGCTCGCCGACTCGGTCCTCGCGCCGACCGGCGACGGCTGGTTCGGCACGGGACCCGGCCGGAGCCTGGCGTCGGCGCTGATCATCCTCGGCGGGCTCCACATCGTCCTCGCCGCCGCCGGCCTGCGCTGGCGCAGACTGCGCTACCTCGAGGACATCCTGCCCGATGCCGTCCCGGGCGCGGTCGTCACCTGGGACCGGGACAGGCTGCAGCGAGAGGCCGACGATCTCCGTTGAGCGGCGCGATGGTCTGACGCCGGCCAGCGGGCACGTATCCGAGTCCGGATCGGCGCCGCCGGGTGTGGTCCGCCTCGGCTCGGCGCCGTCCTGAGCCGCGCGGGCTCGGCTTCACCACCAGTAGTTGTCCTGCGGCGTGTAGCGACCTTCCAGCTCGGCCGTCTCATCCGCGGTGAGTGACAGCTCCACGGCCGCGACGGCGTGCAGCAGGTGGTGCGGCTGGGTCGCGCCCACGATGGGGCAGGAGACCACCGGCTTGGACAGCAGCCACGCCAGCGCCACCTGTGCCATCGGGACGCCGCGGGCGGCGGCGACGGCCTGGACGGCGTCGACCACCGGCTTGTCGACGTCACGGTCGAACGTTCTGGCGACGCCGTCGGCCGACGACCGGGTGGTCTGCTCTCCCCACGGCCGGGCCGCCCTACCCTTGGCCAGCGGCGAGTACGGCGTCAGCCCGACGCCCTGGTCCCAGCACATCGGGATCATGTCCCGCTCCTCCTCGCGTTTGAGGACGTTGTACTGGTCCTGCATGGCCGAGAACGCCGTCCAGCCGTTGACCACGGCTGACTGCTGCAGCTTCGCGAACTGCCACGCCCACATCGACGACGCGCCGAGATACCGCACCTTGCCCGAACGGATCAGGCCGTCCAGGGTGGCCATGGTCTCCTCGACGGGTGTCTGCTCGTCGAACCGGTGGATGTAGTAGACGTCGATGTAGTCGGTGCCCAGCCGCCGCAGCGACGCGTCGACCTGTTCGAGGATGGCCTTGCGGGACAGGCCGCTGCCGCCGGGTCCGTCATGCATCTTCCCGCTCACCTTGGTGGCCAGCACGATGTCCTCGCGGCGGGAGAATCTGGCGATCGCGCGGCCGACGATCTCCTCGGAGGTGCCGCCCTGGTAGACGTTCGCGGTGTCCCAGAAGGTGACGCCCAGTTCGACCGCCTGCCGGAAGAACGGCGCTGCGGCCTGCTCATCGAGGGTCCACTGGTGCATCCCGGCGGCTGCGCTGCCGTAGCTCATACAGCCGAGCCCGATCCGACTCACTTTCAGACCGGTGCGGCCCAGCCGTACGTATTCCACACCCAGCACCCTTCTCGCGGACGTCGTCGTGTGCCCGGCTACAGCCGGTTGGCGGATTCGTACCGGTCTTGGGGTACCGGTTCGAGCCAGGTGGTGGGGTCGCTGCCGTCGGGTCGGGCTTCGAGCATGGCGAGGTGGCTCATGAAGGTGTCGGCGCCAGCGCCGTGCCAGTGTTCCTCGTCGGGCGGGCAGACGATGGTGTCGCCGGCCCGGATGCGCAGCACTGTCCCGTCGCGCGTGCCGACGAGGCCGACACCCTCGGTGACGTGCAGGGTCTGCCCGACGGCGTGGGAGTGCCAGTTGGTGCGGGCACCCGGGGTGAAGCGGACCAGCGCGACAGTCATGCGGGACGGGCCCGTGCCGCTGTGGATCGGAGTCAGGTAGACATCGCCGACGAAGTTCTGCGCCGGGGTCTTCACCGTTTGGCCGACGGGCTTGAGTTCCATGGGGTGCTCCTCGGTCGAGCGTTTTACCGGGGTCGCAGTGGTGTCTTGGTCGCGCGGCGGTCGTCCGTCGCGCGGTAGCCCCGGCTGACTGGTCCAACGGAGGCTCGAGGCCGAGGACACGACCCGGTCGATCCGCTGCTCGAAGACGAGGTCGATCGACGCCGGGCCGGGGCCGGCCGCCATGACGGCCGGCCCCGGTCTCGGTTACTTGGCGTCGGCCAGGTCGGCGATGGCCCGCGCGGCGCGGAAGTACGGGCTGCGGCCCAGCTCGCCGATCGTCTTGATGCCCAGCGCATCCTTGAGGTGCTCGGCCGCACGCTCGCTCACACCGGCGAGCGCGGCGACCGGCGCGTTGGCGATCTCCTCCAGGCTCTTGTCGTGGTAGTCCTTGTCCAGCAGCTTGGCGAGATCGGCGGAAACCGGCATGGCTACTCCTTCGGGGGTCGGTGAGTCCGGCGCGTCGCCGGACGTACGGCACGATCCTTTCACCTTCGCGGCGCGCGGATCTTCGGGGCCCTGCCCCTGGCCCGCGGTCCCACGGCCGCAGTGGTGGCGTGGCGCGGGCATGGTCGCGTACGGACACCGAGGGGCATGGTCCGCAGTGCGGGCCATGACCTCGAGTGCCCAGAAAGTGGGCCCTGGAACCGGCGTCCGCTGAGGACTTCGCCTCATGTTTCGATTCACGACTGTAACTACGTTGAAAAGATCTCGCTCTTTTCGCGGAATGTAGGAGGGTCGCGCATGACAAGAGACTGGATCAGGCGGCCGGTGCGGATGGTCTCGCTCGGCGCCGGTTGCGCGGGAATGGTGCTGGCCGCGGTCGTCGTCGCCCTGACCCCGTCGGCGAGCGCCGCCGAGCTGGTGGTGCAGGCCGAAGCGTACTCGGCCCAGTCCGGCGGCGTCGTCGAGGCGACCGTCGACACCGGGGGCGGCTCCGACGTCGGTTACCTGTCGCGCGGGGACTGGCTGCGCTACGACGGCGTGGACCTGGGCGCCTCCGGCACGATGAACATCTCCGTCCGCGTCGCGTCCGCCACCGGCGGCCCGGGGACGGTCGAGCTGCGCACCGGGTCGCTGACCGGGCCCGTCCTGGCGCAGTTCACCATCACGGCCACCGGCGGCTGGCAGACGTGGGTGACCCAGACGGTGAGCGTCACCAGCCACCCGGCCGGTGCCCAGTCGGTGTATGCCGTGCTGGCCAACCCCGGCAGCGGCGCGGACTTCGTCAACCTCAACTGGCTCTCCTTCAACGCCGGTGGTCCGGCCAGCGGCTGGGTGAACGTCGATCCGGTGAAGTGGAACGCGCAGCTGGCCGCGTTTCGGGCGATGGCGATGGCCCCCGCGCCGCCCAACGCGGTACGGGTGCCGGAGTTCAACGCGACGTGCACGTACAGCCACTCCCTCAAGGACGACCCCATCGTCTTCCCCAGGCTGCCCGGCGCCTCGCACATGCACTCCTTCTTCGGCAACCGCGGCGCCAACGCCAACTCCACCGTGGACAGTCTGCGGGCCAACGTCAACACGACGTGCGCGCCGACCCCCGCCGACCTGTCGGCATACTGGGTGCCGACCCTGTACGAGCGCGGCACGGCGGTGGAGCCGAAGGGGGTCGTGGTGTACTACGGCTCGCGGCTGGCCGACCCCAGCCAGACGGTGCCCTTCCCGCTGGGCTTCGAGATGATCGCGGGCGACGCGCGATTGCAGGCGCCCACCCCGGCGGGATCGGTGAACCAGTTCTACTGCGTGGGCGGGACCACCGGCGGCGCGATCGGCCGCAGCGCCGACGGCAACTGGCCGATCTGTTCTCCGGGCGGGACGCTGATGTTCCAGCTCGTCTTCCCGGACTGCTGGGACGGCACGCACCTCGACAGCCCCGACCACAAGTCGCATGTGGCCTTCACGCCGAACGGCACCTGCCCGAGCGCGTTCCCGGTCGCGATCCCGTCGGTCTCGTTCGTCCTCGCGTACCCCACCGTGGGCAGCGCGGACGGGTTCACCCTGGCATCGGGGATGGCCTCGTCCATGCACGGCGACTTCTTCAACGCCTGGGACAACGACGCGCAGGGACACCGGGTGAAGAACTGCATCGTGCAGTCGGCCAAGTGCAACAGCGCCGGACAGTTCTGAGCACACGTCCGGGCGGGCGCCCTGTGCGGTGCCCGCCCGGACGCGGGGGAGCGGACCATCGGCCCCGCGTCAACTGATCGTGATCGTGTTGATGTCGGGGGCCGAGCCGGTGTCGTTGAAGAACCTGATCCAGCAGGTGCCCGCCGGCAGCCACAGCCGCACC
Source organism: Catellatospora tritici (assembly GCF_019083965.1). GTDB lineage: Bacteria > Actinomycetota > Actinomycetes > Mycobacteriales > Micromonosporaceae > Catellatospora > Catellatospora tritici. The sequence goes on from NZ_JAHRCY010000004.1 coordinate 83,137, forward strand.
GACACGTGTACCGGGATCAGCCAGCTGCGGGCCCCGGCCAGTGTCAGTTCCCGAACCGGCCCGTCGTCGACGGCGAGCTTGAGGGTGCGCGGCTGCTCGGTCTCGTAGACGACGGTCAGCGTCCGCTCGCCCGCCCGCGGCACTCCCGCGATCCGCACGGCGAGGGTGTTCGGGCCGCCGATGTAGCCGACCCGGCTGCCGTCCACACAGGTGGGGCACTCGATCACGCGGGCGCCCACGCGGATGTTGACCGGGTCGGCGGCGTGCACGGTGATCGGCCGGAACCGAATGGTGGGCGACGCGGCCGGTTTCGTCGTCGGCGGCCGTGAAATCCGCGACGGCGACGGCGATTGCGGGTCCGGTGCGGGCGTGGTCGAAGGCTGCGCGGGTGGCGACCCGGCGGGTTGTTGCCGCATAGGCACCCCGCCGTGCTGTGGGCCCGGCATGAGCAGCGGCGGCACGACGACGATCGTGGCACCGACCGCCAGGACAAGGGCCGCCCAGCCCAGTATGCGTGAGGACACGACGGGCACGCCGCTACCTCTGCCCGGTCCACACGGCGACCGCCTCGGTGCGGCGGGTCACACCCAGCTTGGCGAAGATGTGCTGCAGGTGGTTCTTGACCGTCTTCTCGGTCAGCATCAGCCGGTGCGCGATGGCTGCATTGGACAATCCTTGGGCGAGCTGCGCCAACACTTCCTGCTCCCGCCGGGTCAGGCCGAACCGGGACCTGGTGAGCCGCTGCCGCTCGGCGAGGTCGCGGCGGGCGCGCTCGTGTTCGGCGTGCTCGCGCACGGTCGCGGCCGCGACGGCCGCCGCGACCGGCGAGAGCCAGCCGTGCCCCGCCGCCACGGCCACCACCGCCCGGTACAGCTCCGGCGGGTCGAACGCGCCGTGGACGAGATAGCCGCACGCGCCGCCGCGCAGCATGCCCGTGATGAGGTCCGGGCTGGCGTCGCTCGTGAGCACCAGCACCCGCGTATGGGGGATCAGCTCGCCGAGCACCGAGAGCCCGTCCGCCACCGGCATGCGGTAGTCGAGCAGGGTGACCGTGGGTCGGTCCCGGCGAGCCAGCGCGACAGCCTCCCGCCCGTCGGCCGCCTGTGCCGACACGCACAGGTCCGCGCAGAGTTCCAGGTAGCCGCTGAGCGCCGCCCGGACGATGGGATTGTCGTCCACCACCATGACCGAGATCATGACGGCGTCGCGGCATAGGCGGCCGCCTTCGGGGAGCTGTCCGCGACGACCGTCTCGACGATCGTCCCCCGGCCCGGCGCGGAGACCACCCGTAGGGTGCCGCGGACGGCGGCGGCCCGTTCCGCCATCCCGATCAGGCCGAAACAGCCGCTCAGCCCGGCCGGTACCCGAAACCCGCACCCGTCGTCGGTGACGTGCAGCCGCACACCCCCGGCGACGGGCGCCAGTTCCACGGTCACGGACGTCGCCCCGGCGTGGCGCGCGATGTTCACCAGCGACTCGCGCAGGATCTGGCCCAGCTCGTAGCGCTGATCCAAGGGCAGGTCGGCGGGCCTGACCGACACCCGAACCGCGATCCCCTCGCGCTCGCTCCACTGACGGCAGATCCGTTGCACCGTCGCGGCGAACTCGTGATCCGGATCGTCCAGGCGCAGACCCTCAAGGACCTGCTGCGCCTGGCGTACGGCGGCGGTGGCGCCCGCCGACACCGTCGCGGCCAACTGCTCGGCCAGGCCCGGCTGCCGGCGCAGCGAAGCCGGTAGTGCCAGCGCCGCGAACGAGACCCCGCGCAGCGTCTTGGTGACCGAGTCGTGCAGCTCGCGGGCGAGCCGGGCCCGCTCCGACGCCGCCGCCGTACGCTGCGCCGCCGCGACCAGCCTGACCGACGACTCGACATACCCCGCCAGGGCGGCTGTCGCCACGGCGGCGCCGACGGCGGTGAGCACGTTGGCGATCGGGAAGGCGAGGACGAAACCGGCCAGGCTCGGCGCTCCCGGCACCGAGCCGAGCAGGCGGGCGGCCACCAGGTAGCCGAGCCCGGCGTAGCACGCGGCGGGTAGCAGCGCCCGGAAACCTACGAGCACGCCCGCCAGCGCGCTCGCGCCGACAGCGCAGCAGAAGAAGGCGACCTCACCGCCCCCGAGCCCGAGGACGGCCACCACGATCGTGGCGTCCGCCGCGAGGACCGGGAGGGGGTGGCTGACCAGGTGGGGATTGCGGGACAGGCAGACGAGGGCGACGGTGGTCGCGAGAAAGACGAGCAGGAGCACGGCGAGCAGCGATGCGGGCCGCGCGCTCAGGCGCAGGACCCCGCCGGTGATGGTGAGAGTCGCCGCCGCCCGGCCGAGCAGCACCGCCCGCGCGACGGCGGCCCGCGCGACGGTGCGGTCAAGGTGGCCGGCTGTCGTGGTCATGCGTTTGCCCCAGGCATGGGTGATACCTGACGATCTTTCGGGGAGCGCTCTCTCTGAGGATCGGCCAATTGATCGGCAGTTGTCAAGATAGCTGCCGACCGCTCCGCGGCGGGTCGCCGGCAGGTCCGCCGGGGGTGACCCTGGGGTGGTCAGGCGGCGGTCAGACGGCGGTGAGCAGCGCGTCGAGAGGTCGGGGCGGCCTGCCTTGACGAACCGCGGCCTCCGCGAGCAGGCGGGTGTAGCGCAGATTCCGGCTGCCGCTGCTGCGGAGGAACCGGTAGATCTGCGCCTCGATCTGCCGACCGCGCCAGGCGGGCTGACTTTGGAACTGCCGGAACAGCCCGAGGTCACCCTCGGCGTCGAAGAGTGCTTGCACCTCTTCGGGTCCCAGGGCGCGGATGAGTTCGTCCTCGAGATCTCTGTCGCAGACGTGGAAGCCCAGCCGCTCCATGTCGGTGCCGGTGAGATCCGAGCCGACATGAGCCGCGACGGCCCGCCGGAACAACTCGGCCTCCCGAAGGTCGCACAGGCCCGCGAGCCGCACCCGGGTGGCCAGGGGTCCCAGGCTCGTCAGGAAGCGGCCGATCGCGTGGGCTCCTCCGATCGGCACGATGACGATCCGCTCGGCATCGAGATCACGCCCGCGTGCCGTGGCGACCGCGCGCAGCGCGATCTCGTCGAGGATGCCCTCGACGAGCACCAGGGCCACCGCGCTGTCGACCTTCGCCAGCGCGCGGGCTGTCGCCCGGACCGTGGCGTCGGGGCCGCCGATGTCGCTGAGGGGCGCCCCGCCGGTGGGCTGGCCGCGGCCGGTATCGGCATCCATGCTGGTGATCCTCGGTGATTCGGCCAGTTCTCGGCCAGCGATTAACGGCGCGCCAGGCGGGGGTCTCGGCCCGCCGACGATCACTTACGCATAGATACATGTAAGCATATGCTTGACCGATGAAGCCTTTCGAGGAGGTCAGCATGCGCACCTTACGGTTACTGCTCATCATCGGTGTCGCCACGGCGGCGGGCATGACCGCGGCCGCCGTCCCGGCACAGGCGCAGAAGCCCGGGACGATGTGCGAGTGGAACGGCACGTGGTATCCGCACGGTTGGTCGGGGGTGCTCGACGGCCGCTACATGGAGTGCTCGTACGGCGTGTGGCACATGATGTGACGACCTGACCGGTCGACCGCGACCCCGGCAGGCGCTCGGCCGCGCGGCGCCGCGACCTCGTTCGCGGTGGAGCCGCGGTGCGTTCGGCGGCCTGCCGGGGGCTCAGGCCCGTGTCGTGGTGAGCAGGTAGTCGTCGGTCTCCGGGTCCCATCGCAGGTCGACGATTCCGGCGGTCGCCGCCGCTTTGCAGAACTGCAGGAAGCTCCGGTAGCCGAGTTTCTTCTCGCTGAACTCCGGCTGGGCCCGGCGCAGCTGGTTCTTCAGGCCGGACAGTGCCACCGGGCCCGCGTTGCGGCTCAGGTCGGTGACGACCGAGCGCAGCAGCCCGAACTCCGCCTCGGGGCCGCCGTGCTCGGGCAGCGACACTTCCGGATCGCCCTTGGCGGGCCCTTCGCCGAGCTCGACGACGTCCCGTTCGGCGAGGTATCGCAGCAGCTCCCCGAAGGTGCGGAACCCGTAGTCGGCCTCGTTGAACGTCGGGTCCTTGCGCAGCAGCGTGCGCTTGAGCGTCGACGCGGTCACCGCCCCGCCGGAGCTGCCCTGCAGGCCGGCGACGGTCTGGGCGACCAGCACCGCGAGGGTGTCGACGTCGCGGGCGGTCTCCTCCGGTGCCGCCGCGGGTTCGAGTTCCTGCTCGACCGGCTGCGGCACGGTCTCCGGGGGCTTGGCAGGCGCGGTCGTCCGGCCGCCTCGGGCGCGGGCCGGTCTGATCTCGACGCCTTCGAGCCGGTCGTAGTAGAGGAACTCGTCGCAGGCCGGTGGGAGCAGCGCCGAGGTCGACTGTTCGACCCCGACGCCGATGACCCGCTTGTTCAGCTCGCGCAGCTTGTGGACCAGCGGGGTGAAGTCGCTGTCGCCGGTGCCGAACACGAACGTGGAGATGTAGTCGCGCTCGAAGGCCAGTTGCAGGGCGTCGACCGCCATCTTGATGTCGGCGGCGTTCTTGCGCGAGGTCCCCATCCGCTGCGGGATGTCGATCAGCTCGACATGCGACCTCGTCAGCAGTCGACGGTCCTCGTCGAAGTACGACCAGTCGGCGTAGGCGCGACGCACCACGACCCGTCCGCGTTCGGCGAGCGCGTCGGCGATGGGCCGCAGGTCGAACGTCATCCCGCCGAGGTGATCACGGGCACCGATCGCCAGATTCTCGTAGTCCAGGAACAGGGCTATGCGATCCTCTTGATCCACGCCGACCAGCGTACGCCTACGCCCGTGCGCGGGCTCGCGACCTCGCCCGTGCGCGGGTCGCCGTCCACCGGCGAACGAGGAGCGTCCTCAGGCTCGGGGTCGGTCGGCTCCGGACGAGCTGCCCACCTTCACCGAGCGGGCAGCGGAGGGCGACCCCGCGGCCACGCCGCTCGGGCGGGCCGCGGCCGGGGCGGCCGGACGGCCACCGTAGGGCCACCAGTTCGCCCGGCCGAGCAGGGACATCACCGCGGGCAGCAGCAGGCCGCGTACCACGACGACGTCGAGCAGCACGGCCACGGCCATGCCGACGCCGATCTCCTTGACCGCGACCAGCTGCCCGAGCGCGAAGCCGAGGAAGACGACGCCGATCGACACCGCCGCCGCGGTGACCACCGGTCCCGTGGCGATGATCCCGGCCAGCACCGCCCGGTCGTTCGCGGCGCGGTCGTCGCCGGTACGCCGAGACCATTCCTCCCTGATCCGGGCCAGCAGGAACACCTCGTAGTCCATGGACAGGCCGAAGACGAACACGAACAGCAGCAGCGGCGTGGTCAGGTCCAGCGCCCCCCAGGGTTCGAACCCGAGCAGCGCCGCGCCCCAACCCCACTGGAACACCGCGACCAGCACCCCCAGCGTGGCCAGCATGGTGAGCAGGTTCATCAGCAGCGCCTTCACCGACGCCACCACCGAGCCGGTGAGCAGGAACAGCAGCAGCGCGGTGGCCGTGACGACCACCGCCAGCGCGACGGGCAGCCGCGCGGCCATGGCGTCCTTGGCGTCGACGAGTTCCGCCGCCGGCCCCGCCACCAGCACCGGCAGTGCGGTGTCCAGCGCCCGCAGCTCGCGGACCAGCCGCTGGACCTGCTCGCCCGCGGGCGGACCGGGGGTCTCCACCTCCGCGATGGTGGCCTGCCCGGGTACGCCCTCGCGCAGGTCCACGTCGGTCACCCCGGGCAGGGCGCGCATCCGGTCGAGCAACCCTCGGACCGCGGGCTCGTCGGGGCCCGCCTCGATCACCACGGGCACCGGCTGCGGGTACTTCGCGGCGAAGTCGCGCTGGACCGCCTCATACGCCCGCCGGGCCTCGCTGGCTGCGGGCAGCGACCGGGCGTCGGAGCCGGCGAGGTGCACGTGCAGCAGCGGCACGCTCAGCGCCAGCAACGCCCCGGTCACCGCGAGGGCGACCACGGCAGGTCGGCGCTGCGCGAACGCGGCCGACCGCGCCAGCAGCCCGAGGCCGCGCCGGGCGGGCCGCCGCCACACCCAGGTCCGCGTCCCGGGCGTCGGGATACGCCGGTGCGCCACCGCGATCAGCGCCGGGACCAGGGTCAGCCCGGCCGCGGTGGCCAGCGCGACCACCAGCGCGCCGCCCAGCGCCATCGCCGCGAGCAGCGGCTCGGCGAACACGAACAGCCCCGACAGGGCGACGCCGACCGCGAGCCCCGCGACGAGCACCGCCCGCCCGGCCGCGGACACCGTCCGGGCCAGCAGTTCCGGCAGCGGCGCGCGGGGGTCGGCGGCCCGCTCCTCGCGGAACCGGGCCAGGATCAGCAGGCTGTAGTCCACGGCCAGGCCCAGACCGAGCAGGGTGACGACGTTGACCGTGTATTCGCTGATCGGGACCGCTTCGGCCAGGCCGGTCAAGGCCAGCAGCGTGCCCGCGACCGTGGCCAGCGCCGTGCCCAGCGGCAGGCTGCTCGCGCCCAGGCCGCCGAGGATCAGCACGAGTACGCCGCACAGCGCGACCAGCGCGACCGACTCCCCGAACGCGGCGTCGGCGATCGCCTGGTCGCCGAAGTCGCGTTCGGCGAGCAGCCTGCCGCCGACCAGCACCTGCGGCGCGTCGATGCGGTGCAGCGCGGCGGCCACCCGGTCGGCGACGGCCAGGGCCGCGTCGTCGTCCAGGTAGGGCGACAGCTCGACGACGACCAGCGAACTCTGGTTGTCCGACGAGATCTGGCCTGAGCCCGCCGTGTACGCGTCGGTGACCTTGACGACGCCGGGGATCGCCCGGACCTCGTACATGATGCGGCTGGCCTGGCTGACCAGGTCGCTGGCGAAGAAGTTGCGGCCGGAGACCACCGCCACCAGTTGCTCGCCGGTGGGGGTCAGTTCGTCGATGCGGGCCTGGGCCCGGGTCGACTCCGTGTCCGGTCGCAGTCCGTCCAGCGGCTGGGTCCGGTCGTAGACGGTGCCGCCGAGGACCGCGCCGCAGAGGGCGACAACGGCCCAGACGGCGAGCACGGCGTACCGAAACCGGGCGACAGTACGACCGAGCCGTGCGAGCATCGCGTCCTCCCGAGGCTGCCGTGCCAATCTGGACGGTCGCCCCGCCATGAAATACCGCCGACCGCCCGACCGCAAGGTGCCAGGGCTGGTCCCGGTGGCGGCGCTCGGGGCGTCCGTGCCGGTACGAAGATCGAACCGGTGCCCGTCTCGACCTCGGCCGGGCACCACGACTGTGTCGCCATGGCTCGGATAGTCGTGGCGTCATTGCCGTTCGCCGGTCACGTGGGTGCGATGACCGCGGTGGCCGCGGTGCGGGCCGGGGTGCCGCTGGTCGTCGCGGGCGCTTCGCTCGACAAGCCGGAGGTCGCCCGCCGAGTCGCCTGGTCCGGCGTCGGAAAGAACCTGCACACGGGCCGACCCGGCGCGGGCCGGGTCCGTCGCGCGGTGCGGCAGCTGGCCCGGCCCGAACACGCTCGACGGGCCAGGGAACTGGGCGCAAAGATGGCCGCAGCCGGCGGCGCTGGTGCGGCGGCCACGCTCTTGGAACAACTGATCGTCGACCGGACGCGGCGAGACGACGGACCCGACGCCTCGGTGGCGGCATTCACCGCACGTTGACGACGTACTGTTCGGTAATGTGAGCACATGGTCACGGTGACGGCGAACGACGTTCGTGTCCTCGCGCGATCGCGAGATGTCGATCCGGTGCTCGCCGTGGTGGGCGACGAGGTCGTCGTGCTTCCCAAGGCGGACCTCAAGGAGGGCGACGTAGCCCTGTGCAGTCAACAGAAGCTGGTCAGCGAGCTGGGCGATGAGATCACCGACATCGAAGCACAGCTCTTCGCCGGGCGCCTCACCAACCTGGTGACCGAGTAGCCGGATTTCCAGGCTTCGCCGGATGGGTCCGGCGTTCGTGCGGCGTCATCGAGCACCGGCCGCCTCGCCACCTACCGGTGCCCGCGAGTTCGGCGAGGTGGATGTCGACGACGGTGCTCGCAGCAGCGCTTCGACGGTGTCGAGCTGACGGCTGAGCCCCATGCTGTCCAGGAACGTGGGAAGCAGGGCGACGTCGACGTCCCAGACAACCGTGGGCAGGCCCAGTCGGTATGTGTAGTGCTCGACCAGTTCGGTCTGGCGGTGCAGCTCGCAGGTGTGGCCCGCGGCGCCGCACCAGGTGGTGTTGCGTCCGCTGACCGGGACGCACCACTCGATGATGAGACCGTCCAGCCGGGGCCGGCCGACATCCCAGCGGTATGGCAGACGCCGCGTCCCGTCGGTGAGGTCGCGGTCGATCTGCAGGAACACGAGCTCGTGCCCGCGTCCGATGAGACCGTCCACGAGGCGGCGGCGGCCGCTCTCCAGGTACCCCCAGAAGCTGTATCCGATTCTCATGTCGATCGGCCGCCTCAACCCGATCCCCGGGCAGGGGAATCCAGGTTCGCGTACTTGTAGGCGGCCAGGGCGGCTTCGGTGCGGGTGCGCAGGTTCAGTTTGGTGAGGATGTGGTACACGTGACTGCGCACCGTCGCCTCCTGGATGCCCAGCCGCCGGGCGATCGTGGTGTTGGTGATCCCGTCGCCCATCGCCTCGAAGACCTCCAACTCGCGTACGGTCAGGGCGGTCTCGATGTGGGCGAAGCAGGACGGCTCGCGGGTGATCTTCGCCGCCATCCACCCCACCAGCGATGCCGCGATCGATGACGAGAGGAACGTGCGACCACCGGCGGCGTCGAGGACCGCGTTGCCGAGGTCCTCGTGGCTGGTGTTGCGGTCGACGAAGCCGCGGACCGACTTGGTCACCGCGCGCCGCAGCGTCGGCCGGTCGTCGGCGTCCATGACCGCCACCACCGGCAGCTCGCGCCAGGAGCTGCCCTTCTCGGGCAGGTTCAGCGGAAGGTCGTCCTGCAGCCACACGTCGCTGACCAGCAGCAGATCGGGTTGCAGCGTCGGAACCGCCGACAGGCCTTCCCGTACGGCCTGGAAATCGCCGACGACGGCGATGCGCGCATGCGACCGCAGGACCGATCGAAGCCCGGCCCAGAGCAGGGGGTCACGCTCCAGGATGGCCACCCGGACGAGAGCCCCGTGGACACAGGTCTCCGCCTCGGCATCGAGGACAGTGTCGCCTCCGCCGGTGGAAGGAGCCGATGGTGAAAGTGGAACAGCCATTCGCGAGTCACGACTCCATTCCTTCTACAGGTACCAGTGGGTCGAGCGGTGGCCGGTCACGGCACGCCGCAGTCGGTCTCCGGTCGGCTGCCCCGAGTCGCGCCGCCGGTGGTGAGGGTTCGGCTCAACCGATCCAATCCGGTCCGGAACGCGTCCGCCGGGCCGCCGAAGCCGAGCCGCGCGTGCCTCGGGTGCCCGAAGCAGGAGCCCGGAACCAGCAGGACGGAGCTCTCCCGGCCCAGACGCGTGCACAGCTCGTCGGCGTCGGGGGAGCGCTCGAAGCGCGGGAAGGCGGTGCAGCCTCCCGTCGGTGGGGTCCAGCTCACCAGTTCCTCGTGCTCGGCCATCCACGTCGCGAGCACGCCCAGGTTCGTCCGGGCCTGCTCGCGGCGCATCGTCACGAGCAGGTCGGCGTGGTCGATCGCCCGTTCGGCGAAGAACTGGGTCAGCGGGGACAGGCAGATGGTCAGCGCGTCGCGTTGCGGGAGGAACCGTGCCAGCAGGTCCGGGGCGCCCAGGCACCAGCCCACCCGGGTTCCCGGCATACCGTAGGCCTTGGACATCGTCCCGATGGAGAGGCATCGCTCATATCGCAGCGACGGCTCGGGCAGCGGCCGCGTGTCGTAGGTCAGTTCCGTGAACGCCCCGTCCCAGACGAGGTAGGCGCCGCTTTCGGCGACGATGTCGAGCAACTGCTCGAACTGCGGCTGGGTCAGGCTCGCGCCGGTCGGGTTGTTCGGAAAGTTGACCGAGACCATCCTGGTGCGGGTGGTGACCAGCTCGCGCAACTCGTCGAGGTCGGGCGTGAAGCCGTCGTCCTCGCGCAGCCGCCACGGCACCACGCGGCAGCCGATGGACAGCGCGATGGAGCTGAGCGAGTGGTAGCCGGGGCTGACCACCACGACCTCGTCGCCGGGGTCGAGCAGTGTGCTCATCGCGAGGAAGATGGCCTCGGTCGAACCGTGGGTGGCGAACACGCGGTCGACGTCACCACCGGTGAACCGCCCGGCCAGCGCCCGGCGCAGACCAGGGCTGCCGTAGGTCTCGCTGTCGTCGAAGGTCAGCCGGTCCAGGTCCTCGTGCGTGATGCCGAGCAGCCGCCGCAGCTCCCCGACCGACCAGCACTCCACACCACTGCTGCCGAGGTCGATCGTGGTCGCGAAGTAGAACTCGCGCATCCAGTCCTCCAGCGCCGCCCTGCCCAGCCTCATCGCGGACCCGCCGGATGCCGTGTCGCAACGTTGGTGTCCATGGCCGTCAGCTTCCCGTCGCCTGGTAACGGCGCAGCCCGAGCCGCCACACCGTCAGGGCCGCCAGCACCGTCACGACCGCGACGACCGGCGTCAACAGGACCAGGTCCCGCTCGCCGAACAGCAAGTAGGTGACCGGGTAGTAGGACGTGAACGCGAAGGGCACCATCCAGGTGAGCAGGGACCGCAGCGCCGGGTGGTAGAGGTCCAGCGGGTAACCGGCGAACATCGACAGCTCGTTGACCGATCTCATCGCCGAGAAGCTCTGTGTGGTCCAGAATGCCAGCGACGCGAGCAGCAGCTTGATCGCGAAGTGGATCAGGGCACCGCAGACCACCAGGAGCAGCCCGACGGCGATCGCCTCGCCGGTCGGCACCGCGAAACCGACCTGGCCGGCCGCGTACGACACCAGCGCGAGTCCGAGGACCAGCTCGCCGAGGGCGTCCGGCCACACCAGACGCTCGGACAGGACCATCAGCAGAGGGTTCACCGGGCGGATCAGGTAGCGGTAGAACTCGCCGCCCCGGATCTCGAACGCGCTGATCAGCCAGATGTTGTCGGTGAACATCTTGTCCAGGCCGCGCGGCAGCATCGTGAAGCCGAGCAGGAACAGCACATGGGCGAAGTCCCAGCCGCCGACGGTCGGGACCAGCGCGAACAGGGCTCCCACCAGCGCCGCCTGCACGCCGAACATCACCAGGAAGCCGAATGCCCCCAGGATGAAGTCGCCGCGGTACTCCGCCAGGCGGTGCAGCGACACGCCGCACATGAACCAGGTCAGCCGTAGTGTCCGAAGGATGCTCATCCGCCCAGTACCTCGATTCGGCGTAGCGCTGCGCGCCACACGAGGGCGCTCAAGACGACCATGAGTGCCGCCCACCCGGCCTGGCGGAGCAGGATCAGCCCGGCCTCGCCGATGCCGTCGAAGCGTTCGAGCAGCAACCGGACCGGCCCGTCGACCATGCTCTGGAACGGCAGGGCGGAGGCGACCGCGGCTACCGGCCGCGGCAGCAGGTCCAGCGGCACCAGCGCCCCGGAGAGGAAGACGACCAGGCTGTTGACGACCATGTTGACGCCCCAGGTGTTGGTGGTGATCAGCGCGGAGACGCCGACCAGCAGCTGCACCGTGAAGGCGATGACCACCGAGGGGATGGCGGCCAGCGTGAACAGGGCGACCCCGGTGGGGGAGGGGGCGTAGGGCGAGAACACCAGCGAGAAGAGCACGACCAGTGGGATGCCGACGAGCAGGAACTCGGCCAGCACCACCGGCAGCGCCATGAAAGCACGGGTGATCGGGTAGCTGACCGGTCGTACCAGCGACACCGCGATGTTGCCCTCGACGATCTCCTGTGCGGTGCCCTCGCCCGCTCCGCTGGTGTGCAGCAGCGTGAGCAGCTGCGCCGCCACCAGGTAGGTGGTGATGGCGGCCGCGTCGTAACCGCCGAGGCTCTGACCCGGGCTCTGGGTGATGACCGCGCGCCACAGAAAGACGACCACGGCCGTGCTCACCACTTTGATCAGCAGCGAGACGAACAGGTCGGACCGGTACTGCAGGCGGGCTTGCAGGGTGCTGGTGGCGAACGGCAGGTACCGGCGAAGGCTGGCCCCGCTCATGCGCGCCCCCCGGTGTAGATCTCCTGGATGACCGTCTTCAGCTCCGGTTCGGGGGCGTAGCAGTCGGTGAGCTCGAACCGCTCGAGCAGGCTCGCCAGCACCTCGCGGGAGGTGAGCTGGTCGGCGGGGTAGTCGATGCGTACGCGGTGGTCGTCGGTGACCGAGGCGGTCGCCTTGGGCAGCATCGCGTCGACTTCGCGGACGGTCTCGTCGAGCGTCTCCGGGCCGCTGTGGCTGAACAGCACGCTGCGTTGCGAGGCGGTGGCCACCAACCCGGCGATGGTGCCCTGGTGGATGACGCGCCCCTTGTCCACCACGAGGACCTGGTCGCAGATGGAGGTGATGTCGCCGAGGTCGTGGCTGGTGAGCACGACCGTGGTGCCGAGCTCGGTGTTGGCTCGGTTGATCAACGCCCGCACCGCGTCCTTGACCATCAGGTCGAGTCCGATGGTGGGCTCGTCCCAGAACACGACCTTCGGGTCGTGCAGCAGCGAGGCGGCGACCTCGGCGCGCATGCGCTGGCCCAGGCTGAGCATCCGGACCGGGGTGCCGCCGAGTTCGTCGATGTCCAGCAGCTCGCGGTAGATGCCCAGGTTGCGCTGGTAGACGGCGTCCGGGATGTCGTAGATCCGCTGCAGGATGCGAAACGAGTCGGTCACCGACAGGTCCCACCACAGCTGGGTGCGCTGCCCGAACACGACGCCCATCGCCTGGGCGGCGGTGCGGCGGTCGCGGTAGGGCTCCACCCCGTTCACCAGGCACCGCCCGCCGGTGGGGGTCATGATGCCGGTGAGCAGCTTGATGGTGGTGGACTTGCCGGCGCCGTTCGCGCCGATGTAGGCCGTCTTCGCCCCGGCGGGCACCTCGAACGAGACGCCGTCCACGGCCCGCACGGTCTCGTATTCGCGGCTGAAGAGGCTGCTGAGTGCCCCTCGCAGGCCTGGTCGGCGCACGTATTTACGAAATTCCATACTCAAATCTGTCGCTGTAATCACGGCGAGCAACGTAACAGTAGGCGACCCTGGCTGCAAGGTCTGGAAACCATCGTGAGATATTAAAAGGTTTGGCCGCAAAGGGTTTGGGGACGGCAAGCGGGCCGAGCGCGCCGCACCGCGCTCGGCATCCGGTATTCCCAGGTCAGCGGCCCGCGAAGGAGCCTTGCCGTCGATCAGTCTCGGAATTCACCACCTCGCAACATTCGCGGCTGTCGGCGGGTCGGTTGATGCCTGCCGGTCCGCCGCCGAAGGAGGGCGGCCCCGCCCGGAGCGGACCGCCGGGCTGTCACCGCCGGTCCCGCAGCAGTTCCACCGCCTGTTCCAGCACCCGCTGCTCCACGTCCCGCATCCGGCTGAGCTGCTCCACCTGGGCGGGGCCGAATTCGGAGGCCTTTCCGCTCATCTCGCGGAAGAGCATCCTGTTGCGCAGCTGGAACGCCTGCTTCTCCAGGGATCTGCCCTCCGTCGCCAGCTCGGCGAGGTCGTCGCCGAGCAGCTCCGCCATCCGGTCGAGCCGCTGCCGCATCAGCCGCTTGTGCTCCCACAGCACGTGCAGGAAGTGGATGCTGTACTCGGCTTTCCCGGCGACGTAGTCGGCCAGGTACTCCTGCAGCGGCGCGTAGGAGTCGATGCCGTAGCGGCGGGTCCAGGCCGGCTGGAACATCTCGAACGGGATGGACACGTTCGCGCCGTTGAGGTAGTCCTCGAACGACCGGCGTACGAGCCTGAAGTTGAAGTCGTAGCTCGCGTCCTGCCGCACGCGATACAGGTAAACCTGTGGGCACCAGTTCGGGACGACGTCCAGGCTGCGATAGGCGAGCCTGAGCTGTTCGAAGCCGATGGTGGACCTGCGGATGACGTCCTCCTTGGTGAAGCCGAACGTCGAGAAGGTCCGCGCCGCGTCGTCCAGGCCGCACAGGAGGATGTCGTGCGAGCCGTTGCGGACCCCGTAGCCGGGCCGACTCGGCACGTAGTAGTCGTCGAGGTTGAGGTAGACGTAGTAGCCCGCGTCGATCGCGTCCCGGCAGAACCGCACCGGGTCGACCCCCGTGCCGTTGATCCAGTCCCGGTTGGCCCGGACCACCTCGAGCCACGGACTGATCGCATAGTCGTACAGGCAGAAGCAGAAGGGCACCGGCGAGCCGGGGCTCTCGTCGTAGGCGAGATGGATGTAGTTGCTCAGAATCCAGTCCCGCGAGCGGTCGTCGGTGCCCATGACCGCCAGCGGGAAAGCGTAGAAGTGGTATCCGAAAGCGATCGGATCGGCGAGGGGGAGCTCCTTCGCGGTCACGTCACTCCTTTGCCGGGATGTGCGCCGTATGGAATGGGGTCGTTGCGCCGCGGTGGCCCGCGGCGCGACGCAGGGCTGCCACCTAGGCTCTGACCTGCGCCTGGCCGAAGCCGTGCTCGCGGCGCTCCGACTCCGGCCGCGCACGCGGCGCGCGGACCAGCACGCGCTTGAGCCAGCGGTCGGTTCCGTCGTAGCGGGCCCGGAACGAGCCACGGCCATGGACCGCGACATCGTTGTCGATGATCAACAGATCGCCCTGCTCCAGCTCGACGACGAAACTGGTCTCGTCCAGCTGCCGCCCCAGACGGTCATAGGCCTGCTGGAAGCCGTCGTCCTGCCCCAGCATTCGGGTGTACGTGGGGTCGTAGCGCAGACAGAGCCTGCCGTCGCGGTGCCACAACGTCGCCATCCCCTGCGAGGTGCGACAGTCGGCCACGTCGTCCTCATAACTGGCGTCGGGAAAGATGACCAGCTTCGGCTCCGACAGCTCGGCGACGTGCTCGTCGCTCAGCTCGACCGCGCCCGCCGTGGCGATGCGGCTGCCCACGCCGTCGGGATTGCGCACGCAGGCCAGCAGCAGGAAATCGGCGCGGTCCGGATGGAACGCGTCCTCGGTGTGCCAGGTCAGCGGCGCGATGCTGCTGCCGCCCACCTGCACCGTCTCATACCCGGGTGCGGGCAGGATGTTGTGGACGATGTGGCCGTCCTGCTGGTTCTCCCAGCCGAAGACCTCGCCGTGCAGCGCCGCCACGATGGTGAGGCCGATGTCGAACCGGGCCGTGCGTTCGCGGTCCACGTCCTTCCAGTGCGTCGCGGTCGGTCCCTGCTCGCCGAAGGCGGCGAACAGACCCTTGACGACCCGGTAGCCTGCCCCGGGCCGGGGTGGGTGGGTCAGCCGGGTCAGCCGCGCCCGGGTCTGCGCGGGCAGCGCCGCGGCGGCCCGCGCCAGCACGGAGTCCGCGGTGACCCCGTCGGCGGCCAGGACACTGGCCGCGTGGACGAGCTCCCGGGCCAGCTCGTCCCGCTCGGTCTCGATGTCCAGAAGCGTCATCGAACAGCCTTTCCGTTGCCGAGGTTCAATAACCTCGCGAGAGGTCGACGGTGTTGTCCAAGGGACGGGCGCGGCGATAGCGTTCGATCTGCGCCAGCAGCAACGCCAGGCAGCGCTCGTCGGTCTGCACGGTGCTGTCGGCGCAGTGCGGCGTGATGATCGTGTTGGGCAGGGCCCACAGTGGTGAGTCGGCCGCCAGCGGCTCGTCGTCGAAGACGTCCAGGGCCGCTCCGGCGAGGTGGCCGCAGCGCAGCGCGGCGGCCAGCGCGTCCTGGTCGACGACCGGACCTCTGCCGACGTTGACCAGGAAGGCGCCACCGGGCAGCAGTGCCAGCTCCCGGGCACCGATGAGACCGCGGGTCTGCTCGGTCAGCGGAGCCGCGATCACCAGGGCGTCCAGCTGCCCGAGAAACTCGGGTAACTGAGCCGTCCGGTACGTGCGGGCCACCTCGGCCACCGCCCCGGGGCCACGGCGCAGGCCGAGCACGACGGCACCCAGGGCCGTCAGCAGCCGGGCGGTAGACCGGCCCAGATCACCGAGGCCGAGCACGCCGATGGTCTTGTGGCGGATCTCATCGGCCGCCACCGGCCGCCACAGCCGGTCGCGCTGCGCGTCGAGCAGTGTCGGCAGCCGCTTGTAATGGGCCAGCAGCAGCGCGGCGACATGCTCGGCGACAGCCGGGCCGTGGGTGCCGACGCCGTTGGTGACCACGACGCCACGGCCGCCCAGCGCAGCCAGCACCTGCGGCGGCACCCCGCTGGCCTTCGTGTGCAGCCACCTGAGGTTCTGCTGCGCGGCGACGAACCGAGCCAGCTCCCCCTCATCGGCCTCCCACACCAGCGCCACGTCGAAGTCCGGTCCGTCGCCGAAGTCGTGGAGCTCGCCGTCCGGCCACGCCGTGGCGACCTGCTTGGCGACGGCCCGTGATCCGCCGTGGAACAGCCGTACGCGGGTGGGCCGATCGGCCGTCACCGGGCACCCTGCGCGTGCCGGCGGACGCTGCGTGGCCGCAGGTCCGTCCACACCTGTCCGATGTGGTCGAGGCAGTCGCCACGGCTGCCCTCGAACCCGTCGCCGACCCAGCCCGCGGGTACGGGCTGCCCGGCCGGCCAGACGGAGTACTGCTCCTCGTCGTTCAGGACGACCAGGTACCGCTTCGATTCGTTGGGCTCGTTCATGCGGAACTCCTCGAGGTCGGGGCTGCGTTCGGATTCACTCGACGATCACCGGCTTCGGCAGCTGGTCGGCGTCCTTGATGAAGCAGGAACCCGGCCCGCCGTCGCGCCTGAAGGAGGCGGCGAGCGCCGCGAAGTTCTCGTCGCTGGTCAGGTAGTAGTCGGCCAGCTTGTTGACCATGTCGGGTGACGAGCCGCTGCCGCGGCGGATGTCCGGCGACCACGACAGCAGGAAGATCGCGGCTTCGGTGTAGCCGCGGTCCAGCCACTGCTGCCACATCGCGTCGCGGTCGGCCTCCTGACCGGCGAAGAAGCCCACGGCGCGCTGGCGGGGCCCGCCCGGCGGCCGCGCCCCGGGCGTCGGCTCGCCGCGCAGCTGGACCCGGCGCCCGCCCAGGTAGATCAGCCTGATGCCCTTGTTGACGCAGAACGTCAGCGCCTCGGCGGCGGTGTTGACGTTCGGCTCGCCCTTGTCGTTCAGCGACGTGTTGCACAGGATCGGCACGCCGGTCTTCTCGCGGAAGGCGTCGATCGCCCGGTACAGCAGGGGATTGGCTGCCGCGGTGACCGTCTGGTGGCGGGCGGTCCCGTCGAGGTGGACGATCGCCGGAACCCGGTCGGCCGCCTCCTCGCGCACCCGGACCGCCTCGAGCATGAACGGCGACGGGCGGTCCTGCTCGAACCACGCGCCGGAGTGCTCGGCCAGCACGATCGGTGCGACCGGGCGCCACCACTGGCGCTGCTTGTAGTGGTTGAGCATGTCCTTCACCTTCGAGGTGCGCGGATCGCCGAGCAGGCTCCGGGCGCCCAGCGCCCGCGGCCCGATCTCGGCGGGACCGTCCACCCAGGCCAGGACGTTGTCGGTGACGTCGGCGACGAACCGGTCCGCGGCGAACTCGCTGACGTCGGCCACCCACGGCGCGAACTCGGCCAGTGCCGCGTCCACGTCGCGCAGCGGCATGCCCTGGTACGGAGAGTCGATCAGCAGGTCCGCCCCGTCGAAGGCACCCGCGCCGTGCAGGCCCAGCAGGCCGAGTCCCAGCGCCTGCCCGGAGTCGTTGGCGCACGGCGGCGTCAGCAGACCCCGGAACTTGAACCGGTCCAGCAGCAGCGTGTTCGTGGGGCAGTTCAGCGCGAACCCGCCGCCCATCGACAG
Source organism: Catellatospora tritici (assembly GCF_019083965.1). Lineage (GTDB taxonomy): Bacteria > Actinomycetota > Actinomycetes > Mycobacteriales > Micromonosporaceae > Catellatospora > Catellatospora tritici. The sequence continues at coordinate 100,809 of NZ_JAHRCY010000004.1, forward strand.
GTAGGCGTCCTCGGTGCGTACCTCACCCAGTGCGCACAGCAGCTCGACGTTGTCGATCGCGATGAGGTCGCACGCGCGCTGGACGTGCTTCATCACCGCGCTGCGGATGTTCTCCTCGCGGCTGAACGCGCTGTCCATACGGTGCTCGTCCAGCTGCTCCTCGGCCTCCTTGAGCAGCGACTCCACCAGCTCGAACGCCGTCTTCCACGGTGTCTCGCGGCCGCCCCGCAACCGCAGGGAGGCCACCGCCGCCTCGATGTCGAACGCGAACGCGGTGCGGCTGGCCGACGCCAGGGCCATGAGCGAACCGGGCTCCAGCCCGAACCTCGTCGACGCGGCGGTGTAGATCGGGCCGGGCGAGGCCACGGGCGCGAACGCCAGCTCGCCACGGCGGGACAGGCAGCCGGCGTACCAGTACCGCGGGCTGCGGGAGTCCAGCACGGTGTCCGGCGCCCCGTCCACGGCCATGCCGAGGATGGTCTCGTTCTTGAACAGCGCGGTGTCCATGAGCAGCCCGCTGAACAGGTGCGACAGGCTGTGCACGGGGAACTGCTCCGCCCCGGCCGGAACGGTGATGGCCTGCGCGCGCGGCAGGCCGGGCGTCCCCCATACCGCGCTCATGTCCGCCAGGCTGAGCCCCTCCTCGGCCAGCAGCGCGTCGAGGAAGGCCCCCGCTCGGTCGTGGGTGTACAGCGGCCAGGCGTGGTGCTTCTGGCCGCTGACCCGCTCGACCTCCCACATGCGCGCCAGTTCGACTCGTCCGCGAGTGCGCCGCCACAGTGCCACGCAATGGTCGTGCCTGGCGGACAGGACCGAGAGTTCACCCGGTGGAATCAGGTAGCACGAAAGAAAGTATTCGGTGTCACGGCTGCTTTCCACGTTGTCGTCTCCTGTCTGAACCTGGCTGTCCGTGCTTTCGGCAAGGACGACTCCGGTCGTCGAGAGCGCAGCATAGGCGGCGCGACGGGAGTAGGTCGACAGCAGCTCAGGCAGGGTGACTAAGCGAAACGTTGAGGCTCTGGCAATGGTTTGTTGAATTGCTTCTGCTCGATTTAGACAATTGGCCGCTCAGGTGCTCGGCGGTAGCCTCCTCGATGGACGAATGGCGTCCACTTGTTCAGTCTTGCTGGTCAAACGGGAGATGGAACAGCAGCATGCGGATTACTCGGCGCAGTCTATGGGAAAGCTCTTCTCCAATCGTCGCGGGGAGTGTGCACGGGGCCTTCGAAATGCTGGCTTCGGCCGATCCGGACGCCGTCGCCGTGATGTCCGGAGAGGGTCGGCTGACATACGCCGAGCTGGATGTCCTCGCCAACCGGCTGGCCCATCGGCTGGCCGAGTCGGGCGTGGGCCCGCAGTCGCACGTCGCGGTCCTGGCCGAACCATCGTTGTCGCTGGCCGTGGCGATCCTCGGGGTGCTGAAGGCCGGCGCGGCCTTCGTGCCGCTGGATGCCGGCTACCCGCCGCAACGGCTGGCGCATCTGCTCACCGACTCGGGCGCGGCGGTCGTCGTCGCCCAGCACGACCTGGTGGACAAGGTCCCCGCCGTCGGTGCGCGGCTGGTCTCGCTGGATCCGTCCTGGCAGACCCTGGCGGGCGCCCCGGCCGAGCGGCCGAGCGTCGACGTGCCGCTGGACGGCGTGGCGGCCGTCTACTACACCTCGGGCTCGACCGGGTCACCCAAGGGCGTGCTGATCACACACCGTGGGCTGATCAACCTGGCCGAGGCCGCCGCCGGCGAGTTCGGGCTCGAACCGGGCGACCGCTTCCTGCAACTGGCCTCGATCAGCTTCTCCGCCGCGCTGGAGGAGATCTTCCCGCCGCTGCTGTGCGGCGCGACGGTGGTCCTGGCGGGCTACCGGCAGGCCCTGCCGACGGTCGAGCACTTCCTCGACGTGCTCAAGACCCAGCAGATCAACGGCTTCGAGATCACCACCGCGTACTGGCACCAGCTCGTGGACGAGCTGGCCGCCACCGGCAGCGCCGTGCCGGACTCGGTCCGGTTCGTCGTGATCGGCGGCGACCGCGCCAAGGCCAAGCACGTGCTGGAATGGCGCAAGACCGAGATCCCGCTGATCAACGTGTACGGGCCCACCGAATCCACGGCCACCGCCAGCTACCACCACACGGCCAAGGAGTCGCCCCACGCCGACGGTCTGCTGCCCATCGGCCGGGCGATCGTAAACACGCAGTTGCACCTGCTGGACCAGGACATGGCGCCGGTACGCCCCGGCGACGTCGGCGAGCTCTACATCGGCGGCATCGCCCTGGCCCGCGGCTACCACGGCGCGCCGGCCAAGACCGCGGCGGCGTTCGTGCCGGACCCGTTCGGAGCTGTCGGCGGGCGCCTTTACCGCACCGGTGACCTGGCCCGCGCCCTGCCCGACGGGACAGTCGAGTTCGTCGGCCGCAGCGACAACCAGATCAAGCTGCGCGGGGTACGGATCGAGCCGGCCGAAGTCGAGGTCGCGCTGCAGCGGCACCCGAAGGTCCGTCAGGCGCTGGTCACCATCTCGGCCGACGACGAACCCGAGGACCGGCACCTCGTGGCCTACCTGACCGCCGCCGACGCCGTCACGGACGCCCAACTGCGCGAACATCTGGCATCGATCCTGCCCGCCCACTCCATCCCCACGGTCTTCCTGACCCTCGACCAGATCCCGCTGACCCCCAACGGGAAGGTCGACCGCCGGGCACTGCCACCGGTGACGGCCTCGCGCGCTCGGCCGGACACCCCCTTCGTCGTCCCGCGACCCGGCACCGAGGCAGAGCTCGCCTCGCTCTGGCGCGACGTCCTGAAACTGGACCGGGTCGGCAGCCGCGACGACTTCTTCGCGCTGGGCGGCAACTCGCTGCAGGCGGTGCGCATCGTCTCGATGGCCCGGCGCCGGTTCGAGGTCGGGCTGCTGCCCACCGATCTGCTGCAGGAGCCCACCGTCGCGGCCTTCGCCACGCGGATCGACGAACTGCGAGGCGAGCGGGCCGCCGACGGCACCGATGGTGTGCCCGACTGGGCCGCCTGGCGGGAACGGCGCCGGCAGGTCGAGCAGCAGCTGCGCGAGAAGACCGGCCAGGCCGGTGCCGGCCCGATCGCCGTGTCGCAGCAGAGCCTGTGGATGCTGAGCAAGTTCATGCCGCGCATCCCGCTCTACAACGAGGCGTGGCAGTGCCACCTGCGCGGCGTGCTGGACCTGTCCGCGCTCCGGCGGGCGCTGTCGGCGATCGCCGACCGGCACGAGACCCTGCGCACCCGCTTCGCGATGGTCGGCGGGCAGCCCGTCCAGGTCGTCGACGACCAGTTCGACCTCCAGGTCGAACACCGCGACCTGTCCGCGGTCGAACCCGGCCGACGACTCGAGGTCGCCTACGCCGAACGCGACGAGCTGATCCTCGCCCCGCTGGACCCGGCCAAACCGCCGCTGGCGAAGGCATGGCTGTACCAGCTCGCCGCCGACGACCACCTGGCCGTGTTCGTCATGCACCACATCGTCTTCGACGGCATCTCCAAAGAGGTCTTCCTCGACGAGCTGGTCGCGCTGTACGAGGCGTACCGCACCGGCGCCGATCCGGCGCTGCCCGCCCTGCCGCTCAACTACGGCGAGTTCGCGCTCTGGCAGCGCTCGCACCTCGGCGGCGCCACCCAGGACCGGCTGGTCGACTACTGGCGCCGCCGGCTCGCCGACCCGCCACCACCGCTTCCGCTGCCCGTGGACCGGCCCGCTCCCGCGAGCCAGGACTACGCCGGTGCCAAGATCGTCGTGCCGCTGCCGTCGGAACTGCGCGACCAGGTGATCGCACTGGCCCGCGCGGAGAGCGTGACCCCGTACATGGTCCTGCTCACCGCCCTGTACGGCCAGTTGCGCGGCAGCACCGGGTGCGACGACCTGTGCGTCGGATCGCCACTGGCCAACCGGACGCAACCCGGCCTCGATGCGCTGATCGGGTGCTTCATCAACTCCATCGCGCTGCGGGTCACGGTCGCCGGGGACCTGACCTACCGCCAGGCCCTGGCCCGGGTACGCGCCACCTGCCTCGACGCCATCGACCACCAGGAGCTTCCGTTCGACAAGCTCGTGGAGGAGCTGCGGCCCCAGCGGCACGCCGGCCGCAGCCCGTACTTCCAGGTGTGGTTCGCGATGTCCGACGACACCCTGCTGCGACGGCAGGCACCGGGCCTGACGGTCGACGGGTTCGACGACCTGTCCACCGCCCTGTCCAACGGCATGGCGAAGCTCGATCTCAACTGGATCGTGGTGGACCGCGGTGACCACTACGCGCTGTCGCTGGCCTACCGCACCAGCCTTTTCGACGAAGGAACCGCCCGAGCGATGGTGAACCAGTACTCCGAGACGCTGACCGAACTCCTCCGCGACCCCGACGCGACCCTGTCCGGGCACTCTGCCACCGCCCCGGCCGACGGGCCGTCGGTGCCGGAGCAGCTGCTGGCCATCTGGCGCGAGGCCTTCGAAGTCGACGACATCGGTGTCGACGACGACTTCTTCGAGCTCGGCGGATATTCGATGCTCGCGGTGCAGGTGGTCACCCGCATCCAGGAGCAGTTCGGCGTCGAGATCTCGTTCGTGGACTTCTTCGAGACGTCGAGCATCACCGAGATCACGAAATTGATCGACGAAGGTCGCACGGCGGGGGTCTGACCGCCCGGCCACAGATCCCCCCGCCGGTCCTGGCGTGCAGCGTTGGAGGAGTCAGCACAGTGTTTGTCATCGAGTTGTCAGACGACGACCGTCGGCAGGTGGACGGTCTGCTGGACGAGGTCATGGGCTCGTGTGCCTCGGTCGAGGCCGCCGGCCTGCTCGACGATCTCACCGTCGTGGGGCAGGAGATGCCCCGCGAAGTCCGGCGGCAGGCCAACCGGTTCCGGCTGCACGAGCCGTCGGGCGGCTGTCTGTTCACCGGCTTCCGGGTGGGCGACGACCGCATCGGGCCGACGCCCGCGGCGTGGAACGGCGCGGCCGAAGGCCCCCGTTCCACCCTGCGCGAAGACCTCTACCTGCTGCTGTGCGGCTCGCTGCTCGGCGACCCGATCGCCTGGGCGACCCAGCAGGAGGGACGGCTCGTCCACGACGTGATCCCGATCAAGGGACATGAGCACGAACAGATCAACTCCTCGACGTCGGCGCCGCTGTGGTGGCACACCGAGGACGCGTTCCACCCGTACCGGGCCGACTACGTCGGGCTGATGTGCCTGCGCAACCCGGACGGCGCCGAGACGACGCTCGCCCAGTTCGACGACCTGGACCTGGATCCCGAACGGGCGGCGGTCCTGGGCGAGCCCCGTTTCACGATCCGCCCCGACGAGTCGCACCTGCCGAAGAACCGCAGTGACACCGAGCTGGACGCGCCCGCCGACCTGATCGAGCGCAGCCTGGCCCGGATCGAGCGGCTGAACGCCACGCCGGAGCGCAACGCGGTGCTGTTCGGCGACCCGCGCCGCCCGTACGGGCGGCTGGACCCGTACTTCATGGACCAGGAACTGCTCGACGCGGCCGCCGCGGACGCGTTCGACGCGCTGGTCAAGCAGATCGACGACAAGATCGGCAGCGTCGTCCTCACCCCGGGTGACGTGATCTTCATCGACAACTACAAGGCGGTACACGGGCGCAAGCCCTACGCCGCCCGTTTCGACGGCGCCGATCGATGGCTTCGGCGGATCAACATCGCACGCGACCTGCGCAAGTCCAGGGACGCGCGGACCGGGCCGGCCGCCCGGGTCATCTTCTGAGCCGAGGAGGAAGCGCCATGATGAAGTACAGGCTCGCGGTCCCCGGGCCGACACCACTGCCGCCCGAGGTCGTGGCCGCCGCGACCATTCCGATGGAGGACGAGCGGACCCACAGCTACGCCGCCATCTTCACCAGGGTGGTCGACAACCTGAAGCGCACCCTGCTGACCGACAACGACCTGCTGCTGTTCGCCTCCAGCATGACCGGCGCGTTCGAGGGCGCGGTGCAGAATCTGTGCTCACCCGGCGACCGGGTCCTCGTGGTCAACAACGGGGCGTTCGGGCAGCGCTGGGTCGAGCTGGCCACGACGTTCGGGCTCGACGTGGTCGAGGTCGCCGAGCAGTGGGGCAGGCCGGTGGACATGCGCCGGGTCGCCGAGGCCGTCGCGGCGACGCCGGACCTGGTGGCGGCCATCGCGGTGCACTGCGAGACCTCCACCGCCACGGTCAACGACATGCGCGGCTTCGGCGAGGCCACGCGCACGATCGTGAGCGTGGTCGACACGGCCTCCGGTGTCGGGGCCTGCGAGCTGCGTACCGACGACTGGGGCCTGGACGTCGTCGTCGCGGGCTGCCAGAAGGCCCTGATGACACCGCCAGGCCTGGCCTTCGCCAGCATCAGCCCCCGCGCCTGGCTCCTGCACGAGCGCGCCACGCTGCCCCGGTACTACTTCGACTGGGACCGGACCCGCGACGCGCTGCGCGCCGACATCGCCCGTACGCCCTGGACCCCCGCGGTGTCGCTGATCAACCAGCTCGACGTCGCGCTGCGCCGCCTGCACGACGAGGGCATCGAGCACGTGTTCGCCCGCCACGTGCGGCTCGGCCGGATGGTCCGGGCCGGGGTGCTGGGCATGGGCCTGGACCTGCTGTCGGCCGACGATGACCGCAACGCCGCGGTCACCGCGGTCACCCTGCCTCCCGGCCTCGACGCGCGGGCACTGGTCGACCACCTGCTCGACGAGTACGGCGTACAGATCGTCGACAGCGGCGGCCCGCTGGCGGCCCGGGTCGTCCGGATCGGGCACTGCGGCTACGTGGACATCCTCGACGCGGTCGCCATCCTGAGCGCATTCGGGCTCGCACTGCGTGACCTCGGCTGCGCCGTCGACGTCGGCGGCGGCGTGGCGGCGGCACTGGCCGTGGCGGCGGCACCCCGCGACGACGACCGCCGCGCCCCGGTGCGCACGGACCAGCTACGTCTCAGCCCGCGCGACCGCGCCGACCGCGCCGACGCGTACGAACTCGTGAGGGGACATCGATGACCGCGCTGCACCTCACCACGACCACCCAGGTCGTGCCCGGCCCCCGCAAGCACCGCGAGACCGTCGGGATCGAACCGGTCCTGGTCGCCGCGTTCCTTGCCGTGCTACACCGGTTCACCGCGCAGGCCCGGATCGCCGCCGACTGCCGGTCCGCCGACGGCGACACCTGGACCGTCACCGCCGACTTCGACGACCTTGCCACCTTCGGCGAGCTGGCCGACACGGTGGCCGCGCAGCTGCTCGGGCTGGGGCCGGACGGGCTCAGCGAGTGTGGGTACGACGCGGCGCCAGGCGGATTCGTCCTCGCGCCCGACGTGGCGACCGGCGGGTGGCCCTACCGGGTCACCGGCACCGGCGCGACCGACCCGCGCGTGGCGGCAGCCGTCGACGGCGCGTTCGCGGTGGCGGCGGCCCACAGTGCCGGGGCACGGCACCAGCCCGTCGCACAGCTGCGGCTCGCCGAGGACGAGGACCGGCTGCGGGCGCTCGGCTTCGGCGACGGCGCACCACCGCCCGCGCGGTGCGTCCACGAGCTCGTCGCCGAGCAGGCGTCCCGGAACCCCGAGGCGGTGGCGGTCAGCCGGGGCGCCGAGACCCTGACCTACGCCCAGCTGGACCAGCAGGCCGATACCCTGGCCGCCCGCCTGCGGGATCGCGGCGTGGGCGAGGGCGACGTGGTCGCGGTACTGCAGGGACGCTCGCCGTCCATCGTCGTCACCCTGCTGGGCATCCTCAAGGCGGGCGCGGCCTACCTGGTGCTCGACCCGCAGGACACGCCGGTCCGCCACGCCCGGCTGATCCACACCGCCGGCGCGCGGCTGGCGGTCGCCGAGAACGCGCTGCTGGACCTGGTACCCGAAGGTGTCCCAGCGCTCGACCTCGACGCCGCCGGGCAGGGGCAGTCCACCGCCGCTCCGGCGCCCGTCGGGCAGAACCCGGACACCCTGGCGTACGTCAGCTTCACCTCGGGCACCACCGGCGAGCCGCGTGGGGTGGGGGTGCCGCACCGGGCGATCTCCCGGCTGGTCCGCGACCCGAACTGGATCGACATCGCCGCCGCCGACGTCTTCCTGCTGTTGGCGCCGATCGCGTTCGACGCCTCCACGCTGGAGATCTGGGCGCCGCTGGTCAACGGCTGCCGCCTGGCGGTCGCCCCGGACGGTGTGCTCGAACTGGACCGGCTGGCCGACGTGCTCAAGCAGGAGGCCGTCAGCGTCCTGTGGCTCACCGCAGGACTGTTCCACCAGCTGGCGGCCACGCGGCTGGACGCGTTCGGCGGCATCCGGCACCTGGTGGCCGGGGGCGACGTCATCTCGCCCGGACACCTGGAACGGCTGCTGCAGGCCCACCCGCGCCTGGTCTTCACCAACGGGTACGGGCCGACGGAGAACACCACGTTCACCACGTGCTGGACCACGACCGCGGCCCCGGCGTCCGGTCCGGTGCCCATCGGGCACCCGATCACCGGCACCCGGGTCGCCGTCCTCGACACGGCGCTGCGGCCGGTCCCGACCGGCTGCTGGGGCGAGCTCTACGCCGCAGGCGACGGCCTGGCCCGCGGCTACGTGAACTCCGCGCAGGCGACGGCCGACAGGTTCCTCCCCGACACGTTCTCCGGCCGGCCCGGCGCCCGGATGTACCGCACCGGCGACCTGGCGCGGTGGTCGGCCGACGGCGTGCTGGAGTTCCTCGGCCGGGTCGACAACCAGCTGAAGATCCAGGGCTTCCGGGTGGAGCCGAACCATGTCGAAGCCGAACTGACCCGCCTGCCCGAGGTCCTCGCCGCCGCCGTGGTCGCCCAATCGGACGACGCGGGGGGCAAGCGGCTGCTCGCCTACGTCGTCGTCGCCGAGCAGACCGGCACCGACGACGAGGGCCTGGGCGTACGGCTGCGCGAGCGGCTACGGCAGACGCTGCCCCCGTACGCCGTGCCGTGGGCGATCGTCGTCCTCGACGAGCTACCGCTCACCGCCAACGGCAAAGTCGACCGCCGGGCCCTGCCCGTCGCCTCACGCATGCCGCGCAACGTCGGCAACGACTTCGTCGAACCCCGCGACACGGTCGAGCGCCGCCTGGCGGCGCTGTGGGGCGAGGTCCTCGGGGTCGAACCGATCGGCGCCGACGACGACTTCTTCGACATGGGCGGGCATTCCCTGCTCGCGGCCGAGCTGCTGGGAACTCTCAAGGAAGGGTTCGGCGTGGACGTCCCCGCGCGCGTGCTCTACCTGCAGCCGACCATCGCCGAACTCGCCCAGCACCTGCGGGACTAGACCATCTCAGCGCGACGGAAGGAGAAGGCGCCATGAAGATGGCGACGGGCTGCCCCGTGTCGGGGGCGTTGCCGGATCTGACGGACCCGATGCTCTACAGCGACGGCGACCCGCACGACATCTTCCGCCGGTTGCGGCGGCACGAGCCGGTCAGCTGGCAGGACACCGCGCACGGCCCCGGCTTCTGGTCGGTCACCACCTATCACGACGCCGACCTGGTCCTGCGCGACCACAGCATCTTCACCTCCGAGCGCGGCACGCTGTTGAACATCCTCGGCACCGACGATCCGGCCGGGGGCAAGCAGATGGCCGTGACCGATCCGCCCAGGCACACCCGCATGCGGGAGCCGCTGCAGCGGGCGCTGTCGATCAAGGCGGTGGAGCGGCACCGGGAGAGCATCCGCGAGAAGGTCGTCGGGCTGATCGAGCCGCTGTACGACGGCGGGGTCTTCGACTTCGCCGAGGCGATGGTGGCCATGCCCATGGCCGTCACCGGAACGCTCATGGGTCTGCCGCCGACCGACTGGTCCCGCCTGACCACGCTGACGACCTCGGCGATCGCGCCCGACGACCCCGAATACACGCTGCCCGCCGGCCCGCAGGCCACCCTGGAGACCGCCCACCGGGAGCTGTTCGCCTACTTCCAGGACATCGTCCACCAGCGCCGCAAGGCACCCGGAGACGACCTGATCAGCTTCCTCATGGAGATCGACCTGGACGGTCGGCGCATGTCGCTGGGCGAGATCATGTCGAACTGCTACAGCCTCCTGCTCGGTGCCAACGTGACCACGCCGCACGTGGCCAGCGCGGCGATGTCCACGCAGACCGCGACCGGCGTGTTCGAGGACTGGGCCGCCCATCCCGAACTGACGATCGGCGGCACCGAGGAGGCGCTGCGCTGGGCCTCACCGGCCAACCACTTCATGCGCTACGCCGTACGCGACGTGACGATGCGGGACAAGAACATCAAGTCCGGTGACGCCGTCGTCGTCTGGCTGGGCTCGGCCAACCGCGACGAGGACGTCTTCGCCGACCCGTTCACCTTCGACATCCGCCGCAAACCCAACCGGCACATCGCGTTCGGCATCGGACCCCACTACTGCGTGGGGCACACCGTGGCCAAGGTGACGCTGCGGCTGCTCTTCGGCGAGCTGCTCAGCAGGTTCAGCGACTTCGACCTGGCCGGTGAGCCGCAGCGGCTGCGCTCGAACTTCGTGGCCGGATACAAGCACCTGCCCATCGTCGCCAAGGTCCGGCCCGTGGCCGGTCCCGTCGCCTACTAGCCCTTCTCACCCAGGAGCGACACGATGTCGAGCACCGGCAAGCGCAGCAGCACCAAGTGGCTGCTGCGCGATCCGAGCCCGGACGCGCAGGTCCGGCTCTTCTGCATCCCCTACTCCGGCTGCGGTGCCAGCATGTACCGCCAGTGGCCGCAGTTCGTCGGGGACATCGAGATCTGCCCGGTGCAGCTGCCGGGCCGCGAGAACCGGCTACGGGAGACCGCGCACGCCACGTACCAGGCGATGGGCGACGACCTGGCCGACGCGCTGCTGCCGTATCTGGACCGCCCGTACGGGCTGTTCGGGCACTGCGGCTCGGCGCTGGGGGCGTACGAGACCGCCGTGCGCATCGCCGAGCGCGGCTACCCGAACCCGGCCCGCGTGTTCGTCTCGTCGCAGGTCGCGCCACATGACGGCCCGTGCGGGCGGTTCCTGGGCATGACCGACGCCGAACTGCTCGACGAGCTGCGCGTGCTCACCACCAAGCTTGGCGGCACGCCGGTGCAGAGCCTGCTCGAACTGCAGCTCGGGGTGTTGGTGGCCGACATCGACGCCAACAAGCTCTACCACGTCGCCGAACCGGCGCGGCTGCCTGGCCCGCTCACCGCCATCGGCTGGACCCGCGACGTCGAGGTGCTGCACACGACCATGACCGGCTGGCCGGTATGCGGCGACACCACCTACGAACTGCTCGACGGCGAGCACTACACCTTCACCGAGGCGCCACCCGCGCTGCTGGACGTGTTCGCGGCCGGACTGGCCACGCCCGCGACGGCCGACGGTCAGGCCGTCGCCGCGGTGTCGGCACCATGACGGTGAGCCCGCCCGCCGCCGCCACGCCGACCGGCTGCCCGTACACCGCCGCGTCGGCGCCTCGGGTGGACTTCGACAGCCACGACCCCGGGCACGCGCAGGACCCCTTCGCCGCCCTCACCCGGCTGCGCGAGGACCGCCCGGTGTCGTGGAGCACGGCCTGGGACGGCTTCTGGGTGGTGACCGGGCATGCCGACGTCAGCCGGATCACCCGCGACCGCAAGTTCCACACCGGCTACCGGCGACCTGACGGCGGCTTCCAGGGCATCAGCATCCCGGCCATCGGTCAGACCGGCCGGTTGGTCCCACTGGAGCTCAACGTGCCGGAGTCACTGCGATACCGCAAACTCCTGGCCGCCTTCTACTCCCCGAACCGGGTCGCCGAGCGGGCGGAGGAGTTCCGGCGGCTGGCCGACGAGTGCCTGGACGAGGTCATCGAGCTGGGTTACTGCGATCTTGTCCACGCCCTCACCGAACGCATGGCCAGCAGGTTGACCCTGCGCGACATCGGCCTGCCCGAGCACCAGTGGGCGGAGGTCGACGCCGCGCTGGAACGGGCGCTGCTCAACGCGCCGCACGACCCCGACACCGCGCGCAAGGCGGCCCAGGAGCTGTGCCTGATGATCGTCGACGGGATGGAGGAGTGCCGCGACGGCGGCGGTTCCGGGCTCATCTCCGTGCTGCTCGACACCGTTGTGGACGGCGAGCCGGTCCCGGACGAGGCGATCGTGTCCATGATGTACACCCTGCTGATCGGCATCCACCCGACGTCCTGCCTGGTATCGACCTCGCTGTGGCACCTGGCCCGCGACCGGGAACTCAGGCGGCGGCTCACCGCCGACCCCGGGCTCGTCCACCGGGCCGCCGACGAGTTCCTGCGCTGGGTGTCGCCGATCCCGTCCACGGTGCGCACCGTCGCCGAGGATGTCCGGCTCGGCGACGGTGACCTGCGCGCAGGGGAGCGGGTGTTCGTCTCCTGGGCCGCGGCGAACCGGGACGACTCGGTCTTCCCCGACGCCGCGCGCCTGGACGTCGACCGCGACGCCGGCGCGCATCTCTCCTTCGGCGGCGGATCCCATTACTGTGTCGGGGCCGGCGCGGTACGGGCCATGTTCAGTGCGATGGTGGCAGCGGTGCTGGCGCGGATGCCGGACTTCGAGCTGGCCGATGCCGACGCCGTCACGTGGTTCCCCGACGTCAGCTTCGCCTATGGGGTCACCTCGCTTCCGGTGGTGTTCACCCCGGCGCCCCGAGCGCGAACCAGAGGAGGGCGACAGTGGAGGTCGTGACCCGGACCGCGGCGGATCGCTGGCTGCGCCGCTACCACCGCGGTGGGACGGCGCGGCTGCGGCTCTACTGCCTCCACTTCGCCGGCGGCACCGCGTCGATGTTCCGCGACTGGCCGGCGCTGCTGCCGTCCTACGTCGGGGTGGAGGCGTTCGTGCTTCCCGGCCGGGAAGGGCGGTTCCGGGAACCCGCGCTCGAACGCATGGACGCCCTCGTCGACGGGCTAATCGGCGCGCTGCGCCCGCAGCTGGACACCCCGTATGCGCTGTTCGGCTACAGCTTCGGCGCCCAGGTGTCGTTCAACCTCACCCACGCGCTGCGCGACGCGGGGCTGCCGCAGCCGCAGGCCCTGTTCGTCGGCGCCAGCGCCGGGCCGAGCGAACTGGGCTACATCCCCGGCGTGGACGAGACCGACGACGACCTGGTCGCCTACATGCGGTCCCTGGGCGGCACCTCATCGGAGGTGCTGGACAATCCCGACCTGCTGGACCTGGTGCTGCCCGCGCTGCGCGCGGACCTGAGGACGATCGCCACCCTGCCGTACGCGCCCCGACCGAAGCTGTCCATCCCGATCCACGCGTTCTCCGGCGCGGCCGACCCCACCACCGCCTGCCCGCCGCTGATGGCCGCGTGGCAGCGGGAGACGACCGGCTCGTTCCGGCAGACCGTCTACCCGGGCGGGCACTTCTTCATCGACGACGTGCTGCCCGAGCTGACGGCCGCCCTCGGCAGCGACCTGGACGAACTGACGGGCCGATGGGAGGCGGCGCGATGAGCGTCCCGCTGCGCCTGCAGGACGCGCGCCGCCTGGCCATCAGCTGCCAGCACCTGGACGGCCCGGTGCCGTCGCTCGGCCAGGGGTTGCGGGAGGTCCTGCGGACGCTGCGCTGCCTGCAGCTCGACCCGATCGACGTGGTGGCGCCCAGCCACCGGCTCGTCCTCTGGAGCAGGCTGGGCGCGTACGACGAGCAGGAGCTGGCGAACCTGCGCTGGAAGGAACGCTGGCTGTTCGACTACTGGGCGCACGCTGCCTCGATCGTGCTGAGCGAGGACTACCAGCTGCACCACGGCATGATGCGCCGGTACCCCGACGCCGCACAGTCGGTGTCCATGGCGCGGATCGACGACTGGCTGCGGGCCAACACCGATCTGCGCGACGCCGTCCTCCGGCGGCTGGCCGACGCGGGGCCGCAGCCCACGGACGGCTTCGACGCTCAGGCCGCCGTCGCTTGGGAGGGCGGGGGCTGGTCGGCGGGTCGCACCGTGGAACGCATGCTCGACATCCTGTGGAACCAGGGCCTCGTCCTGGTGGCCGGTCGTACCGGCAAGAAGCGACTGTGGGACCTCGCGGATCGCTGCCTGCCCGACCGGTTGGACCGGACCCCGCTGCCCGACGCGGAGATCGTGTCCCGCGCGGCGGAGCACGCCCTGCGCGCGCTGGGAGTCGGCCGCCGGCGGGACATCGAACTTCACTTCATCCGATCTCGCTACCCCGGGCTGCGCGACATCGTCGCCGGCCTGGTCGCGGCGGGACGCTTCGTACCGGTCGCGCTGGAAGGGGCCGCCGCCGACGAGCGGTGGTACGTGCACACCGACCGGATGCCGCTGCTCGACCGGATCGTGGACGGCGACTGGAGCGGCCGCACGACGCTGCTGTCCCCGTTCGACAACCTGATCTGCGACCGGGACCGCACGGCCCGGTTGTGGGACTTCGCGTTCCGCACCGAGATGTACGTCCCGGCCGCCAAACGCGAGTACGGCTACTACGTCCTGCCGATCCTGGACGGCGACCGGCTGATCGGCCGCGTCGCGCCCCGCCTCGACCGGCGGCGCGGCGTGCTCGAACTCGAAGGCGTCTACGCCGAACCGGATGCCCCGGCCACGCGGGCCGCCGCCGAGCGGGTCGCCCAGGCGATCACCGGCCTCGCGGCCTTCGTCGGCGCCCGGCGCATCGAGCACCACGACCGCCTACCGGCCGGCTGGCGGGAACACCTCGTGCCAGCCCTCGATGGGGACGGCTGAACGTCCAGGCAGGAGCGCGAGCCCGATGCGGATCCACTTCGCGACCTCGGAAGTGTTCCCGTTCGTCAAGGTCGGCGGCCTGGGCGACGTGGCCCAGGCACTGCCCAAGAGCCTGGCCCGCCGCGGCCACCGGGTGGACCTGTTCCTGCCCCGGTACACCGGCCTGCCCGCCGGGCGCGCGGTGGCCCGGCTGGAAGTCGCCGCCGGCACCACCAAGGCCCGGTTCGAGGTCGCCGACCAGGGCGACCACGACGGCGTACGGTACTTCACCGTCGGCACCGCCGAGCAGACCACCTGGGAGCGGCCCGAGGGGTACGTCGAGAAGAACCTCGCCTCCTTCGTCCTGTTCTCCCGGGCCCTGGCCCAGCTCGCGGTCAGCCCCGGTTGGCGACCCGACGCCGTGCACTGCAACGACTGGCACGTCGGACACCTCCCCGCCCACCTGCGCAGACTCGACGCGCCATGCCGCACCGTGCTCACCATCCACAACCTGGCCTACCAGGGCCTGTTCCCGCACAGCGTGGCCGACCGGCTCGGGCTGACCGGGTACGGCGCCGGGAACCTGCTCGCCCAGGGCATCACGCACGCCGACGCGGTCACCACCGTCAGCGACCGCTACCGCGACGAGACCCTGTCCCCGCTGCACGGCTGCGGACTGGACGGCCTGCTGCGCAGCCGCGGCGAGGACTACACCGGCGTGCTCAATGGCGTGGACTACGACCACTTCCATCCCGGCACCGACCCGCACCTGCCCACCCGCTACGACGTGGGCGACATGGCGGGCAAGGCGGTATGCAAGGCCGAGCTGCAGCGCGCCAGTGGACTGCCCGTCACGCCGGACCTGCCGCTCATCGCGTTCGTCGGTCGCCTGGTCAAGCAGAAGGGCGTGGAGCTGCTCCTGGACAGCATCGACGAGCTGGCCACCCTCGACGCGCAGTTCGTGGTGGTCGGCACCGGCGAGCGGTTCGAGCGGGCCTTCACGCGGGCGGCGCGCTTCTACCCGAACGTGGCGTTCCATCCCGACAGCGCCGAGCCGGTCGCGCGGCGGGCGTACGCGGGCTCGGACCTGTTCCTGGCGCCCTCGGAGTTCGAACCCTGCGGCCTGGCCCCGCTGATCGCGCTGCGGTACGGGTCGGTGCCCGTGGTCCGGCGGGTCGGCGGCATGGCGCAGACGATCGCCGACACCGGCCTGGGCCTGTCGTTCACCGGCGCCCGGGAACGGCTGCTCGGCACCCTCTGGGACGGCATCGAGCGGTACCGGTGCGGCCAGAGCTGGGCCCGCCTGCGGGACCGGGCGATGCGGGCCCGGTTCACCTGGGACGAGGCCGCCGAACGGTACGAGCGGCTGTACCGGCCCGTGGAAACCGACCGTGAGAAGGAGCGGGTGCGATGAGCCTGATCCGGCGCAGCGGCCTGCTGCTGCACCCCACCAGCCTGCCGGGCCGCTACGGCATCGGCGAGTTCGGCCCGGCCGCCGTCGACTGGCTGGAATTCCTGGCCGGGGCCGAGCAGTCGGTCTGGCAGATGCTGCCGCTCAACCCGGTCAACAGGGTCGGCTGCCCCTACCAGTCGTACGCCGCCCTGGCGGGAAACCCGCTGCTCATCAGTGTGGACCGGCTGCTCGACGCGGGACTGCTCAGCCGAGCCGACCTGGCCGACATCCCGGACCTGTCCGACGGCCCGGTCGACTACGCGGCCGCGGCGGCGGTCAAGGACCGGCTGCTGACACGAGCGTTCGCGAACTTCACCCCGACCGCCGAAAGTGATCGGTTCGCAACCGAGCAGAGTTGGTGGCTCGACGACTACGCCCACTTCATGGCGCTGCGACGCCGACACGGTAAAGCCTGGACCGAGTGGCCCGCGGCGCTGGCCGTGCGCGTTCCCGACGCACTGGCCCGCTCGACCCACGAGCTCGCCCGCGAACTCGACTTCTTCCGGTTCGAGCAGTACCTGTTCGCCACCCACTACGCGCAGGTGCGCGACCGGGCGCGCGAACTCGGCATCGAGATCCTCGGCGACCTCGCCATGTACGTCAGCCCCAAGAGCGTCGACGTGTGGGCCCGGCCCGACCTGTTCCAGGTGGATGCCGCCGGACGGCCGACCGCGCTGGCGGGTTTCCCGCCGGACGCGTACAGCCGCGAGTCCCAGGTGTGGGGCAACGCCCTCTACCGCTGGGACGCGCTGGCGGCCGAGGACTACCGCTGGTGGGTCGACCGGTTCCGCCGGATGCAGGACCTGTGCGACAGCGTGCGCCTCGACCACTTCCACGGCTTCCACCGCTACTGGGCGGTGCCCGTGTCCCGCGACGCCGCCCGCGGCCGCTGGGAGGACGGCCCCGGCACCGACCTGTTCACCGCGGTCCGCAAGGAGCTGCCCGACCTCGACATGATCGCCGAGGACGTCGGGCCGATGTCGGCCGAGGTGCAGCGGATGCGCATCGACGCGGGCATCCCGGGCATGCGCCTGCTGCAGTTCGCGTTCTCCGGGGACGAGAACCAGTACCTGCCGCACCGCTACCCGGTCGACTGCGTCGCCTACACCGGCACCCACGACAACGACACCACCGCGGGCTGGTGGGACACCGCCACCGTCGACCACCGCGAGCGCGCGGAGCGCTACCTCGGCGGCGTCCCCGACGGGATCTGCTGGTCGGCCGCGCGGGCCGTCTTCGCCTCGGTGGCCTACCTCGCCGTACTGCCCGTGCAGGACGTTCTGCAGCTGGGCAGCGATGCCCGGATGAACACGCCGGGCCGGACCGAGGGCAACTGGCAGTGGCGCCTGGACCCGAGGTCGCTGACCCCGGGTGTCGAGTTCCGGCTGCGCCGCCTCACCGAGCTCTACGGCCGCGACCGGACGGCCGCTCAGCGGTACGCACCGGAGTTCACCGCCTGACGCCGCACCCCGATCGACCTCCGGCCAGGCGCTCGCGGACCGGGTCATGGGGGTTCTTGCCCCATTTCCGGGGGCCGGGCGGCTTGACCTTGTCACAGTGACAACGTCTGTAATCGAGGTCGGAGGTGATCTGCATGGTGCAGGAGGACAGCGGCGGGACGGGTTCGCGACTGCGGGCGGCGCTGGCGGCTCCGGCCGCCTCGGTACGGCTGCAGGCGGCACTGACCGCAGGAACGCGCCCGCACGCCGAGCACGTCGAGCCGCTGGTCGAGCGGTGCGCGGTCGAGCCCGACTTCTTTGTGCGCGACATGCTGACCTGGGCCCTGACCCGGCACGAGGCTGCGCCGACCGTCGATCGGCTGCTGATCGAGCTGAAGTCGGCGACGCCGCAGGCCCGCAGCCAGGCCCTGCACACGCTCTCCAAGATCGGCGCTCGGCGCGTGTGGTCGGCGATCACCTCGGAGCTGCTGCGGGACTCCGACGACGAGGTCGCCCGCGTCGCATGGCGCACCGCCGCCGGGCTCGTTCCGCCGGGCAGCGAGGCCAGGC
This sequence comes from Catellatospora tritici, assembly GCF_019083965.1. Classification (GTDB taxonomy): domain Bacteria; phylum Actinomycetota; class Actinomycetes; order Mycobacteriales; family Micromonosporaceae; genus Catellatospora; species Catellatospora tritici. The sequence continues at coordinate 118,930 of NZ_JAHRCY010000004.1, forward strand.
TCGCGGAAGAGTTGTCGACCCAGTTCAACCGGGGCGACCGCGACGTGCGACTGAGCCTCAGCCGTGCCTTCGCGACCCTGGGCGAGGCGGCCCTGCCCGTCGTCGAACGAGCGAAGGCCGCTCGCGACCCAGGGGTACGCGCGCACGCTATGGCCACCGAGCGGATCATGCGCGACCCCGAGGAGGGATTCGACGCCGCGATCGCGCAAGCGCAGCGAACCCTCGCGCTGCTCGGCGCACCCGTCGTCGTGGAAGGATGAACGGGATGCTGATCGGGGAAGTCGCCGAGCAGTCCGGGATCAGCACCCGGATGCTGCGCCACTACGACAGGATCGGACTGGTGTCGCCGACCGGGCGCACCCACGGCGGCTACCGGCAGTACTCGCCGGACGACGTACGTCGCCTCTTCCACGTGGAAGGGCTCCGCACGCTCGGCCTGAGCCTGCAGGAGATCGCTGACGTGCTCGCAGACCTCTCCTTCAGCCCGGCGTCGATGGTCGCACAGCTCCTCGCCCGCACGCGCGACCGCCTCGCCCGCGAGCAGGAGCTGCTCCACCGACTCGGGCAGGTGCGGGCGAGCGATCCGAACGCGTGGTCCGATGTGCTGCGCACGATCAGCCTCATGCGCGGGCTCGACGCGAACAGCCCGTCGGCGCGTCAGCGCCTGGTGCTGTCGCTCACCGAGCAGGGCGACGGGGACGCCGCGGTCCTGGCCCAGGCGGCCCTGAACGAGGCCGACCCGAACGTCGCCGGTGCGCTCCAGTGGGCCCTGGCCCGAGCCGGTGACGGTGCGATTCCGATACTCGCCGAGGCCCTGGACTCACCCGACCCTGAGCGGCGGCATCGCGCGTTGGCGGCGCTGGCGAAGATCGACTCACCGCGCGCGGGCGAGGTCCTCGCCGAGGCGCATCGGCACCCCGATCCGCTGGTGAGCGCCCGCGCCACCCTCGCGCGCGGTCGGCGCGGAACCGCCGACGCCATCCCCGCGCTCGTCGCCCTCGTTTCGAACGGTCCTGACGACGTCGAAGCCGCCGAGGTGCTCGCCGTGCTCGCCACCCGCTACGGCCAGGCCGATGACGTCGCGCGCGCCATCTCCGCCGAACTCGTGCTCGCCGCCGACTCGGCCCGCCAACGCCTGACCGTGGCGCTGGCCGATGTCCCCGGGCCGCTCGCTCGGGCCGAACTCGCGGCCCTGGTCGACGATCCGGACAAACGCGTCTCCCTCACCGCGACCTTCGTGCTCCGCACCCGGCCAGCGGAGCTCTGAACGACCGGCCCGTCTTTGCCCGACCGGGGGCATCGACGGCGCGCTCTCGGCCCCGGCTCCGCTTACCGCCGAAACGGTTCGCTTCGGCGGATCAGCGGAAGCCGTCGCGCAGGCGCCGGAAGAACCCGCCCTCCATGGGCAGCGGGGCAGCGGGCGGGGGAGCCTGGCTCCGCTGCCGGGCGATCGGCTGGTCGTAGTCGGTACGTGCGATGACGTCGACGACCTGCTCCTCGGTGAAGTCCTCCGACCCGGGAATGTGCGGGACGAAGCCGACGAGCATGCCGTCGCGCAGCACCTGCGCCTCCAGCCCGGCGGTGCCGTCGGTGTCCCACAGGGCCTCGCGTCCGTCCGGCAGCGCGATCCGGATCCCAGGTCGGCGGTGTCCGCCGGCCAGGGAAAGGTGGGCGGGCACACCGCGGTCACGCAGCACGTCCACCACTCGCCGGGCACGGTTCTCGTCCATGCGCCCACGTTAGCCAGCATGACTGTGTGTGAGCTGGGAATCCCCTGATGGCGCGCCGACACACGCGTTCGTGCGGCCTTCTGTTCCGGCGGCGGTCGCCCAGCCCGCCGGTGCAGGAGCTGACCGCGACCGGAGCAGGCTCCTAGGATGGTTGGGCGATGTGCCTCCAGGCACCCGCGAGGCCGGTAACCGCCGGTGGCAGGTGCTCGTTGCGATCACACGTGACCCCTGACTTCGGGCAGCCGCCGACTGCCGTGCCCGCCGTCCTGGCGTTTCCCGCCGCCTGCGACACCGTCGAGTTGAAAGCGGTCCTGACCGAGGCGGAGGGCCGCCGCGCGACGGCCTCGCTGGGCTTCGACCTCGGCGCCGGACTGTCCAGGCAGGTCTACTACCTGGACACCCCATGCCTGGAGTTGGAGGCGGCCGGGGTGATCGTCCGGGTTCGCCGGTCGGGCGACGCTCGCGCCGACGTGACAATGCGTTTGCGCCCGTCAGACCCTGCCGCGCTGGACCCAGGGTTGCGCCGCCACAAGGGCTTCACCGTCGAGCTCGACATGATCGGCGACGGGTTCGTGTGTACGGCATCGCTGAAGACCAAGCCGGACACCACGATGGTGGCAGAGGTGTTGGCGGGCAGGACCCCGCCGAGCACACTGTTCTCACCCCGGCAGCGGCGACTGTTCCAGACCTACGCACCGCCCGGCGTGACGCTGGACGGACTCGCGCTGTTCGGGCCGGTGCTCGTGCGCTGGGTGACGGGCACCGCCCGTGGCTGGCGGCATCCGCTCACCGCACAGCTGTGGGAGTTCCCCGGCGAGCCGGTACTGGAACTGTCCAGCAAGGTCGCCGCAGTCCGCGCGGCGGCGGCCGTGGCGCGGTGGCCGTCCTTCCTGATACGTCATCAGGTGGTCCCGCGACAGGCGCGACACACCAAGTCGCAGACGGTGCTACGGCATTCGACGCCGGTGCCCGCGCGCGGCTGACGCGAGCTGCGGTGTCCGGCAGTTCGGCCGTTCTCGCCGGGGCGGTACAGGTCGCCGCGCTGTGGCGACGCCGCGAGCGCGACCCCGAGGGCGGTGTCCGGCACCAGACGTGACCCTATTCCGGGCTGCGTCGCAGTTCGGCCCGCAGCTGCAGGAACCGGAAGACACCTGGTCGGCCCACGATCGTCTGGTACCTGGCGACGACGGTCTCCACGAACGCGGGAACCTCCTCGGCCGGTAGCCGCGACGTCCAGTCCGAGAATCCGACGGTGCACCACTGCGCGAACTGCTCGGGGGAGCTGAAGTCCCATTCGCGGTCGGCGACCGACTGCTCGGTGACCTTCAAACCGGCGCCACCCGCGATCGCGGCCAGATCGTCGGGCTCGATGTGTATGTACGGCTGCGCGAAACCGGTGAACGCCTGCGCCCAGCGGGGATCGCGCGTCACCTCCATCACGACGCGCTCGACGCTGGTGCGGGGACCGTGGCAGACGAACTGCACCAGCGCCCGCCCGTCGGGTTTCAGCGCCGCCGCGATGTTGCGATAGGCGGTCTTCTGGTCGGTCACCCAGTGCAGCGCGTTGAACGAGACCACGAGGTCGAAGTCCGGCCCGAAGGTCATCGTGGTGACGTCCCCGAGCTGGAACGACACGTTCATCAGCCGGTCGTCGGCGGTGCGGGCCACCTCGATCATCCGCGGTGACGCGTCCACGCCGAGGACGGATCCGTCCGGCACCCGGGCCGCGATCCGCCGGGTCACGTATCCGTCGCCGCAGCCCACGTCGAGGACGCGTTCGTCGCCCCTGACCACGACGGACTCGAGGGTTGCCGTCGCCATCGCCCGCTGCAGCCCACTGATGTGCGCGTAACCGGCACCGTCCCAGTCAGCCATCTAAGCTCCCGGTCCCGTCGGTGCTGCGCCCAGAACGTTGCGTGAAGACACGTAATGGATTCTCTCGCCCGTGATGTCGGAAAACCTCGCTACGCCAGATCTGGAGTGGTTCAAGACCGCCCTGCACGCTGGTTGTCGCCGATACCGCAGCATCTTCCGGACGTACAATCGATCGCATACGTGGCATTTCGTGCCCGACCAGTGCACATCGGGCGAGACTTTCCATGGGTCTCGTCGCCAAGGCGAGGCATCGCGCCACCTCGGAGCAGTCTGGTCCTTCCCCGACGAGGGACGCGTTGACGTGCGGGTGACGGAACATCGAGGAGGTAGGCATGAGCACCGAGACGGGCCAGGCAGCGGACGTCACGCAGCCGACGATCGACATGAAGCTGGAGGTGGTGGTCCTGCCGGTCGCCGACGTCGACCGCGCGCTCGCCTTCTACCGAGGGCTGGGCTGGCGGCTGGACGCCGAGTACGAGGCTGGCCCGACGTTCCGGATCGTGCAGCTGACACCACCGGGTTCGGCCTGCTCGGTCCACTTCGGCCGGGGACTCACCTCGGCGTCGCCCGGCTCGGCCCAGGGCACCTACCTCGTGGTCACCGACCTGGAGAAAGCACGCGAAGACCTGCTCAGCCGAGGAGTCGAGGTGAGCGGCGTCTACCACAACGTGTACGACAGCGGCGCGCAGGAGCGGGTCGACGGCCCCAGCCCGGACGGGCGCAGCTATGCCAACTTCGCCACGTTCGCCGACCCGGACGGCAACACCTGGGTGCTGCAAGAGGTGACCCAGCGGGCGCCGGGCCGCTGACCAGGGCCTCGCCGATCCGAAGTCAGATCCCGGTCCGGGCGCGGCGTCGGCCCGGTGACCGAACGCGACGCGGCCGGGCGTCAGGTCGACGCCCGGCCGCGGTGGCGGTAGGGGCTCAGCCGCAGGTGGCGCCGTTGAGCTTGAACACGGTCGGGTTGGTGTTGGTGCCGCTGAAGGTGGCCTGGAAGCCGAAGGACGTGCTGGCGTTGGTGGCCAGCGAGCCGTTGTGCCCGGCGTTCTTGGCGGTGACCGCGGTGCCGCTCTGGGTCAGCACGGTGTTCCAGGCGTTGGTGATCTGCTGGTTGCCCGCGTAGGTCCAGGTGACGGTCCAGGCGGTGATGGCCGTACCGCGGTTGGTCAGGGTGACCGTGGCGGTGAAGCCGTTGCTCCACTGGCTGTCCACCCGGTACGCCACCGTGCAGGCCCCGGCCGGGATGCTCGCCGACGGCGAGGGCGAAGCCGACGGAGATGGTGAGGGTGAAGCCGACGGGGACGTCGACGGGGACGGGGAGGCCGACCGCGAGGGGGACGGGGACGGCGAGGTCGGCGGGGACGACGGCGGCACCGACGGGCTCGGCGGCGGGCTGGTCACCACGCCGTTCTGGGCCAGGGAGTACGCCAGGTCCGGTACGAACGTGCCGGCTGACGAGGCGCAGCCGTCGGCCTCGCCGGGCGGCTTGACCCACAGGAACGCGTCGACGGTCGCCTCGTTGGTGGCCGTGGTCGGCGCGACGCCGGTGCCCCGGCCGGCCGGGTCGCACCATTCGCTGCCCAGCGGGCCCTTGCCGTTGCGGCTGACGTCGATGACCTGGTGCAGGTTGGAGTTGCCCAGGGCGTTGACCACGTTGCGGCCGAAGGTGACCTCGTCGGCGGTCCAGCGGAAGTTGGAGACGTTGGAGAAGAACCCGGCGGCGTTGGCCACGCCCGCGGCCTGCAGTCGAGAGGCGGTGTCGGCGGCGCTGTTCCAGGCGGAGTGTCCGGCGTCGAGGTACACCTTGACGCTCGGGTTGACCTGCTTGAGTTTGCCGACGGCGTAGCTGAGCGCCGAGTTGCGGTCGGCCTTCTCCGTGGCCGACAGGCAGGTCTGCAGTGCCAGGGAGTCTGGCTCGAGGATGACCACGGCGGTGCGGGTGCCCAGCCCGGCGGCGAAGGCGTCGACCCACGTCCGGTACGCGCTGTAGCTGGGCGCGCCACCGGCGCTGGCCCCGCCGCAGTCGCGGTTGGGGATCATGTAGGCGACCAGCACCGGGATCTGGTTGACCGCGTTGGCGGCGTTGACGTACGAGGTGACCTGCGACTGGATCGTGCTCTGGTTGTACGACGAGAACCACCGCGCCTGCGGCTGGCTGCCGATGCGCTGGCTGATCAGCGAAGCCCGCGAGTCGTTGGGGTTGGCGGCCAGCCACTGGTTCACGGCCGAGGTCGGGTCGCGGTAGAAGCTGCCGGTCAGCGTGCCGGCCGCCGCTTCGCCGCTGCCCAGTAGCAGGCCGGCGAGGGTGGCGGTGGCTACGACGGACACTGCGGAGACCGCGGCGGCGATCATCCGGGTGCGGCGTCGCGGTGATGGCGTGAGATCGGGTTTCAACGCATCTCCTGGAGACGTCTGTGATTGATCAGCATGATGCTGCCCAGACTTGTCCACTACGGACGCGCGCATTCACGGCGGCACCGCGGGTCGAATCTGCCCTTCACCCGCGCTGCGCCCACCAGACTCCCGGGCCATCATCGCGTCCGCGCCCACAGCTCGTCAACGCGGCCGCGGTCAACCCGCCGGACAGCGGTGGCCGGGAGAGGCATCTTGAGCGCGGTGCGGGCGGACGGCGATACGGCCGTCCGCCCGCGCCGGTGTCGCCATGGTTACGGGCAGCTCGGCTCGCCGGACTGGACCGGAACGCTGACCGCGTTCCACGCGGCCTTGACCGCGTTGAACTCGACGCAGCTGCCGGGGTACTGGCTCTTGGCCGCCGTCAGCGTCCAGAGCCGGTACTTGAGGTAGCTGCTCGAGGTGGTCTTCATCAGCATCGCGCCGTAGAAGATCTTCATGGCCTTCTGTACGCCGATGCCGGTGACGGTGGTGCTGTTGCAGGTCGGGCTCACCGGCTGGCCGGAGGCGTTGCTGCCGATGGCGACCAGGTAGAACCAGTGGTTGCCCGGACCGGCCGCGGCGTGGACCTCAGTGCCGGGGATGCTGCTGGAGTAGCAGTTCGGGTGCCCCTTCAGCGACGGGTTGTACATGTTGCGGATGGGCCCGCTGCCGGACAGGTTGATCTCCTCGCCGACCAGGAAGTCGGACGGGTCGTTGGGGTTGGCCGCGTAGAACTCCGTGGACGCGCCGAAGACGTCGGCCACGAACTCCTGGGTGCCACTGCGCGAGATGCCGCCGGGGGTGGTGTCGTCGACGCCGTGGCCCATCTCGTGGGCGATGACGTCGGTGGCACCGATCCAGGAGCCGGCGCTGTTCTTGCCGATCTGGACCTGCGTACCGTCGTAGTAGGCGTTGAGCTGGTTCAGGCCGACCCGGATCGGCCAGGCGCCGCCCGAGCCGTTCATGCCGTTGCGGCCCAGCCACGCGCTGAGCATCGAGGCTTCCTTCTCCGCGCCGTACAGGGCGTCGACGCAGCCGGTCTCCCGGTTGCTGCCCACACCGTTGCCCCACACGTCGTCCGGTCCGGTGAACGTCACGTTGCCGGTCGCGTTCTGGCAGGGCATGTTGGTGGTGCTCGGGCTGGACAGGGAGTACGTGCTGCCGCTGAGCTTGGTCGCGACGGTGACCGTGCCCTCCCAGTTGCCGTTGCCCGTGCCGCTGGTGACGTGCTCCAACTTGTCGAGCACCGCCCCGGTCCGGGCGTCGACGGTGACGGTCAGGCGGCTGGCGCCCTCGGCCCCGGTGCCCACGACCGTGGTCTGCCACGCCAGCTTCGCGGTGCCGGTCAGCGCGGACACGACCAGGCGGGTGCTCTCGACCGAGGTGACCTTGGTCAGCTCCTTGCGGGCCACCTTCTCGGCCGCGGCGGCGGTGATCGCGGGCGTGGTGGCGACCGCGCCGATCCGGTTCTGCTGGGCGACCGACGTGAACACGACCTTGCCGGCCGAGTCGGTGACGACGACGAAGTCGCCGCCGACGACGGGCAGGCCCTGGTAGGTCCGCTCGTAGGGGACGTAGGTGAGGCCGTTCGCGGCGACCGCGCCGCGCTGGGCGTACGTCTCGCCGACGCTGCCCATGATCGTGTCTGGTCGGCTGGTCACCAGGGCGTCCGCGCTGGCGGTGGCCGCCTGCAGCGGGCTCAGTGACGTCCCGGACGACTGGATGGGGGCGCTGCTGGCCGGGCTGGTGGCCGCGGACACCAGCACGAAGGTCGCGGCCAGGCTGGTCGCGGCCAGATGCCGTTTGCGGATTTTCACGTCTTCCTCCCTCGGCGTGGCTGGGGGTATAGCCACTGACCAATGTTTATATCGAAGAATGTAACTTTGAGGAAGGTTTGTTGGACGATATGGCGCAACCGCGCCGCCGCTCACGCGGGGAACAGCCACTCCATCGCGGCGAGGCTGTTGGCGACATAGGTGTCCCGTGCCGTCTCGATGCCGTACGCCAGGTCCTCGAAGACGCTGCACCGGGCGTGGAACACGGCGCGCTCGGCGAGCGCCGCGGTGTCGTCCTGGCGCCGCGCCAGGGCCGCGCGCAGCGCGGCTGGTCCGAGGTCGCGACAGAGCAGCCCGAGGTCGTACGCCGGGTCGACGATGGCGGCGTCGCTCCAGTCGATGACCCCGGTCACCGCGCATCCGACCGGATCGACGAGAACGTGCTCGATGCCCAAATCGTTGTGGGAGAACACGAGCCGGTGCCCGCCGCTTGGCGGCGCGGTGCCCAGGAACGCCTCGGCAGCCCGGCGGTGCGCCGCCGGAATCCACCCGGCGACCGTCCGGTAGGTCTCGGCGGCCTCGAGCAGCCACTGCGCCGGTGGCTGGTCGTCGGTGTCGACCAGGCCTGCCCACCGGTCGAGCGGAGACGCGTGCAGCACGTCGAGCAGTCCACCGAGTACGGCGGCGATCGCCGTGCCGTGGGCTTGTCGCCAGTGCGTGGACATGCCGGACAGCGGCACGCCGGGGAGCTTCACGTAGGCCAGGCAGCCCTGTTCGGGCGCGGCGAACGCCGGTATGGGCACCGGCAGCGGGCTGACCTCGGCGACGGCCGTGAGCAGGCGTGCCTCGCGATCGGCCAGCGCCGCCCGCCGGACCGGGTCGGGCTCCTTGCCGAAACGCACGATCAGCTCGCCGCCGACCTCGTACGCCACGTTGTCCAAGCCCTCGCCGAGCAGCCGTACCGCCTCGGTCGGGTAGCCGGGCAGGTGGGCGGCCACGACGGCGCGGACGTCGGCGAGACGGCGCGGCGTCCGGCTCATCGCGAGGTCGGGTACAGCTCGGACAGCGCGGTCACCGTGGCGGTGACGCGTTCGCGCAGCGAAGCCGGGGCCAGTATCTCCACCTGCGCGCCCAGGCGCAGGAACTGCGTCTCGGCATGGCTGTCGGTCTCGATCGGCACCAGCGCCACGATCCAGCCGTCCTCCTGCACCTCGCCCTTTGCCGCCGCGTCGGCGACCGCCTGCCCCATCAGGTGCGGCAGTCGCTCCAGAGCCTGCGGCGCCAGGCGGACCAGGGCCTCACCGCGGCGCAGCCGCGCGCGGAAGTCGGCGATGTGCGCGTGCCAGTGTGCCACCAGGTCGAACGCGTCGGGCCAGGCGAACGTCTCCGGCGTGACGGTCAGCTGCCGGATCTGGCCGACCCGGAACGTGCGCACGCCACGGTCACCGCGCGCGACCAGATACCACTTGCCCGCCTTGAGGACCAGCCCGTACGGCTCCAGCCGGTGCTCGGCCAGCGCGGTCCAGCCGTCGTAGCGGACCGTGAGAACCTGCTGGTGCCATACCGCTTCGGCGACGGCGGCGAGATGGTCGCAGCTGTCGCCGTCCTCGTACCAGCCGGGGGCGTCGAGGTGGAAGCGCTGCCGCATCCGCTCCGCTCGCTCGCGCAGCGCCTGCGGCAGCGCGGCGGACAGCTTCAACTGCGCGGCCGCGACAGCCTCGGCCAGACCCAGGTCGGCGGCGGCGCCGGGCAGCCCGGTCAGCACCAGGCCGCGCGCCTCGGCCGCGGTGAGCCCGGTCAGCTGCGTACGGTAGCCGTCGACCAGGGCGTACCCTGCCGCGTCGGCGTAGATCGGGATACCGGCGGCGCCCAGCGCCCGCACGTCCCGGTAGATCGTGCGCAGCGACACGCCCGCCTCGGCGGCGAGTTGGCCGGCGGTCTGCCTGCCGCGGCTCTGCAGCAGCAGGACGAGGCTGAGTAGACGGTCGGCGCGCATGGCCGAAATTGTGCCGCCCGGCACTGACAGAAGATGTCAGGGCCCTGGCCATAGCGTGGCCGGCATGACGAACACTGATTTCGATTTCCTGGCCGGTCGCTGGACCAGCCGCCAGCGGCGACTGGTCAAGGCCCTCGTCGGCAGCGACGAGTGGTATGAGTTCGACGCGACCCTGGACTGCCAGGTGATGCTCGACGGCGGCGGCGTCTTCGACGTGCTGCGCGCCCCCGAGCGCGACCTCGAGGGGGTGGCGCTGCGCCTGTTCAGCCCGCAGGAGCAGGTCTGGCGCATCTGGTGGGCGTCGAAGACCAGCGGCGGCCGACTGGACGTGCCGGTGGTCGGCCGGTTCACCGACGACACGGGCACGTTCGAGTGCGACGACGTGTGGGAGGGCACGCCGATCCGGGTCCGCTACGTCTGGTCCCGCACCCGCACCGAGCATCCCCGGTGGGAGCAGGCGTTCTCCACCGACGACGGGCAGACCTGGGAGGTCAACTGGACGGCCGAGTTCAGCCGGGCGTCCTGACCGGACGCCCTGGCCATTCGCCGCCGGTCCTCAGGTCAGGACGGGTAGTGCGTCCGTGCCGTGCTGAACGAAACCGCGCGCCCCGTAGTAGAAGCTGAGCCGCTCCTCAGGGTTCAGCCGCAGGTGCGGGCAGGCGTCGAGCAGCGCGGTCACGGCCGCGGCGACCTCGATCCGGGCCAGGGGAGCGCCGACGCAGTAGTGCGGCCCGACACCGAAGCCCAGGTGGGTGCCGCGCCGTTCCAGCCGGAATGTCTCCGGGTCGGGGTAGGCCTGTTCGTCGAAGTGCGCGGCGGCGATGCACAGGTAGACCATGCTCCCGGCCGGCACGGCGGTCCCGGCGACTTCGGTGTCGCGCACCGCCAGGCGGTACAGCCCGGCCGTCGGGTTCGCCCACCGGAACGCCTCGTCGATGGCCGCCTCGACCAGCCCGGGGTCGGCCCGCACCCGCGCCAACGCGTCGGGGTGTAGCAGCAGGGAAGACAGCGTCGCCGACATCATCTGGATCGTGGTCTCGAAGCCTCCGAGCAGCAGGCCCAGCACCGAGGCCGTGACGGCCTCGGGTGTGTAGGCCCCTTCGGCCTCGAACGCCCGGACGATCTCGCCGAGCAGGTTGTCGCGCTCGCCGTGCCGTTCCCGTTGGACCAGCCTGGAGGTGTAGTCGCTGAGTTGTTCGTAGGCCTGCATGCCCGGACCGGCCAGCGTCGGTTCCATCGGGGAACCGAGCCACATTATGATCGCGCGTACCCAGATCAGTCCCTGCTCGCCGAGGTCGTCGGGTACGCCGAGCAGGGCGAGGAAGACCTCCATCGGGTATCGGGCGATGGTCTCCTCGACCAGTTCGGCCCCGGACCTGCCGGCCAGCGCGCCGAAGGTCCGGGTGGCGATCGGGGCGACGACGGCGGCGTAGGCGGCGCTGGCCGAGGCGCTGAAGAACCGATTGTGTACGCGCCGCAGCTGTTGGTGGTCGGTGCCGCCGAGTGCGATCAACGCCTGGCTCATCGGGCCCATGCCGTAGAACCGGGTGCTGAACGTCGCGGTGTTCCGCAGCGCCGCGGCCACGTCGCGATGGCGTAGCACCAGGGGAGCGTTCATCAGTTCGTCGAACACCACCGGCTGCTGCCGCCCGAGAGCGGCCAGGGTGCGCCCGAGTGTGGCGGGCGAGCCGGATCGTCGGGCGAACGCGCTGTCGGCAGCTGCAATCATCAATCGAGTACAGCCGATGCCAGGGTGGGCGGGGGCGGCGCTGCCGGATGTCCGACAGTGAATTCCCCCTCGGGTGGGTCATGCCGAACGCGTCATACCCACGACGACGGCGCTCTATCACCGTTCGCGGCATGCTGACCGGAGGGACGGTCCGGCCGTTGTATCCGTCGCGGTGGGGGGGGGGGGGGGGGGGGGCCCCCCCCCCCCCGGGGGGGGGGGGGGGGGGGGGGGGGGGGGGGGGGGGGGCGCCCCCCCCCCCCCCCCCCCCCACGGTGGGTTCAGGGGGTGGCGCAGGTGGCGGTGGTGGGTACCGTCGTGTCGCCGTTCGGTCTCGACGCCTGGAAGCCCCAGGTGGCGCTGCCACCGGCCGGGATGGCGGCGTTCTGGCCCGCTATGCCGCGCACGGTGACGGTCTGGCCGCTGACGCTCACGGTGGCGTTCCACGAACCGGTGACCACGTGCCCGGCGGGCAGCGTGAAGGTGACCGTCCATCCGTTGAGGGTGGCGGTGCCCGGGTTGGTCACCGTGTTGGGCTGCATGACGTAGCCACCGCCCCATCCTGTCTGGAGGGTCAGTGCGGCCGTGCAGCCGCTACCGCCGCCGGCGGTCGTGACGGTGAGCGTGGGGGAGAAGGCCGAGGTGTTGGCAGCCGCGTCCCGGGCCCGGACCTGGTAGCGGTAGGTGGTCGCCGGAGTGAGCCCGGTGTCGGTGAAGGTCGCGGTGGTCGGCCTGCCCACCTGGGCGAAGGTGCCGCCGGAGGCGCCGGGAGCGCGGTAGACGTCATATCCGGCGACGCCGATGTTGTCCGTGGCGGCGGTCCAGGTCAGCGTGGTGGCGGTGGAACTCGTCGCCGAGGCGGTGGGCGTGCCTGGGGTGGTGGGTGGCTGGGTGTCCGGCGGCGGGCACGGTGGCGGGGCCGCGCTGACGGGCGCGGTGAGGGCCGAGGTGTTGCCCGCCGCGTCGCGAGCGCGGATCTCGTACTGGGCCAGGCCGCTCAGCGTGTCGGTGAACGTGGTCGCGGTGGTGGTGCCGATGACGGTGAACGGTGAGTTGTTGGTCGAGCGGAACACGTCGTAGCCGGTGACGCCTACGTTGTCGGTGGACGCGGACCAGTTCAGGGTGACGACGAGAGCGCAGCTCACGGTTGCCCGGAGTCCGGCCGGGACGCTCGGCGCGGTGCTGTCGGCGGGCGGGGTGCCGCCGAGCAGCGGGGTCAGCGCGGGATACCAGCGGTCGGACATCTTCTGGAAGCCCGAGTCGTCGGGGTGTACGCCGTCGGTGGTGTCGGCCGTGGTGTCGAAGCCGGAGAACTGGTCCACCACCGTGATGGGTGACTGCGCGGTCGACTTGCCGGCGGCCCAGGCGGGGATGGCGGCGTCGAGCGCCGATACGCCGGTGGGGCACCAGGAGCACCCGCTGGGTGTCATGGGGATGATCTGCGCCACGAGGATCTTCATGTTCGGGTTGTCGGCCCGCATCTGGTCGACGAGCTTGCCGTACGCGGCGAGGATCGTCGAGGTGGGCAGGTTGCTCCAGATGTCGTTGGTGCCCAGGTGCATCAGGACGATGTCCGGGTGGGTGGCGGCCAGCCAGCCCGGCAGCTGGTTCTGGTTGGCGATGCCGGTCGCCTGGAAGCCGCCGTGTCCTTCGTTGTCGCCGTCCCAGCCGTTGAGGCCGCAGCCTCCGCCGGGCAGCGTGCCGACGAAGTCGACGCCGGTGAAGCCGTTGCGTTGCAGGCGGTCCCAGAGCACGGCGCGCCAGCATCCGGGCCCGCCGGTGATGGAGTCGCCCAGCGGCATGATGCGTACCGGCGCGGCGGCGTGTGCGATCGTCGGGCCGGTGATCGTGATCACCAGCGCGATCACGAGCGCGCAGAGCGTGGCCAGCGCGGAGCGGCCGCGCCGGCCGCGCTCTGCGCCGGTGAGAGTGGTTGAGGGGTGCCGTCCGTGGCGTGCGGTCCGTAGCGGGTGGTGGTGTCGAGACATGGGCGTGCCTCCGCTGAATGTTGTTTACGCGCTTCGATGGAAGCGCTCCCACCATGCGTCCACATCGCACCGAAGTCAAGCTGGTGTCTGCTGCGCGAACTCGCCGACATCGACCTGTCCGTTCGCAGCGGCGATGCTGTACGCGACATCGGGGTCAGCGCCGTGGCGGTGACCGCCGCGCTGACCGCGCTGGCCGGCTGGGGGCCGCTGGCCCTGCTGGAGCGGCGGGTCAGGCGTCCCCGGCGTACCTGGATCGCCATCTCCGTCGCGGTGTTCGTCGTCTCGCTGCTCGCTGCCGCGAGCGGCGCGACCCCGGCGGCGCAGGCTCACCGGCCGGCCCGCACTCGGTCGTCGCGGCGGTCGTCATCGCGGGTGTGGACAGCACCGCGGCACGGGACCGACCGCTGGTGACGACGCGCTGACGTTCTCCGGCGTCGGCCCCGATGAGGGGTCGACGCACGTGTCGACCCCTCGTGCTCCTTACTCGCGGGCCATGGCGATGCGGTAGCGCTCCTCGGGCGCGAGCAGGTGGTCGGCATCGGCGGCGGCCTGGTCGATGTCGATCTGGATCCAGTCGATGCGGCCGGTGAAGGTGCTGTCGTGGGGCTGGTAGTCGTCGCTGACCGCGGTCCCGCTGTCGTTGCCGACGTCGGTGGTCTCGTCGGCCGAGAACACCATCGGCACGGTGGCGTCCACTCGGCCCTGGCCGACCTGGCGGCCGTCGACGTACAGGGTCGCCGTGCCGCCCTTGCCCAGGCCGCCCCCGTCGTAGGCGAACTCCATCCGCAGTTGGTGCTCGCCGGGGGGTAGGGACTGCTCGCCGCCGTAGACTTTGTACCGCTGCAGGCCGAACTGGTTGTAGCAATATGCGGGTCGGCCTTCGTGCAGGTACAGCGTCCAGCCGCCGAACGCTCCGCCCTGGGCGACGATGACGCCGTCGGCGCCGCCGTCGGGGATGGTGAGCTGCGCGGTGATCGCGTGGGACTTGTTCTTCAGGACCAGGACGGAGTTCTCCGACAGCCGTCCCATGCCGGCGTAGAGCATCTGGGTGCTGCCGCGGATCAGCTGGGGCCGGCCGGCGAGATCGGCGTTGAACCGTTCGTAGCGGCGGTCGTCCAGGGGCAGGACCTGGTAGCGGACTGCCTCGGTGAGGAACAGCCGTTGCAGTTCGGCGAGTTTGTCCGGGTTGTTCGCGGCGATGTCGCGGGCCTGGGTCCAGTCATCGGGGCCGTACAGCTCCCACACGTCGTCGTCCAGCGGCGGGGGCGGGGTGTTGATCCAGGGCAGGGAGTGGCGGGTGCAGGCGGTCCAGCCCTGGTGGTATATGCCGCGGTTGACGAACATCTCGAAGTACTGCGTCTCGTGCCGTCCGGCTGCCTGCGGGTCGTCGAAGGTGTATGCCATGCTGACGCCCTCGATCGGCGCCTGCTGGACTCCGTTCACGAGCGTGGGGTGCGGCAGTCCGGCGGCCTCCAGCAGTGTCGGTGCCACGTCGATGACGTGGTGGAACTGGTTGCGGATCTCGCCGCGGGCCTGGATCCCGTTCGGCCAGTGCACGACGGTGCCGTTGCGAACGCCGCCCCAGTGCGAGGCGACCTGCTTGGTCCACTGGTACGGGGTGTCCATCGCGTGCGCCCACCCGACCGCGTAGTGGTTGTACGCCCGCGGCGTGCCGAAGTCGTCGATGCGCGAGGTCATGAACTCGGTCGTCTCGAGGCCGGCCTCGCCATTGAGCACGATGAGCTCGTTGAAGCAGCCCTGCAGGGTGCCCTCTCCCGACGCGCCGTTGTCACCGATGATGACGTAGATCAGGGTGTCCTCGAGCGCGCCCATCTCGGCCAGGGCGTCGACCAGCCGTCCGACGTGGTGGTCGGTGTGCTCCAGGAATCCGGCGTACACCTCCATCTGGCGGGCCAGCACCGGCTTCAGGTCGTCGGGCATGTCGTCCCAGGCCGGGATCTCCGCCGGGCGGGCGGTCAGCTCGGCGTCAGCAGGCACGACGCCGAGTTCCTTCTGCCTGGCCAGGGTCGCCTCACGGAGCGCGTCCCAGCCCTGGTCGAACGCGCCCCGGTAGCGGTCGGACCACTGCGGCGGCACGTGGTGCGGGGCGTGGGTCGCGCCGGGCGCGAAGTACATGAAGAACGGCTTGTCGGGCATGAGCGCCTTCTGCTGGCGCACCCAGTTGACCGCCTGGTCGGTCATGTCCGCGGTGAAGTGGTAGCCCTCCTGCGCGGTGCGGTCGGGCTCGACCGGGACGGTGTCGCGGTAGATCGCCGGGGCGTACTGGTTGGTCTCTCCGCCGATGAAGCCGTAGAAGTGCTCGAACCCGCTGCCGGTGGGCCAGGCGTCGAACGGGCCCATCGGGCTGGTCTCCCACACGGGCACCTCGTGGCACTTGCCGAACTGCGCGGTGGCGTACCCGTTGAGCTTGAGGACCTCCGCGACCGGTGCCTTGCTCTTCGGCCGAATCGAGCTGTACCCCGGCGCCGACGTGGCGATCTCGGTGATGCCGCCCATGCCGACCGAGTGGTGGTTGCGGCCGGTCAGCAGCGCTTGCCGGGTCGGCGAGCACAGCGCGGTGGTGTGGAAGCGGCTGTAGCGCAGCCCGGCCTCGGCGAGCCGGTCGAATGTGGGAGTCGCGACGGGTCCACCGAAGGTGGAGGACGCCCCGAACCCGACGTCGTCGAGTAGCACGATCAGCATGTTCGGCGCGCCCTGCGGCGGGCGTATCGGCTTGATCGGGGGGAATGCCGTCGCGGGGTCCTTGGCGTCGTAGGTGACGGTTGCCGTCTGCTCCGGTTCGGTCATGGGCAGTACCGCCCGCCGTGCCATCTCGATGTCAGTCACCACATGCCTCCTCAGCGCCGGACCCTCAGTCTCTCCTCATGACGGGAAACACCGGGGCAAAACATCATGAATCACATACACGGGGGAGCGCCTCGTCGACGATTTGTCGGTCCGGGATGCCGCAGCCGCTCCTTGGCCACCGAGCGCCTTCGGCGTTGCATATGCGCAGGTCATCGGCCACAATGCCCGCATGGCCCCCACGTCATGGACCCCTGAACTGAGCCTGGACAGCCGGGCCGGCCGCTGCCGGCTGACTCTCGCAGGCGTCACCTACGGCAACGGCGAAAGCCTCCAACAGGCGAGCAACGACCTGCTGGTCAGGCTGCACGACCTCGCCGTAGGAATGCGTCACGGCGCCTACCGGCCCAGCTCCGAGGCGGGCGGCGATCCCCGAGTGGCGGGGTTCCTCTGGGAGATCGGCGAGCTCACGGCCCGCGGAGCCGACATTCGCGCCCGGGTGTTCGGCGATCCGCGCGCCTGACCGGCCGCAAGGACTGGCATCCGCAGGAGCGGCGAGCTGAGCGCACCCGGCCCGGCGCACAGATCCAGGGCGGTTCGCCACGGGTCTTCGCATGACAAGAGCCGCAACAGCGGCGGCCGCCAGCTTCGCTGACTGCACCGGTAATGCCGTCGGGCCTGTTTGGTGATCTCCAGCGGCCTCGTCGAACTGCTCGTTGCCAGCCATGCCGGGCTCCACTCCGCTCATGCGCCGATCGATGTGATCGCTGCGTATCCGTCAAGGTGGCCGCAGTTCAGCGCTGGGCAGCCGTGTTCGACTTCGGAAGGCGCCTCCCGCCGCCGGGCGGATCCCTGGTCTTGTTCATCTGTCTTCGAGCGCGGCGAGCGCGGTCTGCACACGGTGCAGGCGAGAACCGACGGTGTCGTGGTCGGGCCCGGTCGTCTCGGCGGCGAGCCGGTCCAGCAGTTCCCGCAGCCGGCGCAGGGTCATGGGGGAGTGTTCTGCGGCGTTGATGACGTCGTCGAGGGCGGTGCGCAGGTAGTCGTCCCAGCTCGGCAGAGGCACGGTGAGGCGGATTCGGCCGGTGCCATCGGTGAGCTGCCCCTGGTCGTGGGTGACCTGGGCAGCAAGGCGGAGCAGGTCGTCGATGTGGTTGAGGGCCTGCACAGCGGTGGCCGGGGCGTTGAGGCCGGACAGGCCGCGCAGGCTGATGTCGGCCAGTAGCCGCAGGGCGAACAGCGGGTCCTGGCGGAAGATGCGTTCCGGTCCGGTCGTCAGCGCGCCGACCACCGCGTCGGCGGGTATTGGGCCGCCGTGCACCCGCGCGATGACGGAGTCTGTCTCCAGTCGCGAGCCCACGGCGGTGCGCATCTCGATCACGGCGTCGGCGGCGGTGGCCATACGAATCATGCGGTCGGCGTCGACGGCGTGGAAGGCGGCGGGCGGATGCGGCCACCGCACGTCCACACCCTGGCCGTCGGGGCCGGCTGCGGTTGCGGCGTGGGGGTCGGGGCGCAGTGTCTCGAGCGCCTTGCGGCCGTTCTCCGTGACCGTGTGCAGAACCGGGGCGAGTTGCATGGAGTTGAACGCCTTGATCTGCAGATTGCGTAGCGCGAGGGCCGCGCCGATGGCCAGCAGCAGGGCGAACGCGGGCACGGCGGCGGAGGTGGTGCCCCGGTTGCCGACGTTGAGCATGGCGGTGAGGCAGAAGACGAACACGGCCATCAGGTAGGCGAAGGTGCGCCAGACCGCGGGGTCGTGGCGGAACAGCGGCAGCCGGGGGGTCAGCGCGTTGCCGGCCCACTGCACGACGAGCAGCAGCAGCGAGAAGACGACGGTGGTGGTCGCCCCGACGCCGAGCGCGATGGCGATGAGGGCGTCGACGACCCGCGGGGTGGGGAACGTCCGGCCGCCCGTGAACCTGGCCACGCACAGGCCGGCGGCAGCGCCGGCGACGATGAACGCCGTCGCGGTCACACCTGCGGGAAGCCGCCGTTCGGGCGGGGCGAGCTTCACGACGCGAGCCTACGACGACCAAAACCGTTTTGACCGGGTAATGATGCGATACAGGGCTTACCTCCATTTCGGGGCCGTCATGCGGATCATGCACGGGGACGCTGTGACGGGTGACGCCACATCAGAGGTCACCGCCGAGCAGCAGTAGCGGATGTGCGAGCACGTGCCGTTCGGCGGCAGGCCGACTTCACCGACGCCGACCAGGCAATCCTCGGCGCGTTGGAGCCGTGCGTGCGCGGCAGCTACCGCTGGATCGGCGCGGCGGCCGCTTCCTCGGACAACGACTTCGTCGGGCTCCCTTCGCCGACCCATCCTCACCAGCGCCGAGCAGTGCAAACCTCCGCCGAGGCAACCTCGCGCGGGGGTTGGCGTGTCCGAGTCGATTACTTGACAGTTATCGATGTTAGCGCTAACAATCACGGCGGTCGAACGGCGACGAGACATGTCGTCGACTTGCCCTCGTCGAGTCCTCAACGGCCACGAGCCCAGAAGGAGCGGCCCGCTCCGTTCGCTCGGCGGCGCTGCCGCCGCAAGTCAGAGGCGGGTCTTCCATGAGCGATGTGCTCGCGTCCGGTACTCCGCCAAGGCGTGGAGTTCGGACGGTGCTGACGATCGCAGCCGTCTTGGCCGTGGCTGGCGCGGCCGCCCTCGCGGTGGTGGCCACCGCGGACGCGGCGACGATCGACACGTCGGCGTACTACCAGCTCGTCAACAGACACAGCGGCAAGGCTCTGGAGATCGACAACGCTTCGACGGCCGACGGTGGAGCACTGGTGCAGCGCACCCCGAACACTGCAGCGACCAACCAGCAGTTCCAGTTCGTCGACTCCGGCGGCGGCTACTACCGCCTGCGGGCCCGCCACAGCGGCAAGGTCCTCGACGTGTACGAGCGCTCGACCGCCAACGGCGCCAACATCGTGCAATGGGCCGATCTCTACGGCCCCAACCAGCAGTTCTCGATCCAGGACATCGACGCCACCTACCTCCAGCTGATCAACCGCAACAGCGGCAAGGCCCTCGACCTGTGGGAATGGTCCACCGCCGAGGGCGCGCGGATCTCCCAGTACGACGACACCAACGCCACCAACCAGCAGTTCCGCCTGGTACGCGTCGGCGGCACCACGCCGTCACCGACAAGCAGCGCCGGCACCCCACCCGCGCAGTACTCCGCTCCCGGCCCGGTGGCCGGAGACGTGGGCACCCACGATCCGTCGGTGGTGAAGAAGCCGCCGCCAAGGACGCCCTCGGCCGGATTCCGGCGCAGCGCCGCAGGTGAGAAGCCGACGGCGGGGCGTCCAGTCCGCAGCCGTGGGCCTTCCCCTCGTAGACTGCGCGTGAGCGGGGCCGTAGCGCAGAAGTCGTCGCGCCTAACGATCAATTAGGATCACGCCGGTGCGAATCCGGCCGGTCCCGCTCCCCACAGACCGGCAGGGGTGTCGGGGCGAGGCGTCGGGCAGTACATTGCACGGCATTCGATCAACCCGCATCGAGTGAGGACCGCACCCTCATGCCAGCCAACCTGCCTCTGCGCGCACGTCGGATCGACATCTTCTTCGCGGTCGTGTTCAGCGCGTTCACCATCACCTCCCTCATCGCCGACCTCATGCCGACGCTCGGTTTCGACTTCAGCGCCCCGTCGGACAACTTCATCCTGAACTCGAACTTCTGGTACGCCCATGACACCGATCCGCTGTTCATGAGCCCGCCGGTGTGGATGCGGATCGTGACCGGCCTGTCCGCGCTGGTCTACATGCCGTTCTACCTCGTGCTGGTGTACGCGCTGATCCGCGGCCGGAACTGGATCCAGCTCCCGGCGGTGATCTACGCGACCATGATCTCCACGATCACCGGGATCATCGTGTTCGGCGTCGAGTTCTTCGGCGAGCCGCAGTGGCAGACCCCCAACCCGGCCAAGTTCCTCGCCTTCAATCTGCCGTACGTGCTGCTCCCGGTGCTTCTCCTGGCGCGTATGCGCAAGCCGGAGCCGTTCACCCGCCGGTTCTGAAACATGCTGTGGGCCGTGTGACCGGTGCCGAGGCCAGGGTCACGCGGCCGCCGCCGCCGCGCCGAAGAAGTCGCCGCCCTTGCGGCGGGTGTCGTCGGTGCCCCAGGCGCGCCCGCCGGGCACCTTGCGCAACCGGGGAATGTGCTTGGAGCAGTGGATGTAGGCCTCTTCGACGTCGACCACGACCCAACGTTCGGCGCGCCTGCCCGGCACCGTGTCCAGGGGCAGGCCCGGGTACTCCGACCGGGCCAATGCGTCCTCGACGATCCCGGCGCGGCCGTTGACGTGCAGGCCGATCACGTCCCGGACGAAGTCGACGAACAGCAGCCCGACATTGCCGTTCTCACCGATGTTGCCCAGGCTGGCCATCACCCCGTTGCCGCGATACTCCGGCCACAGCACCTGCCTCGGCCCGGCCACGTGCACGAACCCGGGCGGCCCCGCCCGGAACGTCGAATCGCACGCGCCGTCGGCATCGGCGGTGGCCACGAACATCATCTCCTGACGTCCGACGAACTCCCGCATGCGCTCGTTGAGGTGGTCGAGCACCTGCTGGTCGTAGAACCGTTCGGCCCGCTCGGTCGTGCCGTACCGATCCTGGAGGCGGTGTTCGCCGACCGAGCCACGTGCGGTGCCGACGCCCTCGCCCATGAACACCTCCCGCTTCGACGCACTTCAACCCAGGTGAGGCATCGAGGTTCACCGAGGTTGGCGTGAGCCGATCGCACAGCTTGTGCGACATGGACCGGGGAACGTGTAACAGATTCGGATGCGGCCACGACCTGTGTACGGGGAAGGCGGTATCCGCATGGCTGAGCTCGCCAGGTTGCTGAAGGAGAGCTGGAGCCTCGTCGACGAGCAGCAGGACAGGATGGCCGCCTACTTCTACGCCCGCATGTTCACCATCGACCCGAAACTGCGTGACATGTTTCCGGTCGCGATGGACGTGCAACGCTCCCGGCTGCTCGGGGCTATCGTCACCGCCATACAGACCCTGGAGGATCCGGAGCGGTTCGCCGAATACCTGGGCTCGCTCGGCCGGGACCACCGCAAGTTCTCCGTCCAACCCGAGCACTACGAGACGGTGGGCCGCTCGCTGATCGACGCGCTGCGCGCGTACGGCGCCGATCAGTGGAGTCTGGAGTACGACCAGGCCTGGCGCGACGCCTACGACGTCATCGCCCGCGTGATGATCACCGGTGCGGCCGAGGACCGCGGGCCGGCGTACTGGTACGCACAAGTCCTCACCCATGAGCGTCGCGGCCTGGACACGGCGGTGTTCACCTGCCGCCCGATCGAACCTCTGCCGTACCGGGCCGGACAGTACGTCAGCATCGAATGCGGCTACCGGCCCAAGGCCTGGCGGGCCTACTCCATGGCCAACGCCCCACGCGACGACCAGACCATGGAGTTCCATGTCAAGGCGCTGGGCGCGGGGTGGGTGTCCGGTGCGCTGGTCCGGCGACTGCGGCCGGGTGACATGATCCGCCTGGCGGCACCGATGGGCTCGATGACCCTGGACCGCGGCTCCGACCGCGACATCGTCCTGGTCGCCGGTGGCACCGGTCTCGCCCCGCTCAAGGCCATCATCGACGACCTCGCCACCACCAACCGCACCCGCTGGGTCCAGCTGTTCTACGGTGCCCGCACCCGCGACGACCTCTACGACCTACCGGCCCTGGCCCGACTCGCCGAACACCACCCGTGGCTGACGCTCATCCCGACCGTCAGCCATGATCCCGCGTACCCGGGTGAGACCGGGCTGCTCAGCGACGCTCTCGACCGACACGGGCCGTGGCAGAACCACGACTTCTACATCTCCGGCTCACCGGCCATGGTCTCCGCGACGCGACATGCCCTCACCCGGCTCCAGGTGCCGTCATCCCGCATCAGGCACGACGCGTTCGGACGCGACTGACGAGCCGGGCGGGGGGGGGGGGGCCCCCGCGCCGCCCGGGGGGCGCGGCGGGGGGGGGGGGTGGGGG
>NZ_JAHRCY010000004.1:141235-560611 GCF_019083965.1 Catellatospora tritici
GTGCCGTCCTCCCGCTTCCGGCACGCGGCGTTCGGCCGGTCCTGCCGCGCCGGCCGTGGTCACCGCGCCCTCGGCGAGCGCGGTGACCACGGCGTGGGTCGTCATTTGCCGAGCAGGGCCTTGGCCATGGCGGAGATCAGGCGCTCGATCTCCGACCCGAACGGGTTGTCGTGCACCATGTACGTCCAGGTGGCACTCGGACGATCCAGTCCCGCCTCGGCGGGCGTCCAGTCCGGCCTGTCGATCTTCGCGGCCATGAACGTCTCCGCGGTGCTCGCATCGACGTCGTCCAGCATCCGGTTGAACGCGGGCACCGCCACCCGGTGGAACTCGTCCAGCGGATCCTGCCGCCCCAGCGCGCGCAGGTGCACCCCGTCGCGCACGTTGGCCAGCATCCCGAGGTGGTCGGCCCAGCCCCGGTCCAGGTGGTACAGCGCGATCTGCCGCGCGGCCTCCTCGGCCGCCTCCGCGCCGATCGCGGCCACGACCTCGGCGTACCGCTCCGCTGCCGTGATCATCTCCAGCCCGTTGTGGGCCAAGTCGTCGGCGTCGGCGTCGTCCCACAGCCCAGCGGCGGCGACCGCGTCGGGATCGACCGGGAACCGCGTCCTGCCCTCGCGCAGCGACTTCGCTGCGGCGTCGGTCGTCAGCAGCGCCTTACGGCGCAGGGCCAGCACCTGACGCTGCTGCTCGACCAGCACGCCGTAGCGCCAGGTGTTGCGGTGGATCTCGAAGTTGACCCCTTCGGCGACGCGCTGCGCGTGCCCCACCGCCCAGTGGATGTCCGGGCCGGTCACCCGCCCGTCCCCGGCGGTCGTCCCGCTGATCCCGGCACCGTGCCGCACGATCATCTCGTCCTCGCGGCTGACGAAGAAGAGTGAACCGCCCGGGTCACCCTGCCGACCGGCGCGGCCGCGCAACTGGTCGTCGACCCGGCGGCTGTCGTGGCGGCCCGAGCCGATGACGTAGAGGCCCCCGAGTTCGGCCACCGCCGCCCGGTCCTGGCCGTCACTGCCGCCCAGCCGAATGTCGGTGCCCCGCCCGGCCATCTGCGTGGATACGGTGACCGCACCCGTCCCGCCCGCCTCGGCGATGACGGCGGCCTCGTGCGCGTCATTCTTCGCGTTGAGCACCACGCACTCGATGCCCTGGTCGCGCAGGGCCGCCGCGAGCCGCTCCGACTCGGCCACGTCCAGCGTGCCGACCAGCACCGGCCGTCCCGTCTCGTGCGCCGCGGCCACCTCGGCCATCAGCGCCTCTTCCTTCTCCTCGATGGTCGCGTACACGCGGTCCAGGTCGTCGACCCGGACGTTGGGCGTGTTCGGCGGGATGACCGCGACCTCGAGGCGGTAGAACTCGCGCAGCTCGTCACCGATGCTGGAGGCGGTGCCCGTCATCCCCGCCGCCGTCGGGTACAGCGCGATGAACGCCTGCACCGTGATCGTCGCCAGGATCTCGCCCTCGTCGGTCGCCGCGAGACCCTCCTTCGCCTCGACCGCCGCCTGCAGCCCGTCGGGCCAGCGGCGGCGCTGGGCGACCCGGCCCCGGAACTCGTCGACCAGCGCGATCCGGCCGTCCCGGACGATGTAGTCCACGTCCACGGCCAGCAGCGCCCGCGCGTGCAGCGCCTGGTTGACCGCGGTGAGCCGGTGCAGGTTGTCCTGCGCGTACAGGTCGATGCCCCAGGTGTGCTCCACCAGCGCCACCCCGGCGTCGGTGAGCTGCACGTTGCGGCCCTCGTCGACGACCTCGTAGTCACGGCGCGGCCGCATCGCCGCCACGAGCCTCGCCGCCGCGCTCGCGTCCGACCCGGCGTCGGCGAGGCTGCCCGCCAGCACCAGCGGCACCCGTGCCTCGTCGATCAGGATCGAGTCCGCCTCGTCGATGAGCACCGTGTACAGGCCGGGCATCACCTCGTCCTCGGCGCGCAGCACCAGCTGGTCACGCAGGAAGTCGAAGCCCGCCTCGCTCACCGACACGTACGTGACGTCGCAGCGGTAGGCGGCCGCCCGCTCGTCGTGGCCGGAGCTCTCGCCGACCGCGCCGACGGTCAGACCGAGCAGCCGGTACGCCGGACCCATCCAGCGCGCGTCGCGGTCGGCGAGATAGTCGTTGACGGTCAGCACCTGCACCCGCGAACCGCGCACCACGTAGCCGTACGCGGCGATGACCGCGGCCAGCGTCTTGCCCTCGCCGGTGGCCATCTCCACGACGTTGCCCTGCAGCATCGCCATCGCCCCGAGCAGCTGTACGTCGAAGGCCCGCTCGCCCAGAGCACGGCGACCGGCCTCACGGCCCAGCGCGCAGATCTCGGCCAGGTCCTCCGCGTCGATCGGGAGGGGCTTGGCCAGGGTGACCCTCGGCTCGCCGTCGTCGGCCCCGCTGACGACGTCTCGCAGCATCACCGCGCGCTCGGTGAATTCCGCGTCGCTCAACGCGGTGAGCTCCTCCTCCAGCTCCAGGATTCTCGGCAGAATCGCCTCAAAACCCTCCAGACTCACCGTCGTACCGGGGCGCTGCATGAACGTGCGCAGCTTCTGCTTCAACCGACCTGCCAAACCCATGCCGCAAAGGTACGTCGTCCGCGGCGATACGGCGGGGCACCCCAGCCGGGGCACCCCGCCGTGGCCCGGTGCTCAGGGGATGATCTCGACCAGGGTCAGGGTGAACTGCTGATTGGTGCCGCCGGAGTAGTCCCATTGCTGCAGGGCGGCGCCGTTGGCGGTGGAGACGTCCTTGACGTCGAGGGCCTTGCCGCCACCCTTGGCGACGATCCGGTACGTGCCCGTGCCGGTGCTGACCAGCTGCCACTGCTGGTTGTCGGCGCCGGTGTAGTCCCACTGTTCGATCGCGGCGCCGTTGGCGGTCGACGCCCCTCTGACCTGCACGGCCTTGCCGGTGTTCTTGGACAGGATCCGGTAGTAGCCGCCGCCGGTCGGCATCAGGCGCCACTTCTGGTTGGCGCCGCCGCTGTAGTCCCACTGCTGCAGCGCGCCGCCGTTGGCGGTCGACACGTCCTTGACGTCGAGAGCCTTGCCACTGTGCAGCGCGGTGATCTCGTAGTAGGCGTTGGCGTCGATGCCCGTCGGCGCGCTGGGGGTGGGGCTCGGCGACGGGCTGGCCGATGGGGTGCCGCCGACGGGGGTGCCCGCCACCTGGAAGCCGTACAGGGAGTAGCCGTAGGCGGTGGCGCGGGTGGTGCCGTACAGCCGGAGGTAGCGGCCGGTGCCGGTCACGGCCAGGTTGTCCGTGCCGCCGTCGCCGGTGCTGGTGGTGTAGACCGTGGTCCAGGTGGTGCCGTCGGGCGAGGTCTGGATCTGGTAGCCGCGGGCGTAGGCGGCTTCCCAGGTGAGGGTGACCCCGGTGATGGCATACGACCGACCGAGATCGACCTGCAGCCACTGCGGATCGGCGAAGGCGCTCGACCACCGGGTGCCCGGGTCCCCGTCGGTGGCCGCCGCGGCCGGGGTGCCCGCGTTCTCGACCGACGACGCGGTGGTCGGCCTGCCCAGGGCGAGGTCGGCGGGCACGCTGCCGTCGTCGCTGCGGGCACCGGCCCACAGGTAGGTCCCGACGGTCTTGGCGGGCAGGGTCGAGCTGATCTGGCTGCCGCCCACCCGCAGGGTGAACGGCTGGTCGGCGCCGGTCTGGTTGACGACCACGGTGACCAGGGTGCCGTCGGGGTTGACGAACGCGACGTTGGTGACGGTGCCCGTCGAGCCGTAGTTGGTGGCCACGCGCCGGGCGCCCCGGTCGACGAACTTGGCGAACTGGGCGGTCAGGTAGTACTCCGGCAGCGCCCAGTACGTGTCGGGGCTGGTCGGGTTCTGGATGAGCATGGTGGGATCGGGGGAGCCGGACCACTGCTCGGGCGAGCGGTTCTGGTCGAGCATGGTGACCCAGCTCTGATACATGGTCGACTGGTTGCGGAAGTACTGCACGATCCGGTCGGCCCCGGCGGTGCCCCAGACGGCCCGCTCGGTCATCGCCACGTCCTTGGCGGGGTAGCTCGCCTTCACCGCCCCCATCGACGACGGCTCACCGCCGTAGTCGTGGAACGCGATGGCGTCCACCGCCGCGTAGGCGTTGCTGGGGGAGCCGGGGTTGCCCAGCACTCCGGCGGCGTACGCGGGACCGTCGCCGAAGTTGTGGTCGAAGGCCCAGATCCTGGTCGCGGCGCCGCCGTTGGCGTCGAGTTCGCCGCGCAGCGCGACGGCCACCCGGCGGGACTGGTCGGCCGTCAGCGTCATCCCCGGGTAGTCCGGCGGCGAGAACAGCGGCTCGTTCTGCAGTGTGACCGCGTGCAGGGGCAGGCCCTGGGCGGCGTACGCCTGAACGGCCTTGCGCAGGTAGGTGGCCAGCACGCCGATGTTGGCGTCGGGCAGCGAGCCGCCGATGAGGCTGTTGTTGGACTTCATCCACGCGGGCGGGCTCCACACGCTGCCGAACAGCAGCAGGTTCGGGTTGATCGCCTTGGCCTGCTTGAGCACCGCGATGATGTTGTAGTCGATGTCCTTCTGGATGGAGAACCGCGACAGCGTCGGGTCGGCGGCACCGTCGTCGTAGGTGTAGAAGGTCCGGGCGGTGAAGTCGCTGGTGCCCAGCGGAATCCGGGCGATGTTGAAGCGGGCGCCGGTGACCGGGTCGAGGAGCTTGCGCAGGGCGGCGTCACGTACGGACGGGCTCATCCGCGACAGGTTGAAGATGGTCGACTCCTCCAGGGACGAACCGACCCCGAGGACCTGCTGGTAGCCGACGGTGGTGTCGACGGTGATGGTGGCCGTTCCGGCGGCCGTGCCGACGGTGAGGTCGGGCTGGCGGGTCAGCTGGTAGGGGGTGGCGGCCAGGCCCGCGGCGGGGTTGGTGTACCAGTTGCCGCTCTTGGGTTCGAACCCGGCCGCGCGCGATTCCGAACTCCAGTACACCTGGACCTGGGTGGCCGCCGCGGCCGCGGTCTCGGTGGTGACGGCTGCCGTCGTCGCGATCAGGACGACGCCGGCGGTCGCGGCGGCGGCCATCAGCGGGTGCGGGCCGCGACGCCGCGCGGCGGAGGTGTCGGTCACGATGTGCTCCTTTTTTGTCGGTACGGGTCTGGGCAGGCAGGGGCCCGGTGCGCCACGTGGCGGCAGCACCGGGCCCCGCGTTCGTAATGGCCACCTCGGGTGGCGATTGCTCAGCGGTAGAGCCGCACGTCGCTGACGCTCCACCAGTTCCCGGCCACGGCCGTGGCGGTGATCCGCAGGTGGCGGGCCCGGGTGTACGGCAGGTCGACGTTGCTCAGCTGACCGGTGGCGGTCCCGGTGGCCAGCGTGCGCCACGTGGTGCCGTCGTCGCTGGCCGACAGCTGCCAGCCCCGGGCGAAGTCACCCAGGTTGCCGCCGCTGTCGACGGCCACCCGCCGGAATCCGACCGCCCGACCCAGATCCAGCTGCAGGTACTGGCCCGGGAACTGGCCCGCTCCGCTGCTCCACCGGGTGGCGGCGTCGCCGTCGATCGCCGCCGCCGGGCTCTCACCCACCGGCGAAGCGGTCGCGCTCGCCCCGGTCAGGTCGAGCTGCCGCAGGCGCGGGCGCAGCGACGGGTCGGCAGGCCAGGTGAACGTGGCCAGCGCGCCGCCGGGCAGGGTGTATTCGAAGATCCGGTCGCCGACCGCCACGGCGAACGAGCGGGGATCGTCGTTCTCGTTGTGCACCACCAGCGCGGTCGACCCGTCCGGGTTGCGGAACGCCACATCCATGATCTGCCCGTTCCAGCCGGTGGTGCCGAACGAGGTGCTGGCGACGCGGACCGCGCCCGGCTGCACGAACTTCGACAGGTGCCCGATCGTGTAGTACTCGGCGTTGGTCGTGACCGTGCCATCGGCACCGATGGTGAGCAGGCCCGTGCAGGTGCCGCAGCCGCCCAGGTGGGGGCCGCCGGTCGGATCCAGGGCGAGGTTCCAGTTGACGACCGACCGGGCCCAGTTGCGGGTGGTGCCGATGGCGATGGTGCGGGCGTGCCACACCAGGGTGTCGCGGAAGAACTTCGCCGGCGGATCGTCGGGACCGTGCGACCCGGAGCACTCGGTGAACCAGATGCCCTTGTCCGGGAACGCCTCGTGCAGCGCGCTCTGCGCCGACGGGTCGCCGTAGTAGCAGTGGAACGCGGTCCCGGCGATCCAGCGCGCGGCCGGGCCCGACAGCAGCTGGTATGGGTAGTCGGTCTCGGGGCTGCGGCCCGGCGGGGTGGAGTCGATGTCGCCGGGGTGGGTGCTCCAGTTGTGGTCGTACGCCAGGATCCGGGTGTGCGGGCTCGCCGCGCGCAGCAGTGGCCCGAGCGCCTCGATGACCTTCGCCTGCTGCGCGACCGGCATGTCCACGCCGGGGTAGGCCGCCGGTGCCCGGTTCTGCGGCTCGTTCTGCACCGTGAGGTAGTCCACCGGCACCCCGGCCGCGGCGTAGGCCTGCACGAACTTGACCAGATAGCGGGCATACGCGCGGTAGATCGCCGGGTCATCCTTGAGCTGCCCGCCCACCAGCGAGCCGGAGGTCTTCATCCACGCCGGTGCACTCCACGGCGTGGCCAGGATCGTCAGGCGCGGGTTGAGCCGGCGGGCCTGACGCAGCAGCGGCAGGATCCGCGCCTCGTCGTGGGCGATGCTGAAGTGGACCAGGTCGAAGTCGGTCGCACCGGCGGGCACGTCGTCATAGGTGTAGTGCTGCGCCGCCGCGGTGAAGTCCGAGGACCCGATCGGCTGGCGCAGGAAACTCACCCCGATGCCCGCGACCGGGTCGAACAGCCGCCGCAGCGCGTCCTGGCGGGCGGCCGGGCTCAGGCCGGAGAGGACGGTGGCCGAGGAGTCCGTGATCGACGCCCCGAATCCGTCCATGGCCTGGTACGACCGCAGCGGGTCGACCACGATCGTCGGCAGGTCGGACGCCCCGGTCCGGAACGGCACCGCCGCCTGCTCTCGCAGCAGCTCGGCACCGTCCACCGTGGTCAGCCACACCCGCGCCGACACCGGGTGCCGCGAACCCGGTGCGGTCGCTCCCGCCGAGCTCGTCCCCGTCACCGCCAGCAGCGCGGCCAGCACCGCCACGGTGCCGCCACGTACGGATCTTCTCATCACTCACCTCGGCGTCCGCGCGGGCAGCGGCACCGGCCGCGCATGTAACGAATGAAACACTTGTGAAACATCGATGCCCGCCAGCGAAACACCGGGGCGCCATGGCTGTCAATACTCGATGTTTCTGCTTGATCGCGACTAACTCGGCGAGCTGCGCGGTTCCGATCCGGAGCGAGGAATGTAACGACTTATGAAACACTAAGGACTGTTCGGTCGCACGGCGTGCCACTATGCTGGCGCCATGAAACGGCACCCTGACCCACATGCCCAGCCGCTCGCCGCGTAGGGGCTCGGTACGCGACATCGCCGCGGAGACCGGCCTGTCGATCGCCACCGTGTCACGGGTGCTCAACGGATACCCCCACGTCGCGCCCCGGACCCGCGACATGGTCCAGCGCACCGCCGACCGGCTGCGCACCCGCGGCGCCGACCCGGCCACCGCGACCACGGCGCGCACCTCGTCACCGCAGCCCGTCTACGTACGCTGCCCCTACCAGCTCACCGACTACTTCGGGCTGATCGTGTCCTCCATCGCCGAAACGCTGTCGGTGCACGGTCGCCGCCTGATGCTCGACGCCGGTCAGAGCGCCCAGAACGAGGACGTGCTCCCCACCCTCGCCGACCGCGCCGACATCGACGGCGCGATCCTGATCCTGCCCCCCGAACCCAGCCACGAACTCGTCGCGCTACGCGCCACCGGACTGCCCTTCGTCGTCGTCGACCCGCGCACCCCGGCCCCGCGTGACATCCCCGCCGTGTCGGCAGCCCACTTCGCCGGCGCCCGTGCGATGACCGCCCACCTCGTCGAACTCGGCCACCGCCGCATCGGCGTGCTGGCCGGTCCCGACAACTGGCTCGCCGGTCAGGCCCGCCTGGCCGGGCACACCTCCGCGCTGGCCGATGTCGGCTTCCTCACCGACCCCACCCTGGTCCGCTGCGACGAGCCCACCACCGAGTTCGGCTACCGCGCCGCCGGAGACCTGCTCGACCTGCCCGACCGGCCCACCGCCCTGGTCGGCTTCAACGACAAGGCCGCCGTCGGCGCGCTCGCCGCCGCCGCCGAACGGGGCCTGCGCGTGCCGCAGGACCTGTCCATCACCGGCTTCGACGACATCGACCTCGCCCAGGCCACCACGCCCACGCTCACCACGATCCGCCAGCCGCTGCGCGAGATGGGCCGCATGGCCGTCAGCCTGCTCGTTCGACTGCTCGAACGCCACCAGCTCGACGCCCTGCACATCGAGCTGTCCACCGAACTGGTCGTACGCGGCTCCACCGGCCCCGCGCCGGTGCGCTGACGTCGACCGCCGTCACCGCCCGCGCGCGGTCGCCGCGTGTCGAAGCCAGGCGACCGCCGCCGCCCTGCGCCCGCTGTTCGCCGCACCGGTCGCACGAAGCCGGGCGCCCGATCGAGTGGGACGTCCGGCGTACCAATCCGGCGCGCGCCGACTGAGCAGCCGTACCCTTGGTCAGATGAAAGACGATCTCGTCAGCAGTCAGCGCCTGGCCACCTATGGAAGTCTCTCACCGGGCAAGTCGAACCATGCTCAGCTCCACGGACTGGACGGCCACTGGTTCACCGGCCACGTGCACGGTCAGCTCTTCGCCGCGGGTTGGGGCGCCGACCTCGGCTACCCGGCGCTGGTGCTCGATCCCGACGGTGACGCCGTCGAGGTTCAGATCTTCGAATCGGCCGACCTGCCCGCCCACTGGTCCCGCCTCGACGACTTCGAGGGCTCCCAGTACCGTCGGGTCCTCACCGCGGTGGACACCCCGAGCGGGCCCATCGAGGCCTGTATCTACGTCCTGAACTCGGCAGAGTCGGCCCCCACGGATCAGCGGCCACTCGGCAGCTGACCGCCGACGAGCCGTTCGCCTGCGGAGCTCATGCGCCTGCCCCGACGAGACAGGGGGCGGCTCGCGGCCGCCCCCTGCACCCAACCGTCGGGCCCGCGGGTCAGCGCCCGGTCGGGACCACCGTGATGTGGTCACACCCGAAGAAGGACGTGCCCCCGCCGGGCCCGAACCGGCCCCGTACGCAGATCTCGGTGGTGTCGGGCTGGATGCCGAGCTGGTTCGCTCGGGCATGCAGCACGCCGTCACGGTCGCCGTCCTGGGTCCGCTCGTCGAGCTCGAGAGAGTCCTCCAGGTGCACTCGACCGTGCATCTCCGGTGCCCCCGCACCGGTCGCGACGAGTGCGGGCCGGACGCCGACGCGCACGGTCGCCGCCTGGATCGTCGCGGCGTCGAACGCCAGCGGGTTGCCGTACTCGCCCGCGGTCGTGGTGAGCACCGCCAACGGCAACGCGCCCGGGTTGACCTCGACCGGGTTCCGGAGGCTACCCGGCTTGACGTTGATGGTCACCGGCACGGCGCAGTCGATGGCGAACGTGACGGACTTGGTGTTGTTGGCTGCCACCAGGTCGGCGACCTTGGACTTCTCCGGCTTGACGGACGTGGTCACCGTCACCGTCTGCGCGCCGGTGCTGGTGCACACGACGGTGTAGTCGCCGCTCACCGTGACCGGGCTGCCCACCGCGAGCCCGTCGACGTCGAACGCCCGATGGGCGGGGGTGACCGTCACTCCCGCCGACCCGGTCGCGGCCTGGGTGACGTCGGCGTCCACGGGGCCGTCGGGACCGAGGTTCGCGACCTCGGCTTTCACCTTGACCACGACCGGCTTGCCGATGACGCCGAGCGGGTCACCGGTCGCGGCGGTCGACGTGATCGCCAGGTCGGCCTCGATGCAGTCGGGATCGCTCGGGTGGGCGAGGCAGAACTCGCGCACCGCGGGACGCAGGTCCACGGTCGCGAGGTCGGCTCCCGCGCGCAGATCGCGCACGAGCACCGAAGCCGTGTCGGGGTCGAACGGGAACGTGAGAGCGCCCGGTCCGTTCCGCAGCTTCAGTTCCTCGCCCCCTTGCGGCGCGGCCACCAGGTACCACCGCGGGTCCCACGCCTGCAGCGTGCCCGCGGCGGCTCCGTCCTCATCGGTGAGCGACAGCCGCAGCAGCGGCGGGTCGCCCAGGTGGGAACGGGACCGCTGCTCGACCACCGAGGCGTCGAGGAGGGTGGCCGAGGTCGCGCCGAAGTTCAGCTCGACCAGGAACGACTTGGACGGGTCCGCGTAGTCGTACTGCGGGTGCGGGGCGGTCGCCGGGTCGGTTGGGTCCCCGGGCGCGGCGGCGGTGGCCGCCACCGTGACCGCGACGAGGGCGGCGGCGGATGCGGCGATGACCGCGAGCGAGCGTGGGTTCAGCTTCATGGCGCCCTCCTCAGCACAATCCGGTGATGCAGTTGTTGAACTTCCAGTCCATCCGCGCGATGTCGGCGCCCTGCGGTGGCCGCTGGTCGACGTTCATCAGATCGTTGGGAGAGGGGTCGGACAGCGACCAGGTACGGCTGTTGATGTCGGTGAAGCTGCGGCAGGCCGCCGCGTTCGGCGCTTCGGCCTGGCATTCGGCCAGGGTGTCGAAGAGGTTGGGGAACGGGCGGTTCTCGAAGTAGCCGCCGTCGCAGATGTTGCCCGACTCCCGGCAGTACTCGTCGGCCAGGCCGAAGGCCGCGTGTCCGGTCTCGTGCAGCACGGTGCTCAGGAACGTGGGTTCGGTGGAGAACAAGCCGTTGTTGGCGCAGTCGCGGAAGTTGTCGGTGTGCAGGATGCCTCCGGCGTCAGCCCAGGTGGCGTACCGGGTCGCCCAGTTCGACGGCCGGGTGAGCACGCAGATGGGGCCGCCCGTGCCGCCGCCCGGGTCCGCGTCGCCCCGCTGGTCGGCGATCCAGAAGTTGAGGTGCTGCTGCTGATTCAGGAAGTAGTTCTGGCCGAAGTAGGCGCCCTTGACCACGCCGGCCGCCGCGGACAGGAACGCCGGGTCTTTGGGGCCGGAGTAGTTGTCGGTGTCGGCGATGAGCACGACGTCGATGCTGTTCGCCCTGGCGCCGGTGAAGATGACCGGCACCGCGGGATCCGTCGCGCTCTGGGCCGGTGCGCCGACCCTGGTCTTCCGCCACCCGGTGAACCGGTTGTCGGCGCCCTTGCGCACGACGCACCCGTACTCGAGGTCGCCGGCGGGCACGTCGTGGACGACGATGTCGCCCAGCGTTCGGTTGGAGAGGACCAGGTCGGGTGCGTCGGGTGTCGGTCCGGGCTGATCCTGGACCCAGATCTCCAGCTTGTCGGCGATCTTTCTGCGGTCGACCACCCTGGGGGCCCCGGCGTCGGGGTCCATGTCGCCCACCTGCATGGCGCCGTCGAACGACTCGACCGTGATGGTCACGTCGTCGCCGGGTTGGGGCCACAGTGGCGAGTGGGTGCACCGTACGGCCAGCCCTGGCGCATCGGGCACGTCGACCTCGACCCGGAAGCTGATCGAGGCGTCGCCGTCGCCCTCGCCATCGTCGTTGCCCCGGACAGTCTTGGTCTGTCCGCAGGCGGTGGTGGCCTCGCCGGTCACCGAACACGGGATGAGCGGGACCGTGAGGTCGAGATCCGTGCCGTCGGCGGGCGAGATGTCACAGACGTCATCGCCGAAGTTGAGGCCGCCGTCCGATTCGGCCACCAGGATCTGTACGGTCCCGGTCGGCTGGACGTCGACGGGGATGTCCCACTCGGCCTTCCAGTCGGTGGGCGAGATCTCGTCCTGGTCGGTGATCTCGCCGAAGTCGAAGTCCTTGCCGTTGATCGTGATGCGCGCGTAGAAGTCGGAGCCGTCGGTGCTGTCGGTGCAGCCCTTCTGGACGACCTTCTCGATGACGACACGCAGTTTGACGGTGTGACCGGCCCATGCCATCGGCGCCGAGACCGACTGCGTCGGCAGCACCAGGCCGAGGAGCGCGAGCAGGGCGGTGACCTTGCGCCGCCTGCCTGATCCGCTCCGGTCGAGTGTTCGAGACATTCTCAATTCAGTTCCCCCGTGACTGCAGCTGGTGATGACTGCGTTTGTCCAACGAGGATGGGCGCACGATGAGACGACCCGAGTCGGCAGGTCGCGATAACACTCCCGATCGGGTCGATGCCGGTAGAACAGGAGGACAGAGATGCCGTCGGGCTACCTCTGGGTCGACCACGCGGCCCCGGAACACGAGCGCGCGGCCCGGGTCGGTGGCCGGGTGCGCATGCCGGTGCTGCGGCCGCCGTGGCTGGTGGTGTACCAGGAGCCCGGCCGGGTTCTGGTGAACCGGTGGCCGGGGCGGCTGCTGCGGGTGGAGGTGGTGCCCGCCCAGTCGGAGCAGGAACGTGCGGTGGTGGCCGCGGTGTCGGCCAGGATCCGCCCCGACGCCGGCTATACCCATGCCGCGTGCGTCGACGTGGTGGCCGAACTCAGCCCGGCGCTGCCGTTCGGGCCCGACGGCGAGGCGGTGGTGCGGGTCGTCGAGGCCGCGCAGGCGCTGGACGAGCCGACGGCGCACCGGCTGGCCAGGGCCCGCCACGGCGACGCCGCCCACGGCTACCGGGCCGCCTGGCAGCGTTGGCTGGCCGGGACACGGCCCGCCGGTCTGGGGTCGCCGGTCGGGTCCGGGCTCGGACTGCTGCACCAGGTGGTGCGCGACAGCGCCCGGTCGCACGGCGGTCCGACCGCGTGGGTCGTCGACGGTGACGGTGAGGACGTGGTGGCCGAGCCGTGGCAGTCGGCGTACGCCGCGCTGCGGGAGGCGGCGCTGGCGTACGGCGCGCCGGACCTGCTCGACGGCGCCACGGGCAGGGCGTTGTCGACGGCCTGGCAGGCGGTCTACGGCCGCCTGCCGTGAGGCCCCGTCAGCCGACGTGCCGCTGGTGGTCCGGGCGGCTGAGGATCAGATCGGCGACCAGCGCCGTCCAACCGGTCTGGTGCGACGCACCCAGCGCCGCGCCGTCGTCACCGTGGAAGTACTCCGGGTAGATGAGCCGGTCACGCCAGTCCGGGTGGGTCTGGAACAGCTCCGTCCCGCCGTAGAGCGGCCGCCGACCGTCGCGGTCGCGCAGGAAGATGGCGATGATCCGCTCGGACAGCTCGTCGGCGATCTCGTTGAGGGTGCGTCGTGTCCCGGACCTGGTCGGGCACTCGAACGTCGCCGAGTCGCCCAGGAAGTCACCGAACTGGTCGAGCGCGCGAATCAGCAGGTAGTTCACGGGCATCCAGATCGGGCCGCGCCAGTTTGAGTTGCCGCCGAACGTGCCGATCGTGGATTCGGCCGGTTCGTAGTCGACGCTGTAGTCCTGGCCCCCGAGGTTGACCACGAAAGGTTCGGCCGCGTGCACGCGTGAGATGCTGCGCAGGCCGTACGGGCTGAGAAACTCGGTCTCGTCGAGCATCCGGGACATGATCGGTTCGAGCTGGTCCATGGTCACCATCGACAGCAGCCGGTGCCGACCGCCGGAACGGTCGGCCCGGTGCTCGCCGATGACCGCCGCGTACTCGGGCTTGTGGTCCAGGAACCAGCCGACCCGGTCGGCCAGCTCCGACAGCTGCCCGAACGTGCCCTCGCGCCAGGTCACCGTCGCCACGAGCGGGATCAGGCCGACGATCGAGAACACCCGGATCGGGATCGGCGCACCGCAATCGATCCGGATCATGTCGCAGTAGAAGTCGTCCTTGTCGTTCCACAGCGACCGGGCCGACGAGGCGATGTAGGCGAAGTGTTCGAAGAACTTCGTCGCCACATCCTCGTAGCTGGGGTTTCGTAGGGCGAGGCGGGCGGCCATCTCGAGCAGGTTCGCCGCGTACATCGCCATCCAGCCGGTGCCGTCGGACTGCTCCAGCCGACCGTCGACCGGCAGCGGCGACGAACGGTCGAACGGGCCTATGTTGTCCAGCCCGAGGAATCCGCCCTCGAAGACGTTGTCGCCGTCGGCGTCCTTGCGGTTGACCCACCAGTTGAAGTTGAGCATCAGCTTGTGCATGACCCGTTCGAGGAAGCCGAAGTCACGGCCGCCGTCGAGGTCGAACACCCGCAGCGCCGCCCACGCGTGCACGGGCGGATTGACGTCACCGAACGCCCACTCGTACGCCGGGAGCTGGCCCGTGGGATGCATGTACCAGTCCCGCACGAGCAGCAGCAACTGCTGTTTGGCGAACGTCGGGTCGACCCGGGCGATCGCGACGCAGTGGAACGCCAGATCCCAGGCCGCGAACCACGGGTACTCCCAGGGGTCGGGCATGGAGATGACGTCGGCGGCGGCCAGGTGCCGCCAGGCGGAGTTGCGCCCACCCAGCCGGTCCTCCGGCGGGGTGAGGGTGGTCCGGTCCCCGTCCAGCCACAGGCCGACGTCGTAGCGGTAGTACTGCTTGCCCCACATCAGGCCGGCGATCGCACCGCGGACGACCCGGGCCTCCTCGTCGGTCGTCCCCGGCGGCACCAGGTCGGCGAAGAACGCGTCGGCTTCGGCCCGGCGGTCGGTCATCACCTCGGTGAACCCGGCCCCGAGGTCGGTGGAGTCCTCGGTGGGCTGCGCCAACCGCAGGCGGATCCGGCGGGACTCACCCGCCGGGACCTCGAGCACGTAGTGCAGCGCCGCCTTGGTTCCGGTCATCGCCGGGTTGACGGTGTCGGCGCCATGGACGACGTGATCGTTGATGCCGTCCTTGGGGTACGCCGAGCGGCCCGGTACGTGCCACAGGCGCTCGGTGTTGGTCTCGTTGTCGCAGAACAGCGCGGTCGGTGTGCCGTCGCCGACCAGTTCGATCGTGCCGAGTTCCTCGTGCCGGGCGGTGAGGTGGCCGCCGCGCCCGGTGATCGTCGGCACCGCGTCGTGGTGAGCTCGCCCCCAGGCCCAGGTGTTGCGGAACCACAGCGTGGGCAGGACGTGGATCGTCGCGGTGTCCGGCCCGCGGTTGGCGACGGTGACGACGACGCACATGTCGGTGGGCGACGCCTTGGCGTAGTCGGCGGTGACCGACCAGTAGCGGTCGTCGGCGAAGACGCCGGTGTCGATCAGCTCGAACTCGGGGTCGTGCCGCCCTCGGCGGCTGTTGACCTCGACCAGTTCCCGGTACGGGAACGCCGCCTGCGGGTAGTGGTAGCGCCAGCTCATGTGGGAGTGGGTCGGGGTGGAGTCCTCGTACCACCAGTACTCCTTGACGTCCTCGCCGTGGTTGCCCTCGGAGCCGGTGAGGCCGAACATGCGTTCCTTGAGGATCGGGTCCTGGCCGTTCCACAGCGCGAGCGCGAAGCAGAAGCGCTGGCCGTCGTCGCAGATGCCGGCCATGCCGTCTTCGTTCCAGCGGTAGGTCCGCGAACGGGCGTGGTCGTGGGGGAAGTACGACCACGCCTCGCCGGTCGTGCTGTAGTCCTCGCGTACGGTGCCCCAGGCGCGTTCGGACAGGTACGGCCCCCACGCCCGCCACGGCACGGCACCCGAGTCGGCTTGGGCGAGTCGATGTTTCTCGGCGCCCGGGTCACACTTAGACGTCATTGCTCCATCATCGGCAGCGACGGACGAAGGCGTGCCCGATTCGCGTTTCCTGGCCGGCCGACCGGCCCTGATTCCCCGAGATCAGGACCTCGGTCGGCCGGTCAGGCCGTGCGGTCCCGCGTAGACGGCACGCTCGCCCAGCTCCTCCTCGATCCGAATAAGCTGGTTGTACTTGGCGGTGCGGTCGCTGCGCGACAGGGACCCGGTCTTGATCTGCCCGCAGCCGGTCGCCACGGCCAGGTCGGCGATGGTGGTGTCCTCGGTCTCACCTGAGCGGTGCGACATCACGGCGCTGTATCCGGCCTGCCGGGCGGCCTGGACGGTGGCGAGCATCTCGGTCAAGGTCCCCACCTGGTTCACCTTCACCAGGATCGAATTGGCGATACCCCGGTCGATCCCGTCGCGCAGCAGTTCGACGTTGGTGCAGAACACGTCGTCACCGACCAGCTGGCAGCGTCCACCGAGCCGGTCGGTCAGCAGCTTCCAGCCCTCGAAGTCGTCCTGGGCCACCCCGTCCTCGATCGACACGATCGGGTACCGGCCGGCCAGCTCGACGAGATAGTCGACGTGCTCGGCGACGGTACGCACCCGCTGCTCGCCGCGGTAGTGGTAGGCGCCGTCGCGGTAGAACTCCGACGCCGCCGGGTCGAGCGCGATCGCGATGTCCACGCCCGGGGTGTAGCCGCTGTCGCTGATCGCCGCGCTGATGAACGCGAGCGCCTCGTCGGCCGTGTGCAGCAGCGGCGCGAAACCGCCCTCGTCGCCGACGCTGGTGTGCTGACCTGCCCGCTGAAGCGATGCCCGCAGCGTGTGGAACACCTCCGAACCCATCCGGACCGCCTCGGCGAAGCCGGCCGCGCCGATCGGCGCGATCATGAACTCCTGGAAGTCGAGCGGGTTGTCGGCGTGCGCGCCGCCGTTGACGATGTTCATCAGCGGCAGCGGCAGGGTGACCGCGTCGGGGCCGCCGAGGTAGCGGTACAGCGGCTGCCCGGCCGAGACGGCGGCAGCCTTCACGACCGCCAGCGACACGCCGAGGGTCGCGTTGGCGCCCAGCCGGGACTTGTTCGCGGTCCCGTCCAACTCGATCAGCACCCGGTCCACGGCGGCCTGGTCGCGGCCGTCCAGGCCGCCCACCGCGTCGGCGATCTCGCCGAGCACGGCCTCGACCGCGCGGCGTACCCCCTTGCCGTGGTAGCGGCCGGTGTCGCCGTCCCGCAGTTCGACCGCCTCGGCGGTGCCGGTGGAGGCCCCGGACGGCACGGCGGCCCGGCCCAGCGAGCCGTCGTCGAGGAGCACGTCGACCTCGACGGTCGGGTTGCCGCGGCTGTCGAGGATCTCCCGGGCGTGGACAGTGTCGATGGCGGTCATGTGACTCCTCGGATCGGGATGGTCGGCCAGCCAGCGCAGCACCTGCTCGGCGTGCAGGGCCGGTTCGGTGACCGGGTGGAACACGTGCTCGACCACGCCGTCGTTCACGATGAGCGTCAGCCGCCGGTAGTACGTCGAACCGGCGGTTTCGAACGTCGGCAGCCGCAGCGCGGTGGCCAGGGCGAGTCGCGGATCGGCCAGCAGCGGGTAGGGCAGCCGCAGCCGGTGGGCCAGTTCGCGCTGGTAGCCGGTCGACTGCGTGGAAAGCCCGTAGACCTGGTCGCATCCGGCGGCCAGCAGTTCGGCGTGCAGGTCCCGGAACCCGCAGGCCTGCACGGTGCAGCCCCGGGCACCCGCGATGCCGTCCCAGCCCTCCGGCATGCTGATGGCCGGTCGGCTGGTCAGCGAGTACAGGAACAGCACGGTGCGACGGCCCACGAAGGCGGCGGGTCCGACCGCGGTGCCGTCGGTGGCCCGGAACGTCAACCCGGGCAGTAGTGCGCCGACCAGCCCACCCGGATCGCCGTCGCCCGCCACGGCCGTGCGGCCCGCCGTGTACGGCGTGCCCGGCCCCGCGCTCGCGTCCAGCAGCGCCAGCAGGGAGTCACGCTGGCCGGTGAGGTGTTCGATCCGCAGCTCCAGCCCGGCGATCGCCCGCCGGTAGGTGCTCAGGGCGGCCGGGTGCCCGTCGGTGCCGTCCCCGTCCAGCAGGGACTCCACGAACGGCCTGGTCTCCTCGACGCTGAACCCCAGCGCCGTCAGGGTCCGGATCTGCTCGACCATACGCACGGCCACCGGGTCGTACTCCCGGTAGCCGTTGCCCAGGCGGCGGGGGACCACCAGCCCCGCCGCCTCGTAATACCGCAGCGCCCGGACCGTCGTTCCGGTGCGATGCGCCAGTTCACCCACTCGCACGCCACGACGGTAAACCCGTACCTACGGGTACAGGTCAAGCAGACCTTTGCCTGCCCGCTCGCCGCGCGGCGAGCGAGACGGCGTTGAGCAGGGCGACGACACGGTCGAGCGCATCCAGGCTGAGGCGCCCCCGGCCGCGGCGACCAGCCCTCGCAGCGGCATCTGGGACAGGACGGACTGCACCATCGTGTCCAGGTCGGGGTCGCCGATGGGTATCTGCTTGCGGACGGCGGCCAGCAGCAGCGACCGCAACCGGTGCCCCAGCCAGGTCTGGCCCAGGTCCTCGATGGTGGAGTCGGTCGTGTACGGCAGCAGTGGCCGAGGCACCGGCACCGGCCCGCCCAGCAGCACCGCCAGCTCCTCGTCCGTCGCGACACTGCCCGCAGGTCCCGCGACCGGTGCCACGACCTCGTCGGATTCGATCCGAATGCCCAGGGCCGCGCGGATGTCGCGGGAGGACGCCCCGATCCGCAGCTCGAAGTCTCCCGCCTCCACCGCCCAGGAGCGGCTGACGACATCCCAGACCGCGAAGGTTCGCCGACCCAGCCGTAGCGCCACCTCGCGAGTCTGGCCCGGCTCCAGCCGGACGCGGGCGAACGCCTTGAGTTCCTGCGCGCGCCGGTGCACCGACGAGACCGGGTCGTGGACGTACAGCTGCACGGTCTCGGTGCCGGTGCGTGGGCCCGTGTTGGTGACCGCATCGGCCGGGACACCGGCGAGACCGGCTCGACCGCCGCTTCGGCCCAGCTGGTCGCACGCGGCTCGACCGCGCGGTCGCACTGATCGACCCGGCGTGCGTCCAGCGGGGCCCCGCCAGGCTCACCGGCCCCGCCGCTCAGGCGGGCACGGTCCCGGCAAGGTAGGCCTTGATCTGATCGATCTCCAGGGCGTTGAACACCTCGGGCTGGTCGGCGGCCTGATTCGAGTTGATGATCCGCTTGAACAGCAGGTAGTGCGCCATCGACTTCAGACCCATGACGCGGTTGGGCGTGACCAGGTAGCCGGTGCCGCCGGTGCTCCAGATGAGGTACATGAGACCGTCCTTGGTGAGAATTGATGGGGGAGTGCCGGGCGCCCCGGCGTAGGGTGCTCCGGCCAGCATCGACTCGGGATCGACCCGCTGGCCGTCGGGGCGGGTGAGCTCAAGGTGCAGGTGCGGTCCGGTCGACCGGCCGGTGGAGCCCACGTGTCCGATGTGCTGACCGGCGGCGACCTGGGCCCCGACGCCGACGAGCGGTGCGTCACGCAGGTGGCCGTACAGGCTGCGCCACCCGTCGGCATGAGCGATCACGGCGTAGTTGCCGAACCCGCCGGAGCTGTAGCCGACCTCGGCCACCGTGCCGGCGGCGATGGCGCGTACCGGGTAGCCGAGGATGCCGCCCGCGCTGTAGTCGGTGCCGTAGTGGAACCGGGCCTCGCCGGTGATCGGATCGGTGCGCCAGCCGAACGGGGCCGTGATGGGCACCCACTTGTCGAACGGCCGATTCCACCGCGGAGTGGCCCCGTACGCGGCCTCGGCCAACCACGCCTCCGGGATGACGCCCATCGCCAGTGAGGCCGTGACCAGCGTCAGCAGCTGCCGCCGGTCGAGACGGCCGGGCGTGGCATCCGGTTCGGACGCGTCGTGGGGTGAAGCAGGCATTCCCATCTCCTGTCGCACAGGTCGCCGGGCCACGGCCCGGCCGTCGGCGCACCTTCCGGGCCGCCGACACGCTGTCCACGATTGGATGAGCGCGGGCACATCCTGCGGCACGGCACCAATACGCGACCTCCTGCGCCGACGCATCCGGACGCCACACGCACGCGCGGCCGAACCGGCTCGGCGCCCGCTGTGGACATCCCC
Organism: Catellatospora tritici; assembly: GCF_019083965.1. Taxonomy (GTDB): domain Bacteria; phylum Actinomycetota; class Actinomycetes; order Mycobacteriales; family Micromonosporaceae; genus Catellatospora; species Catellatospora tritici. The sequence goes on from NZ_JAHRCY010000004.1 coordinate 160,862, forward strand.
GCGCCCGGCTAGGATCGGCGCCGATGATCGCAGACAGCGACGGTTGCGCCTTCCGGGTGCTGGGCCCGGTGGAAGTCGTCGGCTCAGGGCAGCCGCTGCGGTTCGCCCGGCGTCAGCAACTGGATCTCATCGCGCTGCTCCTGCTGAACACCGGCCGCCTGGTGACGATGGACGCGATCATCGAGGCGATGTGGGGCGGCGCACCGCCGCGTACCGCCAACGCGCAGGTGCAGAACATGGTCTCCACCCTGCGGGCCGTCCTGCGCGACCAGGACGGGCCAATGGCGACAGTCGACCGGCAGGCCGACGGTTACCTCCTGCGCATCGTCACCGGCCGCCTCGACCTGACGGTCTTCACCGACCTGGTCGGCCAGGCCCGATCGGCGGCCGAGCCGGCCGCGGCCGTCGGCCCCCTGCGCGCCGCGCTCGGACTGTGGCGGGGAACCCTGCCGCTGGCCGGTGTGCGGGCGCCCTACGCCGCCGCCGCGCGGGCCCACCTCGGCGAACGACGCGACCGTACCGTCGAGCAGTTGTTCGATGCCGAACTCGGCTGCGGCAACCACGCCACGATCGTGCCGGAACTGACCGCGGCGGTGGCCGCCAATCCGGTCCGGCAGAGACTCGTCGCCCAGCTGATGCTCGCGCTGCACCGCAGCGGCCGCGTCACCGACGCCCTCGACGTCTACCGCAACGCACGGCAGACCCTGTCCGACGGGTACGGCCTGGACGCCGGCGCCGAGTTGCGCGACCTGGAACGGCGCATCCTGACCGCGGACCCGACCCTGGACCCGCCCGCCGCCCGTGCCATCGAACTGGCCGGGGCGCCGGCCCCGATCGGCGCGGTGGTCCCCGCGCAGCTGCCCCTGGACGTGCGCGGTTTCGTCGGCCGTGACGCGGAGCTGGCAACGCTGGACGCGCTGGCGGCACAGGCCGGACCGGCCGCCACGGCGGTCGCCGTCCTCATGGGGACGGCCGGGGTGGGCAAGACCGCGCTCGCCGTGCACTGGGCGCACCGGAGCGCGGCGGCCTACCCGGACGGCCAGCTCTACGTCAATCTCCGCGGCTTCCATCCCGGAGCCCGCCCGATGGGACCCGGCGAGGCGCTGCGCGGTTTCCTCGAGGCGCTCGGGGTCGCACCCGAGCGGATTCCGGCCGCCCTCGACGCCCAGGCGGCCCTGTACCGCAGCGTCCTGGCGGGACGCCGGATGTCGCTGCTGCTCGACAACGCCCTCGACGCCGAACAGGTCCGGCCGCTGCTTCCGGGCGGACGCGGCGGGATGGTGCTGATAACCAGCCGCGACCAACTGCTCGACCTGGTCGCGCTCGAAGGCGCCCACCCGGTCACGCTGGACGTCCTGTCCGAGGACGGGGCACGGGAACTGCTCGTCGGGCGGCTCGGCCACCAGCGGGTGGCCGCCGAGGCGCCTGCGGCGCGGCTGATCGCGGCCCGCTGCGCCCGGCTTCCGCTGGCGCTGGTCACCGTCGCCGCCCGTGCCGCCGTCCAGCCCGGCGTGCCACTGGGTGCGCTGGCCGCCGAGCTCGCCGCAGCCCGGGAGGGGCTTCGCCCGTCTCGCGTCGACGGCATCACCACCGACGTGCAAGCCGCGTTCTCGTGGTCGTACCGACGACTGACCCCACCCGCGGCGACGCTGTTCCGGCTGCTCGGACTGCACCCGGGCCAGGACCTGGGCGCAGCCGCGGCGGCCAGCCTGGCGGCCGTCTCGCCGGACGAGATCCACCCGGCACTGACCGAGCTGACCCGGACCCACCTGATCATCGAACCGGTACCCGGCCGCTACGCCGCGCACGACCTGCTGCGGACGTATGCGGCCCAGCTCGCCCGGCACAGCGACACCGGCCCCGCCCGGCAGGCGGCGCTACGCCGCGTCCTGGCCCACTACCTGCACAGCGCCTACGCCGCCGCGATGGTCATCTACCCGCACCGGTACCGTCTCAGCCTGATGCCGGTCGAACCGGGCACGGCCGTGGCGGAGTTCACCGACGCGGCGCGAGCCTCGGACTGGTTCGCCCAGGAGCACGCGGCGCTGCTGGCCGCCGTGAACGCCGCCGCCGACGCGGACCTCGGCACCTACACCTGGCAGCTGGCCTCCGCCCTGTCGACCTATCTGGACCGGGGCGGGCACTGGCATGACTGGGTCGCCACCCAGGCCACCGCGCTGGCGGTCGCCGAACGCACCACGGACCGGACCGGCCAGGCCCATGCGCACGGGGGCCTCGGCCTGGCCTACAACCGCCTGCGGCGCTACCCGCAGGCGCACACCCATCTACGTCGGGCCGACGACCTGTTCGGGCAGCTCGAAGACCTCGTCGGACAGGCTTACACGAATCTGCGGATGAGCCTCGTGCACGAGGGCCAGGGCGACCACGGCGCCGCGCTGCGCGCTGCCCGACAGGCGCTCGAGCGGTTCGGGCGGGCCGATCACAGTATCGGGCGCGGCCAGGCACTCAACAGCGTCGGCTGGCTCTACGCCAGGCTGGGCCGGTACGGCGAGGCGGTCGAGCACTGCGAACAGGCGGTGCGGGTGCACCGGGAACTCGGCGACCGCGAGGGACTGGCCAACGCCCTGGACAGCCTGGGCTTCGCCCATCATCGCCGGGGCGACAACGAGCGGGCCCTGATCTGCTTCGAAGAGGCACTGGTGGTGCTGCGCCGGCTCGCCGACCCCTACTACGAGACGATCACGCTGGCCCACCTCGGCGACGCCCACCACGCGGCGGGCGACCGGGCGGCCGCCGCGCGGGCCTGGCGCCAGGCGCTGGCGATGCTCGAGGAACTGGGGCATCCCGACGCCCACGACCTGCGCGAGCGGATTTCGGGCCTCGGCGGCCAGCCATCCGTGTGAAAGCCGGATGAGAGGACGTGTGGGCCACGTCCCGACAATGGGGCGGCGACCGGCTGTCCACATGTGAGCGACCGTGCGCCCGCCGCCGAACCACGGTCCGACGGCCGGTACTGACCCCTTCCTCGACAGACCCGGCCCTGGCGCGCTGACCGTGGCCGGAAAGGAGCGACCATGGCGCAGACCGATGGGCTCGACTGCTGCGGGGGCGCCGACGTGCCCTCGACCGGGCTCGACCGGCGGGCCGTGCTGCGCGCCGCCACCCTGGGTGTGGGTGCCGCGGCGGGCGGGCTGCTGACCCTGCCCGGGACCGCGTACGCGGCGCCGGCGATCTACAACCCGTTCACGGCGTACCCGATCTCCGGCAGTTGGGCCGACCATCTCGCCCGGGGCTCGCTCGGCGGCATCGACTTCGCCATGCCCGTCGGGACTCCGCTGCCCGCCTGCGGGGCCGGGACGGTCCAGAACACCCCGAACAACGGCACCGGCGGCCACACCGTCACGATCCAGCACGCCGACGGGTACCGCAGCCAGTACATGCACCTGTCGCAGTTCCTGCTCGGCAACGGCACCTACGTCCAGGCGGGCACGGTCGTGGGCCTGTCCGGCGGCGCCGCCGGCGCGCCCGGCTCGGGCAACTCCACCGGGCCGCACCTGCACTGGCACATGATCGATCCAGCCGGTGTCAGGATCAGTCCGCTGGTCTACATCGCGGAGCATCCGGGCGGGGCCGCTCCGCGCCAGGTGTACGAGGCGGCCAGCAACAACGCCTGGCGGGCGCTGCCGATCTCCGGCAGTGGCGGCGCGGTGACCGGCTCCGCGGTGGCGCCGATCGCCCTGGGCAGCACGAAGATCGTGTACACGCTCAACGGCGGCCGGGTCTTCGAGGCGGCGAGCAACGCCGGCTGGCAGAACCTGTGGACGGGGATCACCGGCGCGCAGGGCACCGCGCTCGCCGCGCTGAACCTCAACGGCGTGAAGCTCATCTACACCGTCGTCGACGGCTACGTGCACGAAGCGGCCAGCAACAACGCCTGGCGCAACCTCAACAGCGGCATCTCCGGGGTGAGCTCGGCGTCCATTTCGGTGATCCAGCTCGACGGGGTCAAGTACGTCTACAGCATCGTGGGCGGCTACGTGCACGAGGCGCACAGCGCCAACGCCTGGCGCAACCTGAACACCGGCATTCCGGCGTCGGCGGTGGCGGCGATCACCCTGGGCAGCACGAAGATCATCTACACGGTCAACGGCGGATCGGTGTACGAGGCCGCCAGCAACGCCGGCTGGCAGAACCTCTGGACCGGCATCTCCGGGGTCTCCGGCAGCACGCTCGCGGCGATGAACGTCGCGGGAGTCAAGCACATCTACACCAGCGCCGGCGGCTACGTGCACGAGGCGGCCAGCAACAACGCCTGGCGCAACCTCAACTCCGGCGTGGGCGGCTCGACGGTGGCCGTGCTGACCGTCGGCGGCGTCAAGCTCATCTACGCCGCCTGATCCGACGGCGGGGACCCGACCGGCGGCGGTCCCCGCCACCTCACCCGCACGCCGACGGGCAGTCCGGAAGTCCGGCGCTACGCCGTGATCGCGTGCCGGACGGCCACCCGGGGCCGAGGTCGGACAGCACGACATCGGCCCTGGGTGCCCGCAGTTCGACGGCGGTCGTGTCGCCGGTCGCCACCCCGACCGCCCTGGCCCCGACCGCCTGGGTGGCCTGGACGTCGCGGCACGTGTCGCCGACGATCACCAGGTCGGCGCCGACCAGGGACAGGCCGAGAACCCGCCGGGTTCGGGCCAGCGCATGGCGGGGCAGTTCGGTCCGCTCGACGGCGTCCCCGCCGTACGCGCCGATCCGCAGGTCCAATCCGGTCCCCAGGCCGAAGGCGGCCAACGCGACCCTGCTCCGCCCCGACAGTCTCCGCCAGGCGTGGCACGGTCGTCGGCTGGGTAGGAGCACCGCGGGGTCCCCTATCCGTCGGTTCGCGCCACCGGCAGAATTCATGGACCGTGCCGTCCCGGCACGGCCAGTGTGGAACGAGGTCGCCATGGTCGTCGCTGCCCGCAGCCCGCAGGCGCGTGCCCTGGTCACCGATGCCGCAGACGCGCAGCGGGCCGCCCGGACCCTGCTCGACGCCGAAGGCCACCTCGTCACCGAGATCCGCGAACTGGCCGACGCGCACCGCCGGCGGCTGCTCGACGAACGCCTCAACAATGTCGACGTCGCGCGATTGCGGGACGCGGCCGATGGCCGCTTGCGCCTCGGATCGCTGCAGGCGGCGGGGATCACCACCGTCGGCCAGCTCATCTCCCAGCGCCGGCAGCTGCACCGGTACCCCGGAGTCGGACCGACCACCGTCGCCCAGATCGAGTCCGCCCTCGAAGCCCTGGCCGCGTCCGTCGAGGCCGAAACCGTCCTGCGGCCCGACCCGGACCGCCGCTCGCCCGAGGACACCCACCTGCTGCGCCTGCTGCACCGGTTGGTCCTCACTCGCCGCCGGGTGCGCCCCCTCCTCGCCCGCGCCCGCGAACTGCATGACGCGGTCGCCGCCGACCTCGACGGCGCACGCCTGGCCAACAACCGCTGGCGCAGCCTGTTCCGCGGCCGCCAAGGACGCCAGGCCGACCGCGCCGCACTGGCCGCACTCGAAGACGCACTGCGTACACCGCGGCTGGAAGCCGCCCGCACCAAAGTCCTCGCCGCCCGCACCGCCCTGGCGCAGGAGCCGACCGCCCAGCAGTTGTGGCGCAAGTACCAGACCGACGCCGCCACCTACCTGACCCTGCTGGCCGAGGTGACCGGTCGGCAGGTAGGCGAGCACGGCCCGGCCGGAAACCTGCCGTCCGACACCGCCGACAGCATCGACAAGCTGCGTCTGGACACCAGTCTGCTGAAGTCCACCCTGCGCGGCTACCAGTCCTTCGGTGCCCGGTTCATGCTCGTGCAGCGGCGGGTGATCCTCGGTGACGAGATGGGCCTGGGCAAGACCGTGGAGACGCTCGCGGCCATGTGCCACCTGGCAGCCAACGGCGAACGGCACTTCCTGGTCGTCTGCCCGCCGAGCCTGGCCGGAAACTGGATGCACGAGATCAGACGCCACTGCAAACTGACCCCGCGCCTGCTCTACGGCGGTGACACCGCCAAGAACCTCGCCGCCTGGCGCACCCAGGGCGGCGTCGGCGTGACCACCTACACCGCCCTCGACCGGCTGGACCTCGACGAGGTCAGGGTCGCCATGGCCGCCTTCGACGAAGCCCACTACATCAAGAACCCGACCACCAAGCGCACCCGCCACAGCCGCCGCCTCATCGACCAGGCCGAGCGGGTGACCCTGCTGACCGGCACTCCGCTGGAGAACCGGGTGGCGGAGTTCGGGGTGCTCACCGAACACATCAACCCCGCCGTGGCCCGACAGGCGGCCGAGGCGTCGTCACCCGATGCGTTCCGCCAGGCCATCGCACCGGCCTACCTCCGCCGCAACCAGTCCGACGTGCTCGCCGAGCTTCCCGACCGGATCGAGACCGTGCAGCCGGTGTCGCTGGCGCCGGACGAGTTGGCCGCCTACCGCAAGGCCGTGTGGGAAGGGCATTTCATGACGATGCGCCGGGCCACCTTCGGCGACCCGGCCCGCACCTCGACCAAACTCGAACACATCCGCCAGATCGCCGAGGAGGCGCTCGCGGAGGGACACAAGGTCCTCGTGTTCTCGTACTTCCGTGACGTGCTCACCGCGGTCGCCGCGGCGCTGGGGCCACGGGCGCACGGACCGCTCACCGGCACGACCCCCGCGCTGCAGCGCCAGCAGGTCGTCGACGCGTTCACCGCCAGCCGGAGACCGGCGGTGCTGGTCAGCCAGATCGAGGTCGGCGGCGTCGGGCTGAACCTGCAGACCGCCTCGGTGGTGATCCTGGTCGAGCCGCAGTGGAAGCCCAGCACCGAGGAGCAGGCCATCGCGCGCTGCCATCGCATGGGTCAGGTCCGGCCGGTGCAGGTGTTCCGGCTGGTCGCCGAGGACACCGTCGACACCAGCATGCGCGAGCTGGTCGCGGGAAAGGCCGCGATCTTCGACGAGTACGCCCGGCCCAGCGCGGCCAAGGACGCCAACGCCCAGGCTGTGGAGGGGGCTGACAAGGACAGCAAGCGCGCTGCCGCCGAGCGCCAGATCATCGAGCGGGAGCGGGCACGCCTGCGGGAGGTGGGCGACGACTGACGCTGAGCGTCAGCGCCCGTGGGCTGACTGGAAGCGCGGTTTCCTCGTAGGCTGACCACACATGCGAGGAACAGGAGGCTCAGGTGGGCGAGACGACCGTGGCCGAGGTGATGGCCGAGCTCGCCGCGCTCGAAGACCCGCGGGCACGCGAGGTGAACGAGAGACACGGTGACGATCACGGGGTGAACCTCGGCAAACTTCGCGAACTGGCCAAGCGGCTGAAGACCCGACAGGAACTCGCCCGCGAACTCTGGGCGACCGACGACACGGCGGCCAGACTCCTGGCGCTGCTGATCTGCCGCCCGAAGGCGTTCGAGCGGGACGAGCTGGACGCCATGCTCCGCCAGGCGCGCACCCCTAAGGTGCACGACTGGCTCGTGAACTACGTGGTGAAGAAGAACCCGCACGTCGAGGACCTGCGGCTGGCCTGGTTCGCCGACCCGGATCCGCTGGTCGCCAGCGCCGGGTGGGCGCTGACCACCGAACGCGTGGCGAAGAAGCCCGAGGGCCTCGACCTCGCCGGGCTGCTCGACCTCATCGAGGCGCAGCTGAAGAGCGCCCCGGACCGCCTGCAGTGGGCGATGAACCACTGCCTGGCCCAGATCGGGATCGACCACGCCGAACACCGCGCCCGCGCGATCGCCATCGGCGAGCGCCTCGAAGTGCTCAAGGACTACCCGACTCCGCCGAATTGCACGTCGCCCTTCGCGCCCATCTGGATCACCGAGATGGTGCGCCGCCAGAACGGCGCCTAGGAAGATCCGATGTGGCGGGATCGGGGCGCTCAGACGGTGTCTCGTGGTTCGGCAGGGTTCATTTCCGCCTGAACCGGGCGCGCGATCCCGCTGGCCGGGTGCCGAGCGCCAGCCGGGGGCGAGTCGCGCGAAGCCGCGTGCGTGCGACTTCGGCGCGGACCCGGCTACGCCACTGCTTCCACCGGGTGGCGCCGATTATCGACGAGAATATGACCATCATGGCGCCGACGAACCCGACCGGTCCCACCACCCATGATCGATGCCCGCTCAGCTGACCGAACTCGGCGACGAAGTCGGTGGGGTCGGCCGGGTTCACCCACACTGCCACGGGGGTGCCGGACACCAGGCAGACCCGCACACAGGGCATCTCGGCCTCGATGGGGCGCCCGTCGAACTCGTACCGGAAGAACATGGTTCTGCTCGGGCTCGACCGGCCGCGCTCGTACTGCTCCAGTGCGGAGACGGTCAGCTGCAGCGGAACCCCCGTCTGACGCAGCCGCGCCGCCCAATCCTCGTCGTGTCGCGCCTGCAGGAAAGGCAGCGAGAGCAACGCCAAGCCAACCGCGAAGGCGGCTGCCGTCAGCAGTACGGCGGTGCGGGCGCTGACGACGATCGGTTTCACCATGCGGGCATGATCGCAGGCATGGGCAAGGGTCGACCAGGTCTATTCTAGCGCTAGAATGCGGACATGGGGTTGACCGATGCGGAGCTGACCGTTCTCGGGCTGCTCCTGGAACAGCCGCGTCACGGGTACGAGCTGGAACGCGTCATCGAGGAGCGGGGAGTGCGCGCCTGGACGGCGCTCGGCTTCTCGTCGATCTACTACCTGCTGGACAAGCTGGCCGGGCGCGGACTGATCGAAGTTGTCGCGACGCCGGGCGAGAAGCGATCGGCGAAGTCGCGCGCCACCTTCCGGGTGACAGCGGCGGGTCGTGACCTGTGCGCGGGAGCCACGAAAGACGCGCTGGCGACGCTGACCCCGGTGCGCTCTCGCGTCCTGATCGGGATCGCGAACAGTCCGGGCCTGCCGGAGCCGGACGTGGCGGCCGGGTTGGCCCGGCGACTGGAGGCGCTGCGAAACCAACTGGCGGAGCTACGGGCGACCAGGGCCGGGCAGGCCCCACTGCCCACCGCCGCCTCGGCGATCTTCGACTACTGCGAAGCCATGCTCCGGGCCGATATCGACTGGACCGAGACCACGCTGGGCGTGCTGACCAAGGAGACCGCGATGGACAAGTTCGACATCAAGAAGGCGCATCGGGAGCTGTACGCGCCGCCGGCGAAGGACTTCGTCGTCGTGGACGTCCCTGAGCTGCGCTACCTCGCGGTCGACGGCCATGGCGACCCGAACACGTCCGGGGCGTACACCCGCGCCGTCGAGGCCCTGTTCACGGTGGCGTACACGCTGAAGTTCACCAGTAAGAAGGCCCTTGGTCGCGACTTCGTGGTCGGGCCGTTGGAAGGCCTGTGGCGAGCCGACGACCCCGCTGCCTTCCTCACGAGGAACAAGGACGCCTGGGCGTGGACCATGATGATCAGCCAGCCGGACTGGATCACCGAGGACATGATCGGCGTGGCCGTCGCCGAGGCCGCCAAGAAGAAGGCCAACCCGGCGCTGGCCGAGCTTCGCCTGCTCAGCCTGGTCGAGGGCAGCTGCGTCCAGATCCTGCACCTCGGCTCGTACGACGATGAGGCGCCGACCCTGGACCGCCTACACAACCGCTTTCTGCCCGACCATGGTCTGACCTTCAACGGCGACCACCACGAGATCTATCTCAGCGACGCACGGCGAACTGAACCGGCCAAGCTCAAGACGATTCTCAGGCAACCCGTCAAAGCGGGGTGACGGCCGACTCCGAGCGGCTGAGGTCGGTGCTCTTCGGCCCGAGGTCCTGCTCGGCGATGACGGTCTCGCGTCGGTTGCGACGGCGCAGCACCCCGGCCACCCCGGCCGCGGTGGCACCCGCGAGCACGGTGAGGATCGCCAACCGGGTGCCGACCGACATCCCGTTGCCCTGCGTAGCACCAGCCATGGCACACCTCCTGTTTCAGCAGCATAGGCCGGACCTGGGTCGCCGTGGCGGCGTTGACTCGCCTCACTCCGCTGCGGGAAGCGGCAGGCCGCGCATATGAACATTCTGTTTAAAACGATTCGTTGACAACGAGGGGTTCATGTAGTTGGCTGGCGTCATGGCCGAGACAGATCCGTTCACCCCCTTCGACTCCGAGCGGGCCCGAGCCGGGCGCGATTTCGCGGCGCTGACCCGCATCGCCGAGCGGCACGCCGCCACCGAGACGCAGCGCCGCCGCTGGACCCATGCGCACGTGCTGGACCCGTATGAGGCGGTGTCGCTGTCGGTGTCGCTGGCGGCAGGTTCGGCGCTGCCGGAGCCGGGAGAGGAGCCGTTCGACGAGGCGGACCTGACCGCCGCGCTCACGCTGCTCCCACGGGTGCGGGCCGAACTCGACGCGCTCGAGGCGGGCCTGCTCGACCTGGCGCGTGCGCGTGGGCTCACCTGGCAGGCGATCGCCTTCGGGCTCGGACTCGGCACGCCGCAGGCGGCCCGCCAGCGTTACGAGCGGCTGACCGGCCGCGCTCGCACCGCGACCGAGTAGCCGGAACCGGACAGCTCCACCTTTGACGAATGAACGGCGGTTATGCAGTTGATGACCGTCTTTTCCTGAAGGCGGCATTTGTCCGTGGTGCTGGGCTGGGGCATCCTGGGACGAAAGCTGCGGTGGTCGGAGGCGATCCGTATGTCCACTGACGTGACAGTTCCTCGAGGCGATTCCGATCGGCGTGGACGTGCGTGACGCCGACACCGGCGAGCCCGTGTACGCCAACCAGGTCGCCGGCCGCATCCTCGGCTACGACCCCGGCAAGGTCGTCGCACCGGAGGACCTGCCCAATCTCTACACCAGCGGCACCGGCGAACCCTTCCCACCCGAACGGCTTCCACTGGCCCAGGCCCGGCAGGGCCACACCGCCAGCGTCGACGACCTCGAGGTCGAGGTCGACGCCCAGCGCCGCCGACTGGAGGTGGTCGCTACACCCATCCGCGACGGCGACGAGATCCGCTACGTCCTGGTCGCGCTGGCCGACATCACCGCCGAACGCCAGATGGCCGAAGAACTGCGAAAACTCTCGGTCGTCGACGAGCTGACCGGCGTGAACAACCGTCGCGGCTTCCTGCTCGCCGCGCGGACCGAACTCCGCCGGGCGCAATTGGCCCGCCGTCCGGCCGTCCTGCTCTTCATCGACCTCGACGGCCTCAAACGGATCAACGACACGTACGGCCACAGCGCCGGCGACCACGCCATCGGGGCGACCGCGGGGCTGCTTCGGGCCAATACCCGCCGCGGGGACGTCCTCGGCCGGATCGGCGGCGACGAGCTGTGGGCGCGCCGGTTGCGTGATCAGGTCGACCGGCACAACGACTCGGCGGGCCAGCCGTACGAACTCGCCGTCACCGTCGGGGTGTCGGTCTTCAACCATGACAGCTCGACCACGATCGAAGAATTGATCGACCGTGCCGACGCGGCCATGTACCTGGCCCGGGAACTGGATGACCGGCAGGAGCCGACAGGGCCAGTGCGAATCCACGCCCGGCCTCGGATCACCCACGAGCGCGGCTGATCCGGGCCGGCACCCGGCCGGACCACGCGGTCAGGGTGGCTCCCAGGGCCTGTTTCACAAGTCTCGGTGGAGCGAGCAGGTAGCCCCCGCATGAACAAACCCCGGCAGTTTCGACGCAGCATTGCGTTACGCGGCGTGCCGTGTGGCGAGGTGGGCGAGCAGGACATTCAGGAGTGCCTGCGGGGTCCGCAGCGGCAGGTAGTGGTCGGCGCCCTCGATGGTATGGCCCTTCGCATCGGGGATGCCGGTGGTCAGGCGCTCGGCGGCGGCGGCGATCCCAGGATGGTCGTCACCGCCCCAGAGAACCACGGTCGGTGCGGCGATGCGGTGTAGGTGATCACCGGCGTTCAGGGTGGGCTGGCTCAGGTGTCGTTCCGCGGCGATGCGCCGGTAGGCGTTGTCCCAGACCATGCGTTCGATCAACGGGCCGCCCGGGGCAAGAGGTCCGAGCGACGCCCACACCTCGAGTTCGAGGCGGGCGAGCCGTTCGGCGTCGCCACACCGGCGCGCCTCGTCATAGGCGAGACCGGCGGCCGTCTCCGGCCAGTCGACTCCGGCGACGGCCGCGCCAACCAGCGCGAGCGCGGTCACCCGACCCGGATGGATCAGTGCCATGTCGATCGCGGTCTCACCGCCCATGCTCATCCCGACCAGCGCCGCCGCGCCAACGTCGCAGGCGTCGAGGACGCTGGCGAGGTCGTCGATGTCGGAGTAGGCGGTGGTCGGCGAATCGGAGTCGCCCAGTCCCCGGGCGTCGTAGCGGATGACGGTGTACGAGGCGGCCAGCGCCGGCACGATCTCGTCCCACAACCGACCATCGATGCCGGAGCCGTGCAGCAGCACGACCGACGGCCCGGACCCGACCTGTTCGACGGCCAGACCGGCCACCCGCATGTGCATCGAGCGAGCCTAGGCCACGGACCTGCGATTCTTCACGGCAGGCCGGCGTCGGTGAAGCAACCGCGACGCGGGCCGGTGCGGCGGGCCCGGCCGATCCAGGTGGACGGCCGGGCCCGTCGAGCGGAACCGGATCAGGCGAGATCGAACCGGTCCAGGTCCATGACCTTGGTCCAGGCCGCGACGAAGTCGGTGGCGAACTTCTCGCGGGCGTCCTGGCTGGCGTAGACCTCCGCGATGGCCCGCAGCTGCGAGTTCGAGCCGAAGATGAGGTCGACCGCGGTGGCGGTCCACTTCACCTCGTCGGTGGCCACGTCGCGGATCTCGTACACGTTCTCGTCGGTCTCCGAGGCCTTCCAGCGGGTGCCGGGCGACAGCAGGTTGGTGAAGAACTGGTTGGTCAGCACGCCGGGCCGGTCGGTGAAGACACCGTGCCGGGTGCCGCCGACGTTGGCGCCCAGGCCGCGCAGGCCGCCGACGAGCACGGTCATCTCAGGCGCGGTCAGGTTGAGCATGTAGGCCCGGTCCAGCAGCAACACCTCTGGTTGGGTCTTCTCGTCCGGGTGCAGGTAGTTGCGGAACCCGTCGGCCCGTGGCTCGAGGAACTGGAACGACTCGACGTCGGTCTGCTCCTGGCCGGCGTCGGTGCGGCCGGGGTGGAACGGCACGGTCACCTCGACGCCGCCGTCGCGGGCGGCCTTCTCGACCGCCGCCGAACCGGCCAGCACGATCAGGTCGGCCAGCGAGATCTTCGCGCCGCCAGCGTCGTTGAACTCCCGCTGGATGCCCTCGAGCTGCTGCAGGACGGTCGCCAGCTGCGCGGGCTGGTTGACCTCCCAGCTGCGCTGCGGCTCCAGTCGCAGCCGTCCGCCGTTGGCGCCACCGCGCCTGTCGGTGTACCGGAAGCTCGCGGCGGCGGCCCAGGCGGTGGAGACGAGCTGCGCGGTGGTCAGGCCGGAGTCCAGCACCTTGGCCTTGAGCGCGGTGATGTCGGCGGCGCCGACGAGTTGGTGGTCCACGGCCGGGACGGGGTCCTGCCACAGCTGGGCCTCGGGCACCCACGGGCCGAGGAATCGGCTGACCGGGCCCATGTCGCGGTGCAGCAGCTTGTACCAGGCCTTGGCGAAGGCCAGCGCGAACTCGTCGGGGTTCTCGAGGAAGCGGCGCGAGATCTTCTCGTACGCCGGGTCGACGCGCAGTGACAGGTCGGTGGTGAGCATCGTCGGCTTGTGCTTGCGCGACGGGTCGTACGCGTCCGGGATGATCTCCTCGGCGTCCTTGGCGACCCACTGCTTGGCCCCACCGGGGCTGGTGCTGCGCTCCCACTCGTAGCCGAAGAGGATCTCGAAGAACCGGTTGCTCCACTGCGTCGGCCGGTCCGTCCACGTCACCTCGAGGCCGCTGGTGATCGTGTCGGTGCCCTTGCCGCTGCCGTTGCTGCTCAGCCAGCCCAGGCCCTGCGCCTCCAGCGGGGCGGCCTCAGGCTCGGGGCCCACGTGGTCGGTGGCGACCGCGGCGCCGTGGGTCTTGCCGAAGGTGTGCCCGCCGGCGATGAGGGCGACGGTCTCCTCGTCGTTCATCGCCATCCGGGCGAAGGTCTCGCGGATGAAGTGCGCCGCCGCGGCCGGGTCGGCGTTGCCGTTCGGGCCCTCGGGGTTGACGTAGATGAGGCCCATCTCGGTCGCGCCGACGCCGGTGGCCATCTCCTTCTCGGAGACGTAGCGCTCGTCGCCGAGCCAGGCGTTCTCGGGGCCCCAGAAGATCTCCTCGGGCTCCCAGACGTCCTCGCGGCCGAAGCCGAAACCGAAGGTCTTGAACCCCATCGACTCCAGGGCCACGTTGCCGGCCAGCACGAGCAGGTCGGCCCAGGAGACCTGCTGGCCGTACTTCTGCTTGACCGGCCACAGCAGGCGGCGGGCCTTGTCCAGGTTGGCGTTGTCGGGCCAGCTGTTGAGCGGGGCGAACCGCTGGCCGCCGTCGCCGGCGCCGCCGCGTCCGTCGTGGGTGCGGTAGGTGCCCGCGGCGTGCCAGCTCATCCGGATCATCAGACCGCCGTAGTGGCCGAAGTCGGCGGGCCACCAGTCCTGCGACGTGGTGAGGACATCGATGATGTCCTGCTTGAGCGCCGCGACGTCGAGCTTGCCGAACTCCTTGGCGTAGCTGAAGTCTGGGCCCAGCGGGTTCCCCTTGGCGGAGTGGGCGTGCAGCACCGACAGGTCGAGCTGGTTGGGCCACCAGTCCCGGTTGGTACGCGGACGGCCGCCGGTCTTCGGGGTCGGCGAGGCGATGGCCGGGTTCTCGCTCTCGCTGCCGTGCGCGGTCGCGGAATCGTTCGCGACCGGGCAACCGGCCGCCGCTTTCTGCTCCACGCCCTGCGGGCTGGCGGGTGCGTTGTCCTGGGTGTTGCTCATCTCTTCCTCCGGACTGTGGTTCATCGGGAAATGCGGGCGGTCGCGCAGCCGGGGCAGGTGCCCCAGTAGACGACCTCCGCTTCGTCGACCACGAATCCGTGGTCGTCCGAGGCGGTGAGGCAGGGCGCGTCGCCGACGGCGCAGTCGACGTCGGCGATGACGCCGCAGGAGCGGCACACGACGTGGTGGTGGTTGTCGCCCACCCGGGACTCGTAGCGGGCGACCGCCCCGACCGTGTGGATGCGTCGCACCAGACCGGTCTCGGTGAGCGCGCGCAGAACGTCGTACACCGTCTGGTGGGAGACCCTGGGGTGGTCGGAGCGCACCAGGGTGATCACCGTCTCGGTGTCGACGTGTGGGTGGTCACGCAGTGCCGCCAGCACCGCCAACCGGGGCCGGGTCACGTGCAGACCGACTGCCCGCAACTGCGCCTCGAAGTCGGACGTCATACGGTCAAATGCCACTCATCTGGAACAATTCAAGTTTACTTTCGCGATGCTACTGGTGGTCTCGCATGATTGGGGCGACTTCTCAGCATTTTTATGCCACCGGCAGGGCGCACCGGCCGCCGGACACGCCGCCGTGGGTCAAAGTTCGCAGCTTGTACGCCATTACCGACCTACCCGGCGGCGTCCGGGAATAACCTGGGCCGCGCCAGTGTCAAGCATGGACACGAGAGAGGGGTATCGATGGCCACCACTACCGACTACGACGCGCCACGCGGCAGCGTCGTGGAGGACGACAGCCTGGAGGAACTTCAGGCACGCAGGCAGACGCCCAACTCAGCCGTACTGGACGTCGACGATCTCGACATCGCCGAGTCGTTCACGCTGGCCGGCGCCGAGCAGCTCGACGAGGAGCTGACGGTCACGGTCGTGCCGATGCAGCTGGACGAGTTCCGCTGTGACCGCTGCTTCCTGGTCCGGCACCGCAACCAGCGCAGCCAACCGGGACGCGACGTCTGCCGCGACTGCAGCTGAGTCACTCCGACACTCGAGTCCGTCTACAGGCGCAACGTGCTCACATCCTGACCGAGCAGCACCGCGCCGACGAGCTCGAGGGTGTCGGCGTTGACCAGGGCGTGCTGGGCGGCCACGTTGACGTCACGGAAGTGGCGCTGCAGCGGGCTCGACCGGTATGCGGCGGTGCCACCGGCGGCACGGTAGAGCCGACCGACCGCGTCGGCCGCCATCGTCGTCGCGTTGGTGATCGCCAGTCGCAGTCGGGCCCGATCCGCCAGGGCCACGGCCTGGGCCGCGCATGCCTGTGCCCAGCAGCGGCTGACCTCATCCAGCAGGAACGCCCGCCCGGCGGCGCGCAGCGCGGTCGCTTCGGCCAGCACGGCCTGCGCGGCGGGTTTGGCCGCGAGCGGCTGACGGGTCAGCGGGTGGAGCTTGACCTCGGCCAATCGCGTGAACTCGTCGATCGCCGCCTGCACGATGCCCAGGGCCACCGCACCGATGCCCATGGCCAGCAGGCTCAGCACCGGGAACGCCCCGTGCGGCGTCGCGGGCGGCACGGCGAGCGAGAACGTCCGCTCGGTCGGCACGAACACAGCATCGGCGAACATGTCGTGGCTGCCCGTGCCGCACAGCCCGACCGCGTCCCAGGTGTCCTGGACGGTCACCTCCGACCGGGGCATGATGGCCAGCAGCACCTGCGGCGCCCCGGTCGGGCCGAGGACGACCGCATCGCCCTCCACCACCAGGCACCCGCCGACCAGCCACGTGGCCTGCTGCGACGCGCTCGCGAACGCCCACTGGCCGCGGACCCGGAAGCCGCCGGGCACCGGTGTCGCCCGGCCGGACGGCGCTGCCACCCCGGCGATGAGGCAACCCGGGTCGGCGAGCATCCCAGTCGCGACGGCCGGGTCGAGGTAGCCGAAGACCACACTGGTCGCGGCACCGATCATCGCCGTCCAGCCGGTGGACCCGTCCGCGCGGCCGAGCAGCTCGCACGCCGCGAGCATGGTCATCGGGTCGGCCTGCAGCCCGCCGACCGTCCGCGGCGCGGCCAAGCGAAAGACCCCGGTGTCGGCCAGGCGGGCGATCACCTGCTCCGGCACGGCCCGGTTCCGCTCGATGTCCTGAGCCGACTCGGCGATCTCGGGGGCCAGCTTCGTCAGAGCCTGCAACAGGTTCTCGGCGGTCGGCGACATGGCGCCAGCATAGGGACGGGCGCCGCACCCCCGCCGCCGGGCCCGCGCGTCCGGACAGGACTCTGGGCTGTACCAGCGGGTACAGCCCAGAGTCCGGCGACACCTGACGGGACGGCGTCGGTCCTATTCGGCCCGCAGTGCCGTGGCCACCCGGGTACGCGCCGCCCACCCGGCGGGCAGCAGCGCGCCGAGCACCGCCAGCACGATGCCCGCCCCGCCGAGGAGCACCAGCTGACCCGGCTGGTAGACCTCCATCGCCGACCGCGGCAGGGCGGTCGAGGCCGCCTCGCCCATGACCGGCACCACCGCGTGGTGCAGCGCGACACCCAACGGCACCGCGACCACCCCCGCGAGCAGCCCCAGCCCGACCATCGACGTGATCACCATGGTCCGGGTCTGGCGCGGCGTCATGCCGAGCGACTTGAGCACCCCGATCTCGTGGATGCGCTCGCGGGTGGTCAGCACCACCGTGTTGAGCACGCCGAGGGCCGCGACGACTCCCAGCAGCAGCGTGAGCGTGGCGATCAGCGCCTGAATGATCAGGAACGTCTCCCCGTCCTCGCCGACCGTCCGGTCCTCGACGTACACCCCGGAGGTCTCCTCCGGGAACTGCTGCCGCAGCGCCTGCGTGTACGCGCCCGGATCGGTGCCCGGCGCGAGCGCCACCTCGATCTCGGCCATCAGCGGCTTCGTGAGCAGCGAGGCGTCACCGATCATGGTGAGCTGGTCGCTGCCGTTGATGACCTCGCCGGTGATGGTCACCTCGCGGCCGCCGGGCAGGACCACCCGGTCCCCGACGGCGTAGCCGGTCTGCCGCGCGAAATACGACGTGACCACGACCTCGCTCGTGCCGCGGTACCAACGCCCGGCGGCGATGCGGTACCCGTTCCAGCTCGCGTCACCGGTGTATCCGTTGAGGTTGACCTCCTGCGCGATGCCCGCGACCCGGATGTCGGCCATCCGCAGCATGGTCGAGTGCGCCGTGCCCGCCGTCGCGGCGACCGCGGCGGCCACATCAGCCGGGTCTGGCGGGTCGACCGGGTCGCCGCCCGGCGGCCGGAACTGTGGGCCGAACGCACCGGGGATCATGACGTGCACCGTCACCGGGACGGCGTCGATCCGAGTGAAGGCGGTGTTCACCTCGTTCATCGACGCGGACAGGCCATTGGAGAAGACCAGCGTGACCGCGCCGAGCAGCAGCGCGACCAGCGTCGCCACCGCCCGCGACGGCCGGGCCAGCGGCATGCCCAGCCCGAGTGCGATCGGGCGGGGCAGCCGCGAGGCGGTCAGGGCGCGGCGGGCCCGGAAGCCCTGGCCGGTACGCGGGGCGCGGCCCACGCTGATCGCCTGGTTGGCGGCCAGCCGCCCGGCTCGCAGCGCCGGTCCGACGGCGGCCAGCGCCACCAGCAGTGGCGCGGCCAGCGCCACCAGGCCCAGGACCCACAGCGGAACGCCCGCGCCGTCGGTGGGCAGGCCGTACGCGTCGTCGGTCTGCGCCAGCAGTGGCACGGCCAGCCCGGCACCCAGCGCCACCCCGAGCACGGTGCCGCCCAGCGCCGGGACGAGCACCTGCGTGACGTACACGGCGACGACCTGCCCGGGGGTGAACCCGAGGGTCTTGAGGATGCCGATCGTCCGGAATCCCGACACGACCGCGCCGCTGACGACGTTGACCGTGATCAGCACGGACAGCACGATGCCCAGCAGCGCGAACGCGACCACGAACGGGGCGATCGCCGAGATCGACCGGTTGAGCGCCTGGCGGATCGTCAGGTATGTCGCCGCGCCGGTGACCGCGCCGGTGGGGAGCCCGGCGGTGGCCGTGGCCAGTTCGGCGCGCAGGGTCGCGTCGTCGCCGCCCGGGGTGGTGAAGCGGTAGAGCATCTGCCGGGCGGCGTTCTCGCCGCCGAGCACCTCGGTCTGGGTGGGCCATACCCAGGCGTCGGCGGTGCCGGTGACCGACGCGGCGATGCCGACCACCCGCAGTCGCGCCCCGCTGACCGTCACCTCGGTGCCGATGGCGGTGCGTGGCCCGGAGGTGCGACGGGTGAGCACGATCTGGCCCGGCCCGGTCAACCACGTGCCGCTGCTGACGGTGAGCCGGTCCACCGGCCCGGCCTGCGCGCTGCGGCCGACGACGACGAACTCCGCGCCAGGCGGCCCGAACATGCCGGAAATGCCCGTGGTGACCAGGTCGAACGGCCCCGCGCTGGCGGCGACCCCGGCCGCGCCGCCGGTCGCGGCGAGCTGGTCGGTGGACACGTCGGCCCGGACCGTCGCGGTGACGTGGGAGCCCTGGGCCTCGGCGAACGCGGCGTCGAACGGCCCGTGCGAGGCCACGAGCAGGCCGACCCCGAGCACCGCGGTGGCAGCCGACAGCAGCACGACCACGCCGACGATCAGGGTCTGCAGCCTGCGGCGCGCGACCGCCGCCCGTGCCGCGCTGAGGACGGCGCTCACGCGGGCACCGCCTCGGTGGCGTGGCCGTCGCGCATGGTGATCAGGCGGCGGCCGGCCGCGCTGGCCAGCTGCGGGTCGTGGGTGACCAGCAGCAGGGTCAGCCCATCGGCGGACAGCTCGTGCAGCAGATCCCGTACGCCCGCGGCGGCCTCCTGGTCGACGGCCCCGGTGGGCTCGTCGGCCAGCAGCAGCTGGGGCCGGTTCATCAGCGCGCGGGCGATGGCGACACGCTGGCGCTGACCGCCGGACAGGCGGGCCGGGTAGTCGTCGGACTTGCCCGCGATGCCGAGCCGTTCCAGCAGCTCGTCGGCGCGGGAGCGGGCCTGGGCGGTACGCATCCCGGCCAGGCGGGCGGGCAGCAGCACGTTGTCGCGGACGGTCATCTCATCCAGCAGGTGGAAGAACTGGAAGATGATGCCGACGTTGGCGCTGCGGAAGCGGGCCAGCGCGGTCTCCGACAGCTTGTCGACGCGTACGCCCGCGACCTCGACGCTGCCGCCGGTGGGGCGGTCCAGCCCGGCGATGACGTTGAGCAGGGTCGACTTGCCGCTGCCCGACGGGCCCATGACGGCCACGGCCTCCCCGGCCCGCACGGTCAGGTCGACGCCCGCCAGGGCGGGTGGACCGGCCGCCTCGTACGCCTTCGCCACGTCGCGCAGGCGGATCAGTTCGGTCATGCTCGGGTGCCCCTTCCAGGTCCGATGTTCGGTCCTGGCGACGGTAGGAAGAGAGGGGCCGCGGGCGCGTCCGGCGCGGGAGCGAACCCGGCGGGGTGGCGTCCGCCACGATGATGAGCCGGGTAGTCACCACGGCGGACGCCACCCGCCGCTGACCTGGGCACAATGTACGGCGTGCCGATTGACCTGCGCCGCCTGCCCGACCGCATCGGGCTGCCCCGGACCGACTTCGCCCTCGCGGCGCTGCTGGTGCTCGCCGGGATCCTGTGGGCCGTCGCGATCGGCAGCGGTCAGGGCGACGCGCCGGCCCCGGTCCAGCTCGGCCTGCCGGGACTGAGCCGACCCACCGCCGGGACCCGCGTGGACATCCCGGAGATTCCCGAGATACCGGCTGCGCCGGGGCTCCCGGATGGTCCGGGTGGGGAAATGCGGCCACCGATCATGCCGTGGGAGTTCGGGCCGCACGAGGACGACGGCGGTTTCAGCGAGGGCATGCTGTTGGTCAACGTCATCGCCGCGCTGGCCGTGGCGGTGCGCCGCAGGTGGCCGCTGACCGGGTTCGCCGTCGCCGCCGGTGCCGTCTTCGTGATTCAGGACGGGCTGCTGTGGCCGGGCTTCCTGGCCATCCTGATCTGCGCCTACTCGGCCGTCGCCTACGGCCGCAGCGTACGGCGGGCCGGGGCGCTGCTGGCGGTCGCGGCGGTCGTCTCGGCGACGCTGTTCGCCCAGTCGATCCCGCAGATGCCCGGCTGGGCCAGCCCGTTCGCGGTGCTGCTGCCCGCCGGGCTGTTCGCCGCCGCGCTGCGCAGCGCCCGCGACCGGGCCGACGCCGCCGCTCGCCGCGCCGCCGCGCTCGAACAGGAGCAGGCGGCCACGGCCCGTGCCGCGATGGCCGAGGAGCGGGCGCGCATCGCCCGTGAGCTGCACGACGTCGTCAGCCACCACGTCAGTGTCATGGTGGTGCAGGCAGGCGCCGCCGGAAAGGTCATCGAGCGCCGACCCGACCTGGCGGCCGGGGCGCTGAGCGCGATCGAGGACAGCGGCCGGGCCGCCATGGCCGAGCTGCGCCATCTGCTGGGGCTGATGGCGCCGGTCGATGACCGGCTGCACCCCCAGCCGGGCCTGCGCGAGCTGGACACCCTGGTCGACGCGGTACGCGCGGCGGGCCAGCCGGTGACCCTGCGCCGCGACCGCGCCGACGTGCCCGAGGGCATCGACCTGACGGCGTACCGGGTGGTGCAGGAGGGGCTGACCAACGCGCTGCGGCACGCGCCAGGCGCCCACACCGCGGTGGACATCCGCCGCGACGGCGACGATTTGCTGGTCGAGGTGAGCAACGAGGTGCCAACCGCAGAGCCGGGTGGGCCCGGCGCCGGACGCGGGCTGCTCGGTTTGCGCGAGCGGCTCCGGCTGCACCACGGGAGCCTGCAGGCCGGTGCCGCCCCGGGCGGCGGCTTCCGGCTCACCGCCCGCATCCCGGCGGCGTCATGAGCGAGTCGTTGCGCGTCGTCGTCGCCGACGACCAGGCGCTGGTCCGCAGCGGGTTCGCGATGATCCTCACCGCGGCCGGGATCGACGTGGTGGGGGAGGCCGGTGACGGCGAGGCCGCGCTGGCGGCGGTGCGGCGGCTGCGCCCGGACGTGGTGCTGATGGACATCCGGATGCCGGGCATGGACGGCCTGGAGGCGACCCGTCGACTCCTGGCCACCGGCCCGAGCACCATCGCGGGCACGCCCACCCGCGTGATCATCCTGACCACCTTCGACCTCGACGAGTACGTCTACGCCGCGCTGCGCGCCGGGGCCAGCGGGTTCCTGCTCAAGGACGTGACGCCCGACCACCTGGTGCACGCGGTCCGGTTGGTCCAGGAGGGGGACGCGCTGCTGGCCCCGTCCATCACCCGCCGGCTGGTCGACCGGTTCGCCTCGGGCTCGGGCGTACGCGAGGACCACGGGGCGCTGCCGACGCTGACCGCGCGCGAGCGTGAGGTGCTGGTGCTGCTGGCCCGTGGGCTGTCCAACGCCGAACTGGCCGCGCGGCTGCAACTGGGCGAGGCCACGGTGAAGACGCACGTGGCGCGTATCCTGGCCAAGCTCCAGCTGCGCGACCGGGTGCAGGCGGTGATCTTCGCGTACGAGAGCGGTCTGGTCGCCCCCGGCTCCTGAGTTTGGCCCCTTTCCGGGTGGAATGTCGCAGGAGAACGGCTGGAGCGTATCTGTGGTGGTTATGTAGCCCAGGCACCTGACGTCCGTCGCATGTGGATGTCCGCACCGGCCAGACTGTGCGCGACAGCGGCGGCGGCGCTGCTGATGGCCCTGCCCGGCACCGCCTACGCGGCCGCGCCGACACCTGTCTACGCGCCCGCCAACGCGATCGCCGACCCGGGCGTGGTGCGCGAGCAGGGCGACTTCTACGTCTACTCGACCGGGTCGGGTGCCCGCGTGAGCCGGGGCGACGAGGCCGCCGGGCCGTGGAGCGGCGAAGGCCCGGCACTGGACGACCGGCGCCGCGCGCTCTACGCCACCATCCTCAGCTGGGGCTCCGACAACGCCGCCCCGGACGTGGGCGCGTTCCGCTGACCGGCGGAAAGGAATCCTTAGTGTACGCAAGACGTGTTCTCGCCGTCCTGGTGGAGCTCACGATCCCCGCACCGTGAGGCAACTCCCGCAACCGCGCACGGTGGCGGTCCACGACCGCGGTGGCCGCTGGACACTTCATCAACCTAGTTGTACGCTGTGTGCGCGAGCCATAGGAGATGTCCCCGCTCGGCTGCCCGCGTAGCCGAGCGGGGACATGCTCAGAGCGGCTGTCGAGCGACGGGCGATGCGCGACGCTGCCCGTATCGTGGTCATGTGGACAGTCGCGCCGCGATCATCCAGTACGTTCCCCGGCCGGGCATCATCGACCTGGGCTGGGGTCATCCGCTGCCTGAACTGCTGCCCGTCGAGCTCTGGTCGGACGCGGGCCAGACCGCGCTGCGGGCACACGCCTGGCAGGCGCTGACCTATGGCGCCGCGGCCGGACCGGGGCCGTTCATCGAATGGCTCGCCGAGCACCTGGACTCCTACGACCAAGGCAACACGAAGCCGTCCGAGGTGTTCGTCACCAACGGCGCCTCACACGGCCTGGCGCTGGCGGCGGACCTGCTCACCGAGCCAGGCGACGTCGTCCTGGTCGACTCGCCGACCTACCATCTGGCGTTCCCGACGATCGCCGACCGGCGGGCCGAGATCGTCGCCGTGCCGACAGACGACCAAGGCGTACATCCAGGCCGGACGGCAGAACTGCGCGAGCGGTTCGTCCGAGCCGGGCGACGCGTCCCGATGATGTACATCGTCCCGACGTTCGCCAACCCCACCGGCCGCTGTCTACCCCAACAGCGGCGGCTGGAACTCGTCGACCTGGCCCGACGCACCGGGTTGACGATCGTCGAGGACGACACATACCGCGAGCTGGCCTACGACACGCCCGCCCCGCCGTCGCTGTGGAGCCTGGCCGACCGCGGCAGCGTGGTTCGGCTCGGGACGGTCGCCAAGTCAGTCGCACCCGGGCTGCGGCTGGGCTGGATCACTGCCGAGGCCGGATTCGTACGGCGGCTGACCAGCCTCGGCTATGTCAACAGCGGCGGCGGAGTGAACCACACGACTGCCCTGACCATGGCTGCCTTCGGCGCCTCCGGTGCCTACCGGCGCCACGTCTCGGCCGTGCGCCGCCGCTACGCCGTACAGCGTGACGCGCTCATCGGCGGCTTGCGCCGCGCGGCGCCGGACCTGCGGTTCTCGACTCCGGCCGGTGGCTGGTTCCTCTGGGTCGAACTGCCCGAGCCGCTCACGGCCGACATGCTCGCACCGGTCGCCGACGCGCACGGGGTGGCGTTCGTCGAAGGCGCACGGTTCTTCGTCGATAGCGAGCACGGCCGGTCCTGCATCCGACTGGCGTTCTCGATGCTGCCGCCGGACACGCTCGCGGAAGCCGCCCGTCGGCTCGGGCAGGCGGTGCGGAGTGCTCGCGCGGACGCCACTGTCGCCGCGGAGTCGGAGCCTGGGCGGGAGCGCGGATGACGGACACCGGGAACTCGCGGCCGACTTCGCGAGAACCTGTTCCGGGCTCTGACCGCGCAGCTGTGGACGGTGGCGTTGGTTGTCGTCCGGTCAACGGGGTAGAGGGCGACCATGACACTATTCGACACGGTCGGGTATCCGGAGCCGCCGGCTGTCGCGGGCGAGGCCGAGACCCTGCTGGGCTCGCTGGAGCGCCAGCGCGCCACCTTCGCCTGGAAATGTGCCGGTCTCGACGAGGAAGACCTGCGGGTGAGCGTGGGTGTTTCGACGGTGACCCTCGGCGGGTTGCTCAAGCACCTGGCCTACCTGGAGGACCTCAACTTCACCCGTGGCGTGGCCGGGGCGCGGTTGCCGTCGCCGTGGCGCGAGGTGGACTGGGCGACCGAGCCGGGTTGGGACTGGCGCTCGGCCGACGATGACCGCGCCGCTGAGCTCTACCTGCTGTGGGAGCAGGCGGTCGACCGGTCGCGGCAGGCGGTGGCCGCGGTGCTGATGACGGTCGGCGTGGACAGCGTGTACACGGCACCGGACGGCACGCTGCTGACGCTGCGTCGGCTCATCGTCGACATGATCGAGGAGTATGCCCGGCACACCGGGCACGCCGACCTGATCCGGGAGGCGGTCGACGGCCGGGTGGGGGAGGATCCGCCGGGACCCGCCTATCCGTTCGAGATCCGGTGACCCCGTGTTCGGGAGGTTATGCGCGCCGCGGGAGGTAGGCGATCGCCTCGATCTCGATCCGTAGATCGGGATTGGCCAGCGCCGCCAGCACGGTCGACCGGGCGGGCAGCGGTTCGTCGAAGTATTCGCGGTAGACCGCGTTGAACTGGGCGAACAGTGTGGCGTTCAGCAGGAACGCGGTCACTTTGCACACGTCCCGCAGGTCGCCGCCCGCAGCTCGGCAGACCGCCCGGACGTTGTCGAGGACCATCCGCACCTCGGCGTCGAAGTCCCCGACCACCGTGCTGCCGTCGGGACGGACGGCCACCTGGCCCGAGATGAAGACATAGTCGCCCGCCCGCGTCGCGTGGGACAGCGGCATCGGCGAGGACGCGAGCTGGTCGCTGTGGATCTTCTCGATCACGGCGTCAATCTAGCACGCGGTGGACGTTCGGCAGTCGATCGACTGACCGCGATGTGAAACCTCGGCGCAACGCGGCGGACACGGAAGATCAAGTAGATTGCGGCAGTGGACTAATGTGGACGCATCGCACCGGACGGGTGTGATGCGATTGCGCTGAACGGCGACGAAAACCATGTCGTATGCATCGGTCACCAATGCGAGCGCGACTCGGCGCCTTTGTGCCGGGGGCGGTAGCCGTGGTCGCGGCGGAAACGGGCTCGCGTGAAACGGCTTCGGCTATGGCCAAGAGGTCTCAACTTGTGCGGTCTGCGCGCCCATACGGGCGACAAAGGCGGATTTATGACACGCCATGACCAAGTCCAGGTGTGCTTTACGTCACCTGCATTGATAGAGTTCCGCCACCACGGTCGGCGAACCTTCCGGACTCAGGGAATGCCTCGCAGAAATGATCGACCGAACGGGAGCAGGGGTTCGCGACAGGGAAGGTATGCTCGATGACCGGTGCGCTGGCTGTCAACAACGCCGAGTACCCGTGGGATCTGTTCGACTCGGAGTCGTATCAGCAACGCAACTATGCCACTCTGCACGAGCTGGATCAGATAATCATCCCGCTCCTGGCCCGGTTCTTCGACGAGCAGGATCTTCCCCGCCACTCGGCCGCGATCGACGTCGGTCCCGGGACCAACCTCTACCCGGCGATGGCGATGCTCCCTTTCGCGGAGACCATCACCCTGTGGGAGTACTCGTCGGCGAACGTCGTCTGGCTGGAACAGGAGATAGGCCGCTATCGTCGATCCTGGGACGACTTCTGGCAGGCCCTGGTGCGAAGCTGCGACAGATACCGCGCCATCCGGCCCGCCGAACTCCTGCCCCAGGTAGTCAAGATCGAGAAGGGCAGCATCTTCGACCTCGAAGAGGGCAGGTGGGATCTGGGCACGATGTTCTTCGTCGCGGAGTCCATCACCGGAATGCTGGACGAGTGCGCCACGGCGACGACGAGATTCGTACGCTCGCTCAAGCCGGGAGCGCCGTTCGCGGCGACGTTCATGGAGGGCTCCCGCGGTTACGTCGTCGGGGACCACACATTTCCCGCCGTCGCCGTCACGGAGCAGGACGTGCACGACATCCTGCGCGACGTGGCCCGTGACGTGACCCTGCATCCCATCCGATCGCCTCAGCTGTTCCGTCATGGCTACGACGGAATGATGCTGGTCACGGGCGTTCGCAGCGATACTCCAAGTACGTGGGTCCAGCACGGATCCGGATCGGGCACCAATCAGCGGAAGGAATGGTCGGCGTGACCGACAGCACGGCGAGCGCGAGCGTCGCGACGAAGGCAGCCATCGACAAGGCGTTCACCACATACGACATTCAGGCGTGCCTGTACGATGCCCGCCGGGTCCAGTATCTGCAGGAAGCGATCAACAAGACCGTCAAGCCTGGCGATGTCGCGGTGGACGCGGGCAGCGGCACCGGCCTGCTGGGGCTGTTCGCCGCGAAGGCGGGCGCCAAGCGCGTCTACTGCCTCGAGTTCAATCCGGATTTCATCCCGGTCATCGAGGAGAACGCCCGCCGCAACGGCCTGGCCGACCGGATCATCGCGGTGCACGCCGACGCGACGAGTCATGAGCTGCCGGAGGAGGTCGACGTCGTCATCAGCGAGGTGATCAGCGCGGGCTTCTTCTATGAGCCGCAATTGCAGATCACCAACAACCTCCGCCGCTTCCTCAAGCCGGGCGGGGCCATGATCCCCATGGGCATGCAGAACCACGTCGAGCTGATGTACGCGCAAGAGGACATCTACGGTCTGAAGTTGAACTTCGACACGAGGTTCACCGAACTCGACGATGACCGCCCGCTGACCGACAGCCCGCAATATCTCGACAACCGGTTCGATGCCTGGACCGATCCGGCGATTCGCGGACGAGCCAGGCTGACGGCGATGACCTCCGGCCGCGCGAACGCCATTCGAATCGCGTACCGGATAGATTTCGCCGAAGGGATCTCCGGGGACAAGCCGACCGACTTCCTGCTCAATCCGCAGATCATCTTCCTTCAGAATTCATTCGACGTGCGAGCGGGCGACCAATTCGACGTCAGTCTCGATTACCTCGCGAGCAACAGCCCATTGGAGGCGAACATCGCGATCACCCCGATAAAGGCCTGAGTCTCTCGCCTCACTTGGCACGTTGCACCACAATGGACTCATCCATCGAGATGGGACTGCCGTGCCTGCCACAGACGACGACGCATCGATCGCCAGCAAGCCCGGGGGTGTCGGGGCCCTCGCCGCCTGGGCCGCCCTCGACGGTCGGCCCCGGGTGGCGTCCTCCGGCACCGACGGCTCCATCCAGATCTGGGATCCCGAGGCGGCCGTGGCCGTGGGGGCGCCACTGTTCGGCCATACCCAGACGGTGCTGAACCTGAGGGCGTGGTCGTGGCCAGGCGGCCGCCTGCTGGTCTCCACCAGCGAGGACGGCTCGGTCTACGCATGGGACGTCGCCGCCGACGACCCGGTCGGGCGGCGGCTCGAAGGCCATCACGGCTGGGTGCAGGCACTGTGCCTCTGGAACACCGCCGACGGCCCCCGACTGGCCACGGCCGGGGGCGACGACCGCACGGTGCGCCTGTGGGATCCGGTCGCCGGAGCCGAACTTGGCCCGCCGCTGATCAACGGGCAGCAGCACCTGGCCGCGCTGGCGTCCTGGACCGGGCCTGACGGTGACCGGATGGCCGTCGGCTACGTCGACGGACTCGTCGAGATCTGGGATCTCGACGAACTGCGGCACATCGACCGGCTCGACCTGCGCCACGAGGGCGGGCTGTGGTCGCTGTGTTCGTGGACCGACGCCACCGCGACAGCATGGCTGGCCTCCAGCGGACCCGACAGCCGGATCCGACTGTGGGACCCGGCCACCGGATCCGAGGCCGGCGCGCCGCTGGCCGGCCACAGCAAGTGGGTGCCGGTCCTGACCACCTGCGCATACCCCGACGGCGGCACGGCACTGATCTCCGCATCAGCCGACGGGACGGTGCGCATCTGGGACGTGTCGGTGCCGACGCCCACCGGTCGGCGGATCGAAGGCACGGGGGGAGCACTGCCGTCGGCCGCCGTGTGGACCGCCGTCGGCGGGCATCCGCGCGTCGCCGTCGCCGTGCAGGATGGAGTGCGCTCGTACGATGTCGCCACCGTTCAGGCGGTCGGCGAGCCCCTGGTCGGGCATGTGGCGGGCGTGTGGGCGCTGACGAGCTGGCGCGAACCGGACGGCACCCGACTGGCTTTCGGCGGCGACAACGGCACCATCCACGTGTGGAACGCCGACACCGGGCAGACCGTGGGCGAACCGTTGACCGGACATACTGCGGCCATCTGGCAGGTCGTCCACTTCGCGGACGGGGCCGGCCGGTCGCGGCTCGCCTCGACCGGCGACGACGGCACGGTCAAGGTGTGGGACCCGCAGGCCGGTGTCGCGACCGCCACCCTGCGCGGTCACAAGGACTGGGTTCCGGCGCTCATCGCCTGGACCACCCCGGCGGGTGCGCCGATGCTCCTCTCCGCCGGCATCGACGGGACGATCCGCCGCTGGGATCCGCTGGCCGGGACCGAGATCGGACAGCCGATGATCAGCCACAAGGGCCGGGTGTTGTCACTGGCCGTATGGGTGGGGACAGCGGGTCCGCGGCTGGCGTCCGGCGGTGACGACGGCCTGATCCGGATCTGGGATCCACTCACCGCAGACCCCGTCGGAGAGCCCCTGGCCGGCCACGAAGGGTGGGTACGGTCGCTGACGGTGTGGCAGGGTGCCGGCCGGCACCTGCTGATCTCCGGCGGCTACGACGGCACCGTGTGCCTGCGGGATCTGGACACGGGAGCGCGGGTCCACGAACCGCTGGCCCACCCCGGCCGGGTGGGCGCGGTATTGACCTGGTCGGACGTCGACGGCGCGGCCCGGCTCGTCTCCGCCGACGCGGACGGTGTGCTCCGCCGCTGGGACCTGGACACGGTCCGGCCACTGGAGCCCGCCCTGCGCGGACACGAGGCGGGCATCTGGGCCCTGACCGGCTGGACCGACGCCCAGGGCGAGGTCCGGCTGGCGTCGTCGGGACAGGACGGTTCGGTCCGGCTGTGGGACCCGCGGCACGCCCAGGCGGTACGCACCCTGGAGATCGGTCCCGTCTCCATCTGGGGTGTCTCCGACGCCCCCACCAAGCGTGACGTCATCGGACGGCAGGCCCTCGCCGAGGCCGTCGCCCACCAGCTCCGCCATCCTGGCGCCGCCGTCGGCGGCGCCAGCAGCGGCGACGGGCCGATGGTGGTGGGCATCGAAGGACCCTGGGGGTGTGGCAAGAGCACCCTGATGAACCTCGTCCGCGAGATTCTGCGCGGGCCGCGGCCCGCCCCGGTCGCGAGGGGCCGTGGCCTGCCCGTGCGAGCCGTGCTGCGCCGCATCGCCGAACCCGCCAGAGATGACGAGACCGAGCTCGAGAGCGGGGCCGGCGTCCGCAGGGGCGCGGGCATCGTCACCGCGTGGTTCAACCCGTGGGCCTACCAGTCCGGCGAGCAGATCTGGGCCGGTCTGGCCAGCGAGATCATCGATGCGGCGGACGGCGTGCTGTACCGGACCGCCGCCGACAAGCAGGAGTACTGGCTTCGCCGCAATCTCGGCCAGGTCGACCGCTTCGAACTGCGGCGGGCGCTGCGCCGCCGGACCCGGTCGCCCATCTTCGGCCTGTCGGTGGCGGTGTTCCTCGTGCCAGCGGTGGTGTCGGTGCTCGCCGTCGACACACCGATCTCGATGGGCCGGTTCGCGGTCCATCCGATGGGGTTCGCCGCGGGCATGGCCGCCGTCGCGTTGGTGGCGGGGATCGCGCACACGTTGTGGCGCCGCTGGTTCGGCCTGGCGTCGGCGTACCTGCCGCCGGAGCTGCTGGAGGGCCCAGTCGCGCAGGCGCCCCGACTGGACGCGCCGGGCGGCGCCGAACCGCAGCCCGATCCGCTGCGGCAGGCCCGGTCGGGCGCGCTCTACCTCTACCAGCACCACGTGGCGGGCCTCATCGGTGATCTGACCGCCGCGGGCTATCAGCTGGTCGTGTTCGTCGACGACATCGACCGCTGCCGCCCCGGCACGATCGCCGAGGTCTTCGAGGCGATCAACGTCTTCCTCGCCGACATCGCCTCGCGCAGCGGGCTGCGCGCGCAGTTCGTCGTGGGTCTGGACGCGGGCGTGGTCGCGGGCCACCTGGACCGGATCTACCAGGACCACGGCAACGCCTTCGCGATCCGGCACGGCGAGGATCCGTCGCCCGGCTGGGCGTTCCTGCGCAAACTGATCCAGCTGCCGGTGCTGGTGCCGCAGGTGTCCGATCACGGGCTGGTGCGGCTGGTCGACTCGGTGACCTGGCAGGGCGCGCCACCGCCGCGGTCACTGGTGCCGTCGCAGCGGACCCCCGGTGGCGGTGTGTCGACCGGCACCACCGTTGCCGCCCCGGCACCCCGGCCCTCGCGGCGGTCGGCGCGCATCGTGCGTACCAGCGTGCAGACGCTGACCTGGCGGTCGGCGGAGAAGCATCCGCAGGTGCGCACCCTGCTGCTCGACCGCCTGCACGCGCAGCAGGTCCGCTCGATCCGGGAGACCAAGCGGCTCATCAACGTCTGGCAGTTCTACGCCCGCGCGATGGAGAGCCTGGATCCGCTGACCCGTCCCGAGGCGATGATCACCAGGGCCCGAAACCTGCTGATCCTCGCCGAGATCGTCACCCGCTGGCCGGCACTGCAGCGAGGTCTGCACCGGCACGTCCGCGGGACTCGCGTGCTGCGGCTGCTGGCCGACGCGGCACCGGACGAGCAGGCGTGGCGGGACGTCGTGGGTCGGCTCGGGTTCGAGGCCGCCGACGGCCCGCTGGACACCCTGCGCGAGCTGCTCACCGAGTACGACGGTGTCGCGGTGGCCGAACTCGCCGATCAGTTGCTGTGACCGGCGCTCGCGGCACGGACGGGCGTCGCGTCCCGCGAGCGGAAGGCCTGACCGACGGGGGAGTCAACCCTCGCGGCGGGACTGGTCGAGCGCGGCGCGGACCAGTTGGGCCGCTTCGAGGGCGCAGCCCCACGACACGGTGAGACCGGAGCCGCCGTGGCCGTAGTTGTGCACGATCGGCTGCCCGTCGACATCGACGCGCTCGACCCTGATTCGCGGCCGTACGGGGCGGGTCCCGGTGCGCACCTCGACGATCTGCGCGGTGGCGAGCTGTGGCTCGATCTGCGCGCAGCGGCTCTTGATCTGCTCGGCGACGGCCTCGCGGTCCACGCTGGTGCCTTCGGCGACGGCGCAGCCGCCCAGGACGACGAGGTCGCCGTGGGGCAGGATGTAGGTCAGGTCGCCGTGCTCGGCGTCGTCCTGGAAGAAGCGCACCACCGGTGGATCAGGATTCTTCACCACCACCAGTTGGCCGAGCACGCCCTGCAGGGTCGGGTCGGGCACGAGTTCCCGCGCACCGATGCCCGCGCAGTTGACGATGACACGGCAGTGGTCACCGATCTGCGCGAACGACTCGATCTTTTGCTCCTCCAGGGTCGCCCCGGCGGCGAGCAGCCGGTCCTGCAGGTAGGCGAGGTAGGTGGGCATGTCGACCAGCGGCACCTCGTAGTGCCAGCCGCTGCGGAACCGGCTCGGCAGCTCGTCTGGTCGGCATCGGCGGAAGCCGGGCATGGCCGCGGCCCAGTCGGGCGGTTCGACGCCGGCGGCTTCGGCGGCGTCGATGCCCGCGACGATGCGGATGCCGCAGCCTTCGGCCGCGGTGGCGAGCTTCTCGAGGACTTCGCGGGTCACGCGGCTCCACTCGAATGCTCGTGCGTCGGCCAGCATGTACGGTCCCCAGCTGGCGCCGGCGGCGAAGGAGGTCCGGTCGGGGAGCGCCTGGTGGGACAGGACGCGCACGGACAGTCCGGCCTCCGCCAGGCACACTCCGGTGGTCAGTCCGGACACGCCTGCGCCGACGACGATCACGTCGGCCTTCACGGGAATCACCATTCGATTACATTAACGTGTGTCTACACACGAACAGGAGTCACTTCGTCGCCTTGAGCGACGAAGTCGCGGCCGTGCAACACGTTCGGGTGTAATGGACGACCATTAACGTCAATGTATGGATGAATGTGTCCATCGTCCGCACGGCCCGTGATCAGGCAAGCGTACGGGCATTGCATCGATGCGCCACCATGAGGTGCAATGAAGTGCGGCCGGGGGGCTATGGGGGGTGCGGAGTGGCCGAACATCTGATGACGCTGGGCGAGGTCCACACAGCCCTGCTGCGCAACTCCACCGCCGTCTCCACGACCGACACCGAGGCACTGCTCGACCTGGTGCAGGGACGGCGGGTACGCCGCTCGGAACGGCCCATCGCGCACGCCCAGTCACCCGACCGGCACATCGGCGTCGACTGCGCACTGGCCGGCACCGGAGCACGCGTTCGCGGCGTCGGCACCGTCTGCACCCGCGCCACGATCACCGGCGGCCACGTCGCCCAGGCCTCGGCCTACGTGCGGGTGGTCCGTGGCGACGCCGGCCGCCGCCTGCCCTGGTCGCACTATCTGGCCGCACCCGGCACGATCGAGACGATCGGCAAGATCGACGCCGCCTCGATCACCGACGCGATGCTGCGCGGAGAACCCGGCGAAGCGCTCAACCTCGACGCGATCGGCAACCGCACCCTCGACCAGGTGCAACTCGACCATCGCCTCGATCACCGCCCCGCCTTCCGCACCGCCCGTACCCGCCTGCGCTGGGCGGCCGGTCCCGGGGAGAGCACCACCCTCAGCTTCAGCCTCGATGATCCGACCACCCGCACCCTCCGGCTGCCCCGAACCGACCTGGACGACCGGGCGACCGCGGCGTTCTGCGAAGACCTCGCCCTGCACGATTGGCTGCTCACCACCCTGCTCACGATGGTGGAGAGTCGACCGGCCGGGTCCGCGCGCGCCGACACCGTCGCCCGGATCCGCCCGGCGATCGACTTCCTGCTCCACCTGTGGATGCCAGCGGCCCGCACCGACCCCGCCCTCCAGGAACTGTGGCGCGACGTCGAACGTCGCCCCGGATTCACCCGCCAGTGGCGCGTCAACGTCGACCGCATCCGCGACCAGCTCGCACTGGCCACCATCGAACGCCTGGGACGCTGAACCGACCCGACCGATCGGAGCGCGCATGGCCACCCCTCCCGCACCGACGCCCCCGACCAGCAGCTTCCAGTCCCGGATCCTCACCAAGGTGGGGGTCTCGGTCCTGTTCGGCCTGCTGGGATTCGTGATCGGGCAGCTCATGGGCGCCGACCTGGCCGACAACGTGATGCTGGGCATGGGCCTGTCGGTGTTCATCTCCGGCGTCGCGTTCATCACCCAGTTCCTGATCGAGGTCGACCACCGGGTCGCCCGCGTCGGCACCGGCCTGGCCAACATCGATCGCAGCTTCGCCGAGCACGTCGCCAGCACCAAACTGATGATCAAAGACGAGTTCGCGAAGGTGAACGAGGCCACGCAGCTCTTCGGCGCGGTCGAGGCGTCGGCTCTGAACACCGATGCCATGACCCAGCTGGTCAAGAACGCGACCACGATCGGGCGCACCTCCCGCTCCCTGATCTTCGACTTCGCGCAGTCCGAGGTCGCGCGGCTGTCCGGCTACCTCAAGGACCTGGGCCAGGCCGGCGACGTCACCTACGAGGGCGAGGACCGCGACTGGCTGCTCGGACTCACCAAGGTGACCGCCGACTCGATCGACGCGACCAGTCTCACCACCGTCGACGCCGGTGGCCGTGGCTCGGTCGACGGCGGCCTGTGGACCAGCGACCTGGGCCAGCTCTACCTCGAAGCCCAGCGTGAGGCGATCCGTCGCGGCGTGGAGATCCGCCGCGTCTTCATCATGGACCGGCCGATCGAGATGGACGGCGAGTTCACCGGCATCCTGGACCAGCACGTCGCGATCGGGGTGCAGGTGCGCACCCTCAATCCGTCCGACATCATGGGCACCCGCCGGGCCACGCTGTTCGACTTCATCGTCTTCGACGGCGTGCTGAGCTACCAGTCCACGACGGCTTCGCGCATCAACGAAGCCAACCGGCCCATCATCGTCACCACCACGCTGGTGACCAACGAGGCCAGGGTCGCCGAACGCCGGGAACGTTTCGCGGACCTCTGGGCGTCCGGCAAGCCCTACCTCGGCCCGGCGGGCAAGTGAGCCTCACCGCCAGCGGGCACCGACGAAGGCGTACTCGATCCGCTCGACGACCTCGGCCGCCAACGTCAACTTCTCCCGCGCCGCCCGCTCCCGCACCTGGGCGGACACCGCCCGCTCCACCGCGACCTGGCTCAGCACGGTGCGTACGGCCTGCTCCACCGGCAGGAACCGGCCCGCCAGCACCGAGAACGTCCGGTACGCCGAGAAGTCGGCGGCCTCGCGACGCAGCCGGATCACCGGGGGCAGCGCGGCCCAGTCATCCGGGAACTCGCCCTCCCACAACCGAGGCTGCGCGACGATCGCGCCACGGTCACGGAGCACACCCAACCGCAGCAGTTGCCACACCGCCGCCAGGAACGCGCACGACCACAGCCGCCCGTCCGCCTCGTCACGCCACAACTCCACGTCGACGAAGACCGAGTGGTTGACGGCGCCGTTCTCGCTCGGCCCCCGCCACTTCGCGCCGGATCGCATCGCCTCCGCGCTGTCGACGGCCGGGCTCGGCGCACCGTTGCCGCGCCAGCCCGACTGGGCCGTGGGCGGGCGTAGGTCGCGTTCCTGCTCCCGGGTGCCGTTGGTGAGCCAGCCGGCCTCGTGCACGGGCTCGCTGACGCCGCTGGTGCCCGGAGCGGGGTCCGGCACCAGTTGCGCCTGCACCAGGCTCGCCAGCGGCACGCCGGACGCGGTGGCGCAGGCGGACTCGCGGGCGATGTAGTCGATGGTCAGGCCCGCCTCCGCGGCCGAGCGCAGCAGTTGCGGAATGACCGCCCGCGGCGTCCAGGGCAGCTCGCTGCGGGCCAGCCGACCCGCCACATCAGGCTTGGTGAAGTAGTCGTCGACGAGGAAGCAGGTGCTGATCCGGGCCGTGCGGGGGGCCACCCCGGCCCGGCACACCTCCGCCGCCGTACCGACCCACGGTGCGACCAGCTCGAACAACTCCCGCAACCGACCCGGCCCGGCGACGTAGTCCTCCATGTAGAGGTGCCCGAGCTCGATCGACAGGTGCGCCATCGGCAGCTCCGCCACCCGCTCCTGGGCGGCGGCCTCGGTGTACACGGCGCTCACAGCGTCGCCCACGCGTTCTCGTCGTCGAGGTTGTGCGCCAACTCGACGAACGCCTCCACCGTCTCGACGTTGGCCACCTGCCGCGACAGCGTGTCCGTGTCGGTGATCAGCTGCTCGCGCCACTGCAGCAGCGGGTCCAGGGGGATCGAACCGATGGTCGTGGTGCGGCCGATGTTCAGCTTCGTGGCCAGCGCCTTGAGATCGGTGTCGCACTTGCGCAGCCAGGCCACCTGCTCCGGCCGCAGTCCGCCGAGGGCGTCGGACTCCGGATCGACCACCGCCGTGCGGACGAAGCGCATCCGGTCCAGCAGCCACGCCCGGTCGTGTCCGGCCCCGCCGGTGTGCTGCGGAGCGCTGGCCTCCAGCAGCCCGTGCTTGCCGAAGACCAGGCCGTTGGCGGCGATCAGATGCTGGCGGGTCCAGCGGTGGAACACCAGCCACCGGTTCTCCACCTCGCGAAGCTCGGGCAGCGCCGTCGCCGCCAGCACGATGTCCGTGGCGTGCGAACGTCCGGCGCTGAGATCGATCAGGCAGATGTCGAACTCGGCGTCGAGCCGGGCGAACAGCCGCGCGCAGCGCTTGATGATCTCCTTGGTACCGGGAAACTCGCCGCCGAACTCGTCGCCGGGAAACAGCACCAGCTTGCCCGCCCGGCTGGGCCGGCCGCGCAGACTCGAGCGGTCCGAGTGCGACCACACGTCCAGGCGCAGTGGCGGATCGACCCTGCCCTGAAGGTATGAGTGGATTCCCCCGCCGGACGCGCCGCGGCGCACCAGATCGACGTGGAAGATGGTGCCCGCGGTCGGGGAACCGAAGTCGAAGTCCAGGTAGGCGACGTTACTGCCGCTCAGTGCCCGCCGGTACGCGAGGTTGCTGCTTGTCACCGACCGGCCGGTGCCGCCCTTGTCCGAGGTGGCAAAGACCAGCATGGCTAGAAGACCTCCGTCGTGTCCCGGGACGCGACGAGGGAATCCAGATCGCCCAGCGCCGTCAGCAGCAGCGACACCGCGGTGCCCGGACGCGCGGGCATGATCTCGCGCGCCCGCCGGATCCGCTGACGCACCGCCTCCAGCCGTTTGCGTTCCGGAGTGCCGCTCTCCGACGTGCCCGCCAGCAGTTCCTGGGAGTAGAGGTGATCGGCCTCGGCGAGCAGGCTCAGGGCGTGGCCGAGCAGCGGTTCGCTGCGCAGCGGCTGGTCGTCGGCCAGTCGCGCGGCCAGGACCAGACTCTCCACCACCCGGACCGTGTGGTGCCAGGAGATGCGCTGGTCGCCGGAGGGCAGCGGGTAGACCTGGCTCGGATCGTCCCACAGCCCCGGCTCGTCGTCCACGATGGTGCGCCGCTGGGCGACGTGGTCCCACAGGTCGTCGGCGAGGTTCAGCGCATCGCCGCGCAGGTCGATGCGGTTGACCAGCCCCGCGACCATGGCGGCCCGCTTGAGCAGCAGCGGCGCGAAGTCGGCGGCCACCCAGCTGAGCCGCGGCGAGAAATCGGTGGCACCCTCGACCTCGATGGAGACACCGGGGGAGTGCAGCTGAAGGGCCGGATCCTCACGAAGCGGCCGGCGGGTCATCCGGCTGCGGTTCGCCAGCTCGGCGAGGATCTCTCCGAGGCGCTGCAGGTCGGAGTCGTTCGGACGCCCCGAGAGGTGGCGGGCGGCGATCGAGGTCACCAGGAGGCTGAAGTAGTCCGACTCCACTCCGTCGACCGTGCGCCACGGGATGTCCTCCAGCGGCCAGCGCTTGGTGCCGAAGGAGGCCACGGTGGACCAGTACCGCTGGGTGAGATCCCAGCGCAGGCGCAGGGCGCTGGAGAGCTTGAGCTGGTCGTCGTCGAGCAGACGCAGCAGCCGGGTGCGGTCGTTGTAGAGGTCGGCGATCGCGTCCAGGGCGACCACGGTGAAGTAGAGGTAGGGCGCGTCGAGGGCCAGGCCGGGAGTCTGCTGGCCGAGGTCGACCGGGAACTCGACCGGCGTGGCGTTGCTGTGCACGCCCCAGGACCAGCCGCATTCGAACAGCATGTCCTCGCGTTCGATCTGCTCGACCTGGGTGAGGCCGAAGGTGAGGTCGCGCAGACCGGCGGCGACCTCACGCAGCGACACCCGCAGGTCCTCGATCACCCTGCGGCGAGGCTCACCATTCTGGTTCACGGTGCGCAGCAGCGCCGCGGCATAGTCGCTGTCGTCGGGAAAGACGAGGATGGAGAAGCTGCGCAGCAGCCCGATCATCGCCGCGGACAGCCGCCGGCTGGCCGCCTTCTCGACCTGCTCCAGCCGCGCCCGCAGCTCGGGGCGGGTCACCGACCGGCTGAAGACCTTGATGAAGCCGAGCGAGGACAGCATGAGCGGGATCGACGCGGCGAACGACTCCACCACCGGCAGCTCGCGCTGCTCCGCGGTCGGCTCCTCGCCGGGGACCAGGGCGGAGAAGTAGCTGCCGCCCGAGAAGATGGGAGTGCCGTCGGAGGCGGTGTACCGATCGAGGTAATCCATCACCAGCCCGATGAGGAACTGCGGGATGTCGATCGCACCGCCGAACGGCCGCAGCACCTTGAGCAGGTCCTCGTCGGTGGAGTTGGGCTCGTCGAGCTGAAACTGCGGGATCTCGGTGGCGGGCAGCATCAGGCAGAGCAACTGCTCCGCGTCGGAGATCGAATTGGAGCCGTCCCGGCCACCCCAGCGCCATTCCCCCTTGCCCTTGGCGCCGGGAACGGGAGCGAAGGCGACCTTGGCGGTCGCACTCCAGATGTCCAGGAGTTCTTGTCTCGGCTTGATCCTCATGCGCCAGGACACCATCCCCAAGGTCGCGGCCGGCCGCCGACGCGGCCTGCGCGGGCAGTGGGGTCGCCGAACTGCCTGGTGCAAGCGGGTGGCGGTCTAGATTAGAGCCGTCCACACATCGTATGCCACGGATGCCACCATGTCGTCGCACGCACATTCGAAAACACACCGACGGGGCCCGGAGGGAAAGGAAGCGGTCGGCGTCGCGAGGGCGAATGCGCACCTCATTCGAAAGGCTTCGGGCATGGATCATCTGTCCGCATTGTCGCGACTCTCCGATGCCGTATCGGCGTGGGTGGCGGCGCCTGCGTCGCCACCCACGCCCGCGAGTCAGGCAAGGTCCTCCCGGAAGAACTCCGCCACCGTCGGATCCGCCAGGATCTTGACCATGTACGGGTGTTCGGTGATCCGCACGGAGGCTCGCGGCAGCGTCGCCGACCAGTACCGCGCCACCCGCTCGGCCCGTTCGGCCGGCGCGATGACGGTCACCGGACCGTCGTAGCGGCGCGGCTCGTAGTGCTCCTGCGCGGACAGGGCCGCGGCCCACAGCACCACGAGACGGTAGAAGTCCTCAGGTCCGTCGGTGGGCTCGAACCACAGGCGTTCGTGCAGCTGGGCCAGCGCCTTGGGCAGGTCGGCGACCGGGTCGTGCAGGCCGAACTCCACCCGCAGCGAGCCCAGCAGGTATTCGAAGTAGTCGTTGAGGCCCCACCCCGGGTCCAGCTCCGGCATGCCGTACGGCAGGTCCACGAGGATCAGCGACGCCACCTGCGCCCCGTCGGCGCGCAACTGCTGGGCCATCTCCAGCGCGATGACCGCCCCCGCGCACAACCCCGCGAGGTGGTACGGCCCGGTCGGCTGGACCGCGCGCAGCTCGGCCAGGTACCGCCGGGCGGTCTCGCCGATCGACAGCAGGGGCCGGGCCGGGGCCCGGTAGCCCACCGCCTCGAACCCGTACACCGGACGGCCGCCCGCGGCTCGCGCGCCCAGGTCGGCGAACAGCCGGACGTGACCGGTGCCCAGATGGACGCAGAACAGCGGCTCGCGGCCGTCTCCGGCGACCAGCTCCACCAGGCTCGGTGGCACCGCCGGGTCCCACGGTCCGGTGCTGGTGCGCCACACGTGGGCGACCATGTCGGGACGGAATCCGGGCTCCGGGCGCCCGGCGACGGCCCGTTCGGCCAGCTCGGCCACGGTCGGATGATGGAAGACGTCGACGGCCTTGACCGACAGTCCGGCGGCTCGGGCCCTGGCCACGACGTCCACCACGAGCAGGGAGTAGCCGCCGAGGTCGAAGAAGTCGTCGTCGGGGCCGACCGGGACGCCCAGGATCTCCTCCCAGATGGCGGTGAGTGCGGTGACGGCGTCAGCGCGGGTGGCGGGCACGGGTCCTCCTGGTCGTCATACGGCGGTGGCCAACGCGGGCAGGGCCGCGCGGTCGAGCTTTCCCGAGGGCGTGGTCGGCAGCCGGTCGACCAGCACGAACCGCTGCGGCACCATGTACTGCGGCAGTGATCGGGCGGTATGCCCGCGCAGATCGGTGGGCAGTCGCGCACCGGCGGGGCGTACGCAGGCGACCAGGAAGGTGGCCCCGCCCGCCGTCGTGGTGGTGGTCACGGCGGCTTCGAGCACCTCGTCGTGGGCGCGCAGCACCGCCTCGATCTCGCCGAGTTCGATGCGGAAGCCGCGCAATTTCACCTGGGCGTCGCCGCGACCGAGGTACTCCAGCTCCCCGTCGGCGCCGCGCCGCGCCAGGTCGCCCGACCGGTAGAAACGGCGGCCGCCGACCCGCACGAAGCGCTGTTCGGTGAGGTCGGGCCGGTTGAGGTAACCGGCGGCCACCGACGGCCCGCAGATCCAGATCTCGCCCGGCTCGCCCGGCGCGACGGGAGCACCGTCCTCGTCCCGCAGTTCGACGGTCAGGTGCGGCAGGGCCACGCCGATCGGGGAACCGGTGTCGTGCCCGACTCGCAGCTCCTTGAAGGTGGCGTGCACCGTGATCTCGGTGATGCCGTACATGTTGATCATTCTGGGTGGGTGGGGGTGCGTGGCGGTGAAACGGGCGACGACGTCCAGGTCGACGCTCTCGCCACCGAAGACCACATACCGCAGCGGCAGGTCGGGGCGGTGCGACTGGTCGTAGGCGAGGACCAGGGACCGGAACACGGACGGGATCTGGCTGAGGACGGTGACGCGGTGCTCGGCCAGGAAGGCGACGAAGTCTTCGGCGTCGAGGGTGCACTCGTCGGGTACGACGACGAGGCAGGCGCCGGTGGCCAGGGCGCCCCAGATCTCCCATACGGAGAAGTCGAAGCTGATCGAGTGGAACAGCGACCACCGGTCGCGGCGGTTCAGGTCGAACAGGGGTAGCGCGGCCTCCAGCAGGGACAGGACGTTGCCGTGGGTGATCACGCAACCCTTGGGCAGTCCGGTCGAGCCCGAGGTGTAGATGACGTACGCCGGATCGTCGCCGCCGACCGGGGTGGGCGGGCCCGCCTGCGCGGCGGCGGCGGGGCGTGCGGCGGCGGGGGAGACCGCCCGGCTAGGGTCCAGTCCGCACCGCCGCGCCGCCTGCGCGTCGCCCACCAGTACGGTGATCCCGGCGTCGGCCGCCATCATGCGCAGGCGTTGCTCGGGATACCGCTGGTCCAGCGGCAGGTAGGCGGCACCGGCCTTCAGGATGCCCAGGATGGCGACCACGACGTCGACCGAGCGTTCGACCTGGAGTCCGACCAGGTCACCGCGCCTCACGCCGGTCGCGACCAGGTTGGCCGCCAGAAGATCGCTCGCAGCGTGCAACGCGCCGTAGGTCAGCAGCCGTCTTCCATCGTGGACGGCTGGATCATCCGCATAGGACTCGACGGACGTCCGGAACAAGTCGGACAGAGACCCTGCTCTCACAGCATGGCTCCTAAATGTGATTAATGCCACCAAACCTTACGAGATCCGCTGGCATCGGCAAGCATCCACTGGCGGCAAGACCAACAAGGAGCCTTTCTACCTCGCGGTGGTCAGCGGAAGGGTGATGATGCAGTGTGGCATTGATCACTAATACCCCTTTGGTAGAGATAGTTGTGAATGACCCGGTACTGTCGCTCTACTGCGGACCGGCGGTCAATCCACATCCGATCCCGCTACCACGACTGTCCGACGCAGACCAGCTGCGCAAGGTGGTCGCCGAGCACCGGGACAGTGCCGCGAGCAGGCGACTGGACCTCCTGAACGACCTGATCCGGCCACTGCCGCTGGTCTTCCGCATCCTGCTCGACCGGTACGGCACGGTGCTCGACCATCCGCGCGACCTCACCGCGGAACCGGTGGCCGGGCGTAGGCCGTTCCTGCGCATCCACCCGTCGCCCAGCACCACGCCGACCGACCGCGCCTCGGCGGCGGCCCGCCTGGCAGACGTCAGGAACCTCGCCTACGACCTCGGCCGCAGCCTGGCCGACCAGCTGCGGTTGGACCCCGAAGCGGCGGCCGCCCGCATCGAGGAGATCCTGCGCGGCGAGTTGCGCTTCCTCGGACCCGACGCGGTACGGCTGCTCGGACCGGCCGCACCCGGCCCGATCCACTCCGTGGCACCGGAGCAGCACCTCGTCCTCACCGACGTCATCGACCGGGTCGCCGCCCAGGCCCGGCTGCGCCGCGGTGACCCGGCTCGCCGCCAACCGGCCGTGATGCTCGACGTGGACCTGTGCGCCCTCGTGCCCCGCCGGCGCACCCACCAGGCGCTGCGAACCGCCGGGGCCAGACAGGGCATCGCCCGGTTCGCCACGCCGGAGACGCTCGACCAGATGCCGACCTACCACCGCCCCGCCTGGGACCGGTACTGCGCCGACACCGGCCTCTGGCAGGAGAATCCGCACGCCGACCCCGACGGTGTCTTCGACGACTTCTGGCACGAGTTCTTCAACCCGTGGGACCGGATGCGCGCCGACGAGCCCGCCCCCGGCCTGCGCAGATTCATCTGGGACGTCTACGACGCGGGTGGCTGCGTCGTGTTCAACACCGGCCGCCGCGAGCGGGTGCGCGACCACACCGAAGCGGCCCTGGCCCGAGCGGGCGTCGTCTGGCCCCGAATGGTCATGGCACCCGACGACCGGCAGCGGCCCGTCCACGACCACAAGGCCGAGAACCTGCGGCTGCTGGACGACCTGGACATCGTCGCCGTCTTCGACGATCTCTGCGACAACCGTCGCGTCCTCGCCAAGGAACTGCCCGACGCGCTCATGGTGGCCGTCGCCCTGCCCGGGTTCGCCACCGAGCACACCGACACCCACGACGGCGCCCCGGTGGTCGCGTCGTTCGAACGCGTACCGCGCACCGGACGCACGGCCGCCGCCCGCGACCGGCTCGCCCTGTCCGACACCCGGTCCCTGGCCGAGCTGCCGATCGCCGACCTGCAGGACAACGCCGCCGCCGCCGAGGCGCTCGCGGTCCGGCTCGACACCGCCGCCTCGACCGCGCTGGTGCGCACGCTCATCGCCCACAGCGACGCCAGCGCCGTCAAGATCGCCGAGCAGGCGGTCCGGCTGTCTCCGGCCGCCGACCCGGTGCGACGGATCCACCACATCCTCACTCGCGAGCGGTTCCGCAAAGGACCCCGCACCAACTACCCGCTCGCCGTCGCCGAACGCGACCTCGGGCCGTTCGTCCGCGCGGGTGCGCCCATCCCCGTCGTGACCTTCGGCTTCCCGGTGAAACTGCACTACAACGACCTGAAGACGGCCGGTGCGCGACCCGACCTGGGCGAGTTGGGCGCGCTGGTACGGCTGCGGGAGCTGCAGCACAGCGTCCGCGCGGTGTACCCACCCGGCCTGCAGATCACCGTCCTCACCGACGGCAACCACTTTCGCGCCCGCCCCGCCGCCCTGCTCGACGCCTACCACGGCAAACTCGCCGAGTACCACCGCCTCGTCGGCGGTGCCGACGTGCTCGACATCGCCGACGTCGAGCAGGTGGCCGCCCGGCGGCTGGGCGCCGACGTGCACACCCGCCGGACGACGATGATCGCCGCGGCGACCGACCGGCTCGAGCGCGGGCTGTCCGGAGTGACCGTCCACCAGGCGCCCCTGCAGGCCCTCGCCGAGGCCACGCGTCGGTGCGCGGCGGTGCTGGGACACCGCGGCGACGGCACCGTCATGCCTGCCTTCACCGACCTGTTCCGCTCCCTGGTGTACGTCACCCCGATCGACGTGCCCGCGGGCACCCCCCGAGCCGCCTGGTCCCGCCTGATCTACGCCGATGTGCTGCACCTGACCGACACCGACGTGTCCCCGGCCGTACGCCAGGCCCGACGGACGGTGCTGGCGCAGACCTGGCAGGACACCATCGGCTACCTGGCCGTCCTGGAGGTCGACCGCGACCTCGGCTACGACGACACCACCCTGTTCCCCGGCCGCGTCCGGCTCACGCCCAACCCTCGGCCGGGCGCGCTCGGCTTCACCTACCTCGGCGGTGCCGGAGTGTTGCCCTGGCACGGCACCGCGGCCGTCGAGGCGCGGGCCCAGCTGTCCACCGACTTCGCCGTCGCCCTGTCCGACCGCGGCTACGTGCCGGTGTACTCCGACCTGCTCGGCGCCGACCAACCCTGGTTCATGGTCCCCAGCGTGCTCGCCCGCGACGGCAGGCTGGACGGTGCCATCACCACCGGAATCCACCTCAGGCGCCGATGAGCATCACCGCCACCACGAGCCCCGGCGCCGCGCCGCGCCGACTGTTGCCCGCACCCGGCCCGGCCCGGGTGCTGGTGTTGCTGTCCCTGCTGGGCAGCCTCGGCCTCGGCCTGTACCAGGCGGGCAGCGCCGTGTACTTCGTGCGGTTCGTCGGGCTGACCACGGCCCAGGTCGGCCTCGGCCTCGGCGCGGCGGGCCTGGTCGGACTCGTCGGCGGCGTCGCGATCGGTGGCCTGGCCGACCGCGTCGGGGCGCGGCGGGTCGCCTGTACGGCCGCGTTCGCGAAGGCGGTGCCGCTGCTGTACGCCACCCAGATCAGCGGATTCGGCGGCTTCCTGACGGTGGTGACCATGCTCGGCCTGGCCGAGTCGGCCTGGGTCGTCGCCAACGACGCACTCGTCGCGCACACCATGGCCGGCACCTCACGGGTACGCGTCTCGGCCCAGCTGCGGTCGGTGTTCAACATCGGCCTCACCCTCGGCGGACTCGGTGCCGGTGTCGCCCTGTCGGTCGGCACCCGGGCCGCGTACCTGGCGCTCGTCGGCGCCTATGTGGTCACCTCTCTCGCCGAAGGGCTGGTCTGCCTGCGGATGCCCGCCGATCGCCCGCGCCCGCCGACCGTCCCGCACGTCAGGAC
Source organism: Catellatospora tritici (assembly GCF_019083965.1). GTDB lineage: Bacteria > Actinomycetota > Actinomycetes > Mycobacteriales > Micromonosporaceae > Catellatospora > Catellatospora tritici. The sequence continues at coordinate 205,454 of NZ_JAHRCY010000004.1, forward strand.
GGGCCGGGCCCTGCGCGACGTGCCGTATCTTGCGGTGGCCTGCCACAGCAACCTGACCACCCTGGGCGACATCATCCTGACCATCGGCATCCCACTGTGGATCGTCACCGCCACCCGGGCCCCCGCCGCGACAGCCGCCGTCCTCATCGCCCTGAACTCCGTTCTCGTGGTCTTCCTACAGGTCTGGGCCACCGCGGGCGTGCGGTCCACCGCCACCGCCGCCCGGGTGCAGACCCGCGCCCTGGGCACGTTCATGCTGTGCTGCACCCTCATCGGCCTGGCCGCGACGGTCACCCGCGGACCGGCGATCGCGCTGCTGACGGCGGGCGCCCTGGCGCTGACCGCCGGTGAGATGTGGGGCCAGGCAGCCCGGTGGGAGCTGCGGTACGGCCTTGCCGCCCCCGAAGCCCAGGCCGAGTACGGCGCGACCTTCCGGCTCGGCCTCATCCTGCCCCGCAGCGTCGGCCCGCTGCTGGTCACCGCCGCGATCGGGGCGGGCGTGCTCGGCTGGCTGCTGCTGGCCGCCCTGTTCGGCCTGGGCATTGCCGTCAACCGGGCGCTGGTCGACTGGGCCGTCCGCACCCGCCCGCAGGAAGGAACGGCATGACCAGGTTCGTGGTCGTCTACGACGACGGGGCGGTGGACCCGGCGGAGATCCACACCGGCCTGGCTCCGCTCGGCGACGTGGTCTACGCGCTCGCGCCCTCGCCGCACAACGAACGCCTGGCCCCGCTGCTGCGGGAACTGGGCACGGTCGTCCCGCTCGATCCGCGGACGATGGTCGCCGATGTCGGGCGGCTGCGCCCCGACGCGGTGCTGACCTTCAGCGAGCGCCGTCTGCGCCTCGCCGCGGCGCTGACCAGCGCACTGAGCCTGCCCGGTCACCTGCCGACGGTGGCCGAGACGCTCACCGACAAGCTCCGCCAGCGCGCGGCGCTGTCGGCCGCGGGCGTCGACCACGTCCGCCATGCCGCCGTACGACCCGGAGCAGCCGACCAGGCCCTGGCCGTAGTCGGACTGCCCGCCGTGCTCAAACCGGTCGTCGGCGAGGGCAGCCGCGACACCCTGCTGCTCGACGACCCGGCGACGGCGACGACGACCATCGAGGCCACCCTGGCCGCCACCGGCGCCGACTTCGTCCTCGAGGAACGCCTCGTGGGCCGCGACAGCGGCCGGTACGGCGACTTCGTCTCGGTCGAGAGCGTCATCGCCGACGGTCGGATCGGTCACCTGGGCGTCACGGGCAAGTTCCCGCTGCTGCCGCCGTTTCGCGAGCAGGGGCAGTTCTGGCCCGCCCGGCTCGACCCCGTCGAGCGCGCGGCACTGACAGAGCTCGCCGCGCGGGCGATCACCGCGCTGGGCGTGCACACGGGAATCACTCATACCGAGATCAAGCTGACCCCGGACGGGCCGCGCATCATCGAGGTGAACGGCCGACTCGGCGGGTTCATCAACGACCTGAGCATCCGCTCGGCCGGGATCGACGCGGTCGGGCTGGCCGGACGGGTGGCCCTGGGCGAGCGCGTCGCGGTGGCGCCCGTCGCACCGACCGCGGTCCACTTCCACTACCAGGGGCAGTCGCCCACCCGGCGATGCCGCCTTGTCGGGGTGAACGGGCTCGCGCAGGTTCGCAGAGTCGCCGGCGTCACCGGCTACCGTCGCATGATCCCGCTCGGGACCGAGCTGGCCGACAGCGTCATGACCAGACCAGTCGGCGTCGTCTACGGCACGGCCGCCGACCACGCCGGGATGCTCGCCGTCCTGGACCGGGCCCTGGCCGAGCTGACCTACCGCTACGACATCGACGGAACCATCATCGACGTGCCCGGCGACGCCGACTGGCCGCGGCCTGACCTTCGCCGCCCGTAGGCGGTCCGGCGGGCGCGGCGGCTCAGCCGTGGGTTCCTTCGCGGTGCTCCAGGCCGACGGCGTCGCGCAGTTCGATCATGTCCTGGGACAGGTGGGACTTGCCCTCGCTGTGCGCCTCCATCAGGTCGGCCAGGCCGTCGGCGATCGCGTTCAGCTTGTGCTGGACCGCCTCGTTGGCGCGGGTCTGGCTGTTCTGCAGCAGCGCCACCATCAGGAAGGTGACGATCGTGGTGGCCGTGTTGATGATCAACTGCCAGGTGTCGACCTTGTCGATGATCAGGATGGACGGCGCCCAGACCAGGATCAGCAACACGCACAGGGCGAAGAACCACGCCTTCGACGCGAACGTGCTGGCCGCCTCCGCGAAGTGGTCGAACATCGTCATGTCCTCGCCGGAGACCGAGGACGGCATGTCACGATCGCGCCCGGTCGTCGGCGACGAGGTTTTCCTGTGCGTCATACCGGGTTGATGCCCACCCGGACCCGGTTCCATGCCTGCGCCACGCGCCGAACGTGGCCAAGATGAGCTGACCCCCTGGACATGGCAGATCAGGACAAAGGTTCCACCGCGCCGCCGGTCTGCCGCCGCGCTGGCGCGTGCCCGCGGCGTGCCCGTGCTCGTGCGGGACCGGCGGGGGCGGGTCACGGTGGCGCGGGTCGGACTGCAGCCGATCGACCTGCGGTGAAGCTGGGACCCTGCCGCTGTCGCGGGGGTCGTGGGGGGAGTCCGGTGATTTCCCAGCGCGGGGTGCCAACTTTCGTGTGGTGAGCGTCCGTCAGCGAGGGCGGAAGGACCAACCATGGACGGAGGTGACGGGTGGCGGACGACGAAGGATTCCACGACTTCGTACACGCGAGATTGAACCGGTTGTCGCGCATCGCATACCTGCTCGCGGGTGATCGGCACGCGGCCGAGGACCTACTGCAGAACACGTTGATCCGGTTGGCCTCGCGATGGTCGAAGGTGATGCGCGCGGGCACACCGGATGCGTATGTGCGCAAGATGATGTACCACGAGCACGTGTCGAACTGGCGCCGCAACCGCCACTTGCGCGCCGAGTACACCACGGCGCAACTGCCGGACGTACCGGCCGGGGCCGACCTGGCCGCCGACACCGTACGCCGGCTGTTGCTGGAGCAGGCCCTGGCGAAACTGACCCGCAAACAACGTGCCGTGATCGTGCTGCGCTACTTCGAGGATTTGTCCGAGGCGGACGCCGCGGAGGCGCTCGGGGTATCCCTCGGCACGATCAAGAGCCAGACCTCGCATGCCCTGTCCCGGCTGCGTGAGCTCGCGCCGGAATTGCACGTGCTGGTCAGGGAGCCCGCCGAGCGAGGCGCCACGACAGTCCGCGCGGCCGGGAGCAAAGGGGTGACCGCATGAGCGACCTGAGAGAACTACTGACCTCGATCAGCGACCACGCCGGGGTGTACGAAGTCACCGAGCGCTCCTACGTTCTCGGCCGCCGTCGCGTGGTCCGCCGTCGCGCGGCTTGGGCGGCGGCGGGTGCGACCGTCGCCGTGGTGACGCTGCTGACCGCGATGAACCTTCCCGGGCGTACGGCTCCGGACCCAGCGATCACCCCGACGCCCTCGCCGTCGGCCGTGACGCTGTCGAGCTGCTCACCCGCTGAACTGCCGGTGCACGCCAAGGTCCGACGCGACGAGTTCCGCCACCTGACCGGCGACCCCAGCGGACGGATCCTGGCGGCGCGTGGCGAGGACATTAGCGGCGACGACATCGTCGCGATCTGGACGGACGACGTGCCCACCGCGGTGGTCAAGGTGTCGGACCAGGTGAGCGAAGTCGCCGCGGTGAGCCCGAACGGCATCGTCGTCCTGGCTGGGATGCGGCTCAAGGACGGCAGCCGAGGTCAGACGCAGTACACCTCGTTGGCGTGGGTGTACCAGGACGGCACCGTCACCCGACTCCGGGGCGAGGACGTGTTCGGCTCAGCCGTCAACACGGCAGGCACGGTCGTCGGCATGGCGGGCAGGGACCTGGTGGTCTGGCGCGACGCCACCGCCGAGCCGCAGCGGCTCGCCGTACCGGAAGGCGCGACACCGGGCGCCCCGATGGAGATCACCGACGATGGCACGGTCGTCGCGACGCTCTACCGGGACGGAATCGGCCGGTTGCAGTTGTGGTCGACGGACGGAACAAGCCGTCCGCTCGCCTCGCCGGATACGATCGACGGCGCCCCGGTGGTCGACTCCCGGATCGGCCAGTTCGCTGACGGCTGGGTCTCCGGCACGATCACCACGCGCCAGGGCGAGACCCGCCGCAGGTATGCGGCCCGCTGGCACCTCAGCGACGGTGAGGTCGAGTGGTTCGGCGGCGGCCCCGGCGGCGTGACTGCCGTCAACCCGCAGGGATGGGCTGTGTTCCAGCAGGATGCCCGCTTGACTCTGATCCACGCGGACACGGCAGTCCCCGTGCCCGGCGTGCCCGACTACTCGCCCACGACGCGCACGGGCATGGACATGCCGATCATCTCGCTGATCAGCTCGGACGGGCGGAGCCTGGTCGGAAGCCAGACCACTCTGGCTAAGAACATGCCGTCCCGTCACCTGCTGCGCTGGACCTGCCGCTGACCGGCCGACGGGCCGGGCAGGATCCGCCCGGCCCGTCGGCACCGGGAGCGTCGCGACGTCGCCGACGGCCACTACGCCAACCGGGGCCGCGAGATCCCGCGTGACGGCTGGGAGGTGCTGGCCGACCCGCTACGGGCGGCCACGGTGTACGGGTAAGACCAGGCTCCTGGCGGACGTCAACGGTCGGTTCGGTGACCCGCCGCGGGCAGCAGCGCCGCCGCTACCGCCAGGACCAGGGCGGTTCCTGTTGTGGCGACCAGCGTGCCCCATGGCACCACGACCGGCACGTCCACGCCGAGCTGCGTGCCCAGCCCATTGGCCAGCCCGGCGAGCGCGACGACGGCCGCGCCGAGGCCGAGCGCGGCCCCCACCGCCACGACCACGGCGGTCTCGGTGGCGAGCAGGCCGAGCAGTTGCCGCCGGGTCGCCCCGCAGCGGCGTAGCACGGTCAGGTCGCCGACGCGGGCGGCGGTCGCCATCAGCGTCGTACTGACGACCGCGAGCAGCCCGTAACCGGCCGAGACGCCGATCAGCAAGGTGGTGAACACCCATACCAGCCGGTCGTCCTCGTCTCGGGCCTCGGCGGCGTACGTGGTGGCGTCGCTCAGGCGTGCCCCCAGCCCGGCCAGCGAGCCGACGGGCCGTGCCCGGGTGAGGTAGACGATCGGGGTCAACGCGGTCGGGTCGACCGCGCGTGCCGTGGCTCGGTCGAGCAGGATCCCGGCCGGGGCCGGTCCGTCCACGACCGCGACCACCCGCAGCGCGTGCTCACGGCCGTCGGCGGCGCCCACCGGACGCGCGTCGCCGACCGTCCAACCCGAGGACGCGGCGAACCCGCTGGTGATCGCGGCGGGCAGCGACACCGCCCCGCCGGGCTCGTCCGGCGGCGTCGCGGCGTGCACGTCGGCCAGGGTGCCCGCGGCCACGGTGAACAGGCTGTCCTGATCAGGGGCGACACCGATCGCGGCCAGCGGCCGGGGGCCGTCGTAGAGCACGGTGGACAGTGCCGAGCGGCCACCGGCGGCGGCCACGGCCGCGTCGGACAGGCCGGGGGTGCCGTCGGGGACGACGACCGCCACGGCGCCGACCGCGGCGACCCGGTTCAGGTTGTAGTACCGGGTGGTGGTCTGCACCATCCCGCCGATGAGGACCGCGAACGTGACGCTGAGCAGGACCGGGGCCGCGATGGAGGCGGCCCGTCGGGGTGCGGTCCGGGTCTGCTGGCGCACCAGCAGCACGGTCGCCCCCGGGGCCCGGGAGAACGGGGCGGTCAGCGCCCGTACGGCGGACGGCAGCAGCACCGGGCCGAGCAACGCGGCCCCGGCGACCAGGGCCATCGCCGTGTACAGGGCATAGGTGCCCAGGTCCGGCCCGGCGGCCCGGCTCGCCGCGACAGCCGCGACGCCCGCGGCCGACAGCGCCGCCGCACCGGCGAGCCAGCGCGTCCGGGTCATCGGCCGGTCGTCGACCGCCGCCTCGCGCAGCACGGCCAACGGGCTGGTCCGGGCCGCCCGCCGCGCGGACGACCAGGCCCCGGCCATCGCCACGAGCAGCCCCGCCCCGGCCGCCGCGGCCGGTACGACGGGCAGGACCGTCACGGTGAACGTCGGCGGCTGGAAACCGGCGCTCACCAGCCAACGACCGACCGGCGCCGCGGCCAGCGACCCCGCGGGCACACCGACCAGGCCCGCCCCCAGGCCCAGCAGCAGCGCCTCGCCGTGGACCGTGCGACGAACCTGGCGCGGCAACGCGCCAAGCAGGCGCAGCAGCCCCAGCTCCCGGTGGCGCTGCCGCGTCGCGAACGCGAATGTGGCGGCCACGATGAACACCGACGCGAACGCGGTCAGGGCGGTCAGCGCGGTGAGCACCTGCAGGCCGATCCAGCGGGTCCGCGCGTCGGCGACCGGTTCCAACACCGCCCGGTCTGCCGCGTGCAGCACGACCCCATCGCCGCCGACGACCGTCCGCGCGGCAGTGGCGACCGTGTCGGCGTCGGCGCCGTCGCGCAGCAGCAGTCCGATCACGGGTACGCCACCGGACCGCGCCGCGGCGGCCGTGTCACTCACCCACAGGCCGGGGCCGGACACGGTGCCCGACACGGTGAATCGCTCCGGCCCGGCCGAGGTCAGCAGCGTGACCACCGTCCCCGGCGACAGGCCGAGCCGCGAGTCGAGCGCGACCTCGTCCGCCGCCCGCGGGGCCACGCCGTCGGCCAGCGGGTATCCGCCGAGTGCGGCCACCGACCAGCCCCGGGCCTGCCGCTCCGGCCCGGTCGGGTGGCCGTCGCGCAGCAGTTGGGCGGTGAAGGCGTGCTCGGCGACGGCCGCGCGCACGCCCTCCAGCCCGCCCAGCCGATCGACCAGGGTTCGGGCCTGCTCCGCCGACCACGGCCGGGGCTCGGTGAACGACTCCGGGTCGGGCGGTGGCACCGGCCTTACCAGGACCGGGCTGTGTCCATACCGGGCGGGTGTCACCGGATGTGCCGAGGTCAGCAGCGCGCCGACGGCCGTGAGCAACCCGACCGCGACGGCGAGGGTGATCGCGGTGCCGAGCACGCTGCTCCACCGGTGCCGCAGCGTCGCGAGCGCGATCACGCGGCCACCCCCGAAGCGACCAGGCGGGCGGCGATCGCGGTCGGGTCCGCGCCGGTGATCTCGTCGACCAGGCGGCCGTCGGCCAGCACCAGCACGCGATCGGCGGTCGCCGCCGCGACCGGGTCGTGGGTCACCATCACCACGCTCTGCCCGTGCGAGTCGACCAGCTGTCGCAGCGCGGCCAGCACCACCGCGGCGGCCCGGCTGTCCAGCGCGCCGGTGGGCTCGTCGGCGAACAGCACCGCCGGGCGGGTGATCAGTGCTCGGGCGATGGCGACGCGCTGCTGCTCGCCGCCGGACAGTTGGGCCGGATAGTGTCCGGCCCGGTCGGCCAGGCCGACCTCCGCCAGCGCCCGCATCACCTGGTCGGGGGCGGGCACGCGGCGGGCAAGGCGCAGCGGCAGCGCCGTGTTCTGCGCCGCGGTCAGCGCGCCCACCAGGTTGTACGACTGGAAGACGAACCCGACCTTGTCGCGGCGCAGCAGGGTACGGTCGTGCTCGCTCAGCCCGGCGAGGTCGGTGCCGCCGATCCAGACCTGCCCGCCGTCGACGGTGTCGAGCCCGGCCGCGCACTGCAGCAGCGTCGACTTGCCCGACCCGGACGCGCCCATGACCGCGGTGAAGGTGCCGTCGGCGAACTCGGCGCTCACCCCGTCCAGCGCGGTCACCGCGCCGGGACCGGTTCCGTATGTCTTGCGGACCGCGCGCAGGCGGACCGAGTGCGTGGAAGTCATGACGTCCAACAAACCCGATGCCGGGCCTGCGCACACGGGTGCGGCGGCGAGGATCGTCACTACACCCAGCACTACTGTCAGGCAGGTTTTCGCAGGTTAAAGTCGTGCGGTGACCGCCCGCACCGCCCTGTCCGCCGCGACGGCACCCCCGTGGCGGCTGCTGGCGACGGGCTGGCCGTGGCGGTCGGTGGCGTACCTGCTGGCCGGGGCGATCCCGGCGGCGCTGCCGCTCGCGCTGCTGATCGGCATCGACCTGCTGCGCCCGGATCTCACCGCACTGCTTGTGCTGCTACTGCTCGCGCTGCTGGTCGTGATCGGGGCCGGGCCGCTGCTGGTCGCGTTCGAACGCCGCAGCCTTCGGCTGGCCGATCCACGGCCGCTGCCGCCGCGCCCGCCGCTACGGCTGCGCGACGCCGCCGCCTGGCGCGAGATCGGGTACGCCGTGCTCAACGCCTGCGTCACCTGGTGGCTGGACCTGGCCGTGATCGGCCTGTCGCTGTTCCCGCCGTTGCTGCTCATGTCGGCGCCGCTGCAGCCGTCCGGCCCGACCGCCGAACTACAGGCGGGCCCGTGGCTGTCGGCCCTGCTGGCCGTCGCGGGCCTGGTGCTGCTGCCGCTGGCCGCGTACCCGATCACCGCCTGGGCCGGAGTCCGCGCCGCGATCACCCGCACGGTGCTGGCGCCCTCCGACACCGAACTGGTCGAGGTGCTGCGTTCCCGTGAGCGCCTCGTCGACGGGTTCGAGGCGGAGCGCCGCCGCATCGAACGGGACCTGCACGACGGCGCCCAGCAGCGGCTGGTCGCCCTGAGCGTCACCCTCGGCCTGGCCCGGCTGCGCGTGGCGGACGCCGATGCCGTGGCACCGCTGCTCGACGACGCCCGCGAACAGACCGCGCTGGCCCTGACCGAGCTGCGGGAACTGATCCGTGGTGTACACCCGCAGATCCTCAGCGACCGCGGCCTGGCGGCGGCGCTGCGCGACATCGCCGGCCGCTCGCCGGTGCCCGTCGACCTGGAACTGCGGCTGGCCGGGCGCCTGCCCGCGCCGGTCGAGGCCGCGGCCTACTTCGCGGCCAACGAGGCGCTGGCCAACATCGCCCGGCACAGCGGCGCGGCCCGCGGCCGGATGTCGGCGTGGACCCAGGACCGGCTGCTGCTGTTGGAGATCGCCGACGACGGTACGGGTGGCGCCGACCCGGCCCGCGGCACCGGCCTGACCGGTCTGGCCGACCGGATCGCCGCCACCGGCGGACGGCTGCTGCTGGCCAGTCCCGCGGGTGGGCCGACGCTGCTGCGGGTGGAGCTGCCGTGCCAGCGCTGAGGGTGGTGCTCGCCGAGGACTCGGTGCTGCTGCGCGACGGCCTCACCGGGCTGCTGCGGCACTTCGGCCACGAGGTCGTCGCCGCGGTCGGCGACCCCGAGACGCTGATCGACCGCACCCTCGACCTGCGGCCCGACGTCGTCGTCACCGACGTGCGGATGCCCCCGTCGTTCGCCGACGAGGGCCTGCGGGCCGCCCTGACGCTGCGGGCCACCCGACCCGACCTGCCGATCCTGGTGCTCAGCCAGTACGTCGAGCAGACCTACGCCACCGAGCTGATCGACTCCGGGCGCGGGGTGGGCACCGGATACCTGCTCAAGGACCGCGTCGGGGATGTCGCCGAGTTCGTCGACGCGCTGGTCCGGGTGGCGGCCGGGCGCACCGTCATCGACCCGGAGGTGGTCCGGCAACTGCTCGACCGTCGCCGCGATCCGCTGCACCGGCTCACCCCGCGGGAGCGGGAGGTGCTGGGGCTGGTCGCCGAGGGGCGTTCCAACTCCGCCATCGCCCGGCGGCTGGTGGTGACCGAGGCCGCGGTGGCCAAGCACATCGCGGGCATCCTCGCCAAGCTCGACCTGCCGCCCGCTGCCGACGACCACCGTCGCGTCCTGGCCGTCCTGGCGTACCTGGGCGCCTGAACCGCGGCGATCGGCGGAGCGGCGGTCAGCGACTCGGCAGGTCGAGGTTGAGGCCGAGCCACGCGGCCAGGTCGGCGATCTCACGGTCGATCGCGGCCGCCATCGCCTTGGTGAACGCAACGTCCTGGTGGACCGCGTCCACGCGCAGCACCCCGGCCCGCCGGTCGGCGGTGGCGTCGAGCTTTCCGACCAGCTGGTTGCCGTACAGGATGGGCATGGCCCAGTAGCCCCACCGGCGTTTGGCGGCGGGCTTGTACATCTCCAGCTGATAGTCGAACCCGAACAGGTCGGTCATCCGTTTGCGGTCGAACACCAGCCGGTCCAGCGGCGACAGCAGCACCGCCCGGCCGCTGAACGGCTGCCCCAGCTGGAGCGGGTCGACCAGCCACCGGCCGCGCACGCCCTCGACCACCGCCGGTTCGCCGACCTCGACCCCGTCGACCGGCTCAGCAGGCTGCTTCGCGGCGCTGACCCGGGCGATGCCCAGGGAACGCAGCCGCCGCTCGGCCCGGATCCGCGCGGCTTCATCGGCGGCGACGACCCGGTCGTCGGGGTGGATCCGCTCGGCCAGATCCCACAGGCGCTCGCGACCGTCGCGTCCGGCCATGGCGACCTCGCCCTTCGCCTCCAGCAGCTCCAGCATCTTCAGCACGTTGCGGTCGTTGCTCCAGCCGCTCGACGACCAGGGGATCTCGCACGTGTCGGGCAGCTCCCGGGCCGGTAGCGGCCCGTCGGACCGCAGTCGGGAAAGGATGTCCAGGCGGCAGCCCCGGTTGGCCGCGACCCAGTCACGCCGGTAGCGCTGCCAGTCGAGCAGCTCGCCGCGGCCGGGCCAGTCCGCCATGTCGGCGCGGTACAGCGCGAGGTCCTCGGCGGGCCGGATCATGCCCTGCACCTCGAGCAGCGCCTGGTTGCCCAGCGCGGACTCCAGGTGGTCGGGCCGGTAGGACGAACCCAGCCGGCTCCACAGCACCAGATCCGCGCTCGGTGCCACGGCGGCGGTCTGGTCGGCCTGAAGCAGGGTCAACCGGCGGACCACCTCCAGCAGCGACGTCGGCTGCGGCCGGTCCAGCAGCTGGGCGCGTATCGCGATACGTCGCGCCTCGACCCGGGTGAGCTCGTGTGCCGCCACGCCCCGAGGCTAGACGGCACCACTGACACCCCGGTGGGGCCCTCCGCTACCACCTTTACCAGAAGGCAACCTTATTAGTTGGTTAACAATATTTACAGTTGTGCCCGACGCTCCTTATCGTCCCGTCAGCGTGTGTCGACAGACACATCACCCCGACCGACCCGATCCAACATCCGATCAGGAGAAGTCAATGCGCAAACGCATCCTCACACCGGTGCTGTCGACCCTCGCGGTCGTCGCATCGATGCTGGTGGCGACCCCGGCGCACGCCCACGGCTACGTGTCGTCCCCGGCCAGCCGCCAGGCGATGTGCGCCCAGGGCAAGGTCACCGGCTGCGGTGACATCGTCTGGGAGCCGCAGAGCGTCGAGGCACCCAAGGGCTCCTTGCAGTGCAACGGCGGCGGCAGCCGCTTCGCCGAGCTCAACGACAACACCAAGAACTGGCCCGCCACCACGGTGACCGACAACGTCACCTTCAACTGGGTGCTCACCGCCCGCCACCGCACCAGCACCTGGGAGTACTTCGTCGGCAGCACCCGCATCGCGGTCTTCGACGACGGCGGCGCCCAGCCCGGCGCCACCGTCTCGCACAACGTCAACCTCGGCGGGCGCACCGGCCGGTTCACCGTGCTGGCCCGCTGGAACGTCTACGACACCATCAACGCCTTCTACTCCTGCGTAGACGTCCAGGTCGGCACCGGGCCGTCCCCGTCGCCGAGCGCCAGCCCGTCGCCGTCGCCCAGCGCCAGTCCGTCGGCATCGCCGTCGCCCTCGCGGTCGGCCACTCCGTCGCCGTCGACCAGCCCCACCACCGGCGGCACCTGGGCCGCGGGCACCACGTACGCCGTCGGCGCCACCGTCACCTACGGCGGGCTCACCTACCGGTGCCGCCAGGCGCACACCGCCATCGCCGGTTGGGAACCGCCCAACGTACCGGCGCTCTGGCAGCTCGTCTGATCAACCCTCGCCGGGTCCGCGCCGATGCCGGGCGCGGACCCGGCCCCACCGAGGAGCCCGCTCATGAAGTACCCCGCCCTGCTCGTCGCCGTCGTCCTGCTGCTGACCGGCTGCGCCCCCGACGGCGCCCAGCCCGCCCCCGCCACCCCGCCCGGCACGCCGCCACCGGTGGTGTCGGAGACGGGCGGGTTCAACGACACCGACGTGATGTTCGCCCAGATGATGCTGGCCCAGTACCAGCCCGCCGCCGCGCTGCTCGACACCGCGCGCACCCGCGCCGTCAGCGACAAGGTCCGGCAGCTGGCCGCCGCGATCGCCGCCACCCAGGCCGATGAGCAGAAGACGATCGAAGAGTGGCTCGTCGGCTGGGGCAAGGCGAGCGCCCCGGCCGCCGACGCCGGACTCCACGCCGGACACGGTGGTCTGCCCGCCGACCCCGCCGCCGAGCTGAAGGCCCTGCGCGAGGCCTCCGACCGCGAGTACGACAAGGTCCTGCTCAACCTCCTCATCGGCCGCCAGCACCAGGCCGTCGAGTACGCCCGGATGGAACTGTCCTCGGGCACCAACGCCGCCGCGCTCGCCCTGGCGACCCGGGTCGACCAGTCCCGCACCGCCCAGATCTCCATGATGCTCGGCCTGGTCGCCTGAGGCGCTGAAGGTCGTCGTCTCCGTCACCCAGACGGCCCCGACCTGGAACCGACCACGTCGCAGGACTCCTCGGTGGTCGAGCCGTAGCGCGGCCGGTGTGCCGGTCCGGCCTCGCCCGGCCGCTGCCGGAGGTAACTTCGTCTAGGGGCATCACCACCGGCGCACGCAGGCACTTTCGACAACTGAACCGCGACGCTGCCGTGCCGCCCTGGCCGGGCAGTGTCGGCGCCGTGACCGCGCAGGCGGTCACGGCGCCTCGGGCGGGCAGCGACGCCTACGACGTCGCGGAGACCGGCACGTCGGCGTCCGGTTCCTCGGCGGCGGGGGAGCGCGACCCGCGCCGGACGTGGACCATGGTGCGGACCCGCCGCAGGCCGTTCGGGCCGCCGAGCGCGTCCATCACCGACAGCAACGCCGGGGCCAGCACCGAGCGCACCACGAACGCGTCGAGCATGATGCCCACCGCCAGCGCGAACGCCAGTTCTCGGAACGGGCGCAGTGGCACCAGCGCCAGCAGGCCGAAACTGACCGCGAGGGTGAACGCGGCGGTGCGGATGGCACGAGCAGACTGCGGCAGCGTGATCGCCAGCGCGTCACGCAGCGGTCGTCGGCGGGCCTCGTTCCACGCCGGGCCGATGCCGAAGATGTTGTAGTCCGAGCCCAGCGCGGCCAGCAGCACCGCGGCGGCGAACGGAACGTAGAAGGTCAGCCCGTCGGCGCCCAGGTGGTCCTGGAACAGCCACGTGGTCGCGCCGAGGGCGGCGCCGATCGCCAGCACGCTGCACGCCAGCAGCGCCACCGGCACCGCGAACGCCCGCAGGTAGAGCATGAGGAACAGCAGGTTCGCCGCCAGCGCCGCCAGGGCGATCCGGCCCAGGTCGCTGACGGTCTGGTCGACGATCACCTTGGCGATCGCGGTGTCGCCGCCGACGCTGGTCTGTACGTCGGCGAGCCCGGCCGAGCGCAGGAGGCCGGGCAACTGCTCCTCCAACCGTGTCAGCGTGCCCACGGCGGTGGCGCCGAGTGGTTCGTCGGACAGGATCAGCAGGTAGCGGGCGGCCGCCTGGTCGGACGACCGGAACAGGTGCAGATCCTCGGGCACCGCGCCGTCGCCCGGTCCGACGATCGCCGCGACCCCGGGGACCTTACGCAGCGACTCCTGCAGTTTGGCGAGCTGTTCCTCATGGGACGCCACACCGGCGCCTTCCAGCAGCAACTCGGTGGGGGACAGGATGCCCTTGGCGAAGCCCGACTCGGCCTCGGTCGCCGCCCTGCGCGCGGGGTGGTCGGTGGGCAGCGCCTCGATGAACGACACACCCAGCGACATGTGGCGTACCGGCAGCGCGGCGGTGACCAGCCCGGCGGCGCATAGCAGCAGCACCGGAAAGGCGAACCACGGCCGGGTGAGCAGGCGCGCCCACCGGCCGCTCGGCGGCGCGGGGTCGGCGTCGGCCGGGTCCGCGGCAGCGTCGCGGCGAGGCGCCCACAGCGCGGCCGGACCCATGATGGCCAGGAGCGCGGGCACCAGCGTGACCGCCACGATCATGCCGATGAGCACGGCTACGCCCATCCCGGGACCGAACGCGCGGAACGCGGCCGATCCGGCGACGACCAGGGCGCCGGTGCCCGCGGCGGCAGTCGCGCCGGCGGTCGCGATGATCGGGGTGAAGCGTGCCGTGGCGTGGCGGGCCGCGTCGAGCCGATCGGCGCCGGCGGCCAGCCGCGTCCGCACCGCCGACAGATAGAACACGACGTAGTCGGTCACCACGCCCAGCAGCAGCGCCACCAGCAGCGGCTGTGTCTCCTGCGGCACCGGCACGCCGAGCCGCTGCGCGAGCGCGCCGCCGACGTGCAGGGTGAGCACGATCGCCACGCCCGCGACGCCAAGGGCCAGCAGCGGCGCCACCACCGATCGGAACGCGAACGCCACGATCACGAACACCGCCAGGACGGTGACCGCCTCCAACCACGGCAGATGTGAAAGGACGATGTTGCCCTGCTCGACCCGGGCGGGCACCGACCCGGTGACACCGACGACGGCGTCGTCACCGTCGTAGTGCGCGGCGGCGAACTTCTGCGCCGCGGCCAGCTGATCGGCGAAGGTGACGTCGGGGGCGGTGAACAGGTAGGTGATGATCGTGGTGTTGCTCTCCCGGGAGCCGGGCAGCAGGCCGAGAGTGTTGGACACCGGTACCGCGGCCAGGATCGGCTTGGCGTCCGGGTACTCGCCCTGGCTGACCGCCCTAGCCCGGGTCACCGCCTCGGTCTGCACCGACGCGGGCAGCCCGCGCGGATCGCGCTGGACGAGGGCCACCCGGCTCAGCAGCGGAACGCCGAACTTGTCGTAGGAGCGGACCTCGCTGCGGATCGCCGGGTTGTCGACCGACACCAGCTGGCCGAGGTCGCTGCCCCCGTTGCCGAGCGCGGGCAGGTACACCACCGCGGCGGCGGTCGCGGCCAGCCACAGCGCCACGATCAGCCAGCGCAGCCAGACCACGACCCGCGCGTAGGCGCCGAGCAGCGCACTGGGCCGCCAGCGGCTGACCGGCCGCACCGCGGCGTCGTCGGTTGAGCCTTCGTCCCCGGACGGGACCTGTGTGTCTGGTGCCTCGGCCCGCGTCACGCCGCTACCTCCCTGAGGTGTCCGTACAGAAAACGCGCGCCGCCAGGCCGAACGGCCTTCGGCGCCACGCCTTCCGGAGATGCCCGCCAGGTGCGGCTTGAAACGGGGGCGGCGCCGACCGTGTCGGGCGACGCGATATTGCGCAGAAGTTGGGCCGGCGAGGTTTGAGCATGCTGGTGAACCGGGCATCCTCAAGCCCGACCCGCCGCCCTCCGCGGGAGTCCGAATGAGCCAGCCGCTGCAGTTGCGCCTGTACACCTCACCCGTCGGCATGTATCTGACCGTGCGCGGGCGCCTCGGCAGCACGACTGCCGACCAGCTCGGAAACGTGGTCGGCACGGCTCTGGACCGGCTGGACACCGGCCGCCTGTCCATAGACCTGTCGCATACGGAGGCCATCGACCTCGCCGCGATCAGAGCGTTGACCGGCTACCGGACCGTGGCGCTGCGCCGCGGAATCGCCCTCACGGTCGTCAACGCCCCCAGGCCGGTGCGAGCCGCGTTGCACGCCTGCCGCGCCGACGACCTGCTGGTGCCGCCGGGCACCGATACGCCGGAACCGGCCGACAGTGGTGGCACCACTGTCGGCCGGTTCCATGTGCTGCGCCCGGCGGGCGGGGGCCGCCCCGCGCCGGGGGCCACCACCCCGGCAGGAGGTCGGCGTCACCGCAGGTGAGCCGACCTCCGTTCGTCGGGTGTCAGCGGGAGAAGCGTCCGCGACCGCGGCCGCGGCGCGACGATCGGGCCGCCGGTGCCGACTCCCGCTCGGCGGAAACGGGCGCGGCCAGCACGGCCGGGGTGCCCGACGGCGTACGCGCTCCGGTGATGCGGGAGAGCTCGGCGTCGTGCGGCCGAACGGTGGTGACCCGTGCGGCGACCCCGGCGGCGGCAAGCAGGCGAGCGGTCTCCCGCTGCTCGTCTGCCGTCACGAGCGTGACCACGGTGCCGCTGCGCCCGGCGCGGGCGGTCCGGCCGCCGCGGTGCAGGTAGTCCTTGGAATCGGTCGGCGGGTCGATGTTGACGACCAGGTCGAGATCGTCGATGTGGATGCCGCGGGCGGCCAGGTCCGTGGCGATCAGCGCGTTGACCGTGCCCGACTTGAACTGGTCGAGGATGCGGGTGCGCTGGGGTTGGGACTTCCCGCCGTGCAGCGCGGCCGCGGTGACGCCGCTGGCCAGCAGCCGCCGTGCGACCCGGTCCGCCCGGTGCTTGGTCTTCACGAACATGATCACTCGGCCGTCGCGGGCGGCGATGTGCGCCGTCGCGGTGTCCTTGTCGGCCGCAGTGACATGCAGCAGGTGGTGCTCCATGGTGGTGACCGCGCCGGCCGGCGGGTCCACCGAGTGCCGGGCCGGGTTGGTCAGGAAGCGCCGGACCAACCGGTCGACCTCACCGTCGAGCGTGGCCGAGAACAGCATCCGCTGACCGCCCGGTGCGGTAGCGGCCAGCAGCGAGCTGACCTGCGGCAGGAAGCCCATGTCGGCCATCTGGTCGGCTTCGTCGAGCACGGTGACGGCCACCTCGTCGAGCTTGCAGTCGCCGCGCTCGAGCAGGTCGATGAGGCGGCCCGGGGTGGCGATCACGATCTCGGTGCCCGCGCGCAGCTGGTCGCTCTGGCGGCCCAGGGACAGTCCACCCACGACGGTGACGGTGCGCAGCGCCAGCGCCTTGGCGTACGGGGCCAGCGCGGTGGCGACCTGGGCCGCCAGTTCACGGGTGGGGACCAGCACCAGGGCCAGCGGCTGGCGGGCACGGGCACGGCGGCCGGCCAGGCGGGTCAGGATCGGCAGCCCGAAGGCGAGAGTCTTGCCCGAGCCGGTACGAGCCCGGCCGAGCACATCGCGTCCCGCGACCGCGTCGGCGATGGTGCGTGCCTGGATCGGCGAGGGCACGCTGATGCCATGCGAGTTGAGCAGGCTGATGAGCGAGGGGTGCACCGGCAGCTCGCTGAAACTGGTCGCGTCGGGACGGACCGGAGCGGCGGGCGGCGGTGCGGTGGTGTTGGCGGTGGTGGTGTTGGTCGCCTTGACGGCGACCACGCCGGAGTTGCGACCCGGACGGCGCCTGCGACGGCGCACGGGCGGGGGTGTTGCGATGCTGGTCAAAGTGGAGCCTTTCGCTGTCGGCACGCCGCGCGAAGGCTCTCGACCCGCGGTGTGCGGGGAGAGTCGACAGGGTAACGGACCGATGTGGATGAGGTGCCGAACTGGCTCCCGACATGAAGCCAGGAACCAGTCGGCTGGGGGTGTTCCGTGCCGCGCCGGGCGCGGCAGGGAAGATCAGGCGAGGCGTACGACGTCAGCCTGCGGACCCTTCGGGCCCTGCACGATCTCGAACTCGACGCGCTCGTTCTCGCGCAGCTCGCGGTAACCGTCGAGCTGGATCACGGAGTGGTGCACGAAGACGTCGGCGGTGCCGCCGTCGACGGTGATGAAGCCGAAGCCCTTGTCGGCATTGAACCACTTCACGGTACCGGTAGCCATTGATGTTCTCCTTCTACGGATGGGCCGCGCTCGCTGCGAGGCCCCGTGGGCCGTCTCGAGCAGCGGTGAAACCAGCGGCGATCCGAAAGGAGAACCGGTCCCGGACGATGGCCCAGGATGGTGGAAGCAACCACGAACAAGAAACTGTCTCTCCACCATACACGCGCACCGTCATCGCGGCGGGCCGCCGGGCCATAAACCGGTGTGTCGTGCCCGACCCGGACGAACGGGAATACTTGCGTCGTGACCGGCTCCGCCCGTGAGGCCAGGTCAGCGGCCGCGCTTGGCGCGTGCCACCGCCAGCCGTTCGGCCAGGAGCACTTCCAGATCCTCGATCGAGCGCCGCTCCAGCAGCATGTCCCACGGCGTACGCCGCCCGGTGCCGTCCAGCGCGACCGGCTCAGGACCTCCGACCAGCCGCGCCACACTACCGTCGAACTTGCAGTCCCAGGCCGAGGGCACGTCGATGTCGACAGCAAAGTGCAGCTCGAACAGGTGCCCGTTGGCGCAACGGAACTCGCGGGTCTGCCGCGCGGCCGCCTCCATACCGCGGGTGTACCCGTGGCCGAGCGATCCGGATCGCCTTCTGTGCAGCGTACGATCGGCCATGGTGGGCTCCCCAAGGTTGAATCGGTGTCGATGTCGGTGACGCGACGACGCGAAAAACCGCGAGTTCCACGTGAGCCCTGGGTGCCGTCCAGCGTTCAAGCTTCGGCGTGCCGTCTCGGCCAGCCTACCCGGGAAGGCGCCGAACAGCCCCCACAGCTTCCGGACAGCGCGGGGCCGGTCCGCCTACAGCGAGCGCAGGTACCCGGCGACCGCCTGTGGCTGTGCGGCGTCGGCGACCAGCCCGACGTACCCGTCCGGGCGGACGAGGACCAGGGCGCCGGTGCCGTACGCGCGTGCGGCGTGTCCGTCGGCGTCGAGCAGGCCGCCCGGCCCGACGAGGTATGACGTGACGAGGGCGGTTTCGGCGCAGTTGGGCGCCGCGCCGCCGCGCTCACCCAGGCCGAGCAGGGTGAAGTGCGGTCCGCGGAACAGGTCGAACAGGCGGACGGGCGAGCCGGTCACCGGGTCCCGCAGCGTCGCGTCGGGTGCCCGGTCGCCCGGTCGGACACCGGCGGCCGGGCTCGCGGCCCGGACGGAGAGGCGGCTCCAGGGGTACCCGAGCGTGAGCTGGCTGAGTTCGGGGGCCGCCACGGCGTCGACGCCGCCGCCCGTGTGCTTGATCGCGTCGAGGACCGCGTCGAGCCGCTCCGACGTGATGTCGAGCAGCCAACTGGCGATCGGCAGCCGTTCCTCCTCGTATGTGTCGAGCAGGCTCGGGGTGGCGTGTCCGGCCAGCACGAGGCCCAGTTTCCAGCCGAGGTTGTAGGCGTCCTGGACGCCGGTGTTCATGCCGAGGCCACCCGCGATCGGGTGCACGTGCGCGGCGTCCCCGGCGAGGAACACGCGGCCCACCCGCAGTTGGTCGACCATGCGGACGTTGACCCGGTAGCTCGAGCGCCATGTCAGGTCGCGCAACCGGACACCGGGGACGGCGGCGACCCGGTCGAAGGTCTGCTGGAAGCGTGCCAGCGTCGGCTCCAGCGGCGCCCCGTCCTGGTCGACCTCATGCGACGCCTGCACCTGGAAGGCGTCGGTGCCGGGCAGCGGACACAGCATGATCGCGCCGTCGCCGGTGAACCACTGGTGCCAGGCGTCGCGACCGAGCCCGTCGACCTCGACGTCACCCACGGCCATGAGCTGGACGTCCGGGGTGTGACCGCGCAGACTCAGCCCTAGCGCCTTGCGCACGGTGCTGCGGCCCCCGTCGCAGCCGACCAGGTATCGCGCCTGGATCCGGCTCTGGCCGACCGTGGCGGTCACTCCGTCGGCGTGCTGGTCGAAGCCGCGCAGTTCGGCGTCCAGCTCGACGGCGACGCCGAAGTCTGCCAGCCGCTCGCGCAGGAGCTGCTCCACCCGCCACTGCGGGATCATCAGCCCGGTCGGGTACGGCCGGTCCGGCGTGGGCACCACCCCGGCTTCCGGGTCGACCTCGGCGACGACCTCCGCACCCCGGTACTTGCGGTGCCGCAGGTGAGTCGCCCCGGCGGCCAGCATGGGTTCGATCACCCCGAGGTCGTCGAACACCTCCAGGCTGCGCGGGCTGAGCCCCTTGCCGCGGGAACCGCGCGGGAATTCGGGCGCCCGATCGATGATGCGCACCGCCACGCCGCGCCGGGCGAGATCGCACGCGAGCGTCAAGCCGGTCGGACCGGCACCGACCACGAGGACATCTGTCTGTGTCATACCTCCATGAAAACGTTACCGAGTTAAAAAAGCAACTCGGTAACTAATGTTACGCTGGCGCCCGTGATCGAGCCGACAGGGCTGCGTGCCCGCAAGAAGGCGCGCACCCACGACACCATCGCCGACACGGCGATTTCGCTGTTCCTGGCGCACGGCTTCGACGCCGTCTCGGTCGCCGACATCGCCGCGGCGGCCGAGGTGTCCAAACCGACCCTCTTCCGTTACTTCGCCACGAAGGAAGACCTGGTCCTGCACCGCTTCGCCGACCACGGCGGCGAAGCGGCCCGCGTCGTGCGAGACCGTGGGCCCGACGTCACCCCGCTGACCGCACTGCACCAGCACTTCCGGGCCGGACTCGACCGGTATGACCCCGTCACCGGCCTCAACGACCATCCCGAGGTGCTGGCGTTTCATCGGCTGGTGTTCACCACCCCGAGCCTCGCGGGACGCGTCACCCAGTACCTGCTCGACGACGAGAAGGCGCTGGCGGACGTTCTCGGCTCCGGCATCACCGCCCGGCTGCAAGCGGCACAGGTGCTGGCGGTGCAGCGGGTGCTGGCCCAGACGAACTGGCAGAAGCTCGCCGACGGGCGTACGGCCCGCGACGTCCACCCCGAGGCCGTGGCCGACGCCGACCAGGCGTTCGCCCAGCTCCGGTCGGGCACCGACGGCACCGCCGACCCCGCCTAGACTCCGACTTCGGACACGCCCGTACGGCTGCTCGCCAAGCCCAGTTCCGTGAGTATGGCGCGGATCGCCGGGCTGGCGTCGGCGCTGCGCCGCCATGCCGCGTACACCTCGCGCTTCGGTTGTCGCCGCAGCGGTCGCGAGACCAGCCCTTCACCCAGCGGCGGGCGGGCCAGGCGCGGGATCAGGGCAAGGACGTCGCCCGAGGCGACCAGCGACAGTTGGGTGGCGAAGTCGTCCACCAGATGACGTACGTCGGGTTCGTCGGGCACGTCGGCGAACAGCCGCCGGAACCACTGGTGGCACACCGACCCGGGCGGGCTGGTGACCCACGCGCAACCGGCCAGATCGGTCGCGGCGAGTGGCCCGTCGTGCCGGGCGAGCGGATGCGTATGCCGCATGACCACGTCGCCGACGTCCATGTGTACCCGACGCTGAGTCAGCGACGGCGGCAGCGGAGCGGGCAGCCCGTCGGCGTCGTGGACGAGGGCGAGGTCGGCGGTCCCGGAGTCGATGCTGCGCAGGGCCTGGTCAGGGTCCTGCTCGGTGACGTGTACCCGCAGCTCGGGGCAGCTCGCCGACAGTTGCGGCAGGGCGGGTGCGAGCAGGCCGCGGATCGCGGTCGAGAAGGCCACCACGCGCAGCGTCCCGCGCGGCGCACCGGCCGAGACCGACTGTGCCGCCTCGGCACATCGCTCCAGGGCCTGGAACACTTCCGGCGCCGAGTCGACCAGGGCCTGCCCGGCCGGGGTGAGCACGACCCCGCGCCCCGCTGCCGCGAGCACGGGCACGCCGAGCTGACGTTCCAGCCTCTTGAGCTGCTGCGACACCGCCGAAGCGGTGAACCCGAGCTCGTCGGCGGCCCGTGCCAACGTTCCGAGCGAGGACACCGCTCGCAGCGCCCGGAGCGCCCCGACATCAATCATGAAGCCAGGCTACGCAATACCGCGAAGAAAGCATCGCTGGACCGCTGGTATCGAGGCCGGGAGGATCGACCCATGACTGACCCACGGACCTCCGCCGACCTGCTCTTCGGCACCAACCTCGTCGCCATGGTGACCCCGATGCGACCCGACGGCGCGATCAGCGAACCGGGGCTCGCCAGCCTCGTCGACCACCTGCTGGCCACCGGATGCGACGGCCTGGTCGTCGGGGGCACCACCGGCGAGTCGCCGACACTGACCGACGCCGAGGCCGCCCGGCTCGTCGGTGCCGTGGCGGCCCAGGCGAAGGGTCGGGCGCGGGTGATCGCCGGTGTCGGCACCTACGACACGGCCGCCAGCGTTCACCGCGCACGCGAGGCTGAGGCGGCTGGGGCGGACGCGTTACTGCTGGTCTGCCCCTACTATTCCAAGCCGACTCAGGCGGGGGTGGTGGCCCACTGTGTGGCGGTGGCCGACGCCACCGAGCTGCCGGTGATGCTCTACGACATCCCTGCCCGTTCCGGGATCGCCATGGAGGCGTCCACGCTGGTCGAACTCGCCGACCATCCACGCATCCGCGCGGTCAAGGACGCCAAGGGCGACCTGTTCGAAGCGATGTCGGTGATGGCCCGCACGTCGCTGGCCTACTACTGCGGCATCGACGAGCTCAACCTGCCCTACCTCGCCTGCGGTGCCACCGGCGTGGTCAGCGTCGTGGGCAACGTCGTCGCCGACCGCACCGCCGAACTCATTCGAGCGGTGCGCGCCGGTGACCTGGACTCGGCCCGGTCGATCCAAGGCTCGCTGATCCCGTTGACGGAGGCGATCATGCGTACCTCGCAAGGGGCGATCATGGCCAAGGCCGCCCTGACGGAACTCGGCGTCATCCCGCACGCGACGGTGCGCCTTCCGCTGCTCGAATCGCCGCCGCCTCACCTGCGGCGGCTGACCGATGCCCTGGCAACCGTGGCCGTGCCCGCCTGACCAACGTCGACCGCATGCCCGAACTTGACGTAGGTGATCATCTTCGGGGGAGGATGTGGCGTGAGGCAACCACTTTCGACGCCGCCCGCCATCCCGGCCGGAGCCCTCGCCGCCAACCCGCAACCGGTGCTCGCCGCCCCGGGCGACCTGCTCCTGCGGCCCTGGGAGACATCCGACGCCCCGGTCTTCTTCGCCGCCTACCAGGACCCGCAGATCCAGCACTGGCACACTCGGCAACCCGCGTCCGAAGACCAGGTCCGGGCATGGTTCGAACAGTATCGGCAGGCCTGGGCGCAGGAGACCGGTGCGTGTTGGGCGGTGACCCGCGGCGGTGGTGAGGTGTTGGGGCGCATGGCCATGGGCTCGTTGAACCTCGACGACGGTGTCGCCGGGTGCGGGTACTGGGTGCTTCCGGCCGCCCGAGGCACGGGTGTGGCCTCCCGCGCGCTGACGGCCTTGAGCGGATGGGCGCTGCGGGAGGCCGGTTTCCACCGGCTGCATCTGGATCACTCGACCCGAAACGAGGCCTCCTGCCGGGTGGCGGTCAAGGCTGGTTTCCTCCTGGAGGGCACCAAGCGCAGCGACGCGATCCACTCCGACGGTCGGCACGACATGCACCTGCACGCTCGCATCCGAGGCGACGAGCAGCCCGGCTGAGGCCCGTCCCGTCGGGGACCCGCTGGAACGGGTTCCCCGACGGGATCGGCGTCAGGTCAGTAGACCGGGTTCCAGCCGTCGGTTCCGGCCAGGTATCGCTGCGCGGTGTACGTCGGTGCGTCGGCGTCGGCCAGTTGCGGCCGGTCGGCGGTGACCACCGAGCCGGGGCCGGTGTCGCGGTATTCGGCGAAGCGGGCGTCGCGCCAGGAGAAGCCGGACATGTCGGCCCAGGGCGAGTCCAGGATGTGCGCGCCCAGCGTGGACTCGCGGTAGAGCACCTGCGCGATGGCGTTGACGTCGCCGCTGGGGTGCCAGGGCCGTCCGAGGTGGACGCTCTTGGCCGCCGTGCCCGCCTGCGCGGTCAGTGTGCACCGGGTGAACAGGTAGCCGTACGGGTTGGCGATGCTGGTCGACGCGGCGGTGACGTACCCGTTGTTGCTGGTGGAGCCGCGGTCCAGCGACCGGATCTCGCACCGGTCGAAGACGGCGGTGCCCCGGCCGAAGATGAAGTCGACGTCGCCCTCGATGTAGCAGTTGCGATAGTAGGCCCGGCTGACGGTCGACGTGCTCGGCGAGCTCGGCTGGAGTGTGTCCTGGTTGCCGAGGAACCGCACGTTGTCGAAGATGAGCCGGTCGCCCCGGGTGGTCACCGCGACGGCCTGCTCGGCGCTGTAGTCGTGGCCCGCCTCGTCGAAGGAGTTGGCGAAGGTCAGGTTTCGGGCGGTGAAGTCGTTGCCGTCGAGGAAGACGGTGGAGCTGCCGGTGGTGCCGTAGGTGCCGCTGCCGTCGGGTTTGGGGGTGCCGCTGGCGTTGTCGTACGTGATGACGACGTCCGCGGCATTGCCGGTGGTGCCGACGAAGGAGACGTACGGCTTGTTCGAGGGTACGGTCACCAGTTCCCGGTAGGTGCCCGGCTTGATGCTGATCGTGACGCGGCCCGTGTTGTTCGCGGGTACCGCGTTCACAGCGGCCTGCACCGTGCTGAAGTTCCCGGTGCCGTCCTTGGCCACCGTGATCACGGCCCCGGGCGGGGACGGACTCGTCGACGGCGAGGCTGACGGGGAGGCTGATGGCGACGCCGACGAGGATGCGGACGGGCTGGGCGAGGGGACGGTGCTGTCGGCGACGGTTACATCGTCGAAGGAGGCGGCGGCGTAGTAGGTGGCCACGCCGATGCCGCCGCCGGAGAACTGGCTGTCG
Organism: Catellatospora tritici; assembly: GCF_019083965.1. Lineage (GTDB taxonomy): Bacteria > Actinomycetota > Actinomycetes > Mycobacteriales > Micromonosporaceae > Catellatospora > Catellatospora tritici. The sequence continues at coordinate 229,792 of NZ_JAHRCY010000004.1, forward strand.
GTGGCGCTCAGTGCCGTACCGCCGTTGACGGTGCCGCGCAGGCTGGTGCCGGAGACCGACAGCGACAGGGTGTACCAGGTCCCGGCGGTGACGGTCACCGCGCCGGTGGCCAGGGTGGTGGACGAGCCGCTCACCAGCTTCTTCAGCTCGACGGTGTTGTTGGATCGCAACGCCAGGTAGTAGTAGCTGGTGCTCGATTGGGCGCGGGCGAGCAGGGCGACGAACCGGTTGGAACCGTTGAAGGCGGTCGGCTTCGCCCGGGCGGTGACGGTGTAGTTCGTCCAGCTCGACGACCCGGCACGAGCGCGGGCGTCGGAGCTGGTGCCGGACTGGCGCAGCACGTTGCTGCCATCGGCGGTGACCGACCAGGTGCCGCCGGAGGCGGTCCAGCCGGACGAGTCGCCGTCCTGGAAGTCGTCGGTGAACAGGGTGGCTGCCGAGGCCGCGGTGACGGTCAGGGCGGCCACCGTGGCGGCTGCGGCCAGGCAGGCGACGGCGACGGTCAGGGGCCGCCGGGCCGTGCGGCGCAGCAGGGTGGTGACGTGCATCCGCGAAACTCCTCTCGAATGTGAACGGAAAGCGCTTTCCGTCGCACCGTACGCCCTCGGTTGCCGGACGTCAATCGATGTCGATGTCTTGAAAGGCCTTGTCGAGGTAGCCCTCGGATATGCGGCCCTGACTGCCGTCGGCATACTTCCGGGCATGATCGAAACGCCGCCGGACCTCGTCGCCGTCCTCACGTACAACCGCGCGCGCCGGGTCGCGCTGGTGACGCCGCTCGGGTGGAACGTGCCGTTCGCGGTGTCGCTGCTCGCGGTGGTGGTGTGGATCTTCACGGCCGGGCCGGGGTCTACCGGGCAGGGCTGGGGCGGTTTCCTGGGAATCGTCCTGGCGATCGTCGGGGGCGGTGCGCTGTTCCTGGCGACCTCGCTGGGGACCGTCGCAGCCGTGGTGATCGTGACGCACCGGCTCAGGTCGAAGGCGGTCGGCGCCTGGGCCGCGTTCGGCTTCGGCACGCTGGCGACCCTGCTGGGCTGGCTCGCCGTGCCGGTCGCCTGGGGTCTGTTCTTGCTGTGGCAGCACGTGACCGGGTAGGCGCCCCGTCGCCGGCGTCGTCAGGCGCTTCGCGAGTCCGACGGCCGCTGGCTCACCGGGCCCGGCTGCCGGGCCGGGCCGGGTCCGGGGTGACCAGGGTCGCCGCGTAGTCGCAGACGTCCGCACGGTCGCGGCAGCCGGTCTTCGCGATCAGGCTGGCCACATGCTTTTCGACGGTACGGGGCGAGATGTACAGCCGCCGGGCGATCTGCGGGTTGCCGAGGCGGTCGGCGAGCTGGACGAGCACCTCGTACTCGCGGACGGTCACCCCGCGCTGGCGCAGGGGCGCCGGGATGTCGTCCCGTCCGTCACGGCGCTGAGCCACCCGCGCGCCGCTGCGGCGCAGCAGCGACCGGCACGCCCCGACCACAGCGGGCACTCCCGCCGCGTGGAAGAACTCCTCGGCGGTACGCAGCCAGGCCGCCGGCTCGCCCCACCCGTCCTCGATCGCGGCCTCGGCCGCCAACCGCAGGCCCAGCGCCCGCGCCATCGGGAACGGCGCCGCCGCGGCCTGGGCCGCCTCGAACGTGCGCGCGGCGTCGTCGGCGCGACCGGCCCGGCCCAGCAGGACCGCGTCGGCGAGCAGGAGGAAGTGCCGGTTCCAGCGCAGTTCGGCGGCCGGGGTGGCCGCCGCGGCCGCGTGGTCGGCCCCGTCCGCGCGTTCAGCCAGCACCTCCAGCAGGGTGTGCAGCCCGTAGCGGCCGGACAGGTAGTAGACCTGCGGATTGCCGATCTCCCACGCGGCCATCGTCGCCAGGTCGGCGGCGGCCAGGTCGCGGTCCTCCTCCAGCAGTGCGCACACCGCCCGGCACAGGCCCAGCGACAGCGGGTACAGCAGCGAGGCGGCGCCGCCCTCGCGGGTGAACGCCGCCAACTGGCGCTCCATGTCCTGCCGCCGACCGTGGTGGGCGGCCAGCGCCGCCGCGACCAGCAGCAGGTACCGGTGGTCGTGCGTGGTGCGCAGGCGGGCGGTGGCGTCCAGGCACCGGTCGATGATGTCCTGGGCCGCGCCCGGATCGGCGGTGAGCACCGCACTGAGGGCCAGCACGCTCTCGGCGTTGTGGCCGAGCACGATCGAACCGAGGTCGAAGGCGGCCTGGCGGGCTCGGCGCAGCCGCGCGGTGTCGCCGGTGCGCATGAAGTCGTTGACGCCGAGCCGCAGCAGCGCCTCGACCCGCCATACGGGCAGGTCGTGCTGCTCGGCCAGGGCGAGCATGCGTTCCAGGTAGCGCTGGGCGGTGGCGAAACCGCGTTCGCGAGCCAGCAGCGCCAGCAGCTGCAGCGCCTGGCAGGCGACCTCGGGCAGCGAACCCTGCTCGGCCTGCTCGGCGGCGAGTCGGGCGAGGCGTTCGGAGTCGGCGCGCGGGTCGGATGTGGACGGGGTAGGGGAGCGGAAGACCAGGTGGGCTTCGATCACGGTGAGCGCGGCGGTGTGCTCCGGCCCGGCGGCTGTCGGCAGCAGCGACCGGGCGGCTTCGACCTGCGCGGTGGCGTCGTCGATACGGTCGACGGAGACCGCGGTCCAGGCCAGCCGCGTGTGCATGGCCAGCCGCCGGGCCGGGGCCAGCGGCGCGGCGCCGACCGCGGTCGTGGACTCGACCAGGGCCAACGCGTTGTCCAGACGCCCCTGCCCGGCGGTGGCGTAGATCAGCTGCTCGGCGACGGCGGGCCGCTCGTCGGCGGCGGCCAGGTGGTGCGCGCGTTCGAGCAGGGCCTCGGCGGTGCCGGTGGCGCCGCTGGCCAGGGCCCGGCAGCCGACCTGCGCGTAGTGCCGGGCCGCCGGGGCGGGCTGCCCGGCCTTGAGGTACAGGTCGGCCAGCAGCAGCCGGCGCTCGTCGGATGGCGCGGGATCGGCCTGCTCCAGGGTCGCGGCCGCGGCCCGCGCGATCGAGGCGCTCTCACCCGGCATGAGGGCGGCGAGGATCGCGTCGGTGGTCAGCGCGTGGCGGAAGGTGTACCAGTCCGGTGCCGCCCCATCGGGGGTGATGAAGTACCCGTCCGCGGCCGCGCGCAGGTGGTGGAACAGTTGCCGCTCCTCGTGCCCGGTGACCAGCCGCAGGGTCGGCAGCGCGAAGCGCTGCCCGAGGACGGCCGCCGTGATCAGCAGCTCACGCGTTTGCGGACCGAGCCGGTCGAGGCGGCGGCGGTAGTTCTGCACGATGGACGGCGGCACGGCCAGGCCGAGATCCCCGTCCAGGTGCCAGCCGCCGTCCGCGGGGCGCAGCGTGCCGGAGTCGACCATGTCGCTGAGCAGTTCCTCGATGAGGTACGGATTGCCCGCACCGTCGCGGACCAGCCGGTCCAGGACGGCGCCGGGCACCTCGTCGGCGGGCACGTCGAGGCAGGCGGCCGCGATCTGGCCGGTCTCCGCCGCGCTGAGCGCGGTCAACTGGCAGACCGTTGCGGCACGCCGCTGCCCGGCCGCGGTCGCCAGGTCGGCGGCCGGTCCCTGCTCCGGCCGTAGCGTCGCCACCACCGCTACCGGCAGGTCGGCGACGTTGTCGAGCAGGTACTCGACCACGGTCACGGTGTCCGGGTCGGCGTCGTGCAGGTCCTCCAGCGCCAGCAGGGTGCCGCCCTGCGCGCCCAGGACGGCCAGCAGCCGCAGCAGCGCCTCGGACAGTTCGAGCAGGTTGTCGGCTCGCTGGGCGGCCGCGGTGCGCCACTCGGGGACCAGCCGCGCCAACGCCGGGCGGTACGGGTCGAGGTCGGCGGTGTCGGGCGGCCCACCGGTGCGCATCAGCGCCGACAGCGCCTCGGTCAGCGGCCGGAAGGCGACGTCGGCGCCGGTCGGGCTGCCGCGTCCGCGCAGCGTGCGCATCCCGGCGGCACTGGCCCGGTACAGGCATTCGTTGACCAGGCGGGATTTGCCGATGCCCGCCTCGCCCAGCAGGAACGCGGCGCTGCCCCGTCCCTGCCGCGCACCGTCGACGGCCGCGTCGAGGACGCCGAGTTCCCGGCGCCTGCCGACGAGGAATGGTGACCTGGCAGGCATCGGCCCACAATAGCAACGCCATCGAACAATGTGATTTCACAGCGGTGGCGGAGATCCGCCACCGCCGCAACCGGCGCGGACGCCTAACAACCGACCGTCATGGTGAGCGGACTCGGCGACAGTGTCCACGAGTCGTACGCGGCCTGCGAACCGCTGATCGACTGCCCGGCCAGCAGCAGGGCCCGACCGCCGATCGGTCGGACCGCGCGCGGCAGCACTTCCCCAGCCGGGTGCTCGGCATCGGCGGCACCGGGGGTCTTCCACTGTCGAACCAGTTCTGCGTTACTCATGGTTGGCACCTTCGGGGTGGAGGGACGGACGGGCGTGCAGCAGCAGCCCGGAGGGGACTTTCGTGGGGAAGCCGAGCCGCAGCAACCCCTGGCCGATGCCCGCGAGCCCGGTGAGCAGGCCCGGAGACGGCACCGCGTCGGGGGTGCCGCAGCGCGGCCCGAAACGGTCTATCGCGGCCAGCAGCGCACTGGCCCGTTCGATCGGCACCGGGCCCATGGCGCCGAGCAGTTCCAGCACACCCGACTCGCCGTGGCAGAGGCAGTGGCTGTGCAGCACCGGCTGCCGCGCCACCCGGGAGACCACCTCGGCGGCGATCGCGGCGAGGTCGGGTTCGGCCATCGCCGCGGGGCTGTCGACGACGGCCAGGGCGAGGCCGGTGACGCCACGGCACCACGACAGCGGGCCGCCGGTCGCCGCGGCAGCCCGCCGGATGGCGGCCAGGCCTGTTGCCCGGCAGGCCGGATCGCCGGCGACGGCGGCGTAGCGGGTCAGCGCCCAGCCGATGCCCACCGCGCCCTGGGCGAACCCGCGGTCGGCGGGCAGAGGCGCCTGCCGCAACCGCTGCGCCAGCCGGAACGCCGCGCCCCAGGCCACCGGGTTGGCGGTGAGCTCCCAGACGGCGGTCAGCGCCGCCAACCCGCCCGCCGCTCCGGTGACCACACCGGTCTCGTCGTCGGCGTCCTCGGTCGCGGCCGTGAGCTCGACGGCGTGGCGGGCCCAGGTGGCCACGTCGGGATCGGACAGCAGCACCGACAGCTGGCTCAGCGCGTACGCGATGCCGCCCAGGCCCGCGAACGCTCCGGTCCCGACGATGCCCAGTTGCTCAGGCCGGGCACCCAGCGAGCCGAGCAGGCCCGGCACCGGTCGCAGTGCCTGGTGGGCCACGTCGGCGTACCGGTCGATGCCGGTGACCTGGGCGAGCTGGGCCAGGAACAGCGCGGTGCCGCAGTAGCCGGTGCCCAGGCTCGCGCCCAGCGGCGCCAACTGCCAATGCCGGTCGTCCTGCAGTTCCAACCCGAGCCAGAAGGCACCGCCTGCCTCGCGGTAGGCCCGCGCCACGATCTGGTCGCCGATGCCGCGCGCCGCGGCCAGGACCAGTTCGGTGTCCGGGGCCAGCGCCGCCGCCGGGGCGGTCACCGTGGTGTCCACCGTGTGCGGGTCGGCGGGCGTACGCGTGGCCATGGCCGCCCGGATGATCCATTCCTGGTCGGCCAGGTCGACCTCGTTGGTGGCGGCGATGTTGCGCAGCACCGACGCCAGCCCCGGCTCGGGCAGCACGCCGTCGAACCTGCGTCCGGTCGCGCTGAACAGGTCGACCGAGTCCGGCCGGGTGGTGAAGTAGGGGATGTCACCGTCGCGCAGCTGACTGATCTCGTCGTCGACGACCCGGGCGAGCAGGTCGTCGCCGGGTCCGTGCTCGTGCAGCGTCCGCAATACCCCTTCCAGGTCCTCGGCGTCGCCCAGCAGAGTCGGATGGGTCGACTCGTCGAGCAGTTCGCCGTAGAGCCTGGTGGCTCGCAGCACCACCCGGATCTCGCAGTCGGCCGCGTCGGTGACCAGCTCGGCCAGCTCGCGGCCGCCGCGCGCGAGCTGGGCGTGCCCGGCGGCGAACCCGGCCAGCACCTGGGCGGTGAACTCGCCCGGGTCGGCGTCGACCCCGTCCAGCGTGGGCCGGTTGGCCGCCCCGGCGAAAGCCAGTGGGCGGCGTATCAGCCGCATGCTGTCAGTGCCGGGGTCCAGCCAGTCCACCCCGTCGAACGGCAGGTTCCCGCCGCGGTCCCCGCCGAGACCGGAGAAGTCCAGGGCCGTGTCCTGGCCGATGACGACCCGTGGCAGCAGCGCCAACCGGTACACCGACGCCACCAGCGCCCGCGCGGCCGGATCCTGTCCCGGCGGGGCCAGCGACGGATGGAACAGGGTCTCCACGTCGATGAGCACCGGCTGGTCCCCGCAGGCGATCAGGTTCTCGTAGTGGATGTCGGTGCCGTCGAGAGCGCGCAGCAGCGCCAGCAGCGCACCCTGGCGGAAGTAGAACCGCCGCACTCCGGCCCGGTCGACGCAGGGTGCCTGTTCGACGTAGGCCGTCCAGCCGTACCCGGGCCGCGCCACCACCGCCGGGACCCGCAGCTCGTCACCGATCCCGGCGCCGAACCAGGCCAGCACGGCCGCGAACAGGCCGTCCACCGCCAGTGACCGCGGCTTGTAGACGACCCGGGCGCCGGAGGCGAACCGCAGCACGGCGACGGACCGCCCGCCCTGATGACCGTCGCCCGCGCCGGTGTGTACCGAGGTCAGCGCACCGGGATCGGCGCCGAGCAGCTTGGCGACGAGATCAGCCCGGTCCGCGGCCAGCCGGTCCAGCAGCTCCGCGAAAGCGTCGACCGCCCGCAGGCAGGTGCGGCCCAGGACCCGGGCCAGCGCCGGATACTCGCCGAACAGGGTGGACAAGCCGGTGGGGCGGCTCAGGCGGGCGACGAAGTCGGCGAACCGCTGCTGCGGGCTGTCGCCGGTCAGCCGACCGGTCACCCGCATCACGTGCAGTTCCAGCACGAGGGTACGGGCCGCCAGCCGGGTCAGCCGCGCCGTCAGGGTCTGCTCGAACCCGGTCCGCACCGCCGCCAGGTCCACCTCGGACCATTCGCCGCGGGCCAGCAGGTCACCGGCCCGGCGCACCAGCGGCGACACGACCGGAGAAAGGTCATCGGCCGTGGCCGCGATCGGGCGGTGGGTCAGGGCCTCGCCGATGAACACGGCCCAGTCCGGGGTACCGGCTTCGGCGCGATCGTGGGCCGAGACCCCGCGGCTCCACCACGGTGCCGTCGGGTCGGTCGTCGCGGAATCGGGCGCTTCGATCGTGCTCATCGGCCTGCCCCGACCGGGTTCCAGTCGATCGTCGGATCGCCGGCGAGGATCTGACGGTGCAGGTGCTGCAGGACCCGGCCGGGGTCCACGCCGAGCTCGTCGGCGAGCATGTCGCGCACCGAGCGGAACACCGCCAGGGCCTCTCCACGCCGCCCACACCGGTGCAGCGCCAGCATCAACTGCGCGTGGAAACGCTCGCGCAGCGCGTACTCGGCGGTCAGTCGCGGCAGCTCCGCCGACAGCTGCTCGTGTCGGCCCAGCCGCAGGTCGGCTTCGACCCGCCACTCCAGCAGCTGTGCTCGCAGCTCGGCCGGGTGGTCGCGATGCTCACGCCGCAGCCGGGGACAGTCGATGTCGGCCAGCGGGTCACCGCGCCACATGCTCAGGGCCAGCCGGAACCGGTCGGCGGCCGCGACCCAGTCGCCCTCACGGGCGGCCGCGCGGCCCTGCTCGTACAGCAGCTCGAACCGGCGCAGGTCCAGCTCGTCGTCGGCGATGTCGATGAGGTACCCGGCGGGCCTGGTCACGATCCGGGCCCTGATCGCGGGCCCCAGCCGCTGGCGCAGGCGGTTGACCGCCGAGTGCAGCGAGGCCCGGTCACGTTCGGGGGCGTGTGCGCCACCGCAGATGGACGCGCTCAGCTCCGAAGCCGGAACCACCTGCCGCAGCCGCAGCAGCAGCGCCGCGAGCAGCGTCCGCTGCTGCGCCGCCGGGACGGGGACCTCGGTGGCGCCATCGCGCACCAGCAGCGGCCCGAGCAGCCCGAACTCCATGACGACCTCCCCACCGGACTTGCTGCTACGCAGTGGTGCCAATGTGCCAGCCGCGACACCCCCCGCGCATGGGGGCCGCGCCCCCATATTCGCGCCCCCACATTCGCGCTCGCGTATGCCGCCCGGCGGTGAGCGCGCGGTGAGCGGGCGGTGAGCACCGCTTCCTACCGTCGCCTTGCCGCCAGCCGACCGGCGCGACGGCCCGAACGCGAGACCAGGCAGGAGGCTCACCGTGACCGCGCCGCCGCCCGCCCTGCACCTGTCGGTGCTGGGCCCCATGCGGGTCCGGGCCCACGGCCATGACCTGCCGCTGGGGCCGCTCAAACAGCAGATCGTGCTGGCGGTCCTGCTGTGCAGCCCGAACCGGCACGTGCCGACCGACGCCCTGGTCGAGGCGGTCTGGGGCGACCGGCCGCCCCGCACCGCCAGGAAGAACCTGCACGTCTACGTCAGCACCCTCCGACGTCAGCTGCGCCAGGCCGGAGTGGCCGACCGGATCTCGCACCGCAACCAGGGCTATGTCATCGTCGTCGAACCGGCCGAACTCGACTCGCTGACCTTCGACGAAGCGTCGCGGGCAGGTGCCCACCTCGCCGACGCGGACCGGCGACACACCGGGACGACCATCCTGCGCCAAGCCCTGGACCTGTGGCGCGGTACGGCCTTCGAGGGCCTGACGGCCGTACCGGTGATCGAGGCGGAGGCGCAACGCCTGTCCCGACGTTATGTCACCGTCTTCGAGACGTGGGCCGAGACGGCGATGCGGTCCAGCCCGGGCGTCGTCATGGACCAGATCGAGCAGATCATCCTGGCCGACCCCTTCCGCGAGCGGCTACGGATGATCCAGATGACGGCCCTGCAGCACGCGGGGCGGCAGTCCGAAGCCCTCGCGGTCTTCGACGACTTCCGCCGGACCCTCGCCCGCGAGTTCGGCCTGCCACCGAGCGCTGCCCTGACCCGGCTCCAGGAGAGCCTGCTGCTGGAGGCGGACACCCCGTCCTCCGCTCTCGGCGGGGCCTCGGGCGGCCCGTGCTCGCTGCCGCGCGACATCGGCGGTTTCAGCGGCCGCGCCGACGAACTCCGCGCCGCGACGCGGGTGCTCGGCGGCCGTACCGAACGACTGGCGATCGTCAGCGGCCCGGTCGGGACCGGCAAGACAGCCCTCGCCGTCCACGCCGCACACCAGGTACGCGACAGCTTCACCGACGGCTGCCTGTTCGTCAGTGCCCGCGATGCGCACGGCGAACCCCGCCCGTCCGGTGCGCTCCTGCACGACCTGCTGCACGACGTCGGCGTCTTCAGCCCGGGGGAGTCGACCGCGCGGCTGCACGGCAGCTGGCAGTCGTGGCTCGCGCGGCGGCGTGCCCTGGTCGTGGTCGACGATGTCGCCGACGAGGAGTCCGTCCGTCCACTCATCCCGCAGGTCGGCGAGTCGGTGCTCCTGCTCACGTCCCGGGCGCGGCTGTCCGGTCTGGCCCAGGCCCACCGGGTGACCCTGGGGCCGCTGTCGCTGCCCGAGTCGTACGACATGCTGGCCCGGCACATCGGGCGCGACCGGATCGAGGCCGACCGGGACGCCGCGGAGCGCATCGTCCGCGCCACCGGGATGCTCCCGCTCGCGATCGCGGTGGCGGGCAGCAAGCTCGCCGGGCTGCGCCACCTGCCGTTACGGGAGTTCGCCGACCGGTTGGCCGAAGCCGACTCCGTGTTGGACGAACTGCAGATCGGGTCGCTGACGTTGCGGCCGCGGCTGCGAGCCGCGCTGCGGGACCTGCCCGGTGCCGGGCAGGCGCAGTTCGCCGAACTGGGGCGGCTGCCCAGCCCGATCTTCACCCTCGGCGAGGCGTCGCACCTGTTGGGCCGCGACGACCGAAGCACCGGCCTCGCCCTGGAGCACCTCATCGAAGCGGGCATCGTCGGCGCGCCCGACACCGAGGTCTGCGCCCACGAAGTGATCTTCGCACTGCCCGACCTGCTCCACCGGTACGCCGTCGAGTTGGCCGGTACGGCCCACGCGGGCGGGCACGGGGAGGTGCCGGTCGCCCAGCCTGCCTGACCGCTGCCCGCGTGGTCGGCGGCGGAGTCGGTCGCGGCGATCGCCGCGCGTCCGGATCATCATGCGAGCAGCCAGGTCGCAGGCGCCGGGAGCGATACGAACTAACATGCGCTCGGCGGTCGGCATCGGCCACCGACGTCGAACGGGAGAGGCTGGAGATGTCGGAGCACTACCTCGAAGACCTGGTGTGCGAGTCGATCCTGGTCCTGGACTCCCGCCATCCGGAGCCCGACGATCGGCTGCGGAGCTGGTTCGCGGCGCTGTACGCGTGCCAGCGCGCGCACGACTGCTCGCACACCCAGGGGCGGGTGCTGGACGTGCTGCTGCGCCGCGGCCACACCTACCGATTCCCGATCCAGGACCACCCCGACTACCTACGGCGCCGGACGTTCTTCGACGGGCTGACCCGGTTTCGGAGCCTGCGTGAGTTCGACGAGGACGCCGACGACTTCGCCGGTTACGCCGACGAGCTGGAAGACGGCTACGTCGACCCGCCCTGGCTGTACTGCGAAGTGGGCACCGCACTGTGGCAGCGGATGGTCGACGAAGGGCGGCTGCACGGAACGGACGCCGCCGCGCCCGGCCGGACCGCGCTGATCGACGCTGTGGCCGCCGTCGCCGCGGCGGCCGAGCAGGACGGCGCCGTGGAACTCATCGCGATGTGGCACGGCCTGGGCTTCAGCGCGCTCGTCGGCGGTACGCCGCTGACGGTCGACGACCTGGCGGACATCCCGGGTGTCGTACGGCTACGCGAGATCGTCCGGCGCAGCGGCGCCATGTCGGTGCCGCTGCCGGACGGCTACCGCCCGTCCGAGGACGAACTGGACCTGCTCGACGACGAGCGCGAGTCCTGGTGGTATTCGGTGGACAGCGTCAACGGACGAGCTGTTTGACCATGACCCCGCCTATCCGGTGCTCGATCTCGTCGATCCGCCGCGGGTCGCCCAGGCGGGTGGCGATGCGCAGACAGCCCGTCAGCGGGATCAAAGTGGCGCCCCGGCCGCGGATGGTGGCGATCACCGCGAGCGCCCGGTCGAGTCGCGCCAGGGCCTCGGCCCGGTCGGTGGTGTCGAGCGCCGCGACCTGGTGACCGAGCACCCGCATGTCCCAGCTTTCCGCGGTGGCCAGCGCCGAGAGGTCCGGGGCTGGCCGGTCCGGGTCGAGCACGTGGGCACGGACGCCGCAGCGGGTCGCGGCGGTGGCCGCACCCGCGTCGGCGTAGATCTGCCCCGCGCGCAGGATCGCCTCCGTCGCGGCCACCAGGTCGCCGCGGAGTTCGGCCGCGACGCTGGTGAACTCGCAGGCACCGGCCCGGCCCAGCGCATGACCCATCTCGGTGAAGACCGCGTACGCCTCGGCGAGCATCGACGCGGCGGCCCGCGCGTCGCCGCTGCGCTGCAGCAGCACCGCCGCCGCGCAGCCGACCGCGGCGTGCATGATCGGTGCGTCGGCCACCTCCTCCCGCAGCGCCAGGCACGCGGCGGCGGCCTGGTCCGGTGGCGTGTCGGCGTACATCAGGAACAACGACAGGTTGCCGTAGATCTCGGCGACGCCGAGCCCGGAGCCGAATTCGCGCATGCCCGCATGGGCCGAGCGCAGCAGCGCCTCCGCCCGCGGGTAGTCCCCGAGGCGGGCCGCCAGCATCCCCTCCAAAGTGTCCAAGCGTGCGATCGCGGCCGGGTCGTCGGTCTGCTGGGCCAACTTCCGCGCCTGGTCGAGGTCGCCGCTGCCGAAGGTGACCTGGTTGACGGCCAGGTGCAGCCGCGCCGACGGATTGCCGTCCAGATGGCGCACCTGGGCGACCCGCGCCAGGGCCTCCGGGACCTGCCCGCTGGCGCCCAGGGCGTAGCTCTCCAGTGCCGCGATCTCCAGCGTCAGGTCGTCGTCGGGCACGTCGAGCCCTCGCGCCTGCGCCGCGAGCGCGGCCGCCGCTCGGACCTCGGACCGGCCGACAGCCTGCCGGGCCGCCGCCACCAGGCACTCGGCCGCCAGCCGGGTCGCCTGTCGGTCGTGTGCCGAGCCCGGATCGAGTGCACGCCAGTGCCGCTGGGCGCGCGAGGCGTGCGAGGCCGCGAGGTCGAGCAGGGCAGGTTCGGTCCGCGCATACTCCCGCAGCCGCGACGCGATCGCGGCATGGAGTCGGGCCCGGTCGCCCAGGCCGAGATGGGCGTACGCGACCTCGGCGGCGGTGCGGTTGGCCGCCAGACCGAGGCTCTCCAGTTCGCCGATGGCGGCGGCCAGGCCCGCCTCGTCGACCTCGCAGACCGCGTCGAGGTCCCCGGTCCGCAGCTCGGTGCCCCACGCCCCGAGGCAGGCCAGCACCTGACGGGTCGGTCCGGCCAGCCGCTCGATCCGCGAGCCGAGCGCGGCCTCGGCCGACGGTGCGACGTCGTCGTCGATGCCGTCGACGGCCAACGCCGACAGCTGCTCCAGCAGCAGCGGATTGCCCCTGCTCCGTTCGATCAACGGATGCGGCAGTCCGGCCGGGTGCGGCTGGAGTCCTCTGTCCAGGCTGGCCAGCAGATCGTGCGCGTGCGCGGCCGACAGCGGCGGCACCGTGATCGCCGCGACGGAACCGACCGGCGGTTCCCGGTCGGCCAGCACGAAGACGATCGGGCCGACCGGGTCGGGAGTCGGCTCGAACACCGGGCGCAGCGCGTCGGGGCAGCGGTGGAAGTCGTCGACGATGACCACGAGCGGGCCCTGCCGCGACAGGTCGGCGAAGCGGGACCGGACGCGCCACTGCAGCTCCGCCGTCGACGGGGTCCCGCCACCCTGCCGCCGCCCGCCGAGTTCGCGTTCGAGCTGCTGCAGTCGCCACAGACCCTCGTCACTGCCCCGGCAGGTCACGAAGACGGTGCGCATACCGCGGGCGCCGGTGTGCGCCGCGAGCAGCCGCAGGATCCTGGTCTTGCCACTGCCCAACTCGCCGACCAGCGTGACCGTGCTGGTCGTGGGGCTCGCGGCGGCGGTGTCGACCGCGGTGGTGAGCCGGGAGAGCACGTCGGTCTGGTTGATGAAGACCGGTTCGGCGATGACCGGTGTCCTGTCCCCGGTCACCGACCACGCCTGCAACGGCTTGTCGAAGCCCTTGGCGGGCACCGGCGGCACCGGCAGGCAGGCCAACCGGTCGCGAACCAGCAGCCAGGTCCGTACGTCGACGACCGTACCGTCGGCGGGCGCGGCCGACTGCAGCCGGGCCGCCCGGTTCATCACCGACCCGATGGCGAACGACGAGTCCCGGTCGGCCAGCACCACCCGACCCGAGGCGATGCCGAACCGGATCGACAGCCGCACCCCGTGCCGTCCGATGGTGTCGTCGTTGCGCGCGGCCAGCTGCTCCAGCGCGTCGAGGGCGCCCTGGACGGCCCGTACGGCGTCGTCCTCACCGGCGGCGTCGGCCCCGAACACGCCGACGACGGCGTCGCCGATGAACTTCTCCAACCGGCCGCCGGCCGCCACCAGGGCACCGCCCACCCCGTTGAAATACGTCTCCAGGATGCCGTGCCAGACCTGCGGATCGAACCGCAGCGCCAGCTGGGTCGAACCGGCGATGTCACAGAACGCGACCGTGACGAAGCGCAGACCCGGGGGTTTGGCGGCGGCCTGCGCCAAACCCCCGCCGCAGCCCATGCAGAACCGGGCCGCGGCGGGGTTGGCGGTCAGGCACTGGCCGCAGGTGCTGGTCACCACACCACGCCGCCGGCGTCGAGGCTGTGGCCCTCGACGTCACCGGCAGCGTCGTCGAGCTTGTGCTTGATCTTCACAAGCAGCTCGATCTCGGCGTCGCTGAGCGAGTCCACCACCGCGATCTGCTCATCGCTGGCGAACTGTGTGTCGAACCCCAGCCGGTCCAGACGGGATTGGCTCATGGCGTCGTCCTCCTTCTCCTGATGGTCGCGTCGCGGGCATGCTCGCGACCAGGTCGGTCATCAGTTCCACCAGGCCGTGGGCCGTGGTCAGGGCACTGGTCGTGACCAGCCGCCGGTGTCGGCCGTCGACGGGCAGCCCGGCGAGCACCTCGTCGAGCCGACGGCCGTGCGCGACATCCAGGTCGGCGTGCCGGGCCAGGGTCCGGAACGCGTCGGTCGACAGCCCGGTCCGTTCGGCCAGGTCGTGGGCGAGGTCGGCGCGCGGCGGCAGCCACTCCAGCACGGCGATGTGGCCGAGCAGCGCCACTGGGTGGGCGTGGCGGATCCAGTAGTACTGGGCTCCGACCAGCCGGGCCGCCGCCGTCACGGGAACCCGGTCGGCCAGCGATCCAGGGTCGAACCCGGCCGCGGCGAGGTCCTGCTCCACCCAGCGGTCGTGGCCGAACTCCTCGGCCAGCTGCTCGGCGAAGTAGTCCACGAGCAGGCTGTCACCGTGGCGTACGGACTCGGCCAGCGCCTCGGTCAGCAACGGCGCCGTCGCTCGTACCAGGTCGTGGCACACGCACAGCCATTCGCGGTAGCACCGCGCGTCGTGCTGCGCCGCCCACATCCGGCCCGACGCGCGCCGCAGCATCGGCATGACCAGGTCGACCGTCTGGCGTAACGTCATCACGCACCATCTCCTGGGTCGGCACCGGCGAGGAGGGTGGCGACGGCCAGCGCCTTCGGATCCGCGGCGATCCGCTCGACCCCGGCCCAGCAGGCCTGGCAGATCGTCCGGGCCGGTCCGTCGACGATGGTGCTCAGCGCGTTGGGGCCGTGGCGGCCGAGCAGTCTCAGCGCCGGGTCGGCTCGGAACTCGGCGAGCGCCGCCGCGACGTCGTCGGCGGTGGCGACCTGGCGGCGCAGGCCTGGCGGCCCGGCACCGACGATGACCCCCTCGTTGCAGCAGGCGCTGACCCGGCCGTCGTACCGGACCGTCGGTGAGTTGAGCAGGTGGCAGCGGCCGAAGTCGCTCAGTGGCCGTAACGGTGCGGGCGCGAACAGGTCGGCCCCGCGCCCCACCGGCAGCGGCGCGATCACGCTGACGTCGGCCGTGGGGCACAGCGCCTTCGCCGCGTCGCGGGCGCCGGGTTCGTCCAACACCTGGAGCACCAGGTGGCAGCCCGCGTCCAGTACGGTCCGCACAGCGGTCGCCAGCCGGTCGCGCCCGGCGCCCGCCGGGCCGTCGACGTGGTACGAGTCGGTGCTCAGGTAGACCGTCGAGGTGAGCTCCAGCACCTGCCGGATCCACGCCGGAACGGGCGGGCGGGCCCAGTACCCGCTGGTGAACAGCACCACCGCTTTGCCGGCGGCGGCCAGGCTGCCGACCGCGTGGATCAGCCCGCGCCGTTCGACGAACGGTTCGCCACCGGTGATGGCCACCGCCCGCAACCCCGGCAGGCTCGCCACACCTGCCACGACCTGGGTGAACAGCTCCCAGTCGCGGATGGTCGGGCCGTCGACCGTGGCCGACACCGAGCAGTGCCCACAGCCGACCGGGCATCGGTCGGTGAGGAAGAAGGCCAGGCTCGCCCCGGGTACGCGGCGCAGCTCCTCCGCCTGGGCCATGGTCAACCGGCGCATGGCACCCACCCCAGCTCGACCAGGTCGGAGTGCTCCCCGGCGCCCCAGCGGCGGGCCAACTGCCGTGGTCGCAGGCTGCCGAGAAGCTGCCGGGAGACCTGCTCCACGGGCTCGGGCACGGCGACGTCGCCCGGCAGGCCGACGCAGGTCTGGCAGACCCCGTCACACGACGCGGCACCGGCCCGCCGGGCGGTCTCGATCGCCCCCAGCGACCGGACCGACCGCAGTGTGGGCCGGGCCTGGATCGCCGCGCTCAGCGCGCTCCAGGAGTCGCGGGCCGCGTGCCCGAGCACGAGGTGACCGGGCCGGTGTCGGCGGACCAGGTTCTGCCGACTGCAGGCGTAGACCGTGCCGTCGAAGTCGACCAGGGGCCAGTTGGCGAACTCGCACGGGCCCGGATCGACCACGTCGGCGGGGTCGGCGACGAACGACCTGGCCCGCCCGGTCGGCCGTACCCGGGCGACCAGCACCGGCACCCGGTCGCCGAACATCCGCCGCACCTGGGTGAGGACGTCGGTCAGGTAGGCCTCGTCGGAGCTGGTGACGTGCAGGCTCACCGACGGCACCAGGTCCGCCACCGCGGCCAGGGCCCGCAACGCGTCGGAGCGGGCGACCTCGCGCTCGTGGAAGACGTCGATGCTGGCGGAGAAGTGGTCCAAGGTGGAGACCGCCCGTCGGACGGCGGCGGGCATCGACCGGCGGGCGAAGAACATGCCGGACAGCAGCATCGACCGGGTGCCGACGGTACGGGCCGCCGTGGCCAGCTCCGCCACCAGGTCCGGGCGCAGCAGCGGCTCCCCGCCGGACATGAAGATCAGTTCCGGGTGGGCCGCGGCGGTGAACGTGGACACCAGTCGGCGCAGCGGCGCCGCGCTGTGCTGCGGGGCGGTCGGCGACGAGTCGGTGGAGCAGTGCGCGCACGACAGCGGACACCGCTGCGTCAGCGCCAGCAGCAGGCCCGCCTGCGGCACCGTCCGCAGCCTGATCACCTCGGCCAGATGCATGGTCAGCGCACCAGCTTCGCCAGTGCCGTGATCAGCTCGTGGACCGCGACCTCGCGCCGGGGATCGGCGCCCTCCAGCAGGGCGCCCAGGGTCGCGATCGGTCCGGTCGCGTCGGCCTGCCGGGCGCGGACCCGACGATCGGCCAGCAGCAGGCACAGCGCCGCGCAGCTCTGGTTCGCCAGTTCGGTGAGCAGGTCGATCGCGATCAGGTCGCCGAAGGCGTCCAGCGTCGGGTCGAGGACCTCCAGCACCCCGAGCACATCGCCGTTGTGCTCGATCGGTGCGGCCATGATGGTGTCCGGCACCAGCCCGGTCTCGGCGGCGAACGCCCGGTCGAACCGCTCGTCGTCGCGTACGCCCCGGATGACCAGCGGTTCGCCGGTGTTGGCGACCCAGCCGGCGATGCCCCGGTCCGACGGGATCGCCATCCCGACCAGCATGTCCTCGCCCTGTCCGGAGGACGCCTCGAACACCAGCGCGTCGCGCTCGTGGTCGTACAGGAACACCGAGGCGGCGGCGGCGTTGAACGACAGCCGGGCCAGCCGCACCGTCGACCGGAGGATCTCATCGTGGGTTATGACGGTCACTGTGGACTCCTGACCAGGTTGTCGGCGACCGCGGCCAGCACGTGCCGCAGTTGGGGCGTGCGGAACTCCGGATGGCGCTGCAGGATCCGCGCGCACAGGCCGGTGATGTGCGGGGTGGCGAAGCTGTTGCCGGAGACCACCTTGGCCGACCCACCGGGCCAGGCCACGCTCACGTTGATGCCGCACGCGAAGAAGTCCACCGGCGGGTCCGGATTGAGCTCGAAGTACTCCGGATCGGTGCGGCTGTGCGAACCGACCGAGATCACCGACGGGAACCGCCACGGATAGCTGACCACCGGGCTGTTGTGCGCGGAGGAGACCAGCGACACCCCGGCGAAGAACGCGGTGTCGGCCAGGTCGTGCAGGCGCTCCTTCAGCCCCTCCTTGCGCGAGGACAGGCTCACGTTGATGAGCGGGAACCGCTGGCCCACCGCCCACTCCAGCGCGGTGATCAGCGCGTCGCCGTTGCCCCGCAGGTTGCCCGCCAGGACCCGTACGCTGATCAGCTCGCACTCGGGCGCCAGCGACCGGATGACACCGGCACAGGCCGTGCCGTGCCCGGCCACATCACCGACGTCGTCGGGCCGCACCACCCAGGCGTCGTCGACCTCCTCCGCGACGTATGACATCACGTCGCCGCCCACCAGCGGATGCTCGGCGTCGACCCCGCTGTCGATGACACACACCCGGACCCCGCGGCCGGTGGCGTCGCCCCAGACCCAGTCGCGCTCGATCGTGCGGGGAGTCGCGATCGAGCGCGACGAGGCCGTCGCGCCCAGTGAGGTGTGGGCGAACCGGAAGGTGCGCATGCGCCGACCTCCTCAGACCGACGTGTCGAGCAGCCGCTGCAGGCTGTACATCAGCTGGCGGGCGCTGGCCCGGTCGTCGGGGTCCAGCCCGCCGGGCGTCCGGACGCCGTCGAGCTGGTGGCGCTCGATGACGATCCGCAGCGCCGCCGCGGCCTGCCGGGCGAACAGGGCCAGCAGGTCCACCGCCTCCAGATTGGACCGCGAGCGCGGGGACGGGTCGAGGACCTCCAGCACGCCGAACACGCGGTCGCCCTGGATCAGCGGCGCGGCCAGCAGCGACTGCGGGACGTACCCGGTCGACTCGGCCAAGGCGCGGTCGAACGCGGCGCTGTGGGTGAGGTCGTCGACGAGCATCGGCTCACCGGTGGCCACCACCCACCCCGCGATGCCGCTGCCGGCCGGGAACCGCTGCCCCAGCAGCGTCCGCTGGCCCTGGCCGGACACGGCGTGGAAGACCAGTTCGTACGCCTCCACGTCCAGCAGGAACACCGAGCTGGCCTGGGCGCCGAAGATGGCCCTGGCCACGTCGACGACTGACTGCAGGAGCTCGCGCGACAGGTTGTCGACCGCGAGCCCACCGGGTGCCATCACGAGGAACCTCCGATACCTACGTTTACGTTCGCCGCTGACAGGTACAGCGCGTTCTTGAGCTGGAACGTCGTCATCCGCGGATGCTTGGACAGGATCCGGGCGCACACGCCGGCCATGTACGGCGTGGCGAAGCTGTTGCCCGAGGCCCGGATCGTGCCGCCGTTCAGCCACGGCAGCAGCACGTTCTGGCCGAGGGCGAAGAACTCCACCGGCGGATCCGGGTTGTACAGGAACGCCTCCGGCTGGCTCTCGTCGTGGTGGCTGCCCACCGAGACGACCGACGAGAACCGCCACGGGTAGCTCTCCACCGGCGTGTTGTGGGCGGAGGCCACGATGACGGTCCGGCCGAAGTAGGCCTCGTCGGCCAGCGCCCGCAACTCGTCGGTGAACCGGAGCCGGGTCGTGGACAGGCTCAGGTTGATCACGTCGAACTTCTGGTCGATGGCCCAGCGCAGCCCGGCCAGCATCATCGCGCCGGTGCCCGTGGCCCGTTCGCCGAGCACCCGGACGCTGTAGATCTCGCAGTCGGGGGCGACGCGGCGGATGATGCCGGCGCAGGCCGTACCGTGGCCGCAGGCGTCGCCCGCGTCGGTCTCCGCGACGACCAACTCGCCGTCGCGCGACACCACGCCGTACGCGCCCTCGATCCGGCCCACCAGCGGATGGTCGGTCTCCACCCCGGAGTCCACGACGCACACCCGCACCTTGCTGCCGGTGGCACCGCCCCAGGCCCAGTCCTGGGTCACCGGTTCACCATCGGCCGGTATCGCGACCTCGTCCCAGCTACGGCCGTAGAGCCGCCACGTGAGCCGTGGCCGCTCCGCCGCTCGCATGTCGTCCATCACCCAGTCCATTCCGGGGCAGGTCCTCCCAGGCCCTGCCCGAGACTGGCCGCGCCGGGTTGGTCGCCGCTCAACGAACGGTTCGATCCGGGTATGGCCGCAGCTCAGCGCGCCTGCCTCCGGCCGCCGCCGAGGTCCGCTCGCCCGAGCCCACCTGCGGACATACCGTCCGCATACCCGCGCCCAACCGTTTGCGGATCGGGGCTGCCTAGCTTCTGCACTGCCCGGCAGACGCACTGCCGACAGCAGATGAGGAGATGGCGATGACGAACATCGAGCTGACCCCCGGCGAGAACCCCGAGGAAGTCGCGGCGCTGCAGGAGACCCCCGGTGCCGAGGGCGACGACGAGGTCCAGGGCCACATCAGCACCCTCAGCGTCCAGTTCTGCTCGTTCGAGCAGGCCTAGGACCACCGCACAGCTGGGCCCGGTCCGCGCCCCGCGACCGGGCCCAGCGGCTCATTCCGTCGGGCGACCGCCGCCACGCGTTGGGAGACACAGGATGAACTTCGATTACACGGTCGCCAGCCGCGAGTTCTTCGCCCCGCTGGAGACCGCGGTCGTCGACGAGGGCGTGCTCACACCCCACCGCGTTCCCGACGGCTGGCGTGGGGTCGAGTCGGGGATCTGGCGGATGTGGCACCCGCCGGGCCCACCCGACGAGGTCGACGCGGGCTGGAAGGTGCACGTCTCGGCCCGGCCCGACCGGCTCGAACACGTCCTCGACGTGGTCGCCGCGGCCTGCTTCGAGCACGGCGTCGCGTTCAAGCACCTGTCGACCCGGCTTTTCCACTGGTGGACGCACCACAAGTACGCGCCGCGACCGCAGGGCGGCAAGTTCATCGCCGCCTACCCCGCGGACGTCGCGGCGGCCGAGCGGCTCATGCGCCGGCTGAGTGACGACCTCGCCGACGAGGCCGGGCCGTACATCCTCAGCGACCGGCGGTTCGCCGACTCCCGCACGGTGCACTACCGCTACGGCGCCTACCGACCACTCTTCCGGCTGCGGCCCGACGGCACCCACCAGGCGCTGGTACGAGACGGCGGCGGAGCAGCGGTCCCGGACCGCCGGGGCGTGTCGTTCCAGCTGCCCGACGGCATGGCCGACCCGTTCCGCCCGGCCGGCATCGCGTCCGCCCCGACCGCCGCCGGCCGGGCCCAGCGCATGATCGGCCCGTACACCGTCGAGTCCGCGGTGCGGTTCAGCTGCGCCGGTGGGACTTACCTGGGACGCGACTCGGCCACCGGCCGTGCGGTGTTCATCAAGGAGGGCCGCGCCCACATCGGCCTGCGCGAGGACGGCACCGCCGCGCCCGAGCAGCTGCGCGAGGAGTGGGAGGTGCTGACGGCCCTGCACGCCACCGCGCCGGGGCTGGCGCCCGAACCCATCGCCCACCTGCGCAAGTGGGAGCACGAGTTCCTGGTCGTCGAGCGGGTGGAGGGCATCGCGCTGTCGCGCTGGCTCGTGCTCAACCACCCGGTGCTGGTCGCGGGCAGCACGGCCGACCACTTCGCCGCGTACTACCGCCGGTGTGAGGCGATCCTCCGGGAGATCGAACACGCCTTCGATCGGCTGCACGCGGCCGGGTACCTCTTCGTCGACGTCAGCCCCGGCAACATCCTGATCGGGGCCGACGACTCGGTGCGGCTGGTGGACTTCGGCGAGGCGCACCGCCTCGGGGACCCCTTCCGCAAGGCCGGCACCCCCGGCTACACCCCGCCCGACCGGCTGGTCGGCGACGATCTGACCGTCTTCGACGACTACGGCCTGGCCAGCCTGGCCCAGCTGCTGGTGGCCCCGCTGCACCAGGTCGTGCAGCTCAACCCGGACGCGCTCACGCACCTGCACCACGAGCTGGCCGAGCTCGCCCCGATCCCGGCGTCGCTGTGGACGCGGGCCGTGCGCTACCACCCGGCCAGCCCGGCACCGCGGCTGCCCGGACCCGCCGAGGTCGCCGAGCACCCGCTGCGCCATCTGGCGGACCTGCGCGACCGGGTCGCCGACGCGATCCTCACGATGGGCGACCTCGGCAACCCGCGACGGATCTTCCCGACCGTGCCCGAAGGCTTCCAGAGCAACACGGTCTGCGTGGCCTACGGCACCGCCGGTGTGGTGCACGCGCTGCGCCGGGCCGGCGTCGCGCCACCGGATAGCCTGCTCGACCGCTTCCGTGCCGACGCGCTGGCCGCCGCCCCGAGACTCGCGCCCGGCCCGCACGTCGGCGCGGCAGGCGTGGCCCGGGTGCTGGCCGACTGCGGTCTGCTCGACGAGGCCCTGACGCTGCTCGACGCCGCCGACCGGCACCCGCTGACGACCGAGTGCGCCACCCTGGCCGGAGGCGCCGCCGGGGTGGCCCTCACCCACCTGGCCCTGCACCGGTACACCCGGGACGACCGGCACCTGCGCCGAGCCGCCGACCTCGTCGCCGGGCTCGCGTCCGACGACGAGCTCACCGCGCGGCTGGGGCCGGACGACCCGACCGGGCTGCTGCACGGCCGCTGCGGGATCGCGCTCGCACTGCTGCAGGTGGGCACGGCGACGTCCGATCCGGACCTGGTGCGCCAGGCGGTCCGCCTGCTGCACGCCGAACTGGACCGGGCCAGCGACCCCGACGCCGCCGGGCTGCTGTTCCCCGTCTCGCGGACCGACCGGCGCGCCATGCCGTACCTGTACTCCGGCTCGGCCGGAATGCTGTACGCCACGACCCGCTGCCTGGCGGTGGTCGACGACGAGCGGCTGGCGCTGGCGCAGCCGAAACTGCTGTCGACCGCACGGCTGCCGTACACCGTGCTGCCGGGCCTGTACCGGGGCGCGGCCGGACTCGTCTTCGCGCTGGCCGATCAGGCCCGGCTGACCGGCGACCCCGGTTGCGCGCAGGCGGCCGTCCGGGCCGCCCGCAGGCTGTTCAAGTACGCGATTCCGCATCAGACAGGGGTGCGCTTCATGGGAGACCCGCAACTGCGGATCAGTGCCGAGCTGTGGAGTGGCTCGGCCGGGATCCTGCTCGCGCTGAGCCAGGTACTGGACCCGGGACCCGACGGCCTGTTCGCGGTGGAGCCGATCCCCGCGCACCGGTCGAACCCGGTCGAGCGTGCCCTGGCGGTGCTCGGATGAGCACCCAGTCCTCGACTCCAGCCGCGACCGGCCGGTCGCGTGACGTCAACCGCTACTGGTGGGCGCAGACAACCACGGCGTTCGGCTCGGTCTTCACCGCCATCGCGATGCCGGTGGTCGCCGTCGTCTACCTGGGCGCCACACCGGGCCAGGTCGGCCTGATCAGCGCGGCGTCGATCCTGCCCACCCTGGTGCTCGGCCTGCCCGCGGGCGCGCTGGCCGACCGGGTCGCCGCGCCGCGCCGCCTGCTGATCGCCCTCGACACGTTCAGCGCCGTCGCGGTCGCGCTGGTCGCGCTCAGCGTGGCCAACCACGTGGCCTCCGTCGCGACCCTGATCGCGCTGAGTATCGTCCAGGGCTGCGTGTCGATCCTGTCGAGCGTCGTCTACTTCATCCACCTGCGCCAACTGGTCGATACCGCCGCGATCGGCCCGGTCCGGGCCAGGCTGCAGGCCGGGCAGTACGGCGCGGGCCTGATCGGACGGCTGCTGGCCGGACCCGCGATCGTCGCGTTCGGCGGCGCCACCGCGCTGGGCATCGACGCCGTCAGCTATCTGCTGAGCGCGGCCGCGCTGCTGAGCATGAGCCCGGTCCGTCCGATCCCGCTCGCGCCGCCGCACGAACGCGAGAACCTGCTGCGCAGCATGGCGGCCGGTACCCGGTTCTTTCTCGGCCACGCCTTCCACCGGGCGCTGCTGGTGTTCATCATCGCCCCGGTGGTGGCCGGTGCCGCCGTCACCGCCCTCACCGCACCGTTCCTGCTCCGTGAGGCGCACATCCCCACCGAGGCGTACGGCGCGATCTTCGCACTGTCCGGTCTGATGGGCCTGGCCGGATCGTCACTGGCCGGTCGGGTGGTGCGCCCCGGCCGCGACCCGCGGCAGATCACGCTGGTGGCGTTCACGGCGAGCCTGGCCGCCGGGCTGCTGCTGCCGCTGGCCGATGGTCCGCTGGCGCTGGCCGCCGCGTTCGCGGGACTGGGCGTGGGCCTGCCGGTCCTCTTCGGCTCCATCGCGAACGTCGCGCTGACCCCGGTGCTTGTCGAGGACGCGCCCGACAACCGGCTCGGCAGCACGATGGCCACGCTGCAGGTCTTCGTCGCCGCGGCCGGGATCGCGGGCGCGCTGGCGGGCGGCGCCCTGGGCGACCGGATCGGGGTCCGCTCGGCGATCTGGCTGGTCAACATCGTCGCGCTGGCGGCGGTCGCGGTGTCGCTGCCGCTCGCCTCCGCCGCCGCCCGGCGCCTGCACCGGAAGTCCGCCGACGCGTCCGTGCCGGTCGCGGCCATGGCGGCGAGCACCGAAGCCCACTGATCGGGCGACCTTCGTCGCGGGCCTGTCTCCTACGGGGCGGGCCCGTGACGTCGTCAAGGCGCCATACGCCCTGTTGGCGGCGGTCGGTCCTGCCATGATGAGCAGGTGAAGATCGACCTTTCCGGACGGATCGCCCTGGTGTCCGGGTCGACCCAGGGCATCGGCTACGCCATCGCCGCCCAGCTGGCCCGCGCGGGCGCCACTGTGGTCGTCAACGGGCGGGCCGAAGCGTCGACCGAGGACGCCGCCGCGCACCTGCGCGAGGAGCTGCCCGACGCGACGGTGCGGGCGGTGCCCGCCGATCTGGCCACCGCCGACGGCGCGGCGGCCATGGCGGCGGCCGTCCCGGACGTGGACATCCTGTGCAACAACCTCGGCATCTTCGGTGCCCGCCCGGCGCTGGAGATCAGTGACGACGAGTGGCGCCGCTTCTTCGAGGTCAACGTGCTGTCCGCGGTCCGGCTGATCCGCACCTACCTGCCGGGGATGATGGACCGGGGCTGGGGCCGGGTCACCGCCATCGCCAGCGACTCCGCCGTCGTCACCCCCGTCGAGATGATCCATTACGGGATGACCAAGACGGCGCTGCTGGCCGTCACCCGCGGCTTCGCCAAGGTCGCCGCGGGCACCGGCGTCACCGTCAACTCGGTCATCGCCGGGCCGACCCACACGGCCGGAGTGGAGACCTTCGTCGCCGAACTGGTCGGCGACGACCTGCCCTGGGACGAGGCACAGCGCCGGTTCATGCGCGAGCACCGGCCGTACTCGCTGGTTCAGCGGCTCATCGAACCGCGCGAGATCGGCGACATGGTGGTGTATCTCAGCTCGGAGCAGGCCTCGGCGACCACCGGCGGCGCGCTGCGGGTCGACGGCGGCTACGTCGACGCGATCCTGCCGTGACCACTCGTACACCGCGCGACCGCACCGTCCGAGTGGGCAGCGGTCGCGCGGTGGCGGATGTCAGCTCGCGTCGGCCGCCTCGGCCAGGATCCGGGCGAGCTCGGCCGGGGCGCTGAACATGGGCCAGTGGCCCGAGTCGATGTCGGCGAACTCGACGTGCTTGGCCTGGGCCAGTTCGGGCACGTCACCGGCGGCGATCCACTCCCGGGCCTGCTCGGGCGAGAACTCGGGGCAGACGACCACGACCGGCACGTCTAAGCGCCGCTCGTCGGTCAGGCGCACCACCCCGTTGGCCACTCCTTCCGGGACCGGCACGGCCGCCGCGGCGATCGCCGCCCGGGTCGGCCCGTCGAGGTCGGCCGAGTCCGGGCCCTCGAACGGACCCCAGCCCGGGAACGGCATGACCCCGTCCTTGATCTCGAAGAAGGCCGCGTACGGCTGTCCGTCGGCGGACGGGAAACCGCCGATGAGCGCCACCTTGGCCACGCGCTGCGGCCGGGCGTCGGCGACCAGCCACGCCAGCGTGCAGGCCGCCGAGTGTCCCACCACCAGCGCGGGTTCCGCTGCCGCGTCCACGGCGGCCAGCACCGCCGCCACCTGGTCGGCCAGCGTCGCCGCCACCGCGCCGTCGCCCTGTCCGGGCAACGTCACCGGCACCGGCCGATGCCCCAGCGCGACGAGTTCAGGCACGACCAGATCCCACGCGGACCCGTCGAGCCACAGTCCACCCGCGAGCACGATATCCATGATCAGATCTCCTTCTCCAGTACGGTCAGGTCGCGCTCGGCATACAGCCGATGCTCCCACTCCTCGTTCAGCACGATGCGCAGACACTCCTTGACCGGGAAGTCCGCCTCCTGCGGCCAGCCCGGCTCGGTCCGCGTCACCGTGGCCGCCAACTGCTCGTCGGTCAGCGATGCCAGCACCCGTCGCACCGTCGCCTGGCGTTCCTGCCGCACCGCCAGCACCTCCGCCAGCGTGGGCCGCGCCGTACGGTCCCACGGGATGCCGTCCCAGCCGGGCGCCTCCTCCCAGGGCAGGTCCAGTTGGTGCCAGGGCGCGGCGGTGCCCAGCAGCATCCGGTCGATCCAGGCGGCGGTGGCGAAGTTCAGATGGCGCAGCGTGTGGATGAAGGACCACTCGTCCCCGACCCGCTGGTGCAGCGCCTCCTCGGGGAAGGTCCGGGCCCGCGCCACGGTGTCGGCCCACAGCCGCTCCAGGACCGGCCACGCGCGCCGGAACCCGTCGGCGTCGTCCGGTCGCATCAGCGTCCGCTCCGGCATGCGCCGATTCAGCTCGGCCTCGACCAGCGGCGCGATGTCGACCCCGTTCACCACCACGTTGTTCAACTCGCCGTAGATGTCGACGTTCCACAGCTCCACCCCGCGCATGCGGACGTCGTGGAACGCGACGCCGCGAAGCTGCGACCCGCTCAAATCGACCGACCGCAGGGACGAACCCTGCAGGTACACCTTCTCGAAGGACGACCCGCGCAGACTCACGCGCTCGAAGCGCGATCCGGCCAGGTCCTGCTCATGAAACTCAGCCACGGGCATCACGCTAGAACCAATTCCGGACGATCGGCTTCCGGTTCATGTCGCGGGTCGCCTAATCTGCTCGGCGTGTCGACCGACCCCAGCCCCACCGCCCGCGCGCTGCGCGCGATCGAGATCCTGCAGACCCGCGCCGGCACCACCGCCGAGGAACTCGGCGAGCGGCTCGGGGTCACCGAACGCGCCGCCCGCCGCTACGTCGGGATCCTGCGGGAGGCGGGGATCCCCGTCGAGTCGGCGCGAGGCCCGCACGGCGGCTACCGGATCCGACGCGGCACCAGGCTGCCACCCATCGTGTTCACACAGGCCGAAGCGCTCGGCCTGGTCATGGCGGTGCTCAACGGGCAGCCCGCGGCCACCGACGCCGAGGATCTTGTCGGCGTGGCCCTGGGCAAGGTCATCCAGGCGCTGCCGGAGGGCGTCGGCCGCCAGGCCGCCGCGCTGCGCGAGCACGCCACGGCGGCGCCCGACCGGCAGTCGGCCCATCCTGATCCCGCCGTGACCAGCGCGCTGGTCGCCGCCAGCGCGGCCCGGCGCCGAGTGCGGATCACCTACCGCGGCGAAGGCGGCAGAGAATCGGAGGCCGAGGTCGACCCGTGGGCTGTCGTCGTACGGCACGGCCGCTGGTACCTGCTGTGTCACTCGCACCGGGCCGACGCCGTCCGCACCTACCGGGTCGACCGGGTCCGCGCCGTCCGGCAGACCGCCCACGGGTTCGAGCCGCCCGAGGACCTGGACCCGGTGGCGGCCGTGGCGGAGAAGCTCGGCACCGGTTGGCCGTACCCCACCCGGGTGGTGTTCGACGCGCCCTGCGCCGAGGTGGCGCCGTGGATCCGGCCGCCGATGGGGCGGCTCGAACCGGTCGCGGCCGGATGCGTGCTGGTCGGCAGCACGAACAACCCGGCGATGTACGCGCAGGAGTGGCTCGCCACCGTACCGTTTCCCTTCCGGGTCGAGGGCGGACCGCAGCTGCGCGCCGCCGTCGCCGAGGTCGCCGCACGGTTCACCGCCGCCGTAGCCGACGCTACCTAGCGCGACCACAGAACTACAGCGCTCCGTCGGTCCAACCGCACACCACATAGGACCCGTCATTGATATGTGGTCCGCGCTGACTCGTGCGTGGACACCGTACGAATGGGGGTCCAATGTGAACGTACGACGATCTCGCAGGCCGCTGTACGCGCTGGCGGCGGTGGTGCTCACCACGTCGCTTGCCGGAGCCGGGGTGCGGCAGGCACCGGCCGCCGGGGCGCCGGTCACAACAGCCGCGCCCGCCGCACCAGCGGTGCTGCCGCCGGGCCACACCTACACCGTGACGCTGCTGACCGGCGACGTGATCACCGTCCGTACGCGTGCCTCGGGCTGCCCCGTGGTCACCGTGCAGCCCGCGCAACCGCACGGCCTGCTGGAGCGCAGCTGCGGCCCCGACGGCCACGTGCGTGTCATCCCGGGCCAGGTCGCCGGACTGATCGGCTCGGTCCTCGACGAGTCGCTGTTCGACGTGACCACTCTCATCCTCGAGGGCTACGACGACGCCAGGACCAAGGAACTGCCGCTGATCGTGCGTCAGGCCGAGCAGGCACCGCAGCGTCTGGCCGCTCCCGCGACCGGGCTGCGGGTGTCCCGGTCGCTGCCCAGTGTCGCGGCGGTGGCGGCCCGCCAACCCAAGGCCAAGGGCGCCGCGTTCATCCGCTCCCTGGTTGCCGACGTCGCCGCCGGTACCTCCGCGAAGGCGACCGCGGCCGCCGCGCCGAAGACCGCACCGACCCGGGTGTGGCTGGACCACCGGGTGAGGTCGACCGCACAGGCCGGTGGCGGCACCGCGCTCGACCCGAACCTCGGCCAGATCCGCGCCCCGCAGGCCTGGGCCGCCGGATTCACCGGTCAGGGCGTCAAGGTGGCGGTGCTCGACACCGGCGCCGACTTTACCCACCCCGACCTGCAGGGCCGGGTCGCCGACCGGGCCGACTTCACCACCGACGGCGGCGACGCCGTCGACCACAACGGACACGGCACCCACGTCGCCGCCACCATCGCCGGTAGCGGCGCCGCCTCGGCAGGCCGGCGCCGCGGCGTCGCTCCCGGCGCGCAGCTGCTGGTCGGCAAGGTGCTCGACGACTACGGCTACGGCACCGACTCGCAGGTCATCGCCGGTATGGAGTGGGCCGCCACCCGCGCCGACGTCGTCAACATGAGCCTGGGCGGCTGGGAGCCCAGCGACGGCACCGACCCCATGTCACTGGCCGTCGACGAGCTGACCCGCACGTACGGCACCCTGTTCGTGGTGGCCGCGGGCAACGACGGGCCGTACGAGGGCTACGTGTCGGCACCGGCCGCCGCCGCGTCCGCGCTGACGGTCGGCGCCGTCGACCGCGACGACAGGCTGGCTGACTTCTCCAGCCGTGGCCCGCTGGTCAACACCCACGCCGCCAAGCCGGAACTGGTCGCCCCCGGCGTCGACATCATCGCCGCCCGCGCCGCGGGCACCAGCCTCGGCGGCATTGTCGACGCGCGCTACACCAGCCTCAGCGGCACCTCGATGGCCACCCCGCACGCCGCCGGTGCCGCCGCGATCCTGGTCCAGCGCCACCCCGACTGGCAGCCCGCCCAGCTGAAGGCCGCCCTGGTCGGCGGCGTCGACCCGCTGCCCGCCACCGACCCGTACGAGGTGGGCGCCGGGCGCCTGGACGTCGTGCGGATGCTGCACGGCGCGGTGAGTGAGCAGGCGATCGTCAACCTGGGCACCTTCACCTTCCCCCAGTCGGGCACCGCGCAGACGACCCTGTCGTGGACCAACACGTCGGTGGTGCTGCCGACCGCGCTGCGCTTCTCCGTGACCGTCACCGGTCGCGGCGGAGCCACCGCCCCGGCGGGTGCGGCGAGCCTGTCCACGCCGACGGCGATCGTGGCGCCAGGTGGCCGCGCCGCGACGGTCCTGCGCCTGGACCGGGCCCGGTTGGCGGCCAAGCCCGGCCTGTACACGGCGGTGGTCACCGCCCGGAGCGCGGCCGGGGTGCCGGTGTCGACCACCCCGGTCACGTTCTTCGTCGAACCGCGCAGCGTCGACCTCACCATCAACGCGATCCCGCTGCCCGACGTCCCGGCCGGTACCGACGTCTACGTGCTCGCCAACGTGGTGAACCTGGACGACCCGGGTCTGTTCAACGACCACGTCTCGTTCATGCCCGACGAGACGCCGGTCCTGCGGGTGCCCGCCGGTCGCTACAGCGTCATGGCGTCGATCTGGGAATTCGGCACAGCGAGTCAGCGGATGGCGCTGGCCGGTGATCCCGACATCGCCGTCGGCGCGGACACGGCCGTGCTGATCGACGGCTCCGCCGCGCGCCCGGTCACTGCCTCGGTGGACGGCGTGGACACGGTCCCCACCACGATCGGCATCACCTACGAGCAGGCGGCCACGCGCGGTCCGTGGTGGTCGGACTTCGCCTTCGCCTGGGGCGAGGACGCGGCCAAGGGCAGCGTGTTCGCGGCACCGGTGACCGGGCCGGGGATCGGTACCTTCGACGTCTACGCCTCGTACGGCCTCATCGCCCCCGGCGACGAGCCCAGCCCGTTCCTGTACGACGTGATCCACCCGCTCGGCCACTCGATCCCGCAGGACCTGCAATTCCGGATCGACGCGGCCGAGAAGGCCCGGCTGGCGCGCATCGACCAGCGGTTCAACCTGCTCGATGTCCCCCGCACCCATGTGGGGCACAAGCGCTACGGCTTCAGCCCCGCCGGTGGGTTCATCGCCGAGACCATCATCGACGACGGCGAGCTCCCCGGCGACCGGGTGGACTACGTGACGCCCGGGTTCGAGCTGGTCGACGAGGCGTTCTACCCGCTGGGGGACGACTGGTTCGACATGGTCACGCAGGAGGCGCAGCAGAGCTACGCGCCGGGCAGTCGCCAGCAGAAGGTGTGGGTGCGTCAGCCCATGCGCACCGACTGGTACGACAACCCGTCCACCAGCCACAGCGGGTGCGTGCCCTACCCGCCGTCGCGTACGGGCGGCAGCATGCACATCGAGCTGACCGACCTGACCGACCAGCACCAGCGGTTCGCCTGCTTCGGCTTCGGTGACGAGTCGACCTCGTCGCTGGCCCTCTACCGGGACGGGGTCCTGATCGGCGAGCGCCACGCGCCCTACGGCGACTTCGACGTCCCGCAGGCCGCGGCCGCGTACCGGCTCACGTACGACCTGGACACCAGCGCGCTGCTGCCCGTGTCCACCCGGGTCAGCACGGCCTGGACCTTCCGCTCGGCGGGTCCGACCGGTGCGGGCACCGCACCGCTGGCCCTGCTGGCGGTGGACTACGCCCTGCCACTGGACCGGGCCAACCACCCGACCGCCGGCCCGGCCACGTTCACGGTCCGGCAGGCACACGGCGTGACCCGGCAGGACGTCACGTCGCTGCAGGTGTGGACCTCGGTCGACGACGGCGCCACCTGGCAGGCGGTTACGGTGTCCCGGGCCGACGCGGACTCGTTCACCGCGCAGTTGCCGCTGCCCTCGGCCGGGCAGGCGGTGTCGCTGCGGGTGAAGGCCGACGGCTCGGCAGGCAGCGGCATCGACCAGACCATCATCCGCGCCTACCGGGCGGGCTGATCAGGTAATGGTGGCAGGAGGCGGCGGCCCCGACCGGCGGGCCGCCGCCTCCGTCCACGGGTCGGCGCCCGCGCGCGAAACAGGCCGCCGCCGGTGTGCCGGGATACGGTGGCAACCGTGCGGGTGACGACATGGAACGTGAACTCGGTCAAGCAGCGCCTGCCCCGGCTCCTGCCGTGGCTCGACCAGCGTCGACCCGACGTGGTGTGCCTGCAGGAGACCAAGCTGGCCGACGGCGCCTTCGCCGACCTGCTTCGCGAGGAACTCGCCGCCCGCGGCTACGAGTTCGCCGCGCACGGCGAGAGCAGGTGGAACGGCGTGGCGATCCTGTCCCGGATCGGCCTGGACGACGTCGTGGCCGGGCTGCCCGGCGGGCCGGGCTTTCCGCACCCGGAAGCCAGGGCCCTGGCGGCGACCTGCGGGGGAGTGCGGGTGCACTCGGTGTACGTACCGAACGGGCGCGAGCCCGACTCCGACCATTACCGGTACAAGCTGGCCTGGCTGGAGACGCTGCGCGCGACGGTCGCCGCGGGACCGGAGGCGGTGATGGTGTGCGGGGACGTGAACATCGCCCCGGCCGACGCCGACGTGTTCGATCCGGCCGCGTTCGTCGGCAGCACCCATGTCACCGCCCCGGAACGCGCGGCCCTGGCCGAGTTGCAGGCGGTCGGGCTGCATGACGTGGTCCGCGACCGCTGGCCGGACCAGCGGGTCTTCACCTACTGGGACTACCGGGCCGGGATGTTCCACCAGGATCTCGGCATGCGCATCGACCTGATGTTGGCCTCGACGCCGGTGGCCGCCCGGGTGCGGGCGGCCTGGGTGGATCGGCAGGCGCGCAAGGGCACCGGCCCCAGCGACCATGCCCCGGTGATCGTGGACCTCGATGAGGCGCCCGACGGTGACATCGGGCCGGTCGTGCCACCACCGTCCGCACCGGCATCACGTCGCCGCTGATCGGGCCGCCCGCGCGACCGGACCGACGAAAGCGCCGCCGCGGGCGATGCCCACGGCGGCGAGGTTTCGGTGTGCCTACTGGTACGAGACGAAGACCGGGGACGGGTCGACCGCGACGGTCTGTCGGGGCGAGAACGTCGGCTTGTCCTCGTCGTAGAAGTTCTTCCAGCCCCACCAGACGCGGGACGGTGCCTCGTCGCGCACCCGCTGCCAGGTTGCCATCTTCTCGCCCGCCGTGCCGAAGCCGTCGGCGTGGATCACGAAGCTCAGTTCGTCGCGGCTGGTGTCGAGGTTCGCGCGGCTGCTGATCATCTCGGTCAGGAACTGGTGCAGCATCAGGACCTTCTGCGGCAGATGGTGCGCCCGGGTCAGGTCGGCGAGCCACGCGGCCGTCTCGTTGATCTCGTTCGCGGCGACCGAGCCGATCTGCACCATGTGGATCTGATGCGGAGACAGGCGCCACTCCGGGTCGAGCGCGAGTCCCACGTGCGGCTGCACCAGGAGTTCCTCGTACCGCTTGGCCTGGGTGAGGAAGTCGGTGCGGCCGGGCTGCAGGTCGAGCACCACGTAGATGCCCGCGGTCCGGGCGGCGTCGACCCAGGGACGCAGCTGGTCGACCGTGGACTCGTTGGAGTAGTCGCCGTCGGGCCCGGGATCGGCCGAGGCCACCGTGGCGATGATCTCGAAGGCGGGCACGACCACGTCGTCGCTGTCCACGGCGCGGTAACTCGCGGCGACCTTCTTGGCGCGCTCGACCGCCTTGTCGACGCCCTGCTCGCCGAGCGAGCCGAGGCCCGCGTCGCCCGGGTGGCCGTACAGGGCGACCAGGCGGCGGTGGGGGAACAGCACCTGACGTCCACCTGGCAGCAGGGTTCCCGTGGCGGCCGTCTCGATCTGGTAACGCACCCGCTCGGCCGAGCCGAAGGCGCTGCCCAGGGCGAGCACATGCGTCGGGACCTGGCCCGACAGCGCCTTGATCGCGTCATCGTCGGCGCGCGGGTCGGCTTCCTTCAGTTCGAGGACGCGGGCACCGCTCGCCTTCGCGGTGGCGGTCGCCGCCGCGGCGTCGGCCTGGTTCAGCGTCAGCACGACCAGCTGGTCGAGCTTGGCCGCACCGGGAACCTTCGGGAGCTTCGCGTTGTTCAGCGGTTGCACCGCCTCGCCCTTGCCCGCGTGTTCGCGAGCCCAGCTGTTCGCCGCTTCGCCGACGGGGACCAGGGTCTGCGGCGCGAGCCGGTCGAGTTCGGTGCGCAGCGCGGCCGACGCGCCGTCTCCGGCAGCGGTGAGTAGCACGGGCACGCCGAGTTTGACCGCGGCGGAGCTCGCCTCGGCCATGCTCGCGACGTCCTGTTCTCCCACCAGGACGACGGCGGGAGCGGAGCGGAACAGCGATCGGCTGGTCTGCAGGGCCAGTTCGGCGCCTACTGCGGCGGCCACGACGGTGGTCGGCTCGCCGGGCATGATCGTGCGGGCATCGGGTCGGGTGCTGGAGTCGAGGGCCAGCGCGGTGCAGCCGTTGGTCAGCAGCACGCAGGCGAGCAGCACCGGACTGAGCCGAGACAGGAGCATGTGCGCCTCACAGGTTGAGCAACCACAAAATGGACATTCTGTACGTACGGTAACCGTTCGGGTGCAGAGTGTCCGGTAGATACGGTATTTGTCACCGTGATCCGTAATCGTGGACGCTGGGTGTCGCGATAGCAGCATTGAGCGTCCACGATTACGGATCATCCGGGTGGTGTCAGCCGGCCAGGTCGGCCGATGTGGCGAGCTGCTGCCGCAGCCGCTCGCGGGCCCGGTGCAGCCGCACCCGCACCGCACCGGGCGCCATGCCGAGCACCGTGGCGATCTCGGACGGCGTGAGCTGTTCCCAGGCCGACATGGTGACGATCGCCCGGTCCTGCGCGGACAGTTCTGCCAGCGCGTCGTGCACGTGCGGGTAGCTGGGCGGCGGAGCGGCCGCCGAGACCACCTCGCCCAGCAGGCGCACCAGCCGGTCCCGACGGCGCGTTCCGCGCCGGTGGTTGGCCAGCGTCCGGTGCGCCACCCCGAACAGCCACATCCGGGCGGCTTGCCCCTCGGGCACCTGCTTGATACGCCGCCAGGCCACGACGAACACCTCGTGCAGCAGGTCGGCGGCGTCGGCGGGCTGCTCGCACCGGCGGGCCAGGAACGCCAGCACGTCCTGGCGGTTCTCCTGGTAGATCGCCTCGAACCGGTCCTGTCGGATGGCGCTCATCGGCCACCGCCGATCCGGGTGTTGAGCAACGGGTCGCAATTGAGGTCGAATTGCCGCTCGATGGGCGCCGGATCCCCGCTCGCGACGGCATCAGCGAGCTGGTGCTGTTTCTCCATGAACCCGCCGCCGGCAACGGCAGGCCAGATGTCCCAGGCGGTCGACGCTCGCACCATCGTCGTCGCCTCGGCGAGCGCGGTGGCGTCACCATCGGCCCTGCACGCAGCCACCTGTCCAGCCAGGCGCATTGCGCGGTGCCCGCCAGGCTGGAGCGCAGGCCGTCGCGCTGCCAGAGCCCGCCGGTCTCGACGATCCGCTGCCGGATCCGTTCGAACGTGACACCGGGCGGCAGCGGATACTCCCGCTGCAGCCCGTCCAGGTACGGTCCCAGCTCAGGGGAGGCGGCGTTCAGGAACTCGCTTGTGTCGACCTCCGTGGCGTCCTCCTCGCCGAACAGGTCGGTGTGCAGGCCGAACCAGTCGGCGGTGGCCGGTGCGGCCACCCCGATTGCCAGCAGGGCCGCGAGCGCGGCGCCGATCAGCGTCCGGCGACGCCTGATCCGTGCCCGGCGTGCCGCTCCGCTGATCACCGCGCCCAGGTCGTCCAAGGCGCGGGTGACCGAGGGTGCGGCCAGGTCCGCACCGCTCAGTGGATCTGCCGAACGCAGCAGCGTGTCCAGCTGCTCGTCGGCGTTCGGGTCGTTCATCGCGTCCTCTCGGGCCGGACCGGTCGTCGTTTCACCACACACCTGTCCACGAGCCGCCTCAGCGTTACGGACGTGACGCGGGTCACGATGAGCGATCGGCCTCGACAGCGGCGCCCGGCTGCGCCCAGGGGCGCAGGCGGGGGGCGGGCGGTCGCGCAGGGTTCCGGGGGCGCAGTAGCCGAGCGGCGAGGGTCGAGATCCAGAGCATCGCGGCGATGACTCCGACCGCGAGGGTGAGCGATCCGGCTTTGCCGCCGCTCATCGCCCACAGGTTGCCGAGCAGCGCGGCGGTGCCCGCGATGCGCGAAACGACAGCGTCGGTGCGGTCACCGGTGCGACCGTAGCCACGTCCGAGGACGTGGCAGGCGGCGATCAGGGCGGCGAAGGCGATCGTCCCGGACGCGAAGTGGGCGTAGCTGTGCCAGCTGAGTGCCGTGGGCATCCCGGCCGAGGTGCCCACGGGGAACCCGTCGGCGGGGTCCATGACGAACACGCCCGCGGCGATCATGCCGATGCCGTTGACGGCGACCAGGCGCGGCACCCAGGTGCTGGTCAAGACCCGGCGCAGACCCGCCGCGCCGAGGACGGTGAGCAGTCCGCAAACAAGGAAGTTGCTGATCTGCAGCCAGCCCAGCGAGCCGGTGCTCAGCATGCTCAGCGGGTGCCGGGTCAGGTCGAAGCCCGCCCGGGTGGCGGCCTGCGCCAGGCTGACCGTCGCCCACAGCGGCGCGGCGACGGCCGCGCAGCCCAGCAGGACGCGGGTGCTGGCGGAGGAAGTGGTGACGGACGTGGCGGCGACGGCGGTCATGCCGGGACTCCTCGAATCTCGAAGGCTTGCTCTCGCGGACACGTCGAGCGAGGCGATGTGACAGGGAATAGACTCGTTCCCTGTCACATCGCCGGATCGACGTATGGGCGTCAAGCACCTGCGAAACCGAAGGAGCAACATGCGCTACCTGATGACGTCCCTGGCCAACGACTCGGCCCCCGACGAGAAGCTGTTCGCCGAGATGGCGAAGTTCATCGAGGAGATGAGCGCGGCCGGAATCCTGCTCGCCACGGGCGGGCTGGAACGCGGCGGCGTGCGGCTGACCTCGGTCGGCGACGAGATCACCGTGACCGACGGTCCGTTCGCGGAGGCGAAGGAGGCCGTGGCCGGTTTCGCGCTGGTCGAGGTCCGGTCCCGCGAGGAGGCGATCGAGCTGGGCCGCCGCTTCCGCAAGATCGTCGGGGACGGCGTGAGCGTGATCCAGCAGGTCTACGGGGCGTAGGAACTCGTGACCGTCGCCTCCGGCACCGTCGACGCGGTCTGGAAACTCGAGTCAGCCCGGATCATCGCCGGGCTGACTCGCCTCGTACGCGACGTCGGCCTCGCCGAGGAACTCGCTCAGGACGCCTTCGTCGCCGCCCTCGAACAGTGGCCGGAG
Organism: Catellatospora tritici; assembly: GCF_019083965.1. GTDB lineage: Bacteria > Actinomycetota > Actinomycetes > Mycobacteriales > Micromonosporaceae > Catellatospora > Catellatospora tritici. The sequence continues at coordinate 266,013 of NZ_JAHRCY010000004.1, forward strand.
ACGGGGGTGCCCGACAACCCCGGCGCCTGGCTGATGGCGGTCGCCAAACGCCGCGCGGTCGACCAGATCAGACGCTCCCAGCTGCTCGAACGCAAGCAGGAACAGCTGGCCCGGGACCTGGAGCAGCAGCCCGAACGTGAACCCGACGACGTGCTGCGGCTGATGTTCATCTCCTGCCACCCGGTGCTGCCCACCCCGGCCCGGGTGGCGCTCACCCTGCGGTTGATCGGCGGCCTGACGGCGGCGGAGATCGCGCGGGCCTTCCTGACCACCGAGCCGAGGATCACGGCGCGGATCGCCGAGGCCAAGCAGACCATCGCGGCCCGGCAGGTCCCCTACGAACTGCCGAGCGGTCCCGAGCTGTCGGCCCGGGTGGCCTCCGTCCTCGAGGTCGTCTACCTCATCTTCAACGAGGGCTACTCGGCCAGCGCGGGCGAGGACCTGGTCCGGCGTGAGCTGTGCCTGGAGGCGCTGCGACTCGGTCGACTGCTGGCCGAACTGGCCCCGCACGAGCCGGAGGCGCACGGACTCGTGGCGCTGATGGAGATCCAGGCCTCCCGCACCGACGCGCGGACCGGCCCCGACGGCGAACCCGTGCCGCTGCACGAACAAAACCGGGCCCGCTGGGATCAGCTGCTCATCCGGCGCGGCTTCACCGCGATGCTGCGCGCCCGCGATCTCGGCGGCGCTCCCGGCCCGTATGTGCTCCAGGCCGCGATCGCGGTCTGCCACGCGCAGGCCCGCACGGCGCAGGACACGGACTGGGCCCAGATCGCCACCCTGTACGCGTCGCTGGCGCGGCTGCTGCCCACGCCCGTCGTGCAGCTCAACCGGGCCGTGGCGGTCGGCATGGCCGAGGGGCCGCGGGCGGGACTGGACCTGGTCGACTCGCTGACCGGTGATCCGGCGCTGCGGGACTACCACCTGTTGCCCGCCGTACGCGCGGATCTGCTGGCCAAGCTCGACCGGCCGGCCGAGGCCCGACTGGAGTTCGAACGCGCCGCCGCGCTCACGGGCAACGCCGCCGAGCGCGAGTTCCTGCTGCGCCGCGCGGTTCGGCTCGCCGCCGCACCCTCGGGTCGGACGCTGGGTGAGGGGGCGCGGGAGTTCCTGGCACGGGCCGACCTGGACGCCGCGACGCTCAGGTCGTATGGCCAGACCCTGCGGCGCCTGTGCCTGTCCCTCGGCGACGGGCTCGCGCTGGCCGCACTGTCACCGTCGCAGGTGGCCACGGTGTTCACGATGTCCTGGGACGGCGCCGCGGCCCGTACCTGGAACCGGCACCGGGCGGCGGTCCGCTCCTTCGGCGTCTGGGCCGACCTCGGCGAGCTGACGGCCGGGGTCGACCGCCGGGTGGAGACTTCGTCGCCACCCCGGATTCTTGACGTCGACGCCCTGTGGGCGCGTGAACTGCCGATACGCGAGCACACCCTGTGGCGGATGCTGCACGAGTCGGCGGCGGGGGCGGCGGCGGTCCTGGCGCTCAACGTCGAGGATCTGGACCTGGCGGACCGCCGGGCGAGATCGGGGCGGGGATGGATCGGCTGGCGCGCGCAGACCGCGCGGCTGCTGCCGGAACTGCTCGCCGGGCGTACCCGTGGACCGGTGTTCCTCGCCGACCGCCGCCCGGCACCCGCGCGCACCCCGGCCGAGGCCGACCTGTGCCCGCACACCGGCCGCGGCCGCCTGTCCTACGAGCGCGCCGAGTACCTGTTCAAACAGGCCACCGGCCACACGCTGCGCCGACTCAGGTCGTGACCGGCCCCGGTCCCTTGACAGCGCACGGGCGGGTGGCTGGGATGTAGCCATGCCGGGGCGGAGGACGACGATCCCGTCCGACCGCCGGATCCGCGCTCTGCACGAGCGGTACGCGCCGAGCGCGGCCGCTTTCGAGCTCGTCTACACCCACTGCGAGATCGTGTGCGCGCTGGCGGAGCGGCTGCTCGACGGCGGGCACCCGGGGCTGGACGTGGACCTGGTGCGGGCGGGCTGCCTGCTGCACGACATCGGCGTGTACCGCCTCTACGACGAGACGGGCCGACTCGACCAGCGCGACTACGTCCGCCACGGCGTGCTCGGTCGGGATCTGCTGCGCGACCTGGGGTTCCCGGAGGTGCTGGCCCGGTTCTGCGCCCACCACACCGGCGTCGGCCTCACCGCCGCCGACGTGCGCGGCCAGGCGCTGCCGCTGCCCGTCGGCGACTACCTGGCCGAGACGGACGAGGAGCAGCTCGTGATGTACGCCGACAAGTTCCACAGCAAGACCATGCCGCCGGTGTTCGTCACCGCGGCGACCTACGCCGAGAACGTCCGGCGCTTCGGCGAGGACAAGGTGGTTCGGTTCGCGGCGATGGTGGCGCGCTTCGGCGAGCCGGACCTGCCGGGGCTGGCCCAGCGCTACGGGCACCCGGTGGTGTGACGACGAATGGGCCGCGACCAGCCGGTCGCGGCCCATTCGTGCAGACCGGTCAGTCGGTGCCGGACTCCATCGCGGACACGCTCAGCATGCCCTCGTCGCTGGCGGCCTCGTCGCGCTCGGCGATCGCCTCGGCACCGCCCTCGGGCAGGACCCCGATCAGCATCGTGGTGGCCTGCTGAGCGGAGTCGGCGGTCAGGGCCGCGTGCTGGCGGCTGCCGACGATGCCGATCCGGGCGTACTGCTCCAGCTTGGCGCGGGAGTCGGCGATGTCGAGGTTGCGCATGGTCAGCTGGCCGATCCGGTCGACCGGGCCGAACGCGGCGTCCTCGGTGCGCTCCATGGACAGCTTGTCCGGGTGGTAGCTCAGCGCCGGGCCGGTGGTGTCGATGATCGAGTAGTCCTCACCGCGCCGCAGCCGCAGCGTGACCTCGCCGGTGATCGCCGAGCCGACCCAGCGCTGCAGCGACTCGCGCAGCATCAGCGCCTGCGGGTCGAGCCAGCGGCCCTCGTAGAGCAGCCGACCGAGGCGACGGCCCTCGGCGTGGTACGCGGCGATGGTGTCCTCGTTGTGGATCGCGTTGACCAGCCGCTCGTACGCGGCGTGCAGCAGTGCCATGCCGGGGGCCTCGTAGATGCCCCGGCTCTTGGCCTCGATGATCCGGTTCTCGATCTGGTCGGACATGCCCAGGCCGTGGCGGCCGCCGATGGCGTTGGCCTCCAGCACCAGCTCGACGGCGGTGCCGAACTCCTTGCCGTTGATGGTGACCGGGCGGCCCTGTTCGAAGCCGACGGTGACGTCCTCGGGCAGGATCTCCACGGCCGGGTCCCAGTGCCGTACACCCATGATCGGCTCGACGATCTCGATGCCCGTGTCGAGCAGTTCCAGCGACTTGGCCTCGTGGGTGGCGCCCCAGATGTTGGCGTCGGTGGAGTAGGCCTTCTCGGTGCTGTCGCGGTAGGGCAGCCCGTGGGCGAGCAGCCACTCCGACATCTCCTTGCGGCCACCGAGCTCGGCGACGAACTGGGCGTCCAGCCACGGCTTGTAGATCCGCAGCGAGGGGTTGGCCAGCAGCCCGTAGCGGTAGAACCGCTCGATGTCGTTGCCCTTGAAGGTGGAGCCGTCGCCCCAGATCTGCACGCCGTCCTCGAGCATGGCGCGCACCAGCAGCGTGCCGGTGACCGCGCGACCGAGCGGGGTGGTGTTGAAGTAGGCGCGGCCGCCGGAGCGGATGTGGAACGCGCCGCAGGCCAGGGCGGCCAGACCCTCCTCGACCAGGGCGGTGCGGCAGTCGACCAGGCGGGCGAGTTCGGCACCGTATGCGGCGGCCCGTCCCGGGACCGACTCGATGTCGGGTTCGTCGTACTGCCCGATGTCTGCGGTGTAAGTGCAGGGCACCGCTCCCTTCTCGCGCATCCACGCGACCGCTACGGAGGTGTCGAGGCCGCCGGAGAAGGCGATTCCGACGTGTTCGCCGACAGGAAGGGAGGTAAGTACCTTGGACACGGAGGAAGTATATGCATGGTGGGGCATTGTTATGCAAGCCGGGGTGGACGGCGCGTGGCGTCGTTCACTCGACGGAGGTGATGACTTTCGGACATCTGAATTTGTCAACGAAGTTATTACAAACCTTCCGCTGCCTGCGAACGCACGGTATTAACGTACCGGCCAAAAACTTGGATGTGTCGATGGTGAGGAGACCCCTCGGGCACGTCCCTTGCGGGAGGCGGATACCGATGAACGCTGTCGTGGACGGGGTGGGGCTGATCCACCGGGCCTTCGAGGCTCAGGCGCGGCGGACCCCCGATCGGGTCGCGGTCGTCCGGGGCACCCGTGAACTGACGTACGCCGAGGTCGATCGCCGAGCCAACCAGCTCGCCCGGGTGCTGCGCCGGCACGGCGCGGGCCGCGAAACCCTGGTCGGGGTGTGCCTGCCCCGCGACGAGTGGCTGGTCCCGTCGCTATTGGCGGTGCTGAAATCCGGAGCCGCCTACGTCCCGCTCGATCCCGCGTACCCGCACGAGCGCCTGGCGCTGATCGCCGCCGACGCGGACCTACGCCTGGCGCTGCTCGGCCCGGACCAGGCCGCGCCGTGGCTGACCGGCACCACGGTGACCCCGGGCGTGGACGGCCTCGACGAGGACGGCGGCGAGCTCGTGCCGGTCAACGAGCCGCACGACGCCGCGTACGTCATCTACACCTCCGGCTCCACCGGCCGCCCCAAGGGCGTGGTCATCGAGCACCGCAACACCGTGAACATGATCGGCTGGGTCGCCGGAGCCTACGACGCCGACGAACTCGGCGGGATGATGGCCGGGGCGTCGATCTGCTTCGACTTCTCGGTCGCCGAGATCTTTCCGCCACTGACCGTCGGCGGGACCGTGATCCTGCTGGAGAACGCCCTCGGCCTGCTCGACGACCCGGCCCGCGGCCGTATCCGCTTCGCCACCGGCGTTCCGTCGGCGCTGACCGCGGTCCTCGACACGGCGCTGCCGCCCTCGGTGCGTACCGTGATCACCGGTGGGGAGCGGGTGACCCGGGCCCTGGTCGACCGGATCCTCGCCAACCCCGGCGTGACCCGGGTGACCGCCGCCTACGGGCCGACCGAGTGCACCACCTACAGCACCGCCTACGACGTCCACCGCGACGACGCCGTCGAGCCGATCCCGCTCGGCGGGCCCGTGTGCGGAGCCGTGCTGTCGGTGCGCGACGAGGCGGGCCGCCCGCTGGCCGACGGCGAGCAGGGTGAACTGTGGATCGGCGGACCCCTGGTCGGCCGCGGCTACCTGCACCGGTCCGACCTGACCGAGGCGGCCTTCCGCGAGGTGCCCGGTGGGCGGATGTACCGCACCGGCGACCTGGTCAGCGTGTCGCACGGGCGGCTGCTGTTCCACGGCCGCACCGACGACCAGGTCAAGGTGCGCGGCTTCCGGGTGGAGCTCGGCGAGGTCGAGGCCGCGCTGCTGACCCATCCGGGGGTACGTAACGCCGTGGTGCTGCCCGTCGCCGACGGCACCGGCGTCGGCGCCCTGGCCGCGTATGCCGAGTCCGCGGCGTCGGTCACCCCGGCCGAGCTGGCCTCCTACCTGCGTGCACGCTTGCCCGCCCACATGGTGCCCGACCGCGTCACGGTGCTGGACCGCATCCCGATCAGCAGCACCGGCAAAGCCGACCGCCAGGCCCTCGCCGCGCTGGAGGCGGCGGCCGAGCCGGTCGAGGTAGTGGCACCGCGCGACGACACCGAACGGCGCGTCTGGGACATCGCGACCGCCGTGCTCGGGCGCACCGGGTTCGGGGTGCTGGAACCGCTGACCCGGATCGGCGCGCACTCACTGACCGCGGCCCGCGTCAGCGCTCGGCTGGCCGCCGAATTCGGCAGCGCTCCGAGCCCGGCCGAGGTGCTGGCCGCGAGCATCGCCGACCTGGCCGCCGCCCTCGCCGGGGCGGTCCCGACGGCCCCGCGCCCAGCCCCCACCCGCCATCCCGGACGCACCAGCTACCCGCTCACCACCGCCCAGCGCGAATTCATGATGATCCGCGAACTGGGCGGCCCCGGCGCCACCACGATCGGCCAGCACCTGCGCTGCCACGGTGTCTCCGACGCCGCACTGCTGCGGGCGGCCCTGGACGCGCTGGTGGCCCGGCACGAAGCGCTGCGCACCCGGCTCGTCGGGACCGACGCCCCGGTCGAGGTCCTGCCGCCCTCGCCGGTGCCGCTGCGTATCGTCGAGGCCGCCGGGTTGTCCCAGGCGGCCCGGCAGGCGGTGGCCGAGCCGTTCGACCTGGCCGCGGGCGTGCCGCTGGTCCGCGCCGTGGCCGCTCCCGCCGACCTCGAGGACGCCTGGGACCTGGTGTTCCTGACCGACCACACCGTGTTCGACGGCTGGTCCACCGGCGTACTGATGCGGGAGCTGGCCGCCGACCTGGCCGCGCAGCGGCGCGGTGCGCCGCCCGCGCCCCCCGGAGACCGACTGCAGCTCGGCGACCTCGCCCTGCACGATCAGTGGGCACCGGCGAACGACGAACACAGTCGGTACTGGCGCGAGGTGCTCGCCGGGGTCGCCGCACCGCACGACCTACCGGGTACGGCGGAGGCCGCAGACGGCCTGGGCCGCCACCAGGTCCCCATCCCCGCCGACCTGGTACGTCGGATCACCCGTCTGGCCGCCACCGCACAGGTCACCCCGTTCGCCGTGTACCTGGCCGCGCTGGCGGTGGTGGTCAACGGCCTGACCGGCCGCGCCGACACGCTGCTGAGCAGCCCGTACGCCCGCCGTGACGAACCGGCCCGCGAAGACGTCATCGGTCCGCTGCTGGCCATGATGCCGATCCGGCTCGACGTCACCCCGCAGAGTTCGTTCAGTGCCCTGGCCGCGCAGGCCGTGGCCGCGACCACGGCCGGACTCGGCCACACCGACCTGCCGTTCGAGGACATCGTCGCCGCGGTGTCGCGTCCGGCGGGCGCGCCCGCGCTGCCGGTGGCGCTGAGCCTGCAGCCGCCGGAACTCGCCGTCGGAGTCCGCGCGGACGAGGTGACCGTGGAGCTGGTCGACGAGCTGCGCGGCGGCGGCCACCCCGACGTGCTGTCGTTCTTCGTCAACGAGAGCATCGGCGGCACCCGGCTGGCGGTGGAGTACCCGCGTGGGCGCTTCGGCGCCGCTGACGCTGCGGCGCTGGCCGACCGGCTGCTGCGGGTGCTGGCGACCGCCGTCGCCGAGCCGCACCGGCCCGTCGGCAGCATCGAGCTGCTCAGCGCCGAGGAACTCGACCGGGTACGGTCCTGGGGCGAGGCATCGGCCACCGAGCAGCCGCGGACCCTCGTCGCCGCCGTTCTCGACCAGGCCCGGCGCGCCCCCGACCGGATCGCGGTCACCGCGGTCGACGGTGACCTCACCTACGCCGAGCTGGCCGCCGAATCGGCCCGCGTCGCCGGGACGTTGCTGGCCGCCGGGATGCGCCCCGGCGAGATCGTCGCCGGATGCCTGCCCCGGCAGCGGCTGGTGCCCGCCCTCCTGCTGGGCATCTCACGCGCGGGCGGCACGTTCCTGCCGCTGGACCCCGACCACCCCACCGAGCGGCTGTCCTACCAGGTCGGCGACTGCGACGTACGGTTCGTGCTCGCCGCCGGGACCGGACTGGCCACGGCGCGGCAGCTGACCGCGCACCACGCCGGATTGCGCCTGATCGACGCCGCCGCCCTGCCCGGCGGTCCCGCGCCCGCCGACGCCCCCGACCTCGACGACATCTGCTACGTCCTCTACACCTCCGGCTCCACCGGGCGGCCCAAGGGCGTGGAGGTCAGCCACCGCAGCCTCGGGGTGAACCTGGCCGCGATGCGTCAGGTCATGCACGTGACCGCCGACGACACGGTGCTGTCGGTGTCACCGATCTCCTTCGACGTCGGCCACCTGGGCATCTGGCTGCCACTGACCACCGGCGGACGATGCGTGCTGGTCGACAACGCCACCGCCACCGACGGCAACCTGCTCGCCCGGCGGCTGCACGACACCGGGGTCACCGTCTGCTTCGTACCGCCGAGCGGGCTGCGGCTGCTGGTCACCGTGGGCTGGACCGGCAAGTCCGACCTGCGCGCCATGTCGATCGGCGAGGCCATCGACCCGGCGCTGGCGCGGGCACTGTACGGCCTGGTCGGGCAGCTGTGGAACGGCTATGGCCCGACCGAGGCGGCGATCGCCGCCACCGTGCACCAGGCGACCGGGCACGAGCGCCTGTCGGTGCCGATCGGGCGGCCGCTGCCCGGATACCGCGTCTACGTCGTCGACCACGCCGGTCGGCCGGTCCCGCCCGGGGTGCTGGGTGAGCTGTGGATCGCCGGTCCTGCGGTGTCCCGCCGTTACCGCAACCGCCCCGAGGAGACGCGGGCCGCGTTCGGCACCGATCCGTTCCGCCCCGACCAGCTCCGCTACCGCACCGGGGACCTGGTGCGGTGGCTGCCCGACGGGCGGATCGACTTCGTCGGACGCCGCGACCACCAGGTCAAGGTGCGCGGCCACCGGATCGAACTCGGCGAGATCGAATGGGTGCTGCGCGAGCATCCGCTGGTCGCCGACGCGTGCGTGGCCACCGCGCAGCTGGCGGGCGAGACCAATCTGGTCGCCTACGTGGTGTGGCGCGGGGCCGCCGACGTCGCGTCGGTGCAGGCGACGCTGGGGGAGCGGCTGCCGTCGTACATGGTGCCGCAGCGTTGGGTGCAGCTGTCCGCGCTGCCGCTCAACGCCAGCGGCAAGATCGACCGCAGGGCGCTGCCCGACCCGGCCGAGAGCGACCGGCCCCGGGTGGCCCCGGCCACGGCGATGGCGGAGTTCGCCGCCGGGATCTGGGCCGAGGTGCTGCAACTGGCCGAGGTGTACGCCGGGGACGACTTCTTCGCCCTCGGCGGGCACTCGTTCGCCGCCAACCGCGTCACCGGCCGCATCCGCGACATCCTCGACTGCGAGGTGCCGGTGCGGCTGCTGTTCGACCACCCGGTGCTGTCGGCGTACGCCGCCCAGTTGGAGATCCTCGCCCTGGAGTCGATGGAGGAGACGGTATGACCGACGTCGTCAGCGACCGCGAGGAACGCCTGCGCGCCCTGCTCGCCGCCCGCCAGGCCACCGCCGCCGCCCGCGTCCCGCAGCAGCGCGACCCGGCCGCGCCCGTCCGGCTGTCGGCCGCGCAGCACGCCATGTGGCTGCTGTGGCAGCTCGACCCGGACAGCCCCGCCTACCACGTGCCGGTGCCGCTGCGGCTGTCCGGACCACTGGACGAACCGGCGCTGCGCGCCGCGATCACCGACGTCGTCGCCCGCCACGACGTGCTGCGCACCGTCATCGGCGCCGACGGCGCGGTGACCCTGCGACCCGCTGAGGCCGTCCCGCTGCGCGGCGCGACCGTGCCCGAGTCCGACCTGGACCGGCTCGCGGCCGAGGGCGACTGGGCCCCGTTCGCCCTGGACACGGCACCGCCGATGCGGGTGGCGCTGTGGTCGGCCGACGACGGCGACGAGCACCTGCTGCTGTTCACGTTCCACCACATCGCCATGGACGCCTGGTCGATCCGGCTGTTCCTGGACGAGCTGGCCGCCGCGTACACCGCCCGCATGCACGGCGGCCCGACCCCCACCGACCCGGCGCCCCAGTACGCCGACCTGCCGCCGCCGCCGACCGACCGCGTAGCCGCCGCCGTCGCCTGGTGGCGTGACCGGCTGACCGGCCTGCCCCCGGCACTGGACCTGCCGACCGACACCGCCCGCGACGCCCGCGTACGCCACGACGCCTGCCACGTGCCGGTACACGTCCCGGCCGAACTGGCCGACCGGATGCGCGCCTACGCCCGCGAACACGGCTGCACCCCGTTCATGCTGCTGCTCGCCTCGTTGCAGGTGCTGCTGGCCCGGCTGTCCGGCAGCACCGACATCGCGATCGGCGTGCCCGAGGCGGGCCGCCACCACGCCGACAGCGAACGCGTGCTCGGCTCCTTCATCAACACCCTGGTGGTGCGCGGCGACGTCACGCCCGACCGCACCGGGCGCCGGCTCGTCGCGGCCGCCCGTGACGCCGCCCTGGCCGCCTACGCCCATGCCGAGGCCCCGTTTGCGCAGGTCGTCGACGCCGTCGGCGCGCCCCGCACCCCCGGGCTGACCCCGCTGTTCCAGGTGCTGCTCAACGTCTATGACGCCGTCCCGGCGCCGCAGGGCTTCCCCGACCTGCGGGTGCGCGTGACCGAACCGCTGCCGCCGACGGCGAAGTTCGACCTGAGCTGGAACATCGAGGACCACGGGCCCGACGGCATGCACGGGCTGCTGGTCACCCGCCGCGACCTGATCGGCGGCGATACCGCGGCCCGCCTGGTCGCCTGGCACCTCGCGCTGCTGGACGGCATCCTGTCCGACCCGGACACGCCCGTGCAGGCGCTGCCGCTGGCCCCGGTCACCGCGCCGCTGCTGGCCGGACCGGATCCCGCAGCCGACCCGCGCCCCATGCACGCGCTGTTCGAACAGGCCGCCGACCGCGATCCCGACGCGGTGGCCGTGGTCGGCCCGGACGGCGCCCGCACCTACGCCGAGCTGGACCGTAGCGCCAACCGGCTGGCCCACCGGCTGCTGGCCGCCGGGGTCGGCCCCGGCGACACCGTCGGCGTGCTGTGCGAACGCGGCACCGGCCTGGCGGCCGCGCTGCTCGGCGTGCTCAAGGCCGGAGCGGCGTACGTGCCCCTCGATCCGGCCTACCCCACCGACCGGATCACCGCGATGCTCGCCGCGGCGGGCGCGCGGGTGGTGCTCACCGACGCCGACCTCGCCGGACGGGTCACCGGGGACGTGGCGACGGTCGTGGTCGACGCCCCGGCCGACGCCCCCGACCATCGGCCCGGGGTGACCGTCGGCGCCGGGGACCTGGTGTACGTCATCTTCACCTCCGGCTCGACGGGCCAGCCCAAGGGTGTGGCCGTCGAACACGGGCAGCTCGTGCGCTACCTGGCCGGGGCGCTCGGACGGATGGGGCCGGACCTCGGCTCGTACGCCCTGGTCTCCACGATCGCCGCCGACCTGGGACTGACCAACGTGTTCGGGGCGCTGGCCACCGGCGCCACCCTGCACCTCGTCGACCGCGAGGTCGCCACCGACCCGGTCGCGCTGGCCGCCTACCTGGCCGAGCACCCCGTGGACGTGCTCAAGTGCGTGCCCAGCCACCTGGAGATGCTGGCCGCGCACGGCGACCTGGCCGCGCTGCTGCCGCGCAGGCTGCTGCTGGTCGCCGGGGAACCATGCCCGTGGACGCTGGTGCACCGGATCCGGGCGCTGCGCCCCGACCTGGCCGTACAGAACTCGTACGGCCCCACCGAGACCACCGTCGCGGTGTTCATGTGTGACGTCGACGAGGTGCCTGAGCCGCGCCGCCACGGCGTCGTGCCACTGGGCCGCCCACTGCCCGGCGTGCGCTGCCACGTCACCGGCCCCGACGGCCGCCCCGTGCCCGTCGGGATGCCCGGCGAGCTGTGGATCGGCGGCCCGAGCGTGGCCCGCGGCTACGCCGGACGCGACGACCTGACCGCCGAACGGTTCGTGCCCGACCCGCTGGACGCCGCCGGACGCTGCTACCGCACCGGCGACCGGGTCCAGCTCATGCCCGACGGCGAGGTCAGGTTCCTCGGCCGCCTCGACGACCAGGTAAAGGTACGCGGGTTCCGGATCGAGCTCGGTGAGGTCGCCGCCGCCCTGCGCGACGCGCCGGGCGTGGCCGAGGCCGCGGTGCTGCCCGTCGGTGAGGCGCACCAGCGTCGCCTGGTCGCCTGGATCGCACCGCAGACCGCCGACCCGGCCGCCGTCCGGGCGGCGCTACGGGCCCGGCTGCCGGAGTACATGCTGCCCTCGGCCCTGGTCACGCTGCCCGCGCTGCCGCTGACCCCAAACGGCAAGGTCGACCGGGCGGCCCTGCCGGTGCCCGACAGCCGGGGCGGCGCCGGTGACGGCGGCCCGCCGCAGACCGCGTACGAGCAGCGGGTGGCGCAGGTGTGGCAGGCGATCCTCGGCGTCGACACCGTCGGCCGCGACGACGACTTCTTCGCCCTCGGCGGCGACTCGTTCCAGGCGGTCCGGGCCGTCCGCGACATCGACCCCGGCCTGCGCGTCATCGACCTGTTCACCGCCTCGACCGTCCGCGACCTCGGCGCGCTGCTGCAGTCTCGCGCCGAAGGAGGCGACACGGCCGCCGGGCTGCTGCACCGCCTCGGCGGCCCGCCCGCCGGGACTGCCGCGGACCTGACGGTGGTGTGCGTGCCCTACGGCGGCGGCTCGGCCGCCGCGTACCGGCCGCTGGCCGAGGCGCTCGGCCCGAAGGTCGCCACCCTGGCCGCCGAGCTGCCCGGACACGACCCGGCCCGCCCGGACGAACCCCTGCTCGCCCTCGACGAGCTGGTCGACCGGCTGGCCGACGAGGTGATCGCCACCGTGTCCGGCCCGTTGCTCGTATACGGCCACTGCGTCGGCACCGCCGTGGCCACCGCCCTGGCCCGACGCCTGGAGGCACGCGGGATCACGCTGGTCGGCCTGGTCGTCGGCGGCGCGTTCCCCGCCGCACGGCTGCCCGGACGGCTGTCGGCGCTGGTCAACCGCATCCTGCCCACCGACCGGATGGTGTCGGACCGGTCCTACCGCGACTGGCTGCGCCTGATCGGGGGCATGGAGGACCTCGACGAGGCCGAGACCGACCGGATGATGCTCAGCCTGCGCCACGACGCGCGCCAGTCCGAGGACTGGTTCACCGCCGAGCTGACCCGCCCGCAGCCGCAGCCGCTCACTGCCCCGGTGCTGTGCGTGGTCGGCGAACGCGACCGCAGCACCGAGCTCTACCAGGAGCGCCACCTGGAATGGGCGGCGTTCGCGCCGCGGGTGGAGCTGGCGACCATCCCGCGGGCCGGGCACTACTTCGTCAAACACCAGGCGGGGCAGCTCGCCGCGATCATCGGGGAGCGGGTGGCGGCCTGGCGGGCGGGCCGGCTGCCGTCGCCGCGTACCGCCGACGGGGCCGTGCACGGCTCCCGGATGCGCCACGACCTGCGCGCCTTCTACACCGTCGCGTTCGGTCAGACCGTGTCCCTGGTCGGCTCGGCGATCGGGTCGTTCGCGCTCGGCGTGTGGGCGTACCAGCGCAGTGGCCGCACCTTCGACTATGCCCTGGTCACCATGCTCGCGATGCTGCCCACGATCGCGTTCCTGCCGGTCGGCGGGGCGCTGGCCGACCGGCTAGACCGCCGTCGCATCATGTTCGTCTGCGACGGGCTGTCGGCCCTGGTCATGCTGGTGCTGGCCCTGCTGCTGTGGCGCGATCAGTTGAGCCTGGCGGTGGTGGCGTTGGCGGCAGGGCTCGGCTCGACGATCACGGCGTTCCACCGCCCGGCCTGGCTGGCGGCGGTCGCGCAGCTGGTGCCCAAGCCGTACCTCACCCAGGCCAACGCCCTCGCCCAGCTCGGCACCGGGATCGGCATGCTGCTCGCGCCGCTGGCGGGCGGCGCCCTGATCGTGGCGGTCGGCCTGCCGTGGGTGGTCGCGCTGGACGTGGCCTCGTTCATGATCGGTCTGCTGACGCTGCTGGCGGTGCGGTTCCCGGACCGGCTGTTCCGGCGCCGCGACGAGACGTTGCAGCAGGCGCTGCTCGGCGGCTGGCGGTACCTCACCCGCCGCCGCCCGCTCATGGTCATGATCGTGTACTTCATGCTGGTGAACTACCTGTTCACCGTCGCCCTGGTGGCCTCCACCCCGATGGTGCTGGCGTTCGGCGACGCCGGTGACCTCGGTCTGGTGACCGCGGCCAGCGGCGCCGGGGCGGCCCTGGGCAGCCTCGTCATGCTCGTCTGGGGCGGCACCCGGCGACGGGCCACCGGAATGGTCGGCTTCGTCATCGGCGTGGGCCTGGGCGTCGCGCTGATGGGGCTGCGCCCGTCCGTGGTGCTGATCTGCGCCGGTGCCCTGCTCTGGTGGGCCAGCCTGAGCATCCTCAACGCCCACTGGATGGCGATGATCCAGCTGAAGGTGGGGCTGGAACTGCAGGGCCGGGTGCTGGCCACCAACCAGATGCTGGCGGTGGCCATGACACCGCTGGCGTTCGTGACCGCGCCGCTGGTCGCCGACCACGTGTTCACGCCGCTGCTGGACACCGGCGGTGCGCTGGCGGGCAGTCTCGGCCCGGTACTCGGCGTCGGGCCGGGCCGGGGCATGGGTCTGCTGCTGCTCGTGGCCGGGGTGGCCCTGGTGCTGCTCGGCATCGCCGGGCTGCGCTACCGGCCGCTGGCCAGGATGGAGGACGCGCTGCCCAACGCGACCACGGGCGCGGAGATCCCCGACGACCTCGACGGGGTCCAGGCCGAGGCGGACCGGGCATTGGCCGTCCAGGCCGGGGCGGCGGCGGGGCGTCCGTGATCTGACATCCATCAAGCTGAATGTTTTGACGATACTGAAGGCCCTCGTCCCTCACTGTAGGAGTCTTCATGAAGGTCAAGACCTGGGTGGCCAGAGCCGCGACGGTCCTGCTGACCGCCGCCGCCGCGGCCACCGTGGCGGGCGCGCCGGCGCAGGCCGCCGTGCCTGACAAGTTCGGGTTCGCGCTGTGGTCCGGCGGTGTCGTCTCGCAGGCGGTGCCGTCGACCACGTCGGTCACCCCCGGCGTGCCCGGCCGGTGGACGGTCAAGTTCCCCGGCCAGGGCATCGCCGGTGGCGTCGTGCACGTCACCGCCGTGCACGACGCGCTCACCAGCCCCAACGGCCGCTTCTGTCAGGCCGAGAGCTGGGGCCCGGACACGTCGCTGCCGCCCAACGAGATCGTCAAGGTCGCCTGCTACCGCACCACCGGCGTGCTCGACCCCGCCCCGGGCTTCTCGGTCCAGTTCGCACGCAGCTCCGGCGGCATCGGCGGCGGCCTCTACGGCTACATGTACAACAACGCCGCCTGCGGCATCATCACCAACTACACCACGCTCGGCTTCGGCACCACCTGCACCCATGTCGGTATCGGCCAGTACTCGATCGCGTTCACCGGCCTGGGCACCCCCGGGCCGCAGGACGGCGGCATCCAGGTGACCGCGGTCAACGCCGCCGCGGCCGCCCGCTGCAAGGTCGCCAGCTTCCAGTCCTCGCCCAACGGGCAGTTCTTCCGCATCCTGTGCTACAACCACCTCGGTGCGCTGGCCGACAACGCGTTCACCTCGACGTACCAGTTCAAGCGGTCGCTGTACGGCCCGGCCTTCCCGCCCAACCGCTTCGGCTACATCTGGAACGTGCCCGGCGCAGGCCCGGCGTCGACGAACTACAACTCGATCTTCGGCAGCAATGGCCTGAGCGCGGGCCCGCCGGTGTGGACCATCAAGTACTACCAGCTCGCGGCCAGCCTGCCCGGCAACTCCCAGGCCACCGCGTACGGCACCACGCCGTCGTTCTGCGGCTTGCACAAGCCCTGGTCGATCGCGGGAACCGACATCCTGGTGCTGGTCAACTGCTTCGACAACGCCGGTAACCCGATCGACTCCGGCTTCTTCAGCAGCTACTCGTCCCAGGCCTGATCGGACGTTCACCACGCGTGCCGCCCTACCCGGGCGGCACGCGTGGACCTTCACGTTCGTGAATGTTTCTGGCAGCATGTGCGCACCCCCTACCCCTTGGGAGAGCCACATGCCGTTCCCGCTCCGCGCCGCCGTACCCCTGCTGGCGGCCCTCTCCTTCGTCCTGCTCGGCGCACCCGCCCACGCCGCCGCGCCCACCTACACCGCCCTCGGCGACTCCTACGCCTCCGGCACCGGCACCCGCGAGTACTTCGACACAACGTGCCAGCGCTCCTCGTACGCCTATCCGGTCCTCGACGCCGCCCGCCTCGGCGCCACGCTCACCTTCGCCGCCTGCGCCGGTGCGAAGATTCCCGACGTCCTCAACAAGCAGCTGGGCAGCCTCAACGCCGGGACCCGGTACGTCACGGTCAGCGCGGGCGGCAACGACATCGGCTGGTCCTCGGTGATCGTCCAGTGCGCCAAGCCCTGGCCCTACACCTGCTGGGGTCAGATCGACACCGCCGAGAACTACATCCGCAACACCCTGCCCGGCCAGCTCGACGGGCTGTACGACCGCATCCGCTCCCTGGCCCCGAACGCGACCGTGGCCGTGGTCGGCTACCCGCGCCTGTTCAACGGCGAGGAGTGCAACGTCATCGCCCGCATCTCGCCCGGAGAGCAGACCGAACTCAACGCGGCCGCCGACCTGCTCGCGACCACCATCAAGGCCAGGGCCACCGCGCACGGCTTCGTCTTCGTCGACGCGCGTGGTCCCTTCACCGGACACGCTGTCTGCGACGACGTCGAATGGCTCAACGGCACGTCGCTGCCGACGGGGGAGTCCTACCACCCGAACCGGTCCGGCCACGTCGGTTACGCGGGCATCGTGGAGACCGCGCTGCGGGCCTGACGTCCAGGGCCCATGACGCTCAGGGCCCCGCTGTGGCGGACCTGTAGGTCGGCTGTAGCGGGGCCCGGCAGGATGGCGGCACAACTCGACGAGAGGGCCGGGCATGCGCGCCAGGATCGGAATTCGGCTGCTGGCGGTGCTGGCCGCCATCGCCACGGTGACGGCGCTGCCGGTCCCGGCGCAGGCCGCGGACCGCGTGCTGCGGGTCTACAACAACAACATCGAGAACCTGGTGGTCAACAACTCCGACGGGTCCTGCACCCGCATCTCGGGACCGGACCACCTGACCTCGATGCTCGTCGACGACGCGGGCCACACCGGCACCAGCGGGGTCAAGGCGCCCGACATCCTCATCGTGCAGCAGATCCGCGGTACCGGCCAGGCCACCGCGTACGCCGACCAGCTGTCGGCAAAGTTCGGGCTGCCCGCCGGGACGTACCAAGCGATCGTGGTCTGGGACGACCCCGAGCCGTGGGGCAGCACCCACAAGTGCGACGACCAGTCCCTCGGCGACCTGAAGAAGAAGCAGACCAACGGCATCATCTACCACTCCGGGCGACTGTCCCTGACCGGTGTGTCGAAGTACTGGAGCGCGGGCTGGCTCAAGCCCGGCACCGCCTACGCCGACGGCGCCGGGTGCACCCTGTACAAGCCGCCGAACGCCGACCCCGACACCACCGACCAGTACAAGTGGAAGCGCACCAGCGCCATCGCCGCCCGGTTCACCATCAAGGAGACCGGCACCAGCGTCTTCGCCGCGACCATGCATCTGCCGCAGGAGAACCGCCAGAACGCCTGCGCGGGCGACGGCGACAAGGGCATCGGCGCCACCGGCATCCACCTCGGTGTCGATGCGACCGACCTGATGAACGCCTCCACGATCCGGATCGTCGGCATCGACGCCAACCGCACCGGCATCCCGGCGAGCACGCTCAGCGGATACGGCATGAACGGCTACGGCACCGCCGCGACCAACGGGTCCAGCAAGATCGACTATCTGTTCGTGCGAGGCACGGTCCAGGCCTCGCCGGTCGGGTACACGGTCGCTTCCACCAAGTCCAACCACAAGGCTCTGTACGGGTTCATCACCTTCTGAGACCCGGCCTGCCGCGGCGGGTGGGAGCCGACCATCGCGAACTCGATGCCCCTGACGGTTTCCGTGGCGCTGACGGTACGGTCGCCGGCGTGACCCCCGGCAGCTGGTTCCTGTCCGCCGACGAGCGCGGCAACCCCGCCACCGACATCGACCGGCGGCGCGGCGACGGCCTGGCCTGGACCCGGGGCAACCTGGCCCGCCCGCTGGTGCACGGAGCGGCGTACTTCCATGAGCTGGTCGAGGTCCTGGATCGGACCCGGGCCGGGGACGTGGTGATGTTCACCGACTGGCGCGGCGACCCCGATGAGCGCCTGGACGGGCCGCGCACCCAGGTCACCAAGGTGCTCGGCGACGCGGCCCGACGCGGGGTGCACGTGTACGGCCTGCTGTGGCGCTCGCACCCGGACTGGCTGCACTTCAGCTCGCCGCAGAACCGCCAGCTCGCCGAGCAGCTGCAGGAGGCCGGGGCGCACGTCCTGCTCGACATGCGGGTCCGCTTCGGCGGCTCGCACCACCAGAAGATGTTCGTGGTCCGCCACCCCGACCGCCCCGAGGACGACGTGGCCTTCGTCGGCGGCATCGACCTGTGCCGCGGCCGCAACGACGACACCAAGCACCAGGGCGATCCGCTCGCCCCACCGATGGCCGAGGTGTACGGCCCGAACCCGCCCTGGCACGACATCCAGCTGCAGCTGCGTGGTCCTGCGGTCGGCGACGTCGAGCACGTGTTCCGGGAACGATGGCTCGACCCGAGCCCGCTGTCGCTGAACGTGCTGGACTGGCTGCGCGACCGCCTGTCCCGGCTGCGCACCGAGGTCCCGGCGCTGCCCGAGCAGCTGCCGGACCCGCCCGCGTGCGGTCCGCACAGCGTGCAGACGCTGCGCACGTACCCGCGGCGGCGGCTGGGCCGCTATCCGTTCGCCCCGCGCGGCGAGCGCAGCATCGCGCGCGGTTACCTCAAAGCGCTGGCCAAGGCACAGCAGCTGATCTACGTCGAGGATCAGTACCTCTGGTCGGCCCGGGTGATCCAGCCGTTCGCCGAGGCGTTGCGGGCCAACCCCGACCTGCGCCTGATCTGCGTGGTGCCGCTCGTCCCGGACGCGGCCTCGCCGACCATCTCCATCGCCGAGTCGTGGGGTCGCAAGCAGGCGATGAAGGTGCTGGGCCGGGCAGGCGGCGACCGGGTCGCGGTGTACGGCCTGGAGAACGCCGCCGGGACGCCGATCTACGTACACGCGAAGTCGTGCGTCGTGGACGACACCTGGGCGACGGTGGGCTCGGACAACTTCAACCTGCGCTCGTGGACCTATGACTCCGAGCTGACCTGCGCGGTGGTCGACGAGTCGGAGGTCCCCGCGTACGCGCGTGACCTGCGGCTGGAGCTGATGAGTGAGCACGTGTTCGGCGGCGAGGGCGTCCCGACGGGCGGCTGCGCGAGCCGCGGGCGGCGTTCGACCTGTTCGCTGCCGCGGCCAGGGAGCTGGACGGCTGGCACGAGGCCGGTGGCACCGGTCCGCGGCCGCGCACCAGACTGCGCCGCTACGTCCCGCCGAAGGTCGGCGGTTGGCGCAGGCTGCCCGCTCGGCTCGTCTACGAGCTGATCTGCGATCCCGACGGTCGACCCAACGCCATGCGCCTGCGTAACCGCTTCTGATCGCGTGGCGGTGACCGTCTGGCGTGAGCTGCCGGAGAAGATCGGTGCGGTCCCTTGGCGCGGCCCGTCAGTAGTGCAGCAGGTCAGGCCCGAGGCAGCCCGCCGCGAAGGCGAACAGGCACGCCGCCGCGATGGCGACGACCCCCCATCGCCAGGCGATCCGAGGTGTTGCGGTCCGGGGCGTCGCGGTGTCGAGCAACGCGGGGGTTCCGCGAAGCATGGCGTTGAGCTGCTCGGCCGCTTCGCGCTGGCCCAGCCTTCGATCGAGCCTGCCGCTTCTCGGTTCCCACAGCCACGACGGCCCGGTCCGGATGACGACGGTCCGACCGTCGGTGGTCTGGACGAGCAGCTTGCCGTCACTGCCGAGCTGCCCGGCTGCCACCATGTGCCGCGGCACCGTGCTGACGCGATACATCGAGTACACGGCGATGGAGGTCTGGCTCACGACGACCCGCTGGGCGTACGCGATCACCGCCGCCCAGACGGCGACCGGCGCGAGCAGGAACGCGAACCGCGGCACGGAGCCGCCGGTACGGTCGATGATCCAGGCACCGGCAAGTGCCGCGCTCGCGACCACAGCCGACACGACCCGCGCCTGGATGTCCCTGCGTCGGAGCGTCCTTTTCGCGCCGCGAGCCATCGGCTCAAGGTAGCCGGGTCGGACAACAGGCGGCGTCGCGCCCGCGACGGCCGCTGGCGGCGGGTTGCCTCACGCGTTGAAGCGGACCAGGGACCAGCGCGGCGGCGGGAACGCCGCCGGGTTGTCGTCGGTGAGCCATTCGGTGACCGTGGCGTTGCCGACGTTGACCAGGTCGAACGGGTGCCAGTGGCCGAGCAGGCCGAGCCCGGTGAACGAAGCGGCGACCGTCTCCGCGTGCGCGACCACGATCACGGTCGCGCCCCGGTGCCGGGAGGCGATCTCCACCAGCGCGCGGCTGATCCGGGTGAGCAGCTCGGCAGGTGTCTCGTTGCCGTCCTGAAATGGCCGAAACACCCCGCCGCCGGGTGCGGCGTGGTCCCGCAGGAACCGCTCCACCGCCATGCCGTCGGCATAGTCCGGCACGTGCCAGGTGCACAGGCCGCAGTCCTGGGTCGGCTCCACTCCGAACGCCGCCCCGACCGTGGCCGCGGTCTGCACCGCCCGACGTCGGGTCGAGGTGTAGACCGCGACGGTCTCACCCCACCCGTCCTGGTCCGCCCGTGCGGCGAGCAGCGAGGCCAATCCGGCCGCCTGCTCGTGTCCCAGCGGCGTCAGGCCGCCGCAGCCGTGCGGGCCGCCGACCACGCCGTCTGCCTTGTGCACCGAGTCGCCGTGCCGCACCAGCACCATCCGCGTACGCACAGGCGCCGACATTAACAACCGGTGGCCGGTTCGTGGAACCGGCCACCGGTTGTTGTCGCGTCAGGACACGGTCACGGCCGTGTCGTCGATGACGAACGACGTCTGCAGGCCCGAGTCCTCGACGCCGGTGAACTTGATGGTGACGGTCTGGCCCGCGAAGGCCGACAGGTTGTACGAGCGCAGCGTGTACCCGCTGGCGTTCAGGTTCGAGAACACCTGCAGCGTGGTGGTGCCCGCCTGCACGGTCAGCTTGTCGTACGCGGTGGTGGTCGTGGTCTCCGCGGTGACGATCTTCAGATAGAACGACAGCGTGTAGCTGCTGCACCCGGTCGGCAGGGTCACCGACTGCGACAGCGTGTCGGTGTGGGTGGAGCCGTAGCCGTTCAGCCACGCAGACCACGTGCCGGTGCGCGGCGCGCCGTTGCCGGTGTTCTGCCCGATCACGCCCGAGGACTGGGTCCACGAGGTGGCACCGGACTCGAAGCCCGGGTTGGCGAACTTCTGCCCGGCCCCGGTGCACCCGCCGGTGCCGTTGACGGTCAGCGTGTACGTGGCCGAGTGGGTCACGGACCCGGTGCCGGTCACCGTGATGGTGTAGGTGCCGGGGGCGGCACTGGAGGTGGTCGACACGGTCATTGTCGACGAGCCGCCGGAGGTCACCGAGGTGGGGCTGAAGCTCACGGACACGCCCGACGGGGCGCCGGAGGCGCTGAGGCTGACCGTCTGCGCGCTGCCCGAGGTGGTCGCGGTGCTGACGGTGGCCGTGGTCGACGAACCCGGGTTGACCGCACCGGAGGTGGGGCTCAGCGACACCGAGAAGTCATTGGCGGGCGCGGTGCCGGTGGTCAGGTTCCACACGGCGTACTCGATCGCGTTGGCGAAGCGGCCCAGCGACGTCGTGTTGATGTTCGACGGGTAGCTGTCGCACGCCTTGTGGTAGCACGGGTCGTACGCCGCACCGGCGGTGCCGCCCCACTTGGTGACCTGCGCGCTGGTCTTGGTGAAGCCGGCGCCGGTCGAGTTGATCGAGGACGGGATGCCCGCGTTGCGGAACGAGCCGTCGTCGCTGCAGCACTCGGTCGACGTCTCCGTCGGCACGCTGATGGAGGTGAAGTACTCACGCAGCTTCACCGCGACGGCGTCGGTGCCGGTGACGAAGTAGCCGCCGTTGGTCGAGGCGATCATGTCGAACGTGCCGTACGCCTTGATCGCGGTCTTCTGCGCCGAGGTCAGCGAGTTGACGTAGAACTTCGAGCCGATCAGGCCCTGTTCCTCGCCGGCCCACCAGCCGAACCGCGCGTGCTTGGCCATGGTCGGGTTGGCCGCCGCCAGCTGCAGCGCGGCCTCCAGCAGCGCCGTGGAGCCGGAGCCGTCGTCGTTGATGCCGGGACCCGCCGAGACGCTGTCGAGGTGCGCGCCGAACATGTAGGTGTTGTTGGTGTCGCCACCCGGCCAGTCGGCGATGACGTTCTTGGCCGAGCCGTTGCAGGTGGTGCAGGTCTGCAGGGTGACGGTGAAGCCGGCGGCCTGCAGCTTCTGCTGCACGTAGGTCACCGAGGCGGTGTGGCCGCCGGTGCCGGTCGCCCGGTTGCCGCCGTTGTTGGTCGCGATGGTCTGCAGCTGCTGCAGGTGGGCCTTGACATTGTTCACGTCGATGACCGGCGCGGCCAGGGTGCCGACGAGGGCCGGTGCGGTCGCACCGGTCTGTCCGGCGGGTCGGGCGGCGGCCGAGGGCTGTGCGCTCAGGGCGATCGCCGCGGCGACGAAGACAGCTAGGGCAGGTCCTGCCGTAACCGTTTTCAGTCTCATGAAGGGCTCCTTGTGTCCATGCCGATGTGGACGGCTCGCCGTAGCCAAGCAGAACCGCCGAAGCGGCACAAGGCATCGGAACCCTTGAATTTTGTACGGACCCTTGTCGTCGTGGCGATCAACCCTGCGGGGGTGTCTCCTCGCTGCCGGGCGCCTGTTCGCGCACCAATGGCAGCACGATGGTGGGGTGGGTGAGGCCGAGCAACCGGCTGTGCCGCTCGCTCACGCGTACGCAGGCCAGCGCCACCGAGCAGGGCAGTTGTCGGGTGCAGCTGCACAGGCCGCCACCGGCCGGACGGTGCTGGGCGAGCATCGCGGCGGCCGCCGCGACCTGTCTGTGTGCCAGCTCGATCGCGTCGGCCGAGGCACCCTCTGTCCACATGGGACGAATCTTGCCATTCGGGCGGGGGCTGCGTACACCCGGTGCCCGTCGAGCTGAATAGTTGCGTATCTTAGCAAGTACTAATGCGTCGCCGCGGGTTCGGCGGGCAGCGCCCGAGCACGCGCGGCCGGGATGGCCGACAGCGGAAGGGGCGTGCAGCCAGATGGAACCCCAGCGACGTTCGGCCTGGCACGGATACCTCCTGGTGGTCGACGGCCTGGTGCCCGCGGTGCGGCGCACCACCCAGCGCGGCGAGGCCGCCGCCGAGTTCGCGGCGCTGCACGCCCACCTGGACGCGAACGCGACCGCCTGGGGCCTGGACGGACTGCGCCTGCTCGGTATCGCCACCCACGCGCACGTCATGCACCGCCGCGGTGACCAGGACACCAGTCTGGTGCTGCTGCAGGCCCTGGCCAGACGGCTGTTCGCCCTGTCCCGCCCCGGCCGCATGGTCCGCTGATCGGAACGCCCCCGGCAGCCCGGCAGCCCGCGAATGCGCCCGGTACGGTTTGGGGACGATGGAGGAGGTGGACCGGTGCGCAAACCGCTGTATCAGGCCAAGGCGGAGTTCTTCAAGGCACTGGCCCACCCGGCCCGCATTCGCGTGCTGGAGCTGCTGTCGGTGCGCGAGCACTCCGTCGGCGAGATGCTGCCCGAGGTCGGCCTGGAGGCCGCCCACCTGTCCCAGCAGCTGGCCGTGCTGCGCAAGATGAACCTCGTGGTCACCCGCAAGGAAGGCTCGACCGTCTACTACTCGCTGGTCAGCCCGCACGTCGCCGAGCTGCTGGCCGTCGCCCGCCGCATCCTGACCGAGGTCCTGGCCATCCAGGTCGAGCTGCTCGACGACCTGCGCGCCGCCCAGACCATGGCACACTGACCACCCGAGTCGTGTCGACTATGTGAGACGGCAATCCTGGGCGAAGACACGCCACAGACGACCTGGTTAAGGTCGGTTCATGCTGGAGCAGACCGTGACCTCGCCCAACGCCGCCGAGACCCCGACCGGGCGGCCGCCGCTGCGGGAACTGCTGACCGACGCGCACAGCGGTGTCCTGCTGTTCGGCATCACGCCGCCGCGCCGCAGCGCCACCCCCGACGAGGTGCGCCAGATCGCTGCCGTCACCATGGCCCGGCTCGCCCCTCTCGACGTCGACGGCCTGGTGCTCTACGACATCGACGACGAGAGCGACCGCAACCCCGACCAGCGCCCCTTCCCGTACCTGCCGACCATGGATCCGGCCCGCTTCCAGGACGAGTACCTGACCGGCTGGGACCGACCGGTCGTGGTCTACCGCTGCGTGGGCAAGTACCCCGAGCACGAACTGCGGTCGTGGCTGGACCGGGCCGACCCGGCCCGCGTGCTGAGCGTGTTCGTGGGCGCGTCGTCGAGCCAGAAGACCATCCACACGAGCCTGCCGCAGGCCCAGGTGCTGCGCCACGAGGTCCGGCCGGAGCTGCTGCTGGGTGGGGTGGCCATCACCGAGCGGTACGTGCGCAGCGGTGACGAGCACCTGCGCCTGGCCGCCAAGCAGGCCCGCGGCTGCGCCTTCTTCATCTCACAGGTCGTCTACGACGTCGACGCGACCAAGAGCCTGGTGTCGGACTACTTCCACAGTTGCCGCGAGCAGGGCATCGCGCCGCGGCCGGTCCTGTTCACCCTGTCGGTGTGCGGCTCACTCAAGACGCTGGCCTTCCTGAAGTGGCTGGGCGTGGGCATCCCGCGCTGGCTGGAGAACGCGCTGACCCACGCCGCCGACCCGCTGGCGGAGTCGTACGACTACTGTGTCGCCGCGGCGCGGGAGCTCAGCGAGTTCTGTCGCCACCTGGGGATGCCGTTCGGGTTCAACGTGGAGAGCGTGTCGATCCGCAAGGTGGAGATCGAGGCGTCGGTCGCGCTCGCCGCCCAGGTGCGCGCCCTGCTGGACGGCGCCGAGCGCTGACCGCTCGCTGGGTCGATCGGCGCGGTTATTCATGGTCTTCACTGGAGGGTGAGGCTGCCCATAGACTGGCGGCGATTTCTCACACCCCCTGGGAGCCCCCATGTTCCGACGAATCGCCACCACCGTGGGCGCACTCGTGCTCGGCGCGGCCGCCATCGCGGTCCCCGCCGTCCCCGCGACCGCCGTCACCCTCCAGGCGGCCAGCCTCAACGCGACGATCGCGTTGAACAACTGTTCAGCCTCGCTCGTACGTTTCCCCAGCTCCGTCAGCACCGACCGGGCCATGATGCTGACCAACGGCCACTGCTATGAGGGCGGCATGCCCGGCGCCGGGGACGTGCTGCAGAACCGCAGCAGCACCCGGTCCGGCACCCTGCTCAACGCCTCCGGCACCGGCCTCGGCACCGTCCGCGCCGACCAGCTGATCTACGCGACGATGACCGACACCGACGTCGCCCTGTACCGCCTCAACACCACGTTCGCCTCGATCCAGAGCAGCTACGGCGTGACCGCGCTGACGATCTCGGCCACCCGCCCGGCCAGCGGCAGCAGCATGTTCATCCCGTCCAGCTACTGGAAGCAGATCTGGAACTGCACCATCAGCGCGTTCGTGCCCACCCTGCGCGAGGGCGTGTGGACCTGGCACGACTCGATCAAGTACAACTCCGGCTGCCAGACCACCCACGGCACCTCCGGCTCGCCGATCGTCGACCTGGCCACCAACAACGTCGTCGGCATCAACAACACCGGCAACGACGACGGCCAGTCCTGCACGCTGAACAACCCGTGCGAGGTCGACGCCAACGGCACCACCCACGTCTACCAGGGCCAGAGCTACGGCCAGCAGACGTACTGGTTCACCACCTGCCTCAACGCCTCGCGCGCGATCGACCTGACCGTGTCGGGCTGCCTGCTGCCCAAGCCGCCGGGCACCGGCAACACGGTGACGGTCACCAACCCGGGCAACCAGTCCTCGGTCGTCGGCACCGCGGTGAACCTGCAGATCACCGCCAGCTCCTCCGGCAGCGGCCAGACGCTGACCTACAGCGCCACCGGGCTGCCCGCGGGCCTGACCATCAACGCGAGCACCGGAAAGATCACCGGTACGCCCACCACCGCGCAGACCACCACCGTCACCGTGACGGCCAAGGACACCACCAACGCCACCGGCACGGCGTCCTTCAGCTGGACCGTCAGCTCGTCGGGCGGCACCTGCTCCGGGCAGTTGTTCGGCAACCCGGGCTTCGAGACCGGCACGTCCCCGTGGACCCAGAGCAGCGGCGTGATCGACAACAGCTCGGGTCAGGCGGCGCACGGCGGGTCGTACAAGGCCTGGCTGAACGGGTACGGCAGCACCCACACCGACACGCTGTCGCAGTCGGTGACGATCCCGGCCGGGTGCCGCGCAACGCTGACGTACTGGCTGCACATCGACACCGCCGAGACGACCACCACGGTCGCCTACGACAAGCTGACCGTCGCCGCGGGCTCGACCACAATCGCCAGCTACTCGAACCTGAACAAGAACACCGGGTACGCGCTGCGCACCATCGACGTCTCCGCGTACGCGGGGCAGACGGTGGTCATCAAGTTCACCGGCGTCGAGGACGCGTCCCTGCAGACCTCCTTCGTCATCGACGACACCGCGCTGACCCTGTCGTAGCGGCACCGCGTGGCTCGGCCCGCCGTTGGGTACGGCGGGCCGAGTCACGCGCCGCGGCAGTGAGGTCGGTGCGTGTCGGATCGTCACGACCGCGTCACCAAACACGATCCCCGGTTTCCAGTGCTTCGTCGATGGTGGACACGTTTGTCCGCCGGTTCGACCGCTAGGCCGCCCCAGGCGAACCAAACAATCATGAGCATCACGTCGATAACGATTCTTCGTCGCGGGACAACGGGATGGTCGAACTCTGGGCTACCGTGCGTGCACTTGATCGCCTCGGGGGAGTGTGTGTGATGGTGTCTGCTCGGCGGCGCGTGCGCCTGCGTCGGTTGCCGTTTCTGCTGGCTGTGGTTCTGACGGTGGGGTTGCTGCCGTTCGTCGGGGTGCCGGTGAGGGCTGCCGCGGCGAGTCCTGATCTGCTGGATGTGGGTGTGTCGGTGGCCGGACGGCCGCTGACTGTGGCCGACCGCGGGCCTGACCCTGACGACGCGGTCGCGAGGACGGCGCGGCTGTCCGCGCCGAAGTGGCCGCAGCCGGGTGTGGCGGTGCTGGATCTGGCCACGGCCGGGCGGCAGGCGGGCGCGCAGAGCGTCGGCGCGACCCTGGGTGTGTCGGTGTCGCCGGTCGGCGCGGAATCGGGTGCGCGGGCGTTCGCTGCCGAACGTCCCGTCGGGGCGGTGCGGGTTCAGTCCTTCGACCATGCGGCGGCCGGTGCCGTCGGCGCGGTCGGTCATGTGTTCTCGCTGACGCGTGCTGACAGCGTGCTGTCGGGCGGTCACGTGCGGGTGAGTGTCGACTACTCGCCGTACGCGCAGGCGTTCGGCGGGTCGGTCGCGGACCGGTTGCGGCTGGTGGAGTTGCCGGCGTGTGCGGTGAAGACTCCGCAGGTGGCGAAGTGCACGGCGAATCCGCGGCGGGTGGAGAGCGTCAACGATCTGGCGCGGGGTGTGCTGAGCGCGGTCGTGGGAGTCGGCGGTGA
This sequence comes from Catellatospora tritici, assembly GCF_019083965.1. Taxonomy (GTDB): domain Bacteria; phylum Actinomycetota; class Actinomycetes; order Mycobacteriales; family Micromonosporaceae; genus Catellatospora; species Catellatospora tritici. Next base: position 293,237 of record NZ_JAHRCY010000004.1, read on the forward strand.
CCAGATCGCCGCGGCACGTGCGAACCGGTCGGGGGTGCTGGCTGATGAGAGCACCGCGGTGCAGGGCTCGGGCACGGTGCTGGCGGTGATGTCCGTCGCGGAGGGTGGCTCGACCGGCTCGTACAAGGCGACGGAGTTGAAGCCGTCGGACGAGTGGCAGATAGGCCTGAGTTCGGGCGGGTTCAGCTACTCCTATCCGCTGCCGGAGCCGCCGCTGCCCTATGGCAGCCCGCTGGGTCTGTCGCTGTCCTACAGCTCCAGCGGTGTGGACGGCGTGACGGGATGGACGAACAACCAGGGTGGCTGGGCCGGTCTGGGCTGGTCGTTCAGTCCGGGCTACATCGAGCGGACCTACTACTCGTGCAAGGAGGACTACCCGTCTGACGGTGCGTTGGCGGGTGAGATGTGCTGGGAGTCGCCCGACAAGCACGACGGCGAGACGGGCACCGACGACATCCTCTCGGCGCAGATGACGATCTCGCTCAACGGTCAGGCCACGAAGCTGGTGAAGACCACGGACGGCAAGTGGCGGACCAAGGACGACTTCGGCTGGAAGGTCGAGAACCTGGCCGGTGGGGCCGAGTCGGACGGGTACTGGTTGGTGTCGACGCCGGACGGGGCCAAGTACCGGTTCGGGTTCGTGCGCGACGCGGTGTGGAAGATGAACTTCCTGGGCGATGACCCGGGCGAGCCGTGCAACAGCGCGTTCACCGGATCGTGCCAGGATCCGTGGCGGTGGAATCTCGACCAGATCGTCGACCGCAACGAGAACCAGACGAACCTGTTCTGGACCCGCGAGGTCAACTACTACAAGCGCGCCAAGACCGGCAGCATCCTGGATTACGACCGCGGCGGCTATCTCGACCGGATCGAATACGGTCGCAATGACACCGTGGCTGGATCGATCCCTGTCGGAAAGGTCGAGTTCACGTCGGTGAACCGGTGTGTCGAGCGCACGCTGACCGACGACGTGGTGGCCAACCCGTACCCGGCCAACGCCTGTCCGACCCAGGCGTCCTCACCGTCGTCGTATCCGGACGTGCCGGCCGATCTGCTGTGTTCGGCGACCTCGTGCGGCAACTACTCGCAGGCGTTCTTCACCTCGACGCGCCTGGACATGGTCACGTCCTACACGTGGAACCCGGTGACCAACGGCTGGGAGAACATCTCGCGGGTGCAGGCGAGGTACAAGTTCATCAACCCGCCTGGTCTGACCGGTGAGGTGCTGTTCCTGGACTACCTGCGACCGATCGGGTTGATCGGCGACGACGCCACCAAGATCGCCCTGCCGGTGGTGAACTTCGACTCGCGGACCGACCTGGACGGCCGCGTCGACTACGACGAGGACGGCCTGGGTGTCGCGGCACTGCGGATGCCGCGGCTGCTGCAGATCTACAACGGGTTCGGCGGGAAGATCGAGATCACCTACGGCCGCAAGGACCCGTGCCCGGACGGCGGATCGAACCAGCCGGGCTACAGCACCTGGTACAACACCAAGGTCGGCAACTGGGACGTCAACACCGAGGACTGCTACAACATCTTCCACACACCGGAAGACAGCAACGATTCCGGCTTCGGGATCTTCCACAAGTATCTCGTCACGAAGGTCGTCTACAAGGACCTGGTGGGCGGCTCGCCGGATCAGGTGACCCAGTACGACTACTCGCAGTCGACCGCGACCTGGGCTCACCCGCGTTCTCCGTTCGTCGCGGACTCGGACGAGTCGTGGAGTGACTGGCGCGGCTACGGCAAGGTGCGGGTGCTGCAGGGCTCGGGCACGGACCCGTCGCAGTACACGGTCGAGACGCACACCTTCTTCCAGGGGATGTACTACGACCGCAAGGACGACGACACCCTCAAGCAGACGATGATCAAGGACTTCGACGACCACTGGCGCGTCGACCACTATGCCGTGACCGGCCGGACGCTGCAGGTCCAGCGCTACAAGATGCTCACCTACAACTCCGATCCGACCCTTGCGACCTACGACGAGGTCGGGTCAACCCGCTACGAGTACGGGTATCCGCTGATGGGCGACGGGCCGGGCTACAACAACTCGTACCGGACGTTCGTCACGCTGGAGAAGAACCGGGAGAAGGTCACCGGCGGAGGCTGGCGCGAGACCCAGAAGACGACGACCTACGACAACGTGTTCTGGCAGCCGGAGACGGTCACCGACCACGGCAACCTCGCCGACACCGCCGACGACACCTGCACCAACATCTACTACGCCCGCAACGAAGCGCTCTACCTGCTCGACTACCCGGACACGGTCATCACCCGTGAGGGCTCGGCGTGCAACACCCAGACCCCGGGCGCGGAGATCGGGCGCACGATCACCTACTACGACGGGTCTATCGACACCGGCCCGCTGCAGTATCTCGACGACGGCAACCCCACTTGGGTCAAGACATACAGCGCCAGCAACAAGTACACCGCCACCGAGTCGGTGTACGACAACTTCGGCCGTGTCACCAGCGCGACCGACGCGGCGGGAAAGACCACCACGACGACCTACAACCCGGCGGTCAACTGGCCGGAGAACGGCATCGTCACCGCCGGCCCGATCGCCGGTCACCAGACCACCATCTTCATGTCGCGTTACCAGGGCGGTCCGTTCAAGACGATCGACGCCAACGGCAAGGTGACCGAACTGAAGGTCGACCGCCTGGGCCGCACCACCGAGGTGCTTCTGCCCGGCGAGACAGCGGGCCAGGGATCGCTGCGGTTCGCATACCAGATCACCTACGACGGCGGGATCGGCCAGCCCACCGCGCCCGCGCGCACGCAGACCGAGAAACTGGTGTCGGGTGCGGGGAACTGGGCCTCGTCGTTCACCTACCTCGACGGCCGTGGCCGCACCAGGGAAGTCCAGACGGCCAGCCCGGCCGGTGGCCGGATCGTCAGCGTCACGACCTACGACGCCCGCGGTAACGTCGCGGCGACCGGCGACCCGGTGCACAACGCCTCAGCCGCCGGATCGGGGCTGCTCAACCCGGCCCTGACGGCACTGCCCGCCTGGCACAAGACAACCTATGACCACCTGTCGCGGCCGATCAGCGTGGCGGACTACTCCACCACCGCCAGCGCATGGCGGCAGGCCACCACCACCTACTACGGCGACCGGGTCGAGACCGTGCCTCCGGCCGGCGGCACCAGGACCATCGCGTATCTCGACGTCAACGGCAAGACCACGAAGCTGGAGCAGTACACCACCGCCACCATCCACCAGGACACCGTCTACACCTACGACCTGCTCGGGCGTATGACCGCCATGACCGACCCGGCCGGCAACGACTGGACCTACGCCTACGACTGGGCCGGTCGCATGACCACTGCGGTCGACCCCGACGCCGGCACCACGACCACGGCCTACGACTCGGCCGGCCGCGTCGACTACACCCAGGGCCCGCTCGGGAAGGTCTCGAACAAGTACGACGACCTCTCCCGCGTCATCGAACGCTGGTCGGGCCCGGTCGGCACCGGCGGCACGAAGCTCGCTTCCTACCTCTACGACACCATCGCCAAGGGGCAGCTCACCTCGGCGACGCGCTACGACACCACCGGCGCGTACGTCACCGGCGTCACCGGATACAACAACCGCTACCAACCCACCGGCAACTTCGTCACCGTCCCGGCCGGTGTGATGGACCCGGCCGTGAAGACCTACCAGACGAACCTGGGCTATGACCAGGCCGGCAACATCACCTCGATGACAGTGCCAGGGGTAGGGGCGGCCGGGACGCCGCTGGCCGAAGACGAGGTGATCACCTACGGATACGACAACCTCGGCTACCCGACGACCGTCACCTCCGACTACGGACCCAGCACCACCACCTACGTCGCCAGCCGGACCTACTACAACTACGGGCCGCTGAACAGGGTCACGCTCGGCGCCGCAGGAGCTCAGGTGCGGTTGACGAACACCATCAACCAGGGCACCGGACGCCTCGACGTGTCCCAGGTCGACACCGAGAGCACGACCCCGGGCACCTTCAGCGACAAGTTCACCAGCGAATACAGCTACGACGCCATCGGCGACGTCAAAGTCATCGCCGGAAGGACCAACGGGGCACGGGACCAGGTCGAGTGCTTCAAGTACGACGCCCTACGCCGGATGACCGAGGCATGGACCAACGCCATCTGGGACTGCGGCGCCACCAAGGTCCCAGGCGGCGCTGGCGCCGACCCCTACTGGCGCCAGTGGACCTTCGACGACTACACCGGCAACCGTAAGACGCAGGTCGACAAGGGTGCCGCGGCGGACACCACGTGGACGTACACCTACCCGGCACCCGGTGCGGTCCGACCGCACTCCTTGACCAGCGTCGCGGCCGCAGGACCGCTTGCCGGCACCGCGAACAGGGCGTTCACCTATGACAACGCCGGCAACACGGTCAACCGCCAGACCGACGCCGGTGTCGGCCAGGTTCTGAACTGGAACCCCGAAGGACACCTGGCAACAGTCACCCAAGGTGCTACCACGACCGAGTATGTGTACGACGCCGACGGCAACCGGCTGCTCGGCAAGACGGGCGGGAAGACCACTCTCTATCTCGGTCACACCGAAATCGACCGCGACTCGGGCACCCTGGCGGCCACCCGCTACTACTCCGCAGACGGGCAGACCATCGCGGTGCGAGACGGTGCGGGACTGCGTTGGATCGTCGGTGACCACCACGGGACCCAGCAGATTCAGATCAACTCCGTGGGCCTGGGCACCACCAGGAACAGGACCATGCCGTACGGCGAGACCCGCGGATCGCAAGGCCTGTTCGTCGGCACGAGAGGCTACGTCGGCGGCACCAAGGACTCGACAGGTCTGGTGCACCTCGGTGCGCGCGAGTACGACGCCACACTCGGCCGATTCATCTCGGTCGACCCAGTCCTGGATCTGACCAACCCCCAGCAGGCACACGGCTACTCGTATAGCGGAGGAAATCCCACCACCTTCAGCGATGCATCGGGTCTTCGGTTCGAGGAGGAGACTGTCGCGCAATATCAGACCCGGGTGAAGCATCATGAAGCAGGGATTGCCGCCGCGCGGAAACGAGCTGAGGAAGCGATCCGCAAGATCCGTGAGTTGAAGATCATGGGTCAGGACGTCAGCGAGCAAACGTATGAGGCCATGAGGAGCGGCTTCGGGTATAGCGGCTCACGCAGCTTCACGGTCGGAGAAGCGATGGATCATCTGGCGTGCATGGAAGCTGGGCGGTGCGTCGGCGACCGGGGGCCAGAGGTATTTGTGGAGTTCGTCTGCCGATCCATGGGGGGTGGAGGTGAGTGCTCAGCACCGATTTCCGCTGTCGAGCAAGCGATTGCGGATCAGGTGGCGAGTGGGGCTGGCCCCAGCCTGCCAGTCGTGCAGGCACTGGCAAGCTTCACGGATGGAAACGATAAGACGGGAGTGGAGCAACTGTCCTCGGCTGCTGGAACTGCGCCGGCGATTGGAGCTCCCATAGCGGCGGTGGGTAACATCAGCGCCTCGTACTTAGAGGACAACGAACGGCCTCAGTTGGTCTTTACCCGTGGTGCTCAATTCTCCTCGGATGGAGATTCGATCATTGATGGAAGGGTACTCGCCACAAAAAAGGTCTGGCAGCACCACCAAGTCATCTTCCCAACTCCCATTGCCGTGTTCGCTGTGCAGGCGCGACTCGACTTTCCGATAACCGATTTCATTGTCGGAATGCAGCAAGTCGGGTTCATTTCGTGAGTTCCCATTTTAATGCTCCAAGGGCTGCTTGTCGCATTGAAGTGCGCCGGTCACGTTAACCGATGACAGCACCACCAGCACCGGCTCCAGGTGCCGGTGGTGCTTCTGGCTGGGATTCTGCCGGATGTCGATGCCCTTGGCCCGGCTGAGGGCGAGCGCTGGTCAGCGGTGGCGGGTCAGCGGTGAGGGCCTCGGTGATCTACTTCCTGTCCAGATTTGATCATTGTGCGAAATGGTGACTAATGCCGTAGCCCGCGACCCCCTACGGCTTCCGCAAGTCGTCAATCAGTGGCTATGCACCACTGCGCGACGACACGACGCTACCGCAGGCATCTCGACCCCCGCTAAGTTCGTTGACCGCATGGTCCAGTGGCGGAATGTCCGAACTCTGCAGCGATCGTTTCGTATCCGGCGTGCCCGTGGACCGGGACTGGCAGGGCCCGTGACCGGAAGTTTGCTGGTCATGGGCCCTGTCCTCGATGACGAACGGCCGGGTCAGCTCTGGGCGGCGTTCGGCACAGCCGACCGCAGTTGCTTGGCGTTGTCCACCGTGGCCTGGACGGCCCGGATGATCGCCGGGATGGACCCGATGATCAGGATGATCGCCCACACGATGCCGACGATCGCGAACACGATCCCGGCGATGGCGTCCGTGATGCTGACCAGCACCCCCGGCACGAGCCCGTGCAGGAACACCGCCACCACGTTGCCGAGCAGCGACGTGATCATCATGGCGACCAGGCCCTTGTTCTGCAGGAACCGCTGCTGCGCCAGCACCAGGCAGACCGCGCCGACCACCTTCAGGAACATGATCAGCGACAGCACCACCGCCGCCTCGCCGCGTGGGAACGACCCGAACAGGATCAGGTACACGATCGTCCCGAACGGGAAGGCCAGCAGCAGGCCGATCATCAGGACGAGCTTGGCGATCGCCACGAACAGCAGCACCAGCGCCGTGATGATCAGGATGATCGCACCGATCAGCGTGACCACCCCCTGGGCTCGGGCATGCAGCCGCTTGGAGGCCAGGATCGCCACGCCCATCAGCACCGCCGTGCCCAGCAGCACGACGTCGATCAGCGCCAGGTACGAGATGGCCAGTCCGCCCGGCCGCTCCGCCACGCCCGGCGGGACGTCGGCGCCGAGCTGCGTGGCCGTGTCCAGGGCCGGGGTGGTGAGCCCGAGCAGGAACGAGCTGCCCGTCTCCACCGCCACGACCAGTCCGAACGCGACGAGCGAGACGAAGAAGAACGGGGTGCGCAGCCTATCCATCACTGCCTCCAACGGTCACGGTGCACTTGTCGCAGGTCAGCGTGATGTCCACGCCGTCGCCGTCGACCGCGACCTTGATGCGCTCCCCGGCGGGGACGTCGCGGTCGAGGGCGGTGTCGTCGTGCGGGGCGCGGGTGTGCAGGTGCAGCGCGGCGTCGGGGCGCAGCGCCACCTCGCGCAGGTCCGCGTCGGCCCTGGCGACGGTCAGCACGCAGCTGCCCTCGACCGTGAGGGTGTCGCCGGTGCGGCACGGGGCGGTCAGATCCGCCGGGTCGACCGGATCGGGGTCGCCGAACCAGTCGCCCAGTGCCTGGACCAGGCCGTTGTCGGTGGGGTCGGCCATGGACTGCTGGTCGTTCTGGGTGGCCACGCCGGTGACGTACAGCGCCACGATCAGCACCGCGACCGCGGCGAGGATCTTCTGTCCTCGGGTGAGTGCGGGCATGTCAGTGCTCCAGGTAGACCCGGACGGTGCCGGCGGTGGTGGCGGTGCCGTAGTCGTCGAGGACCTGGACACTGATGGTGACCCAGCCGTTGTCGCGGACGTTGTTGACCGTGTCGTAGTTGGGCTTGGGCAGCGCCGGGGTGAACTGCCGCTCCCGCGAGATCTGGCTGGACACGGCCGGGGTGAGGCTGCAGACCTCACCGACCACCGACCGGGTGCAGCGTTCGAGCTGCACCGAGACCAGCCAGCGCACCGGCCACGAGTCGGGCTGGGTCCAGTTCAGCGTGGGCATCCGGCCCGGCGGGACGCTGGAGTTGTTGACCGGCACGGAGATGACCGGCTGCGCCGCGGCCGCCGAGATCCCGAGGTCGACAGTGCTGCCCTTGGCCGCGCTCGCGCCACCCGGCAGTGACTGGCGGGTGACCGCGCCGGGGCCGCGGGAGTTGTCCCAGCCGTACTGGACCGTGCCGGGCACGAAACCGGCCTTGGCCAGGGCCGCCTTCGCGTCGGTGAGGTTCAGCCCGACCAGCTTCGGCACGGCGGTCATCGGCACCGGTGAAGGGCTGGCGCTGGGCTCGACCGACGGGCTGGCCGACGACTGCGGGGCGACCGCCTGCGGGTCGTCGCCCGGCCACACCAGCCAGGTGATCACACCGATGACCAGTACGGCCAGCGCGGCGGCGACCACGATCCACCACGGGAACGGCTTCTTCTCCGGCGTCGGCGGCGCGGGCACGACCACGGCGACGCGGCGGCTGAGCACCGAGTTCTCCTCAGGCGCGTCACCGGCCTCGGCGTCGCCGAAGGTGCCCGGGGCCGGGGGAGGGGTGAGTCGGGCCTGGAACTCGTAGCGTCCGGCCGGGGCCGTCTGCGGCACGTTGATCTTCACGACCAGTGGCGCGGTGGCCCCCGGCCGCGGGCGCGGGTAGTCCTCCACGGTGAACCAGGCGGCGTCGGTGTCGGTCCCGGTGTGGAAGTCGATGCCGGGTCGGCCGGTGCGCTTGGTCTGGTTGGTGATGGTGAAGGTCACCTCGGCAGCGCGGTCCTGGCCCAGTGCCACCTCCGGCGTCGACGTCGTGATGATCCACTTCTCGTTCTTGTCGGTCTTCTCGCTCATGGCAGTTCTCCCATCTCGAAGGTGGTGGCGGCCGGTTTGTCCAGCTCGACGATGTGCCGAACCTGCTCGGCCAGTACGCATTCGGCGGGAATGCGGACGATCAGGTGGAACGGGCGGTCGGCCGCCTCCTCGATCTCGATCTCGGTCAGGCCGGTGGCGATGACCACCGCGGCCTTCAGCCCCTCTCGGGTGCCGCGCCACTGCGCCAGCGCGGCACCGTGTGCGACCAGGTCCCGACCGCTGCCCAGGTGGTCGACCGACACCCAGCGGGCCAGGAACGGCACCAGCCGCTCCGGGCAGCGGTACGGGTGGAACAGGTCCTCGACCGCGTCGAGTCGGGCCTCGCTGCTGTCGTGCAGGCCCTCCATCACGTCCAGCAGCGCCCAAAGCACCCCGGACGGGTGCATGGTCCGCTGGAACACGGCCGGGAGCATCCCGGCGATCGCGTCACGCCGCATCGTCGGTCACCACCTCGATGTCGTGGTCACCCGAGACCAGCAGCCAGGTCGGCGGGATCGTGACGACCTGCCGCAGCTCCTTGCTGGCCGCCGAGCGCCACAGCCCCGCCCCGGCGCGCACCTGCACGCCCCGGTTGCCGCCCACGAACACCTCGCCGCCTGCGGCGACGGTCCGCACCGGCTCGAACCGGGTCCGGTCGCGCAGCGGCAGGCCGCAGTTGACCGACGGCGACTCCCACTGCGGCGTGGCGGCGGTGGTGTCCAGCTGCAGTACTCCGCCGCTCTGGCTGGCGGCGTACGCGACCCCGTCGGTGAAGTCCAGGCCCCAGCAAGTGCCGCCGGTCCACCCGGCCGACATCTCCTGCCAGCGGACGTCGGCCTCGAACAGCCGCGCCCGGTAGCAGCCCTTGCCGGGCTTGCGCGGGTCGGCCATGCCGGTGCCCACCCACAGCACCGTGTCCGGGCCGTCCAGCTGCACCGCCAACGCCCGGGTGTCGGTGCCCGCGAGCCCCACGTGCTGGAACGTGCCGGGTTTGCCGCCCGCGGTGGACAGGTACACCCCGTAGCTGGTCTCGGCGGCCAGCGCCACGCCCCACACCCCGCGCTCGGACACGAACGCCCGCACCGAGTTGAAGCCCCGGTCCTGGTCCTTCTGGTCCACCACGATCTGCAGCGGCACCGCACCGTCCACCAGCGACATCTCGAACAGTCCCGCGTCGGAGGCCAGCAGCAGCGACACCGCCTCGTCCCGGTCGATCCAGGCCGCCTCCAGCACCACGGCGTCGAGCTCGGTGAGCTTGCGCCAGGTCTCGCCCAGGTCGGCCGACACGTACACCGAGGAGCCGCCCTCGTCGGTGTTGGTGACCACCGCGACGGTGCCCGGCCGTGCCGTGACACCGGGGCGGTCGGCGCCGGGCGCGGGCAGCACCTGCCGGACCGTCTCGCCGGGCAGCTCGTTGACGAGCTCCCAGCCCTGGCCGTCGTTGGTGGACCGGAACACCTGGGCGCCACCGCCGGTGTACCAGGTGGCGGCCTGATAGTTGTCGGCGGCGAGCGAGCTCGTCACGCCGGACGGGGCGTGGTCGAGCACGAACCGCACGTCGTCGACGTAGCGCACCCCCGGCTCGGCCTGCTCCAGGATCCGGTACACGTTCGAGGCGCGCAGCGGCTCGCCGAACGTCCAGCCCTCCACCGTCGCCGGGGCGGGCAGTGGACTGATGGCCTGGTAGAGGCGGTCGTGGATGCGGCGGCGCACCGCGTCGAGGTCCTCCTGGCGGCCCACCACCACCCGGCCGCGCACCGCCACGGTCTTGTACCGGGCCCACGTCGTGGTCACCGACGTGCCCAGCGCCCGGCGGCGGTCCAGGTCGGCCTGCGTACGCAGCCGCACCTCGTCCAGTTGCCGCTCCAGCAGCGCCGCCACCGGCAGCCGCCAGCCCGGCCGGGCCGCCTCGGGCACGAACGGCACCAGCGTCACCTCGACCTCGCCCGGCCGGGCGAACGACCACATCGCCGCCCGGGTGAACGCCCGCGCCCGCGCCACGGCGGGGGAGTCGGTGGTGGCCAGCAGCTCGAAGTCGCGCGCGGTCACCGCCCGGTGCAGGCTGAACAGCTCGTACGGCCCACGCCGGGCCACCGCGTCGACCGGTTCGAGGTCGCGCCCGCCCCGGGCCGGTTCGGCGTTGGTGACCCGTACCCCCGCGATCGGATCCCGCAGTGTGGTCAGCGCGCCCGCGCCGACGTTGCCGTGCGAGCCGCCGCCGGTGCGGTACCAGATCCGGATCTCGCGGTGCGCGCCCGGCACCGCACCAGGTATCGCGGCCTGCCCCGTCGCCCCGTCCAGCTCCGGCGCGAACGTGACCACGCCCGCTGCCGGGTCCAGCAGGTACGCCCGGTCGGTCGGCCCCAGCCCGGCGAAGCTCTCCACCCGCTGCCAGATCTCGAACACGCGACCCTGGAACTCCCGCGCCGCCCCGTCGACCGGCCCGGCCGCCTGCACGCCGAGCATCACCTCCAGCGGCTCACCGGTGGTGGCCAGCGGGGCGCGGTCGCAGCGCAGCACCTGTCCGGGCAGCCCGGTGCCCAGGCCCAGCAGCTCCCCGTCGACGAGCTCGCAGTGGTACGCCCGCACCCGCGTCTCCGTCGCGCCCTCGGCGACCGCCGCCGGGACGGTCGTGGTGAACACGACCGGCTGCGGGTCGGCGCCGCGCGCGGCCACCACCCGCGTCCCGGCCGGGATCACGATCCGCTCGGCGGTGTCGGTGCCGGTCCGGCTGAACGTCAGCTCCACCCAGGCCGCGGCGGGCGGCCGCCGGGTGACCCCGAGCAGGTTCAGGAACTCCAGGTACGCCTTCTCCGGTAGCCGGTTCAGCCGGAACAGCATCACCTCGGTCAGGTACGCGAACGCCTCCAGCAGCGCGGCACCCGGATCGTGCACCGACAGGTCGGTCCAGTCCGGCGACGACCGGCGCACCCGCTCGCGGGCCTCGGCGACGAGGTCGGCGAACGTGCGGTCGTCCAGGTTCGGCACGGGGATCATGGCTGTTCTCCGAGGTCGAGGGGGTAGTCGAGGACACCGGTGGCCAGCGTCTGGCGGACCCGGTAGCGCAGGTGCACGTTCAGCCGGGACGGGATGTCGGGATCGGGGTCGGCGTCGACCTCCTCGATCTCGACCCGCGGCTCCCAGCGTTCGATCGCGTGGCGGACGTAGTGGATGGCCAGACCGGCGGTGGTCTGGTCGTTGGGCGCGAACAGCAGCCGGTGCAGGTGCGAGCCGTAGTCGGGGCGCATCAACCGCTCACCGGGCGTCGTACCGAGCAGCAGCATGATCGCCTGGCGGATCGCGTCGTCGCCGTGGACGAGCGCGACCCGACCCGCGGCCGAGGTGACGAGCCCGACGGGCTCGGAGAAGCGCAGCGATGTCGCGTTCACGCGGAGACCTCCACGAAGGACTGGCCGGGGATCCGGACCTGGTAGTGGACCGTGCCGGGCACGGTGCCGTCGGTCAGCCCGTCGAGGTTGTCCAGCACGACCGCGTGCCCGTCGACGCGGATCCAGTCGCTGTAGCCGGTGAACACGCGCAGCGTCTTCACGCAGGGCTTCATCGTGGCGCCGATGTTCGGGCAGCGGACGATCGCGCGTCCCTCCGGGTCGTCGTCGACCAGCACCGGGTCGCCCGCGATCTGCACCCAGTGCTGCGACGGGTTGTTCTGGACCTTGCCGTCGTGGTCGCAGCGCACGTCGGCGGTGGAGACGATCGCCTTCACAGCGGGTTCACCCCCGTGGGCAGGCCCGGGATCAGCGCCCGCTCGAAGTCGACGCTGGCGGCGCGGATGGACATCTTGTGACCCGGCGCCTCGATGACCAGGTCGGTGCGGGCCAGCAGCCGTACCACGTTCGGCGCCAGCTCCAGGCGGCTGCCGTCGGCGTTCGTGAGCGTGATCGACTTGTCGACGTCGTCCACGACGACCTGCTGCCCACCCGCGCTGTGCAGGGTCCAGCGCTTGACCGCGCCGCCCTTCACCCCGGTGTCGGGCGGGGTCTGCGGGCCGAACACGGCGCCGAGCACGATCGCGTCGGCGGGGTCCTCGCGCGGCAGCGCCAGCACCACCAGGTCACCGGGGTCGGGCAGGACGACCACGCCCTTGCCCGGCCCGGCGCCGGGGCACAGCACCGGCAGCCAGCCCAGGTCGAGTTCACCGTGTCCGGGCAGGACCACCCGGACCCGGCCCCGGCCGTCGGGGTCGTCGACCGCGGTGACCCGGCCCAGCGCGATCGCCGCCGCGGTCTGCTGCGGCAGGCCTTCGGGCGCCTCGGTGCCGAAGACGGTGCGGTAGCCGTCGGCGTCGATCGTGTGCACGGCCGTGCACACCGGATAGACCCCGTCGACAGCGTCGTCGACGCCGCTGACGCCGATGGCCCGGCCGGGCCGTACCGTCACGTCGCCCTGGCAGGTGCCGCTGACCGCGAGCGCCCGCGCGGCGCCCCGGTCGACAGCCGCCTGCGCGGCCTCGGCCTGGTGCCCGACCGGCTGGTCGATGAGGGTGCGGTCGGCGCCGGCGGCCAGCCCCGGCGGCGGGGTCGCCGAGCCGGGACGGTAGCCGGGGCCCGCGGCCCGCTCGGTGGTGAACTCGCCCCGGCTCGGGTGCCAGCCGTACGCCGTCACCGCCGACAGCGCCCGGTCGGCGTGCCCGGCGACGCGGCACTGCCACAGCGTGTCGCCGAACTTCAGCTCCACCGCCGAACCGCGCGGACGCAGCGTGTCCACGACCAGGGTGCGGCCGTCGAGGTGCAGGTAGCGGCCCAGCCGTGCGGCGGTACGCGACAGCAGGTCCCAGTCGGTGGCCCGGTGCTGCACCACCCGCTCCAGCGGCGGCCCCGGGTCGGGGCAGCGCACGGTCAGCCCCAGCCCGGCGGTGAGTTCGCGGGCCAGGTCGGCCAGCGTCACGTCGGTGAACACGCGGGGCCGCTGCCGGGCGCGCAGCCGGTGCAGCACGTCGTGGGCCACGACGGTCCAGCCGATCTCCGAGCCGGGGCCGCGGACCAGCTCCACCGAGCCGACGTCTCCGTCGAACAGCGGCTGCCCGTCGAGTTCGAGCTGCAGCCGGGACCCGAAGGGCCAGCCGTTGCCCGCCTGCACGGTCAGCTCGGCCTGGGTCGGCAGCGAGATCCGGTACGCGACGCGGGCCGACAGGACCCGGCCGGGGACGGGCACGCCGTCCAGGCGTACCGACAGCTGAGGAATGATCATGACGGCACTCCCAGGACGGAACCGGCGGGCACGGCCAGCGGGTTGCTGACGCCGTTGTGTTCGGCCAGCTCCCGCCACCGGGTCGGGTCGCCCAGCGCCGTGGCGGCGAGCAGGTCGAAGCGGACCCCGGCTCCGCCGGCGCCGTTGCCGGTCACCTGGACCGCGGCGGCCGAGGTGCGGGTCGGCGGCGCCGCGGGTTCGCCCTCGGTGCGCACCAGCTTCAGCCGCAGCCACGAACGCCGCGGCGTGCCGGACGCGTCGATGGCGTCCAAACGCTCGGCCACGTTCACCACCACGCCGGGCAGGTTCCAGCTTTTGCCCCATACCAGCCGGACCAGCGGCAGGCGGCCGTCGCCGTTCTCGGCCAGGTGCCACAGCCGCCCGGTCAGCTCGCGTACGTCGTCGGGTCGGTGCGCGGGCTCCACCAGGTCGACGTCGAACAGCAGGTCGAGCACCAGTTCGGTACGGCCGCCGCCGGTGTACAGCAGCGCGTCGTCGACCCCGGTGCCGACCACGGCGCCCGGCAGCGCCGCCGGGCGCACCCCGGCGAGTCGCCGGATCACCAGCGTCTCGGGGTTGACCAGGCAGTCGATGCGCTCGCCGGTGGCGTCGACGAGGAAGGCTATGCGTTCCACTGCTGCCCCTCCTGTTCACGTCGCAGTCGGTGGATCCGGTCGGGGTCGGGCGTGGACGGATCGGGGGCCACCCACAGCGCCGTGTCGTCGAGCAGGTGCGGCCACGGGTCGGCGACCGTTGCCGGGCCGTCCAGCGACGGCCACGGCGCCTCGGCCGCGGGACCGGTGATCATGGCGGCCCCGGGCGGCCCGAGCCGCTCGGCGTCGTGCGGCCAGTCCTGCCGCCGGGCCCGCGAAACGGCCGGGTACGCCGGGTACGAGGGCTGCGCCGCTCGGCCCGGCCCGGGGCGCACCGGCTGCGGACCGGGCGTCGCGGCCGACCCCGAAGCGGTGGCGGACTGCCCTGGGGCACGGCTCGACCGCCGCCCCAGAACGGCGTCGGTCCACGCGTCCGCCGTCGGGCCACGCCAGGATTCGACCGCCTCGAAGGCCCGGTCGTCCTGTGTCGAGACCTCCGGGCCGTACGACGGCGCGGGCCACCCGGAAGTGTCCGAGTGGACGCGGACGGCAGCCGTCCTGTCGCGGTCCGCCGTGGCGGCGGTACCGGTACCGGACCCGGTGAGCCGGTCGTGCCGAGCTTCCCCCCTGCCCTCCCTGCGCGGCCCCGGCAGGTCGTCCACCTGGGATGACCCGGGTGGATCCGCTCCGGGCGGGGTGCCGGGTGTCGCCGGGGCCGCAGCCGCCCGCCCGCCGAACCGCGTCGGCCAGGCAGCGTCCTGCGAGCCCGGCCACCCCGACCGCCCGCTGACACCGTCATGCTCCGGTGACCCAGGTGTCCCGAAGCCATGCTCCGTCGCGGAGCCCGTCCGCTCGGTCGCCAGGCTGACGGGCTCGTCGCCGACCACGGCCGGGCCGGGACGGCGATGTGCCTGACCAAGCCGCTGCTGCTCGACCCGGTGACCCTCGCCCGCAGGCGAATCAGCCGGGCTGTCGATCCAGTCCGGCAACGGCCGTGGCTGGGCCGACGCGTCGTCGGCCCATCGGGCCGGTGCAGCAGCCGTCTCCGCCTCGACCCGCACCGCCTCAGCGGCCATCGCCTGGGCGGCCACCGACCGTGGCGGCAGTTGGGTCGTTCCCGGACGGACGGCCGGACAGACCGAACTCGGCTGCCCCGAGTCCCGCGCCCGCACCGGGTGCGGCGGCCGGACGGCCTGCGCCACCGGGCGGGGCGGCCGGACGGCCTGCGCACCCGGTTGAGGCGCCGCAGGCCGGGCCGGTCCGGAACCGGTTCCGGACCCGGACGGGTCCAGGTCGGCGGCGCGTCCGCCCAGCCGGTCGGCGGTCGGCGGTCGGAGTCCGGCGGTCGGGTCGTCGGCCCCGTCATGCCCGAAGGCATCGGCCTGGTCGGCGGGGTCGGCGACGTACACCAGCGCGGTGCCGTCGGCCGTCACCGCCAGGGTCCGCCGGGCGGCGGCGCCCCTTCCCGCGAAGAGGCGCCGCAACCAGCCGACGAGATCACGCAGCCGCGCCGACACCGCTGGTCTCCCGCTGGAGGCCGTCGTGCGCCAACACCAGCGTCTCCACCGCCAGCTCGCGGCTCATCGCGTCCAGCGGCGAGCCGTACCACTCCTGGGGCCAGGCGTTGACGAGGTTCCAGCGCAGCGCTTCGGCCGAACCCGAGCTGTCGAGCATGACGATGGAGACGTTGCGGCGGCTGACCCGGCCCTCGACCGCGGTCATCAGCCAGTCCCACAGCTCCGCCGACGAGGTGAGACCGAACCGCAGCGTGACCGGCTGGTACGTGACCCGGCCGGGGATGGCCCGCACCACCGAGTTGTTGCCCGCCTCCCGGTAGGCGATGGTCTCGACCTTGATGCCGAGCCCGCCCACCTCGGTGAAGTGGCCCTCGGTCACGTTGTTGATGAGCAGCTTGAAGTTGTACGCGCGATACGGGTCCACCAGGTTGCCCGGCTGGGCGGCGGGACGCGCGGTTGCGGTGACCTCGGGCATGTCAGGCTCCCTGCTCGCCGCCGGTGCCGGCGGACTGGCTGATCTTGAAGATGACGAACTCGGCCGGCTTGACCGGCGCGATGCCGATCAGGGTCACCACCTGGCCCGCGTCGCGGACCTCGGCGGGATTGGTCTCCTCGTCGCACTTGACGAAGAACGCCTCCTGAGGCGTACGGCCCTGCAGCGCGCCGTCGCGCCACACCCGGGTCAGGAACGCGCCGATGTCGCGGCGGATCGACTTCCACAGCAGGTTGTCGTTGGGCTCGAACACGATCCAGCGCGTGCCGTCGCCGATCGACTCCTTGAGCATGTTGAACAGTCGCCGGACGTTGAGGTAGCGCCACTCGCTGGCCGAGGCGGCCAGCGTGCGGGCGCCCCAGATGCGGATGCCCTCGGCCGGGAAGTGCCGGATGCAGTTGACCCCGGCCGGGTTCAGCACGTCCTGCTCGGCCTTGGTCACCCGGTACGACAGGTCGACCGCGCCGCGCACCGGCTCGTTGGCCGGGGCCTTGTGCACGCCTCGGGTGGTGTCGGTGCGCGCCCACACCCCGGCCACGTGGCCGCTGGGCGGGGTGCTGGTCATCTCGCCGGTCAGCGGGTCGCGTACGACCAGCCAAGGCACGTAGAAGGTGCCGTAGTCGGACTGGCGCGGCCGCAGCCCGCTGTTCTCCTCGACCGGCGCGACCTGCGACTCGCCCTCGGCGCTCGCACCGGCCTTGCGGGGCGGCTTGGGCAGCGTGACGCCGCCGACGCGGGTCAGCCGCTCGACGTCGCCGGTGTGCTCCGGCCCGTCGAGGATGGCCATCCGGTCGCCCATCAGCTCGCAGTGGGCCAGCAGGTCCTCGTAGGATGCCGCGTCGGTGTAGCCGGGCGCCGCCACGATCGCGATCTCGTCGATCGCCTCCAGCAGCCGCAGCCCGGACCGCTGGCGGCCCTTACCGGCCAGCGGGTGGCCCGTGGCGATGTTGACGACGTAGCAGCGGCCGCCGCCGTTGTCGAAGAAGCCGTACACGGCCCGCGACAGCGGGGTGCTGGCGGTGCTCTCGCCGACGAACACGCGCACGAACTCCGACCAGCTGTTGACCGCGACGGCTTCGTCGCGGCGGGCGGTCGGGTCGGGTGCGGTGCCGACGAACCCGGCGGTGCTGGTGCCGACCGATTCGATCGGCCTGCTGCCGCCGGACACCTCCTCGACATAGATGCCGGGAGAGGAGTACACGGGCATTGCTAGACCTCCAGGATCTCGCAGGTGATGACGACCGGGTCGGCCGACACGGCCGCGACCTCGGCGGACAGCTGCAACCCGCGGCCGGTGACCAGCAGGCGCAGCGGGCGGTCGGCGGCGACCGCGGGCAGCGTGAAGTGACCGTTGTTGTCGGTGTACGCGGCGGCCGTCTGATCGGCGACCGCCACCCGCATCCGCGCCAGCGGCACTCCGTCGACGGTGACGACGCGGCCGTTGAGCGGCCGCAGTGCCGTCGTCTCCAGCCGGGGCGGCTGGGTCACCCGCGGCACGTACGGCGCCGCCGTGGCCAACTGCACCGGCACCTCGCACAGCAGCGCCATGCGCAGCCGTGCCCCCAGGGCCGGCCACAACGTGTCCGGCACCGCCTCGGCCAGCAGGTACGGCACCCCGGCCGTGAGCACCCGGTCGAGCACCTCGACCGGGGTCGTCCCGGGACCGTCGGCGTGCAGCAGGAACCGCACCCGCAACCGCAGCGGATCACCGGCGCGTGCCGGTAGCGACTCCGGCAGCACCGCGTACGGCCATACCGCAAGCCACGGGCCGCCGTACGCTCCGGCCTGCACACCTTGCACAGCGCCGGGGTGTTCGACCTGCACGGCCACATCGACCTCGGCCAGGCTCGCCAGCAGCAGCGCCGACGCCCGGGCCAACGGCCCCGGCTCCTGCGTGTACCGCATCTGTCCACCTCCGCCTCGCCTCGTGCCGGGCGGCACGATCGCGAAACAGAGCGGGCGGCGGCGGGCGCTGATACAGCCGTCGATGTCAGCTGCGCGACGCCGCCGCCGCCGATATCCGACGCGGATGATGGGAGGTCAGGCGGCTCCGGCGCCGAAACACGAGAAACTATGGGCGGTCGCCCAGTGCTCTACTGGTGCCGCGACCTGCGCGGCGGCCAGGGCGGCGGCCGGGTCGGCGCCCTGGCGCAGCCGGTCGTGCAGCTCGAGCATCAGCGCCCGGGTCGCGTCGTCGTCGACCGGGCCGATGCTCGCGACCAGCGTGCGGGTGCCCGCCCCGAGCAGCGCGGCGGTCAGCCCCATCAGCTCATCGCCCGGATGCACCGCCGACAGGCCCGTGTCGCAGGCCGACAGCACCACCAGGTCCGGCGCCCGGTGCAGGCCGGTCAGGTCGTGCACGGTCAGCGGCCCGTCGGCCAGGTCGAGGTGGGAGAACAGCGGATTGTCGGCGCGGAACTCACCGTGCGCGGCCAGGTGCACCAGCCGGGCACCGTCGATGGCAGCCAGGGTCGCGCGCACCGTCGCGTCCGGACCGGCCAGCACCCGCGCGGCGGGCGCCAGCGCGGCCAGTGCCCGCACCTCGCCCAGCGCGTGCTCGGGTCGCGCCGCCGCGACCAGCACGGTCCGGTCGTCGGTCACTCCGCCACCGGCGGCGCTGCGGGCCCACGCCGTCGCCGACGGGGCGACCGCCACCGACCGGCCACGGCAGCTGGGCAGCGCCGACCACGGCAGCGCCTGCAGGGCACCGGTCGGCACCACCACCAGGTCCCGATCGCCGACGAGCCGGGACAGCGGACCGAGCAGCCACTCGTCCAGCTGCCGTACGCCGTGCCGGGCGGCGGCCTCGGCGGCGGCCAGCGACGCCGCCGACCCGTACCGCAGCACCAGCCGCCGCATCGCGAACCGCAGCGCCGCCAGTTCCGCGGCCACGGCCGTCGCCGCGACCAGCGGGCGCAACAGGATCCGCCCGTCGACGGCGACCACGCCCAGCAGTTGCCCGTCCTGCTCGACCAGTTCCACCAGGGCCCGCCCGCCCAGGCCGCCCACGATCTCGTCGACCGAACCGGGCGTCTCGACCACGCCGCCTGTGGTCCGGGTACGCCAGGTGCGGCGCCGGATCGAGTCCTCCAACACACGCTGGCGCTGCAGCGGCCGGGCCCGCCGGATCGCGTCGGAGGAGTATCCGGCCAGCTCCGCGCTGACCCGGCGCAACTCGGCGAGCTCCCGCGCCAGCGCCGGGTCGTCCTGCCCGCGCCCGGCGGGCAGTCGCAGCGTCGCCGCACGCCACCGCTCCGCCCAGCCCAGCACCTGCCGTCCCGACCGCTCCACCAGCGCCAGCCGCACCCCCAACCGGGCCAGCTCACCGCCCTCGGCCGAGCTGAGCACCCGCAGTTCGGTCGCGCCCAGCGCGGCCCGGTACTGGTCGAGCAGGCGCAGCCCGGCCAGCAGCGCACGCCTGGCCCCCGCTCGGTCGCCGCGGTGCAGGCGGTACAGCGCTTGCGCGTGCCAGGCCCGGATGCGCAACCGGACCGGCCCGCGGGCCACGCTGACCGCAGCGAGTTCGGCCAGCGCGTCCGCGTCGCCGGTGGCCGCCGCGCGCAGCCGCGCGTCCAGGGCCTGCTCCGGCCAGCCCGCCGCGTCCAGCGCCGTCGCCAGCGTGCGCAGCAGTCGCGGGCTCGGCCGCGCCATGGCCACCGACTCCAGGTATCTGGCGTGCACCACCCATCTTTCCCGCTGCTGCCGTTCGAAGGCCCGCCGCGCCAGGCGCGCCGACTGCCGCGCCTCGGCGGTGTCCCCGGCGGCCAGCGCCGCCTGGGCGAGCAGCAGCCGCGCCTGCGGCAGCAGCGAACCCAGCCGGGTCGACCCGGCCAGTTCGACCGCGTCGCGGGCCGCCTGGTGGGCCTCAGGCAGCAGCCGGGCCGCCAGCAGCAGCTCCGCCCGGTCGATCAGCGCCTCGGCGGGTCGGCGCCCGCTTTGCCGGAACTGCTCGTCGGCCCGGTCGTACCAGGTGAGCGCCGTGACGATGTCGCCGCCCTGCGCCGCGACGAAACCGAGGTTGTGCTGCACCTGGGCCACGGCCACGGTCAGCGACTGGCCCCGGTACAGCTCCTCGGCCCGCTCCAGATCCACCTTCGCCTGCGTCAACATCCCGCGGTAGGCCTGCAGGACCCCGCGGTTGGTCAGCGCCCGCGCCTGCCACAGCCGGTCGTCGTGGCGCCGGAAGCTCGCCAGCGCCGCACCGTACGCCTCCAGCGCTTCGGTGTCGCGGCCCAGCCGCCGCAGCAGGATCCCGTGCTGCATCCGGGCCCGAGCCAGCGGCAGCCCCTCCAGCACCAGCAGCGCCTGATCGATCTCGCGCAGCGCGGCCCGAGGACGCCCGAGGTCGTTGAGCACCAACGCCAGGCTCATCCGGGACTCGGCCGCCAGCCGCGGATGGTCACGGGCCACGGCGATCGAGCGGCGCAACCGGATGGCGGCCAGCGCCGGATCCTGCAGCTCCCGGGCGGCCAGGCCGAGGATGCGCAGGCTGGTGGACATACCGGGGCGGTCGCGTCCACGTTCGGCCCGGGCCAGCAGCCGTACGCCGAGGGCGGCGGCCCGTTCCGGGTTGGCCATGACCATGGCTAGTACGCGCTCATGCCGCACAACTCTCGCATCGGTCCAATCACCACTGTCGCAAGTGTCGTCGTTGTGACAGACCCCGATGTATCAGGAGGCCACCGCCCGCACTCTGTTGCACGACGCAACACGCCGACCTGGAGGACCACGATGGCAATGTCGCAGGACCGCCTGCACCGCTGGCAGGACCGGCGGGCCCGGAGGATGGCCGAGCTGCCCTGGCTCGGCCAGGAGACCCGCGCCGGTCGCAGGCCCGTCTGGTTCGCTCGCAACGAACTGCTGGTGCTCACCGACCATCGGCAGTCCGCCGAACGGGTGCTCGGCGGCCTCGGCCACACCGACCGGGTGAACGAGACCGTCGTGGCGCCCGGCCTCCTGCGGCTGACCGCGGACGGCCTGGACGTGCCCGCCGCCGCCCGCAAGGTACGGCAGGCGGCCGCACGTGACGGCGACGACCGCACCGTCGCGGCGCCCAACCATGTGTTCGTGTCGACCCCGTTCGAGCACGGCGGCCCGTTCGGACCCCCGCAGCCCGCCGCCCAGCCCACCACCTCGCCGACGGTCGACAAGCCGCGCCGGGACGTGCCGGTCATGGTGATCGACACCGGCGTGTGGCGCGAGAGCCCGCTGCCGTCGCACGCGTACACGGCCACGGCGGCCGACTTCGAGACCGACACCGACGTCGACGACGACGGTGTGCTGGACGGCGACGTCGGCCACGCCAACTTCATCATCGGCGTCATCGCCGCGCAGACCGCCAAGGCCGACGTCCGCGCGGTGCGTCTGCTGGACACCTTCGGACTGTGTACCGAGGCCGACCTGATCGCCTCGTTCGACCGCGTCAGCGACGAGAAGCTGATCAACCTGTCGCTGGGCGGCTACACCCTCGACGACCAACCGCCGCTGGCGCTGTCGGTGGCACTGGGGCAGCTGCTCACCGGGCGCGACCGGCTCGTCGTCGCCGCGGCGGGCAACGACGGCCTGCGCGACCGCCCGTTCTGGCCCGCCGCGTTCGCAGGCACGGCGCAGCCGTGGGCGGGACAGATCGTCGCGGTCGCCGCGCACGACGGCAAGGGCCTGTGCGACTGGAGCAACGCGGGCCCCTGGGTCACCGTCATCGCGCCCGGCGAGGACATCACCAGCACGTTCGTCAAGCACAGCCAGTTCCCGACCGGCTGGGCGCTGTGGAGCGGGACCTCGTTCGCCACCCCGCACGTGGTCGGGCTGCTCGCCGAGCAGACGGCCCGCAGCGGTTCGACCGAGGTGGCGCTCAAGTCGGTCCTGTCCACGGCGGCGCTGCGCTCCATCGGCGGATACCCGGGGCTGTCATGAGCCAGGGATCGCAGGAGACGATGCTGCCCGAACCGGACACGGGCGCGCTGCTGGAACGGGCTGCCGCAGGCGACCAGCAGGCCTGGAACGCGCTGGTCGACGCCTACTCCGGGCTGGTCTGGGCGGTGGCGCGCAGCCACCGCCTGGGTTCGGCCGACGCCGCCGACGTCTTCCAGGCCACCTGGCTGCGCCTGGTCGAGCACCTGGGCGCCATCCGCGAACCGGACCGGCTGGGCTCCTGGCTGGCCACCACGGCCCGGCGCGAGGCGCTGGCGGTGCTGCGCCGGGCCGGGCGGGACCTGCCCGTCGGGGACCTGACCACGCTGGAGCCGCGCGACACCGTCGGCGACGCGCCCGACCACGACCTGCTGCGCCGCGAGCGCGACCGTGCCCTGTGGCAGGCCGTACGTGAGCTGCCCGCGCAGTGCCAGGCGGTGCTGCGGCTGCTGCTGCTCGACCCACCACCCAGCTACGCCGAGGTCAGCGCGGCCTTGGACATACCCATCGGCAGCATCGGCCCCACGAGAGCACGCTGCCTGGACCATCTCCGCAGGAGGCTGAGCAGCGATGCCGCATGACCACGACCGTAACCCGACCGAACTGCGTGGGCTGGCCTCGCGGATGGACCCCGTGCCGACGCACCTGCTGACGATGGCGAAGGAGGCGCTGTCCTGGCGCGACACCGACGCCGCGCTCGCGCAACTGGTCAAGCAGGTGGAACTGGCGGGCGTCCGTGGCGACACCCCGCCGGACCTGTTCACGTTCACCGCGGGCGACCTGACCATCGAGGTCGAGGCGGCCGTCACCGGCGCCACGGTCGCGTTGACCGGGCAGCTCGTGCCGCCCCAGCGCGCCCGCATCCGGGTCGACCACGCCGACGGCCCCACCTGGGTCGACGCCGACGCGTTGGGTCGCTTCTGCGCGACTGGTGTCGCGCGGGGGCACCTGCGGCTCTGCTGCTACCCCCAGGACGACGGACCGGTCCAGACGTCCTGGACGCTCATCTGACCGCTGCCGCCCATACGCCGATCCCGGCCCCCGGTCCACGGCACCGGCCTGAACCCAGGCCGGTCTCGCCGCCGGGGCCGACTCGCGTGCGCCTGTGTCTCCACCCGCTCGTCACCCGGCGCCGGTCGCGCCGGGACGGCACGGCCGACCGGACCGTGCGTCGTCGCGTCGAGGTGGAACACGGGCGCTCCTGTGTCGTGATGGGACCGCTACTACAGAATAGAGAGGCATCGAGCAGCGGTGATACCCCGGACGATCGTCGCAAGGACGACTGTGCGGCCACGGTAGCCCGAACGGAGGAAGGCCTCCCGAAACCGGGAGGCCTTCCGTATCATTCGGCGCCCTCGCCGATGCCGAACCTGGTCAGCGGATCCGCGACAGTGGTCAGCGGATCCGCGACAGGTTGATGGCGGGCAGCGCGGGCGCCGCGTTCATCCGCAGAAGGTCGACCTGGACCCGCAGGGCCTGTCCCGGCTGCAGCCACGGCACCACCGGCTTGACCTTGGACAGGTCGCCCTTTTCCCACCGGTCGGAGACGGCGCGGCTCGCCTCCTCCAGGGCGACCTGGACCATGCCCGGGTCGAACTGGTGGTTCTGCCCGAGCGCCCCCGCCGGGGCAAGCACCGGCAGCAGCGCCATCGCCTGCTCGAACAGGTACGGCCGGAAGCGCCGCTCGTCCTCCCACGCCAGCTTGATCGGCTTCATCTGGTTGGCCGCCATGACGTTGACGTACGCCGGGTCGATGGCCTTGACGTACGTCGTCAGCTGCGACACGTTCCAGTTGCGGACCAGCTCGTAGCCGTACACCTGCTTGCTGGTGAGCAGCCCCAGGTAGAACTGCTCGCCGGCGGCGCCCGGGTTGTGGATCGTGGTGCCGAACTGCAGGATGGCGGCCTGCTCCGCGGCGACCGCCGCCCCGCCCGCCCCGAACGGTCCCGCCGGCGCTGCCGGTACGGCAGGCAGCGGCATGAGGTTCGCGGTCGGGTGCACCGCGAAAGGCGCGCCCGCGCCGTAGGCGGCGTAGATCGGCGCGTACGTGGCGATCCAGTTGTTGATCGTCGCCAGGGCCTGCGCGGGCAGGGCGTGCGCGCCCCCGACCAGCGCGGGGAAGTTGTTGGCGTTGCCGCCGGGCGCGAAGATGGTCGCCAGATCGCGCACGTACAGCTTGAACGTGTCGTACTCGGCGATGATCTTCTGGTTGCCGAGGTCGCCGACCGGGGTGGCCTTGGACAGCGCGGCGGCCGCCGCGACCTTCGGGTTCAGCGCGTTGTTCACCTCGAACAGCAGGTTGTCCAGGATGTCCTCGGGCCCGGCGGCGTTGTGTCGGATGGTGATGGTGTTCGTGGCGCTGTCGTAGTCCGGTCGCACCCCGCCCGCGGCGATCGTGCCGTCGACGACGATGTTGACCTGCGGCGCGGCTCCTGGCCAGACGGCTGCGAGCAGGTGTACCTGCAGTGCGGCCGTGGTCGCGCTGGCGCCCACGTTGTACTGGTTGATGGCGGGCTGGTAGTTCATGCGGCTCTCCTCTGGTTTGGTGCCCTGTGCCAGACAGAGCCCCCGGAGCCGGGTGCTGATACGTCGTGCACCGGACGTATCAGCCGGGCGCGCTGCTGCTACGTTGCCCGGCGTGCCACTCGAAGATGCCGAAGTACAGCTCGCGGCCCACCACGTCCGTTGGCAGGTCGCCCTCGGCAGTCAGACCTGTACCCGGATCGTCACCGGCGTGACGGAATTCCTGCACGGCAAAGCCGAACCCGCCGAACTGCGCGCGCTGGCGTGGCGCCTGGTCGGTCCGGCCTTTGCCGCGCATCTGGCGGAGCAGGACAGGTGGCCTGAACGGACCGACGCGGACCGGCTCACGGACGCCTTCCGCACCCTCGACATGTCCGGGATCGTGGCCCGGGAGGACTTCGCCTGCTGCCAGAACTGCGGCACGACCGAGATCGCGGACGAGCGGGGCAAGGACCAGGCAGCCCGGGGCTACGTGTTCTACCACGCCCAGGATGCCGAGCGCATGGCCGACGGCGGCAGCCTGTGGCTGGCGTTCGGTGGGTTCGCCGAACTGCCGGACGAGCAGATCGGCGTGGAGATCGCCGCGGCGCTGCGAGCCGAAGGGCTCCAGGTCGACTGGGACGGCTCGGCCGGCCGTCGCATCCACGTCCGGCTGGACTGGAAACGCCGCAGGTTCGGGCGGTTGGCCGCCCATGTCGCGTACGACCCGGCGGAGCCCGAGGTGACGGCCACGATCGACCTGGGCCGCCGCGTCCGCAGTCTCGACCCGATGCCGGTCACCGCCCTCGCCGCCATCGAACTGCCCTGGCTGCCGACCGGCGCCACGCTGGAGGTCGAGGCGTACGGCAGTACGCAGCGGATCACGCGCGACGGGCACCGCCTGCTCGCCGGCGACCGGGCCACGGGCCGGTTCGATGGGTTGCGGCTGCTGCGCGGGGACGACGTCCCGGGCGTGCCGAACGAATCCGGCATCCTCGACGTGACCTACGAAGCCCTACCCAGCGGTCCCATCGTCGGTCAGGGACAGCCGATGACCTCGGCCGAGGTCATCGACGTGCTGCGGCGCCTGCCGACTCGGACCGGGTCCTGGCTGTCGGCGTCGAGTCCGAGCGGTGCCGTCGTTCAGCTGAGCTGCGACGACGGGCGCCTGTGGCTGGAGACCCCTCACCCGGAGGACGCCACGGCGACCGGTAAGCATGCGACGCTGGTCGAGGCCGAACGGATGCTCACAATCCTGGCGGCGGAGGACCGTTCCGCGGTCGCCGAGCTGGACGGCGTCACGCGCCAGCCATGGTGACCGGAACACCGGCGGTGTGAACGGGATGTGAGCGTTCGCGCTCATGCCGGGCTAACGCCGACTGCGGTGAGCTGTGCTCATGACCGAACTGCTGACCAGCCCGCCCGCGCCTGCCGTCGCCCAGTCACCGATGATCCTGCTGTCCGACCCGCGTATCGCGGCTGTTCCCCTGGGTGACAACGGCGAGTGCCTGGTCGACCTGCGTGAGGTGCCGGGACTGCTGGTGGATGGACGGCTGGCCGACGCGGCCGGGGCCTATGCCCACCTGCGCGAAGGCACCGTCGAGCGGCTGCTGCGGGCGCAGCGGACCCTGCCCGGCGGGCTGCGGTTGCTCGTCATCGAGGCGTACCGGCCGCTGCGGCTGCAGACCGCCTACTTCGAGCAGTACCGCGAGCAGCTGCGCGAGGTCCGCCCCGACTGGGACGACGCCCGCCTGCACGTCGAAGCCAGCAAGTACGTCTCGCCGCCGCAGGTCGCCCCGCACAGCACCGGCGGCACCGTCGACCTGACCCTGTGCACCGAGGACGGCGTCGAGCTCGACCTCGGCACCGAGGTCAACGCGACCCCGCTGGCCAGCCAGGACGCCTGCTTCACCGCGTCGCCTCGGGTGTCGGCGCAGGCCCGCCGCAACCGGGAGATCCTGTCCACCGCGCTGCGCGGAGCGGGACTGGTCAACTACCCCACCGAGTGGTGGCACTGGTCCTACGGCGACCGCTACTGGGCGCTCACCACCCGTGCCGAGCGCACCTGCTACGGACCGGTCGACCTGCCCCGGTAGCGGCGGCGTCGCCCCACGCGGTGGTGTCTACGCCGCCGCAAACGGGTATCAGTAGAGGATGACCACGTTCGTACTGATTCACGGGGCCGGAGACGTCGGCTGGTACTGGCACCTGGTGGAGGCCGAGTTGCGCGCCCGGGGCCACGACACCGTGGCACCGGACCTGCCCTGCGAGGACGACAGCGCCGGTCTGCCGGAGTACGCCGACACGGTCGCGGCGGCGGTCGGCGACCGCAGAGACCTGGTCGTGGTGGGGCAGTCGCTGGGCGGATTCACCGCCCCGCTGGTCTGCACCCGCCTGCCGGTACGCCAGCTCGTCCTGGTGGCACCGATGATCCCCGCACCCGCGGAGGCACCCGCCGAATACTGGACCGCCACCGAGTACGCCCGCCAGGCGCACGAGCAGTACGACGACCCGATCGACCTCTTCTACCACGACGTGCCGGCGCAACTGGCCGCCGAGGCGTTGCGCCGCGGCCGGACCCAGTCCGAGGCACGACTCGGTGAACCGACGCCGATGACGGTCTGGCCCGACGTGCCGACCCGGGTGCTGATCGGCCACCGGGACCGGATGTTCCCGCCCGCCTACCTGCGCCGCGTCGCCCAGGACCGTCTGGGCAGGACACCGGACGAGATCGACACCGCGCACACCCCGGCCCTCAGCCGCCCCACCGAACTCGCCACCCGCCTCGACGAGTACGCCCGCCACGCGCACACCCACTGATCCGGTCGACCCGGCCGTCGGATGTCCGAATGCCGTCGCGTCGTTGCCCCCGCGTGGGCGCGGTGACACAGTGCGGTGGCCCCGCGTATGAGCGGGGATCGCGGTAGGACGGTGGAGGAACAGTGAGTTTTGTCAGGGATGAGGGCGGCGGCGGGTCCACCGACTTCACGGCCGCGCTGCGGGCCGGGGGCTACGGGTTGCCCGATCCTTCGACCGCCGGGCATGGCCACAGCCACGGCACGAACGGGGTGTCGTCGTCGGTGCGCACGGCCGTGCACAACGGGCACGAGATCCGCATCGAGACGACGTACGCGATCACGATCGACGGCAAACCGCTGGAGGGCGGCCTGGAGGTGTTGGACAACGGCGCCGTGCACTACCACGGCCTGCCGCAGTACGCGCTGCCGTCGGCGATCGACCTGTGCAAGCGGGTCCTGGACTACTTCGGCACCCAGCCCCCGGCCATAGACGAGCTGGGCTGCCTGGTCGGCGAGCACAGCGACTGCTGCGCCTGCCCTCCGGGCGAGACCCACGCCGACGGACACGAGCACGCCGACGGACACGAGCACGCTGACGGACACGAGCACGCCGAGGGCCACGACCACGCCGACGGACACGACCACGCCGAGGGCCACGAGCACGCCGCACCGCAGCCCCAGGTGGAGCAGCACGACCACGAGCACGAGCACGAGCACGGCCACGAGCATGGGGAGGACCACCGGTGACCGCCGTACGCGCCAACATCCAGACCTCCGACAGCGCCCGGCAGAAGTTCCTGGCCGGGGTCGTCGCGCTCAACGCCGAGCAGTCCGGCTACACCACCTCTCAGCTCAACCAGCTGCTCGCGCCGTCCATCCCGGGCTTCCGCCTGTACGGCGTGGACCAGCAGCTGACCACCTGGGACCTGTTCGTGCTGTGGCACTTCGTGTCCATGCAGATGCCCAGCAACCCGTCGCGGCCCATGCGCAACCTGGCCCACGGCGGCCCGATCTTCCTGCCCTGGCACCGGATGTTCCTGCTGCGCCTGGAGCAGCAGCTCCAGCGGGTCACCGGCGACGCCGAGGCCGGGCTGCCGTACTGGGACTGGACCGCCGACGGCGGCCTGCCAGCCGAGCAGCAGCACGCCAGCTCGCTGTGGGGCGAGGCGGGCCTGGGCGAGTCGCGCGGTGACGTGGTCAGCGGCGCGCTGAGCCCGTTCCGGGTGCGGCTGGTCGGCCACGGCACGCAGTTGTGGTCGATCGCGCCCCGGCCGCTGCAGCGCGCGGCGGGCACCGACGCCGGGGTGCCGGGCCTGCCCACCCCCGACGACGCCAAGTGGGCGCTGGAGGAGAACCTCGCCTACGACAGCCTGCCCTGGGACGTCAGTTCCGACGGGTTCCGCAACCGGGTGGAGGGGTGGATCGACCCGCGCCGTCCGCAGCAGGCGGGCAGTCCGCAGATGCACAACCGGGTGCACGTGTGGGTCGGCGGGGACATGGGGCCGGGCAGCTCGCCCAACGACCCGCTGTTCTACCTCAACCACTGCAACATCGACCGGCTGTGGGAGGCGTGGCTGGCCCGGGGCGGCCGCGTGTACCTGCCGGGCGCGAGCGACGAACAGGTGCCGTCGGGTCAGGGGCTCAACGACACCATGGTGACGCTGCTGGGGGAGCCGCTGCGCCCGGCCGACGTGCTGGACGCGTCGGCCTGGTACAGCTACGACACCACGGCCTAGCGTTCCGCCTCCGAGCGGGCCGTACCGGAAGCACTGTGCTTCCGGTACGGCCCGCTCGCGCGTTCTCTACGGGAGCGTCTCGTCGAGGGGACAGGGTGCGCCGATATAGCATTCACCGTCATACCATTGCAACGCTCAGTGCGATTTTCGTTGCATTAAGATCAAGGTAGTTGCAACGAAAATATCAAATCTAGCTGGAGAAACACGGCATTTCAGCAACGAACGTGTTGCTAGATTATTGAAGGCAACGTAGCGTTTCCGTTATCAGAAACAACGAGAGCGGGAGTGCGCGATGCGGAACATGTGGACCGGCATGGTCGAGATCGACGACACGGCCCTGGCCGTCACCGACCCCGGAGGTGACGGCCTGCCCGTGGTGTACCTGAACGGCCAGTTCGCCACCCAGGGTTACTGGCGGCGAGTCATCGCCGAACTGGGGCCGGGATGGCGGCACATCACCTACGACGAGCGGGCGCGCGGCAGGAGGTCGAAGACCTCGGCGGACTACTCCTTCGAGGCCGCCGTCCGGGATGTCGACGCAGTGCTCGCGGCCAGGGGAGTGGACCGGGCACTGGTGGTGGGCTGGTCGTACGGGGCGGTCGTGGCGGCGCACTGGGCCGACCGGAACCCGGAGCGGACCGTGGGCGCGGTCATGGTGGACGGCGCGTTCCCCCACGACTGGCTCGACGAGGCCATGGAGCAGCGGATCCGCATGCTGTTCAAGCGGATCGGCTGGTTCTCGCCGCTGCTGCGCCCGACCGGCCTGGTCCCGCGGATGACCGCCGCGCAGCAGGCTGAGAGCAACATCGAGCTCGGCAAGCTCTCCCGCGAGAGCGCGCTGGGCCCGGTGCTGGACGCCATCGCCGTCCCGGCGCGATATGTAATCGCCTCGGGCACCTCCTTCGGCAGCCGCAGTGACGAGCAGGAGCGGATCCGCGCGAGCCTCGACCGGGTGACCGTTCGCAACCCGAACATCGCGATCAGTGCGAAGGTCGCCAGTAATCACGGCGCGATCCTGCGCAAGGACGCCTCGGCCATCGCCGCGGCGGTGCGCGAGGTCGGCGCTCTGGACGGGAAGGGCGTGGCTCGGCCGCAGAACTGACGGTCGACAGCTCGTGTGGACGTGGGGCGGACGCCTGTCGGTGTCCGCCCCACGCGTGTCGGAGCGCGACGGACGTCACGGTCGACGATACCCCCCGGGGGTACTATCGTCGGGTCGACGGCGCGGTGGCGCGCCGGACGGGACTTTTCGGGGTACCGTCACAAATGATGATCATGGTCAGTGAGGTGCGACGATGACACACCAGCACGCGGCCCACGGTCCGGCCTCCGTTGATCACGGCCATCACGCCGGGCACGACGATCAAGCAGAACCTGTTCTGGGCCGCGATCTACAACCTGCTCGCCATCCCGGTGGCGGCGGGAGTGCTCTACCCGAGCCTGGGCCTGCTGCCGCAACCGCAGTGGGCGGCCCTGCTCATGAGCGCGTCAACCATCATCGTCATCTTCAACGCGCTGCTGCTGCGCCGCCACAACCCGCCCGCCCGGCCCGCCGCCGCACCGGCCGCAGGCTGACGGCCGAGCGCGGCGGCGCCTCCGATAGGGTCGGCGCGTGCGACTGCAGCAGCTCGGGGCCGAGCACCTGGCCGCCGTCCTCGAGTTCGAGACGGTCAACCGCGCGCACTTCGCGGCCACGATCGCCGACCGGGGCGACGAGTTCTTCGCCGACTATCCCGCCCGCCACCAGGCGCTGCTGCGCATGCAGGTGGCGGGCACCGACCTGTTCCACGTGCTGATGACCGACGAGGGCGCGGTCGCGGGTCGGGTCAACCTGGTCGACATCAGCGACGGGGAGGCGGAGCTCGGCTACCGCGTCGGCCGCGACTTCGCCGGTCGAGGCCTGGCCACCCGGTCCGTCGGCCAGGTGTGCGAGCTCGCGGAAACCGTGTACGGCCTCAGCCGCCTGCGGGCCGAGACCGCGTTGACCAATCACGCCTCTCGCAAGGTGCTGCTGCACAACGGGTTCGGCCTCGTCGCCGCCACCGGCACCAGCCTTTTGTTCCGTCTTGAGCTGCGGCGGCGCACTCGGCCCTGACCGTGCTGGGCGGGGTCCGCGACGGTTGAACATAGAGATCAATGAGCGTATGGTGCACTCTCTGTCTCAATCGGGGAGGTTTTCCACGGTGTCCATACGCAACAGGGTCTTTGTCGGGCTGGTGGCGGGGGCGACGCTCGTGGCCACGCTGGTGACCGCACCCAGCGCCCAGGCCGCGGCCGCACCGACCACACTGCCCAACAGCCAGTTCACCCTGGCCGCCAACTACCACCAGTACGACGCCCTCAACACCGCGCTCGTCGGCATCCTGGGCACGGCGGCGGTGCACACGGTCATGGACAACGCCAACCACGACCGCACCGGCATCACCGACTCTCTCGGCATCGCCGGCTACAACGGCGGCTTCAAGTTCGACTCGGGTGACGACGGCGACTGCGCGAACTACCCGCAGGGCATCACCACCAGCCGCGACGCGGTCGGCACCGCCAACAGCGGCAACTACGACGGCCACCAGTTGGTCGTGGTCAGCTGGTACACCAAGGACAGCTGCGGCGGGGCGCAGGAGCGCAGCCGGATCACGCTGGTCGACTGGGACGCCACGTACCCGAACAAGTACCGCAAGGTGCTGCTGGTCGAGCCGACCGGCACCACGGCGGCGCCGAACTTCCGCGACATCCCGATCCACGCGGGCGGCGTGTCCTGGTACGGCGACTACCTGTACGTCGCCGACACCGGCCGGGGCATGCGGGTGTTCGACATGCGCAAGATCCTCAAGACCGACACCGGCGGCACCGCCGACCAGATCGGCCGGGTGAACGCCACCACCTACTACGCCCACAACTACGCCTACGTGCTGCCGCAGATCGGCACGATCACCGCGAGCACCGCCTCGGGCGTCACGGCGCTGGCCTGGTCGTCGATCTCGCTGGACCGGGTGAGCAAGTCGATCGTGATGACCGAGTACACCTGCCAGTCCGGCTGCACCGACTACCCGAACCGGGCGCCGCGGGCGATCCGGTTCCCGTTCGCCTCGGGCGCGACCACGTTCGCCGCGTCCACCACCGCGTCGCAGGCGCTGCAGCTGCCCTGGTACAAGCTCAACGGCGTCGCCTCGCACAACAACCGCTGGTGGTTCAACTCCTCCGGGTCCAAGCAGCTCTACTACTGGACCCCGGCTGACGGTTCGCGCACCTTCGCCTGGGTCGGCGGCGGCGAGAGCATCAGCTACTGGGAGGACGACACCAATCCCGACCTGCTGTGGTCACTGCAGGAGACGGTCGGCCACCGCAACGTCTTCAACGTGCTGCAGGCGAGTTACGGCGCCTGACCGCAACCGTCGTGAGGGGGCGGGCATGCCTACGGGCATGTCCGCCCCACGCTGTTCAGGTGAGGGGCAAGAAAGAAAACTTCATACGAAGAAACCACTATGACAACTATCGACATAGATGGGCGTCGCGCCGTATCGTGCTGGCACCGGTTCCACACCTCCCTCGCAAAAGGAGTGCCATGAACCCAAGCCCACCCCGTCAGCTGCCACGCCGCGCCTTCCTCGGCATGCCGGTGCTCGTCGCCGCAGCCGTGACCGTGGCGCCGCAGGCCGCGAACGCCGCGACCGCCGCCGCCGCCAAGCCTCGCGTCGTGGAGTGCGCCGCCGACCTGATGACGGAGTCCTGATGGCCAGCATCCCGTGGCTCGCCGACGTCCTGCGGGCAGAAGGCGTTCCGGTCGTCGAGGAAGGCGACTGGCTCAACCGCAAGGTCACCGGCTCGTTCGACCCGATCGGCGTGCTGTGGCACCACACCGCGGCGTTCTCCAGCGCGAGTAACCCGCACCCGGCGCTCAACACCGTCATCAACGGCCGCTCCGACCTGCAGGGGCCGCTGGCTCAGGCGCTGGTGGACTACAACGGCGTGTTCCACATCATCTCGGCCAACCGGTGCAACCACGCCGGTGCCTCGCGTGGCAGCGGCCCGATCCCGGCCGGTGACGGCAACACCCTGATGATCGGCTGGGAGATCGACTACGGCGGCGACCAGGCCACCGACCAGGCGATGACCGCCGCGCAGTACAACAACTCGCTCAAGGCCACCGCCGCCGTGCTGCGCCGCCTCGGCCGGGACGCCAGCTACGCCCGAGGCCACCGCGAGACCAGCACCACCGGAAAGATCGACCCCTCGTTCATCGACCTCGACGTGATGCGGGCCGACGTCGCCCGCCTGCTGAACCCCACCCCCGGTTGGTCGTCGATCGTCGACAACGCGACCGCGGGCCGGTTCACCGCCTCGACGAACTGGGGCACCTCGACCTACTCGACCACCCGCTACGGCGCGGACTACCGGTACGCCAACCCGGTCAGCGCCAGCGACACCGCCAAGTACAAGTTCGCCATCCCGGCGGCGGGCAACTATCGGGTGGAGGCCTGGTACGCGTCCAACGCGGGCTACAACAACTCGGCCCCGTACATCATGGTCACCAGCGGCGGCAATCAGACCGTCTACGTCGACCAGCGCACCGGTGGCGGTGCTTGGCGCACCCTCGGCACGTTCAACTTCAACGCCGGGGACTTCGACGCGGTCATGGTCAGCCGCTGGACCAGCGGCACCGGCTACGTCATCGCGGACGCGGTCAGACTCACCCAGGTGTGAAATACAGCGTGGGCGGGACCGCGACCCGGCCCGCCCACGCCGTCCTCTCACCGTGGCCGCAGTTTCGGGGAAAGTGCCGGAATCTTGGCCCGCTTTCGAGCAGTTTCCCCGAAACTGCAGCCTCCGCCGCGGCGCAGCGGAGATCGACTAGTGCTTGAGTGAGTCGACGAGTTGGGCGCAGAAGGCGGGCAGGTCGTCGGGCTTGCGGCTGCTGATCAGCGGGAACAGGCCGTTCGTGCACACGGCCAGTTCCTGGTCGGTCCAGTTCGCCCCGGCGTTGCGGTAGTCGGTCGCCATGCTCGGCCATGACGTGATGGTGCGTCCGGTGACGGCGTCGACGTCGATGAGGATCCAGCCGCCGTGGCAGATCACCGCGACCGGTCCGCCGGTGGCCAGGAAACCGCGCACGAACTCGCGCGCGGGCTCCTGCCAGCGCAGCAGATCGCCGTTGGCGACACCACCCGGCAGCACGAGGGCCCGGTACCGGGCCGGATCGGCGTCACCGGCGGTCTCGTCGACGGCGAAGGCGTCGGCGGGCTCCAGGTGGTGATAGGCCTGCACCTTGCCCGGCTCGGGCGACACCAGGCGCGGGGTCGCCCCGGCCTGCTCGACGGCTCGCCAGGGTTCGGTCAGCTCCGCCTGTTCGATGCCTTCCCGGCTCACCAGGAACGCCACCGCGAGTTCGCTGCTCACGGCACACCTCCTCCAACTGGTCCGACCGGTCTGATACCCCGTCGGCGGCCCGCCCCAAACCGGGCCGGAAGGCGGTGCTCGTCCCGGGTGACCTGCCGCGGCGCGAGGACTGGCTGCGTCCAGGCCGGGCGCCGCCGCGCGCGGTCGGGCGTGCTCCGACCGTCGATCAGCCGGGCGAGTGGGCGGCCAGGTGGCGGGCGATCGACTCCAGCGCCTCGTCGAGCGCCTCCTGTATGCCCGGGTGGTCGTCGGCCGCGTCGATCTGGAGGCTGAGCAGGGTGTCCTGCCCACCGCTGCCGGTCATCTTGAGGGCGCCATGATAGGCGGAATGCTCCGGCGAGCCCCAGGTGATCTCGTGGGTGGCGTCGTCGGCGTGGAACCACGCCTGCCCGGAGACCCGCTCCTGCTCGCCGTCGCCGTCGGTGTCGACGGCCGCCGTGGTCTGCACCAGTTCGGGTCCGACCTGCCTGGCGGAGGTGATCTTCGGAAAGTACTCCGGGAGGTTGGCGGGGTCGGCGAGATAGGCGAACGCATCGGTCAGGTCATGGTCGATGCGCTTCTCGGCGTGGTAGGTCGTCATGGCAACTCCTTCGGATCATCCCGACCATAACCAGCATCGGCCGATTCCGTAGGTTTTATGGCTCAAGTTCCGGATCTGCGGAAGTCGCGCGGGGCCCTGCCGTATCGACGGCGAAACAGCCTGACCGGTTGAGCCGGATGTCCGTGCCGACCGGGCAGCGCACGGGAACGCATCCCGTTCGGCGTGGACATCCGGTGGCGGTCAGCTCAGGTGCCGGGCGAGGAAGCGGACCGCGTCCCGCGTTTCGAACTCCGGAACGTCCCCGTGCCCACCCGGGTTGGCGTGCAGGGTCTTCTCCGTGGCGGCGAAGGCGTCGAACAGCGCCAGGGCCTTCTGTCGTGGCACGCGCTCGTCGTCCCACTGCATCACGAACCGCACCGGGACCGTGATCCGAGCAGCGGGCTCGGCCAGCCCCAGCGCGCCGAACAGGCCCAGCACCGCGGCGCGGATGCGCGGTTCGGCCGCGACCAGCGGGACGCCCAGCCCGCAGCCCAGCGACATGCCCAGGTAGCCGACGGGTCCGCCGCCGACGCGGTCGAGTTCGGCGACCGCGTCCAGAACCGAACGCCGCTGCGGGACCGACCGCTCGGCCAGCATGGTGTGCAGCCCGGCGACCAGCTCGAACATGGGCTCGCCCGCCGCCGCGCGGGTCCGCATGTCAGTGAAGGCCCGATCCAGCTCGGGGGTCCTGGGTTGGTCCCCGTGGCCTGGAGCGTCGATCGCCACCGCGGCGAAGCCGAGTTCGGTGACGAAGTCGCGGGCACCGGCCACCACCCGCGGAGACGTCTTGTGCTGCCCACCCCCGTGTCCGATCAGGACCAGAGGCCGGGGACCGGTGGCGGCCTCGGGCGTCCACAGCACGCCGGGGATCTCGCCGAGACTGAAACGCTGTTCGACGACACCGTCCGACGACGTCGAGGAGGTGATGTTGAGGCGCATGGCGTCCACACCCTTCCAGGTGCTTGCGCGGCACCGTCCCCCGCCCGGCCACCGAGCCGATCGGATCGTGCTGCCCCGTCAGGGCCGCGCCGTCGTTCTCGTTCACCCGCGTTTTCTGACAGTTCTTACACTCCCCGTACCTCGTGGGCGGGCCAACCGCCCGGCATCTGGGTACCTTGAGCGCCATGGCAGACCGGAACCTGGCCGCGCACCTGCTGCGCCGGGCGACCTTCGGACCGACCGCGGCCGAGATCGACGCGGCCGCCGGGCGCGCCTACCGCGATGTGGTGGCCGACCTCGTGACCCCGGTGGGCCCTGACGCGGCTCAGCCGTTGCCCGTCTTCGCCGAAGACCCCTACTTCGGCCGCACCGAGAAGCTGACCCGCGAGCAGCGTGCGGCGGCCCGGCGGGCGGCCCGCGAACAGCTGACCCGCCTGTCCGAGGCGTGGCTGGCGCGGATGGCGCGCACCGACCACCGGCTGGCCGAGAAGCTGGTGTTCTTCTGGCACGGCCACTGGGCCACCAGCGCGCAGAAGGTCCAGTCCGCGACCCTGATGGGCCGACAGCTGCAGACCTTCCGGGTGTACGGCCGCGGCGACTTCGCTGTGTTCGCCAAGGCGATGCTGCGTGACCCGGCGCTGATCCTCTGGCTCGACGGGCAGCGCAACACCGTTAAGGGACCCAATGAGAACCTGGCCCGTGAGCTGATGGAGTTGTTCACTCTCGGCGTCGGCGCGTACACCGAGAAGGACGTCAAGGCCGCGGCGCGGGCGCTGACCGGCTGGACGCTCGACCGGGCGCGGGGCGCCGCGGTGTTCCAGGCCAACCGCCACGCCAAGGGCGACCAGACCGTCGTCGGCGGGACCGCCCACGACGCGGATTCCCTGGTCGACGTGCTGTTGGCCCAGCCCGAACACCCGGTGTTCCTCGCCTCCCGGCTGTGGTTCCGGTTCGGCTCGGGCGAGCCGTTGCCGGAGACCACCCGGGACGCGATGGTCGCCGCGTACGGCGTCGGCCGCGACGTGAGCGCCATGCTGACCGCGATGCTCCTCGACGAGCGGTTCATGGCCGCCCGTGGGCAACTGGTCAAGCAGCCGGTCGAGTGGGCCGTCGGCGCGCTGCGGCAGCTCGGCGTCGCTCCCACCGGCAAGTCCGCCACCGCGCTGCTCAACGGGATCCGCCGGATGGGCCAGGTGCCGCTGCGCCCGCCCAGCGTCGGTGGCTGGCCGTCCGGGGCGGCTTGGCTGACCACCTCGTCGCTGCAGACGCGGATGAAGGCGGCCGCGGCGCTGGCCGCCGCCGTCCCCGAGCCGAACCTGGCCGCGCTGGCCAAGGGAAACGCCGACGCGAAGGTGGATGCCGTCGGTCGGCTGCTCGCGGTCGACGCGTGGACCGCCCGGACCCGGGCGGCGCTGGTCGAAGCGGCCGCCCGGCCACCGCGCCTGGTCACTCTCGCGCTGATCAGCCCCGAGTACGCGGTCCACTGAGGAGGAGACCCATGGACGCCGTCACCCGTCGCAAGTTCCTGATCACCTCCGGCGTGGTCGGGGGAGCCGCCCTGGTCGCCGGGGCCGGGGCCTACACGCTGCACGACATCCTCGCCACCGCCGACCACCCGTCGGCCGGGCCCGGTGACCGGACGCTGGTGCTGGTCACCCTGTACGGCGGCAACGACGGCCTGGCCACCGTCATCCCGTACGCCGACCGCGCCTACCGCGACGCCCGCGCCGACCTCGCCTACGACGGCACCGAAGTGCTCCAGCTCGACGCCGAGACCGGCCTCAACCCCGGTCTGAAGGGCCTGAAGGCGCGCTACGACCGCAAGCAGCTGGTCATCGTGCGCGGCGTCGGCTACCCCAAGCCCGACCGCAGCCACTTCCGGTCGATGGACATCTGGCAGACCGCCAACCCGGTGCGCCCGGCCGACACCGGCTGGCTCGGCCGCTGGCTCGACCACGCCGGACGCGACCCGCGCTCGGCGATCTCGCTGGAGCCGGTGCTGCCGCCGGTGCTGGCCGGGGCGAACTGCGCCGGTGCGGCGGTGCCGCTGGGTGGGGTGAGCGTGCCCAAGTCCGTCACCGCCGCCGACCTCAAGGCGCTGGGTGCGGCGTCGGCCGGGGAGCCGGTGCTACAGGCACGGGCGGCGGCCTGCTTCGCCGACCTGATCAGCGTCGACAAGCTTGTCACCGACGCGATGGACGCCGATGACGACGACGCCGACCACGGCGACGACCCGGCCACCGGCACCGGCGGCGCGCAGGCCACCCTGCAGGCGCAGCTGGGCATGGTCGCCGCCTGCGTCGAGGCGGGCGTGATGACGAGGGTGTTCTCGGTCTCGCAGGGCGGGTTCGACTTCCACGCCGGGGAGCGGACCGGCCAGGAGACTCAGCTTCGCACGGTCGACGCCGCTGTCAGCGGGTTCCTGGACCGGATGGCCCGCACCGAACGCGGCCGCAAGGTCGTCGTGGTGATCTACTCGGAGTTCGGCCGTCGGGTGCGCGCCAACTCCGCCGACGGCACGGACCACGGCACCGCCTCCAACGTGCTGATCGCCGGGCCGTCGGTGCGGGGTGGCCGCCTCGTCGGCGACCAGCCGAGCCTCACCGACCTCGACGACGGCGACCTCAAGTTCCACACCGACTTCCGTGACGTGTACGCCGCGATCCTGACCGACGTGCTCGGCGCCGACCCCGGCCCGGTGCTCGACGGGTGGCCGGGCAGGCTTGACGGTCTGCTGCTGAGCGCCTGACCTCAATTGTCCGAACCGGACCGGCGTGGGTGCGCTGGCGGCGCCCCGTTAGGGTGCGGATAGGTGTACGGCTATCCGATGAGGCGGACATGGCGGCGGACTCCGGCGACTCCAGCGGCAACGGCATCTTCTGGTTCCTCGGGTTCGTGGTCCTGCTCATGTGCGTCGGCACCCCGCTGTACGTCGTCTACCGCAACCACACCGACAAGGCGGCGAAGGAGGGCATGACCGTAGCCGCGACGGCGTACCTCGACGCGCTGCGCGAGGGGAAGTACGACGCCGCCTACCAGTGGGTCTGTGGCAGCGAGCGCAAGAAGTACACCCTCGACAAATGGCGTCCCCGACACGACCATCCCGCCGTCACCGGCTACCGGATCGTGAAGCCGCGGGTCGAGGACGTCAACGACGCGGGGACGCTCTACTACGTCGACACCGAGATCACCTACGCCGACGGGGAGACCGTGCCGAAGACCCTGTTCCTGTCCGACGAGCGCGCGGGCTGGCGCGTCTGCTACACCGGCTGAGGATGGACCACTCATCCGACGGCCGGTAGTACGACGTCAGGCGATCTTCACCTGAGCGCGGATCAGCCGAACGTCGCTTTCCCGCGCGGCGGCGCCCCTGGTCCCGGGGCGTTCGCCGCGTGTTCACGTACCGGTCGCCGAGGTGGCGCAGGCTGCGCGAGGAACACCGCCCACTTCGCAGCCCTGGTGACAAGGATCCACATTGCGTACACATCGGCGTGACAAGCGACGACTCGCCCTGGCCACGCTCGCGGCCATGTCCTGCCTGCTGATCGGGGTGCCCGCCGCGGCCGACGACCCGGCCGCGGTGCGCGTCAACGAGGTCGAGTCCAGCGGCGGCAGCCCCGGCGACTGGGTGGAGCTGTTCAACGCGGGCACCGGCACGGTCGACCTGTCCGGCTGGATCGTCCGCGACAACGACGACACCCACACCTTCACGGTGCCCGCCGGGACGACCCTGGCCGCGGGCGCCTACCTGGCCCTGGATGTCGAGACCGCATACGGGCTGGGCGGCGCGGACTCGGCGCGCCTGTACCTGCCCGACGGTATGACGCTGATCGACTCCTACGCGTGGACCGCGCACGCGGCCACGACGTACGGCCGCTGCCCGGACGGCACGGGTGCGGTCAAGGCCACCACCGCCTCGACCAAGGGTGCCGCCAACGACTGCAGCAGCCCGGTGCGGGTCAATGAGGTGGAGTCGAGCGGTGGCAGCCCCGGCGACTGGGTGGAGCTGTTCAACGGGGGCGCCACAGCCGCCGACCTGTCCGGTTGGATCGTGCGGGACAACGACGACACGCACACGTTCACGGTCCCGGCCGGGACGTCGATCGCGGCCGGTGGCTTCCTGGCCCTGGACGTGGAGTCGGCGTACGGCCTCGGCGGTGCGGATTCGGCGCGGTTGTTCCTGCCCGACGGTGTGACGCTGGTGGACTCGTACACGTGGACCGCGCACGCCACCACGACCTACGGCCGCTGCCCCGACGCCACCGGCGCCTTCGCGGCCACGACCGCCCCGACCAAGGGCAGCGCCAACGCCTGCGCCGGGCAGACCCCTGCGTCGACCTGGCCGGGCGGCAGCGCGGTGGCGACCGCCGACGCGGCCGACGTGTTCGGCGGTAACATGAGCGGCCTGGCCTACCAGGGCTCGGGTGTGCTGTGGGCGGTCAAGAACGGTCCGGGCACGCTATACCGCCTGGTCCGCGACGGCGCGAACTGGACCCCGGACCCGACCGACGGCTGGGCGTCGGGCAAGGCGCTGCACTACGCCGACGGCACCGGTGACCTCGACTCCGAGGGCGTGGCCCTGTCCGGGGCAGGCCCGGCGGGCGGGGTTTACGTGGCGACCGAGCGCGACAACGCCGCGAGCGGCGTGAGCCTG
The DNA here is from genome assembly GCF_019083965.1 of Catellatospora tritici. GTDB lineage: Bacteria > Actinomycetota > Actinomycetes > Mycobacteriales > Micromonosporaceae > Catellatospora > Catellatospora tritici. The sequence continues at coordinate 334,111 of NZ_JAHRCY010000004.1, forward strand.
CCGAAGATCGTCCGCTTCGACGTCGGCGGCACCGGCAGCAGCCTCGACGCGACGGCGGAGTGGAACCTGACCGCCGACCTGCCCACCGTGGGCGCCAACGCGGGGCTGGAGGGCATCACCTGGATTCCGGACTCCTATCTGGTCGCGGGCGGGTTCCGGGACGAGCGGACGGGTTCGGCGTACCGGCCCGCCGACTACCCGGGCCACGGTGACGGCCTGTTCTTCGTCGGGCTGGAGGCCAACGGCTCGGTCTACGCCTACGCGCTGGACCAGGCCGGTGGCGCCTACACCCGGGTGGCGACCTTCGCCAGCGGGTTCCCGGGCGTGATGGACCTGGTGTTCGAGCCGGAGACCGGGCTGCTGTGGACGGTCTGCGACGACACCTGCCACGGCCGCACCGCCACGTTCGACCTCGACGCACAGGGCAGGTTCGCGGCCACGGCCGTCTACGAGCGCCCAGCGGGCATGCCCGACTACAACAACGAGGGCTTCACGATCGCGCCGCAGTCGGAGTGCGTCGCCGGGTTCAAGGCCGGGTACTGGTCCGACGACACCAACGACGGCGGCCACGCGCTGCGTGCCGGTACCCTGCCCTGCACCGACCTCGACGCCGACGACGACGGCATCCTCGACGCCGTCGACCCGGCCCCGACCGACCCGGCCAACGCGACGTTCGCCGACGCGGCCACCTCGGGCCGGATCGTCGATGCGGGCGGCCGCCAGGTCACCGTCGCCGACGCGGCCGCCCCGGCGGGCGTACGGGTCGACGTCGGCGCGGGCACCCGGCCGGTCCGGATCCAGCTCACCGGCAGCGCCGCGACGATCAGCCTCGGCCAGGGCGCCTACGTGCTGACCGGCACCGGCGTGGCCGTGCGCGACGGCGAGCCAGCCGTCGTCGCGGTCACGGTGAAGGCGGTCCCGGTCGAGCTGACCGTCGGGCTCGGCGGCTCGGTCGTGTTCACCGAGACGACCTCCGGCGCGACCGTGACGGGGTTGACCGGCATCGGCTCGACCGGCCCGGTCACCGTACGGGCCACCACGATGGCCGCCGACGCGTGCACCGGCATCGCGGTGCGCGCGGTCATCGTGGGCAGCACCGCCAACGAGGTGATCGACGGCAGCACCGGTGCGGACCTGATCGTCGGGGTGGGTGGCAACGACGTCGTCAATGGCAACGGCGGCGACGACTGCGTGGCCACCGGGTCCGGCAACGACGTCATCACCACGGCCGGCGGGTCGGACTGGATCGACGCGGGCAACGGCAACAACGTGGTCCGGGCCGGATCCGGCGCGAACACCGTGCGGACCGGGTCGGGCAACGACACGGTGACCACCGGGGACGGCGCTGACATCATCGACGCGGGCAACGGCAACAACAGCGTGAACGCGGGGGCGGGCGACGACCGTATCGTCACCGGCACCGGCAACGACGCCGTGGACTGCGGCGCGGGAGCCGACGCGGCCTTCGCCGGGCGTGGCAACAACGCCAACGCGGGCGGCCGCTGCGAGACGTTCGGGGTGTAGCCCGTATCTGAAACCGACGGGGGTCCGGTTCGCCGGGCCCCCGTCGTCGTCCCGCGTACTCGCTCAGGCGAGGGCGGGTGTGCGGCGGACGCCCCGTACGAGCAGGTAGCCGACCATCCAGCACTCGGCGATGCCCGCGGGCGCGGTCAGCACGGTGCCGGCCGCGTCGCTGAGCCCAGGCACCAGGAACTGGGCCAGCGTGTCGGCGAGGTAGCCGACACAGCCGATGACGAGCGCGACGCCGAGGGCCCGGGGGAACAGGCCGGAGCGGTACGCCAGGTAGCCCAGCGGCGCCAGCCACAGTCCGAAGAAGATCTGCGCCACGATGAACCCGTCGAAGTTCATGTCGAGCAGCAGCAGAACCAGTGATCGGGACTGGGACTCGCCGAGACCGGCGTAGCCGCCCGGGTCGGTCGCCAGCCGCAGCGCCGCGTAGTGGAACACCGCGTTGAGGCACATGATCGCGACCGCGACCGCCACGAAGGCGACCATGGCTCGGGCGACGTGCTGGTTCACCTGCGCCAGCAGCCGATGGAAGCCCAGTACCACGAAGAGGAACAGGGTGGCCTGGAGCAGGTCGGCCACGAATCCGAACCGGACCAGGTCGGCGTGCGCGACGACGTTGGCGGCGGTCGCGGCGGCGTCGCCGGGTACGCGGACCAGGGCTTTCACGTAGAGGAAGGCGAACGCGCCGAAGATCGCGACGCCTAGGTAGAGCGCGCCGGTGATCCTGGCTGTCCGTTGCGGAGAGGTCATGACGGGTCCTCGCTGAGGTCGGCAGTGGAAGCGGCCGAGACCGTACGCCGCGCGCAGGCGCCGGATGCCGCGTGATGTCAAATATTTCTGACATCACGAAGGTAAGGAATTCTCGACATGATGTCAAGAATTCCTTACATCGCCAGCGTGTGCGCATCCGGACAGACGCAGCGGCCCGGACCGCGCCGATGCGCCGTCCGGGCCCTGTGTGCGTACGTCAGGCGGGCTGCGGCTCCGCCAGCAGGTGGCCCTGCCGGACCGACTCGACCATGCGACCGAACGCGTCGTCGGTGCTGAAGTAGAAGACCCCCGGTCCGTCGCCGTCGCCGCCGCGGTTGCTCGCCGCCAGCAGCAGCCCCGCCACCCGCTCGTAGAAGCGGGCCGGGTCCAGGCGGGTCGGGAACAGCGTGTGGTAGCAGTCGAACAGTTCCGGGTCGTCGCTGATCAGGTCGTGGCGCACCTCGTCGTACAGGTCGGTGCCCGGCAGGGGAGTGAGCACCGAGAAGCTGGGCATGTCCACGCCCAGCTCGTCGATGGTGCGGTGCAGCCGGTCGAAGTCGGCGTCGTCCCAGCCGGGCCGCACGATGAAGTTCGCCCGCACCTTCACCCCGAGGCCGTGGAACAGGTCCATCGCCTGCCGCGTCTGCCCCGAGTCGGTGCCTTTGTGGTAGCCGTCCAGCTCGTTGTCGGTCATCGACTCCGCGCCGATCAGCACCGAGTCCAGCCCCACCTGTGCCCACCGCGTGATCACGTCCGGCCGTCGCGTGGCCGTGTCGGTGCGCACGTACATGTGGTACCGCTTGTCCAGGCCGTCCTGCTCGATCGCGTCGGCCAGTTCCAGCATCCGCTGCGGCTGGATGAACGCCTCGTCGTCGACGACGTAGATGTTGCGGTTGGGGATGTCGTTCAGCTCCCCGACGATCCGCTCGGCCTCCTTGACCAGATAACGCCGGTCGGTCATCCGCCACAGCGAGCAGAAGTTGCACTGGTACGGGCACCCGGCGCTGAACCGCGCCAGTGCCACCGGCCGGTAGATCGAGTGGAAATAGTCCTCGCGATGATGGGCCAGCAGCGTCCGGTCCGGCCGGGGCAGCTCGTTCAGGCTGGCCGGCGCCGGTTTGGTGATCCGCCGCAGCTCGGCCCGCGCCTGGTAGGGCGCCAGCCCGATCGTCGGCAGCACCGGCTGCCCCGCCTCCAGCGCCGCGACCAGGTGCCGCACCGGACCGGCGCCCTCACCGGCCACGACCCAGTCCGCGGCGAACCCGTCCAGCCACTCCGTCGACACCGTCGGGTGGTGTCCACCGATCATCAGCGGCACATCCGGCCACAGCCGCTTGGCCTCCTTGGTGACCGCACGGGCCACGTGCACGTTGGTCGTGTACGGCACCGCGACGCCGACCAGGTCCGGCGCCTCGTGCGACTGCGCCCACTCGGCCAACGGCGGATCGAGCCGCAGGTCGACGATCCGGACGTCGTGGTGGTCGCGCAGCGCCCCCGCCAGGTACTCCAGCGGCAGGGGTTCACAGCAGCTGAGCTGGTCGCTCAGCACCGCGCGGGGATTGCGTGGCCATACCAGCAGGATCCGCACGTTCGCCTCCTCAGTAGACGCCTTCTACCCGGCCCAGCTGGGTGAACTCGGGGCTGTACGGGTCGCCCAGCCACGGCCACGGGAACTCCTCGGCGGCCTCGCCGTAGGGCCGCACCCGCCGCCCCCGGTCACGCTCCAGGAACCCGGGGATGAGCTGGTCGTCGGTGAGCCGCCACACCCGCACCCGACCCTCGTCGCCGAACGGCACCGGCGCGCCCTCGTCGTCGACCAGGTCCAGCAGCACGTACGGCGAGCACGGGATGTAGACGACGCGGTGGTCATCGGCGTCCTCGAACGGCTTCTGCCAGCTGATCCCGGTGGTGGAGGTGCCGTACACCCCGATCACCGGCACGCCCGGGAACACCGATTCGCGCAGCAGCCGGTTGGTCTCCGGCTCCATCGTGGTGCCCGCGTGCACGATCGCCCGCACCCCGGCGAACAGACCCGGGTCCAGGTACTCCGGCAGCATCTCCAGCAACCGCGAGGTGCAGAACATGACGCCGATCCGCTGGCTGACCACGATCGCCTCGATCTGGTCCCAGATGTGGCGCACGTACCGGTCCGAGGCGGCGGTCATCCCCTCCTCGCCGTAGATCTTCACGATCCGGGGGTCGAGGTCGATGGAGAAGCAGCGCCCGCCCCGGCTCTCGGCGAAGTCGACGATGAGCCGCCCCGTGGTGTGCGGCCCCATCGGCCCGATGAACAGCCAGTTCTCGTTTCGGGGCACGCCGTAGCGGTCCATGAACGCGTGCGAGAACTCCCGCACCCGCTTCCAGTACGTCGACCCCCACGTGCCGTGTTTGGGCAGGCCGGTGGTGCCGCCGGTCTGCGATGCCCACAGGAACCGTTCGCTCGCGACGACGTCGGCGGGGATGAAGTCCTCGACCGGGCGGCGCCGGGTCGCCTCCTCGTAGGCGAGCTGGTCGTCCTCGTCCCGCAGACCCACCAGGGCCTGCGCGTCGGCGAACCCGCCGACCTTGTCGTACCCGGACGCGCCCAGGGCGGCGTCGCGGTCGCGCCAGTACGGCGAGCCGGTGTCGGGGTGCAGGTGGCGGCGGATGATCCGGACGACGTCGTCGTCGGTCACCGGCCTGAGTCCGGTGGACGGCGGCACGGGGCCTCCTTCGGGTGTCACGCGCCGGTGTGCAGCGCCTTCTTCTGGAACAGGAAGTCGGCCAGGTAGCCCTCCTGCGGGTCGACCGGCTCGTACGCCCGGTCGACGTGCCCGCCGGAGAAGACCTTGGTGATGCCGGGTTCGGCCAGCAGCCGCTCGACCAGCTCCGGGTCATCGCCGACCACGGACACGATCAGCGAGGGGCTGCACACGGCGGCAACGCGCTCGCGGGTCACCGGCGCCACGACGGTGCACGGGAACGGCAGCTCCATCCCGAACAGTGCCGAGCCCGGCTCGACCAGCAGCACGGTCGGGCGTAGGAACACCGTGCCGTCGAGCTCGACCAGCAGCTCACGGCCCAGGCCCGTGGCCGCGGTGACGTCCACGGCCCCCGCCGCGATCTCGCGGCGCAGCAGCCGGACCAGGTCGTCGGCGAGTCTGCGCGCGGGGAACGCGGGCACCCGCGCGGCCGGATCGGCCAGCGGCAGCACCGGGTACGCCGCGAACGCCTCGGCCAGCCGCCGCGCCGCCGACGCCGCGTCGGCCCGGTCACCGACGACGGCCAGGGCACTCATGTTGGTGCACAGCCGACCGGAGCCCTGGAACGCCAGCCGGGCCAGCCGGTCCCAGGTCTCGGGCGCCGGATCGGCGTCGGGCAGCACGGTCTTGCTGCGGCCGAAGTGGTAGGTCTTCAGCCGGGCGGGGGACAGGTCCGGCGGGGCGTCCTCACCGGGCCACACCACCTGGTCGGCCAGGCGCAGCCAGGTCGGGGCGTCGCCGTGGCACACCGAGACGGCGCCCGGCGGCAGGCCCTCGGCGTACAGCGCGGCGACGAAGATGCCCGCCACGAACGGATCGCGGTCGGAGGTGTTGACCAGGGTCGGTCGCCGGGCGGCCAGCACCTGCAGCCACTCGATCATGATGGTGGGGAAGTTCGCGGGCACCCGCACCATGCAGGTGCTTCCGGCAGGCAGCCACCGCCACGGCCGCCCGCACACGCCGGTGCGGTACGCCGAAAGGCTCCCATCGGGGGACTGGGCGGACAGGATCGCGTCAAGGTGGTCCAGGTGGTCGGCGACGGCGGCGACCCCACGCAGCACCCGCAGCCGGGGCAGGCCGGTCGCCGCCGACAGCGCGTCCAGCTCGCGGTCGTGCCGCCCGGCCTCCAGCTCGCGCCGCACCCGGGCCCCGGCCCTGGTGAACAGGTCGAACCAGGCCTGGTCGTCGACCTCGCGCAGCGCCGGGGCGACCTGTCTGGCCTGCTGCACCATCTGCTGCTGGACGAGACGTCCGGCGACGGACACGCGCGCGACCACGGAACCGTCCGCGCCGGTCAGAGCGCGGCTGCTCGAGGTCGTCAAGGCCCGGTCGCCGAGCCAGATGGGCACGTCGAGGTCGGTCACGCGGCAGCCCCCTTCGTGAGCGGCGCGGCGGCTTCGGCCGGTAGGCGTACGGGCGCCCACGTGTCGGCGGCGGGATCGGCGGTGAAGTCGTAGCGCAGCAGCCCGTCCGCGCCCAGGGCGAGCAGCGCGGCCGAGGTGGACGCGTAGCGGCGGCCACCGTGTTCGGTGTCGACGAGCAGGTCGTGCGGCGGTTCGGTCCAGGCACCCCAGGCAGACGTCGGGGTCAGCCCGGGTCGCGGGTCCGGTTCGGGCAGGGTGGCCAACCAGGCCAGGGCCGTGCGGGCGCGCGGGTGGTCGGGATCGTCGAGTCCCGGGTACAGCAGCACGTGCCGTCCCGCCCCGACCTCGGCCTGCCGCAGCGCGCTGCCGTCCCAGCTCCACACGGTCAGCCCGTCGGGCCGGATCCGCAGCGCGTGGAAGCCGCCGCGCGCCCTCGCCACCCAGTCCGCCGCCGGGTCGGCGGCGTCCGACAGCAGCCGTAGCGGCAGTTCGCCGCGGCTGAGTGTCCCGCCGGTCGCGGCGGGCGCCGCGTTGACCACCACGGCCGCGCTGGTCGTGGCCGGGTCGACCGCGAGCCAGGTGCCGCCGGACTCCAGATCCAGGCCGCCGATCAGCGACGATCCGGGCCAGTGGGCGGCCGGGGGGAGCCAGGGTCGGTCGGTGAACTCGTCGCGTACCGCCAGCAGCAGCACCGGCCAGCGGGTGTCCGGCGCGTATCGCAGCGCGACCGTGCACACGGTCAGCTCCGCGGCATGCCGGGCGCCCGCGCCAGCAGCCGCGCCACCGCGTCGGAGTGGTCGGCGTGGGCGGCGCCGAGCGGGTCGACGCGCACCCGCGCGGCGACCGTGTCGAAGCAGTCCAGATAGGCCTCGGCCTTGGCCTGTGCGCCGCCGAAGCACGCGTTCAGTCCGCGCTGCAGTCCGCCGCCGTGGTGCACGGCGACCTTGCGCCGCCACGCGATCGGCTCGGGCAGCTGCCGGGCCATCGCGGCCCGGAAGTACGCCTTCTCCCGCCCGCCGTCGACCTTGCAGTGCGGGTGCACCGCCAACGCGGTCGCGATCACGTCCGGATGCCAGTACGGGTGCAGCAGCCGCTTGCCCCGCGCCGTCGCGAACACCGTGGTCAGCTCGCCGCTGTACCGGGTGTCGTCGATCCCCTCGCGGATGATCCCGATCAGCTCGTCCGGATCGCGGGTCGTCACCGGCAGCCCCAGGTTCAGCAGGTCACTGCCGTACCCGGTGAGCACCTGCGGCTCGACCACCGCCCCTCGGCGCAGCAGCGCCACCGCGGTGACGGCGATGTCGACCTTCTCCGGGTGGGCGTGGCCCAGCACCCGGATCACCTCCGGCACGGCCCCGATCAGCTCGGCGGCGGTCAGGTCGATGCGCCGGTGCGCGATGCCCAGGTAACCGGCCAACTCGGCCGCCCCCGCATACTCGTCCCCCCACGGCGTGCCCGCGCTGTACGCGGTCACCCGCAGCCCGGCGCGGTGCGCCAGCGTGGTCACCGCCCCGGAGTCGATGCCCTCCGACAGCATCGTGGCCACCGGTGCGGCCGGGTCGGTGTAGGCCCGCACGGCGTCGCCCAGCGCCGACACGAACGCCGCACCGGCCGCCACGGGGTCGGTCAGCGTCGGGGTCAGTGCCGCGTCGAGCGGGTCGACCTGGTCGGACGTGTCGACCGCCCAACCGGAGCCGAGGCGGCGCACCCGGGTCACCGACCCCGGCACCAGCCGTCGTACGCCGTGCAGCGCGGTGCTGCCCTCCCGGTGGATGGCGGCCCGATCGCCGACGGCCTGCGGCAGGCCCCACGCGGCGGCGGCCGACGCGGCGACGAACACGTCGCTGCAGACCAGCACCCGGCCGTGGAACCGGTCATTGACCAGGTACAGCGGGATCTCGTTGAGTGGGGAGGTGGTGGCGGTGAAACCGTCGGCGTCGACCTCGACGCCGGTGCGTTCGGTCGGCCCGGCCCGCCACGACGAGCCGTCACCGAGATCGGGGTAGCTGCCGTACACGTAGGGAGCCTTGTCGCCGCCCACCAGGGCCGCCGCCAGCGGCGGCACCGGGGCGGTCGCGGTCAGGAACCAGGCGTGGGTCACGGCTGCCGCCCGATGACGCGCCGCATCCGCTGCTGCGCCTCGCCCGCCGCGAACGCCCGCCGGTGCGCCAGCTTGCCCTCGGCGCGCACCCGCTCCAGCCCGGCCACGAACGGGCCGTTGATCCGCGGCCGGGTCGACTGCACCGCGGCGGTGGTGTATCCGGCGATGGTCCGGGCCAGCTCCAGCGCCCGCGGCAGCACCAGCGCCGGGGGTTGGGTCTCCTGCAGCAGCCGGTCGGCCAGGGCTCGCCGGGCATCCCACCGCGCGCAGGTGAACAGCATCGCCTGCATCACGCTGCGCCCGGCCACCGACTCCAGCATGAACCCGCCGAAATTGCAGGCGATGCCGAGCTGGAACTCCGGCATGACCAGGTGGCTGCGTTCGCTGCCGATGCGGTAGTCGCAGCACAGCGCGATCTGCAGCCCGATGCCGATGGCGAACCCGTCGACGGCCGCGACGATCGGCGTGGGCACCGAGGCCAGGGTCGTGTACAGGTCGGTGATGTCGTCGATCCACGCGTCGACCTCGTCGCCGCCGGTGAACTCCGACACCTCGTGGAAGTCGCCGCCCGCGCCGAAGGAGCGGTTCTCGCCGCCGTACAGCACGATGGCGCCGACATTCTCGTCACCGTCGAGGTCGAGCACGGTCTGGCGCAGCTCGCGCATGCGGGCGCGGCTGAACGGATTCTGCTCGTGCGCGGCGCTGAATTCGACCAACGCAATTCGCCCGGGGAGAACCTCGGCGGTCATCGTGGCGGTCGATGCGGCGGTTTCCCCCATGAGTTAGCCTTCCGCAGTAGCCGGATCGTGCTCGGATGCGATGTGCCAGGTCAGTGCTGACATCAATGGGGAAGGACCGCTCTGTCCCGAACCTATGCGCACCAACGCATCCATGTGTGCGAACAGCGGCGCATTGACCTATATTTAACGGCCGGTTCCAAGATTAAATGGCGACACATTGGACCGTCAAGGCAGCTGTCGCCAACCAGCCCGCACCGGGAGACACACGGCCGATGCCCGACAGCAGCCACCCGGAGCCCGTGGGCGCCGCGGCCGAACTGGCAGCCAGAGTGCTGCGCCCCGCCGCCGCCCGGGTCGACCGGTACGGCATGCCGAAGTCGCACGTGGACGAGCTGGGCCGCGCCGGACTGCTCGACCTGACCGTCGACACCCCCGCCGCGACCGTCCGCGCCGTCCAGGAGGTGTTGGCGGGCGCCTGCCCGGTCACCTGGTTCGTGCACGCCCAGCACCAGACCGTGCTCGACCTGCTGTCGGCCCCCGGCGCGCAGATCCCGTACCGGCTGCGCGGCGCCGACCGCACCCGGCTGGCCGGAATCGCCTCGGCGCAGCTGGCGAAGCTGCCCGACCGGCCGCTGACCGCCCGCGCCACCGCGTCCGGCTGGATCCTCGACGGCACCGCCCCCTTCTACACCGGCTGGGGCGTCACCGACGTGGCGCTGCTGCTGGCCGTCGACGACAGCCAGCAGGTCGTCGCCGCGCTCGTGCCCGCCCGGCAACTGCCCGGCCTGCGGGCCGGACCACCGATGCGGCTGGCGGCCCTGGAAGGCACCGGTACGGTCAGCCTCACCTGCGACGGCCTGGCCGTGCCACACGCCGACGTCGCGGCCGTGGGCACCGTCGGACAGTGGCGCGAGTGGAGCCGCGCCCGCGTGCTCGACGCCCCACCGGCCGTGTTCGGTGTGGCCGCCGCCGCGTTGGCGCTGCTGGAGTCGGCCGCCGACCGCCTCGACGACGCCGCCGAGCTCGCCGAACGCCTGCGCGGCCGCCTCGATGGCCTGCGCGGCGAGGCCTACGCCCTGGCCGACTCCGGCGGCGACCCGGCCCGGCGGCTCGCGCTGCGTGGCGAGGCGACCGCGCTGCTGCAGACCGCCGCCGGAGCCGCCGCCGTGGCCGCGGGCAGCGCCGGACTCCAGGACACGCACGAGGCCGCCCGGCTGACCCGAGCGGCCTCGTTCTTCCTGGCCCAGGCGCAGACCGGCGCCGTCCGCGGCGCGCTGCTGCGGGCCTGGTCAGCCGGTCTGCCGGTGGCGGCTCAGGTGGTGTAGTCGGCGTTGATGCGGATGTACCCTTCGGACAGGTCGCAGCCGTACACGGTGAACGCGCCGCCGCCGATGCCCAGGTCGATCGTGATCACGATCTCGTCGCCGCGCAGGTAGCCGCGCAGCTGCTCCAGCTCCTGCTCGCCCGCCTCGGCCGGGTACAGCTCGGCCTCGCCGAAGCCGATGGTGCAGTTGTCGGGCACGATGTCCAGGTCGTCCTCGCACTTGCCGATCGCCATCGCGACCCGGCCCCAGTTCGGGTCGGCACCGTGCACCGCCGTCTTCACCAGCGGTGAGTTCACCACGGTCTTGCCGACCCGCTTGGCCTGGGCGTCGTCACGGGCACCGGTGACCCGCACCTCGATCAGCTTGCTGGCGCCCTCGCCGTCCTTGACGATCTGGCGCACCAGGCCCAGCGCGACCTCGTGCAGCGCCGCCTCGAACGCGGCCGGGTCGACCGGCCCGGCCAGCCCGTTGGCCAGCACCACCGCCGTGTCGCTGGTCGAGGTGTCGGTGTCGATGCTGACAGCGTTGAACGTGCGCGCCATCACCCGGCGGAACACCTGGTCCAGCACCGGCTGCTCCAGCTGCGCGTCGGTGCAGAAGAACGTCAGCAGGGTGGCCATGTTCGGCTCGATCATGCCGACGCCCTTGGCGATGCCGACCACGGTCGCGTCGCCGCAGCGCGCCGACAGCAGCTTCGGATGCGTGTCGGTGGTCATGATGGCCCGCGCCGCGGCGGCGAAGTCCCCGCCCGGGAACGGCCAGCTCATCGTGCCCATCCGAGACCGGATCTCCGGCATCGGGTACTGGCGGCCGATGACGCCCGTCGAGGCGATGACCACGTCGGTGTCGGTCACCCCGAGCAGGCCCGCGACCGCGCCGCGCACCTCGCGGGCGTTGTCCAGGCCCTGCTTGCCGGTGGCCACGTTGGCGTTTCGGGACAGCACCACGATCGCCCGCGCGGCACCGTCGGCCACGCTCTCACGGCTGAGCACCACGCTCGGCCCGGCGAAGCGCGACTGCGTGAACACGCCCGCGCACACCGCGGGCACCTCGGAGGCGATCACCGTGAAGTCGTCGGACTCGTCCTTGAGGCCGACGTTGGCGGTGTGGATACGGAAACCGCGAAGCTCCGTCGTGCTGTCCATGCTGCGCCTTTCCCTTGCTGAGATCACTGCGCGTTGACCTTACCGGCACCCCGGGCGGCCGCCGCGACGCCGATCGGCGCCGCTGTCGCCCCCGCCGCCACGGCCACCGCCACCAGCCCCCACCACAGTGCGGCCGGGGCCGCCAGCAGGGCCGTCACCAGCGCCGGCGTCAGCGCCGAGGCGGCACCGATCAGCAACTGATGACCGGCCAGATAGGAGCCGCTCGCCTGCTCGGGTGCCAGCCGCACCAGCAGCACCAAACCCGCCTGCGAACCGAGCAGCTCACCCAGCGTGTACGCGGCCATCGCCACCGCCAGCACCAGCGCGGCGACCGCCACCCCGGGCGTCGCGGCCGACACCGCGAGCAGCCCCAGCGGCAGCGCGGCGTGCAGCAGCGCCCCGACCGCGAGCACCGCCCGGGGCGGCAGCGGTTCGACTCGGGCGCTCAGTGGCAGCTGCAGCAGCGCCAGCAGCACCGTGTTCAGCCCGAACAGCCCGCCGACGAGCCACGGCGGGAGCCCAAGCCGCTCGATCAGCACCACCGGCAGCGCCGCCTCCACCGCCAGCGCGGTGAACCACAGTACGGTCACGACCGCGCTCACGGTGAGGAACGGCCGGTCGCGCCACGGCCGCTGGGGCCGGGCCGTCGGCCGCGGCGCGGCCGCCACCTGCGGCAGTGTCCACACCAGCACCGCCGCCGCGGCGAAACTGACCGCGTTGCCCCACGCCAGCAGCATCGCGCCGTGCGCTCCGGCGCCGACGGCGAGGCTGCCCGCGAGCACCCCGAGCGCCACCCCGGCGTTGAACACCACCCGGCTCAGCGCCAGCCACCGTTCCTTGCCGTCGGCCGGAGCCAGGCCCGCCGCCAGCAGCGGGGTGCTGATCTGCTCGGCCCGGTTGGCCACCGCCACCACGAGGCTGCACGCCAGGAACGGCACCAGGCCGGGCAGCAGCGCGTACCCGGCGTAGGCGGCGGCGCGGGCGAGTCCGGCCGCCACGTACACCCGGCGCGGGCCCCAGCGGTCCACGAGCCGACCGACCGGGCCGAGCAGTGGCAGCGCGGCCAGGGCGGTCACGGTCAGCCCGGCGCCGACGGCCGCGAGCGGCAGCCGGGTGAGCGCGGTCAGAATGATCAGCGCGTACGGGTAGAACACGCCCGTGCCCACCGCGTTGACGAACCCGGCCAGTCCGAACCGGACCACACCCGGCCCCCGGGGCACCCAGGCCCGCGCGCCGGTCACCGGCGCTCCACCTCGACCACGAGTTGCCCCAACGCGGTATCGGCACGCCGGGCCGCCTCACCGGCGCTGCCGCCGACGGCGAGCAGATGCCCGAGATAGTCCACGTTGCTGCGTGCCGCGCTGACCCGCTCGCCGGGCTCGGCCTCCAGCTCCAGCTCGACGATCCCGGCCACCCGGCGGGCCAGGTCGGCGCCGTGCACCGAGCGGAGCACCCCGTCGGCGGGGGACACCAGCTGCCGTTCGGCCGCCCCGGCCGCCCGCGTCGGGGTCAGGTCGGCGTGCTGGCCGGTGTGCAGGGCCACCACCGCGGTGACCAGGTCGACGCCGAGGCTGTGCCGTACCAGATCGGTGATCATGCCGCCGGGCAGCCGCGGGTTGATCTCGACCAGGCGCGGCCCGTCGTCGGTCACCCGCATCTCCACGTGCGCCGCGCCGAAGTCGTGCCCGACCGCGTCCAGCGCCGCGTGCGCCAGCGCGACACAGTCCGCGCGCACCGCCTCGGGCAGCACCGACGGGAAGTTCTGCCCCACCTCGACGAAGTACGGATGCGCGCCGAGCAGCTTGTCGGTCACCCCGATCACGTGCCGTCCGGCGCCGTCGGCGACCGTCTCGACGCTGCACTCGTACCCCAGCAGGTACTCCTCGACCAGCGCACCCGGCGGCCTCGGTCGCCCCCGGTAGTCGGTGCGCACCGCGTCGATGGCCCGCCACGCGGCCACCGCCTGCGCCAGGGTCCGGCACAGCGTCACCCCGACACTGCCCGACTCGGTCAGCGGCTTGACCACGCACGGCAGCCCGACCTCCTCGACCGCCACCCGCACCTGGGCCTCGGTGCGCACCCAGGCGTGCCCCGGCACCGGCACCCCCGCCCGCACGCACTCCCGGCGGGCGGCCGACTTGTCGCGAGCCGTCGCCGCGGCCCGGGGGGACAGTCCGGGCAGGTCCAGCCGTTGCGCCGCGGCCGCGGCCACGTGCACGTTGTAGTCGGTCACCGACAGCACCCCGCGCAGTCGCGGCCGCAGGTCCGCCAGCGCGTCGAGCACCGCCTCCACATCGGCGGTATCGGCCTGGCGCACCGACACGCCACACTCGTCGAACACCTGCCGGGCGGGCCCGTAGCCCAGGTAGCGCTGCGAGGTGGTGCTCAGCAGCACCACCTCCAGGCCGAGCCGGTGCGCCGCGAGCATCGGGGTCAGGCCGAAGCGGGCCAGGCTCGTCTCCACCATCGCGAGCACGCCGGTCACGGGGCACCGCCCTTCCCGGGCTCGGCCGGGGCCACCGGCCCCACCCAGCAACGCTGCTCGGTCGAGACGCAGCCGCGCCACATCTTGGCGTCCTCGCTGCCGAGTCCGTAGTGGATGGTACGGATGCCCGCGTCCGCCGCCAGCTCCAGCATCCGGTAGTAGCACAGTTCGAAGTAGAGGGGCGCGCGGTGAGTGCGCTGGAATGAATAGTCGAACCCGGCCTGGCGGGCGTACCACTGGTCGCCGTACGCCAGCACCAGCGTGAACCCGACCAGCGCGTCCCCGGCGTACGCGGCCAGCACGATCGCGTCGTCGCCGAACTGCCCACCGACCAGCGACAGGATCGAGGCCGCCCGCTCGACCGGCCACTCGATGCCGTACCGGCCCAGCAGCCCCGCCTCCAGTCGGGCGGCCGCCACCAGGTCGGGCAGCCCGGCCACGGTGGTGCGCGCGATCCGCACCCCCGCCGCCGCCACCCGACGGCGCTCGGCCGCGACACTGTTGCGCCGTTTGGACGTCAACCCGGCCAGCCAACCGGAGAATCCGTCGGCGGGCACGGCCAACCGGTGGTAGCGGCCCACCACGCACGACCGCCATCCCCGCGCGGCCAGCGCCGACTCCAGCCCGTGGTCGGTCTCGTCCAGGTACGGCAGCGCCAGCGACACGCAGCCCGACTCGCGGGCCAGGTCCGCGGCGGCGTCCAGCAGCAGCCGGGTGTCACCGGCCGGATCGGTGCCGTCGTGTAGGACGCGGGTGTGGCCGATGTGGCGGCCGCCGAGGGCCAGACTTGGCAGCAGCGTCGCGGGGTCACCGCCGACCTCGTCGAGCAGCCGCGCGGCACCGGCACGGCTCGCCGACACGCTCGCGGCCACGATCGCGTCAGGCCGACCCATCACCCACGGCGCGGACGCGTCGGCCACGATCGTGGCCAGGCCCGCCGTGATCCGACCGCCGCGCTCGCACCACAGGTAGCGCGGTGCTGTGGCGTGCACCGCCTCGACCACCCGCAGCCAGCGACCCGTCAGGAAAACGTCGTCCGGCCCGGCCAGCCCGTCCCAACCGGACGGCAGCAGCGCCTGCGCCGTTGCGAGGTGGACCACGGCCTGGTTCATGTCGGGTGCCTCCGCTGAGACGACGGGATGTCGATCGACCGCCGCAACTGTAGTGCCGGATCGACAGGTGTCCGGTCGTGAGGCCCCTGCCGATCGCATCCGGATGCTAGGTTTCGATCATGTACGAGGAGATCGACGCTGCTCTTTCCGCCTTCATGGCAACCTACGACGACGAGACCGCCCGTGCGGCGCTCGTCGCGACCGGCCCGGCCGGGGCGCAGCGGGTGTTCGACCTGTACTACGGCGGCGGCGACGGCCACATCGCGCCCGGCGTCCGCGACCGGAGCCGCGGCGACGCCTGGTCATCGGCACTGTGGGTGGCCGCCACCATGGACCCGGCCCAGTACCTGGCCAGGCTGCCGCGAAAGATCAGCACAACCCACCTGGTCATCCTCGGCGACGTCGACGACCCGCGCGCGGTCGAGATCCTGTGCGAGCACAGCGGACACCGCGACTACCTGCACCGCTGCAACGCGGTCCGGTCGCTGGCCAAGCACCACGACGTTCCGCGGGCCCGTGCCGCCGTCCTGGCCGCGCTGAAGGACCACGAGCCGGTGGTGCGGGCCAGCGCGTGCCGCGCACTGAGCACCTGGGACCCGGCCGCCGCGATCATCGAGTACGAGACCCTGCGCCGGTCCGCCGACCTGACCCCACTGCTGCGCCAGGAAGCCGACGGAGCCCTGCGCGACCTGCGCGCCGGACGTCCGCCGCGCGACCACTACTTCGGCTGAACAGGGCGCGAGCATGAAAATCATGGGCATGATGTCGGGCACCTCGCACGACGGCATCGACGTCGCCGTCGTCGACTTCAGGCTGGCAGGCGACGAACTGCACGGCCGCCTCGAGTACGCCGACACCACTCCGTACCCCCATCGGCTGCGCGAACAGCTCGCGGCCACCCTGCCGCCGGCGTCGCTGACCTTCGCCGAGGTCTGCGCCCTCGACACCGGTATCGGCCAGGCGTTCGCCGCGGCCGCCGCCCAGGCCGTCGACCGGGTCGGGTCGGTCGACCTGGTCTGCTCGCACGGGCAGACCGTCTACCACTGGGTCGACGACGGTCAGGTGCTGGGCACGCTGCAGCTGGGCCAACCGGCCTGGATCGCCGAACGGCTGGGCGTCCCCGTCGTCGCCGACCTGCGCATCCGTGACATCACCGCGGGCGGTCAGGGCGCGCCGCTGGTGTCGCTCATGGACGCCCTGCTGCTGTCCGGCCTGCCCGGCCGGCCGGCGGCGCTCAACCTCGGCGGGATCGCGAACCTGACCGTGCCGCGCCCGACCGGCGGCAGTGGCCCGCTCGCTTTCGACACCGGCCCCGCCAACGCCCTCATCGACGCCGCCGCGCTGCGGGTCACCGGCGGACGGCACGCCCACGACACCGACGGGCGGCTCGCGGCGGCGGGCACCGTCCACCGAGAACTGCTCGCCCACCTGCTCGCCGAGCCCTACTACGGTCGCGACGCCCCGAAGACCACCGGCAAGGAACTCTTCCACGCCGGCTACCTGGATGCGGCGCTCGCGGCCTTTCCGCCGGTCGCCGACGTCGACCTGATGGCCACCCTCACCGCGCTCACCGCCGCCACCGTCGCCGACCAGGTCCGGCGGTATGAGGTGGACACTCTGGTCGCCTCCGGCGGCGGCTGCGCCAACCCGACGCTGATGGCGATGCTCGCGGCCCGCCTGCCCGGTGTCGAGATCGCGGCCAGCGACGCGTTCGGCGCGCCGAGCGCCGCGAAGGAGGCGATCGCGTTCGCGCTGCTCGGCTGGTACACCGCACATGGACTGCCCGGCACGGTCCCTTCGGCGACCGGAGCGGGCGGCGGCCGCGTCCTGGGCACGCTCGTGCCGGGCGACGGCCCGCTGCTGCTTCCCGCGCCGCTGCCGGCCGCCCCGCTGGCACTGCGGCTGGGCTGACCGGACGGTCTCCGGGCCCGGCCTTCGGTCGGCTGTTGGACCTCATCGCGATCGCCGGGCCGGAAGTGCCTGACGACGCTCGCGGCGGGATGGCTCTTCCCGTCGCGCGCCCTGACCGATAACCTTCGATCGATCGGCGGTTCTCGCACAATCACGCATCGACGCCCGATGCCTTTGCGCGGCCGCGATTGACAACGTTGTCTTCACCTGGAGGAAGCAATGCACCTGCGCAGAGCGCTACCCGCGCCACTGGCGCTGCTGCTCGGCCTGACGGTCCTGACCGCGGCGCCTACCCCCGCCGCCGCGGCCGTCACCAATCCGGCCGGGCTGGTCAACACGTTGATCGGCACCAGCAACAGCGGCGAGACCCTGCCCGGCGCGACCACCCCGTTCGGGATGGTGCAGTGGAGCCCCGAGAACACCGGCGGCAACCAGACCCGCACCGTCGAGCCGGGCGGGTACTCGTACAACGTCACCCGTACCCGCGGGTTCAGTCTCACCCACCTGTCCGGCACCGGCTGCGCGGGCGCCTCCGGCGACATCCCGTTCATGCCGTACGTCGGCACGGTCGGCTCCTCACCCAGCGCCGACACCACCGACGCCACCTACGCCAGCAACTTCTCGCACAGCAACGAGACCGCGACCGCCGGCTACTACCGGGTGCTGCTCGGCTCCGGTGTCGACACCGAACTGACCGCCACCACCCGCACCGGCTCCGGCAAGTTCACCTACCCGGCGGGCACCGCCAGCATGCTGGTGCGCACGTCCAGCTCCGAGGTCGGCTCCAGCGCCGCCACGGTCAGCATCGACAGCGCCAACCGCACCATCAGCGGCTCGGTGACCAGCGGAAACTTCTGCGGCTACATCAACGCGATCGGCCGCCGCAGCTACTACACGCTGTACTTCACCGCGGTGTTCGACAAGCCGTTCGCCGCCACCGGCACCTGGCAGGACGGCACGCTGCGGGCCGGGACCACCACCGCCGGCGGCGGCACCACGTACGGCACCGACGGCTGGCCGGTGGCCGGGCGCGGCTCCGGCGGCTACGTCAGCTTCGACCTGTCCTCCGGCCGCACCGTCGGGGTCCGGGTCGGCATCTCGTACGTCAGCGCCGCCAACGCCACCGCCAACCTCAACGCCGAGAACCCGGCCGGGACCACCTTCGACACGGTCCGCACCAACGCCACGGCCGCCTGGAACACCGAACTGGGCCGCGCCGAGATCACCGGCGGCACCACCGCGCAGCAGTCCACCTTCTACACCGCGCTCTACCACTCGCTGCAGCACCCCAACGTGTTCAGCGACGCCAACGGCCAGTACACCGGCATGGACCAGCAGGTGCACTCGCTGTCGGCCGGGCAGTCCGCCCAGTACGCCAACTTCTCCGGCTGGGACGTCTACCGCGGCCAGCTGCAACTGGTCACGCTGCTGCGGCCCGACATCGGCGGCGACATGGCCCAGTCGCTGCTCAACCAGGCCAACCAGAACGGCGGCGTGTGGGACCGCTGGACCCACAACCAGGGCGGCACCCACGTCATGACCGGCGACCCGGCGCACGCCGCGCTGCCCAGCATCTACGCCTTCGGCGGCACCAACTTCGCCGCCTCCGCCGCGCTGACCTCCATGGTCAACGCCGCCACCACCGTGACCGCCGACGACCTGAGCAGCAGCGGCTGGAACGTCATGGTGGTGGGGGAGCGGCCGTCGCTGGACAAGTGGCTGAGCATCCACTACATCCCGGAAAGCAGCAACGCCTGGGGCGGTGCGGGGGAGACCCTGGAGGACGTCGCGGCCGACTTCGGCCTGTCGCAGCTGGCCGCCCGCCTGGGCCAGACCGCGACCGCGCAGACGTTCCTGGCCCGTGCCCAGTACTGGAAGAACGTCTACAACCCGGCGACCGGCTACATCCAGAACCGGCGCGAGGACGGCAGTTGGCCCGCGCTCAACCCGGCCAACTCCGACGGCTTCGCCGAGGGCAGCGCCGCGCAGTACACCTGGATGGTCCCGCACAACGTGAAGGGGCTGTTCGACAAGATGGGCGGCAACGCCGCCGCCAACAGCCGCCTGGACACGTTCTTCCACAACTCCGACGGCAGCTGGGCGCTGTCCGGCGCGGGTGGGCTCAAGTCCGAGCTCGACAACGAGCCGTCCATCGGGGCGCCGTGGCTGTACGACTTCTCCGGGCAGCCGTACAAGGCGCAGCAGACCATTCGGCAGATCCTCAACACGATGTGGTCCAACGCCCCCGGCGGCATCCCCGGCCAGGACGACCTGGGCGCCATGTCCGCCTGGTATGCCTGGTCGGCGATGGGCCTGCAGCCGCTCGCACCCGGCCGGGCCGAGCTGCTGCTGACCAGCCCGCTGTTCCCGCAGGTCGTCATCCACCGGGGCAACGGCGTCAACCTGACGATCAACGCCCCCGGCGCGTCCGCGTCGACCTTCTACGTCCAGTCCCTGTCGGTCAACGGCAGCTCCTCGACCAAGCCGTGGCTGGCCGAGTCGTTCGTCGCCAACGGCGGCACGCTCGACTTCACCCTCGGCACCACCGCCAACACCGGCTGGGGCAGCGCGGCCGCCGACGCGCCGCCGTCGTTCGACACCACCAGCACCGGGCCGACCAACATCGCCCTCAACCGGCCGGTGACCAGCTCGGCGGCGTGCAACACCAACGAGGCCGCGGCCAAGGCAGTCAACGGCTCGTGGACCGGTGGCACGTCGGACAAGTTCTGCTCGGCGGCCGCGTCGGCGTTCCTGCAGGTGGACCTGGGGCAGTCGTACGCGATCACGTCGTTCACCGTGCGGCACGCGAGCGCAGGCGGTGAGTCGGCGAGCTGGAACACCAAGGACTTCGACATCCAGACCTCGCCCGACGGCACCACCTGGACGACCGTGGTCCAGGCGCGTGGCAACACCGCCGCCACGACCACACACAACGTGAGCGCCACTGGCCGGTACGCCCGGATCAACGTCATCACCGGCACCCAGTCGGCGGCGACCCCGACCCGGATCTACGAGTTCGAGGCATACGGCACGCCCGGCTCGTCGGGTTCGACCAACGTGGCGCTGAACAAGGCCGCGACCGGCTCAGCGGCGTGCAACACCAACGAGGGCCCGGCCAAGGCGGTGAACGGGTCGGTCAGCGGCGGCGGCTCGGACAAGTTCTGCACCACCGCCACGACGAAGTTCCTGCAGGTGGACCTGGGTCAGTCGTACGCGATCACGTCGTTCACGCTGCGGCACGCCGGAGCGGGTGGCGAGTCGGCGACCTGGAACACCCGCGACTACGACATCCAGACCTCGCCCGACGGCACGACCTGGACGACCGTGGTGCAGGCGCGGGGCAACACCGCCAACGTCAGCGCGCACGCCGTCGCGGCGACCGGCCGCTACGTGAAGGTCAACGTCATCACCCCCGCCCAGGACGGCAACACCGCCGTCCGCCTCTACGAGTTCGAGGTCTACAACTGACGCGGCGCTAGCCGCCCGACACGCTGACAGGTGGGCATCCGCACCGACACGCGGACGCCCACCTGTCGATCGTTCACCGCGTCGACGAGGGCGACGGGACCAGTGACTCGCCGTACAGCGCCTTGATGATGGCCTCAGCGATCACGTTGGCGGGCTGTTTGCCGTTCGGCCCGGCGAAGAGGGACGTCAGCACGATGACCGTGTTCTTGCTGGCCGGGTCGTGCGCCATGAAGGAGTTGTACCCCGGGATCTGGCCGTCGTGGCCATACAGCGGCCCGAACTTCACGATCGCCAGGCCATACCCGACGTCGGCATGGTCCGGGGTCGGGATGGGCTTGATGCTGTCCATCCTGGTCTTCTGCATGGCCGGGTCGAGCAGCCCGCCGCCCACCAGCGCCGTGACGTACCGGGTCAGGTCGGCGGCCGTGGAGATCACGCCACCGGCGGCCCACGTCCACGACGGGCTGCTGTCGGTGACGTCCCGGGGCAGCAGGTCGCCCTTGGCGGCGGCCGCCTGCTCGGCCGGGGGCAGCGCGGGGTCGTTGAGCGTGCTCACGTTCGTGCCGAACATGTAGCCCTGCGGGTGGGGCGCCGGGATGCTCGCGTCGGCGGCCGGGGGCAGCAGCGTCTGGCCCAGGCCGAGCGGGCCGAAGATCCGCTGCTGGTACGCGTCCTGCAGGGTGCCGCCGGTGAGCTGCTCGATGATGAGCCCGGCCAGGATCAGGTTGGTGTTGGAGTAGTGGAACCCGGCACCCGGGGCGAAGTAGGGCGGCTTGGCGAACGCGATGGACAGCAGCTCCTCGGGCTGCCAGACGTAGCCGGGGTCGTTGTCGATGCGGGCGTTGAACTGCTCGTCCTCGGAGTAGTTGTAGAGGCCGCTGCGCATCTCCAGCAGCTGGGCAATCGTGATGTTGTCGCCGTTGGGCACCTGCGGCTGGTACTTCGACACCGGATCGTCCAGACCGATCTTGCCCTCCTGCGCCAGCTGGAGCAGCACCGTGCCGGTCATGGTCTTGGTGTTCGAGCCGATGCGGAAGCGGTCGTCGACGGTCACGGGTGCGTTCCCGACGACCGCCTGACGGCCGAAGGTCTGGGTCCAGTCGCCCTGTTCCGGCGACGTGATCATCACGACCGCGCCGGGCACGCTCATGTTGTCCATGATCGCCTGGATCTGGGCCTCCAGCCCGGCGGCGTAGGCCGGTGGCGTCGCCTCGGGCGCTGTCCGCGCCCACTGCCCGACCGACATCTGGCCACAGGCGCTCGCGGCGGCCACGAGCACGAGCGATAGAACCATGCCGCCTACCCGCAACCGTCGCATCCCACGCCCCCCGTGCCGACCCGGCTGACCGTGGCCGGTGGGCCCGGTGCCCTCTTACGGAGTACACCAGACGGCAGGGCACCGAGCGGGGATTCCTCGGAATGCGGCCGCCGGGGACCCGCGAATCGTCTCGCCGCGGCGATGTCGTGGCTCGCCGGTATGGTGCGGCCACCACTCACCTCGACGGGGAGAAAGTCGATCATGGGAGCATCGGCCTGGCACGCTCATGTGCCCTACCAGGACGACCTCGACGCCGCACTGCGGCAGGCTCGCTGGAACGCCTATCACGCGCGGGCGTTCTATCGGGTGGCGCCGAACGAGACGGCGCTGTCCATGACCGAGGACGAATTCGTGGCCTGGTCGGTGGAGTCGCAACGGGAGGCCCTGCTGGAGGCCTTCGGCCCGGACGACTGGGAACCGGACGACTCCGACGCGCGTACGGAGTGGCGTGCCGCCCACGTGGTCGTGGACGGGCCCGACTCGCTGCTGGAGGCGCAGCCCTATGCGGGCACCCACTCGGTGATCGACATGACCGACGTCGCGGCCGAGCCGGAGTTCGGTGCGGTGGCGCCCGTGCCCGATGAGCTGCTCGACCAGGTCTTCGGCACGCGACGGCCGACCCCTGCCGCGGTACGCCAGGCAGTGGCCGAACACGCCGTCAACGGATTCGGACGCTGGTACGGCGCGTACATCATCGCGTACGAGGAGGCGACCCCGGCGGAGATCTCTTTCTTCGGCTGGAGCGGTGACTGAGCCGCGATGTTGGGAAGGGCGCCTTCTTCCACGCAAAGCGATAAGAAGGTGCCCTTCCTTACCCGGTCCGCGGAGGGCGGGTTCGGCGGTGCTATGACGCGCGGGTCGCCGCGTCGCGCAGCGTGATGACCTCCTCCGGCTTGAGCGCCCGGCCCCACACGCGTACGTCGGTGACCTGGCCCTGCGCGAGGTCACTGGACTTGCCGTCCCACTTGCCACGGCCGATCGTCAGCGGGCCGCCCGCCTGCCACGGCTTGCCGATCGTCGCCGCGTGCCCGGGTACGCCGTTGACGTAGACCAGCAGCCTGCGGGTGCTCGCGTCGTAGGTGCCGACCAGGTGGGTCCACTGGGTGGTCACCGGCTCGTCGGAGACCGAGGCGGCGTTGCGGGTCGGGTTCATCATGTCGGCCTGCATCCAGTTGCACACCCACTTGCGATGGAACCAGCTGTACTGCAGGTAGAAGCCGCTGGCGTAGGCGCCGTCCTGGGCCACGAACGTCATGGCGTACCCGTCCGGCGCCTTGGCCAGTCGCACCCACGCCGCCACCGACCAACTGCCCGCCGTACGGATCATCGGGCCGCTGGTCTGGCAGAACTCGCCCGCGCCGCGGAGCGTCATCACCTCGCCGTGCACCGGGTCGTCGGCCCAGCCCACGCCACGCGGGCAGTCGGCGGCGGCGATCCCGACGTCGTCGACCAGGAACTTCACCGACGTGACGGTCTCCGGCCCGGCCTGCGGCGCCGGTGCCGGATCGGGCTGGCGCGGCCACACCAGCACCGCCACCGCCGACACGGCCAGCAGCGCGGCCGCGCCCGAACCGAGCAGGGTCGTGACTCGGGGCATCAGCGCACCTCCGGCGTGGGGGCGGCCTCGGCGTACGGGCCGCGCATCTCGGCTTGACGGACACACGCCGGACGCGACCACACCACCGGCGCGGGTGCCTGCTCGCCCAGCACCGCCCCGACGCGCAGGCAGTAGCCGGTGTTCGGGTCGAGGCCGCCGACCAGCAACTGTGTCGCGCCGGGCGGCACCGGCTCGGTGCGGGTGCGCATCCCGGTCCCGGTCGGCAGCACCTGCACCACCATCGGGCCGCCGGACACCGGCGCCGGGCTCCACCGCACGCGCACCGACCCCTGCTCCTCCTGCGCCGACACCATGCCGGGTCGGGCCTGCTCCGGGGCGGTGTCCACCGGGGTGACCGTCGTGGAGCCGGGACCACCGGCCCGTGGCTCGGGGGCGGTGCCCGACCGCACCGCGACGGCGGACGCCAGCAGCACCGCCGCGCCCGCGACGGCGCCGATGAGCACGTACCGGCGGCGGGGCGCGACCACCGAGGACGCGGGTGCGACCAGCACCCGGTCGGGCCGGAACTGGGTCGCCTCCGGCGAGGCGGGCGCGGCCGGCGCCGGGGCCGGGCCGGCGGCGGTCAGCAGCGCCCGCAGCGCGGCGGCCAGCGTGGTGCCGTCGGGGTGGCGGGCGGCGGGATCCTTGGCCATCGCCCTGGCCAGCACATCGGCCAGGCCTGGCAGCTGCGGGCAGTCCAAGCGCGGCACCGGATCGTGCACGGTCCGCCACAGCACCGCCGCGACCGACTCGTCACCCTCGCCGCTGTACGGCGCCCGCCCGCTCACCAGCTGGTACAGCGTCGAGCCGAGGGCGTACACGTCGGCGGCGGGGCCGGGGCGGCCGCCGTCGATGGTCTCCGGGGCCACGTGGTGCGGGGAGAAGACGTCGAGCATGGTGCCCGAGGTGTGGCCGTCCAGCAGCCAGGCGACGCCGAAGTCGGCCAGCACCGGCTCGCCGTACCGGGAGAGCAGGATGTTGCCCGGCTTGACGTCGCGGTGCACCACCCCGGCCTCGTGCGCGGCGGCCAGCGCCCCGGCGATCTTCACGCCGATGCGGGCGGCCTCGGCGGCTGGCAGCGGCCCGTCGGCGCGCACCCGGTCGTGCAGCGAGCCGTGCTCGTACAGTTCGGTCGCCAGGTATGGCCGCCCGGCGCGGGTGGTGCCGGCGTCCAGGACGGTCACGATGTTGGGATGACCACTGAGCTGGGCGGTCAGTCGCGCCTCGCGCAGGAGGCGGCGGTGCAGCGACTCGTCCGAGCCGACCATCAGCACCTTCACCGCGACGTCGCGGTCGAAGCTGACCTGGCGGGCGCGGTAGACCACGCTGAAGCCACCGTGACCGATCCGTACCAGGTCACGGTAGCCGTCGATGAGCTCGGGACCGTCGTCCATCGCCGTGTCTCCCAGAGCGGGCGGGCGGTGCCGGAGTGCGGCACCGCCCGGTCGGTCGGCTCACGCGCCGCCGGCGCGCGAGATGTTGGTCAGGATCTTCTGGACGGACTGCTGCAGCTCGGTCAGCGCTTCCTTCCACTTGGTCAGGTCGCCCTCGGCCTTGTCCCACACGCCCCGGTACTGCACGGCGAGCGGGCCGTCCCAGTTGTTGGGGTCCTTGAGCGCGCGGCCGGTGGTCTGCAGCTGGCTGATGAGCGTGGGCATCTGGTTGTTGATGATGCCGAGCAGGCGCTGCGCGTCCGCGTGCGCCTGATCGGTCACCTTGACTGTTGCCATCTGTTCCTCCTCGGTTCGGTGCCCCAGCCGGACGGCTAGGCGAGCATGTTGTTGTCGAGGGTGTCGACGACGGTGAACAGCGTTCCGCCGTCGATGTGGTACTTCTGCGCCCACTGCAGCAGGCCGCGGCGCTTCTTGAACCAGTCGTCGTACTTGTCCTTGTCCTCGGGCGGCTGGTTGTCGATGAACGCCTCGAACATCTTCTTGAAGTCGGGGTCCTTCTCCAGCTGCGCCCAGGTCACCTTGCCGTCCTGTCCGGGCAGCTTGATCCGGCCCTGCTCGGCCAGGGCGTGGATGATGCCGGACAGCGCGATCGTCCGCGGGAACTTGTGCGGGTCGATGTCGTCGCCGGGTTTGACCTCGAGGAGGTCGAGCAGCTTGCCCTGCCAGTCGGGCAGCAGCCCCATCAGCTGGTCGACGGAGAGCTCGGTGAGTTTGCCGCCGGGCAGCAGTCCGGTGAGCTTCTCGGTCGCCAGGTCGACCGTGATGCTGAGGAAGAGTTGCGGGAAGAACTGGTTGCGCTTGGTGACGTCCTCGTAGTGGCTGTCGACCCAGTCGCCGAACTTCTTCAACCCGTCCATCGCGATCGCGTACTTGTTGACCCAGTCCTGCAGTTCGACGATGTTGTCGCTCGCGGGCGGCATCGGTCCGAGCAGCTTCGGCACGTTGGTGCGCAGGATGTCCTGCAGCAGCGGCTTGATCTGCTCGAACTCCTTCTCGTCGACGTTGCCCGGCAGGTTCTCGGCGAGCAGGTCCAGCAGGCGCTGGACCTCGGCCGGATCCTTGGTGTCGGCCAGGACCGTCTGCAGGACCTCCAGCGGGTACGAGTGCGAGCCGGGCACCGGCGCGCCCGCGTACAGGTTCATCAGCTTCTTCCAGCCGTCGGTGCCGATCGCGTTGAGGAAGTACTTCGCGGCGGCCGGGTCGGCGGCGAGGTACTTCAGCAGCGCGTTGCGGGAGTCGGCGGGGATGTACTGGTGCTCGGGGCTGATCTCGTAGCCCCCGGAGATGTGGCTGATCGCCTCGACGATCTTCGCGGCCGCCTCGGGCGTGATCAGGTTCTTGGCGAACGCGTACGCCAGCAGCTTGCCGTTGGCCGGGTCGCGCAGCAGCCGCGCGATGTCGTTGGGGTCCAGATTGTTGAACACCGCCGCGAGGTAGTACGGGTCGTTGCCGTGCAACCCGAGCTGCTCGGACACCCACTTGATCACCGCCGGGTCGTTGGCGCCCGCCTTCGCCTTGGCGGCCAGGTCCGCGCCCGAGTCGTTGGTCAGGTTCGCGGCGAGGTTGCCCAGGGCGTCGTCGTCGGCATGGAACACCACCGGCCACTTCTGGCCCTGCGGCAGCGGGCCCTGCAGCGGCGGCCCCTGCTCGCCCGCGATCTGGAACCCCCGGCCGATGAGCTTCACCCACGCGTCCAGGCGTGCCGCGTCGTTGGCCGTCGCGAGCAGCCTGGCGTCGACCGAGCCGGTCGTGCAGACGCCGCCCAGGCGTGCCCTGAGCGGCCCCAGGTCGATGTTCTGCCCGTCGTCGCGCGGCACGTTGCGGCTGAAGAAGGTCAGGATCGCCGGGCGCAGCTGCCCCAGGACGAGGTCGCGCAGGCCCTCGTCGGCCGGGACGCACCTGTTGGCGTACGCGAGCAGGTTCTCCGGGATCGCGGAACTGGTTCCCATCGTCGCGGCCTCAGCGGTGCCGCAGGTTGGCGTCGTGGGCCTGCTGGGTGGTGCGGTCCAGCACCCGCAGCACGTCGCGCAGGTCCTCCTCCAGCGCCATCAGCGCCTTCTGCTGACGGTTGAAGTCGCTGTCGAAATCGCGGCGGTACTTGCCCTGCCAGCTCAGGCCCGGCTGGTCGCCGAGCTGGCGGCGTCGCTCGCCGCGCCGCTGCTCGATGACCTGATGGGTCCGGTCCACGGCCGCGACCAGCGCCGCGCGGAGCTGATCGGCGGAGGCGTAGTCATAGTTGACCCGCTCGTACGGCTCGACCATCGCGATCCTCCCCAGGCGCCTCGACTGTCCGATGCCGAGACTCGCAGTCGGCCATGGGCCCGGTCGACCGGCGGCGGATGTAAATCGACATCCGCCGACGGCGGTAGGCGGCCTACAACCCCGGTGGTAGGGCGAGCTGGATCCCGTCCACCGTCCCGTTGGCCACGAGGTACCCGCGGCCGGGCAGCGGCGCCATCCGGTCGTGCCGGGGCAGGGCCACCCCGAGCAGGTCACCGTCGAGGTCGTGGTCGGGCACCAGCAGCACGCCGGTACGGCAGTCGCGTACGCGCTGGATCCAGCCGCCGTACGCCCGCCGCATGCCCTCGGCCCGCCCCGCCGCGACCAGGTGCCGCCCGGGGCCGCCGCTGGCCAGCCAGGTGTCCAGCATGTCGCCGACCTGGTCGGTGACCGCCTCGGCGTCGTCGACCAGCAGCAGCGTCGGCCGGTCGGTGGCCGACAGCACCGAGCGCAGCGAGTCGTGGTCGGCGCAGGAGCGCACGCGCGGGTCCACCTCGCGCAGCGGCGAGCGGCGCGGTGTGAACGCCACCACCGCGGGGGCCGGATCGGCGGCCAGCGCCGCCAGCGCGATCGTGCACAGCGCGGTGCTGCGACCCGACCGCGACGGGCCGGTGACGACCGCGTGCTCCTGCTCGTACAGGCTGAGGCCGGTGGCCGACAGCGACTCGGCGCCGACGCCGATCGGCAGCGACCACGGCTCCGCGCCCAGCTCCGCCCTGACCCCGAGCTCGGACAGCCGGACCTGCGGCGGCAGCGCCCCGACCGACAGCGCGCTGCGCCGCGCCCCGGGGTACGCGGCGCCGACTGCGGCCACCGCTTCGGCCAGCTCGCCACCCGGACAGGCCAGCTGCACCACCTGCCGGGTCGCGGCGACCACGGCCCGGCCCGGCGTGAACGCGGGCACCGCCACCCGGGGCACGTCGAAGACGCCGTACTCGTTCGGGTCGGCCAGGCGCAGCAGCAGTTTCTGCTGGGTGGACGCGGCCCACGGGCCGGGCACGGCCCCGGAGCGGTCCGAGGTCGCGGCGAGGTGCACCCCGACGGCCGGACCGTCGGCGTACACCCGCGACAGCTCCTCGGCCAGCGCCATCCCGGCCACGTCCCGGTTGTAGTCGGCCAGCAGCGCGCCCACGTTGTCGATCAGCACCAGCCACGGCGTCTGCGGCGCACCGGCCTTGCGGGCGTCCAGTTCCCGGCGCAGCAGCCGGATCAGCCGCGACTGCCGCTCCCGGTCGGCCGCCCCGATGTAGGCGCCCGTGTGCGGCAGCCGCTCCAGCGGCGCCAGCTCACCGGCGCCCAGGTCCAGTACGTACAGGTGCTGGCGGTCCGGCGGGGCGGCCGTGGCGGCGGCCAGGGCCAGCGTCGCCAGGGCGGTCGTGGTTCCGGCGCCGACCGCCCCGTACACCAGCAGGTTCCCGGCGTCGAGGTCCCAGCCGACCGGGTACTGCGCCTGCCGGTCCGGATCGTCGGCCAGCGCGATCGCGGGCCGCCCGGACAGATCGGTCTGCAGGCCCCGGTGCACCGGGCCCAGCTCGTCGAGGGTGACGACGGCGGGCAGCGGATCCGGCCACGGCCTGCGCGCCGGGGCGATCGCCGCCGCCTGGCACGCCGCCTGGGCCGCACCCACGATCCGCAGCAGATCGTGCTCGCCGTCGGTGTCGGCGGCCTCCGCACGCGCCGCCGGGACCAGCCCGAACGGCACCACCGCCACCGCCGAGGAGGCCGAGTCGGTCGGAGTCACCCCCGTCGACAGCGCCGTCTGCACCGGCAGCATCTCCCGGGCGCTGAGCCGGTAGTAGGCCCGGCCCCACTGGCGGCTGCCGATGCCCGCCGCCACCGGGCTGTCGATCACGTCGAGGGAGTCGCCGGTGCTCTCCAGCCGCAGCGCGATCCGCAGCTTCACGTTGTTCTTGATCGCGTCACTGACCGAACCCGCCGGACGTTGCGTCGCCATGATCAGGTGCATGCCCAGGCTGCGACCCCGCTGCGCGATGCTCACCAGCGAGTCCACGAAGTCCGGCAGCGACTTGACCAGCGTCGCGAACTCGTCGATCACCACCACCAGCCGCGGCATCGGCTCCAGCTCCGGCCGCTGCGTACGCCGCAGCCGCTGGTAGTCGCGCACGTGGCTGACCCCGGCGTCGCGCAGCGCGTGCTCGCGATACTTCAGCTCCGCCTCCATGCACCGCAGCGCCCGCTCGCCCAACTGCTCGTCCAGGTCGGTCACCAGGCCCACCACGTGCGGCAGCCGGGCGCACTCGTCCAGCGCCCCGCCGCCCTTGTAGTCGACCAGCACGAACGTCAGATGCTGCGGATCGGTCTCCACCGCCATCGCCGCGATCATCGTGCGCAGCAGTTCGCTCTTGCCCGACCCGGTGGTGCCCGCGATCAGGCCGTGCGGGCCGTCGTCGTCCAGGTCGATGCCGAACAGCTCCCGCTCGCTGACCCCCAGCACCGCCCGCACCCGCAGCGCGTCGGCGTTGGCGCCCCAGCGGGCCGCCAACGCACCCCCGCTGACCTCGGGCAGACCGAGCAGCGGCAGCAGGTTGATCCGGTCGGGCAGGCCCGCGCCGTCGGTGGGCAGCTCCGGGTCGTCGAACCGGGCCAGGGCGCGCGCGGTACGGCGGGCGTACCGCTCGGCCATGCCCTGCAGCAGGATCCCGGTGACCTCCGCACCGGTGGTGACCTGCGACAGACGTCCGGTACGGTCCCCGCCCACCGTCAGCACCGAGGTGCACAGCGCGGGCAGCCGGTCGGTGAGCACGATCGCCCCGCACGGCACCGCGCCCGTGGCCAGCAGCTCGCGCAGCGGACACGGCCGCCCTTCCAGTAGCGCGGCCCCGTCGACCACCACGAGCAGCACCTGTCGTCGCTGCCGCTCCTCGGGTGCCCCGGCCGCCAGCAACGCGCGGGCCAGCGACGACGACTGCTCGTCGCCGACCGCCACCAGCCGCGCCGTGCCCGCTCGCGGCTGGGTGCCGTGCGGGATCCACTTCGTCCAGTCCCAGTCGGCGGCGCGGTCGGTGTCGGTGAACACCGCCACCGTCACGTCGGCGGGGCCGCTGGTCACCACGGCCTGGCACAGCAGCGACCGGGCCACGGCCAGCGCCGCCGACCGGTCGCCCTGCAACCCGACCACGGCTCCGGCGGCGGCCGACACCAGCACCGGCACCTGCGGCAACACCTCCGGCATGCCCAGTTCCCGCACGGCGGCCGGGTCGGGTTCCTGGCCGCCCTCGGCCACCAGCACCGGTTGCCACTGCTGGTCGGCGACGCCGACGCTGAGCTGGAGGAAGTCGGGGGAGTCGGGACGGCGCTCCCACAGCCGTACGCCCGGACTCTGGGCGAGGGCCAGCAGCTCAGCCGGGTCAGGGCCGTACGCGCGCCGGGCCCGGATCTCGGCGACCCGCAGCGCGGCCAGCCGCGTACGTGCCGCCTCCAGCGCCTTGGCGTGGTCGCGGCGACCGCGACGCAGGCTGATCCGGCCACGGGTGCGCTGCTCGACGAACTCGCCGATGAACATCATCGGGCTCAGCAGCGCGAACAGCGCGTACCGCCAGTCGCCCAGCACCATCACCATGACCACGGCCATGACCAGCGGACCGAAGAACAGCGCCAGGTTGAACGGGGTGCGGTGCGGCGACGGCGGCGCCCCCGGCACCCGCACCGCCTCGGCCGTCGCGGCCACGGCCGGTCGGGGCGGCCGGTTGAACGGCATCGTGCCGCCGGGACGGGCCTCGCGCACCGGGTTGACGTGCTGGACCCGTTCCAGGCGGGTCGACGGCAGCACCCGGACCAGCACCTGCCCGGCCAGGCAGATCACGTCGTCGGCGCCGACGGTCACCGGCCCCGTGATCCGTTCCCCGTCGACGTCGGTGCCGTTGAGCGAGGACAGGTCGCTGACCTGGACCCGGCCGTCGAGGGCCACGTCCAGGGCGCAGTGCACGCGGGACACGTCCGGGGCGGCCAGGCGGATCCCGGCCTCGGGGGCGCGGCCGAGGGTCGTCCGCCCCGTGTGCAGCGGCACCGACCGGCCCGCCTCCAGGCCGCCGACCACGCGCAGCACCGCCAGCGGCGGCGGCGCCACGGTCGGCTCCGCCCCGGCCGCGCTCACCTGCGAACCGGACACCAGCCCGGACTCGACCAGCGCCGTCTCGGCCCGGCTGACCTTGCCGTCGACCAGCAGGTCACCGCCCAGGCCCAGCGCCGCCGCCAGATCGGCCACCGTCGCGTCCGGACGGCCCAGCCGCAGCTCCAGCTCATGTTCAGTCTCGGCCAGGCGAAAGACGAATCGCATCGCCGCACCACCTCCCCGGCCACATGGTGGCAGCGGCCGGGCCGCGAGCGCGTGCAACCGCGGCGGGCCGTCGCGGTCCATCCTCCGGAGTAGACACTCAACCGAGAGGTGTAGGGCAGCCCGCTCTCCGTTGCCCAAGATCGGTGCGGTCTCCGGGAAAGTGCCGGAATTCCGCCCAGGATTCGTGCACTTTCCCCGAGACCGCACGATCGAGCGGGCTCTGGCCGCCGACGGCGCCGGTCGGGTGCGGAGGCGTCGTCAGTGCCCGAACGCGTCGGAGTCGGCGGCGGCCTGCTCGCCCCGGTCGAGCCCGGAGATGAGCGCCATCTCGGCGTCGGTCAGCGCGAAGTCGAACACGGCGAGGTTCTCGCGCATCCGCTGCGGGTGGGCCGACTTCGGCACGGTGCTCAGGCCCAGCTGCAGGTGCCAGCGCAGCACCACCTGGGCCGGGGTGCGCCCGTGCGCCTTGGCCGCGTCCACGATCACGGGCTCCTCCAGCAGCTCCGTGCCCCGTCCGAGCGGGCTCCACGTCTGCGTGACGACGGCGTGCTCGACGTGGAACTCCCGCGCCTGCGCACGCGTCGTGTACGGGCTGAGCTGGATCTGGTTGACATCGGGCAGTTCGCCCGTCTCGTCCAGCAGCCGCCGCAGGTGCGCGGGCTTGAAGTTGGACACCCCGACCGCCCGCAGCCGACCCTCGGCCAGCAGGTCCAGCATGCCCCGCCAGGCGTCCACATAGCGGTCCTGCTCCGGGTTGGGCCAATGGATCAGGAGCAGGTCGACGTAGTCCAGGCCCAGTCGCCGCGCCGAGCCGTCGAACGCCTCGCGGACCAGGTCGCGCCCGTGCCACTGCGCGTTGAACTTCGTCGTGACGAACAGCTGCTCGCGAGGCAGCCCGCAGTCGCGGACACCCTGGCCGACACCGCGCTCGTTGCCGTAGTTCTCGGCCGTGTCGAACAGCCGGTACCCCGCCTCGACCGCCGCCACCACACTGCGCGCGGCCTGCGCGTCGTCCATGGGCCAGGTGCCCAGTCCAAGGCGGGGCATCACGGCCCCGCGCGCCAGCCGCACCGTCGTCGCGTCACTCATGCCCACCATCCTCGCGTACGGACTGGCCGAACAGGCGTTGTGGCCGCAGCGCGGCGCCGGGAAGATCATCCCCCGTGCGCGTTCTCGCTGAAGTCCTGACCCACATCCTGCTCGGCCTGGTCGCCAGCGCTGCGGCGGTCAACGCGGTCCGGTCGGTCCGTCGCCGCGGACTGCTGGTGCAGCGGTTGACCGCCGATCCGTCCCTGCGGCCGAAGGTGTACCGCCGCATGATCGTCCTGTCCTGGGCGACCGCGGCGCTGGTGCCCCTCGCGGTGCTCGTGAGCCCTGACCTCACCGCGCCCGACGCGGGCTGGACGATGCCCGGCGGCGACGGCCTCGACTACGCACTGGCGGCCCTCATGATGCTGGCACTGCTGTCGGGCACGCTCGGGCTGCGTCGTCGGCTGCGCCGGGGAAACGGAGCACCGGTGCCTGCCGGGATGACCGTGCTCCTGCCGCGCGATCGGCACGAGCGGCTGTTGGCGGCGCTGGTGGCGGTTTCGGCGGGGGTCACCGAGGAGGTGGTGTTCCGGGGGCTGCTCATCGGCGCGGTCGCCGAGCAGTATCAGCTGCCCGTCGCCCTGACCGCGTCGGCCAGCGCCGTGCTGTTCCTGGCCGGGCATGCCTACCAGGGCCGCCGTGGCCTGTTCGGCGTCGCCTACCTCACGGTGCTGTTCACCGCCCTCTACCTGGCCTCGGGCAGCATCCTGCTGGGGATCGCCGTGCACGTCTGCCACGACCTGGCCGTGTTCCTCCTGGTCCCCGCACAGGTCAGCCCGAAGCCCCGGGTGGAGGCGCCGGCAGTGGCGCAGGCGTCGGCCGAGGCGGTGCCGCAGGCGTCGGCCGAGGCGGTGCCGCAGGCGTCGGGGCCGAGCGCGGATGAGCAGCTGGAGCCGCCGGCTGTTCCGGCGCTGCGGGCGTCGGCGCCCGGCATGTGATCTTCGTCGGGTCGGGAAGCGATCCGGGCCGGGCAGGGTTCACCATCCTCGTGACCTCTGTACCGCTGTCCGTGCTCGACCTTGCCCCGTCGCCGAGGGCGCCTCCCACACCGAGGCGCTGGCGCACACCACCCGGCTCGCCCAGCGCACCGAGCAGCTGGGCTACCGGCGGTTCTGGGTCGCCGAGCACCACAACATGCCCGGCATCGCCAGCTCCGCCCGGCCGTGCTGCTGGCCCACCTCGCGGCGAACACCAGTTCGATCCGGCTGGGCTCGGGCGGGGTGATGCTGCCCAACCACGCCCCGCTGGTGGTCGCCGAGCAGTTCGGCACCCTGGTGGCGCTGCACCCCGACCGTATCGACCTGGGCCTGGGCCGGGCCCCGGGCACCGACCAGGTCACCGCGCTGGCGCTGCGCCGCAGCATGGAGGCGCTGTCGGCCGACGACTTCCCGCAGGAGCTGGCCCGGCTCATCGACTACTTCGGCACCGGCACCGGGACGCCCCGGGTCACGGCCGTGCCGGGTCGCGGCGACGCCCCGGCGATCTGGCTGCTGGGTTCGAGCGACTTCAGCGCCCGCCTGGCCGGGCGGCTCGGACTGCCGTTCTCGTTCGCGCACCACTTCAGCGCCGCCAACACCGACGTGGCCCTGGCCGTCTACCGGGACGCGTTCCGGCCGTCGCGCTGGCTGGAGCAGCCGTACGCGATGGTGGCGGTCAGCGCCGTGTGCGCACCGACGGACGCGGAGGCGCAATGGCTGGCCGGTCCGGCCGGGCTGTCGTTCCTGCTGCTGCGGCAGGGACGCCCGGGGCGGATGCCGAGCCCGCAGGAGGCGGCGGAGTACCCGTACACGCCGATGGAGCGAGAGTTCGTGCTGGCCCGGCGCGACGGGCAGGCACTCGGCTCGCCGGAGACGGTGACCTCCCAGCTGTCGGCGCTGCTGGCCCGCACCGGGGCCGACGAGCTGATGCTCACCACGCTCGTGTACGACGTCGCCGCCCGCGTCCGGTCCTTCGAACTGATCGCCGAGCAGGTCGCCCCGCACCTGGTCCGCTGACGGCCGCTTCGCGCGGAACGGGCAGCCCGGTCGAGCGATCGGGGCTGCCCGTTCGGTCAGGAAGCCGCGGCCAGCACTCGCGCGGCCCGTTCCGCGCCTGGCGTGTGCTCGAGCGCATCCTGCTCGGCCAGCGCCCTGCGGGCCTGCTGCGCGGCCGCCGCGCGGTCGCCCGCGGCGAGCAGGATCTCGGCGAGGACCGTGCGGGCCTGCCCGGCCAGCAGCTCGTACTCACAGGCCAGCGCGGTGTCCAGCGCCTGGCGGGCGGTGGCGGCGGCCTCGTCGAGGCGGCCCTGGCGCCGTAGCAGATCGGCGTACAGAGTCTGCGTCTCCACCTCGGAGTGGCGCATCCCGATCTGCGCGTTGGTGCGCAGCGCCGCCTCGATCATCGCCTCGGCCCGGTCCAGGCGCTGCTGCTCCAGCAGCACCCTGGCCAGCATGTACTCCCCGTGCGCCTTGACCTGGGGATGGGTCGCCTCGACGAGGGCCCGCTCGGCCCGCTCGGCGTCGGCGAGGGCGGCGTCGAGCTGCCCCTGGGCCAGGCCGACCGCCGCGCGGGTGATCCGCGCCGACGCCTCGACGACCGGGTTGTCGGCGTCGGCGATCTGCGCCATCGCCTGCGCCACCAGGTCGGCCGCGCGGGGTGTGTCGCCCAGCAGCAGGCAGACCTCGGCCAGGTTGAACAGCCCGACCGCCAGCTCGACGCCCGGACCGAGCTGCTTGTTGGCGTCCTCGAAACGCTGGGCCGCCTCGGGCAGGTGCCCGCGTAGTAGGGCCAGCAGCGACAGCCGTCCGCTGGCCACGGCCACGCTGTGCTCGGCGCCCAGCGTCTGGGCGATCTCCAGCGCTTCGCGGCTGTACTGCGCGGACTGTCCGAGGTTGCCGGCGGTGAGGTGCGCGGTGCCCAGCAGGCTGGCGGTGGTCAGCCGCCCGAGCGGCCAGTCCAGTTTCTCGACGATGGCCCTGGCTCGCTCGCCGGCGGCGATAGCCTCGGCGTGGCGGTCCATCATGTACATGGCGTTGGTCTGGCCGAGGTGCATCGCCACCTGGGCGCGCAGGTCGCCGGTGTGCTCGGCCGCCTCCAGCGCGGCCGACCCGGCCTGGACCAGGTCGATCGGCGCCCGGTAGGCCAGGTAGGGGCGCAGCGCGTCGGCCAGCACGCTGGCCTGCGGCAGCCGCAGCACGGCCGCCCGGACGATCAGGCTGACCAGGGCGGCCCGCTCGGTGTCGAGCCAGGCCGCCGCCTCCGGCCGGCTCGCGTACACCACGGTCACCGGCGGGGCCTCGCGCATGCGGGCCATGTTCGGGTCCAGCACCCGGGCGGCGGCGTCGGCCTGCTCCAGATACCAGTCGGTGAGCCTGGTGAACGCCCCGAGGGTGGCCGTCTCGCCGTCGACCTGCTCGCACAGTGACTCGGCGTACTCGCGCAGGAGGTCGTGCATGGTGAAGCGTCCCGGAACGGTCTCGGTGACCAGGTGGGCGTCGGCGAGGTGGCGCAGCCCTCGCTCCGCCTGCTCCGCGTCGACTCCGGCGAGCGCGGCCGCGGCCGCGCTCGGGAAGTCCAGTCCTGGCACCAGCCCCAGCCGCCGGAACAGCTCCTGATCGGCCGGGCTCAGGGCGCGGTAGGAGTGCTCGAACACCATCCGTACGGCGGTCTGCGGGTCGTCGTGGATGGCCAGGCCGCCGAGCCGGTCGCTGTCGGACAGCTCGGCCACCAGCCCGGCGACGTCGGCGCGGGGGTCGGCGGTGAGCCGGGCCGCGGCGATGCGCAGCGCCAGCGGCAGGTATCCGCACAGCCGTGCGAGCGCGTCCAGCCCTGCCGCGTCGGTGCCCACCCGGTCCGGCCCGATGATCTCGGCGAGCAGGCGCACCGACTCCGCGGCGCTGAGCACGTCGAGGTGCAGCAGCGCCGCACCCTCCTGCGCGACCAGCCCCGCCAGCGCATCGCGGCTGGTCACGATTACAGTGGTGGTGTCGTCACCGGGCAGCAGCGGCCGTACCTGGGCGGCGTTGTGGGCGTTGTCCAGCACGATCAGCATGCGCTTACCGGCCAGCAGCGACCGGTACAGCCCGGCCGCGCTCTCGACGTCGAGGGGGATCCGATCGGGCGCCACGCCCAGCGCGCCGAGCAGGACGGCCAGCGCGTCGGCGGCCCGCAGCGGTGCCGCGGTGTCGAACCCGCGCAGGTTGACGAAGAGCTGGCCGTCGGGGAAGCGCGCGGCGTGCTGGTGTGCCCAGTGCAGGGCCAGCGCGGTCTTGCCCACGCCGCCGATGCCCGCGATGCCGCTGATCACCACGGTCTGCCGGCCGTCCCGTCCCGCCTCGACCCCGTCGGTGAGCCGGGCCAGCTCGGCGGCGCGGCCGACGAAGTCGGGGATGCGGCGCGGCAGGGTGCGCGGCGCGGGCGGGCCGCTCACCGCGACGGCCGCCGGCGCGGGCAACTCCAGCCCCGGATCGTCGTTGAGGATCCGCAGGTGCAGCTCGTGCAGATCGCGGCCCGGCTCCACACCCAGCTCGGCGACGAGCAGTTCGCGGGTGCGGCGGAACGTGGCCAGCGCCTCCGCGGGCTGGGCGTTGCGGTACAGCGCCAGCATGTGCAGCGCGATCAGCCGCTCGCGCAGCGGGTGTGCCTGCGCCAGCTCGGCCAGCTCGCCGACCGCCCGGCGGTGGCGGCCGAGGCTCAGGTCGGCTTCCAGGCACGCCTCCCACGCCTGTAGCCGCAGCTCGGCGAGCCCGGCGCCCAGCCGGTCGCGCAGCCTGTCGGAGATGTCGCCGGCCAGCAGCGGCCCGCGCCACCATGCCAGCGCCTCGCGCAGGGTCGCCGCCCGGTCGGCCGGGTCAGGGTCGGCCAGCGCCTGCTCGGTGCGGGCGCGGAAGATGTGCGCGTCGACAGCCTCGGGCCGAACCTGGGCCTGGTACCCGTCGCCGCGCGCCAGCAGTTGCACCCCGAAGCGGCCGTCGCGGTCCGGGTCGAGCGCGGACCGCAGCCGCGACATGTAGATCTGCAGGATCGAACGCCCGGTCGCCGGGGGT
The DNA here is from genome assembly GCF_019083965.1 of Catellatospora tritici. Taxonomy (GTDB): domain Bacteria; phylum Actinomycetota; class Actinomycetes; order Mycobacteriales; family Micromonosporaceae; genus Catellatospora; species Catellatospora tritici. Next base: position 371,842 of record NZ_JAHRCY010000004.1, read on the forward strand.
TCGGCGTCCCAGATGAGGTCCACCAGCCGGTCGGCCGGCACCACGCTGCCCGCCTCCAGCAGGAGGATGCCGAGCAGGCACCGCTCCGCCCGCCGTCGGCCCAGATCGAGGGACCTGCCCTCGTGGCGTGCCTCGAGGGGGCCCAGCAACAGGAAGTCGACCATGGAGCGCACCGTAGCCGACCGCTGCCGAGCGCCTGCCACCGGTGTTAAGCCGGTGGTAAGGGCGGCACCGCAAGCTCTGTGGCACAGGCACGGACTGCCGCCACGGGGGTGGGCAGCACGGCGCCTCCACTCGAGGCCCGGCCGGGGTAAGCCCCTGGCCGGGCCCGTGCACGTGCGCGGCATGGCCGCTGATCGCCGAGCCGGCGGCCCGCACCTTCCCGCTGAAAGTTGGACATGCGGCTATGCGTCCATGCCGATCGGATGGCGAGCTGATCACCCGTTTGACTAGGGTGCGTGGTGGCGCCCCACCGGGCGCGACCCCCTCGGAAAGGCACTAGAGATGACCCCACCCTCCGGCATGCCGTCCCGGCGGCAGCTGCTCACCGGCGCGGCCGCGGCCGCCGTCGTGGGCCCGCTGGCCGTCGCCGCTCCGGCGCAGGCAGGCGGGCAGCCCCAGACCTACGATCTGACGGTCCTGGGCACCTCCGACACCCACGGCAACGTCTTCAACTGGGACTACTACCGCGACAAGGAGTACGACGACAGCGCGCACAACGACGTCGGCGTCGCGAAGGTCGCCACCCTGGTCAACCAGATCCGCGCCGAGCGCCGGGGCAAGGCCACGCTGGTCCTCGACGCCGGCGACACCATTCAGGGCACCCCGCTGGCGACGTTCTACGCCAAGCAGCAGCCGATCACCTCGACCGGTGAGCGGCACCCGATGGCGCGGGCGATGAACGTCATCGACTACGACGCCGTGACGCTGGGTAACCACGAGTTCAACTACGGCCTGCCGCTGCTCGACCTGTGGATCAAGCAGCTGGGCTTCCCGGCGCTGGCCGCCAACGCGGTCCAGGCCCGCAGCGGCCAGCCCGCGTTCACGCCGTACGTCATCAAGAAGGTATCGCTCGGTCCGGACGCGCCGTCGCTGCGGGTCGGCATCCTCGGCCTGACCAACCCGGGCGTGGCGATCTGGGACCGGGCCAACGTCGAGGGTGTGCTGCGCTTCGAGGACATGATCGCCACCGCGGCCAAGTACGTCCCGATCATGCGCGACCGCGGCGCCGACATCATCCTGATCTCCGCGCACGGCGGTGACAGCGGCGTGTCCAGCTACGGCACCGAGCTGCCCAACGAGAACCCGACCGCGCTCATCGCGCAGCAGGTGCCGGGCATCGACGCGATCCTGTTCGGCCACGCGCACAGCGAGATCGTGGAGAAGTTCGTCACCAACACGCAGACCGGCGAGCAGGTGCTGACCTCCGAGCCGTCCAAGTGGGGCCAGCGGGTCACCCGGATGGACTTCACGCTCAGCCGCGAGCGCGGCCGCTGGAAGGTCGTCAGCAAGCACGCGACGATGCTCAACACCAACACCGTGGTCGAGGACCCGGCGGTCGTCGCGGCGGTGCGGGCCCAGCACGACACGACGGTGGCCTACATCAACCAGGTGGTCGCCACCTCGGTCGTCGAGCTGTCGGCGGCGGAGTCCCGCTACCGCGACACGCCGATCCTGGACTTCATCAACAACGTGCAGGCCGAGACCGTGGCCGCCGCGCTGGCCTCGACCTCGTACGCGGGCCTGCCGGTGCTGTCGATCTCGGCGCCGTTCAGCCGCACCGCGCTCTTCCCGGCGGGCGACGTCAAGATCAAGGACGTCGCGGGGCTGTACATCTACGACAACACCCTCGAAGCGGTGGTGCTGACCGGCGCCGAGGTGCGTGCCTACCTGGAGTACTCGGCGAAGTACTTCCGCACGTTCGCCCCGGGGGAGACGGTCGACCCGGCCGTGATCAGCGACCCGGCGGTGCCGGACTACAACTACGACACGCTGTCCGGCGTCGACTACGACATCGACATCAGCAAGCCGGTGGGGCAGCGGATCGTGGCGCTGTACCACGGCGGCACGACCACGCCGGTGGCCGACGCCGACCAGTTCGTGGTCGCGGTGAACAACTACCGGCGCAGTGGCGGCGGCGGCTTCCCCGGCATCGTCAAGCCGCAGGTCTACAACGCCCAGCAGGAGATCCGCCAGCTGCTCATCGACTGGGCACAGGCCAAGGGCGTCATCGACCCGGCCGACTTCTTCCAGCCGAACTGGCGCCTGGTCCGCGCGGGCGTTCCGGTCTTCTGATCTGCGCCGCTTCCTGAAGCCGTTCCGCCCGACTCCGGGCGGGACGGCTTCTTCCTTCGGTCGCGTGGCAGGTCAGGCGACCGCCGCCGATGCCTCGTGGAAGTCCTTGAACGTGAACGCCTCCGGACCCGCGCCCTGCTCGCGCAGCCGGCTCAGCCGCACCATGCCCTCGTCGGCCGTCGGCAGATGCTGCTCGGGAATCCACCACATCACGCTGCTGACCTCCAGCGACCGCTGGAACCACTCGCGGCGCCGCTGCAGCACCGCCAGGTGCCGGGTCCGGTAGACGTAGTTCCACAGGTCGTCGCGGGTGCGCCAGACCGACATGTTGAGCAGCAGGTCGTCGCCGAAATCATGGATGTAGGTCGCGGTCGGGTCGGTCTCGGACGCCTTGAGGCGCCACACGAAGCCGGATGCCTCGTCGGCGAGGGCGTTGACCGGTTCGAGCAGGGCGATGAACTCGGCGATTTCCGGGGCGTCGACGGGCGCGATGAGGTGCCCGACGTTCAGCTGCGCGAGATGCATACCCACAGCAGATCACCGGCAGTGATTCTATGTCAACAATTTTTGTTTTTAGAGAAGGAGACGCAGCATTCGTCGGGGCGGGGATCCAATTCGGCCGTCGCGTCCGCACCGGCCAGGCCCTGGCACAGGGCCAGGTTCATCGCACACACCAGCAGCGGCTGATCCCGCGCGACCTGGTGGAACGGGCAGTTGCGCAGCCGCACCCGGTCACCGTCGGCATAGGGCTCGTAGCCCCGGTCCCGCAGCGTCTGGTGCCACGCGCCGGGCTGGTGCAGCCGCCGCCCGGCGGCACCGGCCGCCGCGATGGCCCGGTCGTCGGCGTCGAGGTCGTGCACGACCTCGGCCAGCAGGCCCGCCAACTGCTCGTAGTCGCGCTCGGGCAGGGTGACCTTGCGCGCGGTACGGGCGCGGCGGTAGACCTTCGCCGGGCGGCCGCCGCCCGGACCCGGCTTGGCGTCGGTCAGTCGCATGAAGTCGATCTCCAGCAGCCCGGCCTCGGCGAGCTTGTCCAGGTGGAAGGCGGCCAGCGTACGGGAGATGCCAGCCGCCTGCCCTGCCTCCTCGCGCCCGACCGGGCGCCCCTGGGCCGCGACAAATTCATACAGCGCCCGGCGGACCGGGTCGTGGAGTGCGGCCACCGCGTCGAGATCGTCGTTCACCCTGGAAGTGTGCCCGTCGCGCCCGTCGTGGTGGCGCGGGGTCGGCCGACACGTTCGGCTTGCCGGGAGCACGGTCCCTGTCCGCTCGCCGTGAGATCACGGCTGCCGCCTGTCGGCGGCCGGAAACGCACCCCTGGCGACCTTGGGCTCAGGCGGACGGCGTGACCGGGGACCGCAGGCCGAGCCACTGCTCGGCATCCCAGGCATGGAACCGCTCCACCTCGGTGAAGCCCAGCTTCACCGCCAGCCGCATCGAGCTGACGTTGGCGGTCTGGGTGGCGAGCACCACCGGCTCGCCGGGCAGGGCGCTGTCGAACCAGTCGAGTGCCGCCGCGCACGCCTCGGCGGCGTACCCGAATCCCCACGCCCGCGGCAGGAACAGGTAACCGAGGTCGGCCTTGCCCACGGCGGCCGGGCGGTGCTTCGTCGCTCTCCTGAGCAGGATCAGGCCGATCATCGCCCCGTCGAGCTCAACGACGAAACTCCCGGGCGCCCGCTCGGGCACCTCGGGCAGCTCGCGCTCAAGCTCGGGTCGCGGTCGAGGGCCGCCGAGGTAGGTGTGGACCTCGGGCGAGGCCAGCAGCTCGATGAACACCGCACGGTCCCGGGCCTCGGACTCGCGAAGCACGAGCCGCTCGGTCCTGATCGGCTCGGGCGGCCAGGCGACGACGCCCAAGGCTGACATGCGCGCAGCCTAACAGCCGAGCGACGCAGGCGAGGGTGCGTCGTTTCCCGTTGACCGACCGGCAGCGTCGCTCAACAAGAAAAGTACCTTTCGAATGGATGGCGACATCTGCCCGTGTGACGCTCGCGAGACCCGATGAGAACACTGCGGACGGCGGCTGGGGCGGGAATTTCAGGCAAGGCGGAGGCGTGTGTTTCGGCCTGTCGGAACAGGCCTCTTCGGCAACGTTTCCAGGATGGGTCGGACGGTTTTTCCCATGGGCATCACACCTGCGGTCCGGCCGGTCATCGGGGACGGTGTACCGAAGCCGAATATGTGACGTGAAGGGGATGAGTGACGACTGTACGAAGTGGAGTGGCACCACGATTATTGGTTGCAGAAGATGATGATCATGATGATTCAGAGGATGGAGGCGATGGTCGCGTTCTGCGAGACGGTCCGGAACATGATGCACGGCGACTTCCGGACTTTCTCGGCGGCCTGAAAACGCCGCGACCGGGGACTCCCGGAACGGCGGAAAGTGACGCGGGCACCCGACCAGGCCTAGGGCGCCATCTTCGCCCCGACGCCGGGCCGGGTCGGGGTCAGGAACGTGGTGCCGGGCAGTGTGCCGTCCGGGCGGCGGGGACCCTCGGCCGCGGCTGGATCGGCGCTGCGCAGCAGCGCCACGGTCCAACCGCTCTGGTTCCACGAGTTGCCGCTCTCGTGGGCGGTGTCGCCCCGGTTGTCGTCGCGGCCGTTGCCCAGCGCCAGGTTCGCCTCCAGTACCGAGGGGGAGTACCAGAACGCGAACCCGTCGCCGCCGTTGCGGAACGCCGTGTTGCCGGTGACCGTGATCGCACCGGGGTTGTTCTGCTCGGTGAAACCGTAACTGGCGTTGTCCCAGGCGGCGTTGTCCCGCACGACGTGCCTGGCGGCCGGCACCGGGTCGCCGCCGCCGAGCTTGAACCCGGTGCCCGCCCCGGCGAAGTCGGCCAGGCCCCACCGGTTGACGCCGTTTCCGTACGCCCAGTTGCGCTCCACCGTCACCGGGTCGGCGAACCCGCTGAGGTCGACGCCGTCGTCGGCGTTGCGGAAGGCGCGGCAGCCGCGGATCACGTTGCCCGCGCCGTCGCCGTCCTTGAACGCGACCCCGTCGGCGTTGGCGCCGTGCGCGGCGTCATCGTGGTTGTCGTGGAAGTCACTGTCGAGCACCCGGTTGCCGACCGTGCCGGGCCCGCGCAGCACCAACCCGGTGGCGCCGTTGTCGTGCATCGACAACCGCTGGAAGACGGAGCCGCGGCAGCTCACGCAGACGTACGGGAACGTCTTGGCGTGCTGCACGGTCAGGCCCTGCACGGTCCAGTACGACGCGCGCTGGGTCACGTACCACTGGTTGTCGCGGATCGTGGTCGCGTCCAGCACCGGCTGCTCGTCGCGGTAGTTGCTCAGGGTGATCCGCTGCGACTCGGTGCCGCTGGTGGTGATGGTGACCGGGCCGGTCGCCCGGTAGGTGCCGCCACGCAGCGCGATGGTCTGACCGGGCCGGACCAGTTCGACGGCGCGGTTCAGGCTGGCCAGCGGGGCGGTGAGCGTGCCCGGGTTGGTGTCGCTGCCGCCGGGTGCCACGTACAGTTCGGCCGCGGCCACACCGGTGACCGGTCGGGCCGCCGCCGCGGGTGCTCGTGACGGGCTCGGTGACGCGCTCGGGCTCGGCGCGGTGGCGGGCGCGGATGCCGAGGGTGTGGGCTGGGGCGGGTCGGCCTTTGCCGCAGGCGGGGACGCGGGCAGGTAGTGGACGGCGAGCACCGCCGCCGCAGTCGCCGCGGCCAGCGACGATCCGCCGATGACGGCCGTCTTGGCGCTCAGTCCGGCGACGCCTCGGCGCAGCCAGTCGCCCACCGCCAGGCCGACCGAACCGGCGTTGGTGGCGACCGCACCCGTGCTCAGCAGCCCGGCGACCTTCGCCGCCAGGGCCACCGGGACCGGCAGCAGCGTGGCCCCGGTCAGCAGTCGTTCGGCGGGCACCAGCGGCGCCAGGCGTCCGGCGCACACCGCGCAGTCCTGGACGTGCTGCTCGGCCCGGCGCAGCGACAGCGGACCCTGACGGCGCCGAGGATCTCGGGCGGCCGTGTCCAGGCCGGGGCAGCGCGGATCGGCCCGCCACGCCTGCACCACCTGCCGGGCCAGGTCGAGCTGCGCCTTCATCCGCTGCACCCGGACCGCCGCGTGGGCGACGGTGATGCCCAGCGCCGCCGCCAGATCGGTGCGGGTCAGCACACCGGCCACCTCCTGCCACCACAGCGCGAGCAGGCTCTGCTCGGTCGGGGTGAGCCAGCGGGTGGCCGCCGCGACCTCGCGCCGCTGGGTCGACAGGCTGACGCTGGCCAGGGTCTCGCCCTCCGGATCGGCGGCGGGGTCGGGCAACTCGGTCCAGTCGGCCAGCTGCCGCAGGCGGGCCTGGGCGGTGCCGCGGGCCCGTCCCCGCTCCTGGGTCTGCCGGACCGCGATGGCGATCAGCCAGGAACGGAACCGGTCCGGGTCGCGCAGCCTCGGCAACGCCGCCACGGCGCGCAGCATCGTCTCCTGCACCACGTCGTCGGTGTCCGGGTGCCCGTCGAGGGCGCGACCGACCACGTTGTACACCAGCGAAAGGTGGGCGGCGAACAGCTCCTGGCGCGCACGGGGGTCACCGGCCTGCGCCGCGCGGACCAGTCCGGTGTCGGGGGCGGGATTCATCGGCGAGCCGTTTCCGGGATGGGACGGGGGTCCGGTGCGGGGCGCGGGCGCCATCGTGGCACAGCGTCGAGTTTGTTGTAAAGACTGCGTGAAGTCTCTGCTATCCGCAGGTCAACGCCGTACCGGGAAAGAATCTTGTTCGGATTGTGTTATCCGAAGGTGGCGCCATCCGTCTACTGCCGACGGCTGCACCGGTCCGCAGGACCGCGCCGCCGTCGGCAGGCCTGTCGCCCGGCAGGCGTGCCGACCCGCCGGACCGCGCGTCTGCCCTCCCTACGGCCAGAGGCGGCGGTCCCACCAGGTGCGCGCCTCGCGGGGCGCGCAGGAAGGCCATCCCATGCCCGAACCGTCCCGTCCCCGTTCCCGGACCGCAACGCGACTGATCAGCGCCGCCGCGGTGCTGGTCGCCGTGCCCGCCGTGGTGGTCGGCGTGAACATGCTGCCCTCGCAGGCGGCCACCACACCGCTGCCCGGCGGCGTCTACACCGTGGTCGCCGGCGCCAGTGGCAAATGCCTGGAGGTGCCCGGCAGCTCCACCGCCTCCGGCACCAAGCTGACCCAGGCCGCCTGCGCGGCCGGGGCCACCCGCCAGCAGTGGCGGGTCGCCACCGCTGGCAGCGCGTACAACCTCGTCAACGTCAACAGCGGCATGTGCGTCGACGTCCCCGGCGCCGCCACCACCTCCGGCACCCAGCTGCAGCAGTGGGGCTGCGGCTCGGCGCAGGCCAACCAGTCGTGGACCTTCACCGCCTCGGCCGCCGCGTCCGGCAAGTACCGCATCACCAGCGTCTCCAGCGCCCAGTGCGTCAGCGACAAGGACGGCTCCACCGCGGGCAACAACCCGATCGTGCAGGAGACCTGCTCCGACGTCGCCCGGATGCAGTGGGCGTTCAACCTGGTCGGTGCCGCGCCCAGCCCGACCGCGTCCGGCCGGACCTGGTCCAACACCGCCGACGGGTTCGCCGCCGGGACGACCGGTGGCGCGGGCGGGGCGACCGTCACCGTCACCACGTACGCCGACCTGCTCGCGTACGCGACGTCGTCGTCGCCGTACACCATCCGGATCAACGCGGCGATCACCGTGCCCACCTTCGGTTACGAGATCCCGGTGACCTCGAACAAGACCCTGATCGGGGTGGGTCGCAACGGCAAGATCCTGCACGGCGGGATCTTCCTCGGCATCGGGGTGCGCAACGTGATCATCCGGAACCTGACGATCGGCGAGACCGAGGTCGCCTCCGACGACCCCGACGACAAGGACTTCGACTACGACGGCATCCAGATGGACACCGCCGACCACATCTGGATCGACCACAACCTGATCACCCACACCAACGACGGCCTGATCGACAGCCGCAAGGACACCACCTACCTGACCGTGTCCTGGAACGTGCTGTCCGACCACAACAAGACCTTCGGCATCGGCTGGACCGACAACGTCACCGCGCGGATGACCATCCACCACAACTGGATCCACGACACCAACCAGCGCAATCCCAGCACCGACAACGTCGCCTACGCGCACCTGTACAACAACTACCTGCAGAACGTCACCTCGTACGGCAACCTGTCGCGCGGGGCCACCAAGATGGTGCTGGAGAACAGCTACTTCGCCAACGTGGCCAACCCGTACTACCCGGACACCACGGCCGCGCAGCTGGTGCAGCGGGGCAGCATCCTCGTCAACTGCACCGGCAAGGCGACGACCAACGGGTCGGCGTTCGACCCGTCGTCGTTCTACGCCTACACCCTCGACCCGGCCGCCAACGTGCCCGCGCTGGTCACCACGTACGCCGGTCCCCAGTCGAACATCGGAGCCTGACATGACCCGTACCCGTGCAATCAGGCCGCTGCCGGCCGCGCTGGCCCTGGTCGTGGTGGCGTCGGCGACGGCGCTGCTGCTGCCCGCCACCTCGCAGGCGGCGGTCGCCCCGGTTGCGGGCGGCGTCTACACGCTGGTGCCCGGCGTCAGTGGCAAGTGCGTCGAGGTGCCCGGCTCCTCGACGGCCAGCGGCACCAAGCTGACCCAGGCCGCCTGCGCGGCCGGGGCCACCCGGCAGCAGTGGCGGGTCGTCGCGAACTCCGGCAAGTTCCAGCTGGTCAACATCAACAGCGGCATGTGCGTGGATGTGCCCGGCGCCTCCACCACCTCCGGCACCCAGCTGCAGCAGTGGGGCTGCGCGGCGCAGACCAACCAACTGTGGACCTTCACCGCCTCGTCGGCGGCGTCCGGCAAGTACCTGGTGGTCAGCGCCGCGACCGCGCAGTGCGTCAGCGACAAGGACGGCTCCACCGCGGGCAACAACCCGATCGTGCAGGAGTCCTGCGCCGACATCGCGCGGATGCAGATCGCGTTCAACCTGGTCGGCACCGCGCCCAGCACCCCGCCGGGCACCCCGACGGTCGCCACCGACGGCACCGGGCAGTACACCAGCGTCCAGGCGGCGATCAACGCGGTGCCCTCGGGCAACACCAGCCGCCGGGTCATCACGATCAAGGCGGGCACCTACCGCGAGACCGTGGTGATCCCGACCGACCGGCCGTACGTCACCCTGCAGGGTCTCGGCTCGTCGGCCGGCGCGACCGTGATCGTGAACAACCACAACGCCGCCGACGGCAGCGCCAACAACGGCTCGACGATCACGGTGTTCGGGCACGACTTCGCGGCGACCAACCTGACCGTCTCCAACGACTACGGCATCGGCGTGCAGGCGCTGGCGCTCAACCTCAACGTCGACCGGGGCAGGTTCGACAACATACGGCTGCTGGGCAACCAGGACACCCTGCTGGTGAACAACTCGGCCCGGGTCTACTTCGTCAACTCCTACGTCGAGGGCACGGTCGACTTCATCTACGGCGGCGGCATCGCCGTCTTCAACGCCTGCCAGATCTACGAGAAGCGCACCACCGGCGGCCCGATCACCGCCGCCAGCACCCCCGCCGACCGGTTGTACGGCATCCTGATCTACAAGTCCACCGTCTCCGGCGCCACCGCCAACACCACCCAGCTCGGGCGGCCGTGGCGACAGGACGCGCAGGTGCTCTACCGCGAGTCCACCCTCACCAACACCATCAAGACCGCCCAGCCGTGGACCGACATGTCCACCAGCACCTGGCAGAACGCCCGGTTCCTGGAATACCGCAACACCGGCGCCGGGGCGGGCGTCAACAGCAACCGGCCGCAACTGAGCGACGCCCAGGCGGCCAACTACACGCCGCAGAAGTACCTGGCCGGATCGGACGGCTGGAACCCGATCTGACGTACGGCCGGTCCGCGCCGGGTGTCCGGGTCCGGCGCGGACCGGCCGCACCGCAGAGGTATTCGGGGATTTCCATGACCGCATACACTCCCCGGGTGCAGTCGACCTCTCTCCGCCGCCCCGCGCTGACCGGCGCCGCCGCCCTGCTCGTCCTGCTCGCCACCGCGACGGCAGTGATGCTGGGCATGCGGCCGCCGTCGCCCGCGCCCGCGGCCGCCCCGGCCGACCGGTTCTCCGCCACCCGGGCGATGGAGCACGTGCGGGCCATCGCCGCCCAGCCGCACCCGAGCGGCACCGCCGCCCACGCCCGCGTCCTCGGGTACCTGGCGCAGCAGCTCGGCGGCCTCGGCTGGACGCTCGACCCGATCGTCGGCACCGCCGCCAACCCCCGCCTCGGCACGCCCGTCCCGATCGGACGCGTCACCACCCTGGTCGCCCGCCGCCCCGGCACCGCCGGCACCGGCACCGTCTACCTCACCGCCCACTTCGACTCGGTACGCACCGGACCCGGCGCCAACGACGACGCGGCCGGGGTCGCCGCGCTGCTGGAGGCCGCCCGTGCGCTCAGCCAGGGCCCCGGCGCCCGCAACGACCTCGCGCTGGTGCTCACCGACGGCGAGGAGCCAGGGCTGCTCGGCGCCCGCCTGTTCCTCGACACCCGCCACCCCGACCCGGCCGGGGCGGTGGTGGTCAACCTGGAGGCACGGGGGGACCGCGGACCCGCGCTGATGTTCGAGACCTCCGCCGCCAACAGCTCGCTGATCGGCCACTACGCCGACACGCCCACGCCGCTCGGGTTCTCCCTGTCGGCCGAGGTCTACCGGCGGCTGCCCAACGACACCGACTTCACCGAGTGGCGCGACGCCGGATTCGCCGGACTCAACGTCGCCTACCTGGACGGATCACCGCGCTACCACACCCCGGGTGACTCGGCCGAGCACGTCGACGGCGCCAGCCTCCAGCACGAGGGCGAACTCGTGCTGGCCCTGGCCCGCTCGCTCGGCGACGCCGACCTGGCCCACCTCGACGACGGCGCCGACACCTACTTCTGGACCCCGCTCGGCCTCGTGCGCTACCCGAACGGGCTGGTCCTGCCCCTCGCCGTCGCCGCGCTGCTCGCGCTGGCGGGACTGGTCACGCTGGCCCGCCGCGCCGGGCAGCTCAGCCTCGGCCGGTACGCCGTCGCGTTCGGCACGGGGCTGGTCCCCGTCATCGCGGCCGTGCTGCTCGCGGTCGCACTGTGGCAGCTCGCCGTCGCGCTCCGGCCGGAGTACGGGGCCTTCGTCCTCGGCGACACCTACGAACCGGGCTGGTATCGCGCCGCGCTGACCGGGGCCGCGCTGCTGGCAGCCGCTGGCTGGTGGCTGCTGATGCGGCGGCGGCTGGGCGCGGCGGCGCTGTCGGCCGGTGGGCTGACCTGGCTGGGGCTGCTGGGCTTGGCGCTGGCGCTGCTCGCGCCCGGCGCGTCGTACCTGTTCAGCCTGCCGGTGCTGGTCAGCGCGGTCGCGGGCGGTGTCGCGCTGGCCCGGCCGACCCTGGTGCCGTGGTGGCCGATCGCGGTGCAGGTGGGTGCGCTGGCGACGTTGCTCGTGACGGCGCCGGTGGTGGCGCTGCTCCATCCGGCGCTGGGGCTGGCTCTGGGCGCGGCCCCGGCCGCGCTGATCGCGCTGCTGGCCGTGCCCGCGCTGCCGCTGCTGGACCTGCTGGTACCCCGCCGCGCCGGGCTGGTCGCGGCGGTCGCGGCGGTGACGGTCGCGGCGCTGCTGGCCGCCGGGCTGGTCACCGACCCGGTCGACGCGGACCATCCGCGCCCGTCACACCTGCTCTACGCGTACGACGCGGACTCCGGCACGGCCCGCTGGCTCTCGCCCGACGCCACCCCCGACGCCTGGACCACCGGTTACCTGACCGGGCGGGTGGAGTCGGTGGAACCGCAGTTCCCGACCCTGGTCGGCGGACTGCTGTCGGACTACCACACCGGCCCCGCTCCGACGATCGCCCTGGCGCCGCCGGAGCTGGCGATCAAGCCGGGCGCCACCGGCGCCGGGTCGGTCGTGTTCACATTGCGCTCCACCCGTTCGGCGGGGGTGCTGTCGTTCCACGTGGCCACGGACGGGCCGCAGCCGGTGGCCGCGACCGTGGACGGTGTCGAGGTGCCGGTCGACGGCGCGCCGGCGCGGCCCGGGAAGTGGGGCTGGGGGTTCGAGTTCCACGCCCTGCCGTCCGAAGGTATCGAGGTGAGGTTGCGCTTCGCGGGGTCCGGGCCGGTGACGGTGCGGGTGACCGACCGGACCGACGGTTTCGGCGACGTACCGGGACTGCGGCCGCGCCCGACCGGGCTGGCAGCGGGCCCGCTGCCCACCGACGCCACCCTGGCGGGTAAGACCTTCACGCTGCCGTGACGTTCAGCCGAGGCCGCCCGGACGTCCCCGAGCCCGCCGGCCTCGGCTGGCAGATCGACCGCCAGCGGGGCGGCGGGCCTCCACGTGGCCGCAGGCAGGGCGCCGCAATAGGCTCGCGTGCGCGCTCGGTGGCATGCGACGATCTCGAAATGACGACCACTCGAAAGGCCCATGGCTCGTAGAGCACCGGCCAGAGTACGAGCCGACCTGCCTCGTCGCCGCCAGCCGGGCGAGCGCGTCCCGCTCGCCTCGAACATCTCCGCCCGAGGACTCGCCGAGATCGCGCGGCTGGAGCGACTCGAACTACGGCCAGGTGCCGTCTTCGAAGCTCTGCGCGGATGGGAGCGGTTCACCCACGCCGACGATGCCCGCCGGGTGCGGATCCGCGGCTGCGGCGAATCGGGCTGCTGCCCGGACCCGCTGACGGACCGGCTGCTGCTTGATCGCGTGCTGCCGGTCCTCCCACCGGCGGACGCGCGCTCGCTCCGGCAGCGGATCGACGCGATGGATTCCCGTATCCACGACTGGCAGGTCATCACCTGGCCATGGTCCTAGTACGGCAGCGGCACTCGGGCTTACCTGCGGTTGGCCAATTCGCCAGGCTGTACCTGCGCGCGTGCTGGAATCGAGACCGCCACCAGCAGGGCCAGCGCCCAGGTTGCCATGGCGCCCCATCCGACCAGCGCGCCTTCCTCCCTGCCGCCGGACTCGGCGAACTCCACGAGCAGCGCAGCCGTTCCGATCACCAGCGCCACGCCGCCGAGGAGCCCGGCCGGCAGCCGACGGCCACGGCTCCACACGGCGTGGCCCGCATAAGCGAGCAGGGCAGCGACGGCCGCGGTCACAGTCAGGAACAGGACGACGGCGACCAGGGCTGCGCCGCCCACGGTCGTGTCGTCTCGGCCGGTCAGACTGCCCGAAGCCAGCGCGAGGACAAAGAACGTCGCCGTCGCCGCCGCTCCCGCCGCGCACAACCAGGCCGCGACAAGGTGAGCCGTGTGCGGCCGCGTGGCGTGCGGCTTTCCTGAGGGTTCAGACATGCGGGCAGCATAGCTCCCCGCTCGATGACTATCGATCGATTGCGGACCGTGGAGGTCCGCGCGGCGGAGGACGCCGACGGCGGTCAGCTACCGGCCGGAGTCCCGCCCGCGATCGCCACCCAGCGGCTGCCCGCCGACGCGTTCCGACCGGCGCCGCCCGAACGGGCCCCGCCGCGCGTTCAACGCGCGGCGGGGGAAAGGGTCTCTTTCGCCAGGCGGTGCAGGGTGGTCAGCCAGTCGGACAGCAGGGCGTCGGCGTCGGCGTCGCCGTACTCGTCGCGGTGGTGGCCGAGCGCTACGTGCAGCCCGTCGACCGGGATGACCTCCAGCCGCAGCGGGAACTCGGTCATGCCCAGGTCGAAGTGCTCGCCCGCGAACGGATGCCCCCGGCGCAGCAGCGCCGCCAGCTCGTGCTGCCCGGCGTGCTGAGGGAAGTTGTCGACCACGACGATGCTGCCGAACAGCCGACCGCCGTGCCGACGCTCCAGGTCGACCAGTGCCGCGTGCTCGGCCTCCCGGGCAGCGGCGGCGTCGGCCTGGATCCGCCGCATCAGATCCAACCCGGTGGTGTCCGGCCCGAGCACGGCCCGCTGCGGCAGCGTGTTGATGAACAATCCCACCATCCGGTCGTATCCGGGCAGCTCGGCCCGACGGCCCGACGTGGTGACGCCGAACACGACCTCCGCTGCTCCGGTCTGCTGCGCCAGCACCGTCGCCCAAGCCGCCTGGGCCGCGACCGCCGTGGTGATGCCGTGATCGCGCGCCAACCGGGTGAGCGCGTCGATGGTGGCGTGTTCCGCGTCGGCGGTCCGTCGACCGTAGCCGCCTGCCGCATCCGGATGGGCGGCCGGCGGCAGTGGCGTGCCGCGGGGGCTGTCGCGCAGGTAGCGGTCCCAGTATTCGTCCGCGGGCGCGACGGCGGCGAGGGCGGCGGCGTGGTCGCCCGGGGTCGGTGGGTCGGCAGGAAGGTGCTGCTCGCGCTGGGCACGCGACAGCGTCCGGGCGGCGCCCAGGCCGAGTCGGGGCAGCGCCGACAGCTGGTGTGCGGCGGTACGTAGGCGGGCGGCGGCCGGTCGGGCGGTCAGCGCACGGGCGTACAGCGCGGGTAGGTCCTGCAGCAGCAGCGACCGTGACCAGCCGTCGAGCAGCAGGTGGTGTGCGGTGAAGACGAGCTGGTAGCCGCCGCGCAGCCGGATCAGCGTGCACCGGGCCAGCGGTGCGCTCGCGGGGTCGAACGGGGCGGTGAAGTCGGCGTCGAGGTGCTCGCGCAGGCGCCGCCGAAGCTCGGCCGGGTCGGCGGCGTCGCGCCAGTCGAGATCGGTCCACGGCATGGTCGCCCGCGCGCACACCACCTGCACCGGCACGTCGAGCCCGTCCTGGACGAACGCGGTGCGCAGGATGGGATGGCGGGCGACGAGCGCGTCGAACGCGGCCCGCAGCGCGACCGGGTCGATGAAGGCAGGCAGCGCGTCGGTGGTACGCACCGAGTACAGGCCGGGCCGGGCGCCGTCGGCGATCCGGGCCAGCATGGTTCGCTGCAGGGGCGTGGCGGGGTAGACGTCGTCGGGTACGCCGTAGGCGGTGACGATCCGGGCCAGGCCGTCGGCGTCCAGTCTGGCGAGCGGGAAGTCGGCCGGGGTGAGGGTCGCGGCCGGTGCGACGCCGCGCAGCAGCGACAGCGACGCTCCCGCCTGGGACACCGGCACCGGATCGGCGTCCGGCGGCACGGTCGCGGTGGCGTCCTTGACCCGGCGCAGCGCCTCGGCGAGGTCGGCCGGGACCGGGTCGGCCGGGACGAACACCTCCCGTTCCCACTGGCCCAGTGCGCCATCACGGCGGGCTGCGGCCGGGGCGGTGTCGCGGATCAGGGCGACATCGTGGCCGGACAGCAGCACTCCGGCCGCGTACACCTCCTGCGGCCAGGACCGATGCGCGTTGTCGGCCGGACGCCGGGGCGGCCGGACGGGGGCGGCGAGCCAGCGCGCCCAGGACCGGTCGACACCTTCGGGGACGTCGACCTGCTCCCCGCCGAGCCGCTCGCACAGCTCGCGCCAGGACGCCTCGTCGAGCATCGCGGGGTGGGCGGCGAGGGCGAGCAGGTCCCGGTCCGGTCCGTGGCACAGCACGAGGGCCAGCACCGGACCTCGCTCGGGCGACAGCCCGCGCCCGGCGTCCGCGGCGAGCCGTCGGGCGTGCTCTGACGCCTCCAGCGGGCTCAAGTCCGTGAGGTCGACCTCGACCAGCGGGGAGTCCTGACCCGATTGTTCGGGCGCGGGCAGCCGTAGGACCGCGCCGGTGAGGCGGGCCCGCAGCGCGGGCTGGCGGGCCACCAGCCGGTCGAGCAGTTTGCGCAGCTCGGCCGGGTCGACGCGGCCCGGCTGCGGCAGCACCGCCTGATGTGGACGGGCCTGACGCAGCGCGAGTTGACGCGGCGTGGCGGGCAGCACGGTGTCCACCGTGGCACCGGCGGCCTCGGCCAGGGCGGCGGGGCTGGGGTGGGTGAAGACGTCGCGGGGTGCGACGGCGATCCCGGCTTCGGTGAGGCGGGCGGTCAGGGAAATGGCCAGGATCGAGTCGCCGCCGAGGGCGAAGAAGTCGTCGTCCGGGCCGACGGGCTGGTCGAGCACGGCCGCCATCGCGTCGGCGACCAGGGCCGCGCGTACGTCGCCGAGCCGCGCGGCGGCGGGCGCGGCGACCGGTGCGGTGACGGCGGCCAGGGCCCGCCGGTCGACCTTGCCGCTGGGGGTACGCGGCAGCTCGGCCAGGGCCGTGATCCGGGCCGGGACCAGGTGCGTGGGCAGTCGGGCGGCCAGCCACTCGCGCAGCTGCGGGCCGGTGGCTTCGGTTACGGCGTACGCGAGCAGCCGCAGCCTGCCGTCCGGCCCCGGCCCGGCCACCACCGCGCATTCGCGCACCAGCCGATGCCCGCCGAGCACCGTCTCGATCTCCTCCGGCTCGACCCGGTGCCCACGGATCTTCACCTGCTGGTCGGTCCGGCCCAGGTACTCCAATCTGCCGTCGGCCAACCGCCGCACCAGGTCACCGGTGCGGTACCGGCCGTCGTGGAACCGCCGCGCGGTCGTCTGCGGATCGTCGAGGTAACCGTCGCACAGCTGCACCCCACCGATGACCAGCTCACCCGGCGCGCCCGGGGTGGCGGGGCCGCCGCAGCGGTCGCGTACGGACAGTTCGACGCCGGGCAGCGGGGTGCCGATGGCGGGCAGCGCGGGCCAGTCGGCGGGGTCGCCGGTCAGCAGCTCGGCGGTGACGACATGGCTCTCGGCGGGGCCGTAGTGGTTGTCCAGCACACAGTCGGGCAGCCGGGTGAACAGCTCCCGTACCGGCGCGGTGACCTGCAGGCGTTCCCCGGCCGTGACGACCTCGCGCAGCGACGTGGGCACCGTGTCGGCGCGGCGGGCCGCGTCGGCGAGCCCGGCGAGGCTGACGTACGGCAGGAACAGCCGTCCGACCCGCTCGGCGTTCAGCCAGCGCAGCAGCTCGGCCGGGTCGCGGCGCAGCTCGTCGGCGGCCACGACCAGCGTCCCGCCCGCCGCCAGGGTCGCGAACACCTCCTGGAAGTGCACGTCGAAGCTGTACGGCGTCAACTGCGCCGTCCGGGTTGCCCCGTGCGCGGCCGACCGTTCGACCTGCCACTGCACCAGGTTCGCCAGGGCCCGATGCGCCAACCCGATGCCCTTGGGCTGGCCCGTCGAACCGGACGTGAAGACCACGTAGCACAGCGCGTCCGGTTCGACCCGATGCCGCGGCGCACGCCGTCCGCTGACCGCGTCCTCGATCCGGTGCCTTGTCCGCCCCTCGATCGGCAACTCCGGCTCGCCGAGGGTGAGCACGTGCCGAGCCTGCGCCCGGGTGAGCATCGCGGCCAGGCGCGGCGCCGGATACGACGGATCCAGCGGGACGTAGCACGCCCCGGTACGCAGGACGCCCAGCAGCGCGGCGACGCTGCCCGACCCGCGCGGGGCACAGACCGCGACCCGGTCCCCGGGCCGGACGCCGCCCCGGTGCAGCAGCTCCGCCACCGCGTCGGCCCGCGCCGACAGCTGCGCGTACGTCAGCTCACCGTCTGTCGCCGACACCGCCAGGGCGTCGGGTGTCGTGGCGACGGCCGCGTCGACCAGCTCGGTGACGGTCCGCTCCGGCAGCGCGGATGTGCTCGTCCAATCGGCGATCTCGGCCAAGTCGGTGGCGTCGAGCAGCGGCAGCTGCCCGACCGGGCGGTCGAGGTCGGCGGCCAGCGCCGTCAGCAGCCGCAGATACCGGGCGAGCATCCGCCCGGCGGTCTGTGCCGACCAGGCGTCGGCGGAGTATTCGAACGACACCCGCAGCCGCCCGTCGACCGGGGTGACGTCGACGGTCAGGTCGAACTTCGCGGTGCCCGTGTGCACGTCCTGCACGGTCAGGTCCAGCTCGCCCAGCCGCAGTGGCGGCATCGGCGCGTTCTGCAGCACCAGCAGCACGTTGAACAGCGGATGCTGCTCGGCGCGACGGCCGCCGCCGACCGCCGCGACGATCCGCTCGAACGGCACCTGCTGGTGGGCCAGGGCCTCGTCGACGGTCGACGTCACCCGGGCCAGCAACTGCCGCCCGGTGGGTTCGCCGCGCAGGTCCAGCGGGATCGGCAGGGTGTTGGCGAGCAGGCCGACGGTCTCTTCCAGTTCGGGGTGCGGCCGGTTGGCGACGGGACTGCCGACGACCAGGCGGTCCGCGCCGCCCAGCCGGGACAGCAGCACCCCCAGCCCGGCCAGCAGCAGCGGGTAGAGCCGGGGCGTCGCGGGCAGGTCGAGGTGGTCCTCGACGCGTCCGCCGCGTCCGCTCGGCATCGTGCCGGGTGTGGCCGAGCCGAAGGGCAGCGCGGGCTGGTCGTCGTACCCGTCGAGGGCTTCGGTCCAGAAGTCGAGGCCGCCGGTGTCGGCGGCGCGCTGCCAGTGGGCGACGTCGCCGCACTGCACCGGCGCCGGGCCGAGGTCGGCGTCCGGGTCGGCGTAGGCGCGGCCGAGCTCGGACACCAGCACGCCGACCGACCAGCCGTCGAGCAGCAGATGGTGGGCCGTGACGACGAGCCGGTGCTCGTCCGGGCCGAGCCGTTCCAGCCGGAACCTGATCGCCGGTCCGGTGGCCAGGTCGAACGGGCGACGCACCTCGGCGTCCAGGTCGCCCGGCTCGTGCACGGTCAGCGTGACCGGCTGCGGCGCGGCGGCGGGCTGGGCGGGGTCGCCGTCGATGACGGTGAACCTGGCGCGCAGCACCTCGTGCCGGGCCAGCACCCGCGACAGCGCCCGTTCGAGGGCGGTCACGTCGAGGGGTCCGCGCAGGTGCAGCACGAACGGGAGGTGATAGACGGCGGTGCCCGGGTCGAGCTGCTCCAGCACCCACAGCCGCTGCTGCGCGAAGGTCAGCGGCGCGCCCGCGTCGGCGGGGCGGGCAACGACGCGTGACGCGGCGACGGTGCCCTCGGACAGGGCTTCGCGCACCAGTTCGATCAGCTTGCCCAGCGTCCCGGCGGCCAGCACGTCGCCCAGGTTCAGCCGCACCCCGAACCGGGCCTGCAAACGGCCGCCCAGCTGCGCACCCAGCAGCGAGTGCCCGCCCACGGCCCGGAAGTCGTCGTCGTTGTCCACTTCGGCCGCGCCCAGCAGCTCACGCCAGATCTCGGCGACCTGGGCGGCGACGTCCGGCTGCATCCCGGTCTCCGCCACGGGACTCTCGGCCACCGGAGTCTCGGGCGCGACCGTCGGCAGGGGCGCCGTCCCGGTGGCACGGCGAGGCGGGTCGATCCAGTAGCGGCGCCGGTCGAACGGGTAGGTCGGCAGCGGAACGCGACGCCACAGCCTGCCGGCGTCGGCGGCCGACGGTGCCACCGGTACGCCCGCACACCACGCGGCACCGATCGCGCGCAGTACCGTCGCCGGGTCGCCCGCGTCCAGCCCGGGGTACGCCGCCCAGCCCGCCCCCACCTGCGCCGACGCCAACCCGGTGAGCGTGCGCCCTGGTCCCAACTCCAGCAGCACACCCGCCCCGGCAGCCGTCGCGGCCGCCAGCGCGTCGCCGAACCGCACCGGACTCAGCAGCTGCTCGGTCCAGTAGTCCGGATCTGCCGCCCGCGTAGGCGTGATCCACTGACCGGTCAGACTGGACGTGAACGGTATCGCCGGGGTGCCCAGCCGCAGGGTGGCGATCTCGGCCCGCAGCGCGTCGGCCGCCGGGGCCATCATCGGCGAGTGGAACGCGTGCGAGGTCGTGACCGGCCGGGTCCGCACGCCGCGCCCGGCCAACTCGACCGCCACTTCGGCGATCCGCTCATCCGGGCCGGACAGCACGCACACCTGGGGCGCGTTCACGGCCGCCAGCGCGACCTCACCGCCGACCAGGTCGGCGACGGCCTCCGGACCGGACAGGACGGCCAGCATCGTGCCCCCGGGCAGCGCGTCCATCAGCTCGCCGCGCCGGGCCACCAGCCGCAGCGCGTCGTCGGGCGCGAACACCCCGGCCACGGTCGCGCTGAGGTATTCGCCCAGGCTGTGCCCGACCAACGCGGCCGGTTCGACCCCCCACGACCGCCACAGCCGGGTCAGCGCCCAGCCGGTGGCGAACAGCGCGGGCTGCGCCAGCCGGGTCCGGGTCAGCAGCGCCGCCGCCTGCGGGTCGTCCGGGTCGGCGTGCAGCAGATCGCGCAGGTCCAGGCCCAACCGCGGACGCAGTACGGCCGCGGCATGGTCGATCGCGTCGCGGTAGTGCGACTCGGTCCGGTAGAGGTGCGTTCCCGCGCCGGGCCGCTGCGCTCCCTGGCCCGGGAACAGGAACACCACCCGGGGATCGGCGTCGGCCGTCGACGGCGCGGCGCGGCCGAGCGCGACGGCGGCCCGAGCCGGGTCGTCGGCGACGACGGCCAGCCGGTACGCCATCGGGGTGCGGCCGTGTCGCAGTGTCGCCGCGACGTCCCCGAGCGGCAGGTCCGCGCCGGTCAGCGCCTCGGCCAGGCGCTCGCGCGCGGTGTCGAGGACCTGCGGCGTGGCCGCCGACAGCACCAGCAGCTCCGGCCCGGCCCCGACGGGGGTGGCCGGTCGTGGCGGGGCCTGCTCCAGCACCACGTGCGCGTTGGTGCCGCCGATCCCGAACGAGCTGACCCCGGCGCGGCGCGGCCCGGCGACCCGCCACGGCTGCGCCGTCGCGGCCACGAAGAACGGGCTGCGTTCCAGGCCGGTGGCCGGGTTCGGGTGCCGGAAGTGGACGGTCGGCGGGACCATCCCGTCCCGTACCGCCAGGACCGCCCGGATCAGGCCGGTCACCCCGGCGGCGGCGTCGAGATGGCCGACGTTGGGCTTCGCCGACCCGAGGCCGCAGTATCCGACCGCGTCGGTGTCGGCCCGAAACGCCGCCGTCAGCGCGGTGACCTCGATCGGGTCGCCCAGCTGCGTGCCGGTGCCGTGCGCCTCGACGTAGCCGACAGTCGCGGCGTTCACGTCGGCCAGGGCCAGGGCTTCGGCGATGACCCGGGTCTGGCCCTCGACGCTCGGGGCGGTGAAGCCGACCTTGCGACGGCCGTCGTTGTTCACCGCCGAGGCGAGGATGACCGCGTGCACGGGGTCGCCGTCGGCGAGCGCGTCGTCGAGCCGCCGCAGCACCACCGCGGCCACCCCGGAGCCGCCGACGGTGCCCGCCGCGTCGGCCGAGAACGCCCGGCAGTGTCCGTCGGGGGAGTAGATGCCGCCCTGGTGGTGGCGGTATCCGGCCAGGTGCGGCACGGCGATCGCCGCGCCTCCGGCCACCGCCAGGTCGCACTCGCCCGACAGCAGACTCTGACAGGCCAGATGCGTGGCGACCAGCGACGTCGAGCACGCCGTCTGCACCGTCATCGCGGGCCCGGTCAGCCCCAGCCGATAGGCGACCCCGGTGGCCAGGAAGTCCTTGTCGTTGCCGACCAGCGTGCCCAGCAGCGCCAGGTCGTCGAACCCGCCCCGGTGCGGCAGCAGGTTCTCCACCAGGTACGTGTTGAGCCTCGCGCCGCCGAACACGCCCACCGGCAGGTCCAGCCCGAGCGGGTCGCGTCCGGCGTGCTCCAGCGCCGACCACACCACCTCCAGAAAGTGCCGGTGCTGCGGGTCGAGCAGTTCCGCCTCGCGGGGGGAGTAGCCGAACAGGGCGGCGTCGAACCGGTCCACCCCGTCGATCACCCCGGCGGCGGGCACGTACGCGGGGTCAGCGAGCAGAGTCGGGTCCAGCCCGGACGCGGCCAGGTCGGCGACGTCGAACCGGCTCAGCGACTCGATGCCCGCCAGGCTGTTGCGCCACAGCTGCTCCGGATCGGCCGCGCCGGGGAACCGCCCGGCCATGCCGACCACCGCGATCCTGGTCACCGCCCGCCTCCACCGGTCGGGCGGCGCAGTTGCTGGGCGGCGCGTCGCTGTGCGGCCCGGTCGCGCCCGTCGGCGGCCGCGGCCGCGACGGTGTCGGGTCCGGACAGGTGCGCGGCCAGCGCGGCGACCGTCGGGTGGCGGAACAGGTCCACCACGGCCAGGTCCCGGCCCAGGTCGACGCAGAGCCGGGCGTGGACCCGCGCCAGCGCCAGTGAGTGGCCGCCGACGTCGAAGAAGTTGTCCTCGGCCCCGACCTCGGCCAGGCCCAGCGCCTCGCACCACGCGGCGGCGACGGTCTGCTCCAGGCCCGGCCGGGGTGGTCGGCTGCGCACGGGCACGACCGGGTCGGGCAGCGCGGCACGGTCCAGCTTGCCGCCGGCCGTGACCGGCAGCGCCGGAACGGCGACCAGATGCGCCGGGACCAGGTACCCCGGCAGCGTCCGCGCCAACGCCGCCCGCAGTCCGTCCGGGGCGGGTCCGGGCACCCCGGCCGCGACGTAGTAGCCGACCAGCTCCGTCCCGACCGGGCCAGTCCGCGCGACCACCGCCGCCGCGGTCACCTCGGGCTGGGCGCGCAGCGCGTGCTCGGCCTCGGCGGGCTCCACCCGGAACCCGCGGATCTTCACCTGTCCGTCGCGGCGGCCGGTGAACCGCAGCCGCCCGGCGCCGTCGCGCACGGCCAGGTCACCGGTGCGGTAGCAGCGCCTGCCACCCGGCCCGGTGGTGAACGCGGCCGCGGTCAGGTCGTCGCGTCCGATGTACCCACGGGCCAGGGCCGCGCCGCTGAGGAAGATCTCCCCGGGCACCCCCGGCGGCACCGGCCGCATCGCCTCGTCGAGCAGGTGCACCCCCACGCCTGGCAGAGGTTCGCCCAGCGGCGGCTGCGTGACCGGCTGGCCGGGCGCGGCCTCCCACAGGGTCGCCACCACCGTGTTCTCGGTCGGGCCGTACGCGTTGAAGAACCGCCGTCCAGGCGCCCACCGCCGCACCAGCTCGGCCGGGCACGCCTCGCCGCCGCTGACCAGCACCCGCAGGTCGGGCAGCGGCTCGTCGGCGGGCACCAGCGCGAGCGCGCTCGGCGGCACCAGCACGTAGCTGATCCGCCGGTCGCGCAGCGTCGCGCGCAGCACCGGTCCCGGTAGCAGCGCCGGGGCGGCGGCCAGGCACAGCGTCGCGCCCGACAACAGCGCCAGCACCAGGTCCCACATCGCGGCGTCGAAGCTCGGGGTGGCGAACTGCAGCACCCGGTCGCCCGGCCCGAGGCCGAACCGGGCGATGGTGTGGTCGGCCAGCCGGACCAGACTCGCGTGCTCGACCGCGACACCCTTGGGCTGCCCGGTCGACCCGGACGTGAAGATCACGTACGCGAGGTCGTCGGGGGTGACCGACGGCAGTGGCAGCGGCTCGGCGTCCAGCGGCGCGTCCAGCACCATCGCCGCTGCGGCGGCGGTCGTCATCGCCTCCAGCCGGGCGGCCGGGTAGCCGGGGTCCAGCGGCACCGGAGCCGCCCCGGCGTACATCGCGGCGAGCATCAGCACCGGCCACGACACCGACCGGGCCGCGCGTACGCCCACCCGATCCCCGGGCCGCACCCCGGCCCGTACCAGCGCCGCCGCACAGCGGTGCACTTCATCGGCCAACTGCGCGTAGGTGCGGGTGCCGTCGTCGGCTTCCACCGCGGGCGCGTCGGCGTGGGCGGCGACCACCGCCGCGAACCGCTGCGGCATCGTCGCGGGCGTCGCCGTCACGGCAGGCCCGTCGTCGTACGCCGACAGCGCCTTGGCCTGCCCGGGGAACAGCAGATCCACCTCGGACAGCGGCTGCTCGTCGGGCGCGGCGACCAGGGTGGTGACCGCCCTGACCAGCCAGTCGGCGGTGTCCGGGCCGAGCACGTCGCGGTCGAACTCCAGGTGCACGTCCCCGGCGGCGGCCTCGACGGTCAGGTCGGCCTTGGCCAGGCCGGTGGGCAGCCGCCGCACCCGCGCCGACAGGCCGGGCAGGTCGAGTTCGGGCAGCCCGTCGGCCGTGTGGGTGACGAGGATGTCCACCAGCGGCAGCCGAGCCGGGTCCCGGGGCGGCCGCAGCGCCTCCACCAGGCGGTCGAACGGCAGGTCACGGTGGTCGAGTGCGTCGACCAGGGCCTTCGCGGCCTGCTCCCGCAGCTCGCGTAGCGGCCGCGCCCCCGCCGGACGTATCCGCACCGGCACGGTGTTGACCAGGAAACCGACCATCTCGGCGAGTTCGGCCCGGTCACGCTGCGCGGCGACTACGCCGAAGGCCAGGTCGGACTGGCCGGTGAGCCGGTATACCGCCCCGGCCAGCGCGGCGAGCAGCACCGGGAACGGAGTTCGCGCCGGGATGCGGGCGGTGCGGGTGTCGCCCGTGCCGCCGCGTACGGGCGGGCGGGGCCGGTCGACGGGCAGCGCCACCGGTTCGGGCAGCGGCCGCAGCACCGCACCCCAGTGGTCCAGGTGCCCGGCGACCACGTCGGGGGTGAGCTGTTCGCGCTGCCAGACGGCGTAGTCGGCGTACTCGATCGGGCCGGGCGGCAGCTGTCGGCCACGGTAGGCGATGGCGAGGTCGCGCAGCACCAGGGCGCTGGACCAGGCGTCGCAGACCAGGTGGTGGGCCACCACGACGAGCCGGTGCTCGGTGGGGCCCAGCCGCAGCAGTTCGGCGCGCAGCAGCGACGGTCCGGCCAGGTCGAACGGCGCGACCGCGACGTCGGCCTCGGCCAGGTCGGCCTCGGCGGCCGAGGCGACGTCGCGCACCGGCAGGTCGACGTCGACCGCGCCGAACACCCGCTGTACCGGCTGCCCGGCGACGGTCGCGAAGCCGGTCCGTAGCGCCTCGTGCCGGGCCACGACCGCGCGCAGCGCCCGGTGCAGCGCGGCGGCGTCCAGCGGCCCGGACAGGTCCATGGCGGCGGGCACGTGGTGACGCGCCGTGCCCGGGGTCAGCGACTCGACGAACCACATGGCCCGCTGCTGCGCCGAGGCGGGAAACTCGTCGTATCCGTTCACCGGTCGCCGCTCCGCCCGGCGCCGGTCGCCGCGGTCCGGGGCTGGCGCTGGATCGGCACCGCCGCGGCGGTCGCCTGCCGGGGACCGAGTCGAGCGGCCAGCTGCGCCACCGTCGGCGCCTCGAACACGTCGCCGAGCCGCACCGCGACCCCGAGCGAGGCGCCCAGCCGGGCGGACAGCTGCGCGGCGGCCAGCGAATGGCCACCGAGGGCGAAGAAGTCGTCGTCGGCGCCGACCGGCCCGCACGCCAGCACGGCGGCGAACGCCTCGGCCACCGCCCGCTCGGCCGGGCCGTCCGGGCCGCGGCCGCCGCGCGTGGCCGGGGCCGGGTCGGGCAGGGCCCGCCGGTCGACCTTGCCATTGGGCGTACGCGGCAGCGCGGGCACCGCCAGCACCGCCTGCGGCAGGTACGCCGGAGGCAGCCGCTCGCCCAGCCAGCCGAGCAGGTCAGGGCCCGGGTCGTGGCGGAGCACCACGTAGGCGGCCAGCCGTACCCCCACGCCGGTGCCGTACGCGGTGACCGCGCAGTCGGCCACCGCCGGGTGCCCGGCCAGCACCGCCTCGACCTCACCCGGCTCCACCCGCTGCCCTCGGATCTTGACCTGGGCGTCGACGCGCCCGTGGAACCGCAGCACCCCGTCGCCGGTGACGCTTACCCGGTCACCGGTGCGGTAGGTACGGCCGAAGCAGGGGTCGTCGTAGAAGGACACGGCCGTCTCCTCCGGCCGCCGCAGGTAGCCGCGAGCCACCTGTGGCCCCGACAGGTGCAGCTCACCGGCGATCCCGGCGGGCACCGGCGCACCCCACCGGTCCAGGACCCGGCAGGTCATGCCGGGCACCGGCGACCCGATCGGCACCACCCCGGACCCGCCGGGACGCAGCTCCTGCACGGTCGCCCACACCGCGGCCTCGGTCGGCCCGTACTCGTTGACCAGCCTGCAGTCCGGCAGCGCCGCGTGGTGCCGGGCCACGACGTCGGCCCGGCACTCCTCCCCGGCCACCACGACGGTGTCCAGTTCGGGCAGTGGTAGGTCCCTTCCGGCTTCCAGCATCGCCGCCCACAGCGTCGGCAGGGTCAGTGTGTGCGTGGCGCCGATCTCGGCCAGCACCCGCCAGGCCGCCGCGGAGTCGCGTTCCAGGCCCGGCTCGGCCAGGTGCAGGGTGCCGCCACCGGTCAGGGTCCAGTAGATCCCGGCGACGGAGCTGTCGAACGCGGGAGAGGACAGCAGCAGGAACCGGCGCGGCGGTGGTCCGTACCAGGCGTGCCGGGCCGCGGTCGAGGCGGCGATGTGGCGGTGCTCGACGACCACGCCCTTGGGCCGTCCCGTCGACCCGGAGGTGTAGACGACGTACGCCGCGTCCTGCGGTGACGGACCCGTACCGGTGATCGGCTCGGCGTCTTCGAGGTCGCCCAGGACGGCCGCCGGGGCGGCGTCGGCGAGGATCGCGGCCAGGCGTTCCGGCGGGTAGCCGGGGTCCAGCGGCAGGTATGCCGCCCCGGTCTCCAGCACCCCGAGCATCGCCGCGATGAGCGCGGCCGACCGGGGCAGCCGCAGCGCCACCACATCGCCCGGACCGATCCCGCGCGAGCGCAGGCCCCCGGCCACCGCCTCAGCCCTTTCCCGCAGCTCGCGGTAGCTCCAGCGGGTGTCACGGTCATGCACCGCGAGCGCGTCGGGGGTGCGGTCGACCTGCGCCCACACCATCTCGTGCAGCAGCCCGGCACCCGATGGCGCGGCGGGGGCCGGGGTGTGCAGGTGCGGCGGTGCGGCAGGGTCCAGCGGCTGCGCGTACCAGGGGCGGGCCGGGTCGGCGGCCATCGCCGCCAGCAGCGTCTCCAGCCGGTCGGCCAGCCGTTCGGCGGTGCCGGGTGCGAACCGGTCCAGCGCGTACTCCACCGTGACCTCGCCGGGAGCGAACAGCAGCGACAGGTCGAACGCGGCCCCGCCCCGGTCCACCGGCACCAGCCCGTCGGGTGTGGCGGACTCGTCGGCGACGACGACGTCGAACAGCGGATGCCGTCCCGGGACGCCGCGTCCGGCCAGGGCGGCGAGCTCATCCACCGGCAGCATCGGCCGAGCCAGCACCGCCGCGAGGGCGGTCCGTGCCGCCGCGATCGCGTCGGCGGTGCTGACCGCTCGGCGCAGGTCGACCCGTACCGGCACCAGCGTCACCAGGCAGCCCACGGCCTCGCGCGCACCGGCGTCGCGGGTGTCGACCGGCACGCCGAGCACCGCCTCCGGCTCGCCGGTGTGCCGTGCCACCAGCACCGCCGTCGCGGCCAGCAGCACCGCGAACCGGGTCGACGCGGTCGCCTCGGCCAACCTCGCCACGTCGGTGGCCAGCCGGCGGTGCAGCGTTCGGCCTCGGTGGGTCGCGACGGCCGGGGCGGGCTGGTCGGCGGGCAGTTCGGCCCGCTCGGCGACCCCGGCCAACTGCTCGTGCCACCACCGCCGGTCCTCATCGTCCGGTACCGGTACCGGACCCGGTTCCGGGGGCGGCGCCAGTTCGCGCCCGGCGTAGCAGGCGTCGATCTCCGCCAGTAGCACCCGAGCCGACCGCTGGTCGGCCACGGCGTGGTGGGCCACCAGCAGCAGCACCGGCTCGCCGCCGGTCACCGGCAGCAGCGTCGCGCGCACCAGGTGCCCCTGGGTCAGCTGCGGCGGGGGCCAGCACAGGGCGGTCAGGTGCGCGTCGAGAAAGCCCACGGGCACCGCGTCGAGCACCCTCAGCACCCGGTCGGGAACCGGGTCGGTCTCGACGGCCACGGTGCCGGGCTCACCCCCCGGCACGACGCGGCCACGCAGCACCGGATGGCGTCGCAGCACCTCGCGCAGCGCCGCGTCGAGCCGATCGGGGTCCACTCCGTCCGCACACCGCGCCGCGACGGCCATCGTGTACGCGGGCGTGCCCGGCACCAGCTGCTCGTGCAGCCAGAACGGTCGCTCGGCGGGCGGCCGAGCGCCCAGCCGCGGCGGCGTCACCGGCACGGCGACGGCCGCCACCTCGGCCAGCGTCGCCCCGCCCAGCAGCAGCTCCAGGTCCAGTTCCCAGCCGGTGCGCCGGGCGGCTGCGGTGAGGTCGGCCGCGCCGAGCGAGTCCAGGCCCACCGCGGTCAGCGCGGTGTCGGCGCCGACCGGTCCGATCGACGGCGGCAGCAGCGCGGCGAGCTCGGCCACCAGACCGGCCAACGTCGCCACCGGCGCGGGCGCGGCCGGATCGAGCCGGGGCAGGGTGCCCTGCTCGTAGCCTCGGCGCAGCTCGGCGCGTTGCAGCTTGCCGCTGGAGGTGCGCGGCAGCCCGCCGCGGCGCACCGCCACCAGCACCGCCGGGGTGACGCCGGTGCTCTCGGCCACCGCCGCCCGCACCGCGTCGAGCACCTCGCGCAGCAGCTCCGGGGCCAGATGCCGGTCGGTCTCCACCGCCACGCCGAGGCTTTCGCCGCCGCCGTCGGCCACCGCGAACGCTCCGGCCGCGGACCCGGCCAGCGCCGGATGCGCCGCGAGCGCCTGCTCCTCCACATCGGCCGGATAGACGTTGCGGCCGCGTACGATCACCAGCTCCTTGGCCCGGCCGGTGACGAACAGCTCCCCACCGTCGAGGAAGCCGAGGTCACCGGTGCGCAGCCAGCCGCCGTCGAAGTCGACGCTGGACGCCCCCCAGTACCCGGCGGCGACCCCGTCCCCACCCACCAGGAGGTGACCGACCTGCCCAGCGGCCCGGTCGGCACCCTGCTCGTCGACCACCCGCACCGGGCACAGCGGGCGCCCGCTGGACACCAGCGCCTGACCGTCGCCGGTCGGCACGACCACGCCCGCGGCCAGCGCGTCGCGATCGACGTGACACCTCCGCGGCCCGGTGCCCGCGGTCGCGCCCGACACGATCAGCGTCGCCTCGGCCAGGCCGTAGCACGGGTGCATCGCGGCGGGGTCGAAACCGGCGGCGGCGAACCGCCGGGTGAACCGGTCCACGGTCTGGGCGCGTACCGGCTCGGCGCCGGTGAACGCCAGCCGCCACCGGCTCAGGTCCAGCCCGGACAACCGCGCGTCGGTGACGCGTTCGGCGCACAGCCGATAGCCGAAGTCCGGGCCGCCGGTCACGGTCACCCCGTGCCGCGTCACCGTCTCCAGCCAGAACACCGGGTCCTGCGCGAACGCGGTCGAGGCCAGCAGCACGCACGGGATCCCCGCGGACACCGGGGTGAGCAGGCCGCCGACCAGGCCCATGTCGTGGTATGGCGGCAGCCAGCTCGCCGCCACGTCGTCGTCGCGCAGCGCGAAGTTGTCCCGGATCATCCGCAGGTTGGCCGACAACGCCCGGTGCGGCACCACCACACCCTTGGGCGCCCCGGTCGACCCGGACGTGTACTGCAGGAACGCCACCTCGTCCGGTCCGGCCGCGACGGGTGGCAGCGGCGCGTACCCGTCGGCCCGCGTGACCGTGCGCCACGGCAGCGGCAGCGCGCCGCTGCGGGCCGCCCGCTCGCGCGACTCCTCGGTGCCCAGCGCCAGCGCGGGCCGGGCGTCGGCGGCCACCGCCGCCAGCCGCTGGTCGTGGCGCGACCCGCGCGGCGGGTACGCGGGCACCGCGACCACCCCCGCGTACAGGCAGCCGAAGAACGCCGCGACATAGTCCAGCCCCGCGGGCGCCGCCAGCAGCACCCGGTCGCCCCGGCCCACCCCGGCCTCGGCCAGCATCGCCGCGACCCGTCCGGCCCGCTCGTGCAGCGCGCGGTAGGTCAGCTCGACCGGGTCGGCGCCGGCGCGCACGAACCGGAACGCCGTCGCCCCAGGTGTCAGCTCGGCCCTGACCGCGAGGACGACCCCCACCTGTGTGACGACTTCGGACACGACATCCCCCAAGCAGTCCCCCGGTAACTGCGCTACAGGTCTACTTCGTCGATTCGATGATTGCAAGTCCTTGACTCTGAAAGTAATCGATGCGAGAGTCGCGCAGGCCGCAGCGGGGGAGAGGGGCACCGATGAGCGTGGTGTACGACATCGAAGCCGTCACCAAGCACTACCCCGGCGCCGCGGCCCCGGCCAACGACGAGATCACCTTCACGGTCGCCCGCGGCGAGATCTTCGGCCTGCTCGGCCCCAACGGCGCGGGCAAGACCACCCTCGTCCGGCAACTGTCCGGGCTGCTCCGCCCCACCAGCGGCCGCATCACCCTCTTCGGCACCGATGTCACCGCCCACCCGCACGTCGTCGCCGAGCACGTCGCGCTGCAGCCACAGAGCCCCGCCGCCCTGCTCGACCTCACGGCCGCCGAGGCGGTGCACCACACCGGCCGCCTGCGCGGCCTGACCACCGTGGCCGCCCGCGCCCAGACCGCCGCCCTGCTCGCCCTGCTCGGCATCGACCAGCTCGCCGCCCGCCGCGTACGCACTCTGTCCGGCGGCGAGAAACGACTGGTGTCACTGGCCGTCACGCTGGTGGCCGACCGGCCCGTGCTCATCCTCGACGAGCCCACCAACGACCTCGACCCCGCCGCCCGCCGCCTCGTCTGGGACCACCTGCGCAAACTCAACGCCGAGGGCCGCACCATCATCCTGGTCACCCACGACGTCGCCGAAGCCGAGCGGGTCATCGACCGGGTCGGGCTGGTCAACCACGGCCGCCTGCTGGCCCTCGGCCCCACCGCCGAGCTGCGCCGCCGCGTCGACCAGCGGGTCCGTCTCGACATCGCCCTGCCCGAGCACACCGACCCGGTCCTGGACGAACTGCTCGCCGACGCGGGCGACCAACTCGTCCGCGACGGCGACCGGGCCCTGCTGCTGGTGGCCCGCGACCGCGTCCGGGACGTGCTCGACGCCGTCGCCGACCGCATCGGGCCGACCGGCCTGTCCGACCTGCGCGTGCAGGGACCCTCGCTGGAGGACGTCTACCTTCAGCTCGGCGGAAGGGACCGTCTTGGCTGACACCACCGGCCCGGCCCGGCCCTCGGCGCTGTCCGCGTACCTGCGGCTGCTGCCGGTGGTGCTGGCCGAGTTCCGCACCACCGGCCCGTTCTACGTCTTCTTCAGCGTGCTGCTGCCCGCCGGCATCCTGTTCTTCGTCAACACCAGCGGCGGCGACGTCGACCTGCGCTACCTCGCCGGGGGCGCGCTGGCCGCGTCGCTGGCGATGGGCCCGGCCGTGATGCTCTGCGCCCGTCTGGGCCTGGCCCGCGAACACCACGAGTTCGACTACTGGGCCACCCTGCCCGTGCCCAAGGTCAGCCTGGTGTTGGCCCTGTGCACCGGGCACCTGCTGTTCTCGCTACCCGGCGTCGCGGCGATGCTGGCCCTGGGCTGGTTCCTGCTCGGCATCCCCGGCACCGGCGTGCTGGCGGCGTTGCCGCTGGTGCCGCTGGCCGCGCTGACCCTGGCGGGCCTGGGCGCGTTCCTCGGGTCGCGGGCGCCCAACAGCATCGTCGGCAACCTCATCGGCAACCTGGTGCTGGCCGTGGCGCTGTTCCTGTCCCCGCTGATGACCCGGCTCGACGCGTACCCGGCACTGCTCAAACCGGTCGCCTACGCCATCCCCACCACCTACGTCGCCGACGCGTTCCGGCACGTGTTCCACGCCGGGCCGGTCCTCGTGCCGTTCTGGGTCGACCTGGCGGTGATGGGTGGGCTCACCGCGGCCCTGCTGGTGCTTACCCACCGGCTGCTGGACTGGCGCGGCCGCTGAGCTCAGTCGCCCCGCAGCGAGTTCATGTCGACGGCGCGGGCGAGATCGGCGGTGCCGACCAGGCCCACCAGCACACCTCCGACGACCACCAGCGCGGGCAGGCGCCCAGCCATGATCTGACGGGCCGCGTCGGCCAGCGGCACGTCCGGCGCCAGCACCACCAGCCGGTCCGGTGGCACCCGCACGTCGCGCAGCGTCTGCTCGGCACGCTGCTGCGGCGTGGCCCGCGCCAGGGCGGACAGGGTCACCAGACCCGCCGCGTTGCCGTCCGGATCCAGCACCGGGTAGGCGTCGGCCGGGCGGTGCTGCCGGGCCAGCGCCACGAAGTCGGAGATCCGCTGGCTGACGTACCCGCATACCGGCGGGGCGGTCATCGCGTCGGCGACGGTCAGCCCGGCCATCGCCGTACGCAGCTGGAAGTCGGTCTGCTCGGCCTGCGCCGCGAACAGCAGGAACCAGCCCAGCAGCACCAGCCACAACCCGCCCACACTGTGCAGGTAGACCACCTGCAGGGTGCCGCAGAGCACCAGCAGCAGGCTGACCACCATCCCCGCGAACGCGGCCACCCGCTGCGCCACGGCCCGGTCCCCGCGCCACCACCACACCGCCGCCCGCAGCACCCGCCCGCCGTCCAGCGGCGCGCCCGGCAGCAGGTTGAACACCGCCAGCACCGCGTTGACCAGCGCCAGCCACGCCAACGCCACCCACGCCAACGCCCACAGCCCGACCAGGTACACCCCGGCCGCCAGCACACCGAACACCACCGCCACGCCGAAGCTCGCCGCCGGCCCGGCCAGGGCCACCAGGAGGTCGGCTCGCGCGTGCGGCGGCTCGGACTCCAGCTCGGCGACCCCACCCAGCAGCCACAGCGTGATCCGGCGTACGCCCACCCCGAAATGCCTGGCCACCACCGCGTGGCACAGCTCATGCGCCAACAGCGAGCCCAGGAACAGCACCGTCACCGCCACCGCGACGACCCAGTACGCCACCGGCGCCCCGCCCGGCGCGCCCAGCGGCAGCACTCCGGTGGCCAGACCGTGCCCGAGCAGCAGCATGATCGCGAGCGCGGACCAGTGCACGCCGACGGGAATGCCGGCGATGGTGCCCAACCGCAGCGTCGGTCGCATCGGCTGCCTCCTGCAGCCATCATCTCTCGCCGCAGCCCCGGCGGCCGCCGTCTACAGCGGTGGAGCCGTGAACAGGCCGCGGTCGGGGTCGTTGAACGTCTGCCGGGCCACCAGCTCGCTCATCGGGTTCGCGGTGCCCCACTGGTCGGAGATGTGCGGGTCGGACGAGTCGTACACATGCGGGTGCCAGCGATCCTCGTCGAGCTGCTCCAACTCGGTGGTGTACTCCACCACGTTGCCGTGCGGGTCGCGGAAGTAGCTGAACGTGTTGTCGCCCGCGGTGTGCCGTCCCGGCCCCCACACCTTCTCGACCCCGGCCCGGATCATCCGGCCGCAGCCGCGCATGAACTCGTCCAGCCCGCGCAGCTCGAACGACGCGTGGTGCAGCGCCACGTGCGGGCCGCGTGACACGGCGAAACTGTGGTGCCAGGTGTTGCACCGCAGGAACCACATCAGGTCGCCGCGATGCGGGTGGCTCAGCCGGTCCGACAGCGCGAAACCCAGGTGCCGGATATAGAACGCGGCCGTGGCCTGCGGGTCGGGGGAGTTCACCACCACGTGCGACAGCCGCACCGGCACCGACTCGCGCGCCTCGATCCGCCGGTGGGCCCGCGGCCGCACGTCGGCGGAGACCTCCACGGTACGGCCGTCGACATCGAAGAACCGGAACCCGTAGCCCTCGCCCGGGGTCGCCAGCGGGCCTGGCTCGCCGACCAGCCGCACCCCGGCACGGCCCAGCCGCTCGGCGAGGGTGTCCACGTCGGCCGGGAACGCCGCCCCGAACGCGATCAGGTCCAGCCGCTTGTCCGGGGCCTGTCGCACCCGCACGGCGTACTGCTCCGGCGAACCCGCCGCCGCCAGGAACGCCACGCCCGTGTCGGCGGCGACCTCGGTCAACCCCCAGGTGCCGGTGAAGAACCTCACCTGACGGTCGAAATCGGGCACCGCGAGATCGACATGGCGCAAGTGGGTGATCAACCGCTGGGTCATCAGGGGGCTCCTCGCGCGCCGGGCGGCACACCGCCGGGCCGCACCGAGATTGTCCCGGTCCCCGTGTGCCTCGGCACCGGCGACGCGCCGACTTCCGCCCAGGTCAGGACGGGTCTATTCGGTCCCGGATGGCCGCGCGGATGTCATCCAGCGACCAACTCAGAGACCCGCCCTGGATCACGAACGGGGTGCCGAACCGCGCCAGGTTGGCCCGCCCCTCGCCGCGCAACCACGGCCGCATCCGCCAGACCGCGTCCTGCGGTTCGGTCGGGACGATCAGCAGCACCGGCACCGGACGTGACCCGGTGGCCTTCACATCCTCGCGCACGTCGGCGATTTCGTCCCAGCCCAACGCCGGCCCCATCAGCGGCATCCGGAGGCCCTCATCGGAGATCACGAGGACCGGCACCCGCAGCAGCGTACTCACCACGACCGGATAGCCGAGCAGGACCAGGAACGCCGCGCCCGCGACGGCCACAGCCGTACCGGTGCCACCGCCCATGAGCACGCCGAGCACCACCGGGACACAGGCGAGCCCGAGCAGCATCAGATACCGCGCCTCCGGTCGTATCCGGATCAGTATCGGCATCACGGTCTCCTCGACGTCGTCGCGACGCACATGCTAGAGCGTGGCCGGGCGCCGCGCTGCCCGTGAGGAATGCTTCGACGAGCCGGGCCACGGCCATGTCGTCCGCACGTTCGAGCAGTACCTGGACGACCTGCGTGGCAGCCCCTACCGGCCGGACCTGTGGTCGGTGGCCTGGGACGGCGACCAGCTCGCCGGACTGGTGCTGTGCGAACTCGACGGCGACGCGGCCGAGGTCCCCTGGGTGGCCGTGCGTCCGGCGTGGCGACGCCGTGGCCTGGCGCTGAGCCTGCTGGACCGGACCCACCACCACCTCGCCGCGGCGGGCGTCACGAAGGTGCGGCTGCGCACCGTCGCCGAGAACGCCAACGACACCGTGGGCCTGTACACCAAAGCCGGGTACGCCGTGACCGCGCGTCACCCGCGCCATCGCAAACCCGTGCCCGCCCGAGCGTAGGTTCACCGCATGTACTCCACTCGCATCACCGGACACGTCAGGGCATCCCGCGCCGCGGTCTACCGCGCCCTGCTCGACCCCGACGCGATCGCCGGATGGCGCGTACCCGCCGGGATGACCAGCCGGGTGCACGAGTTCGAGGCCCGCGAGGGCGGCGCCTTCCGGGTCTCGCTCACCTACGACGCGCCCGACGCCACCGGCAAGACCTCCGGCCACACCGACACCTACCACGGCCGGTTCCGAACCCTGGTGCCCGACGAACGGGTCGTCGAGGAGATCGAGTTCGAGACCACCGACCCGGCGTTCGGCGGCGCCATGACCATGACCACGACACTGGTCGACGCCGACGGCGGCACGGATGTCACGATCGTGCACGAGGGCGTCTCCGACGCCGTCTCCCCAGCCGACAACGAGACCGGCACCCGGATGGCCCTGGCCAACCTCGCCCGACTCGTCGAGGCGCGCTCGGCCGCCTGACACCGCCTCAGTCAGCCGTGCGGACGTCGACCTCCAGGTGGCCGAAGGCCGACAGCATCCGGCGTAGATCGGCTGCCTGCACGCCGGTCAGCGCCGGGTCGGGCCGGAACCGCACGGTCGTGCCCGTCGTGCCGTCGCCCGGGTGGCCGACCAGGTCGGTGACGGGTATTCCGTGCTCGTACCGCTGCGTCCACGCGCCGTCGGCCCGCCGGTTGGTGTGCGCGAGCCATTCGCTGAGCGCCGCGACGACGGACATGCCGCGCCGGGGCGCCCCGTCCGGCAGGTATACCGCCGGTGGCCCGTCGAAGAACCGCAGGTCCTTGGTGGCCATGACGGGCTTGCGGACCGGTCGGCCGTGCTCGTCACGGCGGGTGTCGGTGCCGCGGCCGTCGTCGGTCACCGACACCGACCCGTCAGGATGCGACGCCACCGTGCACGAGCCCCGGCGACCGGCCGCCTCGGCCTCGTCGTCGGCGTATGCGACCACCTCCAGGACCAGGTGGGTCACGCCGCCGGGCGCGTACCGACCGGGATCGCGGCGCACCAGTTCGAGGTGCTCCAGGTCGACCTCGGCGGCCCAGTCGTGTGTGGTGTTCACCCAGGTGTCTCGGGGACCGGTCACGTGGCGTCAGATCCGACCGTAGGCGCGCAGCGTGCGTAGGGCGCGCAGGGTCTCGATCCCGCGGTATTCCAGGGTGGACGCCTGCCCCGGCGGCTGCCAGGTGATGGTCCAGCCTCCGTCGGCCTGCTGGTCACGGGTGAGCCGGTCCAGGTGCCCCTCGATCGCGGCGTCGTCGAACAGGCCACGCCACGGGCTGTCCGGGGTCGAAGCCAGGTGCAGCGGCGTGACACCGTACTCGGGGTCGGCCGGGTCGGCGCGGAAGTAGCGGAGCTTGCCGAGCCAGTCGGCGACATGGGCGCCGACGGCGGCGGCCCGCTCGCGGTCGGGCACGTTGGCCAGGAACTGCAGCACCTCCAGCAGGGTGTGCGCGTCCTCGCCGATCCCGGACTCGAGGCTGGTCCAGGTCCACTCGGTGGCCCGGTCCAGCCAGGGGTGGGTTACGCCGATGCGGTGCAGACGACCCGCCAGACCGGCCGTCGGGTTCAGGCCCGGCACGTAGGTCCAGTCCGACCAGTGCTCCGCCCGCGGGTAGCCCTCCATCACCGGGAAGGCCAGCGGCAACGCGCCGTCGGGCGCGGCCACCGAGCCGAGCCAGTCGCACGCGTCGTCGATCAGCGTGGCCACGGCGGGTTCGGCGAACCAGCCTGGTCGCCCTTCCCCGGCCGCGAGCAGCACGTCGAGGGCGCATTCCACGTCGATGGGCAGACTCGCCGGGCAGCGCTTGTCCGGCTCGAAACCGTGCCCGAACCCGCCGTCGCCGTTGCGGTAGGCCCGGACCGCGTCGACCACCCAGGTCGGGTCGTCGCCGTCGAACAGCACCGCGGTCAGGCGGCGCTCGACCAGCCGCCCCTCCAGGTCGAGAAAGGCGCGGCCTGTGCCCAGAACATCATTGGTCATGGCCGGATTCTGGCACGGCCCACCGACAGATCAGCGCTGAGCGGTGTGGTCGTCGGCGTCGCCGGTGACCGCAGGCGCGGCCACCGGCGCGGTGGCCGCCTCGGCGGTCAGATCCGCGACGAGTTCGACGTGGTCCGAACCCAGCACGGCGGGTTCGCGGACAAGCAGCAGCAGGCAGAAGTCACGCTGGTCGGGAAACCGGCGACCCAGCTCCCGGTGTTGTGTGGCCAGATAGCGCGCGGCGGCGAGATTCGTGTAGGCCTTCTGGCCCATCAGCAGGAACACGGGGTGGCCGGTTTTCTGCCCGAGCAGCCGGACCACCAGCGCGTACTCGGCCCGGCCCGGCGTGTGGTCGAAGGTCCTGCCACCCACCCGGATGGACATCTGCGCGGAGTCGACGATGTCGAAGGCGACGCCGGGCAACAGCGAGCGCAGGTACGCCGCGGTCCGCTCGTTCGCGGCCGGGCCGCCGACGCAGAACTCGGTCCCCGTGCGTGACGCGGCCGCGGTGTCGACCGCGGTCACCAGGGTCGGGCGGCCACCGCACTCCTTGGTCACGATCGCCAGCTCGACCAGCGCGGCCATGTCGTCGCGATGGACGCTCTTCTCGCGGGGCGAGGAGAAGTGCCGGGACACATGGAAGTGGACTTCCTCGTTCGGCCGGATGCCGAAGAACCGCCGCCGGCGCTCCACGCTCCGATACCGCACCAGCCGCTGGGCGAACCACACCGCCGCACCGGCTATGACGCTCGCGAGCAGGTTGATGAGAAGGTCCTGCATGGGTTCCCTCGGCTCGTCGGGCACGGTCCCGTCAGCTTCGGACTTCGGCCTCCGCATGGCATCCGAAGACCGGCACCGGCGGACACTCTATCCGATCCACACCAGTGCCACGGACCACCTGTTCCACTATCGACGGTGCCATCCATTCACCATGGTGGCTGGTAAACCCGAGCCTCAGCGACGTCGGGAACGGCGGTCGGCGTCGGCGCCGCGGAGGCCTTCCAGGAGCACCTGCGCCGCCTTCGCCCAGGGAAACTCGGCGGCGAGCACGTCACGCAGCTCGGCGGCGCGGCGGAAGGCGTCATCCCGGAAGCGCAGCACCCCGGTGATGGACGTGGTCCAGGCGGCCACATCCTCCGCGTGGTCGTTGGTCATCCGTACGACCATGCGCTCGACGGTGTCGTCGTCGACCGCTGCGGTGTCGCGCAGCAGCTCGGCCAGGCCGCTCACATGGCTGATCAGGACCGGCACGCCATGGGTGATCGCTTCCAGCCCGGCGAGGCCGAAGCCTTCCGCCCGGGAGGGCATGACCACGACGCTCGCGGTGAGCATCTCGTGCTCGAGCATCGCCGTGTCCGTCACGTACGGCTCGACGAAGACCTCGAGGCTGGGCAGCCCGGCCCACTCGAGAATACGTTCACGCAGCTCGCCGGTCTGCCCGAAGGGTGCGCCCCGGACCATGAACTCGATGCGGGTGGCCAGTCCGGCCTGTCGCCGGACCATCTGACCGAGGGCCGCCGCGGCGATGTCGATGCCCTTGAGAGCGGCGTCGTCGACGCGTCCGGTGAACAGCACCCGGCGCAGCGACTGCCCCGGCGGTGGTTCGGTGAGCGAGGTGTCCGCCGAGTCGAAACCCGGATCCAGGCGGATGACCCGGCGCCGGTACGGGTGGAAGTCCAGTTCGTACCGCGCGAACAGGCGTGGCCCCACGGCCACGATCAGGTCTGCCTCCCGCCCGAGCGTCAGCTCGGTGTGGTGCCGTTCGGCGTGGATACCGTCGCGGCGCTCGGGCTTGTAGACGTCGATCTCGGACGGCGCCATGTGGATGAAGTGCGCTCGCAGCGCCTCGGGGAACGCGTGCATGACCGCCTGCGCGGTCGGGCCGGTGATGCGGGAGTGGCCCAGGACCACGTCCGGTGTGTTGGCGCCCATCAGGTCGAGCAGACGGCTCTGGGCCGTCTGCTCGGACAGCGGACCGGTGGTGTCCGTGGCCAGCAGGGTGACCCCGCCGAGTTCGGCCTGCCGGTGGTCCTCCTCGGTCATCGAGTCCACCACGCAGAACACCCGCTGTCCGGCCGCCGTGAGGGCGAGACAGAGCTGCCGGTTGAAGGTGCTGAGGCCACCGCGCGACGACGGCCACTCGGTTGCGATGGACAGGACCGTCCGGGTGACCGGCGGCTCGGCCAGCCGGACGATCGGCTCCCGGGTGCGCGGATCCTGTGCCGCCGGTCTGGCCGAGTGACGCGACGGTGCCTCGATCACGCGCAGGCACCGGTCGTAGGCCTGGGTGGCCGCGACGAGGTCAGGGTGCTCGCTGTGCAGGAACGTGGACAGGGCGGACAGGACGTGGGCGAGGTGGTCTCGGGCGTCCTCCCAACTGGCCACCTCGGCCAGACTGAGGGCGAGGTGGTATTCCGACAGCAGCGTGTCGCGGTGCGACTCGCCCAGTTGGCGCCGGCGGGCAGCCCAGGTGATCTCGTTCAGTCGAAGCGCGTCCCCGGGCAGGTTGAGCGCGAGCAGGTTGAGCGCGAGCTGGTCCTGCGAGACCAGGGACTGGTGGTGTTCGCCTCCGTGCAGCTGCTGGCGGATCCTCAGCACCTGTTCGTTCAGCCTGCGCGCCTCGTCGTACCGCTGGAGGTGGTGCAGGTCGCGGGCGACCGCGGTCGCGGCGTCGAGGGTCGTCGGGTCGTCGTCCCCATACAGTTTCAGCAGCACCTGGTACACCTGCTCGTCGTTCAGCAGCGCGCCGGTGTGATCGCCGGTCGCCGACAGGCACTCCGCCAGCACCCGTACGGCTCGCAACGTGTGCTCGTAGGTGGCGCCGAAGGACTCCGTCAGAGCCGTGGCGAACGCCGCCGCGTACGGGCGCGCAGACTCGGCGTCACCGCGTTCGACGAGGCTGAGCAGCGCCGCGTTCGTCATGTCGTGGAGTTCGGGATTGGGGCTGGTGGACGGCTCGAGCGCGACGAGGTGGGGCATCAGCCGCTGCCACAGCGGCCAGCGGCGAGGATTCCGCCCGTCGTCGGGTCTGGCGGCCACCAGGACCGCTTCGGCGGACCTGCGGACGGCGGCCAGTTGTTCGGCCGACATCTCGTCGATGATCGCCGCGCGGGTTTCGTGGTGCAGGATCAGACCGTCGGCGGCCAGGGTCGCCACGTTGACCCGGAACAGTGCCTTGGCTATCGTCGCGAGCCGGGAGATCGAGTTGGCCAGCGCGGCGGGCAGCGCTCGCGCGGGTGCGTTGCTGAACAGGTCGAACGGGATGCCGACCGGCGCGAGCACGGCGCACAACCGGACCAGCGCCAGGGCGGCCTCGTCGATCTCGCGCAGTTTCGCCAGGGAGATGCCGACCGGGATGGCGACCGCGCTGCGCGCGGGTGGTCCGGTGCGGTCGGCGTAGCTCGTCAGACTGTGCAGGTAATCGGCGACGCTCATCGCGGTCTCGTTGATCACACCGGCTGCCTGCGACAGGGCCAGCGGGAGGTCGTCCAGTTCCGCCGCGAGACCTTCCGCGTCACGCGGCGCGATCGGACGGCGGATCACGTGGCGCAGGAAGGCGACCGCTTCGGTCCGGGCGAAGACGCCGACCTCCACGGTGAAGGCCAGGTTCTGCCAGACGAGGTGTCGTGACGTGACCAGGACGTGTCCGCGCCCTTTGGGAAACCACTTCGCCACCGCCACGTCCTCGGCGTTGTCGAAGATGACCAGCCACCGGTGCCTGGCCCGCAGTAGTTCGGCCAGGGCCAGCCTGGCGTCGGCCGCGGGCAGTCCGGGATCGCACAGTCCCGCGGTCACCGCGGCCTGGGCGAGCTGGTCGGCGATCAGGTCCGGATGCTCCGCGTCGATCCAGACCACCAGGTCGTAGTCACGGTCCTCGGCCCGGGCGGCGGCGCCATGCCGGTGTGCGTATTCGATGGCCAGCTGGGATTTTCCCACACCGGCGAGACGGTCGGCCGAACCCAGCACACACCGGCTGCGCGACCGTAGGCCCTCGGCGACGCCGGTCAGCGTGTCGCCGCGCCCGACGAAGTCGGGATTGCGTGCCGGAAGCCGATGGTGGGTGGCTGCCGTCGAGGACGGCACGGCGGTCTGCCTGCCGCGCTCATCGCGCCGGTCAGGGGCCGCCGGGCCGTGCACCAGCGACTCGACGACCCTCTTGCGCAGCTTCTCCACCCGCAGTCCGGCCAGATCGGTATGGCCGATCAGGCGCAGCGCACCGGTCGGTCGCACGTCGTCGATCCGGAGCAGGGTCAGCCGTTCCTCGCCCCCGGGCTGGGCGAGCCACCAGTCGAGTTCGCGCCGGAACGGGCTGTCCAGATACGCCCGTGACAACACCACGACCATACGGTTGGCCTGGATGAGTTCACGCGGCGTCCGGGTGGCGTCCGCGCGCCCGTTCGGCAGGGCGAGGTCGGGCTCGACCTCGTGGCGGGCGCCGGCCAGGTATGCGGCGATCAGGCCGGCGAGACCGGCGTCCTCCGGCGCGAAGGAGAGAAACAGCCGCATGCTCACCTCGATTCCAGTGTCGGCTGGTCAGGTCACTCGGCGATGAAGACGACTCCGAACTCTTCACCGACGTCGACGAGGTCGGCGAATCCCTTGCCCACCTCTCGCCAGGTCCATGCCTCGCGGCGCCGCACGAGTTCGCCGATGATCACCGCCGTGTCGGTCTTGAAATAGTCGCTGTCGAGCAGGTGCGGCTCGATCTGAGGAGTGACGGTGGATCCCGTCCGGTCGACCTTGGGGGTGTTCTTGAAAGTGACCTTGCCACCGACGAGCTTCTCGAAAGAATGATCGAGCGGCTCGGCGTCCTGGATATAGGCGACAAAGGCGATCTTCATAACGTCCTCGTCGACGTAGTCGAGGTCGACCGAGATCGTCTCATCGCTGATGTTGCTGCCGTGGCGTCGGCGGCCTCGGCGCAGCGTGGAACCGTCTTTCGAGCGGTCATTGTCATGGTTCACGCAGTAGTACGGATTGCCGACCGGAACCCTTGCCGAAGAGTCGAGTAGAAACGCGCTGAGGTGGATGACGATGTCGTCGGGGCTCGCCGCGACGTCCCAGGAGAGCCGGGCCTCGAAGCTTCCGGTGAGCTTGGGGCCGGAGTTCAGGGAGAAGGCGACATTGCGGCCGGACGCGGGAAAGGTGTCGCGCCGGTGGATCTGATACTGGCCGGTTTCGTCGGAGTCGTCGGCCGGACCGGTCGCCCCACCACTGTTGTCGGGCAGCGGGTCGGTAGGCGGATTTCTGCGCACGTTTCCCTCCGAAGTGAGAGTCTCGACCGATGGCAGGCATGATCGATTGATCGGTACGCAGATGAGCATCGCGCGAGGCGAAGGAAAGCTCATGTCTGCTACCCGGGGAGCGTAGCGGAAGCAAACCAGCGGGAGCTCGGTCGCGTCCCGTGTGGACATCGTGTCGTCGCTCGAACCACGGTCGACAAGAGGTCCTTTCCCGACGCGGCATCGTCCTGCGGTCGCGGCGGTGCACTGACGCGCAACCGGCCCGCCGCGGCTGCTGCCGCCGGCGGGCCGGTGCCGAGCACGAACTCCGGACGGGGCGGCGGGCCGGGGGGGGCCGCCCCCCCCCGCCGCGCGACGGGAGCTGGGTGCTGGCGCGCAACCGGCCCGCCGCGGCTGCTGCCGCCGGCGGGCCGGTGCCGAG
Organism: Catellatospora tritici; assembly: GCF_019083965.1. Lineage (GTDB taxonomy): Bacteria > Actinomycetota > Actinomycetes > Mycobacteriales > Micromonosporaceae > Catellatospora > Catellatospora tritici. The sequence continues at coordinate 414,321 of NZ_JAHRCY010000004.1, forward strand.
CACGAACTCCGGTCCGCCGCCCCGCGCCGCGCTACGGCAGCTGCTTGCTGCCGTATTCCGGGACCCGGTTGGGCGCGGCCAGAATGCAGATCAGTGAGCAGGCCGTCGCCGACGACGGCGCGGTGACCGACGGCGGAGTGCCCGGCGGGGCGTTCGGCGCCGAGTACGACGCGGTGGCCGTGTTCGTCAGCGGCAGCAGGAGCAGGAACGACGAGCAGTAGATCTGCTTGCTCGCCCCGGCCGCCAGCTTGAACGTGCCCGCCGCGGTGGCACACGAGGATGCCACCGGGTCGTTGATGGTCACCCCTTCCGCGTCGACCGGCCCGGCGTTGGTGACGGTGATCCGCCAGTACGCCGTGCCCAGGATCCCGAGCAGCCCGGCCGGGCTGGTCTTGCCCCACGGCCCGACCCCGCCGGGGCCGCACCGGGAAGCCCGGCCGTCACGGCAGATCTCCTTCTCGATGCTGACATGCGGGCTGCACGCCGCACCCGCCGCGACACCGATCTTGATGGTGTTCGAGGCGAGTGCACCGGCGGCGTCGGTGCCACCGGCGGTGTTGTCGACCCCGGTCACGGCGCACGCGGTGTCGATCTTCGTCTGGAAGCACACCTGCGGCGGGTCGCCGATGAATCCGGCGATCAGGTGCGGCTGGTTGGTGCTGGTGAAGTCGTCGACGTTGTGCAGGCGCAGGGCCGCGTCGACGACGATCTTCGGGTATGTCGTGGTCGAGACGCCGGACAGGTCGACGGTGCCGTCGGCGGCGAACCCGACGGTGTCGATGACGGTGCCGTCCGGGGTGCTGATCGTCGCCGAGCTGTTGGCCAGGTCGACGTTGGTCAGCGTGATGTCGTCCAGCCGGGCGTTCTGGTAGCCCTTGACGTGGTCGGTGCCGCCGTCGCAGTAGAAGTCCGGCGTGGCCAGGGTGATCGACGCGCCCGCGTGGAAGCACGGCGACGCCCCGGTGATGGGGTCCTCGGAGAACAGCATCCCGGCGTCACCGAGGCCGAGCAGGCACTGGGTGACCGCGTCGTAGGCGTACCCGTAGTCGCGGGTGTCGCCGTGGTTGACGGTGGGGTGGTTGTTGGGGAACGGGATGTTCGCGCAGACCGCCGCGGTGGTCCAGTCGTAGCAGCCGGTGGAGCCCGGCAGCCCGCCGCTCCAGAGCGGGAGGTAGCTGCGCAGGTGACCGTCGGGCGCGGTGATCGTCTCCGGCCGGAACGTCAACGCGTTGGCAGGCAGCGCGCCCAGGTTCGGTGCGGCCAGCGCGGAGCCGTCAGTGGCGGCGCAGAACACCTGGTACGGGTTGGACACCATCGGGATGCAGGCGCCGTTGGGCTGGCCGGAGGTGGTGTACGACGTGAAGATGCCGTACGTGGACATCGAGGTGTTGCCCAGGGTGCGGTAGCTGGACCAGCCGTCGCAGGCGCCGACGGTCGCCGGGTCGAAGCAGCCCATCGTGGGGGCCGGGCCGCTCTGTGACGAGGAGGCGAAGATCTTGTCGCCGACCATGGTCAGCGAGCCGAGGAAGTTGACGTTGGGCCGGTTGGGCAGGATCGCCGCGTACGGTTGGCCCGCACACGGGGTCTGCGTCGCCATGGTCAGGCACAGCACGCGCCCGGTGCTGGCCACGCCGTAGAGGTTGCCGCCGTGCTCGACGAACCCGCCGACGCTGTACGCCCCGGGGGTGTTGCCGTAGTCGATGAGGGGGAAGAAGCCGCAGTTGGCGCGGGCGTCCAGGTCTAGGCAGCCGACGCCGATCGATGCGGCGGTGATGGCCGGGTAGTAGAGGATGCCGGGACGCTCGGGGTCGAACACGAACTGCGGCGCCATGCCACTGGCGATGTCGCCGGTGTTGCCGGTGCCCAGCGGGCCCGGTGTCGTGTTGAGCGGCCGCGGCCAGGGGCCGCCCGCGCACGGCTGCGCGGTCAGCAGGTCGGTGCAGACGACCTTCGGTGCGGCCGCCCCGAGGTGGTGGTAGGTGTTCCACGCCTCGACGGCGCCGCTGTCCGACCGGTACAGCACCGGGGTGAAGCCGTCGCCACCGGTCGGGCTGGTGATGACCCGTACCGGCGGCAGCAGGATCCGGGTGAGGCTGGTGCCGCCGGGGTTGCGGTCCGGGATGGTCGCGCGCACCGCGACCGTGCCGGAGGCCGGTTCGGTGTCGCTGAAGGTGGTGCCGTCGGTGGACCACTGCGGGGTCCAGTCCGGCGGCACGCGCAGCGATCCGTTGACGTAGCCGTGCCCGCCGCTGATCGGGTCGGTGACGGTGACCGGACCACCGGTGCCGCCGTCGGCGTAGGACACGGTCCAGTTGAGGACATCGCCGTGCGAGGCCGGGTCGGCGCCCGGGTGGCTCACGTTCTGCGCGCTCTTGGTCAGGGAACTGGCCGCGAGTGAAGGTGCCGACTGCGCGGTCGGGACGCCTGCCGCCGTACCGGCCGGAGCCAGCATCAGTGACAGTGCCGCGAGCGCGGCCGCATAGGGCCAGTGCCGCAGCCTTGGTGATCGTCGCACGATGTCGCCTCTTTCCGTCGTGATCCGGCGGTGGCCGCGATCTGAATCGGCATGAGTAACCGCCCCGCTCCAGCACGGAGTCGGGGCGGCGACCGTAACCCATCGAACAATCGCTTTACTTGAATGAGGCGTTGAGTGCGTCGCTCTTTCCCCGGAACGTGTGAATCAAACGTCGCCATTCGTGAGCGAATGGCGAGTGATACGGCTGTTCATCGATGCGGTCAGCCGCCGATTCCCTGGTGGTTGAGGTACACCACGATCTGTGCCGCACCGTCGCGATGGTGCACCAGATAGGACGACATGAGCTGCTGCGTTCCTCCGTCGGTGCGTGGCGCCCGCCACCGGGTGTACACGAGGGTGTAATGGTCGTCGAGCGGGTGCAGTCGCCTGTGCTCCAGCACCGGTGAGCCGATTCCCGCGCGGGCGAACGCCGCCGCCCGTGCGGGCAGCATCGCCAGGAACGCGGCCCGGGGCACCGGCCGGATCCCGGTGGCGTCCCCAGCGAGGAAGGTCTCGGCGAAGTGCGGAGCCAGCGCGGTGTAATCGGCGGGTGCGCACCGTACCGTGCTGACCTGCCCGAACGGCTGAGCTGTGGGCGGGCAAGGGGCGCGCAAGGGTAGGACAAGGGCTTTCCCTGTTTCGGCGCGGCAGCGGCGCCGGACATGCTGGCACCGACCGCGGCAGCGCAGCCGCCCCTGACCCCGGAGCGCAGCATGGACCTCGACGTCGTCGTCGACACCGTGTACGCGGCCGCCCGCCTGAGCGCCGCACCCGACACCGGCCTCGGCCTCGCCGTGGCCACCGTCGACGGGCACCTGCATGGCGCGGGGGACTGGCGCGAACCGTTCCCGATGCAGAGCATCGCCAAGGTCTTCGCCCTCACCCTGGTGCTGTCCCTGGACGGCGACCGGCTGTGGACCCGGGTCGGCCGTCGCCCCTCCAGCCGCCTGTACAACGCCGTCTCCGAACTCGACATCGAACACGGCATTCCGCGCAACCCGCTGCTCAACGCGGGCGCGCTGGTCGTCACCGACCGGCTGCTGGAACTGTCCGAGGGACAGGGCTGCCACCGGGTGCTGGAGCTGGTCCGGGTCGAGTCGGCCAACCACTCCATCGAGATGGACCCGGTCACCGTCAAGGACGAGCGCGACCGGTCCGAACGCAACATGGCCATCGCGCACCTGATGGCGGAGTACGGCAACCTCAGCCTGCCGGTGGAGACCGTGCTGGCCCACTACCAGTGGCAGTGCGCCATCGCCGCGAGCTGCCGCGACCTCGCCCTGGCCGGGCTGTACCTGGCGCGGGCGGGTGTCCGCGCCGACGGCCGCCGCCTGCTCAGCCCCGCCGACACCAAACGCGTCAACGCCACCATGCTCACCTGCGGGGCGTACGACGCCAGCGCCGAGGTCGCGCACCGGGTCGGCCTGCCGCTCAAGACCGGGGTGGGGGGAGGGATCCTGGCCGTGGCGCCCAGGGTGGGCACGGTCTGCGTGTGGGGCCCCGGCCTGGATCCCTCCGGCAACTCCGTCACCGGGATGCTCGCCCTCGAACACTTCGCGACCCTGACCGGCTGGTCGGTGTTCTGAGACGGCGCCGGCGACCCGGCGCGCGACGCGGGGCGGGTGCCGCCACCTCCGGCCTGGGGGGCGGCACCCGCCTTGCCTGGTCAATCGTGGTCGTACACGGTCGTGGCGACACCCCGGGCGCACAGCGTACGCACGATGATCGGTTCGATCCGCGGCCACTTGCCGCCCGCCAGCCCGCAGCCGATGCGCGGCAGGTGCACCGACGCGCCGAGCCGCACCGCGTGCTCGGCCAGGGTGGTCAGGCAGCGCTCCACCGCCTCGTATCGGATCGGCGGCCCGTTGCTGCCGGTCCTGGTGCCGCGCTGGCCGACCATGTTCGCCACCCACAACTCCGGGGCCACCTGCACCAGCCGCACCGCGCCCAGCCCGAAGTCGTTGGCCGCCCGCTGGCGGTGCCAGGCCCGGAAGTCACGCTCGGGCTCCGGCCAGCGCCGCGACACGGCCAGCACGAACCCCTTGCCCCAGCCGCCGCTGTCGTTGCACACGTGCGCGACCACCTTCGGCCCTTTGGCCTGGGGGCTGGTCGCGTCCCCCTTGATGATCGAGAGTGTGGTCACGGCGGGCAGCATGCCAGCCGGCTGCGACACCGGCCAGGAGTTTTCCGCCCCCTCGTCGGGGGGCGACGCGGTGGCACGGACGGATTCCGGACGCGACCGGGCCCGACGGGTCCGCCGACGCCCATCATTACCGCATGTCCCCGCGCCATCTCGCCTTCGGCTGCGCCACGACGGTGCTGGCCGCGACCGTGCTCGCCACCGCCGTCCCGGCGTACGCCGCCGTCGAGGGCCATGCCTACGTCACCGGCACCACCCTTGTGGTGCAGGCCGGACAGGGCGTCGCCAACACGCTGGTGGTCTCGCCCGTCTCCGGCGGCATACGGGTCGACGACAGCTGGCCGGTGCTGCCCGGTTCCGGCTGCGCGGCGCTCACCCCGACCTCGGTGCTGTGCACCGCGAAGATCACGGACTTGAGCATCAAGACCTACGACGGTGCCGACACTGTGACCGACAGCACCTCGCTGACCGCCTTCATCGGCGCGGGGGAGGGCGACGACCTGGTGTATGCCCTGTCCGGCGGGGCCAAGCTGGTCTACGGCGAGTCCGGTGACGACAAGCTGGCCACCGGCGCGGGCAGCGACAAGCTCTACGGCCAGGCAGGTGCCGATCGCCTCTACGGTGGTGACGACGCCGACTACCTCGCCGGTGCCGACGGCGACGACGTCCTGTACGGCCAGGCGGGCGCCGACATAGCCGAGGGCGGCCCCGGCGCGGACGAGATCTTCGGTGGGGACGACGACGACTCGCTGTACGGCGATGCCGGGTTCGACGCGCTCGACGGCGGTTCCGGCACCGACAGCTGTGCCCCCGGGGCCGACGGTGCCAGCCTGACCGGCTGCCCCTGACCGGCTACCCCTGATCTCAGCCCGTCAGCGGCGCGGGCGCCCCGCTGACGCCGACACCCAAGCCGCTGCCCATCCTCCTAGGATGCCGTAGGCGGTGTGCGGCCCCTGACATGGCCACGACGAGAACGGCGTCAGCCCAGGCCGAGCAGCGGCGGCACCTGCGCCATCGCCGCCACGACGTGGTCGGCGCCCGCACCGCGTAACACCTCGGGGGAGGCCAGGGCGGCGTACCCGACCACGGTCATGCCCGCGGCCCTGCCGCCGCGTACGCCGTACGGACTGTCCTCGATCAGCACGCAGGCGGCCGGGTCCACCCCGATTCCGGCGGCGGCCAGCAGGAACAGGTCCGGCTCGGGCTTGCCCCGGGACACCATCGAGGCGCTGTAGCAGTGTTCGCCGAAATACCCGTCCAGCCCCGTGCGCCCCAGCCGGAAGGCGATCTCGCGCGGGGTGCCGCTGGAGGCCACACACACCGGCACCCCGGCCGCGCGCAGCAGGTCGAGCAGGTCCCGTACGCCGTCGACCGCGACCAGGCCCTCGTGCTGGCGGGCCAGTACCTCGTGCTCGTACTCGGTGGGCAGGTCGAAATCGAGCGGACGGCCCAGTTCGGCCGCCAGTTCGGCGACGCACTCGACGGTGGACCGGCCCATGTGGCGGGCCACGCTCTGCTCGAACGTCGTCGGAACCCCGGCGCGGGTGGCCAGCCGGGCGAACACCTCGTTGTTGATGCGCTCGGAGTCGACCAGCACCCCGTCACAGTCGAAGACCACCGCTTTGATCATCCATACAGGCTGTCACAGCACGCCGAAGGTCCGGGACGTGGTGCCTGCGTCCCGGACCGGATCGGGGAGAGGGTCAGCCGGCGTTGCCGAACGCGGTGATCGCGTGGGCCTTGCCCAGCGTGCCGTGGATGGTCACGACCCAGTACTCGCCGGTGTCGAAGTGCGCGTTGTAGACCCAGTGCGGGTCGGGCGACAGGGTCAGGTCGTAGCCGGCGGGCGGCGCGTCCACGACGATCGAGTCGACGATGGACTGCGAGGCCAGCGTCACCATGCGCGGCTTGTTGTGGTTGATGAACGCGTCGAGGAACTCGCGGGCGTACTTCTCGGGGTCGTTGTGGTAGACGGTCCGGTCGAGTTTGAACTCGGTGACCGGGTGGTCGGTGGCCCCGTTCTGCAGCCGGATGATCACGTCCGAGCCGAGCTTGTTGCGGAAGGTGCAGTAGCTCGACCCCATCGCCCCGTCGCAGTTCACGAACGTCCAGTGCCCGTCGATGTTCGGCGCGCCGACCGCGTGCAGCTGCTGGTAGGCGTCGTTCTGCATGAGCGTGTGCAGCTTGGCGGTGTCGCACTGCAGCCAGGCCTTCATCACGTCCAGCGCGGCGCCGTCGCCGCCGGTGACCGTGCCGCTCATGCCGCAGCCAGAACCCGAGCCCGTCCCGGTCGCGCTGGGACTGGCCGCGGTCGTGGCCGCGGGTTCGGGCGACAGCGTGGTGCTGGCCGTCGCGACCGCGCCGGGCGTGGCGGCGGGTTTGCTGCCGCATCCGGCGGCCAGGACGGCCAGCCCGACCATGATCGCCGTGAGAGTGGCGGGCCTGCGCATCGCGGTTCCTCCAAGGGCTGTACGTGGTATGCCGATCTCTCCACGGTAGGCCCCGGACCAGGCCGGGCGCCTCAGCGCTGGTACGGATCTTTGGCGGCTGGCCGTCTGCGTACCGAACCGGAGCTCGATACCGATTCACGCACGGGCGTCGCCGGGCCGGCGGTGGCAGGATGGGCTGGTGCCCGAGCTGCCCACTCCGTACGTCAGCGTCGACGTCGACGTGCTCGACCGCAACATCGCCCGCATGGCGGCCCACGCCGCCGCGCACGGCCTGACGCTGCGACCCCATGCCAAGACCCACAAATGCCTGCAGATCGCCAAGCGCCAGGTCGGTGCCGGCGCGACCGGACTGACCGTGGCCACGGTCGGTGAGGCGGAGATCTTCGCCGCCGCCGGCTTCACCGACCTGTTCCTGGCGTACCCGCTGTGGGTCGACGCCGCGCGCGGCGCCCGGCTGGCGGCCCTGGCCGAACGCGGCCGCGTCGCGGTCGGGGCGGACTCCGCCGAGAGCGTCGCGGCGTTGGCCCGGTACGCGGGTACCGCCATCGAGGTGGTGATCGAGATCGACAGTGGTCATCACCGCAGCGGCGTGCGGCCGGACGAGGCCGGGGCGGTCGCGGCGGCGGCGCTGCGGGCCGGGCTGCGGGTCCGCGGCGTGTTCACCTTCCCCGGCCATGGGTACGGGCCGGGGCAGCCGCCGACCGCCGCGGCCGACGAGTCGGCGGCCCTGGCCGCGGCCGCCGACGCCCTGCGCGCGATGGGCGTCGACCCGCGGGTGGTCAGCGGGGGCTCGACCCCCACCGCCCCGCTCACCGGCTCCGGCGTGACCGAACTGCGTCCCGGCGTCTACGCCTTCAACGACGCCCAGCAGGTCGAACTGGGCGTCTGCGACCCCGGGGACGTGGCGCTCACCGTGACCGCGACGGTGGTCAGCCGCCGCCCGGGGCATGTCATCCTCGACTCGGGCAACAAGGTCCTGGGCGCCGACCGCCCCGCGTGGACCACCGGATTCGGACGTCTGGTCGGCCTGCCCGATGCGCGGATCGTCACCGTGTCGGAGCACCACGCGACCGTGGTCCTGCCGGATCCGGCCGAGCTGCCGCCGGTCGGCACCCGGGTTCGGGTCATGCCCAACCACGTGTGCGCGGCGGTCAACCTCGCCGACGAACTGGTGGTCAGCTCGGCGGGTCAGGTCGTGGACCGGTGGCGGGTGGCCGCCCGCGGCGCCAACACCTGACGTCGAAACCGTCGAACACGTTCGAAAGTACCCAAACGTTCCGGGTACCGATTGGCGGTGCCCGGAACTGGGTAAACCTCTCACATGGAGATCATCGAAGGCATTCCGGCCGACGAACTGGCCGACGAGGATCTGTTGCGTGAGCTGGAGAGCCTGGGCCGCACCCGGGTGCAGACCCTGCGCCACGGCTCCGACGACGCGCTGCACACGCACACCGAGCGCTCCCGCGAGTTGGAGCACGAGTACCTGCGCCGGTTCCCGCAGCGCGAGATCGATCCGCAGCGCACCCGGGAGGGCTCCCGCGCCGACCTGGGCTGACCTGGGCTGACCCACCGTCCCATCCGGCCTTGATCGCAGGACCGGCCGACCGTCCGATGTCGACGTGTCGTACCGCGACCGCAGACTCTGTGCCATGTACGGTCAGGCACCTGCGCTGTTCGGTTACGGCACCACCGATCCCGACGGTCACCGGCTCCCATCCACCTACGTCGTGATCGACCTGGAGACCACCGGCTTGGCCGACGACGACCGCATCGTCGAGATCGCCATGGCCCGAGTCGAGGACGGTGTCGTCGTGGACGAGTGGGCCACCCTCATCGACCCGGGCCGTGACCCGGGTCCGACGTACCTGCACCACATCTCCGCCGACATGGTGCTCGGCGCGCCGACGTTCGCGCAGATGGCGCCGGAAATCCTGGCCCGGCTCGACGGCGCGGTCGTGGTGGCCCACCACGCCCCGTTCGAGGAACGGTTCCTGGCCTACGAGTTCGCCCGCGCCGGGGTGGCGACCCCGGTCATCCCGGCGCTGTGCACGCTGCGGCTGGCCCGCGCGGTGCTGGCCTGCCCGAACTACAAGCTGTCCACCTGCTGCGAGATCTCCGGCATCACCCTGTACGACGCGCACACCGCCCTCGGGGATGTGCGGGCCACGGCGATGCTGCTGCCGCGGCTGCTCGCCCAGTCGCCGGAGATCACCTACCCGGTGCCCGCGGCGGTGCTGCCGCGGCAGCGGACCGGCGCCACGCCCCGCACCCGGGTCACCAACCTACGCAAGGGCACCGGCGGGTGGATGCGTTCACTGCTGACGAAGCTGCCGTACTCGATGGCCGACCACGACCCGGTCGGCGCCCAGCCGTATCTGGACGCGCTGGCCGACGCGCTGATCGACGGGAGGCTGACCGGCCGCAAGACCCGGCACCTGGGTCGGCTGGCCGGTCGGGCCGGGATGGGGGCGTCGCAGGTCGCGGCGCTGCACCGCCGGTTCCTGGACGGGCTGCGCGACGCCGCGATGGCCCAGCCCTCCCTCAGCGCCGACGAGCAGCGGCAACTGGTGGCCGTGGCAAGGTTGCTGGACCTGCCCGACTACTTCGCCGACCTGGTCACCGTGCCCGTGCAGGCCGGTGCGGCGCGGGCGACCGGCCCGCGGGTGTGGTGCAGCCCGGCGGTGCCCGCGCAGGTGCGGCGCCGGATCGGGCAGGCGGGCTACCGGCTGGCCACCAACCTGACCCGGGGACTGGCCACGGTGGTGGTCGCCGACGGCGACACCGACGACCCGCGGGTGCGCCGCGCCCGGGAGCTGGGCCTGTCCGAGCTCGCGGTGGGTGAGCTGGACCGGCTGCTGCCGGCCGTGCCCGCCGACCGGCCCGAGGCCGCGCTGCTGCCCGCCCCGGCCGCGCCCGCCGGCTGGTACACCGATCCGACCGGACGGCACTACTACCGCTACTGGGACGGCCGGGCCTGGACCGCCCAGGTCAGCCCGGGTGACGGCACCCGGACCAGCGACCCGTTGGGCTGATCACAGCTGCGGGCGCCCGGTCTGGAACAGCCATGCGTCGAAGAACCCGGCCAGCGACCGCCCGGCGACCTTCTCGGCCAGGGCGGTGAAGTCGCCGGTGGTGGCGTTGCCGTCGCGGTGGGTGGTGGCCCAGGTGCGCAGGATGGTCAAGAACGCGTCGTCGCCGACCTGGTCGCGCAGGGCCTGCAGGGTCATCGCGCCGCGCTGGTAGACGCTGTCGGAGAACAGGCCGCCGCGGCCGGGGTCGCCCGGCGGCACCGACCAGATGCGGTTGTCGGGGTTGCGGTAGAGCCGGTCGAACCGTTCCCGCACGGTGCTGGTGCCCTCGTGCTCCTGCCACAGCCACTCGGCGTAGGTGGCAAAGCCCTCGTTGAGCCAGATGTCGCGCCACCGGGTCAGCGACACGCTGTCGCCGAACCACTGGTGGGCCAGTTCGTGCGCGACGGTGACGGTGTCGGGTCCGCGCCGGAACGTCGAGGCTGGATACACGGGCCGGGTCTGGGTCTCCAGGGCCTCGTCGACCCGTTCGTCGTCGACCACCACGCCGCCGTAGGCGTCGAACGGGTACGGCCCGAACCACTGGGCCAGGAAGTCGGTGATCTCCGGGGTGCGGGCCAGCGCGGTCTGCGCGTCGTCGCCGCGTACCGTGTCGGCGACGACGCTGACCACCGGCTTGCCATCGTGCTCGCTGGTGACCACCCGGTATTTTCCGATCGCGAGCATCGCCAGGTAGGGCGCCATCGGCGCGGTGACCTCCCAGCGCCAGCTGGTCCAGCCACCCTGGCTGGACTGTCCGGACGGCACGCCGTTGCTGATCGCGGCCAGGCCGTCGGGCACGGTCACCTCGATGGTGTAGTGGGCCTTGTCGCGAGGGTGGTCGTTGACGGGGAACCAGGTGCTGGCCGACGCGGGTTCGCCCATGGCGATGGCGCCGTCGCGGGTGCGGAAGAATCCGCCGCTGCCGAACCGGCGGTCCTCGATCGGGCTGGGCGTGCCGCCGTAGGCGATGGTGGCGACGAACGTCTGGCCGGCGGTCAGCGGCGCGACCGGGGTGACGACCAGTTCGTCGCCGTCGTGCCTGGTCGCGGCGGCGGTGCCGTCGACGTCGGCTTTGGTCGCGGGCAGGGCGTGCAGGTCGAGGTGGAAGTCGGTGAGGTCGCGGGCGGTGGTGGCGGTTATCGCGGCGGTGCCGTCGAGGCGGCCGGTGGCCGGGTCGTATCTGAGCTTGAGGTCGTAGGACGACACGTCGTAGCCGCCGTTGCCCGCGGTGGGGAAGTAGGGGTCACCGACTCCGGCCGGGTCGAAGGCGGCCGTCTCGGGTGCGGGCAGGCGCGGGTCGGTTTTGAACAGCGGCTTGGTCGCGGGTGAACCGCACGCCCCGGCGCCGAGCAGCGCCACGACCGTGGCCCCCGCCAGCCAGCTACGCATCGCCATCGTGCCCTCCCCGTGTGTGAATACCCACGGTAACTGGGCAAAGTGGTGCAGATAGTGCGCTCAGCCGGATGAACCGCCGATTCCCAGCCGTTTCCGAGCTTGGTCAGCGGCCCGAGCCGCGGCGAGCGCGGGCGGCCCAGATCGCGTACGACGGGTCGCGGTCGAGGTTGTGCCGGTCGCGGTCGTAGCGGCGGGTGGTGCGCGGGTCGGCGTGGCCCATCGCGTCCTGCACGTCCTCCAGCGGCACCCCCTCGGCCCGCGCGGTGGTCGCGAACGCGTGCCGCAGCGAGTGCGGCGACAGGTGCGCCGCGCTCGGGATGCCCGCCTGCTCGGCCAGGCGCCGCACCAGCAGGAACACCGCGTGCCGGTCTAGTGGGCGGCCGTGGCGGGTGACGAACACCGGCCCACTCAGCTGCTCGGGCGACACGCCCGCCGTGTCGGCGCGCTGTCCCAGATACCCGTCCAGCGCCGCCGCGGTGCCCGGCGCCAGAGCGCGGCGGCGCGGCTTGCCGCCCTTGCCGGAGAACCGCACGGTACGGTGCCCGCGCTCGTGTCCGAGGTCGGCCAGGTCCAGCCGCACCGCCTCGCCGACCCGCAGACCCAGGTCGGCCAGCAGCGTGATCAGGGCGAAGCTGCGGGCCGAATCCGCCTCGGCGGCCCGCAGCAGCGCGTCGACCTCGGCCGGGCTCATCCCGATGGTGGCGGAGTGGTCGCGCGACACGTGTGGCCGGTCGGCGCCGTGTACCGGGTTGGCCGTCACCACGCCGAGCTTGACCAGGAAGTCGTACCAGCTGGACAGCCCCGACATCTTCCGGGCCACGGTCGTGGCGGCCAGCGTCCGGCCGCTACGCGGGTCCACGGTGCTCTCCAGTGCCCGCGCGTAGTCGTTGACGTGCGTGAACATGGCTCGCAGCGGCTCGACCCCGTGCTCGCCGCACCAGCCCAGGTATGCCGCCACGTCCCGCCGGTACGCCTCGCGGGTGTTGGCCGACAGCCGCCGGTTGTTCAGCCACGCCTCGGTGAAGTCCACATACTCCTGGACCGAGGCGGCCAGCGCCGCTGTCTGCCGGGGCACCACCATCTCGCCGCTCACCTCGCCGAGCCTACCGGCCAGTCGCGACACTCGATCATCTACCATGCCACTCGTGCGCGACATCGCGGTCTTCAGTGGCAGTGCCCATCCGGAACTCGCGGCGGAGATCTGCGCCCATCTCGGGGTGCCGCTGCATCCGGTGCGGGTGTCGCGTTTCGCCAACGACTGCCTCGAGGTGCAGCTGGGCGCCAACTGCCGTGAGCGTGACGTGTACCTGGTGCAGCCGCTGGTCCCGCCGGTGCAGGAGCACCTGGTCGAGCTCCTGCTGATGCTCGACGCGGCCCGTGGCGCCTCGGCGGCCCGCATCACCGTCGTGATGCCGCACTACGCGTACGCCCGGTCGGACAAGAAGGACGGCCCGCGCATCTCGATCGGCGGACGCCTGGTCGCCGACCTGCTCAAGACCGCCGGAGCCGACCGGCTGCTGGCGTTGACGCTGCACTCGCCGCAGGTGCACGGCTTCTTCAGCATGCCGGTGGACCACCTGCACGCGCTGCGCGAGTTGGCGGGCTACTTCGGCCAGTACGACCTGACCGACACGGTCGTGGTCTCGCCCGACCTCGGCAACGCCAAGGAGGCCGCCGCGTTCGCCCGGCTGCTCGGCACGCCCGTGGCCGCCGGGGCCAAGCAGCGCTACAGCGACGACCGGGTGCAGATCAGCGCGATCATCGGCGACGTCGCGGGCAAGCACGTGATCGTGCTCGACGACGAGATCGCCAAGGGCAGCACGGTCATCGAGCTGATGGAGCACCTGCGGGCGCTGGACGTGCGCTCGATCCGGCTGGCGTGTACGCACGGGCTGTTCTCCAGCGGCGCGCTGGACCGGTTGAGCGAGCAGCCCGGGGTGCTGGAGGTCGTGTGCACCAACTCGGTGCCGATCGCCGAGGACAAGCGCGTACCAAAGCTGAAGATCCTTTCGATCGCCCCCGCCCTGGCCGAGGCGATGCGCCGCATCCACAACGGCGAGTCGGTCAGCGCCCTGTTCGCGTGACCGTCGAACTGGTCCCCGACCACGGGGTCAGGATCGAGGACTGGCCCGACCTGACCTACGGCATGACCCTCGACGACGTGCGGGCCGTGGTCGAGCGACGCGCCAAGCCGCACCGACATGCCTGGGGTTGCGGGCTCACCTGGACGTGGGCCTGGGACCTCGACGGCGTGAGCGTGCGGGCCGGTGGCGGTCCGGACCGGCTGGCTTTCGCCTTCCAGGTCGACCGGCGGACGGTCTTCCAGCACGCCGGCCGCGAGGGGTTGGCCGCGCATCAGCCGGTCGTGTTCGCGGGGGTGGACGTGTTCGGCTGGGACGCCGACGAGGTCGTGGAGTGCCTGCGCGCGGACGGCCACGACGTGTCGGCGGGGCCGCGGCTCGTGCGGGTCGGGGCCGAGGTGTGCCTGTTCCGGTGGGAGCAGTCCATCGCGCGCTTCACCTACGCGACGCTCACCCGTCCCCTGCCGGACGACCCCGACGCACCGCAGTACCGCATCTGACGAGACATCGCGGCAGGACCGGCGCCGGTAGCGCGGGCCTGACCGCTCGTATCGCGGCGCGGCCCGGGAACGGCCGTCGTCGCGCCGTCGGCACCGGTACGGTGACCTCGGCGACCGCGCATCCACGACACTGCACAGGGGGACATTCGCATGCGGCTCGGTGTACACATCGTCAACTTCGCCTTCCCGGGCGGCCCCTCGGCGATCGGGCCGACGCTGGCCCAGGCCGGGCAGGCGGCCGAGGCGGCCGGGGTGGACAACATCTCGGTGATGGACCACTACCTGCAGATGGAGGGCATGGGCCTGGGCGAACCCGACGCGCCGATGCTGGAGGGCTACACCACGCTCGGATTCCTGGCCGGACAGACCAGCACGGTCGAGTTGCAGCTGCTGGTCACCGGGGTCACCTACCGGCACCCGGGGCTGCTCGCCAAGATCGTGACCACGCTGGACGTGCTGTCGGGCGGCCGGGCCGTGCTCGGCATCGGCGCCGCCTGGTACGACCGCGAGCACGCCGCCTTCGGTGTGCCGTTCCCGCCCCTGTCCGAGCGGTTCGAGCGGCTTGAGGAGACGCTGCGGATCGTCCGCCAGATGTGGAGCGAGGACACCGGCCCGTTCGAGGGTGCCCACTACCGGCTCGCCGGGACGGTCAACTCGCCGCAGCCGCTGGCGCGTCCGCACCCGCCCATCATGATCGGCGGGATGGGGGAGAAGAAGACCCTGCGCCTGGTCGCCAAGTACGCCGACGCCTGCAACCTGTTCGCCGGGCCGCAGGCCGGACCCGACGTGATCGCGGCCAAGTTGGCCATCCTGGCCGCCCACTGCGCCAGGGAGGGCACCGACTACGCCCGCATCCGCAAGACCATCACCTGGGCTCCGTTCACCCCGGACGCCGCTTCGACGCCGGAGTTCCTGCGCCAGATGGCGGCCTTCGCCGAGATCGGCATCGACCAGGTGCACCTGATGCCGTTCGGCACCGACCCGGTCGGCTATATCGAGGGCCTCGGCGCCCACGTGGTGCCCGCGCTGCGGCAGTTGTGACGCTTCACCTGGTCGGGGTGGGCGCCGGTGCCGGTGCCGGCGCGGTAGGCAGCGCCATCCCCGCGTAGATCTGGTTCAGGACCGTCGGCAGCAGCGCGTTGGCCGTGGTCATGCCCTCGGGGGTCAGGGTCAGGTTGGCCCACACCACCAGCGTCACGTCGTTGTCGGTGTCGTAGCCGATGAACGAGTTGAAGCCTGGCAGCTCACCGCCGTGGTAGTGCATCGCGGCCTCGGGCCCGAAGCGCTGGTAGGTGATGCCGTACCCGTACTGCTGTCCGTCGGGGTTGGCCGGGTCCTCGACCTGCAGGCTGCGCAGCCACTGCCGCTGGTGGTCGGCGTCGAGCACCTTGCCCGAGGCCAGTGCCCGGATCCATGCGGCCAGGTCGTCGGCGGTGGAGACGGCACCTCCGGCGGCGGTGGCGTACGAGGAGTTCTGGTTGGTGTAGTCGGTCGGCTGCAGCGTGCCGGCGCGGGCCGCGGCCTGCAGGTCGGCGGGGTACGGATCGTCGCGCAGCGCGTAGATCGACCCGCCGTACATGTACCCGTGCGAGAAGGGCTGCGGCAGTTCGGTGTCGGTGGTGGCGGGCAGCGACGTCTGAGTCAGCCCGAGCGGGCCGAACAGCCGGTCCTGCAGCTGCTGGGCCAGCCCGCTGCCGCCGACCTTCTCGGCGATCAGGCCCAGCAGCGCGTAGTTGGTGTTGCTGTACTCGTAGGACGTGCCGGGTGCGAAGTTCGGCGGGTGGCCGAACGCGATCGCCAGGACCTCCTGTGGCGTCCAGGCCTTCTGCGGGTCGGCGTCCAGTGTGGCCGAGAACTGGGGGTCGGAGGTGTAGTTGTACAGCCCGCTGCGCATCTTCAGCAGCTGCTCGACGGTGATGTTGTCGCCGTTGGGCACACCGGGCACGTAGGCCGACACCGGGTCGCTGAACTTGAGTTTGCCGTCCTGGGCCAGCAGCGTGATCAGCGCGGCGGTCATGGTCTTGGTGTTCGAGGCGATCCGGAAGTGGGTGTCACCCGCCGGTGGTGCCTGCGTGCCCAGCTGGGTGGTGCCCGTCAGCGCTTCGAACCTGCCCTGCGGGGTGCACAGCAGGACCACCGCCCCCGGGATCATCATCTGCTCGGCGGCGGCGGCCACGGCGGCCTGGAACGCGGCCTGGTCGATGGGCTTCAAGGCCGATCCCTTCGGCGCGGTCGTGCTCGTCGCGCACGCCTGCGCGGCCGGTGCCGACCCGGCCGTCGGCCGCGCGGGTACGGCGGACGCCGCGTCGCCGACCACCGCGCAACTCGCGGCGACCAGTAACGCGCAAGAGGCGATCGCGGCCAGGCGAGACGGCTTCGGGCCGCCGCGACAGCCCCTTCCACGATGCGCGGCCGGTTGTGCTCCTGCCCGTAGAACCCTCATCGTCGACCCCCAGCCCTCTGCCCGCGGCGAGTTGCTCGCGAACGGGACACCGGGGGTGCCACCACACAAAGCGGAATAATTTTAGCATCAGGCGGCGTCGGCGCGGTCGTGGACGGGTGGATAACAGCTGGTCGGCTGGGGCGCGCCCGCGCCACACTGCGGCTAGGCGGAAGCCGCCGGTGGCGAGGCGGCCAGGCGGGCGTATTTGATCATCAAGGGGCGCAGGCCGCGGCGCTCGTACACGCGCTGGGCGGCGAGGTTGGTGGCCAGCACGCCGATGTAGAGGTCACCGATGCCCAGCTCGTCCAGGCGGGCGTCGACCGCGTCCAGCAATCGTGTGCCCAGGCCCCGACCTCGGTAGGCGGGCGCGACCGACAAGGTCTCCAGCTCGGCCATCCGGTCGCCGGAGACCCAGCTGTCGTCGGGGCCGTCGAACACGTGCACGAACGCGTACCCGACCGGCTTGTCCCCGTCGAGGGCCAGCAGCACGAACGATCCCGGCTCGGCGATCCAGCGCAGGTACAGCTCGCGCCGCAGCTGCCAGGAGCGGGCGTCGTCGTACATGGCCAGGTGGGGCGCGACGGTGCGGTGATGCTCGTGCAGGCCGATCCACAGCGGTTCGAGCGCGTCCACGACCTCCGCTCCCGCGAGCCGGATCGTCAGGTCGGCGCTGCTGCTCACGGTCACACCGTACCCATCGGCATGGGTCCGGCGGCGCCGAACCCATGCCGATGTGCTCACTGCCAGGCGTAGAGGCAGTTCAGCGTCATGCCGGTGTTGACGATTGTGCCGTTGGACCGGGTGTAGGTGACCCCGATCGAGAACCGCAGGTTCGCCGCGCAGGCGCCGTACACGCCGCTGAGTCCGTCGAAGGCGACCACGTGCGACCCGTTGTACTTCCACACCTCGTTGCTCAGCGGCAGCTGGTCCTCGATGTGGCAGGTGTAGTGGTAGTAGCCGCCGGACTCGCAGTCCAGCAGCCCGGCCGGGTTGAGCCGGGCACTGGCCGGTGACGCCATGGCCAGCACGGCGGTCGCGGCGAGCACGGTCGCCGCGACACCGGCGCCGAGGCGGGTCAGGTTCCGCATGGTCTCTCCCATCAGGATCGAGATCGTTGGTGACCCGAAGCCAAGCACCGCCGGTGGCCGCCGGTAAGGCGTCCGGCGCTGCACGAACCGGCGATGGCCGGTTGCTGTCACTCGGCGGCGGGCACCCAGCCGCGACGTACCGCGTGCACTCCGGCCTGGAACCGGCTCTCGGCGCCCAGGCCCTCGACCGCGACCGAGATCAGGCGCCGGACGGTACGCACCGACAGGCCCAGCCGCCGCGCGATCGCCTCGTCCTTCTGCCCCTCGCCGAGCAGCGCCACGATCCGGTGCAGCCGCTCGGTGTCGGACTCCCCGCCCGCGTCGGGTTCGAACGGCCGCGACACCCGCCACAGCTGCTGGTAGAGCACGATCAGCGGCTGGACCAGCGCGGGGCTCTTGAGCACCAGCGCACCCCGGCCCGGCCGGTCCACGTCGGCGGGCAGCACCGCCAGCTCGCCGTCGACGATGAACAGCAGCAGCGGCGGATCCGGGTGCAGCCGCACCTCGTCCAGGGCGGCGACCGTCTCGGTCAGGTAGGCGCGCATTCCGGCGTCGGTGGCGGCCTCGGTGCCGAAGACGGACCGGCTGCGCACCTGTCTGGCCCGGCTCACCTGGTCCATGGCCCGGCTCGCGGCCAGCGCCCGCGCCGACGGTGCCGGTCCGGGATTGACGGTCCACACCTGCCGCCTGGCCCCGGTGGCGATCTGATAGAGCCGCGAACGCACCGCGTCGTCGCCGGTGACGTGCTCGATCAGGTCACCGAACGTTTCGCTGCGGCCCCCGACGAACTCGGCGACCAGGTCGCCGACGCCGTCGCGCAGCCCGGCCAGCGCCGCCCGCCGGGCCTCGATGGCGGCCTCCTCGGCGGCGATGAGCAGGTCCATCGCCCGCTCCGGCGGCTCGATCCGCAACGTGCCGTCAGCGCGGGCCGCGACCAGCCCGCGTTCGGTCAGTTCGGCCAGGCTCGCCCCGGCGTCTGCGTCGAGCAGCCGGTCCAGGTCCGCGCGGGTCAGGCCGGGTTCGGTCAGCAGCATCCGGTACGCCGATTCGGCGGGCCGGGAAACGCCGAACGTCTCGAACATGCCGTCTCAACTCCGTCGACCGCACCGATGATCCATTGAACGATACCTAAGTATGGCCACAAGTGGACATGGCCACTTCCAGCACCCCCGCAGGCGTGGAGTGACCAGCCGCCGGATGCCCATACTCGACGGGCGGTTCAGGACTGGGGAGGGACGATGCCGGGACAACGGCGTACGGGCTTGCTGGCGTTACTGGCCGGGCTGGTGCTCGCCGTCGTCACAGCGCTGGCGGTGTGGGCGGTCGCGCCCTCCTACGCCGACACCGAGGAGCAGCCCTGCCCACCGGCGGCGGTGAAAGGCACCCCGCCGCCGTGCATCCAGCCGTGGATCTGGCCCGACGACCGTCCGTACCCGTGACGGCGCGGCCGTGGCTCAGGCGCCGGTCAGCACGTGTTCGACCAGCCGGATGAGGACCTGCTTGGAAGAGTCGCGGCGGCGGGCGTCGCACAGCAGCACCGGCACGTCCGGTTCCAGGTTCAGCGCCAGCCGCACGTCGGCGGTGGTGTACCGCTCGCCGTCGTCGAAGCAGTTGACCGCCACCACGAACGGGGTCATCCGGTCCTCGAAGTAGCCGATGCTGGCCCAGCTGTCCTTCAGCCGCCGCGTGTCGGCCAGCACGACCGCCCCCAACGCCCCGAGTGCCAGTTCGTCCCACACGAACGAGAACCGTTCCTGGCCCGGGGTGCCGAACAGGTACAGCACCAGGTCGTCGCTGATGGTGATCCGCCCGAAGTCCATGGCGACGGTGGTGGTGTTCTTGGCCTCGACGCCGGACAGGTCGTCGACGCCGACGCTGGCGTCGGTCAGGACCTCCTCGGTGCGCAGCGGCAGGATCTCGCTGACCGAGCCGACCATCGTGGTCTTGCCGACCCCGAAGTGCCCCGCGATCAGGATCTTCACGGCGGTGGGCAGGGTGAACACCGCGGTGTCGGCCGCGGTGTCAGAGAGCACGGAGTCCATGGATGACCGCCTCGAGGACGGGCCGGTTCGGCGTGCCGAGCTCCGGCGCGGGGGATCTGGTGGCGATGAGCCGCTGTTCCAGCAGGTCGCCCAGCAGCACTTTGACGGTGCCTGACGGCAGGTCCAGGCGAGCGGCCAGTTCGGCCACCGACACCGGCAGCCGACAGCAGCGCAGGATCTGCTCGACCTCCGGCGAGGTGCCGTCGGGCGCCGCGGGGGACCGCAGCGCCATCACGATGGAGATCAGGTCGAACGCGCCCCGCACCGGGCGGGTGCGGCCGGAGGTCACGGCGTACGGCCGGACGGTCGGTCCGGCGTCCTCCTGGGCCCACCCGCCGCCGGCGGAGGCGATGCTGTCGTCCATACGCGGCTCAGTGGGCGGGCACCGCGGGGGCGCGCAGCGGTGTGGTGATGTACTGCCCGACCCGGACGACCAGCATCTCCATCTCGTACGCGGCGACGCCGACGTCGATGCCGGTGCCGGTGACGACCGCCAGGCAGGCGCCGTTGCCCGCCGCGGTGACGAACAGGTACCCCGTCCCGAACTCGATCATCGTGCGGCGTACGACGCTGTCGCCGAAGTGGCGCCCCGCGCCCCGGGCGAGGCTGCTCAGCCCGGACGCGGCGGCGGCCAGGTGCTCGGCGTCGCCGCGCACCAACCCGCGCGAGGCGGCGACCAGCAGCCCGTCGGTGGACAGGATCACGGCGTAGCGGGCCTCCACGACCCGGTGGACGAGGTCGTCGACCAGCCAGGTCAGGTCGGCGTTGGCGGTGGCTGTCTTGTCGGACATGCTCGGCTTCCTGTCGGGGAGGGGAATGGATCAACCGGCGGCGGGACCGGACCGGTCGGCTCGCTCGCGGCCCTGGTGGACCGCGTTGACGTAGGCGGCCAGGAATCGGCCCACCTCTTCGGGGGTGCGCCCGTTCGGGCACGCGGCATCGGCCTGCTCCAGCTCCTGCAGGTCCCGTGGTCGCGGAACCGGAACCGGAACCGGAACCGGCGGCGTGGCCGGGGCCTTGGGCCGCTTCTCCCGCCAGGGCAGTCCGGCGGGAGTCTGTAGGGTGTCGGCCGCAGGCAGGGCGGGCACGCCCGTGGGCGGGGTGTCGGCGCTGATGCCCTGCGGCGGGGTGGGGCTGTCCCATCCGGTCGACGGCCCCCGGGCCGGGGCCACCGCGGTCGCGGCGGCGACGGTGGCCAGCAGCCGCTCGTACGGGCGCTGCGCGCCGGTCGTCTCGTCGTCGAGGAACGCCTCGGGCACGAGCACCGAGGCCACCACCCCGGCGTCGGCCGAGCGCCGCAGCCGCACCTCGATGCGGTGCCGGGCGGCCAACCGGCCGACCACGTAGAACCCGAGCCGGGCCGCTCCGGTCAGCTGAAACTCGGGCGGGTCGGCCAGTTGCCGGTTGGCCTCGGCCAGGTCGGGGTCGGTCATGCCCAGGCCCCGGTCCTCGATCTCGATGAGGTATCCGACGGGCACGGCGCGTCCGGTGACCACCACGACGGTCTGCGGCGGTGAGAACGACAACGCGTTCTCCATCAGCTCGGCCAGCAGGTGGATCAGGTCACCGACGGCCCGTCCGGCCACCGCCGCGGTGTCGGCCGAGCGCAGCCGCACCCGGGGATAGTCCTCGACCTCGGCCAGCGCGGCGCGGATGACGTCGATCAGCGGCACCGGCCCGCGCCAGGTGCGGCTGGCGGGCACCCCGGCCAGGACGACCAGGTTCTCGGCGTTGCGGCGCATCCGGGTGGCGAGGTGGTCGATCCGGAACAGGTCGGCCAGTTCCTCGTCGGTGACGGCCTGCCGTTCCATGTGGTCGATGAGCTTGAGCTGCCGGTGCACCAGCGCCTGGATGCGATGGGCCAGACTGAGGAACACGTCGCGTACGCCCCGGCGCAGTGCCGCCTGGTCGACGGTGGCCTGGATCGCCGTCTGCTGCACCTCGTTGAACGCGTGCCCGACCTGCCCGATGTCGTCGGCGCCGTACGCCAGCGGTGGCGCGGCCCCGGCGACGTCCACGTCCTCGCCCAGCCGCAGCCGCTCCACCACCCGCGGCAGCCGCTGCTGCGCCAGATCGAGCGCGGCCACGCGCAGCTCGGCGAGCTGGTTCTGCAGGTTGCGCAGGGTCCGGATGGTGAACCGGATCGACGCCACGACCGCGACCAGGCCCAGCCCGGCGGCCAGCACCAGCCGGATGACGATCCAGATCGCGGCGCCCCGGAACCGCACCACGGTCAGGTCCGCCAGGGTCAGCACCAGCGTGCGCAGCGCCTCGATCGCACCGGTCGCCGTGGCACGCCACCCGGCCGCGTCGACGCCCGGGGCCACCCCCGGCCTGACCGCCATCAGCTGCTCCTCCAGGGCGCGCAGCGCGGTCAGCTCGGGCCCGGCCAGCAGCTTCTGATACTCGCCCCGGTCCGGTTGCGGCAGCCGGTCGGCGACCTGCCGGGACAGGTACCGCTGGGCGCCGACGAGCTGGGTGAGCGTGGCCCGGTCGGCGTCGGTCAGGCGTTCGGCGCCCAGGACGCCGGAGACCACGGCGTCCTCCCGGGAGATCATCTCCTGGCTGTGGGTGAGCAGCACCAGCGTCGAGGTGTGGTAGATGACCTCGGAGTCGTCCCAGGCGGTGTAGGTGTCGTACACGTCGAAGCCGAGCTGGGCCAGGCCGGTGAAGTAGTCGTTGGCGCCGACCCGGTCCACCTGTCCGCCGTCCAGGGCGGTGCGGTGCGACCCCAGCGTGTCCAGACCCGCGAGCAGGTCGGCCAGCCGGGCGTCGCTGGCGGCGCTGGTCGACCATTGTGCGGCGGTGCCCTCCAGCGCCCCGCGCAGCTTCGCCGCGGCCTGGTCGGTGGTGGCGCGGGCGGCGTCCATCGCGGTACGCGACGCCGCCGCGCCCGCCGCGGCGTAGGCGACCGACTCGCGCCGCTCCTCCTGCACCGCCGCGATCAGCGCCTCGGTCGGCTTGGCGACCTGCTGCTCCAACGTGGCCAGCCACACCAGGCTGACGCCTTCGCCGACGGTGACGTACGCGGCGAACGCCCACAGCGCCACCAGCGACGCCAGCACGGCGACGATCTTGTTCCGGAGACCGGGGTTGCGCGGTCTGTTCATGGCACCCGCTCATACTCGGCTGACGACACGCACACGCCTGACCCCCAGGGCAGACGCCTTCACTACTTGCCCCGCGCCTGCGTGTGCCTGCGAAGAGCAACCGGTCCGACACCTGACGTGAATGAACGTCGCACGAGTAATAGCAACGGGCCCCTCACCGACATCGCACCGCCAGTGCGACGCCGCCAAAGCTCAGCCTCGGGTACGGCCGGACGCGACGAAGGCGTACGCCCGACTCCACCGTTCGGTCGTACGCCCTGTCACCGGCCGGTCGTCAGGACACGCAGAACTCGCTGCCCTCCGGGTCGGCCATCGCGATCCACGAGTCGGACCTTGCGGTCGGGTTCAAGAGGGAGGAAGGCCGTACCACTCGCGGGGTTACCAGGGGATGGCTCCGCCGTCCTCGAAGAACGAACCGGTCGGGCCGCCGTCCGGCAGCGTGGCGAGCCGGATCGCCGTGACTGCGCCCTGCTCGGGGGTGCGGGGTCCGTGGAAGCCGGTGAAGTCGGTCGCGACCAGGCCCGGGCAGGCGGCGTTGATCAAGACGCCCGTGCCGGCGAGTTGGCGGGCGTACTGCACGGTGACGGCGTTGAGGAACGTCTTCGACGGCGCGTAGGCCGCCATGACGGGGCCGATGTCGATGTCCGGGTCCGCCTGCCGGGTCAGGGAGCCCACGGCGCTGGAGACGTTGACAATGCGGGGCGACCTGGAGCGCCGCAGCAGCGGCAGCATCGCGTTGGTCACCTGGATGACGCCCAGCACGTTGGTCTCCACCACCGTCCGGACCACGTCAAGATCGAGGCTGGTCGGATCCTGGACCCACCCCGGCCCCATCTCCCCCGAGACGCCGGCGTTGTTGACCAGGACGTCGAGACGCCCGGCCGCCAGCTCGACCAGTTCGGCGGCCTCGATGACGCTGCGTCGGCTCGTCACGTCCAGCGGCACGCCGAACGCGTCGACCCCGGCGGCGCGCAGCTTCTCGACAGCAGCCCCAAGCCGGGCTTCGTCACGGGCTCCCACGCCCACGCGGTACCCCAAGGCGCCGAGACCGGCCGCGATTGCGTACCCAATGCCTTTGTTCGCACCGGTCACCAGCGCGATCTTCGCTTTACTCATGCCGCTGATGCTCGCCCTCAGCCGAGCAGAGCGTCCAACACCGAAACGGTATTCTGTAATACCCGCCAGGTATCAGCCCCGGGAGGGACAGGTATCAACCCCGGGAGGGCAATAGCCATGGACGCCTTGGAGACCCGCGAGCTCAGGTACTTCATCGCCGTCGCCGAGGAGCTGCACTTCGGCCGCGCCGCCGAACGCTTGGGTATGGCCCAGCCGCCGCTCTCCAGAGCCATCCAGCAGCTCGAGAGACGCCTCGGGGTCTGTCTGCTGGAACGCGACCGCCGCGGCGTGCGCCTGACCGGCGCCGGCCAGGTGCTGCTGCACGAGGGCCGCGCGGCCCTGGACGCGACCACCGCCGCAGCTCGACGCACCCGCCGCTCCGGCAGTACAGACCGTCCGAACGGCCTCCGAGAACGCCTGGTCATCGGGGTGAAGGCCGCCGCATCCCACGATCTGTTGCAGCGTCTGCTCGACGCCTACGCCGCCGAGCCCAACGCCGCCGAGATCGAGGTGCTGGCCGGCGGTTTCAACGGGCAGGAGCAGATGCTGCGTGACGGCCGCGCCGATGTCGCGCTCCTCATCGTCCCGTTCAACTCCCTGGCCGGGTTCGACAGCGAGGAACTGCTGACCGAAGGGCGGATCGCCGTCCTGCCCGCAAGGCACCCACTCGCGGCCCGCAAGGTTCTGTCCATGGCCGACATCAGCGACGTCCCCGATCTCCCGATCGCCCGCTGGCCACGACATGGCATCTACGCACCCGGTCCGGGCCCGGAGGTCCACGACCACACGCAGCTGGCCCAGCTGATCGCCCTCGGGCGCACCATGGCCGTCGTCCCCGACTCCGCCCGCACCTGGCTATGGCATGAGCACGCCGCCGTACCCCTGACCGACGCACCCCCCGTCCACACCCACATCGCCTGGCCCCCGCACAGCCGCTCGCTCGCCCTCGCGAGCCTGATTCGCACTGCCACGCAGCTGATTCCGGACACCGCGCTGATGCACTGAGCGGCGGTTGCTTGGTGGTCCTGGTGAAGGAACCGGTTCTGTCCGAAGGTCACGTTCGTCGAGCAGGTCGATGGGTTGAGCGTGCGCTACGAGCGGCATACTCCGCCGTATCTGGTGCAGATCGCCGGCGTCGTCGGGGCCACGCAGATGTGGACCCGGTTCTTGACGGTCTTCGCTGGGTCTCCGCCGCGGTCAGAGCGCGCGGCGAAACATCCGGCGATTGGCGAAGTTGGTGTAGCCGCACCGCTCGAAGGCCTTGGTCATGGCAATGTTGGCCGCGTCGCAGTCACCGCGGATCTCGGTTGCTCCGGCACCCGCCAGGATCTGCGTGCCGCGGGCGACCACCGCCGCGGCGTAGCCCTTGCCCCGGTGGGCTTTGGAGACTCCGACCATGCTGATGATGGCCGACGCGGCGGTGCGGGCGGGCAAACTCAGCGCCGCCGGCGAACCATCAGGGGCGTAGCCGACCTCGTACCACTGCGGCTGATGCTCATACTGCAGGCAGTCCTTGAAATGGCGGGCGGCGGCATCGCGCTGGCCGTGCCGGGCGACCTCAGCCCGCAGTAGCGCGTCGGCGGTGTCCTCGAGCACGTCCTCGAGCAGGTCGACGAAAGGACCTTCGCCCACCTCCGCCAGATTGCGCCAGCTGAGGTCCGGAGTCGGGAAGGGCGCCGAGTCCCCGGCCTGCCACAGATAGCGCCTACCGTCGCGTTCTACGCCAAACCCAGCCGCGGCGAGCAACTCCTGGCGCAGCTGCGGGTCGCGCTGGAACTGCGGGGCCTGCCCTGGAGTGTCCAGGACGTGGCCCCGCGTCGCAGCGCCAAGCGCACGGGCCAGCGCGCCAGCCGCATCCAGCAGTGCCTTGCCGACGTGTGTATCGCCGGGCTCGAACAAGACGAAGTCCACTGGCGTCGCGCCGCCGGGGGGTGCCCACAGCACCACGCTGCCGGCCAGGCGGCCGTCGTCGGCCTCGGCGACCAAGCACCAGTCCGCACAGGTGCATCCGGCCTCGAGCAGGCGCATCAGGTACGCGGCAGTGGCGGCGTTGCGCTCGTCGTCACCGTCGACCACGCACAGGGCGGGGATCTCGGCCGGGCGCGCGGGCCGGATGAGGGTCATAGCTACGGCATGCTACTGGCCTGGATGCCGAGGGCAACCTTGACGAAGAAAGAACCGCTCAGGACCTCCGTCCGTTGTGGCCAAGCTGAATTCGAGCTGACGAGGCACCGCGCGCTCGCCGATGGAACCGATCGATTTCATCGACGCGACACGCCGAACCGGACGCGACAAGGGCGTACGCTCGACTCCACCGTTCGGTCGTACGCCCTGTCACCGGCCGGTGGTCAGGACACGCAGAACTCGTTGCCCTCCGGGTCGGTCATCGCGATCCATGAGTGCGGACCCTGCTGCCCCTCCCACAGCCGCTTGGCGCCCAACTGCTCCAGCCGCGCCGCGGTGACCTCCTTGTCGACGCCTTCGAAAGTCACGTCCAGGTGCATCCGGTTCTTGGCCGTCTTGCCCTCGGGCACCACCTGGAAGATCATCCGGGACCGGATGGGGGACCCCCGACCATTGACGGCCGCCTGCGGATCACGGATGGCCTCGGCCGTGCTCCACACCAGCTCACCGTCCAGGGTCATCACGTCGTCGGGCTTGGCGTGCCCGGCCTCCAGCATCTGCTTGATGAATTCGCCATGCCGCTCGACCTCCCACTCCAGCGCCTGCGCCCAGAACCGGGCCAGGGCGTGCGGGTCGGCGCTGTCGACTGAGATCTGAAAGTTCGCTGCCATGCCCGCGACGCTACCGTCCAGGCCCGACATACCACCGGTTATCGTGGCGGATGCGCATCCGCCGCCTCGACCTCGGCTACTTCGTCCGCCCCGCCGCCGAGACCGGCGGTCCCCAGCCCCGCGCCGAGGCCGTCCTGGGCTACCTCGTCGAACACGACGGCCGTGTCCTGCTGTTCGACACCGGCATCGGCCGCCACCCCTGGACCGACGACCACTACCAGCCACGACCCCGCCCGATCGAACAGGCGCTCGCCGACGCCGGACTCACCACCGCCGACATCGACGTCGTGGCCAACTGCCACCTGCACTTCGACCACAGCGGCGGCAACCCGCACTTCCCCCGCGTGCCGATCATGGCCCAGGCCGCCGAACTCGACCTCGCCGCCGGACCCGGACACACCCTGCCCGACCTGGTCGACTTCACCGGCGCCGACTACCGCCGCCTGGACGGCGACACCGAGATCTGGTCGGACGTATGGCTCATCGCCACCCCCGGCCACACCGCCGGACACCAGTCCCTGGTCCTACGCCGACCCGACGGCACCGTCGTGCTCGCCGGGCAGGCCCATGACTTCGCCTCCGACTACAGCACCAGCGTCCTGAACCGCACCGCCGGGCTGGAGCACCCCGCGTGGCTCGACCGCATCCTCGCCTTCGACCCGCGCCGCGTCCTGTTCGCCCACGACGCCGCCGTCTGGGAACCCGCAAACGACTTGCCGCCCCGCGACCATTGGTGATCCACTCTGCCGCGTGCACGACGACATCGACCGGCGCCTCGGCTGGACCCGAGACCTGATCAGCGACGACCCGGCCATTCGCGAGCGGGCGCTGCTGCGCTACAACGTGGCCGAGACGCGCTACCACGAGGTTCTCGGCCACTTCCACGCCGCCCCCGACCACAGGACGGTCCGCGCCCGTCTCGACGAGGCCGAGTCGCAGCTCATGCCGTACGCGGCCAACGGGTTGACCGAGTTCGCTTCGCGCACATCCAGCGCCCTGCTCGAATATCTGGTCATCTACCTGCGTTGGGAGGCGCTCTACCCGAACGAGTGGACCTGGCACGCCAAGCGCTGGGGGTACAAGAAAGCCTGGCTGCGCAGACTCGCCTGGCACATCCACGAGCTGCCGGCGCACCTGCTGCCGCAACTGGCCGAGCTGGTCGTGCTGGCCGCCGCACGTCCGCAGCGGGTACGCGACCAGTACTACGCCAGACTGGCGCGCCGCCTGCCCCGCGAACCGCTGTACAGCCGACTGGTCCAGTTGCACGAGTCCGGCGATCCCACCACCCGGGAACGCGCCGGATACCTGATCTGGCTGTTGGACGATCCGCTCCAGGCCGCGCCGAAACTGTCGCAGTGGCGCCGCTACCTGCGCGAACACCACGGCCGCACCGAGCATCCCCACCAGGCGGCCCAGCCCGACTCCAACGGCTGGCGTGCCTACCTGGCCGGCACCGTGGTCGTCTGCCCGCGTCCGGACTGCGCCGCCCCGGCACTCACGAGCAGGCAACCGTCCGCCGATCCGTATGACCGGCGCCGCCTCGTCTGCACCGGCAGCTGCCCGCCGTTCGAGGAGCCCGCCCCCGGCTATGTGTACACACGCGGCGAAGACCCAGAGGTCGACGCTGACTTCGGGCTTCCGCTGTGGTTGCAGCGACGCTGCCGCGACGGGCGGACGGTGTGGGCGTTCCATGCCCGACACCTCGACACCATCGAACGGTGCGTGCGGGCACGCAGCGGCAGCGGTCCAGTCGACGACGCCTGGCCGGGACCGTACGGCCGCGTGCCGGGCTGGATGTCCACCGACCGCTACCGCGAAGAAGTCCTCGCAGTGATCGCCGACCTGCGCGCCACGCTGCCCGCAGCCCTGCGTGGGCCGGGCCCAGCCGCCACAATCGAGCCATGACCTCGACGCCGCCGGTGCACCCGGCCATCACCGACCGGGCCGCCCAGCCGTACGCGGGAATCAAGCGGACCGTCACCATGAACACCATCCCGGAGATCGCCGACCGCATCCCTCAGCTCATCGGCTGGCTGGCCGCCCGGGGCATCGCCCCGGCCGGGGCGCCGTTCCTCAAGTACAACGTCATCGACATGGACCGTGAGCTGCAGATGGAGGCGGGCGTCCCGGTCGCGGAGCAGATCACCGGGGACGGGGACGTGTTCGGCGCGGTCCTGCCCGCCGGGCGGTACGTCACCGTGACCCATCGGGGACACCCCAGTGAACTGGAGGGCGTCACGGGTGCCGTGCTCGCCTGGGCCGAGCAGCAGGGCCTGCGCTGGGACACCACCGCGACCCCCGACGGCGAGCGCTGGACCGCCCGCCTGGAGCTCTACCACACCAACCCGATGGAGCAGCCCGACATGAGCCAGTGGCAGACCGAACTCGCCTTCCGCCTGGCCGACTGATACCGCATCGACGGCCCTGCCCCCGCGGCCCGGCTGAACCCACGGCGACCGACGGTCAGCGGGCCGTGAGCCCTGCCCGGCGCAGAATGTCCACGACCACGTCGGTCTTCTGGTCGGCGTACTGCGCCATGAACTCCAGCGGCAGTGCGGCGATGCGCCGCTTCTCGGCCGCGTAGCGGTCCCGGTCCTCCGGATGCGACCGCAGCCAGTCCCGGAAGATCAGATGCCGCAGGTGCTCGTCGCAGTCCGGGCCGAACACGTGCAGGTTCACCTCCGGGGCGAAGCCCTTCAGCAGCCGGTGCTCGTACCAGTCCGGTTCGCGCACCCGCAGCACGTATCCGGCGGCCACCAACGCGGGCACGTACGCGTCCTCGTCGGTCGGGTCGGCCACGATCAGGTCCACGTCGATCAGGAACTTGGCCGCGAGCCCCGGCACCGAGGTCGACCCGACGTGCTCCACCGCCAGCGCCAGCGGACCCAGCGCGGCCCGGATCCGCTCCTGCTCACGCTCGTACAGCAGAGGCCACGACGGGTCATAGTCGTGGATCACGACCGGGCCGGTGAGTCTGTTCGGCGCCCCGATCATCACCTTCGCCAGCTCCTGTTCGGTGATCGGAGCACTCGGCCGCGGCAGCGGAGGAACACGCATCCGCCCACTGTAGGCGGTACGCGCGCCCCGGGTCCGGCTGCCCGCTGATGACTCGTACCGCTACCGTGAACGCCTTTCGTGTCGCGGGGGAGGATGGCGGGGATGAGCTGGACCGCGTCCTGCGCGACGCGGGTGCGGGTCAGCGGGTGGCCAAGCTCGTCGAACACCGAACTGCGCACCGCCGCCACCGACCTGGCCTGGCTCGCCCGCGAAGCCGGGCAGCGCCTCCCGGCCGCTGCCGACTGGGACGCCGTGCGTGGCCCGTCCCCCAGGACCGGTTCGTGCTCGCCTACCTCGGCTCGCCGGTTCGCTGCTGTTCTTCGTGCTGCTCCGGCTCATCACGACGTTCCGGCGCAGGTGAGCGCGGTCAGCGCGGCATCGCCCGCGCGACGTCGTCGGCCAGGTCCCGGAGCCGCCGCACGTCCCCCAGCGGCATCGTTCCCGTCGGTCCTACCTGTATGTCCCGCGGGAACAGTTCGTGCGACTGCGTCAGCGCGGGCAGGCCGCCCTCGGCCCGCTCCACCATGACGATGGCGGTGGCCAGGAATCCCTCCACCAGCGAGCGGAGCACCAGGTGGCTGCTGCCGAGATACCGGCGCGCCAGCGTGTCCACGAAGGCCTCGAACACCGGCAGGTCGATCTCGTACTCGTCCTGGCCCAGGTCATGCATGCCGGTCGGCTTGTCCACCAGCGCGGACATCACCTCGGCCGTACGAGCGAACAACTCGGCCACGTTGTTCGACGGATTCCACAGAACCCGCGCACCGATCTGGAAGTACCGACTCACCGACCCATGATCGCGGCAAACTGGGCCAGGTACCAACTGAGATCGGTGTTGCGTTGCTCAGGCCGTGGCGGGCTCGGCGGCCGGAGTGGCCTGGGCGGGCATGGTCAGCTTGGCGGTGAGCTGGGTGAGCGTACTTGCCAGCTGTCCGACCTGGCCGGTCAGCTCGTCGACGCGGGCCCGCAGCGCGGCCGCCTCGGCCTGCGTGCCGTCGCGCTGCGCGGTGAGCACGGTGATGTCGGTCAGCCGCTGCTGCACCTGCTGCTCGGCGAGCGCGGTCGCCGACTGCTGCGCCGCGAGCGCGGCCCGCAGGTGGGCCAGCTCGGTCCGCAGCTCCTCCACCTGGCGCCCGGACTCCTGCCGCACCGTGGCGGTCTGCGCCTCGGCGGCGGCTGTCTGCTGCTGCGCCCGGGTCAGTTCGACCTTCAGCCCCTCGGCCTCGCGGCCGGCCTCCTCGGCGGCGGCGCGGGCCAGGTCGAACGCGGCCTGGACCTGGTCGGCGGCGGCGCGGGTGGCGTCACGGTCGCGGTAGGCCTCCTGCCGCAGCGCCTCGGCGGCGGCGAGGTCGCGGCGGGCCTGGTCGCGGTCGGTCTTGGCGACCTGCGCGGCATCATTGGCGGCCGTGGCCGCGGTGGCGGCCCGCTCGGCGAGTTCGCGCTGCTCCTCAGCTTTCGCGCGGGCGGCGGCGACTTCCGCCTCGGCGGCGGTACGGGCTTCGCGGACCTGCTGCTCAGCCTGCCGGCGGGTCTTCTCGGCGGCGTCGACGGCCTCGTGGACCTGTTTGGCGGCGCGGTCGGCGTCGCCGCGGGCCTCGTCCCGTTCGGTGTGCGCGACGGCGACCTGGTTGGCGGCCTCGGCGCGCACCTCGGCGAGCTGACGCTCCACCCCGGCGGGGGAGAGCTCGATCTCCAGGGCTTCCACCAGCGTCTCGGCGACCTGTTCGAGCCGTTCGACCACTTCGTACGCCTTGGCGACCTGCCCGGCCAGGCCGGGGGAGTTGCGGTGGCGCAGCCGTGAGTTGCGGGCGGCGGCCTGGCAGGCACCGTCGTTGTCGCGGCAGTAGCGGAAGGGACGCCCGGCGGCGGCGCGCTGCGGCACGGACTTGCCGCAGTGGGCGCAGGGCCGGGTGAGCTCGGGTTCGGCGTTCGCAGTGGACATCGCAGCGCAGCGTAGCCTGCCGCGCCGTCACCTGCCGAGCAGGCGCGGCACCGGCGCGTCCAGTGCCTCGAACCCGACGTTGCGCCAGGCCTCGAGCACCTGCCACGCCAGCACCGCCCCGACGAGGGTGACCACTGCGCATACCAGGAACAGTGGCCAGGCCACACCACCGGGGCGTCGCCGCAGCAACACGACCGTTGTCAGCACGGCCAGGCACAGGCCCAGCGCCGCGATCGCGTACTGCACCTGGTATTCCCGCCCGACCGTGAGCCACATGGGGTACGTCCACAGCAGGTGGGCGCTCTCCGCCGCGAGCGCACCGAACGCCACCCCGGCCGCGAGCGCGCCGGTGCGCCGCGATCCGCCGGCCACGAGGTGACCCAACCAGCCCATGACCGGACCCACGACGGCGGCGACGGCCAGCCATACGACGGTGGCCCGGCCGATCGACATGATCCCGTACAGGTCTGCCGAGCTGCCATCCTCCAGCATCCCGCCCGCCCATCGGCGGGACACCAGCAGCACGAGCAGGTAGTAGCTGACCGTGGCCAGGGCGAGCGCGCCGGTGGCCGTGGCGACCGCTCGTAGGGCATCGTGCGACAGGTAGCCGCACACCAGCGCGGCCGCACCCCATACGAACGTGGTGCTGAACAGCATCTCGGCGAAGCGGTCACCGGGCTGCGGGATCTCGTCGACTCCGAACGCGACAAGGCCGAGCGCGAGCCCGGTCGCACCGGCCAACCACCACCATGGGCGCCCCGTAAGCAGCTGCACCCAGAGAGTGTGTCGGGCCGGATGCTTCCTGCCAAGGCTCAAGATGATCCCAGATTCCTAGGATGCGATACAGGGAGTGGCGTTTCGGGGCCCTCGCAGATCAACCCATGTTCGGACGCCCTTCGGGCGACGACATGCCAAAAGACGTCCTGCCGAAAGGTCCCGAATGCGCTCGCCACCACCGGGCTGGCCGCCCTGAGCTCCTTCGGCATGAGCCGGAGGCGATACGTGGCCCGGGGAGTGCCCGGCGGCTACCGCATCTGGGACAACAGGGCGCGCCGTTGGTGGGGCGAACTCTACGAATTGTGTCCCGATCGACTGCTCGACGAACTCAACCGCGCCGCCGACCACAGCCGGATCACGGCCCTGCTCAGGTTCTACCGCGCGCAGAAACGCTGACGCGCGATCCCGCCGCTGGGCACAACCCCGTTCGACAATCCTAGGATGCCGTAGGGGTTGTGACGGTCCAGGGGAGCGGCCCAAACATCTAAACCAGATGAGGACGCCCTTCGGGCGACGACATATCAGGGGGGCCGGACGGCCCGCCGAACTCCGCCGCACACCGCCGGAAGTGCCGATCAGGCGGCGTTGAACAGGCTCTGCGGCTGGAACGCGGGCCGGTGGCCGACAAGACGACCACGGTTGACGATCAACGTGGCGCGGAGCCGCCGCGGGTGCGGAGCCGAGTTCGGCTCACTGCTCGCGGCGGGCGACGACGTCTTCCAGGCCCGACAGTTGTGGGCGCAGTTTGCGGCGGTCGGTGGCGCGGACCTGGACGCGGCCGCGGCCGTACGCGTCGCGGCGGCCCCAGCGGCCGGGCACGTCGAGCAGTGCCAGGTGGCCGATGCCGATGGGCAGGGCGGGGTCGACGACGAGGTGGTTGCCGACGGCCTGCAGGCCGAGCATCGTGCCGAGCAGCAGCAGCGGCGTGCCGGTGGACCAGGCCTGCGGGCTGCACGCGGTCGGGTACGGCACGGGGTATTTGGTGACGTCGCGGGGGTAGCCGCAGAACGCTTCGGGCAGGCGTCCGTCGAAGTATTCGGCGGCGTCGAGCATTCCGGCGGCCAGGCGGGCGGCTTCGTTCCGGTAGCCGTACCGGCGCAGGCCCCAGGCGATGAACGAGTTGTCGAAGGGCCAGACGGTGCCGACGTGGTAGCCGACGGGGTTGTAGCGTTCCTCGCCCTCGGCCAGGGTGCGGATGCCCCAGCCGGAGTACAGGCGGGGCCCCATGAGGTGGCCGACGACGGCCTTTGCGCGGCCGCGGTCGACGATGCCGCTCCACAGCAGGTGGCCGATGTTGGACGACAGGGTGTCGACCTTGGTGCCGTCGGCGTCGAGGGCGAGGGCGTAGTACTGGCCGTCTTCGATCCAGAAGTCGCGGTTGAAGCGTTGTTTGAGGTCGGCGGCCTCCTGTTCGAGCCGGTCGGCCAGGGCCGGGTCCTTCCAGACGGTGCGGGCCAGGCGAGCGGTGCGGATCTTGGCGTCGTAGGCGTAGCCCTGTAGTTCGCAGGTGGCGCGGGGGAAGCCGGGTAGGCGGCCGTCGTGGTAGGAGATGGAGTCCCAGGAGTCTTTCCAGCACTGGTTCTCCAGGCCGGTTTCGGGGTTGCGGCGTTCGTACCAGATGTAGCCGGTGCCGGTGAGGTCGGCGTATTCGTCGATCCAGTTGAGGGCGGCGCGGGCTTCGTATTCGAGCTGTCGGACCAGTGCGGTGTCGCCGGTCCAGCGTTCGTACTCGTCGAGCAGGATGAGGAACAGCGGGGTGGAGTCGGCCGAGCCGTAGTAGGGCGAGTGGGGGCGTTCCTCGAAGGCGGTGAGTTCGCCGTACCGCATCTCGTGCAGGATCTTGCCGGGGTCCTCGTCGCGGAAGTCGTCGAGGCGGCTGCCTTGGCGGGCGCCGAGTTCGAGCAGGGTGGTGGCGGCCAGGGACGGTACGAACGGCAGGGCCTGCAGGCTGGTGAGGATGCTGTCGCGGCCGAACATGGTCATGAACCAGGGCAGGCCGGCGGCGGGTAGGCAGCGTACGCCGGAGGTCATGGGGGCGAAGCGCAGTGCGGCGAGGTCGATGAGGCTGCGCCGGTAGGTGTGTTTGAGCGGTTCCCAGTCGCATTCGAGTTTGGGGGCGTCCTCCATCCAGGCGGCGAGGTCGTCTTCCATGCCGCGGCGGGAGTGGGCCTGTTGGCTGCTGGAGACGACGCGCTGGTGTTCGGCCCAGCCCCACATGCTGTGGGAGACCTGGATCTCGGTGGTCCACATGCCGTGTGGGTCGAGGTGGACGGTGTAGGTGAGGCCCTGGTCGTCGAGGTCGGCGCCGTCGGTGACGATGACGGTCTCGCGGCGGAAGGTTTCGCGTTCGTAGCCGAGCAGTAGCTGGTTGTCGGTGATACGGGTGTAGTACTTGCCTTTCTTCTTGAGGTGGTCCTTGACTTCGAACAGGTCGGCGAAGTCGGATCCGGCGTCGATGCGTACGGTGAGGTCGGCGGCTTGTCCGGCGTGGTTGAGGATGGTGAGGGTTTCGCGTAGGCCGTCGACGACGGCGCGTTGGCGGATGACGGACAGGGTGGCGTCGACGTAGACGGTGCCGGTGGCGGGGACGAGGAAGAACCGGCTTTCGAAGTAGTGCAGGTCGTCGGTTGACAGCGGGGTGAGGCGTCGGCCGTTGACGGTGAGGATCCACCGGGACAGGAAGCGGGTGTCCCAGGAGAACAGGCCGGTGGGTTCGTCTGGGTGGGCTTCGATGTCGCCGCGGGTGTCGCTGACGACGAAGGTGTTGCCGTCGAGGGTGCGTACGCTGCCGATGCTCATCGGGTTTCCCTCCGGCTGCCGGTGTTGGCGGGTGGCTGTTTGTCGGGGCGGCCGGGGAACAGCCGTTGCAGCATGACGACGAGGTGGAGTTCGCCTTCGACTTCGACCTGGCCGCGCAGGGTGGCGGCCATGGTGTTGACGCGTCCGGTGACGATGCCGTCGAACAGGGTCCGTTCGACGCGCACGACGCAGTCGGCGGTGTCGCTGCCGCGGGTGACCTGGACGTGGCCGTTGTCGATGCGGGTGTGCCAGTGTTCGGTGCGGCCGGTGCTGGTGAGGTCGAAGCGGATGGTGCCGGTGGTGGTCTCCAGCAGCGGGTGGCGGCCATGGGCGACCAGTTCGGTGAAGAACTGTTCGGTGGGGTCGGTCATGTGCGGTTCCCCCCTGCGGCGCGGGGCTGGTTGTTTCTCATCCTCCCAATGTCGGGGTGGCGGGGGGCGGAATCCGGCTTTTGTGGCGGGCGGGTGGGTGGGCGCGCGACGATGGTGCTGTGCTGTGGGTGCCGCTGACCGCCGTGGTTGTGTTGGCGGTCGTGCCGGGCGCGGGGGTGCCGACTCCGGCGCCGAGTCCGTTGCCTTCGCCGGTGCGCCCGGCGGCGCGGCCGTGGCCGCCGCCGCGTCCCGGGGACGTGGCGGACGAGGGGTCTCTGGCGGCTCGGGTTCAGCTGGCGGTGGCGAGCAGGTGTGCCAGTCCGGGTAGTTGGACGGGTGCTTCGCCCAGTGGCTGGATGGGTGTGACGGTGGCGTAGCCGTCGGCGAGCAGGGCCATGTCGGTGCCAGGTTCGAGGCGTGCGCCGGTGTCTTCGAGGGCGGTGCGGACGTAGCCGCTGCCGCGTTCGGCGATGCGCATCTGGACTTGGCCGAAGCGGCCGAAGCGGGCGCGGCAGAGGCCGTTGATGTCGCTGGTGGGGCGGTCGGGGACGTTGAGGTTGAGGATGGTGCTGTCGGGTAGGTCGTCGAGGATGGGGACGAGGGCGAGGGCGAGTCGGGCGGCGGTGTCCCAGTGGCGGGTGGTGTCGTCGCCGTCGGTGATGTCGAGGGATATGGCCAGGCCGCGGCAGCCGTTGGCGGCGGCGGTGAGGGCGGCGCCGACGGTGCCGGAGTGTAGGACGGCGTGTCCGGCGTTGGCGCCGCGGTTGATGCCGGACAGGACGATCTGTGGGGGGTCGCCGAAGGCGCCGTTGCCGGCGAGTAGGGCAGCGAGTGCGGGTGTGCCGGTGACGGCGTAGGCGGGGATGCCGGGTAGGCCGGGCAGGACGCGTTCTTCGATGATGACGCGGCCGTCTTGGGCGACAGCGCTCATGGCGGCGCTGGCGCCGCTGGAGTCGCGGGCGGGGGCGGCGATGATGACGTCGAGTCCGTGGTCGGCGGCGGTGGCGGCGAGTTGGTGTAGGCCGGGGGCGTCGATGCCGTCGTCGTTGGTGATCAGTGTCCGCTTCATGCTTTTTTGACCTTTCCGGCGAGTTCCTGTGGGGTGGTGCGGCCGCTGTCGGGGTGGTGTCCGGTGGCGGGTTCGTCGGGCAGGTCTCTGAGCTGGACGGTGTCGAGGAAGCGGTTGATGGCGTCGGCGCGGCCGGTGCCCAGGCCGTGGCGGGTGACGTTGAGGGCGCCTGCGGCGGCGCCGGTGCGTACGGCGGTGCGCATGTCGCCGCCCTGGGCCAGGACGGCGGCCAGGCCCGCGGTCATGGAGTCGCCGGCGCCGCGGTGGTCGGCGGGTTCGAGTCGGGGGAGCCTGACTTCGAGCAGGTGGTGGTCGAGCAGGGTGAGGGCGGGTAGGTCGGCGCGGCTGAGCACGATCGCGGCGGCGCCTTCGGCCTGCAGTTGCCGCATGGCGGCCAGTAGGGCGGGGGTGCTGTCGTCGGCGGCACGGCCGTCGTGCAGGAGTTCCTCGTGGGAGACCTTGAGCACGTCCAGGCCGCCGGCCAGGGCGGCGTCGAGGTAGTCGCCGGACAGGTCGGCGATGACGAGGGCACCGTTGCGGCGCAGGTCGATGGCCAGGCGCCGGTAGGTGTCGGGGGGTAGCACGCGGGGGTCGGCGACGCCGGCCAGGACGCATACGCGGGCGCGTAGGCCTTCGGCGAGCGCGAGTCCGTAGAGCTCGTCCTGTTCGTGGCGGGTGAGGGTGTGGCCGGGGGCTTGGGCGAGTTCGTTGCGTTGTCCGTCGCGTCGGTCGTGGACGTAGGCACCGTTGCCGCCGGTGGTGTCGGTGGCGGCGAGTTCGAGGCCTTCGGCGGTGATGAGGGTGCGTACGACGTGTCCGGTCTCGTCGCCGAAGGCGGAGACGAGCCGGACGGGCACGCCGAGGGAGCGGATCATGCGGGCGACCCAGACGCCTTGGCCGCCTGCGTGGAGGTGGATCTCGTCGTCGTCGCCGGTTTTCTCGATGGTGACGGTGAGCTGCGGCGATGGGGCGAACACCATGACACTGTCGGGCATACGGGTGTCGTACCCCGTTGCCGGGTGGATCAACCCCGGGTGTGTGGGCTGCCGGTGGGCATGAGCGGTGGGGGCAGTTTGAGGTCGGGGGCGGGGCTGCCGTCGGGCATCAGCGATGGCGGCAGTGGCGGGTATTCGTAGCGCAGGGGTGGTTGGCCGGGGATGAGGGCCCAGGCGCCGCCGGTGGTGCCGGTGTCGATGACGTGGTCCATGGCGGTGGCGACGTCGTCGGGGGTGATGAGGGGGTAGCCCTGTTCGGCGAGGGTGGGTCGTAGGACGTTGAGCATGGGGGTGTCGACGAAGCCGGGGCACAGGGCGTTGATGGCGATGTCGCGGGGTTTGAGGGGGTTGGCCAGGGCGCGGACGAAGCCGAGGACGGCGGCTTTGGTGAGGGTGTAGAGGGGGTTGGCCTGGCTGGGGTCGATGGCGGCCAGGGTGGAGGTGACGATGATGTGGCCGCCGCGGACGGACAGGGCGGGTAGGGCGGCGTCGACGCCGAAGACGACGCCGTCGATGTTGACGGCGATGGCGCGGCGGTAGCGTTCGAGGTTGAGTGGTTCGGTGGCGCGTTGGCCGGTGGGGACGCCCGCGTGCAGGCACAGCAGGTCGAGGCGGCCGTGTCGGGCCAGGATGGTGTCGATGAGGGCGAGGTTGGCGTCGCGGTCGCTGACGTCGAGGCTGTGCGCGGTGCCGCCGACGGTGGCGGCGACCGCGGTGGCGGCGTCGAGGTCGATGTCGGCCAGGACGGGGTGGTAGCCGCGGGCGGCGAGGTGTCGTGCGTATGCGGCGCCGATGGCGCCGCCGCCTGCGGTGACGAGCGCGACGGGGGTGTCGGTCATCGACGCATCATATGGTGTCGATCATCGGGTGCGTACGGTGGAGATCGCGCGGGCGGCGAGCCGCAGCAGGGGTACGAGGTCTGCGGGGGTGTCCAGGACGAGGTCGACCCAGTCGGCGACCTGGTCGCCGGTTTCGGGGTTGTGGATGCCGACGCAGAATGCGGCGAAGTCGGGGTCGATGTGGGCGCGGCGGTCGAGGGCGTGTAGGGCGGGTAGGTCGCCGAGGTCGTCGCCGAAGTACCAGGCGCAGGTCAGGCCGGTGGTGGTGGTGGCGATGACGTCGCCTTTGTCGCGGCGGACGGGGGGTTTGAGTTCGACGACCATGCGTCCGGGTAGGGCGGTGAGGCCGTATTCGACGGCTTTGGCCTGTCCCCACTGTTCGATGTGGTCGCGTAGGTGGGGTGCGGTGCGGTAGTGCAGGGCGACGGACAGGCGTTTGTGTTCGACGAGGATCTGGGGGTCGAGGTCGGCCATGGCCTGGCGGGCGACGGTGTCGATCGCGGGGATCCAGGGGATGACTTCGGGGTCGGTCCAGATGGTGCCGTGTTCGTCGGCTGATTCCATGCCGTAGAGGCCGTAGAGGCGTACGGGTAGGCCGCCGAAGTGGCGTTGCAGGAAGCCGACGGGGCGGCCGGAGACGATGGCGGTGGTGTGGATGAGGGGGGCGAGGTCGGCGATGGCTTCGACGGCGCCGGGGACCGGGGTGACGGCGGACGGGTCGGTCTGGATGGTCGACAGGGTGCCGTCGAAGTCGAAGAAGAAACCGCAGGTTTGGGCCCTTTCGGCAGCAATGTGTAGTGCGCCGGTAACCCTCTGCGACTCGATCACTCGCCCACTGTAGGCCACCGCCGCCCTGAGGATCACGTGAAGTGATCCATCATTCCTGTATCGATCCGGTGTACGGCATGGGCCTCGGTCACGTCCGGGGCCTGCCACCTGCCCAGCATCCGTTCCCACGCCGCCTGCGGCACCGCCGCGTCCCGGCCGCTGTTGCGGGCACGCACCACGGGCGGCGGCGCCTCCAGGGCCACGATCTCCACCCGCGCCCGGTATGACGCCGCCAGCCCGACGCACAGGTCCCGCTGCTGCCGCGACACGTTGGTCGCGTTCCACACGAACGGCTGCCCGGCGCGCAGCAGTTCCCGGGCCCGCGCGTACGCCGCGGCGACCACCGGACCCTGGTCGGCGGTCGGCGCCACCCCCAGCCGCCCACGCAGCTCGTCCAGGCTGACCACCGGCGCCCCCGGCCGGTTGGCGGCGAGCCACGTGTCCTTGCCGACCCCCGGCAGGCCCGACATCACCGTCACCACCGACCGGGTGTCGTCGAAGGCGGCGTAACCCGGGTCGCGGCCCGGGGTGCGGAAGTACATGAACCGCGCGTGGTCGGAGGCGAACGGCCACGCCGCGTCGAGCACCCCCAGTTCCGCGCAGTACTCCCGGAACAGCCCCACCTGCTCCAGCAGCGCGTCGGCGTCGGCGCACACCCGGCCCCGCGCGTCGGCCTCGGCCAGCAGCGCCAGGTCGTCGTTGGCGGCCAGCAACGACACCCGCAGCACGATCCGCTCCAGGTCCGGACGGTCCATCGCCCGCAGCGGCACCTGATGGTGGGCCACCAGCGCCGCCACCTGCTCGCGCCAGCCCGGCGGCGCCCCCAGCTCCCACAGGATCCGTCGGGCCAGCAGGTCACCGCGACGCGCGTGCCCACGCGCGTGCACGTGCCCGTCCTCGACCCGGGTGCAGTCCGGTTTGGCGACGTCGTGCAGCAGCACCGCCGCGAACAGCCGCACCTGCCGCTCACGCGGACACGCCCGCCAGCCCGGCAGCCCGACCAGGGCCAGGACGGCCAGCCGGGTGTGCTCGGCGACGTCGCCTTCGGCGTGGTGCCGCGGGTCCTGGCCGACCCCGGCCATCGCGCGGACCCACGCGAACCGCTCGCAGATCGCGTCCCAGTCCAGGTCCCAGTCGGGCCCGGACGGGCACAGCCGGTCAAAGACCCGCATACAGCACCTCCGGGTCGGCGAGCCGGTTGGCGACGATCGGCCGGTCGGCCCAGTGTGAACCGGAGTCGGTCACCGCGGTGGCGAAACTGGGCCGCACCCACTTGTACCGGCCCGCGACCTGCCCGCCCTGCTCGACCTTCAGGTACAGGCCCTCCATCAGGTCGGAGGTGTCGGACTCGGCCGCGGCGGTCGCCGGGTCGACCCCGGCGTCGGCGGCGGCACGGGCCAGGGCGTCGCGCCAGCCGGGGGTACGGCACGTCGAGGCCCCCACCAGCGCCGCGATCTGCTTGGCCGAGTCGAACACCTGCTCGGCCAGCACCGGCGCCGACATGATCGGCACCCCGGCGAGCAGGTCCCGGCGCGCGCCGGTGTCCAGGAACCGGGCGGTGGCGGTGTCCAGGACGTCGAACTCGCAGAAGTAGTGCGGCAGCGCGTCGTAGAAGACGGTGTGCTTGGCGTACAGCCATTCGCCGTAGCAGACGTACCGGTCGCGCAGGCGCGGCCACAGCAGCGGGCCGACGGTCGCCGCCCATGACTTGAACAACGTGAACTGCTGTTCACGTGGGCCGCCGGACAGGTAGTGGCCCCGCGACTGCAGCCGCAGCCGCCCGTCGGCGTCGAACGAGATGCCCGCGTTGGCGCCGTCGAGTTTCTCGCACACGACCACCCTCACCCCACGCAGCGCCGACAGCGGCACCTGCGCCAGGTCCTCGTCACCGGGCTGCAGACGGGAACCGGCCAGGTGCGGCGTACGCGGGAACTTGAACACGGCGACATGTCTACCGCCCGGACCTGCCCGGCCGCGACCGGGTTTCGTCCGGGCGCCGAAACCGGTGCCGCCGACAGGATTAACACCTCGCCGCGTGGGTAGATGCGGCCCATGACGGCTACCGGTATCCTCTCCGCGCTCCTGATAGGAATCCTCATCGGCACCTTCGGTCGCCTGGTCCTGCCCGGCCGGCAGAACATCGGCGCCGTCGCCACCGTCGCGGTCGGCATCATCGCCGCGCTGCTGGGCGGCTGGGCGTCACGACGCCTGGGCTGGGACGACAACGTCCAGGCCCGCTGGGACTGGGACTGGATCGGCCTGCACCTGCATTGGAGTTGGGCCACCCTCGGGGTGCAGCTCGCGTTCGCGGTGCTGGGCATCATCGCCGCGATGGCGCTGACCCGCACCTTCGTCGCCGACGACGACAAGCCCGTACGCCGTCGCCGCCGCAGCGCCTGACCCCCACCCGTTCGCGCCCCCGGTCGACCTGTCCGGACCGGGGGCGCGCCCGTGCCACCCGGATGCGAAGCTGAAAGGGCACCGCACCGCACGCGACAGGGGAGACCGATGAACCTCGACCAGATCAGCCGCCCCGGCCGGGTCGCCGACCACGACGAGGCCATCTCCGCCGAGGAACTGGCCCTGGCGGCCCGCAACCACGGCATCCCGCTGGAGGCGCTGCGCTACGACCTCACCCCACCGGGCCTGCACTACCTGCTCATCCACTACGACATCCCGCTGACCGACGCCGACACGTGGCAGCTGACCGTCGGCGGGCACGTCACCCGTCCGCTGACCCTCACCCTCGCCGACCTGAAGACCCGGCCCGCGAGCACGGTCCGGGTCACCATGGAGTGCGCCGGCAACGGCCGCGCCCGGCTGCGCCCGCGGCCGGTCAGCCAGCCGTGGCTGGTCGAAGCCGTCGGCACCGCCGAATGGACCGGGGTGCCGTTGCGGGACCTGCTCACCGACGCCGGGGTCGACCCGGCCGCGGTCGATGTCGTGTTCACCGGCGCCGACCACGGCATCGAACGCGGGGTCGAACAGGACTACCAGCGCGGCCTGTCCCTGGCCGACGCGATGGCGCCGGAGGTGCTGGTCGCGTACGCGATGAACGGCCAGCCGCTGCCGCCGCAGCACGGCCACCCGATGCGGCTGGTCGCCCCCGGCTGGTACGGCATGGCGCACGTCAAATGGCTGCGCGACATCACCGTCACCGACACCGCGTTCACCGGATACCAGAACGCCGTCGCCTACCGGCTGCGCCGGCAGCCCGGTGACGACGGCGACCCGGTCACCCGGATCCGGCCCCGGGCCCTGCTCGTGCCGCCCGGTTTCCCCGACTTCATGTCCCGCGTCCGGGTCGTCGACGCCGGCGTCCACACGCTGGAAGGACGGGCCTGGTCCGGGCAGGCCCCGCTGGAGTCGGTCGAGGTCAGCGCCGACGGTGGCCGCACCTGGGCCCCGGCCGAACTCGAACCCGACACCGGGCACCGGTGGGCGTGGCGCCGCTTCACCCACCGGTGGACCGCCGAACCCGGCCGCCACCAGCTCACCGCCCGCGCCCACGACACCACCGGCGCCGCGCAGCCCGTCGACCAGGAGTGGAACCGCGGCGGGTTCGCCAACAACGCCGTCCAGTTCGTCGACGTCCTGTGCCGGTGACCGGACCCCGGCCGACCGAGCACCGGCTGGGCGGCGGCAACATCGCCGACGTCGTCCGGATCGGGCAGCGGGTCCACCGCACCGCCCCCGAACGTGGCGCCTACGTCCACGAACTGCTCACCCACCTGCACCAAGCCGGATACGGCGGGTCGCCGCGCTGGCACGGCCACGACGAACACGGCCGGGAGATCCTCGACTACATCGACGGGGACGTGCCATGGCGCAGCGAGCAGCATGCCGCGCTGCGCACCCCGGACAGCCTCACCGCCCTGGCCCGGCTGGTCCGGCGTCTGCACGACCTGACCGCCGGCACCGCACTGGCCGCCGGCGGTGAGGTCGTGTGCCACCACGACCTGTCGCCGAAGAACACCGTCTACCGCGACGGCGCCCCGGTCGCGTTCCTGGACTGGGACCTGGCCGGACCAGGCCGGCGGGTCCAGGACCTCGCGCACGTGTGCTGGCAGTGGCTCGACCTCGGACCCGACGTCACCGACGTCGACACCACCGCCCGGCTGCTCGCCGTGCTCGTCGACGCCTACGGCCTGCCCGACCGGCGGTCCCTGCTGCCGACCGTGCTGTGGTGGCAGGACCGCTGCCGACGCGGCATCCTCGACGCCGCGCAGCGGGGCGTGCCCGCGATGGTGCGGCTGCGCGAGTCCGGGGTGCCGCAGCGCATCGGTGCCGCCCATGACTGGACCGCCGCCCACGCCGACGCGCTCACCGCGTACCTGTGACCGGGTCGGCGCCTCACCCGCATTCGGTGGCCTGCGACCACACCACCCGCCAGGGCGAGTCCGCCGCGGCCCGGCGGTAGCAGTCGGTGTGCCAGCACTGCAGCGGGCCCGGTTCCCGGCCCCCGACACCGATCTCGATGGCCGACCGGTAACGCAGGACCGCCAGGTCGCCGTCGGCCAGGACCTCGATCTCCGAGACGGGTTCGAACCTGCGGTAGTCGATCTCACCCGACAGGACGCCACCGACGTACTGCGCCTTCGACCATGCGCCGCCGCTGGGATGGATCAGGACGAAGTCCGGGTCGTGCAGCTGGTCGAGCACGTCCGCGTCCGCCTCGACCAACGCCGTCAACCGTGCGGTCTCAAGGTTCTTCAACGTCTGCGTGATCGAGGACATGGCGGTGAGGATACGGGCCCTGGCCCGGGTTGCGCCGCGTGGTCAGTCGAGCCAGGTCAGGGCCTGGCCGTGCGGCATCCCGAACGCGACCGGCCGCCCGTCGCGGGCCAGGACCGTACGGCCCGACGGGACCGGCACCGGCAGCCGCCCGGTGATCGCCGGCAGCACCCCGGGGGCCTCGTTGGACAGCCACACCGTGCCCGGCCTGCTCGCGACCAGGTCCGTCATCGTGGTGCAGAACCGGTCCCGGTCGGCGGGGCTGAGGTAGGCCAGCACCGCGGTGTGGAACACCACCAGCGTCGCGTCGTCGGGCGCCTGCGCGACCAGGTCGGGCAGGGCGTCGTTGAGGTCGGCGCGGACCAGCAGCGGCGGGTCGGCCGCGGCG
Organism: Catellatospora tritici; assembly: GCF_019083965.1. GTDB lineage: Bacteria > Actinomycetota > Actinomycetes > Mycobacteriales > Micromonosporaceae > Catellatospora > Catellatospora tritici. The sequence continues at coordinate 458,866 of NZ_JAHRCY010000004.1, forward strand.
ATCGCGGCGGCGGCGCTCAGCCGGTCGCGGCGGGCGGTGTGCTCGGGCCAGATCAGCGCCCGCAGCCACGCCACGTCGTCGGGGTCGGTGACGTCCAGGGGGTTCAGGTCGATACCGGCCCGCCACACCACCGGCGGAACCGCCTGCGGGACCGGTACCGGGCCGCTGGTGACACATTCGATGACCGGCCCGGCCGGGTCGCCGATCGGGGCACGGCCGTCGTAGGCGAACGCGTACCGGTCCGGGTACAGGCACAGGCCCGCCGAAGCGCCGACCTCCAGCAGCGCCAGCGGCTGCGGCAGGTCCGCGAGCGCGGGCAGCAGGATCGCGGTGCGGGCGGCCTCGTTGGTCTGGGTGGTGCGGGTCAGCATCTGGTCGCGTACGGCGTCCCAGTGCGCCACCAGCCAGGCGCGCATCGTCAGGTAGTCGTCGATCGGGCCGCCGAGCAGCCGGACCACGCCCAGCAGCAGGTTCGGTTGGCGCCGAGGCAGCGGCAGGGTGCCGATCAGGGCCAGGACCTCGGCGTCTGCGGCCACGCCCAGGCACAGCTGTTCGTAGACGGGGGACACGCCGGCGCATTCCAGCGTCGCGAACGCGCGGTAGGTGTCGGCCAGTGCCACGTCGGTGTGGGGGATTCCCTGCATGCCGTCACGTTAGAACGGGTGCCGCCCCGCGCGCACCGTGTCCGACCTCACCTGTCGATCATGACCGGCCGGGCGGCGGTGCCGGGCTCGCTCAGGAGGCCGAGACGGCGGCGGTGGGGGAGGACGCGGCACCGCCGGTGATCGCGGCCATGACCGCCATGTTCATCGCGTACACCACCTTGGCCACCGCCGGGCCGCACCATTCGCCCTCGGTCAGCTCCGCGATCCGGTGCCGCAGATTGTCGCGGTTGATCTCCGGGAACAGGTGCCGGTCCAGCAGCAGCGTGTGCGCCAGCGCCAGCAGGCTCACCGACTGCCGGTCGGGTGCGGCCATCCGGTTCACCACCTGCCGCAGGTGCGTGATCAGCTCCTTCTCCACCACCGTGTCCCGTTCGGGGTAGCGGCGGCGGTGGAACACCCCCAGCACCGCATGATCCTCACGGACCATGATCCCGCGTTCGACGAGGCGTTCCAGCAGCGCCTCCCGGTGGCGGGGGCTGGCCAGGTGGTAGATCCACCAGTCGGGCGTGTGGTAGCGGGTCGTCTCGGTCGCGATCCGGGCCAGCGACGCGTCCAGTACCGGGTCGCCGGTCGGAGTCGGGTCGCTCACCTCGAGATGGCCGTGGTTGAGGACCAGCTTGCCGGCGTAGGACAGGGTCAGCAGGATCGCGCCTTCGACGCCGCAGTCGAGCTGAGCTGTGTTCAGCAACGGCCGCCCCGACACGTCGTCATAACTGAGCAGGACGAGTTGCTCTGCCAATGACAGCTCCATGCATCCCAGTCTAGGTAGATTGCCACCGTTTTCAGCTACTCTCCGGGCGTACCGTGCCACCGAACCTGCGCGGGCCCGAGTCGAGCACGTAAGCGGTGGCCACCCGGTCGCCCAGCGGCGATGCTGGACCGGTGACCGACGACCCCGGACCTGCCGCGAACCTGTTCGCCCTGGCCCGTAACGGCGACACCGCCGCCCTGGCCGCGCACCTCGACGCCGGGATGCCCGCCGACCTGGCCAACGGCCGCGGCGACACCCTGCTGATGCTCGCCGCCTACCACGGCCACCCGGCCACCGTCGCCGAACTGCTGGCCCGCGGCGCCGCCGCCGACCAGATCAACGAACGCGAGCAGACCCCCCTGGCCGGGGCCGTGTTCAAAGGCCACGCCGAGGTCGTACGGGTGCTGCTGGCCGCCGGCGCCGACCCCGACGCGGGCAGCCCCTCGGCCCGGCAGGCCGCCGCCATGTTCGGCCGCGACGACCTGCTCGCCGGTCAGCCGTAGAGCCGCTCCAGCACCTGCGCGACCCCGTCGTCGTTGTTGCTGGCCGTGTGCCGGGCCACCTGCGCCAGCACCCGAGGATGGGCGTTGGCGACCGCGTACGCCGTACCGGCCCACGCCAGCATCGGCAGATCGTTGGGCATGTCCCCGAACGCCACCACCCGCGACGCGTCCACGCCCCAGCGGCCGCACACCACCGCCAACGTCCCGGCCTTGGTCACCCCGGCGGCGCTGATCTCCAGCAGGCCCCGCCCGCCCGAATGGGTGCACTCGACGTCCGGCAACGCCGCCGACAGCACCTCCCACGCCGTGTCCACGGCGTCCTCGTGCGCAGGCGACCACACCAGCAGCTTCACCACCGACTCCGCGGCCGCCCACAGCTGCTCCCGCGACCCGACATCGACCCGATGCGGATCACCGCCGAACGCCCGCCGGAACCCCGGCCCGCACAGGACCTGCCGGCCGGTCTCCACCGCAAACGTGGCACCGGGCAGCACCACGTCCACCACCTGCGCGCACCTTTGCGCCACCGCCACCGGCAGCGGCCCGACGACCTCGTGTGCGCCGACCTCCCGGTCGTAGACGACCGCGCCGTTGGCGCACACCGCCAACCCGTCCACGCCCGCGTGTCCGACCAGCAGATCCACGAAACGCGGCGGGCGGGCGGTGACCACGACGACCCGGGCCCCACCCGCCTTGGCCAGCCGCAACGCCCCGACCGTACGCGCCGACAACACACCACCGGTGCCCAGCAGCGTCCCGTCGAGGTCGACCGCGACAACCTCAGGCCTCATCCGGTCACGGAATGATGTCCAGCAGGTCCACCACGAAGATCAGCGTCTCACCGGGCTTGATCGCCCGGCCCGCGCCACGGTCGCCGTAGCCCAACTTCGCCGGGATCACCAACTTGCGGCGGCCACCCACCCGCATCCCGGCCACACCCTGGTCCCAGCCGGCGATGACCTGCCCGCGACCCAGCCGGAAATCGAACGAAGAACCGCGGTTCCACGACGCGTCGAACTCCTCCCCGGTCGAGAACGACACCCCCACGTAGTGCACCACCACATGGTCACCGGCACCGGCCTGCTGGCCCTCACCCACCACCAGGTCGGTGATCTCCAGCTCGGTCGGCGGGGCACCCTCAGGGAACTCAATCATCGGTTTGCTCAAGGTCATAACGGCCATCCTAGGGCCGCCCCACCCCGCCCGAACCGGCACCGCCCGAACCGCCGATGACATCGGACACAAGCCGCTGCCGCCGACCCGCCACCACACCTACCGTCGCCATCATGACCACACCCCGAGACGACGCCCTGACGCTGCTGCACGACCGGGGCGCGCACCACATCGAACACCCCGGCGGCACCCTCCACACACACCTGGTCCGGGTCCACGACCGGCTGCTCGCCCTCGGCCTGACCGAACACGTCGCCCTCGCCGGACTCACCCACGCCGCATACGGCACCGACGGCTTCGCCCACGCCCTGCTGGCCACCACCGAACGCGACCTGCTGCGCGCCACCGTCGGCGCCGAAGCCGAACAGCTCGTCCACCACTACGGCGGCTGCGCCCGCAAACCCACCTGGCCACACCTGACCACCACCGGCCTGTGGCACAACCGGTTCGACGGCAGCGCCCGCCGGCTGCCCGCCGACACCCTGCGCGACCTGCTCGACCTGACCATCGTCAACGAACTCGACGTCTGCGAGCAGTCCCCGGACACCGCCGCCCGCCACGGCGAGCACCTGCGCGACCTGTTCACCACCTGGACCGCGCTGGCCTCACCGCGGGTCAGCGCCGAAGCCCGACGGGTCCTGGGCGGCTAGGGACGGCCCCGGTGCCGGGCCCACTCCGGCGCCAGGATCGACATCACCGTCGCGTCGATCCACTGCCCGTCGAACCGCAACGCGTCGCGCAGCACACCCTCGGCCACGAAACCGACCTTCTCGTACACCCGCCGCGCCCGCGGATTGAACGCGAACACCTCCAGCGAGATCCGGTGCAGGCGCAGCTGCTCGAACCCGTACCCGATGAACATCCGGATCGCCTCGGTGCCCAACCCCCGGTCGCGGCCACCGGGACCGATCAGCGTGCGGAAGGTGCAGCACAGGTTGTCGGGATCCCACTTGTTCAGCACCATCTCCCCGACGCACTCGCCGCCGGCCAGGTCCACCACCGCCAGGTCCAGCCGGTCGGTCTGGGCGTTGCGGGTCGTGTACCACTCCCGCAGCCGCTTCTCCCGCGTCGGGTCGTCCGGCTCCGGCTCCTGCCGCGAACTGGTCACACTGCCGGTCAGCCGCGCCACCTCCGGGTCGCGCAGCGCCGCCCGCAAGCCAGGGAAGTCCGACTCCTGGAACGGCCGCAGCAGCACCAGCCGCCCGGTCAGAGTCGGTTTGACGGAGAAGTCAGGAACTGGATGGTCACCCACCAGGCGATGGTGAACAACACACGCCCCGAACGCAAACCCAAAACGTGCCAGCACGTGCCAGACCCGCCGACAGCACCCGATAGGCTGGCAGCCGACAGCGACTGGCGGCACAGGGTGGAACCGACCACCGGGGAGCCTCTCGCGGAAGCCGACCGCCTGGGCGTCCGCACGGAGGACCACCGTGCCCGACACCGCCACGACCACCGCCCGGCTGCTGCCCGGCGGGCCCGTCGCGCAAGCCGTCAACACCGACACCGCCGCCCGCGCCGCCGCCCTGGCCGCCCGCGGCATCACCCCGAGCCTGGCCACCATCCTCGTCGGCGACGACGACGCCAGCGCCGGCTACATCCGCATCAAGCAGCAGCAGGCCACCGCCCTGGGTTTCGCGTCACCGCACACCCACCTGCCCGCCACCGCCACCCAGGCACAGGTCGAAGCCGCCGTCGCCGCCTACAACGACGACCCCGCCGTGCACGGCATGCTCATCCAGTACCCCATCCCCGGCCACCTCGACTACACCGCCGCCCTGGCCGCGATGGACCCCGACAAGGACGTCGACGGCATGCACCCGGTCAACATGGGCCGCCTCGCCCTCGGCGTGCCCGGACCACTGCCGTGCACCCCCGCCGGAATCGAAGCCCTGCTGGCCCACTACGACATTCCCGTCGCCGGCCGTGAAGTCGTCATCCTCGGCCGCGGCGCCACCCTCGGCCGCCCCCTGGCCATGCTTTTGGCCCAGAAACGGCCCACCGCCGACGCCGCCGTCACCGTCGTGCACACCGGCGTCAAAGACTGGCCGCGCTACACCCGCCGCGCCGACATCCTCGTCGCCGCCGCCGGCGTACCCGGCATCATCCAGCCCGAACACGTCAAACCCGGTGCCGTCGTCATCGGTGGCGGCGTCCGTTACGAAGGCCGCCGCATCCTGCCCGACGTCGACGAAACCTGCGCCGACGTCGCCGGCGCCATCACCCCCCGCGTCGGCGGCGTCGGCCCCACCACCGTCGCGATGCTGTTCCGCAACGCCGTGGCCGCCGCCGAGAAAGCCACCGCCTGACCAGACGGAAAGGGGGGCACCCACCCGAGGTGCCCCCACCACCGGCACCCGGGCAAACCACTGGACCGGCACCGCCACGCCGCGATCCAATCGCCCCGTGCACACATCACCACCGCCACCGCAGGTCCTGGCCGCGTTCGGCACCAGCAGCACACCGGCCCCGCTACCGGGCGGCCAAGGACACACCTGGCTCGCCGGGACCGTCGTGCTCAAACCCGTCGAACTGCCCGCCGAACACGAGTGGATCGCCGCGACGCTCGCCACCATCCCCGACACACCCCGGCTGCGCCTGGCCCGGCCCATACCCGCCACCGACGGCACCTGGACCCACCAAGGCTGGCAAGCCTGGCGGCACCTGCCCGGCCACCCCGACCACCGCCGCGTCGACGAAACCCTCACCGCCGGACAGCTGCTCCACCAAGCCCTGGCCGACCTGCCCCGCCCGGCGTTCCTCGACCACCGCGACAACCCCTGGACCTACGGCGACCGCGTCGCCTTCGACGAACTACCCGTCCCCGCAGACGCCCCCATGGCCGGGCTGCTGCAGCAGCTCGCCGCCGAACGGCACCCGATCGACCTGCCCAGCCAGCCCGTACACGGCGACCTGCTCGGCAACGTCCTGTTCGCCCCAGGGCTGCCACCGGCCGTCATCGACTGGCCCGTCTACCACCGGCCCGCCGACTGGGCCCTGGCCGTCACCGTCACCGACGCCATCACCTGGTACGACGCACCCGTCGACCTGATCAGCCGCCACCAGCACCGGCCCGCATGGCGGCAACTGGTCATCCGTGCCCTCATCTACCGCATCGCCACCACCGCCGGCCGCCACCACGCCGGACTGGCCACCACCGACCACACCGCCGACTACCGGCCCGTCGTCGACCTGGTCCTCGACAGCTGACCGACAACGCGAGACACCCCGTTCGACACCCGTATCGGTGATGCTCGATGTGGATGGGTTGAGCTGCCTCAGTGTGCGGCCACGGGGGCTTTTCTCCGGTGGCCGGTCCTGGGCGGCGCTGAGCGGACAGGGGAGGCCCCTCGGATGAAGATCATCGCGTTGTCCTGCACGCAGAAGCGTCTCAAGGACCGACAAACACAGCAAAAAACAGGGGGGTGCCGGTAACCGGCACCCCCACGACATCAGACGGTCAGAAGTCGCCGCCCCCGAAATCCCCGCCGCCGAAATCGTCGAAACCGCCACCATCGAAACCGGCATAGTCCGCGTCCGCCGCACCAGAGCCGTAATCGGCGAAGTCAGCCGCACCCGGGTCGTCGAACCCCGACGCATCCGACACATCCGGCGTGAACGCGTCACTGATCATGTCACCGATCACCATGCCACCCAGGAACCCCAACGCGGCACCACCGACACCGGCCGCCACCGCACCAGCCACACTCGGCCGCCCGTGATAGCCGCCATACTTGTACCCGCCGTACCCGTGCCCGCCATAGGCATACCCCGGCCGGCCGTAACCCGGCTGACCATACCCAGGCTGGCGCCCATACGGCTGCTGCGGCAACGGCGGCTGCTGCAGAAACGCCCCCGGCGCCGCCTGCCCCGGCTGCGACAACCGCTCCAACGCCGTGGTCACCCACCGATCGACCTCCGCGACCCAACCGCCATCAGCGGTCAACCGCTCCACCTCGGCAGACGACAGGTGATGCCGATCCGCGGCACCCGGCCGCGACGTAAGCTCCGCCAACACCAGCACCGTCGCGTCCACCGCCGAGAACGTGAACGTCAACTGCGGAATGTGCGGACCCGCCGGCTGCCCCTCCGGCACCGGCGCATAGAACGTCACCGCCTGCGCGAACGGCACCGGCAACCCCTGGAACGCCCCCGGCCGCAACTCATTGCGCACAAACCGGCAGCCGATGGTCCCCAACGCGTCCATGACATGCTGCTGCACCGGCGACGCGTCCACCCGGACCGGGTCGAAGTCACCCTTGGCGCTACCCGCCGCCACCGACACCTGGGTCCGCACCCCGACACCCACCCCAGGCAGCACCTGCCCATACAGCAGCGTGAACGGCACCGTCGAGGCCACCGGCACCGAGAACGGCAGCGACCGCACCTCACCCGAAGGCACCCGCAGGCTCCCCGCCACCTGGAACCGGGCCAGCTCCGCCTCACCACCAGCCGACGACGCCACCAGCAACAACGTGATCCCGGTGATGTCGGTATCCGACTTCGCCCGCAGATTCACCTGCCCCGCCAACACACCCCCGGCCACCACAGACTGCGGCGACAGCACCGTGTCGACCTCCACCCCGCCGAAACCCAACCCGGCGAGCAGCTTCTTGAACACCATCCCAGAGCCCTTCGGTGGTACGCGCAACGACCAGGTCACCATCGTGGCGCATCCCCGCCACACCCGGCGCACCGTAACAGCCGCGCCTGCACGAAACCTGCAAACAACCCAACCCCACGCACAGCCGCGCGTCCCGCGACAGCCGCGCCGACGGAGCCAAGGTCCGGCCACACCACGACCCGACTGAGCGCCGACGAATCCCACCGCCGAACCTCACCCACGACCCCGACGAGACCCAGCCCGGACCCACCCCCACACCACCACCGCACCGACCAGCACCTGCACCCCGAACAACAACACCCGGTCGCCCGACCCACCCGACCACACCCACACCGACGGCAGCCCACCAGCCACCACCACATCCCAGCCCGTCACCCACCACACGATCCAACCCGTCGGCACCCACGACCCCGACTGCGGCATCACCACCGGCACCGACGCATGATCCACCCACCCCCGCCCCGCCAACCGCAGCACACCCACCGCCAACACCGGGGCCACCGCCACCCCGAACACCAGCCACCACCACGACCCCCACACACCCACCGCCACCAACACCGCCGAAGCCGCAACCAGCCACCCCGCGGCCAACACCCCCGGCAGCACCAACCGCGCCGAGGCCACCGCCACACCACCCACCCCGAACAGCCGCCCCAACACCGCACTGCCCGCATCACGCCGTACCCCCGACGCACCCGCGCTCGCGGCCGACACCGCACCCGCCAGCAGCACCCCGGCCACCAGCAGCCGCAGCCCACCGACCGCGACCGCCAACACCCCTGGCACCGCCGCCCCCACCAACGACACCACCAGCCGGTGCGGCCGACGCCCCAGCATCCGCCAGTCCTGCCACGCCGGCGCCGCCCACACCGGCAACCAACCCGGCCACGGCCGCGACCGCAGCACCCGCCCCCGCCAGAACCCGTCCTCGACCACCCGCGACACGAACGACGGCTCCAACCCCACCGCCGCGTCCGTCACCACACCCCACCGCACCGACGCCGCCAACACCGCACCCGCCGGAAACACCGCCAGCCGCCACCACACCAGCGCCGCCACCACCAGCGCCGCCACCACCAACGCGGCCACCGCCACCACCAGCAGCCCCGGCCCGGACACCACCAGAGACCCGGCCCCGGACCACCCCGACCAGCCGGGCCACACCGCCGCCGCCGACCCGAACCCCACCGCCGCGACACCGGCCCCGACCGCCACCCGGCGCACCAGCGCACCCAGCCTGGCCGCCTGTGCCAGCACCGACAACCCGGCCACGCACACAGCCACCGCCGCACCCACCAGCGCCGCCACCCCGACCGGCCCCCACCCGTACGCGGGCAGACCCGCCGCCCAGCGCACCAGCACCCCACCCAGCCCACCCACGACCACCGCGAGCGCACCCACCACCGCCACCGCACGCGTCAACACCGCGCGCCGGTCCAGGGGCGACAGCACCAACCAGTAGGCGTCAGCGGGGGACAACGCCACCGGCCCCACCGCGAGCGCCACCGCGACCAACGCGGCCCCACCCGCCGCCACCAGCGACAACAACGCCGCCGCCCGATAGGGCGGCAACGGCGGCACCGACCGCCCCAACACCTCACCCAACGGGCCACCCACCAGCAGCGACCCGATCACCACCGCCGCGAGCAGCAGATACCAGTCAGTCCAGCCCGGTCGCCGTCTGCCCGCACGCACCAGCGCCCGGACCTGCCCGACCGAACTCATCCCGCCACCACCGCAGCCGACAGGCGCCCCTGCGACATCGACAGCATCCGCGCCCCGGACCCCACCGCCAGCCCAGGATCATGTGTGGCCACCACCACCGTGCCCCCACCGTCGGCGTACGCCCGCAGCATCCCCGCGACCACCCCACGGAACCGCTGATCCAGCTTCCGTTCCGGCTCGTCCAGTAGCAGCAGCCGACTCGGGCGCACCCACACCGCCGCCAGCGCCAACCGCTGCCGCTGACCCGACGACAACGTCAACGGCGACGCGTCGGCATGCCCCACCAGCTCAAACAGTTCCAGTACCTCGGCCACCGACGCCAACGGCTCGGCCAGCGGCTCATGCGTCAACCGGACGAGGTCCAAGTGCTCGCGGGCGGTCAGCCCCGGATACCAGGCGGGCTCCTCGGCGACCAGGCCGACGGCGCGCCAGAACCCGGGCCCTGCGTCGGGCGGCGCACCCCACACGGAGATCGTTCCGGCGGTGGGGGAGAGCAGCCCGGAAAGGCACCGCAGCAGCGTCGACTTGCCGGTGCCGTTCACTCCGGACAACGCGACGATCTCACCCTCGTCGACGGTCAGATCCAAACGGTCCAGGACCGTACGCGACCCCAGCCGCACCGACACACCAGAAGCCATCACAGCCGACACCGCGCCACGGTAGCCGAACCGGTCCGGGTGCTGCCCGGCGCATCGAGCGCGGGCACGACCATCCCGGTTAATTACAGGATTGCGATTATCGGTAATCCAATAATCAAAAAACGGCTCCAGGACGGGAATCTCGCTCATAAATTAGCAACACCATAATGACAGTTATGTTGTGACTAAGATTTACGGCTTCCGGACCGGGTCGAACCAGTCCGGTGAGCCGCGGATCCGGTGGGAGGACTCGAAAACGTCGGTGAGACACCGCGCGGCGGCGCCAGCGGGCGTCCAGAACCCCGGTGTCCGAAGTGCTCCCCGGGTGCCGAGCGAACCAGGATGATCCGAATGCTGACCCGCGCCTCACATATGCCCTCTGACCTGCGCAAACGCCCTGAGAGCCCCGCTGAGCCACGTTTGTGGCCAGGTCTGATGTCGGAGGTGGACGCAAAAGGCCTGGAAGACAGGTCTGCGCGGTTCTAGCGGGCGTACCGGCGGATGCCGCCCCGCCCGTCGGGCTGCAGCCATGTCCCGTCGCCGACCAGATCGACGTCGTAGAGGTCGTCGACCTCCACCTGCCAGCGGCCGAGCACTTCCCGAGCCGAGACGTCGACCAGGTGGTGCTCGAACCATTCGTCGCCGGTGTCCTCGTCCTCGCCGTACAGGACCACGACGGCGGTGCGGTCGTCCAGGTAGCCGCCCGTCCACTCGACCACGGCCTCTTCACGCCGCTCGCCGAAGTCGGCCGGCGTCAACCGGAACAGTTCGACGCTGTCCGGGTACGTGTGGAACGAGACGTTCTCCTGGAGTCCGTGGTCGACGGTCATGAAGGTCGCGCCGTCTGGCGCCATGCCGATCAGGCAGCGGTCGCGCCACGGGAACTCGTGCACCTCGAGCCGGTCGGCGTCGAGCCGACAGCGCAGCAGGACCACTCCGTCCTGCCCCTCCCCTATATCGATGATCATCTCGCCGCCGGGATGTGGCTCGAGACCGGCGCCATGTCCGGCGCTCGGTACCGCCGCCTGCGCCAGCACGACACCCCCGGCGTCGACGACCATGATCCGGTCGGTTCGGGACCGGTGGGTCATGGCGTCGGGTACGTACACCCACAGCCGTTCGCCGTCGGTTTCGAAGGCGCACGACGTATAGGCGCCGCCGTGGTTGCCGTTGGGACGGCCTAATTCGAGTCGCCAGCGGACAGTGCCGTCGGCGTCGAGGCGGACCACCTCGGCCTCCGTCGCGTACGCCAGGCCGTGCAGAGCCGGGTGGGTCGCGTGCCCGTGCAGCTTGTCGATCGGCTGCGGTGGGGTGACGGTCAGCGTGGGGGCGAGTGGCGTGCCGACGCGATGACGTGCCAGGTCATAGAGGTGGAAGGCGCCTTCGACGTAGCGGCTCTGGACGAGGTTGGTCACCGGGGTGACTCTAGTGGTCGGTCTCCCCCTTGGAGTGAGCGTGTACAACCACCGACCCGACGGCTACCGATGTCCGTTCTGCCTGCTGGTCGCCGGTGGTGGCGACGAACTGAGCGGTCCGCCGGACGTCGTCCGGCGCACGGCGACGGCTGTCGCGCTGATCTCACCACGGTGGTGGCCGCACAACCATGGCCATGTCCTGGTGGTGCCCACCGCGCACGTCGAGAATCTGTACGACCTGCCGCCGCGATACGGCCACGGGGTGCACGACCTGGTGCGGGAGGTGGCGATCGCGATCCGTGCGACCTACGGGTGTGCGGGCACCTCGGTGCGTCAGCACAACGAACCCGCGGGCAACCAGGACGTGTGGCACCACCACGTGCACGTGTTCGCCCGGTACGCCGGTGACGACCTGTACCGGCTCCCGCCGTTGCCGGGCTACGCGTCGGCCGAACAGCGGCTGCCGTATGCGCGTCGACTGCGGGCCTACTTCGACACGGCGGGCTGACCGGCGGGATTTCGCTGGCCTGATGCGGTCCGGGCGGTCAGTCTGGACGCGGCGAAGGGCGGTGGGCATGGCGCGGCGAAGGGCGGCGGCGGTGATCGTACGGGACGGGCATGTGCTGATGGTGCGCGAGCGGGGACGGGGTCCGTTGGGGCGCCATGACGGGGTGGAGTACTGGACGTTGCCCGGCGGTGGGATCGCGTCCGGCGAGTCGGCCGAGGACGCGGTGGTCCGGGAGGTGGCCGAGGAGGTCGGGTTGACGGTGGTGTCGGTGCGGCACCTGGCGGACCTGCCGTTCCCGTCGGGGCCGACGGCGGTGTTCGCGGTCGAGGTGGCGCCGGGTGAGCCGGTGTTGGGTGCGGAGGACTACGGCTGTGACTGTCCGATGATGGTGGGCCTGGACTGGGTTCCGTTGCCGCAGGTGGTGCCGTGGTCGGGCGGGTTCCCGATCGCGCCGATGATCGTGGCGTGGCCGGTCGGGGGTGTCGCCGAGGGCTGAGTGTGCGGTGGTCGCGGCGCCGGCTGCCGCGACGGGTCGCTGTTCAGCTGGCCGGTCCGCTGCGTTCGGCGATGGCGGTCTCGGTGCTGCGGCGCAGCTCGCGCAGGTCCACTCCGGCGTCGGTGAGGACTTTGGCGGCCAGGCCTTGTTGCTCGCGGATGATGCCGAGCAGCAGGTGTTCGGTGCCGATGTGGTTGTGGTGCAGGCGGATGGCTTCGCGTAGGGCGAGTTCGAGGACGACCTTGGCGCGGGGGCCGAAGCGGCCGGTTCGTGGTTCGGTGCGGCGGCCGAACAGGCCGCGTTTGGGTTTGGGTGGTGCGGGGTCGAGGGCGCCTGGGCCGAAGGTCTCTTCGAGTCTGGTGCGGACGGCTTCGAGGTCGATGCCGATGGCTTCGAGGGCGGCGACGTCGCCGGGGCCGAAGGGTGCGATGGTGCCGACGAGGCGGGTGACGGCGGCGGTGGTGGTGGCGTGGTCGAGTCCGGCGGTGGTGAGGATTTCGTAGGCGGTGCCGGACTCGGGGCGTAGCAGGGCGAGTAGTAGGTGTTCGGTGCCGATCTGGGGGTGGCCGAGTTGTCTGGCTTCGGTGCGGGCGGCCAGGACGGTGGTGCGGGCGGCGGTGGTGAATCGTTCGAGCATCATTTGTCCCGTCGGTCGGTGTCGGGCCAGCGGCCGGCGTGTTTCTTGTGGACGGCCTGGCGGCTGACTTCGAGTGCGTCGGCTATTTCCTGCCAGGACCAGCCTTGTTTGCGGGCGTTGCCGACCTGCAGGATTTCGAGGGTTTCCAGTAGGCGGCGTAGGGCGAGCACCGCGCGTAGGCCGGTTCCGGGGTCGGGGCTGCCTGCGGCGGCGGCCAGTTTGGTGGCGTCGCTCATGGTGTCAATGTAGGTTGACAGCACGGCCCTGTCAACTCAAGTTGACGAACTCTGATGGGATAAATATCACCGTATACAGCGTTCGGCTCCGTTTTATCCGTTATCTGGGTGGTGTTGCCCGACCCTCGAAGCACTGGACGGAACGAATGAAGCTGGCCCTGCCCGGCCGCCTGCGACCACCGCTGTCCCGCCTGCGGCTGCCTCGCCTACGCCCGCCGCGGCTGCGTACCGTCGTCGACCTGAGCCTGTGGGGGGTGGTCGCCGCGGTCGTGTTCTTCACCTTCCGCCACCGGCTGCTGCACTCCCCCGGCCAGGTCCTCGACAACGACGACGGCATCTACTGGCAGACCGCCCTGGCCGTGGCCGACGGGCACAAGCCGTACTCGGAGGTGTTCCACGCCCAACCGCCGCTGTTCGCGTGGCTGCTGGCGCAGCCGTTCCACTGGCACGCCGACGACCTGGCCGCCGGTGAGCTTGCCGGCCGGTGGCTGATGGTCGGGTTCGCGCTGCTGCTGGTCGTGGCGGTGGCCGGGATCGCGGCGACCGTGCGCGGGCCGCGAGCCGGGATGCTCGCGGCGCTGGGGGTCGCCGCGGTGCCGCTGATCCAGCTGTTCAGTTACCAGTTCGGCGCGGACGTGCCGACCGCGGCACTGGGCGGGATGGCGCTGCTGTGCGCGCTGCGGGCCCGGATCTGCTCGCGGCGGTGGGCGCGATGGTGGTGGTTGGGCGCCGGGGCGATGCTGGCACTGGCGGTGCTGGTGAAGTTGATGGCGATCGTGTTCGTGCCGCCGCTGCTGGTGGCGTGGCTGGTGTCGCGGCCGCTGCACCGGCCGGGCACCGAGCAGGCCCAATCGCCGTGGCGGCAGGACAATCCAAGGCGGTGGCGGGCGGCGGCGCTGGCGTGGCTGCGGCGTACTGCTGCAGCCGGGGCGTGGCTGGGGCTGGGCTTCGCCGCGACGGTCGCCGGGGTGCTGGTGTGGCTGTCGCCGCCGAAGCAGGCCTGGGACCAGGTGTTCGGGTTCCATGTGGCGGCCGCCGAGCACCGGCCCGCGCCGGACCTCGTCGGGTTCGTGACCTCGGGTGGGCCGTACGCAATGCCGCTGCTGGTGGCGACCGGGGTCGCGGCGCTGGTGGCGGTGTGCTGGCCCGCGGGGGTGGTGCGCCGGACCGGGGTCGTGGCGCTGGTGCTGTGGGCGGGCGCGGTGGTGCCGTTCGAGTACCTGCACCACCCCACGTTCAAGCACCATCTGCCGATGTTCATGGGGGCGTGGGCGGCGGTGCTGGCCGTGGCGGTGGCGAGCCTGTGGTCGGGGTTGCGACTGCGGCGGCTGGGCGCGGTGACGGCCGCGGTGGTGCTGGCCGGGGCGTGGGCGTGTGTGTGGCAGGCCCGCAACCGGGAGATCGGGCCGTACCCGACGCCGACGGCGGTGGAGGCGTGCGTGCGGCGGCTGCCGCACGACCTGCGGGTGGTCACCGACGACCAGGAAATGATCTCGCGGGCCGGGCTGCGTACCGTGCCGTGGCTGGCCGACACCTCGCACGTGCGGCTGGACTCCGGGCGGCTGTCCGATGCGGAGGTGATCGCCGCGGCCAAGGCCGCCGACGCGGTGTTCCTGTCCACGGGGCGGTTGAAGAAGCGGCCGGATGCGGTCACGTGGATCCGCGAGCACTATCCGGTGCTGTACCGCAGTGGGAAGTACGAGTTGTACGTACGTGACCGGGAGCTGGTGGCGTGGTGTGTGGGCAAGGTGGGGGCCCCGGCGCAGGTGCTGTTCGAGCCGAAGCCGCAGGTTCCGGCGCCGACGGCGCCGGGCGCGGGCGCCGACGGCGCGGGAACCTGATCGGGTCGGGGGTCGGGTAGCCTTGCGCGCTATGAGCAGACCGGCAGGAGACGCTGAGGACCCGCTTGACCGGCTGGCGGCCGAAGAGGACTGGACGAAACGGGTCCGGGACGTGGAGAACGAGGTCGTGCGGGGGCGGCGGATGCGGGCGCTGCGTCCGTCGCGGCTGGGTCGGTCGGGGCGTTCGGGTGAGCGGGGTGGTATCTCGCTGCTGTTCCTGGCGCTGGTGGCGGTGACGGTCGGCACCGGGGTGCTGATGTGGACGGGCGTCGGCCCGGCGGGGCCGCTGGTGTTCGTGTTCACGCTGGCCGGTTGGCTGGTGACGTTGTGTCTGCACGAGTTCTCGCACGCGCTGGCGGCGCACCGCGGCGGTGACCACACGGTGGTGGAGAAGGGGTATCTGCGGCTTGATCTGCGCCGGTATGGCCATCCGGTGCTGACGTGGGTGCTGCCGCTGCTGTTTTTGGTGATGGGCGGGCTGCCGCTGCCCGGTGGGGCGGTGCTGATCGAGACGCACCGGCTGCGGAACAGGTTCCGGGATTCGCTGGTGTCGGCGGCCGGGCCCGCGATCAACGTGGCCGCGGCGGTGCTGCTGCTGTTCGTGGCGGGCACGTTCGGGCCGTTCTTCGTGTTCGACGCCCCGCCCGCGCAGGCGGTGTTCTGGGGTGCGCTGACGTTGATGGCGTATCTGCAGGTCGCGACGGCGTTGCTGAACCTGTTGCCGGTGCCGGGCCTGGACGGGTACGGGATCATCGAGCCGTACCTGCCGCCGAACGCGCGCCGTACCGGGGAGAGGATCAAACCGTTCGGGCTGATCCTGGTGTTCGTGCTGCTGTACGTGCTGCGGGGCCCGTTCGGTGAGCTGACCTCGTTCATCATGCACGCGTCCGGGGCGCCGATCAACGGTGCTTTCTACGGGTTCATGCTGTTCCGGTTCTGGCAGTAGCGTCTCGACCGGGCGGCGGGTGCGGGTCGGCTGACCGGTGGAAGCGATGCTCGACGCGGCGCGGCTAGGCTGCGCCGCGTCAGGGTCCGCCGCTCCGGGCCGCGGTCTGTCGTGGACGAAAGTTGAGCCGACCCGTGCGTTCCCGGCGTGTGACCAGGCCGTTGGTGCTGGTCGTGGTCTTGGCGGCGGTCGTGGCGGCGGCGTGGCGGTCGGGGGTGGTGGCGCCCCGGTTCGCGCTCGGCGAGCAGCCGTCGGTGTCGCATGGTTGGGATCCGCCACGGCAGACGATCACGATCCGCAATGACGGCTGGACCGAGATGACGCTGCTGGCGGTGGGCCGGGACGGGCCGGGGCTGCGGCTGGTCGGCACCGACGTGCGGTTGCCGTACCGGTTGGCGGCGGGCCGTTCGGTGAGCATCGAGCTGCGTTACGAGGTGACCGACTGCGGTGACGTGCCGATGGTGGCGTGGCCGGTGCCGGTGACCGCGGACGCGGCGACGGGGCCGTACCGGCGGTTTTTCTGGCTGCCGCCGGAGGAGGTCGGGTCGCAGTGGCCGTTGGACCAGCCGGGGGCGGTGCCGTGGCAACGCGCGATCTCGTGGGGTTCGTGTCACAGCATGTATGAGGTGCGGCCTGGCTGAACCGGTTCGGCCTGGGTGGTGCGGTCGGCGCCCCGGATCGCGATACTGCTGCGGTGGGAACCGACTGGGCCGACTGGCACCGCGACTATGCCGATCCGGGCTCGCCGCTGTCGCGGCGGCTGGCGCTGGTGCGCTCGCACATCGACTCGTGGCTGGACCGGCGGCCCGAGCCGCTGCTGCGGGTGGTAAGCGCCTGCGCCGGGCAGGGCCATGACCTGCTGGGGGTGCTGGCGGGGCGAGCCGACGCGGACCGGGTCCAGGCCCGGCTGATCGAGTACGACCCCCGCAACGCCGCTGCCGCACGGGCGGGCGCGGCGGGGTTGGCCGGGGTGGAGGTGCTGTGCGCCGACGCGGGCGGCTTCGGGTCGTACGCCGGGGCGGTGCCTGCGGACCTGGTGCTGATGGCCGGGGTGTTCGGCAATGTCAGCGACGATGACGTGCGGGCGACGGTGGCGGCGCTGCCGTCGCTGTGCGCGCCGGGCGCGACCGTGATCTGGACCCGTACCAGGCGCGCCCCGGACCTGACGCCGGTGATCGACGGCTGGTTCACCGCTGCCGGGTTCGTCCAGCGGGCTTTCCACGCCCCGGACGACGTCCTGTTCACGGTCGGGGTGCACGAGTTCACCGGGGCGCCGCGGCCGCTGCCCGCCGGCGGGACGATGTTCCGGTTCCGGTGAGCGTCGGCGGACGGCTCTAGGCTGTCGCGGTGACTTCAGCAGATGCGTCGCCGGTCGAACGGATCCGGCCGCCGGAGAACGGCACCGAACGTGACACCCTCGTGGGGCTGCTCGACTTCCTGCGCGCGACCGTGGTGCACAAGGTCTACGGGCTCAGCGACGAACAGGCGTTCGCCCGGCCGGTGGCCGCGTCGCAGCTGACGCCCGGCGGGCTGCTCAAACACCTGACCGCGGTGGAGCGGTACTGGTTCAGCATCGACTTCGCCGCCCTGGACGTCGCGTGGCCGTCGACCGAGCAGGATGGTTTCCCGATCGAGCCGGGCGACACCCTGGCCGGGATCGTCGCCGGGTACGTGGCCGAGTGCGAGCGGTCGCGGTCCGCGATCGCCGGTGCCGAGTTGGACGCCGCGGCCCGCGGTGAGGGTATGGCGTTCACACTGCGGTACGCGTTGGCGCACATGATCGAGGAGACGGCCCGTCACTGCGGGCATCTGGATCTGCTGCGCGAGAGCATCGACGGGCAGACCGGCCAGTAGCGTGGGCTTGGGTGGTACCCGGGGCAGGAGTCGAACCTGCACTGAACGCGATCTGAGCGCGTCGCCGCTGCCAGTTGGGCTACCCGGGCGGGTGGTCACGCCCTATCCCCATGGGGCGTGACCGGACATGCCACCGGCGCCGGTGGCATGTCGAGCACGGGTGACAGGATTCGAACCTGTAGCCGCCGGTTTTGGAGACCGGTGCTCTGGCCGTTGAGCTACACCCGCTGGAGAGTTCGGATAGACGAAACCGCCCTGACCCGGTCGGACCGGGCGGGCGGAGGGCCTGCCGTGACGTCGGCGCGTCAGTGGCGCCGGGCCGTCTTCGGTCCTTGCAGTCGGCGGTTGCGGTTGGCGTCACCGCTGCGTCCGGCACCGGGTAGGGCCGTCTCGCCGCGCGGCGTCTGCCATCGCGGTGCGAGCGGTACCTGGCGTGACATGTCTGTCTCCTGTGGCCGGTGGTGATCGGTTGCGGTCCCACCGTACGGCCGGGTCAGGTGGCCGGGCAAAGGATTTAACGCCGGTCACACCGACCAGCGGGCGCGCAGGACGCCGTCGGGGTCGGTCCCGACGGCTGCGAGCAGGGGTCGGGTTTGGTCGTCGTCGCAGTACAGCAGGGTTGCGGCGGTGGCGGTGGCGAGCAGTTCGCGTAGCCGTGTGTGGTCGGTGTCGGTGGTGAGGCTGCCGGTCAGGATGCCGTCGGGGGTTTGCCAGACGATGGTGAACAGGCTGTCGGGCAGGCCGTCGGCCACCGCGGCGGGGTCGCGCAGGTCGGGCCATACCGCCAGCCGGGCGCGGGGGGCGAGGCGGGTGCGCAGGTCGGGTAGGTCGGCGGCGGTGACGCGGTGCCAGCGGACGGCGTTGTGGACGTAGCCCTCCTCGATCAGGAGCCTGCCGTGCCGGGTGGCCAGGGCGGACAGTTCGGTCCAGAACGTGTCGTCGGCGGGGCGGCGCTGGCCGTCCTCGTCGTCGGGGGTGTGCCGGTAGGGCGAGTGCGGGATCTGTTCGACGAACAGGCCCAGCCGGTTCGTCTGGTCGACCGCGCGGTCGCAGCGGCGGTGGGCGGCGATGTACAGGTACTGGTCCCAGCCGACGTGAACGTGCAGCAGGTCGTCGTGTTCGAGGCGGCACCAGATGCCGTCTTCGCGCAGCATGGCCTGGACCAGCCGCTGGGCGCCGTCGATGGTGAGTTCGGCGCCGTCGTGGACGCCGCCGGGGAACAGCTCGCGCAGGTCTGGGGCGGCGGCCGGGCTGTCCAGGGTGTGCGGGGCGAGTTCGGGTTCGCGTACGGCGAGGCGGTCGACGCCGCTGTCGTGGGCGAACGCGGCGACGGCCGCCAGGTAGGCGGCCTCGACCGGGCCGTGGTCGCTGCTGGAGTCGAGCGGGCCCTGGTAGTGGCCGTGTTCGTCGCGGTCGGCGGGGTCGTATTTGGTGATCCGGTAGGCGTGGGCCGGGCCGAGGGTCATGCGGCGGGCAGCAGGTCGTGGCGGCGCAGCCAGGGCAGGATGTGGGCGGCGAGCTCGGTCGGGTGTTCCAGCTGCGGGACGTGCCCGGAGTCGAGTTCGACGTAGGTCCAGTGCGGCAGCCGGGCGGCGGTGGCGCGGGCCGAGGCGACGGGGACGAGCCGGTCGTGCAGGCCGTGGGCGAGCAGGACCGGCATGGTCAGCGACGCCATGGCGCGCCAGTAGGCGGTGGGGGCGGCCAGCAGCCGTAGCAGGGACCGGCTGGCGGCCAGGTACGCGGCCGAGCGGGGGCCGGGTGGGGGCAGTTGTG
The DNA here is from genome assembly GCF_019083965.1 of Catellatospora tritici. Taxonomy (GTDB): domain Bacteria; phylum Actinomycetota; class Actinomycetes; order Mycobacteriales; family Micromonosporaceae; genus Catellatospora; species Catellatospora tritici. The sequence goes on from NZ_JAHRCY010000004.1 coordinate 478,651, forward strand.
CGTCGAGGGCGACGGCGTCGGCGATGACCTGGTCGGGGATGCGGCCGGGGTCGGCGCAGGTGACGGCGAGGGTGTCCAGGACGCGGGTGCGGGCCGGGACGGTGGCCAGGCGGCGGCGCATGCTCCAGCTCGCGACACCGGGGATGAGGTTGATCAGGAACTGGCGGCGTACGGCGGGGTCGATGCGGGCGTCTTTGGCGATGGGGACGCTGGGGTCGACCAGGACGACGGCGCGGGCCAGGTCGGGGGTGTCGGCGGCGGTGAGGGTGGAGATCATGCCGCCCATGGAGTTGCCGATGAGCACCGCCGGGCCGCCGATGACGTCGGACAGGTAGTGGCGCAGCACGTGGGCGTTGGCGGTGACGGTGGTGGGCCGCCCGGCGGCGGGGGTGCGCCCGAAGCCGGGCAGGTCCAGGGCGTGTACGCGGGCGTACGGGGTCAGTTGCGCGGCCAGGCGGGTCCAGTTGAGGTGGGAGCCGCCCAGGCCGTGCACGAGCACGACCGGCGGGGCGTCGGCGGGGCCGCCGAAGTCGACGTGGTGCACGGGGCCGCCCAGGTCGGCGTACGCGCTTCGCATGGTCGGCTCCCGGTGTGTCGGCGCCGGTGTCGGCGCGGCCGCCTGGCAGCCTACGCCGCCTACAGCTCGTTGACGATCACGTCGAGTTGGCGTGGTTTCCCGGCGGCGACGGGTGGCTGTTCGACGGTGTACTTGAGGTCGCGGAGCGCGTCGGCCAGTTGTGCGGGGGTGCGCGGGGTGGCGGCGTCGAGCAGCAGGTCGCGTACGAGACGGCCTTTGGTGGCTTTGTTGAAGTGGCTGACGACCATGCGGCTGCCGTCGGGGCGTTCGTGCAGGACCCGGACGGTGGCGGTGCGGTCGGCGGTTTCGCCGCGCGGGGTCCAGGCGGGGGTGTAGGCCGAGGACCGCAGGTCGAGGATCAGTCCGGTGGCGGCGGTTTCGGTCATGGCCTGGGCCATGGGGGTTTTCCAGTGGGTGGTCAGGGTGCCGACGCCGGGCAGTTTGACGCCCATGGCGCAGCGGTAGGGCGGGATGCGGTCGTCGAGCCGGACCGCGCCCCACAGGCCGGAGAAGATGAGGATGGCGCGGTTGGCGCGGCGGCGGGTGGTGGTGGGCAGCCCGGCCAGGTCGAGGGCGTCGTAGAGGACGCCGGTGTACAGCGCGGCGGCGGGCATGGCCGCAGCGGTGGGCAGGGTGGCGTTGCGGGCGATCTCGGGCTGCAGGCCGGGGGTGAGGCCGAGGACCTGGGTGGCGGTGTCGAGGTCGCCGCGGCACAGGGTGGTCAGGGCGTCGAGCGCGGCGGCGCGGGCAGGGTGCAGCGCGGGCAGCGACAGGGTGGCCGGGTCGACCGGTTTGCCCTTGCCGGACGCGGCTTTGCCTTCCGACGGCGGCAGCAGGATCAGCACGCCGTCAACCCTAGTCGGCGGCGGGGCCGGGGTGCGGGTCGGCCAGCAGTTGGGCGGGCAGGGGCGTGCGGCTGTCCGGGCGGCGGCGTCGGGTGCGCCCGCGCCGTCCCCGGCTGAGAGCGATCCCGGTCAGCTCGTGATCAGCTTGCCGTCGACCTGCCGGAACGCGTCACCGACCAGCCCGGCCAGCGCATCGGCGTCCACCGCCGCCAGGCGCTTGACGTACAGGCAGGCACGACCGGTGGTGACCGGGCCGATCCGGGCCACGGCGTCGGCGTGCGCCTCGAAACCTTCGGCGACGTACACGGTCAGCGCGGTCTTGCGGGGGGAGAAACCGACCGCGGGCCACACCCCCTCCCGGCCGGTGGCGTAGCGGTAGCGGTACTGCCCGAACCCGACGATCGCCTCGCCCCACATTCGCGGCGCCGCGCCGGTGGCCGCCTCCATCAGCTCACACAGCGCCACCGCGTCGGCGCGGCGGCGCTCGTCGGGCACCGCGGCGAGGAACGCCGCCACGCTGGCGTCGGTCGGCACCGTCTTCGGATCGGCCATACGGCCCAGCATAGGCAGACCGGCGGGGTCAGCGCGCGAGTGCGGGTGCGAAGTACGCTCGCCTCATGACCACGCGGATCGCGTTGACGGCACTGGTGGGCCGGACCGGAGCGGTGCTACTGCGCATGCGCGACGAGCAGTCGGCGGTGCGCGCCAACCGGTGGAGCCTGCCCGGCGGAGCGGTCCGCCCGGCCGAGACCCCACTGCACGCGGCCAAACGCCACATCGCCGAACAGACCGGCCTGCCCGTCGACGCCGAACCGGTCGAGTTCTGGCACGGCTATCTGCCTGGCACCCGCGTGGACGTGTACTGCTTCGCCGCGCCGACCTCGGCGTGGACCCCCGACATCGTGCCGCAGGCCGGTGTCGTGGCCGAGTTCGTCCACGGCGAGGAGGTCCTCAGCGGCCGCGCATTCACGCCCGCGTCCGGGTTCGTGCTGGGCCGGTTCCTGGACTCCAACGAATACCTGCGGATGGCGGGCCGGTTCTACCCGGTCGACCCGACCTGAGCTGGTCGGGCACGTCGCAGCCGGTCGGCGGGATCATCACGTCACCGTGCGGTGTCGTGATCGGATCCCGTCGGGTGAATGAGTGATCGCGCAGAGTCGATGGACGCGCTACCGTAGCGGCCATGTCCCCTGACGCCCTCATGGTCGGCATCATCGGAGTCCTGCTCGGCGTGCTGCTCGGGCGCCGCTGGTTGAAGATGACGCAGGCGCGGGCCGGGTACAAGGGGGCCGTGGCCGGGGTGCCCAAGGCCAAGGCGGCGGTGAAGACGGCCCGCACCGCGTGGCTGCTGGCGACCCGGGCGGCGCTGCTGGCCGCGGTGCTGATGTTCGTGTACTTCCTGGCCACCACCACCGCGGTGTTCCAGTCCAACCACTGAGAGGCGCAGCCTGCTCAGCCGTTCAGGGTCGCGGTGATGGCCTCGGCGTACTGGCGGGCCTGGGCGTCGTCGGCGTACTTGGTGCGGGGCCAGAAGAAGCCGCGCAGTCCGTCGCCCTTGCGGCGGGGCACCACGTGGGTGTGCAGGTGCGGGACGCTCTGGCTGATGCGGTTGTTGAGCGCCACGAACGTGCCCTGCGCCTGCAGGCCGGTCTCGACCGCCCCGGCGATGCGCTGGACCAGCCGGAAGTACGGCCCGACGACGTCGGCGGCCAGGTCGTGCAGCGTCGGCACGTGCGGACGGGGCACGACCAGCACATGCCCGGGGAACACGGGTCGGGTGTCCAGGAACGCCACCGCCGCCTCGTCGGCGTGCACGACGAACGCCGGCCGGTCACCGGCGGCGATCTCGCAGAACAGACACCCCTCCATGGCAACGGTGAGCCTAGCCGCCCGGTGGCTACCATCGGGGACATGTCTGCCGCACCGATCGGAAAATTCGAGGCCGCCTGGCCCGCCGTGACCCGCTCCGACCTGGTGGCCGCGCCCGTCGCGGCCGCGCTCTCCGCGTGGACGGGGGTGGAGCCGGTCGAGTCGGTGCTGGTCGTCGACACCGACCCCGACCTGGCCGACACCGGCAACTTCGGCCAGGCGTACGCGGTGGAGCCGCACCTGTCGGCCAACTGTGTGGTGGTGGCCGCCAAGCGCGGCGAGACCGTGACCTACGCGGCGTGCATGGTGCTGGCCAGCACCCGCGCCGACGTCAACGGCCTGGCTCGCCGGCACCTCGGGGCGCGTAAGGCGTCGTTCGCGCCGATGGACGAGGCGGTGACGCTGACCGGGATGCAGTACGGCGGCATCACCCCGATCGGCCTGCCCGACAGCTGGCCGGTGTTGGTCGACGCGGCCGTGGCCGACACCCCGTACGTGGTGATCGGGTCGGGTAACCGGCGCGGGAAGCTGATCGTGCCGGGCAAGGTGCTGGCCGGGCTGCCCGGCGCCACCGTGTTGGAGGCGCTGGGCGTCTGAGGCGGCCCGGTCAGGGCAGCGCGGCGAGCAGGCCCAGGAACTCCAGCCGCTGCGCCGAGGTGAGCGCCTGGTAGATCGGGGCGTCACGGCGGTTCGTGTCGTCCTCGATCGCCTGGCGCTGCGGGCTGTCGGGGTCGAGGGCGCGCAGCTGGTCGAGGGTGAGTCCGGCCGCGGCCCAGGCGGCGCGGTGGGCGTCGGCGCGGTGGTGGCGCAGGGCGCCCAGCCGGGTGCACACGCGCAGGGCGTCGGTGGCCTCGGCCGGTTCGTAGACCGGGGTGAGGGTGGCGAACGCGGGGCCGCCGCTGGCCTGACCGGCTTCGAGCAGGACGGCGAGCAGTTCGGCCAGGCGCGGCAGCGCCGTGAGGCCCGGCATGGTGGGCAGGGTCGTCTGCGCCCAGTGTTCCTGCGCCGACTCGGCGAGCACCCGCTGGAACTCCAGGGTCAGGTCGCGGCCGGTGTCGGTCAGGTGCCAGGCGCCGTCGGCGTCCCGCACGGCGATGCCCTGTTCCAGTTCGGTGGTCATGTCACCGCCGTTGTAGGTGGTGGCGGCGGCGAACCCGGCGGCGTCCATGGGCCGGGCGAGCAGTCCGAAGTAGAAACTGACCGCGAACCCCGGATTCCTGCCGGTGCGTTCGACCAGGGCGCGCACCTGCGGTATGGAGGCGCGGCGCATGGAGGAGTAGACGCGGTCGACGGCGGGACGGACGGTCGCGGCGTACTGCGTCGCCGGATCCTGCATGGTTTTCTCCCCGTGATGGTGGCGCGGCATCGGGCCGGCGGGTCACGCTAACGCCGTTCGGGGTCTTGCGCCACTCGGGTGGTCAGGACGATGACGTCCAGCACGCGGTGCCAGTCGAGCTCGGTCATGGACCGGCCGGGGTGAACGGCGGCGACGGCGGCCATCGCGGCGACGACCCGGTCGCGTACGGCGGGTTCGGGCTGGCCGGTGCGGGCGGCCAGCAGTGCGGTCTCGGCGCCGAAGCGGGGTTGGCGGGTGAACGCGGGCAGGGTGGCGGGCAGTTCGGGCGGCACGGGGGCGGCGTCGTCGGCCAGTTCCACGCGCAGCCGTCCGCCGAGGGCGCGGGCCAGCGCGGACAGGGCCGCCAGGGTGGGGTTGCCGCGTCCGTTCTCGAGGTTGGCGATGTAGGGAACGGACAGTCCGGCGTCGGCGGCCACGGCCGCGATGGTGCGTCCGGCGGCGGTCCGGCGGGCTTTGAGCACCTGACCCCACTCACCTGTTTCCATGAGAACATATCTTGCCACATTGTGTTCTGTGAGGATAGCTTGCCAAACCATGGGGATTCTTCGCGACAGCCGCGACTTCCGGCTGCTGTGGGCGGGCGCCGCGGTGTCGCAACTGGGTACGTACCTGCTGGTCATCGCCGTGCCCGCACACCTGTACGCGAGCACCGGGTCGGCGTTGGCGCCCGGGTTCGCGCTGGCCGTGCAGGGCCTGCCCGCGGTGCTGCTCGGCCCGTGGGCCGGGCTGCTCGCCGACCGGTACAGCCGCCGCACGCTGCTGGCGGTCGGCAACGTCGTCGCCGCGGCCGGGGTGCTGCTGATGGCGGCCGGAACCACGTGGGTGTACGCCGGACTGCTGGTCGAAAGCATCGCGGCCGTGCTGCTCGCCCCCGCCGCGCGGGCGCTGATCCCGGCGGTGGCCGCCGACCGGCTGGTCGAGGCGAACTCCGTCAACGCGTTCACCTTCGGGGCGGCCCGGCTGGCCGGACCACCACTGGGCACCCTGCTCTACGCCCAGACCGGCCTCGGCACCATCGTCACCGTCGACGCGGCCACCTATCTGCTCGCGGCGCTCGCGGCGGTGGCCCTGTCCCGGCGGCCCGTCGCGGCCACCCCGCGGGCCGGGGAGCCGGTCGGCAGCGCCCTGGCCGCCGGGCTGCGCTACGTCACGGCGACCCCGATCCTGCGTGGGCTGCTGGCGACCAGTTGGGCGTTCTGGATGCTCAACGCGGCGCTGAGCGCACTGCTGGTGCCGTACCTGGTGCGGCTGCTGCACCGGCCCGGCCCGGACCTGGGCTGGCTCATCGGCGGGCTGGGCGCGGGCTACCTGGCCGGGGCGGCACTCAGCCGCAAGGTGGCGCACCTGCCGACCCGCACGGTCCTGGTCACCGCGTACACGGCCGTCGCCGCGGCGTTCCTGGTGCTGTTCAACGCCCCGAACCTGGTCGTCGCCGCGCTCGCCGCGGCCGCCGCCGGTGTCCCGGGCGCGGTCGCCGGGGTGACCGTGCAGACCGCGCTGCCCCGGCACACCCCGGACCGGGTCCTGGGCCGGGTCAGTGCCGCGTTCTACGCCGGCGACGCCGTCGCGCTGGTCACCGGCGCGCTGCTGGCCACGGCGGTGGCCGGGGCCGGGCTGGCGCTGGTGCTCAACCTGCTCAGCCTCGCCGTGGCGGCGGTCGCGGCCGCCGGACTGTGGCTGCTGCCCGCGGCGCCCGTCACACCCGCGAGTGTCGCGTAGTGCACGCCACAGCCAAACTGTCGGCTGCCTCGCAGCGCCGCAGGCCCCGACCGGTCCACCATTGACACATGTCATCCCCAGCCGAGCAGCTGCTCACCGAACCGCTCGTGGTCGCACGCGCGGCGACCTTCGCTGTCGTGCTGCTCGTGCTGTACGTCGGGCACCAGGTCGGCGACCATGTGGCCCAGACCGACCACCAGGCCGAGGGCAAGGCCGAGGCCGGCGGGCGCGGTTGGCGGGCCATGGCCGGGCACCTGTTCGGCTACCACCTGACCCTGCTGGTGCTGCTGCTGGGCACCACCACCCTGCTCGGTCTGCCGCTGTCGTGGACCGGACTGGGCGCCGGGCTCGGTTTCTCGCTGGCCACGCACGGACTGCTGGACCGGCGCTGGCCGGTGCGGGCGATCCTGCGCGCCACCGGCTCGCCCCGCTTCGCCGAACTGACCACCCCCGTCAGCGGCATGTACGCCGCCGACCAGGCCCTGCACCTGGCCGCACTGCTGATCTCCGCGCTGCTGATCGTCGGCCTGTGACCCGGCCGGTACCGTGACCGGCATGCCCGACACGGTGGTCCCCGACTGGGACGCGGCGCTGAGCTGGATCGACACCGCACTGGCGGCGGGCGGGCGGCATCGGACCGGGCCCGTCGCGCAGACCCGGGTGCGGCCCTGGTCACTGCTGGCCCGGGTACCCGTCGACGGCACCGAGCTGTGGTTCAAAGCCAACGGCCCCTGCTCGACGTACGAGGCCGCGCTCATGGCGGCGCTGGCCCGCTGGGCACCGGGCCGGGTGCTCGAACCGATCGCGGTCGAGCCGGAGCGCGGCTGGTCGCTGCTGCCCGACGGCGGCACGACGCTGCGCCGGGCCGCCCCGGACGACCCCGGGCACTGGGCGCCGATGCTGACCCGCCACGCCGAGCTGCAACGCGACCTCACCGGCCACACCGGGCGGATGCTGGCGCTGGGCGTGCCGGACATGCGTCCCGAGCGGTTGCCGGGGCACCTGGCCGCGCTGCTGGACGATCCGCTCGTGCGCGCGACCATGCCCGCGGCGCGGCTGGCCGCGCTGCGGGCGCGGCAACCGCTGTTCGCCGAGGCGTGCGCCCGGCTCGGTGACAGCCCGGTCCCGGCGTCGGTGCAGCACGACGACCTGTACGACGGCAACGTGCTGGTCGGCGACGGCTGGCGGTTCTTCGACTGGGGCGACGCGTCGGTCGGCCACCCGTTCGGGGTGCTGCTGGTCGCGCTGCGGGTGGCCGCCGACCGGTACGGCCTGCCACCGGGCGACCCGGTGCTGCGGCGGTTGCGCGACGCGTACCTGCAGCCGTGGACCGGCCACGCCGACCCGGCCCGGCTGCGTCAGGACGTGACATCGGCGCTGGCCGGGGCGAAGGTCAGCCGGGCGGTGTCGTGGCGGCGTTCGCTCGACGGTGTCGACGACGCGGCGCTGGCCGAGTACGGCGGTGAGGTCGCCGACTGGCTGGGGCTGCTGCTCGAACCGGACCTGGTGTGAGCTACCCGGCCCGGCGCAGCTGCGCCAGCAGCGCCGTCGCCGACGGGGCGCGGCCCAGGACGTCACGCAGCACCTGACCGCAGCCACGCGACAGGCCCCACCGGTAGACGTGTGCGCTGACCCAGCCGTACCAGCCGGGATCACCGCCGGTCCAGTCACCGCGTACGGCGCGGACCGCCGCGCGCAGGTCGGCGGCGATGATCGGTCCGAGCGCATAGTTGACCATGTAGCCGGGTTCCTGGACGAGCTGGCCCCGCATCGCCCACCAGGACAGCTCCGGATGCGCCACGACACCCAGGTAGGTCGAGGTCAGCTCAGCCCACACGTCGTTGGGGCGCCGGGTGGGGTCGGCGTGCAGCCGGATCTCCAGCAGCGCCCAGCACACGTCGAGCATGACGTCGGCGTAGCGGTCGCGCAGCGACACCGGCTCGGGCACCTCGCCGCCCAGCCAGCGGCGCTGCCACGCCGGTTCGGCCGTGTCCAGCGCGGTCAGCTCCGCGACGGCCTCGGTGAACGCGTCGCTGTCGGGCCAGTCGGCGTACGCGGGGCGGGTGTCGATCGCGGCGACGTGCAGGGCGTGCCCGGTTTCGTGCACCAGTTCGGTCAACTCCCCCAGCCCGCCCGCGGTGTAGGTGCCCAGCACCCACGGCTGGGCGCGGCGGCCGGGCCGGGGCCGGGAACCGAACGTCGTGTAGGCGACCGGGACCGGTGGCCGGTCGGGCCTGGGTGCGGTGTCGTAGCGAACGTCGAGGGCGGCCGGGTCGGCACCGAGCGCGGCGTGGTAGGCGTCGGACAGCGGCCGCAGCCGCCCGACCGGGGTGGCCTCACGCAGCACGCGGGCGGTGGTGCCGTGGACGTACCACCAGTCCCAGGGTTCGATCGGGTCGCGGGCGGCGCTGACCTGCCGCCACGTGTCGAGGACGGCGACCAGGTCCGGTTCGACCGACGCCGGGTCCAGGCCGAGCGCGGTCGCGTTGGCGGCGACCGGGCCGCCGCCGGCCCACCGGCGGGCGCTGTCCGGCAGCATCCGCCGGTACGGGCTGTCGTCGCCGTCGCCGTCGATCGCGGCCCATACCGGCCGCAGCGCCAGGAACAGGTCCCGGCGCGTGTGCGGGTCGGGTTCCCGGCCGAGCAGTCCGAGCACCGCGAGCCGGGTCAGCCGCTGCCCACCGACGTGCACGGCGCCCTGCTCACGCGCGTACGCCCGCTCGATCTCGGCCAGGTCCTCACCGCCGCCGCCCGACGCGGGCCCGGCCCACGCCAGCATCGCGGCCACCGCCGGGTCGTCGGTGCCGCCGAGCGCGACCAGGTCCGCCCGGACCCGGTCGCGGGCCTGGGCCGCGCGCGCGGTCAGGTCCGGGTCGCCGGGGCCGAGGGCGGCGGCGAGCTCGGCCCGGTCGTCGAGCTCGCGGGCGTGCAGGTACGCGGCTTCGAGGGCGGTGCGGGCGGCGGGCATGGCCGAGACGATAGATGATCCGCTGGGCGGACTCCGGCCGTCCCGGATGGCGGTACAGTGCGGCCGTGGCAGCCCAGACGAATTCCCTCGCGCTGCGGGCCCGCCTGGCGGCCTGGCGGTACGCGTTCCTCACCACCAACCCGCCGGAGCAGGGTGTCGTCGACGGCGTCACCCGCTGGCTGGTCGTCACCCGAGCCGGGGTGCTGCCGATGACACTGACCTCGGGGATCCTGGCGGTGCTGCTGGCCGTGATCGCCGATGTGCGCGTCGACTGGCTCAACGTGACCCTGGCCGTGGTCGGCATCGTGGTCGCGCACCTGGCCAACAACCTGATGAACGACCTGGCCGACACGGCCGTCGGCAACGACACCGAGAACTATCCGCGCACCCTGTACGCCCCGCATCCGATCCTGGCCGGGCTGGTCACCAGGAAGCAGCTCGTCGTCGGCATCCTGCTGTGTCAGGTGCTGGACCTGGCCATCATGGTCACGCTGGTGGTGCGGCAGGACTGGTGGATCGTCGCGTTCGCCCTGGGTGGGCTGTTCCTGTCGTGGGCGTACACCGCGCCGCCGCTGCGGCTGAAGAAGATCGGCCTCGGTGAGCTGGACGTGCTGCTGACCTGGGGCCCGCTGATGGTCGGCGGGGTGTACTACGCCGGTACGGGCACGCTGCCGTGGCAGGTCCTGGCCGCCGCGACCGTGTACGCGCTGCTGCCCACGACGGTGCTGATGGCCAAGCACATCGACAAGCTGCCGTATGACGGCCCGGCGGGCACCAGGACGTTCCCGGTGCTGATCGGCGAACCCGCCGCCAAGCGGCTCACCCAGGCCATGATGATCGCGTTCTACGTCGGGGTGGCGGTGCTGGTCGCGGTCCGGGCGCTGCCGTGGACCGCGCTGCTGGTGCTGCTCGCGGTACCGATGCTGGTGAAGGTGGTGGCCGCGTTCAACCGGCCGGTGCCTGCCGAGCCGCCCGCCGACAACCCGGTATGGCCGCTGTGGTGGGCGCCGATCGCGTTCCTGCACACCCGCCGCGCCGGCGGCCTGCTCCTGCTCGGCCTGCTCGCCTGGGCCGGGTACAGCTGGGTGCGCTGACGCGCGGGGTCGACCGCCCGCCCGCGGATGAGGGCATACACGCCGGCCCTGCCGGATCCTGTTGACTACTGCAGCCACCAGGGGTCGCGCGGCACCTCACCGGGCGCGGGCCACGGATTCGTCGGCGGGACGCCGCCGCCCCAGATCCACAGGGCCGGGAACAGCGACGCCATGGCCACCAGCGCGACGGGGCCGCCGAGCTCGTCCAGCTGGCAGATGATGATCGTGATCCCCGCGAGGGCCGGCACCAGCCAGCGCCAGGTCCAGCCGCGGTCGGTGACGGCGGGGAACTCGTACAGCGTCGTGAACAGCGGGTTGAGCCCCCGACCCGCCGCGGTGGCGGGCCACAGCCGCCCGAATCCGGGCACGTCCACCACGAACATCGACTTCAGGCCGGGGCAGCGGCGCACGGTGGCCTCCCGCGGCGCCGAGCCCACCCGCAGGAACCACGGCTCGTAGACGACGCGCTGGTAGTAGACGTCGCCATCGGTGTCGTGCACCCGCAGGTACCCGCTGTACACGCCGACCCGGGTCGGCGTGCACACCATCGCGCGGACGGTGAGCCGGCGCGGTGCCGCCAGCACGGACAGCGCGCAGCGCAGCAGCCGGATCAGCCAGAACCACAGCAGAGGCACGCCGAAGAGCAGGTAGCCGACGATCGGCACCCACTTGCCGTCGCTGGGCGGCGGCTGCTCGCCGAGCTGCCACAGCAGCCGGCCGGTGAAGCCCGCGAGGGCGACGACGGAGATCACCGCGAGTTCGGCGCCGGGTCCGAACCGTGACTGCCGCTCCATGGCTGCCCACCGTAGCGACCAATGTCAATGGTTGAGGCCGGGACGGGTTTCGGGCGTTCCGGTCAACCCGTGCGCAGCTGCGCGTTGAGCCGTGCGGCCTGTCGCGTGAGGTGGTCGCGTTCGGGGAGGTTGGGCGCCGATCGGGCGGCCTCGGCGTAGAGCCGTGCCGCGGTGACCGGGTCACCGTCACGCTCGTGCAGGTACGCCGCGGCCGCGGTGTGGCGGGGCAGCGCGGGGTCGAGCAGCGCCAACGCGGCCAGACCGGCCCGCGGGCCGTCGGCCTCGCCGACGGCGACAGCCCGGTTGAGACGGGCCACCGGGCTGTCGGTGAGGCGCACCAGTTCGTCGTACCACTCGACGATCTGCACCCAGTCGGTCTCCTCGGCCGCCTGGGCGTCGGCGTGCAGCGCCGCGATGGCGGCCTGGGCCTGGAACTCGCCCAGCCGGTCGCGGGCGAGGGCCGCCTGGAGCACGTCGACGCCCTCGGCTATCAGCCGGGTGTTCCACCGGCCGCGGTCCTGCTCGGCGAGGGGCACGAGCCTGCCGTCGGAGCTCATCCGGGCCGGGCGCCGGGCGTGGTGCAGCAGCATGAGCGCGAGCAGCCCCGCGGCCTCCTCGTGGTTGGTCTTGGCCGCCAGTTGGCGGGTGAGCCGGATCGCCTCGGCGGCGAGGTCGACGTCGCCGGAGTAGCCCTCGTTGAAGACCAGGTAGAGCACGCGCAGCACCGTGGCGACGTCCCCGGGCTGGTTGAAGCGGACGCCCGAGACGGTCCGCTTGGCCCTGCTGATGCGCTGCGCCATGGTCGCCTCCGGCACGAGGTAGGCCAAGGCGATCTGACGCGTGGTCAGGCCGCCGACCGCGCGCAGCGTGAGCGCGACGGCCGAGGCCGGGGTCAGGGACGGGTGCGCGCACAGGAAGTAGAGCCGCAGCGTGTCGTCCACCGCCTCGACCGGGCCGGGCATGGGCTCGACCTCGACGCGTATCTCACGGTGTCGCCGGGAAGCGTCGGCGCGGGCGACGTCGAGGAACTTCCGCCAGGCCACGGTGACCAGCCAGCCTTTGGGGTCGCGCGGCGGGTCGTCCGGCCACCCGCGTACGGCCTCGAGCAGTGCGTCCTGGACGGCGTCCTCGGCCGCCGCGAAGTCGGCTCCGCGGCGGACGAGGACTCCGATCACCGCGGGCACCAGCTCCCGCAGCAGCGACTCGTTCACTCGGTCACCGTGGGCGCCTCGGACAGGAACGGGCGCACCTCGAGCCACTCGTGGATCGGCTTGCCACCCGCACCCGGCGCCGCGGACAGCTCGCCGGCCAGCTCGAGCGCCCGCTCGTAGGTGTCGACGTCGATCACCATCCAGCCGGCGATCAGGTCCTTGGTCTCCGCGAATGGGCCGTCCGTGACCGGCGGCCGCCCCTCGCCGTCGTAGCGGACGAACGTCCCCTGCGGCGACAGTGCCTGGCCGTCGACGAACTCACCGGTGCCCTCGAGCCGAGCGGCGAAGTCCCGCATGTACTGCATGTGGGCCGCGACCTCCTCCGGCGCCCACTGGTCCATCGGCACGTCGTTGACCGCCGCCGGCGCGCCCCGGTAGTGCTTGAGCAGCAGGTACTTGGCCATCATGTTCCTCCTTGGTGCGGTACGACCCATTGTGGCCGTGTTCACCACCGGGGACGGAGCCGCACGTGGTTTCTCGACATGCCGCCGCGACGTTTTCCGGGCGGATTTTCACCCGAACGGTCGCGCCGGGCCGTCAGCTGAGCTGCTCGGCCAACGCGACGATGATCCCCTCGGGGCCGCGGAGGTAGCAGAGCCGGTAGCTGTCCCCGTACCGTGCCACTTCGCCGAGCAGTTCGGCGCCGTGGGCGCCGCGCAGGCGGGCGAGGACGTCGTCGATGTCGTCGACGGCGAACATGACCCGGTGCAGGCCGACGGTGTTGGGCGGCGGGCTCTTCGGCTCGGCGCCGATCGCCTCGGGGTTGCGGTACTTCGCCAGCTCCAGCTTCCCGTGCCCGTCCGGGGTCCGCATCATCGCGATGTCGCAGCGGATGCCGTCGAGTCCGACGGTGCGGTCCGCCCAGCCGCCCTCGATCCGCGCCCTGCCTTCGACCTCCATGCCGAGTTCCACGAAGAACGCGATCGCGGCCTCGAGGTCGTCGACGACGATGCCGACGTTGTCCATCCGCTGAATCGTCACGGTGGTGCTCCTTCTTCGTCGCGTGGCCTGTCGTGCCACTGATATACCCGGGACGGAGCCGGCGCCGCATTCTCGACACCCCGAAACGCGCGGAAAAGCGTTTGCGCGGATGCGGCGTCGTCGTGAGACTGCCTGCCGTGGCAGAACCAGCATGGAAGCTCTTCGACCGGGTCGCCGACGAGTACGACCAGGTGGCCCCGTTCTTCGCCGAGTTCGGCACCGCCATCATGGAGGTGCTTGATCCTCCCGCCGGGTGCCGGTTCCTGGACCTGGGTTCCGGGCGGGGTGCGCTGACCGCACCGGCCCTGGCGCGGGGCTGTGTCGTGACGGCCGTCGACGCGTCACCGGCGATGGTCAAGCGGTTGACCGCGGCCTACCCGGCAGTGACGGCGCACGTGATGGATGTGCAGGCGCTTGCGCTGCCGGAGGGAGGTTTCGATCTCGTCGGCTCCTCGTTCGTCATCCACGTCCTGGACGACCCGGCCGCCGGAGTCGCCGAGGCGTACCGCGTGCTGGCCCCGGGTGGGCGTTTCGCGTTCACCGGAGGCAGCGCCCGTACCGGCGGCGGAGGTGGCGCACCGTCGGTCGCCGACGAGACTTCGCTCGGCAGCCGCCTGAACGGCCTGTTCGGGCGGTTCGCGGCCTACCTGGACCCGGACGCGGGCATGGGTCGGCCGGTCGACGCCGCCGACCTGCTGGAGGAGGCGGGCTTCGTGGATCTGCGCGAGGACAGTGCGCAGGTCGCGATCACGTTCCGGGACGGCGAGATGCTGTGGCAGTGGGCGATGAGCCACGGCTACCGGGCGTTCATCGAGGCCCTGCCCGACGACCGGCGGCAGGAGTTCTACCGCGGGGTGCTGGAGCTTGCCGAAGACGACCGGGTCCTGCGGCGGACCACGGGTGTCTGGTCGGGCCGCAAACCCGGCTGAGGCCCGCCTCGGATGTGCGCAGGGCCGCGCCCGTCAACCGGACGGGCGCGGCCCTGTGTCGGCCGTACGGGTCAGGACGCGGCGCGCAGGGCGTGCCGGAAGTCCTTGTTGAGCTGGGCGATGGCCTGCAGCGGGATGCCCTTCGGGCAGACCGAGGTGCACTCGCCGGTGTTGGTGCAGCCACCGAACCCGGCCTCGTCGTGCGCGTGCATCATGTCGATGACGCGGGTGTCGCGCTCGGGCTGGCCCTGCGGCAGCAGACCCAGGTGGGTGATCTTCGCGGCGGTGAACAGCATGCCCGAGCCGTTGGGGCACGCGGCCACGCAGGCGCCGCAGCCGATGCAGGTCGCGGCCTCGAACGCGGCGTCGGCGTCGGCCTTGGGCACCGGGGCGGCGTGCGCGTCGGGGGCCGAGCCGGTCGGCGCGGAGATGTACCCGCCCGCCTGGATGATCTTGTCGAACGCGCGGCGGTCGACGACCAGGTCCTTCACGACCGGGAACGCCTTGGCCCGCCACGGCTCGATGTCGATCGTCTCGCCGTCCTTGAAATGCCGCATGTGCAGCTGGCAGGTGGTGGTCGCCTTCTCCGGCCCGTGCGGCACACCGTTGATCACGAGGCTGCACATGCCGCAGATGCCCTCACGGCAGTCGTGGTCGAAGGCGACCGGGTCCTCGCCGTCGAGGGTCAGCCGCTCGTTGAGCACGTCGAGCATCTCCAGGAACGACATGTCCGGGGAGACGTTCTGCAGCTGGTAGGTGACCATGGCGCCCTTTTCCTGGGCGTCGGCCTGCCGCCAGATGCGCAGCTTCAGGCTCATCGACTTCTGGGTCACTTGTAGCTCCGCTGACTCGGGTGTACGTACTCGAAGGTCAGGTCCTCCTTGTGGAGGACCGGGCTGTCGCCGGTGAACTCCCACGCGGCGACGTAGCTGAACCGCTCGTCGTCGCGCTGGGCCTCGCCGTCGGCGTCCTGGCTCTCGGCCCGGAAGTGCCCGCCGCACGACTCCTCGCGGTGCAGCGCGTCGATGCACATCAGCTCGGCCAGCTCGAAGAAGTCGGCCACCCGGCCGGCGCGCTCCAGCGACTGGTTGAGGCCCTCGCCGTCGCCGGGGACCTTCACCCGCTGCCAGAACTCGGCCTTCAGCTCACGGATCTCGCTGATCGCCTTGCGCAGCCCGGCGTCGGTGCGCTCCATGCCGCAGTATTCCCACATGATGCGGCCCAGCTCGCGGTGGAACGAGTCGACGGTGCGGTCGCCGTTGATCGACAGCAGTTTCTCGATGCGCTCCTCGACCTGCTTGCGGGCCTCGGCCACCTGCGAGTTCTCGCCGTCCAGCTTCGGAAACGGGCCCGCGGCCAGGTAGTCGCCGATGGTGTTGGGCAGCACGAAGTAGCCGTCGGCCAGTCCCTGCATCAGCGCCGAGGCGCCCAGCCGGTTGGCGCCGTGGTCGGAGAAGTTCGCCTCGCCGATCACGAACAGGCCCGGGATGGTCGACTGCAGGTCGTAGTCGACCCACAGCCCGCCCATCGTGTAGTGCACCGCCGGGTAGATGCGCATCGGCGTGGTGTACGGGTCCTCGCCGGTGATGCGCTGGTACATCTCGAACAGGTTGCCGTACTTGGCCTCGACCGCGTCACGCCCGAGGCGGTTGATCGCGGCGGCGAAGTCCAGGTACACGCCCAGGCCGCCGGGGCCGACGCCACGGCCCTCGTCGCAGACGTTCTTGGCCGCGCGCGAGGCGATGTCACGGGGCACCAGGTTGCCGAACGCCGGGTAGATGCGCTCCAGGTAGTAGTCGCGCTCGTCCTCGGGGATGTCGGCCGGGACCCGGGCGTCGCCCTTGGCCTTGGGCACCCACACCCGGCCGTCGTTGCGCAGCGACTCCGACATCAGGGTGAGCTTGCTCTGGTGGTCGCCGGAGACCGGGATACACGTCGGGTGGATCTGCGTGTAGCACGGGTTGGCGAACAGCGCGCCCTTGCGGTGCGCCCGCCACGACGCGGTGACGTTGCAGCCCTTGGCGTTGGTGGACAGGAAGAACACGTTGCCGTAGCCGCCGGAGGCGAGCACGACCGCGTCGGCGAACTCGGTGCTGATCTCACCGGTGACCAGGTCGCGTACGACGATGCCGCGGGCGCGGCCGTCGACGATGATCAGCTCCAGCATCTCGTGCCGGTCGTGCATCTGCACAGTCCCGGCCGCGATCTGGCGCTCCAGGGCCTGGTACGCGCCCAGCAGCAGCTGCTGGCCCGTTTGACCCCGGGCGTAGAAGGTCCGCGACACCTGGGCGCCGCCGAAGGAGCGGGTGTCGAGCAGGCCGCCGTACTCGCGGGCGAACGGGACGCCCTGGGCCACGCACTGGTCGATGATCTGCACCGAGATCTGCGCCAGGCGGTGTACGTTGGACTCGCGGCTGCGGAAGTCGCCGCCCTTGACGGTGTCGTAGAACAGCCGGTGGACGCTGTCGCCGTCGTTGCGGTAGTTCTTGGCCGCGTTGATGCCGCCCTGGGCCGCGATCGAGTGGGCGCGACGCGGGGAGTCCTGGTAGCAGTACGACTTGACCTGGTAGCCGAGCTCGCCCAGGGTCGCCGCGGCCGAGCCGCCGGCCAGGCCGGTGCCGACCACGATGACGGTGAGCTTGCGTTTGTTGGCCGGGTTGACCAGCTTGGCGCCGAAGCGGCGCTGCTCCCAGCGGGTCTCGATCGGGCCCTCGGGCGCCTTGGTGTCGGCGACCGGGTCGCCGAGGGTGTAGTAGTCCGACATGGTCACTTCACCAGCCCTGTGAGTACGGCGAACGGGACGGAGAGGAACCCGGCGACGATCACCGCGGCCACGGCCAGCGCGACGCCCTTGAGGGCCTTCTCGCGGCGGTCGTTGCTGACACCCAGGGTCTGCAGCGCGCTCCAGATGCCGTGCCGCAGGTGGAAGCCGAGGGTGAGCACGGCCAGGGCGTAGAACGCGGTGACATACCAGCGGTCGGGGGCGAAGTCGGCGGTGACCGCCGCGTGGGCCTTGCTGGTGTCGGCGACCGGGTTGATGGTGCGGGTGGTCAGGTCGAGGATGTGGTAGACCACGAACAGCACGATGATCACACCGCCCCAGCGCATGGTGCGCGCGGCGTAGGAGCCCTGGACGGGCTTGCGGTGGGCGTACTTGACCGGCCGGGCCTTCTTGGCGCGGATCGTCAGCACCGTCGCGGCCCAGATGTGGGCGACGATGGCGACCAGCAGGCCGACGCGCTGGATCCACAGGAACGCCGAGTACGGCAGCATCGGCTCGCCGATCTCGCGCAGCCAGTGCGCGTACGAGTCGAACGTCTGCGCGCCAAAGAAGATCTTGAGGTTGCCGATCATGTGCGCGAGGAGGAAGAGCACCAGGAGTGCTCCCGAAACCGCCATGATCACCTTCTGGCCGACCGTGGACCGCAGAAGTCCAGGTCGGGCGAGGGTCTGATTCGCTACTGCCACGTCTCGCAGGCTAGGACGCTGTGGATCAGGCGTCCAATGCATGACACGGGCCCAGTCGATAGCCGTACGCCATACTGAAACAGCTTCAATTGATCTTTCAGCGTGCATTCAGGGTCCCCAGATGCCGCTTCGCCGCCGCAACGCGTCACCGGCCTGTGAGGCACACCTCAGCAGGTGGGAAAACTCACTGTCCCTGCGAGCGCCAGTACTGCCGCTTGCCCTCGTCCCGCACCACCACGCCCAACCTGGCCAGTTCGGCCCGGAACTCGTCGCGGTCGCGGTCCTCACCCCGGTCGACGGCCCGCTGCCGGGCCCGCAGCAACGCACCGGCGGGACCGGTCAGGTCCGGGTCGCCGTCCACCCAGCGCCGGTAGTGCGCCGCGTGCGGATCGCCGGGCAGCCACCGGTAGCCGTGCCGTTCGAACGCCGCCCGAACCCGCTCGACGTCCAGGTCGCACTCCTGCCGGTCCAGTTCGGCACCATCGGCACCGAGCAGGACCAGGTGCTTGAGGTCGATGAACACGCCGCGTACCGCCGGTCGCCCGAACCGGGCCCGTTCGACCCCGCCCCGACGCAGCGCCACGGCATCGTCGTCGATGACCAGGACCAGCACCTCCAGGGTCGCCAGCAGCGCCACGCCCAGACCGAGCAGCGCGCCGACGCCGACCGCGGCGAGGGTGCCGTACGGCTCGCGGATCGAGGCGACCAGCCGGAACGGGCCCTGCAGCGGCGCCCAGGCCAGGCCCGCCACCCAACCGGCCACCGCCCGCAGCAGCCAGCCAACTCCGGCGCCGGCCAGCGGAAACCCCGCCCACACGAACGCCCACGCGATGCCGTCATAGGTGACCCGGGTCTGCTGCCGCACGGGCGCCATCCTAGACAGCGGCAGCCGGCGGCGGTTGCCGCGGCCATCGTCGGGGCTCCGACGATGGCCCTACGCTATGGGTGTGCAGTTGCAGCAGCTCAAGTACTTTGTCGCGGTCGCCGAGACGCGCCACTTCACCCAGGCCGCCGAGCAGGCCGGGGTGACCCAGCCGTCGCTGAGCAAGCAGATCCACGTGCTGGAGACCGAACTGGGCGCGCCGCTGTTCACCCGCTCGCGTGGCAACATCACGCTGACCCCGGCCGGGGAGGCGCTGCTGCCCCGGGCCAGGCGCATCCTCGCCGACGTCGAGACCGCCCGCCTGGAGGTGCAGGAACTCATCGGCGTACGCCGAGGGCGGCTGCGGCTGGGCGCCACCCCGAGTCTGTGCACCAGCCTGGTCGCGCCGGTGCTGCGCCGCTACCAGGAGGGCTACCCGGGGGTACGGCTGCTGCTGGAGGAGGGCGGCTCGCAGGACCTGGTCGGCAAACTCGCCCGCGGCGGCCTGGACCTGGCCCTGATCGTGCTGCCCGACCAGGGCACCGATCCGGCGCTGCGGGCCGAGCCGATCCTGCGCGAGAGCCTGGTCGTCGCGTCGGCCATCACCCTGCCCGCGCCGACCGAGTCGCCGGTGCTCACGCTGCCGGAGCTGGAGCACCAGCCGCTGGTGATGTTCCGTCCCGGCTACGACCTGCGCGACACGACCCTGGAGGCGTGCCGCCGGGCCGGGTTCGATCCGTCGTTCGCGATCGAGGGCGGCGAGATGGACGCCGTGCTCGGGTTCGTCGAGGCCGGGCTCGGGGTCGCGCTCGTACCGTCGATGGTGCTGTCGGGCCGGACCCGGCTGCGGTCCACTCCCCTGGCCCCACCGGGGGTGCAGCGCACCATCGCGCTGGCGCACCGTCGCGACGTCACCCCCACCCACGCCGCGCGGGCGATGCGGGAGGTGCTGCTGGCATACCTGCACGAGGAGTCGGCGTGGAGCCGCCTGCCGACCGGGGTGGAGCCGATCTAGGCGCGGGCGGCCAGTTTCCGCCACGCGGCCATGCCGTCGGGCACCCACTCCCACCGCGCCAGCCGCGCGTCGAGCTCGTCGCGGGTGAGGAACGCGTGCCAGGCGACCTCCTCGACCTGCGGATCGACCGGTCCGGGCACGGTCACCCGGTAGACCGCCGACCACCACGCGTGCTCGGATGTCTCGTACAGGAACTTGAACAGGTACTCCGGCCGCGGCAGGTCGACCACGCCCAACTCCTCGCCCGCCTCGCGGCGCGCGGCTTCGTCGTAGGACTCCCCCGCACCGACCACACCGCCGACGAACATGTCGTAGCAGGACGGGAAGACCAGCTTCTGCGCGGTGCGCCGGTGTACGAAGATCCGCCCGTCGGCGTCGGTGGCCAGGATGAACACGCACCGGTGGATGAGCCTGCGCGCGTACGCGTCGGCGCGGCGGGCCTGGCCCACCACCTGGTCGTGCTCGTCGACGATGTCGAGGATCTCGTCCGCCGACCGCGGCTGCTCGGTCATGGCGTCCATCCAAGCAGCCGCGGTCGGGCCGAGGCCGCTCAGCCCCGCAGGACCTGGCGCAGCACCGCCGCGAACGGTTCGGCCAGGCCGAACCCGCCGTGGTACCGCTGGACGGGCGGTGAGCGGCCTGGCCCGGGTCGCGGCGATCGCCGGTGGCTTCTCGTTCGCGCTGGCGGTAAGGCCACGGTCCGGGCCTGCGAGCGCGGTGCCCGGACCGGTCAGCGCGGCCAGTCGGCGAACGCGGCCCGCACGGCCGCGCACGCCTGCGGACTCAGGCCGTACAGGTGCTGCCAGACGGAGTCGTCGAGGCGGTCCAGGCGGCGCATCGCGGCGGCGAAGTCGTCGCCGGTCAGCGTCGGGTCGGCCCGCTGCGCCAGTTCGATGAGTTGTTGCCGGTCGTAGCGGCGCTGCGCCCCGGCCACGTCGACGTAGTCGCGGGGCTCGGCGCGGGCCGCGAGCGCGGCGACCTTGCCGCCGAGTACGTCGTCCAGGTGCAGCACCGGCCCGACGTCCATGACGACCGGGCCGCGTTCGCGGTCGAAGCGGGCCAGGGTCAGCCGCATCACCGCCGCGCCCCGGGTCACCTCGAATTCGACCAGCTCGTCGTCGAGCCCGTCGAACACCTCGCCCAGGTCGTCGCCGTAGGTGGTGACGTGCAGTCCGGCGTCGGCCAGCGCGGCGGCGACCAGGGCCCCGGCGGCACGGACCCCGCCGTCGACGTCGGTGAACAGGTCGACGTCCTCGGTGCCGCGGTGGACGATGCCGTACAGGTTGAGGGCGTGCCCGCCGCCGAGGGCGAACCCGTGGGCGCGTGCCACCGACAGGGCGATGCGGGCGACGTCGTGCTGCAGCGCCTGCGCGCCGCCGGTCACGACGCGGGAACCTGGGTGCGCAGTTGCGGGTGGCGTTCCTCCCAGGCGCGGCGGATGCCGCGGGGCAGGAACAGGTCGGGCCACAGCCGGACCAGGGTCGGCCCGTGCAGCCAGGTGCGCAGTTCCGCGCCGGTGCGGGCCTCGCGCAGCACGGTCTCGTACAACCAGGTCAGCAGGTGCGTGTCGGCGAGGTCGACGCCACGGTCGGGCTGCCAGAACAGCCGGTGCGGCAGCTCGACCACGCCGCCGGTCGGGCCGCGCAGCTCGTCGAGGTCGGACACGACGACAGCACGACGACCCGGCCGCGCCTGCTGCGGCGCGGCCGCGGCGCGTCGGTCGCGGCGGTCCACACTGCGAAGCGTAGCGGGTCTGCCGCGTACGGGACATGACGTACGCCCCCACGGGTACGGTCGCGCAGGTCACCGCATGAGTGCACCCGGGCCGCGAGGCGTGCGGCCCGGGTGCGTGACGCCGGTGGAGAGGTACCGGCGTCGGCTTCAGCGGGCCGGGGCGGCCTTGACCACGATCGCGCAGTAGGTCGAGTGCGGGCCCCGGTGGTAGCCGCTGTCGCGGCCGCCGCCCTGCTGGGTGCGGGGCTGCCGGTGGCGGTGCGAGCACCGGCAGTTCCCACGATCCCGCAGGCCGAACAGCCGCGCACCTGACGAAAGGCAGGTCCGGGAGGTTTCGGAAGTCGGTTCTTTCGGTTCAGGCGCCGGTGGTGCCGTCGATGCGTTCACGCAGCAGGTCGGCGTGGCCGTTGTGGCGGGCGTACTCCTCGATCATGTGGACGTACACCCAGCGCAGCGACATCCTGGCGCCGCTGCGTTCGTGGACGAACTCGGCGGTCAGGTCGAGGTCGGCGACGGCGTCGCGGCAGTGCTGCCACTCCTGCACCAGCCGGTCGAGGTCACCGGCGGCGTCAGCGGGGTCGATCAGGTCGAACGAGGCACCGCCTCGGCCGTCGGTGTGGGAGTACAGCGACTCGATCTGCTGCCCGGCGACGCGGCGGCGGAACCAGCCCCGCTCCACGTCGGTCATGTGCCGGACCAGGCCCAGCAGGGTCAGGTTCGACGGCGGTGTCGAAGCCTGGCACAGCTGCTCGCCGGTCAGCCCGGCGCACTTGTGCAGCAGCGTGGTGCGGTGCCAGTCGAGGTATCCGTCCAGGATGGTGCGCTCGGAGCCGATGAACGGTTCGTCGGTGCGGGTGATCTGCGGGGCGGTCCACGTCATGGCTGCCATCCTCGCCGACGGCGCGCCCGCGTGCTGTCCCCCGCGCGCGGGTAGGCTGCGGTGCTTGTGATCGAGACCGCGCGGCTGGTGCTGCACCCGTACACCCCGATCCTGGCGTCGATGATCGCCGACGGGCAGCCCCGCGACCCGCGCTGGGCGCCGGACTTCCCGTTCGCGGGCGACCAGGACACGGCCCGGATGTACCTGCGGGCCGGGGCGCCGGGCGGGCTGTGGGTGCCGTACGCGATCCAGGTCCGCGACAGCGGCCTGTTCGTCGGCGGGGTCGGCTACCACGGCGCCCCCGACGAGCACGGCACCGTCGAGATCGGCTACGGGCTGGCCGAGTCCGCCCGCGGCCACGGTTACGCGTCCGAGGCCGCGTCCGCGCTGGTCGAGGCCGCCGCCGCGGCGGGGGCGCGGCGGGTCGTGGCCGAACTGGAGTTCGACAATCCGCCCAGCGCCGCGGTGCTGGCCCGGCTCGGCTTCACCGCGACCTCGCCGCTGCGCTGGGTGCGCGAGCTGGCCTGACCCGGCTGCGAACCGGGCGCCGTGGCGTCGGCGTGCAGACGGTATGAGCGTGCGCCTGGTGTACGAGACCCACTCCACGACCACCGACAACGAGGCCGGTATCGCCACCGGCTGGCTGCCGGGACAGCTGTCCGAGCGGGGCCTGCGCGACGCCGCCGACCTGGCGCGACGCCGTCGCGACGACGGCGTCGACCTGGTCTACTGCTCCGACCTGCACCGGGCCGTGCAGACCGCGCAGCTCGCGTTCGGTGCCCGCGGTATCGGGATCCGCCTGGACGCCCGGCTGCGCGAATGTGACTACGGGCAGCTCAACGGGATGCCGGTGCACCGCCTGGACCGGGAGCGGCCGCAGCGGGTGGACACGCCGTTTCCCGGCGGGGAGTCCTACCGGCAGGTCGTGGACCGTACCGCCGAGCTGCTCGAGGAGCTCGCGGACCGGCACGACGGGCAGCGGCTGGTGCTGATCGCCCATTCGGCCAACCGGCACGCGCTGGCGGTGCTGTTGGAGGGCGCCGATCTGCACCGGCTGGTGTCGGCGCCGTTCGCGTGGCAGCCCGGCTGGGAGTACGAGCTGCCGACGGCCTGGCGGCGTTGACCTGCGTACCGGCCCGCCCGACCGGACAATGGACGAGGAGGTGAGCCCCATGAAGGCCAAGATCGGGGACACGATCATCGTCGAGGGTGCGCACGTGGGTGACCACCGCCGCATCGGTGTGATCATCGCGGTGCCGCACGAGGACGGCAGCCCGCCGTACACGGTGCGCTGGGAGGACGACCAGCACGAGGGCCTGCTCTACCCGGGCCCGGACACCCACATCAAGTCCGACAACTGACCGGTCTGCGGTCCCGCGGGGTGCGCGGGACCGCAGACCGGTCAGGGGCGCCTACGCGCGGTTGACCGCGTTGGCGTGGATGGCGTCGTGCAGGAACTGCGCCATCCCCGGCTTGATCGCCTCGTACGTGGCCGTGAACCGCTCGTCGGCCAGGTACATGTCGGCCAGACCGGTGTGGATCTCGTACGAGCACTCGTAGAACCAGCGGCTGATGATCTGCCGGTGCTCCTCGGCCAGTTCCATCGCGGCCGGGCTGTCGGCGGCCGCGCCGGAGTCCATCAGGCTGGTGAAGCGTCCGCCCCAGTCCTCGTTCTCGGCCTTGTGCCGCAGCCAGTCGTCCTTGCTGTACCGCGCGGTACGCCGGGCCGACTCCTGGTAGGCGTCGGTGCCGCCCCAGCGCTGCTGCGCCTCCTCGGCGTGCGCGTCGGGGTCGAACTCCCCGAACACCTCGAAGCGCTCCTCGGGGGTGAGCTGGATTCCCACTTTGTTTGCCTCCATCGCGAACTCGATCGCGGTGACCATCTCCTGCATCCGTTTGATGCGCCCGGTCAGCAGTTCGTGCTGGCGGCGCAGGTGCGCCGTCGCGTCGGACTGCGGATCGGCGAGGATGGTCGCGATCTCTTCCAGTGAGAACCCCAGCTCCCGGTAGTACATGATCTGCTGCAGCCGTTCCAGGTCGGCGTCGTCGTAGCGGCGGTAGCCGCTGTGCGAGCGCCCACTTGGCGACAGCAGGCCGATCTCGTCGTAGTGGTGCAGCGTACGCACGGTCACTGCGGCGAGTTCGGCGACCTTTCCCACGGTGTAGGCCACGGTTCTCTCCCTTCCGCGGTCAAGGCTGCGGCCTGCCGTTACGTGAGGGTCAAGCCGGTTGCGGCGCGGTGCGGGCCGATTCGCGCGTCCAGGCGGTCACGGTCAGGGCGAACACCGTGCACATCGTCAGCATCGCGGGCAGCACCTTGATCACGTCGGCGAGTTGCAGGTACGCGCCGTCGACCAGGCCACTGTCGAGGGCAGTCATGGCCGAGGGGTACCACAGCAGGGCGTGCTGCCGGGGTGCGCGGACCGGGTCGAGGCTGACCAGCACGTACGTCATGGTGGCCAGTTCGAGCACGACCAGGGCACCCACCGTGCGGGCGGCCCAGCGCGGGCCGCCGCGTTCGCGCAGGGCCAGGTCGAGGCGGGCCAGCGCGGCCGTGCCCGCCGCCCACAGCACGATCGCGGTCGCGCTGGCGCCGGTGTGCTCGCCGAGGATCTGCCCCGCGTCGGGCACCGCGGCGATCGCCACCAGGCCCACGGCCATCGCGGCGGGTACGGCCAACCACGGCCTGGCCACGCCGAGGCGGCCGGTCCAGGCGCCCAGCAGCCCCGCCAGCACGGCGGCGGGCAGGACCATCGCCGCGTACGCGCTCTGGACGGCCTGCTGGTCCACGCGGGTGAACCGTTCGGTCAGGAACAGCGCCGGGCCGGTCATGGCCATGAACGCGACCAGTACCGCGGTCAGCGCGGCCGGGGACGCCAGCAGCCAGGCGGTGCGCAGCGCGGTGGTGCGGACTCGGGCCATCGTGATCGTCTCCGCTCGGTGGCTGACCCGGTCGCCGAGGGCGCACCAGGTCACGTCGGCCAAATCCCGCCACGGGCGGGGCGAGTCGCGCAGCAGGTCGGCGATCTCGTCGCCGTAGCGGTCACGGATGCGGCGCGGGTACAGGGCCAGCACGAGCGTGCTCAGGCGGCGGCGCATCAGGCCACCGCCAGGCGGCGCAGGCCGGTGCCGGCCAGGTGCTGGATGCGGTTGAGTTCGGCGGTCAGCGCGGCGCGGCCGGTGTCGGTGAGCCGGTACGGCTTGCGCCGGTCCCGTTCGGGCAGCGCCTCGATGTAGCCGTGCTCCTCCAGGCGCCGGACCGCGCCGTAGAGGGTGCCGGGTCCGGGCCGGACGCCGGTGAGCGCGCCGATGTCGTCCTGCATCGCGTACCCGTGCTTGGGACCTTCGGCGAGGCTGATCAGCACATACATCGCCGGTTCGGAGAACCGCCCCAGGTCGGACAGTCCGGCCACGACACCACCTCGTCTCTACTACGTTCCGCGTAGCATCGCAGCGCGTAGTAGGCGCGGTCAAGGGCCGGTGATCCGGCCGCCATCACCGGCGCCGGTCTAGGCTCAGCGCCGTGACCTATGCCGACCTGCCCCCGGCCGAGTTCGCGTTCCCCGGACCGCTGCGCGACCAGCTCGTCGCCGCGATCCTCGCCGGGCACAAGACCTCCTCCACCGGCCTGCGCACCGAATACGAACACGAGGGCGAACCCCTGCCGCGCCCCGGCGAGCGCAGCGTGCTCATCGACTCGGCGGGCGAACCCCTGGCGATCCTGCAGCACACCGACGTACGGCTGATCCGGCTCGCCGACGTCGACCTCGTCCACGCGATCGCCGAAGGCGAGGGCTACGAGACCGTCGCACAGTGGCGCGCCGGCCACGAACGGTTCTGGCACGGCGAGCAGATGCGCGCCCACCTCGGCGATCCCGGGTTCACCGTCGACGACGACACCGTCTGCGTGGCCGACCGGTTCCGGCTGGTGTCACTGATCCCCGACGCGGCGACCGTCAACGCGGCACTGACCGCCGAGGCGGCGGCACTGGTGGCGGGGCTACGCGCCGTACCGGAAGCCGACCTGGACCGGCCCACCTGTTGCCCGCCCTGGTCGGTGCGCGACGAACTCGCCCACACCGCGATCGCGGTGTCCCGGACCCTGGACATGCTCGACGCCGACCCGCCGCGAGCCGTGCCGATCAGCACCCCGCGCTACTACGCCCCCGACGCCCGGTTCGCCCCCGAGGCCGACAACGCCCGCGTCGACCTGGCGCACGAGTTCGCCGCCGCCCGCACCGGCCCGCAGCTGATCGACTGGTGCGAGCAGCAGTGCGCCGCAGTGGCCGCCCGCGTCGCCGCGACGGCGCCGCGCCTGGTCACCACCCGCCACGGCGACCCGATGCGGCTGACCGACTTCCAGGTGACCCGGGTCGTGGAACTGGCCGTGCACGGCCTCGACCTGTCCGACGCGCTGGGCGTCGCCCCGTGGCTGACCCCGCGGGCCGCCGACGTCGTCGCCGGGCTGCTGTTCGGCCCGCAGGCCGACACCGTCGCGTCGCTGCTGGCCACCGACCGTCCGGGTCTGCTGCGCGCGGCGACGGGACGTACCACGCTGACCGCCGCCCAGCGCCAGGGGCTGGACGACCTGGGCACCACCTGGCTGACCACGGCTCCGAGCTGACCCGTCCACCCGGCACACTGGCGGAAGGAGGTGCGCCGTGGAAGGGCCGGTGGCGTGGGCGGTGTCGCGCTGGGGCACCGACCCGTACGCGCGCGGCGCCTGGACCGGCCTGCTGCTCGGCGGCACCACCGCCGACCGGGCGAAACTCGCCGCCCCGGTCGACGAACGCGTGGTGCTGGCCGGGGAGGGCGTGCACCCGACCAGCCCCGCGATGGTGCACGGCGCGTACGAGTCCGGCCGTACCGCCGCCGCGCACCTAATGAGCACCGCCCGCCCCGGCCAGAGCGTCGCCGTGGTCGGGGCAGGCATCGCCGGACTGGCCGCCGCCCGGCTGCTGTACGAACACGGCCAGCGGGTGCGGGTGGTGGAGGCCCGCGACCGGATCGGCGGCCGGATCCGCAGCGTCGACCTGGGCGGCGTCACCGCCGACCTGGGCGCGGCCTGGCTGCAGCAGTACCCGCGCAATCCCCTGGCACGCGTGGCCCGTGCCCTGCGCCTGAGCACGGTCGCGACCGACTTCGCCGCGCCGCTGCCGCTGTCGTCCGACGGCCCGGTCTCCGGCGTCGACGAAGCCCTGACCGCACTGCGCCAGCACGCCGCCGCCCGCACCGCCGACGCCGACACGACCGTGGCCGAGGTCCTTGCCGCGCACCGGGCACGGCTGGACCCGGCACGCGTACGGGTGCTCGACTACGCGGTGGCCGCCGCGATCACGTTGGAGTCCGGGCTGGACTTCACCACCGCCTCGGCGCGGGGCACGTTCGGCGAACCCGGCGTCGGCGAAGGCGACCGCTGGGTGCCCGCGGGCCTGTCCCGGCTGTGCGACGCGCTCGCCGACGGCCTCGACGTGGCGCTGAACCACCCGGTGACCGGCGTGACGTCCGACCCCGGCGGCGTGACCGTGCACGGAGCCTGGGGTCGGCTGCGAACCGACCGGGCCGTGCTCGCGGTGCCGCTGGCGGTGCTGCCGACGCTCGCGCTGGACCCGCCGCTGCCCGACGGGCACGCGTTCGCCCTGGCGCGGATCGGCACCGGGCAGGCGGAGAAGGTCCTGCTGCGCTACCGCGAGCGGTTCTGGCCCGCGTCGCCGGGCGGCTACCTGTGGTGGGGTGAGGATCGGCCGACGTGGAACGAGTGGGCCGACCTGACCGACGGCCTCGGTGTGCCGGTGCTGGCGCTGATCGCCGCCGGTGACGCGGCCCGCGTGCTGCACGGACACCGGCCGGACGCCGACGTCGTCGCCGACGCCCATGCGGCGGTCCTGCGCCTGAGCCGCGCCACCTGACCCGCCGCTCCCGGGCCGCCATGCGGGGTACACCGGCCAGGCCCCGCCCGGCGCGCCGGGTAGGGCCCGCCCGGTGCCGTCGCAGGCCCGATGTACCCGCAGTTTCGGGGATGGTGCACGAAGACATGCCGCTATTGCCGCATTTTCCCCGAAACTGCAGCAACGATCCGGCCCGCGGCGGCGCGGGATCGTCAGTTGGTGAGCGCCGAGGCGGGGCGTTGGGCGAAGAACTCGATCTCGTCGCGTAGTTCGCGGGCGACGGGCGCGTCGGCGTAGCGGCGGTCGCGCAGGGCGGTGTAGACCCGGTCGACGCTGACCATGACCTCGGTGACCCGCCGGGGCAGGTCGAGGGCGAGCACCGGGGCCAGGGCGTCGCGGGCGCCGTCGGGTTCGTCGGTGTGCACCCGCGCCAGCGCCAGCGCGCACCTGGCCGCGGCTTCGTCACGGTAGGAGCGCTGCTCGGCCGGGCCGGACCCGAACAGGGCCAGAGCCCGGGTGGCCTCGTGGGCGGCCTGCGGGGCGCATTCGGGCAGCAGCGCGTACGCCTGCGCGGCGTAGCAGTGCTGCCGGGCCGGGCTGAACGTCAGCTGCCCGCCGACGGCGTCGAGGTCATCGCTGGCGTGACGTTCGCGCAGGTCGTCGGCGCGGACCAGGGCCAGGCGGGTCGGTTCGACGGCGCCGAGCATCGCCTGGGCCCGCGCCTGCGCGCCGGCCAGCCAGCAGGTGACGGTGCCGGTGGTCTCGGCGGCCAGGGCGGCGCCGGACTCGGCGAACCGGACCGCCTCCTGCGGGCGCCCGGCCCAGAACGCGATCAGGCTCTGCATGCCCCGGGCCCAGGCGCGCAGGCACGGATGGTCGGCGTTGTCGGCGCAGGCGTGCATGGTGCGGGCCAAGGCCATCGCCTGGTGGGCGCGGCCCAGGTCGTGGCCGACGTGGGCCATCAGCCCGGTCGCGATCGCGACCAGGGCGTAGCGGTGCCGGTCCCGGTCGGGGTCGGGTCCGGACTCCAGCGCGGTGAAGCCGAGTTCCTGGGTCTCCAGCAGCTGCCCGGCCACGGCGGTGACCGGTTCGGCCGGGTAGCGGCGGGCCAGGTCGGTCAGGTCGCGGTGCAGCCGGGCCATGGCCTCGTCGCCGGTGTCGCGGCGCAGGTCCAGGGTGGCGGTGTCGTGGCTCATCGGGTCGGGTCTCCTCAGTGCACGCCGTGCATCAGCTGGCCGATCCTGCGCGAGCCGAACCAGAAGCAGATACCGACCGCGATCGCCAGCAGGCCCAGGCCGCCGTAGTAGACGCCGGCGGGCAGCTTCTCGGCCAGCGGGGTGACCCAGGTGTTGAGGGCGTTGCCCGCAGAGGAGGCCAGGAACCACAGGCCCATGACCTGGCTGGCGTAGCGCAGCGGCGCGAGTTTGGTGGTGACCGACAGGCCGACGGGGCTGAGCAGCAGCTCGGCGCAGGTCTGGATGAAGTAGACCAGCACGATCCACCACGGGGAGATCAGACCACGGCCCGCGGCGGCCCCGGCGGCACCCATGACCAGGAACGACAGGCCGATGCCCAGCAGCGCCCAGGAGAACTTGACCGGGGTGCCGGGCTGGCGCCGGTCCAGCCGGGTCCACATCCACGCGAACACCGGCGCGAGCAGCAGGATCAGCACCGGGTTGATGGACTGGAACCAGGCGGTGGGGATCTCGAAGCTGCCGACCTGCCGGTCGACGTCGTTCTCGGTGAACAGGCTCACCAGGCTGCCCGCCTGGTCATAGATCATCCAGAACAGCGCCGCCCCGATGAAGATCCACACGTAGGCGCTGACCCGGGAACGTTCCTGGGTGGTCAGCGACTTGTCGCGGAACATCATCAGGAAGTACGCCGCCGGCACGATCAGCGCCATCAGGGTCAACGCGGCGATGACGTGCTGGGCCTTGAACGTCCCGGCGGCGATGTCGGCGATGAGCAGCACCGCGATGATCGCCACCACGACCGCGGCGATCCTGAGCAGTTTGTTGCGTTCATGGGCCTGCAGCGGCTTGTGCGCCTTGAGGCCGACACCCTCCAGCCGCCGGTAGCCGAACAGGTACTGGATGACGGCCAGGGTCATGCCGACCGCGGCGATGCCGAACGCCAGGTGCCAGTCGTTCTTGGCGGCGAAGAAGCCGGTCAGCAGCGGGGCGAAGAACGCGCCCAGGTTGATGCCGAGATAGAACAGGGTGAAGCCCGCGTCGCGGCGGGACTCGTGCATCTCGGGGTGCTTGTCGTACAGCTCGCCGACCATGGCGGAGATGTTGGGTTTGAGCAGGCCGGTGCCCAGCACGATGAGCACCAGGCCGAGGTAGAACATCGCCTTGGAACCGGCCGCCAGGCTGTAGTGGCCCAGCGCGATGACGATGCCGCCGTACAGGACGCTGCGGCGGGTGCCCAGGAGCCGGTCGGCGATCCAGCCGCCCGGCAGCGCCATGAAGTAGACCATCGAGTTGTAGATCGAGTACAGCACCGCCGCCGACGCGGCGGTCATCCCGAAGCCGCCGGCCGTCGCCGAGGCGGCCAGGAACAGGGTCAGGATCGCCCGCATGCCGTAGAAGCTGAACCGCTCCCACATCTCGGTGAGGAACAGCACGACGAGCCCGCCGGGGTGGCCCATCCAGGTCTTGACCGGCTTGGCGGCCGGTGCCGTGGTGGTGGCCATCGCGTCTCCCCGGATGTGATGTTCCCCGCAAAACTTCTCCAATCGGACGATATCGCGGTCGGGGGTACGGGTGAGGCGGTCTCACGAATCCGATACCGCTACAGTTCTACGACACGCTGCGTCACCAAAGAGGGAATCTTGAAACGGTGCGGCGTGTTGCACCACCGGGTAGTCGTTCTCAACGTGAGGAGCTGGTATGGGCGAGCGCATGCTGCGGGGAAGCCGACTGGGAGCCGTCAGCTACGAGTCGGACCGCAACACCGAACTCGCGCCCCGGCAGACCCGCGAATTCCAGTGCGCCAACGGCCACCGCTTCGAGGTGCCGTTCGCCGTCGACGCCGAGGTCCCGTCGATGTGGGAGTGCAAGTTCGACGGCAGCGTCGCCCGCCTGGTCGACGGCACCGAGCCGGAGCAGAAGAAGGTCAAGCCGCCGCGTACGCACTGGGACATGCTGCTGGAGCGCCGCTCCATCGAGGAGCTCGAGGAGATCCTCAACGAGCGCCTGGCCGAGGTCCGCACCAAACGCGGCCGCTGACCCCGTCCCGAACAGCGAAAGGGCGCCCCGGACATCCGGGGCGCCCTTTCGGCATGATCCGCTTCAGTCGACGATCTCACCCTCGATGACCTCCGACGGCCCCGAACCGGCGTTCGACACCGGACCAGGGGTCTGCACGGGCGGGTGGTGCGGCGGGGTGGTCGTGCTCACCCGCACCCGACGCGGCCCGAACACGCTGTTGGCCGTACCCGCCGGGATCCGCTTCTCCGTCGCCACCCGGGCCCGCGCCCGCACCGCCCGCCGCACCGGCGGGATCAGCAACAGCAGCCCCAGCAGGCCGGTCAGCAGCCCCGGGATCACCAGCAGCAGCGCCGCGGCCAACCCGACCAGCGCGTCCAGGGCCTGCTCGCCACGCGGGTCGCCGCCCTGCCGGGCCGCCCGCAGCCGCCGCCACGCCGACATCCCCTCACGACGCATCAGCACGATGCCCAGTACCGACAGGGCCACCACCAGCAGCACCGCCCGCAACGGCCCGATCTGCGCGGACAGCCACAGGAAGATCAGGAACTCGACCGCCCCGACCAACAG
This sequence comes from Catellatospora tritici, assembly GCF_019083965.1. Taxonomy (GTDB): domain Bacteria; phylum Actinomycetota; class Actinomycetes; order Mycobacteriales; family Micromonosporaceae; genus Catellatospora; species Catellatospora tritici. The sequence continues at coordinate 510,624 of NZ_JAHRCY010000004.1, forward strand.
GACAGCCGCCGGAACCCACCGCAGCCTGCGCAAATCCAGTTCACCTCCGCGCCGACCTCACGGCCAGCGGTCGCCGGGCTTGAACGCGCGACGCAGCGCGTCCCGCCGAGCCTGGGCACCCCACACGGTGACCCGCCACAGCGCCTCCTTCACGATAGACCCGCTCATCTTGCTCGCGCCGTGCTCGCGCTCGGCGAAGGTGATCGGGACCTCCACGATCCGGAAGCCGTGACGGAACGTCCGCCAGGTCAGCTCGACCTGGAAACTGTAGCCCTGCGACGCCACCGACTCGACCTCGATCTTGCGTAGCACGTCGGTGCGGTACGCCCGGTAGCCTCCGGTCGCGTCGCGCACCCCCATGCCCAGCACGGTACGGGTGTACAGGTTGCCGCCCCGCGACAGCAGCAGCCGGTGCAGCGGCCAGTTGACGACCTTGCCGCCCTTGGTCCACCGCGACCCGATCACCGCGTCGGCGCCACGCAGCGCGTCCAGCAGCAGCGGCAGCTGCTCGGGGGCGTGCGAGCCGTCGGCGTCCATCTCCACGGCCGCGTCGTAGCCGTGCTCGTCGGCCCACCCGAACCCGGCGATGTACGCCGCCCCGAGGCCCTGCTTGCCGGGCCGGTGCAGCACCTTGATCCGGGCGTCGGCCGCGGCCATCGCGTCGGCGATCACACCGGTGCCGTCAGGGCTGTTGTCGTCGGCGATCAGGATGTCGACCTGCGGGGTCGCCGCCCGGACCCGGCCGACGATCGAGACGATGTTCTCCTTCTCGTTGTACGTCGGGATGATCACCAGGACCCGGCCCACGCCCGGATAGCCGTCGTCGCCGTCTCGATCGCCCACGGGGGCCTCCCTCACGTCCGGCCGGTCACGCTCCGCGCTTCCGGCGCCGGCGCAGCACACCCGCCGCGACCAGCACCAGCGCCGCGGCCAGCGCCGCGGCGGCCTCAGGCCACGCACCGACCCTGGTCGCGAGCGTGGACCCGGTGCTCAGCCGCAGCTGCCGTACCACCACCGCTTCGGTATTGAAATCAGTTGCATCATGCACAGAACCGTCAGCAGTTACAAAACCGGACACACCGACGGTTGAGGCCATGAGACTGTCCCGGCCGTGTTCGACGGCCCGCAGCCGCACCATCGCCAGCTGCTGTGTCGCCTCGGCGATGTCGAACGTCGCGTTGTTGGTCTGCACCGCCAGCAGCTGCGCCCCCGACCGGACGGTGGCGTTGACGACGTCGTCGTAGGCGACCTCGAAACAGATCACGTCGCCGACCTTCGCCGGACCCAACGTCAGCACCCCGGGGGCGGTCCCGGCGACGAAGTCGGTGCGCAGCAGCTTCGCCTGGTTGGTGATCGCCTGCGCGATCGGTTCGACGATCGGGCGCAGCGGCAGGTACTCGGCGAACGGCACCGGATGCTGCTTGAGGTACATCTGCGACGGCGGCCCGTACGCCGACTGGCGCGGCAGCCACACCAGGCCCGCGTTGCGCGACTGCCCCGCCTCGGGCCCGGACAGCACGGCGCCGACCAGGATCGGGGCGTTGATCGCGGTGGCGGCCGCGTCGATCGCGGCGGCGGCGTCGATGTTGCGCAGCGGGTCGATGTCGGAGGCGTTCTCCGGCCAGATCACCAGGTCCGGCCGGGCGACCTCACCGGCGGCCACCCGTCGGGCCAGATCCGTGGTGGCGCGGGCGTGGTTGTTGAGCACCGCCTGCCGCTGCGCGTTGAACTCCAGCCCCAGCCGGGGCACGTTGCCCTGCACGATCGCGACCGTCACCGGGCTGCCGTTCGGCTCGGCGGTGGGCACGGCCAGCCCGACACCCACCACGACCAGCGCCGCACCCGTGTACGCCGCGACAGCCCCCCAGCGTCGCCCGGACGCGACGGCACCGGCCGCCGGGTCCGCGACTGCCTCGGTGAGCCGGACCGGGCGCAGGGCCAGCCACGCGGCGGCCAGCAGGCCACCGGCCAGCGCGACCGCGAACGTGACCAGCGGTGCGCCGCCGAGGCGGGCCAGCATCAGGGTCGGGGCGTCGGCCTGGCTGAACGCGAGCCTGCCCCACGGGAACCCGCCGAACGGCGCCCGGTCCCGCAGCGCCTCCTGCGCCACCCACAGCAGCGCCACCGCCAGCGGCCACAGGCCCGGCCGCCGGGTCGCCAGCGGACTCACCCACGCCAGGGCCAGGCCCAGCAGCAGCAGGTAGGTGGCCTGGAACACGGCCAGCAGCAGCCACGGCGCGTACCCGACGTGCAGGTTCGTCCACGCCAGCAGCGGCGCGAAGAACACCAGCCCGGTGACCAGGCCCAGCCCGGCACCGGCGCGCAGCCGCCGCCCATGCACCGCCACCGCCAGGCCCGCCACCCCGACGGGCGCGGCCCACCACAGGCCGTACGGCGGGAACGACACCAGCAGCGCGAGCCCCGACACCACCGCCAGCACCAGCGCGGTCCACAGCCGCGGACCGCCACCTGGCACAGGGGCGGGCGGGCCGGGCGGGGTCGTGGGGGCGAGGGTCTGCACCGTCACCACATCACCTATCTGTCGCAGCCGGGCGCGTCGCGCCACCCCGACCGAAGATCACACCCGGGGTGCTGCACAGGCTACACAAGAATCGGGGCGCGGCCGACGGCCGCGCCCCGCACTCCCCAACTCCTGCAAGCGGCCGCGGCCGGTGACCTTCGGGCCGATCCGCGCCTGGCCGGCTGCCGGGCGTCGGGTCGTTGTCTACTGGCCACCGCCTGCCGCCTGCCGCACCATCGAACCGAAAACATCGAGCCGATCGTTGCGGCGGAGGACCTTACGACGGTACGCGTGAGCCCACCGCCGGGTCAATTTCAGCATGCGTGTACGCAGCGTGACCATTACCCGTCCGGGGACTCGTCAGCGCAGCTCAGCGGCGAGTAGGGCCGCCGCGGCGGCCGGATGTTCGGCGGCCAGAAGTCCGGCCGCGGCCAGGATGTAGGACGCGTCGACGACCGTACGCGGCGCGCGCGGCAGCGGCCACCCGCCCGCGCTGTCACCCAGCCCCGCCGCCATGATCCGCTGGGCGACCAGCGGCGGGTTGTGCCGCAGCACCCCGCCGGACCCGATCGCCAGCGCCACGTCACGCAGGTCACGGCCACCGCGGCGCGGCCCGCCGACCACGACGGCCTCGCCGCGGGCGTGGCGGCGCAGCGCCACCGCCACCGCGAGCTCGGCCAGCCGCCAGTCCACGGCCTGCTCCAGGGCACTGTCGGCGACGAACCCGGGATGCTCGGCCCGCAGATCCGCGGCCTGCTGCAGCGCGTGGGTGTCGTCGTGGGGCAGCAGCTTCTCCCCCACCGCCGCGGCGACGACCCCGGGCGCAGACCAGCGCATCCCCAGGTCCCCCTCGACCGTACGGGCCGCCCACATCGTCCCGGCGACCTCGTCGCGGACCCCGGCCAGCTGCTCGGCGTCGGGGATCAGCACCGAATAGACGTCGGTGGTGGCCCCACCGACGTCGACGACCAGCAGATCCTGACCCAGGTCCGACGCCAGCAGCTCGACCCCCGACAGGACCGCGTCGGGGGTCGCCGCCCGCACCAGCGACGCGAACCGGGGCCCCCGCGACAGTTTCTTGCCGCCGATGACGTGCTGCAGGAACACCTGCCGGATCGCCGCCCGCGCCGGCCCCGGCTCCAGGGTCCCGATCGCGGGCAGCACGTTGGCCACCGCCACCGTCGGCACCCCCGCCCCGGTGAGCAGCGCGAACAGCTCCTCACGGCAGTCGGCGTTGCCCGCCAGCACCACCGGGACCCGCCACCGGGCCTTGGCCAGCCGGGTCGCGTTGGCGGTGATCGTGTCGACGTCACCGCCGTCGGTGCCGCCGACCAGCAGCACCACGTCAGGTCGGGCGGCCCGCAGCGCGGCCAGGCCGTCACGGTCCAGGACTCCGGCGGCGACGTGGACGACCCTCGCCCCGGCCGACAACCCGACCCGGTGCCCGGCCTGCGCGGTGACCAGCCGCTCGTACCCGATCACGGCCAGGCGCAGTCCACCGCCCGCCGACGAGCACACCAGCAGCCCGTCGGGGGTGTGCCCGGTCGCCGCGACGGCCGCGTCCAGGCCGTGCAGCACGTCGGTGCCGACGGTGGTGCGGTGCGACCCGGTCGCGACCAGCCGCCCGTCGCCGGTGTCGACCAGCGCCGCCTTCGTGAACGTCGACCCGACGTCGACGCAGCAGATCAGCACGTCACGCCTTGGGCGGCACGACCACGGTGCCGGTCGCGGTCACCGCGACCACCGGCGGGTCCAGTACCTGCGCCGCCGACTCCGACACGTCCGGGCGGCCCCGGCACACCACCCGCGCCTCGAAGTCGATGGTGCGGCTGCGGGTGCCCATCCGGGTCACCGTCGCCGAGATCTCCAGCACGTCCCCGGCCCGCATCGGCGCCCTGAACTGCACATCGGAGTACGACGCGAACAGGCCCTCGTCCCCGTCGGTGCGGATGCACACCTCGGTCGCGACATCCCCGAACGCGGCGAGTGCGTACGCGCCGTCGACGAGGTTGCCCGCGTAGTGGGCGTGGCTGTACGGCACATACCGGCGGTGGGTCACATTCAGTCCGACGCTCATGCCGAAACCCCGCTTCGCGCGTATTCGGCACGGGGCACTTCCGCGCTGCACTCCATGATTCGCTCGCTTCGCTCGCTCATGCGGCTGCCTTCTCCTTCTTGCGCTCGGCGCGCTGGGTGATCAAAGCGTGCACCAGGTAGCTGGCGACCTCACGTGGCGTCGTGCCCCGGCCGAAGATCCGGTCCACGCCCAGCTCACCGGCCATCAGCTCATCGAAGCGGGGCCCGCCGACGATCAGCAGCGGCCGCTTGTCGGCCGGCATCGCCTCCCGGAACGCCGCCGACATCTCCCGCGTGTTGTGCAGGTGCGCGTCGCGCTGCGTCACGACCTGCGACACCAGCACCGCGTCGGCCTTCTCCGCCTTCGCCGCGGCGACCAGCTCCGGGACCGTCACCTGGGCGCCCATGTTGACGACCTTCAGCTCCCGGTAGTACTCCAGGCCCTTCTCGCCGGCGATGCCCTTGAGGTTGAGGATCGCGTCGATGCCGACGGTGTGCGCGTCGGTGCCGATCGTCGCCCCGACCACCGACAGCTTGCGGCGCAGCTTCTGCTTGACGACCGTGTTGACCTCCTTGGCGCCCAGCAGCGGGAAGTCACGCTCGATGACCTGCACCTTGTCGAGTTCGACCAGGTGCCGCACCGACCCGTACACGACGAAGAAGGTGAACCCGTCACCCATCTGCTTGGCGTGCACCAGCATCGCCGGGTCCAGGCCCATCTTCGCCGCCAGCTGCAGCGCCGCACCCTCGGCCTTCTTGTCGTGCGGCAGCGGCAGCGTGAAACTGACCTGGGTCATGCCGTCGCCGGTGGTGTCGCCGTACGGGCGGATGACCGTGCTCACTGCTGCTCCCCCTTGGCCGGCGCCTCCAGGATGTCGGTGGCCGGGTTGTAGTAGCCGTCCTCGTGCGCGGCGACCCCGTCCAGGCCCTTGCCCCGGTTCGCGGGCCGTTTCATGATCCCGAACGTGCCGTCGGCGATCGCGTTCAGCAGGGTGTCGTCCTCGATCCGGGCCAGCAGGTCGATCGCCTCGTCCAGGACCTGATGCGCCCGCTGTTGGATGAACCCGCCCGGGGCGGGCACGAAGTCCTCGTGCAGGTTCCCGGCCGCACCCAGCACATACCGGACGTTCTGCAGCGCGATGTCACGGTCGGACAGCCACGGCGTCACCACCGCCTCGGTCATCATCCCGACCAACAGGATCCCCTGCCCGGTCAGCGTGCCGACCAGGTTGAAGAAACCGTCGAGCAGGTTGCCGCGGAACACGTCACCGGTCATGTGTTTGGTCGGCGGCATCCACTTCAGCGGCGCGTGCGGGAACAGCTCCCGCGCCAACAGCGCGTGCGCCAACTCCAGGCGGAACGACTCCGGCAGCTCCGGGTTGATCTCGAACGCGTGGCCGAGGCCCAGCTGCCAGTCCGCCAACCCGGCCTCGTGCGCGAAGTACTCGTTGAGCAGCTGCGACACCGTCACCGTGTGCGCGGCCTCGACCGCGTCGGCGGTCGTCAGGTAGTTGTCCTCACCGGTGTTGATGATGATCCCGGCACGGGCGTGGATCTGGCGACTGAACCGCTGGTCGACGAACGTACGGATCGGGTTGATGTCCCGGAACAGGATCCCGTACATCGAGTCGTTGAGCATCATGTCCAGCCGCTGCAACCCCGCCAGGGTCGCGATCTCCGGCATGCACAGACCCGACGCGTAATTGGTCAGGCGCACGTAGCGGCCGAGCTCCCGGCTGGACTCGTCCAGGGCCGCGCGCATCAGCCGGAAGTTCTCCTGCGTGGCGTACGTGCCCGCGAAACCCTCCCGGGTCGCGCCCTCGGGCACGTAGTCCAGCAGCGACTGGCCGGTGGAGCGGATCACCGCGATCACGTCGGCGCCCGCGCGGGCGGCGGCCTGCGCCTGCGGAATGTCCTCGTAGATGTCACCGGTCGCCACGATCAGGTAGATCCACGGCCGCTGCTTCGGATCCCCATACTTCTTGATCATCTTGTCGCGTTCGACCCGGTTACGGTCGACCTGCCTGATCCCCGCGGCCACCGACCGCCGCGACGCCTTGCGCGCCGCAGTGACCGCCTTGCCGCGGGGCAGGTCGAACCGCAACGACCCCGACGCAGCCTTCTGCGCCAACAACGTCAGGTCCGCACCCGACCCGGACAGGCCATGCTCGGCCACCGCGTGGAACACCGGCAACGCCACCCCGTGCCCCAACCCCACATCGGCGCGCACCGCGTCGACCAGGCGGTTCACCCACGGAATACCGTCGGCGTCGGCGCCGGTGATCCCGGCCAACCGCAACACCGCCCGCTCCACCGACACGGTGGTGTGCGAACGGGCCAACTCCACGACCGGGCGCCCGGCCCGCGCCGCCAAGGCACGAGCACGAGCGACCAGCTCCGGGTCCAGATGCAGCTTATTGCTGTGCATAGATCGTTTCTCCACGAAGGACGGTACGGACACAAACCGGCAGCTCATCATGCTGCCCAAGCATCGGAAGGGTTCCCGCCAGACCAGCCGGGGCACGCCACACCGCGAACGTCGCCGGCGCCCCCGGCACCAGCACCCCCTCGCCGTCACGGTGCACCGACCGCCAACCACCACGGGTGTGCGCGGCGAACGCCGACTTCGGACTCATCCGCTGCTGCGGATTGAAGTGCCACACCGCCGCCCGCACACTGCCCCACGGATCCAGCGGCGTCACCGGGCTGTCCGAGCCGAACGCCAGCGCCACGCCCGTGTTGTGCATCTGCCCCATCGGGTTGGACGCCAGGCTGCGCTCAACACCCAGCCGCTGCGCGTACATCTGCCCGGTGCCACCCCACAGGCGGTCGAACGCGGGCTGCATGCTCGCCACGATCCCGAACTCCACGAACGCCGCGATCAGCCGCTTGTCCATGATCTCGGCATGCTCCACCCGGTGCCGGGCGTCACGGATCGCGTCCACGCCCAGCTTCTGCTCCGCCATCGCGAACCCCGCCACCACCGTGGAGATCGCCTCGTCGCCGATCGCGTGGAAGCCGCCCTGCATCCGGTGCGCATGGCAGTCCAACAGGTGGTCACGCACCTGCTCGGCGGTGACGTAACCGTGGCCGCAGCCCTGCTCCCCGTCCAGGTACGCCTTCGTCACGTGCGCGGTCCGCGAACCCAGCGCCCCGTCGGCGTACAGGTCCCCGCCCGCACCGACCGCACCCAGCTCCCGGGCCTTGGCCGCGCCCAGCAGCTCGCCCCAGAACCCGTACACCTCCGGCAGGCCCTGGCCGGACAGGCGCAGCAGATCCGTGAAATCGGTCTCGCTGGACGTCCCCGGGCCGCCGCACTCGTGCACCGCCGCGATACCCAGCGACGCCGCATGCCGCAGGGCCGTCACCTGCGCCTGCTGCCGCTGCACCGTCGTGATCTGCCCGAACGCCCGCTCCCGCACCACATGATGGGCGTCGCGACGCACCCAGCCGGACGCGTCGTAGCCGGGCACCCCGACCGCCAGCGCCAGCAGGTCCGACGAGACCAGCGCCGAATGGATCGACGCCTGCGACAGGTACACGCTGCGCCCACCCGCCGCCCGATCCAGCTCCACCGCCGTGGGCGGGGTCTGCGCCGCACCCCAGGTGCTCTCGTCGAACCCGTGGCCCAGCACCACCGCGTCCTGGCCCAGCCCGTCGGCGAACCCCGACACCGCCTTCAACAGGTCCGTCGCGCTACGCACCGCCGACAGATCCAGGCCCGCCAAGGCCAGACCCGTGTCCGTGGCATGCACATGCGCGTCCACGAACGCCGGCGTCACCAACGCACCACCGAGATCCACCCGAACATCCGCGCTCGGCGCGTCGGACAGGGGGCCGAGCCACACGATCGTCTGACCGCGCGTCAACATCGCCGTCGCCGCCGGATCAGCGGGACTGCGAACCACAGCGTTGCACCACAGCGTCGTGGGCTCCGCCGGCAGGGGGGTCACCGAAGTCTGCATGAGGTCAGTGTGCCGTGTCCGGCGCACCCGCCGAGGACTCCTGCCGCAGCCGGGACTCGAACAATTCCCGAACCGCCGGCACCGACCGCAGCAGACCCAGCGCGTACGCCGCATGACCAGGCACGTAACCGTTACCCACCAGCATCGTCACATCCGCGGCCAGACCCTCGGCACCCAACGCGGCCGCCGCGAAACTCGTCGCCATCGAGAAGAAGATCACCGTGCCGCCGTCGGCCGTCGACAGGATCGCCCCGTGCTCACAACCCGGCACGTCCACGCACACCACCGTCACGTCCGCCGCACCACCCAACGCCGCCGACACCGCGTCCGCCAGCGCCACCGGGTCCCGGGCATCCGCGAGAGCCACCACATCGGCCAGGCCCGTCGGCTCCAACAGCGCCCGCTCGCGCTCCACCGGCACGATCCCGACCGTACGGGCCGCACCCGCCGCCCGAGCCGCGGCCAGCGACAGCGAACCGCTCTTGCCCGCCCCGCCGATCACCGCCACGGACGGGGCGTTGCCGCGCTCGGCGTGCTGGCGCACCACCCGGGCCGTCAACGCCGGGGCGCCACACACGTCCATCACCGCCAGGGACAGCTCCGGATCCAGGTCGGCGGGCAGCACCGCGGCGATCGAACGCGCGAACAGGATCGCGTGACCCTCACACGGGACCTGCTCGCTGCGGCCGTCCCAGCGCTTGAGGCCATCGGTGACCGACAGCGGGGTCAGCGTCAGCGAGACCAGGGTCGCGACGCGGTCGCCGACGCTCAGGCCCAGCGGCGACTGCGGGCCGACCGCCTCGACGGTGCCGATGAGCATGCCGCCCGAGCCGGTGACCGGGTTCTGCATCTTGCCGCGGCTGCCGATGATGTCAAGCACCTCGGCGCGTACGGCGGCGCCGTCGCCCGCGTGCTTGGTCTCCAGCTGCCGGAAGCTCGCGGCGTCGAGGTTCAGCCGCTCGACCGAGATCCGGACCTCGTCCTGCCCGATCTCCGCCGAATTGTCCAACCGAAGTGCCGCCTGGGGCAGTACGCCCTTCGGCTCCAGCACCCGGTGCAGCCCGATCGGTGACGTCATTGTCCGGTTCTCCCTCAAAAAGTGACGCTCTCCCGCGATCACCAAGGCAAATCTGCTGCCTAAGTTAGCGCTCGCGGGAAATTCTACGGCAGAATAGTTGGTGAGCCGAAGAAGTTCCAGTATGGTCATCTGGACCGCAAAGGAGAGGCCACCGATGAACGCTGGGCAGCCCTACGAGTACCGCCGCGTGGAACTTGTCGAACCCGACTGGACCCGGTTCCCGGGCTGGCGGAACGTCACCCCCGCACAGTGGGAGTCCGCACAGTGGCAGCGCGTCAACTGCGTCAAGAACATCAAGCAGTTGCGCGCCCTCCTCGGTGACACCGTCGACGAGCGCTTCTACGCCGACCTCGAGGCCGACCAGAAGGCCATGGCCACCATGTCCATGCTGGTCCCGCCGCAGATGATGAACACCATGGCGCGCGAGGAACTGACCACCGAGGCGTTCTACGCCGACCCGGTCCGCCGCTACATGATCCCCGTAGCCTCCGACCGGCTCACCGAATGGGCCAGCCACCCCCACGCCAGCCGCGACAGCCTGCACGAGCACGACATGTGGGTCGCCGAGGGCCTCACCCACCGCTACCCCACCAAGGTGCTCGCCGAACTGCTGTCCACCTGCCCGCAGTACTGCGGCCACTGCACCCGGATGGACCTCGTCGGCAACTCCACCCCGGCCGTGGAGAAGCTCAAGCTCGAGCTCAAGCCAGTCGACCGCTACGACGCCCACATCGCCTACCTCAAGGCCCACCCGGGCGTACGCGACGTCGTCGTCTCCGGCGGCGACGTGGCCAACGTGCCCTGGAAGAACCTCGAGTCGTACCTGATGCGGCTGCTGGAGATCGACACCATCCGCGACATCCGGCTGGCCACCAAGGCGCTCATGGGCCTGCCCCAGCACTGGCTGCAGCCCGACGTCGTCGAGGGCCTGGAGCGGGTCGCCCGCACCGCCCGCCGCCGCGGCGTCAACCTGGCCATCCACACCCACGTCAACCACGTCAACTCGATCACCCCGACCGTCGCCCGCGCCGCCAAGACGGCGCTGGAGGTCGGCGTACGCGATGTGCGCAACCAGGGCGTGCTCATGCGCGGCGTCAACGCCACCAGCCCCGACCTGCTCGACCTGTGCTTCGCGCTGCAGGGCGAGGCCAACATCCTGCCGTACTACTTCTACATGTGCGACATGATCCCCAACGCCGAGCACTGGCGCGTCTCCGTCGCCCACGCCCAGGCCCTGCAGCACGACATCATGGGCTACCTGCCCGGCTACGCCACCCCGCGCATCGTCTGCGACGTCCCGTTCGTCGGCAAGCGCTGGGTGCACATGCTCACCGAGTACGACCGCGACAACGGCATCTCGTACTGGACCAAGAACTACCGCACCTCCATCGAGGCCGAGCAGGACAGCGACGTGCTCGCCAAGCGCTACGCCTACTACGACCCGATCGACACCCTGCCGGAGTCGGGCCAGAAGTGGTGGCGCAAGCAGCTCGAGGAGCAGCAGATCCAGGCCTGACCAGCACACACGTGACGGGCGCCCGCGAGGTTTCAGCGGGCGCCCGTCACGTGTGTCGGGGCCGTCCCCGCCACCACCCAGATCGTCAACGCCACCAGGAACTCGTCCCGCTCGGCCGCGTCGGCCACCGCCGCCAGCCACCGTTGCACCATCTCGTCGTTGCCCCCGCCCGGCCCCACGATCTGCAGCAGCAGGTCCCGCTTGAAGTACGGCACCACATGCTGGGCCTCCTCCGGGTCGGTGAAGTGCACCGTCACCGGATGGCACTCGACCCCCACCACCCCCGCCTGCCGCAGCCGGTTGCGCAGCGTACGCCCCATCGCCGGGTTGCTCATCACCGTCCGCTGCCGCATCCGCCACAACATCGGCGTCAACACCTCGTAGGCGATCCCCTCGAACGCCAGCGACTCCCAGTCGGTGTCCACCAGGCACACCCGGCCACCCGGCCGGGTCACCCGCACCAGCTCCGCGATCACCGACTCCGCGTCGTCCAGATGCTGCAACGTCCGCTCGCACCGCACCGCGTCGAAGCTGCCCGAGGCGAAATCCAGCCCTGTCAGGTCACCGGCCGTGAACCGCACTGCCGCCGCCCCCGGATGGGCCCGCAGCCACACCGCGTACCGCCGGTCGGCCAAGGCGAGCATGCTCTGCGACTTGTCGACCCCGTCGACCGAGCCTTCCGGCCCGACCCGCAACGCCAGCGGGTAAGCCGCCTCCCCCAGCCCGCACCCGCCATCGAGTACGCGCTGACCGGGCGCGAGCCGCATCGCGTCGGCGGCCACCTCGCGGATACGCGCGATCGTCGGATGCGCCGCCGCCGACTCCAGATACGCCGCCAACCGTGCCCTCACCTCCGCCGGGCTGCGGTCCACCCCGGCGTAGTGCGGGATGAGCGGCTCGTCGGTCACAGCTCCATTCTGTGAGCGCACCGGCCGACCTGACCCGGCCCTTCCGGTATGTCGTCGCCCGAAGGGCGTCCTCATTGAGTCTTGTGAGGCGGAGCCCATCCGCTAGGCAATCCTAGGACGCTAGGAATTGAACTCGACGGCCGATAACGCCCGCTCGGTGCCGAACGCCGCTAACGTGTGCTCATGCGTGAGATCGTGCTGATCAGGCACGGGCAGACCGAGTGGAGCGCCAACGGGCGCCATACTTCCTTCACCGACCTGCCGTTGACCGCCGAGGGCGAGCGGCAGGCCGGGAAACTGGCGTCGCAGCTGGCCGGGCGGGCGTTCGCGGCTGTGCTCTGCTCTCCCCTGCAGCGCGCCGTACGCACCGCGGGGCTGGCCGGGTTGGACATCACCGCCACCGACGACGACCTGCTGGAGTGGAACTACGGCGCCTACGAGGGCCGGACCACGGTGGAGATCCGGCAGGAGCGGCCCGAGTGGACGCTGTGGCAGCACGGCTGCCTCGGCGGCGAGACCGCCACGCAGGTGGGCGCCCGTGCCGACCGTGTCCTGGACCGGGCCCGGACCATGCTGGCCACCGGGGACGTCGCGCTGGTCGGGCACGGGCACCAGTTGCGTGTGCTCACCGCCCGCTGGCTCGGCCTGCCACCGGCCGACGGCGCGCTGTTCCGGCTGGAGACCGGCACGGTCAGCGTGCTCGGCTACGAGCGGGAGACGCCGGTCCTGCTCCGCTGGAACTCCTGACCCGGACGCCTCACCTGCTGTCCGGCAGCGGATCACGGTTCAGGCCGTTGGTGAAGATGTGCTCGGCGACGAACGCGACCACGACCGCGACCAGCACCACCGGTGCCATGCCTACGGCGTAGCCGCCGAGCAGCAGCAGGACCAGCACGGTCGCGCTGACCGGGGCGGGCAGCGCGGCGACGGTCGCCGCGGCCATCCCCGCCGCCAGACCGCCGACCAGGCCCAGTCCCGGCAGCGGAGCCGCCAGCACCCCGAGCACCCCACCGAGACAGATCGCCGGGAACACCGGACCGCCGCGCAGCGACGCCAGCGACAGGGCGTAGCCGAGGCCCTTGGTCAGCAGCAGGAGCACCAGCGCGGCCGTGGTCCAGCTCTGCGGCGCGGCGGCGACGGCGGCCAGGGTCTGCTGGCCCGAGGAGGCGACCTCGGCCGGGTCGCGTCCAGTGAGCAGCGCGTAAGCGCAGGCGCAGGCGGCGACCGCCAGCGCGGCGAGCGGGGTGCGGGTCAGGGGCCGGGCGGCGACCGCCGGGGCGACGGCACGGGCCAGGCCGTGTACCCAGCGGACACCCAACGCCGCGACCAGGGCGATCGGGACGCTCCACAGCAGATCCGCCGGATCGGGGCGGATCGCGCCCGGCGGCAGCGGCAGGCTCAGGTGAGCGATCGGCAGCCCGGTCCAGGCGCCCAGACCGGTGAAGACGACCGCGCCGATGCCCGCCGCCATCAGGCACGGCAGGATCACCAATGACAGCGCCAGTCCACTGAGCTGCACCATCTCCATCAACAGGATGGCCGCGACGACGGGGCTGCCGAACACCGTCGCGATAGCGGCGGCGGCTCCGGAGACTCCGATCACGGTCGCCCGCCGCTGCCCCATGCCGAGGCCGCCCGCCACCCAGGCGGCCAGGCCGCTGCCCAGCGCCATCAGCGGCGCCTCGGGTCCGAGCACCGCGCCCAGCGGCAGGCTCGCGAACGCCGCGAGCAGCACCCCGGGCAGTTCGACGGGTGGGCAGACCCCGGCGCCCATGCCGTCGGCGGGCACGTGGCCGCCGTGGCCCGGCAGGAACCGCACCACCGCACCGACGGCCAGACCCGCGACCAGCAGCAACGGAACCGGCCACCACCAGGGGTTCCCGCCGGTCAACGCGTGCGGCAGCGTCTCCCAGGCCCAGTGCTCCAACTGGTGTATGGCGGCCAGAAACCCGAACGCGGCCAGCGACACCGGCACGCCGAGCACTCCCGCCAGCGCGATCAGTCGCAGGTAGTCGGGGCGCCGGACCAGGTCTTCTGGGGACGGTGCCACCGCCGGTTGCGCCATATCGTCACGATACGGTCGCCGAGCGCGAATCGGACGGTTATGGCGGCGCGGTCACCACAGCTACAGCGTCCTAGGAATCTGGAAAGTTCCCCGGAACCTCACCCGACAGCCAGGACTCGTGTGGGGCGTGACTCGACCCCACTCCCCCGCCGCGCTCGCGCGCGGCCTGACCGCCCTCATGGGCGCGGCCACCGTCGGCGCCGCCGCCGCGCTGTGGCTCGCCCGGGGCGGCCTCGGCGAACTGGCCGGGCAGCCGTACGTCTCGACCGGTCGGTTGACCGGGTTGCTGGCCGCGGATCTCCTGCTGCTCCAGGTGTTCACGATGGCGCGGGTGCCGTGGCTGGAACGCGCCTGGGGGCAGGACCGGCTGGCGCGCTGGCACCGGCTGACCGGGTTCGCCTCGGTGTGGCTGCTCCTGGCGCACCTGGTGCTGATCAGCGTCGGATACGCGGTGACGGCCACCGTCGGTCCGGTGGACCGGTTCGTGGAGCTGGTGCTGACCTATCCGGGGATGCTGTTGGCGGCGACCGGAGCGGGACTGCTGCTGGCGGTGGTGGTGCTGTCGGTGCGGGCGGCGCGGCGGCGGCTGCGGTACGAGAACTGGCACCTGCTGCACCTGTACGCCTACCTCGGCATCGGCCTGGCCCTGCCGCACCAGCTGTGGAACGGCACCGAGTTCGTGACCAGCCCGGCCGCCCGCGCGTACTGGTGGACGCTGTACCTGGCGGCGGCCGGTTCGGTGCTGTTGTTCCGGCTGGCGCTGCCCTGGTGGCGCAGCCACCGGCACCGGCTGCGGGTCGACCGGGTCGTGCACGAGGCCTCCGACGTGTACTCGGTGTACCTGTCCGGGCGGCGCCTGGACCGGCTCGCGGCCAGGCCGGGGCAGTTCCTGCTGTGGCGGCTGCGCACCGGCCGGGGCTGGACCCGGGCGCACCCGTTCTCACTGTCGGAGGCGCCCCGGGCGGACCGGCTGCGGTTCACGTTCCGGTCCGGCGGCGACGACGGGGCACGGCTGGCCGCCGCGAAGCCGGGCACGGCGGTGCTGGTGGAAGGGCCGTTCGGGAGGCTGACCGAGGACCGGCGCCACGGCGGCGGCGTGCTGCTGATGGCCGCCGGAATCGGCATCACGCCGATGCGGGCGCTGTTGGAGGGCATGACAGTCGACGGTGAGCTGACGCTGATCTACCGGGCCCGCACGGAACAGGAGCTGGTGCTGCGCGCGGAGCTGGACGAGATCGCGGCCCGGCGCGGCGCGGCGATCGTGTACCTGCCCGGCTCTCCCCCGCCGGGTCGGGTGTCCTGGCTGACCGCCGAACTGGCGGCGCGGCGGGCCGACCACGAGGTGCTGGCCGACCTGGTGCCGGGGCTGGCCGAGCGGGACGTGTTCCTGTGCGGGCCGCCACCGTGGATGGACGCGGCCCGGGCGGCGCTGCGTACGGCGGGGGTGCCCGCCCGCCGCGTGCACAGCGAGCGGTTCGGGTGGTGACCCATGCGTAAGATCGCGTTCTTCCTGATCGGAACGGTCGCCGGGCTGGTCGCGCTGGTCAGCTACCGCACCAGCCGCGGCGAGGCGCTGCCGGTTCCGGCCGCCACGGCGCCGCCCTCCCCCGGCCCGTCCGGATCGCCGTCGGCGTCCCCGCTGCCGTCGTGGCCGCCGGGCGCGCATGACGTCGATGGCCCGGTCATCACCACGGAGTTCGGCACGGTACAGGTCAGAGTGGTGCTCGACGGCCCGCGCCTGGTCGACGTGGTGCCGCTGAAGGTGCACGACATCCACGGCCACTCCCTCGAACTCAACGACTACGCGTTGCCGCTGCTGCACGACGCGGTGCTGGCGGCGCAGAGCGCCGAGGTGGACACGGTGACGGGGGCGACCGTCACCAGCCAGGCGTATCTGACGTCGCTGCAGGCGGCGCTGGACGCGGCGGCCAGGTGAGGTGGCGCTGGTTTCCGATGTGCGCTGCTTGTCCGGTGACACAATCGACGGTGTGATGAGCCGCGGCCCTGGTCCGGGCTGAGCCGTGTATGAGCTGATCGGGCTGAGCGTGGTCCTGATCGCCTGGGCCGCGGTGTCCGGGCGGGCGGCCCAGTTCAGCATCACCGTCCCGATCGCACTGATGCTGGCCGGGCACCTGCTGGCGGGCGGCTCCGCGCCGCTGGTGTCGCTGGACACCAGCTCGACCGCGTTGCAGCACCCGCTGCAGGCGACGCTGGCGCTGATCCTGTTCGCCGACGGCACCGGGATCACGCTGGGGCGGCTGCGCCGGGCCGGGCACCTGCCGCTGCGACTGCTGCTGGTGGCGTTCCCGTTGACCGTCCTGCTCGGGTACGCCGTCGGGGCGCTGCTGTTCCCGGCCGCGAGCGGTTGGGTGATCGCCCTGGTGGCCGCGGCGGTGGCGGCCACCGACGCCAGCCTGGCCGAGGCGGCGGTGCACGACGAGCGGATCCCGCACGACGTGCGGCTGGCGGTCAAGGTCGAGAGCGGGTGCAACGACGGCCTGGCGGCGCCGCTGGTCCTGTTCTTCCTGTCCGGGGCGCTGGCCGCCGGGCACGACGAGGGCACGGCACCGCTGCTGTCGCACACGCTGCGGGAACTGGCGATCGCGCTGGTGGTGGGTGTGGCCGTGGGGGTAGGCGCCGGGCACCTGCTGCGGTGGGCGCGCAAGCGGGCGTGGTCGACGGTGACCGCCGAGCGGCTGGCGTACCTGGCGGTGGGGGTGCTCGCGTTCGAGGCGGTGCACGCGCTGCACGGCAACGGCATCGTGGCCGGGTTCGTGGCGGGCCTGGCGGTGCGGGCCGTGGATCGGGACCTGCCCGCAGTGCGTCTGCAGACCGTCCACGACGTGGTGACGCTGCTGTCGGCCGGGGTGTGGTTCGTGTTCGGGTCGTTGGTGTGGCGGTCGCTGTCGGCGCTGGACTGGCGGGTGGTGGGGTACGCGCTGTTGAGCCTGACCGTCGTGCGGATGCTGCCGGTGGCGGCCAGCCTGGTCGGGTCGCACCGGCCACGGCGAGAGGTGCTGCTATTGGGCTGGCTCGGCCCGTGCGGCCTGCCCAGCGTGATCTTCACGCTGCTGGCGGTGGAGCAGCTGCGTGGGCCCGCCGCGACGCTCACGGCCGTGCTGATCACGGCGACGGTGCTGCTGAGCGTCCTGGCGCACGGGCTGTCGGCGGCGCCGATCGCGCAGCGCTGGGAACTCGGCCCGGTCAGGTCAGCAGGGCCGCCAGGGCCAGCAGCACGACCGTGATCCCGGCCAGGACCGCCAGTAACGGCCACACCCAGCGCAGGTAGCGGCCGTACGGCACCCGCGCGATCGCGAGCCCTCCCATGACCACCGCCGAGGTGGGGATGAACAGGTTCATCAGCCCGGAGGCGCTCTGGTACGCGGTGACGACCAGGTCCTGTGGGACACCCAGGAACGACGCCAGCGGCGCCATGATCGGCATCGCGACCGTGGCCAACCCCGACGACGAGGGGATGAGGAACGACAGCGGCAGGAACAGCAGGTACATGACGATCGAGAAGGCAGCCTCGCCGACGTCGCCCAGCGCCAGTTCCGCCCAGTGCAGCACGGTGTCGGTGATCTGGCCGTTGTTCATGATCACGGTGATGCCGCGGGCGATGCCGATGATCAGGGCCACGCCGAGCAGGTCGCGGCCGCCGTCGACGAAGGCCTCGGTCAGTTCCCCCTCCCGCATCCGGCCCAGCAGCCCGATCAGGATCGCGAACAGCAGGAACGACGCGGTCATCTCCGGGAACCACCACCACAGGGTCGGCAACGGAATGCCCAGATCCGACCAGGGGATGACGCCGTACATCATCACGATGAAGGCCAGCGCGAACACGCCGAGGATCAGCTTGTGGCGGCCGGTCAGCGCGGCGGTGGACGCCTCGTCGGACAGGTGGAAGTGGGCGTCGTTGTCGGCCTTCATGTCGTACACGGCCGAGGCGGCGGGGTCGCGTTTGACCTTGTCGGCATAGCGCAGCACGAACACGGTGCCGACGGCCAGGCACACCAGCAGGATGATCAGCCGTAGTAGGAAGCCCTGGCTGATCGGGATGCCCGCGAAGCCCGACGCGATGCCGGTGGCGAACGGGTTGATGGTGGAGCCGAGCACCCCGATCCCGCAGCCGAGCAGCAGCACTGCCGCGCCGGTGAGGGTGTCGTAGCCCGCGGCGACCAGCACCGCGATGACCAGGGTGTAGAACGCCAGGCTCTCCTCGGCCATGCCGAAGGTGGTGCCGCCGAGGGCGAACACCGCCATCAGGATCGGGATCATCCACCGTTCGCGGCCGTGCAGCCGCTGCACCAGCCGGCCGATGCCCGCCTGGATGGCGCCGGTCCGCATCGTTACGCCGAGGAAGCCGCCGATGACGATGATGAACAGCGCCACGTCGATCGCGCCGAACAGCACGCCGGAGTGGTAGTAGCTGATCTTCCCGGCGGCGTCCTCGATGCCGTAGAGGCCGTTGATGGGCGCGGTCAGCGAGTCGACGATGATCCGCTGCGGGCTGGCCGGGACCGGGTGATAGGTGCCGGGGATGGGATTGCCGTCGGGGTCCAGGTCGTAGGTGCCCGCGGGCACCAGCCAGGTCGCGACCGCCATCAGCACGATCAGCGCGAACAGGATCGTGTACGCCGAGGGCAGGGTGAATTTACGTCGCCTGCCCGCCGGTACGGCCGGGTCAGTGCTCTGTGTCGTCATCGCCGCCTCCCGCCGGAGCCGTGCCGAGCGCGCCGCCGGACGGTGCCGGAACCGGTTCCGGGTCGGCGGTCGGCACCTTGAAGCCGAGGAACCCGTACGCGATGTCCAGCAGCGGGCTGAGGATGTTGAAGAAGCAGAACGGCAGGTACGCCGCCGTCGGCACGCCGAGCACACCGGAGATGTACGCCCCGCAGGTGTTCCACGGCACCAGCACCGAGGTGACCGTGCCGGAGTCCTCCACGGCCCGCGACAGCACCTGCGGGGCCAGCCCCCGCCGGGCGAACTCGTCGCGGAACATGCGGCTGGGCAGCACGTCGGCGACGTACTGGTCGCCGGCGATGACGTTGAGGCCGACGCCGCTGGCGTTGGCCGCCAGGATCAGCGAGCCGCGATGGCGCGCCCGCGCCACGACCGGTGCCGTCAGCCGTTGCAGGAACCCCGCGTGCTCCATGATCGCGGCGAAGGACAGGGCACCGAGGATGAGCCAGACGGTGGTGAGCATGCTGGCCATGCCGCCGCGCGAGAACAGCTGGTCGACCTTGGGGGCGCCGGTGTTGCTGACGAAGCCGGTGGCCATGGCGCCGAAGACGGCCTTGACGCCGGTCGCGACTGTGCCCAGCGACGGGTCGTCGACGAACGCCCGCACCGCCGCGGGCTGAGTGAACGGGGCGAGCACGCCCGCGAACAGGGCCGAGCCGAGGATGGCCAGGAACGGCGGGTAGCGGCGTACCGCGAAGTAGACCAGCAAAGCCAGGGGCAGCAGGCAGATCACGGAGACTCGGTACGAGCGTTCCAGCGCGTCCTCGGCGGCGGCGGTGCCGGCGGCGGTCTCGGGCCGGGTCCGCAGCCCGATGATGACGAACGCGACCCCGAGCGTGCCCGTCGTGGTCCAGGAACTGCCGGTGACCATACCGACCACGGCGCAGACCAGCGCGGTGGTGAAGAAGAACCAGGCCGGGTTGACCAGCTTGATGCCGTAGTCGACGACGGTCGGGATGGTCCCGGCCATGTTCCAGGTGCCGATCAGCGCCCCGACCGCGAGCAGGATGAACACCGCCCCGATGGCGGAGGTGACCCCGCCGACGGCGGCGTCGGCGACCGCGGCGACGGTGTGGCCGTTCTTGAAGGCGACCAGGCTCGCGAACGCGGCGGCCAACAGCAGCGCCACCTGGAGCGGTCCGTCGGTCGCGCCGACGCCGAACAGCACGATCGTGGTGGCCAGCAGCGCGATCAGGACCACGACCGGGGCGAGCGCGTCGAGCAGGGTCGGCGGCCGGATCGGCCGGTGCGGCAGCGCCGCCTCGGGACCGTCAACCATGGTGGGAGTCCGTCGCGGTGGGCTGGC
The DNA here is from genome assembly GCF_019083965.1 of Catellatospora tritici. Taxonomy (GTDB): domain Bacteria; phylum Actinomycetota; class Actinomycetes; order Mycobacteriales; family Micromonosporaceae; genus Catellatospora; species Catellatospora tritici. The sequence continues at coordinate 530,802 of NZ_JAHRCY010000004.1, forward strand.
TCAGCCGGCCGTTGATCTGCCAGCCGTGGTGGTGGGCGATGCCGCGGGCGTACGCCATCAGCATGAAGATCGCCAGGATCGCGACGATGATCAGCAACACGCGCCGGAAGTCGGGCATCGCGGCGCTCCTCACAGGGGGTCGCGCAGCAGCGGGCAGGTCATGCAGTGCCCCCCGCCGCGGCCCTTGCCCAGCTCGAAGCCCTCGATGGTGATCACCTCGATGCCGAACGCGCGCATCTTGGCGATGGTGTGGGTGTTGCGTTCGTAGGCCACGACCACGCCCGGTGACAGCGCCACCACGTTGTTGCCGTCGTCCCATTGCTCGCGTTCCTGCTGGTAGACGTCACCGCCGGTCTCGACCACACGCAGCCGCCCGACGCCGAGCGCGTCGGCCATCGCCGTGAGCAGGTCCGGCTCCTCGGTGACATGGAAGCTGCCGGGGCGGCGGCCGGGCCGCAGGCTGATCGCCCGTACGGTCTCGACGACCTTCGGGTAGACGGTGACGGCGTCGCGGTCGAGCATCGTCATGACGGTGTCCAGGTGCATGTGCGCCCGGTCCTTGCTCATGACCACCGCGATGATCCGGTCGGCGGCGCGCCGGGCGAACAGCGCCCGCGCCAGCTCCTCGATCATGCGGGCCTGGGTGCGTTCGCTCATACCGATGAGGACCGTACCGTTGCCGATCGGCTGCACGTCGCCGCCTTCGAGGGTGGCGCGGCCGAAGTCGACCACGTTGAACCGGCCGTCGTCGCCCAGCTCCGGATACCAGTAGTCGAACTTGGCGTCGGCGAACATCGGGTGCGCCCGGTAGACCGCGGCGACGTTGTACGCCTCCGGGCGCCGGGCGGGCCAGTACATCGGGTTGACCGACACCCCGCCGTAGATCCAGCACGACGAGTCGCGGGTGAACAGGGTGTTCGGCAGCGGCGGCAGGATGAACGCGCTGTCGTCCTCGGCGGCGGCCGCCCCGAGCGAGGTGCCGCGGAACAGGCTCAGGTCGAGCTGAGCCTCACCGACGGTGAGGCCGCCGATGAGGTGCCGGGCCAGCTCCTGTGGTGGCAGCGCGTCCAGGGCGGCGCGGACCGCGTCGACCAGCGACAGGCCGACGGTGTACTCCGACGCCGACAGCTCGATCATCCGCTGCCGGGCCGGTTCGCTGGCGGCCAGGGTCTCGCCGAGCAGGTCCTGCAGGTGGAAGACCTCGACACCGCGCTCGCGCAGGCGGGCGACGAACTGGTCATGCTCGTACTGCGCCCGCTCGACCCACAGCACGTCGTCGAAGAGCAGGTCGTCATGGTTGGACGGGGTCAGCCGCCGCAGGCTCAGGTCCGGCCGGTGCACCAGGACCTTGCGCAGCGTGCCGACCTCTGAGTGGACTCCGAAGCCTTCCATGCTCACCCCGCTCCTTCCGTGGCCGTGCCCGCGGCGACCACCTGGGTGCCCGCCCGGCCGTGCACGACGTCCTCGATCCGCGCCAGGCTGCCGATCGCCGCGCGCCTGCCGGTGTGCTCCACGAACCGCACCGCCGCCGCGACCTTCGGGCCCATCGACCCGGCGGCGAACGCCTGTGGGGACAGCTCACCGGGGGTGACCTGGCCGAGGCGGCGCTGCCGGTCGGTGCCCCAGTCGAGGTAGACGGCGTCGACGTCGGTGGCCATGACGAACAGGTCGGCGTCGACCTCGCGGGCCAGCAGCTCCCCGGCGAAGTCCTTGTCGATGACAGCCTCGACGCCGGTGAGGGTGCGGCCGCCAGGGGCATACATGGTCGGCACCCCACCGCCGCCGCCGCAGATGACCACCACGTCGCGTTCGATCAGCCACCGGATCGGCCGGATCTCGAAGATCCGCTTCGGTTCGGGGGATGGCACGACGCGCCGCCACCGGTCGCCGTCGGGTTTGACGGTCCAGCCCTTGTCGGCGGCAAGCTGCTTGGCCTGGTCCAGGTCGTAGACGGGACCGACGAACTTGGTCGGGTCGCCGAACGCCGGGTCGGCCGGGTCTACCTCGATCATGGTGAGAATCGTGGCCAGCGGCGTCTGCTCGGGCAGCAGGTTGCCGAGCTCCTGCTCGATGACGTACCCGATCATGCCTTCGGTCTGCGCGCCGAGCACGTCCAACGGGAACGGCTCGCCCCCGGCGTACGCGGCGCCCTGCAGGGCCAACAGCCCGACCTGCGGGCCGTTGCCGTGGGTCAGCACGAGTTGGTGCTCGCGAGCGAGTGCGGCCAGCATCGGTGCGGCGGCGCGGACGTTGGCCCGCTGCGCGTCGGCGGTCATCGGCTCACCCCGGCGCAGCAGCGCGTTGCCGCCCAGGGCCACCACGATCCGCATGATCAGTCGCCCAGCGTGGCCACGAGCACGGCCTTGATGGTGTGCAGCCGGTTCTCGGCCTGGTCGAACACGATCGAGTGCCGGGACTCGAACACCTCGTCGGTGACCTCCAGCGCGTCGAGGCCGAACTGCTGGTAGATCTGCTCGCCAACCTTGGTGTCGCGGTTGTGGAACGCGGGCAGGCAGTGCATGAACCGCACGTTCGGGTTGCCGGTCCGGCCGATCACGTCCATGTTGATCTGGTACGGCTTGAGCAGCTCGATCCGCTCACCCCACACCCCGGGGTCCTCGCCCATCGACACCCACACGTCGGTGTAGAGGTAGTCGACGCCGCGCACGCCCTCGTCGACGTCGGCGGTGAGGGTCAGCCGGGCGCCGGTCTCGGCGGCGATCTCGTGGCAGGTCTTGACCAGGTCCTCGCGCGGCCACAGGTGCTCGGGCGCGCACAGCCGCACGTCCATGCCGAACTTGCAGCCGCCGACCATGAGCGAGTTGCCCATGTTGTTGCGGGCGTCGCCCAGGTAGCAGAACCCGACGTCGTGCAGCGGCTTGTCGCTGTGCTCGGTCATGGTGAGCATGTCGGCCAGGATCTGGGTCGGGTGGAACTCGTCGGTGAGCCCGTTGTAGACCGGCACCCCCGCGTACGCGGCCAGGGTCTCCACGTGCTCCTGGGCTGAGCCCCGGTATTCGATGCCGTCGAAGGTGCGCCCGAGCACCCGGGCGGTGTCCTTCATCGACTCCTTGTGGCCGATCTGCGAACCGGTCGGCTCCAGGTAGGTGACCTGGGCGCCCTGATCGTGGGCGGCGGTCTCGAACGCGGTGCGGGTGCGGGTGGAGGTCTTCTCGAAGATCAGTGCGATCTCCCGGCCGCGCAGCCGGGGCTGCTCATAGCCGCCGCGCTTGGCCGCCTTCAGCTCGGCCGACAGCTGGAGCAGATAGCGCAGTTCGGCCGGGGTGAAGTCCAGTTCCTTGAGAAAGCTGCGGTTGCGCAGGTTGAACGCCATGGCGAGTGCCTCCTCGACCGGCTAGGCCGGTGCCTGCGCCGGCTCGACCGGGACCGGCAGCGTGTGGTGGGCGCCGCGCCGCCGCAGCACCAGCTTGATGAGCTCCTCGACGACCAGCAGCGTCAGCGCGATGGCGATGCAGATCAGCCACTGGTTGAGGTTGAGCCAGCTGGTGCCGAAGATCCTGCGGAGCGGTTCCAGCGCGGTGACCGCGATGATCGCCAGCAGGGCGAAGCCGTAGCGGCGCAGCTGCGCGATGCCCGGGACCGCGTCCCGGTCGAAGATCGTGTTGACCTGGTCGCGGGAGAGCAGCCCGCCGACCAGGTGGAACAACGACAGGGTGGTCAGCAGCATGGTCGCGCCGACGACCGGCCCGCCGTGGCCGTGCCCGATCTGGTACGCCGCCAGCGACCCGACCGTCATCACCGCACCCTGGATGCACAGCCGCACCCAGTTCGCCGCCGACAGCACCGGGGCACCGACCGGCCGCGGTGGGCGGTCCATCAGCCCGCCGGTCGGGTTGTCGAAGCCGAGCGCGATCGCGATCGGGATGTCGATGACCATGTTCAGCCACAGGATCTGCAGCGGGTTCAGCGGCGCCCCGGCGGCGATGTTCAGGATGCCCGCCCCGATGAAGATCGCAATGTAGGCGACCAGCGTCGACATCTGGAACCGCAGGTACTTGAGCAGGTTGTCGTAGAGGGAGCGGCCGTACTCGACGGCACTGACGATGGTGGCGAAGTTGTCGTCGGTGAGGATCATGACGGCGGCCTCCTTGGAGACCTCCGTCCCGGTGATGCCCATGGCCACACCCATGTCGGCGGCCTTGAGCGCGGGTGCGTCGTTGACGCCGTCGCCGGTCATCGCCACCACGTTGCCGCTGGCCTTGAGCAGCCGGACCAGGCGCAGCTTGTCCTCTGGCGCCACCCGCGCGATGACGCCGATCTGCGGCAGCTGGGCCAGCAGCTCCTCGTCGCTCATCGCCGCGAACTGGGTGCCGGTCACCGCGCGTCCCTCGATGCCCAGCTCCGTGGCGATCGCGGCGGCGGTGGTGGCATGGTCGCCGGTGATCATCCGGACCCGGATGCCCGCCTTGCGGCACTGCCCGATCGCGGTCTTCGCCTCCGGGCGCGGCGGGTCGACGATGCCGACCATGGCGAGCAGGGTCAGCTCGCGCACCTGCTCGATCAGGTTCGCCGCCGGGTCGAACGCCGCCGGGTCGAAGTCGCGCTGGGCCACCACCATCACGCGCTCGCCCGCGGCGGCGATGCGGTCGTTGGCGTCCAGGGCGAGTTGCCGGTTGTCGTCGGTGACCGGCACGATCGTGCCGTCGGGGTCGCGGTACGAGCCGCTGCGCGAGATGAGCACGTCCGGAGCGCCCTTGACGTAGCAGCGGATCACCGGCTGCCCGCCGTCGCCGGTCATCCGGTGGAACGTGGCCATGAACTTGTAGTCGGAGTCGAACGGCACCTCGGCGATGCGCGGGTACGCGGCGCGGGTGTCGTCCAGGTCCAGGCCGCCCTTGGCGCCGAGCACGATCAGGGCACCCTCGGTCGGGTCGCCGATCAGGCTCTCCCCGTCCAGCACCGCGTCGGCGCAGAGCACCATCGGCAGCAGGTACGGGTCCAGGTCGATCCGCAGCCCGCCGACGTGCTTGATCTCGCCCTCGGTGCGGTAGCCCTCGCCCGTGACGGTGAACCGGTGCTTGCCGGGGATGGCCAGTTCCCGGGCGGTCATCTTGTTCAGCGTCAGCGTGCCGGTCTTGTCGGAGCAGATCACCGACGTCGAGCCCAGGGTCTCCACGGCGGGCAGCCGCTTGACGATGGCGTTGCGGCGGGCGATCTCGCGGGTGCCGATGGACAGCAGCGCGGTGACCACGGCGGGCAGGCCGGTCGGGATCGCCGCCACAGCCAGCGCGACACCGGTGATGAACAGGGTGTCGAACGACTCGCCGCGGGCCAGGCCGATCAGGATGACCAGCACCAGCGCGATGCCGGCGATCGTCGCGATGATCTTCGAGAGGCTGTCGAGCTGCTTCTGCAGCGGCGTCTTGTCGGCCTCGGTCCCGGCGAGCAGATGCGCGATGTGGCCGATCTCGGTACCCATGCCGGTCGCGGTCACGATCATCTCGCCGCGGCCGCGGGTGACCGAGGTGTTCATGTACGCCACGCTGGTCCGGTCGCCCAGCGGCACGTCGCCGCCGGGGACCGGGTCGGCGCTCTTGGCCACCGGCAGGCTCTCCCCGGTCAAAGCGGCTTCCTCGATCTCCAGGGTGGCGGCGACGGTGATGCGGCCGTCGGCGGGGACGCGGTTGCCGGCCTCCATGAGCACGATGTCACCGGGGACCAGCTGCTCGGCGTCGATTTCGACAGCCTGGCCGTCGCGGCGTACCCGGGCGACGGTCTTGAGCATCTGCGCCAGCGCGCGGACGCTCTCCTCGGCCTTGGCCTCCTGGCGCAGGCCCACCACGGCGTTGAAGACGGTCAGCCCGACCAGCACCAGGGTGGTGCCCCACTCGCGGGTCACGAGTTGGTTGACCACGGCCGCCGCGAGCAGCACGATCTGCATGAAGTCGCGGTACTGGCGGATGAAGGCGGCGAACGCCGACTCCTTCTTGCCGCCCGCGAGGCGGTTCGGCCCGTGCTCGGCGAGCCGCTCGGCGGCCTGCGCGGCGGTGAGGCCGCGCTCAGGCTGGACCTCGAACGACTGGGCGACGTCCGCGGCGCCACGGCTGTACCACAGCGCCAGGTTTCCCGCACCGGCCTCCCGGTCCAGCTCCATGGCCGCTCGCTTTCTGGTGACCGGACCGCCCGTGGGCTGACAATAACGGCAAATCTGACTAGACAGTCTTAGACGGTGTACCGGTTAGAACAACATATTCCTGGCACCTAACACCCGTAGTGGATATGCGAAGACCCACCGCAAACCGACAGCTGCGATCGGTCACTGCCCGGGTCCGGGCGTACACGACGGGAGCGGCGGGCCGTTGGCACCGGCCCGCCGCTCCCGTCGTCAGGTACGGATCAGCTCGCCAGGATCGCGTTCTTCTGCTGCTCGAACTCGGCCTCGGTCAGGATGCCCTGCGCTTTGAGGTCGCCGAGGGTCTTCAGCTGGTCCAGCTTGGCCGTCATCGGGTCCCCGCCGGCAGCCGGTGCGGCGGCCGGGGGCGGCGGCGGTGCCGCGTACGCGGCCTGCTGCTGCGCCTGCTGTTCCTGCTGGTAGGCCTCCGCCTGCTCCTGCTCGGCCCACCGGCCCGCCTGGCGGCGCGACACGCGGTTGGAGACCGCCGTCGCGGTGCCCGCGATGACCGCGGTGCGCGCGACTCCCCGTAGAAGTCCCATGATCACTCCCCGTCTCGATTGGCTCAGGTGCCGATCCCGGTCCCGGATTCGGCCGCGGCGACCAGGGCCTGCACCGGGATCCGCCCGTTCGCGATGACCTGCGCGCCTCCCTTGCGCCAGGCCACGGCCAGCGGCGCGGCCCACGTGTTCTCGTAGATCAGGATGCCCGCCGAGTTGCCCGGCTCGATGACCTCGGCCGCCTCCCGGAACTCCTCCTGACCGAGCAGCCCCGAGGAGGCGCCGACGAACACCTCGAAGTCCTTGGCGCCCGCGGCGTCCATATCCTCGACCTTGACCGCGGTGATCGTGCCGTCGGTCTCCTTGCGGATGAAGGCCAGGTCGAGGATGCGGACGATGCCGCGGTCGACCAGGTCCAGCAGCAGCGGGATCCCCTCGCCGGTCATCCTGTTGCCGGGAAACTCCAGGACCAGGTAGTCGACCGGGCCCATCTCCTCGATGTCTTTCATCTCGCCCCCCGTGGCGTCCGGCGCGCTCACGCCGCCGCGTATCTGCATCGTAGGTCCGCGGCGGCGGTGCCACCGGCGATTCGGTCAGCACGGTCAGCGGCGGAAGGTGCCGAGCTCCCGGCGCAGGTGGCTGGGCGTCTCGACCTTGAACCGGCCGCGCCCGAACGCGTCCACCCGTCCCCACCGGCCGGGGATGTCCAGCAGCTCGATCCGGCCGATGCCCTCGGGCAGAGCCGCATCGACGACCAGGCTGTCGCCCAGCGGCTGCAGGCCGAGCATGGTACGCAGCAGCAGCAGCGGCGCCCCGGTCGACCACGCCTGTGGGCTGCACGCCGTCGGATACTGCACCGGATAGCGGGTCGCCTCGCGCGGATAGCCACCGAACGCCTCCGGCAGCCGTCCGTCGAAGTACTCGGCCGCGTCGAGGATGCCCGCGGCGATCTGCGCCGCCTCCCGCTTGAAGCCGTACCGGCGCAGCCCCCAGGCGATGAACGAGTTGTCGTACGGCCACACCGTGCCCACGTGGTAGCCGATCGGGTTGTACCGCCGCTCCCCCTCGGCCAGCGTGCGCACGCCCCAGCCGGAGAACAGGCGCGGCCCGAGCAGGTGCTTGGCCAGCGCCCTGGCCCGGGGCTTGTCGACGATGCCGCTCCACAGCAGGTGGCCGATGTTGGACGACAACGCGTCGACCTGCCCGCCCTCGGCGTCCAGCGCCAGGGCGTAGTACTGCCCGTCGGCGACCCAGAAGTCGCGGTTGAACCGCTTCTTCAGGTCGGCGGCCTGCCGCTCCAGCTCCTGGGCGTAGTCGGGGTCGCGCCAGATCTCGCGGGCCAGCCGCGCGCCGCGCACCCGGGCGTCGTAGGCGTAGCCCTGCAGCTCGCAGGTGGCGCGCGGGAAGCCCGGCAGGCGGCCGTCGCGGTAGGAGATGGAGTCCCAGGAGTCCTTCCAGCACTGGTTCTCCAGGCCGGTCTTCTCGTTGCGGCGGCGGTACCAGACGTAGCCGTTGCCGAGCAGGTCGGCGTACTCGTGCACCCAGCGCAGCGCGGCGCGCGCCTCGATCTCCAGGTCCTGCACGAGTCGCTTGTCCCCTGTCCAGCGCTCGTACTCGTCGAGCAGCACCACGAACAGGGCGGTGGCGTCGGCGTTGCCGTAATAAGGGGTGTGCGGCTGCTCCAGGAACGCCGCGGTCTCGCCGTAGCGGATCTCGTGCAGGATGCGGCCGGGGTCCTCGTCGCGGAAGTCGTCGAACCGGGTCCCCTGGCGTTCGGCGAGCTCGCGCAGGGTGGTGGCGGCCAGGTCGGGTGCGAACGGCAGGGCCTGCAGGCTGGTGAAGATGCTGTCCCGCCCGAACATGGTCATGAACCACGGCAGCCCGGCGGCGGGCAGAGCTCGCCCACCGGAGGTCAACGGCGAGAAGCGCAGCGCGGCCAGGTCGATGAGGCTGCGGCGGTAGGTGCTGCGCAGCGGCTCCCAGTCGCACTCCAGCCGCGGCGCCTCGGCCAGCCACCGGTCCAGGTCGCCGGCCAGGTCGGGCGGCTCCGCCAGGGCCAGGTTGGCGGGCTTTCCGTTGGCGCCGACCACGGTCGGGGTGACCCGGATCGTGGTGGACCAGTTCTGCTGCGGCTGCAGCCGGACGGTCCAGGTCAGGCCGTGCTCGTCGAGGTCGGCCCGGGGCTGGGCGCTGATGGTGGTGGTGCGGTGGAAGGTCTCGCGCTGGTAGCCGAAGACGAGCTTGTCGCCGTCGACCTTGCGGTAGAGCTTTCCCTTCTTCTTCTGGTCGTTCTTGACGTCGAAGAGGTCGGCGAAGTCTGACCCCGCGTCGATGCGGATCGTGAGGTCGGTCGGGCCGTCGCCGTGGTTGATCACCATGATGGACTCGGTGACCCCAGTGTCGATCGAACGGCTCCGGATCACCGACAGCTTCGCGTCGATGTACACGGTCCCGGTCCCCGGCACGAGGAAATAGGTGGTCTGGAAGTACTGCAGGTCGTCGGTGGACAGCGGGCTGAGGCGCTGACCGTCGACGGTGAGCACCCAGGTGGACAGGAACCGGGTGTCCCAGGAGAACAAACCGGACGGGTCGGCGGAGGTCGCCTCGATGTCGCCGCGCTCGTCGCTGACGACGTAGGTGTTGCCGTTGAGGATGCGTACCTGCGCGGCCATGGTCAGCCTTCCTCTCCGCGGCGGCGGGCGGCCTCGGGCGGCCCGGCGAACATGCGCTGGAACAGCTGCAGCAGCTCGAGGCGCCCGGTGGCGATGACCAGCCCGCGCAGGTACGCCGCGTAGCCGTTGTCCTTGCCAGTGACGATCTTGTCGAACGCGGCCGCGTCGGCCTGCACGATGCAGTCGGCCTTGCCGCCCCGGCGGGACACCGAGATGTCGCCGCGGTTCAGCGTCACCAGCCAGCGCTGCTGCGGCTTGCCCACCGGGCCGATGTCGAATCTGATCGTGCCTTCAGTCCGCCGCAGCAGCGGTTCGTGACCCCGCCTGTTCAGCGCGGCGAAGAACTCCTCGGTCGCCGTCGTCGTCGCCATAGTGATCATCCGCTCCGAGAGCTGTCGCTTATAGGCGCATGCTCCCTGAGCGTACTACCGGTCCGGATCGGTGGTATTTCAATGCGATTTATACCCCGAACCGCCGGGTCTCATTCCTTGAGGTTGATCCGAGGCGCCCGCTGCTCGAATGGGGTCGACAACACCACCGTGGTACGCGTCGTGACATTGGCCGAGGTGCGGATCTCCTGCAGCAGCCGCTCCAGGTCGGCCGGTGAGGCGACCCGGACCAGCAGGATGTAGAAGTCCTCGCCCGCCACCGAGAAGCACGACTCGATCTCCGACAGGTGCGCCAGCCGCTCCGGGGCGTCGTCGGGCTGCGCCGGGTCGAACGGCCGGATCGCCACGAACGCCGTCAGCGGCAGCCCGATCGCCTGGTAGTCGACCCGTGCGCCGTACCCGGTGATCACACCGCGCTGCTCCAGGCGGCGCACCCGCTGGTGCACCGCGGAGACGGAGAGTCCGACCTTCTCGGCCAGGTCCGTGTACGACATCCGCCCGTCGGCGGTCAGGGCCGAAACGATGGCCTGGTCGGTCTCTTCCACGGCGCTCAAGCTACACCGACCCCCCGCCGGGGCGCACCAGCACTTTGAGCGCCTTGCGGTCGTTCATTGCGGCATATCCGCCGGGCACCCCGTCCAGCCCGACGGAGACGTCGAACACCGGGCTCGGGTCCAGCGTGCCCGCCAGCACGTCGGCCAGCAGCTCCGGAATGTACGCCCGCGCCGGGGCCACGCCGCCGCGCAGCGCGATGTTGCGGCCGAACATGTCGCCGATGTCGACCCCGGCCGAGCCGCCGTGCGGCACCCCGACGAACCCGACCGCGCCCCCGTCGCGGGCCACGCCGATGGCGGTGCGCATGGACTGCTCTGTGCCGACCGCCTCGATGACGGCGTGCGCGCCGTGGCCACCGGTCAGCTCGCGTACGGCCGCGACGGCCTCGTCGCCGCGCTCGGCGATCACATCGGTGGCGCCGAACCGGCGCGCCAACGCCGTACGCGCGTCGTGGCGGCCCAGCGCGATGATGCGCTCGGCGCCCAGCCGGTGCGCGGCGAGCACGCCGCACAGCCCGACCGCGCCGTCGCCGACGACCGCGACGGTCGCGCCGGGACGCGCGCCGGCCGCCAGGGCGGCGTGGTGGCCGGTGGACATGACGTCGGACAGCGCGAGGATCTTGACCAGTTCGGCGTCGCCGAGCCCGGACGGCAGCCCGACCAGGGTGCCGTCGGCGTACGGGACGCGCACGGCCTCGCCCTGGCCGCCGTCGGAGCCGGGCTGACCCCAGAAGCCACCATCGGGGCAGGAGGTGTGCAGGCCCTCGCGACAGAACTGGCAGGTGCCGTCCGACCACACGAACGGCGCCACGACCAGCTCGCCCACCTTGACCGTGGTGACGTCGGCGCCCACGGCCTCGACCACGCCCAGGAACTCGTGCCCGATGCGCTGGCCCGGCTGCCTGGTGGCCACCCCCTGGTACGCCCACAGGTCGCTGCCGCAGATGCAGGCGTGCGTCACCCGCACCACGGCATCGGTCGGCTCCCGCAGGGTCGCGTCGGGCACGTCCTCCACCCGGATGTCGTGCGGGGCGTAGATCACCGTAGCGCGCATGTGATCATCGTAGTGGTCGCCGCCGCGCGGGCACGGGCGGACGCGGCCGTGTCCGCGCCGCCGCCCGTGCCGCCGTCAGTGCCGCTCGCGCAGCAGGCAGAACTCGTTGCCCTCCGGGTCGGTGAAGACGGTCAGGTCCTCCTGCTCGCGGACCAGGGTCGCGCCCGCGGCGACGATCTCGGCCCGCTCGTCGTCGTCGGCGACGATGTCGAGGTGGATGCGACCGACCGGCAGCAGGTCCAACGCCGGAGCGATCCACACGTCCGGCTCGGTGCCCGACGGGTCGTGCAGCAGCACCGACTCGCGCTCCGCGAGGCTGCGGTCGGCGAGCTTGGCCGCGTCCTCGTCGACGATGGGCAGCCCGGTGACCAGGCTCCAGAACGGGGCCATGACATAAGGGTCACGACAGTGGATCACGACCGAGGAGATGTACGGCATGGCGCCAACCTAGTGGCAGGTTTGGGTACGGGCGCCATCGGATATCCCGCCCCTTGACATCCTCAGCCGGAGGGGTCTTACCGTAGGTGACCGTTACCGCTTCCGGTACCGGTACCGCAGCGGAGGTGCCCATGCGCACGACCATCGCCGACATCGCGCGGCTGGCCGGGGTGAGCAAGGCGACGGTGTCGCGGGTGCTCAATGCCCGGCCCGATGTCGACCCGGCCACTCAGCAGCGCATCCAGCAGATCATGGCCGAGACCGGGTACGTGCCGAGCTCGCACGCCGTCGACCTGGCCCGCGGCCGGACCCGGGCCCTCGGTGTGCTGACGCCGGACCTGCGCACACCGTGGCTGTCGGAGCTGCTGCACGGCGCCGCCGAGGTGATGCAGGCGGACGGTTACACACTGTCACTGCATCCGGCGGGCGACGGCACCGGCTGGGACCGGTTCGCCGCCCGTGCCGCGGCACAGTCCTTCGACGGGGTGCTCGCGGTGTTCCCCGCCGACACCGCCTCCGAGCTGCGTGTACTCAGCGAGCGCGGGGTGCCGGTGGTGGTCGTGGACGGTCGTAGCGAGTCGACGCTGCCCGCCGTCGCCACCGACCATGCCGACGGCGGACGTCGGGCGGCCGAGCATCTGCTGCTCGCCGGGCGGCTGCGGCTGGCCATGATCACAGGACCTTCCGATCATGTGGCGGTGATGGAGTGCGCCGGCGGGTTCACCGACCGGCTGGCCGCCACCGGGGCGGTGCTGCGGGCCGCCTGCGTCACCGAGGCCGACGGCACCGAACAGGGCGGCTACGACGCGGCGCAGCGGCTGCTGCGGGCCCGGCAGTTCTTCGACGGCCTGTTCGTGCACGGTGACGCGATGGCGGCCGGGGCGCTGCGGGCCCTGCGCGAGGCGGGCCGGTCGGTGCCCGGCGAGGTGGCGGTGATCGGCTTCGACGATCTGCCGCTGGCGGCGTACACGCATCCGGCGCTGACGACGGTGCGGGTGCCCTGGCCGGAACTCGGCGGTACGGCCGCGCGGCTGCTGCTGGACCTGATCGGCGGCGACGTGACCCCGGCCGGGCCGACGCTGCTGCCGACTTCGTTGGTGGTCCGGGCCACGACGCCGCAGGTGGGGCGCATTCCGGGGCAGCGCAGCCGCCGTGCGGCGGGCAAGCCGGTGCTGCCGCGGATGTGACACCCGGCCCGCGGTGCCGTCCTGACCGCCCGGTGCCCGCGGAACCGGTTCCGGGCCACGTTTGCCCGCTGCGGCGGGCCAGGGCAGGCGAGTGGCCGACCCGGCCGCCGGACCGGCGACCGGGTGCGCGATAGGACCGGGTCGGCACTGCCCGCGTCCGGCCGCCGCCGCGCAGGCTCGACATATGTCCCTACCCCTGCACCGCCTCACCGCGACCCAGACACTCACGGTGCCGTTCGCGGTCGACACGTTCGAGGCGCTCGGGCCGCTGTCGCACGCGCCGTTCCCGCACCGGCACACCTTCTATGAGGTGGTCCTGGTCCGGGCGGGCACCGGGACCCACGTGGTCGACCTCGCCGGGTATCCGCTGCGGCCGCCGCACCTGGCGGTCGTCCTGCCAGGACGCACCCACCACTGGCGCGACGCGTCCGCGCTGGAGGGCTGGCTGATCCTGCTCGGCGAGGAGTTCCTGGCCGGCAGCCCGCGCGTACGCGAGCTGCTGCACCGGTTCGGACACCGGCCGTGCGTCAGCCTGGGCCCGGACGCGGGCGAGCACGCCGGCACGATCGTCGCGCGGATGCGCCGGGAGTACGCCTGCCCCGCCGCGGACACCCTGGGCGTGCTTCGGGCGTACCTGCACATCCTGCTGGCGACGGCGGCCCGGCAGGCCGGGGCGCCCGCGCCCGGCGGGGTCGGCGGGCAGCGGGCGCAGCTGGCCAGACGGTTCTGCGACCTGGCCGCACGACCCGGCGGCGGCCTGCGTACGGTCGGCGAGTATGCGGCCGCGCTGGGTGTCTCCGCCGGGCACCTCGGCGACGCGGTGCGCGCGGCCACCGGGCGCACGCCGGGTGACCTGATCCGGCAGGCGTGCGCGGTCGAGGCGATGCGGCTGCTGGCAGGCACCCGGCTGACGGTGGCGCAGGTCGCCCACGAGGTCGGGTTCGTCGACCCGGCGTACTTCTGCCGCTTCTTCCGCAGGCAGACGGGTTCGACCCCGGGTGCTTTCCGCCGCGCCAGCTGTGGCGACGCGGAAAGCACCACGATCACCGGATCTCGTCCATCGAATCACGACGATGTCGGCACCTAGCGTGGCTACGACGGCATCGTTGTGAAGGAGAGTGCTGATGACCGACGACGAACCGCGCCCCGTGGGCGTCACCCGCAAGACCCTGCTGCGCGCCGCCGTGGTGGTGCCCGCGGCGCCGCTGCTGCTGGCGGGCGTACCGGCGCTGGCCCGGACGCCGTCCGGACAACCGCTGACGGCGACCCCGCAGTCGTGTGACGACGACCTGACCCCGCCGCAGCTGGAGGGCCCCTACTTCAAGCCCGGCTCGCCGCTGCGGACCTCGATGCTCGACGGCACCGGCACCCGGCTGACCCTGACCGGGTACGTGGTCGGGCTGGCCTGCCAGCCGATCGCCGGGGTCCTGCTGGACTTCTGGCAGGCCGACAACGCGGGCGCCTACGACAACGTCGGCAACCGCTTCCGTGGCCACCAGCTCACCGACGCGCAGGGGCGGTTCACCCTGACCACCATCGTGCCGGGGCTCTATCCGGGCCGCACCCGCCACATCCATGTGAAGGCGCAGGCGCCGGGCCGCCCGATCCTCACCACGCAGCTGTATTTCCCGAACGAACCCCGCAACAGCACCGACACCCTGTACGACCCGGCGCTGCTGATGACGGTCGGTTCGGCCGGACAGGCCACGTTCGACTTCGTCCTGAACGTGCCTGGTGTGCCGTCGTCGCCCTCCCCGACTCCGACGACGCCACCGAGCCCGACCCCGCCCGGCGGCAGCACGTGGCGACCCGGCGTGGCGTACGCCGTGGGCGCGCAGGTCACCTACGGCGGCGCCGCGTACGTCTGCCAGATCGCGCACACCTCGCTGCCGGGCTGGGAGCCGCCGAACACCCCCGCCCTGTGGCGGCGCCGCTGACGGGCGGCCGGAGCAGCGGCGCAGGCACCACCGCTTCGGGCGCCTGCGCCGCCCGCACCGTCTCAGGTCAGGTTCGCCAGGACCGCCGCCGGATCGGCACCGCGGGGAAGGTCACTGACCTGGCCGTCGCCGACCTCGACGACCCGCCACACGCCGTCGTCGCGCTGCGCCACATCGGTGGTGACGAACCGGGGTCCGAACTCGCGCACCAGCGGCGCGATCGCGTCCAGGTTCGGCTCGGCGGTCAGATCCGGGGTGTCCGGATGCGCGCCGACCAGCACTGGCTGCCCGCTCACCCACCAGACGCGCGCCTCGACGGCTCGGCCGCCGGAGCGCTGAAAAGCCTCGAACCGCCGCACCACGATCCCGCCGGCGAGGAAGTCGTCCTGCAGCTCGACCATGCGGGCGACCACCCGGTATGCGTGCGCGGTGTCGGCCAACTCGGGAATGAAGCAGGCCTCGTCCCACTCGTGCTTGCGCGACTTGACGTAGTCCTTGACCACCGCTGGACCCATCCCCAGTGGGGCGACCAGCGCCGCGACCTCGTCGACCGACGGCGGGACGCCGGGCGGCCAGGGTAGCCAGACGCTGTCCGGAGTGACCGCGGCGAAGTGCGCGTACCAGCCGGGCAGTTCGTGGGCGGCCCGGTAGTCCCCCGGCGGCACGCGCAGTGCGGCACCGCGCCGGGCGAGAGCCGTCGCCAGTTCGGCGTAGTGGTCGGCGGGGATCATCCAGCCGCGATACCAGCATTCGCCGAGTTCGAGCGGAACCCGGCGCACCGCGGCCGTCGCGTCCCCGGCGAGCAGCGCGTCATGGTCGAGCAGCGCCACGGTGCGGCCGAGCTCGCGGATGGCCGCCGCCTCGGCGGCGAAGTGCGGGTCGGGGCGGCGTTCGGCCAGCGGATCGGCGGGCACCAGCAACGCGGAGGCGGTCACCGCCGCATCTTATGCAGCGCAACGCAAGTCCCGATGTTACGTAACCATGCGCAAGCCCATGCATAAATTCGGTCCGGATATTGCGCGCGTGTGTCCAGAGGGTTACGGTCCATCCAGCACCGTCCAACCGCTCCGGTGCGGCAAGCAAACCGTCATCGGCCGAGCCGTTCCCCTGTCCCCCCAGGTCGGCACGGTCGGGGCGGCTGTAATCGCGCCGAGCCGACCGCCCCCGTCGGCGGATGCCGCGCGCCCGGGCACGGGCGCCGGTGCCGCAAACGGTGACGGGCCTCTCGGCACCCGTCCCCGAGAGCGAGCTGTGATGTCCAGACTCTCCTCAGGCACCGGCCGGGCGATCCGCGCCGGTGCCCTCCTGTCCACCGGGCTGCTCGTCGCAGCCGGGATCGTGGCCCTGTCGGCGCAGCCCGCGCTGGCGGCCGCGACCGGCGGCGTCGGCGCGACCCTGCCCTACGTGCAGGTGCAGGCCGAGAACGCCGCCACCAACGGCACGGTGATCGGGCCGACCGCGGCGTACAACACGCTCGCCGCGGAGGCGTCCTACCGCAAGGCGGTGACGCTGTCGGGCTCGGGCAAGTACGTCGAGTTCACCACCCCGGTGACCACGAACTCGATCGTGTTCCGCTACAGCATCCCGGACTCCGGCAGCGGCTCGGTGTACACGGCACCGCTGTCGCTGTACATCAACGGCACCCGGCAGACGAACTTCACCCTGACCAACGCCTACAGCTGGTACTACGGCGGCTACCCCTTCACCAACTCCCCGGGTAGCAACCCGCACCACTTCTACGACGACGTCAACCGGCTGTTCGGCACGACCTACCCGGTGGGTACGAAGTTCAAGCTGCAGGTGGACTCGGACTCGACGGCCTCGTCGTACACGATCGACTTCGCCGACTTCGAGAACGTGGCCGGGCCGCTGTCGCAGCCCGCCGGATCGGTCTCGATCACCAGCAAGGGCGCCGACCCGACCGGTGTCGCCGACTCCACCTCGGCGATGAACTCCGCGATCGCCTCGGCGGGCGCGGGCGGCACGGTGTGGATCCCGCAGGGCACGTTCAAGATCCTGGGGCACATCGCGGTCAACAACGTGACCATCAAGGGCGCGGGCATGTGGCACTCGCGCACCACCGGTGACCGCATCGGCTTCTACGGCAACTACCCGCCGACGCCGAGCAGCAACGTGCACCTGGCCGACTTCGCGATCTTCGGCAACGTGCAGGAGCGCAACGACGGCGACCAGGTCAACGGCATCGGCGGCGCGATGAGCAACTCCACCGTGGACCGGGTGTGGATCGAGCACACCAAGGTCGGCGCGTGGATGGACGGCCCGTTCAACAACCTGGTGTTCAGCGGGATGCGGCTGCGCAACTACACCGCCGACGGCATCAACTTCCACAACGGCGTCACCAACTCCAAGGTCACCAACAGCGACGTGCGCAACGCCGGTGACGACGCGCTGGCCATGTGGGCGGAGAGCAACGCCGACTCGGGCAACAGCTTCGACCACAACACCGTGCAGTACCCGATCCTGGCCAACGGCATCGCGATCTACGGCGGCCACGACAACTTCGTGACCGACAACCGGGTCATCGACTCCGGCCTGACCCAGGGTGGCGGCATCCACGTCGCGCAGCGGTTCGCCTCCACCACGCTGGGCCGCACCGACGTGCTGCGCAACACCATCATCCGCTCGGGCGCGCTGGACCCGAACTGGAACTTCGGCGTGGGCGCGCTGTGGTTCGACGCCCGTGACGGCGCCATGACCGGCCTGACCAACGTCGACAACATCCTGATCCAGCAGAGCCCGTTCGAGGCGATCCAGTTCGTCTCGGGTTCGAACATCACCAACGTGAAGATCAACAACGCCACGATCCAGAACACCGGCACCTGGGTGGTCCAGGAGCAGGTCGGCGGCTCGGCGACGATCACCAACAGCACCGCCACCGGCACCGGGGCCCCGGCCGCGGTCTACAACTGCGGCGTCGGGTTCACCCTCACCGACGGCGGCGGCAACTCCGGCATCTTCGGCTCCACCGGCTGCAGCAACATCACCAACCCGGCGTTCCCGCCCTACCTGCCCGACAACGGGTCGGCGATCTCGGTGAGCCCCAGCGCACTCGGCTTCGGCTCGGTCGCCACCGGCACCACCACCGCCGCGCAGGCCGTCACGGTCACCAACACCGGCACGGCCGCCGCGCCGGTGACCTCGATCGCCACCTCCGGTGACTTCGCGCAGACCAACACCTGCGGCAGCAGCATCGCCGCGGGCGCCTCCTGCACCGTCAACGTCACGTTCACCCCGACCGCCGCGGGTAACCGCACCGGCAACCTGACCGTGGTCGCCGCGGGCGTCACCAGCACCGTGCCGCTGTCGGGCACCGGTGTGGCGCCGGGGCCGATCCTGACCGCCAACCCGTCCGCGCTGACCTTCCCCGCCACCACCGTCGGCAGCCAGTCGGCGACCCAGACGGTGACTGTCACCAACAGCGGCACCACCACCGCGACCGTGTCGGCGGTCAGCACCAGCGGCGACTTCAGCCAGACCAACACCTGTGGCAGCGTCGCCGTCGGCGCGAGCTGCACGGTCACGGTCCGGTTCGCCCCGACCACGTCGGGCGCCCGCACCGGCACGCTCACCGTCACCAGCAACGCCAACAACAGCCCAACCACGGTCAGCCTCTCCGGCAGCGGCGTCGGCGCCGACACCAACATCGCCCTGGGCCGCCCGGCCACCGCCAGCAGCCAGGTCAACGGGGTGCAGACCCCGAACCTGGTCACCGACGGCAACGCCGACACCTACTGGGAGAGCGTCAACAACGCGTTCCCGCAGTGGGTGCAGACCGACCTCGGCGCCGCGACCAGCATCAACAAGGTGACCCTCAAGCTGCCGCCGGCGGCGGCGTGGGCCACCCGGACGCAGACGCTGTCGGTGCAGACCAGCACCAACGGCAGCTCGTTCAGCACGGTCGCGTCGGGCACGTATACGTTCAACCCGGCCACGGGCAACGCCGCCACGATCACCTTCACGGCGACCAGCGCGCAGTACGTCCGGATCAACATCACGGCCAACTCCGGCTGGCCCGCCGGGCAGCTGTCCGAGCTGGAGGTCTACCCCAGCGGCGGCAACCCGCCCACCTCGGCGACGCTGAGCACCAACCCATCCTCGCTCACCTTCGCCAGCCAGGCCCTGAACACCACCAGCGCCGCGCAGGCGGTCACGGTGACCAACACCGGCAACGCCGCCGCGGCGATCTCGGCGGTATCGGTCAGCGGTGACTACCTGCAGACCAACACCTGCGGCAGCTCGCTGGCCGCCGGCGCGTCCTGCACCGTCAACGTCAGCTTCCGGCCGACCGCCTCGGGCACCCGCACCGGCACGCTGACCATCACCAGCAACGCCACCAACAGCCCGACCACGGTCGCGCTGACGGGCACCGGGGCCGGGGCGGTCGCCACCAACCTGGCCGCGGGCAAGCCCACCAGCGAGTCCAGCCACACCCAGGTGTACGGCTCGGGCAACGTCACCGACGCCGACCAGAACACCTACTGGGAGAGCAACAACAACGCGTTCCCGCAGTGGGTGCAGGTCGACCTCGGTTCGGCGCAGTCGGCCGGCAAGGTCGTGCTGCAACTGCCCGCCTCGTGGGGCGCGCGCAGCCAGACGCTGTCGATCCTTGGCAGCACCGACGGCAGCAACTTCAGCACGGTGAAGGCGTCGGCGGCGTACACGTTCAACCCGTCGAGCAACAACACCGTGACCATCACCTTCACCGCGACCACCCAGCGCTACTTCCGGCTGAACATCACGGCGAACACCGTCTGGCCCGCGGGCCAGATCTCCGGCTTCCAGGTCTGGAACTTCTGACCACGGATCGCTGACACGCGGGGCCGCCGGGCATCGACCGGCGGCCCCGCCCGCGTGTACCGCACGAATGGCGGCCGGTCACTACGATGCCGGGCGTGCCGCCCACCTCACCGCCTGCCGTGGCCGAGCCAAGCATTCCGGGCCGGGCGAAGCTTCTCGCGATCGTGGTCTTTCTCAGCCTTCTCGCCGCCATGATCGGGCTCGTCGAGCTGGTCTTCCCGGGCAACGACTGGCGCCACGTCAAGTTCTGGGGCATCCCGGTCGCGGTGCTCTACTGGCCGCTGGCGCGACACGTCATGCGGCGGGTCTACGGCGAGCGGCGCATGGCGGCCGACAAGCGGCTCGACGCGGCTCGGGAGGTGAGGTACCGCCGCTGGTTCTTCCGGTACTTCATGCCTCCGATGGCGCTGGTCTTCGCGATCCTCGGCGGGATCGACGCGGGACCGGCGTGGCAGGCGTGGCACGGCCAGGGCCGCCCCGGCTGGGCGGTCACCGAGGAGCGCACCTGCAACAGGACCTGTTCCTGGACCGGCACGTTCCGCAGCGACGACGGCGCCGTGGACCGTGCCGGTGTCTGGATCTGGGATCCCCCGGCGCAGGTGCGCGCCGGCGATCGGATCCGTGCGGTCGACACCGGTGACCGCACGGCCGTGTTCGAGGCGTCCGGCGGCGGCGCACGCGAGCAGTGGTGGTTCGCCACGCTGCTCGTCGGCGGCGCAGCGGCCTACCTGGCCTGGTGGCTGGGCTGGATCACCGGCTTCTGGCGGATCCTGTTCCGCGAGGGTGACGACCTGTGCTGAGCCCCGGTCCGGGTCCGCGACCCGCCCGACGATCCAGCTCGGCGCCGTACGCGCCGCAGGTCACGACGCCACCCGGTGCATCCAGGACTCGACGTCGTCGGCCGTGCGGGGCAGGTCGGCGGACAGCATCCGGTAGCCGGTGTCGGTGATGAGCAGGTCCTCCTCGATGCGGAAGCCGTACCCGCGCAACTCCGCCGGGATGAGCGCGTCGTCGGGCTGGAAGTAGATGCCCGGTTCGACGGTGAGCACGTGCCCTGGAGTCAGACGCCCGTCGAGGTAGTGGTCGGCGCGGGCGGCGGCGCAGTCGTGCACGTCCAGCCCCAGCATGTGGCCGGAGCCGCACAGCGTCCAGCGGCGGTACAGGCCGCTGTCCTCGTCCAGGGCCTGCTCGGCCGAGCACGGCAGGATGCCCAGGTCGGCCAGGCCGTAGGCGAAGACCCGCATCGCGGCCCGGTGGAAGTCCCGGTAGGCGGCCCCCGGCACCAACGCGGCCAGGGCGGCGTCGTTGGCGGCGCGGCACAGCTCGTACAGGTCGCGCTGCAGCGGGGTGAACCGGCCGGAGATCGGCAGCACCCGGGTGATGTCGGCGGTGTACAGGTCGCGGGTCTCCACCCCGGCGTCCAGCAGCAGCAACTCGCCGTCGCGGACCGGGCCGTCGTTGTCGATCCAGTGCAGCGTCGCGGCGTGGGCCCCGGCGGCCACGATCGAGTGGTAGCCGACCTCGTTGCCCTCCAGCCGGGCCCGCTGCCAGAACACGCCTTCGAGCAGGCGTTCGGAAGTGGCCTTGGCCTGCGGCAGGGCCCGCACCACGTCCTCGAAGCCCCGGGTCGTGATCGCCACGGCCTGCTCCAGCTGCCCGATCTCCCAGGCGTCCTTGATCAGGCGCAGCTCGGCCAGCACCGCCCTGAGTTCGGCGTCGGCCGAGGCGGGGGCGACCAGGGCGTCGACCTCGGCGTCGAGCCCGCGCAGGACCAACGTCGGGGTGTCGGGCTTGAGCGCCGCGGCCAGCTCGGCCAGGTGGCGGGTGGCAAGTCCCAGGCGGCGGGCGCTCTCCCCCAGCGTGGCGCGGCGCCCGGCCCACAGCTCGCCGTAGCGGCGGTCGCGGAAGAACTCGCCGTTGTCGCGGGCCGAGCGGGGGCGCAGGTAGAGGGTGCTGTCGCCGTCGGGTTCGAGCACGAACACGCCGTCGCTGGACTGGTCGCCGGTCAACCAGACGTAGGCCGAGTGCGGGCGGAAGCGGTAGTCCTGGTCGTTGGAGCGCGGCTTGAAGCCGCCCGCCGGGACCACGATCCGGTGCCCGGGGAACGCCTGGTGCAGCCGCCTGCGCCGCGCCGGGGTCCACGCCGCGACCTCGGCGGCGGGCAGGTCGTGGTGCTCGGAGTCGAGCCAGCCCGTACGCATGAACTCTTCCAGGGCCGCCGACACGGGCAGATCGTGACTGCCGGTGTGGAACTTCTGCTCCGCCATGGGCTGCTCCTACCTCTCGCCGTCGAGTCGAGCAGACATTACCGGATCGCCATGTGGTCCTTACCAACCTGTCCCGCGACGGACGACCGCCGGGGCGTTACCGGGGCCATCCCGGCGAACCGCGTACCCCGACGCGGTCGGTCGGGGACGCTGACAGTGGATCGCCAGCGGAAGGGAGCAGCCCATGGCCGTCGTCCCGCAGCCACCCGCGCGCGGTGCGGGCATGGTGCTCGCCACGCTGGCCTGTGGCCAGTTCCTGATGACGCTCGACAGCTCGGTCATGAACGTGTCCATCGCGACCGTGGCCGAGGACGTGGGCACCGACGTCACCGGCATCCAGACCGCCATCACGCTGTACACCCTGGTGATGGCGGCATTCATGATCACCGGTGGCAGGATCGGCAAGATCATGGGGTACAAGCGCGCGTTCGCGCTGGGCTGCGTGATCTACGGATGCGGGTCACTGCTGACCGCGCTCGCCCCCACCCTGGTGATCCTCCTGATCGGCTGGTCGGTGCTGGAGGGCCTCGGCGCGGCGCTGATCCTGCCCGCGATCGTCGCGCTGGTCGCCACCAACTTTCCCCGATCCCAGCGCCCGCGCGCCTACGGCCTGGTCGCGGCGGCCGGGGCCATCGCCGTCGCGGTCGGCCCGCTGGTCGGCGGCACACTGACCACGTACGCGTCCTGGCGGTGGGTGTTCGCCGGGGAGGTGGTGGTGGTCCTGGCCATCCTGGCCCTCACCCGCCGGTTGGCCGACCTGCCACCCGACCGCCAGACCAAGCTCGACCTGGGCGGCACCGGCCTGTGCGCGCTCGGCCTCGGCCTGATCGTGTACGGCGTGCTGCACGGCGGTGTATGGGGCTTCGTAAACCCCAAGCCGACCGGGCCCGCCTGGTTGGGCCTGTCGCCGGTGCTCTGGCTGGTGCTCGCCGGAGGCGCCGTGCTGCTGGCCTTCCTGAGCCGCGAACGGACCCGCCGCGACCGCGGCCGCCCGGTGCTGCTGGACCCGGCGATGCTGGACAACCGGGTGCTGCGGGCCGGGCTGACCGCGTTCGGCTTCCAGTACCTGCTGCAGGCGGGCCTGTTCTTCACCGTGCCGCTGTTCCTGTCCGTGGCGCTCGGGCTGTCGGCGGTGGCGACCGGGGTCAGGATCCTGCCGCTGTCGCTGGCGCTGCTGGTGACCGCGATCGGCGTACCGCGGTTCCTGCCCCGCGCCTCACCACGGAAGGTGGCCCGGGTCGGTTTCGCCACGCTGCTGGCGGGCCTGGTGACGCTGGCGGCCGCGTTGCAGTCCGGCGCCGGAGCCGAGATCGTGACCCTGCCGCTGGTGCTGGCCGGGCTGGGCATCGGCTCGCTGGCCTCGCAACTCGGCGCCGTCACCGTGTCGGCCGAGCCTGACGAGCGCAGTGCCGAGGTGGGTGGTCTGCAGAACACGATGACCAACCTGGGCGCCTCCATCGGCACCGCGCTGGCCGGCGCGGTGCTCATCGGCGGGCTGACCGCGTCGCTGCTCACCGGGATCACGGGCAACCCGGCGGTGCCCCCGGACCTGTCCGCTCAGGCCGAGGTGGAGCTGTCCGCGGGCGTGCCGTTCCTGTCCGACGCACAACTCGAAGCCGCGCTCGGCGCGGCGGGTGTGCCGCCGGAGACCGCGGCGGCGGTGCTGGCCGAGAACGAACAGGCCCGACTGGCGGGCCTGCGGGCCGCGCTGGGCCTGCTGTCGTTGATCGCGCTGGCGGCGCTGTTCTGCTGCCGGAAGCTCCCCGACCGACCGCCGACGGCCGACGCGCCAGCCGGATCCGAATGAGCCGCCGCTGCCGGTTGCGCGGCAAAGCGCATCCTAAATAGACTTACCGATCGATGCACACCTATGTGTAGGTGTGCGGCCGCGATTATCGAGGAGCAACCATGCGCCGTATGGCCCGCCGCGCCGCCCTGCTGACCGCAGCCGCGTGCGCCCTGGTCACCGTCACCACCGCTGCCCCCGCCGCGGCAATCCCGCCCGCCGGCCCGAACCAGAGCGTCACCTTCACCTACTACTCCAGCGCAGCCAAGACGACCGTGGTCGGCGAGTGGTCGTACGGCTACTGCGGAGAGCCGTTCCAGTGGGGCCGCAAGACCTCGTACTCGACTTTTGTGATCATCAACTGCTGACCGGCGCGCGGCCCGGTCCGTAGCGGCGGACCGGGCCGCGCCAGCCGCACTCGGTGGCGGGTCCAGTCCGGACCGGGCGTAATACACTGCGCCGCATGAACCCCTCCCCCGGCGGCACGCTCTCGGTCATCACCGTCGACGGCACTCCCGTGGACGGCGAGAAGGGTCTCTTCTCCGCCGCGCGCAAGGCGGCCGCCCACGTCGGCGTGCTGGATGCCGGGGTGCTGGCCGGGAACCTGTCCGCGGTCTGCGACCAGCTCGGGCAGCTGGTCGCGGCGGCCGAGACGGCCCGGGGCGGCTACGAGCTGGAGTCCTTCGAGGTGTCGCTGGACGTCTCCGCCTCCGGCGAGGTGCGCATGATCGGGTCGGTGTCCAGCGAGATCCGGGGCGGCATCACGCTGACCTTCCGGCGACGCGGGTGAACACCGCGATCGTCGTCGGGTGCTCATCGTACGAGGACCCGGACATCGCGCCGCTGCGCTTCGCCGCCCGCGACGCCCAGGCGGTGGCGCGGGTGCTGCGCGACAGCTGCGACGTGCCCGCCGAGCGGCTCGTGCTGATGCACGACGAGGCCGCCGACCCGTGGCTGCGCCCGACCAAGTCGAACATCCTGCGCCAGCTGGTACGGGCCCGGGACCTGACCGCCGACGGCATCCTCTACTTCTTCTTCAGCGGCCACGGCATCCAGTCCCGGTCGGGCACGCAGTTTCTGCTGCCGCTGGACTGCGTCTCCGACGAGATCGAGGACACCGCGCTGCCGTTCGACCGGGTCGTGCAGCACCTGGGGCGGGCCGACGCGCCGCACACGGTGCTGATGCTCGACGCCTGCCGCAACGTGGTGGAGGGTGGCAAGTCCGCGGGCGGGGCCGGGCAGGTCGACATCGCCGCGCTGTGCCCGTCCGGGGTGGTGTCGCTGTGCTCCTGCCAGCCCGGGCGGGTCTCGTACGAGGCCGAGGCGCTGCAGTCGGGGATCTTCTCCGCCGCGCTGTGCGAGGCCCTCAGCGACATCGGCCGCTGCCGGACGGTGCACGAACTCGACACGTACCTGGCCCGGCGGGTGCCGGAACTGGCCGTGGCACACGGCAAGCCGCGGCAGACGCCGTTCTCGCGGGTGGAGCCGCTGGGCGTGCAGCACCTGGAACTGGTATCTCCGTCGCGGGGCGGCGCCTGGGCGGCGGCCACGCCGTTGGGCGTGGAGGTCCGGACCCGGCGAGTGCCGCCGGTCCCTCGGGCCCGGCCGAGCAGCATGGTCGCGGTCGACTTCGGCACGTCGTACTCGCTGGTCGCCGCGCTGGACACCGACGGCAAGCCGCTCGTGCTGCCCGGACCCGACAACCGGTTGGTGGTCCCGTCGGTGGTGCACCTGCTGCCCGGCTCCGACTACGTGGTCGGCGCGGCGGCGGTGGAGGCGGAGCGGTTCCGGCCGGAGGCGACCATCCGGCACGCCAAGCGGCGCCTGGGCACCGACCGGGGGTACACGGTCGACGGCCGCTCGATCAGTCCGGAGCTGGCCGCCAGCCTGATCCTGCGATCGCTGCGCCGCAACGCCGAGGAGGCGCTCGGCATACCGGTCACGCGATGCGTCGCCTCCTATCCGGCCAACTTCAGCCGGGCCCAGCTCGCGGCGCTGCGGGAGGCGTTCCGGCTCGCCGAGTGGGACGCCGTGCGGTTCGTCGGCGAACCGAACCTGGCCGGGATGGTCACCGACGCGGCGGAGGAGGACCAGATCCTGGTCGTCGACCTCGGCGGCGGCACGTTCGACGTGGCACTGGTGGATTATCTGCACGGTATCGCCGAGCTCAGGTCGTCGGTCGGCAGCCAGTTCATCGGCGGCCTCGACTTCGACGAGGCGCTGTTCGACTACGCCGTCGACCAACTGCGCGGCCGCCACGGCTACCACGGCGAGCTGACGCCGGAGATCGAGGCCCTGATCCGGCGGGAGGCCGAACGGGCCAAGCGCGAACTCGGCCGGCAGGAGTCGGCGACCATGCTGCTGACCGACCTGCCCGACGGGCAGCAGGGCTACCGTGACGTCAGCATCGGCATCGACCGGCCCACGTTCCGGCTGCTGACACAGCACATGACGGCCGGCATCCGGACGAAGATCCGCGAGGCGCTGCGGTACGCGGCCCCGGATTCGCCGAAACCGTCGGTCTTCCTCGCGGGCCAGGGCGGGCGCATCTTCACCGTCCAGGAGGTCCTGGCCGAGTTCGATCTGGTCCAGGCGGGCGGCGGATCGCCGGAGACGGCTGTGGTCCGCGGCGGGGCGGTGCAGGCCGGGGTGCTGACCGGGGAGGTCGGTGACGTGCTGCTGCTGAACGTCCTGCACTACGGTGTCGCCCTCGGTTGCGCGTACGTCGCTCATCCCGACAACGACGAGGACTTCACGGTCGTCGACGCCGAACCGGTCCACAACCGTCAGCAGCTGACGGTCATCGAGGCGCAGACCACGATCCCCACCAAGCGCAGCGAGGCAGTTCGACTTTCCAACGGCGCCGGCCGCACCCACACACTGGAGGTGTACGAGTTGCTGTCCGGCGAACGCCAGCTGATGGAGCGCCGGGAGGTCACCTCCGCCACCGGGCACGTCGAGGTGGTGGTCGACATCGACGCGAACTCGATCGTCCGGATCGAGGTCGCCGATGTCTTACGGGCAGATGTCATCGCCCGGCGGAAGCAGATACGTCGAGAGGCCGAGAATCAGCGGAAGCGGACGTGATGGTCGGCCGAGCCGGGGCAGCGGCCGTTGACCAAGATCTCTAATCTGTGCGCATGACTGACCCCACCGTCACCTCCGCGCCCGCTCCGGCACCACCACCGGCTCCCGGCGAAGACCGCAAGCCCCTCATGATCGTCGCGGCCATTCTCGGGGCCGCCGTGATCGTCGGCGGACCCGCGCTCGTCGCCGACCTCGGGACCGGCCGCCGTTGGCTGGTGGTGCTCGGGCTGCTGCTGGCCTTCACCGGTCTGACCTTGGCCGGCATCCGAACGGCCGACCTGCGCCTGTTTGCCGGAGGCGGCCTGGCAATCCTCATCGGAACCGTGGCGTTGGCGCTGACCCCGCCGTCAGTGGTCGCGCTCGGCAACAACACATCGAAGGTCACGTACCGGACCGGAGCCGACCGTACCGACACGCTGTGCGGACGGATCTCGTCGAAGGACGCCGACTTCCTGTCGATTACGATCATGGTGGAGCCGACCGGTCCAGGCGCGCATGAGGTGGACCGGAACGGCGACCTGGTCAAGCACGAGGTCGGGGTTCAGTTGCCCATCGCCTCGCTCATCGTGATCGAGGACGTCGACTCCTGCGAGTAGGCGAGGGCCGGGCCCGGTGTGACAGCCGGGCCCAGGCCCAGCGGTCAGCTCTTGACCGAACCGGCCATGAGGCCGCCCCCGCCAGGGCGTTCAGTGCGATCGCGATCGGCCCGTTGCGCGTGTTCGACATGAAGATCGCGAACAGGTAGTCGTTCCACGACGAGGTGAACTGCCAGATCACGGTGACCACGAAGCCGGGGATCGAAATCGGCAGGAAGCGAACGGAACGTGCGCAGCAGCCCGGCACCGTCCATCATGCCCGCCTCGATCAGCTCCTCCGGCACCACGGTCGCGTAGTAGTTCCGGAAGATCAGCGTGCAGATCGGGATGCCGTACACGGTGTGCACGAAGATCAGCGTCGGGATGCCGGGGGCGACACCCAGCCACAGCACCACCTCGCGCAGCGGGATCATGACCGCCTGGTACGGGATGTTGCACTTCCTGCCCGGGTCGGACTACCTGGTCGGCGCGGCGGCAGTGGAGGCGGAGCGGTTCCGGACCGAGACGACCCTCTGGCACGTTGAGCGTCGGGGAGCCGAACCTCGCCGCGCTGGTCACCACCCCCGCTGACGAGCAGGAGGTCCTCGTGGTCGACCTCGGCGGCGGCACGTTCGACGTGGCGCTGATGGACTGCATGCGCATCGACGACGAAAGGTCGCTCGCCGAGCTCAAGTCGTCGGTCGGCAGCCAGTTCATCGGCGGCCTCGACTTCGACGAGGCGCTGTTCGACTACGCCGTCGACCAGCTACGGGCCCGCCACGGCTACCCCCGTGGTGCCCGCACGCGTGCTCATTTTCCACACTCGCCCTTACCCGACTGCGGTGGAGCTCGGTGGTCAGGTCTCGATTCGGTCACGGGGCGGACAGCGGCCGAGGTCGAATGCTCTCATTGCGTACAGCCGGGGAGTTCGAGAACGGTTGCGGGGCAATACCTCGCGCGACCTTTCCGACGTCCCCGCGACCCGGGCCGGCCCCGTCGGAGACCGCCGACCGGTTCGACCGGCACCACCCACACCACACGGGGAGACACTTTGTCACGCTCGCTCACCACTGGACGCTTGGCCCGATTCGCACCGCTGACCCTGGCCCTGACCGCGCTCGCCGTGGTCGTAGCCTTCACGCCGGCCACAGGGGCCTCGCGCCCGGCCACGGCTCCCCGCCCGGTCGCCCAGGTCACGGTCCAGATCCCCATCACGACCTGGACCACCGTCGCGAGCCTGTACCCCAGCCAGTCGAACTGGACCACCAACCGGGATGCGATCCGCGTCGGCCGTGACAGCACCACCGGCAGCGGCAACGTCTGGCGTGCCCTCATGCAGGCTGACATCGGCCAATTGCAGGGCAAGACGATCGTGAACGCCTCGATCCTCGGGCAGCTCTTCCACACCTGGAGCTGCAACCCCAGCCCCGTGCAGCTGTGGTCGCTGAACACCCACCTCACCGCAGGGACGCCGGTCACCTGGACCAACTCGCAGTCCTACTGGAGCCAGATCCGGGACACGCGCAGCGCGGTCTCGTACCCCACCGGTTGCGCCGGCCCGGTGGCCCTGCAGTTCCAGTCGACCGGCCTGATCAACGACCTGGTCTCCAATCTGAACGCCAACAAGCTGTACTACTCCTTCGGCCTGCGGGCGCAGACCGAGACCGACAGCAACAGCTGGAAGAAGTTCACGTCGGACAGCTTCATCCTGCAGGTGACGTACGAGCAGTGACCGCTGCCGTGAACCGGGCGAGGCTGCCTGCCCCAGTGGGGCCGGCAGCCTCGCCCAGGATGCTGCCACTGCTGGAGACCTTCATCGCCGGCGGGGATACCCGCAGCGGTGAGTGATGCGGTCGGCGCGTCAGGGAGGGAAGTGAAGAAGGGCCCTCTACATCGCATTGCGAGGGAAACGGCCCTTCTTCACTGTCAGCTCTTGACCGAACCCGCCATGAGGCCGCCGATGAACCACCGGCCGAGCAGGATGTACACCAGCAGCGTCGGCAGCGACGTGATCAGCGCCCCGGCCATGGACGCCGCGTAGTCCGGTGACTGCGCCCCCGCCAGGGCGTTCAGTGCGATGGTGATCGGCCCGTTGCGCGTGTTCGACATGAAGATCGCGAACAGGTAGTCGTTCCACGACGAGGTGAACTGCCAGATCACGGTGACCACGAAGCCGGGGATCGAGATCGGCAGGATCAGCGAACGGAACGTGCGCAGCAGCCCGGCGCCGTCCATCATGCCCGCCTCGATCAGCTCCTCCGGCACCACGGTCGCGTAGTAGTTGCGGAAGATCAGCGTGCAGATCGGGATGCCGTACACGGTGTGCACGAAGATCAGCGTCGGGATGCCGGGGGCGACACCCAGCCACAGCACCACCTCGCGCAGCGGGATCATGACCGCCTGGTACGGGATG
>NZ_JAHRCY010000040.1 GCF_019083965.1 Catellatospora tritici
CGGGTACGGCCCGGATCCTGTCGGCCACCGTGCGGCGTACCGGCGGGCGTTGGCATGTGTCGTTCACGGTGGAGGTCACCCGCACCATCCGTACCCCCGCCCATCCGGGGCGGACCGTCGGTGTCGACGTCGGGGTCGCCAACCTGGCGGTGCTGTCGACCGGGCAGGTCGTGCCCAACCCGCGCCACCTGGCCGCCGCAGCCGCACGGCTGCGCGGCGCCGCCCGGACCCTGTCCCGACGGCAGGGACCCGACCGGCGCACCGGACAGCAGCCTTCCCGGCGCTGGCGACAGGCCAGGACCCGACTGGCTAAAGCGCACGCCCGGGTCGCGCACCTGCGCGCCGACGGCCTGCACAAACTCACCGCCACCCTCGCCGCAACCTACGGCATGGTGGTGGTCGAGGACCTCAACATCAAGGCCATGATGGCCAACCGGCGCCTGGCCCGGCACATCGCCGACGCGGGCTGGGCCACCCTGCGGCGGCAATTGGAGTACAAGACCGCCTGGCACGGTGGGCGGGTGGTCGTCGCCGACCGCTGGTTCGCGTCCTCGAAGACCTGTTCGTCCTGCGGCGCCGTGAGACCCAAACTGCCGCTGCGGGTACGGACCTACACCTGCCAGCACTGCGGTCTGAGCCTTGACCGCGATCACAACGCCGCACTCAACCTGCAGCAGTACGTCGCCCGGAGTGGCCGGCAGACGCTAAACGGCCGTGGAGCCGACCGTGAGACCACCCCCGTGGTGGCAGGTGGCTGTGAAACGACCACCCCGCACCACCTCGGTGGGTCAGACGGGGACCGTCGGCCGGCAACGGCCGACTGCAACACGAGTGCGCACTAAAGCGCACTCAATTGCAACGGCCAAACCGAATCGGAAGCGGCGAGTGCGGGTTCGATCCCTGTCGAGCCTGTCAAGAACGCGCTGGTCCGCCGGAACACCTGCGGGTGGGCGGACCAGCCGGCGATATGTCATGCCTGGTGATCCATGCGTTGTCGAGGCGCCTCACGGGATCGGCGGCAGCGGCGGGATGCCGGGGATGGGCAGTTCGGGAAGCGGCGGCAGGCTGGGGTCGACGGGGAGACCGGGTGCGCCGCTGGTCAGGATGGCGATGAGGCTCGCCAAGAGGTCGTGGATGCTGGTCAGCAGGTCGGCGATGGCGTCCATGGGTGGTACCCGCTTTCGTGCGCGGCCGGGGGGAGGAGTGGCCGATTAAGGACTATTTGAATGCCTATATCGGACACGTCGCAATAGCAGGCCTACGTACGGAGGACACCCTCCGGTGTATGCCGCGCTCCTACCGAGGCGCGGTAAACAGAAGGCATGACCGATCCCTACCGGACGTTGGGTCCCGGCTACTCCGAACGCCGCCGACCGGATCCGCGCCTGGCCACGATCATTGAGGAAGCGCTGGGGGACGCCCGTTCCGTGGTCAACGTCGGCGCGGGCACCGGCTCGTACGAGCCGACCGACCGCATGGTGCTCGCGGTGGAGCCGTCCCCGGTGATGATCGCGCAGCGGTCGCCGGGCAGCGCGCCGGTGGTGCGGGCGGTGGCCGAGCGGCTGCCCCTGCCCGACCGGAGTTTCGACGTCGGGCTGGCCATCCTCACGGTGCATCACTGGACCGATCCCGCCCGCGGGCTGGCCGAACTACGCCGTGTCTCACGCCGCCAGGTGGTGCTCACCTGGGATCACACGGTGGTGTCCCGCTTCTGGCTGGTCGCCGAGTACCTGCCGGAGATCGCCGAGGCCGAAGCGGACCTGCCCGCCTGTGACTTCATCAGCCGACAGCTCGGCCCGGCGCAGGTGACGGAGGTGCCGGTGCCGCACGACTGCAGTGACGGCTTCCTGGCCGCGTACTGGAACCGGCCATCCGCCTATCTCGACCCGACGGTGCGCGCCTCGATCTCCTCGCTGGCCAAGCTCGACCCGACCCGGGTCGCCGAGGCGATGCGGCGCCTGCGCGCCGACCTGGACAGCGGACTCTGGCAGCAGCGCCACGGCCGACCGGACGAGGCCGGCTCGGCCGACGTCGGCTACCGGCTCGTCAGCTCGCTCGAGTGATGCCTGATCGCGTTTCTCCGGCTCAGAAACCGCGTGGCAGGCGAATTCCACGGACGTCGCGGTGGATGCGGGAGCGCGCGGTCAGGGCGCGGCCGGGGGCAGGTTCATCGAGACACGTAGCGAGACCAGGGCGGTGTCGGGGATCTCGATGAAGCCACGGGTCGGGCGGTCCAGGTCGACGATGGTGAACAGCAGCAGGCTGACCATGATCGCGGCCAGGAGCAGCGGGACGATGCCCCGACCCAGCACGCCGACGTGCAGTCCGAGCAGGGCCAGCGCGATCGCGGCACCGATGATCTCGACGAGCAGCACCTCGCTCGGCACTCGGTTGGCCAGTCCGGTCACGCGGACGGTCTGCGCGTCGAACATGTCGTTCAGGGTCTCTTCGTAGAGCCGCGGCGCGGTGGCGGTCGGCTGCTCCCGTACCGCCTGGGCGGCCAGGCGCCACAGTGGGCGCTGCAGCGCCGACGCTTCGGCGATCGCGGCGGCCGCCGCCTTGCTGCCCGGCCTTACGAGCGACAGGCGCAGTTCGGCGTCGGTGTAGTCGACCAGCAGTGCCAGGGACTGCCTGCGGATCGGTTCGTCGAGGGTCTGCGCCCGCAGATAGGTCGTGCCGATGGCGTTGGCCTCGACGACGACGGCCTGACGGCGGGACTCGTACCGGCCGACCGCCAGCGACAGCCCGAACGCCAGGATCAGGCCGACGAACGCGATCAGGGCGGCCTGCAGGACGCCGAACGACTCACGGACCTCGTCCTGGCTGTCGCGCAGCCTGGTGCCAATGGCCAGGCCGACCATCGCCGCACCGACCATGGCGACGACCAGCAGGAGGGCGAGCAGCCAGGTCGGCGCTCCGAACAGCAGCATCGAGCCCCTACCTCACGAAGTGTCCACCTGCGTCATCCGCCATCCGTTCCGCACCGCGAGCGCACAGTCGATTCAGTACGCCACTGATCCGCGAACGTCCTCCGGTTGTCAGTCGAGCGTAGGACGGCCGCGCAGGCGCGGGCTCGAATCCGCGAAATTCACTGCGATCAGGATTCGGGCTGGTGGCGGTCCCGCCCAGGCCTGGTTCGCCTGGGCGGGACCGCCCCGGATCACTCGGTGGCGATCGCCGCCAGGATGTCGGCGCGCGCCGCCCGGCGGGCCGGCCACAGCGCGGCCAGCACCCCGACCAGCGCCATGCCCGCCAGCGCCACCCCGGCGGTCGGCCACGGCACCGACATCGAGAACACCGGGTTGGCCAGGATGACGTACTGCATCACCCCGCCCAACAGCACGCCCACGCCGATGCCGAGCAGGCCGCCGTACAGCGAGATCACCACGCTCTCCCGGCGGACCGTGCGCCGCACCAGCGGCCGCGACGCACCCAGCGCCCGGAACACGCCCAGCTCGCGGGTGCGTTCCAGCACCGACAGCGCCAGCGTGTTCACCACCCCGAACACCGCGATCACCACCGCCGCGCCGAGCAGCACATACACCAGGCCGAGCACCAGCTGGTACGGCTGCAGCAGCTCGTCCAGCAGCTGCTCCCGGTCCAGCACCACCACGTCGGGTCGGGCGGCGTACGCCCGCTCCACGGCGGCCCGCAGCGCGACCGGGTCGGCGCCGAGGGCATACATGCTGTCGTTGTACGAGTCGACGCCCTGCGGCAGCAGCGACCGGTCGAGCACCACGCCACGCAGCAGGTCGGTGCTGCGGTGCAGGCCCACGACCGTGGCCCGCACCTCGGCCCGGGTGCCCCCGCCCGCCGCGTCCTTGGCGCCGAACCGCAGCCGCACCTGGTCACCGACCCTCAGCCCGGCCTCGGCCGCGCGCCGCTCGTCGAGCAGCACACCCCGGCGCAGATCAGCCTCGCCCGCGACCAGCCGCGGCCGCAGCACCGTGCCGAGCGCGGCCGGGTCCAGGGCGGTGAACGTCACCTCCGTCTGCTCCCCGTGCTCCGGCACCAGCTCGGCACCGCCCAGCCCCGGCACGGCCAGCGCGTCGACACCCGGCACCGCCGCAGCGGCGGACCGGGCCGCGTCGTCGAGTTCACCGAACGCCGCCGCGCGCACCACCACCGCGTCCTGCGGCACCGCCGACCGGATCTCGTCGGTGAGACCGGCCGTCAGGGTCTGCCCGACGGTCGCGAACGCGCAGACCAGCGAGAGGCCGATCATCAGCGCGGACGCGGTCGCGGCGGTGCGGCGCGGGTCGCGTACGGCGTTGCGCAGCGCGATCCGGGTGACCGGCCCGCCGCGCGCGCCCAGTAGCCGCGCCAGCGGCCGCAGCACGCCCGCGACCAACACCGGCGCCATCAGCAGCACCCCGACCCAGGCCAGCACCGCACCGGCCATCGCCTGGACGCGCGCGGGCTCGTCCAGCTCCGCCGCCTTCGTCGACGCGATCATGACGACTCCGGCGGCCACCGCCACCAGGCCGAGCACGGTCCGCAGCAGCAGCGAGCGGCGCGGCACCTCGGCGTCGGTGCGCAGCGCCGCCATCGGCGACACCCGGGCCGCCCGGCGCGCCGACCCGTACGCCGACACCACCGTCACCAGGATGCCGACCGCGTAGCCGAGCAGGATCGCCCACGGCGACACGGCGTACTCGACCGTCCCGACGACCGGCAGCACCCGCATCGCCAACAGCCCCAGCCCGACACCGAGAGCGACCCCGAACGTCGCGCCGACCACGCCCAGCACGACCGCCTCGGCGAGCACCGCCCGGCGCACCTGGGCCCGCCGCGCCCCGACCGCCCGCAGCAGCGCGAACTGGCGGGTCCGTTGGGTGACCAGCATGGTGAACGTGTTGGCGATGACGAACACCCCGGCCATCAGCGCCACCGCCGCGAAGGTCAGCAGCGCCTTGCGAATCACATCGGCGTCGCTGTCGGCGGACCGGGACAGCTGTTCGCGCAGCTCGCTGCCGGACTTCACCTCGTAGCCGGAGCCGAGCGCGGCGCGTACGGCGGCGACGATGGCGTTCTCGTCCGCGCCGGACACCTCCACCCGGTCGAAGCCGGGCACCGCGTCGGGTTCGTCGTCCTGGGAGCGCAGCAGCCGGGCGGCGGTGTCGGTGTCGTAGGCGACCGCGGGATCGAACTCCTGGCCCGCCGGATGGTAGGCGAACAGGCCGACCACGGTCGCGGTGTCGTCGTGGCCCTCGGTCAGCAGCACCCGGGCCCGGCCGCCGACGGCGATGCCCGCCTCGGCCGCCGCCTGGTACTCCAGCGCGACCTCACCGGGCCGCTGTGGACCGCGGCCGACGGTGAGTTCGAACCGCTGCGAGCCGTCCCAGTCGGTCCCGGCCGTGCCGGGCCAGTACGTCGTGCCCAGCTTGCCGTCGGTGCCCACGAGCGCGGCGTAGCCGCTGCGCACGCCCTCGGCCCGGCTCACCCCGGGCAGGCCCGCCAGCCGGGCGACGATCTCCGGTGTGATCCCGGGCCGCTCCGGGTTCCCGGGGCGGCCCGGTTCCACCAGCGCGGACACGTCGGAGCGCTGGCCACCACCGCGCACGGTCGCCGCGGCCGAGTCCGACACCACCCAGGTGGCGACCACGAACCCGACGCCGAGCACGATCGCGGCCAGGGTCATCGCCACCCGGCCCAGGTGTGCGCGCAGGTCGCGCAGCATCGCCCGCAGCATCAGGCACCAGCCCCGACACTCGTCCGGCTCCGCGCCGCCGACTCCAGGCCCCGGACCCGGTCCAGCACCCGGTCGGCCGTGGGCTCGCGCAGCTCGTCCACGATCACGCCGTCAGCCAGGAACAGCACCCGGTCGGCGTACCCGGCCGCGACCGGGTCGTGGGTGACCATCACCACGGTCTGACCCAACTCGTCCACGCTGCGACGCAGGAACCCCAGCACCTCCGCACCGGCCCGGGAGTCCAGCGCACCGGTGGGCTCGTCGGCGAAGACCACGTCCGGGCGGCTGACCAGTGCGCGGGCGCAGGCGACACGCTGCTGCTGGCCACCGGACAGCTGGGACGGACGGTGGTGCAGCCGGTCCCGCAGCCCGACCGCGTCCACCACCGTGTCGGCGAACCCGAGGTCAGGCTTGCGCCCGGCCAGGTCCAGCGGCAGCGTGATGTTCTCCCACGCGGTCAGCGTGGGCAGCAGGTTGAACGCCTGGAACACGAAGCCCATCCGGTCGCGG
Source organism: Catellatospora tritici (assembly GCF_019083965.1). Classification (GTDB taxonomy): domain Bacteria; phylum Actinomycetota; class Actinomycetes; order Mycobacteriales; family Micromonosporaceae; genus Catellatospora; species Catellatospora tritici. The sequence continues at coordinate 6,203 of NZ_JAHRCY010000040.1, forward strand.
CGCAGCGCGGTCAGCGCGTCGTCGCGCAGGCCGCTCAACTCGACCCGGTCGGCGCTGCCGTGGCGGGCACCGTGCAGCCACACCCGGCCCGAGGTCGGCGTGTCCAGCCCGGCCAGGCAGTGCATCAGCGTCGACTTCCCGGACCCGGACGGGCCCATGATCGCGGTCAGTTCGCCGCGACCGAACGCCACCGTCACCGCGTCCAGCGCCGTGACCTGGGCATCGCCTGTCCCGTACCGTTTGGTCAGGTCCTCCGCGCTCACCGCGGCCTCGAAACTCGTCATGGCGCACACGCTGCTGCCCCACCGCCGTCCCGCCGTCGGGCAAGAGTCGATCACCGGCTACTACTTAAGTAGCGGGTCGCGGCGACGGAAGTAGCGCCCGGCCCGGCAGCGGTCCAGCCTAGGCTCGACAGCGGGTGACGGCCGCGGAAGGAAGCGGGGGTATGGAGCGGGTCAGAGCAGAGGCGGCGGTGCCGGGCCTGCCGTCGTGGCTGCAACCCGGGCGCCTGCTGCGCCGGGTCGGGCACCGACTGTTCCCGCCCGCGCTCGGCTGCGCCGTGATGCTGTTCTCGTTCGTCTCGCCTTACCGCCCGGCGCCGCTCGTCTTCGACGGCAGATACCAGAGCGACTCCGCCTGGCTGGTCGCGATCTGCGTGCTGGCCTGCGGCGTGAGCGCCACCCTGGTCCGGCGGTGGCGCTGGCCGCTGTTCGTCAGCTCGCTGGCGGCCTGGCTGGCCCTGGCGATGGGTGCCGCGGTGTTCGTCGCCGCCTACTACGCGGGCGCGGGCCGACCCGACCGGCCGCTCCACCCGGGACGGCCCTGGCCCTACTTCCTCGTTGCATTCCCGCTGGTCGGGTTGTCGCTCGGCTGGAGCGCCGTGCACAGCGACCTGCTCTATCAGGGCATGACCGGCGGCGTGATCTTCGGCGCCACCCTCACCGGCCTGTTCGGGGTCTCGATGTGCGTGGTGCTGCCGTTCCTGTTCGGGCTGTGGGTCCGGGCCCGCCGCCAGGTCCTCGCCCAGCTGCGCGAACGGGCCGAACGGCTCGAACGTGAGCAGCACGAGCGCGCCGAGCACGCCCGCGCCGAGGAACGCCGCCGCATCGCCCGCGAGATGCACGACGTCGTCGCGCACCGGGTCGCGTTGATGGTGCTGCACGCCGGGGCGTTGGAGGTGAGCACCGTCGACACGCGTACCGCCGAGGAGGCGGCGCTGATCCGCACCACCGGCCGGGAGGCCATGCAGGAGCTGCGCGAAGTGCTCGGCATGCTGCGCGCGCCCGATGGCGCCGACGGCGCCGCACTGGAGCTGGCGCCCCAACCCACGCTGGCCGACCTGGACCGGCTGCTGGAGTCCAGCCGCGCCGCGGGTCTGCCGGTGCGCCGCGTCGACGACGGGCAGCGGCGGGATGTGTCGCCGTCGGCCCAGCGGACCGCCTACCGGGTGGTGCAGGAGGGCCTGACCAACGTGGCCAAGCACGCCGGGTCCGTGCCGACCACGGTGACGCTGCGCCACGAGCCGCACGAACTGGTGGTCACGATCGAGAACGCCGCCCCGGCCCACCCCGCCCCGCCCCAGCCCGACAGCGGATTGGGGCTGGTCGGGCTCGCCGAGCGGGTGGCTTTGGCGGGCGGCTCCGTGCAGGCGCGGCCGCGGCTGGACGGCGGGTTCGTGCTGTCCGCGCGCATCCCGGCCGACCCGCCCGAGCCGGGAACGGAACGGCGGGAGGCGACGTGATCCGGGTGCTGGTGGTCGACGACGAAGCGCTGGTCCGCTCCGGCCTGCGGATGATCCTGGAGGCGGCGGGCGACATCGCCGTGGTCGCCGAGGCCCGCGACGGCGCCGAAGCCGTGGACGCCGCGCGGCGGCACCGCCCCGACGTGGTGCTGATGGACGTCCGCATGCCCGGCACGGACGGCCTGGCCGGGGCCGCCGCCGTCGGGCAGCTGCCCGAACCACCCCGCGTCATCATGCTGACCACGTTCGACCTCGACGAGTACGTGCACGCCGCACTGCGCGCGGGAGCGGTCGGGTTCCTGCTCAAGGACACCCCGCCGCGTGACCTCGCCGAGGCGGTGCGCACCGTCGCGGCGGGCAACGCGATGCTGTCCCCGACCGTCACCCGCCGCCTGATCAGCTCGTTCGCCCAACGTGGCCCGTCGGTGGCCGACCAGGCGCGCGCTCGGCTGGCCGTGCTCACCGACCGTGAACGCGACGTGGTACGGGCGGTGGCGCGCGGCCTGTCCAACGCGGAGATCGCCCGCGAGCTGGACATGGCCGAGGCCACGGTCAAAGCACACGTAAGCCGGGCGCTGGCCAAGCTCGGCCTGACCAACCGGGTGCAGGCCGCCATCCTGGTACACGACGCCCGGCTCGATCCCGGTCCCGACCCGCGTTAGACGCGGACGAGATTTCTCGAAAGATCTCAGCCGAGGGTGTCGGATCGCGGCCGCGGCGTTCGTAGCAGTGGTGACAGGCCGCTCGAGGGAGCGGACCAACGACGACAGGAGAAGGTCCCGATGGCGCAGTACCTGATTTCCGTGCTCGACGACTCGACCAACACCGGCTCCGAGGAGGAGATGGCCGCGATCGACGTCTTCAACGAGCAGCTGCGGACCGACGGCCACTGGGTCTTCGCCGGCGGCCTCGGATCGCCCAGCACGGCCACCGTCATCGACGGCAGGCACGGCGAGCCGGTGTTCACCGACGGTCCCTACCTGGAGTCGAAGGAGTACATCGCCGGCTTCTGGATCATCGACGCCCCCGACCTCGACGTGGCGCTCCGGCTCGCCGCCCAGGGGTCGAAGAGCTGCAACCGCCGGGTCGAGGTCCGGCCGTTCCTGAGCGAATGAGCGACGTCGGCGAGGTGCTCGCCCGGGTCCACCGGCAGGAGTGGGCCCGGGTGGTCGCGACCCTGGCCAGGCGCCTCGGAGACCTCGACGTCGCCGAGGAGATGGCCGCCGAGGCGTTCGCGACCGCCGTCGAGCGCTGGCCGGTCGACGGCGTCCCGCCGAATCCAGGCGCGTGGCTCACCACCACCGCCCACCGCAAGGCCATCGATCGACTCCGGCGCGAGGTCAGGCGCGACGAGAAGCACCGGGAGGCGCTGATGCTGTCCGACACGCCCGAACCGGTCGGCGCCATCGACGACGACCGGCTGCGCCTGGTCTTCACCTGCTGCCATCCCGCCCTGGCCATGGAATCCCGGGTCGCGCTGACCCTGCGCATGGTCGGCGGGCTCACCGTGCCGGAGATCGCCCACGCGTTCCTGGTCCAGGAGACCGCCTTGGCGCAGCGGATCACCCGCGCCAAGGCGAAGATCAAGACCGCGAGGATCCCCTATCGCGTACCGTCGCGTGCGGACCTGCCCGCCCGGGTCACCGGGGTGCTCGCCGTCCTTTACCTGATCTTCAACGAGGGCTATCTGGCCTCGGCTCCCGGCGAGGAGGCGGTCCGCGCCGAGCTGACCGCCGAGGCCATCCGGCTCACCCGGCTGGTCCGTGACCTGATGCCGACCGATGGCGAGGTCGCCGGACTCCTGGCCCTGATGCTCCTGACGGAGGCCCGACGGCCCGCGCGGGTATCGGCCGGCGGTGAACTCGTCACCCTCGGCGAACAGGACCGCGGCGCCTGGGACCGCGCGCTGATCGCCGAGGGCCACGCTTTGGTTCGCGCACGTCTGGCCACCGGCCAGGCGCCGGGGCGCTACCAGATCCTCGCCGCGATCAACGCCGTCCACACCGATGCCCGCGACATCCGCGACACCGACTGGTCGCAGGTCGTCGCGCTGTACGACCAACTGGTCCGGCTGGACCCCTCACCGATCGTGCGGCTCAACCGGGCGATCGCGGTCGCCGAGCTCGACGGCCCGCAGGTCGCGCTGGCCGAGATCGACAGTCTGCCGCTGGCGGGCTACCACGCCTACCACGCCACCCGCGCCGACCTGCTGCGTCGGCTGGGCCGCAGCGAGCAGGCGCGCGCGGCCTACGACCGGGCCCTCGAGCTGACCGGCAACACCGCCGAGACGGCGTACCTGATCCGCCGCCGCGACCAGCTGGCCGGCCCGTGAACCGCGCGGGCACCAGGCCCCGTCCGGCCGGGCCGCGGGCGGCCATGGCACCCGACGGTCACGGCTGTCGGCCGTGCAGACGGCGGTGTAGCGCACGAATCGCGTCGGCCAGCTCGGGTGCGGGGCCGTCGACCGTGACACCGGGTGCGATCTGCTGGATGGGCAGCGGCCGAACCGGCCCGGGCGGCAGGCCCATCTCCGCACGCCATGCGGTCAACTGCGCCGATGAGCTGGCGTACACGATCCGGCCCAGGCCCACCCAGGCGTGCGCGGCAGCGCACATCGGACAGTGCTCGCCGGAGGTGTAGACGGTGGCCGCCGCCCGCGCCGCGGCAGGCAGCTGAGCGGCCGCCCAGCGCGCGATCTCGAACTCCGGGTGCCGGGTCTGGTCGCCCGACGCGACGTGGTTGTGGTCCTCGAACAGGACGGTGCCGTCCTCGGCCACCAGCAACGACCCGAACGGCTCGTCACCGACCGACAGCGCCAGCTCCGCCAGCTCCACGCAGCGGCGCAGGTGCGCCAGGTCCGGCTCGCCGAGCACGACACCTCCGAGGTCCCGGGCGGTCACTCAGCGGCTCTTGGCCAGGGCGATCTCCGCCTGCATCAGCGCCACGAGTTTGGCGATGTTCTCCGGAGTCGCATCGTAGCCCGCGGTCGTCGCCCCGAGCACCAGCTTGCCGTCGAGCACCCCGATGCCGACGTGCGTTCCGGCGCCCTGGGTGACGCTCCCGGCGAAGACCTGCTCTCCCATGCTGGGCACGGGCACGGACGTGAAGCCGGGAACGTCACGGCTCAGCTGCACGGCTTTCTGGTAGCCCGCGGCGGCTGCGTCCGCGTCCGCGTACGCGTCCGTGGAGACCGTCACCTTCTTCGAACCGTCGTTGTTGGTGAAAGCCACGCTTCTCGTGGCCAGCGGATCACCCGACGCCGTGGGATTCCAACCCATGTCCGCCTCCTGCGTGAGGTCGGGAAACAACGACTGGATGTCCGGTAGGGGTACCACGGCGGTACGGGGAAGCAGCGAGTTTGAAGGCGAAGGCTCGGCGACACTCGGCGACACCGCCGAGGTGGTGGGGTTCGCGCACGCGGGCAGTGCCAGGACCGCGATCGCGGCGGCCACGAATCCCGCCAGTCTCGCCCGGGTCGTCTTCTTCACCAGCGTGGTCACATCCGCCCCCGCATCCAAGAATCCACTCAAGCCACAGCTTGCCGACCAAGGAAATATATACCGCGAACTGATATGAAAATGGCTATTCGGATCAGTAGCCCTGCCTGGCGGGTGGTCCGGGCGGTGGGGCAGGATGTTCGGCGGTCCATCCACTCACGACCGCGGGGGTTGCGCATGTCCGAACTCGGGTTGGTCGACGTCGTGTCCGCACTGCGCGCGGAGCTGGCCCAGGCCGCGGCCGCCGCCACCGGCAGCGCGATCCAGTTCCCCGTCGGGCAGGTGACGCTGCAGTTCCAGGTCGGCGTCACCCGCAACGCCGAAGCCCAGGGTGGAGTCCGGTTCTGGGTGCTGGAACTGGGCAGCTCGGCAGGGGTGGCCCGCGAGTCGATCCAGACCGTCACCATCGTGCTCGACCCGCCCGTCGACCCGGACGGGCGCCCGATCCGGGTGGGTTCGTCGACGGACGAGAAGCCCGCGTGACCGGGCTCGCGGACCGTGCGGTCGAGGTCATCCACGACGCCGGTCCGGCCGCGGCCCGCCGCTGGACCTGCTCCTCCGGCCTGCTGATCGGCGCGAGGCTGGTGCTGACCGCCGCGCACGCGGTCCCGCCCGGCGGCACCGTGACCGTGCGCCGCGCCGACAAGGTCGAACTGGCCGCGACCGTGCGGCTGCGCGGCGACGAGTCCACCGCCGACCTCGCCATCGTGGAGCTGGCCGCACCGGTCGGCCAACTGCCGCCGCTGGGCTACGGCACCGTCCGCCGCGACGGCGCGGACCAGGTCCCCGGCTGCCGCGGCATCGGCTACCCCGACTTCCAGACCGTCCGCCGCGACGGCGGCCCACCGGTCCGCGACACCGCGCAGCTCGACGGCGTCATCCCCACCGCCGAGCAACGCATCGCCGACCTGCTCACTCTCCGCGTGACCAGCGCCCCACGCCCGCTGCCACCCCAGCAGGAGGCACTCGGCGCCTCACCGTGGTCCGGCGTGTCCGGCACGGTCGTCGTCACCTCGTACGAGGGCACCGACGTCGTGGTCGGGGTGGTGACCGAGCACCGGCCCCGGGCCGGTGACGGCGCCCTGACGCTCACCCCGCTGCACCACATCGACCGGCTGGCCGACGCCGCGTCCTGGTGGACGTTGCTGGGCACCGAACCGGACCTGCTGGTGCCGCTGCCGCGCGCCGCCGACCGGCCCGCCTACCTGGCCACCGTCGCCGAGGTCGCCGCCCGCACCCCCGTGCTGCTGGAGCGGGCCGCGGAGCTGGCCGAGCTGACGCGGTTCGCCACCGGCCAGACGGCCGGTACGTGCCGGTGGCTGACCGCCCCGCCGTGGGCGGGCAAGACCGCGCTGGTGGCGCACCTGGCGGCCCGACCGCCCGAAGGCGTCGACGTCGTCGCGTACCTGATGCAGCGCCGTGCCCTGGACGCCAGCGGCGAACGTTTCCGCACCGCCGTCTGCGGGCAGCTGGCGGCGCTGCTGGACGAACCCACCCCGGCCGCCGCCGACCCGGCGGCGCTGACCCAGCTGTGGAACCGCGCCGCCGACCGGGCCCGGCGGACCGGTCGACGTCTGCTGCTGATCGTCGACGGCCTCGACGAGGACCTGCGCCCGGCCGGCGAACGCAGCGTGGCGGCGCTGCTGCCGACCGGCACGGACGCCGCCCGGGTGCTGGTGACCAGCCGTCACACGTTCGAGCTGCCCGACGACCTGGACCCCGACCATCCGCTGTGGCTGGTCACCCCGCACCCCATCGGGCAGGCTGTACCGGCCGCCCGCATCGAGCAGCGAGCCGGGCAGGAGCTGCGGGCCCTGCTCGGCGACGGCGCCACCCGACGGCTGCTGGGTCTGCTGTCGGCCGCGGGCGGCCCACTGCGTACGGCCGAACTGGCGGCGCTCGACCGCACCGACCCGTTCGAGGTTGAGACGGCGCTGCGGGAACGCGCCGGGCGGGTGCTCGACGGCACCGGCGGGGCGTGGCGCTTCGCCCACCAGACGCTGCTGGACGAGTGCCGTGACACCGTCTTCGGGCCCGAGCGGCTGGCGCCGTTCCTCGACGCCGTCGACGAGTGGGCACGCGACTGGCAGGACCGCGCCTGGCCCGCCGCGACGCCCCACCACCTGTTGGAATACCACCCGTGGGCGCTGCTGGCGCGGGGTGAGACCGCCCGGCTGACCGCTCTGCTCACCGACCCGCGCTGGCTCGACAGCGCGCTGTCCGCGACAGGGGTCGACGCGGTGCTCACCCTGCTGCGTTCGGTCGCCGATCGGCGAGTCGCGGCGGTGCAGCGGCTGCTGGAGCTGGAGGCGCACCGCCTGCGCGCCGGTGACGGCGACCGGGCCGGGCAGCTGTGCCTGGCCGCGGTGCAGGCCGGACTGCCGCTGGGGCAGCTGGACGGCTGGGCCGAGGCGGTCGGGCGGCAGGGCCTGGGGCTGATCGCCCGGTCGGTGACTCGCGGCGTCGCGCCGGCCCTGGTACGCAGCCTGGATCCGCAGGCCGGGCAGGTGTGGACGGTCCGGTTCCTCGACGACGCCACCGTGCTGACCGGCGACGGCGACGGGCGGCTGCTGGTGTGGAACCTGGCCGACGGACGGTTCGAACAGCTCGGCGCGCATGCCGCGGCGGTGCACGCCGCGGCGGTGTCCCCGGGCGGTGACGCGATCGTGTCCTGCGGAAATGACCGCACCGTCCGGTTGAGCTTCCGCGACGGCAGCCCGCCGGTGCCGATCGGCGGCGCGTCGGGGCAGGTGTGGTCGGTGGCGTACGCGCCCGACGGCAAGCAGGTCGCCGCCGCCGGACGCGACCGCACCATCCGGGTCTGGGACCTGGCCGAGCCCCGCGACCTGGTCGTCGGCGAGCACACCGACCAGGTCCGCGCCCTGGCGTACACCCCGGACGGGCGGATGCTGGTCAGCGGCGGTCGCGACAGCGCGATCCGGATCTGGTATCTCGCCGAGGGGACCGGTGCGTTCCTCGGCGGCCACGACGGTTGGGTCGAGTGCCTGGCGGTGACCCCGGACGGGGCGCACGCGGTCGCCGGGTCGTACGACGGCGTGGTGCGGGTGTGGCCACTGAACGGCGGTGCGTTCCGTGACCTGGGCCGGCACGAGGCCCAGGTGTGGACGGTCGCGGTCAGCCCCGACGGGGCGTGGGTGGTCAGCGGCGGTGGCGACGGGCAGGTGCTGGCCTGGCCGTTGGCGGGCGGGCAGCCGAAGGCGCTGGGCCGCCACGACGCGCCGGTGCGCTGCGTCGCGGTCAGTCCGGACGGCCGCCATGTGCTGTCCAGCGCCGCCGAGGGGCCGGTGCGGCTGTGGGACCTGACCGCCGCCGACACCCGGGCGCACGGCGACGACACCGAACTCACGACCGTGGCGGTGAGCCCGGACGGGACGCTGGTCTTCGCCGGTCATCACGACGGCCGGGTGGTCTGCCACCAGGACGCCACGGCCCGCACGTTGGGCAGCCACGGCCTGCCGGTGCGGGCGCTGGCCGCCGGTGGCGCGGGCGTCGCGGGCGGCGCTGACGACGGGACGGTGCGGTGGTGGTCGGTCGATCCGGGCACACCGCCACTGACGCTGGGCGAACCCGGCGGCCCGGTGCGGGCGCTGGCGTGGGACGGCGAGGTCCTGGTCTGCGCGGATACCCAGATCAGCCGGTGGACCGGTGGCCGCCGGGTCGGCGGCGCCGACGTGGGGCCGGAGATCCTGGCGCTGGCCACGACCGGCGACGGGACCATGGTTACCGGCCACGGATCCGGCACGGTGCGCCGGATCGGCGTTGACGGCGCCGTGACGCGCCTGCGGAGCGGCGGTGCCCAGGTGTGGGCGGTGGACGCGCACGGCGAGGTCGCCGTGACCGGTGACCGGGCCGGGCAACTGCTGCTGTGGTCGCTGCGCGAGGGCACCTGCCGGGTGCTCGGCGGCCACCGCGGCACGGTGACGGGGGTCGCGCTGGCCGGGCCGGAGCTGGTCGTCAGTTCGGGCCAGGACGGCGTACGGGTGTGGGACACCGCGACGGGCCACACCGCGTACGTAGCGACCGGCCCGATCACCGCCCTGGCCGCCGCGGGTGGCACGGTCGCCACCGCGTCGCGGGAGCTCGGCCTGGCGGTGTGGCGACTGTCGACCCGGCACGCCCGGTAGACCGAACAGGCGTCACGGCACGGGATGCACTGTCCCACACCTGCTGCAGGGATCCGGGCTGCCCGACGCCAGGCCCATCTTGTTCAGCGTCCACCAGTCGGTGATCTTCTCGTCCTCGGCCAGCAGCAGGATCCGGCTCAGCAGGAGCGTGGTGAGCCGGTCCCCCCGGTCCACGGTCGGGAAGATCGCCGGGTGCGGCGTGTCGCCCAGCAGGTACGGCAACTCCATGTGCTGCCTGCCGTCGCCGATGCGGAAGGCGCCCGTGCCCAGGTGCGCCTGGTACACCGCCCGCGTTCCGTGGACCACGACCGTGTCGCCCTGCCGGGTGATCCGGTCCGCGCGACCGCCGCCGACCACCGCGGCCAGCAGATCGCCACGAGCACGGGCCAGACCCGTCGAATAGTCCCCGACGCTGCGGCACCCGGCCCAGGCGGCCCGGTCCAGATCGCGCACCGCCTCGGAGAACAGCACCGGCGGGACCCGGTCGGCGGGCACGGCGGCGTCACCGTGGCGGAACTCCAGCCGGGCGAATCCGACATCACCCGCGGCCCAGTACCCCGTCGTGACACCGTGCAGCACGGCGGTGTGGCCGCCGAGCCGCTTCGTCGCGTACGGCCGCGCGTCGTCGAAGAACGACCAGCCCCGCGACGACAGTTCCCGAGTCGCCGGGCCGCCGCCGATCACCCGGCCGGTGAAGCGGGTCGCCTCCCCGGCGGCCTCCTCCGGCGTCGGCGCGTACCACTCCCGGAACAGCTGCGGCAGGGGCTGGCACAGCCGGCGCCGGGCGGCTTCGGCCTGCCAGTGGCCCAGCACTCCGGCGGCCGCCAGGGTGGCCGGATGCGCCACCGTGAGCCCGCCGCCGACATCGACCTCGTCGAGCAGCCCGAACCGCCCATCGGCGTCCTGCCACACCAGCCGCGGCAGGAGCCCGCAACCGGCCAGGGTCGTCCGCATCCGGGCCAGTTCCGCCGACGGCAACGGGGTACCGGCCGCGATCAGGCCCCGCAGCGTGCCGCGCAGCCGCGCGGTGTGGCCGCGCGCCAGTTCGTGCTGCTCACGTAGCACCTCGAAGCCCGCATCCGCGCGTATCGCCTTGGGCACCGACTTCAGCACGCGGCCGTTCTTCGTCGCGACGATCGCCGGTTCGGCACCGTCGAACCCGACCGCGGCGGTGTACGGCCCGACGGCCAGCGGCGGCGGCACCGGCGTGGGCGAATACGCCTCGCCTGCGGCGTCCAGCGCGGCGGCGTCGGCGTACCCGCCGACCTGGGCCAGGTGCTCCAACGCGACGTCGATGGCCGCGGCGTGCTGGCGACGTCGCTCCGGCGCGGGAAACGTCAGGCCGCGCCGGAGCACCTCACGCAGCGCCACCCAGCGGTCCAGCACCGTCTCGCCGTCGGCGGGCGGCAGCATCCCGTACGCGGTGATGCCCACGGGCGAGTCCTTGGCCACCCGCGTCATGATCGGTCCACGGCGCAGCCCGAGTGCCGCCGCGACCACGTCGTTCGGCGCCAGCTTCAGCAACCGGCGCACATCCCCGGCCTCGGCCGCCGCCGCGAGGATCGCCGCCCGGTCGTTGCGCACCACACGGTTGACCGCCTGACCGCTCTGGATCAGGCGCAGCAGGCGCTCGGCGCCCGCCATGCCCAGCAGCGGCAGCAGCGCCTGCGCGTCCCCCGCCGCCAGGCGCAGCGTGAACGCCCGTTCCTGCCGCTCTGTCGGCGCGCCGCGCAGCGACTCGATCAGCTCGGCACGCTCGGCCCGCGTCAGCTCGGCCGCGCCGAGGTGCCGGTCGACCCGCCAGTCACCGGTGCCGTCCAGTGCCCGCAGCACGAAGCGCAGCCCGCGCGGTGACGGCGCGGCCATCACCCGGGCACCGTCGATCACCGGCGCGGACACGAGTCGCCACGTCTGTTCGTCCCAGGCTGGTCGGAACCGTTCGGCAGTCGCCGCGGCGACGACGGGACGACCATTCTGGGTCAGGTACACGTCGGTGCCGCCGTACGCGACAACCTCATCGTCCAGTTCCCCCGCCGCCTGCAGTGCGTCCACCAGCAGCGTCAGTGAGCCGTTGTGGATGCGGCCGAGCGGCGTGAGTGCGATGGCGCGCAGCAGTTTCAGGTCACCGGCGGCGAGCGCCTGCTCGACGAGCCGGTCCAGGCGCCGTCCCTGGTGGTGCTCCTGGTCGAGCAACTCTTGCAGCGCCCGCACCCGGGCCGTGGTGGGCCAGGGCGCGTCGAGCACGTGGGCCGGGTCGGTCGGGTCGGTGAGCGGGAACGCCGCGTCGTACAGGCGGTCCAGTTCCTGCTCGTCGGCGTTCGGCAGGCTGCGGGCGGCACTGCCGCCGTCCAGTTGTCGCAGCATGTCCCGCGCCGTGGTCCGCAGGGCCGAGAGGTCCCCGGCCGCCGCGGCCCTGCGCGCCAAATGGACCAGCGCCATCATCGCCAGCGTGCCGACCGCCTGCCCGTCCATGAGGCCACTCCCCTGCCGTCCGTGATCGCCGGACAGACCATAGGGGACGCCTGCGACAGGCGGAACGCCACGCGTTCTTCCACGTGACGAGCGGAGCCAGGCTGCTCAGTGCCAGGACTGCGGAAGACCGCCGCGGCCGTCGTCGGCCACGGCCAGTCGCGCCCCGGCGCGCATGACCAGGACACCGATCAGCGACAGGAAGCAGGCCAGCGCCACCACCGCGAGCACACCGTGGCCGGTGAGCAGGCTGGCCCCCGTCACCAATACCGCCACGACCGCCGCCAGCGCCAACGAACCGAAGCCGTCGGCCTCGGGCAGGCGACTTCGTGCGCCGCGGGTCATCCTGCGCGCGAATCGCGGATCCTCGCGGAGTGTGGCCTCCTCGATCGCCCGCAGGCGCTTGCTCTCATACTCGCTCAGCGTCATGGCGCCCGTCCCATCGCCGGCCCACGTACGGCACCGACGGCACCGTCCCACCCGGACCTACCCGCCCGGCGCCGGCCCAAACGATGTCCGCCCCGGCAAACGACGATCCCCGCACCGGACGGCGCGGGGATCGTGAAGTTCACACGGCGTCCCGTGGTCGAAACGGGAACGGGGCGGAAGATCAGTGAGCCGCCCGCTCTGCCAGGCCGGGGTCTCCCCCGGCTCTTTGAGCTAACACCGTGTGCCATGACTGTGCCCGACCGCACGGTCGCGGCGCAACGAATTTATCCGCGTTGGCCCGCCTCGCGCGACAGCGTCGCGGCCAAGGCCAGCTGCCGCCCGGTCGGCGCGTGCCCGGAGAAGACACCGATGTCGCGCAGCAGCCCGGCCAGCAGCGGCGACGCGATCTCCACCCCGTGCACCAGATCGGGCGCGGGCGCCGGACGCTCCAGGTAGTCCTGCTGGTAGGGCTTGGTCCAGCCGTCGCGCTCCGGATCGACGCCGTTCTCACGACACGTCTGCCGGACCAGGTCCGCCGAGCAGTCGTCATCGCCCAGCACCACGTCCCACGGCAGCGGCAGCTCGGCCCACACCCGGACGTCGATGTGCTGCTCGCCGCCGCTGATGGTGTGCCAGTACGCCACATCGGACGCCACCAGCGCCGGCACCTTGCCAGGGCAGGCCGCCTCGACGACATCGTCGTATCCAAGTGCCATGGTGAGGTTGAGCCAGCCGGTGCGGGCCTGGTTGAAGGCGCGCGAGGCCGCGTTCCACGAGGACGAGTCGTCGCCTCGGCGCATCACCATGTGCATCGGGTCGCGGTTGAGGTCGTACGCGGCGCGCAGCGTCCGGGCGCAGGCCGCCAACTGCTCGTAGTACACCCCGAGCAGTTCTCCGCACTGTTGGTCGTCGAGCCGGTCCAGCACCGCCGCCCGGGTCGACACCATGGCCAGCACCTCAGGGCGGCACGTCGGCGCGGCCAGCGCGGCCTTGAGCAGTTCCTCCGCCAGGCTGTCCATCGGCCGGGTCTGCGAACCGTTGGTGAACCGGGTGCGCATGCCCAGGCGGGCGACGTAGTACGCCACGAACGCGGCGGTGCGCGGGCAGGCGGTGAAGTCGTCCACGGTGATCAGGTGGGCCAGGCGGGTCTTGCCGAACGCGATCGCGGCCTCACGGTCACGCTCGGCGGCCAGCACGGCCGTGCGCTGTTGCAGGTGCAGCACCGCCCGTACGGCCCGCCGGTAGGCCCGCACCGGCACGCCGGGCAGGCGCGAGCGTCGCGTGGCGGCGTCGAACCGCTGGCGCTTGTCGGCGTGGCCGCCCGTGTCCCCACGCCGTCCCTGCGGCGTACGGCGCCGGGTGTACTTCCAGGGGCCGAATTCGTGGGTGATGGTGCCGACCGGCACCGTGCGCCGCGCCGCACGCGGCTCTGCCGAAGGCAGACCGAGCAGGTCGAGGGCCGCCCCGAGCCAACGGCGCAGCGAGCCGGGATCGGCCGCGTCGGCCGCGTCGGGCATCGCCACCTCCGCCGGCTCGGCCACCACCCGCACCGCGGCGACGGCCGCCTCGTATGCCCGGGTCAGGCCGGGGTGACGCCGCCACGTGATGGGCATGGACGAACCGACGACCGCACCCCGGCCCCGCGCGGCGCGGGCGACCCCATGCAGTTCCCGTGCGCCGGTGGGCGACAGCCACCCGTACGCTTCCAGGTCGAGCAGGTCACGTGCGACCTGCTGCGGGGCGCGCCGCTCGCGCAGCCCCGCGTGAAGCTCTGCCAGAATCCGCTCGCCGGTCCGGTCAGCCGCCAAGACACCCTCTCCCGCTGTCGTTCGCGCTCACCAGCGCGTACGCCAATATGGCCGGGGCGCCCGGTCGACGTCCAACCAATTTCGGGTCCCCTGTCCCGCACGCCTGGACGGCATACGGGACAGGGCACCGCGACGGTGGACGTTCTCAGCCGCGCCACCACTTCTGGTTGGCGCCACCGGTGCACTCCCACAGTTCCAGCGGGGTGCCGGTGCCGCCCCAGCCGGTGACGTCGACGCACTTGTTCGCCTGCGGGTTCACCAGGTCACCGGCGCCGCTGAGGACGAACTGCTGGGCCGGGTTGCCGCTGCAGCCGACGATCTGGATCGCGGCGCCGTTGGCGGTCGACCCCCAAGCCACGTCCATGCACAGATTGTTGACGGTCCGGATGGTGCCGTCGCCGGGGAAGGTCCAGTTCTGCGCGTTGGTGCCGTTGCAGTCCCACAGTTGCAGCCGCTGGCCGTCGACGAAGTTCGAGTTCGGCACGTCGATGCACTTGTTCTGCCAGCCGATGATGCGGCTGCTGCTGCCGCCGCTCGTGGTCAGCGTCAGCCCGTAGGCGCCCAGGATCTCGTTGACCGGCTGGAAGAACGTGGTGCCGCCGGTCGAGCAGTTGCCCGACCCGCCGGAGGTCACACCCTGGGCCTGGTTGCCGCTCATCCAGGCGCCACCGGAGTCGCCGCCCTCGGCGCAGGCGTTGGTCTGGGTCAGGCCGTACACCAGCGAGCCGGAGTAGTTGACCGTGACGTTCTTGGCCTGGATCACGCCGCAGCGCCAGCCGGTGGTGCGGCCGGAGCGGCAGATGGAACTGCCGACCGCCGCCTCGGCGGAACCGGCGACCACCACGTTGCCCCCGGCGTAGTTGTTGACCCACGGGCGCGGGGTCCAGTTACCGTTGGTGCGCACCCAGGCGTAGTCGTTGCCGGGGAACGAGGAGCCGGCGAAGGTGCCCTGGCTGACGTTGTTGTAGCCGAGGGTGGGGCTGCCCGCGCCGCCGCAGTGACCGGCGGTGACGAAGCCGCCGTTGTTGACCGCGAAGCCGATCGAGCACAGGGTGTTGCCGTTGATGACGTACTGGTCGCCGCCGCGGATGTCGTACAGCGGCCGGGGTGCCTGCGCGCCGGTGACCACGCGCACGGTCGACGGGTCCACCTTGCTCGCGGTGATGAGCTCGCGGGCGGTGGCGGTGTCGGGCGCCGAGACCACGACGCTGTTGGTGACGGCGTCGACGTACCAGCCGTAGGCGCCGGTGCGGGCGGCGGCCGCGCGGTCCAGGGCGTTCTTGGCGGCGGTCAGCTGCTTCTCGCTGCGCGCCACGACGGCGGGGACGGCGCCCGCGGCCCGGACGAGGTCGGCGTCGCGGCTGGTCAGCACGCCGACGGTGAGGCGGCTGTCGGCGGTGGAGTACCAGGCGCCGGCGAACCGGTCGCCCAGGCTCGCGCGCAGGCGCTGCTCGGTGTTGGCGGCCGCGGCCTCGTGGGCCTGGCGCAGGCGCGCCTGGGTCTCGGTCAGGGCGAGGTCGCGGCGCAGCGCCTGCTGCATGGTGGTCGCGGTCGACGCGGTCGGGGGTACGGGCACAGGGGCGGCCGCCGCGGGGGCGGGGATGACCAGCGCGGCGGCGAGCACTGCCGCACCGGTCAGGGCGGTGATTCTCACGTCGGTCCTCTTTCCGGGGGACGGAACGATACGTGAGAGCGCTCTCTGGGGAGACTTTACAGTCAGCCGACTCGAAGTCAATAGATGCGGATTGGTCGATGCCGTTCGACCCGCCCCCGGTCGGTGTCGGTGCGCACGGCACCGACACCGACGCACGGTCAGACAGCTGTGCCGGGCGGAGACTTGAGCAGTGCCGACGCCTCGGCGAGGTAGCCGCCGCGACCCTCGCGCAGCGCGCTCGCGGCGAAGCGGATCAGATCGATGTTGACACCTGCGGCACCGCTCGGGTCGTGCACCTTCAGCTTCACGTCCAGGCTCACCGCCGTCTCGCCCCAGCCCTGCGCCTCGACGTTCAGGTGTGCCACCTTCTGCGAGCCCAGGTGGGGCAGATACCCGAGCGGAGCCAGCTCCACCTTGCCCGCCCCGGACAGGGCGTTCAGCTTCGACTGCTTCTTGGTGTTGGCGTTCTCGGCCAGGTTGCGGAAGTCCTCGGTGCCACCCAGGTTGACCTGATAGGAACTGACCAGGGTCAGGCCGCGCTCCGCGAGCAGCCGCAGCAGCGTGTCGTGCACCACCGAGGTGCCGAACTGGCTGGCCAGGTCATCGCCGACGAGCGGCAGACCGGCCGCCTCATACCGCTCGATCCACTTCGGGTCACGGGCGACCGGGTCGGACGTGGTGTTGATGAAGGCGACACCCGCTCGGCAGGCAGCCTCGGCGTAAGCCCGAGCCGTCTCCGGGCGACCGCTCGGTGCCGCATACAGCAGCACCTCCGCGCCCGCCAACGCCGCGGCCACCCGATCCACCTCGGTGGCATCGACCAGACCCCTGGTCACCGGAACGTCCGCCTTGGGCAGATCGCCGCCGAGCCGAGGAAAGTTGTTGGGCACCATGAAGATCGCCTCGGTCAGATCCCGGCCGACCTTCTCCTCCGACGTGGCGAACGCGGCCACGAACTCGATGTCACCGACCCCCAGCCCCTCGATCGTCGGCCTGCGCAGACCCACCAGGCTGCCGGTGTGCCGATAGAAGGCGATCCCCTGCACCAGCGCTGACGTGTTGTTGCCGACACCCGCGACCGCGACCCGTACCCGTTTGATCATGAACCCGAGGGTACGTCACGACAACCAAGCGGCCGACGTCCAGCACCCAGCCCGCACCCACGCACGCGGCTGTAGGCGCTCCTCCACCTCGACGGCCGGGCCGCTCGGCACGTCCCAGGCCGCGGTGAACAGGCGCAGGAACTCCCACACCGCGGCGCGGTCAGCCAACCGCCGCCGCAGCTCGCCCGCAGTGTCGAAACCAGTCATGTCGTTCCCCGTTCTGGCAGCGCACCCACAGCGGCGGATCCTGGCATCGGCACGACATCGTGGTCCGTCCACCGCGCAGGTGTGGCTCGGTCAGTCACTCCGACTCATCCACAGCAAGGTGTCGAGCAGCCGCAGGAGCGGTATGTCCGAAACCTCGGCCCGCCCGGCGGCGAGGTCGAGGTTGGACCGGATCTGCTCGTCGCGGACGAGGCAGCGCAGGACGATCCAGTCCGTGCGGTGCGACCGGTTCGTCAGGCCGAGCACCTTGACGATCTCGCCGTCCCGAACCGGAATCAGCTCTGGCCGCTTGCGCGCGCACAGCTTGCTCGCGACCACCCACGGGTTCTCCCCGAGCAGCGCCTTCACCCGCAGATACAGGGTGCTGGCAGCGCGCAGCGTCGCGACGCCCGCGCCCGCGAGGTCCTCTCCCGGCACGGCCGCGAGCAGTGCGGACAGCTCCGCCCGGGAACCGAGGATGTCGCGCACACCCCGCGGGGTGGCGACGACGTTCAGGAGGGTGACGGCAAGCAGGTCGGCCGGGCTGAACTCGGTCCGCTCGTTCGGCGCGAGGTCGAGAAAGGCGCGACCGGCGTAGTCGCCCGCCACGTCGTAGTAGGTCCGCAGCTTGTGCGCCGCTGTCGCCGTGTCCGCCGAGAGCCGACGAGCCGCCTCGACAGCGCCCACGACCTCCGGACCGGCCGGACCTGACCACCCATGTTTCGTCGTCAACTCGTCGACGACGGGGTCAGACAGCATGCCGACGACGATAGTCGGCGCGGCTGGCTGCCCGGGGCCCCGGCGCCGGTCAGCCGACCTGCCGACGCGGGCGACAACCGCGTCCGGCGGGGTCGCCGCCCGGGGCCGCGACCCCGCCGGAGTCCGGGGCGGGATCGCGGCCGATTCGGATCAGCAGTACAGGTTGTTCCCGGCGGGCACGCCGAGGATGTTGACGAACTGCTGGTAGGCGTTGACTCGGCTCTGGACCTGGGCGGGGTTGCCGCCGTTGCACTCCAGCGAGCCGTTGATGCTACGGATCGTCTCACCGAAGCCCGCGCCGTTGACCATCGCGTTGTGCGAGGTCATGGTGCCGGGGCCGTTCTGGGTCATCCAGTACCAGATGCCGGTCTTCCAGGCGACCGAGGCGTCGTTCTGCACCAGCCAGGGGTTGGTGAGCAGCGGCAGGCCCAGGGCGTTGCCCGCGGCGTTGTAGTTGAAGTTCCAGCTGAGCTGGATCGGACCGCGGCCGTAGTAGGCAGCCTGCCCGGCCGGGCAGCCATAGGACTGGCTCGTGTCGCAGTAGTGCGGGTAGTTGGCGGTGTTCTGTTCGACGATGTAGACCAGCCCGCCGGTCTCGTGGTTCACATTGGCCAGGAACGCGGCGGCCTCCTGCTTGCGCACGGTGTCGCTGCCGGTCCCCGTGAACGCCGGGTAGGCGCTCAGCGCGGCGACCAGGCCGGAGTACGTGTAGAACGAGTTGCGGCCCGGGAACATCTGGTTGAACTGGGCTTCGCTGACGACGAACCCGCCGGGGTTGGTGGGCGGGCTGCTGGCCGGCGGCTGGCCGCCGCAGGTGTACGGGTCCCAGTACCAGGTGCTGATGATGGGGTCGTAGCCCGGGTTGTCGTGCTCGGCGATGTAGTACAGACCGTTGGTGTAGCGCACGACGTTGCCGGTGGTGTACCAGGTGCCCGCAACCCAGTTCGGGTAGTTGCAGGTGCCGGGCGGCTGCGACGGCGGCGTGCTGCCGCCGCACGACCCGAGGTCCTGCCAGACGCCGGAGGTGCCGGGTGGCGCCTCGTTCTGTGTCCACCATTTGGCCTGGTAGTTGCGACCGCTGTAGGACACCTGCATGCCGCCGGTGTAGACGGCTGACGACTGCCACGGGGTCGCGCAGGCGGCGGCGGACGCCGCCGTGGTGGGGATGATCGCGATCAGTCCACCCGCGACCGCCAGGGCCAGAGCTGCCAGCAGGGCACGCATTCTCCGCATGTGCTCACTCCTCTCGAGGAGAGGACGGCCGGGACGGGTCGGCCGTCCATCGATGCGCGTCAGCGTAACATCTGTATGGAAAGTTTCCTAATAATAAATGAACGATCATGACCGCCGCGATGAGGCCCGGGGAAGCGACCGATGCCAGTGGGTACGGCGACGATCGCAAGGTCGGCAGCGCGTGCGTCTGGGCGACTTCGGCCGTCCGCTCCTGCGGGCCGACCGCGTTGCCACCCAGCAGCGCCTGCCGGTGTCGACCCGCTACGCCACGAGCCGCAGCGGACGCCGCCGGTCGTCTTCGACACCGCCGCGCAGTCGCACGAGCGCCTCAGTGGTCGCGGCGTCGGCGGGGTGGAACACCACCACCTGCTGGGCGTCGGCGGTCAGCTCCAGCGACTCGCGTAGCAGCCGCAGCTCCGGACCTGACGGGTGGCTGATCCGCAGGGCTGCTCGCGGCGGGTGTTTGTGGAGGTTGAGGCGACGGGTGAACTCCGGGCCCGCGAGGGGGGCCAGCGTCGCCGACAGCCATTCGGACGCCTCGCGGGAAGGCCCGGTCCACAGGTCGAATGCCTGCTCGTCGGCGACGATGTGCCAGTCCGGGAAGAACGAGCGGGCACGCGGATCGGTGAAGACATACCGGGTGAGGTTCGGCTCTGCCTCGTCGAGCAGGCCGCTGCCGCGGTGCACCGCCGCGAAGCCGCTGGTGTGGGTGAGCACGTCGCCGATCCGGTTGGTCAGCATGGCGATCCCCGGTTCCAGCAGTCGCAGGGTCGCCACGGCACCTTCGCGCACCTCCCGGCTCGGTGGCGCGCCGCCGCTCCGGCCCGCGCAGGCCCCACCACTGATCTTCGCGAGGTAGTGCAGGTGGGTGCGGTCCGCCATGCCGAGGCTGAGCGCGTCGGCGATCGCGTTGACGATGGCGGCGGAAGGGTGACGGTCGCGGCCCTGTTCGATCCGGGTCAGGTACTCCACGCTGATACCGGCTCGTGCGGCCAGGTCCGACCGACGCAGCCCAGGTGCCCGCCGACGGCCAAGCTCGGGCAGCCCCAACTGTGCGGGTTGGATGCTGTCCCGGGTCGCGCGGATGAAGTCCCCCAGCGGTGTACCCATGCCGGAAGTCTATGGGGGCACGGTGGCGGCAGCCTGGCCCTGCCAGGGCCAGCCTGAGCGCGGTCTGGTTACGACCGTGGCACGGACCGATCGTTGTGGTCATGGACAACACGATCAAACAGCGGCTCGCGATCATCGTCGGCAGTGTGCGGGAGGGCCGATTCGGCCCCACGATCGCCTCATGGGTCGCCGAGCAGGCCCGGCAGCACAACGGCTTCGACGTCGAGGTCGTCGACCTGGCCGACGTCGACCTGCCGCTCGGGCTGCCCGCCATGCCGCCGAAGCTGGCCGGGGCGGACTACCCCCGCCCCGTGGGCATGGGTGCCCTGACCACAGCACTGGCGCGCGCCGACGCGTTCGTCGTGGTCACGCCGGAGTACAACCACAGCTATCCCGCCTCGGTGAAGGCCGCCATCGACTGGCACTTCACCCAGTGGCAGGCCAAGCCGGTGGCGTTCGTCAGCTACGGCGGCGCGTCGGGCGGTCGGCACGCGGTGCTGCACCTGCAGAACGTGCTGACGGAGTTGCATGCGGTGACCGTCGGCGAGAGCTTGGCGTTCGCGAACTACTTCACCGCATGGCAGGACGGCCGTCCGCTGTCCGACGACGCCACGGGACACGCCAAGTCGCTGTTGGACCAGCTGTCCTGGTGGTCGCACGCGCTGAGTGCGGCCCGTGCGGCGGCGCCCTATCCGGGATGAGAACGACCGGCGGCCCGTAGGGCGGCACGGCAGCGGGCGGCCGCACACCGGGACCCGGCAGAGCCGGAGTCGCGTGCTCGCCTCGGCAGACTTCGCCGCCGAGGCGAGCCGCGATGCTCACAGGCTGCGCTGGACGATCTGGTACCCACTCGACGATGTGCCGCAGACCGCGTAGAGGGCGAGCGTGCGGCTCGCCGCACCGTTGTTCCGCATCGCGGTGAGGAACACTCCGGCGCCGGTGGCCTCGCCGGGTGCGCTCTCCTGCGTCACGGTCCGGAAGTTGGCGCCGCTGGAGTCGATGATCTGCCCGCCGCCGCCGAAGACGAGCTTGCCCGACGGGCAGCCGGCGACAGCGCGCAGGAACCCGCCCGCGGCGATGGTCAGATCGCGGCGGACGATCTCGTACCCGGTCGGCGCGTTGGCACAGACGGCGTAGAAGCCGACGTTGTGTGCCACCGTGTCGTTGTTGCCGACCGCGCTGCGCCACAGTTTGAGGCTGCCGCCGAGTGCCGAGTCGGGGCCGGTCTCCTGGATTACGGTCCGGAAGTCGCGGGTGCCCTCGCCGACGACCTGCGCGCCGCCGCCCAGCGCCACCTTGCCCGACGGGCACAGTCCATAGGTGCGCACGAACCCGCCCGCCGGGACGACCGCGTCGCGCCGAACCACCTCGTAACCGGCCGGGGCCGTGGCGCAGACGGCGAACAGGCCGATGCTGTGCGCGGCGGCGTCATTGTTGCGCAGGGCGATGAGCCACAGCGATCCGCTGGGCGAGGACTCCTGCAGCACCGTCCGGAAGTCGTGGCTGCCTTCCCC
The DNA here is from genome assembly GCF_019083965.1 of Catellatospora tritici. Lineage (GTDB taxonomy): Bacteria > Actinomycetota > Actinomycetes > Mycobacteriales > Micromonosporaceae > Catellatospora > Catellatospora tritici. Next base: position 27,869 of record NZ_JAHRCY010000040.1, read on the forward strand.
CAGCACCTGGGTTCCGCCCGCGATGGCGACCTTGCCCGCCGGGCAGGCCACCGTGGTGCGGACGAAGCCGCCGGGCGCGACCGCCGCGTACGCGGGTGCGGCCGGTAGGAGCACAGCAAGGGCAGCAGCTAGCGCCAGCACTCGGCGAGTCATGCGAAGTCCTCCATGCCTATGGATGTATCGATACGGTAGGTGGCCGCCGAACCGCACCGCAAATCCGCGGCCGAACCACGGTGCGGGCGGTGATAGGGCCGTACCGTGGTGGCATGACCACGCTGCACGGCGATCGCGTGACGCTGCGCCCGGCCGGACCCGGCGACGTCGACGCCCTCGTCGCCATCCGGGCCACGCCGCAGGTCCGTGACCGATGGCAGGGCGACGACCTGGCCGCGGAGATCGCGGACGACCTCACCGATCCCGACCTGGAACTGCTGGCGATCGAGCACGAGGGCCGGATCGTCGGCGCGATCCAGTGGCACGAGGAGACCGACGCCATGTACCGCCACGCGGGCATGGACCTCTACCTCGACCCCACGGTGCACGGCCGTGGCCTGGGCTCCGACGCGGTACGCACGCTGGCCCGGCACCTGATCGGCGAGCTGGGCCACCACCGGCTGGTCATCGACCCGGCGGCGGACAACACCGCGGCCATCGCCTGCTACGCCAAGGTCGGCTTCCAGCCGGTGGGCGTGATGCGCCGCTACGAGCGCGGGCCTGACGGCACCTGGCACGACGGCCTGCTCATGGACCTGCTCGCCGAGGACCTCCGCTGACCCGTACGGCGGGCCGCCCAGGCCCGTGGCACGTCAGGTTCGCGCCGACCGCACCTCGCCGTTGACGTACGCCCGCAGGTGTTCGCGACTGCCGGACAGCCCGTAGTCGGACATCAGCAGGCTGAAGTTCCCGAACCGGTGCTCGCCCAGCATCCAGGCCCGCGGCGACCGGGCCAGCACCGTCAGCAGCCGACGCTGGTCCTCGGCCAGGTGCCCGTATGCGGTTCCCGCGGGCACCGGCTCCGGGAACGCCACCCGCAGGGCGGACGCCACCATCGTCAGGGCATCGCTGCCGCTCACGGTCGGGATGCCGCGCAGCCACGCCGCGAAGACCTTCCCGGCGTGGCGGCCGGTCAGCCGTTCCAGCACCAGGCCCGCCAGCCCGGCCAGGTTTCCGTCCAGGAACGGGATCTGGTCGCGAGGTGCGCCCGACGCCCAACCGAGCAGTTCGGTGACGGCGGCGTCCGGCGCGTCGTCGCCGTCGACCAGGGCGGTGGCGACGGCAGCCGCCCAGCGGGTCACCCGCTCGGGCGCGGCCAGCAGGTGGTCGGGCGGGCGATGACCGAGCAGACCGGCCGCGACCAGTGCGGTGGCCGCCGCTCGCACCTGCTCGGCAGTGTCCTGCGCGTCGGTCGCCGCGGCCAGCAGGGCCGGCACGCTGTCGGCCGCGTCCTCGGGGAACCACGCCAGCGTGTAGGCGGCCCGGATGCGCAGCGCCGGATCGGGGGCGCGCAGCAACTCGCGCAGCAGCGGCACACCGGCGCGGACCGCGTCGTAGACGGCCAGCTCGATGTGCCGGTAGTAGCGCTGCTGGTCCTCGTCGGACAGGGCTTCGACGTAGCGGTACTCGCTCTCGTCGTCGTAGTCGGGGTGGTCCGGCCTCGGCGCCGCGGCGCGCACCGCGTCCCCGCCGTGGGCCTGCTCGCGCATGAGCGCGACCGGGAACGTGCCCGGCAGCCAGGCCTCGTCACCCCCGATGGCCATCACCGCCAGCATCTCCACCAGCACGGGCCGGTCCGGGACGTCCTCGTCGGCGAGCAGTTCGAGCAGGAAGGGCGCCGCGTAGGCGGTCGCCTCGTAGCGCGAGCCCTGGTGCACGATGCTGGCGTACAGCTGCTGGTAGGCACCGATGCGCACGTCATCGTCCGCGCGGGCCAGGTCGCGGATCTGGCCGGGCACGTCGTCAGCGGGGCCGTACGCGTGGGTCAGCAGGGCCCAGTCGATGTCGTCGAGTCGCTCCAGCACCGCGGCATTCTCACATCCGCGTACGACAGCCCATTCAACACGATCACAGTGTTCAACAGTCTGTTGACAAACAGATTGTTGAAAGACAGGCTGGCGTGATGGACGAAGCATCCGCCGACCAGGCCGCGGGCGCCACCGAACACTGGGCTCGGGACCGGCTGACCGCCCACGGCGGCGACGAGCTGCCCCGGTTGCCGTGGCTGGCCGACGGGCAGCCGCACGACGCGTTCACGCTGATCCGCCAGGCGCTGTGGCGGGCCGTCGCCGACCGGGACGCGTTGGACCTGCCCGACGACCTCCTGGCCGCGATCACGCTGCTGGACGCCGCCCGCGCCGAACTCGACCAACTGGAGGCGGGCCTGCTGTTCGTCGCCCGCGCCGAAGGCCTGACCTGGGCTCAGGTCGCCCGCCCGCTCGGCCTGCGCACCGCCCAGGCAGCACAGCAACGGCACGACCGGGTGACCGCCCGCCTCGACGGCAGGGCGGGTGCGTGAGCGTCGTCCCCCTCGCCGACGCGAGCCGCGAACACGGCCGCAAAGCCCACGGGCTCGGCGTCCTGCTGCGCGCCGGTCTTGCCGTCCCGGCCGGGTTCGTCGTCACCGACCCGGCCGTCGACCCCCGGGTGGTCGCCGCACACCTGGACCGGCTCCCGGGCCGAGCGGTCGCGGTCCGATCGTCGGGGCTGGCCGAGGACTCGGCGACGGCGTCGTTCGCCGGGCAGTTCGAGACCGTGCTGGGTGCCCGGGGCCTCGACGGGGTCCTCGCCGCGCTGCGGCACTGCGCCGCCTCGTCGCAGACCGAGCGGGCACGCGGCTACCGGGCACACCTCGGCCTCGACGACGAGGCGACCGTGCCGGTGATCGTGCAGAGCCTCGTCGAGGCCGACCGCGCCGGCGTGCTGTTCACCCGTGACCCGCGGACCGGTTCCTATGCAATGGTGGTCAACGCCTCGTGGGGCCTCGGGGAGTCCGTCGTGTCCGGCGCGGTGGTGCCCGACGAAGTCGTCGTGACGGGTATGGGCGATACCGTCCAGCTCACCGTCGGCGCCAAGGCCACCCGGCTGGACCTGGGCGAGCATGGGCTGGTGCGTTCGGCGGTCCCCGGACCCGACCGGCGCCGCGGCTGCCTGACTCCGGAGGAGATCGCCCAGCTCGTCCTGCTCGGCCTGACCTGCGAAGACCTCTTCGGCCAAGCCCAGGACCTCGAATGGGCGATACGCGACGGCCGGATCTGGCTGCTGCAGGCTCGCCCGATCACCGCCCTGGGCACCGCGACCGCCCCGAGCGCCGACGACGCGACCCGCCCGCTGCTCACCGGTGTGCCGAGCAGTCCCGGCCGGGCGCTGGGACCGGCGCGGATCATCCGGTCGGTCGACGACTTCTCCCGCCTGCGGGCAGGGGATGTACTGGTGTGCCGGACCACGGACCCGGCCTGGACGCCGCTGTTCGGTCTCGCCTCCGCCGTCGTCACGGAGACCGGCGGCATCCTCTGCCACGCGGCCATCGTCGCGCGGGAGTTCGGCATCCCCGCCGTCGTCGCCGCCGCCGAGGCGACGACCATCCTGACCGAGGACGCACCCGTCACGGTCGACGGCACCGTCGGCACCATCACCGAAGGACTCGGCCGATGACCCATTCGTCCCCCACCGACCTGCTGACGCTGCACGCGGTGCGGCTCAAGGGCTTCGCCGACACCGCCGCCGTCGCGGCCCGGTTCGGGCTCGACCCCGCCCAGACCGGCGAGGATCTGCTCGACGCCCAGGCATACGGCTGGGTCACCAGGGCGTCCTTCGCCGACCTGACCGGCTGGTCGCTGACCGGCAGCGGATACCGGCGCAACACGGCCCAGCTCCGCGACGAACTCGACCAGGCGGGCGCCGAGAAGACCGTCACCGCCGTCCACGACCGGTTCCTGCCGCTCAACGCCGAGGCCACCCAGGTGTTCACCGCGTGGCAATTGAGCTCCGGCCGTCCCGCCGAGACGTTGCGCCGACTCGCCGACCTCGCCGAGGAACTGCGTGGGCTCGAACAGTCCCTGGCCGCGCGGCTGGGCCGATTCATCGGTTACCACGAACGGTTCACCGCCGCGCTGACCCGCTCCGATCAGCACCCGGAGTGGATCACCGGCATCGAGGTCGACTCCTGCCACCGGATCTGGTTCGAATTGCACGAGGATCTGATCGCCACGCTCGGCATCGTGCGGTAGCCGAGCCGGTGGAGGTCGCCGCGGCGGGTTCCCGGGTGCTCAGTCGGCGATGACGGCCACGCCGGTGCGGCCGCCGTCGACGTCGAGGACGGTGCCGTGGACGAAAGCGGACTCGTCACTGGCCAGGTAGACGGCGGCTGCCGCGATCGCCTCCGGTCGGCCGACGTGTCCGGCCGGGGTGCCGCGCATCCAGGCTCACCGCCAAGGGCGCCGCCACCCGCGCCCGGATCGTCGCCGCCGCCGCGGACCTCGTGCTGGCCCGCGGCGTCGGCGGCACCAGCCTCGACGACGTGCGCGCGGGGACGCTGACGAGCAAGAGCCAGCTGTTCCACTACTTCCCCGGCGGCAAGACCGAGCTGGTCCTGGCGATCGCGGAACTGCAGCTGGAACGGGTGCTGCAGGCACAGCGGCCGTACCTGGACACCCTGGACACCTGGGCGGCATGGGACGGCTGGCGCGACGCGCTGCTGGACCACTACAGCTCCCAACCACACTGGGGCTGCCCCATCGGCACCCTGGTGAGCGAGCTGACCGGCACGGACCCGGTGGCGGCGGCCGAGGTCGTCGGGCACATGAACCGCTGGATGGACCACCTGCGGGCCGGGCTGCGGCGGATGCGCGACAGCGGCCTGCTCCGCGCCGACACCGACCCCGACCGGCTGGCCCTGGCCGTCTTCGCCACCGTGCAGGGCGGCCTGCTGCTGACCCACGCCGCCCGGTCACCGGAACCACTGTCGGCAGCTCTCGACGCCGCCCTCACCGTGCTGCACGCCGCCGCGCCCGGTGACGAGCTCGCCCGCGGCTGACAGCCCAGCATCGTCACCTCCGCGAGCAGCAGCGACGCGGTATCAGCTCTGGATGTGCTTACCCGTCACATGGCGCCGCTGACCGGTAGATCCGACCGGTCCGCTGGATCCGACCGGTCTGCGGCGAGACCGTGGCAGTACCGGGCGGTCTCGTCGTCGGCGGGCAGGAACGTCTCGACCGCGACCTCGGCCAGCGCGATGTCGAACGCCGTGCCGAAGGTGGTGATCGTGGTGATGAACCGCAGCTCCACGCCCCGATGTCCGACCCGGATCGTCAGCGCGATATCCGCCGGATCCGGCGGTGCCACTTCGACCGGTGGACCGTACCCGACGAGTTCCTCGTGCAGCGCGGCGAGGAACGGATCACCGGTGTTTCCCGCTTGAACGGCCAGGCGGGGCAACAGGTGCGCGCGTACCTCGGAGAGGTTGCCTACCCTGGCCGCGAGCCCCAGCGGGTGAAGGCCCAGCCGCATCATGTTGATCGGAGGCGTCCGCAGGTGCTCCGCCACATCGGCGGTGAGCAGGTCGAACGCGGTGTTGGCGAGCAGCACGTCCCACCGCCGGTCCAGTGCCGCCGCCGGATACGGCTCATGCGCCCGCAGGATACGGCGCAGCGCGGCGCGTACCCGCTGGTCATCGGGGTCCGTCGCGCCGCTCTCCCGGTAGACCGGGGCGTGCCCGGCGGCGGTGAGCAGCCGGTTGCGTTCCCGCAGCGGCACCGCCAGCTGCGCCATCAGCCGCAGCACCATGGCGGCGCTGGGAACGGTACGCCCGGTCTCGACGAAACTGATGTGCCGCGCCGACACGTCGGCCTGGATGGCCAGGTCGAGCTGGCTGAGACCGCGAAGCCTGCGCCAGTGGCGCAACTGGTGGCCGATGGACTCCGAGGCGGTCATGCCCCGATTGTGAGCACAGACCGGTGGGCTCGGCCATTACCCGCGACGTAATCGACGGCCCGGCGCGTGGCTGCCATCGTCTGCGCCATGGAGAACACCGGCACCGCACAGCGGAACAAGGAACTGGTCCTGCACGGCTTCGCACGGTTCGCGGCGGGCGACATCGAGATCCTCCGCACCCTGCTGCACGAGGACTTCCTTGAGCACAGTCCGGGCAACCCGTCCGGCCGCGACGCGTTCATCGCCTACATCGCAAACGCGCCGGTCGCCGGAGCGAAACTCGACCTCAAACGGGTCGTCGCCGAGGACGACCTGGTGGTCATGCACTATCGCATGACCACGGCCACCGAAGAAGTCGCGGTCGTCGACATCTGGCGCCTGGCCGACGGCCTGATCGTCGAACACTGGGACGTCGTGCAGCCGGTCCCGGCCCCGTTCGAGACCCCGAACGGAATGTTCTAGACCAGCCCGTGAGACGACACGGCGGTGGGCGTGGGCCGACGTCCGCGACCATCGCCGCCCAACCCGCGGGGTAAACTGCCGAACACCGATCGCCGACCGAGGAACCATGGCCGCATGAGAATCCTGCCGTTCGGCCTGACCGGCTGGCTGATCGAAGTGGACACGACCACCGAGGCCACCTCGCTGTACGACCACCTGCACGCCCTCGCGCCCACCGGCCCGATGGCACTGGTCACCGACCTCGTCCCCGGCGCCCGCACCGTCCTGCTCGACGTGGACCGACCCGGTATCACCCACACCGAGGTGACCGCGCTACTCGGCGACTGGCGACCGGGCACACCGCGGGCCCGACACTCCGCCGAGATCGTCGAGATCCCGGTCCGCTACGGCGGCCCCGACCTGGCCGAGATCGCCCGGCTGAAAGAGGTCTCCGAGACCGCCATCGTCCAGGCACACACCGGATCCGAATTCCAGGTGGCGTTCTGCGGCTTCGCACCCGGCTTCGCCTACATCAGCGGCCTGCCACCGATCCTGCACGTGCCCCGGCTCGAACAGCCCCGCACCTCCGTCCAGGCCGGGAGCGTGGCGCTGGCAGGTGGCTTCACCAGCGTGTATCCCCGCCGCTCCCCCGGCGGCTGGCGCATCCTCGGCCACACCGACGTCGCCCTGTGGAACGTCGACCGCGACCCGCCCGCCCTGCTGCCACCCGGCACCCGAGTCAGGTTCACCGCCGCATGACCGGCCTGGTGATCGTGCGCCCCGGCCTGCTGACCACGGTCCAGGACCTCGGCCGCCGAGGACTGGCGAGCCTGGCCGTCCCCCCGTCGGGCGCGGCCGACCGGCAGAGCCTCCGGTTGGCCAACCGGCTCGTGGGCAACGACGAGAGCCGGGCCGGTCTGGAAGCCACCCTGCTCGGCGTCGACCTCAGCTGCGGCACCGACCGCTGGCTCGCCGTCACCGGCGCACCCGGCCCGGTCTTCGTCGACGACCGGCCCGCGGCCCAGTACGCACCGGTGTTCCTGCCCGCGGGTTCGGTCCTACGGATCGGGCCGGCGGCCAGCGGACTGCGTACCTATGTCGCCGTGGCCGGCGGCGTGGACGTGCCGCCCGTGCTCGGCAGCCGCTCCACCGACGTCATGTCCGGACTCGGGCCCGCCCCGCTCACCGCCGGGACCGAACTGCCCCTGGGCACACCGCAGGGCGACCCGGCACCCGTCGACGTCGCCCCGGCGGCGGCGATTCCGGCCGACCCGAGGGTCCGGCTGCTTGCCGGGCCACGCGCGGACTGGTTCACCAGCAGCCTGGACGGCCTGACCTATACGGTCACCGGTGAGAGCAACCGCGTCGGCGTGCGTTTGGACGGCCCCGCCCTGCGGCGCACGCACCGGGATGAACTGCCCAGCGAAGGAATGATCTCCGGAGCCGTGCAGGTTCCGCCGTCCGGACTGCCGGTCATCCTGCTCGCCGACCATCCGACCACGGGCGGATATCCGGTCGTCGGCGTCGTACACCCAGACGATCTGTGGCTGATCGCCCAGGCCCGACCCGGGACCCGGCTGACCTTCGTCCCCGCACGCAGGCGATGACCACTCCCGGACCGCGGTAGCGCCGACTCCGCCCAGATCAACGCCCCATCGGCCCACACATTGAGACATCCACCTGTGCGACAGCCATGGCCGGGCAGTGAGAAATGTAAGATCCCCGCTGCGGCAGGATGTTCGCGGGACACGCTCGCGCGCCGATGACAGCGCCCGGGAGGCGTCCGTATCGATGATCAGGTGAGCATGAGAATTCTGGCTATCAACGGGTCGGAACGCGGTCGCGGCTCGACCTGGCAGGCGGCACAGGAGGCGCTCGCCTACGCCCAGGGACGCGGCTGCGCGACCGAAATGGTCAACCTGGCCGAACACCGGATCGTGCCCTGCGACTGCGGACGCTGCAACTCCCGCCCCGATCCCTGCCCCGTCGACGACAGCGTCGGCGAGATCGTCGACCGGATGATCCAGGCCGACGCGGTCATCTTCGCCGCCCCCGTCCACGGCTTCGGACTGTCCTCGCTCATGCAGACGTTCATCGAGCGCGCCGGCGTCGGTCACCTGCGCTTCGAACGGCCGCTCACCAACACCATCGGCGCCGTGATCGTCGTCGGCCGACGCTACGGCCACCTCGACGTGCACGCCCAACTGCTGCACAACCTGCTGCTCAACCGCTTCATCCTGGTGGGCAGCGGCTTTCCCGTGACCATCCACTCCGGCGGCGAGCAGGGCGTCCTGTCCGACCTCGAGGGCATGGACGCGCTGCGCCGCAGCGTCGACCGCATCGTCGACGTCGGCACCGCGCTGATCGCGTCCGGAACGAAGCTGCCGCTGCCCGGCGAGGTGGAGCGGCGTGTCGGAAGGACCAGCTGACCGGTGACCACCATCGCGAAGGCCGACGCCCCGGCCGGCAGCGGCCTGACCCTGCTCGTCGGCAGCAAGTTCGCCTCCACCGTGGCGTACTCGATCCTGTGGGTGCTGCTGCCGCTGTACGTCTACCAGTCCAGCGGATCGGCGCTGGCCGCCGCCGTCGCCTCCGCGGTCAACGTCGTGCCGTTCCTGCTGTTCGGCATGCTGGCCGGCGCGTACGTCGACCGCTCCTCCCCCGCCCGGGTCATGGTGTGGATGGAGACCGCCAACGCCGCCGTCCTGCTGTCGGTCCCGCTGCTGGACGCGACCGTGGGCCTCCCGCCGCTGGTGCTGATCCTGGTCGGCTTCGTCTCCGCCACCGTGTACGTCTGGTTCGAGGTGGCCAGCTCCGCGACCATCCCCGCCGTCGTCGGCAAGTCCGGCGTGTTCCGCGCCAACAGCTGGCTGTGGATGATCTCCACCCTGGTGACCTCGGTCGCCGCCCCGGTCGGATTCTTCCTGCTCGACGCGCTACGCCTGGGCCCCACCTTCGCCGTGCTCGCGGGCTGCTACCTGGTGTCCGCGCTGCTCATCGCGCTGCTGCGGCTGCCCCGGCCCACCCGGGCCGAACCGGGCACCCGCGAGCCGGGCGCGATCTGGGCCGGACTGCGCTTCATCGCCGACCAACCGCTGCTGCGCGCCTACACCACCGTCAACGTCGGCGTCGGCGTCAGCGCGGGCGCGGTGTACGGAATGCTGGTCGTGTTCAGCTCCCGGGCCCTGGGCCTGGCCACCGACGACTACCGGATGGCCTGGATCATGACCGCCGCCGGCGCCGGAGCCCTGATCGGCGCCATCACGGCCCGCCGCCTCAAGACCGCGCCACCGGTGCCCACGGCCAGGTGGCTGATCGGCGCCGACCTCGTCCTGCTGCTGGCCTACGCCGCCGCCCCGAACTGGGCGTTCGCCCTGGTCGCGTTGCTGGCCTGGAACTCCGTGCACACCTGCTTCATGGTGGTGGGCATCTCGGTCCGCCAGATCGTGACCCCGCTGCCGCTGCAGGGCCGCGTCAACGCGGTCGGCCGGATGATCGCCTGGGGTTCGGTGCCGCTGGGCACCCTGTTGTGCGGCTGGCTCACCGACCTCATCGGACCCCGGCAGGCGCTGGCCGTGCTGGCCGCCTGCGCCCTGGCCAGCCTGATCGTCGCGCTGCGCACCCCACGCACGCTCACTACGGAGGAAGCGCCGCGATGACCGCAGACCGGTCCGCCCTGCGCGTGCTGTTCGTCGCGTTCAGCCGCTCCAGCCTCGGCCACGTCACCCGGATGCGCACCGCCGCGCAACGGTTCCAGCTGGCCGGCCACGAGGTCGCCATCGCCTCGCACGAGGAGGTCCGGCCGCTGGTCGAACGGGCCGGTCTGCCCTGGATCGGCATCGACGAGATCGGCCCGGCACCGGCCTGGCGCGGCATGAACGACGTCGCCGAGCTGCGCGCGTTCGCCCGTACCCGCCTGGCCGCGCCCGCCTACGTCGAGACCTGCCTGCGCGACGAGCTGCGCGCCATCGACGACTTCGCCCCCGACGCGGTCGTCAGCGACATGCGCAACACCGCGTCGGTGGCCGCCGCCATCCGTGGGCTGCCCAGCGTCACCTGCCACAACCTGCGCCTGTTCCGCCATCCCATGCACGCTGTGCTGCCCGAGGTCCTGATCACCCTGGACCAGCTCGGAGTCCCCGAGGCGCATGCCCGCAAGGTGCTCGGCGACGCGATGCTCGTGCCCGACCTGCCGCTGCTCGATCCGCTGTCCGACATCCCCGCCGACACGATGGCACTGGTCGGGAGCCTGGTCTCCGAGATCCGGCACGTCGGCGCCCTGGTGCCCGCGGAACTACGCGACGTGGCGTCCGATGCCGTACGCGAGCCGATGCTCAACATCACCCTGGGTGGCAGCGGCGCCGGGGACAAGGACCTGCTGCGTGCGGTGAGTGCCGCGGCCGGGCTCGGCGTACGGCTGGTGGTCACCCTCGGCACCGACGGCGAGGGCAGCGATGCCCTCGCCGCGCAGGTACGGGCGGCGGCCGGTGACGCCGAGGTCGACGTCGCCGGGTTCCGGCACGACGCGGTCGACGTGATGGCCCGCGCCACCGCCGCGATCGTCCACGGCGGACACTCCTCCATGATCGAAGGGCTGCTGTGCGGAACACCCCTGGTGTTCCTACCGCACTCGGCCGAACAGCGTGGCAACGCCGGTCGCATCACCGACCTCGGCCTGGGCGCGACCGTCGAACCCGACGACGAGGCGGACACCATCACCGCGAAGATCCGGTCGATGCTCACCCCCGCCGACCGGGGTCTGCACACCGCCTTCGCCGCCACCCTCAGGTCCGCCGACGGCGCGCAGGCCATGGTCCAGCACGTGGAACAGGCCGTCGCGCTGCACCGCATCACCAGGAGCACCCATGTCCGACCGTGACGGCGACATCCGCCTCTCCACCGTCATCATGACCCACCCGGCGCGGGCCGACCGCGCCGAAGCGCTGGCCGCCGCGCTGCCCGAGCTGGCGCCGACCCTGGTCGTCGACACCGGCCAGCCCGGACACGGCAACCTCGGCAACGCGGTGCGCGCCTGGGCCGCCATCGGCGCCGACGCGACCCACCACCTGGTGCTGCAGGACGACGCGCTGCCGTGCGCCGACTTCGCGCGACTGGTACGTCAGGCCGTGGGCGCCCGGCCCGACGACGCCGTGAGCCTGTTCTGCGAGTGGGGTTCGCGCAGCGCCAACCTGGTCCGCGTCGCCGCGTGGCAGGGCCTGTCCTGGGCGCGGGCGGTCGACGTGTACACCCCGTCGCAGGGCCTGGTCCTGCCCCGGCGGGCGGCGCTCGACTTCGCGGCCGAGTTCGCCGACCAGACCGGCCCCGACGACCTCGCGCTGGCGGGGTTCCTGCGCCGCACCGGGCGGCGCAACTCGGTGACCGTGCCGAACCTGCTGGAGCACGACGACCAGCCCAGCCTGACCGGCAACGGATTCCAGGGACTGCGCCGCTCCGCCTGCCCCGCGACAGCTACCGCCGGGATCGACTTCGACACCGAGGTCGCCGGGGAGGGCCTGGTCTGGGTGCCGTGGGCGTCGTGGATGCGGGTGCACGCCGAATGGTTCTACTGCGGCGACGTGGGCGAGCCGACCTGGCTCGGCGAGTTCGCCGACACCCGGCTGCCCGAGGGGCTGCGCCGAGCCGACCTGGCCGACCGGTTCTACACCGATCTCAAGGAAGCCGACCCGGCGCTGACCGACGCCGTCAGCGAGCTCACCCTGTTCGAATACTGGACGACGTACTTCTGCCTGGGCCTGGCCCTGCCCGGACCGGCGCGAACCGAACCGGCCGCACTGACCGCCGACGCGTTCGGCACGGCGCTGCCGGGCCTGTTCCGCCGCTACCTGCCGATGTCCACCGTGCAGGCGCTGCGCGCGGAGGCCGGACGGCTGGCGATGTCGGCGTTGCGGCACGGGGCGCTGGCCGACCTGGCGCGGCCGCACGCGGGCTGGTACTCCGAATGACCGGTGTGGTGCCCGGCCCGCCACCGCACCGCTGGCTGGGCCGGCGCGGCAACGCGCACGCGTACGCCGCCGACCCGGTGCGCTACACCGCGCGCCTGCACCACGACTTCGGGCCGGTCAGCGGCCTGGTGCGGGGCGACCGGCGGCAGGTCTTCGTGTTCGGCGCCGACCACAACCGCACCGTGCTCACCGACGGCGACGTGTTCCACACCGTCCTGGAGTACGCGATCCCGGCCCGCATCCGCGCCGCCCGCCGGGGCATCGGCCTGCTCAACATGAACGGCCCCGACCACCGGGCCGCCCGGCACACCGTCACCCCGTCGTTTCGGCCCCAGGCGATCGGACAGCACGCCGACCTCATCGCCCGACTCGCCGCCGCGGAGGTCGACTCCTGGACCCCGGGCCAGCCCTTCGACCTCGGCGCGAGTATGCGCCGACTCACGCTGCGGATCGCCTGCCTGTGCTTCTTCGGCGTCGACATCGCCGACGGCGCCGACGAGATCGGCCGTATGGTGCAGCAGATGCTGGCCCTGCGCTACTTCGCCTCCTCGATCCGCTACTTCCCGTTCGACCTGCCCGGCGCCCCGTACCGGCGGCTGCTGCGGGTCATCCGGCGGCTCGACGACGCCCTCGCCGCCATCATCGACGCCCGCCGCGGCGGCGGACAGACCTCCGACCTGCTGCAGTCGCTGCTGGCCGACCGCGACGAGCACGGGCGCGGCCTCACCGACGACCAGCTCGTCGGCCAGCTCACCACGCTGCTGGTCGCCGGGCACGAGACCTCCTCCAGCACCCTGGCCTGGACCCTGCTCCTGCTGTCGCAGCACCGGCCCGAACTAAACGAGGTGCTGTCCGACCTCGACGGACGGAGCCCGCAGGAGTGCGCCGGGTCGCCCGTGCTGGACCGGGTGCTCAAGGAGACGCTGCGGCTGCTGCCGCCCGGCCCGAACACCGCCCGGATCGCGGTCGCGCCGACCACCGTCGGCGGCCACGAGATCCCCGCCTGGTGCCAGGTCATCACCAGCAAATACGCGACCCACCGCGACCCGGCCGTGTTCGCCGAGCCGCTGCGGTTTCGGCCCGAGCGCTGGCACACGGCCACGCCCAGCCGGTACGAATACCTGCCCTACGGCGTCGGACCGCACGTGTGCATCGGCGCGGCCTTCGCCGACCTCGAGATGAAGATCGTGCTCGGGACGATCCTGCGTCGGCACGTGCTGCTGCCCGTGCCCGGCGCCGTCATCTCGCGCCAGGTGGGCCTGCTGATGTCGCCCAAGGGACCGGTGCCCGTCGTCGCACACCCGGCGCACGCGGTCCCGCCCGCCCGCGACCGGGTCGACGGCGACCTCAACGAGATGGTCGACCTGTACGGCGAGCAGCGGTGGAGGCTCGGATGGTAGAACAGCTCCCGGTCAGCCTGGTCTTGGCGACCTGCGACAAGCGCGAATACCTCGCCCTCACCCTCGAGTCGCTGGTCGCCCAGACCCAGCCTGCATTCCAGGTGGTCCTCTGCGACGACGGCACCGCCGGCGGGGTCGAGGACGTCGTCGCACCGTTTCGCGACCGGCTCGACCTGCGACTGATCACGCAGGAGAACCGGGGCCGGGCCGCGGCCCGCAACACCGCGCTCGCCCACGCCGACGGCGACCTGATCGTGTTCCTGGACGACGACCGCATGGCCCACCCCGACTTCGTCGCCGAGCACCTCGCCGCCGCGCACGACGGCGGCACCGGGACCATCGGCTGGAAGCGGCGGGCGCTGACCTGGTGGCGGCCCGGCATCCTGCCCCTGGGCGAGACCGACCTGCTGCGCCTGGTCCAGCGCGTCGGCGACGTCGCCCGGCTGGCCGAACCGATCCGGTTCCTGGCCCCCGGCGACGTCACCACCGACCCCCTGGACGCGTTCACCCGCACCGAACTCGGCGACGAGCCCGACAACTACCACGCCGTCATCGACGAGTACGGCCCAGGCCTGGCCGACTTCCGGTTCGGCTGGGCCCTGGCGACCACTGCGAACCTGTCGGTACGTCGCGACGCCGTCAAGGAGGTGGGCGGCTTCGACGAGTCGTTCACCGGCTGGGGCATGGAGGACACCGACCTGAGCTACCGGCTGCACCATGCCGGAGTGACGTTCTCGGTACGCCCCACCGCGGTCAACTACCACCAGGTGCACCCGCTGGCCGACCCGAACCTCATGCTCGCCCAGCGGGCGCAGCGCGCCCAACTGCTGCGCAACCTCGACCACTTCTGCCGTCGGCACCGGGCCCTGGACGCGTACCTGTTCCGCCGCCGCTGGGAATACGCGATGAGCCTCATCGAAGCCGACCGCCTGCTCAAACTCGTCGAAGGCCAGACCAGTCCGCTGCTGCGGCAGGAACTGGAGGCCCTGTACGCGGCCCGCTGACCTCAGCCTGTACTGGCCGCCCCCGGTTCGAGGAACACAGGCGGTTCAGTGCCTGGGAGACTTCACTTGAGGATCGGGGCGAACTCGTTGACCGAAAAAACCCGCCACCCCGACCCGTCCCACACGAGACTGGAGACTCCGCAGTTCGGGACTATGAGACTGCGGTAACACCGCGACCCGGCTCCGAGCGACCAACTCAGCAGCACCTTGATGACTGTCTCGTGAGTAAAGCAAGCTATGTTGCCCTCTACAGTCATGGATAGTGTCTGGAGCCAACCAGTGACTCGTCGCTCGACAGCGGCCAAACCTTCGAACTGCCCGAATGCTACCCGCCTCGGATCTTCCCGCCAGAGATTCCATTCACGAGGAAACTGCAGCGCGATCTCCGCGCCGGTCCGCCCGGTCCACGGCCCCATCTCCATCTCGGCCAGTGCATGCTCGATCTCAAGCTCTAGACCGAGCATGGTGGAGAGGCCCCTCGCCGAGAGAATAGCTCGACGCTGTGGACTGCTGACAATCCGCGCGACACCGACTCCACTCAGGTAGTCAGTTGTCCGTTCCACAAAGTCTGTCGCGTCAACGGCAAGGTCGTCATCAACCCGACCCGCATAAATAGATGCCCTGTTCGCGTCTGTCGGGGCGTGCCGGACAAGTAACAGCCTACCCATGGACATCTAATTGGGCCGCTTCAGTCGCTCGTCCCCCATTACATGCACCCAGCGCGACGTCATCCACGGCAACCGCGAGATGACGTAGTTCATACCTCGGCTGATATCACGCCCAACCATGACACCATAGTACGTCGGCATGATCGCTGGCGAATAGGAGGTGTACAGGGCGGCGGTCTTAATCTCCAGAGGACCCGCCTCACCTAGGCCACGAAGGTGGTTAACCACGAATCCCAGCGAGGTACCCGTGTCATTGCAACAGATCAGCACCAAGGCCCTACTACCGCTCAGCAGCGAAAGAGATGCCGCAGACACCGGATCAAAATGAATCTCTCTCGAACCGTCCGGCATGCGTCTGTTTATTGTGGTGACAGAGACTACCGAGCGGAGCCCAATGTGGCCCGCCAAGATCGAACCGACGACTCCACTATTTCGGTCGATCGTTACGATATAGTCCGGCATGAACCCATCCTGCCGAAGGCGATCCACGAGGCCGACAATCAGGCTCAGGATAGTGTGAAATCGAAGTCGAAACCGAGATCGCTGCCGTATGACGATGATCCACGTGGCGACGAGGCTCGAAACGATACCGAGAACGAAACTAAGAGCGAGCTCCATCCGCATCCTTCACCATACTGAACTCACCCCTGCGCGCGGCATCAAATGCCTCGGCGATGAGTTCCGTCCATCTCGGATCAACATATGCTACGGTCAGGAAGCAGCTCGTTTGCAATGCGGCAAGCCGCCAGCCATCGTCGGCGGCGCGTTTCGTCGCCTTCGAAACGGTGTAACGCGAGTCGTCGACATCGTGGAATACGATCGCTCCAGAGCGGCACATCAGTGGACGCACCGACTCGTAGTCACCCACGGGATGCTCCCCATGGTGATTCGCGTCGATGAATGCGATATCTACTGAGCGTTCACCGAGCACCTTCGGAACATCGACAGGCGATGAACCTACAGCCAGATCAACGAATTCGTCGACGCCGATGGTGCCGAGAAACTTCTCTGCGGCAATCAGCCCATCAACGCCAAGGCTGCCTTCGCTGTAATTGTCCAGCGTAATGAGCCGTCCATGACCCGCCGTTGCGAGACCCATCCCGAGCCACGCGGCCGAATAGCCGAAACCCGTCCCGATCTCGAACACCGTGTCCGGCCTTCCGAGGATGACCAGGTTGGACAGGAAGTATGCTTCGGTCCGACTCACGGAAACCGGGCGCGCATGGCCCTTCAAGGAATAATGCGTTCCGTCCCACGGCGCGTGAGAGTTCCGACCGGCGGGCCACACTTCATCCATCATCTCGCGTCGAGCTTCGACCAGCCGCTGGAGATAGTCCACAGGAACCCGACCGCCCTTCGCTGGGACAGGTGAGTGCACTCTCCTCACCGACACCAAATCCTAGATCCGCCGATCCCGTCCCTCCTAAGCCGATCATCTATTTCTCGATATATCTCCGTCCTGTGTTGAGGGCGACGGGTCAGGCTGTCCCCGGACTTCGCTCAATTGGACTCATGTGCGGAAAAGTACCGCTGGCACCTCCGCTGCCTGCCGCCCCAGGAGCTCCATTGTGCGCTGGCCGACCTGGTTGTACACATCGGCGTGGCGCTCAGGCGGGTGGCCCACCGGTTCGCCCGTGGGCCCGACCACCTGACCTGATCCTCAGCTATTACCCCCGCGCCTGGTCCCATCGGCAGTCGAGGTACGCGTCCAGTGCGGCCGCGCCCGTGAGCATGGCCCGGCCCCGGGCGGACAGGCGCGCATGCCAGTCGTGCAGCATCGAGCCGAGCGGTGCGACGCCCCCGGCCGAACGGAGCTGCGCGATCAGCGGCACGATCTGCGCCAGCCGGTAACCGCCGCGTCTGAGCTGGTGGACGAGCTGGGCGTCGCGTACATCGGCCGCGCTGTAGACCCGGTAGCCGGTGTGCCGGTCACGGCGCGGCCGCACCAGACCGGCCCGCTCCCACTTGCGCAGGGTGGCCGGGCGGATGCCGAGCTTTCCCGCCAGCGGACCGACGAACATGTCGCCGCGCTCCTGCGGCACGGGGCTGAGCTCGGCCAGCGCCGCCTCGACGGACCGCAGCGTACGACGGTCCTCGCGCAGCTGGGCATGGCTGGCGTCGATGAGTTCCAACGCGTCCTCGATCGCGTCCCGGTTCACCGCCTGCATGATCGACGTGGCCGCCTGGTGGCCGTGGCCGGGAACCAGGGCGAGGAACGCCCGCAACGCCGACGCGTGCAGCGGCGTGTAGCCGCGGTACCCGTACTCGCTGCGCTCCGCCTCCGGCAGAATCCCGGCCTCTTCATAGTTGCGGACCGCCTGTGTGGACAGCGCATGCGCACGGGCCAGGTCGATCGGCCTGAGGCGACCGGAGGATTGAGGGTTTCGCAGCACAGATGCACCTAAAGCAGCGGAGAAGTTTCAACCATCGGTTCAACGATACCGTTGAAGCAATGAACACCGCGATCAAAGACGCCGCCCGTCCAGTCGCCGCCGAAACCCTCCTGGGGCTGCTGCCCGCCCAGCCGCGACTGCTCGCCCTCGGCGAGCCCACCCATGGCGAGGACGTGCTGCTCGAGGTGCGAAACGACCTCTTCCGGCAGCTCGTCGAGCACGGCTACCGGACCATCACCATCGAGAGCGACTGCATGATGGGCCTGCTTGTGGACGACTACCTCACCATGGGCGCCGGCACCCTCGACGACGTGATGGCGCACGGTTTCAGCCACGGATTCGGCGCCTCCGCCGCCAACCGCGAACTCGTACGGTGGATGCGCGCCTACAACGACGGCCGCCCCCGCTCCGAGCAGCTGCGCTTCGCCGGCTTCGACGGCCCGCTGGAGATGACCGGCGCCGCGAGCCCCCGGCAGGCGCTCACCGCACTCCACGCCTATTTGTCAGCCCGCGTCGACATCGAGCTGCTCCCCTGCACACCGGAGACGCTCGACCGCCTACTCGGCGCCGACGACCCGTGGGGCCACCCCGAATCGCTGCGGGACCCGGCGCGGTCGGTGGGACAGACCCCCGAGGCCAGACAGCTGCGGCTGCTCGCCGACGATCTGGTCGCCCTGCTCGACACGCAGCTGCCGCACCTGGCCGCGGTGTCCACCCCGGACGAGCTCGACCGGGCGCGCCTGTTCGCACGCACTGCCACCGGGCTGCTGCGATACCACTTCTGGCTGGCCGACACGTCACCCGGCCGCCTGCCGCAGCTGCTGGGCGCACGCGCAACGATGATGGCCGGCAACCTGCTCGCCACCGCCGCGAACGGACCGGCGCTGGCCTTCGCGCACAACTCGCATCTGCAGCGGGAGCAGAGCAGCACGCGCCTGGGCGACATGCCACTGCAATGGTGGAGCGCCGGCGCCATCGCCGGCTCCCACCTCGGTCAGGGGTACGCCTTCGCGGCCACCGCCCTCGGCACGATCCGACACCACGGAGTGGACACCCCGCCCCCGGACACCCTCGAGGGCCAGCTGTACGCCCTGCCCGAGGACCGGTGCATAGTGGACACGCGGCGGCTGAGCGCCATCCTCGGCGAGCAGGTGCCCGCGCCGCGGATCTCACCCTGGTTCGGCTACGCCCCGCTGGACCCGGCCCACCTGTCGGACATCGACGCGCTGTTCTTCGTCAAGGACTGCCCGGCGCCGGGTCAGATCTCGCAATCGGAGTAGCCGTAGGCGCAACTGTGATGGACGTCGGCGTCCAATACGTCGTCGGCGGTCAGGACTGCCCCGGCCAGTGGTGGCACCGATATGCGGTCCCAGGCCACATCGACGCTGACGGTGTCGCCGAGTTCACCGCAGAACATGCGGTGGGAGAGGGTCTCCTCTTCGTTCTCGGCGTCGTCGTCAGCATCGAAGTCGTAGCCGAGCGGCTGGCGCGGGCCCGCGAATGTGATGGTCGGATAGCCCTCGACCGAGATGGTGACGAACGGGTGCAGGTCGATCGAGGCGGCCTGGGCACCGTGCTGGTACACCTGCAGCGTCAGGTCGGCGCCGTACCAGCACAGCAGGTAGAGGTTGATCTCCTCGGCGAGTTCGGCGGCCAGGTCGGACTTGATCTCGGCGAGGCTGCCGCGAAGGTAGTGGGTGCATTTGCGGGCCCCGCCCGAGCCCACCCCGAAGGCAAGTTCGTAAAAGCTCTTTCGCGACATCGGCGCATCATAGGCGACCCGGCCGACAGGTCGACTGAAGCCAGAACCGGCGGTACCGCTGCCGGTGGCGTGCAGGTCCGAGTCGATCACGGTGGTGGGGTGGGGACACGCCGTCGAACACGCCCACAAGTCCATGACCGACCGGCGGGTCAGGTCGTGGTCGTGGTGTGTGCCCTGGAAACGCGTCAAGGCCCACCCCGGAAAGGGGTGGGCCTTGAACAGCGATGTTTGTCCGGCGGCGTCCTACTCTCCCACAACGTCCCCGTTGCAGTACCATCGGCGCTGGAGGGCTTAGCTTCCGGGTTCGGAATGTTGCCGGGCGTTTCCCCTCCGCCATGGCCGCCGTAACACTA
>NZ_JAHRCY010000041.1 GCF_019083965.1 Catellatospora tritici
CCGGGGCCACCTCGCGCGGCCCCGTTTCGATCCGCTGAGATGCGAACGGGGGCGGTGCGTCGCGCACCGCCCCCGACATCTCCTGATCAAGCGGGTCAGCTGTACGGGTAGACGACGACCTTCTCACAAGGGCAGGGGCGAACCGGCCGGGTGCAGCACGGTCAGGCGCTGGGTGGCGCGGGTCAGCGCGACGTACAGGTCACTGTGGCCGCGCGGGGACTCGGTGACGATCCGGGTCGGGTCGACCACCACCACCGAGTCGAACTCCAGGCCCTTGGCCTGCCGTACCGTCAGCACCACCACCTGGTTCTCCAGATCGGCCTGGGCGCCCAGGGCCGCCTGTGGCAGGGCGCGCAGGACCGCCGCGCCGACCTCGTCCAGCATCCCGGCCGGGACCAGCACCCCGAGCCGCCCGTCGGCCAGCGTCGCGGGATCCGCCTCGGCCAGCGCGGTCCTGGCTGCTGAAGCGGCCAGGTCACCGTCAGCGACCGCGATCATCTCCGGCTCGGTGCCGGTGCTGCGTACCGAGCGGGGCGCCAGCAGCGCCGGATCGATCTCGGTCAGCACCTTCCCGGCCAGCGTCATGATCTCGGCCGGGGTGCGGTAGTTGACGGTCAGCTCCTCGTGCCGCCACCGCTGCCCGACGTACGGCTCCAGCGCCTGGCCCCAGGCCGAGATCCCGGACAGGTCCCCGGTCTGCGCGACGTCGCCGACCACGGTCATCGACCGGCTCGGACTGCGGCGCATCAGCAGCCGCCACGCCATCGGCGACAACTCCTGCGCCTCGTCGACGATGATGTGCCCGAAGGCCCAGTTGCGGTCGGCGGCGGCCCGCTCGGCGGCGGTGAGCAGGGCCTTTTCCTCGTGCCGCTCGCCCAGGATCCCGGCGTCGAGCAGGTCGACGGCGGTCAGGATCTCCGGGTCGATCTCGTCCTCCAGGTCGATCGACCGGGAGCCGTGCAGGATCTCCAGCGCGCCCTCGGCGTACGCCGACTGCTGCCGCCGTCGCCACCGAGCCAGCAGTTCCGCGTCGCGGTCGTCCTCGCCCAGCAACTCGGCCGCCTCGTCCAGCAGCGGTGCGTCGGCCGGCGTCCAGCCCGAGCCGCGCGGCCGCGCCAGCAGCGCCCGCTCGCTCTCCGACAGCATCGGCGCCGCCGCGGCGAGCCGATCGGCGCCGCGGTACAGGTCGGACAGCAGCGTCTGCGGGGTCAGCACCGGCCACAGCCAGTCCAGCGCGGTCTGCACGCCCGGCTCCATGGCCAGCTCGCGCCGGATCTCGGCCAGGTCGGCCTCCTCCAGCAGCTGCGCCTCGCCGGGGGCGTCGTCGCCGCCGAGCGGGTCGTCGGCGTACGGGTCGACACCGATGGCGTCGGCGTACTTCAGCGACAGAGCGTGGATGACCTCGGTGTCGAACAGGGACCGGGCCAGGTTGTGCGGCTTGCCGGTGCGGCGGGCGTTGGCTCGGGCATCCTCACAGGTCGCCCGGTCCAGCACCAGGTGGTCGCCGTTCTCGAGCACGATCTCCAGGTAGTCCTCCGGCGCCCGCTGCCGGTCGCGGACCGCCTGGGCCAGCACGTCGGCCATCACCGCCCGCCCCTTGACCTCGGCGGCGGTGTCGGACTCCGTGGCGTGCGCGCTCACCCCCGGGAACAGGTCGCCGACGGTGCGCAGCAGCACGCCCGTCTCGGCCAGTGACGGCAGCACCTGCGAGATGTACTTCAGGAACGTCTCGTTCGGGCCCAGCACCAGCACCGCCCGCGTCGACAGCTCCTGCCGGAACGTGTAGAGCAGGTACGCCGCCCGGTGCAGCGCCACGGCGGTCTTGCCGGTGCCCGGCCCGCCCTGGACCACCAGCACCCCGCTGAGGTCGGCGCGGATGATGCGGTCCTGCTCGGCCTGGATCGTCTGCACGATGTCGCGCATCCGGCCGGTGCGGCCCGCGCCCAGCGCCGCGAACAGGGCTGCCTCACTGGTCAGCCCGTCGTGGTGCGGCGCGGCCGCGGCCGTCTCCAGGTCCAGCACCTCGTCGTCGAGCTCGGTGACCTTGCGGCCGGAGGTGCGGATCTGGCGGCGGCGCCGTACGTCCAGCGGGGACGCGGCGGTGGCCAGGTAGAACGGGCGGGCCGACGGGGCGCGCCAGTCCAGCAGCAGCGGCTCGTACTCACCCTCCTCGTCGAAGATGCCGATCCGCCCGATGTAGTGGTGGTGGCCGTCGAGGAAGTCCAGGCGGCCGAAGCACAGCCCGTTCTCCACCGCCCCGAAGGTGGCCACCTGGTCGGTGTACCGGCCAATCAGCGAGTCGCGCTGGGACCGCTCCTGCAGTGTGCCGCCGCTCTGCAGCAGCGTCTGCGCGAGTTGGGCGGAGGCGCGTTCGCGCAGGCCGTCGAGGCGGCCGTAGAGCATGGAGACGTACTCCTGCTCGGCGGTGAGCTCGGCATCCCGGTCGGCGGCGGGGGAGCTTGACAAGCCCGTCTCCTTCGTGCTCTACTAGGCGACAGAACGGACGCGATAGCGCCGTTCTTTTTTGTTGGCCGTAATCAGCCAACCGCCAAATCTAGCGCACGATCCCCGCATCGACCCCCTCACCCTCCGTGTCGATCATGAACTTATGGGCGCGTTCGACGGTGTGTCCCGCCCACAACTTCATGATCAACGCGGAGGGGTGGTGCGGCGGGGTGGCGGGGGTCAGCGACAGTTGTGGATGCCCGTGGTCGCCGAGGCGACCACGAGGTCGGCGCTGACGCCCAGCAGCGGCGGCACGATCAGGTGCACCGCGTTCACGGTCAGCCCGCCCGGCCCCGGGACCTGCTCATTGACCACCAGCTTCGCGCCAGGCAGACCCGGTAGCGGCACCGTCGTGTTCGGGGCCGTGGCAGCATCGACCACCACCCCGCCGACCAGCACCCGGCCCAGCGTCACCGATCCCGACGGCCCGCCGCAGGTAGCCGTGGAAACGGCGCGCAGGTCGCGCAGTGAGATCGCGGGAAGGCCAGGCAGGCCCAGGTCAACCCCGTCGACGGTCGCGGTCGCGGTGGCCGTCCCCGGCGCGGTCGTCGTCACGACTTTCGCGCACAGGGCCGAGGCCTGCAACGCCACCAGTGACAACGACGCGGTACACGGGGTGCCCGTGCCGAACGGGGTCGCCACCCGGACCGGACCCGTGTCCGGCGTCGCGGCCACCTGCGTGGTGCCGACCAGCAGCTTCAGCTTGCCGGACAGGCCGAAGGCGCGGCCGGTCAGATACTGCAGGCCCACGGTCGCGGCGGCCTGGCTCGGCTCGTAGAAGACGCTGCCCGCGTACGCGGCAGACACCGGCAACCGCCCCGAGGCGTCCAGCGGCTGTGCCACCTTCGCGATCACGCACGCCGCGACCCCGTCCGCACCGGTGTCGGCGGTGCAAGACTGCCTGGTCGCGCCACTGCCCAGCACCAGCACCACCGGGGCGCCCACCACCGGCGTCCCGTCACCGGGCACCGGTGGCACCGAACCCTCGGTGAGCCGGGCCGCGAGCCGCGCGGACTCGTCGTTGGCGACATTCACATCGCCCTGGTACGACAGCAGCGTCTGCTCCCGCGTCACCGTGAAGTCGGCGCTCGCCCCCGACGGCAGGTGCACCGCGTCCCCGGCGTACGACGCCGTCACCGGGTACCCGCCCGGCTGCTCCTGCGGCACCACCTCGCACGCGGCCACCCCATCCGCGCCGGTGGTGGCGGTGCACGTCTCGGCACCATTCAGCGCCAACGCCACCGGCATTCCCGGCAGGGGCGCGCCCGTGTCGGTGAGGGTCAGCTTCGCGGCCAGTCGGGCCGGGTCGTGGTAGTCCCCGGTGACCGCCCCGGTCCACTTCAATGTGGTCGGCTTGCGGCGCACCTCGAACGTGCCCGAGTACGACGACGGCTCCCGGGTGGTGTCCCCGGCGTAGGTGATCGCCAAAGCCCGTACCCCCGCCGGAGCCTGCGGCGTCACCACGCAGCTCGCCTCGCCCGAGCCGTTCGTGACCGCGCCGCAGTCGGCGACCCCGGCCAGCGCGAACACCAGCGGCGCGCCCGCGACCGGGGCACCCGAGCCGGTGTAGGTCAGCTTCGCCCGCAGCGTCGCCGCGGCGCCGATCGGGCCGGAGCCCGCGCCGAGGAAGGCCAGCGTCGTGCCGTACACCTGGAAGCTGATCGTCACCGACGCCTCGGCGTCGGTCTCCTCGACCACGACGGCGCTGGTACCGGCCCCGGCGTAGCTGGACCCCGCGCCGCCGTCGCCGCCGTCGAACCCGGCCAGCAGCGGCGCCGGGGGAGCGCCCCCGGAAGACCCGCCGCCGCCCCCGAACCAGCCGCCGCCGCCCCCGCCACCGCCGCCGCCGGTCGACGCCGGCACGGCGAACGCCCCCGCCCCGCCCTGGCCCTGGCCGCCCGCGCTGCCCAGCAGGCCGCCCACACCGAACGGGATACCGCCGCCGCCCGGTGCGTCCACCGACGCGTCACCGCCGCTGCCCGAGGCGCCGCAGCCGATCGCGAAACAGCGCCCCGCGCCGCCGCCCCCACCGGCCGCCACCAGCAGCCGCGACCCGAGCGAGTCGCAAGGGCTGCCCAGCGAGCAGGTGCGCAGGTCGGACGCGCCACCACCGGCGCCCCCGCGGTACGGCGACCCGGACCCACCGCTGCCCCCGCCACCGAAACCGGGCTGGGCGCCGTCACCCGGCTGCCCCACCTCGACCCACAGCCGGGTCACGCCGGACGGGATGGCGAGATCGGCCGAGACACGCCGGCCGGGCCGACCCCCGTTGCCGCCGCCGGCGCCGTCGCCGCCACGGGCGCCGACCAGCTCGACGTGCACGCCGCTCACCCCAGCGGGCACGGGCCACGACTGCTCGCCGCCGGTGGCGGTGAACGTGGTCGAGACGCTGTGGTCGGCGAAGGCCGGTGCCTGTGTCGTGACCAGACCGGCCAGCGTGGCCGCGACCCCGATCAGCACTGCCAGGCCTGCCCTGGCCACTGTGTTGCGCACCGGTCCTCCTCGACGTACTTCGGTCGACCGGTTCAACGACCGCCGCGGTCCCGGCGAGCTGTCACCATGGCGACAGGTCCGCGGGCGACGCCGCGCCGGGTTCGCCCCGCAGCGCACGGGCCAGGTGGAGTCCTGATCACATGGGCGGCAAAGGACTGGACGCGACAATGCTCGGGCTTGTAGCTTGCACCTGACCGTGACACCGCCCGAGGAGGTGAGACCCATGAACGCTGGATCGATGTGGGTGCTCCCCCTTGCCGTCACGGCCGGGCGACTGACGTAGGTGTCGCCGGGAGCGCCTCGCCAACAAGGCCCTCCCGAAAGGCAACACCCATGCACTCTGCGCAGTTCACCGCCGAGCCGTCGTCGACCGATCCGGTCGAGCGCGACTCCACCCTGGTCGACGTTCCCGGATCCCCGTCACCGGTCTCCGGCACCGATCGCACGCCCCCCACGTTCGACGTGATCATCGCGGGTTGCGGGCCGACCGGTGCGATGCTGGCCGCCGAACTGCGGCTGCACGATGTGCGGGTACTCGTCCTGGAGAAGGAGACCGAGCCCGCGTCGTTCGTCCGCATAGTCGGTCTGCACATGCGCAGTCTCGAGCTGATGGCAATGCGCGGGCTACTGGAGCGCATGCTCGAACGCGGAAGACAGCGTCCGGCCGGCGGCTTCTTCGCCGCCATCAACAAACCCGCGCCCAAGGGCCTGGACTCCGCGTACGCCTACCTGCTGGGCATCCCGCAGCCGGTCATCGTTCACCTGCTCGAAGCACATGCGATCGAACTCGGTGCGCAGGTCCGGCACGGTTGTGCGGTGGCCGATTTCCAGCAGGACGACGACGGTGTGACCGTCGCGCTGGCCGACGGGGAACAGCTGCGTACGCGCTATCTCGTCGGCTGTGACGGCGGACGCAGTACGGTGCGCAAACTGCTCGGCGTCGGCTTCCCCGGCGAGCCCTCGCGGACCCACACGCTCATGGGCGAGATGGAAGTGGGTGTGTCGCAGGAAGAGATCGCCGCCAAGGTGGCCGAGATCGCCGAGACCGACAGGCGATTCGACCTGAGGTTCTTCGGAGGGGTCTATCGCGTCGTGGTCCCCATCGCGGGAGTCGTCGATCGTGCGGCACCGCCCACGCTCGAGGATTTCAAACAACAGCTGCGCGCCATCGCCGGAACCGATTTCGGCGTGCATTCCCCGCGCTGGATGTCCCGCTTCGGGGATGCCACCCGGCTGGCCGAACGTTACCGGGTCGGGCGGGTGCTGCTGGCCGGAGATGCGGCACACATCCATCCACCCATCGGCGGCCAGGGTCTCAACCTGGGCGTTCAGGACGCGTTCAACCTCGGCTGGAAACTGGCCGCACAGATCCGCGGCTGGGCGCCGGAGACCCTGCTGGACACCTACCAGGCCGAACGTCATCCGGTCGCCGAGGACGTGCTGGACAACACCCGCGCCCAGATGGAACTGCTGTCCGCCGAACCGGGCCCGCGAGCCGTGCGCAGGCTGCTCACCGAACTGATGGACTTCGACGAGGTGAACCGCCGTCTGCTCGAGAAGATCACCGCGATCGGCATCCGCTACGACTTCGGCGCCGGCCCCGACCTGCTCGGTCGCCGCCTGCGCGACCTCGACGTGAAACAGGGCCGCCTCTACGGTCTGCTGCATCGCGGGCGCGGCCTGCTGCTGGACCGCACCGAACGGCTGACCGTCGGCGGCTGGTCCGACCGGGTCGACCACCTCGCCGACCCGACCGCGGCACTGGATGTTCCGTGCGTCCTGCTACGCCCCGACGGTCACGTCGCGTGGATCGGCGACGAGCAGCACGACCTGGACGACCACCTCTCCCGCTGGTTCGGCAAGCCCACCAACTGATTTCGCCCGAGCAGTCGAAATGAAGGCGAACACGTGTGGGCCTCCCAGGCCGGCCCGGGTCGGTATGGTGTTCCGCCGTGACCCCGTTCTCGGCCTGGCGTACCGAACTACTGCTCGGTCTCGCCGTGAACCCGGCGACGCCACCCCGGCTGCTGATCCGATTGCTGGCTCGCGAGGCCGACGATTGCTGGCAGGCACTGTGCCAGCAGCGCCGGTTGCCGGTCTGGATCGTGGCCGCGATCCGACTGCACCCCGACCCGAGACCCCGGACTTACCTCACTGACAGCACACATCTTCGCCCTCGGCCGACGCGATCCGTGCCGGAGTCCTGGCGGGACGGGCGGCTCGCGCTGGCCGGTGAGGTTGTTCGGCTGCCGAATTTCCCACTGGGCGACCTGCTGATCGACGCGCTGCTCGCCGACGACGATTTCGACGCGGTCGGCGAGCTGTACTCCGGACCGAACGTCCGGTACGTGGCCGCCCGAGCGGCCGTGCACCCGTCGGCGAGTGCCAGGGCGGGGGCCTGCTGGACGGTGTACCGTACCAACCCGCGGTTGTGGCAGCAGCTGCGAAGCGACCCACATCCGGTGGTGCGGACCGAGGTTGACAAGATCGAGGAGTTCGACGCCGCGGTGTTCGACGTGGCGCAGGTCCGCGACTCCGGTCGGCACCTGCTGACGGACCTGGCCGTCCGGCGGTTGTCGGCGGCGGTCGTGGCCGAGGTGCTCGCCGAGGACGACGGGGCGATGGTGCGCTGCCTGGCCGCCAACCGCCACACGCCTGCGGAGATCGTCGAGCGCTTGCTGCGTGACGATCGGCCGGAGGTGCGAGCCGGGGCGGCGCGACGTCACGACCTCGGCCCGGACCAGCTCGCGGCGCTGGCGTGCGATTCTGATCCGCTGGTACGCCATGAGGTTTCGCAGCGTGCCGATCTCACGCCACGGCAGCGCATCGACCTGGGACTTGGCCTACCCGAGGTGGACCGCCCTCGACCGGTCGCCGAATGGGAGCCCGCGCTGCGCGATCCAGGCACCGCCCGAGCGGCCGCGGCCGACCGTGCCCTGGCCGTGGCGCGGATGGCGGACATCCTCGCTCACCTCGGCGTGCCCTGACCGCCCGGCACACCCGCGAGCGGGCCACCGCCGTGTGCGGCCCGTAGCAGGTGGCGAGTTGGCCGGGAACCTGATCCGTCGTTCCGAAGCGGGACCAGGCGTCGGTGGTGACGGCGTCGGTCATGTCGGCGGCGGCACGCAAGTCGCCGACGGTGAAGGACTCGTCCGCACCGGCCCGGTGACGTGCGGCCCGATCGGCGGGTTCCCGCCACCGCGGGAAGCGCTCGCCCAGGTACGCCGCCGACGCGGACTTGGCGACGATGTCACCGCTCGTCAGGGCGTCGTGCAGCACCGGGGGTGGGCGGCGCGGTCATGCGCCGAATCTACGTGATCTTGCCGCGTACGACCGCAGCGCCCGCAGGAAGTCGACCTCCCGGAACCCGGGCCAGTACACGTCGCAGAAGTACAGCTCCGAGTACGCCGCCTGCCAGAGCAGGAACCCGGACATGCGCCGCTCCCCGCTGGTGCGGATGACCAGGTCCGGATCGGGCTGCCCGTCGGTGTAGAGGTGCGCCGCGATCGCCTCGGCGGTCAGCGACTGCGCCACCTCGGCCAGGGTCGCCCCGGCGGCGGCCCGCTCGTCCAGCAGCGAACGCACCGCGTCGACGATCTCCTCGCGGCCGTCGTAGCCGATCGCCACGGTCAGGTGGAACCGCGCGTCGCGCGCGCGGGTGTCCTCGGCGGCGAGCTTCAGCGCGTTGCGGGTCGAGTCGGGCAGCAGGTCCAGGCGCCCGGCCAGGTGCAGCCGCCAGCGGTTGTCGGGCCGGGTGAGCCGGTGGGCGATGACGTCCTCCATCATCGCCATCAGGTTGTCGACCTCGTCGCTGCCGCGTTTGCGCATGTTGTCGACCGAGGCGACGAACACGGTCACGTGCTCGATGCCGACCTCGGCGCACCAGCCGAGCACGTGGTCGATGTGCTCGGCGCCGTACCGGTGGCCGGTCTGCGGGGTCAGGCCGCGTTCGCGGGCCCAGCGGCGGTTGCCGTCCATGACCATGGCGACGTGCCGGGGCAGGGCCGTGGTGGACAGGTGACGGCGCAGGCGGTGGGCGTACAGCCGGTACGCGGCGGCGCGGAGCAGCGGAAGCATGCTCGGGATCGAACCACTGTCCAGGGCCCGGGATGTGGTGATCTGGTGAAGACGGCGTGATCGGACCGTGGGTACAGTGCATGATCGTGGAGTATGTGAAACTGGGCCCGACCGGCCTGGACGTGTCCCGGCTGTGCCTGGGCTGCATGAGCTACGGCGAGCCCGACCGGGGTGCGCACACCTGGACCCTGCCCGAGGCGGAGAGCCGCGAGTTCATCCGCCGCGCGATCGAGCTGGGCGTCAACTTCTTCGACACCGCCAACGTGTACTCCGACGGCAGCAGCGAGGAGATCGTGGGCCGGGCGCTGCGTGACTTTTCCCGCCGCGACGAGGTCGTCATCGCCACGAAGGTGCACGGCGTGATGCGGCCCGGCCCGAACGGTTCCGGGCTGAGCCGCAAGGCGATCATGACCGAGATCGACAACAGTCTGCGGCGCCTGGGCACCGACTACGTCGACCTGTACCAGATCCACCGCTGGGATCCGAGCACGCCGATCGAGGAGACCCTCGAGGCGCTGCACGACGTCGTCAAGGCGGGCAAGGCCCGCTACATCGGCGCGTCCTCGATGTACGCCTGGCAGTTCGCCAAGGCGCTGTACACCGCTGACCTGCACGGCTGGACCAGGTTCGCCACCATGCAGAACCACTACAACCTGATCCACCGGGAGGAGGAGCGGGAGATGCTGCCGCTCTGCCTCGACCAGCGGATCGGCGTGCTGCCGTGGAGTCCGCTGGCGCGCGGCCGCCTCACCCGCGAGCCCGGCGCCACCAGCGACCGCCAGTCCACCGACGCCTACGGCAGCTCGCTGTACGACGCGACCGAGGACGCCGACCGGCGCGTCATCGACGCCGTGGGCGCGGTCGCCGCCGAGCGCGGCGTGCCCCGGGCGCAGATCGCGCTGGCCTGGGTGGCCCGGCATCCGGCGGTGACCGCCCCGATCGTCGGCGCCACCAAGCCGTACCAGCTCGAAGAGGCGGTGGCGGCGTTGGAGCTGCGCCTGACCGACGACGAGGTCGCCCGGCTGGAGGAGCACTACGCGCCGCACCCGGTGGTGGGCTTCCAGTAGGCGCTCAGCGGCGCGCTGGGCCCTCGTCGCGGCCCAGCGCGCCGCGCCACATCGTCCGCGTGCTCTCCCGGTTGTCCCAGGCCCGGTAGACGGCGATCAGGCCGCACAACGCGGCGGTGTACCAACCCAGCCAGGTGGCCAACCCGAACGTGGTGACCACCAGCACCGCCATGGTCGCCCCGGCGAGCAGCATTTCCATGGCCGACTCGACCAGCCGCGTCATCCGCAGCGGCACGGGGACGAACGCGAGGACGGCCAGCCGCAGCACCACCCACGCGCCGAACACGATCAGACCCAGGTACACGTAGACGAGCAGCCGCGAGCCGGGTTTGTAGGTGACGATCCACCCGTCGGCGGCCCTGATGCCCAGCACCTCGCCCTGCCACCGGACGATCTCGATGGAGGCGCCCACGTGGACCAGGTCGCGGCCGAAGTCGGTGAAGGATGGCTCCTCCTCCCCGTCGAGGTAGTACGCGTAGTACGACGCCATCGTGTCGCCGGTCTCGGCGATGCGGGTCACCTCGGCCCGCTCGACCGGCAGGCAGCCGGGCGGCCCGCCGGGCTCCTGGCAGGCCAGCACCTGCTGATAGGCGCGACGTTCGGCCAGGGCCGGGCTGATCGCCAGCACCCCGCCGACCACCATCGCCAGTCCCAGCAGGATGCCCACGATCAGCGACGGCTCGGCTTGCGGAAACCTGCGCACCGATCGATTATGGACGATCTACCTCGCGGTGTCCGCCCTCGGCGGCGCTGCGGCGCAGGACGTCCGCGATGAAAGGTGCCTTGGCCGCCCGGTACCGGGGGCGGTCCCGGGCGTCCTCGGCGGCCAGTTGGGCCTTGAGTTCGCCGTACGCTGCGGCGTCGGCGGGGTGGGTGCGCAGGTGGTCGCGGAAGGCCAGCCAGCTCGACCAGCCTGCCGAATCCGCCTGGACCACATGCAGGTGGTGGCTGCGGTGCGCGATGTCGGGAAAGCAGAACGACATTTTGCGGTCGGTCTCGTCGCCGGGTTCCGGGGCGTGGAACCAGCCGATACCGGCCATCGCCGCCGCGATCCGGGCGGCGTGGTCGTACCCGTCGACCCTGGCCAGCATGTCGATGATCGATTTGGCGGCCAGGCCCGGCACCGAGGTGCTGCCGATGTGCTCGACCGGCCCGACCAGCACCCCGGCCAGCGCCGCTTCGATCCGCACCCGCTGCGCCTCGAACGACGTCGGCCAGGCGGGGTCGTACGGCACGATCGTGATCGGATCGAGGCGGATGCTCATCGCACCAGGCTGGGGCAGCGCGGGCTGGCTCACAGGCGACCCGCTGCCAGCACGCGGTCGAGGAACTGCCGGGTACGCGGCTGCACCGGGTCGGTGAGCACCTGCTCCGGCGGCCCCTGCTCGACTACGCGGCCCTGGTCCAGGAAGCACACCCGGTCGGCCACCTCGCGGGCGAAACCCATCTCGTGGGTGGCGATGACCATCGTCATCCCGTCGGCGCGCAGCTCGCGGACGAGGCTCAGCACCTCGCCGACCAGTTCCGGGTCCAGTGCCGAGGTGACCTCGTCGAGCAGCATCAGCCGGGGCGCGCAGGCCAGCGACCGTACGATCGCGACCCGCTGCTGCTGCCCGCCGGACAGCCGGTCGGGGAATTCGCGCGCCTTGTCGGCCAGCCCGACGCGGTCCAGCAGCCGCAGCGCGTCCGCCTCGGCCTCGGCGCGGCCCCGGCCGTGCACCCGGCGCGGCGCCAGGGTCACGTTGTCGAGCACGCTCAGGTGCGGGAACAGGTTGTACGACTGGAACACCATGCCGATGCGCCGCCGCACCCGGTCGGGATCGGTGCGCGGGTCGGTGATGTGCTCGCCGTCGAGGTGGATGCTGCCGTCGTCCAGCGGCTCCAGCAGGTTGACGCACCGCAGCAGGGTCGACTTGCCCGACCCGGAGGCGCCGATGAGCACCACGACCTCGTGCTCGGTCACGTCCAGGTCGAGTTCGCGCAGCACCACGCCGCCCCGGAACACCTTGCGCACCCCCCGACAGGACAGCACCGGCGGCACGGCGGGGGCGTTCACGCGGCGGCCTCGGCGGACTGGCGGCGCGCCGCGCGCAGCGTCACCGCGTCGGTGACCGCGATCAGCGGGATCGCCATCAGCACGAACAGTGCCCCGGCGACCAGGTACGGCGTGTAGTTGTAGGTCTGCGCGGTCTGGATCTGCGCCATCCGGATGGCGTCGATGGGTCCGGCCAGTGAGATCAACCCGACGTCCTTCTGCAGCGCCACCAGGTCGTTGAGCAGGGGCGGGGCGACCCGCCGCAGCGCTTGGGGCAGCACCACGTGCCGCATCGTCTGGCGGTAGGTCAGTCCCAGCGACCGGGCGGCGGCCCGCTGCGACGGGTGCACCGACTCGATCCCGGCCCGGAACACCTCGGCCAGGTACGCCGCGTACACGATGGTCAGCGCGATCCCGCCGAGCACCAGCAGCGACGGGGTGCCCTGCAGCCGTAGCCCCGGCACGCCGAAGGTGAGCAGGTACAGCACGATCAGCAGTGGCGTGCCGCGGAACAGGTACGTGTACGACGCGGCCAGCGCCCGCAGCGGGAAGAACACCGCCGGTCGCAGCGTCCGCAGCACCGCGATGATCAGGCCCAGCAGCAGTGCCCCGACCGCGCAGAAGGCCAGCAGGCGGACGTTGAGCCACAGCCCGTCCAGGATCAGCGGCAGCGACTCGCGGGCCACCGTCGGGTCCAGGAACGACTGTTTGACCCGGTCCCAGCCGGGGGCACCGGTGACCGCCACCACGGCCAGCACGCCGACCACGGCGGTGGAGGCGGCCGCGACGACGACGGAGACGACGGTCTGCCGCCGTCGGTGCGCCACCCGGGCCCGCTGCAGCGGGCTGGGGCGGTAGCCGTCGTCGACTTCGGAGATGGCGGTCACCGGCGCACGCTATCCCAGCGTCGGGGCCCCGGCGACCCCGGCCAGCCACTGCTTCTGCAGCGCGTCGAGGGTTCCGTCGGTGCGCAGCGCGTCGACGGCCTGGCTCACGCACGAGGTCAGCGCCGAGCCCTTGTCGAGCACCAGTCCGAACTGCTCGGGTGTGCCCGAGGGCTGGGGGAGCTGGCCGACGATGACGCCGCCGTCGAGTTCGGCCGCGGTCATGTAGAACGCGGTCGGCAGGTCCACCACGATGCCGTCGACAGTGCCGTTCTGCAGCTGCTTCTTGGCGTCGTCGTTGTTGTTGAACACGGCGGGCGCGGCGTCCGGCTTGACGATCTCGGTGATCGCCCGGTAGCTGGTCGTGCCGACCTGGGCGCCGAGCTTGGCGTTCTTGAGGTCGGCCAGCGACTTCGCCCCGGCGATCTTCGAGCCCTTGACCGTGATGACAGTCTGCGTGACGTCGTAGTACGGCGCGGAGAAGTCGACCGCCTGCCTGCGCTCCGGCGTGATCGAGAATTCGTTGATGTCGAGGTCGAACGTCTTCGCACCCGGGGCGATCGCCGCGTTGAAGGTGACCCGGGTCCAGACGACCTGGTCCTTGGTGTAGCCGAGCTTCGTGGCGACCGCGTACGCGACCGCGGACTCGAAGCCCTGGCCGCTGTCGGGCTTGTTGTCGGCGAACCACGGCGGGTACGCCGGGTCGTCGGTGGCGATGGTGAGTTTGCCTGCGGCGAGCGTCTTGAGGCTGCTCGGCGCGCAGGCGGCGGGTGCGGCCGAGGCCGACGGATTCGTGCCGGGCTCGTCCTGGGGCGCGCAGGCGGCCAGTGCCAGCACGGCGAGCGCGGCAGAACCGGCCAGAGTGGATCTGAGGGGGGAACTCATGGCCCCAGGATAATCTACTGTACTGGTAGGGATTTGCCCGCGGTGGCCGCCGGGGCGCCGAGGGTGAGGTAGGTGGCCGCGATGATGAGCAGGGCCGCGGCACCGTGCCAGAGAGTGGGGCGCTGGCCGTACACGGCGTAGGCGACGGCGGCGCCGAACAGCGGCTCGGCCAGCAGCACCGTGGACGCGGTGATGGGGGACAGGCGTCGCATGGCGACCCAGTACAGCCAGCACGCCGGGGCGAACAGGACCAGTCCGATCAGGGCGAGTCCGCCGACGGCCCGGCCGTCGCCGGCGGCGAGCAGCGACGGGCTGAGCAGCAGGCCGGAGGCGAGCATCTGCGCACCGGCGGCCGACATCGGCGCCACGTCGTGCGCGGAGACCCGGACCATGCTGACGAACAGCGCCAGGCAGCCCGCGCTGGCCAGGCTCAGCAGCAGACCCAGAACCATCCGGGGGTACGGCGCACCGCTGTCGCCGCCGAACCCGAGGAACAGCAGCGCCAGTGCCGTGAGCCCGATCGCGGCAAACGTCCGGCGCACAGCGGTGACGGTGCCGCGCAGCAGCCCCGCCCCGGCCAGCAGCACCGGCGCGAGCAGGTGCACGGCCATGGCCGGACCGACGGGCGCCCACTGCAGGGCCAGGTAGTAGCAGGCGACGTTGACGGCTTCGATCGCGCCGAGCGCGGCGATCCGCCGTACCCCCAGGGCCGTGAAGACGTGCGATGGCCGCCGGCCGGCGACGGCGCCCAGGCCCAGCAGTGCCAGGCCCGTGGTCGTCTCGACCACCGCGGCGGCCGCGACCCCGGCGACGCCCAGGCCGGACACCACTCCGCCGACCGCGCCCCACAGCGCCGCCGCCCCGAGCATCGGCAGGCACAGCAGGAACAGGGCTCGACCAGACGGCGGTGCGGACATGCCCGGACAGTAGGCGACGCTCGCGCGCCGCGACACCACCGTCCGGCTGGCCACACCACGGCGATGGGCTCACCCGGGTGGGGTTGTGCGCACAACCCCCCGGGTGAGCCGGAAAGCGGCAGGCGGGAGACCGGGCAGGCGGCGGTCGCCGCCCTGCCGCCGGGTCGCGGTCGGTCAGGCCCAGGGCGCTGTCGGGTACCAGGGGATGATGCCGCGCCGCTCCAGGGCCCGGACGTCCCAGTACAGGAACGTGAACGCGCCCGCGATCAGGAACGCGACCGCGACGACCACGGTCATGCGGGCGGGCTTGGCCGCCAGCCACCGCTGCAAGCCGCCGCCGAACAGCAGCGTGATCAGCCCGAGGAGCACGGCCATGATGACGATGTTGCCCAGCGACTGCAGCACGAACGCGGCCGCGCCGTAGAGCGGGTTGCCGCTGTCGGCGGCGTCGCGGAACAGCATCCGGAACAGCCCGAACGGCCGTCCGATGAGGAACCCGCCGATCAGTACGCCCATGAACACCATCGGCACGTTCGGGTGCCGCCCGGCGATGCCCGCGAACGGGTCGGGCACCAGGCGCAGCGCGGCCAGACCCAGGTAGACCATGATCAGGCCGATCAGGCCGAACACGACCAGCGACTGGATGCTGCGCGGGGACAGCACACCGGGGGTGCTGGGCGCGGTGGAGAACTGCGGCATGCTGGTGCCGATCAGGCCGACCAGGGCGCCGTACAGCGCGGACACGCCGATCATGCCGAGCGACAACCAGCCCAGCGGGCGCAGCAGCTGGCGCACCCGGCTGCTGCGGCTGTCGTCGCCCAGCATCGGGCTCATCGCACCGAACACGGCGATGTTGCAGGCGGTGAAGGTGCCGGCGATGCCGCTGACGAAGGCGAACGCGATCCCGGCGGCGATGCCGGCGATCGGGGTGCCCTTGGCGTCGTGACCGAGCAGGGTGTTGGCGACGTTGTCGCCGATGGTGGAGTCGACGAACTCCGCCGACCAGACGATGGTCAGCACGAACCCGAGCAGCAGGCCGATGGTGACGACGAGGCCGCGCCGCCGGGGCACGTACCCGTTGACGAACATCGAGGTAGCGCGCGGCGGCTCGACCAGTGGGGGCCGGGTGGTGGTTTCGGACAGGGCCATGGCGGTCTCCTTCGTGCGGGAAAGGACGACCGCCATAGCCTGAGCCACGAGTTTTGCGAGCAGCTTCTTCGAAACTGCTTACTTCGACATTGCTGAATATTCTGGGATTACGTGAGGCGGGATCATGTGAGGTTGGGGCGCAGCCACTTCTCGGCCTCGGCGACGTCGACGCCCCGGCGGGCGGCGTAGTCGGCGAGCTGGTCGGAGCCGATGCGGCCGACGGTGAAGTAGCGCGAGTCCGGGTGGGCCAGGATCAGGCCGCTGACCGCGGCGGCGGGCGTCATCGCGAACGACTCGGTCAGGCCCAGGCCCACACTCTCGGCGCCGAGCAGGTCGAACAGCTCGCGCTTGAGGGTGTGGTCGGGCGTGGCCGGGTAGCCGAACGCGGGCCGGATGCCCCGGAAACGCTCGGCGTGCAGGTCCTCGATGGCCGGTTTGGCGTCGGGCTCGAACCAGTCGCGGCGCGCCTGCAGGTGGAGGTACTCGGCGAACGCCTCGGCGAGCCGGTCGGCCAGCGCCTTCACCATGATCGCCTTGTAGTCGTCGTGGTCGCGCTCGTGCTTGGCGGCCAGGTCCTCGGCGCCGAGGATGGCCACGCCGAAGCCACCGACGTAGTCGCCCTCGGGGGCCAGGTAGTCGGCCAGGCCGCGGTTGGGGCGGCCCTCGGGCTTGGTGGTCTGCTGACGCAGCATCGGCATGCGCAGCGGGCCGTCGACGGTGTCGACGATGATGTCGTCGCCGTCGCTGTGCGCGGGCCAGAAGCCGTAGACGCCGTGGGCGCGCAGCGAACCGTCGGCGATGATCTGGTCGAGCATCGCGTTGGCGTCGTCGTACAGCTCGCGGGCCTGGGGCAGGTCCAGGATCGCCGGGAACTTGCCCTTGAGCTCCCAGGCCAGGAACAGGAACTGCCAGTCGATCAGCTCACGCAGCTCGGCCAGGCTCGGCGTCACCTGCCGTACGCCGGTGAACGCGGGCACCGGCAGTTCGCCGAAGTCGACCCGCTCCCGGTTGGCACGGGCCTGCGCCAGCGTCAGCAGCGGCTGCCGGGTGCGGTTGGCGTGCTCCTCGCGCAGCCGCGCCTGCTCGGCCCGGTTGCGGACGGCCAGGTCCTCGGCGCGCTCGGCGTCGAGCAGGTCCGACACCACGCCCACGACACGGGAGGCGTCCAGCACGTGCAGCGTCGGCGACTCGTACGCCGGGGCGATGCGCACCGCCGTGTGCTGCCGCGACGTGGTGGCCCCGCCGATCAGCAGCGGCAGCTTCAGGCCGCGCCGGTTCATCTCCTGCGCCACGTTGACCATCTCGTCCAGCGACGGGGTGATCAGGCCGGACAGGCCGATGATGTCGGCGCCCTCGGCCACCGCGGTGTCCAGGATGGTCGCCGCGGGCACCATCACGCCCAGGTCGATGACCTCGTAGTTGTTGCAGCCCAGCACCACGCCGACGATGTTCTTGCCGATGTCGTGCACGTCGCCCTTGACCGTGGCGAGCACGACCTTGCCGTTGCCGCGCGTGGCCTCGGCCCGCCCGGCCAGGCGTGCCTGCTCCTTCTCCGCCTCCATGTACGGCTCCAGGTAGGCCACCGCCCGCTTCATCACGCGGGCGCTCTTGACCACCTGCGGCAGGAACATCTTGCCGGACCCGAACAGGTCGCCGACGACCTTCATGCCGTCCATCAGCGGGCCCTCGATCACCTCGAGCGGGCGGTCGACCTGCTGCCGCGCCTCCTCGGTGTCGGCCTCGATGAAGTCGACGATGCCGTGCACCAGCGCGTGCGACAGCCGCTGCGCCACCGGCGCCTCGCGCCAGGACAGGTCCAGCTCGCGCTTGGTGCCGCTGCCGCTGACCGTCCCCGCGAACGTGACCAGCCGGTCGGTGGCGTCGGGGCGCCGGTCGAACAGCACGTCCTCGACCAGCTCCAGCAACTCGGCCGGGATGTCCTGGTAGACGGCGAGCTGACCGGCGTTGACGATGCCCATGTCCAGCCCGGCCCGCACCGCGTGGAACAGGAACGCCGAGTGCATGGCCTCGCGCACCACGTCGTTGCCGCGGAACGCGAACGACAGGTTGGAGATGCCGCCGCTGGTACGCGCCCCGGGGCAGCGCTGCTTGATCAGCGGCAGCGCGTCGATGAATGCCTTGGCGTAGCCGTTGTGCTCGGCGATGCCGGTGGCCACCGCGAGCACGTTCGGGTCGAAGATGATGTCCTCGGGGGCGAACCCGATCCGCTGCGTCAGCAGGTCGTACGCCCGGCCGCAGATCTCGACCTTGCGCTCGGTCGTGTCGGCCTGGCCCTTCTCGTCGAAGGCCATCACCACCACGCCCGCGCCGTAGCTCTGGACGCGACGGGCCTGGTCGAGGAAGACCTCCTCGCCCTCCTTGAGGCTGATCGAGTTGACCACGCCCTTGCCCTGCACGCACTTGAGCCCGGCCTCCAGGACGCTCCACTTGGAGCTGTCCACCATGATCGGCACCCGGGCCACCTCGGGCTCGGTCGCGATCAGGTTGAGGAACGTGGTCATCGCCTGCTCGCTGTCGAGCAGGTCGGCGTCCATGTTGACGTCGAGCAGGTTCGCCCCGCCGCGCACCTGCTCCACCGCCACGGCGACGGCGCCCTGGTGGTCGTCGGCCTCGATCAGGCGGCGGAACTTCGCCGAACCGGTCACGTTGGTGCGCTCGCCGATCATCACGAACCCGGTGTCCGGGCCGATCGCGAACTGCTCCAGGCCGCTGAACCGGGTCGCGGGCGCCGGCGTCGGCACCTGGCGGGGGGCCATGCCCCGGACCGCCTCGGCCAGCTTGGCGATGTGCGGGGGAGTGGTGCCGCAGCAGCCGCCGATGATGTTGACCAGCCCGGACGCGGCGAACTCGCCGTGCAGGTCGGCGGTGTCCTGCGGCTGCTGGTCGTAGCCGCCGAAGGCGTTGGGCAGGCCCGCGTTGGGGTGGCTGGCCGTGTGGGTGCCCGCGATGCGCGACAGCTCCTCGACGTACGGCCGCATCTCGGTCGCGCCCAGCGAGCAGTTCACCCCGACCACCAGTGGGTGGGCGTGCTCGACCGAGCGCCAGAACGCCTCGACGGTCTGCCCGGACAGGGTGCGGCCGCTGAGGTCGACGATGGTCACCGAGATCCACAGCGGCAGGTGCGGAGCGACCTCCTGCGCGGCGGCGATCGCGGCCTTGCAGTTGAGCGTGTCGAAGATGGTCTCGATGAGCAGCAGGTCGACCCCGCCCTCGTCGAGCGCGGCGATCTGCTCGGCGTACGCGGCCTTGACCTGGTCGTAGCTCACGGCCCGATAGGAGGGGTCGTCGACCTTCGGTGACAGCGACAGGGTGACGTTGAGGGGGCCGACCGAACCGGCGACCCAGCGCCGGCCGAACTCGTCGGCGGCCTGGCGGGCCAGCTGCGCGCCGCGCACGTTCATCTCCCGCACGTACCCCTCCAGCCCGTAGTCGGCCTGGCCGACGCTGGTGGCGGTGAACGTGTTGGTCGAGGTGATGTCCGCTCCGGCGGCCAGGTACTGGCGGTGCACGTCCAAGATGACGTCGGGCCGGGTGAGGTTCAGCAGGTCGGGGTCGCCGTTGACCTCGCGCGGGAAGTCCTTCAGCAGCTCGCCGCGGTAGTCGGCGTCGGTCAGCCCGACCCGCTGCAGCATGGTGCCCCAGGCGCCGTCGAGAACCACGACCCGCTGGCCCAGCTGCTCGCGCAGGGCCTCGATCCGGGCGGACTGCTGCTCGCGAATGCTCAAGACGACACCTCCGTGTGATCGGAGGCGCCCTTGATCTGGTCTATCCGGTCGAGCGTGGCGGGCACGGGCCCGTCGCAGCGCCTCTCGACCTGAGTGGAAAGTGTACCCGCACGTGCCGCGTGCCGGTTCATCCCCGGCCGTACGTGTTCACTTCGTGGGATGCGGCGCCCGCCAGGTGGCGGCGCAGATCAGCGAGCACCGCCTGCGCGGCGCGACGGCCCGAGACCAGCGCGCCCTGGATCGAGCTGGTGTCGCGGTGGTCGCCGCAGACGTACCGGCGCTCGTCGAACCGGATCAGGCGGCGCAGCGGGTGCGGGGCGGGCATCGCGGGCAGCGCGTGCGGGATCCGGTACGCCGCCAGCAGCCGCCACGAGCCGGTGACCGTGTCGTACAGCATCGAGATCCGGTCGCGTACCCGCTGCTCCAGCTCGGGCAGCGGGGTGTCGGTGTCCAGCACCGAGGTCGCCACCAGGCTGTGCCCGGACGGGGCGTACCCGGCCGCGGCCGCCGACAGCACCACCGTGTTGCGGACCAGCCGCTCCTCGGCGTCCACCAGCAGCAGCGCCTCGTCCAGCGGCGCCGGGCCGGGGTCGTGGTAGAAGGTGGTCACCCCGTGCCAGCCGGGCCGCCGCAGGCCGGGCAGCAGGTCGGCAGCGGTCCTCGCGTCGGTCGCCACCACGACGGCGGCCGCCCGCACCGCACCGACCCCGGCCACGACCAGCCCGTCCGAGGTGATCCGAGTCACCATCGCCCCGACGCGTACCTCAGGCAGTCGGGCCGCCAGTTGGCGGGGCAGCGCCCGCATGCCCTGGGCGGGCACGGTGGCGCCGCCGCGCAGGAAGGTGCGCCACATCAGGTGGAAGAACCGCCCCGACGTGTCCAGACGGTCCTCCAGGAACACCCCGGACAGGAACGGGCGCACCAGCCGGTCGACCCCGGCCGGGGTCATCCCCGCCTCGATCAGCTCGTCCAGGGTCGTACGGTCGGCGCGCCGCTTGAGCTGGCGGTCGGAGCCGAGCGCGTCGCGCACGGCCATCCCGGCCAGCGCGATCGCGTCGCCGAGCGGCAGCAGGCCGCTGGGGACCGCCCCGGGCGCGGAAAGGTCGGGCCGCAGCCGGTGCAGCTTCTCGCCGCGATAGACCCCGAGTCCGCGCGCGAACGGGCGCAGATGCAGCGCGGGCACGTCGAACTCGGCCGCCAGCGCCGGGTAGGCGG
This sequence comes from Catellatospora tritici, assembly GCF_019083965.1. Lineage (GTDB taxonomy): Bacteria > Actinomycetota > Actinomycetes > Mycobacteriales > Micromonosporaceae > Catellatospora > Catellatospora tritici. The sequence goes on from NZ_JAHRCY010000041.1 coordinate 20,974, forward strand.
GGCACAGCACCTGGAAGCCCCGGTCCAGCAGGAACCCGTCGACCTCGTCGGTGCGGACCCGGCCGCCGACGTCGTCGGCCGCCTCGTACACCACCACGTGCAGGCCCGCCTCGTGCAGCCGCCGGGCCGCCACCAGCCCGGCCAGACCCGCGCCGACCACCGCGACATCGACCGTCTCCGCCACCCGTCCAGGCTATCGGCGTCGGTGCCTCGACCCGGGGTGTTCGCGCTGTTCACGGTGCCCGTGAACCGCGCCGGGCCTCAGCGGTGGAACCAGTCGGCCAGTTCGTGCGGGCGCCAGCCGCGCTGCAGCCCGCAGTTACCCAGCACCATCAGCCGGGGGATGTGGTGCACCCAGCCCCGGTCGCGCACCCCGGCCAGCACGTCGGACAGGCAGCGGGCGGCGACCGCGTCGGCGTCGAGGTCGGCGAACCAGCGCGGCAGCGTGCGGCGGGCGTGCAGCCGGTTGAGGTGGGGGTAGCGCTCGCCCAGATACCAGTACAGATGCCAGATGTAGTCGCGCCAGCCGATCAGCTGCCGGATGAAGCCCTCCGCGCTGGCCAGCGGCACTCTGCCCGCACGGAAGGCGTGCTCGGCGTCGCGGGCCGCCTCCAGCGGGTCCGGCAGCCCCAGGTTGAGCGGTGCCGACAGCATGCTGTGCGCCAGCCACGGGTCGCCGGCCGGCATCGCGTCCTCGTACGGCCCGAACGCCGCCAACCGGTGCGCGACGAAGTGCCGCAACCGGGCCCACCGCCTCCGCCCGCGTGGCCGGGAACAGCCGTGGTCCGTCCCGTCCCACGAACTCGACTCCGTCCCGCTCCCACCGGTCCAGGTCGGCGCGCACCTGCGCGTCGATGTCGTCCTCGACCGGCAGCGGCGGGGGCGGCACGTCGAGGTGCCCGGTCTTCGGCGGCGGCTGGCGGTTGTCGGCGTCGAGGTTCCAGCGGCCGCCGACGGGCTCGCCACCGTCCATGAGCAGGCCGAACCGTTTCCGGGCGGCGTGGCCCGCCCGCGCGATCTCCATTGCTCAACGAGCCGTAACCTCGCTCGGGTGGCGCGGGCAACGCCGATGTCCGATGCTGGCCGGGTGTACGACGTCGCGATCGTGGGCGCCGGCCCGGCCGGATCGGCGGCCGCCGTCGCCGCCGCCACCGCCGGGGCGCGGGTGCTGCTGCTGGACCGCGAGGACTTCCCCCGGGACAAGACCTGTGGCGACGGCATCGCCAAGCAGGGTCTGGACGTCCTGGCCGGGCTCGGCGTCCGCGGGGTGGCCGAGGGCTACGCGCCGATCCGCTCGCTGCGGCTGACCGCGCCCGGTGGCGCCGAGGCGGCCCGGCCGCTGCCGGAACCCGCGTACACCATCCCGCGCGAGGTGTTCGACGCCCGGCTCGTGCGCGCGGCGGTCGAGGCGGGTGCCGAGCTGACCCGGCACGCGGTGCGCACGGTCGTGGCGCGACCCGACGGGGTCGAGCTCGGCGACGGGATCGCCGCCCGCGTCGTGATCGGCGCCGATGGCGCCAACTCGGTGGTGCGCCGGGCGCTCGGCGTGCCCCGCAACCCGCACGGGCACCTCGCTGTCGCGCTGCGCGGCTATGCCCCGGCCGCCGGGCACGCCGCCGAGCAGCGCATCGTGATGACCGGGCGGCGCTGGCCCGCGTACGCGTGGTCATTCCCGATCGGCGACGGCCGCCGCAACGTCGGCTACGGCGAGCTGACCGGCGCCGCCCCGCTGTCGCGCGAACACCTGATCGGTCGGATGCACGAACTGCTCGGCGACACCTACCCCGCCACGGTGACCGCGCTGCGCGCCCACCACCTGCCCCTGTCGACGTGGCGCCCGGTGCCCGGCCACGGTCGGGTCCTGCTGGCCGGGGACGCGCTGTCGCTGGTCAACCCGTTCACCGGGGAGGGGATCTTCTACGCGGTGCTGTCCGGGGCGCTCGCCGGGGCCGCGGCCCGGCACGGCGAGCACGCGGCGGCGGCGTACACGCGGGCGCTGCGCGGGCGGATGGGGCGGCACCTGCGGCACACCGGGCTGATCGCGCGGGCCACCGCGTCCCCGCGCGTGGTCGACGCGGGTATCCGGGCGGCAGCCCGTGACCAGCGCGTGTTCGACGGCTTCGTCGGCCTGGGCCTTGGCGACGGCCTGCTCACCGCCCGGCTGCTCGGCTCGGTCGCGGCCGCCGCCCTGCGCCGCTGACCCGGGCAACCGCCGCTCCGCGCGCCGCTCGGCGCGTGCATTCGTGCACTTTCGGGGAAGGTGCACGAATGCGGGCCCAGATTCCTGCAGTTCCCCCGAAAGCGCACGAGCAGGCCGTCGACGTTGCTGAGACCTACCTGTGAAAACGTACGTTATTTCCGTTTTACGAAATACGCCCAGGCAGTAGCGTAGTTATGGAGATATCTATGCCCTGGCCTGGCCATGGACCGGGGTGTTCGCTACGCCCGGGAGGTGCCGCCGTGCAGGAGTCCGATACCGCCAGCCCAGCCCGGCGTTGGATGGGCGTGGGACGCAGCACCCTGACCGACTCGCGGGCGGCCGCCACGGCCGCCGCCCACGCCGCGCAGACCGGCGCCGACACCAAGCTGCTGATCGTGTTCGCGGCCATCAACCACGAGGCCCCGGCGGTGCTGGCGGGGCTGGCCGAGGCCGCACCCGGCGTCACCGTGATCGGCTGCACCACCCACGGCGAGATCGGCCCGGGTGGCCCTGCCGACGGCACCATCACCGTCGCGGCCCTCGGCGGCCCCGGCTTCCAGGTGGAGACCTGCGTCGCGACCGGCGTGGCCGGCCGGCAGGGTGACGCCGGGTACGAGGTCGCCGACTGCGTCGGCCGGGTGGACCTGCCGCACAAGGTGCTGATGCTGCTCACCGACGGGCTGGTCCGCGACCAGGAGAGCATCGTGCGCGGCTGCTACCGGGCGCTCGGGGCGGGGGTGCCGCTGTTCGGCGGAGCGGCCGCCGACGGCTGGCGCATGAGCGGCGCCTACCTGTTCCATGACGGCGAGGTGCTCACCGACGCCGTGGTCGGCGCGGCCATCGCCTCCGAGGCACCGCTCGCCGTCGGCGTCCGGCACGGCTACCAGACCGTCGGGCAGCCGATGATGGTCACGCGGACCGAGAACGGCCGCGTGCTCAGCCTCGACGACCGACCCGCCCTCGACGTGTACCTGGAGCGCCTCGGCGCACCGCCGGAGGTGTACACCGACCCGGCCGCGTTCACCGCGTTCGCGCTGCCCCGGCCGCTGGGCGTGCAGCGGCGCAGCGGCGTCGAGGCCCGCAACCTGTCCACCGAGGTCGACCTCGAGGGCAGGTCCATCGGCGGCGGCGGCGCCATCGACCCCGGCGGCCTCACCTGGGTGATGACCGGCGACGAGCAGTCCATCCTGGAGGCGACCGACGCCGCCTGCGTCGACGCGCTGGGCCGCCTGGGCGGGCACGAGCCGATCGGCATGCTCACCCTCAGCTGCGCGGCCCTGCGCGCGGCGCTCGGCGACGAGGGCATCCGGCGGGAGGGCGAGCGGCTGCAGAAATGGGCCGGTTCGCTGCCGTACGCGGGCTTCTACACGTACGGCGAGATCGCCCGCAACCACGGCATCGACGGCTTCCACAACCAGACGCTCGTCGTGCTGGCCCTGAGCTGACATGCCCCTGGCGGAGTCGCTCTACATCCAGCAGCTCGTGGAGCTGCTGGCGGTGGTGTCGTCCTCGCCCGACGAGCCGACCGCGGTGCAGCACGGCGTCGAGCGGTCCGCGCAGGCGCTGGAGGCGGAGGTCGCCGCCATCGTCTTCGACGGCAAGGTGGCCGCCTCGATCGGGTTCCCGCCGGACGCCGTACCGCATGAGGACATCGTCGCGGTCGGCGCCCAGCAACGCGCCGACCTGGACGTGCCCGGTCTCGGGCGCTGCCCGGCCGTGTCGGCCTCGTGGGCGGGCAGCCGCCCGGGACAGCTGGTGCTGGCGCGCTGGGGTGAGGGGTTCGCCATCGAGGAGCGCAACCTGGTCCGCGGCATGGCCCGCGTGCTCGAACTGACCCTGACCATGCTGCGTACGCTCGCCGCCGAGCACTCGATCCGCGAGTCACTGGAGGAGCAGCAGCGGTTGCTGACGCACCTGTTCGCCATCCAGCGGGCCATCTCGCGCCGCGACGAGCTGCAGCGCATCCTCGACCGGGTCACGGCGGCCGCCAGCGACCTGCTCGGCGACGAGGTCGGGCTGCTGTGGCTGCGCGACGAGGCGGACTCCGGCCGTGCCCGGCTGGTGTCGGCCGTGGGGACACTCATCGACCTCGACGAGCAGCCGACCGTCGGCCTGGACGAGGCGGGCACCGGCGGTGAGGCCATCAAGGCCGATCAGGTCGTGGTCAGCCATGGTGTGGCCGAGGCCGATCCGGCGCTGGGCCGCCTCGGGCTCGACCCCGTCTACGCGTCACTGGCCGCCCCCGTGCACGACAGCGGCACGGTCACCGGTGCGCTGCTGGTGGCCTCGTGCGACCCGGACCGCGCGTACAGCCCCGCCGACGAGCAGACCCTGGGCGCGTTCGCCGAGAACGTCAGTCTGGCGCTCACCGACGCCAACATGGTCGTACGCATGCAGCAGGCCCATCTCGACCCGCTGACCGGCCTGGCCAGCCGTCGCCTGTTCATGGAGCAACTGAGCCGGCGCATGGCCGACCAGGAGCCGCTGGCCGTGCTGTTCCTGGACCTGGACCGGTTCAAGGAGATCAACGACACGCTGGGGCACGCCGCGGGCGACCAGCTGCTGACGGTGACCGCCGACCGGATCGCCGCGCAGCTGCGCAGCGGCGACACCGCGTCGAGGTTCGGCGGTGACGAGTTCGCGGTGCTGCTGCACCAGGTCGACGGACTGACCGACGCGATGGTGGTGGCCGGTCGGATCATCGCCGCGATGGCCACGCCGGTCCGGGTGGCGCGGCAGCGGCTGCGGGTGGCGGTGAGCATCGGCATCGCGCTGAGCGAGACCGACCCGATGGAGCCCGAGGAACTCGTCAGCCGTGCCGACCTGGCCATGTACGAGGCCAAACGCGCGGGCACCGGCGGCTGGGCCGTCTACCGCCCGGACATGTCCCCGGCCGCGACCGCCTGATCTGACGACGGCCGCCGCACCGAAAAGGTGCGGCGGCCGTCATCGGGTGATGCCCTGCTCAGACCTCGACGCTCGCCGGGGTGTCCGTCGGCTGCGCCTGGCCCGGCACCGCGACGGTCTGCCGACGACGCTTCACCAGCAGCACCGACAGCGTGGCGACCGTGAGCACGACCAGCGGAAGCAGCATGGTCGACTTCATCGCTGGGACGTACGCCTCGTGGAACGTCTTCGTCACCAGCTCGGTGACCTCGGGCGGAGTGCCCGGGGGCGTGGAGGCGCCACCCCCGCCCAGCTCCAGCCCGCGCGAGGCCATCTCGGCGAACTTGGCCACGAACCGGGCCCGGAACGCCTCCGGCAGCGCGCCCGCGTTCGCCGTCGCCCTGTCGATCAGCAGATCGGACAGACGGCTCTGCAGCAGCGCCCCGACGGCGGCCGAACCGATGACCGCACCGAGCTGGCGGGTGGTGTTGATGAAGCCGGATGCGGCACCGGCGACCTGCGGGGCGATGTTGCGCATCGCGATGGTCTGCAGTGGCGCGAACGTGCAGCCCAGGCCGACACCGGCGATGAGCAGACCCGGAATGAGGTCGGCCCGGCTAGAGTCGATCTGCGCCGAGGCGACGACCAGCGTGAGGCCGCCGACCCACAGTGTGAGGCCGCCGAACAGGATGAACTTGCCGCCCATCTTGTCGGCCAGGCGCCCGGCGACCGGCGCGACGAACATCGACACCAGCGACATCGGCGCCGTGGTCAGACCCGCCTGGAAGGCGCTCAGGTCCAGCACGTTCTGCAGGTAGATGACCAGTGGGAAGAACAGGCCGAGCATGCCGAACGAGATCGCGGCGACGACCCAGTTCATGAGGGAGAAGTTGCGGTCGGCGAAGATGCTGAACGGGATCAGGGGCTCACCGTCGCGCTGCTTGTACTGCTGGAACATGAACAGTCCCAGCACGACCGCGGCCCCGATGAGGATCTGCGGGATGGTGACCGGGCCCCACGCCTTGCCCCAGTTGTGCGGCTGGCCCTCGATGAGGCCGTAGCACAGCAGGAACAGGCCGATGGTGACCAGCACGGTGCCGAGGATGTCGAGCTGGTGGCGGCGGTTGAGCCGCAGGTCGGGCATGACGATCCAGGCCAGTACCAGCGCGATGATGCCCACCGGCAGGTTCACCAGGAAGATCCAGGTCCAGCCGTAGTCGGTCACCAGCCAGCCGCCGAGGGTCGGACCCGCGACGGTGGCGACACCGGCGACCGCGCCCCAGATGCCGAAGGCGGCACCGCGCTTGTCGGCCGGGAAGATCGTGGTGATCACCGACAGGGTCTGCGGAGTCAGTAGCGCACCGCCCAGACCCTGCACGATCCGGAAGACGATCAGCTGGGTCGGGTCCTGCGCGAACGCGCACGCCACCGAGGCGAGGGTGAAGATGACCAGACCGACCAGGAACAGCTTCTTGGGTCCGAACAGGTCGCCCAGGCGTCCCGCGGTGATCAGCAGCACGGCGTAGACCAGGATGTACGCGTTCAGGATCCAGAGGATCTGGTCCAGCGAGGCGCCGAGCTTGTCGATGATGTCGGGGATCGCGATGTTCACGATCGTGGTGTCGAGCAGGATCATGAAGAAGCCCAGGCACAGTGCGAGCAGCACCAGCCAGGGGCTGTGTTTGAGTACCGGGGGCGGTGGGGGTCCACCGGCCGCGTTCGTGCCGCCGCCGTTGGTGGTTTCAGTGGCCATGCCGACTCCTTCGGGGGTGTGGCCGAACCGGTGCAGCATACGGTCTGTAGGTGGTTGCGATGCCGTTGCCAACTAGTACATATGTCCTGAGTTTTTGAGAGGCCGAGATGGGTTTCGGTTACAAGACGCAGTGGATCGCCGTACGTGACGGCGAAGTCGACGCCGTGTCGCGAGCGCTCGGACTGGTGGACCCGGTGCCCATGGGCTGGGACGAGGGCGCGGACGCGGCGTACGCGCAGGGCGTCTATGTGACCCCGCCGGTCCACGGCTGGGTGCTGGCCCACGGTCGGCACCTCACCGTGCCCGACCCCGGGGATCAGGGCTTCGCCGCTCGGCTGGAGGAGCTGAGCGAGCAGTTCGGTGAGGTGCAGTTCTTCGGCACCCACCGCGTCGTCGAATACCACGCCTGGGTGCTGGCGCGCGGGGGTGCGCTCGAACGCGGCTACTGCTACGTGGGCGACCGCGGTGAGGTGCCGCTGTTCGTGGGTGAGCCGACCCCGGTCGAGTGCGAGTTGGGCAAGGGTCTGCTTCCTCTGTCCGAGGACTGTGCCGACTGGGGCGACTCCGAGTGGGAGCGGTGGCATGCGACCACGCCGAGCGAGGACGACGTGATGGCGGTGGCCGCCCGCTGGAGCGTCGACCCGTCGGAGCTGACTGGTGTCCCGGGCCCCGGACTGTATGCGGCGACGGTCCGCTGATCCGTTTTCCCTGCTCGCGAGGTCTGTCCGTGGGACGGTGGCAGCGGAGGTGGGTCACATGGTCAAGTACGGATTCTACGTCCGCATGGAGGCCAAGCCGGAGAAGGCCGAGGAGGTGGCGCAGTTTCTGCGCGACGCCCAGGCGCTGGTGGAGGCCGAGCCGCGCACCATCACCTGGTTCGCCAACCGCGTCGGTCCGACCAGCTTCTTCATCTACGACACCTTCCACGACGAGGAGGGTCGCGACATCCACTTCCACGGCAAGGTCCGCGACGGCTTGCTCGCCCGCGCGGAGGAGCTGTTCGCCGAGCCGCCCACGATCACGCCCGTGGACATCCTCGCCGCCAAGCTCCACCTGGACTGATCGGCCGCCGTGCCCTGCGCGGTGACGCCTTTTCGTCCACTTTTGTCGTAACTGCACCAAGAAGCGGCGCAATGGCAGCACTTTCCCCGAAACTGCGCCAACCCGTGGCGAGGTCGCGCGGAGATGTATAAGTAACTTCTATAAGTACGTGATATAACTGGGGTGTGGAGGTAGCTTCCCTGGTGGTGGATGCTGGGCATGCTGATCTTGCGACGACGGTGCAGCGGTTGTTCACGGCGCTGCGGCGGCTCAGTCCGCCAGGTCTCAGCCTCACCGCCGCCTCGACACTGGCGCGGCTGGATCGCGAGGGCCCGCACCGGCTCACCGAGCTGGCGGCCAAGGAGGGCGTGACCCAGCCCGCGATGACGCAGCTGGTGTCCCGCCTCGAGCGCGACGGCCTGGCCGCCCGCGCGGCCGACCCGGAGGACGGCCGGGTGGTGCTCGTCGAGATCACCGCGGCCGGACGTGAGCTGATGTCACGGCGCCGCCAGATCCGGGCCGACCACATCAACGAGATCCTCGGCACCCTTTCCGAAGCGGACCGGCGCGCCGTCGACGCCGCGCTGCCCGTGCTCAACCGCCTCGCGGACCTGATTCCGCAGTGACATCACCCGGCGGGTCCGGCCCCGCCGCAGCACCCCTCGAAAGAGAGAACCCCGCATGAGCACCGCCGCAGACCGCTACAAGTGGGTCGCGCTGTCCAACACCACGCTCGGCATGCTGCTCGCCACGATCAACTCCTCGATCGTGCTGATCTCCCTACCGGCGATCTTCAACGGCATCGGCCTCAACCCGCTGCAGCCCGGCAACGTCGGCTACCTGCTGTGGATGCTGATGGGCTACATGCTGGTCACGGCCGTGCTGGTGGTGACCCTGGGCCGCCTGGGCGACATCTTCGGCCGAGTCCGCATCTACAACCTCGGCTTCGCCATCTTCGCCGTGACCTCGGTGATCCTGGCGCTCGACCCGTTCACCGGCGGTGCGGGCGCGATGTGGCTGATCGGCTGGCGAGTGGTGCAGGCGATCGGTGGCTCGATGCTGATGGCCAACTCCGCCGCGATCATCACCGACGCGTTCCCGGCCCGCCAGCGCGGCACCGCGCTGGGCATCAACATCGTCGCGGGCATCGCGGGCTCGTTCATCGGCCTGGTCCTCGGCGGCGTGCTGGCCGAGTGGAACTGGCGCTCGATCTTCTGGGTGAACGTGCCGATCGCGGTGCTGGGCACGGTGTGGGCGTACCGGTCGCTGCGGGACAACGGCGTGCGTCGCCCCGGAAAGATCGACTGGTGGGGCAACATCACCTTCGCGGCGGGGCTGACCGCGCTGCTGGCCGCCATCTCGTACGGCATCCAGCCCTACGGCGGGCACAGTATGGGTTGGACCAACCCGTGGATCGTCGCCGGTCTGGTCGGCGGCGTGCTGCTGCTGATCATGTTCTGCGTGGTGGAGTCGCGCCTCGCCGAGCCGATGTTCCCGCTGCACCTGTTCCGCAACCCGGCCTTCGCCGGCGGCAACGCGGCCAGCCTGCTCGGTGCGATCGCCCGGGGCGGCCTGCAGTTCATGCTGATCATCTGGCTGCAGGGCATCTGGCTGCCGCTGCACGGGTACGACTACGAGGCCACGCCGCTGTGGGCGGGCATCTACCTGCTCCCGCTGACGGTCGGCTTCCTCGCGGCCGGACCGCTGTCGGGCTGGCTGTCGGACCGGTTCGGCGCGCGCATCTTCGCGGCGGGCGGCCTGCTGGTGATGGCGGCGTCCTTCGCCGGGCTGCTGCTCGTACCCACCAATTTCCACTACGGCGTCTTCGCCGCACTGGTCTTCCTCAACGGCCTCGGCGGCGGCCTGTTCTCCGCCCCGAACACCGCCCAGGTGATGTCGGCGGTGCCCGCGCACCTGCGCGGCGTCGCCTCCGGCATGCGTGCCACGTTCATGAACGCGGGCATGGTGCTGTCCATCGGCGTGTTCTTCTCGCTGATGGTCGCGGGTCTGTCCAGCTCGCTGCCGGACACGCTGCGGGCTGGGCTGACCGCCCAGGGCGTGCCCGACGCCTCGGCGACCGCGATCGCGAAGCTGCCGCCGGTCGGCACCCTGTTCGCCGCGTTCCTCGGCTACAACCCGATCGAGGAGCTGCTCGGCCCGAAGCTGCTGAGCGAACTGCCCGCGGGCAACGCCGCGACCCTCACCGACCGGCAGTTCTTCCCCGACCTGATCGCCGGACCCTTCCATGACGGGCTCGTGGTGGTGTTCTGGCTGGCCATCGCCATGGGTGTGATCGGCGCGGCGGTGAGCCTGATCGGCCCGCGCAAGGTGAGCACCCCCGACGACCCGGCCAGTCAGGAGACCGAACTGGCCGATGAGCTCTACGGCGCCCAGCCGCTCACCCAGCACCCGGTGCCCGCCGAGCCGTCGCCGGTCGGGTCGGTCGGCGACGCGCGGCCGGTGGCCCGGCCCGTCTGAGACCCGCCAGGCGCCCGGCCGCGATCTCGCACCCGTGCGCGGCCGGGCGGCGGGCCCGGGCCGGGGCCTCCGGGGGCTAGGCTCTGCAGCGTGGCGAAGTACTTCGACGTGCACCCGGACAACCCGCAGCCCCGCGCGATCAAGCAGGCGGTCGACATCGTCCGCGGCGGCGGGCTCATCGTGTATCCGACCGACTCGTGCTTCGCGTTCGGCTGCCGGCTGGGCAACAGGGACGGACTCGACCGCATCCGCGAGATCCGCCACCTTGACGACCGGCACCACTTCACCCTGGTCTGCGCCGAGTTCGCGCAGCTGGGACAGTTCGTGAAGATCGACAACTCGGTGTTCCGGCTGCTCAAGGCGAACACGCCCGGCAGCTACACGTTCATCCTCCCGGCGACGCGGGAGGTGCCCAAGCGACTGCAGCACCCGAAGAAGCAGACCATTGGTGTGCGTATCCCCGACCATCCGGTGGCCCAGGCCCTGCTGGCCGAGCTCGGCGAGCCGCTGGTCTCCAGCACGCTGCTGCTGCCGGGTGAGGAGGAGCCGATGACGCAGGGCTGGGAGATCAAGGAGAGGCTCGACCACCAGGTCGACGCGGTCCTGGACTCCGGTGACTGCACCACCGGCCCGACGACCGTGGTCGACCTGTCCGGCGACGAGCCGGAGATCCTGCGCCGCGGCGCCGGGGACCCGACCCCGTTCGAGTAGCCGCCGTCACGGCCAGGTGATCGTCAGCGAGCGCATCACCTGGTCGCACTCGCGGTCCAGGCCCTCTCCCTCGCACATCACGAACACCCTGGTCCCAGCCTTGTCGAGCAGCACCATCAGCATGGTCGAGCCCGGGACGGGCCCGCCGTCGGGCACCACCGCGCGGACCGCCTGGTAGCCGTCGACGGTCCGCCGCTCGACCCCGTCGTCCCCGTGATCGGGCAGCTCGGGCAGGACGAACAGCATCATGCTCGGATCGCCCTCGGGGGCGTCCGGGTCGACGGGCATCAGCGTCACGGTCACCCCGTACTCGGGGTTGGTGCTGCCCTCGGGGGAGAGGTGAGCACAGGTCCGGTCGTCCATGCACGTGGTGGACTGCCAGCCGGGCGGAACCTGGAATGCCACCTTTCCGTCGATGATGCTCGCGGTGGTCGTCTCGGCCGGGTCCGTGGCGCCGGCCAATGCGCCGCCACCCGCGGCCAGCAGCACGATGGCGGCGAATCCGGACAGGACCAGCGTCCGCGTGCGCGCGGAGCCCAGCGATGTCAGCATGGCCGCACGCTAGATCATCGGTGCAACGTCAGCCCGCGATCCAGCGCGGGCAGTACTGGACGTGTACCTGGGTCGGGAAGCGGCGCCTGCGTTTGAACCACGGGTGGGTGTCGTGATCGCCCAGTTCGACGCAGTAGTGGTGGCGGCCGTCGATGCTCTTGAGGTATCCGCCCGCCTCACGCGTCAGCTCCAGCAGGCTGGTGCCGGGGTCGCGGAACGCGGTGGCGCTGCCGGTCAGGTACACGGTGTGCGCGGCGATGTCGACGCGCAGCGGATCGCGGTAGGTGTGGGTGGCCGCACCGTCGTCGCGAGAGTGCAGGGCGTACGGGGGAACGGTCGCGCGGTGGGCGGTCCCGGCGTCGAGGCGGGCCCGGATCTCCTTCCAGCGTGACACCGGCAACTGCAGGCTGTGGTGCATCAGCACCAGGTCCAGCGGAACGGGGCCGGGGGGTATGTCGGCCGGTGGCGTGGCGTGGCGCATCGGTATGTACACGATGGAGCGCGGCGAGCAGACGGCCAGGCCCCACAGCGCGGTGAGCACGACCGCCTCGGTCCGGCCGACGAACATGGCCAGGTTGTGCGGCTCGGTGGGGATGCCGTGCGGTTCGGTGTACAGCACCGCGCGGTTCAGTGGCCGTAGCGGACGGACCACCCGGTATTCGGTGCCGCCGAGCCGTACCGTGCTGATCCGTGTGCGTACCCGCAACCCGACCGTCCTCCTTCGCGTTCGACCAGGTGGAACGGTAGCGGCCGACCGGGCGGCTGTCGAAGCATTTGCCGGGTCACGGCGTACGGCGCAGCGTCCCGGCCTGGATGGCGGCGACCACGGCGGCGGCGACCTGGTCGGGCAGGTCGTCGGTGATCGGCTCGCCGCTGATGTACATCCGGTAGTAGAAAGGCGCGGCGACCATGCGGATGACCTCCTCGGCGTCCGTGTCGGCGGGCACCTCGCCCCGCTCGGCGGCGCGCGCCACGATCGGGGCGGTCCCCTCGATGCGGCGTGTGATGGTGCGAGTCAGCACCTGGCGCGCGGCCGGATCATGCACCGCCGCGGTGACGACCGCGTCCATCCAGGGCCGGTGCACCGGGTGCCGGTTGAGGATGAGGATCACGCGGGCGAGTTGCGCCAGGTCGGCGGTGAGCGGACCTGAGTCGGTCAGCGGCACGTCGACGGTGGTCTCGTCGACGAGGTCCTGCAGCAGGCCGGTCAGGCTGCCCCAGCGCCGGTACACGGTGGAGGTGGCCACCCCGGCACGGGCGGCGATCTTCTCCATGCCGGTGCCCGCGAAGCCCTTCTCCGCCAGCTCGGCCATGGCCGCGTCGAAGACGGCGGCCCGGGTGCGCGAAGTGCGGCCGCCGGGCCGGACCATGCCCGCTAAACGGGAACCGTCTTGCATTAAGAGTTCGGGCTCTGTCACGATGCCCAGGCTAACGCAAACCGCTTCTCGTTAAGAGGTGCTCATCGTGTCTGGGGTCCCGCGCGTGTATCACCGGTTCGCGCAGGTGGGCGACGCCCGTGTCTTCTACCGGGAAACCGGGCCGCCGGACGCACCGGTGCTCGTACTGCTGCACGGCTTTCCGTCGGGCTCACACCAGTTCCGCCGCCTGCTCGACGCGCTCGGCGCGCGCTACCGGCTGATCGCCCCGGACTATCCGGGCTTCGGGCACACCGAGGTGCCGCACGACTTCAGCTACAGCTTCGAGAGCCTGACCGACGTGGTCGAGGGCTTCCTGGATGCGGTCGGCGTCGACCGCTTCGTCCTGTACGCATTCGACTTCGGCGGCCCGGTCGGCCTGCGCCTGGCGGGCCGCCGCCCGGACGCGATCGCGGGCCTCATCGTCCAGAACGCCAACGCCTACGACGAGGGCCTGTCCGACCTGGCCCGCGCCATGATCGCGAACCAGCCCGGCGTCGACGGCGCCGAGGACCGGGTGCGCGAGATCCTCGTCCTGCCGGTGACCCGCGACCAGTACGAGGGCGGCACCGCCGACCCCGCGCTCGTCGCCCCCGACGGCTGGACCCTCGACCAGCACTTCCTCGACCAGCCCGGCCGCAAGGACGCGCAGGTCGCGCTGGCGCTGGACTACCACAGCAACGTCGCGCGCTATCCGGTCTGGCAGCGCTGGCTGGCCGAGCACCACCCACCAACCCTCATCCTGTGGGGCCGCAACGACGCGTTCTTCCCCGAGCCCGGGGCGCACGCCTACCGGCGCGACCTTCCCGACGCCGAGATCCACATCTTCGACACCGGCCATTTCGCGCTCGAGGAGCGCCTGCCCGAGATCGCACCGCTGATCGCCGACTTCGTCGGTCGTACCTGGAAGAAGGAAGCGGCATGAGGGTCGCCGTCATCGGCGCCACGGGCCACCTCGGCAGCGTCGTGGCCAGTGCGGCCGGCGAACACTGGGGCACACCGAGGCGCGGCAGGCGGCCCACGTGAGGTGTAGACCGCGTGGGGTAAGGACGGTGCGGCCCTACCGCGGCCGGCGGACCGGTCAAGCACCGGCAGGCTGACCGTCCGATCCAGAATCCGAACACCGGATACAGCGCACGTTGGTCGATTTCAGCTGCGGCTCGGAATAGCTTCAAGTCAGCAGATAGCCGACTTGAAAGGAGAGTCGCACAATGCTTCGCAAAAGGAGACTGATCCGGCGGGCGCTGCTCGGGGTCGTCGCCGCGGCCGCGGCCACGATGCTGGTGGCCAGTCCGGCCGCGGCGGCCATCGACGACAGCTTCCAGATCGGTACGCCGGACGGCTGCGCCGTGCTCAACTTCGTCGACTCCGGGTACTACCCGCCGACGGGCTCGAACAACGACGACTTCTTCGTCATCCACGACTACTGCGCCGATGGTCGGGGCGTGACGGGCTTCGCACAGCTCAACTACGGCACCCAGAAGACCGCCCACAACGGCAGCGGCCTCAACGGTGCGCCGGTCTACTGGGATCCGTTCGGCAACGTCGTCGGCAACGACATCATCAGCATGTACGTGTGCGAGACCGTGAACAACAACTGCGTGGAGTACAGCGCGCTGGCGGTGCAGCAGAGCCGCGACGGCTGACCGGGGGTTCGCGCAGGCGCTTCATCGGCCGGCCGTGCCGCGCTGTTCCGTCGCGACACGGCCGGCTTGCCGAGGCGGTCGACGAAAGCGACATACCGTGCCGATATGAGGCGCATCTGGCCGGTCGTCGCGCTGACGGCCCTGCTGACTGTCCTGCCCGGCTGCGGCGGTGGCCCGGCGGCCCCCGAGGCCGTGCCGCAGGTGCGGTCGAGTGGCCCGCCTGGCCTGACGGCGGCGCCGGCCGAGGGTCGGTGGCCGAGTCCGGCGGACTGCGTCTCGTACGATCCGGCCCGCCTCCAGCTCCGCTATGAGGACGGCGCGTACGTGGTGGCCGACGGGCAGACGCAGGTCCTGCGCCTGCACGGCGACCCCGGCGAGCCGACCGGTCGCCAGGGATCGTCGCTGGCCCAGCGCTACCGCAGGCACTGCTACATCGGGCGGGGCAACAGCCGGGAGGACCGGGACACGTTCGTGTTCGACTACTGGCGCGACCCGTCCGGCCAGCGCCCGGCGATCGAGGGCGAGCAGGACAACTGCTCGGAGTACGAGCCGGGCCATCTGGTCGCCGAGGACATGGGTCACGGTGACGGCTGGCGGGTCAAGGACCACGACCACATCCTGCAGGTGTTCGACACCGAGGCCGACGCCCGTGCGGGCAGCCTGGTGCTGGCGCACTACCGGCGGATCTGTTTCCTCGGCGGCTATGACAGCCAGGCGCAGGAGGTCGTCACCTACTTTCCGTGATCTAACAATTACAACGTGTTGCAATGGCGTCGGTGTGGCTGAGCGCTCGCGGCCCCGCCGTGCGAGATCATGCAGGCATGGATGCCGAGGTGCGGCTGCGTACGCGCGGGTCGGTCGGGTACGACGTGGACCCGGGGCCCGATTGCGAGCTCGACTACTACCTGGTCTTCGCCGAACCTGACGACGTGTGGCGCGGGGTGGCGCCGTGCGGGGTGGCGGTCGAGGAGTTCGTCCTGCACGAGGACTTCGCCGCCGCCGGGGTGGACAGTGCGGTGTGGTCGACGGGTGAGGGCTGGTGGAGCTCGGCGGGCTTCAGTCGGTCGCTGCGCGCCGACGCCCGGGTGCGCACCGTGGTGCGCCCGGCCTCACGTTCCGGGGCCGAGGAGGCGTTCCGGCGGCTGACCGACGCCGAACTGCCGCTCGCATCCGGACTGCGCGAGCGGTTCACCGACCGCGACCCACGGCCCGGCTCGGCTCCGCTGCGGCTGGGTCCGGCGCAGGTGCCGACCGGTTTCTTCGACCGCCGCGTGTACCGGATCCTGTTCGCGGGCGACCTCGGCGAGCACGGGATGGCCGATCTCTGGTGCCGGGAATGGCTGCAGCCGGTCGACGATCCGGCCGAGCCCCGAGTGCTGGGGCGGGGTGCGCTGGCGGTGGAGGCGCACGAGTTCAGCTGGGAGCTGCGCCGGATCGGGTTCGGCATGGCCTGGAGCATCGACCTGACGGCGCTGCTCGGCCCCGACCCGGAGCCGGACCCGACGGCGCTGGGTGCGCTGCTGCACCGGCTGCGTCGGCTGCTGCGTGACCGGGGCCTGATCCCGGTCACCATCGAACGCTTCTCCTGACCTCGGCGGCCCCTGGTCATTCTTGTTCGCGTGCGTATACTCGGCGACGAGTATCGGAGGTGGGCAGTGGCCAAGCGGCGCAAGGTCGGCAACCTGATGGCGCTCGCCCTGCTCGCGCTACTGCGGCCGGGCGTGCCGATGCACCCGTACCAGATGGCGAACGTGCTGCGGCGCACCGGCAAAGAGCGCGACATGAAGATCAAGTGGGGTTCGCTCTACACGGTCATCCAGAACCTGGAGCGTCACGGCCTGATCGAGGCGACCGGCAGCGACCGCGCCGGTCGCCGACCCGAACGCACCCTGTACGCCATCACCGAACCGGGCCGGGCCGAGCTGACCGACTGGATGCGCGAACTCGTCGCCGCACCCGAGCCCGAGTTCCCGCGGCTGGAGGCGGCCCTGTCGGTGATCGGTGTGCTGCCGCCCGACGAGGTCGCCGAGCTGCTGGCCCAGCGCCTGCGGCGCCTTGACGCCGAGATCGACACCGAGGCGCGTGCCCTGGACGGCATGCGGGCCGAGGTGCCCCGCGTCTTCCTGATCGAGGCCGAGTACGCCCTGGCCATGCGACGGGCCGAGGCCGAGTGGGTGCGCTCGCTGCAACGCGAGATCGCCGAGGGCACCCTGCCGGGCGTGGCCGAGTGGCGCGCCTACCACGAGACGGGCGGATACCCGCCGGAATGGACCCAGCTGCTGGAAGAGACCCGCTGACAGCGAACCCCGGCCGAGGTGCGGGAACACCGCGGCCGGGGTCGTAACCCTCGCAACCGATCCCGAGCAGGGAAACCCGGCCACGAAGTGGCATTCGCAAGAATAGCCGGGCCTTCCTGCCTCGGGTCTGACCCGACCCCGTACGCAGAAAGGTCTGCCATGACCACCACCCCCGAGCGGCGCCGCCGCAAGCTCATCCCCGAGATGGAAGGGCGCCAGGCCCGCTGGTACGCGCGACTGCGCGGCACCGACAGCCAGCTGGCCGAATACCGCCGCCAGGCGGCCGTTCTCACCGAGGCTCTGCCCGAGCACGTCGACGTGCTCGAAGTGGCGCCCGGCCCCGGCTACCTGTCGTTGGAGCTGGCCCGGCGCGGCCACCGCGTCACCGGCCTGGACATCAGCCACACCTTCGTGGAACTCGCCACCGACCGGGCCCGTGGGCAGGGCCTCGACGTGCGGTTCCAGCAGGGCGACGCGAGCGCCATGCCGCTGCCCGACGCGTCGTTCGACCTGATCGTGTGCCAGGCGGCGTTCAAGAACTTCGCCCTGCCGGTACGGGCCCTCGACGAGATGCACCGCGTGCTGCGCCCCGGTGGCAGCGCGGTCATCGAGGACATGTGGGGCGAGGCGACCGCTGCCGACATCCGGGCCGAGGTCGAGCGGATGAACCTGTCCCGCTTCGACGGGTTCATGACCCGGCGCACGCTGACCTGGCTGCGGCGGCGGGCGTACACGCGGGAGAAGTTCGCGCAGCTCGCGGCCGCCAGCGCGTTCGGCCAGGCACGGATCACCACCGAAGGCATCGGCATCACGGTCCGCCTGACCAGGTCCTGACGCGACCGGCCGGAGCCCTCCCGCGGCACGGGGAGGGCTCCGGAACCGGGGCACCAATCAAGATCCAACCATGCGGTACCGTCACCGCCCACGATCAAGGGTGAGCTGCCCACGGGTCTCGGTGACACCACGACCGCTTTCGCGACCAAGGTCCTCACCGCCCTCGAATCGTGAACCGGCGCTCAACCGTCCAGCTCCCGTTTGCGGCGTAGCAGGGCGTCGCGGGCGGTTTGCGCGCGACGCAGGTTCACCAGCGCCAGCACCAGCAGCGTCAGCGACAGGATCAGCAGCGGCCAGCCGCGCTGCCGCAGCACGCCGACCGCCGTTGCGAGCACGGTGAGCAGCGCGGTCGCGCCGACGGCGAGCCAGCCCGCGACGACCCGGTCGCGGGCGAACAGGGGCGTACGCCGGGTCAGCGCCCACACCCCGTAGCCGGCCCAGGCCAGCCCGACCGCGATCAGACCGGCGAACGCCACCTGGGTCCGGGCGGGCAGGTCCGGCTCGGTGGCCCACAACACCCCGATCACGGCCGCCCCGGTGCACCCGCCGATCGCGGCGACCGCGGTGGCCAGGCGCCGCCACGGCGACAGGGGACGGGACAGGCGCGCCAGCATCTCGTCCGCGTTCATCGAACATCTCCTTCCGCTTCGATCGCCGCGCGCACCATCCGGCGGGCCCGCGACAGGCGTGACTTCACCGTGCCGACCGGTGCGCCGCAGATCTCGGCGCAGGTCTCCAGCGGCAGGTCCGCCAGGTGGAACAGGATCAGCACCTCACGTTCGCGCGCCGGCAGCGCCCCGAGGTGGCGCGCCACCTCGTCCCGGTCGGCGACCAGGTCGCCGTGGTCGGGCACGGCCCGATCGGCGGCCTCGCCGGGGACCTCGGGCCGGGCGTACTCCGCCCGCAGCCGGTTGACGACCACCCGGCGCGCGATCGTGAACAGCCACGGGGTGAACCGTTCAGGCTGGCGCAGTCTCGGCAGTCCACGCAGCACGGCCAGCCACACCTCCTGGGCCACGTCCTCGGCGTGCGCCGGGCCGAGCATGCGGCGCACGTAGGCCAGCACGGGTTCGTGCCACTGCCGCACCAACTGCGCCAGCGCGTCACGTTCGCCAAGCCGGCAGCGGATCACCAGCAGTTCGTCTGTCATCGCCACCTCCTCGGCAGTTTCAGTCGCGTTGATCACAGCAAAGGTTCACGGGGCGGTTTGTCGAGGTTCTCTTGAGGGAAGTCGGGTCTGGTTGAAGGCACGCCGCCCGTGACTGACCGGAGTGAACACCCACCTCATGTCGATCATCGAACGTACGGCACCGGTCGCTGCCCCGGTGGCGACGGCCCGTGCCCGCAGCCCGTACGTGGACACGCTGCGTGCCGCCGCGATAGTCCGGGTCTTCCTCAACCACGCCATCCCGATCGGGGCGTTGACCGCGCTGTTCCCGTCCATGTGGCTCATGTTCGGCCTGGCCGGCTTCCTCACCGCCGCCTCGCTGGAGCGCGGCGGCGGCGGGCGCACGGTCCGCTCGCGGCTGCGTCGGCTGCTGCCGCCGCTGTGGGCGCTGGGCGCGGTGGCGCTGCCGCTGATGCTGCTGAACGGGTGGCTGCACGACCCGCAGCAGCCGATGCGCTGGTTCGATCCGCTGCTGTGGGTGCTGCCGCTGGCCAATCCGCCCGCCTCCACCTGGGGCGGGATCTTCGTGGTCACGCTGTGGTATCTGCGCGCCTACCTTTGGTTCGTGCTGATGGCACCCGCGCTGTGGTGGCTGATGCGCCGCTGGCCCGTGCCGACGCTGCTCGCCCCGCTGGCGCTGGCGGTGGCCTGCTCGAGCGCGTTCACCGTGCCATCCAACCCAGTCGGCGACGTGATCTGGACCACTGCCGCCTACGGCACTGCCTGGCTGCTCGGATACGCCCGGCACCGGCGCGTGCTCGACCGGGTGCCGCTGGCGGCGGTGTTCACGATCGGGGCGGCCCTGGGCGTGATGGCGCTGCGCTCGAACGGCTCGCCGCTGTCGCAGGTGCTGTGGGGCACGGCGGTGGTCCTAGTCGTCCTGCGCCTGCGTCCCTCCATGACCTGGTACGACCGCCTGCCGGACCTGCTGCGCCGAGCTGTCGCACTGCTCAACGCCCGCGCGGTCACCCTCTACGTCTGGCAGTTCCCGATGATCTTTGTCGGGCACTGGCTGATCAACCGAACCGGGATTCCCGCGCTCACCGACTCCGCCTGGGTCACGCTGCTGGTCACCATCCCGCTGACGGCCCTGGCCGTGCTCTGCTTCGGCTGGGTCGAGGACGTCGCCGCCAACCGTGCGCCCCGCCTGCTCCCCGCGATCGCCATCATGCGGCCGCAGCCTCAGCCGGCCGCCGGGTAGCTCCGCTCGATCTGCGTACAGACGAAGTCGATCGCCGGTCCGACCTCGCCGATCCACCCGGACCTGCCGCCTTCCACGAGCGCGGAGTTGCCGCCTTCCACGAGCGCGGAGTTGCCGCCTTCCACGAGCGCGGAGTTGCCGCCTTCCACGAGCGCGGAGTTGCCGCCTTCCACGAGGAAGGGCGCGTTCCCGCCGGGGTGGGTGTCGACCTGGACCCGGTCGAAGTGCTCCGCGTCGCCGAGGAAGTACACGTTGTCGTCGTCACCGGCGTGGGCCAGCACGAGCCGTTCGACGACCAGCCGGGGAAAGCGGGCCCGCACTCCGTCCAGTAGGTCGTCGACCGGCCCGCCGGTGCGGTTCTCGGGCGACCAGGGGCGGGTGTTCAGGCGGCGTCCACTCATGCCCAAACAGCATCCGGCACGCCCGCCACCTCGCCGCAGTGGGTGCGGCTTCGCGGGAACGGCCCCTCATCCCAGTCGCAAGATCGGTTTCGGGCTCGCGGTCATGCGGCGCGCCCTCCGGAGTGCATGCTGCGGTCGCACTGGAGGGTGATCACGATCGTGAGTCAGGAGGAGTGCTCGGTCAGGTTTGGTGCGTAGTGATGTGACCGTAGGTCGTGATCTTCGGTGCCCGTGCTTGCGAGTGATCGTCGATGGCGGTCAGAAGATGGGTTTCGGCCTCTACGCCGCGCCGTGTTGTGACCGGAGGGGGTGATCTTGGTCGTCTGTTGTCGGGAGTGATCGGCGTCTGCGGTCGGAAAGTGGGTTTCGGCCCTCGGGCAGTGCAGTGTTTTGACCGGTAGTCGCGATCTTCGGGGCTGTTCCGGTCGATGATTGCTGTCGTCGGTCAAAAGGGCGTCCTACAGCCGAGATAGTGACCGAAGACGGCGATCATCGTTGGCCGCCAGCCGCCAGCCGCCAGCCGCCAGCCGCCAGCCGCCAGCCGCCAGCCGCCAGCCGCCAGCCGCCAGCCGCCAGCCGCCAGCCGCCAGCCGCCAGCCGCCAGCCGCCAGCCGCCAGCCGCCAGCCGC
>NZ_JAHRCY010000042.1 GCF_019083965.1 Catellatospora tritici
AGGACGCAGCGATCGGCGCCTACATCCGATGGCGCAACCACCGCGCCCAACCCAAGACCAACTTCGCCCCGAACTCACGAATTCGCGAGCCGGGTTACACCATCAAGGCCGCGTGACGAGGCACTAGAGCGGTACCAGCGCCACATACGCAGGCATTTCGGCGATGAAGAGGCCAAGCGCATCGAGGTGACCACCTCGCACAAGTACAAGGGTCGAGAGGCAGACTCCGTCATTGTCGCCGGCGCGGATGACAGAAACTATCCGCTCGTCCACCACACCGCCGCACTCTTCGAGGTCTTCGGCGACACCGTCGATCGACTGGTAGATGCAGAGCGACGTCTCTTCTACGTCGCAACGACCCGAGCGCAGGCATCATTGTGCTATCTGGTGACCGCCGAGCAGGCATCGCCGTTCATACCAGCCGCCGTGGCCGACGTCGAGACGGTCGTGTGGACCGATCTGCCGGCAGCCGTGTCCCCGCCGACGTCGATGGTCGTGATCCGGATCTACGACGCCTACGACATCAAGGAGACCCTCAAGGATCCCTACGGCTTCAGGTTCGACAGGGATACGGAGACCTGGTACAAGTACCGTCCGGCTAAGGACTTCGACTTTCCGTCTATCCGCCGACTACTCTCCTTCATCGGTCCACGCCTGATCGAGGTCAGGAACGACTCGAACCAGCTGCTTCATCAGGCGGGAACACGAATCTCACGCGCGGCCATCTGAGCAGGCGCCATGAGCCACCAGATGCTGTATCTCGGTGAGGCAGTGCGTCGCGGCGGGCCTGGGCTGAGCCGCGCGCTTTGGAACCGGCGAGCCACCAACTCGGCTCAGCCATTGGACTCTCGAACTGCGCCGCCAGACCGGTCTCTTACGGAGCGAGATGTCTGCAACGAGGAAGCGGCCAACCGCACCTTCCAGAACCTGGGGGAACAAGCCGCAACCGGCAGGCGATGGTTCTCGATTCGCCGACCGGCTTACCACAAAGAGTTCAACGACTCAGGTGCCAATGGCAACGCTGTGCCATAACCATTTGCGTGGCTTCAGGATCCGCAAGCCGCTGACCGAGCGTGGCTACTGCGAGAAGTTCCGGCAACATCTCGTTGAACTTGAGTTGGCGTACGGCGTCGTCGGTAACGTCCGGTGATGGCACTGGATGGCCCTCGAAAGCGTCGATGGAACGTCGCAGCGAAGAACGATCGACGTCCGAACGCAGCCGCACTGAATGGTTCTCCACTCGCGTGTCGCAGTCGACAGCACTAGTACGGCAGTGCCGGTTCGTGCTCTGAGCTGCCTGGATGCCTGAGGGCGGCCACCGTCTGATCATCGAATGTTGTGGACAAGTCGATAAGCAAGACGGTGGCCGCTGCGCACAGCGTAGGGCCTGCCGCGTCACGGGTGTTCGACGAGGCGATGGCCCAGATCTCCGGCCGGTTCTCGGGGGTCGAGCCGCGGCTGGTGGCCAGGGACTTCGTGCGGGCGCTGATGGCGGCGGTGGACCGGAAGAACTGCTGGCAACTGGCCGAGGCGGCCGGGCATGAGCGGCCCTCGCGGATGCAGCGGCTGCTGCGGATGGCGGTGTGGGACGCCGAGGCCGTGGTCGCCGACATGCGTGACCTGATCACCACCCGGTTGGCGCACCCGGACGCGGTTCTCGTGGTCGACGAGACCGGGTTCTTGAAGAAGGGCGTGTGCTCGGTCGGCGTGCAGCGCCAGTACTGCGGGACCGCCGGACGGGTGGAGAACAGCCAGGTCGCCGTGTTTCTTGCCTACGCCTCTCCGCACGGGCGGGCGCTGGTCGACCGCAAGCTGTACGTGCCGAAGTCGTGGACCGTCGACGCCGAACGCTGCGGCAGGCGGGCATCCCCGCAGACTTGGAGTTCGCAACCAAGCCAGCCCTGGCTGTGCAGATGATCGACGCGGCGGTCGCCAGTGGTGTGCGGGTCGGGTTCGTCACCGCCGACGAGGCATACGGCCGTGATCCGGCGCTGAGACAGCGGCTTCGGGAGCTGGGCATCGGCTATGTCCTGGCCGTTGCCCGCAACCACTACGCGCAGATCACCACGGTGGTCAAAGAGCGCGTCGACGTGACCGAGTCCTGGCTGTCGGAGCTGGCCTGGCAGCGGCGCAGCTGCGGACCCGGCTCCAAAGGTGAGCGGTTCTACGACTGGGCCTGGGTCGGCATCCACGACGACGGACCCGGCCTGCACAGCCTCCTCATCCGCCGCAACAGCGACGGCGACCTCGCGTTCTACCGCTGCTGGACCCCGCGACCAGCACCGCTTGGCACCCTGGTCCGGGTCGCCGGCACCAGATGGACGGTCGAGGAGACCTTCCAGATCGCCAAAGGCCAGGTCGGGCTCGACCAGTACCAGTGCCGCAACTGGACCTCTTGGCACCGGTTCACCGTCTTGGCCGTGGTCGCCCTGGCCGTCCTGACCCTCACCACCGCAGCCCTGGCCACCCCTGCAGCCGCGACGATGCTCGCGCTGACCGTCGCCGAGACCCGCCGCCTGATCACCGCGCTGCACCACCGGCCACCAGACATCCCACACCTGCTGCGCTGGTCCTACTGGCGACGCAGACACCAGGCCACAGCACGAACCAGCCACTACCGCCGCCGCGAGTTACAGCAGCTCAGCCAGCAGACATAACCCGTATGTGGAGTGTGACCTGCAGGTATGGGCCCGCACCGTGAGTGCCAGTGCATTCAGAGGAGCTTGTAGGCCCATTTCACGGTGGCAAATGCGGACTTAGGGCGCACGGTGGTGCCGTCGAGACGCTCGACCACCGGCTGAGGGAGGCCTCGTGGATTCACGTCGTCGAGCCACAACGTTTCGCCCTTGCGCAGAAACAGGGCTCGTTCGAGCGTGATGAACCAACAACTGCCGTTGACCATGATCTCGCTGATCATGAGGGCCTTCGGGGCAACGATTCGGTCACCGAGGAGCTGCATGGCATACATGGTCGCATGCCAATGTTGGCAGGAGGTGCAAGCTGATGAGCGAACGCAACCGGGAACATCATGAGCTACAGCAGGTCAGCGGATAACCGTGACTGCAGTACTAGGCAGGGCTGCGGCGAGATTGGCGTTGCCTCGTCCGCCGGCCCAGGTCCACCACGTACGGTTCTCGCCGTCATCAACGATGACGGTCCCGTCAGCGGCGGCTCTCGCTCCGGTTTCGTCGCGGAGTTTGGTCAATGTCGCCGTGGCACGCTGGGACAGCTCGACTGCAGGGTTCGTGCCTAGAAGGACGGCGCGTTGTGCCTGACTGAGAGGGTTTGAGTGCGGGAGCTCGGTGCCGCTCCAGAGGCTGCGGGCGTTGTGGTCGCTGGGTTCTACGTAGCAGCGCTGGTGTTTCCAGTCGATGTGGTTGACCTGCCATGATCGTCCGCCCAGGGACAGCCGCTTGGGGCCTTCGGTCTTGAGCATGAGCGTGATCGGGTCGGCTCCGCCGATCTCGGTCCGGCCGTGTAGCACTGTGAATTGCGGCGGCGCGGTGAAGACGGCGAGCAGGTCCATGAAGTTGCGGTGCCCGTACTGGCGTTCGGCGGCCGCACCGATGAACAGCATGCCGCCTTCGTCTCGTTCGATGTGCTCCGAATCGATGAGGTGGCGGACGATATCCGGGGCGGTCTCGTCGAACAGCGGCAGGTCACCCCACCAGTCTGCCCAGGTGGTGTCTCCGATGCGCCCTTCCTCCAGGCAGAGCGCAAGGATCTGCTGTGCGGCAATGTGGCGAGGCTTAGGTGGGGCGGTGACGGGTTCGACAAATCCGCTTTGCCACAGGTGAAGTAGCCCGGCAGCGTGAAGTAGGCCATTCTGGCGCGTGGCGAGGAACAGCATGTTGCGCTGGCTGTCGGCTCGGCGGCCGGTCCTGCCGAGCCGCTGCAGGAATGAGGCGACGGTGGTGGGGCGTCGATCTGAATGACGCGGTCGAGGTCTCCGACGTCGATGCCGAGTTCCAGGGTTGAGGTGGAGACGATCACGCAGTCGCGGGCTTCGGCGAACGCCTGCTCGGCTTGCTTGCGCTCGTCTACCGACAGGGATGAGTGCGATACGAAGGTCGCTACACCCTTGCTGCGCAGTTCAAGTGCGAGTTCTTCGAAGCGGCGGCGGGAATCGGCGAAAACCAGTCGTTTCTCGCCGCGGTGCAGCGCCGCGATGACGGTCGCGGCGTTCTGGTGTTTCCGACGTAGTCCAGGCTGACCTCGGCCTCGACCGGTGTTCCGGTGGTGACGCCCGGAGCGATGACCGTTGCCGGGCGCCGACCCGCGGCGGAGCCTTGCAGCCAGTTGAGCAGTTGTGCGGGATTTTCCTACGGCGGCCGAGAGTCCGACCCGTTGGATTGGCCTGCCTGCAAGGCGCGTCAGCCGTTCGAGGACGGCCAGCAGATGCCAGCCTGGATCGTCACCGGCGAAGGCGTGTACCTCGTCGACGACGACGGCCTGGAGGTCGGCGAAGAATTCTCGTGGCGTCACGAGCCGCGACACCAGCAGGGACTCAAGAGATTCGGGCGTGGTCACCAGGTGGTGCGAGCCTCGTCGGCACGGCGGGCGATCGACCGCACGGCGTTGCCGGTCAGGGACGCAAGAAGCGGCTCGTCGATCCAGGATGCAGCTGCCGTCGGGGTCGCGACGACATAGACCCCCCAGCGGTCAGCCTGCATCTCATAGAGATTAATTCGGCAACCGCTGGCTAGCTCCACCTGTGTTGTCCCGGTAGATGCTTGACATCGGCGTCCCAGTAGCTGCTTGACAGTCGGCCGTGATGCCCAGCTGGGCTTACCTACGCTATGTAGCAGGAGGTCTCACTTTGAAAGCGCGGAGTCAGGTGATCTGGTCCGAGCCGCGTCCACGATCCAGCTGCCAGGCGATCTGGTATGGCAACGGCGCCTTATTGGTCGCCCCTGACCCAATGCAGGCGCTTGTGGATGACCGCTTTGCCTCCCCCCTCGGCGGCCCTTCGCTGCCTCATGGCATGAACGTTCTCACGCATGCGGCGTTCGGCCGCCAGGTCCAGCATGGCTACGTAGTACTCGTCCACCGGAAGGCCGTCCAGGTCGCGTGTTCTCACCGGCACGCCCCTCATCGCCCCCTCGGTGTCGACGGGCATCAGCAACTCCAGCACATCAGCCAGCACCATGGCTCGGTGCGCTACGGGAGCATTGCCTAGAAACAGGTCGTATCTGGAGCGCATGAGTTGCTCCAGCTCCGCCAGTGCATCGATGTCGACCAGCCCGGTTGCCGGGTCCACATCAACGAAACCTATGGTCATCTCGCGGTATGCCACCCGCCACCTCGTCGGACCGCTGTAGACCGGTGGCACCTCCGAGACGAGCGGGACGAGCGACCTCGCCAATCTCCACGGCTCTTCCGGCCGGTCGACCGTGAACCCTGCGGGCACGCCGTTGGGGCCCGGGCGGTACGGATCCAGGAAGAGCCTGATGGGCTGTGCGAGCCCGTCAGCATCGACCCGGTATACATCGACGACACCGATCCCACCTGGAGTCGAGCCCAGACGGGTAAAGCTCAGAGTTGACCCACCCGGGCCACGCAGCCGACTCAGATACCGTCGCTCATTGAACGCGTGCAGCAGCGCGCCCCCGCCAACAGTGATCGGCTCCTCTGGCGTGTAGCCGATGCCGCTGAACTCGACCACGTCTGACCATCTCCGTTCCGGCTTCTCCGGCCGCCCCGCGGCAGCCCTGACGTGCACGATCGGGTTCGGTTGAAACGCTCGGCGGCGTTCACGGCATGTCGGAAGGCCCGGCGACGGTATGGTCCTGCTCACGGACCGCAGCGGCTATACCGAGGAACTGCTGCAACACGTTCTTGGTGAATGGGTGCTCCGCGCCAAGGATGCGCAGCGCGTCAAGGGCGTTCTCGCCCCACAGCGTTACCGCCTTGCCTACTTGGCCCGCGGCTGCGTAGACGTTGGCCAGGTTCTGGCGGATGGACAGCGTGTCGGGGTGGTCAGAGCCGAGCACGCGTTGGCAGTCGGCAACCAAGTCCTCGAGAAGCGACACCGCCTTATCCGTGTCGCCCGACTCGTTATAGGCCGTTGCCACGTTGTTGCGAGACTGCAGCGATTCGGGATGGTCAGCCCCCAACACTCGAATCCGGTCGGCGAGAGTGGCCTCGAATAGCGGGACCGCCGCAGCCATGTTCCCGGCCCGCTGATATGCGGTCGCGAGGTTGTTTCGCGCCGTGAATGTCGCCGGACTGTCTGGGCCAAGAACCCGAAGCGCTTCGGACAGGCATACCGTCATCAGTCGGAAGGCCTCGTCCAAGTGCCCGCCCTCCAGATAGGCGTGGGCAAGGTTGTTGCGAGCCCTCAAGGTGCTGGGGTTGTCGTTCCCCAGCACTCGCAGACGTTCGGCGAGACTCGTCTCCAGCAACGAGATGGCCTTGTCCATCTGTCCCGCCGCCTGGTATGCCTGGCCCAAACTGCCGATAGCCTGCAGAGTGTGGGGGTCATCAGGCCCATGAACACGCTGCCGGTCAGCGGCGCTGGCCTCGAGCAGCGCAATGGCCTCGTCGAGTTTCCCCGCCGCCTGGTATGCCAGCGCCAGGTTGTTGCGGGCATTCAGCGTGTTGGGGTGGTCGGGTCCGAGTACCCGCGCCCGGTCGGCGACGGTTGCCACGAACAGCTCAATAGCCTTGTCCAGTTTTCCGAGGGACTGATAGGCGGAGGCAAGCTGGTCGCTAGACCTCAGAGTCTCCGGGTGATCGGCTCCCAGGGTCCGCAACGCGTCGCGATGCGCCGTTTCCAGCACCGCGATAGCTCTGCTCACCTGCCCGGAGGCTCGGTAAGCGCCTGCGAGGTTGTTACGGGACAGAATGGTGACTGGATGGCTGCCACCGAACAGGCGCGCTCGAGCGGCGAGCGTCGCCTCGAACATCGGGATGGCGCGGTTCAGTTTTCCTGCCGACGCGTAGGCGAGAGCAAGGTTGTTGCCTGAAATGAGAGTGTCCGGGGCGTCGGCGCCCAGGACCCGGATCCGGTCGAGCAGCGTCGCCTCGTAGAGTGGAATCGCCTGTTCGAGCTGGCCAGCGGCCTCGTGCGCATACGCCACGTTGTCTCGCGAGCCGAGGGTCGCAGGATCGGCCGGCCCCAGGTTATCTTCGTCGAGGCGCAGCGCCTTCTCATACAGGGGCAGGGCAGCCCTGGGTTGGCCGTGGGTCTGCAAGTATGAACCGCCCCGGTTGAGCAACCACGAAGTGCGGTCACTCTCGCCGAGGTGCGGGCTGTCGTGCCTGGTCGCGGCAAGTACGTGCGGCAGCAATGCGCGCCACACCGGCCAGCCGTCCGGCGAGTCCTCGACCCGTCCGGGCAGATGACTGAAAAGCAGCTCCCGGATCTCCTGTATCGTCATGTGCCGCTCGGAGGTCGCCAGTGGCCGCCGGATGGCTGCGGCGAGCAGCCGGTGCACGATGATGCCATCGGAGCTGCGGCGTGCCAGGCTACGTGCATACAGCGCGCCGACGGCGGCGTTGAATCGCAGCCGGTCGCCAGCCAGTTCCTTCAGCGGCGCGGGAAGCAGGTCGGCATGTCGGGCGAACAGGTCCAGGGGTACCGGCTCCGGTCCGAGAAACGCGCACAGTTGCAGCAGCTGTTCAGCTGCCGGGCTGACGAGGTGCAGACTGGTCTGCGACAGGTGCCAGACCGTGGCGACGGTGTGCTCATAACCGCGCGCGTAGCCCTGGTCGAGGAGTTGTTCGCCCTGGAAGCGCAGCAGGTCGAGATACTCGTGGGGTGGCGTGCCGGTCTCGGCGAGGAACGCCGCGGCCTGCTCGACGGCCAGCGGCAGCCGCCCGAGTTCCTCCACCACCTGGCTGGCGATGTCGTCGCCGATATCGGGCAGCCGGGTGCGTAGCAGCGCGACAGCCTCAGCCGGTGTGAGAACGTCGACGTCGAGCCGAGATCCGAGAGCTTCGAATCCGCTCTGTCGTGACGTGATGATGACATGGCCGGCGCCGGCACGCGGAAGCCACTCGAGCAAGTCGCCGGGCTGGTTGGCATTGTCGTAGACCAGCAGCCAGGCAACATCAGTGTGGGTCAGCGCGGCAACCACTGCGCGGGCAGTTTCGGTCTCATCGGAGTAAGCAGGCACACCGAGGATCGGGGCCATGGCCGCCGTTTGAGCGGGGATGAGCTCGACGCGTTCGGCGTTGATCCAGGCGATGAGGTCGTAGTCGGCACGATGCCGCCGCAGGTACTCGGTCGCGAGCTGCGTCTTACCCACCCCGCCGGTACCCTGCAGCGCTTCGACCGACACCGACCGTCCCCAATACAGGTGCTCCTCAAGGTCCAGCAGCAGTTGTTCACGGCCGACGAAAAAGGGATTCGGCTCGGGCAGGCCGCTGCCGATGATGACCGGCCGGCGCTGCGGCGGCGGAGCCACCGCAGCGATGTCCTCGCGTAGCCGGTCGACGAACTTGCTGACCGGTATGCCGTCTCCGCTCGCGATCGTGGCGTATTGGATGCCTTCAAGCCGCCGGAACGGTTCTCCCGCCAGCAAGATCGGCCGTACCGGCCGACGTTGGTAGCGTGCGCGGCCGACCTCCAGCTGCACCCATTGGGATATTTCGGCGTTCGGAGACATTAGAACTACCAGGGCGGCAGCACCGTCCACCCTGGCGCGAAGTGCCCGCTCCCATCTATCGCCGCTGACCAGGTCGTCGTCCCACCAGACCGGAACTCCGACCGAGGCAAGCGCACGTGCCAGCTCCCTCGCGTGCTGCATGTCCGGCTCCTTATGCGAGTAGGAGACGAACACATATGGGCCATCCGCCGCCTGGGGTGCAACAGACTCAAGCGAATCAGAGTGGCGCAGCGGAAAGCCCGACGGCGCCGAAGTCTGCTGTGGCGCCTCGGACTCCGCGTTCTGGCGTGATGGTAGATCCACATTGTCCCCTCTGGCCGTCAGAAAATTATTCCAGCACCCATAAGGTGATACGTCGATCGATCCGCCAGGTCGCTCTGGGCCGTAGGTCCTGTTGTCGGGGCACCGAACCCAGCGGCGGGACACCCCGCATTGAACACGGCCCCACACCGTGTCACGGGTTGTCGTTGGTGGTCTCGCACAGACGGTACAAGGTATACGCAACTACCGCGGGTTCGTCACTGCCCGATGCCAGACGCCGCGTGGGCAGGATCTGCTCATGGCTGAGCAGCATTGGTTCGATAGAGCAAGTACTCCGAGGAGTTCCGGCGGAAAGCCGCCGCGCTGGTCCTCGACTCCGGCCGCACGATCCGTGACGTGGGCCGTGAGCTGGGCGTCAACCATGACACGCTGCGGAACTGGACGGATAAGCTGCGTCAGGAACGGCAGACCGCAGCGGCTGGCACGGCGGCGGGATCAGCGTTGACGAGCGGCCCGAGTTGCTGCGGCTGCCTCGGCAGGTCGCGCAGCTGGAACTCGAGAAGGAGATCCTGAAAAGCCCCGGTCTTCTTCGCACGCGATACGGAGCGATGAACCGGCACGACGTGTACCGGCTTGTCGCACGGAGAAGATCAGCTATCCCGTCCGCCTGCTGTGCCGGATGCCGACATCGAGGGCCTCTACAACCCCGCGCCAGCGGCACAGGCGTCCGGCTAACCTCAGCCCTGAGAGGGTGGTTCGTAGGGCTCTGTCCGTTTTTAGGTTTGCTTTGGATCAGGAGCCTGCTCCAGAGCTATGAGGACGGCGCTGCTGTGACCGCGCGAACAAGCCCGGCCCAGCCTCGACCAGGATCTGGCGGTTGACAATGCGCTTGAGCTTCGCGCGCATCCCGTCGGTGTCTTTGGCGGTGATGCCGACCCCGATCTCCAGGCACCCGTCCTTGGCGCGCATGCTGCCGACGGCGGTGCCGAACACGGTGAGAATCTTCTGGTAGGCGACGCTGGCGATGGTCGGGTGGATAGGCGGCGGCGCCTCCGTCTCTGCGTTAGCGTGTTGCCAAGACTGGGCACGGCGGGCCGTCGAGTGCCGGGTGGTCGGCGCGTGCAGAATCCGATCACCCGGCATAACTTGACGCGGCTCAGGCGATGGAGTTGTAGACCGGAATCCATCCCAAGCTGGTACCGGTCGACGAGAACACCTCGATCTTGCGCACGACTGCGCCGGGATTCGTTGCCGCGACGCTGTTGCCGACCCCGATCCCGCCGCCCGCGATGAGCTTGCCGGTCGTCTTCACCTGGCCCGGCCCGCTCCGGTGGATGATTACGGTTTCGGTCGGCGCCTGATACGGCACCGCGGCCTCGACGGTGTTCCAGGCCAGCGTCACATCGGTGCAGGCGCCTTCGACATATATCGCGGGAAAGGTGGGGTGGGCCTGGCGTACGTGGTTGCCCATGACGACGACCTCGGATGTCCGCAAGTTTACGGCGATCCCGCTAACGTCGCGCGTCGGCTTTGATGTGCCAGGCGGGTTCTCGATCCGGTTGCCGACGACGCTCACGTCGCGTGCGCCAACGAGATTGATGTGGCCGACACAGTTGGTCACGGTGTTGCCCGTGATAGTGACACCGATCGCCCTGTTGTTGGGCATCGTGTTGCCCAGTGTTCCGTCGACCTCGATGCCGCGTAGCTGGCACCCGATGACGGTATTGCCGGTCACCACGAGGTTGGTGCACCCCTGGGTGTAGACGCCTGCCTGGCCACATTCTGTGATGGTGTTGCCCGAAACGATGGTCCGGTCGGCACCGTCCCAGACACAGATGCCGTCGTAGTAGTCGGATGGTGCCGACCAGACACCGCCTTTGTTGTCCGCCTCGTCGGTCGACAGCCAGTCCATCGCGACATGGTTGTTGACGATCCGGACGTCCTTGCCGTTGGTGGAGATACCGAATCGGGTCCCCTCGGTGGTGCAATTGGTGATCACGATGTCGTCGGACCCCCGGGGGGCGCTGTCGAACACGACGATGCCGTTGAACCGCACGTCACGGACGATGACACCATCGACCACGCCTGCGCTAGAGGTCGAGATTCTCAGCCCGTTGTACTGCTGCGCACGATCGCGGTCGTGGATGGCCAGGCCGAGCACCTTGAACCGAAGGCATCCGGTGATCAGCAGGACGGCTCGAGCCCCCATCGCCGAGGCTGCTCCACCGGCTAGTTCGAGCGTCGCCCCGTAACCGGAGATGGCGAAGTCGGTCAGCCCCGCAACGGTCACCTGATCGCTGATCTTGAAGGTTCGGCCGGCCGGAAAGTAGATGCTCCGGTTCGGCGTGCTAGCGCCAGCGGCGGTGAACGCGGCCTGGATGGCGGCGGTGTCGTCAGCGACACCGTCACCGACAGCTCCGTGGTCGGTGACCGAGATCCAACCATCGGAAACCGGTGCGGCAGCCTCCGCCGGTGAACTCGCCACCACCCCGCCGATCAGCGCCGAGGTGACCACCCCGGCTCGCAACGCTCGGCGTCTGCTGAGGGATTCCATGCCCGTACCGTCCTCCGTTTTGAACATTGGTGTCGGCGGCGCAGCCTACCGTCAAAGGGCGTACTGCGTTGTCCGTGCCCTGACCGGCAACGGAGCATGCCTCGGCGAGGCAACCCGTCAGGACGACATGTCAGGGGGCGACCACCAGGTTCGCCAGATCGCTCGGAAATCGGTTGGTGAGTCCAACGATTCGTCATCGCTCGATGAAGTGATGTTCTAACCCTGGGATATCCGTTGTGGCTGTGCCGCGTTGACCGCGTCGTGAGTGGACGTGTCGCGTACCCGAGTGATCTAACCGACATGCAATGGGCGGTGGTCGGGCCGTTCCTTCAGGCGTGGAGGGCCAGGCGCCCCTCGGTGTCCGGCCGCCAGGGCCGCTATGAGCTGCGGGAGATCGTGAACGCGATCTTCTACCAGAACCGGACCGGTTGCCAGTGGGCCTATCTGCCACACGACCTGCCGCCGAAGTCCGCGACGTACTACCACTTCGCGTTGTGGCGCGACGACGGCACCGACCAGGCGATCCACGACCTGTTGCGCTGCCAGGTGCGAGAGAAGGCCGGCCGGTCGGAGGACCCGACCGCGGTCGTGCTGGACACCCAGTCGGTCCGCGCGGCCAACCACGTTCCAGCCGCCACGACCGGCAAGGACGCGGCCAAACGGGTGCCGGGCCGCAAGCGCGGGCTCGCTGTCGACGTCCTCGGGCTGATCGTCGCCGTGGTAGTCATGGCGGCCTCGGCCACCGACAACACGATCGGCGTGAAACTGCTCGATGAGGTCGTCAAGCACACCCCGACGGTGACCAAGACGTGGGTGGACTCGAGATTCAAGGACGACGTCGCGATCCACGGCGCGCTGCTGGGCATCGACGTCGAACAGGTCAAACGCAGCGACCACCAGCCTGGGTTCGTGCCGGTCAAACGCCGGTGGGTCGTGGAACAAACCAACGGCACGCTGATGCTGCACCGGCGCCTTGTCCGCGACTACGAGAGCAGACCGACGTCGTCGGTGTCGCGCACCTTCTGGGCGTCGGCCGCGAACCTGGTCCGCCGACTGGCCGGAACCACGACGCCGTCCTGGCGTGACGAGTAGAAAGGGGCACGGAGCATGCCGCCGATCTGGGACCTGATCGCCGAGCGTGAGGCCGCCGCGACCGCGGCGGCCGAGGCAATGCGCGAGCAGATCGCCAAGCTCACCGATGAACTCGCCCTCGCCGACAACGAACTGGCCGAACTCGCGATCACCCGCAAGACCCTGATGAGGCTGACCGGTGCGGCCGAAGCGGCGGTGCCCGTCGATGCGACTATCGCCAGCGTCGCCTACCAGAAGATCCTCGCCGTTTTCGCCACCGCCGTCGGTGCCGTGCGAGCCAAGGACGTGTGCCTGGCGCTCGGCGTCGGCGTCACCGCCAAAGATACCGAGGGGATGCGCGCCAAGCTCAAGCGCCTTGTCAACGGACAGATCCTCGTTGAGGCGGAGCCTGGCCTGTTCGCACTCGCCCCGGCGACGCCGTCCGCATAGCCCCGCGAGCTGGACTCCTATCCAAGAGCCATACCCAAAACAGGCAGATCCCTACGAACCACCCTCTGACATCTACGAGAAGATCTACTACGAGTCGTTGACAGACCTCCGGGTGTCCGGCCGATAGGGGTCACTTCACTCCGCATTTGGTGGCGGGCTACACCTGCCAAAGCCGGACCCTCTTGTCACTACCGGCGGTTGCCAGCATGGAGCTGTCCGGGCTGAATACCGCTGACGTCACCCGGCCGGTGTGGCCGCTGAGGGTGGCGATGTGTGCCGGGTTGATGGGGTCGGTGACGTTCCACAGCACTACCGTCTTGTCGTCCCTCGCGGTTGCCAGTGTGGAACCGTCCGGACTGAACACCGTCCACATTGCCCAACCGGTGTGGCCGATGAGGGTCGCGATGTGCACCGGGCGATGGGGGTATATGACGTTCCACAGCCTGATCGTCCCGTCGCGGCTGGTGGTTGCCAACGAGGCGCCGTCGGGGCTGAAAGCCGCTGACATCACCTGGCGAGTGTGGCCGGTAAGGGTGGCGATGAGCCCTGGCTTCCGTGGGTCGGCGGTGTTCCACAGCTGAACCGTCCCGTCGAAGTCGGCGGCAAGCAGTGTTCGACCGTCGAGAGTGAACGTCGGCGAACCCGTGAAGTCCTGGAGGGTGGCGATTTGCGCGGCCATGAGGGGGTCGGTGACATTCCAGAGCCGTGAGGTCTCGTCAACGCTGGAGGTGACTAGGGTTCGTCCATCCGGATGGAATGCCACCGAGCACACACGGCCCGTGTGGCCGCTGAGGGTGGCGAGTCGCACTGGCCTGACGGGGTTGGTGACGTCCCACAACATGACCGTCTTGTCATTGCTCGCAGTTGCCAATGTAGAGCCATCCCGGTTGAACGCCGCCGACGCGACCCAACCCGAATGGCCGATGAGGGTGGCGATGTGCGCTGGGCGCAGAAGGTCGGTGACGTTCCACAGCCTGACAGTCCGGTCGATGGCGGTGGTGACCAGGATGGAACCGTCCGGGCTGAAAGTCGTCGACCCCACGGCATCAGTGTGGTCGTTGAGGGTGACGACATGCGTGGGCCTGAGGGGGTCGGTGACGTTCCACAGCTGGACAGTCCTGTCGGCGCTTGCGGTAACGAGGGCCCGGCCGTCCCTGCTGAACACGGCCGATCGCGCCTCGTCGGTGTGGCGGGCGAAGGTTGACAGCAGCGTGCCGACATCCCGCAGCCGGGGCGGCCGTACCGTGACGTGCTGCCGTCGCGGCGGTCTCGGCGCTGGTGGTAACTGTGGATCTTTCGGCGACGATGCGGTGAGCCGCTGGAGGTAGCCAGCCGAAGGCATGCCGCCGCCGGTGACGTCTTCGAAATGCACATCGTTGAGACGGAAAAAGACATCACCTGCCAAGAGCAGCGGCAAGATCCGCTTACCCAGGCTTTCTGCCCGATTGATCTCTCGCGTCACCCACGTCGATGCCCTCGCGGCTGGTGTCATCACCACGACGAACGCCGCACAGGAGTCGATACGCTCCTCGATCAGGTCAGCCCACCGATCACCACTGACAATGTCTCGGTCGAACCACACATCCACACCCGCAGCCTCGAGGTATGCCGCGAGCCGCTCCACATATTCGGAATCAGTGGCATGGCTGTAGCTGATGAACACGTGACCGCCCACCCGAGCAAGCTACCGGCAGGCGACGATCCGACAGCATCACCCGGATGGCCCTGAGGCGGAACTCGTGGCACACCGGGGATACGCCTTGGGGAGCTCCTTGGCCATATCAATGCCGACTTCGGCGAGCGCGGCAACCACCGAGGGTTGATCTGGCCGGCGAGCGCGCCCAAGCCGGCAGAGCGCGCCTGACACCAGTGCAGACGTGATCACCAGCGTTCGCTTTCCCGCCCTGCAGGACCGCGCTCCTGCGGACCTGTCGCGTCGTCTTCACCTGGCCGAACCTCACCCCAGCCGGCGCACATCGATCGCAGTAGACTCGGTGCGATCCGCGGCGCCGGAGGTCCACGCCTGTCGCAGATGCGAGCGAGGAGAGGCATGCCTAGCTACCTGAGGCCCGACGTGTACATCGAGGAGTTCCCAGGCTCCGGACTCAAACCGTCGACGTGGCGGGTGTCGAAGGTCCTCGACGAGGATGAGGAACTGCCGCGGTGGTCGCCGGAGGACACCCACGTCGCCTTCATCGGCCTTGCCGACAGTGGACCGTTGCACACGCCGGTGGTTGTGAAAAGCTGGAACGAATTCGGGCGCAGCTTCGGCATGCTGGACTCGGCCTTCGCGCTCGGGTATGCGGTGTACGGCTTCTTCGCCAACGGCGGCCGCTCCTGCTTCGTGATGCGGGTCGACGGGGACGCCGAGGACCTGCTGGGTGAGTTCAGCAGCCGCGATCGCGACCGCGGCGTCGAGGTGTTGGCGAAACTCGACGAGGTATCGGTGGTGTGTGCCCCGGACCTGGTCACCTTGCATGAGCGCGGCAGGTTGAGCACCGATGAGCTCAAAGCGTTGCAGCTGGCGCTGATCGCGCACTGCGAGATGATCGGTGACCGGATTGCGCTCATCGACTCCCCGGCCGATCTGGACGCGCAGGGTGTCCGCGACTGGCGTTACCACACGGCTGGCTACGACAGCAGCTACGCCGCCCTCTACTACCCGTGGTTGCGGGTCTTCGACCCCGTGGCGCACCAATTTCGCGACCTTCCGCCCTCCGGCCACGTCGCGGGCGCCTACGCGCGGGTGGACCACCTGCGCGGTGTCCACCATGCCCCGGCCAACGAGATGCTGGAAGGGGCCGTAAGCCCGACCTACCATGTGATGTGGGCCGAATGTGAGTACCTGCACCCTATCGGCGTCAACCCGATCGTGTTCTCCGCCGGGGGTGGGCCCGTCGTCTGGGGTAATCGCACGCTGAGCAGCGATCCTTCCTGGCGTTACATTCACCGCCGGCGCGTGGCCAACTTCCTGGCCCGCAACATCCGCAAGCACACCCGGTGGGCCATCTTCTCGCAGGCCAGCGACCCTACGCTCGGCCCGCGGCTACTGCGCCAGCTCGGCGACCTGCTGGACACCGCCTGGCGCAGCGGCGTGTTGTACGGCGACTCGGCCGATGAGGCGTTCTGGCTCAGCGTCAACGACAGCATCGAGGAGCGGGACCGGAACACGCTCTCTTTCGAGCTGTCCTACCGCCTACATGCCGAAGGCATGTACAGCTTGCGCATCGTCTACTTCTGCGGCTGAGTTCAGTCCACGGCGACGCCGAGGCGACGCAGCCCGAACAGCGCCGCCGGGTTGGCGATGCGGCGCAGCGTGTCGATGGCGTCCTGCCGGCCAGGCGACGCCTTGTCAGCGGCGACGTCGAGCAGGCCCGCCACCGCCGGTGCCCCGATCGACGTGGCGATCCGCGCACCTTGCGCACGTACCGTCGCTGTCGCCGCGGTCAACGCCCGCCACACAGCAGGCAGGCCGTGGATCCCGAAGCGGCCCAGCGCCTCGGCTGCAGCTGCCGCACACCGCGGGTCGCTGTCGCCCAGCATCCGTTCCAGCCGTGCCGCAGCGACCCACGGACCGCCACGCCCGACTATTCCGGACCGGTCGTCGTGGGCCGCAGCGAGGCGGCCCAGGGCGCGCGCGGCCGCCCACCGCACCGCGGGGTCGTCGGCGCCGAGCCGGTCGACCAGGCCTGGCACGGCAGGTCCGCCCATGCCGACCAGGGCCAGCCCGGCAGCGTCACGGGTGATGGTCTCGGCTTGGTCGAACAGCTCCCACAGCGCCGGCAGCGCCGCGGGACCGCTGGCGGCGACGGCCTCGGCACAGCGCCGCCGGATCCACGCCTGCGGCGAGGACAGGGCCACCACGAGATCGGGCCCGGCGCACCTCGACAATGCCGCGGAGGCCATCCGCACTCGTGGACCCCCGGCGGCCAGCGAGGACAGCAGTGCCGGGACCGCCGTGCTGCCCAGGGCGGCCAGTGCGTCGACCACTGCCCATGCCACCGCCTCGTCCTCGTCGCCCAGTGCGTCCATGAGCGACTCGACCCCCTCGGCGGCCCTCAGCCGGCCCAACGCCCCGGCTGCGGCCGCCCGCACATGGGCATCGCCGTCGGTGAGGGCGCGTGTCAGATCAGGCACGGCGGCATGGCCGCCGATGACGGCGAGGATGTCGCACGCGTACCAGCGCACGCCAGGATCAGCAGCGCTCAGCGCCGCGGTGACGCCCGTCAGTGCAGGCGCGCCGAGCTGCGCCAGCACAGACGCGGCGTTGACCCGCCTGGTGCGCTCCCCGCCGTGTAGCGCCTCCAGCAGCGGTTGCAGGCCGTGTTCGCCGATCGCCAGCAGCGCACGGTGAGCTTGGGCGCCCTCGTCGGTATCCGGGCCGGCGGCGTCGAGCAGATGCGGGACCGCATCGGGTCCGAACGTGCCCAGTGCGCCGGCGGCCTGCCAGCGTGCGTCGGTGGGTGCGCTGCCGACAGCCCCCGCCAGCGCCGCCAGCGCGACCGGCCCGCCCAGCGCCGACAGCGCCCCGACGACCGTCGAGCGCACGGCCGAGTCGGCGTCGTGCACGAGGGGGGCCAAGTCGGCGGCGGTCGCCGCGTCGCCGATCTGGCGCAGCGCCCCGACCGCCGCCAGGCGCACCGCAGGCTGGTCGCTGCCCAGCGCTGCGGTCAGCGCTGGCACGCTGCGGGCACCGATACGCGCCAGGACGGTCGCGGCCGCGGCACGGGTGCCGTCGCCGGGGTCGCCCAGCAGCGCGACCAGGTCGGGAATCGCCGGGTCGGCGATGGTCACGAGCCGGTCGACGATGCTCTGCCGCCGGTGGGCCTCGGTCGCGTGCGCGCGCAGCGTGCGGATCAACCGAGTGTGCTCGGGGCGGATGAACTCGACGGTGACCGGGTCGAGCGTGGCCGGCAGCCGGGTCAGCATCTCGTAGACCGGGGTGAGGCGTTCGTGCGGCCACAGGAACGCCTCGGCACGTGCGTTGGCGTCCCACT
This sequence comes from Catellatospora tritici, assembly GCF_019083965.1. GTDB lineage: Bacteria > Actinomycetota > Actinomycetes > Mycobacteriales > Micromonosporaceae > Catellatospora > Catellatospora tritici. The sequence goes on from NZ_JAHRCY010000042.1 coordinate 17,946, forward strand.
CGGCCGCCGCGGCACGCACCTTCTCTTCGAGGATCAGGTCGTCGCGGGTCGTGTCGATCCACCGGGCCAGGCGCGGCCAGCTGCGAAACAGCGCCTCGTGGGCGACGTAGACCACCGGGTCGTCGGCCTCGTCACGGCCCTGGACCAGCAGGCGGGCGTTGGTGAGCACGTCGACGAAGCGGCGTGCCGGAGCATCGGCGGCCACGCTCACGGCGCGTGCGCGGCGGCGTGTCGCCCAGCCCCGCTCACCGATGGCGACGAGGTGGTGGAACACGGTGGAGAACCGGGCACGGGCCTGGCCGTCGAGCATGGTGGTGAAGACGTGCTCGGCCCGGGTGCCGATGGCGCCCTGGACGCCGCCAAGCTGGTCGTAGCTGGCGTGGGTGAGCTGGCGGTCGGCGCCGCAGGTCCGGTAGAGCTCGTCGAGGGTGTACGCGAGCAGCGGAAGCGCGTCAGGGTTGTCTGCGGTGTCGATCAAGACCCGGCCCGGCAGCCCTTCGGCGAAGCGCAGGTCGGCACGCTCCGCTGGCAGGGCGATCATGTCGTGGAGGGTGTCGGTGGGTGCAGCCAGCGGGAAGTGTCCAGCCTCCAACAGCCGCGCTAGCCGCGGCAGCGCCAGGCACCGGTGATAGAAATCGGCCCGCAGGGTGATCACAACATGGCACCGGCCGCCGGCCGCAGCGGCATCGAGCAGCTCGATCCACCCGTCGATGTGGGCCTTGTCGACCATCGTGAACAGCTCCTCGAACTGGTCGATGAACATCAGCGACCGGCCGCCGGGCAGCCACTCACCGATCACCGCCGGCTGGGCGGCCAGCTCGCGGGCCAGCGCGGCGGCCTCCGTGCCGCGCATGGGGGCGAGCTTGTCAGCCAGCGAGTCGAACGGGCTGTCGCCGACCTCGCCGGGTGTCAGGCGCAGCCCGAGCCAGCGCCGGGCACCGGTGTCGAAGTGCGGCAGGTTCCAGTCGGCGTCGACCTGCAGCCGCGGGATGAGCCCTGCGCCGACCAGCGAGGACTTGCCCGAGCCGCTGGCGCCCACGACGGCCACGAACGAGCTGCTGGCGACCCGCTCAGCCAAGGCGTCGGTCTCCCGGCCCCTGCCGAAGTAGATCGGCGCGTCGTGCGGCGTGAACGCCCGCAGTCCCGGGAACGGCGACCCCTGCCATCGCGGCGCGCCGGCGGCCGGCGAACTGGGCGCCGCAGGCTGGCCGGCCTCGCCCGTGAGCGCCCGCTGCACGACGGTCTTCAGGTCATGGACGAGTTCATTGCGGAACCCGTCGGGCGAGTCGTAGCTCTTGTAGCCGCGCAGGATCGCCCCGGTGCCCCGGTCGTGCATCTGCTCGAAGAACGCGTTGACCAGCCGCTTCTGGTTCAACAGCTCGTCGACGTCGGCGGTCTCGGCGTCCAGCAGGACCTTCGTGGTGCGGCGGTAGACCAAGACCGCGGGCCGCCCGCCGTCGTCGGCGGCAGCGATGGCGTCGTGATACTCCCATTCGGTCCCGGACAGGTAGGGGCCGCCGTCGGGCTTGCGGTAGTCCGGGAACGGCAGCGGCGTACCCAGCCGGGACCACAGGATCACCACGACGATGTCGCACTCACCCGGCCGGGGCATGCCACGGTTGATGGACGCCTGCGGCGTCTCGGTGGCCAGCAGCGGCGCGCCCGCGCCGGCCTGATCCCACGCGACGACCTCCAGCGTCGCCTGGCCCCGGACGAGCGGGTCGTACTGCAGCTGGTCCACGATCATCCGGGCGATGGACCGCTCGGCCGCCACATCCCCCGGCGAGGACAGGAAGATCCGCAGATGGGTCGGCTGTGGGGGGTGAGCTGACATGGATACACATTGCATCACTCGGCTGGCGGCGTACACCCCGCACCCAACGGCGATGGCGCGCCGAGGAAGACGGCCGGGAACGACTCCTGCACGCCGACTCCTGACACTGCACCCACTATGGGCCAGGTAGCGGATCAGACGACTTCATCCTGGTCCCCTCGATCGCGCCTCAGCGATACGCCAGAACCGACGGCCCTGGCCGTGCTGACCCTCAACCCGCACGGCTGAGCGTACGGGGGATCGGCCTACCCCCACCACGAGATCACACGGCTACGGAGCCTCCGTCGGCCAACGGAGTCAACCATCAGGCAACACGGTGCCGGCGAACTACAACCACGCCGGCGGTGGCTACCTGACGCCCGCCAGGCGACCACACCACCCACTCGACGTTCTGGTCATGACCGGACAGGGTGTGCAGGATCTGGCCAGTGACCGGGTCCCAGATCCTGGCGTTGCGGTCTTCGCCGGCGGTGGCGAGGCGACGACCGTCGGGCGACCACGCCACCGACCAAACGGTGCCGGTGCGGCTGGTGAGCACATCGATGAACCGCACTTGGCTCGGCGGGGGAAGCGCGGGCAGACTTGGCATGACGGCGCCAAGCGATCACCGGGGGAGTTTCAATGGCGATGTCAAGCCGCGGCCGGTGTTGCTATCGCGAGTTGCGGTACTCGCGGCCGTCGCGCAGCAGTGCCCATATGACGTCGACCAGGCGGGCTGATGAACCGGACGCAGCCGAAGCAGCCGCCTCGAACATCGGGCCGACTGTCGGACGGACGATCCCGAATCACAACGGTGTGCCGCCGTCTGGTCACCGTGCTCGCCGCTCTACCACTGGTCGCGGCCGCGCGCCGCCCGGCCGCCGAACCACTCGCCGTAAAGCCTGACACCGCACTCCCGACCGACCGGCCCCCGGTGCGGATCCGGGCAGCGGTCGAGGCCGACGCGGCGGCACTGGCCGGACTCATCGCCGAGATGGGCACCACCTCGCTCCCGACACGGTGCACCAACGCCTGCGTAAGCTGCCGCACGACCACCCCGGGCTGGTGGCCGAGACGCAACGGACGTGATCGGCTGGGTACAGCTTCGCCCCGGCCAAGCGCTCGTCAGCGGAGTCCGCGCTGAACCCGTCGGTCGCGCCATCGCCGAGCGGATGCGCGGAGGCGGCGTCGGCACCGCCCTGGTGGCCGCCGCCGAGGACTGGACGCGCCGGCATGGCATGAACACGCTGTTCCTGCGCTCGGGGGCGGAGCGGACCGCCGCGCACGACTTCTGTCGGGCACGGCTTCCGCCGGATCAATCCGCAGATCGCCTTCGGCGAGGACGTCGTGTTACAACCGGCGGTCATCACCAAACAAACTGGCGCTGCTCACCGTGGGGCTGGCGGCGTTGGCGGCCTCATCAACGAACAGCGCCATTGGCCCTGACTGCAAGATCCTTACTAACGCCCCGAGTCCGCCGGTCTACAGGGCGAACTCGTATGCCAGAAGTTGGCGTCCCTCCCAAAGCTGATCGCATCCTGGCACTCGTTGGAAGCCCAGACGTGTGTAGAGGAGTTGTGCGGCAAGCATCGGTGCCTGGGTGGCCAGAACAGCGCGGTGACACCCGGCGTGGCGAGCGCGGTCGAGGCATGCGGTCATCAGCGCCGTGGCGATACCGCACCGGCGCGCGTTCGGTGCGATTGCCAGCAAACGGATCTCGGCATCGTCGCGGTCGGCAAGGTGGACCAGCGGACTCGGCGGCCGGCACATGACCACATGTCCGAGCAGGCCGCGGTCGTCGGCTGCCACCAGCGTCCACGTGTGCGGGGCAAGACTGCGTCCGGCCACATCCATGAGATGACTGCGATGCTGCGCCGGGGTGTGCCCCTCGCTCATGAAGGTGTCGTCCAATAGCTTCTGGGCTGCGATAAAGTCCGACGCGTCAATGGGACGGATGATCACGGTTTGTATCGTACAAGGTCGAAGGTGATCGACTCCGAGGTTCGGAATCGACGTGTCCGGCGAGGGTTGTCGACGAGACCTACATCAAGGTCGGCGGCGTGTGGCGGTACGTGTACCGGGCGGTCGACCAGCACGGACAGCCGCGGACACTACGAACTCGCCACCGACGTCCCGCCCACCCGGCGAGTCGCCGCAGCATTCGCCGAACTCGCCAAGGCGATCTGACCCGAGGCCATAACCACGTCCACCATGCACGGCGATCCGAGAATGCAACAGCGCCGGTTGATCCACCGATACGTGGCTACCACCACGACCCGCTCGGCAGGCGACGAGGAGGCGCTGGTCTACCAGTTCGACGGGACCATAGCGCCCGACCGAGGCATGCCCGGAACGGAAGATCCGCAGAACCGCGTCGCCTCGCCCTGGCTGACGAGCTGCGCGCGGAAAGTCCTAATCGAGAGAGCGTGGTGAGCCCGGCCGCCGAGCCACCTCTCGGGTTGGTAACGGCTGGCCGCCGAAGGCATGCCGTCCGTGGCGCCAGCGTTTGCTTGCAGTGTTCAGCCACGAAGAGGCCCCGGCCCGGGCGTCGTCCGGAACGAGTTCGTCAGCGATCAGGTAACCATGATCAAGCTCGGATCAAGAACCAAGCCCATTCACGCCATACCGTCGGCTGTCGCCGATCAGAGCAGGCGGACCGGGGAGCGGTGGTCGTCGGCGGGTAGGTCGCCGTCGAGGACTATGGCCGTGATCTCCATCCGGTCCAGATCGGCGTGCCCGGACAGGATCGTGGCGAATGCGGTGTCGGCGGCGTCGCGCCCGGTGCTCACCCGGACCAGCGACGACCGTGGGGCCAAACGGGTCGCGTCCCAGACCTGCCACTCGCCGCCAGTCGCGGTCTCGACCACGGCGTGGAAGTCCATCGGGCTCAGACCGGGGGCGTACACCCCCACCACCCGAGCCGGCACCTCGACCGCCCGGCACAGCGTCGCCACGAGGTGGGCGTAGTCGCGGCACACCCCGCGCCCGTCGAGCAGGGTGTCCGCGGCGTCGGTGGTCGGCCCGCTGGCCGTCGGCGTGTACTGCAGATGCTCGAAGACGTAGTCGCAGATCGCCTGCACCCTCCGCTCCGGATCGGCGTAGCCGCCGAACTTCCGTTGGGCGAAGCCGGTCATCCGGTCGGCCGGGCAGTATCGGCTCGGCAGCAGCGCGGTCAGAAGCTCCCACTCGGTCGGCCGTTCGGACTCACCAGGCCGGTCGGCGACCACCGCCCAGTACGAGATCGACAGCTCGCCCGGCGCCGCCGCGAACAGGTGCCGCCGATTGCCGTCGGGGCCGAGGACCACCCGCACGTCGACCACCTGGTCGTTGCCGACGACCGACAACTCGTCGTCCACCGTCCGTCCGGGACGCAGCCCGACCCCGACCCCGAGCGCGAACTCGGCCCGCTCCGCCACCGTGAACGTCAACGCGCACGCAACCTCGGATCGCCTGACCTCCACCATGTGCTCCATCGTGGCCCGCCTTTACCGTAGAGGGATGTCAAGGGCGACAACGCCGACGCGCCGGTCGCCAGTGAGCCGGCCGCTGGGAGCCCCGATGTAGCTTCCCGACGTCGGGGCCACATCGGTGTTGTCGCGCCCGACCGCCACAGTGACATACCCGCTGTGTGTACGGCGACCGTGGCACGGGTCCAGGGCCAGCGCCGTCGCAGCCCCGTCCTGCGCGGCGATCACCTCCACCCAGGCGAGCCTGCCACCCTGCCCCAGCAGGTGTCCCGATACGTACCGGGCCGGCAGCCCGACCAGCCGACACAGGGTGATCATGATGTGAGCGTAGTCCTGGCACACCCCGATGCCGCCAGCCAGCCAGGGCCTGCGCAGCCGTGGTCAGGACACTGGTCGTCCCGAAACCGTAGGACAAGGCCGCGTAGACGGCGGCGCAGATCCGCTCGGCGACCTCCCCGGTTCTCCGCCCCCGCGGACCAAGTCCGCGGCCGACTGACGCAGCCGGTCGTCGGAGACGTCAGCGGAGTGGGAGTATGCAGGGCGCGGAGCGTCGACTTGGCACCGCGGTCCACCGGCGTACCCGGCCACCTCCTCAGCCAGCACGCGGCGCATTCGACCGGTTCATGCTGGGGGCCTGCGGGGTGCTGAGCCGCAACGCCCCGCGGGGCGTTGCCGATCGCGTCGAGAAGGCGAGTAGTGGCCAGACCAGCGGCGAGATGGCCCAGCCGATGGCTGGGGCGACCTCTATGGCGATTACCGGTGCGGGCAGGGGCAGGTGTCGCTACGCGCCCAGGTCGGTGGGGTTCCCAGTCGCAGGCTCGGGGGTGCGTCCACGATCATGGGCCGCTAGCCTGTCGCCATGTCCCCGTATCTGGTCGCCGCGCTGCACGCCAACGGTCGGCTGCCTTCCGAGAGACTGCCATGGATCGCGGCCGGCTGGTTGGTTGAGGGTCACGATGGACCCGCCCTGCGCGAACTCGCCGGCCTGGGTGCGGGCGAGCACCGGGAAGCAGGTGCCGTGCTGCCGGAGGCATTGGCGGAGACCGGCTTGATCCCGCTCACCGAGGAGCAGGCCGCCCGAGCCTTCCTCGACCACCTGTACACCTGCGTGCTCGACGGCACGCTGGACGAGGGCGACCTCTGCTGGCAGGTGTCCAACCTGCGCCAGGTGGCCGACGCGATACGAGGCGTCTGGCCGTTCGACGAGCTGGCGGCACTTGAATACGAGTTCGCAATCTGCTACGGCTCCCCCACCGACCTGCAGGAACAGCGCGTGCGCGAGCTCTGCCAGGAGCACCGGAACCGGTATTTCGCGGGCGAGCAGTTGGTCTAGTGCTCTGACCGGGAGGGTTCGCCGGGTTGGTTGCCGGTCTCCGGGCTCGCAGGTGCTGCGGTGCTGTTCGTTCACGCGCTTCGGTGCCAACGCCTACCCTGGGTGGCTGACCACCGGGCCGCTTGGTGTGTTACGCAGGGACGAGATGAGTGACATCTACATTCGGGTGATCCCCGATGATCCGCAGTGGCAGCCCACGGCCGAGGCGGCCGAACGAACGGTGGAGTACGCTGCCGGGCTCTTCGCTGGGCCGGGCGACCACGTCGAATTGGTCAAGCCGGTGTTCTACGACCGCATCATGCTCATCGACGCGGGCCAGTACATGGAAGACGTCTTCTGCCCCCGATGCGACGCCGCGCTCGGCCTGGACTGGTTCTGGGATATGCTGCGCGAGGAAAGCGGCGGGCTGACGGTTGACCCGACCATCGGCGACCTGGACGTCACGCTCCCGTGCTGCGGCTGCCTGCTGACACCGCCCGAGCTGGGATTCGAGGCACCGATCGGATTCGCCCGGTTCGAGGTGAGCGCCATGAACTAGGCCCGAATCGTCGGGGAACTCAACGACGAGGAACTCGTCACGGCAGGCAAAATTCTGGGGCATCCGGTGACACAGATCCACACCGGCTACTGAGCTGGCCTCGCCTTTGTCATGCCGCAGCGGGTAGTTGTCGTCCGCCCCAGCGGATGCCCTTCTCGCTGCGGACGCGTGGTCGTTCGCAGCGTTGGGCTGCCAGTACGTCGGGGTGGCGGGTGTTGGCGTTGCGCCAGCGCAGGTAGCCGTGCAGAGCCCGGGTCTGGGTGGTGTGGCTGCGGTGGTGGGAGTTCGCGATGGTGAACTGCCGCAGCGGGCCGAAGTGGGCCTCGATCGGGTTGGCCCAGGATGCGTAGGTCGGGGTGAAGCACAGCTCGACCCGGTGCTTGCGTGCCCAGGCCCGGATCTGTGTGCCCTTGTGCGGGGACAGGTTGTCCAAGATCACATAGATCAGGGCGCCGTCGGGGCGGGCGGCGCGGTTCGTCTTCAGCGCGGCCAGGTGTTGGCAGCACCCTTGCGGCGGCGGTTGATGCCCCACAGTCTGTCGTCGCCGACGGAGTAGCAGCCGTGGAAGTACCGGACACCGTGGGTGCGGTGGTAGGTGGCCGGAAGCCGCAGCGGGTGTCCCTGTACGGCCCAGCCCGAACCGGCGGTGGGTCGGATCCCGAGCGGCCCGAACTCGTCGAAGGCGAAGACCCGCTGCGGGAAGCGGTCCAGGACCTCCTCGATCCGGTCGAGCTTCGCGTCGCGGTCGGGGTCCGGGGACTCCTCCCACGTCTTGGTCTGCTGGAACGCGACGCCGCGGCGGGCGAGCAGGCACCGTAGGGCTTCGCGGCCGATGCGGATCACCCGCCCGTGGAGCCTGCGCAGATAGGCGACGAGCTTACGTAGCGACCATCGAGTGAAGGGCTGGCCGAGCTTGACCGGTCGGGTGGCGGCCGTCGCGACGATGAAGTTCTCGTCGTCAGGACTGAGCAGGCGGGGACGGCCTCCCGCCCACTGAGGGTCCAGGCACGCCAGGCCGATCTCGTTGAACCGGTGGATCACGTCACGGACGGTGTCCTCGTCGGCCTGGACGAGCTGAGCGATCACCGGGACCCGGTTCCCGCCCGGCCGATGCGAGGAGCATCATCGCGCGCTGGTAACGCACCGAGCCGGCGCTGCCCCGGCGCACGATCTGCTGCAGCCGCTGACCCTCTTGGTCGGTCAATCTGCGCACGCGGACAGGTTCGGCCCCCCTTGCCTCCAGCCATCGGATCGGATGGCCCTGCTGCTCCAGCCTGGCCAAGGCGCCATACAGCGTGCCGGGGCCGAGGGTGATGCCGGCGATCTGCTCGATGTCCTTGATCAGCGCGTAGCCGTGCTTGGGGCCGTCGCTGAGGCTGACCAGGATGAGGACACTGGGCTCGGCGAACCGTGCCTCCACCGGTCACGTCCATTACGTGAACCGATATAACGTGTCACGTAATAGTAGCGGCGGCAGCATGCCCAGGGAAGACCCGGCCCGCGCACACCGACGTCCTGGACGCCCTCGCCGCGCGCGCCGAGGCGATGCGGGCACGGCCGTGACCGCGGCTTACGCAGTGGGCAGTTGGCCGAGGGCGCCGGGGTCAACCTGCGGACCGTCGGCGGATATCCGGGCGGCGACCTGGTCACGGGTGAGGGGTTTGGCGTAGAGGTATCCCTGGCCGTATCGGCAGCCGAAGTGCTGCAGGAGGTCGCGCTCGGCGGTGGTTTCGATGCCCTCGGCGACGACGTCGAGGTTGAGCGTCTCGGCGAGGGTGATGATGACGTCGACCAGGGCGGCTTGGCGTGTGGATGTGGTGATGGTGCTGGTGAAGGATCGGTCGATTTTGAGGATGTCGACGGGGACCTGTCGCAGGTAGCTGAGCGCGGAGTAGCCGGTGCCGAAGTCGTCGATGGCGATGCGGATCCCGTGCTGGCGCAGTTCGGCCAGTGTCTGCCAGGTGTTGTCGTCGTCGTGTAGGAGCAGGCTTTCGGTGATTTCGAGCATCAGCCGGTGTGGGGGCAGTCCGGCGGCGGCGAGGGCGGTGCGGACGGTGTCGGTGAATCCTGGGTCCTGGAATTGCCGGACCGACACGTTGACGCTGACATATGGCGCCGGTTGGTGCGTGTGCGGCGGCGGCCAGGCGGCGGCGGTGTCGATCGCGGTGGCCAGGACGCGGCGTCCGAGTGCGACGATGAGGCCGCTGTCCTCGGCGAGGTCGATGAACTGCTGTGGCATGAGCCTGCCGCGGTCGGGGTGGTCCCACCGGATGAGGGCTTCGCATCCGGCGATGACGCCGGTGGCCAGTTCGACGATCGGCTGATACTCGATGGTCAGGCCGCTACCCTCGTCGAGGGCGTGGGCGAGGTCGGTTCGCAGGGCGAGCCGGTCGAGCATGAGGCCGTGCTGGCTGGGGTCGAATCGGCGCCATTGGCGTTTTCCGGCGGTTTTGGCCGCGTACTGGGCCTGGTCGGCCTGGCGGAGCAGTTCGGCCGCGTCGGCGGTTTCGTGGTTGACGGCGATGCCGATGGAGGCGGCGCCGGGCAGCATGCGGCCATTGACGAGGAACGGGCGGGACATGGCGGTGACGACGTCGTCGGCGATTTTTTCGACGGCCTCGACCGCGGGAGCGTTCCCGATGAGGACCGCGAATTCGTCGCCGCCCAGGCGTGCGGCGAGCATGCCCGGTCGCAGGGTCGCGGTGAGGCGCCCGGCGGCGGCCTTTAGCAGGGCGTCGCCGGTTTCGTGGCCGTAGCTGTCGTTGACCATCTTGAAGTCGTCGAGGTCGACGTACAGGACGCCGACCGTCGTTCCGGTCGGCGCCGCGTCGACCAGCGCGGTGCGCAGACGGTCGTTGAACAGTGCCCGGTTGGCCAGTCCTGTGAGCGGGTCGTGGAAGGCGAGTTCGGTGAGTTCGGCTTCGAGTTTGCGTGGGGCGGTGACGTCGCGCAGGGTCAGCACCCAGCCGCGGATGGTCGGGTCGTCGCGCAGGTCCTGCCATGATGCCTCCACGGTCACCGGCGCCTGCCCGGTCGCGTCGACGGTCCAGTCCTCGGTAGCAGAGGCGGGTGGGGCGGGTTTGGTGCGGTCGAGCGGCGTGGCGAGGTTTCGGACGCTGCGGCCGGCCAGGGCGTCGGTGCCGAAGACACTGACCGCCGATGGGCTGGCGTAGCGGATCGTGTCGCGGTCGGGCTCGAGGATGAGGATGACGTCGGTGGTGTTGCGGACCAGTGTTTGGAAGTACTCCTCGCTGTGCCGGCGGTCGAGGTCGGTGATGGTGTTGATGCGGTCGACCGCGAGCGCTGCCTGCGCGGTGAGTATCTCCAGCGAGGTCTGGATGCGGGTGAGCCACCGCTCGGCGGCACCCACGACGAGGGCGCCGTCCGCGGTGGGCATGGCGGGATGCCCCGGGAGCCTGATCGGGCAGACGAGCGCGACAGCGAACCTGTCCATCTGAGGGCGGACCTCTGGTGGTAGGTCACGGACATAGACCGGGTGGGCCGTGTGATCGGGCAACCCGGACACCGCCGAAGGCCGGTCGGCGCGCGGCAGGTCGACGACGGCGGTGTGCGGGACGCCTGAGGGCAGAAGTTCGCCAGGGCTGTCGCGAAGCAGCCCCATCACGGTGCCGGCGTCATGTGCGGCGAACATGGCGGCGTTGATGTCCAGGACGACCCGGCCGAGGGCCATGCTGTGCCGGTAGTCGTCGATCAGGCGCGTGAGCCGGAGCAGGACCAGGACCAGGGTGATCGCGAGAAATAAGAGCGCGACGAGGTTGTTCTTGGTGACCCCGCGGGCGACGTCGACCAACAGCACGGTGAGCGGCACGGCGATGAAGGACGTCAGCAGCACCTGGTAACCGCGGCCGATCTCGCGTTGCTTGACCGACGCCGGTTCGGTGAGCAGCACCATGGACGGGTGCAGCGCGGCCAGCCCCCAACCGAGGTAGAACAGGACCCAACCGGCTGCTCCGGCGGTCGACAGGTGCGGGACGGGGTGCCTGCGGGCCAGGATCAGCGCCATGTCGCTCCAGATCAATCCGCCAGCGGCCAGGCAGAGCAACCGGACCGCTTGTACCCGCCAGGCCACCAGGGCGAGGCTGACCGAGATGGCGGCGATGACGAGATCACACAGCGGGAACGCCGTGGAGAGGAATCGCTCGGCCATGCCGTCTCCGATGCGGCCCCACTGCGGCGCGATGATGAACATCCATACGAGCAGGCCGAGCCCGCTCGCCACGATCATCGCGTCGAGGACCATGATGCGGTCGCGGCCGACCACGCTAACCCAGGCCAGCCCGGCCGTCGCGGCCGTGATGGCCGGGAACGCGGCCACGAACAGGAAGGTGGCCCGACCGTCCGTGAAGGCGGGTGTCCCGCCGGCACCGACCTCCGCATAATGCACGACGTTGCCTACGCTGAACAGGGCCAGCGCGGCGGCGGCCAGGAGCCAGGGCCAGCAGCGACGTGGCCGGTTGGCGCGCACGCCGGTGATGACGGCCGCGAACGCTCCCGCCCCGAGCACGGCCCACCAGGCCAGCTGATGTGCAGGCCACAGCCACAGCCCGACACCCGCCAGCACGCCTACCGCCGCGTATGCCCAGAACCGCACCGACACGGTGAAGTATGACTGGACGCACACGCCAATAGTGCGAAAAGGCTGAGTATTGGCCGAAATCACCCAATGCTCGGTGGCTCAAACCGTGGCGTTGCCGCTGTCGCACGCTCGGTCCCCGGGATCCAGCGCCAGCGGCCAGGCCTCAGCCGGTGATCTTCGAGGCGATCCCGGTGAGGATCGCGACCAGTTGGTCCTGGCTCAGCGGCGGGTCGACCTGCCCGGGTGACTCCGCACCGCCGGGTCGTCGCTGCGGACCGCGTTCGCCACCTCGATGATCATTCAGCGGCGTCCGGAGGCGTTGCATCGGCACTGAAACGGCCACGGGCGGTCGACCAGATCGGCGGGCCGTCAGACCAGCAGAATGGTGCGCAGCTCGTGCAGGGCCCGCCGGTCCAATGCCCAGCGCGTCGGTGAGGTATCCGTCGAACGTGCCGTGGGCGGCTCGCACCTGTTCGAACCCGGCGGTGAGGTACTTCGGGGTGTACGTCGAGCAGGGCTTGGTAGGCGGCTGGCTGCTCTTGTTGCCCGTGTGCGTGTGGTCGTCGTCTCCGGGGTAGCCAGGGCCGAGGATCTCGGTGAAGCCGCGTACCGGGCCGCACGCCACATCTCGCACAGGTAACGCCCCGCGAAGATCGTCACCACCGATGTCTGCGACTGGCGTGAGGTGGTGAACGAGCCACGGCAGTAGATGGGGACCGCGCCATCCTCGTTCGCGCCACGGTCGAAACACTCGTCTACGCTGAGGGTGCCGGGCGTGCCCAGCAGCCCCGCGCTCGCCGGCAGAGGCTGAACCATGAACTGTGCAGCCAGCCACATTCCTAGCCCGACCCAGGCCGCCATGGTGGCGAAAACCAGTACGTCTCGAAGGTGATGGCGCCGGAAGTCGGGTGTCGGGGGCAACGTAAGACCCATCGACGTGAGACCGTGCAATGGGTGCCAGCGCCACAGTTCCCGACACGCCATCGCCGGTATCCGGACGGTCGCCGAGCCGACTTCCCTGGCGGGCTGCCTCAGTGAGCGTTTCGGAGATGGCCCGATCCGTTTGCCAATGCGAGGGACATCCGTTCTTCGATCGATCGGGCTTCCATTCGCCCGACGAGACACAGCCGCTTCCCGGTGTCGCGTGCGGGGAGAGGGCCGGCCCCGATCCCTCACACATATCGGCTCAGCCACTCATCAGGACGGCTGCGGTAGGCACTGTCCCGCGATCACTGTCCTTTTTGCTATCGAGCGCGATTCGTCGTGAGCGTGTCGGCATAGCGCGCCTTCGCCTTTCGGGTGACTGCGGTTGTCAAGCCCATATCTACCCTGATGCACTCTATTAATCGCCTTTGCTGGCTATGGCCGGGTCCTGTCTGATTGCGCGTAGCCCACGTGGCGATGACCTCGACGACCACGAACAGGAGGACTCTGTGAAGCAGCGGCTGTTCATGCCTGCGCTCCGAGTGGCCCGAACGGGCGGCCTAGCAGTGACGCTCGTTGCGGTGCTCGGCCTGACTTCGGCTGCCGCGTCTGCGGCATATCCGAGCCGTGCGGCCCCAACCTCGACTATGGCGAATGGTCGGGTCACTGTATCCGCCGCCAGCCTGGTCACCGTGGTATGTCCGGGAAGTGACGACGTCACCTTCAGCCCCGGGCTGCGCAACTTCTCCCAGACCGTGTCATTCTCGGAAACGTTGGAAGGACACGCATGTACCGGGCTGGGGAAGATCCCCGGTGACAACTCGTTCGCCACCTCCTTCTCCGGCACGACGCAGCTGTCGTGCACGACGCTGCACGCATCGGGCATGTTCACCCTGGTGTTCACCTGGTCGCCGTCCGGACGCACGTCTACATGGAGTGCAGCACTGGGCGAAGTGGCCTATGTGAACGGGCAGGTCGTCGCGACGGCGACCGGACCGATCACTGCCGGTGACTACACCGGGTCGACGCTGACGTCTGTGTCGGTCTACCCGACAGCGCAGCTCGCGGCCTGCTTGTCCGCTCCGGGTCTGACCCACCTCCACGGCACCGTGACGTGGACGGTCGCCGGGTTGTGAGAACGCCGTGCCCGCGTGGCCGTTGCGGACGGCCGGGCGGCACGGCGCGGCGCGGCGCGTGGTGACAGTGACGCCTCAGGTCCAGCACACGTTCGTCGTCGCACATGATGTCGTCGTCCACGCCGGCGAAGCCGGGGCAGCATCGATTGCACCTCAGCGACGGCGTCAGCCAACGGTGGGCTGCGCGTCACGCAGACCCGACGGCGACCCACCGTGGACTACCGCTTCCGGGACCTGCTCGACCCTGAGAAGTAGGTGCTCCTTCCTCCGGGACCGGCCAGACGCGGCCGGGGCAGGAACGCTGGCATGTTCGCTCGGCACGGCTGACGGCGGGCGGACGGTTCCTGGGACACGGTGCCCGGGGCGTCGCGGCGATCAGGGCGAGCGTAGTGCGTCGGTGGGGCGAGCCGGGTGGGCTGCCGGGTACGGGCCCGTGATCGCGCCCATGGCCATCGCCGCGCCGAACCCGGCACTGTGTCGAGCAGCGGCATCACCGCCTCGGGGCTCATCAAGGTAGCCGAGCAGGTTCCGCGCCCGCGGCCGGCTGGCCGCAGAGGCCCACGGGTCGGCAGCGTCAGAGTTGGTTGTCTCCGGCCTGGGCTGGTGTGCCGGTGGAGTCGTCGCCGTGCACGCGGATGTCGGCGTGCTGGCGTTTGGCTTGGTACATGGCGGCGTCGGCATTGCGTAGCAGGGTGTCGAGGGGTTCCCTGGTGCCGAACGCGACGCCGATGCTGACGCGCGGCGCCAGCGGATGCCCGTCGATGGTCAGCGGCTGAGCGAGCGCGGCATGGATGCGTCGGGCGGTGTCGACGGCGCCCGAGGCGGTGGTGCCGGCAAGGAGTACGACGAATTCGTCGCCACCGAGGCGGGCGACGGTGTCGGTGGGGCGTACGCTGCCGCGCAGCCGTTCGGCGACGGCCACCAGGAGCCGGTCGCCGGCGTGGTGGCCGAGCTGGTCGTTGACGGTTTTGAAGTCGTCGAGGTCGAGCAGCAGGACCGCCCGCAGCCCGGGGGTTTGGTCGTTCCCGGCGAGGAGCCGGTGTGCCCGGTCTTCGAGCAGGGCACGGTTGGGCAAGCCGGTGAGGTGGTCGTGGGTGGCTTCGTGGCGCAGCTGCTGTTCGAGCAGTCTGGTCTCGGTCACGTCGCGTACGTTGATGACGATGCCGCTGACGCTGGAGTCGTCGAGTCGGTTGGTGGCCACGGCTTCCAGCCACCGTTGGCGGCCGCGGGTGTCGTGCACCTGCAACCGGTGTCGCACGCTGGTGTCGGGTTCGTCGCGGGCGTCGGCGAGCAGTTGTGCGACGTCGGCGGCTTCGGCGGGCTGCAGTACGTCGGCCAGGGGTGTGCCGGTTGCCTGTTCGGGTGGGGTGCCCAGCAGGGCGCTCAGCGATGGGCTGGCGTAGCGGACGGTGCCGGTGGCGTCGACGAGCAGGGTGATGTCGGAGGCGTGCTGGACCAGGGACCGGAAGCGCCGTTCGTGCTGGCGCAGCTGCAGGATGCTGGCGTCGAGGCGGTCTACCAGGCGGGCGTTGTCGGCGAACGCGAGGTTCTGGCGGGCGATGACCAGCGCGGTGACGGTGGCCGTGCCGGCGACCATGCCCCAGGCGCGCAGGGTCAGCCCGTCGGTCCACAGCTCCAACACCAGCAGGAGTTGGGTGGCCGCGACGGCCAGGTACGGCAGGCGGCTGTAGCGGGGCCGGCTGCGGGTGGTCAGGCCGCTGGGCCGGGTCCGCATCTGCAGGTACTGCACCCGGGCCGCGATCGGGAGCAGGAACGCCGAGGTCAGCTGCCCGGCCTGCAGCAACTGGACGTCGGCGATGCGCATGCGCAGCAGGTTGAACAGGTACCAGGCGCCGACCAGCAACCCGGCTCCGAGCAGCACGCCGGCGGGCGGGGTGAACGGCGCGGAACCTGAGAGCAGCAGCTTCACCGCCGCGTAGGCGACGACCAGCATTACGGCACAGCCGAGCGCCGTGAGCGCGAGTTGCGCGGGGTTGTCCGGGGATGACCCGGCCGGCAGCCACATGTACCAGGCCGCCACAAGGAACGCGCACATGACGGTGGCCACGTCCAGACGCAGCCGCGTGCGCTCAGACGGGGGCACCTGCAGCGGATAGGCGAGCAATGCCCAGCCTCCCAGCAGGATGCCCGGGAGCAGGACCAGAGACATGGCGAGCATGCCCGCCGGGTCGCCCCGGGTCTCGGCACCGGTGACAAGGCCGACCAGGTTACCGGCCGCCAGGAACACACCGGCCGCGGCGAGGGTGCGCCAGAACCTGCGGGCCGCTGGTGCGATCTGTGGGCGGGCCGCGACCTGCCAGCACAGCACCACGAACGCCACCCGCAGCACCGGCTTAGCGGCCGCCGCTACCGTGATGGCGACTGGCGGCCGGGCGGCCAGCACCGCCACGAGGCACGCCAGCGCCGCGGCGGCGAGCACGGCCAGGACCGGATCGGCTCCGCGGCCGTGCCGTACCGGATCGGTTCCGACCATCCGCAGCCCCAACGACACTGACAGATCCAGGTTGCCGCCGTCTCTCAGCGGCCTCGCTCGCCGCTGGTCACGCCTCATCTGGCCGACAGCGGCGGGCCTTGTCGACCCAGGCTACTACCCGTGGCCGCCCGCAACTCGCATCCGCGATCGGCGTCGCGTCGTGGTCAGCGGCCGTATACCCGCCCGGCAGGCTGCCCCGTCCCCGCCGTCGCAGGGTCGATTCGGGGCGTACGCGGCGAGCGGGCTGGCCGGAAACCGGGCAGGACGTCGCTTGGGCTGCCGTAGGCGGGCGCGGGGCCAGGCCCAGCACGCGCGTGTCGCACGTGATGTCATCACTTGGCGCGAAGACGGGCAGCGTTGCTTGTGCGCCAGGGCTGCGGCCGCTATAAAGGTTGACATCTGTCGATCATTAGCTGATGTTGCACCTCGGAGGTGCCCATGCGAATTCGTGTGCTGATCACGCTCGTCCCCCTGGCGTTGGTTGCCCTGGCGGCTGGCAACGCCGCAGCGGCCGCGTCGCCGCCGACCTACCCGGTCATGCCCAACCAGTACTTCAACGGCGTGGTCAACGGCAAGACCGCCGCAGCCACCATCAAGACGGCCTGCCCAGGTCCGGCGACGGGCCAGACAGGGCACCCCGTAAGCGGCCAACTCCTGTCGGTCTCCCGGGTCTCGGACCCGAGTTCCACGACCAATCTCGGCTTCACGGGCAGCACCGGCAACTCCATCGCCGCAGCGCCGGTGAGCAGCAGCGTCGCGAACGCCCCGGTGACCCTCACGGAGTACTTCCACGGGTATGCGATACCCACCGCGTGGACGGTGCCGTGCGAGGGCGACGGCCTGATCGCGTTCACGCCACTGCCGGGCAGCTCAACGGCACGGACCACGTACGTCACGGTGCACTTCACCAACATCGCGCAGTAGCAGCCGACCCCACGGCTGACACGCAAGCGCGGCTCCCGTGGAATCAGAGATTGCCGGGGTGACGCTCGCGCGGCCGGGCCCGTTGTCGGCCGGGTCCGCGCAGCGTCGCCTTCCGCGCTGTTCTTGCGTGCGTGGTGCCAGCGGCACAGGCTCGCAAGGTTCCTCGGTACCCCAGCCCCGCACCGCCAAACCCCGGATCCAGCGGCACGGCTGGTGGCCGATTCGCGTGGACCTGCTCGGCGGCCGCGCCAGCGGCGCCTGTGGCCCACCCCGGGGCGGATCTTCGCGGTGGCCCCGCAGCACACCTTCCACGTCCTCGCCGAGGCGATCGACGACGCGTTCGCCCGCTGGGACCGCAACCACTTGCACGAGTTCGCCATTCCCCGACTCGGGCACCCTGCACAGCCCCGGCCGGTACACTCTCACCCGCACCGCCGCCCGCCGCCCGGCCTGCAGCTGGGCAATCCCGAACGTCGATCGACCTCCTACACTCCGGTCGTAGTTTGCGCGGGACCGGCGGTGAGGTCACCTTGGACGGGTATGTTGCGCTGAGGTCAGATGGTCAGCCCGTACAGCCGAGCGCGGTCACCAGGCGGGTGAGGTTGGCCCGCATCACCGACAGGTAGTCGTCGGGCGAGCCCACCTGCAGGCCCTCGATCGGGTCGAGGACCTCGGCCTTGGCGCCGACCTCCTGCGCGATCGTCTGTGCCAGCTTCGGGCTGACCAGCGTCTCGAAGAACACCGTCGTCGCACCGAGCTGCTGAGCCTGCGCCGTGACCTCGGCCAGCTTGCGCGGCCCGGGTTCGTCCTCCGGTGACAGGCCCGTGATCGCGACCTGCTTCAACCGGTACCGCTCGGCCAGGTACCCGAACGCCGCATGGCTGACCACGATCTCGCGGCGCTGGCACGTGGCCAGCCGGTCGCGGTACTGCCTGTCCAGGGCCAGCAGTCGGCCGTGCAGGTCGGCGGCCCGCGCGATGTACTGCGGGGCGTGCCCGGAGTCGAGGGAGGCCAGCCGCTCGGCGAGCCGGTCCGAGATTGCCGCGAGTCGGACTGGGTCGAGCCACACGTGCGGGTCCTTGCCGCCCATCTCCTGCTCGTGCCCGGCCTGGTCGTGCTCGTCGGTCTCGACGGCGTCGTGCAGTGGCTCGACGGTGGCGACGTCGAACGCCTTGCCTGCGGCGTTCTGCTTGACCGACTCGTCGACCGACGGCTGGAAGCCTTTCAGGTACACGACCAGGTCTGCTTCGGCGATGTGGGCCACCTGGGCCGGGGTCAGCTCGAGGTCGTGCGGTTCGGCACCGGGAGGGGCCAGGTTGGCCACGCTCACCGCGTCGCCGCCGACCTGCTGCGAGACGTACTGCAGCGGGTAGAACGCGGCGACCACCTTGACCTGTTCGGAGCCCGCGGTTGCGGGCGTGGCGCCGCCGCTGCACGCGGAGGCGAGTACGACGGCGGCGGCCGCGGCGAACGCGGCACCTTTACGACGAGGAGTGCTCATGCTCATGCCCACACCCTCGCCGTAAAGAAAATGATTGTCAAAATCGCATAGACGCATGCGGTTGCCGGTCCTGCCACGTAGACACAGGTCACGGGCCCGACTGGGCTCGCCTTTGGTGACCCACCGGCCGGTGATGACAGTCCTGTCACCGATATGGCCTCGGCGAAGCCACGCCCATATCCTGGCGACGGCCGACGGTCCTGCGGGCGGCCGACCGCAGGACCCGCTGGGCGGAACGCCTCTTCCCGGGCACGACGAGCCGGCCTGTCCATGCGTACACCGGCCGACCCGGCGTCCCCGCGGCAGCGCGCCGCTCGGCGGCGCCAACCCCGCGCCGGTGGGCACCGCGTGAGGTCCGGCGCAGTTGGCTTGCCGATTGCCGCGATAGCGGGTAGCTCCTGGGAGGGGTGTCATGGGTGTGGTTCGTGGCCTTGGCGCATTATGAGCGGCATGACGACGCAGTCCGATCCTGGCCGGCGTGGCGTGCTGGCACGTTCCGGCCGCCTCGCGGGCCTGGCTGTGGCGCTGGTTGCGGCCGCGTCCATGCTGATCCTGCGCCCGCTGGCGCCCCCCGCGCCCGCCCGGACCGAGTTGCCGCTGGCTGAGGCTTATCCGAGTCTCCGTCCGGCCGACGTGCCCGCCACGCTCGCCGACGGCGCGGCGTACCGTCCGCTGTTCTTCCTCGATGCGGGCGGCTCGGTTGGAACCGCGCTATCGGACGACGGCAGGAGCATCAGGTTGGTGCTCAGGCAGGCCGGTGTCGAACGTGTCCTGCGGCTGCTGCCCAAGGAGCAGGAGCCCGACTTCGGCGGGTTCACCACCGACGGCACGCGGCTGGTGTGGCTGGAGCTGACCGCGGGCGCAGACGGGCAGGGCGACAGCCGTATCTGGATCGCCGACCTGGCCACCGCCGCGAGCCGTACTCTCGCCACCGACACCGGCGCGGTCCTGCTCTTCGACGCCGAGCACGACATGGTGCTGCACGACGACGCCGTGAGCTGGATCGCCAACGCCGACTCAGCGACGGCACGCACCGAGGTCCGCACCGTCGCACTGACCGGCGGCGACGTCGCGGTCCGCACCGTCGACGGCGCCTGGAGCCTTGCCGCGTGGCCCTGGCTGGTCGGCGCCGACCCCGTCGGCCTGGAGCCGATGCAGTTGTCGAACATGGACACCGGCGAGCACCGGACGGTGTCTGCCGCGGCCAACGAGCTGATCAGCTGCTCGGCGACGTGGTGCCGGGCGATCGCCGTCGGCAGCACCGACGCGTCCACGGTCATCGACGTGCTGCGCCCGGACGGTTCGGATCGGTTCGGCACGGTGACGGGCGCCGTGAACTCGGCGGTCTATGACGTTGCGGTCCTGGACCGGTACGAGATCTATACACGTACCGGAATGGCCAACACCGAGCTTCTCGTTTACGACCTGACTGTCCGTCGTGCCGTGGTGATCGGGCAGGGCGTGGGAGGGGTGTTCACCCGCAACGGCATGCTGTGGTGGTCCACCGGCGACAACGAGGCCCAGCGGTGGCATGTGTTGGACCTGCGCGCCCTCACCTGAGCCCGATCGGGCAGCGGCCCAGCACGCCGGTGGTCACGCCCCAGACCCGCACGTGCACGGTGACGGTCCCGTAATCGATCTTGTGTGGGTCGGTTAGGGGGCCCTACGCTGGCGCAGGCGGGTAGACCGTGCCGGGCCGATCTGGACGCCCAGCGTGATCTGCGTGCCACTGCGAGTCCTTCTTCCTTGAAACACAGCGGAACCGGTCGTCCTCTTCAGGAGACCGGTCCCGGTGTGTCGACGGCTTCGGTCGCAGTCTGGGGCACGAGCGCCGGACACGTCTTCAGCCCTGTACGGGCCGCGTGACCGCCGATCGTAGGCGCCCCGCAGTCGTCGTTGCCGCTGTGGGTGGCCATCGACTGGGTCACCGCCGACCACGCCCCCGGCCAGCCCGCTGTGGCGAACATGAGCCTCGGCGGCGGCATCGACACGACCCTGGACACCGCGGTGTCCAACTCGACCGCCGACGGCGTCACCTACGCCATCGCCGCCGGAAACGACAACGGCGCCGACGCCTGCAACACCTCACCGGCCCGCGTCGGCTCGGCCATCACCGTCGGCGCCACCACCAGCACCGACGCCCGTGCGTCGTTTTCCAACATCGGCACCTGCCTGGATATCTTCGTCCCCGGCCAGAGCATCACCTCGGCGTGGAACACCAGCGACACCGCCACCAACACCATCAGCGGCACGTCGATGGCCACCCCCCGCACGTCACCGGTGCCGCGGCCCTGGTCGTGGCGCAGAACCCGTCGTTCACCCCGCAGCGAGTACGCGACTACCTCGTCAACAACGCCACCACCGGCGTCGTCACCAGCCCCGGCACCGGCTCGCCCGACCGGCTGCTGTACGTCGTCAACAACCTGAACAAGGCCAGCGGCTACAGCCAGAAGAGCTTCAACCTGTCGGCCTTCGCCGGGCAGACCGTCACCCTCAAGTTCACCGGCGTCGAGGACTCCTCGCTGCAGACGTCCTTCGTCGTCGACGACACGGCATTGACCGTCTCCTGACACCCCAAGGCTGGTGGCCGAGCGGACCTACGGCGGCCACCAGCCGCGACGGCGATGACATGGTCCGTCGCCGACGTATGCCGATCGACTCCCTGCGCCTGACTCATGTGCCGAAGGGCTGGCTGGAACCCGGGTTCCTGATTGAGATCACGCTGGCCGGCCTGGTCGACACCGAGGCCCAGATGCTCTCCGGCTCGCGGGCCGCCGCGGTTGCCGCCCACACACAGCCGGCGGTTCGCAGGCGCTGCGTGCCAAGAAGCGGCAGTCTCGTCGGCGCCCGCCCCGGCCGTTGGTGTCGCATGTCGAGGTCCACCAGGGCCGGCCCTGCGGAGAACGCAAAGACCGGCCCGCTGCGGTTCCGGCAACAGGCGTTGCCGGTGGCGCCAGAGCATGCCTGCCGTCCACATCGGTCGACACGTCCAACCACCGCTGCCAGGGTAAGGCGGTTCCCACAGCCGCAACCACATCGATGACAGGACTGTCATCCGCGCCGGACCGGCCCGAGGCGACGGCGAGCCGCAGCCGCTGTAGGCGCGGAGGGCGCTTTCCTCGCGGCGACGCCCCGTGGTTGCGACACCGTCGGTGACCGGTCAGCTGCCGGTTCCCTCGGCCTGGCCGTCGCCGGTCATCTCTCCTCCGGTGCCGGTCGGGCTGAGGTAGACGTGCTGGTGGCCGTTGCCTGCGTCGATGTTGATCTGGTCGAGCTGGGTGGCGGCCACCGACCATGCCGCAGCGGCCAGATCGCGCTGCCGTTCGGCGAGTTTCAGCACCGGCTGCCGCGAGGACGCGGGCAGGGCGCGGGCTGCGGCGGCGGTGTCGGCCGCGAGCGCCAGTTGCTGGACCGCGCCGCGCAGCGCACCGCGGGCGATGTTGGTGGCGGTCATCCCGGACACGGTCTTGGAGTACCACGCCACCTCGGTGGCGAGCGTCTGCCGCCACGCCGCGAGTTGCTCGTCGGTCGTCTGCGCCGTCGCGGTGAGGCCGTCGACGATGGGCTGGATGGCGGTCACGGTGGCGCGCGCCCGGGTGGTCAGTTCGCTGATCTGCGCCACGTCGCGGCGGGCTTCCTGCTCGCGCAGCGACGCGACGGTCGTCTCGGCGGCGCTGGGTGCGGTGATCTGCACGCCGATGAACGCCCCCACGACGGCGGCGACGGCCAGTGCACTCAGCATGCGCAGCACCTGAGCGGTGGTCAGGCTGCTGCTCTGCCGGGCGGACGGGTTGTTGTGCGGCGGTTTGCCGGTCTTACGCGACATCGTGCGCTCCTCACAAGGGTATGGAAGAGTCCGCGATCGTCGCCGCACGATCGGCCGACCCGACGTTACGACCCGCACCGGCATCCGTCCATAGGCGGCGGCACGTGGCAGGTGGCCTGGTGATGCGGTCCTACTCGTACTGCTCCTTCGGTGCCGCGATCGGCCGCCACGTCGCCACATTGAGAAACGGGATGTCCTCGCCGTTGACCGGGTCGGCCAGCGTCTGCGAGGTGTAGGTCCCGGTCACCTCCAGCCATG
>NZ_JAHRCY010000043.1 GCF_019083965.1 Catellatospora tritici
CCACACCGACCGGCGGCGGCACGATCTTTCAGTAGGACTCAACGTCCAGGAAACGGGAGTGCTCGTCTGCCGGTGGCTACCTACCCACCAGGAGTCTGCCGGATGGCCTACTCCCAGAACTCATTAGAAACGCGAGAATCTGTCCGGTAGCGACGTCGGCCGATACGCGAGAAGCGCGGGTGCCCGTTCGGGCGCCCGCGCTTCATCCGCGTTGAGCTGCTGTTACAGCTGGTCGATCACGTAGTCGATGCTGGCGGTCAGCGCCTGCACATCGGCTGGGTCGATGGCCGGGTACAGCGCGATGCGCAGCTGGTTGCGGCCGAGCTTGCGGTACGGCTCGGTGTCGACGACGCCGTTGGCGCGCAGCGTCTTGGCGATCGCCGCGGCGTCGATGCTGTCAGCGAAGTCGATCGTGGCGACCACGTTGGAGCGCAGCCCCGGGTCGGTCACGAACGGGGTCGCCACCGGCGACTTCTCCGCCCAGCGGTACAGGATCTCGGCGCTCTCGGCGGTGCGCTGGGTCGCCCAGGCCAGGCCGCCCTGCGCGTTCATCCAGTCGGTCTGCTCGGCGGCCAGGAAGACCGTGGCCAGCGCCGGGGTGTTCAGGGTCTGCTCCAGGCGCGAGTTCTCGATCGCGGTGACCAGGTCGAGGAAGGCCGGGATGTAGCGGCCGCCCGCCTTGATCTCCTCGGCGCGCGCGATCGCGGCCGGGGACAGGATCGCGATCCACAGGCCGCCGTCGGAGGCGAAGCACTTCTGCGGGGCGAAGTAGTAGACGTCGCTCTGGGTGAGGTCGACATCCAGACCGCCCGCAGCCGAGGTGGCGTCGTGCAGGACCAGCGCGCCCGGGTCAGCGCCGGCCACCCGCTGCACGGGCACGGCCACACCGGTCGACGTCTCGTTCTGCGGGATGCCGTACGCGTCCACGCCCTCCTCGGCGACCAGGAACGCCGCGCTGCCCGGCTCGCCCTTGTGCACGGTCGGCGCGCCCAGGAACGGGGCGTCCTTGACCGCCTTGGCGAACTTGGCGCCGAACTCGCCGAAGGTCGCGAACTGCGCCCTGTCCTTGATCAGCGAGAAGGTGGCGACCTCCCAGAACGCGGTGGTGCCGCCGTTGCCGATGATCACCTCGTAGCCGTCCGGCAGGCCGAAGAACTGGGCCAGGCCCTCACGGAAGCGGGCCACCTGGTTCTTCACCGTCTTCTGGCGGTGGGAGGTGCCGAGGAACGTGCCGGCGACCGAACTGAGCGCCGCTACCGCCTCGGGGCGGACCTTGGACGGACCGCAGCAGAAACGGCCGTCGGCGGGCAGGAGCTCAGCGGGAATGCGGATCGGCGTCTCGGCCATGACATCAGTCCTTCAGGCGTGTCAGAGAGTGCGAGATTAGAGCGGCGACGCTGCCGTATCACCCGGATTCTCCCACGTCAGGCGGCTGCCGCCGCCGCGCCGTCCCAGGGTTTGTCCGTGATGGTGCTCACCTGTCACCCCCGCCCGCTGTGATACTCCCGCCGCCTGCATTTGCTCTGCACCCACCGCCTTGCTCTGCACCCCCAGACGCAACCGCCGCCCAGCTTGCTCTGCACCCACGGCCCTGCGCTGAACCCACGGCCTTGCACTGCACCCACCGGCGCAACCGCTGCCGGGCTTTGCTCTGCACCCACGGCCTTGCTCTGCACCCACCGGTGCGGCTGCGATGCGTCCGCGGGTGCAGAGCAAGCGGGTGGGTGCAGAGCAAATGCGTTCGGGGGTACGTGGTGACAAAGCGCGAGCGCCCGCGCGGATCCCGCGCGGGCGCTCGTGAAGATCAGCGGATCAGGCGTGGCTGATGGCGCCCCAGCCCTCGACGTCGCTCGGCTTGCGGGTGCCGGGGCCGATGTACTTGGCCGACGGGCGGACGATGCGGCCCAGCTTCTTCTGCTCCAGGATGTGTGCGGACCAGCCGGCCACCCGGGCGCAGGTGAACATCGAGGTGAACATGTGCGCGGGCACCTCGGCGAAGTCCAGCACGACCGCCGACCAGAACTCGACGTTGGTCTCCAGCACCCGGTCGGGGCGGCGGGCGCGCAGCTCGGCCAGGGCCGCCTTCTCCAGCGCCTCGGCGACCTCGTAGCGGGTCGCGCCCAGCTCCTTGGCCGTACGCCGCAGCACGCGGGCGCGCGGGTCCTCGGCGCGGTAGACGCGGTGGCCGAAGCCCATCAGGCGCTCGCCCCGGTCCAGCACGCCCTTGACGTAGCCCTCGGCGTCGCCGGAGCGCTCGACGGCCTCGATCATGTGCAGCACCCGGGACGGGGCGCCGCCGTGCAGCGGGCCGGACAGGGCGCCGATGCCGGAGGAGATGCACGCCGCGGCGTCGGCGCCGGTGGAGGCGACGACCCGGGTGGTGAAGGTCGAGGCGTTCATGCCGTGCTCGGCGGCGGAGATGAAGTACGCGTCGACGGCCTTGACGTGGCGGGGGTCAGGCTCGCCGCGCCAGCGCTTCATGAAGCGCTCGACGATCGTCTGCGCCTTGTCGATCTCCTTCTGCGGCACGGCGGGCAGCCCCAGGCCGCGGGCCGACTGTGCGACGAACGACAGCGCGGTGACCGACACCCGGGCCAGGTCCTCGCGGGCCTGCTCGTCGGTGATGTCCAGCAGCTGGCCCAGGCCCCAGTACGGCGCGAGCATGGCGACGGCGGACTGCACGTCGACGCGGATGTCGCCGGAGTGCACCGGCACCGGGAACGGCTCGGCGGGCGGCAGGCCCGGCCCGAACTTGCCGTCGACCAGCAGCGCCCATACGTTGCCGAACGACACCTGGCCGATCAGGTCCTCGATGTCGACGCCCCGGTAGCGCAGCGAGCCGCCCTCCTTGTCAGGCTCGGCGATCTCGGTCTCGAAGGCGATCACGCCCTCCAGGCCCGGCTTGAAGTCGGACATCTGTGTACTCCCGGTCTGTGTGTCGCGGCAGGTTGCGCGGACCTGAGGTTTGGTTCAGTTCGAGCAACATCTTGCTACGGCGTTAACCGTTTGGCGACCCGCCACGGATGTGCTAGACGCGACATTCTCCGGTGTTTACAACGCGCGAACGGCGAATCCGCGCCGCGCCGGGCCGGGCGGGACATGTTTTCCGTCGCGGCCGGGGCTGGGTGAGGATGGTCGGGTGACTGAGCAGCCGTCGATCACGCACCCCGACCTCGCCCGGATGCGGCGCGAGTACGCCGAACCCGCCGAGCCCGGTCCCGCCGTACGCGCCGAGGGGCTGCTGGAGTCGCAGCTGGCCCCGGACTGGACCAACCAGTTCCGGCGCTGGTTCGGCGAGGCGGTGGCGGCGAGGTTGGTCGAGCCGAACGCGATGATCGTGGCGACGGCGTCGCCGGACGGCCGCCCGAGCAGCCGCACCGTGCTGCTCAAGGGGTACGACGAGCACGGGTTCGTGTTCTTCACCAACTACGACTCGCGCAAGGGCCGGGAGGCGCTGGCCAACCCGTACGCGAGCATCACCTTTCCGTGGTTCGCGATCGGGCGACAGGTGGTGGTGTGCGGGCGGATCACGCCGGTGGACCGCGACGAGAGCGACGAGTACTTCCACCTGCGCCCGCGCGGGGCGCAGCTCGGCGCCTGGGCCAGCACCCAGTCGTCGGTGCTGGCCGACCGGGCCGCGCTGGAGGAGGCGTACGCCCGCGCGGAGCAATCGTTCCCCGCCGACACGGAGGTGCCGCTGCCCGGTCACTGGGGCGGGCTGCGGGTCGAACCCGAGACGGTGGAGTTCTGGCAGGGACGGCCCAGCCGACTGCACGATCGGCTGCGCTACCGCCGGGTAGACGGCGAGTGGATCGTGGAACGTCTCGCTCCCTGACTCCGGCAATGTAAGGTGCGGGGTCGTGACCAACTTTCACCCGTCCGGCACCCAATGGACGATTGTGCACGGTGCGCAGACCGCCACCGTGGTCGAAGTCGGCGGTGGGCTGCGCGGATACGCGGTCGGCGGTGTGGACGTCCTCGACGGGTTCGGCGCGGACGAGCTGTGCCCCGCCGGCGCCGGTCAGACGCTGGCGCCCTGGCCCAACCGGGTCCGCGACGGCTACTACCGGTACGACGGCCACCCGCACCAGCTCTCGCTGACCGAACCGGCCCTGCACAACGCCATCCACGGCCTGGTGCACTGGCTGCCCTGGACCGCGGTCGAGCAGACCGAGGACGCCGTGACCGTTGAGTGCGTGCTGCACCCGCGCCCCGGCTATCCGTGGCAGCTGCGCCTGCGCACCGCGTACTCCCTCGACGACGCGGGACTGCGGATCAGCCACACCGTGGTCAACGAGGCGCCGACGGAGGCCCCGTTCGGGCTGGGCGTTCACCCGTACCTGCACATCCCGGGCGTCGCCGTGGACGACCTGGTGCTGCACATCCCCGCCCGCACCCGCCTGCTGGTCGACGGCCGGATGCTGCCGATCGGCGCGGCGAAGGTGGCCGGTGGCGAGTTCGACTTCACCGAGGCCCGGCGCCTGGGCGCGCTGGAGCTGGACACCGCGTTCGGTGACGTGATCCGCGAGGATGACGGCGGCTCGGCGGTCAGCATCACCGCCCCCGACGGGCGCGCCGTGCGGGTCTGGGCCGACGAGAACTTCGGCTGGTGGCAGCTGTTCACCTCGCACACGCTGACCGGTCCGCGGCACCGCCGCTCGATCGCGATCGAGCCGATGACCTGCCCGCCGGACGCGCTGCGCTCCGGCCGGGACCTGATCACCCTGGCCCCCAGCCAGCTGTGGGCGGGCACCTGGGGCATCACCGCGACGGCGGCGTAGATGGAGTTCGCCGACGTCGTCCGCCGTCGCCGGATGGTGCGCAACTATGACCCGGACCGGCCGGTGCCGCCCGAGGTGGTGGAGAAGCTGCTGCGCCACGCCACGCACGCGCCCTCGGCCGGGTTCTCGCAGGGCTGGGCCTTCCTGGTGCTGGAGACCCCGGAGGAGCGCGCGCGGTTCTGGGACGCGGCCACGCCCAAGACCGAGGTGTGGCGGCAGTGGCTGACCAACATGCGCAAGGCGCCGCTGCTGATCGTGCCGCTGTCGCACAAGGCGGCCTACCTGAGCCGGTACGCCGAGGCGGACAAGGGCTGGACGGATCAGGACGAGGCGCGCTGGCCGGTGCCGTACTGGCACATCGACACCGGGATGGCGTCGCTGCTGATGCTGCTCACGGCCGTGGACGAGGGCCTGGGCGCGTGCTTCTTCGGCGTGCCGCCGGAGCGGATCGACGCGTTCCGGGAGGCGTTCGGGGTGCCCGCGGAGTACACCCCGATCGGGGCGGTGAGCGTGGGCTACCGGGCTCCCGACCATCGGTCGAAGTCACTCAAGCGGGGGCGGCGCGGCCTCGACGATGTGGTGCACCGTGGAGCGTGGGGGAACACAGGCGCGCCGGAGGTCGCCTCCGGCGGTTAGTCTGGGCGCGGTCCTGGTCGGGTTGGGAGGGGAAGAACGTGATCTTCAAGGCGGTACGGGACGGTCGTCCGTACCCTGACCACGGCTACACCCTCAAGCAGTGGGCCGAGATCCCACCGCGCCCGATCTCGCTGAACCAGCTGGTCACCACCAAGTTGGAGATGGCGCTGGACCGGGTGCTGGCCGACGACTCGACCTTCTACGGCGACCTGTTCCCGCACGTCGTGGAGTGGAAGGGCGAGCTGTACCTGGAGGACGGCCTGCACCGCGCCCTGCGCGCGGCCCTGCAGCAGCGCCACCAGATCCACGTCCGGGTCCTGCAGCTCAGCTGACCGGCATGCCGGTTCGGCGACGGCGTCCTTCACCGGGGTGCTGACCCGCCGTTAAGGTGAGGCCCGTGACGACTCCCGTGCTGCCGCTGGACCTGCTCGACCTCGACGCCCTGCTCACCGACGAGGAGCGGGAGATCCGGGCGGTGGTGCGCCGCCTGGTCGACGACAAGGTGCGGCCGTACGTGGCGGGCTGGTACGAGACCGGCCACGCCCCCGTCCGCGAGCTGGCCCGCGACTTCGGCGCCCAGGGCCTGCTCGGCATGCACCTGACCGGCTACGGCTGCGCCGGGACCAGCGCGGTCGCGTACGGGCTGGCCTGCCTGGAGTTGGAGGCCGCCGACTCGGGTGTGCGCTCGCTGGTGAGCGTGCAGGGCTCGCTGGCCATGTTCGCGATCTGGAAGTACGGCTCGGCGGAGCAGAAGCAGCGCTGGCTGCCCGGCATGGCCAAGGGTGAGCTGATCGGCTGCTTCGGCCTGACCGAGCCCGACCACGGCTCCGACCCGGCCGGGATGGCCACCCGGGCCCGCCGCGACGGCTCGGACTGGGTGCTCGACGGCGGCAAGATGTGGATCACCAACGCGCCGCTCGCGGACGTGGCCGTGATCTGGGCCCGCACCGACGACGGCGTACGCGGGTTCGCCGTGCCGACCGACACGCCGGGATTCACCGCCCGGGAGATCACCGGCAAGCTGTCGCTGCGCGCCAGCGCCACCGGCGAGATCGTGCTCGACGGCGTACGGCTGCCCGCCGACGCCCAGCTGCCCGGCGCCGAGGGCCTGCGCGCCCCGCTGAGCTGCCTCACCGAGGCCCGCTACGGCATCGTCTGGGGCGCGATCGGGGCGGCCCGCGACTGCCTGCACACCGCGCTCGACTACGCCGTCCACCGCACCCAGTTCGGCAAGCCGATCGCGGCGTTCCAGTTGACCCAGGCCAAGCTCGCCGACATGGCGCTGGAGCTGCAGAAGGGCTGGCTGCTGGCGCTGCACCTGGGCCGCACCGCCGACCGGGGCGCGCTGCGTCCGGAGATGGTCAGCGCGGGCAAGCTCAACAACGTACGGGAGGCGATCGCGATCGCCCGGCAGTGCCGCACCATCCTGGGCGCCAACGGCGTCTCCGGCGAGTACCCGGTGCTGCGCCACGCCAACAACCTGGAGAGCGTGCTGACCTACGAGGGCACCTCGGAGATCCACCAGCTGGTGCTCGGCCAGCGGTTGACCGGCATCGCCGCGTTCGGCTGAGTCGTCTTCGAGATCAGGAGTGTCCCGTTGTCGGGGTGAGGTAATACCGTGGGTGTCACCACCGGAACTCAGCGGGAGGCTCACATGGGCGCCGACGAACCGACGCAGAACCTGCCCGAGTACTCACCGGGCCGAGCCAAGCCGACCGAGCCCCTGCCCACCCTGCGGGCCAAGGGCACGGACCCGGACGACGACCACGACCATGAGCACGAGCCGCCGCGACCGCGTCGGCGCTGGTTCCGCGGCATCCTGCTGACCTTCCTCGTGCTGGCCCTGGCCGGGATCGCGGTGGGCGGGCTCACCGTGGCCGGGCTCATCCCGAAGCTGCGCAACCCGTTCGCCGAGCAGGTGACCGACAAGAGCCAGCCGCCCGTGCTGCTGTCGATCAAGGATCTGAGCCGGTTCGTCGCGGCCGAGGGCAACTACGAGGTCATCGTCGACCTCAAGGAGGACCGCAAGTTCCTGCCCGACTGGCTGTACAACCAGCACACCCTGTTCGTGGCCGCCGGCACCGTCGAGGCGTACGTCGACTTCTCGCAGCTCACCGAGGCCCAGATCATCGACTCGGCCGACCACAAGACGGTGACGATCAACCTGCCCGCCCCGCAACTCGCCGCCCCCAACCTCGACCTGGACCGCAGCTACGTCTACGCCGAGGACCGGGGCCTGATCAACCGGGTGGGCGACTTCTTCGACGGCGACCCCAACCGCCAGCAGGAGACGATGCAGGCGGCCGAGGAGAAGCTGAAGAACGCCGCCCAGGGCAGCCAGCTCAAGGAGCGCGCCCAGGAGAACACCCGCAAGACGCTGGAAGGCCTGCTGCACTCGCTCGGCTACACCAACGTCACCATCACCTTCAACGACCTGTGACCCGATGAGCTGTGATCGGGCTCGCCCGAGGTAGGGGCGACCCCGGTCACAGCGCTATCGTTGCTCCGTCCGCTTCCAGCGTCGGAGGGTGTGTCGGTGATCAGCGTCTTCGACCTGTTCAAAATCGGTATCGGGCCGTCGAGCTCGCACACCGTGGGACCGATGCGGGCGGCACAGATCTTCGCGACCGGGCTGAAAGCCGACGGTCGGCTCAGTGAGGTGGTAATGGTCCGGGCCGAGCTGTTCGGCTCGCTGGGCGCGACCGGCCACGGCCACGGCAGCGACAAGGCGGTGCTGCTCGGGCTGGCCGGTGACGACCCGGAGACGGTGGACACCGCCACCGCCGACGAGCGGTTCCAGGCGATCAAGGCGGCCGGGCGGGTGAGCCTGCTCGGCATCGAGGACGCGGCGTTCGAGCTGACCCTGCACCGCCGCAAGGCGCTGCCCTACCACCCCAACGGCATGACCTTCGCCGCGTACGACGCCGACGGCGCCTGCGTGCGCGAGCGCACGTACTACTCGGTCGGCGGCGGGTTCGTGGTGGACGAGAACGCGGCCGGGGCCGACCGGATCAAGCCGGACGACACCCCGGTGCGCTACCCGTTCAAGACCGGCGCCCAGCTGCTGGCCCTGACCGAGCAGACCGGCCTGCGCATCAGCGACATCGTCCTGGCCAACGAGCTGTCCTGGCGCAGCGAGGCCGACGTGCGGTCGGGTCTGCTGCGCATCTGGCAGGTCATGCAGGACTGCGTTGAGGCGGGCTGCACCAACGAGGGCATCCTGCCGGGCGGGCTGAAGGTGCGCCGCCGCGCGGCAGAGCTGCGCCGGTCGCTGTCGCGCGAGCACTTCGCCACCGACCCGCTGCGGGTGATGGACTGGATCACCCTGTTCGCGCTGGCCGTGAACGAGGAGAACGCGGCGGGCGGCCGCGTGGTCACCGCCCCGACCAACGGCGCGGCGGGCATCGTCCCGGCGGTCATGCACTACTACTCGAAGTTCGTGCCGGGCGCCTCCGAGGACGGCATCGTGCGGTTCCTGCTGACCGCGGCCGCGATCGGCGTGCTGTTCAAGGAGAACGCCTCCATCTCCGGCGCCGAGGTCGGCTGCCAGGGCGAGGTCGGGTCGGCCTGCTCGATGGCGGCGGCCGGGCTGGCCGAGGTGCTGGGCGGGACCCCCGCGCAGGTCGAGAACGCGGCCGAGATCGCGATGGAGCACAACCTGGGTCTGACCTGCGACCCGGTCGGCGGCCTGGTGCAGATCCCGTGCATCGAGCGCAACGCGGTGGCCAGCGTCAAGGCGATCACCGCGTCGCGGATGGCGCTGCGCGGCGACGGCAACCACTTCGTGTCGCTGGACAAAGTCATCAAAACCATGCGCGAGACCGGCGCGGACATGAAAATCAAGTACAAGGAGACGGCGCGCGGGGGCCTGGCCGTCAACGTCATCGAATGCTGAGCCGTCCGGGCGGCTGATGCCGCCGCGCGCCCACGTCGGACGGGGCGCCAGTGACGGTCAGTGTTGTGTTGCCCGCCTATCGGGTGCAGGGGTACCTGCGGGAGTGTCTGGACTCGATCCTCGGGCAGCATGTCGCGGGCCTGGAGGTGATCGCGGTCGACGACGCCTCGCCGGACCACTGCGGCGACATCCTCGACGAGTACGCCGCGCGCGACCGCCGCCTGAAGGTGCTGCACCTGGAGCGGAACGTGGGGCTGGGGCGGGCGCGCAACGCCGGGCTGGCCCAGGCGACCGGCGACTACGTGTGGTTCGTCGACAGCGACGACGCGCTCGCGTCGGGGGCGCTGCCGCTGGTCAGCGAGGTGCTGCGGGATCGGCGGCCCGAGGTGCTGATGGTCGACTTCGAACGGTCGTACCCGATCGGCAGGCCTCGGCGCAGTGGGCTGCGCCGCCGCCTGGCCGCGGCGCCCGGCCCGGACGGCGCCGACATCCTGG
The DNA here is from genome assembly GCF_019083965.1 of Catellatospora tritici. Lineage (GTDB taxonomy): Bacteria > Actinomycetota > Actinomycetes > Mycobacteriales > Micromonosporaceae > Catellatospora > Catellatospora tritici. The sequence goes on from NZ_JAHRCY010000043.1 coordinate 9,808, forward strand.
CCCGGCCGGGGCTGCTGCGCACCATCCACACCGTCTGGAACAAGATTGTCAGCCGCGAGCTGCTGGAACGGCTCGACCTGAGCTTCGCCCCCGGCTGGTACGAGGACGTCTCCTGGACGTATCCGCTGCTCACCGGCGCCCGGCGCATCGTGGTGCTGGACCAGGTCTGCTACACCTACCGCCAGCGGCGCCAGGGCGCGATCACGCACACCCGCGACGCCCGGCACATGGACGTCTTCGACCACTGGGACCGGGCCTGGGACCTGATCGACGGCTACGGCGACCGGGTCGACCCGGTCCGGCCCATCGTGTTCGAGCAGATGATCCGGCACTGCATGCAGACGGTCGGCAACGAGCAGCGCCTGCCCGGCCACCTGCGCCGCGCCTCGTTCCTGCGTGCCGCCGACATGTTCGACCGCTACCTGCCGCCGGGCGGGTTCACCCCGCCGCCGGGCAAGGACGGCCTGCGCTACCGGCTGGTCGCGGCGCGCGCCTGGCACGCGTACGCGGCCCTGCGCACCTGCTACCGGGTGGAGCGGCGGGCCGCGCAGGCGGCGTCGGCGGCGACCGCGGGCTGGCGCCGGGTCTTCCCGCTACGCAAGCCCCAGGTCGGCCTGCTCGACCGCGCCTACTACCGGCTGCAGACCATGCTGCCGGTGCGAGAGAACCTCGCCGCCTACGCCTCGTACTGGTATCGCGGGGTGTCCTGCAATCCGGCCGCGATCCACAGCCGGGCCAGGGCCGTCGCGCCGCATGTGCACGGGGTCTGGGTGGTGCGCCCGCAGTCGGTCGCCGGGCTGCCGCCGGGCACGCCGCACGTGGTCGAGGGCAGCGCCGCCTACTACCGGCTCCTCGCGCGGGCCAAATACCTGGTCAACAACGTGAACTTCCCCGACTTCGTACGCAAGCGCAAGGGCCAGGTGCACCTGCAGACCCATCACGGCACGCCGGTGAAGACGATGGGCCTCGACGAGCAGCACTACCCGGCCGGCGAGCGGCACAACTTCCGCAGCCTGCTGCGCCGCAGCGACCGCTGGGACTTCAGCGTCAGCGCGAACGCGTTCAGCACCCAGGTGTGGGAGCGCGCCTATCCGTGCCCGTACGAGGCGCTGGAGACGGGCTACCCGCGCAACGACCGGCTGGCCCGAGCCGGGGCGGAGGACCGGGCCGTAGCACGGGCCGCGCTGGGCCTGGGACCGGACGAGACGGTGGCGCTGTACCTGCCGACGTTCCGGCCGCGGCCGATGACGCTGCCCCGGTTCGACCCGGCGGCGGTGACCGCGGCCCTGGGGCCGGACAGCCGCCTGCTGGCGCGGGGGCACTACCTGGCCGACGACACGTTCGGGCCGGGTGACCGGGTGCGCGACGTCTCGTCATACCCGGTGATCGAAGATCTTTATCTTGCCGCTGATCTGCTGATCAGTGACTACTCGTCGGGGATCTTCGACTTCGCGGTGCTGGACCGCCCGATCGTGCTCTACGTGCCGGACTGGGCCGACTACCGCAGGCTGCGCGGCGCGGTGCTCGACATCGTGGCACACGCCCCCGGCCCGGTGGCCCGCGACTTCTCAGAACTGGTCGAGGTGCTGGGCGGCGGCGGCTGGCGGGACGAGTCGCCACGCCGGGCGGTCTTTCGGGAAACTTTCTGCGCCTGGGAGGACGGGCACGCCGCCGAACGGGTCGTACGCAGGGTCTTTCTCGGCGAAACCGTGCAGGCACCGCGACCGTCGCCGATCTTCACGAGTTCCTGAGAGCGCTTTCCGGGCCCGCGCAGGTCAAGGCCGCTGCGGTCCGACCGGAGTGGACGGTGGAAGAGAATCGGCTGCTAGAACCCCTTGCTTTCAAACTCGGTGGCACCGGTAATAGATCTGTCACGGCGTGAACATGGAACGTTTACCCGATGGGAAGACGGGCTATTCTTCGCGAGAGTGTCCAGATTCGGGGCCGGAACGAGGGCAGCGGGAGGAGACGGTGACTACCGTCAATCTCAAAGACGTCACCAAGGTATTCCCTGACGGGACGGTGGCGGTCGACAACGTCAGCCTGGATGTGGCTGACGGTGAATTCATGGTGCTGCTGGGACCCTCGGGCTGCGGCAAGTCCACTGTGCTGAGAATGATCGCGGGTCTGGAGGACCCGACCAGCGGTGCCATCATGCTCGACAACCAACTGGCCAACCAGCTCCCGCCGCGGGACCGCCGGATCGCGATGGTCTTCCAGGACTTCGCGCTCTACCCGCACATGACCGTGGGCGAGAACATCGGCTTCCCACTGCGCCTGTCCGGCATCGAGCCGGAGCCGCGGGCCGAGCGGGTCGCCGACGTCGCCAGCGCGCTGGGCATCGGCGACGTGCTCGGGCGCAAGCCCAGCCAGCTCTCCGGCGGCCAGCGCCAGCGGGTGGCGATGGGTCGCGCCATCGTGCGCCGCCCCGGCCTCTTCCTCATGGACGAGCCGCTGTCCAACCTGGACAGCGGGCTGCGCGCCGAGCTGCGCGCCGAGATCTCCGGCCTGGTCCGTGAGCTGGGCGTCAGCACGGTCTACGTGACGCACGACCAGGCCGAGGCGCTGACCATGGCCGACCGGGTCGCCATCATGCGCAAGGGCGTGCTGCAGGACGTCGGCACCCCCACGCAGGTGTACGGCAAGCCGGCGACGCTCTACGTGGCCGCCTTCCTCGGCAGCCCGCGGATGAACCTGCTCGAGGCCTCGGTCTACGTGCACCTCGACCGCTACGTGCAGCTCAACCTGGGCGAGCAGTCGCTCTACCTCAAGTGGGACGACATCCGCGCCCGCGCGGTCTCCCACTTCCACGGCGAACGCATCGTCATCGGCGTACGCGCCGAGGCGCTGACGCCGGTCGCGCCCGACACGCCCGGCGACGTGCTGCAGGGCCGCATCCGGTACCTGGAGCACCACGGCCACGAGTCGCTGGCCTTCGTCGACATCGGCGCCACCGCGGTCGTGGTCGACGAGATCGGCCGCTCCGCCGCCGAGACGGAGGAGGGCGGGTCCCGCCTGCGCCGCTTCGGCCATGTCATCAACCGGATGAAGGGCCGCAGCACCGGCGCGACGACCTCGGTCGCCGAGCGGCCGTCGCAGCGCGAGAGCGTGCTGTCCGACCCGGGTCGCCACCACCGGCGGGCCGCCGAACTGGCGGTGCGGCTGGCGCCGTATCCGCAGATCGGGTCGGGGCATCCGCTGTCGATCGGCGTACGCATGGACGCGCTGCACTTCTTCGACGAGCGGGGCGACCGCATCGACGTCGGCTGGCGCTGACACATCGCACGTCTTGCCGCCCACGTTACTCACCAGTAACGTGGGCGGCATGACGCTCGACGCCTCCGCCGTGGCCAGTGGCCTGCTGTCCACCGTGCCCTTCGCCCGCACCCTGGGCATCGACATCACCTCGGTCACCGCCGACGCGGACGGCGTGCGCGCCGTGGCCGTGCTGCCGGACGCACCCGAGGTGCACAACCACGTGGGCGGCCCGCATGCCGGAGCGGTCTACAGCCTCGGCGAGACCGCGTCCGGGGCGGTCGTGCTGGCCGCGTTCGGCGGGGAGCTGCACCGGGTGACGCCGCTGGCGGTACGGGGCGGGATCGCGTACAAGAAGCTGGCCCTGGGGCCGGTCACCGCCACCGCCGTGCTGGGCCGCCCGGTCGCCGAGGTACTGGGGGAACTTGAGGCCGGATCGCGTCCGGAGTTCGACGTATCGGTGACCATCGCCAACGCCGAGGGCGTGACCACGGCGGAGATGACCATCACCTGGACGCTGCGGCCGAACCGCTAGGGCGGTGTGATAATCACTGGCGACGCCGGGTAACCTGGCTTCGCGCCCTCGTAGCTCAGGGGATAGAGCGACGGTTTCCTAAACCGCAGGTCGCAGGTTCGATTCCTGCCGGGGGCACCAGGTCATCCCACTGATCAATGATCTCTAGTGGTCGTTGTTCTCCTCTCGTGCCCGTTGCGTGCCCGATCCTTTCTCTTGTGCCCGCTGCCTGTCCAGGTGTTCGGCGACCTCGCCGTCGCGGCCGTCCATCGGGCGGGCGTAGTGGCGAGTGGTCACGCTCGCGTTGGCGTGACCGAGCCGACGCGCCGCGACCAGCACCCCGTGCGAGTCGGCGACCCAGCTTGCGTGAGTGGCCCTCAGATCGTGAGCGGTGACGCCCGCCAGCCCGGCCACCGCGACGGCCCGGATGAACCGTTTCTTGAACCCCGTGTAGCTCTGGGGCAGGTGCGCGTTCTCCGCCCGGCGACCCGGGAACACGAACACGTAGGGATCGTCGGCCAGGTCCGCCAGCCGCGCCCGCAGCAGGTCGACCAGGAACGAGGGGATACGGACCGCCCGCCTCTGATGGTTCTTCGGCGTGTCCACCACTGTGCCGCCCGACACCTGGGCAACCGCCTCAGAGACGACCACACGGTTACCGTCTAGGTCGATGCTGCGCCGCCGCAACGCCAGCACTTCCCCAATGCGCAGACCGCCATAGGCCATCGCCAGGACCATCAACCGGTCGTCCTCCTGGCACACCGCAGCGAGGCGGTCGACCTGCTCCACGGTGAGGATCACCGGGTCGGCCTCAGGCAGTCGAGGCAGCTTGACGGTGCGGCACGGGTTCGCGGCGATGAGGTCGTTGACGATCGCGGCGTGCATGATCTGCGAGAGCAGCCGTACCGCCTGACGTGCCTGCGACGGGCTCAGGTTCTTTACCAGGTCGGCGCACCACTTCGACACAGTGATCGGCCGCAGCGTCGCGAGTTGCGCCTCTCCCAGATGCGGCAGGATCAGCCGGTCCAGCACTGATCGGTAGGTCTGCCGCGTCTTGACCTTCCAGGTGGTGCTGGCAGGGACGAACCACTGTTCGCACCAGTCCCGCACGGTCATCTGGGCCGCCTGCGGCATGAGCCAACGGCCCTGGGCGATGTCGGCCTCTGCCAGCGACAGGAACCGCTCGGCCTCCCGTTTGTTCGCGAAGGTGGTCGGCGCCGGATGATCCTGGCCATCTGGTCCTCGGTAACGAGCCTGGTAGCGGCCGGAAGGCAGCTTGCGTACGCGGCCGAAGCGACGCTTCAAGGCGGCCCTGCGGGCCGCGCACGCCGCCGATCGGGCGGCAGTGATCGTCCGGCCCTGGAGGCCGGACGATCATGCCAGCGCCCATCGGCTGGCGCGCTGGGTGGCGACCGGGCCGGGCCGCCTTCGGCAGGATACGAGTCGGCAGCCGCGGTGAGGATGCTGCCGCCGACCGCGCGGCGTGCCAGCCGGGGACCAGGTCCAGGCGGCTGGGCGAGTCACGGCCCGCCGGACGGCCACGCCGTGTAAAGGCCGGCGTTTGCCTTCGGTCACGCGGCGCCGGGGTTTTTCTTCGCCTCCGGCGGGGGCCTCGGGCTCCGAGACGGCCGGGGCGCCGTCGGGCGGCGTGAGCTGGGTGGGTGGTTGGGGTGGTGCCGTCCCGTCGCCGTCGTCCCGGGCGCAGCCGAGCAGACCGCCCGGGGGTGGTCAAGACCGTTCGTCCGTGGGGCGCTCCGTCTTGCCCACCCCCGGGCGGCCCGCTCCCCGGAGGGCGGGACGACGGCGACGGGACGGCGTGGGTGGTGGTCTGCTCGTCAAGTCGGGCTTGACGTCCCATCGACGATTAGCATGTTCGGTGGGGTTGTCGGCGGCTGGTTGTCTCTAGGCTCGGGCGTGCCGTTGAGGTCTGGTGTGGAGGGTGGTCGGTGCGCATGGGTTGGTGGGCGCGCGGAGTGACTGCAGTCGCCGGATTGTTGTGGGCGGTGGTGGTCGGTGCGCTACTGGCCCCGATCAACGGTGCGTTCGGTGATCTGAACAAGTGGCGCTGGTGGCTGCTCGGTGCGGCGGCCGTGGCGTCGGCTGGCATACCCGTGGCCGAGGTTATGGAGAGGCGGCGTTCTCTGCGCGGACGGTCTGACCGTTGGCATGTGGAGAAGCCCGATCCGCGCAGTATCCAGCGGGCTGACCTGGTGGTGGAACTGGTGCGGCTGCTGACGGCAGACGGGGCCGGCACGGTGGGTGTGACGACGGGGTTGTTCGGGGCGGGCGGGTTCGGAAAGACCACCTTAGCCAGGCAGGTGTGCCAGCTGAAGCCGGTGCGTAAGCGGTTCAGGGCGGCGGTGTGGGTCACGGTCGGGGAGGAGCCGACGGAGGCGTACCTGCTGTCGCAGGTCGGCGTGGTGGTCGAGGCGTTGTCCGGGCAGCCTTTGAGGGCCACGGATCTGCGGCAGGCGGGGATCGAGCTGGGCCGACTGCTCGACGAGTATCCGAGGACGCTGCTGGTCGTCGATGACGTATGGGACGCGGCGCACCTGCGGCCGTTCCTGCAGGGCGGGCTGGGGTGCACCCGGTTGGTGACGACCCGGCGTAAGGGTGTGCTCCCCGACGGGTCACAGAACCGGTCGGTGAGGGTCGACGAGTTCGACGATGCGCAGGCCCGGATGGTGTTGACGGCTGATCTGCCGCCGCTGGGGCAGCGGGGCTGGGAGCGCCTGGTGGAGTTGACGGGGCGGTGGCCGCTGCTGGTGCGGTTGGCCAACCGGCAGTTGGTGACCACGGTCGACGGCGGTGCCACGATCGAGGCGGCGGTGACGCGCCTGGTCGCCTGGTTGGAGGAGAAAGGCCCGGCGAGCCTGGACTTGGCCAACAGGACCGACCGGGATCAGGCCGCAGCGGCGTGTATCGGGGCCAGTGTCAATGTCCTGGACGAGCAGGAACGTCGGCGGTTCGCGGAGTTGGCGGTGTTCGGTGAGGACGTGCGCGTCCCGCACGAGGTGTTGCAGCTGATGTGGGCGCGTACCGGAGGGCTGAGCGCGATCGAGGTGGGACTGCTATGTGAGCGGCTGGACGGATTGTCGCTGCTGGCAGACTTCCGCCGCGATGACCTGAGCCTGCGGTTGCACGATGTGATCCGCGCCTACCTACGGTCCCTGGACACCGCAGCGGTCAAGACGGCCAACGCGACGCTCATCGATGCGGGCCGACCGTTGACGGGCACCGTTGCCGGGGCGGCGCGGACCGAGTGGTGGCGGCTGCCGGACCAGGCTGGCTACTGGTGGAGCCACCTGTGCGAGCATCTGGCCGAGGCGAGGGCTGATGACGAACTAGCCGCATTGGTGTGTGATCTGCGGTGGGTGGAGACGCGCCTGACGCGTTCCGGCCCGCTGGCGGTTGATGCCGATCTGGCCCTGGCCGATGACGCCGTAGCGCGCGTGTTGCGTCGTGCGATTCGGCAGAACGCACACCTGCTGTTGGGTATCACCCCGGCACATAGCCTGGCCGACAACCTGGCCGCCCGATTGCAGGACGTCCCTGAGTTGCAAACTGCCGTGCGGGAGTACCGGACTACCCTGCCCCCCGCGATGCGGTTTGTCCCTCACTGGCCGCTACCTGACCAGCCGCATTCAGCCCTGAGACATGCGTTAACCGGCCATGTCAATTCGGTGGAATCGTGTGCGGTGTCGCCTGACGGCCGGTTTATCGTCACGGGCAGCTGGGACGGGACGGCGCGGGTGTGGAATGCTGCCGATGGCCAGCCACGGCACATACTGACCGGCCACAACGGCCGAGTGGGGACGTGTGCGGTGTCGCCTGATGGCCGGTTTATTGTCACGGCCAGCGACGATGGGTCGGCGCGGGTGTGGGACGCGGCTGCTGGTCAGCTGCTACGCGAGCTACTCGGTCACACCGACAGCGTGGTGTCGTGTGCGGTGTCGCCTGATGGCCGGTTTATTGTCACGGCCAGCGACGATGGGTCGGCGCGGGTGTGGGACGCGGCTGCTGGTCAGCTGCTACGCGAGCTACTCGGTCACACCGACAGCGTGGTGTCGTGTGCGGTGTCGCCTGATGGCCGGTTTATTGTCACGGCCAGCGACGATGGGTCGGCGCGGGTGTGGGACGCGGCTGCTGGTCAGCTGCTACGCGAGCTACTCGGTCACACCGACAGCGTGGTGTCGTGTGCGGTGTCGCCTGATGGCCGGTTTATTGTCACGGCCAGCAATGATAGGTCGGCGCGGGTGTGGGACGCGGCTGCTGGTCAGCTGCTACACGAGCTACTCGGCCATACCGGCAAAGTGGTGTCGTGTGCGGTGTCGCCTGATGGCCGGTTTATCGTCACGGCCAGCTGGGACGATTCGGCGCGGGTGTGGGACGTCGCCAACGGCCGGCTGCTACATGAACTACTCGGCCACACCGACAGCGTGGTGTCGTGTGCGGTGTCGCCTGATGGCCGGTTTATCGTCACGACCAGCTGGGACGGGTCGGTGCGAGTGTGGGATGCCAGCGACGGCCAGCCGCTGCAGGTACTGACTGGTCACGCCGGCTGGGTGATGTCGTGTGCGGTGTCGCCTGATGGCCGGTTCATCGTCACGACCAGCGACGACGATTCGGCACGGGTGTGGAAGACCGTCGTTGATAGAAGCCAGCGGCACGAGATGACCGGACACGCCGACATGGTGGTGTCGTGCGCGGTGTCCCAGGATGGCCGGTTCATCGTCACGACCAGCGCCGTCAAGTCGGCGCGGGTGTGGGACGTGGCCGATGGCCAGCTGCGGCATACGCTGCTTGGCCATACCGGCAACGTGGTGTCGTGTGCGGTGTCGCCTGATGGCCGGTTTATCGTCACGACCAGCTGGGACGGGTCGGCGCGGGTGTGGGATGCCAGCGACGGCCAGTCGCTGCAGGTACTGACTGGTCACGCTAGCTGGGTGGTGTCGTGTGCGGTGTCGCATGACGGCCGGTTTATCGTCACGGCTGGCTGGGACGATTCGGTGCGGGTGTGGGACGCGGCTGATGGCCAGCTGCTACACGAGCTGCTCGGCCACACCGACAAAGTGGTGTCGTGTGCGGTGTCGCCTGACAGCCGGTTTATCGTCACGACCAGCGACGATAGGTCGGCGCGGGTGTGGGACGCGGCTGCTGGTCAGCTGCTACACGAGCTACTCGGCCACACCGACAAAGTGGTGTCGTGTGCGGTATCGCCTGACAGCCGGTTTATCGTCACGGCCAGCTGGGACGATTCGGCGCGGGTGTGGGACGCCGCCAACGGCCGGCTGCTACACGAGCTACTCGGCCACACCGACAAAGTGGTGTCGTGTGCGGTATCGCCTGACGACCGGTTTATCGTCACGACCAGCTGGGACGATTCGGCGCGGGTGTGGGACGCCGCCAACGGCCGGCTGCTACATGAACTACTCGGCCACACCGACAGCGTGGTGTCGTGTGCGGTGTCGCCTGACAGCCGGTTTATCGTCACGACCAGCGTCGACAAGTCGGGGCGGCTCTGGGACTCAGAAGCCGGACGAGCAATTGCCACGATACGTGCCAACGGAACACTTGTTACAGGCACTTACATGCGTGGCGAACCCCTGCTATGCCTCGCTGGCCCGAGCGGGGTCTACGTTCTCAAACTTGAAGGCCCACCCATAACTTCGGCGCCAGGTAGCGCTACCGTGCCGCCTGCATTAACTCCTACCTCCCACGGTAGCCGCTTGCGGTAAAGGTCGATCGATGCGTCCGCATGCGTCTGAGGGCGTCGGGTCGTGCCCGTTCGTGCCCGATGCGGCGGTCAGCGAGGGTCAACGCCGGACGGCGATGAGACTTTGGGACCGTGCGCGAACAGCACCGATGGCTTGTGGGAGATCCGGTGCCCGGCGGTGATCGATAATTCCTAAACCGCAGGTCGCAGGTTCGATTCCTGCCGGGGGCACCTTTTATGCCATATTCGGCTAATGTCCGAATTTATCGATGGACTCTCGCAGGTCACTGACCTGCGAGAGTTTTAGTTTGCCACGGTATCGATCGCAGGCGGCTGGGGAGCAGGTTGGCGCTCTGGGTTCGGGCGCAAAGGTCCAGATCGTCGCCCGTTTGAGCGAGCAGAATATCGCTGATGCCCAAATCGTGGTGAAGTCAGACATGGGCAGGAACCACGAGCTGGAGTTCGATTACGACATCGTCGTCGTGGCCGGTGAACGCGGCCGGCAGTTGGCAGCAGCCCAAGCAGAATCCATCCTGGAGATCCTGGAGCCGTTTGGTCCTCCCGCAGAACCGTCAGATCGACCCGGTCCGGAACCAGACGAGACCTCCAGCCGGGCCGAGCTGATGTGATCGTCGGCGACCGCCGAGGCCAACCTGTTAGCCTCCCGGGTCGATGAGACGACGTATCGGTGACCGGACCACCTTTGCCATAGAGATCGGCATGGCCTTATCCGCTGACCTTCGCATCGTTGACGTGTGGGCTGCCGGTAAACGGCTGACGGCCGATGACAACGTCGCCTACGTACCCTCCCTGTGCCACTACCTGCGCCGGGCCGCAGCGCGGGTATGCCAGCGCGAGATTCGGCCGTGTCCCTTCCCTGAGTACTCCCCGGAGGAGATCTTCCGCCAACTTGAGGCCGATGAGACAGGCTTCCGTGAGCATTACTGGTTCATGCGATGGAGCGAGACGCTCGACAACGTGTCGAGCTACGCGTACCTCGACGATGATCTGGTGATCATTTTCGCGTTCTGGCGGGACGAACACCCAGTTCCCGAAGGCGGGGGCAAGGTTCTCGTTGCCAAGATCCCGCCAGAACAGTTCGCCACCATCGTGCTAACGGCAGCTGACCTGCTGAACCCCCAGTAGCACCGCCCGGACCAGGGCCTACAGCTCGCCGACACTGGACGATATACCGATGATGGTATATCGTCGGTGAGTGCTGGATCGCTACGTGGTCGAGTTGGAACCAGAGGTTCGTGAGTGGCTGGACACGCTTTCGCTGAAGGACTACGCGAAAGTCGAGGCGATGGCCGACATCCTCGCCGATCAAGCCGAGACCCTCGGGGAGCCGTACTCGCGGCACCTGTCGGGCAAGACTCGCGAGCTGCGGTTCTACCTCGAACGCAAGGCGATACGCATCAGCTACTGGCTTGCCCCAGGCAGGCGGGTGGTGCTCCTGACAGTGTTCCGGAAGACCCGGCAGGTCGAACGGGCCGAGGTCGACCGAGCGGTCGCCGCGCAGCAACTATGCGCCGCTGGTCATGGAGTGCACGCGCCGGCCGATCAAGTGTATGAGCGCAAGTGGCTGTGACATCGGGAGAGGAGACATCACATGGCTACGCGACACGTGCGTTGGGAACGCACCGGAGCAGACGAGCACGCGGCCGCCTACGAGGAGGCTCGCGCGTCGCTGATGCTCGGTCAGATGGTGCATGACCGGCGAGTGGAGCTCGGTCTCACACAAGCCGAGCTGGCAGAGCGAGCGGGTATGACCCAGCCACAGCTGTCCCGGCTCGAGTCGGGCGGCGCGACACCCACTGTGCCGCTGCTCGCGCGGCTCGCTGCCGCGCTGAACGCTGACCTCGACATCGCTTTTCGGCCGCACAGCCCGGTCGCCGCCTGACCACGGTCATGGGGCGAGGATCGAGCACAGGAGGCGGTGTGTTGTGCTCACGTCGGTGAAACACGAGCCGCCATGGACGATCGTTTGAGGAACCGACCTTCGTTGCGCGGTTCCTCTTGGACGTGCCGGAGAGCGTCGAGTCCCTGCGTCACGAGTCGAGCTGGACCCTGATCTGGGTCCCGAGTTCGCTGAAACCCAAAGCGCGGGCGACGCTGCGGGATTCCGGCACGCGGGCGCGCCACTGCGGGAGCATCCCGGCCGCGAGTGCGTGGGCGACGGCGGCGGACGCGGTGGCGCGGGCCAGTCCTCTGCCCCGGGCTGATGGTGCGGTGAGGACGCTGAGGTGAGCAGTGTTTCGGGGCCAGCTGATGTGGCCGGATGCTGCGATGACCGCATTGCTTTCAGTTGCTTCGCGGATGACGAAGACCGGGGAAGTGATCTCGTCGATTCCGGCCTCGTCGGTGTCGCGTCGGCCACATAGCCGTTCCAGGGCTCGGAGGTCTTCGTGGCCTGCAGGGAGTTCCTCGATGGTCTGGCCTGCGGCGAGGGCGGCGGAGTCCACGGGGCGGAAGTCGTCGGCGGTGAGGTAGGCGAGTGCCACCGGGCCGACGATGGCGGCCGGGGTGAGGGCTTGGGCCACTCCCTCGTCGCTGCGGAGTTGGGCGATCGACAGGTCGGCGAGGAGCTTACGGGCCTTTTCCGTGCTTTCGTCATCTGGGGCGGTGGCGATCGCCGCTTCGCCGAGAATGACGAGACCCATCCAGCCTGGTGGGCACATCTTCGAGGTGGGGGACGTGACGACAGTCAGGCCGGTGGACGGGAAGGCGACGATGGTCGAGGCGATGTCGGTCCACAGGTCGCGGGCTTGGGCGAGGAGGCTGGTGCGGGGCATGGGGTGATCATGCCAGTTCTGACATTGGGTGGACCTGTGGCTTTCGCTGCGGCGAGGATGCACTGATTGGACATCGACGCTGCCGCACGGGCGCCATAACCCACCGGGTCGCGCCGAACATAGGAACCTCCGCGCAAGCCGTCAGCTCACCCCATGGGCAGGTCAGCCGCTACGGCTAGGCATCCGCTGTGGGAGCAGTTTTGGGATGCATCCCGCCGGGGGCACTTTCTGTGCAACTAAGTGGCTAATGTCCATTTCATGGATCCGGCTAGCGCTTGTTTGACCTGCGAAAAGATCGACATCTGATGAGTTGATCAGGGGAGCAGGTTGCCGTAACTGCTTGCTCGATCGGTAGCTACTGCGCGAGTTACGCCCCTAATGTTCTGACTCATGATGAGCTGAAGCGTGACCCCACCACCCGTAGCTGGAGTTCGACTACGGGATCACCCTCGTCGACGGCGAACTCGGACGACAATTGGCAGCAGCCCAAGTGGAATCCATTCTGGAAGTTCTGGAGTGGTTCGGGCGCGCGCCAGAGCCTTCGGCGGAACCGAGGGCTACACCAGATAGTTAGAGCGAACGCTCGCCCACCACAGCCGATCTACGCGCTACTACTGTGAAGAACGCCGCTTCCATCGTCCCCCGTTGGCGACGAATCGCATGCTGACGGTTCGACGCGTGGTCACTCAGTCGGATACTTCGAGGTCGACGACGAGCGTTGGACCGTGCGACAGATCCAGCTGTTGGCGGAGCTTCTGTGCGTAACGACGCCGGCGGCCTTGGCTGACCGGCTTTTCAACAACCACCCAAGCCGCCCCTCCAACGGTCGCCTTCTGCGCGTGTATGAGATGTGCCAGTGATGACAGCCGGTCCTGCGGATTCGTTCCGGGAATACGTGCACGCGCGCCTGGGGACGCTTGTGCGTGCGGCGTTCCTGCTGACCGGCGACTCGTATCTGGCGGAGGACCTGGTTCAGCAGACGCTGGCCAAGGTTGCCTCCCGCTGGGAACAGATCGTCGCGGACGGGAACCCGGACGCCTACGTGCGGCGCGTCCTGTACCACCAGCATGTCTCCTGGTGGAGAAGGTGGCGACGGGAGCCGCTGCCGGTCGCCGCCGTGCCGGAGGTCGCCGGGGCGGACCCCCACGGGCCGACGACGACGGCGATCGCCGTTCGCCAGGCGCTGGCCAAGCTGGCCCCCAGACAGCGGGCCGTGCTCGTGCTGCGCTACTTCGAGGACTTGACCGAAGCACAGACGGCACAGGTCCTAGGTGTGTCGACGGGCACCGTGAAGAGCCAGGCTCGGGATGCGCTGGCCCGTCTACGTGCCGTCGCCCCCGAACTGGCTGACCTGCAGGAGGTGTCGAAATGACTACAACGCTGCATCGAGTTCTGGTCGATCTCGCCGGCGAGGCTCCCAGCGTGCGCATGCCGGAGGACCTGTGGCGGCGCGGACGTCGCCTCCGCTGGCGGCGCCGGGCCGCAGGGATTCTTGCCTGCCTGCTGGTGAGTATGACCGCGATGTGGCTGCCGTCGCCGAATGCGACCGGGTCGCAGTTCGCAGGTACTGACGACCGTACGCTGCCAGCCTGGGCCGCCCAGCCCTACCTGTGGCAGCAGACGTTCAGCGAGGATCCGAACGGGCCGGCGAAGCTTGTGTTCGAGACAGGGCACAGTCTCGATCTGGATACGTCGCTGGTGGTCGTGGGCCGCGACGACTCCTTCCGGCTGGTCTACCTCGACCCCGGCGAGTTGATGGGCAGTTTGTCGCCAGACGGCCGCTACCTCCTGGGCGACAGCCTTGTCGACCTGGTCACCGGGCAGTCCCGCAAGCTCAGTCCTGCCGTCTCGTCAAATTGGCCAGCCGTGTGGTCGCCCGACAGCCAAAGCGCCGTCGCCGTTGTCGGGCAGGACGACGTAGTGCCAACCACCGGCCCGAACGGTGAGCGGATCAACGATTCGACGCGCTTGGACAACATCGTCATCGTTAGCGTGCCGGACGGCAGTCTACGGGTCGTCCACGTGGCTGAGGCAGACGTCTTCCGGGCGGCGTTCTCGCCTGACGGCACCCGGGTGGCCATCACCGTCGGCCGCGACGCACAAAATAAGGAGTTGCTCATCCTGGACGTTGCGACCGGCGCCGTGCAACGTGCGGTGCCGCTCGGCGAGCGGCAGCAGATCGCGGGCAGCGCCGCCTGGTCGCCGGATGGCAACCAACTGATCCTCACATTCATCGAGGGATGCCTTACGTCGCCGTCCTGCGACGGGCCCACCCCTGACCGGCCGGCCCGGCAGCGGTTCCACCTGCAATATCTCGATGTCGACACCGGAACGGTCACGGACGAGGCGGTCCGTGGCCGGGAAGATCGACCGAACCTCATCGCGTGGCGGCAAGGCGCTCCGGTCCTGTCGGTTACCAACGACGCGGACAACTCATGCGCCATCGTGCGTCTCCCGGCCGGCCAGAGCCCCGAGACTCTGCCACTGCGGGCGGCTGGGTACGGGTGCCCGAGCTATCCCCGCAATGCACTGGAGCAGTGGACCCTCGATGGCCCACAGCTGACGCCGTCGCCATGGCAAGCGCAGAACTGGGCCTACGTCGTGCTGGGGCTCATCGTACTGACCGGCGCGGCGCTCGTTGTGAAGCTGGGCCGGCGGTGGAGACGACGGTCGATGACACAACGTTCCAGGGTCGCCCCTGAGCCTCCGCGATAGTGTGCCTGGCGCCGGACCAGATCATGGACCAACTTGTCGCCCGATACGGCATGGGCCATGCAGTCAAGACCATGCGTAGCGCCCGATGACTCTTTTGTTATCCAATCGGCAGGTCAGCCGCTATGGCCAGCCGACCCAATGCGGAGCAGTTTTGGGATGTATCCGGTCGGGGGCACCACGTCATCCCACTGGTCAATGATCTCTAGCGGTCGTCGTCCTCCTCCCGTGCCGTTGTGCGCCCAGGTGTTCGGCGACCTGGCCGTCGTCGGATGGGCGCAGTGCCGGGTGGTCATGCCGGCGTCGGGCATGCGGCCTCGCTTCCGATGGTTCGTAACAGTCGAGGTCGCGGCGGTCGAGAACGCCGCGACCACGGTTGTCGTCCACCATTCCGCACATGGGTCAGGGCCGGATGTCACGTGCATGTACCGCACACCAAGGTCACTTGACTGGATCACCCGGCGGCGTCTTGTCGAGCCACGTCCTCCGCAAAGCTGATCTCGTCCTGCCTCGCTTGCTCCCTGCGAAGAGCGGCGTCCTCCATGCCGCGCGCAACAGCGGCTCGAACCACCCAGAACAGAAGGAAAAAGAAGAAACAGACGCTTCCCAGCGAGAGCAAGATCCCGGTCGGATCATCCATGGCCCAGACCGTAGTACGGCGACGCCGCGCGGGCAGCCCCTCCGACGCACGGGACCCAAGATCACCAGGCGGCGCGGCTGTTCCGCGTATGTTCCCAGGACCGCGGTAGACGGCCGGACGTGGGGATATCGCATGGTGGCGATCATGTGTAGCCTGCGGCGCATGGAAGCGAGATCGGGTAGAGCGCCAGGCGCCCTCGGTACCTCGGTCACGATCATTGGTGTGATCGTCATCGTGGCGTCATTTCTGATGCGGCGGTACGGACTGCTTGGCGCCGATGGACTGTTCGTCGGCGGCCTGATGGTGGTCGCGGGGTTGCTGCTCCGCATCGAGGCGGCAGTCGCGCGCGGTGCCGGTCGAGCCTCATCGGACGCACACTGATCCGTCCCTCGACCGCGCAGCAAGGATCGCGTCGGGCGGGCTCGCTTCCTGCTGGGGCACCACACCATCCCACTGATGGACGATCTATCCATCGGGCATCGTCCTCCCCCTCGCACCGCACGCCCGTCCGGGGTTCCGAGAATTCTTGTGGCTTGGCGTCGGATCGGGGGCGAGTCGTTCGTAGTACAGGTGACAGGCGGCCGGAGGAGCCGCTGGCGCAAGGGAGCGATGGGATGACGCAGTACTTGATCTCGTTCAATGACGGCGCGATGGACCACATCCCTGATGAGGATTGGCCCGATGTGGGCGAGGCGTCGCACGCGGTGGTCCGGGAGGCCATCAACGCCGGTGTGTGGGTGTTCGGCGGCGGACTCCAACGCCAGCGGGCGAGCATCGTGGCCACGGACGGGATCGTCACCGATGGTCCCTACCCGGAGACCAAGGAGGTCATCGGCGGGTTCTCGGTCGTCGACGTGGACTCACGCGAGGAGGCGCTGGCCTGGGCAGCCAGGATCGCCGTCGCCTGCCGCTGCGCGCAAGAGGTCAGGGAACTGCTGCCCGACGCTGAACAGGACGCATGGCTTCGCCAGGTCGGCAGGTGACGGCGACACCTCGACGACGTCTGATCGAGTCCCTGGGGTCGTGACCGACTTCCAGCTCGCCCAGCTCGCCGACTGGCGCTTCAGCGACTGAGCGGCTCGGCACAGTGAACGGCCCCCGGCTGGTCCTGACGGACCGGCCGGGGGCCGACTGCTGCTAGGCCGATGATCAGGACAGCGGCGGGTACGCGTTGGCCATGAGCTCGGCGAACTGCGCGGAGAACCACTGGCCGGACAGCGGCGCGTTCGGCAGCGCCCCGGTCATGTTGTTGCCGTTGAGCCCGTTACCGGTGTAGGTCGGGTCGCACATCCGGTCGAAGCCCTTGCCCTCGTCGTTCGCGATGACCTGGCTGGCGCCGTCGGACTCGCCCGGAGGCTTCACCCACACGTACGCGTCGATGCCGGGAGCCGGGTTGGCCTTCGGCCGCTCGCCCAGGCCCGCGCCGGACTGGTTGCACCAGTTGCCGGCGTGGATGCGGCGGTCGATGCGCGACTGGTTGACGAAGGTGGTGACGTCGGTCGAGGTCGACGCGGCGGTGGGCCGGTTGGCGCCGCCCCAGCCGTTGCGGCTGGTGTCGATCAGCATGCCGATGTTGGAGTTGAAGCCCTCGGCGATCAACTTGGTCCGGAACGACTGCGCGAACGACAGCTCGTCGACGTACTGGTTCCAGTCCACCCACTTCGACTGGCGGACCGTGGTGCCGTTCACCGTGGTGTTGATGGTGAAGTAGGGCTCGGTCAGGGCCGAGTAGTTGGCCGTGTTGGTGATGAAGCCGTGCACGTTGTTGACCGTGCTGCCCTCAGCCGTGGCGGCCTGCTTGAACTTCGTCGCCGACGGGCCGAGGTTGGTGTCCCAGCCGATCCAGCCGTGGTGCGCGGCGTCGATGTAGTTGTAGACGTTCGAGATCGCGCCGAGCTTCTTCAGCGCGTACCCGATGCCGTTGACGTATCCGCCGTTGGCGGCCATGGTCGCGCAGGTGGCGATGTTGGTGTTGGTCACCAGGTTCGGCAGCGAGTCGATCTCGACGATCGCGACGATGCGCAGCGCGGAGTACTTCGGCCGGGCCAGGATCTCGGCGATCGGGTCGATGTACTCGGTCTTGTAGCGCGGCAGGTCGTTGGGGCCCAGCTCACCGTTGGAGGCGAGCGCGGAGCAGTCCCGGCCGGGCAGGTCGTAGATCACGAACTGGGCGACCAGCGGACCGGTGCCCGCGTTGTACTGCCGCAGCGCCTCGTCCAGGTGCGCGACCAGGCCCATGCTGGTGGCGCTGCCGTTGATCGCGGCGATCCGGTCCAGCCACACGGCGGTCGAGGTGTTCGACACCCGGCTGCCACCGGCCACGGACTCGGCCTTGGACTTCCACTCCGGGTTCACGTAGCCGCGGGCACCCGCGTACGGGTTGTCCACCTTGCTGGTCGGGTCCGTCGGGCTCGGGCTGGTCGACGGGCTCGGGCTGCTGCTCGGCGAGGCGCTGGGGCTGGCCGACGGGCTCGCGGACGGGCTCGCGGACGGGCTGCTCGACGGCCGCGTGCTCGGGCTGGCCGAGGCGCTGGCGCTCGCCGACGGGGTGACGCCGCCGGTGGTGCAGGTGACGCCGTTCAGGGTGAACGCGGTCGGCTTGGGGTTGGTGCCGGTCCAGCGGCCGTTGAAGCCGAGGCTGGTCGAGGCGCCGGTGGCCAGCGCGCCGTTCCAGGACAGGTTCGTCGCGGTGACGTTGGCACCCGACGCGGTCCAGTTGGCGGACCAGCCCTGGGTGAACGTCTGCCCGCCCGGGAAGGCGAACTTGAGCGTCCAGCTCGTCAGGGCGTCACCGGTGTTCTTGACGACGACGGTGCCGGTGAAGCCACCGGTGCTGGGACCCTCGGTCCAGTCGCTGGTGGTGTAGGTGATGTCGCAGCCGGGTGCGGCGGCGGCGAGCGTCGCGGGCAGCGTGACCAGGCCGGCGAAGACCAGGGCGCCGACCCCGGCCGCGGCGGCGGCCTTGCGTCGTCGGGTGATCGGGAAACTCATGGTGCGAACTCCTTGGGCAGGATTTGTCGGTATCGGCGACTGACCGGTGATCAGCGCGCGGAAAATACCGACTCGGTACGAAATGCCCAGCCCGGTGGGCGAAGAAAATCCGCACACGCGAACGTGTGCGGCGATGGGTCCACGCCGTCCTGACGAGACGTCAGGTGCCCTCGGCGGGTGGTTCGCGTTGCATCGCTCCCTACAAGCGAGCGCCATCCTGACACGGCTGTAAGGCCCGCCACAACGCTTTCGTGCCAACAACTTTTCGGCAGGTCAGTGACCTGCCGAAACTCGTGGGATCGCTCCCATAGAGATCAGAAACTTTCCGTCGACCGCCCATTGGGGGCCGCTGCTTAGGGGCCTTTCGCTCGCATGCCCAGAACTTGCCCGGAAACTGACCGCAGACGCCGATCTTGGCAAGGTCCACCCGGCATGATCGCGGTCTGCGGTCGGAAACTGGGCTGGCACGGCACCTTTTGACCTCTAACAGTGATCTACACGGTGATCCGCCGCGAGATCATCGTCCGGGTCGAAACAACGGTCGGCTCAGGTGGGGCAGGAACGGGCAGGTCCGGCCAGGCACCCGCGAGGAGGCCCGGACCAGACTTCAGGCTGGGTCCACACGGGACGCACCGGTGGTCAGGGCGACTGGAACCAGGTGTGGCGGAGCGGGAGGTCGTCGGGGAGGGTGACCTGGGCCTGTTTTTCCCAGGCGTCGACGACGAGGTCGTGGCAGCCCTGGGCGGTGGCGGCGGCCACCGCGCCGACGGCGCTGGTCGCGGGTTCGGCTCCGTCTTGGCGCAGCAGGCGCAGCGGCCAGGCGGGCCGGTCGGGTTCGCCGTCGGCGGTGAACAGCAGCGGCGGGTGGAAGGTCAGTTCGCGGTCCGCGGCGTCGGCGACCAGGTCGCCGGGCTCCAGGAACGGGTACGCCCGCCACTCCAGCAGTACCGACAGCGGCATCTCGTACGGGTCGAACTCGCCCGCCCCATGGCCGCCCGGGGTGGCCGGGCGTCCGGCGGGCAGCATGGCCATGGCGGTGAGCTGCTGCTCGGCCGGTTTGTCGAACCAGTTCTGTCGCCCCGGCGTGAACGTGTACGCCCGCAGCACGTAGACGCGCAGCGCGGACACCCCGACGCGGACCCGCTCGCCCACCGCCGGCTGGCCCGGGGCGGGCCGCAGCTCGATCGGGAACCAGGTCTCGGTCGGGTCGTGGGTGAATGCGGGCAGCTCGTCGCCGGTGCCGGGGCTGTCAGTCCAGGGCCAGCTCACCCAGGTGCGGTCAGGTTCGCGCCGGATTACCTCGGCGTCGCCGAACGGGCAGTCGACGGTCACCACGTCGCCGGCGCGGGCGGTGAACGGGACGGCCTTGCCGGTGGTGCCGTGATAGCCGGCCAGCGCGGCGCCGTGGCCGGTCCCGGCCGTGACGATGCGGGCGTACGCCGCGGGCGGGTGCTCGCCGCAGCCCGGGTGCCGCAGTGGCGGCGGGACCGGGAGCAGTACTTCCGGGTCGACCCGCAGCGCCCAGCCCTGCCGGACGGAGACGGCTCGGGCCAGGGCCGCGAGGTCGGCCGGGTCGTGGCCGAGCCGCCGGGCCCGTTCCCACTGCTCGACGGGGTTGTCGTCGGTCAGCAGCCGGACCGTGGCGAGCTGCCGGTCCACCTCGCGGGCGCGCCAGCCGTCGGGGGCGCCGGTGAGGTGGTCCAGGTGCTCCCACAGGGCGTCGGCGGCGTGGCTGATCCGGCGCGGGTCCGGGTGGCCGCCGTCCGGGGGCAGGCTGGTCCAGGCGCAGTAGAGGATGAGGTCGGCCAGGTCGGCGTGTTCGCCGGTGCGCTCGGGACGCATCATCGCCTTGAGGCGGCGGCGCAGGTTGGTGGGGTCGACCCGGACGCCCGCGAGCATCGCGGTGACCGCCTGGCGGCAGTCGCGGAACAGGGCCAGGTGCGGGTCCGGTGCCAGCAGTTCCATCAGTGGGGCGGCCCGGTAGAGCACGCCATCGGCGTACCAGGCCGCGGCCTGTGGGGGCATCGCGTCGGACAGCTGGGCCAGCTGCTGCATCCGGCTGCGGAGCGAGGTGTCCACGCTTGGTCTCCAGCGGCTGGCGGGGTCGGTTCGAGGCTGGACGGTACGCCGCCGAACGGCCATCCTCAAGATCCAAGGTGCGGCTTTTCACCTGATCGTTCGGGCTGTTCGGCATGGGCCGGAGGCCGGATAGCATGGTCGTTCGCGACACGGAGTGGACCGGAGCGCGTGTTAACATGCCCCGGCATCGGCGCCGGGCACCAGGCGGGCCAGATCGAGGAGGCGGCGTGCGGCGAGCGGCCAGGCAGTCGAACGGCAAGGGCCAGCTCCCGCAGGCGCGGCTGCGCAGCCGGGTCCGCGGCACCCTCCGCAAGATCAAGAATCGGCTCGGCGCGGGCTCGCGGCCCGCGCTGGCGCAGTGGACCGGTGCCCTCGGCGGCGCCCCCGACGCGTCGGGTCTGCTGACCCGCGACGGTGACCGGGTCCGGATCGCCGCGAAGTCCGCCGCCCATGTGCGCGCGAAGCTGTGGGACGGGCTGATGCCCGGCAAGGCCCGCCACGTGGAGATCGCGGTCGAGGACTGGGCCCCGCCCATGCCGCACTGGTCGGGGCGGCTCGGCACACTGCCGGGGCTGTTGTCGTACCAGGTGAATCTGCCCCGGGAGGGCGGCGCCGCCGCCGTGTCGGTGTCCCTGGCCGAGCCGCTGCCGCTGCTGCGCGTCGTGCCCGCGCTGCTGGCCGTGCTGGCGCCCTGGCATCCGCTGCCCGCCGTGGTCAGCGCCGACGTGGCCGTCGACGGCAACCCGGTGCCCTGGCTGTACCCGGACACCTCGGTGCTGACGCTGTCGCCCGGCCTGACCGAGGAGGGCCTGCGGCCGTACGACGTCTCGGTCGCGGGCACGGCCGACACCGCCGCCCGCCCCCTCGGCGAGCCGCTGGTCGGCAGCCGGTTCGAGATCGCGCCGGTCGGCAAGCCCGCGCGGGTCGTCGTCGACGCGGTCTCCGCGTCGCCGCACGGCCGGCTGCGGCACGATCCGGAGCAGCCGATTGGCTCGCTGCGCCTGGCGCCGACCGAGAACGGCGCCTGGTGGGAGCTGAGCGGTGGCGGCAAGGTGCTGAGCGCGGGCCGCATCGGCGACCCGCTCGACGGCGACCAGTCCGCGGTGCTCACCGCGCTCAGCGGCGCGCGGCTGGTCGACGGCGCGCAGGTGCCCGCCTCGGCGCAGGCCGCGGCGCTGGCCCAGCTCGCCATGACCGGCCTGGTGCTGTCGGCCCCGCGTCTGCCCGCCGACGCCGCGTCGCTGCTGTCCGGCGACCTGGTCAAGATCCTGTCCGGCGAGCTGCCGGACGCCGACGCCGACGGGCTCGACTGGGAGACGCGCGGCGTGGCCCAGCGGCGCGAGGCGATGCGCAGCCACGCCACCGGGTTCGCGCTGCCCGCGGCAACGGTCGGGTCGTACCCGTCGCTGTCGCGGCCGCCGTCGGTGACGGCGCTGCTGGTGACGCGGCGCCCCGACTACCTCAAGCAGGCGCTGGCGATGATGGCCGCGCAGACCTACCCCGAGCTGGACGTCATCGTCGGCCTGCACAACTGCGAGCTGCCTGCCGCACAGCGCGAGGAGCTGGAGTCGCTGCCGCTGCCGGTGCGCGTGGTGGCGCTGCCCCGGGAGCTGACCTTCGGTGAGGCGATCGGCGCGACGACCGCGCTGGCCACGGGCAGCCTGGTCACGAAGGTCGACGACGACGACCGGTACGGGCCGGAGCACATCTGGGACCTGGTGCTGGCCCGGCACTACTCGGGCGCGCACGTCGTCGGCAAGGGCGCCGAGTTCGTCTACCTGGCGCCGTACGACACCACCGTGCGCCGCACGATGGGCCACGAGATGTACGACGAGGTGGTGGCCGGGGGCACGATGCTAATGTCGCGCGGCGACCTGGAGGCGGTCGGCGGCTGGCGGCCGGTGGCGCGCTCGATCGACCGGGCCCTGCTGGACCGGGTGCTGCGCGACGGCGGCCTGGTCTACCGCACCCATGCCATGGGCTTCCTCTACACCCGGCACAACGACGGCCACACCTGGGACCCGGGTCTGGACTACTTCCTGCAGGGCGAGGGCCGCACCTGGCCGGGCATCCCGCCGTACGACGAGTTCGCCGCGCCCGCCGCATGAGCGAGAACTCCGTACCGAGGGTGGTGCGCAACGACTGGTCCGGCGTGAGCGTGCCGGAGCTGGGCGCGTGGACGCCGACGATGACGGTGACCGTGGTCGTCCCGGCGTACAACAACCAGGAGAAGCTGGACGTCGTGCTGGCCGCGCTGACCCGGCAGACGTACCCGAAGCAGCTGCTGGACGTGGTGGTGGTCGACGACGGGTCGCAGCCGCCGCTGCACCTGCCCGAGATCCGGCCCGAGCGCACCCGGCTGCTGTGGGGCCCGGACTACTCGACGAGCTGGGGCTGCAGCAACGCGGGCGACATCGCCGCGCGGGCGGCCGAGGGCGACATCATCCAGCGGCTCGACTCGGACATGCTGGTCTACCCCGAGCATGTCGAGGCGCAGGCCCGCTGGCACCACGTATTGCCATACGCGGTGACGCTGGGCACCAAGCGCATGATCGACACCGCGCCGGGCTCGGTGAGCTGGCCGACGCCGGAGAAGGTGGCCTCGATCGGGTCCATCCACGACCTGTTCGACTACGCCGCCAGCGAGCCGCACGACTACATCGAGAAGATCCTGCGGAGCACCGACGACCTGCGCGCCGGTGACCACCTGAACTTCATGGCGCACGTCGGGGCGACCTGGGCGATGCGCCGCGACCTCTACCACCTGTCCGGCGGCACCGACAACATGCTGCGGCTGGGCGAGGACAACGAGTTCGCCTACCGGCTGCACCAGGTCGGGGCGGTGTTCGTGCCCGAGTGGGACGCGCGTAGCTGGCACCTGGGCCTGACGCACATGATGCAGCAGGCGGCGCTGCTGCGCCGGTACAACCGGCCGTTCCTGGCCGAGCAGATGCCGTACCCGCGCTGGCTGCGCAAGGTCGGCGGCTCGGCCTGGAAGGTGCCGCTGGTGACCGCGGTGGTCGAGGTCGACGGGCAGCCGCTGGAGCTGGTACGCGCCTGCGTGGACGC
Source organism: Catellatospora tritici (assembly GCF_019083965.1). Classification (GTDB taxonomy): domain Bacteria; phylum Actinomycetota; class Actinomycetes; order Mycobacteriales; family Micromonosporaceae; genus Catellatospora; species Catellatospora tritici. Next base: position 33,579 of record NZ_JAHRCY010000043.1, read on the forward strand.
GCTGCTGCGCGGCGACGAGCAGGACGTGCGGGTGCGGCTGGTCGGCCGGTGGGACGAGATCACCGAGGAGCGGCAGAGCGTGCTGCGCGACCCGCTGCTGGAGCTGCGGCTGATCAGCGCGACATACCGGTCCGACCCGCGGGTGTCGCTGGTGACGAGCGTGCCCGAGTCGGTGTTCCCGTCGGCGCACCTGCTGGAGGTGCCGGTCACTGCCGGGCTCTCCCGCTCGGCGCTGGGACGGCTGGTCGGCGAGGCTGATCAGCACCAGGTCGGGCTGGTCGAGGTGACCGGAGCCGGGCCGGTGCCGGTACGGCTGTGGCGGACCGCCGCGCTGGGCCGGATCAGCTGGTTCGGCGACAGCACGCCGCGGGCCCAGGGCGTCACCGAGGTGTACGGCGCGCGCACCCTCACCGCGGCCGAGGCGGGCGTGACGGACCTGTCCGCGGTGCCGGTCGAGCTGCTCGACGAGGGCGTGGCCGGGCTGAAGCAGGGCGATCCCGGCAAGTGGCTGCCCGCCACGGTGCAGGTCGGCGGGCTGCGCTCGCTGGCCCAGGCGACCGCGCTGGTCGGGCGGCTGTCCGCGGCCCGCGCCAAGGCGAAGATCCGGCGGATGAGCGTACGCCGCAAGTGAGGGCGAAGAACTGGCGGCTGCGCGTACGCCGCGGCTGAGGGAAGGAAGTTCCATGCAGGCGAGCGCGCCGCAGGACACCCGGGTGGTGCTGCTGCAGGAGCAGGGTTGGCCCCGGGCGGCCGGGGTGTGCTGCTGGCGGCGCGGCGTCCGGGACGCGTTCGCCGCCACCGGAGCCGTCGTCGACGAGGTCACCGCCCTCACCCCGCCGCGTGTCGAACCGTCGGCGGGCGGTCGCGGCACCGCGCGCCTGGGCTGGCTGCCCGGTCCGGTCCGCCGCCCCGTCGGCTTCGCCTACCGCGGTTCGCGCTTCGTCGCCCGCAACGTCGCCCAGCAGGCTTCCGAGCTGCGCAACCGGGCCAAGACGGCCGAGGAGCACCGCCGCCTGGCCGCCCGGATCGGCCGCCCGGCGCTGGTGCTGGCCGAGTCGCCCGCGCTGGCGGTGCTGGCCGTGGCGGCGGGCGTGCCCGCGGCCCGGATCTGGGTGCTGGCCCTGCCGCCGTCGCGGCTCTACCACGACGACCCCTCGACGTTCGGGCGGCTCATCGCGCGGCTCGCGCCCTCGGTCGGCGGTTTCCTGGCCGACAGCGAGACCGCCCGCGAGTCGGTCGAGCGGGCCGCCTCCCCGGCCCGGCCCCAGGTGCTGATCTACCCGCCGCTGGCGACCGATCGCCCCTGTCCGGACTGCGGCAAGGCCGCTCCCGGCACTGGCTACGACGAACCGTGGCAGCTGGCGACCTGGCGCGACCTGCTGGATCGGCCCGGCGGCGTCGCCGCGTACTCGTTCTCGGCCGACCGGGCGCCCCGGGCGGGCCGGACCTGGGCGCGCGGCGACCGGTGGGACTGGACCCAGACCGAGCACGACAGCTCCTGGGACCTGCCCGCCGCGCACGAGACTCCGTGGACGGTCCAGGCCCAGCAGGACGCCGCCCAGGCGGTGCTGGCCGTCGCGCTGCCCGGCCGCCCGGCGGTGCCGCGGCCGCGTCGCCGCACCCTGATCGCCGGGTACGACCTCAAGTTCGCCAAGGAACTGGCCAGCCGTCTCGACAACCGCACCGATCTGAGCGTCGACCTCGACGAGTGGTCGCGCCTGGGCACGCCGACCCAGCACACGGCGCCGCTGCTCCGGCAGGCCGACGCGGTGCTGGCCGAGTGGGCCCGGCCGAGCGCGGCCTGGCTGTCCCGGCACAAGCGCCCCGGCCAGACGCTGGTGGTCCGCCTGCACCGCTACGAGTTGGACACCCGGTATCCGCACGAGATCGACATGGACCAGGTCGACGCGGTGGTGTACGTGTCGCCGCCGATCTTCGGCCGCATCCGCAACGAGCTCGGCTGGCCCGCCGAGAAGCTGGTGTACATCCCCAACCTGGTCGACGTCGACTGGCTGGACCGGCCCAAGCTGCCCGAGGCCCGGTTCGGCGTCGGCGTGGCGGGGGTCGACTTCGTGAACAAGCGGTTCGACTTCATGCTCGACGTGCTCGCCCGGGTCCGCCGCGAGGACCCCCGGTTCACCATGTACGTCCGCACCACCCTGCCCTGGCAGCACGCGGTCGCCTGGACCCGGCCCGAGGAGCACGAGTACGTCGGCTGGTACATGGAGCGGATCGAGCGCGACCCGCTGCTGCGCGGCGGCGTCGTCTTCGACACTCCCGGCCGGGACATGGCCCGCTGGTACCGCAAGGTCGGCCAGGTGCTGTCCACCAGCGACATCGAGAGCTTCCACCTGGCCGCGGCCGAGGGCATGGCGTCCGGTGCGGTGCCGATCATCCGCCCGTGGCCCGGGGCGCGCGAGATCTACTCGGCGGAGTGGATCCAGTCGTCGCTGGACGACGCGGTCGCGGCGGTGCTCGCCAATGCCGACCCCGAGGTGTGGGCGGAGCGGGCCGCGCGGGCGAAGGCGGAGATCCGGGCGGCGGTCGACCCGGCCGCGACGGTCGCCGCCTGGGCGGACCTGCTACACGGGGACGTGTGGCAGGCCCGGACCTACTTCGGCTCGTACGTGCCCGGGGCGGGTGCCTGACCCGGGTCAGAGGCGGTGGGCGTCCTCGGTGGTGGTGGCGCCCCGGGTGTCGAAGAAGCGCTGCGCCAGCGACGCGAGGTGGTCGGCGTCGTACTCGCGGTGCCGCTGGACCAGGATGACCAGGTCGGCCTCGGTGACCGCGGCCTCCAAATTGTCCACGCGGATCACGTCCGCCCCGTTGACGTCCCAGTGCTGGACGTACGGGTCGTGGAAGCTGACCTTGGCGCCGAGGTTGGCCAGGGCGCGGGCCAGGGGCGTGGCCGGGCTCTCGCGCTTGTCGGCGATGTTCGGCTTGTAGGT
>NZ_JAHRCY010000044.1 GCF_019083965.1 Catellatospora tritici
TGATGGCACGGCAGGCACGGGACTCCTGTCGTTGAAGCGTAGAGAACTCCAATGATCGATGAGTCCCGTGCCTGTTCGCTATCCCTGACCGGCCACGCCCAGCTCAACGCCTACTGCCGGTCGCTCTAAGCCCGAGACGCCGGTTCGATCCCGGCCCGCGCCACCTCTGAACAACACACCCGCACCACCACGCCCCGTCCCTACGAACCCACGATCCGGCCATTCCTTCCTACGTCCCAGACGCGGCAGGAATGGCCGGAACGTGGCCCGAATGCGGGGTGATCCGGTGACCGAACCCCGCCGGCCGTGGGAAGGCAGCACCCGGCGCGTACGCCTCCCGGCCGACTGGCCCGCCCGACGCGCCCGCGTCCTCACCTGCGACGGCCACCGCTGCACCGCCAGCGACGACGGCACCCGGTGCACCCGAGCGGCGACCGACGTCGACCACGTACACCGCGGCGACAACCACGACGACACCAACCTGACGTCGCTGTGCGGATGGCACCACGCCCGCAAGAGCAGTGCGGAAGGAAACGCAGCACGCGCCCTCACCCGGATGACGCAGGCACGCCCACGGGAGCGCCATCCGGGTAGGCGTTAGCGATCAGACAGGGGCACCGACATATGCGGTGCACTTGGCGGGCTTGCCGCTCACGATCACGTCGCTCTTGACGACTGCCGGTCCGTTGGCGGGTACCACGTCGGGGTACTCACTGGATCCCCCGATAACCTTTCCGCCGGAGTCGAAGCAGGCGACGCCCACGCGGATATCCTTCAACGGCTCAGCCGTCGGATTCGTGACCGTGAACGTCACCGTGTACCGGTCCTTCGCGTACTCCTGCGTACCGATCTTGTACGCGGTCGCCTTGACCTCAGGGAACGGCTTTGCGTCTGTCGTGCTGCCGATGACCACGGTCGGCTCCACCTTGCCGACCTTCGCCCCACCGTCGATCGTCACCTGCGTACCGATCGCCAGCGTTTCGCCAGGCCGGTTGAACGACTCGGTCTGGCTCTCACTCGCGATCAACGCGCCGGCCTTGTCAAAGATGTTGAACTGCACAGTGACGAAGTGACCCTCAGCACCCTTGTCGTTCTTCACGACCGCGGTGATCCAGGCGTATTCGTCCTGCTGCCCAAACCCACTGCTGACAATGGTCGGCAGGCCCGGAGCGGCCGACTGCGCCGTCTGGGGAGACGAAGCGGGGCCGGATGCAGCTGGCTCGTTGCCGCCACCGCAGGCGGCAGAGAACAGCAGCGGAAGCAGCACCACAGCGAAGCCGCGCCTAAATCGGCTCATGTCACTCCAATCGATGAGGGATACGCCGCATCACTGTAGGGGCTAACAGCTGCTGGCTTGTCGGCGCTCTCTGGTGATACATGGTGCTCTATAGATATTTGTGTGAACTTGAAGGAGTGGGCAGCGGCGACCGGTGTGTCGTATGTGACCGCGCGGCGGCAGTACGCGGCTGGGATGCTGCCCGTTCCCACGTATCGGCTTGGTCGGCTCATCATGGTCGGCGAACCACTGACTGGCGCGGCTCCAAAGGTCGGGCAGACCGTCGCGTACGCCCGGGTTTCGTCGGTCGATCAGAAGCCTGACCTGGACCGGCAGGTCGCCCGGGTCACCGTCTGGGCCACCGGCTGGCACCTGCCCGTCGACCGGGTGGTGACCGAGGTCGGCTCCGCGCTCAGCGGGCACCGCAAGAAGTTCCTCGCCCTGCTGGGAGATCCTGCCGTGTCAACCATCGTGGTGGAGCACCGGGACCGGTTCGCCCGTTTCGGTGCCGAGTACGTCGAGGCCGCCCTGACCGCGCAAGGGCGTCGTCTGCTGGTCGTCGACCCGGCCGAGCTCGAACATCACCGCGATGGCCGCTTCTGTCATTCCCCGCCGCGAGGGACAAACGCCCAGCTCACGTTAAAGGGAAAGCTAAGTTCGTGAGCCAAATTCGGTTGACGCAGGTGGCAGGCTGCCGAGCATGAGCGACTTCGAGAAGCTTGTGGCCGAAGGGGAATCTGTGCCTGTGGAGGGTTGGGACTTCACGTGGTTCGAAGGGCGCGCGACCGAGGAACGACCACCGTGGGGCTATCTCCGCCTGGTCTCGGAACGGATGGCCGGCGCGCGCGCAGCGCTCGACATCCAGACGGGTGGTGGCGAGGTACTCGCGAAGATCCCGACGCCGCCACCGATTCTCGTCGCCACCGAGTCCTGGCCGCCGAACCTCGCGATTGCGGGCCGCAATCTTCGGCCCCTCGGCGGCAAGGTCGTCCTCGTAGACGAGGACGCGCCGCTGCCGTTCGACGATGCGTCGTTCGACCTCGTCGTGAGCCGTCATCCGACCGGTACGGACTGGTCCGAGATCGCGCGAGTGCTGACGCCCGGCGGCACGTATCTCTCCCAGCAGATCGGCGCCGGCACCAACATCGAGCTCTCCCGCTTCTTCAAAGGCCCGCGGGAGATACCCGACAGATGGCGTACCGACTACCGTGTTGCCCTCGCGAAGGCCGCCGGACTCGACATCGTCGATGTTCGGGAGGCAACACTTCGTGTGGTCTTCTACGACGTTGCCGCCGTGATCGTGTTCCTCCGCAAGGTGATTTGGACCGTCGACGACTTCAGCGTGGCACGTTATCGAGACAGACTCGCCGATATGCATACCCAGATTGAGCGAGATGGATCATTCGTGTCGCACGCTCAGCGATTCCTGATCGAGACGCGCAAGCCCTGAACCGAACCACTGCAGCGACCACGGCCGGGCGCTGCCGACCCGGGTGCTCGGGCCAGCGGAACACCTTGACCCCCGCCAAATTCGTTGAGCCCCTATGAAGCGTGACAGGGGTCACGAATTCCGTTACTGTCAGTAATGTATTGTGGTCGCGCCGCGCTCACGCGTAGCAAGGCGGAGGGCGCTGGCACGGGGCGGCGTCCTCCGCCGGCGCGTCCGCCTCCTGTATCAGCGGACGTTCCGCTCGCGGGTGTGGCAGGAGGAGGGCCCTCCTTGCCCGCGCCGCCCTCCTCCTTCGTCAGTCCATTAGGAGCGCTACACGGCGTTCCAGATCTGTGACGGCGCTCTCAAGTTCTCTGATCTGGCTGATGGCCGCGTCGAGCCGCAGGCGCCTCTGGTTCTCAGGCGTAACCGTCGCCTCTGCGGGCCACGGCTCTTGGACGAGCTGATTCACGACGCTCTTCGCGCGAACGCCGATCAGATCTGTCAGGCCGAGAAACGGCGCTGTTGCATTGAGCCATCGTGCACGCCCGGCGCCGCAGATCTTCCTGTGTGAGCATGGGACGGCTTGCGATAACTGGCGATCGGTCGCGTCCGAGCGATGCCGATAGAACCACTTTGTCCCGATCCTGACGACCGCTACGGGCGCGCAGGTTCGATCTCGCTACAAGTCCTACGGCTCCCGATCTCGGCGATCACCCAATGCGACAGGGCCTGAAGAACTGGCCAGAATGCCGCACGACGGGGTAGCTGCCGATGTAGCCGAGGTCGACGATCTTCCGGAAGAGGAGGCTGCTCATGCCGTGTCGGGGTATCCACTGCGACCGCAGGTGGGCTTTGATGGGGTCGAGGAGGCTGAGTTCGGTCGCCGTTCAACGGCGTGGCTGGGCTCAGGCGACCCGCTCGCCGGCGGGTGGTCGAGCTCCCTGCTTGCGAGCGCCTACGGACATACCCGGCGCAGCTGGCACCAGCCGAACTGGCGGGAGCCGCCTCGACATCACGGCGCGCAGATGGCGTACACCCTGACATACCAGTCCGGACGGTAGCCTGTCTGGTCCTCGTGCGCGGCCACGTCGACTCCGCCGAGTGCACCCGGCCCCAACAGGCCGATCCGGTCGAGGTGCACCTGACGCTCGCTGGCGCCGCTGAGTCCACCGATAAGCGCACCGGTCCCGTGTACCTTCGTCCCGGCCGGGCACTCCACGCTTACTCCCTTGTTGACAGACGACGAGATGCTGTCGACCGACACCCTCTGCTGCCCCATCGGGTTGGTGCAGATCGCATATGCGTATGCGCCGAAGGGACCGGACACGTTCTCGTCAGGAGTCACCCCTACCCAGACATCCCACGGCTCGGGAGCGGGTCCGGGACTGATGTAGGCCAGTTTGAACTGGTAGCCGCCGACCGCGGCACCCCCGGTGCCCATCACCCGCTTGCCCTCCGGACAGATCACCAAGGTGTGGACGATGTCGTCCCCGGGCTCGCCGGCGTCATACGCCGATACCAGCTCCCAGCCGGGGACAGGGTTTCCGCAGATCGCCCACGAGTAGAGCGTCCAGTCGGCGTCGTAGTCGCCGTCCTCCATCGCCGACGCGTAGTAGGAGTGCCAGCCGCCCTGCGGCACCATGGCGGTCAGCCGCACTTCGTTGCCGCCTCCGACGATATCGGCCCCGCCACCGAGGATCACCTTTCCACTCGGGCAGAACGCGTTGGCCGTCTTGGCGCTTTCAGATCCGGTCAGATCGCTCCAGTCGATGGTCACGACGATGCCCGACACCGCCTCGGCGGGCGCAGCGGCCGTCAGCGACACCGACGCGCCGAGAACCACTGTAGCCAGGACGGCGGCAGGCTTCGACCTTCGAAATGAGAGCATGTGCCACCTCGCGCGGTTGCCGTATGGACCGGATAGGACTGCGGAGCACCACCATAGGTGCGCCTGGAACACCACGCACGTGACCCGCCTCTACCCGACAGCGTCGCTCCCGCGTCGGCCGGTGGGCGTTGATTTGTTCGCCGCATACGGGTTCTTGCTCACCTTTCGGACATTGTTGGTGAGCTTGGCTAGGTCGAGATCATCTGCTGGCAGAGTCGCTGGAAGTGGCTGGGGCGTCTGGCCTTGCTCGCGGGCGACTGGTGGGCAAGGCGGACGATGTTGGTGCCGGCGGCGGTCAGGACGGCCCTGTTGCATTGGGTGATCGCCGAGATCGGGAGCCGTCGGACTTGTAGCGAGATCGAACCTGCGCGCCCGTAGCGGTCGTCAGGATCGGGACAAAGTGGTGCTATCGGCATCGCTCGGCGGCGACTGATCGCCAGTTATCGCAAGCCGTCCCATGCTCACACAGGAAGATCTGCGGCGCCGGGCGTGCACGATGGCTCAATGCAACAGCGCCCTCTGAACCTCCATCTTCCCGACCGATGAAGAGGATCATGGCCCACGGGAATCGTCCAGTTGCTCTAAGGTGACCTGGTGCCTTCACTTCGTGTGACGACTGTCCTGTTCGATTTCGCCTGGACGCTGTTCGCCAGCGACCCGGTCTGCTGGGTCGGCAACGCGGCGACCATGATCGGGCGGACGGTGGCGCCTGGTGAGGCGCAGCGCATCGCCGACGACTTCGCCGACTTGTTACGGGCGACCGCTACAGATCCCGCGCACATCGCGCGGGACCTCGACCCTCAGGTCTGGGATCAGGCGATTCTGGCCGTGCTAAACCAGATTCCCGGGGTGAACGCGTCATTTGCGCGCGCGCTGCATGAGACGCGCGCCGAAGCGGTCGAGCCTTACGCGGACACGTTGCCCACCCTCGCCGCGCTGCATGCCGCCGACATCCGCCTCGGCGTGGTGAGCAACGTGGGCTGGGACATCCGCGAATGCTTCGTCCGGCACGGGCTTGACCGCTACATCGACGCCTTCGTGCTCTCCTACGAGGTCGGCTTCGTCAAACCCGACGTGCGGATCTGGCGCACCGCCCTCGACGCCTTGGCCGCACAGCCGGACCGGACGCTGATGGTCGGAGATCACCCCGGCGGCGACGGTGGTTCCGTGACGGCCGGGATTCCGGCCCTTGTGCTGCCGATGGTGAGTTCGCCTGCCCAACACCGTGGTTTCGATCACGTGCTGCGGCTGGCCGGGATCTGAACCTGCGGCAAGCGTCGCCCGTCCTGGTGTTGTTGAGCAGTCGAACAGCTCGGCCAGCAGCGTCTGCGACAGGTTGTCGCGCAGTAGAGCAGGACCATCAGCACCGTGCGGTACGGGCCGACGGCACGGCGGCGCGCTGGGTCCAGGCTGCCGTGGGCGTAGACGTCGAGGACGAGCCGGTCGACCTGATCGCCGGTCAGGCCCGTCATAGTCTCTACCCGTGGCGGCCTGTCCGCGAAGATCGGTTGAGTTGTCACAAGCCAGGTGATCTACCCGCGGATGGGTCGTCGTGTCTACTTCCGACAGATCACAGGTTGACCAAACGCTCCGGCCGTCAATCGATGTCTATCGAATGAACAGCTCTCGCAGTTCCACGAACAGGTCCTCATTCGCGTCAGATGCGATGTAGACGATTCCAGCGACCCGCAGAACCGGCGGCTCAACCCTGCTTCCGGGTGAGGAAACAGGCAGGAGGTTCGGCGCTTGTGCGAGTGACGAGGTCGAGGCGCGTGGCGAAGTCGATCACGGATGCGGCGGTGACCTTGCCGGACTCGTCGCGCACATGCCGTAGCGAGCCGCAGAGCAGCAGAAGGCACTCGTTTCCCCGACGGCCGCCTCTACGTGAACCTGCACGGCTACGACCGCGCAGCCCCGACGACACAGCTGTCGGCCCTGCGCCTCCTGCTCGGCTCCGTGGGCGTGCCCGCCGATCATGTTGGCGTTCCTCGATGCCGAGATCGACAACCTGCCGGGGATCGCGCAGTACTTGCGAGCGACGCTGAGCGATCACCCGAAGCACGTCTGATCGACATGGCCGGCTGGCGGCACATGGCATGCCGACACCGGCCCTGGACAGACGCAGGGCCGGTGTCTTCAACCATTCGCACGCAGCGAGTCGGACGCCAGGGCGGTGAATCTTCGAGCAGTGCCTTTATCCGGCGCATCCGCCGGCGAAGGCATCGACGTCATTCCAGCCCATCCCAATGGGAACCGCGGTTCCCGTGATCCAGCCGCCGCTGCCGTTGCCGTCGATGCGGTAAAGGCTCTTGTCAACGGCATTGCGCCAGATCAGATCAGGTTTGCCGTCGTTGCCCCAGTCGCCGGGCGAGACCAGCAGCTCGGCGTCCTGCCAACCGTTGCCGATCTGGACTGCGGTTCCGGTCTTCCAGCCGCCGGTGCCGTTGCCGTCCAGGCGGTAGAGGTTCTTGTTGATGGCGTTGCGCCAGATGAGATCGGGCTTTCCGTCACCGCTGAAGTCACCGGCTGCGGTGAGCAGCTCGACTTCTTGCCAGCCGTTGCCGATCCGGACGGCCGTTCCGGTCTTCCAGCCGCCAGTGCCGTTGCCCTCCATCATGTAGAGGTTCTTGTCGCTGATCCTGCGGTAGATGACGTCGGGTTTGCCGTCTCCGGAGAAGTCGCCCCGGCCTGTCATCAGTTCGGCGTCTTGCCAGCCATTGCCGATCTGGACCGCGGTTCCGGTCTTCCAGCCGCCGGTGCCGTTGCCGTCGAGGCGGTACAGGTTCTGGTTGACCCTGTTGCGGAAGATCAGATCAGGCTTACCGTCCCCAGTGAAGTCGCCGACGGCGGTGATGAGATCTGCGTCCTGCCAGCCGTTGCCGATCTGGACCGCGGTTCCGGTCTTCCAGGTGCCGTTGCCGTTGCCTGCCATCAGGTACAGATTCTGATCGCTTGATCTGCGAAAGATCAGGTCGTTGCGTCCGTCCCCGTCGAAGTCATTGCGGATCATCGCGGGATTCGGATTGGCGGGGTACCGTCCGCCGAGGTCTACACGAATCATCGGCCAGCCCGCGGAGACATCGTAGACGGGCGTGCCTGCGGACAGTGCCATTGCGGTCGATCCCGTGGCGCCGAAGGCGTCAGTACCGAAGATTGCCGCTTTCGCCTTGCCCGGGTTGGGCTTGATGCCGTTACCTGACAGCTGGACGACGTCGTAGAGCGGCCCGTAAAGATCGATACTGATCGGCGTGGGGCGGACGATGGAGCAATCGTCCAGCCGTATCCACCAGTCGATGGTGACCGCCTGCTTGGCGATGCCCGCTTTAGCCGTGACGACAGCGATCTCGCCTGGATCTATCACGCCGTTGCCGTTCGCGTCGACGGCCGCCGGTGCGGTGATGTCATATGACGTTTCGGTGGTGTAGGTACTTGATTCGGTGGCAGACCACCCGAACTTGAGGTCGATCTCGTAAACGAGCGATTTGGCGGAGATGCCGACTTCTGCGTTTACCGTCGTACTCTTGGTGTCCGACTGTGTGTGCTTCACATGTTTCACCTGAGCTGCGGTCGAGCCGTTTGAGATCACGCCGAGGTTTTCAAAGCTCTCCCAGACGGCATCGCCGATCAGATGGAAACCGTCATACCCCTGAATCTCAGTGCAGACAGGCCCGGCCATGGCCGGACTGCCGACAGCCGCTGTCAGCAGGGAGCTGGTGGCTATGGCGCAGAGCAGCGCCATAGAACGGATCTTCATGGCTTCCTCCATGTGGATTTGCGGTTCGGCGAGCCGGCTGGTCGCTGCGAGTCCAGCCAGGATCGGCCGTGGCGCCAGCCCCCGCTGCGACGCTCTCCGATGCGGTGGACGGACGGTGGCGGCGTCGCACCACCGTCCGGCACTGGGTACGGTGTGCAGTCAGCGTGGAGGTGGGTGGTAGCGCGCCGGCAGCGCGACGGTAAAGTCACCGGCATCGGCCCGCCTGGCTACTGATCGCACCGCCATCGGGTAGTGATCTTGAGTTGATGCGGCGGTGCCCGATCGCATCAACGGTGATCAGGGCGTACGCAGCCCGCGACTTGGCACGTCAAGGAGCGGCTGCGGTCGGGGGGTCGCGTGTTGGAATTCGCAGTCCTGGGTCCGCTGACGGTGCATCGCGATCACCAGCCGGTGGCCCTCAACGCCGCGATGCAGCGCGCTCTCCTCGCCTTGCTGCTGCAGCGGCCCGGCCGACCGGTGTCGGTGGCGTGCATGGTGGACACACTCTGGCCGGACGCGCCGCCCGCCACCGCACGCAAGACCATCCAGGTCTACATCGGCCGCCTACGCAAGGCGCTCGGTGACGAGGACCGCATACGCCATGGTTCGGACGGATACACGATCGTCGTCGCACCTGACGAGCTGGACGTCACGCGGTTCCAGACGCTCGTCGACGCCGGCCGCGATGCTCGCCGCCGCGGCGCACTGGCCGAGGCTGACCACGTCCTCACCGAGTCGCTCAGGCTCTGGCGGGGAACCCCCTTCGCCGACCTCGACACCTCCAGGGGGATCGCCGATGAGGCCCGCCGGCTGCAGGAGCAGTGGCTTGGCGCCCAGGAGTTACGGTCCGCCGTCCGGCTAGACCTGCGCCGCGACGCCGAGGTGATCGCGGACCTGGCCGGACTGCTGGCGGCCCACCCGTACCAGGAGCGCCTCGTCGCCTACCTCATGCTCGCGCTGTACCGCAGCGACCGCCAGAGCGATGCGTTGGACCTCTACCGGCGCACCCGCGATCAGCTCGCCGAGCAGCTGGGCATCGAACCGGGGCATACCATGTCCTGGCTGCAGCAGGCAATCCTGCGCTGCGATCCCCGGCTCCGCCACCTTCACACCACCGATCTGGAGGGAATCGACGGGTCACCGGCGGCTGCGGCTGCCCGACCCAGCCGGGGCACCCCATCCCCTGCGACCGCGGAGCTGCGGCCGGCCCAGCTGCCACCGGATGTGCTCGGCTTCACCGGCCGAAGCAACGAACTGGCCTCCCTCGACGCCATGCTCGACGCCGCCACGGAACAGCCGACCGCGGTGGTGATCTCTGCGGTGTCGGGTACCGCGGGAGTCGGCAAAACGGCCCTGGCCGTGCACTGGGCGCACCGAGTGCGACACCGGTTCCCGGACGGACAGCTGTACGTCAACCTGCGCGGCTTCGACCCCACCGGCACGGTCATGGCGCCCGCGGACGCGATACGCCGGTTCCTCGATGCCCTGGCCGTGGCATCACACCGCATCCCGGCCGACCCGGCAGCCCAGGCCGACCTGCTTCGCACGCTGCTGGCCGGCAAGCGCATGCTCATCGTGTTGGACAACGCCCGCGACCCTGACCAGGTTCGGCCCCTGTTGCCCGGTGCCACCGGGTGCGTGGTCCTCATCACCAGTCGCAACCGACTCACCAGCCTGGTCGCCGCCGAAGGCGCTTACGCGGTGCCCCTCGACCTGCTCACCGTCGACGAGGCCCGGCAATTGCTGGTCCGCCGCATCGGCCCGGCGCGGATCGCCGCCGAGCCGGACGCGGCCGACGAACTCATCACCCGCTGCGCCGGGCTTCCCCTGGCCCTGGCCATCGTCGCGGCCACCGCAGCCACTCGCCGGCATCTGGCACTCGCCGCCCTGGCCGACCAACTCCGTGACAGCCGTGACCGACTCGACGCGCTGTCCACTCGCGATACTCCCGCCACTGACGTGCGGGCCGTATTCTCCTGGTCCTATCAGGCTCTCAGCCCGGATGCCGCACGGCTGTTCCGGCTCCTCTCGCTGCATCCTGGTCCAGACTGTTCGACCGCGGCGGCGGCCAGCCTCGTCGCCGGACCGGCCGACCAGGTGCGGGCGCTGCTCGACGAACTTCTCTGCGTGAACCTCGTCAACGAGCACGTGCATGGCCGGTACCACCTGCACGACCTGCTGCGCGTCTACGCCGCCGAGGTCTGCCAGACCACCGACACCGACGCCGAACGCCGCAGCGCCACCAGCCGCACCATCGATCACTACCTGCACACCGCGCACACCGCAGCGCGGCTGTTGGGCCCGACTCGCGACGTGCCCGGCATCACCGAACCCGATCCGGGTGTCGTACCAGAGAATCCGGGCACCCACGAACACGCTCTCGCATGGTTCACCGCCGAACACCGCGTGCTGCTCACCGCGATCGAGCATGCCACCGCCCGACTCGACCCGCGCACCGCGCCGCTGGCCGGGACACTGTACGCATTCCTCAACCGACACGGACACTGGTACGACCTGGCCACCGCCAGCCACGCCGTGGTGGCCGCCGCCCAGCGCTCCGGCGACCTCGCGGGGCAAGCCCCCGCCCACCGCGTCCTGGCCCGCGCCTACATCCGTCTGGGCCGCTACGACGAGGCGCACACCCAACTGCGACACGCCCTGGACGTCACCGGCCGCTCCGGCGACCGGGGCGAACAGGCCTACGCTCACCACGCTCTGGCCCACCTGCGGGAACAGCAGGGCCGCCACGACGACGCTCTCGACGAGGCCCAGCAGGCCCTGGTCCTGTTCCAGGCCACCGCGGACCGGCAAGGACAAGCCTTCGCGCTCAACGCCGTCGGCTGGTACCACACCCTGCTCGGCGACCACCGGCAAGCGCTTGCCTCCTGCCAGCATGCCCTTGCCATCTTCCAGGAGCTCGACGAGCCCACCGGCCAGGCCGCCACCTGGGACAGCCTCGGGTACGCCCACCGTCACCTCGGCGACCACGCCCAAGCGGTCGCGTGCTACCAACACGCCATCGACCTTTACCGCGACCTCGGCGACCGCTTCAATCAAGCCGACACCCTCACGAACCTCGGCGACGCCCACCACGCCGCCAACCACCGCGGCGCCGTCGCCGCCTGGCGACAGGCCCTCGCAATCTTCGAACAGCTCAACCACCCCGCCGCCGACCAGGTCCGAGCCAAACTCGACGATCTCACCATCAGCCGACCTTGAGCTGTCGGCGGGGCCTGCTGCTGGAACTGCTCGCCAGCCGACGCCGCCTGTTGGCTGTTCGTCCGGATTTGAGTGCACTGGCCGAGACCGGCCCGCGTCCCGCCCGCGGTCGACCCGTTCCGGCCGCGATCCGTGCAACCCGGGCGGGCACCGGTCGCATGGAGCGGCATGAGCATGTGCACCGAGCGCACCAGACAGCCGCGTGCCCCGCAGGCAGAAGCGTCTGGCGCTGACGGAGCCGGGCCTGCGAGTACAACCGCGTGATCGCCCTCCCGCCCCGCCAACATCGAACGCGTCATCGCCCATCTGCAGAAACTGGCCGCTCCTCGCTACCGGCTACCCCGGCCCGCTCGACTGTTTCCAAGATCCACTGTGGCGCCATCGCGAAGCTCGGGATCTAGCGGATCTCATGATCGTCGATTGGACCGCTCGCTGAGCACCATGCCGAAGTCGGCCGGCCTGCGCCGGATGCGCAAACCTCTCCATGTACGAGTTCGCGTGACCGGCAAAGTGATGGCCCGCATCTCCAGCCTCGACAAGGGTGAGCGGGCCGCTGCCGACTCTGACGCTTTCGGGCACCGAGCAGGCTCCCCCAGGGGATAGCAGGCTCGGCCACACCACTCGGCGAACCCGCGGATGACCATGACGACCATGTGCCAGGCAAGTCGGTTGGGCGGCTTGCGCTATTCATGGCTTAACGGCAGCTTGATGGCACTCCGTATGTGAGTGATCGATGTTAAGGGCATGTGTGGCGGTCGGCTCACGTTCCGGTAACACGCTGCGTGTTGGAGTGGGCTCTCCAGGGTCACCGCAACCGATACCGGTGGCCAGGACAGGAGTTCCGATGACATGCCCATCCCCGCGGCCGAAGCTGCCCTGGCGCGCCGGTGTCGGCGTCGCCGCCACGGCGCTGATGGCGTTGCCCGCTTACGGGGCCTTCGCGCAGACCGGCTCGTCGTCAGCCGGTGCCCTCACCGTGGACGACGGCTACCTGAGCGAGCCGGTGTCGCCGTTCGACACCGAGTCTCCGGCCGTCGCCAACCTCGACCCCGCGTTGCGCGCCGCGATCCAGCAGGCCGCGACGGACGCCCGCCGCGACGGCGTCAGAATAATGATCAACTCAGGCTGGCGTAGCGGCCGCTACCAGCAGCATCTGCTCGACGACGCCATCGCCTCCTACGGACCGAGCGAGGCGGACAGGCGCGTCAACGGCCCCGACCGGTCCACCCACGTGACCGGCAAGGCCGTCGACGCGGGACCGCCCGTGGCCGACCGATGGCTGCAGCGACACGGCGCCGCGTACGGACTCTGCCAGGTTTACGCGAACGAGATCTGGCACTACGAGCTGACGACCCGTCCCGGCCGCTCCTGCCCGCCCCAGCTGCCCGACGCCTCCGCAGACTGACGGCCTCACCATACGCCCCCGGCCGCCTCCCTCCGGCCGCCGCGACACCACTGGTCCCCGCAGGCCATCAGGCTGGGGGCGCGCCGGGCCGGGCGATGGAGACCGGCAGGCGGGGTGGCGGCGCGACGGGACCGGCGGTCGCCTCCTGCCGTAGCCCCTCAGCCACAGCCACCCCAGCGATGAATGCGACCCTACATTTATGATCTCCTCTGGCGGCGATACGCCGGATCGTGCAAACGGCCCTGTTGCATTGGGCGATCGCCAAGATCAGCAGCCGCAGAACTTGTAGCGAGATCGAACTCGCGCGCCCGTAGCGGACATCAGGATCGGGACAAAATGGTGCTATCGGCATCGCTCAGCGGCGACCGATCGCCAGTTTTTGCAGGCCGTCCCATGCTCACACAGGAAGATCTGCGGCGCCGGGCGTGCACGATGGCTCAATGCAACAGCGCCAACAATTCTGCCAGCACGCCTGGGCCCTAATCCGGACGAGTTTCCTGTCCTCGAACCGCCCAGCCTGCGGCCACGGGCGGGAGCCACGCATCGTCACCCGAGACGCGCAGCGTCACGCATACGGGCGCCAGGATGGCCACCAGGCTGCGGGTATAGCCCGGCACGGCCAGGTCAGTGTTCTGGCGGCCCGGCCTGGGTGGCTGGTTGGCCGTAGCGCCGGCGGGCGGATTCGTTTAGTCGAAGCGCGGTGCCCAGCCGCCACATCAGCGTCCGGGCCACCGCGTGTACCAAGTCGGCGTCGTGGGTCAGGACGAACTCCGTCCCGCCACCGCGGCCGGGCCGTGCGCAGAGCGCGACGGCAGCCTGCGGGCCCACGACGGCCAGCGTGGTCTCGGCATCAGCCGGATCGGCAGCCGCTGCGGCGGCCATCCTCACCTGATGCGGGTCGACATCAGTCAGCGCGGGACCGACGACCCCGACGAACGCAGCAGCGTCCGACACGTGCGCCAGGCGGGCCAGCCACGCCCCGCCGAGGGTCGGGTTCGGGTACGCGCCGAGCACCACTGCGTACGGCCCGATGCTCGCAGCCAGGGACAGCAGGTAGCCGGTCAGCCCGTCGATCATCGGCTGGTCGCCGGTTCGGACCTGGTGACGCATGGCCGCCATGGTGAAGGGGCTGGCCACAGGCGGCTGCAGGGCCCCGGGGCGGGACGCTCGCAGCGCGGCATGGCGATCCACCGGGCGGTCGGCGAGCGCGCTGAGCGGACCGGGGCGCGCAAACAGCCAGCCCTGGCCCCACCGGGCCCCGAGCGCCCTGGCGGTCGCCAGATCATGTTCGGTCTCGATGCCTTCGGCCAGAACCATCGCGCCGGTACGTTCGGCGTAGGCGGCAACGATCGCGGCGGTCTCGATGGTGCGCGGCGCGTGCGGGTTGCGCAGCAGGTGCATGTCGAGCTTGACGACCTCCGGCTCGAGCAGCGGGAGCAACGCCACCGACAGCGGATCGGCTCCGACGTCGTCCAGTGCGAGCGCGTCGCCGCCCTGGCGCGCGATGGCGGCGATGTTCAGCAGTGCCGCCGGGTGGGCCGCCAGCCTGCGCTCGGTGAACTCCATAACTATCCGGAACGGCCGTTCCGCTTCAACGGCGGCGAGCAGGGCGGGGGTCATCGGCTGGTTCAGCGCGGCCGGCTCGGCGTTGATGAAGACCAGCGGCGGTGCCACCTCCCCTGCTTCCCGGGCGATCTCTACGGCCCTGGTGAAGCACAGTTGGTCGATCAGCGGCATCAGTCCGGCCCGAGCCGCCGCGGCGAACAGTGCGCCAGGAGACTCCACCACGGTGCCGGCCGGCCCGCGGGCCAGGGACTCGACGCCGACGACCATGGCGGTGGCAAGGTCCATGATCGGCTGGTACAGGGGAAATACCGCCCGCTGCTCGAGCACCCGGCCAATCAATGCGGCCGCCGCGTCGAGCGGTTCGCCGACGCCAATCCGACGACCCCATCCGCCGTTCCACTCATCGGAGCCCGACACCTGCCAGCCTATCGGAGACGGTACCCTCGCTGCTGCGGCCGCCGTCCCGCTCATCGCCGGTCTTGGCCGATCGGCGGCGGCCCGGGTGAGTCCCGTACCAGTGCCGACGTGTCACCTGCCAGCCCTCACGACAGCCCGTCCGCATCCCTGGCGCACTGGCCGTCCGGCGATCGGGTCTGCGGCGCATACTTCGGCATCGGCCCGGTACGTAAGACATGTCCCACGCCGGTCACCGGACCTCAAGCCAGCTGGTGATGGCCCTCGTCCTGTCCCTGCCCGTGCCGATAGCGATCTCAGTAGAGCGGCGTCCGTTGTTCAGACCGCACCCCCGGGGGCGCCGGACCGAGGGCGCGCCGCCTGTCGCCTGGCGGCCGCCCGGGTGGGCCACGCTGCCCGGTCGGCTCCGACCTGTGCACTGCAGCATGCTCGTCGCTGCGCCGGGTTGCCTGGCGGCTACGGTCCTGCGGTGGCCCGCCGGACGATCTCGTCGAAGGTCCCGTCCCCCTCTGCCGTCGTGGGCAGTGTGCAGGACCGGCCGGGCAGTACCTGACGGGCCAGCGGGCACACCCGGGTGATGAGGACCTGCTCGGGCCCCAGGTGCTCCAGCTCGAGCATCGCCGCGTCGTGTAACACGGTCAGCGACTCTGCTACACGGCTCGGTGGCAGCGACAGGGCCGAGGCGTACTCGGCCAGGTTCACCGTCGCCGACCCTCGGTCGTAGTCACCCACCGCCCTGACCAGCACGGGCAGGTGCTGGGCATGCCACCGTGTCCTCACGTCCGTACAACGGTGCACACCGACGCCGGACACGAGCCGCGCTCGACGCCAGATCGACACACCGCGACGGCCGCGCGTGCGCGACTGCCGCGCCAACACGGCGCCGCCCACCGCCACCAGCCGCTATGGTGAGGCATATGAGCCGCTCGGCGCCCAACCGGACCAGGCCGACGGCCGCCCGCGGAAAGATACGCCCGGCACGCGTCGGCCGCCGGGTGGCCCCGCTGAGGCCATGGAACACCAACGGAACCTGACAACGTCTGTTCACCCGCTGCGGCGGATGCTCGCGCGGGCGGGTCCGCGCCTGGCGATGGCGTTCCTGACGGTGTCGGTACTGCTGCCGCTGGTGGCCCTGATGGCGGCGTACGAGCAGCGACTGACCGCCACCCGCGACGCCCAGATCGAAGCGCTGGCCATCGCCGAGGTGCTCGCCGAGGACCTCGGCCAGCAACTCGACGGCCGACCACTGGCGCAAACCCCGGAACTGCAGCACCGCCTCGACGCCCTGCGCCGCCGGATCGGCGGCGACGTCGAGATCGTCGACCTGCGCCGCAACGTCGTCGCCCACACCATGCCCGACGAGGTGGCGCAGCAGCTGGCCCAGGACCCGGACGGCCCGATCGCGGCCACCATCGGCGACGGACTCGCCCGCACCACCAGCGGTGGCCTCCTGCGCGCCCCGCAGATGCTGGCCGTCGTACCCATCCGCACCGAGGATACGGCGATCGCGGGGGCTGTCGTGCTCGACTACACCGACGTGCACCACGACATGCTCGCCGCTACCGCGCACATCCGCCGGGCCACCGTCGCCGCCGGGCTGATCGGCATGGTGCTCGCGCTGGGGCTTGCCTACCTGATGTCACGCGGCCTGGTCCGCGATATCCGACAACTCACCCAGACCGCGGACCAGTTCGCCGAAGGGCGCTACGACGCGCGGGCCCGGACGACCTCGCGCGGGGAACTGCGGCAGCTGGCAGCGGCGTTCAACACGATGGCCGACCGGATCGCCGCACGCAAGCAGGCCCTGATCGACCTGGCGACCACCGACACGCTCACCGGACTACCCAATCGGCGTGCCCTGCGCGCCAGCTTGGGCCGCAACCTCGACCAAGCCCGGCGTGCCGACACTGCCCTGGCCCTGATCATCCTGGACCTCGACCGGTTCAAAAAGATCAACGACGAGCACGGCCACCTCGCCGGCGACGCCGTGCTACGGCAGGTCGCGCAGGTCCTGCAACGCGAGATCAGACCGACAGACCTGGCCGCACGGCTCGGTGGTGAGGAGTTCGCCGTCGTGCTGCCCGACACCGACCGCGACACCGCGGTCGCCATCGCCGAGCGCCTGCGTGCGGCGGTGGCTTCGACACCTGCAGCCCATCAGGGCGAGGTCCTGACCGTCACCACGAGTGCCGGTGTGGTGGCCTACCCGCACGACGGACAGACCACCGCGACTCTCGTCAAGCGAGCCGACGACGCCCTTTACAGCGCCAAGCGCGCAGGCCGCAACCGCGTACACACTCCGCCTTCCACTTGACGCGATGCGACCCCACGTTGCGAAGCCCCCGATAGTCAGCCCGGGGACCGCGACGATGAGCAGGTCATCTCCCCCAGGCCCGTAGCAAGCGCGGGCCACCGCTGGTGATCGGCAGCAGCGCGCGGCCCCTACGGTCCGCCACTTGGAATCCACCCTGATTCTTGCGCGACAGCCGCCGGACCGTGGGCGTAGCCGGGTGTCAACCCTGCCCGCGTGGGGTATCGGCAGGTGATGCTGTGCGAATGACCTCGTGGTCATCGACGGCGAGGGTTTCGAATTGGTCGCAGCCGGGGCGGGCCCTGACCTGGAGACGGTCCAGGAAGCCGGGAGGCTGCAGGCTTCGACGGCCCTGCGATCCTTGCGCTGCCCGAACAGTCCAGTAACCGAACCGTGACAACCCGCCAGTTTATTGAAGATGGTCAACGAATGAGGAGCTCACCCGCGAGCCGACATGACAGGACTCAGATGACCGGAAGGATTCAGCTACAGCTGTACACCTCGACGGTCGGCCTCTACCTCGCCGTCCGCGGCCGCCTCGACGCGACGACCGCACGCCAGCTGGTCCTGGCGGTCGACATCGCTCTGGACCGGTTCCCCGCCGACCGCATCACCGTCGGCCTGGCCGGCCTCGACGCGATCGACGCCACTGGTATCAGCACGCTGCTGCAGTTGCGTGCCCTCGCCCAGGTACAGGGTGCGCCTGGCTGTAGACGAAGCCCCCGGACACGTCGCACAGGCCCTCCACGCCCTGGGCGCCGGCCATGTTCTCACCAGCAGCCCTTGCCCGGACCCGGACCCAGCGAGCGGGCACCAGATGCCGGACCACCGCAGTACCCCCATCAGACCCGGATGCCTACACGCCGCACGACCACACCGCCACGCCCCGCCCCGGCGGACGTGACCGGTGCACGCCGCCGCCAGCGTTCATCTGCCCGTGTTACCGCGATCGGTCCGCGGCCGCTACATCTCCGGGTCGACGAGCCCGTCGAAGCGGTAGACCCATCGGGGCTCGCCGCGCGAGTTCGACTCCCGCACATACACCGCCTCCCACGGTTCACCGCCTGCCCCGGTTTCGTCTGGCACCCACAGCGAGAACGTCTGCGGCGGATCCTCAGCCGAATCCACCTCGATCTCACGCAGCAGTTCGGCGCTGCCGTGCATGAACTTCGCCGTGATCCTCTCCATCGGCGACAACCTCCCGACCGTGAGCAATGCAAACCCGTCGCCGGTACTTGCCCGAGACGGCTCCCGACCACCGTCACGCCGCCGCGAGTCCGGGCCCGGCCCGCCGTTGAACTCCCGGCCACACTGGCCGTGCGGTGCGCACGGGCGCCCCGGCCGCGAGCGCCGCTCGTAGGCGGTCGCCGGCCGGGGCGTCCCCGCCTGCCACCAGCTGCAGGACCCACGCCGCCAGACCGCAGGCTTCCACTATCGCGAACGGTATCGACGCCTCATGCGCGCGACGAGCCGCCCGGGCCAGCACCCGGCCGCCACCGGCGTCCAGCAAGGTCACCTCGGACAGGTCCACCTGCAGGAAGGCGGGGCGTGTATCCAGTACGGCGTCCAGTGCACGGCGGAGCTGATCATGGACCGCGAGGTCGATGTCACCGGCGACGCGGATGCGGACGCCGCCATGGAAGTCGGCGGCTCGGCAGAAGGCAAGTTCCATCGCAACCTCCCTCGTCATGCGGCTCCCGCTCACCGACCGGCGGGCGGATCGCCCAGGCGACGGCGCAGGGTGTCGATCATCGCGCGGGCGGCCGTCAGCTGGTATTCCAACTTGACGATGCGCACGGCGGCGTCCAGACGCAGCCCGTCGTCGACGAGATGGCGTGCCCGGTCGGCCAGGTTCAGGTCGTCGCGGCTGTAGCGGCGGTGCCCGCCATCGGAGCGGTGGGCTTCGAACAGGCCGGCGGATTCGACGGCTCGCAGGAACGCAGGCGTGACTCCCAGCGCCGAGGCCGCGGTCCCCATCGTGTACCCGGGAAAGTGCGCATCGCCGATACCGGCGAGCGTCGCGGGCACATCGGGTGCGTCGGCCATGGGCGCCTCTTTCGTCAGGTTGCCGAATCGTCCGGTGGCGGCGGCGCATCGCCGACCGCCACCGGACGCATCCACCCAGGCCGGTCACCCACCGTTCACGCCTGGGCGCTGCACTCAGGTCCGGGCGCCGACGGTGGTGGGATTCTCCGCACGGGCCTCGCCGGCGATCGCCTTGTGGCCCCCGTGGGTGCCGATCGCGGTGCCGCCGGCCCGCCCGATCTCGATCTTGCGCGGTTTCGCCCGCGCCACGACCGGGATCGTCAACGTGAGCACCCCGTCGCTGTAGTCGGCGCGGATCGCGTCGACATCCACCTCGTCGCCGAGCACCAGCTGCCGGCTGTAGCTGCCCGCCGGGCGCTCCGACACCAGATACCGCGCGTCCTGCGGATCCTGGCGGCGGCGCTCCCCGCGCACCGTCAGCGTGTTGTTCTCCGCCGACACCTCCAGCGAGTCCGGTTCCATGCCCGGCATGTCGAACCGCACCAGGAACGCGTCCTGCACCCGCAGGCAGTCCATCGGCATCAGCGCCGGCGTACGAGCCGCGCCGAACACCTCACCGGCAAGCCGGTCGAAGTCACGGAACGGATCGAACAGCATTCTCGTCATCTCCCTCGCCTACCTCGTAGACCGATGGCCACGACTTCCGCGGGAGGCGCCGACATCAGGTGCCGTGTCCGGCAGGCCCCGGTCGCACACCCACGGAACTGGCCCAGCTGATAAACATATTCTATAGCTGCCGGGGCAGATTTCAACCCGGGATCAGAGTCGGGCCGCACCCTGCGACTGCACGTTTCGCAGACAGCCGCGTCCCAGCCCCTACCGGTCCGCCGGCATCGAAGACCGTGCCCGCAGGCGCTGTGGTCTTCGGCCCGAGGCGAGCGGAGCGGCACCTGGCGGTCAGCTGACACACACGGGTGATGTCTACCCGCCCGGCGTCCAGTTCCTCCAGCTCGATCATCGCCGCGTCGCCCAGCAGGTGTGGTGATCGGCTCACGCTCCGGTAACACGCTGCGTGATGGAGTGGCCAGCAGTGACCGGCGGTGAGCGAGGACAGACGATGACGCAGGTGGACATGGCGGTAACCGGACAGGACGGCATCGGCCGCCGGGAGACCGGCTCCGGTACCAGGCGCGAGCGCATCCGCCGGGCGATACGCGCCGCCTGCCGGCCGGGCTCCTGGAAGCGTGGGTTGCTGCTCGCCGCGCTGGCGCTGCTGCTGGGTCTGTTCATGCTGCTGCACGCGAAGATCCCGAACCGGATCGGGAACCTCGGCAGCCTGGTGGAGACCTTCCTACCGTGGCTCGGACTGTTCATCCCAGTGCTGCTGGCCGGAGCGCTGTGGCGCCGGTCGGCCTCCGCGGCGGCCGCGCTACTGCTGCCGATCGTGGTGTGGCTGAGCCTCTTCGGCGGGCTGCTCGGCGACAAGTCACAACCGGGCAGCGACCTCACCGTGGCCGAGCACAATGTCGGCGCCGACAACCCCGACCCTGCCGGCACCGCCCGCGACCTGGCCGCCTCCGGTACGGACGTGCTGGCCCTGGTCGAGCTGACCGACCAGGCCCGGAGCACGTACGAGGCAGAGCTGGCGAAGGCATACCCGTACACCACGGTGCAGGGCACGGTCGGGCTGTGGAGCAGGCTGCCCCTGTCGGACATCCGGCCTGTCGACACCGAGATCGACGCCGGCCCGCTGGGGGACACCAAGCCGGCCGACGTCAAGCTGACCTACAACCGCGCGCTGCGCGCCACGGTGACCACGGACCAGGGTCCGCTGGCGGTGTACGTGGCCCATCTGGGGTCCGCGCGGGTCAATCCGAGGAGCGGCTTCTGGACGGACTCGCGGGACAGGAACGCGCAGGCGCTCGGCCGGGCCGTCGCCGCCGAGCAGAACCCGCGGGTGGTTTTGCTCGGCGACCTGAACGGCACCATGGACGACCGCGCGCTCGCCGACATCACGTCGCAGCTGCGCTCGGCCCAGGACGCGGCCGGGGACGGCTTCGGCTTCAGCTGGCCGGCAGAGTTCCCGGTGGTGCGGATCGACCAGATCCTGGTCAGAGGCATCGAGCCGAAAGACTCATGGGTGCTGCCGGCCACCGGCAGCGACCACCTGCCGGTAGCAGCCGGAATTAGCTGGTGAACGCCCGCGTAGAGGCCGGCGCTCCACCGGCCAGCCCGTCTTGAGGCGTGCCCCAGTCGCCAACGCGGACCTCGACCCAGTCGCGGATCTCGTCACGGATGAGACGCTCGCGCCGATGCCCTGCCCCGGGGGTCGCCGGGCCCCAGTCCTCGCGACCGGACTCTCATGACAGCCGTCGCCTCGGGTGCGGGCACAGGACCCCGACGGCCCGTACGGCGCCACAATGCTGCGCCTGGTATCGGGCCGGTATCAACCATGGCCGCACTGGAGCAGTTGCTGGCGTGGACCCACCAGACGCGCTCACGGCAGCTGCCGGGGCAGCCTGATCAAACCTGGGGCCGGTCCTGGAACCGGACTTCGTGCCACGGGATCTCGCGGGTGCCGCGGTGCAGCCACTGGGCGAGTTTCTCGATGAGCCACGGGCCCTGGATGCCGGGGCGTTCGTAGCCGAGCAGCCGGCCGCGCCGGCCTGGCGTGACCAGGACCGCGTCGATACGGGTGACACCGTCGGCGTCGCGGCGGCACAGCAGGTCGGCGACCTTGCCGACCACCTCGCCGCCGGCGCCGACGACGGTGCGGCCGAGCAGGTCACTGGCCTTCATCACGCGCTCCCGGGATGTGCCCGATCAGGTTTTCGCGCAGCCAGCGTTCCAGCCCGGGTTCGGGCAGCAGCTCGCGGTGCACGGACAGGACCACGTCGGTGCCGACCCTGGCGACCATGTCGTACGGGATGCGCAGCGGCGGCTCGTCGGCCTGGCGCAGCCGCCGGGCGACGCGGGCCAGCAGCGACCCGATCCGCCCGCCCATGCGCAGGCCGAGCGCCTCCTGCCCCGACAGCAGCGCCACGACGTAGGGCACGCCGTCGTCGCCGACGTCCAGCTCGATGTCGTCGACGTTGCCGACCATGAGTCCTGCACGGTCGACGATCTGCCGGTCGAGCAGGTGGAAGTCCATGTGCAGCGGTTGCGGCTGGTCGGTCACTGCCCCACCCCCGTGATGACCATCAGCGGTACCGCGGCGACGGCCGCGATGATGATGAGGACCAGGTAGATCAGGCCCAGCGCGTTGGCGAACCGGCCGTTGACGTGCTCGCCGAGGTAGTCGCGGTCGTTGGCGACGATCAGGATCGGCAGGTACGTCAGGGGCAGCGCCAGAGCGCTGAAGACGAGGGAGTACTCGGTGATCTGGACGGGGTCGGCCTTGGTCAGCAGCCCGGCGACCCCGATGAGGATGCTGACGATCATCACGGTGTGGAACCGGGCCGCCTGCCGGGGCGCGACCAACTTGCCCCACTGCCAGCCGAAGTACTGCGCCACCGTGTACCCGGCCGACAGACCGGTCTCCAGCGCCGCGCCGAACGTCGCGGCGAAGAACCCCAGGATCACCACGATCAGTCCGACCTTGCCCAGGGCCAACGCCACGGGCAGCGCGGTCTGCCCGAGGCTGTCCACGGTCGCCCCCTGCGGCAGGTACACCAACGCGGCACTGCCCATGATCGCCAGTGAGAGAAGCCCGCCGAGCGGGAACCCGGCGAACACGTTCAGCCGCTCGGTGACCAGATCCTGACGGGTCCACTTCTCCTCCACCCCACCGGAGGAGAAGAAGAACACCTCATACGGGGTCATCGCCGCGGCGAACAACGCCACCGCGAAGAACCCGTAGGTCGCCCAGCTCTCCCCCGGCGGCGGGCCGGCGGTCAGCTCGGCACGCGTCGCCGCCCAGTCAGGGCCCAGCTGCAGGAACGTCACCACGAACACCACCAGGGCCAGTCCGAGCAGCCCGAAGATCCGTTCCATGGTCTCGAACCTGACCCGCCACAACACCCACCACACCGCCAGCGCCACAAGCGGTACCCACCACAGGTAACCGATCCCGCTGGCCAGCTCGACGGCGAGGGCCACGCCACCGATCTCGGCGCACAGGGTCAGCAGCGTGACCAGGTATGACCCGGCCAGGTTCAGCAGCGCGATGCGGGGGCCGAGCCGTTCTCGGACGAGGTCGAAAACGGCCCGGCCGCTGAACGCCGCGACCCGGCCGCACATCTCGGCGTACACGCAGATGCCGACCACGCCGACCAGCACCACCCAGGCCAGGCGCATCCCAAACCGGGCACCGGCCTCGGAGTTGGCGACCAGGTCCCCGATGTCGACGAACCCGCCGATCGCGGTGAGGATGCCCAGGGTGACGGCGAGCAGCTTCTTCACCGGTGCCGCTCCACGAAGGCGCGCAGCGCGTCGGCGTCGGCGGCCAGTTCGGGCAGGGCCTGCCGCACACCGGTGTCGTCGCCGCGGTCGACGGCGTCGGTGGTGGCGCTGATGAGCCGGTTGGCGCGGGCGATCAGGCCGCCGGCTTCATCGCGCAGCCCTGCGGATGCCGCGTCCGGTGGCTGCAGCCCGGTCAGCGACGCCTGGGCCTTGCTGGTGGCGGCCAGCGCGCCGCCGAGGACCTGGCCGAGGTAGGGCGGCAGGGTCTTGCCGTGCAGGTGGGCGTCGGCGGCGAGCTGGGTGGTGACGACCGCTGACAGGCTGTCCTGGGCGGCGGCCACCGTGCCGTCGCGGTAGCGCTGCGCGGTGACCGGCTGCGTGCTGTGCAGGGCCGCCCCCAGCCAGGCGGCGGCTGCGAGCACGGCCAGCACCCGCGCCACCCGCCGGAACGTACGGGCCATGAGCCACCTCCAGCGTTGCCCCGGCCGGCGCGTTAGGTGCGCCTTCGTACGGCATACCTCATATCCGACCGGCGGCGCTGGGAAACGTCGCTTCTCCGCAGCAACACCAGTACCTGCGCATACCGCACGCGGTACGGGCCGGGTACCCGTCGCTCGACCTAATCGACCGAAGTCGATCGTCTGGGCGTCACCGACTCGCCACCCACCGGGCACCGCTGACCGTCGCGAACGCCATGTACGAGACGCTCCAGCAGAGAAGACGGATGGATGCGCGACGGTCCTGCTGCACCCCGCGCAGCCACGCTGATCGGCTCTTGGCGCCGTCGGACTTCCGCGGGGAGGCGACATTTGGTTTAGAAGAATCCTGTGCCGGGTAGCGGGCGGCAACGCAAGGAGCCGTTCATGAACCACGAGCACCACGCTCGGCAGCAACCCCCTGACACAGGTGACCTCGAACCCGACACATTGCACGACGCCGACTTCAGAGAACTACGGGGCAGATCCCGCCGGCTCATCGCAGACCTCTCCCGGCTGTCGAATCAACTCGCCGATCTGCAAGACGCGATCACAGACCGACCCGATATCCGCGCTCCTGCCGAGACGGAACGGCCGGGCCAAAGGCTCGAACCCACGGATCTCGAGCTACGGCAGACCATGGCCAGACCGTCCGACGACCTCGAGGCTCAGCCGTAAGCGTCACGTAATGGCGCTACACATGGGATCGACCGTATGTAGATGCCTTTGTCGATCCGGTGGCCGCATATCCCCTGGTGTGATCCGCAGGTGCGCAAGGCCATGAGTCGGGCCGCCCTACGTGAACTGGGCGGGCGGATGGAAGCGGCCAAGGCCGACGCGCCCGCCGATACGCTTCGGTTGAGCAGTGCCAAGTCGTGAGCACGCCACCCCGCCGCCAGGCGCCGCCGACGGCAAGCGGCGGTCAGGTGGCGGACGAGTATTGGCGGCGGCGTCGATGACGTCGTTCTTCCGGCGTCCACCGCGAGACAGTTCCCGGACCCGCCGCGTTGCGGTCGCCGGCACGTCAACGACGGTCTCGCCCCAAGCGAGCAGCCACTGCGCCAAGTGCCGTCCCAGTCCTCGCGCGTTCTCCACAGCCCACGTCCGCTGCGGCCACTGCCTGGCCCAGGCCAGCAGTCGCCGGTACTCATCAAGGTTCGCCTCGATCGTGACGCTGCCCAGTTGCTGCTGCGTCGTGCGCTGTATCGCTGCCGCCGTGTGCTGCCGCTTATGCGGGTCAACACCGATCACCACCATATGCTCCGACGTCCTTTCACCGGCGTGATGAGTGAGAACGTCGCGGCCGGCAGGCCGACTTACGGATGATCTACCACGCCTCTGTAGAGCCAGGCAACGACGCGGTGCCCGGCCGGGGCGCATACCCCACCAGAGCCAGCCCTCACGGGCGGCAGCCAAAACTCGAGCCACCCCGGCCAGGCACCTTCGGACTGCTCAACGCCGATGCCTCGACTGCAGCAACCGATACCGTCTATACAAGTCGGCCAAAACCCGCTCCTCGAAACATCACCGCAGGTCACAGCCACATCCGCGGTCGGGCCAGAGATCACGCCAGCAGCTTCTGGCACCTATCATCGCCCGATGGCCCACCGACCATCGGACTACTGGCGACAGTGCGTCGCTGACGACAACGCCCGCGTCGCGTCCGGCGAACGCGACCGGGCCTACGCCGCCGAGCTCTTCCCGGAAGCGCTGCTCACCGACACCCACATCGCGTTGTCCGCGTTCGAAGCAGACCTCCGCTGGCTCGACCCGACCTCAGCCGACGACGTCTTCACGATCATCGAACGAATCGTACTCGACCTCAACCGGGTCAACGCCGCCCACGGCGGCGCCGCATACGAAACCGATGAACGAGAACGACTCTGCGGCTACATCGAGGCCACACTCCACGAAGCCGGCGTCGATCTCGACGCCGTCGCACAGACCCGACGCCTCACCCGCCACGAGATCACCAACGAATGGCGCAACTGGTAACCAGCCGCCCGGGGCCAAAACTCGGTTCTGGCACAGTCTCCGTGAATGATCTTGAGGGTGCGGCACTCTAGGTCTGACGGATGGCCTTCCGGCGGGCACGGACGTAGTCCGTGTAGTCCTCGCCAGCCACGGCGTAGTTGACCCAGCGAGCGGGTGTGGCGGTGGTAAGCCTCTCGGCTAGCTGAATCGCTTCTTCCTCATCGGTACTGTGGCCGAGTTCGCGGCCCTCACCGACGTACTGCTCGTCCGCGGGGTCCAGCGAGAGTAACTCGGCGATGTCGCCGGCATGGTCATCATCGGGGTCCTGCACGGTATGAAGCGAGACGCGGTAGCTGCCGTTCACGGGAGTGACTGCCACCCACCTAATGGCTGGTACACCACCTACTGTGGTGCCGCCCAGAAACTGTTCGATGCCCTTGCCTCGTCGCAGGGCACCGATGGCGAAGTGCCTCGTCAGGTACCGCATCCGGCGATCCTACTGTTGCGTGGTTGTCCGCCATTCTCGATCGGCAAGCAGAACGCGCTTTCGCAGGAGGTCAAAGTTCGCGCGACCGTGCATCTGTCGCTTGATCATCTTGATGCGGTTGACGTTGCCTTCGACCGGGCCGGAGTTCCAGGGCAGTGTCAGTCCCGCGGTGACCGCGCCGAGGTCGGCGATGAGCCCTTGGGCGAAGTGGCTTATGCCGACCAGGCCCGAGTCGACCGCGTTGGCGATCCAGTCGGGGAGCTGGTGGCCCGTGCTGTTGGCCAGCATCGCGGCGAACGAATGGACCAATTGGCTGGCGGCGGCCAGTTCGGGACAGCGGTCCAGCAGCGCGGTCACCTTGTCGGTGTCAGCGCTGGTGAGGTTGTCGGGGTGTCGGCAAATCCAGCCGGTGACCTGCCGGACGGTGGTGGTGTCGCTGGCAGCGGTGGACGGGTGGCGGCGGGCTGGCTGGCCAGGAACGCCCGCACAAGGGCGTAGCTTCCGGTGAAGCCGAGGTCGACGATCTCCCGCTAGAGAGTGCTGCTTATGCCGTGTCGGGGTGTCCACCGCGACAGCAGGTGGGCTTTGCACGGGTCGAGGAGACTGGGTCGCTGCCGGCGGTGGCCGACGACCATCTCCTGCCAAGTGGCGGCGCGGGCGTAGCGCTGCACGGTGTGTCGCCCCCAGCCGAGGTGCCGGGCGATCTCACGGATGCCATAACCTCGGCCGAGAAGATCATGGACGACGGCGTGTTGTTCCTGGCGGCGTTGCGCCATCCGCCCGGTGGGCTCGACAAGATCGGCCGCAGGTGCCCCATCGGCTGGCGTCGTGGGTGCTGTGAGGCAGGTCTTGTGCTGGGCGACGCACCGTTCGACGGCGGAGGCGAGGTTCTGCCACAGGTGGAACCGGTCGGCGACCTGGACGGCGTCGGGCGCGCCGGTGCGGGCGCCGTCGACGTAGGAGCTGGACCGGTCGCGGCAGATCACCTCAGCACCGGGCGCGCGGCCAGCCACGTTGCCAACGCCGTCGCATCGCGGCCGGTGACGAGGTCGACGACCTGCCGGGTCTGGCAGTCGATGAGCACGGTGCCGTAGTGGTGACGGGGCTGTTGCGTTTAGCGTTGGCATGATCGTGGGCACACACGAGCAGTGAAGTCCTCGCCCCGTTCGCGTTCGTGGCTACCTGCGAAGTCGGCGTTCGCCGGGTTCCGGTTCCCGCCGAAGGTGATCGTGGTCGCCGTGCGGTGGTACCTGCGCTACGGCCTGTCCTACCGCGATATCGAGGAGCTGCTGGTCGAGTGGGGCGTCGAGGTCTATCATGTCACGGTGTTCCGCTGGGTGCAGCGGTTCACCCCACTGCTGGCCGACGCCGCGCGGGCCTGCCGGCACTCGCCGGGTGACCGCTGGTTCGTCGACGAGACCTATGTAAAGGTCGGCGGCGTGTGGCGGTACGTGTACCGGGCGGTCGACCAGCACGGGCAGGTCATCGACGTACTCGTGTCCACCCGCCGTGACGCCTGCGCGGCCCGCAGCTTCTTCGGCAGGGCGCTGTCGAGGTTCGAGGCCCCGACCGAGGTGGTCACCGACGCTGCCGCGGTCTACCCCGCCGTACTGGATGACCTCGTCCTAAAGGCGTGCATCACGTCGAGTAGTACGCGAACAACCGGATCGAGGCTGATCACAGCCAGCTCAAACACCGGTTGAGACCGATGCGCGGGCTACACACCGACAAGACAGCGCAAGTGATCATCACCGGACACGCGTTCATGCAGAACCTACGCCGCGGACACTACGAACTCGCCACCGACGTCCCGCCCACCCGGCGAGTCGCCGCAGCGTTCGCCGAACTCGCCACGGCGATCTGACCGAAGTAGCAACCAAGATCTACCGTGCCCGGCGATCCGATAACGCAACAGCGCCCCGCGCCTACATCACCCGCCGCCTCAACGAAGGCAAGACCCTCCGCGAAACCAAGCGATGCCTCAAAAGGATCTTCGCCCGCAAGATCTATCGCCTGCTCGAAAACGCTCCCCGACAACTGCCTCAGACCCTTGACGAGACATAGCAGCGTCATAGGGGCATCAGCGCCGTGCGGCGCGCTCGGTTGCCGGACCTACGCGCCGCTCACGTCGCATGGTCGACCCACGCCACACCGACTGTGGTGGCGTGACCATCACGGACGAATAGTGCACGACCCGGGCGAAATTCAGCACGGGACAGGCTAACCGGGAACGGTGTATGGAAGATCCGATCCCCGTCTACGGGATCTGGAGCGAAGCACAGGCCGTAGCGACTTTGCTTGACCGCCTGCAGAAGTGGACTGTAGGCACCCAGAATGCTCGCTTCACCTTCGGCCACGACAAAGGCGCCTGCCGTGACTGCGACATTGATGAGTTCGGCGAGTGCGTTCTCAGCCACGGTTCCAGCGAGGTCAGCGATGCCTTCCATGACCAGCACTGTGGGCGCGGTCAGGCTACTCTCGAGCAGCGCCTTAGCCTGGGCTTCTGATGCTTCCACGCCGAGGTTTTGTGTCGTCCACAGCCCAGGCCCGCCGACGTGGGAAAAGCGAGCGGCGGTGAACACGTGGGTCCGAACCTCGGGCACGGCTCTGCACAGCGCGACGACGACGGTCCGTATGGCCGATGAGCGCCCGGAGCGTGCTGGACCGGCGATCACAAAGGCACCCTTCGGGTCGAACGGCACCGGCGACAACGACGCCGCGTCCAGGCCCAGCACAGGCAGCCCACCGACGCTCGTAGGCAAGTCGGAAAGGAGCACTCGCTCCGGCATCTTTAGCACCGGCGGTGCCAACTGCACCTCGGCGCGCCGCTGCGCCTCGCTGAACTCTCTCAATGCTGCCGCTTGTCCGTGCAGGTCGGTCCGGTTGCCGAGGATCGCCACCTGCAATTCCGAACCGTCGACCATCCCACGCCCAGGAGGCGATGTCGGCTGCAGTACGTCAGGGGGCACGCCCAAGTCCAGGTAGGCGCCCGCATCGGCCAACCGCAGCACGACCCGCGCCCCAATTACGGCGGCAAGCCGGCCGGGCAGTGCCGAGGGCTGCTCGGCGGTCACAATGACATGCACGCCGAGCGGACGGCCCTCCATGGCAAGTCGGCAGAAGGCTCCAAAGAGCCCGCTGCCGTCGGACTCATGAGCTTGGCGGAACTTGACGAGCCCATCGAGTATCAGTAGCACCCGCGGCTCTTGCATGCCAGTCAGGCGACGGTAGTCCGAAAGAGTGCCGGTGCCGACGCGAGAGAACCGGTCGTCGCGCTCCACCACCATTTGACTGAGCATGCGCAGCAATCGGGCGAGCAGTTCTGGGTCACCGGCAGGCACGACTGCTCCAACGTGCGGGAGGTCCTCGATCATGGATAAGCCGCCATCGCCGAAGTCCACGCCGTAGACGAAACACGGCCCGCTGCGCACCGAGAAGCCAGCCGCTACCGCGAGCGTGCGCAGCAGCACAGTCTTTCCGGCGCCATTGGCGCCGAAGATCGCCAGGTTGCCCTGCGCATCCGGCCAATAGACCGCCGGCGGTTGCGCCTGTTGCTCGGGTTGGTCCAACACACCGAAGACGAGTTCATGGTCTTGACGCGACGTGACCACGGTCGCCAAGTCGTAGGTCGGGCGCAGCGCGGGCAACATCGGCAGCGCTGGCCGCGGTAGCGCCACCATCTCCGCTGCCTGAGAGATCGCGGCGACTATCCGCTGGACATCTGTCGGCCCGGGGTGCACCCGCCCATGGCGCACCGTATCGCCAGGCCTGAACAACTCCGGCAGGAGGGACCAGCCTCCGACATACGCCGTCTGGAACTGGACCGGCAGATCTGGCCCGCTCCGGGAGGCTGCTCGCCCTGGGATACCAGGAGCAAAGTGCGCGGCAAGCGGTGATCCCAGCACACTTGCGCTGTCCGCGTCGTCAGCGCACCGCAGGGCGACCCGTAGGTTCATGTGCACCCCCAGGCTGCCGGAACTCCCGAGCACCAGCTCAGGGCGTTGGGTAGCGACGACCAAATGCACACCCAATGAGCGACCGAGCATGGCGACACGCTTGATGCCATCAACGAAATCGGGCAGCTCCCTGATGATGGACGCGAACTCATCAACTATGATCACGAGCCTCGGCGGGGCGTCTACGACGCCCTTCTGCTCCAACGCCAGGAAACTGGGAACCCCGTGTGCCGCGCAGAACCGCTCTCGACGAGTGAGTTCGGCAAAGAGCGAGTTCACAGTCCGCCGCCCTTGGTGCTGGTCGAGCTCAGTGATCATGCCGACCGTGTGCGGGAGACTTACCACGTCGCGGAAGGCCGAGCCGCCCTTGTAGTCGAAAAGCAGGAAGGTCAGCCGCTGCGGACTGTGTGCCGCAGCCATGGCGACGACCCAGGACAGGAGAAACTCGCTCTTTCCGGAGCCCGTGGTGCCAGCGACGAAAGCATGAGGCCCGTCGGCGTTCAAGTCGAGCGAGTGCGGCCCGGTCGCGGTCCGACCGACTACGGCCCGGAGACTGCCGGCGCGCTGAGGCGGCGCTTTGGCGAGAGGACCCGAGACGATGGATCCATTCGCCAACCATTGATCAAGAACCGCATCGGGTGTCGCCTCCAGTAATACGTCGCCGGCATTGAACAGGCAGACGCTGTGCGGCAGCTCCGTCGCCCGGTCGCCCGCAGCGGGCAGAGTGCCCGCCGCGGTGTCCGTCGGCAGCAGTAGTCGCAATCTTGTGATCAGGCCCGTCGGGACCGGCTGACCGGGGACCACCACCTCAAAGTTCAGGCTAATCAGTTGGAGCGGAATGTCTTCACTTGGACGCAACTGCACCGGGATGACGGGCTTCTTCCGGTGGGTAGCGTAGGCAATCTCGTCGCGCACCCACTCCGACCCGACGGATTCGGGTGTTAGGACAACGACAAAGGCCACGCAGTCGCCGATGCTTCTTTCGATAACGTCGGCGAAACGGTCGCCTGCACTGAGGCTGATGTCGTACCAAACACTAATGCCCGCAGTCCGCAGACCGAGCGCCAGCTCGTCCACATATGACCGATCCGTACGGCTGTAACTGAGGAAGACTTGGGCGCCCACACCGATCATCGTACGGCTCTCACCAAGCTGTCGCGCCATCACTGCCCAGCATGGGCGGCGTGCGCACCTCCTTTGCTCGTAAGAGTGCCAGCTCGGACAGCCACGACTCGGTCGCCTCGACACACTCCTTGACCACCGTGGTGACCCGGGTGTAATGGTTGCGGGCCACGGTCAGGACATAGCCGATGCCCAGCTCACGCAGCCGTTGCCGCAGTGACGAACCCGACCCTCACCCGGGGCACGGCCGTAAGCTTCATCACGCAGATCCGGGGCGCCGAATTCCTGTCGTGGTCACGGCGGACCGGTCGGCTTGGCATGTCTCGTGAAGGCCTAGCTGTGCCACCATAATGGATAGTGTCGGGCCTGTGGCGGGCCTGTCACACTAGCCAGGTGCTGGCTTCAATCATGCCCGGTGTACGCGAGATACGAACACCGCTGGCGACAGGCTATGCGTGGATTCTCGTCGTGTATCTTGCCGTCGGGCATCGGCTGCCGGACGCCGCGAGTTCCACTGGCTTGCTCGCCGATGTGTACCGCATCGGTCGGCTTGTCACACCTGCGGGCATCGCCGTCGCGGTAAGCGTCGTGGCCTATCTGACCGGGGTCGTGGTTCAGCCACTGGCTTCAATGCTGACCAAGGTCGTACTCAAGTGGCGGCGGGTGGTTCCGGACCGGCTTGCGCGCGTAGCGGGCAAGCCGCCCGAAGAACAGATCAAAAAGGCGTTCGAAGGCATCGAGATCGACCGCTTGGCCGACCGTGTACGCGACGACGCGCAGTTCCGCGCCGCAGTAGTGCGGCACGGAGTGGAAGTTAGCCGGCATGCCTTCGCAGGCATCGACGCATCGCGCCTCGATGATCTGCTATTGAAGAAGTCGGCAGTTCGTCAACAGGCAGTCCAAGAGGCGGTGACCCTGGACGCTTCGCGGCATTCCGTGAAGCTGAGCGAAGACCTGCTGCGTCAAATGGTTCAGCGAATGCAACGCCACGCGGACCGGGCCGCGACGGAGTACGACCGGCACACCACCGAATCCGACTTCCGTGCCGGAATGGCCTGGCCACTGCTCGGCCTGCTCGTGGTGTTGTCTGTCCGGGTGTCGGTGTGGTGGCTTGGCGGCCTACCCGCGGTAATACTGCTGCTCTCCTCGGCCAGCGCCGCATCTCTACAGGCCACGATGCTGTTAATGACGGTCATCGCCTCCCGCGGCTACGACGAGCCCGCGATACAGTCGCTGGACACGACCCCTCCGCAACAACTGATCAACGACAAAGCCGGAACGGCCCGATGGGTGAGCCCTGCAGCCCTAGCGGTGACCGCCTTGGCGATCAGTGCGGACAACAAGATGATTGCAGGTGGCACCAGCGACGGACTCCTGCTGGTGTGGGATGCGGACACCGGTAGCCTGCGGCATTCGGTGGCAGCTCATCGAGACACCATCGAGGCCCTTGCCTTCACTCCCGATGGCTCCCGGTTGGTCACGTCCAGTCAAGACGACACCACCCTTGTCTGGGATTGCACTTCCGGCACTCAGCTACGTGTGCTAGTGCCTCGTCACGCGGCCTTGATGGTGTAACCCGGCTCGCGAATTCGTGAGTTCGGGGCGAAGTTGGTCTTGGGTTGGGCGCGGTGGTTGCGCCATCGGATGTAGGCGCCGATCGCTGCGTCCT
>NZ_JAHRCY010000045.1 GCF_019083965.1 Catellatospora tritici
GCACGAACTCCCGGTAAATGCGCTGCACCACCGGCGCGGTTGAGGGGTCCGGCTCGAGCCTGTGCAGGCGCCTGCCGTCCGACGCCTTCGCTGGGTTGGGGTGAGGGCCGGCGTCGATGAGGCGGTAGCTCGTCGATCGATGCTGAGCGGGCTGAAGGTCGACGCCTTGGAGGGCTTCAGCACGCCGAGCGTTCGCATCTTCGGCCGCGAGCTCTACCGGTTCTACCGCCGCTGTGCCGAGTCCGGCCTGCCCGAGCTGGAGCGTCTGGCCACCACCGTGCAGACCTGGTGGCCGGAGATCCTGGCGTTCATCCGCACCGGGATCACCAAAGCCGGCTCGCCAGACCGGGGAGTAGACGCCAACGACCGTCCTGAACTGGTTCCGCGCCGGGTGATCTTTGTGATCCAGGTCACGTGAAAGAACTTTTGCCTGCTGTTCACGTCTGGAGCACCCGGATTCCTCTCGTTACCTCCAAGGGAGAATGATGCGGTCAGTTCGCGCGTTATCGGCGCTGGCACTGCTGGTGCTGGGCGTCTCGGCGGCGGCCCCGGGCGGTTCGCCGGCGTCGGCGCAGACCCTGGTGCCCACACCGTCGACCACACCCCCGGTCGCCGCCAAACCCCGGACGGTCACCCTGCTCACCGGCGACACCATCCACGTCAGCACCGTTGACGGCCAGACGGCAGTCACCGTCGTGCCGGGCAAGGGACGGGAACGGATCCCGTTCATCACCCACAGCGCCGGCAAGGACGTCCTGGTCATCCCCGCCGACGCCGTCAGCCTGCTCAACCGGGGCAAGCTCGACGAGCGGCTCTTCGACATCTCGACACTGGTCGGCTTCGGCTACGACGACACCCGGACCGCGCTGCCGCTCATCGTCCAGCACAGCAGCACCACCACCGGTCTCACCGGCGCCCGGACCACCCGGCAGCTCTCCGGGGCCAGCGCCGTCGCCGAGAACCGCGCCGACGCGGTGGCCTTCTGGAACAGCATCACCGCCGCCGACAGCGGCAGCGAGCGGCGCCTGCGGGCCGGGTACGACAAGATCTGGCTCGACGGGCTGCGCCAGCCCACCCTCGACGTCAGCGTCCCGCTGACCGGCGCACCGCAAGCCTGGCAGGCCGGCCTCACCGGAACGGGCGTGAAGATCGGCGTGATCGACACCGGCATCGACCAGACCCACCCGGACCTGGCCGACCGCGTCGCCGCCGCGCAGAACTTCACCACCGACCCCGACACCCTCGACCGGGTCGGCCACGGCACCCACGTCGCCTCCACCATCGCCGGCACCGCCGCCGCGTCACAGGGCCGGTACAAGGGCATGGCACCCGAGGCGACCCTCTACAGCGCCAAGGTCTGCACCCTGGAGGGCTGTCCCGAGTCGGCGATCCTGGCCGGTATGACCTGGGTGGCGCAGCAGGGCGTCAAGGTCGCCAACATGAGCCTCGGCGGCCCGGACAGCCCGGCGACCGACCCGATCGAGGCCGCCCTGGCCGACCTCACCCACCGCTACGGCATCCTGTTCGTCGTCGCCGCGGGCAACTCCGGCCTGGACGGCGAGGCCACCGTGAACTCGCCCGGCAGCGTGACCGAGGCGCTGACCGTCGGCGCGGTGACCAAGACCGGTGAACTAGCCGAGTTCTCCAGCCGCGGCCCGCGCGCGAGCGACGCCGGCATCAAGCCGGACATCACCGCTCCCGGTGTCGGCATCGTCGCCGCCCGCAGCACCACCTCCGACCTGTGGCCCGCCGACGAGAACCCGCAGTACGCCAGCCTGTCCGGCACCTCGATGGCGACCCCGCACGTGGCCGGCGCGGCAGCGCTGCTCTTCCAGCAGCACCCGGACTGGACCCCCGACCGCGTCAAGTCCACGCTGATGGCGGCCGCGCAGCCCAACGCCGCCATCGGCGTCTACGAGCAGGGCGCGGGCTTCCTCGACGTCGCCCGGGCCATCGGGCAGACGGTCACCGCCAGCCCGGTCAGCGTCGCCTTCGACCGCACCGCCACCGCACAGAACAGCACCATCACGTACGCCAACAGCGGCTCCTCGCCCCTCACCCTGGCCGTCTCCCTCGACGCCAAGGACGCCGACGGCGCCCCCGCGCCCGCCGGCCTGTTCAGCCTCAGCGCCTCCTCGGTGACCGTCCCCGCCGGCGGCAGGGCCACCGTGACCGTCACCGTGCAGGCCGGCACGGACCTGCCCGACCGCTACTTCGGCGGCGAGGTCACCGCCACCGGCAGCGGCGCGCAGGTACAGACCCCGGTCGCGCTCGACGTCGCCCGCCACCAGCTGACCCTCGACCTCGTCGGCCCCGACGGCGGCGCACCCACGGCCGAGCAGGGCTGGGTGACCGTCCTGATGGACCTGGACCGGCAGACCCTGCTGGTGCTCGACGACCCGTCGGCCACCCGCTTCCGGGTTCGCGCGGGCCGTTACCTGGTCCAGACCTACCTGCTGACCGGCGACCCGTTCCTGCCGGACATCACCTCGATGGTGCGCCCGACCCTCGACCTGACCAGGGACCAGGCACTCACCGTCGACAGCCGCGCGGCCAAGCCGGTCGAGGTGTCGGTGCCCGACCCGAAGGCGACCCTGGTCTTCCCGGACTCCGGCTGGACGATCCGGACCGAGCAACCGCAGATCTGGGGCAGCAACGACCCGTACGGCGTGCTGATGAACTTCCCCTTCGACCACCTGCGGACCGCGCAGATCGGGACCGGCCGTACGCCCGGCTTCGTCTCCTACGTCCACGGGATCTGGGGCCAGGTCGCCGAGGACGGCAGCCTGCACAACAGCCCGTACGTCTACCGCGTCTACCTGTACGAGCCGCAGAGGATGATGGCCGGTCTCACCCGTAGGCTGCGCGCGGGCGACTTCGCCACGGTCCGCTCCCAGATCAGCGCGGACGTGGCCGGGGTGCCGGTCGCGCGCACCGCGGTCGCCCACGCCCCGGGCAACTCGCCGGTGTACCGCGACGAGCGCAACATCCAGCCCAGCTTCACCTACGACGTGCCCAGCACCATCACCGAGTACTACAACCAGGACAAGCAGACGGTGTGGCAGTCGACCTCGGCCCAGAGCAGGTACACGTACTACCAGTCGGACTGGACCGGCTTCAAGCCCGGGCACACGTACACGGTGAAGTGGGCCAACGCGGTGGTTGGGCCGGTCTACCCACAGCCGAACTTCGGCCAGCAGTACGCCACCCGCTACTGGGGCGACACCATCGGCGGCCCCGGACCGCTGCACGGCGACGGCGCCGGGCACATGGGCTTCCGGCACGTCCGCGGCGGCGACGTCCAGGTGAACCTCTACCGCGACGGGGTCGAGATCGGCGCCGCGAACGAGGTGCCCTACGCGTGGCAGGTGCCCGCGCAGACCGGTGACTACCGGCTGGCCGCGACCTTCCGCAGCGACCCGGCGTTCACCCTGTCGACCGTGGTCGAGGCCGAGTGGACGTTCAAGTCCGGGCACGTGGCAGACGGCGACCTGGTGAAACTGCCGCTGACCGCGATCCGGTACACCCCGGAGCTCGACATCGACAACCGGGCACCCGCCGGCCGGATGTTCGCCATCCCGATCTCCATCGACCGTCAGGTCGGGGCGGCCCGGGGCCGGACCAGGGCCCTGACCGTCGAGGCGTCCTTCGACGACGGCCAGACCTGGCAGAAGCTGCCCGTGCTGCGTATCGGCGAGCAGGCGGTGGCCTGGGTGCGCAACCCGACCGGCACCGGCTTCGTCTCCCTGCGCGCCGCCGCGACCGACAGCGGCGGCAACACGGTCAAGCAGACCATCATCCGCGCCTACCGGTACTGAGGACCGGACCCGGACGCGGCGCCCGCCGGCGCCGCGTCCGGATCACCGCCGCCCGGCCAGCCGGTCGCGGATCTGCCGGGCCATCGGCGAGTCTGTCCCGTCGAGCTCGGCCAGCGCCTCGGCCCACGCCTGCCCGGCCAACGCGGCCTCACCGCTGGCGCTGTGGAAGTCACCGACGGCGACCAGCACCTCCGCGGTGTGATGGGCGGCCCCGGCGCCACGGAAGGTGTCGATCGCCTGCTGCCAGACCGCCATCGCGTGCGGCACGTCGCCGGTCATCGAGTACGTGTGCGCCAGCCACGCCTGGGTGGTGCCCACCCCGTGCAGGTCGCCAAGGGCCTCGAACTGCTCCTGCGCCTGCGTGAACATGCCCAGCGCCTCGGAGTGCCGGCCGAGCCGACCCTGCGCCCGCGCGACGGCCAGCAGCGCGGTGGTGGCGCCCCGCACATTGCCCTCGGCGTCGAACAGCGCCCGCGCCGCCTCCGCATGCCCGATCGCTTCGCGATAACGCCTCTGGTGCAGCCGGATCTCGGCGATGTTGTTCTCGACATGGCCCTGCTCCGTACGCAGGCCGAGCCGGTCGAGGATCGCCCCCGCGTGCTGCAGGTGCGACAACCCGCGGTCCAGCTCGGCCAGGTAGTAGCAGGCGCCCGCGAGGCTGCGGTGCAGCAGCGCCTGGGCCGCCGGATCGTCACCGGCCGCAGCCAGGCCGGCGCCCGCCACCGCCGCCCACTGCTTGAACTGCGCGGTGTCCTGGAAGAAGTTCTGCATCGCCAACGCGATCCGCCAAGCCGTACGAGGACGACCGCGCTGCCCGGCCCGCGCGACGATGTCGGTCAGCACCCGCTGCTCGGCGGCGAACCAGGCCATCGCGTCCGTCCTGCCCGTGAACCCGCGCCCGGTGACCCCGTGCCCGGACGGCTCTGGCCGCGGCAGCGGCACCTGCGGCAGCACGTGCAGATGCGCCGCGTACGCACTCAGCTGGTAATAGTCGTAGACACGAGCCACGGCGGCGTCCCGCTCGGCCGCGTCGTCATGCTCCTCACCCAGCTCCATGGCGTAGGCGCGCAACAGGTCGTGCATCCGCCACCGACCGTTGCCCGGCTGGACCAGCATCTGCGCGCCCAACTCGGCGAGCAGCCCACGGGCGCAGCGCGGCGGCAGTCCGCACAGCGCGGCCGCGGCCTCCGTGCTCAGCTCCGCCGCCGGATGCAGGGGCAGCAGCCGGAACAGCCAGGCAGCCTCGGGCGTCAGGGCCCGGTAGGACCAGGAGAAGATCGCTTCCAGGTCGGCGTACGCGTCACCGAAGCCGGCCAGCCGACCGTCGGCCCCGGCCAGCTCACCGACGACCGCGGGCAGGCTGAGCCCCGGCCGGCCGACACTGCGGGTGGCGACCAGCGCCAGCGCCAGCGGCAGCCGCCCACACCGCGCGATGATCTCGCCGACCGCGGCCGGGTCGGCGGCCACCGCGTCACCCAGCCGACGCATCAGCAGCTCGCGGGCCTCGGCGTCGGTCAGCAGGTCGAGGTGCAGCGCGTGCGCACCCGCGGCACCGCTGATGCGGCGGCGGCTGGTGGCGATGACGAGGCTGCCACCGGTACCGGGCAGCAGGTGCCGGATCTGGTCCCAGTCGCGGCAGTTGTCGAGCAGGATCAGCATCCGGCGCTCGGCCAGGATGCTGCGGTAGAGACCGGCCTGGGCGTGCAGCTCAGCCGGGATCGCGGCCGGAGCGACCCCGAGCGACCACAGGAAGCCGCGCAGCGCCTCCGACGGCGTCATCACCGAGTCGCCGGAGTCGAAACCGCGCAGGTCGGCGTGCAGCTGCCCGTCGGGGTAGCGGGCGGTCAACCGGTGGGCCAGGTGCACCGCGAGTGTGGTCTTACCGACGCCCGGCATCCCGTCGATGACCAGCGCCGCGGTCCGCGGATCGCCCACCAGCAGCCCCTCCGCGGCGGCGATGACGTCGCGGCGGCCGGAGAAGAAGGGATGGTCGGGCGGCAGCTGCGCGGGCGCCTCGGCCCGGGCCGGTACGGCAGCGTCGTGGTCGAGCAGGCTGGCCCGGGCCGCGCGCAGCTCGACGCCCGGCCGGATACCGAGCTCATCGGCGAGCCGGTGCTCGATGTCGGCGTAGGCGGCCAGCGCCTCGGCCCGCCGACCGTCCGCGGCGAGCGCGAGCAGCAGCCGCGCCTGCAGCGCCTCGTCCAGGGGCTCGTGCTCGGCGGCCATTCGGATCGCCGGCAGCACCCCGTGGATGCCCCCGTCCCGCAGCGCGGCGTCGGTCGCCGCCCGGACGGCCGTGAACCACTCGCCGTCGACCGCCGCGAACTCCGGATGCGTCCGGCCGTCGGCGTGCAGGCCCGAGGCGCACCGGTCCCGCCACAGCGCCAGCGCCTGCCGGTACAGCTCGACGGCCGGCTCGCCGGAACTGCTACCGGCCAGTGCGACCAGGCGCCGGAAACGGAGCAGGTCCAGCGACTCGCTGTC
The DNA here is from genome assembly GCF_019083965.1 of Catellatospora tritici. Lineage (GTDB taxonomy): Bacteria > Actinomycetota > Actinomycetes > Mycobacteriales > Micromonosporaceae > Catellatospora > Catellatospora tritici. The sequence continues at coordinate 6,303 of NZ_JAHRCY010000045.1, forward strand.
GACCCGTAGCCGGTATTCGCAACCGTCGCGGACCAGCACCGTGCCCGCTGCCCGTACCGGCAGACCCGGTTCGAAGCGGCGCCGGAGCATCCCGACGTGCCGGTGCACCACGTTGACCGCGCTGGGTGGAGGGTCGGCCTCCCAGAGCAGGTCGATGAACTCGGCGACGCTGACCGCGCCGCCGCCCCGGGCGAGCAGCAGCGCGAGGATCAGCCGCTGCTGCCGGGTGCCGAGGTCGATCTCGGATTTTCCGCGCCAGGCCCGCACCGGGCCGAGGACGGCGAAGGAGAGCGGGCCGGTCATCTTGCGATCCAGGTGGGGCAGGTGGTCACGATCGCCGTAGCGTGGCACGGCTCGTGACGCGTGACCAGCGGGCCTTGCGCTGCTGTGAACTAACGCTCAGGGTGGGAACCGCAGGCCGGTGCCGCTCGTCTCAGGCCGCTTTGAGGCTGGTCCGCAACGCGCACAGCGCATGGTGGGTCCGGGACTTCACCGTGCCGACCGGCATGCCCAACCGGCCCGCCACCTCCTGCTGCGACCGACCGACCAGGTACACCTCGCGCAGCAGCCTGCGTTGCGCCGGACTCAGCCGTCCGAGCGCCTGCCGGATCGTGTGCGACGCCAGCGCGGTGCCGGTGGTGTCGTCATCGGCGGGAATCCAGGTCATGTCGAGCAGATGGACCTCGGCCGGGCGGTTGAGCCGCAGCCGTACGCCGTCGATGACCAGCCGCCGGGCGACGGTGAGCAGCCACCGGCGAGCCGCGTCGGTCTCGGTCGGCACCGCGTCGAGGTGCCGCCAGGCCCGCAGCATCGTCTCCTGCAGCAGGTCCTCGGCGGTCTGCCGCTGACCGTGCGTCAGCACGAGCAGCACGCGCAGCAGGGCAGCGGCGTGGTCGGCGTGCAGCGCGGTCATGCGCTCAGCCGGGGCGGCGGCTGATTCATCGGGTGCCAGCAGCACGATGTTCCCCCACAGGCAGGTGCGACGGGTGAGTGAGACACGAGCCTAGGGATCATGGATGCGATTGGACTGACGTATAAGTGCGGATTTAGTGCCGTCACCATCCGCAATCGGTCACTGATGCGAGGTGACCGCCGACGCGGCTGCTACCTGACGGCCCGGTGCAAATGCAGACAGCGCAGCCGCGCGGCGGCCCGCTCGGCCGGGCTGTCGTGGTATTCGCCCAGCTCTGCGGCATAAGCCAGCAGCAGGACGTGGGTGCGATAACGACCCGGCGCGTCCTCGCTGACCAGATGTGCGCGGCTCAGCTCACCCAGCAGCACCCGCGCAACGCGCAGCGCGACGCCCGCCAGCGCCGCCGCCCCGGCGACCGAGACGTCGGGGCCGGGCAGCAGCGGCAGCAGCCGGAAGAGCCGGGCAGCCGGAGCCGACAGCGCCCGGTAGGACCACGAGAAGCCGGCACGCAGGCCGGTCTGCGGGTCGTCGCTGCCGAAGCCGTCGAGGCTACCGGGTGCCTGGGCCAGATCGGCCGCGAGCTGCGCCAATGGCGTCGGCGGCAGGCTCACCGCGCGGGCGGCCGCCACCGCCAGCGCCAGCGGCAGCCGCCCGCAGCCGGTGACGACGGCGTCGACCGCAGCCGGATCCGCCGCGACGCGGCCCGCGCCCAGCAGCCCCGACAGCATCGCCCGGGCCTCACCGACGCTTGGCAGGCCGACCGGCAGCGGATGAGCGCCGACCGTGGTCAGCAGGGCGCTCAGTCGGCTGCGGCTGGTGACGATCACCAGACAGCCGGCGCTGCCCGGCAGCAGGTGCCGGATCTGTTCGGCGTCGCGGCAGTTGTCCAACACGACCAGCACACGCCGACCCGCCAGCCTGCTGCGGTACATGCCCGCCTGAGCGTGCAGCTCCACGGGAATGCTGTCCTGGGACACCCCGAGCGACCCGAGGAAACCACGCAGCGCCTCAGCCGGGCTCATCACCGGGCCCCACCCGTCGTAGCCGCGAAGGTCGACGTAGAGCTGTCCGTCGGGGTAGTCCGCGGCGAACTCGTGGGCGAGGCGGACGGCCAAGGCGGTCTTGCCGATCCCGGGCATGCCGTCGATCGCCAGCACCGTCGGCCCGCCCGGACGCGCGACCGCCGCGCGGGCCCCGGCGATGAGATCGTCCCGGCCGGTGAAAGAGGGCAGGTCCGGCGGGAGCTGCGCGGGCCGGGGCAATAGGGGCGACTCGGTACGCTCCGGCCGGGTGCGCTGGTGCAGCAGCCGGTCGTACGCCTCCCGCAGCTCCTCACCCGGCTCGACGCCCAGGTCCTCAGTCAGCCGACGCCGCACCACCCGGTACATCTCGACGGCTTCAGCCTGGCGGCCGTCGGCGGCCAGCGCCAGCAGCAACCGGCTCTGCAGCGACTCGTCGAGCGGATGCTGCTCGGCGACCTGCCGCAATGGCGCCAGCACCGCGCCCAGCCGACCGCAACGCTCGGCCGCGTCGGCGGCCTCGCGAACAGCCTGGGCGCGCTCGGCCTCCACGGCCAGGAACGCCGGATGCAGACGGGAAGCCGGTTCCAGACCCGCCGCACACCGACCACGCCACAGCCGCAGCCCGTCGAGGGAATGCCGCAGCGCCGACTCCGGGTCGCCGTCCTGCAGGCGCCGGCTCGCCAGCCGACTCAGTGACCGGAACCTCAGCAGGTCAAGGGACTCCTCATCGGCGCGCAGCCGATAGCCCGACAGCTCCCGCAGGATGTGCCGCCCGGCCGCCCGGGTGGGCAGGCCGGGTTCGAGCAGCCGCCGCAGCACCCCGATATGGCGGTGCACGACGTTCACGGAGTTCACCGGAGCCTCCTCGTCCCAGAGCAGGCTGACCAGCTCGTCCAGGGAGACCGGTGAACCCGCCCTGGCCAGCAGCAACGCCAGCACCAGACGCTGCTGGCGGGCCCCCAGCGGCAGCTCGGCACCGGCGCGGACCACCCGGATCGAACCCAGCACGCAGAAGCCGACCGTCTCGCCCGCCTCCGCTCGCACACCGGCAACGGTAACCGGCCGATCCTCCGTGACCAGCACCGCACCGGCGAACCCCGACCGCCGACCCTGCTCGACGGTGGTCTCGAACCTCGCCCGGCGTCTCCCCGAAGGCGCACTCATGGGCTCACCGCCCTGGTACAGCGTCGGGCCAGTGGCTGGCGATCCTGGGGTGGACGAGCAGCTTGTACTCGTCGATCTGGTCCAGCCGGTCGAGCTCGGTCGCGAGCTTGCCGCTTCCCAGGAGGACCCCGGCCGGGGTCGCGTCCTTGAGCTTCTGCACGCCCTCGCGCAGATCGCCGGCGATGTGGTGGCTGTTGGTCCACGGGAAGTCCTTGCGCGTCGACGACACCACGTACTTGGGTTTGGCCTCCAGCTTGACCGCCCACTCGCGCATGGCCGGCGGGGCTTCCTCGTCGCCGCGGGCGACGGCCGGCCAGTAGCTCTCCATCATCTCGTAGGTGACGCGACCCCACAGCATCGCCCCGCCCTCGTCCATGAGACGGGTGAAGTAGGCGCGTGCCACGAGCTGAGTTAAGGGCGCGAACCAGGGGTAACCGCAGACAGTCGGGCTGTTCACTGGCGGATGGACGACAGCGGATGGCGCGGCCGCAAGTCCGGTGCCATCGTTTGCGCCATGGCCCGCACGATGCTCAGAGTATCCATGGCAGCCGGCCTCGCCGGTGTGCTCGCGATGGGCGGCGCTGTCCGCGCCCAAGCCGCCGAGGAGCCGCGTCCGAAATATCAGACGCTGCGCCTGTGCGACCCGACCGGCTGCTACGTCGCGTGGACCGTCGTCGACTCAGACAACGACGGCGTATGTGACGCCGACGAGATCCAGGCCGGCACCGATCCTGCCGACCCAAGAAGCCGGCCCGGGCTGGACCTCATCGCGGAACTGCTGCTCGACCGGAAACTGCCGTCCTTTGAGTACGGCCTGGCCAGCCTGATCGCATTCCCGGCCGAGATCATGGAGTTGCGCGAGAAGCTCGGCGTCGACCCGCTGGGCGCGTTCCCGCTGCACAAACGCGGCGACGCGCTGACCCGGCTCGGCATCTCCGGCGAGCTGATGGCCAAGATGGGCATCTCGCCCGACAGCGGCTTCTCGCTCGGCCTCGACCACCCGACGCCGGGCGCGTCGACGTTTGAGCCTCGGATCGCCGGGATCGGCCAAAGCCTGCTCAGCGCCGGCGACAAGAACGACCACGCGGCCCGGGGCGGGGTGATCGGCTCTTCGACGGACCCCAAGACCGGCGACCGCACCACGTACTTCAACGACGGCTCCAGGGACCTGACGATGAAGATCGAGCAGGGCTACATCACCGGGACCATCAACGCCGACGGCACCTCCGGCAACAACACGGTCAAGATCGCCGACAGCTGGGAGGAGGACGGCTTCCTCGTCGTGGTTACAGCGGAGACCACCACCAACCCCGCCGGCACCGTGCTGACGTCCACCACGACCGAGTCGCTGATCTACCCGGAGGGGCAGGTCACCACCGAGACCGTCAAGACGGAGAACACCCTCGACGCCGACGGCAACATCATCGGTGTCACCAAGACCGTGACGAACGAATACAGGTCGAAGAACGGCGAGGTCACCTCCACCACCACGACCACGTCATGCGACGCCAGTGGATCGCACTGCGCCTCGAAGGAGCACTACATCGACCCGGAATACGCCTACGGCAACATGGTCAGCCAGGAATACATCGACAACGTGCTGCGCACCCGCGGCGCCGCCGTCACGGTCGTCGAAGGCTGGACCGCCCCGGTGTCCGACGACGGCGCCGGCAACCCGCAGGACCCTGGCACCATCATGCTGGTCGACGAGTCGTACGGCGAGGTGTTCCTGCTCGTCGAGCCGAGGGTCGTCACGGCGCAGCCCGAGGTCCACCCCGGACTGCCCAACCCCCGCGACGGCTGGAACGGTCCGCCGCCCGGCGGCTGCGAAGGGCTCTGCTGAACTACGACGCTGAAATCAACCGAGGTCGCCGACACACCAGCCGGCGGCCTCGCCTCGTACATCGGGCCTTTGGTCCCATCGACGTGGAGCGTGCCGGCCGGGTCGTCGGCGAGCAGAGAGCGAGCCCGGCGCGGGCCCGGTCGCGTACCTGCTTGACCCAGTCGCTGGTACGAAGCACCAGGAAAGGTACGAGTTCTGCTGCTGGCTTGGCCAGCATCTGCGCTACCGCTGCTTCGCGCACGCGGGCCCGTCACCGTGGGTGCTGGCCAGTGCCAGCCCGACGATCAGACCAATATCATCAAAGACGATGACTTCGCCTGCGCCGCCTGCGGTGGAAACCTTCCGCAGGACTGGAACGTGTCGCGTTGGGCGTGACCTGTCACCGAACTGAACTGAGACGGATCGACGGTGGATGACCGGACGCGGGAACTCCTCGATGCAGCCGTTCGCGAGCAGCTTGATGCCCATGGGCGAGTTCTGCCGCCGTGGCGGGCGTACCCGGATATCGAGCGGTACAGCATCGGCTGGCGCATGGGCTACGGCGAATGGCACCTGGTGGCACTGGTGGGAGTCCGCCGGCATGGACGAGGAGGCAAGTATCGCGTTCTTCCGGGCTGACGAACCACCGCACGAGTGGCTGGACTGGGCCGCGGACCATATCTGGCCGGATGAGGACTTCGGTGAGGCGGTCGTGCGCCGCCCGGCCGAACACGGGATCGGTGTGCGTCCGCTGTTGTTCCTCGACATGGATGGGACGCTCTTGCCCGTTCGCTGGCGCCGCTCGGCAGATGGACGATGATGCCAACCCGCTGCTGGCCGGGCTCGACCCCGAACACGGCCGTCGCCTGGCCGCGTTGTCTTGCGACTTGGTTTGGGCCACGACCTGGATGGCCGAGGCGAACGAGGTGCTCGCGCCGCGGCTCGGCTTGCCTCAGTTGCCCATCGTCGTCTGGCCGGACGAGGATGACGACACCGGTCGGCTGCACTGGAAGACGCGCAGCCTCGTCGAGTGGGCCGCGGGACGCCTGTTCGTATGGGTCGACGATGAGATCACCGACGCCGACCGGAAGTGGGTGGCAACGAACTACGGCGCTCCGGCCCTCCTGCATCGCGTGGACCCACGCTCGGCCTCACCGTCGCGGACTACCACGCCATCGCTCAATGGGTGAAGGAGGAAGGCTCTGCAGTGTAACCCCTGTAGGGTGACCAAATGGGCACCGCGGACTGCGGTGGATACGCTCTATGCAGACCTAAAACAGGAGCGAAGAGGGGGAGAAGAGCCCACAAATTTATAAGGGCTGGCAAGGCGGGCGCCCCCAGGAGCTGCTCCACCGTGAAGTGTCGAGACCCGGAACGCCGCCGCGAGCAGGCGCTAGATCAACTGGATCGACGTTGACAGCGTCGGACCTGGTTGGGTTTTGGTTTGTGCTGCCCCTCGGACACGCTAATCCCCGCGAGGCATTCGTCTTAGACGATGCCTCGCTCTTGCTTGTTCTGCTGGTTGCGCTGCCGCGGGGCTCGCCTCTCGCGTTTCGCGGCTTTGGTGGGCGTACTTATGGTGATCGACTTAGTCTGATCGGGCTCGAGCCAGGCGCTCGCCGTGTGGCATTCGATCATCATGTTCTGGGCGCGCAGGAACGCGATCAACTCGACCGTGTTCCGGTTCTGCTGCAGCCTCGCGATGTCCTCCTTGATCCCGGCGTCGCGGCTGGTGAGTGTGCGCATCTGGGCGAGGATCCGGCCGATGATGACGTCCTCGCGTAGGTAGAGGTTCCTGGCCTGACGCATTCCGGCGGTGTGGGCGCTGGTGTGGCCATGGCGGCAGCGGTAGGCGGGGTTGCCGTGGCTGGACTGCGGGTCCATGCTGCGTCCGCAAGCCCCGCAGCGCAGCAACCCGACCAGCAGGTAGGTGTGGCTTCCGTCGACTGGCTGCGTCCGAGCGGAGATCTTCTGGGCCGCGACGAAGTCGACCTCGGTCACGAGTGCCTCATGGGCTGGCTTGTCGGAGATCGCCCACCCTTGGGACGGTGCCAGCTTCCGCACCCCGGCGACGCCAGGGATGATGCCGTCGGTGGGGTAGCGGTGGTGCGCTGCCGGTTCCACGCCTGGCGGCCGGGTGTAGCGCGGGTTGGCCACGATCGCCGCTACCGTACGCTGCCGCCACGCGATGCCGGGGCGGTGCGGGTTGCGCTTGCGGTCCACCTTCGACGGGCACGGTACGCCCACTATGACAACCGAGCTGCAGTTGTCACCTGAACAGGGCGTGAGATAGACGCACGCTACAGGGCGATCTGCGTGCAGGACCAGGCGTGATCGATTTCGCCGAGGATGAGCCTGGACTCGTACGACACCGGCTCGCCCTCGGCGCACACCGACTCGATGGACGGGCGGCGGTTGCCGCACACGGCCTCCCGGCGCGCCCGACGGGCGACGGTTGAACCAGGTAGCCCGGGAAAGGGGGGTGGCCGCCGCCTATTCGGGTAAATATACAACCCGCATGAAGGGTGGACTGCGCCGGCACGTACGTGAATATTGTTTTATCGAGAGCTGCTCCGCAGGTGGACGCCGCGTCGAGCCGCTCTCTGGCAATTCTCTCCGGCGCATTGTGAGCGCCGTGAAGCATCGTTTCCGCGGGAGCACGATGACGCTTACCGTGTTGGGCGCATGCCGTAACGGCAGCTTTTCCTGGGCGCGCCCCCATGTTAATACGGCATCGATTTCGTATTCATGGGTTCCGATTTACGGGGCTCGCCCTGACATCGGGTCAGGGCTCCTCCTTACCCAGGAGAGAACATGCACGTCGAAGACCCTCCATCCGACCGTCGCCGAATCCGGCGCGTGCGCAGACGTCGGCTCGCCGTCGGTACGGCCCTGGCCGTGGCCCTGGCCTTCCTCGGCTTCAGTCCGGTGCCCTCGTCGGCGTCGGGCGCCGGCGCCGGTCCGCTGCCGATTCAGTTCAAGCTCACCGACAACAACGGGTCGTGGTACGACACCGGCCTCACGCTGTTCGGCACCAAGTCACTCGGTGTCGCGGTACTGCCCCGGACCGGGCTGAGTTCGTTGCCGCTGGACGTGAACGGCCTTCTCAACAACACCGGCGTATCGGCCCTGCTGCAGAACCTGCCGCTGGGCACGGTGTTGGGCGGCCTGCCCGGCGGGAGCAACCCGCTAGTCAATCTGGACACGCTCACCAACGCGGTGGACCTGTCCGGCGGCCTGCTCGGCTTCCTCAACCCGAACGTGCAGAAGGCCAAGCAGGACATCAACGCCCTGGTCACGCAACTGCAGAACGCGCCGGCAGACGTCCCCCTCAACCTGGGCACGCTTCCAGTCGGCATCGACCTGATGAACCAGCTGGCGGCCCTGCAGGCGTTGTCGACGCCGAACCTGAGCCTGTCGCCGAACGCCCAGTTCCATGTCGGCGCACCGGACGCGGCGGCGACGCACACCGTGACGAGCCTGATCTACCCCTACGGATCCCAACCGATCGATCAGACGAGCGCGTTCGCCGGTGACGTGAGCAAGCAGCTCACCGAACCCGGGCTCTACGCCTGGGTGTGCAAGGTGCACCCGTACATGCTGGGTGCGGTGGTCGTCGACGACCCGCTGACCCCCGGGCTCGACTTCGGTCGCAAGCTCGTCGTCAACGCCCGCGGCGGCAACCTCGTCGTGCCGAGCAACTCCAACATCGTCCAGCAGCTGGTCCAGAAGTTCTTCCGGCTCACCTCACCCGGCAACTGGCAGACCTTCAGCAACACGGTCTCCAAGCACTGGGACCCCACCTACCCTCCCGCACCGATCCTGATGTACGACGCGGCGGAGTCTCCGGTGCTCGTCCCGAACCTGGACGCCTACTACCAGTCCCTGTTCACCGAGGGCGTCGACCTGCCCGCGCTGACGCAGCGGCCGGCCGTACCCGGCGTGGGCGAGGTGTGGATCGACGCGCAGATGGCCATGACGGCAGGCAAGACCAAACCGGGCGTCGCCACGAAGATCGACGTCCAGAACTGGACGGTCGCACGGACCGTGGCGCTGCCGCAGATCAACATGAACAACCCGCACAACATGTGGACGGACCGCAACGGCAACTTCATCTACCAGACGGAATGGTTCTCCGACCGCCTGACCGTGTTCGACCGGCGTACCGGCGCGCTCGTCCGTACGCTGCAGGTCGGTCCGGATCCGTCCCATGTGATGACCAGGGTCGACACCGATCAGCTGCATATCGCGATCAACGGCGGTAATCAGGTGGTCGAGGTCGCACCGGGCGGCACCGGCATCGAACGGCGGCTGATGACCCAGTTCGCCGGAGAGAAGCCGGCCCATCCGCACGCGCACTGGATGAGCGCGGACGGCCGCAAGATGATCACACCCAATACCAACAACAACGACGCGGCGATCTTCCAGGACCTCACGCAGACCAGTGGGGACATGACCAAGGGAGCCACCGGCCAACTGCCCATCGCCACGAGCATGACGCCCGACAGTTCGAAGGCGTACGTGGCCAACTTCCTGGGCCAGACCGTCTCGTGCGTGTCGCTGGCCGCCAACGCCTGCCACAGCGATGCCGGCACACTGGTCAACAACAAGGCCATCGACCTGTGGGCTACGTACGACCCGGTCACCGGGGCCAATTCGGGAGCGTTCGGCGGACTGCCGATCCAGCTTCCGACCAGCCCCGACGGCCAGGCGGTGCTGGTCGCGAACACTCTCACCAGCAATATCGCGGTCATCGACCCGGACACGGACAAGGTGGTCAAGTACCTGCCGTGCGACTCGGGTTGCCACGGCATCAACTTCGGCGCCAAGCAGGGCGGCGGCTACTACGCCTACGTCTCCAGCAAGTTCGCCAACAGCGTGGCCGTCATCGACGCCGATCCCAACGGCGACGGCAATCCGGCCGATGCCGCGATCGTAGGCAAGTTCGTCCTCGACCAGGCGCCCGGCACCGCCAACGACGACCCGGTGGTCGCGTACAACGGCATGGGCGGCCAGGGCGTCTTCGCCTACCCGATCGTCTACAACGGCTGGGTCCAGAACGCTCCGGCCGAGGTGGCAAGCCAGCTGACCTGTCGTCAGCTCAACCCCATCAACCCCGAAGCCTGCTGATGTCCCTGCCTGTTCGCCTCCCGGCGAACCCGGCGGGGGAGGGACCGCATCGCACGCGGTCCCTCCCCCGATCCGGGGTTGTCGCCCCCATCGAGGCTACACCCGGTGCGAAAGCACCGGATCGGCTCACCTCGCTGACCGCACACGTGGAGTCCGCCCATGTCTGATCCGAACCCCCTCGACCGGCGGCTGGCCAGCCGCCTTCGTACCGCGCTGGATCGCACGCAGCCGCGCACCCGCCGCACCGTAGCGGCCGCGGCGACGGCGTTCGCCGTCATCGTCGGGAGCCTGGTGATGGTCGCCGCCAACACCGCCTACGCCGCCAACCACACCGTCACGGTGCAGGGCTTCGCCTTCAGCCCGGCGAGCCTCACCGTGGCAGTCGGCGACAGCGTCACCTGGGTCAACCAGGAGACCGACGGCACCAGTCACACGGTCAGCGCCGACGGCGGCGCCTTCAGTTCGGGCAACCTCGCCCCCGGCGGAACCTTCACCTTCACCTTCGCCACCGCCGGAACGTTCGCCTACCACTGCACCCTGCATCCGTTCATGACCGGCACCATCATCGTCACCAGCACACCGACCAGCCCGAGCCCCACGCCGAGCACGGCCGCCTCACCGTCGCCATCACGGTCGGCATCACCACCACCGTCCACGTCGCCGCCCCCGTCACCGTCGGCGTCGGCGAGCGGCGCCCCGTCCCCCTCGGCGTCGCCCAGCGGGCCGCTGCCCTGCGCGAACCCGACCGTCGGAGCCGCCCAGAACGACGGCACCCGGCTCGCGACGTTCACCACCGCGGCCGACGGCACGAAGGTCTTCCTGCTGTGTATGGCCCCGGTTTCGTGGGAGGTCAAGCCAGGGGACGTCAGACCGGCATACGCCTTCAACGGCATCATCCCCGGGCCCACCATCAAGATCAACGAAGGAGACAAGGTACGCGTCGTCGTCGAGAACCAGCTACCCGAGCACACCGGATTGCATTGGCACGGGATGCAGCTGCCCAACGACCAGGACGGGGTGCCGCATCTCACCCAGCCGCCGATCATGCCCGGCGAGGTCTACACCTACCAGTGGACGGCGGTCAGCACCGGCACCCACTGGTACCACACCCACATGGGCGGCACCCAGGTAGGCAAGGGCCTGTACGGGGCCCTGCTGGTCACACCCACCCTCGGCGACATCGCCGCGGACAAGCACTACACGCTGGAGATCGGTGACGGCGCCAACGGCTTCACCCTCAACGGCAAGTCCTACCCGGCCACCGTGCCGCTCACCGCGAAGGTGAACCAGCGCGTCCACATCAGGCTCATCGGCACCGGGCCGGAGATGCTGCACCCGATACATCTGCACGGCATGACGTTCCAGGTGGTCGCTCAGGACGGCAACAAGCTGACCACGCCATACATCGCCGACACGCTCACCGTGGCGGTCGGCCAGACCTACGACATCGTCGCCCAACCCAAGGTCACCGGAACCTGGCTGCTGCACTGCCACATCTTCTCGCACGCCGAGGGCCCGAACGGGATGACCGGCCTGGTCACGACCCTCGAGGTGACCGCGTAACACCCTGCGGCCGTGCCGGCTCCCGGCCGGCACGGCCGCAGCTCCTGCTGCGCCCAAGACCCATTCCGGAGTGTGATACATGCCGTCGCGACCCACCTTCGTGTCCCGCCTGCTCGTCAGAGCCACCGTCGTGGCATCGGCCGCCGCCGCCGCCGTACTGCTGCACGGTTCACCGTCCGCCGCACATGTGACGGTGACCCCGTCGACCGCCACAGCCGGCGGCTACGGCACCTTTTCCTTCAAGGTTCCCAACGAACGCCCGACCGCGTCGACTACCCGACTGGAGGTCGTGTTCCCCGCCGACCACCCGGTCACCGGGGTCTCGGTCCGGCCGATGCCGGGCTGGACCATCACCGTGAACCGGCAACCGGGCGCCACCGCGACTCCCACCGGCGGCGAGCCCGCCGCAGCCCAGCCCGTGACCTCGATCATCTGGCAGGACAGCGCCATCGGCCCGGGAGAGTTCCAGACATTCGACATTTCCGTCGGACCACTGCCCAAGTCGACGACGACCTTGATGTTCAAGGCGCTGCAGACATACTCCGACGGTGAGGTCGTGCGCTGGATCGACCCGCCCGCCGCGGCCGGAGCGCCGCGGCCGGAACATCCCGCCCCTGCGGTGACCGTGGCGACCTCCGCCGGGCCGGCCGCCGCGGTGGCCGATCCCGTCGGCCGAGTGCTGGGTTGGACGGGGGTCGGTCTCGGGCTCCTGGCACTGCTGCTCGCGGTCGCCCCGCTGCGGCGACGGGGCGGGCCCGTGCCCTCCTCCTCCGCCGACAGCGGTTCCGGCGGACCGGCGCAGGTGAACGGGCGTCGCCTCGCCGTGCCGGCCGGCGCGAAATCACGAGCAGGGCAGTCCTGATGACGGCGGCGTCCCCAGCGCGATACCGGTCCTGGCGGCTCGCCATGGTCCTGGCAGCGGTGCTCCTCGGTGCGGTCCCCGTGATGTGGCCGGCACCCGCGTGGGCACACGCGTATCTGGTGGCCACCGTGCCCGCCAACGGCGCCGTGCTGGCGACGTCGCCCGAACAGGTGGTGCTGCAGTTCAGCGAGCAGGTCTCGGTCGGTCTTGGCGAGGTCCGCCTGCTCGACGCCTCCGGCGCGGTCATCGCGACGCAGGCGCCTGTCCAGCCGCCGGGCGATCCTACGACGATCGTCGTCGGCATCCCCGGCAGGCTCGCGTCGGGCGTGCACACCGTCGCCTGGCGGGCGCTGTCGGCCGACACCCATCCGGTCGAGGGGGCCTTCGCGTTCACCGTCGGCGCAGGGGGACCGGCCGCGGCCTCGCCTGCGAAGGGCGCCGCGCCGCAGGCCGGCCGGGGAGTGACCGATCTGGTGTACACGCTGGCCCGGTGGTCCGCCTTCGCCATGCTGGCGCTGGTCGGTGGAGCCACGCTGTTCACGGCATGGCTATGGCCGGCGGGTGTCCGATACCGCCGGGTGCGGCGCATGCTGTGGGGCGGATGGGCGGCGCTGGCGGGCAGCACGCTGCTGTGCCTGCTGTGCTACGCGGCATCGGCACGCGGCGTGGGGCTCGACGCGGCGCTGGACGCGGGCCTGCTGTGGCAGATCCTGCAGACGAGGGCGGGCACGGCGCTGGCTGTGCGGCTCATCCTGCTCGTGCTCCTCATCCCTGTGCTGGTAGCGCTGGTCAGGCACGCCCGGGAGCGCAAGCCCCGCGTACGCCGGCTCGCCGTGGCCGGCGTGCTGGCCGTGGACACGGCGTTGGCGGCCACGTGGAGCATCGCCACCCACAGCAGTGTCGGCACGGACGCATCGCTCGCGGTCTCGATGGATGTCGTCCATCTGGTCGCCATGAGCGTGTGGATCGGCGGGCTCGCCGTGCTCGCCGGCGCGCTGCTTCCCGCACGCGACGTCGCCGCCCTGCGAACCGCCGTTCCGGTGTTCTCCCGGGTCGCGGTCGCGTGTGTGGGGCTGCTGGTGCTGACCGGCGTCTACGCCGGATGGCGGCAGGTGCGGTCGGTGCCCGCGCTCGGCGGCACGACCTACGGCCACCTCCTGCTGGCGAAGCTGGGACTGGTGGTACTGCTCGTCGCGCTCGGCGCTGCGGCCAGGTCCTGGGTCCGCCGGAACTACGCCGCCGATCGCGCCGACCCCGGCACGCACGGCGCGCGGAAGGGCCCCGATGCGGAGCAGGTCTTCCGGCTGCGCCGGCAGACGGTCGTCGAGACCGTGGTCGCGATCGCGGTGCTGGGGCTGTCGAGCATGCTCGTGACGACCCAGCCGGCCGCGGTTGCGCTTGCCGCCGCGCGGACTGCGACCGCCGGGCGCCCCTCAGCCCCCGGCGCGGCTCCGACTCCGGCGTCGGCGCCGTTCCGCGCGGGCTCGGTGAGCGGCTCGGTCGTCCTGGAGCTGCAGCCGGCGCAGGTGGGCCGTGCCGTGCTGCACCTGTCGGTGTTGGACGACGCGGGCGATCCGCGAGACGTGCCACAGGTGCGCGTCACGCTCAGCCTGGCGGAGCCGACAGTCGGTCCGATGCCGGTTGACATGGGCGCAGGCCAGCTCGGTCACTACGCGGCACTCGCCACGCTGCCCCTGCCGGGCCGGTGGGACGTCGCGGTGACCGTGCGGACCTCGGAGGTGGACCAGACCACCGTGCACATCCCCGTGGAGGTGCAGGCCGCCTCGGGCTGACCGTCCCACGAGCCGGGGACGCACCGCGCCCCCGGCTCGTACCGCTGTTCCCGTCGCAGTCAGCCGCCTCTCCATGCCTGCGTTCGTGGCGGCGCAGGCCTGCGCGTCGCCAGTGGCCGTCGCCGCCGAGACCGCGATCGAAGATGAGTTGAGTTCGCCCTGAGCCACCGCGGCAGCGGACCGCTACTTGCTGCGACCTATTCGGCTGGGGGCATAGGAAGCGCGCGGCGGCCGGCTCGTCTTCTCGCTCGGCTCGGGTCAGGCCAGCCACTGGTGTCGCAGTCAGGCCGAATCTAGGCCGTCAGAGGCCGCCTTGAGTCGGCCAACGATGACCGACGACGCCAGAGTCTACCCAGGTCACGATCGGTGACCGGCGGTCCTTGCAGCCCCGTTCGACCCGCCTCACCTGTACTTGAGGAACCGCTGTAGCTGCCGGGCGCCGTCCCTAAGCCGTTGGAATGTGGACTGGGCCGTCGTGGAGCCGTCAAGCGATGACCAACGACGACGGCTGGCGACCGAGGACGCGGGACGTATCGGCAGCTCACAGCGGGTGATGTCGGTCCTGATATGGCGGGCGACGGACGAGTCGACCTGTACGCCGGAGACAGTGGTACTGCCCTCCAAGGCGGCGGTGGCGATGGCACCCCACGGGCCGACCGCGACGATCGCGGTCACCATCGCCGCGATCCGCACCATCCCCGTAGCCGACGCGCCCTTGTGCTGCGGTCGAACACGGCACTCCTCGCGAGAGCGTCTCGGTCGAATCACGACCGACGCCAACCAAGATCGCACCTGGAGGAATCCTTCGATGTCCCGGCGAGGGTTCGGCAGATCGCATCCGGATGACGACGCCCTTAATAGGGGCTCGGCAATGGGTCAATCGGCGATGAATGGGGGCCGGTCCCCCAGAACCGCCGGAATCCCCTACACAGCAACGCCAATAGCCCAGTTCTGGCCGGGCATCCAGGCGCTCGTCGCTCACCGCGCTGCCATCGAGCGATCGAAATTACTCGATCTTATCGCGGGCTTAGCTGCACTTGCGACCGCGGTCGGGGATGCGTACCCCGGGCGCCGTGCCCGGGCACGATTTGCCGCCCCCCGCGCGTACGAAAGCACTGCTTTACTGTGCGCCAACGGGGTGAGGGTCACCCCGTATCCAGGAACGGGGTTCTCATGGTTTCATTGCGAAACCGCGACGCCGTCACATCCAGGGCATCGGTCGCCCTCGCCCTCGCCGCATTGGCGGCCGGCGTGGTCGGGCCGGCAATTCCGGCCTATGCCGCTGGTGCTTCCACCGCTCCTCCGGCTGCCGCACCGTCGCATCAGCTGACCCCCGGTGAAGCGCTGACGCAGGCTCGGCGTACCGGCAAGGCTGTCGAGGTGCCCGGCTCGACGACCGAGACACAGGTGGTGACCGCGCTGCCCGCCGGCCGGTTGCGGATCACGACGTCGCTGGTTCCGGTCCGCAAGTACACCTCCGGCCAATGGCTAGACCTCGACGCGACCCTGCGCCGCAACGCCGATGGCTCGATCTCACCAACTCGGTCCACATCCGAGCTACGGCTGTCGGGCGGCGGCTCTGGCCCACTGGCTACGATGGCCGCACGGGGCCACTCGCTTGGCCTGAGCCTCCCGATGGCGCTGCCCGTACCCACGCTGGCCGGCGACACCGCCACCTATGCCGGCGTGCTGCCCGGCGTGGATCTGGTCATACGCGCCGACCGCCAGGGCGGCTTCTCTCAGGTACTCGTGGTACGCGATGCGGTCGCCGCGGCCAATCCGGCGCTCGCGTCGCTGACCATGAGCACCACCGGCGATGCGAAGATCACCGCGCACGCGGACGGTTCCCTCGACGCCGTCGACCACCGGGGGCGACCTGTTTTCACGGCAGGCGTACCCGTGATGTGGGACTCGACGGCGTCGGACCGGGCGACGGCGCCCGACCTGCGAACGGGCCGACCCCTGGACGTGGCAACCGGTATGGTCGCGGTGTCGGACGCGCGCGGGCCTGGTGTGGCGGCGCGACAAGCGCGAGTGGGTGTGTCGGTGTCGGCCGCCGGAGTACGCCTCGCGCCGGATGCGGCGATGCTGTCGGGCAAGGGCATCGCCTTCCCGCTATTCATCGACCCGACCTGGACGCCGGTGAGCCCGACCCGGTCAGCGTGGGCAACGGTGTCGCACTCGTACCCGGGCAGCTTCTACTGGAACAACACGCCCGACCCCGACGGCCATCTCCAGGTCGGCAACTCCAACGAGGCGCTGCTGCCCAACGGCATCTGGTCGCGGTCGTTCCTGAATTTCGCGATCCCGGTGTCCACATTGCAGGGCGCGACGATCAACACGGCGGTCCTCAACATGACCCAGGTGCACGCCTGGTCCTGTACGCCGTCCACGGTGAACCTGTACGCCCCGGCGGCGACGCTGACCTCCGGCAACGCCTCCTGGAACTCGTGGAACGGTGTCAGCCTCGGAAGCGTGGTGGATGCCAAGTCGGAGGCCCATGGCCGCAGCGGATGCCCGGCCGCCGGCGTGTCCTTCAACGTGCTGGGACCGATCACATCGGCGGTCTCGGCCGGCAAGACCACGCAGACGTTCACCCTGACCGGTGTGAACGAGTCATCGGACTTCAACTCCTACAAGGAGTTCGACCTCAACACCGTGGCGATGACCGTCGAGTACAACCACCCACCGAACACTCCCGGCGCCGCCCAGCTGACCACCAGCCCACCGACCTCGTGCCTGAAGAGTCCGCCCGACGTGGTGGGCCTGGGCAACGTATCGCTCTATGGCCAGGTCAGCGACCCGCAGGCGAGCAACATCCTGGGCGTCGAGTTCCAGCTGTGGCGCAGTGACAACCCCGCGACGATCGTCGCCAGCTCCGACCCGAATCTGCTGACGGTCGCCTCCGGTGGTACCGCGGTGCGTGTCGTGGACGCAGCGACTCTGACAGCGGCGGCCAACGCTCCGGTGACGGAGTTCTCCTGGAAGGTACGCGCCAAGGACAGCATCGTCTACGGAGGCTGGTCGCCGGTCTGCAAGTTCCAGTTCGACCAGAGTGTGCTGGGCGCGCCCAACGTGCCCGAGATCGCCGAGAACACCACGACGATCGGCCAGCCCAAGACGATCACCGTCACGAAACCGAACGGCACCACTATTCCGAGTGGCTACCTGGTTCAGCTCAACGGCGGTGCACCGAGTTCGGCAACGGCGGACGCCTCCGGCAGCGCCTCCATCACCTTCACGCCGACGCGCCATACCAACGTGCTCAGCGTCGTGGGCGTCTCGCCTGGCGGCAACGTCGGCAACTCGGCGCAGCGCATCTTCGTCTCCAACCCGGGACCGGCCATGCCCGATGGCGACCTCACCGGCGACAGTGTGGCCGACCTCCTGGCGGTGGGCGCCAAGAACGGCCTCCCGTCCGGGCTGTGGCTGGCGAACGGCCGCAAAACCGGGCAGGTTACACCGACCGCCGCCAACATCGGCGTACGTGGCATCGGGCTGGGTAAGCACGACGACCAGACCGACTACGACGACGCGATCGCGCTGACCGGGCACTTCTTCGGCTCCGGACAGCAGGACGTGCTCGTCTACCTGCCCACCGGATACCGCAGCGACGGGTCCAACGCCGGGGGCGGCTCGCTCATCGAAGGCCGCGGCGACGGCTCCATCCTCGACCCGATCAACCAGTCCACGATCAGCGCCGGGCTGTTCGAGTTCGGCGACGGCAGCCCGCGGCAGCTGGCCAACGCGGGGAACACTACCGGGCGCGGGCTGGCCTACCCCGACCTGATCGGGATCGTCGGCACCGGCGCGACGTCTTATCTGGACTATTACCCCAATAACAACATGGTCGGCGGATGGGGCGCAGGCGAGGACCGCCTCGCGGTCGCGCCGCCATCGGGCGTCTGGTCCGACTGGACGATCGCCACCGCCGAGGTGGCCGGCGCCACATCGCTGTACCTGTGGCGCAAGGACACCGGCGCGCTCTACCTCTGGAAAGGGCTGACCCATACGATGGGCTATACGGCCCTCGGCTACACCGAGTATGCCATCGCGACCAGCGGCTGGAACACCGCCACGGATCTGGCCCTGTCCGCCGGTGACATCGACGGCGACGGCGACCCCGATCTGTGGACCGTCCAGGCCAACGCCGCCCTGACGAGCTACCTGGTGACGATCAGCGGCACGACGGCCACCCTGGCCGCACAGGCGGCTCAGGGTCTGACGACGGCCAAACACCTCTGGTCTTTGGCGGACGCCCCGCCGCAGATGGGTACGGTCACCATCGCCCACGACCAGGTCGGCACGGCCCATTTCACCGGCACCAGCGGCGCTGTCTGGAACACCGGTGATCTGTTCAGCCCGGACGTCAAGCTCGACGGGGCGTCTGGCGTGCTCACCGCTGCCGGAGGAGGGGTGGCCACGAACGCTGACTTCAGCCTCTCCGTCTGGGTCAAACCGACCGTTGGCAGCGGGACGGTGCTGTCGCAGGACGGGACGAACACCGCCGGCTTCCGGCTGTGGCCCGAGCTATCCGACAAGACCTGGCGCTTCGCCATGGCCACCTCGGACACCGCCGGCGCAGCGCAGGACACTGTGATCGGTCCGCTCAACAGCGTGCAGTACGGCGTATGGACCTATGTCACGGTCACCTACAAGGCGTCCACCGGCTACATGCGGCTCTACATCAACGGTTCGCACGCCGCGACCGCGAAGCACACCGCCTCGTGGAACGCGACCGGAGCCTTCACCGTGGGCCGCCACAAGACCGCAGCGAGCACCTACGCCGGGTACTTCTCCGGCCAGGTAGCCCAGGTCCAGACCTGGAACCAGCAGCTCGACCCGTTCACGGACGCCAGCGGCGGCACCGTTGCCAACCGGAGCACCGCGGTCGTCTTCGACCCGAACAACAACAACATCGAGCTGTACTACAACTCCGCGGGCACCCTCTACGAGCTATACAAGGTCCCCGCAGGCAACTGGTACATCTCCAACCTGGGCACCCCCGTCACGACTACGCCGACCGCGCTGTATGACCCGAACAACCACTACATGGAGGTCTACTACAACGCGGGCGGCGCGCTGAAGGAGAAGGCATGGGATCCGGGCGGCACCGGCTGGACCGGCGTCGCCAACCTGGCCGGAACCATGACGGGCAGCCCAACGGCGATCAACGACCCGTCCACTACGGCTCAGGAGATCTACTTCGCCGACGGCGGCGTGCTGAAGGAGCAGTACTGGACCCCGGCCACCGGGTTTTCGGGTGTCACCCAGGTCGGGACGCTGCTCACCGGCGTACCGTCCGTCATCTACAACGCTGCCAAGACGCGGATCGAGGTCTACTACAACTCCGATGGCGTACTGGCCTCGTCCTCGTGGACTGCCGCGAGCGGCTGGACCACCCGGTACATCGGCGGCGTCATCGAAGGTAGCCCCACGGCCGTGTACAACGCCGCCACCGGCAACGTCACGGTCCTGTTCAACTCGGCCGGCAAGCTGTCCGAGCAGTTCCTGACCGGGTCGACCGGCATCTGGTCCGGGCCGCGCACCATCGGCGGCGTCCTGCAAGGCAGCCCTTCGGCGGCGTACAACCCCAGCAGCGGCGCGATCGACGTGTACTTCAAGTCCGGCAGCTATGTGGGCGAGCAGCTATGGTCGGGCGGTACGTGGTCGGCGCCGAGGGTGTCCGGCAGTACGATCACCAATAGCCCGACCGCGAGCTACAACCCGAACATCACCTCCGTCGAGGCGTATTTCAGCTCCGGCGGGTTGATGGGCGAGAAGCACTGGAACGCCGCGAGCGGTGTCTGGGCAACGGGGCTGGTCCTCGGCGGCACCGTGGTCAGTTGACACGGCAACGGTAAGGCGGGCCGCCGTCGCCGGACGGCGGCCCGCCACAACCTCGGCGCAGGACTTGCGCGGCCGACAGCAGTAGTTTCTCCGCAAGGTGTAGCACCTCGGTGGACTTCCCGGCGCCAGGTTCGCCCAGGATCAGCAGGCGCCGGTTCACAGGGCAAGCCGACGAGGACCTCGCCGCGTTCTTCCTAGACCAGCAACGGGCCTGGCCGATGGCGCGGCTGGTCAGACTCGCCACCCTTCCCGCCGCCGACCTGACCAACGGCGCCCACTACGAGTCGGACAAGGCGAAGCAGGCCACCCGACCCGCCGCACACACCGACGACCCGGCCGCTGCCGCCACGCTGTGGGAGGCCAGCGCCAAAGCGGTCGGTCTGGTAAGAACCGTGGCGCGAACAAGTGTCCGCACACGCCGGGCGTCGTCGATGCCCTTGTGCGCCGAGGCGCGGGCGGCCGTTCGGCAGTACGCCTACCGAGGGTTGGCCGCGAACACCTCGTGCAGAATGTCGACGTAGACGCCGTGCCCGCTCGGGCTGGGCCAGTCGGTGGTCGACTCGACCGAGGTCCCCTCACCCCATTCGTTGTAGGTCGTGACGAGCTGGAACGGTGCCTTGGACCTGGCCACGGACAGGACATCCTGCCGGAACCGGACGGCGTCGCGGCGCAGCAGTGGCGTGCTCGCGTCATAGCGGAAGAAGCCCGGCGACACGCTGGCCGAGTATCCCTGCTGCAGGTCGAGCCGCCCGCCCGGGGCGTACTGGTGCCAGCCCTGCGGCTGGCGGGCGCAGTCGCGGTAACCCCCGAAGACCTTCAGGACGACGTACCACCCGGCGGCGCCGTCGGCCCAGCGGGCGGCCATGCCGCACGCGTCGTCGCCGTCGGCGTAGACGAAGACGACAGGTTTGCCGCCGACATGCAGGAAAGCGGACTTGTCGGCGTACTTGCGCAGGTAGGAAAGATCAGATCGGATCTGCGCCGAGGTCGGGTTGCCGGTGCTCTCCAGCTCGTAGTAGATCGACCAGGAGAAGCGCAGCTTCGCCGCCTCGGCCATCAGCAGGTTGAACCGCCTGTCCTCCCGCAGTCCGCGACCCCACCACGAGGCGATGCCCGCCTGCAACCCGGCGTACTGCATGTCCCGGATCTGCCGGTCGACCACGGCCGGGTCGTCGCCGTCGTAGCGACCCGCCGTCGGTGTGTACTTGGAGGCCGGGGCGGAGAAGTTCTCGGGATACCACGGGTAGTAGAACGCCGCCCGCACCGGCAGGCGCATGCCGGCGACCGCGGTCGGCTTCGCCGACCGGCTCGGTGAAGGTGTGGCGGAGGGTCCAGGTCGCGCAGAGGCCGCGACGGTGGGTGTGGGGGCTGCCTCCGCAGATCCCGATGCCGGACCGGCCGACGGCGGCGGCTCGTCACGGTGCGTCCCCGACACGTACCCGACAGCGGCCGCGAGCAGTAGCACACTGGACAGTGCCACCCAGAGCCACCTACCGGCTCGACCAGCACGGCGCCGGTGCGACCCATGACGACCTTCGATCACGCTCGGGAATGCTAAGCGGCCACGGGCGGCCAGGGAAGGGGCGGCGAGGGTGCCTACGGTCCGTCAGGCTGGTCCGGACATGACACGGTCGACGGCGCCACCCGGCTCACGGGTGGCGCCGTCGGCGCGCGGCGTCCGGCTCGCCGATGGGATCGGGGTACGCCGGTCGGCGCGCATCAGCGCGGTGCCAGCGGTGCGGTGGGGGAGGACCCGTCCCGGACGAGCACTCGGGATGCGCCGGTGCCGTCGGCGGCAAGGGCGTATACGTTCCCGTCGCGGGCGTAGGCGACCGTCCGGTCGTCGAGCCAGATCGCCTGGTCGTCGACCCCCTCCGGTTCGGCGAGATCGACCGAGCGCAGGGTGCGCAGGTCCAGCACGGCCAGCCGCCACGGAACCCGTCCCGCGGCCCGCTTCTTGTAGACGACCCGAGTCCCGTCCGGTGACAGCGACGGGCACTCCACCCCGGCGAGCACCGTCCGGGCCTCCCAGCGCGCATGGTCGCCGCGCACGAGATAGGTCGTGCCCCGCGTCGAGACCGTGGCGTAGAAGGTCGTGTCGTCGGCGGCGAACGTGACCCCCCAGTAGTTGACGTCCGCCGCGTAGTGGCGCGCACCGTTCAGGTAGAGGTGGATGTTCTCGATGTTCGTCACGACGTACCCGGTGCGGGTGTCCAGGACGCCGGTCCACGTCGAGAATCCGCCCTGGCTGTAGGAGTCGCCGGTGACGAAGACGGTCCAGGCCACCATCCGGCCGCTGCGCGAGACGCTGGCGCGGCTGGGGATCCCGGCCAGTTGCAGCCGCCGGGTCTCGTGCAGGTCACGGTCGAGGATCACCGCGGTGGTCGTCGGCAGGCCGCTGGTGACGTCGGCGGTCAGGCAGACCGCCGTCGGCCCGGCGGCCGCGAACCGGTCGCAGCGCAGCCCCAGCGGCTGTCGTGACCCACCCGGATCGGCTGCCGAGACCGAGGCGACCTGACCACCGCCGTCGCGGAAGTAGAGCTGCCCGCCACGCAGGGATGTCGGCGGCGCGGCCGGTGCCGACGTGGCGGTGTGCGTCATGTAGACCGTGGCCGCCGTGCCCAGCACCAGCGCGGCCGCCAACGCGACCCACGCCCGCCTCATCGCAGCCCCCGCGCGGCGGCCAGGACCGCCGCGAGCAGGCCCGCGGCCATCACCAGCAACGCGGTCCGGGCACCCCAGGCGGCCCAGAGCGCGCCGGCGGCCAGTGAGGAGACGAACCGGGCGGCCGCCTGCGCCGTCTGGACCATCGCGAGTCCGGTGGTATGCGAGGAGTCCGGCAGCAGCGGCCCCGCCAACGCCATCAGCACCCCGTCCGTACACGCGTAGAAGAGCCCGTGCAGCAGGAGCACACCCACGACCAGGGGCGCCGCGGGCGGCATACCGGCGAGCAGAAGCATGGCCGCGACCAGGGCGAAATGACCGCCCAGCAGGACCCGCACCCGCCCGACGCCGTCGGCCAGGTGGCCCAGCGGCACCGCGAGCAGCAGGTAGACCGCGGCCGTGCCCAGCGGCAGGAGCGGGAAGTACCGCAGCGGCACCGCACCGGAGCGCTGCAGCAGCAGGTAGACGAAGAAGTCGCTGATCGTGAACACGCCGAGCCCGGCGGCGACCGCGCACATCCGCCGC
Source organism: Catellatospora tritici (assembly GCF_019083965.1). GTDB lineage: Bacteria > Actinomycetota > Actinomycetes > Mycobacteriales > Micromonosporaceae > Catellatospora > Catellatospora tritici. Next base: position 29,611 of record NZ_JAHRCY010000045.1, read on the forward strand.
AGCCGACGGTCACGCAGGACCGTCCGCAGCGGCGGCACCGCCGGGGCGGGACCCGGCCGGTCCCTGACGTAGAGCACGAGCAGCACCACGCCGAACGCCGCGACGCAGAAGCTGACCACGAACACCGCCCGGTACGTTCCGCCGGTGGCGGCGAGCACGGCGAACGCGGCCAACGGGCCCAGGAACGCACCGACGGTGTCCATGGCCCGGTGCACGCCGAACGCCAGCCCTTCACGACCGGCCGGAGCCGACAACGAGATGAGCGCGTCGCGCGGCGCGGTACGCAGACCCTTGCCGGTGCGGTCGGCCACGATGGCCGCGGCCAGCGGCCCGAGCGCCGCCCCGGCGGCCAGCACACCGAGCTTCGCCAGGGCCGACAGCGCATACCCGGCAGCGGCCACGGGCTTGTGCCGCCACCGGTCGGCCACCCGGCCCCCGACCGGGCGCAGCAGCGCGGTGACCCCGAAGGACAGCCCGTCGACGAAGCCCAGCTGCAACGGCGTCAGGCCGAGCGTGAGCGCGAGGTAGAGCGGCAGCACCGCCGTGACCATCTCGGACGAGACGTCGGTGACAAGGCTGACCGCGCCCAGCGCGATGACGTTGGCCGGGACGGCGGCAAGCACCCGCCGTCCCGGAGCCGGGGTGTCCCGGCGTAGCGTGATGTACATCAGTGGCAGGTGTAGGTCGGGCTGGTGTCCTTGACCGCGCTGTCGGTCCCGATCAGCTGCCAGGAGAACGTGCTGGCCGTGAACGACAGCTTGAGCACCCCGAACACGCCCGTCAGGCGCTTTTGACTGTTGGGCTGCACGTTGACGATCGAGTACGGTGAGGCGCCGCCCATCCCGCCGAGGACCTCGACGATGCCGTTCGGGTCGGCCGCTGCCGACGGGTTCTGCGGACCGAAGCGCTCGTAGTGGTGGTCGTGGCCGTTGAGCACCAGGTCGGCGTGCGCGTTGTAGAGCAGCTGCCACGCCTGACGGCTGATCGGGTCGTTGCCATGCTCACCCGAGCTGAACAGCGGATGATGCCAGTACGCCGCGATACAGCCCTTGGTCGTGGCCGCCAGGTCGTTCTGCAGCCAGGTCAGCTGGGCCGACGCGGTGAGGGTGTTGGAGTCCAACGCGATGAAGTGCCAGTTGCCGTGGTCGTAGCTGTAGTAGGGCTTGCCCTGGGGGTAGGCGATCGACCCGAAGTAGGACTGGTAGCCGACCATCGCACCGGCCGGATCGTAGGTCTCGTGGTTGCCGGGCGCCGGGTGGATCTTCGACTTGAACGCGCCCCAGGTCTTGTCGAAGTAGTTCTGGAAGTCCGACAGGCGTGCGTCGTCGTACTGGTTATCGCCCATCGTCAGCACGAAGTCCGGGTTCATGGCGGTCACCAGGGCGGCGGTCTTCGGATGCTGGCAGGTGCTCGACGAGGCGGTGCACTGCTCGGCGATGTCGCCGGCGGCGGCTACGGTGAACGCGCCACCAGGCGTGGGACTGGGGCTGAGCGTCGGGCTGGCCGTGGGGGCGGCCGTGGCGGTGGGTGCGACAGTCAGCTTGTCCACATTGGGTCCGCCGGTGCCGGCGACGGCGGTGGCGCGGACGGTGTGTGTACCGGCCGTGAGCGTCGTGGTGACCGTGTACGTCGTCCAGGTGTCCCAGTTCGTCGTCGCGGCGAAGGGGACGCTCGCGGCGACGACGGCGCCGTCGACCGCGATGTCCATCGGCCGGTTCGCGGTGGTGCCGTTCGCGTACCGCAGGGTCAACGCCACCGGACCGGCCACGGTGGTGGTCACCGTCCACTCGATCCGGCTGCCGGTGACGTTGGTGTAGTCGACGAACCCGCTGCCGGTGTAACCGGTGTGGTTGACGGCCACGACCGCCTGCGACAGCACGGCGTCCTCCGCCTGGTAGTCGGTGCCGGGGCTCGGTGGCGAGCCGGGGCCGTAGACCTCCAGCTCCCACAGCGAGTAGCCGTAGGGCGTGCCGCGCTGGGTGCCGTAGACCCGGACGTAGCGTGCGGTCGCGGCGAGTCCGGTGTGGTCGTCGGTGCCGCCGTTCTCGCCGGTCACCGACTTGACGGTGGTCCAGGTCGTGGCGTCGGCCGAGGTCTCCAGCCGGTATGCCGACGCGTACCCCGCTTCCCAGACCAGCCGGATGCGGGTGATCGGCGTGGCCGCGCCGAGGTCGACCCGGATCCACTGGGGATCGGAGCCCTCGACGCTGGCCCACCGGGTGGCGGTGTCGCCGTCCACGGCTTTCTCCGGCGCGTACGCCGAGGCTTCGACGGAGGACGCCGCTACTGGTCTGTTGCGGGAGAGCAGGACATCGGCGGCCTCGGCTCGCTGTGCGAGGACGACGGTGGCTGCGGTCAGCAGGGCGGTCGCGGCAGCCGCGGCCGTGGCGAGGACCTGTTTTTTGGACAGCACGGTGTGCTCCTCTGTAGGAGAGTCACCGGCCGGGGCAGTACACACTGAGCACGTCACGTCCACGTCGGACGCCGCGCCAAGCCGCTTGGTGATGAGTCTCGATGCGTTCGGGGATGCTGTCAAGACGTTAGGAAGACTGTTTTACCAATCGCTTCCCGGCTCCCGCCGACCGACGTCGACTCCCATGGTCTGTGTCCGGCACCGACCGCCGGCTTAGGGCAACGAGGGCTCCGGTCCCTGCCACTGCCCGGCGCCCGTGCAACCCATTCATCCCCTTCACTCGCTGCTTCGGGCCGGACCCGCACCCGCTGCGCTGAGCGCGTGCCGGGCGGCTGCCTCCACCAAGCGAGCAACGACAGTCGACCGGTGTGACGCCCTTGCGCCACGCCAGTGTTGCGCACCTTCGCACGACATCGTTTGGGTTGCGACGCGGTGCGGCCTTCGGTCCGCTAACGGCGCTCGCGAAAACTGTTATGAAAGTAGGTGTCGCCGAGTCGCGAAAGTTCCGCGAACGGCATCCCGGGCAACCGCCGCCACGGTTAGGACCGCCATCGTGCTCGATCCTTATTCACCTGCACTTATCGGTTGCTTCGACACAAGATTTGTTTCCGGAACTTTTCCGAAAGTCATTGCCTGAAATAGGAGTCTGGTGGCAGCATCGGCGCTGTTAAATCTCTCGACTAGGACGTCCAGCCGTCCTGCCAGGGCAGCTCGGGCGCTCGCCGGAAAAAGGAGGCCAAGGTGGCTACCAGCCCCTCCGTCCATCGTGGCGGAACGCTACGGAAGAGATCGCTCATCGTCAGAGCGCTGGTCGCCGGCGCGGTCACCGTCGCGACAGTGGCCACGGCCGCGGTGATGATGCCGTCGGCGCAAGCGGCGGAGAGCACCCTGGGCGCGGCGGCCGCGCAGTCGGGCCGGTACTTCGGCACGGCGATCGCGGGCGGTCGGCTCGGCGACTCGACGTACACCACGATCGCCGGACGCGAGTTCAACATGGTGACGGCCGAGAACGAGATGAAGATCGACGCCACCGAGCCCCAGCGCGGGCAGTTCAGTTTCAACGCCGGCGATCAGATCTACAACTGGGCCACGCAGCGCGGGATGAAGGTCCGCGGCCACACCCTGGCCTGGCACGGGCAGCAGCCGGGGTGGATGCAGAGCCTGTCCGGATCCACGCTGCGCCAGGCGATGATCGATCACATCAACGGGGTGATGGCCCACTACAAGGGCAAGCTCGCCGCCTGGGACGTGGTCAACGAGGCGTTCAACGAGGACGGCAGCCGCCGGCAGTCGAACCTGCA
>NZ_JAHRCY010000046.1 GCF_019083965.1 Catellatospora tritici
CCAACACCGGCGGCTACGGCAACTACACCGACGTCACCACCACCATCACCACCGGATCCGGCGCGCTGTACCTCGTCTTCACCGGCAGCGGCGGCGGACTGTTCGACATCGACGACTTCGCCCTCACTCCCTGACCAGATCGCCACGCGCCGTCGGCGGTCACGGGCCCGACCCCTGGCCGCCGACGGAGCACGAGCGGAAGGCCGGCGACGGTACAGTCCCACCGCACGAGCCGGTCGCGAGAACACCCGCCATACTGCTATTGAGCACCAGCGTCGTCCTGACGCTCATCGGAATCTTCCTCACCGCCGTCGCCACGGCCCGCGATCACTATTTGCCGGCCGCAGCCTTCTTGATCAGCTCCGCGACGGCAGCCGGCTGAGACACATAGATGGCGTGGCTGCCGGCAGTCTCGGAAACAGTCGCGCCGGCACGCTCGGCCATGGCCCGCTGCGCCGGCGGCGGGCTACACGTGGTCGGCTCGATCCTGCAGCGGTCCCTTCGACGCGGGCCGTCGGCCATGCGTCTGCCTGAGGTCCGATGAGCGGCCAGCCCGTCTCGCTCGTGACTGATAGCGGTGCAAAGTATCGCATAAGCCCACGAACCGTCTCTAGACTGTTGCTGCATGCACTGCGGCACACGCTCACCGATTTCGGGGGACCGTATGGCGTGATCGAGCACTGTCGTTCTAGGGCCAGCCGCGAAATGCTTCGCAGAGGCCAATAACAAGCCGCCGAGGTCGCTCATGAGGATCAAGTCGCCGGTGGTGACACTGATGATCGGGGCACTGATCGCCGTGGTCGTTCTGATTCTCAGCGTGCGGGCGAATGACGCCGCACCTGGGCCTTACGGTGCGGCCGCTCCGCTGGTGGTGCCGAGATGAGCGACGCCGCGGCGAAGAATGCTCGACTTCTCACACCGATCCTGATCGGCGCTCTGGTGTCGGTCGTTCTGGGTGTTTACGGAGGCATGCACAAGGGCGACAGCATCGTCTTCCACATCAGCGGCTTCGCCGACCTCGCATTGGTCAAGAGCTGGCTGGCCGCTGTTGTGGCGTTCTTCGTGCTCGTTCAGCTCGCGTCGGCGCTGGTCATGTACGGCAGGATCCGCAGGATCACCGCACCGCGGTGGATCGGTACGCTCCATCGATGGTCGGGACGGATAGCGTTCTTCGTCGCCGTGCCAGTCGGGGTCTTCTGCCTGTACGGAATCGGCTTCCAGCACTACGACACACGGGTGTTGCTTCACTCGCTACTCGGATGCCTGTTTTTTGGCGTGTTCACGATCAAGATGCTCGCGTTGACCAGGAGCGGCCTCGCCGGATGGGTCCTGCCGCTGCTGGGCGGCCTGGTCTTCACCGTGCTGGTGGCGACCATCCTGACGTCCGCAGCCTGGTATTTCACCACTATCGGCTGAGCGGCACACGACTCAGCCTCCGCGGCCATGGCCAAGACCGCAACAGCTCCGGAATCGCAGTGCCAGCCGACTCGCGGGCGTACTGCGTTAGCTGAGCGGCCTCCCCGGCTCGGTCAGCATCGAGCATCGCGTACGTCTGCTGCGCCGTCACGTGGGCCAAGATGGCGAGATCACCGGACTCCCGGGCGGCGTTCTTCTCGGTTTCGTGGTGTCTCCACGCCTGCGCCGTTCTCGCCGATGCACTCGTGAAACGGTCTCTCGGACGCGTCGCAGGCTGGGGCGAAGTCATCAGGTTCGCCGCCAGCACCGCGGCTCGGATCGGCGAGGTGTCCGGCGTACCCAGGGTGGACATCGACCGCGAGACGTGGCTGGACCGTACGCCGACAGACGACTGCCGGGCTGATTGCTCGACAAGGGGACGAAAGGTTTGTCGAGCATGATCGTACGGATGCTGTCAGCTAAGCCACTTCCCGTGCTGGATCTCGTCCTGCCCGCCGATGCCCTGCCCTGGAGGCCGGGAATCATCGCCAACCGCCCGACCGGGCTCGCCGTCATCTGGTGAGACTGGGCCGTCGTGGCGGGCGCTGGAACGCCAGTCGGCAACGCGGACCAGGGTTTCGAGGTAGGCGAGCCGGAAGGGACCGAGGTCGTCGAGGAGGGTCTTCGCCCGTTCGGTCCACGGGCCGATCGTGAAGAGATCGGTCTGCAGGGACTGGGCGGGGAAACGCTCGCCGGTGGACAGCTCGATCGGCGGGGTGCGGTCGCCGTTCCGCACGCCCATGAGCAAGGGTGCCTCCTCCCCCGCCGGGCGCACGGTCATCCGTACCTTGCCGTGGTGTGCCGCGACCAGGTAGTTGATCAGCGGCTGGCCGTCCGGCAGGATCAGCGCGCTGACCAGCTCGTGCCTGAAGTGCGGCCGGCGGGAGCGACCCGTGTTGTAGGGGGCTCTGGACTTGGCCAGCAGGCCGTCCGGGAAGTCGCCGCCGCCTGCGCGCAGCATCTCCTGGAACACCTCATGGCATTTGCCGAGGTCGTGGTAGCGGGCAGCTCGGGCCACTGCCTCCCGCTGCTCGGCCGGCAGGCCGGGCAGGGCGTCGAGGAGCAGACGTGCCTCCTCCTCGGTCTCCATGAGATGTTGGTCGAGGCTGACCCACTTGGCACAGGCGAAGGTCTGCGTGTTGGGAGGCACGGCCAAGACCGTCACCGGGGTGCGGCTCTGCGGGGCCCAGCCTTCGTCCGGCAGGTAGCCGCCGTGTTCGGCCTCCAGCAACACGGTCGCGCCGGGCTGGAAGTCCCCGGCCACCGCGGGCCGCCAGTGGCCGTCCAACCGGTCCCGCACCCAGGCCTGGTCCCGCTGCCGCAGGTCGGCGAGCGGGACCTGGCAGAGCTCGTTGCGGCCGGGGCCGGGTTCCTCGTCGGAGGGCTTGCCGTTGCGCCAGGCGACCATCATCGTGAGGTCGGCGGCGTCGCAGATCCAGCGGCTGACGTCGGTGTCGGGCTCGGCGGTGTCGAACAGCTCGGCGGTGTCGAACAGCTCCAGCAGGTCGTGCAGGCGCAGTTCCTGACGGGGCGGAGTGTCCGGGCGGACCGGCGGCCGGTCCGCAGCGAGCAGCCAGCGTGCCACGTCAGGATCTCCGCCGGTCGGCGGCTCGCACCAGAGCAGGTCCCCGCCCTCGGGGTGCTCGCCGTAGCGGTTGCAGCGCCCTGCCCGCTGCACGATCGAGCTCAAGGAGGCAAGCTCCGTCAGGAGCGTGCGGCTGGAGACGTCGATCCCGGCCTCCAGCGCCTGCGCCGAGACGACGATCCGGTCGTGCCCGGTCTCGCCGAGCTCGGACAGCAGACGCCGACGGTCCGCGGCCCGGAACCCCGGATGGATCAGCAGGACGTCCCGTCCCGCCTCCCGCAGCGCCACGTACAACGCACGCGCCCGCTCCACTGTGTTGAGCACGGCGATGGTCTGGGTGCCGGGGACATGCGCGGCCGTCAGCGCGCCGACGAGCCCGTCGACGTAGTAGGCGGGGTCGACGTCCAGCCGGGTGATCCGCGCGACCGTTGGAAGAGACGCATCCGACGACATCCACATCGTACTGGTCGGCGAAGGCGTGCCGACCTCGTCGCGCAGCCGCTGGAGCTCGACGGTCGTCGGCAGCGCGGGGCCGAGCAGGTCCATCTCGTCGAAGACCCACTGGGTGTCGGTGTGCAGCAGCGCGTACGAGACGGGGGCCATCACGGTCGCGTCGCCGAACCCGCGCATCAGGGCGCGACTCAGCAGCAGGTCATGGGTGCCCACGAGAATCGCGGTGCGCTCGGGATGACGCCGCCAGCCGCCGTCCGTGATCGGGTACAGACCGACCTTGTCGGCGCAGCCGAGCCTGCCCAGCCACTGCCCGATCCGCTCGTGCAGCTGGTCGGGCAGGCTGTGCTGCGGCAGCACGTACACCAGCCTGCGCGGCGTGCTCTCCGGCGCGGCGATCAGCCGCCGGTAGAGCCAGGGCAGCACGCCCGCGACGCTCTTACCCGCACCCGTCGGGGCGGTGAGCAGTTCGGGCAGCCCCTCGGCGGCCAGCCGCGCCTGGTACGGGTGGGGAGCGTGACCTGTCGCGGTGCGCATGAAACCCTCGAACCCGTCCACGATCCGCACCTTACCCGTTCAGGATCAGCAGCTCCCTAGGGTGAAGGCCTTGCCCGCGAAGCGGTCGATATGAGCTGGTGCCTGCGTCGCTTGGTCTTGGCGATAGCATCCAACGCCTGGTGTCGATGCGGCATGCCCGATGTACCGTGCTTGCTCGTCCAATGTGGTGGACCGGGGGATCATGGACAATACGATCACGGCGGCACTGATTCGGGCTGAGGCGCAGCTGTGACGGGGTTGGCGTCAGTCAGCGGCTGCGGTGCTGGAACGGATTGCAACCGGTGCTTGGCGCATCGGGCCGGAGTCCTCGATGGCACCCTCGTCCAGCAGGGCGAGGAAGATGTCCAGGATCGCGGGGTCGAGCCGGGTGCCCCGTCCGGCGATGAGCGCTCGCCGAGCTTCCGCGAGGCTCGACGGGGAGGGGCGGAGTGCGGCGGGACGCACGGTGGCCCAGGCGTCGCAGATGGCGATTATTCGCGCGCCGATGGGGATGTCGTGGCCAGCGAGCCCGTTGGGGTGGCCGGTGCCGTCGTAGTGCTCGTGGTGGGCGGCGATCAGCGGCGCCAGGTCCGGCCGCTGGGCCAGTGCGGTGAGCAGGCGGACGCTGCCCTGGGGGCGGTCCCGGGCGTGGCCCGGCCCGGTCGGATCCGATCCGCATGGCGGGGGCGGGTCGCAGCGCAGGCTGATGCAGTCGATGCCGTGCACCCGCGCTGCGGCCACGGTACTGAGCTGGGTCACCTCGTCCAGGCCGAGCCGGGTGGCGGTCTTCCACGCCCAGCGGCTCATCGCCGCGCCCCGCGCGCCGTCGCCTCGCAGCCGGTCGACCTGGTCGGCCAGCCAGACCAAGCCCGGCGGCAGGTCACACGCGGGGTCGGCTTCCACCTGCCCGATCAGCCCGCGAGCGATTACGCGGTCGCGTCCGAGCGCCTTGGCCCGGTACAACGCCTGGTCGGCGGCGTTGACTAGGTCGCCATGATCGATGTTGCCGACGTCTTCGGCCGGGTCGGCGCAGGCGACCCCGAACGAGGCGGTGAGCGCCAACGGCTCAGCGACACCGGGGACCGTCACCGGGGTCGAGCGCAGGTCGGCCCGGATCTGCTCGGCCAGTTCCATCGCGGCTGCGACGCCGGTGCGCGGCAGGAGGCACACGAACTCCTCCCCGCCGTACCGGCAGATCAGGTCGCTGGCCCGCAGGCAGCGCCTGAGCCGGGTGGCGACCTCGGCCAAGACCGCATCGCCGGCGAGGTGTCCGTGGTTGTCGTTGACGTCCTTGAAGTGGTCGAGGTCCATCAGGATCAGGCTCAGCGGTGCACGCCAGTGCGCCTCGTCCGTCTCGACGGCGATCGCCTCCTGGAAGAAGCGTCGGTTGTGCAAGCCGGTGAGCGAGTCGGTGACGGCGGAGGCACGCAGTTGCTCGTTGAGCCTGGCCCGGTCGCGAGCGGCAAAGATCTGGCGTATCAGAAGGCCCATGATCAGCAGCATGGCGACCGATAGGGTCACCCGGCCGATCTGCCCGACGAGGATCATGTCCGCCACCGCGAGGCCGCCGACGATCAGCACTGCCACCAGAGCCGGCAGGAAGGACACTTCCGAAGCCCGTAGCTGCCACCGGTCGTCGGCACTGGGCCGCCGGGCGGCCACCAGCGCCGCCAGGCCCAGCAGCAGCGCCTCGGCCTGCCAGCCCAGGTTCAGCCAGCTGGAGCTGCTGTAAGGTCCCAGCACAGTGGAGTACGCGAAGGCCGCGTCCAGCAGCGCGGCCATCCCGAAGGCCACCCCGACCATGACCATGGACGCCGGCACCTGATGCGATCCGGTCATGAGCAGCCCTGCGAGCACGCTGACGATGACCACCGAGAACACCGGATACAGGAAGGTCACGAAGTCAGCGGGGTTCCAGCTGCCCGGCGCCAGTGGGCTGAGGATCACCTGCCAGCCGATCGCTGCCCCGGCCGCGGCCACCAGCAGGGCGTCGAGCAGGCCGCGAAGCTTCAGGCCTAGCCCGATCATGATGGCCGGCATCGCGAGCAGGTAGCGCGTCAGGTAGCCGACGTCGGCCACCGACGGGACCGGTGGACCGTTCGGCTCGGTGTAGACGTAGAACGCCCAGGTCATGTCCCCGGCAAGCCACAGCAGATTGGATCCGAGTAGCAGCCACCATGCGGTGCGGATCCGGCCGGTGGTGTGTCGGACCGCATTGAAGCTGAGCGCGGCCAGAACGGCTACCGGGATCAGGTACAGGATCTCACCGACGAAACGGGCCAGGGCCGGTGAGTGCCGACCCGCGTAGGTGAGGGCGGCGTACATCACCAGCCACCCGAGGCTGGCGAACGCGAAGCCGATGATCACTCGGTCGCCACCCGCCAGCGATATCCAGCGCCGCCTCACGACTTCACCAGCCCTCGTGATCCCCCGGCGTGTCACACCAGCAAAGTGCCCATCGGCTCATTTTGTCATGAATTGGTCTATGAATCGGTCCGGCTTCGCGAGATGTCCGCCAGAGCGTTCTGGTGTACCCGCCCCTGCCGCGGGAAACGGGGCCTTGGTGTCGCTGCCCTTGACGCGCACCTTGACCCAGCACGGTCCGGCAGCGGCACCCCCAGCGAGGCAAGGATCGCATCGCCATCGCCTCCACCCCGCACCAGCCTGCAGCGGAAGGTAAGCAGGCAGTGCGATCGCGAGGCCTGGCCTAGGCTGCGAGCATGGCAGAGATCGAGACTCCGACTCCGGCTAGAGCCTTCGAGCTGCTGCTCGCAGGTAACCAGCGCTTTGTCGTCGGCGCCCCGGAGCATCCGAACCAGGACGCGACGCGCCGTGCCGAGATCGCTCCGGGCCAGCGCCCGTTCGCCGTGGTGTTCGGGTGCTCCGACTCCCGGCTGGCGGCCGAGATCATTTTTGATCGTGGTCTGGGTGACCTGTTCGTGGTGCGTACTGCGGGTCACGTGATGGGTCCGGAGGTGCTGGGCAGCATCGAGTACGGAGCAGACGTTCTCGACTGCCCGCTGGTGGTGGTCCTCGGCCATGACTCGTGCGGTGCGGTGGGTGCCGCGTGCGCCGCGCTGGAGGACGGGTTGGTACCGGCCGGGTACGTCCGCGATGTCGTCGAGCGGGTGACGCCTAGCGTGCTCGCGGCGCTGGCCGCAGGCCGTTCTGAGCCTGGCGAGATACTGGCCGAGCACATAAGGCACACGGTTGATCTGCTCTTGGATCGTTCTCGGGTGCTGGCCGAGCGGGTCGAAGCCGGGCGGGCCGCTGTTGTGGGTCTGTGCTACCGGTTGGCCGACGGCAGTGCCCAGGTGGTGGCCGCCCGCGGTCTCGACGTCACCGCCGACTCCGCACGGTGATCGACTACCCACGTTGAGGGTGGATCCGGGTGCTCGTCCCCACCGGGGTGGTGTGTACGCGGACGAGGTCGCAAAGCTGGTTTACCAGCAGCCGTCCTCGGCCGCCGTCAGGGGCGTGTGCCGATACCGGGACCCGCCCAGTGAGGGGATCGCTGAGGTGTCCCCTGTCGGTCAGTCGGCAGACCAGATGGTCGCGGTGAACCCAGTCGGCGTAGTTCGTCTGATACCTGCGAGGAACGAGCACGAGTTCCCCTGTTCAGGGTTCATCAATCCATGATCGAAAGTCTCCACGCTATCGGGGTGGCTCACGGTACGTCAGCGTGGCGCCTGCTGGTCGGCTATCGCGCTGAGAGCGATTTCCACCCGTGATCGCAGGCCGAGTTTGGCCAGGATGCTGGACACGTGTGACTGCACGGTGCGTGGCGACAGGAACATCTGCGCGGCGATGTCGGGATTCGAGCGTCCTTCGGCGACGGCGAGGGCGACCTTGTGTTCGGTTTCGCTCAGCGCCGCCCAGCCGTGCTTGGGCCTTCCGCGGGGTCCGCGTACGCCGTGGCGGATGCCTGCCTGGCGTGCTCGGGCGCGGGCCCGGGCGATGTCGGTGGCCGCGTCGAGGCTGGTGTAGAGGGTCAGTGCGCGGGCCAGTTCGTCGCGGGCGGGCTGGGACTGGCCGTGCCGGGCGAACACGGTGGCGGCGTGTTCGCGGGAATACGCCTCGTGCAGCGGCCACCCTGCCGCAGCGAAGGATTCTGCCGCGGCCAACAGGTGTCGTGTGTCGTCGTGGGTGAGGCCGCGACACAGTGCGACGGTGGCGTTGAGGCTGGCGGTGGGTTGCTGTGGCAGCAACGCTGCTGTGGTGTCGACCAGGGCCTGTAGACGGGCGATGTCACCGGCCGCGTATGCCAACCGGGCCAGGTCCGCGCACATCCGGTAGCCGATGCAGCGGGGGTTGAACGGCAGGGGTTGCTCCCACAGCGGGTAGAGCAGGTCCAGGGCATGCTGCGGCCCGTCGCGCACCTCCTCGGCCAGCGCGTGGGCCCAGCGCAGCGGAACGGTGAACCTGGTGTCGAGCGGGCTGGACGCCAGCAGCGATGCCAGGTCGGCGTCGATGGCGCTCGTCTCGCCGCGGTGTATTCCGATCATCGCGGCGAGGCCGTGCAACGCGGGTGCCTGGCGCAGCGGGTCGGGGCTGTCCAGCCCGGTACGGACCTCGGCCAGTGCGTCGTCCCAGCGGCCTTGCAGGAACCACAGGTTGGCGCGGATGAGGTAGGTCATGGTCAGGTAGACGCCGCCGGTATCACGGTTGCGCCGCGCGGCGGTGACCAGGACCGTGTCGAGGTCCTCGAGCCGCTCCTGCGCGAAAAAGCACAGCGCCCGCACGATGAGCGGATCCAGCATCAGGATCGGTTTGGCCCGTTCGAACACGGTCATGGCATCGGTGTTGAGCGCAACGGCCTCATCGACGCGGTTCTGCATCAGCCGCAACCCGGCGAGCGTGTTGTAGCCATACACCTGCGAGATCGCGTCGCCGGTCTGCAGACCGGCGCGCAGTGCCTGGTCTGCGGCGTGTTCGCTGGCGTCGGGCTGGCCGAGGAACAGCAGGCAGGCCGCGGCGAACCCGTACAGCCTGCCCTGGCGGACGGGCTCCAGGTGCTCCAGCCGGGCGGCGGCGGCGGCGACCGATGCGGCTTCGTCGAGGCGACCTTGGCGGAAGTAGGCGTCCATCAGCAGCGGCAGCAACTCGGCCTCGCCGGTCGGGTCGGTGCCGGCCGACAGCGCGTGGTGCAGCATCTGTTCGGCCTCTTCGCTGCCGCCGTCCCACAGCAGCGCACGGATCAGGTGCACTTTCAGCGCGGCCGCGGTGGCAGTGTCGGCGCCGTCGATGGCCGAGCGCAGCAACGTCACCGCGAGTTTAGGCGCGCGTATCGTCAACTCGGGTGCCGCCGCCAGCAGCCAGTTTCCGTACTGCCCGCCCCCGACAGCCGCCAGGTGTTCTGCTACATGTTCGATGTCGGCCCCGGACGCCATCAGCGCCTGTGCGGCCCGTTGGCGCAGCAGCTCACGTACCGGGCCTGGCACGTCATCGGCCAAGACCTGGCGGATCAGGTCATGGCGGAACTGCAGGTGATCCTCGCGCCCGGCCAGCAGCCCGACCGCGGTCGCCGATGCGAGCACGTCGGCCAGCTCCAGCACCGGCACCTCGAGCACCGCCGCCAGCACGGACAGGTCGATCCCGGCGCCGAGCACGGCGGCTTTGCGCATCATGGCTTGGGCCTGCGGCGCCAGCGGGGCCAGCCGCGACAGGATCACCTCCCGCAGCGTCTGCGGGGGGTCTGCCACGCCGGTGTCGGTTATCTCGGCGACGCCGTCGCTGACCTGCAGCCGGCCCTCCCGTGCCAGCCCTGCCACCAGTTCCGTCACATACAGCGGATGCCCCCCGGCGGCGGCGGCCGCGTTCATCAGCCGCGGCCCCGCCGCCGCTCCTGCCACGGCCTCGACCAGGACGGGGACCGCCTCGGGCGCCACCGGCCCCAGGGTCACCTGTCGTGCGCCCTTGGCCTGCATACTGCGCACCAGCGCGGCCACCGCCTCCCCGCGCGGGCCGAGCTGAGCCGCGAGGACCACCAGCAGCGGATACTGCTCGATACCCCGGCACAGCCGATGCAGCACCACGATGCTCTGCACGTCGGCCCACTGCACGTCGTCGACGATCACCGCCACCGGCCCGGCCGCACACCACCGGTCGACCAGGTCCAGCATCGCCTCCGTGACCACGAAGTCATGACTGGCCGACCCGGGCCGCCTGCCCGCACCCTCACCGCGCAGCAGCCCCGCCACCCGCGCCCGTTCCGGCTCACCACCGGTCACCAGTACATCCAGGCACGCTCCGACCGTGGCGAACGGCAGCTCCTGCTCCAGCTCCTCCCCGCCCGCCCGCAGCACCCGCATGCCGAGCCCCGCGCACCGCGACGCGGCCCAGTCCAGCAGCGCCGACTTGCCGATACCCGGCTCGCCCTCGACCAGCACCGCCGAACCCCGCCCGGAAGCAGCCTCACCCACCGCCATCGCCAAAACAAAGACCTGCGACTCCCGGCCGACAAGCACCACAGGCACCACCCCGCTTCGCTTCCGCCCCCATCAACGATCATCGCGAATACAGGACTGCCACACCGGCCAACAGCGATCACAGCACGGCCGGGTAGGCCGCGGTCGCGCGTCAGATAGGGCGCGAATCAGGCCACGCCGGCTCGCTGAGCTCGGCGTGGCCGCTACACCTACACGGTCGCGACCCCGGGAAACGGCTACGACCGTCCCGCGAAGTCCAAGATCCCTCATCGAATCTACGGCGCGCGTCCCTCCCGGAGAGGCCCAGCCGACGACATGCCGAGGCCTGCCGGGCGGGCGGCGCTTCGCCTGCCTACGGACATCATCGCGATGGTGCACGCCAGACCCACCAGACCGACGATCACGTTGCTGACGATGGCGCCCACGCTCGGAGCGGGCCCGCTGACGAGCCAGGGTGCGACGATCGCCCATGCGCTGACGATCGGGGCGACCCACGCGATCCGGTGCGAACGTCCGTACATGGTGGCGTAGCACAAGGCCAGCACCGCCAGCGCGACACCGGTGAAGACGTTGCTCGCGGTCAGGCTGGAATGGCTGGTGAAGCCCACCACCCAGGGCGAGATCGCGAGGTAGAGACCCGCAAGAAAGGTCAGTCCCTCAACTACCTGTGCCGTCGGGGTCTCGGCGGCTTCCTCGTAACGCAGCCGCAGCGAGGCAAGGTCGGGATGATCTTCGATAGGAGGGGTGCGAATAGTCATGGTAACCACCTTCCGAACAGGGACATCGAACAACCGTTCCTGAAGGCCCGCCTTGGCAGATTTTACGCTGTTTCGCGCCGGGATGGGCGACCAGCTGTTGACGAACTGCCTCCTGGACGCCCGCTACCGACGAGACCACCATGCGGGCGGCGGACGATTGCCCGGCGCTACGGCAGCGACCGACAAAAGTTCGCTTCGAGGACACCAAGTAGTTAGACCGCGCGAGGCAGGTTCACTGACTCAGTCGAAGCCCTCGTCTCACTCGATCTGCCCCGCAGCGATGTTTGTGGTTGGACCGTCTCATCCAACCTGCCCCGCGTTGATGTGCTGCAGCGGCGGCGAGTACTCGACGTCGCCGCCGGTGGCGTCGGCCAGCGCGGCCTCGGAACAGCCGACGCGTAGCCGGGCCTACGTGTACAGCGTGCCCTCCTTGACGAAACACAGCTCGTTGCCCCACGGATCGGTGACGTAGAACGACCGCTCTCCCCAGGGTCGCTCGATCACGTCGCTCGCCGGCTGCCCGTGCACCTGGAACGGTGCCAGCGCCTGCAGCGCCTCGGCGCGAGTGTGCAAGCCGTCGATGTCGTCAACGGCGAAGTAGATCGACTTCCCGCCCGGCGCGGGTTTCATGCCGCCCTCGGAAACGTCGAGTACCGCGAGGATGACGCCGCCGCAGTCGAAATAGTGGCGAGCGCCGGGGTGCCGCTGCCCGGGTACGCCGAGCAGCTCGGCATAGAAGTTCGTGGCATCTTCGAGGTTCGCGACCTCGACGGTGATGCGGAAGATCTTCGGGGTTGTCGCGTTCATCTCTTCATTCCCGTCATTGGCTGTCGGTTGCATGGCTACTTTCGCGCGAGCCCGGTGGCGTCCGTTCGGCCAGCGCCGCCGTCGACTTCGGGCCCGACGAGCTCCAGCGCTGTTCAGGACCGACCGGTTCGAGGTAACCCATCCAGCCGCCGACCACATGCTCAAGGCGTGCCCGGTTGAGACGGTAGTTGCTGCTACGGCCCTGCCGGCGCACCTCCACGAGACCAGCCTCCTCGAGCACCTTCAGGTGGCGGCTCGTTGTCGGCCAGCTGTGCTGGAAGCGCGCGGCGAGGTAGCCGGAGGGCAGCTCGTCGCCGCGCTGGCCAAGCAGGAGCAGCACCTGGCGTCGCGCCTCATGCGCCAGCGCTTGGAACACGAGGTCCACGTCCTCAAGCGAAGGCGACGTTGGTGGTTCGCGGCGTGTCGTGGTCACAAGCATTCTTAGCATGACCGCTAATAATTAGCAAAATGACTAAACGGAACCGGCCGGCCTCGGCAGTCTGCGCCTGACGTGGGGCACGGCCGGGCCGATGCCAACCCGGACGCACAGAGCCGATGCCCCATCACGCCAGGCAGACCCGCCTACGGCCTGTTCATGGGTGACGCGGGATGCGCGCTATCGGGTGCGGGGGCAGTCGTGCTCCGGGAAGTCACCCGCTGAGCGCTACGACAGGGTGCCCGACCCCCCGTTCCGGTCGGGGAGTCGGGCGCCGCTGACCTGCACCGCCAAGCCGGCTGGCACAAGCCCGCGGAGATCTTGTGTCCATGGCTGTTCGGACCGACCGGGGCCGACCCCTCAACCGTGCTGGATCACTGCCTGGTCCATCGCTGGTTGGCAGCGCCTGTGCAGTTCCACAGGATGACGGTGGTGCCGTTCGTGGTCACGTTCCCGTTGACGTCGAGGCATAGCCCGGAACTGTTACTGCTGATGGTTCCGGTGGAGTTGAAGGTCCACTGCTGGTTGGCCGAGCCGGTGCAGTCCCAGATCTGAACCTTGCTGCCGGCCGTGGCCCCGGTCGGGGCGTCGAGGCACTTACCGAGCGCCTGCAGAGACTGGCCGTTCACGGTCCAGCGCTGGTTGGCCGCGCCGTTGCAGTCCCAGATGATCGGCTGCGTGCCGTTGGCCGTGTTGCTCTGCGGAATGTCCAGGCAGCGGCCGGAGGCTGCGCTGACCAGGGTGCTGGTCGTCGTCGGCGGCGGCGACACGATGGCTCCGCCGCTGACCCGATAGACCACCGTGCCGTGTGCAGGCACACTCGCGGTGATCGAGCCGGTCGAGGTGCTGGTGGTGTTGGTCCAGGCGTCGCGCAGGGTGAAGGAGGTGCCGGTCTTTCCGATCGCCCCGGCTGTGGTCGAGACCGTGGCGGTCGCGTTCGACTGGTTGAACAGCGCCACAGCGACATCACCGTCGGCAAGGCGTTTGGCCAGTACCCGTCGCGTGCCGTCGTTGCTGATCTGGGTCGCCTGCAGGCCCAGCGAGTCCTGGTTGATGGCGATCAGGTTCTGATTCTTCAGGATGGTCTGGGTGGCCGCCGACATCGATCGCAGGTCGTTGCCGGCGATGAGCGGCGCGGCCATGATCGCCCACAGGGCGAAGTGGCTGCGCATCTCCGTGTCGGTCATGCCGCCTCGGCCGACCTCCATCATGTCCGGGTCGTTGAAGGCGCCCGGCCGGGCATACGAGGCGAGAGGGACGGTGACGTTGACGATGTTCTGGATACCCATCGGGTAGCCGTTGGTCTGGCCGGTATCCCAAGCGTTGGTGATGTCTTCCGTCGTCCGCCACATGTTGGCGACGTCGCCCCAGTTGCGCTGGGGTCCGGTCTTGGCATGGATGCTGTTGGGGTTGATGCTGTACACGATCGGGCGTCCCGTGGCCGCGAGGGCGTCGCGCATCTTGGCAAAGGTCGCGACCTGCTGATCGATCGTGCCGTTGGGCGAGCACCAGTCGTACTTGAGGTAGTCGACGCCCCAGGCGGCGAACTGGCGGGCGTCCTGCGCCTCGTGCCCCTGACTGCCCGTCGCTCCGGGGTAGGAGCCGAAGTACTGGGCGCATGTCTTGTCGACCGGAACCTGGTAAAGACCGAACATGAGGCCCTTGCCGTGCAGGTAGTCGCCGAGGGACTTCATGCCACTGGGGAATCGACTGGGATCGCCCTGGAGATTGCCCGAGCCGTCGCGGTTGGGGTTGAACCAGCAGTCGTCGACGACGACGTACCGGTAGCCGGCATCGCGCATGCCGGAGCTGACCATCGCGTCGGCCATCTGGCGGATGAGTGTCTCGTTGATGCTGCAGCCGAAGGTGTTCCAAGAGTTCCAGCCCATCGGTGGCGTTCGGGCTACGCCGTTGTCCAACGCCTGGACGGCGGTGGCCTGCCAGCCGACAGCGACAGCCGCCAGCAACGCGGCCACCAGGGCGGCGCCCAAGCGCCACCTTCGGGGTCGGTGATCCATCAGTGTCTCCTGCGTCGTTCGGGTGGGGACGGATGCGAGGCAGCCGGTCTGCCCTCGATGCGTTCCTGCGGAATCCGCGACGCCATCGCCGACCAGGTGCCGTTCGCGAGTGTGCCGCCGGCGGCCCGGGTCGCTCCCGCACCGAATTGGCGGGAGCATCGGCGATTCACTCGCCATGACTGTGAGCGATCACATCGGCTGCAGTCAAGACGTTACGCCGAAGTTCCGCGCATGTAGAACATTCCCGCGCGCTCTCCTTCAGCGACGCCCGGCGGGCACACACGATGTCTACCAGGGCTTTTGCCGTACGAACATGCATACAGGTGAAGCCGCAACGCGGCACGCGTCGCCATGCGGTCAAAGTAGACCTCGCTTCTGATCCACATACGTTGATTGGTTGACAGCATCGAAGTGACCGTTAACATGACGAAGGACCTGCGGCTGCCGTGGGGCGCGTCAGCCACACCGCCCTCGCGGCACGGCCGGTCGCCTGACACCACGGAGTCAGGCTGGGCAGCCCAGACATCGTGGTCGCGTTGCCGCTTGCCCGGATCCGAAAACGCTGCTGCACGCGGCACGCGGGGACCTCCCCGGCCGGCGCGAACCGGCCGGGGAGGGTTCGCCCGTGGCGAGCACTCACCACAGTCGGGCCATTCGATCTGTATCGATCAGATCCCGCCAGGACTCGGTGCCTGGCCTCACCGCGGCCCTCCGGTCGCAGCCACACGCAGGCTTCACGCTCGTGAACTGGCACTTCAATGACCGGCTGGAAACATACCTGCGCTAGCATGCCGTGTCAGGGGGTCGCCATGAGCCAGCAGCCACGCAGTGCGGTCATCCGCGATGTCGCGCGGCTCGCCGGGGTGTCGCACCAGACCGTCTCGCGCGTCATGAACAACCATCCGAGCGTGCGGCCGGAGACACGCGATCGTGTGATGCGGGCGGTTCACCAGCTGAACTTCCGACCTAACGCGAACGCTCGCGGCCTGGCCAACCGTCGTTCACGTCTGATCGGCGTCATCAGCTTCGAGCCCCTGCTGTTCGGTCCGGCCTCGACCCTGCTCGGCATCGAGCGGGCAGCCAGAACCGCGGGCTACAGCGTGAGTGTCGTCGCGTTGGAGCAGCTGGACCACGATGCCGTCGCCGACGCACTCGACCGGCTCACCGCGCAGGCCGTCGCTGGCGTGGCCGTCATCGCGCCCCTGTTGAGCGTGTTTGAAGCGACCCGCACGCTGATGGCCGCCGGACCGGCGGTCGTGGTCGAGCCCGACGCAGAAGCAGACCTCCCGACCGTGGCGGTCGACCAGGTCGCTGGTGCGCAGCTGGCGGTCGGGCATCTGCTTGACCTCGGGCATGAGACGGTGTGGCACCTGTCTGGCCCGCAGGCGTGGTCGCAGGCGCGCAGCCGTGAGGATGGGTGGCGTCAGGCATTGCAGGCAGCGGGGCGGCGAGTGCCGCCGGTCCTGGTGGGCGACTGGAGCCCGCGCTCAGGTTACGAGGTCGGCCTCGACCTGGCTGAACGGCCGGACGTGTCGGCCGTGTTCTGCGCCAATGACCACCAGGCGTTGGGTCTGCTCAGGGCTCTGCACGAGCGCCGAGTCCGCGTGCCGGAGGACATCAGCGTCGTCGGCTTCGACGACATTCCCGAGTCGCGCTACCTGTCCCCACCGTTGACGACGGTGCGCCAAGATTTCGACGAGGTCGGTCGGCGCTGCTTGGGAACGCTTCTGGAACTGATCGAGACAGGCTCGGTGACCGAGACGTCGCGTCACCCACGAGTGCAGCCGACGCTGGTGGTGCGCGCCAGTAGCAGCCCGCCGTCCAGGGTGGCCCTGAGCCGGTGACCCCGCCGGAGGGATGGCCGTCGGGCCAGCCCGCGCAATTCTGCCACGAGCGGTCCTCTGGTCGACCGCGTTAGATCTGCGGTCACGACCGGCTCGCCGACCACGAACACCCACTTCCGCCGCAGGGCAAGCTTCGCCGTCGAATGTTAGCGATAACAGGATCGTTGCCGTTGGCCGCCGTCCACATTCGGCCGCGAGGCCCGAGTGACCCTCCACGCCTCACGGCAGCCGTCGATCCGGGCGAGATACATCCATCATGACGAGTTTTACGAGCATATCGCCGCTGGTGCATGACCATATTCGAATATGCGATTCATCGAGAGATGATCAGATAACACTTATTTGATCGAAATCTGGAAATTGCACGATCATTGCGAGTGCCTTTCGGGTCGGTTATGTTAACGGTCTCATTGTCGGGTGTGCGGCCCCTCGCTCGACGATGTGGCGCCGGCGGCTTCGAGAGAGGAGGCGCATCCACTGACCGCCGACGCTGAAGTGACTGGATCCCCTTTGTACCGAACCCGCCTTCCGACAGACCGACTTCGCCCAGTCCACGCACCGCCCCGTTGACACGTTGGCGAGCCGTGCCCTGACAGTGGCAATTGGCGCCACTCTCACCGCGACGGCGGCTCCACAACGTTCGGCACCACCCGCGTCGGCCCACACGCACCCGTTGCCCAACACCTTCTCGGCGCGGCAGCGGACCCGCCCTGTTCCACCTGCCTACCCGTGGAGAGCCCATGTCATCGCCCATCAACAGGCGCCGGTTGATACAGGCCGCCGGAGTGGCGGCAGCGGCCGCCGCCCTGCCCGCCGTCGTCGCCACCGAGGCGGCGGCCGCGGCGCTGCCGCCCGCGCGTGCCGACCTTGGCGTCTCGGCGTACCCGTTCGACCTGAGCCAGGTCCGGCTGACCAGTAGCCGATGGCTGGACAACCAGAACCGGACCCTGGCCTACCTGCGGTTCGTCGACGTCGACCGGCTCTTGTACGTCTTTCGCGCCAACCATCGCCTGTCCACCAACGGCGCTGCCGCGACCGGCGGCTGGGAGGCCCCGACCTTCCCGTTCCGCAGCCACAGCCAGGGGCACTTCCTCACCGCCTGGGCGCAGGCCTGGGCCGTGCTCGGCGACACCACCTGCCGCGACAAGGCCAACCAGATGGTCGCGGCCATGGCCGCCTGCCAGGCCAACAACAGCGCGGCCGGGTTCGGCACCGGCTACCTGGCAGGCTTTCCCGAGTCCGACTTCGCCAACCTGGAGGCGGGCACGCTGAGCAACGGCAACGTGCCGTACTACGCCGTACACAAGACCCTGGCCGGGCTGCTGGACGTGTGGCGCTACCTGGGCAGCACCCAGGCCCGCGACGTGCTGCTGGCGTTGGCGGGCTGGGTCGACACCCGCACCGGGCGCCTGTCGGCCACGCAGATGCAGTCGGTGCTGGGCACCGAGTTCGGCGGCATGAACGCGGTGCTGACCGACCTCTACCAGCAGACCGGCGACAGTCGGTGGCTGACCGCGGCGCAGCGGTTCGACCACGCCGCGGTCTTCAACCCGCTGGCGTCCAACTCCGACCAGCTCAACGGCCTGCACGCCAACACGCAGGTGCCCAAGTGGATCGGCGCCGCCCGCGAGTACAAGGCGACCGGCACCACGCGCTACCGGGACATCGCCGTCAACGCGTGGAACATCACCGTCAACGCGCACACCTACGTGATCGGCGGCAACAGCCAGGCCGAGCACTTCCGCGCGCCGAACGCCATCGCCGGGTACCTCAACAACGACGCGTGCGAGGCCTGCAACACGTACAACATGCTCAAACTCACCCGCGAACTGTGGCTGACCAACCCCGACCAGGCCGCCTACTTCGACTTCTACGAGCGGGCACTGCTCAACCACCTGCTCGGGCAGCAGAACCCGGCCGACAGCCACGGGCACGTCACCTACTTCACCCCACTCAACCCCGGCGGCCGCCGCGGTGTTGGCCCGGCGTGGGGCGGCGGCACCTGGAGCACCGACTACGGCACCTTCTGGTGCTGCCAGGGCACCGGCATCGAGACCAACACCAAGCTGATGGACTCGATCTACTTCTACAACGGCACCACGCTGACGGTGAACCTGTTCACGCCGTCGGTGCTGACGTGGAGCCAGCGGGGCATCACGGTCACCCAGACCACGACGTACCCGGTCAGCGACACCACGACCCTGACCGTGACCGGCAGCGTCGCCGGGAGCTGGAGCATGCGCATCCGCATCCCCGCCTGGACCAGCGGCGCCACCATCAAGGTCAACGGTGTCGCGCAGACCGTCGCCGCCACCCCGGGCAGCTACGCCGTGCTCACCCGGTCCTGGACCTCGGGCGACACCGTCACGATCACCCTGCCCATGCAGGTGGTCCTGCGCGCCGCCAACGACAACGCCAACGTCTCGGCGGTGACGTACGGCCCGGTCGTGCTGGCGGGCAACTACGGCAGCACGACCCTGTCCGCGCTGCCCAGCCTCACCCCCGGCTCGGTGACCCGCACCAGCACTACCGCACTGGCGTTCACCGCCACGGCCAACGGCGCCACGGTGAACCTGGGCCCGTTCCACGACGCCCAGGGCTTCAACTACACCGTGTACTGGAGCGCCACCGGGCAGGGCGGCGGCACCGGCGCCGCCTCGTTCCGGCTGGCCAACGCGGCCAGTGGCTTGGTGCTCGGGGTGCAGAACATGTCGACCGCCGACGGCGGCCTGGCGCTGCAGTGGGCCGACACCGGCACGGCCGACCACAACTGGGAGCTGGTCGTCGACGGCACGGCGCTGCGGCTGCGCAACGTCAACAGCGGCAGGGTGCTGGGCGTGGAGAACATGTCCACCGCCGACAACGCCCGGGTGCTGCAGTGGGCCGACAACGGCACCGCCGACCACCGGTGGACCGTGGTCGACGTGGGTGACGGCACCCACAAGATCCGCAACGCCAACAGCGGCAAGCTGCTGGCGATCCTCAGCGGCTCGACCGCGCAGGGCGCCCAGGCCGTCCAGGACCCGGACAACGCCAGCGCCGACAACCTGTGGCGGTTCATCCCCGACGGAGCGCGGCGCATCCAGAACGTCGCCAGCGGCCTGGTGTTGGGGGTGCAGAACATGTCGACCGCCGACGGCGGCCTGGTCATCCAATGGGGTGACAGCGGCACCGCCGACCACCTCTGGACCGCGGTCGTGGACACCGGCGGCTACCTGCGGCTGCGCAACGCCAACAGCAGCAAGGTCCTAGGCGTGGAGAACGCCTCGACCGCCGGCGGCGCGCGGGTCCTGCAATGGACCGATAACGGCACCGCCGACCACCGCTGGCGGCTGCGTCATGGCGGCAACGGCTGCTTCCGTATCCAGTGCGCCAACGGCGGCAAGGTCCTGGCCGTCAGCGGCGGATCGACCAGTCAGGGCGCACAGATCGTGACCGCCGACGACGCCGGCTCGAACGACCGGCTCTGGCGCTTCCTGTAACCGGCCCACCGGCCGTTCGTCGTTCGTGCCGTCACCACGGTGGCAGGTGTCGGCGCGGACAGGCGGTCGCCAACCGCGGCCGCCGAACGCAGGTCAGCGGGGCAGTCGCCGACCTGCTCTGCCACCGGCCCAGCGGTGGCCGGTACGTGAGCCCGCGTGCCGGCCACCGCTACGCCCCCCAGCGTCGGCACGACCGAGGCTCGTGGCGGCGTGTCTACCGCTTCGTATGACACCGCTCAGGCCAGGTCTGGCCTGGCCTTCCCGCGAAGGAGCATCCCTTGGCCGGCATCAGCACCGTCCCGAAACCCAGTCCACGCAGACGAGCCTGGCGCACCGCGATGATCACCCTCGTCGTCACCGCACTGGCCACATCCGGACTGGTCGCCGTCACCACCAACGGCGCACAGGCCGCGACCGTCGACACCAACGCCTGGTACGTCCTGATCAATCGCAACAGCGGCAAGGCCCTCGACCTCTACAACTCCTCCACCGCCGACGGCGCCCGCATCACGCAGTGGACCCGCAACGACGGCAACAACCAGCAGTGGCAGTTCGTCGACTCCGGTGGCGGCTACTACCGCCTCAAGTCCCGGCATTCCGGCAAGGTCCTCGACGACTACAACTTCTCGACCGCCAACGGCACCGCCATCGTCCAGTGGACCGACCTCAACGGCACCAACCAGCAATGGCGCCTGGCCGACTCCACGGGCGGCTACGTCCGATTCATCAATCGCACCAGCAGCAAGGCCCTCGAAGTCCAGAACGCCGCCACCACCGACAACGCCAACATCGTCCAGTACGACGACTGGGGTGGCAACAACCAGCAGTGGCAACTCGTCAAACTCGGCGGCACCAGCCCCACCCCCACCACCTCGCCGTCGAACAACTCGCCCTACAGCAACCCTGTCATCTGGCAGGACTTCGCCGACCTGGACATCATCCGGGTCGGCAACACCTACTACTACTCCGCGTCCACCATGCACTACTCGCCCGGCGCCCCCATCCTGCGCTCGTACGACCTGGTGAACTGGGAGTACGCCGGTCACTCCGTTCCTTCGCTCGATTTCGGTGCGAAGTACAACCTCAACGGCAGCGGTCAAGGCTACGTCGACGGAATCTGGGCCTCGGCGTTCAACTACCGGCCAAGCAACAGCACGTTCTACTGGCTGGGTTGCATCGACTTCAACCAGACGTACGTGTACACCTCGACCGCCGTGGACGGGACCTGGTCGAAGCGGTCCACGATCAACAACTGCTATTACGACGCCGGTCTGCTCGTCGACGACAACGACACCATGTACGTCGCCTACGGCAACACCACCATCAGCGTCGCGCAGCTGTCGGCCGACGGACTCAGCCAGGTCCGAAGCCAGCAGGTCTTCACGACGCCGTCCAGTGTCGGCACGCTGGAGGGGTCCCGGTTCTACAAGCGCAACGGCTACTACTACATCTTCGTCACCCGACCCGCCAACGGTCAGTACATCCTCCGGTCGACCAGCCCGTTCGGCCCGTACACGATGCAGCAGGTGCTGCTGAACCTTTCCGGCCCGGTCTCCGGTGGCGGGGTGCCGCACCAGGGCGGGCTCGTGCAGACGCAGAACGGCGACTGGTACTACATGGCCTTCGTCGACTCCTACCCCGGCGGCCGCATCCCGGTGCTGGCGCCGGTCACGTGGACCGCCGACGGTTGGCCGCAGCTCCAGTTGGTGAACAACTCCTGGGGCGCCGCATACCCGCGCCCCAACCTGCCCGCACCTCCCCGCGCGGTCAAGCCGATGACCGGCACCGACACGTTCACCGGCACCACGCTGGGCCCGCAGTGGGAGTGGAACCACAACCCGGACAGCACCAAGTGGTCGGTCAACAACGGCCTGCGCCTGCAGACCGCGACCGTCACCGGTGACCTGTACGCGGCCCGCAACACACTGACCCACCGCATCCAGGGACCGACCTCCACCGCCACGATCGAGCTCGACTACTCCACGATGAAGGACGGCGACCGTGCCGGGTTGGCCGTGCTACGCAACTCCTCGGCCTGGATCGGCGTCAAACGCGACAACGGCACCACCCGGGTCGTGATGACCAACGGGCTGTCCATGGACCGCAACAACAACTGGGCCACCTCCAGTACCGGATCCGAGCAGGCCGGCGCCACGGTGTCGGGCGGCCGCATCTGGCTGCGGGCCACCGCCGACATCCGGCCCGGTTCGGCGAGCCGCCAGGCGACGTTCTCCTACAGCACCAACGGCACGACGTTCACACCGCTCGGAAACGCGCTGACCCTCAACAACGAGTGGTACTTCTTCATGGGCTACCGGTTCGCCATCTTCAACTACGCGAGCCAGTCGCTGGGCGGAACAGTGGGCGTCAGCCAGTTCAGCCTGACGACGCCGTAGCCCGGCGGATCGCGCGACAGCGAACAGAAGTCGCACGCCGACATCGGTGGGCCGGGGCGACCCGGCCCACCGATGTCGTGTCACGCCTGGCGACCCTCACCGACCTCGCGCAGACGGCGGAGGGCCGCTGCTGGTTCGCACGACAAGGGTCGGCGGCACGCGCGGATGACGCGGCGGCAACGCCGGCTCTCGGGCATCGAGCATGTCCAGCAACGCGGCCAGGCATCGCCGTCCGACCTCGTCGAAGTCCTGTCGGATGGTCGTCAAGGGTGGGGACAGGTATGCGGCTTCGGGGATGTCGTCGAAGCCGATGACGCTGACGTCCTCGGGGACACGGATGCCGCGCTCGTGCAGTGCCCGCAGCATGCCGAGGGCCTGTTGGTCGTTGGCGCAGAAGACAGCGGTGACATCCGGGCGCGCGGCGATGTGCTTGCCCGCCTCGTACCCGGAGTTCGGGCTCCAGTCACCCGGGATCGCGGCAGGCACCCGGCGTCCGGCGTCTTCGAGTGCCTGGCGCCAGCCATCGACGCGGTCGCGGGCCTCCAGCCAGTCGCGGGGTCCGGTCAGGTGCCACACGGTCTCGTGGCCGAGGTCGAGCAGGTGCTGGACGGCCAGCCTGGCGCCGGCAACCTGGTCGACGGAGATGCTCGGCAGGTCGCCTGCCAGATCGGACTCCACGACCACTGCGGGCACACCGGTCGGGAGACTATGTGCGGCGGCGGCGGCCGGGATCAGGGGCGCGATGATGACGACCCCGGCGACGGACTGCTCGGTGAGTCGGTTCACCGCTTCGGCGACGCCGGCGCGGTCGAGTTGTTCGAGGGCGACGATGCTGATGCCGTATCCGGCCCGCCGCGCCGCCCGCTCGACGCCGAGCAGGGTCGCGGCGGGGCCATACAGGATGGTGTCGAAGCTGACCACGCCGATGACGCGCGAGCGCCGCCCGGCCAGCCCCCGGGCCAGCGCGTTGGGCCGGTAGTTGAGCTGCGCCACCACGCGCAGAACCCGCTCGCGGGTCTCCTCGCGCACGCTCGGGTGGTTGTTGAGGACCCGGGACACGGTCTGGTGCGACACGCCCGCGAGGCGGGCGACGTCGTGCATGACTGCGGCACGCGCGGCCGGCTGCTGGCCCATTGCGTCTCCCCTGACGGCACATCATAGCGTAAGATGATCATCTGGCGTAAAGCGAACGGATGCGTGGTCCACGCGTGACGTGGTACGCATCCGTTCGTGCTGTCAGACCGGCGTCAGAAGCCGCAGGCCGGCCCGCGGTAGGCCTGTTCCCGCGCGGCTCGTCGGAGCAGTGCCGAGTGGTGGGTCAGATCGCCGTGATGGTCCACTGGAGGTTGGTGCTGGCGTCGGGTGTCCACAGGCCCACCGTGGTGCCGGAGGGCATGCTGCCTCGTCCGTCGAGGGCCATTCCGGTGCCGCGGTTCACCAGCTGATACCGACCGTTGCCCATGCTGTTGAGTCGCCACTGCTGATTCACGCCGCCGTTCCATGGCGCCTGCAGCGCGTTGGCGCCGTTGGTCGTGCTACCCCAGCTGTCCACCGCCATGCCGTTGGTGCGGTTGACGATGCGGTAGTACCCGCTGCCCACATCGACGAGCTGCCACTGGAGGTTGGTACTGCCGTCCCAGGTCCACTCCTTGACGACCGAGCCGGAGGCCACGCTGCCGCCGCCGTCGAGGGCGAGGCCGTTGGTGACGTTCATGAGCCGGACCCAACCGGTGGGGATCGCGGCACCGCCCAGGGTCGGGATCTGGCCGGAGAAGGTCAGCTTCACGACGTAGGCCGGCGCGCTGAACGGTGCCGTCGACGACGGCATCGAGATGCGCAGGCCGGAGCCGTCCTGGGTACGGCTGGGCAGGTTGATGTACGAGCCGGCGGTCGAGCCGAGCAGCTGCGCCGAGGTCAGGGTGCCGAGGTTGATCCGCCCGGCGGCCAGGGTGGTGATGTTGAGGCTGGCGCCCGGCCAGCCGAGGACGGTGGCGTAGAGGACGGTGTTCGCCTTGTCGCGGGTGAACCGGATGTCGGTGTTCGTGCCAGGACGGGGGGTGACGAACGAACCGCCGCCCATCTGCGTCGGGCCCTCGCCGTGCAGGCTCCACGCGCGGGTCGAATAGATCGACTCCCCGAAGCGCTTGAGGTAGTCGCCCATGCCGAGCAGCACGGTTCGCTGCCCTGAGGGAATCGTCCCGTCCGCCATCGGTGCGATGTTGAGCAGCATGTTGCCGCCCTTGCTCACCCGGTCGATCAGCGAGTGCAGCATCGCGTTGAGCGAGTAGTAGCCGATGCCGACCGTGTAGCACCAGCTCGAGCTGGAGATGCTGTCGTCGGTGAGCCAGTACGGCGTCTGGATGGCGGCAGGGCCGCCGCGTTCGTAGTCGACGACCTCGCCGGTGGTGTTGAACCCGTCCTTGTAGGTGGCCACGACCTCCCTGTCCCAGGCGACGGCGCGGTTGTAGTAGTACGACAGGAATTTGAGCCGCTGCGCTTCGCTGATGCGGGACAGGTTGAAGTCCTGCCACAGGATGTCGGGCTGGTAGCCGTCCACGACCTCGCGCAGTTTGTCGTACCAGAGCTGTTCCTGGGTGGCGGTGTCGAGCTGGCCGTACAGTTTGCGCAGGCTGGTCGTCGCCTGCTGCGGGACACGGTCGTAGAACCCGGTGAAGTTGTACGCGTGGTGCATCGCCACCAGCAGTTTCAGGCCCTTGGCGCGGATCGCGTCGGCGTGCAGCCGCAGCAGGTCGAGCCGGGGGCCCTTGCCCACCGAGTTCCATTCGTTCACGGTGCTGTTCCACATGGAGAAGCCGTCGTGGTGCTCGGCGACCGGGCCGGCGAACTTGGCGCCGGCGTCGGCGAACAGCTGCGCCCACTCGTTGGGGTCGAAGTTCCCGCCCGCCGACTTGAGCTTCGGCGCGAACTGGACGAAGTTGCCGGCTCGGTCGTTGGCTCCGTTGATGAAGTTGTGGTACGGCCACGCCGACGGGTCGCCGTAGACGCTCCTGTGGTGGTTGTTCTCGTTGGAGCCCGCGTAGTACATGTTGCGCGGGTACCACTCGTTGGCGTAGGCGGGGACGCTGAAGACTCCCCAGTGGTAGTAGATGCCGAACTTCGCGTCCTGGAACCATTCGGCCGCGGCCGGGTGCTGGTTCACCGATGCCCACGTGGCGGTGTAGGAGGTCGGTCCGGGGATCGCGGCTTGCGCGGGCTCGGCGAGCAGGACGGCCGGCAGTCCGGCGGCGGCCGCACCGCCGATGCCCAAAGCGGCCAGAAACGCCCGACGGCTGTGGGGGAAGGTATGCATGCGGGTCCCTCCGGGTCAGGGATGAGAGTCAGTGCCTGGCGCATCCGCCCGGGTCGGCGGATCGAGCAACGTGCTCGGTCACACGAGACTCCGTCGCCCACGCTGCACAACCGGCAAGATACAGCGGGTATGTGGTGGGTAAGCGTAATGTTAGCGGTCACATCCATGTCGGTCAACGGCTCGAGTGCCTCGGACACGCGCGATGACGGCGGACATCGGTCGTCACCGGACCCCAGGCGGCCCGCTGCTGGCACGGACGATCAGCGTGGGCACCGTCCACGGCTGCCCCGTCGCCGCCGGCAGCTCGCGCTGCTCGATCGTCGCCAACAGCGTCCGCAGACACGACCGGCCGAGCCCGTCGAAATCCTGTCGGACGGTGGTCAACGACGGGGTCAGGTATTCGCCTTCAGGAACGCCGTCGTACCCGACGACGCTGACGTCGTCGGGTACGCGCACCCGTCGCTCGCACAGTGCGCGCAGCATGCCCATGGCCTGCTGGTCACTGGCGCAGAACACCGCGGTCACGTCGGCGCGGTCGGCCAGCAGCCGGCCCGCCTCGTAGCCGGACTCCGCGCCCCAGCTGCCCAGCATGATCGGCGGTATGCGTCGGCCGGCCCGTACCAGGGCGGCGCGCCATCCGTCGGCGCGGTGTCGTGCCTGCTGCCAGTCCTGAGGTCCCGACAGGTGCCACACCGTCTCGTGCCCGAGGTCCAGCAGGTGTTCGACGGCCAGTCGCGCACCGAGCGCGTGGTCCACCGTGGGGACGGGGACCTGCCCGACCGTACCGACGCCCACGACCACGGTGGGAACCGCCGAGTGCAGCCTGCTGGCTGTCACGGCCGGGGTGAGCGGGGCGATGATCACTGTGCCGATCACCGGCTGGCAGGCGAGTCGCCCGATCGCCTCCGCCACGCCTGTGTCGTCCGGTCGATCGAGTTCGACGACGCAGGTGCCGTAGCCGGCGCTCCTGGCCGCCTGTTCGACGCCGCGCATCGTCACGGTCGTGCTGTACCTGACCGCATCGAACGCGACGACCCCGATGAGGTCTCGGCGTCGGCCGGTCCGGGCATGGGGAATGAACCGCTGCCGGCCGGATGGCCGTGCCCCGCCCACGGCCCCGCCGCGAGCGTCGGCGGCCACCGCGGCCGAAGCCACCTGCCGCCGCCGAGAGCCGGCTCCGACCTCACGTCCGTTCATCGCGCCTCCTTGGCATCCGGGCCCGGGCGGCCACGGTCGTCGGACACGCTTGTGCTCCTGCGCCCGGTCCAACTGCTAGGACGCGAGAGTCACAGTGCCCTCGTGAGCAGGAGGCTTCGAGCCGGTGATGTCATAACGGAAACTGCGCGGTGACGACCATGACATATGAGTGTGGTGCTCAGTTCGCCCAGGCGGGATGTCTGACAAAGGAACTCTGCCCGGCGAACTCGGCGCTGCCGTCGGGCACATCGATGTAGAGAGCGCCGTCGCGGAAGCGGACGACCAATGCGGGGTAGTTGTGCGCCTGCAACTCGATCGAGCCGGCGATCCTGCCGGGCCGGGGGCAGAATGTGGCGTCCTCCCGGAACAGCGCGGTGGTGTCCTCCGGGCTGAACCGCAGCCTCAGCTCGTAGTGGCGCAGATAGCGACCGTCGGCGGCACGGAAGGTGACGCAGTTCGCGTCCGCCAGCCCCCTGACGACCGTGAACGTCGCCTGCCTGCGGGCCTGCTCGCTGCTGGTGCCGTCGACGGCACCGAGCGCCGCGTAGTTCCCGGCGTAGGTCAGGTAGGTGCCGCGAGCACCTGCCGACTCCAATGACCACGTCCCCAGCGGCAGGGTGGGTGCGGGCGACGCGCTGGCCGAGGGGCTTGGCCGCGGTGCGGACGGGCTGGCCGGGCCCGGTGTCGGCGAGGGCGGCGGTGACGGCGACACCACGGGCGGCGACGGGGCAGGGGTCGCCGCAGTGGGGCTCGGGCCTGCGACGACGGGCGACGGTTGTGGTGGCGGTGGCCAGTTCGCGTACACCGCGGTGGCGCCGACCGCCAGTGCCAGGCCCGCGGCCAGGCTCGGCAGCGGGTGAGCCGACACGCCCGCTGCCAGCTTGCCGATCAGCGGTGCGCGGACGCCGCCGGCCGACGCCACCGCAGAACCGACAAGTGCCTGACCGGACGACCCGGCCGCGCCCGCCAGCAGGCCCTTGGCTGCGAGTGCGGCGGTGAGCGCGGCGGGAACAGCCAGGGGCGCGACGCTGAGCAGCAGACGCTCGAGCGGCACCCGATCGGTGGTGCCGGCCGCGCACACCGGGCAGCCGCGAACATGGCGGCCCAGCCGTTTGCGCCATACCGAGGTTTGACCGCCATCCCAGCCGACCGCGGCCGCATCCAACTGGAGGCAGCGAGGCCGGCCGGTCAGGGCCACCTCGATCGCCCAGGCCGTGTCGAGCTGTTCGCGCATGCGCTGCAGACGCACGCCGGCGTGGGCGATCGTCAGTCCCATCGCCGCGGCCACCTCACCGCGGGTCAGCAGCCCGACCTGCTCCTGCCACCACAGTGACAGAACCAGGCGGTACTCGGGGTCCAGCCAGTTGCTCGCCTCGGTGACCTGGCGGCGCTGGTCGGCCAGCTGCAGGCGGAGGATGGCTGTGTCTTCGAAACTGGCGTCGACGTCTGAGAACCGGTCCATGCCGGCGACCGTGGTGTCGACAGCAGCGCGGCGACGGCGGCGGTGGCGGTGGGAACTGATCTGGCGGACCGTTATCGCGACCAGCCAGGATCGGAAGCTGTCCGGCTCACGCAGCGCGGGTAGGTCACGCACCACGCGCAACAGCGTCTCCTGGACGACGTCGTCGACGTCGGCGTGGCCGTCGAGCGCGCGCCCGACGATGTTGTAGACCAGCGGAAGGTAGGCCGAGATCAGGTCGCCCCGTGCCCGCCGGTCGCCGTTTCGCGCCGCGACGACCAGTTCCGAGTGGTCCAGGTCCCTGATCGCCAACCGCCTCACCTCTAACCGTGCCCCCTGCGACGCGGCGTCGCGGACCGCTTGCGGCAGGGCAGCGTTCGGCTGGCGCCCAGCGACTATCCGCGGCTGCGGCTTCCGGCCTTCGGGAGTGGCAGCCAAGTTACTGCCAGTGGCCGCCGAGGGTCAACCACGGCGGCGAGCATGCCCGCAGGCGCCGGGCCATCAGGGAGGCCGACCTGGATGGTCGTCGCGCCGATGGGTGAACCACACGGCGCGGTCCGACGCTCACGTCAGGCTCACGTTGCCTGCTCCAATCGGATCACGTTCCAGGACATCGGAGGGAGCAGGACCGCCACCCCGTCGCGATCGCCCGATACCGACGAGTTGGCTCGTGGGAACACACGGTCGGGCTCGTCGGCGGTGTTGCGCACATAGGGGTCCTGCGCCGTGAGCTGGTACGCCTCGGCTACCCGTACCGAGCCCAACGCCCGGGTGTCCATCGACAGCGACAGCGGCGTGTCCAGCGAGCGGTTCACCGCGAACACTGTCGTGGCGGCTGTGTGCTCGTCGTGGGTGGCGACCGCGTGCAGCGTGGGCACGTCACCGTACTCGGCTGTCGGGTAGGTGGGCGAGGTCGGCTCCACGCGCAGCACGTCGCCGGTGGCGTACCGAGACGCCTGGGCGAAGGGGTGGAAGGTGGTCTGCCGCCAAGCTCCCCCACCGGGCTCTGTCATGATCGGGGCGATCACGTTGACGAGCTGGGCCAGGCTTGCCGCCGTGACGCGGTCGCTGTGGCGCAGCAGCGTGATGAGCAGGCTGCCGACCACGACCGCGTCGGCGAGGTTGTAGTGGTCCTCCAACAGCCGGGGCGCCACCGGCCAGTCCCCTCCCCGCGGGGTTTGTGAGGCAGGCTGGTTCATGTACCAGACGTTCCACTCGTCGAACGAGATGTTGATGCGCTTGCCGGCGCGCCGCTTGGCTCTGACGTGGTCGGCGGTGGCCACGACGTCATCGATGAAATTCTCCATGTTGACGGCACTGGCCAGGAAGCCGGCCAGGTCGCCGTTCTGCTCCTGGTAATAGGCATGGCACGACACGTAGTCGACGAGGTCGTACGCATGCTCCAGCACGGTGGCTTCCCACTGGCCGAACGTCGGCATGCCCGACCCGGAGCTGCCGCACGCCACCAGTTCCAGCTCGGGGTCGATCATGCGCATGGCCCGCGCCGTCTCCGCTGCCAGACGCCCATACTCCTCAGCGGTCTTGTGGCCGATCTGCCATGGACCGTCCATCTCGTTGCCCAGGCACCACATCCGGATGCCGTGCGGCTGGGCGGCGCCGTTGGTCACCCGCAGGTCCGACAGCCGCGTCCCGGACGGGAGGTTGCAGTACTCCAGCAGGTCCACCGCCTCCTGGACGCCACGCGTGCCGAGGTTGACCGCCATCATCGGTTCGACCCCGGCCTTGCGGGTCCAGCGGATGAACTCGTCCAGCCCGAACGTGTTCGGCTCGGTGCTGTGCCAGGCCAGGTCCAGTCTGGTCGGCCGGTTCCGCACCGGTCCGACGCCGTCCTCCCAGCGGTAGCCGGAGACGAAGTTGCCGCCCGGATAGCGCACCGTGCTGACGCCGAGTTCTCTGACCAGCTCGATCACGTCGGTACGCAGCCCGTCCGCGTCGGCGCCGCGATGCCCGGGTTCGAAGATGCCCGTGTACACGCACCGGCCCAGATGCTCCACGAACGCACCGAAGGTGCGCCGCGACACCGGCGCGACCCGAAACGCCGGGTCCAGGGTCAACCGCGCCGAGGCGGGGGCGGGATCGGTCATGTCGGTCCTTCGTCAGTGGCCGGTAGCAGTCGCTGGTTCGTGCCGTCGACCCGGACCGGTTGCTCCGGTCCGGGTCGACGGCCTACGGGCGGCGTCGGTCAGATGGCGCTCAGGCTGAAGCGCTGGTTGGCCTGGCCGTTGCAGTCGTAGATCTGGACCTGGGCGCCGTTGGCGGTGCTCCAGACGTCCAGACAACGTCCCGACTGCACACCGGTGATGGTGCCGTTGGAGTTGACGTTCCACTGCTGGTTGCTCTGGTTGTTGCAGCTGTAGATCTGGACCGCCGAACCGTTGCCGGAGCCGGCTGCGTCCAGACACATGGAGCCGTAGACCTTCAGCTGCTTGCTGGCGGTGTAGGTCCACTGCTGGTTGGTCAGGCCATGGCAGTCGTACAGCTGCACCCGCGTGCCGTTGCTCTGCGACGAGTTGGGCACGTCGATGCACCGACCCGACTGGGCACCCACGATCCGGCTGGCGCCACCCGAAGGAGGCGGCGAGGACGACGGGGCGGGTGACGGCGACGCCGTGGACGACGGCTGCGGGTTGGCGGAGTTGAGGGCGTTGAGGACAGAGGTGTACGCCGCCTTAGCGCCGCCGCTGCTGTTGAACAGCAGCGGGCTCTCGCCGGAGCGCCACGAGTCGCTGTCGCGCACGCCCCACACCGTGATCCCGATGCAGCGCGGCACGTTCATGCACGCCTGGGTGAGCCCCGCGTACTGCGACGTCGACGCGTTGGTGACGTCGACCTCGGTC
>NZ_JAHRCY010000047.1:0-13090 GCF_019083965.1 Catellatospora tritici
CAACCACCGACAAATAAATGTCCGAATGTTTGCTTAATACCAAAGGAATGACCACGACGAGGTGATCAATAAATTGGCACTGGCATATCTAGCACCCTGTTGAGTTCTCAAAGAACAAGCACACACCGAAACCAACCGCTCACACGGCCGAATTTGCGGGGCAACTCGTCAAAGCTTACCCGACCGGCTACGCGGCCCCCTAACCGGGGTCCGCACCACTCGGGGCGGCCAAGCGATCCGGCCTCCGCCCGAGCTAACCGCTCCGGCGTTTCTGTCCGTTCCTCGCTGGCAGAGAGAACATTACGCGGCCCCGCGGGCAGGATGCAAATCGGGGTGGGTTGTCGGCGGTCACACCACCTCCGCGAGTCCATTTTCCCAGTTCACAGGGGTGCGTCGTCGGGAAAGGAGAATCCACCTCGCACCCGCCGGGGGACAATCTGACCCGTGAAGGTGACCGCGGACACAGGCCTGATCGCCTACGGGCACGAGGTGATGCCCTGGCTGATGCGTGACCCCGTACGCAACAACCCCCTGCTCACGCTTCTTCAGTCGCGGATGGACAGTGTCTCGGCTGAGCAGGAGCGGATGCTGCTGCTGCGCGTACTCGATGAATCCACCGACGGTCCGCAGCTGTCCGGGGTGGCCGTGTGGCCACCGCCTTTCGCGTTGATGCTCAGCGCGGTGCCCGATGCGGCCGTGCCCCCGCTGGCGCACTACCTCCTGGCCTCCGCGCCCGACGCGAGGCGTTTCACCGGTCCGCCCGAGCAGACCCGGCGCCTGGCGGAGACGGTCGCCGCCGCGGAAGGCGGACACGCGACGCTGCGGGAGTCGTTCCGGATGTTCGAGGCGGAGCGAATCGACCGCCCGGCGGGGGTGACCGGCCGGGCACGCGAGGCGCGGGAGGCCGACCGCGAGCTGCTGGTGCAGTGGTCGGGGGCATTCCACCGCGAGGCCCTGCCGCGCGAGCCCCACCCCGATCCGGCCGCGCCGGTCGACGGCAGGCTGTCCCGCGGTGGTCTGCTGTGGGTATGGGAGGCGGGCGGCGAACCCGTCAGCATGGCCGCCCTCACCGTCCCGACCGCGGGAGTGGCCCGGATCAACCTCGTCTTCACGCCGCCCCGCCGTCGCGGCAACGGCTACGCCAGCGCGCTGGTCGCGGCGATCAGCGAGGCGACGCTGGCGGCGAGACTGCGGCCGGTGCTGTTCACCGACCTCGCCAACCCCACCAGCAACAAGATCTACCAGACGATCGGTTACCGCCCCCAGCACGACGTGCAGCTGTGGGAGGTCCGCTGACCTCGGTCAGGCGGCGACCGGCTGCGGGACGTGCACGATCTCGGCGGCGCGCAGCCGACCCGCGCTCAGCGCGACGACCGCGATGAGGCATGTCACCAGCGCGAACGAGAACGGCAGCGAGGTGGCGTGGGCGATACCGCCCATCAGGCCGGGAGCGGCCAGGCCCGCGCCGTACGACACGGTGGCCACCCCGGCGATCGAGTGGGCGGCGTGGTCGCCGGTGTGCCCGGCGGCGCTGAACGCCAGCGGCACCACCACCGCCACCCCGAGCCCGATCAGCCCGAAGCCGACGATGCCCACGGCCGGCGCCCACGAGGTGACCACCAGAATGCCGCCCAGGATGCCGAGCAGGCCCGCGACGCGGACGGTGGTGACGGCGCCGACGCGGCGCACCACGGCGTCGCCGACGAGGCGGCCGCTGGTCATCGCGAACGCGAACGCGCTGTACGCGATGGCCGCCTGTCCTTCGCTCGACCCGAGGATCTCCCGCAGGTAGACCGCACACCAGTCGGCGGTGGCCCCCTCGGCGAAGACCGCGCAGAAGCCGACCAGCCCGATGATCAGCACCGGTCCACGGGGCAGGGAGAAGCGCGGACCCTCGTCCGAGGTCGGCACCGGGGCGCTGGGCAGCAGCCAGTGTCCGGCGGTGACCGCTATGACGGCGAGCAGCATCGCCATCACGGCGAGGTTGACCGGTGCGCCGATGCCGAAGAACGCCGCGGCCGCGCCGATGCCCGAGCCGATCAGGCCGCCCAGGCTCCACATGCCGTGCAGGCCGGACATGACCGAGCGGCCCAGTCCCTGCTCCACGGCGACGCCCTCGGCGTTCATGGCGATGTCGGAGGTGCCCGCCGTCACCCCCGCGAGCAGCAGCATGCCCATGAACGCCCATACGTTGGGCGCCAGGGCCAGTACACCGATGGCGGCGCACCACGCCGCGATGAGGACGCGGGTGGCGGTGCGCCCGCCGATGCGGGCGATGAGCCGTCCGGTGAACGGCATGGAGCTCAGCGACCCGATCGCGGGCATGATCAGCGCCAGGCCGAGGCGGCCCTGGCTGAGGTGCAGATGTTCGGCGATCCACGGGATGCGCGCGGCGAAGCTGCCACTGGCGGCGCCGTGTACGGCGAAGATGGTGGCGACCGCCCAGCGGGCGCGTGTCAGGTCCCGTGTCACGTCAGCACCTTACGGGCGAGAGCGCTCTCAGTGCCAACTCCGCGTCATACCGCGGCCAGGATCAGTGCCGTCGCCGACAGGCCCAGCCCGGCGAACTGGATGGCGCGCAGCCGCTCCTTGTTCACGGCCAGCGCGAGCAGGACGGTGCTGGCGGGGTATAGCGAGGCGATCGGCGCCACGATGCTCAACTGCCCGGCGTTGGCCGCGAGCAGGTAGAAGCCGTTCGCCGCGATGTCCAGGCAGCCCGCCAGGACCGTCAGCGCCAGCACCCGGCCCCGCAGCACCAGCGTGCCGCCCATCGGGCGCAGCAGCGCCAGCCCCACCGGGATGGAGGCGAGCCGGGCGGACGCCAGCGGCCACATCCCGGCATCCGGCCCGGCCTGCGCCAGCAGCAGGAAGAAGATTCCGAACAGGGCTCCCGACGACAGCGCCAGCCCGATCACCCGCGGCGTCACCGCGCTCACCCCGTTCGACGGGCCGAGGCTGACCAGCGCGATCGCGACCACGGCGCAGCCCGCCGCGGCCAGCGACACGGCCCCGGGCCGTTCGCCCAGCACGAGCCCGCCCGCCAGGGGCACCAGGGCCGAGGTGACCGCGGTGATCGGTGCCACCACGGCCATGGCCCCGCTGGCCAGGCCCTGGTACAGCAGCACGATGCCGAACAGTCCGGCCACCCCCGCGGCGGCGCCCCAACCCAGGGCCGACACGCCGAGCCGACCCGGGACCAGCAGCAGGAAAACTGCGATCATCGGTATCGCGCACAGCTGCGAGACGACGGTCACCGAGAACGAGTGACCGCGCACGCTCGCGGCACCCTGCTGGACCGCCTTGCCGCCACAGAAGTCCGCAGTGCCCCAGACCAGGGCGGATGTACCGGCGAGCAGGATGGCGATCACAGCGTGTTCGTAT
Source organism: Catellatospora tritici (assembly GCF_019083965.1). Classification (GTDB taxonomy): domain Bacteria; phylum Actinomycetota; class Actinomycetes; order Mycobacteriales; family Micromonosporaceae; genus Catellatospora; species Catellatospora tritici. The sequence goes on from NZ_JAHRCY010000047.1 coordinate 3,382, forward strand.
CACAGCGGCGACCGCGGAGGACAGGGTGTTGACCGACACGACGGCAGGCCAGACCCGAACAGCCGACCGCCACGTGCGTGCGCCCCGGCCTCGCCAGGTGCCGATCGAGGAGATCAACGCGGCGGTGGCGCTGCACGTGCGCGCGCTGCGCACCGGGCGGGGTTGGTCGCTGGACGAGCTGTCCGGCCGTTCCGGGGTGAGCAAGGGCATGCTCGTGCAGATCGAGGCCGGGCGGACCAACCCGAGCGTGGGCACGCTGGCCCGGATCGCGGACGCGTTCGGGGTGGCCGTGGCGCGGCTGCTGCAGCCGACCGCCGACCGCAGCGTGCACCTCAGCGACTTCGAAGACGGGCCGGTGCTGTGGCGCGGCGGCCGGGGCGGCACCGGACGACTGCTGCGCGGGGTCGCCGATCCGGCCACGGTCGAGCTGTGGGACTGGCGGTTCGCCCCGCACGAGCGGTACGACGCCGAGGAGCAGCAGCCGGGTGCCCGCGAGCTGGCGCATGTGCTGATCGGGCAGATCATGGTCACCATCGACGGCGAGGACCACCTGGTCGAGGCCGGGCAGACGCTGGACTTCCGGGGCGACCGGGCACACACCTACCGCAATCTGCAGGGCACCCCGGCCCGGATGGTCATGCTGGTGGCGATGCCCCCGGGCGAGTACACCCACCGGCGGGTCCCCCGCTGACCAGGACGAGAAAGGCCCGCACCGACCGGTGCGGGCCTTTCTGCGGGTATGGCGTCAAGCGGTCTTCTCTTCGCGGTGGTGCCGGGCGCGGCGGCCGGTGCTGAGGTCCCGCCGCGGCACGATGGTCGGGTAGACCTTCTCCAGCACCGTGTCCCGGGTGATCAGGACGCGCTCGGCGTTGGGGTCGCTGGGCACCTCGTACATCACGGAGAGCAGGACCTCCTCCATGATGGCGCGCAGGCCACGGGCGCCGGTGTTGCGCAGCATCGCCTGGTCGGCGATGGCCTCCAGCGCCTCGGAGTCGAAGTCGAGCACCACGTTGTCGAGCTCGAACAAGCGCTGGTACTGCTTCACCAGCGCGTTGCGGGGCTCGGTGAGGATCTTGACGAGCGCCTCGCGGTCGAGGCTGCGCACGGTCGTGATCACGGGCAGGCGGCCGATGAACTCGGGGATGATGCCGAACTTCAGCATGTCCTCGGGCATGACCTTGGCCAGCACCTCGTCGTTGTTGCCACGGTCGGTCACCGCGCGCAGGTGCGCGCCGAAGCCCAGGCCCGAGCGGGCGGTGCGCTGCTCGATGATCTGCTCCAGGCCGGCGAAGGCCCCGCCGCAGATGAACAGGATGTTCGTGGTGTCGATCTCGACGAAGTCCTGGTGCGGGTGCTTGCGTCCACCCTGTGGCGGAACGTTGGCCCGGGTTCCTTCCAGGATCTTCAGCAGCGCCTGCTGCACGCCCTCGCCGGAGACGTCGCGGGTGATCGAGGGGCTGTCCGACTTGCGCGCGATCTTGTCGATCTCGTCGATGTAGACGATGCCGGTCTCGGCCCGCTTGATGTCCCAGTCGGCGGCCTGAATGAGCTTGAGGAGGATGTTCTCGACGTCCTCACCCACGTATCCGGCCTCGGTGAGGGCGGTGGCGTCGGCTATGGCGAACGGGACGTTCAGCATGCGCGCCAGCGTCTGGGCCAGGTGGGTCTTGCCGGTGCCGGTCGGGCCGATGAGCAGGATGTTGCTCTTGGCCACCTCGACCGACTCACCGCCGCGGGTGTGCGCCGCGTCGGCCTGCAGCCGCTTGTAGTGGTTGTAGACCGCCACGGACAGGGCCTTCTTGGCCTGGTCCTGGCCCACCACGTACTGGTCGAGGAACTGGCAGATCTCCATCGGCTTGGGCAGCTCTTCCCAGCGGACCTGCTCCTCGCCGGCGAGCTCCTCTTCGATGATCTCGTTACAGAGGTCGATGCACTCGTCGCAGATGTAGACCCCGGGGCCCGCGATGAGCTTCTTCACCTGCCGTTGCGACTTGCCGCAGAAGGAGCATTTCAGCAGGTCGCCGCCGTCGATCCGTGCCACCTACGACTCCCCCTGCCCCTGAAGCTGACGAACGCCGCGCCGGTCCCAGCGGCGCGAGCATCGGTTCTGTGATGACGTTACCTGTTGTGAGCCGTTTTGCGGCGGCCCCACCCCGGCTGCCATGTCGAAGATTCTGTCACGTCCCCCCGACAACCGCTTCGGCGCCGTCCACCCGATGGGGTGAACGGCGCCGGCCGGCGAGAGGGGTCAGCGAACCCCGGCCATCGCGGACTTCTTGCGGTACGACAAAACCGAGTCGACCAGGCCGTAGTCGACCGCCTCACCCGCAGTGAGGATCTTGTCGCGGTCGATGTCCTTCTTGACCTTCTCGATCGTCTGACCGCTGTGCCGGGCCAGCAGCTCCTCGAGCTGGTTGCGCATGCGCATGATCTCGCGCGCCTGGATCTCGATGTCGGAACCCTGACCGTAGCCACCCTCCGTCGCCGGCTGGTGGATGATGATCCGCGAGTTCGGCAGCGCCAGCCGCTTGCCGGGCGTGCCCGCCGCCAGCAGCACCGCCGCCGCGCTGGCCGCCTGACCCAGGCAGACCGTCTGGATGTCCGGACGCACGAACTGCATGGTGTCGTAGATCGCGGTCATCGCGGTGAACGAGCCACCGGGCGAGTTGATGTACATCGTGATGTCGCGGTCCGGGTCGGCCGCCTCCAGCACCAGCAGCTGGGACATCACGTCGTTTGCCGACACGTCGTCGACCTGCACGCCGAGGAAGATGATCCGGTCCTGGAACATCTTCGCGTACGGGTCGATCGTCTGCTGGCCCGTCGTGGTCCGCTCGATGAACTGCGGCACGATGTAGCGATTGGACGGCTGGCCGAAGCTGGGCGTCATAGCTGGAAACATGTTGCTGCTCCTTCAGTTCCCGACCGGCGCCACGGACGTAGCGGTGATCACGTGGTCGATGAAGCCGTACTCTTTGGCCTGCTCGGCGTTGAACCAGCGGTCGCGGTCGCTGTCGGCCTCGATCTGCGCCACCGGCTGCCCGGTGTGCTGGGCGATCAGGTCGATCATCAGCTTCTTGGTGTAGATCATCTGCTCGGCCTGGATGGCGATGTCGGCCGCGGTGCCGCCGATGCCGCCGGACGCCTGGTGCATCATGATCCGCGCGTGCGGCAGCGCCGAGCGCTTGCCCTTCGCGCCGGCGCACAGCAGCATCTGGCCCATCGAGGCGGCCATGCCCAGGGCGATCGTGGCCACGTCGTTCGAGATGAACTGCATCGTGTCGTAGATCGCCATGCCGTCGTAGACGGAACCACCGGGCGAGTTGATGTACAGGTAGATGTCGCGGTCGGGATCCTCGGCGGACAGCAGCAGCAGCTGCGCGCAGATCCGGTTGGCGACCTGCGTGTTGACGTCACTGCCCAGGAAGACGATGCGCTCTTTCAGCAGGCGGTTGTACACAGAGTCGTCGAGGCCGCCGGCGATCGGATCGGAACCCCGCGCAGATGGAACGTGCAGCTCGCTCATATCGGCAGCCTTTCTCGTTGTCCTACGCCGACCCTAACCGCTGAATCCGACACCAGCTTCCCCGGTGTCGACGTGTTCGCTGTGAGCGCATCACGCCCGACCGTGACCGTGGCAGGCCACACACCCCGACCGGACAGCCCGGAAACGGGACGAGGGGACCCGCACGGCCGGATGGCCGACAGATCCCCTCGCCGTCACGCTCGCGGGCTCAGTGGTTGTGGCCCTCGTGGTCGCCGTGGTCGTGCCCGGCGTGGTCGTCGGCACCCTCGCGCAGCGAGTCCAGGGTCAGCACCTCGCCGTTGGTGTCGGTCATGATGACCCGCTCCATGACCAGCGCCAGCGCCTTGCCGCGACGCACGTCGCCGTAGACGGCGGCGGCGGCCCCGGCCTGCACCAGGCGGTCGTAGTACTGCTGCGGGGCGACACCGGCGCGCTGGGCGCGGTGCACGATCTCGTGACCGTACTCGTCGTCGGAGACCTGGACGTCCTCGGCCTCGGCGATGGTGTCCAGGACCAGCTGGATCTTGACACCCTCGGCGGCCGCCTCGGACAGCTCGGTGTCGATCTGCTCCTCGGTCTTCTCCTCCGCCGCGAGGTACTCGCTCAGGCTGGCGCCCATCCGGTCCAGCTGCTCGACCATGGCGGCCTTGCGCTGCTCGACCTCGTCGGCCACCACACCCTCGGGCGCCGGCACGTCGGCCCGCTTGACCAGCTCGGCCAGCGCCTTGTCCCGCGCGGCGTAGAGCTGCTCGACCTTCTTGACCCGGGTGATCCGCTCCGACAGGTCGCCGCGGAGCTGCTCCAGGGTGTCGAACTCGCTGGCGAGCTGGGCGAAGTCGTCGTCCAGCGCCGGGAGCTCCTTCTCCTTGACGGTGCGGATCGTCACGGTCACGTCCGCGTCGCTGCCCGCGTGCTCGCCGCCGACCAGCTGGCTGGTGAAGGTCGCCGACTCGCCGGCCGACAGGCCGACCACGGCCTCGTCCAGGCCCTTGAGCAGCTGGCCCGAGCCCACCTCGTGGGACAGGTTGTTGGCGGTGCCGCCCTCGACCTCGGCGCCGTCGACGGTCGCCACCAGGTCCAGCTGCACGTAGTCGCCCTCAGCGGCGGCGCGCTCGACGGTCTTCAGGGTCGCGAACCGCTGACGCAGCCCGTCGATCTGCTCGTCGATCTCGGAGTCGGCCACGGCCAGCGGGTCGACCTCGACCTTGATGCTGCTCAGCTCGGGCAGGGTCAGCTCCGGACGCACGTCCACGTCGGCGGTGAACTTCAGCGGCTGGCCGTCGGCGAACTCCAGGTTGTCCACTGCCGGGCGGCCCAGCAGCTTCACTTCGTGCTCGCGCACGGCGGCGAAGATCTGCTGCGGGATGGCCTCCTCGATCGCCTCCTGCAGCACGGCGCCGCGACCCACGCGCTGGTCGATGACCTGCGCCGGGATCTTGCCCTTGCGGAAACCGGGGATGTTGACCTGCGCCGCGATCTCCCGGTACGCCTTCTTCAGGCTCGGCTCGAGCTCGGCGAACGGCACCTCGATGGCGAGCCGCACTCGCGTCGGGCTCAGAGTCTCGACGGTGCTCTTCACAGGCGTACTCCTTGAGATCTTTCGGGTCGTTTGGGGTTGCCTTGCGCAACTGTATGCCCTTCCGCGTGCGCGGTTCGCACCGGCGCCGGTCGCGGAAAGAGCCCGGTCGAGTGTAGGCGACCGCCCGAGGCGTTCACCGCATCGGGCGGCGGTTGTCGGCAGATGTCACACCGCGCGGGCGAGTCAGCACCATAATAACCAGCAAAGCCGACAAACTGGGCAGGTAGTCCGGGAGGAGACCACCGTGCCGCCGATCAATGTCACGCTGTTGCTGACCACCGCGATCGCCACCGCGGCCGGTCCCCTGCTGGCACTCCTGCCACCGGCGACCGGGGCCACCCCGGCGCCGACCGGGGCCGCCATCAGCATCGACGACGGAGTGCGCCACGTCGCGGCGGGCGACACCGTGCGATACCGCGTCATCGCCCGTGGCGACGACCGGACCGACGCCGCGACCGTCCGGGTGACCGTGCCCACCGGCCTGCGCGACCTCCACGCCGACGGCGCCACCCAGACCGGCGCCACCCTCAGCTGGCCCGCCCCGGCCGCCCGACAGACCTCGACCCACACCGCCGCCGCGACCCTCGACCAGGACGCCGCCCTCGGCGACCTCGCCGTCACCGCATGCCTGCAGGGCGCCCTCGCCGCACCGCTGGCCTGCGCCACCGACCTCGACCTCGTCGTCGAACCCACCCGCCGACCCGGCTGGGCCTGGCTCGGATCCGCCTTCTTCGGGCTGCTCGCCGCGGTCGGCGCCCTCTGGCTCAACAAGAAGATCCGACCGGAGCTGCTCACCCCGGCCAACGCCCACCTCATCTACAGCGACGGACAGCCCGGTGGAGCCCCATCCGCCTGATCCGAACGAAGCCCCACCGGGGGTCATGCCGCGATTCGGCGATGTGTACGACCGCCCGCGGCGTGGGAGTGTCGCGTCCCCCAGTCCCTGACCTCAGCGTATGTCCCAAGGATCGCCAGAGCGGGAGAATCAGGAGGAAAGCTCACAACGGGACACGGCATATGGGTGTGCGCGGCGCCCAGCCCAACGCATACACTTCGTGGGCGCCGGTTACGGCGCGACGGGGTGTAGCGCAGCTTGGTAGCGCACTCGCTTTGGGAGCGAGGGGCCGTCGGTTCGAATCCGGCCACCCCGACCAGCAACGGTCGGCGCTCCGTGACCTGGGCGCGCGAGGTTGCGGCGGGCCGGTTATACTCGTGGCCACGCGGGCGTAGCTCAATGGTAGAGCTTCAGTCTTCCAAACTGACTACGCGAGTTCGATTCTCGTCGCCCGCTCCACCAGAGCCCGGGGCCTATCGGCCCCGGGCTTTTTCGTGCAGTTTCGGGGAAAGCGCTGGAATCGTGGCCGGTTTTCGTGCAGTTTCCGGGAAACTGCACGAAAACCGGGCCGAAGGAACGTGCGGCCGGTCAGGGGGCGTGGGTGACGTCGGTCTCCAGCAGGGCCAACGCCAGCGTGGTGAGCTGCTCCTCGGTGAAGGTCGGCGCGGAGCGGAACGGACCGCCGTACGCCCGGTCGTCGTTGGTCGAGGTCAGGGCCACGACCACGCCGTCGCGGTAGGCGTAGACGGTCAGCGCCTCGAACCCGCCGCCCGGCCCGCCGAGGTGGAACACCGCCAGCGCCATGCCGTCGCGGTCGGCTCGGCGTTCGCAGCCGACAGTGGCGCACTGCGCCGGGCTCGGCGCCTGCTCGAACTCGGACATGGTGGTGACGGTCACAACGAGACCGCCGGCGCCGTCGCGGTCGGCCAGCACCGCGCTGGCCTCGTAGCCGCCGTTCATCCGTGGGTACGCGTAGAGCGGGTTGCCGCCCTCGGGGCCCTGCAGCGGTCCCGGTTCGGCGTCCGGGTCCAGGACGGCGAGCTGTTCCCGCAGGAAGCAGGTCAGTTTGGCGCGGGCGAGCAGGTCGCTGTCGGAGTTGAGCCCGGCCGGGCAGTGCAGCGGGTAGGCCGCGGGCGAGCTGTCGGGGACCGGGCACGTGCCGGACACCGGCGCGGACGGGGGCGGGAAGGACGCCTCCCATTCCGGGCGGTAGAACTCCACCCGCTGCACCACCGAGTTGATCATCGCGCCGCCGGACACCTGGCAGCCGGGTACCAGCGAGGGCGCGGCGCTCTGCCCACCGGTCGGGGTCAGCAGGTACGCCGTGGCGACCGCGATCACGCCCAGCAGGCCGAGCGCGCCACCGGCTCCGGCCACGCGGCGGCGCAGTCGAGCGCGGCGCCCAGCGCGCAGTACGCGCGACGCGGTCAGGCCGATCGGTGGTTCGTCCTGGGCGATGCGGGACCGCAGGGCCTGGGCCAGGGTCTGGTCGTCCATGGTCACTCCTTCACCGGTTCCGGTCCCAGCAGGCCGCGCAGCGCGCTGAGCCCGCGCGAGGTCTGGCTCTTGACGGCGCCTTCGCTGATGCCCGCGACGTGGGCGGTGTCACCGACGGACAGGTCGTCGAGGTATCGCAGCGCGATCAGCACCCGCTGCCTCGGCGGCAGCCGCGTCAGCAGAGCGAGCACGTCGCCGTCCGGGTCGGCGGCGGGCACGGCTGCGCGGTCGGGGACCTCGGCCATGATCTGCTCGTGGCGGCGGGCGCGGCGGCTGTTCAGGAACGCGTTGACCAGGGTCCGGCGGGTGTACGCCTCCAGCGTCGCCGCGTCCAGCCGCCGCCAGTGCCGGTACAGCTGCACGAAAGTGTGCTGTACCAGGTCCTCGGCGAGGTGCCAGTCGGCGCACAGGGCGTACCCGAACCGTCGCAGCGGGCGCACCCGCGCCTCGAAGTATTCGCAGAACTCCGCTTCCCAGTCGGCCATGACCCTGATACCCCGTGCCGGCCGAAAAGGTTGCCATGAACGAGATGTGCCAAGTTCATGGACACCGTAAGTAAAGTTTCCTAATAATACAGCCATGAAGAAGCTTCGATTCGTTGCTCTCTCCCTCGCTCTGACGGGTGCGCTGCTCGGAGCGCAACCCGCCTACGCGGCCAACCTGCTGGCCAACCCCGGCTTCGAGTCCGGCGCGCTGTCCCCGTGGTCGTGCACCGGCGGCCTCGGCTCAGTCGTGTCCACGCCCGTGCACGGCGGCACCAAGGCGCTGGCCGGGGCGGCGTCCGCATCGGACCATGCCCAGTGCACGCAGACGGTGACCGTGCAGCCCAACACGGCGTACACCCTGTCGGCGTGGGTGCGCGGCAGCTACGTGTACCTCGGCATCACCGGCGGCGCGTCCACCTGGACCCCGTCGGCCACGGCGTACACGCAGCTCACCGTCAACTTCACCACCGGCGCCTCGCAGACCAGCGCGCAGGTCTTCCTGCACGGCTGGTACGGCCAGGGCACCTACTACGCCGACGACGTCTCCCTCGACGGGCCGGGCGGGACCAACCCCGGCGGCCCGGCGACCCCGACCGGCCTGGCCGTCACCGGCACCACCAGCAGCTCGATCTCGCTGGGCTGGACCGCCGTCACCGGCGCCACCGGCTACCGCGTGTACGAGGGCACCACGCTGCGCGCCACCGTCACCGGCACCTCCACCACCATCTCCGGCCTGGGCACCTGCACCTCGCACTCCTACAGCGTCGCGGCGTACAACGCCACCGGCGAGTCGGCGGCCAGCGGGGCGGTCTCGGCGAGCACCTCCGGTTGCCCGACCGCGCCGGGCCTGCCCACCGCCCCCTATGTGGACATGGGTGCCTGGCCCACGCCCGCACTGCCGGACCTGGCCACGGGCGGCAACCTGAAGAGCTTCACCATGGCCTTCATCACCGCCTCGGCCTGCAAGGCGATGTGGTTCAACGCCTACGACCCGCGCCAGGGCTGGGCGCGCGACCAGATCGACACCATCCGCGCCCGCGGCGGCGACGTGAAGATCTCGTTCGGTGGCGCCACCGGCATCGAGCTGGCCCAGGCCTGCACCTCGGTGTCGGCGCTGCAGGCCGAGTACCAGGCGGTCGTCACCGCGTACGCGCTGAAGTACATCGACCTGGACATCGAGGGCTCGGCCACGGCCGAACCGGCCTCGGTGGCGCGGCGCTCGCAGGCGCTGGCGGCGCTGCAGGCGGCCAACCCGGGTCTGAAGATCTCGCTGACCCTGCCGGTGCTGCCGGAGGGCCTGACCGCCGACGGCCTGGGCGTCGTCCGGTCGGCGCGGGACGCCGGGGTGAACCTGGACCTGGTCAACATCATGGCGATGGACTACTACCGCACCGGCGACTACGGCGATCTGGCCGTGCAGGCGGCGAACTCGACGTTCGCGCAGCTGAAGACGCTGTACCCGGCCAAGACCGACGCGCAGCTGTGGAAGATGGTCGGGGTCACCCCGATGCTCGGGCAGAACGACGACGGGCACGTCTACAACCAGGCCGACGCCCGGCAGATGGTGACCTTCGCGCAGTCCAAGCACCTGGGCATGCTGGCGTTCTGGGAGACGACCCGCGACCGCAACGCCTGCACTGGCGCGCTCTACATGTGCACCAACATCGCCCAGACTCCGTACGAGTTCAGCAAGATCTTCGCCGGGTACACCGGCTGATCCGGCCCTGGACACAGGCGCGGGGCCGGGGGGGGGGGGCCCGGGCCCCCCCCCCCCCCGCGCCGCCGCC
>NZ_JAHRCY010000047.1:13100-30539 GCF_019083965.1 Catellatospora tritici
GGTCCCCCGGGTTTCCCGCCCCTTGCACCCGGGGGGGGCCGGGGGGGGGGGCCCGGGCCCCCGCGCCCACCATGGCGCTCAGGCCACGTGGAGGGGTTCGGTCACCGCACTCTGGAAGAAGTCCGGCGTACCCGCGTAGACGGCGCGCCAGTATCCCGGCTCGGTGCCCGCGAGCGGCCACTCGAACCGGATGCCCTCCGACTCGTGCGGGTTGTAGGACAGGTCCAGCGTCCCGACGGTGTGCCAGCCGCGGCCGTCCGGCGAGTACTGCACCTCGACCGGGATGGTCCCGGGGGTCCAGCCGCTCTGGAAGTCCAGGTGGCCGTACAGGATCGGCCGGCCGTCCCAGTCGATGCCCTGCCGCAGCTCGCCGAACCGGACGGCCTGGAGCACGACCAGGTCCGCTCGGGCCGTGGTGGCCGTCGTGACGAACGGGTCCTCGTGGTGCGTGCCGACCTGCACCGTCATGGTGTAGGGCGGGGTCACCGTCATGCTGTAGTGCCCCTGCGCGTCCGTGAGCGTGTAGCCCAGCAGCGACTGGCAGTAGTCCTCGTCGCAGCCGCCGACCAGCACCACGAGCGCGTTGGGGGTGGGCCGCCAGCCGGCGTGCGGCGGTTTCCAGCTCAGCGTGCCGCTGACCGTCACCGTCTCCCCCGACACGACCCTGGTGCGGTCGAGATCCAGGGTGATCCGGGTGGCGGCCTGCTTGATCTCCGGCGCCGCGACATCGGCGAACGCCTGCAGGTAGTACGGGCGGTCCTGCACCCACAGCGTGGTCAGGTAGCCCATGTCGTCGACGTTCTCCACCTGCGTGGTCAGGCGGAACTGGCCCGCGTTGTCGGAGACGCCGTCGACGTAGTCGCCGTACATCGGGACGTACTCGAGCGGGAAGCCCTCGATCGCCTCTCGCCGTCCCGTCGGCCAGCGGCCCATGAGGCGGCCGGTGACGGTGACCTCACGGTGCGCGTAGTCGACCTTCTTGGTGACCTTGAGGTTGTCGTAGTACATCTGCACCGCGTAGATCAGCAAGCCGACCTGCTGCTCGGTGACATGCACCCCGTCCCGGTCGACGATCTCGGCGTCGAGCCGGTAGTAGCCGAGCTCGTCCAGCGCGACGGTGTCGTCCGAACGCCACACGCTGTACTGGTCCGAGCCGCTCTCCAGCGTGAACGAGTCCAGCACGGCCAGGTCCTCGCCGGTCTCGCCGACCACGTGCACCTTCAGATCCGCCACGCCCGCCTCGGCGGACACGCCGACCTGCACCCGCCCGAAGTCGCCCTCGACGCTGTACGCCCAGAGCACGTCCGGTGCCGAGGCCGCGTGCGCGGTGCCCGGCGCCAGCGCGGCGACCGCGACCGCGGTCGCGAACGCCGCAAATGCGGACAGAGTCCTCCGCATTCATACCTCCCCGTGTTCGTGCAGCCGACGGCTGCGCCAGGCATCGTAAACAGCCCGCGCCACGCATCGGGACCGGGTTTCCGCCGCGGTGGCGCCACCGACGGAAAGAGGCGGCGGCCCGTCACCGGGCCGCCGCCTCTGGAGGTTCACGGAGCTCAGCGGGCGCGGCGGCGCCGGGTCCACTTCTCGCGGTACTCCAGCGGCACGAAGACCAGCGTGGTCACCACCGTCGCGACGACGGCCCAGAGGATCACCTGACTCGGACTCAGATGCGCCACCCCCATGTTTCCGGTCCACACCGGGTGCAGACCCAGCGGCGGGAAGCCCTCCCAGAACAGGAACCACAGCAGCGGCACCAGGCCGGTGGCGATGCCGTACGCGGTGAAGTGGCCGGCCTGCGAGAACAGGATCCCCAGCAGCACCGCCGCGATCATGTAGATGAGCACCGCGGTCCGCTGGCCGCCCTGCTCCGGAATCCGGTCCACGAGGTACTGCCAGATCGATACGACCAGGTCCAACGCCTGCCGCCAGTAGACGGCGACGAGGACGATCGCGGCGACGATGAGCACCGCGATCCCCAGGCCGCGCAGCACCTTCACGGCGCCGCCCTCACGCTCTGCCACGGTGACTCCCCTCTCGCACGTAAGTGGGGTACCGATTATCCACATCGGAGTGCATAGATCGATACGTTGCCGCGTAACGGTTCCGTAGAGACACGGAGCGCACACTGCGCGCAGATCATGCCACCGTGGTGCGACAGAGGCGAGAGCCGGTCGCCTCGTTCCGGGCCACCGGAAGGGTCAGTATCGGCGTCAGAGGCCGTGTTCGTCGAGGAAGGTGTGCACGGCGGCGGCGAACTCGGCCGGGAGCGCGGCGTGCACCGCGTGCTCGGCGTCCAGGGCGAGGTAACGCCCGCGCGGCATCAGGGCCGCCATCTCGGCCAGCCAGTCCTGTGGCAGGTGGCTGTGTGCGCCGCCGACCACCAGGGCCGGAGCGGCGATCGCGGCCAGGGCGGGCCACCAACGCGGATCGGGGGCGACGACCTGCCCGATGATCGCGGCGCGCACGTCCCAGTCGTAGCTCAGCGAGGTTTGCGGGCGCGGGCCCACGGTGCGCGCCAGGGGGCGCGGCGGCGGCGGTTCCTCCAGCACCAGGCCCGCCACCCGGTCCGGGTACGCCTGTGCGATCAGGTACGAGACCACACCACCCAGTGAGTGGCCGACCAGCACGACGCGATCGAGTTCGAGTCGGTCGAGCAGCGCGACCACGTCGTCGCGCATCAGCTCGAACGAGTATTCACCCGGCCAGGGGCTGGCACCGTGTCCACGCAGGTCCACCGCGTGCAACCAGGCCCGTTCGGCCAGCAGCGGGGCGACCTCCTGCCAGGTGGTCGCGTCGCCGGTCAGCCCGTGCAGCAGCAGCACCGGCGTGGCACCGAGGGTGCCCGAGGACTGGTACCACAGCTCACTGACGCTCACGCGGACGATTATGCCCGCGCGAACGCGCCGCCAACCCTGCCCGAACGATCGGTTCAGGCGTTGCAGAGGCGCTGGTGCGCGTAGGCCGGGGCGTCGGCCGAGCAGCGGTACGGGCTGCCCATGATCTGTCCGCTGTGCTCGGTCATCGGCGAGATCTTCAGCACGCCGGGCTGGTAGACCTCGACCCGGTAGCCGTCACCGACCCGCGGCAGCCCTTCCAGACTGTCCGGGACGACGGTCGCGCCGTGCTGGTCCAGGTAGGTGAACCCGGTGTAGACGTAGCCGGGGCCGCCGTCGTCGACCAGCCGCACGCTGGCCACAGCCACGCAGCGCTTACCCTCCGCCAGGCCCTGGCAGGGGCCGAGCTGGATCAGCTCGGTGCCGGTGCCGTCGGCCTTGATGTCCAGGTCCGCACCGTGCACGTGCCAGCTCCCGACGAACGGCGCGAGGGCGGCGCCGCTCAGCGGGGACGCGCTCAGCCGCGCCGGAGCGGCGGTCAGCTCGAACGTCGTCGGTGTCAGTGCGCTCGGTGTCAACGCACCCCGGGTCAGCGCGCTCGGTGTCAGCGCCAGCGCCTGTGGCGCGCCGGCCAGCAGCGTCGCGCTCGACGCGGCCATCGTCGCGGGCGTGCCGGTGAGCAGGCCCATGCCCAGTCCCACCACCGCGCTCGCGGTGCCGACTCCCGCCGCCGCTGCGGCCCAGCCATACCTGAATCCCATCATGACCACCCCCGTGATTTTCTCGACTTATCAGGCTGAACCAACGTAATTCATATCTCCGGCAGTGACCACCCGTGGAGGCAACAAATACTCTCCGTAAACGAAAATGATCCACATCCCGGGACCTGCCGGATGTCCGACAGGCGGGATGTGGATCTCAGGGGGTACGGGTCAGCGCACTCCGCGCAGGAAGTTCCAGGCGTCGACGACCCACTCGATCTGGCTCAGGTACGAGAAGCCCACGATCACCAGGAACAGGCCAACCGTGAGGTGCGAGGCCCAGGCACCGCGCCGGGAGCGGCCCATCAGCTTCTCCAGCACCACGCTGCCCACCAGGCGCGACAGGCCGAAGATGCCGACGGCCACCACCAGCGAAAGCACCAGCGCCAGCGTCGCCGTCGCGTGATCCCCGTCACTCGACGCCGTCCACAGACCCCAGCAGACCAGCAGGAACACGGCCCCGGCCACGCTCCACCGACCGCCGATTCGCAGCTGGCGCAGTCGCACGCTCATTGTCAGGACCGGGCGCTTCAGCGCGCCCGAGGTGACGATCTGCCCGGGGGCCAGGGTCGGCTCGAACGAGACCGTGTGCTCCACCTGCCGCTGCGTGGGGACGGCCGCCATGCCCGGCTTGAACCCGGCCTGCTGCGGCTTCACCACCTCGGTGGGGATCGGCTGCGTACGGTCCAGTCGCAGTTCCCGCGTCGGGTCGTTGCCTTCAGTCACGCCGCACAGAGTAGCCAACCCGCACGACACCGGCGACCGGGATGAAAATCGACCAACCCGGCCGCAGCACCACCCTGTCCACCGTCCAGGAGCAGTAACCTGGCACGCATGCAGGAGCACGAGCGCCGCCGCCACCGCAGTCGGGATGACGACTCCGACGACCACGACCTCGAGCGTGGACTGCGCGGGCTGATCGGGCCGGGCGCCTCGCAGATCAGCCTGTCGGCGGCGATGCGGGCCCGCGACGCGGCCCGGCCCACCGCCGAGGACATCGCCAGGGCGGAGGCCGAGCTGGAGATCGTGCGCCGGGGCTGGGTGCCCCGCGACCCGCTGCGCTGAACCGTCAGGCGGACAGCGCGGGCAGCTCGCCGGACTTCTCGTACGCGGCGACCTGGTCGATGCGGCGGGAGTGACGCGGCTCGCCGGAGAAGCCGGTGCTCAGGAACGCCTCGACGATCTCGGTCGCCTCGGCCAGCGAGTGCTGGCGGGCGCCGATGCCGACCACGTTCGCGTCGTTGTGCTGGCGGCACAGCCGGGCCGTGTCCAGGTTCCAGGCCAGCGCCGCGCGCACCCCGGCGACCTTGTTCGCGGCGATCTGCTCGCCGTTGCCGGAGCCGCCGATGACCACGCCCAGGCTGCCCGGGTCGGCCACCACCCGCACCCCGGCGTGCAGGCAGAACGACGGGTAGTCGTCCTGCGCGTCGTAGCTGTGCGCGCCGACGTCGACGACGTCGTACCCCTTCGCCGAAAGCTCGTTGAGCAGGTGGGCCTTGAGCTCGAAGCCGGCGTGGTCGGCGGCCAGATATACGCGCATGAGCAAAGTCTGCCAGCCGTCCGCCGGGCCCCGCAGGGGACCCGGCGGACGGCGCGGGCCGGAGGCGCACAGGGCGACCACCACGCCCCCGCGGGCGGGGTCGGCGGCCATATATCCGCGCATGAGCAAAGTCTGCCAGCCGTCCGCCGGGCCCCGCAGGGGACCCGGCGGACGGCTCGGGACTCAGGCGACCTGGGCGACGACCAGGCCGCCGCGGGCCTTCGGGGTGAACCAGGTGCTCTTGCGGGGCATCTTCTGCCGGGCCAGATTGACCTCGACGAAGTCGTCGACGGTGACTGGCGCGATCAGCACGGCCAGCGCCGAGCGGCCCGCGTCGACCTCCTCGGTCAGCCAGGACGCCGGGTAGTCGCCGCCGACATAGGTGATCCGCTTGTCGCCCGGCTCCAAGCCCAGTACGTCGCCGAAGAGAACCCGCTCCACCAGCGCGTGGTCGATGTTGTCGATCACGCTGCCGTGCGGGTCACGGGGCAGCGTGACCGCGAAGGCGCGGCCGTCGGCGTACAGGTGGACGGTGCCGCCCTGCGCCGGGACCGTCGCGGTGCCCGGCGCGACCTGCGCGCCCGACTTCTCCAGCCGCTCCAGCAGCTCCTCGATCGGGGCGTCGAGCTGGTGCACCAGCCGGTTGTAGGGCTGGATCGCCACCGAGGCGGGCGTGGTCACCACGGCCAGGAACCGGTCCAGGCCGCCGCTCTGCGCGGCCAGGCTGCGGTGGTTGCCGTCGGCGACCACCAGCTCGCCGCCACCGGCCAACTCGCGCAGGCTGTCGGCGAGCGGCCCGGCCGCCAGCGGCCAGATCGCGTGGGTACGCCCAGCAGGGTCCACATCGGTCGCGAACGGCGACCCGGCCTGGGCCGCCGCGTCGGCCAGCGCCGCGTGCAGCTCGTCGCCGCGGCCGGTCTGCAGCAGCAGCACCGGCGACAGCAGATGCCCCAGCGCCTGGAACAGCGCCACGCGCTCGCGGACCTTCTCCAGGAACACGTCCTCGTTGCGGATGACCAGGCCGGGCTCTTCCGCGCTGGTGGAGATCTGGTCGGTGTCGACCATGCACCACAGGCCGTACGCGGTGGATCCGTCGGCGTCGGAGATCCGACTGGGATCCGGGACCGGACCGGAGATCCGGTACAGGACGACGACGTCGTCACTGCGGCGGTAGGCGCCCGCATCCTTGGCCTGCGTCAATCGGACCACGGCGTCCGGCAGCGACTCGGCGAAGCTCTTACCCAGGCTCCCGGGAGCCCGGTGCGGCATCTCGATCGCCAGGGCGCTGCTCGGATTGGCGGCGATGATCTCGGTGATCTCGGCGTCGTCGGCGAACTCGTCGTAGTTCTGCGCGCCGGTTGCCCCGGCCGTCAGCCAGGCGGTGGGGATCGGGTGTGCGACTGTCACGCCTGCTCACGCTACCGCCGTCCACCCGCTGGGACGGGCTGCCCCCGCCGGAGTGGCGCGGGCCCGCACTCAGCGGCGCTGCGTCGGCGCGGCTCCCACCAGGACCGGAGCGCCCAGGAACGCGGCGACCTCAGCGGGCAGCGACGGCTGCCAGGTGGCCCAGCGGCTGTTCTCGACGCTCACGTACGAGGTGCCCAGGCTCTCGGCGACCGCCTCGGCGGGTGCCTCCAAACGCCACGGATCTGCGACGACGTCCGCCACGGTGCTCTCCCTACCCGGCCCGGCGACCGGGCCTGGCTCGTTGGTGTGGTCTCCCTCACCCCAACGAGCCAGGAGCCCTCAGGAGGCGTACGCGGTGTGCCAGGGCGGCGAACGGCTGCCCCGCGAAGCGGAGCCGGCGCCGAGCCACCCCGGCAGCCCCGGTCACTCGAAGCTGGGGCCGAGGTCGCGGGTGCGCTTGAGCTCGTAGAAGCCGGGCGTGCCCGCCACCAGCAGGACGCCGTCGTAGAGGCGGCCCGCGGCCTCGCCCTTGGGCGCCGGGGTGACCACCGGGCCGAAGAAGGCGATGGTCGAGCCGTCCGGGCCGGGCGCGTGGATGACCGGGGTGCCGACGTCGGTGCCGACCGGCTTCATGCCCCGGTTGTGGCTCTCCACCAGCAGGTCGTCGTGCACCGTCTCCTCGGCCGCGGCGGCCAGCGCCGGGTCCAGGCCCGCATCGGTGAGGGCGGCCTCGTACAGCTCGCGGCCCAGCGGCTCCTTGCCCAGGTGGATGCGGGTGCCCAGGGCGGTGTAGAGGTCCCGCAGGACGGGCTCGCCGTACTTGCGGGCGGCGGCGATGCAGACACGCACCGGGCCCCAGCCCTGGGCCAGCAGGTCCTTGTACTTCTCCGGCAGGTCGTCGCGCCCGTCATTGAGCACGGACAGGCTCATCACGTGGAAGTCCACGCGCACATCGCGTACCTGCTCGACCTCGAGCAGCCAGCGGGAGGTCATCCAGGCCCACGGGCAGATCGGGTCGAACCACATGTCGATCGAGGGAGTGCTCATAGTTGAATCGTCACTCTTCTGGTGGCGGGTTGCCGCACATCCGACGCGTGACCTACCGCACTCCAGCGGGCCATAATGTGAAAGAGTTGCTTCGGGCCGTTCGCGGCCCGGGGATACGGGGTGCTGCCGCAACCGATACGCAAGCGTGGGTGGTCGCAGTGCGCCGTCGCGATGACAGACTGCACTGGGCAGCCACATACAGGGCTGCCTCCCATGCTGCTCACCACCGCAGCCGACAGGAAGTGACGCCGTGACCGGTACGCGCAATCTCACCCAGGTCGAGGCCGCCGCGCGGGCCCGCCTGCTGGACATCCACTCGTACGACATCGCGCTGGACCTGACCGACGGGGCCGGCAACCCCGGTGACGGCACCTTCCGCAGCGTGACCACGATCGAGTTCGCCGCCACCGAGCCGGGCGCCCAGACGTTCATCGAAGTCGCGGCCACCAAGATCCTGCGCGCCACCCTGAACGGCACCGAGCTCGACACCAGCACCTGGACCGCCGAGACCGGCCTCGTCCTGCCCGGCCTCGCCGCCGACAACACCCTCGTCGTCGAGGCCGACTTCCCGTACTCGCAGTCCGGCCAGGGCATGCACCGCGCGGTCGACCCGGCCGACAAGGAGGTCTACCTCTACAGCCAGTTCGAGACGGCCGACGCCCAGAAGGTGTTCGCCTGCTTCGACCAGCCCGACCTCAAGTCGGTCTACACCTGGCACGCGACCGTCCCCAAGCACTGGAAGGTCGTCTCCAACGCGCCCGTCGCCGCCACCGAGGCCGGGACCGTCGGCAAGACCGTCCACTTCGAGCAGTCCGCCAAGATGTCGACCTACGTCACCGCGCTGTGCGCGGGGCCGTACCACGAGGTCCGGACCACCCACGACGGCATCGACCTGGGGCTGTTCTGCCGCGCGTCCAACGCCGCCTACCTCGAGGCCGACGAGCTGTTCGAGGTCACCAAGCAGGGCTTCGACTTCTTCCAGGACCAGTTCGGCGTGCGCTACCCGCTGCCGAAGTACGACCAGCTGTGGGTGCCCGAGTTCAACGCCGGCGCGATGGAGAACTTCGGCTGCGTCACCCACGCCGACGCGTCGTACATCTTCCGCTCCGAGGTGACCGACTTCGAGCGCGAGCAGCGGGCCAACACGATCCTGCACGAACTGGCCCACATGTGGTTCGGCGACCTGGTCACCATGCGCTGGTGGGACGACCTGTGGCTGAACGAGTCGTTCGCCGAGTGGGCCTCGCACTGGTGCAACGCCAACGCGACCCGCTTCACCGACGCCTGGACCACCTTCCTGTCCCTGCGCAAGAACTGGGGCTACGGCCAGGACCAGCTGTCCAGCACCCACCCGGTCTACTGCGAGATGACCGACGTCGAGGCGGTCGAGGTCAACTTCGACGGCATCACGTACGCCAAGGGCGCCAGCGTCATCAAGCAGCTCGTCGCGTACGTCGGCATCGACGCGTTCGTGACCGGGCTGCGGTCCTACTTCCAGGCCAACGCCTGGGGCAACGCCACCTTCGGTGACCTGCTCGGCGCGCTGGAGCAGGCCTCCGGCCGCGAGCTGCGCGAGTTCGCCGCCGCCTGGCTGGAGACCGCCCAGGTCAACACCCTGCGCCCGACCATCGACCTCGCCGCCGACGGCACCTACGCGCAGGTCGCCGTGCAGCAGGAGGCCCCGGCCAGCCACCCGACGCTGCGGCCGCACCACCTCGGCATCGGCCTCTACGACCTGGTCGACGGGACGCTGGTGCGCCGTGAGCTGCTGGAGGTCGACGTCGCCGGGGCGCGCACCGTCATCGACGCGCTCACCGGCGTCCGCGCCGCCGACGTGCTGCTGGTCAACGACGAGGACCTCAGCTACGCCAAGCTGCGGCTGGACGAGCGGTCGCTGGCCTGCGTCGTCGACAACCTGAGCGGCTTCGACTCGTCGCTGGCCCGCGCCCTGGTCTGGGCCGCCGCGTGGGACATGGTCCGCGACGCCGAGATGCCCGCCCGCGACTACGTCGCGCTGGTCACCAACTCGCTGCCGCACGAGCGCGACATCAACCTGGTCATGGCGACGCTGCGCCAGGTCCAGACGGTGCTCATCCAGTACGTCGACCCGGCGTGGGCGCCGACCGGCTGGGCGAAGCTCGCCGACGCCGCGCGTGCCGCGATGGAGACCGCCGAGGCGGGTAGCGGGTTCCAGCTCGGCTGGGCGCGGGCGTTCATCAGCGCGGCCCGCAGCAAGGCCGACCTGGACGTGCTGCGTGGATGGCTGGGCGGGTCCGGGGTGCCGGAGGGCATCAGCATCGTCGGTGAGCTGCGCTGGCAGCTGGTGCAGCAGCTGGTCGCCAACGGGGCGGTCACGCCGGACGTGATCCAGGCCGAGCACGACGCGGACCGGACCGCGGCCGGGGACATCGGGGCCGCGCTGGCGTACGCGCTGATTCCGAGCGCGGAGAACAAGGCCAAGGTGTGGGCGGAGCTGACCGCTTCGCAGAACCCGGCCAACTGGCGCAACCGGGCGCTGGTGATGGGGTTCCAGCACCCGGTGCAGGTGGAGCTGACCCGGCCCTACACGGCGAAGTTCTTCGCCGACGCGGACGCGGTGTGGGCGGCGCGGGACAGCGAGCCGGCGCAGGAGTTCATGGTGCTGGGGTACCCGGTGATGGACGTGTCGACCGAGACCGTGGCCGCGTACGAGGCCTGGGCCGCCGAGGAGGGCCACGCCACGCCGCTGCGGCGACTGGTGGCCGAAGGCAACGACCGGGTGCTGCGAGCGCTGCAGGCACGCGCTCGAGACACCGCCGCGGCCTGAAACGAGGCTCGCCCCATCCCGTGTCAGTCGCGGGATGGGGCGGAGCGCCCCGACAGGTTCGACCGCCGGCCGGCGCCGGGCCTCAGTTCGGCACGGCGTGGCCGCAGCTCTCACAGCGGCGGACGAACGGCAGCCGCGACAGGGCGTCGACCAGCGCACGTAGCCGAGCGGCGAGTTCCGCTCGCGCGGCGGGGCCGCCCTGAGCCTGGTCCGCCTCTACGACCTGAGCCATCCATTCGGCACGACTCATTTCCGACCGCCGGGCCCCCACCGCGGCTCGCGCCTCGCTCACGCGCCTGAGCACGTCGCGAGTCACCACCCAGGTGCGTCGCAAACGCTCCCACGCCCCCTGCACGTCGGAGACCATCCCGGCGAGATCGTCGTCAGCGTCGCGCCACACCTCCGGCTGGAGGCCTTCGGTGGCCCGGACATGCAGTTCGAGGGCCGACGCCAGCAGCGGCATGTCGTCCTCGTCGACCGCCCCGGACGCCAGGATCTCGCCCAGCATCCGGGGACCGACCGGCTGCACTTCATCTGCCAAGTGACACCCGCTCTCCGCGACGGCTCAGATGTACTTCTGTACGAACCATTTGTACGACTTGCCCAGTTTGTTCGCGAAGGCGCGCTGATCATTCAGGATATCGATTCCACCCGCTTGCGCGACGTTCATGCAATGCGTCACGCAACTATTGGTGAACGCATCCCAGGGCTGGTTGACTGCGCCCTTGGCGACCATTTTTTTCTGGAATTCCATAGCCGCTTGCGCATCGGGGATCGGGATGGTCACCGATTCGAGAAGTCGGAGATCGTCAGCTGGCTCGAACGGGTCGATCGCCGTGATCTTACCTTCCTCCATGTGGACTTGTTCCGTGTGGTAGAGGAGGTTGCCCTCGGCGTCGCGAATCTCGACGGTGAAGTGAGGAACGTCCGAATCCTTGACCTCAAACTTGTGGACCGTCAGCGTGCCACCCTTGCAAGCTGAGTTGTGGACCAGAATCGGCCGGTCGCCGGCCATCACGTAGTACGTGTGGACGTTGGCCACGGTCAGGTTGCGCATGTCCTTGCCGCCCGCGAAGTTGCGGACCGCGACGACGTACTGCTTCTCTCCGTGCGGGCCGGTCAGGGCATGCCCGATCCGGAGGTCGGCCGCATCGACCCACTCCCCGGCGGTGGCGTCCCAGAAGGGGTGATGCGCGGTGGTGTGCAGAGTCGCCGTCGGCCCCCGAACGCCGCCGGCACCGTCCTCCACACCAGGTGTCCCCGCCACGCGCACCGCCGCCGGCGCCACCGGAACAACGGTGACATCGGTCAGCTCATGGTCGAGGTTGAGGTGTAGATCAGTAACCTTCTCCGCCGTGGACCGGCCGCTGACGGGATCAGTCGCCAGCACCTCGTCATCGACCTTCACATCCTTGATGGCCCGGGTGGAACCGTCCGCCATCAGGACTTCGGTCGCCGGATCGAAGCTGTGGCAGGCGTCCAGGACGTGCGTCGCGCCGGTCTTCACCCGGCTGGCGGTAGCCAAGTCGCCTGACGCCGCGGCATCGGCGGCCAGGGCGATCTCGATGCGTTTCGGCATCGCGAAAATGCCGGGCTCGACCATCGACACGGTGAAGGTCGTCTCGAACCCGACGATGCCCATCAGGTCGTCGGCCGCCTTCTGGTTCCCCTCGGACTTGTACAGCTCCGCTTCGGCGTAGATGGCGTAGGTACCGGCCACGGGAATCAGCGACGCCCACATGTAGAGCCCGTGAAGTGAGGCATTCTTCTCGCAGCTACCCCACCCGCATTCCTTGAAATTCTTGGGAATGCACGCGGCGGTGCATCCGATCAAGCCGGTCGGGTCGGACTTCGTCACCGGGCTGTTCCCGCTGTACGCATACCGTACGAGCTGGGTGGGGTCAGCGGCCTCGAAGATCGGATCGGGGCTTACGAACCGGCCGATCGTCGGGTCGTACTGCCGCGCGCCGATGAGGTCGAGTCCGGTCACGGCGTCGGCGGGCAAGCCCAGGAAGGCGTGGCTGTCCGGCCAAGCCGAGGGCTGGGTGCCGCGCGGCGCGCCGTAGGGCGTGAACGGCCGCCAGCTCGGGTTCTGACCGGTCCGGTCCACGGACAGCGACGCGGTGCCCTGGGTGTTGGCGATCAGGTAGCTGTACGCGGTGGACGTCGTGCCGGTGCGGACGGCGGTCACACCGAGAGGACCTTTGTAGTACCGCTTGCCTGTCTTCACCCCGGTGCCGGTGTTGAGCGTCAACTCCTGATCGGGCAGGTAAACGGTGACCGTACCGGGGCCCCGCTGAACAAGGATGTTGCCTTCGGTGTCGTACGTGTAGGTCGACACCGCCGCACCGCTGTTCTTGTCGACAGCCACCAGCTTGCCCTGGCTGTTCCAGGTCATCACCTGGGTGCCGGCAGCGGTCGTGCGGGTCGTCGTGTTGCCGGCCGTGTCATAGCCGTAACTACTCGGCGAGCCGTTCGGCCCCTGGACGGTGACGGACGTCAGGGTGTGCGGCTGGCTGCCGCCACTGGCCGGGTAGTTGTAGGTGAACTCGGTGGGGCCGCCGGTCTGTCCCGGCACGGTGTTCCGAGTCTCCGTCGCCCGGTCACCCCTGCCGTTGAACGTCCAACTGGTCCAGTACGGGTCGATCCCGCCGACCGTCGCATTCGACCTGGTGACGCCGATGTCGGAGGCGCAGTCGTCCGTGGCCGTCCACGCCTCGGTCAGTCGGCCCAGAAGGTCGTGGTCGAAGCACTGGGTTTCGGTGACCGAGTCGTTGCGCTTGTCGATGATCGCGGTGACCATGCCTGTCGGCGCGGTTCGATAGGTCACCTCATCCACGCGGACGCCCCCGGTCCTCTCGACCAGGAGACTGGACATCCGCAAATCATGATCATCATAGATCGGTGTGGCGAAGAAGCTGTTGGTGCCAGTGCCGAGCTGCGTCTGAGATACGAGGCCGTACTGGTTGTACGTGATGCTGTTGATGTAGGCGCCGAGCAGGTCGCCGACGCTGATGGGCTGGTCCAGCGCGTTGTAGTTGTGGTTGACGGTCTCAGCGGGCAGCGCTCCGGTGGTGGCCGGGAACGCCATCTTCGTGAGCAGGCCGTTCATGGGGCTGTAGGTGTTGGTGAAGGTGTAGTCGCCGGACAGTGTGCCGTTACGCGGATCGGCCGGGATGTTGACATTGTGCGACGTCGGCTTGTAGCGGTTTGTGTAGCCGCCGATGCTCGAGGTGTAGGCGTAGCCGTTGTCGTAGACGGTCGACGACGCCATCTGCCCGATGCCGTTGGTGATGGTCGTGGAGTCGTAGGTCCAGGAAGCCATCAGCGGCGACGAGGCGTCCGGGCCGTCGTAGGCGAAGATGGGCCGGTTGATGGCGTCGTACTGCCGGAAGACGTATTTGTTCCGGCTGTCCTTGCCGCTGGTCACATTGCCGTTGGCGTCGTACTTCATCTGGCTGGCGCCGGCGTCGGGATCGGTCCTGTCGGTGACCCGGCCCAGCATGTCGAAGGTCGACGTCCAGGTGTTGGCCGGACTCGCTCCGTCAGTGACGGAGGACTGGTTGCCACGCTGGTCGTAACCATAGGTGATCTTCGTGAAGGCACCCCCGGTGACCTGCCCGTTGACCACGCTCGGCGCAGTGGTGTAGTAGTCCTTCTCCACCGTTCTGCCCAGTGCGTCGACGATCGTCGTCGTCGGCGTCGACCCGGTCGGCCCGAGCACCGTGTTGCGATCCCCGCCGTAGATCGTTTGGGTCTGCCACTTGGTCACGCCCATGCGCCGAGAGGTCGCCAGAACGACCCGCCCGATGCCGTCGTAGCTGGCCAGGTCCTGGTTTGGCATCAGGTTGTCCTGCCCCACCAGGTTCAACAGCGTGGTGCTGACACTCGCCGCGTCGTAGTAGGCGGTCGTGGTCTTGACGGTCCAGCCATGGCTGTCATAGAAGGTGTCGTCGACGAGCCGACCGCCGGTGACGGCCTGGTCCTGCACCTGGCGCACGCGTGTGAGCGCGTCGAACAGCTTCACCGACAGGCGGTAGGAACCATTGTCGTTCATCGTCTTCGTCGTGATCGCCGACGGCACGGCGTTGGAGATGTCGTACTGGTAGACGATGCTGGCCGGGTTGGTGACCGTGTTGTTGCCCGGCAGCCAGACTCCCGTCAGCCTGCCGAGTGGGTCATACCGGAGATCGACTTCCAGGTTGTTCATGTCCAGGGTCTTGGTTCTGAGACCGCGCGTCGGGTCCAGCGTCTGGGTGCTGGTGTGTCCGGCGGCATTGACGCTCTGCAGCAACGTGGTCAGGCCATTGGTCTGGGTGTACGTCGTGGTGGCCGGCGCGTTGCCGTTGGCGTCGATGACGGACGTGAGCCTGCCGAACGAGTCGTAACCCTTCTTGCCACTGGTCTGGAACTGCCAGGCACCGCCGGTGTAATCAATGGCCGTGCGGACCATGGTCAGATTGCCGTAGGTCGGCGCCGCGGCCTGCGGCCAGGTCGTGTCGAACGCCGGGTCGTCGTAGTAGTTGCGGACCTTGCTCACGACGTCCGTGGGGCGGTTGAGAGTGGGCGGCGCCGTCAGCCCGTTGACGCCGCTACCCCCACACGGCTTCGCGTCCTTTTCGATCTCCGAGGCAAGGTTCACCAGGTTCGAGGTCGGGCTTACCGCCACGTACGTGATCGTGGTGCACGTCGCCTGGGAGGGCACCGCGAGATCTCCGTGGTCGTAGGTGACCTTCGGCAGGCCCGTGACCGTGTCGTAGGTCGTCTCACTCTTGGTGGTACGCCAGGTCGTCGGCGTCGTCGAGGTGATCGCCGACGTACCGTATGTCGCCACCGCCCGGGTGATCTTCGAGGTCAGATCCGCCACCACGCTGCGACTCCTGGTGGCCGAGGCGGCGCCGACCCAGTAGTCGGTGGCAGAGGCCGAGATGGGTGCACCACCATCGCCCAGGTAGACGACGGTCTCCCGGGTCGCCCCGGCGAGTTCCTCGGCATCGGTGACACTGTTCGCGGGACCGCCCGTCGGCCAGCTCACATCCGGGGAGAGGGTGACCGTGCCGCCCATGCCGCGGAAATAGCGGGTCTCAGTCAGAGTCTTCTGTTCCGTGCCGGAGCCGGTGCGGCTGCGTACCGTGGCGTAGCCGCGCCACTGGCCGTAGGTGCGGTACTTGGCCTTGGTCAGCTCGTTGTCGTCGATGTGCCAGGCTGGAGTGCCGACATACTCGTAGGTGGTGGCCAACGGCGGGGCGCCACCGGTCGGATCCTGCTCATCAACCGAGGTGACCAGGTACTTGTTGAACCAGTCGAGCTTCTGTTGAGTCTGGCCCTCGCGAGTCCAGTACACCGGGTAGCACAGGCTGGTGTTGTTGGCCGGGGTGATCGTCACGGGGGCGGTGCACTGCTGGCCGGTGTAGCCGATCCCGATCTTCCCACCCGTCTCCGTCACGATCTGGGTGATGCGCTGGTGGTTCATCGCCGGGGCCAAGTCGGCCGTGTCCACCCGGTTCGGCATGTTGGAGCCGGTGAACGTCGCCGCGGGCAGCGACTGGCTACCGCCGACGTTGCCGGTGTGCTGGACCGTCGACAGCCACAGCGACGGACTGGTGGAGTCCTGCGTGGCCGGGAAGGTGTGGGTCAGCGTGTAGGTGTCGACGGGGGTGTAGGCGGTGCCGTTCCAGATGTTGGTGACGATCGAGGTCAGCCGCAGCCGCGACCAGAACGTCGGCGCGTGCACGTTGCAGACCGCGCCGGAGTTGCAGTTCAGATCCTGGTACGGGGTATCGGGCCAGTTCGACGGAGTGCCGGTGATGTTACCGGCGTTGCAGGCCGTCCCGGTGGCCACGCACCGCTCCGACAGGTTGAACTTCACCCGCGCGGGAGCACTCGACGCGTAGGGGGTCGGGTCGACCATGCCGTAGTCGATGTGATCGAGTTCGCCGCTACGGATATAGGAGACCCCGGTCGTGCCGCCGTCCTGACCGTAGTAGTTCGTGTAGGCGTTGTAGAAGTAGCCGGTGGCGTTGTGGTGCGTGTCGACCACGTAGTCGAGGTTCCAGCGGTACGCCATCGTGCACAGGTGGTTGGTCTTGGAGTAGCACGGGTCGCCCGAGTACGGGCTGTACACCGGCTGCGTCCACGCCGAGTTCGTCACGGCCTTGCCCGACACCCAGCCGGGCAGCTGGTTACGGCCGAAGTAGTACTGCGTGCCGTCCTGCGTGGTGATCTTCCAGTACAGGCCGTCGAACGTCCCGTTGATGCCCAGCGTCCGAACCTGCTCGACCTTCTCACCGTTGTCCGACGACAACTTCCACTTCGTCGGCAGACTCGCGTCGTACACCAGATCACCGGATGTGGAGCCGAAGCTGACGTGCACGACCTGCCCGGCCCAGCAACTGTCCGAGGTGTTCTTCGCCGTGCCCTGCGGATTGTCCTTGCACGTCACATACGTCTGCTCGACAAAACCCGGCGTGTAGTCCCAACCGTCGCCCACCCACGAGGACTGGCTGTTGGTCGACACCATCTTCCCGTCGACCGACTGCGAACTGTACGACAACGCCACCGACGGACCGCCACCACCGGGAACCGGCGGCACCGCGATCGGATACGAGTACTCGAACCCACCCGAGTTCCCGCCTACTGACCACGAACCACTCGGCGCCAACGACGTCGCCGTGTAGTCACCAGCATCACTCGCCGGAGCCGCGCTCGTCGCCAGCACCACCATCCCGGACATCGCCGCAGTCCCGTCGGCGCTGGCCGCCGCCACAGTCCGCTGCGCCGCAGTCATCGGCGCCGAGTTCAGGGACACAGTCGCGGTCACCGTCTGCGACTTGGCGTCCACATTCGTGGCGACCGGTGTCTGTACCTGGCACGCGGGCACCGACGGCGTCGTCAGCGCACATGCGGGCAACTGCACGAGCCGCGCCCGCCGCACCCAGTCCGCACCGTACTCACCCGCGATCGACGACAGATCGACCGACACCGCGACCCGACCCGCACCCGACGCGTCCACCGCCTGCGCCGACACCAGCAGACCGGTCACAC
>NZ_JAHRCY010000005.1:0-425187 GCF_019083965.1 Catellatospora tritici
CGACCACGTCGGTCACCCCCGGCGTGCCCGGCCGGTGGACGGTCAAGTTCCCCGGCCAGGGCATCGCCGGTGGCGTCGTGCACGTCACCGCCGTGCACGACGCGCTCACCAGCCCCAACGGCCGCTTCTGTCAGGCCGAGAGCTGGGGCCCGGACACGTCGCTGCCGCCCAACGAGATCGTCAAGGTCGCCTGCTACCGCACCACCGGCGTGCTCGACCCCGCCCCGGGCTTCTCGGTCCAGTTCGCACGCAGCTCCGGCGGCATCGGCGGCGGCCTCTACGGCTACATGTACAACAACGCCGCCTGCGGCATCATCACCAACTACACCACGCTCGGCTTCGGCACCACCTGCACCCATGTCGGTATCGGCCAGTACTCGATCGCGTTCACCGGCCTGGGCACCCCCGGGCCGCAGGACGGCGGCATCCAGGTGACCGCGGTCAACGCCGCCGCGGCCGCCCGCTGCAAGGTCGCCAGCTTCCAGTCCTCGCCCAACGGGCAGTTCTTCCGCATCCTGTGCTACAACCACCTCGGTGCGCTGGCCGACAACGCGTTCACCTCGACGTACCAGTTCAAGCGGTCGCTGTACGGCCCGGCCTTCCCGCCCAACCGCTTCGGCTACATCTGGAACGTGCCCGGCGCAGGCCCGGCGTCGACGAACTACAACTCGATCTTCGGCAGCAATGGCCTGAGCGCGGGCCCGCCGGTGTGGACCATCAAGTACTACCAGCTCGCGGCCAGCCTGCCCGGCAACTCCCAGGCCACCGCGTACGGCACCACGCCGTCGTTCTGCGGCTTGCACAAGCCCTGGTCGATCGCGGGAACCGACATCCTGGTGCTGGTCAACTGCTTCGACAACGCCGGTAACCCGATCGACTCCGGCTTCTTCAGCAGCTACTCGTCCCAGGCCTGATCGGACGTTCACCACGCGTGCCGCCCTACCCGGGCGGCACGCGTGGACCTTCACGTTCGTGAATGTTTCTGGCAGCATGTGCGCACCCCCTACCCCTTGGGAGAGCCACATGCCGTTCCCGCTCCGCGCCGCCGTACCCCTGCTGGCGGCCCTCTCCTTCGTCCTGCTCGGCGCACCCGCCCACGCCGCCGCGCCCACCTACACCGCCCTCGGCGACTCCTACGCCTCCGGCACCGGCACCCGCGAGTACTTCGACACAACGTGCCAGCGCTCCTCGTACGCCTATCCGGTCCTCGACGCCGCCCGCCTCGGCGCCACGCTCACCTTCGCCGCCTGCGCCGGTGCGAAGATTCCCGACGTCCTCAACAAGCAGCTGGGCAGCCTCAACGCCGGGACCCGGTACGTCACGGTCAGCGCGGGCGGCAACGACATCGGCTGGTCCTCGGTGATCGTCCAGTGCGCCAAGCCCTGGCCCTACACCTGCTGGGGTCAGATCGACACCGCCGAGAACTACATCCGCAACACCCTGCCCGGCCAGCTCGACGGGCTGTACGACCGCATCCGCTCCCTGGCCCCGAACGCGACCGTGGCCGTGGTCGGCTACCCGCGCCTGTTCAACGGCGAGGAGTGCAACGTCATCGCCCGCATCTCGCCCGGAGAGCAGACCGAACTCAACGCGGCCGCCGACCTGCTCGCGACCACCATCAAGGCCAGGGCCACCGCGCACGGCTTCGTCTTCGTCGACGCGCGTGGTCCCTTCACCGGACACGCTGTCTGCGACGACGTCGAATGGCTCAACGGCACGTCGCTGCCGACGGGGGAGTCCTACCACCCGAACCGGTCCGGCCACGTCGGTTACGCGGGCATCGTGGAGACCGCGCTGCGGGCCTGACGTCCAGGGCCCATGACGCTCAGGGCCCCGCTGTGGCGGACCTGTAGGTCGGCTGTAGCGGGGCCCGGCAGGATGGCGGCACAACTCGACGAGAGGGCCGGGCATGCGCGCCAGGATCGGAATTCGGCTGCTGGCGGTGCTGGCCGCCATCGCCACGGTGACGGCGCTGCCGGTCCCGGCGCAGGCCGCGGACCGCGTGCTGCGGGTCTACAACAACAACATCGAGAACCTGGTGGTCAACAACTCCGACGGGTCCTGCACCCGCATCTCGGGACCGGACCACCTGACCTCGATGCTCGTCGACGACGCGGGCCACACCGGCACCAGCGGGGTCAAGGCGCCCGACATCCTCATCGTGCAGCAGATCCGCGGTACCGGCCAGGCCACCGCGTACGCCGACCAGCTGTCGGCAAAGTTCGGGCTGCCCGCCGGGACGTACCAAGCGATCGTGGTCTGGGACGACCCCGAGCCGTGGGGCAGCACCCACAAGTGCGACGACCAGTCCCTCGGCGACCTGAAGAAGAAGCAGACCAACGGCATCATCTACCACTCCGGGCGACTGTCCCTGACCGGTGTGTCGAAGTACTGGAGCGCGGGCTGGCTCAAGCCCGGCACCGCCTACGCCGACGGCGCCGGGTGCACCCTGTACAAGCCGCCGAACGCCGACCCCGACACCACCGACCAGTACAAGTGGAAGCGCACCAGCGCCATCGCCGCCCGGTTCACCATCAAGGAGACCGGCACCAGCGTCTTCGCCGCGACCATGCATCTGCCGCAGGAGAACCGCCAGAACGCCTGCGCGGGCGACGGCGACAAGGGCATCGGCGCCACCGGCATCCACCTCGGTGTCGATGCGACCGACCTGATGAACGCCTCCACGATCCGGATCGTCGGCATCGACGCCAACCGCACCGGCATCCCGGCGAGCACGCTCAGCGGATACGGCATGAACGGCTACGGCACCGCCGCGACCAACGGGTCCAGCAAGATCGACTATCTGTTCGTGCGAGGCACGGTCCAGGCCTCGCCGGTCGGGTACACGGTCGCTTCCACCAAGTCCAACCACAAGGCTCTGTACGGGTTCATCACCTTCTGAGACCCGGCCTGCCGCGGCGGGTGGGAGCCGACCATCGCGAACTCGATGCCCCTGACGGTTTCCGTGGCGCTGACGGTACGGTCGCCGGCGTGACCCCCGGCAGCTGGTTCCTGTCCGCCGACGAGCGCGGCAACCCCGCCACCGACATCGACCGGCGGCGCGGCGACGGCCTGGCCTGGACCCGGGGCAACCTGGCCCGCCCGCTGGTGCACGGAGCGGCGTACTTCCATGAGCTGGTCGAGGTCCTGGATCGGACCCGGGCCGGGGACGTGGTGATGTTCACCGACTGGCGCGGCGACCCCGATGAGCGCCTGGACGGGCCGCGCACCCAGGTCACCAAGGTGCTCGGCGACGCGGCCCGACGCGGGGTGCACGTGTACGGCCTGCTGTGGCGCTCGCACCCGGACTGGCTGCACTTCAGCTCGCCGCAGAACCGCCAGCTCGCCGAGCAGCTGCAGGAGGCCGGGGCGCACGTCCTGCTCGACATGCGGGTCCGCTTCGGCGGCTCGCACCACCAGAAGATGTTCGTGGTCCGCCACCCCGACCGCCCCGAGGACGACGTGGCCTTCGTCGGCGGCATCGACCTGTGCCGCGGCCGCAACGACGACACCAAGCACCAGGGCGATCCGCTCGCCCCACCGATGGCCGAGGTGTACGGCCCGAACCCGCCCTGGCACGACATCCAGCTGCAGCTGCGTGGTCCTGCGGTCGGCGACGTCGAGCACGTGTTCCGGGAACGATGGCTCGACCCGAGCCCGCTGTCGCTGAACGTGCTGGACTGGCTGCGCGACCGCCTGTCCCGGCTGCGCACCGAGGTCCCGGCGCTGCCCGAGCAGCTGCCGGACCCGCCCGCGTGCGGTCCGCACAGCGTGCAGACGCTGCGCACGTACCCGCGGCGGCGGCTGGGCCGCTATCCGTTCGCCCCGCGCGGCGAGCGCAGCATCGCGCGCGGTTACCTCAAAGCGCTGGCCAAGGCACAGCAGCTGATCTACGTCGAGGATCAGTACCTCTGGTCGGCCCGGGTGATCCAGCCGTTCGCCGAGGCGTTGCGGGCCAACCCCGACCTGCGCCTGATCTGCGTGGTGCCGCTCGTCCCGGACGCGGCCTCGCCGACCATCTCCATCGCCGAGTCGTGGGGTCGCAAGCAGGCGATGAAGGTGCTGGGCCGGGCAGGCGGCGACCGGGTCGCGGTGTACGGCCTGGAGAACGCCGCCGGGACGCCGATCTACGTACACGCGAAGTCGTGCGTCGTGGACGACACCTGGGCGACGGTGGGCTCGGACAACTTCAACCTGCGCTCGTGGACCTATGACTCCGAGCTGACCTGCGCGGTGGTCGACGAGTCGGAGGTCCCCGCGTACGCGCGTGACCTGCGGCTGGAGCTGATGAGTGAGCACGTGTTCGGCGGCGAGGGCGTCCCGACGGGCGGCTGCGCGAGCCGCGGGCGGCGTTCGACCTGTTCGCTGCCGCGGCCAGGGAGCTGGACGGCTGGCACGAGGCCGGTGGCACCGGTCCGCGGCCGCGCACCAGACTGCGCCGCTACGTCCCGCCGAAGGTCGGCGGTTGGCGCAGGCTGCCCGCTCGGCTCGTCTACGAGCTGATCTGCGATCCCGACGGTCGACCCAACGCCATGCGCCTGCGTAACCGCTTCTGATCGCGTGGCGGTGACCGTCTGGCGTGAGCTGCCGGAGAAGATCGGTGCGGTCCCTTGGCGCGGCCCGTCAGTAGTGCAGCAGGTCAGGCCCGAGGCAGCCCGCCGCGAAGGCGAACAGGCACGCCGCCGCGATGGCGACGACCCCCCATCGCCAGGCGATCCGAGGTGTTGCGGTCCGGGGCGTCGCGGTGTCGAGCAACGCGGGGGTTCCGCGAAGCATGGCGTTGAGCTGCTCGGCCGCTTCGCGCTGGCCCAGCCTTCGATCGAGCCTGCCGCTTCTCGGTTCCCACAGCCACGACGGCCCGGTCCGGATGACGACGGTCCGACCGTCGGTGGTCTGGACGAGCAGCTTGCCGTCACTGCCGAGCTGCCCGGCTGCCACCATGTGCCGCGGCACCGTGCTGACGCGATACATCGAGTACACGGCGATGGAGGTCTGGCTCACGACGACCCGCTGGGCGTACGCGATCACCGCCGCCCAGACGGCGACCGGCGCGAGCAGGAACGCGAACCGCGGCACGGAGCCGCCGGTACGGTCGATGATCCAGGCACCGGCAAGTGCCGCGCTCGCGACCACAGCCGACACGACCCGCGCCTGGATGTCCCTGCGTCGGAGCGTCCTTTTCGCGCCGCGAGCCATCGGCTCAAGGTAGCCGGGTCGGACAACAGGCGGCGTCGCGCCCGCGACGGCCGCTGGCGGCGGGTTGCCTCACGCGTTGAAGCGGACCAGGGACCAGCGCGGCGGCGGGAACGCCGCCGGGTTGTCGTCGGTGAGCCATTCGGTGACCGTGGCGTTGCCGACGTTGACCAGGTCGAACGGGTGCCAGTGGCCGAGCAGGCCGAGCCCGGTGAACGAAGCGGCGACCGTCTCCGCGTGCGCGACCACGATCACGGTCGCGCCCCGGTGCCGGGAGGCGATCTCCACCAGCGCGCGGCTGATCCGGGTGAGCAGCTCGGCAGGTGTCTCGTTGCCGTCCTGAAATGGCCGAAACACCCCGCCGCCGGGTGCGGCGTGGTCCCGCAGGAACCGCTCCACCGCCATGCCGTCGGCATAGTCCGGCACGTGCCAGGTGCACAGGCCGCAGTCCTGGGTCGGCTCCACTCCGAACGCCGCCCCGACCGTGGCCGCGGTCTGCACCGCCCGACGTCGGGTCGAGGTGTAGACCGCGACGGTCTCACCCCACCCGTCCTGGTCCGCCCGTGCGGCGAGCAGCGAGGCCAATCCGGCCGCCTGCTCGTGTCCCAGCGGCGTCAGGCCGCCGCAGCCGTGCGGGCCGCCGACCACGCCGTCTGCCTTGTGCACCGAGTCGCCGTGCCGCACCAGCACCATCCGCGTACGCACAGGCGCCGACATTAACAACCGGTGGCCGGTTCGTGGAACCGGCCACCGGTTGTTGTCGCGTCAGGACACGGTCACGGCCGTGTCGTCGATGACGAACGACGTCTGCAGGCCCGAGTCCTCGACGCCGGTGAACTTGATGGTGACGGTCTGGCCCGCGAAGGCCGACAGGTTGTACGAGCGCAGCGTGTACCCGCTGGCGTTCAGGTTCGAGAACACCTGCAGCGTGGTGGTGCCCGCCTGCACGGTCAGCTTGTCGTACGCGGTGGTGGTCGTGGTCTCCGCGGTGACGATCTTCAGATAGAACGACAGCGTGTAGCTGCTGCACCCGGTCGGCAGGGTCACCGACTGCGACAGCGTGTCGGTGTGGGTGGAGCCGTAGCCGTTCAGCCACGCAGACCACGTGCCGGTGCGCGGCGCGCCGTTGCCGGTGTTCTGCCCGATCACGCCCGAGGACTGGGTCCACGAGGTGGCACCGGACTCGAAGCCCGGGTTGGCGAACTTCTGCCCGGCCCCGGTGCACCCGCCGGTGCCGTTGACGGTCAGCGTGTACGTGGCCGAGTGGGTCACGGACCCGGTGCCGGTCACCGTGATGGTGTAGGTGCCGGGGGCGGCACTGGAGGTGGTCGACACGGTCATTGTCGACGAGCCGCCGGAGGTCACCGAGGTGGGGCTGAAGCTCACGGACACGCCCGACGGGGCGCCGGAGGCGCTGAGGCTGACCGTCTGCGCGCTGCCCGAGGTGGTCGCGGTGCTGACGGTGGCCGTGGTCGACGAACCCGGGTTGACCGCACCGGAGGTGGGGCTCAGCGACACCGAGAAGTCATTGGCGGGCGCGGTGCCGGTGGTCAGGTTCCACACGGCGTACTCGATCGCGTTGGCGAAGCGGCCCAGCGACGTCGTGTTGATGTTCGACGGGTAGCTGTCGCACGCCTTGTGGTAGCACGGGTCGTACGCCGCACCGGCGGTGCCGCCCCACTTGGTGACCTGCGCGCTGGTCTTGGTGAAGCCGGCGCCGGTCGAGTTGATCGAGGACGGGATGCCCGCGTTGCGGAACGAGCCGTCGTCGCTGCAGCACTCGGTCGACGTCTCCGTCGGCACGCTGATGGAGGTGAAGTACTCACGCAGCTTCACCGCGACGGCGTCGGTGCCGGTGACGAAGTAGCCGCCGTTGGTCGAGGCGATCATGTCGAACGTGCCGTACGCCTTGATCGCGGTCTTCTGCGCCGAGGTCAGCGAGTTGACGTAGAACTTCGAGCCGATCAGGCCCTGTTCCTCGCCGGCCCACCAGCCGAACCGCGCGTGCTTGGCCATGGTCGGGTTGGCCGCCGCCAGCTGCAGCGCGGCCTCCAGCAGCGCCGTGGAGCCGGAGCCGTCGTCGTTGATGCCGGGACCCGCCGAGACGCTGTCGAGGTGCGCGCCGAACATGTAGGTGTTGTTGGTGTCGCCACCCGGCCAGTCGGCGATGACGTTCTTGGCCGAGCCGTTGCAGGTGGTGCAGGTCTGCAGGGTGACGGTGAAGCCGGCGGCCTGCAGCTTCTGCTGCACGTAGGTCACCGAGGCGGTGTGGCCGCCGGTGCCGGTCGCCCGGTTGCCGCCGTTGTTGGTCGCGATGGTCTGCAGCTGCTGCAGGTGGGCCTTGACATTGTTCACGTCGATGACCGGCGCGGCCAGGGTGCCGACGAGGGCCGGTGCGGTCGCACCGGTCTGTCCGGCGGGTCGGGCGGCGGCCGAGGGCTGTGCGCTCAGGGCGATCGCCGCGGCGACGAAGACAGCTAGGGCAGGTCCTGCCGTAACCGTTTTCAGTCTCATGAAGGGCTCCTTGTGTCCATGCCGATGTGGACGGCTCGCCGTAGCCAAGCAGAACCGCCGAAGCGGCACAAGGCATCGGAACCCTTGAATTTTGTACGGACCCTTGTCGTCGTGGCGATCAACCCTGCGGGGGTGTCTCCTCGCTGCCGGGCGCCTGTTCGCGCACCAATGGCAGCACGATGGTGGGGTGGGTGAGGCCGAGCAACCGGCTGTGCCGCTCGCTCACGCGTACGCAGGCCAGCGCCACCGAGCAGGGCAGTTGTCGGGTGCAGCTGCACAGGCCGCCACCGGCCGGACGGTGCTGGGCGAGCATCGCGGCGGCCGCCGCGACCTGTCTGTGTGCCAGCTCGATCGCGTCGGCCGAGGCACCCTCTGTCCACATGGGACGAATCTTGCCATTCGGGCGGGGGCTGCGTACACCCGGTGCCCGTCGAGCTGAATAGTTGCGTATCTTAGCAAGTACTAATGCGTCGCCGCGGGTTCGGCGGGCAGCGCCCGAGCACGCGCGGCCGGGATGGCCGACAGCGGAAGGGGCGTGCAGCCAGATGGAACCCCAGCGACGTTCGGCCTGGCACGGATACCTCCTGGTGGTCGACGGCCTGGTGCCCGCGGTGCGGCGCACCACCCAGCGCGGCGAGGCCGCCGCCGAGTTCGCGGCGCTGCACGCCCACCTGGACGCGAACGCGACCGCCTGGGGCCTGGACGGACTGCGCCTGCTCGGTATCGCCACCCACGCGCACGTCATGCACCGCCGCGGTGACCAGGACACCAGTCTGGTGCTGCTGCAGGCCCTGGCCAGACGGCTGTTCGCCCTGTCCCGCCCCGGCCGCATGGTCCGCTGATCGGAACGCCCCCGGCAGCCCGGCAGCCCGCGAATGCGCCCGGTACGGTTTGGGGACGATGGAGGAGGTGGACCGGTGCGCAAACCGCTGTATCAGGCCAAGGCGGAGTTCTTCAAGGCACTGGCCCACCCGGCCCGCATTCGCGTGCTGGAGCTGCTGTCGGTGCGCGAGCACTCCGTCGGCGAGATGCTGCCCGAGGTCGGCCTGGAGGCCGCCCACCTGTCCCAGCAGCTGGCCGTGCTGCGCAAGATGAACCTCGTGGTCACCCGCAAGGAAGGCTCGACCGTCTACTACTCGCTGGTCAGCCCGCACGTCGCCGAGCTGCTGGCCGTCGCCCGCCGCATCCTGACCGAGGTCCTGGCCATCCAGGTCGAGCTGCTCGACGACCTGCGCGCCGCCCAGACCATGGCACACTGACCACCCGAGTCGTGTCGACTATGTGAGACGGCAATCCTGGGCGAAGACACGCCACAGACGACCTGGTTAAGGTCGGTTCATGCTGGAGCAGACCGTGACCTCGCCCAACGCCGCCGAGACCCCGACCGGGCGGCCGCCGCTGCGGGAACTGCTGACCGACGCGCACAGCGGTGTCCTGCTGTTCGGCATCACGCCGCCGCGCCGCAGCGCCACCCCCGACGAGGTGCGCCAGATCGCTGCCGTCACCATGGCCCGGCTCGCCCCTCTCGACGTCGACGGCCTGGTGCTCTACGACATCGACGACGAGAGCGACCGCAACCCCGACCAGCGCCCCTTCCCGTACCTGCCGACCATGGATCCGGCCCGCTTCCAGGACGAGTACCTGACCGGCTGGGACCGACCGGTCGTGGTCTACCGCTGCGTGGGCAAGTACCCCGAGCACGAACTGCGGTCGTGGCTGGACCGGGCCGACCCGGCCCGCGTGCTGAGCGTGTTCGTGGGCGCGTCGTCGAGCCAGAAGACCATCCACACGAGCCTGCCGCAGGCCCAGGTGCTGCGCCACGAGGTCCGGCCGGAGCTGCTGCTGGGTGGGGTGGCCATCACCGAGCGGTACGTGC
Source organism: Catellatospora tritici (assembly GCF_019083965.1). Classification (GTDB taxonomy): domain Bacteria; phylum Actinomycetota; class Actinomycetes; order Mycobacteriales; family Micromonosporaceae; genus Catellatospora; species Catellatospora tritici. Next base: position 9,584 of record NZ_JAHRCY010000005.1, read on the forward strand.
GCAGCGGTGACGAGCACCTGCGCCTGGCCGCCAAGCAGGCCCGCGGCTGCGCCTTCTTCATCTCACAGGTCGTCTACGACGTCGACGCGACCAAGAGCCTGGTGTCGGACTACTTCCACAGTTGCCGCGAGCAGGGCATCGCGCCGCGGCCGGTCCTGTTCACCCTGTCGGTGTGCGGCTCACTCAAGACGCTGGCCTTCCTGAAGTGGCTGGGCGTGGGCATCCCGCGCTGGCTGGAGAACGCGCTGACCCACGCCGCCGACCCGCTGGCGGAGTCGTACGACTACTGTGTCGCCGCGGCGCGGGAGCTCAGCGAGTTCTGTCGCCACCTGGGGATGCCGTTCGGGTTCAACGTGGAGAGCGTGTCGATCCGCAAGGTGGAGATCGAGGCGTCGGTCGCGCTCGCCGCCCAGGTGCGCGCCCTGCTGGACGGCGCCGAGCGCTGACCGCTCGCTGGGTCGATCGGCGCGGTTATTCATGGTCTTCACTGGAGGGTGAGGCTGCCCATAGACTGGCGGCGATTTCTCACACCCCCTGGGAGCCCCCATGTTCCGACGAATCGCCACCACCGTGGGCGCACTCGTGCTCGGCGCGGCCGCCATCGCGGTCCCCGCCGTCCCCGCGACCGCCGTCACCCTCCAGGCGGCCAGCCTCAACGCGACGATCGCGTTGAACAACTGTTCAGCCTCGCTCGTACGTTTCCCCAGCTCCGTCAGCACCGACCGGGCCATGATGCTGACCAACGGCCACTGCTATGAGGGCGGCATGCCCGGCGCCGGGGACGTGCTGCAGAACCGCAGCAGCACCCGGTCCGGCACCCTGCTCAACGCCTCCGGCACCGGCCTCGGCACCGTCCGCGCCGACCAGCTGATCTACGCGACGATGACCGACACCGACGTCGCCCTGTACCGCCTCAACACCACGTTCGCCTCGATCCAGAGCAGCTACGGCGTGACCGCGCTGACGATCTCGGCCACCCGCCCGGCCAGCGGCAGCAGCATGTTCATCCCGTCCAGCTACTGGAAGCAGATCTGGAACTGCACCATCAGCGCGTTCGTGCCCACCCTGCGCGAGGGCGTGTGGACCTGGCACGACTCGATCAAGTACAACTCCGGCTGCCAGACCACCCACGGCACCTCCGGCTCGCCGATCGTCGACCTGGCCACCAACAACGTCGTCGGCATCAACAACACCGGCAACGACGACGGCCAGTCCTGCACGCTGAACAACCCGTGCGAGGTCGACGCCAACGGCACCACCCACGTCTACCAGGGCCAGAGCTACGGCCAGCAGACGTACTGGTTCACCACCTGCCTCAACGCCTCGCGCGCGATCGACCTGACCGTGTCGGGCTGCCTGCTGCCCAAGCCGCCGGGCACCGGCAACACGGTGACGGTCACCAACCCGGGCAACCAGTCCTCGGTCGTCGGCACCGCGGTGAACCTGCAGATCACCGCCAGCTCCTCCGGCAGCGGCCAGACGCTGACCTACAGCGCCACCGGGCTGCCCGCGGGCCTGACCATCAACGCGAGCACCGGAAAGATCACCGGTACGCCCACCACCGCGCAGACCACCACCGTCACCGTGACGGCCAAGGACACCACCAACGCCACCGGCACGGCGTCCTTCAGCTGGACCGTCAGCTCGTCGGGCGGCACCTGCTCCGGGCAGTTGTTCGGCAACCCGGGCTTCGAGACCGGCACGTCCCCGTGGACCCAGAGCAGCGGCGTGATCGACAACAGCTCGGGTCAGGCGGCGCACGGCGGGTCGTACAAGGCCTGGCTGAACGGGTACGGCAGCACCCACACCGACACGCTGTCGCAGTCGGTGACGATCCCGGCCGGGTGCCGCGCAACGCTGACGTACTGGCTGCACATCGACACCGCCGAGACGACCACCACGGTCGCCTACGACAAGCTGACCGTCGCCGCGGGCTCGACCACAATCGCCAGCTACTCGAACCTGAACAAGAACACCGGGTACGCGCTGCGCACCATCGACGTCTCCGCGTACGCGGGGCAGACGGTGGTCATCAAGTTCACCGGCGTCGAGGACGCGTCCCTGCAGACCTCCTTCGTCATCGACGACACCGCGCTGACCCTGTCGTAGCGGCACCGCGTGGCTCGGCCCGCCGTTGGGTACGGCGGGCCGAGTCACGCGCCGCGGCAGTGAGGTCGGTGCGTGTCGGATCGTCACGACCGCGTCACCAAACACGATCCCCGGTTTCCAGTGCTTCGTCGATGGTGGACACGTTTGTCCGCCGGTTCGACCGCTAGGCCGCCCCAGGCGAACCAAACAATCATGAGCATCACGTCGATAACGATTCTTCGTCGCGGGACAACGGGATGGTCGAACTCTGGGCTACCGTGCGTGCACTTGATCGCCTCGGGGGAGTGTGTGTGATGGTGTCTGCTCGGCGGCGCGTGCGCCTGCGTCGGTTGCCGTTTCTGCTGGCTGTGGTTCTGACGGTGGGGTTGCTGCCGTTCGTCGGGGTGCCGGTGAGGGCTGCCGCGGCGAGTCCTGATCTGCTGGATGTGGGTGTGTCGGTGGCCGGACGGCCGCTGACTGTGGCCGACCGCGGGCCTGACCCTGACGACGCGGTCGCGAGGACGGCGCGGCTGTCCGCGCCGAAGTGGCCGCAGCCGGGTGTGGCGGTGCTGGATCTGGCCACGGCCGGGCGGCAGGCGGGCGCGCAGAGCGTCGGCGCGACCCTGGGTGTGTCGGTGTCGCCGGTCGGCGCGGAATCGGGTGCGCGGGCGTTCGCTGCCGAACGTCCCGTCGGGGCGGTGCGGGTTCAGTCCTTCGACCATGCGGCGGCCGGTGCCGTCGGCGCGGTCGGTCATGTGTTCTCGCTGACGCGTGCTGACAGCGTGCTGTCGGGCGGTCACGTGCGGGTGAGTGTCGACTACTCGCCGTACGCGCAGGCGTTCGGCGGGTCGGTCGCGGACCGGTTGCGGCTGGTGGAGTTGCCGGCGTGTGCGGTGAAGACTCCGCAGGTGGCGAAGTGCACGGCGAATCCGCGGCGGGTGGAGAGCGTCAACGATCTGGCGCGGGGTGTGCTGAGCGCGGTCGTGGGAGTCGGCGGTGACCAGATCGCCGCGGCACGTGCGAACCGGTCGGGGGTGCTGGCTGATGAGAGCACCGCGGTGCAGGGCTCGGGCACGGTGCTGGCGGTGATGTCCGTCGCGGAGGGTGGCTCGACCGGCTCGTACAAGGCGACGGAGTTGAAGCCGTCGGACGAGTGGCAGATAGGCCTGAGTTCGGGCGGGTTCAGCTACTCCTATCCGCTGCCGGAGCCGCCGCTGCCCTATGGCAGCCCGCTGGGTCTGTCGCTGTCCTACAGCTCCAGCGGTGTGGACGGCGTGACGGGATGGACGAACAACCAGGGTGGCTGGGCCGGTCTGGGCTGGTCGTTCAGTCCGGGCTACATCGAGCGGACCTACTACTCGTGCAAGGAGGACTACCCGTCTGACGGTGCGTTGGCGGGTGAGATGTGCTGGGAGTCGCCCGACAAGCACGACGGCGAGACGGGCACCGACGACATCCTCTCGGCGCAGATGACGATCTCGCTCAACGGTCAGGCCACGAAGCTGGTGAAGACCACGGACGGCAAGTGGCGGACCAAGGACGACTTCGGCTGGAAGGTCGAGAACCTGGCCGGTGGGGCCGAGTCGGACGGGTACTGGTTGGTGTCGACGCCGGACGGGGCCAAGTACCGGTTCGGGTTCGTGCGCGACGCGGTGTGGAAGATGAACTTCCTGGGCGATGACCCGGGCGAGCCGTGCAACAGCGCGTTCACCGGATCGTGCCAGGATCCGTGGCGGTGGAATCTCGACCAGATCGTCGACCGCAACGAGAACCAGACGAACCTGTTCTGGACCCGCGAGGTCAACTACTACAAGCGCGCCAAGACCGGCAGCATCCTGGATTACGACCGCGGCGGCTATCTCGACCGGATCGAATACGGTCGCAATGACACCGTGGCTGGATCGATCCCTGTCGGAAAGGTCGAGTTCACGTCGGTGAACCGGTGTGTCGAGCGCACGCTGACCGACGACGTGGTGGCCAACCCGTACCCGGCCAACGCCTGTCCGACCCAGGCGTCCTCACCGTCGTCGTATCCGGACGTGCCGGCCGATCTGCTGTGTTCGGCGACCTCGTGCGGCAACTACTCGCAGGCGTTCTTCACCTCGACGCGCCTGGACATGGTCACGTCCTACACGTGGAACCCGGTGACCAACGGCTGGGAGAACATCTCGCGGGTGCAGGCGAGGTACAAGTTCATCAACCCGCCTGGTCTGACCGGTGAGGTGCTGTTCCTGGACTACCTGCGACCGATCGGGTTGATCGGCGACGACGCCACCAAGATCGCCCTGCCGGTGGTGAACTTCGACTCGCGGACCGACCTGGACGGCCGCGTCGACTACGACGAGGACGGCCTGGGTGTCGCGGCACTGCGGATGCCGCGGCTGCTGCAGATCTACAACGGGTTCGGCGGGAAGATCGAGATCACCTACGGCCGCAAGGACCCGTGCCCGGACGGCGGATCGAACCAGCCGGGCTACAGCACCTGGTACAACACCAAGGTCGGCAACTGGGACGTCAACACCGAGGACTGCTACAACATCTTCCACACACCGGAAGACAGCAACGATTCCGGCTTCGGGATCTTCCACAAGTATCTCGTCACGAAGGTCGTCTACAAGGACCTGGTGGGCGGCTCGCCGGATCAGGTGACCCAGTACGACTACTCGCAGTCGACCGCGACCTGGGCTCACCCGCGTTCTCCGTTCGTCGCGGACTCGGACGAGTCGTGGAGTGACTGGCGCGGCTACGGCAAGGTGCGGGTGCTGCAGGGCTCGGGCACGGACCCGTCGCAGTACACGGTCGAGACGCACACCTTCTTCCAGGGGATGTACTACGACCGCAAGGACGACGACACCCTCAAGCAGACGATGATCAAGGACTTCGACGACCACTGGCGCGTCGACCACTATGCCGTGACCGGCCGGACGCTGCAGGTCCAGCGCTACAAGATGCTCACCTACAACTCCGATCCGACCCTTGCGACCTACGACGAGGTCGGGTCAACCCGCTACGAGTACGGGTATCCGCTGATGGGCGACGGGCCGGGCTACAACAACTCGTACCGGACGTTCGTCACGCTGGAGAAGAACCGGGAGAAGGTCACCGGCGGAGGCTGGCGCGAGACCCAGAAGACGACGACCTACGACAACGTGTTCTGGCAGCCGGAGACGGTCACCGACCACGGCAACCTCGCCGACACCGCCGACGACACCTGCACCAACATCTACTACGCCCGCAACGAAGCGCTCTACCTGCTCGACTACCCGGACACGGTCATCACCCGTGAGGGCTCGGCGTGCAACACCCAGACCCCGGGCGCGGAGATCGGGCGCACGATCACCTACTACGACGGGTCTATCGACACCGGCCCGCTGCAGTATCTCGACGACGGCAACCCCACTTGGGTCAAGACATACAGCGCCAGCAACAAGTACACCGCCACCGAGTCGGTGTACGACAACTTCGGCCGTGTCACCAGCGCGACCGACGCGGCGGGAAAGACCACCACGACGACCTACAACCCGGCGGTCAACTGGCCGGAGAACGGCATCGTCACCGCCGGCCCGATCGCCGGTCACCAGACCACCATCTTCATGTCGCGTTACCAGGGCGGTCCGTTCAAGACGATCGACGCCAACGGCAAGGTGACCGAACTGAAGGTCGACCGCCTGGGCCGCACCACCGAGGTGCTTCTGCCCGGCGAGACAGCGGGCCAGGGATCGCTGCGGTTCGCATACCAGATCACCTACGACGGCGGGATCGGCCAGCCCACCGCGCCCGCGCGCACGCAGACCGAGAAACTGGTGTCGGGTGCGGGGAACTGGGCCTCGTCGTTCACCTACCTCGACGGCCGTGGCCGCACCAGGGAAGTCCAGACGGCCAGCCCGGCCGGTGGCCGGATCGTCAGCGTCACGACCTACGACGCCCGCGGTAACGTCGCGGCGACCGGCGACCCGGTGCACAACGCCTCAGCCGCCGGATCGGGGCTGCTCAACCCGGCCCTGACGGCACTGCCCGCCTGGCACAAGACAACCTATGACCACCTGTCGCGGCCGATCAGCGTGGCGGACTACTCCACCACCGCCAGCGCATGGCGGCAGGCCACCACCACCTACTACGGCGACCGGGTCGAGACCGTGCCTCCGGCCGGCGGCACCAGGACCATCGCGTATCTCGACGTCAACGGCAAGACCACGAAGCTGGAGCAGTACACCACCGCCACCATCCACCAGGACACCGTCTACACCTACGACCTGCTCGGGCGTATGACCGCCATGACCGACCCGGCCGGCAACGACTGGACCTACGCCTACGACTGGGCCGGTCGCATGACCACTGCGGTCGACCCCGACGCCGGCACCACGACCACGGCCTACGACTCGGCCGGCCGCGTCGACTACACCCAGGGCCCGCTCGGGAAGGTCTCGAACAAGTACGACGACCTCTCCCGCGTCATCGAACGCTGGTCGGGCCCGGTCGGCACCGGCGGCACGAAGCTCGCTTCCTACCTCTACGACACCATCGCCAAGGGGCAGCTCACCTCGGCGACGCGCTACGACACCACCGGCGCGTACGTCACCGGCGTCACCGGATACAACAACCGCTACCAACCCACCGGCAACTTCGTCACCGTCCCGGCCGGTGTGATGGACCCGGCCGTGAAGACCTACCAGACGAACCTGGGCTATGACCAGGCCGGCAACATCACCTCGATGACAGTGCCAGGGGTAGGGGCGGCCGGGACGCCGCTGGCCGAAGACGAGGTGATCACCTACGGATACGACAACCTCGGCTACCCGACGACCGTCACCTCCGACTACGGACCCAGCACCACCACCTACGTCGCCAGCCGGACCTACTACAACTACGGGCCGCTGAACAGGGTCACGCTCGGCGCCGCAGGAGCTCAGGTGCGGTTGACGAACACCATCAACCAGGGCACCGGACGCCTCGACGTGTCCCAGGTCGACACCGAGAGCACGACCCCGGGCACCTTCAGCGACAAGTTCACCAGCGAATACAGCTACGACGCCATCGGCGACGTCAAAGTCATCGCCGGAAGGACCAACGGGGCACGGGACCAGGTCGAGTGCTTCAAGTACGACGCCCTACGCCGGATGACCGAGGCATGGACCAACGCCATCTGGGACTGCGGCGCCACCAAGGTCCCAGGCGGCGCTGGCGCCGACCCCTACTGGCGCCAGTGGACCTTCGACGACTACACCGGCAACCGTAAGACGCAGGTCGACAAGGGTGCCGCGGCGGACACCACGTGGACGTACACCTACCCGGCACCCGGTGCGGTCCGACCGCACTCCTTGACCAGCGTCGCGGCCGCAGGACCGCTTGCCGGCACCGCGAACAGGGCGTTCACCTATGACAACGCCGGCAACACGGTCAACCGCCAGACCGACGCCGGTGTCGGCCAGGTTCTGAACTGGAACCCCGAAGGACACCTGGCAACAGTCACCCAAGGTGCTACCACGACCGAGTATGTGTACGACGCCGACGGCAACCGGCTGCTCGGCAAGACGGGCGGGAAGACCACTCTCTATCTCGGTCACACCGAAATCGACCGCGACTCGGGCACCCTGGCGGCCACCCGCTACTACTCCGCAGACGGGCAGACCATCGCGGTGCGAGACGGTGCGGGACTGCGTTGGATCGTCGGTGACCACCACGGGACCCAGCAGATTCAGATCAACTCCGTGGGCCTGGGCACCACCAGGAACAGGACCATGCCGTACGGCGAGACCCGCGGATCGCAAGGCCTGTTCGTCGGCACGAGAGGCTACGTCGGCGGCACCAAGGACTCGACAGGTCTGGTGCACCTCGGTGCGCGCGAGTACGACGCCACACTCGGCCGATTCATCTCGGTCGACCCAGTCCTGGATCTGACCAACCCCCAGCAGGCACACGGCTACTCGTATAGCGGAGGAAATCCCACCACCTTCAGCGATGCATCGGGTCTTCGGTTCGAGGAGGAGACTGTCGCGCAATATCAGACCCGGGTGAAGCATCATGAAGCAGGGATTGCCGCCGCGCGGAAACGAGCTGAGGAAGCGATCCGCAAGATCCGTGAGTTGAAGATCATGGGTCAGGACGTCAGCGAGCAAACGTATGAGGCCATGAGGAGCGGCTTCGGGTATAGCGGCTCACGCAGCTTCACGGTCGGAGAAGCGATGGATCATCTGGCGTGCATGGAAGCTGGGCGGTGCGTCGGCGACCGGGGGCCAGAGGTATTTGTGGAGTTCGTCTGCCGATCCATGGGGGGTGGAGGTGAGTGCTCAGCACCGATTTCCGCTGTCGAGCAAGCGATTGCGGATCAGGTGGCGAGTGGGGCTGGCCCCAGCCTGCCAGTCGTGCAGGCACTGGCAAGCTTCACGGATGGAAACGATAAGACGGGAGTGGAGCAACTGTCCTCGGCTGCTGGAACTGCGCCGGCGATTGGAGCTCCCATAGCGGCGGTGGGTAACATCAGCGCCTCGTACTTAGAGGACAACGAACGGCCTCAGTTGGTCTTTACCCGTGGTGCTCAATTCTCCTCGGATGGAGATTCGATCATTGATGGAAGGGTACTCGCCACAAAAAAGGTCTGGCAGCACCACCAAGTCATCTTCCCAACTCCCATTGCCGTGTTCGCTGTGCAGGCGCGACTCGACTTTCCGATAACCGATTTCATTGTCGGAATGCAGCAAGTCGGGTTCATTTCGTGAGTTCCCATTTTAATGCTCCAAGGGCTGCTTGTCGCATTGAAGTGCGCCGGTCACGTTAACCGATGACAGCACCACCAGCACCGGCTCCAGGTGCCGGTGGTGCTTCTGGCTGGGATTCTGCCGGATGTCGATGCCCTTGGCCCGGCTGAGGGCGAGCGCTGGTCAGCGGTGGCGGGTCAGCGGTGAGGGCCTCGGTGATCTACTTCCTGTCCAGATTTGATCATTGTGCGAAATGGTGACTAATGCCGTAGCCCGCGACCCCCTACGGCTTCCGCAAGTCGTCAATCAGTGGCTATGCACCACTGCGCGACGACACGACGCTACCGCAGGCATCTCGACCCCCGCTAAGTTCGTTGACCGCATGGTCCAGTGGCGGAATGTCCGAACTCTGCAGCGATCGTTTCGTATCCGGCGTGCCCGTGGACCGGGACTGGCAGGGCCCGTGACCGGAAGTTTGCTGGTCATGGGCCCTGTCCTCGATGACGAACGGCCGGGTCAGCTCTGGGCGGCGTTCGGCACAGCCGACCGCAGTTGCTTGGCGTTGTCCACCGTGGCCTGGACGGCCCGGATGATCGCCGGGATGGACCCGATGATCAGGATGATCGCCCACACGATGCCGACGATCGCGAACACGATCCCGGCGATGGCGTCCGTGATGCTGACCAGCACCCCCGGCACGAGCCCGTGCAGGAACACCGCCACCACGTTGCCGAGCAGCGACGTGATCATCATGGCGACCAGGCCCTTGTTCTGCAGGAACCGCTGCTGCGCCAGCACCAGGCAGACCGCGCCGACCACCTTCAGGAACATGATCAGCGACAGCACCACCGCCGCCTCGCCGCGTGGGAACGACCCGAACAGGATCAGGTACACGATCGTCCCGAACGGGAAGGCCAGCAGCAGGCCGATCATCAGGACGAGCTTGGCGATCGCCACGAACAGCAGCACCAGCGCCGTGATGATCAGGATGATCGCACCGATCAGCGTGACCACCCCCTGGGCTCGGGCATGCAGCCGCTTGGAGGCCAGGATCGCCACGCCCATCAGCACCGCCGTGCCCAGCAGCACGACGTCGATCAGCGCCAGGTACGAGATGGCCAGTCCGCCCGGCCGCTCCGCCACGCCCGGCGGGACGTCGGCGCCGAGCTGCGTGGCCGTGTCCAGGGCCGGGGTGGTGAGCCCGAGCAGGAACGAGCTGCCCGTCTCCACCGCCACGACCAGTCCGAACGCGACGAGCGAGACGAAGAAGAACGGGGTGCGCAGCCTATCCATCACTGCCTCCAACGGTCACGGTGCACTTGTCGCAGGTCAGCGTGATGTCCACGCCGTCGCCGTCGACCGCGACCTTGATGCGCTCCCCGGCGGGGACGTCGCGGTCGAGGGCGGTGTCGTCGTGCGGGGCGCGGGTGTGCAGGTGCAGCGCGGCGTCGGGGCGCAGCGCCACCTCGCGCAGGTCCGCGTCGGCCCTGGCGACGGTCAGCACGCAGCTGCCCTCGACCGTGAGGGTGTCGCCGGTGCGGCACGGGGCGGTCAGATCCGCCGGGTCGACCGGATCGGGGTCGCCGAACCAGTCGCCCAGTGCCTGGACCAGGCCGTTGTCGGTGGGGTCGGCCATGGACTGCTGGTCGTTCTGGGTGGCCACGCCGGTGACGTACAGCGCCACGATCAGCACCGCGACCGCGGCGAGGATCTTCTGTCCTCGGGTGAGTGCGGGCATGTCAGTGCTCCAGGTAGACCCGGACGGTGCCGGCGGTGGTGGCGGTGCCGTAGTCGTCGAGGACCTGGACACTGATGGTGACCCAGCCGTTGTCGCGGACGTTGTTGACCGTGTCGTAGTTGGGCTTGGGCAGCGCCGGGGTGAACTGCCGCTCCCGCGAGATCTGGCTGGACACGGCCGGGGTGAGGCTGCAGACCTCACCGACCACCGACCGGGTGCAGCGTTCGAGCTGCACCGAGACCAGCCAGCGCACCGGCCACGAGTCGGGCTGGGTCCAGTTCAGCGTGGGCATCCGGCCCGGCGGGACGCTGGAGTTGTTGACCGGCACGGAGATGACCGGCTGCGCCGCGGCCGCCGAGATCCCGAGGTCGACAGTGCTGCCCTTGGCCGCGCTCGCGCCACCCGGCAGTGACTGGCGGGTGACCGCGCCGGGGCCGCGGGAGTTGTCCCAGCCGTACTGGACCGTGCCGGGCACGAAACCGGCCTTGGCCAGGGCCGCCTTCGCGTCGGTGAGGTTCAGCCCGACCAGCTTCGGCACGGCGGTCATCGGCACCGGTGAAGGGCTGGCGCTGGGCTCGACCGACGGGCTGGCCGACGACTGCGGGGCGACCGCCTGCGGGTCGTCGCCCGGCCACACCAGCCAGGTGATCACACCGATGACCAGTACGGCCAGCGCGGCGGCGACCACGATCCACCACGGGAACGGCTTCTTCTCCGGCGTCGGCGGCGCGGGCACGACCACGGCGACGCGGCGGCTGAGCACCGAGTTCTCCTCAGGCGCGTCACCGGCCTCGGCGTCGCCGAAGGTGCCCGGGGCCGGGGGAGGGGTGAGTCGGGCCTGGAACTCGTAGCGTCCGGCCGGGGCCGTCTGCGGCACGTTGATCTTCACGACCAGTGGCGCGGTGGCCCCCGGCCGCGGGCGCGGGTAGTCCTCCACGGTGAACCAGGCGGCGTCGGTGTCGGTCCCGGTGTGGAAGTCGATGCCGGGTCGGCCGGTGCGCTTGGTCTGGTTGGTGATGGTGAAGGTCACCTCGGCAGCGCGGTCCTGGCCCAGTGCCACCTCCGGCGTCGACGTCGTGATGATCCACTTCTCGTTCTTGTCGGTCTTCTCGCTCATGGCAGTTCTCCCATCTCGAAGGTGGTGGCGGCCGGTTTGTCCAGCTCGACGATGTGCCGAACCTGCTCGGCCAGTACGCATTCGGCGGGAATGCGGACGATCAGGTGGAACGGGCGGTCGGCCGCCTCCTCGATCTCGATCTCGGTCAGGCCGGTGGCGATGACCACCGCGGCCTTCAGCCCCTCTCGGGTGCCGCGCCACTGCGCCAGCGCGGCACCGTGTGCGACCAGGTCCCGACCGCTGCCCAGGTGGTCGACCGACACCCAGCGGGCCAGGAACGGCACCAGCCGCTCCGGGCAGCGGTACGGGTGGAACAGGTCCTCGACCGCGTCGAGTCGGGCCTCGCTGCTGTCGTGCAGGCCCTCCATCACGTCCAGCAGCGCCCAAAGCACCCCGGACGGGTGCATGGTCCGCTGGAACACGGCCGGGAGCATCCCGGCGATCGCGTCACGCCGCATCGTCGGTCACCACCTCGATGTCGTGGTCACCCGAGACCAGCAGCCAGGTCGGCGGGATCGTGACGACCTGCCGCAGCTCCTTGCTGGCCGCCGAGCGCCACAGCCCCGCCCCGGCGCGCACCTGCACGCCCCGGTTGCCGCCCACGAACACCTCGCCGCCTGCGGCGACGGTCCGCACCGGCTCGAACCGGGTCCGGTCGCGCAGCGGCAGGCCGCAGTTGACCGACGGCGACTCCCACTGCGGCGTGGCGGCGGTGGTGTCCAGCTGCAGTACTCCGCCGCTCTGGCTGGCGGCGTACGCGACCCCGTCGGTGAAGTCCAGGCCCCAGCAAGTGCCGCCGGTCCACCCGGCCGACATCTCCTGCCAGCGGACGTCGGCCTCGAACAGCCGCGCCCGGTAGCAGCCCTTGCCGGGCTTGCGCGGGTCGGCCATGCCGGTGCCCACCCACAGCACCGTGTCCGGGCCGTCCAGCTGCACCGCCAACGCCCGGGTGTCGGTGCCCGCGAGCCCCACGTGCTGGAACGTGCCGGGTTTGCCGCCCGCGGTGGACAGGTACACCCCGTAGCTGGTCTCGGCGGCCAGCGCCACGCCCCACACCCCGCGCTCGGACACGAACGCCCGCACCGAGTTGAAGCCCCGGTCCTGGTCCTTCTGGTCCACCACGATCTGCAGCGGCACCGCACCGTCCACCAGCGACATCTCGAACAGTCCCGCGTCGGAGGCCAGCAGCAGCGACACCGCCTCGTCCCGGTCGATCCAGGCCGCCTCCAGCACCACGGCGTCGAGCTCGGTGAGCTTGCGCCAGGTCTCGCCCAGGTCGGCCGACACGTACACCGAGGAGCCGCCCTCGTCGGTGTTGGTGACCACCGCGACGGTGCCCGGCCGTGCCGTGACACCGGGGCGGTCGGCGCCGGGCGCGGGCAGCACCTGCCGGACCGTCTCGCCGGGCAGCTCGTTGACGAGCTCCCAGCCCTGGCCGTCGTTGGTGGACCGGAACACCTGGGCGCCACCGCCGGTGTACCAGGTGGCGGCCTGATAGTTGTCGGCGGCGAGCGAGCTCGTCACGCCGGACGGGGCGTGGTCGAGCACGAACCGCACGTCGTCGACGTAGCGCACCCCCGGCTCGGCCTGCTCCAGGATCCGGTACACGTTCGAGGCGCGCAGCGGCTCGCCGAACGTCCAGCCCTCCACCGTCGCCGGGGCGGGCAGTGGACTGATGGCCTGGTAGAGGCGGTCGTGGATGCGGCGGCGCACCGCGTCGAGGTCCTCCTGGCGGCCCACCACCACCCGGCCGCGCACCGCCACGGTCTTGTACCGGGCCCACGTCGTGGTCACCGACGTGCCCAGCGCCCGGCGGCGGTCCAGGTCGGCCTGCGTACGCAGCCGCACCTCGTCCAGTTGCCGCTCCAGCAGCGCCGCCACCGGCAGCCGCCAGCCCGGCCGGGCCGCCTCGGGCACGAACGGCACCAGCGTCACCTCGACCTCGCCCGGCCGGGCGAACGACCACATCGCCGCCCGGGTGAACGCCCGCGCCCGCGCCACGGCGGGGGAGTCGGTGGTGGCCAGCAGCTCGAAGTCGCGCGCGGTCACCGCCCGGTGCAGGCTGAACAGCTCGTACGGCCCACGCCGGGCCACCGCGTCGACCGGTTCGAGGTCGCGCCCGCCCCGGGCCGGTTCGGCGTTGGTGACCCGTACCCCCGCGATCGGATCCCGCAGTGTGGTCAGCGCGCCCGCGCCGACGTTGCCGTGCGAGCCGCCGCCGGTGCGGTACCAGATCCGGATCTCGCGGTGCGCGCCCGGCACCGCACCAGGTATCGCGGCCTGCCCCGTCGCCCCGTCCAGCTCCGGCGCGAACGTGACCACGCCCGCTGCCGGGTCCAGCAGGTACGCCCGGTCGGTCGGCCCCAGCCCGGCGAAGCTCTCCACCCGCTGCCAGATCTCGAACACGCGACCCTGGAACTCCCGCGCCGCCCCGTCGACCGGCCCGGCCGCCTGCACGCCGAGCATCACCTCCAGCGGCTCACCGGTGGTGGCCAGCGGGGCGCGGTCGCAGCGCAGCACCTGTCCGGGCAGCCCGGTGCCCAGGCCCAGCAGCTCCCCGTCGACGAGCTCGCAGTGGTACGCCCGCACCCGCGTCTCCGTCGCGCCCTCGGCGACCGCCGCCGGGACGGTCGTGGTGAACACGACCGGCTGCGGGTCGGCGCCGCGCGCGGCCACCACCCGCGTCCCGGCCGGGATCACGATCCGCTCGGCGGTGTCGGTGCCGGTCCGGCTGAACGTCAGCTCCACCCAGGCCGCGGCGGGCGGCCGCCGGGTGACCCCGAGCAGGTTCAGGAACTCCAGGTACGCCTTCTCCGGTAGCCGGTTCAGCCGGAACAGCATCACCTCGGTCAGGTACGCGAACGCCTCCAGCAGCGCGGCACCCGGATCGTGCACCGACAGGTCGGTCCAGTCCGGCGACGACCGGCGCACCCGCTCGCGGGCCTCGGCGACGAGGTCGGCGAACGTGCGGTCGTCCAGGTTCGGCACGGGGATCATGGCTGTTCTCCGAGGTCGAGGGGGTAGTCGAGGACACCGGTGGCCAGCGTCTGGCGGACCCGGTAGCGCAGGTGCACGTTCAGCCGGGACGGGATGTCGGGATCGGGGTCGGCGTCGACCTCCTCGATCTCGACCCGCGGCTCCCAGCGTTCGATCGCGTGGCGGACGTAGTGGATGGCCAGACCGGCGGTGGTCTGGTCGTTGGGCGCGAACAGCAGCCGGTGCAGGTGCGAGCCGTAGTCGGGGCGCATCAACCGCTCACCGGGCGTCGTACCGAGCAGCAGCATGATCGCCTGGCGGATCGCGTCGTCGCCGTGGACGAGCGCGACCCGACCCGCGGCCGAGGTGACGAGCCCGACGGGCTCGGAGAAGCGCAGCGATGTCGCGTTCACGCGGAGACCTCCACGAAGGACTGGCCGGGGATCCGGACCTGGTAGTGGACCGTGCCGGGCACGGTGCCGTCGGTCAGCCCGTCGAGGTTGTCCAGCACGACCGCGTGCCCGTCGACGCGGATCCAGTCGCTGTAGCCGGTGAACACGCGCAGCGTCTTCACGCAGGGCTTCATCGTGGCGCCGATGTTCGGGCAGCGGACGATCGCGCGTCCCTCCGGGTCGTCGTCGACCAGCACCGGGTCGCCCGCGATCTGCACCCAGTGCTGCGACGGGTTGTTCTGGACCTTGCCGTCGTGGTCGCAGCGCACGTCGGCGGTGGAGACGATCGCCTTCACAGCGGGTTCACCCCCGTGGGCAGGCCCGGGATCAGCGCCCGCTCGAAGTCGACGCTGGCGGCGCGGATGGACATCTTGTGACCCGGCGCCTCGATGACCAGGTCGGTGCGGGCCAGCAGCCGTACCACGTTCGGCGCCAGCTCCAGGCGGCTGCCGTCGGCGTTCGTGAGCGTGATCGACTTGTCGACGTCGTCCACGACGACCTGCTGCCCACCCGCGCTGTGCAGGGTCCAGCGCTTGACCGCGCCGCCCTTCACCCCGGTGTCGGGCGGGGTCTGCGGGCCGAACACGGCGCCGAGCACGATCGCGTCGGCGGGGTCCTCGCGCGGCAGCGCCAGCACCACCAGGTCACCGGGGTCGGGCAGGACGACCACGCCCTTGCCCGGCCCGGCGCCGGGGCACAGCACCGGCAGCCAGCCCAGGTCGAGTTCACCGTGTCCGGGCAGGACCACCCGGACCCGGCCCCGGCCGTCGGGGTCGTCGACCGCGGTGACCCGGCCCAGCGCGATCGCCGCCGCGGTCTGCTGCGGCAGGCCTTCGGGCGCCTCGGTGCCGAAGACGGTGCGGTAGCCGTCGGCGTCGATCGTGTGCACGGCCGTGCACACCGGATAGACCCCGTCGACAGCGTCGTCGACGCCGCTGACGCCGATGGCCCGGCCGGGCCGTACCGTCACGTCGCCCTGGCAGGTGCCGCTGACCGCGAGCGCCCGCGCGGCGCCCCGGTCGACAGCCGCCTGCGCGGCCTCGGCCTGGTGCCCGACCGGCTGGTCGATGAGGGTGCGGTCGGCGCCGGCGGCCAGCCCCGGCGGCGGGGTCGCCGAGCCGGGACGGTAGCCGGGGCCCGCGGCCCGCTCGGTGGTGAACTCGCCCCGGCTCGGGTGCCAGCCGTACGCCGTCACCGCCGACAGCGCCCGGTCGGCGTGCCCGGCGACGCGGCACTGCCACAGCGTGTCGCCGAACTTCAGCTCCACCGCCGAACCGCGCGGACGCAGCGTGTCCACGACCAGGGTGCGGCCGTCGAGGTGCAGGTAGCGGCCCAGCCGTGCGGCGGTACGCGACAGCAGGTCCCAGTCGGTGGCCCGGTGCTGCACCACCCGCTCCAGCGGCGGCCCCGGGTCGGGGCAGCGCACGGTCAGCCCCAGCCCGGCGGTGAGTTCGCGGGCCAGGTCGGCCAGCGTCACGTCGGTGAACACGCGGGGCCGCTGCCGGGCGCGCAGCCGGTGCAGCACGTCGTGGGCCACGACGGTCCAGCCGATCTCCGAGCCGGGGCCGCGGACCAGCTCCACCGAGCCGACGTCTCCGTCGAACAGCGGCTGCCCGTCGAGTTCGAGCTGCAGCCGGGACCCGAAGGGCCAGCCGTTGCCCGCCTGCACGGTCAGCTCGGCCTGGGTCGGCAGCGAGATCCGGTACGCGACGCGGGCCGACAGGACCCGGCCGGGGACGGGCACGCCGTCCAGGCGTACCGACAGCTGAGGAATGATCATGACGGCACTCCCAGGACGGAACCGGCGGGCACGGCCAGCGGGTTGCTGACGCCGTTGTGTTCGGCCAGCTCCCGCCACCGGGTCGGGTCGCCCAGCGCCGTGGCGGCGAGCAGGTCGAAGCGGACCCCGGCTCCGCCGGCGCCGTTGCCGGTCACCTGGACCGCGGCGGCCGAGGTGCGGGTCGGCGGCGCCGCGGGTTCGCCCTCGGTGCGCACCAGCTTCAGCCGCAGCCACGAACGCCGCGGCGTGCCGGACGCGTCGATGGCGTCCAAACGCTCGGCCACGTTCACCACCACGCCGGGCAGGTTCCAGCTTTTGCCCCATACCAGCCGGACCAGCGGCAGGCGGCCGTCGCCGTTCTCGGCCAGGTGCCACAGCCGCCCGGTCAGCTCGCGTACGTCGTCGGGTCGGTGCGCGGGCTCCACCAGGTCGACGTCGAACAGCAGGTCGAGCACCAGTTCGGTACGGCCGCCGCCGGTGTACAGCAGCGCGTCGTCGACCCCGGTGCCGACCACGGCGCCCGGCAGCGCCGCCGGGCGCACCCCGGCGAGTCGCCGGATCACCAGCGTCTCGGGGTTGACCAGGCAGTCGATGCGCTCGCCGGTGGCGTCGACGAGGAAGGCTATGCGTTCCACTGCTGCCCCTCCTGTTCACGTCGCAGTCGGTGGATCCGGTCGGGGTCGGGCGTGGACGGATCGGGGGCCACCCACAGCGCCGTGTCGTCGAGCAGGTGCGGCCACGGGTCGGCGACCGTTGCCGGGCCGTCCAGCGACGGCCACGGCGCCTCGGCCGCGGGACCGGTGATCATGGCGGCCCCGGGCGGCCCGAGCCGCTCGGCGTCGTGCGGCCAGTCCTGCCGCCGGGCCCGCGAAACGGCCGGGTACGCCGGGTACGAGGGCTGCGCCGCTCGGCCCGGCCCGGGGCGCACCGGCTGCGGACCGGGCGTCGCGGCCGACCCCGAAGCGGTGGCGGACTGCCCTGGGGCACGGCTCGACCGCCGCCCCAGAACGGCGTCGGTCCACGCGTCCGCCGTCGGGCCACGCCAGGATTCGACCGCCTCGAAGGCCCGGTCGTCCTGTGTCGAGACCTCCGGGCCGTACGACGGCGCGGGCCACCCGGAAGTGTCCGAGTGGACGCGGACGGCAGCCGTCCTGTCGCGGTCCGCCGTGGCGGCGGTACCGGTACCGGACCCGGTGAGCCGGTCGTGCCGAGCTTCCCCCCTGCCCTCCCTGCGCGGCCCCGGCAGGTCGTCCACCTGGGATGACCCGGGTGGATCCGCTCCGGGCGGGGTGCCGGGTGTCGCCGGGGCCGCAGCCGCCCGCCCGCCGAACCGCGTCGGCCAGGCAGCGTCCTGCGAGCCCGGCCACCCCGACCGCCCGCTGACACCGTCATGCTCCGGTGACCCAGGTGTCCCGAAGCCATGCTCCGTCGCGGAGCCCGTCCGCTCGGTCGCCAGGCTGACGGGCTCGTCGCCGACCACGGCCGGGCCGGGACGGCGATGTGCCTGACCAAGCCGCTGCTGCTCGACCCGGTGACCCTCGCCCGCAGGCGAATCAGCCGGGCTGTCGATCCAGTCCGGCAACGGCCGTGGCTGGGCCGACGCGTCGTCGGCCCATCGGGCCGGTGCAGCAGCCGTCTCCGCCTCGACCCGCACCGCCTCAGCGGCCATCGCCTGGGCGGCCACCGACCGTGGCGGCAGTTGGGTCGTTCCCGGACGGACGGCCGGACAGACCGAACTCGGCTGCCCCGAGTCCCGCGCCCGCACCGGGTGCGGCGGCCGGACGGCCTGCGCCACCGGGCGGGGCGGCCGGACGGCCTGCGCACCCGGTTGAGGCGCCGCAGGCCGGGCCGGTCCGGAACCGGTTCCGGACCCGGACGGGTCCAGGTCGGCGGCGCGTCCGCCCAGCCGGTCGGCGGTCGGCGGTCGGAGTCCGGCGGTCGGGTCGTCGGCCCCGTCATGCCCGAAGGCATCGGCCTGGTCGGCGGGGTCGGCGACGTACACCAGCGCGGTGCCGTCGGCCGTCACCGCCAGGGTCCGCCGGGCGGCGGCGCCCCTTCCCGCGAAGAGGCGCCGCAACCAGCCGACGAGATCACGCAGCCGCGCCGACACCGCTGGTCTCCCGCTGGAGGCCGTCGTGCGCCAACACCAGCGTCTCCACCGCCAGCTCGCGGCTCATCGCGTCCAGCGGCGAGCCGTACCACTCCTGGGGCCAGGCGTTGACGAGGTTCCAGCGCAGCGCTTCGGCCGAACCCGAGCTGTCGAGCATGACGATGGAGACGTTGCGGCGGCTGACCCGGCCCTCGACCGCGGTCATCAGCCAGTCCCACAGCTCCGCCGACGAGGTGAGACCGAACCGCAGCGTGACCGGCTGGTACGTGACCCGGCCGGGGATGGCCCGCACCACCGAGTTGTTGCCCGCCTCCCGGTAGGCGATGGTCTCGACCTTGATGCCGAGCCCGCCCACCTCGGTGAAGTGGCCCTCGGTCACGTTGTTGATGAGCAGCTTGAAGTTGTACGCGCGATACGGGTCCACCAGGTTGCCCGGCTGGGCGGCGGGACGCGCGGTTGCGGTGACCTCGGGCATGTCAGGCTCCCTGCTCGCCGCCGGTGCCGGCGGACTGGCTGATCTTGAAGATGACGAACTCGGCCGGCTTGACCGGCGCGATGCCGATCAGGGTCACCACCTGGCCCGCGTCGCGGACCTCGGCGGGATTGGTCTCCTCGTCGCACTTGACGAAGAACGCCTCCTGAGGCGTACGGCCCTGCAGCGCGCCGTCGCGCCACACCCGGGTCAGGAACGCGCCGATGTCGCGGCGGATCGACTTCCACAGCAGGTTGTCGTTGGGCTCGAACACGATCCAGCGCGTGCCGTCGCCGATCGACTCCTTGAGCATGTTGAACAGTCGCCGGACGTTGAGGTAGCGCCACTCGCTGGCCGAGGCGGCCAGCGTGCGGGCGCCCCAGATGCGGATGCCCTCGGCCGGGAAGTGCCGGATGCAGTTGACCCCGGCCGGGTTCAGCACGTCCTGCTCGGCCTTGGTCACCCGGTACGACAGGTCGACCGCGCCGCGCACCGGCTCGTTGGCCGGGGCCTTGTGCACGCCTCGGGTGGTGTCGGTGCGCGCCCACACCCCGGCCACGTGGCCGCTGGGCGGGGTGCTGGTCATCTCGCCGGTCAGCGGGTCGCGTACGACCAGCCAAGGCACGTAGAAGGTGCCGTAGTCGGACTGGCGCGGCCGCAGCCCGCTGTTCTCCTCGACCGGCGCGACCTGCGACTCGCCCTCGGCGCTCGCACCGGCCTTGCGGGGCGGCTTGGGCAGCGTGACGCCGCCGACGCGGGTCAGCCGCTCGACGTCGCCGGTGTGCTCCGGCCCGTCGAGGATGGCCATCCGGTCGCCCATCAGCTCGCAGTGGGCCAGCAGGTCCTCGTAGGATGCCGCGTCGGTGTAGCCGGGCGCCGCCACGATCGCGATCTCGTCGATCGCCTCCAGCAGCCGCAGCCCGGACCGCTGGCGGCCCTTACCGGCCAGCGGGTGGCCCGTGGCGATGTTGACGACGTAGCAGCGGCCGCCGCCGTTGTCGAAGAAGCCGTACACGGCCCGCGACAGCGGGGTGCTGGCGGTGCTCTCGCCGACGAACACGCGCACGAACTCCGACCAGCTGTTGACCGCGACGGCTTCGTCGCGGCGGGCGGTCGGGTCGGGTGCGGTGCCGACGAACCCGGCGGTGCTGGTGCCGACCGATTCGATCGGCCTGCTGCCGCCGGACACCTCCTCGACATAGATGCCGGGAGAGGAGTACACGGGCATTGCTAGACCTCCAGGATCTCGCAGGTGATGACGACCGGGTCGGCCGACACGGCCGCGACCTCGGCGGACAGCTGCAACCCGCGGCCGGTGACCAGCAGGCGCAGCGGGCGGTCGGCGGCGACCGCGGGCAGCGTGAAGTGACCGTTGTTGTCGGTGTACGCGGCGGCCGTCTGATCGGCGACCGCCACCCGCATCCGCGCCAGCGGCACTCCGTCGACGGTGACGACGCGGCCGTTGAGCGGCCGCAGTGCCGTCGTCTCCAGCCGGGGCGGCTGGGTCACCCGCGGCACGTACGGCGCCGCCGTGGCCAACTGCACCGGCACCTCGCACAGCAGCGCCATGCGCAGCCGTGCCCCCAGGGCCGGCCACAACGTGTCCGGCACCGCCTCGGCCAGCAGGTACGGCACCCCGGCCGTGAGCACCCGGTCGAGCACCTCGACCGGGGTCGTCCCGGGACCGTCGGCGTGCAGCAGGAACCGCACCCGCAACCGCAGCGGATCACCGGCGCGTGCCGGTAGCGACTCCGGCAGCACCGCGTACGGCCATACCGCAAGCCACGGGCCGCCGTACGCTCCGGCCTGCACACCTTGCACAGCGCCGGGGTGTTCGACCTGCACGGCCACATCGACCTCGGCCAGGCTCGCCAGCAGCAGCGCCGACGCCCGGGCCAACGGCCCCGGCTCCTGCGTGTACCGCATCTGTCCACCTCCGCCTCGCCTCGTGCCGGGCGGCACGATCGCGAAACAGAGCGGGCGGCGGCGGGCGCTGATACAGCCGTCGATGTCAGCTGCGCGACGCCGCCGCCGCCGATATCCGACGCGGATGATGGGAGGTCAGGCGGCTCCGGCGCCGAAACACGAGAAACTATGGGCGGTCGCCCAGTGCTCTACTGGTGCCGCGACCTGCGCGGCGGCCAGGGCGGCGGCCGGGTCGGCGCCCTGGCGCAGCCGGTCGTGCAGCTCGAGCATCAGCGCCCGGGTCGCGTCGTCGTCGACCGGGCCGATGCTCGCGACCAGCGTGCGGGTGCCCGCCCCGAGCAGCGCGGCGGTCAGCCCCATCAGCTCATCGCCCGGATGCACCGCCGACAGGCCCGTGTCGCAGGCCGACAGCACCACCAGGTCCGGCGCCCGGTGCAGGCCGGTCAGGTCGTGCACGGTCAGCGGCCCGTCGGCCAGGTCGAGGTGGGAGAACAGCGGATTGTCGGCGCGGAACTCACCGTGCGCGGCCAGGTGCACCAGCCGGGCACCGTCGATGGCAGCCAGGGTCGCGCGCACCGTCGCGTCCGGACCGGCCAGCACCCGCGCGGCGGGCGCCAGCGCGGCCAGTGCCCGCACCTCGCCCAGCGCGTGCTCGGGTCGCGCCGCCGCGACCAGCACGGTCCGGTCGTCGGTCACTCCGCCACCGGCGGCGCTGCGGGCCCACGCCGTCGCCGACGGGGCGACCGCCACCGACCGGCCACGGCAGCTGGGCAGCGCCGACCACGGCAGCGCCTGCAGGGCACCGGTCGGCACCACCACCAGGTCCCGATCGCCGACGAGCCGGGACAGCGGACCGAGCAGCCACTCGTCCAGCTGCCGTACGCCGTGCCGGGCGGCGGCCTCGGCGGCGGCCAGCGACGCCGCCGACCCGTACCGCAGCACCAGCCGCCGCATCGCGAACCGCAGCGCCGCCAGTTCCGCGGCCACGGCCGTCGCCGCGACCAGCGGGCGCAACAGGATCCGCCCGTCGACGGCGACCACGCCCAGCAGTTGCCCGTCCTGCTCGACCAGTTCCACCAGGGCCCGCCCGCCCAGGCCGCCCACGATCTCGTCGACCGAACCGGGCGTCTCGACCACGCCGCCTGTGGTCCGGGTACGCCAGGTGCGGCGCCGGATCGAGTCCTCCAACACACGCTGGCGCTGCAGCGGCCGGGCCCGCCGGATCGCGTCGGAGGAGTATCCGGCCAGCTCCGCGCTGACCCGGCGCAACTCGGCGAGCTCCCGCGCCAGCGCCGGGTCGTCCTGCCCGCGCCCGGCGGGCAGTCGCAGCGTCGCCGCACGCCACCGCTCCGCCCAGCCCAGCACCTGCCGTCCCGACCGCTCCACCAGCGCCAGCCGCACCCCCAACCGGGCCAGCTCACCGCCCTCGGCCGAGCTGAGCACCCGCAGTTCGGTCGCGCCCAGCGCGGCCCGGTACTGGTCGAGCAGGCGCAGCCCGGCCAGCAGCGCACGCCTGGCCCCCGCTCGGTCGCCGCGGTGCAGGCGGTACAGCGCTTGCGCGTGCCAGGCCCGGATGCGCAACCGGACCGGCCCGCGGGCCACGCTGACCGCAGCGAGTTCGGCCAGCGCGTCCGCGTCGCCGGTGGCCGCCGCGCGCAGCCGCGCGTCCAGGGCCTGCTCCGGCCAGCCCGCCGCGTCCAGCGCCGTCGCCAGCGTGCGCAGCAGTCGCGGGCTCGGCCGCGCCATGGCCACCGACTCCAGGTATCTGGCGTGCACCACCCATCTTTCCCGCTGCTGCCGTTCGAAGGCCCGCCGCGCCAGGCGCGCCGACTGCCGCGCCTCGGCGGTGTCCCCGGCGGCCAGCGCCGCCTGGGCGAGCAGCAGCCGCGCCTGCGGCAGCAGCGAACCCAGCCGGGTCGACCCGGCCAGTTCGACCGCGTCGCGGGCCGCCTGGTGGGCCTCAGGCAGCAGCCGGGCCGCCAGCAGCAGCTCCGCCCGGTCGATCAGCGCCTCGGCGGGTCGGCGCCCGCTTTGCCGGAACTGCTCGTCGGCCCGGTCGTACCAGGTGAGCGCCGTGACGATGTCGCCGCCCTGCGCCGCGACGAAACCGAGGTTGTGCTGCACCTGGGCCACGGCCACGGTCAGCGACTGGCCCCGGTACAGCTCCTCGGCCCGCTCCAGATCCACCTTCGCCTGCGTCAACATCCCGCGGTAGGCCTGCAGGACCCCGCGGTTGGTCAGCGCCCGCGCCTGCCACAGCCGGTCGTCGTGGCGCCGGAAGCTCGCCAGCGCCGCACCGTACGCCTCCAGCGCTTCGGTGTCGCGGCCCAGCCGCCGCAGCAGGATCCCGTGCTGCATCCGGGCCCGAGCCAGCGGCAGCCCCTCCAGCACCAGCAGCGCCTGATCGATCTCGCGCAGCGCGGCCCGAGGACGCCCGAGGTCGTTGAGCACCAACGCCAGGCTCATCCGGGACTCGGCCGCCAGCCGCGGATGGTCACGGGCCACGGCGATCGAGCGGCGCAACCGGATGGCGGCCAGCGCCGGATCCTGCAGCTCCCGGGCGGCCAGGCCGAGGATGCGCAGGCTGGTGGACATACCGGGGCGGTCGCGTCCACGTTCGGCCCGGGCCAGCAGCCGTACGCCGAGGGCGGCGGCCCGTTCCGGGTTGGCCATGACCATGGCTAGTACGCGCTCATGCCGCACAACTCTCGCATCGGTCCAATCACCACTGTCGCAAGTGTCGTCGTTGTGACAGACCCCGATGTATCAGGAGGCCACCGCCCGCACTCTGTTGCACGACGCAACACGCCGACCTGGAGGACCACGATGGCAATGTCGCAGGACCGCCTGCACCGCTGGCAGGACCGGCGGGCCCGGAGGATGGCCGAGCTGCCCTGGCTCGGCCAGGAGACCCGCGCCGGTCGCAGGCCCGTCTGGTTCGCTCGCAACGAACTGCTGGTGCTCACCGACCATCGGCAGTCCGCCGAACGGGTGCTCGGCGGCCTCGGCCACACCGACCGGGTGAACGAGACCGTCGTGGCGCCCGGCCTCCTGCGGCTGACCGCGGACGGCCTGGACGTGCCCGCCGCCGCCCGCAAGGTACGGCAGGCGGCCGCACGTGACGGCGACGACCGCACCGTCGCGGCGCCCAACCATGTGTTCGTGTCGACCCCGTTCGAGCACGGCGGCCCGTTCGGACCCCCGCAGCCCGCCGCCCAGCCCACCACCTCGCCGACGGTCGACAAGCCGCGCCGGGACGTGCCGGTCATGGTGATCGACACCGGCGTGTGGCGCGAGAGCCCGCTGCCGTCGCACGCGTACACGGCCACGGCGGCCGACTTCGAGACCGACACCGACGTCGACGACGACGGTGTGCTGGACGGCGACGTCGGCCACGCCAACTTCATCATCGGCGTCATCGCCGCGCAGACCGCCAAGGCCGACGTCCGCGCGGTGCGTCTGCTGGACACCTTCGGACTGTGTACCGAGGCCGACCTGATCGCCTCGTTCGACCGCGTCAGCGACGAGAAGCTGATCAACCTGTCGCTGGGCGGCTACACCCTCGACGACCAACCGCCGCTGGCGCTGTCGGTGGCACTGGGGCAGCTGCTCACCGGGCGCGACCGGCTCGTCGTCGCCGCGGCGGGCAACGACGGCCTGCGCGACCGCCCGTTCTGGCCCGCCGCGTTCGCAGGCACGGCGCAGCCGTGGGCGGGACAGATCGTCGCGGTCGCCGCGCACGACGGCAAGGGCCTGTGCGACTGGAGCAACGCGGGCCCCTGGGTCACCGTCATCGCGCCCGGCGAGGACATCACCAGCACGTTCGTCAAGCACAGCCAGTTCCCGACCGGCTGGGCGCTGTGGAGCGGGACCTCGTTCGCCACCCCGCACGTGGTCGGGCTGCTCGCCGAGCAGACGGCCCGCAGCGGTTCGACCGAGGTGGCGCTCAAGTCGGTCCTGTCCACGGCGGCGCTGCGCTCCATCGGCGGATACCCGGGGCTGTCATGAGCCAGGGATCGCAGGAGACGATGCTGCCCGAACCGGACACGGGCGCGCTGCTGGAACGGGCTGCCGCAGGCGACCAGCAGGCCTGGAACGCGCTGGTCGACGCCTACTCCGGGCTGGTCTGGGCGGTGGCGCGCAGCCACCGCCTGGGTTCGGCCGACGCCGCCGACGTCTTCCAGGCCACCTGGCTGCGCCTGGTCGAGCACCTGGGCGCCATCCGCGAACCGGACCGGCTGGGCTCCTGGCTGGCCACCACGGCCCGGCGCGAGGCGCTGGCGGTGCTGCGCCGGGCCGGGCGGGACCTGCCCGTCGGGGACCTGACCACGCTGGAGCCGCGCGACACCGTCGGCGACGCGCCCGACCACGACCTGCTGCGCCGCGAGCGCGACCGTGCCCTGTGGCAGGCCGTACGTGAGCTGCCCGCGCAGTGCCAGGCGGTGCTGCGGCTGCTGCTGCTCGACCCACCACCCAGCTACGCCGAGGTCAGCGCGGCCTTGGACATACCCATCGGCAGCATCGGCCCCACGAGAGCACGCTGCCTGGACCATCTCCGCAGGAGGCTGAGCAGCGATGCCGCATGACCACGACCGTAACCCGACCGAACTGCGTGGGCTGGCCTCGCGGATGGACCCCGTGCCGACGCACCTGCTGACGATGGCGAAGGAGGCGCTGTCCTGGCGCGACACCGACGCCGCGCTCGCGCAACTGGTCAAGCAGGTGGAACTGGCGGGCGTCCGTGGCGACACCCCGCCGGACCTGTTCACGTTCACCGCGGGCGACCTGACCATCGAGGTCGAGGCGGCCGTCACCGGCGCCACGGTCGCGTTGACCGGGCAGCTCGTGCCGCCCCAGCGCGCCCGCATCCGGGTCGACCACGCCGACGGCCCCACCTGGGTCGACGCCGACGCGTTGGGTCGCTTCTGCGCGACTGGTGTCGCGCGGGGGCACCTGCGGCTCTGCTGCTACCCCCAGGACGACGGACCGGTCCAGACGTCCTGGACGCTCATCTGACCGCTGCCGCCCATACGCCGATCCCGGCCCCCGGTCCACGGCACCGGCCTGAACCCAGGCCGGTCTCGCCGCCGGGGCCGACTCGCGTGCGCCTGTGTCTCCACCCGCTCGTCACCCGGCGCCGGTCGCGCCGGGACGGCACGGCCGACCGGACCGTGCGTCGTCGCGTCGAGGTGGAACACGGGCGCTCCTGTGTCGTGATGGGACCGCTACTACAGAATAGAGAGGCATCGAGCAGCGGTGATACCCCGGACGATCGTCGCAAGGACGACTGTGCGGCCACGGTAGCCCGAACGGAGGAAGGCCTCCCGAAACCGGGAGGCCTTCCGTATCATTCGGCGCCCTCGCCGATGCCGAACCTGGTCAGCGGATCCGCGACAGTGGTCAGCGGATCCGCGACAGGTTGATGGCGGGCAGCGCGGGCGCCGCGTTCATCCGCAGAAGGTCGACCTGGACCCGCAGGGCCTGTCCCGGCTGCAGCCACGGCACCACCGGCTTGACCTTGGACAGGTCGCCCTTTTCCCACCGGTCGGAGACGGCGCGGCTCGCCTCCTCCAGGGCGACCTGGACCATGCCCGGGTCGAACTGGTGGTTCTGCCCGAGCGCCCCCGCCGGGGCAAGCACCGGCAGCAGCGCCATCGCCTGCTCGAACAGGTACGGCCGGAAGCGCCGCTCGTCCTCCCACGCCAGCTTGATCGGCTTCATCTGGTTGGCCGCCATGACGTTGACGTACGCCGGGTCGATGGCCTTGACGTACGTCGTCAGCTGCGACACGTTCCAGTTGCGGACCAGCTCGTAGCCGTACACCTGCTTGCTGGTGAGCAGCCCCAGGTAGAACTGCTCGCCGGCGGCGCCCGGGTTGTGGATCGTGGTGCCGAACTGCAGGATGGCGGCCTGCTCCGCGGCGACCGCCGCCCCGCCCGCCCCGAACGGTCCCGCCGGCGCTGCCGGTACGGCAGGCAGCGGCATGAGGTTCGCGGTCGGGTGCACCGCGAAAGGCGCGCCCGCGCCGTAGGCGGCGTAGATCGGCGCGTACGTGGCGATCCAGTTGTTGATCGTCGCCAGGGCCTGCGCGGGCAGGGCGTGCGCGCCCCCGACCAGCGCGGGGAAGTTGTTGGCGTTGCCGCCGGGCGCGAAGATGGTCGCCAGATCGCGCACGTACAGCTTGAACGTGTCGTACTCGGCGATGATCTTCTGGTTGCCGAGGTCGCCGACCGGGGTGGCCTTGGACAGCGCGGCGGCCGCCGCGACCTTCGGGTTCAGCGCGTTGTTCACCTCGAACAGCAGGTTGTCCAGGATGTCCTCGGGCCCGGCGGCGTTGTGTCGGATGGTGATGGTGTTCGTGGCGCTGTCGTAGTCCGGTCGCACCCCGCCCGCGGCGATCGTGCCGTCGACGACGATGTTGACCTGCGGCGCGGCTCCTGGCCAGACGGCTGCGAGCAGGTGTACCTGCAGTGCGGCCGTGGTCGCGCTGGCGCCCACGTTGTACTGGTTGATGGCGGGCTGGTAGTTCATGCGGCTCTCCTCTGGTTTGGTGCCCTGTGCCAGACAGAGCCCCCGGAGCCGGGTGCTGATACGTCGTGCACCGGACGTATCAGCCGGGCGCGCTGCTGCTACGTTGCCCGGCGTGCCACTCGAAGATGCCGAAGTACAGCTCGCGGCCCACCACGTCCGTTGGCAGGTCGCCCTCGGCAGTCAGACCTGTACCCGGATCGTCACCGGCGTGACGGAATTCCTGCACGGCAAAGCCGAACCCGCCGAACTGCGCGCGCTGGCGTGGCGCCTGGTCGGTCCGGCCTTTGCCGCGCATCTGGCGGAGCAGGACAGGTGGCCTGAACGGACCGACGCGGACCGGCTCACGGACGCCTTCCGCACCCTCGACATGTCCGGGATCGTGGCCCGGGAGGACTTCGCCTGCTGCCAGAACTGCGGCACGACCGAGATCGCGGACGAGCGGGGCAAGGACCAGGCAGCCCGGGGCTACGTGTTCTACCACGCCCAGGATGCCGAGCGCATGGCCGACGGCGGCAGCCTGTGGCTGGCGTTCGGTGGGTTCGCCGAACTGCCGGACGAGCAGATCGGCGTGGAGATCGCCGCGGCGCTGCGAGCCGAAGGGCTCCAGGTCGACTGGGACGGCTCGGCCGGCCGTCGCATCCACGTCCGGCTGGACTGGAAACGCCGCAGGTTCGGGCGGTTGGCCGCCCATGTCGCGTACGACCCGGCGGAGCCCGAGGTGACGGCCACGATCGACCTGGGCCGCCGCGTCCGCAGTCTCGACCCGATGCCGGTCACCGCCCTCGCCGCCATCGAACTGCCCTGGCTGCCGACCGGCGCCACGCTGGAGGTCGAGGCGTACGGCA
This sequence comes from Catellatospora tritici, assembly GCF_019083965.1. Lineage (GTDB taxonomy): Bacteria > Actinomycetota > Actinomycetes > Mycobacteriales > Micromonosporaceae > Catellatospora > Catellatospora tritici. Next base: position 38,314 of record NZ_JAHRCY010000005.1, read on the forward strand.
GTACGCAGCGGATCACGCGCGACGGGCACCGCCTGCTCGCCGGCGACCGGGCCACGGGCCGGTTCGATGGGTTGCGGCTGCTGCGCGGGGACGACGTCCCGGGCGTGCCGAACGAATCCGGCATCCTCGACGTGACCTACGAAGCCCTACCCAGCGGTCCCATCGTCGGTCAGGGACAGCCGATGACCTCGGCCGAGGTCATCGACGTGCTGCGGCGCCTGCCGACTCGGACCGGGTCCTGGCTGTCGGCGTCGAGTCCGAGCGGTGCCGTCGTTCAGCTGAGCTGCGACGACGGGCGCCTGTGGCTGGAGACCCCTCACCCGGAGGACGCCACGGCGACCGGTAAGCATGCGACGCTGGTCGAGGCCGAACGGATGCTCACAATCCTGGCGGCGGAGGACCGTTCCGCGGTCGCCGAGCTGGACGGCGTCACGCGCCAGCCATGGTGACCGGAACACCGGCGGTGTGAACGGGATGTGAGCGTTCGCGCTCATGCCGGGCTAACGCCGACTGCGGTGAGCTGTGCTCATGACCGAACTGCTGACCAGCCCGCCCGCGCCTGCCGTCGCCCAGTCACCGATGATCCTGCTGTCCGACCCGCGTATCGCGGCTGTTCCCCTGGGTGACAACGGCGAGTGCCTGGTCGACCTGCGTGAGGTGCCGGGACTGCTGGTGGATGGACGGCTGGCCGACGCGGCCGGGGCCTATGCCCACCTGCGCGAAGGCACCGTCGAGCGGCTGCTGCGGGCGCAGCGGACCCTGCCCGGCGGGCTGCGGTTGCTCGTCATCGAGGCGTACCGGCCGCTGCGGCTGCAGACCGCCTACTTCGAGCAGTACCGCGAGCAGCTGCGCGAGGTCCGCCCCGACTGGGACGACGCCCGCCTGCACGTCGAAGCCAGCAAGTACGTCTCGCCGCCGCAGGTCGCCCCGCACAGCACCGGCGGCACCGTCGACCTGACCCTGTGCACCGAGGACGGCGTCGAGCTCGACCTCGGCACCGAGGTCAACGCGACCCCGCTGGCCAGCCAGGACGCCTGCTTCACCGCGTCGCCTCGGGTGTCGGCGCAGGCCCGCCGCAACCGGGAGATCCTGTCCACCGCGCTGCGCGGAGCGGGACTGGTCAACTACCCCACCGAGTGGTGGCACTGGTCCTACGGCGACCGCTACTGGGCGCTCACCACCCGTGCCGAGCGCACCTGCTACGGACCGGTCGACCTGCCCCGGTAGCGGCGGCGTCGCCCCACGCGGTGGTGTCTACGCCGCCGCAAACGGGTATCAGTAGAGGATGACCACGTTCGTACTGATTCACGGGGCCGGAGACGTCGGCTGGTACTGGCACCTGGTGGAGGCCGAGTTGCGCGCCCGGGGCCACGACACCGTGGCACCGGACCTGCCCTGCGAGGACGACAGCGCCGGTCTGCCGGAGTACGCCGACACGGTCGCGGCGGCGGTCGGCGACCGCAGAGACCTGGTCGTGGTGGGGCAGTCGCTGGGCGGATTCACCGCCCCGCTGGTCTGCACCCGCCTGCCGGTACGCCAGCTCGTCCTGGTGGCACCGATGATCCCCGCACCCGCGGAGGCACCCGCCGAATACTGGACCGCCACCGAGTACGCCCGCCAGGCGCACGAGCAGTACGACGACCCGATCGACCTCTTCTACCACGACGTGCCGGCGCAACTGGCCGCCGAGGCGTTGCGCCGCGGCCGGACCCAGTCCGAGGCACGACTCGGTGAACCGACGCCGATGACGGTCTGGCCCGACGTGCCGACCCGGGTGCTGATCGGCCACCGGGACCGGATGTTCCCGCCCGCCTACCTGCGCCGCGTCGCCCAGGACCGTCTGGGCAGGACACCGGACGAGATCGACACCGCGCACACCCCGGCCCTCAGCCGCCCCACCGAACTCGCCACCCGCCTCGACGAGTACGCCCGCCACGCGCACACCCACTGATCCGGTCGACCCGGCCGTCGGATGTCCGAATGCCGTCGCGTCGTTGCCCCCGCGTGGGCGCGGTGACACAGTGCGGTGGCCCCGCGTATGAGCGGGGATCGCGGTAGGACGGTGGAGGAACAGTGAGTTTTGTCAGGGATGAGGGCGGCGGCGGGTCCACCGACTTCACGGCCGCGCTGCGGGCCGGGGGCTACGGGTTGCCCGATCCTTCGACCGCCGGGCATGGCCACAGCCACGGCACGAACGGGGTGTCGTCGTCGGTGCGCACGGCCGTGCACAACGGGCACGAGATCCGCATCGAGACGACGTACGCGATCACGATCGACGGCAAACCGCTGGAGGGCGGCCTGGAGGTGTTGGACAACGGCGCCGTGCACTACCACGGCCTGCCGCAGTACGCGCTGCCGTCGGCGATCGACCTGTGCAAGCGGGTCCTGGACTACTTCGGCACCCAGCCCCCGGCCATAGACGAGCTGGGCTGCCTGGTCGGCGAGCACAGCGACTGCTGCGCCTGCCCTCCGGGCGAGACCCACGCCGACGGACACGAGCACGCCGACGGACACGAGCACGCTGACGGACACGAGCACGCCGAGGGCCACGACCACGCCGACGGACACGACCACGCCGAGGGCCACGAGCACGCCGCACCGCAGCCCCAGGTGGAGCAGCACGACCACGAGCACGAGCACGAGCACGGCCACGAGCATGGGGAGGACCACCGGTGACCGCCGTACGCGCCAACATCCAGACCTCCGACAGCGCCCGGCAGAAGTTCCTGGCCGGGGTCGTCGCGCTCAACGCCGAGCAGTCCGGCTACACCACCTCTCAGCTCAACCAGCTGCTCGCGCCGTCCATCCCGGGCTTCCGCCTGTACGGCGTGGACCAGCAGCTGACCACCTGGGACCTGTTCGTGCTGTGGCACTTCGTGTCCATGCAGATGCCCAGCAACCCGTCGCGGCCCATGCGCAACCTGGCCCACGGCGGCCCGATCTTCCTGCCCTGGCACCGGATGTTCCTGCTGCGCCTGGAGCAGCAGCTCCAGCGGGTCACCGGCGACGCCGAGGCCGGGCTGCCGTACTGGGACTGGACCGCCGACGGCGGCCTGCCAGCCGAGCAGCAGCACGCCAGCTCGCTGTGGGGCGAGGCGGGCCTGGGCGAGTCGCGCGGTGACGTGGTCAGCGGCGCGCTGAGCCCGTTCCGGGTGCGGCTGGTCGGCCACGGCACGCAGTTGTGGTCGATCGCGCCCCGGCCGCTGCAGCGCGCGGCGGGCACCGACGCCGGGGTGCCGGGCCTGCCCACCCCCGACGACGCCAAGTGGGCGCTGGAGGAGAACCTCGCCTACGACAGCCTGCCCTGGGACGTCAGTTCCGACGGGTTCCGCAACCGGGTGGAGGGGTGGATCGACCCGCGCCGTCCGCAGCAGGCGGGCAGTCCGCAGATGCACAACCGGGTGCACGTGTGGGTCGGCGGGGACATGGGGCCGGGCAGCTCGCCCAACGACCCGCTGTTCTACCTCAACCACTGCAACATCGACCGGCTGTGGGAGGCGTGGCTGGCCCGGGGCGGCCGCGTGTACCTGCCGGGCGCGAGCGACGAACAGGTGCCGTCGGGTCAGGGGCTCAACGACACCATGGTGACGCTGCTGGGGGAGCCGCTGCGCCCGGCCGACGTGCTGGACGCGTCGGCCTGGTACAGCTACGACACCACGGCCTAGCGTTCCGCCTCCGAGCGGGCCGTACCGGAAGCACTGTGCTTCCGGTACGGCCCGCTCGCGCGTTCTCTACGGGAGCGTCTCGTCGAGGGGACAGGGTGCGCCGATATAGCATTCACCGTCATACCATTGCAACGCTCAGTGCGATTTTCGTTGCATTAAGATCAAGGTAGTTGCAACGAAAATATCAAATCTAGCTGGAGAAACACGGCATTTCAGCAACGAACGTGTTGCTAGATTATTGAAGGCAACGTAGCGTTTCCGTTATCAGAAACAACGAGAGCGGGAGTGCGCGATGCGGAACATGTGGACCGGCATGGTCGAGATCGACGACACGGCCCTGGCCGTCACCGACCCCGGAGGTGACGGCCTGCCCGTGGTGTACCTGAACGGCCAGTTCGCCACCCAGGGTTACTGGCGGCGAGTCATCGCCGAACTGGGGCCGGGATGGCGGCACATCACCTACGACGAGCGGGCGCGCGGCAGGAGGTCGAAGACCTCGGCGGACTACTCCTTCGAGGCCGCCGTCCGGGATGTCGACGCAGTGCTCGCGGCCAGGGGAGTGGACCGGGCACTGGTGGTGGGCTGGTCGTACGGGGCGGTCGTGGCGGCGCACTGGGCCGACCGGAACCCGGAGCGGACCGTGGGCGCGGTCATGGTGGACGGCGCGTTCCCCCACGACTGGCTCGACGAGGCCATGGAGCAGCGGATCCGCATGCTGTTCAAGCGGATCGGCTGGTTCTCGCCGCTGCTGCGCCCGACCGGCCTGGTCCCGCGGATGACCGCCGCGCAGCAGGCTGAGAGCAACATCGAGCTCGGCAAGCTCTCCCGCGAGAGCGCGCTGGGCCCGGTGCTGGACGCCATCGCCGTCCCGGCGCGATATGTAATCGCCTCGGGCACCTCCTTCGGCAGCCGCAGTGACGAGCAGGAGCGGATCCGCGCGAGCCTCGACCGGGTGACCGTTCGCAACCCGAACATCGCGATCAGTGCGAAGGTCGCCAGTAATCACGGCGCGATCCTGCGCAAGGACGCCTCGGCCATCGCCGCGGCGGTGCGCGAGGTCGGCGCTCTGGACGGGAAGGGCGTGGCTCGGCCGCAGAACTGACGGTCGACAGCTCGTGTGGACGTGGGGCGGACGCCTGTCGGTGTCCGCCCCACGCGTGTCGGAGCGCGACGGACGTCACGGTCGACGATACCCCCCGGGGGTACTATCGTCGGGTCGACGGCGCGGTGGCGCGCCGGACGGGACTTTTCGGGGTACCGTCACAAATGATGATCATGGTCAGTGAGGTGCGACGATGACACACCAGCACGCGGCCCACGGTCCGGCCTCCGTTGATCACGGCCATCACGCCGGGCACGACGATCAAGCAGAACCTGTTCTGGGCCGCGATCTACAACCTGCTCGCCATCCCGGTGGCGGCGGGAGTGCTCTACCCGAGCCTGGGCCTGCTGCCGCAACCGCAGTGGGCGGCCCTGCTCATGAGCGCGTCAACCATCATCGTCATCTTCAACGCGCTGCTGCTGCGCCGCCACAACCCGCCCGCCCGGCCCGCCGCCGCACCGGCCGCAGGCTGACGGCCGAGCGCGGCGGCGCCTCCGATAGGGTCGGCGCGTGCGACTGCAGCAGCTCGGGGCCGAGCACCTGGCCGCCGTCCTCGAGTTCGAGACGGTCAACCGCGCGCACTTCGCGGCCACGATCGCCGACCGGGGCGACGAGTTCTTCGCCGACTATCCCGCCCGCCACCAGGCGCTGCTGCGCATGCAGGTGGCGGGCACCGACCTGTTCCACGTGCTGATGACCGACGAGGGCGCGGTCGCGGGTCGGGTCAACCTGGTCGACATCAGCGACGGGGAGGCGGAGCTCGGCTACCGCGTCGGCCGCGACTTCGCCGGTCGAGGCCTGGCCACCCGGTCCGTCGGCCAGGTGTGCGAGCTCGCGGAAACCGTGTACGGCCTCAGCCGCCTGCGGGCCGAGACCGCGTTGACCAATCACGCCTCTCGCAAGGTGCTGCTGCACAACGGGTTCGGCCTCGTCGCCGCCACCGGCACCAGCCTTTTGTTCCGTCTTGAGCTGCGGCGGCGCACTCGGCCCTGACCGTGCTGGGCGGGGTCCGCGACGGTTGAACATAGAGATCAATGAGCGTATGGTGCACTCTCTGTCTCAATCGGGGAGGTTTTCCACGGTGTCCATACGCAACAGGGTCTTTGTCGGGCTGGTGGCGGGGGCGACGCTCGTGGCCACGCTGGTGACCGCACCCAGCGCCCAGGCCGCGGCCGCACCGACCACACTGCCCAACAGCCAGTTCACCCTGGCCGCCAACTACCACCAGTACGACGCCCTCAACACCGCGCTCGTCGGCATCCTGGGCACGGCGGCGGTGCACACGGTCATGGACAACGCCAACCACGACCGCACCGGCATCACCGACTCTCTCGGCATCGCCGGCTACAACGGCGGCTTCAAGTTCGACTCGGGTGACGACGGCGACTGCGCGAACTACCCGCAGGGCATCACCACCAGCCGCGACGCGGTCGGCACCGCCAACAGCGGCAACTACGACGGCCACCAGTTGGTCGTGGTCAGCTGGTACACCAAGGACAGCTGCGGCGGGGCGCAGGAGCGCAGCCGGATCACGCTGGTCGACTGGGACGCCACGTACCCGAACAAGTACCGCAAGGTGCTGCTGGTCGAGCCGACCGGCACCACGGCGGCGCCGAACTTCCGCGACATCCCGATCCACGCGGGCGGCGTGTCCTGGTACGGCGACTACCTGTACGTCGCCGACACCGGCCGGGGCATGCGGGTGTTCGACATGCGCAAGATCCTCAAGACCGACACCGGCGGCACCGCCGACCAGATCGGCCGGGTGAACGCCACCACCTACTACGCCCACAACTACGCCTACGTGCTGCCGCAGATCGGCACGATCACCGCGAGCACCGCCTCGGGCGTCACGGCGCTGGCCTGGTCGTCGATCTCGCTGGACCGGGTGAGCAAGTCGATCGTGATGACCGAGTACACCTGCCAGTCCGGCTGCACCGACTACCCGAACCGGGCGCCGCGGGCGATCCGGTTCCCGTTCGCCTCGGGCGCGACCACGTTCGCCGCGTCCACCACCGCGTCGCAGGCGCTGCAGCTGCCCTGGTACAAGCTCAACGGCGTCGCCTCGCACAACAACCGCTGGTGGTTCAACTCCTCCGGGTCCAAGCAGCTCTACTACTGGACCCCGGCTGACGGTTCGCGCACCTTCGCCTGGGTCGGCGGCGGCGAGAGCATCAGCTACTGGGAGGACGACACCAATCCCGACCTGCTGTGGTCACTGCAGGAGACGGTCGGCCACCGCAACGTCTTCAACGTGCTGCAGGCGAGTTACGGCGCCTGACCGCAACCGTCGTGAGGGGGCGGGCATGCCTACGGGCATGTCCGCCCCACGCTGTTCAGGTGAGGGGCAAGAAAGAAAACTTCATACGAAGAAACCACTATGACAACTATCGACATAGATGGGCGTCGCGCCGTATCGTGCTGGCACCGGTTCCACACCTCCCTCGCAAAAGGAGTGCCATGAACCCAAGCCCACCCCGTCAGCTGCCACGCCGCGCCTTCCTCGGCATGCCGGTGCTCGTCGCCGCAGCCGTGACCGTGGCGCCGCAGGCCGCGAACGCCGCGACCGCCGCCGCCGCCAAGCCTCGCGTCGTGGAGTGCGCCGCCGACCTGATGACGGAGTCCTGATGGCCAGCATCCCGTGGCTCGCCGACGTCCTGCGGGCAGAAGGCGTTCCGGTCGTCGAGGAAGGCGACTGGCTCAACCGCAAGGTCACCGGCTCGTTCGACCCGATCGGCGTGCTGTGGCACCACACCGCGGCGTTCTCCAGCGCGAGTAACCCGCACCCGGCGCTCAACACCGTCATCAACGGCCGCTCCGACCTGCAGGGGCCGCTGGCTCAGGCGCTGGTGGACTACAACGGCGTGTTCCACATCATCTCGGCCAACCGGTGCAACCACGCCGGTGCCTCGCGTGGCAGCGGCCCGATCCCGGCCGGTGACGGCAACACCCTGATGATCGGCTGGGAGATCGACTACGGCGGCGACCAGGCCACCGACCAGGCGATGACCGCCGCGCAGTACAACAACTCGCTCAAGGCCACCGCCGCCGTGCTGCGCCGCCTCGGCCGGGACGCCAGCTACGCCCGAGGCCACCGCGAGACCAGCACCACCGGAAAGATCGACCCCTCGTTCATCGACCTCGACGTGATGCGGGCCGACGTCGCCCGCCTGCTGAACCCCACCCCCGGTTGGTCGTCGATCGTCGACAACGCGACCGCGGGCCGGTTCACCGCCTCGACGAACTGGGGCACCTCGACCTACTCGACCACCCGCTACGGCGCGGACTACCGGTACGCCAACCCGGTCAGCGCCAGCGACACCGCCAAGTACAAGTTCGCCATCCCGGCGGCGGGCAACTATCGGGTGGAGGCCTGGTACGCGTCCAACGCGGGCTACAACAACTCGGCCCCGTACATCATGGTCACCAGCGGCGGCAATCAGACCGTCTACGTCGACCAGCGCACCGGTGGCGGTGCTTGGCGCACCCTCGGCACGTTCAACTTCAACGCCGGGGACTTCGACGCGGTCATGGTCAGCCGCTGGACCAGCGGCACCGGCTACGTCATCGCGGACGCGGTCAGACTCACCCAGGTGTGAAATACAGCGTGGGCGGGACCGCGACCCGGCCCGCCCACGCCGTCCTCTCACCGTGGCCGCAGTTTCGGGGAAAGTGCCGGAATCTTGGCCCGCTTTCGAGCAGTTTCCCCGAAACTGCAGCCTCCGCCGCGGCGCAGCGGAGATCGACTAGTGCTTGAGTGAGTCGACGAGTTGGGCGCAGAAGGCGGGCAGGTCGTCGGGCTTGCGGCTGCTGATCAGCGGGAACAGGCCGTTCGTGCACACGGCCAGTTCCTGGTCGGTCCAGTTCGCCCCGGCGTTGCGGTAGTCGGTCGCCATGCTCGGCCATGACGTGATGGTGCGTCCGGTGACGGCGTCGACGTCGATGAGGATCCAGCCGCCGTGGCAGATCACCGCGACCGGTCCGCCGGTGGCCAGGAAACCGCGCACGAACTCGCGCGCGGGCTCCTGCCAGCGCAGCAGATCGCCGTTGGCGACACCACCCGGCAGCACGAGGGCCCGGTACCGGGCCGGATCGGCGTCACCGGCGGTCTCGTCGACGGCGAAGGCGTCGGCGGGCTCCAGGTGGTGATAGGCCTGCACCTTGCCCGGCTCGGGCGACACCAGGCGCGGGGTCGCCCCGGCCTGCTCGACGGCTCGCCAGGGTTCGGTCAGCTCCGCCTGTTCGATGCCTTCCCGGCTCACCAGGAACGCCACCGCGAGTTCGCTGCTCACGGCACACCTCCTCCAACTGGTCCGACCGGTCTGATACCCCGTCGGCGGCCCGCCCCAAACCGGGCCGGAAGGCGGTGCTCGTCCCGGGTGACCTGCCGCGGCGCGAGGACTGGCTGCGTCCAGGCCGGGCGCCGCCGCGCGCGGTCGGGCGTGCTCCGACCGTCGATCAGCCGGGCGAGTGGGCGGCCAGGTGGCGGGCGATCGACTCCAGCGCCTCGTCGAGCGCCTCCTGTATGCCCGGGTGGTCGTCGGCCGCGTCGATCTGGAGGCTGAGCAGGGTGTCCTGCCCACCGCTGCCGGTCATCTTGAGGGCGCCATGATAGGCGGAATGCTCCGGCGAGCCCCAGGTGATCTCGTGGGTGGCGTCGTCGGCGTGGAACCACGCCTGCCCGGAGACCCGCTCCTGCTCGCCGTCGCCGTCGGTGTCGACGGCCGCCGTGGTCTGCACCAGTTCGGGTCCGACCTGCCTGGCGGAGGTGATCTTCGGAAAGTACTCCGGGAGGTTGGCGGGGTCGGCGAGATAGGCGAACGCATCGGTCAGGTCATGGTCGATGCGCTTCTCGGCGTGGTAGGTCGTCATGGCAACTCCTTCGGATCATCCCGACCATAACCAGCATCGGCCGATTCCGTAGGTTTTATGGCTCAAGTTCCGGATCTGCGGAAGTCGCGCGGGGCCCTGCCGTATCGACGGCGAAACAGCCTGACCGGTTGAGCCGGATGTCCGTGCCGACCGGGCAGCGCACGGGAACGCATCCCGTTCGGCGTGGACATCCGGTGGCGGTCAGCTCAGGTGCCGGGCGAGGAAGCGGACCGCGTCCCGCGTTTCGAACTCCGGAACGTCCCCGTGCCCACCCGGGTTGGCGTGCAGGGTCTTCTCCGTGGCGGCGAAGGCGTCGAACAGCGCCAGGGCCTTCTGTCGTGGCACGCGCTCGTCGTCCCACTGCATCACGAACCGCACCGGGACCGTGATCCGAGCAGCGGGCTCGGCCAGCCCCAGCGCGCCGAACAGGCCCAGCACCGCGGCGCGGATGCGCGGTTCGGCCGCGACCAGCGGGACGCCCAGCCCGCAGCCCAGCGACATGCCCAGGTAGCCGACGGGTCCGCCGCCGACGCGGTCGAGTTCGGCGACCGCGTCCAGAACCGAACGCCGCTGCGGGACCGACCGCTCGGCCAGCATGGTGTGCAGCCCGGCGACCAGCTCGAACATGGGCTCGCCCGCCGCCGCGCGGGTCCGCATGTCAGTGAAGGCCCGATCCAGCTCGGGGGTCCTGGGTTGGTCCCCGTGGCCTGGAGCGTCGATCGCCACCGCGGCGAAGCCGAGTTCGGTGACGAAGTCGCGGGCACCGGCCACCACCCGCGGAGACGTCTTGTGCTGCCCACCCCCGTGTCCGATCAGGACCAGAGGCCGGGGACCGGTGGCGGCCTCGGGCGTCCACAGCACGCCGGGGATCTCGCCGAGACTGAAACGCTGTTCGACGACACCGTCCGACGACGTCGAGGAGGTGATGTTGAGGCGCATGGCGTCCACACCCTTCCAGGTGCTTGCGCGGCACCGTCCCCCGCCCGGCCACCGAGCCGATCGGATCGTGCTGCCCCGTCAGGGCCGCGCCGTCGTTCTCGTTCACCCGCGTTTTCTGACAGTTCTTACACTCCCCGTACCTCGTGGGCGGGCCAACCGCCCGGCATCTGGGTACCTTGAGCGCCATGGCAGACCGGAACCTGGCCGCGCACCTGCTGCGCCGGGCGACCTTCGGACCGACCGCGGCCGAGATCGACGCGGCCGCCGGGCGCGCCTACCGCGATGTGGTGGCCGACCTCGTGACCCCGGTGGGCCCTGACGCGGCTCAGCCGTTGCCCGTCTTCGCCGAAGACCCCTACTTCGGCCGCACCGAGAAGCTGACCCGCGAGCAGCGTGCGGCGGCCCGGCGGGCGGCCCGCGAACAGCTGACCCGCCTGTCCGAGGCGTGGCTGGCGCGGATGGCGCGCACCGACCACCGGCTGGCCGAGAAGCTGGTGTTCTTCTGGCACGGCCACTGGGCCACCAGCGCGCAGAAGGTCCAGTCCGCGACCCTGATGGGCCGACAGCTGCAGACCTTCCGGGTGTACGGCCGCGGCGACTTCGCTGTGTTCGCCAAGGCGATGCTGCGTGACCCGGCGCTGATCCTCTGGCTCGACGGGCAGCGCAACACCGTTAAGGGACCCAATGAGAACCTGGCCCGTGAGCTGATGGAGTTGTTCACTCTCGGCGTCGGCGCGTACACCGAGAAGGACGTCAAGGCCGCGGCGCGGGCGCTGACCGGCTGGACGCTCGACCGGGCGCGGGGCGCCGCGGTGTTCCAGGCCAACCGCCACGCCAAGGGCGACCAGACCGTCGTCGGCGGGACCGCCCACGACGCGGATTCCCTGGTCGACGTGCTGTTGGCCCAGCCCGAACACCCGGTGTTCCTCGCCTCCCGGCTGTGGTTCCGGTTCGGCTCGGGCGAGCCGTTGCCGGAGACCACCCGGGACGCGATGGTCGCCGCGTACGGCGTCGGCCGCGACGTGAGCGCCATGCTGACCGCGATGCTCCTCGACGAGCGGTTCATGGCCGCCCGTGGGCAACTGGTCAAGCAGCCGGTCGAGTGGGCCGTCGGCGCGCTGCGGCAGCTCGGCGTCGCTCCCACCGGCAAGTCCGCCACCGCGCTGCTCAACGGGATCCGCCGGATGGGCCAGGTGCCGCTGCGCCCGCCCAGCGTCGGTGGCTGGCCGTCCGGGGCGGCTTGGCTGACCACCTCGTCGCTGCAGACGCGGATGAAGGCGGCCGCGGCGCTGGCCGCCGCCGTCCCCGAGCCGAACCTGGCCGCGCTGGCCAAGGGAAACGCCGACGCGAAGGTGGATGCCGTCGGTCGGCTGCTCGCGGTCGACGCGTGGACCGCCCGGACCCGGGCGGCGCTGGTCGAAGCGGCCGCCCGGCCACCGCGCCTGGTCACTCTCGCGCTGATCAGCCCCGAGTACGCGGTCCACTGAGGAGGAGACCCATGGACGCCGTCACCCGTCGCAAGTTCCTGATCACCTCCGGCGTGGTCGGGGGAGCCGCCCTGGTCGCCGGGGCCGGGGCCTACACGCTGCACGACATCCTCGCCACCGCCGACCACCCGTCGGCCGGGCCCGGTGACCGGACGCTGGTGCTGGTCACCCTGTACGGCGGCAACGACGGCCTGGCCACCGTCATCCCGTACGCCGACCGCGCCTACCGCGACGCCCGCGCCGACCTCGCCTACGACGGCACCGAAGTGCTCCAGCTCGACGCCGAGACCGGCCTCAACCCCGGTCTGAAGGGCCTGAAGGCGCGCTACGACCGCAAGCAGCTGGTCATCGTGCGCGGCGTCGGCTACCCCAAGCCCGACCGCAGCCACTTCCGGTCGATGGACATCTGGCAGACCGCCAACCCGGTGCGCCCGGCCGACACCGGCTGGCTCGGCCGCTGGCTCGACCACGCCGGACGCGACCCGCGCTCGGCGATCTCGCTGGAGCCGGTGCTGCCGCCGGTGCTGGCCGGGGCGAACTGCGCCGGTGCGGCGGTGCCGCTGGGTGGGGTGAGCGTGCCCAAGTCCGTCACCGCCGCCGACCTCAAGGCGCTGGGTGCGGCGTCGGCCGGGGAGCCGGTGCTACAGGCACGGGCGGCGGCCTGCTTCGCCGACCTGATCAGCGTCGACAAGCTTGTCACCGACGCGATGGACGCCGATGACGACGACGCCGACCACGGCGACGACCCGGCCACCGGCACCGGCGGCGCGCAGGCCACCCTGCAGGCGCAGCTGGGCATGGTCGCCGCCTGCGTCGAGGCGGGCGTGATGACGAGGGTGTTCTCGGTCTCGCAGGGCGGGTTCGACTTCCACGCCGGGGAGCGGACCGGCCAGGAGACTCAGCTTCGCACGGTCGACGCCGCTGTCAGCGGGTTCCTGGACCGGATGGCCCGCACCGAACGCGGCCGCAAGGTCGTCGTGGTGATCTACTCGGAGTTCGGCCGTCGGGTGCGCGCCAACTCCGCCGACGGCACGGACCACGGCACCGCCTCCAACGTGCTGATCGCCGGGCCGTCGGTGCGGGGTGGCCGCCTCGTCGGCGACCAGCCGAGCCTCACCGACCTCGACGACGGCGACCTCAAGTTCCACACCGACTTCCGTGACGTGTACGCCGCGATCCTGACCGACGTGCTCGGCGCCGACCCCGGCCCGGTGCTCGACGGGTGGCCGGGCAGGCTTGACGGTCTGCTGCTGAGCGCCTGACCTCAATTGTCCGAACCGGACCGGCGTGGGTGCGCTGGCGGCGCCCCGTTAGGGTGCGGATAGGTGTACGGCTATCCGATGAGGCGGACATGGCGGCGGACTCCGGCGACTCCAGCGGCAACGGCATCTTCTGGTTCCTCGGGTTCGTGGTCCTGCTCATGTGCGTCGGCACCCCGCTGTACGTCGTCTACCGCAACCACACCGACAAGGCGGCGAAGGAGGGCATGACCGTAGCCGCGACGGCGTACCTCGACGCGCTGCGCGAGGGGAAGTACGACGCCGCCTACCAGTGGGTCTGTGGCAGCGAGCGCAAGAAGTACACCCTCGACAAATGGCGTCCCCGACACGACCATCCCGCCGTCACCGGCTACCGGATCGTGAAGCCGCGGGTCGAGGACGTCAACGACGCGGGGACGCTCTACTACGTCGACACCGAGATCACCTACGCCGACGGGGAGACCGTGCCGAAGACCCTGTTCCTGTCCGACGAGCGCGCGGGCTGGCGCGTCTGCTACACCGGCTGAGGATGGACCACTCATCCGACGGCCGGTAGTACGACGTCAGGCGATCTTCACCTGAGCGCGGATCAGCCGAACGTCGCTTTCCCGCGCGGCGGCGCCCCTGGTCCCGGGGCGTTCGCCGCGTGTTCACGTACCGGTCGCCGAGGTGGCGCAGGCTGCGCGAGGAACACCGCCCACTTCGCAGCCCTGGTGACAAGGATCCACATTGCGTACACATCGGCGTGACAAGCGACGACTCGCCCTGGCCACGCTCGCGGCCATGTCCTGCCTGCTGATCGGGGTGCCCGCCGCGGCCGACGACCCGGCCGCGGTGCGCGTCAACGAGGTCGAGTCCAGCGGCGGCAGCCCCGGCGACTGGGTGGAGCTGTTCAACGCGGGCACCGGCACGGTCGACCTGTCCGGCTGGATCGTCCGCGACAACGACGACACCCACACCTTCACGGTGCCCGCCGGGACGACCCTGGCCGCGGGCGCCTACCTGGCCCTGGATGTCGAGACCGCATACGGGCTGGGCGGCGCGGACTCGGCGCGCCTGTACCTGCCCGACGGTATGACGCTGATCGACTCCTACGCGTGGACCGCGCACGCGGCCACGACGTACGGCCGCTGCCCGGACGGCACGGGTGCGGTCAAGGCCACCACCGCCTCGACCAAGGGTGCCGCCAACGACTGCAGCAGCCCGGTGCGGGTCAATGAGGTGGAGTCGAGCGGTGGCAGCCCCGGCGACTGGGTGGAGCTGTTCAACGGGGGCGCCACAGCCGCCGACCTGTCCGGTTGGATCGTGCGGGACAACGACGACACGCACACGTTCACGGTCCCGGCCGGGACGTCGATCGCGGCCGGTGGCTTCCTGGCCCTGGACGTGGAGTCGGCGTACGGCCTCGGCGGTGCGGATTCGGCGCGGTTGTTCCTGCCCGACGGTGTGACGCTGGTGGACTCGTACACGTGGACCGCGCACGCCACCACGACCTACGGCCGCTGCCCCGACGCCACCGGCGCCTTCGCGGCCACGACCGCCCCGACCAAGGGCAGCGCCAACGCCTGCGCCGGGCAGACCCCTGCGTCGACCTGGCCGGGCGGCAGCGCGGTGGCGACCGCCGACGCGGCCGACGTGTTCGGCGGTAACATGAGCGGCCTGGCCTACCAGGGCTCGGGTGTGCTGTGGGCGGTCAAGAACGGTCCGGGCACGCTATACCGCCTGGTCCGCGACGGCGCGAACTGGACCCCGGACCCGACCGACGGCTGGGCGTCGGGCAAGGCGCTGCACTACGCCGACGGCACCGGTGACCTCGACTCCGAGGGCGTGGCCCTGTCCGGGGCAGGCCCGGCGGGCGGGGTTTACGTGGCGACCGAGCGCGACAACGCCGCGAGCGGCGTGAGCCTGCCGAAGATCGTCCGCTTCGACGTCGGCGGCACCGGCAGCAGCCTCGACGCGACGGCGGAGTGGAACCTGACCGCCGACCTGCCCACCGTGGGCGCCAACGCGGGGCTGGAGGGCATCACCTGGATTCCGGACTCCTATCTGGTCGCGGGCGGGTTCCGGGACGAGCGGACGGGTTCGGCGTACCGGCCCGCCGACTACCCGGGCCACGGTGACGGCCTGTTCTTCGTCGGGCTGGAGGCCAACGGCTCGGTCTACGCCTACGCGCTGGACCAGGCCGGTGGCGCCTACACCCGGGTGGCGACCTTCGCCAGCGGGTTCCCGGGCGTGATGGACCTGGTGTTCGAGCCGGAGACCGGGCTGCTGTGGACGGTCTGCGACGACACCTGCCACGGCCGCACCGCCACGTTCGACCTCGACGCACAGGGCAGGTTCGCGGCCACGGCCGTCTACGAGCGCCCAGCGGGCATGCCCGACTACAACAACGAGGGCTTCACGATCGCGCCGCAGTCGGAGTGCGTCGCCGGGTTCAAGGCCGGGTACTGGTCCGACGACACCAACGACGGCGGCCACGCGCTGCGTGCCGGTACCCTGCCCTGCACCGACCTCGACGCCGACGACGACGGCATCCTCGACGCCGTCGACCCGGCCCCGACCGACCCGGCCAACGCGACGTTCGCCGACGCGGCCACCTCGGGCCGGATCGTCGATGCGGGCGGCCGCCAGGTCACCGTCGCCGACGCGGCCGCCCCGGCGGGCGTACGGGTCGACGTCGGCGCGGGCACCCGGCCGGTCCGGATCCAGCTCACCGGCAGCGCCGCGACGATCAGCCTCGGCCAGGGCGCCTACGTGCTGACCGGCACCGGCGTGGCCGTGCGCGACGGCGAGCCAGCCGTCGTCGCGGTCACGGTGAAGGCGGTCCCGGTCGAGCTGACCGTCGGGCTCGGCGGCTCGGTCGTGTTCACCGAGACGACCTCCGGCGCGACCGTGACGGGGTTGACCGGCATCGGCTCGACCGGCCCGGTCACCGTACGGGCCACCACGATGGCCGCCGACGCGTGCACCGGCATCGCGGTGCGCGCGGTCATCGTGGGCAGCACCGCCAACGAGGTGATCGACGGCAGCACCGGTGCGGACCTGATCGTCGGGGTGGGTGGCAACGACGTCGTCAATGGCAACGGCGGCGACGACTGCGTGGCCACCGGGTCCGGCAACGACGTCATCACCACGGCCGGCGGGTCGGACTGGATCGACGCGGGCAACGGCAACAACGTGGTCCGGGCCGGATCCGGCGCGAACACCGTGCGGACCGGGTCGGGCAACGACACGGTGACCACCGGGGACGGCGCTGACATCATCGACGCGGGCAACGGCAACAACAGCGTGAACGCGGGGGCGGGCGACGACCGTATCGTCACCGGCACCGGCAACGACGCCGTGGACTGCGGCGCGGGAGCCGACGCGGCCTTCGCCGGGCGTGGCAACAACGCCAACGCGGGCGGCCGCTGCGAGACGTTCGGGGTGTAGCCCGTATCTGAAACCGACGGGGGTCCGGTTCGCCGGGCCCCCGTCGTCGTCCCGCGTACTCGCTCAGGCGAGGGCGGGTGTGCGGCGGACGCCCCGTACGAGCAGGTAGCCGACCATCCAGCACTCGGCGATGCCCGCGGGCGCGGTCAGCACGGTGCCGGCCGCGTCGCTGAGCCCAGGCACCAGGAACTGGGCCAGCGTGTCGGCGAGGTAGCCGACACAGCCGATGACGAGCGCGACGCCGAGGGCCCGGGGGAACAGGCCGGAGCGGTACGCCAGGTAGCCCAGCGGCGCCAGCCACAGTCCGAAGAAGATCTGCGCCACGATGAACCCGTCGAAGTTCATGTCGAGCAGCAGCAGAACCAGTGATCGGGACTGGGACTCGCCGAGACCGGCGTAGCCGCCCGGGTCGGTCGCCAGCCGCAGCGCCGCGTAGTGGAACACCGCGTTGAGGCACATGATCGCGACCGCGACCGCCACGAAGGCGACCATGGCTCGGGCGACGTGCTGGTTCACCTGCGCCAGCAGCCGATGGAAGCCCAGTACCACGAAGAGGAACAGGGTGGCCTGGAGCAGGTCGGCCACGAATCCGAACCGGACCAGGTCGGCGTGCGCGACGACGTTGGCGGCGGTCGCGGCGGCGTCGCCGGGTACGCGGACCAGGGCTTTCACGTAGAGGAAGGCGAACGCGCCGAAGATCGCGACGCCTAGGTAGAGCGCGCCGGTGATCCTGGCTGTCCGTTGCGGAGAGGTCATGACGGGTCCTCGCTGAGGTCGGCAGTGGAAGCGGCCGAGACCGTACGCCGCGCGCAGGCGCCGGATGCCGCGTGATGTCAAATATTTCTGACATCACGAAGGTAAGGAATTCTCGACATGATGTCAAGAATTCCTTACATCGCCAGCGTGTGCGCATCCGGACAGACGCAGCGGCCCGGACCGCGCCGATGCGCCGTCCGGGCCCTGTGTGCGTACGTCAGGCGGGCTGCGGCTCCGCCAGCAGGTGGCCCTGCCGGACCGACTCGACCATGCGACCGAACGCGTCGTCGGTGCTGAAGTAGAAGACCCCCGGTCCGTCGCCGTCGCCGCCGCGGTTGCTCGCCGCCAGCAGCAGCCCCGCCACCCGCTCGTAGAAGCGGGCCGGGTCCAGGCGGGTCGGGAACAGCGTGTGGTAGCAGTCGAACAGTTCCGGGTCGTCGCTGATCAGGTCGTGGCGCACCTCGTCGTACAGGTCGGTGCCCGGCAGGGGAGTGAGCACCGAGAAGCTGGGCATGTCCACGCCCAGCTCGTCGATGGTGCGGTGCAGCCGGTCGAAGTCGGCGTCGTCCCAGCCGGGCCGCACGATGAAGTTCGCCCGCACCTTCACCCCGAGGCCGTGGAACAGGTCCATCGCCTGCCGCGTCTGCCCCGAGTCGGTGCCTTTGTGGTAGCCGTCCAGCTCGTTGTCGGTCATCGACTCCGCGCCGATCAGCACCGAGTCCAGCCCCACCTGTGCCCACCGCGTGATCACGTCCGGCCGTCGCGTGGCCGTGTCGGTGCGCACGTACATGTGGTACCGCTTGTCCAGGCCGTCCTGCTCGATCGCGTCGGCCAGTTCCAGCATCCGCTGCGGCTGGATGAACGCCTCGTCGTCGACGACGTAGATGTTGCGGTTGGGGATGTCGTTCAGCTCCCCGACGATCCGCTCGGCCTCCTTGACCAGATAACGCCGGTCGGTCATCCGCCACAGCGAGCAGAAGTTGCACTGGTACGGGCACCCGGCGCTGAACCGCGCCAGTGCCACCGGCCGGTAGATCGAGTGGAAATAGTCCTCGCGATGATGGGCCAGCAGCGTCCGGTCCGGCCGGGGCAGCTCGTTCAGGCTGGCCGGCGCCGGTTTGGTGATCCGCCGCAGCTCGGCCCGCGCCTGGTAGGGCGCCAGCCCGATCGTCGGCAGCACCGGCTGCCCCGCCTCCAGCGCCGCGACCAGGTGCCGCACCGGACCGGCGCCCTCACCGGCCACGACCCAGTCCGCGGCGAACCCGTCCAGCCACTCCGTCGACACCGTCGGGTGGTGTCCACCGATCATCAGCGGCACATCCGGCCACAGCCGCTTGGCCTCCTTGGTGACCGCACGGGCCACGTGCACGTTGGTCGTGTACGGCACCGCGACGCCGACCAGGTCCGGCGCCTCGTGCGACTGCGCCCACTCGGCCAACGGCGGATCGAGCCGCAGGTCGACGATCCGGACGTCGTGGTGGTCGCGCAGCGCCCCCGCCAGGTACTCCAGCGGCAGGGGTTCACAGCAGCTGAGCTGGTCGCTCAGCACCGCGCGGGGATTGCGTGGCCATACCAGCAGGATCCGCACGTTCGCCTCCTCAGTAGACGCCTTCTACCCGGCCCAGCTGGGTGAACTCGGGGCTGTACGGGTCGCCCAGCCACGGCCACGGGAACTCCTCGGCGGCCTCGCCGTAGGGCCGCACCCGCCGCCCCCGGTCACGCTCCAGGAACCCGGGGATGAGCTGGTCGTCGGTGAGCCGCCACACCCGCACCCGACCCTCGTCGCCGAACGGCACCGGCGCGCCCTCGTCGTCGACCAGGTCCAGCAGCACGTACGGCGAGCACGGGATGTAGACGACGCGGTGGTCATCGGCGTCCTCGAACGGCTTCTGCCAGCTGATCCCGGTGGTGGAGGTGCCGTACACCCCGATCACCGGCACGCCCGGGAACACCGATTCGCGCAGCAGCCGGTTGGTCTCCGGCTCCATCGTGGTGCCCGCGTGCACGATCGCCCGCACCCCGGCGAACAGACCCGGGTCCAGGTACTCCGGCAGCATCTCCAGCAACCGCGAGGTGCAGAACATGACGCCGATCCGCTGGCTGACCACGATCGCCTCGATCTGGTCCCAGATGTGGCGCACGTACCGGTCCGAGGCGGCGGTCATCCCCTCCTCGCCGTAGATCTTCACGATCCGGGGGTCGAGGTCGATGGAGAAGCAGCGCCCGCCCCGGCTCTCGGCGAAGTCGACGATGAGCCGCCCCGTGGTGTGCGGCCCCATCGGCCCGATGAACAGCCAGTTCTCGTTTCGGGGCACGCCGTAGCGGTCCATGAACGCGTGCGAGAACTCCCGCACCCGCTTCCAGTACGTCGACCCCCACGTGCCGTGTTTGGGCAGGCCGGTGGTGCCGCCGGTCTGCGATGCCCACAGGAACCGTTCGCTCGCGACGACGTCGGCGGGGATGAAGTCCTCGACCGGGCGGCGCCGGGTCGCCTCCTCGTAGGCGAGCTGGTCGTCCTCGTCCCGCAGACCCACCAGGGCCTGCGCGTCGGCGAACCCGCCGACCTTGTCGTACCCGGACGCGCCCAGGGCGGCGTCGCGGTCGCGCCAGTACGGCGAGCCGGTGTCGGGGTGCAGGTGGCGGCGGATGATCCGGACGACGTCGTCGTCGGTCACCGGCCTGAGTCCGGTGGACGGCGGCACGGGGCCTCCTTCGGGTGTCACGCGCCGGTGTGCAGCGCCTTCTTCTGGAACAGGAAGTCGGCCAGGTAGCCCTCCTGCGGGTCGACCGGCTCGTACGCCCGGTCGACGTGCCCGCCGGAGAAGACCTTGGTGATGCCGGGTTCGGCCAGCAGCCGCTCGACCAGCTCCGGGTCATCGCCGACCACGGACACGATCAGCGAGGGGCTGCACACGGCGGCAACGCGCTCGCGGGTCACCGGCGCCACGACGGTGCACGGGAACGGCAGCTCCATCCCGAACAGTGCCGAGCCCGGCTCGACCAGCAGCACGGTCGGGCGTAGGAACACCGTGCCGTCGAGCTCGACCAGCAGCTCACGGCCCAGGCCCGTGGCCGCGGTGACGTCCACGGCCCCCGCCGCGATCTCGCGGCGCAGCAGCCGGACCAGGTCGTCGGCGAGTCTGCGCGCGGGGAACGCGGGCACCCGCGCGGCCGGATCGGCCAGCGGCAGCACCGGGTACGCCGCGAACGCCTCGGCCAGCCGCCGCGCCGCCGACGCCGCGTCGGCCCGGTCACCGACGACGGCCAGGGCACTCATGTTGGTGCACAGCCGACCGGAGCCCTGGAACGCCAGCCGGGCCAGCCGGTCCCAGGTCTCGGGCGCCGGATCGGCGTCGGGCAGCACGGTCTTGCTGCGGCCGAAGTGGTAGGTCTTCAGCCGGGCGGGGGACAGGTCCGGCGGGGCGTCCTCACCGGGCCACACCACCTGGTCGGCCAGGCGCAGCCAGGTCGGGGCGTCGCCGTGGCACACCGAGACGGCGCCCGGCGGCAGGCCCTCGGCGTACAGCGCGGCGACGAAGATGCCCGCCACGAACGGATCGCGGTCGGAGGTGTTGACCAGGGTCGGTCGCCGGGCGGCCAGCACCTGCAGCCACTCGATCATGATGGTGGGGAAGTTCGCGGGCACCCGCACCATGCAGGTGCTTCCGGCAGGCAGCCACCGCCACGGCCGCCCGCACACGCCGGTGCGGTACGCCGAAAGGCTCCCATCGGGGGACTGGGCGGACAGGATCGCGTCAAGGTGGTCCAGGTGGTCGGCGACGGCGGCGACCCCACGCAGCACCCGCAGCCGGGGCAGGCCGGTCGCCGCCGACAGCGCGTCCAGCTCGCGGTCGTGCCGCCCGGCCTCCAGCTCGCGCCGCACCCGGGCCCCGGCCCTGGTGAACAGGTCGAACCAGGCCTGGTCGTCGACCTCGCGCAGCGCCGGGGCGACCTGTCTGGCCTGCTGCACCATCTGCTGCTGGACGAGACGTCCGGCGACGGACACGCGCGCGACCACGGAACCGTCCGCGCCGGTCAGAGCGCGGCTGCTCGAGGTCGTCAAGGCCCGGTCGCCGAGCCAGATGGGCACGTCGAGGTCGGTCACGCGGCAGCCCCCTTCGTGAGCGGCGCGGCGGCTTCGGCCGGTAGGCGTACGGGCGCCCACGTGTCGGCGGCGGGATCGGCGGTGAAGTCGTAGCGCAGCAGCCCGTCCGCGCCCAGGGCGAGCAGCGCGGCCGAGGTGGACGCGTAGCGGCGGCCACCGTGTTCGGTGTCGACGAGCAGGTCGTGCGGCGGTTCGGTCCAGGCACCCCAGGCAGACGTCGGGGTCAGCCCGGGTCGCGGGTCCGGTTCGGGCAGGGTGGCCAACCAGGCCAGGGCCGTGCGGGCGCGCGGGTGGTCGGGATCGTCGAGTCCCGGGTACAGCAGCACGTGCCGTCCCGCCCCGACCTCGGCCTGCCGCAGCGCGCTGCCGTCCCAGCTCCACACGGTCAGCCCGTCGGGCCGGATCCGCAGCGCGTGGAAGCCGCCGCGCGCCCTCGCCACCCAGTCCGCCGCCGGGTCGGCGGCGTCCGACAGCAGCCGTAGCGGCAGTTCGCCGCGGCTGAGTGTCCCGCCGGTCGCGGCGGGCGCCGCGTTGACCACCACGGCCGCGCTGGTCGTGGCCGGGTCGACCGCGAGCCAGGTGCCGCCGGACTCCAGATCCAGGCCGCCGATCAGCGACGATCCGGGCCAGTGGGCGGCCGGGGGGAGCCAGGGTCGGTCGGTGAACTCGTCGCGTACCGCCAGCAGCAGCACCGGCCAGCGGGTGTCCGGCGCGTATCGCAGCGCGACCGTGCACACGGTCAGCTCCGCGGCATGCCGGGCGCCCGCGCCAGCAGCCGCGCCACCGCGTCGGAGTGGTCGGCGTGGGCGGCGCCGAGCGGGTCGACGCGCACCCGCGCGGCGACCGTGTCGAAGCAGTCCAGATAGGCCTCGGCCTTGGCCTGTGCGCCGCCGAAGCACGCGTTCAGTCCGCGCTGCAGTCCGCCGCCGTGGTGCACGGCGACCTTGCGCCGCCACGCGATCGGCTCGGGCAGCTGCCGGGCCATCGCGGCCCGGAAGTACGCCTTCTCCCGCCCGCCGTCGACCTTGCAGTGCGGGTGCACCGCCAACGCGGTCGCGATCACGTCCGGATGCCAGTACGGGTGCAGCAGCCGCTTGCCCCGCGCCGTCGCGAACACCGTGGTCAGCTCGCCGCTGTACCGGGTGTCGTCGATCCCCTCGCGGATGATCCCGATCAGCTCGTCCGGATCGCGGGTCGTCACCGGCAGCCCCAGGTTCAGCAGGTCACTGCCGTACCCGGTGAGCACCTGCGGCTCGACCACCGCCCCTCGGCGCAGCAGCGCCACCGCGGTGACGGCGATGTCGACCTTCTCCGGGTGGGCGTGGCCCAGCACCCGGATCACCTCCGGCACGGCCCCGATCAGCTCGGCGGCGGTCAGGTCGATGCGCCGGTGCGCGATGCCCAGGTAACCGGCCAACTCGGCCGCCCCCGCATACTCGTCCCCCCACGGCGTGCCCGCGCTGTACGCGGTCACCCGCAGCCCGGCGCGGTGCGCCAGCGTGGTCACCGCCCCGGAGTCGATGCCCTCCGACAGCATCGTGGCCACCGGTGCGGCCGGGTCGGTGTAGGCCCGCACGGCGTCGCCCAGCGCCGACACGAACGCCGCACCGGCCGCCACGGGGTCGGTCAGCGTCGGGGTCAGTGCCGCGTCGAGCGGGTCGACCTGGTCGGACGTGTCGACCGCCCAACCGGAGCCGAGGCGGCGCACCCGGGTCACCGACCCCGGCACCAGCCGTCGTACGCCGTGCAGCGCGGTGCTGCCCTCCCGGTGGATGGCGGCCCGATCGCCGACGGCCTGCGGCAGGCCCCACGCGGCGGCGGCCGACGCGGCGACGAACACGTCGCTGCAGACCAGCACCCGGCCGTGGAACCGGTCATTGACCAGGTACAGCGGGATCTCGTTGAGTGGGGAGGTGGTGGCGGTGAAACCGTCGGCGTCGACCTCGACGCCGGTGCGTTCGGTCGGCCCGGCCCGCCACGACGAGCCGTCACCGAGATCGGGGTAGCTGCCGTACACGTAGGGAGCCTTGTCGCCGCCCACCAGGGCCGCCGCCAGCGGCGGCACCGGGGCGGTCGCGGTCAGGAACCAGGCGTGGGTCACGGCTGCCGCCCGATGACGCGCCGCATCCGCTGCTGCGCCTCGCCCGCCGCGAACGCCCGCCGGTGCGCCAGCTTGCCCTCGGCGCGCACCCGCTCCAGCCCGGCCACGAACGGGCCGTTGATCCGCGGCCGGGTCGACTGCACCGCGGCGGTGGTGTATCCGGCGATGGTCCGGGCCAGCTCCAGCGCCCGCGGCAGCACCAGCGCCGGGGGTTGGGTCTCCTGCAGCAGCCGGTCGGCCAGGGCTCGCCGGGCATCCCACCGCGCGCAGGTGAACAGCATCGCCTGCATCACGCTGCGCCCGGCCACCGACTCCAGCATGAACCCGCCGAAATTGCAGGCGATGCCGAGCTGGAACTCCGGCATGACCAGGTGGCTGCGTTCGCTGCCGATGCGGTAGTCGCAGCACAGCGCGATCTGCAGCCCGATGCCGATGGCGAACCCGTCGACGGCCGCGACGATCGGCGTGGGCACCGAGGCCAGGGTCGTGTACAGGTCGGTGATGTCGTCGATCCACGCGTCGACCTCGTCGCCGCCGGTGAACTCCGACACCTCGTGGAAGTCGCCGCCCGCGCCGAAGGAGCGGTTCTCGCCGCCGTACAGCACGATGGCGCCGACATTCTCGTCACCGTCGAGGTCGAGCACGGTCTGGCGCAGCTCGCGCATGCGGGCGCGGCTGAACGGATTCTGCTCGTGCGCGGCGCTGAATTCGACCAACGCAATTCGCCCGGGGAGAACCTCGGCGGTCATCGTGGCGGTCGATGCGGCGGTTTCCCCCATGAGTTAGCCTTCCGCAGTAGCCGGATCGTGCTCGGATGCGATGTGCCAGGTCAGTGCTGACATCAATGGGGAAGGACCGCTCTGTCCCGAACCTATGCGCACCAACGCATCCATGTGTGCGAACAGCGGCGCATTGACCTATATTTAACGGCCGGTTCCAAGATTAAATGGCGACACATTGGACCGTCAAGGCAGCTGTCGCCAACCAGCCCGCACCGGGAGACACACGGCCGATGCCCGACAGCAGCCACCCGGAGCCCGTGGGCGCCGCGGCCGAACTGGCAGCCAGAGTGCTGCGCCCCGCCGCCGCCCGGGTCGACCGGTACGGCATGCCGAAGTCGCACGTGGACGAGCTGGGCCGCGCCGGACTGCTCGACCTGACCGTCGACACCCCCGCCGCGACCGTCCGCGCCGTCCAGGAGGTGTTGGCGGGCGCCTGCCCGGTCACCTGGTTCGTGCACGCCCAGCACCAGACCGTGCTCGACCTGCTGTCGGCCCCCGGCGCGCAGATCCCGTACCGGCTGCGCGGCGCCGACCGCACCCGGCTGGCCGGAATCGCCTCGGCGCAGCTGGCGAAGCTGCCCGACCGGCCGCTGACCGCCCGCGCCACCGCGTCCGGCTGGATCCTCGACGGCACCGCCCCCTTCTACACCGGCTGGGGCGTCACCGACGTGGCGCTGCTGCTGGCCGTCGACGACAGCCAGCAGGTCGTCGCCGCGCTCGTGCCCGCCCGGCAACTGCCCGGCCTGCGGGCCGGACCACCGATGCGGCTGGCGGCCCTGGAAGGCACCGGTACGGTCAGCCTCACCTGCGACGGCCTGGCCGTGCCACACGCCGACGTCGCGGCCGTGGGCACCGTCGGACAGTGGCGCGAGTGGAGCCGCGCCCGCGTGCTCGACGCCCCACCGGCCGTGTTCGGTGTGGCCGCCGCCGCGTTGGCGCTGCTGGAGTCGGCCGCCGACCGCCTCGACGACGCCGCCGAGCTCGCCGAACGCCTGCGCGGCCGCCTCGATGGCCTGCGCGGCGAGGCCTACGCCCTGGCCGACTCCGGCGGCGACCCGGCCCGGCGGCTCGCGCTGCGTGGCGAGGCGACCGCGCTGCTGCAGACCGCCGCCGGAGCCGCCGCCGTGGCCGCGGGCAGCGCCGGACTCCAGGACACGCACGAGGCCGCCCGGCTGACCCGAGCGGCCTCGTTCTTCCTGGCCCAGGCGCAGACCGGCGCCGTCCGCGGCGCGCTGCTGCGGGCCTGGTCAGCCGGTCTGCCGGTGGCGGCTCAGGTGGTGTAGTCGGCGTTGATGCGGATGTACCCTTCGGACAGGTCGCAGCCGTACACGGTGAACGCGCCGCCGCCGATGCCCAGGTCGATCGTGATCACGATCTCGTCGCCGCGCAGGTAGCCGCGCAGCTGCTCCAGCTCCTGCTCGCCCGCCTCGGCCGGGTACAGCTCGGCCTCGCCGAAGCCGATGGTGCAGTTGTCGGGCACGATGTCCAGGTCGTCCTCGCACTTGCCGATCGCCATCGCGACCCGGCCCCAGTTCGGGTCGGCACCGTGCACCGCCGTCTTCACCAGCGGTGAGTTCACCACGGTCTTGCCGACCCGCTTGGCCTGGGCGTCGTCACGGGCACCGGTGACCCGCACCTCGATCAGCTTGCTGGCGCCCTCGCCGTCCTTGACGATCTGGCGCACCAGGCCCAGCGCGACCTCGTGCAGCGCCGCCTCGAACGCGGCCGGGTCGACCGGCCCGGCCAGCCCGTTGGCCAGCACCACCGCCGTGTCGCTGGTCGAGGTGTCGGTGTCGATGCTGACAGCGTTGAACGTGCGCGCCATCACCCGGCGGAACACCTGGTCCAGCACCGGCTGCTCCAGCTGCGCGTCGGTGCAGAAGAACGTCAGCAGGGTGGCCATGTTCGGCTCGATCATGCCGACGCCCTTGGCGATGCCGACCACGGTCGCGTCGCCGCAGCGCGCCGACAGCAGCTTCGGATGCGTGTCGGTGGTCATGATGGCCCGCGCCGCGGCGGCGAAGTCCCCGCCCGGGAACGGCCAGCTCATCGTGCCCATCCGAGACCGGATCTCCGGCATCGGGTACTGGCGGCCGATGACGCCCGTCGAGGCGATGACCACGTCGGTGTCGGTCACCCCGAGCAGGCCCGCGACCGCGCCGCGCACCTCGCGGGCGTTGTCCAGGCCCTGCTTGCCGGTGGCCACGTTGGCGTTTCGGGACAGCACCACGATCGCCCGCGCGGCACCGTCGGCCACGCTCTCACGGCTGAGCACCACGCTCGGCCCGGCGAAGCGCGACTGCGTGAACACGCCCGCGCACACCGCGGGCACCTCGGAGGCGATCACCGTGAAGTCGTCGGACTCGTCCTTGAGGCCGACGTTGGCGGTGTGGATACGGAAACCGCGAAGCTCCGTCGTGCTGTCCATGCTGCGCCTTTCCCTTGCTGAGATCACTGCGCGTTGACCTTACCGGCACCCCGGGCGGCCGCCGCGACGCCGATCGGCGCCGCTGTCGCCCCCGCCGCCACGGCCACCGCCACCAGCCCCCACCACAGTGCGGCCGGGGCCGCCAGCAGGGCCGTCACCAGCGCCGGCGTCAGCGCCGAGGCGGCACCGATCAGCAACTGATGACCGGCCAGATAGGAGCCGCTCGCCTGCTCGGGTGCCAGCCGCACCAGCAGCACCAAACCCGCCTGCGAACCGAGCAGCTCACCCAGCGTGTACGCGGCCATCGCCACCGCCAGCACCAGCGCGGCGACCGCCACCCCGGGCGTCGCGGCCGACACCGCGAGCAGCCCCAGCGGCAGCGCGGCGTGCAGCAGCGCCCCGACCGCGAGCACCGCCCGGGGCGGCAGCGGTTCGACTCGGGCGCTCAGTGGCAGCTGCAGCAGCGCCAGCAGCACCGTGTTCAGCCCGAACAGCCCGCCGACGAGCCACGGCGGGAGCCCAAGCCGCTCGATCAGCACCACCGGCAGCGCCGCCTCCACCGCCAGCGCGGTGAACCACAGTACGGTCACGACCGCGCTCACGGTGAGGAACGGCCGGTCGCGCCACGGCCGCTGGGGCCGGGCCGTCGGCCGCGGCGCGGCCGCCACCTGCGGCAGTGTCCACACCAGCACCGCCGCCGCGGCGAAACTGACCGCGTTGCCCCACGCCAGCAGCATCGCGCCGTGCGCTCCGGCGCCGACGGCGAGGCTGCCCGCGAGCACCCCGAGCGCCACCCCGGCGTTGAACACCACCCGGCTCAGCGCCAGCCACCGTTCCTTGCCGTCGGCCGGAGCCAGGCCCGCCGCCAGCAGCGGGGTGCTGATCTGCTCGGCCCGGTTGGCCACCGCCACCACGAGGCTGCACGCCAGGAACGGCACCAGGCCGGGCAGCAGCGCGTACCCGGCGTAGGCGGCGGCGCGGGCGAGTCCGGCCGCCACGTACACCCGGCGCGGGCCCCAGCGGTCCACGAGCCGACCGACCGGGCCGAGCAGTGGCAGCGCGGCCAGGGCGGTCACGGTCAGCCCGGCGCCGACGGCCGCGAGCGGCAGCCGGGTGAGCGCGGTCAGAATGATCAGCGCGTACGGGTAGAACACGCCCGTGCCCACCGCGTTGACGAACCCGGCCAGTCCGAACCGGACCACACCCGGCCCCCGGGGCACCCAGGCCCGCGCGCCGGTCACCGGCGCTCCACCTCGACCACGAGTTGCCCCAACGCGGTATCGGCACGCCGGGCCGCCTCACCGGCGCTGCCGCCGACGGCGAGCAGATGCCCGAGATAGTCCACGTTGCTGCGTGCCGCGCTGACCCGCTCGCCGGGCTCGGCCTCCAGCTCCAGCTCGACGATCCCGGCCACCCGGCGGGCCAGGTCGGCGCCGTGCACCGAGCGGAGCACCCCGTCGGCGGGGGACACCAGCTGCCGTTCGGCCGCCCCGGCCGCCCGCGTCGGGGTCAGGTCGGCGTGCTGGCCGGTGTGCAGGGCCACCACCGCGGTGACCAGGTCGACGCCGAGGCTGTGCCGTACCAGATCGGTGATCATGCCGCCGGGCAGCCGCGGGTTGATCTCGACCAGGCGCGGCCCGTCGTCGGTCACCCGCATCTCCACGTGCGCCGCGCCGAAGTCGTGCCCGACCGCGTCCAGCGCCGCGTGCGCCAGCGCGACACAGTCCGCGCGCACCGCCTCGGGCAGCACCGACGGGAAGTTCTGCCCCACCTCGACGAAGTACGGATGCGCGCCGAGCAGCTTGTCGGTCACCCCGATCACGTGCCGTCCGGCGCCGTCGGCGACCGTCTCGACGCTGCACTCGTACCCCAGCAGGTACTCCTCGACCAGCGCACCCGGCGGCCTCGGTCGCCCCCGGTAGTCGGTGCGCACCGCGTCGATGGCCCGCCACGCGGCCACCGCCTGCGCCAGGGTCCGGCACAGCGTCACCCCGACACTGCCCGACTCGGTCAGCGGCTTGACCACGCACGGCAGCCCGACCTCCTCGACCGCCACCCGCACCTGGGCCTCGGTGCGCACCCAGGCGTGCCCCGGCACCGGCACCCCCGCCCGCACGCACTCCCGGCGGGCGGCCGACTTGTCGCGAGCCGTCGCCGCGGCCCGGGGGGACAGTCCGGGCAGGTCCAGCCGTTGCGCCGCGGCCGCGGCCACGTGCACGTTGTAGTCGGTCACCGACAGCACCCCGCGCAGTCGCGGCCGCAGGTCCGCCAGCGCGTCGAGCACCGCCTCCACATCGGCGGTATCGGCCTGGCGCACCGACACGCCACACTCGTCGAACACCTGCCGGGCGGGCCCGTAGCCCAGGTAGCGCTGCGAGGTGGTGCTCAGCAGCACCACCTCCAGGCCGAGCCGGTGCGCCGCGAGCATCGGGGTCAGGCCGAAGCGGGCCAGGCTCGTCTCCACCATCGCGAGCACGCCGGTCACGGGGCACCGCCCTTCCCGGGCTCGGCCGGGGCCACCGGCCCCACCCAGCAACGCTGCTCGGTCGAGACGCAGCCGCGCCACATCTTGGCGTCCTCGCTGCCGAGTCCGTAGTGGATGGTACGGATGCCCGCGTCCGCCGCCAGCTCCAGCATCCGGTAGTAGCACAGTTCGAAGTAGAGGGGCGCGCGGTGAGTGCGCTGGAATGAATAGTCGAACCCGGCCTGGCGGGCGTACCACTGGTCGCCGTACGCCAGCACCAGCGTGAACCCGACCAGCGCGTCCCCGGCGTACGCGGCCAGCACGATCGCGTCGTCGCCGAACTGCCCACCGACCAGCGACAGGATCGAGGCCGCCCGCTCGACCGGCCACTCGATGCCGTACCGGCCCAGCAGCCCCGCCTCCAGTCGGGCGGCCGCCACCAGGTCGGGCAGCCCGGCCACGGTGGTGCGCGCGATCCGCACCCCCGCCGCCGCCACCCGACGGCGCTCGGCCGCGACACTGTTGCGCCGTTTGGACGTCAACCCGGCCAGCCAACCGGAGAATCCGTCGGCGGGCACGGCCAACCGGTGGTAGCGGCCCACCACGCAC
Source organism: Catellatospora tritici (assembly GCF_019083965.1). Taxonomy (GTDB): domain Bacteria; phylum Actinomycetota; class Actinomycetes; order Mycobacteriales; family Micromonosporaceae; genus Catellatospora; species Catellatospora tritici. The sequence goes on from NZ_JAHRCY010000005.1 coordinate 68,315, forward strand.
GACCGCCATCCCCGCGCGGCCAGCGCCGACTCCAGCCCGTGGTCGGTCTCGTCCAGGTACGGCAGCGCCAGCGACACGCAGCCCGACTCGCGGGCCAGGTCCGCGGCGGCGTCCAGCAGCAGCCGGGTGTCACCGGCCGGATCGGTGCCGTCGTGTAGGACGCGGGTGTGGCCGATGTGGCGGCCGCCGAGGGCCAGACTTGGCAGCAGCGTCGCGGGGTCACCGCCGACCTCGTCGAGCAGCCGCGCGGCACCGGCACGGCTCGCCGACACGCTCGCGGCCACGATCGCGTCAGGCCGACCCATCACCCACGGCGCGGACGCGTCGGCCACGATCGTGGCCAGGCCCGCCGTGATCCGACCGCCGCGCTCGCACCACAGGTAGCGCGGTGCTGTGGCGTGCACCGCCTCGACCACCCGCAGCCAGCGACCCGTCAGGAAAACGTCGTCCGGCCCGGCCAGCCCGTCCCAACCGGACGGCAGCAGCGCCTGCGCCGTTGCGAGGTGGACCACGGCCTGGTTCATGTCGGGTGCCTCCGCTGAGACGACGGGATGTCGATCGACCGCCGCAACTGTAGTGCCGGATCGACAGGTGTCCGGTCGTGAGGCCCCTGCCGATCGCATCCGGATGCTAGGTTTCGATCATGTACGAGGAGATCGACGCTGCTCTTTCCGCCTTCATGGCAACCTACGACGACGAGACCGCCCGTGCGGCGCTCGTCGCGACCGGCCCGGCCGGGGCGCAGCGGGTGTTCGACCTGTACTACGGCGGCGGCGACGGCCACATCGCGCCCGGCGTCCGCGACCGGAGCCGCGGCGACGCCTGGTCATCGGCACTGTGGGTGGCCGCCACCATGGACCCGGCCCAGTACCTGGCCAGGCTGCCGCGAAAGATCAGCACAACCCACCTGGTCATCCTCGGCGACGTCGACGACCCGCGCGCGGTCGAGATCCTGTGCGAGCACAGCGGACACCGCGACTACCTGCACCGCTGCAACGCGGTCCGGTCGCTGGCCAAGCACCACGACGTTCCGCGGGCCCGTGCCGCCGTCCTGGCCGCGCTGAAGGACCACGAGCCGGTGGTGCGGGCCAGCGCGTGCCGCGCACTGAGCACCTGGGACCCGGCCGCCGCGATCATCGAGTACGAGACCCTGCGCCGGTCCGCCGACCTGACCCCACTGCTGCGCCAGGAAGCCGACGGAGCCCTGCGCGACCTGCGCGCCGGACGTCCGCCGCGCGACCACTACTTCGGCTGAACAGGGCGCGAGCATGAAAATCATGGGCATGATGTCGGGCACCTCGCACGACGGCATCGACGTCGCCGTCGTCGACTTCAGGCTGGCAGGCGACGAACTGCACGGCCGCCTCGAGTACGCCGACACCACTCCGTACCCCCATCGGCTGCGCGAACAGCTCGCGGCCACCCTGCCGCCGGCGTCGCTGACCTTCGCCGAGGTCTGCGCCCTCGACACCGGTATCGGCCAGGCGTTCGCCGCGGCCGCCGCCCAGGCCGTCGACCGGGTCGGGTCGGTCGACCTGGTCTGCTCGCACGGGCAGACCGTCTACCACTGGGTCGACGACGGTCAGGTGCTGGGCACGCTGCAGCTGGGCCAACCGGCCTGGATCGCCGAACGGCTGGGCGTCCCCGTCGTCGCCGACCTGCGCATCCGTGACATCACCGCGGGCGGTCAGGGCGCGCCGCTGGTGTCGCTCATGGACGCCCTGCTGCTGTCCGGCCTGCCCGGCCGGCCGGCGGCGCTCAACCTCGGCGGGATCGCGAACCTGACCGTGCCGCGCCCGACCGGCGGCAGTGGCCCGCTCGCTTTCGACACCGGCCCCGCCAACGCCCTCATCGACGCCGCCGCGCTGCGGGTCACCGGCGGACGGCACGCCCACGACACCGACGGGCGGCTCGCGGCGGCGGGCACCGTCCACCGAGAACTGCTCGCCCACCTGCTCGCCGAGCCCTACTACGGTCGCGACGCCCCGAAGACCACCGGCAAGGAACTCTTCCACGCCGGCTACCTGGATGCGGCGCTCGCGGCCTTTCCGCCGGTCGCCGACGTCGACCTGATGGCCACCCTCACCGCGCTCACCGCCGCCACCGTCGCCGACCAGGTCCGGCGGTATGAGGTGGACACTCTGGTCGCCTCCGGCGGCGGCTGCGCCAACCCGACGCTGATGGCGATGCTCGCGGCCCGCCTGCCCGGTGTCGAGATCGCGGCCAGCGACGCGTTCGGCGCGCCGAGCGCCGCGAAGGAGGCGATCGCGTTCGCGCTGCTCGGCTGGTACACCGCACATGGACTGCCCGGCACGGTCCCTTCGGCGACCGGAGCGGGCGGCGGCCGCGTCCTGGGCACGCTCGTGCCGGGCGACGGCCCGCTGCTGCTTCCCGCGCCGCTGCCGGCCGCCCCGCTGGCACTGCGGCTGGGCTGACCGGACGGTCTCCGGGCCCGGCCTTCGGTCGGCTGTTGGACCTCATCGCGATCGCCGGGCCGGAAGTGCCTGACGACGCTCGCGGCGGGATGGCTCTTCCCGTCGCGCGCCCTGACCGATAACCTTCGATCGATCGGCGGTTCTCGCACAATCACGCATCGACGCCCGATGCCTTTGCGCGGCCGCGATTGACAACGTTGTCTTCACCTGGAGGAAGCAATGCACCTGCGCAGAGCGCTACCCGCGCCACTGGCGCTGCTGCTCGGCCTGACGGTCCTGACCGCGGCGCCTACCCCCGCCGCCGCGGCCGTCACCAATCCGGCCGGGCTGGTCAACACGTTGATCGGCACCAGCAACAGCGGCGAGACCCTGCCCGGCGCGACCACCCCGTTCGGGATGGTGCAGTGGAGCCCCGAGAACACCGGCGGCAACCAGACCCGCACCGTCGAGCCGGGCGGGTACTCGTACAACGTCACCCGTACCCGCGGGTTCAGTCTCACCCACCTGTCCGGCACCGGCTGCGCGGGCGCCTCCGGCGACATCCCGTTCATGCCGTACGTCGGCACGGTCGGCTCCTCACCCAGCGCCGACACCACCGACGCCACCTACGCCAGCAACTTCTCGCACAGCAACGAGACCGCGACCGCCGGCTACTACCGGGTGCTGCTCGGCTCCGGTGTCGACACCGAACTGACCGCCACCACCCGCACCGGCTCCGGCAAGTTCACCTACCCGGCGGGCACCGCCAGCATGCTGGTGCGCACGTCCAGCTCCGAGGTCGGCTCCAGCGCCGCCACGGTCAGCATCGACAGCGCCAACCGCACCATCAGCGGCTCGGTGACCAGCGGAAACTTCTGCGGCTACATCAACGCGATCGGCCGCCGCAGCTACTACACGCTGTACTTCACCGCGGTGTTCGACAAGCCGTTCGCCGCCACCGGCACCTGGCAGGACGGCACGCTGCGGGCCGGGACCACCACCGCCGGCGGCGGCACCACGTACGGCACCGACGGCTGGCCGGTGGCCGGGCGCGGCTCCGGCGGCTACGTCAGCTTCGACCTGTCCTCCGGCCGCACCGTCGGGGTCCGGGTCGGCATCTCGTACGTCAGCGCCGCCAACGCCACCGCCAACCTCAACGCCGAGAACCCGGCCGGGACCACCTTCGACACGGTCCGCACCAACGCCACGGCCGCCTGGAACACCGAACTGGGCCGCGCCGAGATCACCGGCGGCACCACCGCGCAGCAGTCCACCTTCTACACCGCGCTCTACCACTCGCTGCAGCACCCCAACGTGTTCAGCGACGCCAACGGCCAGTACACCGGCATGGACCAGCAGGTGCACTCGCTGTCGGCCGGGCAGTCCGCCCAGTACGCCAACTTCTCCGGCTGGGACGTCTACCGCGGCCAGCTGCAACTGGTCACGCTGCTGCGGCCCGACATCGGCGGCGACATGGCCCAGTCGCTGCTCAACCAGGCCAACCAGAACGGCGGCGTGTGGGACCGCTGGACCCACAACCAGGGCGGCACCCACGTCATGACCGGCGACCCGGCGCACGCCGCGCTGCCCAGCATCTACGCCTTCGGCGGCACCAACTTCGCCGCCTCCGCCGCGCTGACCTCCATGGTCAACGCCGCCACCACCGTGACCGCCGACGACCTGAGCAGCAGCGGCTGGAACGTCATGGTGGTGGGGGAGCGGCCGTCGCTGGACAAGTGGCTGAGCATCCACTACATCCCGGAAAGCAGCAACGCCTGGGGCGGTGCGGGGGAGACCCTGGAGGACGTCGCGGCCGACTTCGGCCTGTCGCAGCTGGCCGCCCGCCTGGGCCAGACCGCGACCGCGCAGACGTTCCTGGCCCGTGCCCAGTACTGGAAGAACGTCTACAACCCGGCGACCGGCTACATCCAGAACCGGCGCGAGGACGGCAGTTGGCCCGCGCTCAACCCGGCCAACTCCGACGGCTTCGCCGAGGGCAGCGCCGCGCAGTACACCTGGATGGTCCCGCACAACGTGAAGGGGCTGTTCGACAAGATGGGCGGCAACGCCGCCGCCAACAGCCGCCTGGACACGTTCTTCCACAACTCCGACGGCAGCTGGGCGCTGTCCGGCGCGGGTGGGCTCAAGTCCGAGCTCGACAACGAGCCGTCCATCGGGGCGCCGTGGCTGTACGACTTCTCCGGGCAGCCGTACAAGGCGCAGCAGACCATTCGGCAGATCCTCAACACGATGTGGTCCAACGCCCCCGGCGGCATCCCCGGCCAGGACGACCTGGGCGCCATGTCCGCCTGGTATGCCTGGTCGGCGATGGGCCTGCAGCCGCTCGCACCCGGCCGGGCCGAGCTGCTGCTGACCAGCCCGCTGTTCCCGCAGGTCGTCATCCACCGGGGCAACGGCGTCAACCTGACGATCAACGCCCCCGGCGCGTCCGCGTCGACCTTCTACGTCCAGTCCCTGTCGGTCAACGGCAGCTCCTCGACCAAGCCGTGGCTGGCCGAGTCGTTCGTCGCCAACGGCGGCACGCTCGACTTCACCCTCGGCACCACCGCCAACACCGGCTGGGGCAGCGCGGCCGCCGACGCGCCGCCGTCGTTCGACACCACCAGCACCGGGCCGACCAACATCGCCCTCAACCGGCCGGTGACCAGCTCGGCGGCGTGCAACACCAACGAGGCCGCGGCCAAGGCAGTCAACGGCTCGTGGACCGGTGGCACGTCGGACAAGTTCTGCTCGGCGGCCGCGTCGGCGTTCCTGCAGGTGGACCTGGGGCAGTCGTACGCGATCACGTCGTTCACCGTGCGGCACGCGAGCGCAGGCGGTGAGTCGGCGAGCTGGAACACCAAGGACTTCGACATCCAGACCTCGCCCGACGGCACCACCTGGACGACCGTGGTCCAGGCGCGTGGCAACACCGCCGCCACGACCACACACAACGTGAGCGCCACTGGCCGGTACGCCCGGATCAACGTCATCACCGGCACCCAGTCGGCGGCGACCCCGACCCGGATCTACGAGTTCGAGGCATACGGCACGCCCGGCTCGTCGGGTTCGACCAACGTGGCGCTGAACAAGGCCGCGACCGGCTCAGCGGCGTGCAACACCAACGAGGGCCCGGCCAAGGCGGTGAACGGGTCGGTCAGCGGCGGCGGCTCGGACAAGTTCTGCACCACCGCCACGACGAAGTTCCTGCAGGTGGACCTGGGTCAGTCGTACGCGATCACGTCGTTCACGCTGCGGCACGCCGGAGCGGGTGGCGAGTCGGCGACCTGGAACACCCGCGACTACGACATCCAGACCTCGCCCGACGGCACGACCTGGACGACCGTGGTGCAGGCGCGGGGCAACACCGCCAACGTCAGCGCGCACGCCGTCGCGGCGACCGGCCGCTACGTGAAGGTCAACGTCATCACCCCCGCCCAGGACGGCAACACCGCCGTCCGCCTCTACGAGTTCGAGGTCTACAACTGACGCGGCGCTAGCCGCCCGACACGCTGACAGGTGGGCATCCGCACCGACACGCGGACGCCCACCTGTCGATCGTTCACCGCGTCGACGAGGGCGACGGGACCAGTGACTCGCCGTACAGCGCCTTGATGATGGCCTCAGCGATCACGTTGGCGGGCTGTTTGCCGTTCGGCCCGGCGAAGAGGGACGTCAGCACGATGACCGTGTTCTTGCTGGCCGGGTCGTGCGCCATGAAGGAGTTGTACCCCGGGATCTGGCCGTCGTGGCCATACAGCGGCCCGAACTTCACGATCGCCAGGCCATACCCGACGTCGGCATGGTCCGGGGTCGGGATGGGCTTGATGCTGTCCATCCTGGTCTTCTGCATGGCCGGGTCGAGCAGCCCGCCGCCCACCAGCGCCGTGACGTACCGGGTCAGGTCGGCGGCCGTGGAGATCACGCCACCGGCGGCCCACGTCCACGACGGGCTGCTGTCGGTGACGTCCCGGGGCAGCAGGTCGCCCTTGGCGGCGGCCGCCTGCTCGGCCGGGGGCAGCGCGGGGTCGTTGAGCGTGCTCACGTTCGTGCCGAACATGTAGCCCTGCGGGTGGGGCGCCGGGATGCTCGCGTCGGCGGCCGGGGGCAGCAGCGTCTGGCCCAGGCCGAGCGGGCCGAAGATCCGCTGCTGGTACGCGTCCTGCAGGGTGCCGCCGGTGAGCTGCTCGATGATGAGCCCGGCCAGGATCAGGTTGGTGTTGGAGTAGTGGAACCCGGCACCCGGGGCGAAGTAGGGCGGCTTGGCGAACGCGATGGACAGCAGCTCCTCGGGCTGCCAGACGTAGCCGGGGTCGTTGTCGATGCGGGCGTTGAACTGCTCGTCCTCGGAGTAGTTGTAGAGGCCGCTGCGCATCTCCAGCAGCTGGGCAATCGTGATGTTGTCGCCGTTGGGCACCTGCGGCTGGTACTTCGACACCGGATCGTCCAGACCGATCTTGCCCTCCTGCGCCAGCTGGAGCAGCACCGTGCCGGTCATGGTCTTGGTGTTCGAGCCGATGCGGAAGCGGTCGTCGACGGTCACGGGTGCGTTCCCGACGACCGCCTGACGGCCGAAGGTCTGGGTCCAGTCGCCCTGTTCCGGCGACGTGATCATCACGACCGCGCCGGGCACGCTCATGTTGTCCATGATCGCCTGGATCTGGGCCTCCAGCCCGGCGGCGTAGGCCGGTGGCGTCGCCTCGGGCGCTGTCCGCGCCCACTGCCCGACCGACATCTGGCCACAGGCGCTCGCGGCGGCCACGAGCACGAGCGATAGAACCATGCCGCCTACCCGCAACCGTCGCATCCCACGCCCCCCGTGCCGACCCGGCTGACCGTGGCCGGTGGGCCCGGTGCCCTCTTACGGAGTACACCAGACGGCAGGGCACCGAGCGGGGATTCCTCGGAATGCGGCCGCCGGGGACCCGCGAATCGTCTCGCCGCGGCGATGTCGTGGCTCGCCGGTATGGTGCGGCCACCACTCACCTCGACGGGGAGAAAGTCGATCATGGGAGCATCGGCCTGGCACGCTCATGTGCCCTACCAGGACGACCTCGACGCCGCACTGCGGCAGGCTCGCTGGAACGCCTATCACGCGCGGGCGTTCTATCGGGTGGCGCCGAACGAGACGGCGCTGTCCATGACCGAGGACGAATTCGTGGCCTGGTCGGTGGAGTCGCAACGGGAGGCCCTGCTGGAGGCCTTCGGCCCGGACGACTGGGAACCGGACGACTCCGACGCGCGTACGGAGTGGCGTGCCGCCCACGTGGTCGTGGACGGGCCCGACTCGCTGCTGGAGGCGCAGCCCTATGCGGGCACCCACTCGGTGATCGACATGACCGACGTCGCGGCCGAGCCGGAGTTCGGTGCGGTGGCGCCCGTGCCCGATGAGCTGCTCGACCAGGTCTTCGGCACGCGACGGCCGACCCCTGCCGCGGTACGCCAGGCAGTGGCCGAACACGCCGTCAACGGATTCGGACGCTGGTACGGCGCGTACATCATCGCGTACGAGGAGGCGACCCCGGCGGAGATCTCTTTCTTCGGCTGGAGCGGTGACTGAGCCGCGATGTTGGGAAGGGCGCCTTCTTCCACGCAAAGCGATAAGAAGGTGCCCTTCCTTACCCGGTCCGCGGAGGGCGGGTTCGGCGGTGCTATGACGCGCGGGTCGCCGCGTCGCGCAGCGTGATGACCTCCTCCGGCTTGAGCGCCCGGCCCCACACGCGTACGTCGGTGACCTGGCCCTGCGCGAGGTCACTGGACTTGCCGTCCCACTTGCCACGGCCGATCGTCAGCGGGCCGCCCGCCTGCCACGGCTTGCCGATCGTCGCCGCGTGCCCGGGTACGCCGTTGACGTAGACCAGCAGCCTGCGGGTGCTCGCGTCGTAGGTGCCGACCAGGTGGGTCCACTGGGTGGTCACCGGCTCGTCGGAGACCGAGGCGGCGTTGCGGGTCGGGTTCATCATGTCGGCCTGCATCCAGTTGCACACCCACTTGCGATGGAACCAGCTGTACTGCAGGTAGAAGCCGCTGGCGTAGGCGCCGTCCTGGGCCACGAACGTCATGGCGTACCCGTCCGGCGCCTTGGCCAGTCGCACCCACGCCGCCACCGACCAACTGCCCGCCGTACGGATCATCGGGCCGCTGGTCTGGCAGAACTCGCCCGCGCCGCGGAGCGTCATCACCTCGCCGTGCACCGGGTCGTCGGCCCAGCCCACGCCACGCGGGCAGTCGGCGGCGGCGATCCCGACGTCGTCGACCAGGAACTTCACCGACGTGACGGTCTCCGGCCCGGCCTGCGGCGCCGGTGCCGGATCGGGCTGGCGCGGCCACACCAGCACCGCCACCGCCGACACGGCCAGCAGCGCGGCCGCGCCCGAACCGAGCAGGGTCGTGACTCGGGGCATCAGCGCACCTCCGGCGTGGGGGCGGCCTCGGCGTACGGGCCGCGCATCTCGGCTTGACGGACACACGCCGGACGCGACCACACCACCGGCGCGGGTGCCTGCTCGCCCAGCACCGCCCCGACGCGCAGGCAGTAGCCGGTGTTCGGGTCGAGGCCGCCGACCAGCAACTGTGTCGCGCCGGGCGGCACCGGCTCGGTGCGGGTGCGCATCCCGGTCCCGGTCGGCAGCACCTGCACCACCATCGGGCCGCCGGACACCGGCGCCGGGCTCCACCGCACGCGCACCGACCCCTGCTCCTCCTGCGCCGACACCATGCCGGGTCGGGCCTGCTCCGGGGCGGTGTCCACCGGGGTGACCGTCGTGGAGCCGGGACCACCGGCCCGTGGCTCGGGGGCGGTGCCCGACCGCACCGCGACGGCGGACGCCAGCAGCACCGCCGCGCCCGCGACGGCGCCGATGAGCACGTACCGGCGGCGGGGCGCGACCACCGAGGACGCGGGTGCGACCAGCACCCGGTCGGGCCGGAACTGGGTCGCCTCCGGCGAGGCGGGCGCGGCCGGCGCCGGGGCCGGGCCGGCGGCGGTCAGCAGCGCCCGCAGCGCGGCGGCCAGCGTGGTGCCGTCGGGGTGGCGGGCGGCGGGATCCTTGGCCATCGCCCTGGCCAGCACATCGGCCAGGCCTGGCAGCTGCGGGCAGTCCAAGCGCGGCACCGGATCGTGCACGGTCCGCCACAGCACCGCCGCGACCGACTCGTCACCCTCGCCGCTGTACGGCGCCCGCCCGCTCACCAGCTGGTACAGCGTCGAGCCGAGGGCGTACACGTCGGCGGCGGGGCCGGGGCGGCCGCCGTCGATGGTCTCCGGGGCCACGTGGTGCGGGGAGAAGACGTCGAGCATGGTGCCCGAGGTGTGGCCGTCCAGCAGCCAGGCGACGCCGAAGTCGGCCAGCACCGGCTCGCCGTACCGGGAGAGCAGGATGTTGCCCGGCTTGACGTCGCGGTGCACCACCCCGGCCTCGTGCGCGGCGGCCAGCGCCCCGGCGATCTTCACGCCGATGCGGGCGGCCTCGGCGGCTGGCAGCGGCCCGTCGGCGCGCACCCGGTCGTGCAGCGAGCCGTGCTCGTACAGTTCGGTCGCCAGGTATGGCCGCCCGGCGCGGGTGGTGCCGGCGTCCAGGACGGTCACGATGTTGGGATGACCACTGAGCTGGGCGGTCAGTCGCGCCTCGCGCAGGAGGCGGCGGTGCAGCGACTCGTCCGAGCCGACCATCAGCACCTTCACCGCGACGTCGCGGTCGAAGCTGACCTGGCGGGCGCGGTAGACCACGCTGAAGCCACCGTGACCGATCCGTACCAGGTCACGGTAGCCGTCGATGAGCTCGGGACCGTCGTCCATCGCCGTGTCTCCCAGAGCGGGCGGGCGGTGCCGGAGTGCGGCACCGCCCGGTCGGTCGGCTCACGCGCCGCCGGCGCGCGAGATGTTGGTCAGGATCTTCTGGACGGACTGCTGCAGCTCGGTCAGCGCTTCCTTCCACTTGGTCAGGTCGCCCTCGGCCTTGTCCCACACGCCCCGGTACTGCACGGCGAGCGGGCCGTCCCAGTTGTTGGGGTCCTTGAGCGCGCGGCCGGTGGTCTGCAGCTGGCTGATGAGCGTGGGCATCTGGTTGTTGATGATGCCGAGCAGGCGCTGCGCGTCCGCGTGCGCCTGATCGGTCACCTTGACTGTTGCCATCTGTTCCTCCTCGGTTCGGTGCCCCAGCCGGACGGCTAGGCGAGCATGTTGTTGTCGAGGGTGTCGACGACGGTGAACAGCGTTCCGCCGTCGATGTGGTACTTCTGCGCCCACTGCAGCAGGCCGCGGCGCTTCTTGAACCAGTCGTCGTACTTGTCCTTGTCCTCGGGCGGCTGGTTGTCGATGAACGCCTCGAACATCTTCTTGAAGTCGGGGTCCTTCTCCAGCTGCGCCCAGGTCACCTTGCCGTCCTGTCCGGGCAGCTTGATCCGGCCCTGCTCGGCCAGGGCGTGGATGATGCCGGACAGCGCGATCGTCCGCGGGAACTTGTGCGGGTCGATGTCGTCGCCGGGTTTGACCTCGAGGAGGTCGAGCAGCTTGCCCTGCCAGTCGGGCAGCAGCCCCATCAGCTGGTCGACGGAGAGCTCGGTGAGTTTGCCGCCGGGCAGCAGTCCGGTGAGCTTCTCGGTCGCCAGGTCGACCGTGATGCTGAGGAAGAGTTGCGGGAAGAACTGGTTGCGCTTGGTGACGTCCTCGTAGTGGCTGTCGACCCAGTCGCCGAACTTCTTCAACCCGTCCATCGCGATCGCGTACTTGTTGACCCAGTCCTGCAGTTCGACGATGTTGTCGCTCGCGGGCGGCATCGGTCCGAGCAGCTTCGGCACGTTGGTGCGCAGGATGTCCTGCAGCAGCGGCTTGATCTGCTCGAACTCCTTCTCGTCGACGTTGCCCGGCAGGTTCTCGGCGAGCAGGTCCAGCAGGCGCTGGACCTCGGCCGGATCCTTGGTGTCGGCCAGGACCGTCTGCAGGACCTCCAGCGGGTACGAGTGCGAGCCGGGCACCGGCGCGCCCGCGTACAGGTTCATCAGCTTCTTCCAGCCGTCGGTGCCGATCGCGTTGAGGAAGTACTTCGCGGCGGCCGGGTCGGCGGCGAGGTACTTCAGCAGCGCGTTGCGGGAGTCGGCGGGGATGTACTGGTGCTCGGGGCTGATCTCGTAGCCCCCGGAGATGTGGCTGATCGCCTCGACGATCTTCGCGGCCGCCTCGGGCGTGATCAGGTTCTTGGCGAACGCGTACGCCAGCAGCTTGCCGTTGGCCGGGTCGCGCAGCAGCCGCGCGATGTCGTTGGGGTCCAGATTGTTGAACACCGCCGCGAGGTAGTACGGGTCGTTGCCGTGCAACCCGAGCTGCTCGGACACCCACTTGATCACCGCCGGGTCGTTGGCGCCCGCCTTCGCCTTGGCGGCCAGGTCCGCGCCCGAGTCGTTGGTCAGGTTCGCGGCGAGGTTGCCCAGGGCGTCGTCGTCGGCATGGAACACCACCGGCCACTTCTGGCCCTGCGGCAGCGGGCCCTGCAGCGGCGGCCCCTGCTCGCCCGCGATCTGGAACCCCCGGCCGATGAGCTTCACCCACGCGTCCAGGCGTGCCGCGTCGTTGGCCGTCGCGAGCAGCCTGGCGTCGACCGAGCCGGTCGTGCAGACGCCGCCCAGGCGTGCCCTGAGCGGCCCCAGGTCGATGTTCTGCCCGTCGTCGCGCGGCACGTTGCGGCTGAAGAAGGTCAGGATCGCCGGGCGCAGCTGCCCCAGGACGAGGTCGCGCAGGCCCTCGTCGGCCGGGACGCACCTGTTGGCGTACGCGAGCAGGTTCTCCGGGATCGCGGAACTGGTTCCCATCGTCGCGGCCTCAGCGGTGCCGCAGGTTGGCGTCGTGGGCCTGCTGGGTGGTGCGGTCCAGCACCCGCAGCACGTCGCGCAGGTCCTCCTCCAGCGCCATCAGCGCCTTCTGCTGACGGTTGAAGTCGCTGTCGAAATCGCGGCGGTACTTGCCCTGCCAGCTCAGGCCCGGCTGGTCGCCGAGCTGGCGGCGTCGCTCGCCGCGCCGCTGCTCGATGACCTGATGGGTCCGGTCCACGGCCGCGACCAGCGCCGCGCGGAGCTGATCGGCGGAGGCGTAGTCATAGTTGACCCGCTCGTACGGCTCGACCATCGCGATCCTCCCCAGGCGCCTCGACTGTCCGATGCCGAGACTCGCAGTCGGCCATGGGCCCGGTCGACCGGCGGCGGATGTAAATCGACATCCGCCGACGGCGGTAGGCGGCCTACAACCCCGGTGGTAGGGCGAGCTGGATCCCGTCCACCGTCCCGTTGGCCACGAGGTACCCGCGGCCGGGCAGCGGCGCCATCCGGTCGTGCCGGGGCAGGGCCACCCCGAGCAGGTCACCGTCGAGGTCGTGGTCGGGCACCAGCAGCACGCCGGTACGGCAGTCGCGTACGCGCTGGATCCAGCCGCCGTACGCCCGCCGCATGCCCTCGGCCCGCCCCGCCGCGACCAGGTGCCGCCCGGGGCCGCCGCTGGCCAGCCAGGTGTCCAGCATGTCGCCGACCTGGTCGGTGACCGCCTCGGCGTCGTCGACCAGCAGCAGCGTCGGCCGGTCGGTGGCCGACAGCACCGAGCGCAGCGAGTCGTGGTCGGCGCAGGAGCGCACGCGCGGGTCCACCTCGCGCAGCGGCGAGCGGCGCGGTGTGAACGCCACCACCGCGGGGGCCGGATCGGCGGCCAGCGCCGCCAGCGCGATCGTGCACAGCGCGGTGCTGCGACCCGACCGCGACGGGCCGGTGACGACCGCGTGCTCCTGCTCGTACAGGCTGAGGCCGGTGGCCGACAGCGACTCGGCGCCGACGCCGATCGGCAGCGACCACGGCTCCGCGCCCAGCTCCGCCCTGACCCCGAGCTCGGACAGCCGGACCTGCGGCGGCAGCGCCCCGACCGACAGCGCGCTGCGCCGCGCCCCGGGGTACGCGGCGCCGACTGCGGCCACCGCTTCGGCCAGCTCGCCACCCGGACAGGCCAGCTGCACCACCTGCCGGGTCGCGGCGACCACGGCCCGGCCCGGCGTGAACGCGGGCACCGCCACCCGGGGCACGTCGAAGACGCCGTACTCGTTCGGGTCGGCCAGGCGCAGCAGCAGTTTCTGCTGGGTGGACGCGGCCCACGGGCCGGGCACGGCCCCGGAGCGGTCCGAGGTCGCGGCGAGGTGCACCCCGACGGCCGGACCGTCGGCGTACACCCGCGACAGCTCCTCGGCCAGCGCCATCCCGGCCACGTCCCGGTTGTAGTCGGCCAGCAGCGCGCCCACGTTGTCGATCAGCACCAGCCACGGCGTCTGCGGCGCACCGGCCTTGCGGGCGTCCAGTTCCCGGCGCAGCAGCCGGATCAGCCGCGACTGCCGCTCCCGGTCGGCCGCCCCGATGTAGGCGCCCGTGTGCGGCAGCCGCTCCAGCGGCGCCAGCTCACCGGCGCCCAGGTCCAGTACGTACAGGTGCTGGCGGTCCGGCGGGGCGGCCGTGGCGGCGGCCAGGGCCAGCGTCGCCAGGGCGGTCGTGGTTCCGGCGCCGACCGCCCCGTACACCAGCAGGTTCCCGGCGTCGAGGTCCCAGCCGACCGGGTACTGCGCCTGCCGGTCCGGATCGTCGGCCAGCGCGATCGCGGGCCGCCCGGACAGATCGGTCTGCAGGCCCCGGTGCACCGGGCCCAGCTCGTCGAGGGTGACGACGGCGGGCAGCGGATCCGGCCACGGCCTGCGCGCCGGGGCGATCGCCGCCGCCTGGCACGCCGCCTGGGCCGCACCCACGATCCGCAGCAGATCGTGCTCGCCGTCGGTGTCGGCGGCCTCCGCACGCGCCGCCGGGACCAGCCCGAACGGCACCACCGCCACCGCCGAGGAGGCCGAGTCGGTCGGAGTCACCCCCGTCGACAGCGCCGTCTGCACCGGCAGCATCTCCCGGGCGCTGAGCCGGTAGTAGGCCCGGCCCCACTGGCGGCTGCCGATGCCCGCCGCCACCGGGCTGTCGATCACGTCGAGGGAGTCGCCGGTGCTCTCCAGCCGCAGCGCGATCCGCAGCTTCACGTTGTTCTTGATCGCGTCACTGACCGAACCCGCCGGACGTTGCGTCGCCATGATCAGGTGCATGCCCAGGCTGCGACCCCGCTGCGCGATGCTCACCAGCGAGTCCACGAAGTCCGGCAGCGACTTGACCAGCGTCGCGAACTCGTCGATCACCACCACCAGCCGCGGCATCGGCTCCAGCTCCGGCCGCTGCGTACGCCGCAGCCGCTGGTAGTCGCGCACGTGGCTGACCCCGGCGTCGCGCAGCGCGTGCTCGCGATACTTCAGCTCCGCCTCCATGCACCGCAGCGCCCGCTCGCCCAACTGCTCGTCCAGGTCGGTCACCAGGCCCACCACGTGCGGCAGCCGGGCGCACTCGTCCAGCGCCCCGCCGCCCTTGTAGTCGACCAGCACGAACGTCAGATGCTGCGGATCGGTCTCCACCGCCATCGCCGCGATCATCGTGCGCAGCAGTTCGCTCTTGCCCGACCCGGTGGTGCCCGCGATCAGGCCGTGCGGGCCGTCGTCGTCCAGGTCGATGCCGAACAGCTCCCGCTCGCTGACCCCCAGCACCGCCCGCACCCGCAGCGCGTCGGCGTTGGCGCCCCAGCGGGCCGCCAACGCACCCCCGCTGACCTCGGGCAGACCGAGCAGCGGCAGCAGGTTGATCCGGTCGGGCAGGCCCGCGCCGTCGGTGGGCAGCTCCGGGTCGTCGAACCGGGCCAGGGCGCGCGCGGTACGGCGGGCGTACCGCTCGGCCATGCCCTGCAGCAGGATCCCGGTGACCTCCGCACCGGTGGTGACCTGCGACAGACGTCCGGTACGGTCCCCGCCCACCGTCAGCACCGAGGTGCACAGCGCGGGCAGCCGGTCGGTGAGCACGATCGCCCCGCACGGCACCGCGCCCGTGGCCAGCAGCTCGCGCAGCGGACACGGCCGCCCTTCCAGTAGCGCGGCCCCGTCGACCACCACGAGCAGCACCTGTCGTCGCTGCCGCTCCTCGGGTGCCCCGGCCGCCAGCAACGCGCGGGCCAGCGACGACGACTGCTCGTCGCCGACCGCCACCAGCCGCGCCGTGCCCGCTCGCGGCTGGGTGCCGTGCGGGATCCACTTCGTCCAGTCCCAGTCGGCGGCGCGGTCGGTGTCGGTGAACACCGCCACCGTCACGTCGGCGGGGCCGCTGGTCACCACGGCCTGGCACAGCAGCGACCGGGCCACGGCCAGCGCCGCCGACCGGTCGCCCTGCAACCCGACCACGGCTCCGGCGGCGGCCGACACCAGCACCGGCACCTGCGGCAACACCTCCGGCATGCCCAGTTCCCGCACGGCGGCCGGGTCGGGTTCCTGGCCGCCCTCGGCCACCAGCACCGGTTGCCACTGCTGGTCGGCGACGCCGACGCTGAGCTGGAGGAAGTCGGGGGAGTCGGGACGGCGCTCCCACAGCCGTACGCCCGGACTCTGGGCGAGGGCCAGCAGCTCAGCCGGGTCAGGGCCGTACGCGCGCCGGGCCCGGATCTCGGCGACCCGCAGCGCGGCCAGCCGCGTACGTGCCGCCTCCAGCGCCTTGGCGTGGTCGCGGCGACCGCGACGCAGGCTGATCCGGCCACGGGTGCGCTGCTCGACGAACTCGCCGATGAACATCATCGGGCTCAGCAGCGCGAACAGCGCGTACCGCCAGTCGCCCAGCACCATCACCATGACCACGGCCATGACCAGCGGACCGAAGAACAGCGCCAGGTTGAACGGGGTGCGGTGCGGCGACGGCGGCGCCCCCGGCACCCGCACCGCCTCGGCCGTCGCGGCCACGGCCGGTCGGGGCGGCCGGTTGAACGGCATCGTGCCGCCGGGACGGGCCTCGCGCACCGGGTTGACGTGCTGGACCCGTTCCAGGCGGGTCGACGGCAGCACCCGGACCAGCACCTGCCCGGCCAGGCAGATCACGTCGTCGGCGCCGACGGTCACCGGCCCCGTGATCCGTTCCCCGTCGACGTCGGTGCCGTTGAGCGAGGACAGGTCGCTGACCTGGACCCGGCCGTCGAGGGCCACGTCCAGGGCGCAGTGCACGCGGGACACGTCCGGGGCGGCCAGGCGGATCCCGGCCTCGGGGGCGCGGCCGAGGGTCGTCCGCCCCGTGTGCAGCGGCACCGACCGGCCCGCCTCCAGGCCGCCGACCACGCGCAGCACCGCCAGCGGCGGCGGCGCCACGGTCGGCTCCGCCCCGGCCGCGCTCACCTGCGAACCGGACACCAGCCCGGACTCGACCAGCGCCGTCTCGGCCCGGCTGACCTTGCCGTCGACCAGCAGGTCACCGCCCAGGCCCAGCGCCGCCGCCAGATCGGCCACCGTCGCGTCCGGACGGCCCAGCCGCAGCTCCAGCTCATGTTCAGTCTCGGCCAGGCGAAAGACGAATCGCATCGCCGCACCACCTCCCCGGCCACATGGTGGCAGCGGCCGGGCCGCGAGCGCGTGCAACCGCGGCGGGCCGTCGCGGTCCATCCTCCGGAGTAGACACTCAACCGAGAGGTGTAGGGCAGCCCGCTCTCCGTTGCCCAAGATCGGTGCGGTCTCCGGGAAAGTGCCGGAATTCCGCCCAGGATTCGTGCACTTTCCCCGAGACCGCACGATCGAGCGGGCTCTGGCCGCCGACGGCGCCGGTCGGGTGCGGAGGCGTCGTCAGTGCCCGAACGCGTCGGAGTCGGCGGCGGCCTGCTCGCCCCGGTCGAGCCCGGAGATGAGCGCCATCTCGGCGTCGGTCAGCGCGAAGTCGAACACGGCGAGGTTCTCGCGCATCCGCTGCGGGTGGGCCGACTTCGGCACGGTGCTCAGGCCCAGCTGCAGGTGCCAGCGCAGCACCACCTGGGCCGGGGTGCGCCCGTGCGCCTTGGCCGCGTCCACGATCACGGGCTCCTCCAGCAGCTCCGTGCCCCGTCCGAGCGGGCTCCACGTCTGCGTGACGACGGCGTGCTCGACGTGGAACTCCCGCGCCTGCGCACGCGTCGTGTACGGGCTGAGCTGGATCTGGTTGACATCGGGCAGTTCGCCCGTCTCGTCCAGCAGCCGCCGCAGGTGCGCGGGCTTGAAGTTGGACACCCCGACCGCCCGCAGCCGACCCTCGGCCAGCAGGTCCAGCATGCCCCGCCAGGCGTCCACATAGCGGTCCTGCTCCGGGTTGGGCCAATGGATCAGGAGCAGGTCGACGTAGTCCAGGCCCAGTCGCCGCGCCGAGCCGTCGAACGCCTCGCGGACCAGGTCGCGCCCGTGCCACTGCGCGTTGAACTTCGTCGTGACGAACAGCTGCTCGCGAGGCAGCCCGCAGTCGCGGACACCCTGGCCGACACCGCGCTCGTTGCCGTAGTTCTCGGCCGTGTCGAACAGCCGGTACCCCGCCTCGACCGCCGCCACCACACTGCGCGCGGCCTGCGCGTCGTCCATGGGCCAGGTGCCCAGTCCAAGGCGGGGCATCACGGCCCCGCGCGCCAGCCGCACCGTCGTCGCGTCACTCATGCCCACCATCCTCGCGTACGGACTGGCCGAACAGGCGTTGTGGCCGCAGCGCGGCGCCGGGAAGATCATCCCCCGTGCGCGTTCTCGCTGAAGTCCTGACCCACATCCTGCTCGGCCTGGTCGCCAGCGCTGCGGCGGTCAACGCGGTCCGGTCGGTCCGTCGCCGCGGACTGCTGGTGCAGCGGTTGACCGCCGATCCGTCCCTGCGGCCGAAGGTGTACCGCCGCATGATCGTCCTGTCCTGGGCGACCGCGGCGCTGGTGCCCCTCGCGGTGCTCGTGAGCCCTGACCTCACCGCGCCCGACGCGGGCTGGACGATGCCCGGCGGCGACGGCCTCGACTACGCACTGGCGGCCCTCATGATGCTGGCACTGCTGTCGGGCACGCTCGGGCTGCGTCGTCGGCTGCGCCGGGGAAACGGAGCACCGGTGCCTGCCGGGATGACCGTGCTCCTGCCGCGCGATCGGCACGAGCGGCTGTTGGCGGCGCTGGTGGCGGTTTCGGCGGGGGTCACCGAGGAGGTGGTGTTCCGGGGGCTGCTCATCGGCGCGGTCGCCGAGCAGTATCAGCTGCCCGTCGCCCTGACCGCGTCGGCCAGCGCCGTGCTGTTCCTGGCCGGGCATGCCTACCAGGGCCGCCGTGGCCTGTTCGGCGTCGCCTACCTCACGGTGCTGTTCACCGCCCTCTACCTGGCCTCGGGCAGCATCCTGCTGGGGATCGCCGTGCACGTCTGCCACGACCTGGCCGTGTTCCTCCTGGTCCCCGCACAGGTCAGCCCGAAGCCCCGGGTGGAGGCGCCGGCAGTGGCGCAGGCGTCGGCCGAGGCGGTGCCGCAGGCGTCGGCCGAGGCGGTGCCGCAGGCGTCGGGGCCGAGCGCGGATGAGCAGCTGGAGCCGCCGGCTGTTCCGGCGCTGCGGGCGTCGGCGCCCGGCATGTGATCTTCGTCGGGTCGGGAAGCGATCCGGGCCGGGCAGGGTTCACCATCCTCGTGACCTCTGTACCGCTGTCCGTGCTCGACCTTGCCCCGTCGCCGAGGGCGCCTCCCACACCGAGGCGCTGGCGCACACCACCCGGCTCGCCCAGCGCACCGAGCAGCTGGGCTACCGGCGGTTCTGGGTCGCCGAGCACCACAACATGCCCGGCATCGCCAGCTCCGCCCGGCCGTGCTGCTGGCCCACCTCGCGGCGAACACCAGTTCGATCCGGCTGGGCTCGGGCGGGGTGATGCTGCCCAACCACGCCCCGCTGGTGGTCGCCGAGCAGTTCGGCACCCTGGTGGCGCTGCACCCCGACCGTATCGACCTGGGCCTGGGCCGGGCCCCGGGCACCGACCAGGTCACCGCGCTGGCGCTGCGCCGCAGCATGGAGGCGCTGTCGGCCGACGACTTCCCGCAGGAGCTGGCCCGGCTCATCGACTACTTCGGCACCGGCACCGGGACGCCCCGGGTCACGGCCGTGCCGGGTCGCGGCGACGCCCCGGCGATCTGGCTGCTGGGTTCGAGCGACTTCAGCGCCCGCCTGGCCGGGCGGCTCGGACTGCCGTTCTCGTTCGCGCACCACTTCAGCGCCGCCAACACCGACGTGGCCCTGGCCGTCTACCGGGACGCGTTCCGGCCGTCGCGCTGGCTGGAGCAGCCGTACGCGATGGTGGCGGTCAGCGCCGTGTGCGCACCGACGGACGCGGAGGCGCAATGGCTGGCCGGTCCGGCCGGGCTGTCGTTCCTGCTGCTGCGGCAGGGACGCCCGGGGCGGATGCCGAGCCCGCAGGAGGCGGCGGAGTACCCGTACACGCCGATGGAGCGAGAGTTCGTGCTGGCCCGGCGCGACGGGCAGGCACTCGGCTCGCCGGAGACGGTGACCTCCCAGCTGTCGGCGCTGCTGGCCCGCACCGGGGCCGACGAGCTGATGCTCACCACGCTCGTGTACGACGTCGCCGCCCGCGTCCGGTCCTTCGAACTGATCGCCGAGCAGGTCGCCCCGCACCTGGTCCGCTGACGGCCGCTTCGCGCGGAACGGGCAGCCCGGTCGAGCGATCGGGGCTGCCCGTTCGGTCAGGAAGCCGCGGCCAGCACTCGCGCGGCCCGTTCCGCGCCTGGCGTGTGCTCGAGCGCATCCTGCTCGGCCAGCGCCCTGCGGGCCTGCTGCGCGGCCGCCGCGCGGTCGCCCGCGGCGAGCAGGATCTCGGCGAGGACCGTGCGGGCCTGCCCGGCCAGCAGCTCGTACTCACAGGCCAGCGCGGTGTCCAGCGCCTGGCGGGCGGTGGCGGCGGCCTCGTCGAGGCGGCCCTGGCGCCGTAGCAGATCGGCGTACAGAGTCTGCGTCTCCACCTCGGAGTGGCGCATCCCGATCTGCGCGTTGGTGCGCAGCGCCGCCTCGATCATCGCCTCGGCCCGGTCCAGGCGCTGCTGCTCCAGCAGCACCCTGGCCAGCATGTACTCCCCGTGCGCCTTGACCTGGGGATGGGTCGCCTCGACGAGGGCCCGCTCGGCCCGCTCGGCGTCGGCGAGGGCGGCGTCGAGCTGCCCCTGGGCCAGGCCGACCGCCGCGCGGGTGATCCGCGCCGACGCCTCGACGACCGGGTTGTCGGCGTCGGCGATCTGCGCCATCGCCTGCGCCACCAGGTCGGCCGCGCGGGGTGTGTCGCCCAGCAGCAGGCAGACCTCGGCCAGGTTGAACAGCCCGACCGCCAGCTCGACGCCCGGACCGAGCTGCTTGTTGGCGTCCTCGAAACGCTGGGCCGCCTCGGGCAGGTGCCCGCGTAGTAGGGCCAGCAGCGACAGCCGTCCGCTGGCCACGGCCACGCTGTGCTCGGCGCCCAGCGTCTGGGCGATCTCCAGCGCTTCGCGGCTGTACTGCGCGGACTGTCCGAGGTTGCCGGCGGTGAGGTGCGCGGTGCCCAGCAGGCTGGCGGTGGTCAGCCGCCCGAGCGGCCAGTCCAGTTTCTCGACGATGGCCCTGGCTCGCTCGCCGGCGGCGATAGCCTCGGCGTGGCGGTCCATCATGTACATGGCGTTGGTCTGGCCGAGGTGCATCGCCACCTGGGCGCGCAGGTCGCCGGTGTGCTCGGCCGCCTCCAGCGCGGCCGACCCGGCCTGGACCAGGTCGATCGGCGCCCGGTAGGCCAGGTAGGGGCGCAGCGCGTCGGCCAGCACGCTGGCCTGCGGCAGCCGCAGCACGGCCGCCCGGACGATCAGGCTGACCAGGGCGGCCCGCTCGGTGTCGAGCCAGGCCGCCGCCTCCGGCCGGCTCGCGTACACCACGGTCACCGGCGGGGCCTCGCGCATGCGGGCCATGTTCGGGTCCAGCACCCGGGCGGCGGCGTCGGCCTGCTCCAGATACCAGTCGGTGAGCCTGGTGAACGCCCCGAGGGTGGCCGTCTCGCCGTCGACCTGCTCGCACAGTGACTCGGCGTACTCGCGCAGGAGGTCGTGCATGGTGAAGCGTCCCGGAACGGTCTCGGTGACCAGGTGGGCGTCGGCGAGGTGGCGCAGCCCTCGCTCCGCCTGCTCCGCGTCGACTCCGGCGAGCGCGGCCGCGGCCGCGCTCGGGAAGTCCAGTCCTGGCACCAGCCCCAGCCGCCGGAACAGCTCCTGATCGGCCGGGCTCAGGGCGCGGTAGGAGTGCTCGAACACCATCCGTACGGCGGTCTGCGGGTCGTCGTGGATGGCCAGGCCGCCGAGCCGGTCGCTGTCGGACAGCTCGGCCACCAGCCCGGCGACGTCGGCGCGGGGGTCGGCGGTGAGCCGGGCCGCGGCGATGCGCAGCGCCAGCGGCAGGTATCCGCACAGCCGTGCGAGCGCGTCCAGCCCTGCCGCGTCGGTGCCCACCCGGTCCGGCCCGATGATCTCGGCGAGCAGGCGCACCGACTCCGCGGCGCTGAGCACGTCGAGGTGCAGCAGCGCCGCACCCTCCTGCGCGACCAGCCCCGCCAGCGCATCGCGGCTGGTCACGATTACAGTGGTGGTGTCGTCACCGGGCAGCAGCGGCCGTACCTGGGCGGCGTTGTGGGCGTTGTCCAGCACGATCAGCATGCGCTTACCGGCCAGCAGCGACCGGTACAGCCCGGCCGCGCTCTCGACGTCGAGGGGGATCCGATCGGGCGCCACGCCCAGCGCGCCGAGCAGGACGGCCAGCGCGTCGGCGGCCCGCAGCGGTGCCGCGGTGTCGAACCCGCGCAGGTTGACGAAGAGCTGGCCGTCGGGGAAGCGCGCGGCGTGCTGGTGTGCCCAGTGCAGGGCCAGCGCGGTCTTGCCCACGCCGCCGATGCCCGCGATGCCGCTGATCACCACGGTCTGCCGGCCGTCCCGTCCCGCCTCGACCCCGTCGGTGAGCCGGGCCAGCTCGGCGGCGCGGCCGACGAAGTCGGGGATGCGGCGCGGCAGGGTGCGCGGCGCGGGCGGGCCGCTCACCGCGACGGCCGCCGGCGCGGGCAACTCCAGCCCCGGATCGTCGTTGAGGATCCGCAGGTGCAGCTCGTGCAGATCGCGGCCCGGCTCCACACCCAGCTCGGCGACGAGCAGTTCGCGGGTGCGGCGGAACGTGGCCAGCGCCTCCGCGGGCTGGGCGTTGCGGTACAGCGCCAGCATGTGCAGCGCGATCAGCCGCTCGCGCAGCGGGTGTGCCTGCGCCAGCTCGGCCAGCTCGCCGACCGCCCGGCGGTGGCGGCCGAGGCTCAGGTCGGCTTCCAGGCACGCCTCCCACGCCTGTAGCCGCAGCTCGGCGAGCCCGGCGCCCAGCCGGTCGCGCAGCCTGTCGGAGATGTCGCCGGCCAGCAGCGGCCCGCGCCACCATGCCAGCGCCTCGCGCAGGGTCGCCGCCCGGTCGGCCGGGTCAGGGTCGGCCAGCGCCTGCTCGGTGCGGGCGCGGAAGATGTGCGCGTCGACAGCCTCGGGCCGAACCTGGGCCTGGTACCCGTCGCCGCGCGCCAGCAGTTGCACCCCGAAGCGGCCGTCGCGGTCCGGGTCGAGCGCGGACCGCAGCCGCGACATGTAGATCTGCAGGATCGAACGCCCGGTCGCCGGGGGTTCGGCGTCCCAGATGAGGTCCACCAGCCGGTCGGCCGGCACCACGCTGCCCGCCTCCAGCAGGAGGATGCCGAGCAGGCACCGCTCCGCCCGCCGTCGGCCCAGATCGAGGGACCTGCCCTCGTGGCGTGCCTCGAGGGGGCCCAGCAACAGGAAGTCGACCATGGAGCGCACCGTAGCCGACCGCTGCCGAGCGCCTGCCACCGGTGTTAAGCCGGTGGTAAGGGCGGCACCGCAAGCTCTGTGGCACAGGCACGGACTGCCGCCACGGGGGTGGGCAGCACGGCGCCTCCACTCGAGGCCCGGCCGGGGTAAGCCCCTGGCCGGGCCCGTGCACGTGCGCGGCATGGCCGCTGATCGCCGAGCCGGCGGCCCGCACCTTCCCGCTGAAAGTTGGACATGCGGCTATGCGTCCATGCCGATCGGATGGCGAGCTGATCACCCGTTTGACTAGGGTGCGTGGTGGCGCCCCACCGGGCGCGACCCCCTCGGAAAGGCACTAGAGATGACCCCACCCTCCGGCATGCCGTCCCGGCGGCAGCTGCTCACCGGCGCGGCCGCGGCCGCCGTCGTGGGCCCGCTGGCCGTCGCCGCTCCGGCGCAGGCAGGCGGGCAGCCCCAGACCTACGATCTGACGGTCCTGGGCACCTCCGACACCCACGGCAACGTCTTCAACTGGGACTACTACCGCGACAAGGAGTACGACGACAGCGCGCACAACGACGTCGGCGTCGCGAAGGTCGCCACCCTGGTCAACCAGATCCGCGCCGAGCGCCGGGGCAAGGCCACGCTGGTCCTCGACGCCGGCGACACCATTCAGGGCACCCCGCTGGCGACGTTCTACGCCAAGCAGCAGCCGATCACCTCGACCGGTGAGCGGCACCCGATGGCGCGGGCGATGAACGTCATCGACTACGACGCCGTGACGCTGGGTAACCACGAGTTCAACTACGGCCTGCCGCTGCTCGACCTGTGGATCAAGCAGCTGGGCTTCCCGGCGCTGGCCGCCAACGCGGTCCAGGCCCGCAGCGGCCAGCCCGCGTTCACGCCGTACGTCATCAAGAAGGTATCGCTCGGTCCGGACGCGCCGTCGCTGCGGGTCGGCATCCTCGGCCTGACCAACCCGGGCGTGGCGATCTGGGACCGGGCCAACGTCGAGGGTGTGCTGCGCTTCGAGGACATGATCGCCACCGCGGCCAAGTACGTCCCGATCATGCGCGACCGCGGCGCCGACATCATCCTGATCTCCGCGCACGGCGGTGACAGCGGCGTGTCCAGCTACGGCACCGAGCTGCCCAACGAGAACCCGACCGCGCTCATCGCGCAGCAGGTGCCGGGCATCGACGCGATCCTGTTCGGCCACGCGCACAGCGAGATCGTGGAGAAGTTCGTCACCAACACGCAGACCGGCGAGCAGGTGCTGACCTCCGAGCCGTCCAAGTGGGGCCAGCGGGTCACCCGGATGGACTTCACGCTCAGCCGCGAGCGCGGCCGCTGGAAGGTCGTCAGCAAGCACGCGACGATGCTCAACACCAACACCGTGGTCGAGGACCCGGCGGTCGTCGCGGCGGTGCGGGCCCAGCACGACACGACGGTGGCCTACATCAACCAGGTGGTCGCCACCTCGGTCGTCGAGCTGTCGGCGGCGGAGTCCCGCTACCGCGACACGCCGATCCTGGACTTCATCAACAACGTGCAGGCCGAGACCGTGGCCGCCGCGCTGGCCTCGACCTCGTACGCGGGCCTGCCGGTGCTGTCGATCTCGGCGCCGTTCAGCCGCACCGCGCTCTTCCCGGCGGGCGACGTCAAGATCAAGGACGTCGCGGGGCTGTACATCTACGACAACACCCTCGAAGCGGTGGTGCTGACCGGCGCCGAGGTGCGTGCCTACCTGGAGTACTCGGCGAAGTACTTCCGCACGTTCGCCCCGGGGGAGACGGTCGACCCGGCCGTGATCAGCGACCCGGCGGTGCCGGACTACAACTACGACACGCTGTCCGGCGTCGACTACGACATCGACATCAGCAAGCCGGTGGGGCAGCGGATCGTGGCGCTGTACCACGGCGGCACGACCACGCCGGTGGCCGACGCCGACCAGTTCGTGGTCGCGGTGAACAACTACCGGCGCAGTGGCGGCGGCGGCTTCCCCGGCATCGTCAAGCCGCAGGTCTACAACGCCCAGCAGGAGATCCGCCAGCTGCTCATCGACTGGGCACAGGCCAAGGGCGTCATCGACCCGGCCGACTTCTTCCAGCCGAACTGGCGCCTGGTCCGCGCGGGCGTTCCGGTCTTCTGATCTGCGCCGCTTCCTGAAGCCGTTCCGCCCGACTCCGGGCGGGACGGCTTCTTCCTTCGGTCGCGTGGCAGGTCAGGCGACCGCCGCCGATGCCTCGTGGAAGTCCTTGAACGTGAACGCCTCCGGACCCGCGCCCTGCTCGCGCAGCCGGCTCAGCCGCACCATGCCCTCGTCGGCCGTCGGCAGATGCTGCTCGGGAATCCACCACATCACGCTGCTGACCTCCAGCGACCGCTGGAACCACTCGCGGCGCCGCTGCAGCACCGCCAGGTGCCGGGTCCGGTAGACGTAGTTCCACAGGTCGTCGCGGGTGCGCCAGACCGACATGTTGAGCAGCAGGTCGTCGCCGAAATCATGGATGTAGGTCGCGGTCGGGTCGGTCTCGGACGCCTTGAGGCGCCACACGAAGCCGGATGCCTCGTCGGCGAGGGCGTTGACCGGTTCGAGCAGGGCGATGAACTCGGCGATTTCCGGGGCGTCGACGGGCGCGATGAGGTGCCCGACGTTCAGCTGCGCGAGATGCATACCCACAGCAGATCACCGGCAGTGATTCTATGTCAACAATTTTTGTTTTTAGAGAAGGAGACGCAGCATTCGTCGGGGCGGGGATCCAATTCGGCCGTCGCGTCCGCACCGGCCAGGCCCTGGCACAGGGCCAGGTTCATCGCACACACCAGCAGCGGCTGATCCCGCGCGACCTGGTGGAACGGGCAGTTGCGCAGCCGCACCCGGTCACCGTCGGCATAGGGCTCGTAGCCCCGGTCCCGCAGCGTCTGGTGCCACGCGCCGGGCTGGTGCAGCCGCCGCCCGGCGGCACCGGCCGCCGCGATGGCCCGGTCGTCGGCGTCGAGGTCGTGCACGACCTCGGCCAGCAGGCCCGCCAACTGCTCGTAGTCGCGCTCGGGCAGGGTGACCTTGCGCGCGGTACGGGCGCGGCGGTAGACCTTCGCCGGGCGGCCGCCGCCCGGACCCGGCTTGGCGTCGGTCAGTCGCATGAAGTCGATCTCCAGCAGCCCGGCCTCGGCGAGCTTGTCCAGGTGGAAGGCGGCCAGCGTACGGGAGATGCCAGCCGCCTGCCCTGCCTCCTCGCGCCCGACCGGGCGCCCCTGGGCCGCGACAAATTCATACAGCGCCCGGCGGACCGGGTCGTGGAGTGCGGCCACCGCGTCGAGATCGTCGTTCACCCTGGAAGTGTGCCCGTCGCGCCCGTCGTGGTGGCGCGGGGTCGGCCGACACGTTCGGCTTGCCGGGAGCACGGTCCCTGTCCGCTCGCCGTGAGATCACGGCTGCCGCCTGTCGGCGGCCGGAAACGCACCCCTGGCGACCTTGGGCTCAGGCGGACGGCGTGACCGGGGACCGCAGGCCGAGCCACTGCTCGGCATCCCAGGCATGGAACCGCTCCACCTCGGTGAAGCCCAGCTTCACCGCCAGCCGCATCGAGCTGACGTTGGCGGTCTGGGTGGCGAGCACCACCGGCTCGCCGGGCAGGGCGCTGTCGAACCAGTCGAGTGCCGCCGCGCACGCCTCGGCGGCGTACCCGAATCCCCACGCCCGCGGCAGGAACAGGTAACCGAGGTCGGCCTTGCCCACGGCGGCCGGGCGGTGCTTCGTCGCTCTCCTGAGCAGGATCAGGCCGATCATCGCCCCGTCGAGCTCAACGACGAAACTCCCGGGCGCCCGCTCGGGCACCTCGGGCAGCTCGCGCTCAAGCTCGGGTCGCGGTCGAGGGCCGCCGAGGTAGGTGTGGACCTCGGGCGAGGCCAGCAGCTCGATGAACACCGCACGGTCCCGGGCCTCGGACTCGCGAAGCACGAGCCGCTCGGTCCTGATCGGCTCGGGCGGCCAGGCGACGACGCCCAAGGCTGACATGCGCGCAGCCTAACAGCCGAGCGACGCAGGCGAGGGTGCGTCGTTTCCCGTTGACCGACCGGCAGCGTCGCTCAACAAGAAAAGTACCTTTCGAATGGATGGCGACATCTGCCCGTGTGACGCTCGCGAGACCCGATGAGAACACTGCGGACGGCGGCTGGGGCGGGAATTTCAGGCAAGGCGGAGGCGTGTGTTTCGGCCTGTCGGAACAGGCCTCTTCGGCAACGTTTCCAGGATGGGTCGGACGGTTTTTCCCATGGGCATCACACCTGCGGTCCGGCCGGTCATCGGGGACGGTGTACCGAAGCCGAATATGTGACGTGAAGGGGATGAGTGACGACTGTACGAAGTGGAGTGGCACCACGATTATTGGTTGCAGAAGATGATGATCATGATGATTCAGAGGATGGAGGCGATGGTCGCGTTCTGCGAGACGGTCCGGAACATGATGCACGGCGACTTCCGGACTTTCTCGGCGGCCTGAAAACGCCGCGACCGGGGACTCCCGGAACGGCGGAAAGTGACGCGGGCACCCGACCAGGCCTAGGGCGCCATCTTCGCCCCGACGCCGGGCCGGGTCGGGGTCAGGAACGTGGTGCCGGGCAGTGTGCCGTCCGGGCGGCGGGGACCCTCGGCCGCGGCTGGATCGGCGCTGCGCAGCAGCGCCACGGTCCAACCGCTCTGGTTCCACGAGTTGCCGCTCTCGTGGGCGGTGTCGCCCCGGTTGTCGTCGCGGCCGTTGCCCAGCGCCAGGTTCGCCTCCAGTACCGAGGGGGAGTACCAGAACGCGAACCCGTCGCCGCCGTTGCGGAACGCCGTGTTGCCGGTGAC
The DNA here is from genome assembly GCF_019083965.1 of Catellatospora tritici. GTDB lineage: Bacteria > Actinomycetota > Actinomycetes > Mycobacteriales > Micromonosporaceae > Catellatospora > Catellatospora tritici. Next base: position 96,272 of record NZ_JAHRCY010000005.1, read on the forward strand.
CGTGATCGCACCGGGGTTGTTCTGCTCGGTGAAACCGTAACTGGCGTTGTCCCAGGCGGCGTTGTCCCGCACGACGTGCCTGGCGGCCGGCACCGGGTCGCCGCCGCCGAGCTTGAACCCGGTGCCCGCCCCGGCGAAGTCGGCCAGGCCCCACCGGTTGACGCCGTTTCCGTACGCCCAGTTGCGCTCCACCGTCACCGGGTCGGCGAACCCGCTGAGGTCGACGCCGTCGTCGGCGTTGCGGAAGGCGCGGCAGCCGCGGATCACGTTGCCCGCGCCGTCGCCGTCCTTGAACGCGACCCCGTCGGCGTTGGCGCCGTGCGCGGCGTCATCGTGGTTGTCGTGGAAGTCACTGTCGAGCACCCGGTTGCCGACCGTGCCGGGCCCGCGCAGCACCAACCCGGTGGCGCCGTTGTCGTGCATCGACAACCGCTGGAAGACGGAGCCGCGGCAGCTCACGCAGACGTACGGGAACGTCTTGGCGTGCTGCACGGTCAGGCCCTGCACGGTCCAGTACGACGCGCGCTGGGTCACGTACCACTGGTTGTCGCGGATCGTGGTCGCGTCCAGCACCGGCTGCTCGTCGCGGTAGTTGCTCAGGGTGATCCGCTGCGACTCGGTGCCGCTGGTGGTGATGGTGACCGGGCCGGTCGCCCGGTAGGTGCCGCCACGCAGCGCGATGGTCTGACCGGGCCGGACCAGTTCGACGGCGCGGTTCAGGCTGGCCAGCGGGGCGGTGAGCGTGCCCGGGTTGGTGTCGCTGCCGCCGGGTGCCACGTACAGTTCGGCCGCGGCCACACCGGTGACCGGTCGGGCCGCCGCCGCGGGTGCTCGTGACGGGCTCGGTGACGCGCTCGGGCTCGGCGCGGTGGCGGGCGCGGATGCCGAGGGTGTGGGCTGGGGCGGGTCGGCCTTTGCCGCAGGCGGGGACGCGGGCAGGTAGTGGACGGCGAGCACCGCCGCCGCAGTCGCCGCGGCCAGCGACGATCCGCCGATGACGGCCGTCTTGGCGCTCAGTCCGGCGACGCCTCGGCGCAGCCAGTCGCCCACCGCCAGGCCGACCGAACCGGCGTTGGTGGCGACCGCACCCGTGCTCAGCAGCCCGGCGACCTTCGCCGCCAGGGCCACCGGGACCGGCAGCAGCGTGGCCCCGGTCAGCAGTCGTTCGGCGGGCACCAGCGGCGCCAGGCGTCCGGCGCACACCGCGCAGTCCTGGACGTGCTGCTCGGCCCGGCGCAGCGACAGCGGACCCTGACGGCGCCGAGGATCTCGGGCGGCCGTGTCCAGGCCGGGGCAGCGCGGATCGGCCCGCCACGCCTGCACCACCTGCCGGGCCAGGTCGAGCTGCGCCTTCATCCGCTGCACCCGGACCGCCGCGTGGGCGACGGTGATGCCCAGCGCCGCCGCCAGATCGGTGCGGGTCAGCACACCGGCCACCTCCTGCCACCACAGCGCGAGCAGGCTCTGCTCGGTCGGGGTGAGCCAGCGGGTGGCCGCCGCGACCTCGCGCCGCTGGGTCGACAGGCTGACGCTGGCCAGGGTCTCGCCCTCCGGATCGGCGGCGGGGTCGGGCAACTCGGTCCAGTCGGCCAGCTGCCGCAGGCGGGCCTGGGCGGTGCCGCGGGCCCGTCCCCGCTCCTGGGTCTGCCGGACCGCGATGGCGATCAGCCAGGAACGGAACCGGTCCGGGTCGCGCAGCCTCGGCAACGCCGCCACGGCGCGCAGCATCGTCTCCTGCACCACGTCGTCGGTGTCCGGGTGCCCGTCGAGGGCGCGACCGACCACGTTGTACACCAGCGAAAGGTGGGCGGCGAACAGCTCCTGGCGCGCACGGGGGTCACCGGCCTGCGCCGCGCGGACCAGTCCGGTGTCGGGGGCGGGATTCATCGGCGAGCCGTTTCCGGGATGGGACGGGGGTCCGGTGCGGGGCGCGGGCGCCATCGTGGCACAGCGTCGAGTTTGTTGTAAAGACTGCGTGAAGTCTCTGCTATCCGCAGGTCAACGCCGTACCGGGAAAGAATCTTGTTCGGATTGTGTTATCCGAAGGTGGCGCCATCCGTCTACTGCCGACGGCTGCACCGGTCCGCAGGACCGCGCCGCCGTCGGCAGGCCTGTCGCCCGGCAGGCGTGCCGACCCGCCGGACCGCGCGTCTGCCCTCCCTACGGCCAGAGGCGGCGGTCCCACCAGGTGCGCGCCTCGCGGGGCGCGCAGGAAGGCCATCCCATGCCCGAACCGTCCCGTCCCCGTTCCCGGACCGCAACGCGACTGATCAGCGCCGCCGCGGTGCTGGTCGCCGTGCCCGCCGTGGTGGTCGGCGTGAACATGCTGCCCTCGCAGGCGGCCACCACACCGCTGCCCGGCGGCGTCTACACCGTGGTCGCCGGCGCCAGTGGCAAATGCCTGGAGGTGCCCGGCAGCTCCACCGCCTCCGGCACCAAGCTGACCCAGGCCGCCTGCGCGGCCGGGGCCACCCGCCAGCAGTGGCGGGTCGCCACCGCTGGCAGCGCGTACAACCTCGTCAACGTCAACAGCGGCATGTGCGTCGACGTCCCCGGCGCCGCCACCACCTCCGGCACCCAGCTGCAGCAGTGGGGCTGCGGCTCGGCGCAGGCCAACCAGTCGTGGACCTTCACCGCCTCGGCCGCCGCGTCCGGCAAGTACCGCATCACCAGCGTCTCCAGCGCCCAGTGCGTCAGCGACAAGGACGGCTCCACCGCGGGCAACAACCCGATCGTGCAGGAGACCTGCTCCGACGTCGCCCGGATGCAGTGGGCGTTCAACCTGGTCGGTGCCGCGCCCAGCCCGACCGCGTCCGGCCGGACCTGGTCCAACACCGCCGACGGGTTCGCCGCCGGGACGACCGGTGGCGCGGGCGGGGCGACCGTCACCGTCACCACGTACGCCGACCTGCTCGCGTACGCGACGTCGTCGTCGCCGTACACCATCCGGATCAACGCGGCGATCACCGTGCCCACCTTCGGTTACGAGATCCCGGTGACCTCGAACAAGACCCTGATCGGGGTGGGTCGCAACGGCAAGATCCTGCACGGCGGGATCTTCCTCGGCATCGGGGTGCGCAACGTGATCATCCGGAACCTGACGATCGGCGAGACCGAGGTCGCCTCCGACGACCCCGACGACAAGGACTTCGACTACGACGGCATCCAGATGGACACCGCCGACCACATCTGGATCGACCACAACCTGATCACCCACACCAACGACGGCCTGATCGACAGCCGCAAGGACACCACCTACCTGACCGTGTCCTGGAACGTGCTGTCCGACCACAACAAGACCTTCGGCATCGGCTGGACCGACAACGTCACCGCGCGGATGACCATCCACCACAACTGGATCCACGACACCAACCAGCGCAATCCCAGCACCGACAACGTCGCCTACGCGCACCTGTACAACAACTACCTGCAGAACGTCACCTCGTACGGCAACCTGTCGCGCGGGGCCACCAAGATGGTGCTGGAGAACAGCTACTTCGCCAACGTGGCCAACCCGTACTACCCGGACACCACGGCCGCGCAGCTGGTGCAGCGGGGCAGCATCCTCGTCAACTGCACCGGCAAGGCGACGACCAACGGGTCGGCGTTCGACCCGTCGTCGTTCTACGCCTACACCCTCGACCCGGCCGCCAACGTGCCCGCGCTGGTCACCACGTACGCCGGTCCCCAGTCGAACATCGGAGCCTGACATGACCCGTACCCGTGCAATCAGGCCGCTGCCGGCCGCGCTGGCCCTGGTCGTGGTGGCGTCGGCGACGGCGCTGCTGCTGCCCGCCACCTCGCAGGCGGCGGTCGCCCCGGTTGCGGGCGGCGTCTACACGCTGGTGCCCGGCGTCAGTGGCAAGTGCGTCGAGGTGCCCGGCTCCTCGACGGCCAGCGGCACCAAGCTGACCCAGGCCGCCTGCGCGGCCGGGGCCACCCGGCAGCAGTGGCGGGTCGTCGCGAACTCCGGCAAGTTCCAGCTGGTCAACATCAACAGCGGCATGTGCGTGGATGTGCCCGGCGCCTCCACCACCTCCGGCACCCAGCTGCAGCAGTGGGGCTGCGCGGCGCAGACCAACCAACTGTGGACCTTCACCGCCTCGTCGGCGGCGTCCGGCAAGTACCTGGTGGTCAGCGCCGCGACCGCGCAGTGCGTCAGCGACAAGGACGGCTCCACCGCGGGCAACAACCCGATCGTGCAGGAGTCCTGCGCCGACATCGCGCGGATGCAGATCGCGTTCAACCTGGTCGGCACCGCGCCCAGCACCCCGCCGGGCACCCCGACGGTCGCCACCGACGGCACCGGGCAGTACACCAGCGTCCAGGCGGCGATCAACGCGGTGCCCTCGGGCAACACCAGCCGCCGGGTCATCACGATCAAGGCGGGCACCTACCGCGAGACCGTGGTGATCCCGACCGACCGGCCGTACGTCACCCTGCAGGGTCTCGGCTCGTCGGCCGGCGCGACCGTGATCGTGAACAACCACAACGCCGCCGACGGCAGCGCCAACAACGGCTCGACGATCACGGTGTTCGGGCACGACTTCGCGGCGACCAACCTGACCGTCTCCAACGACTACGGCATCGGCGTGCAGGCGCTGGCGCTCAACCTCAACGTCGACCGGGGCAGGTTCGACAACATACGGCTGCTGGGCAACCAGGACACCCTGCTGGTGAACAACTCGGCCCGGGTCTACTTCGTCAACTCCTACGTCGAGGGCACGGTCGACTTCATCTACGGCGGCGGCATCGCCGTCTTCAACGCCTGCCAGATCTACGAGAAGCGCACCACCGGCGGCCCGATCACCGCCGCCAGCACCCCCGCCGACCGGTTGTACGGCATCCTGATCTACAAGTCCACCGTCTCCGGCGCCACCGCCAACACCACCCAGCTCGGGCGGCCGTGGCGACAGGACGCGCAGGTGCTCTACCGCGAGTCCACCCTCACCAACACCATCAAGACCGCCCAGCCGTGGACCGACATGTCCACCAGCACCTGGCAGAACGCCCGGTTCCTGGAATACCGCAACACCGGCGCCGGGGCGGGCGTCAACAGCAACCGGCCGCAACTGAGCGACGCCCAGGCGGCCAACTACACGCCGCAGAAGTACCTGGCCGGATCGGACGGCTGGAACCCGATCTGACGTACGGCCGGTCCGCGCCGGGTGTCCGGGTCCGGCGCGGACCGGCCGCACCGCAGAGGTATTCGGGGATTTCCATGACCGCATACACTCCCCGGGTGCAGTCGACCTCTCTCCGCCGCCCCGCGCTGACCGGCGCCGCCGCCCTGCTCGTCCTGCTCGCCACCGCGACGGCAGTGATGCTGGGCATGCGGCCGCCGTCGCCCGCGCCCGCGGCCGCCCCGGCCGACCGGTTCTCCGCCACCCGGGCGATGGAGCACGTGCGGGCCATCGCCGCCCAGCCGCACCCGAGCGGCACCGCCGCCCACGCCCGCGTCCTCGGGTACCTGGCGCAGCAGCTCGGCGGCCTCGGCTGGACGCTCGACCCGATCGTCGGCACCGCCGCCAACCCCCGCCTCGGCACGCCCGTCCCGATCGGACGCGTCACCACCCTGGTCGCCCGCCGCCCCGGCACCGCCGGCACCGGCACCGTCTACCTCACCGCCCACTTCGACTCGGTACGCACCGGACCCGGCGCCAACGACGACGCGGCCGGGGTCGCCGCGCTGCTGGAGGCCGCCCGTGCGCTCAGCCAGGGCCCCGGCGCCCGCAACGACCTCGCGCTGGTGCTCACCGACGGCGAGGAGCCAGGGCTGCTCGGCGCCCGCCTGTTCCTCGACACCCGCCACCCCGACCCGGCCGGGGCGGTGGTGGTCAACCTGGAGGCACGGGGGGACCGCGGACCCGCGCTGATGTTCGAGACCTCCGCCGCCAACAGCTCGCTGATCGGCCACTACGCCGACACGCCCACGCCGCTCGGGTTCTCCCTGTCGGCCGAGGTCTACCGGCGGCTGCCCAACGACACCGACTTCACCGAGTGGCGCGACGCCGGATTCGCCGGACTCAACGTCGCCTACCTGGACGGATCACCGCGCTACCACACCCCGGGTGACTCGGCCGAGCACGTCGACGGCGCCAGCCTCCAGCACGAGGGCGAACTCGTGCTGGCCCTGGCCCGCTCGCTCGGCGACGCCGACCTGGCCCACCTCGACGACGGCGCCGACACCTACTTCTGGACCCCGCTCGGCCTCGTGCGCTACCCGAACGGGCTGGTCCTGCCCCTCGCCGTCGCCGCGCTGCTCGCGCTGGCGGGACTGGTCACGCTGGCCCGCCGCGCCGGGCAGCTCAGCCTCGGCCGGTACGCCGTCGCGTTCGGCACGGGGCTGGTCCCCGTCATCGCGGCCGTGCTGCTCGCGGTCGCACTGTGGCAGCTCGCCGTCGCGCTCCGGCCGGAGTACGGGGCCTTCGTCCTCGGCGACACCTACGAACCGGGCTGGTATCGCGCCGCGCTGACCGGGGCCGCGCTGCTGGCAGCCGCTGGCTGGTGGCTGCTGATGCGGCGGCGGCTGGGCGCGGCGGCGCTGTCGGCCGGTGGGCTGACCTGGCTGGGGCTGCTGGGCTTGGCGCTGGCGCTGCTCGCGCCCGGCGCGTCGTACCTGTTCAGCCTGCCGGTGCTGGTCAGCGCGGTCGCGGGCGGTGTCGCGCTGGCCCGGCCGACCCTGGTGCCGTGGTGGCCGATCGCGGTGCAGGTGGGTGCGCTGGCGACGTTGCTCGTGACGGCGCCGGTGGTGGCGCTGCTCCATCCGGCGCTGGGGCTGGCTCTGGGCGCGGCCCCGGCCGCGCTGATCGCGCTGCTGGCCGTGCCCGCGCTGCCGCTGCTGGACCTGCTGGTACCCCGCCGCGCCGGGCTGGTCGCGGCGGTCGCGGCGGTGACGGTCGCGGCGCTGCTGGCCGCCGGGCTGGTCACCGACCCGGTCGACGCGGACCATCCGCGCCCGTCACACCTGCTCTACGCGTACGACGCGGACTCCGGCACGGCCCGCTGGCTCTCGCCCGACGCCACCCCCGACGCCTGGACCACCGGTTACCTGACCGGGCGGGTGGAGTCGGTGGAACCGCAGTTCCCGACCCTGGTCGGCGGACTGCTGTCGGACTACCACACCGGCCCCGCTCCGACGATCGCCCTGGCGCCGCCGGAGCTGGCGATCAAGCCGGGCGCCACCGGCGCCGGGTCGGTCGTGTTCACATTGCGCTCCACCCGTTCGGCGGGGGTGCTGTCGTTCCACGTGGCCACGGACGGGCCGCAGCCGGTGGCCGCGACCGTGGACGGTGTCGAGGTGCCGGTCGACGGCGCGCCGGCGCGGCCCGGGAAGTGGGGCTGGGGGTTCGAGTTCCACGCCCTGCCGTCCGAAGGTATCGAGGTGAGGTTGCGCTTCGCGGGGTCCGGGCCGGTGACGGTGCGGGTGACCGACCGGACCGACGGTTTCGGCGACGTACCGGGACTGCGGCCGCGCCCGACCGGGCTGGCAGCGGGCCCGCTGCCCACCGACGCCACCCTGGCGGGTAAGACCTTCACGCTGCCGTGACGTTCAGCCGAGGCCGCCCGGACGTCCCCGAGCCCGCCGGCCTCGGCTGGCAGATCGACCGCCAGCGGGGCGGCGGGCCTCCACGTGGCCGCAGGCAGGGCGCCGCAATAGGCTCGCGTGCGCGCTCGGTGGCATGCGACGATCTCGAAATGACGACCACTCGAAAGGCCCATGGCTCGTAGAGCACCGGCCAGAGTACGAGCCGACCTGCCTCGTCGCCGCCAGCCGGGCGAGCGCGTCCCGCTCGCCTCGAACATCTCCGCCCGAGGACTCGCCGAGATCGCGCGGCTGGAGCGACTCGAACTACGGCCAGGTGCCGTCTTCGAAGCTCTGCGCGGATGGGAGCGGTTCACCCACGCCGACGATGCCCGCCGGGTGCGGATCCGCGGCTGCGGCGAATCGGGCTGCTGCCCGGACCCGCTGACGGACCGGCTGCTGCTTGATCGCGTGCTGCCGGTCCTCCCACCGGCGGACGCGCGCTCGCTCCGGCAGCGGATCGACGCGATGGATTCCCGTATCCACGACTGGCAGGTCATCACCTGGCCATGGTCCTAGTACGGCAGCGGCACTCGGGCTTACCTGCGGTTGGCCAATTCGCCAGGCTGTACCTGCGCGCGTGCTGGAATCGAGACCGCCACCAGCAGGGCCAGCGCCCAGGTTGCCATGGCGCCCCATCCGACCAGCGCGCCTTCCTCCCTGCCGCCGGACTCGGCGAACTCCACGAGCAGCGCAGCCGTTCCGATCACCAGCGCCACGCCGCCGAGGAGCCCGGCCGGCAGCCGACGGCCACGGCTCCACACGGCGTGGCCCGCATAAGCGAGCAGGGCAGCGACGGCCGCGGTCACAGTCAGGAACAGGACGACGGCGACCAGGGCTGCGCCGCCCACGGTCGTGTCGTCTCGGCCGGTCAGACTGCCCGAAGCCAGCGCGAGGACAAAGAACGTCGCCGTCGCCGCCGCTCCCGCCGCGCACAACCAGGCCGCGACAAGGTGAGCCGTGTGCGGCCGCGTGGCGTGCGGCTTTCCTGAGGGTTCAGACATGCGGGCAGCATAGCTCCCCGCTCGATGACTATCGATCGATTGCGGACCGTGGAGGTCCGCGCGGCGGAGGACGCCGACGGCGGTCAGCTACCGGCCGGAGTCCCGCCCGCGATCGCCACCCAGCGGCTGCCCGCCGACGCGTTCCGACCGGCGCCGCCCGAACGGGCCCCGCCGCGCGTTCAACGCGCGGCGGGGGAAAGGGTCTCTTTCGCCAGGCGGTGCAGGGTGGTCAGCCAGTCGGACAGCAGGGCGTCGGCGTCGGCGTCGCCGTACTCGTCGCGGTGGTGGCCGAGCGCTACGTGCAGCCCGTCGACCGGGATGACCTCCAGCCGCAGCGGGAACTCGGTCATGCCCAGGTCGAAGTGCTCGCCCGCGAACGGATGCCCCCGGCGCAGCAGCGCCGCCAGCTCGTGCTGCCCGGCGTGCTGAGGGAAGTTGTCGACCACGACGATGCTGCCGAACAGCCGACCGCCGTGCCGACGCTCCAGGTCGACCAGTGCCGCGTGCTCGGCCTCCCGGGCAGCGGCGGCGTCGGCCTGGATCCGCCGCATCAGATCCAACCCGGTGGTGTCCGGCCCGAGCACGGCCCGCTGCGGCAGCGTGTTGATGAACAATCCCACCATCCGGTCGTATCCGGGCAGCTCGGCCCGACGGCCCGACGTGGTGACGCCGAACACGACCTCCGCTGCTCCGGTCTGCTGCGCCAGCACCGTCGCCCAAGCCGCCTGGGCCGCGACCGCCGTGGTGATGCCGTGATCGCGCGCCAACCGGGTGAGCGCGTCGATGGTGGCGTGTTCCGCGTCGGCGGTCCGTCGACCGTAGCCGCCTGCCGCATCCGGATGGGCGGCCGGCGGCAGTGGCGTGCCGCGGGGGCTGTCGCGCAGGTAGCGGTCCCAGTATTCGTCCGCGGGCGCGACGGCGGCGAGGGCGGCGGCGTGGTCGCCCGGGGTCGGTGGGTCGGCAGGAAGGTGCTGCTCGCGCTGGGCACGCGACAGCGTCCGGGCGGCGCCCAGGCCGAGTCGGGGCAGCGCCGACAGCTGGTGTGCGGCGGTACGTAGGCGGGCGGCGGCCGGTCGGGCGGTCAGCGCACGGGCGTACAGCGCGGGTAGGTCCTGCAGCAGCAGCGACCGTGACCAGCCGTCGAGCAGCAGGTGGTGTGCGGTGAAGACGAGCTGGTAGCCGCCGCGCAGCCGGATCAGCGTGCACCGGGCCAGCGGTGCGCTCGCGGGGTCGAACGGGGCGGTGAAGTCGGCGTCGAGGTGCTCGCGCAGGCGCCGCCGAAGCTCGGCCGGGTCGGCGGCGTCGCGCCAGTCGAGATCGGTCCACGGCATGGTCGCCCGCGCGCACACCACCTGCACCGGCACGTCGAGCCCGTCCTGGACGAACGCGGTGCGCAGGATGGGATGGCGGGCGACGAGCGCGTCGAACGCGGCCCGCAGCGCGACCGGGTCGATGAAGGCAGGCAGCGCGTCGGTGGTACGCACCGAGTACAGGCCGGGCCGGGCGCCGTCGGCGATCCGGGCCAGCATGGTTCGCTGCAGGGGCGTGGCGGGGTAGACGTCGTCGGGTACGCCGTAGGCGGTGACGATCCGGGCCAGGCCGTCGGCGTCCAGTCTGGCGAGCGGGAAGTCGGCCGGGGTGAGGGTCGCGGCCGGTGCGACGCCGCGCAGCAGCGACAGCGACGCTCCCGCCTGGGACACCGGCACCGGATCGGCGTCCGGCGGCACGGTCGCGGTGGCGTCCTTGACCCGGCGCAGCGCCTCGGCGAGGTCGGCCGGGACCGGGTCGGCCGGGACGAACACCTCCCGTTCCCACTGGCCCAGTGCGCCATCACGGCGGGCTGCGGCCGGGGCGGTGTCGCGGATCAGGGCGACATCGTGGCCGGACAGCAGCACTCCGGCCGCGTACACCTCCTGCGGCCAGGACCGATGCGCGTTGTCGGCCGGACGCCGGGGCGGCCGGACGGGGGCGGCGAGCCAGCGCGCCCAGGACCGGTCGACACCTTCGGGGACGTCGACCTGCTCCCCGCCGAGCCGCTCGCACAGCTCGCGCCAGGACGCCTCGTCGAGCATCGCGGGGTGGGCGGCGAGGGCGAGCAGGTCCCGGTCCGGTCCGTGGCACAGCACGAGGGCCAGCACCGGACCTCGCTCGGGCGACAGCCCGCGCCCGGCGTCCGCGGCGAGCCGTCGGGCGTGCTCTGACGCCTCCAGCGGGCTCAAGTCCGTGAGGTCGACCTCGACCAGCGGGGAGTCCTGACCCGATTGTTCGGGCGCGGGCAGCCGTAGGACCGCGCCGGTGAGGCGGGCCCGCAGCGCGGGCTGGCGGGCCACCAGCCGGTCGAGCAGTTTGCGCAGCTCGGCCGGGTCGACGCGGCCCGGCTGCGGCAGCACCGCCTGATGTGGACGGGCCTGACGCAGCGCGAGTTGACGCGGCGTGGCGGGCAGCACGGTGTCCACCGTGGCACCGGCGGCCTCGGCCAGGGCGGCGGGGCTGGGGTGGGTGAAGACGTCGCGGGGTGCGACGGCGATCCCGGCTTCGGTGAGGCGGGCGGTCAGGGAAATGGCCAGGATCGAGTCGCCGCCGAGGGCGAAGAAGTCGTCGTCCGGGCCGACGGGCTGGTCGAGCACGGCCGCCATCGCGTCGGCGACCAGGGCCGCGCGTACGTCGCCGAGCCGCGCGGCGGCGGGCGCGGCGACCGGTGCGGTGACGGCGGCCAGGGCCCGCCGGTCGACCTTGCCGCTGGGGGTACGCGGCAGCTCGGCCAGGGCCGTGATCCGGGCCGGGACCAGGTGCGTGGGCAGTCGGGCGGCCAGCCACTCGCGCAGCTGCGGGCCGGTGGCTTCGGTTACGGCGTACGCGAGCAGCCGCAGCCTGCCGTCCGGCCCCGGCCCGGCCACCACCGCGCATTCGCGCACCAGCCGATGCCCGCCGAGCACCGTCTCGATCTCCTCCGGCTCGACCCGGTGCCCACGGATCTTCACCTGCTGGTCGGTCCGGCCCAGGTACTCCAATCTGCCGTCGGCCAACCGCCGCACCAGGTCACCGGTGCGGTACCGGCCGTCGTGGAACCGCCGCGCGGTCGTCTGCGGATCGTCGAGGTAACCGTCGCACAGCTGCACCCCACCGATGACCAGCTCACCCGGCGCGCCCGGGGTGGCGGGGCCGCCGCAGCGGTCGCGTACGGACAGTTCGACGCCGGGCAGCGGGGTGCCGATGGCGGGCAGCGCGGGCCAGTCGGCGGGGTCGCCGGTCAGCAGCTCGGCGGTGACGACATGGCTCTCGGCGGGGCCGTAGTGGTTGTCCAGCACACAGTCGGGCAGCCGGGTGAACAGCTCCCGTACCGGCGCGGTGACCTGCAGGCGTTCCCCGGCCGTGACGACCTCGCGCAGCGACGTGGGCACCGTGTCGGCGCGGCGGGCCGCGTCGGCGAGCCCGGCGAGGCTGACGTACGGCAGGAACAGCCGTCCGACCCGCTCGGCGTTCAGCCAGCGCAGCAGCTCGGCCGGGTCGCGGCGCAGCTCGTCGGCGGCCACGACCAGCGTCCCGCCCGCCGCCAGGGTCGCGAACACCTCCTGGAAGTGCACGTCGAAGCTGTACGGCGTCAACTGCGCCGTCCGGGTTGCCCCGTGCGCGGCCGACCGTTCGACCTGCCACTGCACCAGGTTCGCCAGGGCCCGATGCGCCAACCCGATGCCCTTGGGCTGGCCCGTCGAACCGGACGTGAAGACCACGTAGCACAGCGCGTCCGGTTCGACCCGATGCCGCGGCGCACGCCGTCCGCTGACCGCGTCCTCGATCCGGTGCCTTGTCCGCCCCTCGATCGGCAACTCCGGCTCGCCGAGGGTGAGCACGTGCCGAGCCTGCGCCCGGGTGAGCATCGCGGCCAGGCGCGGCGCCGGATACGACGGATCCAGCGGGACGTAGCACGCCCCGGTACGCAGGACGCCCAGCAGCGCGGCGACGCTGCCCGACCCGCGCGGGGCACAGACCGCGACCCGGTCCCCGGGCCGGACGCCGCCCCGGTGCAGCAGCTCCGCCACCGCGTCGGCCCGCGCCGACAGCTGCGCGTACGTCAGCTCACCGTCTGTCGCCGACACCGCCAGGGCGTCGGGTGTCGTGGCGACGGCCGCGTCGACCAGCTCGGTGACGGTCCGCTCCGGCAGCGCGGATGTGCTCGTCCAATCGGCGATCTCGGCCAAGTCGGTGGCGTCGAGCAGCGGCAGCTGCCCGACCGGGCGGTCGAGGTCGGCGGCCAGCGCCGTCAGCAGCCGCAGATACCGGGCGAGCATCCGCCCGGCGGTCTGTGCCGACCAGGCGTCGGCGGAGTATTCGAACGACACCCGCAGCCGCCCGTCGACCGGGGTGACGTCGACGGTCAGGTCGAACTTCGCGGTGCCCGTGTGCACGTCCTGCACGGTCAGGTCCAGCTCGCCCAGCCGCAGTGGCGGCATCGGCGCGTTCTGCAGCACCAGCAGCACGTTGAACAGCGGATGCTGCTCGGCGCGACGGCCGCCGCCGACCGCCGCGACGATCCGCTCGAACGGCACCTGCTGGTGGGCCAGGGCCTCGTCGACGGTCGACGTCACCCGGGCCAGCAACTGCCGCCCGGTGGGTTCGCCGCGCAGGTCCAGCGGGATCGGCAGGGTGTTGGCGAGCAGGCCGACGGTCTCTTCCAGTTCGGGGTGCGGCCGGTTGGCGACGGGACTGCCGACGACCAGGCGGTCCGCGCCGCCCAGCCGGGACAGCAGCACCCCCAGCCCGGCCAGCAGCAGCGGGTAGAGCCGGGGCGTCGCGGGCAGGTCGAGGTGGTCCTCGACGCGTCCGCCGCGTCCGCTCGGCATCGTGCCGGGTGTGGCCGAGCCGAAGGGCAGCGCGGGCTGGTCGTCGTACCCGTCGAGGGCTTCGGTCCAGAAGTCGAGGCCGCCGGTGTCGGCGGCGCGCTGCCAGTGGGCGACGTCGCCGCACTGCACCGGCGCCGGGCCGAGGTCGGCGTCCGGGTCGGCGTAGGCGCGGCCGAGCTCGGACACCAGCACGCCGACCGACCAGCCGTCGAGCAGCAGATGGTGGGCCGTGACGACGAGCCGGTGCTCGTCCGGGCCGAGCCGTTCCAGCCGGAACCTGATCGCCGGTCCGGTGGCCAGGTCGAACGGGCGACGCACCTCGGCGTCCAGGTCGCCCGGCTCGTGCACGGTCAGCGTGACCGGCTGCGGCGCGGCGGCGGGCTGGGCGGGGTCGCCGTCGATGACGGTGAACCTGGCGCGCAGCACCTCGTGCCGGGCCAGCACCCGCGACAGCGCCCGTTCGAGGGCGGTCACGTCGAGGGGTCCGCGCAGGTGCAGCACGAACGGGAGGTGATAGACGGCGGTGCCCGGGTCGAGCTGCTCCAGCACCCACAGCCGCTGCTGCGCGAAGGTCAGCGGCGCGCCCGCGTCGGCGGGGCGGGCAACGACGCGTGACGCGGCGACGGTGCCCTCGGACAGGGCTTCGCGCACCAGTTCGATCAGCTTGCCCAGCGTCCCGGCGGCCAGCACGTCGCCCAGGTTCAGCCGCACCCCGAACCGGGCCTGCAAACGGCCGCCCAGCTGCGCACCCAGCAGCGAGTGCCCGCCCACGGCCCGGAAGTCGTCGTCGTTGTCCACTTCGGCCGCGCCCAGCAGCTCACGCCAGATCTCGGCGACCTGGGCGGCGACGTCCGGCTGCATCCCGGTCTCCGCCACGGGACTCTCGGCCACCGGAGTCTCGGGCGCGACCGTCGGCAGGGGCGCCGTCCCGGTGGCACGGCGAGGCGGGTCGATCCAGTAGCGGCGCCGGTCGAACGGGTAGGTCGGCAGCGGAACGCGACGCCACAGCCTGCCGGCGTCGGCGGCCGACGGTGCCACCGGTACGCCCGCACACCACGCGGCACCGATCGCGCGCAGTACCGTCGCCGGGTCGCCCGCGTCCAGCCCGGGGTACGCCGCCCAGCCCGCCCCCACCTGCGCCGACGCCAACCCGGTGAGCGTGCGCCCTGGTCCCAACTCCAGCAGCACACCCGCCCCGGCAGCCGTCGCGGCCGCCAGCGCGTCGCCGAACCGCACCGGACTCAGCAGCTGCTCGGTCCAGTAGTCCGGATCTGCCGCCCGCGTAGGCGTGATCCACTGACCGGTCAGACTGGACGTGAACGGTATCGCCGGGGTGCCCAGCCGCAGGGTGGCGATCTCGGCCCGCAGCGCGTCGGCCGCCGGGGCCATCATCGGCGAGTGGAACGCGTGCGAGGTCGTGACCGGCCGGGTCCGCACGCCGCGCCCGGCCAACTCGACCGCCACTTCGGCGATCCGCTCATCCGGGCCGGACAGCACGCACACCTGGGGCGCGTTCACGGCCGCCAGCGCGACCTCACCGCCGACCAGGTCGGCGACGGCCTCCGGACCGGACAGGACGGCCAGCATCGTGCCCCCGGGCAGCGCGTCCATCAGCTCGCCGCGCCGGGCCACCAGCCGCAGCGCGTCGTCGGGCGCGAACACCCCGGCCACGGTCGCGCTGAGGTATTCGCCCAGGCTGTGCCCGACCAACGCGGCCGGTTCGACCCCCCACGACCGCCACAGCCGGGTCAGCGCCCAGCCGGTGGCGAACAGCGCGGGCTGCGCCAGCCGGGTCCGGGTCAGCAGCGCCGCCGCCTGCGGGTCGTCCGGGTCGGCGTGCAGCAGATCGCGCAGGTCCAGGCCCAACCGCGGACGCAGTACGGCCGCGGCATGGTCGATCGCGTCGCGGTAGTGCGACTCGGTCCGGTAGAGGTGCGTTCCCGCGCCGGGCCGCTGCGCTCCCTGGCCCGGGAACAGGAACACCACCCGGGGATCGGCGTCGGCCGTCGACGGCGCGGCGCGGCCGAGCGCGACGGCGGCCCGAGCCGGGTCGTCGGCGACGACGGCCAGCCGGTACGCCATCGGGGTGCGGCCGTGTCGCAGTGTCGCCGCGACGTCCCCGAGCGGCAGGTCCGCGCCGGTCAGCGCCTCGGCCAGGCGCTCGCGCGCGGTGTCGAGGACCTGCGGCGTGGCCGCCGACAGCACCAGCAGCTCCGGCCCGGCCCCGACGGGGGTGGCCGGTCGTGGCGGGGCCTGCTCCAGCACCACGTGCGCGTTGGTGCCGCCGATCCCGAACGAGCTGACCCCGGCGCGGCGCGGCCCGGCGACCCGCCACGGCTGCGCCGTCGCGGCCACGAAGAACGGGCTGCGTTCCAGGCCGGTGGCCGGGTTCGGGTGCCGGAAGTGGACGGTCGGCGGGACCATCCCGTCCCGTACCGCCAGGACCGCCCGGATCAGGCCGGTCACCCCGGCGGCGGCGTCGAGATGGCCGACGTTGGGCTTCGCCGACCCGAGGCCGCAGTATCCGACCGCGTCGGTGTCGGCCCGAAACGCCGCCGTCAGCGCGGTGACCTCGATCGGGTCGCCCAGCTGCGTGCCGGTGCCGTGCGCCTCGACGTAGCCGACAGTCGCGGCGTTCACGTCGGCCAGGGCCAGGGCTTCGGCGATGACCCGGGTCTGGCCCTCGACGCTCGGGGCGGTGAAGCCGACCTTGCGACGGCCGTCGTTGTTCACCGCCGAGGCGAGGATGACCGCGTGCACGGGGTCGCCGTCGGCGAGCGCGTCGTCGAGCCGCCGCAGCACCACCGCGGCCACCCCGGAGCCGCCGACGGTGCCCGCCGCGTCGGCCGAGAACGCCCGGCAGTGTCCGTCGGGGGAGTAGATGCCGCCCTGGTGGTGGCGGTATCCGGCCAGGTGCGGCACGGCGATCGCCGCGCCTCCGGCCACCGCCAGGTCGCACTCGCCCGACAGCAGACTCTGACAGGCCAGATGCGTGGCGACCAGCGACGTCGAGCACGCCGTCTGCACCGTCATCGCGGGCCCGGTCAGCCCCAGCCGATAGGCGACCCCGGTGGCCAGGAAGTCCTTGTCGTTGCCGACCAGCGTGCCCAGCAGCGCCAGGTCGTCGAACCCGCCCCGGTGCGGCAGCAGGTTCTCCACCAGGTACGTGTTGAGCCTCGCGCCGCCGAACACGCCCACCGGCAGGTCCAGCCCGAGCGGGTCGCGTCCGGCGTGCTCCAGCGCCGACCACACCACCTCCAGAAAGTGCCGGTGCTGCGGGTCGAGCAGTTCCGCCTCGCGGGGGGAGTAGCCGAACAGGGCGGCGTCGAACCGGTCCACCCCGTCGATCACCCCGGCGGCGGGCACGTACGCGGGGTCAGCGAGCAGAGTCGGGTCCAGCCCGGACGCGGCCAGGTCGGCGACGTCGAACCGGCTCAGCGACTCGATGCCCGCCAGGCTGTTGCGCCACAGCTGCTCCGGATCGGCCGCGCCGGGGAACCGCCCGGCCATGCCGACCACCGCGATCCTGGTCACCGCCCGCCTCCACCGGTCGGGCGGCGCAGTTGCTGGGCGGCGCGTCGCTGTGCGGCCCGGTCGCGCCCGTCGGCGGCCGCGGCCGCGACGGTGTCGGGTCCGGACAGGTGCGCGGCCAGCGCGGCGACCGTCGGGTGGCGGAACAGGTCCACCACGGCCAGGTCCCGGCCCAGGTCGACGCAGAGCCGGGCGTGGACCCGCGCCAGCGCCAGTGAGTGGCCGCCGACGTCGAAGAAGTTGTCCTCGGCCCCGACCTCGGCCAGGCCCAGCGCCTCGCACCACGCGGCGGCGACGGTCTGCTCCAGGCCCGGCCGGGGTGGTCGGCTGCGCACGGGCACGACCGGGTCGGGCAGCGCGGCACGGTCCAGCTTGCCGCCGGCCGTGACCGGCAGCGCCGGAACGGCGACCAGATGCGCCGGGACCAGGTACCCCGGCAGCGTCCGCGCCAACGCCGCCCGCAGTCCGTCCGGGGCGGGTCCGGGCACCCCGGCCGCGACGTAGTAGCCGACCAGCTCCGTCCCGACCGGGCCAGTCCGCGCGACCACCGCCGCCGCGGTCACCTCGGGCTGGGCGCGCAGCGCGTGCTCGGCCTCGGCGGGCTCCACCCGGAACCCGCGGATCTTCACCTGTCCGTCGCGGCGGCCGGTGAACCGCAGCCGCCCGGCGCCGTCGCGCACGGCCAGGTCACCGGTGCGGTAGCAGCGCCTGCCACCCGGCCCGGTGGTGAACGCGGCCGCGGTCAGGTCGTCGCGTCCGATGTACCCACGGGCCAGGGCCGCGCCGCTGAGGAAGATCTCCCCGGGCACCCCCGGCGGCACCGGCCGCATCGCCTCGTCGAGCAGGTGCACCCCCACGCCTGGCAGAGGTTCGCCCAGCGGCGGCTGCGTGACCGGCTGGCCGGGCGCGGCCTCCCACAGGGTCGCCACCACCGTGTTCTCGGTCGGGCCGTACGCGTTGAAGAACCGCCGTCCAGGCGCCCACCGCCGCACCAGCTCGGCCGGGCACGCCTCGCCGCCGCTGACCAGCACCCGCAGGTCGGGCAGCGGCTCGTCGGCGGGCACCAGCGCGAGCGCGCTCGGCGGCACCAGCACGTAGCTGATCCGCCGGTCGCGCAGCGTCGCGCGCAGCACCGGTCCCGGTAGCAGCGCCGGGGCGGCGGCCAGGCACAGCGTCGCGCCCGACAACAGCGCCAGCACCAGGTCCCACATCGCGGCGTCGAAGCTCGGGGTGGCGAACTGCAGCACCCGGTCGCCCGGCCCGAGGCCGAACCGGGCGATGGTGTGGTCGGCCAGCCGGACCAGACTCGCGTGCTCGACCGCGACACCCTTGGGCTGCCCGGTCGACCCGGACGTGAAGATCACGTACGCGAGGTCGTCGGGGGTGACCGACGGCAGTGGCAGCGGCTCGGCGTCCAGCGGCGCGTCCAGCACCATCGCCGCTGCGGCGGCGGTCGTCATCGCCTCCAGCCGGGCGGCCGGGTAGCCGGGGTCCAGCGGCACCGGAGCCGCCCCGGCGTACATCGCGGCGAGCATCAGCACCGGCCACGACACCGACCGGGCCGCGCGTACGCCCACCCGATCCCCGGGCCGCACCCCGGCCCGTACCAGCGCCGCCGCACAGCGGTGCACTTCATCGGCCAACTGCGCGTAGGTGCGGGTGCCGTCGTCGGCTTCCACCGCGGGCGCGTCGGCGTGGGCGGCGACCACCGCCGCGAACCGCTGCGGCATCGTCGCGGGCGTCGCCGTCACGGCAGGCCCGTCGTCGTACGCCGACAGCGCCTTGGCCTGCCCGGGGAACAGCAGATCCACCTCGGACAGCGGCTGCTCGTCGGGCGCGGCGACCAGGGTGGTGACCGCCCTGACCAGCCAGTCGGCGGTGTCCGGGCCGAGCACGTCGCGGTCGAACTCCAGGTGCACGTCCCCGGCGGCGGCCTCGACGGTCAGGTCGGCCTTGGCCAGGCCGGTGGGCAGCCGCCGCACCCGCGCCGACAGGCCGGGCAGGTCGAGTTCGGGCAGCCCGTCGGCCGTGTGGGTGACGAGGATGTCCACCAGCGGCAGCCGAGCCGGGTCCCGGGGCGGCCGCAGCGCCTCCACCAGGCGGTCGAACGGCAGGTCACGGTGGTCGAGTGCGTCGACCAGGGCCTTCGCGGCCTGCTCCCGCAGCTCGCGTAGCGGCCGCGCCCCCGCCGGACGTATCCGCACCGGCACGGTGTTGACCAGGAAACCGACCATCTCGGCGAGTTCGGCCCGGTCACGCTGCGCGGCGACTACGCCGAAGGCCAGGTCGGACTGGCCGGTGAGCCGGTATACCGCCCCGGCCAGCGCGGCGAGCAGCACCGGGAACGGAGTTCGCGCCGGGATGCGGGCGGTGCGGGTGTCGCCCGTGCCGCCGCGTACGGGCGGGCGGGGCCGGTCGACGGGCAGCGCCACCGGTTCGGGCAGCGGCCGCAGCACCGCACCCCAGTGGTCCAGGTGCCCGGCGACCACGTCGGGGGTGAGCTGTTCGCGCTGCCAGACGGCGTAGTCGGCGTACTCGATCGGGCCGGGCGGCAGCTGTCGGCCACGGTAGGCGATGGCGAGGTCGCGCAGCACCAGGGCGCTGGACCAGGCGTCGCAGACCAGGTGGTGGGCCACCACGACGAGCCGGTGCTCGGTGGGGCCCAGCCGCAGCAGTTCGGCGCGCAGCAGCGACGGTCCGGCCAGGTCGAACGGCGCGACCGCGACGTCGGCCTCGGCCAGGTCGGCCTCGGCGGCCGAGGCGACGTCGCGCACCGGCAGGTCGACGTCGACCGCGCCGAACACCCGCTGTACCGGCTGCCCGGCGACGGTCGCGAAGCCGGTCCGTAGCGCCTCGTGCCGGGCCACGACCGCGCGCAGCGCCCGGTGCAGCGCGGCGGCGTCCAGCGGCCCGGACAGGTCCATGGCGGCGGGCACGTGGTGACGCGCCGTGCCCGGGGTCAGCGACTCGACGAACCACATGGCCCGCTGCTGCGCCGAGGCGGGAAACTCGTCGTATCCGTTCACCGGTCGCCGCTCCGCCCGGCGCCGGTCGCCGCGGTCCGGGGCTGGCGCTGGATCGGCACCGCCGCGGCGGTCGCCTGCCGGGGACCGAGTCGAGCGGCCAGCTGCGCCACCGTCGGCGCCTCGAACACGTCGCCGAGCCGCACCGCGACCCCGAGCGAGGCGCCCAGCCGGGCGGACAGCTGCGCGGCGGCCAGCGAATGGCCACCGAGGGCGAAGAAGTCGTCGTCGGCGCCGACCGGCCCGCACGCCAGCACGGCGGCGAACGCCTCGGCCACCGCCCGCTCGGCCGGGCCGTCCGGGCCGCGGCCGCCGCGCGTGGCCGGGGCCGGGTCGGGCAGGGCCCGCCGGTCGACCTTGCCATTGGGCGTACGCGGCAGCGCGGGCACCGCCAGCACCGCCTGCGGCAGGTACGCCGGAGGCAGCCGCTCGCCCAGCCAGCCGAGCAGGTCAGGGCCCGGGTCGTGGCGGAGCACCACGTAGGCGGCCAGCCGTACCCCCACGCCGGTGCCGTACGCGGTGACCGCGCAGTCGGCCACCGCCGGGTGCCCGGCCAGCACCGCCTCGACCTCACCCGGCTCCACCCGCTGCCCTCGGATCTTGACCTGGGCGTCGACGCGCCCGTGGAACCGCAGCACCCCGTCGCCGGTGACGCTTACCCGGTCACCGGTGCGGTAGGTACGGCCGAAGCAGGGGTCGTCGTAGAAGGACACGGCCGTCTCCTCCGGCCGCCGCAGGTAGCCGCGAGCCACCTGTGGCCCCGACAGGTGCAGCTCACCGGCGATCCCGGCGGGCACCGGCGCACCCCACCGGTCCAGGACCCGGCAGGTCATGCCGGGCACCGGCGACCCGATCGGCACCACCCCGGACCCGCCGGGACGCAGCTCCTGCACGGTCGCCCACACCGCGGCCTCGGTCGGCCCGTACTCGTTGACCAGCCTGCAGTCCGGCAGCGCCGCGTGGTGCCGGGCCACGACGTCGGCCCGGCACTCCTCCCCGGCCACCACGACGGTGTCCAGTTCGGGCAGTGGTAGGTCCCTTCCGGCTTCCAGCATCGCCGCCCACAGCGTCGGCAGGGTCAGTGTGTGCGTGGCGCCGATCTCGGCCAGCACCCGCCAGGCCGCCGCGGAGTCGCGTTCCAGGCCCGGCTCGGCCAGGTGCAGGGTGCCGCCACCGGTCAGGGTCCAGTAGATCCCGGCGACGGAGCTGTCGAACGCGGGAGAGGACAGCAGCAGGAACCGGCGCGGCGGTGGTCCGTACCAGGCGTGCCGGGCCGCGGTCGAGGCGGCGATGTGGCGGTGCTCGACGACCACGCCCTTGGGCCGTCCCGTCGACCCGGAGGTGTAGACGACGTACGCCGCGTCCTGCGGTGACGGACCCGTACCGGTGATCGGCTCGGCGTCTTCGAGGTCGCCCAGGACGGCCGCCGGGGCGGCGTCGGCGAGGATCGCGGCCAGGCGTTCCGGCGGGTAGCCGGGGTCCAGCGGCAGGTATGCCGCCCCGGTCTCCAGCACCCCGAGCATCGCCGCGATGAGCGCGGCCGACCGGGGCAGCCGCAGCGCCACCACATCGCCCGGACCGATCCCGCGCGAGCGCAGGCCCCCGGCCACCGCCTCAGCCCTTTCCCGCAGCTCGCGGTAGCTCCAGCGGGTGTCACGGTCATGCACCGCGAGCGCGTCGGGGGTGCGGTCGACCTGCGCCCACACCATCTCGTGCAGCAGCCCGGCACCCGATGGCGCGGCGGGGGCCGGGGTGTGCAGGTGCGGCGGTGCGGCAGGGTCCAGCGGCTGCGCGTACCAGGGGCGGGCCGGGTCGGCGGCCATCGCCGCCAGCAGCGTCTCCAGCCGGTCGGCCAGCCGTTCGGCGGTGCCGGGTGCGAACCGGTCCAGCGCGTACTCCACCGTGACCTCGCCGGGAGCGAACAGCAGCGACAGGTCGAACGCGGCCCCGCCCCGGTCCACCGGCACCAGCCCGTCGGGTGTGGCGGACTCGTCGGCGACGACGACGTCGAACAGCGGATGCCGTCCCGGGACGCCGCGTCCGGCCAGGGCGGCGAGCTCATCCACCGGCAGCATCGGCCGAGCCAGCACCGCCGCGAGGGCGGTCCGTGCCGCCGCGATCGCGTCGGCGGTGCTGACCGCTCGGCGCAGGTCGACCCGTACCGGCACCAGCGTCACCAGGCAGCCCACGGCCTCGCGCGCACCGGCGTCGCGGGTGTCGACCGGCACGCCGAGCACCGCCTCCGGCTCGCCGGTGTGCCGTGCCACCAGCACCGCCGTCGCGGCCAGCAGCACCGCGAACCGGGTCGACGCGGTCGCCTCGGCCAACCTCGCCACGTCGGTGGCCAGCCGGCGGTGCAGCGTTCGGCCTCGGTGGGTCGCGACGGCCGGGGCGGGCTGGTCGGCGGGCAGTTCGGCCCGCTCGGCGACCCCGGCCAACTGCTCGTGCCACCACCGCCGGTCCTCATCGTCCGGTACCGGTACCGGACCCGGTTCCGGGGGCGGCGCCAGTTCGCGCCCGGCGTAGCAGGCGTCGATCTCCGCCAGTAGCACCCGAGCCGACCGCTGGTCGGCCACGGCGTGGTGGGCCACCAGCAGCAGCACCGGCTCGCCGCCGGTCACCGGCAGCAGCGTCGCGCGCACCAGGTGCCCCTGGGTCAGCTGCGGCGGGGGCCAGCACAGGGCGGTCAGGTGCGCGTCGAGAAAGCCCACGGGCACCGCGTCGAGCACCCTCAGCACCCGGTCGGGAACCGGGTCGGTCTCGACGGCCACGGTGCCGGGCTCACCCCCCGGCACGACGCGGCCACGCAGCACCGGATGGCGTCGCAGCACCTCGCGCAGCGCCGCGTCGAGCCGATCGGGGTCCACTCCGTCCGCACACCGCGCCGCGACGGCCATCGTGTACGCGGGCGTGCCCGGCACCAGCTGCTCGTGCAGCCAGAACGGTCGCTCGGCGGGCGGCCGAGCGCCCAGCCGCGGCGGCGTCACCGGCACGGCGACGGCCGCCACCTCGGCCAGCGTCGCCCCGCCCAGCAGCAGCTCCAGGTCCAGTTCCCAGCCGGTGCGCCGGGCGGCTGCGGTGAGGTCGGCCGCGCCGAGCGAGTCCAGGCCCACCGCGGTCAGCGCGGTGTCGGCGCCGACCGGTCCGATCGACGGCGGCAGCAGCGCGGCGAGCTCGGCCACCAGACCGGCCAACGTCGCCACCGGCGCGGGCGCGGCCGGATCGAGCCGGGGCAGGGTGCCCTGCTCGTAGCCTCGGCGCAGCTCGGCGCGTTGCAGCTTGCCGCTGGAGGTGCGCGGCAGCCCGCCGCGGCGCACCGCCACCAGCACCGCCGGGGTGACGCCGGTGCTCTCGGCCACCGCCGCCCGCACCGCGTCGAGCACCTCGCGCAGCAGCTCCGGGGCCAGATGCCGGTCGGTCTCCACCGCCACGCCGAGGCTTTCGCCGCCGCCGTCGGCCACCGCGAACGCTCCGGCCGCGGACCCGGCCAGCGCCGGATGCGCCGCGAGCGCCTGCTCCTCCACATCGGCCGGATAGACGTTGCGGCCGCGTACGATCACCAGCTCCTTGGCCCGGCCGGTGACGAACAGCTCCCCACCGTCGAGGAAGCCGAGGTCACCGGTGCGCAGCCAGCCGCCGTCGAAGTCGACGCTGGACGCCCCCCAGTACCCGGCGGCGACCCCGTCCCCACCCACCAGGAGGTGACCGACCTGCCCAGCGGCCCGGTCGGCACCCTGCTCGTCGACCACCCGCACCGGGCACAGCGGGCGCCCGCTGGACACCAGCGCCTGACCGTCGCCGGTCGGCACGACCACGCCCGCGGCCAGCGCGTCGCGATCGACGTGACACCTCCGCGGCCCGGTGCCCGCGGTCGCGCCCGACACGATCAGCGTCGCCTCGGCCAGGCCGTAGCACGGGTGCATCGCGGCGGGGTCGAAACCGGCGGCGGCGAACCGCCGGGTGAACCGGTCCACGGTCTGGGCGCGTACCGGCTCGGCGCCGGTGAACGCCAGCCGCCACCGGCTCAGGTCCAGCCCGGACAACCGCGCGTCGGTGACGCGTTCGGCGCACAGCCGATAGCCGAAGTCCGGGCCGCCGGTCACGGTCACCCCGTGCCGCGTCACCGTCTCCAGCCAGAACACCGGGTCCTGCGCGAACGCGGTCGAGGCCAGCAGCACGCACGGGATCCCCGCGGACACCGGGGTGAGCAGGCCGCCGACCAGGCCCATGTCGTGGTATGGCGGCAGCCAGCTCGCCGCCACGTCGTCGTCGCGCAGCGCGAAGTTGTCCCGGATCATCCGCAGGTTGGCCGACAACGCCCGGTGCGGCACCACCACACCCTTGGGCGCCCCGGTCGACCCGGACGTGTACTGCAGGAACGCCACCTCGTCCGGTCCGGCCGCGACGGGTGGCAGCGGCGCGTACCCGTCGGCCCGCGTGACCGTGCGCCACGGCAGCGGCAGCGCGCCGCTGCGGGCCGCCCGCTCGCGCGACTCCTCGGTGCCCAGCGCCAGCGCGGGCCGGGCGTCGGCGGCCACCGCCGCCAGCCGCTGGTCGTGGCGCGACCCGCGCGGCGGGTACGCGGGCACCGCGACCACCCCCGCGTACAGGCAGCCGAAGAACGCCGCGACATAGTCCAGCCCCGCGGGCGCCGCCAGCAGCACCCGGTCGCCCCGGCCCACCCCGGCCTCGGCCAGCATCGCCGCGACCCGTCCGGCCCGCTCGTGCAGCGCGCGGTAGGTCAGCTCGACCGGGTCGGCGCCGGCGCGCACGAACCGGAACGCCGTCGCCCCAGGTGTCAGCTCGGCCCTGACCGCGAGGACGACCCCCACCTGTGTGACGACTTCGGACACGACATCCCCCAAGCAGTCCCCCGGTAACTGCGCTACAGGTCTACTTCGTCGATTCGATGATTGCAAGTCCTTGACTCTGAAAGTAATCGATGCGAGAGTCGCGCAGGCCGCAGCGGGGGAGAGGGGCACCGATGAGCGTGGTGTACGACATCGAAGCCGTCACCAAGCACTACCCCGGCGCCGCGGCCCCGGCCAACGACGAGATCACCTTCACGGTCGCCCGCGGCGAGATCTTCGGCCTGCTCGGCCCCAACGGCGCGGGCAAGACCACCCTCGTCCGGCAACTGTCCGGGCTGCTCCGCCCCACCAGCGGCCGCATCACCCTCTTCGGCACCGATGTCACCGCCCACCCGCACGTCGTCGCCGAGCACGTCGCGCTGCAGCCACAGAGCCCCGCCGCCCTGCTCGACCTCACGGCCGCCGAGGCGGTGCACCACACCGGCCGCCTGCGCGGCCTGACCACCGTGGCCGCCCGCGCCCAGACCGCCGCCCTGCTCGCCCTGCTCGGCATCGACCAGCTCGCCGCCCGCCGCGTACGCACTCTGTCCGGCGGCGAGAAACGACTGGTGTCACTGGCCGTCACGCTGGTGGCCGACCGGCCCGTGCTCATCCTCGACGAGCCCACCAACGACCTCGACCCCGCCGCCCGCCGCCTCGTCTGGGACCACCTGCGCAAACTCAACGCCGAGGGCCGCACCATCATCCTGGTCACCCACGACGTCGCCGAAGCCGAGCGGGTCATCGACCGGGTCGGGCTGGTCAACCACGGCCGCCTGCTGGCCCTCGGCCCCACCGCCGAGCTGCGCCGCCGCGTCGACCAGCGGGTCCGTCTCGACATCGCCCTGCCCGAGCACACCGACCCGGTCCTGGACGAACTGCTCGCCGACGCGGGCGACCAACTCGTCCGCGACGGCGACCGGGCCCTGCTGCTGGTGGCCCGCGACCGCGTCCGGGACGTGCTCGACGCCGTCGCCGACCGCATCGGGCCGACCGGCCTGTCCGACCTGCGCGTGCAGGGACCCTCGCTGGAGGACGTCTACCTTCAGCTCGGCGGAAGGGACCGTCTTGGCTGACACCACCGGCCCGGCCCGGCCCTCGGCGCTGTCCGCGTACCTGCGGCTGCTGCCGGTGGTGCTGGCCGAGTTCCGCACCACCGGCCCGTTCTACGTCTTCTTCAGCGTGCTGCTGCCCGCCGGCATCCTGTTCTTCGTCAACACCAGCGGCGGCGACGTCGACCTGCGCTACCTCGCCGGGGGCGCGCTGGCCGCGTCGCTGGCGATGGGCCCGGCCGTGATGCTCTGCGCCCGTCTGGGCCTGGCCCGCGAACACCACGAGTTCGACTACTGGGCCACCCTGCCCGTGCCCAAGGTCAGCCTGGTGTTGGCCCTGTGCACCGGGCACCTGCTGTTCTCGCTACCCGGCGTCGCGGCGATGCTGGCCCTGGGCTGGTTCCTGCTCGGCATCCCCGGCACCGGCGTGCTGGCGGCGTTGCCGCTGGTGCCGCTGGCCGCGCTGACCCTGGCGGGCCTGGGCGCGTTCCTCGGGTCGCGGGCGCCCAACAGCATCGTCGGCAACCTCATCGGCAACCTGGTGCTGGCCGTGGCGCTGTTCCTGTCCCCGCTGATGACCCGGCTCGACGCGTACCCGGCACTGCTCAAACCGGTCGCCTACGCCATCCCCACCACCTACGTCGCCGACGCGTTCCGGCACGTGTTCCACGCCGGGCCGGTCCTCGTGCCGTTCTGGGTCGACCTGGCGGTGATGGGTGGGCTCACCGCGGCCCTGCTGGTGCTTACCCACCGGCTGCTGGACTGGCGCGGCCGCTGAGCTCAGTCGCCCCGCAGCGAGTTCATGTCGACGGCGCGGGCGAGATCGGCGGTGCCGACCAGGCCCACCAGCACACCTCCGACGACCACCAGCGCGGGCAGGCGCCCAGCCATGATCTGACGGGCCGCGTCGGCCAGCGGCACGTCCGGCGCCAGCACCACCAGCCGGTCCGGTGGCACCCGCACGTCGCGCAGCGTCTGCTCGGCACGCTGCTGCGGCGTGGCCCGCGCCAGGGCGGACAGGGTCACCAGACCCGCCGCGTTGCCGTCCGGATCCAGCACCGGGTAGGCGTCGGCCGGGCGGTGCTGCCGGGCCAGCGCCACGAAGTCGGAGATCCGCTGGCTGACGTACCCGCATACCGGCGGGGCGGTCATCGCGTCGGCGACGGTCAGCCCGGCCATCGCCGTACGCAGCTGGAAGTCGGTCTGCTCGGCCTGCGCCGCGAACAGCAGGAACCAGCCCAGCAGCACCAGCCACAACCCGCCCACACTGTGCAGGTAGACCACCTGCAGGGTGCCGCAGAGCACCAGCAGCAGGCTGACCACCATCCCCGCGAACGCGGCCACCCGCTGCGCCACGGCCCGGTCCCCGCGCCACCACCACACCGCCGCCCGCAGCACCCGCCCGCCGTCCAGCGGCGCGCCCGGCAGCAGGTTGAACACCGCCAGCACCGCGTTGACCAGCGCCAGCCACGCCAACGCCACCCACGCCAACGCCCACAGCCCGACCAGGTACACCCCGGCCGCCAGCACACCGAACACCACCGCCACGCCGAAGCTCGCCGCCGGCCCGGCCAGGGCCACCAGGAGGTCGGCTCGCGCGTGCGGCGGCTCGGACTCCAGCTCGGCGACCCCACCCAGCAGCCACAGCGTGATCCGGCGTACGCCCACCCCGAAATGCCTGGCCACCACCGCGTGGCACAGCTCATGCGCCAACAGCGAGCCCAGGAACAGCACCGTCACCGCCACCGCGACGACCCAGTACGCCACCGGCGCCCCGCCCGGCGCGCCCAGCGGCAGCACTCCGGTGGCCAGACCGTGCCCGAGCAGCAGCATGATCGCGAGCGCGGACCAGTGCACGCCGACGGGAATGCCGGCGATGGTGCCCAACCGCAGCGTCGGTCGCATCGGCTGCCTCCTGCAGCCATCATCTCTCGCCGCAGCCCCGGCGGCCGCCGTCTACAGCGGTGGAGCCGTGAACAGGCCGCGGTCGGGGTCGTTGAACGTCTGCCGGGCCACCAGCTCGCTCATCGGGTTCGCGGTGCCCCACTGGTCGGAGATGTGCGGGTCGGACGAGTCGTACACATGCGGGTGCCAGCGATCCTCGTCGAGCTGCTCCAACTCGGTGGTGTACTCCACCACGTTGCCGTGCGGGTCGCGGAAGTAGCTGAACGTGTTGTCGCCCGCGGTGTGCCGTCCCGGCCCCCACACCTTCTCGACCCCGGCCCGGATCATCCGGCCGCAGCCGCGCATGAACTCGTCCAGCCCGCGCAGCTCGAACGACGCGTGGTGCAGCGCCACGTGCGGGCCGCGTGACACGGCGAAACTGTGGTGCCAGGTGTTGCACCGCAGGAACCACATCAGGTCGCCGCGATGCGGGTGGCTCAGCCGGTCCGACAGCGCGAAACCCAGGTGCCGGATATAGAACGCGGCCGTGGCCTGCGGGTCGGGGGAGTTCACCACCACGTGCGACAGCCGCACCGGCACCGACTCGCGCGCCTCGATCCGCCGGTGGGCCCGCGGCCGCACGTCGGCGGAGACCTCCACGGTACGGCCGTCGACATCGAAGAACCGGAACCCGTAGCCCTCGCCCGGGGTCGCCAGCGGGCCTGGCTCGCCGACCAGCCGCACCCCGGCACGGCCCAGCCGCTCGGCGAGGGTGTCCACGTCGGCCGGGAACGCCGCCCCGAACGCGATCAGGTCCAGCCGCTTGTCCGGGGCCTGTCGCACCCGCACGGCGTACTGCTCCGGCGAACCCGCCGCCGCCAGGAACGCCACGCCCGTGTCGGCGGCGACCTCGGTCAACCCCCAGGTGCCGGTGAAGAACCTCACCTGACGGTCGAAATCGGGCACCGCGAGATCGACATGGCGCAAGTGGGTGATCAACCGCTGGGTCATCAGGGGGCTCCTCGCGCGCCGGGCGGCACACCGCCGGGCCGCACCGAGATTGTCCCGGTCCCCGTGTGCCTCGGCACCGGCGACGCGCCGACTTCCGCCCAGGTCAGGACGGGTCTATTCGGTCCCGGATGGCCGCGCGGATGTCATCCAGCGACCAACTCAGAGACCCGCCCTGGATCACGAACGGGGTGCCGAACCGCGCCAGGTTGGCCCGCCCCTCGCCGCGCAACCACGGCCGCATCCGCCAGACCGCGTCCTGCGGTTCGGTCGGGACGATCAGCAGCACCGGCACCGGACGTGACCCGGTGGCCTTCACATCCTCGCGCACGTCGGCGATTTCGTCCCAGCCCAACGCCGGCCCCATCAGCGGCATCCGGAGGCCCTCATCGGAGATCACGAGGACCGGCACCCGCAGCAGCGTACTCACCACGACCGGATAGCCGAGCAGGACCAGGAACGCCGCGCCCGCGACGGCCACAGCCGTACCGGTGCCACCGCCCATGAGCACGCCGAGCACCACCGGGACACAGGCGAGCCCGAGCAGCATCAGATACCGCGCCTCCGGTCGTATCCGGATCAGTATCGGCATCACGGTCTCCTCGACGTCGTCGCGACGCACATGCTAGAGCGTGGCCGGGCGCCGCGCTGCCCGTGAGGAATGCTTCGACGAGCCGGGCCACGGCCATGTCGTCCGCACGTTCGAGCAGTACCTGGACGACCTGCGTGGCAGCCCCTACCGGCCGGACCTGTGGTCGGTGGCCTGGGACGGCGACCAGCTCGCCGGACTGGTGCTGTGCGAACTCGACGGCGACGCGGCCGAGGTCCCCTGGGTGGCCGTGCGTCCGGCGTGGCGACGCCGTGGCCTGGCGCTGAGCCTGCTGGACCGGACCCACCACCACCTCGCCGCGGCGGGCGTCACGAAGGTGCGGCTGCGCACCGTCGCCGAGAACGCCAACGACACCGTGGGCCTGTACACCAAAGCCGGGTACGCCGTGACCGCGCGTCACCCGCGCCATCGCAAACCCGTGCCCGCCCGAGCGTAGGTTCACCGCATGTACTCCACTCGCATCACCGGACACGTCAGGGCATCCCGCGCCGCGGTCTACCGCGCCCTGCTCGACCCCGACGCGATCGCCGGATGGCGCGTACCCGCCGGGATGACCAGCCGGGTGCACGAGTTCGAGGCCCGCGAGGGCGGCGCCTTCCGGGTCTCGCTCACCTACGACGCGCCCGACGCCACCGGCAAGACCTCCGGCCACACCGACACCTACCACGGCCGGTTCCGAACCCTGGTGCCCGACGAACGGGTCGTCGAGGAGATCGAGTTCGAGACCACCGACCCGGCGTTCGGCGGCGCCATGACCATGACCACGACACTGGTCGACGCCGACGGCGGCACGGATGTCACGATCGTGCACGAGGGCGTCTCCGACGCCGTCTCCCCAGCCGACAACGAGACCGGCACCCGGATGGCCCTGGCCAACCTCGCCCGACTCGTCGAGGCGCGCTCGGCCGCCTGACACCGCCTCAGTCAGCCGTGCGGACGTCGACCTCCAGGTGGCCGAAGGCCGACAGCATCCGGCGTAGATCGGCTGCCTGCACGCCGGTCAGCGCCGGGTCGGGCCGGAACCGCACGGTCGTGCCCGTCGTGCCGTCGCCCGGGTGGCCGACCAGGTCGGTGACGGGTATTCCGTGCTCGTACCGCTGCGTCCACGCGCCGTCGGCCCGCCGGTTGGTGTGCGCGAGCCATTCGCTGAGCGCCGCGACGACGGACATGCCGCGCCGGGGCGCCCCGTCCGGCAGGTATACCGCCGGTGGCCCGTCGAAGAACCGCAGGTCCTTGGTGGCCATGACGGGCTTGCGGACCGGTCGGCCGTGCTCGTCACGGCGGGTGTCGGTGCCGCGGCCGTCGTCGGTCACCGACACCGACCCGTCAGGATGCGACGCCACCGTGCACGAGCCCCGGCGACCGGCCGCCTCGGCCTCGTCGTCGGCGTATGCGACCACCTCCAGGACCAGGTGGGTCACGCCGCCGGGCGCGTACCGACCGGGATCGCGGCGCACCAGTTCGAGGTGCTCCAGGTCGACCTCGGCGGCCCAGTCGTGTGTGGTGTTCACCCAGGTGTCTCGGGGACCGGTCACGTGGCGTCAGATCCGACCGTAGGCGCGCAGCGTGCGTAGGGCGCGCAGGGTCTCGATCCCGCGGTATTCCAGGGTGGACGCCTGCCCCGGCGGCTGCCAGGTGATGGTCCAGCCTCCGTCGGCCTGCTGGTCACGGGTGAGCCGGTCCAGGTGCCCCTCGATCGCGGCGTCGTCGAACAGGCCACGCCACGGGCTGTCCGGGGTCGAAGCCAGGTGCAGCGGCGTGACACCGTACTCGGGGTCGGCCGGGTCGGCGCGGAAGTAGCGGAGCTTGCCGAGCCAGTCGGCGACATGGGCGCCGACGGCGGCGGCCCGCTCGCGGTCGGGCACGTTGGCCAGGAACTGCAGCACCTCCAGCAGGGTGTGCGCGTCCTCGCCGATCCCGGACTCGAGGCTGGTCCAGGTCCACTCGGTGGCCCGGTCCAGCCAGGGGTGGGTTACGCCGATGCGGTGCAGACGACCCGCCAGACCGGCCGTCGGGTTCAGGCCCGGCACGTAGGTCCAGTCCGACCAGTGCTCCGCCCGCGGGTAGCCCTCCATCACCGGGAAGGCCAGCGGCAACGCGCCGTCGGGCGCGGCCACCGAGCCGAGCCAGTCGCACGCGTCGTCGATCAGCGTGGCCACGGCGGGTTCGGCGAACCAGCCTGGTCGCCCTTCCCCGGCCGCGAGCAGCACGTCGAGGGCGCATTCCACGTCGATGGGCAGACTCGCCGGGCAGCGCTTGTCCGGCTCGAAACCGTGCCCGAACCCGCCGTCGCCGTTGCGGTAGGCCCGGACCGCGTCGACCACCCAGGTCGGGTCGTCGCCGTCGAACAGCACCGCGGTCAGGCGGCGCTCGACCAGCCGCCCCTCCAGGTCGAGAAAGGCGCGGCCTGTGCCCAGAACATCATTGGTCATGGCCGGATTCTGGCACGGCCCACCGACAGATCAGCGCTGAGCGGTGTGGTCGTCGGCGTCGCCGGTGACCGCAGGCGCGGCCACCGGCGCGGTGGCCGCCTCGGCGGTCAGATCCGCGACGAGTTCGACGTGGTCCGAACCCAGCACGGCGGGTTCGCGGACAAGCAGCAGCAGGCAGAAGTCACGCTGGTCGGGAAACCGGCGACCCAGCTCCCGGTGTTGTGTGGCCAGATAGCGCGCGGCGGCGAGATTCGTGTAGGCCTTCTGGCCCATCAGCAGGAACACGGGGTGGCCGGTTTTCTGCCCGAGCAGCCGGACCACCAGCGCGTACTCGGCCCGGCCCGGCGTGTGGTCGAAGGTCCTGCCACCCACCCGGATGGACATCTGCGCGGAGTCGACGATGTCGAAGGCGACGCCGGGCAACAGCGAGCGCAGGTACGCCGCGGTCCGCTCGTTCGCGGCCGGGCCGCCGACGCAGAACTCGGTCCCCGTGCGTGACGCGGCCGCGGTGTCGACCGCGGTCACCAGGGTCGGGCGGCCACCGCACTCCTTGGTCACGATCGCCAGCTCGACCAGCGCGGCCATGTCGTCGCGATGGACGCTCTTCTCGCGGGGCGAGGAGAAGTGCCGGGACACATGGAAGTGGACTTCCTCGTTCGGCCGGATGCCGAAGAACCGCCGCCGGCGCTCCACGCTCCGATACCGCACCAGCCGCTGGGCGAACCACACCGCCGCACCGGCTATGACGCTCGCGAGCAGGTTGATGAGAAGGTCCTGCATGGGTTCCCTCGGCTCGTCGGGCACGGTCCCGTCAGCTTCGGACTTCGGCCTCCGCATGGCATCCGAAGACCGGCACCGGCGGACACTCTATCCGATCCACACCAGTGCCACGGACCACCTGTTCCACTATCGACGGTGCCATCCATTCACCATGGTGGCTGGTAAACCCGAGCCTCAGCGACGTCGGGAACGGCGGTCGGCGTCGGCGCCGCGGAGGCCTTCCAGGAGCACCTGCGCCGCCTTCGCCCAGGGAAACTCGGCGGCGAGCACGTCACGCAGCTCGGCGGCGCGGCGGAAGGCGTCATCCCGGAAGCGCAGCACCCCGGTGATGGACGTGGTCCAGGCGGCCACATCCTCCGCGTGGTCGTTGGTCATCCGTACGACCATGCGCTCGACGGTGTCGTCGTCGACCGCTGCGGTGTCGCGCAGCAGCTCGGCCAGGCCGCTCACATGGCTGATCAGGACCGGCACGCCATGGGTGATCGCTTCCAGCCCGGCGAGGCCGAAGCCTTCCGCCCGGGAGGGCATGACCACGACGCTCGCGGTGAGCATCTCGTGCTCGAGCATCGCCGTGTCCGTCACGTACGGCTCGACGAAGACCTCGAGGCTGGGCAGCCCGGCCCACTCGAGAATACGTTCACGCAGCTCGCCGGTCTGCCCGAAGGGTGCGCCCCGGACCATGAACTCGATGCGGGTGGCCAGTCCGGCCTGTCGCCGGACCATCTGACCGAGGGCCGCCGCGGCGATGTCGATGCCCTTGAGAGCGGCGTCGTCGACGCGTCCGGTGAACAGCACCCGGCGCAGCGACTGCCCCGGCGGTGGTTCGGTGAGCGAGGTGTCCGCCGAGTCGAAACCCGGATCCAGGCGGATGACCCGGCGCCGGTACGGGTGGAAGTCCAGTTCGTACCGCGCGAACAGGCGTGGCCCCACGGCCACGATCAGGTCTGCCTCCCGCCCGAGCGTCAGCTCGGTGTGGTGCCGTTCGGCGTGGATACCGTCGCGGCGCTCGGGCTTGTAGACGTCGATCTCGGACGGCGCCATGTGGATGAAGTGCGCTCGCAGCGCCTCGGGGAACGCGTGCATGACCGCCTGCGCGGTCGGGCCGGTGATGCGGGAGTGGCCCAGGACCACGTCCGGTGTGTTGGCGCCCATCAGGTCGAGCAGACGGCTCTGGGCCGTCTGCTCGGACAGCGGACCGGTGGTGTCCGTGGCCAGCAGGGTGACCCCGCCGAGTTCGGCCTGCCGGTGGTCCTCCTCGGTCATCGAGTCCACCACGCAGAACACCCGCTGTCCGGCCGCCGTGAGGGCGAGACAGAGCTGCCGGTTGAAGGTGCTGAGGCCACCGCGCGACGACGGCCACTCGGTTGCGATGGACAGGACCGTCCGGGTGACCGGCGGCTCGGCCAGCCGGACGATCGGCTCCCGGGTGCGCGGATCCTGTGCCGCCGGTCTGGCCGAGTGACGCGACGGTGCCTCGATCACGCGCAGGCACCGGTCGTAGGCCTGGGTGGCCGCGACGAGGTCAGGGTGCTCGCTGTGCAGGAACGTGGACAGGGCGGACAGGACGTGGGCGAGGTGGTCTCGGGCGTCCTCCCAACTGGCCACCTCGGCCAGACTGAGGGCGAGGTGGTATTCCGACAGCAGCGTGTCGCGGTGCGACTCGCCCAGTTGGCGCCGGCGGGCAGCCCAGGTGATCTCGTTCAGTCGAAGCGCGTCCCCGGGCAGGTTGAGCGCGAGCAGGTTGAGCGCGAGCTGGTCCTGCGAGACCAGGGACTGGTGGTGTTCGCCTCCGTGCAGCTGCTGGCGGATCCTCAGCACCTGTTCGTTCAGCCTGCGCGCCTCGTCGTACCGCTGGAGGTGGTGCAGGTCGCGGGCGACCGCGGTCGCGGCGTCGAGGGTCGTCGGGTCGTCGTCCCCATACAGTTTCAGCAGCACCTGGTACACCTGCTCGTCGTTCAGCAGCGCGCCGGTGTGATCGCCGGTCGCCGACAGGCACTCCGCCAGCACCCGTACGGCTCGCAACGTGTGCTCGTAGGTGGCGCCGAAGGACTCCGTCAGAGCCGTGGCGAACGCCGCCGCGTACGGGCGCGCAGACTCGGCGTCACCGCGTTCGACGAGGCTGAGCAGCGCCGCGTTCGTCATGTCGTGGAGTTCGGGATTGGGGCTGGTGGACGGCTCGAGCGCGACGAGGTGGGGCATCAGCCGCTGCCACAGCGGCCAGCGGCGAGGATTCCGCCCGTCGTCGGGTCTGGCGGCCACCAGGACCGCTTCGGCGGACCTGCGGACGGCGGCCAGTTGTTCGGCCGACATCTCGTCGATGATCGCCGCGCGGGTTTCGTGGTGCAGGATCAGACCGTCGGCGGCCAGGGTCGCCACGTTGACCCGGAACAGTGCCTTGGCTATCGTCGCGAGCCGGGAGATCGAGTTGGCCAGCGCGGCGGGCAGCGCTCGCGCGGGTGCGTTGCTGAACAGGTCGAACGGGATGCCGACCGGCGCGAGCACGGCGCACAACCGGACCAGCGCCAGGGCGGCCTCGTCGATCTCGCGCAGTTTCGCCAGGGAGATGCCGACCGGGATGGCGACCGCGCTGCGCGCGGGTGGTCCGGTGCGGTCGGCGTAGCTCGTCAGACTGTGCAGGTAATCGGCGACGCTCATCGCGGTCTCGTTGATCACACCGGCTGCCTGCGACAGGGCCAGCGGGAGGTCGTCCAGTTCCGCCGCGAGACCTTCCGCGTCACGCGGCGCGATCGGACGGCGGATCACGTGGCGCAGGAAGGCGACCGCTTCGGTCCGGGCGAAGACGCCGACCTCCACGGTGAAGGCCAGGTTCTGCCAGACGAGGTGTCGTGACGTGACCAGGACGTGTCCGCGCCCTTTGGGAAACCACTTCGCCACCGCCACGTCCTCGGCGTTGTCGAAGATGACCAGCCACCGGTGCCTGGCCCGCAGTAGTTCGGCCAGGGCCAGCCTGGCGTCGGCCGCGGGCAGTCCGGGATCGCACAGTCCCGCGGTCACCGCGGCCTGGGCGAGCTGGTCGGCGATCAGGTCCGGATGCTCCGCGTCGATCCAGACCACCAGGTCGTAGTCACGGTCCTCGGCCCGGGCGGCGGCGCCATGCCGGTGTGCGTATTCGATGGCCAGCTGGGATTTTCCCACACCGGCGAGACGGTCGGCCGAACCCAGCACACACCGGCTGCGCGACCGTAGGCCCTCGGCGACGCCGGTCAGCGTGTCGCCGCGCCCGACGAAGTCGGGATTGCGTGCCGGAAGCCGATGGTGGGTGGCTGCCGTCGAGGACGGCACGGCGGTCTGCCTGCCGCGCTCATCGCGCCGGTCAGGGGCCGCCGGGCCGTGCACCAGCGACTCGACGACCCTCTTGCGCAGCTTCTCCACCCGCAGTCCGGCCAGATCGGTATGGCCGATCAGGCGCAGCGCACCGGTCGGTCGCACGTCGTCGATCCGGAGCAGGGTCAGCCGTTCCTCGCCCCCGGGCTGGGCGAGCCACCAGTCGAGTTCGCGCCGGAACGGGCTGTCCAGATACGCCCGTGACAACACCACGACCATACGGTTGGCCTGGATGAGTTCACGCGGCGTCCGGGTGGCGTCCGCGCGCCCGTTCGGCAGGGCGAGGTCGGGCTCGACCTCGTGGCGGGCGCCGGCCAGGTATGCGGCGATCAGGCCGGCGAGACCGGCGTCCTCCGGCGCGAAGGAGAGAAACAGCCGCATGCTCACCTCGATTCCAGTGTCGGCTGGTCAGGTCACTCGGCGATGAAGACGACTCCGAACTCTTCACCGACGTCGACGAGGTCGGCGAATCCCTTGCCCACCTCTCGCCAGGTCCATGCCTCGCGGCGCCGCACGAGTTCGCCGATGATCACCGCCGTGTCGGTCTTGAAATAGTCGCTGTCGAGCAGGTGCGGCTCGATCTGAGGAGTGACGGTGGATCCCGTCCGGTCGACCTTGGGGGTGTTCTTGAAAGTGACCTTGCCACCGACGAGCTTCTCGAAAGAATGATCGAGCGGCTCGGCGTCCTGGATATAGGCGACAAAGGCGATCTTCATAACGTCCTCGTCGACGTAGTCGAGGTCGACCGAGATCGTCTCATCGCTGATGTTGCTGCCGTGGCGTCGGCGGCCTCGGCGCAGCGTGGAACCGTCTTTCGAGCGGTCATTGTCATGGTTCACGCAGTAGTACGGATTGCCGACCGGAACCCTTGCCGAAGAGTCGAGTAGAAACGCGCTGAGGTGGATGACGATGTCGTCGGGGCTCGCCGCGACGTCCCAGGAGAGCCGGGCCTCGAAGCTTCCGGTGAGCTTGGGGCCGGAGTTCAGGGAGAAGGCGACATTGCGGCCGGACGCGGGAAAGGTGTCGCGCCGGTGGATCTGATACTGGCCGGTTTCGTCGGAGTCGTCGGCCGGACCGGTCGCCCCACCACTGTTGTCGGGCAGCGGGTCGGTAGGCGGATTTCTGCGCACGTTTCCCTCCGAAGTGAGAGTCTCGACCGATGGCAGGCATGATCGATTGATCGGTACGCAGATGAGCATCGCGCGAGGCGAAGGAAAGCTCATGTCTGCTACCCGGGGAGCGTAGCGGAAGCAAACCAGCGGGAGCTCGGTCGCGTCCCGTGTGGACATCGTGTCGTCGCTCGAACCACGGTCGACAAGAGGTCCTTTCCCGACGCGGCATCGTCCTGCGGTCGCGGCGGTGCACTGACGCGCAACCGGCCCGCCGCGGCTGCTGCCGCCGGCGGGCCGGTGCCGAGCACGAACTCCGGACGGGGCGGCGGACCCGGGCGGTCCGCCGCCCCGCGCCGCGCTACGGCAGCTGCTTGCTGCCGTATTCCGGGACCCGGTTGGGCGCGGCCAGAATGCAGATCAGTGAGCAGGCCGTCGCCGACGACGGCGCGGTGACCGACGGCGGAGTGCCCGGCGGGGCGTTCGGCGCCGAGTACGACGCGGTGGCCGTGTTCGTCAGCGGCAGCAGGAGCAGGAACGACGAGCAGTAGATCTGCTTGCTCGCCCCGGCCGCCAGCTTGAACGTGCCCGCCGCGGTGGCACACGAGGATGCCACCGGGTCGTTGATGGTCACCCCTTCCGCGTCGACCGGCCCGGCGTTGGTGACGGTGATCCGCCAGTACGCCGTGCCCAGGATCCCGAGCAGCCCGGCCGGGCTGGTCTTGCCCCACGGCCCGACCCCGCCGGGGCCGCACCGGGAAGCCCGGCCGTCACGGCAGATCTCCTTCTCGATGCTGACATGCGGGCTGCACGCCGCACCCGCCGCGACACCGATCTTGATGGTGTTCGAGGCGAGTGCACCGGCGGCGTCGGTGCCACCGGCGGTGTTGTCGACCCCGGTCACGGCGCACGCGGTGTCGATCTTCGTCTGGAAGCACACCTGCGGCGGGTCGCCGATGAATCCGGCGATCAGGTGCGGCTGGTTGGTGCTGGTGAAGTCGTCGACGTTGTGCAGGCGCAGGGCCGCGTCGACGACGATCTTCGGGTATGTCGTGGTCGAGACGCCGGACAGGTCGACGGTGCCGTCGGCGGCGAACCCGACGGTGTCGATGACGGTGCCGTCCGGGGTGCTGATCGTCGCCGAGCTGTTGGCCAGGTCGACGTTGGTCAGCGTGATGTCGTCCAGCCGGGCGTTCTGGTAGCCCTTGACGTGGTCGGTGCCGCCGTCGCAGTAGAAGTCCGGCGTGGCCAGGGTGATCGACGCGCCCGCGTGGAAGCACGGCGACGCCCCGGTGATGGGGTCCTCGGAGAACAGCATCCCGGCGTCACCGAGGCCGAGCAGGCACTGGGTGACCGCGTCGTAGGCGTACCCGTAGTCGCGGGTGTCGCCGTGGTTGACGGTGGGGTGGTTGTTGGGGAACGGGATGTTCGCGCAGACCGCCGCGGTGGTCCAGTCGTAGCAGCCGGTGGAGCCCGGCAGCCCGCCGCTCCAGAGCGGGAGGTAGCTGCGCAGGTGACCGTCGGGCGCGGTGATCGTCTCCGGCCGGAACGTCAACGCGTTGGCAGGCAGCGCGCCCAGGTTCGGTGCGGCCAGCGCGGAGCCGTCAGTGGCGGCGCAGAACACCTGGTACGGGTTGGACACCATCGGGATGCAGGCGCCGTTGGGCTGGCCGGAGGTGGTGTACGACGTGAAGATGCCGTACGTGGACATCGAGGTGTTGCCCAGGGTGCGGTAGCTGGACCAGCCGTCGCAGGCGCCGACGGTCGCCGGGTCGAAGCAGCCCATCGTGGGGGCCGGGCCGCTCTGTGACGAGGAGGCGAAGATCTTGTCGCCGACCATGGTCAGCGAGCCGAGGAAGTTGACGTTGGGCCGGTTGGGCAGGATCGCCGCGTACGGTTGGCCCGCACACGGGGTCTGCGTCGCCATGGTCAGGCACAGCACGCGCCCGGTGCTGGCCACGCCGTAGAGGTTGCCGCCGTGCTCGACGAACCCGCCGACGCTGTACGCCCCGGGGGTGTTGCCGTAGTCGATGAGGGGGAAGAAGCCGCAGTTGGCGCGGGCGTCCAGGTCTAGGCAGCCGACGCCGATCGATGCGGCGGTGATGGCCGGGTAGTAGAGGATGCCGGGACGCTCGGGGTCGAACACGAACTGCGGCGCCATGCCACTGGCGATGTCGCCGGTGTTGCCGGTGCCCAGCGGGCCCGGTGTCGTGTTGAGCGGCCGCGGCCAGGGGCCGCCCGCGCACGGCTGCGCGGTCAGCAGGTCGGTGCAGACGACCTTCGGTGCGGCCGCCCCGAGGTGGTGGTAGGT
This sequence comes from Catellatospora tritici, assembly GCF_019083965.1. Classification (GTDB taxonomy): domain Bacteria; phylum Actinomycetota; class Actinomycetes; order Mycobacteriales; family Micromonosporaceae; genus Catellatospora; species Catellatospora tritici. The sequence continues at coordinate 135,637 of NZ_JAHRCY010000005.1, forward strand.
GTTCCACGCCTCGACGGCGCCGCTGTCCGACCGGTACAGCACCGGGGTGAAGCCGTCGCCACCGGTCGGGCTGGTGATGACCCGTACCGGCGGCAGCAGGATCCGGGTGAGGCTGGTGCCGCCGGGGTTGCGGTCCGGGATGGTCGCGCGCACCGCGACCGTGCCGGAGGCCGGTTCGGTGTCGCTGAAGGTGGTGCCGTCGGTGGACCACTGCGGGGTCCAGTCCGGCGGCACGCGCAGCGATCCGTTGACGTAGCCGTGCCCGCCGCTGATCGGGTCGGTGACGGTGACCGGACCACCGGTGCCGCCGTCGGCGTAGGACACGGTCCAGTTGAGGACATCGCCGTGCGAGGCCGGGTCGGCGCCCGGGTGGCTCACGTTCTGCGCGCTCTTGGTCAGGGAACTGGCCGCGAGTGAAGGTGCCGACTGCGCGGTCGGGACGCCTGCCGCCGTACCGGCCGGAGCCAGCATCAGTGACAGTGCCGCGAGCGCGGCCGCATAGGGCCAGTGCCGCAGCCTTGGTGATCGTCGCACGATGTCGCCTCTTTCCGTCGTGATCCGGCGGTGGCCGCGATCTGAATCGGCATGAGTAACCGCCCCGCTCCAGCACGGAGTCGGGGCGGCGACCGTAACCCATCGAACAATCGCTTTACTTGAATGAGGCGTTGAGTGCGTCGCTCTTTCCCCGGAACGTGTGAATCAAACGTCGCCATTCGTGAGCGAATGGCGAGTGATACGGCTGTTCATCGATGCGGTCAGCCGCCGATTCCCTGGTGGTTGAGGTACACCACGATCTGTGCCGCACCGTCGCGATGGTGCACCAGATAGGACGACATGAGCTGCTGCGTTCCTCCGTCGGTGCGTGGCGCCCGCCACCGGGTGTACACGAGGGTGTAATGGTCGTCGAGCGGGTGCAGTCGCCTGTGCTCCAGCACCGGTGAGCCGATTCCCGCGCGGGCGAACGCCGCCGCCCGTGCGGGCAGCATCGCCAGGAACGCGGCCCGGGGCACCGGCCGGATCCCGGTGGCGTCCCCAGCGAGGAAGGTCTCGGCGAAGTGCGGAGCCAGCGCGGTGTAATCGGCGGGTGCGCACCGTACCGTGCTGACCTGCCCGAACGGCTGAGCTGTGGGCGGGCAAGGGGCGCGCAAGGGTAGGACAAGGGCTTTCCCTGTTTCGGCGCGGCAGCGGCGCCGGACATGCTGGCACCGACCGCGGCAGCGCAGCCGCCCCTGACCCCGGAGCGCAGCATGGACCTCGACGTCGTCGTCGACACCGTGTACGCGGCCGCCCGCCTGAGCGCCGCACCCGACACCGGCCTCGGCCTCGCCGTGGCCACCGTCGACGGGCACCTGCATGGCGCGGGGGACTGGCGCGAACCGTTCCCGATGCAGAGCATCGCCAAGGTCTTCGCCCTCACCCTGGTGCTGTCCCTGGACGGCGACCGGCTGTGGACCCGGGTCGGCCGTCGCCCCTCCAGCCGCCTGTACAACGCCGTCTCCGAACTCGACATCGAACACGGCATTCCGCGCAACCCGCTGCTCAACGCGGGCGCGCTGGTCGTCACCGACCGGCTGCTGGAACTGTCCGAGGGACAGGGCTGCCACCGGGTGCTGGAGCTGGTCCGGGTCGAGTCGGCCAACCACTCCATCGAGATGGACCCGGTCACCGTCAAGGACGAGCGCGACCGGTCCGAACGCAACATGGCCATCGCGCACCTGATGGCGGAGTACGGCAACCTCAGCCTGCCGGTGGAGACCGTGCTGGCCCACTACCAGTGGCAGTGCGCCATCGCCGCGAGCTGCCGCGACCTCGCCCTGGCCGGGCTGTACCTGGCGCGGGCGGGTGTCCGCGCCGACGGCCGCCGCCTGCTCAGCCCCGCCGACACCAAACGCGTCAACGCCACCATGCTCACCTGCGGGGCGTACGACGCCAGCGCCGAGGTCGCGCACCGGGTCGGCCTGCCGCTCAAGACCGGGGTGGGGGGAGGGATCCTGGCCGTGGCGCCCAGGGTGGGCACGGTCTGCGTGTGGGGCCCCGGCCTGGATCCCTCCGGCAACTCCGTCACCGGGATGCTCGCCCTCGAACACTTCGCGACCCTGACCGGCTGGTCGGTGTTCTGAGACGGCGCCGGCGACCCGGCGCGCGACGCGGGGCGGGTGCCGCCACCTCCGGCCTGGGGGGCGGCACCCGCCTTGCCTGGTCAATCGTGGTCGTACACGGTCGTGGCGACACCCCGGGCGCACAGCGTACGCACGATGATCGGTTCGATCCGCGGCCACTTGCCGCCCGCCAGCCCGCAGCCGATGCGCGGCAGGTGCACCGACGCGCCGAGCCGCACCGCGTGCTCGGCCAGGGTGGTCAGGCAGCGCTCCACCGCCTCGTATCGGATCGGCGGCCCGTTGCTGCCGGTCCTGGTGCCGCGCTGGCCGACCATGTTCGCCACCCACAACTCCGGGGCCACCTGCACCAGCCGCACCGCGCCCAGCCCGAAGTCGTTGGCCGCCCGCTGGCGGTGCCAGGCCCGGAAGTCACGCTCGGGCTCCGGCCAGCGCCGCGACACGGCCAGCACGAACCCCTTGCCCCAGCCGCCGCTGTCGTTGCACACGTGCGCGACCACCTTCGGCCCTTTGGCCTGGGGGCTGGTCGCGTCCCCCTTGATGATCGAGAGTGTGGTCACGGCGGGCAGCATGCCAGCCGGCTGCGACACCGGCCAGGAGTTTTCCGCCCCCTCGTCGGGGGGCGACGCGGTGGCACGGACGGATTCCGGACGCGACCGGGCCCGACGGGTCCGCCGACGCCCATCATTACCGCATGTCCCCGCGCCATCTCGCCTTCGGCTGCGCCACGACGGTGCTGGCCGCGACCGTGCTCGCCACCGCCGTCCCGGCGTACGCCGCCGTCGAGGGCCATGCCTACGTCACCGGCACCACCCTTGTGGTGCAGGCCGGACAGGGCGTCGCCAACACGCTGGTGGTCTCGCCCGTCTCCGGCGGCATACGGGTCGACGACAGCTGGCCGGTGCTGCCCGGTTCCGGCTGCGCGGCGCTCACCCCGACCTCGGTGCTGTGCACCGCGAAGATCACGGACTTGAGCATCAAGACCTACGACGGTGCCGACACTGTGACCGACAGCACCTCGCTGACCGCCTTCATCGGCGCGGGGGAGGGCGACGACCTGGTGTATGCCCTGTCCGGCGGGGCCAAGCTGGTCTACGGCGAGTCCGGTGACGACAAGCTGGCCACCGGCGCGGGCAGCGACAAGCTCTACGGCCAGGCAGGTGCCGATCGCCTCTACGGTGGTGACGACGCCGACTACCTCGCCGGTGCCGACGGCGACGACGTCCTGTACGGCCAGGCGGGCGCCGACATAGCCGAGGGCGGCCCCGGCGCGGACGAGATCTTCGGTGGGGACGACGACGACTCGCTGTACGGCGATGCCGGGTTCGACGCGCTCGACGGCGGTTCCGGCACCGACAGCTGTGCCCCCGGGGCCGACGGTGCCAGCCTGACCGGCTGCCCCTGACCGGCTACCCCTGATCTCAGCCCGTCAGCGGCGCGGGCGCCCCGCTGACGCCGACACCCAAGCCGCTGCCCATCCTCCTAGGATGCCGTAGGCGGTGTGCGGCCCCTGACATGGCCACGACGAGAACGGCGTCAGCCCAGGCCGAGCAGCGGCGGCACCTGCGCCATCGCCGCCACGACGTGGTCGGCGCCCGCACCGCGTAACACCTCGGGGGAGGCCAGGGCGGCGTACCCGACCACGGTCATGCCCGCGGCCCTGCCGCCGCGTACGCCGTACGGACTGTCCTCGATCAGCACGCAGGCGGCCGGGTCCACCCCGATTCCGGCGGCGGCCAGCAGGAACAGGTCCGGCTCGGGCTTGCCCCGGGACACCATCGAGGCGCTGTAGCAGTGTTCGCCGAAATACCCGTCCAGCCCCGTGCGCCCCAGCCGGAAGGCGATCTCGCGCGGGGTGCCGCTGGAGGCCACACACACCGGCACCCCGGCCGCGCGCAGCAGGTCGAGCAGGTCCCGTACGCCGTCGACCGCGACCAGGCCCTCGTGCTGGCGGGCCAGTACCTCGTGCTCGTACTCGGTGGGCAGGTCGAAATCGAGCGGACGGCCCAGTTCGGCCGCCAGTTCGGCGACGCACTCGACGGTGGACCGGCCCATGTGGCGGGCCACGCTCTGCTCGAACGTCGTCGGAACCCCGGCGCGGGTGGCCAGCCGGGCGAACACCTCGTTGTTGATGCGCTCGGAGTCGACCAGCACCCCGTCACAGTCGAAGACCACCGCTTTGATCATCCATACAGGCTGTCACAGCACGCCGAAGGTCCGGGACGTGGTGCCTGCGTCCCGGACCGGATCGGGGAGAGGGTCAGCCGGCGTTGCCGAACGCGGTGATCGCGTGGGCCTTGCCCAGCGTGCCGTGGATGGTCACGACCCAGTACTCGCCGGTGTCGAAGTGCGCGTTGTAGACCCAGTGCGGGTCGGGCGACAGGGTCAGGTCGTAGCCGGCGGGCGGCGCGTCCACGACGATCGAGTCGACGATGGACTGCGAGGCCAGCGTCACCATGCGCGGCTTGTTGTGGTTGATGAACGCGTCGAGGAACTCGCGGGCGTACTTCTCGGGGTCGTTGTGGTAGACGGTCCGGTCGAGTTTGAACTCGGTGACCGGGTGGTCGGTGGCCCCGTTCTGCAGCCGGATGATCACGTCCGAGCCGAGCTTGTTGCGGAAGGTGCAGTAGCTCGACCCCATCGCCCCGTCGCAGTTCACGAACGTCCAGTGCCCGTCGATGTTCGGCGCGCCGACCGCGTGCAGCTGCTGGTAGGCGTCGTTCTGCATGAGCGTGTGCAGCTTGGCGGTGTCGCACTGCAGCCAGGCCTTCATCACGTCCAGCGCGGCGCCGTCGCCGCCGGTGACCGTGCCGCTCATGCCGCAGCCAGAACCCGAGCCCGTCCCGGTCGCGCTGGGACTGGCCGCGGTCGTGGCCGCGGGTTCGGGCGACAGCGTGGTGCTGGCCGTCGCGACCGCGCCGGGCGTGGCGGCGGGTTTGCTGCCGCATCCGGCGGCCAGGACGGCCAGCCCGACCATGATCGCCGTGAGAGTGGCGGGCCTGCGCATCGCGGTTCCTCCAAGGGCTGTACGTGGTATGCCGATCTCTCCACGGTAGGCCCCGGACCAGGCCGGGCGCCTCAGCGCTGGTACGGATCTTTGGCGGCTGGCCGTCTGCGTACCGAACCGGAGCTCGATACCGATTCACGCACGGGCGTCGCCGGGCCGGCGGTGGCAGGATGGGCTGGTGCCCGAGCTGCCCACTCCGTACGTCAGCGTCGACGTCGACGTGCTCGACCGCAACATCGCCCGCATGGCGGCCCACGCCGCCGCGCACGGCCTGACGCTGCGACCCCATGCCAAGACCCACAAATGCCTGCAGATCGCCAAGCGCCAGGTCGGTGCCGGCGCGACCGGACTGACCGTGGCCACGGTCGGTGAGGCGGAGATCTTCGCCGCCGCCGGCTTCACCGACCTGTTCCTGGCGTACCCGCTGTGGGTCGACGCCGCGCGCGGCGCCCGGCTGGCGGCCCTGGCCGAACGCGGCCGCGTCGCGGTCGGGGCGGACTCCGCCGAGAGCGTCGCGGCGTTGGCCCGGTACGCGGGTACCGCCATCGAGGTGGTGATCGAGATCGACAGTGGTCATCACCGCAGCGGCGTGCGGCCGGACGAGGCCGGGGCGGTCGCGGCGGCGGCGCTGCGGGCCGGGCTGCGGGTCCGCGGCGTGTTCACCTTCCCCGGCCATGGGTACGGGCCGGGGCAGCCGCCGACCGCCGCGGCCGACGAGTCGGCGGCCCTGGCCGCGGCCGCCGACGCCCTGCGCGCGATGGGCGTCGACCCGCGGGTGGTCAGCGGGGGCTCGACCCCCACCGCCCCGCTCACCGGCTCCGGCGTGACCGAACTGCGTCCCGGCGTCTACGCCTTCAACGACGCCCAGCAGGTCGAACTGGGCGTCTGCGACCCCGGGGACGTGGCGCTCACCGTGACCGCGACGGTGGTCAGCCGCCGCCCGGGGCATGTCATCCTCGACTCGGGCAACAAGGTCCTGGGCGCCGACCGCCCCGCGTGGACCACCGGATTCGGACGTCTGGTCGGCCTGCCCGATGCGCGGATCGTCACCGTGTCGGAGCACCACGCGACCGTGGTCCTGCCGGATCCGGCCGAGCTGCCGCCGGTCGGCACCCGGGTTCGGGTCATGCCCAACCACGTGTGCGCGGCGGTCAACCTCGCCGACGAACTGGTGGTCAGCTCGGCGGGTCAGGTCGTGGACCGGTGGCGGGTGGCCGCCCGCGGCGCCAACACCTGACGTCGAAACCGTCGAACACGTTCGAAAGTACCCAAACGTTCCGGGTACCGATTGGCGGTGCCCGGAACTGGGTAAACCTCTCACATGGAGATCATCGAAGGCATTCCGGCCGACGAACTGGCCGACGAGGATCTGTTGCGTGAGCTGGAGAGCCTGGGCCGCACCCGGGTGCAGACCCTGCGCCACGGCTCCGACGACGCGCTGCACACGCACACCGAGCGCTCCCGCGAGTTGGAGCACGAGTACCTGCGCCGGTTCCCGCAGCGCGAGATCGATCCGCAGCGCACCCGGGAGGGCTCCCGCGCCGACCTGGGCTGACCTGGGCTGACCCACCGTCCCATCCGGCCTTGATCGCAGGACCGGCCGACCGTCCGATGTCGACGTGTCGTACCGCGACCGCAGACTCTGTGCCATGTACGGTCAGGCACCTGCGCTGTTCGGTTACGGCACCACCGATCCCGACGGTCACCGGCTCCCATCCACCTACGTCGTGATCGACCTGGAGACCACCGGCTTGGCCGACGACGACCGCATCGTCGAGATCGCCATGGCCCGAGTCGAGGACGGTGTCGTCGTGGACGAGTGGGCCACCCTCATCGACCCGGGCCGTGACCCGGGTCCGACGTACCTGCACCACATCTCCGCCGACATGGTGCTCGGCGCGCCGACGTTCGCGCAGATGGCGCCGGAAATCCTGGCCCGGCTCGACGGCGCGGTCGTGGTGGCCCACCACGCCCCGTTCGAGGAACGGTTCCTGGCCTACGAGTTCGCCCGCGCCGGGGTGGCGACCCCGGTCATCCCGGCGCTGTGCACGCTGCGGCTGGCCCGCGCGGTGCTGGCCTGCCCGAACTACAAGCTGTCCACCTGCTGCGAGATCTCCGGCATCACCCTGTACGACGCGCACACCGCCCTCGGGGATGTGCGGGCCACGGCGATGCTGCTGCCGCGGCTGCTCGCCCAGTCGCCGGAGATCACCTACCCGGTGCCCGCGGCGGTGCTGCCGCGGCAGCGGACCGGCGCCACGCCCCGCACCCGGGTCACCAACCTACGCAAGGGCACCGGCGGGTGGATGCGTTCACTGCTGACGAAGCTGCCGTACTCGATGGCCGACCACGACCCGGTCGGCGCCCAGCCGTATCTGGACGCGCTGGCCGACGCGCTGATCGACGGGAGGCTGACCGGCCGCAAGACCCGGCACCTGGGTCGGCTGGCCGGTCGGGCCGGGATGGGGGCGTCGCAGGTCGCGGCGCTGCACCGCCGGTTCCTGGACGGGCTGCGCGACGCCGCGATGGCCCAGCCCTCCCTCAGCGCCGACGAGCAGCGGCAACTGGTGGCCGTGGCAAGGTTGCTGGACCTGCCCGACTACTTCGCCGACCTGGTCACCGTGCCCGTGCAGGCCGGTGCGGCGCGGGCGACCGGCCCGCGGGTGTGGTGCAGCCCGGCGGTGCCCGCGCAGGTGCGGCGCCGGATCGGGCAGGCGGGCTACCGGCTGGCCACCAACCTGACCCGGGGACTGGCCACGGTGGTGGTCGCCGACGGCGACACCGACGACCCGCGGGTGCGCCGCGCCCGGGAGCTGGGCCTGTCCGAGCTCGCGGTGGGTGAGCTGGACCGGCTGCTGCCGGCCGTGCCCGCCGACCGGCCCGAGGCCGCGCTGCTGCCCGCCCCGGCCGCGCCCGCCGGCTGGTACACCGATCCGACCGGACGGCACTACTACCGCTACTGGGACGGCCGGGCCTGGACCGCCCAGGTCAGCCCGGGTGACGGCACCCGGACCAGCGACCCGTTGGGCTGATCACAGCTGCGGGCGCCCGGTCTGGAACAGCCATGCGTCGAAGAACCCGGCCAGCGACCGCCCGGCGACCTTCTCGGCCAGGGCGGTGAAGTCGCCGGTGGTGGCGTTGCCGTCGCGGTGGGTGGTGGCCCAGGTGCGCAGGATGGTCAAGAACGCGTCGTCGCCGACCTGGTCGCGCAGGGCCTGCAGGGTCATCGCGCCGCGCTGGTAGACGCTGTCGGAGAACAGGCCGCCGCGGCCGGGGTCGCCCGGCGGCACCGACCAGATGCGGTTGTCGGGGTTGCGGTAGAGCCGGTCGAACCGTTCCCGCACGGTGCTGGTGCCCTCGTGCTCCTGCCACAGCCACTCGGCGTAGGTGGCAAAGCCCTCGTTGAGCCAGATGTCGCGCCACCGGGTCAGCGACACGCTGTCGCCGAACCACTGGTGGGCCAGTTCGTGCGCGACGGTGACGGTGTCGGGTCCGCGCCGGAACGTCGAGGCTGGATACACGGGCCGGGTCTGGGTCTCCAGGGCCTCGTCGACCCGTTCGTCGTCGACCACCACGCCGCCGTAGGCGTCGAACGGGTACGGCCCGAACCACTGGGCCAGGAAGTCGGTGATCTCCGGGGTGCGGGCCAGCGCGGTCTGCGCGTCGTCGCCGCGTACCGTGTCGGCGACGACGCTGACCACCGGCTTGCCATCGTGCTCGCTGGTGACCACCCGGTATTTTCCGATCGCGAGCATCGCCAGGTAGGGCGCCATCGGCGCGGTGACCTCCCAGCGCCAGCTGGTCCAGCCACCCTGGCTGGACTGTCCGGACGGCACGCCGTTGCTGATCGCGGCCAGGCCGTCGGGCACGGTCACCTCGATGGTGTAGTGGGCCTTGTCGCGAGGGTGGTCGTTGACGGGGAACCAGGTGCTGGCCGACGCGGGTTCGCCCATGGCGATGGCGCCGTCGCGGGTGCGGAAGAATCCGCCGCTGCCGAACCGGCGGTCCTCGATCGGGCTGGGCGTGCCGCCGTAGGCGATGGTGGCGACGAACGTCTGGCCGGCGGTCAGCGGCGCGACCGGGGTGACGACCAGTTCGTCGCCGTCGTGCCTGGTCGCGGCGGCGGTGCCGTCGACGTCGGCTTTGGTCGCGGGCAGGGCGTGCAGGTCGAGGTGGAAGTCGGTGAGGTCGCGGGCGGTGGTGGCGGTTATCGCGGCGGTGCCGTCGAGGCGGCCGGTGGCCGGGTCGTATCTGAGCTTGAGGTCGTAGGACGACACGTCGTAGCCGCCGTTGCCCGCGGTGGGGAAGTAGGGGTCACCGACTCCGGCCGGGTCGAAGGCGGCCGTCTCGGGTGCGGGCAGGCGCGGGTCGGTTTTGAACAGCGGCTTGGTCGCGGGTGAACCGCACGCCCCGGCGCCGAGCAGCGCCACGACCGTGGCCCCCGCCAGCCAGCTACGCATCGCCATCGTGCCCTCCCCGTGTGTGAATACCCACGGTAACTGGGCAAAGTGGTGCAGATAGTGCGCTCAGCCGGATGAACCGCCGATTCCCAGCCGTTTCCGAGCTTGGTCAGCGGCCCGAGCCGCGGCGAGCGCGGGCGGCCCAGATCGCGTACGACGGGTCGCGGTCGAGGTTGTGCCGGTCGCGGTCGTAGCGGCGGGTGGTGCGCGGGTCGGCGTGGCCCATCGCGTCCTGCACGTCCTCCAGCGGCACCCCCTCGGCCCGCGCGGTGGTCGCGAACGCGTGCCGCAGCGAGTGCGGCGACAGGTGCGCCGCGCTCGGGATGCCCGCCTGCTCGGCCAGGCGCCGCACCAGCAGGAACACCGCGTGCCGGTCTAGTGGGCGGCCGTGGCGGGTGACGAACACCGGCCCACTCAGCTGCTCGGGCGACACGCCCGCCGTGTCGGCGCGCTGTCCCAGATACCCGTCCAGCGCCGCCGCGGTGCCCGGCGCCAGAGCGCGGCGGCGCGGCTTGCCGCCCTTGCCGGAGAACCGCACGGTACGGTGCCCGCGCTCGTGTCCGAGGTCGGCCAGGTCCAGCCGCACCGCCTCGCCGACCCGCAGACCCAGGTCGGCCAGCAGCGTGATCAGGGCGAAGCTGCGGGCCGAATCCGCCTCGGCGGCCCGCAGCAGCGCGTCGACCTCGGCCGGGCTCATCCCGATGGTGGCGGAGTGGTCGCGCGACACGTGTGGCCGGTCGGCGCCGTGTACCGGGTTGGCCGTCACCACGCCGAGCTTGACCAGGAAGTCGTACCAGCTGGACAGCCCCGACATCTTCCGGGCCACGGTCGTGGCGGCCAGCGTCCGGCCGCTACGCGGGTCCACGGTGCTCTCCAGTGCCCGCGCGTAGTCGTTGACGTGCGTGAACATGGCTCGCAGCGGCTCGACCCCGTGCTCGCCGCACCAGCCCAGGTATGCCGCCACGTCCCGCCGGTACGCCTCGCGGGTGTTGGCCGACAGCCGCCGGTTGTTCAGCCACGCCTCGGTGAAGTCCACATACTCCTGGACCGAGGCGGCCAGCGCCGCTGTCTGCCGGGGCACCACCATCTCGCCGCTCACCTCGCCGAGCCTACCGGCCAGTCGCGACACTCGATCATCTACCATGCCACTCGTGCGCGACATCGCGGTCTTCAGTGGCAGTGCCCATCCGGAACTCGCGGCGGAGATCTGCGCCCATCTCGGGGTGCCGCTGCATCCGGTGCGGGTGTCGCGTTTCGCCAACGACTGCCTCGAGGTGCAGCTGGGCGCCAACTGCCGTGAGCGTGACGTGTACCTGGTGCAGCCGCTGGTCCCGCCGGTGCAGGAGCACCTGGTCGAGCTCCTGCTGATGCTCGACGCGGCCCGTGGCGCCTCGGCGGCCCGCATCACCGTCGTGATGCCGCACTACGCGTACGCCCGGTCGGACAAGAAGGACGGCCCGCGCATCTCGATCGGCGGACGCCTGGTCGCCGACCTGCTCAAGACCGCCGGAGCCGACCGGCTGCTGGCGTTGACGCTGCACTCGCCGCAGGTGCACGGCTTCTTCAGCATGCCGGTGGACCACCTGCACGCGCTGCGCGAGTTGGCGGGCTACTTCGGCCAGTACGACCTGACCGACACGGTCGTGGTCTCGCCCGACCTCGGCAACGCCAAGGAGGCCGCCGCGTTCGCCCGGCTGCTCGGCACGCCCGTGGCCGCCGGGGCCAAGCAGCGCTACAGCGACGACCGGGTGCAGATCAGCGCGATCATCGGCGACGTCGCGGGCAAGCACGTGATCGTGCTCGACGACGAGATCGCCAAGGGCAGCACGGTCATCGAGCTGATGGAGCACCTGCGGGCGCTGGACGTGCGCTCGATCCGGCTGGCGTGTACGCACGGGCTGTTCTCCAGCGGCGCGCTGGACCGGTTGAGCGAGCAGCCCGGGGTGCTGGAGGTCGTGTGCACCAACTCGGTGCCGATCGCCGAGGACAAGCGCGTACCAAAGCTGAAGATCCTTTCGATCGCCCCCGCCCTGGCCGAGGCGATGCGCCGCATCCACAACGGCGAGTCGGTCAGCGCCCTGTTCGCGTGACCGTCGAACTGGTCCCCGACCACGGGGTCAGGATCGAGGACTGGCCCGACCTGACCTACGGCATGACCCTCGACGACGTGCGGGCCGTGGTCGAGCGACGCGCCAAGCCGCACCGACATGCCTGGGGTTGCGGGCTCACCTGGACGTGGGCCTGGGACCTCGACGGCGTGAGCGTGCGGGCCGGTGGCGGTCCGGACCGGCTGGCTTTCGCCTTCCAGGTCGACCGGCGGACGGTCTTCCAGCACGCCGGCCGCGAGGGGTTGGCCGCGCATCAGCCGGTCGTGTTCGCGGGGGTGGACGTGTTCGGCTGGGACGCCGACGAGGTCGTGGAGTGCCTGCGCGCGGACGGCCACGACGTGTCGGCGGGGCCGCGGCTCGTGCGGGTCGGGGCCGAGGTGTGCCTGTTCCGGTGGGAGCAGTCCATCGCGCGCTTCACCTACGCGACGCTCACCCGTCCCCTGCCGGACGACCCCGACGCACCGCAGTACCGCATCTGACGAGACATCGCGGCAGGACCGGCGCCGGTAGCGCGGGCCTGACCGCTCGTATCGCGGCGCGGCCCGGGAACGGCCGTCGTCGCGCCGTCGGCACCGGTACGGTGACCTCGGCGACCGCGCATCCACGACACTGCACAGGGGGACATTCGCATGCGGCTCGGTGTACACATCGTCAACTTCGCCTTCCCGGGCGGCCCCTCGGCGATCGGGCCGACGCTGGCCCAGGCCGGGCAGGCGGCCGAGGCGGCCGGGGTGGACAACATCTCGGTGATGGACCACTACCTGCAGATGGAGGGCATGGGCCTGGGCGAACCCGACGCGCCGATGCTGGAGGGCTACACCACGCTCGGATTCCTGGCCGGACAGACCAGCACGGTCGAGTTGCAGCTGCTGGTCACCGGGGTCACCTACCGGCACCCGGGGCTGCTCGCCAAGATCGTGACCACGCTGGACGTGCTGTCGGGCGGCCGGGCCGTGCTCGGCATCGGCGCCGCCTGGTACGACCGCGAGCACGCCGCCTTCGGTGTGCCGTTCCCGCCCCTGTCCGAGCGGTTCGAGCGGCTTGAGGAGACGCTGCGGATCGTCCGCCAGATGTGGAGCGAGGACACCGGCCCGTTCGAGGGTGCCCACTACCGGCTCGCCGGGACGGTCAACTCGCCGCAGCCGCTGGCGCGTCCGCACCCGCCCATCATGATCGGCGGGATGGGGGAGAAGAAGACCCTGCGCCTGGTCGCCAAGTACGCCGACGCCTGCAACCTGTTCGCCGGGCCGCAGGCCGGACCCGACGTGATCGCGGCCAAGTTGGCCATCCTGGCCGCCCACTGCGCCAGGGAGGGCACCGACTACGCCCGCATCCGCAAGACCATCACCTGGGCTCCGTTCACCCCGGACGCCGCTTCGACGCCGGAGTTCCTGCGCCAGATGGCGGCCTTCGCCGAGATCGGCATCGACCAGGTGCACCTGATGCCGTTCGGCACCGACCCGGTCGGCTATATCGAGGGCCTCGGCGCCCACGTGGTGCCCGCGCTGCGGCAGTTGTGACGCTTCACCTGGTCGGGGTGGGCGCCGGTGCCGGTGCCGGCGCGGTAGGCAGCGCCATCCCCGCGTAGATCTGGTTCAGGACCGTCGGCAGCAGCGCGTTGGCCGTGGTCATGCCCTCGGGGGTCAGGGTCAGGTTGGCCCACACCACCAGCGTCACGTCGTTGTCGGTGTCGTAGCCGATGAACGAGTTGAAGCCTGGCAGCTCACCGCCGTGGTAGTGCATCGCGGCCTCGGGCCCGAAGCGCTGGTAGGTGATGCCGTACCCGTACTGCTGTCCGTCGGGGTTGGCCGGGTCCTCGACCTGCAGGCTGCGCAGCCACTGCCGCTGGTGGTCGGCGTCGAGCACCTTGCCCGAGGCCAGTGCCCGGATCCATGCGGCCAGGTCGTCGGCGGTGGAGACGGCACCTCCGGCGGCGGTGGCGTACGAGGAGTTCTGGTTGGTGTAGTCGGTCGGCTGCAGCGTGCCGGCGCGGGCCGCGGCCTGCAGGTCGGCGGGGTACGGATCGTCGCGCAGCGCGTAGATCGACCCGCCGTACATGTACCCGTGCGAGAAGGGCTGCGGCAGTTCGGTGTCGGTGGTGGCGGGCAGCGACGTCTGAGTCAGCCCGAGCGGGCCGAACAGCCGGTCCTGCAGCTGCTGGGCCAGCCCGCTGCCGCCGACCTTCTCGGCGATCAGGCCCAGCAGCGCGTAGTTGGTGTTGCTGTACTCGTAGGACGTGCCGGGTGCGAAGTTCGGCGGGTGGCCGAACGCGATCGCCAGGACCTCCTGTGGCGTCCAGGCCTTCTGCGGGTCGGCGTCCAGTGTGGCCGAGAACTGGGGGTCGGAGGTGTAGTTGTACAGCCCGCTGCGCATCTTCAGCAGCTGCTCGACGGTGATGTTGTCGCCGTTGGGCACACCGGGCACGTAGGCCGACACCGGGTCGCTGAACTTGAGTTTGCCGTCCTGGGCCAGCAGCGTGATCAGCGCGGCGGTCATGGTCTTGGTGTTCGAGGCGATCCGGAAGTGGGTGTCACCCGCCGGTGGTGCCTGCGTGCCCAGCTGGGTGGTGCCCGTCAGCGCTTCGAACCTGCCCTGCGGGGTGCACAGCAGGACCACCGCCCCCGGGATCATCATCTGCTCGGCGGCGGCGGCCACGGCGGCCTGGAACGCGGCCTGGTCGATGGGCTTCAAGGCCGATCCCTTCGGCGCGGTCGTGCTCGTCGCGCACGCCTGCGCGGCCGGTGCCGACCCGGCCGTCGGCCGCGCGGGTACGGCGGACGCCGCGTCGCCGACCACCGCGCAACTCGCGGCGACCAGTAACGCGCAAGAGGCGATCGCGGCCAGGCGAGACGGCTTCGGGCCGCCGCGACAGCCCCTTCCACGATGCGCGGCCGGTTGTGCTCCTGCCCGTAGAACCCTCATCGTCGACCCCCAGCCCTCTGCCCGCGGCGAGTTGCTCGCGAACGGGACACCGGGGGTGCCACCACACAAAGCGGAATAATTTTAGCATCAGGCGGCGTCGGCGCGGTCGTGGACGGGTGGATAACAGCTGGTCGGCTGGGGCGCGCCCGCGCCACACTGCGGCTAGGCGGAAGCCGCCGGTGGCGAGGCGGCCAGGCGGGCGTATTTGATCATCAAGGGGCGCAGGCCGCGGCGCTCGTACACGCGCTGGGCGGCGAGGTTGGTGGCCAGCACGCCGATGTAGAGGTCACCGATGCCCAGCTCGTCCAGGCGGGCGTCGACCGCGTCCAGCAATCGTGTGCCCAGGCCCCGACCTCGGTAGGCGGGCGCGACCGACAAGGTCTCCAGCTCGGCCATCCGGTCGCCGGAGACCCAGCTGTCGTCGGGGCCGTCGAACACGTGCACGAACGCGTACCCGACCGGCTTGTCCCCGTCGAGGGCCAGCAGCACGAACGATCCCGGCTCGGCGATCCAGCGCAGGTACAGCTCGCGCCGCAGCTGCCAGGAGCGGGCGTCGTCGTACATGGCCAGGTGGGGCGCGACGGTGCGGTGATGCTCGTGCAGGCCGATCCACAGCGGTTCGAGCGCGTCCACGACCTCCGCTCCCGCGAGCCGGATCGTCAGGTCGGCGCTGCTGCTCACGGTCACACCGTACCCATCGGCATGGGTCCGGCGGCGCCGAACCCATGCCGATGTGCTCACTGCCAGGCGTAGAGGCAGTTCAGCGTCATGCCGGTGTTGACGATTGTGCCGTTGGACCGGGTGTAGGTGACCCCGATCGAGAACCGCAGGTTCGCCGCGCAGGCGCCGTACACGCCGCTGAGTCCGTCGAAGGCGACCACGTGCGACCCGTTGTACTTCCACACCTCGTTGCTCAGCGGCAGCTGGTCCTCGATGTGGCAGGTGTAGTGGTAGTAGCCGCCGGACTCGCAGTCCAGCAGCCCGGCCGGGTTGAGCCGGGCACTGGCCGGTGACGCCATGGCCAGCACGGCGGTCGCGGCGAGCACGGTCGCCGCGACACCGGCGCCGAGGCGGGTCAGGTTCCGCATGGTCTCTCCCATCAGGATCGAGATCGTTGGTGACCCGAAGCCAAGCACCGCCGGTGGCCGCCGGTAAGGCGTCCGGCGCTGCACGAACCGGCGATGGCCGGTTGCTGTCACTCGGCGGCGGGCACCCAGCCGCGACGTACCGCGTGCACTCCGGCCTGGAACCGGCTCTCGGCGCCCAGGCCCTCGACCGCGACCGAGATCAGGCGCCGGACGGTACGCACCGACAGGCCCAGCCGCCGCGCGATCGCCTCGTCCTTCTGCCCCTCGCCGAGCAGCGCCACGATCCGGTGCAGCCGCTCGGTGTCGGACTCCCCGCCCGCGTCGGGTTCGAACGGCCGCGACACCCGCCACAGCTGCTGGTAGAGCACGATCAGCGGCTGGACCAGCGCGGGGCTCTTGAGCACCAGCGCACCCCGGCCCGGCCGGTCCACGTCGGCGGGCAGCACCGCCAGCTCGCCGTCGACGATGAACAGCAGCAGCGGCGGATCCGGGTGCAGCCGCACCTCGTCCAGGGCGGCGACCGTCTCGGTCAGGTAGGCGCGCATTCCGGCGTCGGTGGCGGCCTCGGTGCCGAAGACGGACCGGCTGCGCACCTGTCTGGCCCGGCTCACCTGGTCCATGGCCCGGCTCGCGGCCAGCGCCCGCGCCGACGGTGCCGGTCCGGGATTGACGGTCCACACCTGCCGCCTGGCCCCGGTGGCGATCTGATAGAGCCGCGAACGCACCGCGTCGTCGCCGGTGACGTGCTCGATCAGGTCACCGAACGTTTCGCTGCGGCCCCCGACGAACTCGGCGACCAGGTCGCCGACGCCGTCGCGCAGCCCGGCCAGCGCCGCCCGCCGGGCCTCGATGGCGGCCTCCTCGGCGGCGATGAGCAGGTCCATCGCCCGCTCCGGCGGCTCGATCCGCAACGTGCCGTCAGCGCGGGCCGCGACCAGCCCGCGTTCGGTCAGTTCGGCCAGGCTCGCCCCGGCGTCTGCGTCGAGCAGCCGGTCCAGGTCCGCGCGGGTCAGGCCGGGTTCGGTCAGCAGCATCCGGTACGCCGATTCGGCGGGCCGGGAAACGCCGAACGTCTCGAACATGCCGTCTCAACTCCGTCGACCGCACCGATGATCCATTGAACGATACCTAAGTATGGCCACAAGTGGACATGGCCACTTCCAGCACCCCCGCAGGCGTGGAGTGACCAGCCGCCGGATGCCCATACTCGACGGGCGGTTCAGGACTGGGGAGGGACGATGCCGGGACAACGGCGTACGGGCTTGCTGGCGTTACTGGCCGGGCTGGTGCTCGCCGTCGTCACAGCGCTGGCGGTGTGGGCGGTCGCGCCCTCCTACGCCGACACCGAGGAGCAGCCCTGCCCACCGGCGGCGGTGAAAGGCACCCCGCCGCCGTGCATCCAGCCGTGGATCTGGCCCGACGACCGTCCGTACCCGTGACGGCGCGGCCGTGGCTCAGGCGCCGGTCAGCACGTGTTCGACCAGCCGGATGAGGACCTGCTTGGAAGAGTCGCGGCGGCGGGCGTCGCACAGCAGCACCGGCACGTCCGGTTCCAGGTTCAGCGCCAGCCGCACGTCGGCGGTGGTGTACCGCTCGCCGTCGTCGAAGCAGTTGACCGCCACCACGAACGGGGTCATCCGGTCCTCGAAGTAGCCGATGCTGGCCCAGCTGTCCTTCAGCCGCCGCGTGTCGGCCAGCACGACCGCCCCCAACGCCCCGAGTGCCAGTTCGTCCCACACGAACGAGAACCGTTCCTGGCCCGGGGTGCCGAACAGGTACAGCACCAGGTCGTCGCTGATGGTGATCCGCCCGAAGTCCATGGCGACGGTGGTGGTGTTCTTGGCCTCGACGCCGGACAGGTCGTCGACGCCGACGCTGGCGTCGGTCAGGACCTCCTCGGTGCGCAGCGGCAGGATCTCGCTGACCGAGCCGACCATCGTGGTCTTGCCGACCCCGAAGTGCCCCGCGATCAGGATCTTCACGGCGGTGGGCAGGGTGAACACCGCGGTGTCGGCCGCGGTGTCAGAGAGCACGGAGTCCATGGATGACCGCCTCGAGGACGGGCCGGTTCGGCGTGCCGAGCTCCGGCGCGGGGGATCTGGTGGCGATGAGCCGCTGTTCCAGCAGGTCGCCCAGCAGCACTTTGACGGTGCCTGACGGCAGGTCCAGGCGAGCGGCCAGTTCGGCCACCGACACCGGCAGCCGACAGCAGCGCAGGATCTGCTCGACCTCCGGCGAGGTGCCGTCGGGCGCCGCGGGGGACCGCAGCGCCATCACGATGGAGATCAGGTCGAACGCGCCCCGCACCGGGCGGGTGCGGCCGGAGGTCACGGCGTACGGCCGGACGGTCGGTCCGGCGTCCTCCTGGGCCCACCCGCCGCCGGCGGAGGCGATGCTGTCGTCCATACGCGGCTCAGTGGGCGGGCACCGCGGGGGCGCGCAGCGGTGTGGTGATGTACTGCCCGACCCGGACGACCAGCATCTCCATCTCGTACGCGGCGACGCCGACGTCGATGCCGGTGCCGGTGACGACCGCCAGGCAGGCGCCGTTGCCCGCCGCGGTGACGAACAGGTACCCCGTCCCGAACTCGATCATCGTGCGGCGTACGACGCTGTCGCCGAAGTGGCGCCCCGCGCCCCGGGCGAGGCTGCTCAGCCCGGACGCGGCGGCGGCCAGGTGCTCGGCGTCGCCGCGCACCAACCCGCGCGAGGCGGCGACCAGCAGCCCGTCGGTGGACAGGATCACGGCGTAGCGGGCCTCCACGACCCGGTGGACGAGGTCGTCGACCAGCCAGGTCAGGTCGGCGTTGGCGGTGGCTGTCTTGTCGGACATGCTCGGCTTCCTGTCGGGGAGGGGAATGGATCAACCGGCGGCGGGACCGGACCGGTCGGCTCGCTCGCGGCCCTGGTGGACCGCGTTGACGTAGGCGGCCAGGAATCGGCCCACCTCTTCGGGGGTGCGCCCGTTCGGGCACGCGGCATCGGCCTGCTCCAGCTCCTGCAGGTCCCGTGGTCGCGGAACCGGAACCGGAACCGGAACCGGCGGCGTGGCCGGGGCCTTGGGCCGCTTCTCCCGCCAGGGCAGTCCGGCGGGAGTCTGTAGGGTGTCGGCCGCAGGCAGGGCGGGCACGCCCGTGGGCGGGGTGTCGGCGCTGATGCCCTGCGGCGGGGTGGGGCTGTCCCATCCGGTCGACGGCCCCCGGGCCGGGGCCACCGCGGTCGCGGCGGCGACGGTGGCCAGCAGCCGCTCGTACGGGCGCTGCGCGCCGGTCGTCTCGTCGTCGAGGAACGCCTCGGGCACGAGCACCGAGGCCACCACCCCGGCGTCGGCCGAGCGCCGCAGCCGCACCTCGATGCGGTGCCGGGCGGCCAACCGGCCGACCACGTAGAACCCGAGCCGGGCCGCTCCGGTCAGCTGAAACTCGGGCGGGTCGGCCAGTTGCCGGTTGGCCTCGGCCAGGTCGGGGTCGGTCATGCCCAGGCCCCGGTCCTCGATCTCGATGAGGTATCCGACGGGCACGGCGCGTCCGGTGACCACCACGACGGTCTGCGGCGGTGAGAACGACAACGCGTTCTCCATCAGCTCGGCCAGCAGGTGGATCAGGTCACCGACGGCCCGTCCGGCCACCGCCGCGGTGTCGGCCGAGCGCAGCCGCACCCGGGGATAGTCCTCGACCTCGGCCAGCGCGGCGCGGATGACGTCGATCAGCGGCACCGGCCCGCGCCAGGTGCGGCTGGCGGGCACCCCGGCCAGGACGACCAGGTTCTCGGCGTTGCGGCGCATCCGGGTGGCGAGGTGGTCGATCCGGAACAGGTCGGCCAGTTCCTCGTCGGTGACGGCCTGCCGTTCCATGTGGTCGATGAGCTTGAGCTGCCGGTGCACCAGCGCCTGGATGCGATGGGCCAGACTGAGGAACACGTCGCGTACGCCCCGGCGCAGTGCCGCCTGGTCGACGGTGGCCTGGATCGCCGTCTGCTGCACCTCGTTGAACGCGTGCCCGACCTGCCCGATGTCGTCGGCGCCGTACGCCAGCGGTGGCGCGGCCCCGGCGACGTCCACGTCCTCGCCCAGCCGCAGCCGCTCCACCACCCGCGGCAGCCGCTGCTGCGCCAGATCGAGCGCGGCCACGCGCAGCTCGGCGAGCTGGTTCTGCAGGTTGCGCAGGGTCCGGATGGTGAACCGGATCGACGCCACGACCGCGACCAGGCCCAGCCCGGCGGCCAGCACCAGCCGGATGACGATCCAGATCGCGGCGCCCCGGAACCGCACCACGGTCAGGTCCGCCAGGGTCAGCACCAGCGTGCGCAGCGCCTCGATCGCACCGGTCGCCGTGGCACGCCACCCGGCCGCGTCGACGCCCGGGGCCACCCCCGGCCTGACCGCCATCAGCTGCTCCTCCAGGGCGCGCAGCGCGGTCAGCTCGGGCCCGGCCAGCAGCTTCTGATACTCGCCCCGGTCCGGTTGCGGCAGCCGGTCGGCGACCTGCCGGGACAGGTACCGCTGGGCGCCGACGAGCTGGGTGAGCGTGGCCCGGTCGGCGTCGGTCAGGCGTTCGGCGCCCAGGACGCCGGAGACCACGGCGTCCTCCCGGGAGATCATCTCCTGGCTGTGGGTGAGCAGCACCAGCGTCGAGGTGTGGTAGATGACCTCGGAGTCGTCCCAGGCGGTGTAGGTGTCGTACACGTCGAAGCCGAGCTGGGCCAGGCCGGTGAAGTAGTCGTTGGCGCCGACCCGGTCCACCTGTCCGCCGTCCAGGGCGGTGCGGTGCGACCCCAGCGTGTCCAGACCCGCGAGCAGGTCGGCCAGCCGGGCGTCGCTGGCGGCGCTGGTCGACCATTGTGCGGCGGTGCCCTCCAGCGCCCCGCGCAGCTTCGCCGCGGCCTGGTCGGTGGTGGCGCGGGCGGCGTCCATCGCGGTACGCGACGCCGCCGCGCCCGCCGCGGCGTAGGCGACCGACTCGCGCCGCTCCTCCTGCACCGCCGCGATCAGCGCCTCGGTCGGCTTGGCGACCTGCTGCTCCA
This sequence comes from Catellatospora tritici, assembly GCF_019083965.1. Classification (GTDB taxonomy): domain Bacteria; phylum Actinomycetota; class Actinomycetes; order Mycobacteriales; family Micromonosporaceae; genus Catellatospora; species Catellatospora tritici. The sequence continues at coordinate 156,361 of NZ_JAHRCY010000005.1, forward strand.
ACGTGGCCAGCCACACCAGGCTGACGCCTTCGCCGACGGTGACGTACGCGGCGAACGCCCACAGCGCCACCAGCGACGCCAGCACGGCGACGATCTTGTTCCGGAGACCGGGGTTGCGCGGTCTGTTCATGGCACCCGCTCATACTCGGCTGACGACACGCACACGCCTGACCCCCAGGGCAGACGCCTTCACTACTTGCCCCGCGCCTGCGTGTGCCTGCGAAGAGCAACCGGTCCGACACCTGACGTGAATGAACGTCGCACGAGTAATAGCAACGGGCCCCTCACCGACATCGCACCGCCAGTGCGACGCCGCCAAAGCTCAGCCTCGGGTACGGCCGGACGCGACGAAGGCGTACGCCCGACTCCACCGTTCGGTCGTACGCCCTGTCACCGGCCGGTCGTCAGGACACGCAGAACTCGCTGCCCTCCGGGTCGGCCATCGCGATCCACGAGTCGGACCTTGCGGTCGGGTTCAAGAGGGAGGAAGGCCGTACCACTCGCGGGGTTACCAGGGGATGGCTCCGCCGTCCTCGAAGAACGAACCGGTCGGGCCGCCGTCCGGCAGCGTGGCGAGCCGGATCGCCGTGACTGCGCCCTGCTCGGGGGTGCGGGGTCCGTGGAAGCCGGTGAAGTCGGTCGCGACCAGGCCCGGGCAGGCGGCGTTGATCAAGACGCCCGTGCCGGCGAGTTGGCGGGCGTACTGCACGGTGACGGCGTTGAGGAACGTCTTCGACGGCGCGTAGGCCGCCATGACGGGGCCGATGTCGATGTCCGGGTCCGCCTGCCGGGTCAGGGAGCCCACGGCGCTGGAGACGTTGACAATGCGGGGCGACCTGGAGCGCCGCAGCAGCGGCAGCATCGCGTTGGTCACCTGGATGACGCCCAGCACGTTGGTCTCCACCACCGTCCGGACCACGTCAAGATCGAGGCTGGTCGGATCCTGGACCCACCCCGGCCCCATCTCCCCCGAGACGCCGGCGTTGTTGACCAGGACGTCGAGACGCCCGGCCGCCAGCTCGACCAGTTCGGCGGCCTCGATGACGCTGCGTCGGCTCGTCACGTCCAGCGGCACGCCGAACGCGTCGACCCCGGCGGCGCGCAGCTTCTCGACAGCAGCCCCAAGCCGGGCTTCGTCACGGGCTCCCACGCCCACGCGGTACCCCAAGGCGCCGAGACCGGCCGCGATTGCGTACCCAATGCCTTTGTTCGCACCGGTCACCAGCGCGATCTTCGCTTTACTCATGCCGCTGATGCTCGCCCTCAGCCGAGCAGAGCGTCCAACACCGAAACGGTATTCTGTAATACCCGCCAGGTATCAGCCCCGGGAGGGACAGGTATCAACCCCGGGAGGGCAATAGCCATGGACGCCTTGGAGACCCGCGAGCTCAGGTACTTCATCGCCGTCGCCGAGGAGCTGCACTTCGGCCGCGCCGCCGAACGCTTGGGTATGGCCCAGCCGCCGCTCTCCAGAGCCATCCAGCAGCTCGAGAGACGCCTCGGGGTCTGTCTGCTGGAACGCGACCGCCGCGGCGTGCGCCTGACCGGCGCCGGCCAGGTGCTGCTGCACGAGGGCCGCGCGGCCCTGGACGCGACCACCGCCGCAGCTCGACGCACCCGCCGCTCCGGCAGTACAGACCGTCCGAACGGCCTCCGAGAACGCCTGGTCATCGGGGTGAAGGCCGCCGCATCCCACGATCTGTTGCAGCGTCTGCTCGACGCCTACGCCGCCGAGCCCAACGCCGCCGAGATCGAGGTGCTGGCCGGCGGTTTCAACGGGCAGGAGCAGATGCTGCGTGACGGCCGCGCCGATGTCGCGCTCCTCATCGTCCCGTTCAACTCCCTGGCCGGGTTCGACAGCGAGGAACTGCTGACCGAAGGGCGGATCGCCGTCCTGCCCGCAAGGCACCCACTCGCGGCCCGCAAGGTTCTGTCCATGGCCGACATCAGCGACGTCCCCGATCTCCCGATCGCCCGCTGGCCACGACATGGCATCTACGCACCCGGTCCGGGCCCGGAGGTCCACGACCACACGCAGCTGGCCCAGCTGATCGCCCTCGGGCGCACCATGGCCGTCGTCCCCGACTCCGCCCGCACCTGGCTATGGCATGAGCACGCCGCCGTACCCCTGACCGACGCACCCCCCGTCCACACCCACATCGCCTGGCCCCCGCACAGCCGCTCGCTCGCCCTCGCGAGCCTGATTCGCACTGCCACGCAGCTGATTCCGGACACCGCGCTGATGCACTGAGCGGCGGTTGCTTGGTGGTCCTGGTGAAGGAACCGGTTCTGTCCGAAGGTCACGTTCGTCGAGCAGGTCGATGGGTTGAGCGTGCGCTACGAGCGGCATACTCCGCCGTATCTGGTGCAGATCGCCGGCGTCGTCGGGGCCACGCAGATGTGGACCCGGTTCTTGACGGTCTTCGCTGGGTCTCCGCCGCGGTCAGAGCGCGCGGCGAAACATCCGGCGATTGGCGAAGTTGGTGTAGCCGCACCGCTCGAAGGCCTTGGTCATGGCAATGTTGGCCGCGTCGCAGTCACCGCGGATCTCGGTTGCTCCGGCACCCGCCAGGATCTGCGTGCCGCGGGCGACCACCGCCGCGGCGTAGCCCTTGCCCCGGTGGGCTTTGGAGACTCCGACCATGCTGATGATGGCCGACGCGGCGGTGCGGGCGGGCAAACTCAGCGCCGCCGGCGAACCATCAGGGGCGTAGCCGACCTCGTACCACTGCGGCTGATGCTCATACTGCAGGCAGTCCTTGAAATGGCGGGCGGCGGCATCGCGCTGGCCGTGCCGGGCGACCTCAGCCCGCAGTAGCGCGTCGGCGGTGTCCTCGAGCACGTCCTCGAGCAGGTCGACGAAAGGACCTTCGCCCACCTCCGCCAGATTGCGCCAGCTGAGGTCCGGAGTCGGGAAGGGCGCCGAGTCCCCGGCCTGCCACAGATAGCGCCTACCGTCGCGTTCTACGCCAAACCCAGCCGCGGCGAGCAACTCCTGGCGCAGCTGCGGGTCGCGCTGGAACTGCGGGGCCTGCCCTGGAGTGTCCAGGACGTGGCCCCGCGTCGCAGCGCCAAGCGCACGGGCCAGCGCGCCAGCCGCATCCAGCAGTGCCTTGCCGACGTGTGTATCGCCGGGCTCGAACAAGACGAAGTCCACTGGCGTCGCGCCGCCGGGGGGTGCCCACAGCACCACGCTGCCGGCCAGGCGGCCGTCGTCGGCCTCGGCGACCAAGCACCAGTCCGCACAGGTGCATCCGGCCTCGAGCAGGCGCATCAGGTACGCGGCAGTGGCGGCGTTGCGCTCGTCGTCACCGTCGACCACGCACAGGGCGGGGATCTCGGCCGGGCGCGCGGGCCGGATGAGGGTCATAGCTACGGCATGCTACTGGCCTGGATGCCGAGGGCAACCTTGACGAAGAAAGAACCGCTCAGGACCTCCGTCCGTTGTGGCCAAGCTGAATTCGAGCTGACGAGGCACCGCGCGCTCGCCGATGGAACCGATCGATTTCATCGACGCGACACGCCGAACCGGACGCGACAAGGGCGTACGCTCGACTCCACCGTTCGGTCGTACGCCCTGTCACCGGCCGGTGGTCAGGACACGCAGAACTCGTTGCCCTCCGGGTCGGTCATCGCGATCCATGAGTGCGGACCCTGCTGCCCCTCCCACAGCCGCTTGGCGCCCAACTGCTCCAGCCGCGCCGCGGTGACCTCCTTGTCGACGCCTTCGAAAGTCACGTCCAGGTGCATCCGGTTCTTGGCCGTCTTGCCCTCGGGCACCACCTGGAAGATCATCCGGGACCGGATGGGGGACCCCCGACCATTGACGGCCGCCTGCGGATCACGGATGGCCTCGGCCGTGCTCCACACCAGCTCACCGTCCAGGGTCATCACGTCGTCGGGCTTGGCGTGCCCGGCCTCCAGCATCTGCTTGATGAATTCGCCATGCCGCTCGACCTCCCACTCCAGCGCCTGCGCCCAGAACCGGGCCAGGGCGTGCGGGTCGGCGCTGTCGACTGAGATCTGAAAGTTCGCTGCCATGCCCGCGACGCTACCGTCCAGGCCCGACATACCACCGGTTATCGTGGCGGATGCGCATCCGCCGCCTCGACCTCGGCTACTTCGTCCGCCCCGCCGCCGAGACCGGCGGTCCCCAGCCCCGCGCCGAGGCCGTCCTGGGCTACCTCGTCGAACACGACGGCCGTGTCCTGCTGTTCGACACCGGCATCGGCCGCCACCCCTGGACCGACGACCACTACCAGCCACGACCCCGCCCGATCGAACAGGCGCTCGCCGACGCCGGACTCACCACCGCCGACATCGACGTCGTGGCCAACTGCCACCTGCACTTCGACCACAGCGGCGGCAACCCGCACTTCCCCCGCGTGCCGATCATGGCCCAGGCCGCCGAACTCGACCTCGCCGCCGGACCCGGACACACCCTGCCCGACCTGGTCGACTTCACCGGCGCCGACTACCGCCGCCTGGACGGCGACACCGAGATCTGGTCGGACGTATGGCTCATCGCCACCCCCGGCCACACCGCCGGACACCAGTCCCTGGTCCTACGCCGACCCGACGGCACCGTCGTGCTCGCCGGGCAGGCCCATGACTTCGCCTCCGACTACAGCACCAGCGTCCTGAACCGCACCGCCGGGCTGGAGCACCCCGCGTGGCTCGACCGCATCCTCGCCTTCGACCCGCGCCGCGTCCTGTTCGCCCACGACGCCGCCGTCTGGGAACCCGCAAACGACTTGCCGCCCCGCGACCATTGGTGATCCACTCTGCCGCGTGCACGACGACATCGACCGGCGCCTCGGCTGGACCCGAGACCTGATCAGCGACGACCCGGCCATTCGCGAGCGGGCGCTGCTGCGCTACAACGTGGCCGAGACGCGCTACCACGAGGTTCTCGGCCACTTCCACGCCGCCCCCGACCACAGGACGGTCCGCGCCCGTCTCGACGAGGCCGAGTCGCAGCTCATGCCGTACGCGGCCAACGGGTTGACCGAGTTCGCTTCGCGCACATCCAGCGCCCTGCTCGAATATCTGGTCATCTACCTGCGTTGGGAGGCGCTCTACCCGAACGAGTGGACCTGGCACGCCAAGCGCTGGGGGTACAAGAAAGCCTGGCTGCGCAGACTCGCCTGGCACATCCACGAGCTGCCGGCGCACCTGCTGCCGCAACTGGCCGAGCTGGTCGTGCTGGCCGCCGCACGTCCGCAGCGGGTACGCGACCAGTACTACGCCAGACTGGCGCGCCGCCTGCCCCGCGAACCGCTGTACAGCCGACTGGTCCAGTTGCACGAGTCCGGCGATCCCACCACCCGGGAACGCGCCGGATACCTGATCTGGCTGTTGGACGATCCGCTCCAGGCCGCGCCGAAACTGTCGCAGTGGCGCCGCTACCTGCGCGAACACCACGGCCGCACCGAGCATCCCCACCAGGCGGCCCAGCCCGACTCCAACGGCTGGCGTGCCTACCTGGCCGGCACCGTGGTCGTCTGCCCGCGTCCGGACTGCGCCGCCCCGGCACTCACGAGCAGGCAACCGTCCGCCGATCCGTATGACCGGCGCCGCCTCGTCTGCACCGGCAGCTGCCCGCCGTTCGAGGAGCCCGCCCCCGGCTATGTGTACACACGCGGCGAAGACCCAGAGGTCGACGCTGACTTCGGGCTTCCGCTGTGGTTGCAGCGACGCTGCCGCGACGGGCGGACGGTGTGGGCGTTCCATGCCCGACACCTCGACACCATCGAACGGTGCGTGCGGGCACGCAGCGGCAGCGGTCCAGTCGACGACGCCTGGCCGGGACCGTACGGCCGCGTGCCGGGCTGGATGTCCACCGACCGCTACCGCGAAGAAGTCCTCGCAGTGATCGCCGACCTGCGCGCCACGCTGCCCGCAGCCCTGCGTGGGCCGGGCCCAGCCGCCACAATCGAGCCATGACCTCGACGCCGCCGGTGCACCCGGCCATCACCGACCGGGCCGCCCAGCCGTACGCGGGAATCAAGCGGACCGTCACCATGAACACCATCCCGGAGATCGCCGACCGCATCCCTCAGCTCATCGGCTGGCTGGCCGCCCGGGGCATCGCCCCGGCCGGGGCGCCGTTCCTCAAGTACAACGTCATCGACATGGACCGTGAGCTGCAGATGGAGGCGGGCGTCCCGGTCGCGGAGCAGATCACCGGGGACGGGGACGTGTTCGGCGCGGTCCTGCCCGCCGGGCGGTACGTCACCGTGACCCATCGGGGACACCCCAGTGAACTGGAGGGCGTCACGGGTGCCGTGCTCGCCTGGGCCGAGCAGCAGGGCCTGCGCTGGGACACCACCGCGACCCCCGACGGCGAGCGCTGGACCGCCCGCCTGGAGCTCTACCACACCAACCCGATGGAGCAGCCCGACATGAGCCAGTGGCAGACCGAACTCGCCTTCCGCCTGGCCGACTGATACCGCATCGACGGCCCTGCCCCCGCGGCCCGGCTGAACCCACGGCGACCGACGGTCAGCGGGCCGTGAGCCCTGCCCGGCGCAGAATGTCCACGACCACGTCGGTCTTCTGGTCGGCGTACTGCGCCATGAACTCCAGCGGCAGTGCGGCGATGCGCCGCTTCTCGGCCGCGTAGCGGTCCCGGTCCTCCGGATGCGACCGCAGCCAGTCCCGGAAGATCAGATGCCGCAGGTGCTCGTCGCAGTCCGGGCCGAACACGTGCAGGTTCACCTCCGGGGCGAAGCCCTTCAGCAGCCGGTGCTCGTACCAGTCCGGTTCGCGCACCCGCAGCACGTATCCGGCGGCCACCAACGCGGGCACGTACGCGTCCTCGTCGGTCGGGTCGGCCACGATCAGGTCCACGTCGATCAGGAACTTGGCCGCGAGCCCCGGCACCGAGGTCGACCCGACGTGCTCCACCGCCAGCGCCAGCGGACCCAGCGCGGCCCGGATCCGCTCCTGCTCACGCTCGTACAGCAGAGGCCACGACGGGTCATAGTCGTGGATCACGACCGGGCCGGTGAGTCTGTTCGGCGCCCCGATCATCACCTTCGCCAGCTCCTGTTCGGTGATCGGAGCACTCGGCCGCGGCAGCGGAGGAACACGCATCCGCCCACTGTAGGCGGTACGCGCGCCCCGGGTCCGGCTGCCCGCTGATGACTCGTACCGCTACCGTGAACGCCTTTCGTGTCGCGGGGGAGGATGGCGGGGATGAGCTGGACCGCGTCCTGCGCGACGCGGGTGCGGGTCAGCGGGTGGCCAAGCTCGTCGAACACCGAACTGCGCACCGCCGCCACCGACCTGGCCTGGCTCGCCCGCGAAGCCGGGCAGCGCCTCCCGGCCGCTGCCGACTGGGACGCCGTGCGTGGCCCGTCCCCCAGGACCGGTTCGTGCTCGCCTACCTCGGCTCGCCGGTTCGCTGCTGTTCTTCGTGCTGCTCCGGCTCATCACGACGTTCCGGCGCAGGTGAGCGCGGTCAGCGCGGCATCGCCCGCGCGACGTCGTCGGCCAGGTCCCGGAGCCGCCGCACGTCCCCCAGCGGCATCGTTCCCGTCGGTCCTACCTGTATGTCCCGCGGGAACAGTTCGTGCGACTGCGTCAGCGCGGGCAGGCCGCCCTCGGCCCGCTCCACCATGACGATGGCGGTGGCCAGGAATCCCTCCACCAGCGAGCGGAGCACCAGGTGGCTGCTGCCGAGATACCGGCGCGCCAGCGTGTCCACGAAGGCCTCGAACACCGGCAGGTCGATCTCGTACTCGTCCTGGCCCAGGTCATGCATGCCGGTCGGCTTGTCCACCAGCGCGGACATCACCTCGGCCGTACGAGCGAACAACTCGGCCACGTTGTTCGACGGATTCCACAGAACCCGCGCACCGATCTGGAAGTACCGACTCACCGACCCATGATCGCGGCAAACTGGGCCAGGTACCAACTGAGATCGGTGTTGCGTTGCTCAGGCCGTGGCGGGCTCGGCGGCCGGAGTGGCCTGGGCGGGCATGGTCAGCTTGGCGGTGAGCTGGGTGAGCGTACTTGCCAGCTGTCCGACCTGGCCGGTCAGCTCGTCGACGCGGGCCCGCAGCGCGGCCGCCTCGGCCTGCGTGCCGTCGCGCTGCGCGGTGAGCACGGTGATGTCGGTCAGCCGCTGCTGCACCTGCTGCTCGGCGAGCGCGGTCGCCGACTGCTGCGCCGCGAGCGCGGCCCGCAGGTGGGCCAGCTCGGTCCGCAGCTCCTCCACCTGGCGCCCGGACTCCTGCCGCACCGTGGCGGTCTGCGCCTCGGCGGCGGCTGTCTGCTGCTGCGCCCGGGTCAGTTCGACCTTCAGCCCCTCGGCCTCGCGGCCGGCCTCCTCGGCGGCGGCGCGGGCCAGGTCGAACGCGGCCTGGACCTGGTCGGCGGCGGCGCGGGTGGCGTCACGGTCGCGGTAGGCCTCCTGCCGCAGCGCCTCGGCGGCGGCGAGGTCGCGGCGGGCCTGGTCGCGGTCGGTCTTGGCGACCTGCGCGGCATCATTGGCGGCCGTGGCCGCGGTGGCGGCCCGCTCGGCGAGTTCGCGCTGCTCCTCAGCTTTCGCGCGGGCGGCGGCGACTTCCGCCTCGGCGGCGGTACGGGCTTCGCGGACCTGCTGCTCAGCCTGCCGGCGGGTCTTCTCGGCGGCGTCGACGGCCTCGTGGACCTGTTTGGCGGCGCGGTCGGCGTCGCCGCGGGCCTCGTCCCGTTCGGTGTGCGCGACGGCGACCTGGTTGGCGGCCTCGGCGCGCACCTCGGCGAGCTGACGCTCCACCCCGGCGGGGGAGAGCTCGATCTCCAGGGCTTCCACCAGCGTCTCGGCGACCTGTTCGAGCCGTTCGACCACTTCGTACGCCTTGGCGACCTGCCCGGCCAGGCCGGGGGAGTTGCGGTGGCGCAGCCGTGAGTTGCGGGCGGCGGCCTGGCAGGCACCGTCGTTGTCGCGGCAGTAGCGGAAGGGACGCCCGGCGGCGGCGCGCTGCGGCACGGACTTGCCGCAGTGGGCGCAGGGCCGGGTGAGCTCGGGTTCGGCGTTCGCAGTGGACATCGCAGCGCAGCGTAGCCTGCCGCGCCGTCACCTGCCGAGCAGGCGCGGCACCGGCGCGTCCAGTGCCTCGAACCCGACGTTGCGCCAGGCCTCGAGCACCTGCCACGCCAGCACCGCCCCGACGAGGGTGACCACTGCGCATACCAGGAACAGTGGCCAGGCCACACCACCGGGGCGTCGCCGCAGCAACACGACCGTTGTCAGCACGGCCAGGCACAGGCCCAGCGCCGCGATCGCGTACTGCACCTGGTATTCCCGCCCGACCGTGAGCCACATGGGGTACGTCCACAGCAGGTGGGCGCTCTCCGCCGCGAGCGCACCGAACGCCACCCCGGCCGCGAGCGCGCCGGTGCGCCGCGATCCGCCGGCCACGAGGTGACCCAACCAGCCCATGACCGGACCCACGACGGCGGCGACGGCCAGCCATACGACGGTGGCCCGGCCGATCGACATGATCCCGTACAGGTCTGCCGAGCTGCCATCCTCCAGCATCCCGCCCGCCCATCGGCGGGACACCAGCAGCACGAGCAGGTAGTAGCTGACCGTGGCCAGGGCGAGCGCGCCGGTGGCCGTGGCGACCGCTCGTAGGGCATCGTGCGACAGGTAGCCGCACACCAGCGCGGCCGCACCCCATACGAACGTGGTGCTGAACAGCATCTCGGCGAAGCGGTCACCGGGCTGCGGGATCTCGTCGACTCCGAACGCGACAAGGCCGAGCGCGAGCCCGGTCGCACCGGCCAACCACCACCATGGGCGCCCCGTAAGCAGCTGCACCCAGAGAGTGTGTCGGGCCGGATGCTTCCTGCCAAGGCTCAAGATGATCCCAGATTCCTAGGATGCGATACAGGGAGTGGCGTTTCGGGGCCCTCGCAGATCAACCCATGTTCGGACGCCCTTCGGGCGACGACATGCCAAAAGACGTCCTGCCGAAAGGTCCCGAATGCGCTCGCCACCACCGGGCTGGCCGCCCTGAGCTCCTTCGGCATGAGCCGGAGGCGATACGTGGCCCGGGGAGTGCCCGGCGGCTACCGCATCTGGGACAACAGGGCGCGCCGTTGGTGGGGCGAACTCTACGAATTGTGTCCCGATCGACTGCTCGACGAACTCAACCGCGCCGCCGACCACAGCCGGATCACGGCCCTGCTCAGGTTCTACCGCGCGCAGAAACGCTGACGCGCGATCCCGCCGCTGGGCACAACCCCGTTCGACAATCCTAGGATGCCGTAGGGGTTGTGACGGTCCAGGGGAGCGGCCCAAACATCTAAACCAGATGAGGACGCCCTTCGGGCGACGACATATCAGGGGGGCCGGACGGCCCGCCGAACTCCGCCGCACACCGCCGGAAGTGCCGATCAGGCGGCGTTGAACAGGCTCTGCGGCTGGAACGCGGGCCGGTGGCCGACAAGACGACCACGGTTGACGATCAACGTGGCGCGGAGCCGCCGCGGGTGCGGAGCCGAGTTCGGCTCACTGCTCGCGGCGGGCGACGACGTCTTCCAGGCCCGACAGTTGTGGGCGCAGTTTGCGGCGGTCGGTGGCGCGGACCTGGACGCGGCCGCGGCCGTACGCGTCGCGGCGGCCCCAGCGGCCGGGCACGTCGAGCAGTGCCAGGTGGCCGATGCCGATGGGCAGGGCGGGGTCGACGACGAGGTGGTTGCCGACGGCCTGCAGGCCGAGCATCGTGCCGAGCAGCAGCAGCGGCGTGCCGGTGGACCAGGCCTGCGGGCTGCACGCGGTCGGGTACGGCACGGGGTATTTGGTGACGTCGCGGGGGTAGCCGCAGAACGCTTCGGGCAGGCGTCCGTCGAAGTATTCGGCGGCGTCGAGCATTCCGGCGGCCAGGCGGGCGGCTTCGTTCCGGTAGCCGTACCGGCGCAGGCCCCAGGCGATGAACGAGTTGTCGAAGGGCCAGACGGTGCCGACGTGGTAGCCGACGGGGTTGTAGCGTTCCTCGCCCTCGGCCAGGGTGCGGATGCCCCAGCCGGAGTACAGGCGGGGCCCCATGAGGTGGCCGACGACGGCCTTTGCGCGGCCGCGGTCGACGATGCCGCTCCACAGCAGGTGGCCGATGTTGGACGACAGGGTGTCGACCTTGGTGCCGTCGGCGTCGAGGGCGAGGGCGTAGTACTGGCCGTCTTCGATCCAGAAGTCGCGGTTGAAGCGTTGTTTGAGGTCGGCGGCCTCCTGTTCGAGCCGGTCGGCCAGGGCCGGGTCCTTCCAGACGGTGCGGGCCAGGCGAGCGGTGCGGATCTTGGCGTCGTAGGCGTAGCCCTGTAGTTCGCAGGTGGCGCGGGGGAAGCCGGGTAGGCGGCCGTCGTGGTAGGAGATGGAGTCCCAGGAGTCTTTCCAGCACTGGTTCTCCAGGCCGGTTTCGGGGTTGCGGCGTTCGTACCAGATGTAGCCGGTGCCGGTGAGGTCGGCGTATTCGTCGATCCAGTTGAGGGCGGCGCGGGCTTCGTATTCGAGCTGTCGGACCAGTGCGGTGTCGCCGGTCCAGCGTTCGTACTCGTCGAGCAGGATGAGGAACAGCGGGGTGGAGTCGGCCGAGCCGTAGTAGGGCGAGTGGGGGCGTTCCTCGAAGGCGGTGAGTTCGCCGTACCGCATCTCGTGCAGGATCTTGCCGGGGTCCTCGTCGCGGAAGTCGTCGAGGCGGCTGCCTTGGCGGGCGCCGAGTTCGAGCAGGGTGGTGGCGGCCAGGGACGGTACGAACGGCAGGGCCTGCAGGCTGGTGAGGATGCTGTCGCGGCCGAACATGGTCATGAACCAGGGCAGGCCGGCGGCGGGTAGGCAGCGTACGCCGGAGGTCATGGGGGCGAAGCGCAGTGCGGCGAGGTCGATGAGGCTGCGCCGGTAGGTGTGTTTGAGCGGTTCCCAGTCGCATTCGAGTTTGGGGGCGTCCTCCATCCAGGCGGCGAGGTCGTCTTCCATGCCGCGGCGGGAGTGGGCCTGTTGGCTGCTGGAGACGACGCGCTGGTGTTCGGCCCAGCCCCACATGCTGTGGGAGACCTGGATCTCGGTGGTCCACATGCCGTGTGGGTCGAGGTGGACGGTGTAGGTGAGGCCCTGGTCGTCGAGGTCGGCGCCGTCGGTGACGATGACGGTCTCGCGGCGGAAGGTTTCGCGTTCGTAGCCGAGCAGTAGCTGGTTGTCGGTGATACGGGTGTAGTACTTGCCTTTCTTCTTGAGGTGGTCCTTGACTTCGAACAGGTCGGCGAAGTCGGATCCGGCGTCGATGCGTACGGTGAGGTCGGCGGCTTGTCCGGCGTGGTTGAGGATGGTGAGGGTTTCGCGTAGGCCGTCGACGACGGCGCGTTGGCGGATGACGGACAGGGTGGCGTCGACGTAGACGGTGCCGGTGGCGGGGACGAGGAAGAACCGGCTTTCGAAGTAGTGCAGGTCGTCGGTTGACAGCGGGGTGAGGCGTCGGCCGTTGACGGTGAGGATCCACCGGGACAGGAAGCGGGTGTCCCAGGAGAACAGGCCGGTGGGTTCGTCTGGGTGGGCTTCGATGTCGCCGCGGGTGTCGCTGACGACGAAGGTGTTGCCGTCGAGGGTGCGTACGCTGCCGATGCTCATCGGGTTTCCCTCCGGCTGCCGGTGTTGGCGGGTGGCTGTTTGTCGGGGCGGCCGGGGAACAGCCGTTGCAGCATGACGACGAGGTGGAGTTCGCCTTCGACTTCGACCTGGCCGCGCAGGGTGGCGGCCATGGTGTTGACGCGTCCGGTGACGATGCCGTCGAACAGGGTCCGTTCGACGCGCACGACGCAGTCGGCGGTGTCGCTGCCGCGGGTGACCTGGACGTGGCCGTTGTCGATGCGGGTGTGCCAGTGTTCGGTGCGGCCGGTGCTGGTGAGGTCGAAGCGGATGGTGCCGGTGGTGGTCTCCAGCAGCGGGTGGCGGCCATGGGCGACCAGTTCGGTGAAGAACTGTTCGGTGGGGTCGGTCATGTGCGGTTCCCCCCTGCGGCGCGGGGCTGGTTGTTTCTCATCCTCCCAATGTCGGGGTGGCGGGGGGCGGAATCCGGCTTTTGTGGCGGGCGGGTGGGTGGGCGCGCGACGATGGTGCTGTGCTGTGGGTGCCGCTGACCGCCGTGGTTGTGTTGGCGGTCGTGCCGGGCGCGGGGGTGCCGACTCCGGCGCCGAGTCCGTTGCCTTCGCCGGTGCGCCCGGCGGCGCGGCCGTGGCCGCCGCCGCGTCCCGGGGACGTGGCGGACGAGGGGTCTCTGGCGGCTCGGGTTCAGCTGGCGGTGGCGAGCAGGTGTGCCAGTCCGGGTAGTTGGACGGGTGCTTCGCCCAGTGGCTGGATGGGTGTGACGGTGGCGTAGCCGTCGGCGAGCAGGGCCATGTCGGTGCCAGGTTCGAGGCGTGCGCCGGTGTCTTCGAGGGCGGTGCGGACGTAGCCGCTGCCGCGTTCGGCGATGCGCATCTGGACTTGGCCGAAGCGGCCGAAGCGGGCGCGGCAGAGGCCGTTGATGTCGCTGGTGGGGCGGTCGGGGACGTTGAGGTTGAGGATGGTGCTGTCGGGTAGGTCGTCGAGGATGGGGACGAGGGCGAGGGCGAGTCGGGCGGCGGTGTCCCAGTGGCGGGTGGTGTCGTCGCCGTCGGTGATGTCGAGGGATATGGCCAGGCCGCGGCAGCCGTTGGCGGCGGCGGTGAGGGCGGCGCCGACGGTGCCGGAGTGTAGGACGGCGTGTCCGGCGTTGGCGCCGCGGTTGATGCCGGACAGGACGATCTGTGGGGGGTCGCCGAAGGCGCCGTTGCCGGCGAGTAGGGCAGCGAGTGCGGGTGTGCCGGTGACGGCGTAGGCGGGGATGCCGGGTAGGCCGGGCAGGACGCGTTCTTCGATGATGACGCGGCCGTCTTGGGCGACAGCGCTCATGGCGGCGCTGGCGCCGCTGGAGTCGCGGGCGGGGGCGGCGATGATGACGTCGAGTCCGTGGTCGGCGGCGGTGGCGGCGAGTTGGTGTAGGCCGGGGGCGTCGATGCCGTCGTCGTTGGTGATCAGTGTCCGCTTCATGCTTTTTTGACCTTTCCGGCGAGTTCCTGTGGGGTGGTGCGGCCGCTGTCGGGGTGGTGTCCGGTGGCGGGTTCGTCGGGCAGGTCTCTGAGCTGGACGGTGTCGAGGAAGCGGTTGATGGCGTCGGCGCGGCCGGTGCCCAGGCCGTGGCGGGTGACGTTGAGGGCGCCTGCGGCGGCGCCGGTGCGTACGGCGGTGCGCATGTCGCCGCCCTGGGCCAGGACGGCGGCCAGGCCCGCGGTCATGGAGTCGCCGGCGCCGCGGTGGTCGGCGGGTTCGAGTCGGGGGAGCCTGACTTCGAGCAGGTGGTGGTCGAGCAGGGTGAGGGCGGGTAGGTCGGCGCGGCTGAGCACGATCGCGGCGGCGCCTTCGGCCTGCAGTTGCCGCATGGCGGCCAGTAGGGCGGGGGTGCTGTCGTCGGCGGCACGGCCGTCGTGCAGGAGTTCCTCGTGGGAGACCTTGAGCACGTCCAGGCCGCCGGCCAGGGCGGCGTCGAGGTAGTCGCCGGACAGGTCGGCGATGACGAGGGCACCGTTGCGGCGCAGGTCGATGGCCAGGCGCCGGTAGGTGTCGGGGGGTAGCACGCGGGGGTCGGCGACGCCGGCCAGGACGCATACGCGGGCGCGTAGGCCTTCGGCGAGCGCGAGTCCGTAGAGCTCGTCCTGTTCGTGGCGGGTGAGGGTGTGGCCGGGGGCTTGGGCGAGTTCGTTGCGTTGTCCGTCGCGTCGGTCGTGGACGTAGGCACCGTTGCCGCCGGTGGTGTCGGTGGCGGCGAGTTCGAGGCCTTCGGCGGTGATGAGGGTGCGTACGACGTGTCCGGTCTCGTCGCCGAAGGCGGAGACGAGCCGGACGGGCACGCCGAGGGAGCGGATCATGCGGGCGACCCAGACGCCTTGGCCGCCTGCGTGGAGGTGGATCTCGTCGTCGTCGCCGGTTTTCTCGATGGTGACGGTGAGCTGCGGCGATGGGGCGAACACCATGACACTGTCGGGCATACGGGTGTCGTACCCCGTTGCCGGGTGGATCAACCCCGGGTGTGTGGGCTGCCGGTGGGCATGAGCGGTGGGGGCAGTTTGAGGTCGGGGGCGGGGCTGCCGTCGGGCATCAGCGATGGCGGCAGTGGCGGGTATTCGTAGCGCAGGGGTGGTTGGCCGGGGATGAGGGCCCAGGCGCCGCCGGTGGTGCCGGTGTCGATGACGTGGTCCATGGCGGTGGCGACGTCGTCGGGGGTGATGAGGGGGTAGCCCTGTTCGGCGAGGGTGGGTCGTAGGACGTTGAGCATGGGGGTGTCGACGAAGCCGGGGCACAGGGCGTTGATGGCGATGTCGCGGGGTTTGAGGGGGTTGGCCAGGGCGCGGACGAAGCCGAGGACGGCGGCTTTGGTGAGGGTGTAGAGGGGGTTGGCCTGGCTGGGGTCGATGGCGGCCAGGGTGGAGGTGACGATGATGTGGCCGCCGCGGACGGACAGGGCGGGTAGGGCGGCGTCGACGCCGAAGACGACGCCGTCGATGTTGACGGCGATGGCGCGGCGGTAGCGTTCGAGGTTGAGTGGTTCGGTGGCGCGTTGGCCGGTGGGGACGCCCGCGTGCAGGCACAGCAGGTCGAGGCGGCCGTGTCGGGCCAGGATGGTGTCGATGAGGGCGAGGTTGGCGTCGCGGTCGCTGACGTCGAGGCTGTGCGCGGTGCCGCCGACGGTGGCGGCGACCGCGGTGGCGGCGTCGAGGTCGATGTCGGCCAGGACGGGGTGGTAGCCGCGGGCGGCGAGGTGTCGTGCGTATGCGGCGCCGATGGCGCCGCCGCCTGCGGTGACGAGCGCGACGGGGGTGTCGGTCATCGACGCATCATATGGTGTCGATCATCGGGTGCGTACGGTGGAGATCGCGCGGGCGGCGAGCCGCAGCAGGGGTACGAGGTCTGCGGGGGTGTCCAGGACGAGGTCGACCCAGTCGGCGACCTGGTCGCCGGTTTCGGGGTTGTGGATGCCGACGCAGAATGCGGCGAAGTCGGGGTCGATGTGGGCGCGGCGGTCGAGGGCGTGTAGGGCGGGTAGGTCGCCGAGGTCGTCGCCGAAGTACCAGGCGCAGGTCAGGCCGGTGGTGGTGGTGGCGATGACGTCGCCTTTGTCGCGGCGGACGGGGGGTTTGAGTTCGACGACCATGCGTCCGGGTAGGGCGGTGAGGCCGTATTCGACGGCTTTGGCCTGTCCCCACTGTTCGATGTGGTCGCGTAGGTGGGGTGCGGTGCGGTAGTGCAGGGCGACGGACAGGCGTTTGTGTTCGACGAGGATCTGGGGGTCGAGGTCGGCCATGGCCTGGCGGGCGACGGTGTCGATCGCGGGGATCCAGGGGATGACTTCGGGGTCGGTCCAGATGGTGCCGTGTTCGTCGGCTGATTCCATGCCGTAGAGGCCGTAGAGGCGTACGGGTAGGCCGCCGAAGTGGCGTTGCAGGAAGCCGACGGGGCGGCCGGAGACGATGGCGGTGGTGTGGATGAGGGGGGCGAGGTCGGCGATGGCTTCGACGGCGCCGGGGACCGGGGTGACGGCGGACGGGTCGGTCTGGATGGTCGACAGGGTGCCGTCGAAGTCGAAGAAGAAACCGCAGGTTTGGGCCCTTTCGGCAGCAATGTGTAGTGCGCCGGTAACCCTCTGCGACTCGATCACTCGCCCACTGTAGGCCACCGCCGCCCTGAGGATCACGTGAAGTGATCCATCATTCCTGTATCGATCCGGTGTACGGCATGGGCCTCGGTCACGTCCGGGGCCTGCCACCTGCCCAGCATCCGTTCCCACGCCGCCTGCGGCACCGCCGCGTCCCGGCCGCTGTTGCGGGCACGCACCACGGGCGGCGGCGCCTCCAGGGCCACGATCTCCACCCGCGCCCGGTATGACGCCGCCAGCCCGACGCACAGGTCCCGCTGCTGCCGCGACACGTTGGTCGCGTTCCACACGAACGGCTGCCCGGCGCGCAGCAGTTCCCGGGCCCGCGCGTACGCCGCGGCGACCACCGGACCCTGGTCGGCGGTCGGCGCCACCCCCAGCCGCCCACGCAGCTCGTCCAGGCTGACCACCGGCGCCCCCGGCCGGTTGGCGGCGAGCCACGTGTCCTTGCCGACCCCCGGCAGGCCCGACATCACCGTCACCACCGACCGGGTGTCGTCGAAGGCGGCGTAACCCGGGTCGCGGCCCGGGGTGCGGAAGTACATGAACCGCGCGTGGTCGGAGGCGAACGGCCACGCCGCGTCGAGCACCCCCAGTTCCGCGCAGTACTCCCGGAACAGCCCCACCTGCTCCAGCAGCGCGTCGGCGTCGGCGCACACCCGGCCCCGCGCGTCGGCCTCGGCCAGCAGCGCCAGGTCGTCGTTGGCGGCCAGCAACGACACCCGCAGCACGATCCGCTCCAGGTCCGGACGGTCCATCGCCCGCAGCGGCACCTGATGGTGGGCCACCAGCGCCGCCACCTGCTCGCGCCAGCCCGGCGGCGCCCCCAGCTCCCACAGGATCCGTCGGGCCAGCAGGTCACCGCGACGCGCGTGCCCACGCGCGTGCACGTGCCCGTCCTCGACCCGGGTGCAGTCCGGTTTGGCGACGTCGTGCAGCAGCACCGCCGCGAACAGCCGCACCTGCCGCTCACGCGGACACGCCCGCCAGCCCGGCAGCCCGACCAGGGCCAGGACGGCCAGCCGGGTGTGCTCGGCGACGTCGCCTTCGGCGTGGTGCCGCGGGTCCTGGCCGACCCCGGCCATCGCGCGGACCCACGCGAACCGCTCGCAGATCGCGTCCCAGTCCAGGTCCCAGTCGGGCCCGGACGGGCACAGCCGGTCAAAGACCCGCATACAGCACCTCCGGGTCGGCGAGCCGGTTGGCGACGATCGGCCGGTCGGCCCAGTGTGAACCGGAGTCGGTCACCGCGGTGGCGAAACTGGGCCGCACCCACTTGTACCGGCCCGCGACCTGCCCGCCCTGCTCGACCTTCAGGTACAGGCCCTCCATCAGGTCGGAGGTGTCGGACTCGGCCGCGGCGGTCGCCGGGTCGACCCCGGCGTCGGCGGCGGCACGGGCCAGGGCGTCGCGCCAGCCGGGGGTACGGCACGTCGAGGCCCCCACCAGCGCCGCGATCTGCTTGGCCGAGTCGAACACCTGCTCGGCCAGCACCGGCGCCGACATGATCGGCACCCCGGCGAGCAGGTCCCGGCGCGCGCCGGTGTCCAGGAACCGGGCGGTGGCGGTGTCCAGGACGTCGAACTCGCAGAAGTAGTGCGGCAGCGCGTCGTAGAAGACGGTGTGCTTGGCGTACAGCCATTCGCCGTAGCAGACGTACCGGTCGCGCAGGCGCGGCCACAGCAGCGGGCCGACGGTCGCCGCCCATGACTTGAACAACGTGAACTGCTGTTCACGTGGGCCGCCGGACAGGTAGTGGCCCCGCGACTGCAGCCGCAGCCGCCCGTCGGCGTCGAACGAGATGCCCGCGTTGGCGCCGTCGAGTTTCTCGCACACGACCACCCTCACCCCACGCAGCGCCGACAGCGGCACCTGCGCCAGGTCCTCGTCACCGGGCTGCAGACGGGAACCGGCCAGGTGCGGCGTACGCGGGAACTTGAACACGGCGACATGTCTACCGCCCGGACCTGCCCGGCCGCGACCGGGTTTCGTCCGGGCGCCGAAACCGGTGCCGCCGACAGGATTAACACCTCGCCGCGTGGGTAGATGCGGCCCATGACGGCTACCGGTATCCTCTCCGCGCTCCTGATAGGAATCCTCATCGGCACCTTCGGTCGCCTGGTCCTGCCCGGCCGGCAGAACATCGGCGCCGTCGCCACCGTCGCGGTCGGCATCATCGCCGCGCTGCTGGGCGGCTGGGCGTCACGACGCCTGGGCTGGGACGACAACGTCCAGGCCCGCTGGGACTGGGACTGGATCGGCCTGCACCTGCATTGGAGTTGGGCCACCCTCGGGGTGCAGCTCGCGTTCGCGGTGCTGGGCATCATCGCCGCGATGGCGCTGACCCGCACCTTCGTCGCCGACGACGACAAGCCCGTACGCCGTCGCCGCCGCAGCGCCTGACCCCCACCCGTTCGCGCCCCCGGTCGACCTGTCCGGACCGGGGGCGCGCCCGTGCCACCCGGATGCGAAGCTGAAAGGGCACCGCACCGCACGCGACAGGGGAGACCGATGAACCTCGACCAGATCAGCCGCCCCGGCCGGGTCGCCGACCACGACGAGGCCATCTCCGCCGAGGAACTGGCCCTGGCGGCCCGCAACCACGGCATCCCGCTGGAGGCGCTGCGCTACGACCTCACCCCACCGGGCCTGCACTACCTGCTCATCCACTACGACATCCCGCTGACCGACGCCGACACGTGGCAGCTGACCGTCGGCGGGCACGTCACCCGTCCGCTGACCCTCACCCTCGCCGACCTGAAGACCCGGCCCGCGAGCACGGTCCGGGTCACCATGGAGTGCGCCGGCAACGGCCGCGCCCGGCTGCGCCCGCGGCCGGTCAGCCAGCCGTGGCTGGTCGAAGCCGTCGGCACCGCCGAATGGACCGGGGTGCCGTTGCGGGACCTGCTCACCGACGCCGGGGTCGACCCGGCCGCGGTCGATGTCGTGTTCACCGGCGCCGACCACGGCATCGAACGCGGGGTCGAACAGGACTACCAGCGCGGCCTGTCCCTGGCCGACGCGATGGCGCCGGAGGTGCTGGTCGCGTACGCGATGAACGGCCAGCCGCTGCCGCCGCAGCACGGCCACCCGATGCGGCTGGTCGCCCCCGGCTGGTACGGCATGGCGCACGTCAAATGGCTGCGCGACATCACCGTCACCGACACCGCGTTCACCGGATACCAGAACGCCGTCGCCTACCGGCTGCGCCGGCAGCCCGGTGACGACGGCGACCCGGTCACCCGGATCCGGCCCCGGGCCCTGCTCGTGCCGCCCGGTTTCCCCGACTTCATGTCCCGCGTCCGGGTCGTCGACGCCGGCGTCCACACGCTGGAAGGACGGGCCTGGTCCGGGCAGGCCCCGCTGGAGTCGGTCGAGGTCAGCGCCGACGGTGGCCGCACCTGGGCCCCGGCCGAACTCGAACCCGACACCGGGCACCGGTGGGCGTGGCGCCGCTTCACCCACCGGTGGACCGCCGAACCCGGCCGCCACCAGCTCACCGCCCGCGCCCACGACACCACCGGCGCCGCGCAGCCCGTCGACCAGGAGTGGAACCGCGGCGGGTTCGCCAACAACGCCGTCCAGTTCGTCGACGTCCTGTGCCGGTGACCGGACCCCGGCCGACCGAGCACCGGCTGGGCGGCGGCAACATCGCCGACGTCGTCCGGATCGGGCAGCGGGTCCACCGCACCGCCCCCGAACGTGGCGCCTACGTCCACGAACTGCTCACCCACCTGCACCAAGCCGGATACGGCGGGTCGCCGCGCTGGCACGGCCACGACGAACACGGCCGGGAGATCCTCGACTACATCGACGGGGACGTGCCATGGCGCAGCGAGCAGCATGCCGCGCTGCGCACCCCGGACAGCCTCACCGCCCTGGCCCGGCTGGTCCGGCGTCTGCACGACCTGACCGCCGGCACCGCACTGGCCGCCGGCGGTGAGGTCGTGTGCCACCACGACCTGTCGCCGAAGAACACCGTCTACCGCGACGGCGCCCCGGTCGCGTTCCTGGACTGGGACCTGGCCGGACCAGGCCGGCGGGTCCAGGACCTCGCGCACGTGTGCTGGCAGTGGCTCGACCTCGGACCCGACGTCACCGACGTCGACACCACCGCCCGGCTGCTCGCCGTGCTCGTCGACGCCTACGGCCTGCCCGACCGGCGGTCCCTGCTGCCGACCGTGCTGTGGTGGCAGGACCGCTGCCGACGCGGCATCCTCGACGCCGCGCAGCGGGGCGTGCCCGCGATGGTGCGGCTGCGCGAGTCCGGGGTGCCGCAGCGCATCGGTGCCGCCCATGACTGGACCGCCGCCCACGCCGACGCGCTCACCGCGTACCTGTGACCGGGTCGGCGCCTCACCCGCATTCGGTGGCCTGCGACCACACCACCCGCCAGGGCGAGTCCGCCGCGGCCCGGCGGTAGCAGTCGGTGTGCCAGCACTGCAGCGGGCCCGGTTCCCGGCCCCCGACACCGATCTCGATGGCCGACCGGTAACGCAGGACCGCCAGGTCGCCGTCGGCCAGGACCTCGATCTCCGAGACGGGTTCGAACCTGCGGTAGTCGATCTCACCCGACAGGACGCCACCGACGTACTGCGCCTTCGACCATGCGCCGCCGCTGGGATGGATCAGGACGAAGTCCGGGTCGTGCAGCTGGTCGAGCACGTCCGCGTCCGCCTCGACCAACGCCGTCAACCGTGCGGTCTCAAGGTTCTTCAACGTCTGCGTGATCGAGGACATGGCGGTGAGGATACGGGCCCTGGCCCGGGTTGCGCCGCGTGGTCAGTCGAGCCAGGTCAGGGCCTGGCCGTGCGGCATCCCGAACGCGACCGGCCGCCCGTCGCGGGCCAGGACCGTACGGCCCGACGGGACCGGCACCGGCAGCCGCCCGGTGATCGCCGGCAGCACCCCGGGGGCCTCGTTGGACAGCCACACCGTGCCCGGCCTGCTCGCGACCAGGTCCGTCATCGTGGTGCAGAACCGGTCCCGGTCGGCGGGGCTGAGGTAGGCCAGCACCGCGGTGTGGAACACCACCAGCGTCGCGTCGTCGGGCGCCTGCGCGACCAGGTCGGGCAGGGCGTCGTTGAGGTCGGCGCGGACCAGCAGCGGCGGGTCGGCCGCGGCGATCGCGGCGGCGGCGCTCAGCCGGTCGCGGCGGGCGGTGTGCTCGGGCCAGATCAGCGCCCGCAGCCACGCCACGTCGTCGGGGTCGGTGACGTCCAGGGGGTTCAGGTCGATACCGGCCCGCCACACCACCGGCGGAACCGCCTGCGGGACCGGTACCGGGCCGCTGGTGACACATTCGATGACCGGCCCGGCCGGGTCGCCGATCGGGGCACGGCCGTCGTAGGCGAACGCGTACCGGTCCGGGTACAGGCACAGGCCCGCCGAAGCGCCGACCTCCAGCAGCGCCAGCGGCTGCGGCAGGTCCGCGAGCGCGGGCAGCAGGATCGCGGTGCGGGCGGCCTCGTTGGTCTGGGTGGTGCGGGTCAGCATCTGGTCGCGTACGGCGTCCCAGTGCGCCACCAGCCAGGCGCGCATCGTCAGGTAGTCGTCGATCGGGCCGCCGAGCAGCCGGACCACGCCCAGCAGCAGGTTCGGTTGGCGCCGAGGCAGCGGCAGGGTGCCGATCAGGGCCAGGACCTCGGCGTCTGCGGCCACGCCCAGGCACAGCTGTTCGTAGACGGGGGACACGCCGGCGCATTCCAGCGTCGCGAACGCGCGGTAGGTGTCGGCCAGTGCCACGTCGGTGTGGGGGATTCCCTGCATGCCGTCACGTTAGAACGGGTGCCGCCCCGCGCGCACCGTGTCCGACCTCACCTGTCGATCATGACCGGCCGGGCGGCGGTGCCGGGCTCGCTCAGGAGGCCGAGACGGCGGCGGTGGGGGAGGACGCGGCACCGCCGGTGATCGCGGCCATGACCGCCATGTTCATCGCGTACACCACCTTGGCCACCGCCGGGCCGCACCATTCGCCCTCGGTCAGCTCCGCGATCCGGTGCCGCAGATTGTCGCGGTTGATCTCCGGGAACAGGTGCCGGTCCAGCAGCAGCGTGTGCGCCAGCGCCAGCAGGCTCACCGACTGCCGGTCGGGTGCGGCCATCCGGTTCACCACCTGCCGCAGGTGCGTGATCAGCTCCTTCTCCACCACCGTGTCCCGTTCGGGGTAGCGGCGGCGGTGGAACACCCCCAGCACCGCATGATCCTCACGGACCATGATCCCGCGTTCGACGAGGCGTTCCAGCAGCGCCTCCCGGTGGCGGGGGCTGGCCAGGTGGTAGATCCACCAGTCGGGCGTGTGGTAGCGGGTCGTCTCGGTCGCGATCCGGGCCAGCGACGCGTCCAGTACCGGGTCGCCGGTCGGAGTCGGGTCGCTCACCTCGAGATGGCCGTGGTTGAGGACCAGCTTGCCGGCGTAGGACAGGGTCAGCAGGATCGCGCCTTCGACGCCGCAGTCGAGCTGAGCTGTGTTCAGCAACGGCCGCCCCGACACGTCGTCATAACTGAGCAGGACGAGTTGCTCTGCCAATGACAGCTCCATGCATCCCAGTCTAGGTAGATTGCCACCGTTTTCAGCTACTCTCCGGGCGTACCGTGCCACCGAACCTGCGCGGGCCCGAGTCGAGCACGTAAGCGGTGGCCACCCGGTCGCCCAGCGGCGATGCTGGACCGGTGACCGACGACCCCGGACCTGCCGCGAACCTGTTCGCCCTGGCCCGTAACGGCGACACCGCCGCCCTGGCCGCGCACCTCGACGCCGGGATGCCCGCCGACCTGGCCAACGGCCGCGGCGACACCCTGCTGATGCTCGCCGCCTACCACGGCCACCCGGCCACCGTCGCCGAACTGCTGGCCCGCGGCGCCGCCGCCGACCAGATCAACGAACGCGAGCAGACCCCCCTGGCCGGGGCCGTGTTCAAAGGCCACGCCGAGGTCGTACGGGTGCTGCTGGCCGCCGGCGCCGACCCCGACGCGGGCAGCCCCTCGGCCCGGCAGGCCGCCGCCATGTTCGGCCGCGACGACCTGCTCGCCGGTCAGCCGTAGAGCCGCTCCAGCACCTGCGCGACCCCGTCGTCGTTGTTGCTGGCCGTGTGCCGGGCCACCTGCGCCAGCACCCGAGGATGGGCGTTGGCGACCGCGTACGCCGTACCGGCCCACGCCAGCATCGGCAGATCGTTGGGCATGTCCCCGAACGCCACCACCCGCGACGCGTCCACGCCCCAGCGGCCGCACACCACCGCCAACGTCCCGGCCTTGGTCACCCCGGCGGCGCTGATCTCCAGCAGGCCCCGCCCGCCCGAATGGGTGCACTCGACGTCCGGCAACGCCGCCGACAGCACCTCCCACGCCGTGTCCACGGCGTCCTCGTGCGCAGGCGACCACACCAGCAGCTTCACCACCGACTCCGCGGCCGCCCACAGCTGCTCCCGCGACCCGACATCGACCCGATGCGGATCACCGCCGAACGCCCGCCGGAACCCCGGCCCGCACAGGACCTGCCGGCCGGTCTCCACCGCAAACGTGGCACCGGGCAGCACCACGTCCACCACCTGCGCGCACCTTTGCGCCACCGCCACCGGCAGCGGCCCGACGACCTCGTGTGCGCCGACCTCCCGGTCGTAGACGACCGCGCCGTTGGCGCACACCGCCAACCCGTCCACGCCCGCGTGTCCGACCAGCAGATCCACGAAACGCGGCGGGCGGGCGGTGACCACGACGACCCGGGCCCCACCCGCCTTGGCCAGCCGCAACGCCCCGACCGTACGCGCCGACAACACACCACCGGTGCCCAGCAGCGTCCCGTCGAGGTCGACCGCGACAACCTCAGGCCTCATCCGGTCACGGAATGATGTCCAGCAGGTCCACCACGAAGATCAGCGTCTCACCGGGCTTGATCGCCCGGCCCGCGCCACGGTCGCCGTAGCCCAACTTCGCCGGGATCACCAACTTGCGGCGGCCACCCACCCGCATCCCGGCCACACCCTGGTCCCAGCCGGCGATGACCTGCCCGCGACCCAGCCGGAAATCGAACGAAGAACCGCGGTTCCACGACGCGTCGAACTCCTCCCCGGTCGAGAACGACACCCCCACGTAGTGCACCACCACATGGTCACCGGCACCGGCCTGCTGGCCCTCACCCACCACCAGGTCGGTGATCTCCAGCTCGGTCGGCGGGGCACCCTCAGGGAACTCAATCATCGGTTTGCTCAAGGTCATAACGGCCATCCTAGGGCCGCCCCACCCCGCCCGAACCGGCACCGCCCGAACCGCCGATGACATCGGACACAAGCCGCTGCCGCCGACCCGCCACCACACCTACCGTCGCCATCATGACCAC
Source organism: Catellatospora tritici (assembly GCF_019083965.1). Lineage (GTDB taxonomy): Bacteria > Actinomycetota > Actinomycetes > Mycobacteriales > Micromonosporaceae > Catellatospora > Catellatospora tritici. Next base: position 181,414 of record NZ_JAHRCY010000005.1, read on the forward strand.
ACCCCGAGACGACGCCCTGACGCTGCTGCACGACCGGGGCGCGCACCACATCGAACACCCCGGCGGCACCCTCCACACACACCTGGTCCGGGTCCACGACCGGCTGCTCGCCCTCGGCCTGACCGAACACGTCGCCCTCGCCGGACTCACCCACGCCGCATACGGCACCGACGGCTTCGCCCACGCCCTGCTGGCCACCACCGAACGCGACCTGCTGCGCGCCACCGTCGGCGCCGAAGCCGAACAGCTCGTCCACCACTACGGCGGCTGCGCCCGCAAACCCACCTGGCCACACCTGACCACCACCGGCCTGTGGCACAACCGGTTCGACGGCAGCGCCCGCCGGCTGCCCGCCGACACCCTGCGCGACCTGCTCGACCTGACCATCGTCAACGAACTCGACGTCTGCGAGCAGTCCCCGGACACCGCCGCCCGCCACGGCGAGCACCTGCGCGACCTGTTCACCACCTGGACCGCGCTGGCCTCACCGCGGGTCAGCGCCGAAGCCCGACGGGTCCTGGGCGGCTAGGGACGGCCCCGGTGCCGGGCCCACTCCGGCGCCAGGATCGACATCACCGTCGCGTCGATCCACTGCCCGTCGAACCGCAACGCGTCGCGCAGCACACCCTCGGCCACGAAACCGACCTTCTCGTACACCCGCCGCGCCCGCGGATTGAACGCGAACACCTCCAGCGAGATCCGGTGCAGGCGCAGCTGCTCGAACCCGTACCCGATGAACATCCGGATCGCCTCGGTGCCCAACCCCCGGTCGCGGCCACCGGGACCGATCAGCGTGCGGAAGGTGCAGCACAGGTTGTCGGGATCCCACTTGTTCAGCACCATCTCCCCGACGCACTCGCCGCCGGCCAGGTCCACCACCGCCAGGTCCAGCCGGTCGGTCTGGGCGTTGCGGGTCGTGTACCACTCCCGCAGCCGCTTCTCCCGCGTCGGGTCGTCCGGCTCCGGCTCCTGCCGCGAACTGGTCACACTGCCGGTCAGCCGCGCCACCTCCGGGTCGCGCAGCGCCGCCCGCAAGCCAGGGAAGTCCGACTCCTGGAACGGCCGCAGCAGCACCAGCCGCCCGGTCAGAGTCGGTTTGACGGAGAAGTCAGGAACTGGATGGTCACCCACCAGGCGATGGTGAACAACACACGCCCCGAACGCAAACCCAAAACGTGCCAGCACGTGCCAGACCCGCCGACAGCACCCGATAGGCTGGCAGCCGACAGCGACTGGCGGCACAGGGTGGAACCGACCACCGGGGAGCCTCTCGCGGAAGCCGACCGCCTGGGCGTCCGCACGGAGGACCACCGTGCCCGACACCGCCACGACCACCGCCCGGCTGCTGCCCGGCGGGCCCGTCGCGCAAGCCGTCAACACCGACACCGCCGCCCGCGCCGCCGCCCTGGCCGCCCGCGGCATCACCCCGAGCCTGGCCACCATCCTCGTCGGCGACGACGACGCCAGCGCCGGCTACATCCGCATCAAGCAGCAGCAGGCCACCGCCCTGGGTTTCGCGTCACCGCACACCCACCTGCCCGCCACCGCCACCCAGGCACAGGTCGAAGCCGCCGTCGCCGCCTACAACGACGACCCCGCCGTGCACGGCATGCTCATCCAGTACCCCATCCCCGGCCACCTCGACTACACCGCCGCCCTGGCCGCGATGGACCCCGACAAGGACGTCGACGGCATGCACCCGGTCAACATGGGCCGCCTCGCCCTCGGCGTGCCCGGACCACTGCCGTGCACCCCCGCCGGAATCGAAGCCCTGCTGGCCCACTACGACATTCCCGTCGCCGGCCGTGAAGTCGTCATCCTCGGCCGCGGCGCCACCCTCGGCCGCCCCCTGGCCATGCTTTTGGCCCAGAAACGGCCCACCGCCGACGCCGCCGTCACCGTCGTGCACACCGGCGTCAAAGACTGGCCGCGCTACACCCGCCGCGCCGACATCCTCGTCGCCGCCGCCGGCGTACCCGGCATCATCCAGCCCGAACACGTCAAACCCGGTGCCGTCGTCATCGGTGGCGGCGTCCGTTACGAAGGCCGCCGCATCCTGCCCGACGTCGACGAAACCTGCGCCGACGTCGCCGGCGCCATCACCCCCCGCGTCGGCGGCGTCGGCCCCACCACCGTCGCGATGCTGTTCCGCAACGCCGTGGCCGCCGCCGAGAAAGCCACCGCCTGACCAGACGGAAAGGGGGGCACCCACCCGAGGTGCCCCCACCACCGGCACCCGGGCAAACCACTGGACCGGCACCGCCACGCCGCGATCCAATCGCCCCGTGCACACATCACCACCGCCACCGCAGGTCCTGGCCGCGTTCGGCACCAGCAGCACACCGGCCCCGCTACCGGGCGGCCAAGGACACACCTGGCTCGCCGGGACCGTCGTGCTCAAACCCGTCGAACTGCCCGCCGAACACGAGTGGATCGCCGCGACGCTCGCCACCATCCCCGACACACCCCGGCTGCGCCTGGCCCGGCCCATACCCGCCACCGACGGCACCTGGACCCACCAAGGCTGGCAAGCCTGGCGGCACCTGCCCGGCCACCCCGACCACCGCCGCGTCGACGAAACCCTCACCGCCGGACAGCTGCTCCACCAAGCCCTGGCCGACCTGCCCCGCCCGGCGTTCCTCGACCACCGCGACAACCCCTGGACCTACGGCGACCGCGTCGCCTTCGACGAACTACCCGTCCCCGCAGACGCCCCCATGGCCGGGCTGCTGCAGCAGCTCGCCGCCGAACGGCACCCGATCGACCTGCCCAGCCAGCCCGTACACGGCGACCTGCTCGGCAACGTCCTGTTCGCCCCAGGGCTGCCACCGGCCGTCATCGACTGGCCCGTCTACCACCGGCCCGCCGACTGGGCCCTGGCCGTCACCGTCACCGACGCCATCACCTGGTACGACGCACCCGTCGACCTGATCAGCCGCCACCAGCACCGGCCCGCATGGCGGCAACTGGTCATCCGTGCCCTCATCTACCGCATCGCCACCACCGCCGGCCGCCACCACGCCGGACTGGCCACCACCGACCACACCGCCGACTACCGGCCCGTCGTCGACCTGGTCCTCGACAGCTGACCGACAACGCGAGACACCCCGTTCGACACCCGTATCGGTGATGCTCGATGTGGATGGGTTGAGCTGCCTCAGTGTGCGGCCACGGGGGCTTTTCTCCGGTGGCCGGTCCTGGGCGGCGCTGAGCGGACAGGGGAGGCCCCTCGGATGAAGATCATCGCGTTGTCCTGCACGCAGAAGCGTCTCAAGGACCGACAAACACAGCAAAAAACAGGGGGGTGCCGGTAACCGGCACCCCCACGACATCAGACGGTCAGAAGTCGCCGCCCCCGAAATCCCCGCCGCCGAAATCGTCGAAACCGCCACCATCGAAACCGGCATAGTCCGCGTCCGCCGCACCAGAGCCGTAATCGGCGAAGTCAGCCGCACCCGGGTCGTCGAACCCCGACGCATCCGACACATCCGGCGTGAACGCGTCACTGATCATGTCACCGATCACCATGCCACCCAGGAACCCCAACGCGGCACCACCGACACCGGCCGCCACCGCACCAGCCACACTCGGCCGCCCGTGATAGCCGCCATACTTGTACCCGCCGTACCCGTGCCCGCCATAGGCATACCCCGGCCGGCCGTAACCCGGCTGACCATACCCAGGCTGGCGCCCATACGGCTGCTGCGGCAACGGCGGCTGCTGCAGAAACGCCCCCGGCGCCGCCTGCCCCGGCTGCGACAACCGCTCCAACGCCGTGGTCACCCACCGATCGACCTCCGCGACCCAACCGCCATCAGCGGTCAACCGCTCCACCTCGGCAGACGACAGGTGATGCCGATCCGCGGCACCCGGCCGCGACGTAAGCTCCGCCAACACCAGCACCGTCGCGTCCACCGCCGAGAACGTGAACGTCAACTGCGGAATGTGCGGACCCGCCGGCTGCCCCTCCGGCACCGGCGCATAGAACGTCACCGCCTGCGCGAACGGCACCGGCAACCCCTGGAACGCCCCCGGCCGCAACTCATTGCGCACAAACCGGCAGCCGATGGTCCCCAACGCGTCCATGACATGCTGCTGCACCGGCGACGCGTCCACCCGGACCGGGTCGAAGTCACCCTTGGCGCTACCCGCCGCCACCGACACCTGGGTCCGCACCCCGACACCCACCCCAGGCAGCACCTGCCCATACAGCAGCGTGAACGGCACCGTCGAGGCCACCGGCACCGAGAACGGCAGCGACCGCACCTCACCCGAAGGCACCCGCAGGCTCCCCGCCACCTGGAACCGGGCCAGCTCCGCCTCACCACCAGCCGACGACGCCACCAGCAACAACGTGATCCCGGTGATGTCGGTATCCGACTTCGCCCGCAGATTCACCTGCCCCGCCAACACACCCCCGGCCACCACAGACTGCGGCGACAGCACCGTGTCGACCTCCACCCCGCCGAAACCCAACCCGGCGAGCAGCTTCTTGAACACCATCCCAGAGCCCTTCGGTGGTACGCGCAACGACCAGGTCACCATCGTGGCGCATCCCCGCCACACCCGGCGCACCGTAACAGCCGCGCCTGCACGAAACCTGCAAACAACCCAACCCCACGCACAGCCGCGCGTCCCGCGACAGCCGCGCCGACGGAGCCAAGGTCCGGCCACACCACGACCCGACTGAGCGCCGACGAATCCCACCGCCGAACCTCACCCACGACCCCGACGAGACCCAGCCCGGACCCACCCCCACACCACCACCGCACCGACCAGCACCTGCACCCCGAACAACAACACCCGGTCGCCCGACCCACCCGACCACACCCACACCGACGGCAGCCCACCAGCCACCACCACATCCCAGCCCGTCACCCACCACACGATCCAACCCGTCGGCACCCACGACCCCGACTGCGGCATCACCACCGGCACCGACGCATGATCCACCCACCCCCGCCCCGCCAACCGCAGCACACCCACCGCCAACACCGGGGCCACCGCCACCCCGAACACCAGCCACCACCACGACCCCCACACACCCACCGCCACCAACACCGCCGAAGCCGCAACCAGCCACCCCGCGGCCAACACCCCCGGCAGCACCAACCGCGCCGAGGCCACCGCCACACCACCCACCCCGAACAGCCGCCCCAACACCGCACTGCCCGCATCACGCCGTACCCCCGACGCACCCGCGCTCGCGGCCGACACCGCACCCGCCAGCAGCACCCCGGCCACCAGCAGCCGCAGCCCACCGACCGCGACCGCCAACACCCCTGGCACCGCCGCCCCCACCAACGACACCACCAGCCGGTGCGGCCGACGCCCCAGCATCCGCCAGTCCTGCCACGCCGGCGCCGCCCACACCGGCAACCAACCCGGCCACGGCCGCGACCGCAGCACCCGCCCCCGCCAGAACCCGTCCTCGACCACCCGCGACACGAACGACGGCTCCAACCCCACCGCCGCGTCCGTCACCACACCCCACCGCACCGACGCCGCCAACACCGCACCCGCCGGAAACACCGCCAGCCGCCACCACACCAGCGCCGCCACCACCAGCGCCGCCACCACCAACGCGGCCACCGCCACCACCAGCAGCCCCGGCCCGGACACCACCAGAGACCCGGCCCCGGACCACCCCGACCAGCCGGGCCACACCGCCGCCGCCGACCCGAACCCCACCGCCGCGACACCGGCCCCGACCGCCACCCGGCGCACCAGCGCACCCAGCCTGGCCGCCTGTGCCAGCACCGACAACCCGGCCACGCACACAGCCACCGCCGCACCCACCAGCGCCGCCACCCCGACCGGCCCCCACCCGTACGCGGGCAGACCCGCCGCCCAGCGCACCAGCACCCCACCCAGCCCACCCACGACCACCGCGAGCGCACCCACCACCGCCACCGCACGCGTCAACACCGCGCGCCGGTCCAGGGGCGACAGCACCAACCAGTAGGCGTCAGCGGGGGACAACGCCACCGGCCCCACCGCGAGCGCCACCGCGACCAACGCGGCCCCACCCGCCGCCACCAGCGACAACAACGCCGCCGCCCGATAGGGCGGCAACGGCGGCACCGACCGCCCCAACACCTCACCCAACGGGCCACCCACCAGCAGCGACCCGATCACCACCGCCGCGAGCAGCAGATACCAGTCAGTCCAGCCCGGTCGCCGTCTGCCCGCACGCACCAGCGCCCGGACCTGCCCGACCGAACTCATCCCGCCACCACCGCAGCCGACAGGCGCCCCTGCGACATCGACAGCATCCGCGCCCCGGACCCCACCGCCAGCCCAGGATCATGTGTGGCCACCACCACCGTGCCCCCACCGTCGGCGTACGCCCGCAGCATCCCCGCGACCACCCCACGGAACCGCTGATCCAGCTTCCGTTCCGGCTCGTCCAGTAGCAGCAGCCGACTCGGGCGCACCCACACCGCCGCCAGCGCCAACCGCTGCCGCTGACCCGACGACAACGTCAACGGCGACGCGTCGGCATGCCCCACCAGCTCAAACAGTTCCAGTACCTCGGCCACCGACGCCAACGGCTCGGCCAGCGGCTCATGCGTCAACCGGACGAGGTCCAAGTGCTCGCGGGCGGTCAGCCCCGGATACCAGGCGGGCTCCTCGGCGACCAGGCCGACGGCGCGCCAGAACCCGGGCCCTGCGTCGGGCGGCGCACCCCACACGGAGATCGTTCCGGCGGTGGGGGAGAGCAGCCCGGAAAGGCACCGCAGCAGCGTCGACTTGCCGGTGCCGTTCACTCCGGACAACGCGACGATCTCACCCTCGTCGACGGTCAGATCCAAACGGTCCAGGACCGTACGCGACCCCAGCCGCACCGACACACCAGAAGCCATCACAGCCGACACCGCGCCACGGTAGCCGAACCGGTCCGGGTGCTGCCCGGCGCATCGAGCGCGGGCACGACCATCCCGGTTAATTACAGGATTGCGATTATCGGTAATCCAATAATCAAAAAACGGCTCCAGGACGGGAATCTCGCTCATAAATTAGCAACACCATAATGACAGTTATGTTGTGACTAAGATTTACGGCTTCCGGACCGGGTCGAACCAGTCCGGTGAGCCGCGGATCCGGTGGGAGGACTCGAAAACGTCGGTGAGACACCGCGCGGCGGCGCCAGCGGGCGTCCAGAACCCCGGTGTCCGAAGTGCTCCCCGGGTGCCGAGCGAACCAGGATGATCCGAATGCTGACCCGCGCCTCACATATGCCCTCTGACCTGCGCAAACGCCCTGAGAGCCCCGCTGAGCCACGTTTGTGGCCAGGTCTGATGTCGGAGGTGGACGCAAAAGGCCTGGAAGACAGGTCTGCGCGGTTCTAGCGGGCGTACCGGCGGATGCCGCCCCGCCCGTCGGGCTGCAGCCATGTCCCGTCGCCGACCAGATCGACGTCGTAGAGGTCGTCGACCTCCACCTGCCAGCGGCCGAGCACTTCCCGAGCCGAGACGTCGACCAGGTGGTGCTCGAACCATTCGTCGCCGGTGTCCTCGTCCTCGCCGTACAGGACCACGACGGCGGTGCGGTCGTCCAGGTAGCCGCCCGTCCACTCGACCACGGCCTCTTCACGCCGCTCGCCGAAGTCGGCCGGCGTCAACCGGAACAGTTCGACGCTGTCCGGGTACGTGTGGAACGAGACGTTCTCCTGGAGTCCGTGGTCGACGGTCATGAAGGTCGCGCCGTCTGGCGCCATGCCGATCAGGCAGCGGTCGCGCCACGGGAACTCGTGCACCTCGAGCCGGTCGGCGTCGAGCCGACAGCGCAGCAGGACCACTCCGTCCTGCCCCTCCCCTATATCGATGATCATCTCGCCGCCGGGATGTGGCTCGAGACCGGCGCCATGTCCGGCGCTCGGTACCGCCGCCTGCGCCAGCACGACACCCCCGGCGTCGACGACCATGATCCGGTCGGTTCGGGACCGGTGGGTCATGGCGTCGGGTACGTACACCCACAGCCGTTCGCCGTCGGTTTCGAAGGCGCACGACGTATAGGCGCCGCCGTGGTTGCCGTTGGGACGGCCTAATTCGAGTCGCCAGCGGACAGTGCCGTCGGCGTCGAGGCGGACCACCTCGGCCTCCGTCGCGTACGCCAGGCCGTGCAGAGCCGGGTGGGTCGCGTGCCCGTGCAGCTTGTCGATCGGCTGCGGTGGGGTGACGGTCAGCGTGGGGGCGAGTGGCGTGCCGACGCGATGACGTGCCAGGTCATAGAGGTGGAAGGCGCCTTCGACGTAGCGGCTCTGGACGAGGTTGGTCACCGGGGTGACTCTAGTGGTCGGTCTCCCCCTTGGAGTGAGCGTGTACAACCACCGACCCGACGGCTACCGATGTCCGTTCTGCCTGCTGGTCGCCGGTGGTGGCGACGAACTGAGCGGTCCGCCGGACGTCGTCCGGCGCACGGCGACGGCTGTCGCGCTGATCTCACCACGGTGGTGGCCGCACAACCATGGCCATGTCCTGGTGGTGCCCACCGCGCACGTCGAGAATCTGTACGACCTGCCGCCGCGATACGGCCACGGGGTGCACGACCTGGTGCGGGAGGTGGCGATCGCGATCCGTGCGACCTACGGGTGTGCGGGCACCTCGGTGCGTCAGCACAACGAACCCGCGGGCAACCAGGACGTGTGGCACCACCACGTGCACGTGTTCGCCCGGTACGCCGGTGACGACCTGTACCGGCTCCCGCCGTTGCCGGGCTACGCGTCGGCCGAACAGCGGCTGCCGTATGCGCGTCGACTGCGGGCCTACTTCGACACGGCGGGCTGACCGGCGGGATTTCGCTGGCCTGATGCGGTCCGGGCGGTCAGTCTGGACGCGGCGAAGGGCGGTGGGCATGGCGCGGCGAAGGGCGGCGGCGGTGATCGTACGGGACGGGCATGTGCTGATGGTGCGCGAGCGGGGACGGGGTCCGTTGGGGCGCCATGACGGGGTGGAGTACTGGACGTTGCCCGGCGGTGGGATCGCGTCCGGCGAGTCGGCCGAGGACGCGGTGGTCCGGGAGGTGGCCGAGGAGGTCGGGTTGACGGTGGTGTCGGTGCGGCACCTGGCGGACCTGCCGTTCCCGTCGGGGCCGACGGCGGTGTTCGCGGTCGAGGTGGCGCCGGGTGAGCCGGTGTTGGGTGCGGAGGACTACGGCTGTGACTGTCCGATGATGGTGGGCCTGGACTGGGTTCCGTTGCCGCAGGTGGTGCCGTGGTCGGGCGGGTTCCCGATCGCGCCGATGATCGTGGCGTGGCCGGTCGGGGGTGTCGCCGAGGGCTGAGTGTGCGGTGGTCGCGGCGCCGGCTGCCGCGACGGGTCGCTGTTCAGCTGGCCGGTCCGCTGCGTTCGGCGATGGCGGTCTCGGTGCTGCGGCGCAGCTCGCGCAGGTCCACTCCGGCGTCGGTGAGGACTTTGGCGGCCAGGCCTTGTTGCTCGCGGATGATGCCGAGCAGCAGGTGTTCGGTGCCGATGTGGTTGTGGTGCAGGCGGATGGCTTCGCGTAGGGCGAGTTCGAGGACGACCTTGGCGCGGGGGCCGAAGCGGCCGGTTCGTGGTTCGGTGCGGCGGCCGAACAGGCCGCGTTTGGGTTTGGGTGGTGCGGGGTCGAGGGCGCCTGGGCCGAAGGTCTCTTCGAGTCTGGTGCGGACGGCTTCGAGGTCGATGCCGATGGCTTCGAGGGCGGCGACGTCGCCGGGGCCGAAGGGTGCGATGGTGCCGACGAGGCGGGTGACGGCGGCGGTGGTGGTGGCGTGGTCGAGTCCGGCGGTGGTGAGGATTTCGTAGGCGGTGCCGGACTCGGGGCGTAGCAGGGCGAGTAGTAGGTGTTCGGTGCCGATCTGGGGGTGGCCGAGTTGTCTGGCTTCGGTGCGGGCGGCCAGGACGGTGGTGCGGGCGGCGGTGGTGAATCGTTCGAGCATCATTTGTCCCGTCGGTCGGTGTCGGGCCAGCGGCCGGCGTGTTTCTTGTGGACGGCCTGGCGGCTGACTTCGAGTGCGTCGGCTATTTCCTGCCAGGACCAGCCTTGTTTGCGGGCGTTGCCGACCTGCAGGATTTCGAGGGTTTCCAGTAGGCGGCGTAGGGCGAGCACCGCGCGTAGGCCGGTTCCGGGGTCGGGGCTGCCTGCGGCGGCGGCCAGTTTGGTGGCGTCGCTCATGGTGTCAATGTAGGTTGACAGCACGGCCCTGTCAACTCAAGTTGACGAACTCTGATGGGATAAATATCACCGTATACAGCGTTCGGCTCCGTTTTATCCGTTATCTGGGTGGTGTTGCCCGACCCTCGAAGCACTGGACGGAACGAATGAAGCTGGCCCTGCCCGGCCGCCTGCGACCACCGCTGTCCCGCCTGCGGCTGCCTCGCCTACGCCCGCCGCGGCTGCGTACCGTCGTCGACCTGAGCCTGTGGGGGGTGGTCGCCGCGGTCGTGTTCTTCACCTTCCGCCACCGGCTGCTGCACTCCCCCGGCCAGGTCCTCGACAACGACGACGGCATCTACTGGCAGACCGCCCTGGCCGTGGCCGACGGGCACAAGCCGTACTCGGAGGTGTTCCACGCCCAACCGCCGCTGTTCGCGTGGCTGCTGGCGCAGCCGTTCCACTGGCACGCCGACGACCTGGCCGCCGGTGAGCTTGCCGGCCGGTGGCTGATGGTCGGGTTCGCGCTGCTGCTGGTCGTGGCGGTGGCCGGGATCGCGGCGACCGTGCGCGGGCCGCGAGCCGGGATGCTCGCGGCGCTGGGGGTCGCCGCGGTGCCGCTGATCCAGCTGTTCAGTTACCAGTTCGGCGCGGACGTGCCGACCGCGGCACTGGGCGGGATGGCGCTGCTGTGCGCGCTGCGGGCCCGGATCTGCTCGCGGCGGTGGGCGCGATGGTGGTGGTTGGGCGCCGGGGCGATGCTGGCACTGGCGGTGCTGGTGAAGTTGATGGCGATCGTGTTCGTGCCGCCGCTGCTGGTGGCGTGGCTGGTGTCGCGGCCGCTGCACCGGCCGGGCACCGAGCAGGCCCAATCGCCGTGGCGGCAGGACAATCCAAGGCGGTGGCGGGCGGCGGCGCTGGCGTGGCTGCGGCGTACTGCTGCAGCCGGGGCGTGGCTGGGGCTGGGCTTCGCCGCGACGGTCGCCGGGGTGCTGGTGTGGCTGTCGCCGCCGAAGCAGGCCTGGGACCAGGTGTTCGGGTTCCATGTGGCGGCCGCCGAGCACCGGCCCGCGCCGGACCTCGTCGGGTTCGTGACCTCGGGTGGGCCGTACGCAATGCCGCTGCTGGTGGCGACCGGGGTCGCGGCGCTGGTGGCGGTGTGCTGGCCCGCGGGGGTGGTGCGCCGGACCGGGGTCGTGGCGCTGGTGCTGTGGGCGGGCGCGGTGGTGCCGTTCGAGTACCTGCACCACCCCACGTTCAAGCACCATCTGCCGATGTTCATGGGGGCGTGGGCGGCGGTGCTGGCCGTGGCGGTGGCGAGCCTGTGGTCGGGGTTGCGACTGCGGCGGCTGGGCGCGGTGACGGCCGCGGTGGTGCTGGCCGGGGCGTGGGCGTGTGTGTGGCAGGCCCGCAACCGGGAGATCGGGCCGTACCCGACGCCGACGGCGGTGGAGGCGTGCGTGCGGCGGCTGCCGCACGACCTGCGGGTGGTCACCGACGACCAGGAAATGATCTCGCGGGCCGGGCTGCGTACCGTGCCGTGGCTGGCCGACACCTCGCACGTGCGGCTGGACTCCGGGCGGCTGTCCGATGCGGAGGTGATCGCCGCGGCCAAGGCCGCCGACGCGGTGTTCCTGTCCACGGGGCGGTTGAAGAAGCGGCCGGATGCGGTCACGTGGATCCGCGAGCACTATCCGGTGCTGTACCGCAGTGGGAAGTACGAGTTGTACGTACGTGACCGGGAGCTGGTGGCGTGGTGTGTGGGCAAGGTGGGGGCCCCGGCGCAGGTGCTGTTCGAGCCGAAGCCGCAGGTTCCGGCGCCGACGGCGCCGGGCGCGGGCGCCGACGGCGCGGGAACCTGATCGGGTCGGGGGTCGGGTAGCCTTGCGCGCTATGAGCAGACCGGCAGGAGACGCTGAGGACCCGCTTGACCGGCTGGCGGCCGAAGAGGACTGGACGAAACGGGTCCGGGACGTGGAGAACGAGGTCGTGCGGGGGCGGCGGATGCGGGCGCTGCGTCCGTCGCGGCTGGGTCGGTCGGGGCGTTCGGGTGAGCGGGGTGGTATCTCGCTGCTGTTCCTGGCGCTGGTGGCGGTGACGGTCGGCACCGGGGTGCTGATGTGGACGGGCGTCGGCCCGGCGGGGCCGCTGGTGTTCGTGTTCACGCTGGCCGGTTGGCTGGTGACGTTGTGTCTGCACGAGTTCTCGCACGCGCTGGCGGCGCACCGCGGCGGTGACCACACGGTGGTGGAGAAGGGGTATCTGCGGCTTGATCTGCGCCGGTATGGCCATCCGGTGCTGACGTGGGTGCTGCCGCTGCTGTTTTTGGTGATGGGCGGGCTGCCGCTGCCCGGTGGGGCGGTGCTGATCGAGACGCACCGGCTGCGGAACAGGTTCCGGGATTCGCTGGTGTCGGCGGCCGGGCCCGCGATCAACGTGGCCGCGGCGGTGCTGCTGCTGTTCGTGGCGGGCACGTTCGGGCCGTTCTTCGTGTTCGACGCCCCGCCCGCGCAGGCGGTGTTCTGGGGTGCGCTGACGTTGATGGCGTATCTGCAGGTCGCGACGGCGTTGCTGAACCTGTTGCCGGTGCCGGGCCTGGACGGGTACGGGATCATCGAGCCGTACCTGCCGCCGAACGCGCGCCGTACCGGGGAGAGGATCAAACCGTTCGGGCTGATCCTGGTGTTCGTGCTGCTGTACGTGCTGCGGGGCCCGTTCGGTGAGCTGACCTCGTTCATCATGCACGCGTCCGGGGCGCCGATCAACGGTGCTTTCTACGGGTTCATGCTGTTCCGGTTCTGGCAGTAGCGTCTCGACCGGGCGGCGGGTGCGGGTCGGCTGACCGGTGGAAGCGATGCTCGACGCGGCGCGGCTAGGCTGCGCCGCGTCAGGGTCCGCCGCTCCGGGCCGCGGTCTGTCGTGGACGAAAGTTGAGCCGACCCGTGCGTTCCCGGCGTGTGACCAGGCCGTTGGTGCTGGTCGTGGTCTTGGCGGCGGTCGTGGCGGCGGCGTGGCGGTCGGGGGTGGTGGCGCCCCGGTTCGCGCTCGGCGAGCAGCCGTCGGTGTCGCATGGTTGGGATCCGCCACGGCAGACGATCACGATCCGCAATGACGGCTGGACCGAGATGACGCTGCTGGCGGTGGGCCGGGACGGGCCGGGGCTGCGGCTGGTCGGCACCGACGTGCGGTTGCCGTACCGGTTGGCGGCGGGCCGTTCGGTGAGCATCGAGCTGCGTTACGAGGTGACCGACTGCGGTGACGTGCCGATGGTGGCGTGGCCGGTGCCGGTGACCGCGGACGCGGCGACGGGGCCGTACCGGCGGTTTTTCTGGCTGCCGCCGGAGGAGGTCGGGTCGCAGTGGCCGTTGGACCAGCCGGGGGCGGTGCCGTGGCAACGCGCGATCTCGTGGGGTTCGTGTCACAGCATGTATGAGGTGCGGCCTGGCTGAACCGGTTCGGCCTGGGTGGTGCGGTCGGCGCCCCGGATCGCGATACTGCTGCGGTGGGAACCGACTGGGCCGACTGGCACCGCGACTATGCCGATCCGGGCTCGCCGCTGTCGCGGCGGCTGGCGCTGGTGCGCTCGCACATCGACTCGTGGCTGGACCGGCGGCCCGAGCCGCTGCTGCGGGTGGTAAGCGCCTGCGCCGGGCAGGGCCATGACCTGCTGGGGGTGCTGGCGGGGCGAGCCGACGCGGACCGGGTCCAGGCCCGGCTGATCGAGTACGACCCCCGCAACGCCGCTGCCGCACGGGCGGGCGCGGCGGGGTTGGCCGGGGTGGAGGTGCTGTGCGCCGACGCGGGCGGCTTCGGGTCGTACGCCGGGGCGGTGCCTGCGGACCTGGTGCTGATGGCCGGGGTGTTCGGCAATGTCAGCGACGATGACGTGCGGGCGACGGTGGCGGCGCTGCCGTCGCTGTGCGCGCCGGGCGCGACCGTGATCTGGACCCGTACCAGGCGCGCCCCGGACCTGACGCCGGTGATCGACGGCTGGTTCACCGCTGCCGGGTTCGTCCAGCGGGCTTTCCACGCCCCGGACGACGTCCTGTTCACGGTCGGGGTGCACGAGTTCACCGGGGCGCCGCGGCCGCTGCCCGCCGGCGGGACGATGTTCCGGTTCCGGTGAGCGTCGGCGGACGGCTCTAGGCTGTCGCGGTGACTTCAGCAGATGCGTCGCCGGTCGAACGGATCCGGCCGCCGGAGAACGGCACCGAACGTGACACCCTCGTGGGGCTGCTCGACTTCCTGCGCGCGACCGTGGTGCACAAGGTCTACGGGCTCAGCGACGAACAGGCGTTCGCCCGGCCGGTGGCCGCGTCGCAGCTGACGCCCGGCGGGCTGCTCAAACACCTGACCGCGGTGGAGCGGTACTGGTTCAGCATCGACTTCGCCGCCCTGGACGTCGCGTGGCCGTCGACCGAGCAGGATGGTTTCCCGATCGAGCCGGGCGACACCCTGGCCGGGATCGTCGCCGGGTACGTGGCCGAGTGCGAGCGGTCGCGGTCCGCGATCGCCGGTGCCGAGTTGGACGCCGCGGCCCGCGGTGAGGGTATGGCGTTCACACTGCGGTACGCGTTGGCGCACATGATCGAGGAGACGGCCCGTCACTGCGGGCATCTGGATCTGCTGCGCGAGAGCATCGACGGGCAGACCGGCCAGTAGCGTGGGCTTGGGTGGTACCCGGGGCAGGAGTCGAACCTGCACTGAACGCGATCTGAGCGCGTCGCCGCTGCCAGTTGGGCTACCCGGGCGGGTGGTCACGCCCTATCCCCATGGGGCGTGACCGGACATGCCACCGGCGCCGGTGGCATGTCGAGCACGGGTGACAGGATTCGAACCTGTAGCCGCCGGTTTTGGAGACCGGTGCTCTGGCCGTTGAGCTACACCCGCTGGAGAGTTCGGATAGACGAAACCGCCCTGACCCGGTCGGACCGGGCGGGCGGAGGGCCTGCCGTGACGTCGGCGCGTCAGTGGCGCCGGGCCGTCTTCGGTCCTTGCAGTCGGCGGTTGCGGTTGGCGTCACCGCTGCGTCCGGCACCGGGTAGGGCCGTCTCGCCGCGCGGCGTCTGCCATCGCGGTGCGAGCGGTACCTGGCGTGACATGTCTGTCTCCTGTGGCCGGTGGTGATCGGTTGCGGTCCCACCGTACGGCCGGGTCAGGTGGCCGGGCAAAGGATTTAACGCCGGTCACACCGACCAGCGGGCGCGCAGGACGCCGTCGGGGTCGGTCCCGACGGCTGCGAGCAGGGGTCGGGTTTGGTCGTCGTCGCAGTACAGCAGGGTTGCGGCGGTGGCGGTGGCGAGCAGTTCGCGTAGCCGTGTGTGGTCGGTGTCGGTGGTGAGGCTGCCGGTCAGGATGCCGTCGGGGGTTTGCCAGACGATGGTGAACAGGCTGTCGGGCAGGCCGTCGGCCACCGCGGCGGGGTCGCGCAGGTCGGGCCATACCGCCAGCCGGGCGCGGGGGGCGAGGCGGGTGCGCAGGTCGGGTAGGTCGGCGGCGGTGACGCGGTGCCAGCGGACGGCGTTGTGGACGTAGCCCTCCTCGATCAGGAGCCTGCCGTGCCGGGTGGCCAGGGCGGACAGTTCGGTCCAGAACGTGTCGTCGGCGGGGCGGCGCTGGCCGTCCTCGTCGTCGGGGGTGTGCCGGTAGGGCGAGTGCGGGATCTGTTCGACGAACAGGCCCAGCCGGTTCGTCTGGTCGACCGCGCGGTCGCAGCGGCGGTGGGCGGCGATGTACAGGTACTGGTCCCAGCCGACGTGAACGTGCAGCAGGTCGTCGTGTTCGAGGCGGCACCAGATGCCGTCTTCGCGCAGCATGGCCTGGACCAGCCGCTGGGCGCCGTCGATGGTGAGTTCGGCGCCGTCGTGGACGCCGCCGGGGAACAGCTCGCGCAGGTCTGGGGCGGCGGCCGGGCTGTCCAGGGTGTGCGGGGCGAGTTCGGGTTCGCGTACGGCGAGGCGGTCGACGCCGCTGTCGTGGGCGAACGCGGCGACGGCCGCCAGGTAGGCGGCCTCGACCGGGCCGTGGTCGCTGCTGGAGTCGAGCGGGCCCTGGTAGTGGCCGTGTTCGTCGCGGTCGGCGGGGTCGTATTTGGTGATCCGGTAGGCGTGGGCCGGGCCGAGGGTCATGCGGCGGGCAGCAGGTCGTGGCGGCGCAGCCAGGGCAGGATGTGGGCGGCGAGCTCGGTCGGGTGTTCCAGCTGCGGGACGTGCCCGGAGTCGAGTTCGACGTAGGTCCAGTGCGGCAGCCGGGCGGCGGTGGCGCGGGCCGAGGCGACGGGGACGAGCCGGTCGTGCAGGCCGTGGGCGAGCAGGACCGGCATGGTCAGCGACGCCATGGCGCGCCAGTAGGCGGTGGGGGCGGCCAGCAGCCGTAGCAGGGACCGGCTGGCGGCCAGGTACGCGGCCGAGCGGGGGCCGGGTGGGGGCAGTTGTGCGTCGAGGGCGACGGCGTCGGCGATGACCTGGTCGGGGATGCGGCCGGGGTCGGCGCAGGTGACGGCGAGGGTGTCCAGGACGCGGGTGCGGGCCGGGACGGTGGCCAGGCGGCGGCGCATGCTCCAGCTCGCGACACCGGGGATGAGGTTGATCAGGAACTGGCGGCGTACGGCGGGGTCGATGCGGGCGTCTTTGGCGATGGGGACGCTGGGGTCGACCAGGACGACGGCGCGGGCCAGGTCGGGGGTGTCGGCGGCGGTGAGGGTGGAGATCATGCCGCCCATGGAGTTGCCGATGAGCACCGCCGGGCCGCCGATGACGTCGGACAGGTAGTGGCGCAGCACGTGGGCGTTGGCGGTGACGGTGGTGGGCCGCCCGGCGGCGGGGGTGCGCCCGAAGCCGGGCAGGTCCAGGGCGTGTACGCGGGCGTACGGGGTCAGTTGCGCGGCCAGGCGGGTCCAGTTGAGGTGGGAGCCGCCCAGGCCGTGCACGAGCACGACCGGCGGGGCGTCGGCGGGGCCGCCGAAGTCGACGTGGTGCACGGGGCCGCCCAGGTCGGCGTACGCGCTTCGCATGGTCGGCTCCCGGTGTGTCGGCGCCGGTGTCGGCGCGGCCGCCTGGCAGCCTACGCCGCCTACAGCTCGTTGACGATCACGTCGAGTTGGCGTGGTTTCCCGGCGGCGACGGGTGGCTGTTCGACGGTGTACTTGAGGTCGCGGAGCGCGTCGGCCAGTTGTGCGGGGGTGCGCGGGGTGGCGGCGTCGAGCAGCAGGTCGCGTACGAGACGGCCTTTGGTGGCTTTGTTGAAGTGGCTGACGACCATGCGGCTGCCGTCGGGGCGTTCGTGCAGGACCCGGACGGTGGCGGTGCGGTCGGCGGTTTCGCCGCGCGGGGTCCAGGCGGGGGTGTAGGCCGAGGACCGCAGGTCGAGGATCAGTCCGGTGGCGGCGGTTTCGGTCATGGCCTGGGCCATGGGGGTTTTCCAGTGGGTGGTCAGGGTGCCGACGCCGGGCAGTTTGACGCCCATGGCGCAGCGGTAGGGCGGGATGCGGTCGTCGAGCCGGACCGCGCCCCACAGGCCGGAGAAGATGAGGATGGCGCGGTTGGCGCGGCGGCGGGTGGTGGTGGGCAGCCCGGCCAGGTCGAGGGCGTCGTAGAGGACGCCGGTGTACAGCGCGGCGGCGGGCATGGCCGCAGCGGTGGGCAGGGTGGCGTTGCGGGCGATCTCGGGCTGCAGGCCGGGGGTGAGGCCGAGGACCTGGGTGGCGGTGTCGAGGTCGCCGCGGCACAGGGTGGTCAGGGCGTCGAGCGCGGCGGCGCGGGCAGGGTGCAGCGCGGGCAGCGACAGGGTGGCCGGGTCGACCGGTTTGCCCTTGCCGGACGCGGCTTTGCCTTCCGACGGCGGCAGCAGGATCAGCACGCCGTCAACCCTAGTCGGCGGCGGGGCCGGGGTGCGGGTCGGCCAGCAGTTGGGCGGGCAGGGGCGTGCGGCTGTCCGGGCGGCGGCGTCGGGTGCGCCCGCGCCGTCCCCGGCTGAGAGCGATCCCGGTCAGCTCGTGATCAGCTTGCCGTCGACCTGCCGGAACGCGTCACCGACCAGCCCGGCCAGCGCATCGGCGTCCACCGCCGCCAGGCGCTTGACGTACAGGCAGGCACGACCGGTGGTGACCGGGCCGATCCGGGCCACGGCGTCGGCGTGCGCCTCGAAACCTTCGGCGACGTACACGGTCAGCGCGGTCTTGCGGGGGGAGAAACCGACCGCGGGCCACACCCCCTCCCGGCCGGTGGCGTAGCGGTAGCGGTACTGCCCGAACCCGACGATCGCCTCGCCCCACATTCGCGGCGCCGCGCCGGTGGCCGCCTCCATCAGCTCACACAGCGCCACCGCGTCGGCGCGGCGGCGCTCGTCGGGCACCGCGGCGAGGAACGCCGCCACGCTGGCGTCGGTCGGCACCGTCTTCGGATCGGCCATACGGCCCAGCATAGGCAGACCGGCGGGGTCAGCGCGCGAGTGCGGGTGCGAAGTACGCTCGCCTCATGACCACGCGGATCGCGTTGACGGCACTGGTGGGCCGGACCGGAGCGGTGCTACTGCGCATGCGCGACGAGCAGTCGGCGGTGCGCGCCAACCGGTGGAGCCTGCCCGGCGGAGCGGTCCGCCCGGCCGAGACCCCACTGCACGCGGCCAAACGCCACATCGCCGAACAGACCGGCCTGCCCGTCGACGCCGAACCGGTCGAGTTCTGGCACGGCTATCTGCCTGGCACCCGCGTGGACGTGTACTGCTTCGCCGCGCCGACCTCGGCGTGGACCCCCGACATCGTGCCGCAGGCCGGTGTCGTGGCCGAGTTCGTCCACGGCGAGGAGGTCCTCAGCGGCCGCGCATTCACGCCCGCGTCCGGGTTCGTGCTGGGCCGGTTCCTGGACTCCAACGAATACCTGCGGATGGCGGGCCGGTTCTACCCGGTCGACCCGACCTGAGCTGGTCGGGCACGTCGCAGCCGGTCGGCGGGATCATCACGTCACCGTGCGGTGTCGTGATCGGATCCCGTCGGGTGAATGAGTGATCGCGCAGAGTCGATGGACGCGCTACCGTAGCGGCCATGTCCCCTGACGCCCTCATGGTCGGCATCATCGGAGTCCTGCTCGGCGTGCTGCTCGGGCGCCGCTGGTTGAAGATGACGCAGGCGCGGGCCGGGTACAAGGGGGCCGTGGCCGGGGTGCCCAAGGCCAAGGCGGCGGTGAAGACGGCCCGCACCGCGTGGCTGCTGGCGACCCGGGCGGCGCTGCTGGCCGCGGTGCTGATGTTCGTGTACTTCCTGGCCACCACCACCGCGGTGTTCCAGTCCAACCACTGAGAGGCGCAGCCTGCTCAGCCGTTCAGGGTCGCGGTGATGGCCTCGGCGTACTGGCGGGCCTGGGCGTCGTCGGCGTACTTGGTGCGGGGCCAGAAGAAGCCGCGCAGTCCGTCGCCCTTGCGGCGGGGCACCACGTGGGTGTGCAGGTGCGGGACGCTCTGGCTGATGCGGTTGTTGAGCGCCACGAACGTGCCCTGCGCCTGCAGGCCGGTCTCGACCGCCCCGGCGATGCGCTGGACCAGCCGGAAGTACGGCCCGACGACGTCGGCGGCCAGGTCGTGCAGCGTCGGCACGTGCGGACGGGGCACGACCAGCACATGCCCGGGGAACACGGGTCGGGTGTCCAGGAACGCCACCGCCGCCTCGTCGGCGTGCACGACGAACGCCGGCCGGTCACCGGCGGCGATCTCGCAGAACAGACACCCCTCCATGGCAACGGTGAGCCTAGCCGCCCGGTGGCTACCATCGGGGACATGTCTGCCGCACCGATCGGAAAATTCGAGGCCGCCTGGCCCGCCGTGACCCGCTCCGACCTGGTGGCCGCGCCCGTCGCGGCCGCGCTCTCCGCGTGGACGGGGGTGGAGCCGGTCGAGTCGGTGCTGGTCGTCGACACCGACCCCGACCTGGCCGACACCGGCAACTTCGGCCAGGCGTACGCGGTGGAGCCGCACCTGTCGGCCAACTGTGTGGTGGTGGCCGCCAAGCGCGGCGAGACCGTGACCTACGCGGCGTGCATGGTGCTGGCCAGCACCCGCGCCGACGTCAACGGCCTGGCTCGCCGGCACCTCGGGGCGCGTAAGGCGTCGTTCGCGCCGATGGACGAGGCGGTGACGCTGACCGGGATGCAGTACGGCGGCATCACCCCGATCGGCCTGCCCGACAGCTGGCCGGTGTTGGTCGACGCGGCCGTGGCCGACACCCCGTACGTGGTGATCGGGTCGGGTAACCGGCGCGGGAAGCTGATCGTGCCGGGCAAGGTGCTGGCCGGGCTGCCCGGCGCCACCGTGTTGGAGGCGCTGGGCGTCTGAGGCGGCCCGGTCAGGGCAGCGCGGCGAGCAGGCCCAGGAACTCCAGCCGCTGCGCCGAGGTGAGCGCCTGGTAGATCGGGGCGTCACGGCGGTTCGTGTCGTCCTCGATCGCCTGGCGCTGCGGGCTGTCGGGGTCGAGGGCGCGCAGCTGGTCGAGGGTGAGTCCGGCCGCGGCCCAGGCGGCGCGGTGGGCGTCGGCGCGGTGGTGGCGCAGGGCGCCCAGCCGGGTGCACACGCGCAGGGCGTCGGTGGCCTCGGCCGGTTCGTAGACCGGGGTGAGGGTGGCGAACGCGGGGCCGCCGCTGGCCTGACCGGCTTCGAGCAGGACGGCGAGCAGTTCGGCCAGGCGCGGCAGCGCCGTGAGGCCCGGCATGGTGGGCAGGGTCGTCTGCGCCCAGTGTTCCTGCGCCGACTCGGCGAGCACCCGCTGGAACTCCAGGGTCAGGTCGCGGCCGGTGTCGGTCAGGTGCCAGGCGCCGTCGGCGTCCCGCACGGCGATGCCCTGTTCCAGTTCGGTGGTCATGTCACCGCCGTTGTAGGTGGTGGCGGCGGCGAACCCGGCGGCGTCCATGGGCCGGGCGAGCAGTCCGAAGTAGAAACTGACCGCGAACCCCGGATTCCTGCCGGTGCGTTCGACCAGGGCGCGCACCTGCGGTATGGAGGCGCGGCGCATGGAGGAGTAGACGCGGTCGACGGCGGGACGGACGGTCGCGGCGTACTGCGTCGCCGGATCCTGCATGGTTTTCTCCCCGTGATGGTGGCGCGGCATCGGGCCGGCGGGTCACGCTAACGCCGTTCGGGGTCTTGCGCCACTCGGGTGGTCAGGACGATGACGTCCAGCACGCGGTGCCAGTCGAGCTCGGTCATGGACCGGCCGGGGTGAACGGCGGCGACGGCGGCCATCGCGGCGACGACCCGGTCGCGTACGGCGGGTTCGGGCTGGCCGGTGCGGGCGGCCAGCAGTGCGGTCTCGGCGCCGAAGCGGGGTTGGCGGGTGAACGCGGGCAGGGTGGCGGGCAGTTCGGGCGGCACGGGGGCGGCGTCGTCGGCCAGTTCCACGCGCAGCCGTCCGCCGAGGGCGCGGGCCAGCGCGGACAGGGCCGCCAGGGTGGGGTTGCCGCGTCCGTTCTCGAGGTTGGCGATGTAGGGAACGGACAGTCCGGCGTCGGCGGCCACGGCCGCGATGGTGCGTCCGGCGGCGGTCCGGCGGGCTTTGAGCACCTGACCCCACTCACCTGTTTCCATGAGAACATATCTTGCCACATTGTGTTCTGTGAGGATAGCTTGCCAAACCATGGGGATTCTTCGCGACAGCCGCGACTTCCGGCTGCTGTGGGCGGGCGCCGCGGTGTCGCAACTGGGTACGTACCTGCTGGTCATCGCCGTGCCCGCACACCTGTACGCGAGCACCGGGTCGGCGTTGGCGCCCGGGTTCGCGCTGGCCGTGCAGGGCCTGCCCGCGGTGCTGCTCGGCCCGTGGGCCGGGCTGCTCGCCGACCGGTACAGCCGCCGCACGCTGCTGGCGGTCGGCAACGTCGTCGCCGCGGCCGGGGTGCTGCTGATGGCGGCCGGAACCACGTGGGTGTACGCCGGACTGCTGGTCGAAAGCATCGCGGCCGTGCTGCTCGCCCCCGCCGCGCGGGCGCTGATCCCGGCGGTGGCCGCCGACCGGCTGGTCGAGGCGAACTCCGTCAACGCGTTCACCTTCGGGGCGGCCCGGCTGGCCGGACCACCACTGGGCACCCTGCTCTACGCCCAGACCGGCCTCGGCACCATCGTCACCGTCGACGCGGCCACCTATCTGCTCGCGGCGCTCGCGGCGGTGGCCCTGTCCCGGCGGCCCGTCGCGGCCACCCCGCGGGCCGGGGAGCCGGTCGGCAGCGCCCTGGCCGCCGGGCTGCGCTACGTCACGGCGACCCCGATCCTGCGTGGGCTGCTGGCGACCAGTTGGGCGTTCTGGATGCTCAACGCGGCGCTGAGCGCACTGCTGGTGCCGTACCTGGTGCGGCTGCTGCACCGGCCCGGCCCGGACCTGGGCTGGCTCATCGGCGGGCTGGGCGCGGGCTACCTGGCCGGGGCGGCACTCAGCCGCAAGGTGGCGCACCTGCCGACCCGCACGGTCCTGGTCACCGCGTACACGGCCGTCGCCGCGGCGTTCCTGGTGCTGTTCAACGCCCCGAACCTGGTCGTCGCCGCGCTCGCCGCGGCCGCCGCCGGTGTCCCGGGCGCGGTCGCCGGGGTGACCGTGCAGACCGCGCTGCCCCGGCACACCCCGGACCGGGTCCTGGGCCGGGTCAGTGCCGCGTTCTACGCCGGCGACGCCGTCGCGCTGGTCACCGGCGCGCTGCTGGCCACGGCGGTGGCCGGGGCCGGGCTGGCGCTGGTGCTCAACCTGCTCAGCCTCGCCGTGGCGGCGGTCGCGGCCGCCGGACTGTGGCTGCTGCCCGCGGCGCCCGTCACACCCGCGAGTGTCGCGTAGTGCACGCCACAGCCAAACTGTCGGCTGCCTCGCAGCGCCGCAGGCCCCGACCGGTCCACCATTGACACATGTCATCCCCAGCCGAGCAGCTGCTCACCGAACCGCTCGTGGTCGCACGCGCGGCGACCTTCGCTGTCGTGCTGCTCGTGCTGTACGTCGGGCACCAGGTCGGCGACCATGTGGCCCAGACCGACCACCAGGCCGAGGGCAAGGCCGAGGCCGGCGGGCGCGGTTGGCGGGCCATGGCCGGGCACCTGTTCGGCTACCACCTGACCCTGCTGGTGCTGCTGCTGGGCACCACCACCCTGCTCGGTCTGCCGCTGTCGTGGACCGGACTGGGCGCCGGGCTCGGTTTCTCGCTGGCCACGCACGGACTGCTGGACCGGCGCTGGCCGGTGCGGGCGATCCTGCGCGCCACCGGCTCGCCCCGCTTCGCCGAACTGACCACCCCCGTCAGCGGCATGTACGCCGCCGACCAGGCCCTGCACCTGGCCGCACTGCTGATCTCCGCGCTGCTGATCGTCGGCCTGTGACCCGGCCGGTACCGTGACCGGCATGCCCGACACGGTGGTCCCCGACTGGGACGCGGCGCTGAGCTGGATCGACACCGCACTGGCGGCGGGCGGGCGGCATCGGACCGGGCCCGTCGCGCAGACCCGGGTGCGGCCCTGGTCACTGCTGGCCCGGGTACCCGTCGACGGCACCGAGCTGTGGTTCAAAGCCAACGGCCCCTGCTCGACGTACGAGGCCGCGCTCATGGCGGCGCTGGCCCGCTGGGCACCGGGCCGGGTGCTCGAACCGATCGCGGTCGAGCCGGAGCGCGGCTGGTCGCTGCTGCCCGACGGCGGCACGACGCTGCGCCGGGCCGCCCCGGACGACCCCGGGCACTGGGCGCCGATGCTGACCCGCCACGCCGAGCTGCAACGCGACCTCACCGGCCACACCGGGCGGATGCTGGCGCTGGGCGTGCCGGACATGCGTCCCGAGCGGTTGCCGGGGCACCTGGCCGCGCTGCTGGACGATCCGCTCGTGCGCGCGACCATGCCCGCGGCGCGGCTGGCCGCGCTGCGGGCGCGGCAACCGCTGTTCGCCGAGGCGTGCGCCCGGCTCGGTGACAGCCCGGTCCCGGCGTCGGTGCAGCACGACGACCTGTACGACGGCAACGTGCTGGTCGGCGACGGCTGGCGGTTCTTCGACTGGGGCGACGCGTCGGTCGGCCACCCGTTCGGGGTGCTGCTGGTCGCGCTGCGGGTGGCCGCCGACCGGTACGGCCTGCCACCGGGCGACCCGGTGCTGCGGCGGTTGCGCGACGCGTACCTGCAGCCGTGGACCGGCCACGCCGACCCGGCCCGGCTGCGTCAGGACGTGACATCGGCGCTGGCCGGGGCGAAGGTCAGCCGGGCGGTGTCGTGGCGGCGTTCGCTCGACGGTGTCGACGACGCGGCGCTGGCCGAGTACGGCGGTGAGGTCGCCGACTGGCTGGGGCTGCTGCTCGAACCGGACCTGGTGTGAGCTACCCGGCCCGGCGCAGCTGCGCCAGCAGCGCCGTCGCCGACGGGGCGCGGCCCAGGACGTCACGCAGCACCTGACCGCAGCCACGCGACAGGCCCCACCGGTAGACGTGTGCGCTGACCCAGCCGTACCAGCCGGGATCACCGCCGGTCCAGTCACCGCGTACGGCGCGGACCGCCGCGCGCAGGTCGGCGGCGATGATCGGTCCGAGCGCATAGTTGACCATGTAGCCGGGTTCCTGGACGAGCTGGCCCCGCATCGCCCACCAGGACAGCTCCGGATGCGCCACGACACCCAGGTAGGTCGAGGTCAGCTCAGCCCACACGTCGTTGGGGCGCCGGGTGGGGTCGGCGTGCAGCCGGATCTCCAGCAGCGCCCAGCACACGTCGAGCATGACGTCGGCGTAGCGGTCGCGCAGCGACACCGGCTCGGGCACCTCGCCGCCCAGCCAGCGGCGCTGCCACGCCGGTTCGGCCGTGTCCAGCGCGGTCAGCTCCGCGACGGCCTCGGTGAACGCGTCGCTGTCGGGCCAGTCGGCGTACGCGGGGCGGGTGTCGATCGCGGCGACGTGCAGGGCGTGCCCGGTTTCGTGCACCAGTTCGGTCAACTCCCCCAGCCCGCCCGCGGTGTAGGTGCCCAGCACCCACGGCTGGGCGCGGCGGCCGGGCCGGGGCCGGGAACCGAACGTCGTGTAGGCGACCGGGACCGGTGGCCGGTCGGGCCTGGGTGCGGTGTCGTAGCGAACGTCGAGGGCGGCCGGGTCGGCACCGAGCGCGGCGTGGTAGGCGTCGGACAGCGGCCGCAGCCGCCCGACCGGGGTGGCCTCACGCAGCACGCGGGCGGTGGTGCCGTGGACGTACCACCAGTCCCAGGGTTCGATCGGGTCGCGGGCGGCGCTGACCTGCCGCCACGTGTCGAGGACGGCGACCAGGTCCGGTTCGACCGACGCCGGGTCCAGGCCGAGCGCGGTCGCGTTGGCGGCGACCGGGCCGCCGCCGGCCCACCGGCGGGCGCTGTCCGGCAGCATCCGCCGGTACGGGCTGTCGTCGCCGTCGCCGTCGATCGCGGCCCATACCGGCCGCAGCGCCAGGAACAGGTCCCGGCGCGTGTGCGGGTCGGGTTCCCGGCCGAGCAGTCCGAGCACCGCGAGCCGGGTCAGCCGCTGCCCACCGACGTGCACGGCGCCCTGCTCACGCGCGTACGCCCGCTCGATCTCGGCCAGGTCCTCACCGCCGCCGCCCGACGCGGGCCCGGCCCACGCCAGCATCGCGGCCACCGCCGGGTCGTCGGTGCCGCCGAGCGCGACCAGGTCCGCCCGGACCCGGTCGCGGGCCTGGGCCGCGCGCGCGGTCAGGTCCGGGTCGCCGGGGCCGAGGGCGGCGGCGAGCTCGGCCCGGTCGTCGAGCTCGCGGGCGTGCAGGTACGCGGCTTCGAGGGCGGTGCGGGCGGCGGGCATGGCCGAGACGATAGATGATCCGCTGGGCGGACTCCGGCCGTCCCGGATGGCGGTACAGTGCGGCCGTGGCAGCCCAGACGAATTCCCTCGCGCTGCGGGCCCGCCTGGCGGCCTGGCGGTACGCGTTCCTCACCACCAACCCGCCGGAGCAGGGTGTCGTCGACGGCGTCACCCGCTGGCTGGTCGTCACCCGAGCCGGGGTGCTGCCGATGACACTGACCTCGGGGATCCTGGCGGTGCTGCTGGCCGTGATCGCCGATGTGCGCGTCGACTGGCTCAACGTGACCCTGGCCGTGGTCGGCATCGTGGTCGCGCACCTGGCCAACAACCTGATGAACGACCTGGCCGACACGGCCGTCGGCAACGACACCGAGAACTATCCGCGCACCCTGTACGCCCCGCATCCGATCCTGGCCGGGCTGGTCACCAGGAAGCAGCTCGTCGTCGGCATCCTGCTGTGTCAGGTGCTGGACCTGGCCATCATGGTCACGCTGGTGGTGCGGCAGGACTGGTGGATCGTCGCGTTCGCCCTGGGTGGGCTGTTCCTGTCGTGGGCGTACACCGCGCCGCCGCTGCGGCTGAAGAAGATCGGCCTCGGTGAGCTGGACGTGCTGCTGACCTGGGGCCCGCTGATGGTCGGCGGGGTGTACTACGCCGGTACGGGCACGCTGCCGTGGCAGGTCCTGGCCGCCGCGACCGTGTACGCGCTGCTGCCCACGACGGTGCTGATGGCCAAGCACATCGACAAGCTGCCGTATGACGGCCCGGCGGGCACCAGGACGTTCCCGGTGCTGATCGGCGAACCCGCCGCCAAGCGGCTCACCCAGGCCATGATGATCGCGTTCTACGTCGGGGTGGCGGTGCTGGTCGCGGTCCGGGCGCTGCCGTGGACCGCGCTGCTGGTGCTGCTCGCGGTACCGATGCTGGTGAAGGTGGTGGCCGCGTTCAACCGGCCGGTGCCTGCCGAGCCGCCCGCCGACAACCCGGTATGGCCGCTGTGGTGGGCGCCGATCGCGTTCCTGCACACCCGCCGCGCCGGCGGCCTGCTCCTGCTCGGCCTGCTCGCCTGGGCCGGGTACAGCTGGGTGCGCTGACGCGCGGGGTCGACCGCCCGCCCGCGGATGAGGGCATACACGCCGGCCCTGCCGGATCCTGTTGACTACTGCAGCCACCAGGGGTCGCGCGGCACCTCACCGGGCGCGGGCCACGGATTCGTCGGCGGGACGCCGCCGCCCCAGATCCACAGGGCCGGGAACAGCGACGCCATGGCCACCAGCGCGACGGGGCCGCCGAGCTCGTCCAGCTGGCAGATGATGATCGTGATCCCCGCGAGGGCCGGCACCAGCCAGCGCCAGGTCCAGCCGCGGTCGGTGACGGCGGGGAACTCGTACAGCGTCGTGAACAGCGGGTTGAGCCCCCGACCCGCCGCGGTGGCGGGCCACAGCCGCCCGAATCCGGGCACGTCCACCACGAACATCGACTTCAGGCCGGGGCAGCGGCGCACGGTGGCCTCCCGCGGCGCCGAGCCCACCCGCAGGAACCACGGCTCGTAGACGACGCGCTGGTAGTAGACGTCGCCATCGGTGTCGTGCACCCGCAGGTACCCGCTGTACACGCCGACCCGGGTCGGCGTGCACACCATCGCGCGGACGGTGAGCCGGCGCGGTGCCGCCAGCACGGACAGCGCGCAGCGCAGCAGCCGGATCAGCCAGAACCACAGCAGAGGCACGCCGAAGAGCAGGTAGCCGACGATCGGCACCCACTTGCCGTCGCTGGGCGGCGGCTGCTCGCCGAGCTGCCACAGCAGCCGGCCGGTGAAGCCCGCGAGGGCGACGACGGAGATCACCGCGAGTTCGGCGCCGGGTCCGAACCGTGACTGCCGCTCCATGGCTGCCCACCGTAGCGACCAATGTCAATGGTTGAGGCCGGGACGGGTTTCGGGCGTTCCGGTCAACCCGTGCGCAGCTGCGCGTTGAGCCGTGCGGCCTGTCGCGTGAGGTGGTCGCGTTCGGGGAGGTTGGGCGCCGATCGGGCGGCCTCGGCGTAGAGCCGTGCCGCGGTGACCGGGTCACCGTCACGCTCGTGCAGGTACGCCGCGGCCGCGGTGTGGCGGGGCAGCGCGGGGTCGAGCAGCGCCAACGCGGCCAGACCGGCCCGCGGGCCGTCGGCCTCGCCGACGGCGACAGCCCGGTTGAGACGGGCCACCGGGCTGTCGGTGAGGCGCACCAGTTCGTCGTACCACTCGACGATCTGCACCCAGTCGGTCTCCTCGGCCGCCTGGGCGTCGGCGTGCAGCGCCGCGATGGCGGCCTGGGCCTGGAACTCGCCCAGCCGGTCGCGGGCGAGGGCCGCCTGGAGCACGTCGACGCCCTCGGCTATCAGCCGGGTGTTCCACCGGCCGCGGTCCTGCTCGGCGAGGGGCACGAGCCTGCCGTCGGAGCTCATCCGGGCCGGGCGCCGGGCGTGGTGCAGCAGCATGAGCGCGAGCAGCCCCGCGGCCTCCTCGTGGTTGGTCTTGGCCGCCAGTTGGCGGGTGAGCCGGATCGCCTCGGCGGCGAGGTCGACGTCGCCGGAGTAGCCCTCGTTGAAGACCAGGTAGAGCACGCGCAGCACCGTGGCGACGTCCCCGGGCTGGTTGAAGCGGACGCCCGAGACGGTCCGCTTGGCCCTGCTGATGCGCTGCGCCATGGTCGCCTCCGGCACGAGGTAGGCCAAGGCGATCTGACGCGTGGTCAGGCCGCCGACCGCGCGCAGCGTGAGCGCGACGGCCGAGGCCGGGGTCAGGGACGGGTGCGCGCACAGGAAGTAGAGCCGCAGCGTGTCGTCCACCGCCTCGACCGGGCCGGGCATGGGCTCGACCTCGACGCGTATCTCACGGTGTCGCCGGGAAGCGTCGGCGCGGGCGACGTCGAGGAACTTCCGCCAGGCCACGGTGACCAGCCAGCCTTTGGGGTCGCGCGGCGGGTCGTCCGGCCACCCGCGTACGGCCTCGAGCAGTGCGTCCTGGACGGCGTCCTCGGCCGCCGCGAAGTCGGCTCCGCGGCGGACGAGGACTCCGATCACCGCGGGCACCAGCTCCCGCAGCAGCGACTCGTTCACTCGGTCACCGTGGGCGCCTCGGACAGGAACGGGCGCACCTCGAGCCACTCGTGGATCGGCTTGCCACCCGCACCCGGCGCCGCGGACAGCTCGCCGGCCAGCTCGAGCGCCCGCTCGTAGGTGTCGACGTCGATCACCATCCAGCCGGCGATCAGGTCCTTGGTCTCCGCGAATGGGCCGTCCGTGACCGGCGGCCGCCCCTCGCCGTCGTAGCGGACGAACGTCCCCTGCGGCGACAGTGCCTGGCCGTCGACGAACTCACCGGTGCCCTCGAGCCGAGCGGCGAAGTCCCGCATGTACTGCATGTGGGCCGCGACCTCCTCCGGCGCCCACTGGTCCATCGGCACGTCGTTGACCGCCGCCGGCGCGCCCCGGTAGTGCTTGAGCAGCAGGTACTTGGCCATCATGTTCCTCCTTGGTGCGGTACGACCCATTGTGGCCGTGTTCACCACCGGGGACGGAGCCGCACGTGGTTTCTCGACATGCCGCCGCGACGTTTTCCGGGCGGATTTTCACCCGAACGGTCGCGCCGGGCCGTCAGCTGAGCTGCTCGGCCAACGCGACGATGATCCCCTCGGGGCCGCGGAGGTAGCAGAGCCGGTAGCTGTCCCCGTACCGTGCCACTTCGCCGAGCAGTTCGGCGCCGTGGGCGCCGCGCAGGCGGGCGAGGACGTCGTCGATGTCGTCGACGGCGAACATGACCCGGTGCAGGCCGACGGTGTTGGGCGGCGGGCTCTTCGGCTCGGCGCCGATCGCCTCGGGGTTGCGGTACTTCGCCAGCTCCAGCTTCCCGTGCCCGTCCGGGGTCCGCATCATCGCGATGTCGCAGCGGATGCCGTCGAGTCCGACGGTGCGGTCCGCCCAGCCGCCCTCGATCCGCGCCCTGCCTTCGACCTCCATGCCGAGTTCCACGAAGAACGCGATCGCGGCCTCGAGGTCGTCGACGACGATGCCGACGTTGTCCATCCGCTGAATCGTCACGGTGGTGCTCCTTCTTCGTCGCGTGGCCTGTCGTGCCACTGATATACCCGGGACGGAGCCGGCGCCGCATTCTCGACACCCCGAAACGCGCGGAAAAGCGTTTGCGCGGATGCGGCGTCGTCGTGAGACTGCCTGCCGTGGCAGAACCAGCATGGAAGCTCTTCGACCGGGTCGCCGACGAGTACGACCAGGTGGCCCCGTTCTTCGCCGAGTTCGGCACCGCCATCATGGAGGTGCTTGATCCTCCCGCCGGGTGCCGGTTCCTGGACCTGGGTTCCGGGCGGGGTGCGCTGACCGCACCGGCCCTGGCGCGGGGCTGTGTCGTGACGGCCGTCGACGCGTCACCGGCGATGGTCAAGCGGTTGACCGCGGCCTACCCGGCAGTGACGGCGCACGTGATGGATGTGCAGGCGCTTGCGCTGCCGGAGGGAGGTTTCGATCTCGTCGGCTCCTCGTTCGTCATCCACGTCCTGGACGACCCGGCCGCCGGAGTCGCCGAGGCGTACCGCGTGCTGGCCCCGGGTGGGCGTTTCGCGTTCACCGGAGGCAGCGCCCGTACCGGCGGCGGAGGTGGCGCACCGTCGGTCGCCGACGAGACTTCGCTCGGCAGCCGCCTGAACGGCCTGTTCGGGCGGTTCGCGGCCTACCTGGACCCGGACGCGGGCATGGGTCGGCCGGTCGACGCCGCCGACCTGCTGGAGGAGGCGGGCTTCGTGGATCTGCGCGAGGACAGTGCGCAGGTCGCGATCACGTTCCGGGACGGCGAGATGCTGTGGCAGTGGGCGATGAGCCACGGCTACCGGGCGTTCATCGAGGCCCTGCCCGACGACCGGCGGCAGGAGTTCTACCGCGGGGTGCTGGAGCTTGCCGAAGACGACCGGG
Organism: Catellatospora tritici; assembly: GCF_019083965.1. Classification (GTDB taxonomy): domain Bacteria; phylum Actinomycetota; class Actinomycetes; order Mycobacteriales; family Micromonosporaceae; genus Catellatospora; species Catellatospora tritici. Next base: position 212,283 of record NZ_JAHRCY010000005.1, read on the forward strand.
TCCTGCGGCGGACCACGGGTGTCTGGTCGGGCCGCAAACCCGGCTGAGGCCCGCCTCGGATGTGCGCAGGGCCGCGCCCGTCAACCGGACGGGCGCGGCCCTGTGTCGGCCGTACGGGTCAGGACGCGGCGCGCAGGGCGTGCCGGAAGTCCTTGTTGAGCTGGGCGATGGCCTGCAGCGGGATGCCCTTCGGGCAGACCGAGGTGCACTCGCCGGTGTTGGTGCAGCCACCGAACCCGGCCTCGTCGTGCGCGTGCATCATGTCGATGACGCGGGTGTCGCGCTCGGGCTGGCCCTGCGGCAGCAGACCCAGGTGGGTGATCTTCGCGGCGGTGAACAGCATGCCCGAGCCGTTGGGGCACGCGGCCACGCAGGCGCCGCAGCCGATGCAGGTCGCGGCCTCGAACGCGGCGTCGGCGTCGGCCTTGGGCACCGGGGCGGCGTGCGCGTCGGGGGCCGAGCCGGTCGGCGCGGAGATGTACCCGCCCGCCTGGATGATCTTGTCGAACGCGCGGCGGTCGACGACCAGGTCCTTCACGACCGGGAACGCCTTGGCCCGCCACGGCTCGATGTCGATCGTCTCGCCGTCCTTGAAATGCCGCATGTGCAGCTGGCAGGTGGTGGTCGCCTTCTCCGGCCCGTGCGGCACACCGTTGATCACGAGGCTGCACATGCCGCAGATGCCCTCACGGCAGTCGTGGTCGAAGGCGACCGGGTCCTCGCCGTCGAGGGTCAGCCGCTCGTTGAGCACGTCGAGCATCTCCAGGAACGACATGTCCGGGGAGACGTTCTGCAGCTGGTAGGTGACCATGGCGCCCTTTTCCTGGGCGTCGGCCTGCCGCCAGATGCGCAGCTTCAGGCTCATCGACTTCTGGGTCACTTGTAGCTCCGCTGACTCGGGTGTACGTACTCGAAGGTCAGGTCCTCCTTGTGGAGGACCGGGCTGTCGCCGGTGAACTCCCACGCGGCGACGTAGCTGAACCGCTCGTCGTCGCGCTGGGCCTCGCCGTCGGCGTCCTGGCTCTCGGCCCGGAAGTGCCCGCCGCACGACTCCTCGCGGTGCAGCGCGTCGATGCACATCAGCTCGGCCAGCTCGAAGAAGTCGGCCACCCGGCCGGCGCGCTCCAGCGACTGGTTGAGGCCCTCGCCGTCGCCGGGGACCTTCACCCGCTGCCAGAACTCGGCCTTCAGCTCACGGATCTCGCTGATCGCCTTGCGCAGCCCGGCGTCGGTGCGCTCCATGCCGCAGTATTCCCACATGATGCGGCCCAGCTCGCGGTGGAACGAGTCGACGGTGCGGTCGCCGTTGATCGACAGCAGTTTCTCGATGCGCTCCTCGACCTGCTTGCGGGCCTCGGCCACCTGCGAGTTCTCGCCGTCCAGCTTCGGAAACGGGCCCGCGGCCAGGTAGTCGCCGATGGTGTTGGGCAGCACGAAGTAGCCGTCGGCCAGTCCCTGCATCAGCGCCGAGGCGCCCAGCCGGTTGGCGCCGTGGTCGGAGAAGTTCGCCTCGCCGATCACGAACAGGCCCGGGATGGTCGACTGCAGGTCGTAGTCGACCCACAGCCCGCCCATCGTGTAGTGCACCGCCGGGTAGATGCGCATCGGCGTGGTGTACGGGTCCTCGCCGGTGATGCGCTGGTACATCTCGAACAGGTTGCCGTACTTGGCCTCGACCGCGTCACGCCCGAGGCGGTTGATCGCGGCGGCGAAGTCCAGGTACACGCCCAGGCCGCCGGGGCCGACGCCACGGCCCTCGTCGCAGACGTTCTTGGCCGCGCGCGAGGCGATGTCACGGGGCACCAGGTTGCCGAACGCCGGGTAGATGCGCTCCAGGTAGTAGTCGCGCTCGTCCTCGGGGATGTCGGCCGGGACCCGGGCGTCGCCCTTGGCCTTGGGCACCCACACCCGGCCGTCGTTGCGCAGCGACTCCGACATCAGGGTGAGCTTGCTCTGGTGGTCGCCGGAGACCGGGATACACGTCGGGTGGATCTGCGTGTAGCACGGGTTGGCGAACAGCGCGCCCTTGCGGTGCGCCCGCCACGACGCGGTGACGTTGCAGCCCTTGGCGTTGGTGGACAGGAAGAACACGTTGCCGTAGCCGCCGGAGGCGAGCACGACCGCGTCGGCGAACTCGGTGCTGATCTCACCGGTGACCAGGTCGCGTACGACGATGCCGCGGGCGCGGCCGTCGACGATGATCAGCTCCAGCATCTCGTGCCGGTCGTGCATCTGCACAGTCCCGGCCGCGATCTGGCGCTCCAGGGCCTGGTACGCGCCCAGCAGCAGCTGCTGGCCCGTTTGACCCCGGGCGTAGAAGGTCCGCGACACCTGGGCGCCGCCGAAGGAGCGGGTGTCGAGCAGGCCGCCGTACTCGCGGGCGAACGGGACGCCCTGGGCCACGCACTGGTCGATGATCTGCACCGAGATCTGCGCCAGGCGGTGTACGTTGGACTCGCGGCTGCGGAAGTCGCCGCCCTTGACGGTGTCGTAGAACAGCCGGTGGACGCTGTCGCCGTCGTTGCGGTAGTTCTTGGCCGCGTTGATGCCGCCCTGGGCCGCGATCGAGTGGGCGCGACGCGGGGAGTCCTGGTAGCAGTACGACTTGACCTGGTAGCCGAGCTCGCCCAGGGTCGCCGCGGCCGAGCCGCCGGCCAGGCCGGTGCCGACCACGATGACGGTGAGCTTGCGTTTGTTGGCCGGGTTGACCAGCTTGGCGCCGAAGCGGCGCTGCTCCCAGCGGGTCTCGATCGGGCCCTCGGGCGCCTTGGTGTCGGCGACCGGGTCGCCGAGGGTGTAGTAGTCCGACATGGTCACTTCACCAGCCCTGTGAGTACGGCGAACGGGACGGAGAGGAACCCGGCGACGATCACCGCGGCCACGGCCAGCGCGACGCCCTTGAGGGCCTTCTCGCGGCGGTCGTTGCTGACACCCAGGGTCTGCAGCGCGCTCCAGATGCCGTGCCGCAGGTGGAAGCCGAGGGTGAGCACGGCCAGGGCGTAGAACGCGGTGACATACCAGCGGTCGGGGGCGAAGTCGGCGGTGACCGCCGCGTGGGCCTTGCTGGTGTCGGCGACCGGGTTGATGGTGCGGGTGGTCAGGTCGAGGATGTGGTAGACCACGAACAGCACGATGATCACACCGCCCCAGCGCATGGTGCGCGCGGCGTAGGAGCCCTGGACGGGCTTGCGGTGGGCGTACTTGACCGGCCGGGCCTTCTTGGCGCGGATCGTCAGCACCGTCGCGGCCCAGATGTGGGCGACGATGGCGACCAGCAGGCCGACGCGCTGGATCCACAGGAACGCCGAGTACGGCAGCATCGGCTCGCCGATCTCGCGCAGCCAGTGCGCGTACGAGTCGAACGTCTGCGCGCCAAAGAAGATCTTGAGGTTGCCGATCATGTGCGCGAGGAGGAAGAGCACCAGGAGTGCTCCCGAAACCGCCATGATCACCTTCTGGCCGACCGTGGACCGCAGAAGTCCAGGTCGGGCGAGGGTCTGATTCGCTACTGCCACGTCTCGCAGGCTAGGACGCTGTGGATCAGGCGTCCAATGCATGACACGGGCCCAGTCGATAGCCGTACGCCATACTGAAACAGCTTCAATTGATCTTTCAGCGTGCATTCAGGGTCCCCAGATGCCGCTTCGCCGCCGCAACGCGTCACCGGCCTGTGAGGCACACCTCAGCAGGTGGGAAAACTCACTGTCCCTGCGAGCGCCAGTACTGCCGCTTGCCCTCGTCCCGCACCACCACGCCCAACCTGGCCAGTTCGGCCCGGAACTCGTCGCGGTCGCGGTCCTCACCCCGGTCGACGGCCCGCTGCCGGGCCCGCAGCAACGCACCGGCGGGACCGGTCAGGTCCGGGTCGCCGTCCACCCAGCGCCGGTAGTGCGCCGCGTGCGGATCGCCGGGCAGCCACCGGTAGCCGTGCCGTTCGAACGCCGCCCGAACCCGCTCGACGTCCAGGTCGCACTCCTGCCGGTCCAGTTCGGCACCATCGGCACCGAGCAGGACCAGGTGCTTGAGGTCGATGAACACGCCGCGTACCGCCGGTCGCCCGAACCGGGCCCGTTCGACCCCGCCCCGACGCAGCGCCACGGCATCGTCGTCGATGACCAGGACCAGCACCTCCAGGGTCGCCAGCAGCGCCACGCCCAGACCGAGCAGCGCGCCGACGCCGACCGCGGCGAGGGTGCCGTACGGCTCGCGGATCGAGGCGACCAGCCGGAACGGGCCCTGCAGCGGCGCCCAGGCCAGGCCCGCCACCCAACCGGCCACCGCCCGCAGCAGCCAGCCAACTCCGGCGCCGGCCAGCGGAAACCCCGCCCACACGAACGCCCACGCGATGCCGTCATAGGTGACCCGGGTCTGCTGCCGCACGGGCGCCATCCTAGACAGCGGCAGCCGGCGGCGGTTGCCGCGGCCATCGTCGGGGCTCCGACGATGGCCCTACGCTATGGGTGTGCAGTTGCAGCAGCTCAAGTACTTTGTCGCGGTCGCCGAGACGCGCCACTTCACCCAGGCCGCCGAGCAGGCCGGGGTGACCCAGCCGTCGCTGAGCAAGCAGATCCACGTGCTGGAGACCGAACTGGGCGCGCCGCTGTTCACCCGCTCGCGTGGCAACATCACGCTGACCCCGGCCGGGGAGGCGCTGCTGCCCCGGGCCAGGCGCATCCTCGCCGACGTCGAGACCGCCCGCCTGGAGGTGCAGGAACTCATCGGCGTACGCCGAGGGCGGCTGCGGCTGGGCGCCACCCCGAGTCTGTGCACCAGCCTGGTCGCGCCGGTGCTGCGCCGCTACCAGGAGGGCTACCCGGGGGTACGGCTGCTGCTGGAGGAGGGCGGCTCGCAGGACCTGGTCGGCAAACTCGCCCGCGGCGGCCTGGACCTGGCCCTGATCGTGCTGCCCGACCAGGGCACCGATCCGGCGCTGCGGGCCGAGCCGATCCTGCGCGAGAGCCTGGTCGTCGCGTCGGCCATCACCCTGCCCGCGCCGACCGAGTCGCCGGTGCTCACGCTGCCGGAGCTGGAGCACCAGCCGCTGGTGATGTTCCGTCCCGGCTACGACCTGCGCGACACGACCCTGGAGGCGTGCCGCCGGGCCGGGTTCGATCCGTCGTTCGCGATCGAGGGCGGCGAGATGGACGCCGTGCTCGGGTTCGTCGAGGCCGGGCTCGGGGTCGCGCTCGTACCGTCGATGGTGCTGTCGGGCCGGACCCGGCTGCGGTCCACTCCCCTGGCCCCACCGGGGGTGCAGCGCACCATCGCGCTGGCGCACCGTCGCGACGTCACCCCCACCCACGCCGCGCGGGCGATGCGGGAGGTGCTGCTGGCATACCTGCACGAGGAGTCGGCGTGGAGCCGCCTGCCGACCGGGGTGGAGCCGATCTAGGCGCGGGCGGCCAGTTTCCGCCACGCGGCCATGCCGTCGGGCACCCACTCCCACCGCGCCAGCCGCGCGTCGAGCTCGTCGCGGGTGAGGAACGCGTGCCAGGCGACCTCCTCGACCTGCGGATCGACCGGTCCGGGCACGGTCACCCGGTAGACCGCCGACCACCACGCGTGCTCGGATGTCTCGTACAGGAACTTGAACAGGTACTCCGGCCGCGGCAGGTCGACCACGCCCAACTCCTCGCCCGCCTCGCGGCGCGCGGCTTCGTCGTAGGACTCCCCCGCACCGACCACACCGCCGACGAACATGTCGTAGCAGGACGGGAAGACCAGCTTCTGCGCGGTGCGCCGGTGTACGAAGATCCGCCCGTCGGCGTCGGTGGCCAGGATGAACACGCACCGGTGGATGAGCCTGCGCGCGTACGCGTCGGCGCGGCGGGCCTGGCCCACCACCTGGTCGTGCTCGTCGACGATGTCGAGGATCTCGTCCGCCGACCGCGGCTGCTCGGTCATGGCGTCCATCCAAGCAGCCGCGGTCGGGCCGAGGCCGCTCAGCCCCGCAGGACCTGGCGCAGCACCGCCGCGAACGGTTCGGCCAGGCCGAACCCGCCGTGGTACCGCTGGACGGGCGGTGAGCGGCCTGGCCCGGGTCGCGGCGATCGCCGGTGGCTTCTCGTTCGCGCTGGCGGTAAGGCCACGGTCCGGGCCTGCGAGCGCGGTGCCCGGACCGGTCAGCGCGGCCAGTCGGCGAACGCGGCCCGCACGGCCGCGCACGCCTGCGGACTCAGGCCGTACAGGTGCTGCCAGACGGAGTCGTCGAGGCGGTCCAGGCGGCGCATCGCGGCGGCGAAGTCGTCGCCGGTCAGCGTCGGGTCGGCCCGCTGCGCCAGTTCGATGAGTTGTTGCCGGTCGTAGCGGCGCTGCGCCCCGGCCACGTCGACGTAGTCGCGGGGCTCGGCGCGGGCCGCGAGCGCGGCGACCTTGCCGCCGAGTACGTCGTCCAGGTGCAGCACCGGCCCGACGTCCATGACGACCGGGCCGCGTTCGCGGTCGAAGCGGGCCAGGGTCAGCCGCATCACCGCCGCGCCCCGGGTCACCTCGAATTCGACCAGCTCGTCGTCGAGCCCGTCGAACACCTCGCCCAGGTCGTCGCCGTAGGTGGTGACGTGCAGTCCGGCGTCGGCCAGCGCGGCGGCGACCAGGGCCCCGGCGGCACGGACCCCGCCGTCGACGTCGGTGAACAGGTCGACGTCCTCGGTGCCGCGGTGGACGATGCCGTACAGGTTGAGGGCGTGCCCGCCGCCGAGGGCGAACCCGTGGGCGCGTGCCACCGACAGGGCGATGCGGGCGACGTCGTGCTGCAGCGCCTGCGCGCCGCCGGTCACGACGCGGGAACCTGGGTGCGCAGTTGCGGGTGGCGTTCCTCCCAGGCGCGGCGGATGCCGCGGGGCAGGAACAGGTCGGGCCACAGCCGGACCAGGGTCGGCCCGTGCAGCCAGGTGCGCAGTTCCGCGCCGGTGCGGGCCTCGCGCAGCACGGTCTCGTACAACCAGGTCAGCAGGTGCGTGTCGGCGAGGTCGACGCCACGGTCGGGCTGCCAGAACAGCCGGTGCGGCAGCTCGACCACGCCGCCGGTCGGGCCGCGCAGCTCGTCGAGGTCGGACACGACGACAGCACGACGACCCGGCCGCGCCTGCTGCGGCGCGGCCGCGGCGCGTCGGTCGCGGCGGTCCACACTGCGAAGCGTAGCGGGTCTGCCGCGTACGGGACATGACGTACGCCCCCACGGGTACGGTCGCGCAGGTCACCGCATGAGTGCACCCGGGCCGCGAGGCGTGCGGCCCGGGTGCGTGACGCCGGTGGAGAGGTACCGGCGTCGGCTTCAGCGGGCCGGGGCGGCCTTGACCACGATCGCGCAGTAGGTCGAGTGCGGGCCCCGGTGGTAGCCGCTGTCGCGGCCGCCGCCCTGCTGGGTGCGGGGCTGCCGGTGGCGGTGCGAGCACCGGCAGTTCCCACGATCCCGCAGGCCGAACAGCCGCGCACCTGACGAAAGGCAGGTCCGGGAGGTTTCGGAAGTCGGTTCTTTCGGTTCAGGCGCCGGTGGTGCCGTCGATGCGTTCACGCAGCAGGTCGGCGTGGCCGTTGTGGCGGGCGTACTCCTCGATCATGTGGACGTACACCCAGCGCAGCGACATCCTGGCGCCGCTGCGTTCGTGGACGAACTCGGCGGTCAGGTCGAGGTCGGCGACGGCGTCGCGGCAGTGCTGCCACTCCTGCACCAGCCGGTCGAGGTCACCGGCGGCGTCAGCGGGGTCGATCAGGTCGAACGAGGCACCGCCTCGGCCGTCGGTGTGGGAGTACAGCGACTCGATCTGCTGCCCGGCGACGCGGCGGCGGAACCAGCCCCGCTCCACGTCGGTCATGTGCCGGACCAGGCCCAGCAGGGTCAGGTTCGACGGCGGTGTCGAAGCCTGGCACAGCTGCTCGCCGGTCAGCCCGGCGCACTTGTGCAGCAGCGTGGTGCGGTGCCAGTCGAGGTATCCGTCCAGGATGGTGCGCTCGGAGCCGATGAACGGTTCGTCGGTGCGGGTGATCTGCGGGGCGGTCCACGTCATGGCTGCCATCCTCGCCGACGGCGCGCCCGCGTGCTGTCCCCCGCGCGCGGGTAGGCTGCGGTGCTTGTGATCGAGACCGCGCGGCTGGTGCTGCACCCGTACACCCCGATCCTGGCGTCGATGATCGCCGACGGGCAGCCCCGCGACCCGCGCTGGGCGCCGGACTTCCCGTTCGCGGGCGACCAGGACACGGCCCGGATGTACCTGCGGGCCGGGGCGCCGGGCGGGCTGTGGGTGCCGTACGCGATCCAGGTCCGCGACAGCGGCCTGTTCGTCGGCGGGGTCGGCTACCACGGCGCCCCCGACGAGCACGGCACCGTCGAGATCGGCTACGGGCTGGCCGAGTCCGCCCGCGGCCACGGTTACGCGTCCGAGGCCGCGTCCGCGCTGGTCGAGGCCGCCGCCGCGGCGGGGGCGCGGCGGGTCGTGGCCGAACTGGAGTTCGACAATCCGCCCAGCGCCGCGGTGCTGGCCCGGCTCGGCTTCACCGCGACCTCGCCGCTGCGCTGGGTGCGCGAGCTGGCCTGACCCGGCTGCGAACCGGGCGCCGTGGCGTCGGCGTGCAGACGGTATGAGCGTGCGCCTGGTGTACGAGACCCACTCCACGACCACCGACAACGAGGCCGGTATCGCCACCGGCTGGCTGCCGGGACAGCTGTCCGAGCGGGGCCTGCGCGACGCCGCCGACCTGGCGCGACGCCGTCGCGACGACGGCGTCGACCTGGTCTACTGCTCCGACCTGCACCGGGCCGTGCAGACCGCGCAGCTCGCGTTCGGTGCCCGCGGTATCGGGATCCGCCTGGACGCCCGGCTGCGCGAATGTGACTACGGGCAGCTCAACGGGATGCCGGTGCACCGCCTGGACCGGGAGCGGCCGCAGCGGGTGGACACGCCGTTTCCCGGCGGGGAGTCCTACCGGCAGGTCGTGGACCGTACCGCCGAGCTGCTCGAGGAGCTCGCGGACCGGCACGACGGGCAGCGGCTGGTGCTGATCGCCCATTCGGCCAACCGGCACGCGCTGGCGGTGCTGTTGGAGGGCGCCGATCTGCACCGGCTGGTGTCGGCGCCGTTCGCGTGGCAGCCCGGCTGGGAGTACGAGCTGCCGACGGCCTGGCGGCGTTGACCTGCGTACCGGCCCGCCCGACCGGACAATGGACGAGGAGGTGAGCCCCATGAAGGCCAAGATCGGGGACACGATCATCGTCGAGGGTGCGCACGTGGGTGACCACCGCCGCATCGGTGTGATCATCGCGGTGCCGCACGAGGACGGCAGCCCGCCGTACACGGTGCGCTGGGAGGACGACCAGCACGAGGGCCTGCTCTACCCGGGCCCGGACACCCACATCAAGTCCGACAACTGACCGGTCTGCGGTCCCGCGGGGTGCGCGGGACCGCAGACCGGTCAGGGGCGCCTACGCGCGGTTGACCGCGTTGGCGTGGATGGCGTCGTGCAGGAACTGCGCCATCCCCGGCTTGATCGCCTCGTACGTGGCCGTGAACCGCTCGTCGGCCAGGTACATGTCGGCCAGACCGGTGTGGATCTCGTACGAGCACTCGTAGAACCAGCGGCTGATGATCTGCCGGTGCTCCTCGGCCAGTTCCATCGCGGCCGGGCTGTCGGCGGCCGCGCCGGAGTCCATCAGGCTGGTGAAGCGTCCGCCCCAGTCCTCGTTCTCGGCCTTGTGCCGCAGCCAGTCGTCCTTGCTGTACCGCGCGGTACGCCGGGCCGACTCCTGGTAGGCGTCGGTGCCGCCCCAGCGCTGCTGCGCCTCCTCGGCGTGCGCGTCGGGGTCGAACTCCCCGAACACCTCGAAGCGCTCCTCGGGGGTGAGCTGGATTCCCACTTTGTTTGCCTCCATCGCGAACTCGATCGCGGTGACCATCTCCTGCATCCGTTTGATGCGCCCGGTCAGCAGTTCGTGCTGGCGGCGCAGGTGCGCCGTCGCGTCGGACTGCGGATCGGCGAGGATGGTCGCGATCTCTTCCAGTGAGAACCCCAGCTCCCGGTAGTACATGATCTGCTGCAGCCGTTCCAGGTCGGCGTCGTCGTAGCGGCGGTAGCCGCTGTGCGAGCGCCCACTTGGCGACAGCAGGCCGATCTCGTCGTAGTGGTGCAGCGTACGCACGGTCACTGCGGCGAGTTCGGCGACCTTTCCCACGGTGTAGGCCACGGTTCTCTCCCTTCCGCGGTCAAGGCTGCGGCCTGCCGTTACGTGAGGGTCAAGCCGGTTGCGGCGCGGTGCGGGCCGATTCGCGCGTCCAGGCGGTCACGGTCAGGGCGAACACCGTGCACATCGTCAGCATCGCGGGCAGCACCTTGATCACGTCGGCGAGTTGCAGGTACGCGCCGTCGACCAGGCCACTGTCGAGGGCAGTCATGGCCGAGGGGTACCACAGCAGGGCGTGCTGCCGGGGTGCGCGGACCGGGTCGAGGCTGACCAGCACGTACGTCATGGTGGCCAGTTCGAGCACGACCAGGGCACCCACCGTGCGGGCGGCCCAGCGCGGGCCGCCGCGTTCGCGCAGGGCCAGGTCGAGGCGGGCCAGCGCGGCCGTGCCCGCCGCCCACAGCACGATCGCGGTCGCGCTGGCGCCGGTGTGCTCGCCGAGGATCTGCCCCGCGTCGGGCACCGCGGCGATCGCCACCAGGCCCACGGCCATCGCGGCGGGTACGGCCAACCACGGCCTGGCCACGCCGAGGCGGCCGGTCCAGGCGCCCAGCAGCCCCGCCAGCACGGCGGCGGGCAGGACCATCGCCGCGTACGCGCTCTGGACGGCCTGCTGGTCCACGCGGGTGAACCGTTCGGTCAGGAACAGCGCCGGGCCGGTCATGGCCATGAACGCGACCAGTACCGCGGTCAGCGCGGCCGGGGACGCCAGCAGCCAGGCGGTGCGCAGCGCGGTGGTGCGGACTCGGGCCATCGTGATCGTCTCCGCTCGGTGGCTGACCCGGTCGCCGAGGGCGCACCAGGTCACGTCGGCCAAATCCCGCCACGGGCGGGGCGAGTCGCGCAGCAGGTCGGCGATCTCGTCGCCGTAGCGGTCACGGATGCGGCGCGGGTACAGGGCCAGCACGAGCGTGCTCAGGCGGCGGCGCATCAGGCCACCGCCAGGCGGCGCAGGCCGGTGCCGGCCAGGTGCTGGATGCGGTTGAGTTCGGCGGTCAGCGCGGCGCGGCCGGTGTCGGTGAGCCGGTACGGCTTGCGCCGGTCCCGTTCGGGCAGCGCCTCGATGTAGCCGTGCTCCTCCAGGCGCCGGACCGCGCCGTAGAGGGTGCCGGGTCCGGGCCGGACGCCGGTGAGCGCGCCGATGTCGTCCTGCATCGCGTACCCGTGCTTGGGACCTTCGGCGAGGCTGATCAGCACATACATCGCCGGTTCGGAGAACCGCCCCAGGTCGGACAGTCCGGCCACGACACCACCTCGTCTCTACTACGTTCCGCGTAGCATCGCAGCGCGTAGTAGGCGCGGTCAAGGGCCGGTGATCCGGCCGCCATCACCGGCGCCGGTCTAGGCTCAGCGCCGTGACCTATGCCGACCTGCCCCCGGCCGAGTTCGCGTTCCCCGGACCGCTGCGCGACCAGCTCGTCGCCGCGATCCTCGCCGGGCACAAGACCTCCTCCACCGGCCTGCGCACCGAATACGAACACGAGGGCGAACCCCTGCCGCGCCCCGGCGAGCGCAGCGTGCTCATCGACTCGGCGGGCGAACCCCTGGCGATCCTGCAGCACACCGACGTACGGCTGATCCGGCTCGCCGACGTCGACCTCGTCCACGCGATCGCCGAAGGCGAGGGCTACGAGACCGTCGCACAGTGGCGCGCCGGCCACGAACGGTTCTGGCACGGCGAGCAGATGCGCGCCCACCTCGGCGATCCCGGGTTCACCGTCGACGACGACACCGTCTGCGTGGCCGACCGGTTCCGGCTGGTGTCACTGATCCCCGACGCGGCGACCGTCAACGCGGCACTGACCGCCGAGGCGGCGGCACTGGTGGCGGGGCTACGCGCCGTACCGGAAGCCGACCTGGACCGGCCCACCTGTTGCCCGCCCTGGTCGGTGCGCGACGAACTCGCCCACACCGCGATCGCGGTGTCCCGGACCCTGGACATGCTCGACGCCGACCCGCCGCGAGCCGTGCCGATCAGCACCCCGCGCTACTACGCCCCCGACGCCCGGTTCGCCCCCGAGGCCGACAACGCCCGCGTCGACCTGGCGCACGAGTTCGCCGCCGCCCGCACCGGCCCGCAGCTGATCGACTGGTGCGAGCAGCAGTGCGCCGCAGTGGCCGCCCGCGTCGCCGCGACGGCGCCGCGCCTGGTCACCACCCGCCACGGCGACCCGATGCGGCTGACCGACTTCCAGGTGACCCGGGTCGTGGAACTGGCCGTGCACGGCCTCGACCTGTCCGACGCGCTGGGCGTCGCCCCGTGGCTGACCCCGCGGGCCGCCGACGTCGTCGCCGGGCTGCTGTTCGGCCCGCAGGCCGACACCGTCGCGTCGCTGCTGGCCACCGACCGTCCGGGTCTGCTGCGCGCGGCGACGGGACGTACCACGCTGACCGCCGCCCAGCGCCAGGGGCTGGACGACCTGGGCACCACCTGGCTGACCACGGCTCCGAGCTGACCCGTCCACCCGGCACACTGGCGGAAGGAGGTGCGCCGTGGAAGGGCCGGTGGCGTGGGCGGTGTCGCGCTGGGGCACCGACCCGTACGCGCGCGGCGCCTGGACCGGCCTGCTGCTCGGCGGCACCACCGCCGACCGGGCGAAACTCGCCGCCCCGGTCGACGAACGCGTGGTGCTGGCCGGGGAGGGCGTGCACCCGACCAGCCCCGCGATGGTGCACGGCGCGTACGAGTCCGGCCGTACCGCCGCCGCGCACCTAATGAGCACCGCCCGCCCCGGCCAGAGCGTCGCCGTGGTCGGGGCAGGCATCGCCGGACTGGCCGCCGCCCGGCTGCTGTACGAACACGGCCAGCGGGTGCGGGTGGTGGAGGCCCGCGACCGGATCGGCGGCCGGATCCGCAGCGTCGACCTGGGCGGCGTCACCGCCGACCTGGGCGCGGCCTGGCTGCAGCAGTACCCGCGCAATCCCCTGGCACGCGTGGCCCGTGCCCTGCGCCTGAGCACGGTCGCGACCGACTTCGCCGCGCCGCTGCCGCTGTCGTCCGACGGCCCGGTCTCCGGCGTCGACGAAGCCCTGACCGCACTGCGCCAGCACGCCGCCGCCCGCACCGCCGACGCCGACACGACCGTGGCCGAGGTCCTTGCCGCGCACCGGGCACGGCTGGACCCGGCACGCGTACGGGTGCTCGACTACGCGGTGGCCGCCGCGATCACGTTGGAGTCCGGGCTGGACTTCACCACCGCCTCGGCGCGGGGCACGTTCGGCGAACCCGGCGTCGGCGAAGGCGACCGCTGGGTGCCCGCGGGCCTGTCCCGGCTGTGCGACGCGCTCGCCGACGGCCTCGACGTGGCGCTGAACCACCCGGTGACCGGCGTGACGTCCGACCCCGGCGGCGTGACCGTGCACGGAGCCTGGGGTCGGCTGCGAACCGACCGGGCCGTGCTCGCGGTGCCGCTGGCGGTGCTGCCGACGCTCGCGCTGGACCCGCCGCTGCCCGACGGGCACGCGTTCGCCCTGGCGCGGATCGGCACCGGGCAGGCGGAGAAGGTCCTGCTGCGCTACCGCGAGCGGTTCTGGCCCGCGTCGCCGGGCGGCTACCTGTGGTGGGGTGAGGATCGGCCGACGTGGAACGAGTGGGCCGACCTGACCGACGGCCTCGGTGTGCCGGTGCTGGCGCTGATCGCCGCCGGTGACGCGGCCCGCGTGCTGCACGGACACCGGCCGGACGCCGACGTCGTCGCCGACGCCCATGCGGCGGTCCTGCGCCTGAGCCGCGCCACCTGACCCGCCGCTCCCGGGCCGCCATGCGGGGTACACCGGCCAGGCCCCGCCCGGCGCGCCGGGTAGGGCCCGCCCGGTGCCGTCGCAGGCCCGATGTACCCGCAGTTTCGGGGATGGTGCACGAAGACATGCCGCTATTGCCGCATTTTCCCCGAAACTGCAGCAACGATCCGGCCCGCGGCGGCGCGGGATCGTCAGTTGGTGAGCGCCGAGGCGGGGCGTTGGGCGAAGAACTCGATCTCGTCGCGTAGTTCGCGGGCGACGGGCGCGTCGGCGTAGCGGCGGTCGCGCAGGGCGGTGTAGACCCGGTCGACGCTGACCATGACCTCGGTGACCCGCCGGGGCAGGTCGAGGGCGAGCACCGGGGCCAGGGCGTCGCGGGCGCCGTCGGGTTCGTCGGTGTGCACCCGCGCCAGCGCCAGCGCGCACCTGGCCGCGGCTTCGTCACGGTAGGAGCGCTGCTCGGCCGGGCCGGACCCGAACAGGGCCAGAGCCCGGGTGGCCTCGTGGGCGGCCTGCGGGGCGCATTCGGGCAGCAGCGCGTACGCCTGCGCGGCGTAGCAGTGCTGCCGGGCCGGGCTGAACGTCAGCTGCCCGCCGACGGCGTCGAGGTCATCGCTGGCGTGACGTTCGCGCAGGTCGTCGGCGCGGACCAGGGCCAGGCGGGTCGGTTCGACGGCGCCGAGCATCGCCTGGGCCCGCGCCTGCGCGCCGGCCAGCCAGCAGGTGACGGTGCCGGTGGTCTCGGCGGCCAGGGCGGCGCCGGACTCGGCGAACCGGACCGCCTCCTGCGGGCGCCCGGCCCAGAACGCGATCAGGCTCTGCATGCCCCGGGCCCAGGCGCGCAGGCACGGATGGTCGGCGTTGTCGGCGCAGGCGTGCATGGTGCGGGCCAAGGCCATCGCCTGGTGGGCGCGGCCCAGGTCGTGGCCGACGTGGGCCATCAGCCCGGTCGCGATCGCGACCAGGGCGTAGCGGTGCCGGTCCCGGTCGGGGTCGGGTCCGGACTCCAGCGCGGTGAAGCCGAGTTCCTGGGTCTCCAGCAGCTGCCCGGCCACGGCGGTGACCGGTTCGGCCGGGTAGCGGCGGGCCAGGTCGGTCAGGTCGCGGTGCAGCCGGGCCATGGCCTCGTCGCCGGTGTCGCGGCGCAGGTCCAGGGTGGCGGTGTCGTGGCTCATCGGGTCGGGTCTCCTCAGTGCACGCCGTGCATCAGCTGGCCGATCCTGCGCGAGCCGAACCAGAAGCAGATACCGACCGCGATCGCCAGCAGGCCCAGGCCGCCGTAGTAGACGCCGGCGGGCAGCTTCTCGGCCAGCGGGGTGACCCAGGTGTTGAGGGCGTTGCCCGCAGAGGAGGCCAGGAACCACAGGCCCATGACCTGGCTGGCGTAGCGCAGCGGCGCGAGTTTGGTGGTGACCGACAGGCCGACGGGGCTGAGCAGCAGCTCGGCGCAGGTCTGGATGAAGTAGACCAGCACGATCCACCACGGGGAGATCAGACCACGGCCCGCGGCGGCCCCGGCGGCACCCATGACCAGGAACGACAGGCCGATGCCCAGCAGCGCCCAGGAGAACTTGACCGGGGTGCCGGGCTGGCGCCGGTCCAGCCGGGTCCACATCCACGCGAACACCGGCGCGAGCAGCAGGATCAGCACCGGGTTGATGGACTGGAACCAGGCGGTGGGGATCTCGAAGCTGCCGACCTGCCGGTCGACGTCGTTCTCGGTGAACAGGCTCACCAGGCTGCCCGCCTGGTCATAGATCATCCAGAACAGCGCCGCCCCGATGAAGATCCACACGTAGGCGCTGACCCGGGAACGTTCCTGGGTGGTCAGCGACTTGTCGCGGAACATCATCAGGAAGTACGCCGCCGGCACGATCAGCGCCATCAGGGTCAACGCGGCGATGACGTGCTGGGCCTTGAACGTCCCGGCGGCGATGTCGGCGATGAGCAGCACCGCGATGATCGCCACCACGACCGCGGCGATCCTGAGCAGTTTGTTGCGTTCATGGGCCTGCAGCGGCTTGTGCGCCTTGAGGCCGACACCCTCCAGCCGCCGGTAGCCGAACAGGTACTGGATGACGGCCAGGGTCATGCCGACCGCGGCGATGCCGAACGCCAGGTGCCAGTCGTTCTTGGCGGCGAAGAAGCCGGTCAGCAGCGGGGCGAAGAACGCGCCCAGGTTGATGCCGAGATAGAACAGGGTGAAGCCCGCGTCGCGGCGGGACTCGTGCATCTCGGGGTGCTTGTCGTACAGCTCGCCGACCATGGCGGAGATGTTGGGTTTGAGCAGGCCGGTGCCCAGCACGATGAGCACCAGGCCGAGGTAGAACATCGCCTTGGAACCGGCCGCCAGGCTGTAGTGGCCCAGCGCGATGACGATGCCGCCGTACAGGACGCTGCGGCGGGTGCCCAGGAGCCGGTCGGCGATCCAGCCGCCCGGCAGCGCCATGAAGTAGACCATCGAGTTGTAGATCGAGTACAGCACCGCCGCCGACGCGGCGGTCATCCCGAAGCCGCCGGCCGTCGCCGAGGCGGCCAGGAACAGGGTCAGGATCGCCCGCATGCCGTAGAAGCTGAACCGCTCCCACATCTCGGTGAGGAACAGCACGACGAGCCCGCCGGGGTGGCCCATCCAGGTCTTGACCGGCTTGGCGGCCGGTGCCGTGGTGGTGGCCATCGCGTCTCCCCGGATGTGATGTTCCCCGCAAAACTTCTCCAATCGGACGATATCGCGGTCGGGGGTACGGGTGAGGCGGTCTCACGAATCCGATACCGCTACAGTTCTACGACACGCTGCGTCACCAAAGAGGGAATCTTGAAACGGTGCGGCGTGTTGCACCACCGGGTAGTCGTTCTCAACGTGAGGAGCTGGTATGGGCGAGCGCATGCTGCGGGGAAGCCGACTGGGAGCCGTCAGCTACGAGTCGGACCGCAACACCGAACTCGCGCCCCGGCAGACCCGCGAATTCCAGTGCGCCAACGGCCACCGCTTCGAGGTGCCGTTCGCCGTCGACGCCGAGGTCCCGTCGATGTGGGAGTGCAAGTTCGACGGCAGCGTCGCCCGCCTGGTCGACGGCACCGAGCCGGAGCAGAAGAAGGTCAAGCCGCCGCGTACGCACTGGGACATGCTGCTGGAGCGCCGCTCCATCGAGGAGCTCGAGGAGATCCTCAACGAGCGCCTGGCCGAGGTCCGCACCAAACGCGGCCGCTGACCCCGTCCCGAACAGCGAAAGGGCGCCCCGGACATCCGGGGCGCCCTTTCGGCATGATCCGCTTCAGTCGACGATCTCACCCTCGATGACCTCCGACGGCCCCGAACCGGCGTTCGACACCGGACCAGGGGTCTGCACGGGCGGGTGGTGCGGCGGGGTGGTCGTGCTCACCCGCACCCGACGCGGCCCGAACACGCTGTTGGCCGTACCCGCCGGGATCCGCTTCTCCGTCGCCACCCGGGCCCGCGCCCGCACCGCCCGCCGCACCGGCGGGATCAGCAACAGCAGCCCCAGCAGGCCGGTCAGCAGCCCCGGGATCACCAGCAGCAGCGCCGCGGCCAACCCGACCAGCGCGTCCAGGGCCTGCTCGCCACGCGGGTCGCCGCCCTGCCGGGCCGCCCGCAGCCGCCGCCACGCCGACATCCCCTCACGACGCATCAGCACGATGCCCAGTACCGACAGGGCCACCACCAGCAGCACCGCCCGCAACGGCCCGATCTGCGCGGACAGCCACAGGAAGATCAGGAACTCGACCGCCCCGACCAACAGGACAGCCGCCGGAACCCACCGCAGCCTGCGCAAATCCAGTTCACCTCCGCGCCGACCTCACGGCCAGCGGTCGCCGGGCTTGAACGCGCGACGCAGCGCGTCCCGCCGAGCCTGGGCACCCCACACGGTGACCCGCCACAGCGCCTCCTTCACGATAGACCCGCTCATCTTGCTCGCGCCGTGCTCGCGCTCGGCGAAGGTGATCGGGACCTCCACGATCCGGAAGCCGTGACGGAACGTCCGCCAGGTCAGCTCGACCTGGAAACTGTAGCCCTGCGACGCCACCGACTCGACCTCGATCTTGCGTAGCACGTCGGTGCGGTACGCCCGGTAGCCTCCGGTCGCGTCGCGCACCCCCATGCCCAGCACGGTACGGGTGTACAGGTTGCCGCCCCGCGACAGCAGCAGCCGGTGCAGCGGCCAGTTGACGACCTTGCCGCCCTTGGTCCACCGCGACCCGATCACCGCGTCGGCGCCACGCAGCGCGTCCAGCAGCAGCGGCAGCTGCTCGGGGGCGTGCGAGCCGTCGGCGTCCATCTCCACGGCCGCGTCGTAGCCGTGCTCGTCGGCCCACCCGAACCCGGCGATGTACGCCGCCCCGAGGCCCTGCTTGCCGGGCCGGTGCAGCACCTTGATCCGGGCGTCGGCCGCGGCCATCGCGTCGGCGATCACACCGGTGCCGTCAGGGCTGTTGTCGTCGGCGATCAGGATGTCGACCTGCGGGGTCGCCGCCCGGACCCGGCCGACGATCGAGACGATGTTCTCCTTCTCGTTGTACGTCGGGATGATCACCAGGACCCGGCCCACGCCCGGATAGCCGTCGTCGCCGTCTCGATCGCCCACGGGGGCCTCCCTCACGTCCGGCCGGTCACGCTCCGCGCTTCCGGCGCCGGCGCAGCACACCCGCCGCGACCAGCACCAGCGCCGCGGCCAGCGCCGCGGCGGCCTCAGGCCACGCACCGACCCTGGTCGCGAGCGTGGACCCGGTGCTCAGCCGCAGCTGCCGTACCACCACCGCTTCGGTATTGAAATCAGTTGCATCATGCACAGAACCGTCAGCAGTTACAAAACCGGACACACCGACGGTTGAGGCCATGAGACTGTCCCGGCCGTGTTCGACGGCCCGCAGCCGCACCATCGCCAGCTGCTGTGTCGCCTCGGCGATGTCGAACGTCGCGTTGTTGGTCTGCACCGCCAGCAGCTGCGCCCCCGACCGGACGGTGGCGTTGACGACGTCGTCGTAGGCGACCTCGAAACAGATCACGTCGCCGACCTTCGCCGGACCCAACGTCAGCACCCCGGGGGCGGTCCCGGCGACGAAGTCGGTGCGCAGCAGCTTCGCCTGGTTGGTGATCGCCTGCGCGATCGGTTCGACGATCGGGCGCAGCGGCAGGTACTCGGCGAACGGCACCGGATGCTGCTTGAGGTACATCTGCGACGGCGGCCCGTACGCCGACTGGCGCGGCAGCCACACCAGGCCCGCGTTGCGCGACTGCCCCGCCTCGGGCCCGGACAGCACGGCGCCGACCAGGATCGGGGCGTTGATCGCGGTGGCGGCCGCGTCGATCGCGGCGGCGGCGTCGATGTTGCGCAGCGGGTCGATGTCGGAGGCGTTCTCCGGCCAGATCACCAGGTCCGGCCGGGCGACCTCACCGGCGGCCACCCGTCGGGCCAGATCCGTGGTGGCGCGGGCGTGGTTGTTGAGCACCGCCTGCCGCTGCGCGTTGAACTCCAGCCCCAGCCGGGGCACGTTGCCCTGCACGATCGCGACCGTCACCGGGCTGCCGTTCGGCTCGGCGGTGGGCACGGCCAGCCCGACACCCACCACGACCAGCGCCGCACCCGTGTACGCCGCGACAGCCCCCCAGCGTCGCCCGGACGCGACGGCACCGGCCGCCGGGTCCGCGACTGCCTCGGTGAGCCGGACCGGGCGCAGGGCCAGCCACGCGGCGGCCAGCAGGCCACCGGCCAGCGCGACCGCGAACGTGACCAGCGGTGCGCCGCCGAGGCGGGCCAGCATCAGGGTCGGGGCGTCGGCCTGGCTGAACGCGAGCCTGCCCCACGGGAACCCGCCGAACGGCGCCCGGTCCCGCAGCGCCTCCTGCGCCACCCACAGCAGCGCCACCGCCAGCGGCCACAGGCCCGGCCGCCGGGTCGCCAGCGGACTCACCCACGCCAGGGCCAGGCCCAGCAGCAGCAGGTAGGTGGCCTGGAACACGGCCAGCAGCAGCCACGGCGCGTACCCGACGTGCAGGTTCGTCCACGCCAGCAGCGGCGCGAAGAACACCAGCCCGGTGACCAGGCCCAGCCCGGCACCGGCGCGCAGCCGCCGCCCATGCACCGCCACCGCCAGGCCCGCCACCCCGACGGGCGCGGCCCACCACAGGCCGTACGGCGGGAACGACACCAGCAGCGCGAGCCCCGACACCACCGCCAGCACCAGCGCGGTCCACAGCCGCGGACCGCCACCTGGCACAGGGGCGGGCGGGCCGGGCGGGGTCGTGGGGGCGAGGGTCTGCACCGTCACCACATCACCTATCTGTCGCAGCCGGGCGCGTCGCGCCACCCCGACCGAAGATCACACCCGGGGTGCTGCACAGGCTACACAAGAATCGGGGCGCGGCCGACGGCCGCGCCCCGCACTCCCCAACTCCTGCAAGCGGCCGCGGCCGGTGACCTTCGGGCCGATCCGCGCCTGGCCGGCTGCCGGGCGTCGGGTCGTTGTCTACTGGCCACCGCCTGCCGCCTGCCGCACCATCGAACCGAAAACATCGAGCCGATCGTTGCGGCGGAGGACCTTACGACGGTACGCGTGAGCCCACCGCCGGGTCAATTTCAGCATGCGTGTACGCAGCGTGACCATTACCCGTCCGGGGACTCGTCAGCGCAGCTCAGCGGCGAGTAGGGCCGCCGCGGCGGCCGGATGTTCGGCGGCCAGAAGTCCGGCCGCGGCCAGGATGTAGGACGCGTCGACGACCGTACGCGGCGCGCGCGGCAGCGGCCACCCGCCCGCGCTGTCACCCAGCCCCGCCGCCATGATCCGCTGGGCGACCAGCGGCGGGTTGTGCCGCAGCACCCCGCCGGACCCGATCGCCAGCGCCACGTCACGCAGGTCACGGCCACCGCGGCGCGGCCCGCCGACCACGACGGCCTCGCCGCGGGCGTGGCGGCGCAGCGCCACCGCCACCGCGAGCTCGGCCAGCCGCCAGTCCACGGCCTGCTCCAGGGCACTGTCGGCGACGAACCCGGGATGCTCGGCCCGCAGATCCGCGGCCTGCTGCAGCGCGTGGGTGTCGTCGTGGGGCAGCAGCTTCTCCCCCACCGCCGCGGCGACGACCCCGGGCGCAGACCAGCGCATCCCCAGGTCCCCCTCGACCGTACGGGCCGCCCACATCGTCCCGGCGACCTCGTCGCGGACCCCGGCCAGCTGCTCGGCGTCGGGGATCAGCACCGAATAGACGTCGGTGGTGGCCCCACCGACGTCGACGACCAGCAGATCCTGACCCAGGTCCGACGCCAGCAGCTCGACCCCCGACAGGACCGCGTCGGGGGTCGCCGCCCGCACCAGCGACGCGAACCGGGGCCCCCGCGACAGTTTCTTGCCGCCGATGACGTGCTGCAGGAACACCTGCCGGATCGCCGCCCGCGCCGGCCCCGGCTCCAGGGTCCCGATCGCGGGCAGCACGTTGGCCACCGCCACCGTCGGCACCCCCGCCCCGGTGAGCAGCGCGAACAGCTCCTCACGGCAGTCGGCGTTGCCCGCCAGCACCACCGGGACCCGCCACCGGGCCTTGGCCAGCCGGGTCGCGTTGGCGGTGATCGTGTCGACGTCACCGCCGTCGGTGCCGCCGACCAGCAGCACCACGTCAGGTCGGGCGGCCCGCAGCGCGGCCAGGCCGTCACGGTCCAGGACTCCGGCGGCGACGTGGACGACCCTCGCCCCGGCCGACAACCCGACCCGGTGCCCGGCCTGCGCGGTGACCAGCCGCTCGTACCCGATCACGGCCAGGCGCAGTCCACCGCCCGCCGACGAGCACACCAGCAGCCCGTCGGGGGTGTGCCCGGTCGCCGCGACGGCCGCGTCCAGGCCGTGCAGCACGTCGGTGCCGACGGTGGTGCGGTGCGACCCGGTCGCGACCAGCCGCCCGTCGCCGGTGTCGACCAGCGCCGCCTTCGTGAACGTCGACCCGACGTCGACGCAGCAGATCAGCACGTCACGCCTTGGGCGGCACGACCACGGTGCCGGTCGCGGTCACCGCGACCACCGGCGGGTCCAGTACCTGCGCCGCCGACTCCGACACGTCCGGGCGGCCCCGGCACACCACCCGCGCCTCGAAGTCGATGGTGCGGCTGCGGGTGCCCATCCGGGTCACCGTCGCCGAGATCTCCAGCACGTCCCCGGCCCGCATCGGCGCCCTGAACTGCACATCGGAGTACGACGCGAACAGGCCCTCGTCCCCGTCGGTGCGGATGCACACCTCGGTCGCGACATCCCCGAACGCGGCGAGTGCGTACGCGCCGTCGACGAGGTTGCCCGCGTAGTGGGCGTGGCTGTACGGCACATACCGGCGGTGGGTCACATTCAGTCCGACGCTCATGCCGAAACCCCGCTTCGCGCGTATTCGGCACGGGGCACTTCCGCGCTGCACTCCATGATTCGCTCGCTTCGCTCGCTCATGCGGCTGCCTTCTCCTTCTTGCGCTCGGCGCGCTGGGTGATCAAAGCGTGCACCAGGTAGCTGGCGACCTCACGTGGCGTCGTGCCCCGGCCGAAGATCCGGTCCACGCCCAGCTCACCGGCCATCAGCTCATCGAAGCGGGGCCCGCCGACGATCAGCAGCGGCCGCTTGTCGGCCGGCATCGCCTCCCGGAACGCCGCCGACATCTCCCGCGTGTTGTGCAGGTGCGCGTCGCGCTGCGTCACGACCTGCGACACCAGCACCGCGTCGGCCTTCTCCGCCTTCGCCGCGGCGACCAGCTCCGGGACCGTCACCTGGGCGCCCATGTTGACGACCTTCAGCTCCCGGTAGTACTCCAGGCCCTTCTCGCCGGCGATGCCCTTGAGGTTGAGGATCGCGTCGATGCCGACGGTGTGCGCGTCGGTGCCGATCGTCGCCCCGACCACCGACAGCTTGCGGCGCAGCTTCTGCTTGACGACCGTGTTGACCTCCTTGGCGCCCAGCAGCGGGAAGTCACGCTCGATGACCTGCACCTTGTCGAGTTCGACCAGGTGCCGCACCGACCCGTACACGACGAAGAAGGTGAACCCGTCACCCATCTGCTTGGCGTGCACCAGCATCGCCGGGTCCAGGCCCATCTTCGCCGCCAGCTGCAGCGCCGCACCCTCGGCCTTCTTGTCGTGCGGCAGCGGCAGCGTGAAACTGACCTGGGTCATGCCGTCGCCGGTGGTGTCGCCGTACGGGCGGATGACCGTGCTCACTGCTGCTCCCCCTTGGCCGGCGCCTCCAGGATGTCGGTGGCCGGGTTGTAGTAGCCGTCCTCGTGCGCGGCGACCCCGTCCAGGCCCTTGCCCCGGTTCGCGGGCCGTTTCATGATCCCGAACGTGCCGTCGGCGATCGCGTTCAGCAGGGTGTCGTCCTCGATCCGGGCCAGCAGGTCGATCGCCTCGTCCAGGACCTGATGCGCCCGCTGTTGGATGAACCCGCCCGGGGCGGGCACGAAGTCCTCGTGCAGGTTCCCGGCCGCACCCAGCACATACCGGACGTTCTGCAGCGCGATGTCACGGTCGGACAGCCACGGCGTCACCACCGCCTCGGTCATCATCCCGACCAACAGGATCCCCTGCCCGGTCAGCGTGCCGACCAGGTTGAAGAAACCGTCGAGCAGGTTGCCGCGGAACACGTCACCGGTCATGTGTTTGGTCGGCGGCATCCACTTCAGCGGCGCGTGCGGGAACAGCTCCCGCGCCAACAGCGCGTGCGCCAACTCCAGGCGGAACGACTCCGGCAGCTCCGGGTTGATCTCGAACGCGTGGCCGAGGCCCAGCTGCCAGTCCGCCAACCCGGCCTCGTGCGCGAAGTACTCGTTGAGCAGCTGCGACACCGTCACCGTGTGCGCGGCCTCGACCGCGTCGGCGGTCGTCAGGTAGTTGTCCTCACCGGTGTTGATGATGATCCCGGCACGGGCGTGGATCTGGCGACTGAACCGCTGGTCGACGAACGTACGGATCGGGTTGATGTCCCGGAACAGGATCCCGTACATCGAGTCGTTGAGCATCATGTCCAGCCGCTGCAACCCCGCCAGGGTCGCGATCTCCGGCATGCACAGACCCGACGCGTAATTGGTCAGGCGCACGTAGCGGCCGAGCTCCCGGCTGGACTCGTCCAGGGCCGCGCGCATCAGCCGGAAGTTCTCCTGCGTGGCGTACGTGCCCGCGAAACCCTCCCGGGTCGCGCCCTCGGGCACGTAGTCCAGCAGCGACTGGCCGGTGGAGCGGATCACCGCGATCACGTCGGCGCCCGCGCGGGCGGCGGCCTGCGCCTGCGGAATGTCCTCGTAGATGTCACCGGTCGCCACGATCAGGTAGATCCACGGCCGCTGCTTCGGATCCCCATACTTCTTGATCATCTTGTCGCGTTCGACCCGGTTACGGTCGACCTGCCTGATCCCCGCGGCCACCGACCGCCGCGACGCCTTGCGCGCCGCAGTGACCGCCTTGCCGCGGGGCAGGTCGAACCGCAACGACCCCGACGCAGCCTTCTGCGCCAACAACGTCAGGTCCGCACCCGACCCGGACAGGCCATGCTCGGCCACCGCGTGGAACACCGGCAACGCCACCCCGTGCCCCAACCCCACATCGGCGCGCACCGCGTCGACCAGGCGGTTCACCCACGGAATACCGTCGGCGTCGGCGCCGGTGATCCCGGCCAACCGCAACACCGCCCGCTCCACCGACACGGTGGTGTGCGAACGGGCCAACTCCACGACCGGGCGCCCGGCCCGCGCCGCCAAGGCACGAGCACGAGCGACCAGCTCCGGGTCCAGATGCAGCTTATTGCTGTGCATAGATCGTTTCTCCACGAAGGACGGTACGGACACAAACCGGCAGCTCATCATGCTGCCCAAGCATCGGAAGGGTTCCCGCCAGACCAGCCGGGGCACGCCACACCGCGAACGTCGCCGGCGCCCCCGGCACCAGCACCCCCTCGCCGTCACGGTGCACCGACCGCCAACCACCACGGGTGTGCGCGGCGAACGCCGACTTCGGACTCATCCGCTGCTGCGGATTGAAGTGCCACACCGCCGCCCGCACACTGCCCCACGGATCCAGCGGCGTCACCGGGCTGTCCGAGCCGAACGCCAGCGCCACGCCCGTGTTGTGCATCTGCCCCATCGGGTTGGACGCCAGGCTGCGCTCAACACCCAGCCGCTGCGCGTACATCTGCCCGGTGCCACCCCACAGGCGGTCGAACGCGGGCTGCATGCTCGCCACGATCCCGAACTCCACGAACGCCGCGATCAGCCGCTTGTCCATGATCTCGGCATGCTCCACCCGGTGCCGGGCGTCACGGATCGCGTCCACGCCCAGCTTCTGCTCCGCCATCGCGAACCCCGCCACCACCGTGGAGATCGCCTCGTCGCCGATCGCGTGGAAGCCGCCCTGCATCCGGTGCGCATGGCAGTCCAACAGGTGGTCACGCACCTGCTCGGCGGTGACGTAACCGTGGCCGCAGCCCTGCTCCCCGTCCAGGTACGCCTTCGTCACGTGCGCGGTCCGCGAACCCAGCGCCCCGTCGGCGTACAGGTCCCCGCCCGCACCGACCGCACCCAGCTCCCGGGCCTTGGCCGCGCCCAGCAGCTCGCCCCAGAACCCGTACACCTCCGGCAGGCCCTGGCCGGACAGGCGCAGCAGATCCGTGAAATCGGTCTCGCTGGACGTCCCCGGGCCGCCGCACTCGTGCACCGCCGCGATACCCAGCGACGCCGCATGCCGCAGGGCCGTCACCTGCGCCTGCTGCCGCTGCACCGTCGTGATCTGCCCGAACGCCCGCTCCCGCACCACATGATGGGCGTCGCGACGCACCCAGCCGGACGCGTCGTAGCCGGGCACCCCGACCGCCAGCGCCAGCAGGTCCGACGAGACCAGCGCCGAATGGATCGACGCCTGCGACAGGTACACGCTGCGCCCACCCGCCGCCCGATCCAGCTCCACCGCCGTGGGCGGGGTCTGCGCCGCACCCCAGGTGCTCTCGTCGAACCCGTGGCCCAGCACCACCGCGTCCTGGCCCAGCCCGTCGGCGAACCCCGACACCGCCTTCAACAGGTCCGTCGCGCTACGCACCGCCGACAGATCCAGGCCCGCCAAGGCCAGACCCGTGTCCGTGGCATGCACATGCGCGTCCACGAACGCCGGCGTCACCAACGCACCACCGAGATCCACCCGAACATCCGCGCTCGGCGCGTCGGACAGGGGGCCGAGCCACACGATCGTCTGACCGCGCGTCAACATCGCCGTCGCCGCCGGATCAGCGGGACTGCGAACCACAGCGTTGCACCACAGCGTCGTGGGCTCCGCCGGCAGGGGGGTCACCGAAGTCTGCATGAGGTCAGTGTGCCGTGTCCGGCGCACCCGCCGAGGACTCCTGCCGCAGCCGGGACTCGAACAATTCCCGAACCGCCGGCACCGACCGCAGCAGACCCAGCGCGTACGCCGCATGACCAGGCACGTAACCGTTACCCACCAGCATCGTCACATCCGCGGCCAGACCCTCGGCACCCAACGCGGCCGCCGCGAAACTCGTCGCCATCGAGAAGAAGATCACCGTGCCGCCGTCGGCCGTCGACAGGATCGCCCCGTGCTCACAACCCGGCACGTCCACGCACACCACCGTCACGTCCGCCGCACCACCCAACGCCGCCGACACCGCGTCCGCCAGCGCCACCGGGTCCCGGGCATCCGCGAGAGCCACCACATCGGCCAGGCCCGTCGGCTCCAACAGCGCCCGCTCGCGCTCCACCGGCACGATCCCGACCGTACGGGCCGCACCCGCCGCCCGAGCCGCGGCCAGCGACAGCGAACCGCTCTTGCCCGCCCCGCCGATCACCGCCACGGACGGGGCGTTGCCGCGCTCGGCGTGCTGGCGCACCACCCGGGCCGTCAACGCCGGGGCGCCACACACGTCCATCACCGCCAGGGACAGCTCCGGATCCAGGTCGGCGGGCAGCACCGCGGCGATCGAACGCGCGAACAGGATCGCGTGACCCTCACACGGGACCTGCTCGCTGCGGCCGTCCCAGCGCTTGAGGCCATCGGTGACCGACAGCGGGGTCAGCGTCAGCGAGACCAGGGTCGCGACGCGGTCGCCGACGCTCAGGCCCAGCGGCGACTGCGGGCCGACCGCCTCGACGGTGCCGATGAGCATGCCGCCCGAGCCGGTGACCGGGTTCTGCATCTTGCCGCGGCTGCCGATGATGTCAAGCACCTCGGCGCGTACGGCGGCGCCGTCGCCCGCGTGCTTGGTCTCCAGCTGCCGGAAGCTCGCGGCGTCGAGGTTCAGCCGCTCGACCGAGATCCGGACCTCGTCCTGCCCGATCTCCGCCGAATTGTCCAACCGAAGTGCCGCCTGGGGCAGTACGCCCTTCGGCTCCAGCACCCGGTGCAGCCCGATCGGTGACGTCATTGTCCGGTTCTCCCTCAAAAAGTGACGCTCTCCCGCGATCACCAAGGCAAATCTGCTGCCTAAGTTAGCGCTCGCGGGAAATTCTACGGCAGAATAGTTGGTGAGCCGAAGAAGTTCCAGTATGGTCATCTGGACCGCAAAGGAGAGGCCACCGATGAACGCTGGGCAGCCCTACGAGTACCGCCGCGTGGAACTTGTCGAACCCGACTGGACCCGGTTCCCGGGCTGGCGGAACGTCACCCCCGCACAGTGGGAGTCCGCACAGTGGCAGCGCGTCAACTGCGTCAAGAACATCAAGCAGTTGCGCGCCCTCCTCGGTGACACCGTCGACGAGCGCTTCTACGCCGACCTCGAGGCCGACCAGAAGGCCATGGCCACCATGTCCATGCTGGTCCCGCCGCAGATGATGAACACCATGGCGCGCGAGGAACTGACCACCGAGGCGTTCTACGCCGACCCGGTCCGCCGCTACATGATCCCCGTAGCCTCCGACCGGCTCACCGAATGGGCCAGCCACCCCCACGCCAGCCGCGACAGCCTGCACGAGCACGACATGTGGGTCGCCGAGGGCCTCACCCACCGCTACCCCACCAAGGTGCTCGCCGAACTGCTGTCCACCTGCCCGCAGTACTGCGGCCACTGCACCCGGATGGACCTCGTCGGCAACTCCACCCCGGCCGTGGAGAAGCTCAAGCTCGAGCTCAAGCCAGTCGACCGCTACGACGCCCACATCGCCTACCTCAAGGCCCACCCGGGCGTACGCGACGTCGTCGTCTCCGGCGGCGACGTGGCCAACGTGCCCTGGAAGAACCTCGAGTCGTACCTGATGCGGCTGCTGGAGATCGACACCATCCGCGACATCCGGCTGGCCACCAAGGCGCTCATGGGCCTGCCCCAGCACTGGCTGCAGCCCGACGTCGTCGAGGGCCTGGAGCGGGTCGCCCGCACCGCCCGCCGCCGCGGCGTCAACCTGGCCATCCACACCCACGTCAACCACGTCAACTCGATCACCCCGACCGTCGCCCGCGCCGCCAAGACGGCGCTGGAGGTCGGCGTACGCGATGTGCGCAACCAGGGCGTGCTCATGCGCGGCGTCAACGCCACCAGCCCCGACCTGCTCGACCTGTGCTTCGCGCTGCAGGGCGAGGCCAACATCCTGCCGTACTACTTCTACATGTGCGACATGATCCCCAACGCCGAGCACTGGCGCGTCTCCGTCGCCCACGCCCAGGCCCTGCAGCACGACATCATGGGCTACCTGCCCGGCTACGCCACCCCGCGCATCGTCTGCGACGTCCCGTTCGTCGGCAAGCGCTGGGTGCACATGCTCACCGAGTACGACCGCGACAACGGCATCTCGTACTGGACCAAGAACTACCGCACCTCCATCGAGGCCGAGCAGGACAGCGACGTGCTCGCCAAGCGCTACGCCTACTACGACCCGATCGACACCCTGCCGGAGTCGGGCCAGAAGTGGTGGCGCAAGCAGCTCGAGGAGCAGCAGATCCAGGCCTGACCAGCACACACGTGACGGGCGCCCGCGAGGTTTCAGCGGGCGCCCGTCACGTGTGTCGGGGCCGTCCCCGCCACCACCCAGATCGTCAACGCCACCAGGAACTCGTCCCGCTCGGCCGCGTCGGCCACCGCCGCCAGCCACCGTTGCACCATCTCGTCGTTGCCCCCGCCCGGCCCCACGATCTGCAGCAGCAGGTCCCGCTTGAAGTACGGCACCACATGCTGGGCCTCCTCCGGGTCGGTGAAGTGCACCGTCACCGGATGGCACTCGACCCCCACCACCCCCGCCTGCCGCAGCCGGTTGCGCAGCGTACGCCCCATCGCCGGGTTGCTCATCACCGTCCGCTGCCGCATCCGCCACAACATCGGCGTCAACACCTCGTAGGCGATCCCCTCGAACGCCAGCGACTCCCAGTCGGTGTCCACCAGGCACACCCGGCCACCCGGCCGGGTCACCCGCACCAGCTCCGCGATCACCGACTCCGCGTCGTCCAGATGCTGCAACGTCCGCTCGCACCGCACCGCGTCGAAGCTGCCCGAGGCGAAATCCAGCCCTGTCAGGTCACCGGCCGTGAACCGCACTGCCGCCGCCCCCGGATGGGCCCGCAGCCACACCGCGTACCGCCGGTCGGCCAAGGCGAGCATGCTCTGCGACTTGTCGACCCCGTCGACCGAGCCTTCCGGCCCGACCCGCAACGCCAGCGGGTAAGCCGCCTCCCCCAGCCCGCACCCGCCATCGAGTACGCGCTGACCGGGCGCGAGCCGCATCGCGTCGGCGGCCACCTCGCGGATACGCGCGATCGTCGGATGCGCCGCCGCCGACTCCAGATACGCCGCCAACCGTGCCCTCACCTCCGCCGGGCTGCGGTCCACCCCGGCGTAGTGCGGGATGAGCGGCTCGTCGGTCACAGCTCCATTCTGTGAGCGCACCGGCCGACCTGACCCGGCCCTTCCGGTATGTCGTCGCCCGAAGGGCGTCCTCATTGAGTCTTGTGAGGCGGAGCCCATCCGCTAGGCAATCCTAGGACGCTAGGAATTGAACTCGACGGCCGATAACGCCCGCTCGGTGCCGAACGCCGCTAACGTGTGCTCATGCGTGAGATCGTGCTGATCAGGCACGGGCAGACCGAGTGGAGCGCCAACGGGCGCCATACTTCCTTCACCGACCTGCCGTTGACCGCCGAGGGCGAGCGGCAGGCCGGGAAACTGGCGTCGCAGCTGGCCGGGCGGGCGTTCGCGGCTGTGCTCTGCTCTCCCCTGCAGCGCGCCGTACGCACCGCGGGGCTGGCCGGGTTGGACATCACCGCCACCGACGACGACCTGCTGGAGTGGAACTACGGCGCCTACGAGGGCCGGACCACGGTGGAGATCCGGCAGGAGCGGCCCGAGTGGACGCTGTGGCAGCACGGCTGCCTCGGCGGCGAGACCGCCACGCAGGTGGGCGCCCGTGCCGACCGTGTCCTGGACCGGGCCCGGACCATGCTGGCCACCGGGGACGTCGCGCTGGTCGGGCACGGGCACCAGTTGCGTGTGCTCACCGCCCGCTGGCTCGGCCTGCCACCGGCCGACGGCGCGCTGTTCCGGCTGGAGACCGGCACGGTCAGCGTGCTCGGCTACGAGCGGGAGACGCCGGTCCTGCTCCGCTGGAACTCCTGACCCGGACGCCTCACCTGCTGTCCGGCAGCGGATCACGGTTCAGGCCGTTGGTGAAGATGTGCTCGGCGACGAACGCGACCACGACCGCGACCAGCACCACCGGTGCCATGCCTACGGCGTAGCCGCCGAGCAGCAGCAGGACCAGCACGGTCGCGCTGACCGGGGCGGGCAGCGCGGCGACGGTCGCCGCGGCCATCCCCGCCGCCAGACCGCCGACCAGGCCCAGTCCCGGCAGCGGAGCCGCCAGCACCCCGAGCACCCCACCGAGACAGATCGCCGGGAACACCGGACCGCCGCGCAGCGACGCCAGCGACAGGGCGTAGCCGAGGCCCTTGGTCAGCAGCAGGAGCACCAGCGCGGCCGTGGTCCAGCTCTGCGGCGCGGCGGCGACGGCGGCCAGGGTCTGCTGGCCCGAGGAGGCGACCTCGGCCGGGTCGCGTCCAGTGAGCAGCGCGTAAGCGCAGGCGCAGGCGGCGACCGCCAGCGCGGCGAGCGGGGTGCGGGTCAGGGGCCGGGCGGCGACCGCCGGGGCGACGGCACGGGCCAGGCCGTGTACCCAGCGGACACCCAACGCCGCGACCAGGGCGATCGGGACGCTCCACAGCAGATCCGCCGGATCGGGGCGGATCGCGCCCGGCGGCAGCGGCAGGCTCAGGTGAGCGATCGGCAGCCCGGTCCAGGCGCCCAGACCGGTGAAGACGACCGCGCCGATGCCCGCCGCCATCAGGCACGGCAGGATCACCAATGACAGCGCCAGTCCACTGAGCTGCACCATCTCCATCAACAGGATGGCCGCGACGACGGGGCTGCCGAACACCGTCGCGATAGCGGCGGCGGCTCCGGAGACTCCGATCACGGTCGCCCGCCGCTGCCCCATGCCGAGGCCGCCCGCCACCCAGGCGGCCAGGCCGCTGCCCAGCGCCATCAGCGGCGCCTCGGGTCCGAGCACCGCGCCCAGCGGCAGGCTCGCGAACGCCGCGAGCAGCACCCCGGGCAGTTCGACGGGTGGGCAGACCCCGGCGCCCATGCCGTCGGCGGGCACGTGGCCGCCGTGGCCCGGCAGGAACCGCACCACCGCACCGACGGCCAGACCCGCGACCAGCAGCAACGGAACCGGCCACCACCAGGGGTTCCCGCCGGTCAACGCGTGCGGCAGCGTCTCCCAGGCCCAGTGCTCCAACTGGTGTATGGCGGCCAGAAACCCGAACGCGGCCAGCGACACCGGCACGCCGAGCACTCCCGCCAGCGCGATCAGTCGCAGGTAGTCGGGGCGCCGGACCAGGTCTTCTGGGGACGGTGCCACCGCCGGTTGCGCCATATCGTCACGATACGGTCGCCGAGCGCGAATCGGACGGTTATGGCGGCGCGGTCACCACAGCTACAGCGTCCTAGGAATCTGGAAAGTTCCCCGGAACCTCACCCGACAGCCAGGACTCGTGTGGGGCGTGACTCGACCCCACTCCCCCGCCGCGCTCGCGCGCGGCCTGACCGCCCTCATGGGCGCGGCCACCGTCGGCGCCGCCGCCGCGCTGTGGCTCGCCCGGGGCGGCCTCGGCGAACTGGCCGGGCAGCCGTACGTCTCGACCGGTCGGTTGACCGGGTTGCTGGCCGCGGATCTCCTGCTGCTCCAGGTGTTCACGATGGCGCGGGTGCCGTGGCTGGAACGCGCCTGGGGGCAGGACCGGCTGGCGCGCTGGCACCGGCTGACCGGGTTCGCCTCGGTGTGGCTGCTCCTGGCGCACCTGGTGCTGATCAGCGTCGGATACGCGGTGACGGCCACCGTCGGTCCGGTGGACCGGTTCGTGGAGCTGGTGCTGACCTATCCGGGGATGCTGTTGGCGGCGACCGGAGCGGGACTGCTGCTGGCGGTGGTGGTGCTGTCGGTGCGGGCGGCGCGGCGGCGGCTGCGGTACGAGAACTGGCACCTGCTGCACCTGTACGCCTACCTCGGCATCGGCCTGGCCCTGCCGCACCAGCTGTGGAACGGCACCGAGTTCGTGACCAGCCCGGCCGCCCGCGCGTACTGGTGGACGCTGTACCTGGCGGCGGCCGGTTCGGTGCTGTTGTTCCGGCTGGCGCTGCCCTGGTGGCGCAGCCACCGGCACCGGCTGCGGGTCGACCGGGTCGTGCACGAGGCCTCCGACGTGTACTCGGTGTACCTGTCCGGGCGGCGCCTGGACCGGCTCGCGGCCAGGCCGGGGCAGTTCCTGCTGTGGCGGCTGCGCACCGGCCGGGGCTGGACCCGGGCGCACCCGTTCTCACTGTCGGAGGCGCCCCGGGCGGACCGGCTGCGGTTCACGTTCCGGTCCGGCGGCGACGACGGGGCACGGCTGGCCGCCGCGAAGCCGGGCACGGCGGTGCTGGTGGAAGGGCCGTTCGGGAGGCTGACCGAGGACCGGCGCCACGGCGGCGGCGTGCTGCTGATGGCCGCCGGAATCGGCATCACGCCGATGCGGGCGCTGTTGGAGGGCATGACAGTCGACGGTGAGCTGACGCTGATCTACCGGGCCCGCACGGAACAGGAGCTGGTGCTGCGCGCGGAGCTGGACGAGATCGCGGCCCGGCGCGGCGCGGCGATCGTGTACCTGCCCGGCTCTCCCCCGCCGGGTCGGGTGTCCTGGCTGACCGCCGAACTGGCGGCGCGGCGGGCCGACCACGAGGTGCTGGCCGACCTGGTGCCGGGGCTGGCCGAGCGGGACGTGTTCCTGTGCGGGCCGCCACCGTGGATGGACGCGGCCCGGGCGGCGCTGCGTACGGCGGGGGTGCCCGCCCGCCGCGTGCACAGCGAGCGGTTCGGGTGGTGACCCATGCGTAAGATCGCGTTCTTCCTGATCGGAACGGTCGCCGGGCTGGTCGCGCTGGTCAGCTACCGCACCAGCCGCGGCGAGGCGCTGCCGGTTCCGGCCGCCACGGCGCCGCCCTCCCCCGGCCCGTCCGGATCGCCGTCGGCGTCCCCGCTGCCGTCGTGGCCGCCGGGCGCGCATGACGTCGATGGCCCGGTCATCACCACGGAGTTCGGCACGGTACAGGTCAGAGTGGTGCTCGACGGCCCGCGCCTGGTCGACGTGGTGCCGCTGAAGGTGCACGACATCCACGGCCACTCCCTCGAACTCAACGACTACGCGTTGCCGCTGCTGCACGACGCGGTGCTGGCGGCGCAGAGCGCCGAGGTGGACACGGTGACGGGGGCGACCGTCACCAGCCAGGCGTATCTGACGTCGCTGCAGGCGGCGCTGGACGCGGCGGCCAGGTGAGGTGGCGCTGGTTTCCGATGTGCGCTGCTTGTCCGGTGACACAATCGACGGTGTGATGAGCCGCGGCCCTGGTCCGGGCTGAGCCGTGTATGAGCTGATCGGGCTGAGCGTGGTCCTGATCGCCTGGGCCGCGGTGTCCGGGCGGGCGGCCCAGTTCAGCATCACCGTCCCGATCGCACTGATGCTGGCCGGGCACCTGCTGGCGGGCGGCTCCGCGCCGCTGGTGTCGCTGGACACCAGCTCGACCGCGTTGCAGCACCCGCTGCAGGCGACGCTGGCGCTGATCCTGTTCGCCGACGGCACCGGGATCACGCTGGGGCGGCTGCGCCGGGCCGGGCACCTGCCGCTGCGACTGCTGCTGGTGGCGTTCCCGTTGACCGTCCTGCTCGGGTACGCCGTCGGGGCGCTGCTGTTCCCGGCCGCGAGCGGTTGGGTGATCGCCCTGGTGGCCGCGGCGGTGGCGGCCACCGACGCCAGCCTGGCCGAGGCGGCGGTGCACGACGAGCGGATCCCGCACGACGTGCGGCTGGCGGTCAAGGTCGAGAGCGGGTGCAACGACGGCCTGGCGGCGCCGCTGGTCCTGTTCTTCCTGTCCGGGGCGCTGGCCGCCGGGCACGACGAGGGCACGGCACCGCTGCTGTCGCACACGCTGCGGGAACTGGCGATCGCGCTGGTGGTGGGTGTGGCCGTGGGGGTAGGCGCCGGGCACCTGCTGCGGTGGGCGCGCAAGCGGGCGTGGTCGACGGTGACCGCCGAGCGGCTGGCGTACCTGGCGGTGGGGGTGCTCGCGTTCGAGGCGGTGCACGCGCTGCACGGCAACGGCATCGTGGCCGGGTTCGTGGCGGGCCTGGCGGTGCGGGCCGTGGATCGGGACCTGCCCGCAGTGCGTCTGCAGACCGTCCACGACGTGGTGACGCTGCTGTCGGCCGGGGTGTGGTTCGTGTTCGGGTCGTTGGTGTGGCGGTCGCTGTCGGCGCTGGACTGGCGGGTGGTGGGGTACGCGCTGTTGAGCCTGACCGTCGTGCGGATGCTGCCGGTGGCGGCCAGCCTGGTCGGGTCGCACCGGCCACGGCGAGAGGTGCTGCTATTGGGCTGGCTCGGCCCGTGCGGCCTGCCCAGCGTGATCTTCACGCTGCTGGCGGTGGAGCAGCTGCGTGGGCCCGCCGCGACGCTCACGGCCGTGCTGATCACGGCGACGGTGCTGCTGAGCGTCCTGGCGCACGGGCTGTCGGCGGCGCCGATCGCGCAGCGCTGGGAACTCGGCCCGGTCAGGTCAGCAGGGCCGCCAGGGCCAGCAGCACGACCGTGATCCCGGCCAGGACCGCCAGTAACGGCCACACCCAGCGCAGGTAGCGGCCGTACGGCACCCGCGCGATCGCGAGCCCTCCCATGACCACCGCCGAGGTGGGGATGAACAGGTTCATCAGCCCGGAGGCGCTCTGGTACGCGGTGACGACCAGGTCCTGTGGGACACCCAGGAACGACGCCAGCGGCGCCATGATCGGCATCGCGACCGTGGCCAACCCCGACGACGAGGGGATGAGGAACGACAGCGGCAGGAACAGCAGGTACATGACGATCGAGAAGGCAGCCTCGCCGACGTCGCCCAGCGCCAGTTCCGCCCAGTGCAGCACGGTGTCGGTGATCTGGCCGTTGTTCATGATCACGGTGATGCCGCGGGCGATGCCGATGATCAGGGCCACGCCGAGCAGGTCGCGGCCGCCGTCGACGAAGGCCTCGGTCAGTTCCCCCTCCCGCATCCGGCCCAGCAGCCCGATCAGGATCGCGAACAGCAGGAACGACGCGGTCATCTCCGGGAACCACCACCACAGGGTCGGCAACGGAATGCCCAGATCCGACCAGGGGATGACGCCGTACATCATCACGATGAAGGCCAGCGCGAACACGCCGAGGATCAGCTTGTGGCGGCCGGTCAGCGCGGCGGTGGACGCCTCGTCGGACAGGTGGAAGTGGGCGTCGTTGTCGGCCTTCATGTCGTACACGGCCGAGGCGGCGGGGTCGCGTTTGACCTTGTCGGCATAGCGCAGCACGAACACGGTGCCGACGGCCAGGCACACCAGCAGGATGATCAGCCGTAGTAGGAAGCCCTGGCTGATCGGGATGCCCGCGAAGCCCGACGCGATGCCGGTGGCGAACGGGTTGATGGTGGAGCCGAGCACCCCGATCCCGCAGCCGAGCAGCAGCACTGCCGCGCCGGTGAGGGTGTCGTAGCCCGCGGCGACCAGCACCGCGATGACCAGGGTGTAGAACGCCAGGCTCTCCTCGGCCATGCCGAAGGTGGTGCCGCCGAGGGCGAACACCGCCATCAGGATCGGGATCATCCACCGTTCGCGGCCGTGCAGCCGCTGCACCAGCCGGCCGATGCCCGCCTGGATGGCGCCGGTCCGCATCGTTACGCCGAGGAAGCCGCCGATGACGATGATGAACAGCGCCACGTCGATCGCGCCGAACAGCACGCCGGAGTGGTAGTAGCTGATCTTCCCGGCGGCGTCCTCGATGCCGTAGAGGCCGTTGATGGGCGCGGTCAGCGAGTCGACGATGATCCGCTGCGGGCTGGCCGGGACCGGGTGATAGGTGCCGGGGATGGGATTGCCGTCGGGGTCCAGGTCGTAGGTGCCCGCGGGCACCAGCCAGGTCGCGACCGCCATCAGCACGATCAGCGCGAACAGGATCGTGTACGCCGAGGGCAGGGTGAATTTACGTCGCCTGCCCGCCGGTACGGCCGGGTCAGTGCTCTGTGTCGTCATCGCCGCCTCCCGCCGGAGCCGTGCCGAGCGCGCCGCCGGACGGTGCCGGAACCGGTTCCGGGTCGGCGGTCGGCACCTTGAAGCCGAGGAACCCGTACGCGATGTCCAGCAGCGGGCTGAGGATGTTGAAGAAGCAGAACGGCAGGTACGCCGCCGTCGGCACGCCGAGCACACCGGAGATGTACGCCCCGCAGGTGTTCCACGGCACCAGCACCGAGGTGACCGTGCCGGAGTCCTCCACGGCCCGCGACAGCACCTGCGGGGCCAGCCCCCGCCGGGCGAACTCGTCGCGGAACATGCGGCTGGGCAGCACGTCGGCGACGTACTGGTCGCCGGCGATGACGTTGAGGCCGACGCCGCTGGCGTTGGCCGCCAGGATCAGCGAGCCGCGATGGCGCGCCCGCGCCACGACCGGTGCCGTCAGCCGTTGCAGGAACCCCGCGTGCTCCATGATCGCGGCGAAGGACAGGGCACCGAGGATGAGCCAGACGGTGGTGAGCATGCTGGCCATGCCGCCGCGCGAGAACAGCTGGTCGACCTTGGGGGCGCCGGTGTTGCTGACGAAGCCGGTGGCCATGGCGCCGAAGACGGCCTTGACGCCGGTCGCGACTGTGCCCAGCGACGGGTCGTCGACGAACGCCCGCACCGCCGCGGGCTGAGTGAACGGGGCGAGCACGCCCGCGAACAGGGCCGAGCCGAGGATGGCCAGGAACGGCGGGTAGCGGCGTACCGCGAAGTAGACCAGCAAAGCCAGGGGCAGCAGGCAGATCACGGAGACTCGGTACGAGCGTTCCAGCGCGTCCTCGGCGGCGGCGGTGCCGGCGGCGGTCTCGGGCCGGGTCCGCAGCCCGATGATGACGAACGCGACCCCGAGCGTGCCCGTCGTGGTCCAGGAACTGCCGGTGACCATACCGACCACGGCGCAGACCAGCGCGGTGGTGAAGAAGAACCAGGCCGGGTTGACCAGCTTGATGCCGTAGTCGACGACGGTCGGGATGGTCCCGGCCATGTTCCAGGTGCCGATCAGCGCCCCGACCGCGAGCAGGATGAACACCGCCCCGATGGCGGAGGTGACCCCGCCGACGGCGGCGTCGGCGACCGCGGCGACGGTGTGGCCGTTCTTGAAGGCGACCAGGCTCGCGAACGCGGCGGCCAACAGCAGCGCCACCTGGAGCGGTCCGTCGGTCGCGCCGACGCCGAACAGCACGATCGTGGTGGCCAGCAGCGCGATCAGGACCACGACCGGGGCGAGCGCGTCGAGCAGGGTCGGCGGCCGGATCGGCCGGTGCGGCAGCGCCGCCTCGGGACCGTCAACCATGGTGGGAGTCCGTCGCGGTGGGCTGGCTCAGCCGGCCGTTGATCTGCCAGCCGTGGTGGTGGGCGATGCCGCGGGCGTACGCCATCAGCATGAAGATCGCCAGGATCGCGACGATGATCAGCAACACGCGCCGGAAGTCGGGCATCGCGGCGCTCCTCACAGGGGGTCGCGCAGCAGCGGGCAGGTCATGCAGTGCCCCCCGCCGCGGCCCTTGCCCAGCTCGAAGCCCTCGATGGTGATCACCTCGATGCCGAACGCGCGCATCTTGGCGATGGTGTGGGTGTTGCGTTCGTAGGCCACGACCACGCCCGGTGACAGCGCCACCACGTTGTTGCCGTCGTCCCATTGCTCGCGTTCCTGCTGGTAGACGTCACCGCCGGTCTCGACCACACGCAGCCGCCCGACGCCGAGCGCGTCGGCCATCGCCGTGAGCAGGTCCGGCTCCTCGGTGACATGGAAGCTGCCGGGGCGGCGGCCGGGCCGCAGGCTGATCGCCCGTACGGTCTCGACGACCTTCGGGTAGACGGTGACGGCGTCGCGGTCGAGCATCGTCATGACGGTGTCCAGGTGCATGTGCGCCCGGTCCTTGCTCATGACCACCGCGATGATCCGGTCGGCGGCGCGCCGGGCGAACAGCGCCCGCGCCAGCTCCTCGATCATGCGGGCCTGGGTGCGTTCGCTCATACCGATGAGGACCGTACCGTTGCCGATCGGCTGCACGTCGCCGCCTTCGAGGGTGGCGCGGCCGAAGTCGACCACGTTGAACCGGCCGTCGTCGCCCAGCTCCGGATACCAGTAGTCGAACTTGGCGTCGGCGAACATCGGGTGCGCCCGGTAGACCGCGGCGACGTTGTACGCCTCCGGGCGCCGGGCGGGCCAGTACATCGGGTTGACCGACACCCCGCCGTAGATCCAGCACGACGAGTCGCGGGTGAACAGGGTGTTCGGCAGCGGCGGCAGGATGAACGCGCTGTCGTCCTCGGCGGCGGCCGCCCCGAGCGAGGTGCCGCGGAACAGGCTCAGGTCGAGCTGAGCCTCACCGACGGTGAGGCCGCCGATGAGGTGCCGGGCCAGCTCCTGTGGTGGCAGCGCGTCCAGGGCGGCGCGGACCGCGTCGACCAGCGACAGGCCGACGGTGTACTCCGACGCCGACAGCTCGATCATCCGCTGCCGGGCCGGTTCGCTGGCGGCCAGGGTCTCGCCGAGCAGGTCCTGCAGGTGGAAGACCTCGACACCGCGCTCGCGCAGGCGGGCGACGAACTGGTCATGCTCGTACTGCGCCCGCTCGACCCACAGCACGTCGTCGAAGAGCAGGTCGTCATGGTTGGACGGGGTCAGCCGCCGCAGGCTCAGGTCCGGCCGGTGCACCAGGACCTTGCGCAGCGTGCCGACCTCTGAGTGGACTCCGAAGCCTTCCATGCTCACCCCGCTCCTTCCGTGGCCGTGCCCGCGGCGACCACCTGGGTGCCCGCCCGGCCGTGCACGACGTCCTCGATCCGCGCCAGGCTGCCGATCGCCGCGCGCCTGCCGGTGTGCTCCACGAACCGCACCGCCGCCGCGACCTTCGGGCCCATCGACCCGGCGGCGAACGCCTGTGGGGACAGCTCACCGGGGGTGACCTGGCCGAGGCGGCGCTGCCGGTCGGTGCCCCAGTCGAGGTAGACGGCGTCGACGTCGGTGGCCATGACGAACAGGTCGGCGTCGACCTCGCGGGCCAGCAGCTCCCCGGCGAAGTCCTTGTCGATGACAGCCTCGACGCCGGTGAGGGTGCGGCCGCCAGGGGCATACATGGTCGGCACCCCACCGCCGCCGCCGCAGATGACCACCACGTCGCGTTCGATCAGCCACCGGATCGGCCGGATCTCGAAGATCCGCTTCGGTTCGGGGGATGGCACGACGCGCCGCCACCGGTCGCCGTCGGGTTTGACGGTCCAGCCCTTGTCGGCGGCAAGCTGCTTGGCCTGGTCCAGGTCGTAGACGGGACCGACGAACTTGGTCGGGTCGCCGAACGCCGGGTCGGCCGGGTCTACCTCGATCATGGTGAGAATCGTGGCCAGCGGCGTCTGCTCGGGCAGCAGGTTGCCGAGCTCCTGCTCGATGACGTACCCGATCATGCCTTCGGTCTGCGCGCCGAGCACGTCCAACGGGAACGGCTCGCCCCCGGCGTACGCGGCGCCCTGCAGGGCCAACAGCCCGACCTGCGGGCCGTTGCCGTGGGTCAGCACGAGTTGGTGCTCGCGAGCGAGTGCGGCCAGCATCGGTGCGGCGGCGCGGACGTTGGCCCGCTGCGCGTCGGCGGTCATCGGCTCACCCCGGCGCAGCAGCGCGTTGCCGCCCAGGGCCACCACGATCCGCATGATCAGTCGCCCAGCGTGGCCACGAGCACGGCCTTGATGGTGTGCAGCCGGTTCTCGGCCTGGTCGAACACGATCGAGTGCCGGGACTCGAACACCTCGTCGGTGACCTCCAGCGCGTCGAGGCCGAACTGCTGGTAGATCTGCTCGCCAACCTTGGTGTCGCGGTTGTGGAACGCGGGCAGGCAGTGCATGAACCGCACGTTCGGGTTGCCGGTCCGGCCGATCACGTCCATGTTGATCTGGTACGGCTTGAGCAGCTCGATCCGCTCACCCCACACCCCGGGGTCCTCGCCCATCGACACCCACACGTCGGTGTAGAGGTAGTCGACGCCGCGCACGCCCTCGTCGACGTCGGCGGTGAGGGTCAGCCGGGCGCCGGTCTCGGCGGCGATCTCGTGGCAGGTCTTGACCAGGTCCTCGCGCGGCCACAGGTGCTCGGGCGCGCACAGCCGCACGTCCATGCCGAACTTGCAGCCGCCGACCATGAGCGAGTTGCCCATGTTGTTGCGGGCGTCGCCCAGGTAGCAGAACCCGACGTCGTGCAGCGGCTTGTCGCTGTGCTCGGTCATGGTGAGCATGTCGGCCAGGATCTGGGTCGGGTGGAACTCGTCGGTGAGCCCGTTGTAGACCGGCACCCCCGCGTACGCGGCCAGGGTCTCCACGTGCTCCTGGGCTGAGCCCCGGTATTCGATGCCGTCGAAGGTGCGCCCGAGCACCCGGGCGGTGTCCTTCATCGACTCCTTGTGGCCGATCTGCGAACCGGTCGGCTCCAGGTAGGTGACCTGGGCGCCCTGATCGTGGGCGGCGGTCTCGAACGCGGTGCGGGTGCGGGTGGAGGTCTTCTCGAAGATCAGTGCGATCTCCCGGCCGCGCAGCCGGGGCTGCTCATAGCCGCCGCGCTTGGCCGCCTTCAGCTCGGCCGACAGCTGGAGCAGATAGCGCAGTTCGGCCGGGGTGAAGTCCAGTTCCTTGAGAAAGCTGCGGTTGCGCAGGTTGAACGCCATGGCGAGTGCCTCCTCGACCGGCTAGGCCGGTGCCTGCGCCGGCTCGACCGGGACCGGCAGCGTGTGGTGGGCGCCGCGCCGCCGCAGCACCAGCTTGATGAGCTCCTCGACGACCAGCAGCGTCAGCGCGATGGCGATGCAGATCAGCCACTGGTTGAGGTTGAGCCAGCTGGTGCCGAAGATCCTGCGGAGCGGTTCCAGCGCGGTGACCGCGATGATCGCCAGCAGGGCGAAGCCGTAGCGGCGCAGCTGCGCGATGCCCGGGACCGCGTCCCGGTCGAAGATCGTGTTGACCTGGTCGCGGGAGAGCAGCCCGCCGACCAGGTGGAACAACGACAGGGTGGTCAGCAGCATGGTCGCGCCGACGACCGGCCCGCCGTGGCCGTGCCCGATCTGGTACGCCGCCAGCGACCCGACCGTCATCACCGCACCCTGGATGCACAGCCGCACCCAGTTCGCCGCCGACAGCACCGGGGCACCGACCGGCCGCGGTGGGCGGTCCATCAGCCCGCCGGTCGGGTTGTCGAAGCCGAGCGCGATCGCGATCGGGATGTCGATGACCATGTTCAGCCACAGGATCTGCAGCGGGTTCAGCGGCGCCCCGGCGGCGATGTTCAGGATGCCCGCCCCGATGAAGATCGCAATGTAGGCGACCAGCGTCGACATCTGGAACCGCAGGTACTTGAGCAGGTTGTCGTAGAGGGAGCGGCCGTACTCGACGGCACTGACGATGGTGGCGAAGTTGTCGTCGGTGAGGATCATGACGGCGGCCTCCTTGGAGACCTCCGTCCCGGTGATGCCCATGGCCACACCCATGTCGGCGGCCTTGAGCGCGGGTGCGTCGTTGACGCCGTCGCCGGTCATCGCCACCACGTTGCCGCTGGCCTTGAGCAGCCGGACCAGGCGCAGCTTGTCCTCTGGCGCCACCCGCGCGATGACGCCGATCTGCGGCAGCTGGGCCAGCAGCTCCTCGTCGCTCATCGCCGCGAACTGGGTGCCGGTCACCGCGCGTCCCTCGATGCCCAGCTCCGTGGCGATCGCGGCGGCGGTGGTGGCATGGTCGCCGGTGATCATCCGGACCCGGATGCCCGCCTTGCGGCACTGCCCGATCGCGGTCTTCGCCTCCGGGCGCGGCGGGTCGACGATGCCGACCATGGCGAGCAGGGTCAGCTCGCGCACCTGCTCGATCAGGTTCGCCGCCGGGTCGAACGCCGCCGGGTCGAAGTCGCGCTGGGCCACCACCATCACGCGCTCGCCCGCGGCGGCGATGCGGTCGTTGGCGTCCAGGGCGAGTTGCCGGTTGTCGTCGGTGACCGGCACGATCGTGCCGTCGGGGTCGCGGTACGAGCCGCTGCGCGAGATGAGCACGTCCGGAGCGCCCTTGACGTAGCAGCGGATCACCGGCTGCCCGCCGTCGCCGGTCATCCGGTGGAACGTGGCCATGAACTTGTAGTCGGAGTCGAACGGCACCTCGGCGATGCGCGGGTACGCGGCGCGGGTGTCGTCCAGGTCCAGGCC
This sequence comes from Catellatospora tritici, assembly GCF_019083965.1. Lineage (GTDB taxonomy): Bacteria > Actinomycetota > Actinomycetes > Mycobacteriales > Micromonosporaceae > Catellatospora > Catellatospora tritici. The sequence goes on from NZ_JAHRCY010000005.1 coordinate 254,989, forward strand.
GCCCTTGGCGCCGAGCACGATCAGGGCACCCTCGGTCGGGTCGCCGATCAGGCTCTCCCCGTCCAGCACCGCGTCGGCGCAGAGCACCATCGGCAGCAGGTACGGGTCCAGGTCGATCCGCAGCCCGCCGACGTGCTTGATCTCGCCCTCGGTGCGGTAGCCCTCGCCCGTGACGGTGAACCGGTGCTTGCCGGGGATGGCCAGTTCCCGGGCGGTCATCTTGTTCAGCGTCAGCGTGCCGGTCTTGTCGGAGCAGATCACCGACGTCGAGCCCAGGGTCTCCACGGCGGGCAGCCGCTTGACGATGGCGTTGCGGCGGGCGATCTCGCGGGTGCCGATGGACAGCAGCGCGGTGACCACGGCGGGCAGGCCGGTCGGGATCGCCGCCACAGCCAGCGCGACACCGGTGATGAACAGGGTGTCGAACGACTCGCCGCGGGCCAGGCCGATCAGGATGACCAGCACCAGCGCGATGCCGGCGATCGTCGCGATGATCTTCGAGAGGCTGTCGAGCTGCTTCTGCAGCGGCGTCTTGTCGGCCTCGGTCCCGGCGAGCAGATGCGCGATGTGGCCGATCTCGGTACCCATGCCGGTCGCGGTCACGATCATCTCGCCGCGGCCGCGGGTGACCGAGGTGTTCATGTACGCCACGCTGGTCCGGTCGCCCAGCGGCACGTCGCCGCCGGGGACCGGGTCGGCGCTCTTGGCCACCGGCAGGCTCTCCCCGGTCAAAGCGGCTTCCTCGATCTCCAGGGTGGCGGCGACGGTGATGCGGCCGTCGGCGGGGACGCGGTTGCCGGCCTCCATGAGCACGATGTCACCGGGGACCAGCTGCTCGGCGTCGATTTCGACAGCCTGGCCGTCGCGGCGTACCCGGGCGACGGTCTTGAGCATCTGCGCCAGCGCGCGGACGCTCTCCTCGGCCTTGGCCTCCTGGCGCAGGCCCACCACGGCGTTGAAGACGGTCAGCCCGACCAGCACCAGGGTGGTGCCCCACTCGCGGGTCACGAGTTGGTTGACCACGGCCGCCGCGAGCAGCACGATCTGCATGAAGTCGCGGTACTGGCGGATGAAGGCGGCGAACGCCGACTCCTTCTTGCCGCCCGCGAGGCGGTTCGGCCCGTGCTCGGCGAGCCGCTCGGCGGCCTGCGCGGCGGTGAGGCCGCGCTCAGGCTGGACCTCGAACGACTGGGCGACGTCCGCGGCGCCACGGCTGTACCACAGCGCCAGGTTTCCCGCACCGGCCTCCCGGTCCAGCTCCATGGCCGCTCGCTTTCTGGTGACCGGACCGCCCGTGGGCTGACAATAACGGCAAATCTGACTAGACAGTCTTAGACGGTGTACCGGTTAGAACAACATATTCCTGGCACCTAACACCCGTAGTGGATATGCGAAGACCCACCGCAAACCGACAGCTGCGATCGGTCACTGCCCGGGTCCGGGCGTACACGACGGGAGCGGCGGGCCGTTGGCACCGGCCCGCCGCTCCCGTCGTCAGGTACGGATCAGCTCGCCAGGATCGCGTTCTTCTGCTGCTCGAACTCGGCCTCGGTCAGGATGCCCTGCGCTTTGAGGTCGCCGAGGGTCTTCAGCTGGTCCAGCTTGGCCGTCATCGGGTCCCCGCCGGCAGCCGGTGCGGCGGCCGGGGGCGGCGGCGGTGCCGCGTACGCGGCCTGCTGCTGCGCCTGCTGTTCCTGCTGGTAGGCCTCCGCCTGCTCCTGCTCGGCCCACCGGCCCGCCTGGCGGCGCGACACGCGGTTGGAGACCGCCGTCGCGGTGCCCGCGATGACCGCGGTGCGCGCGACTCCCCGTAGAAGTCCCATGATCACTCCCCGTCTCGATTGGCTCAGGTGCCGATCCCGGTCCCGGATTCGGCCGCGGCGACCAGGGCCTGCACCGGGATCCGCCCGTTCGCGATGACCTGCGCGCCTCCCTTGCGCCAGGCCACGGCCAGCGGCGCGGCCCACGTGTTCTCGTAGATCAGGATGCCCGCCGAGTTGCCCGGCTCGATGACCTCGGCCGCCTCCCGGAACTCCTCCTGACCGAGCAGCCCCGAGGAGGCGCCGACGAACACCTCGAAGTCCTTGGCGCCCGCGGCGTCCATATCCTCGACCTTGACCGCGGTGATCGTGCCGTCGGTCTCCTTGCGGATGAAGGCCAGGTCGAGGATGCGGACGATGCCGCGGTCGACCAGGTCCAGCAGCAGCGGGATCCCCTCGCCGGTCATCCTGTTGCCGGGAAACTCCAGGACCAGGTAGTCGACCGGGCCCATCTCCTCGATGTCTTTCATCTCGCCCCCCGTGGCGTCCGGCGCGCTCACGCCGCCGCGTATCTGCATCGTAGGTCCGCGGCGGCGGTGCCACCGGCGATTCGGTCAGCACGGTCAGCGGCGGAAGGTGCCGAGCTCCCGGCGCAGGTGGCTGGGCGTCTCGACCTTGAACCGGCCGCGCCCGAACGCGTCCACCCGTCCCCACCGGCCGGGGATGTCCAGCAGCTCGATCCGGCCGATGCCCTCGGGCAGAGCCGCATCGACGACCAGGCTGTCGCCCAGCGGCTGCAGGCCGAGCATGGTACGCAGCAGCAGCAGCGGCGCCCCGGTCGACCACGCCTGTGGGCTGCACGCCGTCGGATACTGCACCGGATAGCGGGTCGCCTCGCGCGGATAGCCACCGAACGCCTCCGGCAGCCGTCCGTCGAAGTACTCGGCCGCGTCGAGGATGCCCGCGGCGATCTGCGCCGCCTCCCGCTTGAAGCCGTACCGGCGCAGCCCCCAGGCGATGAACGAGTTGTCGTACGGCCACACCGTGCCCACGTGGTAGCCGATCGGGTTGTACCGCCGCTCCCCCTCGGCCAGCGTGCGCACGCCCCAGCCGGAGAACAGGCGCGGCCCGAGCAGGTGCTTGGCCAGCGCCCTGGCCCGGGGCTTGTCGACGATGCCGCTCCACAGCAGGTGGCCGATGTTGGACGACAACGCGTCGACCTGCCCGCCCTCGGCGTCCAGCGCCAGGGCGTAGTACTGCCCGTCGGCGACCCAGAAGTCGCGGTTGAACCGCTTCTTCAGGTCGGCGGCCTGCCGCTCCAGCTCCTGGGCGTAGTCGGGGTCGCGCCAGATCTCGCGGGCCAGCCGCGCGCCGCGCACCCGGGCGTCGTAGGCGTAGCCCTGCAGCTCGCAGGTGGCGCGCGGGAAGCCCGGCAGGCGGCCGTCGCGGTAGGAGATGGAGTCCCAGGAGTCCTTCCAGCACTGGTTCTCCAGGCCGGTCTTCTCGTTGCGGCGGCGGTACCAGACGTAGCCGTTGCCGAGCAGGTCGGCGTACTCGTGCACCCAGCGCAGCGCGGCGCGCGCCTCGATCTCCAGGTCCTGCACGAGTCGCTTGTCCCCTGTCCAGCGCTCGTACTCGTCGAGCAGCACCACGAACAGGGCGGTGGCGTCGGCGTTGCCGTAATAAGGGGTGTGCGGCTGCTCCAGGAACGCCGCGGTCTCGCCGTAGCGGATCTCGTGCAGGATGCGGCCGGGGTCCTCGTCGCGGAAGTCGTCGAACCGGGTCCCCTGGCGTTCGGCGAGCTCGCGCAGGGTGGTGGCGGCCAGGTCGGGTGCGAACGGCAGGGCCTGCAGGCTGGTGAAGATGCTGTCCCGCCCGAACATGGTCATGAACCACGGCAGCCCGGCGGCGGGCAGAGCTCGCCCACCGGAGGTCAACGGCGAGAAGCGCAGCGCGGCCAGGTCGATGAGGCTGCGGCGGTAGGTGCTGCGCAGCGGCTCCCAGTCGCACTCCAGCCGCGGCGCCTCGGCCAGCCACCGGTCCAGGTCGCCGGCCAGGTCGGGCGGCTCCGCCAGGGCCAGGTTGGCGGGCTTTCCGTTGGCGCCGACCACGGTCGGGGTGACCCGGATCGTGGTGGACCAGTTCTGCTGCGGCTGCAGCCGGACGGTCCAGGTCAGGCCGTGCTCGTCGAGGTCGGCCCGGGGCTGGGCGCTGATGGTGGTGGTGCGGTGGAAGGTCTCGCGCTGGTAGCCGAAGACGAGCTTGTCGCCGTCGACCTTGCGGTAGAGCTTTCCCTTCTTCTTCTGGTCGTTCTTGACGTCGAAGAGGTCGGCGAAGTCTGACCCCGCGTCGATGCGGATCGTGAGGTCGGTCGGGCCGTCGCCGTGGTTGATCACCATGATGGACTCGGTGACCCCAGTGTCGATCGAACGGCTCCGGATCACCGACAGCTTCGCGTCGATGTACACGGTCCCGGTCCCCGGCACGAGGAAATAGGTGGTCTGGAAGTACTGCAGGTCGTCGGTGGACAGCGGGCTGAGGCGCTGACCGTCGACGGTGAGCACCCAGGTGGACAGGAACCGGGTGTCCCAGGAGAACAAACCGGACGGGTCGGCGGAGGTCGCCTCGATGTCGCCGCGCTCGTCGCTGACGACGTAGGTGTTGCCGTTGAGGATGCGTACCTGCGCGGCCATGGTCAGCCTTCCTCTCCGCGGCGGCGGGCGGCCTCGGGCGGCCCGGCGAACATGCGCTGGAACAGCTGCAGCAGCTCGAGGCGCCCGGTGGCGATGACCAGCCCGCGCAGGTACGCCGCGTAGCCGTTGTCCTTGCCAGTGACGATCTTGTCGAACGCGGCCGCGTCGGCCTGCACGATGCAGTCGGCCTTGCCGCCCCGGCGGGACACCGAGATGTCGCCGCGGTTCAGCGTCACCAGCCAGCGCTGCTGCGGCTTGCCCACCGGGCCGATGTCGAATCTGATCGTGCCTTCAGTCCGCCGCAGCAGCGGTTCGTGACCCCGCCTGTTCAGCGCGGCGAAGAACTCCTCGGTCGCCGTCGTCGTCGCCATAGTGATCATCCGCTCCGAGAGCTGTCGCTTATAGGCGCATGCTCCCTGAGCGTACTACCGGTCCGGATCGGTGGTATTTCAATGCGATTTATACCCCGAACCGCCGGGTCTCATTCCTTGAGGTTGATCCGAGGCGCCCGCTGCTCGAATGGGGTCGACAACACCACCGTGGTACGCGTCGTGACATTGGCCGAGGTGCGGATCTCCTGCAGCAGCCGCTCCAGGTCGGCCGGTGAGGCGACCCGGACCAGCAGGATGTAGAAGTCCTCGCCCGCCACCGAGAAGCACGACTCGATCTCCGACAGGTGCGCCAGCCGCTCCGGGGCGTCGTCGGGCTGCGCCGGGTCGAACGGCCGGATCGCCACGAACGCCGTCAGCGGCAGCCCGATCGCCTGGTAGTCGACCCGTGCGCCGTACCCGGTGATCACACCGCGCTGCTCCAGGCGGCGCACCCGCTGGTGCACCGCGGAGACGGAGAGTCCGACCTTCTCGGCCAGGTCCGTGTACGACATCCGCCCGTCGGCGGTCAGGGCCGAAACGATGGCCTGGTCGGTCTCTTCCACGGCGCTCAAGCTACACCGACCCCCCGCCGGGGCGCACCAGCACTTTGAGCGCCTTGCGGTCGTTCATTGCGGCATATCCGCCGGGCACCCCGTCCAGCCCGACGGAGACGTCGAACACCGGGCTCGGGTCCAGCGTGCCCGCCAGCACGTCGGCCAGCAGCTCCGGAATGTACGCCCGCGCCGGGGCCACGCCGCCGCGCAGCGCGATGTTGCGGCCGAACATGTCGCCGATGTCGACCCCGGCCGAGCCGCCGTGCGGCACCCCGACGAACCCGACCGCGCCCCCGTCGCGGGCCACGCCGATGGCGGTGCGCATGGACTGCTCTGTGCCGACCGCCTCGATGACGGCGTGCGCGCCGTGGCCACCGGTCAGCTCGCGTACGGCCGCGACGGCCTCGTCGCCGCGCTCGGCGATCACATCGGTGGCGCCGAACCGGCGCGCCAACGCCGTACGCGCGTCGTGGCGGCCCAGCGCGATGATGCGCTCGGCGCCCAGCCGGTGCGCGGCGAGCACGCCGCACAGCCCGACCGCGCCGTCGCCGACGACCGCGACGGTCGCGCCGGGACGCGCGCCGGCCGCCAGGGCGGCGTGGTGGCCGGTGGACATGACGTCGGACAGCGCGAGGATCTTGACCAGTTCGGCGTCGCCGAGCCCGGACGGCAGCCCGACCAGGGTGCCGTCGGCGTACGGGACGCGCACGGCCTCGCCCTGGCCGCCGTCGGAGCCGGGCTGACCCCAGAAGCCACCATCGGGGCAGGAGGTGTGCAGGCCCTCGCGACAGAACTGGCAGGTGCCGTCCGACCACACGAACGGCGCCACGACCAGCTCGCCCACCTTGACCGTGGTGACGTCGGCGCCCACGGCCTCGACCACGCCCAGGAACTCGTGCCCGATGCGCTGGCCCGGCTGCCTGGTGGCCACCCCCTGGTACGCCCACAGGTCGCTGCCGCAGATGCAGGCGTGCGTCACCCGCACCACGGCATCGGTCGGCTCCCGCAGGGTCGCGTCGGGCACGTCCTCCACCCGGATGTCGTGCGGGGCGTAGATCACCGTAGCGCGCATGTGATCATCGTAGTGGTCGCCGCCGCGCGGGCACGGGCGGACGCGGCCGTGTCCGCGCCGCCGCCCGTGCCGCCGTCAGTGCCGCTCGCGCAGCAGGCAGAACTCGTTGCCCTCCGGGTCGGTGAAGACGGTCAGGTCCTCCTGCTCGCGGACCAGGGTCGCGCCCGCGGCGACGATCTCGGCCCGCTCGTCGTCGTCGGCGACGATGTCGAGGTGGATGCGACCGACCGGCAGCAGGTCCAACGCCGGAGCGATCCACACGTCCGGCTCGGTGCCCGACGGGTCGTGCAGCAGCACCGACTCGCGCTCCGCGAGGCTGCGGTCGGCGAGCTTGGCCGCGTCCTCGTCGACGATGGGCAGCCCGGTGACCAGGCTCCAGAACGGGGCCATGACATAAGGGTCACGACAGTGGATCACGACCGAGGAGATGTACGGCATGGCGCCAACCTAGTGGCAGGTTTGGGTACGGGCGCCATCGGATATCCCGCCCCTTGACATCCTCAGCCGGAGGGGTCTTACCGTAGGTGACCGTTACCGCTTCCGGTACCGGTACCGCAGCGGAGGTGCCCATGCGCACGACCATCGCCGACATCGCGCGGCTGGCCGGGGTGAGCAAGGCGACGGTGTCGCGGGTGCTCAATGCCCGGCCCGATGTCGACCCGGCCACTCAGCAGCGCATCCAGCAGATCATGGCCGAGACCGGGTACGTGCCGAGCTCGCACGCCGTCGACCTGGCCCGCGGCCGGACCCGGGCCCTCGGTGTGCTGACGCCGGACCTGCGCACACCGTGGCTGTCGGAGCTGCTGCACGGCGCCGCCGAGGTGATGCAGGCGGACGGTTACACACTGTCACTGCATCCGGCGGGCGACGGCACCGGCTGGGACCGGTTCGCCGCCCGTGCCGCGGCACAGTCCTTCGACGGGGTGCTCGCGGTGTTCCCCGCCGACACCGCCTCCGAGCTGCGTGTACTCAGCGAGCGCGGGGTGCCGGTGGTGGTCGTGGACGGTCGTAGCGAGTCGACGCTGCCCGCCGTCGCCACCGACCATGCCGACGGCGGACGTCGGGCGGCCGAGCATCTGCTGCTCGCCGGGCGGCTGCGGCTGGCCATGATCACAGGACCTTCCGATCATGTGGCGGTGATGGAGTGCGCCGGCGGGTTCACCGACCGGCTGGCCGCCACCGGGGCGGTGCTGCGGGCCGCCTGCGTCACCGAGGCCGACGGCACCGAACAGGGCGGCTACGACGCGGCGCAGCGGCTGCTGCGGGCCCGGCAGTTCTTCGACGGCCTGTTCGTGCACGGTGACGCGATGGCGGCCGGGGCGCTGCGGGCCCTGCGCGAGGCGGGCCGGTCGGTGCCCGGCGAGGTGGCGGTGATCGGCTTCGACGATCTGCCGCTGGCGGCGTACACGCATCCGGCGCTGACGACGGTGCGGGTGCCCTGGCCGGAACTCGGCGGTACGGCCGCGCGGCTGCTGCTGGACCTGATCGGCGGCGACGTGACCCCGGCCGGGCCGACGCTGCTGCCGACTTCGTTGGTGGTCCGGGCCACGACGCCGCAGGTGGGGCGCATTCCGGGGCAGCGCAGCCGCCGTGCGGCGGGCAAGCCGGTGCTGCCGCGGATGTGACACCCGGCCCGCGGTGCCGTCCTGACCGCCCGGTGCCCGCGGAACCGGTTCCGGGCCACGTTTGCCCGCTGCGGCGGGCCAGGGCAGGCGAGTGGCCGACCCGGCCGCCGGACCGGCGACCGGGTGCGCGATAGGACCGGGTCGGCACTGCCCGCGTCCGGCCGCCGCCGCGCAGGCTCGACATATGTCCCTACCCCTGCACCGCCTCACCGCGACCCAGACACTCACGGTGCCGTTCGCGGTCGACACGTTCGAGGCGCTCGGGCCGCTGTCGCACGCGCCGTTCCCGCACCGGCACACCTTCTATGAGGTGGTCCTGGTCCGGGCGGGCACCGGGACCCACGTGGTCGACCTCGCCGGGTATCCGCTGCGGCCGCCGCACCTGGCGGTCGTCCTGCCAGGACGCACCCACCACTGGCGCGACGCGTCCGCGCTGGAGGGCTGGCTGATCCTGCTCGGCGAGGAGTTCCTGGCCGGCAGCCCGCGCGTACGCGAGCTGCTGCACCGGTTCGGACACCGGCCGTGCGTCAGCCTGGGCCCGGACGCGGGCGAGCACGCCGGCACGATCGTCGCGCGGATGCGCCGGGAGTACGCCTGCCCCGCCGCGGACACCCTGGGCGTGCTTCGGGCGTACCTGCACATCCTGCTGGCGACGGCGGCCCGGCAGGCCGGGGCGCCCGCGCCCGGCGGGGTCGGCGGGCAGCGGGCGCAGCTGGCCAGACGGTTCTGCGACCTGGCCGCACGACCCGGCGGCGGCCTGCGTACGGTCGGCGAGTATGCGGCCGCGCTGGGTGTCTCCGCCGGGCACCTCGGCGACGCGGTGCGCGCGGCCACCGGGCGCACGCCGGGTGACCTGATCCGGCAGGCGTGCGCGGTCGAGGCGATGCGGCTGCTGGCAGGCACCCGGCTGACGGTGGCGCAGGTCGCCCACGAGGTCGGGTTCGTCGACCCGGCGTACTTCTGCCGCTTCTTCCGCAGGCAGACGGGTTCGACCCCGGGTGCTTTCCGCCGCGCCAGCTGTGGCGACGCGGAAAGCACCACGATCACCGGATCTCGTCCATCGAATCACGACGATGTCGGCACCTAGCGTGGCTACGACGGCATCGTTGTGAAGGAGAGTGCTGATGACCGACGACGAACCGCGCCCCGTGGGCGTCACCCGCAAGACCCTGCTGCGCGCCGCCGTGGTGGTGCCCGCGGCGCCGCTGCTGCTGGCGGGCGTACCGGCGCTGGCCCGGACGCCGTCCGGACAACCGCTGACGGCGACCCCGCAGTCGTGTGACGACGACCTGACCCCGCCGCAGCTGGAGGGCCCCTACTTCAAGCCCGGCTCGCCGCTGCGGACCTCGATGCTCGACGGCACCGGCACCCGGCTGACCCTGACCGGGTACGTGGTCGGGCTGGCCTGCCAGCCGATCGCCGGGGTCCTGCTGGACTTCTGGCAGGCCGACAACGCGGGCGCCTACGACAACGTCGGCAACCGCTTCCGTGGCCACCAGCTCACCGACGCGCAGGGGCGGTTCACCCTGACCACCATCGTGCCGGGGCTCTATCCGGGCCGCACCCGCCACATCCATGTGAAGGCGCAGGCGCCGGGCCGCCCGATCCTCACCACGCAGCTGTATTTCCCGAACGAACCCCGCAACAGCACCGACACCCTGTACGACCCGGCGCTGCTGATGACGGTCGGTTCGGCCGGACAGGCCACGTTCGACTTCGTCCTGAACGTGCCTGGTGTGCCGTCGTCGCCCTCCCCGACTCCGACGACGCCACCGAGCCCGACCCCGCCCGGCGGCAGCACGTGGCGACCCGGCGTGGCGTACGCCGTGGGCGCGCAGGTCACCTACGGCGGCGCCGCGTACGTCTGCCAGATCGCGCACACCTCGCTGCCGGGCTGGGAGCCGCCGAACACCCCCGCCCTGTGGCGGCGCCGCTGACGGGCGGCCGGAGCAGCGGCGCAGGCACCACCGCTTCGGGCGCCTGCGCCGCCCGCACCGTCTCAGGTCAGGTTCGCCAGGACCGCCGCCGGATCGGCACCGCGGGGAAGGTCACTGACCTGGCCGTCGCCGACCTCGACGACCCGCCACACGCCGTCGTCGCGCTGCGCCACATCGGTGGTGACGAACCGGGGTCCGAACTCGCGCACCAGCGGCGCGATCGCGTCCAGGTTCGGCTCGGCGGTCAGATCCGGGGTGTCCGGATGCGCGCCGACCAGCACTGGCTGCCCGCTCACCCACCAGACGCGCGCCTCGACGGCTCGGCCGCCGGAGCGCTGAAAAGCCTCGAACCGCCGCACCACGATCCCGCCGGCGAGGAAGTCGTCCTGCAGCTCGACCATGCGGGCGACCACCCGGTATGCGTGCGCGGTGTCGGCCAACTCGGGAATGAAGCAGGCCTCGTCCCACTCGTGCTTGCGCGACTTGACGTAGTCCTTGACCACCGCTGGACCCATCCCCAGTGGGGCGACCAGCGCCGCGACCTCGTCGACCGACGGCGGGACGCCGGGCGGCCAGGGTAGCCAGACGCTGTCCGGAGTGACCGCGGCGAAGTGCGCGTACCAGCCGGGCAGTTCGTGGGCGGCCCGGTAGTCCCCCGGCGGCACGCGCAGTGCGGCACCGCGCCGGGCGAGAGCCGTCGCCAGTTCGGCGTAGTGGTCGGCGGGGATCATCCAGCCGCGATACCAGCATTCGCCGAGTTCGAGCGGAACCCGGCGCACCGCGGCCGTCGCGTCCCCGGCGAGCAGCGCGTCATGGTCGAGCAGCGCCACGGTGCGGCCGAGCTCGCGGATGGCCGCCGCCTCGGCGGCGAAGTGCGGGTCGGGGCGGCGTTCGGCCAGCGGATCGGCGGGCACCAGCAACGCGGAGGCGGTCACCGCCGCATCTTATGCAGCGCAACGCAAGTCCCGATGTTACGTAACCATGCGCAAGCCCATGCATAAATTCGGTCCGGATATTGCGCGCGTGTGTCCAGAGGGTTACGGTCCATCCAGCACCGTCCAACCGCTCCGGTGCGGCAAGCAAACCGTCATCGGCCGAGCCGTTCCCCTGTCCCCCCAGGTCGGCACGGTCGGGGCGGCTGTAATCGCGCCGAGCCGACCGCCCCCGTCGGCGGATGCCGCGCGCCCGGGCACGGGCGCCGGTGCCGCAAACGGTGACGGGCCTCTCGGCACCCGTCCCCGAGAGCGAGCTGTGATGTCCAGACTCTCCTCAGGCACCGGCCGGGCGATCCGCGCCGGTGCCCTCCTGTCCACCGGGCTGCTCGTCGCAGCCGGGATCGTGGCCCTGTCGGCGCAGCCCGCGCTGGCGGCCGCGACCGGCGGCGTCGGCGCGACCCTGCCCTACGTGCAGGTGCAGGCCGAGAACGCCGCCACCAACGGCACGGTGATCGGGCCGACCGCGGCGTACAACACGCTCGCCGCGGAGGCGTCCTACCGCAAGGCGGTGACGCTGTCGGGCTCGGGCAAGTACGTCGAGTTCACCACCCCGGTGACCACGAACTCGATCGTGTTCCGCTACAGCATCCCGGACTCCGGCAGCGGCTCGGTGTACACGGCACCGCTGTCGCTGTACATCAACGGCACCCGGCAGACGAACTTCACCCTGACCAACGCCTACAGCTGGTACTACGGCGGCTACCCCTTCACCAACTCCCCGGGTAGCAACCCGCACCACTTCTACGACGACGTCAACCGGCTGTTCGGCACGACCTACCCGGTGGGTACGAAGTTCAAGCTGCAGGTGGACTCGGACTCGACGGCCTCGTCGTACACGATCGACTTCGCCGACTTCGAGAACGTGGCCGGGCCGCTGTCGCAGCCCGCCGGATCGGTCTCGATCACCAGCAAGGGCGCCGACCCGACCGGTGTCGCCGACTCCACCTCGGCGATGAACTCCGCGATCGCCTCGGCGGGCGCGGGCGGCACGGTGTGGATCCCGCAGGGCACGTTCAAGATCCTGGGGCACATCGCGGTCAACAACGTGACCATCAAGGGCGCGGGCATGTGGCACTCGCGCACCACCGGTGACCGCATCGGCTTCTACGGCAACTACCCGCCGACGCCGAGCAGCAACGTGCACCTGGCCGACTTCGCGATCTTCGGCAACGTGCAGGAGCGCAACGACGGCGACCAGGTCAACGGCATCGGCGGCGCGATGAGCAACTCCACCGTGGACCGGGTGTGGATCGAGCACACCAAGGTCGGCGCGTGGATGGACGGCCCGTTCAACAACCTGGTGTTCAGCGGGATGCGGCTGCGCAACTACACCGCCGACGGCATCAACTTCCACAACGGCGTCACCAACTCCAAGGTCACCAACAGCGACGTGCGCAACGCCGGTGACGACGCGCTGGCCATGTGGGCGGAGAGCAACGCCGACTCGGGCAACAGCTTCGACCACAACACCGTGCAGTACCCGATCCTGGCCAACGGCATCGCGATCTACGGCGGCCACGACAACTTCGTGACCGACAACCGGGTCATCGACTCCGGCCTGACCCAGGGTGGCGGCATCCACGTCGCGCAGCGGTTCGCCTCCACCACGCTGGGCCGCACCGACGTGCTGCGCAACACCATCATCCGCTCGGGCGCGCTGGACCCGAACTGGAACTTCGGCGTGGGCGCGCTGTGGTTCGACGCCCGTGACGGCGCCATGACCGGCCTGACCAACGTCGACAACATCCTGATCCAGCAGAGCCCGTTCGAGGCGATCCAGTTCGTCTCGGGTTCGAACATCACCAACGTGAAGATCAACAACGCCACGATCCAGAACACCGGCACCTGGGTGGTCCAGGAGCAGGTCGGCGGCTCGGCGACGATCACCAACAGCACCGCCACCGGCACCGGGGCCCCGGCCGCGGTCTACAACTGCGGCGTCGGGTTCACCCTCACCGACGGCGGCGGCAACTCCGGCATCTTCGGCTCCACCGGCTGCAGCAACATCACCAACCCGGCGTTCCCGCCCTACCTGCCCGACAACGGGTCGGCGATCTCGGTGAGCCCCAGCGCACTCGGCTTCGGCTCGGTCGCCACCGGCACCACCACCGCCGCGCAGGCCGTCACGGTCACCAACACCGGCACGGCCGCCGCGCCGGTGACCTCGATCGCCACCTCCGGTGACTTCGCGCAGACCAACACCTGCGGCAGCAGCATCGCCGCGGGCGCCTCCTGCACCGTCAACGTCACGTTCACCCCGACCGCCGCGGGTAACCGCACCGGCAACCTGACCGTGGTCGCCGCGGGCGTCACCAGCACCGTGCCGCTGTCGGGCACCGGTGTGGCGCCGGGGCCGATCCTGACCGCCAACCCGTCCGCGCTGACCTTCCCCGCCACCACCGTCGGCAGCCAGTCGGCGACCCAGACGGTGACTGTCACCAACAGCGGCACCACCACCGCGACCGTGTCGGCGGTCAGCACCAGCGGCGACTTCAGCCAGACCAACACCTGTGGCAGCGTCGCCGTCGGCGCGAGCTGCACGGTCACGGTCCGGTTCGCCCCGACCACGTCGGGCGCCCGCACCGGCACGCTCACCGTCACCAGCAACGCCAACAACAGCCCAACCACGGTCAGCCTCTCCGGCAGCGGCGTCGGCGCCGACACCAACATCGCCCTGGGCCGCCCGGCCACCGCCAGCAGCCAGGTCAACGGGGTGCAGACCCCGAACCTGGTCACCGACGGCAACGCCGACACCTACTGGGAGAGCGTCAACAACGCGTTCCCGCAGTGGGTGCAGACCGACCTCGGCGCCGCGACCAGCATCAACAAGGTGACCCTCAAGCTGCCGCCGGCGGCGGCGTGGGCCACCCGGACGCAGACGCTGTCGGTGCAGACCAGCACCAACGGCAGCTCGTTCAGCACGGTCGCGTCGGGCACGTATACGTTCAACCCGGCCACGGGCAACGCCGCCACGATCACCTTCACGGCGACCAGCGCGCAGTACGTCCGGATCAACATCACGGCCAACTCCGGCTGGCCCGCCGGGCAGCTGTCCGAGCTGGAGGTCTACCCCAGCGGCGGCAACCCGCCCACCTCGGCGACGCTGAGCACCAACCCATCCTCGCTCACCTTCGCCAGCCAGGCCCTGAACACCACCAGCGCCGCGCAGGCGGTCACGGTGACCAACACCGGCAACGCCGCCGCGGCGATCTCGGCGGTATCGGTCAGCGGTGACTACCTGCAGACCAACACCTGCGGCAGCTCGCTGGCCGCCGGCGCGTCCTGCACCGTCAACGTCAGCTTCCGGCCGACCGCCTCGGGCACCCGCACCGGCACGCTGACCATCACCAGCAACGCCACCAACAGCCCGACCACGGTCGCGCTGACGGGCACCGGGGCCGGGGCGGTCGCCACCAACCTGGCCGCGGGCAAGCCCACCAGCGAGTCCAGCCACACCCAGGTGTACGGCTCGGGCAACGTCACCGACGCCGACCAGAACACCTACTGGGAGAGCAACAACAACGCGTTCCCGCAGTGGGTGCAGGTCGACCTCGGTTCGGCGCAGTCGGCCGGCAAGGTCGTGCTGCAACTGCCCGCCTCGTGGGGCGCGCGCAGCCAGACGCTGTCGATCCTTGGCAGCACCGACGGCAGCAACTTCAGCACGGTGAAGGCGTCGGCGGCGTACACGTTCAACCCGTCGAGCAACAACACCGTGACCATCACCTTCACCGCGACCACCCAGCGCTACTTCCGGCTGAACATCACGGCGAACACCGTCTGGCCCGCGGGCCAGATCTCCGGCTTCCAGGTCTGGAACTTCTGACCACGGATCGCTGACACGCGGGGCCGCCGGGCATCGACCGGCGGCCCCGCCCGCGTGTACCGCACGAATGGCGGCCGGTCACTACGATGCCGGGCGTGCCGCCCACCTCACCGCCTGCCGTGGCCGAGCCAAGCATTCCGGGCCGGGCGAAGCTTCTCGCGATCGTGGTCTTTCTCAGCCTTCTCGCCGCCATGATCGGGCTCGTCGAGCTGGTCTTCCCGGGCAACGACTGGCGCCACGTCAAGTTCTGGGGCATCCCGGTCGCGGTGCTCTACTGGCCGCTGGCGCGACACGTCATGCGGCGGGTCTACGGCGAGCGGCGCATGGCGGCCGACAAGCGGCTCGACGCGGCTCGGGAGGTGAGGTACCGCCGCTGGTTCTTCCGGTACTTCATGCCTCCGATGGCGCTGGTCTTCGCGATCCTCGGCGGGATCGACGCGGGACCGGCGTGGCAGGCGTGGCACGGCCAGGGCCGCCCCGGCTGGGCGGTCACCGAGGAGCGCACCTGCAACAGGACCTGTTCCTGGACCGGCACGTTCCGCAGCGACGACGGCGCCGTGGACCGTGCCGGTGTCTGGATCTGGGATCCCCCGGCGCAGGTGCGCGCCGGCGATCGGATCCGTGCGGTCGACACCGGTGACCGCACGGCCGTGTTCGAGGCGTCCGGCGGCGGCGCACGCGAGCAGTGGTGGTTCGCCACGCTGCTCGTCGGCGGCGCAGCGGCCTACCTGGCCTGGTGGCTGGGCTGGATCACCGGCTTCTGGCGGATCCTGTTCCGCGAGGGTGACGACCTGTGCTGAGCCCCGGTCCGGGTCCGCGACCCGCCCGACGATCCAGCTCGGCGCCGTACGCGCCGCAGGTCACGACGCCACCCGGTGCATCCAGGACTCGACGTCGTCGGCCGTGCGGGGCAGGTCGGCGGACAGCATCCGGTAGCCGGTGTCGGTGATGAGCAGGTCCTCCTCGATGCGGAAGCCGTACCCGCGCAACTCCGCCGGGATGAGCGCGTCGTCGGGCTGGAAGTAGATGCCCGGTTCGACGGTGAGCACGTGCCCTGGAGTCAGACGCCCGTCGAGGTAGTGGTCGGCGCGGGCGGCGGCGCAGTCGTGCACGTCCAGCCCCAGCATGTGGCCGGAGCCGCACAGCGTCCAGCGGCGGTACAGGCCGCTGTCCTCGTCCAGGGCCTGCTCGGCCGAGCACGGCAGGATGCCCAGGTCGGCCAGGCCGTAGGCGAAGACCCGCATCGCGGCCCGGTGGAAGTCCCGGTAGGCGGCCCCCGGCACCAACGCGGCCAGGGCGGCGTCGTTGGCGGCGCGGCACAGCTCGTACAGGTCGCGCTGCAGCGGGGTGAACCGGCCGGAGATCGGCAGCACCCGGGTGATGTCGGCGGTGTACAGGTCGCGGGTCTCCACCCCGGCGTCCAGCAGCAGCAACTCGCCGTCGCGGACCGGGCCGTCGTTGTCGATCCAGTGCAGCGTCGCGGCGTGGGCCCCGGCGGCCACGATCGAGTGGTAGCCGACCTCGTTGCCCTCCAGCCGGGCCCGCTGCCAGAACACGCCTTCGAGCAGGCGTTCGGAAGTGGCCTTGGCCTGCGGCAGGGCCCGCACCACGTCCTCGAAGCCCCGGGTCGTGATCGCCACGGCCTGCTCCAGCTGCCCGATCTCCCAGGCGTCCTTGATCAGGCGCAGCTCGGCCAGCACCGCCCTGAGTTCGGCGTCGGCCGAGGCGGGGGCGACCAGGGCGTCGACCTCGGCGTCGAGCCCGCGCAGGACCAACGTCGGGGTGTCGGGCTTGAGCGCCGCGGCCAGCTCGGCCAGGTGGCGGGTGGCAAGTCCCAGGCGGCGGGCGCTCTCCCCCAGCGTGGCGCGGCGCCCGGCCCACAGCTCGCCGTAGCGGCGGTCGCGGAAGAACTCGCCGTTGTCGCGGGCCGAGCGGGGGCGCAGGTAGAGGGTGCTGTCGCCGTCGGGTTCGAGCACGAACACGCCGTCGCTGGACTGGTCGCCGGTCAACCAGACGTAGGCCGAGTGCGGGCGGAAGCGGTAGTCCTGGTCGTTGGAGCGCGGCTTGAAGCCGCCCGCCGGGACCACGATCCGGTGCCCGGGGAACGCCTGGTGCAGCCGCCTGCGCCGCGCCGGGGTCCACGCCGCGACCTCGGCGGCGGGCAGGTCGTGGTGCTCGGAGTCGAGCCAGCCCGTACGCATGAACTCTTCCAGGGCCGCCGACACGGGCAGATCGTGACTGCCGGTGTGGAACTTCTGCTCCGCCATGGGCTGCTCCTACCTCTCGCCGTCGAGTCGAGCAGACATTACCGGATCGCCATGTGGTCCTTACCAACCTGTCCCGCGACGGACGACCGCCGGGGCGTTACCGGGGCCATCCCGGCGAACCGCGTACCCCGACGCGGTCGGTCGGGGACGCTGACAGTGGATCGCCAGCGGAAGGGAGCAGCCCATGGCCGTCGTCCCGCAGCCACCCGCGCGCGGTGCGGGCATGGTGCTCGCCACGCTGGCCTGTGGCCAGTTCCTGATGACGCTCGACAGCTCGGTCATGAACGTGTCCATCGCGACCGTGGCCGAGGACGTGGGCACCGACGTCACCGGCATCCAGACCGCCATCACGCTGTACACCCTGGTGATGGCGGCATTCATGATCACCGGTGGCAGGATCGGCAAGATCATGGGGTACAAGCGCGCGTTCGCGCTGGGCTGCGTGATCTACGGATGCGGGTCACTGCTGACCGCGCTCGCCCCCACCCTGGTGATCCTCCTGATCGGCTGGTCGGTGCTGGAGGGCCTCGGCGCGGCGCTGATCCTGCCCGCGATCGTCGCGCTGGTCGCCACCAACTTTCCCCGATCCCAGCGCCCGCGCGCCTACGGCCTGGTCGCGGCGGCCGGGGCCATCGCCGTCGCGGTCGGCCCGCTGGTCGGCGGCACACTGACCACGTACGCGTCCTGGCGGTGGGTGTTCGCCGGGGAGGTGGTGGTGGTCCTGGCCATCCTGGCCCTCACCCGCCGGTTGGCCGACCTGCCACCCGACCGCCAGACCAAGCTCGACCTGGGCGGCACCGGCCTGTGCGCGCTCGGCCTCGGCCTGATCGTGTACGGCGTGCTGCACGGCGGTGTATGGGGCTTCGTAAACCCCAAGCCGACCGGGCCCGCCTGGTTGGGCCTGTCGCCGGTGCTCTGGCTGGTGCTCGCCGGAGGCGCCGTGCTGCTGGCCTTCCTGAGCCGCGAACGGACCCGCCGCGACCGCGGCCGCCCGGTGCTGCTGGACCCGGCGATGCTGGACAACCGGGTGCTGCGGGCCGGGCTGACCGCGTTCGGCTTCCAGTACCTGCTGCAGGCGGGCCTGTTCTTCACCGTGCCGCTGTTCCTGTCCGTGGCGCTCGGGCTGTCGGCGGTGGCGACCGGGGTCAGGATCCTGCCGCTGTCGCTGGCGCTGCTGGTGACCGCGATCGGCGTACCGCGGTTCCTGCCCCGCGCCTCACCACGGAAGGTGGCCCGGGTCGGTTTCGCCACGCTGCTGGCGGGCCTGGTGACGCTGGCGGCCGCGTTGCAGTCCGGCGCCGGAGCCGAGATCGTGACCCTGCCGCTGGTGCTGGCCGGGCTGGGCATCGGCTCGCTGGCCTCGCAACTCGGCGCCGTCACCGTGTCGGCCGAGCCTGACGAGCGCAGTGCCGAGGTGGGTGGTCTGCAGAACACGATGACCAACCTGGGCGCCTCCATCGGCACCGCGCTGGCCGGCGCGGTGCTCATCGGCGGGCTGACCGCGTCGCTGCTCACCGGGATCACGGGCAACCCGGCGGTGCCCCCGGACCTGTCCGCTCAGGCCGAGGTGGAGCTGTCCGCGGGCGTGCCGTTCCTGTCCGACGCACAACTCGAAGCCGCGCTCGGCGCGGCGGGTGTGCCGCCGGAGACCGCGGCGGCGGTGCTGGCCGAGAACGAACAGGCCCGACTGGCGGGCCTGCGGGCCGCGCTGGGCCTGCTGTCGTTGATCGCGCTGGCGGCGCTGTTCTGCTGCCGGAAGCTCCCCGACCGACCGCCGACGGCCGACGCGCCAGCCGGATCCGAATGAGCCGCCGCTGCCGGTTGCGCGGCAAAGCGCATCCTAAATAGACTTACCGATCGATGCACACCTATGTGTAGGTGTGCGGCCGCGATTATCGAGGAGCAACCATGCGCCGTATGGCCCGCCGCGCCGCCCTGCTGACCGCAGCCGCGTGCGCCCTGGTCACCGTCACCACCGCTGCCCCCGCCGCGGCAATCCCGCCCGCCGGCCCGAACCAGAGCGTCACCTTCACCTACTACTCCAGCGCAGCCAAGACGACCGTGGTCGGCGAGTGGTCGTACGGCTACTGCGGAGAGCCGTTCCAGTGGGGCCGCAAGACCTCGTACTCGACTTTTGTGATCATCAACTGCTGACCGGCGCGCGGCCCGGTCCGTAGCGGCGGACCGGGCCGCGCCAGCCGCACTCGGTGGCGGGTCCAGTCCGGACCGGGCGTAATACACTGCGCCGCATGAACCCCTCCCCCGGCGGCACGCTCTCGGTCATCACCGTCGACGGCACTCCCGTGGACGGCGAGAAGGGTCTCTTCTCCGCCGCGCGCAAGGCGGCCGCCCACGTCGGCGTGCTGGATGCCGGGGTGCTGGCCGGGAACCTGTCCGCGGTCTGCGACCAGCTCGGGCAGCTGGTCGCGGCGGCCGAGACGGCCCGGGGCGGCTACGAGCTGGAGTCCTTCGAGGTGTCGCTGGACGTCTCCGCCTCCGGCGAGGTGCGCATGATCGGGTCGGTGTCCAGCGAGATCCGGGGCGGCATCACGCTGACCTTCCGGCGACGCGGGTGAACACCGCGATCGTCGTCGGGTGCTCATCGTACGAGGACCCGGACATCGCGCCGCTGCGCTTCGCCGCCCGCGACGCCCAGGCGGTGGCGCGGGTGCTGCGCGACAGCTGCGACGTGCCCGCCGAGCGGCTCGTGCTGATGCACGACGAGGCCGCCGACCCGTGGCTGCGCCCGACCAAGTCGAACATCCTGCGCCAGCTGGTACGGGCCCGGGACCTGACCGCCGACGGCATCCTCTACTTCTTCTTCAGCGGCCACGGCATCCAGTCCCGGTCGGGCACGCAGTTTCTGCTGCCGCTGGACTGCGTCTCCGACGAGATCGAGGACACCGCGCTGCCGTTCGACCGGGTCGTGCAGCACCTGGGGCGGGCCGACGCGCCGCACACGGTGCTGATGCTCGACGCCTGCCGCAACGTGGTGGAGGGTGGCAAGTCCGCGGGCGGGGCCGGGCAGGTCGACATCGCCGCGCTGTGCCCGTCCGGGGTGGTGTCGCTGTGCTCCTGCCAGCCCGGGCGGGTCTCGTACGAGGCCGAGGCGCTGCAGTCGGGGATCTTCTCCGCCGCGCTGTGCGAGGCCCTCAGCGACATCGGCCGCTGCCGGACGGTGCACGAACTCGACACGTACCTGGCCCGGCGGGTGCCGGAACTGGCCGTGGCACACGGCAAGCCGCGGCAGACGCCGTTCTCGCGGGTGGAGCCGCTGGGCGTGCAGCACCTGGAACTGGTATCTCCGTCGCGGGGCGGCGCCTGGGCGGCGGCCACGCCGTTGGGCGTGGAGGTCCGGACCCGGCGAGTGCCGCCGGTCCCTCGGGCCCGGCCGAGCAGCATGGTCGCGGTCGACTTCGGCACGTCGTACTCGCTGGTCGCCGCGCTGGACACCGACGGCAAGCCGCTCGTGCTGCCCGGACCCGACAACCGGTTGGTGGTCCCGTCGGTGGTGCACCTGCTGCCCGGCTCCGACTACGTGGTCGGCGCGGCGGCGGTGGAGGCGGAGCGGTTCCGGCCGGAGGCGACCATCCGGCACGCCAAGCGGCGCCTGGGCACCGACCGGGGGTACACGGTCGACGGCCGCTCGATCAGTCCGGAGCTGGCCGCCAGCCTGATCCTGCGATCGCTGCGCCGCAACGCCGAGGAGGCGCTCGGCATACCGGTCACGCGATGCGTCGCCTCCTATCCGGCCAACTTCAGCCGGGCCCAGCTCGCGGCGCTGCGGGAGGCGTTCCGGCTCGCCGAGTGGGACGCCGTGCGGTTCGTCGGCGAACCGAACCTGGCCGGGATGGTCACCGACGCGGCGGAGGAGGACCAGATCCTGGTCGTCGACCTCGGCGGCGGCACGTTCGACGTGGCACTGGTGGATTATCTGCACGGTATCGCCGAGCTCAGGTCGTCGGTCGGCAGCCAGTTCATCGGCGGCCTCGACTTCGACGAGGCGCTGTTCGACTACGCCGTCGACCAACTGCGCGGCCGCCACGGCTACCACGGCGAGCTGACGCCGGAGATCGAGGCCCTGATCCGGCGGGAGGCCGAACGGGCCAAGCGCGAACTCGGCCGGCAGGAGTCGGCGACCATGCTGCTGACCGACCTGCCCGACGGGCAGCAGGGCTACCGTGACGTCAGCATCGGCATCGACCGGCCCACGTTCCGGCTGCTGACACAGCACATGACGGCCGGCATCCGGACGAAGATCCGCGAGGCGCTGCGGTACGCGGCCCCGGATTCGCCGAAACCGTCGGTCTTCCTCGCGGGCCAGGGCGGGCGCATCTTCACCGTCCAGGAGGTCCTGGCCGAGTTCGATCTGGTCCAGGCGGGCGGCGGATCGCCGGAGACGGCTGTGGTCCGCGGCGGGGCGGTGCAGGCCGGGGTGCTGACCGGGGAGGTCGGTGACGTGCTGCTGCTGAACGTCCTGCACTACGGTGTCGCCCTCGGTTGCGCGTACGTCGCTCATCCCGACAACGACGAGGACTTCACGGTCGTCGACGCCGAACCGGTCCACAACCGTCAGCAGCTGACGGTCATCGAGGCGCAGACCACGATCCCCACCAAGCGCAGCGAGGCAGTTCGACTTTCCAACGGCGCCGGCCGCACCCACACACTGGAGGTGTACGAGTTGCTGTCCGGCGAACGCCAGCTGATGGAGCGCCGGGAGGTCACCTCCGCCACCGGGCACGTCGAGGTGGTGGTCGACATCGACGCGAACTCGATCGTCCGGATCGAGGTCGCCGATGTCTTACGGGCAGATGTCATCGCCCGGCGGAAGCAGATACGTCGAGAGGCCGAGAATCAGCGGAAGCGGACGTGATGGTCGGCCGAGCCGGGGCAGCGGCCGTTGACCAAGATCTCTAATCTGTGCGCATGACTGACCCCACCGTCACCTCCGCGCCCGCTCCGGCACCACCACCGGCTCCCGGCGAAGACCGCAAGCCCCTCATGATCGTCGCGGCCATTCTCGGGGCCGCCGTGATCGTCGGCGGACCCGCGCTCGTCGCCGACCTCGGGACCGGCCGCCGTTGGCTGGTGGTGCTCGGGCTGCTGCTGGCCTTCACCGGTCTGACCTTGGCCGGCATCCGAACGGCCGACCTGCGCCTGTTTGCCGGAGGCGGCCTGGCAATCCTCATCGGAACCGTGGCGTTGGCGCTGACCCCGCCGTCAGTGGTCGCGCTCGGCAACAACACATCGAAGGTCACGTACCGGACCGGAGCCGACCGTACCGACACGCTGTGCGGACGGATCTCGTCGAAGGACGCCGACTTCCTGTCGATTACGATCATGGTGGAGCCGACCGGTCCAGGCGCGCATGAGGTGGACCGGAACGGCGACCTGGTCAAGCACGAGGTCGGGGTTCAGTTGCCCATCGCCTCGCTCATCGTGATCGAGGACGTCGACTCCTGCGAGTAGGCGAGGGCCGGGCCCGGTGTGACAGCCGGGCCCAGGCCCAGCGGTCAGCTCTTGACCGAACCGGCCATGAGGCCGCCCCCGCCAGGGCGTTCAGTGCGATCGCGATCGGCCCGTTGCGCGTGTTCGACATGAAGATCGCGAACAGGTAGTCGTTCCACGACGAGGTGAACTGCCAGATCACGGTGACCACGAAGCCGGGGATCGAAATCGGCAGGAAGCGAACGGAACGTGCGCAGCAGCCCGGCACCGTCCATCATGCCCGCCTCGATCAGCTCCTCCGGCACCACGGTCGCGTAGTAGTTCCGGAAGATCAGCGTGCAGATCGGGATGCCGTACACGGTGTGCACGAAGATCAGCGTCGGGATGCCGGGGGCGACACCCAGCCACAGCACCACCTCGCGCAGCGGGATCATGACCGCCTGGTACGGGATGTTGCACTTCCTGCCCGGGTCGGACTACCTGGTCGGCGCGGCGGCAGTGGAGGCGGAGCGGTTCCGGACCGAGACGACCCTCTGGCACGTTGAGCGTCGGGGAGCCGAACCTCGCCGCGCTGGTCACCACCCCCGCTGACGAGCAGGAGGTCCTCGTGGTCGACCTCGGCGGCGGCACGTTCGACGTGGCGCTGATGGACTGCATGCGCATCGACGACGAAAGGTCGCTCGCCGAGCTCAAGTCGTCGGTCGGCAGCCAGTTCATCGGCGGCCTCGACTTCGACGAGGCGCTGTTCGACTACGCCGTCGACCAGCTACGGGCCCGCCACGGCTACCCCCGTGGTGCCCGCACGCGTGCTCATTTTCCACACTCGCCCTTACCCGACTGCGGTGGAGCTCGGTGGTCAGGTCTCGATTCGGTCACGGGGCGGACAGCGGCCGAGGTCGAATGCTCTCATTGCGTACAGCCGGGGAGTTCGAGAACGGTTGCGGGGCAATACCTCGCGCGACCTTTCCGACGTCCCCGCGACCCGGGCCGGCCCCGTCGGAGACCGCCGACCGGTTCGACCGGCACCACCCACACCACACGGGGAGACACTTTGTCACGCTCGCTCACCACTGGACGCTTGGCCCGATTCGCACCGCTGACCCTGGCCCTGACCGCGCTCGCCGTGGTCGTAGCCTTCACGCCGGCCACAGGGGCCTCGCGCCCGGCCACGGCTCCCCGCCCGGTCGCCCAGGTCACGGTCCAGATCCCCATCACGACCTGGACCACCGTCGCGAGCCTGTACCCCAGCCAGTCGAACTGGACCACCAACCGGGATGCGATCCGCGTCGGCCGTGACAGCACCACCGGCAGCGGCAACGTCTGGCGTGCCCTCATGCAGGCTGACATCGGCCAATTGCAGGGCAAGACGATCGTGAACGCCTCGATCCTCGGGCAGCTCTTCCACACCTGGAGCTGCAACCCCAGCCCCGTGCAGCTGTGGTCGCTGAACACCCACCTCACCGCAGGGACGCCGGTCACCTGGACCAACTCGCAGTCCTACTGGAGCCAGATCCGGGACACGCGCAGCGCGGTCTCGTACCCCACCGGTTGCGCCGGCCCGGTGGCCCTGCAGTTCCAGTCGACCGGCCTGATCAACGACCTGGTCTCCAATCTGAACGCCAACAAGCTGTACTACTCCTTCGGCCTGCGGGCGCAGACCGAGACCGACAGCAACAGCTGGAAGAAGTTCACGTCGGACAGCTTCATCCTGCAGGTGACGTACGAGCAGTGACCGCTGCCGTGAACCGGGCGAGGCTGCCTGCCCCAGTGGGGCCGGCAGCCTCGCCCAGGATGCTGCCACTGCTGGAGACCTTCATCGCCGGCGGGGATACCCGCAGCGGTGAGTGATGCGGTCGGCGCGTCAGGGAGGGAAGTGAAGAAGGGCCCTCTACATCGCATTGCGAGGGAAACGGCCCTTCTTCACTGTCAGCTCTTGACCGAACCCGCCATGAGGCCGCCGATGAACCACCGGCCGAGCAGGATGTACACCAGCAGCGTCGGCAGCGACGTGATCAGCGCCCCGGCCATGGACGCCGCGTAGTCCGGTGACTGCGCCCCCGCCAGGGCGTTCAGTGCGATGGTGATCGGCCCGTTGCGCGTGTTCGACATGAAGATCGCGAACAGGTAGTCGTTCCACGACGAGGTGAACTGCCAGATCACGGTGACCACGAAGCCGGGGATCGAGATCGGCAGGATCAGCGAACGGAACGTGCGCAGCAGCCCGGCGCCGTCCATCATGCCCGCCTCGATCAGCTCCTCCGGCACCACGGTCGCGTAGTAGTTGCGGAAGATCAGCGTGCAGATCGGGATGCCGTACACGGTGTGCACGAAGATCAGCGTCGGGATGCCGGGGGCGACACCCAGCCACAGCACCACCTCGCGCAGCGGGATCATGACCGCCTGGTACGGGATGAACATGCCGAACAGGATCAGCGTGAACACCACGTCCGCACCGGGGAACCGCCAGCGCGACAGCACGAACCCGTTGGCCGCCCCGATGATTGACGACAGCAGCGCCACCGGGATCGCCAGCTGGAACGTGCGCCCGAACGACGGCCCGAGCGAAAGCCAGGCCTTCTCCCACGAGGCGAACGTCCACGTCTCGGGCAGGGTCCACTGCCCGTTGACGCCGATCTCCCGGCCGGACTTGAAGCTCGTCACAATCAGCACGTACAGCGGCATCAGCACGATCAGCACGAAGAACAGCAGCACGGCGTACCGGACGACGTTGGGCAGCCGCCGCCGTCGCGGCCCCGGACCGGTCGCCGCGGACTGGGCGGACGCCGGCGGGGCTGTCATGGTCTGGGTGGTCATGACCGCTTCTCCGACCGGTTGACGTGGATCAGGTACGGCACGACCACCACGGCGACGACCAGCAGCAGGAACACCGAGATCGCGGCGGCCTTGGCGTAGTCGCGGGTGAGCAGGGTCTGCCAGACGTAGACGGCCGGCACCTCGGTGAGCCACTGCGCCCCGGACACCGACATGATCAGGTCGAACATCTTCATGGACATGTGTCCGGTGATGATCAGCGCCGACAGGATGGTCGGGGTGAGCTGCGGGAACAGCACCCGGCGGTAGAGCTGGAAGGTGGTCGCCCCGTCGACGACCGCGGCTTCGCGCAGCTCGTCGGGGATGCCCCGGAACCCGGCCAGGAACAGCGCCATCACGTACCCGGACAGCTGCCAGATGGCGGGCATCGCCATGGCGGCCATGCCCCAGTCCGGGTCGGTCCACCACGGACCTTCCAGGAAATGCAGCCCGAGGCCTTCGAAGACGGCGTTGATGCCGCCCGCGTTCTCGCCCTGGCCGGGGTTCATCAGCCAGCGCCAGACCACGCCCGAGGCGACGAACGACACCGCCATGGGGAACAGGTAGATGGTGCGGAAGAAGCCCTCGGCGCGGGCGCCGCGCTCCAGTAGCAGCGACCAGAGCAGGCCGAGCACGATGGTGCCGACGATGAAGACGACGGTGAACACCAGCAGATTCAGCAGCGAGTGGGTGAACCGGTCGTTGATGTCGTGGTTGAACAGCTTGTCGTAGTTGTCGAGGCCGACGAAGCCCTTCGACGGTCGCGCGTTGTGGCGATCCTGCATCGAGAGGTTGACGGTCCAGCCGATCAGGCCGTACACGAAGACGGCCAGCAGGATCAGCGAGGGGGAGATGAGTAGCAGACCGGGGATCCAGGTCCGCCTACGGTGACGCAACGCGACCTCCTAGGGGTGAGGAAGGGCACCTTCCCAACAGCTATCCGGGAAGGTGCCCTTCCTATCACGTACCGGTTACTTGGCCTTCGGACCGAACTCCGCGGCCGCCGACGCGAGCGCCGCCTGCAGCGCCGCGACGTCACCGTCGGTGGAGAACTTGCCCTGGGCCGAGCCGACCGCGCCCTGCCAGGTCTGCGCGCAGGCCGAGCCGTGCGGGCAGCTCGGGACCTGGGTGGCGGTCTTCCAGTCGTTCATGGCCGCCTGCTGGTAGGCCGGGAAGCCGTCGGCGGGGACGTCGGTGCGGGCCGGGATCGAGCCCTTCTTCTTGTTGAACTCGGCCTGACCGGCAGCGCTGCCGACGGTCTTCAGCCAGCACTTGGTGCCGTCGGGGTTCTTGGCGCCCTTGGGCAGCACGAACGAGTCGGCCAGCCACTGGAAGACGTTGCCGTTGCCCGGGAACACCGAGTAGCTGTAGTCCTTGAAGCCCTTGGCGTCGAGGTCGGCGGCCTCCCAGTCGCCCATCAGCTGGTAGGCGGCCTTGCCGTCCATCAGCATCTTCTCGGCGTCGGTCCAGTCGAAGGTGTCACGGTCCTTGTTGGTGTACGTGAGCAGCTTCTTGTAGTCGTTGATCGCGGCGGTCAGGTCGGTGCCGGTCCAGTCACCGGTGCCGTTCCAGAGCGCGTTGAACTTCTCCGGGCCGAGCTTGCTGATGAGCAGGGCCTCGAACAGCATCTGCTGCGTCCAGTCCTTGCCCAGCGCCAGCGGCGTGGCCACTCCGGCGGCCTTCAGCTTGTCCAGATCGGCGAAGAACCCGTCGAGGGTGGTCGCGTCCTTGGTGATGCCCGCCTTGGCCAGCACGGTCTTGTTGCCCCACAGCACGTTGGCACGGTGGATGTTGGCCGGCACGGAGTAGATCTTGCCAGCCACGGTGAGGTTGTCGATCAGGCCCTTGGGGAAGGCGTTGGTCAGGCCCCACTCGCCGTACTGCGCCGACAGGTCCTCGACCTGGTCGTCGTTGATGTAGTCCGACAGCTCGGCACCGGCGTGCGCCTGGAACGTGTCCGGCGGGGTGCCCTGCTGCAGCCGGGAGGCCAGCACCTGCTTGGCGTTGCTGCCCGCGCCGCCGGCGACGGCGCCGTTGACGAACTTGAAGTCCTTGCAATCGGTGCCGAACACGGCGACCAGGCCGTCGAGACCGGCCTTCTCACCGCCGTCCGCCCACCAGGTGAACACCTCGACGTCCTTGGCGCCCGTACCGGTACCGGGCTCATCGGTGCTGGTGCAGGCCACAGTGGCCATCAGCGTTCCGAATGCGACGGCCGCGACGGCCATACGCCTCGAGAGACGCATGCTTCCTCCATCCTGAGAACTTGACATCGTTGTCTCATGCGCTGAGCAAGCCTCTACCGCAGGTCCACGGGGTGTCAATGCTGGTTACTGATTTGTTTCCGGACACCGCACAACCGAGATCGAGTTCACCCGGCGTCGCGGTGCCCGTTGTTCACGCGGCAGCAAACGGCAGCACCTTGCCTTGGTGGGACGAACCGGTTAAGACTACTCATCCATATAGATATATGAGCGCGCGCCACGAGCGCACGCGCCCCACCCCCGAAGGAGCCCACCCGTGCTGATCGCAACGCGCCGGATCCTCCCGGTCGCCGCGGCCGCGCTGCTCGCGCTGAGCCTGCCCGTCCCCGCAGCGGCCACAGTCGACTCCTCCTCCCCCGCCACCGGCGCTTCCGTCGCCGTCACGCTCGACGGCCTGGCGAGCCGAGTCGCCCAGTCCCTGGCCGACGGCGGCACCCGCGCCGCCGTGACCGAGGCGGTGCTGGCCGGTCCACTCACTCTGGCGGCCATACCCGACGCGACGCTGCGTATGCATGCCGCCGCCGCCGACCGTGCCGTGCTGGCCGCCAAGGGCCTGCCCGCCTCCGTCGGGTCGGTCACCCAACTGCGGCTGGCCCTGCCGCAGATGCGCGCCGCGCTCGCGCGCGGCCAGGCGCCGCTGGTCGCCACCGCGAGCAGCGACGATACCGCCGCTTCCATCACCGCGTACGACCTCAGCGGCCGCACCGTCCTCCTCGACCCCAACCGCGCCCCGCAGCGGCCCGTGCTCGTGGTCGAAGTGGACTCCGCCAAGACCGTCCCCGCCGGGCTCGACCTGGTCCGCCGGGTGCTCGCCCAGCGCGGTGTCTCCGGCGCCACCACCACGGCCACCCTGGCCGGAGGCTACTGGGCCACGAAGATCAACTCGGTCCGCCTGTCCGACGACGAGGAACCGTGGATCAAGGGCGCGGCCGAGATCTACTGCGTGGTCGGCGGCTTCGGCCTGGACGGCCACCCGAAGGTCGACGTCGTGCAGCTGCCGTACCTCGACTACGACGGCACCACCTACTACCCCAACCAACTGCTGGTGCACTTCTCGGCGTACAAGTACAACCTGGCCGACGTCGTGATGATGGAGGACGACGGCGACACCAACTACCAGGCGCTGGCCCAGGCGATCGCCACCGCCCTGCTGACCATCACCGACCAGGGCGTGTACATCCCACTGGTCAACGCGATCATCAACGCCATCCCGACCTCGTGGTGGACCGACGACCCCGACTACGTCGACTCCTGGTACACCCTGTCCACCGGCAGCAGCGGCCACCTCAACGGCGCCGCGGCCAACGGCTGGCTCGAGGTGAGCCCGTACTGGGTCGCCCCGCTGTGACGTCCGGTCCGGCCGCCGCGGGTGCGGCGGCGGCCGGACCCCGCCCCGTCCGCCGCACGCCGCCGCAATGGCCGGTGGCCCGGTCACCGGCCGGGTGGTCACGGCGAGCTGTCGGGTGAAGCGCACCGGACGATAGAGTCGTCCGCGTGGATCTGGACGACACCGCCGCTCGGCTCGGGGTATCCGTCGAGGACGTCGACCGCGTGTACCGGCTCGCCGATGACCGGCCGTCGGCTCCGCTACCGGCCAAGGCCGACGCGCCCGCGATCCTCGACCGGCTCGCGGTGCGGCCCGACGACGCCGCCGAGATCCTGGCCGGCTGGCCCGATCCGGAATCTCCGCTGTGGACTCCGGAGCTGCGCTGGCTGCTCGACCGCTCGATCGCCCTGGTCCGTGCCGATCTGGGCGGCCACGGTTGGCTGCCGCCCGGTCCGGAGCTGCCACGCGACCGTGGCCTCGCCTGGCGGCATCTCTACGTGTACGCCTACCTGGCCCTGGTCGACGTCGTCATCGGATACCACCGCGACCACGGCATCGACGACGCCGTGTCCTGGGCGACCCTGGCGGACCTGGGCCGCAACCTCGCGATCGACCGGCGGATGCACCGCGAGGGTTGGCCGGTCATGCAGAGCTGGCTGACGCTGCACGCGCGCGGCGGCCTCTACGAGCTGGGCCGACTGCAGCACCAGCGCGGCGACACCGCGATCGGCCTGCACATCCACGAGTCGGGCCCGCTGACCCCGCAAGCTGTCGAGGCGTCGCTCGATGAGGCCCGCGCGTTCTTCCCGCGCCACTTTCCCGACGAGCACTACACCACGTTCTCCTGCGGCTCGTGGCTGCTCGACCCGCAGCTGCTGGAGTACCTGCCCGAGGACGCCAACATCGTCCGGTTCCAGCAGCGGTTCGAACTGGAGCCCTACGAGGAGCCGGAAGGGCTGGACGCCGACGTCGAGGTGCTGCGGTTCGTTTTTCGCAGCCTGACCACGCCGCTGGACCAGCTGCCACGCCACACCGTGCTCCAGCGCGCGGCCGCCGACCATCTGCGGGCCGGCCGCCACTGGCAGTGGCGCCGCGGCCACTTCGCGATCTAGTTCCGCTCCCGTTTGGGCGAGCACGAACGATCAGGCGTCCTCCTCCGGCGCCGCTGCCTGATCACCGGTGGCGACCGCGAAGGCGGCCAGGCCGATCGCCGTGAGGTCCTCGGCCACCGCCCAGTACCGGTCCGGGATGTCGGTGTGTTTGTCCAGGGCGGCGCGCAGGTGGTAGCCGCCGTACGCGCCGATGCCCGCGCCCATCGTGCCCAGCGCCGCGCCGGTCACGGCCGCGCGGACCGACCGCTCCTCGGCCAGCCCGAGCACGGCTCCGGCGACCCCGCCCAGTGCCAGCCGGGCCAGCAACGGCCCTCGGTTGAGGCGGCTGGGGGTGGTCGGCAGTTTGTCGGCGACCAGTTCCCCGGCCGCGGTGGCCATGAGCGTCCGTTTGAGCACCGGGCTGGCCAGCACCTGTTTGCGGACCAGCGTGTTCACGTCGCGCGGCCCCTTGCGCATCGCCACGGCGAGCGCGGCCAGGCCGAGCTGCGAGCGCATGCCGGTGGCCACGCCGAGCGCGAGCGGTCGAGCGGCGGAGATCGCACTCATGGCTCCAGGTTAGGCGGTCAGGGGGTGCGTACACGCGGGATCGGGGACGCGAGCAGCCACAGCACCCCGCCCAGCGCCCCCACGGTGGCCAGCCACAGCGTGGGGTGCACCCCCAGGTGCGCGCCGAGGGTGCCGCCGAGCACGGCCCCGAGCGGGCGGATGCCGTAGTTGAGGGTGCGCTGGGCGCCGCTGACCCGGGCCCGCAGGTCGTCAGGGATGGCACCGGCCTGCAGGGCGCCTCCGGCGGTGTCGAGGATCATGAGCCCGATGCCGGACAGGAACTCGGCGCCGAACAGCATCGCCAGCACCACCGGATGCGGGCCGTCGGCCAGCGGGATGAGGATCAGCGGCGCCGGGAACAGGAGGTAGCCGACGACGTACATCGGGCCGACGCCGAAGCGAGCGGCCAGGCGCCCGGCCAGCGCAGCGCCGAGCAGCGCCCCGACCGCGGCCAGGCCAAGGCCCAGACCCAGGATCTCCGGCGGAACGCCCAGGTCGCGGGTCACGTAGAGGATGACCAGCGCCGAGTACATGTAGTTGAACAGGTTGAGCGTGGTCGACCCGAGCACGCACGCGCGCAGCACCGGGATGCGGAACAGCGCCGCCAGCCCTCGCCCCAGGCCGAGACCGGGCGCGTCGGACGGGGCGGGTTCGGCCGGGCGCACCCGGGCCAGGGTCGCGGCGGAGAACAGGTACGACGCCGCGTCCAGCACCAGCGCGCCGGGCGCGGAGAGCACCTTGACCAGCACGCCGGCGATGCTGGAACCGGCCACGAACGAGAACGCGCGCGAGCCGTTGAGCAGTGCGCTGGCCGCGACGTACTCCTCCCGGGGCACCAGCGACACGAACAGGGTGGTGCGGCACACCTCGAACAGCACGCTGAACGTGCCGACGCTGAAGGCCACCGCGTACAGGACGGGCATGGTCAGCACGTCGAGCAGGTACAGCGCGGGGGCCAGCAGCAGCACGGCGGCGCGGCCGAGATCGGCGACGATCATGAGGCGCCGCTTGTACGGCCGCCGGTCGGCCCAGGCGCCCAGCAGCAGCGAGAACAGCAGGTTCGGCACCAGCGCGGCGGCGGTCAGGTAACCCATCTCGGCCGGTCCCGCGTGGGCGACCAGCACCGCGAACAGCGGCACGGCCAGCTCACTCACCTGGTCACCGAGCAGAGAGACGCTCTGGCTGGTCCAGTAGCGGCGAAACGGCGTCTGCCGCAGCAGCGGGGGCAGCCAGGAGCGGCGCTGCCGTACTTCGGGGGTGGCGACGATCATGGCGTGGGGGTCTCCGGCTGGTCGAGGGTCAGCACGAACTGGAGGATGTCGACCGTGCGGGCGCCGTCGGGCCGGGCCGACGGATCGCGCTGGCGGACCAGGTAGGGCTCGATCAGCTCCGCGAACCGGCGTTCGAGCTCGACGAACTCGTCCAGGGTCACGTGCAGGACGGTGTCGCCGGGTCCGGTGACCCGGCGCCAAGCGGGCGGCTCCTGGTCACGGGTGCGCAGCCACTCGATGGCGCGGTCGTAGAAGCGGCGGGTCACCACGGCGTCGAGGTGGTCGACGGCGGCGCGCACGTCGGGGTCGTCGCTGTCGGTGCCCCAGGAGGTGAACAGCGCGGTGGCGCGCCATGGCCGTTCCCGGGCGTCGGCGCCCTCGACCCGCTCGACCAGGCCGTACTTGGCGAGTTGGCGCAGGTGGAAGGAGCAGTTCGGCACGCTCTCCCCCAACCGCTCGGCGGCCCGGGTGGCGGTGAGTGGCCCTTCCCGGCGCAGCAGGGCCACCAGGGACATGCGCAGCGGGTGAGCGAAGGCGCGCAGCGCGACGGGGTCGGTCAGCGGAACGGATCGGGCGTCGGACACTTGCTAAAGATAGCTTTCTAAAGTCTTCTTTACAATCTGCGCGCGGCCGATCCGTCCCTCCTCCGAGTGGCTTGCCGGCGTCGGCTACCCGACAGGACTCGCAAGCGCGTCACTACTGATCGGTCAGTCAGGGTGCGCCTAGCCAGCGCTACGCGATCTAGCAGCATCCCCGAAACAAACTCATCGACGCATGATTATGAAGAGATACTTCCAAAGTTTCCCCGGTTTCTATATACATAGCTCTCAGTGGCCACCGCCACACTTTTCTACGGAGTCGGGGAGGACTCGTGAAAAGATCTCTAGCGGCCGGCAGCATCGCCCTACTCGTGGGCGGCCTGCTGTCGGTGACGGCGACGTCGGGCAACGCGGCACCGGCCGGACCCACCGGTCTGGCGGCGGCACAGGCCGCCATCACCGCGCACCCGTCCGACGTACGCGCCGCGGCGGGTGACAAGTACAGCGTCGACCGCACCATCAGCGACGCGAGCGGCACCCACGTGCGCTACACCCGCACCTACCAGGGCCTGCGCGTGTACGGCGGCGACTTCGTCGTGCACACCGGCAAGGACGGTGCGTACCGGGGCAGCTCGGTCGGTCTCGTGAACCCGCTGAACCTGTCCACCACCGCCAAGGTGACCGCGGCCAAGGCACAGCAGACCGCCAAGACGCACTTCTCCGGCACGGTCACCAAGACCGTGGGCTCGGAGCTGTTCGTCGACGCCAGCTCCGGCAAGGGCCGCCTGGCCTGGGAGACCGTGCTGCACGGCTGGGCCGCCGACAAGCAGACCCCGTCGAAGCTGCACGTCATCACCGACGCCACCACCGGCGCGTACGTCGGGCAGTTCGACGAGATCGAGACGGTGACCGGCACCGGCACCGGCATCTACACCGGTTCGGTGTCGATCGACACGACGCTGTCGGGCTCGACCTACACCATGATCGACCCGGTGCGCGGCAACGGCAACACCTGCGACATGAACAACGGCACGTCGACCTGCACCAACTTCACCGACGCCGACAACGTGTGGGGCACCGGCAGCAACTCCAACCGCCAGTCGGCCGGTGTGGACGCGCACTTCGGCGCCGCCAAGACGTTCGACTACTACAAGAACGTCCACGGCCGCAACGGCATCTTCGGCAACGGCACGGGCGTGCCCAGCCGGGTGCACTACGGCAGCGCGTATGTCAACGCGTTCTGGGACGGCGCCCAGATGACCTACGGCGACGGCTCGGGCAACGCCAAGCCCCTGGTGTCGCTGGACGTCGCGGGCCACGAGATGAGCCACGGCGTCACCGAGGCGCTTGTCTCCGGCGGCCTGACCTACTCCGGCGAGTCCGGCGGTCTGAACGAGGCCACCTCGGACATCTTCGGCAACATGGTCGAGTTCTACGCGGCCGCGCCGTCGGACCCGGGTGACTACCAGGTCGGCGAGAAGATCGACATCAACGGCAACGGAACCCCGCTGCGCTACATGTACAACCCGACCCTGGACGGCTCGTCGCACGGCTGCTGGTCGACCACGACCAAGAACATCGACGTGCACTACTCGTCCGGTGTGGCCAACCACTTCTTCTTCGACCTGGCCGTCGGCACCGGCGCCACGTCCTACGGCACCAGCCCGGTCTGCGGCTCGGCCCCGGCCGTGGTCGGCATCGGCAACACCAAGGCCGAGAAGATCTGGTACCGCGCGCTGGACGTGTACTTCACCTCCAACACGTCGTACGTGAACACGGCCACCCCGGCCAACACCGCCCGCGCCTACACCCTGTCGGCCGCCACCGACCTGTACGGCCTGTGCTCCGCCGAGTACAAGACCGTCCAGGCCGCCTGGACCGCCGTCAACGTGGCCGGCAGCGACGCCTCCTGCCCCGCCAACAACGACTTCTCGCTGGCGGCGGCCCCGTCGTCGGGCTCGGTCAGCCCCGGCAGCTCGGTCAGCAGCACCATCACCGCCACGCTGACCAACGGTGCGGCCCAGACCGTGGCGCTCACCGCGTCCGGCCTGCCGTCCGGCGCGACCGCGTCGTTCAGCCCGTCGTCGATCAACTCGGCCGGCGGCACCTCGACGCTGACCATCGGCACCTCGGCCAGCACCGTGCCCGGCACGTACGCGGTCACCATCACCGGCACCGGCCCCGGCAGCACCCGGACCACGACCTTCACCCTGACGGTCAACGGTCCGCCCGGCTGCTCGGGCACCAACTCGACCGACGTGGCGATCCCCGACCTGGCCACGGTCGAGTCGTCGATCAACATCAACGGCTGCGCGGGTAACGCCAGCGCGACCAGCACGGTCGAGGTGCACATCCTGCACACCTACATCGGTGACCTGGTGGTCGACCTGGTGGCGCCGGACGGCTCGGTCTACAACCTGCACAACCGGACCGGCAGCAGCACGGACAACATCAACCAGACGTACACGGTCAACCTGTCCAGCGAGGCCGCCAACGGCACCTGGAAGCTGCGGGTGCAGGACGCCGCCTCGGCGGACACCGGCACCATCGACACCTGGACGCTGAGCCTCGGTGGTGGCGGCGCCCCCGCCTGCACCGGCACCAACGGCACCGACGTGACGATCCCGGACAACACCACGGTCAACAGCACCATCGTGCTGTCGGGCTGCTCGGGCAACGCCTCGTCGACCTCCAAGGTCGAGGTGCACATCGTGCACACGTACATCGGTGACCTGGTGGTCAGCCTGATCGCGCCGGACGGCAGCTCGTACGTGCTGTCCAACCGGGCGGGCGGGTCGACCGACAACATCGACACGACCTACACCGTCAACCTGTCCACCGAGGTCAAGAACGGCACCTGGACCCTGCGGGTGCAGGACGCCGCCTCGGCCGACACCGGCTACATCAACAGCTGGACGCTCACCCTCTGACCCCTGGCGTCCGGCACCACCCCCACGGAGCCCCCGGCGTGCGTCCCCCGCACGCCGGGGGCTCCCCCTTTCCGGTCCGGCGTCGGTAGAGTCCGGCCGTGCGCACCCCGGTCGAGGTCTGGTTGGTGCGCACCGACCTGCCCGCCGTTGCGGTCGCCCGACTGGCGGCCGCGCTGGACGACGAGGAACTGGCCCGCGCCGACGGGCTGCGCCGACCTGAGGACAGTCACCGGTTCGTCGTCGCGCACGGCGCGCTGCGCCACATCGCAGCAGCTCAACTGGGCGTGCGACCCGAGCACATCCGCTGGCGGCGGGGACCGCACGGCAAACCCGAACTCCCCGGCGGCCCTCAGCTGAACCTGTCGAGCTCCGGCGACCTCGTCGCGGTCGCCGTCAGCCGACTGCGGCCGGTCGGCGTGGACGTGCAGCGACTGCCGTCGCGAGCCGATCCGGTGCGCATGGCCGCCCGCTACTACACCGCCGAGGAGGCGACCTACGTCGCCGAGGCCGACTCGGCGGCGCGCTTCGCCCGGCTGTGGGCGCGCAAGGAGGCCTGCGTGAAGGCGGCCGGAGGGCGGCTCGGGCCGCACCTCTCACTTCCGGTCCTCGCCGACGCGGTGCCCGGCCCGTTCGTGGTCGCCGACGTGCGGGCACCGGCGGGCTACCGCGCGGCCGTCGCGGTGACCGGTGACAGTCCCTTCCGGACGATCGTCCGGCACTGGGCCGGTGCTACGATCCCGGCCGTGGAGACAGTCACGAGCGAGCTGGCCGCGATGCTGGTCGCGGTGACGGGTGAGCAGGCCGAGATCACGGCGGCCACGCGCCTCGAACAGGACCTGCGCCTGGAGAGCGTCGAGGCGGTGGAGCTGGGCGAGCGGATGCGGCAACGGTGGGGCGACGGCGTCGACCTGGCCGCGTTCTACGCCGAGCTGGACATCGACCAGATCATCGGGTTGACCGTCGGCGACCTCGCCCACTACGTCCACGCTCGGGTCGGGAACTGAGCCGCGCCCGCGTACATGGCCCGTTCGGCCGTTGATCGGAACGTGGAAATATCTAGTCTTGTGGACGTGTCTGACGAGCGCCTGTACCGAACAGCAAGGCTCATCCGCCGCTTCGAGGAACGGGCGATCGAGCTGGTCCGCGAAGGCGTGATCGTGGGCGGGATCCACCCGTGCATCGGCCAGGAAGCCGTAGCCGCGGGTGTCTGCGCGGCCCTGCGCGACGACGACGTGGTGTTGAGCAACCACCGCAACCACGGGCACGCCCTGGCCAAGGGGTGCGAGCCCCGCCGGGTGATGGCGGAGCTGGCCGGGCGGGTCACCGGGGTCGCCAAGGGCCGGGCCGGGTCACTGCACATCGCCGACTACGCCACCGGGCTGTACGGCGCCACCATCACGGTCGGGCACGGTGCCGCCATCGCCACCGGCGTGGCGTGGGCGGCCTCGCGTGGCAACACCGGCCGCGTCGTCGCGAGCTTCGTCGGCGACGGCGCGATGAACCAGGGCGCGCTGCTGGAGTCGCTGAACCTCGCCGCGCTGTGGCGGGTGCCCCAGCTCTTCGTCTGCGAGAACAACGGCTACGCCACCACCCAGGCGGTGGGCACGTTCATGGCGGGCTCGGTCACCGGCCGGGCGGCCGCGTTCGACATCCCGGCCGAGTCCGTGGACGGCATGGACCCGCGCGCGGTGCGCGACGCGGCCGAGCGCGCCGTCGACCGGGCCCGCTCCGGCGGCGGCCCGACGCTGCTGGAACTGGTGACCTACCGGTTCGACGCGCACCACACGTTCGAGCACCGGGTGCGGCTGCGCTACCGCGCCGAGGAGGAGATCGCCCGCTGGCGCGAGCGCGATCCCGTGGCGACGCAGGGCGCCCGGATCCCGGCGGAGACGCGCGACGGGATCGACCAGGAGATCGAGGAGCTGGTGGCCGACGCGGTACGGTTCGCGCGGGACAGCCCCAGGCCAGACCCGGCCGACGCGCTCGACCACCTGTACGCCACCGGGCTGCGCCCACGCGCGGGGGTGGTGGGCTGATGCCGAAGCTGTCCTACCTCAAGGCACTCAACCGGGCGCTCGGCGACGAGATGGAGCGGGACGAGTCGGTCTTCGTGCTCGGCGAGGACGTCAACGAGGCCATCACGTTCGTCACCGCCGGACTGCTGGCGAAGTTCGGGCCGGACCGGATCGTGGAGACGCCGCTGTCGGAGCAGGCCGTCGCCAACGTCGCGACCGGAGCCGCACTGGCCGGGCGGCGCCCGGTGGTCGAGTTCGCGATCCCGTTCCTGCTCCAGTTGGTGCTGGAGCAGGTCGCCAACCAGGCGAACAAGTTCTCGGTGATGAGCGGCGGGCAGGCCCGGGTGCCGGTCACCTACCTCGTCTCCAGCGCCGGTTGGCGACCCGGGTGGGGTGGGCAGCACTCCGACCAGCCGCACGGGCTGTTCGTCCACTCCGGCGTCAAGACGGTCATGCCCGCCACGCCAACCGACGCGTACGGGCTGCTGGTCACCGCGATCCGCGACGACGACCCGGTGGTGTTCATCGCCCCCCGGATCGCGCTGGACGTGCGCGAGGACGTCGACTACGCCGACCTGGTGCCGGTGCCGCTGGGGTCGGCGCGCATCCACCGGCCGGGCGGCGACGTGACCGTGGTCGCGATCGGCCACCACGTGCACGACGCGCTGGCCGTGGCGAAGGCGCTCGACGGCGAGGTGTCGGTGGAGGTGTTCGACCCGCGCTCGCTGTATCCGTTCGACTGGGCGGCGCTGTCGGAGTCGCTGTCGCGAACCGGTCGCCTGGTGGTCATCGACGACGCGAACCGCTCCTGCGGGGTCGCGGCCGAGATCATGGCCACCGCCGCGGAGGAGATGCGGCTGGTCGCGCCGCCGAGACGGATCACCCGTCCCGACGGCGCGGTCGTCGGCTGCAACCCTGATCTCGACGTGGTGCTGCAGCCGAGCCGCGAACAGCTCGCCGCCGCGATCCGGCAGGTGATGAAGTTCGAGGCGGCTCAGACGTTCCGGCGGTCCGCCTCGACGTAGATCGTCTCGTCGTTGCGGATCATCTGGTCGAGCTGGGCCACGTCCGGGCGCGCCCCGGCGCGGAAGCCGCAGACGCGGATCGCGGCCGGGTCGAACCCGGCCCGGGTCAGCGCGTGGGTCAGCTCGTCCAGGTCGTAGATCCAGCGGTGGCCGTACAGGTAGAACAGCTGGTTGAACATGAACGCGCCACGGGCGGGCATCGGCGGGGCGACTCCGCCCAGCGCCTTGCTCATCCGCCCGCGGTGCTTGGCGAAGAAGCCGTCGCCACGCAGGTAGCCTTCGGCGTATTTACGCAGGTCCGGGGTGGTCAGCCGGAGCAGCCCGCCCGGGGCGAGGATCCGGTGTACCTCGGCCAGCCAGCCGATCGCGGCGGTCATCGACACGTGCTCGATCAGGTGCTCGGCGTAGACCCAGTCCACGCACCCGTCGGCGAACGGCAGCGGCTCCTGGATGTCCAGTTCGACGAAGTGGCACTCGCCGTCGACCCGGTACAGCTCGCCCCGGCCGGTGACGGTGTCGCCGCAGCGCAGGCCGGTCAGGTCGCTGCCCAGACCGGTCGGGTGCAGGGTCCTCAGGGCGGCGAACTCGATGCCGGTGATGCCGAGCCGGGCCAGCTGCTCGCGGCCGTACACCGGCGTGCTCGCCACGGCCTCCAGCTTCGCGACGGCGGTCCGGCCCCGCATGAACTCGTCGGTGAGCGCTTCGACCGCGGCGGGGTCCTCCCAGTCCCACCCGGCGGTCATGACGCGGCGCCCATCTCGGCCAGGTGCCGCTGACGCATCAGGAACTTGCGCACCTTGCCGGTCGGCCCGAGGATGATCTCCTCGTCGGCCACCACCAGGACCTTGCGCAGTGTGGCCGCCACCGGCTCGGGCAGCGCGTCGCGCACCTGCTCGGTGCGGTCGACGGCGGCGTCGGCTCCGGCGTGCAGTTGCAGCAGCACGTCGGTGACGACGTGCCCGGCGGTGGTCACCGCCACCACGGTCGCATCGCGCACCTGCGGGCAGCGGGCCAGGATCCGCTCCTCGGACATCGCGGTGTACAGGCGCTGCCCGTCGCCGAGGTCAACCGCGTCGACAGCCCGGTCGACGTGGTAGTAGAAGCCGTCGGCGTCGCGGTACATGAGGTCGCCGGTGAGATAGCGGCCCGAGGCCCACTGGCGGTACCACTCGGCGTGGTTGTTCCAGTATCCGACCGCGATCGTGGGCGACTTCAGCCCGAGGTGGCCGACCTGGCCGACCGGCACCTCGGCGCCGGTGTCCGGGTCGAGCAGCGCGACGTCGGCGAAGACGTGCGGTCTGCCGACGCAGCGGCCGTAGCGGTCGGTGTCGCTGCGGTGGGTCAGGTAGAAGGCCGAGTGCCCCATCTCGGTCGAGCCGAGGCCGTCGATGAAGCTCGACCCGGGCACGCGGGTTACGCCGCCGCGGGTGACGACCTCGCGGCTGCCGACCTGGACCAGGCGGCGGATGTGCGGTTCGTGTGCGCAGTCGCCGGTGTTGAACCAGAGCGAGACCGAGTCCAACCGGTATCGGCTCAGGTCGAAGCGGGCCAGTTCGGACCAGGTCACGGCGAACCCGAACACGCCGGTGGGCCGCCACCGCTCGATGGCGTCGAGCACCACCTCGCCCTGGTCCTGGCGCGACAGCCACAGCAGCTCGGCCCGGTTGCACAGGGCCTGATTCATCGCCCCGATTCCGGCGGCGTGCGGGGCGGGCAGCGCGGACAGCACCCGCTGGGTGCCCTGGGCGACCGGGACGGACAGCCGGATGCGCCGCGTGGCGGCGAACAGGCTGCTGTGCGAGTGGACGACCGCGGTCGGCATCCGGGTGGTGCCCGACGAGTGGGTCACCGCGATGGGGTCGGCGGGGTGGTGCCGGTAGGGCCTGGGTGCCGCGGCCGGGTCGGCCAGCCCGGTCTCGGCGACGTCACCGAGGATCGGCGCGCCGAGGTCGTGCCCGGCCAGCAGTTGTCGGTGCACGGTGTCGGTGAGCACGCCGGTGGCGCGCAGGCGGCGCAGGTACTCGGCGGCGATGTCGGCGGGCACGTGGGGGTTCAGGAACGCGGGGGTCGCGCCCAGCCAGCTCAGCGCCAGGTGGCTGAGGAACAGGTCGGCCGAGGACGTGACATAGATGGCCACCAGGTCGCGGGGTTTGACGCCGCGGCGGTGCAGCCACGCCGCGCGGGCCAGGACCCGCTCGTGCAGGCCGCCGAGGGTGAGGTCCTGCCAGGCCGGACGGCCGTCGACGGCGACGTCGAAGGTCAGGCCGGGGCCGTCGAGGTCGGCGCCGTGTTCGATCAGTTTCGGCAGGACGTTGCCGGCGCCGAGCTCGGTGTCGCCCACCAGCGCGGCCCGGATGTTCTTGGTTGCCACCAGCGATTTCTCCTCGGTCTGGCCTGCACGTCGGCCGGACACTAGCAGCGTGGGATCGCTCCCACAATGAACGGATCGATGTATTTATTAGAACCGCTCGGCTGCCGCGCCCTCGGGTAGTTTGTTGATTGTCCAGCCGAACTCTTCCGCCGTAACGTGGGCGATCGCGATGTCGGACCAATGTGGATGGTCAGGAGCTTTGGCGTGAGTGCCGGACAGCTGGCGCAAGACCTGAACAAGGCGGTCGAGCAGTACTACGACAGTACGATCGACCTGTACGAAGGCCTGTGGGGCGAGCACGTCCACCATGGCTACTGGGATCTCGGCGAGAGCCCCGCCGCCGACGGACCGGACCGGCACGCCGCCTCCGACCGCACGGTCAGCGAGCTGGCCGCGTTCGCCGCGGTCCCGGCCGGTGCGCACCTGCTCGACGCGGGCTGCGGCATCGGCGGCCCCGCGCTCTACCTGGCCCGCGAACTGGGCTGCCGGGTGGAAGGCATCACGCTCAGCTCCCAGCAGGTCGTCCGGGCCACCGACCGCGCGCGTGAGGCGGGCCTGGCCGACCAGGTCTCCTTCCGGCAGCTCGACGCCGTACGCACCGACTACCCCGACGCGACCTTCGACGTCGTGTGGGCGCTGGAGAGTCTGGAGCACATGCCGGACCGGACCGCGTTCCTCGCCGAGGCGTGGCGGGTGCTGCGCCCCGGCGGCGTCCTGGCGATCAGCACCTGGTGCATCCGCGACGGGCGGCTCGACGCCGACGCCACGGGGCTGCTGGACGAGATCTACGAACGCCAGGCCATCCCCAGCCTGCCGCCGTTCGGGTGCTACGACCGCTGGTGCCGCGAGGCGGGCT
Organism: Catellatospora tritici; assembly: GCF_019083965.1. GTDB lineage: Bacteria > Actinomycetota > Actinomycetes > Mycobacteriales > Micromonosporaceae > Catellatospora > Catellatospora tritici. The sequence goes on from NZ_JAHRCY010000005.1 coordinate 296,601, forward strand.
TCGGCGACGTGCGCGTGCACGACTGGACACCGTACGTGCGCAACACCTGGGACCCCGACTTCGCCGGGGTCGAGCGGCTCGACCTGCACGACCACTCGTTCCTGCGTGACCTGGCCCGCCGCAGGGGCGTCGCCGCGCTGCGCTTCTTCTACGCCATCCCGCTGATGAAGCGGGCGTACGACGAAGGTGTCATGCACTACGCGGCCGTCGCCGCGCGGAAGCCGTGAGCCGGTTCCTGTTCCACTCCCTGCCCCTGACCGGGCACGTCTACCCGATGGCCGCGGTCGCGCAGGAGCTGACCGGCCGCGGACACGACGTGGCCTGGGTGGGGGTGGAGACGGTGCTACGGCCGCTGCTCGGCCCGCAGGCGCCGGTGTACCCGACCGGGTTGCCGCTGTACCGCGGTGAGCTGCGCGACCGTGGCATGACCGCCACCAGGTCCCGGTGGAAGGGCTACGTCGTGCCGCACACCAGGTTCACGCTGCCCGCGGTGCGGCGGGCGGTGGCCGAGTTCGGGCCCGACGTGATGGCGGTGGATCAGCACGCGATCGCCGGGGCGCTGGCCGCGCACCTGGGTGGGGTGCGCTGGGCCACCCTGGCCCCGACCTCGATGGAGATCGCCCGGCCGTACACCGGCCTGCCCCGGGTCGAGGCGTGGATCCGCGGCGTGCTCGCGTCGCTGTGGACCGGGGCGGGGCTGCCCGGCGAGCCGCCGCACGACCTGCGCTTCTCCCCACATCTGGTGATCGCGTTCACCGGCGCGGCGTTGGCGGGCGAGGACCTGGCCGAGCAGGTGGCCCTGGTCGGCCCGGCCCTGTCGGTCCGGCCACCGGTCGGTGACTTCCCGTGGGATCGCCTGGCCGCGGACCGGCAGCGCCTGCTGGTCACCGCGGGCACACTCGCGTTGGACACGGCCGACGGGTTCCATCGGCGGCTGCTCGACGCGGTGGCGCCGCTGCGCGACCGAGTCCAGGTCATCCTGGTGTCGCCGGAGGCGGCCGACGCCGGGGCGTACCCGCCGGATGTGCTGGTGTGCCGGCAGGTGCCGATGCTGGAGCTGCTGCCACGGGTGCACGCCGTGGTGACCCACGGCGGCCTGAACACCGTCTGCGAGGCCCTGGCCCACGGCGTGCCGCTGGTGGTCGCACCGATCACCTCCGACCAGCCGGTCAACGCCGAGCAGGTGGCCGCGGCAGGTGCCGGGGTACGGGTGCGCTTCGACCGCTCCACCCCGGACCAGCTGCGCGAGGCCGTCCTGGCCGTGCTCGACGACCCGGGCTACCGACAGGCGGCGCGACGCGTTCAGGAGTCGTTCCGGCAGGCGGGCGGCGCGGCGGCGGCGGCCGCCCGGCTGGAGCGACTGGCGGAGGCGGAGCACTGAGATGGACATCGCGGTGGTCGAGCGGATCGCAGTGCCGTTCGCGGGCGAGGGCAGCGGCACCGGCCCGCTGACGTGGACCCAGCAGTCGATGTGGCAGCAGATGGTGCTGGCGGACAACTCGCTGTCGCTGGTCGCGGTCCGCGATCTGGCGCCGGGGGCGGACACGGCCGAGTTCGTGGACGAGTACGGGTTCTATCTCAGCCGCTACCAGGCCATGCGCACCCTGCTGCGGTTCGCGCCGGACGGGACGCCGCAGCAGGTCGTGCACAGCGGCGGCACCGCCGAGATCGAGGTCTACGACGCCGGGGGCGCCGACCCCGCGCGGGTGGCCGCCGAACTCAAGCAGCGGTTCATCTTCGCCCGGTTCGACTACGAGCACGAGTGGCCGATGCGGATGGCACTGGTCCGCCACCTCGGCGCGCTCACCCACGCCGTACTGGCCATCGCGCACCACGCCGCCGACGGAGACGCCGCCCTGGCGATGTTCGAGGACCTGCGCGACCGTGACCCCGCGACCGGTCTGCCGGGGCGCCCGCCCGGCCTGCCGCCCCTGGCCCAGGCCAGGCTGCAGGCCGGTGCCGCCGGGCGGCGGCAGCACGCGGCCTCGCTGCGCTACTGGGAGCAGCAACTACGGCTCATCCCGCCGACCATGTTCCCCCGGTCGGCCCAGACTCCGCCCCCGCCGCGGGACCGCTACTGGTATGCGGAGTTCACCTCGCCCGCGATGGCACCGGCGCTGCGCGCCACCGCCGCCCGGCTCGGCGTGCCCACCGGGCCGGTCCTGTACGCCGCGTTCGCCGCCGCGCTCGCGCAGGTGACCGGCGTCCACCCGGTCGCCGCGGTGATCACCGTGAACCACCGGTTCCGGCCCGGGTTCGCCAACGCGGCCGGGCACATGATCCAGCACGGCCTGTGCACCCTCGACCCGGCGGGCATGCCGTTCGACGAGCTGGTGCAGCACGCCCGGCGCCGCCTGCTGGCCGCCCAGAAGTACGGCTACTACGTGCAGGCCGAGGTGGACGCGCTGGTCGAGCGGGTCGGCCGCGAGCGCGGGGTCACGCTGGACCTGCACTGCCTGTACAACGACCGCCGCGGCCCCGACGAGCCCGGCCCGGACCCGGACGGTACGCGGGCCGCGGCGTCCACCACGACCTGGCACCGCGTCGACGACCTGCATCACCGGCTGATCTTCCACGCCAATGCCTCGGCCGAGGTGCTGGCCGCGCAGGTGCAGGTCGACACGGCCTATCTCGGTCGAGCGGCCGTGGCGGCCCTGCTGGGCCGGATGGAGGCGCTCGTGTGCGGCGCCGCTACCGGTGTCGAGCCGGTGCGGCAGTAGGAAGTCACGCGAATGGAGTTGCGGTAGATGGACATCGTGGTGGCCGAACGGATCGCCGTGCCGTTCACCGGCGACAGTGGCGGCACGGGCGAGCTGAGCTGGGGGCAGCAGGCCGTCTGGCAGGGCATGGTCGCCTCGGGTGTGTCGCTGACCATGACCGCGGTCCGGGACCTGGCCCCCGGCGCCGAGGTGGCGGAGTTCATCGACGAGTACGGCTTCTACCTGGGCCGGTACGAGGCGATGCGCACCCTGCTGCGCTTCGACTCCGACGGGCGGGCGACCCAGCTGGTGCCGACCTCGGGGACCGCCATCATCGAGGTCTGCGACACTCGCGGCGCCGACCCGGCCGAGGTCGCGGCGCAGGTTGGTGCCCACTACACCGCCAAGAACTTCGACTACGAGCGCGAATGGCCGATGCGCTGGGCACTGGTGCGCCACGGCGGGGTGCTCACCCATGCCGTGGTGGCGCTGGCACACCACGTCGCGGACCCGACCAGCGCCATGGCCATGTTCGAGGACCTGCGCGACCGCGACGCCGTCACCGGCGAACCGCCCCGGCCGCCCGGCATCCAGCCGTTGGAACAGGCCCGGATGCAGCAGACCCCGTCGGGCCGGCGGCAGAACGAGGCCGCGCTGCGGTACTGGGAGCAGCAGCTGCGTGCCGTCCCGCCGACGATGTTCCCCGGTGCCACCCCCCGGGACCACACCGACCGCTACCCCGGGCGGTTCTGGCAGGCCGACTACACCTCGGCCGCGCTGCACCTGGCGCTGCGGGCCGTGGCCGCGCGGCTCGGCGTGAACACCGGCGCCGTCCTGTACGCCGCCTTCGCCCACGCCCTGTCCACGGTCACGGGCGTCGCCCAGGTCGCCACCACCATCACCGTGAACAACCGGTTCCGCCCCGGGCTGGACAACGCGGCGGGCCCGATGGCCCAACTCGGCCTGTGCACCATCGACGTCGCCGGGGTGGGCTTCGAGGACCTGGTCCGGTCGGCCCGCCGACGCCTGCTCACCGCGCAGAAGCACGCCTACTACTCGCCGTTCGACAGCGACGACCTGGTGGCGGCCATCGCCGAGGACCGCGGCACGGCCATCGACCTGCGCTGCATGTTCAACGACCGCCGCGGCGACGAGGCCCCGATCACCACGGCGCCGACGCGGGCCGAGATCGGCGCCGCGCTCGCCGACACCACAGCCGTGTGGAAGGAGGTCGAGGGCCTGCACCAGATGTTCATGATCCACGTCAATCCGCACCCGGCCGCCGTGGACGCCCTGGTGCAGGTCGACACCGCCTACCTCTCCCACGCCGACGCGGTGGCGCTGTTGGAGCGGATGGAATCGACCGTGGTCGGCGCGGCTGTCGACCCGGTGGCGTCGTGACCGCGCTGGAGGCGGTGGCCACGTACCTGCCCGAGCAGCGCATACCCATCGACAGTCTGGCCGACCTGCTCGGCCTGGAACCCATGCAGGTCAAGGTCTTCAAGCGCTACCACGGGCTGGCCGAGATCCGCAGCGACGGCGACGGGACCCTGCTCGACCTGCTGCTCGCGGCCGCGACCAGGCTGGACCTGCGGGGCCGGGAGCATCGGATCCGGTACGTGCTCCATGCCCGCGCCATTCCCGTCGGCGTTCCGTTCCCCCAGAATCCGCTGCACGACCTGTGCCGCAGCCTCGGCCTGGACCGGGCGCTCGCGTTCACCGTCACCCAGCAGGCCTGCGCGTCCGGGTTGCAGGCCGTCGACCTGGCCGGGCGACTGCTGGCCGCCGACCCCGACCCGGACGCCCTCGCCCTGGTGGTCGCGGGCGAGAAGACGTTCACTCTCGAATCGCGACTGCTGCCGGAGACCTCCGTCTTCGGCGAGGGCAGTGCCGCCTGTCTGGTCGGCAGCGGCGGCACCCGCGACCGGCTGCTCTCCTTCGCCAGCAGCTCGCGTGGCGAGTTCGACGGCGAGCACGCCGAGGTGGCGCTGGACTTCCAGCGGCAGTACCCGGACAGCCTCGGGGCGGTGATCCTGGCCGCGGTCGACCGGGCGGGGCTGCGCCTGGACGACGTCGCGCTGCTGCTGCCGCACAACGTCAACCTCATCTCGTGGCAGCGGGTGTGTCGCCGGATCGGCTTGCCGACCGGTCGGGTGGTGCTGGAGAACATCGCCCGCTACGGGCACGTGTTCTGCGCCGACGCCTTCATCAACTACGAGACGGCGCGCGATCGGTTGCACCCCGGCGACCGCTACGTCATCGCCGCGGCCGGAGCGGGCCGCGGCGCCACCTTCTCGGCGATGGTCTTCCAACACTGACACGGAGATGGCATGAGCACACAGATCGACAGCGAACTGCGCGAGCGGGTCGTCGGCAGCATCCGCACCCTGCTGCCGCAGGTCCTGCGGCACGAACTGCCCGGGGTGTCGGAGCAGACCGGCCTCATGGAACTCGACCTCACCTCGGCCTCGACCCTCGAACTGCTGCTGGCCATCGAGGACGAGCTCGACATCCAGATCGACGTCGAGGAGTTCGACGAGGTGCACCTGCGGACGGTGGGGACTCTCGCCGACTACGTGGCCGGGCATGCGGTCGGCTAGGGCAGGGGCGGGTCGGCGATCGGCGGGAGCAGCAGTTGTTCACCGATAGCGCACCCGTCTGGCCCAGCCCGCCCGCGGAACTCTGCCTGGCCCGCACGGCTCGGCGGACGTTCGACGACCCGGCGTGGCTGCGGCCGGAGCACCAGGACGCACTGGAGGCGTTCGTCGAGGATCTGGTCCGCCCCTACGGCCTGGCCCCTGGCGGCGACCTGGCCGACGGCCACAGCTACGGGGACATGGCCGCCGAGCTGATCGGCCACACCGTGCGCCCCGACGAACCGGTGGACCTGCTGGTGCTGGCGTTCGCGATCCCTGACCTGCGGCCGGGCCGGGCCACGGCCACGTACCTGAGCCACCTGTGTCCGGGCGGCCCGCAGGCCTTCGCGATCTGCGACCAGGGCAACGCGGCCGCGTTCACCGGCCTGCGGGTCGCGCGCGAGTACCTGCGCACCGAGGCGTGCGCGCGGGCGCTGGTGCTGGTCGTGGAGCAGTCCATGCTCCCCCATCCGACACCGGCGACCGCTCTGGTGCCGCAGCGGCACGCCGCCGTCGGGCTGCTGTGCGAGCGGACCGGCCCGACCCGGCTGCGCGACCTCACCCAGCATCCGAACCTGGACGCCGGGCAGGCGGCCGGGGCACTGCTGCGGGCGACCGAGGCCGCCGGTGAGGGCATCTCGGTGGTGCTGGGGTCGGGGTTGGCCGACGTGGCCGACGCGGTCACCCAGCCCCGGCTGTGCGTGGCACCGCCGGGCCAGCCACTGACCGGGGCGTGGTGGGCGCTGGCGGGGCAGGTCGGCCACGAGGTCCTCGTGGCCGACTACGATCCGCTGCTGGGTTATCTCTCGCTCGCCACCTTCACCGCCGTCAGCTGACGTTGCGGGAGTACAGGCGGGTCGACAGGATCACGGTGACCACCGCGAGGACGGTCACCACGGCCGTGCCCTGCCACACGACCGGGTCGCTCAGGGAACCCCAGAACAGGGCCCGCACGCTGTTGGTCGCCCACGAGAACGGGTTCAGCAGGGCCAGCTGCTGGATCCACACCGGGGCGATCGCCAGCGGCAGCAGCACCCCGGCCAGCAGCGCGATCGGCTGGCCGATGGTGTTGAGCAGCGAACCGAGCGCGCCCTCGTTCTTGATCGTCAGGGCGATGTCGTACGAGATGGCGGTAGCCATCAGTCCGATGATGGTCAGCAGCACGTACGCGAAGAGCAGGTTGGGCAGGGGCACGGTCAGGCCGAACGGGAACGACATGACCGTGATCAGCGCGCACTGGACCAGCATCGAGGCGACGTCGCGGGCGGCCCGGCCGAGCAGCAGCGCCGACCGGCTGACCGGGGTCACCCGGGCGCGTTCGAGGATGCCCATGCGCACCTCGGCCAGCAGCCCGAACCCGGCGAACAAGCCGGTGTAGAAGCACATCACCACGAGCAGGCCGGGCACGTAGATGTTGTAGACGTCCTCGATGCTCTTGGCGCCCATCGGCACCAGCGCCTTCTGCAGGAACGGGGTGAACAGGAACAGGTAGGTCACCGGCTGGGCGATCGCGAAGAACAGCCACATCGGCGTACGCCACATCAGCAGGATCTGCCGCTGAAACAGCAGCCAGGTGTCTCGGAGCAGCTTCACTCAGGTCTCCTCAGGACTCGCGCAGCGAGCGGCCGGTCTTGGTCAGGAACACGTCGTCGAGGCTCGGCCGGTGCAGTGCGATGGTCGCGAGCGTCACGCCGCCGTCGGTCAGCTCCCGCATGACCTGCGGGATCGCGGTGTCACCGGCGTCGACGTAGAGGCGCAGCGAGGTCTCGCCCTCGGTTTCGAGCTTCAGCACGTACGGCTTGTCCTTGAGCAGGGTCTCGGCCTGCGCGGTGGGTCCGCCGAGGCCGACGACCACCACATCGCCGGAGATCTGCTGCTTGAGCTGCTCGGGGGTGCCCTGGGCGACGATCCGGCCGTGGTCGATGATCGCGATCCGGTCGCAGAGGGAGTCTGCCTCGTCGAGGTAGTGCGTGGTGAGGAAGACCGTCATGCCCGCGGCGCGCAGGCGGCGCACCTCCTCCCACATGTGCGCGCGGCTTTGCGGGTCGAGTCCGGCCGTCGGCTCGTCCAGGAACAGCACCTTCGGGCGGTGGACCACGCCGAGCGCGATGTCGAGGCGGCGGCGCTGCCCGCCGGAGTAGGTCTTGCACCAGCGGTCGCCGTACTCGTCGAGCTGGAACGCGGCCAGCGCCTCGGCGGCGCGCTGGTGGGCCTCGGCCTTGCCCAGGCCGTGCATGCGGCCCTGCAGCACGAGTTCCTCGCGGGCGCTGACCTCGTCCCAGGTGCCGCCGCCCTGAGCCACGTAGCCGATGTGGCGGCGCACCCCGGCCGGGTCGGCCAGCAGGTCGACCCCGGCGATACGGGCCTGTCCGCTGTCGGGGGCGAGCAGGGTGGCGAGCATGCGGAGCGTGGTGGTCTTGCCCGCGCCGTTGGGCCCGAGGAAGCCGAAGATCTCACCTTCGGCGACGGACAGGTCCACGCCGTTGACCGCGTCGACGGTCGTGGTCGCGTTGCGGCGCTTGCTGCGATACGACTTGCGCAGCTGTTTTATCTCGATCATGGGTGCTCCTGTGACGGCCGGTGACTGCGCGGAGGTCAGCGTAGGGAACCGTGGGACCGTACGCAATGAGCGATCTAGATATTGAAACAGATGCACTAACTTAGTTTGGACGTTCGACCGAAAAACTGGCCGAACGTCATGGTAGCGCTCCCACTGTCCACCGTGTACGGTCACTGTCCGGATAGCGACGATCCTCAATCTAAACAAAGCTTTCTGTTCGTCTGCCCAGGTCAAGGGTGACCGGGCGGCGTGCGGTCCGTCGCACCGCGGTCATGCCACACGAGCGAGGAGCAACCATGACCAACGAGATCCGCCAGTTCGTCCTCGATTCGCTGTCCGAGATGAAGTACGACGTCACGGACATCGACGACGACACCACCCTGGGGCCGGCCGGAGCGGACCTCGAGTCTCTTGCCCTCGCCGAGCTGACGGTACGGGTCGAGGAGCGCTACGGCGTGCGCTTCGACGACGACGAGGCCGAGGCCCTGGCCACCTCGACCGTCGGCGAACTGTGCGCGGCCGTCGCCGCCCGCCTCGAGACCGCCACGGCCTGACCTGCCACCTGGCCGATCGCCACCATCGGACGGAGTCCCCGGCATGCCCCTCACGGCCGGGGGCTCGGCGCGCCGCCTTCGCAGGTCAAGGCGGGTGCGGATGACATTAAATCGACATTGAACGATGGCTAAGTGGTTGTTAGGCTCGCGGGACACCTTCCAGAGCGGAGATTCCTATGAGGACTCGCTTGCGTTCGACCCTGGCCGGGATCGCCGCGGCCATCGTGGCGGCGACGACGTTCACCTTGAGCACCGCCTCCCCCGCCGCGGCGTTCGGATCCGAGACGTTCGGCTGCCGCATCGCACCGGGCACGATCTTCAACTGGTACCAGTACTGCCACAACAGCAAGCCCGCGAGCACCTACAACGTGGCCTTCCAGGTGTTCGGCGGCTCGGGTGACTACACCTACACGTGGAATGTCACCGGACCCTGGACGTCTGTCATCACCGGGTGCACCTCGACCTCGGTGGCCTGCGCGGTCGCCGTCCCCGGCGGATCGTTCGACAGCGAGATCTACGCGACGGTCACCATCTCGCAGGGCGGCCAGAGCGCGACCCTGTCCTCGGTGGCGATCCTCAACGCGTACTGCGGCAACTACCTCTGCTGAGCACAAGCGAAGGAACATTTCCGTCCTCGGGCCGCGCGACGCGCCGTCGCACGGCCCGAGGAGGGGAGAGTCCCGATGTCTGATCATGGGCGCACATGGCGCGGCATTCGTGTTGTCGACAGTGTTCAGCCCAAACGGCCGCGTCCTGGCCACCGCGAGCAGCGACGAGACAGTGCGGTCGTGGCAGATGGCCGACAGCGGGCTCGGCCGTACAACCGACTGATGAAGCACCCCTGCGGCGCGGGGAACCGGGGCCGCCCGCCACGACTCACTCCCGCATGAGGTCCACCCGCGCAACGATCGCCGTAATCACCTGCCTGGCCGTCGCCGCGTGCACCACCGTGCCCACGCCGGACCCCCAGCCGTCGGAGACGGCGACCACCCCCTCGACCGCGCCCGACGGCGGTGTGCCCGAGGTCGACTGCGCCCACGCCATCGACGTCGCACCGCCCCGGCCGGAGCTGGAGGTGGTGCTCGACGCGGTGGCGCTGCCGACCCGGCAGGTGCTGCAGGCCGCCGACTCCGGCGAACCCGGCAAGCTGTTCGCCAAGCAGGGCCTGCAGGTCAGGCCCGGCGTGACCGTCGAGCTCGCCGTCGTCGACGATCCGTCCGGACACAGCCGCATCGGCTGGGGCAGTCCCGGCCCCGAGACCACCCGCCTACGCGTGCCCGCCTGCCCCGGCTACAGCGGCGTCGACGGCTGGCCCGCGTACGCGGGCGGCTACCTCGTCGACCGCCCGCAGTGCCTGCACCTGCGGATACGCGTCGCCGCCCGCGAGCAGACCGTCGGCATCCCGGTCGGCGCCCCCTGCCCCGCGCCCACCCGCTGATCACACAGACGCGCCTCGACGTGCCATCCTGTCCGGATGCCCAGCCACGACCTGATGATCCTGCGCCGAGCTGCCACCGCCGACCTGTCCCCCGCCGACCTGGCCGAGCTGCGCGACCTGCTCGATCACGCCTATGACGACGGGTTCGACGACGAGGACTGGCGGCACGCGCTCGGCGGCACCCACGTGCTCGGCCGTATCGGCGGCGACCTCGTCGCCCACGCCGCGGTCCGGCCCCGCACCCTGTGGCTGGACGGCACCGTTCGCCGCACCGGCTACGTCGAGGCGGTCGCGGTGGCGCAGCCGCTGCGCGGGCGGGGGCTGGGCACCGCGCTGATGGCCGAGGTGGCTGATGTGATCGCCGCCGAGTACGAGCTGGGCGGGCTGTGCGCGTCGGCGCCGGCGATGCCGCTGTACCTGCGGCTGGGCTGGCAGCAGTGGCCCGGCCCGACCCACGTGCGCACCGACGACGGCCCGGTCCCCACCCCCGAGGAGGACGGCGCCGTGTTCGTGCTGCTGCCACCCGGCCTGCGTGCGGTCCCGGGTACCGGCCTGGGCTGCGACTGGCGCGACGGGGATGTGTGGTGATCCGATGATCGGCGCGTACCTGGTGGACCGGCGGCCGCTGCGGATCCCGGCGTTCCGGCGGCTGTGGACCGGCTCGGTCGTGTCGGCGGTCGGCGGCTCGTTCAGCCTGGTCGCCGTACCGACGCAGCTGTTCACGCTGACCGGCTCGTCGGCGACGGTCGGGATCTCGGCGACGGTGTCGCTGTGCGTGCTGGTCGCCTCGGCGCTGTGGTCGGGTGCCCTGGCCGACGCGATGGACCGCCGCCTGCTGCTGCTGGCGGGCAACGCCGCACTGGGCCTGACCTACCTCGGGCTGTGGCTGAACACCGCGCTGGGCCTTGCGTCGGTGCCGCTGCTGCTGGCACTGGTCGCGCTGCAGGGGCTCGGCTACGGCATCACGATGACGACGATGGGCGCGGCCGTGCCCCGGGTGGTTCCGCCGGAGCAACTGGTGGCGGCCAACAGCCTCAGCTCCCTCACCCGCTACGCCGGGGCGGTGCTGGGGCCGCTGCTGGCCGGGATCCTCATCCCGGCCATCGGGCTGGGCCCCCTGTACCTGCTGGACAGCCTGGCGCTGCTGGTCGTGCTGTGGGCGGTGGCGGGGCTGCCGCCGCTGCCGCCGACCGGGGCACCCGCGATCGGCGGCACCCTGCGGCGGCTCGGGGACGGGTTCGGTTACCTGGCCCGGCAGCGGGTGCTGGTCGCGGTGCTCGCCGTGGATCTGGCCGCGATGGTGTTCGCAATGCCGGTCGCGCTCTATCCGGAGCTGGCCGAGCGGTCGTTCGGCGGTCCGCCCGGCGGTGGCACCCAGCTGGGTCTGCTGTACGCGGCGTACCCGGCCGGGGTGTTCGCGGCCGGGCTGCTGTCGGGCGCCTACAGCCGCAGGAGCCGCCACGGCGCGTTGATGGCGAGCGCCGCCATGGCCTGGGGCTGCTGCGTCGTCGCGCTGGCGCTCGCGCCGAGACTGCGGTTCGCGCTGGTCGCGCTGCTGTGCGGGGGCGCGGTGAACTTCGCGCTGAGCACGTTCCGCAACGCGATCTCGCAGGCGTACACGCAGGACGCGATGCGGGGGCGGATCCAGGGGTCGCTGACGGTGGTGCTGATCGGCGGGCCGCAGCTGGCCAACCTGCTGCACGGGTTCGCCGGGGCGGCGTTCGGGACGCGGTGGACCATCGGCGTGGGCGGCGCGCTGACGGTGGTCACGGTCGTGGCCTTGGTGCGGGCGGTGCCGGAGCTCTGGCGGTACGAGGCCGCGGGCTGACACGCCGGGCCGGGGCGACGGTCGGCGGGCGTACCGGCGAAGATGGAAGCCATGACGACCCCTGCCGACCCGCTGGTCGCCCGGATGCGCCCCTTCGGCACGACGATCTTCGCGACGATGTCCGCGCTGGCTGCGCAGACCGGCGCGGTCAACCTCGGCCAGGGCTTCCCCGACACCGACGGCCCCGCCGAGATGCTGGCCGCGGCCGAGGCGGCGCTACGTGGGGGCTTCAACCAGTACCCGCCCGGTCCCGGCATGCCCGTGCTGCGCCAGGCGGTCAGCGCTCACCAGCGGCGCTTCTGGGCACTGGAGTACGACCCCGACGGCGAGGTCGTGATCACCGCGGGCGCCACCGAGGCGATCGCGGCGGCGATCCTCGGGCTGTGCGAGCCGGGCGACGAGGTGGTGTGCTTCGAGCCGTACTTCGACTCGTACGCGGCGAGCATCGCGCTGGCGCAGGCGGTGCGCCGACCGGTGACGCTGCGGCCCGGCGCCGACGGCCGGTTCCACTTCGACCCCGACGAGCTGCGCGCCGCGTTCGGGCCGCGCACCCGGCTGCTGCTGCTCAACTCGCCGCACAACCCGACCGGCAAGGTGTTCGACGCCGACGAGCTGCGGCTGCTGGCCGACCTGTGCCGCGAGCACGACGTGTACGCCGTCACCGACGAGGTGTACGAGCACCTGGTCTTCGACGACGCGGCCGGGCCGCACACCCCGCTGGCGACGCTGCCGGGCATGCGTGAGCGCACGCTGCGCATCTCCTCGGCGGGCAAGACGTTCTCCTGCACCGGCTGGAAGGTCGGCTGGGCCAGCGGCCCCGCTGCTCTGGTCTCGGCGGTGCTGCGGGTCAAGCAGTTCCTCACCTTCGTCAACGCGGGCCCGTTCCAGCCCGCCGTCGCGGTGGCGCTGGGCCTGGGCGACGACTACTTCACCGGCTTCACCGCCGGGCTGCAGTCGCGCCGCGACCAGCTGCGGGCGGGGCTGGCCGAGGCCGGGTTCACCGTGCTGCGCGCGGAGGGCACGTACTTCGTCAACGTCGACATCACCTCGGTCGGCGGCACCGACGGCGTCGAGTTCTGCCTGTCCATGCCCCAGCGGTACGGGGTCGTGGCGGTGCCGTCGCAGGTGTTCTACGACGACGTCGACGCCGGGCGGCACCTGGTCCGGTTCGCGTTCTGCAAACGGCCCGAGGTCATCGACGAGGCGATCATCCGCCTGCGGAAGGGCTGATCGGCATGCTGACCACCGATCGACTGCGGCTGCGGCGCTGGCTGCCCGGCGACCGCGCGCCCTTCGCCGCGCTCAACGCCGACCCCGAGGTGATGGAGCACTTCCCGGCGGTGATGAGCCGCCAGGACAGCGACACTCTGATCGACCGGATCGAGGCCGGGTTCGAGGAGCGTGGGTTCGGGCTCTGGGCGCTGGAGCTCGCCGAGTCCGGGCAGTTCATCGGGTTCACCGGCCTGTCCGTGCCCCGGTTCGAAGCGCCGTTCCTCCCGGCGGTGGAGATCGGGTGGCGGTTGGCCCGCCCATTCTGGGGTCACGGATACGCTGCCGAGGCCGCCCGCCGGTCATTGGCCTTCGCCTTCGACGACCTGGGGCTGGACGAGGTCCTCTCGTTCACCGCCACGACGAACACCCGGTCGCAGTCGGTGATGGCGCGCATCGGCATGACGCACGACCCGGCCGACGACTTCGATCACCCGTCCGTGCCCGAGGGCAGCCCGCTGCGCCGCCACGTCCTGTGGCGCATCACCGCCGCCGACTGGCGGCGCGGCACCGACCGATGAGAAGTGGGCCGGACCAGCGGATGCCGCCGACGACCGCGAGTCCTTCGGTGATCCACTCCAGCGCCGGTCGAACTCAGCACCGTGGCGATGCCTTTGTATCCTTCGCGTATGGACACACAGGACGGTGATGGGTCTGCCACCAGGCGATCTGCGATCATCGTCGTCGTACTGATCATCCTGTCGTTGACGATCGGCGTGGATGCATACCGCCGCTTCTCCAGCGCCACCGAGGAGTCCGTGGTGGATCTCGGCGAGGCATTCCGTCCGCAGGAGGGCCTGCACCAGATCACCGCGATGGTGCCCGGCGAGGTGAAGGGCGCGAAGGTCACGGTACGGCTGAACGCGCCCGGGGACACCATCTTCAAACCGACGAACCATTTCTGGCCGTTCGGGCTCGTGGTGACCGTCGCGTTGCCGGAACACTCCACGAATCCCCCGGCTCTGGTCGGACTGCGCCTCTACGGCTACTCGACGCAGACGATCACGGCGGTGAACATCGACACGCTCGGCGAACCCGGCGTCCCCGAGATCGCCGTCGCACCGGACGGGTGGAGGTACACCTGGCGGGGCGAGCAGTTCGCCTACACCACCGCCAACCACGATGACCTCCAAGGACATGCCGTCGCACAATTCCTGCTCACGTCGAGCGACGAGTACACCATGTGCGTGGGCAGCAAGTGCTGGTATGAGCTACCCGAGGTACAGCCCCCTTGCCATGTCGATTTGAAGGAAGCGGGCGACAACCCGCACCGGGTCCTCGACGAGGGCCTCTACCAGCTGTCCCCCATCTGCTACGGCGGCGGTAAGGACGTCGGTAGCCTCCAGCGGGTCGTGGTGGGCGAACTGCCGTTGAACGCGCGAGTGGACTGGGCGGATCCGGCACCGGTCCGCGCCAACGCATTGATCTGGGAGTCCGCGGTGGATCTCGCGCCGTCGGCGCAGGCGACCAATGAACGCGGCGAGAACGCGGCCAACCGGGATCTCTTCATCTCCGGAGCGGAGGTGGGCGTCGCGGGCGCGCTGATGCCGTGGGCGCTGCAGATCCTGCTCTTCGACCCTGCGCTGGTCGGCTGGTTTCGGCGCGCCAGGGTGAGGTCCGGCCGCGCGAAACCGTGACCCTGCTGAGCCTGCCACCGACATGGCTGCGTCCAGGCTGCTCTCCCGGGCGGGCACGACGCTCCGGCGCCCCCGCCACGGCGGCAGGGCCTCACGGGACCAGGGACAGGAACAGGAAGACGCCGAACAGGGTCAGGTGCACCGCGCCCTGCATCAGCGTGGCCCGGCCCGGGGCGACGGTCAGCGTGGTCACCACGACGGTGATCGCCAGCAACACCATGTCCTTGGGGCTCAGGCCGAGGACCAGGGTGTTCTCCAACCAGATCGAGGCCACCGCGATCGACGGGATGGTCAGCCCGATGCTGGCCAGCGCGGACCCCAGGGCCAGGTTGAAGCTGGTCTGGATCTGGTTGCGGCGGGCGGCGCGCACCGCGGCGACGGTCTCGGGGGCGAGCACCAACAGCGCGATCGCGACACCGACGACGGCGTACGGGGCGCCGGCGGCGACGACGGCGCGTTCAATGGCCGGGGCCGCCGACTTGGCCAGGCCGACCACCACGATCAAGCACAGAAACAGCAGGCCGAGGCTGGTCGCGGCGGTGCGGGCACTGGGCGGCGGGGCGTGCGCGTCGTCCCCGCCCACGGTCTCCAGCGGCAGGAAGTAGTGCCGGTGGCGGACGGTCTGTACGAAGACGAACGAGCCGTACAGCACCAGCGAGGCGACACCGGCGAAGGCCAGCTGCGGCCCCGAGAACGTCGGGCCGGGGCTGCTGGTGGTGAACGACGGCAGCACCAGCGCCAGGGTGGCCACCGCGCTGAGCGTGGCCAGGGCCGCAGTGACGCCCTCGACGTGGAACTCGACCTCGCCGTGGCGCAGTGCCCCGACGAGCAGGCACAGCCCCATCACCCCGTTGCACACGATCATGAAGGCAGCGAACACGGTGTCCCTGGCCAGCGGGGACGGGCCATCCCCGGCCGAGGTCATCAGCATGATGATCAGTCCGACCTCGATGATGGTGACCGCGACCGCCAGGATCAGCGTGCCGAACGGCTCGCCGACCCGGTGCGCGACGATCTCGGCGTGGTGCACCGCGGTAACCACGGCGCCGACCAAGGCGGCCGCGACGACGAGCAGCGCCGCGCCGCCCAGGGCGCGACCCCACGCCGCCGCGAGGACCAGCGCGGTGGTCGGCGGGACGATCAGCCACCACGGCACCCGGCCGAGTTTGACCATGCTACGAGGCTACGTGGACGAAACGGGCTGTAGCGGCGATACCGGATACAGCGGGGCGCTCGAGGTGAAGGCCCGCCCCAGTTGCACTAGATTGCGCGGGTGCCCCACCGCCCGATCGCTCTCACCGCCGCCGCGCTGATCGCCACCGCTCTGCTCGGCGCCTGCGACACCGCCCCGGACCCGCAGCCCTCGTTCGTGGCCGCGGCCCCGACCTCGTCGGCGGTCGCCGCCACCAGCGCCCCGGCGAGCCCGTCCGCCTCGCCCAGCCCATCGGCGGCCGCCGCGGCGTGCGGGGTCTTCCCCGCCGACAGCATCTGGCGGCTGGACGTGTCGAAGCTGCCCGTGCACGCCTCGTCGGCGGCGTACGTCGGCAGCATCGGCACCGACGCGCACATGCACCCCGACTTCGGCTCCGGCCTGTGGGAAGGCGCCCCGATCGGCATCCCGGTCACCACGGTCAAGCCGAACCAGGCCAAGGTGAAGGTCACGTTCGAGTACTCCGGCGAGAGCGACAAGGGCCCGTACCCGATCCCCGCCGACGCGAAGGTCGAGGGCGGGCGCGGCAGCGACGGCGACCGGCACGTCATCCTGTACGACCCCGTCGCCTGCAAGGTCTACGAGCTGTACGCCGCCTACCCCAACGGCACCGCCTGGCGCGCCGGGTCGGGGGCGATCTTCGACCTGCGCTCCAACAGGCTGCGCCCCGCCGGGTGGACCTCCGCCGACGCGGCCGGGCTGTCCATCTTCGCCGGACTGGTCCGCTACGACGAGGTCGTCAAGGGCCGGATCGACCACGCGCTGCGCATCACCGTGCCGCGCTCGCGCGACACGTACCTGTGGCCCGCCCGGCACGCCGCCTCCGACCGCTCCGACGCGTCACTGCCACCGATGGGGCTGCGGCTGCGGCTGAAGGCGAGCGTCGACGTGTCGAAGTTCCCCAAGCAGGCCCGCGTCGTCGCCGAGGCGATGAAGCGCTATGGCGTGATCGTGGCCGACAACGGCTCGCCCTGGTATCTGTCCGGCGCCCCGGACGACCGCTGGTCCAACGACGCGCTGCGCGCGCTGAAGAACCTGCAAGGTTCGGACTTCGAGGCGGTGGACGTGTCGAAGCTGGTCGGCGACCGCAACTCGGGCGCGGTCGCCCGGTGAGACTCAGCGCGGCGCGACGCTGACCCGCGCGGGCAGGCCGAGGAACCGGCCGTGCCGGTCGGCGGTCGCCCGCAGCGCGGCCTCCTCGTCGGCGCTGAGCTGCGCGTACACCTCCAGGTCGAAGGTGACGTCGTGGCGGGTCACGGTGCGGCGCCAGTGACCGGTGAGCTGGCCGTCGACCAGCAGCACCCCGTTGGCGGCGGGCCGGTCCAGCCGCGCGCCACCCCGCCGGGCCAGGTCCAGCAGGAACTTGCTCTCGCTGTACCCCACGATGTACTCGTCGTAGCCCTGCAGCAGGTGCACCACCGGCCCGGCCGGCACCGACTCGGGCGGCGCCCCGGCGAACCAGTACGTCAGCCCGTCGAAGCTCAGGCTGCGCAGCCGGTCGCCGACCAGGTCCAGACCGCGCCGGATGTCGGCCAGGGTGAGGCTGGACCACCAGCGGAAGTCCTTGGCGGTGGCCGGGCCGTGACTGGTGAAGTAGCGCAGCGTCAGCTCCCCGAGCGCCTGGTCGGCGTCGAGCATCCGGGCCTGCGGGGCGCGGTCTGCCAGCAGCGCGTATGTCTGCTGCTTGCCCTGCGGGGCGCCGCTGCAGATCAGCCCCTCCAACTCGGCGTGCATGGCCAGATGGGTGACGGCGAGGTTGCCCGTCGGCAGGCCCGCGGCGGCCAGGTGCGGCACAAGGTCCTTACGGGTCAGCTGCGTCCCGCCCGACAGCGCCGCCACCAGCACCTCGTCGCCGCGCGTCAGGGTGGCCTCGTCCAGACCCAGCTGGCGGTAGTAGTACGCGATGAGCTGGTGCACGCGCGGCCCGGTCAGTGCCAGCAGCCACCTGATGTCGTCGGGCGACACGAAGTGCCAGGTCGGGCGCAGCACGTGGGTGCGCAGGAAGTCCCCGCGCGCGAAGGCGACGTCCAGTTGTGCCTCGGTGGCGGCGCCGTCGCGGTCGCCCAGCGACCACTTCGCCGGGCCGAAGTCCTGTGACTGCACCGCGACCAGGCCGCCGACCGTCGCGACGGCACCGGTCGCGGGCGGGTCGAGCAGGCCGAGGTTGCGCATGCGCCAGAAGGCGAGGCTGCGGGCGTCCACCAGCGGGATGGTAGTCGCACGCGCCGACAGCGGCGCCGCGGTGGCACGGGTGGCGGCGCGCTGCCAGGATGGGTCCGTGGAGCTGGAGACCTTCCTGGGTACGGCCGCGCGGCTGATCGCCGTGCCGTCGACCGCCGACCGCCCCGACGAGCTGCACCGCGCCCTTGAGCTGGTGCTCCAAGAGGTGCTCGACCGGGTCGGGCCCGGCTTCACCGTGGAGCGGTTCAGCTCGAACGGCAAACCCAGCGCGCTGGTCTACCGGGACGCGGGCGGGGTCCGGCCGGACTTCCGGGTGATCCTCAACGGACACGTGGACGTGGTTCCGGCCGAGCCGCACCAGTTCGTCGCCCACCGCGACGGCGACCGGCTGTACGGGCGCGGCACGCACGACATGAAGGTCGCGGCGCTGGCGCAGGCGCTGGTCTTCGCCGAGCTGGCGCCGACGCTGCCGTACCCGGTGGCGCTGCAGCTGGTCACCGACGAGGAGGTCGGCGGCCGGGACGGCACCGGACATCAGCTCGCACAGGGCGTGACCGGGCAGTTCGTGGTGATCGGGGAGCAGAGCGGGCTGGAGCTGGTGACCGACTCCAAGGGCATCGCCCAGGTGCGCTTGTCGGCGACGGGGCGCACCGGTCACAGCGCGTACCCGTGGCAGGGCGACAACGCGCTGGTCACCGTGATGCGGGCGGTGGACAAGCTGCTCGCGGCGTACCCGCTGCCCACCAGCGAGGCGTGGGTGACCACGGTCAACGTGGCCCGGGTGGAGACCGACAACCGGGTGTTCAACCAGGTGCCCGCCACCGCGCAGGCGTGGTTGGACATCCGGTTCCCGCCCGGCGCGGCCGGATTCGACGGGCGTAGCCCCGACCAGGTCGGCGCGCACCTGCTGGAGGTGTGTGGTCCGGGCGTGGAGGTCGCGGTCGCGCAGGCCGACGCGCCGCACTGGGCCGACCGCACCCTGCCCGACGTGCTGGCGCTGCGGGCGGCGGCGCAGGCGCAGGGGTTCCCGGCCGGTTTCCTGCGCAAACACGGCGCGGCCGACGGGCGCTACTACTCCCAGCGCGGCATCCCGGCGGTCATCTTCGGGATCGGCGGCGGCGGCCTGCACGGCCCGCACGAGTACGTCGACGTCACCACCATCGAGCCCTACTACCGGGCACTGCGGCAGTTCCTGCTCACCCGGTAGGTAAGAATGATCTCGTGAGAGATGTGGCGATCAGTGACGACATGATCCGGCTCGGCCAGTTCCTGAAACTGGCCGGGGTGATCGAGACCGGCGGCGAGGCGAAACTGCGGGTGACCGACGGCGACGTCACGGTCAACGGGGAGGTCGACACCCGGCGCGGGCGCCAGCTGTTCCGCGGCGACGTGGTGGGCATCGACGGGCAGCAGCTCCGCGTCGCCTGAGGCGGTTCAGTCCACCTCGGCTCGCGTGGCCGAGGCCGTCCGCAGCCGGGACGCGGCCGCGGCGGTCAGCAGGCCCAGGGCGAGCGCGGCGAGCAGCCGTACCCCCGAGGTGTGCATCAGAAACGCACCCGGCAGCAGCGGGACCGCCGCGACCGCGACGGCGGTGACGACCGTCGCGACCAGCCAGAACCGGCCCGGCCGGGTTGGCGTCGAGGGCGGGTCGCCGTGCCAGCTGCGTAGCAGGCCCGACCGGACCAGGTGGACGCAGAACGCGACGGCGGCCACCGCGCCCAGCACGGTCGAGCCGGTGTCCAGCAGCGCGTGCCGCTCGGTGACCCGGTCCCAGACCTGGTGCGACGCGGCGGCCAGCAGCGCCGAGACGGCCGTGACCAGCACCGGGTGGCGGTACGTGCCCAGCACGCCGTAGGCGCGCAGCCCCGGTACGTGCGCCGCGATCGCCGGGGCGGCCGCGCGCACCAGGGGCACGCACAGCAGGGTCACGGGCAGGCAGCACAGGAACAGGCCCGGCCACTGGTGCGACAGCGGGAAGACGGGCAGACCCGAGCCGTCCAGGGCGTACGCGAAATCGGGTGATGCCGCACCGACGACCAGCGCGACCCCGTCGAACCAGCGGGGGCGCCACAGCTTGAGCGGCAGCGGCAGCGCGGCGTGCGAGGGAAACGTCAGCGGCACGGCAGGGACGCTACCGGCCGCGCCCACGTGCCGCGGTCCCCCGCGACCGGGACAGGTCAGTCGACGCTGACCGGATCGCCGACCCGGATCACGGCGGGGTCGCCGACGGGGACCAGGCGGACCGCGAACCAGGTCTTGCCGTCCCACTGGCGGTGCCGGGCCAGGGTCCGAATCGGCTCCCGCCCGCTGGTGAACGTCCTGGTGTCGATGAGGGTCAGCGCGCACCGGTCGCACTGCTCGGTGAACCGGAACTCCGCCGCGCCGATGCGCACCCGCTTCCAGTCGTCCTCGACGAACGGCTCACCTACTCCGTCGACCACGACGCTGGGCCGGAACCTGGCCATGGGCAGCGGCTCGGGCAGCTCTTCCCCGCGCTCGACCGCGCCCTCCGCGATCCAGTCGTTGAGCCGCCGCAGCGAGGCGGTCGTGGCCAGCAGTAGTGGACCGGCGTCGGACAGGTTGAGCAGGTCGCCCGGTTTACCACCGTGGTCGAGGGCGACCGAGCGGCGGCGCGGGTCGTCCAGCCAGCCCAGCCGCAGCGGGCGTCCGAGCCGCGAGGACAGCCACTCGTCCGCCTGCTCGCCCGCGAGCAGCACCTTGTCGAGCCGGGTCATGGTCGTGGCGGCCGGTTCGCCGTCGTGGGGCGGAGCCACCAGCAGCGTGTCGCCGTCGGGCGCGGTCAGCTGAAGTCCGCCGTCGGCGCGCGGCGCGGCGGTGATGGAGAGCATGCGGTGCTCGGTGCGGGCGGTCAGGTACGTCCCGTCGGGATTGAGGGCGAGCCAGCGGCGGTCGCCGCGCAGCCCCCAGGGCTCGACTTGCGCCTCGACCACGTCGACGCCGCCCAGGGACTTCACCGGGTACAGGTGGATGCTCGCCAACCGCATGTCCGCGAGCCTAGCCGCAGCGGCCGCCGACCGGGACCCTCCGCGTCGGCGCGGCGGACCTGCCCGACATGTGTTTCATAAGGGTCATACTGGGGCTGGGTGTATGGAACGGTCGACCGAGGCGCGTGCGATGGATCGAGCTCAGGTGCTACTGCGGGCGAACCTGGAGGTGGCCCGGGGCGTCGATCTCGACCAGGTGCTGCACCACCTGGTCGATGCCGCGCGCGCACTGGTCGGCGCGGGATGCGCCGCGCTGACGGTGACCCCGAACGGGCAGCCGGAACGGGTGGTCCAGTCGGCGGGCGACGAGCGGCTGCTGGCGCTGATGGCCGAGGGGGCCGCGCTGTTCCGGCAGGTCGAATGGGGTGGCGGCCCGGTGCGGGTGCCGGACTTCGGCGCCCTTCCCGCCGCGGCCACCCTGCCCGACGGACACGCCCTGCGCGGGCCCCTGCTGCGCGTGCCGATCGTGCTCGGCGGCCGTACGCTCGGCCACCTCGACCTGTCGGGCCGCCCCGAGGCGGTCGAGTTCACCGAACAGGACGAGCGGATGGCCGTGACCCTGGCCGCCACGGCGGCGGTGGCGATCGACAACGCCAGCCTGTTCGCCGAGGTGCGGCGCCGCCACGCCTGGCAGGAGGCCATGATCGGGGTGACCACGCGGGCCCTGGCGGGCGTGCACACCCCGGCGCTGCTGCGCGAGCTGGTCTATCACACCTGGCGCGCCAGCGGTGCCGACGGCGCGGGGCTGTCCCTGCTGAGCCGCCGTGGCCGCCACGTACGGCTGGTGGTGGCGATGGGTGTGCTGGCGCCGTTCGAGCACCTGTCGACGCCGTTGGAGGGCTCGTTCGCGCAGCAGGCGATCCGCGTCGGCCGGGCGTTCCAGTTCGACCCGCACCAGCATCCGACGAGCGCGCCGTACGTCGTCGGCACGGACGTGGGCCGGGTCCTGATCGCACCGGTGCTGGGCGCACAGCGGGCGTTCGGGGCGCTCACGGTCGCCCGCCGGGGCGCCGCGGAGCCGTTCGAGCCGATCGACCAGGAGATGGTCAGCGCCTTCGCCGCGCAGGCGGGACTGGCGCTGGAGTACGACGGGGCACCGGCGGGGCGGCCGCATCCGGCCCACCACACCCCCGGCGGCGTCAATCTGTGGGACTGAGGTGTCGCAGCAGCCAGTCGCGGGCCAGTTCGCCCGCGTGGTGCAGGGTGCCGGGCTCCTCGAACAGGTGGGTGGCCCCGGGCACCACCGCCACCGAGTGCTCGCCACCCAGTTCGGCCGCGGCCTCCTCGTTGAGGGCGAGCACCGCCGTGTCGAGGCCGCCGACGATCAGCAGGGTCGCCGCGCGTACCCCGGGCAGCCGGGTCGCGGCCAGGTCAGGGCGGCCGCCGCGGCTGACAACGGCACGTACGCCCAGGTCGTCGTCGGCGGCGGCCCACAGCGCGGCGGCCGCGCCGGTGCTGGCGCCGAACAGGCCCAGTGGCAGGTCGGCCAGGTCGGGGCGGGTACGACGCCAGGTGAGCACCTCCGAGAGGCGCCCGGCCAACAGTTCGATGTCGAAGACGTTGCCGCGCTCGTCCTCCTCGTCCTCGGTGAGCAGGTCGAACAGGAGGGTGGCCAGTCCCGCGTGGTGCAGCAGTCCGGCGACGTACCGGTTGCGGGGGCTGGTGCGACTGCTGCCGCTGCCGTGGGCGAACACCACCAGACCGGTCGGCCGAGCCGGGACGGCGAGCGTGCCAGGCAGAGCATGCCCAGTCACCGGCAGGGTCAGGTCGGTGATCGTCGGCGCGTCCACCACTCCATCGTGCGCCGTGGCCTGCGGCTTCGCGCGACGTTTGGGCGCGGAGATGATCGGCCCTTTACGGGCCTGAAACTTACTCGTAATCTGAGTCAACTCCTGCAAGAACTTGCAGAAGCTCGTCCCCGCGCACGTTCCGGGAAGGACTCCCCATGCGCAGCTTCTGGAGGGTGACGCTGGCGGCCGTACTGGTCACCGCCGGTCTCGCCCTCGTTTCCCCCGCCGCCCAGGCAGGCATCGACACCCAGGCCCTGGGCGGCCGCTACGACGCCACCGCGTCCAACGTCACCTTCCGCGTCTACTCCTCCCGCGCCACCCGCATCGCCGTGTACGTCTACGCCGCCGCCACCGGGGCGCAGGAGAAGGCCAGCTACGTGCTGACCAAGGGCACCGGCGACATCTGGGCGACGACGGTGAGCACCGCGACCCTGCAGTCGGCGGGGGTGACCGGCACCGTCTACTACGGCTACCGCGCCTGGGGTCCGAACTGGCCCTACAGCGCGAGCTGGACCAAGGGGTCCTCGACCGGATTCGTCGCCGACGTGGACGCCTCCGGCAACCGGTTCAACCCCAACAAGCTGCTGCTCGACCCGTACGCCCGCGAGGTCAGCCACGACACCGCGCTGCCCGACGGCGTCGCCTCGGACTACTCCTCCGGCCCGACCAAGCGCGCCGTCGACACCGGCACCATCGCGCCCAAGGGCCTGGTGCTGGCCGCCGACGCCACCAGCATCGGCACCAAACCGACCCGTGCCTTCAAGGACGACGTCGTGTACGAGGTGCACCTGCGCGGTCTGACCAAGTCCGACACCTCGATCGCGGCCGCCTACCGGGGCACCTACAAGGGCGCCGGGCTCAAGGCCGCCGCGCTGGCCTCGCTCGGGGTGACCGCGGTGGAGTTCCTGCCGGTGCAGGAGACCCAGAACGACGCCAACGACACCAACCCGACCAGCACCAGTGGCGACAACTACTGGGGCTACATGACCGAGAACTACTTCGCCCCGGACCGCCGCTACTCCTCCGACAAGACCGCGGGCGGGCCCACGAAGGAGTTCAAGGCCATGATCAAGGCGTACCACGACGCCGGGATCAAGGTGTACATCGACGTCGTCTACAACCACACCGCCGAAGGCGGGCCGATCACCGACAAGAACACGTACAACATCTTCTCCTGGCGCGGCCTGGACAACCCGACCTACTACTCGCTGACCAGCGACATGCAGGGGTCCATGGACAACACCGGGCTGCTGCACAACTACAACACCCGCAACACCGTCGCGCAGAACCTCATCGTCGACTCGGTGGCGTACTGGAAGAACACGCTCGGCGTGGACGGGTTCCGATTCGACCTCGCGCCGGTGCTGGGCAACACCTGCCAGCACGGGTGTTTCACCTACAGCCGCACCGATCCGAACACCGCGCTCAACCGGCTCACCACCGAGATGCCCGCCCGGCCCGCCGGCGGCGGCTCGGGCGTGGACTGGATCGCCGAGCCGTGGGCGCTGGGCGCCGGGACGTACCAGGTCGGCAACTTCCCGGCCGGGTGGGCCGAGTGGAACGGCATCTACCGTGACACGATCCGGCGCGACCAGAACAAGATGGGCGTGGACGCGGTCACCCCGAGTGACCTGGCCACCCGGTTCGCCGGGTCGTCCGACCTGTACGGCGACGACGGCCGCAAGCCCTTCCACTCGATCGACTTCATGGTGGTCCACGACGGGTTCACCCTCAAGGACCTGTACTCGTGCAACGCCAAGAACAACGGCCAGGCCTGGCCGTACGGGCCGTCCGACGGCGGCAGCGACGACAACATCTCCTGGGACCAGGGCGGTGTCGCCGCGGACCAGCGCAAGGCCGCCCGCAACGGGATGGCGCTGGTGCTGCTGTCCGGCGGAGTGCCGATGTTCACCGGCGGTGACGAGACGCTGCGGTCGGTCAACTGCAACAACAACCCGTACAACCTGGACTCCAGCGCGAACTGGCTGGACTGGTCGCTGACCACCGACGAGTCGAACTTCCAGACGTTCACCCAGCGGATGGTCGCCTTCCGCAAGGCACACCCGGCGCTGCGCCCGGCGAACTTCTACACCGCCTCCGACGGCAACGGCAACGGGCTGGGGCAGCTGGAGTGGTTCACCGCGGCCGGGGTCGCGCCGGACGGGGCGTACTGGGGCGACGCGAACAACCACGCGCTGGCCTGGCGGATCGACGGCACCGAGTTCGGCGACTCCGCGGCGGCGCTCTACACCGGCTACAACGGCTGGTCCGGTGACGTGACGTTCACGTTGCCCGCCCCGCCCGCGGGCAAGAGCTGGTACCGGGTCACCGACACCTCGACCTGGGCCGAGGGCTCGGGTCAGGTGGCCACGCCGGGCACCGAGGCGCTGCTCGGCGGGGCGGGGACGACGTACGTCCTGCACGGCCGGGCCGTGCTGCTGCTGATCGCGAAGTAGATCACGCTCGTGGTCGGACCCGGTCTCGACGGCCGTGTCCGACCACGGGTGACACGAGTGGACGGCAAGGGCTGTCCAGCAGCGGTGAGACACGTCCTCCGGTCGCATCACCCCCCGGCTCGGGAACAGCCATTCCGGTTACGTGACGATTTCATGACACTTCGGGGGAATCGTCGGCCTGCCGTCGGCGGCGGCCGCAACCGCTGGGCCATGATGCGACGGTGGCTGCAGTGCTGGTGATCGAGGACGACGACCGGATCCGGCTCGCGCTGGCGATGGCGCTGGAGGACGAGGGCTACGCGGTACGCGCCGCCGCCACCGCCGAGGACGGCCTCGCCCGGCAGCGGCGCGAACCGGCCGACACGGTCCTGGTCGACCTGATGCTGCCCGGCCTGGACGGCATCGAGTGCATCCGCAGGCTGCGCCGCGACGACGACGTGCCGATCGTGGTCGTCAGCGCCCGGCAGGACACCGGCGACATCGTCGCCGCGCTGGAGGCCGGGGCCGACGACTACCTGGTCAAGCCGGTGGCCACCCCGGAGCTGTCGGCCCGGCTGCGAGCGCTGCGCCGCCGCGCCGGACTGCCCGCGCCCCGGGTCGAGCAGGCGCTGGTCTTCGGCGACCTGCAGCTGCGCCCCGCTGCCGGGGAGGTGCTGCGACGCGGGAAGGCGCTGGCGCTGACCCGCACCGAGCTGCGGCTGCTGTGTGAACTGGCCGCCAACGCCGGGCACGTGCTCAGCCGCCAGCAGCTGCTGGAACGGGTGTGGGAGTACGACTTCGGCGACGAGCGGCTGGTCGACGTCCACATCGCCCGGCTGCGCCAGAAGATCGAGGACGACCCGGGTGCCCCGTGCCGCATCGTGACGGTCCGGGGCCTGGGCTACAAACTGGTCCGATGAGGCGCCCGAGCCTGCGGGCGAAGGTGACCGGCGGGTTCGCCGTCGGCGCGCTGCTGGTGTCGGCGGCGATCGCGGTCGGGTCGTACCAGCTCACGCAGCGGTTCCTGCTGGCGGAGCGGGAGGACGCCGCGGTCCGTACCGCCATGGTCGACGTCGGGATCGTGCAGGCGGCTGTCGACGGCGACGACCCTGGCGTGCTGCAGGTGCTGCGGTCGCTGGACACCGGGGGCAACCGGCGGGTGCTGATCCGCCGCGACGGGCACTTCTACTCCCGCACCGTCGACGCGGGTCTGACCGCCAGCATTCCGGCCAGCCTGGTGACGCTGGCCGAGCACGGGCGGGGCGGGGTGCAGCGGACCCGGATCGGCGGGCGTACGGCGCTGGTGGTCGGGGTGCCCGCCGGAGCGACGATCACGCTGTACGAGATCGACTTCATGCAGGAGCTGGACCGTTCGCTGCAGATCCTCGCCCTGATCCTGACCCTGGTGGCGACCGCGACCACGGGCGCGGGCGCGCTGCTGGGCTGGTATGCCGCCCGCCGGGTGCTGCGGCCGCTGGCGACGGTGGCCGAAGCCGCGCGCGAGATCGCGGCCGGCGACTTCAGCGCCCGTCTCGACCCCGACACCGAGCCTGAGCTGACCCGGTTGACCGCCTCGTTCAACCAGATGGTCGAGCAGCTGGCCCGGCGGGTGGAGCGCGACCGGCGCTTCGCCGCCGACGTGAGCCACGAACTGCGCTCGCCGCTGCAGACCATCGCCGCGGCCGCGAGCGTGCTGCACAACCGCCGTACCGCCCTGGACGAGCGCACCGCCACCGCGGTCGGCCTGCTCACCGACGAGGTCGGCCGGTTCCAGGCACTCGTCACCGACCTGCTGGAACTGGCGCGGGGCGACCAGCCGCCGGAGGTGGCCCCGGTCGACATCGCGGCGCTCGCCCGGCAGGTCTGCCGAGCACGTGGGCTGGCCGCCGAGCTGGTCACGGTGGAGCCCGGGGCCGACGCGCAGTGGCGGGTGGACCGCCGCCGGTTCACCCAGGTGCTGGCGAACCTGCTCGACAACGCCCATGCCCACGGCGGCGGCGCGGTCGCGTTGCGCATCGGGCATCAGCGCGACGCCCGGGTGCTGGAGGTCGACGACGCCGGGCCCGGGGTGTGCCCGGCCGATCGCGATGTGATCTTCGGCCGCTTCGTCCGGGGAGCCTCGGCGGGAGCCCGGGGCGGCAGCGACGGCACCGGCCTGGGCCTGGCCCTGGTCGCCCAGCACGTCACCGCGCACGGCGGCCGGGTCAGCGTGGACGATCGCCCCGGCGGCGGCGCCCGGTTCCGTATCGAGCTACCTCAGGAGCAGCGATGATCCGCCTGTACGCCACGGTGCTCTGCCTGTGCGGGCTGGCCGTGACCGCCGCCGCCTGCGGAGTGCCGACCGAGAACACCGCCCGCCCGCTGGCCACGACCGACGCCGCCCAGGCGTTCGTCGAACCGGTCGCCCGCACCGCCGGTCCGGCCAGCGAGCACCTGTACCTGGTCAACAACGGTTCGCTGATCCGGGTCGAGCGCAAGCTGTCGGCCCCGCCGTCGATACAGCAGCTGGTGTCCGATCTGATGGCCGGGCCGACCGAGGCCGAGGAGGACGTCGGGTTCACCAGTGCGCTGCTGGGGACGCACATCATCGGCGCGGTGGATGCCAGCGCCACCACGGCCGTGGTCGACCTGTCCAGCACCCGCGAGGACACCGGCCGCAACGACGACGTCCTCGCCTTCGCCCAGGTCGTGTGCACGCTGACGGCCCGGCCCGGGGTGAAGCGGGTGGCGTTCACCCGGGAGGGCCACCCGGTCGGCGTGCCCCGCGCCGACGGCGCGCTCACCGACACTCCGCTGACCTGCGCCGACTACACCAGCCTGCTCACCTGGTAGCCCGTCGCGACCGTGCTCACCGGTCGTGCCAGGGTTCGCAGGCCACGCCGTCGTGGTGGCCGAGGAATCGCAGGTACGACACCGCGAACGCCAGCACCAGCGGGGCGACGAACACCATCCACGACAGGTACGACGCCGCGCCCAGCCGGAGCACTCCGGACCTGCTGGCCACCTCGTGCGCCTGGGCGACCTCGTCCAGCGACAGGGCCACGAAGACGACGCTCAACCCCCGCCAGTGCCGCACATACCGCCGTCCGGCCGCTTTGGCTTCGGTGCCGATCTGCCACAGCACGCACGCCGCCAGCATCAGCACCGCCGAGGAGAACAAGGTCGGCAGGTTCTTCTCCTTGTCGACGTTGAAGAAGATGGTGAACCAGGCGAATCTCGGGAACGGTTCGTGGATGCCCAGCCCGTGGTAGATGGCGTTGCTGCCCAGGCTCAACACGTGCAGCACCGCCACCGCGGCCAGCAGCCGTCGCACCAGCCGGTCCGCGCGCGGGAGTCCGATGTCCATTCCTGCCTCCTGGCGTCAGCGGGCGGCAGCCGTGTCCGGTGCGGACAGGACGGCGGCCCCTGCGCCAGCCACTGTCGCACCGGTGCCGCACCACAGCGCTCGAAAACCATCTGATAACAGGCGATTGTCATCTGAATGTCATATTCTGCGCCAATGCCGCTCGTCGGCACGCGCCGTTGACCTGTCCGTACGGCCGACGGCAACCGGTCGGGGCCGCTTCCTTGCCTGCTGCGGCCCCGACCGGTCCCGGACGCCGTGCCCCGAGCAGCGCTCGCCCACGTCGGCCGCGAACTCCGCCAGTGGCGGCCCCGAGCCGCGCTGCTCCCTTCCGTGGTGGCGCCGTCGGACTCTCGTCGGCGCCACCACGCTGCCCATACCCGGGCGGCAGGCGACGACGAGGAAGAGGCAGGAATGGTCGACACGGCTCCGCTGCCGCGGTCCCGTACCGGCGCACAGGCCGGCGATCCGCGAGCGCACCACCGGGTGCGGCCGACCGGGCGGTTGCGCTGGGTCGCGGTCGCCGCCTGCGCCGCCGGGGTGCTGGTCAGTCTGGGCATGATGGCGCACCTGGTGCCCGTCGGGTCCCGCGCCGGGCACTACCGATACCACTACCTGCGCCTGTTCTCCCCCGACATCCTGTGGCCGTTCCTGGTCACGGCGCTCGTCGCCTCGGTGGGGCTGTGGCTGTCGCACCGCTGGTACGAGCGGCGACGCCTCGTGGTGGTGGCCGCCTGGCTGGCGGCGGCCGTGCCCATGCAGCTGCTGATCCGGGGCAACGACGACATCGCCCTCCAGGACCTGGTCACCAGTCAACGGGCCAACGGTTTCCTGGAACCGGCCCGCGCGTACGGCATCTGGGAGTTCCTGTCCGGGCAAGCGGACATCGGCGCCGCCCTGGACTCCCACGCCCGCACCAACATGGCCGGCAAGACCGTGTTCTACCAGGTGCTGGTGGCGCTGACCGACTCACCCGCCGCGATGGGGGTGCTCACCGTCGCCGCGTCGAGCCTGTCCTGCCTGCTCGTCTACCTCCTCGCCGCCGAGCTGCTCGACCACCGCACCGCCCTCTACGCCCTCGCACTGTCCATCCTGGTGCCGGGACGGCTGTTCTTCCTCCCGATCCTCAACACCGTCTCCCCCGTCCCGATCCTGTTGGCGCTGTGGCTGTTCGTTCGCTTCCTCCGCCGTCCCCGTCGCGGCGACGCGGTCGCCCTGGGTGCCTTCCTGTACGGCACGATGTTCTTCGAACCGTTGCCGCTGGCCCTCGGCGTGGTGTTCGTGGCGCTGCTGGGGTGGGCGAAGGCCGGTGGCAGGCTGTCGTGGCCGGACACCGGGTGGCTGATCGGGCTGGCGGTGGCCGGATTCGCGGCCTGCTACGCCGCGATGCGGCTGGTCGTGGGCTACGACCTGGCGTCGAACTTCGCCTATGTGCTCGACGACGCCCGCGGCTTCAACGGCGACGGCCATCGCCCGTACGGGGTGTGGGTGGTGCGCAACCTGTGGGACTTCGCCATCGCCGCCGGGCTGCCGACCGTGCTGCTGGTGGCCGCCGGGGTGGTCGACGCAGTCCGGCGTGGGCCGTGGCGGGCCGGGGCCGTGCTCGCCGCCTCGGCGGCGGTCACGCTCGTCGTGCTGGACCTGCTGGGGGTGAACCGGGGCGAGACGGTACGCCTGTGGATCTTCCTGGCGGTGCTGTGGCAGATTCCGGCGGCCTGGCTGTGCGCCCGTACGGCACGACTGTGGCCGATCGTCGCGGTGGTGTCCGCCACCGCGCTACAGGCCGCCACCGGCATGGCGATGATCGCCTTCGTACGGGTCTGAACCGTTCCGGCACGGTCACGGCTTTGGCGTGCCGTCCAGCCCGGCGACCGGGCCGGGCATCGGGGCCAGACCGATGACCCCCTCGTCGACCAGCGACAGGAAGGCGTCGACGACGACCGGGTCGAAGCGGATCCCCCGGTCTCGCAGCAGTCGCCGGCGAGACTCCGCCGCGTCGAAGCCGCCCGACACGTCGGCAGGCGCCCGCGCCCACGCGTCGCACACGGCGATGATCCGCGCCTCGATCGGGATGGCGGCTCCGGCGCAGCCGGTGGGTGCGCCGGAGCCGTCGTACCACTCGCGGTGGGCGGCGACCAGTTGGGCCAGGTCGGGGCGGTCGGCGAGTTCTACGAGCAGCCGGGCCGCGCACTGCGCGTCCCGTCCGTCGGCCTCGGGGTCCGGCCGGGTGGCGGGTGGCGCCGCCAGGTCGAGAATCCGGCCGAGGTCGCGTACCCGGGCGGCGGCGGCGGTGTTGCGCTGTGCCGCCTCGTCGAGTCCCAGCCGCTCGGCCGTCAGCCGCGCCCAGCGCGACACTGCGGCACCCGGGCTGCCGTCGCCGAGCGCACGGTCGATCCGGTCCGACATCCAGACCAGCGCCGCCGGAAGCTGCAGATCGGCGTCGACGGCCGGTCGCGGATGCCAGGCGGAGGCGACGACCCGGTCGCGCCCCAGGTCCTTGGCCTGGTAGACGGCCATGTCGGCGGCGTTCACGAGCGCGTCGATGTCGACCTGCCCATCGGTGCCGGGCTCGGCGGTGGCGACACCGATGGACGCGGTGAGGTCGATGCAGTCACCGCCGCGGACGAGCACCGGCGCACCGCCGACCGTCGCGCGCATCCGCTCGGCCAGCTCGGCCGCCCCGGCCGCGTCCGTGCCCGGCAGCAGACAGACGAACTCCTCCCCGCCGTAGCGGCAGATCAGGTCGCTGGCCCGGCAGGCCCGGCGCAGCCGTTGGGCGATGTCGATCAGTACGGCGTCGCCGACCGAGTGCCCGAAGGTGTCGTTGACCGCCTTGAAGTGGTCGAGGTCGACCAGCACCAGGCTGAGCGGGGTGCGGCGGCGGGCCGCCCGCTCGGCCTCCAGCCCGATCATCTCCTGGAAGAACCGGCGGTTGTGCAGACCGGTGAGTTGGTCGGTGACGGCGGCGGTACGCAGCTGCTGGGTCAACCGGGTGCGGTCGCGGGCCGCGACGACCTGCCGCACCAGCAGTCCCAGCAGCAGCAGGACCGACACGGCCAAGGTCACCTCGCTCAACCTGCCCACGAGGATCAGGTCGGCGGCGGCCAGCCCGCCGACGGCCAGCACCGCGACCACGGCGGGCAGCAGGGTGATGTCGGGGTCGATGACCCCGGGCTTGTCGGCCTCGCTGCGGCGGGCGGCCACGACGGCGGCCAGGCACAGCAGCACCGCCTCGCCCTGCCAGCCCAGATTCACCCAGCTGGAGCTGGCGTACTCGCGCACGACGGTGATGTAGGCGTAGGCGGCGTCGGTCACGGCGGACACACCGAACGCGGCCCCGACCAGGATCATGGAGGCCGGGATGCTCTTCGAACCGCTCAGCAGGACCGCCACCAGGATGCTGACGATGCTCACCGACAGCACCGGATAGATGAAGGTGACCAGGGTGGCGGCGTTCCAGTCGCTGGGCAGCAGCGGCCCGATCACCAGCTGCCAGCCGATGGCGGCGGCCCCGGCCGCCACCAGCAGCGCGTCGACCAGCCCCTGGGCTCGGCCCACCAGCACCAGACCCAGGCCGATGACGATCGCGGGCAGCGCGCACGCGTAGGAGGCCAGGTAGACCGCGTCCGCGATCGACGGGACGGGTGCGCCGCCGGGCGTGGTGTAGGTGTAGAACGCCCAGATGGACTCGCCCAGCAGCCACAGCGAGTTCGACGCGACCAGCAGTCGCCAGGCCGTCCGCACCCGCTGGCGGGTGCGGCGGGCGGCCACCACGCTGAGCGCCGCCGCCGCCGCGATCGGGACCAGGTACAGCACCTCGCCGACGAAGCGGGACCCGTTCGGCGAGTTTCGGGTGGCGGCCAGCAGAACGCCGTACAGCACCAGCCAGGCCGCTCCCGCCAGGGCAGCGCCCAGCTCAACCCCGTCGATGGCCTTGATGCGCGACTGGGTCGTGCTCGCCTCTTCGCCGGTCGTCACGATCTCCTTGACCGCTGCGCAGAAAATCCCTCTTCTACAATTGTGCACGATATGTCGGTCATCGTGTCCGGCTGACGGAGCACGATCGCCCAGCTCGGCAGCAGGGTTCACAAAGCACCTGTCCAGAGAAAACCGTTTTAATACGATCTGGGAATGAAACCGGTGGTCGTCGGCATCGTCACCGCGCTGGTCCTGTGCGCGGCGATCTACGCGGGCAGCCGAGGACTGCACAGCTTCGACTCCGCCCTGGTGCCGTACGCCGTGGCCAGCGTCTTCCTCGCCTTCGGCATCGCCTACCGGTACACCGTGTGGATCTCCTCCCCTGGTGCGCGGCGGTTGTTCCGCAAGGGCTGGGGTGCGGCCCTGTCCTGGCAGAACCTGCGCAAGGCGCCCACCGCCCTGCCCCGGATGATCGCGACGTACCTGGGGTTCCAGAAGTTCCTCGGGGCCCGGTCGCGGGCCCGCTGGGCGGCGCACCAGCTGCTGTTCTGGGGCTGCCTGCTGGCCGCGGCGATCACGTTCCCGCTGGTCTGGGGCTGGTTCACCTTCACCTCCAACACCGGCGCCGGACCGGCGTACACGATGAACGTCTGGGGTTTCGGGGTGGTGCGCTTCGACGCGCTGTCGCCGCTGGGCTGGCTGCTGTTCCACGGCCTGGACCTCGCCGCGGTGCTGGTCATCGCCGGGGCGACGTACTTCCTGGTCCGGCGCATGCGCGATCGGGAGGCGAGCACCGGTCAGCGTTTCGGCTACGACTTCGTGCCGCTGCTGGCGCTGATCGTGATCTCGGTGACCGGTCTGCTGCTCACCTTCTCCAGCGCGCTCCTGCACGGCGGCGGCTATGAGTTCGTGGCCGTGCTGCACCTGGCGGCCGTGGTACTGACGCTGCTGTACCTGCCGTTCGGGAAGTTCTTCCACATCGTGCAGCGCCCGGCCGCGGTCGGCATGCAGCTGTTCAAGTACACCGGCGCCGGGCAGGTGCAGCCCTGCCGGGTCTGCGGCGAGCCGATCGACACCACCGAGTACGTCGACAACCTGCGCGCCACCATGCGCGACCTGGACCTGCGCTTCGACGCGATGGCGTTGACCTGTCCCCGGTGCAAACGGCTGCAGCGCGGCCAGGCGTACCGCACCGAGGTGAAACGAGGCTTCTGAGGTGACCATCCCACTCGATCCGACGATCACCCCGCCGGGCACGTCGCGCTTCCGCGACGCGGGCGGGGTTCCCGCCGACCGGTGGCGGGCCGTGCGCGGCGAGGAGACGCTGGTCGCCACGCACTGCTGCTTCTGCGGCGTGCAGTGCGGCATGTACCTGCGGGTGCGCGACGGCAAGGTGTTCGGGGTGGAGCCCCGTGACCACGACATCAACCGGATGCGGCTGTGCCCGAAGGGACTCAACGCGTACCAGCAGGTCAACCACCCCGACCGGCTCACCGCCCCGCTGCTGCGGCGCACCCGCACCGACGACCTGCGGCCGGTGTCGTGGGAGCAGGCGCTCGACCACGCCGCCGAGCAGATCCAGCGCATCCAGGCCGCGTACGGCCGCGACGCGTTCGGGATGCTGGGCGGGGCGAGCCTGTTCACCGAGAAGACGTACCTGGTGGGCAAGTTCGCCCGGGTGGCCCTGCGGACCCGGCACGTGGATTACAACGGGCGGCTGTGCATGGTCAGCGCGGCCGGGGCGAACAAGCTGTCGTTCGGCATCGACCGGGCCGCCAACCCGTTCGCCGACATCCTGCTCACCGACTGCCTGCTGATCGCCGGGTCGAACGTGGGCGAGTGCTTCCCGGTGATGACGCAGTACCTGTGGGGCGCCCGGGACCGGGGCGCGAAACTGATCGTGGTCGACCCGCGTGAGACCAGCATCGCCCGCACCGCCGACATCCACGTGGCCCTGCGGCCCGGTACCGACGCGGCGTTCTTCAACGCGGTGCTCAACGTGGTGGTGCGTGAAGGGCTGGCCGACCAGGCGTACGTCGCCGCGCACACCACCGGCTGGGAACAGGTCGTCGAGGCCGCCGCCGAGTACCCGCCCGACCGCGCGGCGCAGCTCTGCGGCATCCCCGCCGAGCAGGTCACCGCCGTGGCGCGCATGTTCGCCACCGCGCCCAAGGCGATGGCCTGGCACGCGCGCGGCATCGAGCACCACACCCAGGGCGTGGAGAACTGCCTGACGGTCATCAACCTGTGCGTGGCCACCGGCAACCTCGGCAGGCCCGGCGCGGGCTACGGCACCATCACCGGGCAGGGCAACGGGCAGGGCGGCCGCGAGCACGGCCAGAAGTCCGACATGCTGCCCGGCGGCCGGTCCATCAGCGACCCGGTGCACCGGGCGCAGGTGGCGCGGATCTGGGGCGTCGAGGAGGCGGACCTGCCGCAGGCGGGCACCTCGATGATGGAGATGGTGCACCAGATGAGCCGCGGCGAGATCCGCGGCCTGCTGGGCATCTGCAACAACCCGTTCGTCTCGCTGCCCAACTACGCCGTGGTCAAGGCCGGGTACGACGCGCTGGACTTCCACACCCAGTGCGACTTCTTCCTGTCGGAGACCTCGGCCAACGCGCACCTGGTGCTGCCGGTGACCACCTGGGCCGAGGACGACGGGGTGATGGCCAACGCCGAGGCGCGGGTGGTCCGCCACCGCAAGGCCCAGGAGCCCCTGCCGGGGGTACGCACGGACACGTGGGTCATGTGCGAGCTGGCTCGCCGCCTCGGGGTCGGCGACAAGTTCGACTTCGACAGCTCCGAGCCGGTCTTCGACGAGTTGCGGATCGCCTCGCAGGGCACGGTCAACGACTACTTCGGCATCACGTACGCCCGGCTGGACTCCACCGGCGGGATCAGCTGGCCGTGCCCGACGGTCGACCATCCGGGCACGCCGAGGCTGTTCGAGGACGGGCAGACCTGGCACGCCGACAAGAAGATCCACATGCAGGCGGTGCGCTGGCATCCCCCGGCCGACCCGTACGACGACGAGTACCCGATGACGCTGACCACAGGCCGTACCGTGGCGCACTTCCTGTCGGGCAACCAGACCCGGCGGCTGGGTGGCCTGGTCGAGCAGACGCCGCGCCCGTGGGTGGAGGTGCACCCGTCGCACGGCTACGCCTCCGGAGACCCGGTCACCGTGATCACGCGGCGCGGCGCTGCGACGTTCCCGGCGCTGGTCACCGATGCGATCCGGCCCGACACGGTGTTCGTGCCGTACCACTGGCCGTATCCGGTGGCCGCCAACGAGCTGACCATCGACGCGCTCGACCCGCGCTCGAAGATCCCCGAGTACAAGGTGTGCGCGTGCCGGATCCAGCCCGCCGCGCACGTCACGCCGGTGCCCGCACCGCCGGTGCCGCCGGGCCACCAGTCCTACACCGAGACGCAGGTCTCGCGCGGCGACGAACGGCCGCCCACGTCGTCGCAGGGAAGGGGGACGTCACAGCCGTGATGGGACGCACCATCATCATCGATCCGGGCCGCTGCATCGGCTGCCAGGCGTGTGTGTCGGCGTGCCGGGAGTGCGACTCGCACCGGGGCAAGTCAATGATCCACCTGGACTATCTGGATGCCGGGCACAGCGTCGCCTCCATGCCGACCGTCTGCATGCACTGCGAGGATCCGCTCGCGCCGTGCGCGCAGGTGTGCCCGGCCGAGGCCATCCTGGTCACCCCGGACGGGGTGGTGCACGACGCCGACAAGAGCCGCTGCATCGGCTGCGGCAACTGCGTCAACGCCTGCCCGATGGGCGTACCGAAGATCGACTTGCGGGCGAAGCTGCAGTTCAAGTGCAACCTGTGCTACGACCGCACCTCGTACGGACTGGCCCCGATGTGCGCCACCGTCTGCCCGACCGGGTCGATCTTCTACGGCACCGTCGAGGAGCTGCGCGCCGAACGTCCGAACGTGGCCGTGGCCAACACCTTCGACTTCGACGGCACGCTGCTGACCACCGGCGTGGCCGTGGTGGTGCCCGCCGGTCGGGCCGACGTGCCGGTTCCCGGCGGCGTCGGCCAGTTCGCCGAGCCGACGCGCGGCCCGCAGCCGTTCGGGTCCGTGCCCACCTCCGCCGACAACGTGCTGGGAGAGCCCCTGTGACCATCGACGAGCAGGCACCGGCCGAGAGTGTCGAGCAGCTGCGTGAGCGCATCGCCGCCGACTCGCTGACCAGCCGCCGCGACTATCTGCGCCTGGCCGTCACGGTCTCCGGCGGGCTGGCCGTCGGCACCGCCGCGGTCGCGTCCGGGCTGTTCCACCGGCACGGCGACGGCACCGCCGCGCCGAAACTCGTCGCCGAACGGCTCGAACCGGGCCAGTCGGTGGCGTTCAGCTACCCCGGCGAGGAGGACCGGGCGGTGGCGCTGCGGATGGCCGACGGGACCCTGGCGGCGTACTCGTCGGTGTGCACGCACCTGGCCTGCGCGGTGCTGTGGCGGGCCGGCCGGGGCGAGCAGGGCGAGCTGTACTGCCCCTGCCACGAGGGCGTGTTCGACCCGCGTACCGGCCAGGTCACGGCCGGTCCGCCGCCACGGCCGCTGCCGCGGGTGCTGCTGGAGGAGCGCGGTGACGGCATCTGGGCCGTCGGCACGCTGCGATCGGGACAGGAGCGGGCATGACCGAGCAGCGATATCCGCTGATCAGACCCACCAGTGGGTATGGCGACCCGCGCGTGCGCAGCACCGGCCCCGGGCCCGGGGCGGGCGCCGAGACCGATCCGGAGCGCTCGGCGATGCTGTCCGGGCGGGTGGCACTGGTGCTGTCCATCCTGGTCGGCCAGCTGTGGGCGATCGGCGTCGGCCTGAACGCGTGGATGATGGGCCAGACCCGCACGGCGTGGTGGACCGCCGCGTTCAGCGCGGCGTCGTTCCTGGTCGCGCTATGGGCGTGGCGCATCGGCGAGCGGCGCGACCGGTGACCGCCCCGAGCCGGACCGGCGTGGTGACGCCGGTCCAGATCGTGCCACGCGGGGCGTACCTGAACCTGATCATCGCCGCGTTGGGCTTCCTGCTCAGCTCCTGGGCGTGGGGACTGATCTCGCCGCTGTCGGCGCACTACAAGCAGACCCTCGGGCTGAGCTCGGTGCAGCAGTCCATCCTGGTGGCGGTGCCGGTGCTGGTCGGCTCGCTCGGGCGGATCCCGGTCGGGGCGCTGACCGACCTGCTCGGCGCGCGCAAGGTGCTGCCCGCGATCTCGTTCCTGACCATCCTGCCGGTGCTGGCGTTGACGCTGGCCGGGCGCTCGTACCCGGCGCTGCTGGTGATCGGGTTCTTCCTGGGCCTGGGCGGTACCCCGTTCGCGGCGGCGATCCCGCACGGCAACGGCTGGTTCCCACCCGCCAAGCGCGGCATGGCATTGGGCGTGATCGGAATGGGCATGGGCGGCACCGCCATCGCGGCACTGCTGACCAAGCCGATGCTGAAGATCGGCGAGAACGCCCAGTTCTACCTGGTCGCGGTGGTGCTCGCCGGGTACGGCGTGGTCGCGTGGCTGGTGCTGCGGGACCCGCCGGGGCGCACCGTGCCCGCCGAGCCGTTCGCGCAGCGGTTCACCGACGCCGCCCGCCAACCGATGACCTGGCCGCTGGCCGGGCTGTACGCGGTCACCTTCGGCGGCTACGTCTCGTTCGCGGTGTACCTGGTCACCTACCTGCAGTCGGCGTACGGCCTCGAACAGGGCGACGCCTCACTGAAGGCGGCCGGGTTCACCCTGGTCGCGGTGCTGCTGCGGCCGCCCGGCGGCTGGCTGTCCGATCGGGTGGGACCGGCCAGGGTGCTGGCGGTGTGCCTGGCCGTGGTGATGGTGATGGCGGCCTGGCAGGCGTTCACGCCGTCGCTGTACCCGTGGGCGACGTTGACGCTGCTGGTCATGGCCGGGGCGCTGGGCGCCGGGGCCGGTGCGGTGTTCGCCCTGGTGGCCAGGGTGGTCCCGAACTCGAAGATCGGCGCGGTCACCGGCATCGTCGGCGCCGTCGGCGGCCTCGGCGGATTCGTCCCGCCGCTGGTCATGGGCGCGGTGTACGGAGCCATGGGCCAGTACGGCGTGGGCCTGCTGCTGCTGTCGCTGGTCTCGCTCGGCGCGCTGGCCTACACCTGGTCCATCCGCAACCGCGCCTGAGGGCGATGACGGCGCACCGCCTCAGGCGCTCAGCCGCCCGGCCATGAGGTCACCGACGACGGAGCCCTGGGAACCTGTGCTCCTTCATGAGCGCGACAGCGGTGGCCCAGATGTCGGCGTCGAGAAAGAGCGTATGCCTGGCCCGGTAGACGCCGATGCCGCCGTCGCGTGGCGCGGTCTCCCGCGTCAGAACTCCGCCCGCCAGCGCCTCCGGCCGCAGCATCCAGCGTTCGAGATCGAGCCGGCGAACGAATGCCGCCAGGTCGACGCCATGGCCGATGCCGTCGGGAAGCGCCTGCAGGAACGGCTCCTCGTGCGGTCCCTCGACGTAGCCGACCGTGGACACCACCGGCAGCGCGTACTCACCGGCCGAGATCTGACGAGCCGCAGCCAGGCTGTCGTAGTCGATTATGGCCGACCAGCCGTCCGCACGGACGACATAGACCGCCCGTTGCAGCCGGACCTGATGGACCCGGTAACCACGGTCCGGGGAGCCCCCCGCCGCAGCGAAACTGGACCACCGACGTCCCCTATGCCTGGTCACCGGCGTCTGTCGGCTTTCGCCACACCGAGACATGACTGCCGCTGTCGGAGGTGAAGGGGGCCCCGTCCCAGCCGGCCACCCGCTGCTCGAACTCCAGGCCCGCCAGCCGCGCCATCAGGTCGCACTCGGCAGGCCAGATGTAGCGGAAGTTGCTGTAGCCGTAGCTGGTGCTGCCGTCGGCGTATCGCCGGTAGTGGTGCGAGGTGCCCTGCTGGGTGACCATGTCGTAGGTGTCGAAGCCGACATGCTCGTCGGTCACGTCGAAGGGCACTGCCGTCTGGCCCGGCGGGAAGCGCCGGATGCCCGGCACCCACAGCTCGATGACGAAGCGGCCGCCCGGCGCCAGGTGGCGCGCGGCGTTGCGGAAGCACTCGACCTGCTCGTCCTGGGTGCGCAGGTTGCCGATGCTGTTGTACACCAGGTACACCAGCGAGAACCGCCCGGCGACCGTCGTGGTGGCCATGTCGCCGACGACGACCGGCAGGTCCGCCTCGGCCACCTTGCGCCGCAGCCGGTCGGCCATCGGCTGGGACAGCTCGATGCCGGTGACGGGGATGCCGCGGGCCGCGAGCGGGACCGCCACCCGCCCGGTGCCGACCGCGAACTCCAGCGCCGGACCGGACCCGGCCAGCCGGGCGAGGAAGTCCACGGTGGGGTCGAGCACCTTCGGGTCGAACATGTCGGCCGAGCGGTCGTCGTAATGCGTGGCGTCGTCCTCGTCCCACAGGTCACTGCTCGTCATGCGCAGGAGCCTGCTCATCTCGCTGCGCTCGCGCCACCCATTTAGGAGCGGGCTTTACGTGTACACCGTATACGTATACGGTGTACACGTGCCGGACAAGAGCAGCACCAAACAGCGGGTAATCGATGTCGCCACCCGGATCCTGGAGGAGGAGGGGGCCGACGCGGTGAGCGTGCGCCGCGTCGCCGCCGCCGTCGGCGTCACACCGATGGCCCTCTACCGGCACTTCCCCAACCGCGACGAACTGCTGGCCCACGTCGCCACGACGAGTTTCGCCCAGGTCGCGGCACAGTGGGCGGTCCTGGAACAGCCCACCCTCGCCGAGGCGGCCGACGCCCTCATCGACTTCGCCCTGGCCCGCCCGCGCCTGTACGAGTTCATGTTCACCGCCCGCCGGGAAGGCGCCAGGCAGTACCCGGAGGACTTCCGGGAGGGCCGCTCCCCCACGGCCGCCATCCTCGCCGCCGCGATCCAACGCGACATGGCGGCAGGAGCCCTCAAGGACGACGACGTGCACGAGGTCGCGCTGACGCTGACCGCCCAGCTGCACGGCCTCATCCAGCTGTACCACGGCGGCCGGATCAACCTGACCGAGCCGCAGTTCCGCATCCTGTGCCACCGCTGCCTCGACCGCATCCGTGAAGGGATCGCCGGCTAGACCATGAAGACACCCCTGATCGCCGTCGGCTGCGCAGCCGCCACGGCCGCCCTGCTGTACCTCGGCACCGGTCTGCACCCGATCCCGGTGCTCACCTGGATCGCCGCCCTGCCCGTGCTCTGGATCGCCCCTCGCCTGCCCTGGTGGGGCGCGCTACCGGTGGCACTGATCGCCGGGACGGTCGGCGCGAGCAACCTGTGGTCGTACTTCGTCCGCGACCTGGAGACGCCGGTGCCCCTGGCGGCCGGGCTCGTCCTGCTCACCGGGCTCACCCTGAGTCTCGCCACGGTGCTGTTCCGGGCACTGATGCTCGTGGGCAGACCCGTAGCCGCGACCTTGGCGGTGCCCGTCGTCTGGGTGGCTGTCGAGTGGCTCGTCTCGCTGACGCTGCCCCACGGCGCGTGGTGGAGCCTCGCCTACACCCAGAGCTCCTGGAGCATCACCCGCCAGCCCGCGGCCTTCGCCGGTGTCTGGGCCGTCACGTTCCTGATCATGCTGACCCCGGCGGCGCTGGCCGCCGCCCGACGCTCGACCGTCACCATGCTCGCGGCGGTGCTGGTGGCGGCCGCGGGCCTGGGGCTCGCGCGGATGGCGACGGCGCCCGCGGGACCGACCGTCCGGGTCGGGCTGCTGGCCGTGGGCCAGCCCTTCAATCCGGTACGCCTGGCGTCGCCCGAGGGTCCGTCGCTGCTCGACACCTATGTGACCGGCGCGCGGAACCTGGCCCGCCAGGGCGCCACGATGATCGTCATGCCGGAGAAGGTGCTCCAACTGAGCGAGGAGCAGCTGGCGCAGGTCACCGACCCACTGTCCGAGCTCGCCCGGTCCGAGCGGGTGACCCTGGTGTTCGGCGCGGTCGTCGCGAACACCAACGCCGCCGTCGTCATCGAGCCCGACGGTCACCTCCAGCGCTACGCCAAGCAGCACCTCATCGCCGGGCTGGAGGACGCTCTGGCGCCGGGCCGCGAACGGGTGCTGCTGCGCTCAGATCCTCGCGTCGGCGTCATCGTCTGCAAGGACATGGACTTCCCGAGCACGGTCCGGCCTTATCGCGGCGACGGTGCGCAGCTCCTGCTGGTCCCAGCCTGGGACTTCGACCGGGACGGCTGGCTGCACAGCCGAATCGCGGCCATGCGCGGCGTGGAGAGCGGGCTCGCGGTCGTCCGGACGGCACGATCGGGGCAACTGACGGTCAGCGACTCACGCGGCACGGTGCTCGGTGAGGCGAGCTACCAGCCGGAGGGCGTCGCGACGCTGATCGTGGACGTCCCGGTGACCACGGTGTCCACGGTGTACGGCCCCGTCGGTGACGCCTTCGCCTGGCTGTGCGCCGCCGGTGCCGCGGTGCCGGCCGCGATGGCGATCCGGCGGCGCTCGCGAGCGGCTACGCCGAGATCGTGATCGGACTAGGAGGCCGTCCGAGCGGATGCGACGCTCGGACGGCCTCGCTCTCAGCAGGACAGCGTGCCCGACCGCAGCGCATGGCTGCTATCGTTGCTGTCGTCGGACCACAGCACCTGCTTGGCGCCGCTCACGCAGACCGGGGCGATGGCGAAGCCTTCGTTGTTGTAGTTCGACATGCCGGTCGGCCGGTTGTAGGTGTTGGTGACGGCGAACCGGCCCTGTGCGTTGACGGTCAGGGTCGTGGCGCGCCCCGAGCAGGTGTCGTCACACACGGCCCAGAGCCGCCCGGTGGCGGGGTCCCACTCCAGGTCCATGACGGCGGCCTGACCACTGGCGATGGTGGCGACCCGGGTGAAGGCGCCACCGGCCTGGTTGAGCGCGTACGCGTAGACGACCCCGTTCGACTCCAGGCCGACGAAGTAGAGCCCGCTGCCGTGGCCCGCGTAGCCGCTCGGGTCGTAGAGCGCACCGGTGTGTTCGTCGCGGAAACCGGCCGCGGTCAGCGACGAGTCCGGCACCCAGGTGATGGCCTCCAGGCCGCTGTTGGCGGCGGCGCTGGGCAGGTCGGCGGTGAGGTTCCACTCGGCGGTCGCGTTCAGAGTGGTCGCGGTGCCGGTGGCGGCGTAGCGCAGGACCTTGAGCAGGCTCGTGCCGCTGCTGTCGTTGTTGCGTTCGGTCGCCACGACGACGCCGTCCGGGGTCGACACGACCGCCTCGGCGTCCGGGTCACCGGATCCGTTGGCGTACCGCAGCGTCTTGCCCGCCGACCAGCCGTCGGTGGTGTCGGCCTGCCACAGTGAACCGTTGGGGACCAGGCGGTACAGCTTGCCGGGGCCGTTCTTCACCGCCCAGACCACCGACGCGTTCTCGTAGGCCACCCCGCTGAGGTTGGTGCCGAAGAACCCGGAGTTGTCGGCGTTGGCGACCGCCGAGCCACCCGGCCAGGCGGCGGGCGGGGGCGGCGGGCAGGCGTTGGCCGACGCCTTGGTGGCCGCGGTGGTGGTCGTGAACGCCCCGGTGCCGTCCGCGCACCTGCCATAGGTGGTGCTCGCGTGGCTGCTCCAGGTGTAGGAGTCGACCAGGGTGCTGCCGCCGGGTTGGTACAGGCGGGCCGAGTCGGCGCTGCCCAGCCCGTACACCGGGTCCACGTCCAGGGCGACGAACGCGCCCGGCGCCAGGGTCACGCCGGAGGCGATGGTGAACGCGTGGCTGGAGTCGTTGTCCTTGACCACCCAGCCGGTGAGGTCGACCGCGGTGGTGCCGGTGTTGGTCAGCTCGACCCAGTCGCCGGGGCTGCCGCCGCTGGACTCGACCTCGTTGATGCGGACGCCCGTGGTGTCCGCGTGCGCCGCTGGGCCGACCAGCCCTGCCGCGGCGATCCCGAGCAGTGT
Source organism: Catellatospora tritici (assembly GCF_019083965.1). Lineage (GTDB taxonomy): Bacteria > Actinomycetota > Actinomycetes > Mycobacteriales > Micromonosporaceae > Catellatospora > Catellatospora tritici. The sequence continues at coordinate 340,008 of NZ_JAHRCY010000005.1, forward strand.
CGCCATGATGAGTTGAATGCCTGCCCGTGGACGGATACGCACAGGTGCTTCCTTTCGCAGTTGCGGCGAGCCCCGACCGAGGCTCGCCGGTATCGTTCACCGCCGCCGCAGCCGCCACCTGAACGCCGGACAAACAGGACAGGTCCCGGAGTTGGAGAACTCACTGCCCGATCGCCGCTGCGGACAACTGCTCGGGTAGGCATGGGACGGGCGGCACCGCGGGCACCGTCGACGCGCCGCCGGTGACCCACCACCACAGGCCCACGGCCGCGGTGCCCGCGCCCGCCGCGGCCATCGCCGTGCCGACCGAGGTCTGCTCGGCGAGCGCGCCCAGCAGCAGCGGACCGACTCCCTGCAGGGTCATGAGCCCGGTGAACTGCAGTGCGAACCCCTGCCCGCGTACGGCGGGGGTCAGGGCGTCCAGGAAGGACCGTTGGACACCGAGCGAGTAGCAGAACGCCGCCCCGGCGAGGAACATGACGACCATCGCGGCGGCCGCGGACACGGGGGCGGCCAACAGTGCCAGCGGCGCACCCAGACCGATGATCACGGCGGCGACCAGTCGTTCGCGGGCCCGCGGCCGGATCAGGCGACCGTAGACGAGGTTGCCCGCCACCATCCCCACCGGGGCGCAGGCCAGGATGACCCCGGCCACCGCCGAGCCGTGCCCGCGGTCGGCGGCGTACGGCACGATCAATGCCTCGGCGCCCGCGATGAACGCCGGCGGGAGCCACTGCACGAGCAGCAGTCGCCGGACCGGACGGTCGCGCAGCAGCTGCCAGGTCATCCGCCCGCTCTGTCGTACGGCAGAACCGGGCGTGGCCGGCAGGGCGGCCAGTATCGGCAGGGACAGCCGCACCCAGGCCGCGGCGACCACGGCGGCGCCCGCCGCGGCGAGCAGCGCCCACCGAGGTCCGGCCGCGGCGACGACGGCGCCACCGAAGGCGAGCCCGAGCAACTGGGCGCCGCCGGAGGCGACGCTGGACAGCGAGCGGCCCAGCACGTACGCGTCGCCGGTCAGCGCCTCGGCGATGAGGCGGGCCGAGGCGCCGTTGAAGATCGGCGCGAACACTGCGACGGCCGCGAGCAGGGTGAGGCTGGCGCCGACCGGCAACTTCAGGGCGAACAGCGCGAGAGTGGCGGCGGCGGTGGCGTCGAGCACGAACCCGGTGGCGATAAGCGGCCGGGGTCGGACCCGGTCGGCGACGGCGCCGAGCAGGGTGCCGCCGACGACCTGCGGGACGAACCCGATGGCGAAGGTCAGCGCGGTGAGGATCGGCGAGCCGGTGCGGTCGAAGACGAGCACGGACAGGGCCAGGATCCGCAGTGAACTCGCCGCGGTGCCCAGGGTCCGGGTCAGGAACAGGGTGCGGAACACCGGTTCGCGCAGTACGTCGCGGTAGGTCGCCCGCGTGGTCTCGATCATGCGCCGAGCCTGGCCGCCCGAAGTGCGGGTGTCGAACCTTTCGGGTGAGGACGTAAGGTCGGCGGATGCTGAGGTTCGAGGTCAACGCCGACGACCTGCTGTACAGCCGGTTCGCCCTGTCGCCGCTGTTCGAGCTCGACAGCCTGGTGCGGATCCTGGCCGGTCAGTCGCGCGAGAAACATCTGCCCGAGGCGTGGGCCGGGCGGCTGCGCCCGGCGTACCAGCGGCTCTCGACCGACCCGGCGATCCGGGCGGCGCTCGCGCTGCACTCCCGGCACCACGGGCCCGACTTCCTCGCTCCGCCCCCGGCGGGCCTGACCCAGACCATCGCCGACGACCTCGCCGCCGTCCGCACCACCCCGTTGGCGCTGGCCCGTCGCGAGATCCGCGCCTGCCTGGCCCGGCGCCCCTGCACCGACCCCGACGCGCTGGCGGTCCTGCACGACCCCGACGTCTGCACGCTGCTGGCCGCGGCGATGGAGCGAGCGTGGCACGCGCTGCTGGCCGCCGACTGGCCCCGGCTGCGCGTCATCTGCGAACGCGACGTGCTGCACCGCACCGCCGGGCTCGGCCGGGGCGGGTGGGCGGCGGCGTTCGACGGGCTGCCGCACGTGCGTTGGCGCGACGGCGGCATCGAGATCCCCCGGCTGCGGCTGGGCACCGTGCCAGTCCATGGCGCCGGGCTGCTGCTGGTGCCGTCGGTGTTCGTCTGGCCGGGCGTCGCGGCGTACTCGGAGCCGCCCTGGCCCGCCGCGATCATCTATGCCGCCCGCGGCGTCGGCGCGCTGTGGGAACCGGCGCCGCCACCGGCCGAGGCGCTGGCCGCGCTGGTCGGCAAAGCGAGGGCGCGGCTGCTGGAGGCGCTCGAGGAGCCCGCCAGCACGACCCAACTGGCTCGCTCGCTGCAGGCGGCGCCCGGCGCGGTCGGTGACCACCTGGCGGTGCTGCTGCGGGCGGGGCTGCTCGACCGGGCCAGGTCCGGCCGTTCGGTTCTCTACCGTCGCACCCCGCTCGGTGACGCCCTGGTCGCGACCGCGTCGCTGTGACAGTTCTCCAAACTGCGTCGACAGGACCGTTGCCTTTCTCTCGGCGTGCCCGCGGTCCCGCTCGCGGTGCAGGCGATGTCGATCACGCGGCGACGACCGGAGCTGCACGCGGTCGCCGAGCACGACCTGGGTCTGCTGTTTCATCAGGCGCAGCGCTACCTGGAGGCGATCCTGGACCGGCGCGGCTGGGCCGTGGACCGACCGGTCGAGGTCGAGGCGCGCACGTTCTGGAGCACGGTGCTCGGCGCCCGGCTGATCTCCGAGTCCGGCTTCGGTGGCCGCTCCAGCGACATCGACCTGGCCGGGGTGCTCACCGTGCGCCCGGCGAACCCGATCTGATCAGGTCGAGCACCTCGGCGGTGGGGCGCACGTCGCCGAACGACCGGTAGACGGTGTGCAGGGTGGCGTTGTGGTCGGCGTCGCGCCGGGCAGCGTTGGCGTCGGCGACCATGACCACCCGCAACTGCCGGGCGGCCGCGTCGCGCGCCGTCGCCTCGCAGCACACGTTGGTGACCGTTCCCGTTACCAGCACGGTGTCCACGCCGCGCTCGGCCAGCAGCTCCGGCAGCGCCGACGAGTCCGGATGGAACGCGCTGGGCAGCGACTTCTCCACGGTCAGGTCCGTCGAGTCGACGGTGAAAGCGGGCCACAGCCGCTCTCGCGGGCTGCCGGTGCCGCCGCTGGCCGCGAAGGACCGCGCGACCTCGTCGCCGTAGAAGTCCCGTGCCCAGGCGGTGGGCGCGGTGCTCGTCGGGACTACCCACGCCACGGTGCCGCCCGCGGCGCGCAGGGCGTGCGCGAGGGTCTCGATGTTGGCCACGATGCCCCGGCAGTACCGGCTCTCGGCCACGAAGAACGGCACCATGTCGACGACGACCAGGGCGGTGCGGGCCGGATCGAGGCGCTCGTACGCGTGGCGGCGACCGCGACGCTGCTCCTGCCTGGCGTACTCGCGCGGCTCTATGTGCCAGGCATGCGTGGCCGTCTCGTCGTCGCTCACCACGCCACACGCCTCCACCCGACATCCGCACGTCCGACGCGTCTGCCAGAAGATGTCGGTCCGCGCTGTAATGATGCTGGTTGGCACGCTCCGGCGCCATCACCCACGATCAAGGAGGATCACCGGTGGCATCCCGCCTCAACCCGTACCTGAGCTTCAACGGCAAGGCCCGCCAGGCGATGGAGTTCTACCAGAGCGTCCTGGGTGGCGACCTGCGGATGAACACGTTCGGCGAGTTCGGCTCGGCCGACCAGCCATTCGCCGACCAGATCATGCACGCGATGCTGGAGACCTCCAGCGGCTTCACCCTGATGGCCTCCGACACCCCGCCTGGGATGGAGTACAACCCCGGCACCAACATCACCGTCAGCCTCAGCGGCGACGACGGCGACGAGCTGCGCGGCTACTGGCAGAAGCTGGCCGCCGCGGGCACCGTGCACGTGCCGCTGGAGAAGCAGATGTGGGGCGACGAGTTCGGCTCGCTGGTCGACCAGTTCGGCATCCCGTGGATGGTCAACATCAGCCAGGCCTGATCCGGTGCCGGCCCGGGGTGTCGTGCTCCGGGCCGGCCGCTAGCCGGTGGGCCGTTCCGGATGGGCCGCCTCCAGGATGTGGCCCGAGCCTTCGAGCAGGGCGACGACCTCCTCGTCGGAGGTCTGCCGGAAGTCGGCGTAGAACTCTCCCACGGCGAAGAAGGACGACGGGGTCTCCAGGCTGATCACCTCGTCGGCGACCCGCCGCAGCTCGACGACCGAGTCCGGCGAGGCGACCGGCACCGCGAGCACCACCCGCGCCGCGCCCCGCGCTCTGGCGATCTCACAGGCGGCTCGGGCGGTGGCACCGGTGGCGATGCCGTCGTCGACTATCACCACGGTCCGGTCGGTGATCGGTTCCGGCGGCCTGCCGCCCCGGTACCGCCGCACACGGCGCTCCAACTCGATCCGCTCGTGGTCCTCCACGACGGCGACGTCGTGCTCACCGAGCCCGGTCATCGCCAGCACGTCGTCGTTGAGCACGCGCACGCCCTCCTCCCCGATCGCGCCCATGGCGACCTCGGACTGGCCCGGGACGCCGAGCTTGCGAACGACCAGGACGTCCAGCGGCGCCCCGAGCGCGCGGGCGACCTCGACGGCGACCACGACGCCGCCGCGCGGCAGGCCGAGCACCACCGGTTCGGCGTCGTGCAGGAACGTGAGCCGCTGGGCCAGCCGGTGCCCGGCCTCGGTACGGTGCGCGAAAGTCATGACGAATGCCACCCCCCACCCCCATGGTGGCCCGGCCGGGACGCTCCGGCCAGCGGCACTCAGTCCTGCGTCGCGGGCCGCGCCCGGCGCGGCCACCAGAGCACCAGCAAGTCCACGTATATCGCTCGGACCATGGCCTGGTCCCCGTCCCGGTCCCGCCCGCGCCGCGACAGGCCGCCGGGCAGGAACGGAACACCGGCGTGGCGAAGCAGCAGCAGCCCTCCGGCCATCATCACCATCCCGGTCATCCACGTACCGAACAGCAGCGCCCGGTCCGGCGTCCCGCCGGAGGCAGCACGGCAGAACAGGATCAGCGGCACCACGCCCAGGCGCGACAGGTACAGCGCCGCGACGTAGGAGGGTCTGCTCCGGATGACGGTGAGTTCCGTGGGGGTGATCGGCATGCCGACACCGTAGTGCTCGTGCACCACCCCGGTCGTTGCAGGTCAGGAAGTTTCAGGCGTGGTGGGAGGGTTCCCGGCGACATGGAAGGCGGCGACCGCGGTGGGCAGGGTCGGATAGAGGCGATCGCGGCCTATGCTATCGGCTATACCGAATGCCACCAGATCATCCATCAGGTCCTGTTTCACCCGGGCCAAGGCGAGCGTGACGCCACGGCGTTCGAGTTCCTGGCGTAGGGCGTCGAGCGCCTCCAGGGCGGTGATGTCGACTTCGACGATCGCCTCGGTGTTGAGCACGAACCAGGTGACCGGCTGCGGGCTGGTGTCCAGCGCGTGCAGAGCGCGGCGGCGGAAATCCTCGGCGTTGGCGAAGAACAGCGGCGAGTCGTACCGGTAGACCAGCAGCCCGGGGACCGTGGTGGCGTCGGGGTAGTCGTCGACGTCGTGCATCCCGGCCAGGCCCGGCACGTTGCCCTGGACGGCGTCGTGCGGCCGGGCGACCCGCGACAGCATCTCGGCCACCGACAGCGCCACGGCCGCGAGCACGCCGTACAGGATGTCGAAGGCGAGCACGCCGACGAACGCGGCCAGGGCCAGCAGGAACTCGCTGCGGCGGAACCGGGCCAGGCGGCGGAAACCGGGCAGGTCGATCAGGCGCAGGGCGGCGTACACGATGATGGCGCCCAGGGCGGCGGTCGGGAACCCGGCCAGCAGCGGCCCCGCGAACAGCAGCGTGGCCAGGATCAGGACCAGCGTGGTCAGCGAGTAGAGCTGGCTGCGGGCGCCGGCCGCGTCGGCCAGCGCGGTGCGGCTGCCGCTGCTGCTGACCGGGAAGCCGCGCAGCAGCCCGGCGCCGAGGTTCGCCGCGCCCAGGGCCAGCAGTTCGGCGTTGGCGTCGACCTCGCGGCGGTGCCGGGCGGCGAACGCGCGGGCGGTCAGCATGTTGTCGGTGTACCCGACGAGCATCACCCCGACGGCGGGCAGCAGCAGGTCCGACAGGTCCGTGACGTCAGGCCAGGCGAAACTCGGCAGGCCGGAGGCGATCGGGCCGACCACGGCGATGCCGTAGCGCTGCAGGTCGAACACTGCCGTCGCGGCGGTGGCCAGCAGCACCGCCAGCAGCGGACCGGGCACCACCCGCAGGTAGCGCTGTGCCAGGAACAGGAACGCCAGCACCGCCGCGGCGAGGGCGACGGTGGCCGGATGGATGTTCCCGAGACCGCCCAGGAAGGCACCCACCTCGCCCAGCAGCGACTGGCCGTGCACGGGTACGCCGGTCAGCCGCTCCAACTGGCCGATGATCATGATGATGGCGACACCCGCGAGGTAGCCGACCAGGATCGGCTTGGACAGCAGGTCGGCGACGAAGCCGAGCCGGATCGCCCGGCAGACCAGGCATAGCAGCCCCACCAACACGGCCAGTCCGGCGGCGAGCGCGGCGTAGCGGCTCGGGTCGCCCGCGGCCAGCGGGGCGATGACGGTGGCGGTCATCAGCGCGGTCGTCGACTCCGGACCGACCGACAGCTGGCGCGAGGAGCCGAACAGCGCGTACAGCGCCAGCGCCGGAACGGCGGCCCACAGTCCCGCTACCGGCGGCAGCCCGGCCAGGCCCGCGTATGCCATGACCTGCGGAACCAGGTAGGCCGCGACGGTCGCCCCGGCCAGCAGGTCGCCGCGCAGCCAGGTCCGGTCATACTCACGCAGGGCGGTCAGCCCCGGCAGCAACGGTGTCGATCGTGGACGGTCCATCCGACACTTCTACCGCACCCGGGGCCGTGCCGGGATCCGGCGAACCGGTCGTCCGCGCGGACGGCCCGGGTCGGCCGCGCGCCGCCGCCCATGCTCGGGCGTATGACGATCCGGCCGGTGGACGACGTCGGCATCCTCGACGGCGGCTCGACACCGTCGTCGCTCAGCCTACCGAGCTTGGGAGACCACCCATGGCGAACGTTCTCGCACCGCTGCCCGCGCTCGCCGCGCAGGCCGACCGGCTGATCGCGCTGGGGCTGCACCGGGCGGCCGGGGTGACCGAGGCGCAGGTGCGGGCGGTCGCGCAGTACGGGCCGCGGGACGCGCTGCTGTACCTGCTGCACGATGTCGACCGGGGCGACGACCTGGCCGGGTGGAGTCCTGATGAAGCCCTGCCCGCTCTCGCGCAAGCCCATTGCTCGCCGTTGACGCTGACCGAGGGCATCCACTGGGTGCTGCAGCAGCCCGAGGCCCTGGCCGCAATCTGTGCTTCATGACGATGGGTTCGCGGCTGCGCCGCCCCGGCGGCCGACTCGATGCCCGGACCCCGGCGCTGTGGCTCAGCAACGGCACCGGCCGCGATGGCGCGACGCGACGCGACGCGCCGAAGGTCGGCTGGTGCTGGGCGGGCAACCGTCACACCTGGCTCGGCTTCGCCTCCGCCCGCCACCGGTCCGCTGCCCTGGCGTGCTGATGTCCCGGACACGGCCGGACGAACCCGCGATCGGTCGGTGACGGATCGTGACCGGGATGGCGGCGCGGGCCATGGTGCGTTAGGAATGGCGCGTGGTGGACGGACCTTCGCTGGGGCGGGCGGGCCGGGGTATGGCCGTGGCGACCCTGGTGTCCCGGCTGGCCGGATTCCTTCGGATCGTGGTGCTGGCAGCGGCGTTGGGCATGGGAACCAGGCTGCTCGACAGCTACAACGTCGCGAACACGTTGCCCAACGCGGTGTATGAGCTCGTGGTCGGCGGGGCCATGGCCAGCGTGGTGGTCCCGCTGCTGGCGCGGGCGGCGCTGACCGAGCCTGACGACGGGGTCGAGTACGCGCAGCGGCTGCTGACGTTGATGGTCTACGGGTTGGCTGCGATCACCCTCGCCGCGCTGGTCGCGGCACCGTTGCTGGTCGAGCTGTACACGCCCGGTTTCACGGCCGGGCAGCGCGACCAGGCGGTCGTGTTCAGTAGGTACTTCCTACCGCAGATCCTGTTCTACGGCGTCAGCGCCACGGCCGCCGCGGTGCTCAACATCCGGGGCAGGTTCGCCGTCCCGATGTGGGCGCCGTTCGGCAACAGCGTCGTGGTGATCGCGGTCGGGTTGATCTACCTCGCCGTCGACTCCGGCGCCATGACGGACGGGCAGATGCTGCTGCTGGCGATAGGCACCACCGCCGGGGTCTTCGTCCAGATGTCGCTGGTGGTCTGGGCTCTGGCCCGCAGCGGCTTTCCGCTGCGGCCGCGCTGGGATCCGCGCGGTATCGCGATCCGTCGCATCGGCCGCCTTGGCGGCTGGGTCCTGTTGTCGGTCGTGGCCGGTCAGGCGCTGCTCGTCATGGCCACGCGGGCGGCGTCGCTGAGCGGTCCGGGCGGGATCACCGCCTATCAGAGCGCGTACGCGGTGTTCCAGGTGCCGTTCGCGGTCATCGCGGTGTCGGTGATGACCGCGATGCTGCCGCGGCTGAGCCGCAACGCCGCCCGCCTCGACCATGACCTGGTGATCGGCGACCTGTCGCGTGCCGTGCGGGTCGCCTCCGTGGCCATGGCGCCGATCGCGGTGGCGATGGTGGTCCTCGGGCAGCAGCTCGCCACGCTGCTGTTCGCTAACAGCCGTAGTGTGGCCTCGACGGTGAGCATGCTCGGCGTCGTCGTGACGGCGTTCGGGTTCGCCCTGGTCCCGTTCACCGGCTACATGATCCTGCAACGAGGGTTCTACGCGCTGCAGGACACCAGGACGCCCGCGCTGATCACCGCGAGCGTAGCCGCGATCGGGGTCACCGGATGCGCGGCCGCGATGTGGCTGCTCCCGCCCGCTGACATCGTGATCGGCATCCCCCTCGTCTACGCCCTGGCGTACACCGTCGGCCTGCTCGTCACCGCTGCCGTGCTACGCCGTCGGCTGGGCCGCATCGACGGTCGCCGGCTGCTGCGTACGCACCTGCGGGCACTCGGCGCCGCGGCCGTGGGCGCGGCCTGTGCCGTGCTCGCCGTGCGGACGCTGGCCCCGGTGGTCGCCTCGGACTGGGTCGGATCCGTCGCCGTCATCGTCGTGGCCGGACCTGCGGGCGCGGTCGGCTACTTCGTCGCCGGACGGCTCCTGCAGCTCACCGAACTGCGGCAACTGGCGACCATGACGCTGGGCGGCATCCGTCCCCACTGAGTCCGATGCCGAGGCCGCCTGCCAGGCGCAGGCGTATGGGTCAGCGGTGGAATCAGGTGCGGCCGACCGCCCGGCCCGCTGACGCCCTACGTACGACAAGACCGTAGGTGTCGGTCTACGCTTTGGCCGTGGATGGCGCGACCGAATCCCGTGATCGCCGGACATCGCCGGACGGCACCGCGACCGCCGCGACGGCGGCTACGCTGCTGGCTACCGGGCAGGCGATGCTGCCGGTGGTGCGGGAACTGCTGTCCGGTATCCCGGCGGGGTGCACCTGGCTGCTGCCGGTGCTCGACCCGCAGGGGGCGGTGGTCGACTTCGAGATCGCGGCAGTCAGTGCGCACGCTCGTGACGTGGCAGGCCGGGGTGGCGACGAACGCGTCGGTCACCGGGTCGGGGTCCTGTATCCGAGAATGGTCGGCGGCCCACTGTGGAACCTGTACCAGCGGGTGTACGCCGACGGTGCGCCCGGGAAGCTGCCCGATTTCACGTATCACGCCGACACCGACGGGGTTGCCGCGACGTCGTTGTTCGACGTGTCCGTCCACCGCGTATGCGGCGGGCTGCTGGTGTGGTGGCAGCGCCTCGACGAGCAGGAACGCCGCCGCGAACAGACCGAACTGCTCGGCAACCTCGGCTGGGGCGAGACAGATCTGACCACCGGGGCCATCACCTGGTCGCCTGGCATGTACCGCATCTTCGAACGGGACCCGGCCCTGGGGCCGATGAGCACCGCCGAGCAGACCGCGCACATCGTCGCCGACGACCAGCCGCTGCGGGAGACCGCCTGGCAGATGCTCGACAGCGGCGCGGTGTCGGACCTGACCTTCCGTATCCGCGTCGGTGACAAGATCAAACACATGCGCCTGCTCGCCGACACCGCCCGCGACACGGCCGGCAAGCCGGTGAAGCTCTACGGCGTCGTCCAGGACGTCACCGCCCGCGAGAACTCGCGCACCGATGTGGAGAAACTTCGCGCAGAACTGCGCGTGCGCGAACTGACGATGGTCGCCGAACACCGACTCGCCGGGCAGTTGCAGCAGATCATCCAGCCCCTGCCCGAAGCGCCGTTCACCCTCGCCGACCTCGACGTGTGGGTGAACTACCTGCCGGCAGAGAACAGTGTTCGCGTCGGCGGCGACTGGTACCACGCCCTGCCGCTGCCCGACGGGCGGATAATCCTGGCCATCGGTGATGTCGTCGGGCACGGTCTGGCCGCGGCGACCGCGATGGCGAACTTGCGCTACGCCCTGGTCGGGTGGAGCGCGGTCGAGGTGGGCGACCCCGGCCGACTACTGTCGCACCTCAACCAGCTGTGCCTACGCCTGGAGACCACAGCCACGGCGGCTATCGCCGTGTACCAGCCCACCGACCGGACGCTGCGGTGGGCGCGGGCCGGACACCCACTGCCCTTGCACCACCGCGCGGGCCGCACCACACCGCTGGCCCGGGTCGACGGCCTGCTCCTGGGCGCCACCGCCGCCGCCACCTACCGTGAGACCGTCTGCCAACTGCACCCGGGCGACCTGCTGCTGTTCTACACCGACGGGCTCATCGAGCGCCGCGGCCAGGACACGACCGACACGCTCGGCGACGTCGCCGAGGTGATGGCCGCCGCCGCCAAGCAGCCCGACGGACAACCGTTGGCGCACCTGACAACCCTGCTCACGCACGCCAGCCCCGACGACGACACCTGCCTGCTCGCGATCCACCTTCGACCCTGAGAATTCAGCAGGCCATCCGCAGCCGCACCAGCGTGGACGTCCCTTCAACCTCGAGGCTCACCGCGTCGCAGACCCGCTCCACGATCGCGAGGCCCCGGCCTCGGATCGCATCCGCGGCAGGCATCGCCGTCCCTCCGAAAGCCGTCGGTCGGGACCCGGGCGGCCGCTGGTCCAGCACCTCGCACACCACCGCTCCCGCTTCGGCCCACACCCGGACCAGGCCACCGCCCCCGCTGTGCTCCACGGTGTTGGAGACCAGTTCGCTGACCGCCAGCGTCAGCATCTCCACCCGCGGCGTGGCCAAGCCCGCCGCGAGCGCCCGATCACGTACGAAACGGCGCACCCCAGCCAGGTCACCGGCCACGGCGAAAGTCATCTCGCCTCGCGCCGCGACATCCGCGCTGCCAGCATCCGTCACAGTTGCTCGGCCTCTGGCACCGGCGCGGACAGGAGTTGAGCGACACCGGTCAGGTCCAGCACCGTGGCCACCATTCCCACCGCTTGCGTCACGTATATGGTGCTGCCGTTCGCGCACGCCCGATGGTAGGCCGTCACCAGGGCGTTGATGCCGGTGGAGTCCAGGAACTCGACCGCCGCCAGATCAACCTCCACCCGTCGGAAAGAGGCCACGGCGTCGACCAGGACCGCGGTCAACTCGTCGCTGGCGCTCATGTCGCACTCACCGGCGACCTTCACGGTCCGGAGGTCCGCTGAGTCCACGGTGCGGACCGAAAACAATGCCATACCGGAGCAGCACCTATCTGACGACGACGAACGAACCCGCCAACCATCATCGCACCGCTCCGTCCACGCAGAACCTGGCAGATCGGTGCAGTCCCCGTCCACCTGCCGGGCGACACGGCATCCGCCGACGACACCGAGCTACTCCGTGTACGCCTCCACGTAACGCTCCGGATCCTTGTCGCGGAACATGAGCCCCTTCCCGGCCGGGTGCTCGCGATAGAAGGCAAGCCACTGCGCGCCCAGCTCTGCCCGCAACTCGATGGACGCATGCTTCCGGAAGTCGGGCAGGCCCTCGTCCTCTTCCTCACCGAGGTGTTCGGTGTTCTCCCGGCGGGCCTCCCAGACCGCCGACCACCACTCGTCGGACCCGATGTCGTGCCGCCGGGACTCGTCGATCGCGTCCCGGATCTTGTTATGGTCACGGATCGCGTCGAGGCTCTCCGCCTCAGCGTCCTCGCCCCCGCGTCGGAGCAGATGGGGGTAGAGGATGCGCTCCTCGGCCTCGGCATGGATCTCCAGGTGCAGGGCCAGCGGTTCCCAGACGGCACGCATCTGTTCGGGGTTCCTGGCATCGTCCAGGCGTGCGAAACCGCGACGGAAAGCGGCATGATCATCGAGGATCAGCGCGGTGATGTCATCCATGCCAGCCGTCTTACCACAGAACGACCTGGTCAAACCGCCAGTACCGGCCGCGCGGCAAGGCGCCGTGCGGCCGGAGCGGCCGCAGCTACAACCGTGTGCCGTTGACCGTGAGGTCGACAGCGATGTTGCCGCGGGTGGCGTTGGAGTACGGGCATACCTGGTGCGCGATGGCCACCAGCTCCGCCGCCTGCCGCGGGTCGTCCATCGAAGGCAGGGTGACGTCGAGCGCCACGGCCAGCCGGAACGCGCCCCCGTCGGTGGGCAGCAACGACACGTGCGACGCGATGGCCACGTCGTCGGCGGGCAGCCGCTTGCGCCTGCCGACCAGCGCCACGGACGTGGCGAAACAGGCGGCGTAGCCGATGGCGAACAGCTGCTCGGGGTTGACGCCGTCGCCGTCGCCGCCGAGTTCCTTGGGCTGACGCAGGTCCACCTCCAGTGCGCCGTCGGCGGTACGACCGTGGCCGTCCGCACGCCCGCCGGTGACGATCCCATGGGCTGTGTACAGGGCTGTTGACATGAAGACCTCCGTGAGGAATGTACTCGACCGGAACCATATACTTCAAAAATAGGAAGTCAATGGATAAGCTTCTGAAGTAGTCAAGGCTCGTTCCGAAGGAGACAGTCCATGACCACTTTCGTTCTCGTACACGGCGCCTGGCATGGCGCTTCGGCCTGGGACCGCGTGACTGCGCTGCTGGCGCGCAGCGGGATGCGGTCGCTGACGCCCGAGTTACGGGCCGAACCCGGCGTCGGACTGCACGAGCACGCCCGGCAGGTCGTCGACGCCGTCGACGCCGTGGACGAGGACGTGGTCCTGGTCGGGCACAGCTATGCCGGCCTGGTCGTGCGGCAGGCCGCCGACCGGCGCCCCGATCGCGTACGCCACATCGTGCTCATCGACGGATGGGCGGGCGGCAACGGCGTCAGCCTGTTCGACCTCGCCCCCCACGGCTTCGTCCACGCGATCCGCACCGCCGCCCAGGACGGCTCGATCCCGGCACCGGCGCCCGCGGCGTTCGGCATCACCGAACCGGCCGACGCCGCTTGGCTCGCCCCACGCCTACGCGCGCACCCACTGGCGAGCTTCACCGAGCCGACCGCGCTCACCGGCGCCGTGGAGCGAGTCCCGGGAACGGCGATCTGCTGCCGACCGTCGGCCTATCCGTTCCAGCGGTTCGCCGCGGAGCTGGGCTACGACACCCGCCTTTTGGACGGACCGCACGACATCCTGCTCACCGCGCCCCAGACCGTCGCCGACCTTCTCATCGAGGTTGGCTGTCTCATCAAGAGCGCTGTGAACCTCGAGAGCGCTGTGAACTTCGAGAGCCAGAAAGGCGCACATTAGGATGTTGAAGTGGATCAGCGAAGCTACAACCAGTTCTGCGCCACCGCGCGCACCCTCGACCTCGTGGGCGAGCGCTGGACGCTGCTGCTCGTCCGCGAACTGCTGACCGGTCCCAAACGCTTTGGCGATCTGCAAAACAGCCTGCGTGGGCTGGGCACGGGCCTGCTCGCCGCCCGGCTCAAGCACCTCGAACGCGAAGGACTCGCCGAGAAGACCACCCTGCCCGCCCCGGCCCGCACCCCCGCCTACAGACTCACCGCCGCAGGCCGGGACCTGGAGCCGGTCGTCATGGCCCTCGCCGGTTGGGGACTGAAATGGGCCATGGGCCAACGGCGCGAGGACGAGACCTTCCAACCCGGTTGGGCCATGCTCGGCCTCAAGGCGTGCTTCGAGCCGCAAGCGGCCCAACGCCTGCACGCGATCTATGAGTTCCGCATCGACGACGAGGTCTTCTACACCCGCGTCGACGACGGCACGATCGAGACCGTGCAAGGCCCGGCCCAACATCCCGACGTCGTCATCAGCACCACCGGAGAGCTCTTCCGGGACATCGCCGCCGGCCGCACGAACCTCGCCCGAGCACTCGACGACCACACCGCCACAGCGACTGGCAAAGCCGAGGCGCTGCGTCGCCTGTTCGGCCTGTTCCGCGTACCACCCGCACAGGACCGCGGCGCCGCACCGGCCGCGTAGCCACGGCACAGCGCCGCACGCCGCTCTACTGTTCCGTCAGCGGTTCTTCGACCGCCCGTGACGCACGGCCCGATTCGGCCCGGCCGACGATCGCGGCCTGGATGCGGCGCTGCGTACGCAGGGCCTTCTTCGCCGCGACACTGACCCAGCCGTCGAACACCGTGCGGCCCTTGTCCTGTGCCATCAGGCGCTCCAACGTCGGCACGACCTGCTCGTCACCGGTCGAGCCGAGCGCGATGGCCGCCCAGTACCGCAGGTCCGGGTCATCGTCGTCGGCCACCGCGAGCAGCCTCGGAATGATCTCAGGCGTGAACTTCGCCAGTGCGCTGGCGAGATAGCCGATCCGGGTGAACCCCCGGTGCTCGAACGCATCCCACAGGGCCGCGAGCGCTTCCTCGCCGCCGATCGAGGCCAGCGCGTCGGCCGCGTGCTCGCGCAACCACTCGGGCTCGGACCAGAGCAACGGCACCAGGGCGGGCACCGCCGACTTGTCGCCGATCCGGCCCAGCGCCCGTACGGCTTGCTCCTGGCCCATCCAGTCACCGCGCTCCAGCAGCGCCAGCAGGCCGGGCACCGCGGCGGGCAGCCGTAGTGCGGCGCAGCCCATCGCCGCCCAGGCCTGGCAGTTGTAGCGGGTGTCGGCCAGCGCGGCGAGCAGCGGCTCGGCCAACGACGCGTCGACGAAGACGTCGGCCTGGTTCATCGCCCGGCTATAGAGCGAGCGGTGGTAGTTCGGGTAGTCGCGGGTGAGCAGCCGCAGTGCCGCCAGCGCGGATTCGTCGCCGCCCGCCCTCGCGCGGTCGAGGAGCCGGTACAGGTGCTCCTCGCGCGTGTCGAGGTCGCCGTCCTTCAGAGCGCGCTGATCTGGGTTCACCCGGTAACGGTAGTCCCCGGGTCCGTGCCGCCCGCGTTCACATGCACGCTTCCGCGCGGCACCGTTCGTCATCGCTTTCCGCCAGCGTCGACTACCGAGTGAGACGGCCACGTCACTGGATCATCGGCACCTGGTTCGAAAAACTGCAGGGACACGAGCAACGGAGGAGGACACCGATGAGCGGCCGCCGGGTCCTGATCTCCGGCGCAAGCATCGCCGGTCCCGCGCTGGCCCACTGGCTGCACGAGTATCGGATGACGGCAGTCGTCGTCGAACGCCACGACGGCATCCGCCCCGGCGGTCAAACCGTCGACCTGCGCGGAGCAGGACGCATCGTTGCCCGCCGGATGGGCATCGAGGACGCCGTCCGGGCCGCCTCCACCGGCGAGGCCGGGGTGGCTTTCGTCGACGCACGAGACCGCGTCAAGGCGGCCATCGCCGCGGAGGCGTTCGGCGGGGAGGGTTTCGTCGCCGAGCTGGAGATCCTGCGCGGCGAGCTGGCCGGGCTGCTGTACGACCGCACCCGCGAGCACACCGAGTACGTCTTCGGCGACCGCATCCTCGCCGTCGTCGACGGCGAGGACGAGGTCAGGGTGTCGTTCGCGCACGGCGCCGACCAGTCTTTCGACCTCGTCGTCGCGGCCGACGGCATTGGCTCCACGACACGCGGACTGGTATTCGGCACCGAAGCGCGGGTGGTGCCGCTCGGCCTCTACACGTCCTACCTGACCATCCCCCGTGCCGCCTCCGACGGCTCGTGGGCGCGCTGGCACAACGCGCGCGGCGGCCGGGTCGTCGCGCTGCGCCCGGACAACCTCGGCACCACCCAGGCCCTGATGTCGTTCCTGTGCCCGCCGCGCGGCTACGAGCGGCTCCCGGCCGGCGAGCAGAAGGAGCTGCTCCGCCGCGTCTTCGCCGACGTCGGCTGGGAAGCACCGCGGGTGCTGCACGAACTCGACGGCGCCGACGAGTTCTATTGTGAACTCGTCGGGCAGGTACGCGCGCCGCGTGGGGCAGGGGCCGGGTCGCCCTGCTCGGCGACGCCGGCTACTGCGCCTCGCCCATCAGCGGCATGGGCACCAGCCTGGCTCTGGTCGGAGCGTACGTGCTGGCCGGCGAGCTGGCCGCGCACACCGCGCACCGCGACGCGCTGCGGGCATACGAGCGGGTCATGCGCCCTTATGTGGCCCGAGCCCAGCACCTGCCGCCATTCACGCCGCGAATCGCCCACCCGCGCAGCCGCTTCGGGGTCCTCAACGCCCTGCTGGCCACAGCCGCGAAGCCTGCCGTGCAGCGCCTCGCCCGGCGAGTGCTGTCACCACCCGCCGACAGATTCGTCCTGCCGGACTACCGCAGCTCGTGAACGACCTGGCAGGTCAGGCGCACCAGCCTAGCCCTGATCCTGCGCTGTGTACGCGCTGCCGCCCGTGCCGGTCTGGCCCGGGGCCTCGGACGCGCATCGCACAGACGAAGTTCGCAGGCTGGTGACCTCCCTGCGGGCAGGCATGGGTGATCGGCATGGCCCTGGGAGTGTCGTCGCACGCTCTGGCAGTCTGGCGGTCATGGAATCGACCATCCGGCACTTCTCGCAGGCCGATCAAGTCGGGGCACGCCAAGGCGACGTGCCGGGGCTGTCGCACGGTGTCGACGACTCGATCACCGACCTTGGCGCGGTCGAGGTCAACGACGTGGTGCTGGGCGCCTACTTCCACGGCACGGATAAGACCTACCCGGTCGACGCGACGGCCGCCCGTCTGCTGACCCACGTCTTCTACGCGTTCGCCACGATCGAGCACGGGCATCCGACACTACCGCCGCAGGCGCCCGAGCACCTGGCGACCCTGGCCGCGCTCAAGCGGGCCAACCCCCGTCTGCGCACCGTGCTCTCGATCGGCGGCTGGGGCGCCGACGGGTTCTCCGACGCGGCGCTCACGCCCGGATCGCGGGCCGCGTTCGTCGAGCGATGCCTGGACCTGGCTGTTGGCTTCGATGGCTTGGACCTGGACTGGGAGTTCCCTGTCTCGGGTGGCCCGAGCGAGCTGGTCCATCGGCCTGAGGACCGGGCCAACGCCACCCTGCTGGCACGGGAACTGCGCCACGGGCTCGGACCTGACCGGCTGCTGACCGCCGCCCTCCCGGCAGGCCGGATGCAGACAGCGGGCCCGTACGACCCGGCGGACAGTTATGATCTTGCCGCGCTCGTCGAGGTGCTGGACTTCGTCAACCTCATGACCTACGACTTCGGCACCGGCTTCTCGCCGGTCGCCACGTTCAACGCACCGCTGACCGAAGTGGCGCAGGACCCGCTCGCACCCGAACTGCGGCGGTGGAACAACGTCACCGGTGCCGTGGGGTATTACGAGAACCACGGTGTTGCGCGAGAGAAGCTGGTGCTCGGCGTGCCCTTCTATGGCCGCGGTTTCCGCGTCGCCTCCCCCGGTGAGCAGGCCGGGCTGTACCAACCCCAGGTCGGCACCGTTCACGTCGGCGACTGGCGTGATATCCGGCGTGACCTGCTGCCCGATGCAGCCTGGCAGACCCACCGTCATCCGGTGGCCCACTCGCCGTGGCTCTACCACCCCGGGACCCGGACTTTCGTGAGCTACGAAGACGCCGACTCCATCCAGGAGCGGGCCGCCTACGCGGCACGTCACGGCCTGCGGGGCGCGTTCACCTGGCATCTGGCCGGCGACGACGACGAGCACACGCTGCTCGCCGCGATGACCCGCCCGTTCCGCCCCGAAGCCTCGGGCCGCCGGTAGACCAGCAATTGGCGAAAGGATCGCCCCGTGAACCGGCCTTCCGGTACCGCGACCTGGCGGAAGCTGTCGATCATCGGTGGACTGCTTCTCCTGTTTGCGCTGGGCTCATACCTATACCTGCACGGTGTGATCTCGGATCGCATTGACAACGGAGTACGGGTCACGGGCACCGTGGTGGACCGCAACGACTTCCGTGCGAGCAGGTCGACGCGAGAGTCCCGGCTGACCATTCGATACCCGGTGGGTGACCACACGATCGAAGTGAAGGCCATGGCACTCGCGTTCGGTGCGCCAGAAGTCGCGAAGGGCGATGAAGTCGTCGTGTTCTACGATCGGAATTCCCCCGAGCGCATGGCCACATCGAGCGGCTACGCCAGTGAGGACTTTGCGATGGTCCTGCCGAGGATCGTGGGAGTCGTCGGGCTCTGCGTCGCCATGGTGGCACTGGTCGGATACCTGATGGCAAGTCGTTGACCTGCTGAGGCTCGCACCACTGGACCCGGCTGGCCGGCGACCCGCAACGGTGACCGGATCAACACTTGGTCACGCCGGACGGGGACGACACACATCGATACGCCTCACGCAGGGCCGCAACCGTTTCACAGTCGAGTCACAGCCGCTTCCTGATGTCCTGTCTGACGCCCCACAGACGAGACTCGGGAGGAGAACATGAGGCTACCCAGCCCCACCGGAGCTACGAGGCACCGGGTGCTGAGTGCGGTCACATTGACGGCCGTGCTCCTGGTATCCACGGCGGCCACGCGGGCCAGCGCGGCGAGCGATGCGCACCCCACCTCGGCGGCCCAGCAGGTTTGGCAGACGAAGATCTCACAGCTCGCCAAGCCGGCACGAGGCTGCTTCAAGGCCACCTATCCGGACGTCGAATGGCACGAGTCGGCGTGTGCGACGCCGTCGATGGCGCCGATGACCCCCCGCCCGGCAGTTCCGATGAACCCCCGCACCGGGCCTCGGCCCATGGTGGTGGGCAACGGCGATGACATCTCGGCCAAGGCCCCCAGCGGATTCATCTTCAACGCGATCGGCTCGTTCGACAACGTGTCGGGTGTTACCAGCGTTAGTAGTCCCCCCAACGGGATGGGTGCGCCGGTGGCGAACGCGTACTCGCTGCAACTGAACACCGACTTCTTCGTCAGCACCGCCTGTAACCTCTCGCCCGACCCGAACTGCCGGGGTTGGGAGCAGTTCATCTTCGCCAACGACGGCACATCCGGACTGTCGTTCATCCAGTACTGGCTGATCTTCTACAGCGCCCCGTGCCCCGGCGGGTGGTTCACCTACGGGATCCACTGCTACCGCAACAGCCCCACCGGCGCGGTGGTACCCAACCAGCCGATCACGAACCTGGCCAACCTCCGGGTGTCCGGTACGGCGAACCCGGGTAGCGACAGCGTCACCACGTTCGTCGGTCTCAGCGCCTACACGACGCCCGGCGGCAACTACGTCAACGCGGCCGCCGGCTGGAAGATCGCCGAGTTCAACGTGTTCGGCGATGGCGGCGGGTACTCGGCCAACTTCAACCCGGGCGCCTCGCTGACCGTCCGGACCAGAATCAACTACGGCGGCACGGCCGCACCCATCTGCGTGGCCCAGGGCTTCACCGGTGAGACCAACAACCTCAGCTTCGGGTCTCCCCCGCCGCCCGCCTCACCGCCGGGCCCCGCCATCCTGGTAACGGAGAACACGACCAACTCGTCGACGGCGAACTGCGCGTTCGCCACCGCCGTGGGCGACACCCATGAGCACACCTTCTCCGGGCTGGCCTACGACTTCCAGGCCAGCGGGGACTTCGTCGAGGCGCGTACAGGCACGGGCTTCGAGGTGGAGGCGCGGAAGGTGTCCGGCGCGCCGAACTGGCCGAACGCATCGGTCAACTCGTGCGTCGCCACGCGGACGGGCAGCACCAGCGTAGTGGTGGCACTGGGCCCGAAGCTCTACGTGGACGGGCGTCTTACCACCCTCACCTCAGGCCAGCTCGCGCTGCCGACCGGGGTCGTCATCAACCGCAGCGGCAATACCTACACCGTTGTCAACGGGGCCGGCGACAGTATGAAGGCCGCGGTGAACCCCAATTACATCGACCTGTCGGTGGGCCTTGGCACCTGGCCGACGACGGTACGCGGCCTGCTCGGCAACCCCAACAACGACGTCACGAAGCTCGAGGCGGCCGACGGCACCGTGTTCAACGTTCCGCTCTCGTTCAACGACCTGTACAACGTCTACGGTCAGAGCTGGCGGGTGCCGCCGACCGCCACTCTGCTCGCCCCCTGCAGTGGCCAGATCCAGACCGGCAACCCGAGCAAGCCGTTCTTCGTGAACGACCTGCCGCCGGACCTCCGCGAACAGGCCCAGGCCGTCTGTGTCCGGGCCGAGATCCACCAGGCGTTGCTCAACAACTGCACCCTGGACGTCGCGGTGCTCGGCGAGAAGGCCGCGCAGGTTTACGTCGGCGCGATTCCGCCGACACTCGATGGCAACCCCCGTCAGTAGCACCTGACCAGTACCGCCGCCCGGCCGGGTTTCCCGGTCGGGCGGCGGCGCGAACACCCGTGCGGCCGAACTAGAACGTGCGGATGGCGATCTCGGCCGGTGCGGTGAGGCCGCGCACGATCTCATCGTCGAGTTTGACGAGGGTGAGCGAGGCACCGGCCATGTCCAGGGAGGTGCAGTACTCCCCGACGTAGTTGCGCCGTACGTGTATGCCCCGGGCCTCCAGCTGCTCGTGCGCGCGCCCATAGATCAGGTACAGCTCACCGATCGGTGTCCCGCCCAGGCCGTTGATCATCAGGGCGACGTCGTCGCCGCGCTCGTACGGCAGGTCCGACACGACGGCTTCCAGCAGCTCGTCGATGATGGTGTTGGCGTCGGCGAGCTTCTCGCGGCGCCGTCCGGGCTCGCCGTGGATCCCGACGCCGATCTCCATCTCGTCGGCACCGAGTTCGAACAGGGGCGTGCCTTTGGCCGGTGGCGTGCAGGACGTCAGCGCCATGCCCATGGTCCGGGTGACGGAGTTGACCTTGTTGCCGAGACGCATCAGCTCGTCGATGTCGGCACCGGCCTCCGCGGCCGCGCCGACGACCTTGATGACGAAGAAGTTCCCGGCGACGCCGCGCCGGCCGATCGTGTAGGTGGAGTCGGCGACCGCGACGTCGTCGTCGACCATCAGGGTCTGGATCCGCAGGCCTTCGGCTTCGGCCAGCTCTTTGCCCATGTCGAAGGCCAACCGGTCGCCGGTGTAGTTGTTGACGATGTGCAGCACGCCCTTCGGCGAGGCGAGCAGTTTGCTGGTCTCCAGTACGTAATCCATGGGCGGGGCGGCGAACACGTCGCCGGGGCACGCGGCGTCGAGCATGCCCTTGCCGACGATCATCACGTGCGCGGGTTCGTGCCCCGAGCCGGAGCCCTGCATGACCGAGACCTTGTCCGGACGTGGGGCGTCGACCCGCATGATGAGGTTGTACTCGGGCACGTAGCGCAGGGTGTCCGGGTTGGCCAGGGCAACGCCTTTGAGCATCTCGGGCACGAACTGGCGGGGGTCGTTGACGAACTTCTTCATGGCAGGACTCCCCTTCAGAATGTGGCGGGCCAGGTGTCGGCGAGCGCTTCGAAGATGACGGCGACCGCGACGGCACCCGGGTCGACGCTGCCGATGCTGCGCTCGCCGGTATAGCTCGCCCGGCCGCGACGGGCCTGAAGTTCGGCCGTCTGGTCGGCGCAGGCCCGAGCCACGGTCGCCGCGGCTCGCAGTGTGGTCGCGGCGTCGCCGCCTTGGCCGAGCCGGCGGGCCAGCTCGTCGGTGGCGGGTACGAGCGCGTCGAGCAGTGTCTTGTCGCCGAGGGCGGCGTTGCCGCGGGTCTGGATGCCTTCGATCGCGGCACGCAGCATGGCGACGGCGTCTTCGCCGGTGAGTTCGGTCTTGCCGGTCGCGGCAGTGGCGGCACGCAGGAACGCGGTGCCCCACAGCGGGCCGGAGGTCCCGCCGATGCGGCTGGTGATGACAACGGCGACCTTGCGCAGGAAGGTGGCGGCATCGGTACGGTCGAAGGTGTCCCAGTCGGCGATGACGGTTTCGAAGCCTCGGGCCAGGGAGTAGCCGAAGTCGCCATCACCGACGACGGCGTCGAGATCACCGAAGTACTTCTCGTTGGCGACGGCGGTCTGGGCGATGGTGCGCACCGTGAATTCGACCGGCGGCAGCGGGTTGTCGGTCATCTCGGGTCCCTTTCGCCCAGGACTGCCGCGAGGTCGGACAGCGTCACGTACGCCCCGGGCAATGCCGGGCCGTTGTTGGCCAAGACCGTGACGGGGTCGGTGTCGGGTTCGCCGAGGGAGTCGACCACGAACGCGGCGCCGGTGAAGTCCTCGTCGGCGGTGTAGCCGTTGACCGTGACGACACAGGCGATGCCCGCCGCCAGGGCCGCGGCCAGGCCGTTGTGGGAGTCCTCGATGACGACGGCCTCGTTCGGCGCGAGCCCGAGCCGGTCCAGGGTGAGCTGGTAGATGTCGGGGGCGGGTTTCTTGCGGGACACGACGTCACCGGCAAGGACCGTGAAGTCGCGGGCCCGGTCCGGGCCGACGGCGTGCTCCAGCACCGCCCGCACGGAGGCCTCAGCCGACGTGGAGGCGACTGCCAGCAGCCACCCCGCCGCGTGTGCCTCCTCGACGATCCGGGCGATACCGGGGCGGGCCGGCAGGTCGCCGGCGCCGACCATGGCGGTGTAGATCTCGGTCTTGCGGCGGTGCCACGCGGCGACGGCCTCGGCCTGACCGGCCGGATCCTGCGGCAGGCCGGCGGCGGCCACGAACTCCGGGGTCAGCAGGCTGCTCATGCGCTCCTTGCCGCCGCCGATGGCGAGCTTGCGGCCGTACTCCTGCTCGTCCCAGCGCACGGGGAGGCCGAACTCGGCGAACGTCTGGTTGAACGCGGGCAGGTGCCCGTGGCGTTCGGTGTCGGCCAGGACGCCGTCGCAGTCGAAGATCAGCGCGGTCACCATGCGCGCCCAGCGCTGTCGAAGCGGTCGATGTACCCGGCGGCCATCGCGGTCACCTCCGCCCCGACGTGTTTGAACAGCGATGGCGGATCCCATTTGTTCTGCTGCTCAGCCTGGCGCAGGAACTCCAGGTTCGAGGTCATGTAGGTGACCTTCAGCGCGGTGGACACGTTGACCTTGGCGCAGCCCCGGGCGATCAGTTCGCTGAACTGGGCATCGGTCAGACCGGTGCCGCCATGCAGGGCGATCGGCACGCCGGTCGCCGCCACGATGTCGCTGACCCGCTGCCCGTCCAGGTGCGGCGTGGCCGAGTAGACGCCGTGAGCGTTGCCGATCGACGGGGCGAACACATCGACGCCGGACGTCTCGACGAACCGCACCGAGGTCTCCAGCGACTGCCGCCGGGACTCCTCGTCGCTGCCGACATCGTCCTCGACGCCTTTGATCGCTTCGATCTCGCCCTCCACGTGGGCGCCGTACGCGCGGGCCTCGGCGACCACCTCGATGGTCTGGCGCAGGTTCTCCTCGACCGGCAGAGTCGAGGCGTCGAACAGCACCGAGTTCCAGCCCTTGGCCAGGCATTCGGTGATCACCGCGCGGTCGGGGCAGTGGTCGAGGTGGAGGCTGACCGGCACCTCGATGCCGGCCGTCATCGCGCGCCACATCGCGATGAGGACGTCCGAACCGATCGATCGCACGGTCTTCACCGAGGTCTGGACGATGATCGGCGAGCGCCGCTGCACCGCGGCGGCAAGCACGCTCTCCAGGGTCAGGTCATTGACGATGTTGATCGCGGCGACGCCGTATCGCTCACGCATCGCCCGGTCGACGATCTCCTTGAGCGACAGCACACCCATACCACGAACGTTACTGACGGTAATCCCCATGCGCTGGGAGGTGCCGAGATTTGGCCCAAATCAGGCGCATATGGGGCGACCGACGGCACGGACGGCCCCCTGCGCTCTCGCGCTGATTCACGGACGGGTCCGACGTAAGTCACGTAGCCTTGTGCGCAGATCGAAGGCCGCGTCCGCGGCGCGGGCAACGGGTTCGTGCTGGCCTGCGACATGCGCTTCGCGGCGCGGGAGTCGGCCCTGTTCTGCCAGCTTGAGCAGGCATTCGCCACGGTGCCCGGCGCAGGCGGCATCCAGCATCTGACGCGTCTGATCGGTCGCGCTCGGACGTTGGAGGTCATCCTCAGCGCCGACGACTACGACGCCGAGCAGGCGGAACGACACGGCTGGATCAACCGGGCACTGCCCGCCGCCGAACTGGGCCAATTCGTCAGGTCGCTCGCACATCGGATCGCCGGGTTCCCGTCCGCCGCCCACACCATGCTCAAGGAGCGCGTCAACGCGAACACACTCGCCCTTGCCGACGAGTTCCGCCGCGACTCCGACCTGTTCGCCCATGGGCTGAGCAGTCCTGAGGGTTCGGCCCGCACCAAGGCCGCGTTCGAACGCGCATTCCAGACGCGGGACGCCGAGATGGACCTGCCTCGCCTGCTCGGCGACCTTGGCCGCCACCCCGACCAGCACTGACCGCCTCCCCGCGAACCTGCGCGGTCCCAACTCGAACCTGATGTCGAGAGACCTGTCGCCGCGACGCGAACACAGCACCGGGTTGGTGCCCGGTCCGACCGGCCTATGATCGGGAAGGTGGGGCAAGTCGCTTTCTTCCGGTTCAGCGGCGAGGGGCCGCCATGAGGCGACGGCAACTGCTACGCCTGCTGGCCGCGAGCGCACTGGCGCCGGTACTGCTGACAGGCTGTGGCGACGGTGCCGTACCAAGCCCGTCGGTATCCGGCGCCGAAGACCTGTCCGGTCAGCTCAAAGGCTCCGGAGCGAGCCTCCCGGACGCGTACTACCACCGCATGATCGGCGATTTCGAGCGCATCGCGCCTGGCGCCACCATCAGTTACCAGGCGGTCGGTTCGGCCACCGGCAAGACCGAATTCGCCCGGTACCTGACCGACTTCGCGGGAACCGACAGCGCCGTGACGCCCGCTGACTCCATCACGCCAGGCAGTTTCGTGTACGTCCCCACGGTTGCCGCGCCGATCACGATCGCGTACAACCTCACCGGCGTGCCCGACCTGCGACTGCGTCCGGGCACCCTGGCCGCGATCTTCCAGCGTGACATCACGAACTGGAACGACCCGGCGATCGCCGCCGACAATCCCGCAGCAGCCCTACCGGGCCAGGCCATCACAGTCGTCCACCGCGCCGACGGCTCCGGAACCACCGACGACGTCACCCGATACCTCGTCGCTGCCGCACCCTCGTGGCGGCTGGGCAGCGGCCAAACCATCGACTGGCCCACCGACACACTGGCAGGCGAACGCAACACCGGCGTCGCACAACTCATCCGCCAACATCCCGGAGCGATCGGCTACGTCGATCTACGCGACGCGGCCGAAGCGGGCCTGGCCACGGCAGCGTTGCGCAACCGAGACGGCCGGTTCGTCGGACCGACGCTCGAGGCCGCGACGGCGGCGCTGGCCGCCGCGCAGGTTCACGCCGACCTGACCTACGACACCCTCGACGCCCCCGGTGCGGGCGCGTATCCGCTCACCGCGCCGACGTACCTGCTGGTCCGCACGGGATACGGCGACTTCGCCAAAGCCCGGCTCGTCAAGGGGTTCCTCACCTACCTCCTCAACGAGGGCCAGGGCAGCGCCGACGATGTGGGCTTCGCGCCGCTACCGGAGGTGGTGCGCCTGCAGGCTCTGGCGCAGCTGGACAGGATCCGGGGTTGAACAGCGGCGACGAGCGCCGATACGCGCATTGACATCACTCGCGGCCTGGCTAGGCTCGTCCTTCAGAGAGCGCTCTCAGCACAACCCGCTCCCGCCCGCGCGCAGCGGCGGGAAGACCCTCCCCGAAAGAGGACACCGTGCTTCGGCTGATCCGTCCCACCATCGTGGCCGCCATCATGGCGGCATCCCTGCCGAGAACTCGGTGACCGTCACCGTCACCGACGGCAAGCTGACCATCGGCAACGGTGCGGGCGCCACCAACAACAAGATCAGCTACATCGACATCATCGGACTGTGACCACACAGGTGGGGCCGGCCGGATTGACCGGCCCCACCGGAGCCCGCGACGGCAGGTCGGCGGGTGCCTCGATCGGCGTCGATGACGCGTTGGGTGACCAGGTCGGGGTGCTGACCATGACGCAGTGTGATGCGGCGACCGAGACGGGCTTGCGAGCATCGGCACGCTGCTACGCGCATTCGGCCGTGGCTCGCCGCGCTGGCGGCGGGATCCAGGGCGAGAGTAGGTGGATGGCCAGGTGCGTGACGTGCGGCCACGAGGTAGTCTCCGCGAGTGTTTTTCGGCGCCAGGAACAAGGTCGACAAGTACTGCGATCAGCTCGAGGCGGCCGAGGACCCGGCGGCCTTCGAGCAGGCCGCCCTGGGCCTGTGGACTGCCGCGCAGAAGGCCGCGCCGCGCGACCTCACCGCCGCGCTCGAACGGTGCGCGTGGCTGTTGAGCGGGTTGAGCGTGGGCTCGGGCGGCCGATTCTCGATCCTGTGCGGGGCTTTGGTCGAGCTCGGGGCACAGCCCGATGCGCTGGTCGGTCCGGTCGCCGATGGCCTGCTTCGCTCGCTTGAGCAGGCTCGACGGTTCCGCGACGCCTGGAGCGGGGCCGGCGCCGGGCAGAAGCTTCCGGATCCGGAAGCCGCGGACGACCACCTGCAGGGCGCGGTCGCGCGACTGGTGCCGCTGCTGGGCGGGGAGGCGGCGTACCGGGCTGCGGAAGGGTGGTTCAGCGTCACGAACTGGGCCAGACCGGCGACCACACTGCTGCGGAAGTCGCCCGAGTTGTGGGTGCCGTATCCGCGCCGGGCGGAGATCGTCGGCGCGGTCGTCGCCCTGGTCGCGGATGTTCCCGATCTCGATGGTGTGCTCGAACTGCTCAGCGGCCCCGACAAGGCATGAGGGGCACTAAGCTTCGTCCATCGCGTCGAAACCCAGGGCAGGCGGGCCCCTACCCACCGCGACCGTGACAGAGCCGCCAGCGACGGCCGCCGTCATCTGTTCGGAGCCCGGCTGCGGATCGACCGGCGCATCAGGCCATGGCGACCTTGGTCCTTTTTAGACATGATCCCAAGCGTGACGTGGATGAAGCACAACCGGAGCATGCTGCTGTGGCTGCTGGCCATGGCGCTGGCCACCGTCGGCCTCTTCGTGTTCCTGCACGACTACGGGCCCGCCGATACCCTGCTCGACTGGGTCGGCCTGTTCCTGGGCCTGGCCGGATTCGTGACATCCACGGTGAACGTCAAGTTGGCCCAGGCCGGGCGTCCGGTGCCGCGCCAGTTGCTGGCCGATATCAAGATGCTGGTGGGCCGCGACGGCGAGCTGAAGCAGCTGACCCGAATCCTGCTGCGGCGGCGGCGTGGGCAGTCCGGCGGTCCCGCCGTCGCGGTCGTCACCGGCGCCGCGGGGGTGGGCAAGACGGCACTGGCCGTACGCTGCGGGCACCGGCTGGCCAACAGGTTTCCTGACGGCCAGCTCTACCTGGACATGCAGGGCTTCGGAGACAAGCCGCCACTGGCCACGGCACAGGCGGCGGTGCTGTTGCTGCACAGTCTGAGGGTGCCCGCCCCCGATGACGAGACCGAGTTGCTCAACGAGTACCGGACCGCCATCGCCGACCGCCGCCTGTTCCTGCTGCTCGACAACGTCCGTGACGAGGCGCAGGTCCGCCCGCTGCTGCCCACCAATGCCGCGAGCGCGATCATTCTGACCAGCCGCAACGCACTGCAGGGGCTTGTCTTCAACAGCGATGCCGAGGCTGTGCCGCTGAAGGGGCTCAACGAGGAATCCGCCGGGAAGCTGCTGCGGAGGATCATCGGTGAGCGCGCGGTCCGGCACCCCGACCAGGCGCGAGCGCTGGCCGCCGAATGCGACTGGCTGCCGATGGCGCTGCGGATCGCGGCCGAGGTCGCGGCCGCGCGCCCGCACGCGTCACTGGCCGAACTGGCGGGCAGGCTCCGCGATGAGCTGCTGCGCCCGGACACGGCGGGGACCGTGGCCACCGAGCGCAGCGTCGCGGCCGCGTTCCACTGGTCGTACGCCGAACTGCCGGAGACGGCGGCGACCCTGTTCCGGCGCCTGTCGCTGCATCCCGGCGCCGACTTCGACGAGTACACGGCCGCCGCGCTGCTCGACACGGACGTCACCCAGGCACGCAAGGCGTTGTCCGTCCTGTCCGGGGCGCACCTGGTCGAGTACGCCCGCGGTGATTCGTTTCGGCTCTACAGCCTGTTGCGTGACTACGCCGACGGACTGCAGGCCGCCGCCGAGACCCCGCAGCAGCGGCGCGCCGCCGAATCACGCCTCATCGATCTCTACCTGGCGACCACCGCCGCCTGCATGGACTGGCTCTACCCGGCCGAGCCGCACGCCGCCGGGGCGACGGCCGGGCAGCGTGCGCTGCCGCCGATCGCCAACGCCGACGCCGCCAGGCGCTGGCTCGAAGACCAGCGCGCCAACCGGTTCGCGATCGTCGTCATGGCCGCCAAGGGCAAGCACCCGCAGGCCGGCGCCTTCGCGTCCACGCTGTGGCGGTACTTCGTCTTTCCCGCCGCGGCAGCGGGCTCCCCGACCAGCGCGGGCTTCTCCGAAGGCGAGCAGCTCAACCGGCAGATGCTGGCCATCGCCCGTCAGGACGACGACCGGCTCGGCCAAGCCAACGCGCTCATGGACCTCGGTCTGGCGCTGTTGCAGCAGGGCAGGCACCCGGAGGCGGTCGAGACGCTCACGGAGGCTGTCGCCGCGTACGGCGACAGCCAGCACTTCGCCCTGCAGTCCCGCGCGCGCAGCAACCTGGGCGCCGTGCTGGAGGGCATGGGCCGCTACCGGGAGGCGCTGGAGTGCTTCACGGCGGCGCACGAGTCAGCCGATCCCAAGGGCGACCAGGTCGATTACGGCATGGTGCTCGACAACCTCGGCGTGGCGTACCGCTGGCTGGGCGACCAAGCCGCCGCCACCTCCTACGCCCGGCAGGCGCTGGCGGTTCTGGCCGCGCAGGCCGACCACGCGTGGACGGCAATCGCGCTGACGAACTTCGGCGAGACCTGCCTGCACTTCGGCGACCTCGTCGAAGCCGAACGGCTGTTGCGTGCGTCGGTCGCGATGTTCGGGCAGGTCGACGACCCGACCAGTGAGGCGGTGGCGCTCAGTGCCCTCGGGTACACGCTGGCCCGCCGCGGGAATCGCCGGGAGGGGATGGCGATGCTGCGTGGCGCACTGGACCGGCAGCGGGAGCAGAAGGACGATGTCGGCGTAGTGGTCGCGCGATACCGCATCGGCGTCCTGCTCGGCGGGTCGGGGCGCCTGTTCGGCGCGGTCAGGCAGCTGCGGCAGGCCTTGGCGCTGGCTCGGGAGCACAGCATGGGCGGGTTCGAGACTCGGATCCTCAACGCGCTCGGGTCGGTCTACCAGCGCCTGCACCTGCGCGGCCGCGCCGCGGGCTGCTACCGCGCCGCGGCGGCCCTCGCCGCGGCCGGTGGCGACCCGCACGAGCTGAAGCGGGCTGCCGAGGGAGTGGCCAACGCCGCGCGAGCGGCGGTCTGACCACCAGTCAAACCAGGGTCAGCGGGGTACCCGGCGACGTTCGCCGGGGTTGGCCAAGGCGGGTGGGAACGTTCCCGCCTTGGCCGGCCGGTCACCGGCTGAGCCGCGCCGACGCCCAGGTCACGTGGCAGCCGAGTCGCTCGGGGACATTGACCGCCACCCCTACCCTGTGCCGATGACGGAGTCTGACGGCGATCACACCGCCGCGTCCTACGACGGTGAGCCCGCACTGGTGGCGAACACGTCCGACGATCCCGCCGACGCGGCCGACGACGCCGCAGTGGGAGTACCGGCGCTGGTGGCGTTCGCCGCCGGCGACCCTGCGGACGGCGACGCCGCAGCGGCCGAACCGGCCGACGACCACACCGACGGCGACGACGCCGTCGACATCGCCGGCGCGGACGTCGGCGTGTTGGGCGGGCTGCTGATGGTGGTGACCGCGTTCGGCTGGCTGGGCTCGCTGTGCTTCGCCGTGGCGTACGTCGCCACCTCAGGACCGGACGCGATCGAGGGCACAGCCGCGTTCTCCGCGGCGCTGTTGGGCTCGCTGGCGCTGTCGGCGACGCTGTTGCTCAGCAGCGGCACGTCACTGTACCTGTGGATGCGCTCGCGCCGGCGGTGGCAGCTGGTCCTGGCGGCCGTGTTCGCGGTGGCGGGGGTGGCGCTGTGCCTGTTCCACGGGGCGGCCTTCCGGTGAGCGACGCCGCGGCAGCCGGCCTGCGGTGAAACGGTCCAGGTAGCGACAAGACATGCGGCGACCGTCGGTTGTTGACCGGCGCCGCTACGCTGCGCCGCGTGGAGACATTGAAGGCGGTCTTGCCTCTGGTCGGTGTCGTGATCGGCGCCGTGGCCACCTACCTCGTCACCACCGCCGCAGAACGCAGCCGGTGGCGGCGTTCGCAGGACGTGCGATGGGACGACCGGAGGCTGACGGCGTACATCGCCTTCGGTGAGGCGAGCAAGCGCATCTTCAGTGTCGCCTCCCGGGTCGCGGCCCACCAGGGATTGCACGACCGCGGCGATCCGCTGCCGCCGGAGGAGGGGCTGCCACTGCTGTCGGCGGCGGTCGCCGACCGCGCGGTGAGCTGGGAGGCGCTGCTGCTACTGGGCGGCAGCGGTGCGCTGGAGGCGGCACGGCAGTGGCATCGGGTGCTGCGGGGGCCGGTGTCGTACGTGCGTGGGGAGCCGGCCGACGCCACTCGATGGCAGGCGGCAGAGCGGGAGGTGGACCTGGCACGTGACAGGTTCTATATCGCCGCGCGTGAGGACCTGGGCGTGCCGGACTTCCAGGTCTCGGCCCACCTGCGCTGACGGCAGGGCCGCCGTGGCCTGCGTCAGCCGGAGGGGTGGCAGCAGACGACTGCGGCCACCCCGGACGCGTCAGCAGTTGGCGTTGACAGCCGGGATCCAGCCGTCCTGCTGGGGTGCCTCGGCGCCGTGCCCGTAGATCCATACGCCGTAGCCGTCGTCGACGGCCTGACCGTGCCAGCGGAATCCGCGTCCCGCGGACAGCGTCCGCAGCACGAAGCCATGGGGATCGGTACGCAGCCACGTGTTCTGGTTGAGGTTGCACACGAAGCCGGGAGCGTCACTGGCCGCGGCGGGTGCGGCAGCCGCCGTCGCGCCGGCGAGGACGACCATCACGGCCGTGCCGACGTGGAGGAGTTGGCGCTTCACAGATGTCCTTCCGTGGAGAGACCCGAAGGTTACGATCATGGTCCAGATCAGCATCGTGATCTCGAACGGAGTTCGCAACCTGAGGCCGATGTCGACCTCTGGGTTCTTTGGACGACCGGTCAGCAGCACGCGTGCCATCCGGCGACCGAACGGGGCTGTCGGCCCCCTCCCGTACGGTGTCGCGGTGGCTGTCATCGAGATGTTGGCGCGGCTTCGCGCCGGTGCCGGAGTTCCGATCGAGCGGCTGGTGTGCCATCCCCGGTTACCGCTGGTGGCGGGCCTGGACTCCGCGCGCCCCGCGGTCCACGTCTGGGAATGCGCCGAGGACGGCCTACGCGAACTTCGGAGCGTCCACGCCGACGCGGCCGCCTACCCCAAACACCCGTGGGAGCGGTTCGACCTGGTCCCGCACGTGGCATGGCATCCGTATGAGCCGTGGCTGCTGGTCACCGATCAGCGGGGCGTGATCTCGTGGACCCCGGACGACGTCAACCCACTGGCAGGTGTCCCGGCCGAAGCGGTGTACCGGAATCTGGCGTTCAGCCCGGACGGCCGCACCTTGTGGGCGTCGCCGTCCTCGAGCGGCGGCGAGGACGCGTGGGAGTTTTCCGACAGCCTCGATCTCAGTGCCGGGACCGTCCAGGTCGGTCCGCGCTGGGACACCGGCGTCGTCGAACATCCCGGCGGCGGGCTCGTGCTGACGTACCGCAGCGACCAGGGCGCCACGCTGGGCGTGTTCGCGCTGGTCGACGAGCAGGTCAGGCCGGGTGCGATGCGTGCGCTGCGTCGGGCGCTGATCCTCGACGTCGACGGCTACGAGGCGCCGGTCTTCAGTGCGGACGGGCGCCATTTCGCGATCCGGGGCAACTCCTACGGCCATACGCTGCAGATGTTTGAGTTCCCGTCGCTGACCTGCGTGATGTCGGAGCTTCTCGCGAGGCCGGGGGGCGACGAGGAGTCCGAGGGTGGCACCTGGTCGCGGCACAACGTCGCGTTCGGGGCCAGGCCCGGTGCGCTGTGGGTCGGCACTCCCGCCGGGACGCTCGTCGAGGTCGACGTGGCGGCCGACGCCGTGGCCGTGCACGAGGTGTCGCCTGGCATCGCGATCACGGCGCTGGCCGCGACAGCGACCGGCGCCTTCGTGGCCGCGACCGGCGACGGCGAGCTGATGCTTCTGGCCGTGCGCGATGAGGCCGTGGTGACCGACACCGACGCCGCGCGCGCCGCTGTCGCGGCTTTCACGGCGGCCACGGTCGAGCTGCCCGACAGCGGAGACCCTGATGACGAGGACGAGGGCTTCGTCCTCACCGATGGCGACCGGGTTTGGGAGCGCGACGACCTGGAGTCGGTGACCGCCGCCGACAAAACCGATCCGACGTGGTTGCAGCTCAGGGCAGCGGTCAACACGGTGCGTGACCGCAGAAGATGACCGAGGTGGGCGTGGTCAACGGTGACCAGTGATGGCGCACACGGCGCGGCCGGCGGAGCGTGAGTCGCCAACTGGTTCATCGCGCTGTACCCACCATGTCACGTTCCCCGCGGCGACTGCGTCCTCCCCGTTGATGCATCGTTGGGCATGACGTGCGCGAACGTCTGAGTGTGCTGAATGCCGCGGCAGCCCTGGTCACCGTACTGGTCGTAGTGTTGGCCGACGGCGTGTCGCGGAGTGCGCCGGTTGATCCGAGGCCGGCGGGGTCGGTCACCTTCAACGGGCCCGTGCACACCGCCGCGTACTGGGGCGACACCATCTACGTCGGTGGCGATTTCACCACCGCGACCTGGGGCGGCCACAACGTCGCCCGGCTCCACACCGCGGCTGTAAACGCGCGGACCGGAGCACTACTGCCCTGGAGCCCGCAGGTCGACGCCACGGTGAGAACCATCGACGCCGACAGCGACGGGGTCTACCTGGCCGGGAACTTCCACCTGGTCAACGGTGCGGGCCGCGACAACCTCGCAAAGGTCGACCACGCCGGTGTTCTGCAACCCACCCTCAAGCACCGCATCGACGGACATCCGGACTCCATGTCCGTCGGCGGTGGGCGCCTCTACCTCGGCGGCTCGATCACCGCCGTCGACGGCCAAGCTCGCACCGGAGTGGCCGCCTTCGATCTGGTCACCGGCGAGCTGGACCCGCAGTGGCACCCGTACCTCAACGACGTGGTGAACGTGGTGCGGTACACAGCCGGCCGAGTGTATCTGGGGGGCAGGTTCGACTCGGTCGACGGCGCGCGGGGCACGAAGAAGATCGCCGCCCTCGACCCGGTGACAGGTGCGGTCGATCCCGGCTTCTGGTCCCACGTCAGCGCGATGGTCAACGACATCGCCATCGTCGACGGCAGCATCTACGTCGGCATCGACGGCGGCGGCGGGCGAGTCAGCTCGATGGACCTGACCGGACAGGTGCGGTGGACCGTGGCCACCGACGGGGCCGTGCAGGCGGTCACGGTGCTGGATGGTGTGCTCTATCTCGGTGGGCACTTCGACAACGTGTGCGGCAGCGCCAACACCGGACACCTGGGCGTATGCCTGGACGGAGCGACCCGGCGGGTCAAACTCGCCGCCGTCGACCCGGGCAGCGGAGCGCTGCTCGGTTGGATCGCCGACGGCAATGGCTCGGTCGGAGTGCGGGCACTGCGATCCAGCAAGGAGCTGGGCCAGTTGGTCGCCGCCGGCGCGTACACGGCGGTGAACGGTAGCCCGCAACGACGCTTCGCCCTGTTCAACCTGGTCTCCCCCACTGCCTCGGACATCACCTGGTAAGCCGCTCAGCCTTCGCCGTCTTCGCCGTGGGCGTCGCCGGAGCTTCGCAGCAGCGTCCAGTGCGCGATGCCAGCGAACCGAGCGTCTTGTCGGTCAGCTCGATAAAGTTGGGAGAGTGGCGAACGGCGATGAAAGAGCGACCGCGCGGATGCACCCGCCCAGCCACGCGTTGCTGCACACCGCCATGCTCACGCTGCAGCTGGCGGTAGCTGACCTCACCAGTGCTCAGGCCTGGCATCGCCTACTCGACGTCGCTGCCCGCCACCGGGGCCGCGGTGCCAACGATGTTCTGCTGATCGCACGCCAGCGATCCGACGCCACCGAGCTGGCCACCCATGACCAGTGGCGGGCCCGCGGCGCACATGTGCGCCGCGGCGAGCGGGGCCTGCTGCTGCTTCGGCCGCTGGACGACACCGGCGACGCTTTCGACGTCGTCCGGGTCTTCGACATCGCCCAGACCGACGCGGTGCCCTCACCTCAACGGCCCTCGTATGACCTGGTACGGGTCGTGGCGGCGCTTGCCGGGCTGGCGGGTGAGGCCGGGTTGACCGTCCGACTGAGGCAAGGGCTCAACACCGCGGTGCGCGCCGATGGCGACCGTCTCGACCTGGCCGCCGATCTGCCGCTCTCGGCAGCCGCAGGACTTCTCGTCGGCCAGATGGCCCTGCCGATGTTGCCCACCGGCCCGGCCCGCAGTGTGCAGGCCTCGGGTGTCGCCCGCGTCGTCGCCAGGCGATTCGGTCTGCAGCCGGTCGACGCCCCGGTTCCGCAGCCGCGGCATTGGGCGGCGCCGCCGGATCGGACAGCGTCGGACCTGTTGGTCGACACCACCGCGGTGGTCATTCGCACCGCCGACGCCGTGACGGCCAGGCTGGAGCGGGCGCTTGCGCGATCGGCAGCCCCCGGCGTGATTCCGGCACAGCGGCGCAGCGCGGCGCACACCCCGACGCGACGGCAGCCTGCCCCGACAACCGACTCGGGGCCCGCGCTCGACCAGGGCAACCGGGCCGCGCTGTACGCGGTCAACGCCGCCGCGGCGGCGTTCTACGCCACCAAGCTGCCGACCAGCCGTACCGCAGCGGCCTATCTGCGGTCGCGGGGCATCTCCGCCGCCGCCGATCCCGACTCCAGCTGGCAGCTCGGGGTCGCCCCAGCCGGAGGCGACGTCCTTCTTCAGCACCTTCGTTCACTCGGCTTCGTCGACCAGGTCATGCTCGCCGCCGGTCTTGTCACCGCCGGTCACATGCACGGGCGCGGCATTTACGATGTGTTCCGAGACCGCCTGGTGTTCCCCATCCACGCCCCCGACGGCCAGATCGCGGGCTTCACCGGCCGGGACCTGTCGGAACGCAGCAGAGCCAAGTTCTACAACACGCCCGAGACGACGATCTTCCACAAAGGCGAGCTGCTCTACGGGCTCGCTCCACAGCTGCGTGAGAAGGGCACCCCGACGCGGTTCCTCGTGGTCGAAGGGCCTACCGACACCATCGCCGCGCACCTCGCCTACAGCGCCTCTGCCGCCGCGGGCGTGCGCACCGTCGTGGTGGCTCCGGGCGGCACCGCGTTCACATCGGCGCAGTTCGCGCTGCTGGCCGCCGCGGCCGACCGGGACACGTCGCTGGTCATGTCATTCGACGTCGACCAGGCGGGCGTCAAGGCGCTGGAACGGGCCTACCCACTGGCGATGAGCTGGCCGCACGGCAGGGTCCTGGGCACCGGACCGAAAGGGTTCAAGGACATCGCCGAGCTGCTGGCAGCCCGCGGCCCCGACTCAACCCTGCTCGACCTGCTCGCCGCTGAACGGCCGCTGGCGCTACTGGCTGTGGAGCGGGCGCTGGCCAAAGCATTTCCCGACGGTTTCCACGCCGACTGGCCGGAGGCCCGGGTGCGGGCCTACCGGACCGTCGCCCCGTATCTGCTCGACGCGGTGCGCCACGGCGACGTCGACCTGCTGCTCCAGTCAGTGGCGTCGCAGTTGCGCGTGGCGCCACACGAAGTCAGCCAGGGCGTGATCCAGCATTTCGAGGACGTCCCCACGTCAGGTGCGCCCGGTCGGCGGACGGCGGGCCCTGGACCGACATCAGCACCACGATCGACCGGCGCGGCTTGACCGGGTCCGCCACGAGGCGCCCGATCCGCGGCGCCGTCGGCCCTCGCCGGATCAGCTTGGGGCGAGGAGGCAGAACTCGTTGCCTTCCGGATCGGCGAGGACCGTCCACGAGACCTCGCTGTCGCCAAGGTCGACGGCGGTGGCGCCAAGAGCCCGCAATCTGGCCGCCTCGGCCACGCGGTCGTCACCTGGGTATGGGCGGATATCGAGATGGACGCGGTTCCACCCGGTCTTCACGTCAGGTGTACGGAGGAACTGCAGATATGGGCCGACGCCCTTGGCGGAGCGCAGCACCGCGCTGTGCTCGGTCACCTTGTGCACGGTCCAGTCCATGGCCTGACCCCAGAAACGGGCCATGGCTTGGGGGTCCGTGCAGTCGACGACCACTGAGGCGATTGGTCCGGTCTCTCCGTACAGCGAGTCCAGCACGCAGAACTCGTTGCCCTCCGGGTCGGCCATGACGGTCCAGGGGACGTCGCCCTGGCCTATGTCGGCGAGTGTCGCGCCCAGATCCTTCAGGCGCGCGACCAGCTCCGCCTGATGGGCCGCCGAGGTCGTGGCGAGGTCGACATGCACGCGGTTCTTCACCGTTTTGGGTTCCGCGGAGGTGACGAGGTCGATGCAGACGGCGACGGGGTCGGGATAGACGAAGCCCTCGGGTTCAAGGTTGGTCACGCCGGGTTCCTCGCTGGAGACGTGCCAGCCGAGCACCTCCGCCCAGAATCCGCCCAGCGCGGAGTCGTCATGAGCCTTCATGTTGATCTGCACAAGCCGCGTTGCCATGTCGGCAATACTAGCGCGTTCATGATCCACGAGATCCTCATGCGGTGATCACGAAACCGGCACCGCCGCGTATCGGATTCGCAGGCGGCAACGGTTTCAATGACTCTCACTCGGCATCGGTGAGCCCGAAACATCCAAACACGACAACGTGATACCCGCGCACGGCTCGCAGATCCACGAGGCGCGCCCTGGGCTCGGCGCGGACGGGGGTGAGCCAGTGCGGGTGCTGGTGCTCGGGGGTACGCGGTTCGTAGGCCGAGCGATCGCCCCAGGGCCGCCGTACCTGCCACAGCAATACATCGACGTACGCGACCTCTCCGGGTGGCTGCTGGACGCCGCCCGTGACGAGGTCAGCGGCACGTTCAACGCGGTGAGCCGACCGGGGCACACCACCATGGCGGAGCTACTGGAGGCATGCCGCGAGGCCACCGGTTCGGGCGCGCGGCTGTGCCGGGCCGAGCCGGAGACGATGCTGGCCGCGGGCGTGCAGCCGTGGTCGGAGCTGCCGATCTGGATTCCGGACGGGTCACCGGTTCGGGGACTGCATGAGACGAACGCCGACCGGGCGCACGCGGCGGGGCTACGCTGCCGCCCGGTCGCGCAGACCGTCACCGACACCTGGGCCTGGCTGCGCTCAACGCCGGACGTCCCGACCGCCGGCGGCCTCGATCCCGCCCGAGAAGCGGCCCTCCTGGACCGAATCGCCCCTTCTTGCTCCACCAGACCCGGCCTAGCCAGGTCGTGTCTTCAATGACTAGAACCATTGAAGTGGCGCGGCGATGCCGACGGGCAGGCGAGCCCGGCCGCGCCGGAACGGGTGCGGCGTCAGCCTTCGGACCGGCGGTGACGGAAGAGATCCTGCGCTGAGGCGATGACAGCGGCCGAGCGCGGATTGGTGCCGAGCTCGGACTCCAGCGCACGGAACGCGCTGCGGGCCAGCAGGGCTCCGGCGATCCACGTCAGCGTGATCGCCACGATCAGGACGTAGGTCCACACCTGCACGCTGGTAGCGGCGATCAGGCAGGCGGTCATCAGAAGACCGGCCATCGCGGCGCCGTAGACCCGCGCGGCGGTCAGCATGCGTGGGTACGCCGCGGCACGGCGCACGTCCTCGGGGCTCAGCTCGGACGGATTCGGTGAGGTCATCGGGCATATCCAGTCGTCGGGTGGCAGTGATCGTCGCGTGCCGTGCGGCCACCGTCAAGTTCGTTGGCAGACGGCTTGCTGCTGCGGGCTACCACGCCTATTGAGCTCGGGCGACTCGCTGCGCATCCCTTGCACGGGGTGAGGTGGACCGCCCCG
This sequence comes from Catellatospora tritici, assembly GCF_019083965.1. Lineage (GTDB taxonomy): Bacteria > Actinomycetota > Actinomycetes > Mycobacteriales > Micromonosporaceae > Catellatospora > Catellatospora tritici. Next base: position 378,268 of record NZ_JAHRCY010000005.1, read on the forward strand.
CAGAACGACGACGAAGTTGACCGGCGAGTGGTTGCCAATCCTTGCGCAACGGGAAAGAAGCGGTAGGTGCCATGGCGTGCCTAGGGTGTGGCATGGCCTCCGACCGTACGGCCGTGGTGATCGGCGCCAGCATGGGCGGTCTGCTCGCCGCCCGCGCCCTCAGCGACTCGCACACCAGGGTCGTGGTGGTGGACCGCGATGACCTGCCCGACCGGGCTACCGACCGCCGCGGCGTGCCGCAGGGCAGGCAGCTGCACGTGCTGCTGTCGCGCGGACGCGAGGCGATGGAGGAGCTGTTCCCGGGCCTGTCCCGGGAGCTGCAGGCGCTCACCGTCCCGATGGTCGACCTGCACGGCCAGGTCCACTGGTACAACGACGGCCACCTGATGGCCCGCGCCGAGTCCCCGCTCGTCGCGGCCGGGATGAGCCGCCCCCTGCTGGAGCAGGTCGTCCGCGGCCGGGTCGCGGCGCTGCCCGGGGTCGAGTTCGTCCCGGCCGCCGAGGCGCTCGGGCTGACCACGACCGCCGACCGGCGGCGCGTGACCGGAGTGCGGCTGCGCCACCGCGATGGCGCCGAGCGCACGGTCACCGCGGACCTGGTCGTGGACGCCTGCGGCCGGGCCTCGCGTACGCCGACGTGGCTGGCCGAGCTGGGCTACGAGACGCCCGTCGAGGAGCGGGTGCGCGTCGACGTCACCTACGTCACCCGGGTCTACCGGCACGAGCCACACCATCTCGACGGGCTGCTGGGCTGCCTGACCAACGCGGTGCCGGGCGCGCCCCGGTCCGGCATCGTCGCGCTGCAGCAGGACGGCCGGATCGCTGTCGCGTTCAACGGCATGCTCGGCGAGCAGCCACCGGTCGACGACGACGGCCTGCTGTCGTTCGCCGAGTCGCTGACGGCGCCGCAGATCGCCGAGATCGTCAGGTCGGCGCAGCCGCTGACCGAGCCGGCCAGCATGCGGTTCCCGGCCAGCCAGCGCAGGCGGTACGAGCGGCTGCGCCACTTCCCGGCGGGCTACCTGGTCGTCGCGGACGCGCTGTGCAGCTTCAACCCGATCTACGGGCAGGGGATGACGGTCGCCGCATTGGAGGCCCTGCTGCTGCGGCGGCTGCTCACGGCCGGGGACGGGCAACTGAGCCGACGGTTCTTCCGGGGCTGCGCCCGACTCATCGACGCGCCCTGGACGATCGCCGTCGGCACCGACCTGCGGTTTCCCGAGGTGGAGGGGCCTCGCTCGGCGCGGGTGCGGTTCGTCAACGCCTACGTGCACCGGCTGCACGTCGCGGCGGCGGGCGACGCGGTGCTGGGCGCGGCGTTCCTGCGTGTGCTGAACCTGGTCGACCCGCCGACGGCGCTGCTCGCCCCGGGGACGGTGCTGCGGGTGCTGCGCGGCTTCTGGCGGGGCCGGGGCGGCGCAGGCCGGGCTCCGCAAGGTGCGCCGACTACCGCAAGCCGGCCGCGTCGAGCGCTGCGGTGATGGGCTCCGGGTCGGCGATGAGCTGGTCGAGTTCACCCGGACCGAGGCTGTCGTAGGTCGGTGCCGCGAGGTCGTCGGTGAGCGACTCGATCCTCCTCTTCTTCTCGCTGCCGACGTCGCTGAGCCAACCGGAGGAGTCGATGAGGCCACAGGCACGCATCCCGTCGACGACTGCGGCAAGTTGCGAAGGCCGAGCGCCTTGAGCGCCTCGGTCGGCTCGTGGGCGAAGTAGGGGACCAGGTGGATCGGCTCGACGAGCCGGTACAGGCGGCGGACGACGGGCTCCATCGCCGCGATGATAGCGGTCGGCCGGATCACCCGACGTCGCCTCAGACGGCTTCAGAAGTCGACGTGTTCGCTGATCAGGTGCCTGATGAGCTGGTATCCGGCCATGGTGATCGACAGTCCGAGGCCCGCTGCCAGCAGGGGCATCCCAATGCCGAAGGGCAGCTCGGTCAGGCCGTTGAGCGAGGACCGCTCCCCCATGGTGCTGAAACTCGCGGCGATCACCGCCGCCGACCAGAACGCCCCGGCGATGCCGCTCACCAGGCAGCCCACGGTGGCTGCCCGGGAGCGCCCGGTCCAGAAGCCGGTCAGCAGCGACACGCAGAGCAGCCCGATGGCGACCAGGGTCCAACCGCCCCCGTTGGAGAGGTCGGCGTACTCCCAGCCGGAGTACCACCACAGATAACCGTCCTGCTTCTTGAACCACGGGAGCAGGTAACCGGCCAGGGCCAGACCCGCGCCCGCGGCGACGGCCAGGTGCGCCTGGCCGTCGAGGACGGTGCTGCGCGGCGGGGGCGATGCGGTCGTCGTGGGGGTGGCTTCGTCCATACCTCATCGCAGCACATTGGAACCGCCACCGCACCCGGTGCCGCCGGCGTACCGGACTGGCCGCGTCGTTTCTCGAGACCGCGCGGAACCGATCCGCCCGCTCTCGCCGCCGCCGAGGACGTGGTGCAGGACGTCTTCGCCGACTGGTTCAACCTCGTGATTCGCGGATCACCTGGCTGGGCACGTGGTGTCGTCGCGGGCGGGCCGAGGGAACCGGTGTGGATGCGAGGTGTGTCCATACGCGAGGTATCCTGTCGGCCAGTCTTACGGGGCCACCAGAGGTTGACGATGTTCTTCCGGCGCAGGACCGAGCAGGCGCGCGCGCTGCGGTACATGGCGTACGTGTCCGACACGAAGATCGACATGCTGATCAGCCAGATCCACGAGCCGCTGCGGCGCAGCATCGCCACGGAGCTGAAGCTCGACCTGAAGCTGATCGGCCTCACGCTCAGCGCCGACAACCCGCTGCGCCAGCAGAGCCGGATGGAGAAGGTGGCGCTGGTCGAGGACTACCTCAGCCGCCACCAGCAGATCGGTGACCTGAGCGCGTCGCAGGGATATGTCAAGGCGCGGCTAAACATGGACTGGGCGCCGCTGTCGGACATCCAGCACGGGCGACCCGACGCCGAGAAGATCACGTTCTTCTGCGGGTACACCGAGGATCTGCTGGTGGTGCTGGGCGGGTCGACGGCGCACCTGCTCGGGACCCCGGTGGAGCCGACAGCCACGCCCGGGTCGCAGCCGTACGCGATCCGCCGGTCCCTGCAGCCGGTGACGTCCGAGGCGAGCGGCCTGGACGAGCAGTCCGAGACGGACACGGTGCGGTCGCTGGCCGACGGGATCGCGAGCACCGCTCGGGCGGTGTTCCAGACCCCGCAACCGGTGCAGTTCCTCGCCCGGTGCATCAGCCGCGGGCCGCTGCCCGACGGCTCACCGCGCCCGGCCTACCTGCTGGGCAGCCCGCTGTACGTCGAGATGGTGGACTTCTAGGCCGATGAGCCCCGACACGCACCCGGCAGCCGCCGGGACCTGGCAGGTCGGCGACGTGATCGCCGAGCTGTACCGGGTGACGAAGGTGCATGAGCACGGCGGCATGGGGCTGGTCTACCGGGTACACCACCTGGGTTGGAACGTCGACCTGGCGCTGAAGAGCCCGCGTCCGCAATGGTTGCGCACCGCCGAGGACCAGCAGCGGTTCGTCGACGAGGCCCAGGCGTGGATCTCGCTGGGGTTGCACCCGCACGTGTGCGCGGCCCACTACGTCCGCGCGATCGACGGGGTCCCGCGCGTGTTCGCCGAGTACGTCCCCGGCGGCAGCCTGCGCGAGGCCATCGACGACGGGCGGCTGTACGAGGGCGGCCCGGACGAGGTGCTCGCGCGGCTGCTGGACCTCGCCGTGCAGATCGCCTGGGGGCTGGCCCACGCGCACCGCCGGGGCCTGGTGCACCAGGACGTCAAACCGGCCAACGTGCTGCTCGACGAGTCGGGCACGGCGAAGGTCACCGACTTCGGACTGTCGCGGGTGGGCGCGTCCGCCGGGCGGACCGACCCGGCCCGGCCGGGTGTCCGGGCCGATCCCGGCGTGGGCACGCGGGTCAGCGCGGGCGGCCTCACCCCGGACTACGCCTCACCCGAGCAGGCGGCCGGTTTGCCGCTGAGCCGCCGCACCGACGTGTGGAGCTACGCGGTGTCGGTGTTCGAGCTGTTCACCGGCGGCGTCGCCTGGTCCAGCGGCCCGTCGGCCGACGTGGCGCTGGCCGAGTACCTCCACTACGGACCCGACGATCCGGCCGCGCCACGGATGCCCGCGGCGCTGGCCGAGTTGCTGCGCTCGTGTCTGCTCGACGATCCTGCCGCCCGGCCCGGCGACCTGGCCGAGGTCGCCGACACGCTCGCGGCCGTGTACGCCACGGAGCTGGGCCGGGCGTACCCGCGGACCGTCCCGGCCGAGGCGGACCTGCGCGGCGACGAGCTCAACAACCGGGGGCTGTCGCTGCTCGACCTCGACGACGCCGCCGCGGCCGACGACGCGCTGCGGTCAGCGCTGGAAGCCGACCCGCACCACCTCGAGGCCGTCTTCAACGCCTCGATGCTCGGCTGGCGGCGCGGCGAGCTCACCGACGACGAGGTCGTGGCCGCGGTCGCGGCGGCCCGCGCCACCCGGCCCGAGCACTGGCTCGGCGCCTACCTGCTGGCCCAGGTGCATCTGGAGCGCGGCGACCTGGACGCGGCGCTGCCGTTGCTGGCCGAGGCGGCGCGGCAGTCGCCCGACGATCCGCAGTTCGCGGAGCTGCTGAGCCTGGCCCACACGGGCGAGTTGGCGGCGGGCAGCACCGAGCGGCCCATCACGGGCGGTGCGCCCGACGAGCGCGGCGGGATGACCGGCGCGCATATCGGCCAGGACGGTCGCGTGGTGCTGACCGCGCTCGTGGACGTGCCCCCGCGGCAGCGGGGCTTGCGGGTCGCCCTGTTCGGCGGCGAGCCTCGGCGCCCGACCGCGAGCAGTGTCGGGGTGCACTTCACCGATGGCGGTCGGGCCCCACTGACGTTGCCGCAGGGTGCGTTCGCCCACCATTTCGCGGTGCACCCCGATGATCGCCTGGCCGCGATCGGAGGCAGCGGAGACGACGCGGTGCTCTGGGATCTGGATCGCGGCGTGGTGCTGCACCGGTTGCCCGGTCACGGCCTGTTCCTGACGGCGCTGCGGTTCAACGCCGACGGCCGGGTGCTGGCGTCCGGGTCGAGCGGCGGCTCCATCCGGCTGTGGGATCCGGTCGGCGGCCAGCGTCTGCTGACGCTGACCGGCCACGAGCGGGAGGTGCACGGACTGGCCTGGTCGGCCGACGGCTCCCGGCTGGCCTCGGTCAGCAGCGACCGGACGCTTCGGCTGTGGGACCCGCGGACCGGTCGGTGCACGGCTGTGCTGCCGCATCCGGATCGGGTGTCGGCGTTGGAGCTGAGCCCAGACGGGCGCCTGGCCGTCACCGGTGACTACCGCGGCGTGGTGCGGATCTGGGAGCTGGATCCGGACGGCGGCGGAGTGTGCCGCCACGAGTCGCAGGGCCACCGAAACCGGGTCGTCGCCGCGGCGGCGGCCGGTGCCGGGCGATTCCTGACCGGCGGCGAGGACGGGATCCTGCGCCTGTGGGACGCGGCCGGCGGACGCTGTCTGCGCACCATCGAAGCGCATCGTGAGGCGATGTTCCGGGCACTGACCAGCAGCCGCACGGTACACGTCGCGGTCTGCGTCAGCGTCGACGGACGGCTCGCGCACTCGACGGGCAACGACGCGCTGCTGCGGTCGTGGGGACTGCCGACCGGATACACCGCCGCGCTGCAGGTGTGCCGCCCCCGGCCGGTGTCGCGGCTGCACGAGTTCGACGCCCGCTTCCAGCGGCTGCTGGGCGACGCCGAGCAGGCCCTCGGCGAGGGACGGGTGCCTGCCGCGCTGGAGGTGATGCGGCAGGCGCGGGCGGTGCCGGGTCATGAGAACGCGCCGCGGGTGGTGGCGGCCTGGCAGCGGCTGGCGCGGTCGTGTGTGCGCACCGGGCTGCGCGGAGCGCGGCTGGTCCACCGGATCACCCTGGTCGAGCCTGGTTCCCAGCGGTACTGGACGCCGCGGGTGAGCGTCAGCGCCGACGGGCGCAGGGCGCTGACGAGTTCCCCCGACGACGCGATGGTGCTGTGGGACCTGGCGACCGGGCGGGTGGAGCGCCGCTTCGACACGCCGGAGCACCGGATCTCGGTCGAGACCCTCGCGCTGAGCGCGGACGCGCGGCTGGCGGTCGCGGTCGACGGCTACCGCCGCCTGTTGGTATGGGACCTGCACGGCGACGACGAGCCACGGCTGCTGGGCAAGCTGCCGTCAACCGGCTCGCGGGTATGCCTGGACCGCTCGGGCAGGTACGCGCTGACCGCGACGGGTGCCCTGACCGTGCTGCGCCGCTGGGACCTGGCGACCGGCCGCGAGCTGGCCGCGTTCCACGGCCGCGAGCGGCTGATCACCAGCAGCTCCGGTGGGTCGTCGCGGATGGAGCCGGAGACGCTGCACGGCGTCTGCCTCAGTGGCGACGGGCAGCTGGCGCTGGCGGCGGCGCAGGACGGCGACGTCCTGCGCTGGAATGCGGTCACCGGACAGCCGTTGGGTCGGCTGCGGGGCCACGATCAGCGCGCCGAGTGCGTCGCGATCAGCCCGGACGGGCGCTTCGCGCTGTCGGGCGCCTGGGACCGGACGGTCCGGTACTGGGATCTGGAGCGCGGCCGCTGCGTGCGGGTGCTGTCGGGCCACACCCAGCCGGTCGACGCGGTCGGGTTCACCGGCGACGGCGCGTTCGCGGTCGGCGCGGGGCGGGATCACGCGGTGCGGGTGTGGCGGTTGGGCGACGGCGCGTGTGTCCGGGTGCTCGACGGGCACGACGGCCCCGTGGCCGGGGTGGGCCTCGACGACGAAGGGTGGCTCGCGGTGGCGATCACCCGGGAGAGCTTGTCGATGTGGGACCTGGACTGGGAGTTGGCGTTCGGCCCGGCCGCAGGGCAGCGAGCGGGCCTGGGCCGGTGGTTCGACCGGCTGCGGTCCGGCGGTTGAGCGGGCGACCGGGCGCCCGATCCGCCATACCACCTGGGTGTAGGTCCACCTGACGGCGCAGGACCTGGAGTTCGTGGCTTGCGGGCCAGCGGGTGACGGCGGTCGGCCGACCGCAGGGCCGGGCGCGGTGGCCGGGCGACGACGGGGCAGCGCGGCCAGACCGAGGCCCGGCAGTGGCAGGACCGTGCTTGTGCGTGGAGCCTCCCGCGGGACGTGCCCGGTGCGTTCGACGCCTGACGATGCCGCCGACACACCAGGAGCAGTGGTGGTACCGGATGTGACGTGCCGGGGCGCGGGGCGACGCGCCTCAACCCGTCAGATGTTCTTGTATGTCTATGTTAGCGCTCACATTTCTGGGCCTGCCACGGGCATGGTCAGGGGCCGTGAGGCGGCATGTACACCGAAGCGGGCACCGGGCGCACCCATTCGGTATTCGAGGAGATTGCCAGAGTCTCACTCGACGTTCAAGAGGTGATTCGGCGATCGACTGTCCGATGGCTTTTCTCCGGGCCGCTCCCGCGCCGCCGACTTTCACCCATCTCCGCAGGCAGCAGCCACGACAGTGCACTCCCGACAGGGCTGATCCCGGAACGCGAAAGCAATGCGGCGACCATCTTCGCGAGACCGCCATAACACTATTGCCAACACGGATCACGACGCGTGGGGGCGAAATTCTTGTCCCCGGAAACCGTTATGTGTGGGCAGGTCGCCGAGTCGCACGGACCCGCCGACGCACTGGTCACGACGTGCCCGTACGACCGTCTTGACGCCGAGACGATCCTGGGCGACAGTCAACCCCCGCGATCCACTGCCGACAGCGATATGGACCATGCCACCCACCAGCCCAGACGACGCCGCCCTCGTCAGCGCGGCCCAGGCCGGCGACCGACGCGCGCTCGAGACCCTGCTCCGGGTGTACCTGCCGTTCGTCTACACGATCGCGCGACGAGCGCTCGACTCCGACGCCGACGTCGACGACGTGGTGCAGGACACCATGATCCGTGCCGTACGTGAGCTGCGGGGACTGCGCGACCCGCGCACCTTCCGGGCCTGGCTGGGCACCATCGCCGCCCGGCAGGTCGGCACACATCTGCAGCGGCGGCGCAGGTCTGAGCCAGTCGTCGGGACTCTCGACGACCTGGTCGACGCTCCCGACGCCGACGCGCCCTTCGAGGAGCTGACGATGTTGCGCCTGGACCTCGGCGCGCAGCGGCGCCAGGCGGCACGGGCGGCACGTTGGCTGGACGGCGACGACCGGCTGCTGCTGTCGCTGTGGTGGCTGGAGGTCGCGGGCCGGTTGAACCGCACCGAGCTGGCCGCGGCCGCCGGGGTCAGCATCGCCCACGCTGGGGTTCGCGTGCAGCGCCTGCGCCAGCAGCTGGAGCAGTGCCGCGCCCTGCTCGCGGCCCTCGACAGTCGGCCCCGGTGCGGCACGCTGGACGGTCTGGTGGCCGACTGGGACGGCACGCCGAGCTCGTCCTGGCGCAAGCGCCTGACCCGGCACGTGCGCGGCTGCGAGTCCTGCGGTCACGCCGCCGACGAGCTGGTCGCGTCCGAGCAGCTGCTCGTGGGGTTCGCGCTGCTGCCGGTCCCGATCGCGCTCACCGCCGCGGTGATCGGCAAGGGCACCACGGCCGCCGCGGCCTCGTCCGTGACGTTTGCCGCCGCCAAGACCGGACTGGTCGCCCAGGTGGCGAAGGCCTTCGCGGTCGCGCCGGTCGCCGCGGCGGTGACCGGGTCCGTGGTGGTGGCGGCCGCCGTCGCGGTGATCGCATGGCCCGCCCCCGTGCCCGCGCCACCCCCGGCGGGCGCCGCACCCCAGCCGACGGCGGCGGCGACGCTGCCGACGCCCGCCACGCCGAGCCGTTCCTCCGGGCGGCTCAGTCCGAGCGCCCCGCCGAGTCGGCAGCCGCCGAGCCCGGCGGGTCTGCTGGCGGCCGGGCCGGTCTCGCTGGAGGCCGGCGGCGAGTCCGGCCTGTACGTCACGACAGTCGACGGGCTCGGCGTGCTGGCTCCGCTGTCGGCCGCCAGCGACTCGTCGGCTCGTCTTCAGGCCACGTTCGAGGTGGTGGCGGGTCTGGCCGACCCCAAGTGCTTCTCGTTGCGCGCCACTGACGGCCGTTACCTGCGCCATTTGTCATGGCGGTTGCGGCTGGACCCCAGCATCGACACCGCGCTGTTCCGCGGCGATGCCACGTTCTGCGTACGCCCGGGAGCTTTCACCGGCACCGTGCTGCTCGAGGCGTCGAACTACCCCGGCTGGTTCATGCACCGGCGCGGCGCCCAGATGTGGGTGGACAACAGCGACGGCTCAACCGCGTTCCGGGCCGCAGGCTCGTTTCGGATCCGGCCACCGCTGGCCGGATAGGCCCCGTCGGCCCCGCCGACATGAGGCGGGCACACTCCTGAAACATTTTCGCCACGCTTGACGCGGGTCATGTTATCGGTCACATTCGACGGACGGGACAGTCCGGGCGCGGGCACCACGCAGCGCCATAGTCACCGTCTGGAGCGGGCGGCGTCTTCCATGACGCGCTCCACGGTGCACCTGTGACCGTCAACCCTGCTCGTCATCACCGGGTAGCCAGCACCACCGTGGACGGCCGTCCTGACGTACCGCACGGCCGAGCACGGCGATACGTCGCGCCCTGGACCCGCCCGTCTTGCCCTGACTCGTCCCGAAGGAGGATGCCGTGACCGGCATCAGCACCCGCACACCTTCCGCCACCGGCCGCCGAAAGTGGCGCGCCGCGGTGGCCACGGCGGTGGTCACCGCCCTGGCCACCGTCGGCATGGTCGCCGTGAGCACCAGCGGCGCGCAGGCCGCCACCGTCGACACCGGCGCCTGGTACGTCCTGGTCAACCGCAACAGCGGCAAAGCCCTGGACGTGTACAACTTCTCCACCGCCGACGGCGGCCGCATCACCCAGTGGACCACCAGCAACGCCAACAACCAGCAATGGCAGTTCGTCGACTCCGGCGGCGGCTACTACCGCCTCAAGAGCCGCCACTCCGGCAAAGTCCTCGACGACTACAACTTCTCCACCGCCAACGGCGGCTCCATCGTGCAGTGGGCCGACCTCAACGGCACGAACCAGCAGTGGCGCCTGGCCGACTCTGCGGGCGGCTACGTGCGCCTGATCAACCGGCACAGCAGCAAGGCCCTGGAGGTCCAGGGCGCCTCGACCGCCGACGGCGCCAACATCGTCCAGTACGACGACTGGGGCGGCACCAACCAGCAGTGGCAACTCGTCCCCGTCGGCAGCACGCCGCCGTCCAGCGCGCCCCCGTCCAGCCCGCCGCCGACCGGCTCGTGCACCCTTCCGTCGAGCTACCGCTGGACCTCGACCGGCTCGCTGGCGACGCCGAAGTCGGGGTGGGTGTCACTCAAGGACTTCACCTATGTCCCGTACAACGGCAAGCACCTGGTCTACGCGACGACGCACGACAACGGCTCCACCTGGGGCTCGATGAACTTCGGCCTGTTCACCAACTGGTCCGACATGGCCTCGGCAAGCCAGAACGGCATGTCTTCCGGCACCGTCGCACCCACCCTGTTCTACTTCGCCCCCAAGAACATCTGGGTCCTCACCTACCAGTGGGGCGCCACCGCGTTCTCCTACCGCACCTCCAGCGACCCGACCAACGCCAACGGCTGGTCCGCCGCACAACCCCTGTTCTCCGGCACCATCAGCGGCTCCGGCACCGGACCCATCGACCAGACCCTCATCGGCGACAGCAGCACCATGTACCTGTTCTTCGCCGGCGACAACGGCAAGATCTACCGCGCCAGCATGCCCATCGCCAACTTCCCCGGCAACTTCGGCACCAGCTACACCACCATCATGAGCGACTCCACCAACAACCTGTTCGAAGCACCCCAGGTCTACAAGGTCGCCGGACAGAACCAATACCTCATGATCGTCGAAGCCATCGGCGCCAACGGCCGCTACTTCCGCTCCTTCACCACCACCAGCCTCAGCGGCACCTGGACCCCACAGGCCGCCACCGAAGCCAACCCCTTCGCGGGCAAGGCCAACAGCGGCGCCACCTGGACCAACGACATCAGCCACGGCGAACTGATCCGCGCCAACGCCGACCAGACCATGACCATCGACCCCTGCAACCTCCAACTGCTCTACCAGGGACGCGCCACCAACTCCGGCGGCGACTACGGCCTACTGCCCTACCGGCCAGGCCTGCTGACCCTGCAGCGCTGACGCCGTGAACCAGGTCCGACCCGTCTTCCGTCCACCGCTCCCAGGAGACAGCGTATGAAACCGACACCCACCAGCCGCACGTTCCGGGCGGTGTTCGCCGGCGCCCTGCTCGTGGCGGTCACCGCACTGACCAGCGCCGTCATGGCCCCGTCCGCCGACGCGGGCACGACGCTGGGCGCCTCGGCAGCCGAACGCGGCCGCTACTTCGGCGCCGCGATCGCGGCGTCCAAGCTGGGCGATTCCACCTATGTCGGAATCCTCAACCGCGAGTTCAACGCGGTGACCCCCGAGAACGAGATGAAGTGGGACGCCACCGAGCCGTCCCAGGGCAGCTTCAGCTGGAGCGGCGCCGACCGCATCGTGAGCCAGGCCCAGTCCATGGGTGCGCGCATCCGCGGTCATGCCCTGCTCTGGCACTCCCAGCAGCCGGGCTGGGCGCAGAACATGTCCGGCAGCGCGCTGCGCTCGGCGATGGTCAACCACGTGACGCAGGTGGCGTCCCACTACCGGGGCAAGATCTACGCCTGGGACGTGGTGAACGAGGCGTACGCCGACGGCGGCTCCGGCGGCCGGCGGGACTCCAACCTGCAGCGCACCGGAAACGACTGGATCGAGGTCGCGTTCCGGACGGCGCGCGCGGCCGACCCGAACGCCAAGCTCTGCTACAACGACTACAACACCGACGGCATCAACGCGAAGTCCACCGGCATCTACAACATGGTGCAGGACTTCAAGGCCCGAGGCGTGCCGATCGACTGCGTCGGCTTCCAGTCGCACCTGACCAACTCCGCGCCCTCGGACTACCAGGCCAACCTGCAGCGCTTCGCCAACCTCGGCGTGGATGTGCAGATCACCGAGCTGGACATCGCGGGGTCCACCCAGGCCGCCGCGTACGACACGGTCACCCGGGCCTGCCTGGCGGTCAGCCGCTGCACCGGCATCACCGTCTGGGGCATCCGCGACAGCGACTCCTGGCGCACCGGCCAGAACCCGCTGCTGTTCGACAGCTCCGGCAACAAGAAGGCCGCGTACACCTCGGTGCTCAACGCCCTCAACAGCACGCCCCCGGCCAGCCCGGCCCCGTCCAGCCCGGCGCCGTCCTCGCCGACGTCGATCGACACCAGTGCGTGGTACACGCTGGTCAATCGCAACAGCGGCAAGGCGCTGGACGTGTACAACTTCTCCACCGCCGACGGCGGGCGCATCACCCAGTGGACGACCGGCACCGCCAACAACCAGCAGTGGCAGTTCGTCGACTCCGGCGGCGGCTACTACCGCCTCAAGTCCCGCCACTCCGGCAAGGTCCTGGACGTCTACAACTTCTCCACCGCCAACGGCGGCTCCGTCGTGCAGTGGACCGACCTCAACGGTACCAACCAGCAGTGGCGCGTCGTCTGGTCCGGCGGCTACCTGCGGCTGATCAACCGCAACAGCGGCAAGGCCCTCGAAGTCCAGGGCGCCTCCACCGCCGACGGGGCCAACATCGTCCAGTACGACGACTGGGGCGGCAACAACCAGCAGTGGCAGCTCGTGCGTCGCTGACCCCGGCACAGACACGCTCTCACCGCTGAGGAAACGCCGGTGCGCGGGCACGCCGCCCGCGCACCGGCGCCATCGCCATGCCCGCCGCGGCCGCGACCACCGCGACGCGCGGAGATCCGCAGCCGGGCCCCGAACCTCGTGATCAGGCCGCCGGTCGCGGCACGATCAGGACCGGGCAACGGGCGTGGTGCAGCACCTGGTGGCTGACCGAGCCCATGACCAGGCCGGTGAACCCCCCACAGCCGCGCCCGCCCACGACGACGAGTTGGGCCTGCTCCGACAGGTCCACCAGGACCCGGGCCGGACGACCCCGGACCAGATGCTCGCGTACGGTGACGTCCGGGTGCCGCTCACGTACGCTCACCAGCGCGTCGGCGAGGCTGCGCCCCTCCTGCTCGGCGACGGCCGCGGTCGCGTGGTCCTGGCGCAGCAGCGCGGCACCGACCGGCTCCGCCGGTGGCGCTCCCGGCCGGATCGATCCCACCTGCACGGCGCCCATGTGCGGGGGCTCGTCGTGCACGACGGCGCCGTGGTGTGGTTCACCGCCCTGGACGGCCCCGTGGTGCGCCTCGCCCCGGTGCACCGCGCCGGGCACCGGTTCGTGTCCGTGGCCGGAGTGGCGAGTCCAGGTGTGCACGGCCAGCAGCTCGGCCCGGCGCAGTTCGGCCTCGGCGAACGCGGCGTCGATGGCGTTGGCGCTGTGCAGTGCGGCGTCGACGCCCACCACGACCGGGCCGCCGGGGTGCTCGGTGCCCCTGGCCACAAGCACCGGCGTATGGCCGTGCTGGGTGCAGTGCACCGCGACCGACCCCACGAGCAGGCCGGTGAACCCGCCCAGGCCCCGGTCGCCGATGACCAGCAGGCTGGCGTCCTTGGCGGCGTGCATGAGCACGGGCGCGGGCGCTCCGGTGAGTAGTTCGGCGGTGACCGGCACCGACGGGGCGACCGAGGTGGCCGCGGCCGCGGCGTCGGCGAGCACACGCTCGGCGTCGTGCCGCAGGCCGCCGGTGGCCGGACCGGACTCCGACGGGCCGGTGTTGACGTTCAGCAACGGCCAGATGAACGCGTGCACAAGGTGCAGCGGCCGGTGCCGCAACGCGGCCTCCTGCGCGCCGAGCCGTACGGCCAGCAGCGACGAGTCCGAGCCGTCGACGCCGACGACGACCGGGCCACGCGGGTCGTCAACGGTGTTCATCGTCGGCCCTGCCACATCCAGTCGGTGATCTCAGGTGCGTCGGTGCCGTACGCCCTGGTGTAGTCGCGGGCACGCTGGCGGGCGTCGGTCATCTGCTGGCGCAGCCCGGCGGCGCTGACCGCCAGGCCCGGCACCCGGTCCACGACGTCGATGACGAGCCGGTAGCGGTCCAGGTCGTTGAGCATCACCATGTCGAACGGCGTGGTGGTGGTGCCCTCCTCCCGGTATCCGCGCACGTGGATGTTGTCGTGGTTGCGGCGCCGGTAGGTGAGCCGGTGGATCAGCGACGGGTACCCGTGGTAGGCGAAGACGACCGGCTGGTCGGTGGTGAAGATGGCGTCGAACTGGGAGTCGGGCAGGCCGTGTGGATGCTCGGACTCCGGCTGCAGCCGCATCAGGTCCACGATGTTCACCACGCGCACCTTCAGCTTGGGCAGGTAGCGCTGCAGCAGGTCGACCGCGGCCATGGTCTCCAGCGTCGGCACGTCCCCGGCGCACGCCATGACCACGTCGGGCACCGTGCCCGAATCGTTGCCCGCCCAGTCCCAGATGCCCAGCCCTCGGCGGCAGTGCAGCGCCGCGTCGGCCATGGACAGCCACGACGGCTGCGGCTGCTTGCCCGCCACCACGACGTTGATGTAGTGGCGGCTGCGCAGGCAGTGGTCCATGGTGGACAGCAGCGTGTTCGCGTCGGGTGGCAGGTACACCCGGATGACCTCGGCCTTCTTGTTGACCACGTGGTCGATGAAGCCGGGGTCCTGGTGGGAGAAGCCGTTGTGGTCCTGGCGCCACACATGGCTGGACAGCAGGTACGTCAGCGACGCCACCGGGCGCCGCCACGGGATGGCCCGGGTCGTCTTGAGCCACTTGGCGTGCTGGTTGACCATCGAGTCGACCACGTGGGTGAACGCCTCGTAGCTGGTCAGCAGGCCGTGGCGGCCGGTGAGCAGGTAGCCCTCCAGCATGCCCTGGCACAGGTGCTCCGACAGCACCTCGATGACCCGGCCGGAGCGGGCCAGGTGGTCGTCGCCGCCGATGATGTCGGCCTCGAACACCCGGTCGGTCACGTCGAACACCGCGCCGAGCCGGTTGGAGTTCGCCTCGTCCGGGGCGAACAGCCGGAACCGGTCCGGGTTGGCGCGCATGATGTCGCGCAGCCAGGTGCCGAGCACCCGGGTGGCCTCGGCGGTGCTCCCACCGGGGTGCTCGACCGGCACGGCGTAGTCGGCGATGTCGGGCAGGACCAGGTCGCGCAGCAGCAGGCCGCCGTTGGCGTGGGCGTTGGCCGACATGCGCCGGTGCTCGCCGGGGGCGAGCGGTTCGAGCAGCGCCACCGGGCGCCCGGTGGCGTCGAACAGCTCCTCCGGCCGGTACGACCGCAGCCAGCGCTCCAGCTCGACCAGGTGCGCCGGGTTGTCGCGCACCTGTGCCAGCGGCACCTGGTGCGCCCGGAACGTGCCCTCCAGTCGGACGCCGTCGACCTCCTTCGGCCCGGTCCAGCCCTTCGGCGTACGCAGGATGATCATCGGCCAGCGGGGACGGGCGACGACGTCACCGCGTCGAGCCCGGCTCTGGATCGCCTTGATCTCGTCCAGGGCCCGGTCGAGCGCGTAGGCGAACTCGTGGTGCACGCGTTCGGGCTCGTCGCCGGAGACGAGGATCGGCTGGTAGCCGTATCCGCGCAGGAGCGAGAGCAGGTCCTCCTCCGGGATCCGGGCCAGGATCGTGGGGTTGGCGATCTTGTAGCCGTTGAGGTGCAGGATCGGCAGCACGGCGCCGTCGCCGACCGGGTTGCAGAAGGTGTTGCACAGCCAGCTGGCCGCCAGCGGCCCGGTCTCGGCCTCGCCATCGCCGACCACGCACACGGCCAGCAGGTCCGGGTTGTCCAGCACCGCGCCATAGGCGTGCATCAACGAGTAGCCGAGCTCGCCGCCCTCGTGGATCGAACCGGGCACCTCGGGCGCGACGTGGCTGGGGATGCCGCCGGGGAAGGAGAACTGCCGGAACAGCCGGGCCATGCCCGCCTCGGACCGGTCGACGCTGGGGTAGAGCTCGCTGTAGGTGCCCTCCAGCCAGGTGTTGGCCACGATCGCGGGGCCGCCGTGGCCGGGGCCGGTGATGTAGATGGCGTCGAGGTCACGGGCGATGATCGCCCGGTTCAGGTGTGCCCAGATCAGGCTGAGCCCAGGGCTGGTCCCCCAGTGTCCCAGCAGGCGCGGCTTGATGTGCTCCGGGCGCAGCGGCTCGCGCAGCAGCGGGTTGTCCATCAGGTAGATCTGACCGACCGTGAGGTAGTTGGCCGCCCGCCACCAGGTGTCGATGCGGGTCAGGTCCTCGTGGCTGAGGTGGACCACGCCCGCGGTGGTGTCGGTGCCGTGCGAGTGCAGGGTCATATAACCGATCTTCGCCGGTTTAGACCGCGGCTCGCAGGGAAAATGTCCGCTTCGTCGGTCTGAGATCCAGGCCGTGGGCAGCGCCTTTCCGGTAACGCCCGAACAATGCGAATTTGCCCGAGTACGCCGACCCGGCGCTATAGCGTGACGGGAAGGCCTGCCACTAGGAGGAGCGATGTCGGCTTCCAACCTGCCCGACGCCGAAGCGGGCCCCGGCCCGGTCGACGTGGTGCTCAACATCAACGGACGCACCCACGTCGTACGCATCGAGCCCAGGGTGAGCCTGCTGGACTGTCTACGCGACGTCGTCGACCTCACCGGCACCAAGAAGGGCTGCAACCAGGGAGCCTGCGGCGCCTGCACGGTATGGGTCGACAAGCGCCGGGTCGTCTCCTGCCTCACCCTCGCCATCGCCTGCGAGGGCCGCGAGATCACCACCATCGAGGGCCTGGCCGAGAACGGGCACCTGCACCCGATGCAGAAGGCGTTCCTCAGCCACGACGCGTTCCAGTGCGGCTACTGCACCCCCGGACAGATCATGTCGGCCGTCGCGCTGCTGGCGGAGGGCCACAGCCGCGACGACGCCGAGATCGGCGAGTGGATGAGCGGCAACATCTGCCGCTGCGCGGCGTACCCGAACATCCGCGCCGCCATCCGCGAGGTCCGCGACGGGGTGCCGCATGCGGCCCGTTAGCTACTCCCGGGTGGTCGACGTCGCCACCGCCATCGCCACCGTCAGCGCCGACCCCGACGCCGCCTACCTGGCCGGAGGTACCACCAAGGTCGACATGCTGCGCATCTACGCCGAGCCGAGCCAGCGCCTGGTCGACATCAACGATCTGCCCATCAACCACATCGAGCTGCAGCCCGACGGCGCCGTACGCCTCGGCGCGCTGGCCCGCATGAACGACGTCGCCATGTCCCCGGTGATCGCCCAGCGCTACCCGCTGCTGGCCGAGGCGCTGATCCTGGGCGCGTCGGCGCAGCTGCGCAACATGGCCTCGATGGGCGGCAACATGCTGCAGCGCACCCGCTGCTCCTACTTCCGCGACCACGAGGCCGCCTGCAACAAGCGCGTGCCCGGCTCCGGTTGCGGCGCGCTGACCGGCGTCAACCGGGGGCACGCGGTGCTGGGCACCAGCGAGCACTGCATCGCCACCCACCCCTCCGACGCGGCGGTGGCGCTGAGCGCGCTGGAGGCGGTCGTCCACGTGCAGAACCGCGACGGGCACCACGCGTACGCGATCGATGATTTCTTCCTCACCCCCGGCGATACGCCAGACCGCGAGCACCCACTCCAGCATGGCGACCTGATCACCGCGATCGAGATCCCGCCCCTGCCGGTGGCCCGCAACTCGCTGTACCTGAAGGTGCGCGACCGGGAGTCGTACGAGTTCGCGCTGGTGTCGGTGGCGCTGGCGCTACGGGTCGAGGACGGGACGGTCGCCGAGGTGCGCATGGCGCTGGGCGGGGTGGCCACCAAGCCGTGGCGGGCCCGGCGGGCCGAGCACGCCCTGCTCGGCCGCCCGGCCACGCACGAGAACTTCCTGCACGCCGCGCGCGAGGAGATGGCCGACGCCGTGCCGCAGACCATGAACGGCTTCAAGATCGAACTGGCGCGGCGCACGATGATCCGCGCGCTGGAGACCGTCACCGCCAGAGGGGACACGCGATGACCACCGCGATCGGACGCCCGCTCGACCGCGTCGACGGCCCAGCCAAGGTCACCGGCGCGGGCCGCTACTCCGCCGACGTGCCGCTGCCGGGGCTGGTCCATGCGGTGGTCGTCGGCTCGCGCATCCCGGCCGGGCGCATCGTCTCGATCGACACCCACGCCGCCGAGCAGGCCGAGGGGGTGCTCGCCGTGCTCACCCACCTCAACCTGCCCAAGGGCGGCGCGGTGCCGCCCCTGATGCCGTCGCTGGCGGGCGCCGCCGCGACCGGGCAGACGTTCTTTCCGATGCAGGACGAGGTGATCCACTACGCGGGCCAGCACGTGGCCGTGCTCGTCGCCGAAACGCTGGAGCAGGCTGAGCACGCGGCCACCCTGCTGCGGATCGACTACGCCGCCGCCCCGTTCGTCACCACCGTCGAACAGGGGCGCGAGCAGGCGTACGAGGCGCAGCGGATCTTCGGCGGGTTCCTGCCCGGCCGGATCGAACGCGGCGACGTCGCCGCCGGGCTGGCCCAGGCCGCGGTCACCGTCGACCTGGGCTACCGGTACGCGGCCAACCACCACAACCCGATCGAGTGCTCGGCGACGACCGCGGTGTGGGAGGGCGACCGGCTCACCGTGTACGACGCCACCCAGGGCCCCAACGCCACCCTGCACACG
The DNA here is from genome assembly GCF_019083965.1 of Catellatospora tritici. Classification (GTDB taxonomy): domain Bacteria; phylum Actinomycetota; class Actinomycetes; order Mycobacteriales; family Micromonosporaceae; genus Catellatospora; species Catellatospora tritici. The sequence goes on from NZ_JAHRCY010000005.1 coordinate 396,853, forward strand.
CTGGCCGAACTGCTCAACATCATGCCCTCGCACATCCGGGTGGTCACCAACTTCGTCGGCGGCAGCTTCGGCTGCAAGGCGATGATCTGGGACCACCCGGCCCTGGCCGCGCTGGCCGCCCGCCACGTCGGGCGGCCGGTGCGCCTGGCGCTGTCCCGCGAGCAGATGTTCAGCTCGGTCGGACACCGTGAGGAGCAGGAGCAGCAGCTCACCATCGGCGCCGACGAGCAGGGGCGGCTGCGCGCCATACGCCACCACAAGCTCTCACCCACCTCGCACTTCGACGACTGGGCCGAGCCGTCACTCGGGGTGGCCTCGCAGCTCTACGCCTGCCCCAACTACGAAGGGGTCTATCGGCTGATCCGGGCCAACACCATGACGCCCACGTTCACCCGCTGCCCCGGCGAGGCGTCGGGCATGTTCGCACTGGAGACCGCGCTCGACGAGCTCGCCGACAAGCTCGGCCTGGACCCGCTGGAGATCCGGCTGCGCAACTACGCCGAGACCACGCCGGGCGACGGCACCCCATGGTCGAGCAAGAAGCTGCGCGAGTGCTACCAGCGCGGCGCCGAACTGGCCGGATGGGACAGCCGCGATCCGCGACCCGGCACCCTGCGCGACGGCAACACGATGCTCGGCTGGGGCATGGCCACCAGCGCCTACCCCTGCTACCAGCCCGGCAACCCGCAGCGCGCCCGCGCCCGCCTCTTCGCCGACGGCAGCGCCGTGGTGCAGGCCAGCATCTCCGACATCGGCACCGGCTCGGCCACCGCGATGACCCAGGTCGCCGCCGACGGCCTGGGCGTGCCGCTGGAACGGGTCCGCTTCCAGTACGGCGACAGCGACCTGCCCAACACCGCCGCCGCGGTCGGCTCGGCCGGGGCCGGGATGGTCAGCGCCGCCGTCCACGTCGCCACCACCGCCCTGCGCGACCAACTCATCGCGCAGGCGATCGCCGACCCCGGCTCGCCGCTGCACGACGCCGACCCGAAGCAGGTCGCCGTCGCCGAAGGCCGGATGGCGCTGCGCGAGCGGCCCGACGTGGGCGAGACCTACGCCGCGCTGCTGCAGCGAGCGTTCATGGCCGACGCCGAGGCCGTCGGCACCTGGAACCCGCCGCCGGACACCAGCGGCGGCTCGATGACCTTCGGTGCCCAGTTCGCCCAGGTCGCCGTCGACCCCGACCTGGGCCTGGTCCGGGTGCGCAAACTCATCGGCGTGTTCGACCCGGGCCGGGTGCTCAACCGCAAGACCGCGCACAGCCAGCTCATGGGCGGCATGATCTGGGGCATGAGCCACGCCCTGCTCGAAGGCAGCCGGATGGGGCCCGACGGGCGCTGGGCCAACGCCAGCCTCGGCGAATACCTGGTGCCGGTCAACGCCGACGCACCCGCGGTGGTCGTCGAGACGATCGAGTCGACGGACACCGTGGTGAACCCGCTGGGCGTCAAGGGCGTCGGCGAGGTCGGCATGGTCGGCACCGCCGCCGCGATCGCCAACGCGATCCACCACGCCACCGGCAGGCGGCTGCACAAGCTGCCCATCACCATCGAAGACCTGCTGTAGGCGAGTGCCACGGTGGCGCCCTCGGTCGAGTTGGAGCCGGTGTCGGTGCTGTTCACGTTCGACGTCGTGCCCGGCCGGGAGTCCGACTTCGAGCACTGGCTGCGCCTGGTCAACGCCGAGTCGTCGAAGTTCCCCGGCCACCAGGGCGTGACCTGGCTCCGGCCGACCACCCCGGATCGGCACTACCACGCGGTCCTGCGCTTCGACAACGGCACGCACCTGAGCGCCTGGCTGACCTCGACGCAGCGGGTCGACTGCGTACGCCACCTCGACGGCATCGCCGAGGAAGCCGCGCCGCGCGAGACCACCACCGGCATGGAGACCTGGTTCAGCCTGCCCGGACGGCCGGTGCTGCCACCGCCGAAGTGGAAGATGGCACTGGTGTCGTTCCTCGGGGTGTATCCGCTGGTGGTGCTGTTCCAACTGGTCGGCGCGAAGCATGTCGCGGCGATGCCGTTGCCGTTGTTCCTGCGCGCGGCGGTCCTGCCGCTGATGCTGTCACCGCTGCTCACGTACGCGGTGATGCCGCTGCTCAGCCGCCTGCTGCGCCGCTTCCTCTACTCCGGCTCCTGAGCTGCCGCCAACAGTTCCGCCAGCCGGCCGGGCCCGCGGCGGCTGGCCGGCGGTCGGACCGCGGTCCGTCAGGACGTGACGGCCGCCAGGTACGCGGTCCAGCCGCCGTGAGCGGTGATGTCGGGGGCGGCGTCGACCGCGACCGGCTCGCAGAGGAACCCGGTGACACGGGCACCGTCGGCCAGCAGCACCTTGCCCAGCGTCATGGGCGCCGGCAGCGCGGCCAGCAGCCGGCCGAGCGCGGCGGGCGGCAGGTGCCACAGCTCGCCGTCGATCTCCGCGCCGTCGGTTGCCACGCGGACCAGGCCAGGTTTCGGCGGGTCGGTCGGCAGGGCGTACAGGCGGTACTGCGCGGCGGTGCGGGCACGGGCGGTGAACCGGCCGCCGACGGAGGTGAGCTGGTGGTTGAGCGGCTGGCCGGTCAGGTGCGCGCCCACGACCAGCAGTGGCAGCCCGGCGGTGGGCGGGGCGGCGGGCTCGTCGAGCAGGAGCGCGGCGATGTCGGCGGCGACCGCGTCGGCGAAACCACGGGTGATCACCTGGACACCGAAGTGTCCACCGCCGACCCGGCCGGCAGGCACGGCGACGGCGGCGAGGTCGAACAGGTTGCAGAAATTGGTGTACGTGCCCAACTGCGCGTTGACGCCCACCGGGTCGGCGGCGACCGCGGCGATCGTCGGATGTGCCGGGGCGGTGGGCAGCAGCAGCGCGTCCGCGTCGCCCCACTGCGCCATCGCCTCGTCGCGCAGCCGCTCGAGGCGTTCGGTGTCGGTGACCAGCGCGTGCGCGGGGATGTCGCGGGCCGCGGTGACGATGGCGCCCACGGTCGGGTCGACGCCGTCGGGGTGCCCTTCGATGAAGGCGCCCACGGCGGCGAACCGCTCGGCGACGAACGCGCCGCCGTAGAGCAGCTTCGCCGCGGCCAGGAACGGTGCCAGGCGGATCGGGCGCAGCCGCGCCCCGGCGGCGGCCAGTGCCGCGGCGGCCCGTTCGAACGCGTCGAGCCATTCGGCCGACATGCCGACCAGTTCGTCGCGGCCGGGCACCGCGACGACGGGTGCCGGTGGCGCGGCCAGCGGCGCGTCCGCGGGCCAGGCCCGCCCGGCGGGCTCACTCATGACCGCCATCGCGTGCCGGGCCGCGCCCAGCGTACGGGCGAAGACGGTGACGCAGTCGAAGCTGCGGCAGGCCGGCACCACCCCGTCGGTCGGGACCAGCCCCCGGGTCGGTTTCACCCCGACGACCCCCTGGAACGCGGCCGGGACCCGGCCCGACCCGGCGGTGTCGGTGCCCAGCGCCAGATCGGCGATGCCGAGCGCGACGACCACGGCCGACCCGGAACTCGACCCGCCCGACACCAGCGCGGGGTCGCCGACGTCGCGGACCGCGCCGTATGGGCTGCGCGTGCCGACCAGCCCGGTGGCGAACTGGTCGAGGTTCGTCTTGCCGAGCACGATCGCGCCCGCGTCGACCAGCCGCTGCACGGCGGGGGCACTGCGCTGTGGCAGGTACGCGTACGCCGGGCAGCCCGCCGTCGTCGGCAGCCCCGCCACGTCGATGTTGTCCTTCACCGCCAGCAGCGAACCCGCCAGCGGCAGTCGCTCGCCGGCCGCGAGCCGGTCCTGCAGCTCGGCGGCCTCGGCCGCGACGTCCTGCTCGTCGCGCAGCGTGATCCACGCTTCCGGGCGCTCGCCCAGGGCCAGCCGCCGGTAGGCGGCACGGACGCGGTCCTGCGGGGTCATCGGGTGTTCCTTCCGGCGAGGACGACCAGGGGGCTGCCCGGGGCCACCTGGGAGCCCGGGGTGACGAGGATGTCGGTGACCCGCCCGTCGCGGGGGGCCACCACCACGGTTTCGAGCTTCATCGCCTCCAGGGCCAGCAGCGGCTGACCGGCGGTGACCAGGTCACCGGGGCGTACGTCAACGCGCCAGACGCTGGACAGCATCGGCGCCTCGACCAGTGCGCCCCCGTCGGGCACCGGCACCGCCGCGGCGGGAGCCGGCGCCTCGGGCTCGGGCCGCGGGTCGAACTCGCCCGCCGCGGCCCAGGCGTCGCGCTCCTGCGCGAAGGCCGCCGCCTGCCGCGCGCGGAACGCCGCCACCGACGACGCGTTGTCGGCCAGGAACCGCTCGTGGTCGGCCAGCCGGAACGTGCCGGGTTCGATGCGCAGGTCGTGCCGCCCCGCGGCCACGTCGGCGCGCAGGTCGAGCAGTTCCTCGGCACCGACGGGATACCAGCGGATCCGGTCGAAGTGGCGCAGCAGCCACGGCGAGCCGGGCTCGAAGCCGCCCGCCTGGCGCCACCGCGACCACACCTGCACGGTGCGGCCCACGAACTGGTAGCCGCCCGGCCCTTCCATGCCGTAGATGCACAGGTACGCCCCGCCGATGCCGACGGCGTTCTCCGGGGTCCAGGTGCGGGCGGGGTTGTACTTCGTGGTGACCAGCCGGTGCCTGGGGTCCAGCGGGGTCGCGACCGGGGCGCCGAGGTAGACGTCGCCCAGGCCCAGCACGAGGTAGCTGGCGTCGTAGACGGTGCGGTACACGTCGTCGACGGTGTCCAGGCCGTTGACCCGGCGGATGAACTCGATGTTCCACGGGCACCAGGGCGCGTCGTCGCGGACACCGGCCATGTACCGGGCGATCGCCTCGCGCGTGGCGGGGTCGTCCCAGGACAGCGGTAGGTGCACCACCCGGCTCGGCACCTGCAGCGCCGACGTCGGCGGCAGTTCGTCCTCCACCGACCGGGCGACGTCGAGCAGCCGCCGCACGGGCAGCACGTCGGGGTCGACGTGGATCTGCAGGGACCGGATGCCCGGGGTCAGGTCGACCACCCCGGTCAGGCCCTCCGCGCGCAGCCGCTCCATCAGGGCGTGGGCGCGCATCCGCAGACCGAGGTCGAGCGTCATCGGGCCGTACTCGACGAGCAGGTTGTCGTCGCCGCTGCGCCGGTAGGTGACCGCCGGGCCGTCTGCCGCCTCCCGGCGGGCCAGCACCCCGTCGTCGCCCTCGTCCGCGCGCAGCGCCACCACCGGCCCGGTGCCGGTGCGCAGCGCCGCGGCGGTGCGGTCGCAAACCGGCGTGAACCGTACGGTGTCACCCGGGCTGAGCTGCCCCAGCTTCCACCGTTCGGCGGTGACGACGGTCGCCGGGCAGACGAACCCGCCCAGGCTCGGGCCGTCGGGGCCGAGCAGGATCGGCACGTCCCCGGTGAAGTCGACCGCACCGACCGAGTACGGCGTGTCGTGGATGTTCGACGGATGCAGTCCGGCCTCGCCGCCGTCGCCGCGCGCCCAGCGCGGCTTGGGCCCGATCAGGCGCACGCCGGTGCGCGCGGAGTTGAAGTGCACCTTCCAGCGTGCGGCGTAGAACGCGTCGATGTCCTCACGCAGGAAGAACTCCGGCGCGGCGTGCGGTCCCTCGGTGACGGCGATCTGCCAGTCACCGCCGATCGTCGGGCGCTCGTCCGGTGGGACCGGCCCGGCGACCGGCCCGGCGACCGCGCCGGGGCGCAGCACGTCGCCGACGCGCAGCGCCCGCCCGCCGTGGCCGCCGAACTGGCCGAGAGTGAACGTCGCGGCGCTGCCGAGGTATCGGGGGACGTCGAATCCCCCGGCCACCAGGAGGTACGCCCGCAGCCCACCGCCGGCGGCGGCCCGGCCCACGTCCAGCACCGCCCCGGCGGGCACCGCGACCGGCTCCCAGCACGGCACCGGCACGCCGTCGACGGTCACCGGCACGTGCGCCCCGGTGACGCAGACGGTCGCGGCGGCGGTGAAGCGTAGGGCCGGGCCGTCGACCGTGCACTCCAGACCGGGCGCCCCCTCGGGGTTGCCCAGCGCCCGGTTGCCCAGCCGGAACGACCGGTCGTCCATCGGCCCCGACGGAGGGACGCCGACCTCCCACAGCCCGGTCCGGCCGGGCCAGTCCTGCACCGCGGTCAGGGTCCCGGCCCGTTCGACGACGATCCGCGGCTCGCCGTCGACCACGTCGCCCAGCGTCGCGGTGCAGTGCCGGGCCGCCAGCACCTCCGGGTCGGCGGCGGCGGCGCGCAGCAGTCCGAGGTTGGTCTCGATGCCGTCGACCCGGGTCGCGGCCAGGGCGGCGCGCAGGTTCGCGAACGCCTCGTCGCGGGTCGCCCCGGACACGATCACCTTGGCCAGCATCGGGTCATAGAACGTGCTGACCTCGGTGCCCGCCTCGACCCACCCGTCGACCCGCGCGCCCACCGGGAACTCGACCCTGGTGACCAGGCCCGCGCTGGGCCGGTGGTCCTGGGTCGGGTCCTCGGCGTAGACCCGCGCCTCGACCGCCACCCCGACGGCCGGTCGCGGCGGGTGCGGCACGGTGTCGTCGCCCTGGGCCAGCCGCAGCATCCACTCGACCAGGTCGACGCCGTGGACCTGCTCGGACACCGGATGCTCCACCTGCAGGCGCGCGTTGACCTCCAGGAACGACGCCTGCTCGCGCTCGGCGTCGTAGACGAACTCGACGGTGCCCGCCGACCGGTAGTCCACCGACGAGCACAGCGCCGCGGCCGAGGCGTGCAGCCGCTGCCGGACCGCGTCGGACAGGCCCGGCGCGGGCGCCTCCTCGATCACCTTCTGGTTGCGGCGCTGCAGGCTGCAGTCGCGGTCGCCGAGCACGACCACGCGGCCCCTGCCGTCGCCGAACACCTGCACCTCGACGTGCCGGGCCCGGGGGACGAACCGTTCCAGGAACACGCCGCCGCTGCCGAAGTTCGCCACGGCCAGCCGCTCCACCTGGCCGTACGCTTCGGCCAGCTCCTGCAGGGTGCGGCAGGTCCGCATGCCGATGCCGCCCCCGCCGCCGGTGGCCTTCACCATGACCGGATACCCGATCCGCTCGGCGGCGGCGACCGCCTCGTCCAGCCCGGACAGCAGCCCGGTGCCCTCGATCATCGGCACTCCGGCCGCGCGGGCCAGGTCCCGGGCGGTGTGCTTGGCGCCGAACGCGGTGAGCTGCGCCGGGGTCGGGCCGACGAACACCAGACCGGCGGCCTCGACCGCGGCCGCGAACCCGGCGTCCTCGGACAGGAAGCCATACCCGGGGTGTACGGCCCCGGCTCCGGTGGCCAGCGCCGCCTCCAGGACCCGGTCCACGCGCAGATAGCTGTCGCGCGCCGGGGCCGGGCCGAGGCGGACGGCCGCGTCGGCCATCCGCACGTGCGGGGCGGCCCGGTCGGCGTCAGAGTAGACGGCGACCGTCCGCAGACCGAGCCGCGCGGCGGTGCGCATCACTCGGCAGGCGATCTCGCCCCGGTTGGCGACGAGCAGGGTGTCGAACATGGCTGTTCCTTCGGCAGGGTGCGGCGGCTCGGTGCGACGGCGGCGTGCGGCGGCTCAGGCCCCGGTCACGACCATGCGCACCGGGGTCGGGTCGAAGCCGTTGCACGGGTTGTTGATCTGCGGACAGTTCGACACCAGCACCAGCACGTCCATCTCGGCGCGCAGCGCGACCCGCAGGCCCGCGGCCGAGATGCCGTCGACGATGCCGAGACTGCCGTCGGGGTCGACCGGGACGTTCATGTACCAGTTGATGTTGCTGACCAGATCCCGCTTGCCCAGCCCCCACCGTGCGCCCTCGGCAAGGAAGTTCTCGACGCAGGCGTGCTGGTGCTTGGTGTGGTGGCCGTAGCGCAGCGTGTTCGACTCCCGGCTGCACGCACCGCCGATGGTGTCGTGCCGCCCGACCTCGTCGGCGACCACGGTCATCAGCGGCCGCCCCTCGTTGGAGCGCAGCACGCTGCCAGTGGTGAGGAAGATGCCGCCCTGTGCGGCGAGGGTGTCCGGTGCCGAGTACCGCTCGGCGGTGTCGTCGGCGTTGTACAGCAGGCAGTCCACGGCCTGGTTGCCGTGCAGGTCGACGATGGTCAGCACCTGACCGCGGCGCACGACCGCCGACCACGGCGCGCGGGCGGGCACCGTCTGGTCCAGCACGATCGCCCCCGGCACCAGGGCGGCAGACACGGCGACGGTCACGAGAGCCCCCGTGCGGTGCGGTAGTCGGCGGTGTTGTGGAAGGCCCGTTCGCCCTCGGGCGTACGCGACCAGAGCGGATCGTCGGGCGCGGTGGCACGGCCGCGCCAGGCCAGCACCTGCACCGGCGAGCACGTGTACGCCTCGCGCGGGTCCAGCGGGTGCGGCACGTTGGCCAGCAGCACCGTCACCGGCATCTCGGCGCGCAGTTCGACCTGCGCCCCGGCCCCGGCCGAGCCCAGCCAGGTGAACGCGCCGTCGTCGCCGACCCGTACGCCCTGGAAGAAGGAGATGCTCGGCGGCAGGTCCCGCCGGGTGAGCCCGTGTTTGGCCGCGGCCAGGGTGAACAGCTCCCGCCCGGCCGGGCTCGGCCCGTGCGCCGCGCCGTCGCCGTAGCGCTCGGCGTTGCGCGCCAGGGTGGACGTGCCGCAGAACGCGTCGGCCCGGCCCGATGCCGCGGCGGTGACCGAGGCGAGCACCCGGCCCTGATCCGACAGCAGCAGATGGCCTTCGCTGAGGTAGGCCTGCCACAGCACCTTGACCGTGTCGGCGACGTTGAGCCGTTCCCACGGCTCGTCGGCGTTGAACAGCAGCACCGATACGCAGGCGTCACCGTCGAGGTCGGTCAGGCGCAACACCGTCCCGGCGGCCAGCCGCCTGCTGGTGTAGCCGCCGCCGGGCACGGTCTCGGCCCAGGTGAGGTCTTGCGCGGCGACACCCTGGGGCGGGGCGGCGAACCCGGTGGCGGGCACGGTGGGCATGCAGGCCACGAACGTGCCGCCCTGAGCGCGGGCGTGGGCCCGCGCTCCGGCGGTGGTGGCGGTCGAGCCGGTCACGCGGGGGTGCCTTCCGCGACCGCGGTCAGCGGCAGCTGCGGCTGTGCCGACCGGGCGCGGTAGCGCAGGTGCGCCAGTCCACCCAGCAGCAACGCGCCGCCGACGAACAGCAGCGGGAAGTAGCGCAGGTACCAATGCCCACCGGCCGGGTCATAGACCTCCTGCCGGGGCCAGCCGAGGTTGAGGATCATCGCGATGCCGTAGACCACGGCCAGCGCGTTGACGACCAACCCGAACCGGCCCAGGGAGAACAGCCGCCCGCCGCGTTCGGTCACCGCGGCGTCCTGCCCGTGCGGCCAGCCCTTGCTCCGGCGTACCAGCAGCGGCACGGTGACCAGGGCATAGGCGAGGTACAGCATGACGATGCAGACGCTGGTGACCGCGGTGAACAGCGCGGGTTGCCCGATGTTGACCAGCAGCACGGCGGCGGCGCCGACGCCGACGACGATCGCGGGCAGCGCCGGTGTGCCGGTGCGCGGCGACACCTTGCGCAGCGCCGGGGAGAACGGCAGCACGCCGTCGCGGGCCATCGAGAACACCATCCGGCTGCCGGCGGTCTGGATCGCCAGGGTGCAGACCGCGACCGCGATCGCGACGTCGATCAGCAGGATGCGGCCGCCGGTCTCGCCCAGCCTGCTGGTGAGCACGTACGGCAGCCCTTCGGTGGCCAGCCGGCCGTCGGTGAGGCTCGGCGCCGCCATCAGCGCCACCAGCAGCATCAGGCCGCCGCCGAGGCCGGAGGCGGCCAGCGCGCGCAGGATCGTGCGCGGCGCGGTGTGCCGGGGGTCGCGGGTCTCCTCGCTCAGCTCGCCGGCGCTGTCGAAGCCCACCACCACATATGCCGCCATCAGCGCCGACACCAGGAACGGGCCGACGTAGCCGAACCCGGAACCGGTGCCGCCGGTGTCGAAGACGACCCCAGGTCCGCGCTCGGCGTGCACCAGCAGCAGCACGATCACCGCGGCGACCCCGATGATCTCGAGGGTCACGCCGATGCTGTTGATGATGGCCATCAGGCGTACGCCGACGACGTTGACCACGGTGGTCAGGGCGATCAGGATCGAGCCCAGGATGACGGCGTTGGTGGCACCGCTCGGCGAGGTCAGCGACGGGTCACCGCCGACGAGTTGGAACCCCGACCAGATCGAGGGCAGCACCACCTGCAGCGCGATCGCCGCCGCCGCGACGGTCACGGTCTGCGCGATGATCATCACCCAGCCCGCGAACCAGCCGACGGTCGCGTTCGACAGCCGCCGCGACCATTGGTAGATGCAACCGGAGATCGGGTATCGCGCGGCCAACTCGGCGAAGGTCAGCGCCACCAGGAACTGCCCGGCGAAGACCAGCGGCCAGGTCCAGAAGAAGGCGGGCCCACCGAAGGCGAAGCCGAACGCGAACAACTGGAAGACCGTCGTCAGGATCGACACGAACGAGAACCCGGCGGCGAATGACGCGTAGCTGCCGATGCTGCGACGCAGTTCCGGCTCGTAGCCGAAGGTGCGCAGGTCGACAGCGTCGGTGCCGTCGCCTGCCGCGGCGGCCCGGGGCGGCGCCGGCACAGTGGGAGAGAGGGACATGACCGCCTCCTCGGGCTAGGCGGCGGACGCCCTGGGCGCTCGCCGACCGCTAATACCTGTCGCCCGACAGATTTATGTAACGGCGGGCCGGACCGGGTTTCCCGGTGGTAAAACGTGGATTGCCGGATCCTCACGGCCGCCATCAGAAGGCAGTGAACGACGGCCCGCGACCCGGATGCGACGATCTATGGCGTGAAGCCGCCATCCGCTCCCGTCGGGCGTCCCCGATCGGGCACGCGACGCCTACCCGCGGCCACCGCCCGCGAGGAGATCCTCGACGCGGCCGCCGAACTGTTCGCCCGGCACGGATACGCGGCCACGTCGACCCGTCAGATCGCCGAATCGGTCGGCATCCGCCAGGCCTCGCTCTACTACCACTTCGCCAGCAAGGAACAGATCCTCGCCGAACTGCTCGAAGCGACCGTACGGCCGTCCCTGGACTACGCCGCCGAACTGGGCCGCCAGGGCCTCACCCCGGCCGCCGCGCTGTACGCGCTGGCGACCTACGACGTCGGCGTCCTGCTCACCGCCCGCTGGAACGTCGGCATCCTCTACGCCCTGCCCGAAGTCGCCGCCGAACCCTTCACCCGCTTTCGCACCGAGCGCGAGCTGCTGCGCCAGGTCTACCGCGACCTCGCCGCGGCCGCCGACCCGACCGCCGACCGACAGATCACCGGAGACCTGGTGTTCGGCCTGGTGGAAAGCGTCATCGGCATGCGCCGCGACCTGGACGCCGCGCCGCCGCCACCGACCCTGCAACGAGCCGTGGCCGAGGCGGTGCTGCGCCTGGTCGGGGCGACCCCGCCGGACTCCGGCAGCTGACGGTCCGCCGCGGCGGTCGCACGCCTGGCAGACTCCCACCGTGGCAACCGATCTCCCCGCGCTGCTGGCCGTGCTGCGCGACGTGCGTGACCTGCTGGTCATCTGCCCGCGACAGTCGTGGCCGCCGTTCGCAAGTGGAACCATCATCAGACACCGCCGCCGGCAACCATATGGGGTGGCCTGACGCTGACAGCGATGGGTTGCGATGTGACGCTACGCTTGGAGTAATGACCGGTCCGTGAGAGAGGGTCCCGTTCATGACCGCTTCGGGCGGCGCGGCGCGGCGACGATGGCCTTGGTACGTCGGCGTGACGTTATCTGTTCTGGTGCTCGTTGCGGCTGCCGTTTGGCTGACGGTCGTGCTGGTCGACGGTCACGGCGGTTCGGCGGGGTCGGGGCAAGCGGGGGATGTGGCGCTCGGTATAGGCGGGTTGGCGGTCGCGCTGGCGTCGCTTGTCGTCTCGATCCTGCAGTTGCGTCAGGCCCACAGAATACCGCCAGTTGAGGCGGCTGGGCCGCGTATCCCCGCTGGATCGAAGATCCGCCAGGATGTGACCGCCTCGGTGCCAGGCGCAATCGCGCAGGGTGTAATCGGTGGTGACATCCACAACCGGTTCGATCGCCCGAACCCGTCGGCTGGGCCAGGCCCTGCGGCCGGGGACGGTACGGATGGCAACCAACGGTGACTGCGGCGGGTGAGCGGGACGGTGTCACACAGAATGTAACGGCGACGGCGGGGTTCGCCTATGGGGTCATCGGAGCGGACATTCACACGTTCTCCGACCGGGGGCCGGTTTATGTGCTCACGCAGTTCGCTCCCCGGGCTGCGCCGGAGGCGGGGTGGTTGCTGGCGCAGCCGAGCCGGTTGCTGAACGCGCGGTTCGCGCTGGTCGGGTTCACCGGCCGTGAAGCCGACCTGGTCCAGTTGACGCAGTGGCGCGACGGCGGAGCCCGATTGGCGGCGCGGTGGGTGCATGCCCCTGGCGGCCAAGGCAAGACACGGCTGGCCGAGCATTTCGCCCGCCAGTGTGAGGGTGCGAGGTGGAAGGTCGTTGTCGCATCGCAGGGAGCGGGTTCGGTACTGCCGCCGCCGGGTAGCCAGGACCTTCGGCTAGGTGAAGCGGTCGGGTTACTGGTGATCGTGGACTACGCCGACAGGTGGCCGCTGTCGCACCTGACGTGGCTGTTCAGTAACGCCCTGTTCCACCAGCCCGGCGTGCCGACCCGGATCCTGATGCTGGCCCGTACCGCGTACGCATGGAGCGCGGTACACGCGGAACTCGACCGCCTCTACGCTGACGGGGAGGACCAGCACCTGGCGCCGCTGCCCATCGGCGACCCGGCGCGGGAGGCGATGTTCACTGCCGCCCGTGACGCCTTCGCGGACGTCTACCGGCTGGATACCCCGGGTGTCGTCGGGGTCCCGGCAGCGCTGGGGCAGGCGGAGTTCGGGCTGACGCTGACCGTGCACATGGCCGCTCTGGTGGCGATCGACGCCCACCACCGCGGTGTCGTCCCGCCCGCGCATGCGGCCGGGTTGTCCGCGTACCTGCTCCAACGCGAACAGCATCACTGGAGCCGTCTATACGGCAACAACACCGAGCGGCTGGACTTCGCGACTCCACCAAGCGTGATGGGCCGAGCGGTCTTCACCGCCGTGCTCACCGGCCCGGTCGACCACACCACCGGCGGCATCGCCCTGACGGGTCTGGGCCAGGAGGTTCCCACCGAGCGAGTCCTGAGCGACCACGGCTACTGCTACCCACCCTCCGACCTGACCGCCGGCACGGTCCTAGAACCCCTCTACCCCGACCGGCTCGCCGAAGACTTTCTCGCCCTCAGCCTGCCCGGACACCTGGTCACCGAACAACCCGCCGACCCGTGGACTGCCGCGGCCACTACCTTCCTCCTGCGGGCCGCCGACCCCGGCCAGGCCGCACCGGTGTACGCGGCGCGGGCGGTGGTGTTCCTGGCCGCCGCAGCGGCACGGTGGCCACACGTCGGACCCCGCTATCTGTTCCCGCTGCTGCGCGCCCAACCAACCCTTGCGCTGGCTGCCGGGGGCGCCGCACTGACAACTGTGGCCCTGCTGCCCGACCTGGATCTCGGCGTGCTGGAAGCCATCGAGCCGTTGCTGCCCGCTAGTCGTCACGTCGACCTGGACATCGCTGCTGCCGCAATCAGCACCCGCCTGACCGAACACCGCCTGGCCACCGCCACCAAGCCTGCCACCCGCGCCCGCCTGCACGCCAACCACGCCGTCCGACTCTCCAATGCCGGGCGGCGGGCCGAGGCCCTCGCCTACTCCAGCAAGGCGGTCAGCCTGTACCAAGAGCTGACCGCGCTCAACCGCGACGCCTATCTATCCGACCTCGCCACGTCGGTGAACAACCACGCGGTTGCCTTGGCGGAGGCAGGACAGCGGGCCGAGGCCCTCGCCGCCTCCAACGAGGCGGTCACCCTGTACCGGGAGCTGACCGCGCTCAACCGCGACGCCTATCTGTCCGACCTCGCCATGTCGGTGAACAACCACGCGCTGCGATTGGCCGAGACGGGACAGCGGGCCGAGGCCCTCGCCGTCTCCAGGGAGGCGGTCAGCCTCTTCCAGGAGTTGGTCACACATAACCGCGACGCCTACCTGTCCGACCTCGCCACGTCGGTGAACAACCACGCGGTTGCCTTGGCGGAGGCAGGACAGCGGGCCGAGGCCCTCACCGTCTCCAACGAGGCGGTCACCCTGCGACGGGAGTTGGCCGCACTCCACCGCGGCACCCACCTGTCCGGCCTCGCCGCGGCGGTGAGCAACCACGCGACATCTTTGGCGGAAGCAGGACGGCGGGCCGAGGCCCTCGCCGTCTCCAGCGAGGCGGTCAGCCTCTTCCAGGAGTTGGTCACACATAACCGCGACGCCTACCTGTCCGACCTCGCCGCGGCGGTGAGCAACCACGCGACGTCTTTGGCGGAGGCAGGACGGCGGGCCGAGGCCCTCGCCGTCTCCAGCGAGGCGGTCAGCCTCTTCCAGGAGTTGGTCACAGTTAACCGCGACGCCTACCTGTCCGACCTCGCCGCGTCGGTGAACAACCACGCGCTGCGGTTGGCGGACGCGGGACAGCGCGCCGGGGCCCTCGCCGTCTCCACCGAGGCGGTCACCCTGTACCGGGAACTGGCCGCATTCCACCACGACGCCTACCTACCCGACCTGGCCATGTCGGTGAACAACCACGCGCTGCGGTTGGCGGACGCGGGACAGCGGGCCGAGGCCCTCACCGTCTCCACCGAGGCGGTCACCCTGCACCGGGAACTGACCGCACTCCACCACGACGCCTACCTACCCGACCTCGCCATGTCCGTGCACAACCAGGCGATCCGGTTGGCGGAGGCGGGACAGCCGGCCGAGGCCCTCACCTTTGCTGGCGAGGCGGTTACCCTGCGCCGGGAGCTGACCGCGCTCAACCGCGACGCCTATCTGTCCGACCTCGCCATGTCGGTGAACAACCACGCGCTGCGGTTGGCCGGGGCGGGACAGCGGGCCGAGGCCCTCACCGCCTCCACCGAGGCAGTCACCCTGTACCGGGAGCTGACCGCGCTCAACCGCGACGCCTACCTACCCGACCTCGCCCGGTGTCTGTTGGCGGCTGCGTGGGTACGACTAAACCTGAATATTGACCTCGATCGCGGCTTGACTTTGGCCGAGCAGGCGGTACTCATCTACCTGACGCTGACAAAGCACGAACCGGAGGCATTCCTCAGCACCACCGGCGCCGCCTTCGCCGTGCAGGAAGAAATTTTGCGCGCCCTCGGCCGCTACGACGACGCGAAGGCCCTCCACGATCTCCTAAAACCAACCCAGGATCAGGACTGACGCGTCTGTTGGGGAACCTCAACCGGAGGTTGGTCGCTCCCGCCGGGGCGTTCCGCAGGTAGTGAGAATTGCCAGTTGTGTGTAATTTGCGCGCATGGCTGGGATTGGATGTGCGGCTTGTCATCGCGCTTATCGTCGCGATGATCGCGGGCGGCGCCGGGGGCCCGACCGCACCGTCGAACGGGGTGCTGGTCAGCCCTGCGTCGGCTCGTCGGCCTTGGCGTAGACGTGGGTGAGGTCGCGGCGCAGGGTCGCCGCGCCGTGCAGGTAGACGTGGGTGATCTGGTCGCGGGCCAGGTCGGTCTCGACGTGGGCCATCAGCCGGATCACCCGTGGCATGGCTCCGGCGATGTCCAGCTCCTGGGCGCAGATCAACGGCACATCGGCCATTCCCATCAGGCGGGCCGCGTACGCCGGGAACTCCGAGTGGATGTCCGGGGTCGCGGTGAAGATCGCGCTGACGAAGTCCTCGTCGGAGAGGTCGTTGGCGTGCAGCACTGCCTTGACGAGTTCGGCGACCCGCTCCAGCAGGTGCTCGCGCTCGTCGACCTCGAGCTGGGTGGCGCCGCGTACGGCCCTGATCGGCACGGCTTCAGTGTAGGCGCCGCTCCGGCGGCGGGTGCGCAGGGATCACCCGGACACCGGCCGATCATTCCACCACCGCGGTGGCGCTGTTGGCGCGCAGCCAGTCCTGGTAGTGCGGGCGGCGGCTGGCGTACGCCCAGTAGGCCTGCCGCGCCAGGCGCACCAGCGCGTCGAACATGTGCGCCACTGGCCCCGCGCCACGGCACACCAGCAGGTGCCGCATCTTGACAGGATCGCCGGTCAGTGGCTTGACCACGACACCGCCGCCGCTGTCGAAGACCGCCTGGCACGCGGCGATGGCACGGCGCGTGGCCACCAGTTCGCGCAGCGGCTGCGCGTCGGCGACCGTGTACAGCACCCGTGGCGTGAAACCAACCTGCTCGCAGGCCACGAGGAAGCAGTCGGGCCAGCCCGACCCGTCGGGCGGGCTGAGCGCCCAGGGCTCGTCGGCCAGTTCGGCCAGGTCCACCGAGGCTCGGTCGGCCAGCCGGTGCTGCTGCGACATCGCCACGAACACCGGCTCGACCGCGACCACCTCCGCCAGCACCGAGACCGGCTGCCGCAGCAGGAATCCCGGGTAGTCCACCATGGCCACCGCGTCCAGCCGGTCGGCCAGCAGCAGCTCCCACAGCAGACGCGGCGAGTACTCGGTGGTCAGGCGGACCTCGGCCTCGGGTAGCAGGTCGCTGAGCCGGTCGGCCAGACCGACCGAGACCGCTCCGGCGATCCCGCCGAGCCGGATCACCGGTCGTTCCGTCGGTGCGTGCTGCCGGGCGCTGTGGCGCAGCTCCTCCACCGCCAGCAGCACGCCGCGGGCCCGCGTCAGCAGGTACTGACCCAGCGGGGTCGGGGTCACCCCGCGTCGGCCGCGCAGGAAGACCTGTGCGCCGAGCTCGCGCTCCACCCGCTGCAGCTGCGCGGTCAGTGCCGGTTGCGAGACGCCGAGCAGCGTCGCGGCCTTGGTCAGGCTCCCGGCATCGGCGATCACACACAGAGAATGCAAATGCCGCAATTCGAGCTCCATCAGCGGCACGCTATGCCACCCGGCCCTTGCGCGGAAGGCTGTCGCGAGCCCTCTTCACGCGCAGCCATCATGCCGCGGTTATGGCGAGCCGGGATTGCCGAGGCCACGTCGCCAACCGGCAGAGTGGGACGCCAGCCACGCACGGTCATCGATGTATTGGCGGTTCGACGGCCGGGCGGGCGTGCCCGTACCCCTTCATCAGAGGAGGCGCCCATGCGCCGACGTCCCCTGTCTCTCGCCGCGGCCGCGCTGCTGTCGGCGGTCACGGTCCTCGCCTCGGCCCCGGCGCAAGCCGCGCCCGAACGGCAGGAACAGCAATGGCGGGAGGTGTTCTCCGCCGACGGGACCATCACCCCGATGCTGCTGCCCACCGAGCACACCAGCTCGTTGAGCGCCGAAAACCGTGCCGCGGCCGCCGCGGCCAACGTGATCGCGATCCAGAACACCGGGCCGTCCAGTGAGCGGTTCGACCTGGTCATCGTCGGCGACGGGTACACCTCGGCGGAGATGGCCCTGCTGCGCCAGCACGCCGAGTCCAAATGGAATGAGATCGCCGCGACCGCGCCGTGGAGCACGTACCGGGGTTCGGTGAACGTGTGGCTGGTCGAGGTGGTGTCGGCGCAGTCCGGCGTGGACAACGACCCGACCCAGGGCATCAGCCGCAACACCGCGCTGGACATGTACTTCTGGTGCGGTGGGATCGAGCGGCTGCTGTGCCTCAACGAAACCAAGGCCAAGTCGTACGCCGCCCAGGCCCCCGCCGTCGACGCCATCGTCGCGGTCGGCAACACCACCAAGTACGGCGGCGCCGGCTATCCGAGCCTGGCGACCGTGGCGGGCGGCAACGCCCAGGCCGGGCAGATCGCCATCCACGAGCTGGGCCACTCCGTCGGCGGGCTGGCCGACGAGTACTGGACCGCGGGCACCACCTACACCGGCGCCGAACCGACCGAGCCCAACGTCACCAAGTCGTCGAGCTGCGCCAAGTGGGCCTCGTACGCCGGACGGGCCACCCCCGACGGCGGCGTGATCGGCTGCTTCCAGGGCGGGCACCAGTACGCCAACGGCATCTACCGGCCGTCCCAGGACTCGCTGATGCGCACCCTCGGCAAGCCGTTCAACCTGATCGGCCTGGACGCCATGGACCGCGCCATCCGCGCGAAGATCGGCGGTGGCGGCACGACGTGCACCGGCTACCAGAACACCCGCACCGGCAGCCTGTCCGGCGGCGGTTCGGCATACCAGCCCGACGGGACTTACTACTACTCCGCGGCGTCCGGCACCCACCGGGCCTGTCTCGACGGCCCCGCCGGAGTCGAGTTCAACCTGTACCTGCAGAAGTGGAACGGCTCCGCCTGGGCCACCGTGGCAACCGCCGCGACCGGCGGCCCCGATGAGACGCTGACCTACAGCGGCACCGCCGGCTACTACACGTACCTGCTCCAGTCGGCGTCCGGTGCCGGCTCGTACACCTTCGCGTACTCCGCCCCGTAACGCCCTCCGCCCCGTAACGCACCGGGGCGCCGTCACCCGGCGCCCCGGCCACCCACCGGCCCGCCGACCTGGTGGCGCGTTGAGGTGAAGGTCGCACACGTCGGCGGCACGCGACCAGGCGGACAGGGGCTCCCTGCCGGGAGACGTTCTTCGACGATCAGCGTTTGTTCTGATCGCAGTCGTAGACCGATGGATCGCCTGTTTGCCCGTAGGCTGCCGGTTCGATCGGGACACAGTGGCTGGTGACCCAGGCAGCGATCGCCGATCGCCGGTTTCCGTATGGACCGAGTTGGACGAAGCGGACGTCGCGCTGTGCGATCAGGTCGGCGAGTCGCCCGGTCGTCGGGAATGGCACATTGCCGCTGTATCCGCCCAGTGCCAGGACGGTCTGCCCCGCATAGGTGTAGTGGCGTGCGAGTCGGGACCCCTGCGCCGCGACGAGGTAGCGGCGGCCATCGCGGTGGGCGGCGAGATAGCGGATGAGTGGACTGGGCCGCCGGGATGCGCCGCCGACCCGCCCGCCGCCGCGGTACCCGGCTGCGCCGCTCGCAGGTGTGGCGGCCACGCCGTCCTGGGTGGTGACCGCCCACGCGGTCGGCCCGACGAACACGGCGATGGCCGCGACCGCCGCCGCCGTGAGCACGGCGACGCGCAGGGCCGGGCGGCGGGCCGTTCCACATCGAGGCGGCAGGCTCGACGCGCGCCAGATCACGATCGCGAGGCCGACGGTGGCGACCGTCCCGCTGACCAGCACCGCCGGCGGCAGCCAGGGCAGCGACTTCGGATAGGCCGCAGCCAGATGCCAGGACCAGGCAGCGGTGCCTGCGACCGCTGCCGGAACCACCCAGCGCAGCAGGGGCCGTTCCCGCCAGGACCACAGGGACACCGCGCCCGCCCCGGCCAGGGCCGCCACGGGCGAGGCGGCGGCGATGACGTAGTACCGGTGCGGCATGCTCCCGATGGTGAACGCCGCCGCGTGCACGCCCAGCCAGCCGGCCCAGAGCAGGTACCCGGCACGCAGTTGGTCGGTGCGCGCCGCCCGCCACCGCCAGGCCAGCCCGGCGACCAGGCCGAGCAGGGCGAGGGGGTAGAGCCAGCCGGCCTGCGTGGCGATCGGCGCCGACAGCATCGTCTTCCACCCGAGCGAGACGCCGTGGGAGACGTAGCCGCCGGATCGGGCGTGGCCGATGCTGGCGCCGTGGTCGACGCCGAACCGACTGAGCGCGTTGTACCCGAACACCATCGTCAGCGGTGAGTTGTCGACAGTCCCGTCGATGTAGGGCCGATCGGTGGCCGGCACGAGCAGCATCGTCGCGATCCAGGTGCTCGACGCGGCCAGGGTCGTCACCCCGGCCAACGCGAGGTGCGCCACCCGCGTCCGTAACGGGTTGGGCGCCGCGACGAGATGGAGCACCCCGAAGACCGGCAACAGCGCCCACGCCTGGGTCATCTTCACCCCGAAGGCCAGGCCGACGAGGATCCCACAGCCGAGCAGCGGCGTCAGCCGGCCGGACGTGACCGCCCGGTGCCAGGCGCCCGCGGCGATGAGGAGGAGCGTGACCAGGAGCATGTCGGGGATCTGGCTGCGGGCCAGGACGGCGACGACGGGCGTGGTGGCCAGGGCCGCAGCCGCCACCAACCCGGCGGCGGGGCTGTGCCAGCGGCGCACGAACCCGTAGAGGACGCAGACCGCCGCCACGGCCGCGAGGACTTGGGGCAGCAGCACCGACCAGTGGTGGAAACCGAACAGCCGTGCGGGCAGGGCCTGGAGCTGGAACGCACCGGGCAGCTTGTCCAGTGTGATCGTGCCCTCGGGGTCGACGGCGCCGAACCACCAGGACCGCCAGCTCGACGACATGCTCCTGACCGCCGGCCCGTAGTAGGGGTGCAGCGGAGCCGCGTCGAGGCGCCAGGTGTAACCGGCTCCGGCAACCGCCGCGACGAACAGCAGTAGAGGTCGGGCCCACCGAGGGCGGCCACCCGGCGACAACCAGGATTCGGCGACGACACCTCGGCTCGTGCGCTCGCCGGAGCCGGGCACGGCCGTGTCCGCCGCGGCGCCATGACCGGTGGGTGGTCGGGAGGCGGGGAGCGGCTGCCTGGGCGGTATGTCGGTAACCGGCATCAGATGATACTAAATCATATGATTAGCTCGTTATCTCCGACATACCGTAGGAGGCTGCCCCGCCTGACGCCACCGCTATTGGCGCTCTTTGCCAATCCGGCAACGAAGATTGCCAGATTGGCGGAACCCCGGCATGGTCGACCCGGCCGAGTCCGGCCGACCGACCGGTGTAGCAGAGAGAAGGAGCCAGGTGTCCAAAGAGTTCAGCGAGGCGTACTGGGAGAATCGCTACCGCGACCACGCCGGGCCCGGCAGCAGGCGGCCCAATCCGCAGTTGCTGGCGGAAGTCGCCGAGCTGGCGCCCGGCAGCGCGCTGGAGGCGGGTTGCGGTGAGGGCGCCGACGCGGTCTGGCTCGCCTCGCGG
This sequence comes from Catellatospora tritici, assembly GCF_019083965.1. Taxonomy (GTDB): domain Bacteria; phylum Actinomycetota; class Actinomycetes; order Mycobacteriales; family Micromonosporaceae; genus Catellatospora; species Catellatospora tritici. The sequence continues at coordinate 417,679 of NZ_JAHRCY010000005.1, forward strand.
GGCTGGCGGGTGACCGCGGCAGACATCTCCCCCACCGCGCTGGACCGGGCCCGCGAGCACGCCACGGCCGCCGACGTCGCGGACCGGATCGAGTGGGTACAGGCCGACCTGACCGGCTGGACGTCCGGCCCGCGACGGTTCGACCTGGTCTGCACGAGCTACGTGCACACGCCGGGATCTCCGATGGAGCTGTACGACCGGCTGGCCGCGGCTGTGGCACCCGGCGGCACGCTGCTGATCGTCGGTCACCACCCGTCCGACCAGCACTCCCATGGCGCGCACGGCGCGACCCACCAGGCGCACGTCACGCCCGAGCAGGTGGCCGACGGCCTCGACCCGACCGCATGGCAGGTGGTCGTGGCCGAGACCCGGCAGCGCGCGGTCGCCACCCACCACGGCGCGACGACGGTGCTCCACGACACCGTCGTCCACGCCCGCAGACACCGCTGACCGCGATGGCCGAAGATTGTCAGCGGGACACCCTACGGTGGGGGGCATGATCGACGACTACCCGTGGGAGCCGCCGCTGGCGGGCACCGAGGCCGAGCACCTGACCGGCGCCCTCGACCGGCTGCGCACCACATTTCGATTCAAGGCCGATGATCTGGACCCGGCCGGGCTGCGGACCCGCGTCGGCGTGTCCACGCTGACACTCGGTGGCCTGCTGAAACATCTTGCCCTGGTCGAGAGCTACACCTTCACCAAGAAGCTGAGCGGCGAGCCGATCGGCGCGCCGTGGGACAGCCTGGGGCACGACGGCAGCGACGACTGGGAGTTCACCACGGCCGCCGAAGACTCGCCCGAGCAGCTGTACGCCCTGTGGGACGACGCCGTCGAGCGGTCCCGGGCGAAGCTGGCGGCCGCGCTGGCCGACGGCGGCCTCGACCAGCTCGTCCATGCGGCGCATCCGGACGGCCGCCGCGCCAGTCTGCGCCGCCTGGTCTGCGACATGATCGAGGAGTACGGGCGCCACACCGGCCAGGCCGACCTGATCCGTGAGGCCGTCGACGGCCGGGTCGGCGAGGATCCACCGGCAGGCTGGCGCGCCCGCTCGGGCAACTACCGCATCGGTTGACGCCCACGGCGGCGCAGCGACCAACCTCGCCGAGACGGCTTGATCAGCCCATCCTGACGAAGCGGTGCCGCCCGCTCCCCTGACCCGGGTGCGGGCGGCACCGCCGCATCTCGGCGATGCGCTGACGGTCAGACCGGTGAGCAGGTCAGGGTCGGCGCGCCGTTGCTGCTCTGCGGCGCGTTGCCCAGGAACCCGAACGTGGTGCTGGCCCCCGCGGCGAGGTTGCCGTTGTAGGAGACGTTCTTGGCGGTGGTGGTCGAGCCGCTGGTGGTGATCGTCGCACTCCATACCTGGGTGATCGTCTGCCCGTTGGCGAACGTGATGGTGACCGTCCACTTCGTGATGGCGGCCGACCCGGCCGTGACCTTGACCTCACCCTGGAACCCGCCCGGCCACTGGCCGGTCAGCGAGTACGTCGCCGAGCAGCCGCCGGGCAGCGGCGAGGACGACGGCGAGACCGACGGCGACGGGCCGGCCGAACGCGACGGCGACACGGACGGCGAGGGGGACGCCGAGCGCGACGGCGAGGCCGACGGCGACGGACTGGTCGTGCCGCCGAAGTTCACGTCGCTGCAGAAGTAGTACGACTGATCCAGGTGGCTGGCCTGCCAGATGGTGAACAGCATATGCCGCCCGGTGCGGTTGGGGGCGTTGCCGTTGACCAGGATCGACACCCCGCCCCCGCTCTCCGGGGTCCACTGCGCGGCCGGGGTGTTGCCGATCTGCCCGACCAGTTCCAGGTCGCTCCACTTCAGCGCCTGGGTGATCGGGTTGAACCCCTGCTTGGTGGCGTACACCCAGATGTAGTCGGCGCCGTGGCTGGCGCCGTCGAACAGCTTGATCCGGAAGTTGTTGGTGATGTTCTGCGCCTTCCAGTCCCCGATCGTGTCCATCGAGGCGTAGAAGCCGTTCTGGGTGCGGCCACCGCTGCACAGTTGGCCGTCCGGGATGGCGCCCTGGTGGTTGCCCGCGACGCCTTCCCGGAAGAGGGAGTTCCAGTTCCACATGGCGTTCGGGTTGGCCTGCCAGGCCTGCCAGCACATCGGGTCGAGGGTCGCCATCTGCGGGTTCTGGAAGTCGCTGCCCCAGCGGGCCCAGCAGCCGTAGTTGCGCGAGGCCGGGTCGACCACGTTCCCGTGCGCGTCGGCGATCTTCGCCAGCGCGGTGGTGAGCAGCAGGATCGAGGTCAGGGCCACAACCAGGGACGAGATGATCAGTTTGCCGCGGGTTGCGGCGATTGAGGACATGATGACTCCAAGACATCGGAGGTACGGATGTCACGCGCGCTGGAGTGGCGCGGGCCCGGTCCGCAGGCGCTGGCGCGCGTGCTGAACGCCGACGTGATCGGACGTCGACGGTGCGAGGTCGGATGCGTGCCCGGCATCCATACCGGCTGCGTGGCTCCCGCAGCATGCCCGGCTAAACTTTACACATTCCAATAAATGTGTCAATGAATGCCCGCATCGGCACGGTTCCGCCAGCCGCTACGCTGGCCCGATGGACCGCACCGCGCCTTTCGACCTGGTCCCGTCGGACCTGCCCGTGGTCACCCAGCTCAGCCGGATCGCCGACGCCCGGGGCTGGCTGGCCGAGCTGCCCGAACTGATCACGCGGGTGCGCGAGCGCTTCCAACTCACCCTGGCTCCGCCCCTGCACGGCGGCAGCTGCAGCTGGGTCGCGCCCGCGACCCTGCCCGACGGCACCGGCGTCATCGTGAAGATCGCCTGGCCCCACCCCGAGATGTTCGGCGAACCCGCCGCGCTGCGGCTGTGGCAGGGCGACGGCGCCGTACGGCTGCTCGCCCACGATCCGCAGTGCCACGCGCTGCTGCTCGAACGGTGCGAGCCTGGTCTGCCGCTGGGCGACTCCACCGCCCCCGCCGCCGCGCGGCTGCGCGTGGGTGCGCGCGTGCTGCGACGGCTGTGGCAGGCGGCCCCGACCGGTGAGTTCGACTCGCTGGCCGCGGTGACCGCGCACTGGGCCGATCTGGTCGACGAGCGCATGGCCCGGCTGGCGCCCGGCTACGACGCCGAGCTGGTCGCCTACGGCGCCCGGCTGCTGCGGGAGCTGCCCGCGACCGCCGACCGGCGGGTGCTGCTGCACGGCGACTTCAACCCCGGCAACGTCCTGTCGTGCGGGGACGGCCGCTGGCTGGCGATCGACCCCAAACCCATGGCAGGCGATCCCGCGTACGACCCGTGGCCGCTGTTGCAGCAGGTCGACGACCCGTTCGCGGACCCGGACCCGGCCGCGGTCCTGGCCGCACGGCGCGACCTGCTCGCCGCCGAACTGTCGCTCGACCCGGAGCGGATCGTGCGGTGGGCGGTGGCCCGCCGGGTCGAGACGGCGCTGTGGCTCGCCCATCACGGTGACGTGCCGGGCGGCGCGGCGGTGATGGGCGAAGCGCGGACGCTGGCCGAGTTGTGAACGGCCGGGGGTGCGGACCACCCGCAGCCGCGATCAGCCCCAGCAGGTCGGGCAGTTGGGGCCCTGATCCACCATGCCGTACTCGATCGAGGCGGGCGCGGGCCGGTTGACCAGCGGCGAGTCGATCGGTATCTGCGCACCGACCTCCTTCAGCCGACCGCCGCCGGGCGTGACGGTGATGGTGACCGCGCGGCAGTCCAGGCGCACGTTCGGCGCGGCCAGCAGGCACACCGCCTGCGTCTCGTCCGGTGCGCCGATCTTCGCCTCGAAATTCGGCGGCAGCGGCGGCCCGGCCCAGTAGGTGGTCGCCCTGCCCTGGGTCTGGCCGTTGGAGAGGTAGACGGCCAGCTCGAAGACCTCGTACTGGGTGGGCGGGTGGCACGTCTGGAAGGTGCCGTGCAGCATCAGGCGGCCGTCGTAGTTCATCGCACCGTCGTCGATGTGGCCGGTGATGGCGGTGCCGGCGGCGCAGCTCATCCACTTGAACTGGTCGGGCACCGCGTGCGCGGGCGCTCCGAGTGCCAGCGTCACCGCCAGCACCGAGAACATCGCCGCAATTCGGCGTCTCATGATCACTCCTCTTCCGGTTCGTCCGCGTCCGCAGGGCGGTCGGATCCTGGATCGTCGCCAGCCCCCAGCACGAGGCCGAGCTGGAATCGGTTGCTGACCTGGTAGCGCTCCATCAGGCCGCTGATCGTGTACGCCACGGTGCGCAGGCTGATCTCTAGCTTCGCCGCCACGGCGGCGTCGGTGAATCCCTTGGCCAGCAGCGCTAGCACCGCTTGCTCCCGAGGGGTGAGGTCCATTGGTGGTTTCCAATCCCGTATCGGATCCCGGGCGCGGTCCCAATGCTCGTAGAAGAACGCGACCAGCTGTTCCACCACGGTTGGGGCGGTGATCTCCCAGGCGCCCGCCGCGAGGCGGTCCGGATCGATCGGAAGGATCGCGCAGCGACGATCGATGAGCATGATTTTCGACGGGAGGCTGGGCAGTTGCCGGAAGGCCAGGCCGTAGGCGTTGAGCTCGTCGGTGTGCCAACCCGACTCGTCCTCGGCCGTGGGCGGCACCCCGAGCGTGCGCACCTGCATGCCCCGGGCGTGCAGCGCGCGGTTGAGCGGAGCCGCCGCCTTGACCGTCTCGGCGCTGAACGCCGGTTCCGGGTTCATCGCCAGGTGCTCGCGGCGCGCCCCGTTGATCAGCTGCGCCAAGCGGTCACGAACCCCTGCCACGGTGAACAACGGCCGTACGTCGCGGGCCGCCATGCGGTGCGGATCGGGCACGAACTCCGGATTGATCAAGTGGGTTAGCCGCTCGCGCAGACGGTGCCGGGCCGCGGCCTCCACCTGGCTGCGCCGTCGCAGCCCGGCGACGACCTCGGTGGCGGACCGCGCCATCCACTGGCGACCGTCTCCGGTCCCCGGCGACAGCGCGGCCACCGCACCGATGGCGAGCAGTTCGTCGAGTGCTCCACGCACCCGCTGGCTCTTCCATCCCAGCGAGGCTCCGATCTGGTCGACCGACCATGGACCGAAGGTGAAGAGTGTCCGGAAGACGAGATCCGCCCCCGCCGACACCCCCCACCGCGACAGCGATGGCACGACCTGCGTCTGCACTGGTTATCCCCCCTGAAAACGATGCCATCCCCCGTCGAGCTGACATCGTTTCCGAGCGGGACGCTGCCAGCCCCGGCCGGGCTGGCGGGACTCACGGTAAAGACTCCGACCTGGCCGAGCCAGGATGTCGCCGTGGATTGCAGTTTTGTGCAATCGCTCGCGGCGCGACCGCTACCGGCTCAGGCAGCCGCCTCGACGGTTTCGCCCGGGACGGCCTCGGTCCGGCCGGAACGCCAGGCCAGCACCCCGCACGCGGCGGCGGCCACGGCGCACACAGGCCACAGGGCGGCGGGCGCGAGCCCGTACAGGGCGGCGCCCAGCGGGGCGGCGAGCATGGTGCCGCTGGTCGCGGCGGCGGTGTAGAGCCCCTGGTAGCGACCGGTCAGCCCGTCCGGGGCCCGGTCGAGCACGTGCGCGGTCGCGGTGGTCTTGTACAGGATCTCGCCCGCGGTGAGCACCACCATCGCCGCGATCACCAGGGTCGCGCCGGTGCCGAGGCCGAACAGGGCCATGCCCGCGCCGACCAGGGCGTATCCGATACCCAGGATCCTGGTGGCGGCCTGGCGCCGCAGCAGCATGGTGACCGGGATCTCCAGCAGCAGGATCAGCCCGGAGCCGACCGCGATCAGCGTGGCGTAGAGCGTGAGCCGGTGCCCGTGGTCGCGCAGGTAGACCGGCAGGGTCGAGTACAGCTGGCGATACACGATGTCCACGACCACGATCGCGGGCAGCAGCGCCAGCAGTGCCCGGTCCGCGCGCACGCTGGGCCACAGCCGGGACGGCACCTGAGCCGAAGGACTGGTCGCCACCGGCTCGGCCCGCAGCAGCGCGGCGGTGACCGCGCGTACGGCCAGGACGACCAGCCCGTCTATCACGAACAGCGTGGTGAAGTGCTCGACCGCCAGCAACGCGCCCAGGGGCGGACCGATGACACAGCCCGCGTTGAACGCCGCCCGGCTGACCGCCACGGCCCGACGCCGGTCGCCGGGCGGCACGGCAAGCGCGGTGAGCGCGCCCTGGGCGGTGCCCGCCGTAGCGCCGCTGTAGCCGAGCACCGCGGTCGACACCGCGAGCAGCGCCACGGGCGTCCACGGTATGAGCAGGGTCACGGCCCCGGTGACGGTCGAGGCGGCCAGCAGGATCCGGCGGTGGCCGTACCGGTCGCCGAACCAGCCGCCGGTCAGGTTGCCCGCGAGCAGGCCCACGCCCAGCGCTCCGCTGATCAGGCCCGCCTGCGCCAGTGGCAGGGCACGCGGTCCGGTCAGGTACAGGAACAGGAAGGTGGAGACGAAGGACCCCGCGGCGTTGACGAACCGGCCGACGGCGAGGATCCACACGATCCGGGGGATGTCACGCACGCGGGCACCCTATGCCCATGATCACGCTCCCGGCAAAGGCATTCGGGCGGCTCCGCTCCGCCCGCGCTCGCGGTCTCCGCTCCGCGGCGGTGCGGCGCCGGACCGACCCGGCGCCGCACCGGACGTCACCCCCAGCAGGTCGGGCAGTTGGGCCCGCTGCCGCCGGGGTCGTCGCTGTACTTCAGGGGGACCGTGACAGGGATGGCGACCGACGGTGAGTCCACTGGAATCGGTTGACCGAGTCCGGCCACGGACTGTCCGTTCACGATGCTGAACACGATCGCGTGGCAGTCCAACCGCGTGGTCGGGCCGGCCAGCAGGCAGACGGCGGTCGTATCGGTCGGCAGCCCCACCGCGGCCGCGAACGACGGCGCCTGCGTGAGCGAGGACAGGTAGGGGTGGGCCCTGCCCCGCGCCTCCGAGGGCCGGTACACCCCGATCGAGAAGATGTCGAAGACCTCCACGTACGGGCAGGCCTGCAACCAGCCACGGAAGATCGTGGCCTGGCCGGGCTCCATGGAGACGCTGTCGATCTGCCCGGTGATGGTGCTCGTCGGGCAGCTCACGCTGATCCACTGGTATGCGTCGCCGGTGAAACCCCCGGCATGCGCCGGCCCCGGTGCGGCGAGAGCCAGCAGCAGCGCCGCAGCTGCGGCAAGGAAGGAACGTCGCATCATCCACCCGATTCCGGTCGATCTGGATACTCCGACCACCGGCGGCCGTCTCGGACGCCGGTGGCAGCACGGGAACCGCATGGGCATCGAGCACTTCGTCGAGCGTCGAGCCCTCGCCGGCTCGCGGCGACATTCCCACCGCGACAGCGACAGCACGACTCTCGGCTGCACTCGTTGCCTCCTCCGCCTCCTGATGCCATCCCCCGTCGGCTGACATCATCGCGCGTCGGACGCTGCCGTGCGGTTCCGTGCCGCTCCGGTGGACTCAACATAAAGATCGCGAAGCACGGCCGCCAGGATCGCCGGCGCCGGTGGACAAATTTGGAAAAGCGGCGGCCCCGCCCCCTGGTGCGGGCCCCAGT
>NZ_JAHRCY010000005.1:425197-556107 GCF_019083965.1 Catellatospora tritici
CCCCCCGCCGGCCGGCGGCGTCTCAATGTTCGCCCCGCGCGCCCGCCGCGACCGCGTGTAGCGGCCCCGTGACGGTCGGTCAGACGGGTTCGCCCACCGGTGCGTTCTCGGCGGCGCCTGCGCCCGCGGGCAGCCAACGCGACGCCAGCAGGCCCACCGCCACCACCGGTATCGCGAACAGCGCCGACACGGCCACCACGTCCAGCCACAGCGAGCCGAGCCCAAACAGCCCGTACACGCCCAGGGCGCCGAGCTCGCAGGCGAACCCGGCCACCGACAGCACGGTTGCGCGGCTGCTGCCGCTCATCACCTCCTGCAGCCTGGTCTCGGTCAGCACCCTGGTCAGCTGCAGCAGCCCGAAGCAGACCGCGATGGGGCCCAGACCGACCAGGTCACCGGCGAGGGCCCCGGCAGCGAGCAGCACCCCGGCGGACACTATGACCGATCCGATCGCGACCGGCGAGGCGCGCCAGCGCTCGGCCAGCGCGCTGCCCGCCGCCATCGCGCCCATCATCAGCGCGAGCACCAGCGGGACCCCCGCGGTCGCCATGCCGAGGTCGCGGACCAGCAGCGGGACGTACTCATCGAAGGCCGACAGGGCGGGCACCAGCGCGGCGACCACCAGGGCTCGGCGCACCGTGCGGTCGCCGCGCGCCTCGGCCAAGCCGCCGCGCAGCTTCGCCAGGTACGTCCGCACCCCGTCCCCGGACCGCTCGGCTTTGGGCTGCTCCGGCAGGGCCAGCGCCGCCGCGGCACTGCCCAGGCAGGCCAGCATGCTGCCGAGGGCGATCAGGGCGTATCCGGCGCCGAACCGCTGCCCGAACGCGTACGCCGGGGCGGCCAGCGCCGTCGTGACGAGCATCGACAGCATGGCCACGGTCGCGGCCCGCGACGCGACCGCCTGGTACCGGCCGGCGGCACCGATCGCGACCAGCTCGTCGTAGAGCAGCGCTTCCTTCGTGCCGGAACTGGCGGCGCTGCGGACCGCCCACAGCACGAACCCGAGCGCGAAACCGTGATAGGTGGGCCACAGCCACCAGACGGCGAACCCGGTGCAGCGCAGCAGCGCGCCGAAGGCCAGCAGCCGTCGGCGGGAGAACGCGTCGGCCCAGGCGCCCGAGGGCACCTCCAGCGCGAACGAAACACCGGCCCAGATGAGGAACAGCGAGGTGATCTGCGCGGTGTCCAGGCCCGCGTCGGCGAACAGCAATGCGTAGACCGGGAAGAACAGCACGCCCTCGTCGCAGGCGCGCAGGGTGCAGTAGAGCCTGGTCAGATGCCGCACCGATGGCATGTCAGGCCCGCCTGGCGATCGTCATGCGGCCCAGCGTGCCGAAAGCCGACCGGCGGCGCAACGCGCATCGCCTGTTTGACGCCCGCAGGCCCGGCTCATAGCATCGACGCGGATCGCCTTCCGGGCAAACCGTCGCACCGCGGCGGTCGGCACGCCTTTCGGGAGTCGGCGGGTCACAGGCGTCCGCAGCCCGCGCGTCCGGCCGTACCCCCTGGGCAGGGGGCGCGGCGGCGCGCACGCCGTTGAGGACCCCACGTGCTTCCACTGTCCTGGAAACGCCTGCACGCCGGTCTCGGCATGCTCCTGCTGGCCGCCACACTTCCCGTCGCGGTCATTGCCCTGTCCCCCGACCCGGTCCGCGCCGCGGACCCCGTCACCGTCCTCACCAGCGACTTCGAGGACGGCACGGCCCAGAGCTGGGCCATGCGCGGCACCGCCGAGGTCGTCGCGAACAGCACCGCCGCCGCGTACGGCGGCACCCGTAGCCTGCTCACCAGCGGCCGCACCGCCGCCTGGAACGGCCCCAGCCGCAGCCTGCTGTCCACCGTCACCCGCGGCGTGCGCTACACGTACTCGGTGTGGGCGCGGACCGCCACCGGGGCGGGCACCGCGCAGCTGCGGATGAGCGTTGAGCGGCGGCTGGGCACCACCGTCAACTACGAGCAGGTCGTCAACAGCACCAACGTGACCGAGTCCGGCTGGACCCAGCTGACCGGCTCGTACACGCTGGCCAACGACGCCGACTTCTTCGCCGTGTACGTCGAGACGGTCAGCGGCACCGCGTCGTTCCACATCGACGACTTCACCCTGTCCTACGTCCCGGCGAGCCCGATCCAGACCGACATCCCGTCGTTGAAGACCGTGTTCGCCAACGACTTCCCGATCGGGGCGGCCGTCGGCCGCTCGGAGCTGCTGGCCGAGCACGGCCAGCTGCTGGCCAAGCACTTCAACTCGCTCACCCCCGGCAACGCGTTGAAGTGGGACGCGACCGAGCCGACCGAGGGGGTGTTCAACTACACCGACGCGGACGCGATCGTGGCGTTCGCCAAGGCCAACGGCATCAAGGTGCGCGGGCACACGTTCGTGTGGCACCAGCAGACGCCCGCCTGGGTGTTCAACGATGCCAGCGGCCAGCCGATGACCGCCACCGCGGCCAACAAGACGCTGCTGCTGGCGCGGCTGGAGGCGCACATCCGGGCGGTCGGCACCCGCTACGCCAACGACATCTACGCCTGGGATGTCGTCAACGAGGTCATCGACGAGAACCAGTCCGACGGGCTGCGTCGCAGCACCTGGTTCAACATCACCGGACTGGACTTCATCCGCACCGCGTTCCGGGTGGCGCGCCAGGTGGCGCCCAACGCGAAGCTGTACATCAACGACTACAACACGAACGTGGCGGCCAAGCGCGACAAGCTCTACGCCCTGGTCAGCCAGCTGAAGGCCGAGGGTGTGCCGATCGACGGGGTCGGACACCAGATGCACGGCAACGTCGACTGGCCCACCGGCGCCGACGTCGATGCGATGATCGCGAAGTTCATCCCGCTCGGGGTGGAGCAGCAGATCACCGAGATGGACACCAGCATCTACACCAGCTCGTCGGAGAGCTTCACCACCCCGCCCGCCGAACGGCTGACCCGCCAGGCCGCCCGGTACAAGGCCTGGTTCGACGTGTACCGCAAGTACAAGGCGAACCTGACCTCGGTGACGCTGTGGGGTCTGGCCGACGACAACACCTGGCTGGACAGCTACCCGGTCAGCCGCAAGGACTTCCCGCTGTTGTTCGACGTGTCACTGCAGGCCAAGGAGGCGTACTGGGCGATCGTCGGCACGACCTCGCCGTCGGCGTCCGCGTCGGCGTCGGCGTCGGCGTCGCCCAGCGCCTCGCCGAGCAGGTCGGCCAGTCCGTCGCCGAGCCCGTCGGCCAGCGCGTCGCCGAGCCCGTCGCGCAGCGCGTCGCCGTCGCCGTCGGCGAGCACGCAGCCGGTGGGCTGCCGGGTGACGTACACGATCACCAACCAGTGGAACAACGGGTTCCAGGGTGACGTGACGATCACGAACCTGGGCGGTGCCCCGATCAGCGGTTGGACGCTGCGGTGGACGTTCGCCAACGGCCAGGTGATCAACCAGTCGTGGAACGGGAGCTACAGCCAGACCGGGGCGAACGTGGCCGTCACCAACGCGGGCTGGAACGGCACCATCGCGCCGGGGGCCAGCCAGGGCTTCGGCTTCCTCAGCAGCTGGAGTGGCACCAACACCAAACCCACCCTGTTCACCGTGAACGGCACCGACTGCACGGTGGCCTGACCGCCCGGGTGCGGGTGGCCCCAGCTGGGCCACCCGCACCCGGCACGCGTGGGTCAGACGCGGGTGATGCGGACCGCGTCGGCGATGACGTAGCCGGTGCCGCTGGTCCAACGGCTCACCCCGACCTTGTTGCCGGGCCCGGCCGCCAGCGTGAACGTCCCGATGGACACCCACTGTCCACCGTTGGCCTGCTGGTTGACGTACACGGACTGGTTGCCGCCGGAGGCGGCCACGAGATAGGGGGCGAGATTGTTGTAGCCGGGGTCCGCCGGGTACCACACCGAGATCTGGTAGGCGCCGGTGGTCGGCAGGTCCGCCTGGAACCAGGCGACGTCGCTGGAGTTCACCGGGGTGGCGAACCGGTAGTCAGCCCCGTTGCGCTGCGGCGAGTAGGACGAGGTGCCCCAGTTGGCGCTGGCGGTGAACCCGCCCGCCGTCGCGTTGTCGACCGTCACGCTCCACTGCTGCGGCGACCCCGGGGCGGCGACGTCGAGGTAGTCGTGGTCGATGTTCATCGTCACGCCGCCCCACGTCTCGTTGCCGCCGCCGGTGTACTGGTGCACCCGCTGGTGGTTGGCCCAGTACGCGTCGGGGCAGTAGGTGCCCCCGTCGGTGTCGGCCACGCCGTTCCACCAGGCGATCCACAGCTGGTCGACGCGGGTGTAGGCCGGGTTGTCGTACTCGGCGCACACGTCCTTGATGCCGGAGTTGCCGCTGGAGTACATGCCGGACACGAAGCCCAGCTCGTGCAGCCGCTCGGTCCAGCCGGACAGGAACGACAGCACCGCGGCCTTGCATGAGGCGCTGGTCGGGTACGCCTCCATGTCGTTGAAAATGGTGCTGCCGGCGCCGATGCCCAGCGCTTGCGCGGCGCTGACGGAGCTGTTGGCCGCGGTGCGGCCCTGCGAGCGGGCCGTGGTCGGGTCAGCCGACATCTTCGGGGCACGGGTGCCGCACGGGGCCTGGTAGCCCAGCTCGATCGGCATCAGGTGCCAGCCGTTGGCGACCTGGTTGGCGACCCAGGTGGCGGTGAGGTTCGGCTGGGAACACGAGCGGCTGGCTCCGCTGATGTAGATGCCGACGGCACGGTAGGGCGAGCTGTTGCGCCAGGCGTTCATGTTCGACTGCGACGGCGCGGCGCAGGTCTCGAATCCCTTGCCGACGTAGGTCCCCGGCTGCGGACCGGTGGCGGCCAGCGGCGCGGCGGCCGCCGGAACCGCTGCCGCAGCGGCGGCCCCGGTCACGGCCACCACGAGTGTCGCCGCCATGGCCATACCTGCGATGCGGGCCAGTGCTCTTCCCATCCGCGCCTCCCTGAAGATTTCTTGCAACCTAGCGTCGCGATTAGAAGGTTTTTACTACACATCGAGCGCCGTCGGTAGCCGCACGTGCGGGCGCACGCCGGTCACCCGACGCTTCGAACATCGTCATTGGACAGAGCGAACCGCAAGTGAACTGCGCCAGAAGTCGATCGTCTCGGCGATGGGAACGCCGCGACCGTGCGCCCGGATTTTCGGGCGCGCGGTCAGGAGCCGGTCAGCCAGCGGCGACCGGAAGTTGGAGCGTGGTTTCGGGGCGGATAACCGGTCAGCGCGAGCTGTGGACGACCGTGAGCGCCACGTCGTCCTCGAGCTCCTCGCCGAAGTGTCGCAGGATCTCGTCGCACAGCTGGTCTGCGGACAGCTCCTGCTTGTCGGCGATGACGTCGAGCAGGCCCTCGGGCGCGACGTTGTGTTCGGCGGCGCGGCGCTCGATGAGGCCGTCGGTGAACAGCACCAGCGACGCGCCGAGCGGCAGGTCGACCGTGTGGTCGCGGCGCGGCGCGGTGGCGACGAACCCCAGCAGCGGTTCCGGACGCGGGGTCAGCAACCGTGCCTGTCCCGAGGGCAGCAGCAGCACCGGGGGCGGGTGCCCGGCGTTCGACCAGCGCAGGACATGGCCGTCGTCCGGCTGCCGCGCCGTGGCGAGCTGCGCCAGCAGCACCGTGGCCATCGTGTCCGGGCCCAGGGCGGCCATCGCCCGATCCAGCGCGGAAAGGATGGCCGAGGGCGGCGACTGGACGGTGAAGGCGATCCCCCGCAGCAGGTTGCGGATCTGCGCCATGTCGGCCGCCGCGCGGCGGTCGTGGCCGCTGACGTCGCCGATCGCCACGGTCAGGCAACCGTCCGGCAGGATGAACGAGTCGTACCAGTCACCGCCGACGTGCGCCTGCTCGGCGGCGGGAAGATAGCGCACGGCGATCTGGATCCGGCCGTCCACGGCCGGGGCGGTTAGCAGGCTCAGCTGCAGCGTCTCGGACATCTTGCGCTCCAGCGCCGCCACGCGCCGCTCGGCCTGGTACGCGGCGACCCGGGCGATGGCCTCGGCCGTGGTGGACCCGACCAGCCGCAGGAAGGTGCGGTAGGCGTCGTCGACCGCGAGCGCGTCGTTCAGCCGGGCCGTGAGCAGGAACTCCGCGGGCGGGTCCGCGACCGAGGTCAGCGGCACCCGCGCGAGCACGCCGTCGGCGGTACGCAGGACGGTCAGCTCCTCCCGGGCGACGCCGTCGTGGTCGGCGAGCCGGACGACGCGCACGTCGGACAGGTCGACGGCGGCGGGCTCCAGCGCCACGGCGACCCGCTCGGGCAGGCGGACCAGGTCGTCGAGGTCTGCCAACGCCTGTGCCAGGCGCCCCAGCGCCTCCAGCCGCCGCCGGGTGATGATGCGCTGGGTGGCCTCCTCGGTGATGTCGATGACGCCCTCGATCACGCCGCCCGCTCCCCGCACCGCCGAGTACGCGAACGTGAAGTAGCACTCCTCCAGGAAGCCGTTGCGGTGCAGGTCCAGCCGCAGATCCTGCATCATCACCGGGCCGTGGCCGCCGCGTACGGAGTCCAGCAGCGGGCCGACGACGTCCCAGATCTCCGGGAACACCGCCTCGGCGGGCCGGCCCAGCGCATCCGGGTGCTTGCCCGCGATCAGCTCGACGTACGCCTCGTTGTAGAGCAGCACATATCGGGGCCCCCACAGCAGGGTCACCGGGAACCTGGTGTTCAGGGTCATGCTGAGCGACGCCAAGAGCGTCGGGCTCCACGCTGACGGCGGCCCGAGTGCCGTCGCCGCCCAGTCCACCTGCTCGTAGCGATCACGCAGGCTGCCCGCATCACCGAATACCGCGATCATCGGGTGCAGACCCTCACAAATGGTGATCCTATAGAGGCGCGGCACGACCGCCCCGCGTACGGCGAAAGTCGCCCCTCGGGCCCACGGTGGCAGGGGGTTACCTGCCCGTTTCACACACGGTGTCGGAACCCGCCGAGGGCCTGCGCGGTCCACCTCGTCGGCGAGATCGACCATGGCCGAGATCGAGGAGGTCACCGGCTGGCTGAAACAGGCCGTGGACGGCTGCCCGGCCGGCATCTCGCCATACTTCGGGCTCTAATCTCCGGCGTCGGGGCGCAGGGTGTCCAGCAGCGGCGCGAACCGCTGTGAGGCGTCGAACAGCGCCTCCGGGCCGAGCCGGTTGGCGTGCAGATGCGACAGCAGCTCCATACCCAGGTAGAGGGCGACGGCGGCGGTGGCCAGCTCCCGCACCGGGATCACCTCGGCCAGGGGTGTCCCCGCGAGCAGCCCTTCGATCGTCTCGGCGGCGAAGTCCTGCCACACCGCGGTCTGGACCCGCACCTGCTCGGCCAGCCGCGGATTGCTGTTGGCCGCCGCGACCAGCTCCTGCACCGCCGCGATGTGCCCCTCGGCGCCGTCCTCCACGTAGAGCCGTCGCAGCCGCTCCAGCACGTCGGTGAAGCCGGTGACCCCCGCCAGCTCGGCCCGGTAGCGGGCCAGGCGGGCGTCGCTGGTGAACTGCGCGGTCGCCACGAGCAGGTCGTCGAGGTCGGCGAAGTGGTAGTAGATGACACCGGGGGCGAAGCCCCCGGTGCGGGCGATGGCGCGGGCGGTGGTGCGCCCGTATCCCTCGGCGGCCAGAGTGGACACGGCCGCGCGCAGGACCCGGGCGCGGGTGTCGGCGCGGGGCACGTCAGATCACCCGGACCGGCCTGACCCCGGCGCGGGCGAGGTGCGGGTCGAGGCGGCGGGCCAGTTCGGGCAGGCGGTGGCTGGGGATCTGCGGGTACAGGTGGTGCTCCAGGTGGTAGGTCAGTTCCAGGAAGACGGCGGGGATGATCCTGCCGCGCAGCGTACGCGTCTGGGTGAGCGGGTCGTCGCCGTACCGGTGGTGTGGCAGGTAGACGGTCAGCAGCGGGTAGACCCAGCTGCCGACGATCGCCATCACCGCGTACGCCAGCAGCGCCGGGGTGTGCGGCCACAGCAGCACCCCGCCGATCACCGCCGTGAACGGCATCGCCGCCTCGGCCAGCAGCCAGGCCCGGCGGCGCCGATCGCCCCTGGCCCGCCCGAACGCCCACCACCACAGGCGGCCAAGGAACACCGGCCCGTAGGCGATCGCGCCGAGCAGCGTCAGTTTGGCCGGGTAGCCCTCGGGGTCGTCGTCGGACGGGAACAGCCGGTGGTGCTGCAGGTGGGTGTCGCGGTAGGCGTGGCCGCTCTCCAGCAGCACCACGCCCATCGCGAACAGTGCCCACTCGCTCTGCCGCGCGCTCAGCCCGAGGCTGCGGTGCACCACGTCGTGGGTGACGGTGACGACCGCGACGAAGATGCCGAAGACCAGCAGCGGCGTCAGCCACCACCAGCCGCGCCAGGCCGCGACGGCGAACACCGCGATTCCCGCGTACGGCCGCAGCAGCGCCACCCACCGCCGCCGCCGCGACACCGGCAGCAGGTCCGCCCCGACCTCGGCCAGGCTCGGCAGTCCGGCCGCGCTCATGACAGCACCGCCGCCCGGGTGTGGCGCCGCACGTCGTCGGCGACGATGCGGCTGCCCAGCACGCAGGCGACCGTGCCCAGGCCGGGCCAGGTGCTGTCGCCGACCAGCCAGAACCCCGGCTGGGCGCTGCGGTGGGCCAGGGCGTGCTGGTTGGTGTTGCGCAGCGTCTGCCGTACGCCCCCGACCGCCCCGCCGGGCCGCCCGGTGAACCGCTGGTAGCTGCGCGGCGTGCCCACCTGGCACACCACCGCCCGCTCCCCCAGCCGTGGATACGCCTGCCGGGCGTAGCCGATCAGCCGCCGCCCGATCTCTTCCTTGCGCGCCGCGTAGTCCGCCTCGGACAGCCCGGCCCAGCCGTCCAACTCGGTATGCGTCGAGATCATCACCGCGCGGTGGCCTGCCGGGGCGCTGTCGAGGTCATCCGGGTCGGACACGGACACGAACATGTTGTTGCCCTCGCCCAACGGCCGCGCGTAGTCCTGTAGCAGCTGGTGGTGGGTGAACTCGTGGTCGGACACCTCGTCGTCCGGCACCCCCAGGAACACCACCACCGCCCCACCCAGGTCCGGCTCGTCGCGCCGCAGGTACGGCGCGAGCCCGTCGGCCACCGCCCCGGGGGCGATCGTGGCGGTGAGCTGCGCCGGGATGGCGCTGACCACGCTCGCCGCGGTGACCGTGCCGCGCGGGGTGTGCACCGCGAACGCGCCCGCCCGGCCGGTCACCTGCTCGACGCGACAGCCGGTGCGCAGGTCGCCGCCGAGACCGCGGTAGTGGGTGACCAGGCGGCGCCAGAAGCCGTGCATGCCGCCGCGGTGACGGCTGAGTCCGGCGCCCCGGATGGTCACCCCGAGCGCGGCGTTGATCAGGGGCGCCCGGTCGACACTGCTGTGCACGGTGTCCTCCACGAGCATGCCGAGCAGCGCCACCAGGCTGTCCTGTCCACGCAGGCCGTGGCGGCGCAGTTCGTCGCCGAGGGTTCGGCCCAGGTGGCGGGCCAGCGGGGCGTGGCGCAGGCCGAGGGCGCGCAGATCGTGCAGCGCGTCGGCGGGGGTGCGTACGGGCAGGCGGATGCCGGTGCGGCTGGCGGCCCAGAACACGTGCGCGAGGTGGTCGAGGGTGGCCCAGAAGCGGCGGTGGGCCCGGGTGTCGCCCAGGGCGCGCAGCCGCTCGGCGTGCCAGCGGGCGGGGTCGCGGTGCAGGGTCACCGTGCGGTCGGGCAGCCAGGCGACGTACCCGGGCAGGTCGTGGGTGTCGAGGTCGGTCAGGCCGGTGGCGTCGAGCAGTTCGGCGCCGACCCCGCCGGGGGCGAAGTCGACCAGGGTGGTGGCGCCGACGTCGAAGGAGAAGCCGCGGTGGCGGTAGTAGCCCGCGCACCCTCCGGCATGGCCGTGGGCTTCGAAGAGGACGGTGGACAGGCCGTCGGCCTGCAGCCGCAGCGCGGTGGCCATCCCGGCCATGCCGCCGCCCACGATCGCGACGTCGCAGCTCCTCGGCAGGGCGCGCGCCGGGCGAGTCCCCACCGGTACGCGGTTCTGAACATCCGTTCTGAACATACGTTCAAATTAGAAGCACGTACCGTCCCGCGTCAATGCCTCAGGGAAGGGCACAGTCTCGGGGAGAGCGCGGGAATCGTGGCAGCCGATCCTGCGCCCTCCCCGATACCGCGGGCTCGCTCGCACCGCTCAGGAGGGTCCGGCGAGCGCATCGGGCAAGCCGACCACGTCGTGCGTCAGACGTGCGCGTAGTTGAGAATGATGCCGTCGGAGTAACTCTCCGACTCCACCTTGATGGGGTTCAGCGTCGGATCGACGGCGATGTAGAGCTTGGCGGAGAACTGACGGCAGTCTTCGCCCGCGTTCAGCGACACATACGTCGTCGAATTGATCTTCAGATGGTGGATCTGGGCACTGTCGTAGAAAGTTCTCGACGTGCCGTTGATCGTCCGACACACCTGACCCGTGCTGGCACTGTAGATCGTGATGACCGGGTAGTAGGAACCCTTGGAGGGTTTGCCGCTCAGACTCTGCGGTCCCCAGTCGGATTGCGGGCAACTGTCGGTGCCGTAATAGCATCCGGTCAACTCGGCGTCCAGCTGGAGGCGAACCTGCGTGGTCGTCGCCGCGGCCGTCCACCGACCGGAGTGCAGCACGTATTCGGCTTCGTTGGCGGGAAGACCCGCACCGATGAATATGCCGTGCGGATCGGCCGGGTCGTCGCAGGCCGGCGGATCGTAGGTGCACGAGTCAGCAGTCGACCAGATGCCCGACCCCTGGTAGTAGGTACCCGTCATCCACAGATGGGTCTGCCCGCCGGCCAGGGCCGTCAAGGTGTCACCCGGATTGTGGCTCTGCGGCACCGCGCGCACGTAAAGGTGGCAGGTGTAGGTGCCATCCGCCGGTGCCCGCCAGAGCCAGTTCACCGTCAACGTCATCGTCGCGGTGCCGAAGACCGCGCGTTGTTCGATGTTGCCTGGATGGTTCTGAGTGGTGTTCACTCCCCACACGCTGCCGCAGGTCACTCGGGCGACACCGAGGATGATGCCGGTGTCCGAGGAGCTGTCGACCGCGAGGACGCCGATGAGGTGACGTTCCTCGCCGGCGGTCCACGACTTGGTGATGCTCAGCAGATCCAGCTCGTTGGAGGACTCCGTCACCGGGACGACGGTGGGCACGGCGAGATCCACTTGCGTGTACGCGAACGCGGGTGACACCTCGACCCCCACCAGGCCGGCGGCGACCATGGCGATCACCAGCAGCCGGGACGACAGGCGTCGACCATATGATTTGGACAATCGATCCCCCGGTCTTGATTTCGGCGAACCATAACAAACCATCGGCCCTCCCGCTGCCCTGCCGGCGCGGGCATCGGCAAGCACGGCAGGCGAATCCCGGCTCGTGGCACACGGTGCGCCGACCGCGCGCGGCGCACGGTGTTCAGAGGCCTGTGGGCTTGTCCGGCACCGGCCGGGTGCGGGACCAGACCTCGGCGTCGGCCAGGAAGGCGCTGGAGGACACCTGCGGCTCACGGGTCAGCCGCGGCGCCCCGGCCACCGTCGCGCCGTCGATGGTCAGCACACCCGTCGCGCACGGGATGTACACCGTGGACAGCAGGTGGGCCACGCCGCCGAGGTCGAAGTCCGGTGCCTGGATCAGGCGCCGGTCGAGCGGGGTGGTGATCTCGACGACCGTCCCGGCGGCACGAGCGACCATGCCCGCCGACAGGTCGTAGTCGAGGTCGACCTGTGCCCGGATCACCGCCGGATCAGGCCAGGGCAGCCCGGCCACCTCGGGAAAGTGGCGGGTGAAGTCGGCCGCCAGCCAGCGGCCGAGCGGCGCGTCCTCGGTCACGACCCGCACGGCACCGTCGTGCCACACCACCAGCGCGGTTCCGGACCCGCGCTCGGACCAGTCCACCCGCCACACCGAGGCGAATGCGACGCGTTCACCGGACTCGTCGAAAAGAGTCAGGCCGGGGTTGGCCCCCATCAGCCGTACCGACACGCGGGCTCCCATCGACGACTCGGAGTCCGTGAACCTAGCAGACCGGCAGCGTCAGTCCTGCGGCACTGTGCCCGGGTATTTGATGCCCGCGCCCGTGTTGAGCACGACCACCTCGTCGGTGGCGGACAGCCAGCCGCGCTCGCGCAGCAGCCGGGCCGCGGTCAGGCACGCCGCCCCCTCCGGGCACAGCAGGAGCCCTTCCGTACGGCCGAACTCGCGCAGGTCGGCGAGGATGTCGGCGTCGTCGACCGCGATCGCGGTGCCGCCGGTGTCGGCCAGCGCGTCGAGGATCAGCTCGTCGCCCAGCGGGGCGGGCACGGTGATGCCGAACGCGACCGTCTGGGCGTCCGGCCACGGCCGCACCCGCCGCTCGCCGCGGTCGAAGGCCGCGACCACCGGCGCGCAACCGCTGGACTGGACCGCGACCAGGCGCGGCGGCGGGCCGGTCAGCCAGCCGAGTTCACGCAGCTCCGCCAGCGCTTTGTGGATACCGATGAGGCCCACGCCGCCACCGGTCGGGTACAGGATGACGTCGGGCGAGCGCCAGCCCAGCTGCTCGACGATCTCGTACCCCATCGTCTTCTTGCCTTCGAGGCGGTACGGCTCCTTCAGCGTCGAGGCGTCGAAGATCCGGCCGTGGGACTCGGCGATGAGAGCGGCGATCAGCTTTCCGGCGTCACTGATCAGACCGTCGACCAGGTGCAGCTCGGCTCCGGCGGCGACCACCTCCTGCCGGGTGATCAGGGGCGCGGCCAGCGGCATCGCGATGGTCGCGGCGATACCGGCGCGGGCGGCGTACGTCGCCCAGGCCGCACCGGCGTTGCCGTTGGTGGGCATCGCGACGTGCCGCGCGCCCAGCTCCACCGCCCGCGACACCCCGACCGCCGCGCCGCGCGCCTTGAACGACCCGGTCGGGATCAGCCCCTCGTCCTTGACCAGCAGCCGCTCCAGGCCGATCAGCGCGCCGTACGTGGGGGCGTGCCACAGCGGCGTCCAGCCCTCGCCGAGCGTGGTCACATACCGGTCCTCGCCCACGGGCAGCAGCTCGCGGTAGCGCCACAGGTCGGCGGAGCGTCCGGCGATCCGGGTCGGGTCGACAGCTCGCGCGACGGCGGCCAGGTCGTAGCGGGCCAGCAGCGGCGAGCCGCAGGAGCAGAGGTTCTGCGGCCGGTGCGCGTCGTGCTGGGCACCGCAGCGGGGGCAGTCGAGGTGGGTCAGGAACATGGGCGCTCGGGTCCTCCGTGGTCGACGGTGCGCTGTCAATGATGGGGCCACCCCTCCCGCCGCCGCACGCGGACCGGAGGGGTAGCGCGACCGGCTTCTCAGCTGCGCGAGATCCGCAGCACGCCCGTGACGGTCCCCTGGTAGTACACCCGGTCCACGGCCGTGCCCGCCGTCTGGAGCGGATTGACCAGTACCGAGCCCAGCAGGGCCTGGTCGGTCACCGCGCCGGTGCGGGCGTCCACGGCGGCGAAGAAGAACGGGTCAGCCTCGCCCAGCAGGCCGTCCTGCACGGCGGTGTAGAGCCGCCCGTCGACCGTGGACAGTCGCGGCAGCGCCGCCGAGCGAGTGGCCGTCTCCCACACCGGGTCACAACCGCCGCCGTCGGCGCGCACGTCGACGCGGGTCAGACCGCCGGTGAACGGCGCGTTCTCCGGCACGCTGGGGCCCGCGTCCGAGGGCAGCGCCGGGTAGTCGTAGCCGTAGGTGTTGGTGAGGAAGACGCTGCGCCCGGCGGCCACCGGCGCGTTCTCGGTGCCGCTGGCGGCCTGGCCGGTGAACAGCGGGCGTGAGCAGACGAGGCCGCCGTCGGCGGTGCGCAGCACCAGCAGGTTCAGATGCGGCACGGCGTTGTCGGTGATGGTGACGTACTCGCTGCCGGTGGTGGGGCCGAAGAAGACCGGGGTGGCGCCGCTGCCCCAGCTGAGCTGGCCGGGCTTGCGGGCGGGGCCGCGGTCGTAGGCGTGGCGCCAGCGCAGCACGGGGGTGCCGGGCGCGGCCGCGTCGAACAGGTAGAGCGCGTGGTCGCTGGTGACGGCGACCCCACCCGGCACGATGGACAGGCTGTTGGCGACGCGCTCGCCGGCGGGCAGGCGGTAGGTGTGCGCGGCGCCGGTGGCCGGGTCGTACACGCCGAGCGTGCCCGCCGCGGTGGCGAACCAGACCCGACGGTCGTATCCGGCCAGCACGCCGACCACGGAGTCGTCTGCGGCGACCGCGGTGGCCAGGGAGGTCTGCTCCACCACGCGCAGGGTCCAGATGCCGAACAGGCCCCGGCTGTGAGCGGTGCGCAGCAGGTCGCGGTTGCCGTCGACGATCACGACCCGGTCGGCGTCGTCGAGGTACGCGTACACGCCCCCGAGCAGATTCCCCTTGGCGATCGACAGACGGGCCAGCGAGTTGCCGCTGGCACGGTCGAGCAGGTGCAGCGCGGGGGCCTGGCCGATGATGTCGGTGCACAGCCCCAGCAACTGCCCGTCGCCGCCGTGCAGCAGGGTCGGGCACGCGGCCAGCAGCGTGGCCCGGGTGACGGTCAGCGGCGCACCGGCCGGTCCGGGCTGCGCGAAAGTCTTGGCGGAGGCGCTGTCGCCGTGGGTGCTGGCGCCGCCGGCCGGGGCGGTGGCCGGGTTCTGCGGGGCGGGCGGGCCGAACTCGGTGTCGGTCGCGGCGGCCGGCGCGCCCGCGAACGAGGTGGCGAGCAGCGTGGCGGCCAGCGGCAACGCGGCGCGGCTGAGCCTGCGGGACGGGATCACAGTGGCTCCTGGTGAGCGATGCGGCGGGTCCGATGCGGACCGAGAAATCCTACTATTCATACAGGAGCGATAGAGATAGCCTTTCCGGGAGGCGCAACGGAGCGCATGCCGCTGGAGGCGAGATGCTGTCACGTCTGGTCGAGGAGATCCGCCGCGAGCCCGACCCCGAGCGGGTCGCCGAAGTGCTCGCCCGCTGCCTGCACCAGCCGCTGCTCACACCCGCGCAGTGCGCACCCGACCCGGACGGATACCGCCAGCACGTGCTGCACGTGGAGCCCGGCGGCGCCTTCTCGCTGGTGTCGCTGGTCTGGCTGCCAGGTCAGGCCACCTGCGTGCACGACCACGTGTCGTGGTGCGTGGTGGGCACCTACCTCGGCGCCGAGGAGGAGACCAGCTACCGGCTCGACCGCGACCGGCTCACGCCACTGGCCACCACGGTCAATCCGCAGGGGTCGGCAACCTGGCTGCGGCCGCCCGGCGACATCCACCGGGTGCGCAACGCGACCGGCGGCCTGGTCATCTCCATCCACGTGTACGGCGCCGACGTGCTCACCCTGGGCAGCAGCATCCGCCGCCGCTACCCGCAGCCGGTCGGCTGACCGGCGCGGCACCGGCCCGACTCACCCGCCGGAGCCCACGCGCCACCAGTCCCTGGCGTCGGTCCCCTCTCCGGGCCAGAACTCGAGCAGGTCCCCAGGCGCCAGGCCGAGCGCGTGCTCGATCTCGGCAGGCGTGAGGCTGCGCAGCGACTCCGACAGCGAACGGGTCAGGTCGAGCCAGTAGCCGCGCAACGTGGACTCGCTCACGAACAGCTGCTTGGCCACCTGCGCGTAGCTCAGGCCACGGGCCCGACCGTGCAGCAGCTGGCGCTGGCGTTCACTGAGCAGGGTGATGCAGTCGCGCCGGACCAGCACCTCCAGTATGCCGACGACCGACTGCGGCACCACCACGCCACCTGCGGCGACCTCACGGAACAGCTGCTCGGCCCGCCCGGTCGGCAACGCCTTCGCGACCACCCCGCTCGCCCCTGCGGCCAGGCAGGCCGCGAGAACGAAACGCCGTTCCTCCTGGCTGTACACGCACACCCGGTAGCCGCGCCCGGTCACCGCCCGGATCGCGGCGACACCCTGCCGGACGTCGGGCTGCGCCTCGAGGTTGGCCAGGTGCAGGTCGAGCAGGACGAGGTCGGCCACGGGTCGGCGGCGCAGCAGCTCCTCGACCGTGGCGACCGCGGCGACGACGTCGAGCCCCGGCATGAGCAGGCCCACCGAGTCGCGAATCAGCGACGCGTCGTCGACGACCGCGACCATGGGCCTCACGGCGCGTCCGCCCGTACGGTCGCCGGCACCGGGCCGCAGGAGATCGTCACCGTCGTCCCCTCCCCCACGGCGGACTCGACCTCCACATCGAGGCCACGCAGCTTCAGCTCGCCGACGACGACCTCACGCAGCCCCACCCCGGCGGTCACCGACGCCGGGTCGAAGCCGACGCCGTCGTCGCGCACGGTCAACGTCCAGGCTCCGTCCGCGCCCTGGTCGAGGTGGACCACGACCTGGTCCGCGCGGGCGTGCCCGCGTACGTTGAGCAGCAGGCTTTCCAGCGCTCGTTCGAGGGCCTCGGCCTGGGCGCCGGGAACCTCCAGGCCCGCACCGAGGTCGAGCAGCGCGTCCACGTTCAGGTCGGCGAACCGGTCGCATACCCGCTGGATCAGCGCGGCCAGCGGCACCCGGGACCCGGCTGAGCCGGCCCCCTCCGCCCCCGAGGCCCGGCCGCGCAGGTAGGAGCGCATGCGTCGCAGCTCCACCTCGGCCAGGTCCAGCAGCCGCGCCCGGTCGGCGTCGGTGCCCGGCTCGGTGAGCAGGCGCAGCACGGCGACGCCGTTGTGCATCATGAGCTGGGCGCGCCGCTCCTCCTCCCGCCGGGCCAGCTCGGCCGCCTGGGCGCGCGAGGTGTCGGCGTCGTGCGCGATGCGGCGCGCGTACCCGAAGAACATGCGGGTGACCAGCGCGTACACCACGAAGGTGAGGACGTTGCCGAGGGCGGTGGGGGCCATGTTCCCGCCGATGTCACCGTCGAGATAGACCGCGTAGCAGACGACGACCCCGAGCAGGCCGCCGATCCAGAGCGCGAGGCTGCGAACGCCGCTGGCGGTGATGATGATGGACAGCGCGTAGCCCGGCTGGTACGCGACCCAGGTGCCGAAACGCTCGCCCGAGACCAGCACCAGCGGCCCCGCGACCAGCAGCGCGCAGGCCAGCGCGAAGTCCGCCGTGCAGGCCGCCGCGCCGAGCGGGCGGCGGCGCACCAGCGTCACCGCGCTCACCACGATCGAAGCGAGCGCCGCGGCGGCCCAGCACGCCAGGTAGGCCGTCTCGTGCGGGGACGTCAGCACCCCGCCGCGCACGGCCGGGATCATCTGCGCGACCGTGCCCAGGCGGACCCCGGCGATGAAGAACGAGAACGCCCGCTCCAGGCCGACCTCGGTCGTGGGCAGGTCCGTGACCCGCCAGAGCCCGTTCCGGCCGCTCATTGTCCTCCTCCGGTGGCCGACCGCCACGACGTCTCGCGGAGCCGTCAGGCCACAGCGGACCCGCCGGAGCGCACCGATGAACGTACTTCAGCGAGCGCGGGAGGAGGTAGCGGTCCGCCGTCGAGACAGCAAAGATCGCCGGGCGCCGCCATTCCGCGTTTTCGTTGGGTTGTCCGCCGGGAGTCGATGGGATGCGATGGACAGGTCCGGCGCGCCGACGGGCGCCGAGATTCCAGGAGGGCAGGTGCCGAAAGTGATCGATGACGGTACGCACGCAGTGTCCCGCCGCGCCGTCCTGCACGGGGTCGGCGCCCTGCTGCCGGGAGTCGCCCTCGCGACGGCGGGAGGCGCCACCGCGGCCGCCGCGGCCGCTCCCGCCGGGGCCGTGCACGGGGCGTTCTCGGCTGCCGGGTACACGTGGCCGACCGTGTCCGGGTCGGTCCGGACCGGAGCAGCAGTGTCCGGTGCGGTGTTCACGCTCACCGCCGATGGGCGGCCGCTGGCCGGTCGGCGGGTGCGGTTCTCGATCAGCTCGTTCCACGAGGCCGACCGCAGTCTGTGGTTCGAGGCGGGAGTCGGCGGCCAGCGCGGCAAGGCCATGCTGCGAGTCGGCTACCTGGACCTCGACACCGACGCTGCCGGGACCGTCGCGCTGGACCGGTGGCTGCGGCGCGGGGCCGTGCCGACCGCCGCGGTCGGCACGCGTCCGCTGCTGCGGGCCCAACTGGTCGGCTCGGAGACGATCCTCGCCGCCGTCCGCCTGACGGTGGTCTGACCGGCCACCGCGCCCCCTTTCCGATCTTCCTTCCCGCGGCGGGCCGGTGGGCTGCCACGCCGTGCCTGACCGAGGAGTGCGAGTTGACCAGAACTGTCGCCGGGGCCGAGCAGTGGGCTCGCCAGCACGTCACCGACGGTGGCGGCTTCTACAACGGGCGCAACTGGAACGGCATGTGCCAGGCGCTGATGTTCCGGGCCTGCGGGCTGAGCAGTTCCGCGGGCACCGCCTACCAGGCATACCTGGCCTCCGGAGCCGACAACCACGACTACTCCGCCGCCCCGCGCGGGGCGTTCCACTGGTGGGCCGACCAGGGCGACCCGGAGCCCGGCCACGTGGCCCTGGACCTCGACGGCGGCGGCACCCGCTGCCTGATGGCGTCGTCGAACCTGTCCGGCGGGGAGGACTTCGCCCCCGGCGGCTACTGCATCGGCACGCAGTCGGTGGCCCGCTACAACTCGCTGTCCGGGCTGCGCTATCTGGGCTGGACGCTGGACAACGTCGGCTCGCGGATGGCCGACGTGGGCACCCCCGGGCCCGGCAACGACCCGGGGCCGTCGTACCAGCTCACCACCGAGGACCAGCGGGTCCTGCAGACGCTCGCCGGGCGGGGCGGCTACACCGGCCCGGTCGACGGCGTGATGGGCGTCAACAGCTGGAAGGGCGTGCAGACCGCGGTCCGCGGCTACGGCTACACCGGGCCGATCGACGGGGTGCCGGGCGTCAACACCTACCGGGCGATCCAGTCCCTGGCCCGCGACGGCGGGTATACCGGCCCGGTCGACGGCGAGCTGGGCCCGAACACCATCCGGGGCGTGGCCGCCTGGCTGCAGGCCCACCCGCCGACGACCCCGCCCGCGCCGGGCCCGGCGCCCAACCCGCCGGCCGGCAGCGCCGTGTACGGCATCGACGTCGGCACCAGCCAGGCGAGCCTGGACTTCCTGGCCGCCCGCAGCGCCGGGTTCCGGTTCTGCGTCGTCAAGTCCGGCGGCTCCAACGACGGCACCCACATGCCGTACACCGCGCCCTACTACGTGGCCCAGGTCGACGCCGCCAGGGCGGCCGGGCTGCTGGTCGGCCACTACTGGATGAGCGGTTGGAACTCGCCGACCGCCGACGCCGCCTACTACGTCGCGCACCTGCACGACTACCGCCCCGGCGACCCACTGATGATCGACATCGAGGGGGCTGACGGCAGTCCGGTATGGACCGATGCCCAGACGGCGTCGTTCATCGCCGCGGTCAAGGCCAGCCTGGGCGCGACGCCGTTCCTGTACACCTACTCGGCCCTGCTCACCTCACGGAGCTGGCCGCAGACCCAGGCCACCGGCGCGAAGCTGTGGATCGCCGACTACAACAGCGCGGCGGGCAGCCCGCAGATCGGCTCGGCGTACCCGACCTGGGCCATCCACCAGTTCAGCAGCTCCGGGACGATCAAGGGCATCCGGGTCGACCTGAACCAGGCCAAGGCCGACGCCTTCGGCTCGGCGACGCTGCCGCCCGCCGGGCCGAACCCGATCCCCGACCCGGCCCCGGACATCCCGCTGGCCGACGGCGTCACCCTGCAACGCGTCGCGCAGCTGGGCGGCTACACCGGCCCCGTCGACGGCGTGCTCGGCCCGAACAGCTGGAAGGGCGTGCAGACGCTGCTCAAGCAGCTCGGGCTGTACAGCGGGCCGGTGGACGGGGTGCCCGGTACCAACACCTACAAAGGCCTGCAGCTGCTCGCCCAGCGCGGCGGTTACACCGGCCCGGTCGACGGGCTGCCGGGCCCGAACACCTACGCGGGGCTGCGCGGCTACCTCGCCCAGGCCGGTGGCGGCATCACGATCTCCACTGCGGACGCCAAGACGCTGCAGCAGCTGGCCCAGCGCGGCGGCTACACCGGGCCGGTGGACGGGGTGCTGGGCACCAACAGCTGGAAGGGCGTGCAGACGGTCCTGTCGCGCGGCTACTACAGCGGACCTGTCGACGGGGTGCCCGGACCCAACACCTACACGGGCCTGCAACTGCTGGCCGCCGACTACGGCTACACCGGCCCGATCGACGGGGTGCCCGGCCCGAACACGTACGCGGGCCTGCGGACCTACTTGACCGTGACCAGCGGCGGCCCCGGTGCGATCTCGATCGCGGACGGGACGACCCTGCAGCGGATCGGCGTCGCGGGCGGCTACACCGGCCCGCTGGACGGGGTTCCGGGGGTCAACAGCTGGAAGGGCGTCCAGACGGTGCTGCGCGGCTACGGCTACGCGGGGCCGCTGGACGGGGCGCCGGGCACCAACACCTACCGGGCGCTGCAGACCCTGGCCACGGCGGGCGGCTACACCGGCCCCATCGACGGCGTGATGGGCACCAACAGCTGGAAGGGTGTGCAGACCGTCATGCGCAGGTTCGGTTACACCGGCCCGATCGACGGCGTGCCGGGCACCAACACCTACGCCGCGATGCAGCGGATGGCCAGGCTCGGCGGGTACACCGGGCCGGTCGACGGGGTGCTGGGGGCGTACAGCTGGCGCGGCCTGCAGGCGTGTCTGCGGGGCTCGGGTTACTCCGGCCTGATCGACGGGGTCCCGGGCGCGGGCACGTACACGTCGCTGCAGCGGCTGGCGCAGACCGGGGGCTACACCGGGCCGCTGGACGGCGTGCCCGGCCCGAACACCTACCAGGCGCTGGCCAACCTGGTCCCCTGAGCCGAGGATGGCCGTGCCCCGTGACCGTCCGCCCGGCGGCCACGGGGCACGGGCCGGTCAGGAAAGCTCCACCTGCGACCAATCCAGGCCGTCGAGGTTGACCACGATCGCCTCCTGCGTGGTACGGGCGATCACCACCACCGCCTCGGTCTCCGGATCGGGGTTCTCCTCCCGGTGCGGCACGTACGGCGGGACAAAAATGTAGTCGCCGGGCCCGGTCCGCACGGCCGTCTCCACCGGCTCCTCGCCCTCCAGGTCGAGGAAGACGAAGACCGGCGTGCCGGACACGACGAAGATCGCGGTCTCCGACGCGCCGTGGTGGTGGTTGGCCGACTTCGTGTCCCCGGGGACGTGCGTCTGCCCCATCCACAGGCTCCTGGCCCCCACGGTCTTGCCGCTGATCGCCTCCAGCCGCTTCATCCCCGGCGTCTGCGTCGTCTGCGACACCAGCCCGTCCGGAGCGACCCGGTGCAGGCGGCGGTGGAACGGATCGATGTCGGCGGGCAGCAGCACACCACTGGGCGTGCGCACCAGGCCGTCCGACGATCCGGCGGGCACGTGCAGGACGTTCATCATGCTCCCTGAACAGCTAGGACACGCGGGACCTCGCCCGCGGGCGACAGGACCCGGCGCAGCGACTCGGCCGCGCCCTCGACCAGATCGGTGCGCAGACCGCGGCGCGACCACACCGACAGCGGCAGCGGCAGCGCGGGCGGCAGGTCGTCGCGGGCGACCAACCCCTGCGGCGTCTGCCCGAGCGTGGCCATCAGCCCCACGCCCAGCCCGGCCTGCACCGCCGCCTGCACTCCGGCCAGGTGCGGGGCCTCGCAGCCGACCTCGGCGGGCAGACCGTACCCGGCCAGGGTGTCCAGGGCGCGGGTACGCAGCGCGCACGGCGCGTCGAAGGCCACCAGCGGGATCGGCTCACCGTGGCGCGGCGGGCGCCAGCCCGGTGCCGAATACCAGGTCAGCTCCAGCTCACCGACGGTCAACGCGTCGGCGTCGTCGGCCGGACCGAACAGCAGCGCGAGGTCGATGCGGCCGTCGGCCAGGCCGGTGCGCAGCTGGGCACCGCGGTCGATGCGGAACCGCACCCGCCAGTCCGGGAAGGTGTCCGCCAGCGCACCGGCCAGCTCCGGCAGCAGCTGTGCCGCCGCGTGCTCGGTCGAGCCGATGACCAGTGCCTGCTCGGTGTCGACCCCGAACCCGCGCAGCGTCTCGTCGTGTACGGCCAGAATGCGCCGCGCCTGCCGCAGCAGCGTCTCCCCCGCCGCCGTGAACCGCGACCCGCGCCCCTGCCGCTCCACCAGCGGACGTCCGATGGCCGCCTCCAGGCGGCGCACGTGCTGGCTGACCGCCCCCTGGCTCAGGTAGAGCGAGGCGGCCGCGCGCTGGAAACCGCCGCAGTCCGCGACAGCGACGAAGCTGCGCAGCGGGGCGATGTCCAGGATGCGGCTCATGACCATGAGCGTAGGAGCAGGTTACGCACGGATTGTGAACGCGGTTTCACGGATTTCGAACACCCATCACGAATCGTGATGGGTCACCATCACGATCCATTGTTGGACATCGGCCCAGCTCCGGGCCCAGACTCGTTGCCATGAGCCGCCCAGTCGCCGTGTACCTGACACGCCGCCGCTGGCTCGACAACGCACGGACCCGCACGACGCTCTGTCGCTGACGCGGTGATGGCGCTGTTCGAGCGCCAGCCCGCCGTACCCCCGTGCCGCCCGCATCGCCGCGGGCATCCCGCCTGACCCCGGCCCGGTCCGCTTGTCCGCGGCCGTAGCCGCTGAACGTGCACGCCCACCGCGGCGCGCACGCCTCCTTGTGCACCCATCCGCCCGAAAGGCATATCCGTGACTCAACGCACCCTGAAACTGGGCGCCGTGCTGCTCGGCGTCGGTGGCCCCGGCCAGCACCACACCTGGCTCAGCCCCGAGATCCCCGGCGACGCCAGCGTCGACATCCGCTGGTACATCGCCCGCGCCCAGCAGGCCGAGGCGGCCGGGTTCGATCTGGCGTTCATCGTGGACAGCCAGTTCATCACGCCGGACTCGCCGCACCACTACCTCAACCGGCTGGAGCCGCTGACGCTGCTGTCGGCGATCGCGGTGCACACCAGCCACATCGGGCTGGTCGGCACGCTGACCACCTCCTACAACGACCCGTTCAACATCGCCCGGCGGCTGGCCTCGCTCGACCTGATCAGCGACGGCCGGGCGGGCTGGAACGTGGTGGCCACCGGCGACGGTGGCACCGCCGGCAACTACGGCCGCGACGAGCACTACGACTACGCCACCCGCTACGGCCGGGCGCTGGAGCACGTACGCGTGGTGCAGGGCCTGTGGCAGTCGTACGAGGACGACGCGTTCCCGCGCGACAAGGAGCGTGGCGTGTTCTTCGACCGCACCCGGCAGCACCGCCTCGACCACGTCGGCGAGCACTTCTCGGTGGTCGGCCCGCTCAACATCCAGCGCTCGCCGCAGGGCCAGCCGGTGATCTTCCAGGCCGGGGACTCGGCCGAGGGCCGCGACCTGGGCGCGAACATCGCCGACGCCATCTTCACCCACGCCCAAACGGTCGAGCAGGGGCAGGCGTTCGCCCGCGACATCCGGGCCCGCGCCGCCGCCCTGGGCCGCGACCCCGACCAGATCATCATCTTCCCCGGCATCAGCCCGATCATCGCCGACACCGACGCGCAGGCCCGGGAGAAGGAGCAGGAGATCCTGGGCGCCAAGAGCTTCGACCGGGCGCTGGCCGAGCTCGGCCGCCCGTTCGGCTGGCACGACCTGTCCCAGTACGACCTCGACGCCCCGTTCCCGGAGCTGGGCGACCTGGGCGACCGCAGCTTCAAGACCCAGGCCGAGAAGATCAAGCAGCTGGCCCGCGACAACGGGTTCACGCTGCGCCAGGTCGTCCAGCACCAGCTCGACTCGCGCCGGTCGCCGTTCGTCGGATCGGCGCAGACGGTCGCCACCGAGATCGAGCGCTGGTTCCGGGCCGGGGCGTTCGACGGGGTCAACATCACCGTCACCGTGCCCAGCGAGTTCGCCCGCTTCACCGACGAGGTGCTGCCGATCCTGCGCGAACGCGGCGTGGTCCGCACCGGTTACGCCGCCACGACGCTGCGCGGCAACCTCGGCCTGCCCATCCCCGAGAACACCCACACCGTGGCCCGGCGCACGGCCGCGCAGCAGCCCGCCCGCACCCCCAGCCTCGTCCCGTGACCGCCGCGACACCGCAGAAAGGCACCACCATGAACCTCGTACGACGTACCAGACAGCTGGCCGCGGCCGCGGCGGCGGTGCTCGCCCTCGCCACGACGGGCTGCGGCACCGACGCCGGAGCCGCCTCCGGCGAGTCGACCCTGCGCTGGGCGGTCGCCCTGCCCGCGCACTGGGACCCGGTGGTCAGCGGCAGCGGCGCCCAGTTCCGGATCCTGTCGCTGGCGTACGCGTCGCTGACCGAGATCGACGAGCAGGGCAAGGCGGTGCCGAGCCTGGCCCAGGGCTGGGACTACAACAGCACCGGTGACCAGGTCACCTTCCACCTGCGGCCGAACCTGAAGTTCACCGACGGCGAGCCGCTGAACGCCCAGGCGGTCAAGCTCTACCTGGAACGAGCAAAGACGCAGAAGAACTCCGCCCTGTTCGGCGACCTCACCTCGATCAAGGAGATCACCGCCTCCGGTGACCTGGACGTGGTCGTCAACCTGACCCAGGTGGACTACCAGATCCCGCTGCTGCTCGGCGAGCGCGTCGCGCAGATCACCAGCCCGAAGGCGGCGCAGGACCCGGTCAAGCTGGACCAGAACCCGGTCGGTGCCGGACCGTTCGTGGTCACCGAGTTCGTGCCTGGCTCCCACGTCTACCTCAAGAAGAACGCCGACTACTGGGACGCCGCGAACATCCACATCGACCGGGTGGAGCTGCACGCCGCGCCGGACAACGCCACCATCGTGTCCAGCCTCAAGACCGGCGTCTACGACCTGGCCTACCTCGACGCGTCGCAGGTGAAGGCGGCCAAGGCGGCGGGCCTGGACGTGGTGCTGCAGCCCGGGTTCAACGCCTCCAACATCAGCATCAACGTCAACAAGAAGCCGTTCGACAACCCGAAGGTGGTCGACGCGGTCCGCTACGCCGTCAATCGGCAGGAGTTCGTCGACAAGGTCACCTTCGGCTACGGCAAGGCCACCGACCAGCCGTTCCCGCCGGGCTACATCGCCTACGACGAGAAGTCGGCCGGGCAGTTCCCGTACGACCCCGCCAAGGCCGTGCAGCTGCTGGCCGAGGCCGGGTTCCAGCCGGGCCAGATCAAGCTCGACCTGGTCATCCCGGCCCAGTCCACGGCCGCCGAGATCGTGCAGGCGCAGCTGGGCGCGGTCGGCATCACGGTCAGCATCAAGGTCGACCCGAACTGGTCCACGCCGTTCTTCGCCAAGGACCTGACCCTGTCGCTGTACGGCACCACCGGCCGCGAGTCGCCCGTGCAGACGCTGACCGCCCACTTCGGACCCAATGGCCCGCTGAACCTGAGCACGCCGTACCAGCCGGAGGGCTTCGAGGCGGCCGTGTCGCTGGCGCGGCGGACCCCGCTGGACTCGCCGGACTACGCGGCCAACCTGCAGGCGGCCACCCGGGCCGGGCTGGCCAGCCGGGCGCTGGTGTTCACGTACGCTCCGACGAACATCTTCGTCAAGAGCACCCGCGTCTCGGCGCTGCCCGCGATCCCCGGCCAGATCCACTGGACCGGCGTCACCGTGGCCGCGTCATGAGCGGCGCCGGGCTGGGCACCGCCCGACTGCGCCGGGCCGCCGCGCGCACCGCCTCAGTGGCGGCACGCTCGATCGCGATCTTCGTACCGGTGTTCGTGGTGGCGACGTTCGTGACCTTCGCGCTGCGCTCGCTGAGCGGGCTCAGCCCGGCGCACCTGCAACTGGGCGAGTCGGCGACCCCGGAGTCGCTGGCCCGCATCGAACACGAGTGGGGCCTGGACCGGCCGTTTTTGACCCAGTACCTGGACTGGTTCGGCAAGGTCCTGTCCGGCGACCTGGGCACCAGCTGGTACAACGGCGCCGACATCGCGCAGCTGCTGGCCGAGGGCGCCGTGATCAGCCTGTCGGTCGCGGGGCTGGCCCTGCTGATCGGGGTGGTGTTCGGGTTCGGGTTCGGCATCCTGGCCGCGCTGCGGCGCACCACCTGGGTCGACCGGGTGATCACCGGGGCGATGACGTTCATCTCGGTGATGCCGTCGTTCGTGGTCGGCATCGCCCTGGTGGCCGTGTTCGCGGTCAGCCTGGACTGGCTGCCGTCGGCCGGGTGGGTCCCGGCCGAGCGCGGGTTCGGCCTGTGGCTGGCGCACATCACCCTGCCCGCCATCGCGCTCAGCTTCGACACCGTCTCCGATGTCGCCCGGCAGCTGCGGGCCGGGCTGGTCGCGGCGTACCGGGAGAACTACGTGACCGGGGCCGTGGTGCGCGGCCTCGGCCCGCGCCGGATCTTCTTCCGGCACGTGCTGCGCAACGGCATCGGACCGGCGCTGACCGTGCTGGGCCTGAAGTTCCCGAACCTGCTCGGCGGCGCCGTCGTCACCGAGGCCATCTTCGGGATGCCGGGGTTCGGTCAGTTCGCCGCCGCGTCGGCCCAGCGCGGCGACGTGCCCGCCGTCCAGGGCGTCCTGGTCGTCTCCATCGTGCTCGTCGTCGTCTTCAACCTGCTGGTCAACCTCATCCTGGCCCGCCTGACGCCCGCTTCGGCGAGAGGAGTCTGACGTGGTACGCCGCCTGCTCAGGCTCACCTCCGGCCGCATCGCCGCCGCCATCCTCATCCTCATCGCGCTGCTGGCCCTGCTCGGGCCGCTGCTGGCCCCGCAGGACCCCCTCGCGGGCAGCGCCGACATCCTCGCCTCACCCGGGTCGCGGCACTGGCTCGGCACCGACTACCTCGGGCGCGACGTGTTCAGTCGACTGCTGGCCGGGTCCCGGCTCAGCGTGCTGGGCGCGATCCAGGTAACCGTCATGGCCCTGCTCGTCGGGGTCATCCCGGGCATCCTGTCGGTCTACCTCGGACGCGCCTTCGAATGGGTCACCCTGCGGCTGGCCGACACCCTGATCGCGCTGCCGTTCCTGGTCTTCGCCGTCGCCGTCACCGCCCTGCTGGGCAACGGCATACCGCAGGCCATGCTCACCGTCGGCATCATGGTCTCGCCGCTGTTCTACCGGGTGTCGCGGGCCGCGACCCTGTCGGTGGCCAGATCCCAGTACGTCGAGGCGGCCATCATCGCCGGGGCGTCGGTCGGCTGGATCGTGCGCAGGCACGTCTGGACCAAGGTGCTGCCCCCGATCGCCATCGCCCTGGCGCACACCACCGGGGTCGGCTTCGTCGTGGTGTCCAGCCTGACCTTCCTCGGCATCGGCGTACGGCCGCCCGCGCCGACGTGGGGCGGGATCCTCGCCTCCGACCTCGGCTTCCTCAGCTACCGGCCGTGGGCGCCGCTGCTGCCCACCGCCCTGATCATGGCCACCGTCTGGGCCTGCAACCTGCTCGCCGACGCGATCCGCGACGTCTCCGGCGAAGCGGGCCGCGCCCTGCTGAACACCAGGAAACTGCGCGGCCGCCTGGCCGCCGCCGGAAGGGGTGCGTGATGAGCGACGCCATACTGCGCCTGACCGACGTCCGGATCCACGACGCCGTCAATGACCGCGACGTCGTCCACGGCGTCTCGTTCGAGCTGACCCCGGGCAAGGTCGTCGGCATCGTCGGGGAGTCCGGCAGCGGCAAGACGCTGACCTGCCGGGCGGTCCTGGGCATCCTGCCGCAGCACTTCTCGGTCACCGGCGGTGCGATCGAGCTGGCCGGGCGCGACACGTCGCGGCTCACCCCGCGCGAGTGGACCGGGCTGCGCGGATCGACCGTCGGAGCCGTCTTCCAGGACCCGGCCTCCTACCTCAACCCGTCCATGCGGATCGGCGCGCAGATCGCCGAGGTCGTCCGGGTGAAGCAGCGCTTGACCCGCCGCGAGGCCAGGCGCCGGGCCATCGAGCTGCTCAGCGCGGTACGGCTGCGCGAACCCGAGCTGGTCTACCGGCAGTACCCGCACGAGTTGTCGGGCGGCATGCTGCAGCGGGTCCTCATCGCCGCCGCGATCGCCGCCGACCCGCAGCTGCTCATCGCCGACGAGGCGACCACCGCACTCGACGTCACCGTGCAGGCCGAGATCCTGGACCTGCTCACCGACCTGCGCGAACGCACCGGCATGGCGCTGATCGTCGTCTCCCACGACCTCGCGGTCGTCGCGCAGCTGTGCGACGAGGTGCTGGTCATGCGCGCCGGGTTCGTCGTCGAGCAGGGCCCCACCGCCCGTGTGCTCTACGACCCCCGGCACGAGTACACCCGCCTGCTCATCGCCGAGCACGAGCAGTACGGCCTGGACCGGTTCCTCGAACCCGCCGAACCCGCCCTCAGCAAGGAGTTCGACCATGTCGGCTGACCCCCGCCCGGTGCTGCAGGTGACCGACCTGGACGTGCACTACCGCCGCGGCGCCGGACGGCTGCACGCCCTGCGCGGCGCGAGCCTGACGGTCGCCCCCGGCGAGACGGTGGGCGTCATCGGGGAGACCGGTTCCGGCAAGTCCACCCTCGCCCGTGCCGTGCTCGGCCTGGTCCGCCCGGCGGCGGGCCGGATCGTGATCGCGGGTGAGGACGTCACCGGCCACTCGGCCCGGCAGTGGCGTGCCCTGCGCCGCCGCGGCGTGCTCCAGTACGTCTTCCAGGATCCGCTGCGCAGCCTGGACCCCGACCTGACCGTCGCCGACTCGCTCGTCGAACCGCTGCTCATCCAGGGCCGGTCCCGCCGCGACGCGGCTGAGCTCGCCCACGCGTACCTGGACCGGGTGCACCTGGACGAGGAGTTGCTGACCCGGTTGCCCGGCGAGCTGTCCGGCGGCCAGCGCCAGCGCGTCGCCGTTGCTCGCGCCCTGGTCACCGATCCCGAACTGATCATCCTCGACGAACCGGTGAGCGCGCTGGACTCGGCCAACCGCGTCCGCGCGCTGGAGCTGCTCAAGGAGCTGCGCGACTCCGGCGCCGCACTGGTGTTCATCTCACACGACCTGGGCTCGGTGGCCGGGATCGCCGACCGGATCGCGGTGCTCTACCAGGGCCGCGTCGTGGAGACGGCCCCGGCCCGGGACCTGGTCAACAACCCGCGGCATCCGTACACCCGCCTGCTCGTCAGCTCCGCGCCGACGCTCAGCTCGGCGGCGGGCGACCGCGCCCGCCGCGAGGCGCTGCGCGAACTCCTGCACGTCTGATCCGAAAGGGAGCCAGCCATGGCCCGTCAACTAAAACTCGCGCTGCGCGCCTACGGCGTCGGCGGCCCCGGGCAGCACAGCCTGTGGAAGGACCCGCGCATACCGAAGAACGCCAGCATCGACATCGACTGGTACATCGCACAGGCCAAAGCCGCCGAGCACGCAAAGTTCGACGCGCTGTTCATCGTCGACAGCCAGTTCATCAACGCGACCTACCCGGCGCACTACCTGAACCGGCTGGAGCCGCTGACGCTGCTGTCGGCGGTGGCGGTGCACACCCGGCACATCGGGCTGGTCGGCACGCTCAGCTCGACGTACAACTCGCCGTTCAACACCGCGCGCCGGTTCGCCTCGCTGGACCAGATCAGCCGGGGTCGGGCCGGGTGGAACGTCGTCACCAGCCTCGACGCGGGCACGTCGAAGAACTACGGCCTGGATCAGCACCTGGACTACGCCACCCGCTACGGCCGGGCCCGCGAGCACGTCGAGGTGGTCCGGGGCCTGTGGGACTCCTACGAGGACGACGCCTTCCCCGCCGACGTGGCGCGCGACGTGTTCCTCGACCCCGCCAAGCTGCACGCCCTCGACCACGAGGGGGAGCACTTCCGCGTGGCCGGGCCGCTGAACATCTCCCGGTCCCCGCAGGGCCAGCCGGTCATCTTCCAGGCCGGGGTGTCCGACGACGGCCGCGACCTGGCCGCCCATGTGGCCGAGGGCATCTACGCCCCCGGCGGAACGCTGGCCGACACCCAGGCGTACTACGCCGACATCAAGCAGCGTACGGCGGCCGTCGGCCGCGACCCCGACCACGTGCTGATCTTCCTCGGGGCACAGCCCGTGGTCGCGGGCACCGACGCCGAGGCGCATCGGCTGTCGCGGGAGATCTACGACGCCGACAACGACTTCGGGCGCAAGCTGGCCGCGTTCGGGCGCGGCTTCGGGGCGTACGACTTCGCGCAGCACGACCTCGACGCGCCGTTCCCAGACGTCGCGGCTCTGGCCGAACGCGGCGGCCGCACCCGCGCCGCCGAGATCCTGCGCCGCGCCCGCGAGCAGCAGCTGACGCTGCGCGAGACCGTGCTGGCGTTCACCGACTACACCCCGTCGCCGTTCACCGGCGACCCGCGCACCGTCGC
The DNA here is from genome assembly GCF_019083965.1 of Catellatospora tritici. Lineage (GTDB taxonomy): Bacteria > Actinomycetota > Actinomycetes > Mycobacteriales > Micromonosporaceae > Catellatospora > Catellatospora tritici. Next base: position 455,319 of record NZ_JAHRCY010000005.1, read on the forward strand.
CGACGCCATCGAGAGCTGGCACGCCCAGCGTGCCTTCGACGGCCTCAACCTGGGCTTTCGCACCCACGACGACCTGGCGCGCTTCGTGGCCGACGTGGTGCCGCTGCTGCAGGCGCGCGGCCTGTTCCGCACCGAGTACGAATCGGACACCCTGCGCGGCAACCTGGGCCTGCCGATCCCGCGCAACCGCCACACCACGCTGGTCGAGGCGGGTGCCCGATGAGCGACGTCCACTTCCCCGCCACCGAACCGCCCGCCGAGACCGACGTGCTCATCGTCGGGGCCGGACCGGTCGGCCTGTCCGCCGCCGTCGAACTGACCGCGCGCGGTGTCTCCGTCGCCGTCGTCGACGCCGCGACCGAGGCGACGCTGGTCCGCGCCGGGGCGATGGGGCACTCGCCCCGCACGGTCGAGCACTTCCGGCGTTGGGGCGTGCTGCAGCGGATCCGGACCGGGTGGACGTTCCCGCCGGAGTGGAACCGAGGCATCCGGCTGGCGACCTCGCTGCTCGGGCACGACCTGATCCCCGACGGCGAGCGGCGCCGGCCGTCGGGCGCCTCGCTGGCCCAGCCGATCCGCCGCCCGCAAACAGCCCTGCAGCAGGCGTTCCTGGACCACCTGGGACTGCACGGGGTGCCGGTCGGCGGCGGCTGGCGGGTCACCGAACTGGACGACACCGGCGACGGCGTGCGCACGACCGTGACGGCCGACGGGCAGACCCGCACCATCGTCTCCCGGTATGTCGTCGGCGCCGACGGCGGCAGCAGCACCGTGCGCCGCCTGGCCGGGATCGAGCGCGAGGGCGAGCACGCCACCGAGCGAATGTTCCGCCTGATCGTCCGGCACCCGCCGGGTGCGCTCGGGGCGGCCCCCAGCGGCACCAACATCGTCTACAACCAGCGCGCGTCGGGGTTCCTCGCCGCGATGAGCCCGACCGAGTGGCGGGTCTACGCCGGGCCGTACCCGCTGGACGTCGAACCGACCGAGGACGAACTGCTGGACATCGCGCGGGCGGCGTTCGGGGTGGCCGACCTGGAGCTGGAGCTGGCGTCGAAGACGACGTACTACCAGGCGACGCGGATCGCCACGACATTCCGCAAGGGACGGGTGCTGCTGGCCGGGGACGCCGCGCACGTGCGCACCCCGGGTGGCAATCTCGGCGAGGGCTTCGGCGACGTGGTCAACCTGGGGTGGAAGCTGGCCGCGGTGCTGGCCGGGCACGGCGGGCAGGCGCTGCTGGACTCGTACGACGCCGAGCGGCGCCCGCACAACCGGCGGGTCGCCGAGCACGCGCTGGACTCGGCGCGGCGCTCGCGGGCGCTGCTGGCGCGCATCCGCGCCGACGGGGTGCCCGACGACTCCGACGACAGCGCGCGGGCGCGGCGGCGCCGGGGCGAGATCGCCGAGCTGCTGGGCGCCGAACCTCGTGGCGAGGCGGTCGGCGTGCTGTTCGACGAGCGCTACGACGCCTCCGGCGTGGTCTGGTACGAGCCCGGCCAGCACGAGACCGACCAGCCGTGGCGCGCGTCGGTCTACACCGACGATCCACGCCCCGGCCACCGGGCCCCCGACGCGTACGTGGACCCGTGGGGCGACACCCTGTACGACCGGCTCGGCCTCGACTTCGGCCTGCTGCTGACGGAACCGGACGCCGAGGTGGCCGAGGCGTTCACCACGGCGGCCGCCGAGCGGGACCTGGGGCTGACGGTGGTGCACCTGCCCGAAGGACCGGCCCGCGAGCGCTACCCCGAGGGCGCGGTGCTGGTGCGGCCCGATCAGCACGTTGCCTGGCGGGGCCGGGCGCTGCCACCGGGCGGGGCCGCCGCCGTCCTCGACCATGTCCTCGGCGTGCGCGCCGCGACCGTACCCGCGAAAGGCACCACCATGTCCTACTTCCTCGACTTCACCGGCCCGGCCGAGCTGCGCACCCGGGGCACCGTCCTGATCGTCCCCGGCCGCGGCGAGAGCGCCTCCGGGTACGTCCGCCTCGGCAGCCGCCTGGCCGCCGACGCCTACCGAGTACGGGTCGTGCCCGCTCCCACGCTGGACGAGCCCGATGTCGACGACTCGTTGGACCGGTTTGCGACGGTGCTCACCGACGCCGTCAAGGGCCTCGGTGACGAGCCGGTGACGCCGCTGGTGCTGCTGGGCGCGGACACCGGCGCGGCCGCCGTGGCGAACCTGGTGGCCCGGTCCGGTCCGGAGGCGCCGTGGTGGCCCGCCGCGGTCGTGCTGGCGGGGCTGCCCGGCTACGCCGAGCACCGGACCGAGGGGTGGGAGGAGGAGCTGGACGGGCGTACGCACTGCCCGGCGCACCGGGGCGTGCTCGGCAACGATCCGACGGTCACGCCGGGTGCGCTGGCCGCGCCGGTGCCGACGCGGCTGCTCGACGGCGCCTACGCGAGCAAGGCGGAGGTGCCGCACCTGATCCTGACCGGCGACACCGACCCGTACGCCGACCGGGAGCGGCTGGCGCAGCTGGCCGGGATCCTGCCGACGGCCCGGCTGGCGGTGGTGCGCGGTGCCCACCACGACGTCCTGAACGACCTGCAACACCGCTCGGTCGCCGCCGAGGTGGTGTCCTTCCTGGAGGCGGTGCGGGCCGAGCAGCCGCTGGAGCGCATCGTCCAGGTGGAGCACAGCACCTGGTGAACAGTGCAGGCCCGACCGAGTGGGTCGCCCGGCGGGGCGTCGGCTAGGTCGCGCTGGGCGAAAGCCCGTCGGCTGCCGCCAGCCGCCGGGCTCGGGAGCGGTCCAGGATCCGGGCGTCGACGAGGTCGTACAGTTCCTGGGCCGCGCTGGTCTCCCCGTGCGCCTCGACCGTGTTGTCGCACCGGGACCAGCGGTCGGCCATCAGCTCGGGGCTGAGGTAGCCGTCGGCGATCGTGCCGACCTGCCACTCCGGCCGACCTGCCGTCTCCCAGCAGCTGTACAAGGTGCCGTCGGAGTTGACGACCGCCCCGGCGGAGCCGCCGAACTCGCCGCAGTACGGGCAGTCGGCCAGCGGTGTGCCCAGCAGCATGACGTCCAGTCCCGCGTCGATCGCCCGGTCCACCAGGGTGAGCAGGCGGTCGGTGACGCCGCCGGTGTGGCGCAGCGCGCCGGTGAACCCGACGCTGAAGTCGCCCACGAGTCCGAACCTGATGGTGGCGCGCTGGGGCAGCGGCAGCGCCGCCAACTGGTCGACCAGGTCCGGCAGGGTGTCGATGTTGGTGGCGGAGACGTTGACCCGGAATCGCCAGCGGATCCCGGTCACCTCGGCCGCGGCCCGGATGTTGGCGATGATGCGGTCGAAGGTGGGGCGGCCGCTGCGCTCGACCCGCACGGTGTCGTGCTCGTCCTGGGCACCGTCGAACGAGACCTGGATGGTCTGCAGGCCGGCCGCCTCCAGTTTCCGGGCCAGCGACGGGGTCAGCAGCACCAGGTTGCTCACCATCTCGGCGCCGCGCAGCCCCAGCGGCGCCAGCCCGCGCAGCAGCCGCAGGCACGCATCGGGCCGCAGCAGCGGCTCACCGCCGAACAGGGTCAGGACCACGCTTTCGCGGCCGAGCTCCCGCATGCGCCGCCGCGTGAACTCGAGGATGTCGTCGACGCCCTGGCTGTCCAGCGAATCGGCGCGGATGCGCGGCGGCCGGAACGTCGACTCCGGCGCCGGGCCGGTGTTCTGGAAGCAGTAGGCGCAGCCGAGGTTGCATCGCGTCGTCGTCAGGACGGTCAGGCCGAACGCGCGTGCCTTCGTCGCGAAGAAGTCCATCTCGTCCAGCCGACTGTGGAACTCCTGGGTCATCCGCCCATTCTGGACGGCATTCTCGGGTAGCCGGGCGTATCGTCGCGTCGTGATAGCCCACCACGCGTCGACGCCCCGGACAAGGCGCAGCTCCATAAACTATTCCCCCGTGCGAAATTACGCTGAGCAAACAAATACGTGCGCCGCACGCCGACAGCGTGCGGCGCACGTGGTCGTGCTACTTGTTGCTGCAGACCAGGTCGCAGTCGGCAAGCTCCACGATCTCGATGGCTTCGGTCACTGCCAGCATGTTCTCCCCGTCTCCGCCCGCGCGGCCTTTCCAACCGCGTCAGGCATGCCTATAGTGGCGGACTGATACGGAGGAATGTAACCGGTCTACTGCAACCGCACAACGGGGGATGTCCATGGATGACTACTTCCATGCACTCGCAGCTCATTACGACACACTGAAAGCGCCCGACCGATACTGGCAATGGGTCGGTATGTCGGTCGACCTGATGGAGGAAGTCGGTATCCCCAACCGACGGCTGCTCGATGTCGGCTGCGGCACCGGCCTGGCCGCGAGCTTCCTGGCGGACCGGGGATTCAGCGTGACCGGGTGCGACATCTCGCCGGACATGGTGGACATCGCCCGAGGTAAAGGGCTGATGGCCGACGTCCGACTGGCCGACATGCGGTCACTGCCGCAGGATCTGGCCGGTTTCGGTGTCGCCACCTGGTTCGGCGACGTGGCCAACCACCTGCTCAGCGAGCAGGATCTGGCGGCGGCCCTGCGGAGCACGGCCGGGGCGCTGGCGCCCGGAGGCCTGCTGGTGTTCGACGTCAACAATCTGTCCAACTACCGTGACCTGTTCGGCGCCAGTGACCTGTCCGACCACGGCGACGTGCTGATCGCCTGGCTCGGACGCACCGAGACGGCCGAGGTCGACGGCCCGGCAGCGGCTGAACTGATCGTGTTCGAACGGGTCGACGGCGAGCTGTGGCGGCGCAGTCGAGGCGCGGTGCAGCAGCGGCACTACAGCATGAAGACCCTCACGCGGCTGCTCGACGAAGCGGGCCTGGACGTCGTCGACGCGGTCGGCCTCCACGGCGGCCGGATGGTGCGTCCGGCGAGCGAGGACGACCCGGGCAAGATCTTCTACGTCGCCCGCAAGCGCTGAAGCGTCTGCGGCGACGAGGTCCACGGGATCGGGCCTGAGTGCGCCCCCACCCGTGGCCACCCCGCGTCCACTGGCCCAGGTAAAACACAGCACCTGGTGAATGGGGTCGCGTCCCAGCATGTAATCCCTATTTGACCGATAGGAGATGTAGGCAGCAAGCTCCCTGCGTGCCCGATCACAGCAACACCTCCGCGACGACATCGCGCCGCCTGCGCACCACCGCCCTGCGGCTCGGGGCCGTCGCGCTGCTCATCGCCCTCTGGTGGGCAGTCGCCGCGGCCGAGATCTGGCCGCCGGTGTTCGTGCCGTCCCCGCAGTCCGTGTGGCAGCAGTTCCTGGACACCACTGGGCTGAGCGACACCGCCCGGCCCGGCTGGGCGGGCTACGGGCTCGGCGAGCACCTGCTCGCGAGCCTGCGGCGCATGGCCCTGGGCTGCGCGTACGGCATCAGCGGCGGGCTGGCCCTCGGCCTGCTGGTCGGGCTGATCCCCGCCGCGTCCACGGTGCTCGGTCCGGCGATCACGTTCCTGCGCACCCTGCCACCGCTGGCCTACCTCAGCCTGCTGGTCATCTGGTTCGGCATCGACGAGGCACCCAAGGTGTGGCTGCTGCTGCTCGCGGCGCTGCCGCCGGTCGCGGTCGCCACCGCCGACGCGGTGCGCGGCGTGCCCGCCGACTACCGGCACGCCGCCCGCTCGCTGGGCACCGGCCGCGCGATGCTCCCGTGGCGGGTGCTGCTGCCCGCCGCCGCGCCGGAGATCCTCACCGGGATCCGGCTCGCGGTCGGCGTCGCGTACACCACCGTGGTCGCCGCCGAGACGATCAACGGGGTGCCGGGCATCGGCGGCATGATCCGCGACGCCCAACGCTACAACCAGACCGACGTCGTCGTGCTCGGCATCATCCTGATCGGTCTGTCCGGCCTGGCCTTCGACGGCCTGCTCCAGCTCGCCCAGCGTCGGCTCACGCCGTGGCGCGGGCGCGTGTGACCCCCATAAATGATGGAAGGAATCCTGTGAACCACTCCGTGGACCGCCGCCGACTGCTGCTGGGTGCCCTGGGACTTGCCGCCGCGCCGGTGCTGGCGGCCTGCACCGGTGACGCCGACCCCGCCCCGGCGGGCAGCGGCGGCACCGCCGCGCCCAAACAGCTGCGCATCGGCTACCAGCTGATCCCCAACGGCGACCTGATCGTCAAGGACCTCGGCTGGCTGGAGAAGGCGCTGCCCGGCACCACGGTGGTGTGGAGCAAGTTCGACTCCGGCGGCGACGTCAACACCGCCATCCTGGCGGGCAGCCTCGACATCGGCCTGGCGGGCAGCAGCCCGGTCGCCCGGGGTCTGGCCGCGCCGCTCAACATCCCGTACGCCGTGCCGTGGATCTTCGACGTGATCGGCGACAACGAGTCGCTGGTGGTCAAGCCGGAGATCGCCGACCTGGCCGGGCTGGCGGGCAAGAAGGTGGCCACGCCGTTCTCGTCCACCTCGCACTACAGCCTGCTGGCCGCGCTGGCCGACGCCGGGGTGCCGGAGCACAGTGTGAAGATCATCGACCTGGAGCCGCCGGAGATCCAGGCGGCCTGGCAGCGCGGCGACATCGACGGCGCTTACGTGTGGACGCCGGTGCTCGCCGAGCTGCGCAAGACCGGCAAGGTGCTGGTCACCAGCCGCCAGCTGGCGGCCAAGGGCAAGCTCACCGCCGACCTGGCCGTGGTGCGCACCGAGTTTCTCCAGCAGTACCCGCAGGTGGTCAAGGTCTGGATCCAGCAGCAGGACCGGGCCGTCAAGCTCGTCCGCAGCGACAAGACCGCCGCCGCACAGGCCGTCGGCCGCCAGCTCAACCTCGACTTCGACGAGGCCGGGGCGCAGCTGTCCGAACTGGTGCTGCTCGACGCCGCCGAGCAGGCCGGACCCGACTACCTGGGCACCCCGGCCGCGCCCGGCAAGCTGGCCGACAACCTGCACTCGGCCGCCGAGTTCCTGACCGCGCAGGGCAAGCTCACCGCCGCGCCAAGCCTCGACGTGTACCGCAAGGGCCTGGCCACGCAGGCGCTCGCCGATGCCAAGGCCTGAGCATGCCGTCCCGGACAGTGCCACCGCCGCGGCGGTGGCACTGTCCGGGGTGCGGCACCACTACCGCGCCGGCGGCCGCGACGTGCTCGCCCTGGACGGGATCGACCTGCTGGTGCAGCCCGGCGAGGCGCTGGCCGTGGTCGGTCCGTCCGGCTGCGGCAAGAGCACGCTGCTGCGCATGATCGCCGGGTTCCTGCGCCCCACGCACGGCCGGATCAGCGTCGGCGGAACTCCGGTGACCCGGCCGGGTCCCGACCGCGGCGTGGTGTTCCAGCAACCGCGGCTGTTCCCATGGCTGTCGGTGCGCGACAACGTGGCATACGGACTGCGTGAGGCGGGGGTCCCGCGCCGGGCGCGGCTGGCGCGCGTGGCGGAGCTGCTGGAGCTGGTAGGGCTGGGCGACGTCGGCGGGCTGCGGCCGTACGAGCTGTCCGGCGGCATGCAGCAGCGCGCGGCGATCGCCCGCGCGCTGGCGCCCGATCCGGCATCCTGCTGCTCGACGAGCCGTTCGCGGCGCTGGACGCGCTGACCCGCGAGCGGCTGCAGGAGGAGCTGCGCCAGATCTGGCTGCGTACTGGCAAGACGCTGGTGCTGGTCACGCACAGCGTGGACGAGGCGGCACTGCTGGGCAGCCGGATCATCGTGCTGAGCCCCCGGCCCGGCACGGTGGTGCTGGACGAGCGGTCGGAACTGCCGCGCGCCGAGCACCCGCGCACGGAACCGGCGTTCGCGCCGCGGCGAGAGCAGATCCTGGCAGCGGTGCGCGGCGAAGCGCACCTGAACAAGTTCACATTTAGATAAACATCTTTCAATTCGTCACGCATTGCCGGAGGAATCACCCCGCCGTACGGTCGCCTGTGCGGCGCCTCCGACAACCGCCGCAGAACGGGGTAAAAGACATGGCCGACACCATCGACCGGCGCGGCGTGCTGCGCGCGCTCGGCGCCGCCGGGCTCGGCGCCGCCACCGGCTGGGCGGTCGGCGCGGAAGCGGCCGAGGGCGCCACCCCGCCGAACGTGATCGTCGTGCTCATCGACGACCTCGCCCGACGGGAGCTGGGCTGCTACGGCAACACCTTCAACGAGACGCCGCACATGGACCGGCTGGCCGCCGACGGCACCCGGTTCACCCACGGCTACTCGGCCGCGCCGGTCTGCTCGCCGACCCGGGCCAGCATCGTGACCGGCCAGTATCCGGCCCGGGTGGGCATCACCGAGTTCCTCGGCCCGTCCGGGGACGACTTCCTGCCGACCAGCTTCCAGACCCTGCCCGAGACGCTGCGCGGCGCCGGGTACCGCACCGGACTCATCGGCAAGTGGCACCTGTCCGAGACGTACACCGGCGAGGTCCGCGACCGCCCCGGCAACCCGTGGTCGCACGGCTTCACCGACGTGATCGCCTCGGAGCAGAAGTACATCGCCGACGGCGACTACTTCCACCCGTACTTCATGCTGCCGGACCTGCCGCAGCGCAAGCCGAACGAGTACCTCACCGACCGGCTCAACCTGGAGGCGGTCGACTTCATCACCTCCGCCCACCAGCAGGGCACCCCGTTCTACCTGCAGCTGTGCCACTACGCCACCCATGCCGCGCTGGCCGCCCCGCAGGCGCTGGTCGACAAGTACGCGGCCAAGCCCAACGCGGGACAGCCGGGCCGCAACGCCGTCCTGGCCGCGATGCTGGAGGTGATCGACGACGGGGTCGGCGCGATCCGGGCCACCCTCGACCGGCTCGGCATCGCCGGGAACACGGTGATCCTGCTGCTGTCGGACAACGGCGGCGACGGCGCCGTGGCACCCAGCACGCCGCTACGCGGCGCCAAGGCCACGCTGTACGAGGGTGGCGTGCGCGTACCCATGATCGCCTACCACCCCGCCGGGCCGAGCGGGCGCGTCGTGGACACCCCGTTCAGCACGGTCGACTTCATGCCGACGCTGCTGGACACGACCGGCGTGGCCCGACCGGCCGGCGTCAAGCTGGACGGGGTCAGCTTCGCGGGCCTGCTCACCGGCGGCCCGGCACCGGCGCGCGACACCCTGTTCTGGGTCTACCCGCACTGGCACAACCCGGGCGCGCCGACCGCGTCCGTCCGCCGAGGGAACTACAAACTGCTGCGGTACCTGCACGACAACCGCGTCGAGCTGTACGACCTGGCCGCCGATCCCGGCGAGGCGACCAACCTGGCCGCCGCCCAGCCCGCCAAGGTGCAGGAACTACGGGCGGCGCTGGACGCGCACCTGCGCGACGTCGACTTCTTCCCGCCGGAGCCGTCTCCGGCCAACCTGCCGACGCTCGTGCTGGAGCAGGAGTTCGACAGCGGACTGGGCGGGTTCACCGTGCTGGCCGCGGCACCGGAGCAGCGGGCCGGCACAGTCCAGGCGGCGGGCGGGCTGCTGACCGTCTCCGCCGACGGGGCACCCGCGTTCGCGCTGCTGCGCTCCAACGTGGCCGCCACGCATACCGACGTCGCGGCGATCGTCAGCCAGCGCACGTACGCCAACGCGGCCACGACCGACCAGGACACCCTGTTCGCGGGACTGATCAAGGACGCGAACAACTACTTCCTGGCCTGGTACAACCACAGGTCGAAGCGGGTCGGCTGGGACGTCCGCGTCGGCGGCACCCTGACGGGGAACCGCGTCACCCAGCTCGACGCGAAGATCAACTATCCGGGTCCGAACGCCCGTCTGGCCTGCCAGCTGCACGGCGACCAGCTCACCGCGTACGCCATCGGCAACAGCGGTGGGTGGCAGTACCTGTTCACCGCCGACGTCGGCCGGTTCGCCCGCCTGGACGACCCGGCCGTGCGCGCGCAGTACAAGTACGGCTTCGGCGTCCGGCTCGACGGCGGCACCATCGCGGTGGAACGCTTCGCGGTCCGCCGCCGCTGAACCACACCCGAGTGCGGGCCTGGCCGTGAAGGGCCGGGCCCGCACTGGTTCCGCCCCGCCTACCGTGCGGCGACCCTGTCGCCGGGGCGGGCGTCCGCGTGGACCGGCCCGGCGAGCGCGTGGCGGGCGTAGGCGCGCACGTCGGCGTCGACGTCGGCCAGCGCACCCGCCAGGGCCTCGGCGAAGAGGGGCTCGTGCAGTGCCATCGCCCGCACCGCCGCCTTGCGGACGTCGGCGTTCGGATCGGTGGCCAGCGACCTCAGCTCATCGGCGGCCACCGGGCCGAGCGCTGCGGCCACCCCGGCGCGGACCTGCCACGCGGTGTCGGCGACCGCCCGCAGCGCCAGCCCGGTCAGGATCTCGTCCGGTCCGGCCGCGGCCGAGGTGAACGCAGCGGCACGGACCAGTGGCTCGACGTCGACCGCGAGGATCGCCAGCACCTCGGTTCCGCCCACCGTCCGCAGCCCGTGCGCGACGGCCACGCGCACCTCGCGGTCCGGATCGGCGGCCGCGTCGGCCAGACCGGCCGCGTCGTCGAGGCGGACCAGACCGAGCACGGCCTTGAGTCGTACCTGGACGTCGGTGTCGGTGAGGAACCTGCGGAACTCGGCGGACACACCCTCGCCGGTCTGCCGCAGCAGGTCCAGCGCGATCGCCCGGACGGCGGCGTCGGTGCTGCCCAGCGCGGCGCGCAGGGCCAGCCCGGCGGGTAGCACGTCGGACAGCTCCTGCAGGCCCGCGACCGCCGCCGCCCGGACCCCCGCGTCCTGATCGGCCAGCGCGTGCACGAGCGTGGCCGCGGTGCCCTCCGGTGCCGCCTCCACGAGCGCGACCAGGGCGGTGCGGCGCACCTCGGCGTCCTGGTCACCCAGGTAGGGCGCGAAGGCCGCCAGGTTCGGATCCTGCTCGGCCAGCCGGACGACCTCCAGCAGCCGCCGGGTGGCCTTGGCCGTGGTGCCCCGGGCGACCGGCCCGGCGACGGCCGTCCGGTACGCGGGCACCGGCGCCACCAGCACCTGCGGCGGTGCCGCGACCGGGGTGAACCCGTCGACCGGCACCAGGTAGTCGGCGACGGGCCGCTTGAGGAACTCCATCCGCCCGTCACCGCCCTTGCGCAGATTGAGGTGGAACAGCCACTGCTCGTCGTCGCGCTCGGTGTGGTCCAGCCGCTCGTGGTAGAGACCCCACCTGCTCTCGGTACGGGTCAGCGAGGCGCGGGCGGCCATCTCGGCGCAGTCGCGGATGAACGTCACCTCCACGCAGCGCATCAGCTCGTGCGGCGTGCGGGCCCCCAGCCGGTCGATGTCGGCGCGGATGCGCTCGAACGCCTCCACCGCCAGATCCAGCTTGGCCGCCGACTTCGGCGGGGCGACGTAGTCGTTGACGAACCGGCGCAGTTTGTACTCGACCTGCTGCTGCGGCAGCCCGTCCGGGTTGCCCAGCGGCCGGTAGACCAGCTCGTGCGCGGCCTCGATCTGGTCCTGCGGCAGCGGCGCCGGGTCCACGTCCAGCCCGGCCGCGTGCGTGCCCGCGAGGTCGCCGAACACGAACGCGCCGATCATGTAGTTGTGCGGGACGCAGGCCAGGTCGCCCGCTGCGTACAGGCCGGGCACGGTGGTGGCGCCGTGCTCGTCGACCCACACCCCGGAGGCCGAGTGCCCGCCGCACAGGCCGATCTCGGAGATGTGCATCTCGACGTCGTGGGTGCGGTAGTCGTGGCCGCGTCCGGCGTGGAACGTGCCCCGGGTCGGCCGCTCGGTGGAGTGCAGGATGCCTTCCAGCTTGGCGATCGTCTCCTCCGGCAGGTGACTGAGCTTGAGGTAGATCGGCGCCCGGTCGGTGCCCAGCTCCCGGGCCACCTCGGCCATCATCTGCCCGGACCAGTAGTCGGAGTCGACGAACCGCTCACCCCGGTTGTTGACCTGGTAGCCGCCGAACGGGTTCGCCACGTAAGCGCAGGCCGGACCGTTGTAGTCCTTGATCAGCGGGTTGATCTGGAAGCACTCGATGCCCGACAGCTCGGCCCCGGCGTGGTAGGCCATCGAGTGGCCGTCCCCGGCGTTGGTCGGGTTCTCGTACGTGCCGTAGAGGTACCCGCTGGCGGGCAGCCCGAGCCGCCCGCTGGCCCCGGTCGCCAGGATCACCGCCTTGGCCGACACCGTGGCGAACTCGCCGGTGCGAGTGTGCAGCGCGGCCACCCCGGCGGCGCGGCCTTCGGCGGTCAGCACCCGTACCGGCATCAGCCGGTTCTCGATCCGGATCCGGTCGCGCATGCGGCGTTCCCGCAGCACCCGGTAGAGCACCTTCTTGATGTCGCGGCCCTCCGGCATCGGCAGCACGTAGCTGCCGGAGCGGTGCACCTGGCGCACCGCGTACTCCCCGTAGGCGTCCTTCTCGAACTTGACGCCGTAGCCCTCCAGGCGCCGCACCATGTCATAGCCCCGGCTGGCCGTCTGGTAGACCGTCTTCTGGTTGACGATCCCGTCGTTGGCCAGCGTGATCTCGCGTACGTAGTCCTCCGGTACCGCCTTGCCCGGGATGACGGCGTTGTTCACCCCGTCCATGCCCATCGCCAGCGCGCCCGAGTGGCGTACGTGCGCCTTCTCCAGCACGATCACCCGGGCACCGTGCTCCGCGGCCGACAGGGCCGCCATCGTCCCGGCCGTCCCCCCACCCACCACGATCACGTCGCAGTCGAGCTGGAGGCGGTCGGTCAGGCTCGCAGGCTGCATAGGATCTCTTCCTTCGTGGCGGTGCCGCCGTCGAGGACCGCCTCGACGCCGCGCGGGGTGAGGACCGCGATCCGGTCCCCGAGGATCAGTGCCTCGTCGACGTCGTGGGTGACGAAGACGACGGTGGCGGGATTGGCGGCGCGCAGCTGCAGCAGCATCTGCTGCATCGCGGCGCGGGTCTGCGCGTCGAGCGCACCGAACGGCTCGTCCATCAGGATCGCCCGCGGCTGCGCGGCCAGTGTGCGGGCCAACTGCACCCGCTGGCGCTGCCCGCCGGACAGCTGGGCGGGCAGGCGGTCCTCGTGTCCGCTGAGCCCGACCTCGGCGAGCCAGTGTCCGCTGTGCCGACGGCGGTCGGGGGCCTTGCGGATGGCCAGGGCAAGTTCCACGTTGCGCCGGGCCGAGCGCCAGGGCAGCAGCGCGTCCTCCTGGAACACCAGCGCGCGGTCGCTGGACGGGCCGTGCACCGGCATTCCGTCGGCGAGGATCCGCCCGGCCCGCGCGGGCAGCAGTCCGGCCAGGGCACGCAGCAGGGTGGACTTGCCGCAACCGGAGCCGCCGACCACGACTAGGGTCTCGCCGCTGCGCACCTGGAGATCGAGCCCGGCCACGACGGGATCGCCGCCGTACCCGAGGGTCACGCCGGACAGTTCGAATCTCATCGTGCCTCGTCTTTCAGGCTCGCGGGCAGCCAGCGGGTGGCCCGCCGCCCGACCCGCTCCACGGCCGAGGAGGTCAGCCAGCCCAGCACGCCGATCGTGAGCATGCCCACCAGCACGCCGGGATAGTCGACGATCGTGTACGCCTTCCAGGTCCGGTAGCCGACCCCGAAATCACCGGAGATCATCTCGGCGGAGATGACGCAGATCCAGGACACCCCGATGCCGACCGACAGCCCGCTGAACACCCCCGGCAGCGCGCCGGGCAGCACCACGCTGGCCAGGGTGCGCCAGCGGCCGCCACCGATGGTCCGGATGGCGTCCTCCCACACCGTGGGCAGCGCCCGCACCGCGTGCCGGGTGCTGACCAGGATCGGGAAGAACGCCGACACGAACGTGATGAACACGATGCCCTGCTCGTTGGTGGGGAACAGCAGGATCGCCACCGGTACCAGCGCGATCGCCGGAATGGGCCGCACCACCTCGAACAACGGCTGCAGCACGTCGGCCAGCAGCCGCGACCGTCCGATCGCGACGCCGAGTCCGATGCCGAACACCGCCGCGAGGCCGAAGCCAGTGAGGATGCGCACCAGGCTCTGTGCGACGTCCTGGTAGTACACCGGCTGCGACAGTTGGCGCACCAGCTCCTGCCACACCTCGACCGGGGTGGGCAGGCGGTCGAACCGCACCCACAGCCGCACGTCGGCGGCGGTCACCCACTGCCACGCGGCCACGGCCGCGGCCAGGGTGCCCAGCCGCACCGCCCAGCGGGCCCGGTAGCGGGTCCGGCGCCTGCCGCCCGCGGTGGCGGGCGGGGCCTGGGTCTGCTCCAGCAGCGCGGTCATGCCCGCGCCACGGCCTGGGCGTAGGGCACAACCCGGGCGCCGGGGTGGGCGGCGGTGTAGGCGTCGGCGGCCGTGCGGGTGACGAACGGCTTGAAGCGCTCGTCGGCGGGCGCGGCCGGGTCCTCGACCCAGCGGCTCCGGTCGGCGAACCAGCGGGTCCCGGTGACCGCGTCGGGCACGTAGGCCACGCGCGGCTTCTCCTTGCGTACGGCGCGCAGCAGGCACGTCGGGGTGGCGGCCGGTTTGGTCCGGTCGGCACCGACCGGCCAGATCTCGCTCGCGAGCGCGGGATCGGTGACCGGTCGGCCGCACACCTCGTCGGTGCCGGTGATCGCGGCCCGGTTCGCGGTGGCGGCGAAGTCGGCGTCGTACTGGTCGCCGTAGACGGCCCTGAGATAGCTGTCGTCGACGAAGGCGGCCAGGTCGATGGACTGGAGCACCCCGATGGACTTCAGGAACGGCACGTCGTGGGCGTGCGCGTCCCGCAGGACCTGCTTGAGCTGCACGTCGAAGGTGACCTGGCCACCCGCGCCGTTGTAGAGGTAGACCACCTCGGGTGGCAGGCCGGTCGCGTCGGCGACGCTCTGCGCGGCCGCGAGCGGGTCGGCCCACAGGAATCTCGTCGCGTCGAGCTGTGCCTTCAGGAAGGCCTTGACCACGTCCGGGTTGTCCCTGGCGTACGACTCGCGCACCACGACACCGTGGAACGTGGGCACCTTCAGGTCGCCGCCGTCGTAGAGGGGCTGTGCCTCGCCGCGGTGGACCAGCAGGGCGGGCCAGGCGACGAACTGCGACAGCGCGACCACGTTGCCGGACTGCAGGGCGGAGGCGCCGACCTGCGGGACCTGGTTCTCCACCCGGACGTCGGTGACGCCGTAGCGTTCCAGGGCCTGCACGAGGGTGCCGTGCGCGGCCGAGCCGACGCTGGTGGAGACGGCCTTGCCCTTGAGGTCGCCGAGGCTGGTGATCTTCGAACCGGGCGTGGTCACCACCATGTTCAGCGCCCCGCGGATGTTGAAGCCGGTGGCGGAGATCAGTTTGGTGCGGGTCTCGGCGTTCTGCTGGCCGCGGGAGCCGTTGATCAGCAGCGGGTAGTCCCCCATCGACCCGATGTCGATCTTCCCGGCGATCATCTGGGCGGTGATCGGGGCGCCGGTGTCGTAGTCCTGCCACACGACCTGGAACTTCTTACCCGTGATCTCGGCCAGCCGCTTCTCGAAGAAGCCCTGGGCCTTCAGCAGCGTGCCGGCGGTGACGGTGTTGATGGTCTTGGACTGGTAGCCGACCACCACCTGCTGCGCGTCGCCGTCGGCCGCGTTGCCTGCGACGGTGCAGCCGCTGGTCGCCGCGACCGCGGCGGCGAGGGCGAGTATCGCGATCCTGCGCATCTGGAGTCTCACCTCAGGAGATAGGGCATGTTGACGGTGACGGCGCCGGTGGGGCAGCGGGCCGCGCACGGGCCGCAGTACCAGCACTCGTCGACGTGCATGTAGGCCTTGCCGGTCGCCGGGTCGATGGCGAGGGAGTCGAGCGGGCAGACGTCGACGCAGAGCGTGCAGCCGTCGATGCACAGGTCCGGGTCCACGATGACCGGCAGGTCGACCCGCTGGTGGGCCAGTGCCATGGCTACCGCCTCTCAAGTTGGGCGCGCATGGCGAGCCGGTCGCCACGGAAGCGGATGGATTCGAGGTCGACGGGGGTGCCGTCGGCCAGGTGGGTCAGGCGCTCGAGCATCAGCAGGGCGGCGTTGTCCTGCGTGCCGAGCAGGCTCGCGCTGTGCGCGTCGGCGTTGACGGCCTCCAGCGTGAGGTCGGCGGTGCCCAGCTTCTGGCCGGTGATGCCCTCCAGCAGCACGAAGATGTCCCGGTTGGCCAGGTCCTCGTCCAGCAGGGGCTCGCCGACGGCGCGCGGCAGGTAGGTGAGGTCCAGCGACAGCGGCACCCCGTTGAGGCTGCGGATGCGCTCGATGTAGACGACCCGGTCGGTGGTGCACAGCCGCCGCCCCACCCAGGTCGGCGGGTCGATCAGTTCGGCGGCGCGGACCTCGTTGGCGACGGTGCCGTGCTCGTGCAGGGTCTCGTTGAGGCCCATGAGCCGGTGCAGGCCGTGCGGGTACTTCTCCCCGCAGGTGGTGGTGCCCAGGCCGGGCGTACGGTCGACCAGGCCCTCGCCGCGCAGCAGCGACAGCGCCTCGCGCACGGTGTTGCGGGAGACCGCGAACTCGGCGCCGAGGTCGTCCTCCCCCGGCAGGGCGCCGTCGGCGAAGTCGCCGGCCACGATCTGGTGCCTCAGTACGTCGGCCACCTGTCGGGCCCGGTCGGTCCGGCGGCGGCGCATGATATCTACTGCCATCTGCGGAAACCTCCTGTCCGGCGATACCCTACTAATCACATAGGATTAGGGGAATACTGGCGGAGATACGCCACCACAAGAGTTTTCCGCACGCCCTCCTGGCTGCGGTCATACCGGTTTGGGGCACCCGTTCCGCCACCTGCGGGAGGGCACCTCACCCGGCCTCCACTGACGCGAGGGCGGCACGATCGCGGCGCCGCGGTTCGCGACCGCCGCCGCTGAACGCACGTCGGGCGGGCCTGTTGCCGCAGCGTGCGGTATATGGGGCCTCAGCCGGACCGGATTACCAGTATGGTGTCGCCGATCAACCTTCCACCCCTAATGAAGGCATGGCATGTCAGACCCGATTTTCCCGGCCAGCCCGGAGACCCCCGCTCCCAAGAAGAAGAGCAAGGGCAAGATCTTCCTCATCATCGCCGTCATCCTGCTGGTCCTCTGCGGCGGCGGCGCGGTCCTCGCGTACACCCTGCTGAACAAGGCTGTCGACGTGGCGTACGCCGAGGGCAAGTGCGTGGACATCCTGCCCACGTCGACCGCCGCCGTCGCGGTGACGCCGAAGCCGGTGGACTGCTCCGACGCCAAGGCCGTCGCGAAGATCCTCAAGGTGGCCGACGACAAGACCGCGGCCGACGCCCAGGCGGTGTGCGGCGATGTGCCCAACGTCGTCAGCTTCGTCCAGATCATCAAGGCCGACGGTTCGAACAAGCTGCTCTGCCTCGGCGCCAAGTAACTCCAGGAAGAACCGAGGGTGATCGCGGCGGCCGCCACCAACCACCCTCTGATGGTCGCCGGGACAGGCTGATGCCGATCCCGGCGGCCAACCACGTCGGCGGCGCACGAACCGTTTCGGCGGGAGCGGTCCGGCCGCTCCCGCCGAAACGCCGCGAGACGACGGCCAGGGTAGGCCCACGGTGAACGCGGTCTTCAGCCGGTGAAAGCCTCCCGAACCGAGCCGCCCACGATGGCGCACCAGGTGCTGGCGCAGACCTTGCCGTTCGGCGTCAAGCCGTGCAGGTGCTGCATGTCCTTGACCGCCTTCATGGTGGCGTGGTCGTATGCGCCCGTCGCGGTGACCTCGCGGTAGCCCTTGCGGTTCAGCATGAACTGGAGGGCGTCCACGGGCAGACCGACGGCATCCTTGCCCAGCTCGGGCACGAGCGCTTCCCAGGTGGCGTCGGTCAGCGTGGCGTCAGGATCGACCGGCAGGCCGTTGCGCGCCTGGAAGTCGGCCACGGCCGCGGTCGTGTCCAGGCCGAAGTTGCCGTTCGGCGTGAGGACGTACCCTTGCGCGTTCAGCAGGTACTGCGCCACCTGGACCACCGGGCTGTTGACGAAGCGCCAGATGTCCGGCCAGCGCCGCGCGGGGATGTCGGCTGGGGCCGCACCCAGCTCGGCGGCCACGCGGACGCGGATCGCCGGGAACATCCGGTAGAAGGCGATACCCGGGCAGTCGGTGAACCGGAAGTCCCAGTGGCCGAAGATGTCCCAGGCATGCAGCCGGAACTGCCGACACACGCTGACACACAGCTGCACTAGCGAGTCCACGAGCGCGTCCGGCGGCGTCTCGGTGATGTAGGTGCCTTCGTTCTCGATGCCGATGGCGTTGCCGTTCTCACCCGGGCAGTGCGCTGCGATCACCTGGTGTTGGCCCAGCTCCAGGGTCTCCAGACTCCGATGGCGCCCCTCGAGCACGTAGCCGCCGCGGCTCACGGTGAAGTGCTGACCGGTGTCGGCCCAGCCATTGCCGTCCATGTGGAGGTTCTGGCAGTCGCGGGCCAGCTGCACCGCGTGCTCGCGGGAGTAGTCGCTGACATTCGGGAACGCCATGTGATGCAGGATGATCTTGTTGGTGGTGTTACCGGTGATCTGGACAGGGCTTGCCGGCGGCCGGGCACCCCACGTGCCGCAGTCGATGATCCAGTCGAACTCGGCGCTCGGCGCGGCGTCGGCACGGCTCGCGGTGGCGAGCTCGGTGCCCACGATGGCCACGGCAGCAAGGCCAAGGCCTGCGGCGAGCAGGGTACGCCGGTCGAGTTCGGACGGTTGGGGGCTCATGTGATCTCCCGCGGCAGGATGGCATGAATCTTCGTCCATGAATGTGTAATCGGAGAATATTTGCGGTTACCCTCTATGGCAAGAGGCGGTAACACATCTGCCTGCATCGAGTCGTCAGTGGACTTCGCCGTGGACGACGCGCCCAGCGCCGTTCGGCCACCACAGCCGCGGCACTGCGGCCGCCCCACCCCCGCCCGGCACGGCCGATGCAAAAAATTTCGTCCAGATATTGCAAGTCTTGGATTTTTCTACATACATTGGTGCGCGCCGATCCCACCCCTACCCCGGGAGATCACATGGGCACACCAGCCTTGCGGCGTCGTTGGACCCGCACCCTCATGGCCACCACCACGATGGTGGCCGCCACCCTCACCACTCTGGTCATCGGCGCGACGCCCGCGCAGGCCGCGACCACCGCCGGCGTCGACGTCTCGCACTACCAGGGGTCGATCAACTGGACCAGCGTACGCAACGCCGGGATCCAGTGGGCCTACATCAAGGCCACCGAAGGGACCAGCTACAAGGACCCGATGTTCAACACCAACTACCCGGCCGCGTACTACGCCGGAGTCATCCGCGGCGCCTACCACTTCGCCCGGCCTGACGCCTCCTCCGGCGCCACCCAGGCGGGCTACTTCGCCAGCAACGGCGGAGCATGGTCGGCCGACAACCTCACCCTGCCCGGCGCCCTGGACCTGGAGGGCGGCTGCTACGGCAAGACCCAGAGCGCCATGCGCACCTGGATCGCCGACTTCATCAACACCTACCACAGCCGCACCGGCCGCTGGGCGGTGCTCTACACCACCACCAGCTGGTGGACCACCTGCACCGGCAACTACTCCGGCTTCGCCGCCAACAACCCGCTGTGGATCGCCCGCTGGTCCAGCTCAGTGGGCACTCTGCCGGCAGGCTGGCCCACCTGGACCTGCTGGCAGTACACCAGCTCCGGCAGCGTGTCCGGCATCTCGGGCGCGGTGGACCGCGACTACTTCAACGGCGACCGCTCCCGGCTGCTGGCCCTGGCCAACAACACCCCCTGATCCGATCCCACCACGGCGTAGGCCCTGACCAGTCGCGTGTCGACCTCGTGCGCCCGACCAGGATCCTCGCCGCGACCATGGGAGGTGGCCCGCTTCCACGCGGCCGCCTCCCATGGCCGGTCCGGCCGCCCACTCAACCAGTCGGCGATTTTCTTCATCCAAGCGCAACCCATTGACATGAATCTACATTGGTAGTTGTCTGTCGATGCCAGCGCAGTCGGCAAGAGAAGGGAGGGGTCATGTACGCCGCGAAGTTGGGCCGGCGAACACTCATCCTCGGAGGCGGTGGTCTCCTGCTCGGCGGTGCGGCCGACCTCGCCGTGCCAAGACGGTCATACGCCTCGGTCGTCCCGCCGAGGGTCTACACGCGAGCCGAGTGGAGCGCCCGGCCGCCGTCCTCCCCCATCACGGTTCTCGCCACGCGGCCCGACCACATCGTGGTCCACCACACCGCGAGCGGCAACACCACGGACTACTCGCTGCTGCAGGCGGGTCGGCTGTCCCACTGGATCCAGGACCTGCACATGGACACGAACGGCTGGGCCGACGCCGGGCAGCAGCTCACCATCAGCCGGGGCGGCTACGTCCTGGAGGGGCGTGACCAGAGCCTGTCGGCAATCAACAACGGCAAGCTCGCCGTCGGGGCCCAGACGGCCAACCAGAACAACCACACCATCGGCATCGAGAACGAGGGTCTCTACACCGCACAGGACACCACGACGATGCTGTTCGACTCGCTGGTGCAGACCTGCGCGTGGCTGTGCGTGGCCTACGGGCTCGATCCGTACCAGGCGATCGTCGGTCACCGCGACTACGTGACCACGACCCAGTGCCCGGGTGACGTGCTATACGCGCGCCTGCCCGAATTGCGCAACCGAACCGCCGCGCTCCTGGGCGCCTGAGGAGGCGATCATGAAGACAAGGCTCGCGATGGTGCTCGCCGGCGCCTTCGCCACCGCCATCGCGGTGACCCCGACCGCCGGCAGCGCGGTAGGCACCAGGCAGATCGTCTCCGCACCGGCGCTGTCGGCAGTCGCCGTCACGGGGACCCCAGGCATCGACGTGAACACCTGGCAGGGGTCGGTCAACTGGTCGGCCGCGCACAACGCCGGGGTGCAGTGGGCGTACCTCAAGGCCACCGAGGGGACCAGCGTCAAGGACCCGAGCTTCAACACCAACTACCCGGCGGCGTACTACGCGGGCGTCATCCGAGGCGCGTATCACCTGGCCCGGCCGAACCTGTCCAGCGGCACCGTCCAGGCCGACTACCTGGCCTCCAACGGCGGCGCCTGGTCAGCGGACGGCAAGACCCTGCCGGCGGCGCTCGACATCGAACCGAACCCGCTCTCCGGTGGCTACTGCTACGGCCTGACCCAGAGCGCGATGATCAGCTGGATCAACGCCTTCCTGAACGAGTACCGGGCCAGAACGACACGATGGGCGGTCATCCACACGACGCTGTCATTCTGGAAGATCTGCACCGGCAACTACTCGGGCTTCGCGACGAAGAGCCCGCTGTCCATCATCCGCTGGGACAGCAGCCCCGGCGCACTGCCCGCCGGGTGGACTGTCCAGACCTTCTGGCAGTCGACGAACTGCCAGGTGACGGCCGGCGTTGTCGGCTGCGCCGACGGCTCCTCGTTCAACGGGGCATACGACCGCCTGGTGGCACTGGCCAACAACACCTGACCGCTGCCGGTGGGCGCGACAGGCAAGCCTGCCCCACCCCAGTGGCACCGGGCGGCCTCACGTCGGTGTACCGAACTTTTCGGTACCAAGCCCTTTCTCCGGAGCGAATCATGCGGTATAGGACTAACACATGAATTTCATTTCATTCACGCGCCGGCTGTGGCCGTACGCCGCGGCACTCGGTGTCGTCGCGGTGCTGCTGACCACCGTACCGGCGCAGGCAGGCAACATCTGGGCGATCAAGACGGCCCTGTCGCCGTCCACCGGGCTGCCCATCACCGGCGGCGGAAGCTGGATCGTCAACAAGCCCAGCGGGTACTACCTGGGCCGGGCCGCAGTCGGCTCACGTTTCGACGTCGTGGAGACCACCGGGGCGAACTGGCACTACGGCCGCGCCATCACCACGGTCAACATGTGCGGCTGGGTCATGCCCGGATCCATGGACTACCAGGTGGGCTCGCAGGCTGACAGCTGCTCGGCCACCACCAAGGACATGCTGTCCCACCGGCAGAACATCGGCAGGGACTACAACGCCCCCGCCCACCAAGCCGGCGACGGCAGCGCCGTGGCGACGTCGGGGTCCTGCCCGCTTTACTACAACTACTTCTACGGCACCAGCTTCGCCGGCGGCGCCAACGGCGGGCACTGGGCCAACTACGCCGGCACCGCCTCCACCACGGTCTACTACCGCTTCACCACCCTGGACCGCGGCGCCGCCGTCGTGCGCGATCCCGTGCTCGGCTGGGGCTTCACGGTCGCCGGCTGCACCGGGCGGCCCGCCGCCGTCTACAACGACGGCGACTGACGCCCAGTGGCAGCGGCGGGAGCCGGTCACCGTGCACCGACCGGCTCCCGCCGCTCCAGCCGACCCGCGAGGTAGAGGTTCAGCCAAGGCTCGGCCGCGCCCGACCGATCCCCGAGCAGCCGCCGGTCACCAGCGCGACGCCAGCGCGCGGCCCCGGGCCCTGTCCACCAGCCGCACCGCGTCGAGTCGGTGGTGTCCACGTCAGGCTCCCTGATCGTCGGCCACGACGACATCGACTTCGCCGCCGCGGCGACCGTGCCACTGCCGTCGGTGCGCCAGCCCCGCGAGCGAACTCGGCCGCGCCGCGATCCAGCTGCTGGAGGAGGCCAACGATCCGCACCGCCACCAGCACCGGCACGTGGCGTTCCGGCCCGAACCGATGGTCCGCGAATCCGGCACCCGCACCGCCCGCCGCGCCGGGACCCCCACCCGACGCCGGAAGAGCTGAGCGTTCCGGGGCCGGTGTGCCCGCCCCGGAACGGTGCGCTCAGTGACAGGTGAAGTTGGTGCTCGAGCTGCCGCCGGAGAAGGTGACCCGCATGCCGTGCCGGGTGCCAGGCACACAGGTGCCACCGGCCGACGACAGGTTGTTCGCGCCGGACAGCAGTACGCCGTCGTAGTACCAGCGCTGCGAGGAGTAGCCACTGGGCAGGTAGCAGTCGAAGTAGCCGGACTCGCTCTCGCACTCGACGAGCGAGGCGGCGTGCGCCGCCGGGGCTGCGAGAACGACGGCCGCGACAGCGGTCGCGACGGCCAGGAGGGATGACATCATCTTCATGGACGTCACTGTAGAAATCCTTCGCTCACTAAACAAGAAGCGAAGGAAAAGGCCAAGCCGCGTTCTCCCCGATCTCAAACCGGCCAGGCGGCCGCAGCGGCAATCTTGGCCGTGACGACCGTACCGAGCGGACCGGAGTCGATGGTGAGCCGCTCGGAGAAGCAGCGGGCGATCCACAGGCCGTACCCGCCGGACTGCTGCTGGGTCGGCGGCTGCCAGCCCGCGGTGCAGGGACGGCTCATCCCCGGGCCACTGTCGGCGACCAGGCAGAACACCCATTCGGGGTAGCGGGACAGGTGCAGCCGTCCCTGGCCCTCGGCGTAGCGCACGACGTTGATCACGAGTTCGGTCGCCACCGCTCCCAGCGCGAACGTGGTCGCGTCGTCCAGTCGCCACGGGGCGGCGAGCTGCTGGATGCTCACCCGCAGGCCGCTCAGGGATTCCCGACTGAAGGGTCCGGGCACACTCAGGTGCGCCTGCGGCCGCGACGGCGCCCCATCCACTGCCGGATCGGGCCGGACCTCGGCGACCCGGCGCAGTTCGGCGGCGCCGCGCGCCCCGGCGACGGCGTCGCGGTGCACACCGTGCAGGCGCAGGCGGCTCGCTCTCAGGCGGCGGATGTCGGGCGTCATGGTCACTCCGTGGGCAGGTGGCATCACTGCGCCGTATACCCAAGTCCCGCCGTTCCGATCTTCTTTTTCCAAGATCACTCAGGAGCGGCGCCGAAACGGCGAACAGGCGCGGAACTCGTCGACGAGTTCCGCGCCTGTTCGCCGCCCTCTGGACGGTCGCCTAGGTCAGGCGGCCGGACGCTGCCGGACGCCCGACACCTCGAAGTCGTAGATGGTGTTGTTGATCCGCAGACCGTCGATGGCACCGATCCACATGAAGTCGCGGCCCTTGCCCACCGCGGCCGTGTAGATGGTCGCCGGGTCGCCGCCGTCGGCGTTCAGCGCGGCCTTCACAGCGGTGAAGGTGCACGGTGTGGTCAGGTTGCAGCCGGTCGCGGTGCCCGCGGCGCCCGTGAGGAACCAGGTGCCGGACGTGGTGGCGTCCAGGTAGCCGCTCCAGCGGTTCGTCACCGGGGCCGGGGCCGGCAGCCAGACCAGGGTGGAGTACGTGGTGGTCGGCAGCGCGGCCAGGTTCGGGTCGATCTCGAACCTGATGTTCGGCATGTTCCCGGCGCCGCCGTACGAGATGTTCTCGTCGGTCTGGAACACGTGGAAGCCGACCTGCGTCAGGCCCGACACCAGCTTGCCGTAGAAGTCCACCTCGTTGCCGAAGTCGATCTTCTCACTGTGGGGGGTGAGGGTGGTGGAGTTGTCGGCCACCTCGATGCCGAGGCTGCCCTGCCCGTACGGCGGCCGCGACGCGGGGCCGACCACACCGAACGTGCCGAACGGGCCGTTGCGCAGATCGGCCACGGGAGACCCGATCGTGTTGCGTGTGATCACGCCCCAGTGGTCCCTCTGTTCGTTGTGCCCGCCGTCGCCTTCGGCGGACGCGGATCCGGGGATGGCCGCGGCGATGAGGGCGACCAGCGGCGCGGCGAGCAGGGCCGCCGCCCAGCGGCGCATACCGATGCGAGTTTTCACACGCTCTCCTTGTGGATGTCGTTGCCAGAGCGTGATCACACTAGCTCACTCTGTGTAGTCGTCCGATTACGACATGCTTGGTGACTCGGGCCACGTCCGGGTGACGCGGGAATGCGGCGACGTCGCACCGATTTGATGTTCGTAGCGGCACGTGATCGGCGTGCCGACCTGTCACCGCTGAAGCGAAGAGGTCTCATGCACACGACCGCCGACGAGGCCACTCCAACCGCTGAGGCACCCCTGGCCGGCGAACTGATGACCCCCGGACAACGCGCCCGGCTCGTCCTGGTCCTCGGCTCGCTGATCGCCATCGGCCCGCTGACCATCGACATGTACCTGCCCGCCCTGCCCAACATCACCACAAACCTGCACACCACCTCGGCGGCCGTACAGCTCACCCTCACCGGCACCCTGCTCGGCCTCGCCATCGGACAGTTGCTCATCGGACCCGTCTCCGACGCCGTCGGCCGCCGCGCTCCACTGCTGGCCGGGCTCGCCCTGCACGTCCTCGCCTCGCTGCTCTGCGTGATCGCCCCGAACATCGCCGTGCTGGGCACCCTGCGGGTGCTGCAGGGGCTCGGCGTCGCGGCGTCCTCGGTGGTGGCGATGGCCATCGTGCGGGACCTGTTCAGCGGCTCCGCCTTCGCCAGCCTCTTCTCCCGACTGATGCTCGTGATGGGCGCCGCCCCCATCCTGGCCCCGACGTTGGGCAGCTGGCTGCTGCGGTGGACCGACTGGCGCGGTGTCTTCGTCGCGCTGGCCCTGCTCGGCGCCGCTCTCATCGTCGTCGGCCTGATCGGCCTGCAGGAGACCCTGCCCCCGGCGCAGCGCCGCTCCGGCGGGGTCGGCGCGACCCTGAGCGTCTACGGCGCGCTGCTGCGCGACCGCACCTTCGTCGGACTGGTCGTGGTGGCCGGGCTGGCCATGGCCTCGCTGTTCTCCTACGTCGCCGGATCGTCGTTCGTGCTGCAGGAGCAGTACGGACTCAACGAGCAGCAGTTCGGCTTCGCCTTCGGCGCCAACGCGTTCGGGCTGATCCTGGCCACCCAGCTCAACGTCCGGCTGCTGCGCCGCTACAGCCCGCAGCAGATCCTGGTCACCGCGCTCGTCGCGGGCAGCGTGGCGGGCATCGCGCTGTTCGCCTTCGCCGCGACCGCCATCGGTGGCCTGCCTGCCATCCTCGCCTCGCTGTGGTTCGTGCTGGCCTCGGCCGGACTCGCGCTGCCCAACGCCCCGGCGCTGGCGATGTCGCGGCACGGCGAGGCCGCGGGCACGGCGGCGGCGCTGCTCGGGGCGGTCCAGTTCGGCATCGGCGCGGCAGCCGCGCCGCTGGTCGGGGTCCTGGGCACCAACAGCGTCGGCATGGCCGTGGTCGTCGCGGGCGGAATGATCGCCGCGCTGGCGGCGGTCTTCATCGTGGTACAGCCGTTCCGGGCCACGCTGGAGGCGGCCACCGCATAGACGGCCTTCTTGACGACGGCGAGTCGGGCACGGAGACTTGAGCCGCGTCCGGAGAGCGCTCTCCAAGCCAATCTCCGGGCGCGTCCCTACTCCCCTGGAGTCAATCCATGAACCGTCGACGGCTCGCGCTGCACCTCGGCGCCGTCACGATCGTCACCACCCTGCTCGCCACCGGCACCGGCGTGCCCGCGTCCGCGCTGACGCTCGGCAACACCGGCAGCGGCCGACCCGCCCTGGCGCTGGCCGGTGCCCGGATGTACATAGCCTGGGCCGGTTCCTCCGGCACCGCCGCCGCCAAGGAGTTGGTCGTCGGCTACTCCACCAGCGCGGGCCTGCGCATCACCAAGGTGCCTGGCGCCGAGCGGGTCCCGCAGGGCGAGGGCGCCGCGCTCGACACCGACGGCACCGGCGTCTACGTCGCCTGGCCCGCGGGCGACAACGGCAACACGCTCACCGCCGCGTACACCACCGGGGCGGCGCTGACCTGCCGGACCGTCTTCACCGGGGTCGTCTCCGCGCACGCACCCGCGCTGGCCACGGATCCGGCGGGCGTACGCCGGCTG
The DNA here is from genome assembly GCF_019083965.1 of Catellatospora tritici. Taxonomy (GTDB): domain Bacteria; phylum Actinomycetota; class Actinomycetes; order Mycobacteriales; family Micromonosporaceae; genus Catellatospora; species Catellatospora tritici. The sequence continues at coordinate 481,763 of NZ_JAHRCY010000005.1, forward strand.
GCCTGGACAGACCTGTCCGGCCACCTCAACGTCGGCCGCCTCAACAGCTCCGCCTGCGCGAGCGGGGGTGTCATGACGCTGACCAACCGGGTGGTGCTGCCCGAGACCAGCGTCGCCGGTCCGGCGCTGGTCTACGACGACAGCGGCAGCAGCAACCTGGGCCTGGTGCTGGCCTGGGCCGCGGGCGACAGCGCGCACAGCATCCAGGTCGGTTCCTTCACCGGGTCGACCGTGCTGAGCCACCGGTCGCAGGTCACCGCCGCCGTCGGCAGCACCGCCGCGCCCGGCCTGTCCGCGGCCACCGCCGACCTGTACGTCACCTTCCGCGGCGACAACGGCTCGGTCTTCTACGGATACTCCGAGGGCTGCATCCCGACCTGCTTCTACGCCAGTGACCTGGGCGAGCAGGCGACCGCCGGAGTCGGGCAGCCCGCCGAGGGCGACTCTCACTACTACACCTACTTCGACCCCACCGGACACCTGGTCATCTCGCACCTGTGACCGGCCCGGAGCCCGGCGGCGCGGACCGCGCCGCCGGGCGCACGTCGGTAGGATGCCCCGGTGACCGCGCAGAGGCTCCTGCTCCGCTTCTCCTACTTCGAGCACGACTGGACCGGGGCCGTCGACTGGCCGGAAGGCGCCGAGGCCGAGCTGCTCCGGCGCGGCACGGAAGGCCGGTGGCAGGAGGCCGTCGACGCCGACGAGCCGGAGGAGTTCGACTCGGCCGACGCCCTGGCCCAGCGGGTCGAGGAGGTCCTGGCAGGAGAGTGGGAGATGCCCGCGGCCGCCGCGCGGGCGCCCATGGACAGGCTTCGCGCGTTCATCGCCGAGGGCGGCTGGACCTTCGTGGCGGGCGACTTCGCGGAGTACGAAGGGCACCACAACGACACCGAGATGCTGGTGCGGCTCGTCCGTTAGCAGGCTCAGTCGGCGGTCGGCGCAGCTGAGGCCGACTCATGGAGCTGCCGCAGCCGCTCGCCCAGCCGTCGCGCCTCGCGGCCCCGGTACCTCCGCAGCACGCTCTCCAGCGTTTCGCGCACCTCGGGGTCGGGGTGGTCGGCCAGGTACGCCAGCTCCTCGGCACCGCCGCGCCGCCCCCGGCCCAGTTCCCAGAGCACGTCAACGATCTCCTCGGCGGTGGTGGCCGCCCGCAGCAGCGGCATCAGTTCGCTCTTCGGCCTCGGCGGCTCGTCGTACGGGAACCGCTGCCGCAGCCTGGCCCCCTTGTACGCACCTCGCGACGCGCAGACCGGGCACAGACACGGTCGCCGCCCGTGCGCCGCGGGCAGGTACCGCCAGCCGACTCCCTGCGGGACGTCGCGGACCCGGCGCACTTCGCCGGCGGTGATCGGGCGAGGCACGAACACCTCCTGGCCGCGCGGATCATCCAGCTCGCGGATCGCCGCGACCGCCTGCGCGGCGGTGACCCGTCGCGGCGACTCGGCGTAGTGCCCGACGGTCACCGGCTCGGCGTCGGGCAGCCGCACGTGAACGGCCACCAACACCCCCGGGTGCCAGCGCCGAAGTTCACGCACCCACTGGTGGGTGAGGGTGAACGACGGCAGCACCGGCATGCAGTACACGCCCCGGTCGCCGTCGCGACCCCTGCTGCGCGCGGAGATTCCCGCGCGCTCGATGCGCCGAGCCGACCCGGCCCCGGTGATGTGCACAAACTCCGCCACGCCGGGAATGGTAGCCAGACCGGCGACGGCGACGCGCACGAGTTTCGGCTCGAGTCCGCAAAACATGGCGGAAGAATGCCACCCCACAGATCAAACATCTTCTTTCGTGATCAAACAACCTCCACCATAATTCCATCGACGACCGTGAACGTCGCCGTCCCGATCCGAAAGAGGTTCACCGTGGTCCGTCCGCCCCTCCCCCACCATCGGCGCCTCGGCGCGCGCGCCGTCACGTCGATACTCACCCTGCTGGGCGCGCTGGTGATCGCGCCCGGCACCTCGCAGGCGGCAACGTCGCTGCCCTGTGACATCTACGGCGCGGCGGGCACGCCCTGCGTCGCCGCCCACAGCACCACCCGGGCCCTGTTCGCCGCATACAACGGCCCGCTCTACCAGCTGACCCGGGCCTCCGACCGGGCCACGCACAACGTCGGCCTGCTGGCCGTGGGCGGATACGCCAACGCCGCCGACCACGACGCCTTCTGCAACGGCACCACCTGCTCCATCAGCAAGGTCTACGACCAGACCACCCGGCACAACGACGTGACCCCGGGCCCAGCGGGCACCGCGGGCATGGGCGCCGACCGCGGCGCGGACGCGAGCGAGATCGCGGTTGTCGCGGGCGGCCACAAGGTGTACGGCATCTGGATCTCGCCCGGCGTCGGCTACCGGTACACCGGTGTCGCGAGCGGAGTCGCGATCAACGGACAACCCGAGGGCGTCTACATGGTCGCCAGCGGCACGCACGTCGGTTCGGCCTGCTGCTTCGACTACGGCAACGCCGAACGCACCCCCGCCGACACCGGCAACGGGCACATGGACGCGGTCAGTATCGCGACGACCTGCTACTTCGCGCCGTGTTCGGGCACCGGACCGTGGATCGAAGCGGACCTGGAGAACGGCATGTTCCAGGGCGCCAACGGCAGCAACACCGCCAACCTCGGCAACAAGTCCACGTACGTCACCGCGATGTTGAAGAACAACGGCCAGACCACGTACGCCCTCAAGGGCGGCAACGCCCAGTCCGGCGGCCTGACCACGTGGTGGAACGGCGCGCTGCCCAACCGCGGCGGGTACATCCCGATGAAGCAGGAGGGCGGCATCATCCTGGGGACCGGCGGTGACAACAGCAACTGGAACATGGGCACCTTCTTCGAAGGCGTCATGACCTACGGCTACCCCACCGACGCGGCCGAGAACTCGGTGCAGGCCAACATCGTCTCCGTCGGCTACGCCGGGCAGACCAACGTGCCCAACGGTCCGCAGGGGACGGTGACCGGGCCCGGTGGCAAATGCGTGGACGTGGCGGCCGACGACACCGGTGTCAACGGCACGGGCGTACAGCTGTGGGACTGCCAGACCTACGCCGAGGACCAGCACTGGGAGCAGTACGCCGACCGGTCGGTGCGGACGATCGGCCGGTGCCTGGACATCGTGGGCAACGGCACCGCCAACGGAGCCCAGGTGGAGCTCTGGGACTGCAACGGCGTCGGCGGCCAGAAGTGGGTCCAGCAGTCCGACGGCTCGCTGCGCAACCCGCAGTCCGGCCGCTGCCTGGACTCGCCCAGTGGCGCCACCGCCAACGGCACCCGGCTGCAGATCTGGGACTGCAACGGCAGCGCCGCCCAGAAGTTCGCCCTGAACGGCGGCGTGCCCCTGGTCGGCGTCGGCGGCAAGTGCGCGGACGTGGCCGGGGACGACTTCGGCGTGAACCTCGCCGCGGTCCAGCTCTGGGACTGCCAGTCGTACGCCCTCGACCAGCACTGGGCCTTCGGCGTGAACGGCTCGCTGCGCACGCTGGGCCGCTGCCTGGACATCGCCGGCAACGGCACCGCCAACGGCACCCTGGTCGAGCTATACGACTGCAACGGCGTCGGCGGCCAGACCTGGCAGCTGCGCGCCGACGGCAGCCTGCTCAACCCCCAGTCCGGGCGCTGCCTCGACGTGCCCAACGGCAACACCGCCAACGGCACCCGGCTGCAGATCTGGGACTGCAACGGCAGCGCCTCCCAGAAGTTTGCCTAGGTTCCGTCACGCGCTCGCCTACGCAACGGAGTGCTCCCGATCATCGGCGCGCGCACCGTCGCCCAACTGCAGGACAACCTGGGCTGCACAGCGGTCACTCTGCCGCAGGAACAGGTGACGCGTCTGGAAGCCGCGACCGGGTTCACCTCGGCTTCCCGGCCGACTTCATCTCCCAGACCACACCGTGGGTGCTCGGCTCCGCCGCGCTCTGACGCACAGCACAGCTCAACCTGAGTGCGGTTCGCCGAGAACGGCTTCTCGGCGAACCGCACCGGCCCGGGTCACTTCGCGGTGAGTTTGGCGAAGTCAGGAGCGTAGACGGTCATCCAGTGCGGGTGGAGTCGGTAGTAGACGACCTCCTCATCCCAGTCGAAAGCGTTCTCGCCATAGAAATCCTTGAAGTAGGCGAGCAGGTCCGGCCAGTCCGGTGCGGGCTCGCCACCGTGCGGGTTGAGGATCTCGACCGTGCCGTGGGTGAACACGCCCAGGTCCTCGCCCCGCAGGTGCGCGGCGCTGGCGGCAGGCCGGGCGGCGAGATGCCGGGCCTTCGCGGCCGTGCGGGCGGTGCCGAAGTGCCATCTACCGTGCAGGAAGTGCCCGTCCACCCCGCTGATCCTCGGCTCGCCCTTGGCCGTGACGGTCGACAGCGCCAGCGTGCACATGCCGGTCAGGAGCTGGGTGAGCTGCGCCGCCGTCACCGTACGCGCGACGAAGATGGAGCGCAGGTGCGCCGTGGCGCCCGACAGCGAGTCGTCGAGCAGGGCCTGGAGTTCGTCGAGTTCCTGACTCGTTTCCCGCATCGGACCACCCTAAGTGCTGCTTTCCCGAGATCCGTTGGAGTCCGCCCGCACCGGGGCCGCCTCGAACGGACGTGTTACCGGACCGTCGAAGCGTCGGGGCATGGTGCCGCGACACCGGCTGCCACGAGGGTCTTGCGCACCGGCGACCACGTCGTCACGGTTCGTGTCAGGTAAAGCCTTCCATCGGGTCCCCCTCATCCTGCCAAAATCTGGACAAAATACTGCCAAATCTGAACAAACAGGATCTGGTTCGACGAAAGTCCGAGAAGCTCACCGGCCTGGAGAGCAGGGTGGGCACGGCTCAGCGTGCCGCCCCACAGGGTGTCGCGGTGGTAGCGTCGCGGCCATGTCGGTTCTGGTCGCGTTCAGCGTCTCGCCCGTCGGCGCCGGGGAGGACGTCGGCGCGCTGGTCGCCGAGGCGGTCCGGGTCGTCCGGGCCTCCGGTCTGCCCAACCGCACCGACGCGATGTTCACCACCGTCGAGGGCGAGTCCTGGGACGAGGTCATGGCCGTGGTCAAGGCCGCGACCGAGGCGGTCAAGGCGAAGTCGCCCCGGGTGGGCCTGGTGCTCAAGCTGGACTGGCGCGACGGCGTCAGCGGAGCCTTGGACGCGAAGGTGGCCTCCGTCGAACGCTTCCTCGCCGCGGACTGACGTTCCCGCCGCGATACCGCACTCGAAAGCGGCCAACCTGTGCATATCGGCGCGTTCGCGGGCTCACCCGGACATCTCCGCAACTATGCTGATCCCACCAATCAAGATCGAACGGGGGATCGCCATGGCGGTCGTGCTGATTCATGAGGGACCGACGCTGACACAGGAGCGGTACGACGAGATCGTCCGTCGGCTCTCCGGCGGCAGCGGTCGCCTGGAGAGCACGTCGGACTGGCCTGTCGACGGCCTGCTCATGCATGTCGCCGGGCAGAGCCCGACCGGCTTCCGGGTCGTCGACGTGTGGGAGTCCGAAGCGGCGTGCCGGCAGTTCGCCGAGGTCCTCAAGCCGATCCTGGCCGAGGTCGGCGTCACCGACCAGGCGGTGCTCTACCCTCCGCACGCGTTCGTGACCACCTGAGCGCGGGCGTGGCGGATGGCCCGCACCAGCTGGAGGCCGGTGCGGGCCGCACTGTGTCACCTGGCGACGGCTAGGCGAGGACGGTGAACAGGTAGCTGCCGGAGGGCGGATGGTAGGACGCGGCACGGGCGGCGCCCCAGCCCCCGAGCCGTGCCGAGCGGCACCGGTCACAGTCCGATGAGCAACAGCGACCCGGCGACCAGCAGGCCCGCCTCGACCAGACGCACGAAGGTACGCTCGCTGACCCGGTCGACGATCCGTCGGCCGACCCAGGCCCCCGCCAGCGTCGCGGGTGTCAGCGCCGCACCGAGCAGCAGAACCCGCCCCGTGAGCAGATCGCCCGCGCCGTACCCGGCGAGCTTGGCGCCATGCATGGTCAGCGCGGCGGCCGCCTCGGTGCCGATGTAGGCCGCGCGCGTCAGCCCGTACGCGAGGAAGAACGGGGCGGTGAGGGGACCCACCGAGCCCAGCAGCGCCGACCCGAGCCCGGACGCGGCCCCGACCCAGGCGAACGCCCGCGCCGAGGGCCTGCCCACGCGTGGGCGCAGCCGCCGCCACACCACGGTGACGATCAGGAACACGCCCAGCAGCCGCTTCAGCGCTCCGAGCGGAGCGTGTGCCAGCAGCAGCCCGCCCATGACCGCGCAGGGCACCGCGCCCACCGCGAACCAGCCGACCAGGCTGGACCGCAGCTCCCGACGGTTGAGCCAGACCCGCGACGCGTTGCTGGACAGCTGGGTCAGGGTGAGCACCGGCACCGCGACGCGCAGTCCGAACAGGGCACCGAACACCGGCAGCAGCAGCACCCCGCCACCGAAGCCCGCCACCGCCGACAGGACCGCGAGCGCGAACGCGGCGGCCGACGCGGCGAGCAGGGTCCCCAGCACCGGCTCAGCGTGCCAGGACGCACCGCCGCCCGTCACCCCGGTTTGTGGGCGGACCCGCACGCCGCCCGGGTCGGTCGGTTCAGCCTTCGAGGATTTCGGCGCCGGGCGGGCGGATGCGGTTGAGGTAGATGCCGACCGGGATGGAAAGGAACCACACCGCGACCGCGGCGCCGGTGTTCCAGTACGCCACCGGGATGGACAGTGCGAACAGCACCACCGGTGACAGCGACGCCATGGTGCCCCACCGCAGGACCTCGGGCCTGATCCGCACCCGCAGCAGGTCCGCGCGGTACGCGTGGCGCAGCAGGACGACCTCCAGGCCGCTGACGATCGCGGCGACGACCGCGTACACGCTGATGGCCAGCGGGTTGCTGAAGTAGTCGCCCAGCAGCGCGGTCGGGAAGGGCAGGAACGCCACGAAGGCCAGGTAGACGAGGTTGCGCATGATCATGCCGAGGTCGACGCCGCGCAGCAGGCTGAACATCTGGTGGTGGGCGATCCAGTACCGGCCGATGACGGCGAAGGACAGGAAGAACCCGACGAAGTTGGGGATGAGGTCGCTGAGGTCGCGCGCCAGCTCGCGGATGTCGCCCTCGTGCACCAGCTTGGGCACTCCGACCTCGACGACCAGCAGCGTCATGGCGATGGCGAACAGACCGTCGCTGAAACTGAGCACGCGTCCGAACTCCACGCTGTCGCGTGGATGGAACCTGTTCGTGACCCCGACGCCCCGGCCCACGAGATCACCCTACGGCCGTGGCGAGGCGGGGACCGGATTTCGGGCGGTCAGGCCTTCGCGCGTACGCCGATGGTGGCGAACTCGCTGCCCGTGCCGCCGCCCAGGCGCCGCTGCAGCGACCAGGCCATCCGCGTGGACTGGGTCTTGGCCAGCTCCGCCACGGGCCCGGTGAACAGATCGTCGAGGGTGGCGTGCCAGAGCTGGCGCCAGCGCAGGAAGTGGTCGCCGCCCAGCGGTGCCCGCTCGTGCAACGCCACGTGCACCTGCAGGGTGTTGCCCCGGTAGCTCTTGGCGTGCAGCAGCACCGTCTCCCAGAAGTCGACCATGGTCGGCAGGTGCGCGGCCAGGTCCATCCGCGCGATGTCCACGAAGATCGGGCCGAGCAGCGGGTCGGCGAAGGCGCGCTGGTAGAAGGTCTCCACGAGGGTGGTGATGTCGTCCCTGCCGCCGATGTCCCGCATGGTTCGACCGTACTGACGCGGACCTGGGTTCGCCCGGTCACGGTGGTGTGATCTCGATCGTCAACCACGAGTTGACGAAGAGGTTTCGTCAACCTATGGTTGACGCATGGCTGACACACCCAGGCTCGACGACCTCATCAACGTCATCAGGCAGCGGCACCCGGACGGGGACCCGCTGTCGCAACTCAGCGACGCGGTGCTGCTCGGGCAGCACCTCGGCGAGCTGGCCGACCACCTGATCGGCCACTTCGTGGACAGGGCCCGCCACTCCGGCGCCTCCTGGACCGACATCGGCCAGAGCATGGGCGTGACCAAGCAGGCCGCGCAGAAGCGGTTCGTGCCCAAGGAGGGCGGCGAGAGCGACCTGCGGGTTTTCGCCCGCTACAACGACGCCGCGCGCCAGACCATGGTGCAGGCGCAGGAGGTGGCCCGCCTGGCCGGACACGAGCACATCGGCCCCGAGCACATCCTGCTCGCGCTGCTGAGCCAGCCCGGCACCCCCGCCGCCGCGGCGATCACCGACGCGGGCAGCACGCCGCGGGCGGTGCAGGCGGCGATCGCCGCCCGATTCCCCTCGACCGGGCAGGAGGCGGCCGGACCGGTGCCGTTCTCGGGGCCGGGCAAGAAGGCGTTGGAACTCGGGCACCGCGAGGCGCTGCGGCTCGGGCACGAGCACATCGGCACGGAGCACCTGCTGCTGGGCGTGCTGGCCCTCGGCGAGGGCGACGTGGTGGCGCTGCTGACCGAGGCGGGCGTCACCGCCGAGCAGGCCGAGGCGACGGTGCGCCGTGAGGTCGGCGGCGACGCTTAGCCCGCCGTCGTGTCGATGCCGGTGTGCGGACCGCCCTGGCCCGCACACCGGCATCGGTCAGGCTCCCCCGGCAGGCTCCGGTCCCGTCGACTGCTCTGCCGCCGCCTCGGTCGGTACGGCGGGCCGAGGCGCGGGCGGCAACGTCGTGCTCGCGGCCACCCGGTCGACACCATCACCCGACGCACCTGCCCCGGGCTGGACGTCCGGCTCGACGGGCTCGGCGGCAACGGGAGTCGGCGGCCGCACGCCGCGGCGGGCCTCGCGCCGGTTCACGACGACGAACAGCAGCCAGAACAGGCCCGACGCCAGCGCGAAGCCGCCGAACAGCCACAGCATGCGGATGAACACGGCGATCGCATCGGTACGGCTGTTCAGGCCGTACACGGCCACCACGAGCAGGCACACCGAGGTGGCGTACACCAGCGTCCACAGCACCTTGCCCGCCCGGCCCCAGTCCCACAGCTTGCGCCCCTCCAGGAACCGCAGCGGCAGCAGGCCGATGACCAGGGTCTCGGCGCACATGATGGCCATGAACCCGAACGTCGCGTCGAACACCCGTGGGCCGAACGCGGTGCGGTCGGGCAGGTCGGCGGTGACGAACTGCCATGCCAGCCAACCCCCGGCACCCAGCCCGAGCAGCACCGCCACGCCACGCAACAGGCTGACAGCCTCCTGCCGCCCGGTGAGCCGGCGCCCGCGTACGGCGCCGTAGGCGAGCACCAGGCCGTAGACGTAGCCGGGTATGAACTCGGCCAACCGGGACACGACGGCGAGGACGGCGGCCACCACCAGGGCCGGGTACACAATGCGCAGGCGGCCGGGCTCGGTGCCGGGGGCGCTGACGCGGCGCTGGTACGACTCGGTCGCGAAGGCGTAGCCGACGGCGGTCACCGGCACCGCCAGCAGCAGCGCCAAGCCGGTGACCGGGGCGGTCTCGGGCCAGATCTGCCCCCGCTCGCCGAAGGTCATCAGGGCCGCGCTGAGCGCGGCGAACCCGATCACCACCGGCCAGGCGGCCGCCGACGGCTTCGGGTCGCGCTTGGGCGGCAGCCGCAGCCAGCGCCGGATATGGTGCTCGTTCTGCTGGAACGTGCTGTTGAACAGCTCGGCCGGGAAACCGACCAGCAGCAGGCAGACGATCAGCAGGAACAGCCAGAAGCCGCCGAGGGTGCCGAGGTCGAAGTGGTCCTTCCCGAGCCGGGGCAGGTTCTCGATCTCCTTCGGCCGGGGCCAGCCGCCCTGCCGCGCTGTCGTGGCCGACGGAGTCGGCGTCAGCACCGGGCTGGGTGGCAGCGCGGCGGCGGCCGACGGCGACGGGCTGGGACTCGGCGACGGCGACGGGCTCGGCGAGGCGGGCGGGCTCGGCGGCGACACCACCCCGCCCTGCGCCGGGGACGGTGCGGCCGGGTCGGCGAGAACCCGGAAAGTGGTGGACCAGACGGTCTCCCACGGCGCGCCCTCGTCACCACCGCAGCGGAACGCCACGGTGTGCATGCCGGGCTTGGCGCCGGACGGCACGGTGACCTCGATGGTGTACCGGCGGTAGTAGGCGGCGTCGGCCTCCTCGGCGACCGTCGCCACGCGCGGCGGCATGGTCACCCCGTCCCACGCCAGCAGCCAGTTCTCGGCGTACGTGGGCACCATTTCGCAGCCCGACCAGTCGATGTAGCGGCCGGTGAACCGGAAGACGGCGCCACGGCGTCCCTGCCCGGTCGACAGGCCCTGGCTGCCCACCAGTGCCGAGCTGCTGCCCTCTGCCTTCCAGGTGTTGCCGACCGGGTCCAGGCACGACACGGAGATCGGGTTCCAGCCGATGCGGGCCGAGGCGGGGACGGTGAAGTCGGCGTACATGCCGTCGGCGGTGTCGCGGACGTTGCGCAACGCCACGGTCTGGCCGTTGAACGTGAACCGGATGCGGGTGCCGGGATTGGGCTGGCCGGGTTTGCAGTCGGGGCCGAGGTTCTGGGCCTGCAGCAGCGAACCACCACCGCGTCGGCCGGCACCGTCGACGACGGCGATGTCGGCGGCCGCGGCCGCGCGCGCCGGGACGGCGGCGATCAGCCCGGCCAGTGTCAGTACGAGAGTGAGGGCGCACCGGATGAGACGGACGGTCACTCCGTCCATTGTGGGGAGAGCGTCAACGTCCTCCGCCGCGATCCGGATTCGCCCAGCCCGGCCCGGCGAGCCGCGGCGCGACCTGGCGAGCTCGATCACGCGTCGCGCTTGCCCAGGTCAGCGGGGGCGTCCACACTGGCAGACATGATCGACGAGCGATGGCCCACCGTCCTCGGGGTGCCGATCGACTGCGTGGGAGTGCCCGAAGCGGGCGACCCGCCGTTCGGCACCGAGCTGTCCCCCGCCGCGCTGCGGGCCGCCGGGCTAGTCCGCGCCGTGGGCGCGGCCGACGCCGGGGACCTACCGGTGCGGCTGGTCGGCCGGGACCGCGACCCCGACACCGGGGTGCTGGCGTGGGCGTCGGTGCGGGAGGTGACCTCGGCGGTACGCATCGCCGTACGCGACCTGCTGGCCGCCGACCGCATCCCGCTGGTGCTCGGCGGCTGCTGCTCGCTGCTGCCCGGAGCCCTGGCCGGTGCCCGCGACGCGCTCGGCCCGACCGCCCTGGCCTACCTCGACGGCCACCTCGACCTGTACGACGGACGCACCTCCCCCACCGGCGAACCGGCCGACATGCCGATCGCCGTGGTCACCGGAGTCGGCCCGGCCGCTTGGGTGGCCGACGTCGGTGGGCCGCTGCTGTCCCCCGGCCAGCTCGCCCTGCTCGGCCCCCGCGACCGAGCCGAGGCGCTGACCTACGCCACCGCCCAGCCCGAGCAGCTCGGACACCAACCGGAGCGGACCCCTGACGCGCTGCGCGCCGACGGGATGGCCACGGCGGGCCTGCACACCTGCGCCGAGCTGTCGGCCGCGACCGGCCGCTACTGGGTGCACCTGGACGTGGACGTGCTCGACCAGGCCGCCTTCCCCGCCACCGACTACCTGATGCCCGGCGGACTCAGCCTGGCCGAACTCGGCGCGCTGCTGCGGCCGCTGCTGGGCACCACCGCGCTGGCCGGGCTGTCGCTGGGCTGCTACAACCCGGACAAGGACCCCGACGGCACGGGCGGCCGGGAGCTGGTGGACATGCTGGCCCAGGCGCTCGCGCGGGACTGATCGGCCGACCGCTCGGCGGCACGGGCGATGTTGCGGGCCATGCCTCCGAAGATCAGGGCATGGAACGGCACGATGGTCCACCAGTAGGCGTGCCCGGCCAGCCCGCGCGGGATGAACACGGCCCGCTGGTCGTAGCGGCTGTGCCCGTCCCGGGCCGGGTCCGGGGTCACCCGCAGCTCCAGCCAGGCCCGGCCGGGCAGCCGCATCTCGGCGCGCAGTCGCAGCAGGTGACCCGGTTCGACCTCCTCGACCCGCCAGAAGTCCAGCGCCTCCCCGACGTACAGGGCCACCGGGTCGCGGCGGCCGCGGCGCAGCCCGACCCCGCCGATGAGCCGGTCGAACCAGCCCCGCAGCGCCCACGCCAGTGGGTAGGAGTACCAGCCGGTCTCGCCGCCGATTCCGGTGATCACCGACCACAGCGCGCTCGCCGGCGCCTCGACCTGCCGCGACCGGTGGTCCAGGTACACGCTGCCGCCGGACCAGTCCGGGTCGGTGGGCAGCGGTTCGGCGGGCGCGCCGGTCCAGACGGCGTTTGACCAGCGCGTCTCCACGCCCGCGTCGCGGATTTTGACCAGTGCCAGCGCGACGGCCTCGTCGAAGCCCTTGAGGCCGCCGGGCGGCGGTGGCACGTATGCCTCGATGTCATGCTCGTGGCAGACCGCCTCGTGGACCAGGCTGGCCACCAGCGGCTTGGCCAGCGCGCCCGGCACCGGCGTGACCAGGCCGACCCACTGCGAGCTCAGCCACGGCGAGAGCGTGCGCACGCCCATGATCACGCGCGGGGTCAGCCCGGCGACGCGGGCGTAGCGGTGCATCATGTCGCGGAAGGTGAGCACGTCCGGGCCGCCGATGTCGAACGAGCGGTTCAGGTCGTCGGGCACGCTCGCGAACGCGACCAGGTAGTGCAGCACGTCGCGGACGGCGATCGGCTGGATGCGGTTGTCGACCCAGCGCGGGGTGACCATGACCGGCAGCCGCTCGGTCAGGTACCGCAGCATCTCAAACGACGCCGAACCCGACCCGATGATCACCGCGGCGCGCAGCGTCACCGTGGGCACGCCGGAGGCGGTCAGGATCGCCCCGACCTCCTCGCGCGAGCGCAGATGCGGCGACACCTCGCCGATCCCGCGTGGTGCCGGTCCGCCCAGGTAGACGATGCGTTTGACGCCCGCGCGGCGGGCGGCGGCGGCGAACGTCTGCGCGGCGCGCCGGTCGGTCTGCTCGAAGTCGCGCGAGCCCAGCGAGTGGACCAGGTAGTAGGCGACGTCGATCCCGTCGAGCGCGGCGCGCATGTCGTCGGACTTCAGCAGATCACCCTCGACGATCTCGGCCTTGGCCGCCCACGGCACGTCGCGCAGCCGGTTGGCTGACCGGGTCACGCACCGTACGCGGTGCCCCGCCTCGATGAGGCGCGGCGCCAGGCGCCCGCCGATGTAGCCCGTCGCCCCGGTGACGAGCACGCGTGTCTGCTCGGACATGACCCCAGCCTAGGGGCTTCACCACGCCCCCCGCCCGGGTTGCAGGCAAGGAAGGGCACCTTCTTGACGGACGTCGGTTAACAAGGCGCCCTTCCTTACCTCAGTGCTAGCAGCCGATGCGGGTGGAGCCCCAGGCGATGTCGTCGAACCAGAGGCGGTCGGCGCCGACGCCGTAGCTCTCCCAGCCCAGGCGCAGGTCGGTCAGGCTCGGGTGCCAGTTGGCCCGGCTGAGCCACTGGCGGTCCACGTCGGCGGTGGGTACGCCGTCCACGCGCAGGCCCGCCACCTCGGCGCCGTCGGTCCACGTCTGCACCTGTCCGGCCGGGCCATCGACGCGGATCTCCACGCAGACCCAGCGATCGACCGGCAGCGGACGACTCTGCGCCACCCCGGCCGGGCTCTGCTCGGGCAGGGTCGCGTCGTCGGACTGGCGATTCCACTGCAGGGCCGCGTTCTGGCCGCCCACGCGCAGGTCGCGGTTGCCGTCGGCCGCGTCGCGCATGGCCAGGAAGGTCACGTGCGACGCAGGCAGCGCGGTGGTGTGCCGGACGTAGAAGCGGCCGAACCAGACACCGCCGAGCGCGCTGAAGTCACGGGTCGACTTCAGGAACACGTGGTTGCAGTACCCTTCGGCGCCGTCGACCCGGATCGAGCGGCTCCCGGTCCGGGCGACGGTGCTGTCGACCACCGCGGAGCCGGTGCCCTGGCAGTCCGGGTACGCCAGCGTCCACGCCCCGGCCGGGACGGTGCCGGTCTGGTCCTCGAACCCGTCACACCACAGCGCACCGGTGCAGCCGGTCGGCGGCGGCCCGGACGGCGACGGGCTCGCCGAACGGCTGGGCGAGCTGCTCGGCGAGGGCGACGCGCTGCGCGAGGGGCTGGCCGAGGGGCTCGGCGAAGCGCTGCGCGACGGGCTGGGCGAGGCCGAGCTCGGTGAGGGCGACGGAGTGGCGCCGCAGGGCGCGCCGTTGACGGTGAAGGCGGTCGGGGCGGTGTTGTTGCTCGTCCAGGTGCCCTGCATGCCGAACTCCAGCGACGCCCCGGGCGTCAGGTCGCCGTTGTAGGCGGCGTTGACCGCGGCGACGGCGGTGCCGGACTGGGTGACGGTGGCGTTCCACGCGTTGGTGATCTTCTGGTCGCCGGGCCAGGTCCAGCCGATGGTCCAGCCGTGGATGGCGGTGTCGCCCGCCGTGAGCTTGACGTATCCGACGAAGCCGCCGGTCCACTGGTCGGCGCGGTAGCTGACCTGGCAGGCGGCGGCCGCGCTGGCGGGGGGTGCGGCGGCGACCACGGCCCCGACGCCCGCGGCGGTGACCGCGGCGAGGATGGCGGCGGCGGACGCGCGCCATCGTGCGGACAGATGCATGGATGGTCCTTCCGGGAGGCCGCGCGGCAAGCGGGCCGCTGCGGCTGGGGTGCGCTGGTGGCCCAGCCGGCGCCCGGTGCGCGGCTGGGGCGGAACAGCCCCGGCTCCCGGATCCGCGTCGCCGCACCCGCAGCGAGCAGATCTGATGGATGAGTGTAAATGTCAGTACGCGCAGCGTCCAGCGATGCTTTATCCACTTTCGTGTGATCGGTGGCACTGGTTAGGGTTCGGTCATGACGACGCCACGCGACCAGCGACGGGTGTTCGGCGAGGTCGCCGACGCCTATGACGACGTACGGCCCGGCTATCCGGCGGAGGTACTGGACCGGATCGTGGCCTACGCGGGCGGCGTGCCGACGAGCGTGGCGGAGTCGGGGGCGGGCACGGGCAAGGGAACTGCGCTGCTGCGTACCCTCGACACGCCTTTGATCTGCGTGGAGCCCGACCCGGCCATGGCCGGGGTGCTGGCCCGGCGCTTCGCCGGGGACGACCTGGTGTCGGTCGTGGTCAGCCGGTTCGAGGACTGGACGCCGCCGCCGGGCGGCGTGGAACTGCTGGCCAGCGCCCAGGCGTGGCACTGGGTCGACCGCACCGTACGCACCCGCCTGGCCGCCGCGGCGCTGGCCCCGGGCGGGGTGTTCGCCGCCTTCGGACACGACTTCGGGTTCGCCGACGACGAGCTGAAGACCGCCATGGACGCGGTCTACCAGCGGCTGGCGCCCGAGATCGCCGACAAGCCCGGCCTGCCCGCCAACGCGCAGCACCCCGACTCGTTCCACCTGTCCGAACTACACGTCTCGCCGCTGTTCACCGACGTCGAGCAGCAACTGGTCGTCAGCGTGGTGCCGTACGAGACCGCCCGCTACCTCACCCTGCTGACCACGTTCTCCGGCCACCGCATGCTGCCCGAGCAGCGACGGCACCGCCTGCACCAGGCGCTGGCCGAGCTGGTCGACGAGCGCGGCGGCGTGGTGGAGCAGAAGCTGACGACCGCCCTGTGTCTGGCGCGCCGGACCGGGTCCGACCGGGCGTGAACCTGGCCGGACCCGGGATCCGACGGCTATGCAGGAAGGGTCCACTGCTGGTTGGTCTGGGTGTTGCAGGTCCAGACCTGCAGCTTGGTGCCGTCGGCGGTGCCCTGCCCGGTCGCGTCCAGACACTTGCCCGTCACCGGGTTGGTCAGCCGCCGGGTCGTGGCGTTGTAGGTCCACTGCTGGTTGGCGTTGTTCGCCGTGCAGTCCCAGAGCTGCACCTTCGTACCGTCGGCGTTGATGCCACCGTTGACGTCCAGGCACTTGCCCAGCGCACGGATCGTGCCGTCGGTCCCGACGGTCCACGACTGCGCGCCGGTACCGTTGCACGTCCAGATCTGCAGCTGGGTGCCGTTGGTGCTGTTGGAGCTGGGCACGTCGACGCACCGGCCGCTACCGACTCCGGTGATCGCACCGGTACGGGAACCGCCGCCACCACCGCCACCGATGCTGAACTCACCCCGGTTGAACACCCGCGAGTGGAAGTACGACGCCTGCACGGCGGCGTTGTTGTTGTACGCCGGGTCGGTGAGCCACTCGGCCCACACCATCCACCAGGCCCACCGGGGCTGGGCGTTCATGATCGTCGGGCTGGGCACCCGGCCGACCTCGGCCAGCGCGATCGGCTTGCCCCCGGCGATGTTGAGCATCGCCTGGTAGTCGGACTGGCTCGGCTCCAGCTTCACCCAGATGTCCAGCGACGCGACGTCGACGTAGGACGCACCGGGCCAGTAGTCGGCGATGGAGCCCATGTTGACGTCTTTGACGTTCCACACCCAGACCAGGTTGTTCAGGCCCTGACCGGTGAAGTAGTCGTAGGTGATCTGGTACAGCTTGCGGCTGCCGTTGGCACCCGGGCGCCCGCCCCACCACGACCAGCCCTCGTTCATCTCGTGGACCGGCCGGAACAGCACCGGCACCCCGGCACTCTGCAGCTGCCGCAGGTACGGCAGCGCCTCGGCGAGCCGGTTCTTGTACGCGTTGTTGAGCCCGCTGCCGTTGGTGACCAGCTCGTTCCACTGCGCGTCGGTCAGGTGGCTCTTGATGTTGTTGTCCCAGTTGCAGGTCGACCCCATCGTCGGCGGACACATGTGCCAGGTCAGCGCGACGACGGAACCGCCCTGCCACTGCCGGATCGCCTCGTTGACCATCGTCTGGCGGGCGTTGACGTCGGCGGAGTCGAACAGGAAGTCACCGCCCCACAGACCAGGGGTCTGACCGGTGATCGACTGCGCGACCCGGGTGTACTTGGTCGGGTCCGAGTTCGGTTCGCGGTTGTGCTGCCCGGACAGCATGTTCTGCCCGGAGATGCCATTCAGGAAGCTGACCAGCTGGGCCCGGGTCGAGGCGGGGAACGCCTGGGCCGGGGCGGTCGGGGCCAGGACCAGAGCCAGTGCCATGGCCCCGAACAGGGCCAGCGCCCGGCGCAGGGCCGGCGGTCCGGTTCGGTGCGTACGGTCGCGCATGGGTGGTACCTCCTTGTGGGGGACGGGGAGGATCAGATTCCGGGTTCGGCGCAGTACGCCGTGCCCTCACCGGAGACGGTGAGGGAGTCATGGCGGGCAGGCAGGAAGATCGACTGCCCGGCGTGCAGGGTGATGCTGTCCCCGGCGGTGACAGCGCCCCGCGTGCACAGCAGGATTCGCGGCAACGCCCTGGTCAGTCGCAGCGTGCCGCCGGTGAGGCGGTGTAGCCGGAACTGCGGGCAGTGCGGCCGGTAGGCACCGGTTTCGTCCGCGACGACGTGCTCGGGCTGGGCGGATACGTCGGTGACGGCCAGCAGCGCGGGGACGTCGACGGGCTTGCCGGTGAGTCCGGCGCGCAGCACGTTGTCGGAGGCGCCCATCACCTCGACCGCGAACCCGCCGAGATAGGTGTGCAGGACTCCGGCGGGCAGGTACAGCGCCTGCCCGGGAGCGAGAGTGTGGCGGCGCAGCAGCAGCGGGGCGAGCACGGCCGGGTCGTCGGGGTGCTGGTCGGCCAGCCGGGCGGTGGCGCCGAAGTCCTGTCCGCCCAGACCGCGTGCCGCCGCCGCGACGGCGGCGACCAGGCCGTGCCGCGCGGGTCGCGGCCAGGTCAGCACGGTGTCCAACGCGCCGGTCAGGTCGCCTCGGGCGAGGGCGGCGACGACCGGGCCCAGCTCCGGCAGACCCAGGCGGGCCAGCAGGTCGGCGGCCTGCGGTCCCTGGCGCATCCCGGCCAGCGCGCTGAACTCGGTCAGCGCGACGACCATCTCGGGTTTGGCCGACGCGTCGGCATAGTGCGGGTCGCGGCGGGCGTACCCCTGGCGGGCCTGCTCGTCCGATGGGTGGACCTGCAGGGACAGCGCCCGGCTCGCGGACAGCAGCTTGAGCAGGAACGGCAGCCGGGGACCGAAACGGTCCACGGTCGCCGCGCCGAGCTCGCCGACCGGGTCGGCGCCGATGACCTCGGCCAGCGTGTACGTCCGGCCGCCGCGTTCCAGGGTGGACGGCCCCGACGGGTGGGCGCCGAGCCACAGCTCGGCCATCGTCCGTCCCGGCGGCAGCCCGAGCAGGGCGGGCAGCTCGGTCGTCGAGCCCCAGTCATAGTCCTTGACGGGGTTGGTGAGCAGATCCATCGGTCCTCCCTCCGGACTAGACGGGTACGCCCGCGAGGGCGAAGGCGAGCGCGGCGGCGCCGTACAGCCCGGCATCGCGGTCGAGCGTGGTGGGGGTGACCGTGACGTGGCGCAGGAAGCCCAGTCCGGCCTGCTCCGCCAGCGCCCGGCGCAGCGGACCGAACAGGACCTCGCCGGCGGCGGCGACCCCGCCGCCGACCACGACGGTGTCGATGTCGACCAGCGCGGCGGTGGTGCGGATCGCAGTGGCCAGCGCCGCCGCGCCGCGTGCGAACGCCAGCCGCGCCACCGGGTGCCCGGCCGACGCGGCGGCGCTGAGCGCCTTGGCGTCGGGCCCGGTCCAGCCATGGGAGCGGGCGAACGCGGTCATGCTCGGCCCGGACGCGATCGTCTCGACGCACCCGGTCGCCCCGCACCGGCACAGCGGACCGGCCGGGTCGATGCTGATGTGGCCGATGTGCCCAGCGTTGCCGGACCGCCCGAAGTACGGCTCCCCGTCCAGCACCAGGCCGCCGCCGATGCCGGTCGACACGACCACGCCGAGCATCGACGGGGCGGCGGCGCCGTGCCAGTACTCCCCCAGCGCCATGCACTGGGCGTCACCGGCCAGCCCGACCGGAAGCCCGGTGAGCTCGCCGACGACGGAGGTGAGCGGGTAGTTGCGCCACGCGCCGATGTTGACCGGGCTGACCGTGCCGGCGGCGGCGTCGAGCGGACCGGCCGAACCGATCCCGACGCCGATCAGCCCGTGCGGGTCGAATCGGTCGATCAGGTTCGCCAGGGTCGCCGAAGGATCGGCGCCCAGGGGCACCTCGGCGCGGGCCGCGATGCTCCGGTCGGCGCGCACGGTGGCGGCGGCGAAGGTGGTGCCGCCGATGTCGACGGCCAGCACCGCGCTCATGGTCTGGCCTCGTTCACGGTCCGCAGCACCGGGTACGCCAGCAGCAGTGCCGGGTCCAGGGGCCGGTCGGTGGTGACGTGGAAGGTGACGCTCTCCCCCGGCAGCAGTGTGACCAGTTGCTCGTCGACGGTGGCGGCCGGGTCGAGGCGGTCGGGGAACAGGGCGAGTTCGCGCAGCAGCGTCAGCGCGGTGATGTGCACGGCCACGCCGTCGGCGGTCGGCTCGACAGTGGCGTCGAAGTCGGCGACCGGATAGTCCATGACCGGATCCTCGGCGAACATCCGCATCGCCCGCAGGCCGTCGGCCTCGGCCAGCAGCAGCTCTCGGGACGGGTCGCCGGGCACCGCGACGGCGTCGGCCAGGCGGACCTGGACGACCGAGCGAGCGGCGACCACGACCGCGACGGCGTCCTTTGCCAGGGGCTGGCCGTGCACGTCCAGGCGGGCCAGGGTCAGGTCCGTCCGCCACGGCTGGTCGGTGTCGTTGACCACGGCCAGGCCGTCGTCGTGGAAGGTGAGCAGCCGGTCGGCGTAGGAGCGGCGCAGCTCGTACCAGAGCGGTTTGCGGCGGGCGTCGCCGTCGACGGCCGCCCATGAGGTGACCGGCCAGCAGTCGTTGAGCTGCCACACGATCGTGCCCATGCAGTACGGCATCAGCGCCCGGAACCGGTTCACCCCGTACGCGATGGCGCGGGCCTGGTTGAGCTGGGTGTAGTAGTGCCAGTCGGCGAAGTTGTCCGGGCGCGGCAGGTGCTCGCCGAGGCCGCGCAGCAGCTTGGTGTTGCCGTCGGTGGCCTTCTGGTGGTGCGTGATCCCCGGCGAGTCTGGTGCCAACGGCTCGTCGGAGACCGAAGCCCGCAGCGTGGCATAGGTGGGCGGACCCTGGAATCCGAACTCCGCCACGAATCTCGGCGTGTAGGTGCCGTAGAACGTGTAGTCCTCCCGACCCCACACCGTCCAGATGTGGATGGTGCCGGTCGACGGGTCGTGCACGTCCCGGTCCGGGGTGCCCGAGTACGGGCTGCCCGGCCAGTACGGCCGGGTCGGGTCCAGCTCCGCGACCACGCGCGGCAGCAGGTCGAAGTAGAACCCGGCGCCCCAGTCGCGCCCGGCCAGCGGCTCGCGCCAGTCCCAGTGCTGGTAGCCCTCGATGTTCTCGTTGTTGCCGCACCAGATGACCAGGCTGGGGTGGCTCATCAGGCGCACCACGTTCTCCCGTGCCTCGGCCTCCACCTCGGCCCGCATGAGGTCGTCCTCGGGGTAGGCCGCGCACGCGAACGGGAAGTCCTGCCAGATCAGCAGGCCCAGCTCGTCGGCCAGGGCGTAGAAGTCGTCGGTTTCGTACAGGCCGCCGCCCCAGACCCGCAGCGTGTTGGCGCCCGCGTCGATCGCCTGGCCGAACCGCCGCGCCAGGCGGTCGGGGGTGACCCGGTTCGGGAAGCAGTCGTCCGGGATCCAGTTGAAGCCCTTCACGAACACCGGCCGCCCGTTGATGATCAGCCGGAAGGCGTCGGGGTCCAGTTGCACCGTCCGGAACCCGATCTTCCTGGTCCAGCTGTCGGCTCCGGCGGTGACGGTCAGCGGGTAGAGCGGCTGCTCGCCGTACCCGCGCGGCCACCAGAGGCGGGCATCGGGCACGTCCAGCCGCAGCACCGCCTCGTCCTGCCCGGCCGGGAGCACCGCCTCGGCGGTCCGGCCCGCCACGGTGGCGGTCACGGTGACCGGGGCGTCGTCGGTGCGCTCGACACGCACGTGCAGGTCCACTCCGTCGGCCCGTACCTGCGGCCGAACCTCGGCGAGCCGCGTCCCGGACCACGAGTGCAGGCTCACCGGCCGCCAGATCCCGGAGGTGACCAGGGTCGGGCCCCAATCCCAGCCGAAGTTGCAGGCCATCTTGCGGATGAATTGGTATGGCTCGTCGTAGGGCCCCGGCAGCGGCCCGTATGCGGCCTGCCGCTCGTCGGTGTAGTCGTACGGCGCCCGGAACACCACCTCGAGGGTGTTGGCGCCCTCGACCAGCAGCGCACCGACGTCGAGGCGGTAGCGGCGGTGCATGTTGGCGGTGTCGGCGATACGCACGCCGTTGAGGTGGACGGCGGCGACCGTGTCCAGGCCCGCCAGGACCAGGTCGGTGCGGACCGCCCCGTCCGGCCGCCAGTCGAAGGCGGTGCGGTAGCTCCAGTCGGTGCGCCCGATCCAGGTCAGCCTGGTCTCGTTGTCGTCGCGGTAGGGGTCGTCGATGAGTCCCGCCGCGAGCAGATCGGTGTGCACGCAACCGGGCACGGTCGCGGCGACAGAGGTGATGTCACGGTCGCCCGTGATGGCCGACAGGGTCCAGCCGTCGTGCAGGCGGCGGTAGGTGCTCACAGTTGTACTCCTTCGACGAACGCCCCGGCCGTTCGGATAAGCTTGTTTACAAAACCGTGTAAGTGAATCGAATGTAGAGCCACGACACATCGGTGTCAATAATCGATGTCTAGCGATTTTATGAGGTAAAGACCCCGAAAAAGGCAGCCGGAACCGAGCCGCCGCCTCCGCGGCGACCCACTGAACCGAGAAATGCGCCTACTTCGCGGCCCCGGAGGTGAAGCCGTTGTAGATGAACCGCTGCAGCAACAGGAAGATGACCAGCGTCGGCACGATGACCAGGACCGCACCGGCGGAGATGGTCTCCCAGTGGGCGCCGAACGGCCCCTTGAACCGGAACAGCGACGTGGAGATGGTGCCCAGCTCCGGCGACGGGTTGTAGAGGAACGGGATATAGAAGTCGTTGTAGACGGTGATGCCCTTGATGATCACGACGGTGGCGATGGCCGGTTTGAGCAGCGGGAAGATCACCGTACGGTAGATCTTGAAACTACCCGCGCCGTCGATGCGGGCCGCCTCGTCCAGCGACACCGGGATGCCCCGGATGAACTGCTGGAAAATGTAGATCGCGACGATGTCGGTGCCCATGTAGAGCAGGATCGGCGCCCAGCGGGTGTCGAACAGGCCCAGCGCGTCCACCACCTTGAACGTGGCGACCTGGGTGGTCACCGCGGGCACCAGCGTGGCGACCAGGAACGCGGCCACCACCAGCTTCTTGAACCGGAAGCTGAACCGCTCGATCGCGTACGCGGCCATCGAGCCGATCACGACGGTGCCGGTGATCGAGAACAGCAGGATGAACGCCGTGTTCCCGAACGCGGCCGGCATCTCGCCCTTGGTGAAGGCGGTGGCGTAGTTGGAGAAGTTGAACCAGTCGCCGGGCGGCGAGAGCGTGTCGCCTCCGGCCATCTCCCGCTCGGTCTTCAGTGAGGTGAGAAAGATGGTCAGCAGCGGCAGCAGCACCACCGCCGACGCGGCCACCAGGGACAGGTACTTGAGGGTCACCGCGACCGGCCGCAGGAACGCGGCCCGGCGCTCCCGGCGGTCGAAGGCGGCCCGTGCGGTGCTCGACTCGGTCATGGCCGGTCAGCCCTCTCGTCCGGCACCAGGCGCCGCTGCACCCAGGTGATCAGCAGGATGATGGCGAGCAGCACCACGGCCATGGCCGAGGCCAGCCCCATCTTGTTGAAGTCGAAGGCGAGCTTGACGGTCTGGATGACGAACGTCTTACTCTCGCCGAACCCCCGGGTCATGATGAACGGGATCTCGAAGACCGACAGCGAGCCCGAGATCGCCAGGATGACGCTGAGGCCGATGATGGGCCGGATGCTCGGCGCGATGATGCCGCGGAACACCTGCCACTTTGTGGCTCCGTCGATCTCGGCCGCCTCGTGCAGCTCGGCCGGGATCGACTGCATCGCCCCCAGGAACAGCACGAAGTTCAGGCCCAGGAAGCGCCAGACCGACACCCCGGACAGCGACACATTGACCAGGTCCGGGTCGCCCAGCCACAGCTGCTGCGGGTGTACGCCGACCAGCGCCAGCACCGAATCCAGCGTCCCGCCCTCCTTGAAGAAGTAGAGGAACACGAACGCGACCGCGACCCCGTTGATCAGGTACGGGAAGAACAGCAGCCCCTTGAACAGGTTCCGCATCCTCGTCCTGAACGTCAGGATCGTGGCGAAGTACAGCGCCACGACGATCTGCACGGCTGCCGCGGCCAGGTAGAACAGGCTGACGAAGAAGACGTGGAACAGGTCCGGCCGGGTGAACAGCTCCACGTAGTTGTCCACGCCGACGAAGCTCTTGTCCGGGCTGACGCCGTCCCAGTCGGTGAAGCTGTAGGAGATCATGTTCGCGACCGGGACGTAGGTGAAGGCCACCAGCAGCACCAGTGCCGCCGCCAGGTACGCCCAGGGGGTCAGTCGGCGGACCCAGGTGGCTCGGTGCGTCGGCGGTGCGGCCGTCGGCAGCCGCGTGTCGACGGGCGCCGCCGGTGCCGGGTCGACCCGGGGTCCGGTCTTGAGGTCGGTCATGCGGTCTGCGCCCTTCCGAGTTCTGCCCGCTGGTTGAGGAGGTGCGGGGACCGGTCGGCCCCGCTTCGGCCGTACCGGCCCCGCACCACGTGTGGGATCGGTCAGCCGACGTTCTTGGCCGCTTCGGACCAGCGCTTGGCGAGGTCGGCGAAGATGGCCGCGAGGTCGCCCTTGGCGGCACCGCGCGCGACGTCGATCAGGTGCTGGCGGTACTCGGGCTTGCCGATACCGACCTCGGAGAGGTTGTCGATCTCGCTGACCTTGGCCGCGTTGACCTGGGCAAGGTCGATGAACTGCACCCCGGCGTCGGTGAACGGCTTCAGCGCGCTGGGCAGCGGAGCGCCCTTGAGCGCCGACACGGCCTGGTTGACCGCGGCGGTGTCGGACTTCTCCAGGATCCAGTCGATCCACGCCCGTGCGGCGGCCTTGTTCGGGGAGTGGATGTTCACCGCCGACTGGTAGTCCGGCGCCACCACCGAGCAGAACTTGCCGCCGACCTGGGCCGGAAAGGGCATGTAACTGATGCTGTCCGGGTTCTTCCCCGCCTTCTTGGCCGCGTCCTGCATCTGCACCAGCGACCACGAGCCCAGCCACATCGTGGCGATCTTGCCGGTCGCCAGTAGACCCTTCGAGTCCTCCCAGTTCGTCGTCGTCGGGTCGGACTCCGACAACCTGTTCTTCACGATGTCGAACAGCAGGGTGTCCCCGGTGTTGAGGTCGCCACCGGCCGCCCACGGGTCGGTCGTGGGCAGGTTGTCGCTGGCCTTGGCGTCGCAGGTGGCCGAGCCGAGCACCGACGACCACGAGCTGAGCGGCCAGCCGTCCTTGTAGTTGGTGTAGTACGGCGTCGCGCCGGTCTTGGTCTTGATCGCCTGCAGGGCGGCCAGGAACTCGGTGGGCGTCTTGGGCCACTCGGTGATCCCGGCCGCCGTCCAGACGTCCTTGTTGTAGACGAAGCCGTTGATGAACGAGAAACCGGCCAGGCCGTAGATCTGGTCACCGACCTTGCCCTTGCCGGTGCCCGCCGCGGTGTACTTGGACTCGAGGTCCGCCGCGCCGCCCAACGAGGCGAAGAACTTCGGGTAGTCGGTGGTGACCACCGAGTTCGGGATGAGCAGGACGTCACCGTACTTGTCGGTGTTCATCCGAATCTTGACTTCACCCTCGTAGTCCGTCACGCCCTCGAACTTGACGTTGACGTTCGGGTAGTCCTTCTTGAACAGGTCCGCGTACTTCTGCATGGTGCCGTCGGTGACCAGGTCGGTGCGGTTTGTCAGCACGGTGATGTCGCCGGAGACCTTGGCCGGGTCCGCCGGAGAGAGCGCGCTGTTGTCGGCCATACCGGCATCGCCGCCACCGCCGCAGCCCGCGGCCAGCAGCGCCGCGGCCAGCAGCACCGCGGCGAGCGCACGTCTTTTCATGTCCACAACTCCATCTCCGGAAACGCCTGCTGGGGCCGGAGATGCGGCCACGGCGTCCCTGCTCGTCAGTCGAACTTACGCGCTTACTGAACCGAGTAAGTGCCCAGACTTTACGACCGGGTTTCACACCTGTCAACGCGACGACGCCAAGCCATCACGGACGCCACCCGAACCACCGACCCTCAGCTGCCCCAACGCTTTCGCGACGGCCACCCACGGCGGGATGCGCAGCGCGCGAGGGCACCTCCGCGCGACCGCACATCTTTCCAAGTGCCGCCACTGCGGTACGATTAGTGAACCGAGAAAGTTCAGGCGGTGCGCCGCAACGGGATACGAGGGCCTTCGTGAAACGACCGACCATCGCCGACGTCGCCAAAGCGGCGGGCGTGTCCAAGGGCGCCGTGTCCTACGCCCTCAACGGCCAGCCCGGCGTCTCGGAGGCCACTCGCACCCGCATCCTGGCCGTGGCCGACACCCTCGGCTTCCGCGCCAACAGCGCCGCCAGGGCACTGGCCGGAGCACCCTCCAACGTCGTCGGGCTGACCCTGCACCGCCCGGCCAAGACCCTCGGCGTGGAGCCGTTCTTCATGGAGCTGGTCAGCGGCCTGGAGGCGGAGCTGTCGATCCACTCCTACGCGCTGCTGCTGCAGATGGTCTCGGGCAGCGACCAGGAGATAGCCGTCTACCAGCGGTGGTGGAGCGACCGAAGCGTCGACGGCGTCCTGGTCTGCGACGTACGCGACGGCGACCCGCGCATCGAGGCCCTGTCCCGACTGGGCATGCCCGCGGTCGTCATCGGACCGCCCGCCGCCAGCGGCACCCTGGCCAGCATCTGGTCCGACGACGGGGTGTCCCTGGTCGAGGCGGTCGAATACCTCGCCGCGCTGGGGCACCGGCGCATCGCCCGCGTCGGGGGGCTGCCGGAGCTGTCGCACACGGCGATCCGCAGCCAGACCTTCGCCCGGCTCGCCGAGCAGCTGCGGCTGGAGAGCGCGGTGACCGTGCCCACCGACTACACCGGCGAGGACGGCGCGCGCGCCACTCGGCGCCTGCTCAGCTCAGCCAACCGCCCCACCGCGCTGATCTACGACAACGACATCATGGCGATCGCCGGGCTGGCCGTCGCCCAAGAGATGGGCCTGACCGTGCCGGGCGACCTGTCGATCATCGCCTGGGACGACTCACCCATCTGCCGCCTGGTGCATCCGCCCCTGACCGCCCTGACCCGCGATATCTCCGCGTACGGCACGCACGCGGCGCGGCTGCTGCTCGCCGCGATCGACGGCAAACCGGTCACCGACGTGCACGACGAGCCCGCGCACCTGAGCCCGCGCGGCAGCACCGCTCCCCCACCGGCCGCACCTCGGACGACTTCCGCGCGCAAGCGAGCGGCACGGGCCGACGCCTGACCCCGCCCCTTATCGATCGACGCCGACCTATCCAGAGGACCGGCTTCGCGATAATCGTCTCCAGATGCGCCGGCGTCGATTCAAGGCGGGGTGGCGGGCACGGGTGCCGCGGCGGCTATCCCCGGATCGGGCCGGTGCTCTCCCGCACCACCAGCGATGCCACGTGGTCGAGCACGGTCCGCGCGGGCAGCCCCGCCACCACGTCGAACAGCAGCCGCGCGGCGTGCGCGCCGTAGGAGACGATGTCGCGGCGCAGCACCGTCAGCGGCGGATGGACGACCTGGCACAGCGGCGAATCCTCGTACGCCACCAGCGACAGGTCGCCCGGCACGGTGAGGCCCATCTCCGCGGCCACGGCCAGACCCGCCACCGCCATCACGTCGTTGTCGTAGCAGATCGCCGTCGGCCGCGCCCGGGCGCTGAGGATGCGCCGGGTGGCCTGCGCCCCCGCCTCCCCCGTGTAGTCGGAGGCCAGGACCGCGCCGTCGACGCCGGACTCGGCGCAGGCGGCCAGGAACGTCTCGTTGCGCAGCTTGGTGTGCAGCATCTCGGCCGGACCGCCGACCCTGGTGATCCGGCGGTGGCCGAGCGCCGCCAGGTAGTGCACCGACTCCGCCACCGCCGTGGCGTCGTCGCTCCATACGCTGCTCAGGCGCGGCCCGGTCACCGGACCGCCGACGACCACGGCGGGCAGGTCGAGCGTCTCCATCAGCGCGACCCTGGGATCGTCGGCCACCAGGTCGCACAGCAGCACGCCACTGACCCGCCGGTCGGCGCTCCACCTGCGGTACACCCGCATCTCGGCGTCCAGGCTGTCGACGAACTGCAGCGCCAGCCCGATGCCGCGCGTCATCAGCTCCGACTGGACGCCGCTGATCAACTCCCGGCGAAACACCTCGATGTGGAAGGCCGCCGACGGCCTGCGCATGGTCAGCCCGACTGCGGGGACGGCCGCGCCGCGCATCGCCTGCGCGGGGCCGTTCGCGCTGAACCCGACCTCCCGCGCGATCCGCACGATCCGCTCGCGGACCTCGTCGGAGACCCCGGGCCGCCCGTTGAGCGCGTAGGACACGGCCACCCGGGAGACACCAGCCCGGCGGGCGATGTCCGCCATCGTGGGCTGACGTGCCATCGACCCTCCCCATGCCAAACCACCGGTGAGCATACCGTCACCGCGTCCGACGGGTCCGCGACCGCACAGCAGGCACGGCGGACCGTTCCGGAGTTGAATAGTTTGGAAGCACAACTTAGTGTCTGACCTATCCGCAATCGTCACTGCGCGGCGAGACGGCCTCCGGGCGGCTGCCATCTCGCGCGGTCCCCGTACCGAGGAAAGGTCATGACGCAACCTCTACCGCGATCTGCCCGATGGAAGGTCGCCCTGTTCAGCAGCGCCGTGACGCTGCTCGCCGCCGTCGGCGTCACCCTGAGCACCAGCGCGTACGCCGCCGCCGGGTGCCGGGTCGCCTACACCGTCCCCAACCAGTGGCCCGGCGGCTTCACCGCCAACGTCGTCATCACCAATCTCGGCGACCCGATCAACAACTGGAACCTGGTCTGGACGTATGCCAACGGTCAGAAGGTCACCAGCATGTGGAGCGCGAGCTACACGCAGCCCGCCGCCACGGTCGCCGCCACGAACATGTCGTACAACGCCGCCATCCCCACCAACGGCACCGTCCAGTTCGGCTTCAACGCCTCCTGGTCGGGCACCAACACCGCGCCGACCGCGTTCACGCTCAACGGCGTGGCCTGCACCGGTGCGGTCGGTTCGCCGAGCCCGTCGCCGTCGGTGTCGCGCTCGGCCGGCCCGTCACCGTCGACCAGCCCGTCGACCAGCCCGTCCCCGTCCACCAGCCCGTCCCCGACCGGCACCGCGATGTCGACCGTGGCCGCGATGCAGCCGGGTTGGAACCTGGGCAACTCACTGGACGCGACCGGCGCCGACGAGACCTCGTGGGGCAACCCGCTCATCACCCAGGCCCTGATCAACAACATCAAGGCCCAGGGCTTCAAGAGCATCCGCATCCCGGTCACCTGGGGCCACCACCAGGGCGGGGCGCCGAGTTACACGATCGAGGCCGCCTACCTGGCGCGGGTGAAGGAGGTCGTCGACTGGGCGCTGGCCGCCGACCTGTACGTGCTGGTGAACATCCACCACGACTCGTGGGAATGGATCGCCAACATGCCGGGCGACCACGACAACGTGCTGAACCGGTACAAGGCGATCTGGACGCAGCTGGCGAGCACGTTCCGCGCCTCCTCGGCGAAGCTGGTGCTGGAGAGCATCAACGAGCCGCAGTTCACCGGCAGCTCCGGTGACGCGCAGAACGCGACCCTGCTGAGCGAGCTGAACACGTCATTCCGCACCATCGTGCGGCAGTCCGGCGGCGGCAACGCCACCCGGCTGCTGGTGCTGCCCACCCTGCACACCTCCAGCGACCAGCCCCGCATCGACGAGCTGGTCAGCACGTTCACCAGCCTGAACGACCCGAACCTGGCCGCCACGGTGCACTACTACGGGTTCTGGCCGTTCAGCGTGAACATCGCCGGGTACACGAAGTTCGACGCCACCACGCAGCAGGACGTCACCGACAGCTTCGACCGGGTCTACAACGCGTTCGTCTCGCGCAACATCCCGGTGATCATCGGCGAGTACGGCCTGCTCGGCTTCGACCGCAGCACCGGCACCATCGAGCAGGGCGAGAAGCTGAAGTTCTTCGAGTACTTCGGCTACTGGGCCAAGACCCGCAAGCTGACCACCATGCTGTGGGACAACGGTCAGCACTTCGGGCGCACCTCGTTCACGTGGAGCGACCCGGAGCTGATCGCCCAGCTCAAGTCGAGCTGGACCACCCGCTCCGGCACCGCCGACACCGACCAGGTGTTCACCGCCAAGACGGCGGCGATCAGCGCCAAGTCGGTGACGCTGAACCTCAACGGGGCGACGGTGACGGCGGTCCGGCAGGGCAGCACCAACCTGGCCCTGGGCAGCGACTACACGGTCTCGGGCAGCACGCTGACGTTCACGGCCGCGGCGCTGACCCGCCTGTACGGCAGCCGGGCGTACGGGGTGAACTCGTCGGTGCAGGTGGTGTTCTCGCAGGGTGTGCCGTGGCGCATCAACTTCGTCACGTACGACCCGCCGGTGGTGTCCAACGCGAGCGGGACGACGGGCTCGTTCGCCATCCCGACCCAGTTCCGCGGGGACACGCTGGCCACGATGGAGGCCAAGTACGCCGACGGCAGCAACGCCGGTCCGCAGAACTGGACCTCGTTCAAGGAGTTCGACTACACGTTCACGCCCAACTACGGCGCGAACACCATCACGCTGAAGCCGGAGCTGTTCAACGACGTCAACGACGGCGCGAAGGTGACGCTGACGCTGCACTTCTGGAGCGGCACCCTGGTGACGTACTACGTCACCAAATCGGGCAGCACCGTGACCGGCTCCGTGAGCTGATCCGGGCACCTCGAACGGCGGGTCGGACCGGTCCGGCCCGCCGTTTCCATGCGCTCGCTCCGAAGTCCTGGCCGTCGTCGGCTACACCAACTCCGGGGCGTACGGGATCGTCGAGGACGTCGCCCCGGGCAGCGGCCACCGGTACCCGATGAGCCTGGCGAACCTCTCCTGGTGGGTGGGGAGCACGACCGGCCACACGGCCCGATTCCTTCGATACACTCGCGTTTATCGATGCGCTTCTTTCGTCCCCGATCCGAGGAGGCTCGATGTCCCGCTCCCGACCATCAGTTGTCACCAGGTGCCTGGCGCTCGTGTCCGCCGCCGTCACGCTCGGCGCGGTTCAGCTCGCAGGCGCCGCGCCCGCCGCAGCCGACGCGTCGACCGCCGCGACCACAGCGCCCGCCCTGGTCATCGGCAGCGACTTCCCCGACCCCGACGTCTCCCGCTTCGACGGGACCTACTACGCCTACTCGACCAACAACGGCTACGGCAACGTGCCCGTCGCGTCGGCGTCCTCGCTCACCGGCGCGTGGACCCGGCGCGGCAACGCCCTGCCCACCCTCGGCGCCTGGGCCAGCGGCGGCCTCACCTGGGCGCCCGACGTGTCCCGCCGCGCCGACGGCAAGTACCTGCTCTACTACACCGCCCGCAGCACCGGCGTCGGCCGCCAGTGCATCGGCGCGGCGCTCGCCACCTCCCCCATCGGCCCGTTCACCCCGATCGGCAGCCAGCCGCTCGTCTGCAACGGCGCCGAGGGCGGCGACATCGACCCGTCCAGCTTCACCGACAGCACCGGCGCCCGGTACTTGCTCTACAAGGACGACGGCAACGCCATCGGCCAGCCCACCAGCCTGTGGCTGCAGGGTGTCGCGGCCGACGGGGTCACCCTGCAGGGCGCCCGCGTGGAGCTGCTGCGCAGCGGCTGGGCCGAGGAGGCCGGTGTCATCGAGGCCCCGGTGCTGACCAAGGTCGGCACGCAGTACGTGCTGTTCTACT
Organism: Catellatospora tritici; assembly: GCF_019083965.1. Taxonomy (GTDB): domain Bacteria; phylum Actinomycetota; class Actinomycetes; order Mycobacteriales; family Micromonosporaceae; genus Catellatospora; species Catellatospora tritici. The sequence goes on from NZ_JAHRCY010000005.1 coordinate 512,475, forward strand.
CCCTCGGCGGGTACGGCGGTGACGGTTACCAGACCAGCTATGCCACCTCGGCCGCGCTGACCGGACCGTACACGAAGGCGTACCGGTCGCTGATCACCACCGACAGCGTCAACGGCACCGTACGCGGGCCGGGCGGCGCCGACATCGTCCGCGACGCCGCCGGGGACGCCATCGTGTTCCACGGCTGGATCAACAACTACTCCGCCCGCGGCATGTACGTCGCCGCGCTGGGCTGGGCAGGCGGGTTCCCGGTGGTCCGGGGCAGCCGGGTGCGCACCGAGACCGAACGCGGCACGCTGAACCACTGCGTCGTACGCAACACCACCACCGCCTCACAGGGGCAGGTCGTGGCCAATATCGACTACGCCGACAGTTGGGTGGAGCTGAGCGTCTTCGCACCCCGGGCCGGTGCCTACACCGTCTCCGTCGCCTACTCGGCAGGCTACGGCGACGCCCAGCACACGCTCACGGTCAACGGCGGCTCGCCGACCACCGTGAACTACCCCAACACCGGCTGGGAGACCTGGCGGCAGGCACCGGTCGGGGTCAACCTGGTGGCAGGCTGGAACACGGTCCGCCTGACCTTCCTGTCCCGCTGGGCCGAACTGGACTACATCGAGGTGGCCTGACCCGGCGCGCACCGGCTCCGCGACCGGCGGGCCGGTGCGCCCGATCAACCCTCAGCAGGTTAGGCGGGTCGCGGCCGCCCGCACCGCGAAATGAGAGGCACACCGGGGACTCGCGCAGGTACGTTTCCGGGCGTGAGCAGGATCCTGTCAGTCAACCTGGCTGTGCCGACCCGCAATCCCGCCACGGGCGTGGGCCTGACGGGCATCAACAAGCGGCCGGTCAATCACCTGGTCACCGTACGCGCACCGGGGCCGAGGGCTACGGGGTTGCCCAGTGGCCTGGTCGGAGACCAGATCTTCGACACCGAGCACCACGGCGGCGACGACCGAGCCGTTTACGCGTACGCCCGCGAGGACTACGACTGGTGGCAGGCGCGGCTGAGCCGCCGGTTGGCAAATGGACTCTTCGGCGAGAATCTGACGACAGAGGGCCTCGACGTCAACGGTGCGGTCATCGGTGAGCGGTGGCGGGTCGGTCCGCGGCTGGTCCTTCAGCCGGTGTTCGGCCGTATCCCGGGCGTGACGTTCCAGCGCAGCATGGGTGAGCCCCGCTGGGCGAAGACCTTCGCCCGATCGGTCCGGCCGGGCGCGTACCTGCGAGTGCTGGAGCAGGGCGAGGTGCGGGCGGGCGATCCGGTGACCGTTGAGGACCGTCCGGCGCACGGGGTGACGATCGCGCGCGCTTTCCGTGCGTACGCGTCCGAACCGGAACTGCTGCCCGAACTGCTACAGCTCGCCGGGCTGCCTGACGATCTGCGCGACACCCTTGCGGATCGGCTTCTCCGGCGGCGGTGACACCGGCCGCGACCGTCGCTATCCGTGGATCCTGGATTCGGCCAGCTGCCAGGCCCGCGCGTCACCGCTCGCCGAGTAGGCCAGCACTGACGTGTGTGCGCGAATCAGGCCACGGAGCTCGTCCAGCTCGCCGGTCACCGCGCCGAGCGCTCGGGCCTGGACGAGCGTGTTGCCCAGTGCCGTCGCCTCCACCGGCCCGGCCAGCACCGGCAGTCCGCAGGCGTCGGCGGTGAGCTGACACAGCAGCGCGTTGCGCGCCCCACCACCGACGACGTGCACGACCTCGACGTCCTGCCCCGACAGCTCCCGTGCCTGCCGCACCGCCCGTGCCTGCGCCAGGGCCAGGCTGTCCAGGATGCACCTGGTCACCGCGGCAGGCGACTCGGGTACCGGCTGGCCCGTACGCCGGCAGGCTTGCCGGATCCGCGCTGGCATGTCTCCCGGCGGCAGAAACATCGGATCATCCGGGTCGATCACCGAAGCGAGGGCGGGCTCCCCCGCCGCCGCCCGTAGGAGCGCGTCGAGGTCCGTCGCGGACCCCGACGTGTTCCAGGTGCGTACCGACTCCTGGAGCAGCCACAGTCCCATGACATTGCGCAGGTAGCGAACAGTCCCGTCCACACCGGTCTCATTGGTGAAGTTCGCCGCCCGGCTGGCCTCGCCGAGCACCGGTGCCCGCAACTCGACCCCGACCAGCGACCACGTCCCGCAGGACACGTACGCGAACCGCGGCGTCGCCGCCGGCACAGCCACCACCGCCGACGCCGTGTCGTGCGACCCGACCGCGATGACCGGCACCGTGTGGGAGAGCCCCGTCTCCTCGGCCACCGCGGGCAGCAGCCGCCCGATCTCCTCCCCGGGTTGGCGCAGCTTCCCCAGCAGCGCCGGATCCAGCTCCAACGCGGCCAGTAGCGCCCCCGACCAGGTACGCGAGGTCGCGTCCAACAGTCCCGTCGTGGACGCGTTGGTGATCTCGGCGCCGTCGTTGCCCGTCAGCCAGTAGGCCAGCAGATCCGGCAGCAGCAGGAGCCGCCGGGCCTGGGCGAAGGACGGGGTGTCCCGTGCCGCCACGAGCTGGTAGATGGTGTTGAACGGCAGGCTCTGCAGCCCGGTGGTGCGGTAGAGGTGCTGGGCGCCGAGCTGGGCGTGTACCGCCGCCATCACCCCGTCGGTGCGATGGTCCCGGTAGCTGATCGGGTTGCCGATCAGGGCGCCGGTGCCGTCGAGCAGCCCGTAGTCGACGGCCCACGAGTCGATGCCGATCCCGTCGAGCCCCCCGGTACGGGCCGCCGCGGTGAGCCCGTCGAGGACGCCCCGGTAGAGGGCGAGAGCGTCCCAGTGCAGGGTCGGGCCGAGGCGCACGGGCCGGTTGGGGAAGCGGTGGACCTCGGTGAGGTCGAGCCGGTCCGGGCCGACCCGGGCGACCATGACCCGGCCGCTGGAGGCGCCGAGGTCGGCCGCCGCGACGGTGACGGTATCCGTGGCCATGGCTCAGCGCAGGAACGCGGCGGCGACGCCGGCATCGACGGGAACGTGCAGCCCGGTGGTGTGCGACAGGTCCCCGGCGACGAGGGCGAACACGGCGTTGGCCACGTGCTCGGGCAGCACCTCGCGTTTGAGCAGGGTTCGCTGAGCGTAGAAGGCGCCGAGTTCGGCCTCGGGTACGCCGTAGACGGCAGCCCGTTGCGCGCCCCAGCCACCGGCGAAGATCCCGGAGCCGCGTACGACGCCGTCGGGGTTGACGCCGTTGACGCGGATGCGGTGCTCGCCGAGTTCGGCGGCGAGCAGGCGTACCTGGTGGGCCTGGTCTGCCTTGGCCGCGCTGTAGGCGATGTTGTTGGGTCCGGCGAATACCGAGTTCTTGCTGGAGATGTAGACGATGTCGCCGCCCAGGCCCTGGGCGATCATGGTCCGGGCCGCTTCACGGGCGACGAGGAACGATCCCTTCGCCATCACGTCGTGCTGCAGGTCCCAGTCCGCCTCCGTGGTGTCCAGCAGCGGCTTGGAGATCGACAGCCCGGCGTTGTTCACCACCAGGTCGAGGCCGCCGAAGGCCAGCGCGCATGCCTCGATCATCGCGGTGACGGCCTGTACGTCGGTGACGTCCGCACCGACGCCCACGGCGGTGTCGGTGCCGCCGATCTCGGCGGCGACCCGGTGGGCGGCGTCGGCGTCGCGGTCGGCGATGAGGACGCAGGCGCCCTGCGCGGCGAGCCGGTGGGCGATGGCGCGGCCGATGCCGGAACCGCCACCGGTGACCAGTGCGATCCGGGCGGCCAGCGGTGCGGGCTTGGGCAGCCGGGCGAGTTTGGCCTCCTCCAGCGCCCAGTATTCGATGCGGAACTTCTCCGCCTCGTCGATCGGCTGGTAGGTGGAGATCGCTTCGGCGCCGCGCATCACGTTGATCGCGTTGACGTAGAACTCCCCGGCGACGCGGGCGGTCTGCTTGGTGGCGCCGAACGAGAACATGCCCACGCCCGGGACCAGCACGATCGCCGGGTCGGCGCCACGCATCGGCGGCGAGTCGGGTGCGGCGTGGCGGGCGTAGTAGCGGGCGTATTCCTGGCGGTAGTCGGCGTGCAGCTCCGTGAGCCGCGTGGTCATCTCCGCCAGGGATGCCGTGGGTGCCAGGTCAAGGACCAGCGGCTTCACCTTGGTACGCAGGAAGTGGTCCGGGCAGGACGTGCCCAGGTCGGCCAGCCGGGGGTGCCCCTGCCGGGACAGGAAGTCCAGCACGACATCACTGCCGGTGAAGTGCCCGACCTGCGGCCGGTCCGTGCTGACCAGGCCTCGGATGACGGGTGCGAGGGCGGCGGCGCGTGCCCTCCGCTGGTCCTCGGGCAGCGGCGCGTATCCCGGCAGGACGGCACCGAACGGTTCCGGCTTGCCCCGCTCCTCGATGAACGCCTGCGCCCGCGTGATGATCTCGAGGGTGTTCGCCTCGCACTCGTCGCTGGTGGCGCCCCAGGCGGTGATGCCGTGCCCGCCGAGGATCACACCGATGGCCTCCGGGTTGTCCCGGTGCAGCTGGGCGATGTCGAGGCCCAGCTGGAAACCGGGCCGCCGCCACGGCGTCCACAGCACCCGGTCGCCGAAGCACTCCTCGGTCACCGCCTGGCCGTCGGCGGCGGCGGCGAAGGCGATACCGGCGTCGGGGTGCAGGTGGTCGACGTGTGCCGCGTCGACGAGGCTGTGCATCGCGGTGTCGATCGACGGTGCCGCGCCACCGCGCCCGTGCAGGCAGTAGTCGAACGCGGCGACCATCTCGTCCTCGCGCTCGACCCCGGGGTAGACCTCGGCGAGCGCGCGCACCCGGTCCAGCCGCAGGACGGCGAGCCCGGCCTCGGTGAGCGTGCCCAGGTCACCGCCGGAACCCTTCACCCAGAGCAGGTCGACGTCGGTGCCGGTGACCGGGTCGAGGTCGGTGCCCTTGGCGGAGGTGTTGCCGCCCGCGTAGTTGGTGTTGCGCGGGTCGGCGCCGAGCCGGTTGGACCGGGCGACGAGTTCGGCGGGCGTGCTGTCGTGCGGTGACATCGGTCAGGCTCCCCATCCGGCCTGCTGGCCGCCGACGCGCTCGGATTCGATCCGCTGCTGGTAGCCGCTGCGGTGGTAGGCGGCGATGGGGTCGGGGTCCAGGCCCGCCTCGGCGCGCATCTCGGCCAGCAGCGGGCGCACGTCGGTGGCGTAGGCGTCCATGAGCACCGCGTGTGCGGCCAGGACGTCACCGTTGCTTTGCGCGGCGGCGAGCGCGTCGGCGTCCACGAGCAGCGCCTTGGCGGTGGCTTCCTGGACGTTGAGGACCGAGCGGATCAGCGCGGGCACCTTGGCTTCCAGGTTGTGGCACTGGTCGAGCATGAACGCCACGTTCGCCTCGGGCGCGATCGCGTCCGCGCGCACCAGCTCGTGCATGATCCGGAACAGCTGGAACGGGTCGGCCGCGCCGACCATCAGGTCATCGTCGGCGTAGTTGCGGCTGTTGAAGTGGAAGCCGCCCAGCTTGCCGAAGCGGCGCAGCACGGTGACCAGGAACTCGATGTTGGTGCCGGGCGCGTGGTGGCCGGTGTCGACCAGCACCTGCGCCCGGTCGCCCAGGGCCACGCAGTGGGCGTAGGAGGTGCCCCAGTCCGGCAGGTCCATGCTGTAGAAGTGCGGCTCGAACAGCTTGTACTCCACGAGCATCCGCTGGTCGGGGCCGAGCCGGTCGTAGGTCTGCGACAGCGCGTCGGCGAGGCGGTCCTGGCGGGCCGCGATCGAGTCCTGGCCGGCGTAGTTGGTGCCGTCGGCGAACCACAGCGACAGGATCGACGAGCCGGTGGCGTCCATGATGTCGACGCATTCGAGCAGGTGGTCGAGGGCCTTGCGGCGTACCCGGGGGTCGGGGTGGCAGACGCTGCCCAGCTTGTAGTCGTTGTCCTGGAACACGTTCGGGTTGATCGCGCCGATGGCGATCCCCTGGTCGGCCGCGAAGCCGGCCAGGTGAGAGAAGTCTTCGACCCGGTCCCAGGGGATGTGCAACGCCACGCTGGGCGCGGCGCCGGTCAGCCGGTGCACCATCGCCGCGTCGGCGATCTTCTCGTACGCGTCGCGGGGCACCCCCTGCTGGGCGAACACCTTGAACCGGGTGCCCGAGTTGCCGTACGCCCAGGACGGCGTCTCGATCGGCATGGCCCGCAGGGCCGCTTTGACGGCAGCGTGGTCGTTCATCTTCGTCTCCTGTGCTACGCCGAACGGGGGTACGAGGTGGTGCGGGCGGTGCGGCTCGCGCCGCCCGCACCACGGCCCGCGTTACTTGATGGTGGCGACGTTGTCCTTGGTGACCAGCAGGACCGGGTTGAAGACCTCCCGCTCGGCCGCGTTGCCGAAGGTGATCGCCTCCTTGTTCAGGGCCTGCCCGGCGAGCTTCACGGTCAGGGCGCCCATCGCGGTGGGGTCCTGCGCGACGGTGGCGGCCAGGCCGCCGTCCTTGATCGCGGTCAGCGCCTCCGGGTCGGCGTTGAAGCCGACGGTCACGATGTCGGTGACCGGGTTCTTCCCGGCATCCTTGACCGCGTTGGCGGCGGCCACACCCATCGGGTCGTTGCAGGAGAAGACGCCGGCGACGTCGGGGTTCTTGGCCATGATGTCCTTCATGACCTTGTAGCCCTCTTCGGCCTTGGAGTTGCCGGACAGCTCGGCGACGACCTTGAACCCGGCGGCCTCGATGGCCTCCTTGAACCCGGCGTTGCGGCGGGCGGCGTAGACCGCCGACGGCTCGCAGGTGATCGAGGCGACGTTCTTGCTGGTCTTGCCGTTGGCCGCGATCTGCTTGGCCATGTACTCCGCGGCGAGCTTGCCGCCGCCGGCGTTGTCGGAGATGACGATCGCGTCGTACGGCGCACCGCCGCCGCCGATGTCGTCCACGATCACCGGCACGCCCTTGGCCTTGGCCTTGGCGATGATCGGGCCGAGCGCGCTGGGCTTGAACGGGCTGATGATCAGCACGTCGACGCCCTGGTCGATGAGCGCCTGGGCGCCGGTGACCATCTCGTTCTCGTCGCTCTTCTCGTCGTGGAGTTTGAACTCCCAGCCCTTGGCGGTGGCCGCCTCGCGGGTGCCCTTCTCCATCTTCTGGAAGAACTCGTACTGCATGTCGTAGACCGAGAAACCGACGACGATCTTGTCGTCCTTGGGGGCGCCGGGGTTGTCGGCGTTGGAGTCGGAGCAGCCCGCCAGGACCAGCGCGCCGATCGCGACGAGCGGGACGAGGGTCTTCTTGAGCATCATGCGATGCCCCTTCCGTGCGAAATGGGACGGATACGTTGGTTAGTACGTTTCAATTTCGCAGTGCACGCGACGCCGCGGCGCCGCGCTGTGGTTCACCGGGCCAGGCCCGGTTTGGGCGTTCGCCCGCCCAGTCCGGTCACCGCGCGCCGCAGGGATCCGGGCGCGGCGAAGCGGGTACGGAGCCCGTCGATGGTCAGGGCGATGATGAGCACGCCACCCAGCACGATGCGCTGGTAGGCAGACGGCACCCCCTGGCTGACGAGCATGTCGTTGAGCACGCTGACCAGCAGCACCGCGGAGAAGGTGCCGATCAGCGTGCCCTTGCCGCCCTTGAGGCTGGTACCCCCGAGGACGACCGCGGCGATCACCTTGAGTTCGAACCCGTCCTGGGCCGAGCCGTCGGCCGTCCATACCCGGGTGATGTAGGTCAGCGCGGCGATCCCGACGCTGACTCCCACCAGGGCGAAGACGAAGAAGCGCAACCGGGTCGCCGAGATCCCGCAGAACCGGGCGGCCTCCGGCGAGGAGCCGTAGGCGAGCACCCGGCGACCGGTGGCGGTGCGCCGCAGCAGCAGCCAGGCCGCCGCGTAGACGGCCAGCATGATGAGGAAGGGCAGGGGCAGCCCGGCCACGTTCAGCCCGCCGATCTTCACGAACGGTGAGCCGATCTGGTCGTAGGGCAGGGTCTTGGGCCCGTCCTGGGTGAGGATGTAGGCCACGCCGCGGAAGACGAACAGGGTGCCGAGGGTGGCCACGAACGGCGGCACCCGCAGCCGGGTGATCAGGCCGGCGTTGACCAGCCCGCACGCGAGCCCGGTCGCCAGTGCCGCCGCGACGGCCAGCGCGGTGCCACCGGCGGCGTAGCCCATCAGCGACACCACGCTGCACAGGGCCAGTTGGCCGCCGACGGACAGGTCGAACGCGCCGCTGGCGATCGCGAAGGTCATCCCGGCCGCGACGATGCCGAGGTAGGCGCTCTCGCGCAGCACCGACTGCGCGTTGTCGAGGCTGAAGAAGTCGGGGGTGACCACCGGTGCGACGGCGAGGAGCAGCAGCAGGATCGCGGTGATGCCCCAGGTGTCCCACAGCTTGCCCAGCGAGGTCTTCATGATGTCGCTGCCTCTCGGGCCGGGGTCGGAACGACGGTGGTTTCGGCGCGGCGCAGGCCCTTGAGCGCGAGCGCGGCGATGAGCAGCAGTCCGACGCTGATCCGCTGGTACGCCGGTGGGGTGTTGAGCAGGTTGAGCCCGTTGCGGATCGTCTCGATGAGCACCGCGCCCAGGACGGTGCCCACGATGGACGCCCGCCCGCCGAGCAGCGCGGTCCCGCCGATGACGACGACGGTGATCGCGTCGAGCTCGAAGCCCAGACCCAGCTGCCCGTTGCCCTTCTGCAGCTGGCTGGAGATCAGCAGGCCCCAGGCACCGCCCGCGATGCCGACCAGCACGTAGACGGCGATGCGGATGCGGTCGACGGGCAGGCCGGAGACGCGGGCCGCCTCGCGGTTGGACCCGATCGCGCACACCCAGCGGCCGAACCGGGTCCGGTTCATGGCCCACCACGCCGCCGCGGTCGCGACGACGACCAGCACGATCGGCATCGGTACGCCCAGCGGGCGCCCGCCGACCAGGTATTTCAACCCGGCGGAGCTGATGATCTGGTCGTGCCCGCCGGAGTACGCCAGGGAGACGCCCCGGACGATGACGAGCGTGGCCAGGGTGGCGATGAACGGCGTGACCCCGAGTTTCGTCACGACCAGGCCGTTGGCCAGGCCGATCGCGGCCCCGACGGCGAGCGCGAGTGCCATCGCGACGGCCAGCGGCCGACCGGCGATCAGGGCGCTGCAGCAGACCACTCCGGCCAGCGAGACGGTGGAGCCGATCGACAGGTCGAACTCCCCCATCGCCAGGCAGAAGGTCATCGCCAGGCCGGGCAGCGCCACGATCCCCGCGGCGACCAGCACGTTCTCTATGTTTCCGCCGGTCAGGAAGCTGTCGGTGGCGACCGCGAGCGCGATGATCACGGTGAGCAGAGGCAGCACGAGTGGTGCCCGGCGCAGCAGGGCGGTCACGACACCGGCTCCAGCGAGAAGATCCGCCGACCGGTGCTGGCACACGTCATGACGTTCTCCTCCGTGCGGTCGTCGCCGGTCAGGTGCCCGGCGACGCGCCCACCGGCCAGGACGTAGACGCGGTCGCTGATGCCGAGCAGCTCGGGCAGATCACTGGAAATCATGATCACGCCGGCTCCCTCCGCGGTGATCTCGTTGATGAGCTGGTGGATCTCGACCTTGGCGCCGATGTCGACGCCCCGGGTGGGTTCGTTGAGGATCAGCAGCCGGCCGCCGGGGGCCAAGGCCCGCCCGAACAGGACCTTCTGCTGGTTGCCGCCGGACAGCTGCCCGATGAGCTGGTCCGGGCCGGTGGTCCGGATGGCCAGGCGGTCGCGGTAGGTGGCGAAGACGTCCAGCTCCGCCGCCGGTGACAGCAGGCGGCCGAGCGCGCCGCGCACCTTGTCCAGGACGGAGATGGTGAGGTTGTGGCGTACGGTGAGGTCGGGCAGGATCCCGGCCGCTTTGCGGTCCTCGTGCAGGAACCCGATCCCCGCGCGCATCGCGTCGGCGGGGCCGTCCGGGCGGTAGGGCTCGCCACCCAGGAGCATCCGGCCCGCGGTCACCGGCAGGGCGCCGAAGATCACTTGGGACAGTTCGGGCTGACCGGCTCCGGCGACGCCGCCGATCCCGACGATCTCCCCCGCCCGTACGGTGAGCGACACCTCGCGCAGCTGCCGTCCCGCGCTGACCTGGTCGAGTTCCAGCACGACGTCGCCGCGGACGGCGTCGCCTCGCGGGAACAGCGCCGCGATGTCCCGCCCGACCATCCACCGCACCAGCTCGTCGGTGCTCGTCTGCGCCAGCGGCACGGTACGCACGTGGCGGCCGTCGCGCAGCACGGTGACCCGATCGGCGACCGCGAACACCTCGTCCAGGCGGTGGCTGACGTAGATGACGCTGCGCCCCTCGGCGCGCAGGCGGCGCACCACGTCCAGCAGCCGGGTGACCTCGTCGGCCGACAGCGCGGCGGTCGGCTCGTCCATGACGATGATGCGGCCGTCCACCGACAGCGCCTTGGCGATCTCGACGAGCTGCTGCTCGGAGACGGTCAGGCTGCTCACCGGCGCGGTCGGGTCGATGCTGACGCCGAGGGTGGCGAACAGGTCCGCGGCTCGGCGGTTGATCTCGGCGTAGCGGATGCCCCGGGTGAGGGGGTGGATCGGCTCCCGTCCGGAGAAGACGTTCTCGGCGACGGTGAGGTCGGGATAGAGGTTGAACTCCTGGTAGATGACCGCGATGCCGGCGTGGACGGCGTCGGCGGGACGCCGGGGCCGATAGGTGACCCCGTCGAGGATGATCGCTCCGGCGCTGGGCCGGTGCAGCCCGCCGAGGACCTTCAGCAGCGTGGACTTGCCCGCACCGTTCTCGCCGACGAGGGCGTGGACCTCACCGGCCGCCACGTCGAAGTGCACCCCGTCCAGTGCCCGTACGCCGGGGAACTCCACGGTCAGGCCGTCGACCTGTAGCAGCGCCGGTGTTCCGGTGTCCGCCACCGCCGTCCTCCCTTCGTCGGAACCTGCGCTAAGATCAAATTGAATCGTTTCGGTCTTCGGTGGCACGTACGCTACGATCCGGTTGCCGGACTGTCAACAGGCAAGTACCTACAACCGCTCGCAGTGCCCATTTCGTTAACCTGCGGCATGATCCAGATGCGGTTGACACGTTTCAGTTCCGGCGTACGCTGAAGCCGCTCCGGGCCCCGGGGCGGCCCGCCCACCGTCACACCACCGAGGAGCCATGGCCACCGTCAGCATCAAGGAGGTCGCCCGCCGGGCCGGGGTCTCGATCGGGACCGTGAGCAATGTGCTCAACCACCCCGACGCCGTGGCCGTCGCCACCCGCCGTCGCGTGCTCGACGTGATCGCCGAACTCGGCTACGTGCGCAACGACTCCGCCCGACAGCTGCGGGCCGGCCGCAGCCGCACCGTGGCGATGGTCGCCCTCGACCTCGGCAACCCCTTCTTCACCGACGTCATGCGCGGCGCCGAGATCGCCGCCGAGGCCGCCGGGGTCAACGTCATGATCTTCAACAGCGGCGAGGACATCTCGCGCGAACGCCGACACCTGGACATCCTCAATGAGCAGCGCGTCCTCGGGGTGCTGATCACCCCCGTCAACGAGACCCACGACGCGCGCCTGGACCAGCTGGTCGAGCACGGCATCCCGGTGGTGCTCGTCGACCGCGGTTCGGGCAGCCATCACCGCTGCTCCGTCGCCGTCGACGACGTCCTCGGCGGCCAGCTCGCCGCAGACCACCTGCGCGAGCTGGGCCACCCGCGCATCGCGTTCGTCGGCGGCCCGTTGTCGATCCGCCAGGTGTCCGACCGGTACGCGGGATTCACCGCCGCGCTGGCCGGTGGGCCGGAGGTCCGGCTGGTCGCCACCACCAATCTCACCGTCGCCGCCGGGCGCACCGCCGGTCAGGAGATCGCCGACCTGCCCGTGTCCGAGCGCCCGACCGCGGTGTTCTGCGCCAACGATCTGCTCGCCCTGGGCCTGCTCCAGGAGATGACCAGCCGTGGCGTACGCGTGCCGCACGACGTCGCGATCGTCGGATACGACGACATCGAGTTCGCCTCCGCCGCCGCCGTGCCCCTGTCCTCCGTGCGCCAGCCGCGCGAGCAGCTGGGCCGCGCGGCGACCCAGCTGCTGCTGGAGGAGGTCAACGAACCCGACCGACACGAGCACCGGCACGTCGTGTTCCGTCCCGAACTCGTGGTACGCCAGTCCAGCGAACCCGTGCCGGCCAAACGCAGGAAGTAGCGCATGCGCATCGCCCTGTTCGTGACGTGCCTGTCCGACACGCTGTTTCCGCAGGTCGGACAGGCGACCACGGCGCTGCTGGAACGCCTCGGGCACGAGGTCGTCTTCCCGCAGGGCCAAACGTGCTGCGGCCAGATGCACGTCAACACCGGCTACCAGCGCCAGGCGCTGCCCCTGGTCGAGCACTACGCCGACGTGTTCGCCGACGCCGACGTCATCGTCGCCCCCTCTGGCTCCTGCGTCGGCTCCGTCCGCCACCAGCACGCCACCGTCGCCCGGAGTCTGGGCCGTTCCCGGCTCGCCGAGCGGTCGGCCGCCGTCGCGGCGAAGACCTTCGAACTGTGCGAGTTCCTCGTCGACGTCCTGGGGGTGACCGATGTCGGTGCGTACTTCCCGCATCGGGTGACGTACCACCCGACCTGCCATTCGCTGCGGATGCTGCGTGTGGCCGACAAACCGCTGCGGCTGCTGCGCCAGGTGCGGGGCCTGAACCTGATCGAGCTGCCCGACGGGGAGCAGTGCTGCGGGTTCGGCGGCACGTTCGCGCTGAAGAACGCCGACACGTCCACCGCGATGCTGGCCGACAAGATGACCCGGGTGCTGTCCACTCGCGCCGAGATCCTCACCGCCGGTGACTCGTCGTGCCTCATGCACATCGGCGGCGGGCTCGGCCGGTTGTCCTCCGGCACGCGCACGCTGCACATCGCAGAGATCCTCGCCGCCACGGAGACGGGCGCCGGGTCATGAGCCGGGTCTTTGTCGGCATGCCCGTGCACGCCCCCGCCGACGTGTCCGCCCTGCACGCGTCGCGGCCGTTTCCCGACGCCGCCCGCGACGCGCTGGCCGACCCGCAGCTGCGCCGCAACATCGGTGCCGCCACCGCCACCATCAGGGGCAAACGCGCCAGCGTCGTCGCCGAACTCGACGACTGGGAGCAGCTGCGCCTGGCCGGTCAGGCCAGCAAGGCCGCCACCATGTCCCGCCTGGACGAACACCTGCGGCGGCTGGAACAAGAGGTCACCGCACGGGGCGGCACGGTGCACTGGGCCCGCGACGCCGCCGAGGCGAACCGGATCATCACCGGCCTCGTGCGCGCGACCGGCGCCGACGAGGTCGTCAAGGTCAAGTCGATGGTGACGCAGGAGATCGGACTCAACGAGGCGCTCGCCGACGCCGGGATCGCCGCCTGGGAGACCGACCTCGCCGAGCTGATCGTCCAACTCGGGCACGACACGCCGTCGCACATCCTCGTCCCGGCCATCCACCGCAATCGCGCCGAGATCCGGGAGATCTTCCTGCGCGAGATGCCCGACGCCGACCCCGCGCTCACCGACAACCCTCGCGAACTGGCCATGGCCGCCCGCGCCCACCTGCGCCGCAAGTTCCTCACCGCCAGGGTCGCCGTGTCGGGTGCCAACTTCGCCGTGGCCGACACCGGCACCCTGCTCGTGGTCGAGTCCGAGGGCAACGGCCGGATGTGCCTGACCCTGCCGGACACCCTGATCACGGTCATGGGCATCGAGAAGGTCGTCCCCACCTGGTCGGACCTGGAAGTGTTCCTGCAGCTGCTGCCCCGCTCGTCCACCGGCGAGCGGATGAACCCCTACACGTCGGCGTGGACCGGGGTCACCCCGGGGGACGGGCCGCAGGAGTTCCACCTGGTCCTGCTCGACAACGGGCGTACGGCCGTGCTGGCCGACGAGGTGGGACGCGAGGCGCTGCACTGCATCCGGTGCAGCGCCTGCCTGAACGTGTGCCCGGTCTACGAGCGCACGGGCGGTCACGCGTACGGGTCGGTGTATCCAGGTCCGATCGGGGCTGTGCTGACCCCGCTGCTCACCGGCACGCCGGGCAACCCGTCGCTGCCGTACGCGTCGACGCTGTGCGGGGCGTGTTTCGACGCGTGCCCGGTGCGCATCGACATCCCGTCGCTGCTGGTGCACCTGCGCGCCCGTACCACGCAGGAGCGTGCCGCGGCGCACGCGCTGCCCTCGGCCGAGGCCGTCGCGATGGCCGCCGCGTCCTGGGTGATGGCCTCGCCGTGGCGCTTCGGGTGGGCGGGCCGGATGGCCCGGCTCGGGCGGCTGCTCGCCCGGCGCGGCCGGATCCGCCGGCTGCCACCACCGCTGTCGGCGTGGACCACCGCCCGCGACGCGCCCGCACCACCACCGCAGACCTTCCGCGACTGGTGGCGACACAACAGGGGGAAGTCGTGACGACCTCATCTGCCCGCGACGAGGTGCTGGCCCGGATCGGCCATGCCCTGTCCAGCGCCCCCGTCCCCGTCGAGGTGCCCCGCGCCTACCGGCGCACCGGCGCGCATTCGCCCGGCGCGCCGGAGTTGCTGCACCTGCTGACCGACCGGCTCGTCGACTACCGGGCGACCGTCCACGCTGCGTCACCGCAGACGTTGGAGTCCGTGCTGGCCACGGTGCTGGGTGGGCTGAACCGGGTCGTCGTGCCACCAGGTCTGCCGGTGCGGTGGCGGCCCGCGCAGGCCGTCGTCGACAACGGAACCCTGTCCCCCGCCGAACTGGACTGCGTGGACGCTGTCCTCACCGCGTGCACCGCGGCTGCGGCCGACACCGGCACCATCGTCCTGGACGGTTCCCCCGACCAGGGTCGGCGCGCCATCACCCTGGTCCCTGACCGGCACATCTGTGTCGTCCACGCGGCTCAGGTGGTGCAGACCGTGCCCGAGCTGCTGGCCCGGGTCGACCCCCGGCGGCCGCTGACGTTCATCAGCGGCCCGTCGGCGACCAGCGACATCGAATTGCAACGGGTCGAGGGAGTCCACGGGCCCCGTACCCTCATCGTGGTGCTTGTGGCGGATGAGTGACGATCGCCGAGGTCGCTCTTCCGATGCCGACGAGCCGGTTGTCCTAATTCGATTGCGTGCGAACCGATACTGGCCCGGTGACCGATCCCTACGCTGAACTGCTTGCTCGCGCCGAGGCTGACCCGGACGTGCTCGGCATCGTGCTGACCGGTTCCCGGGCGCGTGCGGGCATGGCGACCGCCCACTCCGACGCCGACGTGATCGTGGTGGTCGCCGAGTACGGCGGCGCCTGGACCACCGTCACCCGCACTCCGGCACTCGACACCATCCCGACCTCGCTGAAGGACCTGGGCGACGTCTCCGACCGGTGGGGGCGCTACGCCTATCGCGGCGCCCGGGTGTTGCTGGACCGCCTCGACGGGCGGGTGGCCGAACTGGTGACCGCGCAGGCCGCGTTGAGCCCGGCGGAGATTGACGCCTGGGTCCGCGAAGAGCTCGACGGATACGTCAACTTCATCTACCGCGCCGCCAAGAACCGCCGAGACGGGCGGCCCGACCTGGCCCGGCTGGAGGAGATCGAAGCGGCGTCATGGTTCGGCTGGACGCTGTTCGCCCTGTACGGCCGGGTCCGCCCGTACAACAAGTACCTGCGCTGGGAGCTGGAGACCCACCCGCTCCCGGCGCCCTGGACCGCCGACCATGTCATCACCGCCCTGACCGAGCAGCCGTCGGCCCTGTTCCCCGACCTCGAGACGGTGGTAAGGGCCAAGGGTTACGGCGACGTGCTCGACTCATGGGGACCGGAGCTGGACCTGCTCCGATGACCGTCCACGCCTGCCGCACGCGGAGAACCCAGGGGCCGAGTCTCACGTGACGTGAGGCTCGGCCCCTGGGCTGCGCATCGACGCGCGGACTACTTGAAGTAGCAGGACTTGACCGTGCCGAAGATCGGGTCACCGCCGAACGCGGTCTGGTTGCAGCCGATGCTGCCGGTCGCGGTCTTGTAGAGGAACGCGCCGTTGGCGCCGTAAGCGACCGTCTTCGTGCCGGTGAACGCGCAGGTGCCCGTCTCGCCGACCGCGCAGGACGTCCAGCCGTTGACCGGCGGCTGCGGCGAGCTGTCGCAGTGCTTGACCGTGCCGAAGATCGGGTCACCGCCGAACGCGGTCTGGTTGCAGCCGATGCTGCCGGTCACCGCCTTGTACAGGTAGGAGCTGCCCGCCCCGTAGCGCACCACGGCCGTGCCCGAGACCGTGCAGGTGCCGTTCTCGGCCGCGGCGCAGTAGGTCCAGCCGCCGCCGCTCGCGCTGACGGTCGTCTGGAACTTCAGGCTCCGGTTGGTTTCGGCCGTCCAGTTGACGCTGCTGTTCTTGTACGCGCTGCCGCCCGACGGGTAGGGCGCGTTCTCGTTGAAGGCCCAGCCGTACAGGCCCGAC
Organism: Catellatospora tritici; assembly: GCF_019083965.1. Classification (GTDB taxonomy): domain Bacteria; phylum Actinomycetota; class Actinomycetes; order Mycobacteriales; family Micromonosporaceae; genus Catellatospora; species Catellatospora tritici. Next base: position 528,753 of record NZ_JAHRCY010000005.1, read on the forward strand.
GTGGTGGTCGAGCGCGCCACGATGCCGTAGCGGGTGCCCGCCGTGACGGACATGTTGGGATAGATGGTGACCGAGCGCGGTGACCAGCCGATCGACGAGGCGGGGACGGTCACGGTGAAAAGCGCCGACCCGGTGGGCTGGAACGACGCGTTGGCCGTATAGATGTCGAAGGTCAGCCCGGCGTTCGGGTTGCCGGTCTGGAACGTCGTCAGCGACGCGCTGGTCAGCGTGCCGCTGCGGGAGGGTACGAAGGTCTGGATGCGCGACACCGGCCCGATGTCGGCCCAGCGGCGGAATCCGTCCACCCCGTCGTGCTGGTCCAGGTCCGTGACGGGGTCCTGCGCTCCCGCCGAGCCCGTGGACAGTGCGAGCGTGATCATGTTCTGGCAGGTCATGGCGCTGATCGCGGAACCGGAGAAGGTCAGTGGCGCCCAGTAGAAGTTCGCGAGCGCCTCATTGGGCGCCGCGCTGTTCCACAGGTCGCTGCCGTAGAGGTAGGCCGTGCCGCTGGTCAGGCTGATGGGCGTGACGAACGACGGCTGGCCGCCGCACGAGTTGGTGCTGATGTTCGTGCCGCCGGACCAGGTGCCGAGCACCGAGGTCGCCGTACGGTAGGAGGTGCCCGTACCGGAGCAGTAGCCGCAGTTCGGGTCGGAGTACGTCAGGTAGTAGGTGCCGTTGCGCTTGAACAGGGCCGGCGCCTCGGTGGAACTCGGCGTCACCCGGACATAGCTGCCGGTGCCGGAGAGATAGCCGGCGTTGAGCCGCTCGACAACGATCCCGCCGCCGCTGACCCAGTCGGTGTAGGCCAGGTACGCCGTGCCGTCGTCGTCGACGAACGTGTCGTGGTCGCCGTTCTTGAGTCCGCTCGCGGGTGCGCCGCTGTTGACCGCCAGGGTCGGATCGGTGGTCTGCGTGAACGGTCCGGTCGGCTGGGTGCTGGTGAAGACGTGGAACCCGCTGACGTTGTCGTAGCTGTTGATCCACAGTACGTATTGGCCGGTGCTGGTGTTGTAGACGACGTGCGGGCGGTAGCAGCCGTAGGTGCTGCCGTTGCATCGGGTCTGCCAGGTCGAGGAGCTGGCGTCGAAGAGCTTGCCCCGGTCGGTCCAGTGCACCAGGTCGGGTGAGGAGTACACCTTGAACCCGCAGAACGGCGTCCCGGCGACGTTCCACTGGTAGCCGCAGTCGTAGCTGGTGCCGTAAAGGTAGTAGACGCCGCCGAACAGGGCCAGGTCACCGTCGTGGGCGTCGACCGCGTTACCGGCCGTGTCGAAGCGGATGGCCTGGTTGCCGGCGGCGTCGAAGTTGGTGATCGTGGTCGTGTAGGCCGCGTTCGCCCGCGGGGCGGGCCCGGCGAGGAGCTGGGCTGCGATCAGCACCAACAGCGCGCCCACGTGGGCGAGCCTGGCTCCGTGCGTTCTGGGCATTGGGGGTTCTCCACTCAGGGGGCGAGGTAGCAGTTCTTGGCGATGCCGTAGACGGGATCGAGGCCGAAGGCCGTGTTCGTGCAGGGCGTTCCGCCGGTGAGGGACCGGTAGGTGAAGCGCCCGGCCGCGCCGTAGGCGACGGTGCGGAATCCGCTGAACGAGCAGGTCCCGTTCTCGGCCGCGCAGGCCGCGCCGTAGCCGACCGGTCCGCCGGTCGCCACGTAGCAGGCCTTGGCGCCGTCGCCGGGTGGGGTGCCGCCGAAGGCGGTAGCCGTGCACAGCACCGGTGCGCCGACCTGGCGGGCGTGGAAGCTGCCGCTGGCGCCGTACATGACGGTCGAGGGTCCGCTGACCGAGCAGGTTGCGCCCTCGGCGGCGCACTGCTGCCAGCCGCCCGCGGGTGCCGCGGCGCTGGCAAGGTAGCAGGCCTTGAGCACGCCGGGCAGCGGATCGCGGCCGAAGGCGCTGATACCGCAGGCGGTGCCGCCGCTGGCCACCGTGTACGCGAAGGAGCCGCCGGACCCGTACGCGACGGTGCGGGTACCGGCGAACGAGCAGGTGCCGCCTTCGGTGGCGCACTGGGCGTAGCCGGACGGTCCGCCCGCTGGGGCGACGTAGCAGGACTTCAGCACTCCGACAGCGGGGTCGCCGCCGAACGCCACGATCCCGCACGGTGTGGCACCCGTGACGGTCGCGTACCGGTATCCCCCGGCGCCGTAGGCGACGGTGCGGGTGCCGGTGAACGTGCACGTGCCGCCTTCCCCGGCGCAGTACGTGTACCCCGCGGGCAGCCCTTCGGGCACGTACGCCCCGGCGGTGTTCACGTCGGTGGTGAACTTGAGGTCGCGGGCGGGCTCGCTGGTGAAGCCGCCGCCGCTGTTGGTGCTGTAGCTTTCCGATCCGCCCGGGTACGGGTTCGCATCGTTGTATTCGAAGCCGTAGCACCCCTGCGTGGTGCTGCTGTGCAGCCGCGCGGTGTAGCTGTGACCGGCGGTGACCGCGACGTTGGGGTGCACGGCCAGCGTTGCGGGTGCCCAGGCGACCGTGGCAGGTGCCAGCGACGACGATTGCAGCAGCACCCCGGTGGCGGTGTCGACGATGTCGACGGTCAGCGGCAGGGTCGGCTGGTTGCGCTGGAACGTGGTGACCGAGACGCTGGTCAGCAGACCTGTACGCGACGGAGTGAAGCTCTGCTGGCGCCACACGTTGCCGGTGATGTCGCAGTAGTGGCGGAATCCGGCGAACCCGCTGTGCTGGTCCCGGTCCGGCGCGGCGGTGTAGGCGCCGGTCGGCGAGCCGGGCAGCGTCACGGCGGTGGTGTTGGCGCAGGTGAAGTTCTGCAGCGTGCCCGCGCCGTCGAAGGTCAGCGAGCCGAGGTAGAGGTTGGCCAGGGACTGGTTGGGGTTGCTGCCCGCGGGCAGGTTGGCCACCCACCGATCGGAGACGAAGTAGTAGTCGGTGCCGCCGGTCCGGGTGATCGGCAGGACTGCCAGCGGCTGTCCGCCGCAGTTGTCGGCGTTGACGATGCGGGACCGGTTGCGCGGCTGCGGCCGGTTGTTGTTGATGTCGAACCCATTGGGGTCGTACCACACGCCCGACCAGGGTCCGAGCATCGAGGTGGCGGTGACCTCGCCGGTGGACCCGGCGCAGTAGGCGCAGGTCGGGTCGGACATGAGGACGTGGTAGACCCCGTCGCGTTTGAACGCCGCGAACGCCTCGACGTTGCCGAGCCCGAGGCGGACGTACTGCCCGGTGGTGTTGAGGTAGTCGGGGGTGAGCTTCTCGACGACCATGTCGGCGGTCAGTCCGGCGCTGACGATGGTGGTGTTGTGGATGACGTACGCGCTGCCGTCAGCGTCGGCGAACAGGGCCTCGTCGACCGCGCCACCGACGGCCAGGGTCGGATTGGCCCGGCGGGTGAACAGCCCGGTCGGGGTCGGGCTGGTGAACACGCCGTAGCTGTTGCCGATGCCCATGTCCGCCCACATGACGTAGGTGGCGGTGGACTGGTTGTAGATCACGTGCGGGCGGAAGCAGTACTGGCACTGGCCGGGGGCGACGATGTAGCCGCGGTCGGTCCAGTGCACCAGGTCCGCCGAGCTGTAGGCCTTGAAGCCGCAGAACCCGCCGCTGTTGGGACCGGCGTTGTAGGTGTATCCACAGCTGTAGCTGGTGCCGTAGAGGTAGTACAGGTTGCCGACCTGCAGCAGGGATCCGTCGTGTGCGTCGAGGGCGTTGCCGTCGGTGTCGAATCGGCTGATCTGGTTGCCCGCACTGTCACCGTTGACGACGGTGACGGTGACATCGGCGTGTGCCGCACCGGGCACGAGCCAGATCATGGCCATGACCGCGCAGGCCACTGCCAGTAGTCGCCGCATGGGGTACTCCTTCGATGTGGTGGGACAGCCACGAAGAGCACATACATTTTTTGAAACGTTTCAGTAGCGAATGTTTTCAGCCTAAGGTCAAAAACGTGAATGGGTCAAGGCCACGGGCACACGCCGGAAACAGTCATGCTCCAAATCCGAGGGATCTTCTTGACAGCCCGATCGAGTCGCCCTAGCGTCGTGGCTCAAACTTGAAACATTTCAACGCTGCGTCAGGAGCCAGCATGCTGACCGAGCCGCATCCCGGCCTCACCCGGATCGCTCCCCGCAAAACCCGCGTCGGCCTGGTCTCGGGCGGCCTCGGCGCGTACTGGCCCCAGTTCCCGCGACTGCTGCCGCAGCTGAAGGAGTCCGCCCGCCGCGTGGCACAGCGGCTGTCGCAGCTGGACTGCGAGGTGATCGACACCGGGTTCATCTCGGACCCGCAGGAGGGTGCCGCAGCCGCCGAGACCCTGCGCCAGGCCGACTGCGACCTTGTGATCGGCTTCCTCACCACTTACATGACCGCCAACATGCTGGTGCCCGTCGCCCAGCGCACCGGCGCCCCGGTGCTGCTGCTCAACCTGCAGCCCACCGAGGCGATGGACCACGCCACCTTCGACACCGGCGCGTGGCTCGCCTACTGCGGCGCCTGTCCCCTGCCGGAGATGACCAACGCCTTCCGCCGCTGCGGCATCGACGTGCGCTCGGTCTCCGGATACCTCGAATCCGACGCCGCCTGGCTGCGCATCGGACGATGGGTCAAGGCGGCGGGCGTGCGAGCGGCGTTCCGGCACGGGCGGCACGGGCTGCTCGGTCACCTCTACCCCGGCATGATGGACGTGTCGACCGACCCCACCCTGGTCTCCGCACAGCTCGGCGGCCATGTCGAAATCCTGGAGATCGATGATCTGCGGGTACGCACCGAGAAGGTCACCGAGCACGAGACGCTGGCCCGGATGGACCTGGCTCGTGAGATATTCCAGCTCGACGACACCGTGGCCGACGACGACTTCCGCTGGGCCGCCACGGTCTCGGTGGCTTTGGACCGCCTGGTCGAGGACTTCGAGCTGGACTCCCTGGCCTACTACCATCGCGGCCTGGACGGGGAGACTCACGAACGCGTCGGTGCCGGGCTCATCCTCGGCGCCTCGCTGCTCACCGCGCGCGGCATCCCCGCGTGCGGCGAGTTCGAGCTGCGCACGTCGCTGGCGATGCTGCTGATGGACCGCCTCGGTGCGGGCGGCTCGTTCACCGAGTTGCAGGCGCTCAACTTCACCGACAACGTGGTGGAGATGGGCCATGACGGTCCGGCGCACCTGGCGATCAGCTCCGGTAAGCCGATGCTGCGCGGGCTGGGCGTCTTCCACGGCAAGCGCGGCTGGGGCGTGTCGGTCGAGTTCGACGTCAGCCACGGCCCGGTGACGCTGTGCGGGCTGGCACAGGACCGGCACGGTCAGTTCTCGCTGGTCGCCTCGGAGGGCCGCGCGGTGCCCGGCCCGCTGCTGGCCATCGGCAACACGTCGTCGCGTATCGACTTCGGCCGCGACCCTGGCGAATGGACCGACGACTGGTCCGCCAGCGGCATCGCCCACCACTGGGCGCTGGGCACCGGCCACCGCGTCGCCGAGCTGCGTGCGGTCGCCGAACTGCTCAACCTGCCCATCACCGTCGTCTGAGAGCGCATCTGCCCGCAGAGGCCCGAGACCACCGCTTTGGAGGACCACCGAGAGCCGGTCGGCTTGCCCGAAACGCTTGCCGGCCGGATCCGCACCGCAGCTGCCGCTTCGAGCCGATCCAGGCGTATGTAGTGTGCTGGCTGCGTGAACCACGGCGTAGGCCCGTCGTCGGTGGACATCTGCCCGCTGGTGCCCGCCTGCGGCTCCTGCGGCAGTCCGCTGTGGCACGGACAGAGTGGGTTGGGACAATGGTCCCAGCGGCCAAGTGGTCGTTGACTACCGGCGGTATAACAGCGGGATGTATACGCCGTTCAGCAGGACCCCGATCTGGCTGCTCTCTCTAGGTGCAGTCGTCTGTGCTCTTCCGACCGTGGCCCTCTTCTTAGCCCAAGGCCGGATCTCGGCTGCCTTTCTCGTGGTCCTGAGCATGGTGTTCTCGGCTGGGCTCGGATCGCGCATCGCTCTACGCGGCGCAGGTTTTCCCCGGAACGAGGATTCGCCGTAGCCGATCCGATGCCTGACAGTGAAGACGACGAAGGTCCGATGGCCGGTCTGCGGCCATCGGACCTTCGGAATCAACGCCCGAACACTCGGTCAAGCCGTGTGGTGGTCTCGGGCTTCAACAGGTTGGACGCGGTTTCGCTCATCACGCGGGTGCGGTGAAGGTGTAGCTGCCCGACGGCAGGTAGTACGCCGCCGCGCCGGACCCGTACCCGAAGGGCACCGCCTGTGCCGGTGCGCTGACCACCGATGCCGACGTCGCCGGCACCTTGACCAGCGCCGTCACGCCGGCGGGCACGGTGACCCGCAGGGTGAACACCCCGCCGCTGCTGGTCCAGTCACTGACCGCCTGCCCGTACGGCGTCTCGTACGCCGACTTCGCCGAGCTGAGCCCGCCGCCGGGACGCGGTGCCACCAGCAGCGACTGGTAGCCAGGGCTCGCCGGGCCGAGCCCGCCGACCTGCCGGTAGAGGAAGTCGCCGGCCGAGCCGAGCCCGTAGTGGTTGAACGAGTTCATCCCGACGTCCTGGAAGCTGCCGTCGGTGCGGATGCCGTCCCAGCGCTCCCAGATCGTGGTCGCGCCCCGCCCGAGCATGTATCCCCAGCCGGGATACGACGTCTGCAGCAGGATCTGGTACGCGATGTCGGCCCGGCCGTTGTCGGCCAGCACCGGCAGCAGGTTCTCCACGCCCAGAAACCCGACGGTCAGGTGCCCGCCGGACGCGGCCACCTTCGCCACCAGCTTGTTCACCGCGGGCCCGACCAGGTTCGACGGGAGCAGCCCGAAGGCCAACGCCAGCACGTACCCGGTCTGGGTGTTGCCCGACACGGTGCCGTCACCGGCCACGAATCGGCTGGTGAACGCCGCGGCGACCTGGTCGGCGAGGGTGCCGTAGCTCGACGCCTCCGCCGTGTGCCCGGTCGCCGCCGCCATCTGCGACACCATCCGCGCCGAATGGGCGAAGAACGCCGTCGAGATGATGTTGCGGGCGGTGTCGTCGTTGACGTTGAGCCAGTCGCCGTAGCCGCCCTGGTCCCGGATCAGGTCCGCGGCGGCCGTACTGCGCAGGTAGTCCACCCAGCGGGTCATGGCCGTGAAGTGGTCCTCGATGACCTTCGTGTCGCCGTAGCGCTGCCACATCGTGTAGGGCACGATCACCCCGGCGTCGCCCCAACCGGCCGTACCGGCACCGCAGCACACGTACGGCGCGGTGTCGGTGAAAGCGCCGTTGGACTGCTGGGCGTCGGTCAGGTCGTCGGCGAACTTGTCCAGGAACCCGGTCACGTCCACGTTGAACGTCGAGGTGGCCGCGAAGCTGGCGATGTCACCGGTCCAGCCGAGACGCTCGTCGCGGTTGGGGCAGTCGGTGGGGATGGACAGCATGTTGGACCGCTGTCCCCACACGATCGCGCTCTGCATCTGGTTGATCAGGCTGTTCGAGGTCGTCAGCGTGCCCAGGGCAGCGCCGGACGTCCACGCGGCCTGGCCGGTGATCGCGTGTGCGGTCGGCGTTCCGGGGAATCCGGTCACCTCGACATACCGGTACCCGTGCACGGTGAACCGGGGTTCGAACAGTTCCTCGCCGCCCGTCCCGGCCAGGGTGAACCGGTCGGTGGCCAGGCCCGCGACCCGCAGGTTCGCGGTGTAGAGCGTGCCGTCGGCGTTGAGGACCTCACCGTGGCGCAGCGTCACGGTAGTCCCCGCGGGGCCGGTCACGCGCAGCTGGTCCCACCCGGCGTAGTTCTGGCCGAGGTCGAAGATCCATACTCCCGGCTGCGGCTGGGTCACCGAGACCGGAGTGAGCTGGCGCTGCACGGTCACGCCGGGGTCCACCTGGGACACCAGCCCGGGCAGGGTGCCCGAGCGTACGGCCACGGTCGCCCAGGCGGCGTCGTTGTATCCGGCCGTGTCCCAGCCGGCGATCGCCTTGCGGGCGTCGTACTGTTCGCCCATGTACAGATCGTCGGCGGTGATCGGGCTCGGCGCGTACCGCCAGCTGCTGTCGGTGGCCACCGTGCTGCTCGTGCCGTCGGTGTAGGTCAGCAGCAGCTTCGCCGAGTACCACGGCTGGGTGCCGTAGCGCTGCGAGCCGGCCATGCCGATGCTGCCGGAGTACCAGCCGTCGCCGAGCCAGGCCCCGAGCGCGTTCGTGCCCTGCGTGATCTTCCCGGTCACGTCGTACACCTTGTACTGCAGGCGCTTGTTGTAGTCGGTCCAGCCCGGGGCGAGGACGTCGGTGCCGACCTTCGCCCCGTTGAGCCGGGTCTCGTGCAGGCCCAGGGCGGTGGTCAGCAGACGGGCCGACGCCACGGGCTTGCTCACCGTGAACGACTTGCGCAGGATGGGCGCCCCACGGCGGACCACGACGTTGGCGCCCCACGGCCCGCTGCCGTAGGCGGTCAGCGCACGGGCGGCCACCCAGCCGCTGTCGTTGTAACCGGCCTGCTGCCAGCCCGACGGGTTGGTCTGCGAGGCCTTCCACGACGCGTCGGTGTTGATCGTCGAGACGCCCGGGATGGTGAGCTGGGCGATGACCCCGGTCGGCGACTGCGTGGTGTTCTGGCTGGCGATCGCGATGGCGTTGGTGCCCGTGGTCAGGCGGCCGGCCAGGTCGACCACCGCGGCCTGCTTCCACGAGTCGGTGACCCGCGCCGAGGTGCTGACCTGCACCCCGTTGACCCACACGTCGGCGGTGTCGTCGCCGGTGACCACGAGCGTGCCGCCGGCGGGAACCGAGGACAGGCTGAAGGTCTTGCGGAAGTAGCGGGTCATCGGCGGCAGCCCGGCGACCGGGTCGCCCTCGGGGTACCAGATCCAGGTCGAGCCGTTCAGCCCCACCGCGGAACCGGGCTGCCCGACGAACGCGGCCTGCCATTCCGAAGCCGAGTTGAGCAGGCCCGTCTCGAACGTCTGGGTGCCACTCCACGGGCCGACCCGGCCCTGGCCGTCCCAGACGCGCACCCGCCAGAAGTAGCCGCGCATCGAGGCCAGCGCCGGTCCGCCGTACGCAACGTCGACGGACTTCGCGCTGGCCACCCGGCCGCTGTCCCAGACGTCGCCGGTGTTCGCCCCGGCCAGCGCCGCGGTGCTCGCGACGATGACCTGGTACGCGCCCTGGCGCTGCTGGACGGCCGACGCGCCGAGCTTCCAGCCCAGGCGGGGTTTGGCCGCGTCGACGCCGAGGGGGTTCGCGCGGCGCTCCACGGTCGCGCTCGCCACGCTCAACGGCGAACCGGCGGCCGTGTCCGGGCCGAGCACGCTGGAGTTCCACGGGCCCATGCCGTAGGTGCCCAGGTCAGCGGCGGCGGGCCAACCGCCGTCGTTGAAGCCCGGCTGCTCCCAGCCCGCGGCCGGGCTCTGGGACGCCTTCCACGACCCGTCGGTCGTGAAGTCCACCGTGGTGGAGCCGGTGACGTGCACCCGGCCGATCATTCCGGCCGGTCCGGCCGTGGTGTTGCGGGCCACCACCGCGAGGGTGTTGGCGGCGCCCGGACGCAGCGCGGCCTGCAGGTCGACGTAGAGCGCCTGCTTCCACGAGTCCGTCATGCGGGGCGACCCGGCCAGCGGAGTCCCGTTGAGCCACACGTCGACCGAGTCATCGCCGGTGACGACCAGTTGGGCGTCGCTGATGGTGCCCGACGGTGCCGTGAACACCTTCCGGAAGTAGCGGTCGGCGGCAGGCGCGCTGCTGGCGGGGGATCCTTCGGGGTACCAGATCCAATGGGCGCCCGAGACGCTCACGGGGCTTGCGGCCTGGGCGGGAACGGTCCAGGCGACGACGGCGGCGGAGATCGCGACAGCGGTGGCCATCGCGGCCGCAGACCATCGCCAGTGCCGTTTCATCAACTGATGCGGCATACCAACTCCTGAGGGCGACAGGACCCGGATATCCCATGTGCGAGGCTTGGGACGGCCAGATGGCATATCCGGGTATTGAAACGTTTCACTGGGTTACCAGTGGAGCAACCGTAGATGTCGCCTCGACGAGAGTCAATACCTTCGAACTGCCGACATTTCGCAACCTGGGTGGACCACAACGTCATCCACATATGTGGATGACGTTTGCAAGAGTGTCCACATGAGGAGATGTGGACACCTTGACAGATAGATGGCTCGATCTATTATCAGTTAGGTAACTTTCCTAACTGATCGCGTACCTTTCGGCAGCGCAGCGCGATCAGGCATCCAGTTCATCCATTGACGGTCGGTCGCGGCTACCCGCGCCGGTCGAACAGGAGGATCCATGATGTTGCGCAGCTCATCGCCCTCAGGGCGTGGTGCGTCAGGTGGCACGCGGGCGAGGCGCTGGGGCGCGGGTCTCGTCGTCGCCGTGATCGCCACGTTCGTACCGGTCGCCGCGGCCGCCGCGGCGGCCGCCCGTTACGAGGCTGAGAACGCCACGATCTCCCAGGGCATCCTGGAGACGCTGCATCCGGGCTACTCGGGCTCCGGCTACGTGAACGCCGACAACGTGGTGGGCAGCTACGTCGAGTTCACCATCACCGCCGCCAGTGCCGGTGCCGCCACCATCACCATCCGATACGCCAACGGCACCGGCGTGGACCGGCCGTCGACCGTGGCGGTCAACGGCAGCGCGGTGGCCACCGCGCTGTCCTTCCCGGCCACCGCCAACTGGGACACCTGGGCCGACCGGACTGTCACCACCTCGGTCAACGCCGGCACCAGCAAGGTACGCGTCACCGCGACCACGGCCAACGGCCCGCCCAACATCGACTACATCGACGTCGACGTCACCGGCCTGAACCCGAACGTCGCCCCCGGTGGCAACTTCGATCTGTCCGTATGGTCGCTCCAGCTGCCGATCGGCTCGCCGGGCTCACCCACCACCATCCCGCCCGCGCAGCTCAAAGGACCCACCGGCTACGCCAACCCGCAGTACTTCTGGACCGACAAGAACGACGGCTCGATGACCTTCTGGGACCCCGAGGCGGGCGTCACCACACCGAACTCGAACTACGCGCGTACCGAGCTGCGGGAGATGAACCCGAACGGCAGCGCCGCCGACTGGGCGCTGACCGGAACCCACCGGCTGAGCGCGAGACTCCGGGTCGTCTCGGTGACCAAGAGTGTCTGCGTGGGACAGGTCCATCTCGGCTCGGGCGGGACGTCCACCAAGCCGCTGCTGGAGCTCTACTACGCACCCAACGGCAACATCACGCTGGGCACCGAGAACTCCCCCGACGGCGGGCAGACCCTGCACCCGGTCGGCAACGTGCCACTGGGGACGCAGTGGAGTTACGTGATCGCCATCTCCGGCGGCAGCATCAACCTGACCATCAACGGCAACACGACGAGCTATCCCATTCCCTCATCTTTCAACCAGTACCACCAGTACTTCAAGGCCGGCGACTACAACCAGTCGTCGTCCAGCAGCACCACGAACGGCGCGAAGGTGAAGTTCTACGCGCTGACCGTCACCCACGGCTAGACAGCCGGGTCCGGCCGACACCCGCGGTCGACCAGCACACACGCAAGCACGGATGACCGCCCGCCGCACCGGGAAGCACGGCGGGCGGTCATCCGGCGAGCGCTGGCGAGAACGTCCTCTCCGGGTCACTGGCTGTAACAGATCTTCGCCTGATTGGGCGCCGGGTCGCCGAAGACGGCGTTGCCGCAGGCCACGTCGCCCGTGAAGGTGCCATAGGCGTAGCGCCCGGCGGCGCCGTAGGCGACCTGGTGGGTGCCGGTCAGCACGCACGTCTTCGTCTCCGCCGCACAGGGGGTCCAGGTCGTGACCGTCGGGGGTGGCGCCGCCAGGTAGCAGGCCTTGCCCGTGCCCGGAATCGGGTCGCCGAACACCGCGTTGCCACAGCTCGTACCACCGGTGAGGGTGGCCTGGCGGTAGGCGCCCGAGGCGCCGTAGGCGACGGTGCCGACCCCCGCGAACGCGCACGTGCCCGTCTCCCCCGCGCAACGCTGCCAGACGCCGCTCGCCGGTGGTGCGACGCTGGCATAGCAGGCCTTGGCGACACCCGAGACCGGATCACCGAACACGGTGTTGCTGCAGGCCACCGAGTTGGTGACGGTGGCGTAGGCGAACCTGCCCCGGGCGCCGAAGGCCACGGTGAATGTTCCGGCGCTCGAACAGGTCCCCGTCTCCGGCGCGCACAACGACCAGGTGCCCGGCAGGGCCGAGCTGGGCGCGGGCGCGGTCGATCCCGTGAAGTGCCAGGTCCCGGAACCCACGGTGTAGCTGGTCTCGGTGCCGGTGGCGGCGATCTGGGTGGCGCCGCCGGCCGGACTCACCGTGGCCTGCCCCTGACCGAAGTTCGGCACCCGCACCGTCGCCACGGTGCCGACGGGGATCGTCACGTCGAGCACGAGCTGCTGGCCGGTGACGGTCCAGGAGCTGGCGACCGAGCCGCGTACGGTGTCAACGGCGGCCGAGACCCGCTGCAGGCCGGGCGGGATCTGCGGGGCGATGGTCACCGTGCTGTAGCCGGGTCCGGTGGGCTGGATGCCGCCGAGCCGGGTGTAAAGGGAGGCGTTGATACCGGCGAACATGGCATGGTCATGGGTCTCCATGGACGAGTAGTAGGTCCACTCCTCCCAGGACGTCGTGGCGCCCTTGCCGATCTCGAAGCCGAAGCCCGGGTAGGTGGTCTGGTCCAGGATCGTCATGGCGACGTCGGTTCGCCCGACGGCGGCCAGGGCGTCCATCAGGTATCGGGTGCCGAAGATGCCGGTGTCGAGGTGGCCGCCGTTCTTGTTCATGATCGTGTCGACCAGGCGGGTGCCGACAGTGGTGACATCCTGGGTGGGGACCATGCCGAAGGCCAGGGGCAGCACGCTCGTCGTCTGGCGGCCGTCGCCGTAACCGGCGCCGTCGGCGTTGCGGAACCGGGTGTTGAACGCCTGCTTGATTGCGTCGGCGAGCTGGTTGAAGTGGGCGGCGTCCGCGGTCTGGCCGAGTGCTGCCGCGGCTTTGGCCACGTCGACGGCCTGCAGGTAGGACAGGGCGGTGTTGACGATGGGCACTTCGCTGGTGCACGCGCCGGCGCTCGGGTTGCCCATGCCGCCGTTGGCGTTGGCGCTCAGATCCGGCGGGCACCAGTCGCCGAATCCAGTCGACCAGATGTATCCGGGCACGTTGGCGGCGTTGGTGTCGACGAAGGCCTTCATCGCGGGATAGCTGGCCGCGAGGGTGGCGCGGTCGCCGTACTGCTGGTAGAGGGTCCAGGCGAGGGTGACGCCGGCGCCGCCCATGTCGGGTTGCTGCGCGTTGCCGCCGTCGCTGGGCAGGGCCGTGCCGGGTGGCAGGTCGCGCAGGTAGTTGACGTAGTAGGGGTCCATGGCGAACTCGGTGGTCGAGGCGTCCTGGTAGGCCTGGACGTCCATGCCCGGGGGCGTGCGTTCGTCGCGGACGGGGGTGTCGGTGGGTGTGCTCATGGAGTTGTTGAGGATGGTCCAGCGGTTGTTGCGCCAGATCTGGTTCAGCAGGCTGTCGGAGGAGGAGAACGATCCGGTGGACGCCACGTCGGCGTGTACGACGCGGGCGTCGAGGCTGGTCAGGGTCGGGGTCTGCGGGTAGCCGGTCACTTCGACGTAGCGGAATCCGTGGTAGGTGAACCGCGGCTCGTAGGTCTCGGTGGTGCCGGTGCCGGCCAGCGTGTAGGTGTCGGTCGCCGCGGCGTTGCGGTTGGTGGTGGTGTCCAGGGTGCCGTCGGCGGCGATCTCCTCCGCGGTACGCATCCGTACGCTCGTGCCTGCCGGGCCCTGTACCCGCAGGCGTTGCCACCCGGCGATGTTCTGGCCGAAGTCGTAGATGTAGACACCGGGCTTGGGCTGGGTGAGCTTCACCGGGGTGAGCGTGTTCGTGACCCGTAGCGGTGGCATCGTGTGCGCGGCGAGCCTGCCGGCGGGTGCGGCTGCGCCCACGACCGGTTGCCAGCCGGATTCGTCGTAGCCGGGCTGGTCCCAGCCGTTCTGTTCCTGGCGGGCGTCGTAGGTCTCGCCGCCGTAGATGTCGTTGGCCGTGATGGGGCCGGTGGAGGACTTCCAGCTGCCGTCGGTGGTCATGGTCTGGCGGGTGCCGTCGGCGTATCGCACGTCCAGGAGCAGGCGTGCCTGCTTGGGTCCGGTCCAGCGGAAGCCATACTGGCTGAAGGTCGGACCGTAGCCGTTGCCCAGCCACAGTCCCGCCGCGTTGGCGCCCGGCCGCAGGGCGCCGGTCACGTCGTAGGTGATGTAGAGGGCGCGCCGGTCGTAGGGCGTGCTGGCCGGGGCCAGGACCTGATCGCCGACCTTGGCGCCGTTGAGGCGCAGTTCGTAGAAGCCGAGCCCCAGGACGTAGGCCCGCGCGCGGGTGACGGTCTTGGCCGCGTCCACGGTGAATGCCTTGCGCAGCCTGCGGGCGCCGGTGCCGGTGGCGCTCGGGCTGATCCACTGGGCGCCGTTCCAGTCCTGGTCGGTGAGCAGGCCCATCTCCCACTGCGCGGCCGGGCTCCAGGCCGAGACGGTGCCGTTCGCGTCCCAGACCTGCACTTTCCAGTGGTAAGTGGCGGTCGCTTGCGGGGTGGGGCCGCCGTAGGCAATGGCGATCGAGTCGCTGGTGGTGACCTTGCCGCTGTCCCAGACGTCGCCGATGCCGGCGTCGAGCTGGGTCATGCCGCTCGCGACGATTACCCGGTAGGCGGTCTGTCGTTCGCCGTTGACCGACGAGGTCAGTTTCCAGCTGAGGCTGGGGCGGGTGTCGTCGGTGCCCAGCGGGTTGGTCGCGTAGTCGACCTGCAGCCCCGCTACCGACAGTTCGGCCGCGGCCAGGGCCGAGGCTGTCCGCGGGAGGGTCAGGGATGCGGCGAGCAGGCTGAGCACGGCGAGACCACGCAGGCAGGTACGCAGTTTAGCCTTCGCGGAAGAGTGATGAGGGGCGATCGCATCTGGCACGGCGGCGATCTCCTTCCAGACGTCCGAGCGGTGGACTGGACCGGTGACGCGTACGCCAGTCATAAATTGGAACGTTTCAATATGTCTGGTTGAGCCCATGCTGCGCGGAATTCGGCGCGATGTCAAGAAGAGGAGCAGTATGGGTTCACCGCGGGCGCGACTCGACGGCACCTCGCGCCGGTTCCCCCCGAACCCGAAGATCGTTCGAGTTCGGGGGGAACTCTGCCGACAGGGCTCACGATCGGTTCAGCAGAACGGCAGCGGGAACAGGTGTACGCAGGCCCGCTGGATGTCGGCGGTCAGCGCGGGCGCACCGTCGACGGGCGCCGGGTCCTCGGGAGTCGACTGGATCCCGCCGGCGGCGATCGCGTCCAGGGCGGCCATCCCGGCTTCGTCGATGGTGCCGAAGACGGTGTAGTTGGGGCGCAGGATCGAGTCGGCGTAGACCAGGAAGAACTGGCTCCCGTTGGTGTTCGGTCCGGCGTTGGCCATGGCCAGGGTGCCGCGCGGGTAGTAGACGCGGTCGGGCCGGTCGGGCACGGGTGGCAGGTCGGTGGGCAGTTCGTCCTTGTACTGGTAGCCAGGACCGCCGCTGCCGGTGCCGGACGGGTCACCACACTGCAGCACCTTGAGCGTCGGGTACGCCGTCAGCCGGTGGCAGCTGGTGTCGTGGTAGAACCGGTGCAGGATCAGGTGCTCGAAGCTCTGCACGGTGCAGGGCGCCTTGGCGGCATCCAGCGTGATCGTGATCTTGCCGTGGTTGGTGCTGAGCACGACGTGGGTGTTCCAGGTCTGCTGGTGTCGCGGATCGAAGGGCAGCCCGACCGGCCGGGCCGGCGGGTCGTCGGGTGTTTCGGCGTACTGGCAGGGGCCGTGGGTGGTCCGGGGTGCCGGGTCGGCCAGGGCCGGGGTGGCGGCGGCGGTCAGCAGGCCGGCGACGAGTCCGGTAACGGTGAACCGGATCAAGTTGATTCGCATATGGAAAGATATACATCATCTTTGCGCGCTGAACAGCGAGGACCGAGGGGATGCGCGACGCGGCGCAACCCCTCGGCGATGCCGGTGGAGCTGCTGTCAGTAGACCTCCAGCTCCGCGAACTGCATCCGATACGTCGGATCGTTCGGATTCGTGTTACGCAGGCTCGTGCCCACCACCCGGACGTACCGCGCGCTCTGCGCGCCGAACACGATCTGCTGCGCCGACGCGCCGGCCGGGGCGGGGTAACCGGTACGGACCGTCGCCGTCGACCACGTGCTGCCGTTGCTGGACACCTCGACCCGGAAGTCCACCGGGAAGCCCTGGCCGGCATTGCCGGCGTCGGCACGCGGATACAGCGTCACCCGCTCGACCGAGCGCAGGGCGCCAAGATCCACCTGGACCCATTCCGTGTGGTTGACACCCAGGTTGGAGTTGGACGACCAGCCCATGGAGGCCGGTGTCGAGGTCCTCAGGCCGTCGTTGACCATGGCCAGGCCCCAGCCGGAGAACTCCGCCGAACTGCTCGACGCCCGCGGCCCGCCGGCCGCCGTGTTGGTGGCCCCGATGGTGGTCTCGAACTTCGACGTCCGGTTCGACTCGGCGATCCAGGACGCACCGTTGTCGTTGCTGTACGCCTCGCCGCCACCCGGGTAGGGCGCCGCGTCGTCGTAGGTCAGGCCGTAGCATCCTGACGTCGTCGTCGACTGCAGCAGGATGCCGTAGCGGACCCCCGCGGTGACCGCGATGTTCGGGAAGACCGTCACGTTGCGCGGTGCCCAGCCGACCGACGCTGCGGGCACCGTGGTGGTGGCCAGCGTGGCGCCGGGCTGTAGTCCCGCGTTGACCGACACGATGCTCACCTGCAGCCCCGCGTTGGTGTTTCCCTGCTGGAACGTGGTGTACGAGGCACCCGTGAGCGTGCCGCTGCGTGCGGCGACGAAGGTCTGCATCCGGCGCAGGCCACCTGAGCGGATGTCGCACCACGTGCGGAAGCGGCCCACCCCACTGGACTGGTCCCGGTCCGCCGAAGGTGCCGCGTTGGATCCGGACCCGGTCGCGAGCGCGAGCACCACGGTGTTCTGGCAGGTGAACGGCTGCACGTCCCCGTTGGCGGCGAAGGTCAGCGGCGCCCAATGGAAGTTGGCCAGTGCCTCGTTGTTCTGCCCGTTCCACAGGTCGCTGCCGTAGAGCCAGGCGGTGCCGGTGGCGGTCGGGATCGCGGCCACCAGCGACGGCTGGCCTCCGCAGGAGTTGGCGTTGACACTGACCGGCGCCGACCAGGTGCCCAGTGGCGAGGAGGCTCGCTTGACCCACGTCGGGGTGCCACCACAGTAGGCACAGGTCGGCCCGTAGACGTAGTAGTAGACGCCGTCTCGCTTGAACATCGACGGGGCCTCGGTGTGCAGCGAGTTCAGTCGGACGTAGCTGCCCGTGCCGCTCGTGTAGGCCGCGTTGAGCCGCTCGATGATCTGGTCGTGGCCGCTTCGGATGTCGGTGTAGGCGAGGTACGCCGTGCCGTCGTCGTCGACGAACAGGTCGTGGTCGCCGTTGACGAAGGTGCCGGGCGTGCCCGTGAGGGCGATGGTCGGCTCGGCGGCCTCGGTGAAGGGTCCGGCGGGGGTTGGCGAGGTGAAGACGTGGTATCCGCTGGCGTTGTCGTAGCTGTTGATCCACAGTACGTACCGGCCGGTACCCGCGTTGAACACCACGTGCGGGCGGTAGCAGCCGTACCGCGGCGGGGCACACCTGCCCTGCCACAACGCGTTCGCGGCGTCGAAGAGGTATCCCTCGTCGGTCCAGCCCACCAGGTCGGTGGAGCTGTACACCTTGAATCCACAGAATGCCGTGCCGGTGGTCGACAGGGCGTACCCGCAGTCGTAGCTGGTGCCGTAGAGGTAGTAGCGGCCACCGAACAGCGCCAGATCCCCGTCGTGTGCGTCGACGGCATTGCCGCCGACGTCATAGCGGGTGACCTGGTTTCCTGCCGGGTCGAAGTTGACGATGGTGGTGGTGTAGGCGGCCGCTGCGGGGCTGGCGGCGACGCCGGTCAGTCCTGATATGAGCAGCAGCAGCATGACGAGGCAGGCGGGACGTCGCATCGGTGGCTTCCTCTCGGCTGTGGAGGTCATCCGACCCGCGGCACGGCAAGCTGCAGGCGGTGGCGGGCGGTCTCGTTATCAAGATCGCCTCCAGAACGAAAGCAGCCGCATTGACCTGCGGCCGGGCGAGCGTGCATTGAAACGTTTTAATCAATTCCGGTGCGTTAAAGTTAGGGTCGGTCTTCCAGACTGTCAACGTCCTAAAGCGAGGCGCCGCCGTTCCCGGCTTGGACGACGTGTTCTGCGTCGTTCCGATCATCAGCCCGTGGCCGGGTCTGACCATCCGGTTCGACCTGCACCACCGCGTCGAGGGCGGCGCGCCCTACCGGGAGACCGGCCAGTGGCTGGTCACCGAAGGCGGGCCCGGCTGCTCGGCCACCCACCAGTCCCCACCGAGATCGAACGCACGGCTCGAGCGAGGTCGGTGCGCGGCGCTCCGCGTCGCCAGGCCAGGCCGGTCGCCGGCCCCACCAGGGCCAGCGGGTTGGATGAGATCTCGTGGGGACGGTCGCGGTCGGCCTCTGGCTCGTAACAGGCAGCCCGCTTAGCCTGGGCGGCGCCCCCATGCCGAGATCAGCGGCGCGAGGGTGAGGTCGAGCTCGCCGGCCTCGACGGCGGCCAGGTGCGCGTCGATCTCGGCGTCGTCGGCCAGCCCTGCGGCGAGCAACTCGGCGCGGACCATGCGCACCGTCGCGGTCTCCAGCCGGTCGCAGGCTACCCCGCCGACCGGGAAGCAGCCGGCCGCCGTGACATCGACCAGGCCCGCCGCACGCAACGCGCGCGGCAGCGTACGGCCGTAGCGCAGGTCGGCGCCGCGGCGGGTCAGCAACTCCCGGACGGCGCGCCGCAGCCGGTTGGCGCGCTGCTGTGCCGGGCCAACCTCATCGAGGCAGGCCAGCGGCTGCAACTCGGTATCGGCGTCCTCGACCAACAGCCAGCCGCCGGGCCGCAGCGCCGCCACCATCGCCGCCAACGCGCGGGCACGGTCGGGCACGTGGACGAGCACGAGCCGGGCGTGTACCAGGTCGAACGAGCCTGGTTGCGGCGGCGGGTCCCCGACGATGTCGTGCCGGAGCACCTCGTACCCGCCGCGCGGGTCCAACCAGGACGGATTGATGTCGGTGGCCAGCACGTAACCGGTTGGGCCGACGGCCGTGGCGAGTGCCTCGGGAATGCTGGGTCCTCCGGCGCCGACTTCCCAGCAGCGCCAGCCCGCCGTCATTCCGAGCCGGTCGAAGTGCCCCCGGGTGACACCGTCGAACAGCTCGGCCAGCCAGGTGAACCGCTCGCCCGCCTCCACCCGGGCGTTGTCGAGCAGGTAGCGGTGACCCGGGGCAGACCCAGGGGTGTGCGGCGAGGGCGGAGCGGACCCAGCGCCAGCAGTATTCACCGGCTCGCCCGCGGTTGTATCCGGTTCGGACCCGGGGTCGGCGAGGGGCGGCGATGAACTCATGCCTACATCCTCACGACCTACCGCGTGCTGTGTCAGTACGACACGGGATGAACCCAGCCACAACCTGGCTCCGGCCAAGCCGGCTCAAGGCGCGAACGTGGCTGCTGTCGACGATCGCCAGCGCCAGGTCCAAGCGTCCCGCAGCGCGCGGTGCTGTCAGCACCAACTCGTGCAGCCGCCACCAGACGGCGGGGTGGGTGCAGTCAGACGGCGTAGTCGTCGACCAGCCCGGCCAGGATCTCGCGGGTTCGGTGCAGCGCGCTGAGCTGCTCCTCGACTCGGCCCAACTCCGTGCGAAGCCGCTCGGCCAGCCATGGCGTACGGATCGCCTGCTCGGTGATGCACGGCAGCACGTCGTAGATGGTGCTGCTGGACAGCCCGGCGGCGAGCAGGGACTGGATGAGCGCGACCCGCTCGACCGCCGAGTCGGGGTAGTGCCGCTGCCCGCCGGAACTGCGCTGGCTGGCCAGCAGCTTCTGCTGCTCGTAATAACGCAGCGAGCGCACGCTGGCGCCGGTCGCCGCGGCCAGATCGCCGATGCGCATCGCTGTCTCCTCCATCACACGACTTGCCCCTGACATCAGTGTCAGGTTTTACGGTACCGCCATGACCACGATTCCTGCCCTGCTGGGTTCCCTGCTCACCCCCACGACCCTGGCGGGCCTGCCGCTGAGCAGCCGTTTCGCCATGGCGCCGATGACGCGGTTCCGCTCCCCCGGCGGAGTTCCGACGCCCGAGGTCGCCGCGTACTACCGGCGTCGCGCCGAGAACGGCATCGGCTTGATCATCACCGAAGGCGTGCTCGTGGGGCACCCCAGCGCCGGCCACGAACCCTCGGTGCCGCGGCTGACCGCCGGCCCGGCCGAGCAGGGCTGGCGGCACGTCACCGACGAGGTCCACGCGGTCGGCGGCCGGATCGCCGCGCAGTTGTGGCACCTTGGCAGCCAGCGGGAACCGGTGGACGGCGTCGCCTCCTGGACGCCGTCGGGCGTGCCCTCCGGCAGCCGCGCGATGACCCTCGCCGACATGGACACCCTGCTGGCCGCGTACGCCGACGCCGCCCGGGTGGCGGTCCGGGCCGGCTTCGACGCCGTGGAGATCCACGCCGCGCACGGCTACCTGCTCGACGAGTTCCTGTGGCCCTACACCAACCGGCGTACCGACGGCTTCGGCGGTTCACCGGCCGCGCGTGCCGCGTTCCCGGCCGAGGTCGTCCGAGCCGTCCGCGCGGCCATCCCGACCCGGATGCCGCTGATCGTGCGGTTCTCCCAGTTCAAGGAGCGGGACTACACGGCCCGGATCGCCGAGTCGCCCGCCGAACTGGCGGTGCTGCTCCAGGCGTTCACCGCGGCCGGGGCCGACGTGCTGCACGCCTCGCAGCGCGACTTCGCCGCTCCGGCGTTCCCGGGCTCGCCGCGTAACCTGGCGGGCTGGGCCAAGCACCTGACCGGCCTGCCGTCCATCACCGTCGGCTCGGTCGGCCTGACCCGCGACTTCTTCGATTCCGATGCCCTGCGCACCCTGCTCGACCGGCACGACGCGGGCGAGTTCGACCTCATCGCGCTCGGCCGCATCCTGCTCGGCAACCCGGCCTGGGTGACCCTGGCCTCGACCGGCCGGCTCGATGCCATCCGCGACTACCGCAAGGCCGACGAGGACACCTACTTCTGATCGAACCGGGCACCGCCCCGGACTGCTGCGCACCATCAGGCAGCGGCGGACCCGCCTGGCCTGAAGCCCGAGACGGTCACGATTTTCAGGTGTCGGCGAGATCGCAGCCACGGCTACGATCCCCGCATGCGCGTGCTGATCGTCGGGGGTACCAGGTTCGTCGGGCGCCACCTCACCGAGGCGGTGCTGGCCGCCGGGCACGAGGTGACGCTGCTGCACCGGGGGCGCACCAACGCCGACCTGTTCCCGCAGGCCGTCCACCTGCTCGCCGACCGCAACGAGGACCTGTCGGTGCTGGCCGGGCACGAGTTCGACGCCACCGTGGACGTGACCGGGTACCACCCCGGCCAGATCACCTCGCTGGCCGAGGCGCTCGGCGGGCGCGGCGGCCACTACACCTTCGTCTCGTCGGTGTCGGCGTACGCGCCGCCGACCGGTCCCGGCTTCACCGAGGCCGCTCCGCTGCTGGAGCACACCGGGCCGGTCGAGGGCGTCGCCGTCACGGTCGAGAACTACGGTTCGCTGAAGGTGCTGTGCGAGCAGCGCGCTCGCGAACTGTTCGGTCCCGACGTGCTGATCGTCCGCCCGACGTACGTGGTCGGGCCGTGGGATCCGTACGGCCGCCTCGACTACTGGGCGCAGCGCCTGGCTCGCGGCGGTCAGGTGCTGGCCCCGGGCGATCCGGCCCTGCCGACGCAGGTCATCGACGCCCGGGATCAGGCGGCGTGGATGGCGTCCATGCTCGGCCGCGGCGGCGTGTTCCACACGGTGACCCCCTCGGTGCCGCTGGCGGACCTGCTCGATGGCCTCGCCCGCGAGTTCGCCCCCGCCGGCACCGAGCTGACCTGGGTCGACGACGCGTTCCTGCTGGAGCACGGCGCCGACAGCGGGATGCTGCCGCTGTGGGGCGACGGCATCGCCGCCGACTACTGGGTCGGTGCTGCCGACCCTGCCGCGGCCTTGGCTGCGGGCCTGGTCACGCGGCCGGTGACGGAGTCTGCCCGTGACCTGCTGACCGTCGGGCTGCCGGACCGGCTGCTGACCCCGGATCGCGAGTCCGAGCTGCTCATGGCATGGACGCGACGGTCGTGACCGTGGTCGAGGCGCGCGATGGCCGGTAGGCGGCTCGTCTTCGACAGCCGGGGCAGGGCTCAGCTGGGCGGGCCGTGGGGCGAGCTGTTCGAGGGCGACCGGAAGGGGTCCGTGGCCATTCGGAACCCCTATGGCGGCGTCCGTCAGCTCGACGGCTTCCGGCCGGAGATGCGTGACATCGTGGGCTGGGTCGACACCGATCGCGGGTTGCTGTGGCTGGCCGCCACCTGTTGCGCCGCCGTCGCGGTGCTCGACCTGACCGTCGACGAGATCGTCACCTCGGTCGACCTCGCCCGCGAACCGGACTCGGGGCTGTGCCACATCAGGTTCGCCGAGGCCCCGGACGAGGCCTTGGTCTGCGCGTACGAGCACGGGGTGGTCGTCTTCGAGCAGGACGGGCGGCTGCGGTGGAGCCGCGAGCACGCCGACCTGTCGCTGCGGCTGGAACGCATCGACGCCGAGACGGTATGGCTGGAGCACCAGCTGCCACACCCGCGCCGTAGGGGAATCGGCATGCGGCTCGCCGACGGGGTCGAGGTCCCGTGGCCCGCAGCGGCCACCCGGCGCCGCCCGCCCGCCGAGGTCCGCCGGGTTGTCCTGGACGGAAGGCTGATCGCCACCGAGGCGGAGTTCCACCGGCGGCTGGCGCGCGAGCTGGACTTCGGACCGTACTACGGTGCGAACCTGAGCGCCCTGTGGGACCGCCTCACCACCGACGTGGCGGGGCCGGTCGAGCTGGTGTGGACGGCAGCCGACCACAGCCGGGCCGCGATGGGTGCCGACGCGTTCGACCGGATCCGCGACGTGCTGGTCCACGTCGCCCAGGACGGTCTGTCGCGCAAGCGCCCGGACGCTTTCACCGTGTGCTTCGAGTGATCGCGACGCCGTGGGCTCGACACTGATCCGAGCCCACGGCGTCAGGGTGTCACGGTGCCCAGGACGTGGCGGTGAGCCAGCTGGTGTCGGCGGCGAAGTTGGCCGTGGCGTCGGCGGCCAGGGAACCGCCGTTGCCGGCGGCCCAGACTTCGCTGGGTAGTGGCGCAGGTAGCGGTTGACGAAGTTGTACGACTGCCACGACAACCCTGTGCCGCTGTTGCCCGGCTGGGCGCAGAACGTCGCGTCGGCCGCGTACAGCGGCGTAGGCGTCGAGCCGGATCCGGTAGTCGGAGTGCCGCAGGTAGTAGCCGGGAAGTCCCGGCGCCGGTGCAGACCCGCTACGCCCGACGGCAGAACTCCAGGACACGGGCCAGGCAGCCGTCCGACCCGCCGACCGTGTCGACGGTCAGGCGCGGCCCGGTCCACGGGTCGTGACGTAGACCGATCACGTCGTCCCAGGTCGGCACGATCGGCTGGTCGGGCTCCGGCGGGCGCTGGTCGATCCGGCGCCGGTGCTCGGCCGCGTCGGAGCAGATCACCTCCACCAGCCGCAGCGACACGTCATGGGTGGCGGCCAGGTCGCGCCACCCCTGCCTGGCCTCCTCGACCGGGTTCACCGCGTCCACGACCACGGTGCCGCCCAGGGTCAGCTGTCCGGCGGCCGCCGCGTGCGCGACCGCGTACCCCGCCAGGCCGACCGTGCCGTCGCGCGGCAGACCGGCCCGCCACATCGCCGCCTCCAGCGCGTCGATGCGCAGCCACGTCGCCGCGAGCCGCTGCGCCACCGCGCGGCTCAGGCTCGTCTTGCCCACACCGGGCAGGCCACCGAAGACGACCAGCAAGACCACTCCCCCACGCCCCGCACCGTTCCGGCAGGTCCCGCCACGGAAACCCCCGACCGGATCTTCCACGTCACCGCGTTGAGCACCCGCCGGTCATCCGAACGCGGCCTGCCACCGCTCACCACCGGCGGCAGGAATGGCTCCAATGCAGCCCACTCGACATCAGACAACTCCTGACGACGCACCACGACAAACATCGTCCACGCATGTCAAACCTTTGACGACACGGCCTGGCACGGCGCCGAATACGGCAGGTACGGCCGGACGTCGAGTACATCCATGCCAGCCGCCGCAGCGGCGCGGATGCCGATTCCTGAGTCCTCGAGCACCAGACATCGCTGTGGGGCCACACTAACGGCCAGTGCCGCGGCGAGGAATATTCCCGGGTCGGGTTTGCCGAGGCCCACGTCGTCGAACGTGACCACCGCGTCGAACAGCTCGGACAGACCGGTACCCCGCACGCCGGCGAGCGCCACCTCCCGCTCGGCGCCGGTCGCGATCGCTGTACGCAGTCCGCGCGCTCTGGCCTGAATTGCGATGGCGCGAACCGGTTCGAAAACACGGACGTCTCCGGCACGGTCGGCCAGGCGTGCACGGACCTCGGCGAACACCTCGTCTGCGGGTACGGCCAGCGTGCGGTCGTTGTCCTGTTCCCACTGCCGCAGCCGTTCGGGAGTGCGGGTGCCCCGCGCGGCGGTGTACCACCGCCAGGTGATGTCCACCTGGCACCACTCGCGCAGCACTTGGGCGAGCACCGCGTAGTTGAGGGGCTGGGAGTCCACGAGAGTGCCGTCCCAGTCGAACAGCAGAGCGTCGTATCGCTCCCAGTCCGGCATCGGCAAGCTCGTCACGGAGGGTGTGGACGTCGGCTGGTGGGCTGCTTCGCGCACGCATCGATCATGTCATGCCGGCAAAGCGTGGTCGTCTTGGCGCAGCCCGCGCCCCGGTCACGGGTGAAAGGTGCCGGTGGACGGGACAGGTGGCGCCCACGCTGACCCGCCGCGACGGGCGGCAGCGGTCCGACCTTCCTTCTTGACACCATAGCCATCGAGACATAGCCTGCCGTCAAACTGACAGGAAACTTTACCATTTACCGGAGGACGTCGTGCACCGTCGCGCCCGTCAGGCCCTGCTCGCCTCCGCAGTCACCGTCGCCACCGCAGCGGTCACCTGGCTGGTCGGTGCGACCCCCGCCCACGCGGCCGTGGTGAGCCTACAGACCGTAGTGCCCGCACCGGTGTCGGTCCAGCCAGCCACCGGCGTCGTCCACACGCTGTCGGCCAACGCCGCGATCCAGACGCAGTCGGGCTCCTCGGCCGCCGCCGACGTGGGCAACCAGCTCGCCGGCCTGCTGCGCCCGTCCACCGGGTACGCGCTGCCCGTCACCACCGCGAGCGGCACCCCGACGAGTGGCATCGCGCTACTGCTGTCCGGCGCCGATCCGAGCGTCGGCAGTGAGGGCTACCAGCTGGACATCACCGCATCGCTGATCACCGTGCGGGCGCAGACCGCGGCCGGGTTGTTCCACGGCGTGCAGACGCTGCGGCAACTACTGCCGGCCGCCGTCGAGGCGCGCACCGTACAGCCCGGACCGTGGGAGGTCGGCGGCGGCCGGATCATTGACTACCCGCGCTACGGCTATCGCGGCGCGATGCTCGACGTGTCGCGGCACTTCTTCGGCGTGGACGTGGTGAAGCGGTATCTCGACGAGATTGCCCAGTACAAGATCGATGTCCTGCACCTGCACCTGTCCGACGACCAGGGCTGGCGGATCGTGGTGGATGCCTGGCCGCGCCTGGCCACCGTCGGCGGCAGCACCCAGGTCGGCGGCGGCCCCGGCGGCTACTACACGAAGGCGCAGTACAGCGACCTCGTCGCGTACGCCGCGGCCCGGTACATCACGATCGTCCCCGAGATCGACATGCCTGGGCACGTCAACGCGGCGCTGGCCTCGTACGCCGAACTGAACTGCAACAACACGGCCCCGCCGCTGTACACCGGCACCGCCGTGGGGTTCAGCTCCCTGTGCGTCGGCAAGGAGGTCACCTACACGTTCGTGCAGCAGGTGCTCTCCGAACTGGCCGCGCTCACCCCGGGGCCCTACCTGCACATCGGAGGCGACGAGGCAAGCAGCACCTCCGACGCCGACTACCGCACCTTCATGAACCGGATCCAGCCGTTTGTCGGCGCCGCAGGCAAGACCGTCATGGGCTGGCACCAGCTCGGCCAAGCCGACCACACCTCCGGCCGGGTCGCGCAGTACTGGGGCACGACGACCTCCGACGCCGACCTGAGCGCCGCCGTGAGCAAGGGCGCCAAGGTGCTGCTGTCCCCCGCCAACAAGGCGTACCTCGACATGAAGTACACCAACCAGACCCCGCTCGGGCTCACCTGGGCGGGTCTCATCGAGGTGCAGACCGCCTACAGCTGGGACCCCGCCACTCTGCTGCCGGGCGTGCCCGCCGCGTCGATCATCGGCGTGGAGGCTCCGCTGTGGACCGAAACGATCACGACACTAGCCGACATCGAGTTCATGGCGTTCCCGCGCCTGCCTGCCCTCGCCGAGCTGGCTTGGTCACCTCAGTCGGCACGCAACTGGGACGCGTTCAAGGCCCGTTTGGGCGCGCAGGGACCGCGCTGGACCACGCAGGGCATCAACTTCTACCGCTCGCCGCAGGTCCCCTGGGCGACCTCGCCCGCGACCGGCCGGGTCGAGGCGGAGTCGTTCACGGCGCAGTCCGGGGTGCAGATCGTCGCAGACGCGGCCGCACACGGCGGCAACCGCGTCGGCTACGTCGACAACGGCGACTGGATCGGCTTCTCCGGCGTCAGCCTCGCCGGCAAAACCGGCTTCACCGCTCGCGTCGCCTCCGGCGGCACCGGCGGCACCATCCAGATCCGCTCCGGCTCGGCCACCGGCACCCTGCTCGGCTCGGCCAGCGTCCCCAACACCGGCGGCTACGGCAACTACACCGACGTCACCACCACCATCACCACCGGATCCGGCGCGCTGTACCTCGTCTTCACCGGCAGCGGCGGCGGACTGTTCGACATCGACGACTTCGCCCTCACCGGCACCACGCCACCGGTCAGCCGGGTCGAGGCCGAGTCGTTCACGGCGCAGTCCGGGGTGCAGATCGTCGCAGACGCGGCCGCACACGGCGGCAACCGCGTCGGCTACGTCGACAACGGCGACTGGATCGGCTTCTCCGGCGTCAGCCTCGCCGGCAAAACCGGCTTCACCGCTCGCGTCGCCTCCGGCGGCACCGGCGGCACCATCCAGATCCGCTCCGGCTCGGCCACCGGCACCCTGCTCGGCTCGGCCAGCGTCCCCAACACCGGCGGCTACGGCAACTACACCGACGTCACCACCACCATCACCACCGGATCCGGCGCGCTGTACCTCGTCTTCACCGGCAGCGGCGGCGGACTGTTCGACATCGACGACTTCGCCCTCAC
>NZ_JAHRCY010000006.1 GCF_019083965.1 Catellatospora tritici
CGGGCGGCGTGGAGTCGATGACGATCGCGCAGGCACGGCGAATGGCACTGGCGGCCCAGGGGTTCACCGACCGGGCGCCCAAGGGCGCGATCGAGGCGCGGCACCTGCGCAAGGTGGTGGTCGGCCGCACCGGACTGTTGCAGATCGACTCCGTCAACGTGCTCCAGCGGGCGCACTACCTGCCGGTTTACAGCCGACTGGGGGCGTACGACCCGACTGTGCTGGATTCGGCGAGCGCCCGACGGCCGCGCTGGCTGTTCGAGTACTGGGGACACGAGGCCTCGCTGCTGCCGGTCCAGCTGCAGCCGCTGTTCCGGTGGCGGATGGCGCGGGCCGAGGGCGCCTGGGGTGGGCCGCGCAGCATCGCCGTGCAGCGTCCCGACCTGGTCGCCTGGGTGCTCAAGGAGGTCGGCGAGCGCGGTCCGGTGACCGCCGCGCAGATCGAGCAGGACGTGCCACGGCCCAAGGACAACTGGGGCTGGAACTGGTCGGACGTGAAGAAGGCGCTGGAGTGGCTGTTCTACGCCGGCGACATCACCTCCGCCGGGCGCACCAGCCAGTTCGCCCGGCTGTACGACCTGACCGACCGGGTGCTGCCCGCCGCGGTCGTGCACACGCCCACGCCGGAACCGGCCGAGGCGTACCGGCGCCTGGTCGAACTGTCCGCCCGCGGTCTGGGCGTGGCCGCCGAGCCGGAGCTGCGCGACTACTTCCGACTGCCGCTGGACGGGACGCGGGCCGCCATCGCCGACCTGGCCGAGGAGGGCGTGCTGGTGCCGGTGGAGGTGCGCGGTTGGAAGCAGCGGGCGTGGCGACACCGTGACGCCGCGATGCCGCGCCGGGTGTCGGTGTCGACCCTGGTCAGCCCGTTCGATCCGCTGATCTGGGAACGCGGCCGCACCGAGCGGCTGTTCGACCTGCGCTACCGCATCGAGATCTACGTGCCGCAGGAGCAGCGGGTGCACGGGTATTACGTGCTGCCGTTCCTGCACGGCGACCGGTTCGCCGCGCGCGTCGACCTCAAGGCCGACCGGCGCGCCGGGGTGCTGCGGGTGCCCGCCGCGTGGGCCGAGCCGGGCGTCGACCCGCAGGTCACCGCCCAGGCGCTCGCGGTGGAGCTGCGCCGCCTGGCCGACTGGCTGGGGCTGTCCGAGGTGGCCCCGCCCGAACGGGGTGATCTGGCCTCGGCGCTGGCCGATGCGGGTGTGCGTGGCAGTGTAAGTTCAGTGGTGTGACTGAGGCCTCCGCGTACCCTGACGCCGGGCACTTCGCCCCGCCGCCCGTCGACCGGGCCAGCCGGTTCGTCGAGTGGATGCGCGCGCACACGCCCCGCTGGGCGGTGCCGCTGGCGGCGCTGGGCTGCATCGGCGGCGCGCTCGGATACACGCTGCTGGTCGACCCGACCAACAACCCCGCGGAAGCGACCCCGACCTGCCTGGTCAAGCTGCTCACCGGGTTCGACTGCCCGGGCTGCGGGGGTACGCGCGCGGCCTGGTACCTGATGCACGGCGACCTGCCCGCGGCGGCCCGCCACCACCTGCTCTTCACCTTCGCGGTGCCGTTCCTGATCTACATGTACGTCGCGTGGGCGGGCAACACCACGTTCCGGTGGAAGCTGCCGCAGCTGCGGATCACGCCGAAGCTGGTGGGGCTGTTCCTGGGGGCGTGGGGTGTCTTCATGGTGCTGCGCAACCTGCCCTGGGCCCCGTTCACGTACTTCTTCGTGTGACCCGGTCCGCCTCGGCGGATCGACGAGGGCGTCTCGCCCCGACATGGCATCGACACTGGCCTATCCAGAGGGCGACTTCGCTGATTTCGTCCTCTGGATAGGCCAGTGTCTATTCAAAAGCGGGGCTGTCGCGGCCCGGGTCGCCGGGGGCGGGAGGAGGCGTCCGCTCTCCGGCGACACGGATCACCCGTTGACGCGGCGCAGGGTGACGTCACCGCTGGCGGTGCGGGTCTTGATGGTCAGGCTGTGGCCCGTCGCCACGGGCGAGCCCGGCATGGACAGATCGCTGGCGGTGCGCCCGGAGACCGTGTTCACGTCGAGCCACACTCCCGTACCGGCCGCGACGCCGACGGTCACGTCGCCGCTGGCGGTGTTGATCCGGATCTCGCCCTGCCGGGTGATCCCGAACGCGACATCGCCCGAGGCGGTGGTGACTTTGGCGTCGCGGGCCGCGGCTTCGATCTCCACGTCGCCGCTGGCGGTGTGCACGGTGATCTCGCCGCCGACCTGTCCGGTGCGGACGTCGCCGGAGGCGCTCTTGACCCGCAGCGCACCGCCCACCTCGCCCAGTCGGACATCGCCGCTGGCGGTGTTGACGCTGGTGTCGCCGGTGACTCGCTCGACCTCGACGTCACCGCTGGCGGTGTTGACGACCACATCGTGGTATCGACCGGTGATGCTCGCGTCGGCCGAGGCGATGCTGACGCTCAACGCGCTGTCGGCGGGCAGCTCGACACGGACCAGCAGTTTCGCGCGGCGGAACAGCCGCCAGCCGCCGTGTTCGGGGGCGCTGACCAGCAGGCGGTGGCCGTCGACCAGCTCCACCCGGCACTCCTCGACGGCCTGGGCGCTGGCCTCGCTGCTGTCCAGCGGGGTGATGCTGACGGTCGCGGTCTGGCGGTCGCCCGCCACGACCTCGAGACGTCCGGCCGACAACTTCAGGTCGGCGTGGATGGTGCCGTTGCAGGGGAACTCACGGTTCATGGTCGGCTCCTCGCCGTTTCAGGCCTGGGCGAAGCCGGTGATCCGGCGCCCGTGGTGGGTGGTCGGGGGTGCGGGCATCGGCCCGCGCAGCGCGTTGGCGGTGGCCCGGACGAGCCAGGCGTTGACGGAGATGCCCTCGGCGGCGGCGGCGCGCTCGACGCCCTCCTTGAGGCCTTCGGGCAGGCGCAGCGTGAGCCGGGTCAGGTCGCCGCTCTCCACGACGGGTGCGGCCGGTGCGGCTTCCGGCGTCTCCGCCGGGGTCGCGGTGGTGGTGACCACCAGGTCGGCTTCGCGGCCGCGCAGGCGGACCTCGACGGTCGCGCCGTCGAGCTTGGTGGTGATCTCCGCGGTGGCGTCGGCGAGCACCTCGATCAGGCACAGCCGGGCCGAGGCGTCCAGCGCGGTGGCGAGCAGGTCCGCCACGCGGGCGGTCTCCTCACCGCCGGGTGCGGCGGTCGCGGTCAGATCCCGCCGCAGGGAGTCGAGGTACGGGGACAGGTCCATGACACCACTATGACGTCAGAAGTGACGTCATGCAAGCGTCAATTCTGACGTCGTCTTGACGGTAGTGACGTCATAGATGGCGTCACTCGCGCGCAAGGGTGACCCTCGCCTCCCGCGAGCAGCCAGAAGGGGTCGGTCCACTAGGATCAGCCGTTGTGACTGAGATCGTGAAGCCTTCGGTGCAGTTGATCGCGTGGACGAACTTCCAGGCTCCGGCCGACGTGGAGTGGGATACCGATGCCGACGGCGGCCAGGCGCTGGCGGAGTTCGCCGGGCGGGCCTGCTACCAGTCCTGGACCAAGCCGAACCCGGCCACCGCGACCAACGAGGGCTACCTGCGGCACATCCTCGAGGTCGGGCACCTGTCGGTGCTGGAGCACGGCACGGCCACGTTCTACTTCACCGGCGTGTCACGTTCATTCACGCACGAGCTGATCCGGCACCGGCACTTCTCGTACTCCCAGCTGTCCCAGCGGTATGTCCCCGAGCGTGACGCGGCCATGGTCGAGCCCGAGGTGATCGCGGCCAATCCGGAGCTGCACAAGAAGTTCGTCGAGGCGAGCGAGGCCGCGGTGCGGGCGTACAACGAGCTGCTGGAGGGCCTGGAGGCGACCTTCGCCGACGTGCCCAACGCGACCCTGCGCCGCAAGCAGGCCCGTCAGGCCGCCCGCTCGGTGCTGCCCAACGCCACCGAGACCCGGATCGTGGTCACCGGCAACTACCGCGCCTGGCGGCACTTCATCGCCATGCGCGCCACCGAGCACGCCGACGTGGAGATCCGCGAGCTGGCCGTGGCCACGCTGCGCCACCTCCAGCAGCTCGCGCCGAACGTGTTCGGCGACTTCACCATCAGTACCCTGCCCGACGGCACGGAGATCGCCTCCAGCGTCTTCACCTGGGAGTCCTGAGGCCAGGGCTGGCACCCACGGTATTCCGCTAGGTTGTGTGCATGACGTACGACGCTCACCGGCCCTTCGGCCGCCTGATCACCGCGATGGTCACCCCGTTCCGCCAGGACGGCTCCCTCGATGTCGACGGAGCCGCCAAGCTTGCCGCGTACCTCGTGGACGAGCAGCGCAACGACGCGTTGGTCATCAACGGCACCGCCGGTGAGTCGCCCACCACCACCGACGCCGAGAAGGAGACTCTCGTGCGCGCCGTGGTCGAGGCCGTCGGCGACCGGGTGCAGGTGTTGGCCGGGGTGGGCACGTTCGACACGCACCACACGATCGAGCTGGCCCACGGCGCGCAGCGGGCGGGCGCGCACGGCCTGCTGCTCGTGACGCCGTACTACTCCCGGCCGCCGCAGGCCGGGGTCGAGCGGCACTTCCTGGCGGTGGCGCAGGCCTCCGAACTTCCGATCATGCTGTACGACATTCCGCACCGCACCGGCACCGCGATCGCCACCGACACGTTCCGCCGGGTGGCCGAGCATGAGCGCATCGTGGCGGTCAAGGACGCCAAGGGCGACCTGACGGCGGCCTCCTGGGTCATGCGCGACACGGGGCTGGCCTTCTACTCCGGCGACGACGCCAACACGCTGCCGCTGCTGTCGGTCGGCGCGGTCGGCGTGGTCGGCACCTCGACCCACCTGATCGGGCCCGGCACCAAAGAGATGATCGAGGCGTACGAGCGGGGCGACGTCGCCACCGCGCTGCGCCTGCACCGGCAGCTGCTGCCGCTGTTCACCGGCATCTTCCGTACCGCGGGGACGATCCTGACCAAGGCCGCGCTGAACACCCGCGGCCTGCCCGCGGGCCCGGTGCGCGCACCGTTGGTGGACGCGACCGAGGCCGAACTGGCCCAGCTGCGCGCCGACTGCGCGGCGGCGGGCGCGGCGCTCTAAGACGTACCGGCGGCGTCGAGCCGCCAGCAGAACGGCACGCCGCGCGTGCCGACAGATTGGCGGCATGTCGAAAGCCGCCAAGCCCGAAGGAGAGATTAATTGACCGCAGCGAATTTGGACGCGGTGCGTAGCGCAAGTCTGGGCGCACCGCCGCCGCTGCCCGAGGGCGGCCTGCGCATCATCCCGCTGGGCGGATTGGGTGCCATCGGCCGGAACATGACGGTGTTCGAGTTCGGCGGCAAACTGCTCGTCGTCGACTGCGGCGTGCTGTTCCCCGACACCGCCGACCAGCCGGGCGTCGACTTGATCCTGCCCGACTTCGCCCCGATCCTGGACCGCCTGGAGGACGTGCAGGCGATCGTGCTCACGCACGGGCACGAGGACCACATCGGCGCGGTGCCGTACCTGCTCGCCCACAAGAGCGACATTCCGCTGGTTGGCTCGCAGTTCACGCTGGCGCTGATCGAGGCGAAGCTGGCCGAGCGGCGTATCACGCCGTACACGCTGACCGTGAGCGAGGGGCAGCGCGAGCGGCTCGGCCCGTTCGAGCTGGAGTTCTTCGCGGTCAACCACTCCATCCCGGACGCGCTGGCCGTGGCCATCCGCACCGACGCGGGGCTGGTGCTGCACACCGGCGACTTCAAGATGGACCAGCTGCCGCTGGACGGGCGCATCACCGACCTGGCCGGGTTCGCGCGCCTGGGTGCCGAGGGCGTCGACCTGCTGCTGTCGGACTCGACCAACGCCGAGATCCCCGGCTTCGTCACCCCGGAGAAGGAGATCGGCCCGGTACTGGCCTCGATCTTCCACAAGGCGAAGGGCCGCATCATCGTGGCCTCGTTCGCCTCGCACGTGCACCGGGTGCAGCAGGTGCTCGACGCCGCCGAGGAGAACGGCCGCAAGGTCGCCCTCATCGGCCGCAGCATGGTCCGCAACATGGGCATCGCCCGTGACCTCGGCCTGCTGCGGGTCAAGCCCGGCCAGGTGGTCAACCTGGAGGACGCGGCCAGCCTGCCGCCGGACGAGATCGTGCTGATGTCGACCGGGTCGCAGGGCGAGCCGATGAGCGCCCTGGGCCGGATGGCCACCGGCGACCACCGCCACATCACCGTCGCCCCCGGCGACACGGTGGTGCTGGCCAGCTCGCTGGTGCCCGGCAACGAGACCAGCGTGTACCGGGTGATCAACCAGCTCGCCCGCGCCGGCGCCACCGTGATCCACAAGGACGTGGCGAAGGTGCACGTCAGCGGGCACGCCCCGGCCGGGGAGCTGCTGTACCTGCTGAATGTGGTGAAGCCCAGCAACCTGATGCCGGTGCACGGCGAATGGCGCCACCTGCGCGCCCACGCCCGCCTCGGCGTCGAGTCGGGCGTGCAGGCGGACCGCGTGGTGCTGTGCGAGGACGGCGACGTCGTCGACCTGGTCGAGGGCCACGCCAAGCTGGTCGGCCACGTCAAGAGCCGGTACGTCTACGTCGACGGTCTGGCCATCGGCGACGTCGGCGAGAGCCTGCTCACCGAGCGCCGGGTGCTCGGTGACGGTGGCTTCATCGCGGTCACCGTGGTGGTCGACTCGGTCACCGGCAAGGTCGTCGGTGGGCCGATGCTGTCGGCCAAGGGCTTCTCCGAGGACCCGGCCGCCTTCGACCCGGCCCTGCCGCTGGTCACCGAGGCGCTGGACCGGGCGGCCCTCGACGGCGTGACGGATTCCCACCAGCTCCAGCAGATCGTCCGCCGGGTGGTCGGCCGCTGGGTCAACGAGGCCTACCGCCGCCGCCCCATGATCGTCCCCACCGTCCTGGAGGTCTGACTCCCGCGGCTGTGCCACCCTCTCCACGTCGATCATGAACTTATGGCACGGTTCAACGGCGTGTCGTGGGCACAACTTCCTGATCGCCGGGCCTGCGAGCGTCGCGGGTTGCCGAGGTCAACAGGAGGCTGTGTCAAGGACACGCCGTCGAACCGCGCCATAAGTTCATGATCGACGGGAAAAGGGGGTGGGGGGTCTGAGATGGACGGGGAGACACGGGGGGAAAAGCGAGGAGTTGTCGATGATCTCCTCTACCGTGTGAGGCATGGCGGGCCGTACCTCCTCTTCAAGCCGTCGTCGAGCTGCCACGCCGACGAAGGCGACGGCTGCGCGTACCCGACAGGCGGGCCGTAACGCCCCCGCGCGACGACCGGCGGCCCGGTCGCGTGCGCGGCGGCCGCGGCTGACCGTGAACCCTGTCGCCCTGGTCGGACGTGGCCTGGGTGCGATATGGATGGCCGTGGCGCACGGCGTCGGCTGGATCGCCCGCGCGGCGGGCAGCCAGGCGGCCAAGGCGCGCGACCTCGACCCGGAGCACCGCCGCGACGGCGTCGGCCTGCTGCTGCTCGGCGCGGCGATCCTGCTCGGGGTCGCCATCTGGGGCGGCGGCGCCGGACCGTTCGGGGAGTGGCTCGCCACCACGATCAGGTTCTTCATCGGCGCGACCGCTGCCGCGCTGCCACTGCTGCTGGCGGTGTCGGCGATCCGGGCGATGCGCTCGGAGCCCGATCCGGCCCAGCGCGGCCGGGGCGTGGTCGGCTGGACCGCGCTGGCCGTGTCCAGCACCGGCATCCTGCACATCGCGCAGCACCCGGTCGACCCGATCCAGATGGAGTACGCCGGCGGCCTGCTCGGCAAGCTGCTCGGCGGCGGCCTGGACAGCGCGGTGACGGCCTGGGTGGCCGTACCGCTGCTGCTGATCCTGCTCGGGTTCGGTCTGCTCGTGGTCACCGCGACCCCGGTCAACAAGATCCCGGAGCGGCTGGCCGCGGCACGCGACATGATGCTGGGCACCGGCGCGCCGCCCCCGGACGAGGACGAGCCGCAGGAGATCCCGGCGCCGCGCCGCAAGCGGCTCACCCCGCCCGCCGCGTTCAACCCGCCGCCGGAGCCCGGCGACGAGGACTTCGACCCCGAACTCGCCGAGCACGAGACCGTCGCCATCGACCGGCTGCCCAAGCCGCCGCGCAAGCGGCCGGAGCCGCCGCAGCACACCCCGCCGCCGACCAGGACGGAGCAGCTGCTGCTGCCCAGCCTCGGCGGCGACTACGCCCTGCCGCCGCCGAACCTGCTGAAGCAGGGTGAGGCGGCCAAGAGTCGGTCCAAGGCCAACGACGAGGTCATCGCGGCGCTGGCGCACGTGTTCGACCAGTTCGACGTCGACGCCGCCGTCACCGGGTTCACCCGCGGCCCGACCGTCACCCGGTACGAGGTGGAGCTCGGGCTCGGGGTGAAGGTGGAGCGGATCACCGCCCTGTCCCGCAACATCGCGTACGCGGTGAAGAGCCCCGACGTGCGCATCCTCAGCCCGATCCCGGGCAAGAGCGCCGTCGGCGTGGAGATCCCCAACACCGACCGCGAGGACGTGGCCCTCGGCGACGTGCTGCGTTCGCGCATCGCCACCAGCGAGACGCACCCGATGGTGGTGGCGCTGGGCAAGGATATCGAGGGCGGCTACGTGGTGGCCAACCTCGCCAAGATGCCGCACATCCTCATCGCGGGCGCGACCGGCGCGGGCAAGTCCAGCTGCCTGAACTCGCTGCTGGTGTCGATCCTGGTCCGGGCCACGCCCGACCAGGTGCGGCTGCTGCTGGTCGACCCGAAGCGGGTGGAGCTCACCTCGTACGAGGGGATCCCGCACCTGGTCACCCCGATCGTCACCAACCCGAAGAAGGCGGCCGACGCCCTCGAGTGGGTGGTGCGCGAGATGGACATGCGCTACGACGACCTGGCCGCGGCCGGGGTGCGCCACATCGACGACTACAACCGCAAGCTGCGGGCGGGGCAGATCAAGCCGCCGCCGGGCTCGGAGCGCGTGCTCACGCCGTACCCCTATCTGCTGGTCGTGGTCGACGAGCTGGCCGACCTGATGATGGTCGCCCCGCGCGACGTCGAGGACTCGATCGTGCGGATCACCCAGCTGGCGCGTGCCGCGGGCATCCATCTGGTACTGGCCACCCAGCGGCCCTCGGTCGACGTGGTGACCGGTCTGATCAAGGCGAACGTGCCGTCGCGGCTGGCGTTCGCGACCAGCTCGCTGGCCGACTCGCGGGTCATCCTGGACCAGCCCGGCGCCGAGAAGCTGATCGGTCGCGGCGACGCCCTGTTCCTGCCGATGGGCGCCAGCAAGCCGCAGCGCATCCAGGGCTCCTGGGTCGCCGAGAACGAGATCAACGACATCGTCGCGTTCTGCAAGCGGCAGCGCCAGCCGGAGTTCAAGCCCGAGGTGCTGGCGGTGCCGACCGAGGGCAAGAAGAAGGTCGACGAGGAGATCGGCGACGACCTGCAGCTGCTGATCCAGGCGGTCGAGCTGGTGGTGGTGTCGCAGCTCGGCTCGACCAGCATGCTGCAGCGCAAGCTGCGGGTCGGCTTCGCCAAGGCCGGGCGGCTGATGGACCTGATGGAGACCCGCGGCATCGTCGGGCCGTCCGAGGGCTCCAAGGCCCGCGAGGTGCTGATCAAGCCGGACGAGCTGGCGGAGGTGCTCGCCGACCTCGGCGTGGACGAGTGACCTCTGTGGACGGATGATCATCTAGGATGGCGCGGTGACCGACCCCTCTGTCGGAGTCGACCGCGAGCCGGTCGTCCGCGTGTCCACCCTGGAACTCTTCTTCGACCTGGTCTTCGTCTTCACCGTCACCCAGCTCACCGCGCTGCTGGCCGGGCACCCGACCTGGTCCGGCGCCGGGCGCGTGGTGGTCCTGCTGCTGATGATCTGGTGGATGTACGACGGCTACGCCTGGCTCACCAACCACCTCGCCCCCACCGACCACGTACGCCGCGGACTGCTGCTGCTCGGCATGTTCGGGTTCTTGATGATCGCGCTCGCCGTCCCGGGCGCGTACGCAGGCAGCGGCTGGGTCTTCGGCGCCGGATACTTCCTCGTCAACCTGATCCACAGCGGGCTGCTGTTCCGGGTCGCGCCCACGGCGATGCGCCACCTGTTCGGGCTCAACCTGCTCAGCGCCGCGCTGGTGCTCGGCGGCGGCATCGTCACCGAACCCTGGCGGACCTGGCTGTGGCTGGCCGCGATCGCGGTCATGGCAGCCTCGCCGTACCTGCACCCGCTGTCGGAGTGGAGCATCTCCTCGGCGCACTTCGTCGAGCGCCATGGGCTGATCGTGATCATCGCGCTGGGTGAGTCGGTGGTCGCAATCGGCGCCGGGGCGGCCGGGCTGGAGCTCACCCCGGCCCGGCTGGGCGTCGCCGGGCTGGGACTGTTGCTGTCGTTCCTGCTGTGGTGGCTGTACTTCGGCGGGGACGATGTGAAGGCCGAGCACGCGCTGGATTCGGTGCCGTCGGCGCGGCGCGGTCGTACGGCGCTGCACGCTTTCGGCTGGGCACACGTACCGCTGCTGCTGGGCGTGGTGGTCTTCGCGGCCGGGGTGAAGAAGGCGGTGCTGTACGCCGGGGGACACCTGTACCCGGCGTACGCGCTGCTGCTGGCGGGCGGGATCGCGGTGTTCCTGCTCGGGGACGTGCTGTTCCGCTGGGTGCTGTGCATCGGACGACGCCGCTACC
This sequence comes from Catellatospora tritici, assembly GCF_019083965.1. GTDB lineage: Bacteria > Actinomycetota > Actinomycetes > Mycobacteriales > Micromonosporaceae > Catellatospora > Catellatospora tritici. The sequence continues at coordinate 10,614 of NZ_JAHRCY010000006.1, forward strand.
GCCTGCTGGGCGCGCTCGCGGTGCTGGCCACCATCCCGCTGGGCCTGGTCAGCACCCTCGCCCAGCTGGCCACCCTGGCCGCCCTCCTCGCCACCGTCATCACCATCGAGTCCCGCCCGCCCCACCCCTCCCCGAGGTAAGGAAGGGCCCCTTGTTATCGCTTTCCGTAGTAGAAGGGCCCCTTCGTAACGGTGCGGGCGTCGACGACCTCATCCGCGACCCGCGGGTGCAGGCCGGGCGGGCGTGGCTGGGCGCCCACCGGGCCGTCAGCGGCTGTTCGTGACGGGTGCGCGCGTGCCAGCGGCTGACGGGTGCTCGCGTGCTCGCGCCGGGGCGGGTTCCGAGCTGCTCGGGGCGGGCGCAGCGCCGCGACGCAGGACGAGGTACAGCGACACCGCCGACACCGCGGCCCAGGTGCCCTCCAGCAGCAGGAAGCCCCAGTCGCGGCCGAGCCAGGCCAACCAGGCGAGCAGGCCCGCGCCCACGGTGTTGGCGACCAGATAGCCGATCGAGCGGGTCGTCGTGCGGCCCAGCTGGGCGGCCACGTAGCCGCCGAGGACGGTCAGCGCGCCGATGACCTGCAGAACGTCATGATTCATGCGCGTGGTTCTGCGCGCCGTCTTGTCGGGCCGGGTACGGCGAGCTCTCGTCCGGAACGGCGCGGTCGGGGCGCCGCCGCACCCAAGGCTAGCGCGGCGGCTCGACCGGCGGTCCGCGACAGCGAGTTAAGAAGGGGCCCTTCCTATACGCAAAACGAGAAGAAGGGGCCCTTCCTTACCTCGGGGGTGGCGTGGGTTACATACACGGGGGTGGAGGTTGGGGTGGGTGTGTCGGGTGCGCCCGGTAGCCTTGTCGAGTGCCTGCAACCTCCCCGTCACCCACCGAACAGCCCGCGCGCCGGGTCGCTCTGCTGACCCTGGGCTGCGCCCGTAACGAGGTCGACTCCGAGGAGCTGGCCGCGCGCCTGGCCGCCGACGGCTGGCAGGTCAGCACCGACGGCGAGGGCGCCGACGTCGTCCTCGTCAACACCTGCGGCTTCGTTGAGAAGGCCAAGCAGGACTCGATCGACACGCTGCTGGCCGCCGCCGACACCGGCGCCAAGGTCGTGGCCGCCGGCTGCATGGCCGAGCGCTACGGCAAGGACCTCGCGGGCAGCCTGCCCGAGGCGGCCGCCGTGCTCGGCTTCGACCACTACCCGACCATCGCGAACACCCTCGATGCCGTCCTGCGCGGCGAGCAGGTGGACTCGCACACCCCGCGCGACCGGCGCGAGCTGCTGCCGGTGGCGCCCGCCAAGCGGCGGGACACGGGCGTGATCGTGCCGGGGCACGCCGCGTTCACCAACGACGAGCACACCCCGGCGCACCTGCGCCCGGTGCTGCGCCACCGGCTGGACAGCAGCCCGGTGGCGTCGCTGAAGCTGGCCAGCGGCTGCGACCGGCGCTGCTCGTTCTGCGCGATCCCGGCGTTCCGGGGTTCGTTCGTCAGCCGTACGCCTGACGAGCTGCTCGCCGAGGCGGAGTGGCTGGCCCGGACGGGTGTGCGGGAGCTGGTGCTGGTCAGTGAGAACTCGACGTCATACGGCAAGGATCTGGGCGACCCCCGCGCGCTGGAGAAGCTGCTGCCGCAGCTGGCCGCGATCGCGGGCATCGTGCGGGTGCGGGTGAGCTACCTGCAGCCCGCCGAGACCCGGCCGGGCCTGGTCGAGGCGATCGCGACGACGCCGGGCGTGGCGCCGTACTTCGACCTCTCGTTCCAGCACTCGGCCGAGCCGGTGCTGCGGCGCATGCGCCGGTTCGGCTCGACCGAGCGGTTCCTGGAGCTGCTGGCCTCGGCCCGTGAGCTGGCGCCGGAGGCGGGCGCCCGCAGCAACTTCATCGTCGGCTTCCCGGGCGAGTCCCGGGCCGACTTCGAGGAACTGGTGCGCTTCGTCAGCGCGGCGCGGCTGGACGCGATCGGCGTGTTCGACTACTCCGACGAGGACGGCACCGAGGCCGCGGGCATGGCCGGCAAGATCGGTTCGGCGACGGTCAAGCGGCGGTACGACAAGATGCTCACCCTGGTCGAGGAGCTGTGCGGCCAGCGGGCCGAGGAGCGCCTGGGCACCCTCGTGGACGTGCTGGTCGACAGCGTGGACGGTGGCGTGGTCGAGGGTCGCGGCGCCCACCAGGCGCCCGAGGTCGACGGCTCGACCACGCTGGTGGCCGGAGCAGAAGGCGTGGATCTCGCCGCGCTGCGCCCCGGTGACCTGGTCCGGGCGCGGGTCACCGGCACCGAGGGGGTCGACCTTGTCGCAGTCCCGACGCTGATGCTCGACGCCGCGCCACGCGATCACTCGCCGCTGCTCGCCGTGGCTGGCTAACGTGTCGGTCGTGCAGGAACGTTCACGCCGGGTGCCACCCGTGCTCAATGCCGCCAACATCCTCACCGTGGTTCGGATCATCCTCGTCCCGGTCTTCGTGATGTTGGTGGTCGTTTCCGGCATGACCGACACGAAGTGGCGGATCGCCGCCGCGATCGCGTTCGGGGTGGCCTCGGCGACCGACTACATCGACGGCTGGATCGCGCGCCGGTTCGAGCTGGTCACCTCGTTCGGCAAGGTGGCCGACCCGATCGCCGACAAGGCGCTGACCGGCTCGGCGCTGATCCTGCTCAGCGTGTACGACGCGCTGCCCTGGTGGGTCACCATCGTGATCCTGATCCGGGAGTGGGGCGTGACGCTGCTGCGCTTCCTGGTGATCCGGTACGGCGGCGGCGTGATCGCGGCCAGCCGCGGCGGCAAGCTCAAGACCGTGCTGCAGATCGCCGCGATCGCGTGGTACCTGTGGCCGTTCCCGCAGCCGTGGGCCTCGGTCGGACCGTGGCTGATGGGCGCGGCGCTGGTGGTGACCGTGGTCACCGGGATCGACTACGTCGTCGCCGCGATGCGGCTGCGGCGCCGGACTCCTAAGCTCGGCTCGTGATCGATGCCTACCTGCGGCTGCTCGGGGTCAGCCGCAAACCGCCGTCACCGCAGTTCCTGCACGAGCTGCACCGCGCCCACGTGCACCGGGTGCCGTACACGAACATGGAGATCATGCTCGGGCGGCCGGGCACGGTCGACCAGGCCGAGTCGGTCGACCGGGTGGTGCGCCGCCGGGGCGGCTACTGCTTCCAGCTCAACGGCGCCTTCGCCGCGCTGCTGCGCGAGCTGGGCTTCACCGTGACCATGCATCGGGGGTACGTCGTCAGCGACCTGACCCAGGTCACCGCCGACCTCAACCACCTCGCCCTGCTGGTGCACGACCTGCCCGACGACGCCCACCCGGACGGCGTGTGGTTCGCCGACACCGGCCTTGGCGACGCGTTCTTCGAGCCGCTGCCGCTGCGCCACGGCGACCACCGCCAGGGCCCGTTCGGGTACGCGTTGGCGCAGACGCCCCGCGACGAGCCCGGCTGGCGGCTGCACCACGACCCGACCGGGTCCTTCCTGGCCTGCGACGTCATCGCCGCGCCCGCCGAGATCGAGGACTTCGGCGGAGCGCACTCGCACCTGTCGACCTCACCGAAGTCGCCGTTCACCCAGGTCTTCACCGCGATGCGGCGCACCGGCCGCGAGGTGCAGATCCTGCGCGGCTGCGTGCTGACCACGCTCGACGACTACGGGCGCGAGGAGCAGGAGCTGCTCAGCCGCGACGAGTGGCGCCAGGCCCTGGCCGACCTGTTCGGGCTGATCGACGACGGCCTGGACCGGCTGTGGCCGTCGGTGCGTACCGCCCACGACGACTGGGCCGCCAAGCGCGCGGGTCGGGTCGCGTGAGCGCCAACGACGACTGGGCGGCCGAGCGCACGGGGTCGGGTCGCGTGAGCGCCAACGACGACCGGGCCGCCAAGCTCGCGGGACGGGTCGCGTGAGCGCCAGGGACGACGACGTCGCGATGACGGAGTTGGACCGGCGGCGCCTGGGGAACGGGGCCACCGGGGCGGGCCGGGTGGACGCGCTGGTGTCGCGGCTGGTCGAGCGCGGCGAAACCGTGGCGGCGGCGGAGTCGCTGACCGGGGGCCTGCTCACGGCCACGCTGGTGACGGTGCCGGGGGTGAGCCGGGTGCTGCGCGGCGGGCTGGTCGTCTACGCCACCGACCTGAAGCACAGCCTGGCCGGGGTCGACGAGGCCCTGCTGGCCGAGCGCGGGCCGGTCGACCCGGACGTGGCGGTCGCGCTGGCGCGGGGCGCCCGCGAGCGGTGCGGCGCCCACTGGGGGCTGTCGACCACCGGGGTCGCCGGACCCGGTCCGCAAGACGGCATTCCGGCCGGAACCGTGTTCGTGGGACTCGCCGGGCCGGACGGGCTGAGCGACGTGGTCGAGTTGCGTGTGCGCGGTGACCGGGCCGCGGTGCGAGCGACCAGCGTCGATGCCGTACTGGATCTGCTGTGGCGGGCGACAGCCTGATTTCCGCGGTTCGGAAAGGGTGGCGCGGGGTTTGGTGATCTGTGCCACTATGGCGGGAGGCGCTGGAAGAGTCGGACACCCGCATCGGCGGGGCGGGGTGTCGATCTGGCACAGAGAGAGTACGGTTCATCTCAGCCGTCGGTGACAACCGGCGGCTGACGGCATATCGGCTGCTGGTTACGGGGAACTAGAGCAGGGGGTGCGACATGGTGCTTTTGCGTCGAGTGATCGGTGATGCCCTCCGTGCCCGTCGGCAGGGACAGCATCGAACCCTGCGCGAGGTCTCCACGGCTGCCAACGTCAGCCTCGGTTACCTCTCGGAGATCGAGCGTGGTCAGAAGGAAGCGTCCAGCGAACTGCTGACGTCCATCTGCGACGCGCTCGGGGCGCGGCTGTCCGAGGTGCTGCGCGAGGTCAGTGACACGATGGCTGTCGCCGAGCAGGTCGAGGGTGTGCTGACGCCCCCGCTGCCGCGCGGTGGTCAGGACAAGCCGTTGGAGCCGATCTCGGCTCGACCGCGTACCGAGGTGGCCACCGACGGCCAGGTCTCGGTCACGGTACGCCGCGACAACCCGCTGCGCACCACGCTGCGGGCGACCCGCAACACCCGACCCACCAACCCCGGCAGCACCCGCGGCCGCGAGGTCGTAGGCGTCTGACCTGGGCCGGGCACCTTCGTAGGCCCGACCCTGCCCATCGCCCGGCCCGTACGTGGCCGGGCGACACCGCTCAACCCGAGCCCTCCGCGCGAGTCCGCGTGTGAGGGCTCCCTCATTGCCGCACTTTCGGGGAAAGTGCTGGAATCATGGGGCGAATTCGCGCACTTTCCCCGAAACTGCAGCCTCACGCGACGCGGGCGCGCGGCGCTGGGCGGGCGCGCCGCGCTGGGCGCGGTCAGGAGATGCGGACGATGTCGCCGGGGTTGACGGCGAGCATGACCGCGGCCCGGCCACCGTTGACGGCGATGGCGATGCGGTCGGCCGAGTCCGCGAAGACGACCAGCCCGCCGGAGGGCACGTCGGCGAAGGTGGTGCCGCGTACGGCGCGGCAGCCGCCCACGGTCAGCCGGTCCGGCAGTGCCGCCAGCGCCTCGCCGGACGCCGCGAGCTGCACGTTGCCGAACCGGTCCACGGTCAGCACCTCGGCTTCCAGCCAGCCGTCGCCCAGCGCGATCACCGGGTCGGGCAGCCGCACCAGGCTGTCGGCGGCCAGGTCGGGCCCGGCCTCGCCCAGGTCGGCACCGAGCGCGAGCCGGGCGGTGGCCGGGGCGAACACGTCGCGGCCGTGGAAGGTGCGCGAGACGGTGGGGGCGAACCAGTCGGTGCTGGCCAGTTCGACCGCCCGCTCGATCCCGCCGAGGGCCTGGGCGGCCCAGCCGAGCAGTCCGTTGTCGGGGCCGACGAGCAGGCCGTTCGGGGTCTGCAGAACGACGGCGCGGCGTACGGTGCCGACGCCGGGGTCGACGACGGCCAGGTGCACCGACGGGGGCAGGTAGGGCACGGTCTGGGCCAGCACGGCGGCGCCTCGGGTGACGTCGCCGGGCGGGATCTGGTGGCTGACGTCGATGACGCGAAGCTGTGGCGCGGTTCGGGCGATCATGCCGTGGCAGGACGCCACGAACCCGTCCGACAGCCCGTAGTCGGTGGTGAACGAAATCCAGTCGTATCCGGCCATACCCATCAACTTAACGCCGCTGTCACGGCCTGCCGGGCGTCCCGATCTCCCGCGGAGTGTCGATCGAGGCCGGTCCGGCCTGGGCGGGCACGGTGACCTGTGTCGACGACCTGAAGTGCCCGCGTTGCAGGCGACGGAAGAGCAGCAGCACCGGCACGGTGCAGATCAGCGGGCCGATGATGGCCAATGGGCGGGTGAGCCACCAGCCCAGGTCCACATCGGCCGGTTTGTCCATGTCGAAGGCGAACAGCACCCAGGTCAGGAACAGGAACAGCGCCATTCCGGTGGTGTGCACCAGGTACAGCGGCAGCGAGAATTCGTTGATCAGTTCGTTGGCGCGTTTCCAGCGGGGACGCTGCAGCAGGATCTGCATGCGCGGCCGCAGCAGCTCCACGAATCCGATCTGGAAGATGAGCAGCGCCACGATGACGAAGGTCGGCGGGGCCATGTTCGAGAAGCGCTCGCCGGGTACGCCGACCATCGAGCCCGGGTACAGCCCGGAGCCGACCAGGCCGGTGAGGCCGAACAGGCCCAGCCACAGCAGCGCCCAGTCGTTGCGGCGGGGCGAGTCGACGACGTTCTGGTAGAAGAAGCCCGCCTGGTGGCACAGGCCCCAGACCAGCACCATGTTGAGCCAGCCGATGTCCTCCAGGCCCCGGTCGAACCGCAGCACGTCCACGACCATCGCCGCTCCGGCCAGCCATACCAGGGCGAGCAGGCCCGCCTTGCGGTGCAGCCACAGGCCGATCGGCAGCAGCGCGATCAGCATCAGGTACACGGCCAGGAACCACAGCGGGCTGACCACCAGCTTCACCGCCCGGCCGACGCCGGTGAGGTTGAAGTACGTCCCGATCAGCGAACCCAGCCCGATCCATACCAGCAGCACGATCCCGGCCGGGATGGTCAGCTGCCGTACTCGCCGCCACACGAACGCGCCCATGCTCACGCCCCGCGTCTGGGCCCGTTCCCAGCTGCGCAGGTGCACGTAGCCGCCGATGAAGAAGAACAGCGGCATGACCTGGAACAGCCAGGTGGCCAGCCACAATCCTCGGGTGAAGCCGAGCGGGCTGGTCGCGTGCGGCCCGTCCGCGCGCCAGTCGAGGATGGTGAAGGCCCAGTGCCACACCACGACCACGATGAGGCTCAACGCCCGCAGGAAGTCCACATAGGTGTCTCGTCGGGCGGGTGGGGCGCTGGTCATGAACCGCAGCATGCCACCGCACGGCCCCGACCCGCCAGGCCTGAGCCGACCGCCGTTCCCCGGTGTTTCCCTGACCGTTTCCCCTGCCGCCGCCCTGGAGAAGTCAGGGTCAGCCGCGTATCCGCAGGCCGCGCGGGGTCATCCGGAACCCGGCCGCCGCCAGCGCCGCGCCGAGCGGGCTGTCGGTGATCGACTCGCCGTCGGCCCGTTCCACCGTCAGGGGGCCGAGCGCGCCCGCGCCGACGGCCTCGGCCAGCGCCGTGGCGGCCAGCCCCTTGGCGGTGTCGTCGGAGCCGAAGGTGAGCAGGGTGCGGCCACCGCGCTCGACGTACAGGACGAGCTCGCCGGCGACGAGGACGACCAGCGCCCCGGCCTTGCGGCCGGGCCGGTGGCCCTCGCCGGTGGCGGGCCAGGGCAGCGCGGCGCCGTAGGGGTTGGCCGGGTCGGTCGAGGCCAGCACCAGGGCCCGCGAGCTCTCGTTGTCCGTGTACGACCGCAGCCGGTCCACCGCCCCCGGCAGCGCGAACTGCGCCGCCCCCAGGCCCTCCACGAAGTACCCGCGCCGGGCCGCGCCGCGCTCCTCCAGCGCCGCCAGCACCGGATACACCGCCGCGAACCCGCCCGGCCGCCCCTCGGCCGCCACCGCCCCCCGGGTCACCACCCCGTGCCGCTCCAGCAGCACGTCAGCCAGTGCCGCCGCGCAGGCGGTGGCGTCGGTCTCGCGCGGGGCCAGCGCGTGCCAGCGCCCGGCCGCCGTGGGCGAGGTCGCCCGCGCCGAGGCCAGTGACCGCCCGCCGGTGAGGCTGGGCCGCCGGTAGCGGGCCCGTGCCGGGGCCGGTCTGGCCCGGTGCGCGCCGTGGCCCCCCGCGACCAGGGCCCGCACCGGGGCCAGGGTGTCGTTGCCGACCAGCCCGGCCCAGACCAGGTCCCACAGGGCGGCCAGCAGTTCGTCGGTGTCGACGCCGTCGACCCGGTCGGCGAGCTGACGGAAGAACAGCGCGCCCTCGCCGAGCGCGGCCAGCAGCGACTCGTGCAGCTCGGTGCGGGCGATGTCCAGCGGCGGTGGGAGCAGCAGCGGCGCCGCCTCGGCGAAGGCCAGCGTGACCCAGCCGTCGTTGCCGCCGATGGCCCCCGCCCCGGCCCACACCACCTCGCCGGTGGCGCACAACTCGTCCAGGTACGCCGGGGTGTAGTCGGCGACGCGCTGCGGCAGGACCAGGCGTTCGAGGGCGGAGGCGGGCACGGGCACGCCCTGGATCTGGTCGATCGCGGCGGCGACGGCGTCGATGCCGGTGGACCGGCGGCCGATCTGCTGCCATACCGGCAAGAAGCGGCCGAGGACCGCGGGCGGCACCGGCTCGATCTCCTTGCGCAGCGCGGCCAGACTGCGGCGGCGCAGCGTACGCAGCACCTCCGCGTCGCACCACTCCACGAACCCGCCGTCGGAGGCGGCCGTGAACTCCCCGGACACCAACCGCCCCGAAGCCGACAGGCGCCGCAGCGTGTGCTCGACCACGGCCACGCCCAGCCCGAACCGGCGCGCGCAGTCGTCGGCGCGGAACGGGCCGCTGGTCCGGGCGAACCGTCCGATCAGGTCGGGCAGCGGATCGGTGACCTGCGCCGTATACGCGGCGGGCAGCCCCGGCGGCAGCGCCACCCCGAGCGCGTCGCGGTAGCGCCCGGCGTCCTCGGCGACGATCCAACGCTCCTGCCCGGCCACCCGGATGGCCAGCACCCGCACGGCACGGGCCAGCTCGGTCAGCCAGCCGGGGTCCACGCCCCGCTCGACCAGCTCGTCGAGGCTGAGATCACCGAGGCGGCGCAGCATCTCGACGGTGTCCTCGGCGTCACGCACCCGCCGGTCGGTCCAGCGCAGGTGCGCGGCGGTGGCCTCGATGACGGCCGGGTCCAGCAGTTCGCGCAGCTCGACCCGGCCCAGCAGCTCGCTGAGCAGGGTCGGGTCCAGGGCCAGCGCGGCGGCGCGCCGTTCGGCCAAGGGCGCGTCCTCGCCGTACAGGAACGCGCCGACGTAGCCGAACAGCAGCGAGCGCGCGAACGGCGACGGCTGTGGCGTGGCCACCTCGACCATGCGGATCTTGCGCCCGGCGATCTCGCGCATCAGCCCGGTCAGCGACGGCAGGTCGAACACGTCGCGCAGGCACTCGCGCGCCGCCTCCAGGGTCACCGGGAAGTCCGGGAACTCCCGCGCCACGTCCAGCAGCTGCGCGGCGCGCTGGCGCTGCTGCCACAGCGGTTGGCGGCGGCCCGGGTCACGGCGGGGCAGCAGCAGCGACCGCGCCGCGCACTCGCGGAACCGGGACGCGAACAGCGCCGACGTGCCGACCGCGTCGGCCACCATCGGCTCGATCTCGTCGGGGTCGAAGGCGAACGTGTCGGCGCCGGGCGGCTCCTCGGCCGTCTCCGGCAGCCGGATCACGATGCCGTCGTCGGCCGCGTGCACCTGCGCGTCCACGCCGTATCGCTCGCGCAGGCGCTGCCCGATCGCCAGCGCCCACGGGGCGTTGACGGGGGCGCCGAGCACGCAGTGCAGCACGATCCGCCAGTCGCCCAGCTCGTCCCGGAACCGCTCGACCAGCACCGTCCGGTCGTCCGGCAGATGCCGGGTGGCCTGACGTTGCTCGTCCAGGTACGCCGCCAGATTCCGGCGCGCGGCCGGATCGAGATTGTCCACGTCCGACTCGGTCTGCTTGCGCAGGTAGGCACCCAGCGCCCGGCCCAGGGCCACCGGCCGTCCGGCCTGGTCGCCCTTCCAGAACGGCAGCCGCGCGGGCTGGCCCGGGGCGGGGGAGACCAGCACCCGGTCCGGGGTGATGTCCTCGATGCGCCACGAGCTGGTGCCCAGCGCGAAGACGTCGCCGACGCGCGACTCGTACACCATCTCCTCGTCCAGCTCGCCGACCCGGCTGGCCTTCTCCGAACCGGCCAGGAACACGCCGAACAGACCCCGGTCGGGGATGGTGCCACCCGACGTGACGGCCAAACGCTGGTTGCCGGGGCGGCCGGTGAGCCGGTCGGCGGCCCGGTCCCAGACGATGCGCGGGCGTAGCTCGGCGAAGGCCGTCGACGGGTACCGCCCGGCCAGCATGTCCAGCACCGCGTGCAGCGCCGACTCGGGCAGCGCCGCGAACGGCGCCGATCGGCGTACGAGCTGGGCCAGGTCGGCCACGGTCCAGTCGTCCATCGAGGTCATCGCCACGATGTGCTGGGCCAGCACATCCAGCGGACTGTGCGGGAAGTCCAGCGGCTCCAGCTTCCCGGCGGTCATCCGCAGCGACACCACCGCGCAGGACAGCAGGTCACCGCGGTGCACCGGGAACACCACGCCACGTGAGACCGCGCCGACCTGGTGCCCGGCCCGGCCGACGCGCTGCAGCCCGGCCGCCACGCTGGGTGGGGCGCCGACCTGCACCACCAGGTCGACCGCGCCCATGTCGATGCCGAGCTCCAGACTGGACGTCGCCACCACCGCGGGCAGCCGACCGGACTTCAGCTCGTCCTCGATCTGTTTGCGCTCCTCTTTGGACACCGAGCCGTGGTGGGCGCGGGCGATCAGCGGCGCCGCACCGTACCCGGTGCCGGACTGGGCCATGATCTGCGCGGGCGGCGGCACCGGCTGGACCACCGCCTCGGCCGCCAACTCGTTGAGGCGCGCGCACAGACGCTCGGCACCGCGGCGGGAGTTGGTGAAGACGATGGTGGAGCGGTGCGCGCGGATCAGCTCGAACACCCGCTCCTCGACGGCGGGCCAGATCGACGAGCGGCGCGGGCCCTCGTCGTCGGGCTCGCCCTCGTCGAGTGCGGTCATGTCCTCGACCGGCACCTCGACGGTGACCTCGATGGTCTTCTCGGTGCGCGGCTGCACCACGTGCACCGGCGCGGCCCCGCCCAGGAACCGGGCCGCCGACTCGACCGGCTCCACCGTCGCGGACAACCCGATGCGCTGTGCGGGCTTGGGCAGCAACGCGTCCAGCCGCTCCAGCGACAGGGCCAGGTGGGCGCCCCGCTTGGTGCCGGTGACCGCGTGCACCTCGTCGATGATCACGGTCTCGATGCCGCGCAGCGACTCGCGCGCGGCCGAGGTGAGCAGCAGGAACAGCGACTCGGGCGTGGTGATCAGGATGTCGGGCGGGCGGCGGGTGAAGGCGCGGCGCTCCTCGGCGGGCGTGTCGCCGGTACGCATGCCCACGGTGATCTCGGGCTCGGTCAGCCGCAGCCGGTCGGCCGCCTGCCGGATGCCGGTCAGCGGCGTGCGCAGGTTGCGCTCGACGTCGACGGCCAGCGCCTTGAGCGGACTGATGTACAGCACCCGGCAGCGCTTGGCCGGATCCTCGGGCACGGACTCGTGCGCCAGCCGGTCGATCGCCCACAGGAACGCGGCCAGGGTCTTGCCCGAGCCGGTCGGCGCCACCACCAGGGTGTGATCTCCGGCACTGATCGAGCGCCAGGCGCCCGCCTGGGCGGCGGTGGGAGCCGCGAAGGCCGCGTCGAACCAGGCCCGGGTGGCCGGGCCGAAGTTCGGGTCGAGGGCGGCGGTGCGAACGGAATCGCCAGGCTGCTGCTTCATCACCGACCATCCTGCCTGCCCGGTACGACAACCGCCGACATCATCCGAACGGACGATGGAAGATTCGGGTGTACGGCTGGGTTCTAATGGGTAGCACCTGTCGAGTGAGACAGAGTGCTTGCCGGGGTTGCCCGGAGTAGTCCGAATCACGTACCGTCTTGCTCACGGTAAGTAGCGCAACGAATACGTCGCGAGAGGTAGGGACGCAATGGTCGAGCGACGGAGCTTTCGTCACGAATCGGACGTGCTGCTGCGGCAGCTCGACGGCCACCTGGCCCGGCTGCAGGCCGGAGAGCCCCAGCCCAGCCACGAGATCGCCCTCTTCGAGCGCATCGCGGCGCATCTGCGCCAACTGATCCGCGAAACCGTACGCGCCAGCGCCGTCGACCGCGCCCGGGTGCGCGCCGCCGTGCACTATGTGGTGACGCGCGGGCGCGACGCCCGCCATGCCCGACCGGCCCATGTGGACGTCTGGGTCGTCAACGACATCATCCGCGACCTCGGCCGCCTCGACCTGCTCATCCCGGAACCAGCCCTGAGCTGATCGCCAGCGCGCCCCACCCGTATGCGACGGCCGGTCGCGGGGGTGCCGCGAGACGAAGCGTGGGCCGTCCGTTCGTGCAGTTTCAGGGAAACTGCACGAACGCGACCCAAGATTCCAGCACTTTCCCTGAAACTGCACGATCAGTCCGCCCATGTGATCGCTCAGGGTTCGAGTGAGCGGCGCGGGGGCGGTCGGAGGTCAGTTCAGGGAGGCGGTGGCGAGCTTCAGGCCGAAGCCGAGGAAGAGGGCGCCGATGGTGGTGCTGCCCGCGGCGGCCAGGCGACGACGACGGCGGAACGCCTGGGCCAGCCGGTTGCCGCTGAAGATCAGCACACTGAGGTACGCCGCGCTGAACAGCTGCGCGATCGTCGCCAGCAGCAGGAACGTGACCGCGGGGTAGGCGTACCCGGGGTCGACGAACTGGATGAAGAAGGAGACGAAGAACAGGATCGCCTTCGGGTTCATCAGGCTGATCGTGAACGCCTTGCGGAACGGGTTGGTCGTGTCCGGTTCGGTGACCGGGACCGCCTCGGCGACTTCGCCGCGCGAGCGCCACCGGGTGACCGCGGCGGCGACCATCCGCACCCCGAGATAGCCCAGGTACGCCGCGCCCGCGTACTTGATCACGAGGAAGACCGGCGGGTACGTGCGCAGCAGCGACGCGACGCCCGCCGCCGAGGCGAACATGAGCACGCTGTCCCCGGCGAACACGCCGAAGGCGGCCCGGTAGCCCTGGCGTACGCCACGGGACGCGGCCGTGGACAGCACGTACAGCGAGTTGGGTCCGGGCAGGAGCACGATGGCGACGGTGCCCAGGACGTAGGTCCAGATGTCAGTGACGCCGAGCATGTCTCATCCTTACCGTGTCTCGGCTCCGCGGAGAAGTCGGCTGGTCAGCTGCTTCTGTGCGTCCGGCCACTCGGCGGCGAGCATGCTGTACAGCGCCGAGTCGCGCGCCGAGCCGTCCTTGCGGTTGCGGTTGCCGCGCAGGACCCCCTCGGGCACCGCGCCCAGCCGCTCGATCGCCGCGCGTGAGCGCAGGTTGCGCACGTCGGTCTGCCAGGTGACCCGCCGCGCCCCGAGCACCTCGAACGCGTGCGTGAGCAGCAGCAGCTTCGCCTCGGTGTTGACCGCCGTACGCCACCGGGGCCGGGCCACGATGGTGCCGCCGATCTCCAACGCCCGCACCCGCTCCTCCGGGTAGAGGGAGGTGGTGCCGAACAGCTCGCCGGTGACGGCGTCGCGCTGCGCGTACGGCACGCGCCGCCCGGCCTCGTACTCGGCCAGGATGCCGCGGATGACGTCGGCCATCTGCGCCCGGGTGTGCGGGCACCTGGACGGCAGGTGCTCCCAGACCTGCTCGTCGCCGCCGAGCGCGGCGAACAGGCCGTCGGTGTGGGCGAGGTCCAGTGGTTCGAGGTGCACGTACCTGCCGCGCAGCGGGGTGGGGGTGAGCCAGCGGGAGACGGCCGGGCGCAGGTGGTCGGGCACGGGTACGCGCACTCCCGGGGCGGGATCGGGCAGCCCGGCGGTGACCCGCAGCGGCACCACCCCGGCCCAGTAGGGCAGGTCGAGGTCCTCGTCGTCGTCGCCGGCCGTGCCGGTGCGGCTGCGCACCGAGACCTCGACCAGCGGTAGCGCCAGCACGGCGGTCTGCGCCAGCTCGCGGTCGTTGGGGCCGCGGGTCTGCGCGGCCCGGCCGGCGCCGATCTTCTCGGTCAGCGCGGTGAGCACCCGCCGCTTCTCCTGCTCGTCGGTGACCAGGGTGGCGGTGCCGTGGGCGATCACCGAGCGGTAGTTGGCGCTGTGGTGGAACTGCGACCGGGCCAGCACCAGGCCGTCGAGGTGGGTGACGGTGACGGCCACCGGCAGGCCGCCCCGGGCCGCCAGGCCCATCCGGCCGCCGGTCGAGCCGTGCAGGTAGAGCGTGTCGTCGAGGCGGACGTGCAGGGTGGGCAGCACCTGGGGCAGCCCGTCGCGGACGAACGCCAGCGAGCAGTGCCAGCCCTCGTCGAGGATCGCGTGCGCGGCCTCGCGGTCGTACGACATGCGTTCGCGCATCCGCAGGGCGGTCGTGCGCTCGGTCTGCGGATATTCGGTCACGGCCCGGCTCCTTGCCTCGCGAACTATGTACTAGTACATTCTTAAGATTGTGACAGCACAATATCGGATCACCGGTGGCTCGGCAATCGCGATCAGCGACTCCGTCGAGGAGGGTGTCCGTCGTGGCGCGCTCGCCCCAGGCGCGGCGCTGCCCAGCGTGCGGGCCCTGGCCGGGGAGCTGGCGGTGAGCCCGGCCACCGTCGCCACGGCCTACCAGCGGCTGCGGGACCGGGGCATCGTGGTCACCGCGGGCCGCCACGGCACCCGGGTGCGTGCGGTCACCCCGATCGCGGCCACCAGGGCGGCACGGGCCGCCATGCCGGTGCCGTCCGGCCTGCGCGACCTGGCCGCCGGAGACCCCGACCCGAGGCTGCTGCCCAACCTCGCCCCGATCCTGCGCGAGGTCGCCGACGAGTTGGCCGCCCGCGACGGCGCCGTCGGCTACGCCGAGGGCGGGCCGCTGCCCGAACTGCTGGCGCTGGCCCGGCAGCGGATGCCGGAGCTGCCTGAAGACGCGTCGTACACCCTGGTCTCGGGCGCGCTCGACGGCCTGGACCGGCTGCTCGCGGCCCGGCTGCGGCCCGGCGACCGGGTGGCGGTCGAGGATCCCGGCTGGGCCGCGCTGCTGGACCTGGTCGCCGCGCAGGGCCTGGTGCCGGTCTCGATGCCGGTGGACGACCAGGGGCCGACGGTGGCCGGGGCGCGCGCCGCGCTGGCCGCCGGGGCACGGGCGGTGATCGTCACCACGCGGGCGCAGAACCCGACCGGCGGCGCGGTCGGGGCACAGCGCGCCCGCGAGCTGCGGCCGCTGCTGCGCGACGTGTTCGTGATCGAGGATGACCATGCCGGGGAGCTGGCCGATGTGCCGCTGCATCCGGTCGGCGGCGGCGCGACCTGGGCGTTCCTGCGCAGCGCGGCCAAGCCCTACGGGCCGGACCTGCGCTGCGCGGTGCTGGCCGGGGACGCCGAGACCGTGTCGCGGGTGGAGGGGCGGCTGCGGCTGGGTGCGGGCTGGGTCTCCACCGTGCTGCAGCGCACCCTGCTGCGGCTGTGGCGCGATCCGGGGGTCGGCGCCGGGATCGAGGCCGCCGGTCGGGCGTACGACCAGCGCCGGTCCGCCCTGGTCGCGGCGCTGGCCCGACGGGACGTCGCCGCGAGCGGGCGCACCGGGATCAACGTGTGGGTGCCGGTGCCCGACGAGACCCGCGCGGTCGCGTCGCTGCGCGACGCCGGATACGCGGTCACCCCCGGCCACGTCTACCGCACCGCCACCGGGCCCGGCATCCGGCTGACTGTGGCGACACTGGCCCTGGACGAGGTGGAGCCGCTGGCCGCCGCGGTCGCCGCCGCGCTGACCGGCGGCCCCGCCCCGATCACGCGCTAGTCGAACAGCTCCTCCAGGAAGCTGCCGTGCTTCTTGTGCTTCTTGTGGCCGTGCCCGTACTTCGGGTACTCGTCGGAGTCGTAGTCGCGCCAGCCGTGCTGGCTGTGCCCGTGCTGCGGCTGTCCGTGCTGCGGCTGTCCGTAGCCGTGCTGCTGGGGGTAGCCGTGCTGCTGCGGGTAACCCGGCTGCGCGGCGGGCGGCGGGTAGTGGCCGGGCTGGGCGTGGCCGGGCGCGGTGTGCTGCGGCTGGGCGCGCGCGCCGTGCCAGGCGTTCTCGGCGTCGACCAGGCGCTCCAGCTCACCGCGGTCGAGGAAGATGCCCCGGCATTCGGTGCACTGGTCGATGGTCACGCTGTTTCGCTCGTACTGCCGCATCGGGGCATGGCATTTGGGGCAGGTCATGTCCATGCGCCCGAGCCTAGCCACGCCCGCCAACCTCGGCACAGACGGCGAGAGGCCGCCCCCGAACCGGGGACGGCCTCTCGGCAGGCTTTCGTTCAGCGACGCAGCCAGGGGAAGGACGAGTCGAGCTGACCCTGCTCCTTCAGCTCGGTGTAGAGCGGAACCTCGTCGGGGAAGTAGCCCCACGCGTGGTCGCCGCCGTCCACCGGGTCGTCGATGCGGCCATCGAGCGCGCCGACCAGCTGGCGCTGCACCGGGCTGAGCCGGGCCACGTCCTGCGCGGCCGGCTTCTGGTCGCGGGTGGCGATCCAGCGGAAGGTGTACCCGAAGAAGACCGCCTTGCGGGTGATCTCCGAGTAGTTGTTCGAGCGCGCGTGCCAGATGCGGCGGTCGAAGAAGACCACGTCGCCGGGGTGCACGCAGACCTCGATGGCACCGGCGGGGTCGGGCCACTCGATGTCGCGGCTCGGCGGGCCGTCGATCCGGTTCATCTTGTGGCTGCCCGGCACGACCTTGAAGTTGCCGCGGCCCGGCTCGGACACGTCCGACAGCCAGAACGCCAGCTTCACCGACAGACGGGGGCGCGGGTCGGTCTCCAGCTCGCCGTTCTGGCGGCCGCCGTCCTGGTGCCACTCGAAGCGGTACGGCTTGGTGGTGGGGATCGGCGGGTGCACGTCCAGGTGCGAGTGGTAGACGTGTACGTTCCAGCCGATCATGGACCACACCAGCGGGAACACCGCCGGGTGGTCGACCAGGCCGTTGAGCTCGGGGCAGCTGGCGACCGCGCTCAGCTTGTGCAGCGACGCGTCCGCACCCAGCTTGCCGACAGCCTCGTGCTCGGCGTACACCCGGTCGACGGCCGCGGCGTAGTGCGCGACCTCGTCCGGGGAGAGCACGTTGCGGATGATCAGATAGCCGTCGCGCTCGAACTGCTCACGCTGTTCGGCAGTCATCGCGCGCGGCGTGACGGGGGTGATGGTCACGGGTTGTCCTTCCCCGATCGGCTGGGTGGCGCGCGGCGTCGCCCAGTGGCTCTTGCGGGGCAGCGGCGCTGCCCTTGCGCACTGGACGTGCTGGTCGGGAGCGACGTTGCCTCAGGGATCAAGATCTGACCGGACGTCCGAGAAAGTCCGGTCGGTTCAGTTGTGCGCGCCGCCGGAATCACGGCACACATCGCGTGCGTGTGCCGCGGAGGGACCCAGCTGGCATGCGTTTTCCTGCTGCGGCCAAGACGATACCCGAATCGTCTTCGACTAGCCCGGGGCCGGTGCCGACCGGCACCATGAGGCAAGGTAGAGACAGCGGCACCACCCCTTACCCCCGACCCCCCGGGAGTCCCCTCGTGAGCGCCACCCTGGCCGACTACGCGCCCGTGCAGGCCCGCACCGTCCGGGTGCTGATGGGCGCGGAGATCATCAGTGGGCTGGGCACGGCCATGGGCATCTCCATCGGCGCGCTGCTCGCGCAGGACATCACCGGCACCGCCGCGCTGTCCGGCCTGGCCCAGAGCGCGGCCGTGGTGGGCGGCGCGCTGTGGGCGATCCCCGCGACGAGCCTGATGAGCCGGTACGGCCGCCGCCCCGGCATCGCCGCGTGCTACCTCATCGGCACCCTCGGCGCGGCGGGCGTGCTCAGCTCGGTGCTGCTGCGCTCGGCACCCCTGCTGTTCGTCGGGTTCTTCCTGTTCGGGGCGGGCAGCGCGGCCAAGCTCCAGTCCCGCTACGCCGCCGCCGACCTGGCCGAGCCGCACCGGCGCGGACGGCAGCTGTCCCTGGTGGTCTGGTCGACCACGCTCGGCTCGCTGGCCGGGCCCAACCTCGCCGCGCCGCTCGGGCGGCTGCTGGAGCCGTACGGCATCCCGCTGCTGGCCGGGCCGTTCGCCTTCTGCGCGCTGTCCTTCCTGCTGGCCGCCGCCCTGCTCACCCTCCTCCTGCGCCCCGACCCGCTCCTCCTGTCCACGCGCGTCGCCCGCGAGGCCGCGAGCGTGCGCGAGGCTGCGGTTTCGGGGAAAGTGCAGGAATCCGGGGCGGAATTCGGGCAGTTTCCCCGAAACAGCAGCCAAGAGTCGGGGGTGGCGGCACGGCCGCGCTTCGGTGACGTGATGCGCGCGGTGCTCGCGTCGCCCGCCGCGCGGCTGGGCATGGCCTCCATGGCGCTCGGCCACCTGGTCATGGTCGGCGTGATGTCCATGACACCCGTGCACCTCGGCGAGACCCACTCCGGCCCCGACACGCTGCGCCTGGTCGGCCTCGTGCTCAGCGCCCACATCGCCGGGATGTACGCGCTGGCGCCGGTCGTCGGCTGGCTCACCGACCGGTACGGGCGGCTGCGGGTCATCCTCGGCGGCGTCGCGCTCCTGCTGACGGCCTGCGCCGTGGCCGCCACCGCGGGCCACCGCACCGACCTGATCACCGTCGCGTTGGTGCTGCTGGGGCTCGGCTGGTCCGGGACCATGGTCGGCGGATCAACCCTGTTCGCCGAATCGGTGCCGGTCGCCGTGAAGGCCCGCGCGCAGGGCGTGTCCGACCTGGTCATGGGCTTGGCGGCGGCGGGGTCGGGAGCGGCGTCCGGGGTGATCGTCGAGCTGTCCGGGTACCGGGTGCTGGCCCTGCTGGCGGCCCTGGCGACGTTGCCGCTGGTCGCACTGGCCCTGCGCCCGTCCACCCTCGCCGCCCTCGCCGCCCTCACCCCCGCCACCAACTGACCGCCCGCCTCTGTCCCGCGCCCACCCCACCTCGCCTGACCCCACCCCGTACCGCGCCGCGCCCGACCTTGTCCCGGGCCGCGTCTGACCTTGCGGCCTGACCTCGCGCTCTGCCTGACCTCGCGCTCTGCCTGACCTCGCGCCTGCCTGACCTCGCGCTGCGTGTTGCTCGCGGCGCGTCACGCGCTTGCCATGATCGACTGCAGTTTCGGGGAAAGTGCAGGAATCTTGGGCTGGATTCGTGCAGTTTCCCCGAAACTGCAGCCTGATTGGGGCGTGGGTGGCGGGGGAGTTCGCTCCGGGCGGTGGCGGCGCGGTGGGTGGTGCTCGTCGTGTGGTCGTGTGGTCGTGTGGTCGTGCGGGAGTTGATCGCGGTCTTCGGGCGGAAGGTGCGGTGGGGCTTCGGGAGGTGACCGGAGGTGGCGATCATGCAGGTGGGGGCGGGCGGAGATCGGCGGGGAGTGGCAGACTGGCCGGATGCGACGGACGGACTTCTGGGAACGCCTGCGTGAGGTGTTCGGCCCGGTGTACGCCACCAGCGTGGCCAAGGACCAGGTGCTCGCCAGGCTGGGTGGGCGCACCATCGACGCCGCGCTGGCCGAGGGTGAGGAAGTACACGTGATCTGGCGTGCCGTGTGTGAGCAGTACTCCGATCGGGTGCCCGCCCGACTTCGCTGACGCGGGTGTGGGCACGACTACGGCGTGGCAGGATGGCGCTCGTACAAGTGTTCGGCTAATCTCCACTCCCGTGCGCTTGTCCACAGGCGCGGCGTGCCCGTATCGCTTTGTCGGACCCAGCGCCTAGCGTGACCGCGTGACGAAAAAGGCTGCGAAGTCGACTGACAGTGCACTGACAGAGGTGGCGACGAAGATGGCGACGACGAATCCCGACAAGACAAAGGCGCTGGACCTGGCGCTGGCACAGATCGACAAGCAGTTCGGCAAGGGTTCCGTGATGCGCCTGGGTGAGCGTCCCCAGGTGCAGATGATGATCATTCCGACCGGCTCCATCGCCCTTGACGTGGCGCTGGGCATCGGCGGTTTGCCCCGCGGCCGCATCGTCGAGATCTATGGCCCGGAGTCCAGCGGTAAGACCTCGCTGGCCCTGCACGCGATCGCCAACGTGCAGCGCGCGGGCGGGATCGCCGCGATCATCGACGCCGAGCACGCGCTCGACCCGGAGTACGCCAAGGCCCTCGGCGTCGACACCGACGCGCTGCTGGTGTCCCAGCCCGACACCGGTGAGCAGGCGCTCGAAATCGCCGACATGCTGGTGCGCTCGGGCGCGCTGGACCTGATCGTGATCGACTCGGTGGCCGCGCTGGTGCCGCGCGCCGAGATCGAGGGTGAGATGGGCGACAGCCACGTCGGTCTGCAGGCCCGCCTCATGAGCCAGGCGCTGCGCAAGATGACCAGCGGTCTGAGCAACTCCAACACCACCGCGATCTTCATCAACCAGCTGCGCGAGAAGATCGGCGTCATGTTCGGCAGCCCGGAGACCACCACCGGTGGTAAGGCGCTGAAGTTCTACGCCTCGGTCCGCCTGGACATCCGCCGCATCGAGAGCCTGAAGGACGGCACCGAGGTCGTGGGTAACCGCACCCGCGTCAAGGTCGTCAAGAACAAGGTCGCCTCGCCGTTCAAGCAGGCCGAGTTCGACATCATGTACGGCAAGGGCATCTCGCGCGAGGGTTCGCTGATCGACGTCGGCGTCGAGCAGAACATCATCCGCAAGGCGGGCGCCTGGTACACGTACGAGGGCGACCAGCTCGGCCAGGGCAAGGAGAAGGCGCGCGAGTTCCTCAAGGAGAACCCGGACGTCGCCGCCGAGATCGAGAAGAAGATCCTGGAGAAGCTCGGCGTCGGCGTGTCCAGCGTCTCGGACGCCGCGGGCGGCCCGGCGCTGCCGCCGGTGGACTTCTGATCCGCTGAACTGCTGAGACGCCACGATGGCAGGACGTCGGCGCGCGCGTACCGGTCGGGGTTGGGACGCCAAACCACCCGCCCCGCCCCGTGCGCCGCGCACCGGGGACCCCGGCGAACCGGGTGACCCGTCGGCGGCGACCCGGCCGGAGCCGGCGCCGCGTGATCCGTACGAGCTGGCGCGGGAGATCTGCCTGCGCCAGCTCGCCGTACGCCCGCGCACCCGGTCGGAGCTGGCCACGGCGTTGCGCAACCGCGGTGTCGAGGACGAGGTCGCGGCAGCGGTGCTGGACCGTTACGACGAAGTCGGCATGATCGACGATGCGGCGTTCGCGCGAGCCTGGGTGAGCAGCCGTCACCACGGGCGTGGCCTGGCCGCGCGGGCGCTGGGGCAGGAGCTGCGCCGACGCGGCGTGGACCAGGAGACCGTCACCGAGGCCCTGTCGGAGCTCGACGACGAGACCCAGGAGCGCACGGCGTACGAGTTGGCTGAGCGCAAGCTGCGCACGGTGCGCGGGGAGCCCGATGCGGTGTTCCGGCGGGTGGTGGGCATGCTCGCCCGCAAGGGGTACCCCGGCGGGGTGGCGGTCCGCGCGGTCAAGGAGGCGCTGGCGGCCCGCAGCGCCGCCGACGCCGAACTCGCCGAACTGATCGACCCCGACGTCTTCGACGACTGACCACCGCCGGTCCGCGTGCCGCCGGTCCGCGTGTCTCCCCGGTGGTAGTAGCCGCTCTTATCGTGCAGTTTCGGGGAAAGTGCATGAAAGCCGACCATGATTCGTGCACTTTCCCCGAAACTGCACTCACTTTCCGAAACTGCGCGCTCGCGCGTGGGGCGGCCGGGGCGAGCGGCGGTTTCGCGGGGGTCATGGCCGGTGCCGAACGCTGACCCGTAATGTTGATCATCGCGGCATCGCGGCATCGCGGCATCGCGGCATCGCGGCATCGCCTGGCGGCGGGCGGGGGATGACAACGTTTTCGGGGAAGTGGCGCGTTCGGTCGGGGCGAGGTTCGGGCGGGCGGGGGCCGCGTCGGGGCGGAAGCGCGGACACGCGCGACACGCCGGGATTCAGAACCGTTACGGACAGCGCGCATTGCTTGCCATCCGGACACAATGGGCGATGCGTGCGAGTTGGTGTCCGATCATGAGTTCTTGACCGGACCGCCTCCGGCAACCTAGCCTCGCATGAAGAGGTATCACCGACCAGCTCGTGTTAAACCACACAACATAGAACGCGTAACAGTACGACAACAGTTTTGCCTGGTGAACACACTCGGCCGCCGACACCCCAGCGCGGCCGACCACACGAAGTCGCAGCTCCGACGCGCCCTGGCGCCGGCTGAGCAGCGCGACGGGACGAGCCTACCCGCGTACCGAAGCGGAATGTAGTCTCGTCACAACGCGCTGTGCGCAGCGATGATCGTGCGGTGCCGTCACCCCCCACCCTGGTCGGGTGCCTCCGCACCGGCACCACCGTGCCGGCCGGGACCGAGCGTCAGGAGGCGGGCCATGACCGAGCATGACGGGAACGCGCCATGAGCGTCGTGGAGACAGCGTTGCTCGCGGCGATCGTCGTGCTCGCACTGCTGGTCGCAGCGACGCTGGTGCTGGGCGCGCGGCTGATGCGCCGACTGGCCGGGCCCACCGCGCCGACCGGCGCGCCGCTGAGTGTGATCGTGGACGACCCTGAGGCGGTCGCCGAGCGTGAGCGGCAGCGGCAGACCCTGGTCGAGCTGCAGAACTCCGTCGCCGACGCGCAGGCCGCGCTGGAGAACGAGCGCCGTTCGGTCGCGTCGGCCCGAGCCGAGGCCACCGCCGTACGGGCCGAGAACGCCGCGGTGAAGGCTGAGGTGACCACCTCCCGGGCCGAGGCGCAGCGGGTGCTCGACGCCGCCCACGCCGAGGCCGACACCGTGCTGCAGCGCGCGCACCGCCAGGCCGAGGAGGACGCCGAGCAGGTGCGCAGCACCGCCCGCCGGACCGGCGAGCGCGAGATCGCGATGCTCACCTCGACCGCGAAGGAGCAGGCTGCCGAGGCCGAGCGCCGGTTGCAGCGGCTGGACGAGCGCGAGCGGCTGCACGCCGCCGAGGCGGAGCGGCTGGCCGAGCGGGAGCGGCAGAACGTGGAGGAGGCCGAGCGGCTGGCCGAGCGCGACCGGCGCATCGCCGCCGCCGAGACCGAGCTGGCCAAGTGGGACCTGGCCCTGCAGGCCAAGGAGCAGGAGCTGGCCCAGGCGCAGGAGCAGCGCCGCCGCGAGCTGGAGCGGGTCGCCGGGCTGACCGCCGACGCGGCCAAGTCCGAGCTGGTGGAGACGATCGAGAACCAGGCCAAGCGCGAGGCCGCGCTGCTGGTGCGCGACATCGAGGCCGACGCCCGCGCCACCGGTGAGCAGCGGGCCCGGCACATCGTGGTCGACGCGATCCAGCGGGTGGCCAGCGAGCAGACCGCCGAGAGCGTGGTCAGCGTGCTGCACCTGCCCAGTGACGAGATGAAGGGCCGCATCATCGGCCGTGAGGGCCGCAACATCCGTGCCTTCGAGACCGTCACCGGCGTGAACCTGATCATCGACGACACGCCGGAGGCGGTGCTGCTGTCCTGCTTCGACCCGGTGCGGCGCGAGGTCGGACGGCTCACGCTGGAGAAGCTGGTGCTCGACGGGCGCATCCATCCGCACCGCATCGAAGAGGTCTACGACGTGGCCCGGTTCGAGGTGGAACGGATGTGCCAGCGCGCGGCGGAGGACGCGCTGGTCGAGGTGGGAATCACCGACATTCACCCGGAGCTGGTCACGCTGCTGGGACGGCTGCGCTACCGCACGTCGTACGGGCAGAACGTGCTCAAGCATCTGGTGGAGACGGCGCACATCGCCGGGATCATGGCCGCCGAGCTGAAGCTGGACCCCGATCTGATCAAGCGGTCGGCCTTCCTGCACGACATCGGCAAGGCGCTCACCCACGAGGTGGAGGGCTCGCACGCGCTGATCGGCGCGGACGTGGCCCGCCGGTTCGGGGAGAGCGAGGAGGTCGTGCACGCGATCGAGGCGCACCACAACGAGGTGCCGCCGCAGACCATCGAGGCGGTGCTGACCCAGGCGTCGGACGCCTGCTCGGGCGGGCGGCCGGGGGCGCGCCGGGAGTCGCTGGAGGCGTACGTCAAGCGGCTGGAGCGCATCGAGGAGATCGCCGGGGCCAAGTCGGGCGTCGACAAGGTGTTCGCGATGCAGGCCGGTCGGGAGATCCGGGTGATGGTGCGCCCGGAGGAGGTCGACGAGATCGGTGCCGCGGTGCTGGCCCGGGACGTGGCCAAGCAGATCGAGGAGGAGCTGACCTACCCGGGTCAGATCCGGATCACGGTCGTCCGCGAGTCGCGTACCACCGAGATCGCCCGCTGACGAGTTCGGAAGGCGCCGCCCCGCTGGCCGGGACGGCGCCTTCCGCATGTCAGGCGCCGCCACCGCCACCGAGGCCCGAC
Source organism: Catellatospora tritici (assembly GCF_019083965.1). Lineage (GTDB taxonomy): Bacteria > Actinomycetota > Actinomycetes > Mycobacteriales > Micromonosporaceae > Catellatospora > Catellatospora tritici. The sequence goes on from NZ_JAHRCY010000006.1 coordinate 35,036, forward strand.
GCGGCCGCGTTCGCCGCACCTAGGCGGGCGGCCGGGGTGGCCACGCCGCGACGGTTGGCGCGGCGCTCCAGCAGGTGGGCGATGAGGGTGAGCGTGGCGTTGATCAGGATGTAGATCGCGGCGAGCACCAGGAACACCGGGATGGGGTTGCTGTAGTTGGCGTAGATCTTGCTGCCTTCCAGCATCAGCTCCGAGTACGCCACGATGTAGCCCAGCGCGGTGTCCTTGAGTACCACCACCAGCTGGCTCACGATCACCGGCAGCATGCTGCGGGCCGCCTGCGGGATCAGGATCAGCCGCATCACCTGGCTCTTGGTCAGCCCGAGGCTGTACGCCGCCTCCGACTGCCCGCCTGGCACGGCGCGGATGCCCGCGCGGAACGCCTCGGCCAGCACGGAACCGTTGTAGAGGGTCAGCCCGATGACGACCGCCCAGAAGGCGGGCACGGCGGTGCCGAAGACGTAGTAACCGCCGTACACCAGGAAGAAGATCATCAGCAGCAGTGGGACGGCGCGGAAGAACTCCACGACCATGCCCGCGGGCACCCGCACCCAGCGGTGCTCCGACAACCGCGCGACGCTGAAGACCAGGCCGAACGCCAGGGCCAGCACCATCGCGGTGGCGGCGGCGCTGAGCGTGCCGATCAGGCCGGGCACGATGTAGTCGGCCCACACGTTGACCGGGGGGCCGCCGGCGGTGGGCATCTCCTGGAAGAACGGCTGCCACTTCTTCCAGTCCCACTGGCCCTTGGCGTCGAAGGCCCGGTAGACCCAGTAGGCCCCCGCCAGCAGCAGCGCGGCGACGACGACGCTGAGCACCCGGTTGCGCAGGCGGGCCCGCGGGCCGGGGTGGTCGTAGAGGACGCTCGCGCTCATCGGATCTCCAGAGTCTCGAGGCGGGTCACCGGCGCACCACCGGGCGGTTCGGGGCGGCGGGTCACCGGCGCACCACCAGGCGGTTGGCCAGGGCGCTGAAGCCGTACCCGATGGGGACCAGCAGCACCACGAAGGCGAGTGCGAAAACCGCGAAGATCTCCACGGCGGCGTCGCCGTTGTCGTTGATCAGCTGCTTCATCTGCGACGACGCCTCGAGCACGCCGATCACCCCGGCGATGGTGGCGTTCTTGGTCAGCGCGATGAGGATGCTGCCCAGCGGCGCCACCACCGAGCGCACCGCCTGCGGCAGGATGATCAGACGCAGGTTCTGCGAGAACGTCAGGCCCAGCGCCCGTGCCGCCTCGGCCTGCCCGATCGGCACCGTGTTGATGCCCGAGCGGATCGCCTCGCACACGAACGCCGCCGTGTACGCCGAGAGCCCGACCACCGCCAGCCAGTAGTTGTTCACGTTGATGTCGTCGGAGAACTTCACGCCCATGGCGCTGTACAGCCCGAAGAAGCAGAACGTGATGATCAGCGTCAGCGGGGTGTTGCGGAACAGGTGCACCCAGCCCGCGCCGAGCGCCCGCAGCACCGGCACCGGGGAGACCCGGCACGCGGCCAGCAGCAGCCCGAGCGCCAGCGACAGCAGTGCCGACGCGGCGGTCAGCTTCAGGATCATCGCGAAGCCGTCCAGGAAGGCCTGCCGGTTCAGCGGATCGGAGAAGACGTCCATCCCGTTCCCTCTAGGTTGCCCGTTGCCTCGGTCCCGGTGGGGCGGGCAGCCGGACTCCCCGCCCCACCGGCAGTGGTCACGCGGGACAGTTGGTGAGCTTGGTCGTGTCCAGCGTCGGGGCCGGGGTGCCGCTCTTGCCGAGCGTGGCGTTCCACGCGGCCGCGTACGAGCCGTCGGCAACCGCGGCCTTCAGGATCTCGTTGATCTTGTTGCAGCCGGCCTTGTCCTCCAGCTTCACGCCGATGCCGTACGGCTCCGACGAGAACGGCTTGCCGAGCAGCTTGAGCTTGCCCGCGTACTCGGGCTGCGAGGCGTAACCGGCCAGGATGATGTCGTCGGTGGTGACCGCGTCGACAGTCCCGTCGTTGAGCGCCGTGATGCACTTGGAGTAGTTGTCGAACAGCTGCAGCTGAGCCTTCGGGTGCTGCTCCTGGATCCGCTTGGCCGGGGTCGAGCCGGACACCGAGCAGACCTTCTTGCCGTCGAGCCCCTCGGGCCCGGTGATGGTCGAGTCGGCCTTCACCAGCAGATCCTGCCCGGCGGTGTAGTACGGCCCGGCGAAGTTGACCTTCTTCTTGCGGTCGTCGTTGATGGTGTACGTCGCCACGACGACGTCGACCGTGCCCTGCTGCAGGAACGGCTCGCGGTTCGAGGACACGGTGGTGACGTAGGTGTTCTTGGCCGGATCACCGCCGAGGCCCTTTGCGATGATCTTCGCGATCTCGATGTCGAAGCCCTCGTAGTTGGTGCCGACCTGCAGGCCGAGACCCGGCTGGTCGGCCTTGACGCCGAACTTCAGCTGGCCTGCGGCCGCCTTCGAGGTCAGCGGGGTGCCGCCGGCCGGCGTCTCGGGCTCGTCACTGCCGCAGGCGGTCGTGCCGAGCGCGAGCATCGCGACCGCGGCGATCGCCGCCATACGCGTGAAACGCATTGATTCGTCCCTCCTCCTTCAACACCCTCGTCACGGTGGGCGACGCCGGGCGTTTCCTGCCGCCGCCGGTCCGGCGACGGAGTCTCATCCAGGTCGTCGAGCGGTGCCCTCAGTGCTGCAGGACCTTCGACAGGAACTCGCGGGCCCGCTCGCTGCGCGGATTGGCGAAGAACTCCGCGGGGGCGGCCTGCTCGACCAGCTGGCCGTCGGCCATGAACGCCACCCGGTGCGCGGCGTGGCGGGCGAAGCCCATCTCGTGCGTGACGACGATCATGGTCATGCCGTCGCGGGCCAGGGAGGTCATCACGTCGAGCACCTCGCCGACCATCTCCGGGTCCAGGGCGCTGGTCGGCTCGTCGAACAGCATCGCCTTGGGCTGCATGGCCAGGGCGCGGGCGATCGCGGCACGCTGTTGCTGGCCGCCGGACAGCTGCACCGGCAGCTTGCCCGCCTGGTCGGCGATGCCGACCCGGTCGAGTAGTTGCAGCGCGCGGTCGCGGGCGGCGGTGCGTGACTCGCCGCGGACCTTCACCGGACCCAGCATCACGTTGTCGAGCACGCTCATGTGCGCGAACAGGTTGAACGACTGGAACACCATGCCCACCTCGCTGCGCAGCCGGGCCAGCGCGCGGCCCTCGGCCGGCAGCTCGCGGCCGTCGAAGCGGATGGTGCCGGAGTTGATCGTCTCCAGGCGGTTGATGGTGCGGCACAGGGTGGACTTGCCCGAACCGGAGGGGCCGATCACCACGACGACTTCGCCCCGCTCGACCGTGAGGTTCACGTCGCGCAGCACGTGCAGTTCTCCGAACCACTTGTTCACGGAGTCCAGCACGATCAGCGGTTCGTCGGACATGCCACCGTCCTTTCGGTGTCGGTACATCGTCTGACTAGTGAGACTAGAGGGACGGAAGTGAAAGTGGAGACCCACTTGGGTCACATCCGGGTAACTTCCCTCGATTCCGTCGATGTACGCCCGACCGGATACCCTTTTCGGTTGAGATGACTACCCTGCCTGACACCCAGCTTCCCGCCGCCGAAGGTCAGCCCGACGGCGAGGTCCAGCCCGTGCGCACCTACGAGGTGCGCACGTACGGCTGCCAGATGAACGTGCACGACTCCGAGCGCATCTCGGGGCTGCTCGACGGCGCCGGCTACGTGCGGCTCGACCCGGCCGCCGAGCCGGGCCGGGTGCCGGACGTGGTCGTCTTCAACACCTGCGCGGTACGCGAGAACGCCGACAACCGCCTCTACGGCAACCTCGGCCACCTGCGCCCGGTCAAGGACAAGAACCCCGGCATGCAGATCGCGGTCGGCGGCTGCCTGGCGCAGAAGGACCAGGGCGACATCGTCAAGAAGGCGCCCTGGGTCGACGTGGTGTTCGGCACCCACAACATCGGCTCGCTGCCGGTGCTGCTGGAGCGGGCCCGCCACAACGAGTCCGCCCAGGTGGAGCTGCTGGAGTCGCTGGAGGTCTTCCCGTCGACGCTGCCGACCCGGCGCGAGTCGACGTACTCCGGGTGGGTGTCGATCTCGGTGGGGTGCAACAACACCTGCACCTTCTGCATCGTGCCCAGCCTGCGCGGCAAGGAGAAGGACCGTCGCCCCGGCGAGATCCTGGCCGAGGTCGAGGCGCTGGTCGCCGAGGGCGTGCTCGAGGTGACCCTGCTCGGCCAGAACGTCAACACGTACGGCGTGGAGTTCGGCGACCGGCTGGCCTTCGGCAAGCTGCTGCGCGCCTGCGGGCAGTTGCAGGACAGGGGCCTGGAGCGGGTGCGCTTCACCAGCCCGCACCCGGCCGCGTTCACCGACGACGTGATCGAGGCGATGGCCGAAACGGCCAACGTCTGCCACCAACTGCACATGCCGCTGCAGTCCGGCTCGGACGCGGTGCTGCGGGCGATGAAGCGGTCATACCGGTCCGACCGGTACCTGTCGATCATCGAGAACGTGCGCGCGGCGATGCCCGACGCGGCGATCACCACCGACATCATCGTCGGCTTCCCCGGCGAGACCGACGCCGACTTCGAGGAGACGCTGCGCGTGGTGCGCGAGTCGCGCTTCTCCTCGGCGTTCACGTTCCAGTACTCCAAGCGGCCCGGCACGCCCGCGGCGACCATGGACGGCCAGGTGCCCAAGCAGGTGGTGCAGGAGCGCTACGAGCGCCTGGTCGCCACCCTGGAGGACATCACCTGGGCGGAGAACAAGAAGCAGGTCGGGCGCGAGCTGGAAGTGCTCGTCGCGGTCGGTGAGGGGCGAAAGGACGAGGCCACCGGGCGTATGTCCGGACGCGCCCGCGACGGCCGACTGGTCCACTTCGCGGTCACGCCCGAGCAGGCGGCCGCCGTCCGGCCGGGCGACGTGGTGCACACCGAGGTCAGTTATGCCGCGCCGCATCACCTCAACGCCGACGGGCCGCTGCTGTCGCACCGCCGGACCAGGGCCGGTGACGCGTACGAGGCGGGCCGCGCGGTCCGTACCGCCGGGGTGATGCTCGGCCTGCCCACCATCGGCAAGCCGCCCACCCAGCCCACCCCCACCACCGGCAGCGCCTGCTCCACCTGCTGACCGCCCCCCGAAGCCCGGCGCCGCCCTCCGGCGCGCGCGTTTCAAGGTCATCCAGGTTGCCGGGCAATCGTGCGTATCTTGAACCGTCTTTCCCACGATTGCCCGGCAACTTGCGCGATCTTGGTCCGCCCGGCGGTTGTTCGGCGCCCGTCCGGCGGGTTGTTCGGCGCCCGCTCGGGCGGGCGGGGGCACCGCCCGTGGCCGGAGTGGGGTTGGAACACGCGGGGGTGAGCTGCGGGGATGGCGGACAAACGGACATAGCGTGTGCATCCGGGTATTGTGGCGAAATCAAGTAATCTGGCTTGGTTTCTCCTCAATCTCCCCGGGAGACCACAATGCGAACAGGTGTCTGGCTGGTCGGTGGGCGGGGGTCGGTCGCCGTAACCAGCATCGTCGGGGCTGCCGGGCTGCGAGCCGGTCTGGCCGAGCCGACCGGATGCGTCACCGAACTCCCACAACTGCGCAGCCCCGCCCTGCCCGCCCTGTCCGAGCTGGTCTTCGGTGGTCACGACCTGGTGTCGACGCCGCTGGTCAAGCGGGCTGACGAACTGGCCGAGGCCGGGGTGCTGCCCGCGCGCCTGGTCGCGGCGCTGCGACCTGATCTGGTCGCGATCGAGCCCGAGCTGCGCCCGGCGCCGCGCGGCGACACTCAGGCCGCGACCGCAGCACAGGCCGCCGCCGATCTGACCGACTTCCGCGAGCGCCACGCACTGGACCGCGTCGTCGTGGTGAACGTGTCGGCCACCGAGCCGCACGCGGCCCCACATCCAGCCCACGCCGACGCTGACGCGCTGGTGGCGGCGTTGGACGGCGATGACGAGGTGCTGCCGCCCAGCTCGCTTTACGCGTACGCGGCGTTCGCCGCCGGGTGCTCGTACGTGGACTTCACGCCGTCGACCGGGGCGCGGCTGCCCGCGCTGCACGAGCTGGCGCTGCGGGCGGGGGTGCCGTACGCGGGGCATGACGGCAAGACCGGGGAGACCCTGGTCAAGTCGGTGCTCGCGCCGATGTTCGCCCAGCGCAACCTGCAGGTGCGGTCCTGGTCGGGGACGAACCTGCTCGGCGGCGGGGACGGCGCCAACCTGGCCCGGCCCGACGCCAACGCGGCCAAGGCCGCCAGCAAGCAGCGGGTGCTCGCCGAGACGCTGGGCTACCAGCCCGAGGGCCACACCCGCATCGAGTACGTCGCCGACCTCGGCGACTTCAAGGCCGCCTGGGACCTCGTCACCTTCCGCGGCTTCCTGGGCACGCCGATGCGGCTGGAGTTCACCTGGCACGGCTGCGACTCGGCCCTGGCCGCGCCGCTGGTGCTGGACCTGGCCCGGATCGCGGCCGGCGCGCACGCCGCCGGTCGGCGCGGTCCGCTGCCGGAGCTGGCCTTCTTCTTCAAGGACCCGATCGGCTCGGTCTGTCACGACCTCAGCGGCCAGTTCGAGGCGCTGCGAGCGCTGATCGCGGGGCTGGCGTGAGCCGGTCGGGTGTTGGCGCGCGCCGGTCGGGGCTGGCTCGGCTGGGGGACCTGGCCGAGCTGGTGCGGGCCCCGGCCGCGTTGTCGGTGCCGGGTGACGTGCTGGTCGGTGCGGCCACGGCGGGCACGCTGGGGCGGCGTACCCCCGGCCTGGCGGCCGCGTCGGTGTGCCTGTACCTGGCGGGCATGGCCGCCAACGACTGGGCCGACCGGGAACTCGACGCGGTCGAGCGGCCGCAGCGGCCCATCCCGAGCGGTCGGGTCAGCCCGAACACGGCGTTGGGCCTGGCCGCCGGGCTGACCGCGGCGGGCCTCGGCCTGGCCGCGTGGGCGGGCGGCAGGCGCGCCCTGGCCGTGGCGGCGCCCCTGGCCGGGGCGGTCTGGGCCTACGACCTGGTCGCCAAGAACGGACCCGCCGGGCCGGCCGCGATGGCCGCCTGCCGGGGACTGGACGTGCTCCTCGGCGCCACCGGCGGCTCAGTCCGCCGGGCCCTGCCCGCGGCCGCGACGGTCGCCGCGCACACCTACACGGTGACCGCGCTGTCGCGGCGGGAGATGGACGGCGCCGACCGCCGGCTGCCGGTGGCGACGTTGGCCGGGACGCTGGCCGTCGCCGCCACCGCAGCCGGCGCGCAGCGCCGCCAGGACCGAGGACGGACGGGGTGGCGCGGGCTGCTGCCGGTCGCCCTGGCCGGGCTCTACCTGAACCACTACGGCCGCCCGCAGGTACGGGCCGCCCGGCAGCCCGACGCGCCGCAGGTGCGGGCCGCTGTCGGGTCCGGCATCACCGGACTACCGACGCTGCAGGCCGCGCTCACCGCCCGGCACGGCGCGAGCCTCCCCGCGCTCGTGCTGACCGCCGCCGCGCCGCTGGCCCGGCGCCTGGCCCGGAGGATCTCGCCCACATGAACTTACGTTTCGACGGTATGCGCTTTGGATATGGCACCAACGGCTTCAGCAACCACCGGCTCACCGACGCCCTCGACGTCATCGCCGGGCTCGGCTATGTCGGGGTGGCGCTGACGCTGGACCACCACCACCTCGACCCGTACGCCCCGGGCCTGGCCCGGCGCGTCGCCGGGACCGCCGCCCGGCTGTCCGCGCTGGGGCTGTCGGTGGTGGTCGAGACCGGCGCCCGCTACCTGCTCGACCCGCACCGCAAGCACGCCCCGACGCTGCTGGACGACGACCGCGAGTTGCGGCTGGACTTCCTGCGTCGGGCCGTGGCGATCGCCGCCGACCTGGGCGCCGAGGCGGTGTCGTGCTGGTCGGGCGTGCTGCCCGGTCACGTGTCCCGGCGGCAGGGCTGGGACCGGCTGCTCGACGGCTGCGAGCAGGTCGTCAAGGCCGCGCAGGCGGCCGGGGTGCCGCTGGGCTTCGAACCGGAGCCGGGCATGCTCGTGGCCGACCTGGCGGGCTGGCACGCGCTGCACCGGGCGCTGGGCACCCCCGACGGCTTCGGGTTGACGCTGGACCTCGGGCACTGCCGGGCCAACGAGGCCGTAGGCGTGGCCGAGTGCGTCCGGCAGGCCGCGCCGCACCTGGTCAACGTGCAGATCGAGGACATGCGGCGCGGGGTGCACGAGCACCTGGAGTTCGGCGCAGGGGAGATCGACTTTCCGCCGGTGCTGCGGGCGCTGACCGACTCGGGCTACCGCGGGCTGGTCGGCGTCGAGCTGCCCCGGCACTCGCACGCCGCGCCCGAGGTGGCGGCGCGTTCGCTGACCTTCCTGCGGGCCGCGTCCGGGCAGCCGGTCGGCCCGCCCAGCCAGCGCCGCCCCGGCCGGGAACCGCGCCCGTCCGGGCTGGACGAGCTGCGGGCCGCGCTGCTGCACCCCGCGCCCGGGACCCGGTCGGAGGGTCCGACCTGGCTGCGCGGGGCGCTGGCCAGGGTCGCCGCCGAGCCCGCCCGCATCGGCGGCTTCTTCGCGGCGGCCGGGCGCCGGTGTGGGCGGGAGTCGCTGGCCACCGCGCCCGGGTGGAGCGCCGACGAGGCGGCCCGCGCGCTGCTGCTGTCGGCGCTGCCCGCCGACGAGGTCGCCGGGCAGGCCCGGGAGCTGTACCGGCACGGCGACGCCGCCGAGCGCCGGGCGGTGCTGCGGGCGCTGCCGCTGCTGCCGGTGGGGCCGGACGCCGTGGACCTGCTGCACGACGCGATCCGCACCAACGACACGCGGCTGGTGGCGGCGGCGCTCGGGCCGTACGCCCGGCACCTGGACGCGGCCGCCTGGCGGCAGGCGGTGCTCAAGTGCGTGTTCATGGGCATCGCCCTGTCCGCCGTGGACGGGCTGGACCGCCGCGCTGACCGCGAACTCGCCGCGATGCTGGCGGGGCTGTCGGCCGAGCGGCACGCCGCCGGGCGGACCCTGCCCGACGACGCGGCGCGGCTGCTGGAACGCCTGGAGAAGGGGAACTGATGCGCATCTTCGACCCGCACGTGCACATGACCTCGCGCACCACCGACGACTACGCGGCGATGGCCGCCGCCGGGGTGCGGGCCGTGGTGGAGCCCGCGTTCTGGCTGGGCCAGCCACGCACCAACGCGGGCTCGTTCACCGACTACTTCGACGCGCTGATCGGCTGGGAGCCGTTCCGGGCCGGGCAGTTCGGCATCCGGCACTACGCCACGATCGCGCTGAACCCGAAGGAGGCCAACGACCCGCGCTGCCGCGAGGTGCTGGACCTGGTGCCGCGCTACCTGGACAAGGACGGCGTGGTCGCGGTCGGCGAGATCGGGTACGACGCGATGACCCCCGCCGAGGACGAGGTGTTCGCCGCGCAGCTCGCGCTGGCGCTGGAGTTCGGCCTGCCCGCGCTGGTGCACACCCCGCACCGGGACAAGGTCACCGGCACCCGGCGCAGCCTGGCCGTGGTCGCCGAGTCCGGCCTGGACCCCGCCGCCGTGGTCATCGATCACCTGAACGAGGTCACCGTCGGGCTGGTCCGCGACACGGGCTGCTGGCTGGGCTTCTCCATCTACCCGGACACGAAGATGTCACCGGAGCGGATGGTGGCGATCCTGCGCGAGTGCGGCACCGAGCGGATGCTGGTCAACTCGGCCGCCGACTGGGGCCGGTCGGATCCGCTGCTGACGCTGCGGACCGGTGAGGCGATGCTCGCGGCCGGGTTCGACGAGGACGACGTGGACCGGGTGCTGTGGCGCAACCCGGTCGAGTTCTACGGGCAGTCCAAGCGGCTGGACCTCGACGGGGTCAGTGGCGAGGCGACGTACGCGGGCAACTCGATCCTGCGCGGGGGTGCCTGATGCGGCTGGCCCATCGCGACGGGCAGACGGTGCACCTGAGCTACTGCACCAACGTGCACCCGGCCGAGGACCTCGACGGGATCGTGGCGCAGCTCGACACGTACGGGCTGGCGGTGCGCAAGAAGCTGGACGTGGACGTGCTCGGGCTGGGGCTGTGGCTGGCCGCGCCGGTCGCCGCCGCGCTGGCCCACGAGCCGGTGCTGCGCCGCAGGCTGCGCCACGAGCTGGACGCGCGCGGGCTGGAGGTGGTGACGCTCAACGGGTTCCCGTACCAGGCGTTCCACGCCGACGTGGTCAAACACGAGGTCTACCACCCGGACTGGACCACCCGGGAGCGGCTGCGCTACACGCTGGACCTGGCCCGGGTGCTGGCCGATCTGCTGCCCGACGACGCGGTGCGCGGGTCGATCTCCACGCTGCCGGTGGCGTGGCGCGAGCCGTGGGGCCCGGAGCGGGCCGGGGCGGTCGACCGGGCACTGGCGGAGCTGGCCGACGGCCTGGCCGAGATCGCCGGGCGGACCGGCCGGACCGTGCAGGTCGGGTTCGAGCCCGAACCCGGCTGCGTGGTCGAGAACACCCACCAGGCGGCCCGGCTGTGGTCGGGCATGGACGGCGACTGGCTCGGCGTCTGCCTCGACCTGGCCCACCTGGCCTGCGCCTGGGAGGAGCCCGCGGCGGCGCTGGCCCGGCTGGCCCGCGCCGGGCTGCCGGTGGTCAAGGTGCAGGTGTCGGCGGCGCTGGCGGCCGAGGACCCGGTCGCGGCCGCGTCCGTGCTGCGGGGGTACGCCGAACCGAAGTTCCTGCACCAGACCCGGGGCGCCGGGGGCGAGGCCGCCGACGACCTGGACCAGGCCCTGGACCTGCTGCACGCGCCCGCGCACGTGGCGGCACGTCGCCCGTCCCAGGGGGCCGCCCGGCCCGTCCAGGTGCCCGGTCAGGGCTGGCGGGTGCACTTCCACGTGCCGCTGCACGTCGAACCCGCGCCCCCGCTCGCCTCGACCCTGCCCGTGCTCCGGACCGCCCTGCGCGAGCTGTACGGCGGCCCGATCATGGCCTGCGACCACGTCGACGTCGAGACCTACACGTGGAGCGTGCTGCCGCCCGGCCAGCGCCCGGACACCCCGGAGCAGCTGGCCGCGGGCATCGCCGCCGAGCTGGCTTTCGCCCGCGACGAACTGCGCGGACTGGGGCTGGTCGACACCGTCCCCGGTGAACCCGCCCCGGCCCGCTTCGTCACCGGGGGCGCGCCATGGGCCCGGTGACGCCGGGCCAGGTGCCGCCGGGCCCGGTGACCCCGCTGGTCGTGCTGAACGTCGTCGGGCTGACCCCGCGCCTGCTGCCGCACATGCCTCGGCTGAACGCGCTGGCCCAGGCCGGATTCGCGGCCCGGCTGGGCACGGTGCTGCCCGCGGTCACCTGCTCGGTGCAGGCGACGCTGCTCACCGGCGCGCCGCCGGCGGTGCACGGCATCGTCGGCAACGGGTGGTACTTCCGCGACCTGGGCGAGGTGCTGCTGTGGCGGCAGCACCACGCGCTGGTCGGCGGCGAGAAGGTCTGGGACGCCGCGCGCCGGGTGCACCCCGGCTACTCGGTCGCCAACGTGTGCTGGTGGTACGCGATGGGCGCCGACGTGGACTGGACCGTGACGCCACGGCCGGTCTACCGCGCCGACGGTCGCAAGGAGCCGGACTGCTACACCGACCCGCCCGCGCTGCACGACGAACTCACCGCCGAGCTGGGCACCTTCCCGCTGTTCCAGTTCTGGGGGCCGGGGGCGGGCATCGCCTCGTCGCGGTGGATCGGCGCGGCCGCGCGGCGGATCATGTCGGCGTACGCCCCGGACCTGACCCTGGTCTACCTGCCGCACCTCGACTACGACCTGCAGCGGCACGGCCCCGACGACCCGCGCGCCGCGGCCGCCGCGGCCGAACTGGACACGGTCGTCGGCCCGCTGCTGGACGCGGCCGCCGCCCGGGGCGCGACCGTGCTGGCCCTGTCCGAGTACGGCATCACCCCGGCCCGCCGCCCCGTCGACATCAACCGCGCGCTGCGCGCCGAGGGCCTGCTGCGGGTGCACACCCAGGCGGGCATGGAGTACCTCGACCCGTGGACCTCGCGCGCCTTCGCCGTCGCCGACCACCAACTCGCCCACGTGTACGTCCGCGACCCCGCCGACCTCCCGCTGGTGCGCAAGGTCTGCGCCGACCTGGCCGGGGTCGAGCAGGTGCTCGACGCCCAGGGCAAGCGCGAGCACGGGCTGGACCACCCGCGCGCCGGGGAACTCGTGCTCGTCGCCGAGCCCGACGCGTGGTTCACGTACTACTACTGGCTCGACGACGCCCGCGCCCCCGACTTCGCCCGGCTGGTGGAGATCCACCGAAAGCCCGGCTACGACCCCGCCGAGCTGCTGTTCGACCCGGCCGGGCCGGGCGCGGCCAAGCGGCGCGCGGCGCTGGCGCTGCTGCGCAAGAAGCTGGGCCTGCGCTACCTGATGCAGGTGGTGGGCCTGGACGCCGGGGCGGCGGCGGTACGCGGCTCGCACGGCCGGCTGCCCGCCGACCCCGCCGACGGACCCCTGCTGATCTGCTCGGACGCCACCGCGGCCCGCGACGGCTTCGCCGCCACGGAGGTCAAGGACCTGATGCTGCGACTGTCCGGTCTGGCTGTTCCAGTACAAGAAAAGTAGCAGCGATCGCGGTTTCGCGGTATCGGTCACCCGACCGGCTGCGCGGCTCAGCGCAGCACCGCTACGGTCGCCCGATGCCTACGAACGAGATCACCGCGGCCGCCGCGGGCACCTGGCTCCTCGGCGACCGGACCGTCCACCGGATGGGCTTCGGCTCGATGCGCCTGACCGCCAACCCCGACCGCGACCGCGCCATCTCCGTCCTGCGGCGGGCGGTCGAGCTCGGTGTGAACCACATCGACACGGCGGCGTTCTACTTCTCGCCCGGCGGCATCATCGACGGCCCGCCCGGTCCGGTGCGCTACGCGACCGAACTGATCCGCGACGCCCTCGCGCCCTACCCAGCCGATCTGTTCCTCGCCACCAAGGTCGGGCCGGGGCTGGACGAACACGGCGAGTGGAGCGAGGCGACGACCTACGCCCAGTTGCGGGCGCAGGTGGAGGAGAACCTGCGGCGGCTCGGCCGCGACGAGCTCGACCTGGTCAACCTGCGGATCGTGAAACGCCCCGGGCGGGACTCGATCGCCGAGCGGTTCGGGGCGCTGGCCCGGATGCGCGAGGAGGGCCTGATCCGCAACCTCGGCCTGTCCAACGTCCGGCTGGACCATCTCGACGAGGCCCAGGAGATCGCGCCCGTCGCCTGCGTGCAGAACGGGTACGCGCTGGACTTCAACCGCACCGACGACGAGTTGCTGCGCGAGTGCGGGCGGCGCGGGGTGGCGTACACCCCCTTCTTCGCCGTGGCGGGCAGCGGCCGCGAGTCGGGCGCCTCGGCCGACCACGACGCCGCCCTGTCCGACCTCGCCCGCGCCCACGACGCGACCCCGCACCAGATCCGCCTGGCCTGGACCCTGCACCAGGGCCCGCACGTACTGGCCATCCCCGGCACCGGCGACCCCGCCCACCTGACCGCCAACATCGCCGCCGGCGCCATCCACCTCCCACCCCCCACCCTCGCCACCCTCGGGTAAGGAAGGGCCCCTTCTTATCGCTTTCCGAGGTAGAAGGGCCCCTTCGTAACGGTCGTCCGGTGCGCCCCCGGCCCGCGTGCGCGGGCGGTGCGCGCAGTTCCGGGAAGGTGGGTGCAGTTTCGGGGAAACTGCACGAAACCGGGCCAAGATTCGTGCAGTTTCCCCGAAACTGCAGCTAGGCCGGGCCGGGCTGGGCTAGGCGCGGCGGGGCGTGTGCGCCGCGGTGGGGCGGGGCGGGGCAGGGGGTGGAAATACTCGTCGGCTCGGACGAGGCATGTCCGAGCCGACGAGCCTGGCGCGCGGACCGGTGGTCACCGGTGGATCGATGCGGCGCCAGGAGAGGGTTACCCGCCGCCGCGGATCTCAATCGCGGTGCGCGGCGGCGGGCTGGCGGCGGCTGGGGTTGCGTCAGCGCCGCCGGTTGCGGGTCACGCGCAGGTGACGCCGTTGAGCTTGACGTTGCTCGGCGCGGGGCTGGACGGCCCGGTGGCCGTGTACCCGATCGCCACGCTGGCACCCGGCGCCAGCGACGTGCTCCAGCTCGGCGCGGCCGCCGTGATGGTGGTGCCGCTCTGGGTCACCGTGGCGTTCCAGCCGTTGGTGAGCGCCACCCCGCTGGGCACGGTCCAGGTGACCGTCCACGGGTTGACCGCGCTGGTGCTGGTGTTGGTCACCTTCACCTCGGCCTGGTAGCCGCCCTGCCACGAGTTCGTGATGGTCACGACCTTGGTGCAGGTGCCGTTGCCGCCGGGTGACGGGGAGGCCGACGGGGACGGCGAGGCCGACCGCGACGGGGAGACCGACGGCGAGGGCGAGGTCGACCGCGACGGCGACGGACTGGCCGACGACGGCTGCGGCGACGGGTTGCCCGACGGCGGGTTCAGGTACGGCTGCAGGATGTTGTACTTCGTCTGGTTGATCGAGTACCAGTCGTCGAGTGCGATACCCCCGGTGTCACCCGAGTTGGGGTTCCACGACCAGTACGTGAACGACAGCCCGTTGTCGCCGATGTAGGCCATCAGCTTGGTCAGCCACTGCACGTCGAGCGGGTTGGCCAGGGTGCTGCCGAACTCGCCGATCATGATCGGGGCCACGTTCTGCTTTGCGATCTTGCCCCAGAAGGCGTCCCAGACGGCCGGCAGGTTGTTCGGGAAGTTGGGGTCGTTGAACCAGGACTGCCGGTCGTACACCGAGATGCCGTACTCGTGCGGCGAGTAGACCAGGCGGTTGGCCACGTTCAGCCGGACCGGCTTGTCGATCGCGGCGGACAGGTTGCCACCCCACCAGTCGCAGGCCATCGGGTCGTCGGGGATGTTGTCCCAGACGTTGGCGACGCCACCGGACAGGCAGCTCACACCCTCGACGAAGATCAGCCAGTTCGAGTTGGTCTGCAGGATCGCGTTGCCGATGCGCTCGGCCGCCAGGCGCCAGTCACGGGCCTGCACGTCGCAGCCCCAGCAGGCGCCGGTCGCGGCCGGGTCGGTGCCCTCGGCGTGCGGCTCGTTGAACAGGTCGGCGCCGATCACCGTCGGGTTGCCCGCGTACCGCGCCGCCAGCATCTGCCAGTCGGCGATCATGCTGGCCTCGGAGACGCTCGCGGTGTACCACAGCGGGGTCTGCCCGGCCGCGGTCGGCCGGTGCCGGTCGAGGATGACGCGCATCCCCTTGGTCCCGGCGTACGCGATCACCTTGTCCAGGATCTGCAGCGGCGACAGCCCGATCAGGTCCGGGTTGGTGTAGTCGTTGATGCCGGTGGCGGCCGCACCGGCCTTGAGCGCGTCACCGGAGTACGGCACGCGCAGGGTGTTGAAGCCCAGCGAGGCCATCTTGTCGAGCTGCCCCTTCCAGGTGGCCGGGGCGTTGGCCCACAGCCCGTGGAAGGTCTTGTTGTCGGTCTCCATGCCGAACCAGTTGATGCCGGTCAGGCGGACGGTCTTACCGGCGCTGTCGACGATGTTGCGACCGTTGGTGTGCAGGTAGCCGGTGCCGGTGTCGGCGCTGGCCGGGCCCGCGGTGAGGGTGACCGCCACGAGGGCGGTGGCCGCTGTGGCGAGCGCGGCCGAGACGGCGGCCACGAGGGCAGCCGGACGAGACTTGAAACGCATTTCGGGTGTGCTCCATCCATAACGGACTTCTGCTTGATCGGGAAATGCGTGCCTGCCCTGGCTCCGGTTACATCGTGCACCGTCCATGCCGAGCACAGCAAGAGGGGCGAGCGCCGCAGCGCCCGCCCCTCTCGGTTGATCAGGTGAAACTCAGCTGGCCTTCTCGGCCAGGGCAAGAAAGTTTC
This sequence comes from Catellatospora tritici, assembly GCF_019083965.1. Classification (GTDB taxonomy): domain Bacteria; phylum Actinomycetota; class Actinomycetes; order Mycobacteriales; family Micromonosporaceae; genus Catellatospora; species Catellatospora tritici. Next base: position 50,823 of record NZ_JAHRCY010000006.1, read on the forward strand.
GCTTGCCCGCCAGCGCCTGCTCGGCCTCCTTGATGCGCTTGGCGTCGCCGGCCGCCTGGGCCCGCTCCAGCCGCGCCTCGGCTTCGGCCACCTGCTCACGCATCTGCGCCAGCAGCGGGTTGGCCGACGGCTCGGTACGCCGCCACGCCGCGTCCATCGCGTCGCGGACCTTGTCCTCGACCGCGCGCAGGCGCCGGTCCAGCCCGGCGACGGACTCGCGGGGGACCCGGCCGGTGTCGTGCCACTGGCCCAGGATCTCGCGCAGCGCGTTCTGCGCGGCCTTCGGGTCGGCGTCCACGTCGATCGCCTCGGCCTGCGACAGCAGCTCCTGGCGGCGCACCAGCGCGGCCTTCTGCTCGTTGTCGCGGGCGGAGAAGACCTCGCTGCGGCGGGAGAAGAAGGCGTCCTGCGCGGCCCGGAAACGGTCCCACAGCTTCTGCTCGGCCTCCTTGGAGGCGCGCGGCGCGGTCTTCCAGTCCGCCATCAGCTCCTTGAGCCGGGCCGCGGTGGCCGCCCAGTCGGTCGACTCGGCCAGCGACTCGGCCTCGGCCACCAGGTCGTCCTTGACGGTCTGGGCCTGCTTGCGGGCCGCGTCCAGGGTGGCGAAGTGGCCGCCCCGGCGACGCGTGAAGCTGTCACGGGCGACGGAGAAGCGCTTCCACAGGTCGCCGTCGGTCTTCTTGTCGACCCCGCGAATGGTCTTCCACTCGTCGAGGATCTCCTTGAACCGGTCGCCGGTCGCCTTCCAGCTGGTCGACTCGGCGGCCAGCTTCTCGGCCTCCTCGACCAGGGTGGTCTTACGGGCCACAGCCTCGGCGCGGGCGGCGTCGCGGGCGGCCTTGGCAGCACCCGCCTTCTCGTCGGCCAGCGCGGACAACCGGTCCAACCGGGCCGCCAGGCCGTCGATGTCGCCGACCACGTGCGCCTCGTCCAGGCTCGCCCGCAGGCGCTTGACCGTGCTCACGCTCTGCGCGGCGTCGGCCGCGCCCGAGTTGAGCCGGGTCTCGATCAGGTCGACCTCGGTGACGAGATCCTCGTACCGTCGGACGAAGTGCGCCAAACCCTCCTCGGGCGTGCCGGCCTGCCATGATCCGACGGCGCGCTCGCCCGCGGCCGACTTCACCCAGACCGTGCCGTCGGCGTCCACCCGGCCATACGATGCCCAGTCGCTCATGATGCCCATCCTCGTTCTTCCCGACCGAACCCCGTCACGTCCGTGCCGAGGTCGCCGCCATAGCGCAGTCAAACCCGTGATCCCGTGGGAGAGTACGCCGCTCCCAGAAGCATTGTCACAGGTCCCGCTGGGCACGCGTCGCGCGCCCAGGACAAGGTGACCTTACGGGGTCCGCGCCCACACCGCATCTGGTGTACCCCGGCTGGCAGAGCACGATCCGGTTACGGTTGTCGGCGTGAGTTCCGTCCCCTCCGACACCGGCCAGGCGCCCGCCCCCGACCCCGTCGCGCCCGAGGTGGTCGCCGTCGTCGGCCCGACCGCCGCCGGCAAGTCCGCGCTTTCCATCGCGCTGGCGCACGCGCTGCGCGGTGAGGTGGTCAACTGCGACTCCATGCAGGTCTACCGGGGTATGGACATCGGCACCGCCAAACTCACCGAGGACGAGCGCGAGGGCGTGCCGCACCACCTGCTCGACCTCTGGCCGGTCACCGCGCCCGCGAGCGTGGCGGAGTTCCAGCGGCTGGCCCGCGCCGCGATCGACGACATCCGCTGCCGCGGCAAGGTGCCGCTGCTCGTCGGGGGATCGGGGCTGTACCAGCGGGCGGTGTTGGAGGACTTCGACTTCCCGGGTACGGACCCGGCCGTGCGGGCCCGGCTGGAGGCCGAGTTGGAGGCGGGCGGTCCGGCGCCGCTGCACGCCCGGCTGGCCCAGGCCGACCCGGTCGCCGCCGCGAAGATCCTGCCCAGCAACGGTCGGCGGATCGTCCGCGCGCTGGAGGTGATCGAGATCACCGGGCAGCCGTTCACCGCCTCGCTGCCCGAACCGGTGCCGGTGTACCGGTGCCTGCAACTCGCCGTCGACCGCGCGGACCTGGACGTACGGGTCGAGCAGCGGGTGGACCGGATGTGGGCGGCCGGGTTCGTCGACGAGGTGCGCGGGCTGCTGCCGCACGGGCTGGACGGCAGCCTCACCGCATCGCGCGCGCTGGGCTACCAGCAGGTCCTGGCCTTCCTGCGGGGCGAGTGCGAGGAGAATGAGGCACACCGGGACACGGTCACCGGCACCCGCCGGTTCGTTCGGCGGCAGCGCTCCTGGCTGCGCCGCGACCCCTCGGTACGCTGGCTCGACGGCGCCGCGCCCGACCTCGTCGAGCAGGCGATAAAGATCATCGACAGCGCTGGCGGAGTGGCATGAGGTTCACCAAGGGGCACGGCACCGGCAACGACTTCGTGATCATCGAGGATCTCGACGGCACGGCGGAGCTGACCCCGGCCCAGGTCGCGGCCCTGTGCGACCGCCGCTTCGGCATCGGCGGCGACGGCGTGCTGCGGGTGCAGCGCTCGACCGACCCGGCCGCCGAGTTCTTCATGGACTACTGGAACTCCGACGGCTCGCTGTCCGAGATGTGCGGCAACGGGGTCCGCGTGTTCGCCCGCTACCTGCACACCCGCGGCCTGGCCGGCGACGTCATCCCGGTCTCCACCCGGGGCGGCCTGCGCACCGCGTACGTCGAGGGCGACTGGATCCGGGTCGACATGGCCGCGCCCACCATCCTGGGCGAGTCCACCGCGATCGTCGACGGGGTCGAACACCGCGGCCTCGGCGTCTCGATGGGCAACCCGCACCTGGTCTGCGACGTCGACGCCGACACGCTGGCCACCGTCGATCTGAGCCGCGCCCCGAAGACGGACGCGGGGATGTTCCCGGCCTCGGTCAACGTCGAGTTCTCGCTGAAACTCGCCGACGACCACCGCCGCATGCGGGTGTACGAGCGCGGCTCCGGCGAGACCATGTCCTGTGGCACCGGCGCCACCGCGGTCGGCGTCGCGGCGCTGTACACCTCCGGCCGCTCCACTGGCACCGTCACCGTCGACGTCCCCGGCGGCCGCCTCGCGGTCACCCTGGACGCCCACACCAGCTGGCTGGCAGGGCCCGCCGTCCTCACCTACACCGGCGACATCCCCCTCTGACCCCCTGACCCGCTGACCCGCCAACCCCGCTGCCCGCCCCGGCCCCCTCCACTCCGTCGATCATGAACTTATGGCACGGGTGGGCGGTGTGTCGCCGGCACGGCTTCCTGGTCAACTTCGGTGCCTCGTCGGGCGGTCGATCAGGAAGCCGTGCACATGACACACCGTCGAACCGTGCCATAAGTTCATGATCAACTGGGCTTAGGCGGTGGGGGTGGGGTCGGTGTCGAGGATGGGGGCGGTGGCGGCCTGCTGGGCTACGGCGCGGACGGCGGCCGCGACCGCCGGGGCGACGCGGGAGTCGAAGACGCTGGGAACGATGACGCTCGGGTTGAGCTTCTCCTCGCCCACGACGTCGGCGATGGCCATCGCGGCGGCCAGGGCCATCTCGGCGGTGAACTCGCGGGCCTGGGCGTCCAGCATGCCGCGGAAGACGCCGGGAAAGGCCAGCACGTTGTTGATCTGGTTGGGCTGGTCGGAGCGGCCGGTGGCGACCACGGCGGCGTACTTGCGCGCCTCGCGCGGGTCGACCTCCGGGTCGGGGTTGGCCAGGGCGAACACGATGGAGTTCGGGGCCATCCGGGCGATGTCGTCCCCGGTGAGCAGGTTCGGCGCGCTGACGCCGATGAACACGTCCGCGCCCGCGATCGCGCCGGGCAGGTCGCCGGAGTAGTTGTCCCGGTTGGTGTGCTCGACCAGCCACTGCCAGTCGGGGCCGAGGCCGGCCATGTCGCGGTGCAGGGCGCCGCGGCGGTCGTACGCGATGACGTCGCCGACGCCCTGGCGCAGCAGCAGCTTCATGATCGCCGTACCGGCGGCGCCTGCGCCGGAGACCACGACCTTGACGTCCTCCAGCTTCTTGCCGACCACGCGCAGCGCGTTGGTGAGCGCGGCGAGCACGCAGATCGCGGTGCCGTGCTGGTCGTCGTGGAAGACCGGGATGTCCAGCATCTCGCGCAGCCGGGCCTCGATCTCGAAGCAGCGCGGGGCGGCGATGTCCTCCAGGTTGATGCCGCCGTACACCGGGGCGATGGCCTTGACGATCTTGATGATCTCCTCGGTGTCCTGGGTGTCCAGGCACACCGGCCAGGCGTCCACGCCGCCGAAGCGCTTGAACAGGGCGGCCTTGCCCTCCATCACCGGCAGCGCCGCGGCCGGGCCGAGGTTGCCCAGGCCCAGCACGGCCGAGCCGTCGGTGACCACGGCGACGGTGTTGCGCTTGATGGTCAGGCGACGGGCGTCGTCGGGGTTGTCGGCGATGGCCTGGCAGACCCGGGCCACACCCGGGGTGTACGCCCGGGAAAGCTCGTCCCGAGTGCGCAGGGCCACCTTCGAGGTGACCTCGATCTTGCCGCCGAGGTGGAGCAGGAAGGTGCGGTCGGAGACCTTGCGCACCTCGACCCCGTCCATCGCCTCCAGGGCCTTGACGACCTGGTCGGCGTGGGCGCTGTCGGCGGTGTCGCAGGTGACGTCGGCGACCACCCGCACGTGGTCGGAGTCGACGACGTCGACGGCGGTGACGATCGCTCCGGCCTCGCCTACCGCCGTGGTGAGTCGTCCGACCGCCGAGGAGTCGGCGATGACCGCCACTCGTACGGTGATGGAGTATCCGGCGCTGGGCAGGCGGGTTGTGGGCACGATGTCGCCTTTCGGGTCGATGGTCGGCCTAGATTTTCCCACTCGTTGGAACGAAGGGTTTTACGACCCCACGACTGGCGGGTAACACCCGGCATCGAATGCAGGTGCGCTTGGGCTCACAGCGTGCCAACCTTGAAGCCGTACACCTGAACGATGGAGGAGCAGATTTGCCTACATTTCCCGACACGCTGGTGGCCGACGGGACCACCGGTGACCTGGAGCTTGCCGAGCGTCACTCGCTGCGCCGGGTAGCCGGACTCTCGACCGAGCTCACCGACGTCACCGAGGTCGAATACCGGCAGCTGCGGCTGGAGCGGGTGGTGCTGGTAGGCGTCTGGACCTCCGGCACCGTCACCGACGCCGAGAACTCGCTCACCGAGCTCGCGGCCCTGGCCGAGACGGCCGGGTCGCAGGTGCTGGAGGGCCTGATCCAGCGGCGCAGCCAGCCCGACGCGGCCACGTTCATCGGTCGCGGCAAGGTCGACGAGCTGAAGGCGGCGGTCGAGTCCACCGGCGCCGACACCGTGATCTGCGACGGCGAGCTGTCGCCCAGCCAGCTGCGCAACCTGGAGGAGAAGATCAAGATCAAGGTGGTCGACCGGACCGCCCTGATCCTGGACATCTTCGCCCAGCACGCCAAGAGCAAGGAGGGCAAGGCCCAGGTCGAGCTCGCCCAGCTGCAGTACCTGGTACCCAGGCTGCGCGGTTGGGGTGAGGCGCTGTCCCGGCAGACCGGTGGTTCCGGTCGCGGTGGCGGCGCGGGCGGCGGCGTGGGTCTGCGCGGTCCCGGTGAGACGAAGCTGGAGACCGACCGCAGGCGCATCCGCACCCGGATCGCCAAGCTCAAGCGCGAGATCACCGCGATGGGCACCATCCGCGACACCAAGCGGCAGGGCCGCAAGGCCGCCGAGGTGCCGTCGGTGGCGATCGCGGGCTACACCAACGCGGGCAAGTCCAGCCTGCTCAACCGGCTCACCGGAGCCGGGGTGCTGGTCGAGGACGCGCTGTTCGCGACCCTGGACACGGCGACGCGGCGCACCACGGCCCGCGACGGGCGGCAGTACACGCTGTCGGACACCGTCGGGTTCGTGCGCCACCTGCCGCACCAGCTCGTCGAGGCGTTCCGCTCGACGCTGGAGGAGGTCGCCGACGCCGACCTGGTCGTGCACGTGGTCGACGGGGCCCACCCGGACCCGGCCGAGCAGGTGCGGGCGGTGCGCGAGGTGCTGGCCGAGGTCGGTGCCGACCGGCTGCCCGAGCTGCTGGTGGTCAACAAGGCCGACGCCGCGTCGGCGGAGACGCTGCTGCGGCTCAAGCGCGAGTGGCCGGACGCGGTGTTCGTCTCGGCGCGCACCGGCGCGGGCATCGATGAGCTGCGCGAGGTGATCGAGTCGAAGCTGCCGGTCCCGGCGGTCGAGGTGGTCGCCTGTGTGCCGTACGACCGTGGCGATCTGGTGGCGAAAGTCCACCGAAGGGGTGAGGTGCTCGCGTCGGGTCACACCGCCGCGGGTACGCAGCTCAAGGTACGAGTGGATCGTGAGTTGGCGGCTGAGCTGGAGCGATACTCAATCACCGAAAGTGACTGGGTCTCAGACGCATCGTGACGAATTAATCGCGTTACACGGTAGTGCGTCCGGTCGTGGCAAACTGTCCGGATGCGGTTAACGGGATTCCTGGTCAAGGCATGCGCGGCCACATTCGGCGTCGCGCTCGGAGCCGGGCTGGTCAGTGCCCCTGCAGGGGCGGCACCCAACCCGTCCCCGAGTGCGGCGTCGACGGCGGTCCCGGGCACGAAGGTGTGCACGATCAACGACACCCGCCTGACCGAGCTGTCCGGCATCGTCGCCGTCGGCAACTTTTACTACGTGATCAACGACGGCTCCGACATCGCCGGCCGTACGCGCATCTTCAAGTTGAACAAGCAGTGCGGGATCGTGGGCAGTGCCATCAACTACGCGGGCAACGGCGCGGCCGATCCCGAGGACATGGCGATCGCGCCCGACGGCAAGACCATCTGGATCGCCGACACCGGCGACAACAACGACAGCTACAAGCAGACCCGGACGACGGTCGCGCTGTGGAAGATGGTCAACGACAAGGTCACGGGGCCCTACCGCTTGCGGTACCCGGACAAGAAGTACGACGCCGAGGCGCTGCTGATCGACAAAGACGGCAACCCGATCATCATCACGAAGAACTGGGACTTCACCGCCGCTGGGACGACCCACGTCTTCACGACCGCCGCTCCGCTCGGCGCCGCTGGTGCCACGGTGGATCTGAAGGAGGTCGGCACCGTCAAGCTGCCGGTCACCCAGACCGAGGTGATCGGCGGGTCGGTGGCCCGCCGCATGGTCACCGGCGCCGCGGCCTCGCCCGACCGCAGCAAGGTGGTGCTGCGCACCTACGGCGACGCGATGGAGTACGACGTCACCAACGGCGACATCATCAGCGCCCTGACCAAGGGCAAGCCCCGGGTCACCCCCGTCCCCGACGACCCGCGCCGCGGTGAGGCGATCACCTACACCACCGACGGCACCAAGTTCCTGACCGTCTCCGAGACCGAGCACCTCAAGAGCACGGACGCGGCCCGCAAAGCGGTGATCTGGAGCTACACCCCCAGCGTCGAGCACTTCGTCGAGGCGACCCCGCAGGCAGGCCCGAAGAAGGCCGACAAGGCCTGGTACATGAAGCTCTTCGGCAGCGTCGACGACCTCTACCTCGCCCTCGGCGGCGTCGGCGTGGTCGGCGTGCTGCTGGTGCTGCTGGGCGTGTTCGGCATCGTGAAGTCGCGCAAGCGTCGGGCCCGCAAGGGCGGCGACGAACCGCTGGACGACATGGCGCCGGCCGACAACTCCGCCACCGCGATGCTCGCCCCGGTCGGCGGCTACCAGGCGTCCGGCTACTACGCCGACGGCTACGGCCAGCAGCAGGGCTACGGCCAGCAGCAGGGCGGGTACGACCAGTACGGCGGCCAGCAGTACGGCGGCCAGGGCGGCTACGACCAGTACGGTGGCGGCCAGCAGGTGTACGCCGGGCAGGGCTACGGCCAGCAGGGCGGCGGCTACGGCGCGGACCCGTACGCGGGCCAGCAGTACGGACAGCAGCAGCAGGGCTACGGCGGCGACTCGGGCTACGACCCGTACGCGGGTCAGCAGCCGGACGGCTATGGCCAGCAGCAGGGCTACGGCCCGCAGCAGAACGGCCAGTACGGCAACCAGGGCTACGGCCAGGAGTACGGCGACCAGGGCTACCAGCAGTACCGCTGACCCACGACGTGACACGGCCCCGGCAGGAGTTCCCGCCGGGGCCGTTCGCTGTTCGGGGGCCGGTCAGACCCGGCGCATCACGAAGACGACCTTGCCGAGGATGACGGCCGCGTCGCCGGGGATCGGGTCGTACGCCGGGTTGCGGGGCATGAGCTGGACGTGCCCCTCGCGCAGCCGGTAGACCTTGACCGTGGCCTCGCCGTCGATCATCGCGGCGACGATGTCGCCGTTCTCGGCGACCTGCTGCTGGCGCACCACGACCCAGTCGCCGTCACAGATGGCGGCCTCGATCATCGAGTCACCCTTGACCTGGAGCGAGAAGAGCGTGCCCTGGCCGACGAGCTCGCGCGGCAGCGGCAGCACCTCCTCGATCGACTCCTCGGCCAGGATCGGGCCACCGGCGGCGATGCGGCCGAGCAGTGGCACGTACACCGGGGTGGGACGGGCGGCCAGCGTGGTCTCTTCGCTGTCACTGCTGTCGACCGGGGTGCGCACGTCGACGGCGCGCGGGCGCGACGGGTCGCGGCGCAGGAAGCCCTTCCGCTCCAGCTCCTTGAGCTGGTATGCCACCGAGGACGGCGAGACCAGGCCGACGGCCTCGCCGATCTCGCGCACGGTGGGCGGGTAGCCGTGCTGCTCCACCCATTCCTTGATCACGCTGAGAATGCGCCGCTGGCGGCTGCTCAGGTCCCCGTTCTGCAGATCCGCGGTGGTGCCGCTGGTGGCCGCGACCGCGCGCAAAGGTCCCGCTCCGGCGGGCGCGGTCGGCGGCCTACCAGGTCGCGACGCTCGCTCATTGGGGGACATTCGGACCTCCGGTGATGTGGCGTACGCGCAGCCACCAAGTTCGCATCGGTGGTGGTGAACGTTACGAGTGGTTCTTACCGGACACCTTAATGCGACTTGGTGTCAGTTTCAAACATCTGTACGATCCTCCATCCGTGTCGATGCTTGATCACCGCTGTGCCCCGTGTGGGTGACGGTCCGTGTTGTTGCTCGCGACACGTCTCAGAAATGGGCGAGTCAACTTGCGACCGGGGCTCCTGGGGCATAAGTTCAACCCCACATCTTGTGGTGGTGTCGAGCCGACCACCCACAGATTGGGTTTCAGGGCCCATCTCGTGGGGGAACGGCCGAGTCACTCTCCGTCGTTGTACCCGTTGACGGCCGCATTGGCGACCGTCGACGAAGTCATGCCCGGAGCGGTGCCGCACTGCCCGGAACGGTGACGACGACGTGGGAGGTGACAGCGATGCGATGCCCGTACTGCCGACACCCCGACTCCCGCGTGGTCGACTCCCGCGAGGCCGAGGACGGCGCGCTGATCCGGCGGCGCCGACACTGCCCCGAGTGCGGCAAGCGGTTCACCACCGTCGAGGAGACGGTGCTCTCGGTGGTCAAGCGCAGCGGCGTGACCGAACCGTTCAGCCGACCGAAGATCATGAACGGGGTGCGCAAGGCCTGCCAGGGCCGCCCGGTCGCCGAGGACGCGATCGCGCTGCTGGCCCAGCGGGTCGAGGACGTCGTGCGGGGGCGCGGCGCCGCGGAGGTGCCCAGCCAGGAGGTCGGCTTGGCCATCCTCGGGCCGCTGCGGGACCTCGACGAGGTGGCGTACCTGCGGTTCGCCTCCGTCTACCAGGACTTCCAGTCCGCCGACGACTTCATCCGTGAGATCGAGTCGCTGCGGCGGCATAACCAGCCCGTCCCGGGGCAGGAACCTGCCGGGCCGGACGTCACCGAGGACGCCGACGCGGGCGCCAGGGCCGGGCAGGTCGCGGGCTGACGCCCGTACCAGAACGTGTTTTTGCAGTTGAAGTGTTGTTTTAAGTCGTTGACCTTAGGGGGCTGACGTGGGGGAGAACGCAACAGCGAGCGCCAAGCGCACGCGGGCGGGCGCCGGTGGTCTCAAGATCGAGCGGGTGTGGACGACCGAGGGCGTCCACCCGTACGACGAGATCACCTGGGAGCGCCGTGACGTCGTGATGACGAACTGGCGCGATGGCTCGATCAACTTCGAGCAGCGCGGGGTGGAGTTCCCCGAGTCCTGGAGCGTCAACGCGACCAACATCGTGACCACGAAGTACTTCCGGGGCGCGGTTGGCACCCCGGAGCGGGAGTGGAGCCTGCGCCAGCTCATCGACCGCGTGGTCAAGACCTACCGCAAGGCCGGTGAGGAGCACCGCTACTTCGCCACCGCCACCGACGCCGAGGTGTTCGAGCACGAGCTGACCTGGATGCTGCTGCACCAGGTGTTCAGCTTCAACTCCCCGGTCTGGTTCAACGTGGGCACGGCCAGCCCGCAGCAGGTCAGCGCGTGCTTCATCCTGTCCGTGGACGACTCGGTCGACTCCATCATGGACTGGTACAAGGAGGAGGGGCTGATCTTCAAGGGCGGCTCCGGCTCCGGCATCAACCTGTCCCGCATCCGCGCCAGCAAGGAACTGCTCTCCTCCGGCGGCACCGCCTCCGGCCCGGTCAGCTTCATGCGCGGCGCCGACGCCTCCGCGGGCACCATCAAGTCCGGCGGCGCCACCCGGCGCGCGGCCAAGATGGTCATCCTCGACGTGGACCACCCCGACATCGAGGAGTTCATCTCGACCAAGGCGCGCGAAGAGGACAAGATCCGCGCCCTGCGCGACGCGGGCTTCGACATGGACCTGGGCGGCCGCGACATCGTCAGCGTGCAGTACCAGAACGCCAACAACTCGGTGCGCGTCTCCGACGAGTTCATGACCCGGGTCGAGGAGGGCAAGAGCTTCGACCTCGTCGGCCGCCTCGACGGCCGCGTCATCGAGACCGTCGACGCCAAGAGCCTGTTCCGCAAGCTCGCGCAGGCCGCGTGGGAGTGCGCCGACCCCGGCATCCAGTACGACGACACCATCAACGCCTGGCACACCTGCTCCGAGACCGGCCGCATCACCGCGAGCAACCCCTGCTCGGAGTACCTGCACCTGGACGACACCTCGTGCAACCTGGCGTCGCTGAACCTGATGAAGTTCCTGCGGGCCGACGGCGGCTTCGACATCGAGAAGTTCGTCAAGTCGGTCGAGTTCGTCATCACCGCGATGGACATCTCGATCTGCTTCGCCGACTTCCCGACCGAGAAGATCACCGACAACACCCGGGCCTACCGGCAGCTCGGCATCGGCTACGCCAACCTCGGCGCGCTGCTGATGGCCTCGGGCCTGCCGTACGACTCCGAGGCGGGCCGCTCCCTGTCCGGCGCGATCACCGCCCTGATGACCGGTGCCGCCTACCGGCGCTCGGCCGAGCTGGCCGGCGTCGTCGGCGCGTACGACGGCTACGCCCGCAACGCCACCCCGCACCAGAAGGTCATGCGCAAGCACGCCGAGGCCGCCGAGGCGCTCACCCCGCACGGCCCCGTCGCCACCGCCGTGGCCGCCGCGGCCCGCAAGGAGTGGAAGTCGGGCAACAACCTCGGCGAGAAGCAGGGCTGGCGCAACGCCCAGGCCAGCGTGCTCGCCCCCACCGGCACCATCGGCTTCATGATGGACTGCGACACCACCGGCGTGGAGCCGGACCTGGCGCTGGTCAAGTTCAAGAAGCTGGTCGGCGGCGGCTCGATGCAGATCGTCAACCAGACGGTGCCGCGCGCGCTGCGCAACCTGGGCTACCAGGAGGAGCAGCTCGAGGCGATCACCGAGTTCATCGCCGAGCACGGCCACGTCGTGGACGCCCCCGGCCTGAAGCCGGAGCACTACGCCGTGTTCGACTGCGCCATGGGCGAGCGCTCCATCGCGCCCATGGGCCACGTGCTGATGATGGCCGCGGTGCAGCCGTTCATCTCCGGCGCGATCAGCAAGACCGTCAACATGCCGGAGGCGGCGACGGTCGAAGAGGTCGAGCAGATGTACTACGACGGCTGGAAGCTGGGCCTCAAGGCGCTGGCGATCTACCGCGACAACTGCAAGGTCGGCCAGCCGCTGTCGGTGGCGCAGCGCCAGCCGCTCGCGGCTGCCGCCGCGACGAAGGAGAAGGAGCCCGCCGCCACGCAGGCGGTGGCCCAGGTCGCCACTCCGGTGATCGAGAAGGTCATCGAGTACCGGCCGGTGCGCAAGCGGCTGCCGAAGAAGCGCCCGTCGCAGACGGTGTCGTTCACCGTCGGCGACGCCGAGGGCTACCTGACCGCCTCGTCGTACCCCGACGACGGCCTCGGCGAGGTGTTCCTCAAGCTCGGCAAGCAGGGCTCGACCCTGGCCGGGGTGATGGACGCGTTCTCGATCGCCGTCTCGGTGGCCCTGCAGTACGGCGTGCCGCTGCAGACCTACGTCGAGAAGTTCATGAACATGAAGTTCGAGCCCGCCGGTATGACCGACGACCCGGACATCCGCCTGTCGAACTCGGTGATGGACTACATCTTCCGACGGCTGGCACTGGACTTCCTGCCATACGAGCAGCGGGCTGAGCTGGGCGTCTTCACGGCCGCCGAGCGCGCCGCACGGCTGCGGGCCGAGGAGGAGGGCGTCGAGTACGTCCCGGCTCCGGTCGCCGCCGAGCCGCAGGCCGGGGCGACCGTGCTGCCGGTGACCCGGGTCGGGTCGTCGACCGAGGTGCTGGAGGCGATCACCGGGCGGGTGTCGGACGCGCCGCTGTGCTACACGTGCGGCACGAAGATGCGCCCGGCGGGCAGCTGCTACGTCTGCGAGGGCTGCGGCTCCACCAGCGGCTGCAGCTGATGACGCCCTGATGGCGTGACAGAAGGGGAGCCAGGCGAACGCCTGGCTCCCCTTCTGCTGTCCGCGACAGCGTCAGAAGCGGCCCGCCACCGCCGCGAACGCGTCCGTGGTGTAGGTCGAGCTGTACTGGTAGACGCCTGCCAGCACCGGGCCGCCGGAGCGGCTGACCGTCCACCCGGCGTCCGACTCGAACGTCGTGTTCGACACGCCGCAGCCGCCGCTGAAAGCCAGATCGTCGTATGCGACGTTCACCGAGTAGTTCGAGACCTTCTTCAGCTCGGCCAGGCGCAGGATCAGCGAGATCCGGTGCCCGGACACGAGGTAGGGGCGCAGGTCGAGGGTGCTCGTCCACTCCCACTGGTCCCACGTGGTGTTCTCGGACGCGACATCGCGCCTCCAGATGATGGTCTGCGTGCCCGTGGTCTCGTCCCGGACCAGGATCTGCTTGTCGTGATATCCGAGGTCCTGGCCGATGTTGCGATCGTCGGCGTACCGGAGGGACAGGGTGCAGGGCTGGGCCGGGGTGAAGGTGACATCCGCCTTGGCCTGCGCGTACTGGCCCGCTGCCGTCTCCGTGCCGGGTGCCACGGACAGGCTCAGCGCCCCGCTGCCCGTGTTGGCCTTCCGGAAGGACCCGCCCGCGGGAGCGCCCGCCGGATCGAGCACGAGCTGCCAGATGATGACGCCCGCGATCTTTCCGGCGGAGGTGTCGGCCAGCGCCGTGTCGACAGCCCGGGTGAGGTAGTCGACGTCGGGCCGATCCACGGTCGCGCTGAGCTCGTTGCCGTAGACCATGAGGATGAGCCGTTTGCCCTGGGCCGCCAGCATGGCCGAGACGGAGTCGATCGCCGCCTGCTCGGTGTCGGTCATCGTGGTGTTGCGGTTGACGCCGTCGCGATACGGCATGATCACGCCGTCGATCGCGTACTCGTAGCTGTTGATCACCGTCTGCGTGAGGCTGGGCTGGTAGTACTCGAGGTAGAAGTCCAGGTGCGGCTGGATGGCGCTGGCCGCCACGTTCATCTGCCGTACGTAGGCCGGGGTGAAGAAGTCGGGGTTGTAGAAGTAGCTCCGGCTGCCCATGTCCATGTCGTCGATGGTCCAGGCGGTGAGCAGGGGGTACTGATTGGACAGCGTCGCGATGTCCTGGCCCCACGCCACGTAGTCCTTGTGATGCGGGAGGTACGTGTCGCAGGAGTAAGGGCTGGCGGCAGAGCTGGGGCACTCCGTCGGCGGAAGCAGGTAGACGATGACCCGGACCCCGTTGGCCTGGGCGGCGGGCATGAATTCCAGCCTGAGGTCATCCCAGTCCGTCGCCGCGCGGACCAGGTACATGTAGGTGTTGGCGTGCAGCTCCACCAGCCGGCTGACCGTCCGCGCCGAGTCGACGTGCCCGTCGGCTCTACGGATCACACCCTCGGCGGTGCCCTTGACTCCGTCCGGCGGGGCCGCCAGTGCCGGCGACGGGCCGGTCAACGGGAGACCGGCCAACAGGACGAGCAGGGCAAGGCTGCGCAGCGTTGTTCTCAAGAAGACTCCCCGTGTCACATGACGTGTCGCCGGAGCCTAGTGGGACCAGCCGCATGGTGGGGGGCGCTGCGAGGCCGCCCGAAAGCCGGAACGCCGCAGGGTCCGGCGTGGGTGGCAGAATCGGCATGTGCAGCCGTTTCTGATCGATGTGCCTGATGGTGTGCTGGACGACCTGCGGGAACGGGTGGTGCGGACCCGGTTCGGGCGGCGTAGCGGGGCGCAGGCGTGGGACGCGGGGACCGATCCCGACTACCTGGCCGAGCTGCTGGACTACTGGGCCGAGGAGTTCGACTGGCGGGCGCAGGAGCAGCGGCTCAACGCGTACCCCCAGTTCCTGACGGAGATCGACGGGCAGACCGTCCACTTCGCGCACGTGCGCGGCAAGCGGTCCGAGGGCGGCGCGGCGCCGCTGCCGGTGATCGTGACGCACGGCTGGCCGTACTCCTTCGTGGAGATGCTGAAGCTGGTGCCGCTGCTGACCGACCCGGCCGCGTCCGGCGCCGACCCGGCCGACGCGTTCGACGTGGTGATCCCGTCGCTGCCCGGCTACGGGTTCAGCGACCTGCCGCTCAACGGTCCGTCGACCAAGCCGAGGACCGCCGACGTCTGGGCGAAGCTGATGGCGCGGCTCGGGTACCGCCGGTTCGGGACGTCGGGCGAGGACGTCGGCGCGGGCGTGAGTGACTGGCTCGCGGTCCGTCACCCCGAGAAGATCATCGGCTTGTACGCGGCGCACCCCGCCTACCCGCCCCATTCGCGCCGCACCGGCCTGTCCCCGGCCGAGGACGCGTTCCTGGACTGGCTGAAGGCCAAGTGGCAGGGCGGCGAGGGGTACGCCGAACTGCAGGCCACCCGCCCCGACACGCTCGCGGCGGCGCTGCTGGACTCGCCCGCGGGACTGGCCGCGTGGCTGGTGGAGAAGTTCCGGGCGTGGAGCGACTGCGGTGGTGAGATCGACCGCCGCTGGAGCAAGGACGACCTGCTCACCACCATCACGCTGTACTGGGTGACCGAGACCGTCGGCACCGCGATGCGGCCGTACTTCGACGAGCACCACGAGCCGGTGCTGCCGCTGGTGCAAGTGCCCGCCGGGGTGAGCGTCAGCCTGGCCGACCAGGGCATGCCCCGCGAGCTGGCCGAACGCACGTACACGGACCTGCGCTTCTTCCACCCGCTGGTCTCCGGCGGCCACTTCGTCGCGTTCGAGGAGCCCGACCAGGTGGCCGAGGACATGCGCGAGTTCTTCCGCCCGCTGCGCGCCGCCGGTTGATCGAGAACTGTCGGGGGTACGACTTAGCGTCCGCGCCATGAATTCGTGGCACCACGCGCAGTCGGCCGCCCGCAAGTGGGGCGGCGAGCCGGAGGACTACCTGGCGATCGAGGAGTTCATCGACTCCTCGAAGCAGATCATCGGCGACGTGCGGCACCGGGCGATGTACCACCACACCGCGGGAGTGTTCCTGTGCCAGCGGATCTTCGGCACCACGCTGGAGGTGGGCCGCAAGCGCATCCCGGTGCGACTGATCGCCGAGCGGCACATCCTGGAGGACCTCGGCTGGCTGCCCTCGCCCGCCGACTATCTGGCCGGGATGCCGATCAAGCCATGGATGTCCGGCGCGCAGCGCAAGGAGGTGCCCTTGTCGGTACTGCTCGGAGAGGACAACCGTTGAGCCACACCAGTTTCCTGGGAATCCCGGTGGAAGGGACGATCACTGAGTCGGACCGGGTACCGCAGCGCCCGCTCTCGGAGCTGCAACCGCTGCTGCGGGCGCTGCTCGATGACGAGACGATCACCGAATTCGGATGGCGGCAGTTCACGCCCTACTTCAATGACGGTGAGCCCTGCGTCTTCGGTCTGAGCGACTTCTGGGTGCGTACCACCGGGGACACCGAGGTCACCGACCTCGGTCTGCTCGAAGTCGGCGAGTACGCCGGAACGCATCCGACACTCGGCGGGCACGCCGCCGAGAGTCATGGTTGGCAGTACGGACCGTACCGGGGCGACCAGCCTGAGCGTTACCACCGCGCGCGGGCGCTGGCCGACGCGTTACACGGGAACGAGTTCGCCGACGTGCTGCTCGACGCGTTCGGCGACCACGCCGAAGTGACCGTGCGTCGTACCAACATCAGCGTGGAGTTCTACGACCACGAATGAGGCCGGTGACGCGGGCCGGCGCTTCCGGCCCGCGTCAGGTCAGCAGGCGCCCATGGCCTCGGCGATGCGCAGGTGGCGGCGGGCTTCGTCGTGGCGGCTCTGGCGTTGCAGGGTGCGGCCGAGCATCAGGTGCGCGTAGTGCTCGGCAGGGTCGCGTTCGAGCACCAGCCGCAGCTGCTCCTCGGCCCGGTGCAGCTGGGCCGAGTGGTAGTAGGCGCGCGCCAGCAGCAGGCGCGGGGCGACGTCCTCGGGCACCTCGGCGACGACGTCGGCGAGGATACCGGCCGCGGTGATGTAGTCGCCGTAGTCGAAGAACAGGCGGCCGCGTTCGTACTCCTCCAGGATTCTCACGATCTGGTTTAACGGTTTGGCGGCCCGCCGCATTCCGGGGCACCATCGACCGCATGAGGCGCACCATCATCTCCCCGCCGGTCCGCTGAGCGGACGGCGCTGCCCCACTGCCGTGACGGCCTAGGCCGCACGCCGGTGGCCCGTCCGCATACGCGGAAACCGACGGCCATCGAGACAGTGGAGAAGCAGGGAAATGGAGTCCTCAACCGGGCTCGCGCCGGCGCGCGCGAGCACCACCGCGTCGTACGGGCGCGGCTTGTTCTTCGTCGGCACCGCCGCGGTCGCCTGGGGCACCGGTGGCGCCGTCGCCTCGGTCCTCTACCGCACCAGTGGCCTCGGGCCGCTCGCGGTGTCGTTCTGGCGCCTGGTCTGCGGCATCGTCATGCTGTACGGCCTGCGCGCCCTCACCCGCGACCGCACCCCGGTCCGCCCCCGGGACGCCCTCGTGCTCGGGTTCGGGCTGGCCGTCTACCAGACCGCCTACTACGGCTCCATCGCGTACGGCGGGCTCGCCGTGGGCACCGTGGTCACCCTCGGGGCCTGCCCCGTGGTGATCGCGCTCGCGGCGCGGGTGGTGCTCGGGGAGGCGCTGACGCCGGCGCGGGCCGGATACGTCGGCGCCGCGCTGGCCGGGTTGGTGCCGCTGGTCGGGTCGGCCGGGACGGCAGGGCCGAATCCGCTGCTCGGGGCGGCGTTCGGGGTGCTGTCGGCGGCGGGGTACGCGGTGGTCACGATCTACTCGCGGCGGGCCGGGGGTGATCTGTCCTCGGTCACCTCGGCCGCGTTCGTGGTGGCCGCCGTGTGCGTCGCGCCCCTGGCGGCGCGGGAGGGACTGCTGCCGACCATGGGGACGCTCGCGGTGCACGGGGCCTGGCTGCTGTACCTGGGGGCGGTGCCGACGGCGCTGGCATATCGGCTGTTCTTCGCCGGGGTGGCGGCGGTCCCGGCGACGGTGACGGCGGTGGTGACGCTGCTGGAGCCGGTCGCGGGGGTGCTGATCGCGGTCGGGCTGCTGGGCGAGCGGCTCACCGTCGTGGCGGCCGCCGGGGCGGTGCTGATGTTGGCCGCCGTGGCGGGGCTGTCTCGCCGCTGACATCGGCCAGGCTGCGGCTTCGGGAAAAGTGCGGGAATCCGACCGTCCATTCGTGCGGGTTCCCCGATACAGCACGAATGGACGGACGGGGCGCGCCCGTCGGGGAAGAGGGGAGGCGCGCCCCGGGTTCGGCGGGGTCAGTAGCCCCAGCGGGACTTCAGGTGGCGCCACCAGTCGCGCAGCATCCACTTGTCGAACTCGGTGATGGACGTGGCGCTGCCCGCGTTCATGATGAAGCAGCACTGGCCGGTGGGAGTCCAGTCGTAGAAGTCGTCCAGACCGAAGCTGTGTCCCATCTCGTGCAACAGGATGTGGATGTTGTCGGTGTTCAGGTTGCTCGTGTAGTACTCGCTGCCGATCCGCTGGCCCCAGTCGCCGCCCGCGCCGCCGGTCATGCCCGCGGTCAGCCACAGCGACATGTCGTAGTGGTGCGACGCGCCGCCGGCGCAGCCGGAGTAGTTGCCGTCCTGGTGGAAGAAGCGGCCGCACGGCTCACCGCACTGCGGTGCGTTCTCGCGGATGTTGTTGACGTAGATGTCGACCGAGCTGTCGGTCCACTCCAGGGCGGCGCGGTCGCGTACGGCCCAGCCGACGACCTTGACCGGCACGTTCGCGTACGGCCAGCCGTTGTGGCCCGCCATCACGTCCATCCACTTCTTGAACTGGCGGGCGAGCGCGGCGTGGATCTGGTCGCGCTGGGTGGCGGTGACGTGGGCGCTGGAGTCCCAGCGTACGCAGTAGTTGATCTGCCCGCCGCCCGCCATGACCTGGTCCCAGCCGTAGTTGCGGAACGTGTAGAGCTGGTTGTACGTGCTCTCGTAGTGCGCCCACACCTCGTTGAGCGGCTGCACCAGGTTCGCGGGCGGGTTCCAGCCGCTGCTGCTCGGGCTGGTGCTCGGGCTGGGGCTGGCCGACCGGGACGGCGACGGCGAGGGGGAGGCGCTGCGGGACGGCGACGGCGACGGCGAGGCGGTCCGGGACGGCGACGGTGAGGCCGGGGTCGTCGTTCCGGTGCAGGTCACGCCGTTGAGCGTGAACGAGGTCGGCACAGGGTTGGCCGTCGTCCAGGCTCCGTTGAACCCGATCGACGTGCCGGCGCCGGTGCCGAGGCTGCCGTTGTAGCCGAGGTTGGCGGCGGTGACCTGGGCGCCGCTCTGGCTGAACGTGGCGTTCCAGCCCTGGCTGACGGCCTGGCTCGCGGCCGGGAAGGTCCACTTGAGGGTCCAGGCGGTGACGGGGTCGCCGAGGTTGGTGAGGGCGACGTCGGCGGTGAAGCCGCCGCCCCACTGGGACGACACGCGGTAGGTGACCTGGCAGCCCGCGGCGGCTGCCTGCGCGGTGGGCACGAACAGGCCCCAGGCGACGGTGGCGAGGCCCGCGGCTGCGGCGACGAGGGACGCGACGAGGCGCCTGCTGATGGGGGACAAGGTGACTCCCGGAGCGGATTCGGGCGCGCGGGGGGCGCGCTGACGGGTTATCCGCGTGGGCGAGATACCCGGAGTCTCGGCGACACGCATTGAGCGCGACGAATCCTATACGGCTGGGAGCGTTCCCACAATGCCTGCCAACCAATCTCGTCGATCATGAACTTATGGGCGTGACACGCCGTCGAACCCGCCCATAAGTTCATGATCGACAGAAGGAAGGAGGTCAGTGGCCTACGGTTTGCATGCCTTGGGGGTTGTAGCGGTCGCCGGCTACGGCGTCGGCGGGGACGGCGGCTGAGAGGCGGGTGAGTTGGTCGGCGGAGAGGGTCACGTTCTCGGCGGCGACGTTCTCCTCCAGGTACGACACGTGCTTGGTGCCGGGAATGGGCAGGATGTCGTCGCCCTGGGCCAGCAGCCAGGCCAGGGCCGCCTGCGCCGGAGTGGCCCCGACCTCGTCGGCGACCTCGCGCACCGCCTGCACCAGGGCCAGGTTGTGTGCGAAGTTCTCCTCGGCGAAGCGGGGCACGCTGCGCCGGAAGTCGTCGTCGGCCAGGTCCTCGCGTGAGGTCACCTTGCCGGTGAGCCAGCCCCGCCCCACCGGCGAGTACGCGACCAGGCTCACGCCCAGTTCCCGGCACGTGGCCAGCATCTCGTCCTCGACGAACCGGGTGAACAGGGAGTACTCCATCTGCACGGCGGCGATGGGGTGCACCGCGTGGGCGGTGCGCAGCGTCTGCGGACTCACCTCGGACAGGCCGAGGTGCCGCACCTTGCCCTGGGCCACGAACTCGGCCATCGCGCCGACCGTCTCCTCGATTGGAGTGTCGGGATTGCGACGGTGCATGTAGTAGAGGTCGATCACGTCGGTGTTCAGCCGTCGGAGTGAATCCTCCAGCGCCTGGCGGGCCCAGGTGGCCGAGGAGTCCACGAAGCGGCGTACCGGCTGACCCTGGGCATCCAGTTCGGCACGATTGGCGAACTTGGTGGCCAGCACGTACTCGTCGCGACGGCTGCCGAGCGTTCGGCCGATCAGCTCCTCATTGTGGCCGAAGCCATACATGTCGGCGGTGTCCAGATGGGTCACCCCCAGGTCGAGGGCGCGCCGCAGGGTGGCGGCCGACTGCTCGTCGTCGCGCCGACCGTACGCGAAACTCATGCCCATGCAGCCCAGGCCGATCGCGCCGACCTCGGGTCCGCTCGCCCCGATGCGCCGGGTGGTGCTCATGGTCGTCTCCTCACTGTCGGTGTTCGTGATCTCGGCCTTGCCCACCGAAGTCGTCACTGAACGCGAAACCCGCTGCGACACTGTCGCCTGCCCTGGTTACGATGCGGCTCAACCCCATAGACACATGACTCAGGAGCGTTCGCGTGTCCCAGCCTCCCACCCCGGAGTACCCCCCGCCGTACCCGACCCAGCCGCAGTACCCGACCCAGCCGATCGCGCCGCCGAAGAAGTCCAAGGCGGGCCTGATCATCGGCATCGTCGTCGTCGTGCTGCTGCTGTGCATCGGCGGCGTCGTCGGCGTGTTCTTCCTGGCCAAGGACAAGGTCGAGGACGCGGTCCAGGACGTCAACGACGCGGTCGCCTCGGCCCAGGCCCAGCTGCCGACCAAGAAGACCACCGTCGTCGCGCCGGACAAGCTCGGTGGCCGCGCCCCGGTCGAGCAGGCTGAGCTCAAGTCGCTGTCGGAGACCATGAAGTCGGGCCTGTCGTCCGCGGTCCCCGGCGCCTCGAACGTGGTGGCGGGCTTCTACGGCGACCCCGCCAAGCAGGACATGGTCATGCTGTTCGCCGCGGCGGCGAAGATGGGCAACCCGGAGAAGGAGCTCGACGAAGCCTTCAAGGGCATGGGCACCTCCGGCCTGACCGCCACCGACCTCGCCTCGGTCGACCCGGGCCCGCTGGGCGGCTCGGCCAAGTGTGGCTCGGCCACGACCGCCGGTGTCGACCTCGCGGTCTGCGCCTGGGCCGACAACGGCAGCCTCGGCATGTTCGTCTGGTACTTCAAGTCCGTCGACGACATCAAGACCGAGTTCGTGACGCTGCGCGGCCAGGTCGAGCAGCAGAGCTGAACCGCCGCCATGCCCGGTCGGACCGTGTCCGGCCGGGCATGGCCGTGTCCGGGCATCGCCGGGTCCAGCCGGGCCGCCCGACACGGTCAGGCGTTCTGCCACAGTCCGAGGGGGTTGCCCTCGGTGTCGACGACGTACGCCGTGAACCCCATCTCGCCGACCGGCTGCCGCTCCTGCAGCACCGCGCCGCCCAGCGCGACGACCTTGGCCAGGGCGGTGTCGATGTCCTCGACCTCGACCGTGATCATCGGCTGGGTCACCGGCGCCTCGCGCCGGGTCATGCCGCCGTTGATGGACCCGGGTTCGGCGGGCATACCCCGGTCGTCGGTGCGGGTGGTGCGCACCCAGATGTAGTCGAACCCCGGCATGTCGTCCAGCTGCCAGCCGAAGGCGTCCGTGTAGAAGGTCCGGGCCCGCTCCACGTCGTCGACGGGCACCTCGAAATGCACCACTTTGCCGGTCATGGGACCAGGCTAGGCAGGTCCGACCCGGCTCGGGCGACTTTCGGCGGACCGGCCCGGCCGCTAGGTTGTTCGGGTGCGAACGACGGTGCTGACCCTGGCGATCGGCGCGACCCTGCTCGCGGGCTGCTCCGGCCCGGCCGAAGCCGAGCCCGACGCGACCCCGTCGGTGCCGGTGCGCGCCACGGTCGCCGCCGGGGGTGCCTGCCGCCTGCTCGACCACGACCGCATCACGCGCAGCCTCGGGCTGGACCTCACCGTCGCCGGGTCGGCCAAGCAGGGCAAGACCAACACGTGTGTGGCCCGCCAGGCCGACACCCCGCTGCCCGAGCTGAGCCTGTCGGTCACGCCCACCACCGCCGACGTGGCCGTGTTCAAGGACACCATTCCGCCGGACGGGGCCAGCACGGTCACCGAGCTGGGCCGGGCCGCCTACCAAGCGGTGCGGCCCGCAGCCTCGGGCCGCGGGCCGTACGTGGAGATCGGGTGGTTGGCGGGCAACGCCCGCCTGATGCTGCTCAAGGTGACCCTGCCCAAGGGTGGCGACTCGGCCGGGCTCGCCCCGAAACTGGTCGATCTCGCGCGCGAGATCGACCGGGCCGGTATCTAGCGAGCCGGGCCCGACCTAGCGGGACGTCGAGACGAACACCCGCGAGGCGACCTCGCGGGGCAGGCGCACCGGCTCGCCGCCGTGGTCGATGGCGACGCCGTCGCGCTCCTGCGCCACGGTGACCGTGGCACCCGGGTCGACCCCGGCGGAGTGCAGCTGGCGCAGCACCTCGGAGTCGGTCTGCACGCTCTCGCAGATCCGCCGCACCACGACCTGGCCGGTCAGGCCGGGGAAGGCCAGATTGCGCTCGGGGTCGTTGCCGACGGACTCGCGCGGGCTGGTGTCCAGCGCGTCCAGGCCCGGGATCGGGTTGCCGTAGGGCGAGCGGGTCGGCCGGTTCAGCAGGTCGTAGACCCGCTTCTCGACCGCGTCGCTCATCACGTGCTCCCAGCGGCAGGCCTCCTCGTGGGCCTCCTCGTACGGCATGCCGATGACGTTGACCAGCAGCAGCTCGGCGAGGCGGTGCTTGCGCATGACAGCGACGGCATGCGCCCGGCCGGCCTCGGACAGCTGCAGGTGGCGGTCGGTCTCCACGACGGTGAGCAGCCCGTCGCGCTCCATCCGGGCCACGGTCTGGCTCACGGTCGGGCCGCTCTGGTGCAGCCGTTCGGCGATGCGGGCGCGCAGGGGCGGCACGCCCTCCTCCTCGAGCTCGAGGATCGTGCGCAGGTACATCTCGGTGGTGTCAATGAGGTCGGACATGAAATGGTCCTCTCCAAGTCGCTGGAAGCGATTCTATTGCGCGTCACCGCAGTGACACCTTCCAGGTGCAACCGGTTGATCATGCGGCGTCCGGCCGGGTTCGTCATCTCGGGAAGAGCGCAGTGCGCCCGCCGCAGTGTGGCAGGTGGGACCGACGGTTCGCGCCGACACGCGTGGGCCCGGTGCGATGGTGTTGACTTGCTTGTGTGCGTACACCTCTGATCAGTGCGACGGACCTGACGGCGCTGCTGCGCGAGCCCGCGCCGCCCACCCTGCTGGACGTGCGCTGGCGGCTGTCCGGGCCGCCGGGGCGTGACGACTACGACACCGGCCACGTGCCGGGCGCGGTCTTCGTCGACCTCGACCGGGACCTGTGCGGCCCGCCCGGCTCCGGCGGGCGCCACCCGCTGCCCCACCCGCAGGCCCTGGAGGGCGCACTGCGCGCCGCGGGCCTGCGCGAGAACCACCCCGTCGTGGTCTACGACGGCGGCGACGGCCTGGCCGCGGCACGCGCCTGGTGGACGCTGCGCTGGGCCGGGGTGGCCGACGTACGGGTGCTCGACGGCGGCTTCCCGGCCTGGACGGCCGCCGGTGGCGCGGTCGCGGCCGACCAGCCCTCGGTCACCCGGGGCGACGTGGTGGTGCGACCGGGCGGCCTGCCGGTGCTCGACGCCGACTCCGCCGCCGACCTGACCCGGCACGGCGTGCTGCTCGACGCGCGCGCCGCGGCCCGGTTCCGGGGCGAGACCGAGCCGGTCGACCCGGTCGCCGGGCACATCCCGGGGGCACGGAACCTGCCCTACGGCGAGCTGGTCAACGCCGACGGCACGCTGCGCGAGAACCTGGCCGAGATCTTCGCCGAGTTCGACGGCGAGCCGGTCGGGGCGTACTGCGGCTCGGGCGTGACCGCCGCGCACACCGTGCTGGCGCTGCACGCGGCCGGGCGCACCGACGCCGCGCTGTACGTCGGCTCGTGGAGCCACTGGATCACCGACCCGGCCCGCCCGATCGGGACGGGCGAATGAACTCGCTGGTGGTGTGGAGCGACAAGCTCCTGGCCTACAACCTGGGCGACCATCCGCTGGATCCGGTGCGGGTCGAGCTCACCATGGCGCTGGCCCGCGAACTGGGCGTGCTCGACCGGCCGGGCGTGCGCAAGGTCACGCCCGAGCCCGCCACCGAGGACGAGCTGCTGCGCGTGCACCGGCGCGACTACCTGGAGGCGGTCAGGGCCGCCCCCGACGACCCGTTCTTCCGGGGATACGGCCTCAACACCCCCGACAACCCGGTCTTCGACGGCATGCACGAGGCGTCCGCGCTGGTCTGCGGCGCGACGCTGGCCGCCGCGCGGGCGGTGTGGCGCGGCGAGGTCCAGCGCGCGGTGAACGTCTCGGGCGGCCTGCACCACGCCATGCCCGCCCGCGCCGCCGGATTCTGCGTGTACGACGACCCGGCCGTCGCCATCGCCGACCTGCTCGACCAGGGCGCGCAGCGGATCGCCTACGTCGACATCGACGTGCACCACGGCGACGGGGTGCAGGAGATCTTCTACGACGACCCGCGCGTGCTCACGGTCAGCCTGCACGAGTCCCCGCTGACCCTGTTCCCGGGCACCGGTTTCCCCGACGAGACCGGCGGCCCCCGCGCCGAGGGCAGCGCGGTGAACCTGGCCCTGCCCGCGGGCACCGGCGACGCCGGCTGGCTGCGCGCGTTCCACGCGGTGGTGCCGTCGGTGCTGCGCACGTTCCGGCCGCAGCTGATCGTGCTGCAGGCCGGGGCGGACAGCCACCGGCTCGACCCGTTGGCCAACCTGCGGCTCAGCGTGGACGGGCAGCGGGCGGCGCAGCTGGCCGTACGGGAGCTGGCCGACGAGCTGTGCGACGGGCGCCTGGTCGCCACCGGCGGCGGCGGGTACGCCCTGGTCGAGGTGGTGCCCCGGACCTGGACCCACCTGCTGGCGATGATCACCGGCGAGCCGCTGGACCCGGCCACGCCCACCCCGCAGGCGTGGCGCGACCTCGCCGAGCGGCTGCGCCCCGGCCGGGTCGTGCCCGCGACGCTGAGCGACGGCGGCACGCCGAAGTACACGCCGTGGCAGCCCGAGGCCGAGGCCGACCCGCTGGACCGGGCCATCATGGCGACGCGGCGGGCGGTCTACCCGCTGCACGGGCTCGACCCGCACGACCCGAGGGACTGAGCGGTGCGCAGCGCGGACGTCCTGCTCGCCGACGGCACGGCGGTCCACCTGCGCCAGGTGGAGCCGAGCGACGCCGACGCGGTGGTGGCGATGCACGCCCGGTTCTCCGAGCGCACCCGCTACCTGCGCTACTTCTCGCCGTACCCCCGGATTCCCGCCCGTGACCTGCACCGGTTCGTCAACGTCGACCACGTCGACCGGGAGGCGTTCGTGGTCGCCGTCGGCGACCGGCTGGTCGCGGTCGGCCGCTACGAACGCCTCGGCGAGAACGCGCCCGTCGCCGAGGTCGCGTTCGTGGTCGAGGACGCCTACCAGGGCCGCGGCGTCGGCTCGGTGCTGCTGGAGTACCTGGCCGCCGCCGCGGGCGAGGTCGGCATCAGCCGGTTCGTGGCCGAGGTGCTGCCGGAGAACGGCGCCATGCTGCGGGTGTTCACCGACGCCGGATACGAGGTCAGCCGCAAGTTCGCCGACGGCGTGGTGGCGCTGACGTTCCCGGTCGCGCCGACCGAGCGGTCCCGGGCCGTGCAGGCCGACCGCGAGCAGCGCACCGAGGCCCGCTCGGTGGCGCGGCTGCTGCGCCCCGGCGCGGTCGCGGTCTACGGCGCCAGCTCGGCCGGGCACGGCGTCGGCGCGGCGGTGCTGGCCCACCTGCGCGGCGCCGGGTTCGCCGGGCCGATCCACGAGATCCACCCCAAAGGCCTGCTCACCTCGGTATCGCAGGTGGACGGGCCGGTGGACCTGGCCGTCGTCGCGGTGCCGCCGTCGGCGATCGCGGACGTGGTCGCCGACGCGGCCGCCGCGGGCGTGCACGGGCTGCTGACCCTCACCGAGCTGGACCCGGCCGCGCGGCGCGAGCTGGTCCGGTCGGCGCGGGCCGCGGGCATGCGGGTGATCGGGCCCGGCAGCCTGGGCGTCGCCGACGCCACGGTACGGCTCAACGCCACGCTCGTGCCCCGCCTGCCCTGGCCCGCCCCGCCCGCGCCGCCGGGCCGGGTCGGCCTGTTCTGTCACTCCGGCACCCTCGGCCTGCTGCTGCTCGCCGAGGCCGACCGCCGGGGCCTGGGCGTGTCCGGGTTCGTCAGCGCGGGCCGCCGCGCCGACGTCTCCGGCAACGACCTGCTCCAGTTCTGGGCCCAGGACCCGCACACCGACGTGATCGCGATGTACCTGGAGACCTTCGGCAACCCGCGCAAGTTCGCCCGCATCGCCCGTGCCGTCGGGCGGCACCGGCCGATCGTGATGCTCGCCGGGCACACCGGCATCGGCGGCTCCGCGCTCGATGACGCCGCCATGCAGGCGCTGCGCGCCCACTCCGGCGTGATCGAGGTCGGCACCGTCGGCGAGCTGTTCGACGTGGCGATGGTGCTGGCGAGCCAGCCGGTGCCCACCGGCGAGCGCATCGGCGTCATCGCCAACGCGTTCCCGCTGGCCGCGCTGGCCGCCGCCGAGATCCGCGCGACCGGGCTGCCGGTCGGCCGCTCCGGTGCCGTCGGGCCTGGGGCGAGCCCGGCCGAGTTCGCCGCGGCCGTGCGCGGCGTCGTGCACAGCGACGACGTGGACGCGCTGGTCGTGGTCGTGGCGCCGCCGCTGCCGACCGGGCCGTTGGCCGCCGACCAGAGCGTGGAGACGGAGCTGCTGGCGCCGTACGCGGCGGCGCTGGCCGAGGCGGTGGCGGAGTCGGACAAGCCGGTGGTGGCGAGCTTCCTGGCCGGGCAGGGGCCTGCCGGGGTGCCGTCGTTCCGGTCCATCGAGGAGGCGGTGCGGGCGCTGGCCCAGGTGATCCGGCGCGCCGCCTGGCTGCGGGTGCCCCCGGGCACGCTGCCGCCCGCCCCACCCGGCGCCGATCCGGACGCGTCGACGGTCGAGGGGTTGCTCGCGTCGTACGGCGTGGACGTGGTCGGGTCCGTGCGAGCCAGGGGTGCCGAGGAGGTGGCCGCCGCGGTCACGGCGGCCGGGGTGCCGGTGGCGTTGAAGGTGGCCGACCGGCCGCACCGGATCGACCTCGGCGCCGTACGCCTCAACGTGGCCGGACCGCAGGAGGCCCGCCGTGCCTACGCCGACCTCGAGCAGCTGTTCGGGGCGGGGGTGGAGGTGCTGGTGCAGCCGATGGTGGCGCCCGGGGTGGCGGTGGTGGTCGAGGTCGTCGACGATCCGGCGTTCGGGCCGGTGGTCGGGTTCGGGCTGGGCGGGCCGGTGACCGAGCTGGTCGGCGACCGGGCCTGGCGGGCGGCGCCGCTCACCGACGCCGACGCGGCCGCCCTGGTCCGGGCACCGAGAGCGTTCCCGCTGCTGCACGGGTCCGACCTGGACGCGCTGGCGCAGCTGCTGGTGCGGGTGGGGCAGCTGGCCGACGAGGCGCCCCGGCTGCGCCGGCTGACGCTGAACCCGGTGCTGGTACGGGCCACGGGCCTGTCGGTGCTGCACGCGAGCGCCGAACTCGCCGAACCCCAGCCCCGCCCTGACACCGGCCCCCGCCACCTGCGCTGACACCCCCGCCCCGCCGACCCCGCCCCGTACTTAAATTGACGCTGGCCTATCTAGTGGACGATTTGTGGAAATCCGTCCACTAGATAGGCCAGCGTCAATGCTAGGTGGGGCCGGGGCAGCCGCGGTGACGCCCCCGCCGGAGCAGTAGGCGCTCCGGGTCAGGCGGCGTAGACCGACAGGCGCTCGGCGCGGTCGCCGCTGCGGAGCTTGAGCAGGGTGGTCTTCTCGATCTGGCGGATGCGCTCGCGGGACAGGCCGAACTCCTTGCCGACCTCGTCCAGGGTGCGCTGGCGGCCGTCGTCCAGGCCGAAGCGCAGCCGGATGACCTCCTGCTCGCGCTGCGACAGGGTGGCCAGCACGATCTCCACCTCGTCGCGCAGCTGCCCCTGGGCCAGCGCGTCGGCGGCGTCGCCCCGGGGGTCGACGGCGGCGACGAAGTCGCCCAGCGCGCTCTCGCCGTCCTCGCCGACGGCCTGGTCCAGGCTCACCGGCTCCCGGTCGTACGAGATGAGCTCGATGACCTGGTATTCCGGCACGTCCAGCGCCTGCGCGATCTGCGCGATGGACGGCTCGCGGCCCAGCGCGGTGGCGAGGTCGCGGCGCACCCGGACCATGCGGTTGACCTGCTCCACCATGTGCACCGGGATGCGGATGGTGCGGGCCTGGTCGGCCATGGCGCGGGTGATGGCCTGCCGGATCCACCAGGTGGCGTACGTGGAGAACTTGTAGCCCTTGGTGTAGTCGAACTTCTCGACGGCGCGGATCAGACCGAGGTTGCCCTCCTGGATCAGGTCCAGGAACGCCATGCCGCGGCCGGTGTAGCGCTTGGCGATGCTGACCACCAGGCGGAGGTTCGCCTCCAGCAGGTGATCCTTGGCGGCCTTGCCCTCGCGGACCACGATCTCGAGATCGCGGCGCAGGGTCTCGGCGCGGGGGTCGTCCTCGGACTCCAGGATGTACTCGGCCATCAGGCCGGCCTCGATCCGGCGGGCCAGCACCACCTCCTGCTCGGCGGTGAGCAGCTTGGTGCGTCCGATCAGGTTCAGGTACGCCCGGACGAGGTCGGTGGAGACACCGCGGTCGTCCGTCTCGTCCAGATCAACCGTGATCTCGGTCACGCTGGCGATGTCCATGGTCTCGACGTTCTCGGTCATTGCCGTTCCTCCCCGTGTTCCCTTGCACCGCTGTGCCGAAGTGGCAACTGTCTGACAGCTTGGTGCATGGCGCGTGAGGCGGCGGTGAGACGATTCTCGGATTCGGCGGACACAGACTCGGGGAGGACGTGTGGTCGTGCAGCGCCTGATGCGGTTGTTCGGGGTCGGTGGCCCAACGGTTCGTACGGAGTTGTCGGTGTCGCGGGCCAAGCCCGGTGGCAGGCTCAAGGGCACGGTCGAGGTGACCGGCGGCGACCACCAGGTCACCATCGGGTACGTGGCCCTGGCGCTGGTCGCCGACGTGGGGGTGGAGGGCGGCCTGCCGGGACGGGTGTCCACGGTGGAGTTCCACCGTCAGCGGGTGGTGGAGGGCTTCACCCTGGCCGCGCGGGAGCGCCGCGTCTTCGACGTCACCTTCGACGTGCCGCTGGAGACGCCGCTCACCCGCGCCTTCGGGCAGCAGCTCGCCGGGATGAAGGTGGGGTTGCGCACCGAGCTGGAGGTGGCGCGGGAGGTGGACCGTACCGACGAGGATCCGGTCGAGATCGACCCGACGCCCGCCCAGCAGCACATCCTGGACACGCTGGTGCAGCTGGGCTTCCAGTTCGCCAAGGCCGACCTGGAACGGGGCCGCCTGCGCAGCCTGCCCCAGACGCTGCCCTTCTACCAGGAGATCGAGTTCCTACCCGGTCCCGCCTACGCCCAGCACCTGCGCAACCTGGAGGTCAGCTTCGTCACCACCGACCGCAAGCTGCACGTGGTGCTCGAACTTGACCGCCGCGTCGGCCTGCTCGCCGACCGTGACATCTTCGGCCGCTTCACCGTCGACCCCGCCACCATCGCCGACACCGACTGGAAAGCCCTCCTCCAGGACTGGCTGACCCAGTCCACCACCCGCCGAGGCCCCCTCCTCTGACGCGTTGATCATGAACTTATGGCACGGCTCGACGGTGTGTCGTGTGCACGGCTTCCTGATCGACTCGCGGGATGGACTAGAGGTCAAGGATGACGGTGTTGGGGCCGTTGTTGACGCTTTCGACCAGCATGTGGGTGCGGAAGCGGCCGGTCTCGACGGTGGCGCGCCGGGCGCGCAGCGCCTCGACGAAGGCGGTGAACAGGGGCTCGGCGACCTCTGCGGGGGCCGCCGCCTGCCAGGTGGGGCGGCGGCCTTTGCGGGCGTCGCCGTACAGCGTGAACTGGCTGACCACCAGCAGCGGCGCGTCAATGTCGGAGGCGGAGCGCTCGCCATCGAGGATGCGCAGCTCGTACACCTTGCGGGCCATGGTCTCGACCGTGGCCTGGGTGTCGCTGTGCGTGACGCCCAGCAGCACCAGCAGCCCGTCCTTGATCTCGCCCACGATCTCGTCCGCGACGGTCACCTTCGCCCGGCTGACCGTCTGCACCACCGCTCGCATCCCGCTACCCCCTAGCCGCCATGTTGATCAGGAAGCTGTGCCAACGACACGCCGTCGAACCTTGCCACAAGTTCATGATCGACGGGAAGGAGGGGGCTAGCGGGGGGTGGGGAGGAGGATGCCGCGTTCTACCAGGTGGTCCAGGACGGGGAGGAGGGCTTGGGTGAGGTCGGGCAGGGGGGCGTCGTGGGCGGTGGCCAGGAGGTGGAGCTGGTCGGACAGGGGGAGGGCGCCGGTGGAACCGCTGACCAGGGCGAGGATCAGGGGGTCGATCTCCTCGGTCCAGCGGAGGCCTTCGGGGAGGGTGAGGTACTGGCGGTCCACGGCCCAGCCGTCGTCGCCGATGGTCGCCTCCTGACGCAGTTGCAGGCCGGGGGCGGTGCGGAAGCGGGTGGCGAGCAGGTCTTCGGCGGTACGGGAGTCCAGCCAGTCGCGGCGGGTGAACCACTCGGCGACGCGGTCGCCCAGGGGCGGCTGCACCTGCTGGCGCAGGTCCTCGCAGACCACGGTCGGGTCGGCCTTGCCACTGTGCCGGGCGGTGATCAGGCCGAAGCCGATCGCCTCGACGCCGTGCTCGGCGAACCAGTCGAGCCACTGCGCGGCCCGGTGCGCGTCGTGCCGCTCGCTGGCGTCGGCCAGCCACAGCCGTACATAGTCCAGCGGGTCGCTGACCTCGCGCTGGATCGCCCACACGTCCATGCCGGTGCCCGCGAACCAGCCCGCGACCCGGTCCTCCCAGTCCGCACCGGTCACGTGCACCCAGTTGGCCAGGAACTGCAGCGTGCCACCGGGGTTGAGCAGCGTCGGGGCGGCCGCGGCCAGTTCGGCGCAGATGCCGTCGCCGGCGCGGCCGGAGTCGCGGTACACGTGGGTGGCCGTGCCCGGCCCGACCACGAACGGCGGGTTGCTGACGACCAGGTCGAAGCTGCGGTCGGCGACCGGGGCGAGCATGTCCCCCTGCAGCAGCTCCCAGCTCAGCCCGTTGAGCGCGGCGGTGGTCGCGGCGAAGCGCAGCGCGCGCGGGGACAGGTCGGTCGCGGTGACCGAGGCGGCGTGCGTGCTCAGGTGCAGCGCCTGTACGCCGCAGCCGGTGCCGAGGTCGAGGGCGGTGCCGACCTTGGTGCGTACCGTGGCGGCGGCCAGGGTGGTGGAGGCGCCGCCGACGCCCAGCACGTGGTCGGCGGGCAGCTGGCGGCCGGGCTGGGCGGGCAGGTCGGACAGGACCCACCAGTCGCCGTACGGCTCCAGGTCGACGTTCGCGCGCACCCCGCCGTCCTCCAGCGCCACCATCCCGGCGGCGCGGGCCGCAGACAGCGGCAGTGGCGCCAGCGCCCGTGTGACGGCGAGCTCGGGTTCGGTGACGCTGCAGATGAACAGACGGATCAGCGTGTCCAGCGGGTCGCCGGAGCCGGTGGCGCGCAGCGTGGCGCGGAAGTCGTGCCGGGCGGCGTCGGCGGTGGCGGCCGGTCCGAGGCGGGCGGCGATGCCGTCGGCGGTGAAGCCCGCGGCGGTCAGCGCCGTACGCAGGCGGTCGAGGTCAGCGGGCTCCAGCAGCGTCTGCACTCTGACATCGTGCACTAGTGTCCTGCGCATGATGCAGCAGCTCTGGCAGCGCTGGCACGTCGTGTGGATCACGATGGTGGCGCTGGCCCCACTCATGCTGCTCACGATCGCGACGCTGACGCGGCTGCGGGTGCGCGGCGGGCTCGACCCGGTCCAGGCCCGGCGTCGCTCGCTCGCCGAGGTGCTCGCGGTCGCGGGCACCATTCCGTGGGTATGGATGATCATGACGCCGGTGCAGGTGCCGCCCGACTTCGTCCGGGTGTACCTGATCCCGCTCAGCGACCTGCGCGTGCAGATGATCCAGCCGATCGGCTTCATCGTGCCGCAGATCGTCGGCAACCTGCTGGTGCTGTTCGCGCTCGGGGCCGGTGCGCCGGTGCGCGCGGCGGTGTTCGCCACCCCGTGGCGGCTGTTCGCGCTGGGCGCCGCGTGTTCGTTCGTGCTGGAGGTGGTTCAGCACCTGTTCGTCAGCGGCCGCGTGTTCAGCGTCGACGACATCCTGGTCAACGCGCTGGGCTGCCTGCTCGGCGGCCTGGCCACCCGCCGCTGGTGGGCCACTGCCGTACCCGAACGGGCGGCGGCCCTGCGGTGAGACCACGGGCCGCACCGGCGACGCCGGTGCGGCCCGACCGGCCTTACTGGAGTGCGTGCTGGCAGATCGAAGCCGAGGACAGGGTCCGCTGGCGGGCGTACACGTCGTCGATCATGCCGAGCCAGCTCTCGCCCCCGGCGGCGCGGCCGAGGGTGAAGGGGCCGGTCGCCGCGGTGGCCGTCGTACGGGTCACCGTGCTCTGCTCGCCGCCGCAGTCCCAGCCGCCGCCGACGTAGACGGTCAGCTGCGCGGTGATCGCGTCGTAGGACGCCGCGAGCTCCCGCCACTCGCCGACCGTGGGCGGCATGGCCCCGGACGCGCAGGCGGTCGTCGGAGCGCCGCCAGCTTCGTCGACGACCCCGAAGCACCAGGCGCCGACCCCGGCGTCGTAGTACAGCTTGAAGCCGGTGCCGTCGGCACCCTCCTGGCTGAGCACGGTGCGGTTGCCGTCCAGGCTGGCCGGGTTCACCCAGGCCTGCACGGTGAAGCTGCCGGCGGGGTCGAGCACCGGCCCGGCCGTGGTCACGGCGCCGGGGGCGCCGAACACCACGCCACCCGACCCGTCCACGTACCCGGTGCCGAAGGCGGCCCCGCCCGACAGGGTGGCGTCAGCCGACATCGTGCCGGAGTCGGCCGCGGTCGAGCCGCCGGTCTCGTCCAGCCTCCAGTAGGCGTACCGCAGCGGCGGCGGGCTGACCCAGAACTGGTAGCGGGTGGTGTCGCTGACGTTGCCGGCCGGGTCGATCGCCTGCACGTTGACGACTCTCACCCCGTCTTTGGGGGGCGTGAGCTGCACCGTCGCGGTGCGCTCGCCGGTGCCGCCCGCCGGTGTCACCGTGTTGGAACCGTAGTCGAGGTCCCAGAAGAACGCGGCGGTGTCGGCCGAGGCCGTGGTGAAGGTGAACTCGCCCGGGGTGCCGAGCACGGCCCCCCACTGCCGCTCCGGATACTGCTCGGACCAGACCGACACCGGCTGCGGCCGGTCGGTGTCCACGGTGAGCAGCTGCCACGGCGTCCAGCCGCTGTGCCGACCCTGGGCGTCGTAGGCCCGAGCCCGCCACTGGTACGTCGCGCCGCCGGTCAGGGCCGACTCCGGCACCCGCCAGTCGACCTCACGCGGCACCGGCAGCGGGGCGAGGTCGCCGGTGACGACCGTGGTCGACTTCTTGCCCGCCGTCCGCACCTCGATCTGTGCGCCGAGTTCGCGTCCGGCGGGCCCGGTCAGGCCGAGCAGCACCGTCGGCGTGGTGGTGCGCAGCTGCGCGGGCGAGGCGCAGGCCAGGTAGCACTCGTACCCGCTGAACGGCCGCACCGAGGGCAGCGCCACCGGCACCGGCCCGGCCGCGGCGGGCAGCGCGGCCGCGACGGACAGGCCCACTCCGCACAGTGCGGTTAGGACATGTCTTGATCTGATCATGGTTCAACCCCGTTTCGATGATCTTCCCCGCGCCAAGCTACGGAGCGGCCGTGAGGCGGTCAATGGGCCTGTCGGCCGTACCCGTCCCGCTGGTCTGGCAGGCTGTAGGGCATGACGAAGCTGTGGCTGGCGCAGGAGTCCGACGCGGACAGACTGCTCGCCGAGGACCCGTTCGCGCTGATCCTCGGGATGCTCCTCGATCAACAGCAGCCGCTGGAGAAGGCGTTCAAGGGGCCGTACCTGCTGGCGCAGCGGATGGGGGTGTCCCGGCTCGACCCAGCCGAGATCGCCGCGTACGACCCGGAGCGCTTCGCCGCCATCTACGCGACCCCGCCCGCCATCCACCGCTTCCCCGGCTCGATGGCCGAGCGCAGCCAGAAGCTGGCCAAGGCGATCGTCGACGACTACGACGGCGACACCGCCACGCTGTGGACCGGGGCCAGGGACGGCAAGGACCTGCTCAAGCGCCTCGGGGACCTGCCCGGCTTCGGCAAGATGAAGGCGCAGATCTTCACCGCGCTGCTGGGCAAGCAGTTCGACGTGCAGCCGCAGGGCTGGCGCGAGGCGGCCGGAGCGTACGGCGAGGAGGGCTCGCTGCGCTCGGTCGCCGACATCGTCGACGCCCCCTCGCTGGCCAAGGTGCGCGAGTTCAAGAAGCAGATGAAGGCTGATGCCAAGGCCGCGAAGGGCTAGCCGCGAAAGAGGCTGTGCCAGGGCCGCGAAGGGCTAGTCGTACGCGGCGAGCAGGTCCTCGGGGCCGAGCGTGCGGATGCCGGGCAGGTTGCCGACGACGCGCGACACCGCGAGCAGCGGCGTCTGTGCGTCGGCGCCCGGCAACCGGCGCCGATGGGCGACCAGCTCGCCCAGGTCGTGCACGTCGAATGGGCGCTGCTCCAGCCATTTGATCGAGCCGACCATGGTGATCTGCTTGGCGACCGGTTCACGGTCGGCGCCGACCAGGTCGATCTCGACGTCGTTGGTGCGGGTCCAGTACCCGCCCACGACGGCGGGGGACCCGGGCAACTCTCCGCTGGGCAGCCGGTGCAGCGCCTCGCGCACCAGCGGTTCGACCGCGCGCCCGCGCCAGGTGGTCCAGCCGCTCCGGATGCGGGCCAGCACCAGGTCGCCCCGGCCGCGTTCGATCTCGGGCAGGTGCGGGCCGACGAAGGCCAGCCAGAAGCGGAGGTGCGGATCGGCGACGGCGTAGCGGGTCTCCCGCGAGGGCTGCGTCGACAGCGGCAAGGCCGAGGCGACGACCCGCTTGGTGGCGAGCAGGTTGAGGGCACGGGTCAGCGAGGCCTTGGGGATCTCACCGGCCGCCAGGGCGATGCGGGTGTACGTGCGTTCGCCCGCCCCGATGGCCCCCAACACCAGCCGGGCCTGCGAGTCGGGCGGGAACTCGGCCGCCAGCGCCCGCTCGCCGCTCACCACCAGCGCCGAGGTCGGATCGGCGACCGCTGCGGCCAGGTAGTCCAGCACCCCGGCGCCGTCCCGCCACTCGTCGAGCACCAACGGCAGCCCGCCGGAGACCAGGTAGGCGTCGACGGCTTCGGCGGCGCGGACGCCGAGCATCCGCCCGACCTCGGCCGGGTTGAGCGGGGGCACCACCATCTCGGTGGCGCGCTGGTGGAACGGGCGCCCGTACTCGTTGAGCGCCTCCATCATGGCCAGGTCGGAGCCGATGCAGACGAGCAGCACCGGCAGCCGGGACAGTTCGCGGTCGAACAGCTTCTGCAACGTGCCCTCGAACCCCGGATCGGTCGCCATCAGGTACGGCATCTCGTCGAGCACGACGATGCTCGGCCCGTCGGCGGGCAGCGCGGTGGCCAGCAGCCGCAGCGCGGCGTCCCAGCTCCCGGGGGTCTGGTCGGTGAACAACCCCGCGCCGGGCAGGTCGGACTCGCGGGCGGCCTCGACGAACAGCCGCAGGTCGGCTTCGACCGAAGGCTGTGCGGAGGCGGTGAAGTACAGGTGCGGCACGCCGCTGCGCCCGGCGAACTCCTCGACCAGCCGGGACTTGCCGACCCGGCGCCGCCCGCGCATCAGCAGCGCCCGGCCGGGTCTGCCGGTGCGGCCGCCCTCGCGCACCCGGTCGAGCTGCCGCCGCAGCGCCGCGAGCTCACGCGCGCGCCCCACGAAGCCGTCCACCGCGTCTCCGTCCACCCGTAACATGGTTCCAAGTTTGGAACCCTCATCCGTGAGCGTATCAAGATTGAGCCCTGCCAGCCGACCGGAGCGGGCCAGGAGAAGTCGGGTCCGGGCAGGTCAGCCGCGCCTAGCGTGAACCGCGTCAAGGGAAGGAGTCCGCTGGTGCTGGAACGGCTCAACCAGGCCATGGAGCACATCGAGGCCAACCTCGACCGCGAGATCGACGCGGCCGAGCTGGCGCGGATCGCCACGACGTCGGAGTACCACTTCCGGCGGCTGTTCTCGGCCCTGGCCGGGATCGGCCTATCGGAGTACGTGCGCCGGCGCCGGATGACCGTGGCCGGGGCCGAGGTCCTGTCGGGGCAGCGGACGCTGCTCGACATCGCGGTGCGCTACGGCTACGGCTCGGGCGAGGCGTTCGCGCGCGCGTTCAAGGCCGTGCACGGCGTCGGGCCGGGTGAGGCGCGCCGGGACGGGG
The DNA here is from genome assembly GCF_019083965.1 of Catellatospora tritici. GTDB lineage: Bacteria > Actinomycetota > Actinomycetes > Mycobacteriales > Micromonosporaceae > Catellatospora > Catellatospora tritici. The sequence continues at coordinate 87,422 of NZ_JAHRCY010000006.1, forward strand.
CGGTGCTGCGCGCGTACCCGCGGATGTCCTTCCGGCTCATCGTGGAAGGGAGTGGCACCATGCGATATCGGGTGGTGGAGAAGGAGCGGTTCCAGCTGGTCGGCCTGAAGGCGCGGGTCCCGCTGGTGCACGAGGGGATGAACCCGGCGATCGTGGCGTTCCTGAAGGGGATTCCGAAGGAGACGACCGCGCGGATCGAGGCGCTGAGCGACCAGGAGCCGAGCGGGATCGTCAACGTCAGCGCCGGGCTGGGCGAGGACCGGTCCGAGGGCACCGAGCTGGACTACTGGCACGGGGTGGTGACCGGCGCGGACGTGCCCGAGGACCTGGCGGCGCTGCCGGTGGCGGCGGGCACGTGGGCGGTGTTCGAGAGCTCGGGGCCGTTCCCGCAGGCGCTGCAGCATCTGTGGCGGGATGTGTTCACGCAGTGGTTCCCGTCCAACCCGTACCGCAGCAGGCCCGGTCCGGAGATGGTGCGGACCAGGATCTCAACCGACGGCACACAGGCCGACGCGCAGCTGTGGATCCCGGTGGAGCGGGCGGACGGCGACCCGCACCGCTGACGAGTTGGCCCAAACCATCCGTTCGGTGGCTGGAAGCCGCGCCTACCTTTAGCAGGACGCATGAGGGCCCCGACGGCATGGTGCCCGGGGCCCTCTGCGTCACGATGCCCGTCTCGCTCGCATCAGAAAGGTGGGTTGTCCGCGCTCGACGCCGGGCGGCGGGTCGATCACCAGGTGCTCGATGGCCCCGAACCCGTGCGTGTCCAGGCGGTCGCCCCATTCGTCGGGCTCCAGGTCCCAGCGGGCGAGCGCGGATACCCCGTTCATCGGGGACCACGAGAACGCGAGCGTGCCGCGTAGCCGGCGATGGATCGCCGGGAGGAGGACGTCGGGGTCGACGAACCACAGCGCCCCGAACACCGAGTACGCCGCATCGAAGGGCTCCTCGCCATCGCCGTCCTCCAGGAAGGCGACCGCGTCGCCGAGGACCACCCGAAGGTCGGGCCACCGGGTCCGGGCCTGAGCCACCTGCAGAGCCGATACGTCGACTCCGACCCCGTGGTGTCCTGTCGAATGCACATGGGCCAGGTTCCCGCCCTTGCCGCACCCGAGGTCGAGCACCCGGGACCCACGTTCGAGGTTCAGCACTTCGAGGCCGGGGCCATGGTCCGGGTACTGGGTCCAGTTGAACCAGGTGCCGGCCCCGACGGCGTTCACGAGTCGACGAGGCGGGCGCGCCTGCGCGTACCGGTCCCAGTGCTCAGATCCCATGGCCCCAGCCTTTCATCCGTCTACTTCGGGCTGTCGTGGCAGCCCTGGTAGCACTGCGTGCACTCGGTTGCGCTCAGCACCGGCCAGAACTCCAGGTCGACTTCGTGGCCCGCTGCCGCGATCGCGGCGACCGTTCGGGACCGGATCTCGTTGCCCACCTCAGGAAGCCGGGGGTCGTGCTCGCGCTCGTCCTCCGGGATGTGATGGATGTAGCGACCGGCGATCTTGTGGCAGAAGTCGGTGTAGTCGACGGTGCGGACGATGAACGCGTGCCAGAACTGGTCGACGGTGTGCGACGGACCCAGCGGCTCCGACGCCACCGCACAGGCCGCGAGGAAACCGGCCAGTTGGGTGACGCCCCGACGGCTGAAGTCGTCGCTCCACGTCGGCAAGTGCTTCTGCACGTCCTTGACCAGTAGCGCCTAAGTGAAAGAGCTTCCCCGGCGGGCGGCGGGGTCAGGGCACGTAGTCGTCGTCCAGGCTGGTGACCAGGAGCGATTCGGCGGGGTAGAACCCGGCCCGCCGGTAGAACGGCACCGAGCGCTGCGAGGGGCTGAGCAGTACCCGGACCAGCTTCTCGGCTCGGGCGTAGGCCAGTAGGGCGTCCATCATGGCCGCGCCCGCGCCCGCGTCGCGGTGTGCGGGCAGCACGAAGGCGTTGCTGAGGTACCCCCATCGTCCGGCCGGGAAGCCGGGCTTCGGCATGCGGGTGAAGATCACCAGGTTCACCATGCCGATCGCCGTGCCGTCGAGTTCGGCCAGCCAGAACACGCGGTGGCCCGACTCGGCGGCGTACCAGGCGGTGAACTGGGCGTCGAAGTCGGGATCGTCGGTCCCGTGCTGCTCGGCGGTCCAGGCCCGGCGCAGCGAGATCAGCGCCGCCACGTCGTCGGGTCCCGCCTGTCGTACCGTCACCGTCGCCGTCATGATCACAACCCTAGGTGGGTGCGCAGGGCGTCGTCGAGGCGGGCCATCTGCTCGGGTGGGACCGTGCCGACGCGGCGGTGCAGGCGCTGCACCGACACCGTACGCACCTGCTCGGCCTGGGCCTTGGACTCCTGCCGCAGCCCGCACTCGGCGGCGGGCAGCAGCACCTGGAACGGGTACACCCGGTCGGTGCTGGTGGTCACGGGGACCACGGTGACGACGCCGCGGCCGGTGCGCTGGGCGACCCGGTTCGCGGCGTCGTTGCTGACCACGACGGCGGGCCGGACCTTGTCGGCCTCGGCGCCCCGGTGCGGTTCGAGATCGACCAGGTAGACGTCACCGCGGCGCATCGGCGAGCCCGTCGCCGGCGACCTTGTCCCAGCCTGGGCCCGGGGCGTCGGTGCCTTCCTCCCACTCGTCGAAGGCGTCGGCGTACGCGGCTTCCAGGTCCTGCTCGCGGAGCAGGTCTATGGCACGGTGCAGCACCGACGAGCGCGTGGACATGCCGCTGCGCTCGGCGTAGTCGTCGACGAAGTCGACGTCCTCGTCCGGGAGGCTGACGCTGAGCTTCATGACATCGATGCTACCGAGGGTGCCACTGCCGGTGCTACTGAGTCGTCCGCCACGTGGTCAGCGGATCGACGGTCAACATTCCGGGCACCGCAGTCGCTTGCTCGTATGCGGCACGGGCGAACTCGTACGGCCCGATATCCAGCTCTCCCCAGGTGCCGCGGTGCGGCTGGACGAATCCTGACCAGCGGACAGACCTGGCATCGGCGTCGACCCGCGCCAGTAGCGGCCAACACGCCCAGATCTCGCAGGCGCCGCAGCCCAGCAGCGGCACGCGGCCCGCCCACGGCGGCTCGGGGCCGGTGCGGTAGTCGTCGTCCGGCTCGCCGTAGAGCAACCGCGACGGCGCCGCCAGATCAGCGGCGTCGAGGTTGCTGTGCTGGCCGGTGATGTGGTCGCTGCCGTCGTCCGGGTCGGCCTCGAACTCGTACTCGGCCAGCCACAGGTCGCGGGTGGCCTCGGCGGCGATCAACCGCAGGTCGTCGCCATTGACCCGGATGCCCCACCGCCGCTCGGGGGCCCAGTCGTCGGACGGGAGGCTGGGGTAGGTGAAGAAGGCGACGGCGTCCACGCTACGAAGCAGACCAGATCCGGCCGGGGCCGGTCCAGCGGGTTCGTCGTCGCGTGGACGCCGTCGGCGTCAGACCGTGGTGTCGGCCGGTGTGCGCACGGCGGCCGGTTGCGGCGCCGCCGGGGTGGCCGCACGAGGGCGGAGGGCGAGCGCGACCAGGGCGCCGAGCAGGCAGATCGCCGCCGTCGCCACGAAGATCTCCCGGTACTCGGCGCGCAGCGCGTCCTGCAGGGCCGTGGTGTACGCGGCCAGTTGGCGTTTGTACTCGTCCTCGGTCAGCCCGAACGGGAACGGCGTGGCCAGGTCCTTGGTGAACTGCTGGAACCGGTAGAGCCCCCAGGCGGTCAGCCCGGCGACCCCGGCCAGCATGCCCGTCATCCGGGCCACCACCACCGCGGCGGAGGCGACGCCGTGCCGGTCGGCGGGGGCGATGCGCAGCACGATCGCCGACAGCGGCGCGATGACCAGGCCCAGGCCGAGACCGGCGAGCACCAGGTCGGTGTCGAGCCGGGGCAGGGTGAACAGGCCCAGGTCGTGCCGGGCCGCGAGCAGGTCGGCGGGCCAGGCGGCGATCAGCGCGTACGCCCCGGCGGCCAGCAGCAGCCCCAGCACCGTCGGCCAGCGCTCGCCGAGCCGTTTGATCAGCAGGCCGCCGAGGATCGCCCCGACCGGCAGCGCCACCAGGAAGCGGGTCAGCAGCAGGGTGGCCTCGAACGCGTCCACCCGCAGCAGCGTCTGCGCCACCAGCTCGACGTCGACCAGGGTCACCATCAGGGCGGCCCCGGCACACAGGCTCGCGCCGAGCGCGGCCAGGAACGGCCCCATCCGCACCCCGGTCGGGTCGAGCAGCCGGGTGCGGGCCCGCCGCTCCCACAGCACGAACGCGATCAGGGCGACCGCCGCGGCGGCCAGCACCGGCCCGCCCCACGGCGAGAGCATGGTGTGCTGCGGGTCCGGGTTGTACAGGCCGACCACGAGCAACCCGAGCACCAGCGCCAGCAGGAGCCCGCCGACCACGTCGATCTTCCCGCCGCGCGGGGCGGCCGGGTCGCGCCGGGGCACCATGAACCACACCGCGACCGCCGCGACCAGTGCCAGCGGCAGGTTGAGCCAGAAGATGCCGCGCCAGCCGAGCCATGCGGCCACGCCCGCGCCGAACAGCGGGCCGAGCACGGCGCCTAGTTCCTGCGCGGCGCCGACCCAGCCCAGCGCGGTCGGCCGGGAGGCGGGCGGGAACAGGTCGGCGATCAGCGCCATCGTCACGGGCAGCAGCGCCCCGCCGGCCATGCCGGTGATGGCGCGTCCCGCCGTCAGCGGCACCAGGCCGGTGGCGGTGGCGGTCAGCGCCGACCCGGCGGCGAACCCGGCCAGGCAGGCGATGATGACCAGGCGGCGGCCGTACCGGTCGGACAGGCTGCCCAGCAGCGGCATCGCGGCCAGATAGCCGAGCAGGTAGCCGGTGACCAGCGGGGTGGCCCGCTCCAGGTGGTTGATCGGGATGCCGATGTCGGTGATCACCTGGACCAGTACCGAGACCAGCACATACGTGTCGAGGGCGCCGAGCAGTACGGCGAGCCCGCCGACGCCGACGGCCAGGCGGTGGCGCGTCGGCGCGGCGGGCGCGTGAATTTCGGGGGTGGTCACGAGATCAGGACACGGGCGGGGTGACGGTGACCGGGGCGTTGTAGTTCGTGAACGCGACGGTGACCTTGCCCGCCGGGTCGCTGCCGGCGGCGGGCATGTTGAACTCGCCCTTGACCAGCTGCTTGGTGCTCGCGTCCAGCCACAGGTAGCCGGTGACGCCGGCGGGCGCGCCCGGGACCAGTGCGGCGAGCGCGGCCTGGTCCGGCTCGACCTTGACCTTGTAGACGTCGTGGCCGTCGACGGTCTCCTTGGCCTCGGTGGTGGCGCTCTTTACCGTGCTGAGCAGCTTGGCCACGCCGCGGTTCGGGTCCAGGATGGCCGACGGGTCGTAGACGGTGGCGGCGGCCGACAGCGGGAGCTTGGTGTAGCCGCCGGTCGGGCCCTGCAGCCAGAGGTCGCTGCCGAGCATGACGAACTTCGCCTCGAACAGGGCACCGAACTGCTCGATCTTGGCGGAGCCGGTGGCTTCGCCCTTGTTCGTGAGGTCGCCCTCGGCGTGCTTGAGGCTCAGCCCGCTGATCTTGCCGTCGACGTCGATGACGAAGTGGGCCGTCGTCACCGCGGCCATCGCCGTCGCGCCTTCGCCCAGCAACTGCTGGGCGCTGGGCAGCGTCTCGGCGGGCTTGTCGTCGTCCTTGGCGGGCGTGCAGCCGGTGAGGGCGAGGGCGGCTATGGCGAGCGCGGTGAGCGCGAGCTTGGTCCTGGACATACCGCGCATGCTAACGAAGCCCGCCACTGTGCGCCCTTCGGTGGCGCCGACGGCCGCGCTGAGCTGCGCGATTCTCCAGACATGGAACGAACCTTAGAAAAATCGGACTGTTCGGACAGTCCGTGGGTAGCATCACGACGGGTGAGCAAACGATTTCAAACAGTAGTCGTTATGGCATGGTGCTCCAGGACCGGGCGCCACCGCCGTGCTCACCGGATCCGGTGACCACTGGATCCGTGCACCCAGAAGGAGAACCAATGACACTGCTCAGCGGGCCTGAGGCGTCGACCGGACCATATGTACACGGCGACCTGCCCGGACCCCGTTCGGCCGAACTGCTCGCGCGCCAGCAGCGCCGTGAGTCCAACGCCCGGACGTACCCCCGGCACCTGCCCATCGCGCTGGCCGAAGGCAGCGGCAGCTACGTGCGCGACGTCGACGGCAACGTCTTCATCGACTTCCTGACCGGCGCGGGCGTGCTGTCGCTCGGTCACAACCACCCCGAACTCGTACGTGTGGTCACCCAGCAGGTCGCCACGCTCACCCACGCGCTGGACTTCCCCACCCCCGCCAAGGACGACTTCGTCGACGCGCAGCTGTCCATGCTGGCCCCCGGGCTGCGCGAGCGGATGAAGGTGCACTTCTGCGGCCCGACCGGCGCCAACGCCATCGAGGCCGCGATCAAGCTGTGCAAGACCGCCACTGGTCGGGGTGACGTCGTGTCGTTCCAGGGCGGCTACCACGGCGGCAGCCACGCCGCGATGGCGCTGTCCAGCCTGGTGGCGCAGAAGCGGCCGATCGCCAACGGGGTGCCGGGGGTGCACTTCTTCCCGTACTCGTACTGCAACCGGTGCCCGGTCGGTCTGCGCCCCGACAGCTGCCAGACCAACTGCGCCTCGCTGCTGGAGAACGCGCTGCTGGACCCCAACGGCGGCATCGCGCCGCCCGCGGCGGTGCTCCTGGAGTTGGTGCAGGGCGAGGGCGGGGTGATCCCGGCCGACCACGACTTCGTCCGCCGGGTGCGGGCGCTGACCCGGACCCTGGAGATTCCGCTGATCGTCGACGAGGTGCAGACCGGCTGCGGCCGCACCGGCACCTGGTTCGCCTTCGAGCAGTACGACATCGAGCCCGACGTGATCGTGGCGGCCAAGGCGCTGTCGGGTATCGGCACCCCCGTCGCGATCATCATGTACGACGAGCGCCTCGACGTCTGGGCCCCCGGCGCCCACACCGGCACCTTCCGGGGCAACCAGCTCGCCTTCGCGGCCGGGGCCGAGGCGGTGCGCATCATGCACCGCGACGGCGTGCTGGCCAACGTGAGCGCGCGGGGTGAGCAGATCTCCGACCGGCTGCACCCGCTGCGCGAGCACGCGGCGGTACGGGAACTGCGCGGCCTGGGCCTGATGTGGGGCATCGAACTGGCCGACCCCGGCGACGGGCGGACGGCCGGTGAGCTCGCCCGACAGGTGCAGGCGTACGCGCTGCGGCAGGGCCTGATCATCGAGCTCGGCGGCCGCGACGCCTGCGTGGTGCGCCTCCTGCCGCCGCTCAACGTCGACGCCCAGACCGTCGACACCGCCTGCGAGGTGCTGCTGGACGCCATCCGGGCCTGCTGCCCGACGCCGCCCTGCCAACGGAAGGCGGAGGAGCTGCTGCGCGACGCGGTCGGCGCGGACGACGTCTGACCCATACCCGGCCCCGCCCGTCCACGTCGCCGAAGGAAAGGTTCGACCATGAGCAGTGGCCTGGTCACCGACGACCTGTCCGAGCTGGACCCCGGCGGCGCGGACGGGCTGGCGGTGACCTGCCCCGGGTTCAGCCACGAACCTCGGTGCCGACCGGGGGAGCGGCTGTCCGACCTGTTCCAGCAGCAGTGCGACCGGCTGCGGCGCTACGGCCGCGAGGACCGGTTGGCGGTCGACGCCGGGGACGTGACGCTCACGTACGACCAGCTCGACGTGCGGGCCAACCGGCTCGCCCGGCACCTGGCCGCCCGCGGTGTGCGCCCCGGCGACCGGGTCGCGCTGCTGTTCGACCAGGCCGTGCACGCCTACGTCGGCATGCTCGCCGTAATGAAGATCAACGCCGCGTACGTGCCGCTGGACGTGAGCTTCCCCGCCGACCGGCTGGCCTACATCACCGCCGACGCCGGGGTGAGGCTGGTGCTCACCCTGGCGCACCTGCGGGACCGGCTCGCCGAGCACGAGGCCGAGCTGCTCTGCGTCGACGACGAGGCCGACGCGATCGAGGCGTTGGCCGGATACCGGCTGGCCGACCGGGAGCGCGGCGAGCCGGTCGACGAGCTGGCCTACATCATCTACACGTCGGGCTCGACCGGGCGGCCCAAGGGTGTCGCCGTCGAGCATCCGTCCATCTGCAACTTCGTGCGGGTCGCGGCCGAGTGCTACGAGGTGCACCCCGACGACCGCATGTACCAGGGCATGACCATCGCGTTCGACTTCTCGGTCGAGGAGATCTGGGTGCCGTGGCTGGTCGGCGCGACGCTGGTGCCCAAGCCGGGCGGCGCGAGCCTGCTCGGGCAGGACCTGTGGGACTTCCTGGACGCCCGCGAGGTCACCGCGCTGTGCTGCGTACCGACGCTGCTGGCCACCCTGGACGCCGACCTGCCCCGGCTGCGCTTCCTGCTGGTCTCCGGCGAGGCCTGCCCCCAGGACCTGGTCACCCGCTGGCACCGGCCCGGCCGCCGGTTCCTCAACGTGTACGGCCCGACCGAGGCCACCGTCACCGCGACCTGGACCCAGGTGCACCCGGACAAGGCGATCACGCTGGGCCTGCCGCTGCCGACGTACGCGGCGGTGATCCTCGACCCCGACGCGCCGCGCGCCCTGCCCCCGGGTGAGTTCGGCGAGATCGGCATCGCCGGGATCGGCCTGGCCGTCGGCTACGTCAACCGCGACGACCTCACCGAGCGCGCCTTCATCCCCGACTTCCTGGAGCTGGACCACAACCCGTCCGGCCGCATCTACCGCACCGGCGACCTGGGCCGGGTCAACGCCGACGGCGAGATCGAATACCACGGGCGCATCGACACCCAGGTGAAGGTCCGCGGCTACCGGATCGAGCTGACCGAGATCGAGTCGGTGCTGCTGCAGGTGCCCGGCATCGCGGCGGCCGTGGTGGCCACGCACGAGCCCGAACCCGGCGCGGTCGAGCTGGTCGGCTACTACAGCCTGCGCGCCGACACCCCGGAACTGGACCGCAAGCTGGTGTACGCGCGCCTGCGCGACCGCCTGCCCGGCTACATGATCCCGGCGTACCTGGAGCAGCTGGACGCGATCCCGATGCTGCCCAGCGACAAGGCCGACCGCAAGAGCCTGCCGCCGCCCAGCGGCGACCGCGGCCTGACCGGGCCGCAGACCACCACCGAGCCCGTCGGGCCGGTCGAACGCGGCCTGGCCGAGCTGCTCGCCGAGACGGTCCGGGTCGACCGCCTCGGCGTGGACAGCCACTTCTTCGACGAGCTCGGCGCCGATTCGCTGCTGATGGCACGGTTCTGCGCCAAGGTCCGGGCCCGCGCCGACCTGCCGCCGGTGTCCATGCGCGACATCTACCTCAACCCGACCGTCCGCGCGCTGGCCGCCGCGGCGGGACCCGCCCCGGCCGACCTGCCCGCCGGGGCGCCGGTGCCGCAGCCGGTGCCCGCCCGCACGGCCCACCGCGCCGCGACGGTCCGCTACGTGCTGACCGGCGCCGCACAGGTGCTGCTCATGATCGCCGGGGCTTACCTCGGGGCGGCGCTCTTGGTCGTCGGGTACCGCTACGCCTCGGCCGCGACCGGCTGGGTGGAGCTGTACCTGCGCTGCGCCGCGTTCACGGCGGCCGCGTTCGTCGTCGGCTGCGCACTGCCGATCGCGCTGAAGTGGCTGCTCATCGGGCGCTGGAAGGCGCGCGAGGTGCCCGTGTGGAGCCTGGGCTACCTGCGCTTCTGGCTCGGGCGTACGGTCGTGCGCGGCAACCCGCTGGCCGCCTTCGCGGGCACTCCGCTCTACAACGTCTACCTGCGGCTGCTCGGCGCGAAGATCGGGCCCGGCGCGGTGATCATGTCCACCACCGTGCCGGTCTGCACCGACCTGCTCACCGTCGGCGCCGGTGCCGTCGTGCGCAAGGACGTCCACTTCAGCGGGTACCGGGCGCACGCCGGGCTGATCCAGACCGGGCCGATCGCCATCGGAGCCGAGGCGATCATCGGTGAGCAGTCCGTGCTCGACATCGACACCCGCGTCGGCGACGGCGCCCGGCTCGGGCACGCCTCGTCGCTGCACGCGGCACAGGAGGTCCCGGCGGGGCAGTACTGGCAGGGCAGCCCGGCCCAGCGCGCGGGCGGCGACCTGGCCACGGCGCCGCCGATGCGGATCGGGGCGGTCCGCAAGACCGTGTACTGCACCCTCAAACTGGCCAACCTGCTGCTGCTCACCGGGCCGCTGGCCTGGGCCTTCCTGGTCGTGCTGCTGACCCGGGTGCCGGTGCTGGCCCGAATGCTCGGCGCGGCCGACCTGACCGTCACCCGGGGCTACTACTACCGCGACGTCGCGATCATCACCGGCATCATGTTCGTCGGCGGTGCCCTGCTCGGGCTCGGTGTGGTCCTGACCGTGCCGCGCCTGTTCAACCTGTTCCTGAAGCCCAGCCGGGTGTACCGGCTCTACGGGATCCACCACTGGCTGCAGGTCGCGGTCGGACGGTGGAGCAACTCGGCGTACTTCATGCGGCTGTTCGGGGACAGCTCGTTCATCGTGCACTACCTGCGCTGGCTCGGTTACGACCTGGGCAACGTGGTCCAGACCGGCTCCAACTTCGGCAACGAGCTCAAGCACGACTCGCCGTACCTGTGCAGTGTCGGCACCGGCACGATGGTCTCCGACGGGCTGTCGCTGATCAACAGCGACGTGTCGGCCACCTCGTTTCGGCTGTCGCGCACCACGGTCCCGCCGCGCAGCTTCCTCGGCAACAACCTGGCCTACCCGGCGCAGGCGACCGTGGGCGAGGACTGCCTGTTCGGCACGAAGACGGCGGTGCCGACCACCGGGGGAGTCCGCACCGGGACCGGGCTGCTCGGGTCGCCGTCCTTCGAGATCCCGCGCGGGGTGGCCCGGGAACCGGGCGACCGGCCGACCGGTGACGAGCTGAAACGGCGGCTGCGCGCCAAGAACCGCTACAACCTGGTGACGATCGTGCTGTACCTGCTGGTCGGGTTCGGCTACGCGTACGGCGCGTTGCTGCTCACCCTGACCGCGCTGGACCTGCTGTCGGACTGGGGCCTGTCCGTGCTGCCCCTGGCCGGGGTGGTCGGGCTGGTCTACCACACGGCGTACACGGTGCTGGTCGAGCGCGCGGTGGGGCTGTTCCGGCGGCTGCGGCCGATGCGGTGCTCCATCTACGACCCGTACTACTGGTGGCACGAGCGGCTGTGGAAGCTCGAAGCGGGCGTGTCGTTCGCGGGCACCCCGTTCCGGGGTCTGATCTGGCGGGCGCTGGGCGTGCGCGTCGGGCGGCGGCTGTTCGACGACGGCTGCTACATCCCGGAGAAGACCCTGGTCGGCATCGGTGACGACGGCACCCTCAACGCCAACAGCGTGATCCAGTGCCACTCGCAGGAGGACGGGGTGTTCCGCTCCGAGCACACCGAACTCGGCTCCGGCTGCACCCTGGGCGTCGGCGCGTTCGTCCACTATGGCGTACGGATCGGCGACGGCGGCGTGCTCGGGCCGCACTCGTTCCTGATGAAGGGCGAACAGGTGCCGGCCGGGCAGGTGTGGGACGGCAACCCGGCCCGCCAGCTGCGGGTGGAGCTGCCGGAGTCGGTGATCGAGGGCGAGGTCGTCGGCGAGGTCGTGCACGAGGTGGTGGGCGAGGTCGTGGGCGAGCTGGTCGACGTGCCCGAGCCGACGGCACCGCGCAGCGGCTCCCGGGCCGCCGCCCGACTGCTGCTGGCCGAGCTGCGGGCCACCCCGCCCCAACGGCGTGGGCAGTCGACCGGGCTGGCACTGTCGCTGTTTCGGCTGCAGGAGTGCCACCGCCGCCGGGACGAGCTGGCCCAGTTCCTCAGCACCGACGAGCTGGCCGAGGCGGCGACCCTGCGCTCCGGCGAGCGGCGCAGCGCGTACGTGGTGACCCGGGCGCTGATCCGCATGATCCTGTCGATCGAGTGGCACGGCGAGGTCGCCCCGCGCGACTGGGTGCTGGGACGCAGCGGCTTCGGCAAACTCGCGGTGTTCGGGCCGGTCGGCGGGATCGATCTGAGCTTCGCGCAGACGCCGACGCTGTTGGCGATCGCGGTGTCGGAGTCGTACGACATCGGGGTGGACCTCGGCAGCGCCGAGCGCGGCCCGGACGCGCTGCCCTGGCCGCTGCTGTCGGCCGACGAGCAGACCCGGCTCGCGCAGACCGACGCCGAGCAGCGCCAGGACCGCTTCCTGCGCATGTGGACGCTGAAGGCCGCGTACGCCCGCTGCGCCGGCACGGCCGAGCTGGAGCGACTGGACACCCGGCTGGACCCGCTCGACGTGCGGGCGCCGGGCGCGGCCGAGGTCAGGTGCTGGTTCCACCAGGAGCAGTGGCACACCGACGAGGAGCAGTACTGGCTCACCGTGGCGGTGCGGCCCCGGGCACGGCGCCCCGACCGGCGGGCCGCACGGCCGACGCGGCCCGCGGTGTCCAAGTCGGTGGGCCGGTCCAACCGCAAGGGCAAGGCGGCCCGGCCCCGGCCGGAGGGCCAAGAAGTGCTGCTGCACATCCTGGCCGACGGCGCGGTCGAGGCGCGCAGCGTGGAGCCGGTCCGGCGCGACTGAAACGGGATGGACCGCGTTAACCGCGGATATACTGCGCGGTCATGGGCGTCACACACCACGGGCGCACCGAGCGCCTCGACCTGGCCGATCCCACCCTGCGCGAGTGGACCTGCACCGTCGTGCACAGCGACCCCGAGCAGGGGATCGTGCTCGACCGCTCGGCCTTCTACCCGGGCGGCGGGGGCCAGCCGCCGGACCACGGCGTGCTGCTGTGGCAGGGCGTGCAGACCCGCATCGCGGGCACCCGCAAGGGCGACGACCTGTGGCTGATCCCGGAAGAGGGCGACCCGCTGCCGCCCGCGGGCACCAGCGTCGTAGGCGCGGTCGAGGACGCCCGCCGCAGCCTGCTGATGCGCACCCACTCGGGCCTGCACGTGCTGTGCGGGGTGGTGTTCCGCGACTTCGGGGCGCTGGTCACCGGCGGCAACATGGAGCCGGGCGAGGCCCGGATGGACTTCAACCTGCCCGAGGTGCCGGGCGACTTCAAGGCCCGGCTGGAGGAGCTGGTCAACGCCGAGGTCGGCGCGGACCGGCAGGTGGTGACCCGGGTGCTGGAACGCGCGGAGGCGCTGGCGCTGCCGGACATCATCCGTACCCAGTCGAACCTGATCCCGGCCGACGAGCAGGAGATCCGCATCGTCGACATCGTGGGGCTGGACGTGCAGGCCGACGGCGGCACGCACGTGGCGTCGACGTCGCAGATCGGCAAGCTGCAGGTGGTCAAGGTGGAGAGCAAGGGCAAGGCCAACCGGCGGGTACGCGTCCGGCTGGGGTGACCGCTAGCGCTTGTCCTCGACAGTGGCGCCGTCCAGCGTCTCGCCCTCGAACGTCGCCCCGGCGGGCTTGCTGGGCAGCGCGTTCGGGGGCAGCGTCTGGCGGCGGTACCGCTTGAACCGGTGCTCGTCCTTGGGCGCCCGGTCGTTGGCGAGCAGCACCGCCAGCCACGGCAGCAGCACCATGCCGACGCCGCACAGCGGCAGCCACAGCCACAGCCACGGCGCGTGGAAGATGGCCAGCATGCCCGCGAGGATCAGACAGGCGGCACGCAGCAGCATCATCAGGATGTAGCGCCGCTCCCGGAACCTGAGTTCCTCGTCCTGGCTGGGCGCCGCATCCGTGATCAGCACCGGCTGGTTGTCCTGCCGCTTCACGCGCGCCTCCCTGATCCGAGCATCCCTCTCCATCCTGCCCCTTCCCATCCGTCCCCGCCGCCCCGGGGCGGGGCACGCCCGGTCAGGCGAGCGGGCGGGGCAGGGGCGGGCGGGCGCCGACCACGCCGACGGCCTGGGCGCCGAGCAGGCAGGCGGCCTGGAGGCACGGCATCGGGTCGGCGCCGGACATCCAGGCGTGCAGCAGCCCGGCCGCGAACGCGTCGCCCGCGCCGGTGGCGTCGACCATGGGCGCCGGGTCGGTGGGCAGGTGGACCACGCCGCCCGGTCCGGCCCACAGCGCGCCGTACGGCCCGAGCTTGACCACCACCTGCCCGCCGATCGCGTACGACAGCGCCATCGCCTGCTCGGCGGGGGTGCCCGGCCCGGCCAGCGCGGTCGCCTCGTCGGTGTTGGCCAGCAGCAGGTCCACCCCGCGCACCCAGTCCAGGAACGGGTGCCCGGTCGGCCCGTCGTCGATCAGTTCCGTGGTGACCGCGTGCAGCGGCGCCGCCGAGGCCGCGTCCACGCTGGTACGCAGCCCGGCTGCCCGTGCCGCGGCCAGCGCCCGGCGTCCGGCGGGCCGGGACGGCTGGTCCAGCAGCGTGTAGCCGGACAGGTGCAGCAGCTGCCCGCCGTGCGCGATCGCGGCGTCGACGTCGGCCGGGGCGAGCAGCAGGTTGGCGCCCCGGTCGGTGATGAAGGTGCGCTCGCCCTCGTGGGTCAGCACCACGATGCTGCCGGTGGACGCCCCGGGGCGGACGCTGACCTGGGTCCGTACCCCCGCCTGGTGCAGTTCGGCCAGTCGGTCGCGCCCGGCCTGGTCGTCGCCGACGGCGCCGACGAAGGTCACCGGCGCGCCGATCGCGGCCAGCCAGGCGGCGGTGTTGGCGGCCTGGCCGCCCCCGGCCACGTGCACCGTGGCCGGGGTGTCCGAGCCGGGCGCCAGCGGTGCCCGCAGCACCGCGAGCACGTCGGTGACCAGGTCGCCGACGGTGAGGATCACTGCTTGGCCGCCGCGACCGCGATCTGGGCGGCCAGGGCCGCGTTGCGCAGGATGATCCGTACGTTGACCGCCAGGCTCTGCCCCCGGGTGGCCGCGTGGAAGTGCGACAGCAGCACCGGCGTCACCTGCTTGCCGGTGACCCGGTCCCGCTCGACGATGGCCAGGCCCTCGGCCAGCACCCGGTCGTGCAGTTCGCGGTCGAGCTGCTCGTCGGTCGGCAGCGGGTTGGCCACGATGATCGCGCCGCGGTGCACCCCCTGGTCACGCTGGGCGCGCATGGCCGCCGCGACCTGGTCCGGGGTGTCCAGCCGCCAGTCGACGCCGAAGCCGCTGTCGCGGATGAAGAAGCCTGGGAACCGGTCGGTGCCGTAGCCCGCCACGCCCACCCCCAGCGTCTCCAGCCGCTCCAGGGTGGCGCCCACGTCGAGGATCGACTTGACGCCCGCGCAGACCACCACGATGGGCGTGTCCGACAGCGTGGTCAGGTCGGCCGACTCGTCGAACGTCTGTGCCGCCTCCCGGTGTACGCCGCCCAGCCCGCCGGTGGCGAACACGCCGATCCCGGCCGCCGCCGCCACGGCGCTGGTGCTGGCCACGGTGGTGGCGCCGTCGACGCCCAGCGCGGCGGCGATGGCCAGATCACGTACCGAGAGCTTCGCCACGTTCTCGCCGACGGCCAGGCGGGTCAGCGCCTCGTCGTCGATGCCCGCCACGAGGCGGCCACCGACCATGCCGATGGTGGCGGGCACGGCGCCGTTGTCCCGTACCACCTGTTCGATCTCGCGGGCCACGCGCAGGTTGTCGGGGCGGGGCAGCCCGTGGGAGACGATCGTGCTCTCCAGCGCGACGACGGGCTGGCCGGTCGCCAGGGCCGCCTTCACCTCCGCGCCGAGTTGGATGCTCAGCTCAGTCACGATCATGACGCTACCCGATGGGCCCGCTGCGGCCCGGCCACGGCCCGGCGGTGATATCAGACTGGGACTCGCGCCGCTCACCTGAGACAATGTTCGGGTGACCACACCTGTGACTACTCCCAGCACCACCCTTGATGAGCGCGTCGCCACCGACTACCGGCTGGACGAGGGCGACCACGAGCGCATGTCCCACTACGCGCCGAAGGACAAACTCCTCGAGGCGATGGTCGAGGGAACCCCGGTCCGGGCCCTGTGCGGCAAGGTCTGGGTCCCCACCCGCGACCCCAATCGCTTCCCCGTCTGTCCCGAGTGCCGAGAGATCTACGAGTCGCTGTCCGCGTGACGCACTGGTGAGGCCGTGCCGGCGTCCCAGCCGGCACGCACGGGGGTCCACCGATCGGGAGCACCCATGCCACCTGAAGCGGACGTGACCGCGAACGTGGTCGTCGTGGGCAGCGCGAACATGGATCTCGTGGTGAGCGCGGCCACGCTGCCGCGCCCCGGCGAGACGGTGCTCGGCGACGACTTCCTCACCGTTCCCGGCGGCAAGGGCGCCAATCAAGCGGTGGCGGCCGCCCGCGCCGGTGCGCGATGTCACTTCCTGGGCGCCGTGGGCCGGGACGCGTTCGGCGACGAGCTGCGCGGCAGTCTCGCCGCCGCCGGAGTCGACCTGGACGGCCTGCGCCGGGTGGACCGGCCGTCGGGCGTGGCCCTGATCGCCGTCGACGCCGCCGCGGAGAACCTGATCGTCGTCGCCCCGGGCGCCAACACACAGCTGGTCGAGCTGGACGCGGCCGATCTGGAACTCATCGCCGGTTCGGACGTCGTGGTGTGCCAGCTGGAGATCCCGCCGCAGGCGGTGGCCCAGGCGCTGCGCGCGGGCCGCGCCGCCGGCACCCTGACCATCCTCAACGCCGCCCCGGCGCCCCCGTCGGCCGACGGGCTGCTCGACGCCGTGGACGTGCTGGTCGTCAACCGGGGCGAGGCGGCGGCGCTGGCCGGTGCCGACGGCACCCCCGACGAACTGCTGAAACTGCTGCTCGCGGCGGTGCCGCGGGTGGTGCTCACGCTGGGTGCGACCGGTGCGGCCTACGCCGACCGCGACGGGGTACGGCTGGAGGTGCCCGCACCGCAGGTCGAGGCCGTCGACACCACCGCCGCCGGCGACGCGTTCACCGGGGCGCTGGCCGTCGCCCTGGGCCAGGGCCGCCCGATGCTGGACGCGCTGCGCTGGGCCTGCGCCGCCGGTGCCTGCTGCGCCCGCAACCGCGGCGCCTCCACCTCGCTGCCCACCGCCGCCGACATCGACACCCTCTACACCTCGTGGTACGGCGCAGCCCCCTGAGCGGGCCCCTTGATCAGCCAAGTTGCCTGGCACTCGGGCGTATCCAGCCCTCCCGAGTGCCCGATTGCCCGGCAACTCGAACGATCTATGCCGAGGTGGGCGGTGCCGGGTGCAGTAACCTGCGGCGGTGGACAGTACGTCGACGCTCCTGCTGATCGGTGACCTCACCGGGGTGGCGGTCTTCGCCGCCTCGGGCGGCTCGGCGGCGGTGGGCAAGCGGCTGGACATCTTCGGCGTGGTCTTCGTCGGTTTCGTGGCCGCGCTCGGCGGCGGGATCCTGCGCGACCTGGTGATCAACCAGGTGCCACCGCTGGTGTTCGCGAACTGGCGCTATCCGGCCACCGCCATCGCCGCCTCGCTGGCGGTGTTCTGGCTGCACCCGCACCTGGAACGGCTGCGCCGCACCGTGTACGGCCTGGACGCGGCGGGCCTGGGGCTGTTCACCGTCACCAGCACGCTCAAGGCGCTCGACGCCGGGGTGCCCGCGTTCGGGGCGTGCCTGCTGGGCATGCTGACCGGCATCGGCGGCGGCCTGGTGCGCGACCTGCTGCTGGGGGAGATCCCGGTGGTGCTGCGCCGCGAGATCTACGCGGTGGCGTCGCTGCTCGGCGCGATCATGGTGGCGGTGCTGGCGGGGTCCGGGCTGGGCAACGCGCTCACGTACACGGCGGCGGTGCTGCTGGTCTTCGTGGTGCGGATCACGGCCCTGTACCGGCGCTGGTCGGCGCCGCGCCCGCGCGTGTCCACCGGAGCGTCACCGGGCACCGCCCAAACGGCTCCGGGCAGCCTCGGTGCGGGTCCGGGCGTGGCGGGGATGACACCGGATGCGTCGGGGACGACACCGGGCAGCAGCACCGAGCTGTCATGAAGAGCCGATAGACTCCAGGCGCAGCCCTCGTGGCGCTGCCGCCGTCCCACCCGGACGGAGGGCCGCGCATCGGCACGTGGCCTGTCCCGGCGCCGCCTCGGCGGACAGCTTCGGGACTGCCCGGGTGCCGCCCGGGGGCGCAACCATGGTCAGTCTGCCGGCGCGCCGAGTGCGGGGCGTCGCGGCGAGCCGTGTTCGACTTCCGATGCCGAGCCCCCAGGAGGCCGTCGCGTGGCGCCGCCCCGCCCTGTACCCGAGTCGTTCCCGGCGCTGCGTGACTGGCAGCGCAAGGCACTGGTCGAATACCTGCGCCGGCGTAGCTCCGACTTCCTGGCGGTCGCGACGCCCGGCGCCGGCAAGACCACGTTCGCGCTGCGCATCGCGGCCGAGCTGCTGGCCGACGGCACCGTCGACGCGGTGACGGTGGTCGCCCCGACCGAGCACCTGAAGCTGCAGTGGGCGCAGGCGGCGGCGCGGGTGGGCATCCAGCTCGACTGCGCCTTCCGCAACGCCGACGTGTACAGCGGGGCCGACTTCCACGGCGTCGTGGTGACGTACGCGCAGGTGGGGATGGCGCCGCACGTGCACCTGCGGCGCACCCTGACCCGCAAGACGCTGGTCATCCTGGATGAGATCCATCACGCGGGCGACTCGCGCAGCTGGGGCGACGGCGTGAAGTCGGCGTTCGAGCCCGCGGTGCGGCGGTTGATGCTGACCGGGACCCCGTTCCGGTCGGATGAGAACCCGATCCCGTTCGTGACGTACGAGAGCGTCGGGGAGGTGCAGCGCTCCCGCGCCGACTCCGTGTACGGCTACTCCGACGCGCTGGCCGACGGGGTCGTCCGCCCGGTCATCTTCCTGGCGTACTCGGGGGAGACCCGGTGGCGCACCAGCGCGGGTGACGAGCTGGCGGTGCGGCTGGGCGAGCCGCTGACCCAGGACCTGATCGCGCAGGCGTGGCGCACCGCGCTGGACCCGGGCGGCGACTGGATGCCGCAGGTGCTGCGGGCGGCCGACGCGCGGCTGCAGGTGCTGCGCGACGGCGGCATCGGCGACGCGGGCGGGCTGGTGATCGCGTCGGACCAGCAGACGGCTCGGGCGTACGCGAAGCTGCTGGAGGCCATCAGCGGCGAGAAGGCCGTGGTGGTCCTCTCCGACGACGCGGGCGCCTCCGCCAAGATCGGCGAGTTCGCCCGCTCGCAGCAGCGCTGGATGGTCGCGGTCCGGATGGTGTCCGAGGGCGTCGACATCCCGCGCCTGGCCGTGGGCGTCTACGCCACCAGCGCCTCCACGCCGCTGTTCTTCGCCCAGGCCATCGGCCGGTTCGTGCGCGCGCGGCGCCCGGGGGAGACCGCGAGTGTGTTCCTGCCCAGCGTGCCGCAGCTGCTGGGCCTGGCCAGTGAGATGGAGCTGGCCCGTGACCACGTGCTGGGCGGCCCGAAGGTCAAGGAGGACGGCCTCGACGACGAGCTGCTGGCCCGTGCGAACGAGTCGGAGCAGGCCAGCGGCGAGCTGACCAAGAGGTTCGAGGCCCTGTCGGCGACCGCCGAACTGGACCAGGTGATCTTCGACGGGGCGACGTTCGGGCTGCCGGCCCAGGCGGGCACCCCCGAGGAGGAGGACTTCCTGGGCCTGCCCGGGTTGCTCAGCGCCGACCAGGTGTCCGCGCTGCTGACCAAGCGCCAGGCCGAGCAGGCCGCCGCGGTGCGCCGTAACCGAGCCCAGGCGCCCGCTCAGGCCGAGCGCGAGCCCGTGCGGGACATGTCCGCCGCCGAGCGCCGCATCCACCTGCGTCGCCAGCTCAACGCCCTGGTCGCCGCACACCACCACCGCACCGGTCTGCCGCACGGAAAGATCCATTCTGAGCTGCGGACCAAGTGTGGCGGCCCGCCCAGCGCCCAGGCCACCATTGAGCAGCTGGAAGAACGCATCGCCACGATCCAGAGCTTCTGAGCCTCGCAGGCTCGGTTCTGAGTCCGACCACCGACAGGCTTCCGTCCGCCAGTGGTTGCCGTAAAGGAGCGTGACATCGCGCAGCGATGTAGCGACGCGCGGCTGCCACTGGCTTCCGGGACGGAAGCCCGCGGCCGCGGAGGCGGCCGCCGGCAACACAGCCACTGGCTTCCGGGACGGAAGCCCGCGGCCGCGGAGGCGGCCGCCGGCAACACAGCACAAAAGAGGTGCCGCTGGGTGCGGCACCTCTTTTGGTAAGCCTGTAGTGGTTACTTCGCCATCAGGTCGGCGCCCCGCCACGTGAACTCGGGGTCGGCCGCCACGTCGACGGCGATCTTGATTAGGTCCTCGGCGTACTTGTTGGCGTGGTGTCCGCAGAACACCAGCTCGCCCCCACCGGCCAGCTTCACCCGCAATTTGCCCGCCGCGTTGCAGCGGTCGCACCGTTCATCGGCGGCTGGGGCAGCCACCGTTTCCGGCGGCGGCGTGAGGGTCTGGGTCATCGCCTTCCTCCTCTGGTCGTCACCGATGTTGACATCCATCGTGCCGGAGAGTCCAGCGTTGCTGAACCCGCCGTTGTCATTCAGCTCGTTACCCACGAAGACCTCAACACCGACTGTGTCGGGGGCCTTCCCGGATGGGCCTCGGGGGGACCGGGGTCACATCCGGTGGGCGGTGGAGCCTACCTGGTCAGACGACCATCGGGGTGATGAGCGCCTCCTGGACAGTGTGCCGTCCCCCCAGAGTGCCACGTCAACGCATCCGCGTCGAACAGAAACCATGGGCCTAGGCGCATCTGTACGCAAGGTGACCGAGTCTGTACGTTCGGTGGATACCAAATGCCCGAATTGGGCGACTTGGAAGTCCGCTACGCGACCACCCACGGGCGATATGACCTAGTCGAGGTAGTCCCGCAGCACCTGCGAACGCGACGGGTGGCGCAGCTTCGACATGGTCTTCGACTCGATCTGACGGATGCGCTCGCGGGTGACCCCGTACACCTGGCCGATCTCGTCTAAAGTCCGCGGCTGACCGTCGGTCAGGCCGAAGCGCAGCCGGACCACGCCCGCCTCGCGCTCGCTCAGCGTCTGCAGCACCTGCTGGAGCTGGTCCTGCAGCAGCGAGAACGAGACCGCGTCG
The DNA here is from genome assembly GCF_019083965.1 of Catellatospora tritici. Classification (GTDB taxonomy): domain Bacteria; phylum Actinomycetota; class Actinomycetes; order Mycobacteriales; family Micromonosporaceae; genus Catellatospora; species Catellatospora tritici. The sequence goes on from NZ_JAHRCY010000006.1 coordinate 108,300, forward strand.
ACGGCCACGACCGCCTCGGAGTCCTCGATGAAGTCGCCGAGCTGGCTGTCGCCCTCGTCGCCGATGGTCTGGTCCAGCGAGATGGGCTCCCGGGCGTACTGCTGGATCTCCAGCACCTTCTCCGGAGTGATGTCCATCTCCTTGGCCAGCTCCTCCGGGGTGGGCTCGCGGCCCAGGTCCTGGAGCAGCTCACGCTGTATGCGGCCGAGCTTGTTGATGACCTCGACCATGTGCACCGGGATGCGGATGGTGCGGGCCTGGTCGGCCATGGCGCGGGTGATGGCCTGCCGGATCCACCAGGTGGCGTACGTGGAGAACTTGTAGCCCTTGGTGTAGTCGAACTTCTCGACGGCGCGGATCAGACCGAGGTTGCCCTCCTGGATCAGGTCCAGGAACGCCATGCCGCGGCCGGTGTAGCGCTTGGCCAACGAGACCACGAGTCGGAGGTTGGCCTCCAGCAGGTGGTTCTTGGCCCGCTCGCCGTCGCGGGAGACCCACAGCAGGTCCCGCTGCATATCGCGGGTGAGCTGCAGGCCCTCCTCCTCGGCCTGGCGCAGCCGCTCGGCGGCGTACAGCCCGGCCTCGATGCGCTTGGCGAGCTCGACCTCCTGCTCGGCGTTGAGCAGCGGCACCTTGCCGATCTGCTTCAGGTACGCCCGGACGGAGTCGGCGGAGGCGGTCAGCTCGGCGTCCTTGCGGGCCTGCTTGAGGGCCTCGGACTCCTCGGCGTCCCACTCGAAGTCGTCGGCGGTGGCGGCGTCGGCCTCGGCGGCCTGCACCATCTCGACCGGCTCGTCGACCACCACGTCCTCGAGGTCGGCGGCCAGGTCCTCGACCGTGAGGTCGACGCCGTCGGGCTCGTCGCCCTCGCCCTCACCCTTGGGCTTGGCGGCCTTGGCCGGGGCGGCCTTGTCGGCTGTCTTCTTCTCGACAGCCTTCTTCGCGGCCGGGGCGGCCTTCTTCGTCGCCGCGGCCTTGGCGGCCTTGGCCGCGGGCTTGGCCGCGTCGTCGTCACCGTCGGCGGCCTTGGCGGGGGCGGCCTTGGTGGCGACCTTCACCGGAGCGGCCTTGGCGACAGCCTTGGGCGCCAGCTTGACGGGCGTCGCCTCCGCGCCGTCGAGGTCGGCGGCCTGGCCAGGAGCCTGCTGGGGCGCGGACTGCTTGGGTGCGGCGGGCTTGGGCGGGGCGGGCTTGGGCGCGGCCTTGGCCGTGGTCGCCTTCGACGCCGGCGTGGCGGCGCGGGCGGCGGCGACCTTGCGGCGGCCGTTGGCCGAGTCGTCGACCTCGACCGTCACCCCCGCCTCCAGCAGCGCGCGGAGCAGCTTCTTGGCCTGGGCGGGCGTGACGTCGGCGGCCTCGACGGTGCGCGCCACGTCCGCAGGCGTGAGCCGACCGCCGCTGCCGGAGGCTTGGGCGATCAGCATGTCGGTGAGCGAGCGAACGTCGGCGCTGATCTGGCGGGCTTCAGTCACGGACGACCTTCCGGAGGCGAGGATCGAGCAGAGTCTGCGGCCGACCGCCGGTGGCGCGGATCGCGTCCCGGTGGGGTCAGCCAGTGTGATGTGTGAATGCGCCCCGCGCTGTCGGCACGTGGCAGGCGTGAATTGTAGCGCCGTACTCGGCGATCATCTCGATGCGCACGCCGGATGAGGTCCCGCGGCCCGGCCGGGTCGCTTGGCAGGATGGCACCGGGTTGCCGGAGAGGACGGTCATGAACGAACTGGAACTGCTGGACATCGCCGTACAGGTGGCCGCGGACGCGGCCGCTACGGCCGTCCGGATGCGGGCCGAGGCCATCACGCAGGTGGGCACGAAATCGACCATCACCGACGTGGTCACGGCTGCGGACCGGGCGGTCGAGCAACAGGTGGTCGCCGCGCTGGCGGCGCGACGCCCAGGTGACACAGTACTCGGTGAGGAGTTCGGCGGCGCGTCCGTTTCCGCCGGGGGTGTGCGCTGGGTCGTCGACCCGATCGACGGCACGGTGAACTACCTCTACGGGCTGCCGCAGTACGCGGTGTCGATCGCGGCGGAGGCGGACGGGCAGATCGTGGCCGGGGTGGTGCACAACGCGGCCACCGGGAAGGTGTGGACCGCCGCGCTAGGGCACGGGGCGTGGCACGAGGGGCGGCGCCTGAGCGGTTCGACCGCGACCGAGCTGGCCGTCTCGCTGGTCGGCACGGGCTTCGCGTACGCCAAGGAGCGGCGTGCGCACCAGGCCGGGGTGGTGGCGCGGCTGCTACCGCAGATCCGTGACATCCGGCGGCTGGGCGCGGCGGCGCTGGACCTGTGCGCGGTGGCCGAGGGCCAGCTCGACGCGTACTACGAGAAGGGCCTGGCCGAGTGGGACCTGGCCGCGGGCGGCCTGATCGCCCGCGAGGCGGGCCTGATGGTCACCGGGCTGTCCGGCCGACCGGCGGGGCCGCAGATGGCCCTGGCGGCGCCTGTGGCGCTGCACAAGGCACTGCACGACGTCCTGGTCGAGCTGGACGCCGACGGCGGCCCGTAGCCGCCGCGAACGGAAAGGCCCCGGCCGACCGTCGCCGGTCGACCGGGGCCTGCCGCGTCAGCGCGGTTCAGTTCACTTCGTCTCGGCGCAGGTGCCGTCCGGGGCCTCGGGGTTGCCCAGCTGGGCGACTGCCTGCCGCATCTCCGTCGGCGTGGCGAGCTGGCGGTAGCCACCACCGATGACCACGTCGATGATGTCGTCCTCGCGGTGGATATCGAACTGGTTCTCGGCGTCGTCCAGGAAGTACGCTCGCAGCAACTGCGCCGCGCCTACCGCCTTCGGCCCGTAGCGGAGCACCGCCACGGTGTCGGGGAGCTTCTTCTTCTCGTCGCCGACCTTCTTGACCTTGAACTTGCGGTTGGTGAAGTCCGACGCGACATTCGTGGCCAGATTGGGAGTGTTCGTGGCGTTGAAGACGTTGATGTTCACGTCGCTCTCGGCCTCGGGCAGCTTGAGGTTGGCAGGCACATACCCGCTGGGGCAGCGCTGCACCGCGGGGGGCTCGCTCTGCGTGTCACGGGTGAGTGTGACCACCGCCAGGACGATGCCGATGATCGCCAGAGTGCTGACGATGGCGATCGCCCGAATTCGTGCCATTTGCATCTCGTGCGCTCCCCGTGAGCTGGAGTCGGTCAGCCGCCACAATTGACGGCATGGGCCAGAGGTTATCGGTTGACCGGCCCGGTAGGGGCCACGACCCGACAGACGGCCGGAATTGGCCGGACGTTCCCGGCGCGCCGACCGTGATCGGCGACCGGCTGCCCCTACCTTGGTGACGCCTGAACCAACGGTCGGACATGGCTGTCGGCTCAGTCACATCGGGAACAACTTCGCGTGCGAGAGCGTACAAATCCCACACGGGCGCGCTAGAGTACCGCGCTCGTTGGGAACACGGATACGTCGACGTACGCCGACGGTAACAACACTGATTTGGGAGTGTGACAATCGATGGCCACCGACTACGACGCCCCGCGCCGTGACGAGGCCGATCTCGGCGAGGACAGCCTTGAGGAACTCAAGGCGCGGCGAGTCGACTCACAGTCGGGCAGCGTTGACGTGGATGAAGTCGATCTCGCGGAGGCGTTCGAGCTTCCTGGCGGCGACCTCGCCGACGAGGAGCTGACCGTGAAGGTCGTGCCCATGCAGGCTGACGAGTTTCGCTGCTCGCGCTGCTTCCTCGTGCATCACCGCAGCCAGCTGGCCGGTGAGCGTAACGGCGAGCCCATCTGCCGGGAGTGTGCCTGACGCAGATGCCCGCCAGGGCTTGACGCGGTGGGGTGAGATGGCGCAGAACATCAGGGGGCATGGCTGAGGGGGGCACGCCGCCGCGACACGCGGCGTGCCGAACGATCTGCCAGCCCCCGCTGCCTGTGGCCTAGTGGCCGCCGGCGCCGTCTCAGCTGACAGGAGAGCGCGCCATGACCACCAGCCCCGAAGTACCGGTGCCCGACGAGCCGTCCCCGTCGGGCACTGCCGTTCCTGACGGCAAGGCAGTGGCCCAGCCCGACGCGCTGGCCGTCGCGGTGGCCGGGCTCGCCGAGGGCGAGCTGGACAAGGCCGGACGTCGCAAGCTGCTGGGCCGCCTGCTGGTCGGCCTGAAGGAGCGGGGCGTCAAAGAGGTCTTCATGCCGCGCAAGGCGATCAACTGGATCACCGAGGCGGTGGGCGACATCGCCCCGCACATCCCGATCCGGGATCTGCAGACGCTGCGGCGGCACTACCCCGGCCTCGACGACGAGGCGCTGGCGGAGCGGCTGATCCGCAACGCGGCGCGGTCCGCCGCGGGCATCGGAGCGGTCGGCGGCGGTGTGGCCGCCGTGGAGTGGGCAGCGCCGCCCGCCCTGCTCAGCACCCCGGTGCTGCTGGCGACCGAGACGGTCGCCGTGGTCGGGATCGAACTCAAACTCATCGGCGAACTGCACGAGGTCTACGGGCAGCCGGTGGTGGGCGGCGGCGGCCAGCGCGCGATCAACCTGCTCCAGGCCTGGGCCAGCCATCGCGGCATCAACCCGATGGTGCCCGCCGGGGCCACCGCGATCGTGCTCGGCACCGCGACCCGCAAGCAGCTGCGCGACATGATCCTCAAGCGGTTCGGGCGCAACCTGACCACGCTGGGGCCGCTGTTCACCGGCGCGGCCATCGCCAGCTACCTCAACCGCAAGGCCACCCGCAGGCTCGGCGACGACCTGCGCCGCGACCTACGTCACCGCCGCCAGCAGCCCCCGCAGCTGCCCCACGCCTAGCGGACGGCTGCCGTCGCCTCGTTCAACGCACGGGCCAGGGCTTCGGGGTGGCGGGTGCTGATCACCCAGTAGGGCGTGATGTCGTCGGGGTCGTCCAGGACCACCTGGACCGCCCCGGCGATCCAGGGGCGCTGCACCACGAAGGCCAGCGGATCGGCGCTGGGGCCGAGCAGCTCGCGCCGGGTGTCGGCGTCCAGGGGGATGGTGCGGGAGACCACCCGCAGGGGCAGGCGCGCGTCGTCGACCTGGAGCTCGGTGTCGGTCACCGCGACCCGGATGCGGCCCAGCCGCCACAGTCCGGCCGCGGCCAGCGGCAGCAGCACCGCGTACGGCACCCAGCTGCGCAGCCCGGGGGCGCCCAAACCGATCTCGGCGCCGAGAATGGCCGTGACCAGCACCGCTGTCGGCCACATCCACAACGGCACCGTCAGCCGCTCGGTGTGCCGGGGCGCAGGCCGTGCCGCGCCGACCCCCGTCGCCGTTGTGCCTGAGGACGCCGTGCCGCCGCCTGGATGTGTCACAACGTCGAGGGTAGGTCCCCGCGGGCCCGCCCGGCGCGGCAGGATGGACGTGAAGAGACGCAGCTCCCTTGGCGGGGCGGCGTCGTAATGACTCCCCCCGGAGGTCTGACCGTTGTACCCGACTGCGATGCCCGCTGCGCCGGGCGAGCCTGTCGTGATCCCGATCCGGCGGCTGGACCCCCAGGTGCCGATGCCGTCGTACGCCCACCCGGGTGACGCCGGCGCCGACCTGTACGCGGCCGAGGACGCCGTGATCGCCCCGGGCGAGCGCCGCCTGGTGCGTACCGGGGTGGCGGTGGCCATCCCGGACGGATTCGTGGGACTGGTGCACCCGCGCTCGGGTCTGGCGACCAAACTGGGAGTGACTGTGCTCAACGCGCCCGGCACCGTGGACGCGGGCTACCGGGGCGAGATCCTGGTGAACCTGATCAACCACGACCGGACGAACGAGGCGAAGATCGTGCGAGGCGACCGCATCGCGCAACTTGTCGTGCAGCGGGTGGAGCGGGCACACTTCCACGACGTCGCCGAGCTGCCGGACTCCGAACGGGGGACCGGCGGGCACGGTTCGACCGGGAACTAGGAGGAACAGTGATCTTCTCGCGACGACGTGCCGCCACAGGTGGCCGGCACGCCAAGGCCGAGGAGCCGCGTTTCGAGGACGCCCGCGCCGCCCGGCGCGCCGCGCTGCTCGGCGAGGACTATCAGCCCGACGAGCCGAAGGCGCCCAGGGGCGCCGGTGCCGCCGAGGACTCCCCGCTCCGTGGTTCGATCTTCGGCGACGACGGCCCGTACGACCAGTACGACGACGTGCCCGACGCGGCACGGCTGGACCTGGGCAGTCTCCAGGTGCCCGCCGTGGACGGCGTCGAGATCCGGGTGCAGGCCGGTGAGCAGGGGGCGATCGGCCAGATCGCGCTCGTGCACGGCCCCAGCGCGCTGCAGCTCGGCGTGTTCGCCGCGCCGCGGACCGAGGGCATCTGGGACGAGGTGCGGGAGGAGATCCGCCGCTCGCTGTTCGCCGACGGGGTCGGCGCCGAGGAGGCCCCGGGTCACTGGGGCACCGAGCTGCGGGCCCGCATCCGTACCCCGGATGGCTTCAACGACCTGCGGTTCGTCGGGGTGGACGGGCCGCGCTGGATGGTCCGTGCGGTGTTCCAGGGCCCGGCCGCGCAGGATCTGCGCCAGGCCGGTCCGCTGCTGCAGTGCCTGACCGGTCTGGTCGTGCACCGCGACGACCAGGCCCGCCCGGTGCGCGAGGCGCTGCCGTTGCGGCTGCCCCAGCACCTGGCCCAGCAGGCCGCCGCGGCGCAGGCCGCGCAGGCGGCCCAGGGCGCTGTGGGCGACGACGAGGTCGCGTTCGAGCAGGCCCGGCAGGAGCAGTCGCGCCAGGAGCAGGAGGCCCAGGCCCGCTACGAGCGGTACGAGTCGTCGCGCTCCGAGCTGGTGCCCGGCCGGGTGCCGCCGCCGCCCGCGCCCACCCCGTTCGGCTCCATCGCGCCCACCGGGCAGCCCGCCCCGGGCGCCGCGTCCGGTGGGGACGTGCCGCGGCGCAAGCCCTCCCCGCGCCCGCGCCGCGACTGAACCCTCAGTAGCCGAACTCACACCCTCGGTGCGCCGCTGCTCAACGCGGCGCACCGAGCGCGCTCGTGCCTTCCGGCGTACGCTGCTGCGGGGCTCGCCGGTCGGCCCCCCGCCGCGAAGTAGGCTGGTGGGTACGAATCCGCCGGGCCCCACCCCGGCGGGGAGGGAATGAGAGCAGGTCATGTCGACCGACGAACCACGACAACGTCCGCGCGGCCTGCGAGGGATGCTCCACCGCCTCACCGCCTCCGACCAGGAGCTGGAGTCCGAGGAGCTGCGTCGCGACAGCGAGCGGGCCGGCTGCGTCTGCGCCGACACCGTAGGTCGCGGCGACCTCGTCAACGTCACGGGCCGCCTGCGCACCGTCGTGTACACCCCGCGCACCAATCTGCCCACACTCGAGGCCGACCTCTACGACGGCACCGACCTGATCACGCTGGTCTTCCTCGGCCGACGGCACATCAACGGCATCGAACCCGGCCGGGGTGTGCACGTGCGTGGCCGGGTGGCCCTGCGGGACGGACGCAAGGTCATCTTCAATCCGTACTACGAGCTGGAAGCGGCGGCATGAGCGAACGCAATCGATACCAGGTCGAGACGGACGAGCAGGAGCAGGAGCTGCCGCCGTTCGCGGTGCAGATGGCGCAGCAGCTCGGCGGTTGGCGGGGTCTGTTCGAGTCCAGCATCCCGGTGATCGTGTTCGTGCTGGCGAACGTGCTGCTGGGGCTGAAGTGGCCGACGGGTCAGCTGGCGCTCAAGTGGGCGGTCGGGGCCGCCGTGGCCACCGCGCTTGGCATCGCCGTGATCCGGCTGGCGCAGCGGCGTCCGGTGCGGCACGCCATCAACGGACTGTTCGGCATCGCGCTGGGCGCGTGGCTGGCCTGGAACTCCGGTGACGCCCGCGACTTCTACCTGCCCGGCATCATCCTCAGCGTGGTGTACGGCGTCGCGATGATCGCCTCGATCGCGTTGCGGCAACCGCTGGTCGGCTGGATCTGGACCGTGGTGGCCAACGGCGGCCTCAGCGACTGGCGTGAGGACCAGCGCATGGTGCGCACGTTCAGTTGGCTCACCGGGCTGTGGGCGGCGATCTACCTGCTCAAGGCGGCCGTGCAGAGCCTGCTCTACCTCGCCGACCAGGCGACCGCGCTGGGCGTGGCCCGCATCGTGCTCGGCTATCCGCCATACGCGCTGCTGCTGGCCGTCAGCATCTGGGCGGTCCGCCGGGTCCGCCGCGACCAGGCGGCCCTGCCGGCCTGACCCGCACCCACCCGCGACGAGCAGGGCCCGTGCTTCGGCACGGGCCCTGCTGTCGTCTCGGTTGAGGTGTGCTCAGCGGTTGCAGATGCCGAGCACCGCCCGCTCGCCGGCGCGCGCGTCGTCCGACACCCGGGCCTCGGCCACCTTCGCGCCGTCACTGCCGGCCGCCTCGAGTGCCGCGATCCCGGCGGTACGGGCCTGGACCAGTGCGTCGATGGCGGCGAGCAGCTCAGAGTCCTTGGTCTGCCCGGCGGCCTTGGTCAGCGCGGTGCGGTTCTCGGCGAAGGACTTCTTCAGCGCGGCGGCTGCCTCCTTGGCCTCGGCCGCCGTCGACGTCTCGTCGACCAGCAGCACGGTGGCGGGCATGTCGAACATCGCCCGGTTGGCCGCCTTGATGGTGGTGCAGGCCGCGGTGACGTCCCCCGTGACCTGGGCCGCGGCGGAGGTGGCGGCCGCCGCCGTGGGGCTGGCCGCGGGCGCCGGGGTGGTCGCCGCCGCGGGAGTGGTCGCGGCCGCCTGCGGGGCCGGATCGTCCTGCGCACAGGCGGCCAGGCTCAGCAGTACGAGGCCGAGTGCCGCGACAGGGATGGTGCGCTTCATGGGGTTCTTCCTCCGGATGATCAACTGAAGTCCCGGAGTGTAGAGCCCGCCGTCAAGCACCAGCCCGTGATCGTTGGCCGCGGTCAGCAGGTTGGCCGTGGGCCACCGACGGCGAGGCTGAGCGTAGGGCCGCCGGGCGAGGTCAGCGGCGGCGGGAGCGGGTGCGCTCGACGCTGTCGGCGCCGAGCATGACCGAACGAACCTGCTCCTCGACCTCGACCGTGCAGACGAACACCAGCTCGTCGCCGGCCTCGACCGGGTCGTCGGGGCTGGGGGTGAGCACCCGGCGCCCACGCACGATGGCGACCAGGGCGCTGTCGTGCGGCAGCGGGATGTCACGGACCGGCTGGCCGACGTGCGGCGCGTCCTGCGGCAGGGTGATCTCGACCAGGTTCGCCTCGCCCTGGCGGAACGTCATCAGCCGGACCAGGTCGCCGACGGTGACCGCCTCCTCGACCAGCGCCGCCATCAGGCGCGGCTTGCTGACCGACACGTCGACGCCCCACTGCTCGGTGAACAGCCACTCGTTCTCGGCGCGGTTGACCCGGGCGACCACCCGCGGCACCGCGAACTCGGTCTTGGCCAGCAGCGACACCACCAGGTTGACCTTGTCGTCGCCGGTGGCGGCCACCACCACGTCGCAGGCGGCCAGGTTGACCTCCTGCAGGCTGGACAGCTCGCACGCGTCGGCGAGCACCCAGTCGGCGGCGGGCACCCGCTCCGGGCGCAGCATCCGGGGCTGCCGCTCCAGGAGCATGACCTGGTGGCCGTTCTCGATCAGTTCCTGGGCGATGGAGCGCCCGACGTTGCCGGCACCGGCGATGGCGACACGCATGGTCCTGCTCCTTCTAGGCGGCGGTGGTCGGCGCGGCGGCTGCGATCTTGGTGACCGTACCGGCGATCTCGTCGGTGACCAGCATGAACACCTGGTCCCCGTCCTGCAGCACGGTGGAGTCGGTGGTCAGCGTGCCGAGCCCGAACCGCATGAGGAAGGCGGCCCGGGTGCCGGTCGCCTCCTCCAGCTCCCGCAGCGGGTGCCCGACCCAGGCCGGGTTGATCGGCGTCTCGATGATGGCGACCGTGCTGGTCGGGTCGCGGTACAGCTCGGTGGCGCCCTCGGGCACGAGGTGGCGCACGATCCGGTCCGCGGTCCAGCGCACGGTCGCGACGGTGGGAATGCCCAGTCGCTCGTATACCTCGGCGCGGCGCTGGTCGTAGATGCGGGCGACGACGCGCTGCACGCCGAACGTCTCCCGGGCCAGTCGCGCGGAAATGATGTTGGAGTTGTCGCCGCTGGAGACCGCGGCGAACGCGTCGGCGCGCTCCACCCCGGCCTGGACCAGCACCTCGCGGTCGAAGCCGACCCCGGTGACGGTGGTGCCGGCGAAGTCGGGGGACAGGCGCCGGAACGCGTCGGCGTCCTGATCGATGATCGAGACCGAGTGCCCGCGCGCCTCCAGGCTGTGCGCCAGCGTCGAGCCGACCCGGCCGCATCCCATGATCACAACGTGCACGTCGCCGCCTTTCGAGCCTGCTTCGCCCCCAGCCTGCCATGACCGGAGGGCTCGCGCGACATCAGAGTGCCACGGCGGGAAAGGCGGGCGCGTCGTAGGCTCCCTCCTGTGGCGAGCCCTACCTCCCTGCTGAAGCGACTGCTGCTCGGCAGGCCCTTCCGATCCGACCATATGCAGCACACACTGCTGCCCAAGCGGATCGCCCTGCCCATCTTCGCCTCGGACGCGCTCTCCAGCGTCGCGTACGCGCCCGGCGAGATCCTGCTGACCCTGTCGGTGGCGGGTGCCGCCGCCTACGCGTACTCCCCGTGGGTGGCGTTGGCGGTCGTGGTGGTGATGCTCACCGTGGTCGCGAGCTACCGCCAGAACGTGCACGCGTACCCGTCCGGCGGTGGCGACTACGAGGTCGCCACGGTCAACCTCGGCCCGAAGGCGGGCCTGGGCGTGGCCAGCGCACTGCTGGTCGACTATGTGCTCACCGTGGCCGTGTCGATCTCGTCCGGCGTGGACAGCCTCGGCGACGCGATCCCGCTGATCGGCCAGCACAAGGTGACCTCGGCGGTGCTGCTGATCGCGATCCTGGCCGCGCTCAACCTGCGCGGGCTCAAGGAGTCGGGCCTGCTCTTCGCCATCCCGACCTACCTGTTCATGTTCGCCATCGTGGGGCTGGTGGGCTGGGGCTTCTTCCGCATCCTGGTGCTGGACGAGAACCTGCAGGCCTCCAGCGCGAGCCTGACCATCCTGCCCGAGCACGGCATGAGCGTGGCCACCAGCTTGGCGTTCGGGTTCCTGCTGGTGCGGGCGTTCTCCTCCGGCTGTGCCGCGCTGACCGGCGTCGAGGCGATCTCCAACGGCGTGCCCGCGTTCAAGTCCCCCAAGAGCAAGAACGCCGCCACCACGCTGCTGCTGCTGGGCACCATCTCGATCGCGATGATGCTCGGCATCGTGGCGCTGAGCCTGATGACCGGCCTGCAGTACGTCGAGAGCACGGACCAGATCGTCGGCGCGCCGGCCAATTACAAGCAGCCCACCGTCATCGCGCAGCTCGCCGAGGCGGTCTTCAACCACTTCCCGCCGGGCTTCTACCTGGTCATCGGGGTGACCGCGCTGATCCTGGTGCTCGCGGCGAACACGGCCTTCAACGGCTTCCCGGTGCTGGGCTCGATCCTGGCCCAGGACCGCTACCTGCCCCGCCAGCTGCACACCCGCGGTGACCGGCTGGCCTTCTCCAACGGCATCATGTTCCTGGCCGCGTTCGCGGCGGTGCTGGTCATCGCGTTCCAGGCGCAGACCACGCGGCTGATCCAGCTCTACATCGTGGGCGTGTTCGTGTCGTTCACGCTGTCGCAGATCGGCATGCTGCGGCACTGGAACCGGCTGCTGCGCACCGAGCGCGACCCGGTGGCGCGGCGGCGGATGAACCGCTCGAAGGCGATCAACGGCTTCGGCGCCGTGATGACCGGGTTCGTGCTCATCCTGGTGCTGCTGACCAAGTTCACCCACGGTGCCTGGATCTCGCTGGCGGCGATGGCGGTGATCTATGCGGTGATGGTGGCGATCCGTAAGCACTACGACACGGTGGCCCGGGAGCTGGTGCCGTCGGAGGAGCGGCCGGTGCTGCCCGCGCGCAACCACGCGGTGGTGCTGGTCAGCAAGGTGCACCTGCCGACCATGCGGGCGCTGGCGTACGCCAAGGCGACCCGGCCGGACACGCTGACGGCGCTGACGGTCAACGTCGACACGGCCGACACCCGGGCCATCCAGGCCGAGTGGGAGCGGCGCGGCATCAGTGTGCCGCTGACCGTGGTCGACTCGCCGTACCGAGAGATCTCGCGGCCCATCATCGACTACGTCAAGTCGCTGCGCCGGTCGTCGCCGCGTGACGTGGTCACCGTCTTCATCCCCGAGTACGTCGTCGGGCGCTGGTGGGAGCACCTGCTGCACAACCAGTCCGCGCTGCGGATCAAGGGGCGGCTGCTGTACGAGGCCGGTGTGATGGTCGTCAGCGTGCCCTGGCAGCTCGACTCCACCAGCACCACCAACCTCGACCGGCTCGACCGCAGCCTGGCGCGCACACCGGCTCGCGGCCCCCGCCCGGGGGAGGATGGGTACGTGAAGACGCATGACTGACACCGCTGTCGCCGTCGCGCCCGAGGAGCTGTACGAGGGCGACCGGGTCGAGGTGACCGTCGGGCCGATCGCGCACGGCGGTCACTGCGTGGCCCGGCATGCCGGACAGGTGATCTTCGTCCGGCACGCCCTGCCCGGCGAACGCGTGGTGACCGAGATCACCGAGGTACACAAGGCGTACCTGCGCGGCGACGCGGTCGAGGTGCTGACAGCCTCGCCGGACCGGATCACCCCGCGCTGCCCGTACGCCCATGCGAACGGCTGCGGCGGCTGTGACCTGCAGCACGTGGCCCCGCCCGCGCAGCTGGACTGGAAGGCCGCGGTCGTCCGCGAGCAGCTGGTCCGGTTGGGCAAGCTGGCCGAGGACGAGGTCGCCGCGCTGGACGTGCGGGTGGAGGCGCTGCCGGGCGGCGACGAGGGCTGGCGCACCCGGGTGCGTTACCGCGCCGATGCGGCCGGACGGCCGGGCTTGCTCAAGCACCGCTCCAACGAGGTGGTGGCGATCGACCGCTGCCGGATCGCGCACCCGGACATCCAGGCCCTGGACGTGCTGTCACGCCGCTGGCCGGACACCGACGTCCTGGACGTGGTGCGCCCGGCGGGCGGCCCGGCCCAGTTGGTGCAGGAGCCACCGCAGGAGATCACCGAGCGGGCGGCCGGGCACGATTTCCGGATCTCGGCCGGGGGCTTCTGGCAGGTGCATCCGGCCGCCGCGGACACCCTGGTCCAGGCCGTGCTGGAGCAGCTGGACCCGCGACCGGGCGAGCACGCCTGGGACCTGTACGGCGGCGCCGGGCTGTTCGCCGCCGCGCTGGCCGACCGCGTCGGCGTCACCGGCCACGTGACTCTGGTCGAGTCGGCCCGCGAGGGAGCCGTCGCCGCGCGGGCCAACCTGGCCGGGCAGCCGGTCACCGTGATCACCGCGCCGGTGGAGAAGGCCCTGCACCGCGACCGGCGGCCGCAGCAGCGGCTGCCCCGGCCGGACGTGGTGGTGCTGGACCCGCCCCGCACGGGCGCCGGAGCGGCGGTGGTCCGCGGCGTGATCGGGGCCGGACCGCGCGCGGTGGCGTACGTGGCCTGCGACCCGGCCGCGTTCGCCCGCGACGTGCGCACCTTCCGTGAGGCGGGCTGGCGGCTGGTCCGGCTGCGGGCCTTCGACTGCTTCCCGCAGACCCACCACGTCGAGTGCGTGGCGCTGTTGACTCCCACGCAGGCGTGAAGCTTCTGTGTAGGGGTACCGGAGCATGTGAGACCCGGTGCGGCCTGCCGATAGACTGCCCAGACCATGAGCGAGCGGATTGAGGTGTCGGTGTGAACGAGCGCACGAGCCTGCTGAGCACGGTTCAGGGGCCACAGGACCTGAAGGCCCTGACTCCGGACCAGCTGACGGGGCTGGCGGCCGAGATCCGCGACTTCCTGATCGCCAAGGTGGCGCGCACCGGCGGTCACCTCGGCCCGAACCTCGGTGTGGTAGAGCTCACCCTGGCCATGCACCGGGTGTTCGATTCGCCGGTCGACCGGTTCGTCTTCGACACCGGCCACCAGGCGTACGTACACAAGATCGTCACTGGTCGCCAGGACGGGTTCGACCTGCTGCGCCAGCGCGGCGGCCTGACCGGCTACCCGAGCCAGGCCGAGAGCGAGCACGACCTGGTCGAGAACTGCCACGCCTCGACCGCCCTGTCCTACGCCGACGGCATCGCCAAGGCGTACACGCTGCGCGGTGAGAAGCGCCACGTGGTCGCCGTGGTCGGCGACGGGGCGCTCACGGGCGGCATGTGCTGGGAGGCGCTGAACAACATCGCCGCCACCGACAACCGGCTCGTGATCATCGTGAACGACAACGGGCGCTCGTACGCCCCGACCATCGGCGGCCTGGCCGACCACCTGGCCACGCTGCGCCTGAACCCGGGCTACGAGAAGGTTCTCGACCTGGTCAAGGACGCGCTGGAGAAGACCCCGCTGGTCGGCAAGCCGCTGTTCGACGCCCTGCACGCGGTCAAGAAGGGCATCAAGGACGCCGTCGCGCCGCAGGCGATGTTCGAGGATCTGGGCCTGAAGTACATCGGGCCGGTGGACGGGCACGACCAGGCCGCGCTGGAGTCGGCGCTGGCGCGGGCGAAGAAGTTCAGCGGGCCGGTCATCGTGCACGCGGTCACCGCCAAGGGCTACGGCTACCAGCCGGCCCTGGACGACGAGGCCGACCGGTTCCACGCGCCGGGCGCGTTCGACCCGCAGACCGGCCGCCTGCTGGCCGCGCCGAGCCTCAAGTGGACCAGCGTCTTCGCCGACGAGCTGGTCACCATCGCCGCGCAGCGGCCCGACGTGGTCGGCATCACCGCCGCGATGCCCGAGTCGACCGGCATCGACAAGCTGGCCGCCGCGTTCCCGCAGCGCGCCTTCGACGTCGGCATCGCCGAGCAGCACGCCACCACCTCGGCGGCCGGCCTGGCCCTGGCCGGGCTGCACCCGGTCGTCGCGGTGTACGCCACGTTCCTCAACCGCGCGTTCGACCAGGTGCTGCTCGACGTGGCCCTGCACCGGCTGCCGGTGACGTTCGTGCTGGACCGGGCGGGCATCACCGGCCCCGACGGCCCCAGCCACTACGGCATCTGGGACATGTCGGTGTTCGGCGTGGTCCCCGGCCTGCGGGTGGCCGCGCCGCGCGACGCCGAGACGCTGCGCGAGGAGCTGCGCGAGGCCGTCGAGATCAACGACGGGCCCACCATCGTCCGGTTCCCGACCGGCTCGGTGCCCGCGGCGCTGCCCGCGCTGCGCCGCCTCGGCGGCACCGACGGGCTGGGCGGCGTCGACGTGCTGGCCGAGGCCGAGCGCAAGGACGTGCTGCTGGTGGCCGTGGGCGCGTTCGCGCACCTGGCCGTACAGGTGGCGGGCAAGCTGGCCGAGCGCGGCTTCGGCGTGACCGTGGTCGACCCGCGCTGGGTGCGGCCGGTGCCCGTCGAGATCGTCGGGCTGGCCCGTGAGCACAAGCTCGTGGTCACGATCGAGGACGGCGTGCGCGCGGGCGGCGTCGGCGACGCGGTGTCCAAGCTGCTGCGCGACAACGAGCTGGATGTTCCGGTACGGGACCTGGGCGTGCCCTCGCAGTGGCTGGACCACGGCACCCGCGCGGAGATCCTGGCCGAGATCGGCCTGACCGCGCCGGAGATCACCGAGAAGGTCACCAAGTGGGCCTCGGCCGTCGCGGCCCCGGCCGAGCAGCCGCTGAGCAGCTCGGTTCGCGGCTGATCCGACCGAGCCGTCAGTAGCGCAGGGCCGCCCGGCACCGGGCGGCCCTGCGCTGTCTGCAACCGATCACCCGGGTCGACGCGTCACCTCACGCGAACACATCGTGAGGCGGTGCGGGCGGATGCGACAGCAGGGCGTGGACGGCGGCGGAATCGGCGTCATCGACCTCGGCGACGGCTGGGGCGACGAGGAAGAGGTCAGCCTGCCCGCCAGACCTGGCCTGGGCTGGCGGCGCCGGATCGCACTCGCGGCCACCGCGCTGATCGTGCTGGTCGGCGCCTCGGCGGCGGCCCGGCCGCAGGGTGCGGGGCTGCGGCAGCTCGCGTTGCGGGAGGCGGTCGTCGGCAGCATGACCCTGCTCGGCGCCGACATGGTCGCGGTGCAGAGCCGTGAGGTGATCACCGGCTGGGGTCTGTCCGACGGGGCGCTGCGCTGGCAGGTGCCGGTCAGCGGGGAGATCTACTCCTTCTTCGGCATCGCCGATCTGCTCGTGGTCAGCCAGGGCACGGGCGCACCGGCCGAGCACGAATACCAGTATCCGCCCGTCGAGACCACCGCGTACGACGCGGGCACCGGCAAAGTCCGCTGGTACGCCGACCGGGTGCTGCGCCCCATCCGCGACCGCTGGCTGCTGGCGTACCGCGTACACCCGGACCGCACCGAGGAGGTCGAGGCGCACGACCCCCGCGACTACCGGCTGCTGTGGCGCACACCGCCCTCGCTGACCAGCGCGGTCGACGAGCAGACCGCGACGCTGTGGCGGCTGTCACCCGAGGGCGAACTCGTCGAGCAAGACCTGGCCGACGGCACGGTGCGCCGGTCCACCAAGGTCAAGCTGCCCACGGACCAGCGGGTGAACCTGACGTACGGCGATGACATGGTGGGGCTGGTCAGCTCGGACGACGGCACCGTCAACCCGGACGGCAGCCCGGCCGACCCGCCACTGCCCCGGATCGAGCTGTGGTTCGACCGGGCCACGCTGCGCCCGTCGCCGGCCGGTCCCCGCTGGGCGTGGCAGGTGGACTGCGGCGGCGGCTACACCTGCGCGATGACCGCCGCCGCGGACGGCCCGCGGACCTGGATCATCGATGCCGCGACCGGCAAGCCGATCGTCACCCTGGCCGGCGGCGACCGGGGGTTCCTGCCCAGCGTTGCCGGACCGCTGGCGGTGGGGTTCTCGTCGCTGTGGCTCGGCCCTCGGCTCGACGGGACGTTCGACCCGGACACCGGCGGGGTGCGCCCGGCCTACCGGGACTGGTACGCGGTACAGGACCAGAACGGCTTCGTGTCCTATATGGTCAGACCTGGTCGCGCCGCCGACTCGACGTACCTGGGGGCGCTGCGGTCCGACGGGGAGCTGCGGATGGTCGGCGAGATCCCGTACGAGCTGAAGCAGTGCCTGTCCACCCCGCAGGCGCTGATCTGCAGCACCACCGACGACCGGTTCGGCATCTGGCGTGTCGAGGCCGGCCCGCGGTGACCATGACCGAGACGGTGCCCCGGCACCGGGACCAGCGGGACGGGCGATGCCGACCGATCTGATCGAACTGGGTGACGAGTGGACCCGGCCGCAGCCGGAGCCCGCCGCCGCACCGCTGTCGCGTCAGCGCAGACCCGTGCTGCTGGCGGCGGTGCTGGCGCTGGCGGGTGCGCTGGCCGCCTCGGCCGTACCGGTCCGACAGGTCACCATGCTCGGCGAGTACGAGCTGCCCGGCGTGTCGCGGTCCGCGGCGGTGGTGACGGCGCTGGACGACCTGCTGATCGCGCAGGGCACCGACTCGCTCGCGGCGTTCGGATCGGGTGACGGGGCGCTGCGCTGGCGTGCGCCGTACCGGGCCGCCCAGCCTGACGCGACCTACCTGGCGTCCTCCGCCGGTGTCCTGCTGGCGATGGAGGACGCCGCGACCACCGCGTTCGACCGCGACACCGGTGCGCGGCTGTGGACGGTGCCACGCTGGATCCGGCCGATCGGCGACGTCGGAGTCGCCTCGACCGACACCCAGCTCGTGCTCGGCGCGGACGGCATACCGGTCTCCGGCGCCGACACCACCGCCCCCGACCAGGCGTTCGGCTACGACCTGCGGACCGGCCGGTCGTTGTGGACGGTGACGGGCACGCCGTTCGCCGCGATCGACCCCGCGAACGGGCAGGTGTGGACGCTCACGTCCGCGGGCGAGTTCACGGTCCGCACCGCCGCGGACGAGCGGGTGCTGCGGACGGGCAGGCTCGAGTTCCCGCCCGGCAGGCCGGTGGACGTCGCGGCGTTCCCGGGGACGATCGAGCTGACCTCGGTGGGCACCGATGGCAGAGCCCAGACCTTCACCTACGACGCGGTAACGCTGCGACCGGCCGAGCTTGAGCTCGGCGTGCAGGGGCAGGGCTACCCGTGCGGGCGGTTCGTGTGCGGCACCGTCGAGGAATCGGGCCGCACCGGCTGGCGGATCAGCGTCCGGCGTCCAGGCTCTGCCGAGGTGCTCTACCTGCTCGACGAGAACCTCAATCCGGTGCCGGTCGACGACGTGTTCGTCACGGTCGCGGTCCGTGAGAGCGGCGGTGAACTCGGCGGGGCGGCCCAGACGCTGGTGGACCAGGCCAGCGGCCGAAAGCTGCGGGACCTGACGGGCTGGTCGGTGCTGGTCGAGCGCGACGACGGCAACGGCGTGCTGCTGCTGCGCGAGGTCGGCGGCACCACTCAGCTGGCGCGGGTGAGCGACGATGGGCTGATGGTGATCGGCGCTCTGCCGCATCGCGTACGGCGCTGCCTCTACCTGGACGTGCGGCTCGTCTGCACCCTGGACGCCAACCATCTGGGCATGTGGCGCATCGAGGCCGGTACGAAGTGATCGGGTGCCCGGCGGTGCCACGGCACCTGGGACAGTGGGGCCGATGATGCGGACCGACGTGATTGACCTCGGCGACGGCTGGGGCGCCGAGGATGAGGTCGTCCTGCCGCCCAGGCGGGTGCCGGAGCTGCGTCGGCGCGTGGCGTGCGCGCTGGTGCTGCTGCTGGCCGGGACGCTGGGCGCCGCCGCGGCGCCGGTGCGGGAGATCGCCGAGCTGGGCCGGTTCGACCTGGTCGGGGCGTCGACCCGGTCGGGCGGAGACACGGTGCAGTCCGCGGGCGACCTGCTGGTCGTGCAGGGCGACGTGGCCGTGTCCGCGTACCGGATCACCGACGGCACGCTGCGCTGGCGCGTTCCGCACTCGAGCGCCGAGTCCGAGCACGGCATGGTGATGGGCGCGAACGGGGTGGTGCTGCTCGCCGACAGCGCCCAGACGACCGCGTTCGACGCGGAGACCGGCGCCACGCTGTGGTCCAGACAGCGCGGCGTGTATCCCGTCGGCGACATCGGCGTGGAACTCATCAACAACGCGACCGTGTGGGAACAGTCGCCGGGCGGCCCGGCACCCGGGCCGGACACGGTGACCGGGTTCGACCTGCGCACCGGCCGGACGCTGTGGACGGTGCTGGGCACGCCGTACGCGACCGTCGACCACGAGCGGCGGCTGACGGTCACCGCCACGGCCGACGGCGCGATCGCGGTGTACGACGCACGGGACGGGCGGCCGCTGCGCCGGGGCGAGGCGAAGTTCCCCGCCGGGCGGCCGATGTACCTCTCCGCCTACTCCGGCGTGCTGCGACTGGCCTCCGCCGACCCGGCCGGCGGCGGGCTCAGCTACCTCGGCTACGACCTGACGACCCTGCGGCCGCTGCCCACGGACGCCGACTTCGGCTACCCGTGCGGGCGGTACCGCTGCGAGGAGCACGTCGACCAGACGAGCGGAAACATCCGGGTCACCGTAGTGGATCCGCAGACCAGGGCGGTGCGCTGGCAACCCGGACCGAACACGAGCCTGGTGCCGATCGCCGCCGGGTTCATCGTCGTGGACGCCACCCGCTCGTACGGCAGATACGCCAACTACGCCGATCGGCTGGTCGACCCGGACAGCGGCCGCACGCTGCTGGACCTGACCGGGTGGCTGATACTGGGCGCCGAGGACGGCAGCCAGGACTACCTGCTGGTGCGCGACGCCGGCCAGAGCACCCAGGTGGCCCGGATCGTCGGCGGCGGGGTCCGGATGCTGGGTGTGCTGCCGGACCGGATCCAGCAGTGCGTCTACCGCGCCGCCCGGCTGAGCTGCGTCGTCGGCGAGGGGCCGGGCCGGCTGGTCATCTGGCGGGTGGACGAGCAAGGGGGACGCTGACGTGGCGGTCGAGCTGATCGAGCTGGGCGACGAGTGGACCCGGCCCCGGGAGGATCCCGGCGCGCCGCCGCTGCCGCCCAGCCGCGCGGTCCTGCTGGCGCTGGCATTGCTGCTGGTCGGAGCGCTCGGTGCCGGTGCGGCGCCGCAGCGGCGGATCACCGAGCTGGCCACGTACACGATGCCTGGGGTGTCGGAGTTCGTCGACGGTGGTGCCGTCTCGGGCGACGACCTGCTGCTGGTGTGGGGTGGCGGCAGGCTGTCGGCGTACCGGCCCAGCGACGGGACGCTGCGGTGGAGCGTGCCGCTCGACCCCCGCGCGTCCACCGACGTCACGGCGCAGGCCGCCGAGGGGCTGGTGCTGCTCTCCGGCGGCGGGACGACCACGGTGCTCGACAGCGACTATGGCACCAGGCTGTGGTCCGTGCCGGTGCCTCTCCTCGCGGTCGGCGGCGTCGGTGTGTACGGGGTCCAGAACCCGGTGTTCGTGGGCCCGGACGGCAAACCGTACGTGGACGAGCAGTCGGGCGCGGAGCGGGAGGAGGCGACCGGCTACGACCTGCGTACCGGCCGGGTGCTGTGGACGGTGCCCGGTGTGCCGTACGCGTCGGTCGTGGCGGCCCGCGGCGAGGTGTGGACGGTGACGACCACCGGCGCCTTCACCGTGTACGGCATCCGCGACGGACTCGTACTGCGCACCGGCACGCTCGCCTTCCCGCCGGGCCGCCCCTACGGCGCGCACGTCTACGGCGACGACCAGATCACGTTGAGCGCGGTCGGGCCGGAGGACGCCGTGACGGAGATCCGCTACGACCTCGCGACGCTGCGCGTGCGCCGGGAGGAGAGCGACATGAGCTACCCGTGCGGCCGGTTCCGCTGCTCGGTCGAGCCGGTGCCGGACAGCGACGACTTCCACGTCACCGTGCGCGACCGCGACACCGGCGCGGCCCGTTACCAGCTCGGCAGCCGCATCCAGGTGATGGCGGTGGGGGACTGGTTCGCCACCGTCGACCTGCACGGGTCGCCGGGCACCGGGCTGGCCGTCACCCAGCTCATCGACCAGGCCACCGGCCGGGTGCTGCTCGACCTCACCGGCTGGGAGGTGCTGCCCGCCGAAGACGCCAGCGGCGGCTACCTGCTGCTGCGCGACGCCGGCGGGCAGACCCTGATCGGCACGGTGGTGGACGGCGAGGTCCAGCTGCTGGGCCTGCTGAAGCACCGGGTGCGGCAGTGCCGCTACCGCGACGACTGGCTTGCCTGCGATCACACCGGCACCCAGCTGACCATGTGGCGGATCGCCGTGCCGGAGGGCCGCCGACCATGACCGGCGAGATCGAACTCGGCAGCGGCTGGACCCACCCCCACGACCCGGAGCCCGCGCCGCTGTGGCACCCCGAGCGGTTCGCCGGCTGGCTGCGGCCCGGTGCGCTGGTGCTGGTCGGGCTCCTGGCACTGGCGTGTGGCGCGGCGGCGGCACCGGTCGAGCCGGTCGCCGCGCTGGCGTCGTTGCGGGTGGTGCCCGCCGGCGACGACGCGCTGGCGGTGGTGGGCGATTCGCTGCTGGTCGCCGAGCGCGGTGCGCTGGCCGCGTTCGACCTGCGCGACGGCACACTGCGCTGGTCGGCGGCGCGCCAGGACCACGGTGAGCAGATCACGCTGGAGGTGCCGTCGGGGCTGGGTGTCGTGCTGCTCCGCGAGAACGACCCGGCCGGTGACGCGCCGCGGATCACCGCGTACGAGATCGCCACCGGTCGGCAGGTGTGGCACCGAGCGACGCGGATGCTCGTCACTGGCGGTCTCGGCTACGCGTATGCGCTGGTCTTGCCCTTCTACCTGGAGCCTTTCCAGCGCGAGGTGATCGACCTGGCCACCGGTGCGGTGCGGTGGTCCGCGCCGGAGGACGTGGTGCGGGGCGTGTCCGACGACCCGGACCCACTGCTGTGGACGGCGGACGCCGATGGCCGGGTGCGGGCATACCGACTGGCCGACGGGACGCTGGTGCGCAGCGGATACGTGCCGCGGCTGCGTGACGTGCCGACCGGCCTGATCATCGAGCAGGGTCGGCTCACCCCGGTCACCTCGGACTGGGAGACCGGGGAGAACCGCTACGACGTGGTGTCGTACGACACCACCACCTTCGCCGCCGTGCCGACCGTGCCCGAGCTGATCGACTCGCGGCCGTGCGCCTCGCTGCGGTGCGTCAGCCGCCCGGCCGATGGGTCCCTCGTCGCGCAGGTACGCGACCCGCGCACGGGCGCGCTGCAGTACGAGGTGCCGCGCCGGGAGTTGCGGGAGACGTCCGCCGGGTTCCTGGTGCTGGCGCTGGGCACGACGCGGTTCGGCAGTGCCGCCGAGGCACTGATCGACCCGGTCACCGGCCAGACTCGGCAGATCCTGACGGGTTGGGAGGTGGCCGCGCTCGATACCAGCGGAACGCTGCTGCGCGAGTCGGGGGATCACGTCCAGATCGGACGACTCGACGCCGACGGAGCAGTCCGGGTACTGGCCGAACTGCCGCCCCGTGTGCGACGGTGTCAGTACCTGTCCGGAGTGCTGGCGTGTCACGACGTCGACGACCGGATCGCGCTGTGGCGGTTGACCGGCTGACGCCGGCAGGCAGGAGGTCGCGATGACTGCTCTCATCGACCTCGGCGAGGAGCACGCTCCCGCCGACGACGACCCGCCCGGCGCGCCGCGCCTGTCCCTGTGGCAGCGGCGCGGGACCGCCCTGGCCGTCTGCGTGGCGCTGCTGGTGACGTCGATCGCCGCCGAACGGGTGCCGCCGGGGCCACTGCGGGGTCCGGTGCACGTCCAGGACGCCGTCGTCGGCTCGGTGGCGCTCGTCGACGACCTGCTGCTGATGGCCCGCCGTCGGGAGGACGGGACCCGCGACCTGGCCGCGGTGGACACCGGTGACGGCAGCCAACGCTGGCGGATACCGCTGGCGGGCGGGTCGCCCGAGGTCTACGCGGCCTGGGCCGCCGACGGGGTGCTGCTGGTGTCGGTGATCGACGGCTCGTCGGCGGAGCAGGCGTGGTCGACGTACGCCGTGGACCGGCTGACCGGGGTGCTCTACTGGCAGGACCGGTCGATCGCGGTGGGCACCCGGATCGACGGCGGGCAGCCGGTCACGCTGATGGTGGGCGTCGACCCGAAGGCGGACTGGTTCGTCAGCCGCGACATCCGCACCGGCCGCGAGCTGTGGCGCGTCTCCTACACCACCGGCCAGGACTGGAGCCTCTACGAGGTAGGTGGCCGGATCGCCGGGTTCGTGCTGGTCGACATGGGCGCTCGGCGCCGGGTGCGGCTGGTCGGGGTCGACGGGACGACCCAGGCGGAACAGGACCTGCCCGAGGGCACCGACGCGGTGCAGCAGGCCGACGGGGCGCTGCTGGTGTCGTACGAGCACGACGGCATGCACCGGATCACCTCGCTGCGCCTGCCCGACCTCGAACCGGGCTGGAACGTGCCCAACCCCGCCCCGCGCAGCTCGGTCTACGTCTCCGACTGCCGCCCCTCGGTCTGCGTCAACGACGGCGACCTGCTGTGGCTGCTCGACGCGGCCACCGGCAAGGTCCGCTGGTACGGCCGCATGGACGGCTTCTTCCCGGCCGCGCCCGGGGTGCTCAACGCGGGCCTGCACGACACTCCCGGTTACAGCCTGCTGCGCGACTCCGGCACCGGCGAAGTGCTGATGCGGCTGCGCGACTGGCAGGTCGTCGGCTACGACGGCAGCCTGCTGCTGCTGTCGAACCAGCAGGACCGGCGCACCTGGTTCGGCACCTTCGACCCGGCCCATCCGGGCCCGGTGCGGGTGCTCGGCGCGGGCGGCCCGACCCTGGACCGCTGCTGGCTGACCCAGGGCACGCTGGCCTGCCGGGCCCTGCTCGGCGGGCTGGACGTCTACCGCTACCAGCCCTGATCGGCGTCACCGAACGTGGACGAGATTTCACGTCCTGGCAGTGGCCCTCTATCTTCGTTGGCGACGGGGTGAGGCGGCGGAGGGAGAGTGCTGGGCGTGCGGGTGCTGGTGGTGGAGGACGAGCGGCATCTGGCCGACGCGATCGCGCGCGGGCTGCGGCGCCAGGGCCTGGCCGTCGACGTCGCGTACGACGGGAACACGGGCCACGAGATGGCCTTCGTCACGCGATACGACGTGGTCGTGCTCGACCGTGACCTGCCCGGCATGCACGGCGACCAGCTCTGCGCCGAACTGGTCCGCTCCGGGCAGTTGACGCGGGTGCTGATGCTGACCGCCAGCGGAAGCGTCGCCGAGCGGGTCGAGGGTCTGAGCCTGGGCGCCGACGACTACCTGCCCAAGCCGTTCGCCTTCGACGAGCTGGTGGCGCGGGTGCACGCGCTGGGCCGCCGGGCGACTCCGGTCACCCCGCCGGTGCTGCGCGCGGCCGACCTGGAACTCGACCCCGCCAAGCGCACCGTGACCCGCGCCGGGACGTTGATCGACCTGACCAACAAGGAGTTCGGCGTGCTGGAGGAGTTGCTGCGGGCACGCGGCGGCGTCGTCTCCACCGAGGAGCTGCTGGAGCGGGTCTGGGACGCCAACACCGACCCGTTCACCACCATAGTGCGGGTCACCATGCGCACGCTGCGCATGAAGATCGGCCTGCCGGCGCTGATCGAGACGCTGGTCGGGGCCGGTTACCGCATCCCGCTGGCGGGGCAGGAGCCGGAGGCATGATCCGGCAGCGTACGCAACGGGTGCGGCCCAAACGCCGGCTGCGTCCCACCCTGCGGCTGCGGCTGACCCTGCTCAACGCGGTGCTGCTGGTCGGCGCCGGGGCGCTGCTGCTGCTGATGGCCTGGCTGATCACCGCCGACCTGCTGAACCCGGCCGACTCGCTGCCACCGGGCACGACCGTGACCCTGGCCGACGGTCAGGTGATGGAGGCCCAGCAGTGGCAGGACTCGCTGCTGGCCACCGCGCAGACCGAGCTGTTCGCCAAGGGCGCGGCCGCCGTCGCGGCGATCAGCGTGGTCGGCGTGCTCGGCGCGTACGCCGTGGTCGGCCGCGCGCTGCGGCCGCTGCACCAGGTCACCGCCACCGCGCAGAAGCTCGGCGGCGAGACCATGGACCAGCGCATCAACTACGCCGGCGCCGACGACGAGGTGGCCGAGCTCGCCGACACGTTCGACGAGATGCTGGACCGGCTCGGCGCGGCGTTCACGGCGCAGCAGCGGTTCGTCGCCAACGCCTCGCACGAGCTGCGTACGCCGCTGGCGGTGATGCGCACCGAGATCGATGTGACGATGTCGGACCCGCAGGTCGACACCGCCGAGCTCAAGCGGATGGCCAACGTGGTCCGCGACGCCTCCGAGCGGGCCAACGCGCTGGTCGACGCGCTGCTGATGCTGGCCCGCAGCGAGGGGCGCACCGGCTTGCGCGCCGAACCGCTGGACCTGGGCATGGGGGTACGCGGCGCGCTGTCGGCGATGGACCGCGAGGTGCAACGCATCAAGATCAATGTCAGCACCGACCTCGGCCCGGCCCCGGTCATCGGCGACCCCAGCCTGCTGGACCGGCTCGCGGGCAACCTGATCGAGAACGCGGTCCGCTACAACCACCTGGGCGGCCGGATCTGGGTCAGCAGCGGTATCGACGGCGGGTACGCGCGGCTGATGGTGGGCAACACCGGCTTCGAGGTCGACCAGGCCGACGTGGCCGGACTGTTCGAACCGTTCCGGCGCGGTGGCCGGGAGCGCACCGGCGCGCGGGGTTCCGGGCTCGGGTTGTCCATCGTGCGGGCGGTGTGTCAGGCACACGGCGGCACCGTGGGAGCCGTCGCGCTCAAGGGCGGCGGGATGGAAGTCACCATCGCGCTGCCCCTAGCATCACAGCAATGACATCCCGCATCCGGCACATCACCGTGGACTGTCTCGACCCGTACGCCCTGTCGGGCTTCTGGAGTGCGGTCACCGGCTACCCGAACCACCCCGACGACCGGCCCGACGACCCGGCGGCGCTACTGATGTCCGCCGAGGATGACAGCCCCGACCTGCTGTTCATGGCAGTGTCCGAGGAGCGGCACGGCGCGCCGCGAACCAGCCATCACCGTTTCCACCTGGACGTGATGCCGACCGACCGGACCCGTGACGAGGAGGTCGAGCGGCTGCTGGGCCTCGGGGCGATCCTGGTCGGCGATCATCGCAAGGCCGACGGCACCGGCTGGGTGGTGCTGGCAGACCCGGAGGGCAACGAGTTCTGCGTCGAGCGCAGCCCTGCCGAGCGCGCCGCCGTGATCTGAGGTCAGGCTCGGCCGGCGGCGACCTCCGCCTCGCTGCGAAGGATGCAGAACTCGTTCCCCTCGGGATCGGCGAGCACGACCCAGCCGGTCCCGTCGGGGTTGCGGCGATCGTCGACGGTGGTCGCCCCCAGCTCGACCAGCCGGGCCAGTTCGGCGTCGCGAGAGCCTTCGACCGGGCGTAGGTCGAGGTGGATCCGGTTCTTGACCTGCTTCGCGTCCGGCACGTCGATGAACAGCAGGCGATGCTTCCCGTCGCGCGAGAAGATCATGCACTCCTCGTGTCCCGGCTCGTTCGGGTCGTCGGGGTCCTCGACGTAGTCCAGCACGGCCTGCCACCACCGCGACAGAGAATAAGCATCGGCACTGTCCACGGTGGTATGGGAGATGAACGAAGTCACCTGGGCATCGTCGCAGGCCACGTGGAGATGGTCGAGCGGATTGCGGCCCTCGCGCGGGGTCTCAAGAGCTGTGCACGACGTGCCGGAGGCGGTAACGGCAGCCGGTGGCATCCGATGGCAGTCGGTGGCATCCGTCGGTGACGGCAGATCTCGGGTCGAACGACTTTGCTCTGCTTACCCGGCCTTGCTCTGCACCCATCGGCGCACACGTTGCGCATTCGGGTGCAGAGCAAGCCGTCGGGTGCAGAGCAAGCTGTTGGGTGCAGAGCAAGCCGTCGGGTGCAGAGCAAGCTATTGGGTGCAGAGCAAGCTGTTGGGTGCAGAGCAAGCCGTCGGGTGCAGAGCAAGGCATTGGGTGCAGAGCAAATGTGCGCTCAAGCAATCACCCTGTCCTCGGAAGCGTTGAATCTTCCCGGAGGCAGATCGTGGATCGTGATCGACCGCGATGGCGGGTCCACGCCGACCCGGCGACGGCGGATGGCGGCGACACCACGATGCGCGGCCGGTCTCACCGTCAAGACCTGCGAGCGCTGCTTGAGGCGACCGCGGACGTTCCGATGGTCGCGGATCCCGAGGCGCATCACCGCAGTCGGCGCGACCAGTAGGGCTCTGTCGCGCGCGCAAACGGTGATGATCGCTGTCTGGGGCCGGAAGGTGGGGTGTCAGCCCACCTCGCGACCGCAGACAGCGATCATCTGAGAACTTCGCGCCGGGTCAGGCGAACGTGCGGCCGGTGACCCGCTCGGACACGCCCGAGCGGTCCAGGTACGGCGTGATGCCGCCCAGGTGGAACGGCCAGCCGGCGCCCATGATCATGCACAGGTCGATGTCGGCGGCCTCGGCCACCACACCCTCGTCCAGCATCAGCCGGATCTCCTGCGCCAGCGCGGCCAGCGCCCGCTCCCGCACCTCCTCGCCGGTCAGCGGGCTGTCGCCCTGTACCAGCAAGCCCTCGACCTCGGGGTTGAGCCGGTCGTCGACCATCAGCGGCACGCCGGAGCGCGCGATCGCGGCCAGGCTCGCGCTGGCCGGGAACCTGTCCGGGAAGGCCCCGTGCAGGGTGCCGCCGACGTGCGCGGCCACGGCCGGGCCGACCAGCTGCAGCAGCGCCAGCGGCCGCATGGGCAGGCCCAGCGGGTCCAGCGCCCGGTCGGCGGTCTTGAGCTGGGTGCCCGCGTCGACGGCGTTCCAGATCTCGCCGAACAGGCGGGTGAGGACCCGGTTGACCACGAACGCCGGGGCGTCCTTGACCAGCACGCAGCTCTTCTTCAGCGTCTTGCCGACGGCGAACGCGGTCGCCAGCGCGGCGTCGTCGGTCCGCTCGCCGCGCACGATCTCCAGCAGCGGCATCAGCGCGACCGGGTTGAAGAAGTGGAAGCCGACCACCCGCTCGGGGTGGGCCAGCTCCGCGGCCATCTCGGTGACCGACAGCGACGAGGTGTTGGTGGCCAGCACCGCCTCGGGCTTGACGATCGTCTCCAGCTCGGCCCAGACCTTCTTCTTGACCGACAGCTCCTCGAAGACGGCCTCGATGACGAAGTCGGCGTCGGCGAAGACGGACTTGTCGACCGAGCCGCTGACCAGGCCGCGCAGCTTGGCCGCCTTGCCCGCGGACATGCGGCCCTTGGCCACGGCCTTGTCCAGCTCCGCGTGCACGTAGCCGACGCCCTTGTCCACCCGGGCCTGGTCGAGGTCGGTGAGCACCACCGGCACCTCGAGGCGCTTGGCGAACAGCAGCGCCAGCTGCGACGCCATCAGACCCGCGCCGACGATGCCGACCTTGGTGACGCTGCGGGCCAACGACTTGTCCGGCGCCCCGGCCGGGCGCTTGGCCCGCCGCTGCACCAGGTCGAACGCGTACAGGCCACTGCGCAGCTCCGGGGTGACCGCGAGGTCGGCCAATGCCTGGATCTCGGTCTCGATCCCCTCGGCGGTGACGCCGTTCTTGGCCAGCAGCAGCAGGTCCAGCGCACGGCTGGCGGACGGGACCGCCCCGTGCAGCCGCTTGTCCAGCTCGGTACGCGCGAAGCCGATGACGGCGTCCCACATCTCCGAACGGTCGACCTCGGGCCGGTCCACGGTGATCGTGCCGTTGACGACGCCCGCGGCCCACTCCAGCGAGCGCTCCAGGAAGTCGGCGGGCTCCAGCAGCACGTCGGCGATGCCCAGTTCGGCCGCCTGGGCGGGCTTGAGCATCTTGTTCTGCATCAGCGGGTTCTGCACGACCACCTGGGCGGCCGGGACGACGCCGATGATGTTCGGCAGCAGCTGCGAGCCGCCCCAGCCCGGGATGAGGCCCAGCGAGACCTCGGGCAGGGCCAGCGCGGCGGCGCCCGACGACAGGGTCCGGTAGTGGCAGTGCAGCGCCACCTCCAGGCCGCCGCCCATGGCCGCGCCGTTGACGAACGCGAACGTGGGCACGCTGCTCTCGCGCAGCTTGGCGAAGGTCGCGTGGCCGAGGCGGCCGATCTCGACGACCTGGTCGCGCGAGGTCAGCGAGGCGAAGCCGGTCAGGTCGGCGCCGACGCAGAAGATGTACGGCTTGCCGGTGACCGCGATGAAGGACGGGTTCGCCGCCTGCGCCTCGTCGATCGCCTGCGACAGCGAGGTCAGGCCACCGGGGCCGAAGGTGTTGGGCTTGGTGTGGTCCAGGCCGTTGTCGAGCGTGATGATCGCGGCGGGCCGGTCCAGCCCGGGTACGGCGACCAACCGCAGCTTGGCGTGGGTGACGATCTCGCTCACTTCTCGCCCTTCCAGTTCGGGTTCTCCCAGATGACCGTGCCGCCCATGCCGATGCCGATGCACATGGCGGTCAGGCCGTAGCGCACCTCGGGGTGCTCGGCGAACTGACGCGACAGCTGCGTCATCAGCCGTACGCCGGACGAGGCCAGCGGGTGGCCGACGGCGATCGCGCCGCCCCACGGGTTGACCCGCGGGTCGTCGTCGGCGATGCCGAAGTGGTCCAGGAACGCCAGCACCTGCACCGCGAACGCCTCGTTCAGCTCGAACAGGCCGATGTCCTCGATGGTCAACCCGGCCATCCGCAGCGCCCGCTCGGTCGAGGGGATCGGGCCGACGCCCATGACCTCGGGCTCGACGCCGACGAAGCCGAAGGAGACCAGCCGCATGCCGATGGGCAGGCCCAGCTCGCGGGCCACGTCCTCGGCGGCGAGCAGGCAGCTGGTGGCCCCGTCGTTGAGACCGGCGGCGTTGCCCGCGGTGACCTTGCCGTGCGGGCGGAACGGGGTCTTCAGCCCGGCCAGCTTCTCCATGCTGGTCTCGCGGGGCGCCTCGTCGACCGAGGCCAGGCCCCAGCCGGTCTCCGGGTCGCGGGTGGCGACGGTGACCAGGTCGCCCTGCAGCTTGCCCGCGGCGTACGCGGCGGCGGTCTTGCGCTGGCTGTGCAGGCCGAACGCGTCGGCCCGCTCCTTGGTCAGCTGCGGGTAGCGGTCGTGCAGGTTCTCCGCGGTCGCGCCCATGACCAGCGCGGACGGGTCGACGATCTTCTCGGCGAGGAAGCGCGGGTTCGGGTCGACGCCCTCACCCATCGGGTGGCGGCCCATGTGCTCGACCCCGCCCGCGATCGCCACGTCGTACGCGCCCACGGCGATGCCGGAGGCGACCGTGGTGACCGCGGTCATCGCCCCGGCGCACATGCGGTCGATGGCGTACCCGGGCACGGTCTTGGGCAGCCCGGCCAGCAGCGCGGCGGTGCGGCCGATGGTCAGGCCCTGGTCGCCGATCTGGGTGGTGGCGGCGATGGCCACCTCGTCGACGCGCTCCGGCGGCAGCTGAGGATTGCGGCGCAGGAGTTCGCGGATGCAGCGCACGACCAGGTCGTCGGCGCGGGTGTTGGCGTAGATGCCTCCGTTCGCCTTGCCGAACGGGGTGCGTACGCCGTCGACGAAGACGACGTCGCGGACTTCACGGGGCACGGTCTGCCTCCTTGCAGTAGGGAGCCGATCCGGATGCTACTCGTGGGTAACTACCGAGGGGTAGCGACCCGCTATGGTCTGACTCACAATCGGCACCCACCAAGACGTCCGTACCCCTATGTAGGAAACCGGCCTTGTCCCTATGTAGAGCAACGGCATAGAGTGCGGTTCATGCGTATCACCGTTCCGGTGGCGAAGGTTCTGGCCGCGCTGCTGGCCGAGCCGGACGCCGAGCGATACGGCCTGGACCTGATGAACCTGACCGGGCTGCCCAGCGGCACCCTCTATCCGATCCTCCAGCGGCTCACGGGGGCTGGCTGGCTCGTGGCGGAGTGGGAGCAGATCGACCCGGTGGCGCAGGGCCGCCCGGCCCGCCGCTACTACCGCCTCACCCCGCTCGGCGTGACCGACGCCCGCCAGGCGCTGGCCGAACTGCACGCGGCTACCCGCCCCGGCACGTCGCCACTGCGCCCCCGCACCGAACCGGGGCCCGCGTGATCGGCCCGCGGCTCGCCGCCGCGCTGCTCGCGCTGGCAGCGCGGCGCTGGCCCGTCGGCCTGCGCGACGACATGCACCGCGAATGGTCGGCCGAACTGCACGTGCTGGCCGACGAGGGCAGACCCGCCCGCATGGTCGGGTACGCGTTCAGCCTCGCCGTCTCCCGCCCGGCCGCCGACCCTCTCCTCGATCGGAGCCGCATGACCAAGCGTTTCTGGGCCACCGCGGCCACCGTGCTGCTGATGCCCGTGCTCTGCTTCGCCGTGCTGATCGTCACGGCGATCGGGGCGAACCTCGTCGCTGCCGCGCTCGGCTGGCGCGGACCGGCCGGCGAGCAGATGAGTCCGCTGTTCACGGCGCTCTGCTGCATCGTCGGAGTGCTGCTGGGCCTGTTGGCGACACGGCGGGGTGCGCGCACCGCGCTACGCGGCCGGGTGCGGCTGGCGGTCGCGCTGGTGCTGCCGTCGGTGGTGGCCATCGTGCTCGTGATCAATCTGCTCGGCAGCGCGGAGAAGGTCGTGCGGGTGGTGCCGGAGCTGCTCTGGTGGAGTGCCGGGATGGTCGCGGTGCTGTGGGCGGCGGGCAGCCTCGCCGCTCGGGGCCGCGTGACCGCGGCCTGGTGGGTGGGTGTGCTTGGCGCGTTCCTGGTAGCCGACGTGGCCATCGCGATCACCGTGTTCGGCCACACCGGGCCGCCCGAGTACATCCCCCTCGACTACGGCCAGGGTGTCTACGACGGAGTGAGCCGCGTCTGGGCGCCGCTGTGGCTGCCGACCATGTACACCGGCGGGATGCACGGCCTGCCGGGGCCGACCTCCTGGGAGGTGGCCCAGGTCGGCGACGCGACCGAGTTCACTCCATACGTCTACCTGGTCTTCGGGGCTTACCTGCTGGCGTACGCGATCGGAGCCGGGCGCGGCGAGCCGGTTCAGGCCGCCGCCGACTCCGTGCCGCCGTCGCCGGACTCCCCAACCACCGCGTCGGTCGGCTCCGGCTCCGGCTCCGGCTCGATCAGCGCCTGAGCCAGCTCGGCCGCGAGCAGGTCGCACTGCCACGCCCGAGCGCCGAACCCGGCCAGCACCGCCGCCACCGCGGCGGTGTCGGCCGCGGGCGGCTCCCACGCCAGGCGGCGCACGAAGTCCGGCGTGATCAAATTTTCCGGCGGCAGATGGTGCTGCTCGGCGGTCTTGGTGACCACCTCGCGGCAGCGGGCCAGCCGGGCCGCCGCCACCGGGTCCTTGTCGGCCCAGCGGTGCGGCGGGGGCGGCCCCTCGAACTGGGGTGAGGTGGGCAGCGCGTCGTCGGGCAGGTTGCGCGCCTCCTCCAGCGCGTCCAACCAGGTCGTGGCCAGGCGGCGCACCGAGCGGCCACCGAACCCGGGCAGCAGCAGCAGATCGCGTTCGGTCTTCGGGTTCATCTCGGCGGCGGCGACGATCGCGGCGTCGGGCAGCACCCGGCCGGGCGCGGTGTCGCGGCGGGCGGCGATGGTGTCGCGGGCATACCACAGCGCCCGCACCCGCGACTGGGCCCGCGCGCCGCGCACCCGGTGCATGCCCGAGGTGCGCCGCCACGGGTCGACCCGCGGCTTGGGCGGCCGGGCGCCGTTGGTGACCAGCGACGCGAACTCCTGCTCGGCCCACTTGGTCTTGCCCTGCCGGGCCAGCTCGGCCTCCAGCGCGTCGCGCAGCTCGACCAGCAGCTCCACGTCGAGCGCGGCGTAGGTCAGCCAGTCCTCCGGCAGCGGCCGGGTGGACCAGTCGGCCGCGGAATGGTGCTTCTCCAGCGTCCGGCCGAGCAGTTGCTCGGTCAGCGCGGCCAGGCCCACCCGCTCGAAGTCGGCCAGCCGCGCGGCCAGCTCGGTGTCGAACAGCTTTCGCGGGCGCAGCCCGAGCTCGGCCAGGCAGGGCAGGTCCTGGCTGGCGGCGTGCAGCACCCACTCGGTGTCGGCGAGCACGTCGTCGAGCGCGGACAGGTCGCCCAGCGGCACCGGGTCGATCAGCGCGGTACCCGCGCCGCGTCGGCGCAGCTGCACCAGGTAGGCCCGCTGGCTGTAGCGGAAGCCGGACGCGCGTTCGGCGTCCACGGCCACCGGGCCCGTGCCCGCGGCGAAGCGGGTCAGCACCTCGGCCAGCTCGTCGGGCGTCTCCACGGGGGCGGGCGTGCCGCCTGCGGGCTCGGTCAACAGCGTCGGGCCGTCGCCATGCGTGGTGCCTTGCGTGGCTGCGTCCGGCGTGCCGTCGCCCGTGCGGTGGCGGGTCCGACGGCGCAGCACTGCGTCCTCGTCGGTCATGGATCACACCGTACGTGCATGGCCGGGGTCGTCGCCGCACCCGGTCCCGTGGCGCGTCGTAACGATCCGGCCAAAAATGAGGCTTCCCCGGTTTCTCGCGCCCGATCTGTACCTGATCAACCGAGTTGCCCGAGTACCCTCACGAGTGGCGCAGCGGCAGCGCCGACACCCCGACCGGCGGCAGACCCGCGGTCGAGGCCAGCGCGGCGCACCAGGCCGTCACGTGGGCGCCCAGGTTCAGGTCCAACGGCGTCCAGGAAGCCCGCAGCTCCAGATCGGTGGTGGGCGGCCCGTCGGCGGCCAGGGCGCCGAACCGGCTGGAGATGGTCTGGGTCACGGTGCCGCCGATGGCGGCGTAACCGGAGGTGTGCGCGTCGAGCGCGTCCACCAGCCAGCTCCAGCCCACCTGGGGCAGCAGCGGGTCGGTGGCCAGCTCGGGTTCCAGCTCCGCGGTGACGTACGTGACCAGCCGGGTGTCGCCCTGCCAGGCCTCGTGCCCGGCCGGGTCGTGCAGCAGGATCAGCCGTCCCGTGGTGACCTCCTCGCCGCGGCGCAGCACCGACGCGCCCAGCGCGAACGCGTACGGGGCGAGCTTGCCGGGGGCGGGCACCTCTTCCAGGGCGATCTCGTCGCGGGGGTGGACCGAGCGCAGCGCGGTGACGGCGCGCGTGAACGTCTCGGGGAGTACGGTCGTCAGCGCCATAGCCGTAACCTAGTCCGCCCGCGCCTCCGGTTGGTGGCACGGCGCGCCGATGCGGCTCACATCCGCACCACCCTTGCGGCGGACCACCCTCGTCCAGTGGCACGATGGCGACGATGAACACTGC
Source organism: Catellatospora tritici (assembly GCF_019083965.1). GTDB lineage: Bacteria > Actinomycetota > Actinomycetes > Mycobacteriales > Micromonosporaceae > Catellatospora > Catellatospora tritici. Next base: position 142,324 of record NZ_JAHRCY010000006.1, read on the forward strand.
AGCCACGGGCGGCCTCAACCGCCTCACCTTGGCCGGATCGACGTTCGTACGCGCCTGTCGCGGGCAGGTCGTGCCGCACACGCCCGTATGGTTCATGCGCCAGGCGGGCCGGTCCCTGCCCGAGTACCGCGAACTGCGGGCCGGGGTGCGCATGCTCGAGTCGTGCCGCCGCCCCGACCTGGTCGCCGAGATCACCATGCAGCCCGTCCGTCGCCACGGCGTCGACGCGGCGATCCTGTTCAGCGACATCATGGTCCCGCTCGACGCGGCCGGGGTCGACCTGGACATCGTCGCGGGCACCGGGCCGGTGGTGGCCGAGCCGGTGCGCACCATGGCCGACCTGGACCGGGTGCGCCCGCTGGACCCCGGCGCCGTGTCGTACGTCGGCGACGCCGTCGGGCTGCTGCTGCGCGAGCTGAAGGCCACCCCGCTGATCGGCTTCGCGGGCGCCCCGTTCACGCTGGCCAGCTACCTGGTCGAGGGCGGCCCGTCGCGCAACCACACCAAGACCAAGGCGCTGATGCACGGCGATCCCGAGCTGTGGCACGCCCTGCTGGCACGCCTCGCCGAGATCACGCTGACCTTCCTCAAGGTGCAGATCGATGCCGGGGTGGCGGCGGTCCAGCTGTTCGACTCCTGGGTCGGCGCCCTGTCGGAGGCCGACTACCGCCAGTACGTCCTGCCGCACTCGCGGCAGGTGCTGTCCGGTCTGGCCGACGCGGGCATCCCGCGGATCCACTTCGGGGTCGGCACCGGCCTGCTGCTGCCCGCGATGGCCGAGGCCGGTGCGGACGTGGTCGGCGTCGACTGGCGCACCCCGCTGGACGCCGCCGCCAAGCAGGTGCCCGGCAAGTCCGTGCAGGGCAACCTCGACCCCGCGGTGCTGTTCGCGCCGTGGGAGGTGATCGAGCGCGAGGTGCGCCGGATCCTGGCCGAGGGCCGCGCCGCGCCGGGCCACGTGTTCAACCTCGGCCACGGCGTGCTGCCGGAGACCGACCCGACCGTGCTCACCCGCGTGGTCGAGCTGGTGCACGAGGTCAGCGCCCGATGAGCGGACCGCTGAACCGGCAGGTCGCCGTGATCGGCGGCGGGATCTCGGGCCTGGCCGCCGCGCTGCGGCTGTCCGAGTCGGGCGTGCACGTGACCGTCATCGAGCAGGCCACCCGGCTCGGTGGCAAGCTCGCCACCCGCGCCGACGGCGTGGAGCTGGGCGCGGAGCAGTTCCTGATGCGCGACCCGGCCTGGGGCCCGAGCGGCGCCATGCGCCTGGTCTCGGCGCTGAAGCTGGAGCATCTGCTGGAGCACCCGATCGCGGGCGGCGCCGGGCTGTGGGTGGCCGGGGCGCTGCGCCCGCTGCCGACCGGCACCGTGATGGGCGTGCCCGGCCCGGACACCGACCTGGTCGGCGTGGCCACGCTGGCCGACGGCGACATCGACCGGGGCGAGCCGGTGCTGGCCCCCCGTCAGGACCGCTCCGTCGGTGACCTGGTGCGCGAGCGGCTGGGCGACGAGGTGGTCACCCACCTGGTCGACCCGCTGCTGGGCGGCGTCTACGCCGGTCGCGCCGATGGGCTGTCGCTGGCGGCGACGATGCCGGTGCTGCATCGCTTCCTCGGCCGGGAGCACACGCTGCGCGCGGCGGTGCAGCGGGCCGCCGGGACCAGCCGGGCGCACCAGCCGGGCACGCCGGTCTTCGGCACCCTGCGCGGCGGCCTGGGCACGCTGGTCGAGGCGGCCCGCGCCGAGCTGGAGCGGCGCGGTGTCGAGATCCACCTCGGCATGCCCGTACGCGACCTGGTCCGCACCGGCACCGGCTGGACCCTGACCGTCGGCGCGGCCACCGAGGACGCGCCGGTGTCGGCCCGCCCGTGGCGGCTGGACGCCGACGCGGTGGTGCTGGCGGTGCCCGCCCGGCCCGCCGCGCGCCTGCTCGCCCCGACCGCGCCGGAGGCCGCCGAGCAGCTCGGGGAGCTGGAGTACGCCAACATCGGGCTGGTCACGCTGACCCTGCCCGCGGTCGACCTGCCCGCGCTGAGCGGCTTCCTGGTCCCGGCCGACCAGGGCCTGACCATCAAGGCCGCGACGTTCTTCAGCACCAAGTGGGCGCACCACCGCCGGACCGACGGTTCGGTGCTGCTGCGCGCCAGCGTCGGCCGCCACGGCGACCACGCGATTTTGCAGCGCCCCGACGCCGAGATCGTCGCCGCGGTCCGCGCCGACCTGTCGGCGGTGCTCGGCACGACGCTGCCCGAGCCGACCTCGGCGACGGTGACCCGCTGGGGTGGGGCATTGCCGCAGTACGCGCCCGGCCACGTCGATCGCGTCGCGCACGCCCGCGAGCTGCTGGCCGAGCTGCCGCTGGTGCTGGTGGGCGCCGCCTTCGACGGCGTGGGCATCCCTGCCTGCGTCAACTCGGCCGAGCTGGCCGCCGACCTGCTCCTGCGAGGATGGAGCTAAGCGAATGGGGAGATCAAGATGACGGCCGACCAGACCAACGCCGCCCGGCTGCGCGAGCTCAACGACACCATCCGGTACACCATGTGGTCGGTGTTCCGGGCCACCGGCCCGCTGCCGTCGATCCGCTCCGAGGTCGCCGGGGAGGTCGACCAGCTCTTCGGGCAGCTCGCGGAGAAGGACGTCACCATCCGCGGCGTGTACGACGTGGCCGGTCTGCGTGCCGACGCCGACGTCCTCATCTGGTGGCACTCGAGCTCCTCCGACGCCCTGCAGGACGCCTACAGCCGGTTCCGCCGCACCGCGCTGGGCAAGTGCCTGACCCCGGTCTGGTCGCAGCTGGCGCTGCACCGCCCGGCCGAGTTCAACAAGAGCCACATCCCGGCGTTCCTGGCCGGCGAGGAGGCCCGCGCCTACGTCTGCGTGTACCCGTTCGTGCGCTCGTACGAGTGGTATCTGCTGCCGGACGAGCAGCGGCGCGAGATGCTGGCCGAGCACGGCCGGATGGCGCGCGGCTACCCGGACGTGCGGGCCAACACGGTGGCCTCGTTCGCGCTGGGCGACTACGAGTGGATGCTGGCGTTCGAGGCCGACGAGCTCCACCGCATCGTCGACCTGATGCGTGACCTGCGGGCGTCCTCGGCCCGGCGGCACGTACGCGAAGAGGTGCCCTTCTACACCGGCCGCCGCCGCTCGGTGGAGGAAATCGTCGCCACGCTGCCCTGACAAAGGGACGGAAAGCGTCACAGATCGGCTTGCCGTTAACCGCTTGCGGGGACTCATGCGTTCGGTCTGCAAAACGTCAGCCAACCCGTGCAACTCATTTGCACGATTGTGCTCTACACTTGCGTACCATGACGCGCAGACTCGCCGAAGTGGCGAAGTACGTGGGGGTTAGCACGGCCACCGTGAGCAGGGTGCTCAACGGTCGGCCGGGCATCTCCGAGGCCACCCGGACGGCCGTGCTCACCGCCCTGGACGTGCTCGGCTACGAGCGCCCCACCAAGCTGCGCGGGGAGCGGGCGCGTCTGGTCGGGCTGGTCCTGCCCGAACTGCAGAACCCGATCTTCCCCGCCTTCGCCGAGGTGGTCGCCGGGGCGCTGGCGAAGCGGGGCTTCACGCCGGTGCTGTGCACCCGCACCGCCGACGGCGTGGCCGAATCCGACTACGTCGACATGCTGCTGGAGCAGCAGGTGTCCGGCGTGATCTTCGCGGGCGGCAACTACGCCCAGGCCGACGCCGAGCACGAGCACTACCGCCGCCTGCTCGACCGGGGGCTGCCCGCGATACTGGTCAACGCCGGTATCGAGGATCTGGGCTTCCCCCGGGTCTCCGCCGACGACGCCGTCGCGGTCGAGCAGGCCTACAACCACCTGGCCTCCCTCGGTCACGAGCGGATCGGGCTGATTCTCGGCCCGCCCGACCACGTGCCCTCCTCGCGCAAGCACAGCGCCTTCCTGACCCGGCTCGCGGTCGACGGCGCTCCGGCGGGCATCGATCCCGAGGATCTGATCGAACGCACCATCTTCTCGATGGAGGGCGGCCACGCCGCCGCCGCCCGGCTGATCGGCCGTGGCGTGACCGGCCTGGTGTGCGCCAGCGACGTGCTTGCCCTGGGCGCGGTGCGCGGGGTGCGCCGACTGGGCCTGGGGGTGCCCGGCGACGTCTCCATCGTCGGGTACGACGACTCGTCGGTCATGGCGTGCACCGATCCGCCGCTGACCACCGTGCGTCAGCCCATCGAGGCCATGGGCCAGGCGGCGGTGGCCCTGCTCATCAGCGAGATCGCGGGCAACACCGTGCCCGCCGACGAGCTGCTGTTCGAGACCGAACTGGTGGTGCGCGGCTCGACGGGCTCCGGCGCCGCCGTCCCGTCGCGCCAGGTCCCCGCCCAGGCGGCCCGCGCCGTCTAGCTCAGCTTCACCGATCTTGATCGCCGCCGGTGTCCACGGACACCGGCGGCTTTCTGCGTGTTTGTGGTCAACAACGCGATGAACTGTGGGCCGTTTTGCGCGCGAGTTTCGCCGGGGACGGCTGCAACGTTGCGTACCTGGGGCTGTGACAAGACCGTTTCAGCAGGTCCAGCCCGCGTGGCCGACCTTGGCGACGGTTCGCTCGACGGTTGCTCGTACGCGTCATGCCGACCTTGCGTCCCTGCCTTGCGCACCGTTGAGCTGGGACGGAATAGTGGATCATTACGTTCTTGCAAAGGACTATAGACTTCTTGCGTACTCCGGGCCTACGCTGCTCCACAACGTCGTCGGGGGAAACCCCAAGGCGACGACGTGGAAACAAAGACGAAATCGGGGCCGTGAGCGCGCGTGCCGCGCGGCAGCGGTCCAGTGCACCGCCGAACTGAATAAAAGAACCCCCGTGCGGGGCGGAACTTGTCCAGGGTCACCGCCCCGCATGCCTCCGCAAGGAAGGACCTCCAATCCTATGGACAGAAGAAGGTTCGGCAAGGCGTTCGGCCTGCTGCTGACCGCGACTGTTGCCGTGCTCCCCGCCGCCTGCTCCTCGAAGGAGCCGGAGAAGCCCAGCGGCCCGGTGACCATCACGGTCAACGGCCTCCCGCCGGAGTCCGACCCGGTCAACCGCAAGTCGTTCCTCGACGACGTGAAGGCCTTCGAGGCGGCGAACGCGAACATCAAGATCGACGCCAAAGAGGGGTTCATGGACCCCCAGACGTTCGCCACCAAGCTCGCGGGCGGGCAGCTGGAGGACGTGTTCTACACCTACTTCACCGACCCGGCCAACCTGATCGCCAAGCGCCAGGTCGCGGACATCTCCGCGTACACCGGTGAGTTCCCGGCGATCGCGCAGATCCGCCCCGACCTGCTGAAGGTCTACTCGGGCGCGGACGGCAAGGTCTACGGCGTGCCGACGAAGAACTACTCGATGGGCCTGCTGTACAACCGGACGCTGTTCACCAAGGCCGGTCTCGACCCCAACAGCCCGCCGAAGACCTGGGAGGACGTCCGCGCGGCGGCCCAGAAGATCGCGGCGCTGGGCGGCGGCACGGTCGGCTACGGCGACTACAGCAAGAGCAACACCGGTGGCTGGCACTTCACCGCCGAGATCTACTCGCTCGGCGGGGACATCGCGGTCAAGGACGGCGACACCTGGAAGGCCGCCTTCAACAGCGACAAGGGCAAGCAGGTCCTGCAGCAGCTGAAGGACATGCGCTGGACCGACAACACCATGGGCGCGCGTCAGCAGCTCGAGTGGGCTGACCTGCTGCAGATGATGGCGTCGGGCAAGCTGGGCATGTACGTCGCCACCGGCGACAACATCCCCACGATCGTCAACCAGTTCAAGGGCGACTTCAAGGAGTACGGCCTCGGTCCGATTCCCGGCGGTGCCGGCACCCTGGCCGGTGGCGAGGGCTTCATGTTCAACGCCAAGGCCACCCCGGAGAAGATCCGTGCCGGCCTGAAGTGGCTGACCTTCCGCTACACCAACCCGGACCGGATCGAGGAGCAGAACAAGACCGCCGCTGACGCCAAGCAGCCGGTGGGTCTGCCCGAGCCGCTGATCTGGACCGGTGCCGCCGCCGACAAGCAGGCCGCTTCCTCCAAGGCGCTTGCCAACGTCCCGACGGAGAACTACGCGCCGTTCGTGGCCGCCACCGCCAGCGTCCCGCTGAAGCTCGAGCCGCCGCAGGCTCAGCAGATCTACGCGGTGCTCGACACGGCGATGCTGAAGGTGCTGACCGACAAGAACGCGGACGTCGCCGCCCTGCTCGCCGACGCGGAGAAGCAGGTCAACACGATCCTGGCCGCGGTCAAGTAAAGCAACACCCGATGGGCCGCCGGCCTCGCGCCGGCGGCCCACTCGACTGACTGGTACCCCAAGGAAGGTCACCTGCGATGGCGGTTATGACGAGCGAGCGGCCGAAGGTGCGCAAGCCGCTCCCCGGTGGCGGGAGTCCCGCGTCCCGGCGCGACAAGCTGCGCCGCAAGCTGGGCGACAACGCGCTCGGTTACCTGTTCATGGCCGCGGGCATCGCGTGCTTCGCACTCTTCTCCTGGTATCCGCTGGTGCGCGGGGTCATCCTGAGCTTCCAGCAGGTCAACTTCGTCACCGACCCGATCTGGGTCGGGTTCGACAACTTCAAGGCGATCTTCGACGACCCGCTGTTCTACACGGCGTGGTGGAACACCCTCAAGTTCACCTTCCTGGCGCTGATCCTGGGCTACCTGGTGCCGTTCGCCATCGCGGTGATCCTCAACGAGATCCGGCACTTCAAGGGCTTCTTCCGGATCGCGGTCTACCTGCCGGTGATGCTGCCGCCGATCGTGGTCGTGCTGCTGTGGAAGTTCTTCTACGACCCGGGCAACGGCCTGTTCAACACCGTGCTGAGCTTCCTGCACCTGCCCACCTCGGACTGGACCCAGTCGCCGAAGATGTCGATGATCTCGCTGGTGCTGGTCTCCACCTGGGCCAACATGGGCGGCGCCACGATCATGTACCTGGCCGCGCTGCAGAACATCCCCGGCGAGCTGTACGAGGCCGCCGAGCTGGAGGGCGCCAGCATCTGGCAGCGGCTGCGGCACATCACCATCCCGCAGATGCGCTTCATCATGCTGGTCCTGCTGCTGCTGCAGATCGTGGCCACCATGCAGGTGTTCATCGAGCCGTACCAGCTGACCGGCACCACGAACCCCGACACCATCACGGTGATGGTGCTGATCTACCGGTACGCCTTCACCGTCAACAACGACTTCGGCCTGGCCGCCGCGATGAGCGTGCTGCTCTTCATCGTGCTGGGCGTCTTCTCCGCCGTCTACCTGCGTCTGACGCGCGACCAGGACTGAGGGAGCCCGCGATGACCTCCGACACCCGGACCCTGATCTCCGGCACCGACCTCAACCGGCGGCGCAACAAGGTGATCTACTACACGGTCCTCACCGTACTGATGATCACGTTCGTCGTGGTGTTCTTCTTCCCCTTCTACTGGATGGTCACCGGCGCGGTGAAGCACCCGGCCGAGCTGGTGCGCCCGACGCCGACCTTCATCCCGGAGTCGTGGCACTGGGACACCTACAAGCTCGCCTGGGACCAGCTCAACATTGCCCACTTCTTCCTGAACACGCTGTACTACGCGATCGGCGGCTGGTTCGTGCAGCTGCTGGTCGACGTGACCGCGGCGTACGCGCTGTCGAAGCTGCGCCCGGTCGGCGGCAAGCTCGTCCTCGGTGGCATGCTCGCCAGCCTGATGCTGCCCGCCGCCGCGCTGCTGGTCCCGGCGTACCTGACCGTCACCGATGTGCCGATCTTCGGCTGGAACCTGCTGAACTCGCCGTGGGCGCTGTGGCTGCCGGGCGCGGCCAACGCGTTCAACATCTACGTGCTCAAGCGGTTCTTCGACCAGATCCCCAACGACCTGCTCGACTCGGCCTCCATGGACGGCGCGGGCCGGGTGCGGGTGCTGTGGCACATCGTCCTGCCGCTGTCGCGGCCGGTGCTCGCGGTGGTCTCCATCTTCGCGGTGATCGGCATGTGGAAGGACTTCCTCTGGCCGCTGCTGGTGCTGCAGGACCCGGAGGTGCAGACGCTGAGCGTGGCGCTGAGCCGGCTGTCCGGCACCAACCAGGTGCCGCTCACCGAGATGCTGGCCGGCCTGGTCATCGCCAGTATCCCGATGATCGTCGTCTTCATGGTCTTCCAGCGCAGCATCCTCGGCGGCCTGCAGGCAGGCAGTCTCAAGGGTTGATCTGTTGATCTTTCCGGCCCACGGGCGTGGTTCTCGCAAGGCCGCTTGACCTCGTTCGCACTACCCGCACAAGAAAGCAGGCTCCCGTGTCTCAGCCAGACACTCGCGCATGGTGGCGTGACGCTGCCATCTACCAGGTCTATGTCCGCAGCTTCGCCGACGGCAACGGCGACGGTGTGGGCGACCTGGCCGGAGTCCGGGCGCGCCTTCCGTACCTGAAGGACCTGGGGATCGACGCCATCTGGTTCAACCCCTGGTATGTCTCGCCGCAGGCAGACGGCGGTTACGACGTCACCGACTACCGCGAGATCGACCCGCTGTTCGGCTCGCTGGCCGAGGCCGAGCAGCTGATCGCCGAGGCGCACGCGCTGGGCATCCGGGTCATCGTCGACGTCGTGCCCAACCACTGCTCGGACCAGACCCCGTGGTTCCAGGCGGCGCTGGCGGCCGGGCCTGGCTCGCCCGAGCGCGAGCGGTTCTGGTTCCGGCCCGGCAAGGGCGAGCACGGCGAGCTGCCCCCCACCAACTGGACGTCGAACTTCGGCGGCGGCACCTGGACCCGGGTGACCGAGCCGGACGGCACGCCCGGCGAGTGGTACCTGCACCTGTTCGACGGCGCCCAGCCGGACTTCAACTGGGACCACCCGGACGTGCGGCAGGAGTTCGAGGACGTGCTGCGGTTCTGGTTCGACCGGGGCGCCGACGGCATCCGGATCGACTCGGCCGCGCTGCTGACCAAGGACGCGACCCTGCCCGAGGTCGGCACCGTCGAGAAGCACCCGTTCGAGGACCGCGACGACGTGCACGAGGTCTACCGGGCCTGGCGGCGCATCGCCGAGGAGTACGGCGGCCGCGCGCTGATCGGCGAGGTGTGGATGCCCGACGTGCAGCGCTTCACCAACTACCTGCGCCCCGACGAGATGCACACGGCGTTCAACCTGAACTACCTGTGTGCCCCGTGGGACGCCGACAAGCTGCGCGAGGTCATCGACGAGACGCTGAGCTCGCACGCGCCCGTGCAGGCCCCGGCCACCTGGGTGCTGTCCAACCACGATGTCACCCGGCACATCAGCCGGTACGGCCGCGAGGACACCTCGTTCAGCTTCAAGGGCCGTGACTTCGCGACGCCGTTCAGCCTGGAGCTGGGCACCCAGCGCGCCCGCGCCGCGATCCTGCTCTCGCTCGCCCTGCCCGGCTCGTCCTACCTCTACCAGGGCGAGGAGCTGGGTCTGTGGGAGGTCGAGGACATCCCGGACGCGCTCAAGCAGGACCCGATGTGGCACCGCACCGCCGGGGTCGACCCGGGCCGCGACGGCTGCCGGGTGCCGCTGCCCTGGTCCGGTGACGAGGCGCCGTTCGGGTTCAGCCCCGACGGCGCGGCCGCCAAGCCGTGGCTGCCGCAGCCCGCGGCGTGGAAGGCGTACACCGCGCAGGCGCAGACCGGTGACCCGGCCTCGATGCTGGAGCTGTACCGCAAGGCGCTGCACACCCGGCATGCCGAGCCCGCGCTCGGCGACGGCGAGATGGTCTGGCTCGACAGCGCCCCGCAGGTGCTGGCCTTCCGCCGCCCCGGCAACCCCGACGTGATCTGCGTGGCGAACCTGTCCACCGAGTCCGCGAAGCTCCCCGCCCACAGCGCGGTCCTGGTCGCCAGCGGCCCGCTCGACGGCGACACCCTGCCGTCCGACACCACCGTCTGGCTGCGCCCCTGAGACCCCGGTGGGGAGGGTGAGCGGCCCTCCCCACCGGCCTTTGAAGTAAGGAAGGGCACCTTCGTCGGCTGGCGCCAGCCAGACGAGCCGCAACTCGGCTCGAAATCCGATGTGGAAGGGGCCCTTCCTGACGCTTTTGATCTGAGCTGCTCGGGAGGGCGGAGAACATGCGCAAGCGGACCGGAGTGCTGGCGGCGGTGCTGCTGCTGACCGCCGCGGCGGCAGGCTGCTCGGAGGACGAGCCCAAGCCCGCCCCGCCGCCCCCGCCCGCGCTGTCGCCGTTCGCGATCACCGGCCGCGGCGCCACCGTCCCGTTCACCGAGTACGAGGCCGAAGCAGCCGCCTACCAGGGCAAGCTGGTCGAGCCGGACCGGACCGCCAAGACGCTGGCCGCCGAGGCGTCCGGACGGCAGGCCGTGACCCTGTCCGCGACCGGCGACTACGTCGAGTTCACGCTGGCCAAGCCTGCCAACGCGCTCACCCTGCGCTACAGCGTCCCGGACTCGGCCGACGGCGCGGGCGCCGACGCGACCCTGTCGGTGCACGTGGACGGCGCCGACACCCTCGACGTGCCGGTCACCTCCCGGTACGGCTGGTTCTACGGCGGGTTCCCGTTCACCAACAACCCGGCCGACGGCTCCGGCCACCACTTCTACGACCACGCGCGCACCCTGTTCGACCGGGAGATCCCCGCCGGGGCCAAGGTCCGGATCATCAAGGACGCGGCCGACACGGCTGCCTCGTACACGATCGATCTGGCCGACTTCGAGCAGGTCGCGCCCCCGGCGACCGCGCCCGACGGCGCCCTGAACGTGGTCGACTTCGGCGCCGACCCGACCGGCAAGGCCGACTCCGCCGCCGCCATCACCGCCGCCCTGGCCGAGGGCAAGGCCAAGAAGCGGCCGGTCTGGCTGCCGCCGGGCACCTTCCAGGTCAACCAGCACCTGATCGTCGACCAGGTGACCCTGCTCGGCGCGGGCATGTGGCACAGCGTGCTGCACGGCAAGGACGTCGGCCTGTACGGCAACTACGCGCCCAAGCCCAGCGAGGGCGTCACCCTCAGCGACTTCTCGATCATCGGCGAGACCGGCGAACGCGACGACAACGCCCAGGTCAACGGCGTCGGCGGGGCGCTGGGCGGCGGTTCCAAGGTGCAGAACCTGTGGATCCAGCACACCAAGGTCGGCATGTGGCTGGACGGCCCGTTCGACGGGCTGACCATCAGTGGCAACCGGATCTACGACCAGACCGCCGACGGCATCAACCTGCACCGCGGCGTCAGCAACACCGTGATCGAGCACAACGTCATCCGCAACACCGGCGACGACGGCATCGCGACCTGGGCCGACGAGTTCCCCGACCACCACAACACGATCCGGTTCAACACCGTGCTGCTGCCAATGCTGGCCAACGGGATCGCGATCTACGGTGGGCACGACAACACGGTCAGCGACAACGTCGTGGCCGACACCCTGGTCGAGGGCGGCGGCCTGCACGTGGCGAACCGGTTCGGCGGCACCGTCTTCCTGTCCGGCACCACCACCCTCACCCGCAACACCACCCTGCGGGCCGGTGGCCGCTTCGAGGGCCTCCAGGCCCAGATCGCGGCGGTATGGCTCTACGCCAAGGACGGCCCGATCGACGCCGACATCCGGATCACCGACAACGAACTGCTCGACAGCACATACGGCGGCCTGATGTTCTTCGCTTCGACGATCCGGGGCGTCACCGTCGACAAGCTGCTGGTCGACAGCCCCGGCACCTTCGGGGTGGCGCTGCTGTCGATGGGTGAGGCCAAGCTGTCGCAGGTCACCGTGGTCAATCCGGGTAAGGCGGGCCTCTACACCTGCCCCGACGGAATCACCTTCACCCTGACGGCCACGGACAGCACCGGCCTGGCGGACACGTACTGCGGACCACTGCCTGATCCGGTTTACCGGTTCGCCCGGCACGCCTGAGTCGTCACGCCGGTTACAGTAACCGGCGTGACGCGCAGACTCGCCGAAGTGGCGAAGTACGTGGGGGTGAGCGAGGCGACGGTCAGCCGCGTGCTCAACGGCAAGCCCGGCATCTCCGAGGCGACCCGAACGGCCGTACTGACCGCGCTCGACGTGCTCGGCTACGAACGGCCGACCAAGCTGCGGGGCGAACGCGCCCGGCTGGTCGGCCTCGTGCTGCCCGAACTTTCCAACCCGATCTTCCCGGCGTTCGCCGAGATCGTCGCCGGGGCGCTGGCCCAGCGCGGGTTCACGCCCGTGCTGTGCACCCGCACCGAGGAGGGCGTGGCCGAGTCCGCGTACGTGGACATCATGCTGGAGCAGCAGGTGTCGGGCGTGATCTTCGCGGGCGGCCTCTACGCCCAGGCCGACGCCGAGCACGACCACTACCACCGGCTGCGCCAGCGCGGCCTGCCCGTGGTGCTGGTCAACGCGGCCATCGACGGGCTCGGCTTCCCGATCGTCACCGCGGACGACGCGGTCGCGGTCGACCAGGCGTACAGCCACCTGTCCTCGCTCGGGCACACCCGCATCGGCCTGCTGCTCGGCCCGGTCGACCACGTGCCGTCGGCGCGCAAGCTGGCCGCGTTCAAGGCCCGCACCCGGCAGGAGGACCCGGCGGTCTCGCGCACCATCTACTCGATGGAGGCGGCGCAGGCCGCGGCGGTGCGGCTGTTCAAGGACGGGGTCACCGGGCTGATCTGCGCCTCCGACGTGTTCGCGCTCGGGGCGATCCGGGCCGCGCGGCGGCTCGGGCTCAGTGTGCCGCAGGACGTGTCGGTGGTCGGGTACGACGACTCGCTGTTCATGGCGTGCACCGACCCGCCGCTGACCACGGTGCGCCAGCCGATCGGCGCGATGGGGCAGGCGGCGGTCGCGATGCTGGTGGCGCAGGTCGACGGGGGAGAGGTCACCCCGGACGAGTACCTCTTCGACACCGAGCTGGTCGTCCGCGGCTCGACCGCGGTCGTCGCCAGCTGACCTACCGCCCGGAAGAGGCACCCGCCCTACCGCTCGGAAGGGGCACCCGCTTTCAACCGACGCTGGCCTATCCGGAAGACGAGGATTCGTCTTCCGGATAGGCCGGCGTCAACGCTTAACGGGGTGAGTGGGTGCCGGATTGACCGGTGGGAGCCCGGGTCAGCCGCGGCGCATGGGAATGTGCGGGATGCCGTCGTCCAGAAACTCGGGGCCGGTGGGGGCGAAGCCGTACTTCGCGTAGAAGCCCGCCAGATGGGACTGGGCGTCCAGCACCGCCGGCTCCTCTCCGATCGCGGCCAGCGCCGCGGTGAGCAGCTGCCCGGCCAGGCCACCGCCGCGCGCCTCCGGTGCGGTCGCCACCCGCCCGATCCGGTGCACCCTCGCCCCCGTGTCGGTATCGGTGTCGACGAGCATGCGCAGGTACGCCACCGGGCGGCGGTCCACCTCGTACCACAGGTGGCGGGTGCCGGGCTCGAGGTCACGTCCGTCCAGCTCGGGGTAGGCGCACTCCTGTTCGACGATGAACACGTCCACGCGCAGTTTCAGCAGCTGGTAGAGGGTGGCGGCGTCCAGGTCCTGAAACGACGCGGTTCTGAAGATCATGGGATCTGCCGAGATCACCGCTGAATCCTAGTCCGTGAAACGGCTCACCCTCACTTTCGCACCTGACGCGTCGTGAGTATGTTTTTGAACTGACCGGTCAGTTCAAAAGGTGGAGGCGGCCGTGGCGACCGAGGCGGCGACCCCGCTCGACCAGCCGGACGAGGACAGGCCCCTGCTGCGGGCGCGCGGGCTGGGCCTGCGTACCCGGCGCGGCTGGGTGTTCCGGGAGCTGGACCTGGCGGTGCGGCCGGGCGAGCTGGTCGCGTTGACCGGCCCGGCGGGCGGCGGACGGACCAGCGCGCTGCTCGCGCTGGGGGACCGATTCCAGACCGGCACGGGCAGCCGCGAGGCCTTCGGGCGTACGGCGTTCGCCCTGGTCCCCGGCGTCAACGACCCCGATCCCGCCCTCACCGTCGCCGAGCACCTCACCGAGCGCCGTCGCCTGCTCGGCCACCGCCGCCCCCGCGGCGTCCACCGCCCCACGCCCACTCAAGTTGCCAGGCAACCGGGCGAAAGAGTGGCCAAGATACGCCCGATTGCCCGGCAACTCGGACCAGCAACGGCTGGGCGCGCGGAGGGTGCGTGGGCGGAGGACGGGCGGTTGGTGCGGGACCTGGCGCCGGTGGAGCGGCATCGGCTGATGCTGGCGCTGGCGCTGCTGGAGGAGCCGGATGTGCTGCTCGTCGACGACATCGACGTCGGGCTGACCCCGGCCGAGTCGGCCGAGTTGCTGAGCGACTTCGCCGCCACCGGACGCGCGGTGGTCGCCGTCGCCCGGACCCTGCCCGCGCTGCTGCCGAGCCTGGGTGCCGTCACACACGTCGAGGTGAGGCAGTGAGCGAGCGAACCGGGTCCCACGAGCGAAGCGAGGAGAGGGCATGAGCCTCGGACGGTTGGAGCTGCGCCGGTTCCGGCGGCACCGGATGACCCGGGCGGCACTGGCGGTGCTGACCCTGGTCCCGCTGCTGTACGGGGCGCTGTACCTGTGGGCCTTCTGGGACCCGTACGGCAACATGCACCGGATCCCGGTCGCGCTGGTGCTGGAGGACCAGCCCGCCGCCGACCCCGACGGCAACCAGGTCCACGCGGGCCGGGACCTGGCCGACGAACTGGCCCAGCGGCAGGTGTTCGGCTGGCAGCGGGTCGACGAGGCCGCCGCCGAGCAGGGCATGCGCGACGGGTCGTACCAGCTGATCCTGCGCATCCCGGCCGGATTCTCGGCCGCGCTGGTGACCGGCCCCGACCCGGCCGCCGCGCCGAGCGCCGGGCAGCTCACCGTGGTCAGCGACGACGCGGTCAACTACATCTCCGGCATGCTGGCCCGCAGCGCGTTCAGCGAGATCCGGGCGGCGGCGGCCGAGTCGGCGGCGGCGAAGTACTTCGACGGCATGCTGGTCGGGTTCACCGACCTGAAGACGGCGCTGGCCGACGCCGCGGACGGGGCCGGGCAGCTCGCGACCGGGGCCGGGCAGGCGCATGACGGCGCGGACGCGCTCGCGGGCGGAGCGGACAGCGCCGCGGCGGGCGCGGGCACGCTCGCCGCCGGGCTGGCGCAGGCCGAGTCCGGGTCCCGGGAGCTGGCCACCGGGCTGGCCACGCTGGAGGCCGGGTCGGCGCAGCTGGCCGATGGCGCGGCGCGGGCGGCGGCCGGTGGGCGACAGCTCGCCGACAAGGTCGACGCGGTGACCGGGAAGGTCGAGCCGGTGCTGCGCGAGCACGCCACCGCCATCGAGCACGCCGCCGACGCGATCGCCGCGGCGGCGCAGACGCTGGCCGAGGGCGTCGACACGCTGCCGAGGCTGGCGCAGCAGGCGGTGCAGCGTACCCAGGCGGTGGTGGACGCCCTGGACGCGCTGGCCGCGCAGCATCCCGAACTCGCCGACGACCCGGCGTTCGTCGCCGCCCGCGCGGCGGCGGCGCGGGCGGCCGCGAGCGCGGTCGAGCTGTCGCACCGCCTCGACGAGTCCGGCCTGCCGGAGGTACGGGCGAAGCTGCTGGCGGTCGCCGCGACCGCACGTGAGGTGGCGCAGGCCGCTCCGCACCTGGCCGACGACGTGGCGGCCGCGCGGGCCAGTGTGGACGAGCTGGCCATCGGCCTGGCCGAGCTGTCCGCCGGGGCCGACCGGCTGCACGGCGGCATCGCCTCGGCCGCCGACGGCGCGGCGAGCCTGCACGGCGGCATATACCGGCTGGCCACGGGCGCCCGCCAGCTTGACAGCGGCCTGGCGCGCCTGTCCGGCGGCGCCGGTGACCTGGCTTCCGGCCTGGCCAAGCTCGACTCTGGTGCGCAAGAGCTGGCCGTCGGGCTGGGCGACGGTGCCGCGCGGGTGCCCGGGTACGACGCCGACACCCGCGCCCAGCGCGCCGGGGTGCTGGCCGACCCGGTCACCCTGGACCGCGACGTCCGCCATGCCGCCGCCGTGTACGGGGTCGGGTTCGCGCCCTACTTCCTGTCGCTGGCGCTGTGGGTGGGGGCGATGCTGACGTACATGCTGCTGCGGCCGCTGAACCGCAGGCACCTGCTCACCGGCGCACCCGCGTGGCGGGTGGCGCTGGCGGGCTGGAAACCGGCCGTGCTCGTCGGCACCGCCCAGGCCACCTTCCTGTACGCCGTGCTCATCCTGGCCCTGGGGCTGTCCCCGGTGCACCCCTGGGGCATGTACGGGTACCTGCTGCTGACCGTGCTCGCCTTCACCGCCGTGCTGCAACTGCTCGGGGCGGCGCTGGGGCCCTCCGGCCGGGTCGTCTCGCTGATCCTGCTTATGCTCCAGCTCACCGGCTCCGGCGGCACCTACCCGGTGGTGACCAGCCCCGGCTTCTTCCAGGCGCTGCATCCGTACCTGCCGATGACGTACGTGGTCGACGGGCTGCGGCAGCTCGTGCTCGGCGGGTCGAGCGGTACGGTGCTCACGGGGGCGGCGGTGCTGCTCGGCACGGCCGCGGTCGCGCTGGCGCTGACCGTACGCACCGCGGCGCGCACCCGGCGGCTCACCCCGGATCGGCTGCACCCCGCGCTGACGATGTAGCCCGGCGATCGCGCCGTGCGGAAAGGACGGGGACGTGGACGGACGGACCGCGCGGCGCGACGCCACCAGGCAGAAGCTGTTCGAGGCGACCATGGAGCTCATCGCCGAGCAGGGCTTCAGCGACACCACGGTCGACCAGATCGCAGAGCGGGCCGGGGTCGCCAAGGGCACCGTCTACTACAACTTCGCCTCCAAGAGCACGCTGTTCGAGGAGCTGCTGCGCTACGGCGTCGGCCTGCTCAAGGCCGAGTTCGAGACGGCGGTGCGCGACCGGGAGCCGGCCGACGCCGTCGCGGCGCTGATCCGGGCGCAGCTGGGGTTCATCCAGCGGTACCGGTCGTTCGCGCAGCTGCTGCTGTCGGAGATGTGGCGCACCCAGCGCGACTGGCAGCAGACGCTGCGGCTGCTGCGCGAGGACGCGATCGCCGTCATCGCGGGCGTGCTGCAGGCGGGGGTGGACGGCGGCGACTTCGCCGCCGACCTGGACGTACGGCTGTCGGCGTCGGCGCTGTTCGGAGTGTGCCTGGTGACTGCCTTGGACTGGCTCGTGTTCACCCCCGAGCGCCCCATCGAAGAGGTCGAGGCGGCGGTGCTCGCGATCGTGCGCGGCCGCGCCGCCGTCAACCCCTGACCTGTCGGCGTTGCTGCAGCTTCGGGGAAAGTGCTGGAATCCGTCCCAAGATTCGCGCAGTTTCCCCGAAACTGCACCCAGCACACTGCGGCGGTGGGGTCAGGGCCAGCGGAGGAGGTTGAGGAGGCTGCGGAAGGTGTCCAGCTCCAGGGACTGGCCGCGGCCGGGGATGGCGACGAGGCTGTAGAGGACGTCTCCTACCCGCCAGCGGACCTCGTGCCAGTAGGTGCGGCCGTACGCCACGGCGTGGCCGGGGACCTGGTAGACGTAGCCGAGCCGGGAGCCGAGCCGGACCCGGGCGACCGGGGCGTCGGTGGCGTCGGGATCGACGGGCTCGGCCATCACGAACGCGTGGAAGTCCAGGTCGGGTCCGCCGGGGCGGGTGTAGACGAGCCCCTGCTCACCGGCGGCACGGGAGCGGCCGGGCACCGGCTGCCAACCCGCCTCGGCCGGTACGCGCGGAAGGTCGTGGGCCAGGTCGATGCGGTTGCCGGTGCGGGCCGAGCCCACGGCGGCGGGGGCGGACGCGGGCGCGGCCACGGCGGTCCCGGCGAAGCCGGTGCCGAGCATCAGCGCCCCGGCGAACAGGGTGGCCGTGCTGTGCGCGAGCACCCGCAGGTGGCGCCGTACGTGGTCGATGCGCTTCATCGGCGCCCCCTTCCCCGAATCAAGGCGTGGCGCGATTGTGCCACAGCCAACCGGAGAGGGGCCTGTGCGCGAGCCTCAATCTTGCTGGGAGAGACGGGTGGTCGCCGCGCGCTGCCGGGCGGCCGACTCGCTGAGGAAGTCGATGATGACGGCCAGTTCGGCGTCGCTGTAACGAGCCAGCAGCTCGTCGAGGGAGCGTACCCAGTCCTCGAACAGCGGGCCTAGATCGCCCGCGCGGTCGAGCGCGACCTCGACCAGCACGCTGCGGCGGTCCTGCGGATGCGGTGCGCGGCGGGCGAAGCCCTTGCGTTCCAGTCGGTCGATCAGCCCGGTCACCGAGGCCGGGGCCAGGCCGGAGGCGGTGCCCAGCTCGCGTGGGGTCATCGGGCCGTGCCGGTCGAGCAGGTCGAGGGCCTTCTCCTCGGTGGCGCTGAGGCCGTGCCGGGCCGCGAGCGCGGTGTGGAACATCACGGCGGCGGCGCTGATCTCGCGTCCGGCGAGGTGCAGGCGCTCGACGAGTGCCGCGCGGGCGGCGGACGCATCGGGTTCGGGCACGCGATGAGGTTAGCAACTTGCGGAGAAGGTTCGGCGCACCATATATTTCGTTCGGGCGAACGAAATATATGGGAGGACAGTCGTGCGAATCATGATCATGGGGGCGGGCGTGGCCGGTACGGTCGCGGGCATCGCGCTCAAGCAGGCCGGATACGACCCCGTCGTGTACGAGGCCTACGACGCGAGCGCGGGCCTGGCGCACGGCGTCTACCTCACTGTCGCCGTCAACGGCCTGGACGCTCTGCGCGCCGTCGACGCCCACCACCCGGTGCTCGCCGCCGGTTTCCCGACGAACTCGATCGACTTCTTCAGCGGCACCGGCCGCCGCCTGGGCGCGATCCCGCTGGGACCGGTCCTGTCCGACGGCACCACCACGAACACCATCCGCCGTGCCGACCTGTACGGAGGCCTCTACGACGAGGCGGTGCGCCGCGGCGTGCCGATCGAGCACGGCAAGCGGATGACCTCGGCCCGGGAGCTGCCCGGCGGGGGAGTGCGGGTCGAGTTCGCCGACGGCACCCACGCCGAGGGCGACCTGCTCGTCGGTGCCGACGGCATCCACTCGGCCACCCGCACCGCCATCGACCCGGCCGCGCCCGGTCCCCGCTACACGGGGCTGGGCAACGTCGGCGGGTTCGCGCAGGTGGACGACGTGGCGGCGCTCGGCGCCCGGTACGCCATGATCTGGGGCAAGCGGTGCTTCTTCGGGTACACGGTGAGCCCGGACGGCGAGGTGTGGTGGTTCGCCAACCCGCCCAGCCGCGCCGAGCGCCCGCGTACCGAACTCGGCGCGATGACCGACGCGCAGGTACGCGCCGAGCTGGCCGAGCTGCTGTCGGTCGACCGCGGCCCCGCCACGCGCATCGTCGCGGGCACCCCCCACGAGCTGCGCATCACCAACCAGTACGACCTGCCCACCGTCCCGCGCTGGCACAGCCGCTCGATGGTGGTCATCGGCGACGCCGCGCACGCCGTCTCCCCGGCCTCGGGCCAGGGCGCGTCGCTGGCCGCCGAGGACGCCGTGACCCTGGCCCACTGCCTGCGCGAGGTCCCCGGCGTCCCCGCCGCGCTGGAGGAGTACGAGCGGCGCCGTCGGGCGCGGGTGGAGCGGGTGGTCGCCTGGGGCGCGTCGATGAGTTCGGCCAAGCAGGCCGGTCCGGTGGCGCGCGCGGTGCGGGACATGGTGCTGCCGCTGGTGTTCCGCCGCAGCGGCAGCCCGGAGGCCATGGCGCGGATGTCGTGGCTGTTCGACCACCATGTGGCGCCGGTGCCGGTCGGCTGAGGCGCCGGCCGCGGCTGGCATACTCGCCGGTTATGAGGCTGACGCGCGGCTGGTCGATCTTCCTGACCCTGGTCGGGGTGTGGACCTGGGTCATCTGGCCCCGGTTCGCCGTGGCGATCTGGAACGATCCGCGGGCCTGGGCGGGCGGCGTCGTCGGGCAGGGGGCACCCACCAGCTTCCTGTGGGTGCACGCCCTGCTCATCGCCGCGTCGCTGGCGATCGGCACCACCGTCGGCATCCTGGGCATACGCGCCTGGCGCGCCACCCGCCAGCCCGAGTAAAAGGAAGGGCACCTTCCTCGGCTCGCGTCGGCGAGACGAGCAGATTCTCTGCTCGCTCTGTGCGGTAGAAGGTGCCTTCTTGACTCTTGACCTGCGCGCCTGGCGATCGGGCGCGGCTCAGGCGGGGGAGGAGTGGCAGACCGCTTCGACGTTGTTGCCGTCGCGGTCGCGTACGAAAGCGCCGTAGTAGTCGGCGTGGTACTCCGGCCACTCCCGCGGTTCGTGCAGCACCTCGGCCCCGGCGTCGACCGCGGCCGCGAAGAAGGCATCGACCGACGAACGATCGGGTGCGGTGAACGCGATGTGCACCTCGCGCGGGGTGCCCTGTGTGGTTACCGGCCCGAGCCAGAACTCCGGGCGGGCTTTGCCGAACCCGACGACGTCGCCGAACCGGAGCAGGCGCCTGCCGCCCAGCGGGGCCAGCACGGTTTCGTAGAACTCAGCGGCCGCGGTGGGATCGGCGGCCTGGATCGACAAGTGATCGAGCATGGCCCCACGTAGTGCCGGGATGGGATGGCGCGTCCCATCCCGGCCTCCGCGTCAGAGGGCGCGCCGCCGGGCGATGACAGCCTGGGCCAGCGTCTGCAGCGTCTGCTCGGTGGTCTCCCAGCTCATGCACGCGTCGGTGACGCTCTGCCCGTAGGTCAGCGGCTGGCCGGAGTCGAGATCCTGGCGCCCCGCGACGATGAAGCTCTCCAGCATGACGCCGCCGATGCCGGTCTGCCCGGCCGCGATCTGGGCCGCGATCTCGTCGGAGACGACCGCCTGCCGCTCGTGGCTCTTGCCGCTGTTGCCGTGGCTGGCGTCGATGACGAGCTTGTGCTTCAGGCCCGCCTTCTCGATCATGCCGAGCGTCGACGCGACCGAGTCGGAGCCGTAGTTCGGGCCGCCGCGGCCGCCGCGCAGGATCACGTGGCAGTCCTCGTTGCCGGTGGTGGTGACCACCGCGGCGCGGCCGTCGGGGTCGGCGCCGAAGAAGACGTGGCTGTTGCGGCCGACCTGGCAGGCGTCGATGGCGCCCTGGATGTCGCCGTCGGTGGTGTTCTTGAAGCCGATCGGCATGGACAGGCCGGAGGCGAGCTGCCGGTGCACCTGGCTCTCGGTGGTACGCGCGCCGATGGCACCCCAGGTCACCGCGTCGGCGATGTACTGCGGGCTGGTCGGGTCGAGGAACTCGCAGCCCACCGGCACGCCCAGGTCGAGGATGTCCAGCAGCAGGGTGCGGGCGGTGCGCAGACCGCGCTGCACGTCGTACGTCCCGTCGAGGCCGGGGTCGTTGATGAGGCCCTTCCAGCCGATCGTGGTGCGCGGCTTCTCGAAGTACACCCGCATCACCAGGCACAGCTCGCTGCTCAGCCGACCCGCGGCGTGCGCCAGGCGCCGGGCGTAGTCGAGTGCGGCCTCGGTGTCGTGCACCGAGCACGGCCCGACCACCACCAGCAGGCGGTCGTCGCGGCCGGTCAGCACCTCGCGGACGTCGTGGCGGCTGCGTTCGACCAGGGCGGCCCGGCCGTCGCCCAGCGGCAGGGCGCTCAGCAGTTCACGCGGTGGCTGCAGCGGCTCGAACGAGACCACGTGCACGTCGTTGGTCTGGGTCATTGGAGTCGTCTCCCGATCGGCTGGGGACGGGCCCCGCAATCTGGTCATCCAGGCCAGCCCGTCCATGACATGGCAAAGGGCGAAGACGAGCCGTCTCCGCCCTGCTGGCTCTGGGTATGGTCGCGGTCAGCGCAAAGGACCGCCGGCTCTACCCAGAGCCAGCGTAAAGCGCCAATACCGACGTACCACGGCAGCGAGTCTACCCGATCGAGGACGCTTGGGAAGGCCCGGACATCGATGACACTGCGTGGGCCGCGACACTTTCCGCACTCTGGGATAGGGACGAACGGGCACAAGCGTGCCGTTGTGGGGATCGACTCATGGCCGGGTGCCGGGGTGTGCGCATACGCTGGGCCGTCCGGAGTCCGTACGGAGAGGAGGGCATGTGTCGACCGCGCCCATGCATGCCACCCGCACGTTGTCGGACAACGTGTACCGCTGGCTGCGCGACCAGATCGTGCTGGGCAAGCTCGGCCCGAACGAGCCGCTGGTCGAGGCCGCGATCGCGGAGAAACTGCAGGTCAGCCGTACGCCCATTCGGGAGAGCATGCAGCGGCTCGCCGCCGACGGACTGATCGTGTCGCACCGCCGCCGCTGGATCGTGCGCCAGCACGACCGCGACGAGATCGTCGCCATCTACGAGGTGCGCATGGCGCTGGAGTCGTTCGCGGCCCGGTTCGCCTGCCAGCGCGCCACCGACGCGGAGCTGGCGGCCATCGAGGGGCTGTGCGCCAGCTGGACCGGCGGCACCGGCGGCACCGGCGGCTTCGACTTCGTGGTCTTCAACGACCGGTTCCACAGCCTGATCGTGGACGCCGCGCACAATCCGCGGCTGGCCCGCACCATCGAGCAGAACCACCTGTACTTCTTCAACAGCCAGGTCGCCGAGCACTACGCGGCCAAGGATGTGCAGACGTCGCAGGACGAGCACGTCGCGCTGGTGGCGAGCCTGCTGGAGCGGGACGGGGACCGGGCCGCGGAGATCTCCCGGCGGCACGCCGAGGACGCGCTGAAGCTGATCCTGGAGCGGATGTTCTAGCGCCTGCGCGCGGGTCGCAACCTGGGCCACCAGCCGGGCACCTCGCGGCGGTAGACGTCGTACTCGGCGCCGAAACGGGCGCGCAGATGCGGCTCCTCGTACAGCCTGACGAAGGCGACCATCACCGCCAGCGCGACCGCCGCGTAGCCGAGCAGGTCCCAGCGGCACAGCAGCAGCGCCTGGCCGGTGACCACGGCGGTGACCGCGACATACATCGGGTTGCGTACGTATCGGAACAGCCCGCCCACGACCAGGTGCTCCGGCTCGGCCACCGGGGCGGGCGTGCCCAGGCCCTCGGTCACGAACCGGGCGAACGAGTGCAGCAGCACCGCCGCACCGACCGCGACCAGCACCACGCCCACCACGCGCACCGGCGGCCACCAGCTTCCGCCCGCGTGCCAGCCCGTCAGCAACCACGGGACCAGGCCCGCGACCGTGCACGGGGCGACCACGAAGAACAGGACACTACCGAGCACCGCCGTCGACCGCCGCATGTGGACAGTCTCGCGTATCCACCGCACCCGGGTTGCCCCGTCAGGTCGGCCAGGCACGCAGCGCGGCGTCGGCCCCGTCGACGAGCCGGTCGAACGAGCGGTCCACCGACCGGGGCAGCCCGAACCCGCCCGCCAGCTCCAGACTCACGAACCCGTGCAGCGTGCTGCGCAGCATCCGGGTCGCGTCCACGGCCGCCTCACCCTCGACACCGTAACCGCGCAGCACCGCGAAGATCGCGCCGACCGCGCGCTCACCGGCCGTGACGTGCGCCGGATCGGTCGGGTCGGGCACCCGCTGGGCGAACGGGTAGCGGCCGGGAAGATCGCGGGCGTACGCGCGATAGGCCGCCGCCACGGCCCGCAGCGCGTCCGCGCCCGCCCGGCCTGCCGCCGCCCGCTCCAGCACCCCCGCGAACTGCTCGGTCACCGCCGCCGAAACCAGCTGCTGCAACGCGTCCAGGCTGCGCACGTGCTTGTACAGCGACGGCGTGGCGACCCCCGTGCGCGCGGCGACCGCGGCCAGCGTCAGCGCGGCGGCACCCTGCTCGTCCACCAGCGCGAGTGCGGCCTCGACCACCGCGGCCGTGGACAGCCCGGCCCTAGGCACGAACCACCTCGGCGAGGAAGCCGGTGATCGCGGCGGCGGTCTGTTCGGGCAGTTCGGCGTGTGGGTAGTGCCCGGCGCCGTCGAGCAGCCGCACCCGCACCGCGCTCGCGTACTGCCCGAGCGCCTGCTCCTGCGCGTGCGCCTCGGCGGCCGGGTCGGGGAAGTCGGGGTCGGCGGTGCCCATGACGATCAGGGTAGGGCAGGTCACCCCCGGGATGGCCGCGTTGCCCTCCCGGGCGTTGGCCATCAGCCCGCGCAGCGCCGCCAGTCGGCCCGGCTCCCCCAGGTTCGCCTGGAGTCCACGCAGGTACGCCGGGAAGTCCTCGGGTTTGGCCGCCTTGTAGAGCCCGGCGTAGAAGCCGCGCGTCCACAGCAGGGCGCTGCGGGTGACCGCCGCGGCGGCCAGCTTCATGACCGGGTTCAGCTCGACGTCGTGGAGGAAGCCCGCGATGAGCACGATCGCGGTGACGGCGTCCGGTGCGGTCGCGGCCACGCGGATCGCCGAGGCGGTGGTGGCCGAGTGTCCGACCACGACGGCCGGGCCGCCGAGATGCGCGATGAGGGCGAGGGCGTCCTGCGCGCAGGCGTCGCTGCCGTAGCGGTCCCAGCCGGTGCTGGAGTCGCCGTGGCCGCGCACGTCGAGCTGGGCGACGCGGTGACCGGCCGAGACCAGCCGGGCGGTGGTGTGGCGGTAGGCCGCGCGCAGGTCGCCCATGCCGGGCAGGCAGACGACCAGCGGCCCGTCGGCGGGGCCGGTGAGGTCGTAGGACAGGCGTCCGCCGGGGACGTCGAGGAACAGCGTCTCGCTCTGGCTAATGCTCATAGCCTAAAAGCTAATAGCAATAGCCACAACTGTCAAGACCGCCCGCTGACTAGGCTGAGGGGCGTGGCATACACCGGAGATGTGAGCCGCGGCAGCGGCACCGACGTGCGGGAACTGGACGAGCTGACCATCGGCAAGGTGTCGGTCGGGCCGCACGACAACAACGCGTACCTGCTGCGCTGCCGTAAGACGGGCGAGCAGCTGCTCGTCGACGCGGCCAACGACGCGGACACCCTCATCGCGCTCGCCGGGGACGCGGGCCTGGCCACCGTGGTGACCACCCACCGGCACGGCGACCACTGGCAGGCGCTGGCCGAAGTGGTCGCGGCGACCGGAGCCACCGCGGTCGCGCACCCGGCCGACGCGGGCGAGCTGCCGGTCAAGGCCGAGACCGTCGAGGAAGGACAGACGGTACGCGTCGGCGAGGTCGAGCTGGAGGTCATCCACCTGGTCGGGCACACGCCGGGCTCGATCGCGCTGCTCTACCGCGACCCGCACGGGCATCCGCACCTGTTCACCGGGGATTCGCTGTTCCCGGGTGGGGTGGGCAACACCTGGGGCGACCCGGCCGCGTTCGCGTCGCTGATCCGCGACGTGGAGACGAAGATCTTCGACCGGCTGCCCGACGACACGTGGTTCTACCCGGGCCACGGCAAGGACAGCACCCTCGGCCGCGAACGCCCCTCCCTCCCGGAATGGCACGCCCGAGGCTGGTGACCTATCCGCACCCCGTCACCCGCGCGCGACGTTCGCCCGACGTGGGGCGAAGGGGCCGCGTCCGGGCGGGGTCAGGCGCCCGTGACGAGGATGGGGCGGAAGGTGGCGGGGGTGGCGGCGCAGGCCAGGTCGAAGCTTTCACCGATCTCGCCGGAGACGGGCTGGGTCATCAGGAACAGCGAGTCCCGGGCGACGTAGCGCACCGGTTCGGCGTCGGGTGCCGTGCGCACCAGCGCCTCGCCCGTCTCGCACCCGCCGAGCACCACGATCACGCCGTACAGGCGGGTGGCCTGAGGGGTGGTTCCGTCGCCGCAGGTGCGGACGGTGTTGGCCGCGCCGCTCTTCGGGAGCACGGTGAGGTGCCAGCAGGAGTTCTCGGCCGGGTCGGTCCAGAGCAGCATCCGGCCGCCACGCATCGGCGTTTCGACGATGACGGCCGCGTTGTCCGGCACCACCTGCTGCGGCTGCTGCGCCGGGGTCGACCCGGGTGCGCTGATGCAGCTCGTGACGACGGCGGCGGCACCGGCGGCGGTCAGGGCGAGCAGGGCCGCCAGCAGGCGTTGCCGTCGATCCACCCGTACCCCCTGGTGTGTCGCCGATCACGATCTCGGCGGGTGGGTAGACCGTACCGGGTCGGCGACCGATGCAGAAGGCCACCGACCCGGCCGGAGATCGTCAGTAGGTCAGGCCGAAGCCCTGGGGGAACAGCGGCGTCTTGCCGTCCCCGGCGTTGATCGGCTGCTGGGACAGCGACGTCATCCAGGTCATCGGCGTCTTGCCGGTGGGCGCGACGGCGCCGAACAGCACGTCGGCGACGCCCGCGCCTTCGGTGCCGGGCAGCCAGGCCGCCACCAGCGCGTTCCAGCCCGACACCTGGGTGGCGACGTCCAGTGGACGTCCGGAGACCAGCACCACGACCACCGGCACGCCGGCCTTGCGCAGGGTGTCCAGGGTGCGCAGGTCGTCGCGGTCCAGGCTCATGCTGGTGGTCCGGTCGCCCTGACCCTCGGCGTACGGGGTCTCGCCGACGACCGCGATGGCAGCCCGATAGCTGCCGTCGACGCCGGTGCCGCGCTGGTTGTAGGTGACTGTCGTGCTCGACCCGACCGCGGCGCGGATGCCCTGCAGGATGGTGGTGCCGGGGGTGATGGCGCCGGAGCCGCCCTGCCAGGAGATGGTCCAGCCGCCCGACTGGTAGCCGATGTTGTCGGCGCTCTTGCCCGCCACGAAGATCTTGCCGCCGTCGCGAGCGAGCGGCAGCACGTTGCCGGAGTTCTTGAGCAGCACCATCGACCGGCTGACCGCCTGCCGGGCCAGGGCCCGGTGCGCGGCGCTGCCGACCGTCGGCGTGTACGACCGGTCGGTCAGCGGCCGTTCGAACAGCCCCAGCTCGAACTTCTTGGTCAGGATGCGGCGGTTGGCGTCGTCGACTCGGGCCGGGGTGATGTGACCGTTCTGCACCTCGGCCTTGAGCAGAGTGAGGAAGTTCTTCCACGCGGTCGGGACCATCACCATGTCGATGCCGGCGTTGATCGAGGCGGTCACCTCGGCCGCGGTGAACCCGGACTGCCCGTCGATCTGGTCGATGCCGTTCCAGTCGGAGACGACGAAACCGGAGAAGCCCAGCTCGCCCTTCAGCACGTTCGTGATCAGGTATTGGTTGCCGTGCAGCTTGACGCCGTTCCAGCTGCTGTACGAGATCATCACCGAGCCGACCCCGCGCGCCACCGCGGCCTGGAACGGTGGCAGGTGGATCGCCCGCAACTGGGCCTCGGTGAGCTGGGTGTTGCCCTGGTCGTCGCCGGCGGTGGTGCCGCCGTCGCCGAGGTAGTGCTTGGCGGTGGCCAGCACCGAAGCCGGGCCGCCCAGCGCCGTGCCCTGCAGGCCGGTGATGATCGTCGTCAGCGAGGACGGGATGTCGGGGGTCTCCCCGAACGACTCGTAGGTCCGGCCCCACCGGTCGTCGCGGGCCACGCACAGGCAGGGCGCGAAGTCCCAGTCGATGCCGGTCCCGGACACCTCCTCGGCGACCGCCCGGCCGATCTGCTGCACCAGTGCGGGGTCACCGGTGGCGCCCAGGCCGATGTTGTGCGGGAAGATCGTCGCGCCGACCACGTTGTTGTGGCCGTGCACCGCGTCCACCCCGTAGATCATGGGGATCGCCAGCGGGGTGGCCAGGGCGGCGCGCTGGAGGTTGTCGTACATGTCGGCCCAGCTCGTGGCGGTGTTCGGGGTGGGGGCCGAGCCGCCGCCGGACAGGATCGAGCCGAGGCGGTAGGCGGTCACGTCGGCCGGGGTCGCCGAGCCCCGCTCGGCCTGGGTCATCTGGCCCAGCTTCTCGTCCAGGCTCATCCGCGACAGCAGGTCGCTGACGCGGGTCGCCACCGGCAGCGCCGGATCCTGGTACGGCAGCACCGCCGCCGCGGCCGGGGGCACCGGGACGAGCAGCGCGGCGAGCAGTGGTAGGAGTGCCGCCGCTCGGCAAAGCCGGCGGCGCGTTACGTGGTTCATGCGTTCTCCCAGGGACGGTAGGAGTTCGACAGATCCCTATATCGTCCGCCCGGTCGGCGGGCGGGGGCACGGGCCGATCGCCGGATGCGCCTGTCGCGGATCGGTCGCGGTGCCGCTGAGCTGCTGTGTCACTGCGCACCAAGCGACCGCGGGCTCTTCCTTCGGGGGCGATGTGTCGGTTAGCTTGGCGGTCCGTACCCCCGATGACGAGGTCTTCTCATGGTCACCACCGAGCCCGCCACCGCCGACCGGCTGCTGCTGGTCGATGTCGTGGCCGCCGGTGAGTGGCTGGTGGAGCTCGCCGAGACCGTCATGATCCGTCCCGGACAGCGGCACTGGTTCGACGACGGCACACTGCACGTCCAGTCGCCGAGCGGCGCGCTGCGCACGGTGCGGGGTGTCGGCTTTCATCGCTGTGTCCGATAACCGTTCGCATCCGGGTCGTTCATGCCCCTAGCCTGGGCCGATGCGTGCTGACGAATGGGTGCTGGCCCAGGACTGGATCGCCGCGACGCTGGCCGAGCGGGGCACCCCGGCGACCGGCCCCGCGGTGGTCGACCGCGTGCGCCCCTGGTCGACGACCGCCCGGGTGCCGATCGCGAGCGGCCAGGCGTGGTTCAAGTACAACAACGCCGGGTCGCGCTACGAGTCCGCGCTGATGCGCCTGCTGGCCTCGATCGCGCCGCACGACATGCTGGTACCGCTGGCCGTCGACACCGAGCGCGGCTGGATGCTGCTGCCCGACGGTGGCCCGACGCTGCGCGAGATCACCGCCGACACGTTCGACCGGGACCGCTGGGAAGAACTGCTGCGCCGGTACGCGGCACTGCAGCGCGCGACCGCCCCGCACGCCGCTGACATGCTGGCCGCCGGGGTGCCCGACTTCCGCCCGCACACCGTCGCCGCGCAGTACGAGAAGCTGCTGGCCGACCCGTACGTGCTGGCCAACCTCGACGCGGACAAGGTCGCGGCACTGGTCGAGTGGCTGCCCCGGATCGAGCGCCGGTGCGAGCGACTGGCCGCCGACGGCATCGCGGCGAGTGTGCAGCACGACGACATGCACCCCAGCAACGTCTTCGCCGACGCCGACGGCGGCCTGCGCTTCTTCGACTTCGGCGACGCGACCGTGGCGCACCCGTTCGGGTCGATGCTGGTCGCGCTGCGGGTGGTGCACCGCGACGCCAAGGTGGAACACCAGGATCCGCTGCTGTACGAGCTGCGCGACCGTTACCTGTCCGCCTGGACGGCCGACGGCCGCGACCTGCCCGAACTGCGCGAGTTGTGCCAGGACGCGATCGTGGTCGCCAAGATCGGCAAAGCGCTGTCCTACCAGCGTTCGCTGTGCGACGCCACCGAGGAGAGCCTGGCCGAGTACGGCGAGGGCATCTACGGGTGGCTGGAGGAGCTGCTCGGCCCGGACGTGATCTGAAGCCTCACGTGACCGTGGTGGTGGCCACGGACTAGGTTCGAGGCGCCAGGATGGCAACGCGGGTCGATGGGATGGTGTGCCGTGTCGGGTGGGTCGGCCGTACTGTGGACGTTGCTCGCGCTGGCGGTGCTGGCCGTGATCGGCTTCCTCGCCATCGTGGTCAAGTTCGTGGCCAACGCGGCCGTCAAGTACTCACGGCGTAAGCCGGTGCAGGCCGCGGCGTTCTTCGCCGTCCCCGGCGCCCTCTCCACCTTCACCGCGACGTTCTTCCACGTGGCGCTGGTTCCGGCGATGGTGATCGGGCTCGTCGCGGGCCTGTCCGTGTTCCTGCTGGTCGCCGTCGAACTCGGCTGACGGTCGAGGTTCGTCCGGTCGTGCCCGGACTGATGTTTTTGGACACAGTGGCCGGTCGGCGCCGACGGTGGGGCACAATGGCGCCATGGTTCGCTGGGAATACGCACGGTTCGAGTACCGCTCGGCGGGGTCGCTCGGCGGCGACCGGTTCATGGACTGGGACGCCGCCTTCCACCACGCGCGCGGCGTGGAGCGGTGGGGCACCGACGAGCGCTTCGACGACCTGCGCCACCTCAACCGCCTGGGTCGCGACGGCTGGCAGGTGTACGACCGGGGCGCGGTCTACCTCGCCTCCGACCCGCACCGCCTGCACTCGGTGACGTACTCCCTGCGCCGCGCCATCAAGGTCGGGCCGCCGCCGGGCGCGGCGCAGGGCTGAGCCCGGCTCAGGCGGTGCGCCGCCCCAGGTACAGCAGCGTCTCCACGGACAGCGTCAGTTTCTCCGGCAGCTGCTGCAGCAGCGCGGCGAACAGCGCCTCGCGGGTGACCTCGGGCAGCATCCGGTAGGTCGGCTGGGTGGACAGATAGGACACGTAGTCGTCGGTCGACAGCGTGCGCTCCCACAGGTAGATGCGCTCGGTCAGGTCGCCGAACTCGGGCAGCGCGGCCAGGTCGGGACCCGGCCAGTACTGCGACAGGTCCGTGCCGTCGGCGGGCTCCTCATCGATCATCGCGTGCGGCGCGTACGGCTCGTGCACCTGGCGCACCAGCGCCCGCAGGTCGTCGTCGGCGATCCGGTCGAAGTTCCAGAACAGCGCCAGCGCGCCGCCGGGGGCCAACGCCGCCGCCGCGCGCGCCCAACGCTGCGCCGAGTCCGTCCACTGCCACGCCTGCGCGCAGTAGAGCAGGTCGAACGGGGCGTCCGGGGTGTAGCCCTCGAACAGCGCCGCCACGATGCGCACCGTGGACCGTTCGCCCAGCCGCTGCTCCAGCAGCGCCGCCATGGCCGGGTCCGGCTCCACCGCCGTGATGTCCAGCCCGCGTACGGCGAACGCGGTGGTGGCCTTGCCGGTGCCCGCGCCCACCTCCAGCGCGCGGGTGCCCGGACCCGCGTAGGCGAGCACATCGTCGACCAGCGCCGCCGGGTAACCCGGCCGGATCCGGTCGAACTCCTCGGCGACTTCCCCGAACACCAGACCCTGTGGGCGCGCTGCACTCATGCGCCAGAGATTAGCGGCATCCGAATCCGTGCGGTATTCGGGGAAACCCGTACGGATCAGTCGTCGCCGGCGTCGAGGCGCCGCCGCAGCATGACCTCCAGCGGCATCGACTCGCCGTCCTTGCCGCCCGCGCCGATGACCAGCGGTGGGTCCGACGGTGCCACCTGCGCGCCGAGCAGCCGCGCCCGCAGCGAGGACGGGACGCCGAGCACGTAGTAGTTGCCGTCGACGTCCACGGCCAGGCCCCGGCCGCGGTGCACGTACCAGCCGCGCAGGCCGGTGCGGTAGCGGCCGCCGCCGTCGTACGCGAACGCGGTCAGCGCGGTGGTGCGCAGGCCGCGCTCGCGCGCCTGCGTGACGAACCGCTCGATCATGACTCTGGCCTTGGCGACCTCGGCCGCGCGGCGGCGCTCGTCGGCCGCGGCGTGCTGCGCCACGGCGTGGTCACGCTGCTGCCGCCACTGCTCGTCCACGGCATGACAGTAGCGCGGTTGATCAGAGCGTCGACACCGGCGGCTGCTGCGGCCGCCACGGCTTCAGCCACGGCGTCTCCGGCCAGCCCTCGGCGGCCGCCATCAGCGGAAACGCCGTCGCGCCGTCGATGCTCTCGCGCACCATGTCGGCGTGCCCGGCATGCCGGGCCGTCTCCTCGATCACGTGCAGCAGCACCCAGCGCACCGACCAGGCGGCCACGTCCTTGGGGAACCACGGCACCCCCTGGGGCACCGGCACCGGGTCGCCCAGGTCGGTGACCAGGGCGACCGCGGCGGCCGTCGCCACGGCCACAGTGTCGTAGCGCTCGATCACCCCGGCCAGGGTCTCGTCGAGCCCGAGGCGGAAGCTCGCCTCATAGTCCAGTGGCTGGCCAGGGCGCTGGAGCATGGTGTCGATCCACTGTGTCTCCATCGCGGCGCAGTGCTTGATCAGCCCGCCGACGCTGAGCGAGCCCGCGGTCGGGGTCAGCCGGGCCTGCTCGTCGGTGAGGCCGTACGCGGCGAGCTTCAGCACCTGCCGCTGCTGGTCCAGGTAGGCCAGCAGGCCTTCGCGCTCGTCGGCGACGGGCGGAACGAGTCCGGGCATGATCGATATCTCCCTTTAAGGATGTATCATCTTATTCCACCGTAACGGGCGCGAGGCGGACCCGCGCCGACCGGTCACCCCCAGGCCTGGACGATCGCGACGAACCAGTCCCCGGTGGTGTGCAGCGGCTCAATCGATACCGTGACCTGGTCTTCCGGAGAGATGGACGGGAAGTCGTTGGGCCCGCCGACGTAGTAGCTGAGCGTGCGCTGGTCGTAGTCCCACCAGTTCATGTCCTGCACGGGCCCGCCGTTGACGCTGATCCGCAGCACGCCGGGCGTCTGCGAACGGCCGATGATCTGCAGGCCGCCCGTCCACTGCAGCTTCACCTGCCGATTCGTGCCCTGGTCCAGGATGACCGCCTGCGGGGGAGCGTCGGCGGGATCGCGTATCAGCGGCTCCAGCGCCGGGGGTCGGGACGGCAGCGGATACTGCTCGAACGGCACCGGCTCGCCGATGCCCACCTCCATCTTTCCCAGCCGGTCCAGCGTCGTCCAAGGCTTCTCGAGCACCAGTTTCACCGTCACCTCGACCGGCTCGCCCGGCCGCAGCGTCAGCGACGACAGCTTCACCCGATCGGTGCTGTAGGCGCCGGACCAGGACTCGGTCGTACACCTGACCTGGAACACCTGCACGCCGTCGACCCGTGCGGTCATCGTCAGCGCGTCCGCCGCGGGCGCGTGGTCGCAGGCGCCGTAGACGATCACCGGGTCGGCGTCGGCGGGAGTCCAGGTGAAGCGCATGGTGTCGCCGAGGGCGTAGGGCTGGGACTCGTGCGCCACGACCCGGTTGCCGTCGACGTATACCGCCCCGTCCCGGTCGGGTGCCCCGGTCGAACGGGAGACCGCGGGGTCGGGCAGGGAGTGCCGCCGTACGCCCGGAATCAGCATCAGGCCCAGCACCACCGCGATCACCAGCGTCGCCGCCGCGGCGGTCGCGAGGCGGCCGTTGCGACGCTGCCGGACGCGCGCCCGTACCCCCGCCAGGCGCTCGTTTCCGGCCGGGGCGTCGTCGATCGGCACCGGCAGCAGCGTCGGGTCCAGCCGCAGCCGGGCCAGGCCCTTGGCCGCGTGGCTCTTCACCGCGCCCGCCGAGATGCCCAGCGCGGCCGCGATGTCGGCCTCGCTCAGGTCCTCGAAGTAGCGCAGCACCAGCACGGTCCGCTGCTGCCGGGACAGGCGGCCCAGCGCCTGCCACACCCCGTCGCGCTCGGCCAGCCGGTCCTGCGGCGCACCGCCGACGGTCTCGGGCAGCACCTCGGTCGGCCGCTCGCCGTGCCAGCGGCGGCGCCACCAGGAGTTGTAGGTGTTGGCGAGAATCGCCCGCACGTACGGCTCCGGGTCGCCCTCGATGCGCCGCCACGCCGACCACGACCGCACCAGCGCGGTCTGCAGCAGGTCCTCGGCATGGCCGTGGTCCCTGGTCAGTGCGTACGCGGTGCGCAGCAGCCCGTGCGACCTCGCCAGCACGAACTCGTCGAACTCCGCCTTCTCGGCCATCCCCGCCTCGTCTCCCGTCGGTTGGACAGGATGACGTACCGGGTCGGGGGCCTGCCCGGTTGCCCCTGCGGCGAAGAATTTTCGGTAGGCGAGGATGGGCGGGTGGAGATGTGGAACAACCCGTCGTGCTCGAAGTGCGCGACCGCACGGGAGACGTTCGAGCTGGCCGGGGTGCCGGTGCGGCTGCGGTCGTACCTGACCCAGCCGCCGACCGCCGCCGAGCTGGTCGAGGTGCTGGACCGCTTGGGCGCGCAGCCGTGGGACGTGTGCCGCCTCGCCGAGCCGGTCGCGGCCGAACTCGGCCTGGACGGCTGGGACCGCGACGAGGCGAGCAGGCCGCGCTGGATCGACGCGATGGCCGCGCACCCGCAGCTCATCCAGCGGCCGGTCATCCTGCTCGACGACGGCGGCGCGGTCGTGGGCCGCAGCACCGAGGCGCTGCGTACGGCAGTCGAACGCGCGGGGGAGAGCTAGGCGGGCTGGCGCTCGGCGTCGGCGTTGGCGCGGCGGGCGCTGCGCTGGTCGGCCCAGCGCATCGCCTCGTCGGCCACCAGCGCCTCGACGTTCTCGACCAGGGCGGCGTCGGGGCGGTTACCGTCGTATGGCGCGTTGCCCGCGCTCCACAGCACCGCCTCGCGCTGCAGGGCGATCAGGGTGCCGCTGCTGCGGATCCAGTTCTCACCCGGCCGCAGCAGCTGGCGCAGCCCGGCCAGGATCGCCACCAGCGCACCCAGCACGGCGGTGACGGTGGTCGCGGCACCCAGTGCGGCCGCGGCCGGGATGCCCGCGGCCAGCACGACCGTGGTGCCCTCCAGCAGGTAGTTGCCACGGCGCTGCTTGCTGACCTGGCGCTGGTACCAGGACAGACGCTCGGTGACGCTGAGCGGCAGGCTGCTGCCGCCGGGGCTGGTCAGCTGCTGCCACCAGTGCCTGTGTGCCGTGCCGTCCGCCACCGCCGGTCCCTCCTGTCCCAGGAATTCCCGATGATGGTGGCACGGCGCACATCGCGGCACCAGTCCACAGCGGACCGATCAGCTGTCGTTGTTGCTACGACGGCCGAGCGCGTAGGCGCCGAAGCCGAAAGCGATGAGTACGACCAGGCAGATGCAGCAGGCCGGGCCGCCCGAGACATTCAGATACGGTCCGTCCGCGACCACCGACGCGGCCTGAGCCGCCGTTCCCCCGAGCAGTGTCATGGCGCCCAAGGTAAGCGGAGTGTCAACAGCCGTGCCAAACGCGGGCGGGATCAGGTCAACCGACCTGGCTGTCCGACGACGGCTCCAGGTCGAGGCTGATCGAGTTGATGCAGTAGCGGGCGTTCTTGGGGGTGAAGCCCTCGCCGTCGAAGCGGTGCCCGAGGTGGGAGTCGCAGTTGGCGCAGCGGACCTCGACCCGCACCATGCCGTGCGAGCGGTCCTCGATGTAGCGGATGGTGCCCGGAATGGCCTCGTCGAACGACGGCCAGCCGCAGTGGCTGTCGAACTTGGTGACGCTGTCGAAGAGCTTCGCGCCGCAGGCGCGGCAGCTGTACGTGCCCGGGGTCTTGGTATCGACGTACTTGCCCGTCCACGGTGCTTCGGTCCCCGCTTGGCGCAGCACCCGGAACTCCTCAGGATTGAGGCGCACGCGCCACTCGTCCTCGGTCAGGTGGCTGATGTTCTCCATACCCGCACAGTACGCGGTAGGTTCGTGCCATGCCCAAGGCGGAAGCGCTCGAGTTCGAGGTCGGTAATCGATCGGTAAGACTCAGCAGCCCGGACAAGATCTACTTCCCCGAGCGCGGCTACACCAAGCGGGACGTGTTCGAGTACTACCTGGCCGTCTCCGAGCCGATGCTGCGGGCCATGCGCGACCGCCCCACCGCGCTGCAGCGCTTCCCCGAGGGCATCGAGGGAGAGATGTTCTACCAGAAGCGCGTCCCGACCCGGGGCGTGCCGGACTGGATCACCACCGCCGAGATCAAGTTCCCGTCGGGTCGCAAGGCTGACGAGCTGTGCCCGAAGGAGCCCGGCGCCCTGCTCTGGGCTGCCCAGATGGGCACGGTCGTGTTCCACCCGTGGCCGGTGCGGGCGCCCGAGACGGAGCTGCCCGACGAGCTGCGCATCGACCTCGACCCGCAGCCGGGCACCGACTTCGGCGACGCGGTGCACGTGGCCGGGCTGGCGCGGGAGGTGCTCGCCGACGCCGGTCTGACCGGTTATCCCAAGACCTCCGGCGGGCGGGGCGTCCACATCTACGTGCGTATTCAGCCGCGGTGGTCGTTCATCGACGCGCGGCATGCCGCCATCGCGTTCGCGCGGGAACTGGAGCGACGCGACCCCGACCGGATCACCACGGCGTGGTGGAAGGAGGAGCGGGGCGAGAAGGTGTTCATCGACTTCAACCAGATGGCGCGGGACCGGACCATCGCGGCGCCGTACTCGCTGCGCGCGAATCCCCGGGCCACCGTGAGCACGCCGGTGACCTGGGAGGAGCTGGGGTCGGTCGAGCCGGATGACTTCGACCTGCGTACGGTTCCGGCCCGGTTGGCGAAGGTCGGGGATCCGTACGCGGGGATGGACGAGGTCGCGCACGACCTGTCGACGCTGCTGGAGTGGTGGGAGCGCGACGAGCGCGACAACGGCCTCGGCGAGATGCCGTACCCGCCGGACTACCCCAAGATGCCCGGCGAACCCATGCGGGTCCAACCCAGCCGCGCCAGGGACTCCGGAAGCGAGGGTTAAGAAGGGCCCCTTCCACCTCGCAAAGCGATAAGAAGGGGCCCTTCTTGCTCTGTTACTGGGCGGGGCAGACGGTTCCGGCGGGTGGGACCTTCAGGTCGATCAGGTACTGGTTGACGGCGCTGCTGATGCACCGGGTCTCCGGATACGCCGTGTGCCCCTCGCCGTCCCAGGTCAGGACCTCGCCGGTGCCGAGCATGTCGGCCAGCTTCTGGGTCTGCTCGTAGGGTGTGGCCGGGTCGCCCTTGGTGCCGACGACCAGGATCGGCGGTGCGCCCTTCGCCTCGCCGGTCGGGAACGGGTCACGCGGTCCCGGCCACACGGCGCAGGTCAGCATGCCCAGGGCCAGCGGCGCCCCGAACATCGGGTACTTCTGCCGCCACTCCTCCTGGTACTTGCGGATCTGCTCGACCGGCACCGGCTTGGCCTCGTCGGCGCAGTTGACGGCGGCGTTGGCGTCGAACAGGTTGGTGTAGACGCCGTTGTCGTCGCGGTCGGCGTACGAGTCGGCCAGCGACATGATCGCCCCGGCCTTGCCCTCCTGCAGGTCGCCGATGGCCTGCCCGAGGTCGGGCCAGCGGGCCTTGGTGTAGAGCGCCGACACCACGCCCCAGAAGATCCAGCCCGGGGTGGCGTACCGGCCGTCGCTGTTGCCGACGGGCTTGGTGCGCGCCTCCTCCATCAGCTTCATGACGACCTCGCGGGCGTTGCCGTCGATGGGGCAGCGGCTGTGGTTGTCGTCGCACCAGGTGGTGAAGTTGTCGAAGGCCCGCTCGAAGCCCATCGCCTGGCTCTGTGCCGAGGCGGTCGAGTCCAGGGTCGGGTCGACGGCCCCGTCGAGGACCATCGAGCGGATCCGGTCCGGGAACAGCTGTGCGTAGACGGCGCCGAGCAGTGTGCCGTACGAGTAGCCGAGGTAGTTGATCTTGTCTTCGCCCAGATCCTGGCGGATCTTGTCCATGTCCCGGGCGGCCTGCTCGGTGGAGAACTTGTTCAGGCGGTCGCCGTACTTGGCCTCGCAGCCGTCGACCATCCGCTTGGTGAGGTCCTTGTTCTGGTCGAACTCGGGCTGCGTCTTCGGATCGGGGTCGGCGCCGAACGTGGCGTCGAGATCGGCGTCGGAGAAGCAGTCGACCGGGTCGGAGCGGCCCACCCCGCGCGGGTCGAAGCCGACGATGTCGAACCGCCGGGTGACCTCGGCGGGCAGGCCCCGGGTCAGGTACGACGCCAGGTCGATGCCCGAGGCTCCCGGGCCGCCGGGGTTGACCATCAGTGAGCCGATGCGGTCACGCTGATCGGTGGCGCGGGCGCGCATCACCGCGATGTCGAAGGTGTTGCCGTCGTCGGGCTTGCTCCAGTCCTGCGGCACCTGCACCGTTCGGCATTCGAAGGTGTATCCGGACGGTGCCTTGCCGAGCAGCTCGGCGGGCACTTCGGGGCACAGCCGCCAGCCCGGTTCCGGGCTGGCGGCCGCTTCCGGGCGGCGTCCGAAGTCGGGCAGCGGTAGCACACACCCGGTCAGGGTGGTGGCGGTCGCCACCAACGCGACGGACAGCCGCACCACGCGGTGATCGATCCTGAGACGCACGAGCGTGTTCACTCCCCCCAGTGGATTCGCCCGAGCCTACGGGGTAGCCAGTACCTCGTCGACGTTGAGGCTGATTGGACGGTCAAGCTGGTCGTAGCGGCAGGACTTCGGTTCGCGGTCGGGCCGCCAGCGCTGGAACTGGGCGGTATGGCGGAACCGGTCGCCCTCCATGGCGTCGTAGCCGACCTCGACCACGAGTTCGGGGCGCAGCGGCTCGAACGACAGGTCCTTGGTGCCGCTCCAGCGGCTGGGGGCGCCGGGCACCCGCTGGCCCTCGCCCGCGACGGCCCACGGGTGCTCGGTCGGGTTGCGGTACGGCTCCAGCTCGTCCAGCAGCTCCTTGCGGCGCGCGGCGGTGAACGACGAGCTGACGCCGACGTGGTGCAGGGTGCCGTCGTCGTCGTACAGGCCGAGCAGCAGCGAGCCGACGATCGGGCCGGAGGTGTGGTAGCGGAACCCGGCGACCACGACATCGGCGGTACGCGAATGCTTGAACTTGAACATCAGCCGCTTGCCGGGCACATACGTCATGTCGGCGGGCTTGGCGATCAGCCCGTCCAGCCCGGCACCCTCGAACGCGGTGAACCACTCGCGCGCGGTGGCGGCGTCGGTGGTCACCGGCGTCAGGTGCACCGGCGGCGTCACGCCCTTCAGCACGTCGGCCAGCAGCGCCCGGCGCACCGAGTACGGCTCGTCCATCAGCAGCCGGTCGTCCAGTGCCAGCAGGTCGAACGCGATCACGTCGGCGGGCGTCTCCACCGACAGCTTCTTCACCCGCGAGGCAGCCGGGTGGATGCGCTGGCCCAGCAGGTCGAAGTTCAGCCGGGGGAGCTGCCCTTCGTCGCGCCGGATCACCACGATCTCGCAGTCGATCACCGACCGCGGCGGGAACTGCTTCTTGACCAGCTCGACGACCTCGGGAAAGTACCTGGTCAGCGACTTGCCGCCGCGGCTGGCGAGCTCGACCTCGTCGCCGTCACGGAAGATGATGCAGCGGTAGCCGTCCCACTTGGGCTCGAACGTCATACCCGGTTCGTCAGGCAGCTTCGACACCGGCTTGGCCAGCATCGGCTCCAGCGGGGGGAGTACGGGCAAATCCATACCCCCAGTCAACCAGCAAACCCCCCACCCCGGGCACAACCACCCATTTTCCCAGCTCTCTCCCCGCCTCCTCCCCGCCCCCACACAGGTTGATCATGAAGCTTGGGACGTGCTCGACGGTGTGTCCCACCCCCGCCAACGTGATCACCTTCAGTCGACGGGGTCGGGGCCGTCGTGGGCGGGCAGGCGGATGGTGAAGGCGGTGCCCTGGCCGACCTCGCTGGTCAGCGAGATCTCACCCTGGTGGTCCAGCACGATCTGGCGGGTGATGGCCAGGCCGAGGCCGCTGCCGCCGCTGCTGCGGCTGCGCGCGCGGTCCGCGCGCCAGAACCGGTCGAAGACGTGCGCCCGGTCGGCGGCCGCGATGCCGCTGCCCCGGTCGGTCACCGTCAGCAGCGCGCTCTGCCCGGACCGGGTGGCCGACAGGGTGACCGTCGAGCCCGCGCGGGAGTGCCGCACCGCGTTGGTGACGAGGTTGCCCAGGGCCTGGCGCAGGCGGTACGCGTCGGCCCGGACGAAGAGCGCGGGATCGGGGGCGACGACCTCCAGCTCGATGGCGGCTGTCGACGCCGACGACAGATGCGCCCTACGGCAGCTGTCCAG
The DNA here is from genome assembly GCF_019083965.1 of Catellatospora tritici. Taxonomy (GTDB): domain Bacteria; phylum Actinomycetota; class Actinomycetes; order Mycobacteriales; family Micromonosporaceae; genus Catellatospora; species Catellatospora tritici. Next base: position 181,534 of record NZ_JAHRCY010000006.1, read on the forward strand.
CAGCTCGCCGAGGCTGACCGTCGACCAGTGGTAGCGCAGCCGGCCGGCCTCGGCCAGCGCCAGCGTCTGCAGATCGTCGACGATCCGCTGCTGCAGCAGCACCTCCTCGTGCAGCGAGTGGAACAGGGCGGCATCGGCGGTGACCAGCCCGTCCTCCAGTGCCTCCAGATAGGCGCGCAGGTTGGACAGCGGCGTACGCAGCTCGTGCGCCACATCCGCGATCATGCGGCGCTGCTGCTCCTCGCTGCGCTGCAGCGAATCGGCCATGTGATTGAAGTCCAGCGCCAGCTGCGCCAGCTCGCCGCCGCCCGTGACGGCGACCCGCTGGTCCAGGGCACCCTGGCCGAAGCGGCGCGCGGCCAGCGTCAGCTCGCGGATCGGGCGCAGCACGTGCCGGCTCAGCAGCAGGGTGCACATGATGATCGGCACCGAGACCACACTGACCGCCAGCGCGATCGGGGTGGCGGAGATCGCCGTCGTGTCGGCGGCGACCGCCAGTTGCAGGGGCTCGGGGCCGGTGCCGCTGATCCGGGTCAGGAACGCCTCCTGCAGGCAGGTCTGCTCACCTGCCGCGGCGGTCGCCTTGGCGCGGCGGGGGTCCTGGGCGGAGCTGTCAGCCTGTGCCGTCGGGTCGCACTGCGCCACCTGGGCCTCATCGTCGGTGAGCGCGCGCGGCACGCTCACCAGGCCCGCCTGGCAGTCCTGGACGACCACCGGCGGAGCGGCGACATAGGAGAAGGTCGGCACGCCGCGGGACACGGAGATGGCGACAGGGTCGACGCCGCTGCGGGTCAGGCACGCGGCGAAGCGGATCTCCTGCCGGTAGCGTTCCATCGACTCCAGCACGAGCGTGCGGCCCTTGCCCCACTCCGAGTCGGTCAACTCGAACTGCGGCCGGGCGTCGATCGGGGCGGTCAGCTCGGCCACCGGCGTGACGGGCTGGTGGAGCAGCAGTGCCGTGTCGACGATGACCACCCGGGTCTGCTGCGTCTCCAGCCGGATGCGCTTGCCGGTCTGCTGCGCGAGCTGCCTGGCCAGGTCCGCGACCCGCTCCCAGGTGCCATGGTCACGGCCGTACTCGGTGATCCGGTCGGAGATCTCGCGCAGGGTCTGCTGCTGCGTCTGGGTGGAGGCGGCGACCTCGCTCTCGGCGAAGCGCAGGGTGAGGTAGGTGCTGACGCCCATGGCCACGAGCGCCACCAGGGCGACGAGGACGAAGACCCGGATCTTGAAGGTCACGCCGGTGCCTGCGGCATGCGGTAGCCCCGGCCGTACACGGTCTGCACGTAGCGTGGCTCGGCCGGATCCTGCTCGATCTTGCGGCGCAGGTTCATCACGTGCACGTCGACGGTGCGCTCCAGCACGTCCTGGTCGAAGCCGAAGGCCCGATCGATGATCTGCGCCCGGGTGAACGCCCGGCCCGGCTCGGCCGCCAGCACCTCCAGGATGCCGAACTCCTTGGCGGTCAGCGCGACCGGGCGCCCGTCCACCCGCACCTCGAAGCGCGCCGCGTCGACGACCAGATCACCGACGATCAGGGGCGCCTTGGCCTCGGCGGCGAGGGCGCCTGTGCGGCGCAGCAGCGCGCGGATCCGGGCGACGAGCTGGCGCGGACTGTACGGCTTGGTGATGTAGTCGTCGGCGCCGACGTCGAGCCCGAGCAGGATGTCGTTCTCGGTGCTGCGGGCGGTGAGCAGGATGATCGGCACGTCCGACTCGGCGCGCAGGATGTGGCACACGTCCAGCCCGTCGACCAGCGGCATCATCACGTCCAGCACCACCAGGTCGGGACGACGCGCCCGGCACTGGTCCAGCGCGGCGCGTCCGTCGGCCACCGACAGCACGCTGTGCCCTTCGTGCTCCAGGTACATGCGAATGACGTTGGCCTGCTTGGGATCGTCCTCCGCGACCAGGATCCGAGCTGTCACGCCCCACCTCCCCATCGATCTGCGGGCATTGTGCCCGCACTGCTGTGAAGGACCTGTTAAGGCCCGACCGGGTTCCACCAGGGCATCTCGGAATCGGGCGACATCGTTCCCACACCACATCTTGATGAGGCCTTAACAGGTTGCTCCATACCTTTCCATCGATTGCCTACGACGGGAGGAGGGCACCAGGATGTGTGGCTTCGTAGTCTTCATCAGCGCCTCGGGCCAGGTTGAGGTGTGCGACGCGGTGGCGGCGGGATTGGACCTGATCCGGCACCGCGGACCCGACGACACGGTCGTGACGGTCCCGCAGCCCGGACTGACCATGGGTTTCCAGCGGCTGGCCATCATCGACGTCGACGGCAGCCGCCAGCCGCTCACCCACGCGCAGCGCTGGGACCTGTGCTTCAACGGCGAGATCTACAACTACCGCGAGCTGCGCGCGGAGCTCGTCCGTGAATGCGGTGCGGTGTTCGACACGGCCGGTGACGCCGAGGTGCTGGCGGCGGCGTTCCACCACTGGGGTCCCGAGGCCGTACGGCGGCTGCGGGGGATGTTCGCGTACGTGCTGTGGGACCGGCAGGAACGCCGCCTGTACGCCGGACGGGACCCGTTCGGCATCAAGCCGCTGTACTACACGCTGACCCCGGACGGGTTGTGGCTGGCCAGCGAGCGCAAGTCGATCCCGGTCGGCGGGGCGTTGGACGCCGACGCGCTGGCCCACTACGTGTCGATGCAGTACGTGCCGGAGCCGTACACGATGAGCGTGGACGTGCGCCGGCTGCCCGCCGGCTGCTCGCTGACCTACGAGCCCGCCGGTCCGGTCCAGGTGCACCGCCACTTCCAGCCGACCTTTGCCGCGGCCACGGGGGCCGACGAGAAGGTGCTGGCTGGGCAGCTGCGCGAGGCACTGCGCGACAGCGTACGCGCGCACATGGTGGCCGACGTGCCCGTCGGGGCGTTCCTGTCCGGCGGGGTCGACTCCAGCGCGGTCGTCGCCCTGGCCGCCGAGGTGAAGCCGGACCTGCAGGTCTTCTCGGCGGGGTTCGACGTCAACGGCTACTCCGAACTGGAGCTGGCCCGCGACACCGCCTGGGGGCTGGGGCTGCGGTTCACCCCCACCGTCGTCACCGCCGAGGACGTGCTGCGCGAGCTGCCCCGCATCGTCTGGCATCTGGACGACCCGCTGGCCGACCCGTCGCTGATCCCGCTGTACTTCCTCGCGCGCACCGCCTCCGAGCAGGTGCGGGTGGTGCTGTCGGGCGAGGGCGCCGACGAGATGTTCGGCGGGTACGAGATATACCGCGAGCCGTTCGCCACCGCGCCGGTGCAGCGGCTGCCCCGCTCCGTGCAGGGCGCGCTGCGCCGCGTCTCCGACGCGATGCCCGAGGGTGTACGCGGCAAGAGCTACCTGGCCCGCGCGACCACGCCGCTGGAGCGGCGCTACTACGGCAACGCCCGGATGTTCGACGCCGACCAGAAGGCACTGCTGCTGCGCGACCGGGCGGCGGCACCCCGCACCGACGTAACCGACGAGGTGTACGCCCGCAGCGCCGACCTCGACCCGGTCAGCCGCATGCAACTGATCGACCTGCGCACCTGGCTGCCCGGCGACATCCTCACCAAGGCTGACCGCATGTCCATGGCCCACTCGCTGGAGCTGCGCGTTCCCTTCCTGGACCGGCGCGTGTACGAGGTCGCCAGCCGCATCCCGGCGGCCATGCGAGTCTCGCCCGACACCACGCAGACCAAGAAGCTGCTCCGCGCGGCCGTGGCCGACCTGCTGCCCGCCCCGGTCGCCCAACGCCGCAAGGTCGGCTTCGCCACCCCCGCCCGGGTATGGCTACGCGGCGACATCGGCGACTGGGCCCACGAGCTGCTGTCCACCTCCGCCGCGTCCGAACACCTCGACCTCGAATACGCCCGCAGCCTCCTGATCGCCCACCAGCGCTCCGAGGCCGACAACTCCCGCAAGGTCTGGACCGTCCTGATGTTCTGCCTCTGGCACGACACCTTCATCACCCAGTCCACCCCCACCCCACTACTGCGTCGATCATGAACCTATGGCACGGCTCGACGGCGTGTCGGCGGCACAGCTTCCTGATCACATGTCGCCGACCGCCAGGAGGAGCTGGAAGGGGAGTTCTTTGTCGGCTTGGCCGACCTCGAGGCACACGTGGCGGCCGGAGCGGTGCCAGAGTCGGACGTCGCGCCAATAGTGGGATAGCAGGCTGACCAGCGGTGGCTCCGATGCGTCGGGTGGTATCGACTTGCGCAGCGCCAGCAGGTCGACGTCCTCCGGCTGGCCCCAGCGGTCGGTCAACGCGGCGGCGAGCAGGTCGCGGACGGCTTCGTACTCGTCCAAGGTCTGCTCCCAGAACAGGTCACGGTCTTCGGGATCCCAGAAGTCGCGGCTGACCATCAGATTCACGGCGTACAGGCCCGGCTGTGCTAAGTCGCCCGGCGCTACTTGCGGCGGCACCTCGGGGTACGGCCGGAGTACCAGTTCCTCCGCGAGCTCGACCCACGCGCCGATGTCCATGCGGTGATCCTCGGGTAGGTCAGGCCAGAAGAACAACCGGGAGTAGGCGCCCGAGCGCAGGCTCAGCCGCGGCACCTGGCGCCCGGCTGGCGGTTGGCGGGTTGGCCGGTTGGCGGCTGGCGGTTGGCGGATTGGCCGGTTGGCGGCTGGCGGTTGGCGGTTGGCGGCTGGCGGTTGGCGGCTGGATGATTGCCGTCCTCGGTCACTATGTCGCCTGCAGGTCCAGGTTCTGACCGACCATCGAGATCATCGACCGAAACGACCCCGAAGATCGCGGCCTCCGGTCACAACACTGCACGGCCTGCCGACCGAAACCCACTTTCCGCCCACAAGCGCCGATCACCAACGAGAGTCGACGCATGGGGTGGCACAGGCCCGCAACCGGACCCTGGACCTGGTTAGCCTGGCCGAGGTGTCCGCCGTGACGGGTGTCCGCCGTGACGGGTGACCGCCGCGAGGCGACCGGGTACGCGGGCCAGGCAGTTGCCAACGTCGAAGCGATCACGTCGGCCCGCCTCGATCGCCGCATCGTCGACCTGGGCCGCTTGCCGGGCCGGGCACCTCAGCCGTCCTGACCACGCGAAGTGCCCGGACCGAGACCGGGCAGGATGGCGAGATGAGAGAACGACCCACCCTGTATGTCCTGATCGGCCTGCCCGGGGCGGGTAAGACGACCAGGGCCCGCGAGCTGGAGCGCGAACACGCCGCCCTGCGGCTGACCCCGGATGAGTGGATGATCCCGCTGTTCGGCGAACCCGAGGCCGACGGCCGCCGCGACGTGCTCGAAGGCCGCTTCATCTGGCTGGCCATGCGCGCCCTGCGCCTGGGCGCCAACGTGATCCTGGACTTCGGCGTATGGTCCAAAGACGAGCGCTCTGCCCTCCGCCACCTCGCAGGCCAGGCCGGTGCCGACTGTGTCCTCGTCTACCTGCCGATCGACCCGGCCGAGCAGCTCGCCCGCGTCGAGTCCCGCCAGGCCACCGACCCCGGCTCGACCTTCCCCATCACGCCCGAGGACCTGGACGAGTACCGGCGGCTGTTCCAGGCCCCGGACCGCGCGGAACTGGCGGGTGAGCGAGTCGAGCCGCCCCCGGCGGGCTGCGCCGACTGGGCCGCGTGGGCCTCGGCGCGCTGGCCGACCTCCTTCGCGTGAGGGGGTCGGCCCCGCAGCGGCGGGTCAGGCGTTCTCCGGTACGGGCTGGGGCGCAGGCTCGGACACCGGCGCGTCGACGGTCTTCCCGCGTAGCGCGAGCGACGCGTACACGCCGCCGAGCAGCACCATCACCCCGGCGCCGGTGAGGATCAGGTCGAAGCGGCCGAACGTCAACGGCCCCGCCTCCACCTTCACCCCGATCAGCGACCCGGCGAGCAGGCCCGCCAGCCCGATGCCGATCAGCTGGGACAGTTCGCGTACCGGGGCGAGGATGGCCATGACCCGGCCCAGCATCGACCGGTCGACCACCCGCATCAGCAGCGCGCCGAAGGCCGAGTTCAGCGCGCCGAGGGTGAATCCGAGCACGAAGATGGTGGCCAGTCCGGCGATCAGGTTGGTGGAGCGGGCGTATGCCAGGAGCGTGAGCCCCGCCGCGACGATCCCGCCGGAGAACACCGTGGTCTGGCCGAACCGCTGCGTCAGCCGCCCGGACAGCAGCGCCCCCACGATGATGCCCGCGCCGACCGCCGTACCGATGAAGCCGAACCGGATGTACGGGCTGTGCAGGTTCTCGGTGAGGAAGAACTGGTTGACGGTGTTCAGCGCGCCCATGCCCACGGTGACGATGACGACGGCGACCAGCACCACCCGTACGAACGTGTTGCGCCACGAGTAGGCGAGGCCCTGCCGGAACTCCTGCCGGAAGCTGGTGTGCTCGCTCAGGGCGGCGGGTTCGTGCTGGGCGGGCGGTCGGATGGTGCGCAGCACCGCGTACGAGCCGACGAACGAGAGCGCGTTGATGAGCAGCCCCCACTGGAAGCCCACGGTGACCAGCAGCGGGGCGGCCAGCGGCGGTCCGATGAGGGCCGCGGTGGCGTTTGTCGCCTGTCCGATGCCCATGGCCCGGGCCCGGTCGGCGTCGCCCTCGACGATGTCGCGGATCAGCGTGATCCGGGACGGGTAGAAGAACTGGGACGCCACGCTGACGCCGAAGATCATCACGTAGCTCAGGGTCAGGATGGCCGGTACGGGCAGGGTGCCGGCAGGCAGGAACACGGCGACGACCAGCACACCGACCAGGACGGCGCGGATCAGGTCCGCGGTGAGCATCGTGCGCAGTTTGCTCCACCGGTCCACGAAGACTCCGGCGACCGGCGCGAGCGCGACAGTGGCGATCGAGCTGACGGCGAGCACACCGCCGGCGGCCAGTGCCGCGAGCGGATCATCTTTCTGGAAGAGAACGGAACCGATCCACAGCAGCACGGTCGTGTCGAAGATCTGATCGCCGATGCTGGAGATCAGATCGCCCGCCCATAGCCGCCGGTAGTTGCCATTGATCAGCATTCACCGATCCTCGCCGACGGCCGCCGGTGCTGCCTGCCCTCGGTGTCACGGTTGGCTATCGATGCGGCCCCCGGCGGCGGGGCGGGCAGGTGCTCGGGTCAGGCCGCCTCCGCGGCGGGGGTCGCGGGCGCGTGCCGGGCGTGGCCGCGCAGAGCGAGGCCCGCGTAGACCCCGCCGGACAGCACCAGCAGTCCGGCCGCGGTGAGGAGCAGGTCGAGCCGTCCGAACGTGAGCGGGCCGACCTCCAGTCGCAGGCCCGCGAGCGACCCGGCGAGCAGGCCCGCCACCCCGATCCCGACCAGCCCGGACAGCTGCTGCAGCGGGCTGAGGATGGCGATGACCCGGCCCATCATCGCCCGGTCGACCGTACGCATCATCAGCGCGCCCAACGACGCGTCGAGTGCGCCGACGAAGAGGCCGAACAGGGCCATGACAGTCAGCGCCGCGGCCAGGCTCGGACTGTGCGCGTACGCCACGAGCGCGATCCCGGCCGCGACGATCCCGCCCGCGAACACGGTGACGCCGCCGAGCAGTTGCGTCATCCGCCCGGCCAGCAGCGCTCCGACGATGACGCCCGCGCCCATCGCGGCGCCGACGAAGCCGTACCGGCTGGCGGGGCTGTGCAGATTCTCGGTGAAGAAGAACGGGTTGAGCGTGTTCAGCGTGGCCCCGCCCGCTGTCACCATGAACGCGGCGACCAGCACTGCCCGCACGAACCGGGTGCGCCACGCGTATGCGAGACCTCGGACGAACTCCTGGCGGAAGCCCGGCCGCTCACGGAGCGCGGCATCGTCGGCGAGCGCGGGTGGCCGGATGGTGCGCAGCACCGCGTACGACCCGAGGAACGACAGCGCGTTGATCAACAGTGCCCATTGGAAGCCGACGGCGAACAGCAGCGGTGCGGCCAGCGGCGGGCCCAGGATGCCGGCGGTGGCGACGGTGGCCTGGCCGATGCCTGCGGCGCGGGCCCGGTCGGCGTCGCCTTCGACGATGTCACGGATCAGCGTCATCCGCGCCGGGAGGAAGAACTGGGCGGCCACCGTGGCCGCGAAGATCAGTACATAGACGAGCGTGAGCATGGCCGCGACGGGCAGGGTGCCGTCGGGTAGGAACGCGGCGACGGTCAGCACGCCGATCAGCGCGGCGCGGACCAGGTCGGTGCGCAGCATCGTGCGCAGCTTGTCCCACCGGTCGACGAAGACGCCCACGAAAGGCCCGACGAGGACGGTGGCGGCGGAGCGTACGGCGAGAACACCGCCGACAGCCAGCGGGGCGAGCCGGTCCCCGGGCAGCAGGACGAAGCCGATCCACAGCAGCACGGTCGTGTCGAAGATCTGGTCTCCGACGGTGGACACGAGGTGTCCGATCCACAGACGACGGTAGTTGCCATTGATCAACCGCATGCGTCAATGCTGGCCCATGGCCTGCTGCCGTGCTGCCCCCACATATCTCGGTTCGGCAACACGCCCTGCCGGGACGGGTCAGAAGGAGCGGAAGTCGCGGATCGGCAGGCGGGGGCCGTACTTCGGGGCGCCGAGGCCGGACATCTCGATCAGGTGGCAGACGCGGCCGCGCTGCCCCGCGTACGGTGCGAGCAGCTCCAGCATGCGGGCGTCGGTGCCGCGCGGCTCGCCGGCCAGCGCGTAGCAGACGAAGTTGGGCAGGTGGAAGTCGCCGACGCTGACCGCGTCGGGGTCGCCGTGCACGACCGCCGCCGCCTCGGCCGCCGTCCACGGGCCGATGCCCCGGATCGCCAGCAGCCGTGCGGTCAGCGACGCGCTGTCGGGGCACGCCTCCAGCCGTGCCGCCTGCGCGGCGACGCGGCACAGCGTGTCGGCCCGCTTCTGCTCCAGCCCCAGCGGATGGAACTCCCAGTAGGCTGCGGCCGCGATCACCTCCGGGTCGGGCGGCAGGTAGAGCCGCTCCACCGGCCCGGGGGCGGGAGTGCTGAACCGGCGCACGATCGCCGCATATGCCCGGTAGGCCTCGGTGCCGGTGACCTTCTGCTCGCAGACGGCGCGCAGCAGCCGGGAGAAGGCGAGACCGGTGGCGGGCAGGCGCAGCCCGGCGTAGTCGCGGGACAGGCGGGCGACCAGCGGATGCGCCTGGGCCAGGTCGCTGAAGCCGGTGAGGTCATCGCGTAGCCCGGCGATGGCGTCGGCGCGCCCGAGTAGCCAGGCGGCGCCCGGCCCGTACCCGGTGGTGATCAGCTTGCCGCCCGCCTTGTGCAGGCCGAGCGTGCCCGGACCCTGCGGGGTGCGCGCGGCCAACCAGTAGACGCCGTCGACCCAGCGACTGCACGGGTCATGGCGGCCGAGGCTGAGCTGCGCGAGCGTACCGGCGATGTCGTATCGCTCGGGCAGCTCCCACTCCTCGGTCACGCCCTCGAATGTGCCACTCCGCGATGACCTTCCGCAGGTCGGGGTCTGTCGGCGGCCGCAGTTTCGGGGAAAGTGCAGGAATCCGGCGCAAGATTCGTGCACTTTCCCCGAAACTGCACGTTCCGCCGCGCGGGGCGCGCGGCGTCAGGCGGCGGGGGTGGTGCGCTGGGCGGCGATGACCAGGGAGCGGTGCAGGAGTTTGCCGTCGCCGAGCAGGTGGCGCAGCTTGCGCTCCAGACCCGCGATCGGTACGAGGTTCTGCGGCGCCCTCGGATCCTTGTACGGCAGCGACGCGAACCGCGGGATCGTCGCCGTCGACAGGTCCGCCAGCGTGATCGCCTCGTGCTCGGGCACCTCCGCCGAGCACTCCACCCGCACGATGCCCGCCCACGGCGACCCGCCCGCGTGTGGCAGGCGCAGGTACCAGGTCAGGCGCTCGTATACGCCGGTGATCCGGAAGACGGGGGTACGCTGCGCCGCGCGCAGCGCCGCGACCACGCTGATCAGCCGGTCGGGCAGGTACTGCTTCTGCTGCGTCTTGATGTAGCCCAGGGTGCGGGGCAGAGCGTCGCGGCTGCGCAGCGGTCCGTCCACGATCAGCAGGTCGCCGTCGGTGCGCAGCTGTCGCGACACCGAGATCTCCAGCTCGGTCAGCGCCCGCTGCACGCCGTTGGACAGGTCGGCCTCGTCCGCGCCGATGATGGACTCGGCCTTGTAGCGGGCGGCCTGGCCGCAGTCCACGTCGGCGGCCGCCTCGGCGGCGGTGAACAGGGTCCGCTCGACCTTGACGCCGGTGACGCTGGCCCCGGCGCGCTCACAGCGCACCACGCCCGCCGCGTATGAGCAGGCCAGGCCGGGGCGGGTGACCCCGTCGGCGTCCTCGATCCACAGGCGGGCGTCGGTGCGGCGTACGCCGTCGACGAGCAGCACGCTCTCCGGGGCGGTGACGCCGGGCGGGGGGTCCAGGGGACGCCACGCCCCCGCCGGGAGCTCGATCTCGGCGTCGAGCTTGGCGGAGCTGGTCTCGGCCGGACCGCGTTCGGCCGCGTCGAGGCTGGTGCCGAACCCCGGATCCCAGGCGTCCACATGGAACTTCATGACAGTCTGTGTACCAGAATCCTGCTATCCAATTCTTTCCACACGGGCTGTTCGCGCATCCTTCGTGATCTCGAAACGTACCGGAATGCGTTCTGCCAGGGCCTGCACGTGCGTCACCACCCCCACCATCCGGTCGCCGCTGGCGGCGAGGTTCTCCAGGGTCGCGGCCACCGTGTCCAGAGTGGACGCGTCGAGGGTGCCGAAGCCCTCGTCGAGCATGATGGACTCCAGACTCGCCGTCGGCGACAGACCGCCGAGCTGGTCGGCCAGCGCCAACGCCAGCGCCAGCGACGCCTGGAATGTCTCGCCGCCCGACAGCGTCCGCACCGTACGTCGCAGCCCCGCGTCGTGGTGGTCCACCACGTAGAACTCGCGGTCGTCGTGGATCAGGTCGTACTGCCCGCTGGACAGCTCGCGCAGGATCGCCGACGCGCCGTCGACCAGCGCGTCCAGCGCCTCCTGCAGCAGCCACGCCTCGAAGTTGTTGGCGCGCAGGTGGTTGGCCAGCGCCGTGGCGACCTGCCGGTCGGCCTCGACCGCCGCCCGCTGCGCCCGCAGCGCCTCGGCCTGGGCGCGGCGCTCCAGCAGCACGTCGTGGCCGCTGACGGCCCGCTCGACGGCCACCGCCGCGTCGCGCTGGTGCGCGCCGGGGCGGGGAACGGGCAGCCCGGCGGCGGTGAACAGCTCGTCGAGGACCGACTGCGCCGAGGCGGCCTGGGCGCGGGCGGCGGACAGGCGGGCCCGTTCGCCGTCGCGTTCGGCCTGGGCGGCGGTGGCCTGCTCGCGGGCCCAACCGGCCAGCGCGGACCAGGCCGCGGCGAGGTCGTCGCGGTCGGCCGGGGGCGGGGTCAGCGCGGCGACCGTGTCGCGTACCCCGTCGAAGTGCCGCCACGCCGCGGCCATCCGCTCGGTCGCCTGCTGGGCTCGGGCCGCCGCCGCGCGCTGGGCCTCACGGGCCTCGCGCAGACGACCGCGCGCCTCGGCCAGCTCACCGCGCAGCGCCTCCACCGAGGCCAGGTCGGCGCGCAGCGTCGGCACCGGCGCCGCGCCCTCCAGCAGTCGGGCCACCTCGGCCGCGCGCCGGGCCAGCTCCTCGCGGCGGACCGTGGCCTGGTCCAGGCGCTTGGCCGCCTCCAGCACCCGGCGGTCCAGCTCGGCGCGGCCGTTGCGAGCCGTGGTCAGGGCCTGCTCGGCCTCGGCGACGACCTTCTTCGCGGCGTTCATCGCGGGCTGGTCGGGCATCGCCGGGACGGTGGCCACCGGCTGCGTGCACACCGGGCACTCGTGCCCGGCCACCAGGTCGCGGCGCAGCCAGGCGGCCCGGTCGGCGGTCTGCGCCACCAGCATCGCCTGCTGGGCGCGGTCCAGGCCGTCCTGGGCGGATTGCTCGCGCTCGGTCGCGCCCCGCTGGGCGGCCAGCGCCGCCTCGTGCACCTCGCGGGCCTGCAGCGCGGTCGCGTCCAGCTCGGCGAGCTTCGTCGACAGCTGTCCCGCCTGCACGTGCGCCTCCAGCAGGCTGCGCAGGACGGTCGGGTCGGGCGCGTCGTCGAGCTGCGTCCGCAGCTTGTCCTCGGCCTCCTCGGCGGTGCCCGCCGCCACGGCCGCGTCGGCGGCGGCCGTCGCGGCGGACTTGGCCGCACCGGCCAGCGTCGCCGCGTCGGCGGGGGCGACCACCGAGGTGAGCACGGTCAACCGGCGCTCGGCCGCGGTCGTCGCCTCGGCGACCAGCTCGACCTCGCGCTGGGCCTGGGCCAGGGCGGGCAGGGCCGCCTCGACGTCGGCGGCCAGTCTGCGGGCGGCATCCACCCGCTGCTCGGCGGCGGCCAGGGCCTCGTCGGAGGCGGCGGCGGTCAGCTCGGCCAGCACGGGTTCGGTCGCGGCGAGCTTGCCGTTGGCCTCGGTGACCAGGGCGGCGGCGCGTTCGCGGACCTTCTCGTACACGTCCAGGCCCAGCAGGCGGACCAGGATCTCCTGCCGCTCGGCCGGGCGGGCGTGCAGGAACGCGGCGAAGTCGCCCTGCGGCAGCACCACGCACTTGGTGAACTGGTCGTATGGTAGGCCGACCACGTCGGCGACGGCATGATCGAGCTCGGCCGGGGTCCCGGCCAGCGCCTCGCCCAGCTCGTCGAGCAGGTCGTCGCCGTCCAGGGTGGACGCGTCGAAGCCGGGAGACAGGGCCTGCAGACCGGCGGCGCGGGTGGCGACGCGGCCCTTGCCGTCGCGGCGGACCACCCGGGTGGCCGCGTACCGGGTGCCGCCCGCCTCGAAGATCAGCCGGACCGCCGCCTCCGACGCCGACGGGGCCAGCGCGTGCGCGACGCTCTTGCCGCCGCCCCAGCGCGGGGCGGTGCCGTACAGCGCGAAGCAGATCGCGTCCAGCAGCGTCGACTTGCCCGAACCGGTCGGGCCGACCAGGGCGAAGAAGTCGCAGTCGGTCAGGTCGACCGTGGTCGGCTCCCGGAACACCGTGAAGCCGCGCAGATCCAGCCGCAGCGGCCTCATCGCCGGTCCTCCCGTCGGTCGGCCCGACGAGCACGTGGCCCCGCGGTTCCCTCGTTACGCTCGGTCACGCGCTCACCTCCGTGTACAGCCGCTCGAACAGCGCGCGGGTGGCCTCGTCGGCGTGGCCGCGGTGCTTCAGGTAGTCGGCGAACAGCTCCGGCGCGCTGCGGCCGGTGTGCCTGGGGCGGGCGTTGCGGGTGGCCGCGTCCGGCAGCATCGAGGTGTCCACCCGGATCTCCAGCGCGCGCGGGAACAGCTCCTGCACCTGTTCGCGCAGCCCGGCGCGGGGCGGCTCGGTGACGTATACGCGCAGCCAGGGCTCGTCGTCGAGCTGCTCGGACATGACCGCCAGGTCGGCGAGCGTGCCGCGCAGCGTACGCAGCGGGACCGCGTCGCCCAGCGGCACCGTGCGCGCCTTGGCCGAGGTCTGTGCGGTGACCTCGACGATCGTCACGCTGGGCCGGTTCTCCTCCTCGCCGAAGTCGACCGCGATCGGCGAGCCGCTGTAGCGCACCGGGCACGGGCCGGGCAGCAGCTGCGCCCGGTGCAGGTGCCCGAGCGCCACGTAGTGGGCGTTGGACGGGAACACCGTCGCGGGCACCGAGTAGCCGAGGATGCAGTGGGCGTCGCGCTCGCCGCCACCCATGGTGCCGCCGGTGACGGTCAGGTGGGCGGTGACCAGGTTGACCGTGTCCGGCTCGATGAACGCCTCCTGTGCCAGCCGCCCCAGCAGCCGCGCCAGATGATCGGCGTACGTCGCCTGGGCCTCGGCCTCGGTCAGCGAGAACATCTCCAGCGCGCGGATCGCGTACCGCTGGGACAGGAAGGGCAGGGCCACGCAGCGCCACTTCTCGCCGCTCGAGGTGGTGCCGGAGACGATGTGGTCGGCGGGGTGCTCGCTGATCCGGCCGCGCAGGATGATCCCGGCCGCGTCGGCCCAGGAGCGCAGCGCGTCCAGGGCGGCACCGTTGTCGTGGTTGCCCGCGATCGCGAGCACCTCGGCGCCGGTGCCGCGCAGCGCGCTCAGCGCCCGGGTCACCACCTTCGTCGCCTCGGGCGAGGGCGCGGCCACGTCGAACAGGTCACCGGCCACGATGATCAGGTCGGGACGCTCGGTCTGGGCGACCTGGACCACCGCGTATAGCGCGGCGATCTGCTCGGACACTCGCGAGCGCCCCTTGAGCACCTTGCCGACATGCCAGTCGGAGGTGTGCAGGATCTTCACTCGGCGCCTCTCAGAACGGGATCTCGTCGTCGGACATGCCGTTGCGAGCGCCGGAGCCGACCACCGCGAACGGGTCGGTGGCGCTGACCAGGCTGGCCATGGTGGCGCGGGGTGCGGGACCGGCCTCGCTGGGTCGGGTGGCCCAGGCCGGGAAGGGGAACTCCACCGCCAGCGGCACCGGGATCTCCGGCTGGCCGACGAACATGGTGCCGGGCTTGGCCAGCAGCACCCGCTGGCGCTGGGCCGGGGGCAGGAAGCCGTACTCCGGGCGGCCCGCCTCGGCCGGGTCGAGCCGTCCGACGACGCGGATCGCCGAGTTGCCCACGATGCGCCGCTCCACCTCCGAGGCGGTCTGCTGGGCGCCGATGAGCACCACGCCCAGCGAGCGGCCGCGCTCGGCGATGTCGAGCAGCACGTCCTTGATCGGGCTGGAGCCGTCGCGCGGGGCGTACTTGTTCAGCTCGTCGAGCACCACGAACAGCAGCGGCTTGGCCGAGCCCGCCTTCTCCTTGCGCTCGAACTCGGTCTTGAGCGTGACACCGACCACGAACCGCTGCGCCCGGTCCGGCAGGTTGTGCAGGTCGACCACGGTGACCTGGGCGCTCTCGGCGGTCGAGATGTTGTGCGCGCGGCGCTCGGGCAGGTCGCCGCGGATCAGCCGGGCCAGGTCGCGCTTGCTGTTGATCAGGCGCCGGGCGAACGCGTTGATCGTGCCCACACCCACCGAGCTGCCCGCCCACATGCCGCGGGTGTCCTCGTCGTTGAGCTGCTCCACCAGGTGGTCGACGAGCTGCTCGTAGCTGGACAGGCGCGAGCCGTCCAGCGAGATGCCGCCGTCGGTGGGCACCGCGTGCTTGGCCAGCTGCGCGGTCACCGAGTGGACCACCATCGTGTACTGCTGGCGCTCGTCGTCGGCGTCGGCGAACACGTACGGCAGCAGCCGGTCGGTGCAGAACTGGGCCAGCGTCCAGTAGAACGGGTCGACGCCGGTGAGGCGGCTGGCCACGTCCGGGCTGCCCGACGGGTCCCCGGCCCGCGCCGGCGCGAACACGCTGACCTGCGGGAACGGCCCGGCCTCCAACCCCAGCTTGTGGTACGCCGCGCGGGTCTTCTCGTCCAGCCGGGTGTTCTGGTGGTCGAGGAACAGCAGGTCCTCGCCCTTCACGTTGAAGATCAGCGCCTTGGTGTTGACCGCGTCCCCGCCGAACACCCCGGACCGGAACACCGAGTAGAGCAGGAACGTGGCGAAGCTCGTCTTGGTGGCGACGCCGGAGATGCCGGAGATGGACACGTGCGCGCCCCGGCTGCCGTCGAGGAAGTCGGCGTTGAGGTAGACCGGCATCCCGTCGCGGCCGGTGCCGATCGGCAGGCGGCGCTGCATCCGGTCGAACGACAGCGCCCCGTCACGCGCCTCGCCCTCGGCCCGGTAGGCCACGGAGCCGGGCAGCGGAGGCACGTACACCTCCGGGTCGACCCGGGTCACGGTGACCTCGGCCGCCTCCTGCACCTGCGCCGGGAGCATGCCGTCGGCGATGGCGAAGACGTCGGAGTCGAAGCTGGCGCCCTCGTGGCGGGCGCGCACGCTCGTCACCACCCCGGCGATGGTGACCATGCCCTGGTCCGGCAGCGACCGCTGGGTCACCACCACATCGTCGAGCTGCAGGTATGACCCGTCGGCGACCGCGACCCAGAAGGTCAGCGGGCTCGCGTCCTCGGTACCCAGCACCCGTCCGACGGGTGTGCCCGGCTGCTGTCCACTCACCCGCACGACCCTAGCGGTCACCGGCGACAAAGCCAGCCTCGAAGCCCCGCGTCAGTGACCAGGACCGCCGAATCTGTCGCCCCTCCGACCCAACCGCCGCCACCTCCGAGACCGCCACCACGCATCAAGATCGCTACCAGCGGTCAAAAAGTGCTCTTTGGCCACACTTTCTGACCGGCAATAGCGATCATGCGAACTCCACTCGCCCCCGAGATCCCCCGAGGTCCCCCGCGCCGTCCACCCGCCAGGCCCAAGCCGCACTTCCGGGGAAACTGCACGAATCGCGGCCTCCATTCCCGCACTTTCCCCGAAACTGCAGCCATCCGCGCCCCGCGCCCGCGCAGCGAGCCATCCGCGCCCCGCGCCCGCGCAGCGTGCCCTGCGCCCCGCGCCCGCGCCCGCGCGCCGCGTTCCCGCGCGCGCCCAGGCCGCGCGCCCCGCGGAGCGCGCCGCGCGTCAGGGGTCATCCGCGGTGTCGCTGGGGAGGCTCAGGAAGCGGTGGCGGTGGCCAGCAGGGCGCTGGTGGGGAGGGCGAGGCGGCCCGCGGCGTCGAGGTGGGGTGCGGTCAGGCGGTCGTAGGCGGCGCGGACCTCGCCGAGTTCGGCCGGGCTGAGAACGGTGAGCATCGCGCCCAGCGAGCCGAGACCGGCGGCGGGACCAGCCCACCAGTCCTCGGGGTCGGCCCGGTGGATCCACTCCACGCGACGGCACTCGACCCTGGTCAGGCCGCTGTCGGCCAGCAGCCCGGCGAGCCCGGCCGGAGTGCGTTCGAAGTTGCGGTCGGCGGCGACCGTCGGGGCCGAGGCGGGACGGGCGAGACCGGTCGCCGCCGCGATGTCGGCCCACAGCCGCTGCAGCGGCGGCTGCGGGTGCGGCCAGACCGTCACCGCGACCCGCCCGCCGAAGCGGACCAGCCTGCGCAGCTCGGCGACGGCAGCGGCGGGGTCGCCGACGTGGTTGACGACGAAGTTGGCCACGACCGCGTCGAAGGCTCCGTCGCCGAACGGCAGCCGGGGTAGGACGCCGTGGACCACCTCGGCGGCGGGGATGTTGTCGCGGGCAGCGGCGACCATGCTGGGCTCGGCGTCGACAGCGGTGACGGTCGCGCCGCGCCCGATGGCCAGCGCGGCGACGGTTCCCGTGCCGGTGCCGACGTCGAGCAGTCGGGTCGCGGCGGTCACCTCGGCGGCGTCGAGCAGATCGGCTGCCGGGTGGGCGCAGAGGGCGGCGAAGGACTGCTGGTAGGCGGCGGCACGGCCGATTCACAGACGTCGTTCGTACTCGTCGAACGGGGTGCTCATCACGCCTCCAAGGTCTCGGGAGGCGGAGTCTAGACAAGGCCGGGCGCCCCTCGCGGAGGCGCCCGACCGGTTCATTGGCGAGGCGGCAGAGGCGGTGGCGGGAGCGGGGTGTCGGCCTGGACCAGCAGTTGCCAGTCACCGGTGACGTGCTCGGGGGTCACCGTGATCGTGACGCCGCCGGGCCTGCCCGCGTCGTAGGGCGGGCTGGTCAGGTCGAGGTTGAACAGGTGCAGGTCGGCGTCGTAGTCCCACCACTGCTCCGACTGGACGTCCGCCCCGTCGACCTGGATGCGCAGCGACCCGGGGGTCAGCGACTGGCTGATGAACGAGTAGCCGTCACGAGAGTGCACGGTGACGGTCTGCGGACGGAGCGGATTCTGCAGGTCGCCGCGCAGCCACAGTAGGGAGTCGAGAACGTTGTCGGTCGGCGTGGCGTCGGGGGCACCCGGGGGTTGCCAGGCGTCGAGCAGCAGCTTGGCGTCGGCGGGCGCACCCAGCACCGCGGGCCGGTCGGGTAGCGGATAGGCGTCGAAGGGCACCGGCACTCCGACCGCCATGGCGATCGTCGCCCCGTCGGGGAAAGCGGCGTTTCTGTGGGTGTCACGGTCGGTCGCGAAGACCCGGAGTCTTACGCTCACCTGCCGTCCCTGCTTCTCCGGCTGGACCTGCCAGCTCATGGTCAGGCCGTCGCCGCAGTCGCCGCTCGCCCCAGCCTGGCCGTCGACCTCCAGCTCACCTTGCAGGTGCACGCCGGGTGCGCCGGTGCAGTCGGTGAACACCTTGAACTCGCTCAGACCGGGCGGGGTGAAGGTGAGCGTGAGGCTGTTGATTCCGGGCCGGGAGCGGGTGGCGGCGATGAGCCGGGTGCCGCCGAGGTACTGCGGGAACCCGGCGCCGGGGCCCGCGGGCTGGGCCGGGCCGCCGTCGCGCAGGGCGGGGCTGATGCCGTACCCGATGGCGCCGAGCGCGAGCACGACGGCGGCGAGGGCGCCGATCCGCTGCCGGCGCCGGGCGGTGATCCGCTGGCGTACGGTGCCCAGGCGCAGGTGCTGGGCGAGGTCGGCGGGTGGGGTCGACCGCTCGTCGAGCAGTTCCTTGAGATCGATCATCGCGACGCTCCCTCCAACATCAGCGAGGCGTCCACACGCAGTTTGGACAGGGCTTTGGCGTGCTGGCTCTTGACGGTGCCCACGGACACGCCCATGACCTCGGCGATCTGTGCCTCGCTGAGGTCGTCGAAGTAGCGCAGCACCAGTACCGCGCGCTGGCGACGGGGCAGGCGGCCCAGGGCCCGCCACACCTCGTCGCGGGCGGCGACCTCGTCGCCGGGGTCGGCGGTCGCCCCCTCGGACAGCCGGTCGGTCGGCTGCTCGCCGTGCCAGCGGCGGCGCCACCAGGTCGAGTACGTGTTGATCAGAATGCGCCGCACGTGCGCCGGGTCGGCGTCGACCCGGCGCCACGCGCTCCACGCCTTGGCCAGGCTGGTCTGCAGCAGGTCCTCGGCGAGTCCCCAGTCGTGGGTGAGCAGGTAGGCGGTGCGGAGCAGGCGTGGCGAGCGGGTCGTCACGAAGTCCGCGAAGGTGTCGCTGCGCGTCACCGGTCCTCCCAATGGATAGGTCGCCGGTAATACCAGTCGGCCGGGTCCCCGGGTTGCCCGGTGCGGGCACGGCACCGCCCGGGGCCGGCGGATGCTGGGACGCCGGCCCCGGGCGGTGGACTTTCCGCGCTCAGCTGCCCTGGTCGAACTTCTCCCAGGTACCGATCGCGGTGCGGTTGGCGATGAGCGCGGCCGCTCCCGCGTTCTCCGCCACCACGTACTTGCCGTTCGCCTGGGCCCGCAAACTGATCGTGCCGTCGCTGTTGCGGATGAGGGCGAAGGTCTCCCACGGGCCGACGGCGGTGCGGTTGGCGATCAGCGGGTTGGCCCCGGCGTTGTCGGCGCAGACGTACTTGCCGTTGGCCCGGGACTTCAGCGCCACGTTGCCGCTGCCCAGGTCGATGACGTCGTACCGCTCGGACAGGGTGGCCGCGGTGGTGGCACTGGCGATGAGGTTGCCGGTGCCGCCGCCGGGCGCGGTGACGAACTTGCTGTTGGCGCGGGCCTTGAGGGTCGCGCCGGTGACCGGGGGCTGCGAGGTGGGCGTGCAGTCGGCGGCGACCGAGCCCGCGGCGATCTGGATGCCGCCGAGCAGCATCTTCGTGAAGTTGGTGTCGGTGTAGCTGGCCTCGGTGTGGCCGAGGCCGGTGTACCAGGCGCGGCCGCCGCCGTAGTTCTGGCACCAGGTGATCGGGTGGTCGCCCATGGTGCCGCCGGTGTACGACGCCTCGTTGAGGTTCATCAGCACCCGCACGTTGGGGCGCGGGTTGGTGCGGTAGTTGTACCACTCGTCCGAGCGCGTCCACACCGACGGCAGGTGCGCCGTCGACACGTTGACCGGGGTCTCGACGCGCACCTGGGCGTTCTGGATCGCCGGGTGGGAGGAGAACCAGGCGCCGACGAGGCCGCCGTACCAGGGCCAGTCGTACTCGGTGTCGGCGGCGGCGTGCACGCCCACGTAGCCGCCACCGGCGGCGATGTAGTTCTGGAAGGCGGTCTGCTGGGTGGCGTCGAGGACGTCGCCGGTGGTCATCAGCCAGACGACGACCTGGTACTGGGCCAGGTTGGCGGCGTTGAACTGGGCGGCGTCCTCGGTGGCCGTGACGGTGAACCCGTTGGCCGAGCCCAGCGCCTGGATCGCGGCGATGCCGTTGGGGATGGACGAGTGCCGGAAACCGGCGGTCTTGGAGAAGACCAGGACCTTGGTCAGCGGCGCCGCCGCTGCCGGGGTCGCCGGGCCGACCAGCATCGTCGCGACCATGGCGACGAGGGCTGCGGCCAGGGACAGAAGGCGTTTGCGCATGTGCCCGCTCCTTCGCGCGGAAGTGCCGCGGTCGGCCGGGCGCCGTCCGCGACGGGAGGGGGACGCGACGGTCTGGCGGCCGCGGACAGGGCCGTGCAAAGGGGTACGCGGCGACTCAGACACGGAGCATCCTTCATGCCGTTCGCGGGCGGTCACCCGCGAACCGGAGCCGGGTCGCCGATCCGAGGCTCCAAGTGGACATTGACATCCGTGAAACATCCTATAGGGATCTTGGTCGCGATGGGAAGAGCGGGATCGTCGTCCCGCCGGAGTCGATCGCGAAGTTATGCCCCAGTTTAACCAGTTCTTCTGTCGTCCAGGGGCACAGTATTGCCAGCCTGAGGCCAACTTTTGCTAGATCGTGAAAAAGTACGGTTCTCTATCTAGAAACTTTTACCTGGACCGATCTAACATGACCGCTACTTAGGCGTAACAGGAGGCCCTGTGCGTACTGGACTTTGGCTCATCGGAGCGCGTGGTGCCGTGGCGGTGACCGGCATCGTGGGCGCGCTCGCCGTCCGCGCGGGCCTGGCCGAACCCACCGGCTGCGTGACGGAACTGCCCCCGCTGCGCGACGCCGCGCTGCCCACCCTGGCCGACCTCGTCATCGGTGGCCACGACGTCGTCGAGCTCGGCCTCGACAAGAAGGCGCAGGCGCTGGTCGCGGCCGGGGTGCTCCCCGCGTCCGTGGTCGCCGCCGTCGCCGACGAGCTGGCCGTCGTGGAGGCCGAGGTGCGCTGCGCCCCGCACGGCGCCACCCAGCACGAGACGGCCCAGCGCATCACCGCCGACCTGGCCGAGTTCCGCGGCAGGCACGGACTGGCGCACGTGGTGGTGGTCAACGTCGCCTCGACCGAGGCGGCGGCGGTGCCGCACCCCGCGCACGCCGACCCCGACACCCTCGCCGCCGCGCTGCACACCGAGCAGGTGCTCCCGCCCAGCTCGCTGTACGCGTACGCGGCGTTCGCCGCCGGGTGCTCGTACGTCGACTTCACGCCGTCGACCGGGGCGCGGCTGCCCGCGCTGCACGAACTGGCGCTGCGGGCCGGGGTGGCCTACGCCGGGCACGACGGCAAGACCGGCGAGACGCTGCTCAAGTCGGTGCTGGCGCCCATGTTCGCGCTGCGCAACCTGCACGTGCGCTCCTGGTCCGGGACCAACCTGCTCGGCGGCGGCGACGGCGCCAACCTGGCCCGGCCCGACGCCAACGCGGCGAAGGTCGCCAGCAAGCAGCGGGTGCTCAAGGAGACGCTGGGCTACGAGCCGGAGGGCCACACCCGCATCGACTATGTGCCCGACATCGGCGACCTCAAGACCGCCTGGGACCTGATCACGTTCAGCGGGTTCCTGGGCAGCCGGATGCGGCTGGAGTTCACCTGGCACGGCTGCGACTCGGCCCTGGCCGCGCCGCTGGTGCTGGACCTGGCTCGGCTGACCGCGGCCGCGCACGCGCACGGGCTGTCCGGCCCGCTGCCGCAGCTCGCCTTCTTCTTCAAGGACCCGCTCGGCGACGTCCCGCACGGGCTGGCCGACCAGTGGCGCGACCTGTGCGAATGGGTGGGGGGCTGGGATGCGGCTGCGTGATCTGGCCGAACTGGTCCGGGCGCCCGCCGCGCTGTCGGTGCCCGGCGACGCGGTCGCCGGCGCCGCCGCCGCGAACAGCCTCGACGGGCGTACGGCGGGCGTGGCCGCCGCGTCGGTGTGCCTGTACTGGGCCGGGATGGCCGCCAACGACTGGGCCGACCGGGACCTCGACGCGATCGAGCGCCCCGAGCGGCCGATTCCGTCCGGGCGGATCGCGCCGAACACCGCGCTGGCGATCGCGGGCGGGCTGACCGCGGCCGGGCTGGCGCTGGCCGCCGCGGCGGGCGGGCGCCGCACGCTGGGCACGGCCACCGCGCTGGCGGCGGCGGTCTGGGCGTACGACGTGAAGGCCAAGAACACCGCGGCCGGTCCCGCCGCCATGGCCGTGTGCCGGGGCCTGGACGTGCTGCTGGGCGCCAGCACCGGCCGGATGCGCCACGCGGTGCGCCCGGCGCTGACCGTCGCCGCGCACACCTACGCGGTGACCGCGCTGTCGCGGCGTGAGGTCACCGGAGCCGACCGGTCGCTGCCCGCGCTGACGCTGGCCGGGACCGCCGCCGTCGCGTACGCCGCGACCGGTCGGCGCGGCTGGGCCCCGGTCGGCCTGGCCGCCTGGTACGCGCTCAGATTCGGACGGGCGCAGCGCGACGTGCTACGCGATCCCGCCGCCGGACGCGTGCGCGCCGCGGTCGGCGCGGGGATAACCTCGCTGCCCGCGCTGCAGGGCGCGCTGATCGCCGCGTCGGGGCGGCCGCTGACCGGGGCGCTGGTCGCGGCCGGTGCCCCGGCCGGGGCGCGGCTGGCCAAGGCGGTGTCGCCGACATGAGCATCCGCTTCGACAGTGTCCGCTTCGGCTACGGCACCAACGGCTTCGCCAACCACCGCCTCGACGACGCCCTCGCGATCATCGCCGAACTCGGCTACCAGGGCGTGGCGCTGACGCTGGACCACGGCCACCTCGACCCGTACGCCCCCGACCTGCGCGCCCAGGTCGACCGGACCGCGCACCGGCTGGCCGAGCTGGGCCTGACCGTCGTCATCGAGACCGGCGCCCGCTACCTGCTCGACCCCCGGCGCAAGCACAGCCCCACTTTCCTGCACGACGACCCGGCCCCCCGGATCGACTTCCTGAAGCGGGCCGTCGACATCGCCGCCGACCTCGGCGCCCAGGCGATGTCCTGCTGGTCGGGCGTGCGCCCCGCGCACGTCCCCGAGGCCGTGGCCTGGGACCGGCTGGCCGACGGCTGCGCCCAGGTCCTCGCCTACGCCGGGCAGCGGCAGGTCGTAGTCGGGTTCGAGCCCGAACCGGGCATGCTCGTCGACACCCTGGCCACCTGGCGCGAGCTGCGCGACCGGGTCGGCGACGGGCTCGGGCTGACCCTCGACATCGGCCACTGCCGGGCCAACGAGCCCGCCGACGTGCCCGAGTGCGTCCGGCAGGCCGGACCGCACCTGGTCAACGTGCAGATCGACGACATGGTCCGGGGCGTGCACGAGCACCTGGAGTTCGGCGAGGGTGAGATCGACTTCCCGCCGGTGCTGCGGGCCCTGGCCGACACCGGCTACGGCGGGCTCGTCGCGGTCGAGCTGGCCCGGCACTCGCACGCCGCCCCTGACGTCGCCGCCCGGTCGATCACGTTCCTACGCGCGGCGCAGTGGCTTGGCGACGCGCTGGCCAGGGTGCGCCGTGACCCGGCCGCACTGGCCGTGCTGCTGCCCGCCACCCGCCGCCACGTCGGCGGCGACGGCGCCGAGGACGCCCGGATCCGGTTGCTGCAGGCCACCCTGCTCTCGCCCGAGCAGGCCATGGACCTGTACCGCTACGGCGACAACGACGAGAAGCGGGCCGTGCTGCGCGCCTGGCCTTCGGCCGAGCTGCTGCGCGACGCGCTGCGCAGCAACGACACCCGGCTGGTCGCCGCCGCGCTCGGCCAGGGCGCGCAGCTGCTCACCGACGCCGAGTGGCGTCAGGCCGTGCTGAAGAGCGTCTTCATGGGCCTGCCGCTGGCGCAGGTGCACGACCTCGACCGCCGGGCCGACGCCGAGCTCGGCCGGATGCTCGACGGCCTGCGGCGCGAGCGCGAAGCCGCCGGCCGGACCATGCCCGCCGACGCCGTACGCCTGCTGGAAAGGCTGCTGTGATGCGCATCTTCGACCCGCACATCCACATGACCTCACGCACCACCGACGACTACGCGGCGATGGCCGCGGCGGGCGTGCTCGCCCTGGTCGAGCCCGCGTTCTGGCTGGGCCAGCCGCGCACCAACCCGGGCTCGTTCACCGACTACTTCGACGCGCTGCTGGGCTGGGAGCCGTTCCGGGCGAGCCAGTTCGGCATCCGGCACCACTGCACCATCGCGCTGAACCCGAAGGAGGCCAACGACCCGCGCTGCCGCGAGGTGCTGCCGCTGCTGCCGCGCTACCTGGCCAAGGACCGGGTCGTCGCGGTCGGCGAGATCGGGTACGACTCGATGACCGCCGACGAGGACGAGGTCTTCGCCGCCCAGCTGGCCATGGCGCTGGAGGCCGACCTGCCCGCGCTGGTGCACACCCCGCACCGGGACAAGCTCGTCGGCACCCGGCGCAGCATCGACGTCGTCAAGGAGTCCGGCATCGAACCCGGCCGGGTGGTGCTGGACCACCTCAACGAGCTGACCGTCGCCGAGGTGGCCGCCTCCGGCTGCTGGATGGGCTTCTCCATCTACCCCGACACCAAGATGTCGCCGGACCGCATGGTCGCCATCCTGCGCGAGCACGGCCTGGAGCGGATGCTGGTCAACTCGGCCGCCGACTGGGGCAAGTCCGATCCGCTGCTGACGCTGCGCACCGGCGAGGCGATGCTGGCGGCGGGGTTCAGCGACGACGACGTGGACCGGGTGCTGTGGCGCAACCCGGTCGAGTTCTACGGGCAGTCCAAGCGGCTGGACCTCGACGGGCTCACCGACGGGGCGACGTACGCGGGCAACTCGATCCTTCGCGGGGGGTCGTGATGCGGCTGCGCAGAGCCGACGGCTCGACCGTGCACCTGGCGTACTGCACGAACGTGCATCCGGCCGACGACCTGCCCGGGGTGCTGGCGCAGCTGGACCGCTTCGCGGTCCCGGTACGCGAGCACCTCGGCGCCGACCTGCTGGGGCTGGGCCTGTGGCTGGCCGCACCGGTGGCCGCCGCGCTCGCCGCCGACGTGGCGCTGCGGCGCAAGGTGCGCGCCGAACTGGCCGCGCGCGGGCTGGAGACGGTGACCCTCAACGGCTTCCCGTACCAGGCGTTCCACGCGCCGGTGGTCAAGCACGACGTCTACCATCCGGACTGGACCGATCCGCGCCGTCTGCGCTACACCCAGGATCTCGCGATCGTGCTGGCCGACCTGCTGCCCGACGACGCGGCGCGCGGCTCGATCTCGACGCTGCCGCTGGCCTGGCGCGAGCCGTGGGACCGGCCCCGCTGGCAGGCCGCGCGGGCGCAGCTGCGGGCGCTCGGGCAGGCCCTGGCGGCGAGTGAGCGCGAGATCCGGGTGGCGCTGGAGCCCGAGCCGGGCTGCGTGGTGGAGAACATCGACCAGGCCGTGGCGGCGCTGTCGGGGGTCGGCAGCGACCGCATCGGCATCTGCGTCGACCTGGCCCACCTCGCCTGCGCCTGGGAGGACCCGCGCGACGCGGTGGCCAAGCTCGAAGCGGCCGGGGTGCCCGTGGTGAAGGTGCAGGTGTCGGCGGCCCTGGAGGTCGACGACCCGCAGAACGCGGCCGAGGTGCTCGCGACGTACGCCGAACCCCGGTTCCTGCACCAGACCCGCAGCGCGGGCGGGGCCGTCTTCGACGACCTGCCGCAGGCGCTGGCCTCCTCGGCGGTCGGCCCGTGGCGGGTGCACTTCCACGCGCCGCTGCACGCCGCCCCGCCCGCCCCGCTGGCCGCGAGCACACCGGTGCTCACCGAGGGGCTGGCGGCGCTGCTGGCGGGCAGCTCGTGCGACCACTTCGAGGTGGAGACGTACACCTGGGAGGTGCTGCCGAAGGCGGCCCGCCCGACCGACGACGCCGGACTCGCCGCGGGCATCGCCGCCGAGCTCGCGTTCGCCCGTGCCCAGATGTCGACCTGTGGGGTGAACTGAGATGGACCGTCCCGTGGTGGTGCTCGACGTGGTCGGGCTCAGCCCGCGCCTGCTGGCGCACATGCCCCGGCTGCGCGCGGCGTTCGCGACGGGCTTCACCGCCCGGCTCGACCCGGTGCTGCCCGCCGTGACCTGCAGCGTCCAGGCCAGTTTCATCACCGGGCTGGCCCCGACCGACCACGGCATCGTCGGCAACGGCTGGTACTTCCGCGACCTCGGCGACGTGCTGCTGTGGCGCCAGCACCACGCGCTGGTCCAGGGCGAGCGGGTGTGGGACGCGATCCGGCGCGAGCGCCCCGGCTACACCGTGGCCAACATCTGCTGGTGGTACGCCATGGGCGCCGACGTGGACTGGACCATCACGCCCCGGCCGATCTACCGCGCCGACGGTCGCAAGGACCCCGACTGCTACACCGTCCCCGCTGAGCTGCACGACGAGCTGCCGGAGTTCCCGCTGTTCAGCTACTGGGGGCCGGGGGCGGGGATCGCGTCGTCGGCGTGGATCGCGGCGGCGGCCGTACACGTCATGCAGACCCGCAGCCCCGACCTGACCCTGGTCTACCTCCCCCACCTCGACTACGACCTGCAGCGCTTCGGCCCGTCCGGGCCGCAGGCGGCCAAGGCCGCCGCCGAGCTGGACGAGGTGCTCGGCCCGCTGCTGGACGCGGCGGCCGCCCGGGGCGCCGCGATCGTGGCCCTGTCCGAGTACGCCATCACCGACGTCTCGCGCCCGGTGCACGTAAACCGCGCTCTGCGCGAGGCAGGCCTGCTGAAGGTGCACACCCAGGACGGCATGGAGTACCTCGACCCCTGGACCTGCCGTGCCTTCGCCGTCGCCGACCACCAGCTCGCCCACGTGTACGTCCGGGACCCCGCCGACGCCGCCGAGGTCGCCAAGCTCTGCGCCGGGCTGCCCGGCGTGGCGCAGGTGCTCGACGAGGCGGGCAAGGCCGAGCACGGGCTGGCCCACGAGCGCAGTGGTGAGCTGGTGCTGCTGGCCGAACCGGACGCCTGGTTCACGTACTACTACTGGCTCGACGACGCCCGCGCCCCCGACTTCGCCACCCACGTCGAGATCCATCGCAAGCCCGGCTACGACCCCGCCGAGCTGTTCTTCGACCCGGCCAACCCGGGCGCGGCCAAGGCCCGTGCCGCCAAGGCGCTGGTACGCAAGAAGCTCGGCTTCCGCTACCGCATGAACGTCATCGGCCTCGACGCCGGAGCGCACGCGGTGCGCGGCTCACACGGCCTGCTGCCACCGTCCGACCAGGACGCGCCGCTGCTGCTGTGCTCCGAGCCCGCCGGGGCGGTCGACCGCATCGCCGCGACCGAGGTCAAGGCGCTGCTGCTACGGCTGGCGGGGGTGATGGAGTCATGACGCTGGCCCCGGCCGTGCCGACGCTGCCCGCACGGGTGGACGCGGCGCTGGCCCGGTTCCTCACCGCCCGCGCGGTGTTCGGCCGCGACGACGACCTGCGCGACCTGCTCGCCACCACCCGCCGATTCGTGCTGCACGGCGGCAAACGCCTACGCCCGGCCCTGTGCTACTGGGCCTGGCACGGCACCGGCGGCGCGAGCGGATCGGCGCGCGGTGCGGGCATGGACGTCCCGGGACCGGGCGGATTCGACGCCGCGGCTGTACTGGCGGGCCTGGCCGAGCCGGGTCGGCTCGGCGCGGAGTCGGGCACCGGTGCCTCGGGCGAGGACGAGCAGGCCGTGGTCGCCGGGGCGGCGCTGGAGCTGTTCCACTGCTTCGCGCTGATCCACGACGACATCATCGACGCCAGCAGTTTCCGCCGCGGCCGCCCGTCGCTGCACGAGGAGTTCGCGCAGCGGCACGCCGGGCGCGGCTGGGGCGGTGACGCGGCGGCGTTCGGGCGGGGTGCGGCCATGCTCTGCGGCGACCTGTGCGCGATGTGGGCCGAGGAGCTGCTGGCGGCCTGCGGTGCCCCGGCCGATCGGCTGCGCGCGGCCCAGTCGCTGTTCGCGCTGATGCGCGCCGAGGCGATGGCGGGGGAGTACCTGGACCTGCTCGGCACCGCCACCGGCCACCGCCCACCGGCCGAACCCGGCCCAACCACCGCCGGGCCACGGTCCGCCGCTCAAGTTGCCGGGCAATCGGGGGAATCAGCGCCCCGCATTCCCCCGATTGCCCGGCAACTTGAAGCGGGCTGTGGGGCGTGGGAGGGCGGGCCGGACGGGCGGCGGATTTTGCGGGTGGTGCGGCTGAAGACGGCGCGCTACTCGATCGTGCGGCCGCTGCAGATCGGGGCGGTCCTCGCGGGGGCGGGGGAGCCGGACCTGGTGGCGTGCGCCGCGTTCGGGGAGCCGCTGGGGCGGGCGTTTCAGCTGCGTGACGACGTGTTGGGGGTGTTCGGTGAGCCCGCCGAGACGGGCAAGTCGGTGTTGGACGATCTGCGGCAGGCCAAGCCCACGATGCTGCTGGCCGAGGCATGGGCACGGGCGGTGGGGGCCGACCGGGAGGTGCTGCGTACGCATGTGGGGGAGCCGGAGCTGGATGAGGCGGGGGCGGCCCGGGTGCGGGAGGTGATGACGGGGTGCGGGGCGTTGGCGGCGGTGGAGCGGCGGATTGGCTCGGCGCACCGACGGGCCCGGTACGCGTTGGCGGCGTGGGAGTTGACGGAACAGGCACGGCGGGAGCTGTCGGGGCTGGCGGACGCCGCGGTACACCGATCCCGTTGATAGGCCGAAATTTCACGGTGTTTCAAGTTACTTCCGATCACGACTGTAGATCCTATAGGATATTTCATAGATGTGATTCCGGAAACACAGCTGACACCCTCACCCGATCCCGTCCCCGGGAGGTCCAGCTCATGCGCCCACGCACCGCCGCGCGTCTGGCCGCGGCAGCCGTGCTGGCTGCGGGCCTGCTCACCGCGGTCCCGGCCAGCCCGGCCGCCGCCTCGCCCACCGACGCCGCCTTCAACTCCGGCACCGGCGCCCTGAACGTCGACTATGCCGGTTACCTGTCCAAGCACGACCTCGTCTACAACAAGCCCAACACCAACCCGCTCTACGGCCTGACCGTCGGCAACGGCCGCACCGGTGCCATGGCCTGGTCGGCCAACGGCCTGACCATGCAGGTCTCCGGCGTCGACCTGTCGCAGCAGTCGGCGTTCGCGGCGGGCAACCTGAACTTCAACACCAGCCCGTCGCTCGACTCCGGCTACACCACCTACCAGCAGCGCCTGTCGCTCTACGACGGCACGCTGACCACGAAGTACGACGGCAACCGCACCGTCACCGTGCTGGGGGCGCCCAACTCCGAGGTGATGGGCATCCACGTCGACGACTCGCGCGGCGGCGTCTCCAGCGCCACGCTCGAACTGAGCCTGTGGGACCCGAACGGGGTCTCCAACAGCGCCGACGTGCCCAACCTGACCACCTGGCGCACGGTGCAGACCGGCTCGGACACCAGCGCCGCCTGGTTCAGCCGGGGTCAGGCCGACCCGAACAACTTCGGCTACACCTTCGCCGCCACGGTCGAGGGGGCGTCGTACTCGACATCGGTGGTCAACGGCACCCGGGTGCGGCTGAGCATCACCCCCAGCAGCAGCTACACCGTCTGGTTCACCGCCGCCAGCCGGATCAACTCGCCCAACCTCGACTCGGTCGCCCAGGCCAAGAACCAGCTGGCCTCGGTCAAGTCGACCGGCTACGGCACGACGCTCACCAACTACAAGAACTTCTGGCACTCGTTCTGGCAGAAGTCGTTCGTGCAGTACTCGAACTCCGCCGGCGACGCCGACTACCTGGAGAACGTGTACTACCTGGCCACGTACATGATCGCGGCGGGCGGGTACGGCAACTACCCGTACCACTTCATCAACGGCGTGTTCCGGGCCACCGGCGACCAGACGAAGTGGAGCAACGGCTACTGGTACTGGAACCAGCGCGACGTCTACAACTCGTTCTTCGCCGGCAACCACGCCGACCTGATGGCCGGGTTCAACCGGCTCTACAGCAGGAACTTCAACGCGCTGAAGGCGTACACGCAGACGCGCTACGGCACCGACTCGCTCTGGGTGCCCGAGACGATGGGCTGGGACGGCAACGCCCGCGGCACCGTCGGCAGCGACTACGTCAACGACATCTACTCCACCGGCACCGAGGCCGCGTACAACATGTACCTGCAGTACAAGTACACCAACGACCTCACCTACCTGCGTGACGTCGCGTACCCGTACATGCGGGAGGCGCTGCGGTTCTACCAGAACCGGTTCCAGCTCAGCGGCGGCAAGTACCAGATGCCGACGTCGAACGCGCACGAGACCTACTGGGACGTGCACAACGCGATCACCGACCTGGCCGCGGTGCGGCTGCTGGCGCCGCTGACCATCCAGGTCAGCACCCAGCTCGGGCTGGACTCGGGGCTGCGCGCGGGCTGGCAGAACCTGGTCGACAACCTGTGGCCGTACCAGGTGAGCAACAACGCCTGGCTGCCGCACGACCCGCCGACGGCGCAGCAGCGCAACGGCGAGAACGTGTCGGCTGAGCTGATCTGGCCCTACGACCGCACCGGCATCGGTGCCGCCGACTACAACACCGCGCTGAACACGTGGAACGTGCGGCCCAACCCGTACAGCAACGTGTGGGCCAACGACCACGCGCAGGCGGCCCGGCTGGGCCTGGGCGACCAGGTGCTCAGCGGCATGCGCCTGATGCTGCAGCGCTACCAGAACTACCCCAACGGCATGACCAACAACACCAACGGGGTCTTCGAATACCTGGGCATCCACCTGGTGGCGATGAACGAGTCGCTGCTGCAGAGCTACAACGGCAAGATCCGGGTGTTCCCGGCGGTGCCGACCGACTCCTCGATGGTCACCAAGTTCACGCTGCTGGCCCAGGACGGCTTCCTGGTCAGCTCGGAGCGCGAGGCCGGTGACATCAAGTACGTCGGCCTGAAGAGCCAGTTCGGCAAGGACGCGCGGGTGGTCAACCCGTGGGGCACCCAGCAGGTCCGGGTGCGCCGCACCTCCGACAACGCGATCATCACCACGTCCGCGGCCGCCGAGGTCACCTTCAGCACTGCCGCCAACACGGTGTACGTGCTGGAGCGCACCGCCAAGCCGCTGACCGACTACAGTGCCACCACGCTCACCGGCAGCCCCAACAACGACGTCAAGTCGCTGCGCAACACCGCCTCGACGCTGGGCATTCCCGGCGGCGCGGCCGGTGGGCTGGTCAACGACACGGTACTGACCTACGACGCGGGCTGGTTCCAGACCACGAACCGGGGCTACGGCGACTACAACGACGACACCCACCACACGACCACGGTCAACGCGGCGGCGTCGTACACGTTCACCGGCACCGGGATCGAGTACCTGTCCGAGCGGTTCAGCGACATGGGCAACGTCGACGTGTACCTGGACAACGTGTTCCAGGCCAACGTCAACCTGAACGTCAGCGGTGCCCGCCAGGTGCAGCAGGTGGTCTGGTCCAAGACCGGCCTGACCAACGGGCAGCACACCATCCGCATCGTGAACAAGGCCACCTCGGTGGCGATCGTGGACGCGCTGCGGGTCACCACCGGCGGCACGCCGCCGGGCACCACGTACGTCGGCCTGAAAGCACAGGCCAACGGGCAGTGGGTGTCCGCGCCCAACGCCACCACCGCGCTCATCGCCAACAAGACCACGGTCGGCACCACCGAGCAGTTCGAGGTGGTCGACCGGGGCGGCGGTTCGGTCTGGCTGCGCGCACGCGCCAACGGCCAGTACGTCTGCGCCGAGAACGCCGGGGCCAACCCGCTGCTGGCCAACCGGGCCTCGGCCGGTGCCTGGGAGACGTTCACGCTGGTCCGCAACTCCGACGGCACGGTCAGCTTCCTCGCACAGGTCAACAACCGGTACGTGACGGCGGAGAACGGCGGCGCGGCCGCCCTGATCGCCAACCGCACCGCCATCGGCCCCTGGGAGAAGTTCGACATGATCACCCAGTAGCACGAAGTTGCCTGGCAATCGGGCGAATGCGGGTGCTTGATTCGCCCGATTGCCAGGCAACTTGACCCCCAGCTCGCGGGGCCGACCGGCCCACGCGTCAACGACTCTCGGAGCGGTCTTCGGCGACCAGGCTCCGAGGCCGGGACCCGCCCCGGGTGCAGGCAGGACTTGCCGCACCCGGGTCGACCCCGGACGTACCGAGGGATCGCGAATGCCATCCGCCTGGTCGCCGTCGCTCCGGACCCCGCCGGTCTTCCGGCTCAGGGGTGCGGGTGGTCCGTGCGTCCTCGGCACGCACGACCACCCCACCCCCACCCCACCGGAGTGTTCCCATGGTCCGAAGTCCAAACCGGGGCTTGGCCGCGGGTGCGGCCGCGTTGCTGATCGCAGCGCTCGCCGTCGCCGTCACCGCCGACCCTGAACCGGCGGTCGCCGCGCCACCCGCCACCACCAGCTTCGAGAAGGTCAAGCTCGACGGCGGCCTGTCGATGGGCGAGCCGATCGAGCTGTCCGTGCTGCCCGACGGCAAGGTCCTGTACATCAACCGGGGCACCAGCTCCGGCGGCGGCCAGGTGCGGCTGTACAACCCGACCACCGCGACCACGACCGTGGCCCTGACGCTGGCGTTGGACGCCCGCTTCGAGGACGGCCTGATCGGCATCACGCTGCACCCGCAGTTCAGCAGCAACCACTGGGTCTACCTGTTCTACTCCCCGGCGGTCACCCCGCTGGTCAACCGGATCTCCCGGTTCACCTTCAACACCTCGACGCTGGTGCTGGACGCGGCCAGCGAGACCAAGCTGATCGAGTGGCCGACCGAGCGGCGGCTGTGCTGCCACTCGGCCGGGTCGATGACCTGGGACACCAACGGCAACCTGTACTTCGCCGTCGGCGACAACACCAACTCCGGCGGCGACTCGGCGGGCATGGCCCCGATCGACGAGCGCACCGACCGCGACGCGCAGTACGACGCCCAGCGCACCGCGGGCAACACCAACGACCTGCGCGGAAAGATCAACCGGATCCACCCGGAGAGCAACGGGACCTACACCATCCCGGCGGGCAACCTGTTCCCGGTCGGCACGGCGCAGACCCGGCCCGAGATCTACACCATGGGCAACCGGAACCCGTACCGGATCTGGGTCGACAAGCAGGCGGGCAACACCCTGTACTGGGGCGAGGTCGGGCCGGACGCGGGCACCACCATCGCCAACCGGGGCCCGGCCGCCTACGACGAGTACAACCGGGCCACCAGCCCCGGCAACTACGGCTGGCCGTACTGCGGCGGCCCGAACGTCGCCTACAACGACTGGGACTTCGCCGCCAACGCCCCGCGCGGCTGGTTCCCGTGCGGCGGGGCCACCGGCCCGGTCAACAACTCGCCGCGCAACACCGGTCTGCAGCAGCTCCCGCCGACCCGGAGCGCCCTGGTGTGGGAGCAGCACGGCGGCAGCCGGGAGTGGCCCGCGCTGGACAACCCGGGCGGCTGCGGCTCGCCCAACCACGCCGAGGTCTACCACTACAACGCGGGCCTGAACTCGCCGTACAAGTGGCCCGCCTACTACGACAACAAGCTGATCATCACGGAGTACTGCCGGAGCTGGATCAAGGAGGTCCAGTTCGACAACGGCAACCCGGCCACCGGCAACCCGACCGTGATCGAGCCCGTGGTCTCCGGCATGCCGCTGGTGCACCCGATCGACATGGAGTTCGGCCCGGACGGCTCGCTGTACGTGCTCGAGTACGGCAACGGCTACTTCTCCGGCGACGCCGCGGCGGGCCTGTACAAAATCAACTACGTGGCGGGCGGGCGCTCGCCGCTGGCCGTGGCCACGGTCAACCGGGACAACGGCCTGGCCCCGCTGACGGTGCAGTTCAACGGCGCCGGTAGCTCCGATCCCGACGGCGACCCGCTGACCTATGCCTGGGACTTCGACAACAACGGCACCACCGACGCCACCGCCGCCAACCCGAGCTACACGTACCCCACGGTCGGCGACAAGCGGGCCCGGCTGACCGTCAACGGCGGCACCGGCCGCTCCGGCACCACCCTGGTCCCGATCGTGGTCGGCAACGACCGGCCGACCGTGACCGTCGGCGGGGTGCCGGACGGCGGCCTGTTCAACTGGGGCGAGAACCTCACCTCGACCGCGGGCGCCACCGACCCGCAGGACGGCACCATCGCCTGCGCCAACGTGGTGCTCCGAGCCGCGCTCGGGCACCAGGAGCACGCGCACGAGGAGGGCCAGGGCACCGGCTGTGGCTTCACCGTCAACACCGGCCCGGTGCACGCCGGACCGGACTCGGTGCTGTTCTTCGTGCTGCGCGGCAGCTACACCGATCGCGGCGCGAGCGGCACCGTCGCGCTGACCGGCGAGAAGCAGCTGACGCTGTGGCCCAAGCAGTGGCAGGCCGAGCACTTCGTGACCCTGAACGGGCCGAAGGTGGTCGACCAGGCGGCGGCCGAGGGCGGCAAGCGGCTCGGCGACATCCAGAACGGTGAGAACGTCCGCCACCACGCGGTCAGCCTGAAGGGCATCACCGGGGTCAAGGCCCGGGTGAGCTCGGCCGCCGCCGGGGGCACGCTGTCGTTCCGGTACGACTCGCCGACCGGCCCCGAGGTCGCCCGGCTGACCGTGCCCGGCACCGGCGGCTGGGACAGCTACACCGAGGTCAGCGGCACGGTCACCCGCCCCGACGACGGCACGCACGACCTGTACCTGGTCTTCTCCGGCACGGGCACGGGCGCGCTGTTCGACGTGGACAGCTACACGTTCACCGGCGCGGGTGTCGGCACCCCGGACACGAACCCGGATCGCGCCCAGGGTCGCCCGGTGACGGTGTCCAGCACCGAGGCGGGCACCAACGTGGCCGCCAACGCGGTCGACGGCAACTCCGCCACCCGCTGGAGCAGCGTGTACGCGGCCGACCCGCAGTGGATCTCCGTGGACCTGGGCGCGAGCCACGCGGTGAACCGGGTGCGGATCAACTGGGAGGCGGCGTACGGCAAGGCGTACCAGGTGCAGATCTCGCCCGACAACAGCACCTGGACCACGGTCTGGTCGACCACCACCGGCGACGGGGGAGTCGACGACCTGACCGTCACCGGGACCGGCCGCTACGTGCGGGTGTACGGCACCCAGCGCGGGCTGACCCAGTACGGCTACTCGCTGTGGGACCTCAACGTCTACGGCACTCCGACCAGCACGTCGACGCTGCTGTCGCGCGGTAGGCCCACCGCCGTCTCCAGCGTCGCCGACGGCACGGTAGGCGGCAGTGCGGTGGACGGCAACGCCACGACGCGCTGGAGCAGCGCGTACAGCGACCCGCAGTGGATCTCGGTGGACCTGGGTTCGACCCGGTCGCTGAGCCGGGTGGTGCTGAGCTGGGAGACCGCCTTCGGGCGGGCGTACCAGCTCCAGACCTCGCCCGACAACGCCACCTGGACCACGGTCTACAGCACCACCACCGGTGACGGTGGCAGCGACGACATCACGCTGTCCGGCTCCGGCCGCTACGTGCGCGTCTACGGCACCCAGCGCGGCACCCAGTGGGGCTACTCGCTGTGGGAGTTCGACGTCTACGGCTCCTGAAACCGCACCCGGGGAGGCGGCCGCCCGAGCCGCCTGCCCACCTCCCGAGGAGAAGGTATGAAGAGGCGAATCTTGTCCCTGCTCACCGGCGCCGCGCTGGTGGCGGGCCTGGCCGCGGCGGCTCCGGCCACCACGGCCTCGGCCGCGCCGCTGACGAAGGTGCTGGTGTTCTCGAAGACCGCCGGGTTCCGGCACTCGTCCATTCCGAACGGCATCGCCGCGATCCAGGCACTGGGCGCGGCCAACGGGTTCTCGGTCACCGCGACCGAGGACGCGACCCAGTTCACCGCCGCGAACCTGGCCCAGTACCAGGCGGTGGTGTGGCTGTCGACCACCGGCGACGTGCTGGACGCGACGCAGCAGACCGCGTTCCAGAACTACATCGCCGCGGGCGGCGGCTACGTCGGCGTGCACGCCGCCGCCGACACCGAGTACGACTGGCCCTGGTACGGCGGCCTGGTCGGGGCCTGGTTCGCCTCGCACCCGGCCACGCAGCAGGCGACGATCGCGGTCGAGGACCGCGCGAACATCTCGACCTCGCACCTGCCGAGCACCTGGACCCGCACCGACGAGTGGTACAACTACCGCACCAATCCGCGCGCCAACGCGAAGGTGCTGGCCAGCCTGGTCGAGTCGTCGTACTCGGGCGGCACCATGGGCGACCACCCGATCACCTGGTGCCAGAACTACGGCGGCGGCCGCTCCTGGTACACCGGCCTCGGCCACACCGAGGAGACCTACGCCGACCCGCTGTTCCGGACCATGCTGCTGGGCGGCATCCAGATCGCGGCCGGGGCCAAGCCCGCCGACTGCCGCCCGGAGACCGGCTACACGGCGCTGTTCGATGGTACGCAGAACAGCTTCAACCAGTGGCGGATGGCCGGTCCGGGCGGGTTCACCCTGGCCGACGGCACGCTCACCTCCTTCGGCGGGATGGGTCTGCTGTGGTATCCGGTCCGCACGTTCAGCGACTACTCGCTGAAGCTCGACTGGATGATGCCGGGCGACGACAACGGCGGCGTCTTCATCGGTTTCCCCGATCCGCTGGGTGACCCGTGGAACGCGGTCAACCAGGGTCACGAGATCCAGATCGACGCCACCGACGCCGACGTCACCCGGACCACGGGCAGCGTGTACAGCTTCAAGGCGCCTGACACCACGGCCCGCGCGGCGGCGCTCAACCCGCCGGGGCAGTGGAACACGTACGAGATCGGCGTGCACGGCCAGCGGGTCGAGATCTGGCTCAACGGCGTGAAGATCAACGACTACACCAGCACCCGGGCCATCGCCAACGGGTACATCGGCGTGCAGAACGACGGCGCCGGTGCCGACATCAACTACCGCAACATCCGGATCAAGGCCGGTGGCACGCAGCCGCAGCCCACCGACGTGGCGCAGGGCAAGCCGACCGCTACGTCCAGTGTGGAGAGCGGCAACGTGCTGGTCGGCGCGAACGCCGTCGACGGCAACGGGGCCACCCGCTGGGGCAGCCTGTACGCCGATCCGCAGTGGATCTCGGTCGACCTCGGGGCGACCTACGCGCTGAACCGGGTGCGGCTGAACTGGGAGGCGGCCTACGGCAAGGCGTACCAGCTCCAGACGTCGCCCGACAACGCCGCCTGGACCACCGTCTACAGCACCACGAGCAGCGACGGCGGCGTGGACGACATCACGCTCACCGGCACCGGCCGCTACGTGCGGATGTACGGCACCCAGCGCGCCACCGCCTGGGGCTACTCGCTGTACGACCTCAACGTCTACGGCACCCCCGTCACCGGTGCGCAGTTGCTCTCGCGCAACCGGCCCACCGCCGTCTCCAGCGTCGAGAACGGCAACGTGCTGGTCGGCGCGAACGCCGTCGACGGCAGCACCACCACCCGCTGGGGCAGCGCCTACGCCGATCCGCAGTGGATCTCGGTGGACCTGGGCGCGAGCAAGAGCGTCCAGCGGGTGCGGCTGACCTGGGAGGCGGCGTACGCCAAGGCGTACCAGCTCCAGACGTCGCCCGACAACGCCACCTGGACCACCGTCTACAGCACCACGACCGGTGACGGTGGCGTCGACGACGTCACCCTCACCGGCACCGGCCGCTACGTGCGCGTCTACGGCACCCAGCGCGCCCTCACCCAGTACGGCTACTCCCTCTGGGAGCTCGAGGTCTACGGCAGCTAGCTCCCGTCCTTTCCCAACCCCCGGCCCCGGCGCGAGCCCGATCGCACCGGGGCCACCCCCACCGGAAGGAACCGCATGAGGCACATCCCTCGGCGGCGGCTGTGGTTCACCGCCGTCGCCACGTTCGCGGCCACCGTGGTCGTGTCGGCCGGTGCGCCGACCACCGCGCAGGCCGCGCCCATTCCGGCCGCCGACTACCAGCAGGTGTCACTGGCCACCGGTTCGGCCGAGCTCGGCGAACCGATGTCGCTGGCCGTGATGCCGAACCGGTCGGTCATCCACACGGCCCGCGACGGCACAGTCCGGGTCACCGACGTCAACGGCAACACCAAGGTCGCGGGCAAGCTCAGCGTGTACACCCACGACGAGGAGGGCCTGCAGGGCGTCGCGGTCGACCCCGGCTTCGCCACCAACCGCTACGTCTGGCTGTACTACTCCCCGCCGTTGAGCACCCCGGCCGGGGACGCGCCGACCACCGGCACCGCGACCGACTTCAACGCGTGGAAGGGCCACCTGAACCTGTCCCGGTTCACCCTGAACGCCGACGACACGCTCAACTTCGGCAGTGAGAAGGTGGTGCTGACCGTCGACAACGACCGTGGCCAGTGCTGCCACGTGGGCGGTGACATCGACTTCGACGCGGCCGGGAACCTGTACCTGACCACCGGCGACGACACCAACCCGTTCGACTCGGCCGGGTACGCCCCGATCGACGAGCGGACCAACCGCAACCCGCAGTTCGACGCCCAGCGCTCGGCGGGCAACACCAACGACCTGCGCGGCAAGGTGCTGCGGATCAAGCCGCAGGCCGACGGGACGTACACGGTCCCGTCCGGGAACCTGTTCGCGCCGGGCACGGCCAACACCCGGGCCGAGATCTACGCGATGGGCTTCCGCAACCCGTTCCGGATGAGCGTGGACAAGGCCACCGGCATCGTCTACCTCGGCGACTACGGGCCGGACGCGGGCACCACCGACGCCAACCGGGGTCCGCAGGGGCAGGTGGAGTTCGACCGGATCACCGCGCCGGGCAACTACGGCTGGCCGTACTGCACCGGCACGAACACCACCACCGAGACGTACAACGAGTGGAACTTCGCCACCAACAGCACCGGCGCCAAGTACAACTGCGCCGGCGGCCCGACCAACAACTCGTTCCGCAACACCGGTCTGGGCACCCTGCCCGCGGCCAAGTCCGCCTGGATCCGGTACGCCGGTGACGCGGGCACCCCGCCGGAGTTTGGCACCGGCTCGGAGTCGCCGATGGGCGGCCCGGTCTACCGCTACAACGCCTCGTCGACCTCGACCGTGAAGTTCCCGCAGTCGCTGGACGGCCGCTACTTCGCGGGCGAGTACGGCCGCAAGTGGATCAAGGCGATCGCGGTCAACACCGACGGCACCCCCGGCGAGATCTCGGCCTTCCCGTGGACCGGCACCCAGGTCATGGACATGGCCTTCGGCCCGGACGGCGCCCTGTACGTGCTCGACTACGGCACCGGCTCCAACAACGCGGGCCTGTTCCGGGTCGAGTACATCGCGGGCGCCAACCGCAACCCGGTCGCGGTCGCCTCGGCGAACAAGACCTCGGGCCCGGCGCCGCTGACCGTCAACTTCTCCTCGGCGGGCAGCTCCGACCCCGAGGGCGGGGCGCTGAGCTACCTGTGGACGTTCGGCGACGGCACCACCTCGACGGCGGCCAACCCGAGCAAGACCTACAGCGCCAACGGCACGTACACCCCGACGCTGAAGGTCACCGACCCGGGCGGCCTGTCCGGCACGGCCAGCCTGGTCATCACGGTCGGCAACACCGCACCCACGGTCAACCTGCAGCTTCCCGGCGACGGGCAGCTGTTCAACTTCGGTGACACCATCCCGTTCCAGGTCAGCGCCTCCGACCCGGAGGACGGCACGATCAACTGTGCTCGGGTGACGGTCACCTACTCGCTTGGCCACGACAGCCACGCGCACCAGATCACCTCGAAGACCGGCTGCACCGGCTCGATCACCGTCCCGGTGGACGGCGAGCACGACGCGGCCGCCAACATCTTCGGGGTCTTCGACGCCAGCTACACCGACAACGGCGGGCTGGTCTCGCACAGCATCCGCACCCTGCAGCCCAAGCACCGGCAGGGCGAGCACTTCAGCTCGCAGTCGGGCGTGCAGCTGGCCGACCACGCGGCGGCCGAGGGCGGACGCACCGCCGGATTCATCGAGAACGGCGACTGGATCGCGTACACGCCGTACAACCTGTCCAACGCCACCTCGATCACCGTCCGGGCCGCCTCGGCGGGCGCGGGCGGCACCATCGAGGTGCGCACCGGTTCGGCCACCGGCACGCTGCTGGGCACGGTGACCGTGCCGGTGACCGGCAGCTGGGAGACGTTCACCAACGTCACCGCCAGCCTGTCCGGCGCCCCGGGCGGAGCCACCTCGCTGTACCTGGTGTTCAAGGGCGGCGCGGGCAACCTGTTCGACGTCGACGCGATCACGTTCACCACCGGCGGCGCCGGCCCGGTGACCACCTGGAAGGCCCGGGTGAACAGCAAGTACGTCACCGCGGGCAGCACCGCGCTGATCGCGAACGCGACGACGGTGGCGCTGGCGCAGCAGTACGACCTGGTCAACCTCGGTGGTGGCAACATCGCGCTGCGCGCCAAGGTCAACGGGATGTACGTCTGCGCCGACAACGCCGGGGCCAACCCGCTGATCGCCAACCGCACCGCGGTCGGGCCGTGGGAGACGTTCGCGCTGATCACCAACAGCGACGGCAGCGTCAGCCTGCGCGCCCAGGCCAACAACCAGTACGTCACGGCAGAGAACAGCGGGGCCAACCCGCTGATCGCCAACCGCGCCGCGATCGGCGCGTGGGAGAAGTTCGACCTGGTCACCTCGTGAGGAGGGCCGCGCCATGAAGCAACTGTTCCGATTACTCGCGGCGTGCGCGCTGCTGCTGGGCTTCGCGGTGGGCCTGCCCGCCCCGGCGCAGGCAGCGCTGCCCGTCTCGCCGAACGTGCACATCTTCTACTACTCCTGGTACGGCAGCCCGACGGTGAACGGGTCGTACCGGCACTGGCAGCAGGGTGGGCACACCCCGCCGAACGACCTCGGGGCGAACCTGTACCCGGTGCTCGGGGCGTACGACTCGGGCGCGGTCGCGGCCGTCGACCAGCACATGGCCTGGATCGCCCAGGCCGGGGTCGGCGTGATCGTCTACAGCTGGTGGGGCCAGGGCTCCTATGAGGACGGGCTGGTCCCCATGGTGCTCGACGCCGCCAACCGGCAGGGGATCAAGGTGGCCTGGCACCTGGAGCCGTACTCGGGGCGCACCGCGGCCTCGACCGTCTCCGACGTCAACTACCTGAACTCCCGCTACGGCGGCCACGCGGCGTACTACCGCGACGCCGCGCACGGCAACCGGCCCGCGTTCTACGTGTTCGAGAGCCTGCGCATCACCGACTGGTCGGCGATCGCCCCGCTCAAGAGCGGCAACATCATCCTGGCGCAGACCACGGACACCTCGAAGGTGGCCGGGTTCGGCGGGATGTACACGTACGACGCGATCGCCGGGGCGTCCGCGCCGGGCTGGGCGAACGCCTCGGCGTTCTGCAAGGCCAACGGCCTGGTCTGGGCGCCCTCGGTCGGACCCGGGTACCTCGACGACCGGGCCGTGCCGGGCAACACCACCCCGACCCTGAACCGGGACAACGGGGTGACCTACGACCGCGAGTGGGGCAACGCCCTGGCCACGGCCAACGGCGGACCACCCACCTGGGTCT
This sequence comes from Catellatospora tritici, assembly GCF_019083965.1. GTDB lineage: Bacteria > Actinomycetota > Actinomycetes > Mycobacteriales > Micromonosporaceae > Catellatospora > Catellatospora tritici. Next base: position 222,872 of record NZ_JAHRCY010000006.1, read on the forward strand.
CGATCACCTCGTTCAACGAGTGGCACGAGGGCTCGGTCATCGAGCCCGCCAGCGCCACCCCGCCCGGCGGCCAGGGCTACCTGACGTACGTCGGCGCCTACGGCACCACGGGCACCGCGTCGCAGACGGCGTACCTGGACCGCACCCGCTACTGGGTGGGCCGGTTCAGCCCGCCCCCGCAGCAGTCCTTCCTCGCGCTGCGGGCCAGGGCGAACAGCAGGTTCGTGACGGCCGACAACGCCGGTGCGAGCCCGCTGATCGCCAAGGGCACCACCATCGGCCTGTGGGAGCAGTACGACCAGCTCACCCTCGGCGGCGGCAACATCGCACTCCGCTCCAAGGCCAACGGCCTGATCGTCACGGCCGACAACGCCGGGGCGAGCCCGCTGATCGCCAACCGCACCGCGGTCGGCCCGTGGGAGACGTTCGCCCTGGTCAACAACGGTGACGGCAGCTTCAGCCTGCGTGCGCAGGTCAACGGCCGCTACGTCACCGCCGAGAACGCGGGGGCCAGCCCGCTGATCGCCAACCGCACCGCCATCGGCACCTGGGAAAAGTTCGACCTGGCCACGAGCTGACCTAACGCCGGAAGCGCCCGGACCGACCACATCGGTTGGTCCGGGCGTTCGTGCTGTTCGGAGGCTATGCAAGTGATCATCGACAATTGCGCGCCCGTGAAGGGTTGACGCCGTGAGTATGACCGAGTAAACATCTAGGAAATATCCTATAGGATCGTGGATTTCCAAAGCTGCCCAATCTCCGAAACCCGATCATTCACCAGGGAGGAACCGGTCATGAGACCGTTGGTTCGACTGGGCTCCACCATCGGCGTCGCGATGCTGCTCACCGTCGCCGCCGCGTGCACCAAGAAGGCGGACGACCCGGGCAAGGGCTCCTCCGCGCTCACCCCCACCCAGGTCAAGGTCGCGCTCGTGCCCGGCGGGGCGCACCCCTACTTCCAGCCGTGGAAGACCGCCGGTGACAAGGCCAAGGCCGACTTCGGCCTCGGCGACGTCACCTACAACGAGACCGCCGGCTGGGACCAGACCAAGCAGAACGACGTGCTGACCTCGCTGGCCGCGCAGGGCTACAACGCGTTCGGCATCTTCGGCGTCGCCCCGGAGAACATCAACGCCACCTTCACCAACCTCAAGGGCAAGGGCTTCCACGTCGCCTCGCTGGCGAGCTGCCCGGCCGGGGACAAGAACGAGGCCGACTTCTGCCTGTCGACCGACGTGCAGGAGGCGGCGTACAAGGCGGCCAAGGCGGCGATCGAGGCCATGGGCGGCCAGGGCAACCTGGTCCACCTCACCGGCAACAAGGTCGACTCCAACACCCAGCGCCGCATCGCGGGCGTGCAGAAGGCCGTCGACGAGACTGGCGGCAAGGTCAAGCTGCTCGACACCATCACCGACATCGACAAGGACCTGCAGACCGCGCAGAAGGCCGTCGCCGACCTGCTCGCGGCCAAGGGCACCCAGGTCAACGGCATCGTCACCACGGCGTACAACCCGGCGGTGGCCGCCGCGGGCGGCGTGAAGCAGGCCAAACTGCCGATCAAGGTGATCGCGATCGACGACGACCCGACCATCATCGCCGGGATCAAGGACGGCTCGGTCGCGGCGACCGTGCTGCAGAACCCGCTCGGGCAGGGCTACGTCGGCTCGTACGCGCTGGAGAAGCTCGCCGGAGGCTGCACCATGACCACCCCCGGCGTCATCATCGACTCGGGATCCTTCGTGGTCACCACGGCCAACGTCGGCACCTACGACGCCGACCGCCAGACCAAGACGGACTCCCTGAAGCAGGACTTCGACACCAAGTACCTCACCTGCAAGTAGCCCCACCCCGGCGCGGCGCCGCCGCCTGGTCACAAGTTGCCGGGCAATCGGGCGAATGACCTCGCAAGATACGCCCGATCGCCCGGCAACTTGGACGATCAACGACGGCGCCGCGCCGTCGCCGACCCCTTCCGGAGACCGCCGTGACCGACGCCGCCCCACCCGCACCAGCCGCGCCGCCCCGATCACTGCCGCTGTGGGCCAACCCCCGCATCGGCCTGGTCGTGCTCCTGGTTGCCCTCGTCGCGCTCTTCTCGACGCTGCGACCGGGCTTCCTCAACACCTACCTGACCCTGGTGCCGCTGCAGGCCGACATCAGCGTGTACGTCGTCGTCGGCCTGGCCCAACTGTCGGTGCTGTCGCTGGGGCACATGAACATGGCCGTGGGCCGGATGGCCGCGTTCAGCGCGTTCGCCGCCGGGCTCGCGCACGACCGGTTCGACGTGTCACTGCCGGTCGCGCTGCTGGCCGGGATGGCCGCGGCGGGTCTGCTCGGCGCGCTGGCGGGTCTGATCATCACCGCCACCGGCGTCAACTCCTTCGTGGTGACCCTCGCCCTGGACTTCGCCCTGATCGGCCTGGTCTCCCTGCTGTACGCCACCTTCACCCCGGGCGTCGCCTTCGCGGGCCAACCCGCCGGGATGGCGCAGATGCGCAGCGACACCTTCGCCGACTACTGCGTGGGTGACGTGTGCGGCCCGCCGATCCCGCTGCAGGTCCCGTACGCGCTGGTCGCGGTGCTGCTGGTCGGCCTGGTGTTCCGGTGGTCGCGAGTCGGCCGCGAGGTGCTGATGACCGGCGCCAACGAGAAGGCCGCGAAGCTGTCCGGCATCCCGGTGCGGGCCCGGATCATCCAGGCGCACGCGCTGTCCGGCGTGCTCGCGGGCCTGGCCGGGTTCCTGCTCGCCGCCAACAACGGCGCCTTCTCCGCCAGCATCGGCGACGGCTTCCTGCTGCCGTCGTTCCTGGCCCCGGTGCTGGGCGGCACGCTGCTGGTCGGCGGCGCGGTCAGCGTGCTGGGCACGGTGCTGGGCACCGCGATCGTGCAGGTCATCTACAAGGGGCTGAACCTGCTGCAGTTCCAGGTCGACGAGCTGAAGCTCTACATCGGCCTGATCCTGCTGCTCGCGCTGTCGCTGGACCGGGTGCGCCACGTGGTGGCCGAGAAGCGGGGAGTTCCGGCATGACCGCCGCCGAGACCCTGGCCGCGCAGAACGCCGCCGAGCCCACCGCGGCGCCCGCGCCCCGGCGCGGCTGGCGGCGTGCCGTGCGCGGCTCCGAGTTCACCCTGGTGACGATCGCGCTGATCGGGTTCGTGGCACTGACCATCGCCACCGACGGCAACATGCTCACCGCCGGCACGCTCGCCGCGTTCTTCCGCTTCCTGGCGGTGCCCATGGTGATCGGGCTGGCCCAGATGACAGTGCTGGCGATCGGGCAGATGAACCTGTCGGTGGGCGTGCTCACCGGCTTCTGCGCCATGGTGTCGGCCTGGCTCATGCTGGAGGCGGGGTGGCCCGCGGTGCTGGCGGTGCCAGGCGCGCTCCTGCTGGGCGCGCTGGTCGGCTTGATCAACGGCATCCTGGTGGTACGCACCAGGATCAACGCCTTCATCGTCACCCTGGCCACCATGACCATCGTCGACGGGCTGCGCTACGGCGTGCACGGGCCCGGCACCTACCAGGACTACTCGCCCGGCCTGCAGCGGTTCGGGCAGCAGTCCGTGCTCGGCATGCCGGTGGTGTTCGGAATCGCCGTGCTGGTGGCGGTGGGCGTGTGGCTGTTCTTCGCGCGTACCGTCGCCGGGCGGCACCTGCTGGCCAGCGGCGGCAGCCCGTTCGCGGCCCGGCTGTCCGGCGTCTCCAACGACCGGTCGATCCTGGTCGCGCACACCGTCTCCGGCCTGCTCGCCGGGGTCGCCGCGGTGCTCACCCTGGCCCAGTCGGGCTCGGTCAACGCCACCATCGGCGACGACCTGCTGCTGCCCAGCTTCGCCGCTCCGATCATCGGCGGCGTCGCGCTGGCCGGGGGCGTGGTCAGCGTGCTCGGGACCAGCGTCGCCGCGTTCATCGTGCGACTGGTCGACGTGACCCAGGCCCAGTTCGGCATCAACCGGCGCTGGGTCGACCTGATCGTCGGGGCGGTGGTGCTCGGTGCGGTGCTGGTCGGCGCCGTACGCCAGAAACTCTCCCGGAGGTCGTCGTGACGCTGCTGGCCGAGGGCCTGACCAAGTCCTTTCCTGGCGTACGGGCCCTGTCCGGCGCCACCCTGTCCGTGCGGCCCGGCAGCGTGCACGCGCTGCTGGGCGAGAACGGCGCGGGCAAGAGCACCCTGGTAAAGATCCTGACCGGGGTGTACCGCCCCGACGCCGGACGGGTCCTGCTCGACGGCGTCCCGGTGCGCTTCGGCAGCCCGCTGGAGGCGCTGCGCGCCGGGATCGGCGTCGTGCACCAGGAACGCAACCTGGTGCCGGAGTTCTCCGTCGCCGAGAACATCGCCCTGCAGCACCTGCCCCGCAGGCTGGGCATGGTGGACCGGGGCCGGATGCGCGCCGAGGCCCGGCGCTGCCTGGACCTGCTCGACCTGGACCTCGACCCGGACACCCGGGTCGGGGACCTGTCGGTGGCGCAGGCGCAGCTGGTCGAGATCGCCAAGGCGCTGTCGGTGGACAATCGGGTGCTGCTGCTGGACGAGCCGACCGCCTCGCTCACCGGCGACGAGGCCGACCGCCTCTACCGCATCGTGGCCCGGCTGACCGCCACCGGCCACGCGGTCGTGCTGGTCAGCCACAAACTCGAAGAGGTGTTCGCGGTCGCCGACACGGTCACCGTGCTGCGCGACGGCCACAGCGTCGCCGAGGGGCAGCCGCTGGCCGACTACACCCGCGACCAGATCGTCGACCTGATGGTCGGCCGGGCGCACGCCGCGGTCGAGCTCGGCGGCCGCAGCGTGGACCGCGACGCCGTGCCCGCGCTGGCGCTGACCGGCGTCAGCACCGGCCACGGCCACCGCGACCTCGACCTGACCGTCGCCAAGGGCGAGATCGTGGGACTGTACGGCCTGGTCGGCGCGGGCCGCACCGAACTGGCCCGCGCTCTGCTCGGCCTGGACACGATCACCTCCGGCGAGGTGGCCGTGCACGGCGTGCCCGCCCGCATCACCAACGTCGGACAGGCCCTGCGTGAGCACCGCATCGGTTACGTCCCCGAGGACCGCAAGGGCGAAGGCCTGTTCCTGGAGCAGCCGATCACCCGCAACGTCGGCGTGACCGTGTGGCGACGCCTGTCCCGGGCCGGGCTGCTGGCCGACCGCGCCGAACGCGACCTCGTCGCCCGCTACACCGACCTGCTCGGCATCCGCCTCGCCTCGCCGCGCCAGCTCGCCGGGCAGCTGTCCGGCGGCAACCAGCAGAAGGTCAGCCTGGCCAAGTGGTTGGCGGCCGACTGCGACATCCTCATCGTCGACGAGCCCACCGTCGGCATCGACGTACGCACCAAGGCCGCCTTCCACGAGCTGCTGGCGGGCCTGGCCGCCGAGGGCAAGGCGATCCTGCTGATCTCCTCCGACCTGCCCGAGATCGTGACGCTGGCCGACCGGATCGCGGTCATGGCCGATCGCCGCATCCGGGGCACGCTGCCCAACACCCGCGCCTACGACGAGATGTCGCAGCGCATCATCCGCCTCGTCCACGCGCCGCTGCCGCAGGAGGTCCGATGAGGATCCGGGCCGTCGAGACCCACGACATCCGCTTCCCGACCTCCCGGGATCTGGACGGTTCCGACGCGATGAACCCCGACCCCGACTACTCCGCCGCGTACGTGGTGCTGTCCACCGACACCGACCTGGAGGGCCACGGGTTCACCTTCACCATCGGTCGCGGCAACGAGATCTGCCGCGCCGCGATCGAGTCGCTGGCCCCGCTGGTGATCGGGCAGGGCGTGGACGACCTGGGCGAGTTCGCCCGGCGGCTCACCCACGACTCGCAGACCCGGTGGCTGGGCCCGGAGAAGGGCGTGGTGCACCTGGCCGCCGCCGCGCTGATCAACGCGGCGTGGGACCTGGCCGCCCGGTTCGCCCGCAAGCCGGTGTGGCGGCTGCTGTCGGAGATGCCCTCCGACCAGCTGCTGGACCTGGTCGACTGGCGCTACCTGTCCGACGCGCTGCCCCGCGCGCGGGCCGCCGACATCCTCGCCGCGGCCGAGCCGGGGCGGGCCGAGCGGACCAGGGCGATCATCGCGAGCGGGTATCCGGCGTACAACACCTCGGCCGGGTGGCTCGGCTATGACGACGCGAAGATCACGCGGTTGGCGCAGGAGGCTGTCGCCGACGGGTACAGCCAGCTCAAGCTCAAGGTCGGCGCCGACCTCGACGACGACCTCCGCCGGTTCGCGCTGATGCGAAAGGCGGTCGGGGCCGACGTCCGCATCGCCGTCGACGCCAACCAGCGCTGGGACGTCGACGAGGCGGTCGCCTGGATGACCGCGCTCGCCCCGTACGACCCCTGGTGGATCGAGGAGCCGACCAGCCCGGACGACATCCTCGGCCACGCCGACATCCGCCGCGCCCTGGGCACCGCCGGACCCGGCGGCACCCCGATCCGGGTCGCCACCGGCGAGCACGTCGCCAACCGGGTCATGTTCAAGCAACTGCTGCGCGCCGACGCCGTCGACGTGGTGCAGCTGGACGCGTGCCGGGTCGGCGGCGTCAACGAGAACGTGGCGATCCTGCTGCTGGCCGCGGCCTACGACCGCCCCGTCTGCCCGCACGCCGGGGGAGTGGGCCTGTGCGAACTGGTCCAGCACTTGGCGATCTTCGACTATGTGGCCGTCTCCGCCGACCTCACCGACCGCGCCATCGAGTACGTCGACCACCTGCACGAGCACTTCGTCGACCCGGCCGTGGTGCACCGGGGCGTGTACCGGGTCCCGCTCACGCCGGGTTTCTCGGCGCAGCTGCGCCCGGAGACGCTCGCCCGGTTCGCGTACCCCGACGGCGTCGCCTGGCGCGGTCGCGCACTCTCATGATCGTGGATGGACGAACCTAGGATGTTTCCCATGGCCCAACCCGCTCCGATCCCGCGCCTGCGCCGATCGACCCTGGGCGACGACGTCTACGAGACCATGACCGCACTGATCATGGAGCACACCCTCGCCCCCGGCGACCGCATCAACATCGACGCGCTGGCCCGGCAACTGGAGGTCTCGGCCACCCCGGTGCGCGAGGCCCTGGCTCGGCTCGAATCCGACGGCCTGGTCCGCAAGCGCGCGCTCGCCGGGTACACGGTGTCGCCGCTGCTGACCCGGCAGGAGTTCATGGACATGTTCGACATGCGCATCCTGCTGGAGTCGGCCGCCGCCCGCTGGGCCGCGCAGCGGGCCACCGGCGACGCCCGGGACCGCATCGTCCACGACGCGGCGCCCGAGGCCGCCCCCGCCGCACCCGACTCCGACGCGTGGCGGGCGCACGCCGCGTTCACCAAGCTGGACGCCGCGTTCCATGACCTGATCGCGCAGGCGGCCGGGAACACGCTGCTGCGCGACGGGATCGTGCGGCTGCACGCCCACCTGCACATCCACCGCCTGTTCTTCCCGTACGCCCAGGCGGGCACGACTGCCGACGAGCACCGGCGCATCGCCGCGACGATCGCCGCCGGAGACCCCGACGCCGCCGAGGCCGCCATGCGCGACCACCTCACCCTGGCCCGCGAACGCCACCTGGCCGGCTTCGATCGCACCCGCTGACGACCGCCGTCACCGGCCGCGCGCAGGCTACCGGTGCTCGGGTCGGGTGTGGCGGAGGTAGAGGAAGCCCTCCGGATCGGTATGGGCGTGGACCTGTGCCAGGGTGCGCGGCGGATGCGGCGACCCGGCGGTGATCCGGCTTGCCCCGGTGCCCGCGAGCAGCGGGGAGACGGTCAGGCACAGCTCGTCGACCAGGTCGGCGGCGGTCAGCGAGCCGAGCAGGGTCGGGCCGCCCTCGCACAGCAACTGGTCCAGTCCCCGCTCGTGCAGCAGTGCCAGGCCGGTGCGCAGATCGGGCGCCGTGAGCACGTCGGCGACCTCGGCGAGCGCTTCCCGCCTGGCCGCCGGTGCGTCCGGGCCGGTCAGCACGATCGGCCGGACCGGGGCACCGGCCAGCGCGGGCAGGCCCGGGTCGAGGTCGAGCGAGCCGGAGACGACGACCAGCCGGGGGTACGGCACCAGCCCGCGCGCCTGTCGCCAGCCCCTGCGGTCGGCGTCCAGCGTCAGCGGCCGGTACTGCTCCGCCCGCAAGGTGTTCGCCCCCACGAGCAACCCGTCGCAGAGCATCCGCAGCAGCTTCAACAGGCGCCGGTCCTGCGCGCCGGACAGCCCCGTCGACAGTCCGCCGACCGCCACCGCCCCGTCCACGCTGCTCACGAAGTTCGCCCGCAGCCACGGTCGCTCGGCACGGCCGTACCACGCGGCCAGCTCGCCGTCCTCCACCTCCACCGCAGACCGCACCCGCCCTCCGTCCTTCCCTCGCCCGCTGAGGGCGTCATGATCGGCTGCAGTTTCGGGGAAACTGCTGGAATCCAGCCCAAGATTCGTGCATTTTCCCCGAAACTGCAGCGATCATGCGCGGCGGGGCGCGGCGGGGCGCGGCAGGGCGCGGCGGGACGCGGTGCGGCAGGGCGCGGTAGCGCGGTGCGGCGGGACGCAGGATGCAGGACGCTGGGCGCCGCAGGGTCAGGTGGGGCGGGGGCTATTCGCCCGGTGGGCCGGTGACCGGGGGTGTGGGTTCGGCGGGGCGGTGTTGGCAGTCGCACCAGGTGCCGCCGCGGCAGCGGTCGTGCCGCTGCTCGCGGCATTCCTTGCAGATCATCGCTGCTCCCCCGATGACGAGGCAGGGTGGATCATGGCTGGTCCGACGCGGCGGCGATGAGGGGAGTCTCCGGCGCCGTGGCGGAGCGGGGGCGGCTGCCCACGACGACCACCCGATCACCCTCGGCCAGCGCACTGACCTGCGGATATGGCAGCGCCTTGCCGTCTCGGAGCACGGCGACCACCGGCTCGGGGCAGTCGCGCGGCGGTTTGCCGATCTCCTCGGCCCGGACCGGCCGCTCGGTCAGCTCCAGCCCGTCGCCGTGTACGAGCAGGTCCGCGAAGACCTCCCCGACCAGCGGCGACTGTGCGGCCACCCCGAGCAGGCGCCCGGCCGCCGCAGACGAGGTGATCACCGCGTCGGCGCCGGAGCGCAGCAGCAGTGGCTCGTTCTCGGCCTCGCGGACCGAGGCGGCGACCAGGCAGGTCGGGTTGAGCTGGCGGGCGCTGAGGGTGGCCAGCACGGCCGTGTCGTCGCGGTTGGCGGCGATGATGACGCGGTCGGCGGTGGGCACGCTGGCCTGGCGGAGCACGGCGTCGCGGGTGGCGTCGCCGAGCACGGCGGCGTACCCGTCGCGGTTGGCCTCGTCGACGTTTTCCTGACGGGCGTCGACGACGACGATGCGGTCCGGGGTGAGGCCGGTGGCGCGCAGCTGCTTGATGGCGTTGACGCCCTTGGTGCCGTATCCGATGACGACGGTGTGGCCCTGCAAGGTGCTCCTCCAGCGGTCGCGGCGGCGCTGGTCGCGGTAGCGCTTGGTGAGCACCTCGAAGGCGGTGCCCACCAGGATGGCGACGAACGCGATGCGCAGCGGGGTGATGAGGACGGCGTTGACCAGCCGGGCGCTCGGGCTGACCGGCACGATGTCGCCGTAGCCGGTGGTCGACAGCGTGACCGTGGCGTAGTAGAGCGCGTCGAGCCAGCTCATGTGCCCGTCGGCGTTGTCCTTGTAGCCGCCCCGGTCGGCCATGACCAGCAGCATGACGGCGACGAGGATGCCGAGGCCGTAGCAGACACGGCGGCGGATCTGCCGGACCGGTTGGTACCGGCGTTCGGGCAGTTTGATCAATCCGCCCTCGATCTCGTCGACGGTGACCTTGCGCGATCCGGCCATGGTGGGAGCGTATCGGACGAACGACCGACCATCGGATGGCCACTCGTACGAATAAAAGTGGCCCGCCAAGGTGCTGGTTGCGAAAAGGCGCAGCGTGCGCCCGGATGATCATGCAGTGACATAGGTAACAGAATGGGAACGCTCCCATCAGTCCCCTTGACACCCGCGTAACCTGACGGCAATCTCATGGGAGCGCTCCCGGACTCTGTGGTCCAGGCCACAGAGCAGGGCGGTGTTGATCCTTACGCAACAGCCCCCACCTGCACATTCGACGACCTGAGAGGGGTCAGGATGGGCGTCACCCCGCGCCGCCGCACGTTCGCGGTGGCCGCAATCGCCGCGATCACCGCCATTGGCGGTCTTTCGGCGTGCACCAAGAAGAACGACGAGCCGAGCACTCCCGGTGAGATCAAGCTTGTGGTCGACCACTTCGGTGAGTTCGGCTACGACGACCTGGTGAAGCAGTACGAGGCTTCGCACCCCGGCATCAAGATCGAGCTGCGCAAGACCGCTCAGCTGGGCGACTACCGGCCGAAGCTGGTCCGCTACCTGGCCACCAACAAGGGCGCCGGCGACGTGGTCGCCCTCGAAGAGGGCATCATCACCGAGTTCAAGGCCAACGCGGCCAACTGGGTGGACCTCTCGCAGTATGTCGGGGACAAGTCGGCCGACTACCTGCCGTGGAAGTACGAGATCGGCAAGACCGCCGACGGCAAGCTGCTCGGTCTGCCGACCGACGTGGGCGGCCTGGCCATGTGCTACCGCAAGGACCTGCTCGAGGCGGCCGGCTTCGCGTCGGACCGCGACGCGGTCTCGGCCCTGTGGCCGACGTGGGACAAGTTCATCGAGGTCGGCCAGCAGTACCGCACCAAGACCGGCAAGGGTCTGCTCGACACCGTGACGACCGCGTTCAGCGCGAGCCTGTCGCAGGTCGGCGGCGACCTGTTCTACGACAAGGACTTCAACGTCGTGGCTGACACCAGCCCGGCCGTGAAGCAGTCGTGGGACCTGGCCGTCAAGCTGGCCGACGCCAAGGTGACCGCCAAGACCAACACCTGGTCCGCCGAGTGGCAGGCCGGTTTCCAGCAGGGCACCTTCGCCGCGACCCTGTGCCCGTCGTGGATGCTCGGCATCATCGAGCAGAACTCGGGCGCCGCGAACAAGGGCAAGTGGGACGTCGCCGCGGTTCCCGGCGGCGGTGGCAACTGGGGCGGCTCCTGGCTGTCCGTGCCGACCCAGAGCAAGCACCCGAAGGAGGCTGCCGAGCTGGCCGCGTTCCTGACCAACGCCGACAGCCAGGTCGCGGCGTTCAAGGCCAAGGGCCCGCTGCCGTCGAACCTGAAGGCGCTGGACAACGCCGACTTCCAGGCGTACCAGAACCCGTACTTCAACAACGCGCCGGTCGGCAAGATCTTCGGTGAGGGCGCCAAGACCCTCAAGCCGGTGACCATCGGCCCGAAGCACTCCTCGGTGAAGGAGCGGGCGTTCGAGCCCGCGCTGCAGGCCTACGAGGCCGGACGTCTGTCCGCCCAGGCGGCCTGGGACCAGGCGGTCAAGGACGCGAAGGTCCAGGGCGCGTTCTGATCTGAGTTGAACCGCACAGCGGCCCCGGTGGCGCTCATCGCGAGCGCCACCGGGTCTGTTCACCGCCTCCTGTGCAGTCACGAGCAAGGGAATCACCATGAGCCTGTCGGCACCTCCCGCGCCGCCCCAGCTGGTCACGCCTGAGCACCACCGCGCCCCCAACAGCCGCCGCTTCAGGCTTTCGCGCTGGGACATCAAGTACTCGCCGTACATCTACGTCGCGCCGTTCTTCATCCTCTTCGCCGTCTTCGGCATCTACCCGGTGCTGCAGACCGCCCGGATGGCGCTGTACGACTGGAATCTGATCGGCGACCACACCTTCACCGGGTTGGACAACTTCACCGCCCTGATGGGCGACGAATACTTCTGGAACGCCGTCAAGAACACGTTCGGCATCTTCCTGCTGGCCACCATTCCGCAGCTGCTCGGCGCGCTGTTCCTGGCCAACCTGCTCAACCAGCAGATGCGTGGGCGGATGTTCTTCCGGCTGATGATCGTGGCGCCGAACGTCACCTCGGTGGCGGCGGTCGCGATCGTCTTCGCGGTGCTGTTCCGCCGCGACTTCGGCCTGGTCAACTGGGTGCTCGGCTTCTTCGGCGTCGACGCGATCGACTGGAAGGGCGAGACCTGGAGCTCCTGGACCGCGATCGCCACCATGGTCGACTGGCGCTGGACCGGGTACAACACGCTGATCCTGCTGGCCGCGATGCAGGCGATCCCGAAGGACATCTACGAGTCCGCGTCGCTGGACGGCGCCGGCAAGTGGCGACAGTTCTGGTCGATCACCATGCCGCAGCTGCGTCCCACGCTGATCTTCGTGGTCACCGTGTCCACCATCGGCGGCCTGCAGCTGTTCACCGAGCCGGTGATCTTCGGTGACGGCCGGATCCTGGGCGGCGCGCAGCGCGAATTCCAGACGATCGCCATGTACATGTACGAGAAGGGCTTCAACGACCTTCAGTTCGGGTACGGATCGGCGATCGCCTGGGCCCTGTTCATCATGATCATCATTATGTCCGGCGTGAACTACCTGCTCATCCGCCGCTCGGTCAAGTGAGGAGCCTGACATGACCTCTGCTTCGAAACGGCTGTGGCAGGCCAGTCCGCTGACCTACGGCGCCCTGATCCTGGCGTCCCTGCTCTCGCTGTTCCCGTTCTACTTCATGTTCATCGTGGCCACCCGCAAGCTGGAGGTCATCAACGCGGTGCCGCCGCCGTTCACCCCCGGCGCCGACTTCGGTGACAACTTCGGCCGGGTGCTCGACAACGAGCACGCCGCGTTCATCTACGGCCTGATCAACTCGGTGATCGTCTCCTGCGCGGTGACGCTCAGCGTGGTGTTCTTCTCCGCGCTGGCCGGGTTCGCCTTCGCCAAGCTGCGGTTCAAGGGCCGCAACCTGCTGCTGCTGGCTATCGTCGGAACCATGATGGTGCCCACGCAGCTGGCCATCATTCCGCTGTACGGCATGATGCAGGACTGGGGCTGGGGAGCCACCCTGCAGGCCGTCATCGTGCCGTTCATGGTCACCGCGTTCGGTGTGTTCATGATGCGCCAGTACGCGAGCTCGGCGATCTCCGACGAGCTGATCGAGGCCGCCCGGGTCGACGGGTGCGGCACCTTCCGGATCTTCTGGAGCGTCGTGGCGCCCGCGCTGCGTCCCGCCGCCGGTGTGCTCGGCCTGCTGACGTTCATGGACACCTGGAACTCGTTCCTGTGGCCGTACGCCATCCTCGACTCCGACACGCCTACCGTGCAGGTGTCACTGGCGCTGCTGTCGTCGGCGTACTACACCGATTACGCACAGGTGTTCGCGGCGACCGCGGTGGCGACGGTGCCGCTGCTGCTCGTCTTCGTAGTTTTCGGTCGCCAGATCATCGGCGGCATCATGGAAGGTGCAGTAAAAGCGTGACCACTCAGCAACACCCCCAGCTCGCCGCCCCGACGGTGGCCTTCCCCCCGGACTTCCTCTGGGGGGCGGCCACCGCCTCCTACCAGATCGAGGGTGGCGCCTTCGAGGACGGGCGGACTCCGTCCATCTGGGACACCTACGCCCGTACGCCGGGCAAGGTGCTCAACGGGGACAACGGCGACGTGGCCTGCGACCACTACCACCGCAGGGCCGACGACGTCCGTCTCATGACCGAGCTGGGGTTGCGGTCGTACCGCTTCTCGGTGGCGTGGCCCCGGGTGCAGCCCGGCGGCCGCGGCCCGGCGAACCAGAAGGGCCTCGACTTCTACCGAGGCCTGGTGGACGACCTGCTCAGCAAGGGCATCGAGCCGTGGCTGACCCTGTACCACTGGGACCTGCCGCAGGAGCTCGAGGACGCCGGCGGCTGGCCCGCCCGCGACACCGCCTACCGCTTCGCCGAGTACGCGGGTCTGGTGCACGACGCCCTCGGTGACCGGGTCAAGTTCTGGACCACGCACAACGAGCCGTGGTGCAGCGCGTTCCTGGGGTACGGCTCGGGCGTGCACGCCCCCGGGCGCACCGACGGCGCGGCCGCGCTCGCGGCGGCGCACCACCTCAACCTGGGTCACGGCCTGGCCGTCCAGGCGATCCGGGCCTCGGTGCCCGACCGCCAGATCGGCATCACGCTGAACCTGCACTCGCTGGCGCCGTACACGGACTCCCCGGAGGACCTGGACGCGGTGCGTCGTATCGACGCCGTCGGCAACCGGGTCTTCCTGGACCCGATCTTCCGCGGCGAGTACCCGGCCGACCTGCTGGCCGACACGGCCGAGGTGACCGACTGGGGCTTCGTGCAGGACGGCGACCTGGCGACCATCAGCCAGCCGATGAGCATGCTGGGCGTGAACTACTACACCCGGCAGATCGTGGCCGGTCCGGCCGACGACGGCCTGCCGCAGTCGCACTGGCGTGCCGCGTCGGCGTGGCCCGGCAGCGGACATGTCCGGTTCCTGACTCGGGACCTGCCGGTGACCGAGATGGGCTGGGAGGTCGACCCGGACGGCCTGGTGGACCTGCTGACCAGCACGCACCGCGACTACGGCCCGATCCCGATGTACATCACCGAGAACGGCGCCGCCTACGACGACCGGGTGGCGGCCGATGGGAGCGTTCCCGACCCGGATCGCGTAGCCTACCTGGACGCCCACCTGAAGGCGTGCCACCAGGCGATGGCGGCGGGGGTACCCCTGCGTGGATACTTCGCGTGGTCGCTGCTTGACAACTACGAGTGGGCCTGGGGCTACTCGCGGCGGTTCGGCATCGTCCATGTCGACTATGACACTCAGGTTCGCACGCCCAAGACAAGTGCACACTGGTACGCGGACGTGATCCGGCGCGGCGGGCTCGCCGCCTGACGACAGCGGTCCGGGGGCCGTGTGGAGCGGCCCCCGGACGGGCTAGACATGAATAAGGAGCAGCCATGACGACGCAGCGCACGAGGTCTGCCGGCAGACCGACGCTGGACGAGGTCGCCGCGCTGGCCGGAGTGGGCCGCGGCACGGTCTCGCGCGTCGTCAACGGCTCGCCGCAGGTCAGCCCCGAGGCCCGCAGCGCGGTCCAGGAGGCGATCAAGGAACTCGGGTACGTGCCCAACCGGGCCGCCCGTGCCCTGGTCACCCAGCGCACCGACTCGGTCGCGCTGGTCGTCTCCGAGTCGCAGGAGCGGGTCTTCGCCGAGCCGTTCTTCGCGGGCATCGTGCGCGGCGTCTCCTCGGCCCTGGCCGACACCTCGCTGCAGCTGTGGCTGGCCATGGCCCAGTCGCCCGCCGAGCGCCAGCGGATCGAGCACCACCTGACCAGCCAGCACGTCGACGGCGTACTGCTGCTGTCGCTGCACGAGTCCGACCCGCTGCCGCAGTTGTTGCGTCAGCGCGGCCTGCCCGCCGTGCTCGGCGGCCGCCCGGTCAGCATCGACCAGCAGATCTCCTACGTCGACATGGACAACGTCAGCGGCGCCCGGATCGCCGTCGACTTCCTGCTCAACGCCGGTCGCCGCCGCGTCGCCACCATCGCCGGGCCGCAGGATCTCGGCGTGGGCGTGGACCGCCTGGTCGGCTACCGCGCCGCGGTGCAGGGCGCCGCCGCCGAACCGCTGATCGAGTTCGGCGACTTCAGCGAGTACAGCGGCGTCGAGGCGATGCGCCGGCTGCTGGCCCGCCGCCCCGACCTGGACGCGGTCTTCGTCGCCTCCGACCTGATGGCCGCCGGTGCCATCCGCGCCCTGCGCGACGCCGGACGCCGGGTGCCCGAGGACGTCGCCGTCGTCGGCTTCGAGGACTCGCCGGTGGCCCGCCAGACCGAGCCCCCGCTGACCACGGTCTACCAGCCGGTCGAGGACATGGGTCGGCACATGGCGCGCCTGCTGCTCTCCCGCATCCGCGGCGAGGAGGAGCCCAACCACATCCTGCTCGACACCCACCTGGTGCACCGCAACTCGGCCTAATCCCTCCGGCTGACCCCCGGTTGACGTGGGTCTATGGCGCCGTGGAGGATGGTGGTCCACCGGGTGACGGGTGGGTTAAGACATCTACGGCTGTCGCTGTTAAGGTGTGTGTGGTCGGGTGGCGGCAATGGCGGCGCTGCCCCTGTTCGGGCGGCGCTGACCTGGGGTTCTCACCCGTCGGGATTCTTTCCCACGGATACGGCGCCGCAATGCGTACGAAACGGTAATAGGGCAAGCTCTGGCAGAGTTCCGGCGCTTGCGCGCCGCTCGTCCGGAGGGAGCCGCCATGTTGCTGAGGGTCCGCGTCGCTCTGCCTGACCGTCCCGGCTCGCTCGGGCAGGTAGCCCGCACGCTCGGTGTCGCCGGTGCGGACATCGTCCAGGTCGTGGTGCTGGAGCGCCTCGGCGGCCGGGCGATCGACGACTTCACGGTGGTCTGGCCGGGCGGTGCCGGGGTAGAGCGCCTTCGTGCCGGGCTGAGCGCGATGCCCGGAGTCCGGGTGGACGGCATCTGGCGGGCCATCGGCGCGCCGGTGGCGGGCGCCTTCGACGCCGAACTGCTCACCCAGGTCGCCGCGAACCCGAACGAGGGCCTGGCCACGCTGGTCGACACCGTTCCGGCGCTGCTGGCCGCCGACTGGGCCATGGCGATCCGGGTGCCCGCCGACTGGGCCGTGCGCAGCGGCTCCTCGGTCGGGGTCGAGGTGCGCCAGGGCGTGGACGACGCGCTCGTGTTCGGCACCCTGCGACCCAAGCCCGCCACGCCGCCGGTGCTGTACGCGAGCTGGCGCGCCCCGCAGCAGCTGCGGTTGCCCGAGGTGACGCCGCTGCGGGCGCGGTCGATGACCGGCTCCGACGGCACCCGCTACGCGCTCGCGCCGTTCGGCCGGGCCGGGCTGGTGCTGGTGGTGGCGCGTTCGGCCGACGACGACCTGCCGGTGGCCGCGTTCCACGCCACCGAGGTCGACCGGGTGGCGCAGCTGGTGCGCGCCGCCGCGGTGATCGTGGGCGACCGCCTCGACAGCGCCAAGGCCCCCGCGCCGCGCGCCGCGGTCGGCGACCGGCCGCTGGAGGAGCCCGCGTCAGCCGTCTGACCTTCGCCGGTCGACTCGTCTGGGCCCCTCGCCCGCCGCAACGGCGGGCCGCCACAGCCTCCCCACCAGGCTTTCCCCGCCGTAACCTGTGACCTCGGGCATAGTTAGATCTTGATAAAGGCGTGTAACCGCCTGGAAACACGGCGAGCGCACGCTGAGTTCCTGACGCCGGAGGTCGCCCAGACCGGGCGCCCTGCCCGGCGGGAGAAGGAGCGGGTCATGGCGCTGTGGCGGGTGCGGGCGACCGTCGACGATCGTCCCGGGTTTCTGGCGGTGCTGACGGCGAGCCTGGCGCTGCGTTCGGTCAACATCCTCGCCGTGCAGGTGCTCACGACCGAGTCCGGTGCCGTGGACGACCTGGTCGTGGACGCGCCCGACGCGATGACCGAGGCCGAACTGCTGGCCGCCATCGAGCGCGGCCGGGGGCGCGACGCCTGGGTGAGCCGCACCGACGCGTACGGCCTGATCGACCCGCCCACCCAGGCCCTGACCCTGGCCGCCCGCCTGGCCGCCGACCCCGAGTCGCTGCCCACGGCGCTGACCGCGCTGCTCGGCGGCAGCCTGGTCCGCCGGGAACAGGGCGGCGCCACCGTCAGTGGGCATTCCGACACCACCATGCGGCTGCCCGACCCGTGCACCGACGGTGGCTCGCTGGTCGCCACCCGGCTGGCCCCCGCGTTCACCCCGGCCGAGTTCGCGCGGGCGCAGGCCCTGGTCGAGGTGTGCCGGGCCGCGTTGACCCGGCGCCTGGCCGCCGCCACGATGCTGCTGCCCGACGGCACCGAGGTCTCGCTGCGCCCCGCGGGCGCGCACGACCTGTCCGCGGTCGACGAGATGCACGGCCGCTGCGGCGACCGCAGCCTCTACCTGCGCTATCTCTGCGGCACCCGGGGTCCGGGCCGTAGTCGGCTGGCGCGACTGCTCACCCCGGCGCGGGGCTGCACCATGGTCGCCGAGACCATCGGCGCCGACGGCGACCCGCACGTGGTGGCCGTGGCCAACCTGGTCGGCGAGGGCGAGACCGCCGAGATCGCACTCCTGGTGGAGGACGGCTGGCAGCGCCGCGGTATCGGCACCGCGCTGTTGCGGCGGCTGGTCGGGTTGGCGGGGCCGTCCGGGTTCCGCTCGGTCACCCTGCACACGCACGCCGAGAACGACGCCATGCTGCGCACCATGCGGCGGCTGCCCCGACCGTCCCGCCTGGACCGCGACGGCACCCTGCTCAGCGCCACCATCGCGGTGGCCGAGTTCTCGGCCCTATCGTCCCCACGACCCTGACCCCCCCAATCACAAGGTCATCCATGTTGCCGGGCAATCGGGCGTATCTTGGCGGTCGGCTCGCCCCATTGCCCGGCAACATGCGCGATCTTGGGGGTCGGTACCCTGCACTTACGTAGGCGGTCGCACACATTGTGCGATCGCCCTGCTTGCTCCCGGTCAAGCATTCACTCATGAGCGCCCCTCACACGCCGCCGACCGGATACCGTGACGCGCCACCGACCGAGTGGGATCCGGACCGGCCCGTCGACTTCGCCGAAGCCGAGGATTTCCTGCGCGCCTGCTATGCCGAGCTGCCGAAACTGGGGCCGGTCGAGCCCCGGCTGGCGGCGGTGCGCGAACAGATCGACGCCCTCGGCACGTACACGCACACCCATACCGAGCTGGTGCACGGGGCCCGGATGGCCTGGCGCAACGCCAGCCGCTGCATCGGCCGGGTCTACTGGCGCAGCCTGAGCGTGCTGGACCGACGCACCCACCGCGGCGCGGACCAGATCTTCGACGACCTCGTCACCCACCTGCACCTGGCCACCGGCGACGGGCACACCCGGGGCAGACTGCGCGCCACCATCTCGATCTTCGGACAGTCGGTCCCCGGGCGCCCGATCACCCGGGTCTGGAACGACCAGCTCATCCGGTACGCCGGACACCGCAAGGACGGCGCCCTGATCGGCGACCCGCAGTACGAGCAGTTCACCGCCGCGGTGACGAAGCTGGGCTGGACCGGCAAGGGCAGCGCCTTCGACCTGCTGCCGGTCGTGCTGCAGACCGGCGACGGCGAGCCGCGCCTCTACGAGCTGCCCGAGTCGGCGGTGCTGGAGGTGCCGCTGGCCCACCCGGAGTACGGCTGGTTCGCCGAGCTGGGCCTACGTTGGCACGCCGTACCGGCGATCTCGAACATGCGGCTGTCCATCGGCGGGGTGGACTACCCGCTGGCGCCGTTCTCAGGGTGGTACATGGGCACCGAGATCGGGGCACGCAACCTCGCCGACGCCGACCGGTACGACCAGATCCCCGTCATCGCGGCCCGGCTGGGCCTGGACACCAGCAGCGAGACGACGCTGTGGCGGGACCGGGCGCTGCTCGAACTCAACCGGGCGGTGCTGTGGTCGTTCGAGCGATCCGGGGTGCGAATGACCGACCACCACAGCGAGTCGAAGCTGTTCCTGACCCACGTCGAGCGGGAGCGCAAGGCGGGCCGCCAGACCCCGGGCGACTGGAGCTGGCTGGTCCCGCCGCTGTCGGGCGGCCTCAGTCCGATCTTCCACCAGTACTACCCCGAGGTGGACCAGCGGCCGAACTTCTACCTCGACCGCGCCGCCCGCTGCCCGTGGCAGCCGCAGCCGCAGTCGGCGCCGACGATTCCCGCGCAGCGCACCGCGTCCGGCTCCGCCCGCTGCCCGGTCACCGGCCAGTCCACCCTCGCCGCCGAGGAGCGCTCCGCCACGGCACCCGCCACGGCGCCGGCGACGTCACCAACCGCGTCACCAACCGCGTCACCGGTGGCCGCCGCGACCGGCGTGTCGGCTCTGGTCGGGGTCCGGTCGGCGGCACCTGGCCCATCGGTCCTGGCCTCGGGCCCGAGCGAAGCGGCGGCGCCGGGTGCGGTCGTGGTCGCGGCGCCACCCCGCAAGCGCGGCTTGCGCCGCCTCCTGGGCTGACCGCATCCGCGAGCGCCCCCAGCGCTGGCTGCCTGGCCGCGCGCTCGCTTCAGCGGCAGGTTGTCACGTGAGCTCACACGGGTGGGGTTGTGCGTACAACCCCACCCGTGTGAGCTCCGCACCGTATTCGCCTCGGGCGCAGGGCACGAGCGGGGCCGCCGACGGCGACAGCGCATCCACCGGCGGACGGGCCGTCACGCGACCAGCTCCGGGCGGTACACCTCGAGCCGGAGCCTGCGCACCTTGTCGAGCTGGTCGCGGATCAGGCTGTCGGCGGCCTCGGCGGCGCACACCGCGAACTCGGCCTCCTTGAGGCGACGCAGCGTGCCGGCGGTGATCCGTACGCCCCATTCGCGCATGCCGCGCGTCGCGACGACCTCGACACTGCCGTCGGCGCTGGCGCCCCGGGCCTCGATCGCCTCCAGGCCCTGGTAGTAGGCCTGCGCGGCGGGACTCTGGGCGCTCGACGCGCGCACGGTCCACCCGCCCGACTCGCTGACGGCAGCCTCGACCTCCCGGATACGGGCCACCCACAGCAACCGGCACACCGCCGTGAGCTGCGGCTCCAGGTCGTGTTCGGACGCACGGTCGTAGTACCCGGGTGCGAACGCCAGCCGCAGCTCGTGACGGCCGGTCAGTTCGACCGTGATCTCGCCGTTCGGGGCGCGGACGCTCATCCGCAGCCCGTCGAGCCGGTCGGCCAACTCGCCCACGTGCGCACCGCCTTCAGTCGGAGTAGCCCATGTACTCGGGGTTCATGATGTTCTGCCGGGTCGCGCCGACCAGGGCCGGTCGCGGCGCGACGAAGTAGTCGCGGTGGCCGTGCACGGCGTCGAGGATGTTCTCCAGCGCCTTGGCGATCCGCTGCTCGGTCTCGCTGATGACCTCGCTCGCCTTGTTGACGGCGGTGTGCATCGAGTCGAGCACGGCGTTGGTCTCGTCGCCGGAGATGGTCAGCTCCGGCGGGCTGGGCGGCAGCGCCGCGGCCACCCACGCGGCCGCGCCGACCGTCGAGATCGTGATCGCCAGGGCCGCCGATCCGCCGAAGGTGGGGATCGTGAGCAGGATGCCGGTGATGGCTGCCGCCGCCGTGAACGTGACCGCCCACTCCTTGGACGTGCAGTCGTCCATGGCGTCGAGCGCCTTGAGCGTGTTCTCGGCGATCTGGTCGATGTCCTTGCGTGCCGCCGCCCACATGGCCTGCTCGGCCTCGAGCGCGGCCTTCAGCGCCGAGACCAGGATGAACTGGTTGCGGGCCACCGACGGGAACGGGTCGATGAAGTTGGTCTTGAACTCCATCGCGGCCTTGCCGGTCCACGACTCGATGTACGACTCCGAGCCGCTGATCTTGTCGAGCACCGGGTTGGCGTAGTAGTTGGCGCCGTTGGTGGAGATCGGGTCGCGGGTGTCCTGGCCGGTACTGAGCTTGGCCAGCGCGCGCTTGAGCGTCTCGATCGCCGGGGTGTACGACGCCGGATCCGGGATCTGGCTGAACGGCTGGAACAGCCGCGGCACTTCGCCGTAGCAGCGCTCGATGAGTTTCGGCTGCTCCTGGGCGACGAGCGAGGGCGACTGCGTCGCCATCAGCTCCCCGAGGCCCTCCTTGAAGGCCTTGTTGCCGATGTCGGTCGCGTGCTGCATGAGCTGCTCGAAGCTCACCGTCGTCCCCCTCGCGCGTGGTGGTGCGCCCGACCGGTGGCCGTCACGGCACCCTGCTCTCTCGCTTCAGCCGCTCGAACTCCACCTTGGCGGCGTAGTCGGTCCCGGCATACGTATCGGCCGCCAGCAGCAGCGCTTGCGCGGTCTCGTCGAGGTTCTCGTCGGTGTCGGAGAGAAACCGGTGCACCGTGTCGCGCAACTCGGTCCACGACCGATAGGCCGGACCCTGCGGACCGCCGAACTGTGCGGGCCGGGTGAACGCGGCCGACAGTCCGACGTCGGTGTCGCTCACGAAAGCGGCGGCATCGGCATACTCGACCGCCACGTCCGGCAGGTTGGTCTTGGCCATTGTGTACAACCGGAACAGATCCGCCCCGAGATCACGCCCGTGGTCGGGCATGCGCATCTCCTCCCCGCCGAGTGCACCGATCGATGCGCTCACGTTAGTGGATCGGCCGCGTTCGCACGGCCCTGCCCGGTGGCAGGCTGCCGTCACTGTCCGATCTGGTCGGAGAGTCGCGCCCCCGCCGGGCGGGCGGGGGCGCGGATCCGACTCAGACGTTGGGGGGCAGGGCCGACCACTGCGGGAAGTTGCCGTAGAGGCGCTCGTCGGCGCCGCCCGTGGTGACGGCCTGCACCAGCAGGTCGCCGCCGACGAAGGCGCCCTTCCAGGAGGCACCGCGACCGCCGAACGGCTCCTCGCGGTCGCCGCGCGAGCGCGGCTTGTTGATCCCGACCTTGAACGCCTGCAGGTCGCTCGCCAGCTTGCCCGCCAGCTCCTCGTCGTCGCAGGCCAGGCTCGCGACCAGGGCGCCGTTGGAGGCGTTCATCGCCGCCAGCAGCTCCTCCTCGGTGTCGACGACGACGATCGTGTCGACCGGTCCGAACGGCTCGGCGTGCATGAGCCGCGACCGGCCGGGCGGCGCGAGCAGCGCGGTCGGAGCGACGTACGCCGAGAGCGCTTTTGATCCGACAGTCTGGCCGTCGAGGAAGCGGCCGCGGGACAGCTTGCCCCGGTGCAGCGGCACGGCGCCCGCCCTGATCGCCTCGTCGACCTTACGGTGCAGCTCCTCGGCCTTGGCCGCACTGATCAGCGGCCCGAAGTCCAGCTCCGGCAGGGCGTCGCCGGGGGAGTCCACGGCCAGCGGGTGGCCGAACCGGATCGACTTGACCACCGGCAGGTACACGTCGAGGAAGTCGTCGACCAGATCCCGCTGCACCACGAACCGCGGGTATGCGGTGCAGCGCTGCTTGCCGTACTCGAAGCCCTTGCGCAGGTGCCCGGCGAGCGAGTCCCACTGGGAGAACTCCCAGACGCCCCAGGCGTTGAGCCCCTCCTGCTCGATCATGTGGCGCTTGTCCGTGTCGAGCAGGGCCGCCGCGACCTTGCCGCCGTTGGAGCGGCCGCCGACGAAGGCGACCGCGCCGATCTCGCTCGCGCGTACCAGCACCTCGGACAGCTCCTCGCCACCGCCAGACAGCAGGGCGACCGGCAGCCCGGCCCGGTGCATGAGCGCGTGCGCGACGGTGAGGCAGACCGCGCCGCCCTGCGACGGGGTCTTGGCGATGACCGCGTTGCCCGCCAGCAGCTGCACCAGCTCGGCGTGGACCAGCACCGACATCGGGTAGTTCCAGGAGGCGATGTTGCTGACCGGGCCGGGCAGCGGTTCGCGTCCGGCGGTCTGGCGCTCGATCTGGTCGACGTACCAGCGCACGCCGTCCAGGGCCCGGTCGACGTCGGCGCGGGCCAGCCGCCAGGGCTTGCCGATCTCCCAGACCAGGAGCATGGCCAGCAGGTCGCGATGCTCGGTGAGGGCGTCCAGCGCCGCCACGACGCGAGCCTTGCGTTCCGGCAGCGGGGTGGCGGCCCAGTCGCGGTGGGCGGCGGCCGCGTGGCGTACGGCGGTCAGTGCGGTCTCGGCGTCCAAACGGGACAGGTTCGCCAGGGTGCTGCCGTCGACGCCGGTGGTGAGCGGGCTGGGGCGACCGATCGGCCGCCAGTCGCCCTGGATCAGGTTGCGCAGGGTGGCCGAGCCCGCTGCGGAGTCGAACGCCTCGGGTGTGGCGGCGACGGCGCGGGCGAGAGTCGTGCTCCAGTCGGTGCCGTGGGCGAGCTGCAGTGCCATCCGGTCCTCCTCATTGAGCCCGCGGCGCCGGCCGGGCCGCGAGTTGGTCGGTACTCTGCCGCCGCCCGCGCGGCACGGGCAATGAGAAATTCCTCTCCCGCGATCCAACCGATGGCGTTGACCTGCACCGATGTGCGGCCCGCGTGACAAACCTCTCGGATTCCTACCGCCGGGTAACATGTGGCCCCGAGCGGCGGCTTGTGGCCGTACCCCCTGGTTGAGCCTTTGGTCTGGACTTTTCGGGGTGAGTCGGGCGGATCACTTCGGGGCAATCGGGCCACTGCGCAGCGCGACCAGATGGTCTATCGTCGGGGCACCGCACCCCCGCGTCACCCCGCTTCACCCGTTTTGCACCCCTGCTTTGCACCCCTGCTTTGCACCCCTGCTCATTGGAGTCCCGCCATGCGCCGTCGCATCGCGGTGTCCGCGGTCGTCCTGCTGCTCGGCCTGGCCGGGTGCACCTCGACCAAGGACCCGGTCGCCTCGCCGAGCGCCACGGCACCCTCAGCCTCCGTGGCCCCCTCCCCCTCCGACTCCCCGTCGCCTTCGCCCTCCCCGTCGCCGAGTGCCTCGCCGAGCCCGAAGCCGTCACCGTCGCCCACCCGCGCGCCGAGCCCGAAGCCGCCGAAGACGACCGCGCCGACCGGACCCATCTCCTGCACCGGTACGGCCACGCAGAGCAAGCCCCGTGCCACCGGCAACGGCCCCGCCGGGTCCATCCTCAAGACCGGCACCGACGCGGTCGCGCTGACCTTCGACGACGGACCCGACCCGATCAACACCCCGAAGATGCTCGACCTGCTCAAGCAGTGCGGCGTCAAGGCGACGTTCTGCCTGGTCGGCTTCCGGGCCCGGGACCGGCCGGACCTGGTGCGCCGGATCTACGAGGAGGGCCACACCCTCTGCAACCACTCCTGGCAGCACCTGACCGACCTGGGCAAGCGCGGCCACGACTACATGCTCAAGGACCTGAAGGCCACCAACGACGCCATCCACAAGACGGTGCCGGACGCCAAGATCGCCTACTTCCGGGCCCCCGGCGGCAACTTCACCACCGAGATGGTGCAGGTCGCCAAGGACCTGGGCATGACGTCGATCTACTGGCACGTGGACCCGCGCGACTGGGACTCCTCGTCGTACGGCAGAGGCTCGGCGATGGTGCGCCACGTCATCTCGTCCGTCGAGGGCAGCGTGCGGCCGGGCTCGATCATCCTGTCCCACGACAACGGCAAGCCGGACACGATCACGGCGTACCGCACGCTGCTGCCCTGGCTGAAGGCCCGCTTCGAACTGATCGGCCTCCCCGTCGAAACCCCCCTGCCCTGACGTGAGGAAGGGCCCCTTCTTGTCGCAATGCGATGTGGAAGGGGCCCTTCTTCACGCCCGTGTGGGCTCAGGCGGCGGGGGATCCGTGCACGGAGCAGGTAGCCGTCCACCCGGTGGGGACCACCTGCACCTTCATCCGGCGGCGGCAGTGCGTGCAGTAGCGCGGCGGCTCCAGCTCCCGCGCCGCCCGGCACGCCGCATGGTCGACCGCCGCCGTGTCCTCACCGCAGCGGTCGCAGTACGTCACCGTCGTCTCGGTCATGGCCACTCCGATGCGGCTACAGCGTCGCCGACAGGGCCTTGACCGGCATCTTCAGCTCGGTCAGCAGGTCCAGGTCGGCGGTCGCCGGTCGGCCCAGCGTGGTCAGGTAGTTGCCCACGATCACCGCGTTGATGCCGCCGAGCAGGCCGTCACGCGTGCCCAGGTCACCGAGGGTGATCTCGCGGCCGCCCGCGTACCGCAGGATGGTGCGCGGCAGCGCGAGCCGGAACGCCGCGATCGCCCGCAGCGCGTCCTTGGGGTCCATCACCGGCTGGTCGCCCAGCGGGGTGCCCGGCCGCGGGTTCAGGAAGTTCAGCGGCACCTCGTCCGGCTCCAGCTCGGCCAGCTGCGCGGCGAACTCGGCGCGCTGCTCCAGCGTCTCGCCCAGGCCGATGATGCCGCCGCAGCAGACCTCCATGCCGGAGTCGCGCACCATCTTCAGGGTGCCCCAGCGCTCCTCCCAGGAGTGCGTGGTGACCACGTTCGGGAAGTACGACCGGCAGGTCTCCAGGTTGTGGTTGTACCGGTGCACGCCCATGTCGACCAGCTCGTCGACCTGCTCCTGGGACAGCATGCCCAGGCTCGCGGCCACGTTGATGTCCACGGCCGCCTTGATCGCGGCGACCCCGTCGCGCATCTGCTTCATCAGCTTCGCGTCCGGACCGCGCACGGCGGCGACGATGCAGAACTCGCTGGCCCCGGTGGCCGCGGTCTGCCGGGCCGCCTCGACCAGCGACGGGATGTCCAGCCACACCGAGCGCACCGGTGAGGAGAACAGGCCCGACTGGGAGCAGAAGTGGCAGTCCTCGGGGCAGCCGCCGGTCTTCAGCGACACGATCCCCTCGACCTCGACCTCGGGGCCGCACCAGCGCATGCGCACTTCGTGGGCGAGCTGCAGGGCGGCCGGGATGTCCGCGTCGGGCAGCTGGAGGACGGCGAGGATGTCCGCCTCCTCCAATCCGAGCCCCTGTTCGAGGACACGGGTGCGAGCACGGTCGAGCACGGATGAAGAGCTGGTGGACATGGGCGTACCCTACCAACGCGGCCAGGGCGGGTCTGCCGAAGGCCGAGCGATACGTGGATGAGTTGGGTTGATGGGCGACTGGCTGAGCACTCTGCGTCGTAAGGCGGAGCTGCGCGAACGCGCCGGACTGCGGCGTGAGTTGCGCCCGCGTGACGGCGGCGACACGATGACCGACCTCGCGGGCAACGACTACCTGGGCCTGTCCCGGCATCCCGAGGTGCTGGCCGCGGCCGCCCAGGCCCTGACCGAGTACGGCCTCGGCGCCACCGGTTCCCGCCTGGTCCGCGGCAGCACCGACGCGCACACGGCGCTGGAAGACGCGCTCGCCCACCGGCTCGGCACCGACCACGCTTTGGTCTACTCCAGCGGCTACCTGGCCAACCTCGGTGTGGTCCGGGCCCTGTCCCAGCCGCGTACGCTGCTGGTCTGCGACGCCCACTGCCACGCGTCCCTGATCGACGGCTGCCGCCTGGCCGGTGTCGAGACGGTCGTCTTCGACCACGCCGCCCCCGCCGCCGCCGCCGCGGTGCTCGCCGCCCACCCGGGCCGCCCCGCCGTGGTCCTCACCGAATCCGTCTTCTCCGTCGACGGCGACCTGGCCCCGTTACCCGAACTGCACGCCGTCGCCCGCGCCCACAACGCACTCCTGCTGGTCGACGACGCGCACGGCCTCGGCGTGATCGGACCGTCCGGCGCCGGTGGCGTGGTCGCCGCCGGGATCGCGGGCGAGCCCGACGTCGTCGTCACCGCCACCCTGTCCAAGGCGCTGGGCGGCGCGGGCGGCGTGGTCGCGGGTCCGCAGGCGCTGATCCGGCACCTGATCGACACCGGCCGTACCTTCATCTTCGACACCGCCCTGCCCCCCGCCGTGACCGCCGGTGTCGCCGCCGCGCTGGCGCTATCCGCCACCCGCGACGACCTGCGGGCTACGCTGCACGAGCGCGCGCGGCAGATCCGCGACACGCTGCGCGCGTCCGGCCTGGCGGTCACCGACCCGGCCGGCGGCGTCGTGTCGGTGCGTGCCGACTCAGCCGAGCAGGCCTGGGCCTGGGCTCTGGCCTGCCGGGACAAGGGCGTGGCGGTCGGCTGCTTCCGCCCGCCGTCCACCCCGGACCAGGGGTCACGGCTTCGCCTGACCGTCAACGCCGGCGTCCCGGCCGAGCAGTTCGCGCGGGCTTTGGAGATCATCGTGGAGGTACGGCCGTGAGCACGGCGCTACGGGGAATCGTGCTGGTCACCGGCACCGACACCGGGGTCGGCAAGACCATCGTCACCGCGGCGGTGGCCGCCGCCGCGAGCGCGGCCGGGCTGCGCGTCGGCGTGGTCAAACCGGCGCAGACCGGTGTGGACCCGGCCTACGGCGAGGTCTCCGACATGGAGATCGTGAGTCGCCTCGCCGCCCCGGCGACGGTCGTCACGCTGCACGAGTTCCCCGACCCGCTCGCGCCGACGGCCGCCGCCCGCGTCGCACAGCTCGATCCGCCGGACATGTTCGAAGTCATCGACCGGGTCAAGACCGTCGCCGCCGAACACGACCTGACCCTGGTCGAGGGCGCGGGCGGGCTGCTGGTGCCGATGGGCGCGCACCCCGGCGGCTCCCAGTGGACGCTGGCCGATCTGGCCGTGGCGCTGTCGGCGCCCGCGATCCTGGTGGCTCGGGCCGGGCTGGGCACGCTCAACCACACCGCGCTGACCCTGGAGGCGATGGCCCGCCGCAGCATTCGGGCGTACCCGGTGCTCGGCGCCTGGCCCGGCCGCCCCGAACTGGTCCACTACACCAACCTGGCCGATCTGCCCGACGACCTGTACGGCCTGCTCCCCGACGGCGCGGGCGCCATCGACCCCGGCGTCTTCCGCCGCAGCGCCCCCGAGTGGCTCCACCCCACCCTCCACGGCACCTGCGACGACCCCCGCCTCCTCGCCGAACCCGACGAAGACTGACGCTGGGGTAAGGAAGGGCCCCTTCTTATCGCTTTCCGAGGTAGAAGGGCCCCTTCTTAACCCCACGGAACCTGTGATCCCACGGAACTCGCGATCGTGGGAGCCCACTCCCGGGTGGTCGCACCCTGCTCGTGGGTGGTCGCGCCCCGCTTCTGGGTGGTCGTGCTCCGCTGGGCGGCCGCGACGGCGCGGCCGGTCAGCGGGTGCTGGTCGGGTCGTGCAGTTTCGGGGAAACTGCACGAATTCCGACCATGATTCCTGCACTTTCGCCGAAACTGCAGCTTCGCCGACGGCCCACCAGGGCGAGGCCGCAGCAGGGCTGTCGGCGTCGCCGACCGCAGCCCCGACGCCGCGATGCGGACGGGGTTAAGAAGGGGCCCTCCCTATACGTGAAGCGATAAGAAGGGGCCCTTCCTCACCTCAACGCGGGGTGGTGGATGGTGAAGGTGTCGGGCATGCGGAAGCTGAGGTTGTCGGGGCACCAGGGGGCGCGCAGGACTTCGGCTCGGCGGAGCAGCGGGGCTGTCTCGGCGACCACTACGGCGGCTTCCATGCGGGACAGTTGGGCGCCGACGCAGCGGTGGGCGCCCGCGCCGAAGGCCAGGTGGCGGCGGGAGCCGCGCTGGCCGGGGACGAAGTCGTGGGGGTGTTCGGCCACGTGACGGCCCGCGTGGGCCAGCCAGAGGACGATGCTGCGGCCGCGGGGGACGGGCAGGCCGTCGAGTTCGGTGTCGTGGGCGGTGACGCGGCGCCAGGTCGGGATGGGCGGTTCCAGCCGCAGGCCCTCCTCGACCACGTCGTCGATCGCGATCGTGCCCCGGGTCAGCCCGTCCAGCACCGCGTGTTCGCCGGTCAGCCGGTGCAGCAGCAGGGTGAGGAACTGCGAGGTGGTCTCCTGCCCGGCGACCAGCAGGAAGAACAGCGCCCCGACCGGGGTGTCGCGGTGCAGGCCGTTGGCGGCGGTGTATTCGCGCAGCTCGCCGACCATGCCTCCGGCGGTGGCGGCGAAGTCGCGCAGCATCGCGTGGAAGCGGCCGACCGTGTCGGCGAGGGCGAGCTGGCGGGCGGCGTCGAGCGGGGCCCAGAAGAGTTCGAGGGCGGCCCGGGAGAACTGCTTGACCACGGCCGCGTCGGCGGCGGGCAGGTCGACCAGGCGGGCCAGCACCAGTAGCGGCAGGTCGGCGGCGAGGTCGGCGTACAGGTCGACCGGTTCGCCGGTGCGCAGCCGCGCGGCCAGGGCGGCGACGCGGCGGCGGACCAGGCCGGTGAGCCACGGCTGCTGCTCGGCGACGCGGGCGGGGTGCAGCGCCCTGGTGGTGATCTCGCGGATGGCCGGGTGGGTGGCGCCGCCGTTGTTGGCCAGGGTCGGCGGCAGCCGGAAGCCGTACGACGTCAGCACGCGCATCGCGCTCACCGGCATCGGCGTGATCGCGTCGAGCGCGTTGTCGGGGCGGAACGTGTCGGGGTCGGCCAGCACCCATTTGATCACTTCGGGCCGGGTCACCACCACGTGGCGTACGCCGACGTGGTCCTTCACCTCGACGGTGGCGTCACCCGCCCCGTGTAGAGGCTGGTCCCAGGTCCGGAACAGCACCCGATCACGGTACAAGGCGGCACCGCGCCGACCTTGGGGGAGGTCGCGCCGGGTGCGGCTGCCCACACCCGAACCCGATGCTGTCGAAACATTTACATTGCGCTATGTGGGATGAGACTCATGATATTCGATATCTCTGTGCCGGAAGACGTCCGGCGCGAGTCTCACCGTGGAGGACCGATGCGCACTTCTTCCGCCGTCGTCAGCGCCGGCCTGACCCTGGCCGCCATCGTCGCGGCGCTGGCCGTTCCCACCGCGGCCCACGCGACCAGCGCCGTGGGCTGCGAGTCCGGCTACAGCACCATCGAATGCGGGGTGGGCGGTGGCCCGTTCGACAGCGTGCAGTGGAGCCGGAACGGGACCTACATCCCGAGCTGGGACGGCAAGCTGAGCGTCACCACCGCGTGCACCAGCGGCCAGTGGTACACGTTCCAGGCCACGGTGACGGTCGGCGGCGTGGTCGAGACGCCGGCGTACAGCATCCTGTGCTGGCGGGGCGCCTGGCGCTGACGCCCCGTCGTCGCCGCCGGACGGATCGGAGCGGGGTCGCGTCGCCCGGCCGCGAGTTGACACCCCCCGAACCGATGCCTGTGCAAACATTTACATAGAGACATGGAAATGGCGCTCGGAGCTGCTCGATACTGGGCGGGCCGGAGCCTTCCGGCATGATCGAATCCACTGTGGAGGATAGATGCGCACCTCTTCTGCCGTCCTCAGGGCGGGCGTGGCCCTGGCGGCCTTCGGCGCGGCACTGGTCGGCGCCGCACCCGCCCAGGCGGCGACTCACGTCGTCGGCTGCGAATCGGGCTACGGCAACATCGCCTGCGAGCTGTACGGCCCGCCCGCCGACAGCGTGCGCTGGAGCCTGAACGGGGTCTACATCCCGAGCTGGGACAACAAGACCAGTGTCTCGACCGCCTGCACGATCGGGCAGCGCTACACGTTCAAGGCGACGGTGACCACCGGCAGCGTGGTCGAGTCGCCGGTCTACAACGCCGTGTGCCGCCGGATCCCCAGCTGATCCACGCACTTCGAGCGCCGTTCCCCGGGCCGGGGGACGGCGCTCGGCTCACTCCGGGCGCTGGGGCTCGATGACGGTGATGCCGGTGGGCGGGCGTTCGCCCATCGCGGCCAGCGCCGCCGGGACGCCCGACAGCGGGATGCGCGCGGTGACCAGCGAGTCGGGGCGGATCCGGTCGAGCACCAGCCGCAGCAGTTCCGGGTAGTCGTCGGGGGACAGGCCGTGGCTGCCGAGGATCTCCAGCTCGTGGCCGATGACGCGGCTCATCGGCAGGGCGGGGTCGCCGACCGCCGAGGGCAGCAGCCCGACCTGCACGTGGCGGCCGCGGCGGCGCAGGCTGAGGATCGCGGCGGTGGCGGTCACCGAACTGCCCAGCGCGTCCACGGTCAGGTGCGCACCGCCGCCGGTGAGCTCGCGGATCGCCTCGACCGGGTCGGACTCGGCGCTGTTCACCACGGCGACCGCGCCGTGCGAGCGGGCCAGCGCGAGCGCGCCGGGGGAGACGTCGACGGCGATGACGCGGGCGCCGTACGCGGTGGCGATCATGATGGCGGACTGGCCGACGCCGCCGCAGCCGTACACGGCGACCCATTCCCCCGGGGCGACCCGGCCCTGCGCCGTCACCGCCCGGTACGCGGTGGCGAACCGGCAGCCCAGCGCCGCCGCGGCCGCGTACGACAGCTCCGGTGGCAGCGCCACCAGGTTCACGTCGGCGTGATGGATCACGGTGTACTGCGCGAACGAGCCCCAGTGGGTGAACCCGGGCTGGGTCTGCCGCTCGCACACCTGGTGGTCCCCGGCCCGGCAGGACGGGCACGACCCGCAGCCGCACACGAACGGCACGGTCACCCGGTCACCGGGCTGCCAGCGCCGCACTCCGTCACCGACGGCGTGCACCACCCCGGCCAGTTCGTGGCCGGGCACGTGCGGGAAGGTCGCGATGTCGGGGTCGTGGCCCACCCAGCCGTGCCAGTCGCTGCGGCACAGCCCGGTCGCCTCGACCCGGATCACCGCCCCGGCGGGCGGGGCGACCGGGTCGGGCACCTCGCGCACCTGCGGCATCGCACCGAACCGGTCGTAGACCACCGCACGCATACAGCCATCCTCCCGCCGGGTGCGGTCGGCCTGGAGGCCGACCGCCGCGCCCGCGGTGCTGTCGGCGCACCGGGCGGGCGCGAAGTCGACCGCGCCGGGGCTCCGGGACGCGGTGGTCAGCAGGATATGTCGATCAGTCGAGCGGGCGGTAGGTCACGCCCATGGCGTCGAAGCGAGGCAGCTGGGCGGCGAGTCGGCGCCGGAACTCCGCCTCGTCGCCCCGGGTGCCCCAGCCCGCCTCGGCCACCGCGCACAGGCGGGGCAGCAGGTTGTACTCGGCGCGGGCCGGGGTCGGCAGGTACTCGGCCCACAGGTTGCCCTGGACGCCGACCACCCGGTGGCCGTTGTCGGGGGCGTCGGTGGGCTCGGGGTCGTAGCCGTACACGGTGGACAGCGGGGTGGGGCCGAAGCCGATGGACAGCGGCTCGCCCTCGGCCATCGACTCGTTGTAGTCCAGGTAGACGTGGCTCTGCGGGGTGGCGACCACGTCGTGGCCGTCGCGCAGCGCGGCGACCACGCGGTCCTGGGCGCGCCAGGCCATGATCAGCGCGTCCTTGGGTACGCCCCGGCCGACCAGCTCGTCCCAGACCACGACCCGGCGGCCGTGGCCCCGCAGGTGGTCGGCGAGCTGGTTGATCCACCAGCCGAGCAGGTCCTCGGGGTCGGTGAGGCCGAGTTCGGCCATGCGGGCGCGGCCGCTCGCACCCTCCAGCCACTCGCGCGGCGGCACCTCGTCGCCGCCGAGGTGGATCAGCTCGCCGGGGAACACGTCGACCAGCTCGTCGAGCACCTCGCGCATGACCTGGACGGTCGCGTCGTCGCAGTTGAGCACCCGGTCGTGGATGCCCCACCGGGTGGCCACCTCGTGCTGGACCTCGGGGAAGTTGCCCAGCTCCGGGTAGGCGGCCACGGCGGCCACGGTGTGGCCGGGCAGGTCGATCTCCGGCACGACCGTGACCCCGCGCCGGGCCGCGTACGCGACGAGGTCGCGCAGCTCGTCCTGGGTGTAGAAGCCGCCGTGCGGCACGTCGTCGCGCAGCCCGTCGTGCTCGTGCCCGACCGGGGAGTCGGCGCGCCAGGCGCCCACCGAGGTCAGCCTGGGGTGGCGGCGTACCTCGAAGCGCCAGCCCTGGTCCTCGGTGAGGTGCAGGTGCAGCGTGTTCATGCGGTGCATGGCGATGAGGTCCACCACCGTGTACAGCCACGACATCGGCTTGTACCAGCGGCCGACATCGATCATGATCCCGCGCCACGGGTAGCGGGGCCGGTCGGTGATCTCGACGTAGGGCAGGGTCCAGGCGGTGCCGGGCACGGGCTCGGTCGCGTACGCCGCGACGGGCAGCAGCTGCCGCAGTGCCTGCACCGCCCAGCGCAGCCCGGCGAGCGACGCGGCGGTGGCGTGGACGCCGGTCTCGTCCACGATCAGGGTGTAGCCCTCGTCGCCCAGGTGGGCGGCGCCGCCAAGGGTGAACCGCAGTTCGCCGGGGCCGTCCGGCAGCGGCAGGCCGGTGGCGGGGGTGAGCAGTTCGCGCAGCAGCGCGGCGATCTCGGCGGGCGCGTCGACGGCGGTGTCGGCGGTCAGCGTCCATCCGCCGGGGCGGGACGCGTACGACGTGGGCTGGGGGATCAGCACGACGGCTCCTCCTCGGACCCGCGCTGCGGCAGGTCAACGTTCAGAAAACGGTTTCTGTTGCCGGGTGCGCACCGTAGTACGCCTTGTTAACAGTAGTCAAGAACATCCGGATCGGCGGGCACGAGCGTCTCGGGCAGGCGAGGCTCCAACCAGGAGCGGCGGAAGAGAACGGTTACCACCACAGGCTTGTGTGAGCGCGAGCACATGCTCTACTGTCTGCCTACTCATCGGGGGGAAACGTTTACGAAAGATCGGCGTAGCTCTGACGTAAAAAGGATGGCCCCATGGTTCTGTCCCGTCGCGACGTCCTGCGGACCGGCGGCGCCGGTGCGCTCGGCGTGCTCGCACTGCCCCTCCTGCCCGCCGCCCCCGCGTTCGCCGACGAGTTCGACGCGCTGCGCCAGCGGTACCGCGACTCGATCACCGGCACCGGCTTCTCCGCCACCGCCCAGCCGTACGCCACAGTTCTGGCCAACATCGGCGCCAGCGCGTCGACCCGGCGCGCCAGCATGACCCCGACCGCCGCCGACCTCTGGCCCGACCTGCCGCTGGGCACCTCGTCGTCGGTCTCCAACAGCTATTCCCGTCTCAAGACCATGGCCCTGGCCTACGTGCAGCCCGGCACCGGCCTGACCGGCAACGCCACCCTGCTCGGCGAGGTCGTCACCGGCCTGGACTTCCTCCACGGCAAGGTCTTCAACCCGTCGACCACCTACTACGGCAACTGGTGGGACTGGAACATCGGGTCGCCGCAGACCCTGCTGGACATCATGGCGCTGATCTACAGCGCACTGACCGCCACCCAGATCAGCAACTGGCTCGCCGCGGTCGACCACTTCACTCCGGCCGCCTCGCCGCTGCTCAACGGCGGCGCCAGCACCGGCGCCAATCGCATCGACGTCTGCATCGTGCTCGTCCGCCGCGGCATCCTCGGCAAGAACTCGACCAAGGTCCAGGCCGGCCGCGACGGGCTGTCTCCGCTGTTCGAGTACGTGCGCACCGGCGACGGCATCTACACCGACGGCTCCTTCATCCAGCACGGCGTGGTCCCCTACGCGGGCAGCTACGGTTCGGTACTGGTCGGCGGTCTCGGCGGCATGCTGGCGCTGCTGGCCGGGTCGACCTGGGCGGTGAGCGACCCGAACCAGCAGATCATGTTCGACGCCATCGACAAGGCCTGGCTCCCGTTCATCTTCAACGGCCTGATGATGGACGGCGTCAGCGGCCGGGCGATCAGCCGCGGCCTGTCCGTCCAGGATCTGCTGGGCATCCAGGGAGACGACCACGTGCGCGGCCACTCGGTCACCGCCAGCATCGTGCGCATGGCCGACGCCGCGCCCGCGGCCCAGGGCGCCGCCTGGCGGTCGGCGGTCAAAGGCTGGATCCAGCGCGAGTACTGGGGCAACCTGGCCGACGACGTGACCATGAGCATCCCCGGCCTGGCCGCCTGCCTGGCGGTACGGGACAACGCCGCGATCACCGCCGGCGCCGAGCCGGTCAACCACAGACTGTTCGCCGCGATGGACCGGGCCGTGCACCGCCGTGCGACCTGGGCCGCCTCGCTCAACCTGTGCTCGGCGCGCACCACCTACTACGAGACCGGCAACGGGGAGAACCTGCGCGGCTGGCACACCAGCAACGGAATGCTCTACTGCTGGGGCGACAGCTGGGGCAACGGGCAGTACTCCGACGCGTTCTGGCCGACCGTCGACCCGTACCGACTGCCCGGCACCACCGTGTCGAAGAAGGCGCTGGCCGACGGTGCGGGCGGCGACTGGGGTTCGCCCGACCCCGGCACCAGCTGGGTGGGCGGCGCCACCGACGGCACGTTCGCGGCGATCGGCCAGGACACCCGCAGCCTGCAGTCGACCCTGCAGGCGAAGAAGTCCTGGTTCTGCCTCGACGACAGCATCGTCTGCCTGGGGGCGGGGATCACCGCCGGCGACGGCGTCGCGATCGAGACGACCATCGACAACCGGAACCTCGGCGGCGGCACCGGCACCCAGACCTGCACGGTCGACGGGTCGCCGCAGCTGACCACGGTCGGCTCCGCGGCCACCTTCACCAACGCGAGCTGGGCGCACAACACCTTCGCGGGCTTCGTGTTTCCCGGCGGGGCGACGTTCAAGGGGCTGCGCGAGACGCGCAGCGGCAGTTGGTCGCAGATCAACACCGGCG
Organism: Catellatospora tritici; assembly: GCF_019083965.1. Lineage (GTDB taxonomy): Bacteria > Actinomycetota > Actinomycetes > Mycobacteriales > Micromonosporaceae > Catellatospora > Catellatospora tritici. Next base: position 258,558 of record NZ_JAHRCY010000006.1, read on the forward strand.
GCACCACCGACGTGATCAGCCGCAAGTACCTGACCATGTGGTTCGACCACGGCACCACCCCGTCCGGCGCGTCGTACAGCTACCTCCTGCTGCCCGGCGCGACCACCGCCACGACCGCGAACCGGGCCGCCAACCCGACCGTGTCCATCCTGGCCAACTCCGGCTCGGTGCAGGCGATCAGCGACACGGCGACCGGCGTCACCGCGGCCAACTTCTTCGCCGCGGGCACCGCCGGACCGATCACGGTCAGCGCACCCTGCTCGGTGCTGCTGCGCGAGTCCGGCGGCCAGCTCAAGGTGTCGGTGGCCGACCCGACCCGGACCGCCACCACCATCACGGTGACGATCAACCGCGGCGGGTACGCCACCGCCTCCGGTGACCCGCAGGTCAGCGTCATCGGCCTGAACCCGGTCACGCTGGTGGTCGAGACCGGCGGCAGCCTCGGTGCCAGCCGCACCATCACGCTGGGCACAGGCGCGGCCGTCACCGGCGGGGCGCTGGTCACCCTGGCCCCGACCGCCGACGCGCACGTGCGCGACGGCAGTTACGCCACCACCAACTTCAACGGCAACACCCTGGAGATCAAGAACGACGGCACCGGGTACGCCCGCCGGGCCTACCTGAAGTTCGACCTGTCCGGGCTCGCGTCCGCGCCCAAGCGGGCGGTGCTCTGGGTCAGCGGCAACACCGCCGACTCGATCGGCACCCACACCACCATCAGCGCGTACGCGGTGGCCGCCGACAGCTGGTCGGAGTCGACCGTCACCTGGAACACCGCTCCGGCGCTGGGCGCGCAACTGTCCACCGCCCCGCTGTGCCAGGTCGCCGACTGGATCCCGCTGGACGTGACCTCGTTCGCGCGGGCGGAGTACGCGGGGGACAAGACGGCGACGGTCGGGCTGTGGCAGGCGGTCGCGGGGCGGGCGACCATCGTCAACAGTCGCACCAACACCACGCGTCCGGCGTTCCTGCAGGTCGTCACCGGCTGACGGGACCGGCCGACCGGGCGTGGACACCGGGATGGAGGACGAGTAGTGTAAACGCTTTCTCAAGCCGTTTCCGCTGCTCGTCCTCGTACCAACTGGGGTTTTTGATGACCACCAAGCGACCCACCATCCGCGACGTCGCGGCGCTCGCCGGGGTGTCGGTGGCCACGGTCTCGCGCGTGCTCTCCGGCGACTACCCGGTCGCCGGGCCCACGCGCACCCGGGTGCAGCGCGCCGTCCGCGACCTCGACTACGTCGTCAACGCGCACGCCCGCGCGCTCTCCGGCGCGACGTCGAAGGTCGTCGCCATCGTCATGTTCAACGTGACCACGCCGTTCTACGCGCACATCGCCGCGGGCGTCGAGGCGCAGGCCACCGAGGCCGATCGGCTCTGCCTGGTCTGCACCACCGGCGGCGACCCCGACCGCGAGCTCGAGATCGTCAAGCTGATGCGCGAGCAGCACGCCGACGCCGTCATCCTGGTCGGCGGCGTCACCATGAACGACGACTACCGCGAGCGGATGCACCGCTATGCCAAGGCGCTGGAGGACGCCGACAGCCGCCTGGTGCTGTGCGGCCGCCCCGCCCCGTCGCCGGACTTCCCCGCCATCACCGTCGAGTACGACAACGTCGGCGGCGCCTACGCCGCCACCAGCCATCTGCTGTCGGCGGGCCACCGTCGCATCGTGTTCCTCGGCGGTACCGTCGGCAACACCACCTTCGACGCCCGCGACACCGGCTACCGCAAGGCGATGACCGCGTTCGGGGCGACGATCGATCCCGCGCTGGTCAGCCACCACTCCAGCCTCGGCCCCGAGTACGGCTTCGACCGCGTCAACGAGCTGCTGGCCGCCGGGACCGACTTCACCGCGATCTTCGCCGTCAACGACCACGTGGCGGCCGGGGCGATGCGGGCGCTGCGCGCGGCGGGCAAGCGGGTCCCCGACGACGTCTCGATCATCGGATACGACGACACCCCGTTCGCGCAGGACCTGTCCACGCCGCTGACCAGCGTGCACCTGCCGCACGACGAGCTGGGGCGCACGGCGGTCAAACTGGCGCTGCAGCGCACCGGCTCGGCCCGCCAGCACGTCATGCTCGGCACCCACATCACCATGCGCGACTCGGTCCGCCCCCTCATCTGAAAGACGAAGGAAGGGCACCTTCTTCTGCGTAGAAGAAGGTGCCCTTCTTGACGGTGTGACCGTGGCGGCTACTTGACCGCACCCGCCGTGAGGCCCGACTTCCAGTGGCGCTGGAGCGCGAAGAACGCCACCACCAGCGGCACCAGGGCCACCAGCGAACCCACCATCAGCAGCGGGTAGTACAGGTCCTGATCGGTGCCCAGCGTCTGCCGCCAGTTGTAGAGGCCCAGCCCGACCGGGTACAGGTGGTGGTCGGACAGCATCAGCAGCGGCATGAAGAAGCTGTTCCACCCGGCGGTGAACCCGAACAGGAACAGCGTCGCGAACGCGGGCCGCAGCAGCGGGAACGCCACCTGCCAGAACGTACGCAGCTCGCCCGCCCCGTCGACCCGGGTCGCCTCCAGCAGCTCGTCGGGCACGTACGACCGGCTGAACACCCGGCCCAGGTAGACCCCGAACGGGCTGGCCAGGCCGGGCAGGAATACGCCCCAGAACGAGTTGGTCAGTCCCAGGTCCGAGGACATCAGGTACAGCGGGACGGCGGTGACCGCGTTGGGCACCAGCACACCCAGCAGCACCAGCCCGAACCAGCGCTCCTTGCCGGGGAACCGGAACTTGTCGAACGCGTACCCGGCCAGCACCGAGATCAGCGCGCTGACCAGCGCGCCCACCCCGGCGTAGAGGAAGCTGTTGCCCAGCCAGCGCAGGTAGAGCCCGTCGCTGAAGGTGAACAGGGTGACCAGGTTCTCCCACAGTCGGACGCGGGCCAGTTCGAATCCGCCGGTCCGGTACAGGTCGGCGTAGTTCTTGGTGGCCGACACGAGCAGCCAGGTCAGCGGCAGCATCGTCCACAGCGTGGCGGCGATCAGCACCCCGTTGACGATGCCCTTGGACAGCAGCGGCGGCATGCCGCGGCGGGCGCGGCCGGCGGGGCGGGCGGCCAGCGGCGGGGCGGCCGCGGGACGGGTCAGCGTCGAGGTGCTCACAGCGTCGCGCCCTTCCGGGAGAAGCGGGTGACCGCGAACGAGGCCACGGCCAGCACGAAGGTGAGGATCAGCGAGGCCGCGGCGGCGCCGCCCAGGTCGTAGTGCCGGGTCAGGTCGAAGATGTACATGCTGGGCGTCCAGCCGATGTCGATGCTGGTCGCGGTGTCGCGGACGATGAACGGCTCGGTGAACAGCTGCATCGCGCCGATCACGGTGAACAGCACGGCCAGCACCACCGCGCCGCGGATCATCGGCGCCTTGACCGAGATCGCGGTGCGGACCTGGCCCGCGCCGTCGACGGTGGCCGCCTCGATCACCTCGCGCGGGATCGCCTGCAGCGCCGCGAAGAAGATGATCACGTTGTATCCGGTGTGCTCCCAGATCGCGAGGTTGGCGACCGCGCCGACGGCACCGCTGTCGGAGGTGACCGTGAACGGCAGCCCGATCTGCTCCAGCGCCTGCATCACGGGGCTGAGCCCCGGGGTGTACAGGTAACCCCAGATCATCGCGGCGATCAGGCCGGGCACGATGTTGGGCAGGTAGAGCGCGAGCTGGAAGAAGCGCTTCGCGCGGGCGTACGCCGAGTCGAGCAGCAGCGCCAGCACCATCGCGATGGCGATCATCACCGGGATGTAGACCGCGCAGTAGAGGCCGACCGTGGCGAAGCCGTGCAGGAAGGTGCTGTTGGTCAGCGCCTTGGTGAAGTTGTCCAACCCGACGAAGACCTGCTCCGGCTCACCGCCGAAGCCCAGGCCCGACGTCTGCTCGCGGTGCAGGCTGAGCCAGCCGCCGTACACGATCGGGGCCAGCGTGAAGACGAAGAAGAGGACGAAGAACGGGGCGACGAACAGGGTGGCCACGCCGTACTGGCGGCGGGCGAGCCCGGAGCGGGATGCGGCCATGGTGCGCACCTCCTTTCAAGCGGTACGACGGCGGGGCGGGTGGCGCCGTCGTGACAGCACCACCCGCCCCGGCGGAGGTCAGGACGCGTTGATGCCGCGGCCCTTCAGGTCCTCGATGGTCTTGGCCTGCACCGGGCCGTACACCGCGGGCAGTTGCGCCTTGCCGGTGTTGACCTGCTTGAACTGCTCGCCCAGGCCGTCGAAGACGTTGCGCATGCCCGGACCCCAGCGCCAGCCGGTACGGATGATCGCCTCCGAGGCCTTGGCCACGGCGTAGATGTCTTGGCCGCCGAAGAACTTGGTGTCGAAGTTCTTGGCCGCCACGTCGGCGAGCTCCGGGATCGCGGGCAGCGTGGAGCTGGCGCCGCTGGCCAGGCGGGCCTGGATGCCCTCGGGGGTGGTGGTCATCCAGGTGATGAACTTGATCGCCGCGTCCTTCTTCTTGCTGGTCTTGCTCACGCCGAACGAGGAGCCGCCGACCATCGCCGAGGCCGGGGCGGCCGCGTCCCACGACGGCAGCGCGGTCGAGGCCCACTTGCCGGCCTGGTCGGGCAGGCCCGCCTTGAGGCCGCCCGCGGCCCACGCCCCGCCGAGCTGCACCCACACCTCACCGGCGGCCTTACGCTTCTGCACCTCTTCGGCCGGGATGTTGGTGACCAGGTCCTTGGCGATCAGGTCCTGCCAGTACGCGGCGACCTGCTGCGACTCGGGGGAGTCGATCGAGACCTTCCAGGAGTCGCCCTGGATGTCGAACCACTTCGCCCCGGCCTGCCAGTTCAGCGAGACGAAGTTGGCGGAGTCGGTCTGGTTCCAGTCGGTGATGCGCGCCTTGGGGTTGGCCTTCTTCACCTTCTCGGCGGCGGCCTTGAACTCGTCCCAGGTCTTCGGCACGGCGATCTTCGCCTGCTCGAACAGGTCCTTGCGGTAGAACATGACCATCGCGCCCGCGTCCAGTGGCACGGTCCAGGTCTTGCCGCCGAGGGTCACCAGCTCCTGGATCGGGGCCGGGTACTTCGACTTGACCAGCTCGCTGATGTCGCCAGAGACGTCCTGCAGATTGCCCTGGGCCAGCATGTCGGGGAGCATCGCGTACTCGACGGTCGCCACGTCGGGGGCGTTGTCCGCCTTGACCGCGTTGGTCAGCTTGCCGTACCCGTCGGCGCCGCCCGGGATCTGCTCGAACTTGACCTGCACGTCGGTGTGGGTCTTGTTGAACGCGTCGGTGACCTCCTGCGAGGCGCGCAGCCAGGACCAGAAGGTGATCTCGGTGACCGCGGGCTTGTCCCCGCTGTCGTCGGAGCCCTTGCTGCAACCGGAGGCGACCAGCGCCATGGAGACCATGGCGCCGGCGAGCGCGACGGCTGCCTTCATCGATCGGCGTTTCATGACCGCTCCTTTGCGGGGGGAATGGGATCGTAGCGGAAGTTTTCGCAGTTCAGAGCCCCGGCCCTGGGGCCCGAGTCGGTTGCCGGGGGAGTGGTTCAGATCACCGCTCCTGGCGGAGACCGAAACTAAACCGGTTTCTATGACGACGTCAAGTCACCGTTTCCATCTCGTTGCACTTGGGCGTACGAGTGCGTGTTGACCTCGCTTGAATGTGACGCTACGGTCCTGAATCCGTACAGCAAACGTTTACTAGTGATCGCTTGGAGAGAGCCGTGACGGACCGCCCGGCCGGGCTGCTGGCCATGACGCCCTCGGCGGCGCCGGCCGTGTACCCGCACGATCTGCGCGACCGGCTCTCCGGCACCCTGCGCCTGATCCGGTCCACGCCGGTCACCGACCTCGCGGCGCTCACGACCGACCCGCGACTGGCCGAGGTCGAGGTGCTGATGACCGGCTGGGCCTGCCCGTACCTGAGTGACGGGCTGCTGGACGCCATGCCCAAGCTGCGCGCCGTCATCCACGCGGCCGGGTCGGTCAAGGCGCACATCGGCCCGGAGGTGTTCGCCCGGGGCATCGCCGTCTCGTCGGCCGCCGACGCCAACGCCGAACCGGTCGTCGACTTCACCCTGGCCGTACTGCTGCTGGCCGGTAAACGCGCCTTCGCCCTCGCCCGCCGGTACGCCGAGCACGGCCGGACCGACTTCGGCGTCGAGCGGCGACCGGGCAACGACGGCCGGACCGTCGGCGTCGTCGGCGCCTCCCGCATCGGGCGCCGCGTCATCACCCGGTTGCGCGCGGCCGGGATCCGGGTGCTGGTCAGCGATCCGTGCGTCGACGCGGCCGAGGCGTACGCCCTCGGCGCGGAACTCGTCGACCTCGACGAACTGTGCCGCCGCTGCGACGTGGTGACCCTGCACGCCCCGGCGCTGCCCGAGACGCGCCACCTGATCGACGCGCGGCGGCTGGCGCTGCTGCCGGACGGGGCCATCCTGATCAATACGGCGCGCGGGTCACTGGTGGACCACGAGGCGCTGACCGCGGCCTGCGCCGCCGGGCGCATCGACGCGCTGCTGGACGTCACCGAACCGGAGCCGCTGCCCGCCGGTCATCCGCTGTTCGCGCTGCCGAACGTCTGGATCACCCCGCACCTGGCCGGGGTGCAGGGCACCGAGGTACGCCGCCTGGGCGAGTACGCCCTCGCCGAGCTGGACCGCTTCCTCGCCGGTGTCCCCCTGCTCGGCGCGGTCCACGCCGACCAACTCCCGACCCTGGCCTGATCCACACCCGGTGCCGCGCCGGGCTGCGCCCCGTCGACGCGGGCTCAGGTGGCTGCAGTTTCGGGGAAACTGCGGGAATCAAGGCCCGGATTCGTGCAGTTTCCCTGAAACTGCAGTGATCTTGGCGCGGCGCAAGGCGGCGCAGGGCGGCGCGGCGCAGGGCGGCGGGGCGGCGCGAGCGCGGGCTGCGGTCAGGGGGTGTGGAGGTGGGTGAGGAGGAAGGCGGCGATCTCGGCTTCGTAGCGGGCGTGGGCGTAGCGACCGGCGGGGCCGGTGTGGGCGCCCGCGCCGAGTTCGGTGCGCAGGTACAGCGGGCCGTCGCCGGGGGAGGCGGTGGCGCGCAGGCGGGCGATCCACTTGGCTGGTTCGTGCACCATCACCCGGGGGTCGTGCAGCGCCGCCGTGGCCAGCAGTGGCGGACGCGGCCCGACCGGCGGGTTCTCGTACGGCGAGTACGTCCGCAGCCACTCGAACTCCTCGGCCCGCCGCGGGTCCCCCCACTCGTCCCACTCGTTGACCGTCAGCGGGATGTCCGGGTCGAGCATCGTGGTGACCACGTCCACGAACGCCACCTCGGCCACGACCGCCGCCCAGCGTCCCGGCCGCATCGAGTAGACGGCGCCCTGCAGCAGCCCGCCCGCCGACAGTCCGCGCGTGCCCAGCCGGGTCCCGTCGGCGATGCCGTCGGCGAGCCAGTCGGCGACGGCGAGGTGGTCGGTGAAGGTGTTGGTCTTGGCAGCCAGGTGCCCGTTCTGCCACCAGGCGCGGCCGTTCTCACCGCCGCCGCGCGGATGGGTGAGCGCGTAGATCACGCCCCGGTCGAGCAGGCTTGGCAGCACCGGGTCGAACTCGGGGTCCAGGCAGGCCTCGTAGGCGCCGTACCCGTAGAGCAGGGCGGGGGCGGTGCCGTCCAGTGGGGTGTCGGCGCGCCAGGCCAGGGTGACCGGGACGGCGGTGCCGTCGGGGGCGGTGGCGTGGCGGCGCTCGGTGCGGTACGCGGAAGGGTCGTAGCCGGGCACCCCGTGGCGCTTGCGCAGTTCGCGGGCGCCGGTGCGCAGGTCGACGCTGTACCACGCGGGCGGGTCGATGAGGGACTCGACGCGGATGGTGACGCTGGTGTCGTCGTACTCGATGGGGGTGGCGATGGTGACGCCGCCCGCCGCCAGGCCCGATCCGATCTCGAGCTCGGCGCCGGTGCCGCGGTCGACGGCGCGTAGCAGCGGGAAGCCGTCGCGGCGCAGTTCGCACAGCCAGTGGGTACGCAGGGCGTGGCAGGCGACCAGGCGCTCGCCCGGCCGGGCGGCCAGCAACTCGGTCCAGTGTCCGGCGTCGGGGGCCTGGACCGGCGCGGCGACGACCCGGAACTCGGGTGCGCCGTCGTCGGTGGTGATGATCAGGTGCCCGTCGGTGTGGTCGACCCGGTAGTCGACGCCGCGCCGCCGGGGCACGACCACGGTCGGGCCCGCGTGCGGATGGTGCGCGGGGACCAGGTGCCATTCGCTGGTGTCGCGGCTGCGCGACTCGATCATGATCCAGTGCAGGTCCCGGCTGGCCTGGACGGTCAGGCTGTAGCGGGCGTCGTCCTCCTGGAGCACCAGCATGTCGTCGGCGGCGGGTGTGCCGATGGTGTGCCGCCAGACCTGGTGCGGGCGGTACAGCTCGTCGTGCACGGTGTAGAAGAAGGTGTCCGAGTCGGCGCTCCACGCCCCGGTGTAGTACGTACGCGGCAGCTCCTCCGAAAGGTCCGTCAACGTCGCCAACTGGCGGAACCTCAGTCGGTACACCTCGTCTCCGGTGGTATCCACGGAGTACGCCAGGAGCGTGTTGTCGGGGCTCAGTTCCCGCAGCCCGATCTCGGCGAATCCATCGCTACCGGCGAGAAGGGCGCCATCCAGTAGCACTCGGTCGGAGTCGCCGTCGTGACCGGCTTGTAAGAACTGCTCGTACTCACTACCGGTGACGGTCCGGGTGTAGTAGAAACGTGAACCATGTCTCCAACTGACTGAGTCATCAGTCGGAAGGAGGCGTTGCTCCACCTCGTGAAACACCTCGGTCCGGGTGCGTTCATACCGGCTGGCGGCGGCATCGTGGTACTCGCGCTCGGCGCGCAGGTAGGCGAGAAACCGTGGGTCGTCGTGGTCGCGCATCCACCCGTACTCGTCGGTCCACCGGCGTCCGTGCAGCTCATGCTCGCGCGGTTCGGTCGGGGCGACCGGGGGGACGGCGGCTTCGTGATCTTCGGGATCGTGCGGCATGACCGGGGACCTTACCCGCCACGCCCCCGGGCACCAAGGGAGAGAACCTGATGAGCAGCACCCCTCCTGCTCCAAAGTCCTGGCTGACCAATCAGTCAGTTCGCGGTGTACGCGCCCGGGTGGCGATGGTGGCCGCCGTCGCGCTGGCCGCACTCGGCGCCGTCGCCGCGCCGGCCGCCGCGGACGAATCACCCTCGGCTCAGCCCGGTGCCACCGCGCCGCGCAGCAAGACGAGCTTCGTCATCGGCATCAAGCAGGACATCGACTCGCTCAACCCGTACGTCGGCGTGGTGTCGACCGCGTTCGACACGTACCAGCTGATGTACGACTACCTGACCGTCTCCGCCGCCAAGGACTTCTCGCCCGAGCCGTCGCTCGCGCAGAGCTGGGAGACCTCGGCCGACGGCAAGACCTGGACCTTCCACCTGCACCCCGGCGTGAAGTGGTCCGACGGCGTCGAGCTGACCGCCAAGGACGTGGTCTACACGTTCAAGCGGGCCAAGGAGGACGAGACGGCCAACGGGCAGTACAGCAGCTACGTCGACAACATCACCGACATCACCGCGCCCGACGCCGCGACCGTGGTCATGACCACGGAGAAGCCCAGCCCGATCATGCTGCGCCTGGCCGTGCCGATCCTGCCCGAGCACGTCTGGTCGAAGATCAGCGCCAAGGACGCGGGCACCTTCGCCAACGACAAGGACGTGGTCGGCTCCGGCCCGTTCCAGCTGGCCGAGGCCAAGAAGGGCCAGTTCTACCGGTTCGCCGCGAACAAGTCGTACTTCGGCGGGGCGCCGAAGATCGACGAGTTGGTGTTCACCGTCTTCGCCGACGACTCCGCGCTGGCCCAGGCGCTGCGCCAGGGTGAGATCGACATGGCGCAGGACCTGCCCGCGGCGATCGCCGAGACGCTGCAGGGCAAGCCGGGCATCATCGTCAACGATGCCAAGTACTACGGCTTCAACGAGATCGGCTACAACCTCGGTGCCGCCACCGTCGACGGCAAGGCCATCGGCGACGGACACCCGGCGCTCAAGGACAAGCAGGTCCGGCTGGCCATCGACACCGCCATCGACCGCAAGACCCTGGTCGACAAGGTGCTCAACGGCCACGGCAGCCCGGCCACCGGCGTCATCCCGCCGATCTACGCCGACCTGCACTGGAACCCGGGTGCCGACACCCGCGCCTTCGACCTGGCCAAGGCGAACTCGATCCTCGACGCGGCGGGTTACGCCAAGGGTGCCGACGGCGTACGCGCCAAGGACGGCCGGAAGCTGGAGTTCCGCCTGTTCGGCCGCGACTCCTCGGAGTACTCCAAGCAGACCACCGAGTACGTGCGCTCCTGGCTCAAGGACATCGGCATCAAGGTGACCGTGTCGATCATGAGCGAGGACAACCTCACCACCGTGCTGGGCAAGGGCGACTTCGACCTGTTCGAGTGGGGCTGGGTCGTCGAACCCGACCCCGACTTCCAGCTGTCGGTGATGACCTGTGACCAGCGCTCGTACGAGGAGGACGGCGAGATCGCCGCGGGCTGGTCGGACAGCTTCTACTGCAACCCGAAGTTCGACGAGCTCTACCAGCAGCAGCAGACCATGATCGACCCGAAGGCGCGCGCCCAGGTGGTCAAGGACGCGCAGAAGCTGCTCTACGACGAAGTCGCCTACTCGCTGACCTACTACTACAACCAGTCCGAGGTGTACCGGTCGGACCGGTTCACCGGGTTCGTGCCGCAGCCGAGCCAGGGCGGCATCCTCGCCTTCCAGTACGGCACGCACAGCTACCGCAACATCGAGCCGGTCACCGCGGCCCCCGCCGCCGAGTCCAGTGGCCTGTCCGCGGTGCTCATCGTGCTGATCGTGATGGGCGCGTTGGTGCTGCTGGCGGTGATCATCATGGTGATCGTGCTGATCAGCCGCCGGAAGAACGCGGACGACCGGGAATGAGCAGTGACAGCGGCGGGGCCGGTGCGGTGACGCGCCGGCCCCGCCGGGCCCTGTCGGCCGGGTACGTGCTGCGCAAGCTGCTCTCGGCCCTGGTCATGCTGCTGTTCGTCACCGTCATCAACTTCTTCCTGTTCCGGGTGCTGCCCGGCGACCCGGCCAAGGCGTTCGCCCCGCGCGGGCGCAACGCCGACCCGGAGGCGCTGCGCGAGCTGCGCGATCGCCTCGGCCTCAACGACAACTGGTACACGGCGTTCGGCAAGTACCTGCGCGCGCTGGCCCAGGGCGACTTCGGTGTCTCGTTCAGCCAGCACGCCAAGGTGATCGAAGTGATCGGCGAGCGCATCCTGCCGACGATCCTGCTGTCGGGCACCGCGCTGGTGCTGGCCGCGGGCCTCGGGGTGTGGCTGGGCGCCCGCAGTGGCTGGCGCCAGGGCAGCCGGTTCGACCGGGTCTCCTCCAGCCTCGCGGTCACCTTCTACTCCATGCCGGAGTGGCTGCTGGGCCTGGTGCTGCTGGTGCTGCTCAACAAGTACGGCATCTTCCCGGCCCGCGGCATGAACGATCCGCGCTCCACCCTGCCCGGCGCGGTGGACACGCTGTGGCACATGGTGCTGCCGGTCACCGTGCTCACCATCGTCTACGTCGCCGAGTACTCGCTGATCATGCGGTCGTCCATGCTGGACGAGCGGCGCGCCGACTACCTCACCACGGCACGGGCCAAGGGCCTGCGCGACGACCTGGTCATGCGGCGGCACGCGCTGCCCAACGCGCTGCTGCCGTCGATGACCCTGTTCTTCATGAGCATGGGCTTCGTGGTGGCCGGGGCGATCACGGTGGAGACAGTGTTCTCCTGGCCGGGGCTGGGTCTGCTGACCTATGACGCGCTGCGCGGGCCGGACATCCCGCTGCTGCAGGGCTTGTTCCTGTTCTTCTCGGCCGGAGTGATCATCATGAACCTCGTCGCCGACCTGCTGATGCCGGTGCTCGACCCCCGGGTGCGTACCGCATGAGCACTGCCCGAACCTCCGCCTGGCGCCGGTTCCGGCGCGATCGCGAGGGCCTGTCCGGCCTGATCGTGCTGACCCTGTTCGCGCTGATGGCGATCTTCGCCGACCTGCTCGCCGACCCGGTCGGCCTCGACGTCACCAAGGCGGCGGGCAAGGCGCTGGACGCGCCGTCGTGGGCGTTCCCGCTCGGCACCGACCACGCGGGCCGCTCGGTGCTCACCATGGTCATCCACGGCAGCCAGATCACGCTGCTGGTCGGCCTGGCCGCCACGGTCATCTCGATGGTGCTGGGCACGCTGATCGGCATCACCTCGGGCCACTTCAGCGGGATGGTCGGCGGCACGCTCAACCGGCTCACCGAGTGGTTCCTGGTCATCCCGTACCTGCCGCTGGCGATCGTGCTGGCCACGGTGTTCCCGCCCGCGGTGCCAAAGCTCATCGCGGTGATCATCGTGATCGGCGTGACCTCCTGGTCCGGCACCGCCCGACTGGTCCGCGCCCAGACCATGGCCATCGAGGCCAGGCCCTACCTGGAGCGGGCGCGGGCGCTGGGCGGCGGGCACTGGCACCAGATGACCCGGCACGTGCTGCCCAACGTGATGCCGCTGGTGCTGGCCAACACCACGCTGACGGTCTCCATCGCGATCATCGCGGAGACCACGCTGTCGTTCCTGGGCCTCGGCGACCCGCTGCGGGTCTCCTGGGGCCGCATCCTGGAGCAGGCGCACGACCTCGGCGCGATCGACCTGAACGCCTGGTGGTGGGTGCTGGCGCCGGGCATCGCGGTGGTGCTGGTGGTCCGCGCGTTCAACATGTGCGGCCGGGCGCTGGAGCGGATCCTCGACCCACGGCTGGAGATGTGATGGCGCCCCTGCTGGAGATATCGGGCCTGCGGGTGTCCTACCGCGACCGTGGCATCCCCGTCCCCGCCGTACGCGGCGTCGACCTGACCCTGGCCGCGGGCGAGACGCTGGGCCTGGCCGGGGAGTCCGGCTGCGGCAAGTCGACGCTGGCCAGTGCCATCCTGCGGCTGCTGCCGAGCACCGCCGAGGTGTCGGGGCGGATCGCGCTCAACGGCGTCGACGTGCTCACCATGAGCTGGGGCCAGCTGCGTACGGTGCGCTGGCGCGACGCCTCGATCGTGTTCCAGGGGGCGATGCACGCCCTCAACCCGGTGCGCACCGTCGGCCGCCAGCTGGCCGAACCGATCCTGCTGCACACGCCCAAGACCTCGGCCCGCACCGCCGAGGCCCGGGTGGCGGACCTGCTGGAGCAGGTGGGTGTGCCCGCCTGGCGGGCCGACTCGTACCCGCACGAGCTGTCGGGCGGGCAGAAGCAGCGCGTCATGATCGCGATGGCGCTGGCCTGCTCGCCGCAGCTGATCATCGCCGACGAGCCGACCACCGCGCTGGACGTGATGGTGCAGGCGCAGGTGCTCACCCTGCTCAAGGACCTGGTCCGCGAGCGGGGGCTGGGCCTGATCCTGATCAGCCACGACCTGTCGGTGCTCGCCTCCACCTGCCACCGCGTCGCCGTCATGTACGCCGGGCGCGTGGTCGAGCAGGGACCCGGCCACGAGCTGTTCGCCGCCGCCGCGCACCCGTACGCGCAGGCGCTGGCGGCGGCGTTCCCGGTCATCGGCGACGCCGCCTCCCGCCGCGCCCCGCGCGGGCTGCCCGGCGACCCGCCGGACCCGCGCGACCTGGGCGGTGGCTGCGCCTTCGCGCCGCGTTGCCCGGTCGCGATCGGCGACTGCGTCGAGTACGACATCACGCTGCGCCGCGTCGACGACGCCCGCAGCGCCGCCTGCGTCCACGTGGGAGTGCCAGCATGAGCGAACAGGGTGGCCTCCCCGGCCAGCGGGCGGCCTCGGTGCACCCGGTGATCGAGGCCCGCGGGCTCAAGGTCGGGTTTGGGGCGCCGGTCAAGGGCGTGCCGCCGATCCGGGCGGTCGACGGGGTGGAGCTGTCGGTCGACCGGGGCGAGATCCTGGCGCTGGCCGGGGAGTCCGGCAGCGGCAAGACCACGCTGGCCCGAGCACTGCTGGGGCTGCAGCAGCCGTACGCGGGACAGGTGCTGCACCACGGCAGGCCGCTGAGTTACCGCTCAGCGGGGCTGAAAGCGCTGCGCCGCAAGGTGCAGCTGGTGCTGCAGGACCCGACCGGCGCGCTCAACCCGCGCCGCACCGTGTACGAGGCCGTCGCCGAGGGCCTGCGCATCCACCGGGTGCCCGGCGACGAGCGGGCGCTGGTCGCCAAGGCGCTGTCGCAGGCCGGGCTGCGTCCGGCGGAGCGGTTCTTCGGGCGCTACCCGCACGAGCTGTCCGGTGGGCAGCGCCAGCGGGTGGTGATCGCGGGCGCGCTGGTGCTCGAACCCGAGCTGATCATCGCGGACGAACCGGTCGCGTCGCTGGACGCCTCGGTGCGCGGCGAGATCCTCGCGCTGCTGCTGTCCCTGCGCGACGAGCTCGGGCTGTCGGTGCTGGTGGTGACGCACGACCTCGGGTTGGCGTGGAACATCGCCGACCGGCTCGCGGTGATGTATCTCGGGCGGATCGTCGAGGTGGGGCGGACCGAGCAGGTGCTGGCGGCGCCGAAGCACCCGTACACGTCGGCGCTGATCTCGGTGCTGCCGGAGGCGGGGCGGGCGCCGGTGGTGCTGGTCGGGGAGTCGCCGGATCCGTCGCGGATCCCGGCCGGGTGCCGCTTCCATCCGCGCTGCCCGGCCGTGGCCGACGGGACCGCGCAGCGGGCCGGGATCGCCGCGCGCTGTGCGGGCGAGTCGCTGCCGGTGCTGCCGCTGCACGGCGGCCACCAGGCGGCCTGCCTGCTCAGCCACGTCGGCGACGGCATCGCCGCCGCCGCGAGCGGGACCGCCACCGGCACCCCGCACTGACCACATCCGCTCCGGCCGACCGCCGGGACGTCGCGCGCCTCAGCACTCCACCTAGCATCGACGCTGGCCTATCAGGTGGACGATTCTCGACGATTCGTCTCCTGGATAGGCCAGCGTCGATTGGAAGCTAGTCGGCGCGCTCGAAGAAGCAGACATCCGCGATGTCGGGGTCGCCCAGGACGACCACGATCTCGTCGTCACCGGCCCCCCATTCCGTCTCGGTGCCGCTGTCGAACTCCAACCGCAGCACCTGGTACGGGTTCAGCCGCTCCGGCGGCCCCAGCGTCCACCGTCCGGTGCCGCTGTCGGGAGTGTCCATGGTGTGCTCGTGGAAGCGGCTGGACTCGTTGTCGGCGCAGCCGTCCAGGTGATCGGCCTCGAAGGTGCCGTCGGAGTGCAGGATCAGCCGCGCCCCGCGCTCGCCGTTCCAGATGTCGACGATGTCGCCCGCTTTCAGGTCCGGGGCGAAGCCGATCGGCCCGATCGACCCGCAGCAGCAGGCGCAGCCGCCGGTGAAGACCAGCAGTGCCGTCCAGGCGGCGAGCGTTCGCAGGCTCAGCCGCCGCGTCAGGCGAAGGATGTCGCGCACCCGGCTATCGGATCACGCGGGTACGCGAAAGGGCCGGTGCGTGCACCGGCCCTTCACACGATCCGCACAGGCGGGTCAGCCCAGCTCGGCCAGCAGCAGCTCGGCGATCTGGACCGCGTTCAGCGCGGCGCCCTTGCGCAGGTTGTCGCTGGAGCAGAACAGCGCCAGGCCGTGCTCCACCGTCTCGTCGACTCGGATGCGCCCCACGTACGTCGGGTCCTGGCCCGCGGCCTGCAGCGGGGTGGGCACGTCGACCAGGTGCACGCCCGGCGCGACGGCGAGCAGCTCGCGGGCGCGGTCGGGGCTGATCGGCTGTGCGAAGCGGGCGTTGACCTGCAGCGAGTGGCCAGTGAAGACCGGGACGCGCACGCAGGTGCCCGACACCGGCAGGTCCGGGATGCCGAGGATCTTGCGGCTCTCGTTGCGCAGCTTCTGCTCCTCGTCGGTCTCGCCGGAGCCGTCGGCGACCAGCGCGCCCGCCAGCGGCAGCACGTTGAACGCGATCGGGTGGGCGTACACCTTCGGGGCCGGGTAGTCGACGGCGTTGCCGTCGTGGGTGAGGCCACGGGCCTGGCCGATCACGGCGCTAGCCTGCTCGTGCAGCTCGTCCACGCCGGTCAGACCGGTGCCGGACACCGCCTGGTACGTGGTGGCGACCAGCCCGGTCAGCCGCGCCTCCTCGTGCAGCGGCCGCAGCACCGGCATCGCCGCCATGGTGGTGCAGTTCGGGTTGGCGATGATGCCCTTGGGGCGGAGCTTGATCGCCTGCGGGTTGACCTCGGAGACCACCAGCGGCACGTCCGGGTCCAGCCGCCAGCCCGAGGAGTTGTCGACCACGACAGCGCCCGCCTCGGCCACCTTCGGCGCCAGCGCCAGCGAGGTGGTCTTGCCCGCCGAGAACAGCACGATGTCGAGCCCGCGGTAGTCGGCGGTGGCGGCGTCCTCGACGGTGATCTCGGTGTCGGCCCACGGCAGCGTCTTGCCGGCCGAGCGGGCCGAGGCGAACAGCCGCAGCTCGTCCACCGGGAACTTGCGCTCCGCCAGCACGCGGCGCATCACGCCGCCGACCTGACCAGTTGCTCCGACGATGCCGATTCTCATGCGCCCAGGGTAGCGATCGTGCTGCTCAGGCGAACTTCTCATCCCGGAATTCGGGCTGGCGTTCCAGCTCAGGCGTTGTCTCGTGCCCGGTGCGAAAGCCGGTGACCGCGCGCAGCGCCGGACTGTCGCCGTCGACGAGCACGGTCAGCTCGGTGACCTCCACCTGCGCGAACGCGTGGATACGGCGTACCCCCACGGTCTGGCCGGACGCGAGCACCGTGCCGCCGGCGACCACCTGGTGACGCGAGACACGCTGGCCACCGGCCAACTCCTCGCGCAGTTCGACGTGGTCGAGGACGACCGGCTGGGCGAACCGGGCCAGGTATCCGCCGGGGACCGGGGTGAGGCGCGCGGGTAGCGGGTCGGCGAACCGCCGGGTGAGTTCGCCGGTGAACTCCAGCAGCCGGGCGCGGTCGTGCGGGTCGAGCCGCCCCGAGCGATCCGGGGGTACGTTGAGCAGTAGTCCCGCGCCCAGACCCACCGACCGGTACCAGATGGCCAGCAGGTGCTCGGTGCTCTTGAGCGTGTCCAGGTCGTCAGGCTGCCAGAACCAGTGCCGACGGATCGGGACGTCGCACTCGGGCGGCGCGTAGCGGACGCTGTCGAGCGCGGCCTGCCGGTCGTCGTAGACGCTGACGCCGGTGCTGGCCACCGCGTAGGTGACCGGGTCGGCGGCCAGCCCGTCCTCGTTGCCGACCCAGCGGATGGTGGGGCGGCCCATGTTGAAGACCATCGCCTGCGGCTGGTACGCGTCGACCACCTTCATGATCGCGTCCCAGTCGTACCCGCGCCCCTCCGAACCCGCCCCGTCGAACCACAGCTCGGTCAGCGGCCCGTACCCGGTGCACAGTTCGGTGAGCTGGCGCAGGTAGAACTCGTCGTAGGCGGCCGGGTCGGGGTAGCAGGCGGCGTTGCGGTCCCACGGCGACAGGTAGAGCCCCAGGCCGAGTCCCGCCGCGCGGCAGGCTCGGGCCAGCTCACCGACCACGTCGCCGGTGCCGTCGCGCCACGCCGAGCCGCGCACGCTGTAGTCGGTGGTCTCGGTGGGCCACAGGCAGAACCCGTCGTGGTGCTTGGCGGTCAGCACGACGTACCGGGCTCCCGCCGCCAGCGCCGTGTCGACCCACTGCCGTACGTCCAGCGCGTCCGGCCGGAACGACGACGCGGGCAGCGTCCCGTCGCTCCACTCCCGACCGTGGAATGTGTTGACCCCGAAGTGCAGGAACAGCCCGAAACCAGCCTCCTGCCAGGCCAGTTGGTCGGCCGTCGGCAACACTGTCATCCCCGCCCCATCGTCACGCCGACCGCGCCCGCGACCACGCCGAGGGCGGCGGCCAGCCGCTTCCACATGTCCTGCTCGCCCAGCACCCGGGCGCCGAGGAACACCACCAGCAGCACGCTTACCTCGCGCAGCGGCGCGACCACGGTCACCGGGGCCATCGTCATCGCGGTCAGCGCCAGCATGTACGCCCCTGGCGAGCACAGCGCCGTGCCGAACACCTCGCGCCGGT
Organism: Catellatospora tritici; assembly: GCF_019083965.1. Lineage (GTDB taxonomy): Bacteria > Actinomycetota > Actinomycetes > Mycobacteriales > Micromonosporaceae > Catellatospora > Catellatospora tritici. The sequence goes on from NZ_JAHRCY010000006.1 coordinate 276,544, forward strand.
GCTCGCGCCACACCTGCCGGGCCCGCGTCCGGTGCCGCAGCAGCCACGGCGTCAGCAGCAGCGTGCGGCCCACGTCGCCGCCCCAGTTGACCAGGATCGGCGACAGCGCCGCGGTGGTCACCGCGTTGCGGTCCCACAGCGTGTACGCGGCGATGAACACGCCCACCGCCAGCGCGTACAGCACCGGGCCGCGGCGGCGCAGGGCGTCGGCGTCGGGGCGGCCGATGAACGCCACGCTGACCGACAGCGCCAGCGTCCCCGCCCAGCCCAGCAGCCCCGGGTCCTCACCGAAGAACGGCACCGCGACCGCGCACACCAGCACCGGACCCAGCCCGCGCGCGATCGGGTACACCACCGACAGGTCGCCGACGGCGTACCCGCGCTGCAGCAGCAGGTAGTAGCCGGTGTGCAGCAGCGCCGCGCCGCCGACCAGCACCAGTGCGCCCGGCCCGAGCGAGTCCCAGCCGATGACCAGCGCCCAGACGCCGAACGGCGCCCAGATCAGCGAGGCGACCACCGACCACACCGCCACGAACGCGGTGCCGCCGACGGCGGCCTTCTTCGACAGCAGATTCCAGGTGGCGTGGCACACCACCGAGGCGGCGACCAGCGCGAACGCGAGCGGCGGCATCAGGTCGCCGGAACCGGGTCGCCGACCAGGCTGACGCCGGGCAGGTGGCTCTCGTGACGCAGGTCGTGGCCCAGCGCCGCGAGCACGGTCGGGGCCACCGACAGGTGGTTCACGCCGTCCGGGGCGGCACCGCCGACGCCGGCGCCGCAGGCGGCCAGCCAGGCCGTACGCTCCCAGCGGCTGCGTCCGCCGTGGCCGCCCGCGTCCACGTGCCCGTGGTCGGTGACGACGAGAAACGTCCAGTGCTCGGCCGGGTACGTCGGCCGGGCCTCGATCGCGGCGCGCACCCGGCCCACCCGCGCGTCGGCCCGCTCGATCGCGGCCACGTAGTCGCTGCCGCAGCCCACGGCGTGGGCGACCTCGTCCGGTTCGCCGAGGTACACGAAGGACGCGTTGAAGTCGCCCTGGCCCAGGGCGCGGGCCGCGTCGTCGGCGACCAGACCGTCGGCGGCGTCGTGCCCCAGCACCTCGCCGTCGGCGTAGCTGAGCCGGGTCGGCGGGGCGAAGACCGGGCCGCCGTGGGCGGTGGTCACCAGCGGCGCCCAGGCGGCGCCGACGAAGGTGGGCAGGCCCCGACGGCGTACGGTGGCGAACACGTCGCCGAACACGCCCAGCCGGTGGTTGGCGAACACGTTGCCGAAGATCCCGTGCACCCGGGGCGGCATGCCGGTGGCCACCGACGCCCAGCACGGGCCGGACAGCGTCGGGGCGTCGGTGCTCACCTCGAACTCGGCCAGGAACCCGGCCGCCTCGATCGCGTCCAGGTGCGGGGTGCGCGCCGCCCGCAACGTGTCCAGCCGGACGCCGTCCACGCCGAACACGACGACGTACCGGTCACTGGTCTTCATCTCAGGCCTCTCGCTCATGCCGCCCTCTCGCACTGTGTCTCATGATTCGCTCGCTCATGCCAGGCGCAGCCAGACCGCGCTGTCGGGGGCGACCTTGAGGTCCTGCAGCGGGTCGCTGGACAGCAGCAGGTAGCCGTGCGGCGGCAGCGGCACCGGGTGGTCGGAGAGGTTCACCAGGCAGGCGAAGCCGTCGCCGCGCCGGAAGTAGAGCACCCCGTCGGCGGCCGAACCGGCGTCGTCGAGCCAGGTCAGCGTGCCGTCGCCGAGGTCGGGTTCGGTGCGGCGCAGGTGCAGGGCGCGCCGGTACAGCTCCAGCATGGACGGGCGGCTGCCCGCCTGGGCTTCCGCGCTCAGCGCCGCCCACGAGTCCGGCTGCGGCAGCCACGGGTCGGCGGTGGCCCAGTCGGGGCTGAAACCGTACGGCTTGGTGGTGCCCGACCAGGGCAGCGGCACCCGGCACCCGTCCCGCCCCCGGTCGGTGTACCCGGATCGGATCCAGCGTGGGTCCTGCAGCAGTTCGGCCGGGATGTCCTGCACCTCGGGCAGGCCCAGCTCCTCGCCCTGGTACACGTACGCGCTGCCCGGCAGGGCGAGGCTGAGCAGGGCCGCCGCGCGGGCCCGGCGGGTGCCCAAAGCCAGGTCGGCGGCCTGTGTCATCGCATCGGGGGCGAAGCTGTGCGAGGTGTCGGCGCGACCGTAGCGGGTCACGTGCCGCACCACGTCGTGGTTGGACAGCACCCACGTCGCCGGCGCGCCGACCAGCGCGTGCGTGCTCAGCGTCTCGTCGATCACCGTCCGGAACGACAGCGCGTCCCACGGGCAGGACAGGAACGCGAAGTTGAACCCGGTGTGCAACTCGTCCGGGCGCAGGTAGCGGGTGAACCGCTCGGCGTTGGGATCCCACAGCTCACCGACGAAGACCGCCTGCTGCGGGTACGAGTCGGCGATGGCGCGCCAGCTCCGGAAGATCTCGTGCACGCCCTCCTGGTCGCGCCACGGCGAGATCGTGCCGGGGACGAGCGTGGACACGTCGGGCAGGGCCGGGTCCTTGACCAGGTGGTCGGCGACGTCGATGCGGAAGCCGTCCACGCCCCGGTCCAGCCAGAACCGCAGCGTGGTCTCGAAGTCGGCGCGCACCGCCGGGTGGCCCCAGTTCCAGTCGGGCTGCTCGGGGGCGAACATGTGCAGGTACCACTCGCCGTCGGCCACCCGCGTCCACGCCGGGCCGCCGAAGTGCGAACGCCAGTCGTTGGGCGGCAGTTCGCCGTGCGCGCCCCGGCCGGGGCGGAACCAGAACAGGTCCCGCTGCGGCGAGCCGGGCGGGGCCGCCAGCGCCGCCGCGAACGCGGGGTGCCGGTCGGAGCAGTGGTTGGGCACGATGTCGACGATGACGCGCAGGTCCAGCGCGTGCGCCTCGGCGAGGAACGCCTCGGCCTGGGCGAGGGTGCCGAACACCGGGTCGATGTCGCGGTAGTCGGCGACGTCGTAGCCGGCGTCGGCCATGGGGGAGACGTACCAGGGGCTGAGCCAGATCGCGTCCACACCGAGGCTGCGCAGGTGGGGGAGGCGGTCGCGCAGTCCGTTGACGTCACCGATGCCGTCGCCGTTCCCGTCGGCGAAGCTGCGCGGGTAGACCTGGTAGATGACGGCGTCGCGCCACCAGGGTCGGGAGTGCCTGCTCATGGGGTCTCCGGAGATCGGCGAACGGAAACAACGTGGAAAACGCTTTCTGTAGCGGATTCGAACCCTACTAGGCCGGTCTGGACTGGGTCAATGGTTCGGAAAGCGCTTACCCCACCAGGTGTCGCCGCGATGATCGGTGCCACCGGTCGAAGGTGCACCAGGGAGGCCCGGCACGACCGAAAGCGCCGATCATCGCGCCTCCAATGTAGACGATGGCCTGAGGCGTTGGCTGGCGGAAGGCCATCCTCCATGGTGACAGGCCAACGCCTGTCAACGGCGGGACGTGCGCCCGTGCTCGCGCAGGAGTTCGGTGACCCGGTCCACCGGGAGGCCCTCCGCGGCGTTGCCGCCGCGGCCGATCACCGTCGATGCGTTGAGCAGGCTGTTCAGGACGCTCTCCTCGGTCGCCTCGACCACCGCGGCGAAGAACGGGTCCAACGCGCGACCCTGCAGCGCGACGCGCTCCGAGGTGGTGCCGCGCGGCGCCCGCAGTCCGGTGGCCAGGGCCAGGAAGATCTCGCCGCTGGCGTGGTGGGCCGTCGAGCCGGTGCGGGCCAGGCCGAGCCCGGCCCGGGTGGCCAGCCGCCGACACCCGGCGGGGTCGATCGGCGCGTCGGTGATGATCAGGACGACGCAGGAACCGGCCGGGGGAGCGGTCGGCGCGGCCGCCTCCGGCAGCGCCTGCCCGACCGGTACGCCCGCCACGGTCAGCCGTCCGCGCTCGCCGAAGTTGGTCATCGCCAGCACGCCGACGGTGTGCCCGCTGGGGACCACCCGGGACGCGGTGCCGATGCCGCCCTTGAAGCCCAGGCAGCTCATGCCGGTGCCGGAGCCGACCGCACCCTCGGCGGGCGGCTGCGGGGCGCGCCCGGCGGCCCGGTCGGCGTCGGCCGCGGCGGCGCTGGCGCGGGCGGCGGCCAGCGCGGCGGCGACGTCGTCCCGGGTCACCTGCATCCGGCGGGACTCGCTGAGGAAGCTGTCATCGCACTCGGCGACCACCGGGATGATCACGTCGTCGTCGCCGATGGCGGGCTCCTCGGCCATCAGCAGTTCGCAGGCGGCGTCGTACACCCGGCCGAGCTGCATGGTGGAGGTGAGGAAGATCGGGGTCTCGACCAGGCCCCACTCCTGGGCGGACATGAAGCCGGTGCACTCGCCCGCGCCGTTGAGCACCGAGCCGCCCGCCGGGATGGGCGAGTGGAAGCCGTCGCCGCCCGGGTCGATCACGGTCACGCCGGTGCGCGCGATGCCGCGCCCCAGCGGCGGGGGCTGCTCGTCGCGCCACACGGTGGTGTGGCCGACGCCGACGCCGGGCACGTCGACGATGGAGCGGCTCGGGCCGCTGGGCAGGGAACCGATGGTGATACCGAGGTCAGTCGCGCGAGGCATGGGCGGGAGCCTAGCTGAGTCTCGACTCAGTAACGATCCCTCGATGTGGCTCGGTCGAGCTGGCATCATGCCGGGATGGCGAAGCTGGACCTGCCCGTGGTGTGGAGCGACGAGGTGCTGCGACACCTGCCCGACGCCGAGATCTGGATCGGCGTCCGCACGCCCGGCACCGAGCTGCCCGAACGCGCCACGGTGCTGCGCGCGGCGCTGGTGGGCGCGGGCGCGCGCCTGGTGCAGGCCCGCCCGCTCGCCGACGAACTGCTGGGACAGGCCCACGACCCGGCGCTGGTGGCGCACCTGCGCGACATCTACCGCGAGTGGGTCGACGGCGGCTACCTCGAATACCAGAACCGCGTCGTGCCGTACGTCTTCCCGACCGAGGCGATGCTGGAGGGGCTGCCACTGCGCCGCCCGACGGCCGTGCACGCCCGCGCCGGGCAGTTCTGCTATGACACGATGACGCTGGTCGGGCCGGGCACCTGGCCCGCCGCGCAGGCCGCCGCGCACGCCGCCGCGACCGCGGCCGACCTGGTCGCCGCGGGGGAGCGGGCCGCGTACGCCCTCTGCCGCCCGCCCGGCCACCATGCCACCCGCACTGGCTTCGGCGGCTCCTGCTACCTCAACAACGCCGCCGTGGCGGTGCTGGCGCTCCAGCGCGCCGGAGTCGGCCGGGTCGCCGTGATCGATGTCGACGCCCACCACGGCAACGGCACCCAGTCGATCTTCTATGACCGCGCCGACGTGCTCTACACCTCGGTGCACGTCGACCCGGGCGCGGGCTGGTTCCCGCACTACGCCGGGTTCGCCGACGAGACCGGCACCGGCGCGGGCGAGGGCGCCAACCTCAACCTCCCGATCGCGCCGGGCAGCGGCGACCAGCCCTGGCTGGCCGGGGTACGCCGAATGGCCGAGTTCGTCGCGGGCCGAGCCGACGCCATCGTGCTCTCCCTCGGCGTGGACGCCGCCGCCGACGACCCGGAAAGCCCGCTCCAGGTCACCGAGCAGGGCTACCACGACACCGGCGCCATCCTCGCCGAACTGGGCCTACCGGCGGTCGCCGTCCACGAGGGCGGCTACCACCTACCGACCCTCGGCTCCCTCACGGTCGCCACCCTGACCGGCCTCACCCACTGAGGCCGTTCGTGCAGTTTCGGGGAAACTGCACGAATAGCGGCCGAGATTCCAGCACTTTCCCCGAAACTGCGCCTACACCAGATCGGCGGGGTCGAGTCCGACCTCGCGGGCGGTGACCATGCGCATCCATTCGAAGGCCTGTTTGCGGGAGATGGCCTTTTCGTGGACGGTGAGCTGGACGGCGAGGCCGTCGATGATGGCGTTGATGCGCCAGGCGGCTCCGGCCGGGTCGTCGCAGGTGAAGGAGCCGTCGGCGACCCCGGCCGCGATGACCTCGGTCAGCCCCTCCTTCCAGCGCAGATCCATCTTCCGGGAGACCTTCTCCAGTTCGGGCGCGCGCAGCGCCTCCGACCAGCCGTCGATCCACATCAGCCACGACTTGGACCGCCCCGCCGGGGCGAGCAGCTTCACCAGCTTCTTCAGCTTCTCGGTGGATGTGGCGTTGGATTCGATGACCGCGTGGAGTCTGGCCACGTCCTGCTCGGCCGCGTACGCGAAAGCCTGCGCCAGCAGGGCGTCCTTGCTGGTGAAGTGGTAGAACACCAGCGCCTGGCTGACTCCGGCGGCCTTGGCGACGTCGGCCGTGCGCGTGTTGGCGAAGCCGCGTTCGACGATCACGTCCACGGCGGTGCGCAGCAGCGCATCGAGGCGTACTTCGGCAGTTCGTCGGGCCACGCGCCAAACCCTAACGCACAATCGACCAAGGCGAGCATCGGCTGAGCCGCTGATCAGGCCCTTGCCGGAGTCTCCACTGCGGTCGCGACCCCCCGCGCGGCGTCGGCGGCGATGCGTCGCCGACCACTCAACGCGAGCAGCGCGCCGAACCCGACCATCGCGGTCGCGACGAGGATGACGCTGCTCAGCGCGGTGCCACGGGAGATGAGCACGCCCGACAGCGACGAACCGGCGGCGAACCCGACATAGATACCAGTCCCTACCAGGGTGAACGCCTCGGTGCTCCGTCCGGTCGGGGCGATGTCGGTCACCAGCGCGCACTCGACCGCTGTTGTCGGGGATATGACCATTCCACCGAGGAACAGGATCAGCGCGAGGCTCGGCAGCCCGTGGGCCAGCAGCATCGCGGCGAAGCCGAGCGTGTTCAGGCAGAGCAGCAGCGCGAACAGCTTGGCCTGGCTCAGGCGCGGATTCAGGCCGGAGAACCAGATGCCGCCGGTGATGGATCCGGCGCTCCAGGCGGCGACCACGGCTCCGGCGAACTGCGGGGTGCCCAGGTCGGCGGCGTAGGCGGGGATGGCGACTTCCATCACGCCGTACGCGGCGGCCTCCAGGGCGCCGACGACCAGCACGACCACCATGCTGAGCAGCAGCAGCCGGGGCCGGTCGCGGCGCAGTGGGGCGGCGGTCCCGGCACCGGTGCGGATCTCGTGGTAGCGGGCGGTCAGGCCGGGTGCGGCGGCCAGGCCCAGTGAGCCGACGGTGGCCAGCAGCGCGGTCAGCACCACCGCCACGTACGGGTTGGCCACGGCGATGACCAGCGCGATCAGCATCGGCCCGAGCACGTACGTCAGCTCGACCGTGATCGCGTCGAAGGCGTACGCGGTCTTGGCGTGGGCGGGGGCGAGCCCCGGCAGCACCACCCGGGTGACCGCGCCGACGGGTGGGTTGGCCGCCCCGGCGACGGCCGCCAGCGCGATGATCAACCAGACCGGGTCCTGCCGCCACAGCACCACCACCATCGCGGTGAGCAGCGCGGCGTAGAGCACACCGGTGACCCGCAGGACCGCGGCGGCGTGGCCGCGGTCGCACAGGCGCCCCAGCCACGGGGCGGTGAACGCGGTGACGGCCGAGTGCACGCCGGTGGCGATACCGGCGATGGCGTACGAGCCGGTGCCGTGCTGCACGGCGAGCACGAACACCAGGGTCGCCATGCCGTAGGGCAGGCGGCCGATCAGGGACGGCACCGCCACCCGGGCGACACCCGGGCTGGCGATGAGGGCACGGTAACGGCGGGCAGCGGTGACGACCGCGAGGCCGGACATGGGAAATGCTCCAAGCGAGGGAAGAAGGGAGGTTCGGTGTCGGAGTGCGGTGGCGCACTCAACCGAACTGCCGCGCCGCCTGATGGCTCCAGCAGCGCTTGGCCACTACCTGCTCCTGCTCGACGGCTCCTGCATAGGCCTGCAGGGTTACGGTGAGGTCGAAATGGTCGGCCGTGACGTCCAGCGCGACGACGCACTCGGTGCGCACCCGCGCCTGCGGCCAGGCCACGGTGTACTCGGCGGTGGACCGGGCGGTCTGCCGCCAGGTGCGCCGGTCCACGCTGACCGACCCGGTGTAGCGTTCGGCGGCCGTACCGCCGGGAATTTGGTAGCTCGATCCGTGCTCGACCTGCGCGGTGGTGGTCCGGCCGACGACGTCGTCGATCACGCGCCAGACCACGGGGTCCGGGGCGTCGAGCGGGGCCGGTGCGCTTTCGTGCGCGGGTGCGGGCACGGTGTCCTGCGGCGGCGGGAGTAGCAGTTCGCTGCGGTCGCCGTACACGGTGAGGGTCGTCGGGCGCGGCGGCGCGACGGTGTTGGGCCAGTCGGTGCCGGTGACCGACAGCCGCAGCCGCCGACCGGGCAGCAGGGTGTAGGCGCACGCCTCGAACTCGACCGTGGTCTCGACCGGCTCGCCGGGGACCAGTGGGCACGGCTCGCGTAGTCCGTCGCGGCGGGTGAGGTTGAGGAATCCGCGCGTGATCAGGGTCGACGTGCCGTCGGCGGCGACGTCGCAGAGCTTCACCGAGACGCTGGCGACCGGCTGATCGGCCGCGACGGTCAGCCGCGCGTACGCGTGCCCGACCAGCTCCAGCGGCTCCTGGGCCACCGGCCAGTCCCAGGTCAGCGAGGCGGCGTCGTCGAAGCGCTGGTCGGTGGGCTGGCCCCAGGGCAGCCGTCCGGCGCAGCTGTTCCAGGCCGCGACGCCGGTGTCCGGCCGCACGGGGTGCACCCGCGTGCCGCCGCCCAGCGGCCGGGCGCGCGGTCCGCGCGCCTGCCACTCGGCGAGGCTGCGCCACTGCCCGGTCGCCAGCGCGGCGTCGGGCGCGGGCGCGGGGCCGGAGCAGCGGACGAAGAAGGTGTACGGCGGTTCGGCGGCCACGCTGTTGGCGGCACCGCGCAGCCACCGGTCGAACCAGCGGGCCAGCTCGGCCGCCAGGTCCAGGTGCGGGCCGGGCAGCGCGGTGTCGGCCGACATGTGGCTCCACGGCCCGGCCAGCAGCCGCGCCGGGGTGCCCGCCGCCAGCAGCCGCCGCACCGTGCGGAAGCTGTTGTTCCGGTAGCCGTCGGCCCAGCCCGCGACGATCATCGTCGGCACGGTGATCCGGCCGTAGCCGAGGTCGTCGGCGTACGGGTCGCGCAGCGAGCCGTGCCGCCAGTAGGGACCGTCGGTCTGCTTGTCCAGCCAGCGGATCAGCCACGGCTCGGTGCGCTCGATCCGCTCCACCCACCGCTCGCGCCAATCGTCTCGCTCCGGCACCGGCGGCAGCGCGTTCATGGCGATCATGTACGTCGGGTAGTCCACCACGTCGAGCAGCCGCAGCGAGCCGCCCATGAAGTGCACGTCGTCGGTGTAGCGGTCGTCGGTGGCGTAGATCGGCACGATCGCCTTGAGCGCGGCGGGGCGGCGCAGCGCGACCTGGATCGAGTTGAATCCGGAGTACGACGTGCCGTACATGCCCACGTTGCCGTCACACCACGGCTGCCCGGCCAGCCACGCGATGACGGCGACCAGGTCGTCCTGCTCGCGCACCGGGTACTCGTCGACGGCGGTGCCCTCGCTGGACCCGGTGCCACGCAGATCGAGGCGGCACACGGCGTAGCCGAACTCGTCGCGCAGCCGCTCGTATTCGGCGGCGTAGCCGGCGGTGAGATCGTCCTTGCGGTAGGGCAGCGCCTCCAGCAGGCAGGGCTGGGGCGTCTCGGTGGCGGGGAGGTGGAGGGTGGCCGCGAGGTGGACGCCGTCATCCATGGCGATCCGGACCCGCTTGCTCGTTCCCGTGGCCCGCGTGGCCATCAGACATCCCTCCCGGCTTCCCGGCAAGGCTATCCGCTGACTGAGTCGTCAGTCAATTAAGGGCGCTCGGCGGGGCTTCGACCAGGGCGGAAGCAACCGGTTACGCGCTCGGCAGCAGAGCGCGCAAACCGGCGACGTAGGTGTCGACGTCCGGTTCGCCCAGCAGTAGGCGTTGCAGGGCGTAGCCGGGGACCAGGCTGAACAGCACCGTCCCGACCGCGTGCGGGTCCGCTCCGGCGGGCAGGTGCCCGGCGGCGATCTGGCGGCGGGCCAGGTCGTCGAAGTGGTGCCGGATGGTGCCGTAGACCCGTTGCACGAAATCGGCCAGCTGCGGGTTGCGCAGCGACTCGGCCCAGACCTGCAGCGCCATCGGGAACACCCCTTCGGCGCCGAGCTGCGGTTCGACCGTACGCAGCAGGCGGCTCATCGCCTCGGCCGGCGGCGGCACGGGATCATCCCGGCGCACCTGGTCGAGGATGGTGCTGATCATGCCGATGACGTCCTCGGCGATCGCCTGGATCAGGTCTTCCTTGCTGCGGAAGTACCGGTAGAAGGCGCCGACGGACAGCCCCGCCTCGCTGATCACGTCCTGCATCGAGGTCGCGTGGAAGCCGTTTCGGGAGAAACAGACCCGGGCGGCCTCGATGATCTGCTGGCGACGGGCGGCGAGGTGGGCTTCCGAGACGCGGGGCATGGTTCAGATCATAAAACGAACGATCGTTCTTGACAGGGGGCCTGGTTGAGGCGCATCTTTTCCCGTAAAGAGAATGAACGTTCGTTTTAAGGAGCCCCGATGCGCCGCACCCCACCCCCGGCGGCCCTCGCCGTGATCATCGCCGCGGCGGTGATGGTCCTGCAGTCCCTGCTGCTGCCGCTGTTCGCCGCGCCCGCCGCCAACCTGGAACCTCGCGACCTGCCCGTGGTGGTTACCGGTCCCGCCCCGGCGGTGACGGCGTTCACGGCCAAGATCGAGGCGACGAACCCGGGCGCGTTCGAGATCACCCAGGTCGGCGACGCCGCGGCGGCCGACGCCGCGGTGCGCGAACGGGACGCGTACGCGGCCTTCATCCTCGGCGCCGACGGCGTCCGGCTGCGCACCGCCTCGGCCGCGTCCCCCGCCGTGGCGAACCTGCTCGCCGGAGCCGCCCAGCGGCTCGGCGCGGGCGGGATGACCGTCACCGTCACCGACCTGGCCCCGCTGCCCGCCGCCGACCCGCACGGCGGCGGCTTCGCCTCCGGCTTCTTCCCGCTGGTCATCACCTCGATCCTGGCCGCCGTCGCGCTGTTCTTCGCGGTGCCCCGCTTCGGCGCCCGCGCGCTCGGGCTGCTCGCCTTCGCGGCGCTGTCCGGTGCCGTGGGCGCCACCGTGCTGCAGGGCTGGCTCGGCGTGGTCGGCGGTGACTGGCTGCCGGTGGCGGGCGTGCTCGCCCTGATCACGCTGGCGATCAGCGCCACCGTAAACGGCCTGGCCGGGGTCGCCGGTCCGCGCGGCATCGCCCTGGGCGCCGTACTGGTGCTGCTGGTCGGCAACGCGCTCGGCGCCGTCGGCGCCGCACCGGAGCTGCTGCCCCAGCCCTGGGGCGAGGTCGGGCAGTGGCTGCCCATCGGTGCCGGGGCGACCCTGCTGCGCTCGGTCGCCTGGTTCGGCGGCGCGGGCGGCACGGCGGCGCTGTGGGTGCTGGTCTCCTGGGCCGTAGTTGGCCTGGCCCTGGTCGGGCTCGGCTGGCTGGGCCGCAAGGAGGACGCCCCGAAGCACAGCGCCGACGTGGAGCCGCACGAGGCAGCCCGGCGGCTCGGCGCTACCGTGGCAGGCTGAGGCCGACGACCGGATCGCCGGACGCGCCCGCCCGCGCATCCGGCAATCCGGCGTCAGCGCGCAGGAATGCGCACGGCGAAGCCGGTGTTGGCCTCGGTGGAAGTCCATCTGCAGGAGGCGAACGACGTGCTCGACCCACAGGAGCTGTACCAGCTGACCGACGACCTGCCCGAGCTGGGCCGGCCGGTCCTGCTGCACGCGCTGTCGGGGTTCGTCGACGCCGGGTCCGCCGGTCGGCTGGCCCGCGAACACCTGCTCGACACCCTCGACTCGCAGGTCGTCGCCACCTTCGACCTGGACCAGCTGCTCGACTACCGCTCCCGGCGGCCGCTGATGCACTTCGCGGCCGACCACTGGGAGTCCTATGACGAGCCCGCGCTGGAGCTGCACGCCCTGCGCGACCACGACGACACCCCGTTCCTGCTGCTCACCGGCCCGGAGCCGGACCTGCAGTGGGAGCGGTTCGTGGCCGCTTCGAAGATCCTGATCGAGGCGCTGCAGGTGCGGGTGACCATCGGCATCCACGCGATCCCGATGTCGGTGCCGCACACCCGGCCCACCGGGGTCACCGCCCACGGCACCCGCCCGGAGCTGATCGTCGGCCACGAGCCGTGGATCGCCAACGTGCAGGTGCCCGCGAGCATGACGAACCTGCTGGAGTTCCGCCTCGGCCAGGCCGGGCACGACGCCATGGGCTTCGCCGCGCACGTGCCGCACTACCTGGCCGACAGCGAGTACCCGCCCGCCGCCGAACTGCTGCTGACCTCGGTGTCGCGCGCTACCGGGCTGCTGCTGCCGACCGAGGACCTGCGGGACGCGGGCGAGCGGGTGCGCGCCGAGATCGAGCGCCAACTCGTCGACAACCAGCAGGCCGCCGCGGTGGTGCGCGCGCTGGAGGAGCAGTACGACGCCTTCACCCGTGGCCGCGCCGGCAACCTGCTCACCGAGCCCACCCCGCTGCCCACCGCCGACGAACTGGGCGCCGAGCTCGAGCGCTTCCTCGCCGAGCACCATAACAACGAAAACCCCAAAGACTGACGCAAGGAAGGGGCCCTTCGTCGGCTCGCGTCAGCGGGACGAGCAGAGACTGCGCTCGCAATGCGTAGCGGAAGGGCCCCTTCTTAACGCAGCCTGGTCGATGCCTGAATGTGACGTTCGGCTGCGACCCTCGGGCGCATGGCGAACGGGGCGCACACCGACGGAGTCCACCGCGACGCACTGGGCCGGGCGCTGGCCTGGCTGGCCCACCCGGTCAGTCTGACCGGCCTGGCCCTGCTGCCGCTCAACGACCACCTGCTCAAAGCCTGGTATCCGGGCCCGGTCACCGGCAAGCTCAGCGACCTGGCCGGGATGCTGATGTTCCCGCCGCTGCTGGCCTGCCTGCTGGCACTGGTGCCCCGGCTTTCCGTGCGAGTGCTCGGCCCGGCCGCGCTGGCGCTGACCGGAGCTGGATTCACGCTGGTGAAGGCCACGTCGGAAGGGGCCCGAGCGGCGTCGCAGGCGTGGTCGGCACTGCACGGCCCGTCGGCCATCCGCGCCGACGCCACCGACCTGATCGCGCTGCCGGCGCTGGCGCTGGCCTGGTGGGCCTGGCAGCGCAGCGCGCGCGGCACGCGGCCCGGCCACCGGACCCTGCGCGCGGTGCGCGCGCTGGTGCTGGTGCCGACGGCGCTGGTAGCGACGGTGGCCACCAGCGCGCCCGAGTGGCCGGAGACGAACTGGGTGGGCGCGGACAGCTCCGGCGCCATCCTGGTCGAGACGATCGACGGTTACAGCGACGAACACCAGGCGCTGATCCGCAGCACCGACCACGGCATCACGTTCGAGCCGGTGCGCCAGACCGAGCCCTGGCGACCGCAGGCGGCCCAGCTCCAGGACTGCCTGGGCCAGGACTGTTACCGCGTCGTGCCGGGCGAACTGCACGTCCAGTCCAGTCAGGATGGCGGACGCACCTGGGCCACGGCCTGGCAGGTGCGCGGCCGTCAGCTCGCCGCGCTGACCGAGGCGTACCACGACCGGGGCATCCTGGGCCTGGGGGTGGCCGACACCCCGCCGGGCAATCTCACCTCGCGGGGGCTGCGGGTGTTCCCCGCCGGAACCGGGTACGTGGTGATCGTCGCGAACGGGCGGGACGGCATCCTGCTCCGCGACGTCGACGGCACCTGGACCCGCCTCGGCACGTGGAACTACGACCGGATCACGCCGCCACCGGCGCTGGTCGACGTGTGGGAGCCGTCGACCGGTGGCCGGGTGGCGCTGGCGCTGCTCACCGCGGGCGCGATCGCGCTGCTGGCACTGCTGGCCGCGGCGGTCGCGGCGCGGGCGTCCGGACCGGACGGACTCGCTCGTCGCCTGCTGCTGTTCGGCGCGCCGGTGCTCGGCGGCGCGACGCTGTTCGTCGACACGCTGTACGCCTCCACTCCCGGCCCGGAGGGCCTCGGCGATGTCGCCGGTCCGGTGCTGCTCGCGGTGAACCTGGCCGTGCTGGCGGTGGCGGGATGGGCGCTGGTGGTCTGCGTACGCGCAGGGCTGCTGCCGGTCGGGCGGCTGGCGCTGGTGCTGCTCGCGGTGGCGGCGGGGGTCGGCCTGACCGCCTGGTGGCACGACGGGGTGGCGGTGGAGGGCCTCGACAGCGGGTTCTCCCGAGCCCTGTCGGTCGTGGTGCACATCGTCGTGGCGCTGGTCGTGACGGGTCTGGCGGTGGCGGTGGTCCGGCTGCGACGAGCACGGTCGGAGGGGCCCTGAGCAGTTTGGAGGGACGTCGACCCGTTGCCGGGTATTGCCCAGCGGGGCGACAGCTTGCATGCTGACCTGACTCTGTACGTGTACGAGAGTGAGGCGACGATGCCCTTCCGCAGTCCGATGGCCGACGTCGAGATCCGCGAGGTCTCCGTCACCGAGCTGGTCCTGGGCGGCGCCGCCGCGCGCGGGGAGCATCCGGCGCTGGTGGATGGCCGCACCGGGCAGACGATGACGTACGCGCAGCTCGCGCACGGCGTCGACCGGCTCGCGGCCGGGCTGGCCGGGGCAGGCGTGCGCCCGGGGCATGTGGTCGCCCTCTTCAGCCCCAACTCGCTGCTCTACCCGGTGGTCTTCCACGCGGCGATCGCCGCCGGTGCCACCGTGACCACCGTCAACGCGCTGTCGACGGTCAAGGACCTGCAGAACCAGATCGCCGACTCCGGTGCCACGATCCTGGTCACCATCTCGGCGTTCCTGGACCGGGCGGCGGCGGTCGCCGGGCAGGTGCAGGAGATCCTGGTGTGCGACAGCGCGGCGGGGTACCGGTCGGTCACCGAGCTGATGGCGACCGCCGAACCCGCGCCGGACGTGACCGTGGACCCGGCGACGACGCTGGCGGTGCTGCCGTACTCCAGTGGCACCACCGGGGTGGCCAAGGGCGTCATGCTCACCCACGCCAACCTGGTGTCCAACGTGGTCCAGTCGCAGCAGGTGGTCAAGTACGACCCCGCCGACCGGGTCATGGCGGTGCTGCCGTTCTTCCACATCTACGGCCTGACCGTGCTGATGAACATGGCGCTGTCGGCCGGGGCGACGCTGGTGGTGCTGCCCCGCTTCGATCTGCCCGAGTTCCTGGGCGCGCTGCAGGACCAGAAGGTGACCCGGGCGTTCGTCGCTCCGCCGATCGTGCTGGCGCTGGCCAAGCACCCGATGGTCGCCGAGTACGACCTGTCCGTGCTGGAGGTCGTCTTCTCCGGCGCGGCCCCGCTGGACGGCGACCTGGCGCAGGCGTGCGCGGCCCGGCTGGGCTGCGTGGTGAAGCAGGGCTACGGCATGACCGAGCTGTCGCCGGTGTCGCACGCGCAGGTGCACGGCGACCCGAGGGTCAAGCCCGGCACGGTCGGCCCGCTGATCCCGAACACGCTGGCCCGGGTCGTGGACGTGGCCACCGGCGACGACCTCGCGGTCGGCCAGGCGGGCGAGATCTGGATCAAGGGTCCGCAGGTGATGCGCGGCTACCTGGGCCGCCAGTCGGACACCGACGCCACCGTCGACGCCGACGGCTGGCTGCACACCGGTGACGTGGGGCTGGTCGACGCCGAGGGCGACTGGTTCATCGTCGACCGGGTCAAGGAACTGATCAAGTACAAGGGGTACCAGGTGCCGCCCGCCGAGCTGGAGGCGGTGCTGCTCGGGCACCCGGGCATCGCCGACGCGGCCGTGGTGGCCGGGCACGACGCCGACGGTGAGGAGATCCCGCACGCGTTCGTGGCGCTGGCTCCGGGCACGGAGTTGTCGGCGCAGGACGTGCAGGACTTCGTCGCCGAGCGGGTCGCGCCGTACAAGCGGGTGCGGGCGGTGACGTTCGTGCCGGTGATCCCCAAGAGCGCCTCCGGGAAGATCCTGCGCAAGGACCTCCGCGCGCTGCTGTAGAGCCTTACCCGATCGTGCGCGTCCCTCCTCCGCGCGCGAGTTGCCGGGCAATCGGGCGTTTCCGGGCATCCGGTCACCCCGATTGCCCGGCAATACCTGGTCAGGGACTAGCGTGACCTGGTGCTGGCCGCCTTTGCTCCAATCTGGATGATCACCGCGCTGGGTTGGGGAACCATTCGCTTCGGCGTGCTCACCCGCGCCACCCAGCAGGCTCTGGCCGCGTTCACGTTCCTGGTGGCGATCCCGGCGGTGCTGTTCACCACGCTGGCCAAGACGCCGCTGGGCGGGCTGCCGCTGCGGCCGCTGGCCGCGTTCGCGCTCAGCACACTGGCGGTCGGGCTGCTCGGGTACGGGTTCGCGCGTCGGTTCCTGCCCGGCCGCAACGGCGACCGGGTGATCACGGCGATGTCGGCGGCGTACGTCAACTCCGGCAACCTGGGCATCCCCGTCGCCGTCTACGTGCTGCGCGACGTCTCCCTGATCACCGCCGTGCTGGTGTTCCAGACCATGCTGGTCACCCCGCTGATCGTCGGCCTGCTCGACGCCGACGCCAACGGCGGCCCGGGGCGGTGGCGTCGGATCGCGCTGCTGCCGCTGCGTACGCCGGTGATCCTCGGCTCGCTGTTCGGGGTGCTGGCCAGCGCGAGCGGCTGGCGCCCGCCGGACTGGGCGCTGCACTCACTGGAGCTGCTCGGCGGCGCGGCGGTGCCCGCGGCGCTGTTCGCGCTGGGCATGTCCCTGCACCGCGACGCGGTCGAGCCGACCGCCGAACTCCGGGACGTGGCCGCGCCCAGGCGGGGTGCCGGGGTGGGCGTCGCGGTGGCCCTGAAGGTGCTGGCGCAGCCGCTCGCGGCGTACCTGGCGGGCCGGTTCCTGTTCCACCTCGGCCCGGCCGAACTGGTCGCGGTCACCGTCGTCGCGGGCCTGCCCACCGCGCAGAACACCTTCGTCTACGCCACCGAGTACCGCGCGGGGGCCGACTTCAGCCGTGACGCGATCCTGGTGTCGAGCCTGCTGTCGATGGCCACGCTGACCGCCATCCTCGCCCTCACCCAGGGGTAAGGAAGGGCCCCTTCTTATCGCTTCCCGTAGGGGAAGGGCCCCTTCTTAACGGGCGGCTTGGCTACTTGGCGGGCGAGCGGGCGAGCGGGCGAGCGGGCGAGCGGGTGAGTGGGCGCACGAGCGAAGATGAGCGTTCAACAATCGGCTTGGTAGGCTCCGGGCTGGGAGGATGATCGATTATGGCCAAGAACAGTGGACCGCAGGTCGGCGACGTGGCGCCGGACTTCACTCTCGTGTCGAACACCGGCGAGAAGGTGACGCTCAGCGACTTCCGTGGCAAGCAGGCCGTGGTGCTCTACTTCTACCCCAAGGACAACACGCCCGGCTGCACCGCCGAGGCGTGCTCGTTCCGTGACAGCTACGAGGTCTTCAGCGAAGCCGGTGCCCAGGTCATCGGGGTCAGCTCCGACTCGGTCGACTCGCACGAGGGCTTCGCCCAGCGCTACAAGCTGCCGTTCGTGCTGCTGTCGGACGCCGGTGGCGACGTGCGCAAGTCGTACGGCATCCCGCCGTCGCTGTTCGGGCTGCTGCCCGGCCGGTCGACGTACGTCATCGACCGCGAGGGTGTCGTGCGCCACGTCTTCACCGCGATGGGCAGCATCGGCAAACACGTCAACGGCGCGCTCGAAGTGGTCAAGCAGCTCAACCCCGCCTGACCGACCCCGGCTCACCCGCCCGGCGGTTACGGCGCCGCCGGGCGGATCGATAGGCTCGTCGCGACTTCGATGGCGAAGGGCTGTGCCCCCCGCGTGTGCTCGGCCCGGCTCGAGCACACGGCAAGGAGCGCGACATGGCGCTGGCGCAGCACCCCCTCGACCACCGGTACCGCGGCGAGCATCCCGTCCGGACCGTGGCCTACCTGCTGCACGAGGACCGCTGGAAGCTGGCCCTGGGCGTCTTCGCGTTCATGGTCAAGCACAGCCCGACCTGGCTGCTGCCGCTGGTCACCGCCAACGTCATCGACGTGGTGGTGCAGCACGGCCCGGTCATGCGGCTGTGGCTCAACGCGCTGCTGCTGCTGGCCATGCTGAGCCTCAACTACCCGTTCCACATCCTGTTCGTACGCTGCCACAGCGGCGCGGTGCGCCGGATGGGCACCCGGCTGCGGTCGGCGCTGGTGCGCCGGATGCAGGAGCTGTCCATCGGCTACCACACCCGGGCCAGTGCCGCGGTGCTGCAGTCCAAGGTGATCCGCGACGTCGAGGCCATCGAGCAGATGGTGCAGCAGGCGGGCGACGTCGGCACCGGCGCGACGATGATGCTGCTGGGCGGCCTGATCGTGATCGCGGTGCGGGCGCCCGCGTTCCTGCCGGTCTTCGCGGTGCTGGTGCCGTGCGCGGCGCTGCTGGTGATGCGGCTGCGCGCCCGGATGCGTACCGACAACGAGTCCTTCCGGCACGAGGTGGAGAAGCTGTCGTCGCGGGTGGCCGAGATGACCGCGCTGATCCCGATCACCCGGGCGCACGGACTGGAGCGAGTCGCGGTGCGCCGCGTCGATGGCTCGCTCGACCGGGTGCTGCGCGCCGGGCTGCGGCTGGACCTGCTCAACGGCCGCTTCGGCGCCCTGGCCTGGACCTCGCTGCAGGTGCTGGGCGTGGGCTGCCTGGCCGGCTCGGCGCTGGCCGCGTACTACGGCTGGGTGCCGATCACGGCCGGTGACGTGGTCATGCTCAGCGCCTTCTTCACCTCGCTGACCGCGTCGGTGACCACGCTGCTGACCCTCGGCCCGATCATCATCAAGGGGCTGGAGTCGGTGCGCTCGGTCGGCGAGGTGCTACAGGCTCCCGACCTGGAGACCAACGCGGGCAAGGCGCGGGTCGAGCAGGTGCGTGGCGAGGTCGAGTTCCAGGACGTGACCTTCCGGTACGACGACGGCGACGACGCCGTGTCCGACTTCAACCTGCGGGTGGCCTCCGGCGAGCGGATCGCGCTGGTCGGCGCCTCCGGCGCGGGCAAGTCCACGGTGCTCAACCTGGTCATCGGCTTCCTGCGCCCCACGCACGGGCGCATCCTGCTCGACGGGCGCGACATGCAGGACCTGGACCTGCGCACGTACCGGAAGTTCGTGTCGGTGGTGCCGCAGGAGCCGATCCTGTTCGAGGGCAGCATCCACGAGAACGTCACCTACGGCATGGGCGACGTGCCGCTGGAGCGGGTGCGCCAGGCGCTGGCCGACGCGAACGCGCTGGAGTTCGTCGACCAGCTGTCCCACGGGCTCGACACCGTCGTCGGCGAGCGCGGCGCCCGGCTGTCGGGCGGGCAGCGGCAGCGGCTGGCGATCGCGCGGGCACTGATCCGCGATCCGCGCGTGCTGATCCTCGACGAGGCCACCTCGGCGCTGGACACCCGCTCGGAGGCGCTGATCCAGCAGGCGCTGGCCCGGCTGGTCGCCGGGCGGACCGTGTTCACGGTCGCGCACCGGCTGTCGACCATCCGCAACGCCGACCGGATCGTGGTCATGCACGCCGGGCGGATCCAGGAGGTCGGCTCACACGACGAGCTGCTGGACCGGCGCGGGGCGTACGCGCATCTGCAGGCGGGCCAGCTCGCCTAGCGCCCGTCCTGCTCGGCGAAGACGGCGGTGAGGGTGCGTCCCTTCGGGGGCGCCTTCACCACGTGAGTGGCCCGGCCCTTGTCCGACCAGGACTTCCACACGTACGTGTCGCCGTCGTCGTCCTGGGGGCTGCCCGCGGTCACCGTGGTGCTCGCCCCCTGGATCAGCTCCCGCGTGAACGGCGTCTTCCCGGTGTACGACCCGACCGTCAGCTCCAGCCCCGACGGCTCGGTCTGGAACGTCAGCTTGACCGTCTTCGGGTCCAGCCGGTTGACCACGGTCGCGCTCAGCCCGTCGGCGTCCGTGGCGGTGAGCGCCAGCTCCAGGTACGACGGGAATTCGTGCTCCGGCCCGGTGAACGAGCCCTTGGCGACAGCGGCGAAGTCGCTGACGACGTGGGTGTGGCAGCCGCCGCCGTCGGAGCAGTGCTGCAGCCGTAGCTGCCAGGCCAGCGCCGAGGCGGGCAGCTTGCCCTGCTCGGGGTCGGTGGCGTGGCCCTGGAAGGTGACCTTCTCGCCGACGTGCCACACGCGGCTGGTCTTCGGCCATTCGAGCACCGGAGCGGGTGCGGAGCCACCGGCCCGGATGGCGAGGGTGTGCTCGTCGTACGCCCCGAGCGCGTCGGTCACCCGCAGCTTCGCCGTGAACCGGCCCGCCTCGGGGTAGGTGTGCTGAACCGAGCGACCGGTGTCGTCCCAGGTGCCGTCGCTGGTGAAGTCCCACTGGTAGGTCAGTTCGGCCAGATCCAGAATGTCGGGGTCGGTGGAGGCGGCGGCGTCGAACTCGACCGTCAGCGGCACCGGTCCGGAGGTCGGCTTGGCGGTGAAGTACGCGGTCGGCGCCCCGTTGCCGCCCGTGTGCCCGATGCGGTGGATGGTGCCGCCGCGCGAGGTGTAGAAGACGTCGCCCTCGGGACCCAGCGCCAGGTCGGTCAGCGCGATGGTGTCGCGGGCCAGCACCGCCACCTGCTCGGGGTCGGGCACGCCGTCGTCGTCGGCGAGCATCGCCCACACGCAGTTGCGCGGGTAGTCGGAGAACAGGAACGCCCCGGCGTACTCGTCGGGGTAGCTGCCGCCCTCGCCCGGGTAGAACAGCGACGCCCCGACCGCGCTGCCCGCGGCGGTGCCGCAGCCGTCGCCCGAGGCGACCGCCTTGGTGTGCGCGTACGAGAAGTACGGCATGGCCGCGTCGCCCGCAGTGTACAGCGACTCGCACAGGGGCAGGTCGGCGTTGTCGTAGCTGCGCATCCGGTCCGGCCCCTCGTAGCAGGGCCAGCCGAAGTTCGCCAGGTCGTCCTTCGGCGACTTGAGCCGGTCGATCTCCTCGTAGCCGTTCCAGCCCACGTCGCCGAGCCACACCTCGTCGGTGCCGGGCCGGATGTTGAACCGGAACGGGTTGCGCAGCCCGTACGCGACGATGCGCCGCGCCGCCTCGTCGGTGGCACCGCTGCCGGGGTTGCCCTCGGCTGCCTTGCCGGTCGTCGGGTCCAGCCGCAGCAGCGTGCCGTTGTACGCCGCCGGGTCGGTGCCGCCGCGCAGGTCCTGGGCGCGCAGGGCGCCGCCCTCGCGAGCCGGGTCTCCGCACGGGTTGACCGGTGTGCCGAGCTGCCCGTAGTCGACCTTGGTGAAGTTGGCGCCCTCACCGGCGGAGACGTAGAGCATGCCGTCGCGGCCGAACTTCAGGTCGCCCACGGAGTGGCTGGGGAACTGCTGGCACCAGCCGGTGAGCAGCACCTCCTCCTTGCCGGTCATCACGTTGCCGGACGCCTTCAGCCGCGACAGCCGGGAGGTCGCCAGGCAGCTGCCGTCGGTGGGCTCGGCGCACACGTCGTGCCAGTAGGGCGCGGTCTTGCCGGGCGGGGCGTCGTAGGTGTACAGCACGTACACCCACGGGTCGGCGGGGAAGTCGGGGGACAGGGCCATGCCGAGCAGGCCGCGGTCCCACTGGTGGTGCACGTTGGCGGTCAGGTCGGCGAAGACGGTCGGGGTGGTGTCGGCGAGGTTGTCGTACACCTTGATGACGCCGCGCTTCTCGGCCACGAACAGGCGGCCGTCCTTGGCGAACTCGAGGTTCGTCGGCTGGGACAGGCCGCTGAGGGCGACCTGGTCGACGAACCCGCTCTGCGCCGCCAGCGCGGCCGGGGCCTGCGGCTGCGCGGACGCGGGTGGCGCCAGCGCCAGCCCGAACGTGAGCAGGCCGGTGACGACCGTGACGAGACGGCGGTGGACCCGCATGGGCGCGCTCCTCAGCTGTACCGAGGGGGCGGCGCCTACAGCCTAAGATCACCGACCGGGCGGCGGTCGCACCTGGCCCGCGTGTCCGCGATGCAGGTCAGAGGGTTTTGCGGCAGGACCGCTCGACGGCGGTGGGCTGGTAGCCCAGCCAGGCGTTGACGGCCAGCATGGGCGCGTTCACGCCGTCGTTGGAGGTGTACGCGGCCGTGTACCCGGCCGCCGCCGCCCGGTGCAGCGAGTCCGTTTTGGCGAGTTTGGCCAGGCCGCGTCCCCGGAACTCACGCAGCACCCCCGTATAGGCGCTGTGGTAGCGGCCGGAGGCGGGGTCGGCGTCGACGAGCACGACCGCCGCCGGGACGTCGGCGACGTACGCCACGGTGCCCAGTTCGGGGTGGTGATCCGGGTTGTGCCAGTGCATGGCCAGCCATTCGTCGTACGGCATCATGTCGATGACCGTGTCGCCGGGCTCGTCCAGCGTGGTGGCCGCGTCGATCTCGTACACCACGCGCGGGCCCGCCTCGGCGGCGGCGACCAGGCGCACCCCGGCGGGCACGGGCGGGGTCGGCGGCACCGTACGCGGGTCGACCATGCTGTAGCGCATGACCCGGCCGGGCTCGTACCCATGACGCTGTGCCCAGGTCAGCGACCTCGGCGTGTCCGGGCACCAGCCGCGCGCCCGCGTGCCGCCGACCGCGCGCAGGTGGGCCTCGGCGGCCGCCAGCAGCGCGGTGCCGACGCCACGCCCCCGCTGCTCGGGCAGCACGCTCACCGTGATCTGCGCGGCCCCGGGCTCGGAGGTGCCGTAGTCCAGCATGGCCCGCGCCATGCCCAGCCGGACCCCGTCGCGCTCGGCCAGCAGCACCAGGAAGCCGGCCCGTTCCGGCACGGTGCGGAACACGTTGCGCTGCGAGGCGACCGACTGCACGCGGTACGGGAACACCTCCCCGCGCAACCGCGCCAGGAATTCCATGTCGGCGTCGTCCAAAGTGCACGCGCGCACCAGCGTCTGCCCCGTCATGTGACCTGTCTAGCAGCCGGGGCAAGCGGTTTACGCCCCGGTGGTGCCGGCCGGATCGGGCGGCAGCAGCGGTAGCGCCGCCAGCGGCAGCAACACCCCGCCCGCGAGCACGGCCAGGCTGGCCGGCAGCGGTCCGTCGCCGAGGGTGCCGTGCCGGGTGGCGTGGTAGGCCAGGTGCAGGGTGTCGAAGGTGAGCACGCCGAGCAGCGCCAACCGGGCGGTGGCCCGCCGGTAGCGCAGCGCGGGCACCGCCAGCAGCACCGCCAGGGTCAGGAAGGTGGCCCCGAGGTCGGCGGTCAGGTGCTCGTTGAACGGCGGGTACGCCGCCGTCCAGTGCTGCCCGAAGCCGGGGAAGGTGCCGAAGAAGTGCGCGGGTGACGCGTACGCCCACAGCCCCCACCACGCCTGCACCGCCGCCCCCGCCGCGAGTCCCGCCCTGGCCCAGCCCACCGGTATCCGCATGCCCGCAGTCTGCCCGACCTCAGTCGAGCCGGTGCACCGCGTCCTCGATGGCCCGGTGGAACGTCGGGTACGCGTAGATCATGTGCCGCAGCATCTCCAGCGGCACCTGGGCGTGCACCGCCACCGTCAGCGCGCCGAGCACCTCGCCGCCGCTGGGACCGGCCGAGGTCGCCCCGACCAGCACGTCGCGGTCGACGTCGGCGACCAGCTTGATGAACCCGTCGTTGCCCGCCTTGTGGATGAAGCCGCGGCTCGACTGCGGCAGCGGACTGACCGAGGTCTTCACATGGATGCCCTGGTGGCGGGCCTGCGCCTCGGTCAGGCCGACCGCGCCGATCTCCGGGTCCAGGAAGGTGACCCGGGGCTGGGCGCGGTAGTCGGCGGGCGGTCCAGGCTGGCCCAGGATGTCGCGGATGGCGATCCCGGCCTGGTACATCGACATGTGGGTGAACGCACCGTGCCCGGTGACGTCGCCGACCGCCCAGAGCCCGTCCCCGGCGCGCATGTGCCCGTCGGCCGTGATCGCCCGCGCGGTCGGGTCCAGCCCGACCGTCTCCAGGCCGAGCTGCCCCAGCTGGGCGGTGCGCCCGGTGGCGACCAGCAGCTTCTCCGAGGTGATCGCGGTGCCGTCGGACAGGTGCACGGTCATGCCGTCGACCCGTTCGACCCGGGCGCCCTTGTGCACCTCGCCGCCGTCGCGCCGCAGCACCTTCTCGGCCAGCTCGGACGCCTCCGGCTCCTCCATCCCCAGCAGCCGCTCACCCGACTCGATCACGCAGACCCGCACCCCGAACCGGGCGAACATCTGCGCCAGCTCCAGCCCGATGGCACCACCGCCGATGACGGTCAGCGACGTGGGCAGCGTGTCGGCCTCGATCGCCTCCCGGTTGGTCCAGAACGAGGTGTCGGCCAGCCCCGGGATCGGCGGGATCACCGGCGCGGTGCCGGTCGCCACGACCACGCCCCGGCTCGCCCGGTACGTCTTCCCGTCGACCTCGACCTGCCGCGGGCCGGTCAGCCGCCCGGTGCCGCGCAGGAACGTGCCGCCGCGCTTGGTGAACCGGTCGACGGCCACCTGGTCGTTCCACGAGTCGGTGGCCTCGTCCCGGATGCGCAGCGCGACCGGAGCCCAGTCGGGGAACACCTCGGCGTGCCCGGCCATGCCGTCGATCCGCCGCCCCTCGGTGAGCAGCCCCGAGGCGCGGATCATCATCTTGCTCGGGATGCACCCCCAGTACGGGCACTCCCCGCCGACCAGCCGGTTCTCGATGCCCAGCACGCGCAGCCCGGCGTCGGCGAGCTTCCCGCCGACCTCCTCGCCGCCGACGCCCAGCCCGAGCACGATGATGTCGAAGTCCTCAGCCATGGTCCACGTATACCCGACTTCGGTCAGGCTGATGCGCGTACCACGAGTTCGGTGGGCAGGATGGTGCTCGGGGCGGCATCCTGCCCGGCGATCGCGCGCAGCAGCTGGCGGGCCAGCTCACGGCCGAGATCCAGGATCGGCTGGCGTACGGTGGTCAGCGGCGGGTCGCTGTAGCGCGAGATCTCGAAGTCGTCGAAGCCGACCACGGCGACGTCCTCGGGCACTCGGCGGCCCATCGCGCGCAGCGTGGCCAGGGCGCCGTGCGCCATCAGGTCCGAGGCGACGAACACCGCGTCCAGCAGCGGATCGTCCTCCAGCAGCTGGCGCATGGCCTGCTGCCCGGACTCGCGGGTGAAGTCGCCGACGGCCACGATCGAGCGCCGGTCCGACCCGGCCAGCTCGGCCCGGTACCCGGCGAGCCGGTCGATTCCGGCGATCATGTCCTGCGGCCCGGCGATGGTGGCGATGCGGGTGCGTCCGGCGTCGAGCAGGTGCCGCACCGCGGCGCGTACGCCGCCGACGTGGTCGACGTCCACATAGGGCACGTTCGAACGGCCCAGTGGGCGGCCGGTGACCACGACCGGGATGCCGAGGCGGGCCAGCTGTCCCGGCAGCGGATCGGCGCCGTGGGTGGAGGCGAACAGCACCCCGTCCACGTGGCGCGCGGTGGTGTAGCGCTCGACGCGCTCGTACCCGGCGACGGTATTGGTCATCATCAGCACGAGCTGCTTGTCGGCGGTGTCGAGCTCCTGGCTGACCCCGTGGATGATGCTCGGGAAGAACGGGTCGTCAGAGAAGACCCGGCCCGCGGCCTCCGGCAGCACCAGCGCGACCGAGTCGGTGCGCTGGGTGACCAGGCTGCGCGCGGCCGGGTTCGGGATGTAGCCCAGCTCGTCGACGGCGCGCTGGACGGCGGCGCGGATCGGCTCGGCGACCTTCGGGGAGCCGTTGACCACGCGCGACACCGTCGCCCGCGACACGCCGGCCACCCGGGCCACGGCTTCGAGGGTGGGGCGCTCGCGTGTGGGTTGCATGCCGCTTCCTTCGCCTGTCGGGTGCCCGCCGCCGTCGACCATACCGGGCGGCCCACGTCGACCGGCGGCGGCAGTGAGAGCGCTTTCAGTCCAAAAACGCCCGGCACAGCCGGATAACACGACGATAATCGGCAGTTAACATCGTACACAAGCGATGGAGGCAATCTCGCGAGAGCGCTCTCTGTACCGCTTTCGTCGGGCGACGGGGCGCGTGCGGCCGTGCAGTTTCGGGGAAACTGCAGGAAAGCGGGCCAAGATTCCAGCACCTTCCCCGAAACTGCAGCCGCGTGTAGCCGCGCGGCAGGGTGCGGCGGGGTGCGGCGGAGTGGGTCAGGGGCGGGGGATGGCGCCGGGGCCCGGGCGGGTGGCGATCTGGCGGGGCGAGGCGACGGGGTGGCCGTCGGCGCAGGTCAGGGAGGTATGGACGAGCGCGCCGCAGTCGCGGTGGGTCATCTCCACCGGTGGGCCCTCGGGGTCGGCGAGGTAGCGATCGCCCCACTCGCGTACGGCGACGAGTACCGGGTAAAGGTCGAACCCCTTCTCGGTGAGCCGGTATTCGTGGCGTTCGCGTTCGCCGGGTTCGCGGTAGGGCACCCGGTGCAGGATGGCCTCGTCGACGAGCCGGGCCAGCCGGTTGGCCAGCACCTGGCGGGGGATGTCGGTGTGGGCGCGCATGTCGTCGAAGCGGCGTACCCCGTTGAAGACCTCCCGGAGCACCACCAGGGTCCAGCGTTCGCCGAGCACGGCCAGGGCCCGGCCGACGGTGCAGTTCTCGGTCGACCAGTCGAGTGCGGAAGGTCTCACCCCACCAGGCTAAGTCTTGTTGACAGACTCAGCCACCCCGGGTGAGGCTGAGTCCATGACGCAGACCCAGACGGAGACTCAGTACCTGGCGCCGTCCGCCGAGAGCACCCGCAGCCGCACCTTCACCTGGGCGGATCCGGCCATCGGCCTGCCCGCGCTGGCCGGCCGCAGCGGCCTGGAGCTGCTGCGCGCGATGAGCCGCGGCGAGCTGCCGGCGCCGCCGGTGATGCACCTGCTCGGCATGGACGGGATCGAGGCCGAGGAGGGTCGGATCGTGGTGACCATGCGGGCGCAGGAGTTCCACTACAACCCGCTGGGCAGCCTGCACGGCGGCATCCTGGCCACGCTGCTGGACACGGCGGCCGCGTGCGCGGTGCACACGACCCTGCCCGCGGGCACCGGATACACCTCGTTGGATCTGAACACCAAGTTCCTGCGCCCGGCGACGGTCGACTCCGGGATGCTGCGCTGCGAGGGCACGGTGATCTCGCGGGGGCGGCGTACCGCGCTGGCCCAGGCGCAGCTCACCGACGAGCGGGGGCGCCTGATCGCGCACGCGACCTCGACCTGCCTGATCTTCGAGCTGCCGGGCGTGGTCTGACGGTGCGGGCTCCGGCGCCGCCCGGTGGGTGGAAACGGGACGGTGCGGGGTGGGGTGGGTGTGGCAGCATGCGGGCGTGACGGGGGTACTGGTGCTGGCGCCTCGGGTGACCGAGAGCGGACTGGCCTACGCGGATGCCGCGCGACGGCGGGGGATGAGAGTCGAGACGCTGCGCGAGTGGCGGGTGCCGGGGGAGCTGGCCGAGGCCGCCGGGGTACATCTCTACGCGGGGCCGCTGTTCGCCGACACCGTCGGTGCCGAACTCGGCCTGGGGCTGCTCGAACCCGACCAGGACTGGCTGGCCCGGCTGCCCCGCGCGGTGACCCGTCGCGACGTCGTCTTCACCACCCTGGCGCGGGCCCGTGGGCTGCGGCGTGCCGCGTTCGTGAAGCCGCCGGACGACAAGAGCTTCCCGGCGCGGGTGTATCCGAACGGTGCCGCCCTGCCCGGCCCGGACGTCGCCGACGGCGACAGCCCGGTGCTGGTCAGCGGCGTGGTGCTGTTCCTGGCCGAGTTCCGCCTGTTCGTGCTGGACGGCACCGTCGTGGCAGCCACCCGGTACGCGGTCGCGGGCGACCTGGACCCGGCGGGTGACGATCCGCGCTGCGCCGAGGCGATCGACTTCGCGGCGGCCCTGTTCGCACCGGAGATGCCCGCGCTGCCCAGCGCGGTGGTGGTCGATGTGGGCTTGATGGCAGACCCGGAGACGGGGCGTCCGGAGTGGGCGGTGATCGAGGCGAACGCGGCCTGGGCGAGCGGCCACTACGCCGCCGACCCCGACCGCGCGCTGGCGGCCGTGCTCCGCTCCGGTGGCCCGCGCGCCCTGGTCCGCCCCGCCGACGAGGCCTACCTGCGCGCCCTGCCCGAAGTGGTCCGCTGACCGCACCTTCTGACCACGGGGCGGGTCAGGGGTGGCGGGTAAGCCAGGCTTGGTAGCGCGGGCTCAGGTGGATCGCGTCGTCGTAGGACTCGGTGGCGTACTGGATGAGTTTGGGGGCGACCTCGGCCGCCGGGGCTTCGGGGTGCCAGCCGATCAGGTGCCGCCAGCGCAGCGGCGTGCCCGCCAGCGGCACCGCGCGCACCCCGACGACCTCGCGGAACGTGGGCTGGCACAGGGCCACCACGTCGCCGCCGCGCACCAGGTCGGTGACGCCGCCGACGTCGTTCTCGTGGATCGGGCTCGGCGTGAATCCGGCCCGGGTGCAGGCGGCGGCGAAGCAGTCGGCCAGGCAGCCGTCGCCGGGGGTGGCCGCCCAGCGGGCTCCGGCCAGCGTGGCCAGCTCGACCTCGGCCGCCTCGGCGTACGGATGCTCGTCCGGCAGTAGCACGAACACCGGCGCGACGGCGACGGTGTGCCAGGCCAGGCGGCTGTCGGGTGGTTGTGCCTCGCCGCAGGTGCCGATCAGCGCGAAGTCCAGGCGCCCGTCGCCGAGCATGCCCGCCAGCTCCGCCGCGGACCAGGACGGGTGGGTGTGGAGCTGCGCGTGCGGCTGGGCCGCGGCCAGGCGCCGAACCATGCCACCGATCAGCGGTCCGTTGACGGCGCCGATGCGGTAGCTGCCGAGCCCGTCGGCGGGCAGGGCACCCGTGGCTCCGGCGAACTGGGCCGCCTCGTCCTGCAGCCCCTGCATCGCGGGCAGCAGCACCCGGGCGCGGGCCAACACGAGCTCGCCCAGCGGGGTCGGGTGGGCGCCGCGCCGGTCACGGACGAACAACTGGCCGCCGAGCGTCCGCTCGATGCGCTGCAGCTGCGTGGTCAGCGCGGGCGCGGCGAGGCCCAGCGACGCGGCGGCCTTGGTGACGCTGCCCGCGTCGGCTATCGCGCAGACGACCCGCAGGTGCCGCAGCTCCAACCTCACCCGGTGATGCTAAGTCGACGGACGTTGTCGCAAAAGCGTCCACGAACGGCCGGAACGCATGATGGATCGTGATCGAAGCGCGCGGGTAGGGTGACGGCTGCGACCGGGCGACGAGGCGGAGGTGGCCATGGGGCGTAAAGCCGCACTCTTCGGCCTGCTGGGCGCCGAGCTGGTGTCGTCGGTGGGTTCGCGGATGTCCTTTCTGGCCATTCCCTGGTTGGTGCTGGTCACCACGAACGATCCGGCCCGGGTCGGCGTCGTCGGTTTCGCCGAGGCGGTGCCGTACATCCTGGCCGGGATCTTCGGCACGCCGCTGGCGGATCGGTACGGCGTGCGCCGGGTGTCGATTCTGGTGGATCTGGGCAGCGCGCTGACCGTCGGTGGCATCGCGGCGTTCGGCGGTGGCGACTTCTGGGTGCTGGTGGCCCTGATCGCGACCACCGGGGCGCTGCGCGGCGTCGGCGACAAGTCCAAGCGGGTGCTGCTGCCGCCGGTGGTGGAGGCGTCGGGCACGCCGATGGCACGGGTGACCGCGGTCTTCGCCGCGTTGAGCCGGGTGGCGACGCTGATCGGGGCGGCCGTGGCGGGTGTGCTCATCGCCTGGTTGGGACCGATCGGGGCGATCTGGGCCGACGCGGCGACCTTCGCCGCCTGCGCGGTGATCGTCGCGGTGCTGGTCCCGCTGAGCGCCGAACAGGACAAGCCCGCCGCGCCGAAGGAGTCGTACCTGGCCGGCCTGCGTGGCGGGTGGGAGTTCGTCCGCGGCGAGCGGCTGGTGCGCAGCCTGGTCGGGATGATGTTCGTGACCAACCTGTTCAACCAGGCCAGTGCGGTGGTGTTCGTGCCGATGTGGGTGCGCGAGCACCTGGCCTCGCCGGTGGCGCTGGGCTGGATCGGCGGGGCGTTCGCGCTGGGCGCGATCGTGGGCGGGGCGGCCTTCGCGGCGCTGGTGACCAGGCTGCCGCGGTACGCGACGCTGGTGCTCGGCTATTTCATCGGCGGCTCGCCGCGGTTTCTGGTGCTGGCGCTCAGCGACGACCTGCGCGTGGCCCTGGTGGTGACGTTCGTGGCCGGGGTGGCCATGAGCTCGATCAACCCGACGTACGGCCTGCTGATGTTCGAGCGGGTGCCGCGCGGGATGCAGGCGCGGGTGTTCGGGCTGACCGGCGCGATCACCTTCGGCGGCATCCCGCTCGGGGGTGCGGTGGGGGCCTGGGCGGTGGAGACGTTCGGGCTGCGCGGTGGCCTGCTGCTGGGCACGGCGGTGTACTTCACCGCGACGCTGACCCCGATCTTCGGCTGGCGGCTGTGGCGCCAACTGAACGACCTGCCCGCGACTCGCCCCGGCACCGAGCTGCCACCGGTCCCGCTGTGGCAGGAGTACATGGTGGAGGTCGGCCGCCGGATCGGGCTGGCCGACACCGGACCGGCGGTGCCGGTGTCGGTGACGCTGGCCTACGCCGGAGGCGGCTGGACGGTGACGGCGCGGCGGGGCAGGCGCAAGCTCGCGCCGCCCTATCCGATCACGCCGGCGGAGGCGCTGAAGCACGTGTCGGCGCTGGAGGTGCCCGCGGTGAGCGAGGCGGTCGAGGAGGTCCACCGGGCCGAGCGCGACGCTGTGGCGCGACGCGCGGCCACGGTACGGGCCAACCTCGCCGCGCTCGAGCACACCGCCGCGGATCTGGCCGACGCGACGCGGCAGCCGACCGCCCCGGCTCAGCTGCCGCCGGGCCAGTCGGGGCGGCGGCCCAGGTAGGCCACGAGCCGGTCGCCGACCGGCGCGTCGGCGGCGGGCTCGACCATGAGTCCGAACGCCTTACTGGGCCGGTCGGTGGGCCACCGCCGGGCAACGGTCATCGCGGAGTTCGCCAGCTCGGTGTCGATGGTCCCGGCGGCGCCGATGGCGCGGGCCACGTCCCAGCCGTGCACCAGGAAGTCGACGAAGTGCATGCCCAGCACGGTTGCGGCGGTGAAGGTGCCGTACCCGAGAACCTCGATTTTGCGGTCGAGCAGGGTGCGGGCCCCGAACGCCTTGGTGACCAGGGACGCCGACTCGGTGAAGGCGCGGCGCGGGTCGGTGGGCGGAGTCAGGTCGTCCCAGACCTCGGCGCCGACCGGCCGGCCCGCGGCGGCCGCGGCGAAGCCGCGGTTGTGGCCGATCATATGGCCGAGCAGCTGTCCCAGGGTCCAGTCGCCGCACGGGGTGGGCCGGGTGAGGTCGGCGCGCCTCACCCGGGCGATGGCGGCACCGGCGGCGTCCAGAGCGCGCCGATCCAGGTCACGAAGGTCCATGTATCGCACCTTATTCCCGTGACGCGTTCCCGCACACCCCTGGCAGCCATTTCTTTCGTGTATGTCCGAGCACATAGGACGGTCCAATAAGCTGACTGATCAGATGTTGACTGATGGAAACACCTCTACGTAACTTGATGCGCCATGCTCTCGGGCCAATCACGACGGGCGCGCCGGTGCGACGGTGCGCCCAAGGAGGTAGAGAAGTGAGACACCCCTCCCCGCGGCGAGCGCTGGCCGCCGCCGCCACGCTGGCCGCCACCCTGTTCCTGCTGGTCGGCCCCGGTGGCGAAGCGACCGCCAAGCCGAAGGGCGAATGGGTCGGAACGTGGTCCGCGGCGCCGACCGCGGCCGGTGGCGGCCAGTCCGGCGCCGGCTTCGCCAACCAGACCATCCGCATGATCGTGCACACCTCGGTCGGTGGCGACGCGATCCGCATCCGCCTGTCGAACAACTTCGGCACCGCGCCGCTGACCGTCGGCCACGCCACACTGGCCCGCCCCGACGCGGGCACCGCCACGCTGACCGACATCCTGCCGACCTCGCTCCAGGAGCTGACCTTCAACGGCGACGCCGCGGTGACCATCCCCAAGGGTGGCCAGGTGCTCAGCGACCCGCTGACGCTGCCGGTGGCGGAGCTGTCCGACCTGGTGGTCAGCATCTACCTGCCGACCGCGACGGGTCCGGCCACGTTCCACCTGACCGCGCGCCAGGCCACCTGGTTCGGCAGCGGCGACACCGCCGCCGAGGCGACCGGGGCGACCCTGACGCTGACCCGCAACTCGTGGTTCTACCTCAGTGGTGTGGACGTGCTCAGCCACAAGGCGCAGGGTTCGGTGGTGGTCATCGGCGACTCGATCACCGACGGCACCAACTCGACGCTCAACGGCAACGCGCGCTGGACCGACCGCCTGGCGGCCCGTACGCTCGCGCAGCACTCCTCGCACAGCGAGTGGGGCGTGCTCAACGCGGGTCTGGCCGGTAACACGGTGATCCACGACGGCAGCGAGATCGGCTTCCCGGAGCTGGGCCTCAACGGCCTGGCCCGACTGCAGCGCGACGTGCTGAGCCAGACCGGCGTGCAGACCGCGGTGGTCATGCTGGGCATCAACGACCTGCAGATCCACAACGAGACGCCGGACCGCATCCTGGACGGGCTGCGCCAGCTCACGACCCAGATCGACGAAGCGGGCATCGACGTGGTGGTCTGCACGATCACCCCGTTCGAGGGCTTCTCGTCGTGGACGGCGGAGAAGGAGGCGAACCGGCAGACCGTCAACGCGTGGCTTCGCGCGCACGAGGGCGACTTCGCCGGTCTGATCGACTTCGATGCGCTGCTGCGCGACCCGGCGGCCCCGACGAAGCTGCGGGCGGACTGGGACAGCGGTGACCACATCCACCCCAACGACACCGGTTACCAGGCAATGGCCGACTTCGTACCGCTGTGGATGCTTTCCTGAGCAAGGATTAATATCGAAACATGCAAGCTCTTGACACCTGTGGTGGCGGCACGTGAGGCTATGCCTACGGTCCCACCTGATGGAAGGAGTTCGTCATGGAGGTTGCGCAGCGCGAGGTCGCCCGTGAGGTCGCCCGCGAGGTTGCTCGCGAGGTTGCTGCTCTCTGAGCTGGGAGTGCGGCCCTAGGGCCCGTTTGGTGAGCCCCGTCGTGGATCTCCACGACGGGGCTCACCGCTATCCGCGTATCGATCGAACAACAGGAGTGTGTCGATGTCGCCCGACGATCGCCCGGTGCTGCTCGTGTTGGGCAGCGGCAAGCGGGAGTTCCGCGAATACCTGCTGCGCTCCCTGGCGCGGCACTACCGCGTCCACCTGTTCGCCAGCGGCGGCGCCTCCTGGGAGCACGAGTACGTCACCGGGGTGACCGGGTTCGCGTCCATGTTCGACCTGCCGCCGATGGTCGAGGCGGCCCGTGCGCTCGCCGCGCGCGAACCGGTCGCGGGCGTCATGACCTGGGATGAGGCCCGCACCCCGCAGACCGCCGAGCTGGCCCGCGAACTCGGTCTCGTCGGCGACCCGGTCGCCATCGGCCGCTGCCGGGACAAGCACCAGACCCGGCTGGCGCTGGACGCCGCGGGGGTGGCGCAGCCGAGGTCGCAGCGGGTGGACAGCCTGGAGCAGGCGGCGGAGGTCGCGCGGCGGTTCGGGTACCCCGTGATCCTCAAGCCCAGCGATCTGGCCCTCGGCGCCGGTGTGATCAAGGTGGAGACGGCCGACGAGCTGCCCGCGGCGTGGGAGTTCACCAGCGGGCAGCGCTACCTCGGGCGACCCGAGTGGCGGCCGGTGGTGCTGCTGGAGGAGTACGCCGACGGTGAGGAGATCAGCGTCGATGCGGTGTCGTACCGGGGCGAGCTGACGCCGCTGTGCGTGGGGCGCAAGGAGACCGGGCATCCGCCGTACTGCATCGAGGTGGGGCATTTCGTGCACGGGGACGACCCGCTCATGCACGATCCGGAGATCCTGGACCTGCTGCGTGGGGCGCACACGGCGCTGGGCTTCACCGACGGGGTGACCCATACCGAGGTCAAGCTGTCGTCGCGCGGGGCGCGGATCATCGAGGTCAACGGGCGGTTGGGCGGCGGGATGATCCCGTACCTGGGGCTGCGCGCCACCGGGGTCGACGTCGGGTTGGCCGCGGCGGCGGCCGCGACGGGCCGGGCGCCCGACGTGGTGCCCGACCGCAAGCTGGTCGCGGCGGTGCGTTTCTTCTACCCCGAGCACAACGACACCCGCATCGAGTCGATCCGGTTCGACACCGCCGGGCTGCCCGCCGCGATCGACCTGACCGCGCTGCTGGCCGAGCCCGGCGACGTGCGTTCGGCGCCGCCGGCGGGCACGGTCAACGGCCGGATCGCCTACGCCACCGCGGTCGCGCAGACGGCGCGTGAGTGCCGCGACGCTCTCGACGCCGCGGCGGCCGCGCTCAGGGTCAACCGCTGACGGTGTGTTGAGAAGGGCCCCTTCCACCACGTGAAGCGAACAGCATTCCCGCTCGTCTCGCTGACGCGAGCCGACGAAGGTGCCCTTCCTTACCGGGTCACCACTCGTAGCCGAGGCGTTCGACCAGGTCGCCGTAGCGGTCGCGGAACGCGGCCAGGTGGCCTTCGTCGAGGTGGTTGCGCCAGTCGCCGGACACCCCGCGGCGGTAGTGGCTGTGCACGTCCTCCTGGCCCCGTTCCCGGCCCTTGGCCAGTTTGGCGAAGGAGAAGCGCTCGTTGGTGTTGGCCACGTACGCCCCGGGCAGCCGCTGGATCGGGATGCGGGGCAGGACCATGCGGGGGTATCGCATCAACTTCGGCGTACGGCGCCGGGCGGCGAGATTCCACTTCACGGCCGTCATCCGCGCCTTCTCCTCGCCGGAGCCGTCCGGCGTGAGCAGCTCGAGGTGGCTGAGGATGGTGGTCCACACCTTCACCGGGTCGCTGGTGAGATCCTCCATCTTCGTCTCCAGGACCCCGGGGCGGTCGTAGGTCCAGCCCGCCATGGGCTCCAGGAACATCCGGCTGAACTCGATCTCGGCGTGCATGCCGCCGTTCTGGTCCAGCTTGCGCAGGTTGCGCCGGTGCTCGACCAGTTCGGGCCAGGGGATGCCGCCGACCACCTCCGGATGGCTGTTGAGGTGGCTGAAGTAGCCGGACACGACGATGTCGCGCGGGTCGCGGATCATGTGGAACGCCCGCATCTCGGGCAGACTGTCGATCCACTCCGGCATGGAGTTGGTCAGGATCAGGATGCCGGGCTTGGTGGCGCGCACGTAGTCGCCGAGGCTGGGGTACGGCGCCCACTGCTCCGGCACGTGGATCGTGACGATGTCGAGGTCCAGCGCGAACGCCACCTCGTGCAGGATGGTCCGCGCCCACGTGGACGCGGACTTGTGGCGGGCGAAGTACGCTCGCAGCAAGGCAGGCTCCGCTCAGTTCTGAAGAGATGAATCGTCCGACGCGGGTCCCTGAACCCGCGTTAACAATAAATACATCTATTCAGGTTGGCGGAAAACTGTCAAGAATTGACGATCTTCTGGTTCAGGGCCGGGGCAGGCCTGCCTCGGCCAGCATCTTCTTGCGCTCCTTCGCGGTCAAACGATCCACATAGACCGTTCCGTCGAGATGGTCGCATTCGTGCTGCAGGCATCGCGCGATCAAACCGACCCCCTCGATGCGGACCGGCTCACCGTGCATGTCGACGCCGGTCACCACCGCCCTGGCGGGGCGCGGCAGCTCCGCCCGCTGGCCGGGCACGGACAGGCACCCCTCGGCCCGGACCAGCAGGTCGCGCGGCGGTTGCGGCAGCTCCAGCACCGGATTGACCACGTGCGCGACCACGTTCGGCCCGCCCTCGGTGTCGGGGCAGTCCATGACGAAGACGCGGGCGTCGACGCCGATCTGGTTGGCGGCCAGGCCCACGCCGTTGGCGGCGTACATGCTGGCGAACATGTCGGCGACCAGCGAGTGCAGCTCGGGGCCGAACTCGGTCACCGGCGTGGTGGGCCGGTGCAGGACGGGAATGCCGTACAGGGTGATGTCGCGGGCGGTGCCGGTCACTGGATCGGCCCGGTCTCGGTCGTGCCTCCCGCGCACGGGGCACCCGGCTCGGGCGCGGCGTTGATGCGCGCCGCGGTGATGAAGGCGTCGAGGCGCGGGTCGTCGGCGGAGTCGACCTTGAGCTGGTAGCCCCACGCCTGGACGGACACCGCCGCGTCGAGGTCCTGGTAGGGGCTCAGCAGCAGGTAGTCGCGTCCGGCGACCTTGTCGGTCAGCGTCTTGACCTGGGCCGCGTCGAGGTCGGGCCGGTAGGTGATCCACACCGCGCCGTGCTCCAGGCTGTGCACGGCCCGCGCGTTCGGGACCGGCACCGGGTAGACGGCGCCCTGGCAGTTCTGCCACACCTGGGCGTGGTCGCCGCCGACCGGCGGCGACTGCGGATAGACGGCCTCGTCCTCGGCCACGTGGTTTCGCCCCAGCGAGTCCGGGGTGTAGACCCTGACGCCGCTGATCTTGGTGAGCTGCTGCTGCCACGGTAGCGTCGGGTCGATGCTCTGGTCGGCGCCCGGTTCGGTGGCGGCGGCGTCCTGGACCTTGTCCCTCAGCACGAAGAAGCCGACGGTCCCGGCCACCCCGCACAGGCACAGCAGCAGCACCAGTGCGCCGACCACGTAGGCCCACACCGGCACCGACGACTTGCGCGGCGCGTTCTCCACCATGATCGGCCCACCCTGAACTCGGCTCACATCGACGCGGCCGATCCTATCCAGGGCGCGCCCGACGGCAACCTCGGCCTGTTCCGCCCGCTACCGGCGATCTTCCGACGGGGACGGCCGACCTGGGTCTTTCACCGGTATGGGGAGCGGATCCCGCCCTGTGAACGACGATCATGACGCGGAGGACGCCGATCAACCGAGCCTGCGGCGTTTGTCCGCGACGAACTTGCGCAGCCGGGTCAGCGGCCAGGTGTTGATCACGTCGGCCGGGGTGAGCCAGCCGCGCTGGGCGATGCCGATGCCGAACCGCAGGTTGGCCAGGTGCACCGTGGAGTGGGCGTCGGAGTCGATCGCGAACTTCACGCCCCGGCCACGGGCCCGCCAGATCAGCTCGTCGTCCAGGTCGAGCCGGTCCGGGAAAGAGTTGACCTCCATCGCGGTGCCGGTGGCGGCCGCGGCGTCGAAGACGGCATCCCAGTCGGGCTCGATCGCGGGGCGGCGCCCGATCTGGCGCGTGGTCGGGTGGCCGATGATGTTGACGTACGGGTTCTCGCACGCCGCCACGAAGCGCGCCGTCAGCTCCGCCGGGGACTGGGTGAAGTGCGAGTGCACCGAGGCGACGCAGATGTCGAACCCGGCCAGGAAGTCCGCGTCCCAGTCCACCGCCCCGGTCGGGTCGATGTTGAGTTCGGTGCCGTGCAGCAGCGCCAGCTTCCCCTGCTCGCCGAGTTCGCGCAGCTTGCGGCGCTGGGCGAGCATCTTGGCGTCGGTCATCCGCTGCATGGGCATGTTCTTGGCGTGGTCGGTCACCGCGTAGTAGCGGTAGCCGCGCTCGCGCGCCGCGGCCAGCATCTCGGCCAGCGTCGACACCCCGTCGGTGAGGTCGGTGTGGGTGTGCAGGTCGCCCTTGATGTCGGCCTCGGTGACGAGCTCCGGCAGGGCGCCGTCGCGGGCGGCGGCCACCTCGCCGCGGTCCTCGCGCAGCGTCGGCGGGATCCAGGGCAGACCCAGGCGCTGGTAGACCTCCTCCTCGGTACGCGACACGATCAGCTCGTCGTCCTCGGCGCGGAACAGGCCGTACTCGGAGAGCTTGAGGCCCTTGCGGACGGCCAGCTCGCGTACCCGGATGTTGTGCGCCTTCGACCCGGTGAAGTACTGCAGCGCCGCGCCCCACGAGTCGGCCGGGACCACCCGCAGGTCCACCTGCAGGCCGCTGGTGGTGCGGATCGAGGTCTTCGTCGGCCCACTCGCGATCACCTCGCCGACCAGCGGCAACTTGCCGAAGGCCGCCATCAGTGGAGCGCTGTCGGCCGCCGCAGCCAGGATGTCGACATCGCCGATGCTGTCCCGGTGCCGCCGCAGCGACCCCGCGTACGTGCAGTCCACGCAGCCGGGGACCTGCTTCAGGGCCGAGACCACCGCCTCGGCGGTCTCCAGCGCGGTCGAGATCAGCACCCGGCCCGCACCCCGGCGCAGCACATCGATGCCGTGGCGGATGTTCTCGGCGGTCTTGGCGCCGAAACCGCGCAGGCCGGACAGGCGCCCGGCGTCGATGGCGTGCAGCAGCTCGTCGACGGAGGCCACGCCCAGCTCGCGGTGCAGCGCCATGGCCTTGGCAGGGCCGAGACCGGGGATGTCCATCAGCTCGCGTACGCCGGTCGGGACCTTCGCGCGCAGCTCCTCCAGCGCGGCGATGCGGCCGTCGGCGCGGTATTCGATGATTTTGTCGGCGATGGACTTGCCGACGCCGGGGATCTGGGCCAGGCCCTTGGCGTCGAGGGTGGACAGGTCGGTGCCGTGCCCGGCCACGCCGCGCGCGGCCTTCTCGTACGTACGTGCCCGGAAGGCGTCCCCGCCGGTGATCGAGATCAGGTCCGCGTACTCCTGCAGCAGCGACGCGACCACCTCGTTGGACCGGGCCATGCCGCCCAGTCTACGGTCTGTACATGATCCGCAAACGGGTTGTGATCTCGGGCGAGGTCCAGGGCGTCTACTACCGCGACACCTGCCGCCGCACCGCCCAGGCGTCCGGGCTCGCGGGCTGGGTGCGCAACCGTCCCGACCGTACCGTCGAGGCGGTGTTCGAGGGCGAGCCCGCCGCCGTCGCCGACCTGGTCGGCTGGGCCCGCGTCGGCCCCGAACTCGCCATCGTCGACCGCGTCGACGTCTATGACGAACCCGTCGAGGGGTTGACCGGCTTCGAGATCCGCCCCACCGGCTGACTCACCCCAGGTGCGCACCGAACCAGCCGGTGAGCTGCGTGTACGCCTGCGCCGCGGCCGCCGGGTCGTAACGCGGGCCGGTGTCGTTGAAGAACGCGTGGTCGGCGCCGGGATAGGTGACCACCCGGTGGGTCAGCCCCGCCGCGCGCAGCGCCTGCTCGGCCTGGTCGCGGGTGGCGTTGACGCGCGCGTCGCGCTCGCCGTAGACCGCCAGCACCGCCGCGTGCGGTGACCCGGCCAGGTCCGCCCCCTCCGGGAACGGGCCATAGAACGGCGCGGCCGCGTACAGCCGAGGTTCACCGGAGGCCAGTAGCGACCAGGTCATACCGCCGCCGAAGCAGAACCCGACCGCGCCCGGCTTGCGCTGCGGCTCGCGGCGCAGCAGCTCGTCCACGCCCGCCTTCAGGTCGCCGAGCTTGCGCTCCATCGGGGCCGCGTTCAGGGCGGCGGTCGCCTGTGCCGGGTCGGTGAACGACGCGGTGCCGCCCTCCTCCGACAGCAGGTCGATGGCGAGCGCGGAGAAACCACTGGCCGCCAGCCGTCCGGCGACCGAGGCGAGGTGCGGGGTCAGCCCCTTGTTCTCGTGGATCACCAGCACCGTGCCGTGCGGCTGCCCGGCGGCCGCCCAGGCGCCCTTGAGCTGCCGCCCGTCCGGCCCGGCGAAGGTGATCTCCTGCGTGGGCAGCGGGGTGGGTCCGGCGGGCTGGTTGCTCGGCGCGGCCACCGGGGTCGCGCCCGCGTCGGCCGTGGGGGTGAGGGTGGGGTCGCCCGCCGCGCCGCGCTGGGCGTCGCAGGCCGCCAGCATCGGCGCGGCCACTGCCGCGCCGATGCCGAGCAGGCCCAGCCGTCGCAGCGCCTCGCGCCGATCGATCAGCCCATCGGCGTAGTCCGTCACGACCTCGTCGCGCAGGTATCCCTCGAACCCCGTCATCTCGCACCTCCGCCTTCGAGTCTCCCCCGAGAACCAGCTCTCGGCGGAGTGCCACCTCGACGGCGGAGGTGCGGGGTGGGTCAGCTTTCGTCGGTGGAGGAGACGATGGTCTGGGTCCAGGTGGCGTGGTAGGCGACCAGCGGGTCGAAGACCGGGCTGGAGCCGGTGGAGGTCAGGTGCAGGTTGCCGGTGGCGTCGACGGAGCGGCGGCCGACGGCCCACGCGGTGACCGGGTCGAACAGGATCTCCACGGCGTAACCCTGGTCGGTGTGCCGGATGGCGATCAACCGGGTGTCGTCGATCATGACCTCGCCGACGGTCAGCCCGTCCATCCCCGTGTACGCCCGCAGCAGCGCCGCCCGTACCTGCGGGCTGAGCAGGATGTCGCAGTCCGCGTAGACCTGTGCCATCTGGTCCCACACCTGGTGGTCGACGGCCCACTTGTCATTGCCGGTCATCTCGCCGCGCAACTCGGCGAGCAGCTGGGCGGGGTCGGTCGGCAGTGAGGCCAGCCACTGCGGGGTCGGCATGAGCAGGCTCGGGCCGTGCTCGGCCAGGAACTGCCGGGCGTGGGCCTGCTCGCCCTCCGGGTCGCTGCGCGGCCCGGCGAACATGTCCCGGTCGCCCGCCAGCAGTTTGAGCGCGACCATGCCCTCGGGGTCGAGCCAGATGCTGCGCGGCTGGTACTCGACCTGACCCGTGCCGGGTCCGGCCGCGTTGAGGTGTGCGGCCCAACCCGTGGTCTGGACGTGGATGAGCTGGCCCGGGGCGAGCGTGACGGTGGCGGTGCCCTGCTCGGCGGTGTGGGCCAGCGCCTCCAGGGCCGCGACCGCCTCCGGGGTGGTCCGGGTCAGGCTCGGGTCGTGGTCGGCGTGCTCGGTGGGCAGTGGCTGGTGGGAGGCGTGGATGGTGCTGATCTGGGGCGCGGCGAAGTCCATCCCGCCGCCGCTGGTGAGGTTGATCGCGGTGAGGGTCACCACGCCGACGAGCGCGGCCGCGGCTACCGGGATGAACAGCCGCAGCAGCGGGTGGCGGCTGCCGCGCTGGGCCGCGGTCTGCCGGGCCGACAGCAGGTACCAGGTGCGCGAGACCGAGGCGTCGGTGGGCTCGGCCAGGCCCGGCGGTAGGTCGCGGACGGCGTGCAGGTCGGGGTCGGTGCGGGTCATCGGGGGCCTCCGTCGGTGAGCGCAGATTTGATCTTCGTACGGGCGCGGTGCAGCGCGGACTGCACCGAGCCGAGCGGGATGCCGAGCGCGGTGGCGATCTCGGCGTACTCCAGTTCGGCGACGGCGAACAGCAGCAGCACGTCGCGCTGGCGCCGGGGCAGCCCGGCCAGCGCCCGCGCCACCCGGGCCACCGACCGCTGCGCGTCGACCCGCTCGGAGCCGCGGGTGTCGGGTGCCTCCACGTGCTCGGCGCGCGAGCTCGCGGCGGCCAGCAGGCGCAGGTTGCGCACCTCGGTGCGGCGCTGGCGACGCAGCAGGTTGGTGCAGATGCCGTACAGCCAGGGCAGCAGGTCGCCCCGGGCGGGGTCGAAGCGCTGCCGCTGCTCGTACGCCACCAGGAACGTCTGCGCGACCACATCCTCGGCCGCCTGCTCACCCACTCGCTGGGTGGCGTAGCGCAGCAGCTCGCGGGCGTACCGGTCGAAGACCGCCCCGACGTCGGCTGGGTCGGGCGGGGGCTCGGCCACCTCGGGTGGCCCGGACTCGGTCAGCACACTCATGCTCCTTCTTGCCCGCAGCCGTTCCCCGTGTTCCCCGGGCGGCGGGCCAGCAGGTTAGCGTGGAGAGCACGGTTTCGGGTGGCCCGGCGGCCCCGCGTGCGTCAGGCTGGAAGGCATGAGTGCGGACGAGCGGGTATTCATCATCGTCGGCGCCTCGCTGGCCGGGGCGAAGGCGGCGGAGGCGCTGCGGGCCGAGGGTTTCACCGGTCGCGTGCTGCTGATCGGACAGGAGCATGAGGTGCCGTACGAACGGCCGCCGCTGTCCAAGGGTTACCTGCTCGGCAACGACCCGCGTGAGCAGGCGTACGTCCACGAGCCGGCGTGGTACGAGCAGCAGCGCGTCGAGTTGATGACCGGCCGTCGCGTGGCGGCCCTGCACCCGCAGGCGCACACGGTCACCCTCGACGGCGGTGACCAGTACCGCTACGACCGCCTCCTGCTGGCCACCGGCTCGGCCGTGCGCATCCTGGACACCCCCGGCGCGGACGAGGAGGGCGTGCTCTACCTGCGCAGCTTCGGCGATTCCGACACCCTGCGGGCTGCCCTGACGGCCGACCCGTCCCCGCAGGTGCTGGTCGTCGGCGCGGGCTGGATCGGGTTGGAGGTCGCCGCCGCCGCGCGCAGCCACGGCTGCCCGGTGACCGTGGTCGAGACCGGCAAGGCGCCCCTGCACCGGGTGCTCGGCGACGAGCTGGCCGCCCTCTTCCGCGATCTGCACGCCGCCAACGGCGTCGAGTTCCACTTCGGCACCGGCGTACGCGAGTTCGGCACCCTTGACGGCCGGGTCCGCAGCGCCGTCCTGGACGACGGCACCGAACTCGGCGTCGACCTGGTCGCGGTGGGAGTGGGCATCCGTCCGCGCACCGAACTGGCCGAGCACGGGGGGCTCGAGGTCGACGACGGTGTGCTCGTCGACGCCTCGCTGCGCACCAGCGACCCGGACGTGTTCGCCTGCGGCGACGTGGCCAACTCGTTTCATCCGATGCTGGACCGGCGGTTGCGGGTGGAGCACTGGTCCAACGCCATCGACGGCGGCCAGGCCGCGGCCAAGGCGATGCTGGGGCAGGAGGTCAGCTACGACCCGGTGCCCTACTTCTTCACCGACCAGTACGACCTGGGCATGGAGTACTGCGGCTGGGCCGGGCCGGGCGACTACGACCGGGTCGTGTTCCGCGGTGACCCGGCCGTGGTGGACGGCAAGGCGCCCGAGGTGATCGCGTTCTGGCTGCGCGGCGAGTGTGTGGTGGCCGCGATGAACATCAACGTGTGGGACGTGCAGGACGACCTGAAAGCCCTGGTCCGTGCGGGCTGGGCGGGCAGGTCCGTCGACCCGGACCGGCTGACCGACCCGGAGGTGCCGCTGGCGGACCTGCTCGGCTGAGGCCGGTCAGTCCCACCAGAACGACCACGACGTGCTGCCGAGTAGCTCCTCGGCGTACGCCTCGATCGTGCCCGCGCCCTGGTGGACCAGGTCGGCGCAGCACGCGAAGTGCTCGGCGGCCACGGCCAGCGCCTCCGGTCCGGTCATGGGCGGGGCGGCGACGCTCAGGCCGAGGGTGGAGAACCCGACGGTGACCACCCGGGCGCCGAACCGCTGCTCCCAGTCGCGTACCACTGCGGCGATCTCCGCCGTGCCGTAGTAGTTGCACGGGCCGAGCCACCCGGCCGTCACCAGGGCCTGCGCGCCGCTGGGCGCGGCGACCAGGCCCAGGCGGAGCCGGTCGGCCGGCAGGCTGTCGGCCATCGTGTCGGCCAGCTCGTCGGGGTCGGCCCGTGGCGCCGGGGACGGGGCGAGGCCGGGCCAGTCCTCGCCGAACGGATGCATCCAGTCCAGACCGGCGGGGTCGCCGGTCTCGCCGCGCCACCAGCCCCGCAGCAGTTCGGCCGGGTCGTGGTCGGTGGCCTGGCGAGGGAGTACCTG
Organism: Catellatospora tritici; assembly: GCF_019083965.1. Classification (GTDB taxonomy): domain Bacteria; phylum Actinomycetota; class Actinomycetes; order Mycobacteriales; family Micromonosporaceae; genus Catellatospora; species Catellatospora tritici. Next base: position 319,760 of record NZ_JAHRCY010000006.1, read on the forward strand.
TATCTCGCCGGTGGTCCAGGGGCGTTCCGGATGGTGCCGCATGCCTTCCAACAGCAGCGGCCAGAGCCCGGAGCGTGGGTGCTCGGCCCGCCGCCGGGCCCAGAGGCCGGGCGTGGGCGGCTCGTCGCTCAGCCAGTAGGCCGGGTCGCCGCCCTGCTGCGAGGTCACCAGGCGGCCGGGCGGCAGCGGCACGGACAGGGTGCGGCGGTCCCGCTCCGGATCGTCGCGCAGCAGCTGGTGGAGGTCTTCGGGCAGGGGCGATCCGGTTGGCATGCGCGGCAGCGTAGGCGTGGGGGCTGACAGCTCGCGCGCTGGAAGGCCGGTCGGGCTGATGCGTGCCCCTTGCCCGCACCGCGCCGACCGGCCGCGCGACGGGAGCCGTATCCCGACGCAACCCCGCGTCGCCTGCGGCTGCGCCGCCAGCAGTCGCCGCAGGGGTTCGTCCTGGCCGCCCCGAACCGCGGAACGGCTGGAACATCCACATTGTTGATTGGCGTCGTGCGGTTTGGCAATATTCCAATTCGAAGTTGGCCGATCGATTGACTTGGGTTTGGACGGTCGCGGTACGAGACTGGAGTGCGGGAGGAGTACCTGTGGTCAGCGCCAAGAGTCCCACCGTTCGTCGTCGGCGACTGTGCGGCGAGCTGCGCCGCCTGCGTGAGGCGGCGCGGATGACCTGCGACGAGGTGGGCCGGGCACTGGGCTGCACCGGCAGCCGGATCAGCCGGATCGAGAGCGGTCGGCTCGGCATCCGCCCCGGCGACGTGCGCGAGCTGCTCGAGGTGTACCGGGTGACCGGCCCGGAGGCCGACCGGCTGGTGCAGTTGGCCCGCGAAGCCCGACAGCGCGGCTGGTGGTACGCCTACAACGACGTGGTCTCGGAGACGATGAAGATCTTCGTCGGGCTGGAGGCCGAGGCGAGCTCGATCCAGAACTACGAGGCGCACTTCGTGCCCGGACTGCTGCAGGCCGAGGCGTACGCCCGGGAACTGTTCGCGGGCGTACGACCGACCCTGGACGCCGAGACGGTGCAGCGCAGGCTCGAGCTGAGGATGGCGCGCCAGCAGGTGCTGCGGCGGGCCGACCCGCCCGACGCGTGGTTCATCCTCGACGAGGCGGTGCTGCGGCACCGGGTCGGCGGTCCGGGCGTCATGCGGGCGCAGCTGGAGCACCTGCTGGAGATCGGCCAGCTGCCCAACGTCACGGTCCAGGTGGTTCCGTTCGCGGCCGGGGTGCACTTCGGCATGGGCTCCGGGTTCGTGGTGTTCGCGTTCCCCGATCCGCTGGACGCGCCGGTCGCGCATACGGAGAACCTCGTCGGCGCGGTCTTCTGGGAGGAGCAGTCCGAGGTCGACCGCTGCCGCACCGCCTTCAACCATCTGCGCTCGGCCGCGTTGAGCGACGTCGGTTCCCGGGTATTCATCGCCGACATGGTCAAGGAAATGTGAATGGGTTGGAGGTCGGGACATGCTGGATCCGTCCCATGCTCGGTGGCGTAAGAGCAGCCGCAGCGATCATCAGAACAACTGCGTGGAGGTCGCGCTGACCCCGGCGGCGGTGGGCGTGCGCGATTCCAAGGACGCGACCGGGCCGGTGCTGGTGTTCGGGGCCGAAGCCTGGGCCGCCTTCGTGGCGCAGGTGAAGGCGGGCCGATTCGACCTGCCGTAGCACCGGTGTGGGTCACCCCGCGGCGCGGGTGGCCAGCCAGTCCAGGGCGGCCGGGGCGTCGGACAGGATCGAGATGTGCCCGGCGCCCGGGTTCAGGCGCAGCTCGGCGTGCGGGCAGTGGTCGGCGAGCCAGCGGCTGTGCGCGCTGGGCACGACCCGGTCCTGGCCGCCGTGCAGCAGCAGCACCGGGGCGGTGATCCGGGCGGGGTCGGCGCCCCACGGATGCGTGTACGCCAGATCGTCGCTGATCAGGCCGCCCGGACCGGCTGCCACGGCCGGGTTGACGACGTCGAGCAGCCAGCGCCACTCGCCCTCCAACATGGCCAGGTCGGCCTCGGTGAACTCGGGGTCGTACTCGGCGCCGGAGGCTTCGTGGGCCTCCTTGGCGGCGCGGCCCCGGGCGGCGGCGGTCAGCGAGGCGACGCCGGCGGCGGCCATGTCGGCGTACCAGTCGAGGCCGGGTGCGGCGTAGGGGGCCAGGCCCGCCGCGCCCACGACGGCGAGCACCCGGTCGGGCAGCACGGCGGCGCAGGCCAGGGCGTGCGGGGCGCCGCCGGAGTGGCCCATCACCGCGAACCGGTCGAGGCCGAGCGCGTCGGCGACGGCGGCCGAGTATGTCGCGGCCGAGGCGATGTCACGGTCGGGGACCGGGGTGGAGCCGCCATAGCCGGGGCGGTCGTAGCCGATCCAGCGGATGCCGAGGTCTCGGGCCCGCGGGTACAGCGGGGCGGGCGGGGTGCCGATGTTCGGGGTGCCGTGGTGCCAGATGACGGGCAGGCCGCCGGTGCCGGTGTCGTAGATGTGCAGCGTGCCGCCGGGCAGGTTCAGGTCCGCTTCGATCACCATGCCCCGACCCTAGGCGCCGGGTCCGACGCTGCCCGGCTCGGAAGGTTGCACGCCCCGTCGGCTGGCAGAAGACGGCCGTGGGGGCTGGTGGGAAGGGCGTTGGTGTCGACGCGTCGCGTCGGGGCGGGCGCCGTCCCGCGTGCCAGGTCAGCGGCGGGCGGCGCGGGACTCCAGGTAGCGCTGCTCGGGCAGGCTGGTGGTGGCGCGGGCGGCGCGGCGGTACTCCGCGCGGGCCGCGGCCGGCTCCCCGGCCAGTTCCAGCAGGTGCGCGCGTACGGCGTACAGCCGGTGGTGGCGGGCGACCCGGTCGTCGCCGTCCAGGGTCGACAGCAGCGCCAGCCCCGCCCGCGGCCCGTGCACCATCGCCTCGGCCACCGCCTGGTTCAGCGTCACCATCGGGTTGGGGAACAGCCGCGACAGCAGCTGGTACAGCGACAGGATCTGGCGCCAGTCGGTGTCGGCGGCTGTCGGCGCCTCGGCGTGCACGGCCGCGATCGCGGCCTGCAGCTGGTACGGCCCGAGCCGGGCCGACCGCAGCGTCTCGGTGGTCAGCTCGACGCCCTCGGCGATGGCCATCGTCTGCCAGCGGCTGCGGTCCTGCTCGGCCAGCGGGATCAGCTCGCCGTCGGGCCCGGTGCGGGCGCCCCGTCGCGCGTCGGTGAGCAGCATCAACGCCAGCAGCCCGGCCACCTCACCGTCGTCGGGCAGCAGCCGTCGCAGCACGCGGGCGAGCCGGATCGCCTCGGTGGTCAGCTCGGTGCGCTGCAGGCTGGCACCGGAGGTGGCGGTGTAGCCCTCGTTGAAGATCAGGTACAGCACGTGCAGTACCGAGCGCATGCGTTCGGGCAGCTCGTCCGGCGGCGGCGGGGCGAACACCGCGCCGGCGGCCTTGACCCGCTGCTTGGCCCGGCTGATGCGCTGGGCCATCGTCGCCTCCGGCACCAGGAACGCGTGCGCGATCTCGGCGGTGGACAGGCCGCCGACCGCGCGCAGGGTGAGCGCCACCTGCGACGCGGCGGTCAGCGCCGGGTGGCAGCACAGCAGCAGCAGGGTCAGCGTGTCGTCGGAGTCGGGCACGGCCTGCTCGCCGGGCGCGGCCGCGACCAGCTCGTCGGCGGGGGTGGCCGCGAACGCCGACTCCTCGCGGCGGCGCCGGGCGACGTCGCTGCGGATCTGGTCGGTCAGGCGCCGACCGGCGACGGTGACCAGCCACGACTTCGGATGGTCGGGCAGACCCCGCGCGGGCCACTGGGTGGCGGCGGCCAGCAGCGCCTCCTGCACCGCGTCCTCGCACTCGGCGAAGCCGCCGTGGCGGCGCACGAGTATGCCGAGGACCTGCGGCGCGAGTTCGCGCAGCAGGTCCTCGACCGGGGTACGGGTCACATCTCCAGCCCGGAGGAGGCCATGATCGGGCGTACCTCGATCGCGAAGTACTTCGCGTCGGGGATCTTCCCGGCGATCTCGTACGCCCGCTCCGGGGTGTCGGTCTCGATCGCGTAGTAACCCGCCAGCCACTCCTTGGCCTCCAGGTAGGGCCCGTCGGTGACGGTCAGCTCGCCGTCGCGCACCCGGGCCACCCGCGTCTGCGACGGGTCGGCCAGCGCCGCGAACCCGAGCAGCTCGCCGGTGCCGTTCAGCTCCTGCTGGAACTCGTCGTGACCCGCCATGACGGCCTCACGCACGTCGGCGGGCAGCGCCTCCCAGTTGGCCGGGTTCATGTGGATGATCAGCAGGTACTTCATCTCCGCACTCCTTCGTGGTCGCGGCCGGGCGGCCGCTGTCATGGGTGGGTCGGAGCGGGGCACGGCGTCTCGACATACCCCCGACAAGATTTTCTCCGGAATCTACCCGCGCCGGATGTCGAGACCCGGGACGCGGCGCCGACCCACCCGCGTAACCGCCCGGAACCGCTCCGGGTGCGCGACGAGGTGGAGGAAGTGCGATGGAGACGGTGCTGGAAGCGCCACGGGCCGGGCGGCGGGAGTGGATCGGGCTGGCCGTGCTGGCCCTGCCCAACCTGCTGGTCTCGATCGACGTGTTCGTGATGTTGCTGGCCCTGCCGCACCTGAGCCGGGCGCTGGGGGCGAGCAGCAGCCAGCAGTTGTGGATCATGGATGGGTACGGTTTCCTGCTCAGCGGCTTCCTGATCACCATGGGCACGCTCGGGGACCGGATCGGGCGGCGCCGGTTGCTGCTGCTGGGCGCGGCCGGGTTCGGCGTCGCCAGTGTGCTCGCGGCGTACGCGCCGAACACGATCAGCCTCATCGCCGCCCGGATGCTGCTCGGCATCGCCGGAGCCACCCTCGCCCCGTCGATGCTCGCCCTGATCAGCAACATGTTCCGCGACGCCCGCCAGCGCGGCCTGGCCATCGGGATCTGGTTCGCCTGCTTCATGGGCGGCACCGCGATCGGCCCCGTCGTCGGCGGCCTCATGCTGGAGCACTTCTGGTGGGGCTCGGTGTTCCTGCTCGGCGTGCCGATCATGCTGGTGCTGTTGGCCGTCGGCCCGTTCCTGCTGCCGGAGTACCGCGACCCGGGGGCGGGCCGACTCGACCCGGCCAGTGTCGCCCTGTCCCTGGCCGCGATCCTGCCCATCGTGTACGGCCTGAAGGAACTCGCCCGGGGCGGCGCCCGCCCCGGCCCCGCCCTCGCCGTCGCGGCCGGGCTCGCGTTCGGGGTCCTGTTCGTCCGCCGCCAGCAGCGTCTGGAGCACCCGCTGCTCCACCTGGCCCTGTTCCGGGGCCGCGCCTTCAGCACCGCGCTGAGCAGCATGTTCTTCGGCACCATGCTGATGGGCGCACTGATGATGTTCATCACGACCCACCTGCAGCTCGTGCAGGGGCTGCCCGCCGGGCGGGCCGGTCTTTGGCTGCTGCCCGCCGTGCTCGGCGGCCTGGTCAGCGTGCTGGTCGCGCCGCTGCTGGCCCGGCGGCTGCGCCCGGCGTACCTGATCGGCGGCGGCATCGCGGTCTCGGTCTGCGGGCTGCTACTGCTCACCCGGGTCGGCACCGGCTCGGCGCCGTGGCTGATCGCGACCGGGTTCGCGCTGACCAACCTCGGCGCCGGACCGTTCATCACGCTCGGGACCGGGCTGGTGATCGGGGCGGCACCGCCGGAGCGGGCCGGAGCGGCGGCGGCGCTGAACGAGACCAGCGGCGAGTTCGGGTTCGCGCTCGGCGTCGCCCTGCTCGGCAGCCTCGGTACGGCGATCTACCGGGGTCTGCTCGGCGCCGACCTGCCCACGGGACTGCCCGCCGAGGCGGCGGCCGGGGTGCGCGACAGCCTCGCCGGTGCGGTCGCCCAAGCGGCGCGGCTGCCCGAACCGGTGGCGGACCAGGTGCTCGGCGCGGCCCGGACCGCCTTCACCACCGGCATGCACGCCGCGGCCCTGGTCAGCGCGACCGTGCTGGCCATCGTGGCCGTGGTCATCGTCCGCGCCCTACGCCACGTCCCACCCACCCCCGCCCCCTGACGGGCCGCACCCGCCCGGGGCAGGCCGGACCCGCGCGGGGTCGGACGCGCCCGCGCGCGGCAGGGCCGGGCAGGGCAGGGCAGGGCCGGGCCGGGCAGGGTGGGGCCGGGCAGGGTGCAGTTTCGGGGAAAGTGTTGGAATCCGAGCCCGGATAGCTGCAGTTTCCCCGAAACTGCAGCTATCCGACGCCCGCCCGCCCGCCCGCGCGGGCCGGGGGGTGGGCGGGTGAGGGAGTCGCTCAGGCGAAATCGTCGGGCTTGAAGTCGCGGGGTTCGACCAGGACGAGCCAGTTGCCGGAGTTGTCGCGCATGACCGCCTCGACGCCGTACGGCCGGTCGGCGGGCTCCTGCAGGAATGTCACACCCTTGGCGACCAGCTCGGTGTACGTGCGGCGGCAGTCGTCGACGCGCAGCCCCAGCCCGCCCATCTTGCCCTGCTCCAACTGGCGGCGGACGAAGTCGGCGGCGTCGGCGTCCAGCGGCGGCCCCGGCGTCATCAGCGTGACCTCCAGCTCCGGCTGGCTCGGGTGGCAGATGGTCACCCAGCGGAACCCCTCGCCCATGGTGATGTCGGTGCGCGGGGCGAACCCGAGCACGTCCACGTAGAAGTCACGGGCCTGGTCCTGGTCGAGGCAGTACACCGTGACCAGCGAAATGTTTGTGATCATGTGTACGACCCTAAACCGCAGCTCAGGGCCCTTGCTTCTCCGAGATTGCGCCGGGCGCGCCCGGGTGACCGGTGGTGCCCGCCAGATCCACCACGCCCCGCATGAACAGGTAGCAGCCGGGCACGTGCGGCCCGCCCCGCACCGCCCAGCGGTCTCGGTACGCCGTCGGTGTCTCGCCGGTGAGCTGCGCGAACCGGGACGAGAACGAGCCGAGGCTGGCGAAGCCGACCGCCATGCAGATCTCGGTCACGGTCAGGTTCGCGCCGCGCAGCAGGTCCTGGGCGCGCTCGATCCGACGGCGGGTCAGGTAGCGGATCGGCGTCTCGCCGTACACGGCCTCGAAGCTGCGCACGAAGTGGAACTTCGACACCCGAGCCACGCGGGCCAGCGCGTCCAGCACCAGCGGCTCGGCGTAGTGCCGGTCGATGTGGTCACGCGAGCGCCGCAGGTGCGCCAGCAGCTCGACCGGCACCTTCCGGCTGTTGCGCGCCCCGCCCCGTGTCCCGCCGCGCGACATGCCGCCAGCGTAGGGGCGGATACCGACGTTTTCGGCGGATCAGCCGAGCTCGGCCGCGAGCAGGTCGTAGGTCGCGCGGTCGAAGGCGACCAGGCGGACGTGCGCCAGGTCCCCGCCCGCTCACTCGCGGGTCAGTCCACGTATGGGCAGTGGCGGCAGCCGCGGTCGCAGCAGAAGCCGCGCTTGGCCAGGAACGCGGCGCTCAGCACGAACAGGCCGTTGCTCGGGTCGAGGTAGCCGGGCTGCCCGCCGGTCAGCGCCTCGTCGTGCCGCCGCAGGATCTCCTCGCGCTGCGGGTGGTCGGCGTGCAACCTGGTCGGATGCGGCTCGTCGAGCCCACGCGGGGCCAATGTACGTCGATGCCGGGGTGCGCGCACGCGGTGACGATACCGCGCGGTGCCACGCCGCCCCGCACCCGGATTCCGAGGGGCGGTGACGGCCGGGTGACTCGGGTAGCGTCGGCGCGTGATCGAGGTGAGGCGAGCGGTGGCCGCCGATGCGGCCGAGATCGTGCGGCTGCGTACGGTGATGCTCAGCGCGATGGCGGGCGAGCGGGTGCCGGACGGCGAATGGCAGGAGCAGGTGGGCACCGATGTTCGTCGACTGCTGGCCGACCCGGACGGAGACTTCGCCGCGTACGTGGTGCCGGGACCGGACGGCGTGGGCCTGGTCGCGTGCGCGGTCGGTGCGATCGATGTGCGGCTGGGCGGCCCCCTGAACCCGAGCGGCCGCACGGGGTACGTCTTCAACGTGGTCACCGACCCTGACCACCGACGCCGGGGGCTGGCTCGGGCCTGCCTGCGAGCCTTGCTGGCGTGGTTCGTCGAGCGCGGGGTGGCCAGCATCAAACTGCAGGCGAGCGAGGACGGCGCGCCGTTGTATCAGGAGTTCGGCTTCGAGGTCAGCGGCCACCCGACGATGCGGTTGCACACCGGTCGCCGGTGAAGGCGCGACTGCCGCACAGTCAGGCTTGCACGGTCGGGTGAGGCGCGGTGGCCGACCGGCTGTGATGATGTCGCCATCGGACGTCACTGGCGTTGTCCGAGAGGCTGTTTCCGCGCCGGAGGCTCACGAAGTCCTGGCGGCGACGCACCCGTTCGGGGCACGACCTTGTGGGTGACAGGTGGGACCTGCTTCTGCATGGTGAGGCAGGTCCTTCGCTGTGGGTTCAGCCGGTGGGGCGTCGCGGCAGCCGCAGCGTGATCCGGTGGCGCATCCGCCGGATCAGGGTCCGGGCTGGTCCGGGCTGCCGGGGCAGGTCGCCCGGGTGCAGGTTGAGGCGGCCGGTGAGCAGGCCACGGCCGGTGACGACACTGCCGGGTGCGGGTGGTTCGGCGAGCTGGGCGGTGCCCGCGGCGAGGTCGAGGTCGAGCGCGGGTCGGGCGCTGAGGCGCAGCCAGTGGAATTCGGTGCCGGTCAGCGAGTTGACGCGGGCCTCGGCGCGCTGGACGGTGGCGGTGAAGTCGACCTCGGCAGTGGGCGCCCAGTCGCCGGGGGCGGCGGGTGGGGGTCGTAGTTCCTGGCTGAGCAGGTGGCCGTGGTCACCCTCCGCGCCGGTTTTCTCCTGATACGACCCGAGATCGGGGTAGACGGTGATCCGGTCGGCCAGTACGGACAGCACCAGTTGTCCGCGCGCCAGCCGTCCGCCCGCCAACCGCAGCAGCGAGTGGTCCTCCAGCTCGACGGCGACGGAGCAGAGCAGGTTGCCCTCGGTCTCGTCGAGCAGGTTCAGGGTGGCCACCCGGTCGTCCATCAGCCGTACGTCGGTGCAGGCCACGGCGGGTGCGCTGCCGGCGAGTCCGGTGCGTACGCCCTCGATGAGTCCGCCCCTGGCCTGCACCACGACCCGGGCGGCGGAGGGGTCGGTCCACACGTGATCGCAGCGTTCCCGGTCGACCTGCACGGGCTCGGCGGCGGCGAGGATCGTCGCTATGAGATCGCGCAGCTGGTCCGGGCTCCGCACGTCGACGCCGATCGACGGGAATCGAGTCGTCACCATGCCCTCCCCGGTGAGGCCGGCCGGCCTCAACCGTACCCCCGGCGACCGAGGGCTGCCGGTGTAACGGCGCCAAGGTACGGTGGGCAACTGGCGAACGCGGGAGACGGAGGAGACATGTTCTGGAGGAGGCGAAAGCCGGCAGGCCAGTGGGTTGTGGTCGTCAGCCGGATTCGTCCGTTGGATCCCAATGGCGGCGGTCGGGACGAGCTGCGTTGGCCGGAGCAGCGAGACGCCGTGCACAACCTGGACTCCCGTTCGGCCGCAGACGACGTGGCGGGTCAGCTGCGGAGCGACGCGTCAGTCCAAAACGGGCGCAAGCGGGTCAAAGTCCTCTTCACTGGGCACTGAGTCCCGGTCGGTTCACTGCGCGAGCGACCCCGCCGGCTGCGCGGCGGGGAAGCCTGCGCTCAGCCGTACCCACAGCTCCTCGTGGCCGCGCAGCATGAGCTGGTGCGGCACCGGCGGCTCGACGGCCAGGCCGATGCCGGGGAACCGGTCGAGCAGCGCGCTCAAGCCGCGCTCACCCTCCATCTTGGCCAGCGCGGCGCCCAGGCAGTAGTGCGCGCCACTGCTGAAGGCCAGGTGCGGCCGCTGCGGCCGGTGCGGGTCGAACCGGTCCGGGTCGGCGTACCGGGACGGGTCGCGGTTGGCCGCGGCCAGCAGCACCAGCACCTCGCTGCCCGCCGGGATCGGCGTGCCGCAGACCTCGACGTCGGTGACGGCCTTGCGCACCACGAAGTGGGTCGGGCCCTGGCAGCGCAGGATCTCGTCCACGTACCCGGGCAGCACGGACCGGTCGGTCAGCGCCCGCTCCCACAGCTCGGGCTGCTCCAGCAGCAGGGTGAGCCCGTTGCCCAGCAGGTGCACGGTGGTGACGAACCCCGCGTTGAAGACCACGACCAGGTTCGACAGCAGCTCCCGGTCGGTGAGCTGGTCCTCCTCCGCCGCCTGCGCCTGGACCAGCGCCGTGATCAGATCGTCGGCCGGGCGGGCGCGTCGCTGCGCCACCACCTCGGCGAAGTAGTCGGTCAGCTCCTCCGACGCCCGGTCGGCCCGGCGCATGTTCTCCTCGGTGCTGCCGCCGAGCTCGATCACCTTGGCCAACTCCGCCGCGCGCGGCCGGTACCAGGGCAGATCCGAGTCGGGCACGCCCAGCAGCCTGCCCAGCACCGCGGCGGGCATCGGGAACGCGAAGTCGCGCATGAAGTCCACCGGCTCGCCCGCGGCGGCGCGGCGGGCCATCGCGTCGAGCAGGTCCGCGCAGATCTCGTCGATCTGCGGTTCGAGATCCATGATCCGGCGCGGGGTGAAGGTGTGCGCGAACAGGCGGCGCATCAGGGTCTGCCGCGGCGGGTTGGTGAACATCATCGAATGGCAGAAGACCGCGTGCGTGCGGCGTTCCTCCCAGGACGGCGGCAGCGCCATCATGGTGCCGTCGAGCACCTGGAACGCCGGGTCGCGCAGCGCCTGGCTGGCCGCCTCGAAGCCGCAGAGGATGAACCGGTATCGCGCGGGCTGTTCGATGGCCAGCACCGGTGCGCCGAGTTCGTGCAGGGACCGGTAGTACGCGAACGGGTCGCTGCGCACGCGCGCGGAGAAGAGCGGGCCGAGCGGCACGGTCGGCGTTCCATCGAAGGTTATGGATGTTGGCGCGCCCATGGCTCTTATCTCCACGAAGTATCACAAATCGGCATCGAAAAATCCGCATAAAACGATGACGGTATGGCCCTGACCTGGGCCGCCCGAATCGTCGCGGGGTCAGACGAGCAAAGGCTAGGACCGTGCGCCGCGCCTCTGGAAGTGGCGGAACGGAAGTTGACGCCAAAACGCCAACACAGCTGGGTGATCCGCCCATCGCCGCGCTGGTGCGGACGGGCGGCCTACCGATTGGTCACAACACTGTCAAGGTCGCATCGACGAGGTTCACCTGACCGGGGCTGGACCACTATCCTTGCCCACATGGTTGGTCCGAGTTGGCCGGATGGCCCAGCCAGGGTGCCTGAACCGATGATTGGCAAGCAGCGGACGTCGGGCGCCTCGGCTGACGCCGCCCGCCGTCGAAAGCGCGCGAGAGGGTCGAGAATCGATCCGCCGCAGCCTGTCGTGAGGCCGTCAGAAGCCGACTCGCGCCCATCGCCGTCGACCGCTTCCAGTCACATCCGCGCAGGTCGGCCTGGAGGCGGTCAACCTGGCAATCGGCTGGGAAATACCGGTCCGACGACGGCCCCACTTGACGTCGGAAGTAGACGGTCGGAAGATTCAAGCCGACTCGTGTCGCCTGGCGGGACGGCGACGACCCTGGTGTGGACGGGGAGGGGTGTGGTGGACGCAGCGGCAATCTCGGCGGAGGAGCGGCTGATGGTCGAGATGATCATCACCGATCACGGGGACGAACAGATCGCCTCCCAGCTCAACGTCGCCGTACGCACCATGCAGCGCCACCTGCGGGCCCTGATGGACCGGGTGGGCGCCCCCAACCGCGGCGCGCTGTGCGCGATCGCCACCTTCTACGGCTGGATCGACATGGCCTCGATCCTCATGAACGAGCTGAAATAGCGCCTCCCGGACGGAGCCGCCGCGGGTCGGGGTCGCGACCCGGGAAGCGGCGCAGGTATTCGAGCTCCAGCTCCCGGCTGCGCTCGTCATGGTTGGCCAGGGCGCTGTCCGATCCGTGCACGAAGGTCTCATGTCGGGTGCGGTGCAGCGAGGCCAGTTCACGGGCGAGTTCGTGGTCGCTCAACTCGCCCGCGGGGATGCCGTTGTGGTCGGCCGTACGCATCGTCGTCATGTCATACCCCGGGTATTTTGATCCGTCATAGCTGGTTATGCCGGACTCGGTACGATCACAAGTGTCATGTACCCACCGGCGCGGCCGAACATGCCTGCCGGTGTGTGACGGGGGCCCCGACGGGGAGGGGGTGCGCCGGATGGCGACGCGCACCGTGGCGGACGTGATGACGGCGCCCGTGGTCAGCGTGACGCCGCAGACGTCGTACCGGGAGATCGTCGATCTGTTGGCCGAGCACGGCATCAGCGCGATGCCGGTGGTCGGCCCGGACGGGGCCGTGCTCGGCGTGGTCTCCGAGGCCGATCTGCTGCACAAGCTCGCGCTGACCGGCGAGGAGCCGCAGCGGCGGCTGTTCGAGCGGCGCCGTCGCGCGGTGGCGCGGGCCAAGGCCGCCGGGGACACCGCCGAGGATCTGATGACGAGCCCCGCGGTCGTGGTCCGACCGGGCGCCTCGGTGGTCGAGGCCGCCCGGATCATGGAGAACGAGCAGCTCAAACGGTTGCCGGTGGTCTCGGGGAACCGGCTCGTCGGGATGGTGTCGCGGCGCGACCTGCTGCGCACGTACCGGCGCTCCGACGAGGCGATCCGGCACGACGTGGTGCATGACGTGATCGAGGGAATGCTGTTCGTCCAGCCGCCGCAGATCGACGCGGAGGTGGTCGACGGCGTGGTCCGGCTGACCGGCGCCACCGGCCGTCGCAGCACCGCGCAGATCGCCGAGCACCTGGTGCGTACGGTGCCCGGCGTGGTCGACGTCGTCAACGAGCTGACCTCGGAGTGGGACGACACCGCCCGGCGCGAGCGGCGGCACGACTTCGACGCCGAGGTCGACGGCCCGCAGCGTCCGCGCGACGGCACCCTCGACATGATGTGACCTTGACCAGCCTTGAGCAGGGAGCGGGAGCCATGCCCATCCAGCGGGAGATGCGCAGCAAACTGCGGTACACCTCGATGGAGACCAAGGACCAGCTGCTGGGCGTCGCCAAGCGCCTCAACATCAGCGGGCGCTGGCAGATGACCAAGGCGGAGCTGGTCCGCGCGATCGAGAACGCCGGCGCCTCGTCGCGGCGCAACCGGCGCGAGCCCCGGTGAGCCGCGGCGGTTCCTGGCCGCTGCGGCAGGGAGCCCAGCCAGTCCCGCCGCGCCGACCGCGTATCTTCCCCATCGTGCTGACCGCCCTGAACCCGACCGACCTCGTGCCCGGCACGCCGCTGGCCGCCGACCTGCACGCGCTGTACGCGGGCAACGCCGCGTACCACCGCCTCAGCGGCGAGTTCGGCCCCGACCTCACCGAGGCGCAGGTGCTGGCCTCGGTCACCGAGGACCTGGCCGTCGCCGGTGCCCAGGTGTTCGCGGTCCGCGACGACCGGGGCGCGTTCGTCGGCATCGTGAACGTGCTGGCCGCGCACCCGAAGGACGGCCTGCCCTGGATCGGGCTGGTCATGGTCGACGCCGGTCGGCAGGGCACCGGGCTGGGCACCGCGGCCGCGCGCGAGGTGCACGAGCTGCTGCGCGGCCGCGGCTGCGCCGCGGTGCGGCTGGCGGTGCTGGAGAACAACCCGGCGGCCTTCGGGTTCTGGACCTCGCTCGGCTACACCGAGGTCGACCGGCGCCCCGACCTGCAGTTCGGTCGCCCCTGCATCGTGATGCACCGGCCGCTGTAACTTCCACCGACGCCGCCCGCTCCGCTGCCGGGGCAGCGGAGGCCGGGACTAGGCTGCCGATGTGGAGCAGCGGATTCTCGGCCGTACCGGCCGCAGCGTGGGTGTGATCGGACTCGGTGCGTGGCAGCTCGGCGCCGACTGGGGTGACGTCGCCGAGGACGACGCCCTGGCGGTGCTCGGCGCCGCCGTGGACGCGGGCGTCACCTTCATCGACACCGCCGACGTGTACGGCGACGGCCGCAGCGAGCGGCTGATCGGGACGTTCCTGAAGCAGTTCGGCCCGGGTGCGGGCGGCGCGGGGCGCGAGCTGACCGTGGCGACCAAGATGGGGCGCCGGGTGCCGCAGACGCCGCAGGCGTACCACCTGGACGCGTTCCGGGCCTGGAACGACCGGTCCCGGGAGAACCTGGGCGTGGACACGCTCGACCTGGTGCAGCTGCACTGCCCGCCGACCGCCGTCTACGGCGTCGACGCGGTGTTCGACGCGTTGGACACGATGGTCGAGGAGAAGCGGATCGCCGCGTACGGCGTCAGCGTCGAGACCTGCGACGAGGCGTTGGCCGCCATCGCCCGGCCGCACATGGCCTCGGTGCAGATCATCCTCAACGCGCTGCGGCTCAAGCCGCTGGAGCGGGTGCTGCCCGCCGCCGCGGCCGCCGGGGTCGGCATCATCGCCCGGGTGCCGCTGGCCAGCGGTCTGCTGTCGGGGCGCTACGACGAGAACACCGTGTTCGGGGCCGACGACCACCGCAACTACAACCGGCACGGGGAGGCGTTCGACGTCGGCGAGACGTTCTCGGGCGTCGACTTCGCCACCGGCCTGGCCGCAGTGCGCCGACTGGCCCCGCTGGTGCCCGACGGCGCGACGATGGCGCAGTTCGCACTGCGCTGGATCGTGGACCAGCCGGGCGTGAGCGTGGTGATCCCGGGGGCGCGCAACGCCGCCCAGGCCGAAGCGAACGCGGCCGCCGCCGCGCTGGCGCCGCTGCCGGAGTCGGCGCTGCGTACGGTGACCGAGGTCTACGACGAGCTGATCCGGCCGCAGGTGCACCAACGCTGGTGACCAGACCCGACCGCCCACGCACTCCCACGCACGCCCACGCAGGCGGGTCGCCGGTCGGTTGATCGTTCATGTTGCCGGGCAATCGGGGGTATGTGAGCGCCGAGAACCCCGATTGCCCGGCAACTTCGATGGTCTTGACGCCTGCCTGCCGGCGGCTAGGCGCGGCGGCGGCGCTTGGCGGGACCAGCGGTGAGCGGGCGCTCGTTGCGGCGGGAGAGCAGAGCGGCCAGCCAGAGCGCGCCCGCACCGCCGAGCACGATCGTCGAGCCGATCGCGGTCAGCGTCCCGGTCGACGGGCCTGACCCGCCGGTGCGCGGGAGTTCGTCGTCACCGTCGTCGTGGCGCTGACCGTCCTCGTCGTGGTGGTCGTCGTCGTGATCCCGGGGCGTCTCCGACGGCCAGGGCGACTCGCTGTGCGTGGACAGCGAGGACGACGGGGACGGCGAGTGCCGATGCGACCGCGACGGGCTCGGCGAGCCGTGGTCTGGCGAGGGCGATGAGGAATGCGGTCGGGGCGAGGGCGACGGGGAGTGCGGTCGGGGCGAGGGCGAGTGGGTGCCGTAGCCGTGGTGCTTGCCGCGCTCGGCGGCGTGGCCGTCACCGGGGGCGAGCAGTCCGAGCACGCCCGTCGCGAGCAGCACGGCGGCCGGGGTGGCCACTGCGGCGAGAGTGGCGCGGCGGACCGGCGTTCCCGTGATACCCATCAAGTGGTCCTTCGTCTCGAGTCGTGGCCAGGTGGTGACACCACTTTCGTCAACGCGACGGCGCTGGCCGGGATACGGGACCATGGCGGGTATAACGGTATGAACAGGACATAACTCCCCGACTCACCTGGCCAACGCGCCGATGCACGTTGAGTGACGGTTATTTGACAATTGTCCCGGTTCTTGCGCGTCGCGTGTCCCGGCCGACGTACCCGCGTTGACATCGCGGAGTACGAGGTCGGGGGGCGCGATGGGTACGCAGGGACACGACCACGGCGCACTGCTCGACCGGCTCACCACGGCGTTCACCGCGATGGTCGGCGCGCACCGGCTCACCCCGGGGTTCGCGCTGCTCGCGCTGCTGGTGGCGGTCGTGCTGGGTGCGGCGCACGCGCTGGCGCCGGGTCACGGCAAGGTCATGATGGCGACGTACCTGGTGGCCGGGCGGGGGGCGGTGCGGCAGGCGGCGACGCTGGCCGCGACGGTGGCGTTGACGCACACCGCGGGCACGCTGCTGCTCGGGATCGTGCTCGCGGGCGGCCTGCACTTCGCCTCACACGGGGTGTACGCACTGCTCACCGCCGTGAGTGGACTGCTGGTCGCCGGAGTCGGCGTGTCGCTGCTGCGGCGGGCGTACCGAACCCTGCGGCACGGCCCGCGCGCGGACCACGAGCACGAGCACGAGCACGGGCTGATGCGCGGGCGCGGCGTGGTCGCGATGGGACTGGCCGGTGGTCTGGCCCCGAGTCCGTCGGCGGTGGTGGTGCTGCTCGGCGCGGTGGGACTGGGGCGGGCCTGGTTCGGCGTGCTGCTGGTGGCGGGGTACGGAGTGGGCATGGCGGTGACGCTGGTCGGGTTGGGGCTGCTGCTGACCCGGATGCGGGCCTGGTTGGAGCGGGTTTCCGCGTACGGCCGGGGGCGAAGCTGGCTGCGCCACCGGGCCTGGCGGCTGGTGCCCCTGTTCACCTCCGCGACGGTCGTCGTGATCGGACTCGGTGTCGCGACCCGGGCACTGGCCCTCTGAGCTGCGCGAATCCTCTCTGCACGGTCGGCATGAAACTGGTATGGACATTAACAGTTAAGTCTATTAATAATTAGGCCCACCATCGACGCCCGTGACCGCGGTCACCGGGCCGGGAGGAGGGTCCGTGCACATCAAATCCCGTCTGCTCGCCGTCGCGGCCGCGCTGCTCGTCGCGACCGGCGTGCTCGCGGTCGCCAGCCCGGCGTCCGCGGCCAATCTGCTCGGCAACCCCGGACTCGAGTCCGGCAGCCTGTCCCCGTGGTCGTGCAGCCTCGGCAGCGTCGTTTCCACGCCCGTCCACAGCGGCACCAAGGCACTGCAGGGCGCGGCGTCCAGCTCGGACAACGCGCAGTGCACCCAGACCGTCGCGGTGCAGCCGAACACCGCCTACGTGCTGAGCGCCTGGGTGCGCGGGGCGTACGTCTACCTCGGCGTCACCGGCGGCGCGTCCACCTGGACCCCGTCGGCCACGGCGTACACGCAGCTCACCGTCAACTTCACCACCGGCGCCTCGCAGACCAGCGTGCAGGTCTTCCTGCACGGCTGGTACGGCCAGGGCACCTACTACGCCGACGACGTCAGCCTCGACGGTCCCGGCGGCACCGGCCCGCCAAGCGTCCCCGGCAACCCGACCGTCGGCACCGTCACCAACAGCTCGATCGCGCTGAGCTGGGCCGCCGCCACCGGCACCGTCACCGGCTACCGCGTGTACGAGGGCAGCACCGTGGTGGCCACGGTCACCGGCACCTCGGCGACCATCTCCAGCCTGGCGACCTGCTCGGCGCACACGTACAGCGTCGCGGCGTACAACAGCAGCGGCGAGTCGGCCAAGAGCGGCACCGCGAGCGCCACCACGACGGGCTGCACCACCGTCCCGCCGACCCCGTCCGGCCTGACCGTCACCGGCACCACCAACACCTCGGCGTCACTGTCCTGGAACGCCGCCTCGGGCGCCACCGGCTACCGGGTCTACCAGGGCACCACGGTCAAGGCGACGGTCACCGGCACCACCGCCACGATCAGCGGGCTGACCGCGTGCACGTCGTACCCGTACACGGTGGCGGCGTACAACGCCAACGGCGAGTCGGCAAAGAGCGGCGCGGTCACCGCGACCACCACCGGCTGCACCAACCCCGGCCTGCCCAAGCACGCGCTCGTCGGCTACCTGCACGCCAGCTTCGCCAACGGCTCGGGCTACCTGCGCATGGCCGACGTCCCCGCCGCCTGGGACATCATCAACCTGGCCTTCGCCGAGCCGACCTCGGTCACCTCCGGTGACGTGCGGTTCAAGCAGTGCCCGGTGGCCGAGTGCCCCGGCGTGGAGTCCGAAGCGGACTTCATCGCCGCGATCCGGGCCAAGCAGGCCCAGGGCAAGAAGGTGCTGATCTCGATCGGCGGCGCCAACGGCCAGGTGCAGCTCACCACCACCGGCGCGCGGGACGCGTTCGTCAACTCGGTCAGCGCCATCATCGACAAGTACGGCCTGAACGGTCTCGACATCGACTTCGAGGGCCACTCGCTGTACTTCAACGCCGGTGACAGCGACTTCAAGAACCCGACCACGCCCGTCATCGTCAACCTGATCTCGGCGCTGAAGAGCCTCAAGGCGCGGTACGGGTCCGGGTTCGTGCTGACCATGGCGCCGGAGACGTTCTTCGTGCAGCTGGGCTACCAGTTCTACGGCGGCACCTGCGCGGGTTGTGACACCCGGGCCGGGTCCTATCTGCCGGTGATCTACGCGATGCGCAACGACATCACCGTGCTGCACGTACAGGACTACAACTCGGGTCCGATCATGGGCCTGGACAACCAGTACCACAACATGGGCGCGGCGGACTTCCACATCGCGATGACCGACATGCTGTCAGCCGGATTCCCGGTGGCGGGCAACACCGCCAACATGTTCCCGGCGCTGCGTGACGACCAGATCGCCTTCGGCACCCCGGCCGCCGTCAGCGCGGGCAACGGGTACGTCGGCCCCGCCGTCGTCCAGCAGGCCGTCAACTGCCTGGTGAAGAACCAGAACTGCGGCGGCTACACCCTGCGCGGCGGCACCATGCCGGACTTCCGCGGCCTGATGACCTGGTCCATCAACTGGGACAAGTACTACGGCTGGGAGTTCCAGAACAACCACGAGCCCTTCCTCAACGCCCTCCCCTGATCCCGTCCCACCCCACCGGCCGCGCCGCCCACCCCCGGGCGGCGCGGCCACCCCGTCTCCTCCCGTTGATCATGAACTTATGGCACGGCTCGACGGTGTGTCGACGGCACAGCTTCCTGATCACCACGCCCGCACCCGTCCGCCTGTGCCCCGCGCGCTCGTCCGCATCCCGGCCGTGTGGGCCGGGATTTGGCTGCATTTTCGGGGAAAGTGCGGGAATCTTGGCTTGCTTTCGTGCAGTTTCCCCGAAACTGCAGCCACCTCCTGCGCGCCGCGCGGCGGTGCACGGCGGCACGGCGGCGCGGTGCGCGGTGCGCGGTGCGCGGGTCGGTGGTGTGGCGGCGCGGGAGGCGCCAGCCGAGTCGGTCGAGTCAGTCGAGTAGGCGGGTGCGTTTGAGGTCCATGCCGCCCAGGCCGAGTGGGATGTCGGGATCGGAGTGGGCGTCGGCGCCCGCGCAGACCACGTCCGAGGTGCTGGTCCGCTCGTGTTCACTGGCGAAGTCGGGCTCGTCGTCGGTCCCCGCCCCGAAGGCCTCTGGTCGTGGTTGCGGCTGCATACGGCCATTGTCCGTGCGTCCGCGCCGCCGCCGGGCGCTTCGGCGCGGCGTCACCTGATCGCCCCCATTCGCCATTTCACCTCACGTGACTCATCCGTCCTGTTCTGCCCGCCTCTGCGGCGGGTCCGGTGATCATGAGGTTGTGCCGCCGACACGCCGTCGAACCGTGCCACAAGTTCATGATCGGCGTGCGGGAGGGTACGGGGGTGGGGTGAGTGAGGGAGGAGAAGGGGTGAAAACGGGGTGTGGGGGTATGGGGAGGGGTAGTTTTGCGGGTCCACGGGGAACCTCGATGTGTTGAGGGGGGTGGATGCAAGTGCGGCAGGAGATGCTGGCGACGGGGGCTGGGGCGCCCGTGGTCACCGATCGGGCGCAGGCCGAAGGGTATGTCGCCAAGGTGTGCTTCAAAACCGGTCCGCCACGGGGGACCGGAGTCGAACTCGAATGGACGGTGCACCACCGCGAGGAACCGGCGCGGGCGGTGGACGCACAGACCCTGGCGCTGGCGCTGGGGGAGCACGCGCCGAGGACGCTGGTGGCCGACAGCCCGCAGACGCCGCTGGGGCGCGGCGGGGCGGTGACGCTGGAGCCGGGCGGCCAGGTGGAGATCTCGTCGCCGCCGTCGGACTCGCTGGCCGCGGTACTGGACGACACGGCGACCGACCAGCGGCAACTGGCGGCCCTGCTGGGCCGGGCCGGACTGGTGCTGGCCGGGCGCGGATGCGACGAGCACCGGGCCGGGCAGCGGATTCTTGACACGCCCAGGTATGCGGCGATGGAAGCGGTCTTCGACCGTTTCGGCCCGTACGGGCGGATGTGGATGTGCGGCACCGCGAGTGTGCAGGTGTGTCTGGACGCCGGGCTTCCCGGCCGAGTGGGTCCGCGCTGGCACGCGCTGCACGCGATCGGACCGGCGCTGGTGGCGTCGTTCGCGAACTCGTCCCGGCAGGCGGGCGTGGACACCGGCTGGGCCTCCGCCCGGCTGCGGGCGTGTCTGGCCGCCGATCCGGTGCGCAACGGACCCCCATCCGATCTGGACGGACACGTCGGCGACGAGCCCGATCTGATCGCCGCCTGGGCCAGGCGGGTGCTGGACACGCCCGTGCTGTGTGTACGGCGTCGCGGCGGTTCGTGGGCCGTCCCGCCGGGGCTCACCTTCGCCGACTGGATCGCGGGCGGGCTGACGCCGGCCCCGACCCTCGACGACCTGGACTATCACCTCAGCACCCTGTTCCCGCCGGTGCGGGCGCGGGGCTACTACGAGGTGCGTTACCTGGACATGCAGTCCGACGGCGACGGCAGCGGGGCCGACACCGCGTGGACGGTGCCGGTGGCGGTGGTGGCGGCGCTGTTCGCCCGGGAGGAGACCGTCGACACCGCGGCCGCGCTGGCCGCGCCGGCGGCGGGCCGCTGGGTGCAGGCGGCCCGGCACGGGCTGACCGACCCGACGATCGCGGCGGTGGCGCCGAGGTTGCTGGACCTGGCCTGCGCCGCTCTCGACGACACCGATCTGCCGCCGGACACCGTACGGGCGGTGCGCGCCGCGGTGCACCGCCGGCTCCAGCAGGGAGGCATCCGATGACGCAGGCAGGGGTACGCCCCGACCGACTGCGCGAGCACGCCGCGGCCGGACTGGACCGGGCGCGGGACCGCAGCATCGCGCTCACCGACGCCGTCGACGACGACGACCTGGTGCGCCAGCACTCGCCACTGATGTCACCGCTGGTCTGGGACCTGGCCCACGTGGGCAACCAGGAGGAGCTGTGGCTGGTGCGCGACGTTGGCGGCCGCGAGCCGATCCGCGCCGACATCGACAACCTGTACGACGCGTTCAAGCACCCCCGCGGCGACCGCCCCGCGCTGCCGCTGCTCGGCCCGGCCGAGGCCCGCGCCTACGTGCGCTCGGTCCGCGGCCAGGTGCTGGACCTGCTGGACACGGTCGACCTGGAAGGGCGTCCGCTGGTGGAGCAGGGCTTCGCCTTCGGCATGATCATCCAGCACGAGCAGCAGCACGACGAGACCATGCTCGCCACGCACCAGCTGCGTGAGGGCGATCCGGTGCTGGTGGCGGCGCCGCCGCCGGCGGCGGCGCGGCCGGTCGCGGGCGAGGTGGCGGTCCCGGGCGGTCCGTTCACCATGGGCACCTCGCTGGAGGCGTGGGCGCTGGACAACGAGCGCCCCGCGCACACCGTCGACGTGCCCGCGTTCTGGATCGACCGGGCGCCGGTTACCAACGGGCAGTACCAGGCGTTCATCGACGCGGGTGGGTATGACAACCCGCGCTGGTGGAGCCCGGCGGGCTGGGAGCACCGGCGCGCGGCGGGGCTGGCCCGGCCGATGCACTGGCACGTGGACGGCACGTACACGCGGTTCGGGCGCCGGGAGCCGATCGTGGCCGACGAGCCGGTGGTGCACGTGTGCTGGTACGAGGCGCAGGCCTACGCGGCCTGGGTCGGGCGGCGGCTGCCGACCGAGGCGGAGTGGGAGAAGGCGGCCCGGTTCGACCCGGCCACCGGGCGCTCGCGCCGCTTCCCGTGGGGCGACGACGACCCCGATGAACAGCACGCCAACCTGGGGCAGCGGCACCTGGCCCCGGCGCCGGTGGGGGCGTACCCGGCGGGGGCCTCGCCGTTGGGGGTGCACCAGCTCATCGGCGACGTGTGGGAGTGGACGTCGTCCACGTTCCGGGGCTACCCGGGCTTCACCGCGTTCCCGTACCGGGAGTACTCGGAGGTCTTCTTCGGAGACAACTACCGGGTGCTGCGCGGTGGGTCGTTCGGCACGGACCCGGCCGCGTGCCGGGGCACGTTCCGCAACTGGGACTACCCGATCCGGCGGCAGATCTTCAGCGGCTTCCGGACCGCCCGGGACGCCCGACCCGAGGAGGAGCTCGCCTGATGTGCCGCCACCTGGTCTATCTCGGCCCGCCGACGCCGCTCGCGGCGCTGCTGGTCGAACCTCCGTACGGCCTGGTGCACCAGTCCTGGGCGCCACGCGACATGCGCGGCGGCGGGACGATCAACGTGGACGGCTTCGGGGTGGGCTGGTTCACCCCGTCCGGCCCGGTCCGCTACCGGCGCGGGGTGCCGATCTGGGGCGACCAGAACTTCGGCGCGATCGCGCGGCAGACCATGGTCAGCGCGGCGCTGGCGGCGGTGCGCTCGGCCACCCCCGGCATGGTCGTCAACGACCAGGCGTGCGCGCCGTTCGGTGGCGAAGGCTGGTGGTTCAGCCTCAACGGCTTCGTCGCGGGCTGGCCCGACAGCGTGGCCAAGCTGGCCGAGCGCCTGCCCGTGACCGACCTGATGACGATGGACGCCCCGACCGACGCCGCGTTCCTGTGGGTGCTGCTGCGGCAGCGGCTGCGCGCGGGCTACACCCCGGCGGAGGCGGTGACGGCGACCGTGGCGGAGGTCGGTGCCAGCGCCGCCGGGTCACGACTGAACCTACTGCTGACCGACGGCGAGTGGGCGTACGCGACGACGTACGGGCACGCGCTGTCGGTGCGTCACGACCCCGGACGGGTGATCGTGGCCTCGGAACCGTTCGACGACGACTCCGGCTGGGTAGGGGTACCCGACCGCCGACTGGTGGTCGCGCACCCGGCCTCGTACACGGTGGAGGAGCTATGAGGATCGACGTACACCTGACCCCGGAAGACCTGACCGAGCAGCTGCGCGCCGACGCCCGAGCCGGGCTCACCGCGACACCGAAGTGGCTGCCGCCCAAGTACTTCTACGACGCGTACGGCAGCGACCTGTTCGAACGCATCACCGCCCTGCCCGAGTACTACCCGACCCGGGCCGAGCGGGAGATCCTGACCGCGCACGCGGCCGACATCGCCCGCGAGACCGGCGTGAAGACGCTGGTGGAGCTCGGTTCGGGCTCCTCGGACAAGACCCGGCTGCTGCTGGACGCGCTGCACGCCCACGGCACCCTGGGCCGGTTCGTCCCGCTGGACGTGTCGCAGCCCGCGCTGGCCGCCGCGACCGAGGCGATAGCCGCCGACTACTCCGACATCGAGGTGCACGCGATCGTCGGCGACTTCACCCGGGACCTGGACCGCATCCCTGGTGGGGGCAGCCGGATGGTCGTGTTCCTGGGCAGCACCATCGGCAACCTGAATCCGGGCGAGCGGGCGGCGTTCCTGCGGGAGCTGCGCGGGGCGCTGGAGCCGGGGGAGTGGCTGCTGCTCGGCACGGACCTGGTCAAGGACGAGCAGACCCTGGTCGCGGCGTACGACGACGAGCAGGGCATCACCGCCGAGTTCAACACCAACGTGCTGCGGGTGCTCAACCGGTCGCTGGGCGCCGACTTCGACCTGACCGCGTTCGACCACGTGGCGCTGTGGGATGCCCAGCACCGCTGGATCGAGATGCGGCTGCGGGCGCAGCGCGAGATGCGGGTGCACCTGCCCGCGCTGGACCTGGAGATCGAGTTCCGGCCGGGCGAGGAGCTGCGCACCGAGATCTCGGCGAAGTTCGACCGGCAGAGCGTGGCCACCGAACTGGCCGGGGCCGGGTTCACCATGCGCCAGTGGTGGACCGACCCGCAGGGCCGCTTCGGCCTCAGCCTCTCCCGCACCTCCGAACGCCCCACCCGCCACTGACGCCGACGGCGTCGGCGTCGGCGTCGGCGTCACCGCCGAGTTGCCGGGCAATCGGGCGTATGAGCGCGTCGATACCCCCCGATTGCCCGGCAACATCGCCGGGGTTGATCCGTCCGTTCCGGGCGGCTCGGCGGGCGGCGGGTGGTGGAATGTCGGGTATGGGGGACCCGCGACCAGGGCCGCCCCGCGCAGGCGCGGCTGACTTCCAGCTGACCGGTGCCGACTTCGCGGTCTGCGCGGGGGCGCTGGTCATCGGGCTGATCGACGAGCAGCTGAGCATCAGCCGCAACGGGCTGCTCGGCGACCGCTGGGCCGCCTCCGAACTGGTCACCGCGCTGGCCGGGGTGGTGCTGCTGTTCCGGCGGCGCTGGCCGCTGGCGATCACCGTGTTCGTGCTCGCCGCGCACCTGCTCGCGTTCACCCCGATCCCGTTCGCGGTGATGATGTACACCATGGGCACCGTGGCCCGCCGCTGGTGGCAGCTGGTGCTCCTGGCGTGCGTCGGGGTGGCGGTGCAGGCGCTGTCGGCGATCGAGGGGCTGATCGTCGACGTGCGCGCGTGGGCGTACACGCTGACCTTCGCGCTGGGCCCGCTCGTGCTCGGTTACGCCGCGGGCGTACGGCAGGATCTGGTGGTGAGCCTGCGCGAGCGCGCCGGTGACCTGGAACGCGAGCGCGACCTGATGGCACGGACGGCCCGGCGCGACGAACGGGCCCGGATCGCCCGCGAGATGCACGACGTGGTGGCGCACCGGGTCAGCAACATCGTGGTCACCGCCTCGGCGCTGCGACTGGGCCCGGCCGTGGCCGATCCCGAGGTGTCGGCCGAGGTGGAGCGCATCCGGGACGAGGGCCGCGCGGCGCTGACCGAGCTGCGCGGCATCCTCGGCCTGCTCAAGGGCGCTGGGGGCGAGGACGCGCCGCGTGCGCCGCAGCCCACCGCCGCCGACCTGCCCGAGCTGGTGGAGCGGGCACGACAGACCGGCCGGATGCCGGTCGCCTACGACGTCACCGGCTACCCGGAGCTGCTGGCCGATCCGGTGCAGCGGGCGGTGTACCGGTTGGTGCAGGAGGCGCTGACCAACGCGGTCAAGCACGCGCCGGGCGCGGCGGTGCGGGTGTCGGTGCGCTGTGCGGCGGACGGGGTGCACGCGGCGGTGGAGAACGACGCGCCGCGCGACCCGGGCCGCGAGCAGCTGCCCAGCGGCGGGCACGGGTTGATCGGACTGAGCGAGCGGGTGGCGTTGCTGGGTGGCCGGTTCGACGCGCAACCGCTGCCGGGCGGCGGGTTCCGGGTCAGCGCGATGATCCCACCGGTCGGGAGCGTGGCGGGGAGCCGTACATGATCAAAGTAATGATCGTCGATGACAATGACATCATCCGGCGCGGTCTGGCCACCATCATCGACGCCGACGAGGGCCTGCGGGTCGTCGCCGACGCCGGAGACGGGCGCAGCGCGGTTGAGGCAGCCCGCCGGATGCGGCCCGACATCGCCCTGGTCGACATCCGCATGCCGATCATGGACGGCCTGGCCGCCACTCGCGAGCTGCTGAAGCTGCCCGACCCGCCCAAGGTCATCATCCTGACCACGTTCCACACCGACGAGTACGTCGACGAGGCGATCCGCTCCGGCGCGGCCGGGTTCCTGCTCAAGGACTCTCCGCCGGAGGAGCTGGTGCGCGCGCTGTACGCGGTCGGGCAGGGCCACGCCATGCTCGACCCGGCCGTGACCCGCCAGGTCATCGACTCGCTGGCCGGGCGCTCGCCGCTGCTGTCGAGTGAGGAGAAGTCCCGCCTGGACGCGCTGACCCCGCGCGAGGTCGACGTACTGCGCCTGGTCGGCCGCGGCCTGTCCAACGCCGACATCGGCGCCGAGCTGTTCATGACCGAGGGCACCGTCAAGGGCTACGTCAGCGCCATCCTGACCAAGCTGGAAGCCGACAACCGCGTGCAGGCCGCCCGGCTCGCCTACCGCGCAGGCCTCGACGCGTAACCCCACTCCGCTCCGCCCCGGGGCAAGGAAGGGCACCTTCTTATCGCTTTCCGTAGCGGAAGGCCCCTTGTCAACGCCGAGATGGCAACGCCGAGACGGGATGAGGCGCGGCGGGCGGTGCCCCGGCTGAGGAGCCGGGGCACCGTGGGATGGGCGTGCGGAGGATGGTTCAGGCGGGGTCGGCGGCGGGCCAGATGGCGTCCACGATGCGCTGGCCGTCGGCGGCCTGGTCGCCGTACCGGTCGGGGAAGGCCGAGACCTGCACCTGCTGGCAGACGGCGCCGATCGGCGCGCGGTGCCAGCTGCCGTGCGGGTACAGCTCCTGCATGCGCCCCAGGAACGCGTCGGTGGCGTGCGCCGGGTCCATGATCTGGTTCGGCGTACCCCAGCCCGCCGACGGCCGCTGCTGGTACAGCCCGAGGCTGTCGTAGTCGACCGCCTCGGCGAAGTTGTTGATGTTGCCCTCGACGATCGCGGTGGTGACCGCGATGACCGCCGCCCGCCGGTCCAGGCCCAGCTTCTGCACCTCCCGTACGATCGCGCGGGCGCAGGAGGCCTGGTGGCCGCTGACGTGACCCTTCATGCCCTGGACGAGCTGTGCGTTGAGCGCGCGGGCCAGCGCGTGGTCGGTCCTGGTCACCCCCTTGTCCGAGCACGGCCGGGTCGGGATCTCGGCGGCGTGGGCGGTGCCGACCCGGAGCGACAGCACCAGCAGGACGGCGGCGAACAGGACGATCGCGGCGCCACGGGTGGCGCGCACGGCGGTATGACACACAGCGGTGTTCAACGGATCTCCCTCGACGGTTCGGCGCCACGACGGTGCGGATCGAACCCGACCCAGGCGATTCGCGCGGCGGGCTGCGGACGTAACCGCAGCGGTCTGCCATCCATCCTGCGGCCGGCTGCCGTTCGCCGAACCCGACGCCGGTCCGGACCTGTCCCCGACGAAAGTCAGGATCGCCGCCCGAGCCGGCCGCAGTTGAGAAGGGGCCCTTCTATCACGCAAAGCGATAAGAAGGTGCCCTTCCTTACACGGCGGCGGCGGATTTCATCGAGCGTTGACTTGTGGGGGTGGGTGGGCGTTAGAGTGGTGTCGTTAACGTTGTGTTCCCGCATTAGTTGCGAAAGCGCAAACACCATGGACGAACTGCCGCACGACCAGCTGGCCGAGGACATCGGCCTGTTCCGGCGCGCGATGATCCCGCAGTTCCTGCTGGGCATGCTGCGCCGGATGGGCGACGCCGAACCCAACCTCCTCCAGGTGGCGTCGCTGTACGTGCTCGACGGTGGCGCCCGCCCCACCGTCGGCGACCTCGCCGGGCAGCTCGGCCGGTCGACCTCGGTCACCAGCCGCCTGGTCGACCAGTTGGTGCGGCGCGGCTGGATCGAGCGCGCGGAGGACCTCGCGGACCGGCGGGCCAAGCGGCTGCGGATCACCCCCGCCGGGCGCGACTTCCTGCGCGGCTTCGAGCGGGTTCGCGCCCAGGCGCAGCGGGAGCTGATGACGTACCTGACCGATGCGGAACAGCGCCGCGTCGCCGAGGCGATGGCGCTGCTGGGCAAGGCTTCAAGGAGACACCTCGATGAGCGCGACGCTGACCCCCGCCACTGACCTGGTCCTCGACTTCGCCGAGATCGACGGCGGCATGCTCGCCGCGGTCGGCGGCAAGGCGGGCAACCTGGGCGAGCTGACCCGGGCCGGGCTGCCGGTGCCGCCCGGCTTCTGCCTCACCACGGAGGCGTACCGGCAGGCCACCGAGGCCGCCGACCTCAACGAGTTGTTCGACGCGCTGGAACACGCGGCGGCGACAGATGTCGCGGCGTTGACCGCGCTGGCCGCACGGGCCCGCGCGGCGGTGCTGGCCGCGCCGGTTCCGGCGGGGATCGCCGCCGCGGTGGCGGAGGGGTACGCCCGGCTGGGCGCGGACGCGCCCGTCGCGGTGCGCTCCTCGGCGACCGCCGAGGACCTGCCCTTCGCCAGCTTCGCCGGGCAGCAGGACACCTACCTGAACGTGGTGGGCGAGGCGGCGGTGCTGGACGCGGTGCGGCGCTGCTGGGCGTCGCTGTGGACCGACCGGGCCGTGGTCTACCGGGCCACCAACGGCATCGACGACCGGACGGTACGGCTGGCCGTGGTCGTGCAGCGCATGGTCGACTCGGCGGTGGCCGGGGTGCTGTTCACGGCCAACCCCGTCACCGGCCGCCGCCGTCAGGCGGTGATCGACGCCGCCCCCGGCCTGGGCGAGGCCGTCGTGTCCGGGGCGGTCAACCCCGACCACTTCGTCGTCGACACCGCGCGCGAGACGATCCTGCACCGGCGCCTGGGCGACAAGCGGCTGGCCGTACGCTCGCTGCCCGGTGGCGGCACCGAGCACGTCGCGCGGGCCGACGGCGCCGACGCCGCATGCCTCACCGACGCGCAGGTGCTGGCGCTGGCCCGGCTCGGCGACCGGGTCGAGACGCACTACGGCGCACCGCAGGACACCGAGTGGGCGGTCGACGGCGACGGGACGCTGTGGCTGACCCAGGCCCGTCCGATCACGACGCTGTACCCGCTGCCCGAGCATGCCCCCGCCCCCGAGGACGACCTGCGGGTCTACTTCTGCTTCAGCGTCGCGCAGGGTGTGTTCCGACCGATCACCCCGGCGGGCATGGCCGGGTTCCGGCTGATCGGCTCGGGGGCCGCGCGCCTGTTCGGCTTCCCGGTCGCCGATCCGCTGACCGGGCCGCCGCCGTTCACCGAGGCGGGGCGGCGCGTCTTCTTCGACGTCACCACCGCCGCGCGCAGCCGGGTGGGGCAGGCGCTGATCCCGAAGGTGCTGGGCGTGATGGAGGCCCGCTCGGCGGCGGTGTTCCGCGAGCTGTTCACCGACCCGCGCCTGTCGGTGACCCGGCCGTCGCGGCTGCCGTTCCTGCGCCGGGTGGGGCGGGTCGCGCTCCGGTACAAAGTGCCGCCGTACCTGGTGCATGCCCTGGTCAAGCCAGAGGTGGCCCGCGCGCGGGTGGAGCGGATCGACGCCGAACTCGACGTCCGGTTGGCCGCGCCCGCCGACCTCGCGGCCGAGCAGCGGCTGGACTGGATCGAGCGGCTGCTGGCGGACGAGGTGGCGCCGATGCTGCCGCGGATCCTGCCGGTGGCCGCGGCCGGGTTCGTCGCGCTCGGGCTGGCCGACCGGCTGCTCGGCACCGACGCGGGGACCGGCGAGCTGCAGGCGGTGCTGCGGGGCATCCCGCACAACGTCACCACGGAGATGGACCTGGAACTGTGGCACGTGGCGGTGCGGCTGCGGGCCGACGAGACGTCGGCGCGGGTGCTGCGTACCGAGAAGGTCGACGAGCTCGCCCACCGCTATGCCGCGGGAACCCTGCCGGACCTGGCCCAGGGCGAGCTCAAGAGCTTTCTGCGCCGGTACGGCCACCGCGCCGTCGCCGAGATCGACCTCGGCATGCCCCGCTGGGCCGACGATCCGCGCTACCTGCTCGGCGTGCTCGCCAACTACCTGCGGATGAGCCCCGAGGACAGCGCGCAGTCGTCCCCGGACCGGCTGTTCGCGCAGGGTGCCGCCGAGGCCGAGGCGCAGATCGAGACGTTGGCGGGGCGGGCGCGCCGTCGCGGACGGCTGCGGGCCCGGCTGGTGCGCGGGCTGCTGGCGCGGGCGCGGGCGTTGGCGGGCGTACGCGAGCTGCCGAAGTACTACCTGGTCCGGATCATCGCCGCCGCCCGCGCACAGTTGGGGCTGGTCGGCGAGCAGCTGTACCGGCAAGGGCGCCTCGACGAGCCCGGTGACGTGTACTTCCTGGACCTGGCCCAGGCGCGGGCCGGGCTGCACGGCACCGACCTGCGCGAGGCGGCCGCGCGGGCGCGCCAGGGCTACGACGAGGAGCTGCGCCGCCGCCACATCCCGCGCGTACTGCTGTCCGACGGCACCGAGCCGGAGGCGGGCATGCACGCGGCCGCGCCCGACGGCTCACTCGCGGGCACTCCCGCCTCGGCGGGGACCGTCACCGGCACCGCCCGGGTGATCCTCGACCCGGTTGGGGCGCACCTGGAACCCGGCGAGATCCTGGTCTGCCCGTCCACCGACCCCGGCTGGACCCCGCTGTTCCTCACCGCGGGCGGCCTGGTCATGGAGATGGGCGGCGCCAACTCCCACGGCGCCGTGGTCGCCCGCGAGTACGGCATCCCCGCCGTCGTCGGCGTCCCGAACGCCGTCGCCACCATCGCCACCGGCCAGCAGATAACCCTCAACGGCACCACCGGCACCGTCACCCCCGCCTAGCCGCACTACCGGTCGAGGGCGCGTTCGAGGGCGCGGTAGATCTTGCCGAACCGGGTTGCGTCGTCCAGGCGGAGCAGGAGGATCTGGGCGTGGGCGGTCTGGGCCCAGATCTCGTGGATGGCGTCGCCGCGGTCGTAGCTGTCGTCGATGCGGTGCAGCATCCACTCCCAGATCGCCGGGGCCGCGCCGAGCAGCAGGAGCACTGCGGCGAGCAGGAGCAGCGTGTTGCGGGGGACGTGCAGGCGGCCGACGGCCGAGGCGAGCTGGGACTCGCCGTACGCGGCGGCGGCGAAGGCACACAGCAGGATGAACCCGGCGAACACCGACAGGATCATGAGCAGGTTGAGGATGCCGCGCCCGGCGGTGCGTCCGCGCACCCGCCAGTCGGGCCGGACCTGCTTGTGCCACACGTAGTGCAGGTCGTCCAGGCGGAAGCGGCGGTCGCCGATGTGGACGTACGACGAGGTCACGAGCACCGTGTCGTCGCGATAGTAGGTGATCACAAACGCCTCCGCGCCGGGTACCCCTACAGCCTGGCGCATGGCCGCCGCGACGATCGTGAATGAATCAGGCGGGCGGCCGGGTGGCGCCGGTGTACGCCGCCGGGGCGGGCAGCCGTGGCTGGAGCAGCCGGGTCGCGGCGTCGGGCGGCAGCGGCCGCGACAGCAGATAGCCCTGGCCCAGGCGGCAGCCCAGCCGCCGCAGCGCCGCGCCCTGCTCCTCGGTCTCGATGCCCTCGGCGATGGCGACCAGGCCGAGCGAGTCGGCGATGGCCAGGATCGCCCGGACGATGCTCAGGTCCAGCTCGCCGCCGACCACGCCGCTGACGAACGACTTGTCGATCTTCAGGATCTCGATCGGCAGCCGCTTGAGGTAGGCCAGGTTCGAGTACGCGGTGCCGAAGTCGTCCAGCACCAGGTGCACCCCGGCCACCCCGAGCGCGGTGACGTAGTCGGTGACGTCGTGGCGCAGGTAGCTGTGCTCGGTGATCTCCAGCCAGATGTCGGTGGGGTCGAGCCCGGAGGCGCGGATGATGTCGATCGTCCGCTCGGCGGCCTGCGGCTGGTGCAGCTGCACCGGCGACAGGTTCACGCTCATGCCGATGCCGCGCCCCTGTGGCAGCTGGTGCCAGTCGCGCAGCTGGGCGCAGGCGTGTGCCAGCACCCACTCGCCGATCGCGGTGATCTGCCCGGAGTCCTCCGCCATCGGGATGAACACCTCCGGCGACACGGTGCCGTGGTACGGGTGCGTCCAGCGCAGCAGCGCCTCGAACGCCACGATCCGGTGCGTGTCGAGGGTGAAGATCGGCTGGTAGACGAGGTGGAGCTGGTCGCGGTCGAGGGCGTGCAGCAGTTCGGAGCGCAGGTCCAGCCGGTCGCGGGAGCGGTGCGAGGCGTCCTCGTCGAAGACCTCGACCTGGCCTCGGCCGCGGCCCTTGGCGACGTACATGGCGGCGTCGGCGTCGCGCAGCATGGCGGTGGGCGTGGTCTGGCCGCGGATGCCGAGCACCCCGCCGACGCTGGCCGACACGCGCACCTGCTCGCCCGCCACGACGTACAGGTCGTCGAGGTCCGCGCAGACCCGGGCGCCCACCTCGGCCACCTCGGCGAGCTGGCGGATGCCGTCGAGCACGATGACGAACTCGTCGCCGCCGAAGCGGGCCAGCAGGTCGTCGGGGCGGATGCTGCCGCGCAGCCGCTCGGCGACCTGCTGCAGCAGCTCGTCCCCGGCCTCGTGGCCGAGCAGGTCGTTGACGGCCTTGAACCCGTCCAAATCGCAGAAGAGCAGGCCGACCAGGGTCAGCTCGGGCCGCTGCAGCACCGCCTCCAGGTGGGTCACCAGGGCGCTGCGGTTGGCCAGGTTGGTCAGCGGATCGAGGGTGGCCCGCTGCTTGAGCGCGTGGTAGAGCTCGGCGTTGGTCATCGCCACGCCGAGGTGGTTGGCGAAGATCGTCATGATCTCGGTGGTACCGGGAGTGAAGCGCTCGCCCCGGTCGCGGGCGGCGTACAGCAGCGCCAGCGGGCCCTCCTCGCGCGGCACGGCCACGCTGAGCACGCCCGACTCCGATTCCGAGCCGGGCGGCCCGTCCACCCCGAACGGGTGCGGCCAGCCCGCGATCTCGTCGGCGCGCAGCCCCCGGTGCGCCCGCAGGTGTGCCTGCCCGTCCTCGACCATCTCGACCCAGGTCCGGTCGGCCGCGGTGAGCAGCAGCAGCTGGGCGGCGGCCTCGTCGAGCAGCGGTTCGAGCCGCAGGTGCCGGGTGAGCAGGTGGCCGTGGTGGGCCAGCCGCTCGATGACGGCGTTGCGTTCGCGTTCACGCAGCGTCAGGCACAACCGGGACGCCACCGAGTTGAGGATCGGCACGTCGGAGGTGGCGAACGGGATCGGGCTGGACCGGAACAGGATGATCAGGCTGTCGGCGTACCCGAAGACCGGCACCCAGGCGGCCGAGCGGATCCGCAGCGGCGTCACCGTGCCGGGCACGTCGGCGGCGCACAGGGCCACGTCGGTCTCGCCGTCGCCCCGGGTCACGGTGCGGCCCTCGGCCAGCGCATGCCGGGCCGCAGGCCCAGCGGGCCAGCTGTTCGTGTACGCCGGGTCGTCCTCCGGCAGCCCGCACGAGGCGGTCACGGCGAGCCGGTCGCCCTCGCGGCGCACCATGCACACCACGTCGGCGAAGAACACGTCCGACAGCACCGTGAGCAGGCGCTCGGTCATCTCCTCGGCGCTGGCGGGCTGGCCCAGCACCGACAGCAGCCGGATCAGCCGGGTGGTGTCGCGGTAGGCGTCGCGGGCGGCGTCGGAGGCCTGCGCGAGTCTGCGCCGCAGCTGCTCCGTCTCGGTCTCGGGGCGCCAGTCCATCCCCGCCTCACAGCGCGATCGCGGTCAGGGTGGCGTTGTGGTAGCCGGCGACCCGGGTGGTCCGGGCGAACTCGCCGTACGTGTAGAAGCCGAACGTGGTCATCTCCCCGGCCGCCTCCTGGATCATCGAGGCCTCGACCGGACCCTGCTCGGCCAGCACGTCCAGGCGCGCCACGCAGCTGAACGCGAGCAGCACCGACGGGTCACGCCCCACCACCGCCTCGTGCACCACGTCGTCGATGACGCCGAGCAGGTCGGCCGAGGTACAGGTGACGATCTGCACCGCCGCGTACGGCGGCAGCGGCGTGAACGTGCGCAGTCGCCCGTCGCCGTCGAGGTAGGCGCCGCGGATGAGCCGGGTACCGTCCGGCTCGATCAGCCCGAAGGCGTACGCCGACAGGTAGCCGGGCGCGGGGCGCACCAGCCCCGGCTTGCGCTGGGGCGCGTCGGGGTCGAAGTGCTCGCGGAACACGTCGGCCGCGGGACGCCCGCCGATCTCGCACACGACCTGCCCGTCGGTCTTGGTCACCAGCAGCGGCAGGCTGACCGCCTCCCAGCCGTGGTCGGCGACCACATTCAGCGGCCAGGGCGAGTCGACCCAGATCGCGACCGCGCCGCCGTCGGTGAGCAGCCGGTCGCCGTCGAAGACGCAGGTGCGCTCCAGCAGCCGGTCGTCGCCCGCGCTGCCGCCGACCACCGGCACCTTGGCCCCGACCACCTTGTGCACGCCGTTGAGCAGTTCCTGCTGGTGGCCGGAGAGGCCGGTGGCGAGCAGGATCATGGCCGCGTCGCGGTCGTGGCGGGGACCGGCGGCGGCGCGGGCCGCGCGGGCGAGCTGCTGGCCGGCCTGGGTCGCGTGTTCGCGGACGCCGGTGACCGAGGCGGTGCCGAAGCGGTAGCCGCCCGCCGTCAGGGCGAGCACCGACACGCCGGCGCCGGGGACGGTGAGGATGCCGTCCTGGAAGTGGCCGCTGGAGGTGGCGCCGACCAGCGGCGTGGGCGCGGTCAGCCGGCGCACCGTGTGCAGGAGCGCGGCCAGGTCGTAGCGGATCGAGGCGTACATGATGATCAGGGCGGGCTGGTCGTCGCCCAGCCCGGCCAGGGCAGCGGTGGCCGCCTCGGTGCCCGCCTGGACGCTGTCTGCCGCCGTGCTGGTGCCGACCGCCGCGCGCACCCGCAGCTCGCGCCGCTCGGACGACGTCACCGGCATGCGCGTGCCTTCCACCGCACCACCGGCCGGGGCGGCGAACTGCGGAACATCACATAGCGACCATAACGCGCGTACCGCCGTGTCAGCCAAGGATCGGCCCTGGTCAGCGCAGTAGCCCGGCCAGGGCCACGATCAACGGCCCGAGCAGCGGCAGCGCCACCGCCGAGAAGGCATAGACGATGGTGTACGACAGCAGCGGCGTCCCGTTGCCGCAGATCCGCTGCACTGTGGCCAGCGTCGGGGTGCT
Source organism: Catellatospora tritici (assembly GCF_019083965.1). Classification (GTDB taxonomy): domain Bacteria; phylum Actinomycetota; class Actinomycetes; order Mycobacteriales; family Micromonosporaceae; genus Catellatospora; species Catellatospora tritici. Next base: position 354,091 of record NZ_JAHRCY010000006.1, read on the forward strand.
GCACTGCTGCCCCGCGACGCACCCGCAGGCCAGCGGCGCGGGCAGCTTCATCAGCCGGACCGCCAGCCACATTCCGGCCAGCGCGGGCAGCAGCGTGAGCAGCACCGCCGCCAGGGGCAGCGCCGGGCCGTACCGCCGGATGAGGTCGATCGCGGCCGGGCCCGCGCCCAGGCCCACCGCGGCCACGAAGGTGGCCAGGCCGTAGTCCTTGATCACCGCGGCCGCGGCGGGGTGGTACTGCCCGAACGTGGGTCGCCGGGCCCGCAGCCAGCCGAACAGCAGCCCGCTGAGCAGGCAGCCGCCGCCGATGCCCAGCGACAGCGGCACCGGGCCCAGCGGCGCCGTCACCCGCCCGAGCAGCATCCCGGCCACCACGCCCAGCGCGATGAAGCTCAGGTCGGCCTTGACCGTCGGGTCGATCCGCACCCCGAGCCTGGGCACGTGCGTCTCCAGGTCGTGCGGGGTGCCGGTCAGGTGCAGCGTGTCGCCGACGTGCAGGCCGGTCGCGGGCCGCACCGGCAGCGCGTGCTCCATCCGGGACAGGCCGGTGACGAAGACGCCGTGGCGGTCCCGGGCCGGAATCTCCTCGTGCAGGCGCGCCAGCGTCCAGCCCCGGTAGCGCGGGTCGGTGATGACCACGGAGGCGCTGTCCAGGCTCAGCGGATGGGCGCCGGCACCGGTCGTCTCCGGGCCGAGCACCCGCTCGCCGAGCAGCAGATCCGCGCGGCTGCCGACCACCAGCACGCGGTCGGCGGGGCGCAGCACCGTCTCGGCGTCGTACGGCACGAGGTCGCCGTCGCGGCGCAGCCGCTCGATCGCGCACTCGCCACCCAGTTCCGTCTCGACCTGCTCCACCGTCCGGCCACTGCCCGCCTGGATCTCGAAGATCCGCCCGACCAGGCCGGGCACGGCCGGGGTGCCCGGATCGTCGCGGTCGCCGAGCGTGCCCAGCAGCGCCTCGGCCTCGCGGCGCAGGTCCAGCCCGAACAGCTTCGGGCCGAGCTGCCCGGTGAACACGATCAGCGTGATCAGGCTGCAGATGTACGCCACCGAGTAGGTCGTGGCCAGCTCGACCTGCAGCTCCTGCCGCCGGGCGAGGGGCAGCGGGAGTGATCCGATCGCCTCGCCCGCGGTGCCCAGCGCGGCCGACGCGGTGGTGCTGCCCGCCGCCAGCCCGGCCGCGGTGCCCTGGTCCAGTCGCAGCACGACGGTGGCCACACAGACCAGCACGATCAGCAGGCCCAACTGCACCGCGGTGAAGGACGCGTACCGCAGGCTGTGCGCGTTGAGGCTGGAGAAGAACGACGGCCCGGCCATGTAGCCGAGCGTGAAGATGAACAGCGCGAACGCGATGTCGCGCACTTCGCGGTTGAGGGTGACGCCGCCGATCATGCCGATCAGCAGCGCGACGATCAGGGTGCCGGCGGTTCCGCCGATGTCGACGCCCCAGAACCGGATCCGACCCAGCGCGAAGCCGAGTCCCAGGGACAGGAACAGCGCCAGCTCGGGCATCGAGCGCAGGAGCTGGGCCGACCAGTCGAACACCGCCTCATATTAGGACAAATGCCCAACCCGGTTACGGCATCTCCTCGGTCTCGCTCCGGGCCACCTCGGCGAAGGCCGCCGTCAGGTACGGCTCCAGCGGCTCGCCCGCCCCGGCCAGCAGGTGTGCCAGCAGCAGGATCGCGTGCCGGTCCAGCAGCTTCGGGTCGGGCTTGCGCGGGACCTCGGCCGTATCGTGCACGCCCAGCGCCCCGGTAAGCACCGTGACCAGGGTGTCCACGTCCAGGTCGGTCCAGGCCATCGCGTCGCGGGCGCACTGCTCGAACAGCGCCTGCACGTCCTCGCCGGACAGGCCGTCGGGGTGCAGCCGCTCGATCAGCAGCCGCACCGCCTCGCCCAGCACCACGCCGACCTGCGCCTGGTCGCACCCGGCGAGCCGGGCCGCGGCCGCGTCCAGCTCGGCGTCGTCGCGGGCGCGGGCGGCGGCCACCGCGTCGGCGGTGGCCGCGGCGATCGCGCGGGCCGGTGCGGGCAGGCGGCGCCAGGGCGTGCTCACGGTCATACCCGGGATGCTTTCACGCCCTGGCGGCCGCCGCCGGTCAGGAGGGGTTGGCCGAGCGCAGCGAGATCGCCTTGAGGAAGATCTCGCCGATCTTGGCCGGGTCCTTGGCCTGGAACACGCCGCCACCGGTGAGCTTGGTGATCTGCTGCAGCGGCGCCGGGTTGATCTTGTCGCCGATGGCGAGGATGACCACCTGGATCGGCCGGTTGGGGTCGGCCTTGTCCTTCAGCGCGGCCAGCAGCTGCTCCAGCGAGACGCCGTTGTCGTCGTCGTTGTCGCCGTCGGTCATCATCACCACGGAGTTGACCCGGCCCGGATCCCAGTCCCGCTGCACCGTCTCGTACGCGGCGAGGATCGTGTCGTAGAGGCCGGTGTCGCCGTCGGGCTTCGGCGTGATCGAGCCCAGCGTGGCCAGCATCTGGTTGCGCTGCTGCGACAGCTGTCCGATCGGCAGCAGCTGCTTGTAGTCGCGATCGCCCTGCAGCTTCGTCGAGAACGTCCACAGGCCGACCGCCCACGAGTCGTCGAACAGGCCCAGGCCGCGACGTGCCGCCTCCAGCGTCACCTGCGCCCGGGTCGCGCCGCCCGCGGTGGCGACCCGCTCCAGCATCGAGCCGGACACGTCGATCACCGCCAGCATCCGGGCCGGCAGCGTCACGGCCACCCAGGTGGACAGGGCCCGGTCGACCGCGGCCACGGTCGCGGCGGGGCTCGGCGTGGCGGCGGGGTTCGGCGACGCGGCGGCCGGGGCGCCCTTCGGGGTCGCCAGCGCCGTGCCGTACGTGCCGTCGGCGGCGCGCAGGCCCAGCCCGGCCAGCCGGTCCCGGAAGGCGGGCTGGCGCAGCTCGTCGAGCAGCCGCTGGGCCACCCCGGCCTTGGTGGCGGGCAGGCCGGGCATCACCGCGTACGGGAAGGTCAGGGCCGTCGGGGCGGGCTCCAGGTACAGCGCGGCCAGCGGCACCGGCGGCTTGGTCGCGTTGTAGTGGATCACGGCTTGCTCCGACAGCGAGGCCGCGCTCAGCGCCGACTTCAGCGCCGCCGGGTCCTTGCTGCGCGGGAAGCGCGCCAACAGATCGTCACGCAGCACCGACCGGCCGGAGGCCAGCGCCCGCAGCGCTCCGGTCGCGGCGGCCTGGGAGTTCGCGCCGGTGCTGGCAGCGGCGCCCAGCGCCAGCAGCCCCGACAGGCCCGCGGCGTCCCGGGTCGGCTCGACGATGCCCACCCGCAGGCCAGTGCCCGAGGTCATCGCCTGCAGCAGCGTGGTCCAGGTCGGCGTCTTGGCGGGCCAGCCCAGGGTGGCCGCGATCGGCTCGGGCATGGCGACCACGACCGGACTGCGCGCGATCGAGGGCGCCTGCGCGACCTGGAAGTTGGGGGCGGCGGTGGTCAGGCGGGCCAGCCAGGTGGCGGAGTCGGGCACCCACACGTCCGGGATCTGGGTGTTGCCGCTGGGCTGGCCGATGCCGGTCAGCGACACGCTGTTGAGGTCGGCCAGCGCCGCCGCCATGTCGGCGGGCTCGACCATGGTCACCTCGATCGCGACGCACTTGCCGTCCACCGCGATCTTCTGCTGGTTCACCGAGTCGGCGGTCGCGCGCAGCGCGTCGACGATGTCGGCGGAGGCGGCCACGCTCAGTGGCGCCTCGCCCTCGCACGAGGGGGCGTTCAGCTCCCGGTAGACCAGGAAGGAACCGACCAGTACCAGACCCGCCGCGGCGATCGCGGCGGTGACTCGCAGGGCGGTGTTACGTCGGGGATCACGATGACGACCAGGCACAAGGTCCTATGTTTCGTGACTGTGACGTGCTCTCGCCACATACGTTCGGCCATATGTTACTCGTCAGGAAACAAAGAGTTTCCATATTTGCGCGCGGCCGGCTGTGCCGGAACTCGCCGAACGGCCTAACCCGCAGGGGTGTTCGCGCGTTGGGCTCGGTGACGGACCGGTCGACCGGCCCCGATCCCCCCGAAACCCGGCAGGAGGTGCGCCGATGTGGGCGACACTGCGGCCCCCGACCCGCCGCCGTCGCGGTGTGGACGCGACGGCGCGCCCGCTCTCCACCGAATGGCCCGAACTGCCTGCTTTCGAGACGGTCGACCGGCTCGAGGCAGACCAGGACGGCCATGATCTCGGCCACGATGTGGCCGCGGACCAGTGGGACGACGGGACCGCGCCGGTGGCGGACGCCGGGCCGCGCACCGTCGCGCGGTTGCTCAGTTTCAGCCCGCACCCGCCCAAGCGAGACCGACTGTGCGTCGACACCGCCGCGCTGCTGCGGCCGTTGCTGCGCGCCGGGGTGATCGACTCGTGGGCCACCGACCACACGTACCCGACCCACCGGGCATGGCGGCTCATCCCTTCCCGGCTCGCCGTCACCGGCCAACTCCCGCTCGACGGGTACGTCGAACCCGACGGCGGCATCACCCTGTTCACTCTCGACGACGCTTTCCGTCAGCCGCCGCTGAGCATGCTCGACTGGATCCTCGACTGGACCAACGGCGGCCGCCTGGCCAGCCACTGGTGGACCACCGCCGTCCACGTCACCGCCACCGCGGGCCTCCCCACCGCCGGCACCGTCCGCGCCTGACCTCAACCTGGCGCCCGCCTCCGCGGGCGCGGCACGCTCGTCTTTCAGGCGGCGTCTTCCCTCGTCGCTGCCGGGCCTTCGGCCCGGTCACGCTCCTCAGTCCAGACGCCGCCGGCGAGCGTGTGGGCGGGTGCCACTTTTCTGAGGCTGCAGTCGATCATGGGCGCGAGGCGACGCGACGCGTTCCATCGCCCGTGCCACGCCCGCCACCCGGCCACGCGATCATGCGGGCGGTGCGACGGGCGTGGCGGCGGGCTGTGTGCGGGGTCAGTGGGGGTCGCCCGTCCAGGCGGGGAGGGGTTCGCGGGCAGCCAGCCAGGACGGGGGAATGGCGTCCAGGCCGGTGCGGGCGGCGATGATGCCGCCGACGATGGCGCAGGTGGTGTCGATGTCGCCGCCCGCCGACGCGGTCGCCCACAGGGCCTCGGGCAGGTCGTCCAGGTGTCGGGCGGCGCACCAGAGGGCGTACGGCACCGTGTCCTGCGCGGAGATCAGTCGCCCGCAGCCGACCTCGCCCGCCACCCAGGTCGGCGCGAGGCTGAACCGCAGCCGGGCCACCCGACGCAGCCGTGCGGCCACCTCGCCGTCGGGCGTACGCGCCGCGACCGCGTCGAGCAGCTCGTCGGCCGCGACCCCGCGCACCGCCAGCGCCGCCGCGACGGCGACCGCCACCGCCCCGGCCACCGCCTCCGGGTGTGCGTGCGTGACCCGCGCCGAGAGCATCGCCTGGGCGGCGACTCGGTCCAGGTCGGCGGCGAACCACACGCCCAGCGGCGCCACGCGCATCGCCGCGCCGTTGCCCCACGAGCCCTGCCCGCCGAACTGGCGCGCAGTCACCGACGACCAGTGCTCGCCCTCCTGGACCGCCCGCAGCACGCCGTGCATGGACGGCCCGTAGTTGCGGTACGGGTCGGCGTCGTACGCGTCGGCGAAGGCGGCGGCAAGCGTGTCCTGGTCGACCTCGCCCTGCTCGACCAGCATCCGGGTCAGCGTGAGTGCCATCGCGGTGTCGTCGGTCCACGGCCAGCGGCCGTCACTGAGGGCGCGGTCGGCGATGAGCTGCTCCACCCGGTCGGCGGGCTTGAAGAACCAGGTTTCGCCGAAGGCGTCACCGAGGGCGAGTCCGTGCAGGGAGGTCAGAGTCGGTACGAGCTGGGTCACCGGTTCATCGTCACCGCTCGGGCAACCGGTTTTGGCTCAGGCGGGGGTCTTCGCCGCGTCGTAGCGGGCGCGGGCCTGGGCGACGTCGTCCATGCGTGCCTGGGTCCACCGGCCGAGGGCGCGGACCTGCGTGGCGGCCTCGTGTCCCAGCTCGGTGAGGGAGTAGTCGACGCGCGGCGGGATGACGGGCTTGGCGTCGCGGTGCACCATTCCGTCGCGCTCCAGGGTCTGCAGCGTCTGGGTGAGCATCTTCTCGCTGACGCGGCCGACCGCGCGGCGCAGCTCGCCGAAGCGGCGCGGGCCCTCCAGCAGCTCGATCAGCACCAGCACGCCCCAGCGGCTGGTGAGGTGCTCGAGCACCAGCCGGTACGGACACAGGCTCTCCGCCGAGTTGTTGGACACCGAACCGCTGCTCACCACACTTACCGCCATACCAGTACCTTACTTCAAAGTGGGTACTGATCAAACGGTTAGTGACCGCCTAGGGTGGAAGGACAGGACCGTTTGACAGGGAGATTTCCGTTATGAGCATTGTCGTCACCGGGGCCACCGGACAGCTCGGCCGCCACGTCGTGGACGGGTTACTGGCGCGCGTTCCGGCCGACCAGGTCACCGCCGTGGTCCGGGATCGGGAGCGGGCCGCCGCGCTCGCCGACCGCGGGGTGCGGCTGCACGTGGCCGACTACGACGCGCCCGAGACGTTCGCGGGGCTGTTCGCGGCGGGGGACCGGGTGCTGCTCATCTCGGGCAGCGAGGTCGGCAAGGACCGGGTGGGCCAGCACCGGACGGTGGTCGAGGCGGCCGCGGCGGCGGGGGTCGGGCTGCTGGCGTACACCAGCGCGCCGGGGCGGCTGACGGCGGCGCTGGCCGACGACCACCGAGCCACCGAGCAGGTCGTGCTCGGATCCGGGCTGCCGTACACGCTGCTGCGCAACAACTGGTACCACGAGGTCTACACGGGCAACCTGGCTCCGGTGCTGGCGCACGGCGCCGTGGTCCAGGCGGCCGGGGACGGTCGGGTCGCCTCGGCCGCGCGGGCCGACTACGCGGCGGCCGCCGTCGCGGTGCTCACCGGCGACGGCCACGAGAACCGCACGTACGAGCTCAGCGGCGACACCGCGTGGAGTTTCGCCGAGTACGCCGCCGAACTGGGCCGCCAGACCGGCCGGGAGATCGGCTACTCCAACGTGGCACCCGACGTCTACCGGGGCATCCTGGTCGGCGCGGGCCTGCCGGAGATGTTCGCGACGATTCTGGCCGAGGTCGATGTCGCGGTGGAGCAGGGGGAACTGGCCGAGACCAGCGGCGACCTGTCCCGTCTGATCGGCCGTCCGACCACGCCACTGGCCGAGGCCGTCACCGCGGCGCTGCGCGGCTGACCCCGGTTACGCCAGTGGCGGCACCACCCGTGACCGGGTCGGTGCCGCCACTGGTCTCGATCGGTGGACGGCTCAGCCCACCGACGGCGCGGCGGGTTCGGCCGCCGTGGCGCGTGCCTGTTCGAGCAGGTCGGCACGCAGCCGGGTCATCATGTGGCCCACGCCGAACAGGGCCAGTAGCACCACGGCGGTGACGCCGGTCAGGACCGGGAGAGCGAGCGGGATCTCGCCGTACCCGACGGATTGTTGGGCGTGCCAGACCACCGGGCCGAGCGCCCGGGCACACAGCAGCAGCGTGACGAAGCCCAGCCCGACCGAGCCGGTGGTCCGCACCGGTCCACCCTCGGCGGTGCGCAGCACGCGGACCACGCCCGCGCCGAGCGCCAGACCCAGGCCGCCGGCCAGCAGCAGACCGGACCAGGTCCACCAGGCCGGAGTCTGGCGGTACGCGACGAGCCCGGCCAGCACGCCCAGCGCCGACAGCCCCAGGCCGAGGATCTCCCAGGCGAACCACCGGTCGGCCCGGCGCGCCAGCAGCGTCCCGAGGACCGCCCCGGCCACGGCCGCCAGCGTCGGCAGCAACTGGTCGACCAGCTCGGTCCGGCCACGGACGCCGACCAGCGCGTAGGCCAGCGGACCGGCGGCGCCGAACGCCAGCACGGTCCAGCGGGCCAGGTCGGCGCGGCCGCGACGGGCGGCGTACCAGGTGAGCAGGCCCGCGATGAGGACGGCGAGCACGATCGGGCCGAAGTAGGTGAGGTTCTGCACGAACTCCGTGCGCCGCGGTGAGGCCAGGCCGTCGACGCTCACGCGCAGTGCTTCGTACAGCACGCGCAGCGTCAGCGAACCCGCCGCCAGCAGGAAGATCGCCGCGCCCACGACGGCGAACAGGCCGCCGGTGCCCGCGGTCGGCTCCGGCACCGGTCGCGCCCGGGGTGGGTCGACCAGTGCGGCGACGACGACCAGCAGCAGGGCGACGCCGGGCACCAGCAGCTCGGCCGCGGTGCGTGGCAGGTCGAGCTGGGCGTAGGCCAGGTTCATCAGGTACCACAGCACCGGGCTCGCGGCCAGGCCCACGGCCAGTCCGGCGCCGATCACGAGCCTGCGGCCGGCGTCCGAACCGACCGCGGCGCCCAGCGCGCCGAGCAGCGCCAGGCCGCCGGAGGCGCTCAGCGCGGCCCAGTACAGCATGACCGGCTCCTGGCCGGACATCGAGCCGGACAGCGCCCCGACGGCCATGAATGCCGCCAGGCCCGCGCCGGCCAGCGGCCAGCCGCCGAACCGGTGCCGCTGCGGCACCACGAGCACCACCGCGGCGACGGCGGCGATCAGGGTGCCGAGCAGGATGAGCCGGATGTGGTCGGCCTCCGCCGGGTTGTAGCGGGTGCCGACGGTGACCGTGTACAGGTTCAGGACAGCGAAGAAGGCGCCGACGACGGCACCGGCGACCGCGCCGCTGATGGTGGCCAGGGGCGAAGATCGCGGTAGGGGTTCCCCGTTCATGGGGGCATGCTGTCAGCTACGCGGCCGCCGCGCCATCCCGCGTCGACCGATCGCAGGCGGCGCCGCCTGCCGGGGCGTAGCCTTGAGTTGATGATCATCGCCTGGTAGGACCGGCCGGTCCGTCACCCCACGCTAGGGCGGTGGACCATGGGACCCACATTCAGACGCACGGCGGTCGTGGGAGCCGCGTTGGCGGTCGCCTGCGGCATGTTCCCGGCCTCGTCGGCGCAGGCCGCGGCGCGGGATCAGACGGCGACGGTGCGGGAGGCGACCAACCTGCGCGCGTACCCGAGCACCGGCTCCGCGGTGCTCGCGGAGCTGGCCGCGGGCACCACCGTGGAGGTGCTCTGCTGGACCTCCGGTGAGCCGGTGGGCGGCAACGGGCCGTACGCGGCGATGTGGCTCTACACCTCGCTGGGCGGATACCTGCACTCGCACCAGGTGACGCCGGTCGACGTGAAAGCTTGCGGCTACTGATCCGCTCGTCCCGCCTCCGGCGGTTTGGAAGGGCACCTTGTTCTGCGTAAAACGATAAGAAGGTGCCCTTCCTTCGCTGAGACTGGTGACGGCTGCTCGGATACACCTAGAGGAGGCGTCATGGGTACGTGCGAGGTCTGCAAGAACGAGTACTGGCTGTCGTTCGAGGTGCACACCGCGGGCGGCAGCGTGCACGTGTTCGACAGCTTCGAGTGCGCGGTGCAGCGGTTGGCGCCGGTGTGCGAGCACTGCGCCTGCAAGATCATCGGTCACGGGGTGGAGGTGTCGGGACACTTCTACTGCTGCGCGCACTGCGCCAGATCCGCCGACGCCCGGGAAGGGTTCAAGATCCGCGACGCGGTGGGGGTGCATCCCGGCTGAGGCCACGGGACGAACGACGCGAACAGGACTCGAAGCTGCCGGCGGGGGAGTAAACCCCCGCCGGTTACCGCGAGGTGGCGGATGTTTCCCGCGTCCCGATGCCGGATCGTGGATGTCGTAGGGCGCCCCGCACGGAACGGAGACCACTGGATGTACCTCGCCGCAGACCACACGCTGAACCTGATTGACCAGGCGTTGCCCCACGGGCACGACAGCGGGTCCATGCGGGCCGCCATCCGCGAGGCCTTCGCCAACAACGCGCCGGTGGAGCACATCGCCACCCGCGCCCGCACCACCATCGCGGGCGTGCTCGCCGTCATCGACGAGATGTACGCCGAGCCCGTCGCCTGCTAGAAGAACCCCACGGTCCGCCCTGGCGCCGCCCTGGCGCCTCCCCCGGCCGCGGACCGGTTTCACCCATCCCAACGCCGCCAGGCTCGAGGCTGGTCCGGGTAACGCCCTGTTGGAGCGATACCCGCGACTAGGCTTGGGCCATGGCGGCGCCCGTCTTCGTGGGCCGCGCGAGCGAGGTCGAGCGGCTGGACACGCTGGCCCGGGACGCGGCCGCCGGCCACGGCGCGGCCGTGGTGCTCGCGGGCGAGCCGGGCATCGGCAAGACCACTCTGCTCGACCACGCGGCCGCGACCTGCGCGCGGCTGGGGATGCGGGTGCTGCGCGGCGTCGCCGAGGACCTCGAACAGCTGATGCCGTTCGCCACCATGGCCGCCTGTCTGAACCTGCGCGCCGAGGCCGACGACCCGGCTGTCGGTCGGGTGCTGCGGCTGCTGCGCGGCGAGGGCGCGCTGGCCGAGAGCGCCGCGGCCGCCAACCACCAGCTTGCGGTCACCGAGGCGATGCTCGACCTGGTCGACACGTGGTGCGCGCGGGGACCGGTGGCGGTGATCGTCGACGACGCGCAGTGGGCCGACGCGGAGAGCATGGTGGTGCTGCACCGACTCGGCCGTGGCATCGAGGAGTATCCGCTGCTGCTGGTGCTCGCCGCCCGCGCGCCCGCCCGGGGCGAGCTGGCCTGCCTCATCCGCAGTCTGCACGCGCGCGGCGCCGCCGAGCTGCGCCTGGCCCCGCTGGCGCCACAGGACGCCGCCGACTTGGCCGCCGGGACGCTCGGCGCCGACCCCGGCCCCCGGCTGGCCGCGCTGATCGCCGGGGCGGGCGGTCACCCCTTCTACCTCACCGAGCTGGTCGCGGCGCTGCGGCGGGACGGCGGCATCCGGGTGTCGGGTGGCCAGGCCGAGCTGACCGCCTCCGCCGACGGGCGGATGCCGCCGTCGCTGCTGACCTCGATCCTGGGTCGCCTGGACTACCTGCCCGCGCGGCAGCGGGAGATCCTGCAGCAGGCGGCGGTGCTGGGCCGGGCGATCGACGTGGGCGAGCTGGCCACGGTGCTGGACGAGCCGGTGCTGGGCCTGTCGGAGCTGCTGTCCGCCGCGATCGAGGCGGGCATCCTGGTCGACGCGGGGGCGTACCTGGAGTTCCGGCACGCGCTGATCCGGCAGGCACTGGTGGAGGGGGTGCCCGAGCAGCTGCGCGCGGCGCTGCACCTGCGCGCCGGACAGGTGCTGATCACCGCCGGCGGCGGGGTCGACCGGGTGGCCGAGCACCTGGTGAACGGGTCGATGCTGGACTCGGCCACATTGGACTGGCTGGCCCGCTCGGCCGAGGAGCTGACCACGCGGGCGCCGGGCACGGCGGTGCGGCTGCTGCGGCGGGCGCTGGCGTCGGTCACCGGCGGGCGGGCGTACGAGCTGCGCTTCCAGCTGGTCCGGGCGTTGATCTGGGCGGGTGAGGTGGACGAGGCGGAGCGGGCCGCCCGGGGCGCCCTGGCCAAGGACACCGACCCGCGCCGCCGCGCCGACCTGTACTGGCTGCTGATGGATGCCTGCTTCCGGCAGGGCCGCCAGGCCGAGGCGGTGCGGGTGGCGGGGCTCGCGCTGGCGCGGCCCGACCTGCCGCCCGAGACGACCGGCCGCTTCCACGGCTTCTGCGCCAAGTGCCTGTTCTTCCTGCGCGAGCACGAGGCCAGCGCTGCCGCCGCGCGGCGGGCCATCGCCGACGGCACCGCCGTCGGCGACCACTACGCCATCGGACTGGGGCGGCTGGTCCAGGGGGTGCTGCGCTTCATCGAGGGCGACGTCCCGCACGGGCTGGCCCTGGCCGAGCAGGCCATCGTGGACCTGGGCGCGGGCGTGCTGCCCGACATGCCCGCCGGCCAGTACGTACTGCGCGGCTACTGCCTGCTGCTGCTGGACCGGCTGGACGAGGCCGAGGCGGCGTTGGCGTACGCGCTGGACGGCAACGAACGCTTTGGCGGGCCGTATCTGACGCTGGTCCACGCGCTGCGGGCGCAACTGGGCTTCCTCACCGGACGCTGGGACGATGCCCTGGCCGAGATCGAGTCCGGCCGGGAGTATCCCGACCCGCTCGGCGACCTGCCCTGGCTGCACGGGCTCGACACGCTGATCGCGCTGCACCGCGACAATCCGGTGCGCGAGGCCGGGGTGGTGGCGCAGACCCAGCACGGCGAGACCGAGGCGCAGTACGCGTACCTGTCGGGCTGGGCTCGGGCGCTGCGGGAGCAGGGGCGGCCGCGGCACGCGGTCGAGCTGCTGTACCCGTACTGGGAGCACGCCTCGGTCGCCGACCACCTGCCCCGCCGCCTGATCTACCACTGCTGCCCCGACCTGGCCCGACTGGTCGCGGCGGCCGGGGACGGCGCGCGGGGGCGCGCCCTGGCCGACAGTGTGGCCGAGCTGTCCCGCGCCGAACCGGCCGTGGCCAGCCTCGCCGCGACCGCCGCCCTGTGCACGGGGTTGGCCGACGGCGACCCGGAGCAGGTGCTGGTCGCCGCGCGGGGGTTCGCGGGCTGCGGCTGGCATTTTCACCAGGCGCAGGCGGACGAGGACGCCGCCGCGCTGCTGGCCGGGCGCGGCGACGGCGAGCGTGCGCGCGAGGCGCTGGCGCGGGCACTGGAGGGCTACGCCGCGTGCGAGGCCGCGTGGGACGTGGCCCGTGCGCAGGCGCGGCTGCGCCAGGCCGGGGTGCGCCGGGGCCGGGTGGGCCCGCGCAGGCGACCCAAGACCGGCTGGGAGGCGCTCACCGAGACCGAGCACCGGATCGCGTTGCTGGTCGCCAGCGGCATGTCCAATCCGGAGATCGCCGAACGCCTGTTCCTGTCCCGCCGCACGGTCCAGTCCCACGTCTCCAGCATCCTGGCCAAGGTCGGTGTCCACTCCCGCGTCGAACTGGCCGTCTCCGCCCACCAACGCCCCGCCGTCCCTTGACCCTCCCGCCCCGTCGCCCCGTGATGATCGCGCAAGTTGCCGGGCAATCGGGCGTATCTTGGACCGCCATACACCCGATTGCCCGGCAACTTGGGTGACCTTGACCGGGTGGGTGGGCGGTTAGATCCAGGTGACCTGCAAGGGGAGGGTGTGGGCGCCGGTCATCATGCGGGCGTCGTAGAACTCGGCGCCGTCGGCGATCTCGATGTCACGGCAGCGTTCCAGCAGGATGGTCATGGCCAGCCGGGCCTCCAGCCGGGCCAGCGGCGCGCCGATGCAGAAGTGGATGCCGTGGCCGAAGGCCAGGTGCTGGTTGGGGTTGCGGTCGGGGTCGAACCGGTCTGGGTGCGGGAACCGCTTCTCGTCGCGGTTGGCCGAGGCGACCCAGGGCATGAGGATCTTCCCGGCGGCGATGCGCTGTCCGCCGACGGTCGCCTCGGTGGTGGTGAGCCGGGCCAGTCTGGGGAACGGCGACCGGAACCGCAGCACCTCCTCCAGCATCGGTGCGATCTTCGCCGGGTCGCGGCGTACCGCCGTCGCGGCGTCGCGGTTGTCGTCCAGGCACCACACCGTATTGGTGAGCAGCGTGGTCGTGGTGATGTGCCCGGCGATGAGCAGCACGCCGAGGAAGCCCACGATCTCCTCGTCGGTCAGGTGCTCGCCGTCGACCTCGGCCGCGATCAGCGTGGTGGTGAGGTCGTCGGCGGGGGACCGGCGGCGCTGTCGGATGTGCGCCAGCAGATAGTCGATCATCGCGCGCAGTCGCTCGCCGGCCTGGTCCAGCCGGGCCTGGTCCGGGATGACCCGCTCCGGCAGCTGCGCGTTGAGCAGTGAGTCGGCCCAGCGCCGGAACTCGTCGCGGTCGGACGCGGGCACTCCGATCAGCTCGGCGATCACGGTGACCGGCAGCGGGTAGGCCAGCGCCTGCACCAGGTCGAAGCTCGGGCTGCCCGCGACGGCGTCGAGCAGCTCGTCGGTGATGGTGGTGATGCGCGGGGCCAGCTCGGCCACCACCCGTGGGGTGAACGCCTTGCTCACCAGGCGGCGCAGCTTGTCGTGGCGGGGCGGGTCCATCCGGACGAAGTTGCCCCGGCTGAACAGCTCCAGTTCCGCCTGCGGCGGCATGAGGCCGGTCAGGTCGGAGGAGAACGTGATCGGGTCGGACAGGACCGCCTCGATGTCGTCGTAGCCGAAGAGGTGGTAGGCGCCGTACTGCTCGTCCCAGCTGACCGGCTCGTGGGCACGCATGCGCGCGTACCAGTCGACGACGCCCTCGAACGTCCCGGGCTGAGCGGTCAACCCAGTTCCGGTGCTGACTGTCGCCATCACGACCACCCCCGTCGATTGATCTTCACCATCCTACCCAGGCAAACGCCCATTTCCTCGCAAATCACGGTCGCCGACCCTTACCGATCATGAATTTCGGAACCGGACATCTATGCCAAGATTCGCATAACTTAATGATCAACATGAATGGAGGGTGACTCGACGGCACGAAGTGGACAGTCTGATCGTCCTGGTTGGAGGGGGGAAGATTTGGTATCGAATACTGTACGTATGGACATTCTCCACCCCTTGTTATATCGGTCGACCTCGTCGTACGATCGGCCGTCTGGATCGGGGGAAGCGCTACCAGACAGCGGTTTCACCGACAGGTGTAAGGAGTCAGCGAAGCTCGTCGGGGACGAGGGGGGCGCGTGAATCCATACAGCCACAGTGGACGTTTCGTGGTCCTCGCGACGGTTGTCGCGGCCACGTTGACCATGTCCGCCGGATGTGGCGGCCCGCGCGCCGTCGACCCCGACATCAAGCCCAACCGCGCCTCGGTCCAGTCGGCCGCACCCAGGCCCTCGCTGGAGCCCGAGGACCAGCAGAACGTCGACGCGGCCTGGGCCAACTTCCTGAAGCTGAACCGGATCTACGTCAAGGCCGCCCAGACCGGCAAGTACGACTGGGCCCCGGACATCACCGCCCGCCCGATGTACGCCTTCTCCGGCGGCCGCTACATGTCCGCGCTCGAACGTGATCTGGGTGTGCTGGCCGAGCAGGGCTACGTGCGTACCGGCGAGCCGAGTGTCGCCCTGCGCCGGGTGGTGTCGGTGAGCGAGACCTCGATCACGGTCGAGGCCTGCGTCGACGACGCGGGCACCGACACCGTCGACAAGAAGACCGGCAAGTCCGTCGTGGCACCGAAGCAGAACCAGCGCTACCCGGTCACCATGCGCGCGGGGCTCTACCCCGACGGCGCCTGGCGCTGGGTCGAGTCGCAGGCAGACAGGGGTGCGTCATGCTGAACCGTCCGACCCTCTCCCCGCGCCGGGCCCTGTCCGGCCTGGCCGTCACGCTGCTCGCGGTGGTGGCCGGCCTGGTGGTGACGCCCCCGGCGGCGTGGGCCGACTACATCTACTGCCCGCCCAACAGCGGCGACTGCATCCTCATCGTCACCGGTGGGGGCGGCGGCGGGGGAGGCGGTGGCGGTGGTGGCGGCGGTGGTGGCGGTGCCGCCCTCTGCGAGCACGAGCAGCTGGGCGAGATCTCCTGCTACAAGCCGGGCCTCGGCTGGTTCAACCACACCGACAGCTGCTACTACGACCGGCTCGAGCTGTCCATCAACGACCCGGTGTGGGCCGGCCACGACCCGACCAAGGGCTTCATGTACGCCGTCTGGTGCTGGGGCGGCCTGTCCGCCGGCTGGCAGCAGGCGACCACGGAGTACCTGACCAGCCCGCCGCCGGGATACGGCGGCCTGCCCTCCCCGATCAGTCTGGCCCTGCGCGCGATCAACCAGATGCCGCTGCGCGGCCCGGACATCGGGCTGGCGCCCGACCCGGCCAACGGGCCGGGCCTGGTCGGCCTGCCGGTGTGGATGTGGAACGAGGTCAGCGACCGCACCTGGGGGCCGATCTCGGCCACCGCCTCAGTGCCGGGGCTGTCGGTCACCGCCACCGCCAACGTGCGCCGCATCGTCTGGAACATGGGCGACGGCCACACCGTGACCTGCTGGAACGCGGGCACCGCGTACACCGCCTCGCGGGGCAACACCTCGTCGCCGAACTGCGGTTACAAGTACTCGCAGTCCTCGCGCGACAAGGCGAACGGGAAGTACACCGTCACCGCCCGCAGTTACTGGCGCGTGACGTGGTCCGGCGGCGGCCGCTCGGGCACGGTCAACCTCACCCGGGTGTCCTCGATCACCGTCCGGATCGACGAGATGCAGGTGGTGAACAACTCATGAGCGAGCACCCGCAGGTGAGGCACAGCAGTCAGGAGACCAGCGCATGAGCATCGCCACTACGAACACGCCCGCGCGGGCGCCGCTGCCGCCGATCGGGGTGGCCCGTTCGGCGCCGCGCCGCCGATCCTGGGCCCAGGGCTCGCTCGCGGTGCTGCTCATCGTGCTCGGCGCGCTGACCGCCGGATACGTGGTCATGCGCATGGGCAGCACGCACGACTTCCTCGCCGTCGGCGTCCCGGTCGGGGCAGGCGCCGAGATCCGCGCGGCGGACCTGGTGATCGTCCGGGTCAACGACGCGGCGGGCCTCAAGCCGATCCCGGCCGAGCAGGCCGCGAACGTGGTCGGCAAGCGCGCGCTGATGGCGCTGGTGCCCGGTTCGCTGATCACCATGGACCAGATCACCGACACACCGGTGCCGGGACCGGGCATGGAGCTGGTCGGCATCGCGCTGGACGAGGACCGGATGCCCACCCTGTCCCGCATCCCGGTCGGCGCCTCGGTGCTGATCGTGCTCAAGCCGGCGGACCGCCCGGCCGGCGAGGCCGGCACCCCCGAGCTGGTGCCGCCGCGCACCATCACAGCGAAGATCATCGATCGGATCGCCGGCACCAAGGTCGGCCAGACCATCCTCAACGTCGAGGTCGCCACCGCCGACGCGCCCACCGTCGCGCTGGCCGCGGCCGACAAGCGCCTCGTGCTGACGCTCGACGGTCCGTAGGCGGCCACGATGACGCTGATCGCCCTGGTCTCGGCGAAGGGCTCGCCGGGCTGCTCGACCGCCGCGCTCGCCTTCACGCTGACGTGGCCCGCCCCGACCCTGCTGGCCGAGTGCGACCCGGCGGGCGGCGACCTGCTCGCCGGCTACCTGTCGCGCTACGAACTGCCCACCACCCGGGGCGTGCTGCCGCTGGCCTCCTCGGCCCTGCGCGGCACCGCCGAGCAGGACCTGACCGGAAACCTGATCGACCTGGACTCCCCGCGCCAGCAGCGGATGGCCCTGCCCGGCCTGACCGAGCCCTCGCAGAGCTCGTCGCTGAACCTGGCCTGGACCAGCCTCGCCGACCTCTTCGCCCGGATGACCGGCAGCACGGTGCTGGCCGACTGCGGCCGCCTGGCCGCGGCGAACCCGCCCTGGGCGCTGCTCGGCCGGGCCGACCTGGTGCTGCTCACGGTACGGGCGCGCTCGCTGCGCACGGTCTCCCCGGCCGCCTCCGCGATCGGGGCGATGCGCCGCGAACTGCCGCCGGGCTTCGTGGAGAGCAGCGTCGGGCTGCTGCTGGTCGGCAGCGGCATCTCCGGCCGCGACATCGCCCGCAACCTGGGCGTGCCGGTGGTCGCCGCGCTGCCGTGGGATCCGGGCAGCGGCGCCGCGCTGTCCGGCGAGGGCCGGGGGCGGCGCCGGGCGCCGCTGATGAAGGCCGCCGCCGCGGCGTACGACAACGTCTGCGCGGCGATGGCGGTGGCCCGGCCGGAGGCCTCGCGCCGCGACACCGAGCGACTGCCGGTGGTCCGATGACCGCCCGTCCGTACATCCCGCTGCCGCCACCGGAGCCCAATCCGCCGGTGCGCGTCAACGGTCACGCCCGGGTGCCGTCGCCGCACGGCACCGCCGTGGCGTATGCCGGGCCGCCGTCACCGGGCGGCTCGGGGGCGGCGCCGAACCTGCCGGTGCCGATCGACTACGGCGTGGTCCGCCAGTTGCAGAGCCGCGTCACCGAGACGCTGACCCGGCTGCTCACCGACGCCGCCAACGTCACCCCGGGCTACCGGCGCGAGGTCGCCGCCCGGATCGGCCGCGAGATCATCGCCGACTACGCGGTGGCGATGGCGCACGCGGGCCAGCCGATCAGCCCCGCGCAGGAGCAGGCACTGCTCGACGCGGTGGTGGCGGGCATGTTCGGCGCCGGGCGGTTGCAGCGGCTGCTGGACGACCCGTACGTCACCAACGTGCACATCATCGGCTGCGACCAGGTGCTGCTGCACCACGCCGACGGCAGCCGCAGCCGCGGCGAGCCCGTCGCCGACAGCGACGACGAACTCGTCAGCATGCTCCAGGTGCTGGCGATGCGGGTGGCCGCCACCGAGCGCCAGCTGTCGGAGTCCAACCCGGAGCTGGACATGCAGCTGCCCGACGGCTCCCGGATGACGGTGCTGTACAAGGTGTCGCCCCGGCCGATCGTCTACATCCGCAAGCACACGCTGTTCGCGGCGTCGCTGGAGGAGCTGCGCGACCGCTACGGGATGATCGACCTGCTGATGTACCGGTTCCTGGTGAAGGCGCTGGAGGCGGGCGCCAACATCATGGTCGCGGGCCTGGCCGCCTCGGGCAAGACCACGCTGCTGCGGGCGCTGGCGCGCACCATCCCGGCGGGGGAGCCGTACATCACCCTCGAGGAGTCGCGCGAGCTGGGCCTGCACGAGGCCGCGATGCCGCAGGACGAGAACTGGGTGATCAGCCTGGAGGCCCTGCAGGGCCACGGGGAGTACGACAACAACGGCAAGCGCCGCGGCGAGAAGACCCTGCACGACATGATGCCGATCACGCAGCGGCTCGGCGTGCGGCGGGTGATCGTGGGCGAGACCCGCGGCCGCGAGATCGTGCCGATGCTGCGGGCGATGACGGTCAGCCGGGGCGCGATGTGCACCATCCACGCCCGGCAGGCGCGCGAGGTGATGGACTCGATCGTCCAGCTGGCCTGCTCGTACGGCAACGATATCGGCGCCGAGCAGGCGCTGCGGATGGCGGCGCAGGGCATCGACCTGATCGTCTACACGACCGTGGTCGACGAGCGGGCCATCGGCGGCGGTGAGCACCGGTTCGTCTCGCATGTGATCGAGGTCGGCGGCATGCGCGACGGCCGGGTCATCACCACGACCGTGTTCGGTCCCGGCCCGGACGGCCGGGGCGTGCCTCGCCACCTGCCCGAACGCATCCGCGACGACCTGATGGACGTGGGCTACGACCCGCGTGAGCTGATCCCGTACATCGAGGCGGGGGCGCACAACCGGGGCTCGTGGACGCGTGAACTGCTCACCAAGCGGGTGCGCTCATGATCCAGATTCTGGCGATCCTGTCGGTGCTGCTGATCGGCGTCGGCCTGACCATGGCCGTCGTGTTCCTGATCGGCACCACCAAGCCGATCGGCCCGGCCTCGCCGACGAAGCTGTGGCTGCGCCGGTTCTGGGCCGGCCCGGGCCGCACCGCCGCGCAGCGCCGGGCCCACCGGTCGCTGCTGGTCTTCGCGGTGGTGGCCGGGGCGGCCGCGTGGCTGTTCACCGGCTGGCCGGTCGGCGGCGTGGTCGTGATGCTGGCCATCCCGGGCGTGCCGTGGCTGTTCGCGGCGGCCGGCGCGGAGAAGAAGGCGATCGCCCGGCTCGGTGCGCTGGAGACGTGGACCCGGCGGGTCAGTGACTACGTGCGCAACGGCATCGGGTTGCAGGCCGCCATCATCGCCACCGCGCGCACCGCACCGCCGCTGCTGAACATCGAGGTCAAGACGCTGGCCGCCCGGTTGCAGGCGGGCACCGACGCGCCCACGGCGCTGCGGATGTTCGCCGAGGACCTCGACGACCACAGCTCCGACGAGGTTATCGCGCCGCTGATCCTGCAGGCCGCCGACGCGGGTGACGGTCTTTACGCCGCGCTGACCGACATCGCCCAGTCGCTGTCGGACGAGGTCGTGGCCCGGTCCACGGTGGACAGCGAGCGGGCCAGCGCCCGCTTCACGGTGCGCTTCCTCACCGGGGTGACCGTGGCCGTGCTCGTGTTCGGCGCGTTCAGCGCGGGATATGCCGCGCCCTACCGCACCAGCATGGGGCAGGCGATCCTGGTCGGGCTGACGGCGCTGTACATCGGGTTGATGCTGTGGATCCGAGGACTGTCGCTGCCGCCGCGGCTGCCGCGGCTGCTTCGCACCGACGCCGAGAAGGCCCCGGCGGTGCCGTCATGACCGTGGACTTCTGGTTCGGCGTCGTGGTGGCCGCAGGCGCCGTCGTCGGGTACGGGCTCTACCTGCTGATCATCCAGTTCGTGCCGGCCACGCCCGCGCTGGGCCCGGCGCTGCGCCGGCTGCACCCGACGCTCGGCTCCGACGGCGAGATCACCGCGTCGGCCCCGATGTCCACCGACTGGCTGTCGAGCCTGCGCCTGCCCGCTGCCGACCTCAGCATCCTCGGCCGTACCCCCGGGCGGCACATGCTCAGCGTCGGCCTGTCGGCGCTGATGGCGTTCCTGCTGCCGGTGCTGCTGACCATCGTGGCCACATTGGCCGGGCTCTCCGTCCCGCTGTTCATCCCGGTCGCGGCGACCGTGCTGCTCGCCACGGCCGCGGCGCTGCTCGCGCACTTTGACATGATCGCCAAGGCAAGGTCGGCGCGGGCGGAGTTCGCCCGGGCACTGTGCACGTACGCGGCGCTGACGGCGCACCAGGTGCGCTCCGGGCACGGCGCGGTCGAGGCGATGGAGCGGTCGGCGAGCATCTGCGACGGGTGGCCGTACACCCGGCTGCGGACCGCGCTGCTCACCGCCCAGCTGCAGATGCGCCCGCCGTGGGACGAGCTCAAGACGCTCGCCGAGGACATCAAGGTGGCGGAGCTGGACAGCTTCGCCGACATCATGCGCAGCGCGGGCAACGACGGGGCGCAGGT
The DNA here is from genome assembly GCF_019083965.1 of Catellatospora tritici. Lineage (GTDB taxonomy): Bacteria > Actinomycetota > Actinomycetes > Mycobacteriales > Micromonosporaceae > Catellatospora > Catellatospora tritici. The sequence goes on from NZ_JAHRCY010000006.1 coordinate 374,829, forward strand.
CTACCAGACGCTGCGGGCCCAGTCGGCGTCGCTGCGCGACCAGATCAGGGTCCGGGCGCTGGAGGACGCCAAGACTCGCAGTTCGAAATTGGACATCCCCTCCACCCTGCTCATCGTCATCCTGCTCGTCCTCGTCGGATATCCGCTGATGGCGAACCTGTTGAACCAGACGTACTAGGAAGGGAGCACCACCGTCATGTTCCTGAAGCTCGCGGTGTCCGTCAGCGAGAAGCTGCGGACCCTGACCGACCCGGCCACGCGCGACAAGGGCGAGGGCCCGGTGCCGCACGTCGTGATGATCTTCATCATGGCGACTGGGGCCGTCGTCGTCGGCACCATCATCTACGGCGTGGCCAAGGGCTGGGCCAACAAGGTCCCTACCACGGCGACCCTGCCGTAAACCATGCCAGGACAACCGCTCGCACGCCGTCGCCGGCTCCCGTCTGGGGGCCGGCGGGGGGTGCGCGCACCCTGGCGCCGCCGCCGCGACCGGGGCGACGGCACGGTCGAAATGGCGATCCTGGCGCTGCCGTTGCTGGTGGTGACGTTCATCGTCGTGCAGGCGGCCCTCGTGTACCAGGCGAAGGCCCTGGCTCTGGCCGCCGCGACCCAGGGCGCCAACGCGGCCCGCAACTACGGTTCCGACGCGACCGCCGGACGTGACCGCGCCCGGTCGTTCCTGCGGCGCGTCGACTTCGGCATCACCGACACCGAGATCGCCGCCTCGGTCAACGCCGACGTCGCGACGGTCACCGTCAAGGGCAAGGCGCAGAGCATCATCCCGTTCTGGGAGTTCTCGGTCTCCCACACGGCGTACGGCCCGGTGGAAAGGTTCACCCGATGAGGGCGGGGGCGCGCGAGCGCGGCTCGGCGACGATCGAGCTGGCCGTCCTCACTCCCGTCGCGATCGTCTTCTTCATCGCCGTGCTGATGGCGGGGCGGATCGGCCTGGCCCGCCAGGCCGCCGACGCCGCCGCCTACGACGCGGCCCGCACCGCCAGCCTGGCCCGCACCGAGGGCACGGCCGGTACGCAGGCTCGCGACGCCGCCGCCCGCTCGTTCGCCGCCCAGGGCATCCGCTGCAAGACCATGACCGTCGCCACCGACACCAGTGGCTTCGACGTGCCGGTGGGTCAGTCGGCGACCGTGCGGGTGTCGTTGACCTGCGTGGCCGACTTCAGCGACATCGTCCTGCCCGGCATGCCCGGCAGCGCGACCCTGACCTCCACCTTCACCAGCCCGCTCGACACGTACCGGAGCCGCGGATGACGCCCCGGCTCCCGCGCGACGGCGGCAAGGTGACCGTCTTCTTCGCCATCATGGCCACCACCTGGGTCATCACCATCGGGCTCGTCGTGGTCGGCACCGGCCGCACCCGGGCGCTGCAGCGTGCCGACAACATCGCCAGCGAGGCGGCGCGCGCCGCCGGCCAGGCCATCGACCCCGAGGACGCGATCCAGGGCAAGCCGAAGGTCGTGGACGCCACGCTGGCGGCCGCGGCGGCCCGGACGTACCTGACCACCGTCGGCGCCACCGGCACCGTCACCGTCGCTCCGGACCGCCGCCACCTGACCGTGCGCGCTTCGGTCACCTACGCCAACCCGATCGGGCTGGACTTCTTCGGCGGCGGCACCTGGACGGCGACCGGCGAAGCAACGGCAACACTCCTCATCGGATAGACCGCGAAGAGCAAGCGAAAGGGCGCACCCATGGCCATCGACCAGCGCACCAGGCCCCACTGGTTCGTGCGCCTGCTCGCCGGGCTCGCCGCACTGGCACTGCTCGCCGCGGTGCTCGTCGGCGCACCTATGGCGCTGCTCAAGGTGGCGGGCAACCCGCTGCCCGATCACGTGCCGTCCGTGGACGAGCTGGCCACCCTGCTGACCTCGCCCGACGACGGGCGACTGTTCCTGCGGCTGCTGGCGCTCGCGGGCTGGTTCGCCTGGTTCACGTTCGCGATCAGCGTGCTGCTGGAGATCCCGGCCCGGCTGCGCGGCCGCCGCGCCCGGCGCATCCCCGGGCTCGGCGTACAGCAGCGCATCGTCGCGGCACTGATCGGCGCGATGATCGCCGTGTTCGCCGGGACCAGCATGGCCACCGCCGCGACCGCGTCGGTGCCCGCGCCGATGGCCGCTCGCGCCGTCGCGGTGGTGCCCGTCACCGCCCCGGTGGGCGCGCTGTCCATCGGTGGCTCGGCCGTGCTGGCGCTGGGCCCCGCGACCGCGGTGCCGCAGCCGGGCGCGCTGGTGCCGGTCGCGGCCCGCCCGCCGACGGACCTCGTCCGGCTCGCCCCGGCCCACCAACTCGTCGAACGCCCCGTGTACGTGGTGCGCAAGGGCGACTACCTGGGCTGCATCGCCGAACGGTTCACCGGCGACTTCGACCGATACCACCAGATCGCAGCGCTCAACCCGCAGCTGGTGCGCAACCCCAACCACATCGAGCCGGGCTGGCGGCTGGTGCTGCCCGCCGACGCGTACGACCGCGGCAGCGCCCGCCACGCCACGGGCAAACTGCTGCTGCCCGCCGTCGAGGACCCCTCCGCGCCCCCGCCGACGACCCAGACCCCGCCGCCGACCAGCACTCCGGCCCCCGCGCCGACCCCGTCGGCGGTCCCCGCCCCGGCCGTACGCCCGAGCCTGCCCGCGACCTCGCCGACCGCGATCCCGTCCCCGGTGGTGACCACCCCGGCGAGCACCGCCCCCGCCAACCCGCCCGGCCTGGACGAGACCGACCCGGGCACCGGCCACATCAAGGTGCTGGCCACCGGTGCCGGGCTCGCCCTGGCCGGGGTGATGGCCGGGCACATGGTGGTGCGCCGCCGTATTCGGCGCATGCACCAGCTGCGGGTGCGCCGCAAGCGCCGTCGCGGCCCCCGCAGCGCGTTCGCGTTCCAGGTCCGTGAGGTGCCACGGCACCAGGCCGCCGACCGGCTCGACGCCGGGCTGCGCCACCTCACCCTCGGCCTGCGCGGCCGGGCGCCATGGGAGATGCCCGACGTCGCCGCGGCCTGGGAGCACGGCGGCGACCTGGCCATCATCCTGGCCGCCCCGTGCGCCGACCCGCCGGAGCCGTTCGAGGTGCAGTGGCCCAACACCTGGTCGCTGCCGAGCGCCGCGTGGCTGCCCGACGCGCACACCGCCCCGTCGCTGCTGCCCGGCCTGCTCAAGGTCGGCGCGTGGCCGCAGGGCGGGCAGCTGTACGTCGACGGCGAGCGCACCGGCCTGCTGACCCTGGTCGGCGACCCGCAGCGCTGCGACGACCTGCTGCGCTTCCTGGCCGCCGAGGTGGCCACGGCCGCCTGGGCCGACGAGGCGTCGGTGGTGGTCGCCGGGTTCAGCGGCGCCGACGTACGCGCCCTGACCGCGCTCAACGACCGGGTGCGGTTCAGCTCGTCGGTCAGCGACGCGCTGGCGCGCATCGGACGCCGGGCGGCGGCCAACGCGGCGGTGCTGCACGACACCCAGACCGCGGACACTGTCACCGCGCGCATCAACAACGTCACCACCTGGGCCACGCACGTGCTGTTCATCGCCGACCCGTGGGGCGAGCACACCGAGCAGCTGCGCGACCTCGACGCGCTGCTGGCCGACCTGGGCCGGGTCGGTGTGGTCGTGGTCGCGACGCATCCGACCGGCACCCGCTGGGCGGCCACCATCGGCGGCGACGGCGGCGTGCACATGTCCTGGCTGGCCGTCACCGACATCACCGCCTGCGGTCTGACCAGCGAGGGACTGATCACGCACGCCGAAGGCCAGGCCGAGGCGGCCCGCATCCCCCAGCAGCCCGCCGGCGCCCGCCACCGCCTGCACACCTGACTGTTACGAAGGAAGGGCACCTTCTTATCGTTTTACGTAGAGGAAGGTGCCCTTCCAAACCGCCGGAGGCGGGGCGAGCTGGTCGTGCTTCGCGCCCGCGAGAGCGGGCGCCCTGTCACCGAGTAGCGTGGCGGCCATGCCGAGGGAGCTGGTCGACAGCGTGCTCACCGCGATGTGCGCGCACTACGTGTTTCCGGAGCGGGCTGTGTTCGCGGCCGTGAGCATCCGGGAGCGGCTCGACGCCGGGCACTACGAGGGCCTCGACGAGGCGGGACTGGCCGAGCGGCTCAACGCCGATCTGCGGGAGCTGTGCGCTGACAAGCATCTGCGGCTGCGCGTTCGCAAGGGGCAGCCCGCCGACGCGGCTGCTGAGGGGCCTGCCGACGTGCTGGCGGCGTACCGGGAGCGGCTGCGGACCGACAACCACCGGATCGGCCGGGTGGAGCGGCTCGACGGCAACGTCGGCTACATCGACCTGCGCGGCGTCACCGACCCGGCCGTGGGCGGCCGGGCGATCGCGGCCGCGATGGAGCTGGTGTCGCACACGTACGCGTTGCTGCTGGATCTGCGGCGCAACCGGGGCGGCTCGCCGGACGGCGCGATCTTCTGGTCCAGCTACTTCTTCCCCGACAGCGGCACGCACCTCAATAGCATCGAGTCGGCCGAGACCGGCACCACCCGGCAGTACTGGAGCCTGGCGTACCTGCCCGGCGAGCGCTACCTGGACCGTCCCGTATACGTGCTGACCAGCCCGGACACCTTCTCGGCCGGTGAGGAGATCTGCTACAACCTCAAGGCGCAGGGGCGGGCGGTGCTCGTCGGCGAGCCGACGGCCGGGGGAGCGCACCCGGCGCGGGCGCTCCCGCTCACCCCGACGCTGGAGCTGTCCGTGCCGTACGCGCGCTCGGTAAACCCGGTGACCGGCACCAACTGGGAGGGCGCGGGGGTCGAGCCCGACCTCGCCGTCCCGGCTGAAGAGGCCTACCCGGTGGCCTACCGGGCCGCGCTGGAGCACGTGCTGGCCACCGCGACCGCGCCGAGCCTGCTCGACGAGGCCCGCACCGCCCTGGCGGCCCTGTGACCGCGAACCCGCGCCCGGACGAGACCGCCGCCGCGGGTCTGTTCTCGGCAGGGGCCGCCGACGAGGCGACCGGACTCCGGGACGCCGCGGGCACGGGGGTCGCGGCTGAGGACGGCGTCGACCACACGGCGGCCGTGGACGAGGACGAATTGGTGGCGCGGCTGCGCGCGGCGGGCTGCGTCTTCGCCGAGGAGGAGGCGGCGGTGCTGCGCGATGGCGACCCCGACCCGGGTCGGCTGGCCGAGCTGGTCGCGCGGCGGGTCGCCGGGCTGCCGCTGGAGCACGTGGTCGGCTGGGCGCGGTTCGCCGGTCGGCGCATCCTGGTCGACCCGGGCGTGTTCGTGCCCCGGCTGCGTACCGAGGTGCTGGTCGCGCGGGCGGCGGCGTACGTGCGGGCGGGCTCGGTGGTGGTGGACCTGTGCTGCGGCTCCGGGGCGCTGGGCGTGGTGCTGGCCGCGGGTGCCGAGGGTCCGGTCGAGCTGCACGCCGCCGACGTCGACGCGGCCGCGGTGCGCTGCGCCCGCCGCAACGTGGAACCGCTGGGCGGCACCGTGTACGAGGGCGACCTCTACGCCGCGCTCCCGACGTCGCTGCGCGGGCGGGTGGACGTGCTGGTCGCGAACGTGCCGTACGTGCCCAGCGCCGAGATCGGGCTGCTGCCCGCCGAGGCACGGCTGCACGAGGCACCGGTGGCGCTGGACGGCGGCGCGGACGGCCTCGACCTCGCCCGCCGTGTCGCCGCCGAGGCCGGGCGCTGGCTCGTCCCGGGTGGCCGGATGTTCCTGGAGTGCGGCGAGCATCAGGCCGTGGCGGCCGCGGCGGCACTGCGCACCGCCGGCCTGACCCCGTCGCTGCACCACGACGAAGACCTGGACGTCACGGTGGTCAGCGGCGTCCGCTGAGCACCGTCGCAGTGTGCAGTTTCGGGGAAACTGCTGGAACCGCCGCCAAGATTCGCGCACTTTTCCCGAAACTGCACGAACCGCGCCGTGGGCGGGTGCGCGCCGAGCGCCGCGCGCCGTGGGCGGTGCTTGCGGGGGCGCGCTACCGTTGCCGCGTGCCGATCGCCCTCGCCTCCCGCTGGAGCGCCACCCTGTGGCTGGCTCTGCTGTGCACGGGTGTGATCGCCGCCGGGACGCCGGGCCTGACCGGCGTGCTCGCCTCCGCCGCCGTGCTGGTCGTGGCCTCCGTGGTCGCACTGCGCGCGCTGGCGGGCATCGACGCGTCCGGCCACGGGCACGCGGCCATCGGGAGCAGCCTGCGCGAGCGCGCCAGGCGCCAGGGTGTGCCACGGCACGCCGATCCCGACGCCGCGGGTCGACCCCGGCCGCGCGCACCCGGCCTGCTCTGAGGAATCACCGCTTCTCCACCGCCGCACGGCGGCCGCTGCCGCGTGTGCGGATTCCAGCTTCCTCAGAGAGGTTCATCCATGCTTTCGTTCGCCCCGGTGGCTGACGCCACCGATTTCGCCTACAACGCCGTCACCTGGCTGTCGGGCCTGCTCGCCCCGCTCGGCGGCGCCGCCGCCGGTGTCGTCCTGTTCACCCTGGTGGTGCGACTGCTGCTGCACCCGTTGACCCGCGCCGCGGTGCGCGGGGAACGCGCCCGCGCGGTGCTCGCCCCGAGACTGGCCGAGTTGCGGCAGACCCACGGCAAGGATCCGGTCGCGTTCGGCCAGGCCATGACCGAGCTCTACCGCGGCGCGGGGGTTTCGCCGTTCGCCGGGATCGCGCCGATGCTGCTGCAGGCGCCCGCGTTCATCGTGCTCTACCAGCTGTTCGTCCGCACCGAGATCGGCGGGCACGCCAACGCGCTGCTCGACAGCACCCTGGGCGGGGTGCCGCTGGGCGCGCACCTGCTCGCCCCGGCGGGCGGGCCGCACCTGGTCGTGTTCGGGCTGCTGCTGGCGGGCCTGGCCGGACTGGCGTGGCTGTCGTCGCGGCGCGCGGTGAAGTTGGCCTCGCTGCAGCCGCAGCCGCCGACGGGGCTGTTGGCGGCGCTGCCGCGCTGGCTGCCGTACGCCATTCTGCTCAGCGCGGCGGTGTTGCCGCTGGCTGCGGGCCTGTATCTGCTGACAAGCACCGCTTGGACCGTGGCGGAGAACGCCGCGCTACGGCGTGGCATGCCGGTACCGGCGACCGCCTGAGCACGTCGATGGTCGGATAGCCGATCGCGATCGAGGGCCTGGCGTCGGTAGCCTGCTGCAACGTGAGCAAGCATCGGCGCGGCGCCCGCGACAACGGCGACCCACTGCTTCCGGCCACGGTCGAGCAGTTGGCGGCCCTGGAGCGCAAGACGGCGCCGGAACGGCGCCGGGCGGTGACCATAGCGGTGGCGGTGGCGGCGACCTTCGCCGTCGCCGCCACCGCCTGGGCGGTGACCGGCCCGGACGGCGGCACCGCCGCGCCCACGGGCGACTGGGCCACCGGCGTGAGCAAGAGCTTCACCGACGGATTCGGCGACGCACCGTCGCCGACCCCGCTCCCACCACTGCCGCCGCGTTCGCAGCCGCAGCCGTCGGTGTCCGCCGCGCCGTCGGCGGCACCGTTACCCTCGCGCGGGTTCGGGCTGGCCCCGGTTCCCGGGGCCGCACCGGCACCGGACGGGCTCACCGTCGGCGGCGCACGGTCGCTGCGCGCCGGTGACGCCGCCGACGTGTACGTCTACGCCGTCGGCGACCTGGCCGCGGTGGGCCCGGTCACGCCGGGCAGCCCGGTGCAGACGCGCCAGGCCGCGACGTACACGGTGGTGGCGGGTCTGGCCGACAGCCGCTGCTTCTCCTTCCACACCGTCGACGGACGCTGGCTGCGACACCGCGACTACCGGCTGCACCTGGACCCCGACGACGGGTCGGCGCTGCTGCGCGCCGACGCCACGTTCTGTGCCCGCGACAGCGGACGTGGGGGTACGGTCCGGTTCGAGTCCTACAACTACCCCGGCTACTACCTGCACCGCCGCGACGGCGGGCTGTGGATCGACCGGAGCAGGCGGGATCGGGACTTCGACGTCGAGTCCACGTTCGTCGTGACCGGACCCTGGGTATAGGTGACCGGGTCATCCGTACCGCCACGCGGTTGTTTGCGTATGGCCTACCTAGCGCTCTACGGATTGTCGCCACGTCAGCCCTGACCGATCGTTATTGGCATGGGTGGACCACCTGGTAGCCGCCGGACGACTCCCCAGCGACACGTGACAGCGTCTCCGTGTCGCTGGGTGGAAATCGTGCCCCCGACGGCGGCTCCGAACGGTTTCAGGTCGGGACCGGTCACCGCCGGTCGCGGTCAGTGCGCTCGATGAGCGGTGTGGCAGAGCGGTGCGCCGTAAACCAGAGCTGGCGGCGTACTGCTTTGAGGCGGGGGAGCAGCCGATCGTTGCTCCCCCGCCACCAGCACAGGGCCAGGAGAGGCTCCCTGCCGGGAGTGCGTGCCACGTCCGGCAGGCCTGGGGAGGAGGCGGCCTCCGGAATCGGTGACGGTTCCGGAGGCCGTTCAGGAAGAATCGGCCAGGCCGTCAGGGGAGATCGGCCACGGCCCCGGCGAGTTCGGCTCGGGAATGGACGCCCAGCTTGTGCAGCGCCCGCGCCACATGCTGCTCGACCGTACGCGGCGACAGGAACAGCACCTGCGCGATCTCCCGGTTGGTGCGCCCCTGCGCGGCCAGCTGCGCCACCTCCCGCTCGCGCGGGGTGAGGCCGCCGCCGTAGCCGGGACGGCCACCCTTGGCCACCACCCCGTGCTCGCGTAGCGTCCGCTGGCAGCGCGCCGCGTCCCAGCCGGCCCCCAGCCGGGCGAAGACGTTGCCCGCGTTGCCGAGCACGGCCAGCGCGTCGCCGACCCGTTCGGCGAGCACCAGTTCGCTGCGGGCCATGCCCTCCTCGGCCAGCGTCGCCTCGTACGGCCGGGGCAGCGCGGCGAACTGCACCGCCGCGTCGCGGTAGTGCTTGGCCGCCTCGTCGTGCGCGCCCCGCGCCGCCGCCAGGTTGGCTCGGCACATCTGCAGCGCCGCCGCCGCGTTCGGGGCGACCAGCCCGGCCATGCCCGCCTCGAACTCCTCGACGATGCCCCGCGCCTCGTCGACGTGCCCGAACTCGGCCAGTGCCTGCACCGCGTACGGCGCCAGCCCCGCTGCCCAGGACCAGACCCCCTTGGCCCGCACCCGGTCCATGCCCCGGCGCGCCTCGACGACCGCCTCCTCGCCCTGCCCCCGGGCCAGCAGCATCCGGATGTACGCCCCCGAGGCCGCCGCCACCACGTGCACGGTGCTGTTGTGTGGCGCGCTCAGCCCGGCCGAGGTCAGCGACGACTCGGCGGTGTCCCAGTCGCCGCGCGCCACCGCCAGCAGCCCCGTGATCAGATGGCCTTCGACCTCGGTGGTCGGCCCGTCCGGGCCGGTGAACTCGGCGGCCCGGTCGGCCAGGCCCGGCCAGCGGCCCATGGCCCAGTCCAGGTGCAGCGCGGTGCAGCGGCCCGCGGTGGTGATGACGGAGGCGCCGACCCGCCCGGCCAGCTCGATCGACTGGCGCAGGAAGTCGTCGGCCTCGGCGTGCATGCCCAGCCATACCGTGGCGTCGGCGAGGTTCTGCAGGCCGCGCGCGGCCTGCTGCCGCTCGGCCAGCGTGGTGGCGTTGGCGGTCAGCCGCCGCGCGGCCTGCCAGGCGGCCGGGTCGCCGCAGTTCATCAGCAGCGTGGCCCGGTTGGCGGCGACCGCCATCTGGATCGCGACGTCGTCACCGGCGGCGGCGGCCAGCTCGGCCCGCTCCAGCCAGCGCCGGTCGTCGGCGAACGAGGTGCCGTGCAGCACCGGCCAGGACAGCACCGACATCGCGCGGGCCGCCAGCGCCGGGCGCTCGTGCAGCTCGTCCACGGCGATCTCGACCTCGGCGGCGCCCTCGGCGAAGTCGCCGACCTGGTTCATCAACACCAGCCCCAGCATCAGCCGCAGCTCGCCGCGCGCGGCCTCCGGCAGCCGCTCGTCGGCCATGATGCGCCGCAGCAGCGCCACCGTCTGGTCCGAGCGCAGGCCCAGCTCGGCGGTCTGTGCGAGCCGGATGGTGAGCCGGGTGCGGGTGGCCCGCGGCACGGTCTGGTCGGCCAGCACCTCCTCCAGCTGGGCCAGGGCCGCCTCGTTGTCGCCGTCGGCGATGTACCGGTCCGCGGCGGCCTCGGCGTAGCGCATCCACGCCTTCTCCTGGCCGCTGCGCCGGTTGTGGTGGGCCAGCCGGGCCAGCGCCGCGGCCCCGGTGCGGCGGGCCAGCGCGTTGGCGGCGCGGGCGTGCAGCTCGCGGCGGCGCGGGCCGGGCAGCGCGTCGTACACGGCGCGGGCCGCCAGTGGGATGCGGTAGCCGTAGCGGCCGTCGGCGGTCTCGTCGAGCACCGCCCCGGCCAGCGCCTCTACCAGCGCGGCCCGGCCGTGGACCGAGTCAAGACCAGCCACATCGGACAGATGCTCCTCGGGCGCCGACTCGTCGAGCACGGCCGCGGCCTCGGCGACGCAGCGGGCCGCCGGGGACAGCGTGGCGACGCGGGCGGCGGTCAGTTCGCGCAGTCGGGCGGGCGGGGCGAGCTGACCGGCGGACTCGACGTCGTCGACGCCGGTGAGCTGCGACAGCAGGTCCTCGATGACCCGGGGTACGCCGCCGGTGGTGGCGGCCAGCCGGGCCACCAGCTCGGCGGGCGGGTCCTGGCGTCGTACCTGCTTGATCAGTAGGCGTACGTCCTCGACGGCCAGCGGTTCCAGGCGCAGGGTCGCTTGGCGCAGGCCGGGGGCGTACGCGGCCGACACGCCCAGCGGCAGCCCTGGCACCGCCAGCTCCTCCGGCCGGTACGACAGCACCAGCGCGATCCCCGGCAGCGGCGCCGACAGCAGCAGGCACACCAGATCGCGCGAGTCGGGGTCTATCCACTGCAGATCCTCGACCACCAGCGTCGCCGGAGCCAGCCCGCTGAGCAGGGTACGCATGCCGCGCAGCAGCCGGTGGCGCTCCTGCGTCGGCTCGGCCAGCGGCGGCAGCGGCGGCGGCAGCTTGTCGGCCAACTCCGGCAGCAACGGCACCAGCGCACCCAGCAGCGGGTTGAGCGCGACCGGGGCGGACAGCACCGGACCAGCCGACAGCAGTAGTCCGATGGCGGCCGCGAACGGCAGCGGTGGCTGGATCGGCGGGCACGCAGTGGCCAGCACCAGCGCGGTGTGCTGGCGCCGCCACTCGTCGATCAGACGCGTCTTCCCGCTGCCCGCCTCGCCTTCCAGGAGCAGAACCGAGGGACGGTACGCGACAGTCGACCGGAGGTTTTGCAGAGTCTCATGGCGCCCGACGAACAATCGGTCTGTCTGCACTGCCGTATCTTCCTCGCCGTGGCGCGCCTAGCCAAGTCGGCGCGCGCCCCATCGTCGTCGCCAGTGGGGCGTCTCGGTGTCCAACCAGAACGGCGGGCCGCCGTCACCTCCCCGCCAACGTCCCGGACGGGTGGCCGATCCTGGCGGTACTCTGGGCGGCCGAGGCGGACCGCGGGAGCGTCATGGGCAGGATCATCGTCATCGGGGACGTGGGCGGGCACCCGGACCAGCTCACCCGGGCCCTGGTCGCGGCCGGTGCGCGGCGTAGGGACCTGCGGCTGCCGCCGGAGCTGACCGTGGTCCAGGTCGGCGACCTGGTCGACCGCGGCCCCGACAGCGGGGGCGTGCTCGACATCGTGAGAGCTCGTCTGGACGACCAGCCGGGGCAGTGGATTCAACTGCTGGGCAACCACGAGTCGCAGTACCTGGTCGACGGCGAGCGGTTCACCAACGATCGACTGAGCAAATCGGATGTGCGGCTGCTGCGCGACTGGTGGGCTGACGGGCGGCTGCGGGTGGCGGCCGCCGTGCGCACCGCCGACGGCGACGACCACCTGGTCACCCACGCCGGACTGACCGCGCCCTGCTGGCAGGAGTTGGGCGAGCCGACCACCGCCACGGCCGCCGCGCGCCTGCTCGACGCGCGCCCCGAACCGCTGCTGTGGCGCGGCAACGGCCCCGGTGTCGACCCGAAGGCCGGTCCACTGTGGGCCGAGGCGGGCACCGAGCTGTACGAGGAGTGGCTGCGCTTCCACGCCACCGGCGGATTCGTTTGGTTCGGACAGATTCACGGCCACTCGGCGATCGTCCGCTACCGCGACCGCAGTTGGCGGGCGCCGGGGCGGGTGCGCCAGCGGGCCGCCGTCGACTGGGAGGCTCGCCACGTGCGGGTACGCATCGGCGGCCGCGTCTTCATCGGCGTCGACCCCAAGCACGGCGTCTCCGGCACCGCGCACTGGCGGCCGCTGGACCTGCCCGACGCGGTCCTGCTGTCCCCGACCGACGCCGACGGCACCGCCGAGCAACCCGTCACACCACGGGAGCGGCTGACCGTCGCGTCAGGCGCCGCCGACCAGGTGCGGAAGCGGCCGACCGTCGCGTCAGGCGCCCCCGACCAGGCGCGGAGCCCGGACCGCGAGTTCGACCTGGTGCTGTTCGGGGCGACCGGGTTCACCGGCGGGCTGACCGCCGAATACCTGGCCGCGCACGCCCCGAGAGGATGCCGCTGGGCGCTGGCGGGCCGCGACCGCACCCGCCTGGCCGCTGTCCGCGAGCGCCTGACCGCCATCGACCCGGCCTGCGCCGACGTGCCGCTGCTGCCCGCCGACGCCACCGACCAGGACTCGCTGCGGGAACTGGCCCGCCGCACCCGTGTGGCCATCACGACGGTCGGCCCGTACGTCGTTCACGGGGAGCCGCTGGTCGCGGCGTGCGCCGAGGCGGGCACCGACTACGTGGACCTGACCGGCGAGCCGGAGTTCATCGACCGCATGTTCACCGCGTACCACGAGGCGGCGGTGGCGTCCGGGGCGCGGATCGTGCACGCCTGCGGGTTCGACTCGGTGCCGCACGACCTGGGCGCCTACTACACCGTCGGGCTGCTGCCGTCCGACACCCCGATCCGCCTCGACGGGTACGTCCGTGCCAAGGGCACCGTCTCCGGCGGCACGCTGGCCTCGGCGCTGATGGCGTTCGCGCGCCGCCGACAGACGGCGGACGCCGCCCGCGCCCGGCGCGGGCTGGAGCGGCGACTGGCCGGGCCGACCGAGCGGAGAGTGCGCACTCCGCTGGGCAGACTGCGCCGCATCCGTGCCGCCGGGGCCTGGGCGGTGCCGCTGCCCACGGTGGACCCGGTGATCGTCGGGCGCTCGGCGCGGGCGCTGGACCGCTACGGCCCCGACTTCCGCTACCGCCACGCCGCGGCCGTACGGTGGCTGCCGGTGGCGCTGGCCGCGCCGGCTGCAGCGGCCGTGCTGTTCGTGCTGGCACAGGTCGGCCCCATCCGCAGGGCGCTGTCGAACCTGCGCCGCCCCGGCACCGGCCCAGACGCCCGCACGCGCGAGCGCAGCTGGTTCACCGTCCGCTTCGTCGGCGAGGGCGGCGGCCGCCGCGTGGTCACCGAGGTGTCCGGCGGCGATCCCGGCTACGGCGAGACCGCGAAGATGCTGGCCGAGTCGGCCCTGTGCCTCGCCTTCGACCCCCTCCCGCGCACCAGCGGCCAGGTCACCACGGCCGTCGCGATGGGCGACGCCCTGCTCGCCCGCCTACGCGCCGCCGACATCACCTTCCACACCCTCGAACCCTGAGGTTTGGAAGGGCACCTTCTTGTCGCAATCCGATGTAGAAGGTGCCCTTCCAAACCCGCGGAGCGGGTTCTCCTGGCAGAGCGGGGCCTGTCGACCACCTCGACCCAGGCCACCATCTACAACACCGGCACCGACACCCAGGCCCCGACCACGCCGGGCACCCCGACGGCGTCCAACGTGACCAGCTCGTCGGTGAGCCTGTCGTGGACGGCCTCGACCGACAACGTGGGCGTGACCGGCTACGACGTGGTCCGCGTCAGCGGGTCCACGGAGACGGTGGTCGCCTCGCCGAGCACGAACAGCGCCTCGGTCACGGGCCTGACGGCCTCGACGGCGTACTCGTTCGCGGTGTACGCCAAGGACGCGGCGGGCAACCGTTCCACCCGCTCCAACACGGTCGCCGTCACCACCTCGGGTACCGGCACGGGCGGCTGCACCGCGGCGTACCGGATCACCAACAGCTGGCCCGGCGGCTTCCAGGCCGAGGTCGTGGTGACCAACGGGTCGACCGCCAGCACCGCCTGGACCGCGAGCTGGACCTTCGCCAACGGCCAGACCATCACCCAGCTGTGGAGCGGCCAGGACACCGCCAGCGGCGCGAGCCACAGCGTGCGCAACCTCAGCTACAACGGCAACCTGGCCCCGAACGCCACGACCAGCTTCGGCTTCACCGGTACGTGGAACAACACCGCCAACGCCGTCCCCACGGTCTCCTGCTCGCGCAGCTGAACCGGCATTCCCCAGAGCACCTGAACGGCGCTTTCACTGAGCACCTGAACGGCGTTTTCCCCTGAGTACAACGAGGTCCGTCCCCGTCGGGGGCGGACCTCGTCCTCCTTTTCTGGCAAATATCGGATATTACGAAACGGCCCGCGTGTATTGCCCGGTTTTTCATGATTGGTCGCTAGCCTGGCGCGGTCAATGACCTAGAAACCGGAGGGCGGTCAGTCGATGGGTACCAGGAGATCCAGGGCTGTCGGCGCCGTGCTGACGTCAGGACTGTTCATCATGGCCTCGCCGCTGGCCACCGCGGTCCCGGCCGCGGCGGCGGTGGCGGCGGGCGCGCCCGACGCACCGCAGATCACCGAGCCTGGTGTGGACAACATGCTGGTCAGCGCCGCCGACGTACACATGGAGACGGCCCCGTTCCACGACCCCGACGGCGACGCGCACCTGTGCAGCGACTGGGAGATCCGCACCGGCGCCGGTGAGCGGGTCTGGTACAGCAACTGCATCGGTGGCACGCAGAAGGTGCATATCCACCTCGGCGACGGCATCTTCGAGGGCTCGCACGCGGGCCGTGCCGACCTCATCCCGGACAAGGACTACGAGGTCCGGGTGCGTTTCCGTGACAACAGCGGTGACCCGGCCACCGAGTGGAGCAGCTGGTCGGCGCGGCCGTTCCGGACCGCCACCGAGCGCAAGCCGCTGCCGGACGCGCCGCAGTGGATCGTCAAGCAGCCCGGCTACCGGGTCGAGGAGGTGGCCGGCGGCTTCCAGCTGCCGGTGGACATCGCGATGACCCCGGGCCACACGGTCGACCCCGCCAAGCCGCTGTTCTACGTCAGCGAACTGTACGGCCAGATCAAGGTCGTCCGCGGTGACTTCTCGACCAGCACGTACGCCAAGAACCTGCTGAACTTCGACCCGAGCGGCGACTTTCCCGGCAGCGGCGAGATGGGCGTGTCCGGACTGGCCGTCGACCCCGCCACCGGCGACGTGTTCGCCGCGATGGTGTACGAGGACGACGGTGACATCCTGCCCAAGGTGGTGCGTTTCCACAGCACCGATGGCGGCCTCACCGCGGCCTCCTCGACCACCGTCATCCGGATGGACAAGGAGCCGCAGAGCGCGTCGCACCAGATCTCGAACCTGAGCATCGGCCCCGACGGCAAGCTCTACGTGCACATGGGCGACGGCATGGACCCGGCACGCGCGCAGGACAAGAACTCCTACCGCGGCAAGATCCTGCGGATGAACCTGGACGGCTCGGCGCCCAGCGACAACCCGTTCTACGACAACTCCGACGGGATCGACTCACACGACTACATCTTCGCGTACGGCCTGCGCAACCCGTTCGGTGGCGCGTGGCGGGCCAGCGACGGCAAGCTGTACGAGGTGGAGAACGGGCCGGGCGCCAACGACCGGTTCGCCCGGGTGGACCGGGGCGCCGACTACGGCTGGGACGGCGACGCCACCGACATGAAGGACAGGGCGCTCTACAACTGGAGCAGTACGCACGCGCCGGTCGACATCACCTTCGCCGAGCCGACCGTGCACCACGCCTCCGGCTTCCCCGAGGACACCTGGGGGCACGCGTTCGTCTCCGAGAGCGGCCCGACGTACGCCTCCGGCCCGCAGGACAAGGGCAAGCGGGTGGTCGAGTTCGGGTTCACCGCCGACGGCTCGGTGACCGGCCCGAAGACCCTGGTCGAGTACAACGGCGGCGGCAAGACCACGGTCACCGGGATCACCGCCGGTCCGGACGGGATCTACTTCTCGGGGCTCTACCCCGACAGCGCAGCCGAGGGCCCGACCGGCAAGAGTGCCAAGATCTACCGCGTCCGGTACGTGCCGCAGCAGGCCGACGCGCCCGTGGTCGCCTACGCCGACCGCGACTTCAAGGGCGGCTTCCAGTCGTTCGGCGCCGGTGTCTCCGACGCCAGCAAGGGCGATCTGGCCGCGGTCGGCAACGACAAGATCAGCTCGCTGCGGGTGGCCCCCGGCTACCGGGCCGTGGTCTGCGCCGACGACAGCGCGGGCGGCCGCACCAACGCGGGCAACCTGGGCCTGTGCCGCTACTACGGCGCGGGCCAGCACAACTACGTCGGCGCCGACCTCAACGACAAGCCGTCGCTGATCGGTGTCATGTCGGCACCGACCCAGGGCGCGGGCGTCATCGTCTACCGGGGCGCCGATGGAACCGGCCCGTCGCAGTCGCTCGGCGTCGGCGGGTACGAGGCCACCGTGGGTGAACTCAGCCAGGTCGGCGACACCATGACCAGCTCACTCAAGGTCGCCGAGGGCTACCGGGCCGTGGTGTGCAAGAACGACCGCAGCGCCGGGCTCAACACCGGCGAGGTCGGCCCGTGCCGCTTCTTCGGCCCCGGCCAGTTCAACGTGGGTGCGGCGTTCGACAACCAGATCTCGCTCATCGCGGTCGGCGGACCCGCCGTCACCGCATTCAGCGACGCCGGGTTCTCCGGCAACCGCCAGGCGTTCGGCCCCGGCGTGTACGAGGCCAAGCCCGGCCAACTCAAGACGGTCGGCAACGACGCCATCACCTCGATCCGGGTCGAACCCGGCTACCACGTGGTGGCCTGCAACAGCGACAGCACCGGGCACAAGAACACCGGCGACCTCGGCCCCTGCTTCACGTACGGCGAGGGCAACCACTCGCTGGCGGGCCAGCCGCTGGACAACAGCATCTCGCTGCTGGCCGTGCAGGCCGGTCCGAGCAGCGGCACCCGGGTCACCGTGTACCGCGACAAGGACTTCAAGGGCGCCTCGACCAAGCTCGGCCCCGGCGTCTTCCAGTCCGGCAACCTCGGCACGGTCGGCAACGACCAGATCACCTCGCTGAAGGTGGCCTCGGGCACCCGCGCGGTGGTCTGCCGCCACGACAGCGCCAAGGGCGCCGCGGCGATCAGCCCGTGCCGCTTCTACGCCCCCGGCGACCACAAGAACGTCGGCAGCGACCTCAACGACGACATCTCCCTGGTCATCCTCGGGTCCTGACGCCGTACGCACGCTGAAGGCCGGTGGTCGGGTGACCACCGGCCTTCATGCTGTTCAGGTTCAGGCGGCGGCGCGGGCCGCGGCGCGGGCGCGCGAGGCGTCGCGCTTCTCCTCGAACCGGGTCGCGGCCTTGTCCAGCCCGACCAGGAACTCGGCCAGGTCCTCGCGGGCCTGCTCGCCGGCGGGGCCGAGGTCGGTGCGCTCCATGGCGCGCAGCTGGCGCAGCACCGGCTGCACCACCTCGTCGTGGTGGATGCGCAGGTCGTAGATGCCCGCCACGGCGATCTGCACCGACTTGCGGCCGAAGTTCTCGATCGTGTGGCCCGGCATCTGGAACTGCTTCACCACCCGCCGCACGGCGTCCATTGCCGCGTCGGGCGCCAGCTCGAACGCCGCGGTGAGCAGGTTCCGGTAGAAGAGCATGTGCAGGTTCTCGTCCGCGGCGACCTTGGCCAGCAGCTGGTCACAGATCGGGTCGCCGCTGATGCGACCGGTGTTGCGGTGCGAGACCCGGGTCGCCAGCTCCTGGAACGAGACATACGCCAGCGAGCCGAACAGGTCGGGGTGGTCGGCGGTGAAGCCGCCCTCCATGTGCGTCATCCGGGCGCGCTCCAGCGCGATCGGGTCCACGGCGCGGGTGACCAGCAGGTAGTCGCGGATCGCGGTGCCGTGCCGGCCCTCCTCGGCGGTCCAGCGGTGCACCCAGGTGCCCCAGGCGCCGTCGCGGCCGTACAGGGTGGCGATCTCGTGGTGGTAGCTGGGCAGGTTGTCCTCGGTGAGCAGGTTGACGATCAGCGAGGTGCGAGCCACGTCCGAGAGCTTCGACTGGCTGGGCTCCCACGCCTCGCCGCCGAGCACGCCGTCGAAGTCGGTGCCCTGGCTCCACGGGACGTACTCGTGTGGGAACCACTCCTTGGCCGTGGCCAGGTGCCGGTTGAGGTTGCTCTCGACCACCGGCTCCAGTTCTTTGAGCAGGGCAATCGTATCGGTGGTCTCGGTCATGCGCAGTCCTCCTGAGGTTCCAGACTACGGTACCGTAACCTACGGTGCCGTAGCTAGTCGTCCTCGGCTTCCTCGATCGACTGGGGCTCCGGAGCGCTCCCGCCCAGGTGAGCGGGCAGCCACCAGGAATCCTCCGGGCCGCGCGGCTTGTCCGGATACTGCTCCTGTGCCCGGTCCAGCAGCGCCTTCATCCGCAACCGTAGCTCGGCCGCGACCTCGTCCTGCTTGTCTCGGCGGCCCGGGTGCATCGGCTCACCGACCAGGATCGTCACCGGGATGTTGCGCTGGAGCAGGTGGCGCGGGCGCCCCTTGGTCCAGAACCGCTGGGTGCCCCACAGCGCCATCGGGATCAGCGGCACTCCGGTGGTGGCCGCCAGCCGCGCCGCCCCGCTCTTGATGTCCTTCACCGTGAACGACTGGTCGATCGTGGCCTCCGGGAACACCCCGACCACCTCGCCCGACTTCAACGCCGCCAGCGCCGCCTTGTACGACGACAGCCCCGCGTCCCGGTCCACCGGGATGTGGTGCATCCCCCGCATCAGCGGCCCCGCGTACCGGTTGTCGAAGATCTCCTTCTTGGCCATGAAGCGCACCAGCCGCCGCGACGGCCAGGCGCCGAACCCGGCGAAGATGAAGTCCAGGTAGCTGATGTGGTTGCTGGCCAGCACCGCCCCGCCAGAGGTGGGCACGTGCTCGGCCCCCTCGACCGTGATCCGCATGGAGAGCAGGCGGAACGAGGCCTTCGCGAGGGCGATCACCGGCGGGTAAATGCGGTCCGACATGGCGTAACAGTAGAGGGACCCCCCACCCCGCCCCGCGCGGGGCGCGACCCTCGCGCGCCCCACCCGGTCCAAGGCCACCGAAGTTGCCGGGCAATCGGGCGTATCTTGCGGGCTCATTCGCCCGATTGCCCGGCAACTTGCGTGGTGTCAGCGCGGTGTCCGCGCGGGTGGCGGGCGCGCTGGTCAGCGCGGGAGGCCGGAGACGATCACGCTGACGGTGCGGGCGTCGGGGGCGGCCGCGTCCTGGGCGACCAGTTCGTCGACGTGGGCGTAGAAGCGCTGCCAGAGGTGGTTGAGGGAGGTCGGGGTCAGGCGGACGACCAGGTCGCCGACGCCGCTCGCCTCGATCCACTCGGTGGGCAGGGTGGTTTCGGCTGCCTCGTACGCCCGGATGTCGGCCGCCAAGGTCTCAACCTGCTGCCGCCGGATCACCGCGACCGCCTCGCGGCCCTGCGCGCTGCCCGCCATGGCCACCGGGTCCCAGTCGGTGAGCCGGTGCACGGCCTGCCAGCGCTTGGCGCGCGGGTGGCCGGGCTCGCCCGCCTCGGCGATGAACCCGAACTCGGCGAGCTTGCGCAGGTGGTAGCTGGTGGAGCCGGTGTCGGTGCCGAAACGCTGGGCCAGCTCGGTCGCGGTGGCGGGGCCGTGTTCGCGCAGTGCCCCGAGCAGCTGTACCCGCAGCGGGTGGGCCAGGGCGCGGAACTCGTCCACGTTGGCGATCTGCCGGATGTCATCACTCATGCCGTCGAGCCTAGCCTTGCAGAATTTTGTTTGCAAACAGAATTCTGCAAGCTGTCTACCTGGGTAGACGAGTTCGAGTGGCGGCGTTTTGGCGTGAACGCGCGGGGCCGGTCCCCGAACTGCGGCGGCGGCCGCGCGGTGTCGGGTCGTGAATCGATCACGGCGCCAGGGTGGGGACACGCCGTCGAACCCGACCATAAGTTCATGATCAACCGGGGTGGGGGGATGCTGTGGGGCGGCAGTAGTTGGCGGAGGAATAGTTGATGCTGACTAGTCGGATGTGTATAGTCGGGACTGACTAAGGATGATGGACGTGGTTGAGAAGCGGCGGAAGGTGGGGAATCCACTGGCACTGGCGGTGCTGGCGGAGATGATCATCGAGCCGATGCATCCGTACGAGATGGGGCGACGCCTGCAGGAGCACGGCAAGGACCGCAACATCAAGTACAACCGAAGCTCGCTCTACATGGTGGTGGAACAGCTGGTGAAGGCCGGGTTCATCGCCGAGCGGGAGACCGTTCGCGACACCCAGCGGCCGGAACGGACCGTCTACGCGATCACCGACGCGGGGCGGGCCGAGTTCTACGACTGGATGCGCGAACTGGTCGCCGTGCCCAAACAGGAGTTCCCGCAGTTCGGGGTGGCTCTGTCACTGCTCAGCGCGCTGCCGCCCGAGGAGGCGGTGACGCTGCTGCAGCGGCGGCTGACCGCGCTGACCGCGCAGCTCGACGAGGTCACCGGCCTGCTCAAGGACTCGACCGAGCAGGGCCTGGCGTGGATCTTCCTGGTGGAGGAGGAGTACCGGCGGGTCATGCTCGACGCCGAGCGCCGTCTCGTCACCGACATCGTCCAGTCGCTCCAGCAGCCGGAGTACGTCCGGCAGTGGCACGAGGTGATGGGGAGACACACATGACGGCAGCCAGGACCGCGCTGGTGATCGGGGGCGGCATCGCCGGTCCGGTGACCGCGCTCGCGCTGCGCCGGGCCGGGATCGAGGCGACGGTGTTCGAGGCGTACGCCGACACGGCCGAAGGCGTCGGCGGCATCCTGATGGTCGCGCCCAACGGCCTGGCCGCGTTCGACGTGCTCGGCCTGGCCGACGCGGTCAACGCGGCCGGGCAGCTGATGCCCGGCATGGCCATCGTGGACGCGGGCACGGGCCAGGACATGATGGCCTTCGGCGGCGTGCCCGGCCTACCGCCGAGCCGGGTCGTCTGGCGCGGCGACCTGCACCGCCTGCTGCACGAGGCCGCCACCGCGCAGGGCATCCGCGTCGAGTACGGCCGCCGCCTGGTCTCCGTCGACGAGTCCCCGTACGGCGTGACCGCCCACTTCGCCGACGGTTCCAGCGCGAGCGCCGACCTCCTGATCGGCGCCGACGGCATCCGCTCCACCGTGCGTGGCCTGATCGACCCGGCCGCCCCCGGCCCGAGGTACGTCGGTCTGCAGTCGTTCGCCGGGTACGGCGGCCCGGGAGCCGACAGCGACGGGCTGATGCGCTTCGCGCAGGGAAAACGCTCGTTTCTGGGGTATTGGACGCAGCCCGACGGCCAGGTCGGCTGGTTCAGCAACATGCCGTACGAGCAGCCGCTGACGCTGGCGCAGGCCCGCGCGGTCCCGGCCGCTACGTGGCTGGCCCGGCTGCGCGACCTGCACGCAGACGACCTGCCCGCCCGCGAGCTGCTGCGCCACGCGACCGAGGACTCCTTCTTCGTGTTCGGCCCGTCGGAGATCATGCCGTCGGTGCCCCGCTGGTATCGCGACCGGATGGTGCTGGTCGGCGACTCCGCGCACGCCCCGTCCTCCAGCTCCGGCCAGGGCGCGTCGCTGGCCGTCGAGAGCGCCCTGCACCTGGCCCGCTGCCTGCGCGACCGGCCCGACCTGCCCAGCGCCTTCGCCGCGTACGAGCGGCTGCGCCGTCCCCGGGTGGCGCGGGTGGCCGCGTTCGCCGAGCGCCAGAACAACCGCAAGGCCGCCGGTCCGGTCGGGCAGGTGGTGTTCCGCGCGATCGCGCCGCTGATGATGCGTACGGTGCTCACTCCGAAGCGGATGTTCGGCTGGATGCACGGCTACCGCATCGACTGGGACGCCCCGGTCACCGGGTAACCGGCTTGGCACCGGGTAACCGGCTTGGCACCGGGTAACCGGCTTGGCACCGGTGGTGGGCTGCGGCGACACTGTCCGGCGTGACCCCGCAGTCCGCCGCCGACGTCCTCGCCCTACGCGCCACCGGTGCCCGGGTGCGCTACCTGTACTTCTGGGGCCACCGGCCCGAGCCCGACGGCAGCCTCGGTCGCGGCTGCCTGAGCCAGTGGTGGCCGGTCGAGTTCACGGCCGACGGCGAGACCTTCGCCAGTGCCGAGCACTACATGATGTGGCGCAAGGCGGTGCTGTTCCGCGACGCGACCGCCGCCGCGAAGATCCTCACCGCGGACCATCCGGCCCAGGCCAAGGCGTTCGGCCGCGAGGTCCGCCGCTTCGACGACGAGGTGTGGCGGCAGCACCGCTTCGACATCGTCCTGTCCGCGAGCCTGGCCAAGTTCGGCCAGCACGACGACCTGCGCGCCTACCTGATCGGCACCGGTGAGCGGGTGCTGGTCGAGGCGAGCCCACTGGACGCGGTCTGGGGCATCGGCGTGGCGGCCGACGACCGCCGCGCCGCCGATCCGGCCGCCTGGCCCGGCCTCAACCTCCTCGGCTTCGCCCTCATGCGTGCCCGCACCCTCCTCCGCGATACCCCCACCCCCTGACGCCCCACCCCGCGCCACCTCGCCCCACGCCACCTCGCCCCGCCCCGCGTCGCCCCGCGTCGCCCCGCCCGCGTCGCCCC
This sequence comes from Catellatospora tritici, assembly GCF_019083965.1. Classification (GTDB taxonomy): domain Bacteria; phylum Actinomycetota; class Actinomycetes; order Mycobacteriales; family Micromonosporaceae; genus Catellatospora; species Catellatospora tritici. Next base: position 397,460 of record NZ_JAHRCY010000006.1, read on the forward strand.
GCCGGGCGGGCGGGCGTTGATCTTCAAGTTGCCGGGCAGTCGTGCGTATCTTGGGGACTCATTCGCCCGATTGCCAGGCAACTTGCGTGACCTTGAGGGGTGGGCGCGTGACCTTGAGGGGTGGTGGGGGTGGTGGGTGGGGTTAGCGGGTGGGGTTAGCGGGTGAAGGCGGGGAGGTGGCGGGTGCGGGCTGCCGTCAGGTGGGCGTGCATGGCGGCGGAGGCGGCGTCGGCGTCGCCCTTGGCGATTGCCTTGGCGATGCGGCCGTGCTCGGTGGCGGTGTCCCCGGCCTGTGTGGAGGGGAAGTACAGCCGGTGTAGGTGCAGGTGGGAGTGCAGCCGGATGATCGAGTCGCGCAGCAGGGTGCTGCCGGAGACCTCGGCGACCAGGTCGTGGAAGCGCGCGTCGAGCGCCGTGAAGGCGGCGTGGCGCCGGTAGCCGTCGCCGCTCTCCACCGGCGGTTCGGCGGCCGCCTCGGTCTTGAGCAGCGCGCGGTCCTCGGCGCCGGCGTGTTGGGCGGCCCGTGCGGCGGCCGCCGGTTCGAGCAGCAGTCGCATCTCGAACAGTTCCTCGAACTCGGCCCGGGTGAGCAGCGGCGTGGTGGTGTACCCGGACATGGCCCGCTTGCGCACCAGCCCGTCGGACTCCAACCTGGCCAGTGCCTCGCGCACGGGCGTGGGGGAGACCTCCAGGCTGCGGGCGAGGCCGTCGATGCTGACCCGGTCGCCGGGCGCGATCGCGTGCTCCATGATCAGCGTCTTGAGAGACTCGTACACGTCGTCGGTCAGGGTCAGCCGCTGGGCCGGGCGCACCTGGCCGCTGACGGATGGCGTGGTCATCAGGGTCCCCCTTGACTCTCACCGGCGTGAGCGAGTAAACCTTACCGACATCCATTATGCTATAGGATCTACGATCGCCATCGCCGTACCGCGACGGCGAGACGTGCGTGTCGCCGGGAAGGGTGAACCGTGAGAATCGACGCCCACCACCACCTGTGGACGGCAGACTACGCCTGGTTGGCCGAACCCGGCCTCGAGCCGCTGCGCCGCGACTACACCGCCGCCGACCTCACCGCCCACCTCGACGCCAACGGCGTGCGGGCCACGGTGCTCGTCGAGGCCGGACGCTGCGAGCTGGCCGAGACGTACGAGTTCCTCGCCCTGGCCGCCGCCGAGCCCCGCATCGCCGGGGTCGTCGGCTGGGTCTCGTTCGTCGACCCCGACCCGTCCGCGACGTTGGCCGCCCTGCGGGCCGCCCCGGGCGGCGACCGACTCGTCGGCATCCGCGACCAGGTGCAGGGCCAGCTCGACCCGGACTATCTGGACCGCCCCGACGTGCGCGCCTGCCTGGCCGCGGCGGGACGGGCCGGGCTCGTCGTCGACCTGGTGGTCCGCGAAGACCAGTTGCCCGCCTGCGCCCGTGCCGCCCGCGACCTGACCGGCACCGTGTTCGTGCTCGACCATCTCGGCAAGCCCAGGATCACGCCGGACGGGCTGGCCGCGTGGCGTGCGGCCGTGGCGCCGCTGGCCGAGTGCGCCAACGTGGTGGTGAAACTGTCTGGGCTGCTCACCGAAGCTGGTCCGGACTGGACGGTCGAGCGGATCGCGCCGTTCGCGGCGACCGCGCTGGAGCTGTTCGGCGCCGAGCGGGTCATGCTGGGCTCGGACTGGCCGGTCTGCGAACTCGTCGCGTCGTACGCGCAGACCGTGACCGCGCTGGCGGCTGCCCTGCCGCCCCTGTCCGCCCCGGAGCACGCCGCCGTGTCCGGGGGCACCGCGATCAGCACCTACCGCCTGGAGGTCCCCAGATGAAGCTCATGCGGCTCGGCGCACCCGGCGCCGAACGCCCCGTCCTGTACGCCGACGGGCGCCACTACGACCTGTCCGGGATCACCGCCGACATCGACGGCGCCTTCCTGGCCTCGGGTGGGCTCGACCGCGTCCGGGCGGCAAGCGGGGACCTGCCCGAACTCGACGGCACCGGGTTGCGGGTGGGCGCGCCGATCGCCCGGCCCGGCGCGGTCGTCTGCATCGGACAGAACTACGCCGCGCACGCGGCCGAGTCGGGCGCACAGCCGCCGACCACTCCGATCATGTTCTACAAGGCCCCGAACACGGTCGTGGGGCCGTACGACGACATCCTCATCCCGCGCGGCTCGACCACCACCGACTGGGAGGTGGAGCTGGCCGTCGTCATCGGCCGCCGCGCCCGCTACCTGGACTCCCCGGCGCAGGCCCTGGCCCACGTCGCCGGGTACGTGCTCTCCGACGACGTCTCCGAGCGCGACTTCCAGCTGCACCAGTCGGGCGGGCAGTGGTCCAAGGGCAAGTCCTGTGAGACGTTCCAGCCGCTGGGTCCGTGGCTGGTCACCCCGGACGAGCTGGGCGAGGTGGGCGACCTCGGGCTGCGCTCGTGGGTGAACGGGCAGCCGCGCCAGGACTCCAGCACCAAGGACATGATCTTCGACGTGGCGTACCTGATCTGGCACCTGTCGCAGTACACGGTGCTGGACCCGGGCGACGTCGTGAACACCGGCACACCGCAGGGCGTGGCCCTGTCGGGCCGGTTCCCGTACCTGGCGCCGGGCGACGTGGTCGAGGTCGAGATCGACGGCCTGGGGCGCCAACGCTGCGTGTGTGCGTCCGCCTGACAGACTGTCGGCTACCGGCCGTCGGGTTTGCGGCGGCCGGTTTCACGGTATCGCTGAAACGAATGCACCAGCGCGCGTGATCCCGCGATGAACGCGCCCTCCGAACGCACCCGTGACCGGCCGCGTCTGCGGTCGTTGCCGGACCGGGCGCCTCTTCCACACCTGGCGGTGAGCCGATGACAGTGAAGATCGTGCAGCGGGACGACCTGGGCGTGGTGGTCGTGGCGCTGGTCGGAGAGCTCGACCTCGACAGCGCGCCCATACTGCGGGCCGTCTTCAGCGACCTGCTCGACCGCGGCCAGTTCCGCATCGTGGTGGACGCGGGGGAGCTGGGCTTCTGTGACTCGGTCGGGCTGTCCGCCCTGCTGCTGTCGCATCGCGCCTGCGCGACGCAGGGTGGGTTCGTGCGGCTGGCCCGGGTCGGTGCGGTGCTGGGCAACCTGCTCGCCATGGTAGGGCTGGCCGAGGTGCTGGCCTGCTACGACACCGTGGCCGCGGCGGCGCGTGGGGACGAGGGCCAGCGCTCAGCCCAGCCGGCGCGGCACCGGCTGAGCTGAGCTTCGGGCTGCCGGGGCGCTGGTCAGCCGGGGAGTCAGCGGACCAGGCGCAGGCCGGACATGCCGCCGTCGACTGCCAGCGAGGTGCCGGTGGTCGCACCGGCGCGCGGCGAGGCCAGGTACGCCACCGCCTCGGCCACCTCGTCGGCGCTGACCAGGCGTCCCGTGGGCTGCCGCGCGGCCAGCTTCCGCTTCTCCTCGACCGGATCGGCCGCGTTGGCCAGCAGCCGCGCCACCCACGGCGTGTCCACGGTGCCGGGCGCGACCGCGCACACGCGCACCCCGTCGGCGACCAGGTCGGCGGCCATGGCCAGGGTCAGTGCGTGCACGGCGCCCTTGGTGGCCGAGTAGACGGCCCGGTTGACCAGGCCCGCCCCGGCGGCGATCGAGGAGATGTTCACGATCACGCCGCGGCTGGAGCGGCGCAGGTGCGGCAGAGCGGCGCGGCTGGCGCGGGCGATGCCGACCACGTTGACGTCCAGGCAGCGGTGCCACTCGTCGTCACCGGCCTGCTCGACCGTGCCGACGGCGCTGATGCCCGCGCAGTTGACCAGGATGTCCAGGCCGCCGAGCTCGGCGACGACCCGGTTCATGGCGTCTTCGAGCGGTGTCGTCACGTCGGCGCGCACGGGCAGGTGCCGGTGCGGGGTGCCGGGGTCGCGGTCGAGGATCGCCACCCGGGCGCCCCGGTCGGCGAGCAGCTCGGCGCAGGCGGCGCCGATGCCCGAGGCGCCGCCGGTGACGGCGGCGACCAGGCCGGTGAACTCAGTCATTCTTCCACTCCGGACCGTCGGGGAACTCGTATCGGACCAGCGACTGCTCGTGCATGCGCGCGGAGAAGCCGGGGGCGGTGGGGGCGGCGTAGCGGCCGCCGGTGATGCGCACCGGATCGGTGAAGTGCTCGTGCAGGTGGTCCACGTACTCGATCATGCGGCCGTCCAGGCTGGCCGAGATCGAGGTGTAGTCGAAGAAGGAGAAGTGCTGGACCAGCTCGCACAGGCCGACCCCGCCCGCGTGCGGGCACACCGGCTTGCCGTACGCGGCGGCCAGCAGCAGGATCGCCAGGTTCTCGTTCACGCCGCCGACGCGCGCGGAGTCGATCTGGACGACGTCGACCGCGTCGGCCTGCAGCAGCTGCTTGAACATGACCCGGTTGTGCACGTGCTCGCCGGTGGCGACCCGGATCGGCCGTCCGCCGGGCCCGGCCGTGGCCAGCGCGGTGCGGATCGCGGCGTGGCCGAGGATCTCGTCGGGGCTGGTCGGTTCCTCGATCCAGTACGGGTCCAGGTGCGCCAGCGCCGTCATCCAGTCGACCGCCTCGGCCACGCCCCAGCGCTGGTTGGCGTCGACGGCGATGGGGAAGCCATCGCCCAGCGCCTGCCGCGCGGCGGTGAACCGGCGCAGGTCGTCGGTGAGGTCCGCGCCGACCTTGAGTTTGACCATGGTGAACCCGTCGACGACGGCCTGGCGGGCGCGCCGGGTGACCTTGGCGTCGTCGTACCCGAGCCAGCCCGCCGAGGTGGTGTAGGCGGGGTAGCCGGTGGCCTCGATCGCGGCGGCGCGTTCGGCGCGGCCGGGTTCACGGTCGGTGAGCAGGTCGAGGGCGGCGGACGGGGTGAGCGCGTCGGTGAGGTAGCGCCAGTCCACACAGTCGACCAGCGCGGTCGGGGACATCGCGGTGAGGAACTTCCACAGCGGCAGCCCGGCGCGGCGGGCGGCCAGGTCCCAGGCGGCGTTGATGACCGCGCCCGCGGCCAGGTGCACCACGCCCTTCTCGGGGCCGAGCCAGCGCAGCTGCGAGTCGTGGGTGAGCCGGCGGCCGAACTCGCCGAGGTCGAGGGTGTCCAGATCCTGGCCGATCACGTACGGTCGAAGCGCTTCGATGGCGGCCGCGCAGATGTCGTTGCCGCGCCCGATGGTGAAGGTGAACCCGTGTCCGTAAACGTCACCGTCGGTGACAAGCTCGACGTACGCCGCCGAGTAGTCGGGGTCGGGGTTCATTGCGTCGGAGCCGTCGAGGGAACGCGAGGTGGGGAAGCGGATGTCGCGTACACGCAGGTCGAGAACCTTCATCGGTTCCTGCCCGCGGTCGGCTGGTCGGTCATCTCGTGGCTCCTTTCGCCTACATCATGGATCCTATAGGATCGGACGGCAAGAGCGGAACCCGCGTCCAGAGAGGAGGTCGATGCTGTGCGTATCGCGCTGCTCGTGACGTGTCTCAACGACGCGCTCTTCCCACGAGCCGGGATGGCGGTCGTGGCGGTGCTGGACCGGCTCGGCCACACCGTGGCCTTCCCGCCGGAGCAGACCTGCTGCGGCCAACTGCACGCCAACACCGGCTACGCCACGCCCGCCCGGGAGCTGGAACGCCACACCGAGGCGGCCTTCGCCGGGCACGACGTCATCGTGACGCCGTCCGGGTCCTGCGCCGCGCACCTGCGCGCCCACACCCGCCTGCCCGTGTACGAGCTGTCCGAGCTGCTCGTCGACGTGCTCGGGGTGACCGACGTCGGCGCCCACTTCCCGCACCGGGTCACCTACCACCCGACCTGCCACGGCCTGCGCATGCTGCGCCTGGGTGACCGGCCGCAGCGGCTGCTGCGCGCGGTGTCCGGATTGGAGCTGGTCGAGCTGCCCGAACCCGAGCAGTGCTGCGGCTTCGGCGGCACCTTCGCGCTGAAGAACGCCGACGTCTCCGGCGCGATGCTCGCCGACAAGTGCGCCAACGCCGTGTCGACCGGCGCCGAGTACCTTGCCGCCGCAGACAACTCCTGCCTGGCCCACATCGGCGGCGGCCTGGCCCGCCGCCCCGGCGCCCCGAAGCCGATCCACTACGCCGAGATTCTGGCCGACACGGGAGCCCGGTCATGAGCGCCCGAGCGGTAGACCGCGGCATCGCGACCGGACCGGGTGATCACGCATGAGCAGGCACCTGCCGATCGTGGCGGTGACGCCGTTCCCGGCCGCCGCCGCGCACGAGTTGAAGGACACGCAGCTGCGGGCCAACCTCGGGCGGGCCACCCGCACCATCCGCGACAAGCGGGCGCGGGTGGTGTCGGAGGTGCCCGACTGGGAGGAGCTGCGGGAACGGGCGGCGCGTACCAAGGATGAGGTGCTGGACCGGCTGCCCGAGCTGCTGGCCGCGTTCGAGGCGGCGGCGGTGGCGGCCGGGGCGAGCGTGCACCACGCGGTCGACGCGGCGGCCGCCAACGAGATCGTGGCCGAGCTGGTCCGGGCCCAGGGCGCCGACCAGGTCGTGAAGATCAAGTCGATGGCGACGCAGGAGATCGGGCTCAACGAGGCCCTGGCCGACGCCGGGATCACCGCGATCGAGACCGACCTGGCCGAGCTGATCGTGCAGCTGGCCGACGACACCCCGTCGCACATCCTGGTCCCGGCGATCCACTACAACCGCAGCCAGATCCGCGAGATCTTCGCCGCGCGGATGCCCGGCTTCACCGCCGAGTCCGACGAGCCCGCGGTGCTCGCGGGGGCGGCCCGGGAGTACCTGCGGCGTACGTTCCTGTCGGCGCGGGTGGCCGTGTGCGGGGCGAACTTCGCCGTGGCCGAGACCGGGTCGCTGGTGATCGTGGAGTCGGAGGGCAACGGGCGGATGTGCCTGACCCTGCCGGACACGCTCATCGCGGTGGTCGGGGTGGAGAAGCTGCTGCCCAGGATGACCGACCTCGGCGACTTCCTGCGGCTGCTGCCGCGCTCGTCGACCGGGGAGCGGATGAACCCGTACACCTCGATCTTCACCGGGGTCACGCCGGACGACGGGCCGCGGCGGCTGCACATCGTGCTGCTGGACAACGGCCGGACCAGGACCGCGCAGGACCCCGTCGGGCGGGCGGCGCTGCGCTGCATCCGCTGCTCGGCCTGCCTTAACGTCTGTCCCGTGTACGAGCGCACCGGCGGCCACGCCTACGGCTCGGTCTACCCCGGCCCGATCGGCGCCATCCTGTCCCCGCAGCTGACCGGCCAGGACGCGGGCGCCAACCGCTCGCTGCCGTACGCCTCGACGCTCTGCGGGGCGTGCTACGACGTCTGCCCCGTGAAGATCAACATTCCCGAGATCCTGGTGCACCTGCGCCAGACCGGGCCCAAGCCCGCCGCCGAACGGGCCGTGATGTCCACGCTGAGCTGGCTCATGCGCGACCGCAGGCGCTGGCGGGCGGCCCTGCGTGCGGCCCGCACCGGGGCCGCGCCGCTGCGGGCGCTCACCCGGCGGCGCGGCGGCACGCTGCGGCGGGCGCCGTGGCCGATGTCGGCGTGGACGGCGCACCGGGACGCGCCGCTGCCCGCGCCCGAGTCCTTCCGCGACTGGTGGAGGCGTACCCATGCTGAGTGAGCTGTTCGCCGAGCGGGCCGGGGACTACCGGGCGGGCATCCACCACTGCACCGAACCGGAGCTGCCGAGCGTGCTGGCGGGGCTGCTGGCCGGGGCGTCGGCGGTGGTCGTACCCCCGGGCCTGCCGCAGGCGTGGACGCACGGCCTGGCGGCGCCGCTGCTGCCGGACGCCGACGGCGCCCGGCTGACCCCGGCCGACCTGGACGCGCCCGGCCTGTCCGTGCTCACCGGCTGTGCCGCGGCCATCGCCGAGACCGGCACCATCGTCCTGGACACCGGACCCGGCCAGGGCCGCCGCCTGCTCACCCTGGTCCCCGACCACCACATCTGCGTCGTGTACGACGAAAGCGTCGTCGCCGACGTGCCCGACCTGTTCGCGGCCTTGCCCGATCCCACCCGCCCCCTCACGATGATCTCCGGGCCCTCCGCCACCAGCGACATCGAGCTCAACCGGGTGGAGGGCGTGCACGGGCCACGCCGGCTCGACATCGTGTGCGTCCACGTCGCCTCCCGGAAGGAACCGCGTTGACCGACCCCCTCACCGCCGTCACCCCGCTCGGCCTCGGCTCCGGCCCACTGGGCAACCTCTACCGGGCCATCGACGAGGAGCGCGCCGCCGCCACCGTCGAGCAGGCCTGGGCCGACGGGGTGCGCTACTTCGACACCGCCCCGCACTACGGCGTCGGCCTGGCCGAACGCCGCCTCGGCCGGGTCCTCGCCCGCCACCCGCGCGCTACGTACGCCCTGTCCACCAAGGTGGGCCGGGTGCTGGTGGACAACCCCGACGGCGGCAGCGACCGCGACCACGGCTTCGACACCCCGGCCACCCACCGGCGCGTCTGGGACTTCAGCGCCGACGGCGTACGCCGCAGCCTCGACGACAGCCTCACCCGCCTCGGCCTGGACCGGATCGACATCGCTCTGCTGCACGACCCCGAGGCGAGCCCCGACCCCGCCGCGGCGCTGCGCGAGGGCTACCCGGCCCTGGCCGCGCTGCGCGAGCAAGGCGTCCTCGGCGCGATCGGCATCGGCACCAACGACCTCGGCCTGCTCGAACGGTTCGCCACCGACACCGACGTGGACGTGCTCATGGTCGCCGGGCGCTACACGCTGCTGGAGCAGCGGGCGCTGGACGCCGTGCTGCCCGCCTGCGCCGCGCGCGGCATCCGGGTGCTCAACGCCAGCGTGTTCAACAGCGGCCTGCTCGCCCTGGAACGCCCCGACGAGACCGCGACCTACGCGTACAGCCGCGTCCCCGCACCCGTGCTGGCCCGCGCCCGCGCCATCGCCGCCGTCTGCGCCCGGCACGGCGTCAGCCTGCCCCAGGCGGCGCTCGCCTTCGCCGGAGCGCACCCGGCCGTCGCCTCCGTCGTCATCGGCGCCGACCACCCCGACCACGTGACCCAGGCCGCCGCCCGCATCGCCACCCCGACCCCCGCCGACCTCTGGGCCGAACTGGTCGCCGAAGGACTGCTGCGCCCGGACGCCCCGGTCCCCGCGTGAGCGTGTACCTGCACTTCGACCTCGGCACCCGGGAGCAGTGGAGCGAGCAGCCCGAGGGGTTCAGTGGGCCGTTGCACGCCCTCGGAGTGCTGGCCCGGGTGATCGACACCTACGGTCCCCTGCGCCGGCTCAAGGTGCCGGTCGCGCTGGTGACGAGCACGGTCGGCGGGCTTGGCGCCGTCGGCACCGACCGCTGCGCCCTCGTCGGGGTGTCGCCGGCGATGGGCGGGTACGTCGGCGAGACCCGAGCCGAGGGGCCGTACGCGGCGGGGATGCGCGCGGCCGGGGTGACCGGGATCAGCCTTACCGGCATCGCCGACCGGCTGTCGTATGTGGTGGTCAGTGACGGGCGCGCCGAGCTGCGCGACGCCGACGGCCTGTGGGGCATGGACACGCGGACTGCCACCGAGCAGCTCGTGGCCCGGCACGGGCCGGGCACCGCCGTCGCCGTGATCGGACCCGCCGGGGAGAACCTCTCCGCTTACGCCAACGTTGTGACCTGCGGTGACTTCCCGCTGCCCCGGCGCGGGTTCGGCACCGTGCTCGGGTTTCGCAAGATCAAAGCGATCGTGTGTGTGCCGTCGGGGTCCGCGCCCGTCCCGGCCGACCCGGCGGCGGTGGTGCGGCTGGGGGCGGCGTACCGGGCGGAGATGCCCGGCCATCCGCTCGCGGGCTGGCAGCACGCCGTGCCTGGTTTCGGCGCCTGGTCCGGCACCACGATCCACCCCGGCCAAGCCTCGGTCCTCAACTTCTCCGACACCGGCACCGCCCCGGCCGCCTGGCCCGGCCTGCACCCCGACCGGTACGCCGCCTACCTGGCCCGCAGCGGCGGCGGCTGCCCCGGCTGCCCCAACGACTGCGTCAAGTCGTACGCGGGGGCCGGGCTGCACCAGGAGGCCGTGGCCATGCTGGGCCCGAACCTGGGCATCGCCGACCTAGGTGCGATCCTGGCCGCCAACGCCCGCTGCCAGGAGTTGGGCCTGGACCCGGTCTCCCTCGGCGGCACCCTGGGCTGCCTCTTCGAGGCGATGGACCGCGGTGCGGTGCCCGGGTGGCCAGCCGACACGCTCCCCGCCGGAACCGGCTTCGGCGCGGCCGACGTCCTGCCCGAACTCGTCGAGCGCGCGGCGTGCTACGGCGATCCGCTGGGGTTCGGCGCCTCGGCGCTCGGCGGGCGGATCGGCGAGCAAAAGTTCTCCATGATCAGCCGGTGGGATGAGCTGCCGCCGTTCGACCCGCGCGTGCAGCCCGGCCTCGGCCTCATGTACGCCGCCGCCCCGGCCGGACCCCGCTACGACGCGATCGAGCACGACCTCGACTTCGACCCCGAGCACGGGCTGCCGCACGCCTTCGCCGAAGCCCGCCGCCTCGGGCTGACCGTGCCCGCACCCGCGTCCGTGCTGGACGTCGAGCGCACGATCCGGCTGGCCGACCTGTGGAGCGGCCTGGACGCCCTCATGATCTGCCCGTACGCGAGCACCCCGACCCGGCCGCTGTCCCTGGACCGGGTCGCCGAGCTGGTCCGGGCGGTGACCGGGCGGCCGTTCGCGCCCGACGACGTGTTCACGCTCGGCCGGGAGCGGCTGCGCCGCCAGCAGGCGATCAACGATCGCCTCGGACACGGCGCGGGCACGCTGCCGGACCGGTTCTTCGACGAGCCGGTCGCCGCCGGGGTGCACCGAGGCGCGGTGCTGGACCGGGCGGCGTTCGCATCCGGACTCGCGCGGCTGCGCGCCGCCTGGTCGTAAGCCTTGGCAAGTATCCGAATCGGGCTCGGGTCGACCTGGTCGCTGGCTAGGGTTGATTCATGTCCCGTACCGCGGCTGAGGTCAGCGACGAGGAGCGGTTCCCTACCGCTCTTTTCGGTTACTCGATGGACGAGGTGGACGACTTCGTCGCCGACACCGGGCGGCGGCTGCGGCGGCTGGCCGCCGAGGTCCAGCGGCTGACCACGGTGGAGGCGGCGCTCGGAGTGGCCCGGATGGAGATCTCCCGGCTGACCGCTGAACTCGCGCAGGCACATCCGCAGCAGACCGTCGGCCCGCGTATCACCGAGATGCTGCGACTGGCCGACCGCGAGGCGCGGGAGATGCGGGGGACCGCGCTGGAGGTGCTGCGCAAGGCGCACGAGCAGGCGCGCGACATACGCGAGCAGGCCGAACGCGAAGCCGAGCAGGCCAAGCGCGACTACAAGGCGGCCCTGGCCCACCGCCGCCGCCAGGACGACGCCGCACTCACCCCGACCCTTCCCGCGGCGCCACCGCCGACCCACCCGCCGGCACCGCCCATCGCGGTACCGCCCCTGACCGCCGAGCCCGCACCGGCCACCGGCCTCGCCCTGACCGCCGAGCCCACACCAGCCGCAAACCCCGCGCCAGCCGCAAACCCCGCGCCAGCCGCAAACCCCGCGCCGACCGCAAACCCCGCGCCGACCGGGGGGTCCGCGCCGACCGCAAAACCCGCGCCGATGGCAAAACCCGCGCCGACCGAGGGGCCTGCGCCGGTCGCGAAGCCCGCGCCGGTCGCGAAGCCTGCGCCGGTCGCGAAGCCCGCGCCGGTCGCGAAGCCTGCGCCGGTCGCGAAGCCTGCGCCGACCGTCAGCCCGTCATCGGCTGCCGAGGCTGCGTCGGGCGCCGAATCCTCCCTGGTGGCTGAGCCCTTGGCCTCGGCGGCCGAGGCCGCTTTGCCCGATACCTCCGTGCCGCAGACGTCGGATGGGCACGAGTCCGACGACGTAGCACCCGTCGACGGTGGGCAAGATCCGATTTTGTGGACGCCTGAGGTCGCTATAGCGACACCCAGCGTCCACGAGAACGGATCATCGTCGTCCAACGACGGCAAGGCGCACCAGCGCAAGCGCGGCCGCAACGACCGCACCAGCGGCACGCCCCCGCACACCGAACGCACCTCCACCGGCAGTTCCCGCCGCCGCAACCGCTGACCCCGCCCCACGCCCTCCGCCGCCAGCGTGCAGTTTCGGGAAACTGCACGAATCCGGACCAAGATTCCAGCACTTTCCCTGAAACCGCAGCCCACGCCGCGGCCTGGCGGGGAGGGGCGCGGGCGGGGAGGGGCGGGGAGGGGAGGGCGTCAGCTCACCGGAGGGGTGTAGGGGACCTCGGTGTATCCCGGGGGGATGGTCACTTTGAACACGGTCAGCGAATGGGCCGAGCGCAGTAGCCAGTCGAACTGCCACAGGACGATCAGACTGCTCCGGTCGGCCTGTTTCTGGAGGGTCCGGCGCACCGGCAGGTACGTGTCGGCGTCGAACCACAGGTGGGTGATGCTGTCCCCGGCCATCTTGCGCAGCATCAGCAGCCTGCGTCCCTGGACGACCTCGGGATGCCCGCTGAACTCGTAGCCGTCCGCCGATGCCAGCAGCGCCCGCAGCTCCTCCGGGATGTACCCCTCCGTCCCGGTCACCGGCACCTGGGCGGGGTCGGGACCGGACGCCACCGCGTAGGTCCGGGTGGCGGAGAAGACGTCGGTCACCGAGAACCCGCCGCCGGACAGGATGATCCAGCTGTTCTTGCTCCCCTGGCCGGGCAGCGGCTGCAGGGTGTGACCGCGCTGGTCACCGGTGACCGGGTCGTGCCAGGACTCGGATCTCAGCACCGCGCCGTTCGGCTGTTCCTTCCTGGTCACCACGTGCTCGATGCCGTCGCGGTCCAGCGCCGCTCTGGCTCGCCGCAGGACCTCGGCGGCGGTCAGCGGCGTCGTCGCCGCCGACGGCGTGGGCTTCAGCGACGGCGTGCCGGTCGCCGCCGCGACGGGCAGGTCGCCGCTCGGTGCGGCCGACCGGCTGCTGTCGATGGCGTAGGCGGTGACGGCCAGCACCGCGACCAGTCCGAGCCCGGCGCCGGCCGCCACGCGCGTCTGGCGGCGCCAGTGCGCCCGGGTGGCCCGGTCGAGGAGATCGAGACTGGGCCGCAGGTCGGCGGTGTGCTCGCGCATCCCGGCGGCGAGCTCTTCTTCGAGGCGGGTGCTCATGAGGTGGCTCCGATCGGGTGGGGGAGGTCGTCGACGGCCCAGGCGGCAGTGCGCTCCCGCAGGCGGGCCAGGCCGCGGGAGGCCGACGACTTGACCGTGCCGACCGAGCAGCCGAGCGCGGCGGCGGCCTCGGCCTCGCTCAGCTGCTCCCAGTAGCGCAGCACCAGCACGGCCCGCTGCCGGGGCGGCAACTCGGCCAGCGACTGGAGCAGGGCGCGGCGCAGCGCGATCCGGTCGGACTCGTCGGGTTGGGCGGGCGGCTCGTAGCGCCCGATCGTCTCGGGGCGGCGCCGCCGCAGCCGCCAGCTGTCCACCGCCAGGTGGTACAGAGTGCGGCGCAGGTAGGCCTCCGGATCACCCTCGACCCGCCGCCAGGCGCGGATCGTGCGTTCCAGGGCCGCCTGCAGCAGGTCCTCACCGGCGGACCGTCCGCCGGCGAGCAGGGTCGCCGTGGCCAGCAGGGCCGGGCCGCGGTGGGCGACCAGCTCCGCCAGCCCGGTGTAGGCGTCTTTCGACCGCACAGGCTCTCCTCTCGTCGCCCACCAAGGACGACGGGGCGCGGCCGAAGGTTGACTCAGTCCGCCTCGGGATCCACGGGGAGCACCACCCGGAACCGGGTGTCGCCGGGCTGGGAGGAGACGCGGATGTCGCCGTGGTGCTTGTTGACCACGATCCGGTACGAGATGTCCAGGCCCAGCCCCGTCCCCTCGCCGACCGGCTTGGTGGTGAAGAACGGCTCGAAGATGCGCGGCCGGATGGCCGGGTCGATGCCCGGCCCGGTATCGGCGACCTCGACGTACACGCAGTCGCCGTCCTCCCGCCCGGTACGCAGGGTGAGGGTGCCCTCCTCGCCCATCGCCGACAGGGCGTTGTCGATCAGGTTCGTCCAGACCTGGTTCAGCTCCGCGGCGTACCCGGAGATCTTGGGCAGGCTGCGGTCGAACTCCTTGACCACGGTGACCCCCTTGGGGATCTTCGCCTGCATCATCACCAGCGTCGCCTTGAGCAGGTCGTGCACGTCCACGGTCTGGTACGGCGTCCGGTCCAGTTGCGAGTACTGCTTGGCCGCCGCGACCAGCCCCGAGATCCGGCTGACCGAGTCGTCGATCTCGCCCATCAGCAGCTCGGTGTCCAGCGTGTAGGTCAGCCAGCGGATCGCCGACTCCAGGTTGTCGCCGCCCACGGTGTCGGCGACCTTGCCCAGCCACTCCGGGTCGACCCCGCCCGCGACCAGCGTCGGGGCGATGTCCCAGGCGCCGGCGATGTCGTGCTCGTCCAGCCAGTCGGCCAACTCGTCCTCGGCGTCGGCGGTCTGCATCGGCGTGAGCTGCGGGGCCGACGCGATCCGCTTGACCGCCTCCTCCTGCAGGTCGACGAGCTGGCGCAGCTTGGTGCCGTCCAGCCGCCCGTCGGCGATCAGCGCGAGTTTGTGCCGCATCCCGGCCACCCGCTGGCTGAGCGTCGCCGTGGCGCGTACGGCCGCGGCGGCGGGGTTGTTCAGCTCGTGGGTCAGGCCCGCCGACAGCGAGCCCAGCGCCAGCAGCCGTTCCCGCTCGCCGACGACGACCTGCTGGCTGCGCAGGCCGAAGAACGCGCCCTCCAGCATGTGCATCGCCATGGGGAACCATTCGCGCATCATGGCGGCGAAAGTGCCGGCGGGCAGCACCAGGAAGTCGGAGTCGACGATGGCGCGCAGCGAGTTGGGGTAGACCTGCCGGATCTGGTCACCCAGGTAGGCCTGCGTGGCGCCGGCGTACACGCCGCGCTGGTCGGTGCGGTTGGTCTCGAGCTGCTCGCCGTGCACCTGGCGGCTCATCGACACGGCACCCGACAGCAGCACGTAGAAGCAGGTCGCCGGGTCGCCTTCGGCGTACACCGGACCGGCCGTGAAGCGTTCGATCGTGCCGTGCTCGATCAGCCAGTCCAGCCGGTCGTCGGCGAGCTTCTCGAACAGGAACAGGGTGCGCAGCTGCTCGCGGGTCAGCCGGTCCGGCAGCGGGGTCCCCCCACCGCAGGCGCGGGCGGATTCGTCGACGGTGGTCATTGGGCCTCCAGGTAGCGGTGCACCAGGGAGATGGCCATGGCGCCCTCGCCGACCGCGGAGGCGACGCGCTTGACCGAGTCGGCGCGCACGTCACCGGCGGCGAAGACGCCCGGCACGCTGCATTCCAGGTGGTACGGGTCGCGCGGCAGGTTCCACCCGGCCGGTCGCTGCCCGCCGTGGGTCAGGTCCGGCCCGGTCAGCACGAACCCGCGGGCGTCGCGTGCGATGACACCGTCGAGCCACTCCGTGCGCGGCTCGGCGCCGATCATGATGAACAGCCACTCGGTCTCCACGGTGCGCCGTTCGCCGGTCCGCGAGTCGACCAGCGTGACCCGGTCCAGGTGCTCCCCGCCCTCGCTGCCGCAGACCTCGGTGAACGGGTGCACGGTGATGTTCTCGATCGCCTCGATCTGGGCGATCAGGTACTGCGACATCGACCGCTGCAGGCTCTCGGCGCGGATCAGCACGTGCACGCGGCTGGCGTACCGGGAGAAGTAGACCGCGGCCTGCCCGGCCGAGTTGGCGCCGCCGACCAGATAGACCTCCTGCCCGGCGCAGTTGGCCGCCTCGGTGGCGGCCGAGCCGTAGTAGACGCCGCGGCCGGTCAGGTCGGCGCAGCCGGGCACGTCGAGCATCCGGTACGACACGCCGGTGGCCAGCACGACGCTGTGCGCGGCGATGCGGCTGCCGTCGGCGAAGTGCACCACCCGGGTCGCCCCGGCCTGCTCCAGCGAGACCACCTCACGGGCGCTGAGCAGCTCGGCGCCGAACTTCAGCGCCTGGCGGCGGGCCCGGTCGGTGAGCTGGGCGCCGGAGACGCCGTCGGGGAAGCCGAGGTAGTTCTCGATCCGGCTGCTCTGGCCGGCCTGGCCGCCGGTGGCACGGCGTTCGACCAGCACGGTGCGCAGGCCCTCGGAGGCGGCGTACACGGCGGCGCCCAGCCCGGCCGGGCCCGCCCCGACCACGATCACGTCGTAGAAGTCCGAGCCCGGGGTGATGGTCAGGCCCGCGCTGCCCGCCAGCTCCGCCTCGGTGGGCTGGACCAGCGTCTTGCCCTCGGTGGTGATCACCAGCGGCACGTCGGTCTCGGTCACCCCGGCCGCGTTGAGCAGCCGCTGCCCCTCCGGGTCGTCGGTGGTCAGCCACCGGTACGGCACCAGGTTGCGGGCCAGGAAGTCGCGCACCTTGTACGACGGCGCCGACCAGCGGTGCCCCACCACCCGGATCTCGGCCGCCGCTGCGTCAGGCGTGGTCTGCCACGCGTCCAGCAGCGTGTCGACGATCGGGTAGAGGTGCTCCTCAGGCGGGTTCCACGGCTTGAGCAGATAGTGATCCAGGTCTACCACGTTGATGGCGTTGATCGCCGCGTCCGTGTCCGCGTACGCGGTGAGCAGCACCCGGCGGGCGCGCGGGAACAGGTCCATCGCCGCTTCCAGGAACTGGATGCCGTTCATCTGGGGCATCCGGTAGTCGGCGAGCAGCACGGCCACCTGCTCGCCCCGGAGTTTGATCTCCCGGAGCGCGTCGAGGGCCTCGGCGCCGGAGGCGGCGCGCACGATGCGGTAGCGCTCGCCGTACTGGCGGCGCAGGTCACGGGCCACGGCCCGGGAGACGGCCGCGTCGTCGTCGACGGTCAGGATCGCCGGGTTGGTCATACCCCCCATATAAGCACCACAAGCCGGGTCGCCGCCCGTACAGCCGTTGGTGATCTTTCCGGCCCCCGGGTGGCGCCGCCTGGGGCATACCGTCCGGATTGGACTTGTATCGATGTCATAAGCTGCGGCGGGAGGTACGCGGATGAACATTATCGACGCGCGCCAGGACTACATCCCGGCCCTGCTGTTCGGAGCCGACGCCGTCGACGCGGTCACCCGCCCCGGCCACGGCGAGCACGGTGTGAAGAAGCTGCGCGACCCGCTGCACCAGGAACTGGACCGGGTCCGGCACAACTGGGACTGGTGCGACAACCCCATGGACGTCGACCTGGTCGCCACCGGCGCGCTGCGCGCCGTCACCCACTACTGCGCGCTGCGGCGCGCCACCGCCCTGATCCTGCCCGGCCAGGCCCCGCTGCTGCTGTGGCCCGGCGCCGACATGCGCCTGGCCGCGCTGGCCGAGGCGCTGGAGTTCGCCGGGCACTGCGCCGAGGATGCCTGGCGCCACTCGCTGGACCAGCCGCTGCGCGACTGGTGGCGCGACCGGCTCGCGACCCTGCTGGCTCCGGTCGCGCCCGGTGAGACCACCCAGGCCCTGGCCGACCGGGTCCAACGGGCGCTGACGCTGTGCGACCGCTACCGCGTGCTGCGGCACGAGATCTTCCGCAGCCGCCACTCGGTGCGCCCCGGCGAGGCCGACTGGCTGTCGCCGGAGCCCGGCCTGGTGGTCAAGGCCCCCTTCGACGGGTACGCCCACGGGGACAAGCCCGAATACCTGCTGCGGCTGCTGCCCGCGCAAGGCGGCGTGCGCGCCGTGGCCGACTTCGTCATCGCCAACGGGAGCATACGCGCCCACACCTACCGGATCGTGGTGTCCAACGCGGACATAGCGGTGCCCGCTGAGTTGCTCGGTGACACCAACTGCCTGCTGGAGCTGCGGTCGGCGCTGCTCGCCGCCGGGGTGGCCGTGCCGGTGACCCCGCCACTGCCCGACGGCCCGTGCCCGCACCAGCGTGATCGCCATCGCTGAGTCCGATCGACGACACTGCGGTGTGGCGTTGACGGCATTCCATTGCCGGTGACCTACCCGTTACCTAACGTCTGGCGCCGTGGGTATGGACAGCAACATGGCGGAATCGATATCAGTACGTGAATTGATTGGTCGGAACATGCGCTGGCTGCGGCTGGACGCCGGAATCGACCATGAGGAGATCGCGGCGGCCGCCCGCGGTCTCGGGTTCGACTGGACCGTGTCCTGGCTGGCCTCGGTCGAGCGCGGCAGCAAACCGCTGTCGGCCGAGCAACTGCTGGTGCTGCCGGTGGTGCTCGGCACGGCGTGTAAGCACCGTGTCGCCGTCGCCGACCTGCTGGTCGGCGACGAGGCTCAGGTGCTGGTCGGGCCCGCCAAGGAGCAGGCCGCGGTCGACGCGGTCAAGGTGCGCGACTCGGCCAGCGGCGCGCCCATGCGGCGCGCGTTCGGCGCGACCAGCATGCCCGCCGAGGCCGTCGCCCAGGAGAGCCCGGTGGAGAAGGCGCGCCGGCGCCAGCGCGACATCATCACCTCCGGCTTCGGTTGGGTCGACTCGCGGCTGCTGGCGGTGGCCGAGGCCGGTGCCACCGCGGCCGAGGAGCGGCTGGCCCGCAAGCTCGGGGTGCCGGTCGTGGCGGTGGTCGCGGCGGCGGCCACGCTGTGGGGACGCTCGCTGAGCGAGCAGACCGAGGCGGAGCGGGGCAACGGGGAGCCGGTGACGCACGTGAAGAAGCGGCTGACCGGCGAGGTGACGGTCCGCGTCAGCGAGGCGGCGCAGTGGGCCCGCGAGACCGGCGCCGACGGCACCGACCTGGACCGCATGCCCATCGGCGTCTGACCGAACCACTGATCCGGGGGGCTCGGTCCGAGCCGCCCCGGGTCAGCTGGAGCTGGCGCGCATGGTGCGTACGGCCGCGCGCAGGGCCTGGGCCAGGCTGATCGCCTCCAGGGCCGTCAGCACGGGACTGTCCAGCACGAACGAGTACGAGTCCGGCCGGAAGCTCAGCGCACCCGTCGTCGGCGTGATCCGCCCGACCGGGCGCCCGCCCACCGAGAACTCGAAGTTGCGGTCGGACCAGATGCTCGTCTGCCGTACGCCGAGCGTGCGGCCGCTGCCGAGGGTGATCGCGGCCCCGTTGATCGGCCGCCACAGTCCGAACTTGATGTCCACCACGGTGCGCCCGTCCGGGGTGCGCACCGTCAGCTGACGTCCGGTCCAGCCCTGGGTGCCTCCCGCCGCGAGCACGTCGCCGCGCGGGCCGAGGATCTCGAATCTGCTGTGCAGCGACCAGACATGCCACTGCACGTGTGCGATGGCCTGCCCGTCCGCGCTGAGCACCGGTGAGGTGCCACTGGTCATCGCCTTGTCGGGCAGGAGCAGCTGTCCCGTGAACGGTGCGGTCAGGCTCATGCGACCAGGTTAGGACGCCGGGGCAACCCGGCCGCGGAGAGCGCTCTCCATGATCGAATCGGGTCGGCGTGCGGCCGCCGTGGAGAGCGATTTCCGGCGAGCCATGGCCCATGAAATTCTTGCAGGATAAATCGGTCTCGATAGGACAAGGCGACGAGGGATATTGACGTCGCTGCAACCGGAGCGTAATACTCGGGGACACTTTGGAGAGCGCTCTCCAGTCGCGCCACGGCACTGGTCCCGCATCACCCGTACCCCCGTTCGGAAGGCAGAACATGAGTCCCGAGCCGCTCCCCGGCATCGCGTCGCCGCCCCGGCGCCGCAAAATCCTCGTCGCGACGTCAGCCGCCCTGCTGGCCCTCGTCGGCACCTACGCGTTCGCCGTGCCCGCGGCGCACGCCGCCGACCCCCTGATCTCCGTCGGCAAGACCGCCACCGCATCGTCGGTGCAGGGCGCCGACCTGCCCGCGAGCAACGCGGTCGACGGCAACGCGGGCACCCGCTGGGGCAGCGCCTGGAGCGACCCGCAGTGGATCCAGATCGACCTGGGCGCCACCGCGGCGATCAGCCAGGTCGTGCTGCAGTGGGAGGGCGCGTACGCCAAGGCGTTCCAGCTGCAGGTCTCCGGCAACGGCACCAGCTGGACCGACATCTACAGCACCACCAACGGCACCGGCGGCACGCAGACCCTGGCCGTCTCCGGCTCCGGCCGATACATCCGCATGTACGGCACCCAGCGCATCAGTGGCTACGGCTACTCGCTCTACGAGTTCGGCGTCTACGGCGTGATCGGCGGCACCCAGCCCAGCCCCAGCCCCAGCCCCAGCCCCAGCACCAGCACCTCACCCGGCCCGTGCGCGCTCGCCTCGCAGGGCAAGCCCGCCACCGCCTCCTCGACCGAGTCCGGCACCCCGGCCGCCGCGTTCGACGGCAGCTCGACCAGCCGCTGGGGCAGCCTGTTCACCGACCCGCAGTGGATCCAGGTCGACCTGGGCAGTACCAAGACCATCTGCCAGGTGCAGCTGGAGTGGGAGACCGCCTCGGCCAAGGCGTTCCAGATCCAGGTGTCCAATGACGCCGCGAACTGGACCAGCGTCTACTCGACCACGACCGGCACTGGCGGCACCCAGACGCTGGCCGTCTCCGGCTCCGGCCGGTACGTCCGCATGTACGGCACTCAGCGCAACACCGGCTACGGCTACTCGCTGTGGGAGTTCAAGGTGTACGCGGGCGGCGGCGTCGTCACCGACCCGGTCGAGCCGACCGACCCGATGAACCCGAACCTCGGGCCGAACACCTTCGTCTACGACCCGTCCACCCCGGCGGCGACGATCCAGGCCAAGCTCAACCAGATCTTCACCGAGCAGGAGACCAACCAGTTCGGCGCCAGCCGGTACGCGGTGCTGTTCAAACCGGGCTCCTACACCACCGACGTGAACCTGGGCTTCTACACGCAGGTCGCGGGCCTGGGCTTCTCGCCCGACGACGTGAACCTCAACGGCCACGTGCGGGTCGAGGCGCTGTGGATGGGCGGCAACGCCACCCAGAACTTCTGGCGCACCGCGGAGAACCTGTCCGTGACGCTGCCCGCGGGCAACACGGTCGAGCGCTGGGCGGTCGCCCAGGCCGCGGCGTACCGGCGGATGCACCTCAAGGGCACCGGCAACCAGATCCAGCTGTGGAACGGCGGCGACGGCTGGGCCAGCGGCGGCCTGATGGCCGACACCAAGGTCGACGGGCTGGTCTCGTCCGGCTCGCAGCAGCAGTGGTTCTCGCGCAACAGCGAGTTCGGCAGCTGGACCGGGTCGGTGTGGAACATGGTCTTCACCGGCGTCGTCGGCGCCCCCGCGCCGAACTTCCCGAACCCGTCGCACACGGTCGTCACCAACAGCCCCGTCGTGCGGGAGAAGCCGTTCCTGTACGTCGACGGCACCGGCGCGTACAAGGTGTTCAAGCCGGGCGTGCGCACCAACGCGCAGGGCACCAGCTGGTACAACAAGACGCCGGTCGGCAGCTCGATCTCGCTGGCCGACTTCTACGTGGTCCGCCCGGGCGCGACCGCGGCCACCATCAACAACGCGCTCGCGGCGGGCAAGAACCTGCTGTTCACCCCCGGCGTGTACCACCTGAACCAGACCCTGCAGGTCAACCGGGCCGACACGGTCGTGCTGGGCCTGGGCCTGGCCACGCTGATCCCGGACAACGGCATCACCGCGATCAAGGTCGCCGACGTCGACGGCGTCCAGGTCGCGGGCCTGCTCATCGACGCGGGCACCGCCAACTCGGCGACGCTGATGGAGATGGGCCCGGCCGGGTCGACGGCGAGCCACGCCGCCAACCCGAGCTCGCTGCACGACGTGTACTTCCGCATCGGCGGCGCGGGCGCCGGCAAGGCCACCACCAGCCTGGTCATCAACAGCAACAACGTGATCGGTGACCACATGTGGCTGTGGCGCGCCGACCACGGCACCGGCGTGGGCTGGACCGTCAACACCGCCGACACCGGCCTCATCGTCAACGGCAACGACGTCACCATGTACGGCCTGTTCGTCGAGCACTACCAGAAGTACGAGGTCATCTGGAACGGCAACGGCGGCCGCACCTACTTCTTCCAGAACGAGCTGCCGTACGAGGCCCCGAACCAGGCCGCCTGGATGAACGGCAGCACCCGGGGCTACGCCGCGTACAAGGTCGCCGACTCGGTGACCACGCACGAGGCGTGGGGCGTGGGTTCGTACTGCGTCTTCACCCAGGACCTGTCCATCGTGGGCGAACGCGGCTTCGAGGTCCCGGTCAAGCCCGGCGTCAAGTTCCACAACCTGGTCATCGTCTCGCTCGGCGGCCAGGGCACCATCGCCCACGTCATCAACAACACCGGCGGCCCCGCCAACACCGCCACCCCTACGGTCTACCTCAACGAGTTCTCCGGCTGACCCTGGCCGTACCCCTGATCACCGGCGTGCGTCGTAGACCCCCGAGTCGCGGCGCACGCCGGATCGCCTTTTTCCCGTCGATCATGAACTTATGGCACGGCTCGACGGTGTGTCCCGGGCACAGCTTCCTGATCGACTCGCACTTCGGGCAGGGTGGAGTGGTGAGCGAGCAGACGGTGGAGTTGGTGGCGTGGGCCGAGCAGGATCTGGAGTTGCTGCGGCGGGTGAACGTGCCGGAGATGAAGCGGCACCTGGGCGGGCCGGAGACCGAGGAGCAGGTGCAGGCCCGGCACCAGCGGTATCTGGCGCTGCCGAACGGGCAGATGTACCGGGTCGCGCTGCCGGGCGGTGAGGCGGCCGGGACCATCGGCTGGTGGGTGCGCGAATGGCAGGACGAGACCGTGTACGAGTCCGGCTGGCACGTCCTGCCCGAGTTCCAGGGACGGGGCATCGCCGTGGCCGCCGCTCGACAGGTCGTGGCGATCACGCGGGCTGACGGCCGATACCGCTGGCTGTGTGCCTTTCCGAGCGTGGACAACCCGGCCTCCAACGCGATCTGCCGCCGCGTCGGCTTCGAGCTGACCGGTGAGTCCGATTTCGAGTACCCCAAGGGCAGCCTCATGCGCAGCAACGTCTGGCGCCTCGACCTCCACCCGGCCCAAGCGGCAGGTTGATCAGGAAGCTGTGCACGGGACACGCCGTCGAACCGTGCCATTAGTTCATGATCGACGGATATAGGTGGCCGTGAGTGGTTGTGGGTGGGATCGGGGCGGGTTAGGGTCGGCGGCGGCAGTTTGGGCACCGTGCACGAGTGACCTCGCTGGAGGCGTCTGGGCAGGACGTCTGGCGGCGGCGGGCTTGGCATGTCCGGTGGCGGGATCTGAGTGACGGTCCGTGGCCCTGGAGCGGCGACACGGCAACACATACGCCGACCGCTGGGCGGTATCACGCCCGGTGGCTCCGTCCCCTCCAGGAGAGATCATGCGATCACCAACGCGCCGCTTCGCGTTGCTCGCCGCCACGACCGCGTCCCTGCTTGCCGCGGGCACCCTCGTGGCGGTCAGTGCGGCGGCAGCCGCAGGCTGCAGCGTCAGTTACAAAGTCACCAACGAGTGGCAGGGTGGCTTCGGCACCGACATCACCATCACCAACCTCGGCGACCCGATCACCAGCTGGGCCCTGACCTGGGCATACCCGGCGGGGCAGACGGTGGGCCAGTTCTGGAACGCCGAACTCAGCCAGTCCGGCGTGAACGTCACCGCGCGCAACGTCAGCTACAACGGCAGCCTCGGCACCGGCGGCACCGCCAACTTCGGCTTCAACGGCAGCTGGACCACCAGCAACCCCGCCCCGACGTCGTTCGCCCTCAACGGCACCACCTGCACCGGCGGCACCACGCCGACCTCGCCGAGCGCGTCCGCGTCCGCGTCACCGTCACCTTCGCGCAGCGCCTCGCCGAGCCCCAGCCCGAGCGCCCCGGCCAGCCCCAGCCCGTCGCCGTCGACCCCGACCGGGCCGAACGGGCGGCACCAGGCCGAGAAGCTGGACCGAGGGCTGATCAGCGTACGGTCGGGCAGCGGCAACCTGGTCTCGTGGCGCCTGCTCGCCGGTGACGCCGCCACCACCGGCTTCAACGTGTACCGGGGCAGCACCAAGGTCAACGCCTCGCCGATCACCGACTCCACCAACTACCTCGACAGCGGCGCCGCCGCGGGCAGCGCGTACACGGTGCGGGCGGTCGTGAACGGGGTCGAACAGGCCGCGTCGGCGGCGGCGCTGCAGTTCACCAACGGCTACCTCGACGTGCCGATCCAGAACCCCGGCGGGTACGTCGCCAACGACGCCTCCGTCGGCGACCTGGACGGCGACGGCGTCTACGAGATCGTCCTCAAGTGGGACCCGACCAACTCCAAGGACAACTCGCAGGCCGGTGTCACCAGCAACGTCTACGTGGACGCGTACAAGCTCAACGGCACCCGGCTGTGGCGCATCGACCTGGGCCGCAACATCCGGGCCGGGGCCCACTACACCCAGTTCCAGGTGTACGACTACGACGGCGACGGCAAGGCCGAGGTGGCCATGAAGACCGCCGACGCGACCGTCGACGGCGGCGGCACCGTCATCGGCAGCGCCAGCGCCGACTACCGCAACTCCGACGGCTACATCCTGTCCGGACCCGAGTTCCTGACCATGTTCAACGGGCAGACCGGCCGGGCCATGTCGACCGTCAACTACGACCCGCCGCGCGGCACGGTCTCGTCCTGGGGCGACAGCTACGGCAACCGCGTCGACCGCTTCCTCGCCGGTACGGCGTACCTGGACGGGGCCCGGCCGTCGCTGATCATGGCGCGGGGCTACTACACCCGCACGGTCCTCGCGGCGTGGGACTTCCGCAACGGCAGCCTCACCAAGCGGTGGACGTTCGACAGCAACGGCTCCGGCAACTCGGCGTACGCGGGCCAGGGCAACCACCAGCTCTCCATCGCCGACGTGGACGCCGACGGGCGCGACGAGATCATCTACGGCTCGATGGCGATCGACGACAACGGCGCGAAGCTGTGGAACACCGGCAACGGCCACGGCGACGCCATGCACGTCGGTGACCTCGACCCGGCCCGTGCCGGGCTGGAAGAGTTCAAGGTCGACGAGGACGGCAGCAAGCCGTCGTCGTGGGTGGCCGACGCGCGTACCGGCCAGGTCCTGTGGACCACGCCCGCCAACGGCGACAACGGGCGCGGTGTCGCCGGTGACGTCTGGGCCGGTAGCGCCGGAGCCGAGAGCTGGTCGGCGGCCGACTCGGGGCTGCGGTCGGTGCGTACCGGCGGGGTGGTCAGCAGCCGCAAGCCCGGCTCGACCAACTTCCTCGCCTGGTGGGACGCCGACCCGGTACGGGAGCTGCTCGACGCCACCCACATCGACAAGTACGGCACCGGCGGCGACACCCGGCTGCTGACCGGGTCGAACGTGCACTCCAACAACGGCACGAAGTCGACGCCGTCGCTGTCGGGTGACCTGTTCGGCGACTGGCGTGAAGAGGTGATCTGGCCGGTCACCGGGGATACCGCGTTGCGCATCTACAGCACCTCGACGCCGACCACCCGCCGCATCTACACCCTGATGCACGACATCCAGTACCGCCTGGCCATCGCCTGGCAGAACACCGCCTACAACCAGCCGCCCCACCCGAGCTTCTTCATCGGCGACGGCATGACCAGCGTTCCCACGCCCGACGTGTACCTCCGTTAGACAGTTTCCGGGGCCTGATCATGGCCTTGGGCCGCCACCGGGCCGTCAGGGCCGCTCCCGCCGAACGTCGTCAATGGCCCGGCGCGTGCGGTCCTGACTGCCTGGCAGCAGATGGGCGTGGAAGCTGGTCGCAGTGCGTCGCCGAGTCATGTAATTACGGGGTGAACTGCTACACCCCGCCGGGCCGCTGTTATCCGCACTCGATCTCACGACCATCCATGCCATCCGTAACCGAGAAGCCAAGGATCATCGACGGGATACTGTGACTACAGTTCGCGTCCATGGGACACGTCTTCGCCCGCCTCGCCGGTCACGGCCTGGTCCTGGTGCCGCATTGGCCGTACACCTTCGAACGCCCCGATGCCGCGTCCGACGCTGTGGTGTGCTGATCGCCCCGGGCCAGACGGTCGTCGCCCGCCGCAAGATGGGCCCGGATGCGCAGGTTCTCGAGCTGGCGTATGAGCACGAGGGCGAGACGTGGTGGCAGGGTGTTTACCTGTACCCGCGCAAGGGCGGCCGCGTGCTTGTCTGCACCGCGCAGTCCCGCGAACCCGGCATCGCCGCCGCCCGCCACGGCGTGGAGTGGATGCTGGGCCTGAACCCGGAACTCGTGGGCAGATGACGCCTGGTACCGCATGTGCTTGGCGGAACGGCGTCGGAGGATGTTGACGCCTGGTCATGATCGAATAGGTTTGGTGCCGCTGCCAGGGAAGTTCGGCTCAGCGCCACTTCCGGTTACCGGCGGATAACCGCAGGCCCAATCACAGGGCCGCGCAGGTTCGCTACCGGATACCAGACTCCGCGCCACGCCGGGTTGCCCAGTGGGCCGCGCCAATTGGGGTCGATGGGCGGATTGCGTAGCGTGCGTTCGAGGGGTGGCAGGGGCTCGCCTGCGAAGTCTTCAAGCAGGCGAAGGCAGTCCTGCTCGTCGTAGCCGGTCACGCCCGCTCCCCGCTCGAGGATCAGGTACAGGCGCGTACCCCCGTCGAGGCGGACCTCGCCTGGCCCCAGCGGCGGTGGTCGATGCGGGCTCCAACCGACACCAGCCCGATGGCACAACACACCAACGCCAACACTGGCACGCCCGTACGCTTCGGGCGTGGATCAGAAAGTGATCGCATTCGTGCACCGCAAGCTCGACGACGACGAACACCATGTCGTCGCGCTACAAGCGCTCGCACCTTCCGGCGTCGAAGTCACAACGGCCAGCACCATTCCGATGATCGACATGATCCGCGTGGTCCTCGATCTATACGCCGAGGTCGCACACTTGGACACGACCGAGGGTGCGAAGGAAAGTGACCCCTACGCTGCGGGGCGAGCCGCGGGACTTGGCCTGGCAGTCAGAAACCTCGCCCTGATCTACCGCGCCGACCTCATCTTCGGCGACGGCTGGGACCAGTGCGACTGACTGAGTCCAATGCCGATACCGGCCCCGGCAAAGATCACCGCGACCAACGGCCTGAACAGGCTCCATTGGCTGTCAGGCTCCATTGGTGTCCAGTCCCAGGTCCTGCTTGACCGAATCGTCACAGTAGCCGCTTTACGTCGAGAGCCGAGCAACCGATGCCGGATCTGCGACGATCGACGCTGTGCAGAAGTCTCTTCCTGAACAGCGAGTGATCCGTAAGGCGCGGCCCAATCGGGCTCCCGGAAGGGTTGTGCGCGTCCCGCTGGGTGATGGCCGCTTCGCCTACGGTCGGCAGCTGTGGTCGGTGAACGCCGAGTTCTATGACCATGTCGACCTGTCCGAGAAGCCCATCGATCTACTGGAGCTGGTGGAGAAGCCGGTTGCCTTCACCGTCTGGGTATCGGACCGCTGCTTCAAGCGCAACGGCCGCTGGACACTCCTCGACTCGGTGCCGCTGCTGGAGCGCGAACTGCGGCGCCTGGACGTCAAGTTCCAGCAGGACGTGACTGGCCAAGCCATAACGATCGCCTCCCGATCGTGCCCACCGTCGCTGTACTTCAGCAGAAGGCTGGCGACGGCCGAGGAATGCGAGAACGTCGAGCGGGAGGCCATCTGGAGCCCTGAACATGTCGAGGACCGCCTCCGCGATCACTTCGACGGCCGCCCGAACAAGTGGGTGGAGTCGCTACGCCCCAAGGCCCGTCCCTGACCGGACTGCGCCGCCGACGGCCGAAGCGCGAACCGTCGATCATCTCAGGCAGCTTCTGGGACGCCGACGTAAAGCATCTACCGCGACAACACAGCCGGGCTGTCTGTGGTTGGTGAACTGGTGATTCACCGACTGGCCAACATCAAGTACTGTACCGCGCATGATGGCGGGGGACGTGTCGGGCGAGGTCCGGCGATGGAAGCTTGTCGCGTTCGCAAGCGCGCTTGTCGCGGTGGCAGCCGTGGCCGGGTTGATCGGCTGGGTCGCCCGCGGCTCGGGTGATGCCAACGTCGCTACGAACGCGACCTTCGCCGGAGGTGGTCAGAGCATATGCCACGAGACATCGGACACCAGATTCCGGATCGGCACAGTCGTCAAGATCCTCGGTGCCAATGGTAACGATCTTGCGAATGGCAAGATCGTTACGGAACCCGTGTATACGAACGGGGTCTGTCGTCAAGAGTTCCTGGTGGACGGCATCCCCGGTGGGCGGGGTATCTACCTGGTCAAGATCGGGCGGTGGCAACACCCGGTCTCGGAAGATCAGCTCCGCACGAATATGGCGGAGTTTTCGCTGAACTGAGAGCGCACAGGAAGCAGGAGCGCCGTCAAGCCTCGGGCCCGATCCGGCCCGTCAGGGCCGCATCGCCGAACAGGCCAGCAACGTACCGCCGGTACGGTCCTGGCTGCTCGGTAATGTCTACTGTTGTGAACTTCGCAGCTGGTGCCCCCAGCCGGTGGGTGGTGACCCTACGGTCCGGCGCTGTCATCGATCTCGCCGCGGACGGATACACCGACGTCGACGGGAATCTGATCTTCACCATCCTCGTCGACGCTTCCCTGGAGGAGCAGGCTGAGATGGTCATTACCTGGCGGGTCCCGAGTAACCCGACGACGGTGGGCGTCCTTGTCGCCAGAATTCCGGCCGCCGATGTGGTCGGCGTGGAAACCGCGCCGTCGTGGTAGCGGCGACGGCTGCTTGAGACGCTGAGGCGAACGCTCACGCCATCCGAGCGGGGTTCGGGGCGCAGGACCGCACGCGCGCCAGAGATCCGACCGTCGGCTCAGGTGAGCAGGAGCGGCAGGGTGAGCAGGTACGCGGCGAGCAGGATCAGGCCGTCGCGGCGGGTCAGGCGGCGGCGTCGGGCGAGCAGTCCCCAGGCCAGCAGCGTCGTGGCCAGCATCGCGACCAGCAGCGGGAGCGCGGCGCGGGCGGGCTCGGGCGTCGCGAACCCGATCACGGCACCCCCGGCGAGGCTGTTGAACAGGTTGCTGCCGAACAGGTTGCCCACCACCAGGTCCGTCTCACCGCGCCGCTGACCCTGCACCGTGGTCACCAGCTCCGGCAGCGACGTGCCCAGCGCGACCAGCGTGAACCCGATGACGACCTGCGGCACACCGAGGCTCTCGGCGATCGCGGAGGCGTTGGCGACCAGCAGCTGCGCCCCGGCCAGCACCCCGAGCAGCCCGAGCACGGTGCGGACCGGTTCGGCCCAGGCGGGCAGCCGTGAGCTGCGGTCGGTGACCGGCCCGCCGGTCTGCTCGAACTCGGCCACCTCGTCGGCCAGGCGCTGATCGCCCGTACGCGCCCAGCGCACCAGCAGCCACAGCGCCGCGACGCCCGCCACGGCCAGCACCAGCGCGGTGGCCGGGGCCAGGCGCCACCCGGCGAGCACCGCGAACAGCAGCACCGAGGCGACGGCCAGCGGCACCTCGCGGCGGATCACCGACGAGGCGACCATGACCGGGGCGAGCAGTGCCGCGATGCCCAGGATCAGGGTCAGGTTGAGGATGTTGGAGCCGACCAGGTTGCCCAGCGCGATCCCGGCGTCGCCCCGACCGGCGGCCAGCCCCGACACCAG
Source organism: Catellatospora tritici (assembly GCF_019083965.1). Taxonomy (GTDB): domain Bacteria; phylum Actinomycetota; class Actinomycetes; order Mycobacteriales; family Micromonosporaceae; genus Catellatospora; species Catellatospora tritici. The sequence continues at coordinate 426,812 of NZ_JAHRCY010000006.1, forward strand.
CAGCTCGGGTGCGCTGGTGCCGAGCCCGATCACGACCACGCCGACGACGACCGGGTTGATCCGCAGGCGGGTGGCCAGCCGCGAGGAGCCCAGCACCAGGTGGTCGGCGGCATAGGTGAGCAGGGCCAGGCCGACCGCGGCTAGGACGAGCTGCAGGATCATGCGTCCCATCCGACCACGTCCGGCCCGACCCGGCCGCTATCTGGCGTCGTTTCGGATCGTCGCGGCGGTGGCGGCGTATAGCGCGGTGGCGGCCGCGAGGTGCTGCCCGTCCACCGCCTCGCCGAGCTGCGGGTCGTACGCCTGCAGCCCGGTCTCCTCCGCCAGGATGGCCGCCGCCTGGTACATCAGCGCCATGACCCGCTCGGCCGTGGCGCCGGTGTGCCAGTACGGCGCGCTGACGGCGGCCTCGGCGCCCCAGCACTCGACCTGGATGCCGGTGGCCTCGTCGTCGAGCTCGTCGCCGTGGTCGACCGCGTCGGGCAGCAGTTCGCGCACCCGGGCGGTGATGCGCGCCCAGACCGCCGGGTCGGCGTCGGCGAGTTCCTCGTCGTCGGCCAGTTCGGCCGCTTCGAGTGCGTCGTCCCAGTCCTGGCCCGGGTCGCGCGGGATGATGGTCAAGTCGTAACTCACCGCGACAGGTTAGCGGGCCTAACCGACACGGACGGTCGCAGTCGCGGTCGGGCCGACGCCGCTGGCCTCGGTGATCGCCCATTCCAGCTCGAACTGCTCCGCCGGTACGAAGTCCGGGATGTGCAGGCGCATCGCGAACCTGACCGAGCCGCCCGCCGGGATGACCTCGGGCCCGCAGTTGAGCCGGTAGACGCCGCCCGCCTTCCACAGCATCTGCCGGTAGACGGGGCACGGGTCGAGCGCGAGCGGGGCGGTGCCCGGGTTGGTGAGGGTCACCGTGTAGTCGAGGTCGGTATCGGGAGCAACCTGGGCGGGGGCGTCGATGCGGGCGGTGAGAACGGCATAGCGCTGCGGCGGAGGCGCCACCTCGGCACGGTCGCGGTGCAGCTCGCCGACGCTGACCGGACAGGTGCCGGACAGGGTCACGTCGGGCAGGGGCAACTTTCGGCCGAGCAGCTGCAGCGAGATGTCGCGGTAGGTGCGGCCGTCGCCGCCGGTGCCGCACTGCACCGAGGTGCCCAGCATGAAGGCGGCCTGTTCACCGGGGTCGAGCGTCGCGGGCCGTTCCTGGTCGTCGAGGTTGCCCAGCCTCCCGTCACCGAGCTGGACCGGCACGGTCCGGCCCGCGCTGAGCAGCACCGGGTAGCCGCCGAGTGAGCAGCGGCCGCGGCCCGCGTTGCGGATCCCGACCGAGTAGAGCGTCATGCCGCCGGCGCCGTCCTGCCACCGCAGCTCGGCGGTGGCGGACAGGTCGGCGCCGGTGCACGGCCTGGCGGTCGGCCGCACCGGGGCCGGTCCGACGGTCGGGAGATCGGTGGGCTCGTCGAGCCAGGGCACCGCGTCACCGAGGTGGCCGGTTGACGGGGACGGGGACGGGGACGGGCTTGGGGTGGCGGTGGTGGCGGGGTGGGCGGTGCATCCGGCGAGCATGAGCAGAGCGCAGAGGATTGCCGTACGACGCATGGTTTCCACCTTCGGATCGGCGGCCGCCGCGAGACGGCGGACCGGGCGCAACGGTGTCGGAGCTACTCGACCAGGACCTGGGCGGATGCGGTCGGGCCGATGGCGCCCGGCTCGCGGACGGACCACTCCAGCTGCCAGGACTGGGCCGGGGTGTAGTCCGGTATGTGCAGGCGCATGGCGAAGCGCAGCGAACCGCCCGCCGGGATGGTGCCGGGGGCGCAGTTGAGCCGGTGGACTTCTACGCCCTTGTACAGCATCTCCATATAGGTCAGGCAGGGTTCGAGGGCGAGCGGTCGCCCACCGGTATTGGTCAGGGTGACGGTGTAGTCCAGGTCGGTGCCGGGCTTGGCCTTGGCGGGCGCCTCGATGCGCACCCGCACCCCGCTGTAGTGCGGCTCGGCCGAGAGGTCCCGCAGCAGCCGGTGGATGCCGGTGATGCCGATCGGGCAGCTGCCGTAGAGGCTCAGCTCCGGGATCGCGTACTCCCGGTCCAGCAGTCGGACCGAGATGTCGGAGTAGGTGCGGCCGTCAACGCCGCCGCCGCACGAGTACGAGCTGCCGAGCACGAACCTGGCCCGCTCGCCGGGGTCGACGGTCGCCGGGCGCTCCTCGTACCCGGGCACGGTGAGGGTGCCCGGGTCGGTGTTGACCGGCACGGTCTTGCCCCCGCTGAACAGCACCGGGTACCCACCGATCGAACACCTGCTCGGGCCAGCGTTGCGGATCTCGATAAAGCTCTGCCGGGTGCCGGCGGCGCCGTTGTGCCCGACGAACTCGACGGTCGGCAGGTCCGCGGCGGTGCATGGCCGGGCGGCCGGCCGGGGGCTCTCCCGGCCCGGTCCGGGGAGGTCCGCCACGGTGAGGGCGTCGTCTCGCCAGGGCACCGCATCCGGCGGCCAACCGCCGGACGTGATCGCGACGACGGTCGGCACGGCGCTCGAGACGACGGTCGGCGGGCCTGGCTCAGGCGTGGCGACCGGGGCCTCGGCGGAGCATCCCGCGAGCAGGAGAAGTGCGGACAGGACAGCCAGCGGACGCATGCTTGCCACCTTCAGGGACGGGTGCGGGACGGCGGTACTAGTAGACGGTGACCGTCGCGGTCGCGGCCGGGGCATCGCTGCGCCATTCACGGATGGTCCAGCGGAGCTGCCAGCGCTGCGCCGGGGTGTTTTCGGGGATGGTCAGGCGCATCGCGAACCGGATCGAGCCGCCTGCCGGGATGGTGCCCGGGGCGCAGTTGAGCAGGTAGATCTCCAGCACCTCGGACAGGGTCTCCTGGTAGGCGGGGCAGGGGTCGAGCACGACGTCGGTCCGGCCGGGGTTGGTGAGGGTGACCGTGTAGTCGAGGTTCGCGCCCGCCTTGACGCGCGCTGGTGCCGTGACGCGGGCGGTCAGGTGGTTGAAGTGCGGGTGGGCGGGCTGGTCCCTGAGTATGCGAAAGACCCCGGTGACATGGATGGGGCAGCTGCTGGTCAGCGTGAGTCCGGGGATCCGCAGATCGCGGTCGGCCAGCCGTACCGAAATGTCGCGGTAGCTGCGGCCGTCGCCGCCGCCGCAGCTCACTGAGCTGCCGAGGATGAACCGTGCGCTTTCGCCGGGGTCGATGGTCGCCGGGCGCTCCTGCGGACCGCCGCCGGTGACCTCCGGCGGGTCTATCACGGTCGGCACGGTTCTGCCCGCGCTGAGCAGCACGGGGACGCCGCCGAGCGAGCATCGGCTCGCCCCCGCGTTGCGGACGTCGATGTGGTGCAGCTCGGTGGCGGTGGTGCCGTCCTCGGCGGCCAGGGCGGCGGTGGCGGGAAGGTCCGCGGCGGTACACCCGCGGGCAACCGGGCGGGGCTGCTCCACCTCCCGTTCCGGGCCTTGGACACCGTTGAGTTGCCACGGCACCGCGTCGGGCGGCCAACTGCCGGTGAGCGGCGCCGGGGATGCGCCATCGGACGTGGTGGTCGCGGCGTCGGTCGGGGCGGGGCTGTCGGCGGGCGTGGCAATCCTGGGTACGACCGGGGCGGCGCTGTCGGTGGACTTGGCGGTCGGCGGCCCGGCGGCACAGCCGGTCAGCAGGAGCAGGGTGGACAGGACGGCCAGACGGCGCATGGGTTCCCCCGGGGCTGGTCGGCGGTCAGCCACGGTCGGCGGACCAGACGGACACGGTGATGACGCAGGTGGTGGTGAGGGTGAGGCCGGGCAGCGGCAGGCGGCCGCCGTCGAAGGAGAGCACCACGTCGCGGTAGACGGTCGGGTGTGCGGAGTCCGGGCAGGTGGTGGAGGAGGCGAGGGTGGCGGACGCGGCGCCGCCGGGGGCGAGCAGCACGGATGGCACACCGGTGCCGTCGGGATCGCTGTCCGTGTCGTCCGGCGCGGCATCGGGCGTGGTGGGCACGGCCTGGACCCCGCCGCTCTCCTGCGAGCCGAGGTTGGGGTGGTCGATGAGCAGGCATGCCTCGGTGCCGCTGTTGCGTACGGTGACGCGGTAGCGCTCGTACCCGTTGGCCGGGCCGAGCAGCAGTGCCGACGCGGTCGGGCCGAGGTCGGCCACGGTGCAGGCGGCGGCGCTGGGCTGGGGGGTGGGCTGGTCGCGCCGCAGCCAGGGGATGCCGTCATCGAGGCGCCAGGCCGGATTCGCCACCGTCACCGGGACGAGGATCACGGCCGGGGCCGCCAGCAGTGCCGACATGACCGTGGCGGTGATGGCCGCGATCCGGCGCCGCCGCCGGCGCCGCATGCCGGTGTGGACCCGGTGTACCGGGTCGTGCCAGCCGGGCAGGGCGTGCCGCTCGTCGGTGAGGGTGCGGCGCAGCTGCTCCTCGATGTTCATCGCAGGGCCTCCAGTCCCGACGGTGTGAGCGCTTCGCGCAGCTTGGCCATGGCGCGTGAGGCGGTGCTCTTGACCGTGCCCTGGCTGCAGCCGAGGGTCTGCGCGATCTGCGCCTCGGACATGTCCTCGTAGTAGCGCAGCACGATCACCGCCCGCTGCTGCCGGGGCAACGTGGCCAGTAGCCGCCACAGTTCGCCGTCGTGTGGCTGCTGCTCGCTGCCGGGCCGTTCGGGCAGCTCGCCAGGCAGCACCTCGCGCCAGAACCGGCGGCGGCGGTTGAGATAGCAGTTGATGATGGTGCGGCGCACGTACCCCTCGGGGTTGTCGTGGCGTTCGATCCGGCGCCAGGCCAGGCCGGTGCGTTCCAGCGCGTCCTGGACCAGGTCGGCGGCCAGGTGTGGGTCCCCACACAGCACGTGCGCGAACCGCAGCAGGTCAGCGTGCCTGCCGCGGACGTACTCGTCGAAGGACGTCGGTGCGTCCCATCTCGCCATGACCGGTATGACACGCGGCGGCCCGCTGTCGGTTGTCCGCCGGAAAGTCGGGCGCGCGACGTTAGCCGCCACCGCGAACGGGTAGATAGACGGCACATCAGTCCAACACGAGCATGGGAGGCGAGCTACATGACGGCCATGAACCCCATCCCCTGGGACCCGTGGAACTACCGCGAGACGCTCGACTACAAGCCCACCGAGGACGGCGGTGACCGTTCGATCGTGGGCTTCCACGTGGAGGCGACCGACGGCGGGATCGGCAAGATCGACGAGGCGACCGGCGTTGTCGGTTCGCGTTACCTCGTGGTCGACACCGGTCCGTGGATCTTCGGAAGCAAGGTGCTGCTGCCGGCGGGTGTCATCAAGGACATCGACTTCGCCGACGAGCGGGTCTTCGTCGACCGCAGCAAGTCCGAGATCAAGGACGCGCCCGAGTACGACCCGGACCGACGCGATGACGTCGGCTACCGGGACTCACTCGGCGACTACTACGCCGGCGGATCGCCGCGCTGATGAACAGGCCCGGGGCGGGGCGGCTGTCGAGCCGCCCCCCCCCGGGGGATAACCGACCCGGGGGGGCCCGACAGCCGGCGCCCCCCCCGCGCCCCCCCCCCCGGGGGGCCCCCCCCCCCCCCCCCGCGGGGGGGGGGGGGGGGGGGGGCCCCCCCCCCCCCGCCCCGGGGCATCACCGTCCGGTGTGGCACAGACGCCGGGCGAAGCAGTCCGGTAGGGGGTGGAACGCGGTGCGGGCCGCGTTCCGTTCGCGGGCCGGTCCGGTCGGGAGACATCGGACCGGCCCGCCACTCACGCCAGGGCCGCGCAGGCGTCGACCAGGCGGGCCAGCGCCGCGCCCACCGCGGCCAGCCCCTCGGTCGGCGGGCCGCCGGGCTCGACCGAGTACCCGTCCCGGCGCAGTTCGATCATCAGGCCGTGCACCCGCGTGTCCTTGCCGTGGTGCTTCAGCGGGACATAGCAACCGGCGAACGGGCTGTCGAACGCGGCGTCGTAGTCCGCGAACGCGCTCCGGGCCGCCTCGACCAGCCAGGGCGGGGTGTGCGCGGAGTCGGTGCCCAGGCATACCTCGGGCCGTTCGACGCCGCCGATCTCGTACGGCAGCCGCTCGCGCGGGTACGAGTGCACGTCGATGATCACCGCGCGCCCGGTCGCGGCCAGCCGCGCGTCGACCAGCTCCGTCATCGCCGCCGCGTACGGGTCGAACCACCGCTCCACCAGCGCCTTCGCCGCCGCGGGGTCGTCGGCGCGCAGCGGTGCTCCGGCGCTGGTGCGGGTGTAGACCGCGCCCATGCCCACCGCGATCATCGGCTCGCGCTCGTCGGGGAACCGCTCCGGGTCCACGACCAGCCGGGACAGGCCGTTCACCAGTGACCACGGCCGCAGCCGCGCCGCGTCGGCGGCGTACGCGGCGATCAGGTCGGTGTGCGCGTCGGTCATCGCCGCCAGTTCGGCGGCCAGCTCCACGTCGTCGAGCAGCAGTCCCGCCCGGACGTCGGCCGGGATCGCGATGGCGGCGTGCGGCACGTGCAGGATGACGGGGCTCGCGTCACCGCCGGGCAGCACCCGGTGGCCTGGCTCGGTGTCGTTCATCGGCCGGACACTACCGGCCGGGTCCGATGGATTCTGCCGACCTTCGGCAGTCTCGGGGTGGCCAAGTCGGCCGAGGTCACCTCTGGAGGACGGCGCGGGCGCCGCGCATGCTGTGGCGCATGACTGACGACATCGCCGTACGGGCCGAGGACCTGACCAAGTTCTACGGCACCCGTCGCGGCATCGAGGCGCTGAACCTCCAGGTCAACGCGGGCGAGGTGCTGGGCTTCCTCGGCCCCAACGGCGCGGGCAAGACCACCACCATCCGGCTGCTGCTGGACTTCCTGCGCCCGACCCGCGGACATGCGACGGTACTCGGCCTGGACCCGCGCCGGGACAAGGCGGCGCTGCACCGGCAGATCGGCTACCTGCCTGGGGAGCTGGCGTTCCCGGGCCGGGAGAGGGCTGCGGACCTGCTGCGCTTCTTCGCCCGGACCCGGGGCGGGGTGTCGTGGCAGGCGGTGACGGAGCTGGCCGAGCGGCTGGAGCTGGACCTGTCCCGGCCGATCCACACCATGTCCAAGGGCAACAAGCAGAAGGTCGGCCTGGTACAGGCGTTCATGCACGCCCCGGCGCTGCTGGTGTTGGACGAGCCGACCAGCGGCCTGGACCCGCTGATGCAGCAGGAGTTCCTGACGATGGTGCGGCAGGCGAGGGATGCCGGGCAGACCGTGTTCATGTCCTCGCACGTGCTCGCCGAGGTGCAGCAGGTCGCCGACCGGGTGGCGATCGTGCGCGACGGGCGGCTGGTGGCACTGGAGCGGGTCGAGTCGCTTGGTCGCCGCGCCGTACGCCACCTTGAGATCCACTTCGAGGAGCCGGTGGACCCGGCTGAGTTCGCGTCGCTGCCGGGGGTCAGCGACGTGACGGTGTCCGGGCCGGTGCTGCGCTGCACCGTCGACGGCAGGCTCAGCCCGCTGGTCCGGGCGGCGGCCCGACACGAGGTGGTCGACCTGCTGTCGACCGAGCCGGACCTGGAGGAGACGTTCCTCAGCTACTACTACGAATCCGAGGGAGCCGGACATGACGCCGCTGATGCGTAAGACCTGGCGCGACGACCGGCGCGCCCTCATCGGCTGGACCGTCGGCATCGCCGCGTTCACCCTGGTCTACACGTCGTTCTACCCGCAGCTGCGGAACGCGGCCAAGCTCAAGCAGGACGCGATGCCGCAGGGGATGCTCGACTTCCTCGGCGTCTCGGACATGACCGTCGGCGCCGGATACCTGGAGGCGACGGTGTTCGGCCTGATCGGGCCGCTGCTGCTGATCACCTGCGGGACCATGCTGGCCGCGCGCATCATCGCCCGGCCCGAGGAGGACGGCGGCATGGAGCTGCTGCTGGCCAACCCGCTGTCGCGGCGCGCGTTCGCGGGCCAGCGGCTGGCCGCGGCCGGTCTGGCGGTCACCGTGATCGCGGCGATCCCGTGGCTGCTGCTGGTGTTCATCGTGCCCGCGGCCGGGCTGGGCGTGCCGCAGGGCAACCTGGCCGCCGCCGGGGTCGGGATGATCGCGTTGGCGTGGCTGTTCACCGCGGTGGCGTTCCTGGTCGGCGCGGCCACGGGGCGGCGCGGGCAGGTGCTGGCGGTCACGGGGGTACTGGCGGTCGGCACGTACATGGCGCGCGCCCTGTCCGGGATGATCGAGTCGATCGCGTGGCTGAAGTGGGCCTCCCCGTTCCACTACTTCCTCGGCGGCGATCCGCTGCGCACCGGCTGGCACGGGGGCTATCTGGCGGTGCTGGTGCTGCCCGCGATAGCGTGCGCCCTCGCCGGGATCGCCGCGTTCGACCGGCGCGACGTCGGCGTGTGACAGCACGGTCGGGCGGGCACCGCGCCCGCCCGACCCGTAGCAGGCGGGAACCCCATGACCGACCCAGATCGGCTCGCCGCCGAGGCCGACCGGCTGCTGCGCGAGGTGACCGGCACGGTCACCCCGGCGCAGCTGCGTGCGGCGGGGCGGCTCGGCGCGGACGCGGCGGCGCTGTCGTACCGGCTGGGCGACGCGGTCGGCGCGCTGACCGGCGCCGCGGCCGCGACCGATTGCGCCCGCGCGCAGGCGGTGCTGCGGGCGCTGCCCGCGCTGGTGGACGCGCTGCTCGACGGCTACCAGCGCGGCAACCACGCCCAGGCCGCGGCGCACGACCGCGAGCGCGACCGGTTCATCGACGACCTGCTGTCGGGGCACACCGACCCGGGCCGCCTGGCCGCCCGCGCCCAGCGGTACGGCGTCAGCCTCGCCGGGCGGCACGTCGTCATCGCGGCCCGCGCGCCGGGCCTGTCCGCGACGGCCGTGCACGCCATCGACGACGCGCTCGTGGCGCGGTTCGGGGCGGCGAACACGATGACCCGCGAGCGTGACGGCGAGCTGGTCTGCGTGGCCGCCGACGGGCTGCGCGGGGTGCCCGCGGAGCTGGCGCGGCAGCTGCTGGCGTACCAGGGAAGTGGCTGGCAGCTGGCCGTGGGCCGGGCCCATCCCGGGTTGGCGGGCCTGGCCACGTCGCTGCGGGAGGCCCGCGACACGCTGGACCTGGCCGGGCGGCTCGGCTTCACCGCACCGGTGCTGCACGCGTCCGACCTGCTGGTCTTCCCGGTGCTGCTGCGCGACCGCGACGCGATGACCGACCTGGTCGACACGGTGCTCGGGCCGCTGCGTGACGCCCGGGGCGGGGCCGCGCCGCTGCTGGAGACGCTCGGCGTGCTGTTCGAGCAGCAGGGCAACCACACCGCGGCGGCGCGGGTGCTGCACGTCAGCGTACGGGCGGTCAGCTACCGGCTGGACCGGATCCGGGCGCTGACCGGCTATCACCCGGGCGAGCCGACGCAGCGGTTCACCCTGCACACGGCTGTGCTCGGGGCCAAGCTGCTGGGCTGGCCCGCCGACGAACCGCCCGGCTGAACCGCGCGCGGCGACGGGCGGTGCGATGATGGCCGAGTGTCCGGACCAGACCTGAGCGCTGACATCGCGGCCTGCCGCGCCGCGCACGAGCGGCTGCACCGCACCCTCGACCGCGTCGATGACCTGGTGGTGCGCCAGCCCAGCCGCCTGCCCGGGTGGACGGTCGGCCACGTGCTGACCCATCTGGCCCGCAACGCCGACAGCGTCCTGCGGCGGCTGCGTGCCGCCGAGCGCGGCGAGCTGGTCACGCAGTACGAAGGCGGCGCGGCCGGTCGCGAAGCGGAGATCGAGGCGGGTCACGACCGGCCCGCCGCCGACATCGTCGCCGACCTGCGCGCGGCCGACGCGGCTGTCGACGCGGCGTTCGCGGCGGCCCCGGCGGAGCTGTGGGCCCGCACCGTGCTGGCCGGGGACGTCAACGAGATCCCGGCGACCCGGCTGGTGTTCTCGCGCTGGCGCGAGGTCGAGGTGCACCACGTCGACCTCGGCCTGGGCTACGGACATGCCGAGTGGCCTGCGGCGCTGGTGGCCCGCTGGCTGCCGGAGCTGCTGGAGCAGCTGCCCGACCGCACCGACCGCAACGCCCTGATGGCATGGATCCTCGGCCGGACCGAGGCGCCGGAGGTACGTTCCTGGGGCTGATCGCCGCCCCGGTCGATCAGGGCTGGTCGGTCTGCGGGCGCTGGTAGCGGTGACCCTCGGCGTCCGGGCCGGGGCCCAGGTGGATGGTGACGCGGCACTGCGGGTCGCCGACGGCGATGCGCTCGGTCAGGTCGACGGTGGCGGTGCCCCGGTTGCGGGCACCGATGCCGCCGAACACGCTGGAGGTCATCCGGCACAGCGCCGGGGAGAACCGGACCGCGTCGCCGAACGGACAGCGCCGGTTGCCCAGCACGATCCGCTCCTCACTGACCTCGATCACGAAGAAGTCGCCGCCGATCGCGGCCTTGAGCCGTACGTAGCACTCGGCCAGCTGCTCGGCGCTGAGCCGTCCGACGATCTGCCGCGCGGCCCGGTACTCGGCCTCCATCTGGCCGCCGACGGTCGCGCCGACGTGCGCCACCAGATCCTGGGCTCGCTGCGGACCCGCGTCGTCCTCGACGGCCCGTGCCAGCTCCACGACCAGGGCGCGCAGGAACGGCTCGCGGCCGAACCCGTCCGGCCCGGCCTCGCCCGCCGCGGGCAGCGGGTCGGTGATCCGGGCGGGCGGGTCGAACGACTTCTCGGCCGAGCGGGCCACCGGCAGCGTCGCGCTGACCCGCTTGCCGCCGCCCCGCTTGGCCGCCACGGCCAGGTCGGTGGCCAGCTGCGACACCAGCCACATGCCGCGACCGCGTTCGGCGGTCACCCGGGGCGGGGTCAGGTCGGGGGTGAACAGCGGTCCGAGGTCGTGCACGGTGATCGTCGGGTGGGTGCGGTGCCAGTCGACCGACACCCAGATCGGCCCGCCCGCGTGCTCGACGGCGTTCATGATGAGCTCGGAGACGGTCAGCTCCGCCTCGGGCACGGCGGCGCGGTCGTCGGCGTGGCGGGCCAGGTAGGTGCCGATCTCCCGGCGCAACAGGCTGCCCGCCTCCGGCGTGGGCGGCGACAGCAGCCAGTCCATCTCGTCCTCACAAGTGCTCGCGCGTGGTTGGTCCGGGCTCCATGCTCCCTGCTACGGCGGCAGAGGACAACGCGAGAGCGGCGGTGTGGGTGATCTGTGTCGTTGACGGCCCTATGGGCCCCTGCTAGCGTCCATGCCGCCCGCGACGGTCTGGTGGGGAAATGCCCTGGTCAGGGGTTATTTGCCGTACCCGCCGCGCCGCCCGCGCGTCGGCAACGCGGCCGGTAGCCCGTACCCCGCCCAGCGAGACGAGGTAGTCCTGCCCATGACGGTTGTCCACCCCACCCGCGGCTACGCCGATGTCCTGGTCGGCCTGCAGTACGGCGACGAGGGCAAAGCGAAGATCATCGACCTGATCGCACCGGACTACGACATCGTCGCCCGGTTCAACGGCGGCGCCAACGCCGGGCACACCATCGAGACCCCGCAGGGCCGGGTCGTGCTCCAGCAGGTGCCGTGCGCCATCTTCCAGCCGCAGACGCTGCTCTACATCGGCTCCGGCTGCGCCGTGAACCTGTGGAAGTTGGTCGCCGAGCTGGACCAGATCGCGGCGCACGGCGTCGACCTGACCGGCCGCCTGCACATCAGCGACCGGGCCGCCGTCGTGCAGGCCGCGCACATCCTCATCGACGAGCGCGACAGCGCGGGCATCGGCACTACCAAGAACGGGATGGGGCCGTGCTACGCCGACCGGGCGTACCGGATGCGCGGTGGGGCCCGCACCAACCTGCAGCTGCGTGACGTGCTGGCCGATCCGGCGGGCGCGCTCGAGGCGATGCGCGCGGCGGCCGATGCGGAGCTGGCCGGGTACGACGGCGACACGTCCGCGCCGCGCCGCGACCTCCAGCAGCGGCTGGACTCGTTCGCGGCCTGCGTCGAGCGGGTGCGCGGCCACGTCCAGCCGCGACGCACCTGGCTGGCCGAGCGGGTCGGGCAGGGCGCCCGGGTGCTGTTCGAGGGCGCGCAGTCGACGATGCTGGACGTGGTGCACGGTGACCAGCCGTTCGTCACCGCCAGCCACACCGTCCCGGCGTACGCCTACGTCGGCGGGGACCTGCCGCCGCGGTTCCACCGGTACACCATCGGGGTCGCCAAGGCGGTCATGTCCCGCGTCGGCAACGGCCCGTTCCCGTCCGAGCTGGGCGCGGAGCGCTCGGCGGCGTACTTCGCCGACGCGGTCTCCGCCGGTCGCGGCCGGGCCGAGGAGCAGGCCGAGTTCGACATGCACCGGCTGCGCTTCTCGACCGACGAGATGGAACTGGGCATCGCGATGCGGATGCTGACCCACGAATACGGCTCCGGCAGCGGCCGTCCGCGCCGCATCGGCATCCTCGACCTGGAGCAGCTGCGCGAGATGGTCGTCGCGTTCGGCGTCGACGTGGTCTACCTGAACAAGGTCGACTGCCTGTCGCTGTACGGCGAGAGCATGTTCGGCGGCATCCCGGTGCGCGTGCCCGCCACCGCCGACCAGGGCGCCACCCGGGTGCTGCCGTCGTTCACCGCCGACCAGTTGCGCGCCGACCAGCCCGACGTCCTGCCGCTGGAGCTGCTGGAATTCAGGTCGTTCGTGGAGCGTGAGATCGGAGTGCCGGTCATCGGGTTCGGCATGGGTCCCAAGCGCGACCAGATCACGCAGTTCTTCCGGCTGGGTGAGTTCGCGCGCTGAGATCCGAACGCGAATGTGCGTCAGGAGACAGGTTTGCGGCGGTACGGGCGGGGGCAGTCCAGTGGTGCGGAGCAACCCCATTCGCGCACGTTAGGAGCACTGTCATGACTGTCGCCGGAATCATCTCGGCCATCATCGTCGGCCTCGTGATCGGAGCTCTCGGTCGCCTGGTCGTGCCGGGTCGGCAGGACATGCCGATCTGGCTGACGATCCTCGTCGGTATCGTCGCCGCGCTCATCGGCACCGCGATCGCGCAGGCCGTCGGCGTCGCCGTCACGGACGGCGTCGACTGGATCGAGCTGGTCTTCCAGGTCGGCCTGGCCGCGCTGGGCGTGGCCCTGATCGCGGGCATCCGCGGGCGCAGCTCCGTCTGACGCAGCTGCTCAGCCCGGGTCCGAGGACTACTCGGACCCGGGCTGATCCGTGTCGGTCAGCGGCCCGTCCGGGTACTGGAACACCGCGTCGAGCCCGACCCCGAACACCCGTGCGAGCTGGAACGCCATCTCCAGCGACGGCGAGTAGCGGCCCTGCTCGATGGCGATGACGGTCTGCCGGGTGACCCCGACGCGGTCGGCGAGCTCGGCCTGGGTCATTTCGCCGTGGGCGAACCGCAGCGCCCGGATCGAGTTGGTCACCCGGGTCGGCTTCACCACGGCTGGAAGCCCCGCCGGTACGCCATGATCTTCATGACCGAGGCCAGTAGCGACGACAGCACGAACGCCAGGTAGATGGCGTTGGCGATCCAGAACTGGTCCACCCGCAGCAGCGCCATGACCAGGGCGGCGATCCCGCCCGCGATGACGAACCACTGCCCGGTGTACTCGCCGAAGCGGTGGATCTCGCGGTCGCGCTGGTCCTTGCGGTCGGCGTCGGCCGGGGCGGCGGTCGCGGCGGCGATGTGCAGCACGATCGCGCCGACGATCGCCGCGCCGATGCTCCACAGCAGCGCCCCCGCGTACGGCACCTCGGCCAGCGGGGTCTGCCCCGCCCGGCCGAGGATCACCGCGACGTAGGTCGCGTATGCGGCGACCGTCACCACGATCATGATCCAGGCGCGCTTCTCCTCGAAGGCCATGCCACGACCGTAGGACCGCTCCTGAGCCGTGTCAAATATTCTTTACTTGGCGTCGAGCCCGGCGAGCTCGCCCAGCGCCATCCGCAGCGCCGCCTTCGGCCGCGCCCCGACCAGCGAGCCGGTGAGCTCGCCGGAACGGAACACCAACAGGGTGGGCAGCGACATCACCTTGTAAGCGCGCATCGTCTCGGGATTGGCGTCGGCATCGATGGCGAACAGATGCAGCCGAGGGCCGAACTCCTCGGCCAGCTCGGTGAGGCTGGCCGAGATCCGGGCGCAGGACGGGCACCAGTCGGCCCAGAAGTCCAGCACCACGGGGCGGTCGGCGGCCAGCACCAGTTCGGCGAAGGTCTCGTCGGTGACGGCGGTCAGCAGAGGTTGGGGGTGCGGCATGATTCCTCCCGGTGCGCGATGGCGAGGGTCAGCTGATCGGCCAGCCGGGCGCGCACCGCGCCCAGCTCGGCCAGGCACGCGTCGACTTCCTGGAGCTTGCGGCGCAGCACCGCCACCGAGTCGGGGCAGACGTCGCCCGAACTGTTGCCGGCGCGCAGGCACGCGACGAACGGCTTGATGTCGTCGAGCCCGAAACCCACCGCGAGCAGCGCCCGGATCTCGTGCACCACCCGCAGTTCGGCCTCGTCGTACACCCGGTAGCCGTTGGCGGAGCGCTGCGGGCGCACCAGCCCGTGCGCCTCGTAGTAGCGCAGGGTGCGGGCGCTCGTACCGGCGCGTTCGGCCAGTTCCCCGATCAGCATGGCACCCACGCTAGACATTGCCGCCGATGTCAAGGCAAGGCCGCGGACACCGTGCGGTCCGTCACAGGCGCGCGCAGGCCCGCCAGGAAGCCGCGCAGATCGGCCGCGAGCGTCAGCTCGGCCGCGAAGTCGGCGTCGAACCAGACCACCGTCGGCTCGGCGCGCGGGCCGCGCGGCCGGTAGTCCAGGGCCACCCAGCTGTGGCCGGTGCTGCTGGACAGCAGCACGGTCTCGCGCGGCAGCCCCCAGTACGACGCCAGGAACGGGCTGTCGAACAGCGACAGCATGCCCGCGCGCCGCCCGATGCCCAGCAGGCTCTCGAACGGCACCTCGTCGGTGCACCACGAGGTGGCGCCGTTGACCGGGAAGGCGCTGCAGGCCCGCGCCACGCCGCCACCGTTGCGCAGCCGCAGCAGCTCCAGCAGCGACCCCGGCAGCGTCACGCCCAGCGCCGTCTGCGCCTGCGCGACCAGCTCACGGGTGAGCGGCGGCTGCACCCCGTGCGTGCTGTCGCTCCAGAACGAAGCCCTGATCTCATCGAAGCGCGTCACGGCCCGGGATGTTACCGACCGCCGCGGCCGCGCAGGGGGCGGGCCGGAACCGGCGCCGCCCGACCCATTTAGCACATCAGTTCGCGCCGCTGCCCGGGAGGTAACGACCGTCTCGCCCAACGGTGCTGGCATGCTGATCACGTGGCACAACCCATCGGCGCGACCGCGCACTGGCAGGCCGTGTACGACCGGACCGAACCCCGGTCCGTCAGCTGGTATCAGGACGAGCCCGCGACGTCGCTGCGGCTGCTGTCCGCCGCGGGCACCCGCCCCGGCAGCTCCGTCATCGACGTCGGCGGCGGCGCCTCGACCCTGGTCGACGCGCTGCTGGAGCGTGGCGTCACCGACGTGACCGTGCTCGACGTGGCCGAGTCCGCGCTCGGCGTGGCCCGACGCCGCCTCGGCGACCGCGCCGGCGTCGCCCACTGGATGGCTCGCGACCTGCTGACCTGGTCGCCGCTGCGCCGATACGGCGTGTGGCACGACCGGGCCGTGTTCCACTTCCTGACCGCCCCGGCCGACCGCGACCGCTACCGCCGCGTGCTGGAGGCGGCGCTGGCGCCGCACGGGCAGGCGGTGCTCGGCGTGTTCGCGCCGGACGGCCCGCAGACGTGCTCGGGCCTGCCCGTGGCCCGCTACGACGCGCAGGAACTGGCCGCGCAGTTCCCCGGATTCCAGGTGGAGCAGGTCGAGCGCGAGGAGCACCACACTCCGGCCGGGCACGTGCAGCCGTTCACCTGGCTGCGTCTGCGCCGCGCCGAGCAGCACGGCGCGACCTGGGCACCCGCCCCGGCCCCGCAGCCGGGCCGCGTCGTCTGACCCGCGTCGTCTGACCCACGCCCAATCATCGAGGATTTGCTATATTGGCGGGCATCGTTGCGTTCCCGGCCGCAACCCGTCCCCGTCCTCGATGAAAGGGAACGACGATGAGAGCAACCCGCCTCCTGGTGGCGGTCGCGGCCCTCGCGGCCGTGTTCGCCTCGCCCGGTGTCGCCCAGGCCGCCGCCGTCACCCAGCCATTCCACGCCGACTCCGGTGACGCCTGCAAGTACGGCGTCACCGACGGCGCGCTCAACTGGCGCTCCGCCGGCACGACCTCGCCGGTGCCGTTCACCGCGGTCGACGTCAGCGGCAAGCTCGTCGACCACCCGCAGCCGGTCGACCCGATCAGCACCTGCCGCGACGACGGCTACTTCAGCACCGTGACGTTCGTCGCGTACGCGGGCACCGCCGAGGTCGACCGGGAGTCCCGCTCGGTCGACAACGCCTCGACCCCGCTGTCCTTCACCCTCGGCGGCAACTCGTGGACGACCGGCATCAGCCGCGTCGTGGTCCAGGTCTGCCGCAGCCCGCTGCACACCCTGCCGCCCAGCTACTGCGGCCGGGCCGTCACCTATCCGGCCCCGCCGATCGCCTGACGAACGGGTCCGGCGGGCTGGCCGGGACGCCCGCCGGACCCACGCTCAGTCCCGCGTCCACGCCGTGAGAGGCCGTCCGCGATCGGGCATGCAACGCACGCGCGCCGGATCTCGTTTCTGATGGGTGTGACCCCCTCTGAAGAGCACGACTTCACCCGGTTCGTGCGCGCGCACGGCGACCGGCTGCTGCGGCTGGCGCGGCTGCTGGTGCCCGACCCCGCCGAGGCCGAGGACGTGCTGCAGACCGCGCTGCTGCGGCTGACCAGGCACTGGTCGCGGCGGCTGGACGCGCCCGAGGCGTACGTCCGCGCGATGCTGGTCAACCTCGCCAAGGACCGGGGGCGGCGGACACACCTGGTGCCCGTACCCGTCGTGGTGGAACCCGACCGGATCGGCGCCGACCCCGACCACGCCGAAGCCGTCGCGGCCCGCGCGCAGCTCGACCAGGTGCTGGCGGCGCTGCCGCCGCGCCAGCGCGTCACGGTCGTGCTGCGCGTCATCGACGGGCTGTCCGAGGCCGAGACCGCGGCGCTGATGCGCTGCTCGGTGGGGACCGTCAAGAGCAACCTCGCCCGCGGCCTGGACAAGGTCCGCGCCGCGCTGCGTCCCGCGCACCACCCCGTTGAGGAGACGAGCCGATGATCGACGACCCGGCCGGACAGCTGCGCGCGCTCGCCACCGCGGCCGCCACGTCCGTGCACGCCGCACCCGACCTGGCCGGACAGGTCCTGCTCCGGGCCCGTCGCGGGCGGCGCTCGCGCCGGTGGCGCAACGCGCTGCTCGGCGCGGGCGCGGGCGTGGCGGCCCTGTCCACCCTGGCCGCCGCGACCCTGCTCGGCCAGAGCGACTTCTTCACCGTCACCGAACCCAGCAGCGCCATGACGCCCACGGTCGGCATCGGCGAACGGGTCGTGTTCGACCGCTCACTGACCCCGTCCCGTGGCGACGTGGTCCTGGCCCACCTCACCCGCGACGGCGACGAGTACGACGCGATCTTCCGGGTGATGGGCATGCCCGGTGACACGGTCGCCTGCCCGGCCACCGCGCCGGGCACCTGCGACGCGGTGATGGTGAACGGAGCGGCGGTGCCCGAGCCGTACCTCAACCAGGTCACGGCGCCGTTCGCCGAGGTCACCGTACCGGCGGGGCAGGTGTTCCTGTTGGGCGACAACCGTCCCGGCGCCAACGACTCCCGCTACGGCGGGCCGGTGCCGCTCGACGCGGTCGACGCGGTCGCGGTGCGGATCAAGGGCGAGGACGGCACGGTACGGCCGGTGCCGGGCGCGCCCGCGCACGACGGCCCGGGGGAGCAGGACAACGTCGACCCGGCCGGGCCGGTGCCGCCCGCGCGCGCGGTCCCGGCGGACTGAGACGCGGCGGGGGGGGGGGGGGGCCAACGGGGGGCCCCCCCGCGCGCGCGCCCGGCGGCGGCGGCGCGGGCCGCCCCCCGGGGCCCCCCCCCCCCCCCCCGCCGCTCACCGTGCTGCGGGCGGCAGCGCGTCCAGGAACACCACGTTGATCGACTCGGAGACGGTGACCAGGACCCGCCCGTCGGCGGAGAAGTTGCCCATCGTCATCTCCGACTCGGTCCACAGGGTGCGGCCGTGGCCGTCGAACAGGGCGCTACCGCCGTCGTCCACGGTGTACACCAGCGGACCGCACTGCCCCCACACGGCGCGGGTGCACACGGTGGCCAACGGCGAGTCGGCCGTGAGCTTGCCCGGCACCCCCTGCGGGCGGACCGGCGTCTGACCCGCCACCGCGTCGCCGTCGAGGGTGACCAGCACCGCCGCGGGCGTCACCGGCGCGTCCTCGGCGTCGTCCCGGACCCCGCCCGCGACCAGCAGACCGCTGCCGTCGGCGGCGTACGCCAGCGCGTTCACCCGGGTCAGGCCGGTGCCGTGCCGGAGCACCACCGTGCCGGAGCCGGTGTCGCGGATCAGGATCTCACCGTCGCGGCCCGCGTGGGCCAGCCGCCGACCTTCGCCGTCGAGCGCCACCGCGCCCAGCGGGTCGGCGGCCACCTCGAGCAGCACCTCGCCGGTGTGCGGGTTCAGCACCCGTACGCCCCGGGCCGCCGATCCGGCCGCGACCCGGCTGCCGTCCGCGCTGAATCCGACCCGGACAGTGGTCCGCTCGGTGTCGAAGAAGTCGTCGTCGTCGTTCGGACCGAGGTTCAGCTGCCACAGGGCGGTGCCGTCGGGCACCCGCCAGGCGTGCACCCGGCCCTCGACCGAGGTGACCATGATCGTGCCGTCCGGGCTGAGCTGCGTGTCCAGCGCCTCGTCGTGGAAGTGCGCCCCGTCGAGCAGCATCCGCGACGGGACCTGCGGAGCGGCGCCCCAGACGACGATGTCACCGCCGTTGTGGTGCCACTCGGCGGCCGCGCACACGACCAGCCAGCGCGGCTCGCCGGGGCAGGCCACGGAGGTGGCGCCGTGGTAGAAGTACGCGAAGCTGTCAGCCTCGTCGTCGGGCTCGGCCAGCGCGGGCTGTCCGTTCTGGACGTCTTCGAGGTCGCCGAGCCGCCGCCAGGCCGCCAGCGCGTGCCACGGCTCGACCTGGCCCGCGGCGTACCGCTGCCACCAGTGGTCCGGCATCGGCCGCAGGTGCGGCGGCCAGGCGCGCAGGCTGGCTGCCGCCTCGGCCAGGAGGTCGGCGGGCGCCCGCTCCAGCAGCGGCCAGGCCTGCTGCCACGCCGGTGCGGAGGGCTCACCGGCGAGGATCGCCGCCAGGGTGGTCGGGTCGCCGTCCATGCCGTGCCTTTCCGTCGCGCGGGTCGCGGTGCGCGGCATGGACCGTACCACCGGGACACTGCACCGGTCGGCCGGTGAACGTGCGGTCCTGCGCACCGGGAAGGCGGCAGGGCAGCGCCGTCACGGCAGCAGACGGCGGTCGGCGGCGAGCCGGGCCAGTGCCTCGGTGGTGAACGCGGCGGCGCGCAGGGCGGGACGGCCGGTGGGATGCTGGGCCACCCACGGCCGACCGGGGCCGGACATGCCGGACAGGTCGCTGGTGCTCGGGCTCCACTCGACGGCCACGAAGCCGCCCGGCACGAACCGGACCGCGGTGACCCGCCCGTCCGCCGCCGTGTCGGTCCGCACCGCGACCCCGCCGACCGAGGTGACGGCACACGCCCCCGCCCCGGTCTCGCCGTACGCGGCGAGCCTGGCCGTCGCCGCCGCGCCGCACAGGTCGCCGGGCGCCGGGTCGGCGCCGTCACCGAACAGGCCGATGGACAGGGTGCCCGCACCGTCGGCATCGGACACCACGAGTCGGGTCACGGACACGTAGTGGGGCCCGCCCGCGGTGTCCCCGGCCAGGCGCCAGGTTGAGGTCGGCTCCGGGCGGGTGGTGTAGCCGGGCGGCACGGCCTCGGCCAGCACCTGCGCGATCGTGGCGCCGTGAGCCTGGGCGGCGTCCGGTCCGGGCAGCGGCACCTGCGGCCGCGAGGCGGCGGCGGTCGGGGACGGCTGCGCGAGCGGGGTGCTCATCGGAGCGACGGGCAGCAGCGCGGTCACCGCGCCGGCCGCGAGCGCGACGCAGGCCAGCCCGCCCGCCGCGGCCAGCCGGGCGCGGCGCCGGGCCGCGTGCCGGGCCACGGCCAGCACCTGCGCGCTGTCCCGCAGCGGGGGTGCGGGCGCGTCGAGGATACGGTCGCAGAGGTCCTTCACGTCGGTCATCGCGTCCCCCAGTGCGGGCCGGGTGCCAGGTGGTCCTCGGCGTCGACCATGCCGTCGCCGAGCAGTTCGCGCAGTTGGGCCAGGCCGCGGGCGGTCTGGCTCTTGACGGTGCCGGTCGAGCACTCCAGCGCCTGCGCGCACTGCTCGACCGACATGTCCGCCCAGAAGCGCAGCACCAGCACCGCGCGGCGGCGCCGGGGCAGGCGCATCAGCGCCGCGTGCAGGCCGGAGTCCGCCTCGGCGTACGAGTCGCGGACCGTGCTGTCCAGCGCGCTGCTGCCCGGCTCGGTGGCGTACTCGCGCCGCCACGGCCGCCGCCGCTCGTCGAGGAACGCGCGCAGCAGCACCCGCCGGGCGTACTGGTCGAGGGCGTCGTGGCGTTCGACGCGGTGCCAGTGCCGGTACAGCTTCGTGAACGCGGTCTGCACCAGGTCCTCGGCCAGATGCCAGTCCCGGCACAGCAGATACGCGGTGCTGCGCAGGTGGTCGGCGCGCTCGGCGTAGAACGCGACGAAGTCGGCCTCGTGGGCACGGCGGTCCCGCCATCCCAGCAACCCCACCGCGCCACCTCGTCCCTGACCGCCACCGCCCGTGCGCCCGATGCGCACGGAAGACACGGAGGCGACCGCCCACCGGGTTGCCCGGCCGACTATGACCATCGCCACAGCCGCGCCGTGCCCGCCACCGGCAACCCGGGGCGGCGAAGGCTCCGTGTCTTCCCCGGCGCGGAACCCCCCGCCCGGTCGGAGAGGACCCTAGACCATGAGTATTCGCAGGTGGAGCGCGGCGCTGCTGCTGGTGCTGGTGACGGCAGCCTGCTCCGACGGCGGCACCCCGCCCGAGGTCGCCACCGCGGCGACACCGGGCGCGAGCAGCCCGTCCGCCGCGCCGAGCACGCCGTCGGACGACCCCGTGCAGCGGGAGCTGGAGTTCGTCGCGTGCATGCGCGAGGCGGGCGTGACCGACATGCCCGACCCCGTGCCCGGCGACCGGTCCGGCCGCAGCGCACTGCTGCACGCGATCGACGACCTGGGTATGGGCCTCAAGGACTCGTTCCAGACCGCGCTGGACGGCTGCACGAAGTTCCTGCCGCCGTCGGCGGCGCAGAGTCCGCGCCCGGCCGACGACGTCGAGAAGCTGCGGCAGTACGCCCAGTGCATGCGCGACAACGGGGCCACCGACGTGCCCGACCCCGACCCGGTCACCGGCCAGCTCAACCACTGGATCCGGCAGGACGACAAGGCCGCCATGGCGGCGCTGGAGAAGTGCCGCAACCTGCTGCCCGCCGCCCCGACCGCGAAACCGAACCGGTGATCGGCCGGACCCGGCTGCGTCGCCGGGCCGTGCTCGGCGGCACGCTGGCTGCCGCGACCGGGGCCGTGACCGGCTGCGACGCCGCCCCTGACCCGGTCACCGCCCCGCCACCGAAGACGGTCCCGGTCGTCCGCGAGGACCTGGTCGAGTTCACCGACGTGCCGGGCGAGCTCGGCTTCGGCGAGGCGGTCCCGCTGCGCTACCCCCGCCCCGCCGAGGACACGTCGGGCGCGTTGGGCCTGGTGACCTGGCTGGCGCCGGTCGGCTCGACCGTCACCCGGGGGCGGCCGCTGCTGCGCGTGGACGACCAGCCGCTCGTGCTGCTGTACGGCCCACTGCCCGCGTACCGGGCGCTGGCGGTGGGCAGCCGGGGCAAGGACGTACGGCAGCTGGAGACGAACCTGTCCGCGCTCGGCCTGACCAAGGGCGGCGCCGACGAGCGCTACACCGCCGCCACGGCGGCCGCCGTACGGCGCTGGCAGCGTGCCCTGGGCCTGCCCGAGACCGGCACGGTGGCGCCGCAGCAGGTGGCGTACGCGGCCGGACCGGTCCGGATCGACACGCACCTGCTGCGGGTCGGCGACCCGGCCGACGGCGAGGTGCTGCGCCACACCGGCGCCACCCGCTCGGTCGCGCTGCGGCTGGACGAGAAGCGACGCCACCTCGCCGTGCCCGGCACCACCGTGACGGTGCGCCTGGCCGACGGGGTCGAGGTCGGCGGCACGGTCGACCGGCTCGGCCTGCCCACCCCGGATCCGACCGGCGAACCGGAGCTCACGGCGTACGTCCGGGTCGCCGACCAGGCGGCCCTGGCCGGTGCGGCCGGTCAGGTGACGGTGCGCTTCACCGCCCAACGGCGTTCCGCCGTGCTGACGGTGCCGGTGACGGCCCTGGTGGCCCTGGCCGAGGGCGGCTACGGCGTACAGGTCGCCGACGGCACCACCACCCGGTACGTCGCCGTCCGAACCGGACTGTTCGCCGGTGGGCGAGTGGAGCTCACCGCCGGCGACCTGCCCCCCGGCACCCTGGTGGTGATCCCCCGATGACCGGCGTAAGGAAGGGCCCCTTCGTCGTCTCGCGACAGCGAGACGAGCCGAGGCTCTGTTCGCATTCCGAGGTGGAAGGTGCCCCTCTCAACGCTGCCGAGGTGCTCCAGCTCGTCGACGTGACCAGGGCGTACCCGGGCGGGGTGACCGCGGTCGACGGGGTCGGCCTGACCGTGCGACAGGGCGAGTTCGTGGCCGTGGTCGGACCGTCCGGATCGGGCAAGTCGACCCTGCTGCACCTGGTCGGGCTGCTGGACCGGCCGACCGCCGGGACGATCCGGGTCGCCGGGTACGACACCGGCGCGCTGCCTGACCGGTCCCTGGCCGCGCTGCGCGCCCGCGCGATCGGCTTCGTGTTCCAGCAGTTCCACCTCGCCCCGGGCGTACGCGCGCTGGACGCCGTCGCCGACGGCCTGCTCTACACCGGCGTGGCCCGTGCGCGGCGGCGCGACCGGGCAGCCGAGACGCTGCACCAGGTGGGCCTCGGCGAGCGGCTCACCCACCGGCCGCACGAGCTGTCCGGCGGCGAGCGCCAGCGCGTGGCCATCGCCCGCGCGCTGGTGAAGCGGCCCGACGTGATCCTCGCCGACGAGCCGACCGGCAACCTGGACTCGGCCGCCGCCGAGACCGTGCTGGAGCTGCTGCGGGAGCTGCACGCCGCAGGGACCACGATCGTGGTGATCACCCACGACCGGGGCATCGCCGACAGCCTGCCGCGCCGCGTACGGATGCGCGACGGCCGGATCGTCTCCGCCGACCAGCGGCGGGAGGTGAACCCGTGACCCCACCCCGACCCGCCCGCCTGCGTACCACCGACCTGCTGCTCGTCGGCGTCAGCGGGCTGCGCACCAGGCCGCTGCGCGTGGTGCTGTCCGCGCTGGGCATCGCGATCGGCATCGCGGCGATGCTCGCGGTGCTGGGCATCTCCGCGTCGTCGCGCGCCGACCTCGACCGCGCGCTGGACCGCCTCGGCACGAACCTGCTCACGGTCACGCCGGGGGAGGGCGTGCTGTCGGGGCAACCGGCGGCGCTGCCCGCCGAGGCGGTCCCGATGATCCGTCGGATCGGGCCGGTGACCTCGGCCGACGCGGTCGGTCTACTGCCGGACGTGCGGGTGTACCGCAACGACCGCATCCCGGTGCAGCAGTCCGGCGCGATCGCCGTCCTGGCCGCAGACCTGGGCCTGCTCGACACGGTCGGCGGCGGCGTGGCTGTCGGCGGCTGGCTGAACCCGGCCACCGCGCGGTTCCCGGTGACCGTGCTCGGCGCGACCGCCGCGCAGCGGCTCGGCGTCACCGAGCCGGGCGCGCAGGTGTGGCTGGGCGGGCAGTGGTTCACCGTCGCGGGGGTGCTCGAACCGGTGCCGCTGGCGCGCGAACTCGACTCGGCCGCGCTGGTCGGCACGGCTGTCGCGGCGGACCGGCTCGGGTACGACGAGCACCCGACCACCGTCTACTGCCGCACCGACCCCGACCGTGTCCTCGCCGTACGCGACGTGCTCGCAGCCACCGCGAACCCGGCGGACCCGCTGTCGGCGCGGGTCTCCCGGCCTTCGGACGCGCTGGCCGCCAAGCAGGCCACCGACCGCACGCTCACCGCGCTGCTGTTGGGCCTGGGCGCGGTGGCGCTGCTGGTCGGCGGGGTGGGCGTGGCGAACACGATGATCATCTCGGTGCTGGAGCGGCGCGGCGAGATCGGGCTGCGCCGGGCGCTCGGCGCGACCAGACGGGCGGTGGCGGCGCAGTTCCTGGTCGAGTCGCTGCTGCTGTCGGGGCTCGGCGGCGGCACGGGAGTGCTGCTCGGCGCGGCGATCACCGCTGCCTACGCGGCGACGCAGGGATGGCTGGTCGCCCTGCCGGTCACCGCACTGGCGGGCGCCCTGGGTGTGACGGTGCTGGTCGGCATGGTCGCGGGCCTGTTCCCGGCCGTACGCGCCGCCCGTCTGGCGCCTACCACCGCGCTGGCCGCCTCGTGAGCGAATTAGGTAGGTAAAGGAGTTTTGTAGAGAACTCTACATGTTCGCGAGTTTCACATTAATGTGCCGTTCATGTTCCGGTTTACCCCGCGAGCAGGACAGCTCGCCGCCGCTCTGTTCACCGCGGTGCTGGCCGCACCCGTACCGGTGCTGACCGCGCCCGTACCGGTGCTGACCGCGCCCGACGGTCCGGGCGCGGAGCTCGGCGCCCGCGCCGGGGCGGCGGCCAGAGCGGCGCTGCCCTGCCCGAAGACGCCCGCCCCCAAATGGCCGATGCCCGAACGTCCCTCGCCGCCGACCGACGACCCCGCCCACCGCTCGGTCGGCGGCGCCCAGCTGGACACCGCAGACCTGGCCGTCCCGCCGACCGCGACCAGGCCGCCCTCCGTGAGCGCCACCTCGTGGGTCGTCGCCGACCTCGACACCGGCGCCGTCCTGGGCGCCTGCGGCCCCCACGAGTACGGCGCACCCGCCAGCGTGCAGAAACTCCTGCTCGCCGCCACCATGCTGCCCAAGCTCAACCCCGACCAGGTGGTCACCATCACCCACGAGGACATGGACTACGAACCCGGCAGCTCCGCCGTGGGCCTGGTCGAAGGCGGCGAGTACTCGGTGGAGACGCTGTGGCTCGGGCTGCTGCTGGTCTCCGGCAACGACGCCGCCAACGTCCTGGCCCGCCTCGGCGGCGGCGCGGACGGGGCGGCGGGCGGGGTGCGGGCGATGAACGCCGAGGCGGCCCGGCTGGGGGCGTACCAGACACACGCGGTGACCCCGTCCGGCCTGGACGGGCCCGGCCAGTTCACCAGCGCCTACGACCTGGCCCTGATCGCACGGGCGTGCTTCGCCGACCCGGCCTTCCAGCGGTACACCACGACCCGGTTGGCGAAGGTGCCGGCGCAGCGCAGGCACGTCAAGAGCTTCGAGATCCAGAACCAGAACCGGCTCCTGGACGACTACCCCGGCGCGCTGGGCGGCAAGACCGGCTACACCGACCTGGCCCGGCACACCTACGTAGGCGCCGCCGAGCGCGGCGGCCGCAGGCTCGTCGTCACGCTGCTGGGCGCCGAATACCTGCCCCTGAGTGGCTGGCAGCAGGGCGCGGCCCTGCTCGACTGGGGTTTCGCCCAGTCCGCCGACGCCTCGGTCGGCCACCTGGTCGACCCGGCCGAGGTCGCCGGGGCAGCGTCCCCAGGCGCGGTCGCGGTCGCCCGGCAGGCCAACACGACCACGCACGTCACCTCCGGCGGCGGTACGGGCACGCGGGGCATCCTCGCGCTGGGCGCGATGGCGGCCGCGGCCGGTGTCGCCCTCTCGGCGACCGCCCGCCGACGCCGACGCCGACAGCCCTGACCACCCGCCCTGCCACCGGCCCAGTGGACCACGGGGCAGGTGGCAGGTGCAGTTTCGGGGAAAGTGCACGAATCCGAGCCAGCGTGGCTGCAGTTTTCCCGAAACTGCAGCCACGCGTGACGCCCGGCGGGAGATGGTCAGCCGGAGTTGCGTTGCCTGATCGCGGCTTCGATGCGCAGCAGGGCGCCACCGATCAACAGGACGCCGCCCAAGCCCAGGATGATGCCGTCGTGCTCGTTGGCGGCGATCAACAGCGTCAACAGACCCGCGAAGATGCCGACGCCACCCAGCATCTCGCACCAGTGATGAACCGGTTTCGACTCCACGGGCGGAGCGTACGAGCCAAAGACATCGTCTGCTGTCCGTGAATGTGAACCGGAACATGCGCACTGGCCTATCCGATCTCGAAGGCCTGTGCCCGACCCGCCGCGGGCCCTACGATCGGCGAGGTGACGCGTGGTCTACTCGTGCCGGGGCGGGGGATCCCACGACCAGAGCACTGGCTACGGCAGTGGGCCGATACGCATCCGGAGTACCGCTGGGCGCCCGAGCCGCCAGGCCCGCCGCTGATCCTGAACGATCGCGTGGCGGCGCTGCACGCGGCTGTCAGCGAGTCGGAGGAGTCGGCGATCATCATCGCGCATAGCGCGGGCTGCATCACCACAGCGGTGTGGGCTGCGGCCAACCACGCCGGACCGGTGCGCGCGGCCCTGCTCGTCACCCCGCCGTGCGTCCGGTCTTTCGAGCCGGATGACCCGTCGGACATCCCCTGGCCCGTGATCCGGAGAACGTTGCCGTTCCGATCCGTCCTGGTCGCCAGCCGGAACGACCCATACACGACCTTCGCCCAGTTCGAGCAGCTCGCCGAGGACTGGGGGGCGGACCTGGTCGACGCGGGCGCCGTTGGTCACCTGGACTCGGCAACCGGCTTCGGCCCCTGGCCCGACGGTGAACGGTTGGTCGGTCGGCTCGGTTGAGACCTGGCGGTGAGCCCAGGTCTCGCAGACCATTACGTGTCGTGACCTGGGTAAAGTCATCATTGGCAGCTGCCGCCGGGCAACGCTGGTTGACCTCTGAAGGCCTGCAGACAGCCTGTAGCGCTGCGGCCTGAGCACCGTGTTGACCCGGTCCGAAAACTCAGTAGTGGCCCGCCGATGTCCCCTGTATACCCGCGCCATGGGTGACCCGAGCTATGAAGCGGAACACGAGCAGCAATCGGAGACTGACTATCTACGGGAGATCGAGCGGCTCGCCCGTGCAGTCGTGGAAGAGGCGGGCAGCGAGGGATGGCTGGCGTTCGACCCTGATGACGAGTCGAGCCCTACGCCGCTCCAACGCTCGGTCAACGAACTCGCGCGGAGTCTGCGTTTCACCCACTTTGAGGATGATGGCTGCCTTGACCATGGCTTCTAGCGGCCGGGCTCTTGACCTACCTCGTTCCACGAACACCGTCAAAGCAACCTTGACGGTGTTCTGCGCATTTCAGGTCATCTGTCACCTCGTGAACATGTGGGTGGAGGGCTCTGCTCGGCGGGGCAGACTCTGCCCATCCCGCGACCGGGGTTCTCGGGATGCCCTCGTGATGACCTGACGGGGAGAGTCCGGGCGGCTCTCTGAGGCGGGCCGGGGCAGCGCCCCGAGGTCTTCAACCCGACGGCAGCATGACTGTGCGCAAACGCCGGCGTCGGCAGAGTCACGTGAGGGTGGCGAACGGCCCACTGTCGGCAGTCCCACCGAAGATCACCATCGCGCCACCTCGTGCGGCAACCGCCTCGTCCCATCCGGCGGGTATGGGCATGCCAAGGCGGGGGAAGACGTAGTCGCTCCCGTCGGGATCGACGATCATGCAGATAACGCTACGAGGCACGAGATACCAGCCGTCCATGGCCGCCTGGGCGGGCTGTTCAATGACTAGCCGTACGGCGGGGACGCCTTTACTAAGTTCATAGCGGACGAGCTTGGGATCAACTGACACGTTCGGCATGCCTCACACATAAGCAGAGGGCCTATCCGTCTATCGGATAGGCCCTCTGACCTGGTGGGCGATACTGGGTTTGAACCAGTGACCTCTTCCGTGTCAAGGAAGCGCGCTCCCACTGCGCCAATCGCCCGTGCTGTCTTACGAGGTGGAGACGGGATTTGAACCCGTGTACACGGCTTTGCAGGCCGTTGCCTCGCCTCTCGGCCACTCCACCGTGGTGACGCCTTGCGGCGGTTCTCCGAGCGGATGACGAGACTCGAACTCGCGACCCTCACCTTGGCAAGGTGATGCGCTACCAACTGCGCTACATCCGCTTGTCAGTTCGCCCGCCTTCCGGCGTGCTTGCCCAACGGATGAGAACTTTAGCCGGTCGAGGTCGGTCTTGCCAAACCGGGGTGCCCCGGGCGCGTCACGCCCGGGGTTGCGCCGCCAGCCCGGTGCAGCGCGACGCCTGGTCAAGCCGCTGCCGGACGGCGTTGAGCGCGTTCCCGGTGACCGGGACGGGCTGGCCGTTGTTGGACACCACCCCGGGGGTGAAGACGCGGCTCTTCACCTTCCCGTTCTTGATCACGACGGTGAGCAGGCCGGTGTCGGTGCTCTTGGACACCGAGTACCAGAGGAAGTTGCCCAGGCCGTAGTGCACGTACGTGTCCCCGATGAACCCGTCGGACAGCAGCACGTGCGCGTGGGTGCCCAGCACCAGGTCGGCGCCGTTGTCGGCCATGAGCTTGGCGAAGGTCTTCTGCTCGCCGTTGGGGCAGCTCTGGCCCTCGGTGCCCCAGTGCATGAACACGATCACCACGTCGGCCTGCGTCCGGGCCTTCTGCACCGCCGCCACGGCCAGGTTCTTGTCGAACGCCATCGCGATGCCGGGCCGGGTCGGGGTGGGCTTCCACTGCTCCTTGAGGTCGTGCACCTGCGACATGCCCACGATCGCCAGCCGCACCCCCTTCACCGTGGTCAGGTACGGCGCGTACGCCTCCTCGGTGTTGTGCCCGGCGCCGACGACCGGCTGCCCGGCCTCCTTGGCCGAGTCGAGGGTGTCCAGCAGCCCGATCTGGCCGTAGTCGAGGGTGTGGTTGTTGGCGATCGACACCAGGTCGATCCCGGCTGCCTTGATCGCCGGGTATGCCTCCTTCGGCCCCCGGAAGTGGAACTCCTTCGGCTGCTCGCTGCCCCGGTCGGTGATCGGCGTCTCCATGTTGACCATGGCGAAGTCGGCGGCGCGCAGCTGCTTCGCGTACGGCCCGAAGGCGTTGTCGGGGTCCTTGAGCAGGGCCAGGGTGCGGCCGGTGAAGTGCACGTCCCCGGCGAAGGCCAGCGTGATCTCCTCGGCGGGGGCCGGGGCGGTCGAAGCCGTGGCGGAGGGCTCGGCCGCGGTCGCGGGCGGGTGCCAGGACGCCGGCTGCGGCTCTGTTGCGCAGGCGGCGAGGGCGGTGAGCAGGGCCAGGCAGGCAAGGGGGCGGGCGGCGCGGCCCAGGCGGGGGCGGGTCACCCGGTTGAGGGTACGGGCAGGTGAGTGCGGCTCGCATCACCGTCTCGGTGGTGCTCGCCACCCCTCGGCGCGCGGAAGGGGATACCGAGTGGCGCGGTCGCCGGGGCACCCGCTAGAGTTCTGTCGTCGGGCAGCGAGCCGCAGGGCAAGCCTCCTGACATGCGGATGTAGCGCAGTTGGTAGCGCATCACCTTGCCAAGGTGAGGGTCGCGAGTTCGAGTCTCGTCATCCGCTCCACACAGAGATCGCCGGTAGCCCTCGGGCCACCGGCGATCGTCGTTTCCGCCCCGCCCCGCCCCCGGCGATCGCCGTAGGCGGAGATGGAGGTGGAGGTGCAGTTTCAGGGAAAGTGCTGGTATTCGCGCCAAGATCCGGCAGTTTCCCCGGAACTGTCGCGATCTTCACCGGCGCGGGTGTGGTGGTTCGGTGTCAGGGTGGGCTTGCCGGCGGCGGATCAGGCTTCGCCGCGTAGGTAGCGGGCCGGAACGTCGTCGGTGAGCCAGACGCCGTTGGCGCTGCGGTAGAAGCGGTGGCCGTCGTCGGCCATCTCGGCGGCGGCGACCACCAGGATCACCGGGGCGCCATGACGGCTGCCGACCTTGTGTGCGGTGCCCGCGTCGGCGGACAGGTGCACGTGGTGCCGGTTGCCGCGGTGCACCCCGTCGGCGTAGATCGAGGCCAGGTTGCGCCGGGCGGTGCCGTGGTAGAGCAGCTCGGGCGGCTCGACCGGGGTCAGGCCCAGTTCGACCTGCACGGAGTGGCCCTGGCTGGCCCGGATCCGATCGCCGTCGATCGCGAAGCGCTGCTTGTCGTTGCCGGCCACGACCGCGTCGAGCTGCTCGCGGGTCACCCGGGGGCCGTGCGCGGCCAGAGCGCGCAGCAGGGTGTCGATCGGCACCCAGCCGTCGGGGCTGAGGGTGATGCCGATGGTCTCGGGCGCGTGGCGTAGCACGTACGACAGGCGCTTGCTGATTTTCACGTTATCCATGTCGATGCCCACGGTAGGCGGCGGCCGCCCGGGCTGTCGACGCGTTATCGGCCCCGGTAGGGCAGGCTGCGCGGGCCGGTGACCCGGCCGCCGGCTTCGGTCACCCGGTCGCGCAGGCCGCGGTCGGCGGTGGCGACCACCACGGCCGGACGGTCCGGGGCCTCCTGCCGGACCAGGTCGACGATGGCGTCGTCGCCGCTGCGGGGCGCGGCGTGCACCCGTACCCCCGCGATCTCTGCCACGTCGCGGGCCGCACCCTCGACGACCAGCACGACCTCGATCGGCCCGGTCAGCTCCGGCACGCCGGGCAGGCCGGTCTCGGCCAGGCCCGCGATCGCGTCGCGCAGCCGTGTGGCGGCGCCGTGGCGGTCCCGCCACCAGCCGTCGGGTACCGACCCCACGACGTTGGCGGCGTCGACGATGAGCAGAGCGGGTGCCGTCACCCTGACAGTGTCCCGTGCCTGGGCGTGCCCGCAGGTCCAACCCGAGTTCCGGTCGGAAGGTGGCGCGCGCCGCCTAGGCTGGCGGCCATGGAACGTATCTCTCGCCTCTGGGCCGCTGTGGTGGCCGGTTTCCTGTCCACGATGCTCGTTCCCGCCGTCGCCTGGGCGGAGGAGTCCGGTGTCGCCGAGCTGGCGCGTAAGAGGCGCGGCATCGGCGGCTTCATCGGCGGTGCGGGGCTGCTGTGCTGCCTCGTGGTGGTAGCCGCGATCGTGCTGGTGGTCGTGCTGGTGGCGCGGCGCAAGAAGTAGGTGCGGCGCAGGAAGTAGTGCGGCGCAAGAAGTAGTTGTCGGGTGCCGGTGGGAGCGAGGCGGGCGCACCCACCGGCGGAGTCGTACGTCAGGCCGGTACGGCGGCCTTCACCATGGTGAGGACGTGTTCCACCAGGGTGATCAGCACGTTCTTGACCGAGATGCGGTCGCGGGCGTCGCACAGCAGCACCGGCACGTGGCCGTCCACGTCCAGCGCCTCGCGCACCTGCTCGACGGTGTAGCGCTGCTCGCTGTCGAAGCAGTTCACCGCGATGACGAACGGCGTGCCGCGCTGCTCGAAGTAGTCGATGGCGGCGAACGAGTCGGCCAGGCGGCGGGTGTCGGCCAGCACCACCGCACCGAGCGCCCCTGTGGCCAGCTCGTCCCACAGGAACCAGAACCGGTTCTGCCCCGGGGTGCCGAATAGATACAGCACCAGGTGCGGGTTGATGGTGATCCGGCCGAAGTCCATCGCGACCGTGGTGGTCGTCTTGGTGGACACGCCCGTGGTGTCGTCGGTGCCGACCCCGGCGGTGGTCAGGACCTCCTCGGTCCGCAGTGGACTGATCTCGCTGACCGCCCCGACAAGTGTGGTCTTGCCGGCGCCGAAACCTCCGGCGACCAGGATCTTCAACGCCTGGGGAACCGGCGCGACGTCAGAGCGCACGGAGTCCATGGATCACCGCCTGGAGGGTGTCGACATTCGGAAGGTGGTCGGTGGACGGCGGATCGTAACGAGCGATCAGACCGTCCTGTAGCAGGTCGCACAGCAGCACCCGGACCACGCCCAGCGGCAGGTCCACGCGCGAGGCGAGCTCGGCCAGGGCGCGGGGCTCCTGGGTGAACGCCAGGATCGCCTGGTGTTCGGGGGTGGGTGTGTCCGCGGCCAGGGTCGCGGTCGCCACCACGTACGTGATGAGGTCGAAGTCGGTGGTCTTGGGCCGCACCCGGCCGCCGGTGACCATGTACGGACGCACCACCGGTCCGGCCTCGTGATCCCACCAGGCCGGACCCTCCTCGACTACCGGGTCGACGGGGTCAGTTGACATCGGCACCCGGCCGCGACGGCGTGGCCAGATGCGTGCCGACGCGGGTGGCGAGCATGGCCATCTCGTACGCGAGGATGCCAAGGTCGATGTCGGGATCGGCCAGCACGGCCAGGCAGGAACCCTGACCGGCGGCGCTGACCAACAGGAACGCCTCTTCCATCTCGACGATGGTCTGGCGCACCGGACCGCCCTTGAACCGCTGTCCCGTCGCGCCGGCCAGGCTGGAGAAGCCCGAGGCGACCGCGGCCAGGTGCTCGGCGTCGTCCCGGGACATGCCGGTGGAGGCGCCGGTGAGCAGGCCGTCGACGGAGAGCACGACGGCGCAGCGGGCCTGTGGCACTCGGGCGAGCAGGTCGTCGAGCAGCCAGTCGGTCGCGGGTCGGGTCGTCGTCGGTACCACGTCAGGCACGTCCTTCCAGGGTGGGACTGTCTTCCAAGTCGGCGCTGTCCTGCGGCCGACTGTGGCTCACGGTGTCTTCCCCGTTGTCGGAGATCTCGGTGACGGCTTTAGCCCGCCCGCGCACGGTACCCGACTGGAACGCGGACATCATCGTCCGGACCTGGTCGGCGCTGCGGGCGCGGGTGGGAGCCGGTTCCGAAGCGAGGGAGAGCGTGGTGTCGTCTCCCACGGCGCCGGGGCTGCCCGCGGTGGCGGGTTCGGGAGCGGTGCTGCGGCGGACCCGTTTGGGCAGCAGCAGCGCGGCCTCCTCATCGGTCTTGCTGGTGGTGCCGAGGTCTATGGTCTGCTCCTCGACCGGCGCCGCGGCAGCGGGGGCCGGTGCCACGGCGGGCACGCGCGGTGCGGTGAGCACGGGCTCGGTGCGCACGTTGCCGTCGTTGAGCACGAGTTCGGAGGGGATGAGCACGACGGCGGTGATGCCGCCGTACGACGACGGCCGCAGCCGCACCGTGATGCCCTGCCGGGCGGCCAGCCGGGCCACCACCAGCAGGCCCAGCCGCGAGCTCTGCGCCGGGTCGAACGCGGGCGGCTCGGCCAGCTTGGCGTTGGCCTCCAGCAGTTCGGCGTCGCTCATGCCCAGGCCGCGGTCCTCCACGTGCAGCGCGAGTCCGGTGCCCACGACCTCGGCGAAGACGCGGACCCGGGTGTGCGGCGGGGCGAACGAGGTGGCGTTCTCCAGCAGCTCGGCGATGAGGTGGATCAGGTCGCCGACGGCGCGGCCGAGGATGGCCACATCCGGCATGCGGTCGACGGTGACCCGCTGGTAGTCCTCGATCTCGGAGGTGGCGCCGCGGACCACGTCGATGGTCGGCACCGGGTGCCGCCAGCCGCGGCCGGGGGCCGCACCGGCGAGGATGACCAGCGCCTCGGCGTGGCGGCGCATGCGGGTGGCCATGTGGTCGAGCCGGAACAGGTCCTCCAGCTCCTGCGGCTCGGTGGTGCGCCGCTCCATCCGGTCCAGCAGTGTCAGCTGGCGGTGCAGCAGTGCCTGCGAGCGGCGGGCGATGTTGAGGAAGACCTCGCTGATACCGCGGCGCAGGATCGCCTCGTCGACGGCGGCGCGTACGGCGGTGCGCTGCACGGCGCCGAAGGCGTGGCCGACCTGGCCGACCTCGTCGGTGCCGACGGCGACCAACGGGACTTCGGTCAGTGACGGATCGTTGACGACGGCGCCGGGCTGGCGCAGGGCGGCGATGGCGCGCGGCAGGCGCTCGTGCGCCACCTCCAGCGCCGACACCCGCAGGCGTTCCAGGCGCCGGACCACCGAGCGGCCGGTGCGCAGCGACAGCACCAGCGAGATGACGGCACAGATGAGGCCGAGCAGGCCCGAGGAGATGGTCTTGACGAAGGCGCCGATGCCGATCTCGTTGGCCAGGTCGGAGGTGGCGCCGGCGGCCGCGCCCTCGGCGGCGTCGGTCTGGGTGATCAGCGCGTCGGCGGTGCTGCGCCAGATCTTGGCGTCCAGCGGCAGCTTGCCGCCGGTCCGCGCGTTGGACAGCGACTCCTCCATCGAGAACAGCGTGGTGTAGGTGTCGCTGGCGAAGATCTGCGCGAACGTCTCGCGGTGCGGTGAGGTCAGCGCCGCCTGCGCCTCCTCCAGCATCTGGCGGCGGGCGCCGATGGCCCGCAGGACCGCGGTCTGCTCGGCGGCGGTGACCCTGCCGTCGGTCACGGCGCCGGTGACCACGGCGTCCTCGCGGGCCAGCAGCTCGCGGGTGCGGCTGATCGCGAACAGGCCGCGCGCCGACCGGGCCAGGTCCGGGTCGGCCAGGTCGGTCAGCGGCGAGAACGCCATGTACAGCGTGTCGATGAGGCCGGAGTAGTCGCGGATGATCGCGGCGTTGTCGGCGCGCCCGGCGTCGATGTCGGCGCGGGTCTGCGGCAGCCCGTTCAACGCGGAGAGGAACCCGTCGACCAGGCCCAGCTCGTGCGGCGACAGCTGCTCGCGCAGCCCGCTCTCGGCGATGCGGCGACGCAGGATCTGCTCGTCGGCGTCGGTCTTCGCGCGCTGCTCGGTCAGCGCGGCCGAGCCGGGCTTCTCCGCCACCGACAGGCGGCGCTCCTGCTGCAGCTGCACCATCACGTGCTCGCCGTAGTTGCCGAACACCTGCTCGTACTGGCGGGCGTGGAGAAGATTGAGCGCGCCCTCGGCGGTGACCGCGACCGCGAAGACGGAAAGGCCGGTGATCGCTATCAGCGGGACCACGGCCAACGTCATGATCTTGGCGCGGATACTCCAGCCACGGTTTCTCACACTGACCACGTCCAAGGTACGGCGCACCACGGCATCGACACCGGGTCTGCGCGAACCCGACCGACCCCCATCGGTTTTGTGACATGCCACAGGGCGCTGTTCGACAATTGCCTTCGGGCCAAGAAACTAGCGGCACGAGAGCGTTCCTGTCCACTGCCGTGGATGTCCACAGCAGACATGATCACTTAAGGCGACGAAGGCGTTGCGCTGGGTGTATCACCTTGGCATCCACCGACCCGCCCGGCAGACTGTCGCACGGCCCCCGTCCCACCGTGGAGATCACTATGGACACTCTCAGTCTCGTCTCGGCCATCCTCTCCGTGCTCGGCGCGGTGGTCGCGGGCGTCATGACGACCTGGTCGGCACGGCGGGCGACCATGTTCGAACACCGGCTTGCCGAGCAGCGCCACCTGGAGAGCAAGGCCGAGCAGGCGCAGGAGGTGCTCAGCCGCTACCGCGAACCGCTGCTGCTGGCCGCGTACAGCCTCCAGTCGCGCCTGCACAACGCCGTCGGCGGCGACTACTTCATGCACTTCCTCGACCACGACGACGACTCCGAACGCCGCTACGCCCGCGACTACACCGTCTACGTGCTGGCCGAATACCTCTGCTGGGTCGAGATCATCCGGCGCGAGATGCGCTTCCTGGACCTGGGCGACGACGAGAGCAACCGCGCCTTCACCCGCAACCTCGGCGCGGTCAGCACCCAGCTGTCGACGTTGAAGTACCCGCTGCCGCACTTCCGGCTGTTCCGCGGCCAGCAGCGTGCCCTCGGGGAGCTGTGCATGGTCACCGGAGCCAACGGCCGCAGCGACAGCATCACCTATCCGGCGTTCTGCTCGCGCCTGGACACCGAGCCGGAGTTCCGGCACTGGTTCACGCGGCTGCGCGCCGACGTGGACGAGATCGTCGCGCAGCGCCGCGCGGGCTCTCCCGACGGCAACATCCGGCTGCTGCGGACCCAGCACGCCCTGATCGACCTCATCGACTTCCTCGACCCCGCCCACACCCGCATCCCCGACGACCGCGCCAAGCTCGCCGAGCAGGCCGGGAACCCCGGCGGCCAGGCCGCCCCGGCTCCGGCGCAGGCGGCCGTGACCGGGGTCTGACCGTCGCTGTCGGACACGGTGGCTATGGTGCCGCCCATGTCCGAAGCAACGATGCCGCCGTGGACGGCGGAGCAGGTGCAGGCGCTCGCGCCCGACGCCTCCTCCTTCGCCTCGGCGCGCAAGCTCGCCGCCTCCGGCGGCTGGAGCACCACCGGCACCGGCGGGGAGCCGGCCGGGTTGTGGGGCCTGTGCAAGGGCAGCGGGAGCAGCCCGTACCAGATCTGCGTGGACCTCACCGAGCCCGCGTACAAGTGCTCCTGCCCCAGCCGCAAGTTCCCCTGCAAGCACGCGCTCGCGCTGCTGCTGCGCTGGTCCGGCGGCCAGGTGACCGCCACCGAGCCGCCGGACTGGATGACGCAGTGGACGACCGCCCGCGGTGCCCGCGCCGAGAAGAAGGCCGAGCGCACGACCGTGCCACGCACGGAGGCTCAGGAAAAAGCCGCGCAGCGCCGCGCCGACAAGCGGGCCGAGTCGGTCGCGGGCGGCGTCGCCGAGCTGCGGGTATGGCTGGCCGACCAGATCCGCCACGGCATCGCGGGCCTGGACCAGTCCGGCTACAAACCGTTCGAGCAGGTGGCCGCCCGGCTCGTCGACGCGCAGGCCCCCGGCCTGGCCGCGGCGGTGCGTCGCCTGGCCCCGCTGCCCAGCTCGGGGGCGGGCTGGGAGCAGCGGCTGCTGGCCGAGCTGTCGCTGCTGCACCTGCTCACCGGGGCGGTGGGGGCGGACGAGCTGCCCGAGGAGCTGGCCGCCACGGTCCGCGCCCGGGTCGGCGCCCCGGCCACCACCGAGCAGGTCCTGGCGACCCCGCCGGTCCGCGACACCTGGCAGGTCATCGGCGTACGCGACGAGACCGAGGACAAGCTCACCAGCCGCCGGGTATGGCTGCGCGGCCGCGACACCGGCCGCGCCGCCCTGATCCTGTCCTTCGCCGCCCCCGGCCAGGCCCTGCCCGTCGACCTGGTCCTCGGCACCGAGGTGGAGGCCGACCTGTGCTTCCACCCGGGCGCCACCCCGCTGCGGGCCCTGGTGGCGGCCCGCCACGGCGCGCCCAGCCAGTGCCCGCAGCCGGGCCCGGTGCCCATCGTCGCCGCGGCGCTGCGTGAACTGGCCGCGGCGCTGGCCGGAGATCCGTGGCTGACCGGCTGGCCGCTGCTGCTGTACGGCACGCTGGTGCCCGGCACGCCCTGGCACCTGGTCGACGCCGACGGCGACGCGTTGCCGCTGGACCCGGCGGCGGGCGACCCGTGGCGCACCGCCGCGGTCGCGGGCGGGCGGCCGGTCACGCTGGCCGCCGAGTGGACCCCGGCCGGACTGCGTCCGCTGACCGTGTACGCCGACGAAGAGGTGGTGCGCGCATGAGCGACCCGACCACACTGCCGCACCCCGGCCTCCCGAGGAACGGGGAACCGGCATGAGCAGCCCCGACACGACCGCTGCCCTGTGGCCGCACCTGCTGTCCAGTGCGCTGGTCGGCACCGACCGCCGCGCCTGCGCCCCCGAGGCGGTGCCGGAACCGCTGGTTGGTGCCGTGCCCGCGGGGCCGCTGGACCCCGACGGGCTGCTGACCGCCGCCGCGGTGGTGACCGTGGCTCGGCGTGCCGGGCAGCAGCCCGCACGCATCGAGACGCCCGCGCCCGCCCCGGCCGAGACCGCGCCCTACGCCCCGCCCGCCGCGCAGCAGCGGCTCAGCCGACTGCTGTCCGGATCGGACGTCGAGGTCGACCGCCAGGTGCAGCGCGAACTGCTCGGCGAGTGGCTGCGGCTGGCCGCCGACCGCGGCCTGCTGGCCGCACCGCAGCACCTGGTTTCCCTGCTGGAGCAGGCCGACTCCGGCCAGCGTCCGCTGGTGCGCGCCGTAGGCGGGGCCCGCCTGCAGTGGCTGTGCGCCGAAGGCCCCGGCCGCTGGTCCTGGGCCATGGCCGCGCCCGAGGCGGCCCCAGGCGCCGACGACGACTGGGACACCGGCCGGATCGAGGCCCGCGCCGCCCACCTGGCCCGCCTGCGCGGCACCGACCCGGCGGCCGGACGCGACCTGCTCGCCGAGGTGTGGCCGCAGGAGAAGGCCGCCGACCTGGCCGCCCTCATCGAAGCCTGCGTCACCGGGCTCGGCCTCGACGACGAGCCGTGGCTGGAGAAGGCGCTCGACGACCGGCGCACCCAGGTCCGTGACGCGGCGGCCCGGCTGCTGGGGCGGCTGCCCGGCTCGGCGTACCGGCAGCGCATGGCCGACCGGGCGCTGGCCTGCGTGGAGGCGGTCAAGGCGCGGCGGCTGGAGGTGACCCCGCCCGCCGAGTGCGACGCCGGGATGCGCCGCGACGGCATCATCGCCAAGCCCCCCGCCGGAACCGGCGAGCGGGCCCACTGGCTCGCCCAGGTCATCGCCGCCGCCCCGCTGGACTGCTGGACCGCCGTCGACGCCGACCCGGCCGCCCTGCTCAACCGCAAAGCCTCCGACGACTGGGGCCCGACGGTCCGGCAGGGCCTGGCCCGCGCCGCGGTCGCCCAGCGCGACGGCCAATGGGCCAAGGCCCTGCTGTCGGCCGGGTTCTCCGACGCCGGGGAACTGCACACCCAGCTCGTGGCCGTGCTGCCGCCCGACGAACTGGCCGACACCGTCGCCCAACACGTGCGCCGCAACGTCGACAGCGCCGTACGGCTGCTGCCCGCGCTGCCCGAGCCATGGCCCACCGTGGTGTGCGACGCGGTGCTGACCGTCCTGCGCGACCGGGAACGCTCCAGCGGCGGCCGGTTCCAACTGCTGCGTCGCGCCGAGACGGGCCTGCACC
This sequence comes from Catellatospora tritici, assembly GCF_019083965.1. GTDB lineage: Bacteria > Actinomycetota > Actinomycetes > Mycobacteriales > Micromonosporaceae > Catellatospora > Catellatospora tritici. Next base: position 465,533 of record NZ_JAHRCY010000006.1, read on the forward strand.
CCGCGTACGCGCCACAGCTGGCGGCGCTGCTCGACGACATGCCGCAGCTCTATGTCCAGCTGCTCACCCGACTGCACACCATCCTCGCCATCCGGCACGACATCCACCGGGAGTTCGCATGACCGCCACCATCGACACGCCGACCGTGCTGCGCCCGCACGCCGAGCAGTCGTACGCCCACGAGCTGGCGGCCCTGGCCGCCGCCGACGACCGGCCCCGCCCGCCGGGCTGGCGGCTGTCCCCGCAGGCGGTGGTGACGTACCTGCTTGGCGACGGCGACCAGATCAGCCCGAAGTACATCGGCCCGCGCCGGCTCATGGAGGTCGCCGTCGCGACCCTGGCCACCGACCGGGCGCTGCTGCTGCTCGGCGTGCCCGGCACCGCCAAGACCTGGGTGTCGGAGCACCTGGCCGCCGCGATCAGCGGCGACTCGACACTGCTGGTCCAGGGCACCGCGGGCACCCCCGAGGAGGCCATCCGGTACGGCTGGAACTACGCCCGCCTGCTGTCGGAGGGCCCGACCCCGGCGGCGGTGGTGCCGAGCCCGCTGATGGTGGCCATGCGCACCGGCGCCATCGCCCGGGTCGAGGAGCTGACCCGCGTCCCGTCCGACGTGCAGGACACCCTGATCACGATCCTGTCGGAGAAGACGCTGCCGGTGCCGGAGCTCGGCGACGAGGTGATGGCGGTCAAGGGCTTCAACGTCATCGCCACCGCCAACGACCGCGACCGGGGCGTCAACGAACTGTCCAGCGCGCTGCGCCGCCGCTTCAATACGGTGGTGCTGCCGGTGCCGGGCTCGGTCGACGAGGAGGTCGACATCGTGCAGCGGCGGGTCGCGTCGCTGGGCCGGTCGCTGGAGCTGCCGGAGGTGCCCGACGCGATCAACGAGATCCGCCGCGTGGTGACCGTGTTCCGGGAGCTGCGTGAGGGGTTGACCGCTGACGGGCGTACCAAGCTGAAGAGCCCCAGCGGCACGCTGTCCACCGCCGAGGCGATCTCGGTGATGACCAGCGGCATGGCGCTGGCCTCGCACTTCGGCGACGGTGTGGTCCGCGCCGCCGACGTGGCCGCGGGCATCCGCGGCGCGGTGGTCCGCGACCCCGTCACCGACGCCGTCATCTGGCGGGAGTACCTGGAGACCGTGGCGCGCGAGCGCGACGGCTGGAAGGACTTCTACCGGGCCGCGCGGGAGGCGGAGTGACCAGCGACCGCGTGCACGTCTTCGGCATCCGCCACCACGGTCCGGGCTCGGCCCGGGCCCTGGTGCGGGCCCTGGACGAGCTGCGCCCCGACCTGATCCTCGTGGAGGGACCGCCCGAGGCCGACGGCCTGGTGGCGCTGGCCGCCCACGAGGGTCTGCAGCCGCCGGTGGCGCTGCTGGCGTACCCGACGGGCACCGGGACGAACCCCGGCGAGGGCGCGTCGTTCTGGCCGTTCGCGGTCTTCTCGCCCGAATGGCAGGCCCTGCGTCACGCCGTCACCCACGACGTGCCGCTGCGCTTCTGCGACCTGCCCGCCGGGCACCGCTTCGCCGCCCGCGCCGTGGCCCAGGCCCCGGCCGAACCCACCGCCGACGCCGAGTCTGCAACGGACACCGTCGAGACGGACACCATCGACCCCGTCGAGCTGCGCGTCGACCCGATCGCCGGGCTGGCGCACGCGGCCGGGTACGACGACGCCGAACGCTGGTGGGAGGACGTCATCGAGCACCGCCGCGACGGCACGCCGTTCGCGGCGGTCGCCGAGGCGATGACCGAGGTACGCCGACACAGCCCCGCCATCGAGGAGGACCTGGTCCGCGAGGCGTACATGCGGCACACGCTGCGCGCCGCGCTGCGGGAGGGCCACCAGCGCATCGCCGTCGTCTGCGGCGCCTGGCACGTGCCCGCCCTGTCCGGCGACCTGCCGCCCGAGAAGGACGACAAGGCGCTGCTCAAGGGCCTGCCGACGGTGCCGACCGCGATCACCTGGGTGCCGTGGACGCACGGGCGGCTCGCCTCGTGGAGCGGCTATGGCGCCGGGGTCACCTCGCCCGGCTGGTACCACCACCTGTTCACCGCGCCGGACCACCCGGTCGAGCGGTGGCTGGTCGAGGTCGCCGGGGTGCTACGCGCCCAGGACCTGCCGGTGTCCAGCGCCCACGTCATCGAGGCGACCCGCCTGGCCGACACTCTCGCCGTGCTGCGCGGACGACCGTTGCCGGGCCTGGCCGAGGTCACCGAGGCGACCCGGGCGGTGCTCTGCGACGGCGACGAGACCCGGCTGGAGCTGATTCAGCGGCAGGTCGTGGTGGGGGAGCGGCTCGGTGCCGTACCCGACGAGACCCCGTCCGTGCCGCTGGCCCGTGACGTGGCCGCCCAGGCCAAGCGGCTGCGCCTGCCGACCGAGGCCCTGATCCGCGACCTTGACCTGGACCTGCGCAAACCCAACGACCTGGAGCGCAGCCGCCTGCTGCACCGGCTGCGGCTGCTCGGCGTGCACTGGGGCCGCCCCGCCCAGCGCGCCCGCGGCGGCAAGGGCACCTTCTGGGAGTCCTGGCAACTCCAATGGCAGCCCGAGTACGCCGTCGACCTCATCAGCGCCAGCGCGTACGGCGTCACCGTCGAGCAGGCCGCCACCGCCAAGGTCGTCGAGTCCTGCCCGGACGCCGATCTCGCCGGACTCACCGGCCTGCTGGAGTCGTGCCTGCTCGCACAGCTGCCACAGGCCCAGCCCGCGGTGCTCAAGGCACTGGCCGACCGGGCCGCCGTCGACACCGACGTCGCGCAGCTCATGGCCGCCGTGCCCGCGCTGGCCCGGTCGCTGCGTTACGGCGACGTCCGCGCCACCAGCACCGACGCCCTGGCCGAAGTCCTGTCCGGACTGGTCACCCGGATCCGGCTGGGCCTGCCCGGCGCGGTCACCGGCCTCGACGACGACGCCGCCCGCGCCCTGCGAGTCCACCTCGACGGCACCCACGAGGCCCTCAACCTGCTCGCGGAACGTGGGGAGTCGGCTGGCGCGCCGCGTGAGCGGCGGCGCGCCGGGACGAGCCACGTTCCGGCCGAACTGCCGCTGCGGCAGGAGTGGCTGGACACCCTGGCCCGTCTCGTCGACCGGCCGGACCTGCCCGGTCTGCTCGCCGGACGGCTGCTGCGGCTGCTGCGCGACGCGGGCACCCTCGACGCCGACGCGGTCGAGCTGCGCCTGGCCCGTTCGCTCACCGTCGGCGTGCCCGCGCCGTCGGCCGCCGCGTACGTCGAGGGCTTCATCGCCGGAGGCGGGCTGCTGCTCGTGCACGACGAGGCGCTGCTGTCCCTGGTGGACCGGTGGCTGGTCGGCCTCGGACCGGACACGTTCACGGCGGTGCTGCCGCTGCTGCGGCGGACCTTCGGCACCTTCGCCGCCCCGGAGCGCCGCTCGGTCGGCGAACGCGTACGCCACCTGGGCAGCGGCGACCCCGGCCGCCCCGCGTCCGGTGACGACGATCTGGCGACACTGGACCCCGACCGGGTCGCGCTGGTGCTGCCGACCCTGAAACTGCTGGTCACCGCTGGAGGAACACGGTCATGAGCGACGAGGAGCGGCTGCGCCGCTGGCGGCTGGTGCTCGGCGGTGACGGCGACGGCACCGGCGTACGCCTGTCCGGAACAGACAGCGGCATGGACGACGCCCTGTCCGCGCTCTACCGAGGCGAGGGCGAGGGCGGTGGCAGTGGCCGCAGCGCCGGACTCGGCGGCTCGGCGCCGAAGGTGGCCCGCTGGCTGGGCGACATCCGGCAGTACTTTCCGTCCACCGTCGTACAGGTCATGCAGGCTGACGCGATCGAACGGCTCAACCTGACCCGGCTGCTGGTCGAACCGGAGATGCTGGAGGCGGTCGAACCCGACGTGCACCTGGTCGGCACGCTGCTGTCCCTGAACAAGGTGATGCCCGACAAGGCCCGCGCCACCGCGCGCATGGTGGTGGCGAAGGTCGTCGCCGAGCTGGAGCGGCGGGTCGCCAACAAGACCCGCGCCGCCGTCACCGGGGCCCTCAACCGTGCCGCCCGGATCAACCGTCCCCGCCACCGCGACATCGACTGGCAGCGCACCATCCGCGCCAACCTCAAGCACTACCAGGCCGAACACCGCACCATCGTGCCGGAGCGGCTGATCGGCTACGGGCGGCAGACCCGGGCGGTGCAGCGCGATGTGGTGCTGTGCGTGGACCAGTCGGGCTCGATGGCGGCGTCGGTCGTCTACTCGGGAGTGTTCGCCGCGGTGCTCGCCTCGATGAAGACGCTGCGCACGTCACTGGTTGTGTTCGACACCGCGGTCGTGGACCTGACCGACCAGCTGCACGACCCGGTCGAGGTGCTCTTCGGCACCCAACTGGGCGGTGGCACCGACATCAACCGCGCCATCGGCTACTGCCAGGGCCTGGTAACCCGTCCGCGCGACAGCATCTTCATCCTCATCAGTGATCTCTATGAGGGCGGGGTGCGTCAGGAGATGCTGCGCCGGGTCGCCGCGATGACGGCGGCGGGGGTGCAGGTCATCGTGCTGCTGGCGCTGTCGGATGAAGGACAGCCCGCGTACGACCACGGCAACGCGGCCGCGTTGGCGGCGATGGGGGTGCCGTCGTTCGCCTGCACGCCTGACGCGTTCCCGGAACTGATGGCCGCGGCCATCGAGAGGCGTGATCTCGCACCGATCATCGAGAAACTGAAGGGCTGATAGTTTTCACAGCTCACGGGATCCGGCCGCGCTGACCTGGGGAGGTTGACGGGCGCGGCCGGATCACTCTGATCACACCGCTCGGTGACGCTGCGGTCAAGTCGTCCGGTCGTACGGCACCGGCAGGCTGACCGGTGGCTGAGAGTTCCCTCAATGCTCAAGAAGCCAGTTCCAGGCACTTGCGAACACCCCGGGACCGAACGTCAACCGCAGTGAGATCGCCAGCACCGCCGCCACGAAGAGCAGCCCGGCCAGCCCGATGAGCAGCCGCACCACCAACGGCTGCCGCTTGACCCAGCCGGTCCAGCCGCTGAGCTTGCCCTTGCCGAAGACCAGCAGGTTGCGGGCCCAGGCGAACTCGATCGCCCAGATGCCCAGACCGGCGAAGACGATCAGCCACCCGGGGCCCGGCAGCGGGATCAGCACCAGCCCGGCGAGCACCACGATGCCGCCCAGCGCCCCGATGATGATCCTCAGCGCGTACCGGCCGGTGGGATTCGCCCTGATGGCGAGGTAGCCGAGGCGGACTCGGTCCTTCAGGCCGGTGCGGGTAGGCGGTTCCGGCTGCCGAAAGTCCGGTTTGTCGGTCATCGCCCCAACCCTGCCTGTCTCGCTCATCGGGCCCTTGAAATCACCCGTCACCAACCCCGATGACTGGACGTTACCGGAGTGTGTCGACGCCTTGGGTGGCATCACATATGAGCAATTCTGGGCAAAACACGGCATCTTACTCCCTGTAGGTGCGCCGGGGCCCGCGTTTTCATCGATCTTCCCGCGATCGGGTGAGATCGTAACGATGACGGAGCGTATAAGGGAGAGTCACCTTGAGTATGGGAGAGGCGGAGCGATTGAGCTCCGCCGCAGTGCCGGGGGGAGTACGTCCATGAGTGCCATCCGTCCTACGACCGTCGAGGTCGAGACATCGCTGCGGCTGGTCGCGCCCGACGCGACCTCGCTTCCGGTGCGGGCGAGCCTTCGCTACGACCCGGTCGACCCGTACGCGGTGCATGTGCTCTTCCACGCCGAATCCGCCGGCGGCGAGGCGGTGAGCTGGTCGTTCGCCCGTGAACTGCTGGTCACCGGCCTCGACGAACCGGCCGGCATCGGCGATGTGCGGGTCTGGCCCTGGGCCACCCCGCGCGGCGACTTCGTCGCGCTCGCCCTGTCGTCGCCCGACGGCAACGCGCTCTTCGAGGTCCCCCGTAGCGTCCTCGTCCGCTTCCTGCGACGCACCTACGTCGTCGTACCGCGCGGTCGTGAGACCGATCACCTCGACGTCGACGCCGCCGTCAACCGGCTCCTCGCCGGACGCTGAACCACGCCCCACCCCGGCGGTCACTGACCGTCACCAAAGACCGGACGAGGTGCTCCTGCGAGAGCACCTCGACCTGTTTGTCGGCGGTTTGTCGACGGTCCTCGCCTACGCGCCACGCCGAGGGGGTACCGAGATGCGAGCGGCGCTGAACATGCTGTAGAGTTCCATCTCGTTGCGGGCGATTGGCGCAGCGGGAGCGCGCTTCCTTCACACGGAAGAGGTCACTGGTTCGATCCCAGTATCGCCCACCATCAGCTAGAACAGGTCAGGCCCTTCTTCGGAAGGGCCTTCCTCGTTTTCGGGCAAGGTGTCGAGGCCCAAAGTCAGCGAAAGTCAGCGAGGGCATTGCGGACCCACTGGCCCTGGTCGCCGGACTGGTGCGTGTATCGGTTGAGAGTCGTCGATGCTTGCTCGTGCCCCATCACCCGCTGCACGTCGTTGACTGGCACGCCGTTCGAGATGAGCCACGTCGCGTACGAGTGACGGTGGTCGTGGAACCGGAGCCGACCGGCCGCGTGCCTGACGACCAGGGCGACGGCTTCACCGCGGCTGGTCGCGTCGGCCGAAGTCTCGATACCGTTGGCGTCGAGCCACCAGGCCCGGAACCTGTCTGTCCCCAACTCCGCGACCCGGCCGAGTAGACCGGCTTCCACCAGAGCAGGACGCCACACCCGCGACCGGAACAACGTCCGGCGCATCGGGCCGCCAGCCTGATTGGTGAAGACCTCACCGGCGGGACCAGCCGGGTGCGTGTCGCGGTGGTAGCGCAGCCGAGCCACCACCAGAGGGGGCAGCGGAACCGTGCGCCGACCAGCCTTCGACTTGGGGAACGGCTTTGCCGAAACAGTTCCGGCGACCTCGACGGCCACCCGGATCACGTGCACCTCACGCTTGGCCAGGCCGACGGCGTCCCAGCGCAGCCCGACACACTCGCCCCACCGCAGGCCGTCCCGGCCGCCAATGCGAAATTCACGACCAGACCGAGGCCCGAGTAGCGCTTCACACACGTCGCGTACTGGTTCCACAAATCGCTGCCGCCACACAAAGGGACCACGCGTATGCGGTTCTGTGCGTCATCACGCTGCTGATTATCGGCGGCAATCCCGACTGCAGTTCGTACCTGCCTAGCTTCACCAGATGTGCGACATTTCGATACCACCTGATATGTCATGGCCTAGGTCTCTAGCTGCCAAAGGTGTGACGTGCGCAGATGGCCTGGATCTGCGGATTGTGGCTTGACGCGGACGTACGGAATGGCAGCGCTGTGCTGTACTCGTCCGCGTGACACGCCGCAGGACCATCGTCGCCACCCTCGTCGTTACTACCGTGCTTGCGTCCGGCCTGGCGTTCAAGGTCTGGCGAGACACGCCTCCCTACGGCCCGGAGGTACTGCATGCGACGGCCGCGCTGAGGCCCATCGAGTGGGACGAAGCGACAGCTGAGATCTACAACGCGCCGCACCCCCGGGGTGGGCAGCTGATACATGGCCAGGTCACCTGGGAAAGCCCGCCGGTAGATGCCGGCGGGCAATTCGAAGTGCTTGTGATCGACAAGCGCAGCCACCTCAAGCCATACGATATCGTCCAGAAGGTACCGGGCAGGACGCACAGCGGCATGACTCAGGCGCCTTGGTACATCCTGGACGAGGTCGAACGCAAATATTCCTGGCTACGAGGCGCAGCAGACCTTCGCGATGGGGACAAGGTCATGACCGGCACGCCGTCATCACTCAGCGTCCTACCGCAAGCCAATGGCGTCACCTTCGTCGCGCAGTTCATTCCGAAAGCCTCGTATCCCAGCGAGAGGGCACATAAGTTTTGGGCGACCGCACCTGTCGAGCCGTCTGACCTACTCGTCGCGCTTGTCTACATCAGCGCCGACGACCAGATCTACTGGGCGCAAAGGCTCTACGGCTGATCTTGCAACGGTTGGCAGCTTTGACCTGCGTCGGCCATTAGCGCCTGGATCAACGGCCGACACCGACGCCTGTCGCGCGTCTACTGGTATCGCTCTGTCGCACATCACCCGGTACCTGACACGATCAGTTCGTACCGGGTTGCCGAATTTAGCTCGCCGCGCTCTGCCTGCGGCCCGCGCGGGGGACGCGGGCGCCAGCCGACGAGGCAGCCCAGAACCCCAAGAGCCATAACGGAACACCGCCGTGGACCAGACCGCGCCTCCCGCGACGCCGCCACGCCCGAACACCACAGCAACCACACACCTCGGGGCTCCGCCCCGAACCCCGAACACCACAGCAACCACACACCTCGGGGCTCCGCCCCGAACCCCGGCCACCACTGCGGAGATGCAGCCAACCCGTGATGGCGGCGGGAGAGTGGGTGGAAGGGGCGGCCGGGGTGGTGATCTCCTTACGCCGTCACCACAAGGGCAGTGCCACACCCGCCGGCGGCTGCGGTCTGGTCAAGACTGCCGCCGCAAGGAGATCACCACTATCACCGCTGCGGGTGCGACATAGGCGCGGGATGAGAAGTCAGGGACACCAACTTATTGCAGCCAATTGTTGATTGCGAGCAGGACTCCGAGATACAGCAAGGGTGCGATCACGGAAAGCGTGGTGAAATGGTAGGCAGCTCCAACTGCTTGTTCTTTCCGCTTCCATTTGCTGTCGGGCTCACGACTCGACTGAATCCGCCAGAATGTGGCGGCTAGCGTTATGCCAATCCAGAAGACGAGCGCCATTGGCCATGTTAGCGGATAAAGTAGCGGCCGAAACGGGCCCGTCAGGACAGGCCTGAGGTTCGCGACGAGATTTGGCTGGTCAAGCTCGCCGCGTGGTGCCGTACAACTTGGCGAGCCTTCGGCCTTCGCGCACAACGGATAATGCCAAGACGGCGCCTACGGACACATAGTCGCGCACGAACTGTGGTACTTCGAAATCAATTCCAACCCAGTCGAGTGGAATTGAAACAAATATGCGAAATAGCTGCGCCGCTGCCGGACGGACGGTCTGATCCCAAACGCCCACCACGGACGCCAGAAAACTCTTCCACTCGATATCCCAGAAATGGCCGATAATTGCGGCTAGGCCGAATGACGCCAGAACGGCTGAAGAGTGCTGGTATAGCCCCAATCCGAGCTTTGCGGCTTTAGACGCCATCGATCCTTCTGAACGCTCGTTATTCTGGGCGCTTGAGGACATGGGTCCATCTTGGAGCCGATGCCCGGACTCATGGTGAGCCGAGGCGGCACATCAATACACCTGGATGGCCAAATAGAGGCTCTGTCCGGGACGGCACGGGGCCTGTCACGTTTACGCAGCAGCGCTCAGGCAAGCGGTGAGCTGTTTCGGCGTACCAGTAGCGTGCCAGGACAGCGTGTCATCGCCGGTCACGACCGGGCAGTGGCGGACAGCCAACCGTCGCCCGCTGCCAGGCGTTCCGGGCAACTCGGCCAGCTTCTGGCGATCTTCCAAACTGAGGCCCTGCCCGAACCGGCTTCTTCCTGGCCTGCCGGTATCCTCCCGCGGTGACGGAAGGCGGCAGAGACAGATGAACAGGTATTGGCTTCACTTCGACATCTCCGCGATCTACCCGCGTGGTTGGCCGCCGGTGATCGGTGTGACTGGCCAAGACCTCGATGACTGCTTGGAGCTCGTCCGGTACTGGTACGGCCCGCCTGCGCCGCCCATGACGAAGGTTGTCGAGAACCCGGATCTGACGGACTTCCGGCCTGGCACCGTGCCCCTCGGTTTGTCGCTCGGTGTGTCCGTCTGGCGGGGCATCTGGTATCCGCCCGAGAACATCAGAGGATCTGAGCCTCCAGAACGCCAGCGAAGCCACCCGCACTGAGGGCGCCCTGACGCGACAGGGGGAGTCAGCAAAAAGTCAGCGAACCGGCTGACCCTGCTTCTTGTCGAGCGCTTCCAGCCGAGGACGGCAGCGGACATTTCCAGGTGCGTTGATGGCGGGCGACACTACGACAATCCTCGGCCGCGTTTTTCACACGGAAGAGGTCACTGGTTCGATCCCAGTATCGTCCACCAGCTCAGAGGGTACATCCTATTGATGGATGTACCCTCTATTCGTATCTGGGTGACTAACTGGGTGACTAAGTCCGCAAGTTGGGCCGACTTGTTAACCGAAGACTCGGCGGCTTAGAGCGACCGGCAATTGGTTCATTTGAGGCGTCGGGTGGTGGGGCGGTTGTCCCATCGGTAGTGGGTGCGGGCTTGTCGGATGAGTTGGCGTGTGGTGATGAGGGCTGCTGCCAGGTAGAGGTAGAA
>NZ_JAHRCY010000007.1:0-193169 GCF_019083965.1 Catellatospora tritici
CCGGCAACGCGCCCGCGGCGCCAGCTACAACGCCGCGCTGCGCCAGCTGGCGAACCGGCTCGTCGGCATCCTGCACGGATGCCTCAAAACCGGCGCAGCCTACGACGAGGCGACCGCCTGGTCGCATTCAAGCTCCTGGGATGTCTTTCAGCTAGGCTGCCCGGACTGGGTGTGCCCCACCGCGGATGTGGGTAGCACCGACCGATGAGACCGGAGCGGGGGCACTGGTGGCGATAAGGGCTGCGACGAGACAGGACATCGGTGTCGAAGCCGTGCCTGAGCAGGCGGCCGCGACCGATACCCCCGCCGACCCGCCGGCGACCACCCCGGCCCCGTCACGACTGCTCGTGCTCGACGGGTTGCGACTGGTCGCGGCGCTGATGGTGGTGGCGCACCACCTCGTGCGCGGCCCGTGGGGCGTCCGGCCGGAGGAACACTTCGGCCTGCTCGCCTCGCTGGCCAAGTACGGCTGGCTCGGGGTGAACCTGTTCTTCCTCATCTCCGGATTCGTCATCTGCATGAGCAGCTGGGGCCGCAGCCTCGGGAAGTTCGCGGAATCGCGGATCGTGCGCCTGTTCCCGGCGTACTGGTTCGGGGTGATCCTCACCACAGCGGTCCTGATGCTGTGGCCGGTGCTGCGCGAATCGGTCTCGGTGCCGCAGGCGCTGGCCAACCTGACCATGATGCAGAGCGGGTTGGGCGTCATCGACCAGGATTGGTCGTACTGGTCGCTCGGCGCCGAGCTGCGGTTCTACCTGCTCTTCGCGATCGTCGTATGGCTCGGCGTCACCTACCGCCGCGTCGTCTACTTCTGCGCCGTGTGGACGATCGTGGCCGCCTTCTCCACCTCCTGGCACGAGGGCTGGCTGGACAACCTGATCGTGCCCAACTTCGCCCCCTACTTCGTGGCGGGCACCGCGCTGTTCCTGATCCATCGCTTCGGTGCCACCCTGCTGCTGTGGGGCCTGGTCGGGGTGAACTGGCTGATCGCGCTGTACCGCCTGGAGAAGTACGACGGCGTGGTGGTGCTGCACCTCAACTGGTGGCCTGTCGCCGCCGTGGTCACCGTGTTCTGGGGCATCATGATCGCGGTGGCGCTGGGCGCGTTCGAGCGGGTGCGCGGACGGTGGCTGCTCACCGCGGGTGCGCTGACCTACCCGCTCTACCTCATCCACCAGGCCATCGGGCAGACCCTCATCCGCGGTCTGCACGAGCACGTGCCCGCCTGGCTGTTGCTGGGCGCGGTGATCGCGCTGATGCTGGGCACCGCCTGGCTCATCAACCGGTACGTCGAACGGCCGCTGGGCCGCCGACTCAAGCGCGGGCTCGACGCCTCGCTGACCGCCGCGCGCAACGCCTGATCAGCACCGGTCCGGGGTGGACACATTCCGACTCTTGAACGTGAGCGTGTCGCCACACTCGGCGTGGCGGGTGCGCAGGCGCGCCCTCACCGCGTACGGTGTCGGGTGAGAACGTCATACCGCGGCCGGGAGCTCCCCCCGGTAGCCCCGGTATCGACAGGCACAGGGGACGGAGGATAGCGATGCGACCCGTACGGTTCGTCGCCCTCTCCGAAGACGGCCAGGCGCTCGTCCTCGCGGACGAGGTGGGCCGTCTACTCGCGCTGCCCATCGACGATCGCGTCACGACGGCCACGCACCCCGACCGGGGCGCGGGCGGGCCGCACACGATGACCATCGCGGCGGTGCCGTTCGATGCCAACCCGGTGCTGTCGCCGCGCGACATCCAGTCGCGCATCCGCGCGGGCGAGTCCGCCGACGACGTGGCCCGGGTCGCGGGCGTCCCGGTCGACCGGGTGCTGCGCTACGCCGGACCGGTGCTGCAGGAGCGGGCCATGCTGGCCCAGCACGCGCGCCGCACCCGACTGAAGAGCTCGGACAAGGGCGCGACCCTGGCCGACGTCGTCGACGGTCGGCTGGCCCAGCACGGCATCGACACCGAGAAGATCTCCTGGGACGCGTACCGGCGCGAGGACGGCACCTGGCGCGTCGTGGCGACCTGGCCCTCGGGCAAGGCCACCGCGCAGGCCATCTGGGAGCTCGACCGCAACCGGCAGCAGGTCTCCCCGCACGACGACATGGCGCAGTACCTGTGTGCCGAGCGTCCTACCCAGATCCTGGGCCAGGACCCGAACGCGGGCCAGACGCCGCCGCCGAGCCGCAGTGGGCACGGGCTGCCCGCCGCCACCGACGCGACGCGGCGTCCCAGCCGGGACCCGATCCGGGCCGGTCGCGACGCGCTGGTCGCCGCGATGGACCGGCCGCTGGGCTCCGGCCCGGGCCGGGGCCTCGACGTGCCCTCGGAGACCCCGCGCCAGCGCCCCGCCGCCGCCACCATCGGCGGTGCGGGCAGCGCCTTCGACGAGGACCCGGACGCGCCCAAGGAGGTGCCGGCCGTCCCGTCGCTGGCCGTGCTGCGCCCCCGGCGCCAGGCTCCCACCGACGCGACCGGCACCGCCACCGGCGACAAGCCGCGCAAGCGCCTCCCGAGCTGGGACGACGTCCTCTTCGGCGGCGCCCCTGCCGCCCGGGAGAACTGACCCCCCGCGGGTGGGGTGTGACTGTCGTTTTCGGTCAGCGGGCCGGCGGTAGCGGCGCCCGCTGACCGCAGCTCGCGATCATGGCTGCCACCCCACCCCGCGCCGGGGATAGGGTGGGGACTCATGGAGTTCACCACACTGGGTCGCACCGGCCTGACCGTCAGCAGGCTCTGCCTGGGCACCATGAACTTCGGTCCGAAGACCACCGAGGCGGACAGCTTCGCCATCATGGACCGGGCCCTGGAGCACGAGCTCAACTTCTTCGACACCGCCGACGTGTACGGCTGGAAGATCGGCGAAGGCATCACCGAGAACATCATCGGCCGCTGGTTCGCGCAGGGCGGGGGCCGCCGCGACAAGGTCGTGCTGGCCACCAAGGTGTACGGCAAGATGGGCGAGTGGCCCAACGACCAGGGCCTGTCCGCCCGGCACATCATCCGGGCCGCCGACGCCTCGCTGCGTCGCCTGCAGACCGACTGGATCGACCTCTACCAGATGCACCACGTCGACCGGAAGACGCCGTGGGAGGAGATCTGGCAGGCGATGGAGACCCTCGTCGCCGCGGGCAAGGTCCTCTACGTCGGCTCGTCCAACTTCGCGGGCTGGCACATCGCGGCCGCGCAGCAGGCGGCCACGCACCGCAACTTCCTCGGCCTCGTCGCCGAGCAGTCCATCTACAACCTCATGACGCGGCACGTGGAGCTGGAGGTCGTCCCGGCGGCCCAGCACTACGGCCTGGGGATCATCCCGTGGTCGCCGCTGCACGGCGGGCTGCTCAGCGGCGCGATCCGCAAACTCAAGGACGGCTCCGGCGGCCGGGTCGCCGAGGGCCGCTCCGCCGAGGGGCTGGCCGAGCACCGGAGCACCATCGAGGCGTACGAGAAGCTGTGCGAGTCGATCGGCGCCGACCCGGCCGACGTGGCGCTGGCCTGGCTGCTGTCGCGGCCGGGCGTGACCGCCCCGATCATCGGTCCGCGCACGATCGAGCAGCTCGACAACTCCCTCAACGCGCTCACCCTCAAGCTGGACGACGACACCCTGACCCGTCTCGACGAACTGTTCCCGCCCGTCGGCAAGGGCGGCCCCGGCCCCGAAGCCTGGGCCTGGTAACCCACCCTCGTCGTCAAGAAGGGGCCCTTCTACATCGGAATCCGATAAGAGGGGCCCCCTTCCTTACTCGGTGCGTAGCGCCGATGCGCTGAGCGGGTGGTACGACGGCTTCGGCCCCAGTTCGCTGCGGACCAGCACCAGTTCACGCACCGCCCAGCTCGGGCCGTGGTAGTCGCTCAGGGCGGCGAGGTCGGCGTGCAGGGCCGGGGCGGGTAGGCGGTCGCCGGGGCGAGCCAGGGTCAGGTGCGGCTGGAAGCGCTTGTCGTCGGGGTGCAGGCGGCGGGCGCGCAGTTCCCGACGCACCTCGCGGCCGAGCCGGACCAGGCCGTCCACGTCGCCGGCCAGCCCTGCCCACAGCACCGTGGAGCGGCCATGGCCGAACTTGCCGCCGCCGCGCACGGACAGTTCCCCGCAGGTGCCGGTCACCGCGTTGAGCGCGGCGGTCGCGGATTCGGCGGCGTCGTCGGGGACCTCGCCGAGGAAGGCGAGGGTCAGGTGCCAGCGTTCGGGTGGGCTGACCCGCGCGTGGGCCCGGCTCACCGAGAGCCGGTCGACCAGGTCCGAAAGGTGGGCCAGGGCCGGCGGCGGCGGAAAGACAGCCACGAACAGGCGCATCAGGACTCCGTGAGCACTACTCCTGCGGCGATCAGCGCGCCCTCGACCCGTACCCGCTCGATCTGCAGGTCGAGCCCGGCCACGTCGGCCAGGTGCTCGTCGATGCCGAGGCACAGGCACGCGTCACGCAGCGCCTGGTCGTAGGCGACGTCGGCGCGGGGCAGTTCCCGCAGGGCGGCCACGATCTGCTCGAACGGCACCGGCGCGGTCCCGATCGCGACCGGGGCGGGTTCGGGCAGCCAGGCCGGGGCCAGGCCGACGGCGCTGAGCCGCTGCGCGGCGAACTGGACCATGGTCTCGCGGGCGGCCCCCAGCGCGACGGTGGCGACGCGGGCCGCGTTGGTCCACGGCGGGCCAGCCGGCGGCGCCGGGGCGAAGGCCCGCTCCAGCCGGTCCAGGGTGCGCTGCTCGTGCCAGGCCTCACGGACCTTCTCCGCGCGGTGCCGCGCCTGGATCACCATGTCGTCGGCGCAGATCACAGCGGCGATCGCGGCGGGCATGCCGGCGAGCGCCATCACCCCCAGGGTGATCGGCAGTGCGCTGTCGGTAGCCACGTTCAATGACACTATGCCCAACCCTTCCCCACCCGCCACCGAAAACCGTACGCACGTCCCAAGAGCGATCAGCCCGTCGCCATTCCCAGCAGGTCACGCAGCCGAGCCACCCGCTCGGTCTCGCCGGTGACGGCCAACTCCGCGTCGTCGCCACGTCGCCACGCCCAGCGCAGCACCGGATCGGGCGCACCGCGCACGGTCGCGGCGGCCGGGCCGTCCCCCTCGGTGATCAGCACCTCGGCCGGGGTGGGGGTGACCAGCCAACGGCGGTCGCCGGACTCGATCGCGACCGAGCCGCCGTCCACCGCCGCGAGCGCCTGCGCGAAGTACTCGTGCCAGGCCGTGCTGCCGTACTGGAGGAACATGCGCAGCAGCTCGTCGATGCCGTCCAGGGCCAGTTCGTCCGGAACGGGACGCGACGGCACGCCCGCGGCCAGCTCGGCGTCGATGCGGTGGATGACCGTCTCCTGCGCCATGCGCCGCAGCCAGAACCCGACGGTCTGGTCCGGGGCATACCAGGTGGCGGCGGGCGATTCGGGGGCACGGGCGTCGAACTGCGCGGTCAGCTCGGCGTACGCGCGGCGCAGTGCCGCCACCCGGTCCTCGCCGGACAGGTCCACCGACCAGTCCGGCGGCTGGGCGCCGTCGCGCATGCCGGCCACCTTGTGCAGGTAGACCCCCGCGACGTGGTGGTCGAGGTCGGTCAGGGTCCAGTCCGGGCAGGTCGGAACCCTGGCGTCGGCGGGGCCGGTCACGCTGACCTCCGCCAGCCGGTCGAAATCGGTCCGTAGCGCGTTCAGGTAGTCCATGGGTGGGATTCGATCACACGGTCACGACATTGTCGGCGTGCACGACGCACACCCGGGGGCTGGGCCGGACCTGGATGGACAGCCGGTCCCCGGCGTGCCTGAGCTGCCAGACCAGGCAGACCACGGCGGCCAGCAGGGAGACCGCCCCGCCGAGCCAGATGCCCGCGGCGGCGCCGAAGCGCTCCACGACCCAGCTGATGACCATGGAGCCGACGGGCGCCGTACCCAGGAAGATGAGCACGTAGAGGGCCATCACCCGGCCCCGGAACGCACCGTCGACGCCCAGCTGCACCCGCTGGTTGGCGGCCTGGGCCAGGAACACGGTGCTGAAGCCGGTCGGCACCAGCAGCGCGAGCACCAGCCACCGGTATGGCGCGAAGCCCACCGCCACGGCCAGCACCCCGAACGCGACGGCCGCCGCGAGCAGCACATACACCGAGGGGCGGCCCTTGCGGGCGGTGCCCGCGAGCGCGCCGGCCAGCGAGCCGACGGCCAGCGCGGTGTTGAACAGGCCGAACGTCGCCGCGCCGGTGGCGAAGACGGTCTTGGCCAGCAGCGCGAGGGTGAGCTGGAAGTTGTAGCCGAACATGGCGATCACGAACATCATCGCCATCGGCAGCACCAGGTCGTGGCGGTTGCGTACGTACTTGAGCCCGTCGGTGACGCGCGCCTTCTCGTCGCGCGGGGGCAGCTCGGGCCGGATCAGCTCGGCGGGGCGCATCTGCCACTGCATGAACACCGGTGCGATCGCCATCACCGTGCTGATCAGGAACACCGGGCCGGTGCCCAGCGCGGCGATGGCGACACCGGCCAGGGCCGGGCCGGTGATGCGGGCGGTCTGGAACGTCGCCGCCGACAGCGACAGGGCGTTGGGCAGCAGGTCCTTGCCGACCAGTTCGGAGACGAAGGCCTGGCGGACGGGGGTCTCGATGGCCTGGGCGATGCCGAGCAGGCCCGCGAAGATCAGGATGTGCCAGTACCGGATGGCGCCGGTGGCGATGAGCACGGCCTGCATGACGGCGAGCACCGCCCACGCCCCATTGGAGATCATGAGCAGGGTCCGCTTGTCGAAGCGGTCGGCCAGCGTGCCCGCGTACAGCGTGAGCAGCATGACCGGGACGAACTGCAGCGCGGTGACCAACCCGAGGGCGGTCGGCGAGTTGTCGGTCAGCTCCAGGACCAGCCAGTCCTGGGCGACGTACATCATCCAGACACCGATCAGCTTGATCAGCTGGCCGCCGGCGAACAGCCGGTAGTTACGGACCCTCAGGGAACGGAAGGTGGTGCTCATTCTCGCCCGCACGCAGGTTGCGCCTCCTTGGATAGCAGCCATCCGGTTGGGACGGATCAGGCTGCTCGGCGCGGTGCGGGCGGGGACCCGCGCTCACTCCCGGGCCAGCCGCTCCAGCAGTTGGGCGGCACGCTCCACGGTGGTGCGTTCGTCCGGGGCGAGCCCGGCCAGCCGGTGGGCCAGCCACTCGTCCCGTACGCGCTGGTAGCGGTCGAGCACCGCGATCCCCTCCGGGCTCAGCGACAGCAGAACCTGCCGCCCGTCGGTGGGGTGTGGGGCTCGGCTGATCAGACCGCGGTCCTCCAGCTTCGCCACGATCTTGGTCATCGTGGGCGGCTGCACCCGCTCGGCCTCGGACAGCTCACGGGGGGTGAGTGCGCCGCCGATCCGCAGGCTGGTGAGCGCGGAAAGCTGGGTAACGGTGAGATCGCCGAGCGGCCGCTCCTGGCGCAGTCGCCGGTTGAGCCGGGTGATGGCATCGCGGAGCCGCTCCGTCAGCTCCTCGGGAGAGGCTTGCGCCACCATCACCACCTGCTCCGTCACGATCCATAGCCTAGCTAATAAGCCTGGCTAACGAAATGGTTTTCCCAGGAAGGAGCGCTGTCACCGCCGTCACAGCGCTCCGTACGGCCTCGAAACGCGCCACCTAGAAGATCATCTTCTCCAGCACGCCGCGCAGGAAGTAGACCACGAACAGCACGGCCACCGCCCAAAGGATCGGGTGCACGTCCCGGGCCTTGCCCTTCGCGAGCTTGATCAGCACGTACGTGATCACGCCGGCGCCGATGCCGTTCGAGATCGAGTACGTGAACGGCATGATCACGATGGTCAGGAAGGCCGGAATGCCGATCTCGTAGTCCGTCCAGTCGATGTTGCGGACCGAGGTCATCATCAGGAAGCCCACGATGACCAGCGCCGTCGACGCCGCCTCGAACGGCACCACCGTCACCAGCGGCGCCAGGAACATCGCCAGCAGGAACAGGCCGCCCGTGACCAGGTTCGCGAAGCCCGTCCGCGCCCCCTCGGCGACCCCAGCCGCGCTCTCGATGTACGAGGTGTTGCTCGACGTGCTCGCCACGCCGCCCGCCGCCGCCGCGATCGAGTCGACCAGCAGGATCTCCCGGGTCCGGGGCACCGTCCCGTCCTCCTGGAGCATGCCGCCCTCCTGCGCCACCGCGACCATCGTCCCCATGGTGTCGAAGAAGTCGGTCAGCAGCAGGGTGAACACGAACATCGCCGCGACGATCGGGCCGGCCGTCTTCCAGCCGCCGAGCACGTTGAAGTGGCCCAGCAGCGACAGGTCCGGCACACCGACCCACTTGGACGGCACCACCGGCACGTTCAGGCTCCAACCCGCCGGGTTGGGCTTGCCGTCGACGAACGACGGGCCGACCTTGGCGACCGCCTCCACGATGATCGCCAGGATGGTCGAGCCGACGATGCCGATCAGGATCGCGCCCTTCACCTTGCGCGCCACCAGCACCGCGGTGACCAGCAGGCCCACCACGAACACCAGCCCCGGCCAGGTGACGATCACGCCGTTGATGCCCATGCCGATCGGCGGCGAGCCGGTGCCGGTCGCGCGGACGAACCCGGCGTCGACGAATCCGATGATCGCCAGGAACAGGCCGATACCGACACCGATGGCGGTCTTCAGCTGCATCGGCACGCTGTGGAAGACCGCCGTACGCAGGCCGGTCAGCACCAGGATGCCGATGATCACACCCTCGATGACGACGAGGCCCATCGCGTCGGCCCAGGTCATCTTCGGTGCGATCTCGTACGCGACGAGGGCGTTCACGCCGAGACCGGCCGCCAGCGCGAGCGGGAACCGGCCCCACACGCCCATCAGGATGGTCAGCAGACCCGCCATCAGCGCCGTACCGGCCGCCAGCGCCGCCATGGGCAGCTTCGCCCCGGTGCTGTCGACCCCGCCGCCGAGGATCAGCGGGTTGAGAACCACGATGTAGGCCATCGTGAAGAAGGTGGCCAGACCACCACGTACCTCGCGGGACATCGTCGACCCGCGGGCGGAGATTTCGAAGAAGCGGTCGAGCCCACCGACCGCGCCAGTGCCTGCTGTGCTCATGGGCCGCATCGTCCCAGATCGACGACCGGTTGTGTATCGGTTCCGGCCCCGGGTCCACTAAACCTCGAATCAGCGATGAGGAAGAATGGGGAATGTGACCAGGACCGCCACCCGTGCCCCGAAAGTCGACCAGGTATGCGCCGAGGCCGTCGACACGGCTCGTGCCGCGATCACCGATGACGCCGGTCATGTCGGCGAGCATCTGCACGCGGTCGCCGAAGGCGACCGTGTGGTGACCCACTACTTCGCCTGCGACCTGCCCGGATACCGGGGCTGGCAGTGGGCGGTCACCGTCACCCGCGCCCCGCGCAGCAAGCATGTGACCATCTGCGAGACGGTCCTGCTGCCCGGCGGCGACGCGCTGCTGGCCCCCGGCTGGGTGCCCTGGCACGAGCGGCTGCACCCCGGTGACCTGGGCGTGGGCGATCTGCTGCCCACTCCGGAGGACGACGAGCGGCTGACCCCCGGCTACCTGCTCAACGGCGACCCGGCCGTGGACGAGGTCGCCTGGGAGCTGGGCCTGGGCCGCCCCCGCGTCCTGTCCCCGCTGGGTCGCGAAGAAGCGGCCCAGCGCTGGTACGACGGCGAGAACGGCCCCGACGCGCCCATCTCCGTGGCGGCCCCGCGCACCGCCCGCTGCGTGTCGTGCGCGTTCTACGCGCCGCTGGCCGGTTCGCTGGGGCGCGTCTTCGGCGCCTGCGCCAACGTGTACGCCCCCGACGACGGTCGGATCGTCTCGCTCGACCACGGCTGCGGCGGCCACTCCGAGGTCCTCATCGACGAGACCGTCATCCCCGCCCCGCCCACCATCTACGACGACGGCGGCGTCGAAGAGGTATAGCCCGACCCCAGGATCGCTCGAGTTGCCCGGCAATCGGGGGAAAGACCGGTCAAGATACGCCCGCCTGCCCGGCAACTCGAATGATCTAGGCGGTCACCAGCTGCCCGCCAGGGCGGCCAGGTGCGGGGCGGCGGCGGTGAGGGCGGACAGGGCGTCGCCGATGCGCCAGGAGGCGCGGTCGCGCGGGCCGACCGGGTTGGAGATGGTACGCAGCTCCGCGAACGGCACCCCGGCCTGCTCGGCGGCGCACGCCACCCCGTAGCCCTCCATCGCCTCGGCCAGCGCCAGCGGATGGCGGGCGACCAGGTCACGTGCGGTCTCGGCGGTGCCGGTGACCGTGGACAGCGTGAGCACGTCGCCGACGACGGCGTCGGGCAGCACTCGGCGCAGCGCGGCCAGGAGGTCCTTGTCCGCCTCCAGGGTGGCGGTGCCGAAGCCGAGATCGTCGAGGCTGATGAAGCCGGTGTCCGCCTCCGGTGCCTGGGCACCCAGGTCGGCGGCGATGCTGCGGGCGCCGAGGACCATACCGCCGGGCTCGACGCCGATGCCGCCCGCGATACCGGCGGAGACGACCGCGCGGTAGCGCGAACCGGCCAGGGCCAGCAGCCGGGCCGTGCCCGCGGCGGCCGCCGCCGGGCCGACCCCGACCGGTGTCACGGTCACCGGATGGTCGGCGGGCATCCCGCGCAGCAGCGCCTCCGCCTCGGCCGCCACCGCGGTCACGACCAGCAGCGTCACTTCTTCGTCCCCTCGTCGGTCGGGTCCAGCGACGACGGACGGTACACGTGGAAGCCCTCGGGGATGGTGCGCGCCTCCTGTTGCGGCACCCGCGCCACGGCGTCGGATCCGCTCGGCGGCCCCGACACGACCTCGCCGCTGAGCACCGGGCCGGTCGCCCTGGCGGCAGGGTCGGCGGGCAGCCGCAGTGCGAGCAGCGCGCCGACGCTGAGCAGCAGGGCCGCCACCCACATCGGCCAGGCGGGCACCGCGAGCCCGATGACCAGTCCGGTGGCTCCGGTGGCCAGGCCCGCGATCAGGCCGTACTGGGTGGCGCGGTAGAGGCCGCCGAGCGGGTGCACGGTGCGGGGCAGCAGCCGCCACAGCGCGGTGAGGTGCATCGCCCACTGCGGCAGGACCAGCGCGAACAGGACCAGCAGCAGCAACCACAGGTCGCCCGCCCACTGGGCGGCCAGCAGGGTGGCGACGGCGCGGCCGACCAGGGTCAGCCCGATCGCGGCTCGGGCCAGGCCGGGGGCGCGGCTGACCAGGACCGCGCCGAGCACGGCCAGCACCAGGCTGCCGGTCAGCGCGGCGGACCAGCCGAGGGCGCCCGGCGACCCGGCCGCCCAGACCAGCCCGGCCAGCAGGGACAGGTCGGCCGCGACCGCGACGGCGTGCAGGTCGAACAGGCGGGCGGCGCGCGGATCGCCACCGGAGCCCACGGCCCGCACGCGCAGGGCGGTGCGGGTGAGCCACCGGATGCCGACCACGGACCGGTTGACCGTGGCGACGAGCATGCGGATCATCCGGACCAGCAGGTCCGCGAGGTGGCGCAGTGCTTGCAGCAGGGGCATGGTGCATATCCTGCCAGCGCGTACCCTGTTGGGGTGCCCATGGAACCACCCAAACCGCTGGACCCGCCGACCGTCCCCTTCGCCCTGGCCGGCATCGGCGCGTTCGCGCTGGTCGGCCTCGTCTTCCTGATCTTCCGGGACTGGCTCGTCGCCAACGGGCACGAGCACTGGCTGTGGATCTGCGCGGCGGGGGTGCTCTGGGGGCTGCCCGGCCTGGCCACGATGATCGTGCACGACCGGCACCGCCGGGAGCGCCGCTCGTGAGCGCGCCGCTCAGCATCGCCTTCTCGCCCTGCCCCAACGACACGTTCGTGTTCCACGCGCTGGCGCACGGGCTGGTCCCCGGCGCACCGGCGCTGGACGTGACCTACGCCGATGTCGACGTCACCAACACCGCCGCCCTGGACGGGCGGTTCGACCTGGTCAAGGTGAGCTACGCGGCGCTGCCGTGGCTGCTGGACTCCTACGAGCTGCTGCCCTGCGGCGGCGCGCTCGGCCGTGGCTGCGGCCCGCTGCTGCTGACGGCGGGACGGACGGACGTCAGCGGGGCGACGGTGGCCGTGCCCGGCGACCGGACCACGGCGTACCTGCTGTTCCGACTGTGGGCCCAGCAGAGCGGCCAGGTGCCGGGGCGCATCGAGGTGGTGCCGTTCCACGAGATCATGCCCGGGGTGGCGCAGGGGCGGTTCGACGCCGGACTGGTCATCCACGAGGCCCGGTTCACCTACCCGCGATACGGCCTGACCAGCCTGGTCGACCTCGGCGAGTGGTGGGAGTCCGACACCGGGCTGCCGATCCCGCTCGGGGCGATCCTGGCCAAACGCGGTGCGGTCGACCCCGGCGCGGCGACGGAGTGGGTGCGCGCGTCGGTGCGGGCGGCCTGGGCCGACCCGGCGGCCAGCCGCGACTACGTGCTCGCGCACGCGCAGGAGATGGAGCCCGACGTCGTCGACCAGCACATCAAGCTGTACGTCAACGAGTTCACCGAGGAACTGGGCGAGGCCGGCCACGCCGCCGCCCGAGCCCTGTTGACCCGGGCGGCGGCGGCCGGCCTCGTTCCCGCGGTGACGCTGTAGGTCAGACCTCCAGCTCGCGGGCGATCGCGTGCAACGCCTCGGCGATCTTCTGGGCGCTCTTCTTCTCGGGGAAGCGGCCGCGCTTGAGATCGGGCAGGATCTTGCCCTCCAACACCTTGATCATGTCTTCGATCATGTTGTTCAGCTCGTCGGCGGGGCGCCGGCGCAGCTCCACCAGCGACGGCGGGGCGTCGATCAGCTTCACCTGCAGCGCCTGGTCCCCCTTGCGACCGGCGGCGACGCCGAACTCGACTTTCTGGCCCGGCTTCAGGTCGGCCACCCCGCCGGGCAGCGCGGCCTTGTGCACGAAGACGTCCCCGCCCTCGTCACGGGTCAGGAAACCGAAGCCCTTCTCCGTGTCATACCACTTCACCCGACCCGTAGGCACTGCTGCAACACCTGCTTCTCTGCACCGCGGGCGGCTCCGCCCGACACGTCCGACACCGACCACGCCGACGGTGGCCCGCTGACAAGGCTAGCGATCGCGCTTCAGGCACCCAACTGGAATCCCCGGCTCGACCGACACAGTCAGGCTAGTCGATGTCAACGCCCGCGAGGGGAACCTCTCCCCGGCGGTCCGCACGCGCAGCCCCGACCGGATAGCGTGGAGACACGATGACCACCGAGTACGCCGACCACCTGCGCACGCTGTCCGACGACGCCCTCGGCGCGCTGCTGCGCCTGCGCCCCGACCTGATCACGCCGGTCCCCACCGACGTGACGGTGCTGGCTGCCCGGGCACAGACCCGGGTCTCGGTGGCCCGCACCCTCGACACCCTCGACCGGTTCACCCTGGAGATCCTGGACGCGCTGCGGCTGACCCGGGACCCCGACGGGCACACCACCTCGCTGGCCTCGGTCGTGGCCATGGCGTGCGCCCCCACGGGCGGCCCCGAACCGGCCCGGGTCGCCGAGGCGGTCGGCAGGCTCCAGGCCAGGGCTCTCGTGTACGGACCCGACGACGCGCTGCGGCTGATCCCCACCGTCGACGAGGTGTGCTCGCCGTACCTGGCCGGGCTCGGGCGGCCCGCGGCCGAACTCGACACCACCACCGAGTCCGGCGGCGCGGTGACGGCACTGGTCGCCGACCCGGCGAAGCTGCGCCGCACCCTGCTCAGCGCGCCCCCGAACGCCCGCGCCGTGCTGGACCGGCTGGCCGAGGGGCCGCCCGTGGGCACCAGCACCAACCGCAGCGAGCCCGTCGCCTGGCTACTGGAGCACCACCTGCTCGTCGCGACCGGCGACGACGCGGTCGAGCTGCCCCGCGAGCTTGGCCTGCTGCTGCGCCGCGACGCCGGGCCGCTGGGTCAACTGCACCCCGAACCGCCCGAGGTCACCGGACCGCCCCGGCCGGTGTTGAACGCGGACCGGGCCGGGGCCGGGCAGGCGATGAGCGCGGTGCGCCATACCGAGGACCTGTTGGAGGCGCTGCACGACGAACCCGCGCCGGTGCTGCGCGGCGGCGGGCTGGGCGTGCTGCCGCTGCGACGGCTGGCCAAGTCCGCCGGGATCGCCGAACCGCTGGCGGCGCTGCTGCTGGAGACCGCGATGGCGGCCGGGCTGCTGGGCGAGCTGGAGCTGGGCAGCGAGACCGTGTTCCTACCCGCCGCGGGCTACGACCTGTGGCGCGGCACCCCACTGGCGCAGCGCTGGGCGGTGCTGGCCGGGGCCTGGCTGGCCATGCCGCGCCAGCCCGGCCTGGCCGGCGGCCGCGACGAGAAGGACCGGCCGCTGACGGCGCTGTCGCCGCAGCTGGAACGGGCCGGGATGCCCGCCGCGCGCCGGGCCGTGCTGGCGGAGCTCGCCCAGTTGCCGCCCGGTGCCGCACCCAGCCCCGACGAGCTGCTGGAACGGCTGCGCTGGCAGGCGCCGCGGCGGCTGCGCGGCCGGGCCGAACTGCATCGCGAGGCCCTGTCCGAGGCGGCCGAGCTGGGCGTGACCGGCTCCGGTGCGCTGACCGGGTACGGCAGGCTGCTGCTGGATGTGGGGCACGGCGACGCCGACGGCGACCCGCTCGGGCTGCGTCCCGAGGCCGAGCTGCCGCCGGAGCAGACTCCGCTGGTGGTCGCGCTGGCCGCGCTGCTGCCGCCCCCGGTCGATCACGTGCTGGTGCAGGCCGACCTGACCGTGGTCGTCCCCGGGCCGCCGGAGTCGGCGCTCGCGGCCGAACTGGACCTGGTCGCCGAGCACGAGTCCGGCGGCGGCGCCAGCGTGTACCGGGTGACCGCGGCGAGCCTGCGCCGGGCACTCGACGCCGGGTACGCCGGGACGGACCTGCACGCGCTGTTCCAGCGGCGCTCGCGGACGGCGGTGCCGCAGGCGCTGACCTACCTGATCGACGACGTTTCGCGTACCCACGGCGGGCTGCGCACCGGCGCGGCCCAGGCATACCTGCGCAGCGACGACGAGGGGCTGGTGTCGGCGGTGCTGGCCGACCGGCGACTGTCGGCGCTGCAATTGCGCCGGCTGGCGCCGACCGTGCTGATCAGTCCGTTCAGTTCGGGGCGGCTGCTGACGGCGCTGCGCGACGCCGGATACGCGCCGGTCCCCGAGGACGCCACCGGCGCGGCCGTGCTGACCCGGCCGAAGAGCCGCCGGGCGGCGCCGCGCGCGGCGCTGGAGCCGCAGCCGGATCCGCTGGAGGCGCCGGGGCTGACCGAGCCGCGGCTGCTCGGCATCGTCGAGGAGATCCGCCGGGGTGAGGCGCGGGCACGGGCCGCGCGCCGGGCCCCGGCCGAGGTGCGGGCCGCCGCGGGGTACCCGATGTCTAGCCTGACCGCGGTGCAGGCGCACTCGCAGGCACTGGCGGTGCTGCAGCAGGCGGTGCGGGACAAGGCCAAGGTCTGGGTGGGGTACGTCGACGCGCACGGCGCCAACGCGTCCCGGCTGGTCCGGCCGGTCTCGCTGGGGGCGGGTTATCTGCGCGCCGAGGACGACCGGACCCAGACGCTGCACACGTTCGCGCTGCACCGGATCACGGCGGCGGCTCCGGCCGATTGACCCGTTCCGGCGATGGCCCGGTTTTGGCACCATCGCGGGCGTGAGCCCCGACGCGCGTGCCCGCCTGCTGCTGCTCGCCGTGCTCCTGATCGGATCGGGCGGCTGGTTCGCGCTGTCCTGGGGGCTGATGGGCACCTCTCCGGGCGACGCGGCGGGCGAGGCGGCCGGCGCGGCGCTGGGACTGCTGGTGCTGATCTCGGTGGTCGGCACGGTGCGCCGCCACCGGATCCGCTGAGGCCGCCACCCGCCTATCCCCCTAATGCCTGGCAAGCCGGGACGAAACGTCCTTCGGATGGCACGCTGGGGGGGTAGGGACAGGGGGCGCGATGACGACAGAGCAGGACGCGGTACGGGAGCAGATCGAGCCGCCCCCATCGAGCCGGGCCGTGTCGAACCGTGCCGTGATCGTGGTCGGCGGAGTGTCCGCCGCATTGTTGGCCTGGTTCTTCTGGGCCTGGCTGGGTCTGCGACGCAACGTCGTCGACGCGGCCGGGGAGTCCATCGGCACCGCCATCGCGCTGCTGCTGGTGGTGTCGATAGCCGGGGCGACCTGGCGCGCCCGCCGCTGACGTCGCGAGCCACGGCGAGCCGGGCCGCTGGGAAAAGGGAGTGGGCCGTAGCCACCCCCGCGGCCACGGCCCACTGACGTTGCGCTCGCCCCCGTCAGGCGCCCCGAACGCGCACGGCACTCGGATTACGCGTTCCGGGTGGTCCGGGGTTGCGGGTCGGCATCGGATTCAACCGAACGACCGATCAGCTCCACCCGACCGTCCGAATCGACATCAGGTACCCGGCCGACGCCCGAAAATCTTTACCGCGGTTCCGTTCTTGAGCGTGTTCCAGAACTTGACCGCGTCAACAGGCAAAAGGTTGATGCAGCCGTGCGATCCGATCGCACCGTTGTGGATCCAGGTCGTGGTCTGGTGAAAACCACTACCACCAACCACGCGCTGCCAGTACGGCAGCCACACGTCCCACTCCTCCGACCAGTTCTTCAACTGCCGGTCGTGGATGGCGAACGAGCCGGTGTCGGTCGCGTAGCCGTTCATGCCGGTCCGGGTCACGGTCGGGCCGTACACGATCTTTCCGCCGCTCATCAGCCACACCGTCTGGTGGGTGAGGTCGACGCAGGCGGTCAGGCCGCTGCCCGCGCCGCAGGCGCTCGCCTTGCTGGCGACCAGGCGCTCGGCGACGTTGCGGGTCATCGGACCGGCCTTGCCGTCCACCGGACGCAGGTCGAACCGCTTCTGGAACTTCTTGATGGCGTCGCAGTCCGCCTGGGACTGCTTGCCGTCCACGGTCACCTTGCCGTACCCGCCGAGCTTGGCCAGCGCCTGCTCCACCGCCTGCTGGTGCTCGCCCTGCTGGCACGTGGCCGGTTTCGGGCTGGTGGTGGGCTTGGGCGACGGTGACGGCGGTGGCGGCACCTGGCTGGGCGACGGTTCGGCGGACGGCTGCGCCGAGTCGGCGGGCAGCGGCAGGTCGGACGCCTGCGCCTGCGCCACCGGGTCCGGCGCGGCGGACTTCGGTTCGCATGCGGCGGTGCCCACCAAGCAGGCGATCGCGAGCACGCTCACGACTATTCGACGCACCAGGCCCTCCCCGAGGCTCACGGCCGATCCACGCAGAGTCGGCTCTGCTCGGATCTAAGACGGTCTCCACCTGGGCGCAGGTTGCCCTCCGTGGGAGACTGGACTGTTGACCTGCATCGGATACGGCGCGAGCCGTGTCCCGCCGACGCAGACGAGGTGAGCATGACGAACGGACCGCTGATCGTCCAGTCGGACAAGACGCTACTTCTCGAGGTGGACCACCCGGACGCCACCGCGTGCCGGATGGCCATCGCCCCCTTCGCGGAGCTGGAACGCTCGCCGGAGCACATGCACACCTACCGACTGACGCCGCTCGGGCTGTGGAATGCCCGCGCGGCCGGGCACGACGCCGAGAGCGTCGTCGACGCGCTGCTTCGCTTCTCCCGTTACCCGGTGCCGCATTCGCTGCTGGTGGACGTCGCCGACACCATGGACCGGTACGGCCGGTTGCAGCTGCTCAACGACCCCGCGCACGGGCTGGTGCTGCGGGGCCTGGACCGGGCGGTGCTGGTCGAGGTGGCCAAGTCGAAGAAGGTCGCCGGGATGCTCGGCAACCAGCTCGACGCCGACACCATCGCGGTGCACCCGTCCGAGCGCGGCCACCTCAAGCAGGTGCTGCTCAAGCTGGGCTGGCCCGCCGAGGACCTGGCCGGGTACGTCAACGGCGAGGCGCACGCGATCGCGCTGCGCGAGGACGGCTGGCACCTGCGGTCGTACCAGCGGGAGGCGGTGGAGCATTTCCAGGCCGGTGGGTCGGGTGTGGTGGTGCTGCCCTGCGGCGCGGGCAAGACGCTGGTCGGCGCGGCCGCGATGGCTCAGGTCAGCGCGACGACGCTGATCCTGGTCACCAACACCGTCGCCGGGCGGCAGTGGCGGCGCGAGCTGCTGGCCCGCACCACGCTGACCGAGGACGAGATCGGCGAGTACTCCGGCGAGCGCAAGGAGATCCGGCCGGTCACCATCGCGACATACCAGGTGCTCACGACGCGACGCGGGGGCGCCTTCCCGCACCTGTCGGTGTTCGAGGCCCGCGACTGGGGCCTGATCGTGTACGACGAGGTGCACCTGCTGCCCGCGCCGATGTTCCGCTTCACCGCCGATCTGCAGGCCCGCCGCCGCCTGGGGCTGACCGCCACGCTGGTGCGCGAGGACGGCAAGGAGGGCGACGTGTTCAGCCTGATCGGGCCGAAGCGCTACGACGCCCCGTGGAAGGACATCGAGTCGCAGGGCTGGATCGCCCCCGCCGACTGCACCGAGGTCCGGGTCTCGCTCACCGACGCCGAGCGCATGCGGTACGCCACCGCCGAGCCGGAGGAGAAGTACCGGGTCGCCGCGACCGTGCACAGCAAGCTGCCGGTGATCGAGGCGCTGATCGAGCGGCACGCGGGCGAGCAGGTGCTCGTCATCGGCGGGTACCTGGACCAGCTGCACGAGATCGCGCAGTTCCTCACCGACCGCGGCACCGAGACCCCGATCGTGCACGGGGCCACCACCACCAAGGAGCGTGAGCGCCTGTTCGACGCGTTCCGCGACGGCTCCCTGCGTACGCTGATCCTGTCCAAGGTGGGCAACTTCTCCATCGACCTGCCCGAGGCGGCGGTGGCGATCCAGGTGTCGGGCACGTTCGGCTCGCGCCAGGAGGAGGCGCAGCGGCTGGGGCGGGTGCTGCGACCCAAGGCCGACGGCCGTCAGGCGCACTTCTACTCGGTGGTCTCCCGCGACACCGTCGACACCGACTATGCCGCCCACCGCCAGCGCTTCCTCGCCGAGCAGGGCTACGCCTACACCATCGTCGACGCCGCCGACGTGCTCTCCCCCGAGCCTCCGGGCGGTGCCTGACCGCCGAGATCGGGCCGCTCACGCAAGCGGCCCAGCACCCGGGCCACCTCGGGATGATCGGATTCGACGGCGGGCAGCGGCCGCACCGGCAGCAGCTCGCCGTCGAACTCGACCAGCACCGCTCGCGGCAGCTCCGGCACCAGCCGCGCCCGCAGCTCGACCATCCCGTCACCCCACCGCAGCGGCCCGGGATCACGCGGATCCGCGTAGTACCCGCTGAACTCCCGCGTCCGCTCGTCCCAACGGCGCATCGACCTGCGCAGCACCCAGGCCGCCAGCATCTCGACATCGGCCTCCGCCATCAGCACGTCGATGTGCCGAGCCGCCACCGGCGCCCCCTGCAACACCGCCGCACACGGCCCATCCAGCACGAACCGCAGCCCCTTCGGCGCCAACGCCGTCAGCTGGTGCAGATCCTGCACATGCCGCGCCTGCAGCTCCCGCAGATTCGCCGCCGCACCGCCGATCGCGTCATCCAGATGGCTGCCCACGGCCTCGGCATCCACCCGTATTTGCAGGCCGAGCGCCGCGAACACGCGATCCGCGTATGCCGAGCTGACGGGACCGCGCCCGCCCTCCAGCCTGGAGACGTGCTGCTGCGACACCTCGGCTCGACGGGCGACCTCCTGCTGGCTGAGCCCGCGCCGTTCCCGCTCCACCCGAAACAGGTGGCCCAGCCGCCCTGCCAAGGTGACCCGCTCCGCGCTCACCACTACATGTTGCCGCTGGTCCGGCGGCAGTTCGAGTCCCTGTGGACAACCAACCGGAGCCTGTGGACAACCGTCCGGCGCGAGGAGTCCGCGTAGCGCGTTACACGTCATGCGGTGTGGCCACACCGCATGACGTGTAACGCGGCCCGTGAAGTCCGTGTTGCGCCACCGAATACTCACGGCCATCAGACGGACACGTGTCGGCGACGTCGGCGAACAGCGCGAGGCGAGACCGGTCAGGGCAGCAAGCCGTGGTGCAGGTCGCCGAGGCGGGCGGTGCGGGCGAGGACTTCGGTGGGGGTGAAGTCCTCGGCGGTGAAGTCGCCCGCGGCGACTTCGTCCCAGGTCAGCGGGGTGGAGACGGTGGGCACGGGCCCGGCGCGCAGGGAGTAGACGCAGACAGTGGTCTTGGCCTGGTTGTTCTGGCTCCAGTCGATGAAGACCTTGCCGGGACGCAGTTCCTTGGCCA
This sequence comes from Catellatospora tritici, assembly GCF_019083965.1. Lineage (GTDB taxonomy): Bacteria > Actinomycetota > Actinomycetes > Mycobacteriales > Micromonosporaceae > Catellatospora > Catellatospora tritici. The sequence goes on from NZ_JAHRCY010000007.1 coordinate 20,130, forward strand.
TCTGGTCGGTGACCATGTCCTTCGCCGCGGCGGCGAACTCCGCCGCGATACCCCGGGCGTAGTTCATGACGTCGTCGAAGCCGCCCTCGAACGCGGCCGTGACCTGCATGCCCTTGCGACCGGAGGTCTTCGGATAGGCCTCGCGGCCGTCGACGGCGAGGCGGTCGCGCAGGGCCAACGCGACCGCGCGGCACTCGTCGAGTCCGGCGGGCGGGCCGGGATCGAGGTCGAACACGACCCGGTCGGGGCCGGGGGCGCCGACACGCCACTGGTGCGTGTGCAGTTCCAGGGCGGCGAGGTTGGCCAGCCAGACCAGGGTGGCGGGTTCCTGGCAGACGATCAGGCCGTCGGGGGCGAGGGGCACCCAGGACGGATGGTTGGCGGGGGCGTTCTTCTCGAAGAAGCCCGGCCGGTCGGCGCCGTCGGGGAAGCGGATGCGGGTCAACGAGCGGTCGGCCAGATGCGGCAGCAGCACCGGGGCGATGCGCAGGTAGTAGTCGATCACCTCGGCCTTGGTGGTGCCGTCGGGGTAGAGCGCCTTGTCCAGGTTGCTGAGGGTGAGCTGGCGGCCGTCGACCTCAGTACGCATCGGTGCCGTCCTCGGCGGGGCCCGCGGAGACAGGGTCGGTGCAGTCGGTGGGCAGCTTGTCCGGGCGCATCCGCAGGAAGCAGGGGAAGCGCAGGCGGCCGTCGGGCGTGATCTCGGTGTAGCGCACCTCCACCACCAGCAGCGGCTCCACCCAGGTGCCGGACTCGGCCGGCGGCTCGAACGGCGACTCGGGCCGGGCCAGCTCCCGCAGCACGGGCAGCAGCGCCCGCTCGTCGCGTACGGTCAGGCCACCGCCGACCCGGCCGCGGTAGCGTAGCCGCCCGTCGGGCAGCGGCGTGCCGACGAGCAGGGCACCCAGCGGACGGGCACCGGGCCGCCAGCCGCCGATGACGAAGTCGGCGGTGTGCACGAACTTCCACTTGATCCAGTCCGGCGACCGGACGCCCGGCTGGTAGCGCGAGGACCGCCGCTTGGCCACCACGCCCTCCAGCCCCAGCTCGCGGGCGGCGGCCACGGTCGCCTCGCCGTCGTCGAAGCTCGGTGACACCGACAGGTCCAGCTCGGCCAGCAGCTCGCGGCGGCTGCTCCAGGGCAGGTCGGGGCGGATGACGTCGAAGGCCACGTACGCGGCGGGGCGGCCCTGCTGCATGGCCTGGAAGCTGGGCATGCCGTGGGCGTCGAAGGCGACCAGTTCGCCGTCGACCACCTCGGTGAGCGCGGGCAGTCTCGGGCCGGTCAGGCGGCGGCCGGAGCGGCCGTAGAAGTGGCCGTCGGCGTAGACGGCGCGAAAGCCGTCCCACTTCACCTCGTACGCCCAGTCGGGGCCGGTGGGCAACGGGCCCGCGGTGGCCAGCATCGGCGCGATGATCAAGCGGCCTTGGCCTTCTTCGCCGGGGTCTTCTTGGCGGTGGTCTTCTTGGCCGCGGCCTTGGCGGGCTCGGTCGACTTCTTCGCCGTCGAAGCGGCGCCGCGCACAGACCCTGCCGAGGTGGCCTCCTTGGCGGGCACGGACTTCTTGGCCTTCTTGATCGGCGTGACCGTGGCGTGGGTGCCCTTGATCTCGGCGGCCTTCTCCTCGGGCTTGGCCCCGCCGCGGGCCGCGCGGGCCCGTTCCACCGACTCGCGCAGGGCGGCCATCAGGTCGATCGTGGGTGCGATCGGCTCCTCGGTGGTCGGCTGCACCACCGTGTCCTGCTTGCCGATCTTGACGTCGATCACCTGCTGCAGCGCCTCGCGGTACTGGTCGGTGAACTCCTCCGGATGGAAGTCACCCGACATCGAGTCGACCAGCGACGCGGCCATCTTGATCTCCTGCGGGCGCAGCTTGAGGTCGTCGTCGAGGAAGTCGAACGCCGCCTCGCGCACCTCGTCCGGCCACAGCATGGTGTTGAGGACCAGCACGCCCTCGTGCACCCGTACCGTGGCCAGGGTCTCGCGCTGGCGCAGCGCCACCTTGACCACCGCGACCCGGTCCACGTGCGCCAGCGCCTCACGCAGCAGCAGGTACGGCTTGACCCCGGCGGCGCCGTCAGGCTCCAGGAAGTAGGCCTTGTCGTAGAGGATCGGGTCGATCTGCTCGTTGGGCACGAACTCCAGCACCTCGATGGCCCGCGACGTGGTCAGCGGCAGGTTCTTGAAGTCGTCGTCGGTGAGCACCACGATCTCGCCGCCGCCGACGTCGAACCCCTTGGCGATCTGGTCGTAGCTGACCTGCTCGCCGTCGAGCGAGCAGACGCGCTGGTACTTGATCCGCCCGCCGTCGGCCCGGTGCACCTGGTGGAACCGGATGTCCTTCTCCTCCGTTGCGGAGTAGAGCTTCACCGAGATCGACACCAGGCCGAACGAGACGGCGCCCTTCCAGATCGCCCTCATAAGGGCAACATTGCCACGGTATGACCCCACGGGTGGCCGGTACCGCCAGAACCGGGCGGGCTCTACTGTTGACGTTCATGGGCTCCGACGAGGATTGGTACAACTCGTACCACGGCAGGGTGCGGGCGGCCATGGGCAGCGCGACCCTGTTCTTCCTGGCCGCGCGCGGGGTGATCCGCGACGGGCAGGGCAGGGTGCTGCTGATCAAGCGCACCGACAACGGCTACTGGGCGTTCCCGGCGGGCGCGATGGAGCTGGGCGAGTCGATGCGCGACTGCGCGATCCGGGAGACGTTCGAGGAGACCGGCCTGAAGGCGGGCAACGCCGTCCTGTTCGCGTTCCTGTCCGGCCCGCAGTACACCTTCACGAACGTGTTCGGCGACACCTACCAGCACATCTCCGGGTCCTACCTGCTGACCGACATCACCGGCGAACTCGACCCCGACCCGTACGAGGCGTCCGACTGCGGCTGGTTCGCCCCCGACGCGCTGCCCGAGCCCACCTCCGGCGCGGTGACCTGGACCCTGGAGCACCTCGCCCGGTTCGAGCAGACCGGCGAGATCTTCGTCGACTGAGGGTCGCCACGATCTAATCCGCTTGCCGTTCTGCCTGGTCACGAGAGACCATCGGGCCTCGTGACGAAGAAGCGCCTCTCCCTGGACCTGTCGCCGCTGCGCGGACGCGACTACCGGCTGGTGTACACGGCGGCCGGGGTGAGCAGCTTCGGCTCGATGATCACGTATGTCTCGGTGCCGATCCAGCTCAAGCAGATGACCGGTGACCCGCTGATCGTGGGACTGCTGGGCGTGGTCGAGCTGGCTCCGCTGGTGTTCATGGCCTTCGTCGGCGGCGCCCTGGCCGACTATGTGGACCGCCGCAAGCTGGTCTTCTGGGCCGAGATGGCGCTGGCGGCGCTGACCGGCGTCCTGCTGCTCAACGCGTTGATCGGCCCCAAGATCTGGGTGATGTTCCTCGTCGCGGGCCTGACCGCGGCCGTCGACGGCATCCATCGCCCCGCGATGGACTCGATGATGCCGCGCCTGGCCGCGCCGGAGCAGATGTCGGCGGTGGCGGCGCTGAACTCGCTGCGCTACCAGGTGGCGCAGATCGCCGCCCCGACCCTGGCCGGGGTGATGCTGGCCAACCTGAGCGTGGCCTGGGTGTTCGGCTTCGACCTGGCCACCTTCGTGGTGTCGTTGCTCTGCTTCTCGATGGTGCGCGCGGTGGCCCCGCCGGAGGCGGCCGACCGCCCGTCGCTGCGCTCGGTCGCCGACGGCATCAAGTACGCCAAGAGCCGCCCCGAGCTGATCGGTACGTACCTGGTGGACATCAACGCGATGTTCTTCGCCTTCCCGGTCGCGCTCTACCCGTGGGTGGCCGACCGCTTCGGTGGCCCGTCGGTGCTCGGCCTGTTCTACGCCGCGCTGGCGATCGGCTCGATGCTGGTCACGCTGACCTCGTCCTGGACGACCCGGGTGCACCGGCACGGGCGGGCGGTGCTGCTGGCCGCGGGCGCCTGGGGTCTGGGCATCGTGCTGTTCGGCGTCTCCGACCAGCTGTGGCTGGCCCTGATCGGCCTGGCCGTCGCGGGTGGCGCCGACATGATCTCCGGCCTCTTCCGGGCGACTATCTGGAATCAGACAATTCCGGACTTCCTGCGCGGCCGCCTGGCCGGGATCGAGATGCTGTCCTACCTGACCGGGCCGATGCTGGGCCAGACCCGGGCGGGGCTGAGTGCCCGCCACTGGGGCTACAGCGGCGCCGTGATCTGGGGCGGCGTGCTCTGTGTGGCGGGCACGGGCGTGCTGGCCGGGCTGCTGCCGAGCTTCTGGAAGTACGACGGTCGCGACGGTCTCGCCCGCAAGCACGCCGAGGAGCAGGCGCGCGCCGAACTCGTCCGTGCGGGTGAACCCGAGGTGGCCGCCGTCCCCGCGTGACGCGCGGCTGACCTGCCCGACCGCGCGTTCGCCCGAATATGTCGCTATAGGTCGCTTAACCTAAGGACGGGTCATACCGGCTAAACGGAGCGGAGCGGTCGTATGCAGACGAAACCTGTCGAGGTCATCGACTACGACGCCAACGGCTACGACTACCGGAGCTACTGGTCCGGCCGGGACTACGAGTTCTGGGCCGAGGATCGCGTGCTGCGGCGCCTGGTGCCCAAACTCGGCCGTCCGCGCTGGTTCGCCGACTTCGGCGGCGCCTTCGGCCGTAACGCCGGGCACTACCTGCCGCACGCCGAGCACTCGGTGATCATGGACTACTCGGCGACCAACCTGCGCAACGCCGGCGACCGTTACGCCGCCGAGGTGGCCACCGGCCGCCTGCACCTGATCCGCTGCGACCTGTACCGCATCCCGTTCCGCGACTTCGCCTTCGACGCCGCCATGGTCGTCCGGGTGCTGCACCACCTGTCCGACCTCGACCGCGGTCTGACCGAGATGAGCCGCACCATCGGCGGTCAGTGGCTGATCGACGTGCCGATCAAGCACCACGTGCTGGGGCTGGCTCGCGGCCTCAAGGGCGGCAACCTGCGCCACGTACGCGGGCCGGAGCCGGTCGCGATGGGCGTCGAGGAGCCGTACTGGAACTTCCAGCTGCGCGCCGTTCGGGCCCGGCTCAGCGGGATGGGCTGGCGCACCGCGCTCGGCGCCAGCGTCAACAACTTCCGCCAGTGGGAGAAGGTCGCCCCGGCCAAGGCCACCAGGCTGGCCCGGCCGCTGGTGCACGGCATGGAGGTCGTCGCACAGAAGGCGGGTCGGGGCTGGTGGGGCCCCAGCCAGTTCGTGCTCGGCCGCCGCAACGATCCGGCCGCCCCGGCGTACGACAAACTCCGCCAGCACGGCGACGAGCTCGCCCCGCACGTGGCCGACCTGGCCCGCCGCGTGGTCTGTCCCCAGTGCGTCAGTCGCCTCGACTGGACCGCCGACACGGCCTCCTGCGGCCGTTGCCAGATCGTCTATCCACGTCAGGGCGCGTTCTGGGACTTCGTCGTCCCCGCCTGAGCCCGGCTCCGTCGGCGCCACGACCGACCGGCGGACGGCAGCGCGTCGGAGATCGGTCCGGGCGAGAAGACCACGACGCCGCCGGTATGACTGGCGTTGGCGAAGTCCACCGCGCAGGCGGTCAACGACATGCCCCGAAAGGACAGCCGACCGCCGGACAGCCGCACCCCGGTGAACCGGACCGCACCCGCGGCGAAGCGGGCCTGCTGGAAGACCACCTGCGCACCGCAGAACCGGGCGCCGAAGAAGTCGACCCGAGCACCGCCGAAGACCGCCCCCGTGAACTCGACGATGCCGCGTCGGAAGATGGTGAACGACAGGTCGGTCGTGCCGTCGGCGAACTTCGCGCCGCCGAAGTCGACCACGCCGCCGCCGAAGACCGCCCCGGTGAACTCCACCCGGCTCGCGAAGCGGGCGCCGACGAAGCTGACCACGGCCCCGGCGAACTCGACGTCGGTGAAGTACACCGGGTCGCCGCTGAACTCGGCGCCGCCGAAGTCGACGCGCCCAGCCGAGAAGCGGGCGCCCACGAAGCTGCACCCGTCGAGGACCGCTCCCTGCAGGTCGAGGTCGCAACCCTGCCAGGAGATCTTGGCCTGCGGCCGCAGCCGGGCGGCGAGCAGGGCCACAGCCTGCCTGCGCAGCACCCGGTCGGCGGCCGACCAGGACCGCGCGGGTCGGCGCAGGTGCGCGCAGATCTCGTCCACGCACGCCTGCCGCCCGTCGGGCCACTCGTCGGCGAGCCGGGCCATCTCGTGCAACCCCACCATGGCCCGGACGTAGTCGGTGCCGTGCAACAGCTCCGCCGCCATCGCATGACGGTCATGGAAGTGTTGCCGAGAGTAGTCAAATGAGCGAGGAGCCAGTGCCGCCCCGGTCGCGGAGAGTGTCCGTTCCCCGCGGCGGGACCAGGCCCGGCGGAGGTCGGCGAGGTGGTCACCGAGCAGCCTGAGACCGACGACCAACGCGGGCCGTCGCAGCAGGTCGACCAGCGCGCCGCCGCGGGGCGCGGGCATCACCGCACCGCCGCCGACTCGGCGCCTCGGTCGCGGCTCGGGAGCCAGTCGAGGCTGAAGGCCGCGTCCGGGTCGGTACGCAGCAGGTCCAGCGTCCGCTGGAGCTCCTCCCAGCCTTCGACCGGATAGTCCCCGCAGTATGCCCCGCGCACGACGCGCAGGATCCAGCGCTGCACGGGCATGGTCTCGATGAAAACCTTGTGGAGCATTGACTGTCTCCTCCGCTGTCGGCGGGCTGATGGTTTCGGCCGGGGCCGGCCGAGGTACCGGGTCGGGGGAGGCCGACCCGGTCCACTCTCACTTGGCGCGGTTGTTCAGGCGGTACTTCAGCCAGGCCAGCCCGGCGCCGATGACGCCGATCAGGACGGCGGGCGCCGCCACCGTGACGACCCAGCCGGGGGCCTGGTTCTCGCGACAGAGCGACACGGTCGTGGCGGCGAACCAGTAGGCCACGCCGCAGATGAGCGCGAACTCGATCGCGGGAAGCAGCCCTCCCTTGAGCTTGAGGTCGAAGCGCCCGCCGGGTACTGCGAGCTGCAGTTCGTCCCGTACTTCATGGACCTCGGCACGCGGGGATGGGGTCTCGTGCCCCAGGTCCAGCTCCCCGCCGTCCTGTTGTGGCTGGCCGTGCTCTGCATCTGCCATGCCCAGCAGATCCTTCCTAGTTTTCGCACCCATGCGGCCGAGCCGCCGCTACTCGTCGTGATGTATCGATCTTGGAGGCATTAGGTCGATGTCACGCTGAGTAGCCTACAACAGATGAGCACATTTTACGTCAACAAGATGAGCGTTTTATTTGTGCTTCACGCACATCTCGTTTGTGCCACGTGACGGGGATGTGTGCCCCTCACCCCATCGCCCGAACGATAGCGCGTCGATGCACGCACGTTCGAACGCGCAGGCCAGTCGGACAACGCCACCAGCCGTCCCGATGAGACGGCAGCGTCAGTGGGCTGGTTGCCGATCAAGAGCGGTAGACCGCACGGGCTGTTTGCGGCTAGTCTGATACGTGAATGTCGCACATAATGTGCGACACGCTGACGGCTACGGTGCACAACGTGTCCCCATGAGGCAGCAGACAGTCACACAGAAGTTGTCGATCATGTACACTTAGACAGTGCCCGAGCACGATCAGTGAGCCAGCACGAAAAGCGGCGCCCCGCGAAGGACGCCGCTCCGGCCACCCCCGAACCCGCGACGGCAAGGAGATGGACCCGATGAGTCTGCTACAGAGGGTGTCCTCTCCGATACAGGAAGGCACCGCCATGCAGAATTCCGACACTCCACATCCCGAGACCCGAGATGGCAAGGCGTCGGGCGACCAGTCTGCCCCTGCCGGTGGACTCACCCGCGTGACCGCGAACCTGGTGCCACGCGCCATCGCCGCCCTCGAAGAGATCACCCAACGGACCGGCGACTCCCGCACCGACGCGCTGAACCGGGCGGTCCAGGTCTACAAGGCCTTTCTCGACCTGAGCGTCGACGACACCCTGACCGTCATCGGACCGGACGGGCAGCAGCAGAAGATCCGTTTCCTCTGACGCTGTCTCGCTTGACCGACCGAACGAAGGGCTGACCCACCGACACATCGCCTGCCCGGTGGCGGGCAGCCGACGGTCGCGGCCGAACCGACGCCGCGGCCGGGAACGCACGAGTCCGGCACGATCCTCGGCCTGATACCGCTTTACCGAGCCGACCCACGCCGCTACGGTCAGAGGCCGGACCACCGAGAGGAGCCCCCGATGAGGTTCGCCCGCACCACCGCGTCCACCGGTGCCGTGGCGACCGCTCGGGTCTGCTGACCTCTCCGCCTGTTCGCCGTCTCCGGCACCGGGATTCCCCATCCCGACCACCTTCGGAGACGCATGTCCGCGTACCGCATCTTTCTGCTGCTCAGCGCCGTCGGCTCGTTCGCGGGCCACACCGCGTGGACCCTGAACCTGGTCTACCAGGTGCAGGTGATCGGACTCGACCCGTTGCAGCTCATCCTCGTCGGCACCCTGATGGAGGCGGTCTGCTTCGCCGCCCAGGTGCCCACGGGCGTCATCGCCGACCTGTACAGCAGGCGGCTTTCAGTGATCATCGGTTACCTGCTCATGGGCGCGGGACTGCTGCTGTGGGGCCTGGTCCCCACGTACGCCGCGATCCTCGCCGCCAACGTCGTCTGGGCCATCGGCGCGGTCTGCGTCGACGGCGCCCTCGAAGCCTGGGCCGGTGACGAACTCGGCGCCGACCGGGCCGGGCCCGCGTTCGCCCGGGGCGGCCAGCTCGCCCAGCTCGGCGGGGTGCTTGGCATCGGCGCGGCCGTCGCCCTGGCCTCACTCGACCTGGCGCTGCCCATCGTCGTCGGCGCCGGGGTGACCCTGGCCCTGGGCGTCCTACTCGCCCTGACCATGCCCGAACAGCACTTCACCCCTGCCCGCGCCGCCCTTTCGCCCCACCCCACGGACGGCACTTCTCCCATCGATACGAGGACCAGGGACGACGAAGCAGCCGGTCATGTCGGGTCGACCGAGGCCGCCTCGGCGATGGGTGCCGCGGTCAGGTCGATGGGCGGGCAGGTCCGGGCCGGGTTCAAGGTCATTCGACGCAGTCCGGCACTGCTGAGTCTGGTCGGCGCGACACTGTTCCTCGCCATGAGCAGCGAGGGGTTCGACCGGCTGTCGCAGCCGCACTTCCTGGCCGACCTGCGCTTTCCCACCGCGTTGTCGCCGCTGGTATGGCTCGGGCTGGGCACGGTGGCGGCGATGCTCGGCTCGGTCGCGGTGACCGAGGTGATCCGGCGACGGGTGGACCTCACCCGGGCCCGGCCGATCGGGCGACTGCTCGCCTGGCTGGAGGCCGGGGCCGCGCTGGCGGTCGTGGCGTTCGCGCTGGCCGGGAGCTTTTGGGCGGCGGTCGCCGCGTACCTGGTGGCGGGGCTGCTGCGTACGGCGGTGGGGCCGCTGCTGACGGCGCTGCTGGTCGCGGAGACCGAGTCGGCCACCCGGGCCACGGTGATCTCGATGCAGGCCCAGGTGGACGCGCTGGGGCAGATCGCGGGCGGGCCGCCGGTCGGAGCACTGGGGCGCGGCTCGCTGCCCGCCGGAATCTCGGCCAGCGGTCTGCTCCTGCTCCCGGCTGCCGCGATCTTCGCCCTGGCCGACCTGCGCCGTCGTCCCGCAGCCGATCCACCGGGCCGGCGCGCCGAACTCGACCTCGGCGCCTGACCCGGTCCAGCCCGGCTCTTGACCACGGCAGCCCGCCGTCACGCCGTGGTTGATCACCGTCTCAGGTCAGAATGTGCGCTCGAACCGGACCTTCTGACCTGAGACAGCGATCTTGGGCCGCATAGAGCGAGGGGGCCCGCCCAGAGTGCGGGCCTGCCGAGAGTGCGGGACCGCCGATAGGGCGGGGCCATAGCACAGCAGAAAGCCCCAGGTCAGAGTTCTGACCTGGGGCTTTCGTCACCGAGCCGCCTGACGGAATCGAACCGTCGACCTTGTTATTACGAGCCCCCTGGACGCTCGTCCGCCGACAAACCCCGCGGTGCAAAGCCAGTGCCACGCGCGCTCCACGTTACGTGGCGAACGACCTCATACGCTGGCGAATGAGACCGGAAATGAGACCACTGTGTGGCCCGGTTTCGGTTCGCGGTCATGCATCGATGTACGGGCCACTCACATGATCGCGCGGCGTTCTCGATGCGACCCTCGCTGGTGCCGGGGCCAGCGCCATCGACGAAGGTCCGAAGTCGCGTGGAAGATGGGTCAATCACCACGCCAGTTAGCGGGCCTGTCATAACCTTGAGCATGATTTGTGCGGGCCAAGGCTGCCACGAAGCGTGAATCACGCTCGGGCCTCTAATATCCCAGCCTAGGCACCCCTGCCCGAGCCGCCACGGAGATGATCATGACCGGTCTGGACTTCACGAGACTCGCTCGTGGCTCTGCCTCCAACACAGCAACCGAACCACGCCGGATCTTCACGGCGCTGCCGGACAAGGACCCGAAGTACACATACCCGCGCGATGTCCAGACCGAAGTCTGGGAGCAGTGGCACGCGCGCCGGACCGACCAAGACATTGTCATCAAGATGAACACCGGTGGCGGCAAGACCGTGGTCGGTCTTCTCATGCTCAAGAGCTGCCTTAACGAAATGGCAGGCCCGGCCGTCTACCTGACGCCTGACAATTTTCTAGCCGACCAGGTACGCGCCGAGGCACAGGCTCTGGGGATTGAGACCACAGATGATCCCGGCTCAGGACGCTTCCGGTCTGGCAAGGCCATACTGGTCACCAACGTCTATCGACTCATCAACGGCATGTCAGTGTTCGGTATTGCCGGCAGCACGCGGCCCATTATCGAAGTCGGGGCAATCCTGGTCGACGACGCCCATGCATGTCTGGCGACGGTGGACAGCCAGTTCACATTGACAATCCCGCGAGCGCATCCCACCTACGACCAACTACTGGACCTATTCAAAGACGACCTGCGACGCCAGTCAGCACCTGGGCTACGCGACCTGCTGGCAGCCGACCCCAGCGTCGCGCTGCCCGTTCCATACTGGGCCTGGGCCGACCGCCGGGACCGTGTCCTTGAGATCCTCCACCCGCACCGCACAGATGAGAAGTTCCGATTCTCATGGCCTCTGCTCGCCGATTGCCTCCACATTTGCAACGCCGCCATCTCCGCTGCCGCAATCGAGATTCAGCCGCCTTGCCCGCCTATCCACCAGATCCCAAGCTTTGCTAACGCTGGTCGCCGAATCTACTTGACCGCCACATTGGCAGACGATGGCGTGCTCGTGACACACTTCGGCGCTGGGCCCGACAGCCTAAACAGACCGATCACGCCGAAAACCGCCGACGACCTCGGCGACAGGATGATCTTCACTCCGCTCGAGACTTTTCCGGGAACAAACGAGAGCGCCATCCGCACTTACCTCAAGGAACAATCCAGCCGTCACAACGTCGTCGTTATCGTGCCGTCCTGGCGGGTCGCCGAGCAGTGGAATGACGTCGCCGACGCGATCTACGACAAAGACACGATCCAGGAAGGCGTCAAGAGCCTTCGCAACGGCCACGTGGGCCTGGCCTTGATCATCAACAAGTATGACGGTATCGATCTGCCTTATGACGCCTGCCGGATTCTTGTGCTCGATGGCTTGCCCGAGGCATACGGTGCTCTCGACCGCCTGGAATACCGCACTCTCGACGACAGCGACGCTATGGTGACACGGCAGATACAGCGCATCGAACAGGGCATGGGCCGTGGCGTGCGCGCCAACGATGACTACTGCGTCGTGGTCCTGCTCGGCTCAAGGCTGACACAGCGCATCCGCACTGCATCAGGCCTCGCCAAGTTTAGCCCCGCAACGAGAGCCCAACTTGAACTCTCGGATGGCGTAGCCGAAATGCTTCACGGCAAGCCGTTCTCAAGCATGGCCGCCGTCGCCGACCAGTGCCTCAACCGGGACCGAGACTGGATCATCGCTAGCCGTGACGTTCTGGATGGCATCGCCTACCCCTCTGGCGACCGCATTACGCCGCAGGCCATCGCCCAGCGCAAGGCGTTCCAAGCAGCCGAACTCGGTCGCCCGCGGGAGGCAGCTCAGATTCTCCAGGCCGTGGCCGACACGACTACCGACCTCAAGCAGCGCGGTTGGCTCAAGCAGCAGTCAGCCGCTTACCTGCACCTCGCGGACCCCGCGACGGCTCAGTCACGCCAGGTCTCCGCGCAAGCGGACAACAGGGCCCTGCTCAAACCGCGCGATGGCATTGAATACATCCGTCTACGCACCAGTACTGAGCAAGGGCAGCACCTCGCTGACGAGTTGAGCCGCCGCTACGCCAACGCCGTAGCGATGCAGGTCGGATTCGCCGCCATCCTCGACGACTTGGTCCCACACACCGATGCCACGTCCGTGAACCGCTTCGAACAGGCCATGTTTGACCTAGGCCTGCACCTTGGCTTCCTGGCTCAGCGTCCAGAACGCGACCTTGGAGAAGGCCCCGATGTCCTTTGGCTTCTAGGCGGACTCAACTTCCTGGTGATCGAATGCAAGAGCGGCGTCGAGACAAACTTCATTGCCAAGTCTGACGCGGCGCAGCTCTCGCATGCGATCGACTGGTTCATCCACAAGTACGATCCGACGTGTTCGCCCATACCAGTGATGGTCCACAAGACGAACGTCCTGCACTCCACGGCGACGGCGCGGCAAGGCACAAGGGTGATCACCTTCGATAAGCTCGCCGCTCTACGCGATGCCGTTCGCACATTCGCATCCGCAATTGCCGCTGATGGCGCCCTTCACGACCCGGCCCGCCTGACTGCGCAACTCAACGCTCACGGGCTTAACGGTCCCGCCTTCGCACCGCGGTGGAGTGCAATCACGAGGGCCAGCTAGTGTCTTGGCCGCATACGTTTGCCGGGTTGGTCAGGCCGCTGCGGTGAGTGGGCGTCCGCCCCAGCGGACGCCCTCCTCCCCGCGGACGCGGGCGCGTTCACGGCGTTGGGCTGCCAGGACGTCGGGATGGCGGGCGTTGGCGTTGCGCCAGCGCAGGTAGGCGTGCAATGCCCGGGTCTGGGCGGTGTGGTTGCTGTGGTCGGAGCTCGCGATTGTGAACTGGCGCAGCGGGCCGAAGTGGGCCTTGATCGGGTTCGCCCAGGAGGCGTAGGTCGGGGTGAAGCACAGCTCGACCCGTTTCTTCCTCGCCCAGTGGCGGATGCTCTCGCCCTTGTGCGCGGACAGGTTGTCCAGGATCACGTAGATCGGCGCGCCGTCGGACCGCGCGGCGCGGATCGACCTCAGCGCGGCCAGAATGTTCGCGGTGCCCTTGCTCCGGCGGTTGACGCCCCACAGCCTGTCGTCGCCGACCGAGTAGCAGCCGTGGAAGAACCGCACACCGTGGGTGCGGCGGTAGGTGGCCGGCAGCCGCTGCGGGCGGCCTTGTTCGGCCCAGCCGGCATGGAGCACTTCCGTGTCAAGCAGCTTCAGAGGTTCTTGATCTCCTGTCATGCGCGGTCTTACCTGCCTTAATAGTCTGTGGGTGTACGTAGTTGTCCGCCGCCGTGCGGAGAGGTAGTCACTCAGTTCGTCACTCGGTCCGCCGCAGCATCTTTCTGCTTTTGCCGGTTACCGGCGGCCTTAGCGTTTGCGGCAGGCGGGAGGATCAAACCCTGCGGTGGAGTCGACCATTTGTCGAAGATCGCTGGAGTCCCGTACTCGCCGACGTTCGATAGATCGAGCGTGCCTCCGTCGAACGTCACCTCGGAAAACTGAACCGTTCCGCCGGAGAACGATGCTCGGTCGAACCCCACCCGGCCACCGGAAAACTTCGCCATCAGGAACCCGACCTTGCTGCCGTGAAACCGTGCCTTACTAAATGTGACGTCGGCACCGGAAAACTTCGCCGCCGTGAACCCCACGACGCCATCGGAGAACTTTGCCCTGTCGAGCCTGACAATCCCTCCAGAGAACGTGGCTAATGTGAAGACCACCCTGCCACCGCTGAACTTCGCCCCCTCGAACGTAACCATGCCGCCCGAGAACGTGGAGCCATCGAACATGACTGTGCCGGTGGAGAACGTCGCAGATGTGAAACCGACTATGCCGTCCATGAACGTCGCATGATTGAACTTGGTCAAGCCTGTGAAGTTCGCCCGAGAGAAGTCGCCCCCGTCGAAGACTGCCCCGGTGAAGTCGAGGTTATGGCCCTGCCAGGTTCGGTTCTGTCGATCGATGTCTTCTGGGTAGTCCCGTAGACGGTCACTGATGATGCTGATGATGGACCACCGGACCTCGCGTTCACCCTCTTTCCAAGTTGGGCCGACGGTCGCCTCTGCGTCGGGTTGGTAGGGCATGCGCAAGTAGGCACACAAGACGTCAATGCAGGTCTGCCGTCCCGCTTCCCAGTCATCGGCGAGGCCAGCGATTGCATAGACGCCAGCCAGGCGGACTGCGGCTGATTCGTGACCTAACTGAGCGCTAGCGGTGGTGAACCGCTCGTTGAACAACCTTGTGTCATCCCGCTTGCTGGCTTCGACCGCTCGCCGGTTGGCTTCGTCTGCCCAGCGGTGCGCGTCCTCCGCGATTCGCTGCTTGCGGTAGGCAACGACCAGGGCGACAACACCGCCGAGCCCGCCGGTGATGATAAGAGCGATCTGCACCAGGTTCAGTTGGTCCTGCGTAGTCAGCTGAGCCGTTGACACTGGCCCAGGACTTCCGGAGCCCATGGAGGCGGGCGGGGCGGCCGCACCGATCGGTGGTGATCCCAGCCCGAGCCAAAGGAGCAATCCGGCACCACTGAGCACGATGAACGCAGACATGATCACTGCGGCGAGGGCGATCGGAAACCGGACCAAGTCTGCGGCCCTGTCCGTGTCACGGCTCTTCAACCATCGAGGAAACACGTCATCCTTTGTAGCCAAGCTGAACACCCTGCCGGATCGGCCACGACGGTGTTCTTGTCAGTGGGATGGGCCATGATGAGCCACGTCGCCCGAGGCATCAGGAGGTTGAGGACGACCGGTCGTGGCGGCGCCCCGACAAGCAATGGCGCAGCGGCTCTGAACCCAGGAGGTCTGTGTCCGGCACCTGGTCCGCATTATCGTATGCCGATCACCGTCGAGAAGAGGTGGCTTCCATGCCTCAAGTAATAATCCAGCCGTCTTTCGGTAAGGATGCGGCGAAGAAACATTGGAGGGACACGCTCGACAAGGAAGTGCCGTTCACGGTGTCCCCTTACGTCGATGCCCTGAGCCGGGAACATTTGGATGCGTTGATGGAGATGCATCCCGGTGGCACCGCGCGCTTCTGGGGTGCCACCCGAAACCATGACAAACGGATGCGCTCGTTGGCGACTGGTGACGTCGTCCTCTTCACCGGAGGGAAGCTCATCCGAGCTGTCGGCGAGGTGGGCGTAAGTCTCCAGAACGCGGTCTTCGGCGACAGCATGTGGAGTCGGCATCCGATCAACGGCAGTTACAACAACATCTACAGCCTTCTGTCATTCCAGCAGCTGATCGGTGTGGGGTACCAGGAAGTCTGGAAGCTGCCTGGGTTTAACGAGGGTGACAATTTCATGGGTTTGCGCTTCCTGAAGCCCGACGCGGGGGAGATGGTCCTTGAGGGGTTAAACATCCGCACCGTGACGGCGGCGCAAGCCGAGGCCGCAGACGAACAAAGACTCGTGGAACGGCTCACCGAGCGTTTGGGTCGGGTGGTGGCCGCGGAGGCCGTCAAGACCAAGAGCACAAGCTACAACCGCCAGGCAGGCACGGCCCTGGTAAATCGCGCCGAGGCGCTACTGCTGGAGCTCTATCGGGCTAGCCTGCCGAGCAGCTCTCGGACGACACTGCGTATCCCCTACGGCGTGGCCGACTTCTATGAGGCTGGACCTGAGGGCGCCGAGATCGTGGAAGCGAAGAGTCGCAATAGCCACCACCATGTCCGTCAGGCACTAGCTCAGCTGCTCGACTACGTCTTGCACAGTCCTGCGCCCGTAGCCAAGCTGGGGGCGCTCTTTCCCGGCCAGCCCCAAGGCCACAGCGTTCAGCTGCTCCACCGCTACGGCATCGACTGCATTTACCTGCAAGAGGACGGCTCCTTCGGCACCATCGGCGCACCCGATGCCGCCCGCCGTCACATGATGGCAGTCTGGACCCGACCATGAACGAACACAGCAAGTCTCATCTCAAACGCCGGCGTTCCGTACGGGTTCCCGTCGTGCTTCGATCATGGCCTTGACCTGCGTCATCAGACGGCGCGCCGTTGTCGGCCGTTTCCTGCTGGGTTGGCATTCCGCCGTTGGCCGCCGGTGGCCGAGGCGGTGAATAGGGCGGATCCCGTCGTAGACCGCACCTCGCTAAGCTGCGCCGTGAGGCATGATCATGGCGGCCTGGGTGCCATAGCGGTCTTCAAGACCTAAGAGCGACCGGCAGTAGGTGCTACTTCAGGCGTCGGGTGGTGGGGCGGGTGTCCCAGCGGTAGAGGGTTCGGGTGCGGCGGATGAGTTGACGTACGGTGGCGAAGGCGGCTGCCAGGTACAGGTAGAAGTCCACGATCTTCGCGTCGCGGTCGGTGCAGCGGCGGATCTGGCCGTAGCCGTCCATCCACGAGTTCGTGCGTTCCACCACCCAGCGTTTACCGACCTGGATCGGTGCGGGCACGCCCTTGCGGGCGATCTCGCCATGCAGTTCCCGCTCGTCGAGTAGTTCGCGGGTCGGTTTGTTGTCGTAGGCGCGGTCCAGGTGCATGGCCGCGCCGGCGGGCATCGGACCGACCTGGACGGCCGCGGCTGTGATCGTGGGTTCCAGCAGTGGGCTGTCGTGCCGGTTGGCCGGTGCGGACACCACGCCCAGGGGTATGCCGTCGCCTTCGACCTGCGTGGAGCGCTTCAAGCCGCCTTTGCCACGATCGACCGGTGAGCGTCCGGCCCGTTCGCCGCCGCAGGGCGCCTTGGTGATCGCCCGTCCACGGCAGGGTCCTGCAACGACAGGCCGATCATATGGTCGTAGGCGGCCAGGGCCAGGGCGTGGAGCTTCTGACCGATCCCGGCCGCCGCCCAAATCTTGAGCCCCGGCGGATCGTGCGGTCCGAACATCGGATGGTCGCGATGCGTTCGTAGCCCGACCCGTGGACCAGTGCGTCGATGACGTGCTCGAACACGACGCGGTCGGGGACGCGGCGGCGGTGGCAGCCCAACGGGTGGGTGGGGTCGAACTCCGGCCGCTGCGGCAGCAGCGCGGCGAATTCGACCCAGACGGGGTTCAACAGCGATGATGGCAGGGCAGGCACGGGACTCCTGTCGATCACTGAGCGTAGAGAACTCCATGATCGATCGGTCCCGTGCCTGTTTGCTACCCCCGACCAGTCGTCTGTCCGAATCGCTACCCACTGCCGGTCGCTCTAACAATCCACTGCAGCCGCTACGCGGACCAACCAAGGGAAGCGATTCCACGAAAGTAGCCGGTTTGAGGCGATATTCTCCAGACCAGGCCGCATCGGACCGTAACCTTGTACATAAAGGATCATGGTGTCGGGTATTGGGTCCAGGAGGGTGTCTATGAGGCCAAGTAGGGCGGCGAAGCCGAAAGCAGTTGCTACCGATGCCGATACCGATGCCGGTACTGACACCTATACCGATACCACCGAAGAGAACGTCGAGGTTCAAACCGAGCGCCAACGAGTCGTACTTCGACTTAGCGTGTGGGCGGCATTCGGCGTATTCTTTGGTCTGTTGCCACTGTTTGCGCTGGTCATTAAGGAACTCTTTTCAGAAAGCGGATTCCATATCAACCGCGTTTTAGGCACGGGAGAGTTGTTCGTGGTGGCCGCCGTTCTGGCAGCGGGTGCTATGGGCGACTGGGTCGCCTCTGCCTTTAAAGGAAATCCCGGCGTTAAATCAATTTTTGCCGTCTTCTTTTGTCTCGCAGGTTTTGCGGGCAACACTATGGCGTATATGCAAGTCAGCAATGCGCGACCTTCTTTGGTTGTGGCCTTGTCAACGTGCTTCTTCCTTCCGTCATTGCTGGCTAGCGGAGTCTGCGTTGGGATGGCAGCGAGATGACCGAATTCCTCGCATCGACAGTGATGGTAGCGACAAGTGCGATCGGTGCAGCGGTGGTCCTCGCCTCCGTCGTATCGAAAACTTTCCAAAACTGGCTGGAAAAACGACACCGGGTCGCGCATCTGGATGCGCCTCTTGAACAGCACAAAGATGAGCTATCCATCTCGGTTACGGACTCGGCTGGAACCAACGTGAACTTTTACATTCCTGGCACTGATGCGGTGGACACCGCGCGTGCAGTTCATAGTGGTTGGCCTTACCTTTGGGACTTGACCAAAGCCGAAGCGGCTCGTTCCCTGCCTAAGAGGGGCGATAGGTATGTGGGCACCGTGGTATGGATTACCGAGTCCGGCGCCTTGATCGAGCTGCTGCCTGGGCGGATAGGTATCCTGCACATCTCTAAGGTGGGCGGGGGCAAGCGCGTCCTGCGGGTTGAGGACTTCCTCAATCTCGGTGACGAGATCGAGGTCGAAATCGCCGACGTCGACTCTCGCGGCAAAATCTATCTGGACAAGGTGCTCTCTGACGACGAGCGTTCAGCACCCGGTCGCCCGGAAGCCCCTGACCGACCCGCCAGCCGTCGGCGCGCGGACCGTGGACCGCGTTCAGCCGCTGGCACCGGCCGCGATGCAGACGAAACTGATCAACGCGGGTCCACATGACCATGCATGAATGTTCCAGGGTGGCGTGATTTGGACCACGCACGGTGAGTTTGATCTTGGCGGGGGCTAGTGCCTAAGTTTCACATCAGTTGTATGATAGAACGTATGAAGTCCCGTGTGACGCTCTCACTCGAAGAGAGCACGCTCAACTACCTCGCCCGTCGAGCAGAAGCCGAGACGGGCGGCAATGTCTCGGCTCTCCTGGAGCGCGTCGTCCAGGCCGCCGCCGTTGCCGAGTCCGCCAAGCTGCACGCCGCCTGGTTCACAAACCGTCCCGGCTACGCCGACACGGCCGAGGCTGAGCGGTACGCCGCGTGACCCCGGTCCGTGGCGAGGTCTGGCGATACACCCCCGCCGTACCGCGCCCCGGTCAGTCGACGCTACGGCTGATCGTTAGTAGCGACGGCATCAATCGCGTGGAAGAGCTGCCCGTGGTGCTCGCCGTGCACATCGTTGATACCGACCCTGGGGGCTTGCTCGCGGTCGCCGTGCCGCCGCACGGGTGGGCAACGGCGCTCACCATCGAGCCCGTCATGCGGTCCCGTCTGAGCGAACACATCGACAGCGTCGATGCTGGGACGCTGGACAACGTTTCGGCGGCACTTCGCGCAGCTCAGGACCTCTAGCGAGCCGAAAATGCCGCCGGGGAGGGGGTAAACCCGTCCCACCCGTCCCACCTGTCCCATCGCAGCTCAACCCTGGGACGGGTTTTTTGGTGGGACGGGTTAAGCCGTCCCACCGATCGCTTCGGTCTGGTTCAGTCCACCGCTTTCCATGTCTCCCAATCATCGCCAACTTTGGTCGTCTCGATCAAAGACTTCTCCAGACTGCCACTCCGCCGTTCTTGCTGAGATCGCTGGATGGTCGCTCCGAGCGCGCTGATTCCCTCGGCAACCTGCTCTAGCTGCTTAACCACGGAGTTGAGCGTGGTCGGCGCGGCCCAGGCGCCCTCATATGGGGTGAGGTCAACGAGATAGGTCGCCTGTGGTGCCGGCCCGAACGGGCCTTCGCAGTCGACGGTGAACGTGCACTTGAGTGGGGAGTTTCCCTTGAACGGCTGAAATCCGACGTCGAAGAAGAACTGCATCTTGTGGCCAGGTGGCATCGTCTTGATTCCCTCAGTGAAGATCGCCCACTCATGCATCTTGGTGCCATCCGAGCGAAGCATCTCGTCAGGCGCCACAATCCGCACATTCCTGGCGACCGACGGGCCGATGTTGGCAATGGTCAGCACAAAGACACCCGGATCGTTCGCACCTGGCGCAATGTCCACCACCACCATTGGCTCGAGCGCTTCGCGCCGCGCTTGTCGGTTGGCCGCCTCGGCCTGCTCCGCCTGGTCGATCTGCCGAAGCAGCAGATCAATCTGCTTCCGCCCGAGGTCAACCTGATCCCGCGCAATCTGAGCCTGCTGCCGCGCCGTTTCTGCCTGCTCCTGTGCAGCAGTAGCGGCCCTGTCCGAAGACGCCGCCTGAGCCTTCGCCGACCGGGCCGACAGCGCCGCATAGAACACCCCTGCCAGAGCCGCCAGGGAGATCACCACCGAAATGCGCTCGGCGTTGAACCAGTGAAGGAAGTCAGAAGCTCCGCTCATGCGGCCAGTGTATGAAGGTAGTTCCAGATCACGTTCGGTGCCGGAAACGGAACCACCTTTGGCCAATCTTTCTGCAGGTCAACACCTCTCACGGACCTGTAATGTCCCGTGGGGAGGGGGTAACCCGCCCCCTCCCGTCCCATCACAGCTCAACCCCGGGACGGGTTTTTGGTTGGGACGGGTTAAACCGTCCCGAAGATCATCTCCGGCGTGATTCCCACGCTTAGCTGGTCACCACGACGAGCCCGACCCAGGACACCTTGTCGAACTGATACAGCCAATTGGTCACTTCTTCCACACCTAGTGCTCTGGCCGCATACGTTCGCCGGGTTGGTCAGGCCGCTGCGGTGAGTGGGCGTCCGCCCCAGCGGATGCCTTTCTCGCTGCGGACGCGGGCTCGTTCGCGGCGTTGGGCTGCCAGCACGTCGGGGTGGCGGGCGTTGGCGTTGCGCCAGCGCAAGTAGGCGTGCAGTGCCCGGGTCTGAGCGGTGTGATTGCGGTGCTGGGAGTTCGCGACGGTGAACTGCCGCAGCGGGCCGAAGTGGGCCTCGATCGGGTTGGCCCAGGACGCGTAGGTCGGGGTGAAGCACAGCTCGACGCGGTGCTTCCTGGCCCAGTGGCGGATCGTGTCGCCCTTGTGCGCGGACAGGTTGTCCATGATCACGTAGATCGGGGCGCCGTCGGGGCGGGCGGCGCGGATCGACTTCAGCGCGGCCAGGGTGTTGGCGGTGCCCTTCCTGCGGCGGTTGACGCCCCACAGCCTGTCCTCGCCGACCGAGTAGCAGCCGTGGAAGTAGCGGACGCCGTGGGTGCGGCGGTAGGTCGCCGGCAGCCGCTGGGGGCGTCCCTGCTCTGCCCAGCCGGCTCCGGCGGTGGGGCGGATCCCGAGGGGCCCGAACTCGTCGAACGCGAAGACCCGTTGCGGGAAGCGGTCCAGGACCTCCTCGATCCGGTCAAGCTTGGCGTCGCGGTCGGGGTCCGGGGACTCCTTCCACGTCTTGGTCCGCTGGAACGTCACACCGCGGCGGGCCAGCAGGCGGCGCAGGGCCTCGCGGCCGACGCGGATGACCCTGCCGTGGACGCGGCGCAGGTAGGCGGCGAGTTTGCGCAGCGACCAGCGGGTGAAGGGCTGGCCGAGCTTGGCCGGTCGGGTGGTGGCCGTCGTGACGACGAAGTCCTCGTCGTCAGCACTGAGCAGGCGGGGACGGCCTCCCGCCCACTTAGGGTCCAGGCAGGCAAGGCCGATCTCGTTGAAGCGGTGGATCACGTCACGGACGGTGTCCTCGTCGCCCTGGACCAGTTGGGCGATCACCGGGACGCGGTTGCCGCCAGCGGAGGCCAGCAGCATCATCGCGCGCCGGTAGCGCACCGAGCTGGTGCTGCCCCGGCGCACGATCTGCTGCAGCTTCTGCCCTTCCTGGTCGGTCAACCTGCGCACACGGACAGGCTCGGCCACCTTGCCTCCAGCGGTCGGATCGGATGTCGTGCTACATCCAATCGCGACATCCGTCAGTCCGAAAAACCTCCCCGGTCAGAGCGCGCAGGCGAGGCCAGTGACTGATGCCCGCCACCGCTCACCAATCCCCATCTCAATGGTGACCGCTGAGGACATCGCGCTGCCGCCAGGACTCGAGCGGCTCGGCCACCGCCCGGTTCCGCAACCAGATCACCGCCTCAAGCAGCGCCCGTGCCGCCTCCAACGGCGAATCGACCTGACGTTCAGAAGCCTCCTCGATTGAATGCATCCCACAGTCGACACGACCGTCGCACCGCACCTCGATCGAACTGTCGATGTCCCAGGGTGGTCCCACACCGGACGAGCCGCCCCGATTAAAACTTCCGAGACCCACTGTGAACGAAACGTCGTCCTTCTCAGCGCAGCCGAACAAATCCGTCTGGCCCTGCGGCAGACGGTGGAACTCGATCCCGCTGCCAGTCCAACTCGGCCGAACGCCCAGATGGTCGGCGAGCAATCGAATCTGGGCGTCGGCTTGCCGCAGCAGGTCCGACACTTCACCGGCATCATGCAGGCCAGGAAACACCCAGCCCAGGTCGCCGTCGGACAACGCAATGATCTCCATGGCATCGAGTCTGACCCGACCGAGCCTGGGCGTCGAGTCAACTCTGCCTGCCCGAAGAGGCACAGCCCTGGGTCGCGGCGAGGACAGCACCATCTGGGGCGGTCCTCGTCTCATCGCCGCAGCTTGAGTTGCCGCGCACCGCACGAACCTGCTGCTGAAAGATCGCGACCACGCACGCGGTCTGGCAACGCAGGACTGGCACCATCCCCAGTCACGATGTCGGGGCTAGCGACACCCAACACCGTGAACGTTTGTGGCCAGAGCACTAGTTGGCCAAGCCAAGTGATGGAGCTGCGTAATCGGCAACAGACGAACAGTGGATTGGCTTGGCCAGTTCTCTACCTCTAATGTCACACGCTGTGACCGTTCGCAACCGCATGCCGATCGCCGTACTCACAGCTGTTGTCGCTGGCCTATGCGTCTCAGCGTGCAATGCGAAGGCGCCATCTGGCGCCGTGGCGGCACCCCCGACAGCCAGCAGCTCGCCACCAGCGCCTTTGACCGACCGGGACGGCGATGGGTTTCTGGATTCCGCGGATCTCTATCCAGACGATCCGACCAATACACCGAATCCGGTAGTGACAGCGGACTGTTACCTTGATCCCGACTTTGGAGCTAAAGGCCATTACGTTATCAGCGTCGATGTGAATCGACGACCGATCTTCACTGAGGCGTGGGCAGAAACGCCTGAGTCGTGTGACGTAATACGCGGAGGTACGCCGCCGACGCCTATCGAAGTCACCGCGCTTGAGACTGCGAAATATGAGGTTGAGGACCTCAAGTACCTGTATGAAATCTGTGCCGAGGTCCAGAAAGAGGATGTCTACGCGGGCAGGGACTTTGCGGCGTCATCAAGTCAAATTCCTGAGATCAGCGGAGCGCTCGTACTGTGCCCGACGCATCCCCACGCGGCCGCATGGAAGAAGTCCATCGCTCGGGGAAGAATCAGAGCCGGCCTGGAACAGCAGGGGCGGGTCTTCGGATCGGGAACCTACCTGGTTGGCAAAGAGATCAAACCTGGTACGTATGCGATTACTGGCGACGTGACTAGTTGCTATTGGGAGCGCCAGGATCGCAACGGGAAAATCATCGCAAACAATTTCATTCTGGCCGCCCGACGAGTTCAAGTCACGATCAGGTCGTCGGACTATGCCTTTCATTCAGATGGCTGCGGCGAGTGGAGCCCTGCGTAACGCGGTCCAGCCTCGGGAGAACTTGCCAAGTAGCTGTGGCAGGTGGCCAACTAAAGCTGGCGTTCACATCCGGCGGCGCACCTAACGGGAGTACAGGTCGATGACGGTCGCCAGGTAGAGCCAGCCCTGTTCGGTAGGCAGGTAGGTGATGTCGCCGACGAACCGCTGCCCAGGCGCGACGGCGGTGAAGTCACGCCCGAGCAGGTCCGCTGCGGGCGCACCGGTCGGGTCCTGCCGCGTCAGGCTCCTGCGACGGCGGCGGGTGATCCCGACGATGCGCCGTTGTCGCATGATCCGCTCGACCTTCTTGCGGTTGACCGGTCGGCCACGTCTGCGCAGTTCGGCGGTGATCCGCTTGGACCCGTACGCGCCCCGGTTCTCGGCATGGATCGTGCTGATCTCGCGGGCCAGGTCGTCCTCGGCGGCCTTCCGCAGGGCCCGCGCAGGCGTGGCGGCTTCCCACGCGTAGAACCCGGAGCGGCCCACGCCCAGGACCCGGCACAGCCGCTTCACACCGTAGGCGCGGTGCTCAGAGATGAACCGGTAGCGGCAGGTCATCGACCCATCTCTTTCGCAAAATAGGCGGCTGCCTTGCGCAGGATCTCCTTCTCAGTCTCCAGGTCGGCGACCCGTCTACGCAGCCGGCGCAGCTCGTCGCGCTCATCGGCGGACAGCTCACCTGGAGAGGCCGGCCGCGCGGGGGCCTCGGCCTTTCGCACCCACCCGCGCAGCGTCTCGTGACTAACGCCCAGGTCGCGGGCCACCTCGTTGATCGGACGGCCCGACGATTGGACCAGCCCGACCGCATCACGCCGGAACTCGTCGGTGTACTTCGATGGACGCCCCAACGGGGACACTCCCTTCCCTGGATCAACATCCAGTTTCAGGGTGTCCACCCCCAGGGTGGAAGCTCAGCCTCTGGTCCTAGTCCACACGTGCCAGCCCAGAGCCGCCCCGTTGGTGCCGACCAGCGCCAGCATGACGAGTAGGTAGACCAGGGAACGGCGGCCCCTCCCGCGAGAGCCGCCGAGCCACCGCGCCGTCACCACGCCCGCAGCTGCAAGAGCCGCCCATGCCCAGCCGAGATAGCCCAGCGGCCACCAGGGGTCCGGCCACCGTACGGCGAACGCAAGGTACGTCAGCAGCCACGGCGTGTGCACGACGACCAGGCGCACGCGGTCCGGTTGCGCCACCAACGACCACCAGCAGGCGACGGCGTGAGTGCCGACGACCGCTGCCGAGCAGGCCGCGAACGTGGCCACATTGTCGAGCTGGGTCTCGCCGAACATGTGGAAAAGGCCGGCGACGCCGCCGAACAGGCCGCCGAGGCAGGCTGCCAGCAGAGACACGAAGAGGCCGCCAGTGGCGGCCCCGACGCGCGGCTTTGAAGTTTTGTTGATCTCCATGCAGGCGAGCGTAGATCAATCGATCAAGCCGTTTCAGTGCCCAATGCTGCGACAAGAAGACCCATGCCATCCGCTCCGGTAGCCACCGCAGCGGCGCCAGCGTCAGCAAGGCGCTGCTCTTTGCCAGGCTTGTTCGCAAAGCCGATACATGGAACGCCAACTGCGACGGACACCTGCACGTCGGTCACGGAGTCACCGACAAGCACTGCCGCGTGCGGCACAGTGTCCAGCTCAGAGAGGGCTCGCAACACGGAGTGTGGGTGAGGCTTCATCCGCGCTGGGTCTGCGTATGCTCGGCCAACTACCCTGCCGACATACTCGTCGACGCCATGGATTTTCAGGTATGCCCTGATTGCTGGCTCCGAGTTGTTACTCACGACCGCAAGCGCCTTCCCCGCACGCCAGACGGCGCGTATGAAGTCGTGCGCGTACGGCGCAGGTTCGGCAACCTTGACAGCAGCGACCTCGGCGTTCACAAAGCGCTCCTCCACCTCCACGAGCACCTGTCGCTCTGAGGCTGCCGCGAAGCGCAGGACCTCCAACGGGTCGTTGTGCCGCTCGATTGCTACCGGCATGGCGACACCATGGTCACGCAGCACCTGGCGCAACTGGCTCGCAACATCGAAGTCCGTGATGCCAGAAAAGACGGAGCACACCGGGCCGTCGAAGTCGAGAAGCACAGTGTCGGCGTTAGCCAAGAGAGGCCGTACGTCTTCGAGGTCACTCACTCGTGCACCTCGTACGCGATGGTGTCCCATACCGAGTCGAACCACAGTTGTGCCTGCTCGATGAACCGAGGGTCAGTCGCCGTCGGGTCATCGGTCGGCACGAAGTGCAGCAGGGTGGCGTCCTTTCCCATAGCGTCAAAGATCGCCACGGGCTCTCCCTTGATCGAAACCGTGTGCTCGGCCACGGGGTAGAACCCGAAGAACGCCTCCTCTCGGTTCAGGATGTAGAGCTTGAACAGCGGCCCGGCACGGTGCACCCGCACCTCGGCGCGCGCCCCCTGGAGCAGCCCGAGATCGGCCAGCTCCGACACCGTGTCGGTGATCGCCTCCGTGTGGCGCCGGACGATCCGATGCATGCGCTCCCGAACACGGGGGTCGTCATCACCACCGCCAGCGAGGCTTGGCAACGCCGCTGGTTGCTGCATATCCGGCAGCAAGATGCGAATTACCAGCGACTTTGGGGTTAGCTGACCAGCCCGAATCTTGTCCAGCGGCTCCGCCAAGACCCCGTGCAGCGTCTCGGCGCCGAAGCCTGCGAAGTCGAGCGTCACCCGATCCCGGCCAAACAAGTCCTCGACGTGCGGCCGAAGGCCCACCGGGCGCTCGGTCTGAGCGCGCACGAAGGCGCCACTTCCCTGTCTGCTCACGATCAGGCGTTCATCCCTGAGCACTCGTAGGGCGCTTTTGACCGTCTCACGGGCCACGCCGAACCGGTCAGCCAGGTCCGACTGAGTCGGGAGGCGTTCACCAGGTCCGAATACACCCGTGCGGATCGCAGCGCGTAGCACGTTCGCCACCTGCTGAAACGGCGGGCGCTCATCGTCGGGGTCTAACTGCCCCAGCGCTTCTAGCTGGCTACTCATGCGCGAAGCCTACACCTGACTAGCCAAGCTAGAGAAGTTTCGGATTGGCACTTGACTTGGCTAGCCAAGCTGTCCTACTTTCATGACATCGCCAAGTTGGCTAGCCAAACCGGCCAACTTTCGAAGGCTTGGCGGGCCGAGGCACTCCGGTGTCCAGTCCTGCCGATGTCCGCTTGCTCCTTGAGAACTTCACAGCGACAGGAAGACAGCGCTCGGGGGTCGTCCCGAGAGCCCTGCATGAAGCCACCTGGTGGTAGCGCCCAGTAGGTCCTGGGAGCGGCGGGAGACGAGTAGGACGGGTCTCGGGCGCTGGCATTGCCGCACGTAAATGGCGATTTCCGTCGGGCTGGGTGCTGCCAGTCCCAGCCCGCGCGGAAGCCGCCACATGACGGCTGAACGAGAAATGCCCTGGCGGGGCTCCACCCCCGCCAGGGCTTGCATCTCATCTCTCCTGCTCAGAAGGGACTAGCGATGCCTGTCCAGGCTATCGTGTCGGCTGCTGCCGACGAACCGGCTGGTCTGCTGACCGCCGATCACCCCCTGGCGGCTGTGGCCGCCCGCAAGTGCCAGAACTCCCACCTGCCTCACCTGCTGCCCGCGCTGGTCGCTGGCGTTGCATGCGGCGGCTGCTGGGCCGATGTCGTGGTCGCTGACCTGGTGTTCGCGATCGAGAACGGGTTGCCCTGGGACATCGAGGTAGACCCCGAGTACATCGATGAGGTCGCGGTCGACCGGGCTGTGCGTCTGGCGCTGGAGACCAGCGCCGACGACGAGGCCGCGTACGCCCATGTCGAGCTGACGACCGGCGAGCGTGCCGAGGTTCGCCAGCGGCTGGCCAGCATCCGGCAGCGCCGCAACCGCCGCTACCGGTTCGTGTGCTCCCGCGCAGCTGCGGCACGTCGGGAGGCCGGGCGATGACCAGTCAGCTTGACCTGTTCACTGGTGCCCCGGTCGTCCAGGCGCCGCAGCCCGCGCCTGTCGTGCGCCGGGCGCTGCCGGAGTTGGCGCTGGGCGAGGTTCGCTACCGGTCGTTCGGCGGCCAGCGTGACTGCGATGACTGCTGGTCGGCGCAGAGCGCGGCGATAGCCGCGGGCGTCCCGGTGCCATTGCGGCGCCGGGCGACCAGCGTCCGCGAGACGTTCACGACCAAGACACATCTGTGCAAGCCGCATGAACTGGACCGGCAGGAGTGGGAGCGGTGACGCCGCAGTCCGGGCCGGTCGCCGTGGTGCTGACCGGCGCCCGCCACGACGTGGCTGGCCTGCTGCGGGTGCTGGAGCAGGTCACTGCTCTATCGGACGTGTCTGACCCGATCCCGTCCGGCGCCTATGACGTGCGGGTCACCGCGACCGTCAGCCGCCGCTACCCGCTGACCGGGGGCGCGCGATGAGCGACAAGACCCCGACCGCGGACCAGGTCGCCGACGCGGCCACCTCCGCGCTGCTGCGCCACCTGGTCAACACCGGCCGCGCCCGCGAGGTGCTGGCAGACATGACCCCCGAAGACCGCTACGAGGTGCTGGCCGCCGACGCCCGCGCCCGTCGCCGCTGACCTGAGGAGCCCCCGATGAGTCTGATCAGTACCGTCACGGCGGCCCGCACCGAGGCCGCCGAGCAGCGCCGCCTGGACGCCGACGCCGAGGTCGAGCGCCAGGCCCGCGCGGCGCAACTCGCCCTGGAGGTCGAGGCCGCCAAGCGCGAGTCGGCGCGGCAGGACCGGGTCGCTGCGGAGCAGGCCCGTGCCGAGCAGGACGCGGCCAAGGCGGCCCGCAAGGCTGCGGGCAAGACCCGCCAGGCCGCTGCCTGGCAGGTGCGCGTCGCCACCGCCCGCAAGGTGGGTGAGGGGGCGCTGTGGATCGGCCCGATCCTGGCGCCGATGGCCGTGGCGTGGGTCGGTCAGGTGCAGTTCGCGATGGGCGTGCTGGGCTGGCCCGTGTGGGCGGCGCTGGTGTTCGCCGCCGCGTTCGAGCTGACCACCGCCTATGTCGCCCGGCTGGATTTCCTCGCCCGGCACGACGGCGACTCCGGCACGGTGTTCCGGGCGGCTACGTGGTTGTTCGCGCTGATCGCTGCCGCGATGAACTACGCCCATGCCGCAGGCCCCGGCATGGCACCGACCGGCGCCGCTGTCGCCTACGGGCTCATGAGCTTGACGGGCATCGCGCTGTGGGAGCTGCTGTCGCTGTACCGGCACCGCAAGCACCTGCGCGACACCGGCCTGCGCCCGGCGCCGCTGCCGCGTTTCGGGCTGGCCCGCTGGACCAACTTTCCCGCGATCACGTGGATGGCGCGGCGGCTGGCCATCCGTGACGGGCACGCCACCGTCGAGGCGGCGTGGCAGGCGGCTACGGCGTACTGGACCGACCGGGCGGCAGCCAAGGCGACCGGCATGAACGCCAAGACCATTGCCGCCAACACGCCGCCAGCCAAGCCCGTCAAGGTCCGCACGACTGCCGCCAACGGCGACGGCATCAGCGAGCCGGACCCGCGTCCGGTGTCGGCGCCGCCGCTGCCCGGTGGCCGCGCCAACGCCGCCAAGGACGTGGCCAAGGTGGCGGCAGCTCACCCGGACTGGAAGCCCGCACAGATCGCCGCGAAGCTGCGCCTGTCTGAGCGCACCGTCCGCCGCTACATGCCCGGCGCTGCTGTGGAGGTGGCGGCGTGATGGCCGAGTACCAGCACCCGGACGACACCTACCCGGACATGCGCGCCGACGACAACCTGTCCTACCAGTTGTCGGCGCTGGCCGCGTGGATTGACGGACGCCTGG
This sequence comes from Catellatospora tritici, assembly GCF_019083965.1. Taxonomy (GTDB): domain Bacteria; phylum Actinomycetota; class Actinomycetes; order Mycobacteriales; family Micromonosporaceae; genus Catellatospora; species Catellatospora tritici. The sequence continues at coordinate 49,420 of NZ_JAHRCY010000007.1, forward strand.
ACGACGAGTACGCCGACCGGCAGATGGCCCTTGAACGGGCGCTGGACTACGTCCAGTGGCTGGCATACCGGGCCGAGCAGATCAGCCGACAGCGCCTCATACCGCTGCTGCCCGTCGACCGCACCGAACCGAACGCACCCGGTGCCGGTGTCGGCACGCTCCCGATCCCGGCGTTCCCCCGACGCTGACCGCCAACCGTCCTGGCCAGGGCTCATCACCCCTGGCCGGGAGCGGTGGCCGCCAGACCGGCGACCAGGGCGCAACCCGCGCCCGCCACCTGGACCGAAGGAGTCCGCCACCATGGCGAACGAGACCACCCTGACCCTGGTCGGCAACCTGACCGCTGACCCTGACCTGCGCTACACCCCGGCCGGTGTCGCGCTGTGCAAGTTCTCCGTGGCCAGCACTCCGCGCGTGTTCGACAGCGCCAAGAGCGAGTGGCGCGACGGAGACCCGCTGTTCATGAACTGCATGATCTGGCGCGACATGGCCGAGAACGTGGCCGAGTCGCTGCGTAAGGGCGCCCGTGTCGTGGTGACCGGGCGGCTGCGGCTCAACCAGTGGACCACCCCGGAGGGCGAGAAGCGCAGCGGGTTCCAGCTGGACGTGGAGGACATCGGGGCGTCGCTGCGCTACGTCCGCGCCGAGGTCAAGAAGCTCGTGCGCACCGGGGGCGGGCAGGCCGCCGCGAGCGGTGACAGCCCGTGGGAGACCAGCGGGGCCGACCCTGAGCCGCCGTTCTGACCGGTCGTGGCCGCTTCCGCGCGGGCCGGGCTGCGGCCCGGCCCGTCGCGGTGGCCGCCACTCGGGCGGCAGAGGGAGGAACAGTGCTGCACATCGACGACCCGACCCCCGGCCAGGTGCTGATGATCCGGGCGGACCGCTCGGCCCGGCGCTGGCACGTGGCGATGTTCATCGCCGTCGTGACGACCGGGGCTGAGCTGGGCTGCTGGCTGGGCGGTGCGCCCTGGTGGCTGCTGGCGGGCCTGGCCGCCGTCGCGGCGCCGGGCATTCTGGCCGCCGCGATCCTGCACCGGCTCTACATGGCCGACGTGGCGCGGGTGGAGGAGTTCTTCGACCCGGCCGGCACGGACGACACCGGCAAGTGAGGCCGTGCGGGACACGGCCCGCCCTGCCAGGGCAGCCGTGTCCCGCCACCCATTCTCACCAAGGAGCTGCGTTCATCATGACGATCCGACCTGGCAACCATCCCGACGACGACCCGAACGGCGACGAGTACACCGACGCCGAGGTGTTCGACCTGGACACCGCCCGCGCCCGACGCGGCGCGACCAGCCCCATCGACTGGGACGCCTACGAGGCCGAGCTGATCGACGACGAACGCGACCAGTTCGACACCGACGACCTGCCCGCCGTCAACCCGGCCAGCGCGTTCGCGGCCCCGGCCACCAGCGCGGACCGGCGGGAGATCGTGCCGCCGTGGCTGCGCTCACGCGCGCAGCTGCGCGCGGCGGCCCGGTGGGCGTTCGGGCACTACACCCACGTCAGCCTCTACCACCTGTCCCGCTCACCGAAGTACGGGCTCCGGCTGGCCTGGCGTGCGCCGTTCGGGGTGGCGCGGGTGCTGGGCGCGGTGTGGCGGTGGGTGTCGGACGCCGAGGGGCGTCCGGTGCGTCAGGCCGTGACGACCAGCCCGAACGCTGAGCTGTACATCAAGCTGGCCGACCGCCGTGACGCGCGGGTGCGGTGGCGCTCCACCGTCCTGACGGTGCTCCTCGCCCTCGGGGTGCCTGCGGCGACGGTGCTGCTGGTGCTGGCCGGTTCCTGGCAGCGCTGGCTGGCCCTCGCGGCTGCGGTGCTGCTGTTCGGTGCGCTGGGCAGGCCCAAGGACGTGCCGCTGCTGGACACCGCGGTCGTCAAGCCGCGCGTGCGGCGCCTGACCGCCGATGTGGTGGAGCGGGCGTTTTTGGCCGCCGGGCTGTGCAAGGCCGACGACATGGTGTCGTTCCCGCAGCCCATCGCCCGCGACGGTGCGGGCTGGCGGGCGGTGGTCGACCTGCCGTACTCGACCACCGCCAACCAGGCCATCAAGCGCCGCGACCAGATCGCCGCCGGGCTGGACCTGGACGAGGTGCAGGTGTGGATGGACCGGGTACGCGGCTCATCCGGGTCGGCGCGCCGCCTGGTGCTGTGGGTCGCCGACGAGGACCCCTACGCCACCAGCAGCGGAGCATGGCCGCTGACCGACCGGGGCAGCGTGGACGTGTTCGCCACGTTCCCGTTCGGGCAGGACCAGCGCGGCCGTGAGGTGCTGCTGCAGCTCATGTTCACCTCGCTGCTGGTCGGCGCGATCCCGCGCATGGGCAAGACGTTCGCCGCCCGCCTGCCCGTGCTGGCCGCAGCCCTGGACCCGTCCGTGGAACTGCACCTGTACAACGGCAAGGGGCCGGTGGACTGGTCGGTGTTCGAACCGATCGCCCACCGGGTCGGCTGGGGCGTGCGCGACGACGTGGTGACGGCGTTCGTGGACGACCTGCGCGGACTGGTCGCCACGATGAACGACCGCTACGACACCATCGGCACCCTGCCCGCCGACATCTGCCCCGAGGGCAAGGTCACCAGGCAGATCGCCGACAAGCGGTCGTTGAAGCTGTGGCCGATCCTGCTGGTCTGCGACGAGTTCCAGCGCTACTCCCAGCACCCCGAGCACGGCAAGGAGATCGTCGCCTTGTGCGCTGAGCTGTGCAAGGTCGGCCCGGCGGTCGGGATCATGCTGATCCTGGCCACCCAGAAGCCCGACGGCAAGGCCGTGCCGACCGACCTGCGCGACAACATCGGCACCCGGTTCGCGCTCAAGACCATGACCTGGCAGTCCTCCGAAGCGGTACTCGGCGCGGGCTCCTACCCCGCCGGATACGACTCCTCCCGGTTCCAGCGCTCCCACAAGGGCGTGGGCATCCTGCTCGGCGCCGACGACTCCGGCGCCGTGGAGGAGGCCGTCACCGTGCGGACCTACTTCGCCGACAAGCACGCCGCAGACACCGTCGTGGCCCGCGCCCGCGTCCTGCGGGAGCAGGCCGGGACCATCACCGGCCACGCCGCAGGCCACCAGCCCGAAGCCGTCGCCCGCGCGGCCGACACGCTGCTGGACGACCTGCTGACGGTGTTCGGGGGTGAGCCGAAGCTGTGGAGCGCGGTTCTGGCCGCCCGGCTGGCCGAGCTGCGCCCCGACGTGTACGGCGGCTGGGAGGCCGAACAGGTCGCCGCCGCGCTCAAGCCGTACGGCATCGCGGGCGGGCGGCAGGTCTGGGGCACCGACCCCGACACCGGCGACAAGGGCAACCGCAAGGGCGTCCACCGCGCCGACATCACCGCCGCCATCACCGAACGTGACCGCCGTAGGCGCGCCGGATAACCCCGGCGGGCGGCCCCGGAGGGGATAGACCTATCCGGGCGACCCGATAGACCTATCCCCTCCGCTAGCCCCCGAACCGAACCCCTGCCAGGACGCTAACTCTCTAGCGGCCCTGGCCCCGCGCACCCCGAAACCGCCCTGGAGGCACCCGGTGGACTCGTTCACCGCCCCGCTAGTGATCCTCTGCCCACTCCTCACCGTCGTCACGCTCGGTTACCTGCTCACGTGTGTGCTCTGGCCGTTCGGACCCTGCCGCACCTGCGACGGCACCGGCAAGCGCCGCGCCCCGTTCGGCCGCGCGTTTCGCGACTGCACCCGCTGCAAGGGCACCGGACGGCGGCTGCGCACCGGCCGCAAGCTCCACAACCACCTCACCCGCATGCGCCGCAACGGCACCCGCTGAACAGACAAGGAGACCACCGTCATGTCTCTGACCTTCACCGACATCTTCTGCGGCGCTGGCGGCAGCTCGATCGGGCTGACCGGCGCCGGGTTCGATCTCAAGCTGGCCGCCAACCACTGGCCTACCGCGATCGACACCCACGCCGCGAACTTCCCCCACGCCGAGCACCTGTGCGCCGACGTGAACAACTACGACATGCGCGCCCTGCCCACCACCGATGTGCTGTGGGCGTCGCCGATCTGCACCGAGGCGAGCCCGGCCGGCGGCTCGTCGCCCAAGCGGCCCAAGCAGGCCAAGCGGCGCCCGCGCGGGCAGCTCGACCTGTTCGAGCAGGGCGGGCACGTCGCCCAGGCCGGTTTCGAGCGCACCAGGGCGACGTTCCATGACGTCATCCGCGCCACCGAGGTCCACCGCTACGCCGCCGTGCTGGTCGAGAACGTGCCCGAGGTCGCGTGGAAGTGGGAGCTGTTCGAGTGGTGGTGCTCCGGCATGCGGCTGCTGGGGTACCAGCAGCAGACCGTGTCAGTGTCGTCGGCGCACGTCGGCGGGGACGGCAACCCGCACGCGCCGCAGTGGCGCGACCGGCTGTACCTGGTGTTCACCCGCACCGGCATCCCGGCCCCCGACGTGGCGCCCCGGCCCCTGGCGTGGTGCGAGCCCTGCGGCGCCGACGTGCACGCCGTCCAGGTCTGGAAGAACACGCCCAAGGTCCGCCAGTTCGGCAGGCTGGGCGCCTACCGCGACCAGTACGTGTACGTGTGCCCCAACACCGCCTGCGGACAGGCGCGGGTCGAGCCGTACGTCATGCCCGCCCGCGCGGCCATCGACTGGACCGACATCGGCGAGCGCATCGGCGACAAGGCCAAACCCCTCGCACCGGCGACCATGGACCGCATCCGGCACGGCCTGGACAGGTTCGCCGACCGGCAGACCCTCATCACCGTCAACCACGGCGACAGCCACAGCCGCGCCGTCCCCCTCGATGGCGGGCCGCTGCCCACCCGCACCCTGAAGATCGGCGAAGGGTTCACCACCCCGCCGATGCTGGTTCCTGCGGGCGGGTCCTGGAACACCGAGCCCTACCAGGTCGGCGGGCCGATGCGGACCCGCACCGCCCGCGAGTCCGAAGCCCTGGTCACCGCCGAGCCGTTCGTGGCGGTGCTGCGCAACCACGGGACCGCCCACAGCGTCGCCCGCCCGTTCCAGACCATGGCCGCCGGGGGCGGGCATCACGCCCTGGTCATCCCGTACCGCAAGGGGAACCAGCCCACCTGCACCGACTCCCCGCTGCACACCATGGCCACCCACGACAGCGGCGCCCTGGTCCGCCCGGCCGTCGCGGTGGAGGACTGCTACTTCCGCATGCTCAAGCCCCGCGAGCAGCTGCGCGCCCAGCGGTTCCCCGACACCTACCAGGTACGCGGAAACGTCTCCGAGCAGACCATGCAGGCCGGAAACGCCGTGTCCGCCAACGTCGCCCAGTGGCTCGGCACCCGCGTCATGGCCGCACTTGACAGCCGCACCCCCGCCTGACCAGCCAGCAAAGGAGCACGCCGTGATCAAGCACCTGTACCAGGCCGTCACCGGCACCCCCTGGACCACCGGCCGCAGCGCCACCGCCGAGTTCGGCCCCACCGTGGCGACCCGCTACGCCAAGGAACTGTCCTGGCTGTCCGACGACGACCTGATGGCCATGACACCCGCGCAGGCCGCCGCCTACGGCCAGGCCATGAGCATCGCCCGCACCGACATCGAGCGCGTCGAGATCTTCGAAGCATTCGACCTGGTCGCCTGACCACCCGCACCGCCGACTCCGGCCCGCCCTCGGCACCTGCCGAGGCGGGCCGGTCCATTGGAGGAGACAACCCGGTGACCGCTACAACCCGAACCCCTGAAAGGCCGCCTGCGGCGGCTCACCCCTTGTTGGCGGCTGCGCTGCGCTACGCCGCCAACGGCTGGCCCGTCTTTCTACTGGGCCGGTCCAAACGGCCCGTGGCGCTCTGCGCGGGCTGCGAGACCGCCAGGCGCGAGCGGGCCACTCACGACCCGCAGGGGTGCCCGTGCCTGACCTGCCACGGCTTCTACGCCGCCACCACCGACCCGCAGCGCATCGCCGCGATGCTGCGGGCCGTGCCGCGCGGCCTGCTGGCCATCCGCACCGGCCTGGCCTCCGGCCTGGTCGTCATCGACGTGGACCCCCGCAACGGCGGCACGGCGTCGCTGCATGCCCTGATCGCACGCGGGTTCACCCCGCCCACCCGGTACGTGCGCACCGGCGCGGGCGGACTGCACCTGTACTACCGCCACCCCGGCGGCATCGCGATCCCCTGCGACAAGGGCATCCGGCTCGGCCCCGGCATCGACGTGAAGGCAGACGGCGGCTACGTCGTCGCACCGCCTTCACGCCATCCCGACACCGGCCGCCCGTACCTGTGGGCCGACCAGGGCACGCCAATGAAGGAGGCGGCCCCCGCGCTGGTGTCCGCCTGTGTCGCCGACGACCGGCGGCCCGCGCCCGTCCGCCCCGCCGGCCACCCCGTGCCCCCGCGCAGCGGGGGGGCCGCCTCCTACCCAGACCGACTCATGGCCACGCTCGCCGCCCGGATCAGCCAGGCCCCACAGGGCAAGCGCCGCGTCACCCTGTTCGGCTGCGCCCGCGGTGCCGCCCGCATGGTCGCCGCAGGCCAGATGACCAGCATCGACGCCTACGACCAGCTCGTAGCCGCCTGCGACGCCGCAGGCTGGCCCTGGGCCAAGACCACCCCCAACGCCATCGCCGAAGGCTTCGCCGCAGAAGGAGTGACCCTGTGACCGCACGATCCAAACGCCCCGCCGTTGACGGCGCCGACCTGCTCAACCGCGTGCACGCCGCGATCGTGCGGTACTGCGTGCTACCCAGCCCCGAAGCGGTCGACGCGGTCACGCTGTGGATCGCCGCCACCCACGCCCAGGAGGCATGGGCGTACGCGCCCCGCCTGGTCATCCGCGCCCCGCAGCGCCGCTGCGGCAAGAGCAGGCTTCTCGACCTGGTGGAGGGCGCCAGCTTCAACCCGCTGATGACCGTCAACGCCAGCACCGCCGCCGTCTACCGATCGGTCGGCGCCGGTGACGCCCTGACGCTGCTGATCGACGAGTTCGACACCATCTTCGGGCCGAAGGCGTCCGGCGACGAGGACCTGCGCGGGCTGCTCAACGCCGGTCACCAGCGCGGGCGCCCGACGATCCGATACGACGCCAACGCCCAGCGCGTGGAGAGCATCGAGACGTTCTGCATGGCCGCCCTCGCCGGGATCGGGTTCGCGCCCGACACCATCGAGGACCGAGCCGTCATCGTCAAGATGCGCCGCCGCGCCCCCGGCGAGCGCGTCGACCCCTGGCGCATCAAGCGCGACCGGCCCGTCATGGTGCAGCTCGGCGCCGAGCTGCGCGCCTGGCTCACGCCCAACATCCCCACCCTGGAAGCCGCCCAGCCAGCAATGCCGCTGGAGGACCGCGCCGCCGACACCTGGGAACCGCTCATCGTCATCGCCGACTTCGCCGGCGGCGACTGGCCCGACCGCGCCCGTGCTGCCGCCGTGGCGCTGAGCGGGGAAGCCGACCGGGTGGCGGTCACGTCCGATTCAACGCGGCTGCTGGTCGACATCCGCACCGCGTTCGCCACCGACGACGCCCTGCCGACCGGGATGCTGCTGGCCCGCCTGCGGGCCGACGACGAGGCGCCCTGGGCGAGCTGGGACAAGACCGGGCTGACCCCGATCCGGCTGGCGTCGCTGCTGCGTGAGTACGACATCCGCAGCAGCAACATCCGGTTCGGGGGCGCGGTCGGCCAGCAGAAGGGCTACCGCCGCGCCGACTTCGCCGACGCCTGGTCCCGCTACTGCCCCGTCACCACCGACAGTGACGACAGCGGCGAGTGGGACGGTTCAACCCGTCCCAGTCAAGATCCCGTCCCGGGGATGAGCAGCCTTGGGACGGGTGGGACCGGTGGGACGGGTACCCCCCGCCCGCTACGCCTGGTCCACAACAAGTGACGACCGTTGCGCCCGCGACTTGCCGACGCGGGCGCATCCCCGGATCACATACCACCACGAACGTGATGAACATCTGCAAAACCTTTAGTCCACAACGATCCCCCAGATCTTGGCTCAGCGGGGCTCTCAGAGCCGTTGTCACTAAGGAGAAGCGAAGTCATGTCCGTCGCCGCCACCTCAACGCAATCCAAGTTGCTGCTGACCGCTGACGAGGCCGCCGCCGTCCTCGGGATCGGCCGCACCCTGCTCTACGACCTGGTGCGAACCGGCAAGGTCCGATCGGTGCAGATCGGCCGTCTGCGCCGCTTCCGCCCAGCCGACCTCCGCGTGTACGCCGACCAGCTCGCCGACGCCAACAACAACTGACTAGGGGAACACGATGCCTCGCAAGAAGCGCGCCGAGGGCACTCGCGCCCCGAACATGGCCGCAACGATCTACCAGGGCAACGACGGTCGCTGGCACGGCCGGGTCACCATGGGCACCCTCGACAACGGCAAGCCCGACCGCCGCCACGTCGGCGCGAAGACCGAAGCCGAGGTCATCCAGAAGGTTCGCGCCCTGGAGAGGGACCGCGACGCGGGCCGGACGAAGCGGCCCGGCCGGGCGGGGACCGTCGAGCAGTGGCTACTGCACTGGCTGGAGAACATCGCAGCACCCAACATCCGCCCGAGTACCCTGGCCAGCTACGAGAGCGCCGTGCACCGCCACCTGATCCCCAGTCTCGGCGCGCACCGCACCGACCGGCTACAGCCGGAGCACATCGAGAAGATGTACGCCAAGCTGCGGGCCGCGAAGCTGAAGCCGAGCACTATCTACCAGGTGCACCGGATCTTCCGGGTGGCGCTCAATGAGGCGGTTCGGCGCGGTCAGATCATCAATAACCCCGTCCTCATGGCCAAGGCGCCCCGACTGGTCGAAGACGAGATCGAACCGTTAACCACCGAGGAGGCACGGCGGGTCATGGCTGAGGCGGCGACCCGGCGCAACGGCGTCCGCTTCGCCCTGGCGCTGGCGCTGGGGCTGCGCCAGGGCGAAGCGCTCGGCCTTCAGTGGTGCGACCTCGACGCCACGGCAGGCACGCTCACCGTTCGGCGAGCGATCCAGCGGCAGGTCTGGCGGCACGGATGCGCAGGCAAGTGCGGCGAGAGACGCGGCGCCGACTGCCCGCGCCGGCACGGCGGCGGCCTGGTCGTCACCGACACCAAGTCCCGCAAGGGGCGGCGGACTGTCGGGCTACCTGGCCCGCTGCTGGCCGCGCTGCTGGAGCACCAGGCGGCACAAGCCAAGGAGAGGGAGATCGCCTGCGACCTGTGGCAGGAAGGCGGCTGGATGTTCGCCCAGGCGACCGGCAAGCCGACCGACCCCCGTGCGGACTACAAGGAGTGGAAGGAACTGCTTAAGGCGGCGAAGGTCCGCCCGGCCCGCCTGCATGACGCTCGGCACACCGCCGCGACGATGCTACTGGTGCTGAACGTGCCGACGCGAGCTGTAATGGATGTGATGGGCTGGTCTCAGGCCAGCATCGCCGCGCGCTACCAGCACGTGCCCGCAGAGGTTCTGCGGGGGATCGCCGACCAGGTCGGTGGGCTGCTGTGGTCGGGGCCGCCGGACAGCCCAGAGGGGCCGACCAGCGGGTCAACTGAGACCGAAACTGAGACCGCAAGATCAGATACGCCTAGCTCAGGCGCCATCTAGCCACAAAAAACCGCCCTCCACGTGCGTGGAGGGCGGTTTTCTACCGAGCCGCCTGACGGAATCGAACCGTCGACCTTGTTATTACGAGTAACACGCTCTACCGACTGAGCTAAGGCGGCAACGTCGCATCACTATACGCGATCGAGGGCGGCTGCGCCCACCGGGTAGGCGGCGGGTCACACTCAAGCCGCCACTGGCGCGAACTCACCGAACTTGAGCTGGTCCTTCTCCCCGAACCGCTCGGCGTGGCTGACGATGACACGCTGCACCGTCGCGGCCTGCTCGGCGTCGGCGGCCTCCACCCGGACGACGAGCGCGTCGGCCGTCGCCGTCAGGTAAGCCTTGCCCGCGCCGAACGTCGCGCTGCCGTGGTCCTCGGCCTGCTCAACGGTGATCTTGTGGCTGAAGTGCGACAGCACCTGCTTGAGGTAGCGAGCGGCACGGTCGGTGGGGGCTTTTCCTTCAGTGATCATCATGCCGCTTAGGCTACCCTTACCAACCCCCGCCCGACCACCCCCTTCCGCGACCCCACCTGCCCACCCCTGGCGAGCGATCCAGCAGCGAGCGATCCAGCAGCGAGCGGTCCAGCAGCGAGCGGTCCAGCAGCGAGCGGTCCAGCAGTTTCAGGGAAACTGCGTGAAAGGCGGCCATGATTCGTGCAGCTTCCCGGAAACTGCACGGACGCCACCGCCGAGCGCCCGCCCGCACGACGCCGCCCGTAGGCGGGACGGGCCGCCCCGAGGCAGGTCAGGCCCCGCTGAAACCGGGGGTTCTGTCCGAAAGCCGTAACTGACTCGTATTGCCCGTTCGGGCTGCTGACTAGCGATCCACCTCGGACTAGGCTCCGCTGCTGTGACCGTCAACCCTCCGCGCAGCCCCTCTGATCCCACGCCGGTGGGCGTGGCAAAACCCCGTCCGAGCAAGCTCGAACCGGCACAGCTCGGCTTCACTCCACAGCGGCCGGTGGCCTGGCTGAGCCCGTTGCAGCTGGCCGCCACGGGCGCGCGCGTGGCGTTCGCCGCCCAGTTCGGCGCCTATCTGGACAAGCGCGAGCTGCAGAACGCGTTCCCCACGAAGGTCCACGACGAGCACGCCGAGTGCGAGGACCTGTGGCTGGACTATGTCGCCGACCTCGGTGACGGGTTCAATGCCACGTACTCGATGGCCTATCTGGTGGCTCAGGACGATCTGGACGTCAACGGGAACAAGCTGCCGCGCGCCGAGATTCTGGTGCTGGGCGGGGACCAGGTGTACCCGACGGCGAGCGGCAAGGCGTACGAGGACCGCTTCGAGGGCCCGTACCGTGCCGCGCTGCCGCAGGCGCCCAGCACGCCGCCGCCGGCGGTCTACGCCCTGCCCGGCAACCACGACTGGTACGACGGCCTGACCGCCTTCCTGCGCCTGTTCGCCCGCCGTGAGGGCGCTCGCATCGGCGGCTGGCGCACCCGGCAGACGCGCAGCTACTTCGCGCTGAAGCTGCCGAACCGCTGGTGGCTGCTGGCCCTGGATGTGCAGGGTGCGGCATACATGGACGACCCGCAGTTGGAGTACTTCCGGGGTGTCGCGGCGACGTTCGAGCCCGGCGACCGGATCATCCTGCTCACGCCGCAGCCCGCCTGGGTCCAGTCGGAGCAGCACCCGCTGTACTACGACACGATCGACTACTTCCTGCGCGCGGTCATCGACCCCAGCGGCGCGGACGTGGCGATGATGCTCAGCGGCGACCTGCACCACTACGCCCGGTACGCCCAGAGCGACGACGGCCGTCAGCTCATCACATGCGGCGGCGGCGGCGCCTACACCGCGGCCACCGACAACCTGCCCGAGCAGATCACGGTGCCGCCGAAGCACTCGCAGGTGCGCCGCCAGAGCACCGGCCAGCCGTACGAGCTGAAGCAGACGTACCCGACGAAGATGCGTTCGCGCTGGCTCGGCACCGGGGTCTTCGCCCGGCTGCCGTGGCGCAACCCGGGCTTCGCCACCATGCTCGGCATCCTGCACACCATGCTCATGCTGGCGCTGAACAACGCCGCGGGGCGGATCATCACGGTGCCGATCTTCCTGATGACGGCGATCGTGATGGCCGCGACGGTGTTCTTCGCCGTGGGCCTCACCGAGGGTCAGACGCGAACATCGGCGGTGGTGCTGGGCGGCTTGCACGGCATAGCGCACATCGCGCTGGGCGTGGGCGGCATGCTGCTGTGGCGGACGCTGCCGTTCGACGACTGGAAGCCGTGGCAGATCAGCACCATGGCGGTCGCGACCTACCTGATCCCGGCCGGTGTCGTGGCGGCGCTGCTGGTCTCGCTGTATCTGCTGGTCGCGGCCCGGTTCCGGGTCAACGTGAACGAGCTGTTCGCCGGTCAGGGCATCGAGGACTTCAAGTGCTTCCTGCGGATGCACTTCACCCCGGACGGCGCGCTGACGATCTACCCGATCGGGATCGACCGGGTGGGTCGCCGGTGGATCGCCCAGCCGACCGGGTCGTGGTTCCGCCCGAGCAGGCCGCTGCGGCCGCGCCTGATCGACGACATCATCACGCTGGCTCCGGCGGCACGGCACGCCGCGCCGCCGGCCGAGATCCCGTCGGACACGATCGACGCGAGCACGATCGCTCAGACCGCGTAGCGGTCCTCGTACGACTTGCGGCTCCCGCACACCGACGCCTTCGGGCAGACGTTGCGGGAGCCGTCGGCGTTCAGCCGGACCACCACCGCATCGCGCGGCACCGAGTGCCCGACCACCCGGCCGTCGCCATCAGGGGTGCTGACCTGCTCACCGATGGCCGGCGCGGTGGAGTGGTAGTCGACATACAGCGGATGTTCATACTTCAGGCAGCACATCAGGCGCCCGCACGCCCCCGAGATCCGCATCGGGTTGAGCGGCAGGTCCTGCTCCTTGGCCATCCGGATGCTGACCGGCTCGAACTCGGTCAGGAAGGTCGAGCAGCACAGGTCGCGCCCGCAGGAGCCGATGCCGCCCTGCACCTTGGCCGAGTCGCGGGCCGACAGCTGGCGCAGCTCGACCCGGCAGCGCAGGGTCGCGCCAAGGTCGCGGACCAGCGCCCGGAAGTCGACGCGGTGCGGCGCCGTGAAGTACACGGTGGTACGCGGACCGGCCCCGACCTCGTCGGCGGGCGCCCCGCCCGGCACGTGGTCGACGGCGATGACCTTCATCGGCAGCTCGTGTTCGCGGATGAGCCGGTTGGCGGCGACCCGGGCCTCGGCCTTGCGCTGGCGGATCAGCTCGTCACGGCGGGCGTCCTCGTCACCGGCGATGCCGATGACCTTCGGAAAGCCGGAGGTGTCCTCGTCGACCCATTCGGTGGCCCAGACACAGTCGGCCACCTCGGGGCCTTCGTCGGTGGCGACGAGCACCTTGTCGCCGACGCGAGGACGGAAGTCACCGGGATCGAGATAGTAAAGACGCCCGTACCGGTTGAACGTGACCGCGCAGAGCATGCCCATCGGCACACCTTACTTCGCGAATCGGCGAAAGCGGTGAGCGCGCTCGGACGGAAGTCATAGTCTGCGTACCTTTTCGGTTGATTCGTCGTTAGCTCTTCTGGATACGTGTACGCAGACCGCCGTAACCCGGCCGGTGAGCCTTCGTTGGGCCACGGCGTAGGGCGCGCACCCCCGCGCGCCCCCGCCTATGAATCAGGCCCGTTCCGCCGACGCCGCTGTGCGGCCGTCCGGGACGTGCCCGGTTCGCCCCCGGAGGAAGCATGCGTCGCCATCTCGCCGCTGCCGGCACCGTCGCGCTCGTCTCGCTCAGCTCACTCGCGCTCGTCTCCACGCCGTCGCGGGCCGCGAACGGCTGCGACCACCCCGGCGGGTACGCCGCCGGGGCAGGCGCCGACCTGCTGAAGGTCGGCGCGCTCGACCTGCGTCCGCTGGGTCTGCCGCTGCCCGCCGTCGCGAACCTGACCATCGGCTCCGCCAGCGCGAACATGTCGGCCACCAGCGCCGTCCGCAGCAGCGGCGCGGCCCGGTACGCCGACGCGCGGCTGCTCGGGCTCAAGCTGCCCACCGGGCCGCTGGACGGTCGGGTCTACCAGCAGGCGCCCCCGGCGCACCAGGATCCGGTCCGCAACACGGCGACCACGGTCGACTTCGGCCTGGTCAAGGCGGGCACCGGCGAACTGGTCGCCAGCGCGAGGTGGGACGACGCCATGGGCTGCGGCACCGCGCACGGCCCCGCGGGCGACTCCTCGTCCGCCCTGGTCGACGCTTCGGTGCTGCCCGGCAGTCGGGGCGCACTGGTCCGCGCCGAAAGCAACGCCGCCAGCAAGGCCATGACCGGCACCCTGATCCAGCACGGCCGGGCCGCGTCCGCCGCGGGCGCCGAGATCGACCTGACCGGTCTCGAACTGATCGGCGGCACGGTCAAGGTCGACGTGCTCAAGCCGCCGCGCCTGAAGGTGCTGGCCACCGGCGACGCTGCCACCTCGGCCGTCGACTACCAGGCGCCGCTGCTGGAGATCACCGCACCCGGCGTCGGCACTCGCAGGCTGGACAGCCTGCACCGGACATTCGAGGTCGCGGTGCCGTTCCCGGCCACCGGTGGCCTGCTCGGCGCCCTGAACCTGCCCGCCCTGCGCCAGCGCGCCCAGGCCGAGGGCCTGCCCCTGGTGGAGGGCAACACGCTGGGCGGGCTGCTGAACGGGCTCCCGGTCGGCAACCTCACCCCGGTCGCCAACCGGCTCACCGGCGCGGCCGGTGGCGGCTCCCTGCTGCCCGAGCTGCCCGAACTCGGCGGCCTGCCGCAGCTGGGCGACCTGCTCGGCGGCGCCCGGCTCGGCGGCCTCGACGGCGTGTGCCAGCTGGCCGTCGTGAAGATCTCGATCGGCAAGGTCGAGCAGCGCATCTCCGACCGCGGCGTGACCGCGCAGGCCGCGAGCCTGCGGATCGAGGTGCTGGCACTCGGGAACGACCGCGGCCGGCGCGCTGCCGTGCTCGACCTCGGCGTCGGCCTGCTGCACGCGGCCGCGGCGGCGCCGAAGCGTACCGGCGGCGGCAATCCGCAGCCCAGCGCCACGGCCGGTGCTCCCGGCGGCAACAGCTCCCCGTCGGCGCGGCCAGGTGGCGGCGGTGGCAGCAACCCGGATCAGTCGCCGGTCGCGGACACCGGTGACTGCGACACCCCCGGCTGCCGCCTTCCGCGTACGGGCACGAACATCGCCCTGATCGCCGGCGCGGGTGTGCTGCTCTTCGTCGCGGGACGGTTCCTGCTCCTGCTGGCCCGCCGCCGCGCCACCGAAGGCCCCACCGACCTGCTCGGCTGACGGGCACCCGGCGACATGATCGCCGTCTCGGGTCACGAACCACGCTCACCGCGCGGTCTCTGACCCGAGACGGCGATCAACGCTCGCTCAGCCTTCCGCGCTCAGCCTTCCGCACTCAGCCTTCCGCGCTCAGGCATCCGCGCTCAGGCATCCGCGCCCACCCTTCCGCGCCCAGCGCCAGCCTTCTGCGCCCAGTCGTCCGCGCCCAGCGCCAGCCCCTCGCGTCGACATCGACGAGGGCTGGCGCGCCGAGCTCCGTTCAGCGGTCGACCCGCAAGCGGACGGTCAGAGATCCACGCGCAGAGTCGCGGCCGACGGACCGAGGTCCACGGTCAGCTCGGCGCTCTCGCGTACCACCGGCGCCCGCGCGACCAGCTCCTCGCCCTCCCCGAGCAGCCGGTCGAACTCGACCAGCAGCGTCGCCCCGATCTCCGCCGCAGCGGCGGCCCGCACCCGCAGCACCCGGTCGCCGCCGTCCACCTCGGCCCGCACCGACGGCGCCCCCGGCGCGACTCCGGTGACCAGGGCCACCGCCTGGGCGCTGCTCGCGACCCGGGCCAGCACTCGCGCGGCCCGCTGCCGGGCGTCCTGCAGCCAGTGGGCGAGCTCGCCCAGGCGCTCCGCGTCGGCTCGGACCTGCTCACTCCAGTCGCGCACCTGCCCGCGTACGGCACCGGCGCGCACCGCGAAGGCGTCCGCGGCCGGGCCGCTCCAGCCGTATGTCCCGGCCCGCTCCACCGGCAGGTCGGCGACCAGGTCGTCGGCGTCCCGGGCGGCGCGGCGCAGCACCTCGGCCTGCTCCAGCCACGGGCCGGGGCTCCAGGCGGCGAGGCCGCCGACGAGATCGCCGGGCAGGGCGCCGGTGCGCCGTAGCAGCGGCCAGATGGGGTGGTCGGCGGGGGCGCCGCAGCGGGCGAGCAGGTCGTCGACCTGGCCGAGCAGCCCGGCCGTGTGGGAGTGCAGACGAGCCAGCGCGTCCATCACGCCACCGGCCCGGTCGTTTCGTCGGCGGCACGGTAGCCCGCGGCGGCGGCACGGACAGCGGCGGCGAGCTCGACGAGTTCACGTTCGCTGCGGTGGGCGCCGTCCTGGCGGGCCGACCAGGCGGTGTCGAGCTGCGCCTGGGCGGTGCCGGCCAGGCGGCCGAGGCGGCCCGGCAGCTCGATCGAGTCGGGGCGGCCCGGGGCGGCAGGCCGGTTGCCGGGGGCGGGATGGTCGACGTCGAACGCGGTCTGTGGCCACATCGCGTCGAGCCAGGCCGTGCCGGGGCGGGCCCGGCCGAGTTCGGCGCGCACCTGCGCCAGCTCCTGCGCGGCGGAGTCCATCCGCGCGGCGAGACGGTCCATCACCGGGCACCTCCCAGGTCGGCGTAGCCGCCGAACGTCTCCTCGTACACCTTGCGTCTGGCCCAGCCCGCCGCATCGGTCGCGGCGGTGATCGCCTGCTGGATGGCGCGGGTCAGTTCGACGGCGGTGCGGCCCTCGATGGATCCGGTGACCACCACCCGGCGCACCGCGCCGTCGGCATCGGCGACAACCTCGACCAGGTCGTCGGGGGAACGGACCGCCACCTCGATCCCGGCCAGGGCCCGGGTCAGCGCCTCCTGCCGCTCCTCGATGCGCCGGTATGACGCGATCGCCTCCTCGATCCAGGCGTCGTCGATCTCCCGGGGCATGCGTCGCTCCTCAGTGGACTGCGGTGCCCGCCAGCGGTCACGGCAGTGCCCGTCGACGCGGCGACAATGCGCTCACCGTACCGGCTTGACCATCTGCGCGGCAGCCCCTGTGGATAATCCACTGTGGATCAGAACGGGCATCAGCCCTGCCACAGCTCCAGCATCATCGCCTCCACCGCGATGCGCGGCTTGACGTTCGCGTCGATCGCGGTACGGCACGCGAGCACGGCCTCCAACCGCCGCAGCGTGCTCTCCGCCGTCCACCGCTGCGCGGCCGCCTCGGCCAGCGGGGCCGTGTCGGCGTGCACCGGCGCCACCGCGCTGCCCCAGCGGGCGTTGAGCACGTCCCGGTAGAACCCGGCCAGGTCCAGCAGCGCCCGGTCGAGGGCGTCGCGCTGGGCCCGGGTGGCCCGGGACTTCTGCCGCTTCTCCAGGTCCTTGAGCTGACCGGCGATGCCGCGTGCGGCCCCGGCCGCGCCCTTGCCGGTGCCACCGGCGCCCAGCGCGGTCTCCAGCGCCGCCCGCTCGGCCGCGTCGGCCTCGGCGACCGCGGCCGCCGCCTCCGCCTCGGCCGCCTCGATCAGCGCTGCGGCCGCGTCGAAGCAGGCCCCGACCCCGGTGAGCTGGCGTGGCACAGCGAGCACGGCCGCCCGGCGCTCCCGTGCCTCCCGGTCCCCGGCCAGTCGACGGGCCCGGCCGACGTGTCCCTGCGCCGCGACGGCGACCCAGGCCGCGGTGGCCGGGTCGATGCCGTCGCGCTCGACCAGCAGCGCGCTGACCGCTTCGGCGCCAGGCTGGCGCAGCGGCACGACCCGGCAGCGCGAGCGGATGGTGACGGAGATGTCGTCCGGATGGTCCGACGGGGCACAGAGCAGGAAGATCGTCCGGTCCGGCGGTTCCTCGACGGCCTTGAGCAGCGCGTTGCCCGCCGCCTCGGTGAGCCGGTCGGCGTCCTCGATGAGCAGCACCTGCCAGCGGCCGTTGGCCGGAGTGGTGGCCGAGCGCAGCACCAGGTCGCGCATCTGCGCCACCGGGATGCTCAGCCCGTCCGGCACGACCAGCCGCACGTCGGGGTGGGTCCCGCCGAGCGCGGTATGACAGCCGTTGCACACACCGCAGCCAGGTCCGGCTTCGCCGTCAGGAAACTCGGTGGGGGTGGTGCACTGGAGGGCTGCGGCGAAGGCGCGGGCGGCGACCGAGCGGCCCGAGCCGGGTGGGCCGGTGAACAGCCAGGCGTGGGTCATCGCACCCGCGCCGACGGCTTCGCCACGCAGCACCGCGGCGGCGGCCCGGGATGCGGCACGCAGCGTGCGTACGGCCTCGGGCTGGCCGACGAGCTGGGCGAAGACGTCGTTCATGCCCGGCTGGTCCGTAACTCGGCGGAGGACTCGCCCGGGGTCCGGGGCTCGGTCACCCCGGGGTGGCGTCCCTGCTCGTCCGGGGCGGTCGGGTCGGTGTCGCGGGGCGCGGGCGGCAGCAGCTTCGCCAGCCGGGACGCGACCGAGTCGGCGAGGTCGTCCTCGGCGCGGGTGGCGTCGAGCACCAGGTAGCGATCGGGGTCCTTGGCGGCCAGGTCGAGGAAGCCGTATCGGACGCGCTCATGGAAGGCCAGCGACTCGCTCTCCAGCCGGTCCGCGCTGCCACGGCGGTCGACCCGGGCCAGCCCGACCTTGGGGTCGACGTCGAGCAGCACGACCAGTTCGGGCCGCAGTCCGCCGGTGGCCCAGGTGGACAGCCAGGAGATCTCGTCGACCGGCAGGGTGCGGCCCGCGCCCTGGTAGGCCAGCGAGCTGTCGACGTACCGGTCGGAGATGACGACGGCGCCGCGCGCCAGCGCCGGGCGGACCACCGTGGTCACGTGGTGGGCCCGGTCGGCGGCATACAGCAGCGCCTCGGCGCGCGGGGCGAGCGGGGCGGCGGCCGCCGGGTCGGTCGGGGCGGTGTTGGTCTCCAGCACCATCTTGCGGATGCGGGCGCCGATCTCGGTGGCGCCGGGCTCGCGGGTGACCACCACGTCCCGGCCCTCGGCCCGCAGCCGCTGGGCGAGCAGTGTGATCTGGGTGGACTTGCCGGCGCCCTCGCCGCCCTCGAACACCACGAACAGGCCCTGGCGGGGGCTGGGCTCGGCGGCGCTGAGCGGGCGGCCGCGCACCGAGCTGAACAGGTCGGCGAACAGCGGCACGCCCGGCTTGTCGTCCATCTGGCGCAGGGCCCAGAACCCGGCCAGCACGCCGAGCACGCCCGCCACCCCGAGCAGGACACGGGTGGAGGAGATGGGCACGCCGGTACCGCCGACGTCGTGCGAGCCGCCGACGCCGACCAGTACGCCCGACAGCGAGATCGCCAGCATCAGCACCACCCGGGTGCCGATCTGCACGGTGGCGAAGACCCGGCCGCGCACCTCGTCGCCGACCTCACCGCCGAGCAGGGTGGTGCCGGACAGGAAGGCCATGCCCGCGCCGGAGCCGACCAGCAGCGCGCCGATGACCGCCAGCGACAGGTGCGGGGCCAGCGACAGCAGCGCCACGGACGCGCCCGCGAGCATGATGCTCAGGCAGAACCAGCGCTTGCGCGACAGCGCGCCGATCAGGCGCGGCCCCAGGGCGATGCCAAGCCCGAGGCCGATGAAGATCACCGCGAACAGGATGGCGAAGGTGGAGTCGCCACCGCCCAGCGACTTGGCGAAGAACTGCGCCGTGCCGATGACCACACCACCGGCGGCGAACGCGCCGAGGATGCCGAAGACCAGGCCGCGCACCATCGGCGTCTTGCCGATGAAGCGCCAACCGTCGACGAACTGGCGCAGCATGCTCTCGCTGCGCTGGCGCTGGCCGTTGTGGCCGGAGATCTCGCGGATGCCGAACAGCACCACCAGGGCGGTGGCCAGCCGCGAGAACGCGTTGAAGTACAGCGCGAGGCTGGACGGGTCGGCCCAGGACGCGACGTGGGTGCCGCTCTGCTCCAGCCAGGCGTAGAACTGGTTCAGCGCGGCCAGCACGGCGGCGGCCAGCACCGGCGTGATGCCGTACGTCGAGATGAGGGTGAGCTGGTTGGCGGCCTCGAGCCGGGCGCGCGGGATCAGGTTGGGGACCGCGGCCTCCTTGGCCGGGATCCAGATCAGCGTGATCGCCTCGATGATGAAGGTCGCCACCGCCGCCCAGCCGACTGTGATCTTCGCGTCGGTGGAGTACAGCGCGACCGTCGGGATCGTGGCGAACAGCACGAACCGCAGCAGGTCACAGATGACCATGGTGTAGCGGCGGTCGAACCGGTCTGCCATCACTCCGGCCAGCGGCCCGAGCAGCAGCGCGGGCAGCAGCCGGATCGCGATCACGCCGCCGAACGCGAAACCCTTGGCCGCGTCCCCGCTGACCTGCGCCGAGGCGAAGGTGGCGGTGGCCAGCAGGCCCAGCCAGTCACCCAGCGAGGCGACGCTGAGCACCAGCCACAGCCGCCGGAACGGTCGGATCCGCAGGATGGCGCGCAGTTCCGCGCCGCCGTTCAAATCGGCCTGGGCGACGGCAGCCGGGAACGGCTCACCCTCGGGTGCCTGCGCTGGCGTGCTGATGGCCGTACCCTCCCGCGTCGCTGCCCAGAGCATGATCGTCAGCCGGGCGTTCCTGCGGCTTCACTCTAGCCCTGCCCCAACGGGGGCCGACCCGGATCCAACCCTGAAGACTTGCCGCAAAAACGCGGGAGTGGTACGGCCGGAAACCGTCAGGCCAGTGCAAATGTCTGCAGGTACCCGCGAACCAGGCGCTTGGATTCGGCCAGCACCTGAGCGTCGCCGTCCGGGTGGCGCCGGAACGCCAACTTGATCAGCGCGTCGGCGGCCTCGACCGAGACGGTGAGCGCGAAGCGAAGCTCCGGGCCGTCCGGCGCGTTGTGGAACCGGACCAGCAGATCGGCGAGGTGGTCGGCGATGACCGCGTTGTTGTCACGCTCCGGGTCGATCAGGTGCACGTCCACCACGTCGCCGAAGTGCAGCGTACGGAAGCCGGGCACGCTGCGGTGCAGCTCGATGTACTCCTCGATGGCCCCGTCGACGCCGTCCCACCAGTGGGCCAGCTCACCCGCGGGGATCCGCTCGGCCAGGCGCTCCATGTACGCCTCGACGTTGCGTAGCGTCAGCGCCTGCACGATGGCGCGCTTGTCCGGGAAGAACTGGTACACCGAGCCGATCGCGACCCCGGCCCGCTCCGCGAGCAGCGTCGTGCTGAGGCCGTCGTATCCGACCTCGTCGATCAACTCCGCGCACGCGTCGAGCATGCGCTGCACCCGCGCGACACTGCGGCCCTGCACCGGCACGCGACGCAGCGGGCCGGTACTGACTGCTGGTGTGGACACTTATCCGCTCCTCACCGCGGCGTGCGTTCCGGGACCCGGACGCGACGCTCGCATCGACACCCTACCCAGGGTCAACGACCCTGGGCAGGGTCGGTAAGCGGTCAGCTTGCTGTCTTCTTCGCGGCAGCCTTCTTCGGCACACTCTTGGCGGGCTCGGCGGCCTTCTTGACGGCCTTCGCGGCGGTCGCCTTCTTGGCCGTCGTCTTCTTCGCCGCGACAGTCTTGCTGGTCGTGGCGGCTGCCTTCTTCGCCGGTGCCTTCTTGGCCGCCGTCTTCTTCGGCGCGGGCCCCTTCGCCCGCTTCTCCGACAGCATTTCGCTGGCCTGCTCGATGGTCAGGCTCTCCGGGGTCTGCCCGCGCCGTAGCGAGGCGTTGCTCTCGCCGTCGGTGACGTACGGTCCGAACCGGCCGTCCTTGATGACCAGGGGCTTGTCCGTGAGCGGGTCGACACCCATCTCCCGCAGCGGCGGCTGCGCCGCCCGGCGTCCCCGCTGCTTCGGGGCGGCCAGCAGCGTGAGCGCCTGGTCGAGGGTGACCGTGAACAGCTGCTCCTCGTTCTCCAGCGAGCGCGAGTCACCGGCCCGCTCGATGTACGGGCCGTACCGGCCGTTCTTGGCGAAGATCTCGGTGCCGTCCGCGTCCTTGCCGACCAGACGGGGCAGCGACAGCAGCCGCAGCGCCTCGGCCAGGGTCAGCGTGTCCGGGGTATGCGTCTTGAGCAGCGAGGAGTTGATTTCGCCGCTGGAGACGTACGGGCCGTACCGGCCGGACTTGAGCACCACCGGCTCGCCCGTCTCCGGGTGGTCGCCCAGCCTGCGCTCGCCGCCGCCGCCGAGGAACAGCTCCTCGACCTTCTCCGGGGTGAGCTCGTCGGGGGCGATCCCGTCCGGGACCGACACGCGGTCGCCCTCGCTCGCGGTCTCCGCGTCGGGGTCGATGTCCGTGCCGGGGGCGTGGCCGTTGCCGTTCGCTCCGCGCTGCAGGTACGGGCCGTACTTGCCGACCCGGACCACCACGTTGCGGCCCTGCTCGTCGGTGAACAGCTTGATCGAGTTGATGCTGCGCGCGTCGATCTCGCCCAGGTGCTCGGTGACCAGCTTCTTCAGACCTCCGGCCTGCGCCACCGAACCCTCGGCCGCGCTCGGCGAGCCGAAGTAGAAGGAGGTCAGGAACTCCAGCGCGGTGGCGTCGCCGCCGGCGATCTGGTCGAGCTGGTCCTCCATCGCGGCGGTGAAGCCGTAGTCGACCAGCCGCGGGTAGTGCTGCTCCAGCAGCCCGATCACCGCGAACGCGACGAAGGTCGGGATCAGCGCCTGGCCGCGCTTGGTGACGTAGCCCCGGTCCTGGATCGTCTGCATGATCGACGCGTACGTCGACGGGCGGCCGATGCCCAGCTCCTCCAGCGCCTTGACCAGCGAGGCCTCGGTGTAGCGGGCGGGCGGCTGGGTGGTGTGCCCGACCGCTTCCAGCCCCTCTTCCGTGAGCTTCTGGTCCTTGACCAGCACCGGCAGCTTGCGCTCGGCGTCGTCGGCCTCGGCGGAGTCGTCGTCGGAGGACTCCACGTAGGCGCGCAGGAAGCCGGGGTCGGTGATGGTCCGGCCGCTGGCGCCGAAGTCGGCGTCCTCGTTCGCGGCGGTCGTCGCCCGGATCCGCACGCTGACGCTCATGCCGACCGCGTCGGACATCTGCGAGGCGATGGTGCGCTGCCAGATCAGCTCGTAGAGCTTGTACTCCTCGGTCGACAGCTCGTTGCGGACCGAGCCCGGGGTGCGGAAGTTGTCACCGGCGGGACGGATCGCCTCGTGCGCCTCCTGCGCGTTCTTGACCTTGCCGGAGTAGCGGCGCGGCTGCGGCGGGACGGCGCCCGAGCCGTAGAGCTCGGCGATCTGCGTCCGGGCGGCGGCCAGGGCCGACTCGGAGAGGTTCACCGAGTCGGTACGCATATAGGTGATGTAGCCGTTCTCGTACAGCTTCTGCGCGGTGCGCATCGTCGCCGCCGAGGAGAAGCGCAGCTTGCGCGCCGCCTCCTGCTGCAGCGTCGAGGTGATGAACGGGGGGTACGGCTTGCGCCGGTACGGCTTCTCCTCGACCCGGGTGACCGTGAACGGCCGCCCGTCCAGCCGCGCCGCCAGCCCCCGGGCGCCGTCGCCGTCGAGCTGCACCACGCCCGCACCCGGCTTGAGCCTGCCGGTGGTCGGCTCGAAGTCCTTGCCGGAAGCGATGCGGTCGCCGTCGAGCGCGATCAGGGTCGCCGTGAAGGTGCGCGGCCCGTCGCCAGGCTTGTCGACCGCGAGCGTCGCGGTGATGTCCCAGTAGTCGGCGGCGCGGAACGCCATCCGCTGCTTCTCCCGCTCGACCACGATCCGGGTCGCCACCGACTGCACGCGACCTGCGGAAAGGCCGCGCTGGACTTTCTTCCACAGCACCGCCGACACGTCGTAGCCGTAGAGGCGGTCCAGGATGCGGCGGGTCTCCTGCGCGTCGACCAGGTCGCGGTCGATCTCACGCGGGTTGGCCACGGCCGCCTGGATGGCCGGCTTGGTGATCTCGTGGAAGACCATCCGCTTGACCGGCACCTTGGGCTTGAGCGTCTCCACCAGGTGCCAGGCGATGGCCTCGCCCTCGCGGTCCTCATCTGTGGCGAGGAAGACCTCGTCGGCGCTCTTGAGCAGCTCCTTGAGCTTGCTCACGTGCTTGGCCCGGTCCGGGTTGACGATATATACCGGGGCGAAGCCGTTGTCGACGTCGACGCCGAGGTAGGCCCACGGCTCCTTCTTGTACTTCTCGGGCATCTGCTTGGACCCCGCCGGGAGGTCGCGGATGTGCCCGAGGCTTGCCTCGACGACGTATCCGGGGCCGAGATAGCCCGAGATCGTCTTCGCCTTCGCCGGGGACTCGACGATCACCAGTCGGTTCCTGGAAGCTGTCGGCACGTTTCTCTCTCCGCGGTGGTCCGGGTGGCTGTAGCCGCTACAAGGGCGGCTCGGTCTGAGGTTACGCAGCGGGCGAGCGGCGGACTGCCGCCCCCGGGAAGGGGACAACCGTGCCGCGGATGTCCAAGGTAACGCTCAGTGTGCGCCGAGGGTTACACGCCCCATCGACGTACGGGCACATTCTTGTGACCGGAGACACGATACTCCGCGCCATAAACCGGACAAGAGGGATTCCACCCGTCGCACTCCACCAAGATCGGAAGAACGGTGAGGCGCCTCAGTCGGTCTCCTGAGGGTGCCCCGTCCCCGCGTAGGTAATCCACGCGGTACGGCGCTCGTCGTCGATCAGGTACCAGATTCGCCCGCCGCCGGTGACTTCGTACTACCAGCGCTCATGCTCCTGGCCCTTCCATACGCCGGTGGCCAGCGAGCCTTTCAACCGGTGGTGGCGCTCCGGCGCCGCATGACCGCGCGGATTCGCCCGGATGGTGTCGTACGCGCGCCGCAAGTTCGCGGACGCCTGGCGGGACAGATGCTCCCACCCATCGGCGGCGGCGGAGTTGGCGAACCTCAGGTCGTATTCGCCGTCGATCGGCGGCGGCGTGGCGCGGTCCCCACGCTTGGGGCTCAAAGTTCACCGGCCGGAGCAGGCACCTGCCCGAGGTCGCCGTCCGGTTCTCGCTGAATGATCTCCAGCAGCACGGGATCGGCATAGACCTCGGCCGTGTGGCGCCACTGCTCCAGCAGCACCGCCACCGGTGACAGGTTCCCCAGCGACGCGGCGCCCTGGGTCACCGATACCAGTTCGGCCAACAACTGATCCAGATCCACCTCGGGCAGGAACGTCGTCCACGGCAGCGCCTCGCCAAGGGCGAGACGCACCACGTCCAGCGGCTGGGAGCGGACCAGGCTGGCCAAAAGGCGCGCGGTGAAGTCGACGACGACCCCATCCCGTTCCATCTGGTCGACGCGCATCAGCGCGAGGTCGACGTCGTCGCGGCGCCGCAGGCGGAGCGCCCGCACGACGTTCAGCCGCTTCGCGGCGGCTCCGGGCCGATGCAGAAACTCACTGAACGGCAGATCTTCGTATGCGACCACCACGACATCCACACTACCGTGGATATCCATCGGGCGCACTGTGCGGCCACTGGATGCGTACAGCACTGTGCGGCCACTGGATGCGTACAGTGGTCAACATCGACGACCAAACATCAGAGCCGACCCTCGGAAAACCAGAAGCCGCCTCGGCGAAGGACCTGGTCAACACCGCGTCGGAATCCGTCACCTTGCTGCGCCCACGCATCGAGCAGCTTGGCATCGGCCCAGACATCGACGATCAACGGGTGATGGGCCGAGCTCGGCGGTGACACCCCACGCGGCGGGATCAGGCCCAGCCGTGGCGGGCGGCGTGCCAGCCGAGTTGCATGCGGGTTTCGACTGCGGCCAGATCCATCAGGTGGCGCAGGCGGCGCTGGAGCGTGCGCAGGGACAGGTCGAGCTGGGTGGCCACGGCCTGGTCGGTCAGGCCCGACAGCAGCAGGGCCAGGATCCGCCGGTCCAGCTCGGTCGGGCCGTCGGTCGCGAGTTCCGTGTACGACAGCTCGCCCGACGCGAACGTCGTGAGCTCCAGCGGGAAGGCCCGTTGCCAGACGATCTCGAACAGCGCCTCCAGCGCGGCCAGCAGCCCGCTGCGGTGCAGCAGCACGGCGCCGGGTTCGCTGCCGGGCAGGAACGACACCGCGATCGGGACCAGGGCCAGGTCCTCGTCGGCCAGGATGAGCTTCATCGGCAGCGAGTCCGCCACGCGCAGTTCGAGGCCGCGCTGCAGCGAGTCCACGATCTCGGCCACGATGCCGGGCTCGGCCAGCACCGGCCGCTCCAGCACCACCCGGAACCGCACGCCGCGTTCGGCGGCGGCGTCCTCCTGGGCGTTCGAGCCCGGCGGCACCGCGATGTACGGCGCGGTGACGAAGTGGCGGATCTCCTTGCGGGCCGCCTGCTGCACCTGCTGGAACCGGTGGCGGATGGCGTCGACGCCGGACAGCACCTCGATCAGCTCGCCGATGCTGCGCCCGGCCACCGCCGCGCGGTGCTCCTCGGCCAGCGTGACCAGGGCTTGTTCCGCGACGCGCAGCCCGTCCCGCCGTTCGGTGATCATGGCGCCGAGCGCCATCGCGGGCGGCGCGGCGACGTAAGCCTCGCCGCCGGAGGGCAGGGCCAGTCCGCAGTCGACCAGCCGCACCAGCGCCCGGTCCACCTCCGACTCGGGCGTCTCCAGCACGTCGGCCAGCAGCATCGCGGTGGCGCTGGGACGGCCGAGCAGGGCCCGGTAGACCCGCTCCTCGGCGGGGTCGAGCCCCAACGCTCCCAGCATCGGCACCCTCCCCACTGGCAATGACTGCGGGGAGAGTATGCGCCATGGCGCGGAAACTTGAATAGTCCCTGTTGACGGGCTGTCAGACGGGACGGGCCCCGGGAAGTCGCCTCCCCGGGGCCCACCGTGGTGACTCATCGCAGGCCGTACGCCCGGATGATCTCGTTCTTGACGCTGTAGCCGCTGTCCGCCTCGGCGCTGGCGCGCACCGAGATGAAGCCGCCGGCCTTGTTCGCGGTCTTGAACGAACCCTTCCAGTAGCCGTCGGCGCCCTTGGTCAGGGTCACCTTCTGCCAGGTGGCGCCGTCGTCGTAGGAGACGTCCAGGGTCACCTTGGTGACCTTGCCGGGCACGGTGCCGTGGTCCATCGAGACCGGGTGCAGCGTGATCTGCTGGGTCGCGTTGGCCTTCACGTCGCCGTGCAGGTCGGACTCCAGCGCGTAGTCCAGGTTCAGCACCGAGAAGGGCTCGAAGTAGTCCGAGTCCACGAAGCCGGACATGAAGGTCCACTCGCTGTGGGTGCGGGTCGACAGCCGGAACTGGTCACCGGGCCGCTCCGCGTCCAGGACGGCGCGGTAGGGCAGGTTCTCCGCCGGGACCTCCTGCCACTGCATGTCCCCGCTCATGTCGTTGTCGCTGATCAGCGTGTCGCCCTGGAACACCTGCAGGTGCTCCGGCGTCGCACCCCACGGCAGGTAGCCGCCGAGCCGCATCTTGTCGCTGGACGAGCCCCAGGCCAGGACGTTCCAGGTCATGTAGTTCTGCGCGCGGGAGTTCTGCACCCCGAAGGAGTCGCTCATGCCGGGGCGGGTCGCCGGGGCGAACCAGTCCAGGCGAGTCGTGCTGCCCTTGGCGTACGTGTTCTCGCCCGACACCAGAACCCACGGCAGCTCGCTGTTGCTGTCCTGCTGGTGCGCCTCGACCCAGACCTGATCCGGAGTGACCCACTCGACCCGGGTGCCCGGGTGCCACTCCCGCTCGGGGAAGCCGAGTGCCGGGCTGATGGTCACGTCGAGGCGGAACCCGGAGCCGTCGGCCGGCTCGCCCGAGTTGTAGTAGCGAGCGTCGATCTTCGCGAGGTCACGCTGGCTCGGCTTGTACACCAGCGGCTTGTCCGGCACCTGTCCCGGGTAGTTGCGGGCCAGGTCGTAGACGAACGGGGTGAACTCCGTCTGCTTCACCCGCAGGTTGACGAAGCCCAGCTTGGCCATCGCGATGAGCAGCTTGCCGGCGTCGCGGTGCACGGTGGCCACCGGGATCGCCGACTCGCCGACGTACTCCATCAGGCCGCCGGGCTCGTTGTTGACCACGATCAGAGCCTTCGCCCCGGCCGCGTTCGCGGCGGCGGTGCGCTCGTCCGGCGTGACCTCGTCGCTGCGCTCCACGACGACGAGCTTGCCCTTGGCCTTGATCTTCTTGTAGTCGGCCGCCGCGCCCTTGCCGGCGTAGACGGCGAGCATGTTGTCCGAGGTGGTGCCCAGGGTGCTGCCCGCCTGCACCAGCGTCTCGAAGTGGAGCAGTCCGGCCACCGCGCTCACGCTGAGCAGTTCCTCGCCCTTGCGCCAGCGGGTGGTGAAGATGAAGTCGCCCTGCGTCATCTTCTTCGTCGGCGACACGTAGACGTCGTCGTACATCGGCGGGACCTCGTAGCCGCCGCGGACGTCGAACCAGGGGTCCGTGCCGTTGAAGTGGACGTTGTAGTTGACGATGACCTGGCGGTTCTCGGCGCGCTGCGGCGCCTCGGTCTCCAGCAGGCGCGCCTTGCTCGCGTCGAGGACGACATCGGCCGGGCCGCTGCCGAGCACGACCTCCGGTTCTACCAGCACGGCCAGACCGCTCCGGTCCGCCTTGGCGCCCGCCACGTCGATGAAGCTCGACAGGGAGTAGATGCCGGGAGGCATGCGCAGGGTCGCCGAACCTACGACGTAGATCGACCACGGCCACTCGCTGCCGGACTGGTTGATGCCGACGTAGCCCTCGGCGGGCTTGCCGTCGCGGCCGACCAGCTTGATGTTCAGGTCGTAGGCCTCGTCCTCCTTGAGGAGCCCGACCGAGGTGCGGGTCACCGCCTGCCCGGTGGCCGCGTCGGTGCCGATCACGTAGCCGGTGCTGCGGCCGGTGGGGGCGGCCTGCGGGTCGCCGGTGACCTGGACGGCGGCGGTGCCGCCGGCCGGGACGGTGACCGTGTTCGCGCCCAGCGTGAACGCGCCCTGGGTGTTGGTCAGCGCCAGGTTCAGCGTGACGTCGGCGGCGCCGCTGTTGGTGAAGGTCAGGTCCTTCGTGACGGCGGTGTCGCTCGGCTGGTACGGCCACGTGTAGTTGCCGAAGAACAGCGTGCCGCTGCTGCGGACCGTGTTGCGGATCGCGGCGGCCACGTCGAGGCGGCCGGTGCCGACCTCGTACGGGCTGTACCAGTCGGCCAGGCCCTTGGAGCTGCTCATCAGCGCATCCTTGAGCTGCTGGCCCTTCCAATCGGGGTGCCGCTGCTTCAGGATCGCGGCCGCGCCCGACACGTGCGGGGTGGCCATCGAGGTGCCGCTGATGGTCCAGTACATGCCGTCGTTGGCCGGGTTGACCTGCTGCTGCGACCGGGCGGCGGTGATGTCGACGCCCGGCGCGGAGATGTCCGGCTTCATGGCGCCGTTGGTCAGCGGGCCGGTGCTGGAGAAGTAGGCCAGCCCGTCCTGCTTGTCGGTCGCGGCGACGGTGAGCGCCGAGGCGGCCGCGCCGGGCGCGGAGATGCTCTGCGGGCCCGCGTTGCCGGCGGCGATGACGAACAGCGTGCCGTACTGCGCCGACAGCTGGTCGACCGCCATCGACATCGGGTCGGTGCCGTCCGACGGGAAGCTGTCGCCGAGGCTCATGCTCACGATGTCGGCGCCCTGCTGGGCGGCCCACTCCATGCCCGCGAGGACCCACGAGTCGGCGCCGTTTCCGTCGACGCCGCCGAGCACCTTGCCGACGATCAGGTCGGCGCCGGGCGCGACGCCCTTGTAGTCGCCGCCGGAGGCGGCGCCGGTGCCCACGATCGTCGAGGCGACGTGGGTGCCGTGGCCGTGGATGTCGATGACGGACTCGCCGGGCACGAAGCTGGCGGTGCCGTCGATCTGGGTGGCCAGGTCGGGGTGGGTGGTGTCGATGCCGGTGTCGAGCACGGCGACCTTGACGCCGTGGCCGTCGTACCCGGCCGCCCACGCCTCGGGCGCGCCGATCAGCGGCACGCTCTCCTTGAGGTCGACCTTGACCTGGCCGTCGAGCCACAGCTTGGCCACGCCCGAGCCCAGTGCCGTGCTGCCCTGCGGGGCGACGGTGGTCCAGAACGAGCGGGTCTGCCGCTTGTCGGCCGACAGCGCGGCACCGTGGATGCCGTTCAGCCTGCGGACCAGCTTGCTGCCGCGCGGGGCCGCCGGGTCGGCGGCCTTCGTCTTGGCCTTGGGCGGGGTGTACGTGGCGATCAGCGGCACCTGGGTCGACTTGGCGTCGTCGTAGCCCATCTCGATCAGGTCCGTGACGTCGAACAGCCGCCGGTCCAGCTTGTTGGCGTACAGCAGCGAGGCGGCCTCGTCCGGGATGACGTACAGGTCGCCCTTGATCTCCTGGATCTTCACGCCGCCGACGGCGTTGTCCGGCCGGTCAACGTCGGCGATCTGCTTGCCGTCGGACATCGTGGTGACGGTGACGACGTCGCCGGTGACCAGGGTGACCTTGTGGGTCGCCGCGGGCTTGGCGGGGATGATGGGCTTGCTCGGCGCGGCCAGCGCGGGCGCCTGCACGACGGCGAAACCCGCCGCCAGCAGCGGCACCGCGGCGGCCGCCGAGATCAGCTGCCAGCGCCTGCGCCGGAAGCCGGAAGGCTGTGAGGGGGAGAACATGACAAGGGTCTACCGGTCCGCGACCCTCAGGTGAATAGGCGCGGTTGGCGGGGTTCCGTCATGGCGAAAACCCGCCAACTCGCAGGTGGCGACGTGGTTACCCACAGCTGAAGTTTCGACCCTGGCCACCGGGACCGTTCTGCGCGAGGATCCGTACCGGCGCGGCCCGACGGCCTGGTGACCAGGAAGGAGAAGCTTTGCCCTGGTCACTGGGCCGCTACACTGGGCGCCGCTGAGGTGTGACGGTGAGGTGCGAAGTGGAGTTCCGGCTGCTCGGACCCGTCGGCGCCACAGTCGCCGGGGAGTCTGTGCCGCTGGGCGGGACCAAGCCCAAAGCGCTGTTCGCCGCGCTACTGCTCGAGCACGGCCGGGTCGTACCGACCGAGCGCCTGGTGGACATCCTGTGGGGTGTCGACCCGCCCGACAGCGCCCGCGCCCTGATCCAGACGTACGTCTCCAGCCTCCGCCGGGCCTTCGCGGCCCGTGGCATCGAGGACGTCATCGCGACCACCGCGCCGGGGTACACGGTGCGCATCCCGGCGGACTCGCTGGACCGCGACCTGTTCGCCGACCTGGTCGCCCAGGCCCGGACCGCCGCCGCCAACGGCGACCACCCGCACGCCGCCAACCTGCTGCGCCGGGCCGAGTCGCTGTGGGCGGGTTCCGCGCTGGCCGGGCTGGCCGAGACGGGCCTGGCCACCGACGCCGCGCGCCTGGACGAGATGCGGGTCGCGGCCGCCGAGGAACGCATCGCCGCCGAGATCGCGCAGGGCCAGTGGAACGAGCTGGTGGGCGAGCTGACCGTGCTGGTCGGCCGTAACCCGACCAACGAGCGGCTGCGCTGCCAGCTGATGACGGTCTACTACCGGCTGGGCCGCCAGGCCGACGCGCTGGCCTGCTTCCGCGACGCCCGCGAGGTGCTCATCGACGAGCTGGGCGTCGAGCCTGGCCCGGAGCTGACCGCGCTGCACCACGCCATCCTGCGCGGCGAGACCGAACTGCTGGCGGCCACGTCGAGCTCGCCGGAGCAGGCCGCCTCGGGTGCGGTGCATCCGGTGCCGGCGCAGCTGCCGCCGGTGCCCGCCGACTTCACCGGCCGGGCCGAACATGTGGATCAGCTGGTCACGGCGTTGCGGCCGGGCGAGGAGGTGCTGCCCGCCGTACAGGTGATCGCCGGTCCCGGCGGCACCGGCAAGTCGACCCTGGCCGCGCGGGTGGCCCACCAGCTCGCCGCCGACTTTCCGGACGGGCAGCTCTACGCCGAGCTACACGGCATGTCCGACGCTCCGGCCGAGCCGACCGAGGTGCTGGCCCGGTTCCTGCGCGCGCTCGGTGTCGACCAGTCACAGCTGCCCGACGGCGCGGGCGAGCGTTCCGATCTGTACCGCAGCCTGCTCGCGCAGCGCCGGATGCTGATCGTGCTCGACGATGCCGGATCCGAGGCACAGGTGCGTCCGCTGCTGCCCGGAGTCACCGGCAGCGCCGTCCTGGTGACCAGCCGGGACCGGCTGCCCGGCCTGGCCGGGGCGGTGCTGACCGAGCTGCCGATGCTCGACCCGGGTGAGGCCCTGCAGCTGCTGCGACGGCTGGCCGGGACGGAACGCATCGACGCCGACCTCGGCGCCGCGGCCCGGATCATCGAGTACTGCGACGGGCTGCCGCTGGCGCTGCGCATCGTCAGTGCCCGGCTCGCGGGACGCCGGGCGCTGCCGCTGCGGCTGCTGGCCGACAAGCTCGCCGACGAGAGCCGGCGGCTCAACCACCTGTCCGTCGGCGACGTCGGCGTACGCAGCACCATCGAGGTCAGCTACCGCACGCTGGAGGCTGACGCGCGTTCGGTGCTGCGGCGCCTGGGCTACTTCGGGGTGCCCGACTTCTCGCCCTGGGTGGTGTCCTGGCTGGCCGAGTCGTCGCTGACCGACGCCGAGGAACTGGTGGAGCGGCTGGTCGACGAGCACCTGGTGGAGTTCGTCGGGGTGGACCGGATGGGCGGCATGCGCTACCGGCTGCACGATCTGATCCGGCTCTACGCCCGCGAGTGCGCGGTGATCGAGGAACCCACGTCGGAGCTGACCGACGCGGTGGCGCGGGCGCTGCACGGCTGGCTGGCGCTGATCAACCGGGCCGCGGCCGAGTCGCCCCCGGCGGAGATGCGCTGGCGCCGCGCCCCCTCGAACTTCTTCCCGGTCGACGACGAGGTGACCGCGCTGGTCATCGCCGACCCGTGGGACTGGTTCGAGGCCGAGCAGTCGGCGCTGGCCGCCGGGGTCGAACGCGCGGGCGCGCTGGGCATGTACGACCTGGTCTGCGAGTTCGCCTCGGCCCGCAACGCGTCGGCGTTCATGGGCACCAACCGGTTCGAGGCGCGCAGCCGCGTGGTCGAGGCCGCCCTGAGCGCGGCCCGCAAGGCCGGCCAGCCGCACGACGAGGCGGTGATCCTCACCGAGCTGGGCCAGCTGCGCTACGACCAGGACCACTACGCCGACGCCCGGCGCCACTTCCGGGCCTCGCTGAGCCTGTTCCGCGACTTGGACGACCAGCCTGGGCAGGCCGCGGCGCTGGCCGGGCTGGGCATCGCCTGCCGCGAACCGGGCCGCCTGGCCGAGGGCATCCACTTCCTGGACCAGGCGGTGGCGTTGCTGCACGAGGCGGGCGACGACACCGGCATCGGGTACGCGCGGCGGCTGGCCGGGTCGATCCGGCTGGAGCTCGGCGACTACCCCGGCGCGTGGGACGACCTGTTCGAGTCGCTGGCGGCGTACCGGCGGGTGGGCAGTCGGCTGGGGGAAGGTCACACGCTGCGCACGCTGGGGCTCTACCACCGGGCCCGGGACGAGTGGGACCGGGCGCGGGAGCTGTGCGAACAGTCGGTCGAGATCTTCCGGGAGCAGCGCGACGAACTGATGGAGGCGTACGCGGTGCGCGCGCTGGCCAAGACCCGGCTACGGCAGGGCTTCCCCGACGAGGCGCTGCCCCGGCTGGAGTGGGCGCTGTCGGTCAGCCACACCATGGGCGACCGCTGGGGGCAGGCGGCCACGCTGCGCGTACTCGGACAGTTGCATCTGGCGTGCGGCCGGCTGGACCTGGCCGAGGCCTGCCTGGACGCGGCGCTGGGCATCTGGCAGACCATGGACGTGCCGGTGTGGCGGGCGCGGCTCGACCGGGACCGGGCGGCGCTGCTGACCGCCCGGGGCGAGCCCGACGCGGCCGCCGAGATGCTCGAGCGCGCCCGCAAGGTGTTCCACGACCACGGCGCCCGCGAGTACGTGGAGTCCGCAGCCGACCACTGACCGTCGCAATCGCGCCCCGCACCGCTTCGCAGGCCATCCGACCTGGTCAATTACAGAAAAGTTAGAGCGCCTGCCGGAAAGATGACACCCGTCGGAGATACGGGTGGCTGGGCACGGGGCCAGCCACCCGTATCCGGCACACATACGCCTGCGCACGGGGGGAAGGGGGAAGTGACATGGCGGAGATGGTGCTGCTGTCGGATGCCGCGGTCGTGGAGACCCCGGTGACCGACTGCCAGGAGGCGTTGATCGACCTGCGGACCGTGGGGGTACTGCGGCTCGACGACCGCCTGGCCGACCCGGACGGCGCGTACGCGCACGTCCGCCTGAGCGTCGTGGACCGGCTGGTCACCGCCCAGACCCTGCTGCCCTCGGGGCTGCGGCTGCTCATCGTCGAGTGCTACCGGCCGATGTGCCTGCAGCGACAGTACTTCGACGCGCACAAGGAGCGGCTGCGCACGATCCAGCCCGGCCGCGACGATGACTGGTACCACCGACGGGCGAGCCGCTACATATCGCCGCCGGAGGTCGCCCCGCACGTGGCCGGTGCCGCGGTCGACCTCACCCTGTGCACCGCCGACGGGACCGAGATCTGGATGGGGACCCAGGTCAACGACACCGACAGCGAGGCCTGCCACACCGACTCGGCGAACGTCTCGGCCGAGGCCGCCCGGCACCGCCGGATCCTCGGCGACGCGCTGACCTCGGTGGGCATGGTCAACTACCCGACCGAGTGGTGGCACTGGTCCTACGGCGACCGCTACTGGGCACACGTCACCGGCGCGGCCTCGGCCCGCTACGGCCCGGTCGAGTCGGTTCCGGTGCCCGCCGGGCGCTGATCCAACAGCAGCCATTCCTCGGCACTCGGGGCTTCGAGCACAGTCGCGGGGGGCGACTTCGGAGCCGGAGTGGGTCGCCGCGCCGGCGTCTCGTCGGAGTCCGCGGCGAACGTGGCGTCGCCGGGCCAGGTGCCCGGCGGCGCCACGTGGGGGCGCTCGCCGATCAGTTCCCGCAGCCGGGCCACCCGCCGCCTTCCGTTGATCCGCAGCGCCGGGCCCTTCGCCAGCTCGGCGGCGCTGGCCAGCGCGGTGAACGCGCGCAGCGCCACGGCCCCGCAGTGCTCGTCGCTGGCGCCCAACCGCAGCGTCGCGCCGTCGCCCTCGGGTTCGACCGAGCCCGCCGCCGCGAACCACAGCCGCAGCCGGGCACCGTCCAGGGCGAACCCCGCCGGTGGGCGCTTGCCGGAGCCACGCAGCCAGGCCTCGCCCAGCGGTGCCAGGATCCCCGTGTAGGACGTACGCACCCCGAAGTGGCCCTCGATCGCCGCCTCTTCCCAGCTCGTCTCCAGGCCGCGCGCGGTGAACTCGGCGGCCAGCGCGTGCACCCGCCAGGCCGCGTCCACCACCACCGACACCCGCGCCGTGCCGCCCATCCGGGTCACCTGACCGGGCCCGATGAGCAGCCCCGACAGGTCGTACGGCGAGGGCCGTGCCGACTCGGCGGAGAACATCGCCAACTGCCGGTTCAGAGACACTCCGGTACCTCTGCGAACGCCTGCTGCAGCTCGGCGGAGTGCAGCGAGCTCGTGTCCAGCGCGCTGGCGGAGTACTCCTGCTGCAGGGTGACCATCACGCCCGAGACGTGGTCGTAGAAGGCGGTCGGGTCCTCGGTGGACAGGTCACGGACCGCGTCGCCGGCCTTGCCGTACGCGTCGCGCACCTTGGTCAGGGAACCGGCCACCCCGTCGGCGATCGCCGGGCCGCCGTCCACCTCGGGCACCCCGGCGGCGACGACCTTGCCACGGGCGCGCTCGCTGGCGTCACGGGCCCCCTGCAGCATCCGGACCAGGTTCTCCTTGGCCTGCTCGGGCGTGGTCGAGGCGGGGGTCTGCTGCTGTGCCCGGGTGGTGAGGGTGGAGATCTCATCGCGCCACGGCGTGAGGGCCGAGCAGACCGAGGCCGCCCACACCCGGGGCGGGGGTCCGGACGCGACGCAGCCACCGAGCCCGACCAGCCCCACCAGCCCGACCAGCACGGCCAGCGGCAGCGCCGGCACGGCACCGGATTTCGAACGCATACTCCGCACCCTATGCCGTGGGGGCCGCCTCTCGGCAGCCCCCACGATTTTCATTGATCTCTCAGATCAGGCCCCGCTGGCGCTCAGGCGTTGACCTTCTCGCGCTGCGACGGGGACGCAGCATCAGCTTTTCCCTCGTCGTCGCCGGCGCCCACCGCGATCGGCTTGCGCTTGTTGATGAACACCGCGACCACGATGATTCCCGCGCAGACCAGCGCGATCGCGGTGCGGGCACCGGCGCTCGCGCTGTCGCCGTACCACAGCGCCACCACGGCGGGGGCGATCAGCAGCGACACCAGGTTCATCACCTTGATCAGCGGGTTGATGGCCGGGCCGGCGGTGTCCTTGAACGGGTCACCGACGGTGTCACCGATGACGGTCGCGGCGTGCGCGGGCGAACCCTTGCCGCCGTGCGCGCCGTCCTCGACCATCTTCTTCGCGTTGTCCCAGGCGCCACCGGAGTTGGCCAGGAACACCGCCATCAGCGTGCCCGCGCCGATGGCACCGGCCAGGTACGACGCCAGCGCACCCGCGCCGAGACCGAAGCCGACCGCGATCGGGGCGAGGACCGCCAGCAGACCGGGGGTGATCAGCTCGCGCTGCGCGTCCCGGGTGCAGATGTCGACGACCTTGCCGTACTCGGGCCGCTGGGTGCCGTCCATGATGCCCGGCAGCTCGCGGAACTGGCGGCGCACCTCGTGCACCACGGCACCGGCCGAACGCGACACCGCGTTGATGGCCAGACCCGAGAACAGGAACACGACCGAGACGCCGATGAGCAGGCCGACCAGGTTGGCCGGGTTGGCCACGTTCAGCATCTCGTCGATGACGTCACCGGCGGTCTTACCCGCCTCGGTCAGCGACACACCAAGCGTGTCCGTGTACGACCCGAACAGCGCGGTCGCGGCCAGCACGGCCGTCGCGATCGCGATGCCCTTGGTGATCGCCTTGGTGGTGTTGCCGACCGCGTCGAGCTCGGTGAGCGTGCGCGCACCCTTCTCGTCGATGTCGCCGGACATCTCGGCGATGCCCTGCGCGTTGTCCGAGATCGGACCGAAGGTGTCCATCGCGACGATGACGCCGACGGTGGTCAGCAGGCCGCAGCCCGCGAGCGCGATCGCGAACAGCGAGACCACCAGGTCGCCCCCGCCCAGCAGGTAGGCGCCGTAGACGCCGCCGCCGATGAGCAGCGCCGAGTAGACCGCCGACTCCAGGCCGACGCTGATGCCGGCGAGCACCACGGTGGCCGCACCGGTCTCGGAGGTCTTGCCGATGTCCTGCACCGGGCGGC
The DNA here is from genome assembly GCF_019083965.1 of Catellatospora tritici. Taxonomy (GTDB): domain Bacteria; phylum Actinomycetota; class Actinomycetes; order Mycobacteriales; family Micromonosporaceae; genus Catellatospora; species Catellatospora tritici. The sequence continues at coordinate 86,071 of NZ_JAHRCY010000007.1, forward strand.
GGTCGGTCTCGGTGAAGTAACCGGTCAGCGCCTGGATGGCGGCGGCCAGCACGATACCGATGATGACCGCGCCGATGGCGACGATCTGCGGGTTTCCGGAGAACTCCGGCTTGCCCAGCTCGGCGAACGTCTTCGGCAGGTACCACAGCGAGGCGCCCGCGACCACGACCGCCGACAGTGCGGCCGAGATGTAGAAGGCGCGGTTGATCGCCTGCAGGCCGTTCTTGTCGGACTTGCGCAGGCGGGTCAGGAACACGCCGACGATCGCGATCAGCACGCCGATGGTGGAGACGATCAGCGGGAAGACCAGGCCGTCCACGCCGAACGCCGCCTTGCCCAGGATCAGGGCCGCGACCAGGGTCACCGCGTACGACTCGAACAGGTCGGCCGCCATACCGGCGCAGTCGCCGACGTTGTCGCCGACGTTGTCGGCGATGGTCGCCGCGTTGCGCGGGTCGTCCTCGGGAATGTTCTGCTCGACCTTGCCGACCAGGTCCGCGCCGACGTCGGCGGCCTTGGTGAAGATGCCGCCGCCGACCCGCATGAACATCGCGAGCAGCGCGGCACCGAAGCCGAAGCCCTCCAGCACGGTCGCCGCGTCGGTCTTGTAGAGCAGCACCACCAGGGCGGCGCCGAACAGGCCGAGGCCGACGGTGAGGAAGCCGACCACGCCACCGGTGCGGAACGCGATCGCCATGGCCGTCTCGCGGCCACCCTCCGCCTCGCGGGCGGCGGCGGCGACGCGCAGGTTCGCCCGGGTCGCCAGAGCCATACCGGCACCGCCGATGAAGGCGCTGAACAGCGCGCCCACCACGAAGAAGGCCGAGCGGCCGATCTTCAGGGCGGTGTCATTGTCGCCGCTGCCGTGGACCGGCAGCAGGAAGAGCAGGATGACCGCGAGCACGACGAAAATGCCGAGCGTCTTGAACTGGCGGAACAGGTATGCCGACGCGCCCTCCTGGACGGCGGCGGCGATCTCCTGCATCTTGTTGGTGCCCTTACCGGTTGCCAGCACCGACTTGACCAACGCGGCGGCGAAACCCAACGCCACCAACGCGATCACTGCCGCGACAACTACGTACGACACGTTCGTGCCGGTAAGGGACAGCCCGTCGCCACTGGCGACAGGTGTGGTCCCGGACATCTTTGTCCTCCCGAGGATCATGATCAACTAGAACGCGCGATCGAGGCCCGACGCATCCATGGCGGCGGTTACGACGCAGAAACAACCCGTGAACTGTAAACCGGGCACGTGGTCCGGGTCACACCCAGGACCTTCCGTGTCGCGGTGATCTTTCTTGCTGCGCCCACGGGGGTTTGTGCGGTACGCTCAGCGACTCTATGCCCGCCGAGCGTGGTTTCAACGCCCCAAGCGCGAGGCGCGCCGAACGGGCCACTCCATCTGCACCTCGGAACCCGGTCCGGACTCCAACGGGCGGACCTGCAGATCTTTCACAATCCCCTGCAGCAGGCTCGCGCTGACGTCGAAGGTGATCTGCTCCTCGTCCTCGATCGGCGCGTCGTCGCTCGCGTGGTCCCACACCTGCACGACGAACCGGTCGCCGTCGGTGAACGCCACCGACACCGGGTTGCGCATCCCCACCCGCTGGTGCCGGGCCACCGCCCGCGCGCACGCCTCACCGATCGCCAGCCGCACCTCGTCGAGCTGGTCGTCCGGAACCCCGGCCCGCCGGGCCACGGCCACGCCGACCAACCGCGCCGTACGCACGTGCGCGGGTTCGGGGGTGAATTCGAGGCGTACCGTCGCCATCGTCCGGCTCAGCCCGCCGTGGCCGCGTCGACCGACGGGAACAGCGGCAGCACCTGGTCCAGCGCGGTGATACGGAAGATCTTCAGCAGCGACTCGCGGGCGCACACGACGCCGAACGTCGCCCCCGCGGTACGCGCCCGGCGCAGCCCACCGACCAGCACACCCAGACCGGTCGAGTCCATGAACTCGACCCGGCCGAGGTCGACCACGACCGCGGTCACGCCGCTGTCCAGCAGCTCCGTGATCCGCTCGCGCAGCTTGGGCGCCGTGTAGACGTCAACCTCGCCGCCGACCTCGAGCACCGTGTGCGCGGCGACCACACGGGTCGCCAGCGACAGCTCCATCGGCACCTCCTCACGACGCCGGACCCCGGCCTGACTGTGTCTCAGTGCATCTAACCATCGCCCACGCCCGGCGGCTACGCGTACGTCGGGCTGGCCGCGCCGGGCGGTGCGGTGGCAGAGTGCTGGGGTGGACCTGCTGCCGGACTGGCTCAACCGAGACCAGATCACGCACGTCGAACGGCTGCCCGCCCGCGCCGGACAGCGCGCGACCTGGCCGGACTGGGTGCCCGCGCCACTGGTCGAGGCCCTGGGCCGAGCCGGGATCAGCGCACCCTGGCAGCACCAGGCCGAAGCCGCCGAGCTCGCGCACCGCGGCGCCGATGTCGTCATCTCGACCGGCACCGGCTCCGGCAAGTCCCTGGCCTACCAGCTCCCGGCCCTGTCGGCGGTGCTCACCGACCCGCGCGCCCGGGTGCTCTACCTCGCCCCGACCAAGGCGCTGGCCGCCGACCAGTTCCGGACCCTGGCCGCGCTCGGCCTGTCCGGCGTGCGCGCGGCCGTCTGCGACGGCGACACCCCCCGCGAGGAACGCGACTGGATCCGGCAGCACGCCAACATCATCCTCACCAACCCCGACCTGCTGCACCACAGCATCCTGCCGCAGCACACCCGCTGGTCCGGTGTGCTGCGCAACCTGCGCTACGTCATCGTCGACGAGAGCCACAGCTACCGCGGCGTCTTCGGCGCCCACGTCGCCCACGTCCTGCGCCGCCTCCGCCGCCTCACCACCCCCACCACCCCCGCCCCCGCCACCCCTCGCCCCGAGGAAAGGAAGGGCCCCTTCTTATCGCTTTCCGTAGGTGAAGGGCCCCTTCTTAACCCCGCCCCGAACTCTGCGGTCGGAGGGCCCGCGGTTGGCGACTCCGCCGCTGGGGACTCAGCCGCTGGGAACTCAGCCGCGAAGCGGAACGGCGGCGGGCCGGTCTTCCTGCTCGCCTCGGCCACCTCGGGCGATCCGGTAGGCAGCGCGAGCAGGCTCATCGGGCGGCCGGTCGTGGCGGTCACCGAGGACGCCGCGCCACGCGGATCGACCACGTTCGCGCTCTGGGAGCCACCGGAGCTGCCCGGTGTCGCCGCCGACGGCGACGCGACGCCGGTACGCCGCTCCGCCCTGCGCGAGACGTCCGACCTGCTCGCCGACGCGGTCGTCCAGGGGGTACGCACGCTGGCCTTCGTCCCCTCCCGCCGTGGCGCCGAAGTAGTCGCCGCGCAGGCCAAGGTCGCCCTCGAGGAGGCGCAGCCGGGGCTGGGCCGCCAGGTCGCCGCCTACCGGGCCGGTTACCTGGCCGAGGAGCGGCGCGCCCTGGAACGGTCGCTGGCCGACGGCAGGCTCACCGGCGTGGCCACCACCAACGCCCTCGAACTCGGCATCGACGTCACCGGGCTGGACGCGGTGCTGCTCGCCGGATACCCCGGCACCCGGGCCGCGATGTGGCAGCGGGCCGGGCGGGCCGGACGCAACGGGCGCGACGCGCTGTGCGTGCTCGTCGCCCGCGACGATCCGCTGGACACCTACCTGATCCACCATCCGCATGCGCTGTTCGGCACCCCGGTCGAGGCGACCGTCTTCGACCCCGCCAACCCGTACGTGCTCGCGCCGCACCTGTGCACCGCCGCCGCCGAGCGCCCCCTGACCGAGGCCGACCTCCCCCTGTTCGGCGCCGACGAGGCCCTACTGAACGACCTCGTCGCCACCGGGGCCCTGCGCCGCCGCCCCACCGGCTGGTACTGGACCCACCCGCAGCGCCCCGACATCGACCTGCGCGGCACCGGCGGCCCGCCCGTCGCGGTCATCGAGGCCTCGACCGGCCGCCTCATCGGCACCGCCGACTCCGGCGCCGCTCACCACCACCTGCACCCCGGCGCCGTCTACACCCACCAGGGCCGCACCTACGTGGTGCAGGCGCTCGACCTCGCCGACGGGGTCGCCCTCGTCGAGGCGGAGAACCCGCCGTTCTCCACGCACGCCCGCGACACCATCGCGCTGACCGTGCTGGAGGTGCGGTCGTACCTCGACTGCGGGCCGGTCGGGCTGTTCCTCGGCGAGGTCGAGGTGACCAGCCAGGTCGTGTCATTCCAGCGGCGGCGGATGGACAGCGGAGAGGTGCTGGGCACCTGGCCGCTGGAGTTGCCCACCCGTACGCTGCGCACCGTCGCGGTCTGGGCCACCATCGCCGAGACCGCCGTCCCCGGGGTCGAGGACCTGCCCGGGGCGCTGCACGCCGCCGAACACGCCGCGATCGGGCTGCTGCCGCTGGTGGCCAGCTGCGACCGATGGGACATCGGCGGCCTGTCCACCGCCCGGCACGCCGACACCGACGCGCCAACGATCTTCGTGTACGACGGTCACCCCGGCGGGGCCGGATTCGCCGAGCGGGCGTACGGGATGGTCGCGCACTGGCTGGGCGCCACGCGTACCGCCGTGGCCGACTGCTCGTGCGAGCGCGGCTGCCCGAGCTGCATCCAGTCCCCGAAGTGCGGCAACGGCAACAACCCCCTGCACAAGGCGGGCGCCGTCCGAATCCTCGACACCATCCTCACCAACCTCCCACCAGCCGACCCTCCGGGAACACCAGCGCCAGAGACAGGGCCAGAGACAGCGCCAGCGCCAACAGCCGGATAACCGCCGGTGGCGAAGCAGGCCAGCGCGGGCACGATCAGCAGGCCCAGCAGGACCACGGGGTGGAGGAGGGCCCCGCAGTCTCGATCGCCGTCACGCTCGCTGCTGCCTGGATCGCTCCTAACAGTCGCGATCGCTCCGTGCGGTTCACGATCGCTCCGTGCGTGCACGATGGCTCCAAGCTGTAAAGCGATCACTCCACGCTGTAGGCGACCGCCGCGCGCCGCCATGACGAATACATCGATGTCGCCCAATCGCCCGGAGAGTGACCGCTGACAGCGATCTTGCAGCGTTCGCCCTCGGCATGATCGCCGTTGGCGGTCGGAATCTCGGATTCGGCCGAGGGCAACTCCCGGAAACTGACCGGAGAACGCGATCTTCGGGCGCCTGTGCCCCGATGATCGCTGCCAGCGGTCAAAACATGGCCCAGACCTTGCTGTTCTGACCGCTGACAGCGATCAACCCAGCGCCAAGGCCGAGGTCGGCGTAAGTGCGAGCTCCACGACCTCTCGTTGCGGTGCCAAGCCGCGAGGCACAGGTCCGGCCAGAACTCGGTCCGGCGTCCGTAACGAGGGTCAGCGTCGATGTTCCGAGCCAGGGCTCCGGGCCGAGACCTGGAGCCAGGGCTCCGGCCGAGACCTCGAGCCGGGGTCCGGCCGAGACCTCGAGCCGGGGTCCGGCCGAGACCTCGAGCCGGGGTCCGGCCGAGACCTCGAGCCGGGGTCCGGCCGAGACCTCGAGCCGGGGTCCGGCCGAGTTCCCGGGTGGTGGTTTCTGGGCCGAGACCCCGGGCCGGGAGCCCGGGCCGAGACCCCGAGCCCGGAGCCTGGACCGAGACCCCGAGCCCGGAGCCCGGACCGAGACCCCGAGCCCGGAGCCCGGACCGGGAGCATGAGCCGAGATCCCGGGTCGGGATTCCGGGCCGAGGGGTGAGTTCGGCCCGGAACCGGGCGGTTCAGTCGTAAGCTCGCGGCGCGCGCCGCGAGCCCGGCTGGTCGCGCCGTAGCCGGTGGACCATGTCAGTGATCATTTCGGTCACCCGGTCCATGTCCCGCAGGTCGTGCCAGGTGAAGCGCAGTACCGTCCAACCGGCCCGAACCAGCCGGTTCTGCCGCGTACGGTCGTGTTGGAAGCGGTCGCCCGAGCTGTGCCACGCCCGGCCGTCGACTTCCACCGCCAGTTTCACCTCCTCGAACCCGAGGTCGACCTCCCCGATGAGGCCGTCGGCATCGAAGACCGACAGGTTGGCCCGCCAACCCCTGACCCGGCGTCGCCGCAGTTCGCCGACCAGCAGCCGCTCGGCCGTGGACCGGGCACCGAGGGCGTGCCGCCGTACCGCGCCGACCAGGGCTCGCACCCCGGGACGCCCCACCTCGCCCCCGACCCTGCTCACGAACTCGTCGAACGTGATCAGCCGTTGCTGGATCGCCCGGTCGAGGAGCACGTCGGCCGCGTCGGGTGGCAGCAGGCGTACGCAGTCGACGACGGTCCCGGCGGGACGGGTCAGCAGGAGCCCGTCGACCATGGTCACCTCGTCGTCCCGCAGGGCGGCTCGGCGCACCTCCACGCCGTCCAGCCGGACTCGGCGGTCTGCGGCCACCGTGAGCCAGGTCCGGCCGTCCAGCGGGTCGAGCCCGTACCGCCGTGCCGCCGACGGGCCGCACAGCACCGCGCCGGGCACCGCGAGTTGGGCTGCCCGGTCCAGCAGCCGGGCGGTCACCACCCGCCCGCCTCGGACCAGGACTTTCCCCAGCACCACCTGCCAGTCGCCGATCCGCACCCGTCGCCGAATCTGCTCGTCGGAGAACCCGCAGTCTCGAACCTGCCTCCGGGTGAACAGTCCCGACTGCTCCGCCGAGATCCGGTCCAGTCGCTGGTGATCGCCGCTTCGGGTCACGGCACCGGCTCCCTCGTCGGTTGGTGACGGAAGTCCGCGATCGCGGCGGAGCCTGCGGCACCCGCCATCGCCCGAGGACCGGCGTCCGCGGGCCGCCGCGCACCCGCGTCGCGGCCGCCCGCCGCGGCCGCCGCCGTGCCTGTCGCCGTGCCTGTCGCCGTGCCTGTCGCCGTGTCTGTCTCCGGCGGCGCCGGTTCCGCCGCTTCCGACATCGCCGATTCCGCCGGCCGGTCCGCCGGGTGCGGGCGGTCGACCGAGGACGGATCGGTGACGCGGACCGGGCCGGCCACAGCGGTGGCGCTGGCGCCACCCGCGGCGGTCACCACTTGCACCTCGACCGTCAGGTCGAGCCCGTCCAGCTCACAGCTGGTCACCGTGCCGCCGTTGGCGGCCACCAGTTGCGCCGCCCGGGAACAGGCCGCGTCGGCGCCCTCGGCCGCGCGCGCCGCACCGGCCAGTGCGCCCAGGTCAGCCGCGGTATGCGCCTGCTCCCGGGCGACGAGCCGCGCGCCGGTCGCCGCGAGTGACGTCCCGGCCAGCACGAACACCAGCCCGACCGCGAGCGCGGTCAGCGTGCTCACGGCGCCCCCGGTTCCCGGGCCGCCGTGGCCGAGCAGGTGAGCACCGTGACTTTGATCGACCGATGGACCGTCGCGGTGACCGTGTCGCGGGTGGACTCGACGCCGACTCCGCTCGGCACGGTGTCGCCCCTGGCTGCCGCGAGCGCGGCGTCGCGGGCCGCGGCCGTGCAGCCCAGTTTGGTGGTGACCGCCGCGACCGCGCCCAGCCCGGCGACGAGCAGCAGGACGACGGCGGGTAGCGCCACCGCCAGTTCGGCGGTCGCGCTACCCCGGTCTCGTCGGATCACCCGAGCGCCCGCTGGACCACGCCGGCCAGCGCCGCCTGCACGCTTTCGCTGGTCAGCACCTTGAGCAGGATGCCCGCGAAAGCGACCGCCGCGAGCGTGCCGACGGCGTACTCGGCGGTGTTCATGCCCGCGTCGGGCGTGGTGACCCGGCGGCGCGGCGCGGTGCCGCGCCGGGTCGGCTGACCCGGGTCGACCGGCTGGTAGAGGTAGTCGGTCGGGTCGGCGAGCTCGGCCGGGTCGGCCTCGTCGAGCTCGGGTGCGACGGGCGGCAGCAGGTCGGGTTCGGTCGGGGTCTCGGTGATGGACGGTCGTCGCCGCATGGGCGAACTCCTTTCGGTAACGGTTCTCAAAGCACCTCGCCGAGGACGGCGAGGACCACCGGCACCAGGCCGGCGAGCACGAAGGCGGGCAGGAAGCACAGCCCGAGCGGAAGCACGACGAGCACGGCGTTGCGCTGTGCGGTGGCCTGCCGCCGGAACCCCGCGTCGGCGCGCAGGTCGTCGGCGCACCGGTGCAGCGCTCCGGCCAGCGCCGTACCGCTGGCGGAGCTGCGCTCGACCGCGGCGGTGAGGCGTGCGGCCATCGGCAGGTCGGACAGGTGCTGCCACGCCTCGACGGGGGTGGCGCCCAGCCGAAGGCTGCGACCGATCCGGCGCAGCCGGGTGGCCAGCGGTCCGGGCAGCGCCGCCGCGACGGCGAGCACTGCCGCGTCGAGCGGTACGCCCGCGCGCAGCGCCGCCGCGACCAGGTCGGCGGCCCAGGGCAGCTCACCGACCGCCTGCTCACGTTCGAGCCGGACCGCGGTCGGCTCCTGCCGACCCAGCAGCAGCCAGGTGCCGGTGGCGGCGAGCGCCCCCACGCCCAGCCCGGCGGGCCGCGCAATGATCAGGCAGGTCCCGGCCCCGGCGGCGAGCGCCAGCAGCCACCGGGTACGGGTCGACGCGGGCTGCTGCCGCCGCCGCAGCCGCAGGCGTCGCAGCCTGCGCCGGGCGGCCCGACCGGGTGCGGGGGCGCCCGCACCCTTTGCGAGCCGCTGTGCCCACGCCAGACCCGCGGTCTGCAGCAGCACCGCCGCGAGCGCGCAGCCGACGCCGAGCGGGGTGTGCAGCAGGATCGCCAGCGGGTCGACCCCGATGAGGTAGCCGAGCCCGATCCCGCCGACCGGCAGTCCGGCGAGCAGGATCGCGGTGAGCTGCGTGCCCGCCGCCTGGGCGGTGGCCGTCGCGTCGGCGCGGTCGGCGGCCCGGCACTGCGCCTCGAGCCGTTCCAGCAGGTCGGCCAGGGGCGCGCCGGTCCCGTCGGCCAGCCGTCGGGCGGCGTGGACCTGGCGGTCGATCTCCTCGTCGGGCAGCAGCAGGGTCCGGCTCGGGGCGCCGGCACGCAGCTCGGCCGCGGCTGCCGCCAGCAGGTCCAGTGCGTCGGCGCGCAGGCGGCCCCGCTGCCGGTCGGCCCGAGCGCGGCGGCGCATCCGCAGGCCGAGCACGGTGTAGCAGGCGACGATGGCACCGGCGGCGATCGACCCGAGCAGCAGCGCCACTCCGCCCGCGGCCGCTGTCACGGCGGCGGCGGTCAGCGTCCGCCTGGGCGGCTGGAACGGCCGGTCGTGGTCGAGTCCGAGCAGCCTGCGGGCGCGCCGCGACGGCACGTATCTCATCGGCCGACCAGCCAGGTCGGCGGTGTGACGTCGCGTTCGCGCAGCAGACGGCACAGGCCGCCGGCGGCGGGGCCGGGTCCGGCGGCGGCGGTCCAGGCGGGGTGGGCGGTGACCAGCCGGTCCGGGCCGTCGGCCGCCAGCAGGCAGACGGCTTCGAGCACGCGGCCGCTCGGCGTACGCCGCAGATGCAGCAGCACTCGCACCGCCGCCGCGACCTGGGCGTGCAGTGCGGCCCGGGGCAGCCCGCCGAGCAGGCCGAGGGCCTCCAGCCGGGCGGGCACGTCCCCGGCGGCGTTGGCGTGCAGGGTGCCCGCGCTGCCCTCGTGCCCGGTGTTCAGCGCGGCCAGCAGGTCCACAACCTCAGCGCCCCGGCATTCGCCGACCACCAGCCGATCCGGTCGCATCCGCAGCGCCTGCCGGACCAGTTCGGTGAGGCCGACGCCGCCGACCCCCTCCACGTTGGCGGTACGCGCCTGCAGCCCGATCGCGTGCGGGTGCACCGGCCGCAGCTCGGCGGAGTCCTCCACGACGACGATCCGCTCGCGGGCGGGAACCTGCGCCAGCAGCGCGTTGAGCAGCGTGGTCTTGCCCGAACCGGTCCCGCCGGAGATCAGCAGGGTCAGTCGGGCGGTCACCACGGCGTGCAGCAGCTCGGCCAGGCGTGGCGGCACCAGTTCGGCCAGCGACAGCGTGCGCTGCCGGAACGTACGCAGCGACAGGTACGGCCCGCCGGTGGCCACCGGCGGCAGCACCGCGTGCAGCCGGGTGCCGTCGGCCAGCCGCGCGTCGACGAACGGGGTCCCGTCGTCGAGGCGGCGTCCGGCCGCCGCCGCGAGCCGCTGCGCGAGTCGCCGTACGGCATCGGCCGACGGCATGGTCAGCTGCTCCCGGACCAGACCCTGGCCCCGGTCGGTCCACACCTGCACTCCGTTGACCAGCACGTCGGTGACTTCGGGGTCGGCCAGCAGCGGAGCGAGCGGCCCAGCGCCGACGAGGTCGCGCTCGGCACCCGGGCTGGTTCTGCGGATGGTGGCCAGGTCGCTCACGCCGTCACCTCGCGAATGAGCCGGGCGCAGAGCAGCGCGAGTGGTCCCCGCGGCGCGGAGGCGGGCGGCTCGCCGCGTTCGAGGGCGGCGGCCAGCCGTGGTTCCGGGCGCAGCACCCCGGCCAGCGGCAGGCCCAGGGCCTGCGCCATCTCCGTGGCGCCGAGGCGGCCCGGCCCCGGACCGCGTACCACCACGGACAGCTCACGGCGCTGGGCCAGCACCAGGTCGACGATCCGTGCCGCCGCGGCGGCGGCTCGCAGCTCGGCTGGGACCACCAGCAGGGCCCGGTCCGCTGCCTGCAGCACTACCGCCGCGGCCTCGTCCAACCGGCGCGGCACGTCCACGACCACCAGGTCGCGCCCGCGCCGTCCGGCGTCGAGGGCCGCGGCCATGGCGTCGGCGGGCAGCGCGGGCATGACCGGCGACTCCTCGTCGGGCACGTCCCGGGCGCAGGACAGCACCACCAGGTCGCCGCGGCTGGGCAGCGCCTCGACCAGCGCGGCGGGATCGACCGGGCCGCTGGCGCGGGCCAGTTGCGGCCAGCGCAGCCCGCGCATCTCCTCCCAGCCGAGCAGCAGATCGGCGCCGCCGCCGAGCGGGTCGGCGTCGACGAGCAGGGTGCGCAGCCGTTCCCGGCAGGCGGTGACGGCCAGTCCGGCCGCCAGCACACTGGCTCCGGCGCCGCCCCGGCCACCGAGCACCGCCAGGACCCGGCCGCCCCGCGCCACGGCACGAGTGCTCGCGAACCGTTCGTGCAACCAGGGCTCGGCGGCGGGCAGCAGCACCACGTGTTCGGCACCGAGCAGGTGGGCGTCGTCCCAGGGACGGGAGTCGCGGCCGTCGCGGCAGGCGATGACCACGCCGGGGCGGCGTGGCAGGCGGGCGCGGACGCACGCGTCGACCTGGTCTCCGCCGAGCAGGATCAGTGGCGGGCGGCCATACCGCAGGCGGGCCGCGCCGGGGTCGTGCGCGACCTCGATCTCGACACCCGCGGCCGCGGCGATGCGCAGGACGTGGTCGAGCAGGTCGGGGTCGGCGGTCACCACCAGCGCGCGAGCGGTGTCGCCGGATCGGTTGGGGGTACGGCTCATGCGGGCACTGTGCGCCGCAGTCCTGTCCCGACTCCACCGCCGCCACGGCCGCCCTGTGGACGACGGGTCGCTTGTGGACGGCGCGCCGAACCGGCCGTGGATCTGCTATGCCGCGGGAAGGTAGGTGCCCGGGAAGACGACGACCCCCGTCCGGGGAGACGGGGGCCGTCCTGGGGTCCGGCCAAGGGGGGATGTGGGCCGGAACCCGCCCAGCGGCTGCGGGGGGGGTGGCAACCGCTGAGGGCTTGTGTGCGAAAGCATGCCCCACTCGACGGGGCGCCGTCGAGAGGCTTCTGTCCCGACACGCCCCGACACGCCGTAGATGAAGCCAAGATCCTACGCTGCGCAATCACTGATTCGCCGCTCAGTTACCAGGGTCTTGCGAACGATTGACGCCTGCCGGACGCCGCGAACGAAACATCCCGGCTACACTTTCTCGCCGTGGGCCGTAGCGCCGCGTTTTTCGACCTGGACAAGACCGTCATCGCGACGTCGAGCGCGTTGGCGTTCGGCAGACCGTTCTATCGAGACGGCCTGATCACTAAGCGTGACGTCGTTAAGACGGCGTACGCGCAGTTCATGTTCAAGCGCGGTGGCGCTGACGACCAGTCGATGGTCCGCACCCGCGACTACATGGCCGAGCTTTGCAAGGGCTGGAAGGTAGATCAGGTGCGCCAGATCGTCGGCGAGACCCTGCACGAGCTGATCGATCCGTACATCTACGCCGAAGCCGCCATCCTGATCGAGGAGCACCAGGCGGCGGGGCGCGACATCATCCTGGTGTCGGCCTCCGGCGAGGAGATGGTCGCGCCGATCGGCGCACAGCTGGGGATCTCCGACGTCATCGCCACGCGGATGAAGGTCGCCGACGGGCGCTACACCGGTGAGATCGACTTCTACGCCGCGGGCCCGGCCAAGGTCGAGGCGGTGCGGCGTATCGCCGACGAGCGCGGCTACGACCTAGCCGAGTGCTACGCCTACTCCGACTCGGTCTCCGACGTGCCGCTGCTGGCCGCCGTCGGGCACCCCAGCGCCGTGAACCCCGACAAGGCGCTGCGCCGCGAGGCGATCGAGCGCCGGTGGCCGGTGCTGGAATTCCGCCACCCCGTGCCGCTGGCCAAGCGACTGCGCAACCGACCGGCCGTTCCGGTGGCTGCCGCCGCGCTCGGCCTCGGTGTGGGCGTCGCGATCGGCATCGCCTGGTACGGCCGACGCCGCCGCGCCCGCGCCGCGGCCGCAGCCGCGGCACTCTGAGCGCGCAAACCACTCCGGAGAGTGGCCCGAGTGCCACAACAGCCCCATCTGTCACACATTCCCGGCGAGGGCTGGCCATCGGGGCGAAACGGGCGTAGAAAAGTGAGTACGGAAGCGTTCTGCAGCCGAAAGTAGCTGGCAGAAGCCAGCTTTCGAGCACGGCCACCGGGCACCCACGCGCGATCTAGCCGTCGTGAAGGCAAAGTCCCGGCGAGACCCTCGGGTCCGCCGAGGGCAGTTAGCCAGAGGTGCACGCCTGGTAACCCGGGCGGACGTGCGCGATGGCGTCGCGAACATGCGGCGCCATCCATAATTTTGGCGCCTGCCTCCGCAGGCGCGGCGTGCTCGCCTTTCAGGCGGCGTCTTCCCTCGTCGCTGCCGAGCCTTCGGCTCGGGCACGCTCCTCAGTCCAGACGCCGCCGGCGAGCACGCGGTTGGTGGTCGGGGTTTTCAAGCGCAGGCACTCGGGTATGCACGCATGCTGCTGCGGTCGCGCTGGGAGTTGGGGCAGTTTTGGGGAAACTGCCGGAATCCCAGCCCAAGATTCGTGCGGTTTCCCCGCGACTGCACGGTGCCGCCGGGCGAGACGTGTCGCCGTGGGCTTGTTTGGACGGTGGGTCAGCGGAACGGGTCGGCTAGCGCGGGGATTTCGGCGCAGGCCTGGGTGATCGCGGTGGTGTAGTGGCGGAGCCAGGAGCGGAGGCCGTCGGGGGTGCCGGTGGCGAAGGCGTTGGCGGCGCCGATGTATTCGGGCTCGCGGTCCAGGTGGGCGACCTCGACCGGGACCAGGCCGCGCGGGTCGAAGCCGCTGCCGACCAGGGTGAGCCGCGCGGCGGCACGGGCCACGATGCCGTTCACGCCGGGGAACGCCTTCAGTGAGAGCAGTTCGCCGTGTACGACCGCCGCCCGCACCAGCGGATCACCGGCCTCCGTCGCGACCAGCTCCAGCAGCGTGTCCAATCGGGCGGCGGCTTCGGGCAGGGGCTTTCCGAGGTCGTGCTCCGGGAGCACGCCGGTGCCCGCGAGCAGGTGCAGTCGGGCCAGGACCTGGCGCGGGGACTTGTGCCAGCGCTCGTGCAGGGTCGGCACGGCCTCGGCCACCCGCAGCGCGCCCTGTAGCACCGCGTCCAGCACGGTGCCGCCACGTACGTCGCTGAGCTCGTACCGGTGGCCCTCAAGTGCGGCGCTGGCCACGGCGCAGCGCAGGCTGATCTCGGCCGCGACCGCCCCGCCCTGACGCCGCAGGGCCCGGTGCTTGTACGCGCCATCCACCGCAGCGCGGGCACCGTTCACCGCAGATTCGACATCAGCCAGCTCCAGCAGCGGGGCCAGGGGGTCCATAGTCATGCCCGGAGACTAACCGCCGGACCGGCAGCACCCCGGCTCGGCACTTCGCCGGAAATTGTTAGGGACCCTAACTGTAAACAGCCGTCACGGCGACGTAACATCAGCCCCGAGACCGACGTCACAGGCATAATTTGACCCCCCAAGGAGGCGCGGCAGTGAGCGAGACCCTGGAGAACCTGCTGCACGAGTCGCGGCGGTTCGATCCGCCGGCGGAACTCGCGGCGCAGGCCAACGTCACCGCTGAGGCGTATGCGGAGGCCGACGCCGACCGGCTCGCCTTCTGGGAGACCCAGGCCCGCCGACTGGACTGGGCCCAGCCGTGGGACCAGGTGCTGGACTGGTCGAACCCGCCGTTCGCGAAGTGGTTCGTCGGCGGCAAGCTCAACATCGCGTACAACTGCCTGGACCGGCACCTGGCCAACGGCCTGGGTGACCGCGTCGCCATCCACTGGGAGGGCGAGCCGGGCGACACCCGCACCATCACCTACGCCGACCTGCACGCTGAGGTGTGCCGGGCCGCGAACGCGCTGACCACGCTGGGCGTGAGCGCGGGCGACCGGGTCGCCATCTACCTGCCGATGATCCCGGAAGCGGCGGTGGCGATGCTGGCCTGTGCCCGCGTCGGCGCCACCCACTCCGTCGTGTTCGGTGGGTTCAGCAAGGACGCGCTGGCCGGACGGATCCAGGACGCCAGCGCGAAGGTCGTCATCACCGCGGACGGGGGCTACCGCCGGGGGGCGCCGAGCGCGCTGAAGCCGACCGTCGACGAGTCCGTGGCCGAGTGCCCGACCGTCGAGAAGGTGCTGGTCGTGCGGCGTACCGGGCAGGACGTGGCGTGGGACGACAGCCGCGACGTGTGGTGGCACGACGCGGTGGGCGGCGCGTCGGCGGAGCATGAGGCGCAGGCCTTCGACGCCGAGCACCCGCTGTTCATCCTGTACACCTCGGGCACCACAGCCCGGCCGAAGGGCATCCTGCACACCACCGGCGGGTACCTGACCCAGGCCTCGTACACCCATCACGCGGTCTTCGACCTCAAGCCGGAGACCGACGTCTACTGGTGCACCGCCGACATCGGCTGGGTCACCGGCCACAGCTACATCGTGTACGGCCCGCTGTCCAACGGCGCCACCCAGGTCATGTACGAGGGCACGCCGGACACCCCGCACCGCGGCCGGTTCTGGGAGATCGTCGAGAAGTACCGCGTCACGATCCTCTACACCGCACCGACGGCGATTCGCACCTTCGCCAAGTGGGGCGACGACATCCCGGCCCAGTTCGACCTGAGCTCGCTGCGCCTGCTCGGTTCGGTCGGCGAGCCGATCAACCCCGAGGCGTGGATGTGGTACCGCGAGCACATCGGCGGCAACCGCTGCCCGATCGTGGACACGTGGTGGCAGACCGAGACCGGCGCCATCATGATCTCGCCGCTGCCTGGCGTGACCAGCTGCAAGCCCGGTTCCGCGATGGGTCCGCTGCCCGGCATCAAGGCCGAGGTGGTGGCCGACGACGGCTCGATCGTGGGCAACGGCGGCGGCGGTTACCTGGCGCTGACCGGTCCGTGGCCGTCGATGCTGCGCACCATCTGGGGCGACGACAAGCGGTTCATCGAGACGTACTG
The DNA here is from genome assembly GCF_019083965.1 of Catellatospora tritici. Lineage (GTDB taxonomy): Bacteria > Actinomycetota > Actinomycetes > Mycobacteriales > Micromonosporaceae > Catellatospora > Catellatospora tritici. The sequence continues at coordinate 101,584 of NZ_JAHRCY010000007.1, forward strand.
GTCGCGCTTCGCCGAGCAGGGCTTCTACTTCGCCGGTGACGGCGCCAAGCGCGACGAGGACGGCGCCATCTGGCTGCTCGGCCGGGTCGACGACGTGATGCTGGTGTCCGGCCACAACATCTCCACCACCGAGGTCGAGTCGGCGCTGGTCGCCCACCCGGCCGTGGCGGAGGCGGCGGTCGTCGGCGCCACCGACCCGACCACCGGCCAGGCCATCGTCGCGTTCGTGATCCTGCGCGGCGGGGCCGAGGTGGGCGTGGCGGAGCTGCGTGAGCACGTCTCCAAGACCCTCGGCCCGATCTGCAAGCCGCGCCAGATCATGCTGGTCACGGAGCTGCCGAAGACCCGCTCCGGCAAGATCATGCGACGTCTGCTGCGCGACGTGGCGGAGAAGCGGTCCCTGGGCGACGTGACGACCCTGCAAGACTCGGCGGTCATGAACCTCATCGCCGCCGGTATGAACTCCGGCTCCTCGAACGAGGACTGACAGACGAAACACGGAGGGCGCCCCCCGGGGGGCGCCCTCCGTGCCGCGGTTCGGCACCGCAGACCACTGGCCTGCGGTCAGGTCACCATAGACAGCCGGGGCACTCGGGCCCAACGCCGTGGGACTTCATGTAGGACTTGCTGACCCGAGGGTCGGTCAGCGGAACCCGGGTCAGGGTCGGGACGCCGTCCTGCACCGTGACGCCGAAGCAGTCCAGCCGCTGACTCAACGAGGTTCCGGAAGCCAGGCAGAATCCACCGACGAATTCCCACTCCAGCGCCCCGAGCAAGCCGCTGAACTGAGTCGGCGTGTCCCCGGTGAGGTAGGTCTGCGTGGGTCGGCCGTAGCCGTTGATCGGGTCATAGAGCACGATGCCGAACTGAGGTCCGGTCGCGGTCAGCGGCGTGCAGGGCTTGGACCATCCGGCCAGCTGGAACCAGTGGTACCCCTGCGCGTCGGTGACCAGCTCGAACGAGGTGACCGCGCCCGTGGCGCAAGCAACGGACGGGACCCCGTTCCAGGTGGTCGCGGCCTGGGCGGGTGACGTGAATGCCACCACGGCGACTGCCGTGACGAGCACTCCGAGAATGCGGCGGATCATCGGTTCCCTCAACTGTCGTGTTCTTCATTGGGTTGGCTCGCCGGCTGCGCGGTGGAGCCCGTGGGGTACTGCGCGACGCGCAACGAACCGAGCGCGACGCCGAGTTGGAAGCGGTTCTCCACACCGAGCCGGTCCATGAGACTGCGCAGCAGGTTGGATACGGTCCGCTCGCTGATCTGCAACTGCTGCGCGGCGCCGGCATCGGTGAGCCCCTGCACCAGCAGATTGACAAGCGCTTCCTCACGCGGTGTGAGCGCGAACGCGGGCACAGTGACCTCCTGCGGAGACCGAGCAGCAGACCAGCAACGTTCGAACGTTTCCACCAGCGAAGCGACGAGCGACGCCTGGGCCACTTCGAGGTAGCCCCGTTCGTAGTTGCGTGGATCGACTGGGAAGAAGGCGACCTTGCGGTCGAGGACGATGAGTTTCATGGGGACTTCCGGCATTGCCCGGTAGGCCACACTCGACCTGGTGGACTCACCGCCGAAAGGCACCATCCGATCTGGGTCAGGTGGAAGCACGCCGACGACTCGGCTCGGAATGAGACGTCCGCTGAGCTGCCGGTCCGTCTGTGCGGCAGCCCGCAGGGACGTCGCCTCGAAGGCCTGTTCCGGGTTGAGCGTCAACCTCTCCTGATGGGCGTGCGAGAGGAGCACCGCCATCCGCTTGCGGGCCTTGTCCCTGCTCGTCAGATGTCTCATCTCAGGCCCGAGCTCGACCGTGTCCGCGCGCGGCACGGAACAGCGCGTCCCGTGGCTGACAGCTGCCCGGTGCTGGCGCCGCCGCAGCTGGTGGACCACGCTGTCCGCAGGCCTGGCGCCCCAGACGGTCTCACCGCGCAGCCCCGCCTGCCGCGAGGGAACGACCGACTCCGCGCCGTAGAGGTCCTCCAGCGCGTCGTCGACGCGTTTGCGCGCCATGCCGAGAGACTTGGCAAGGTTGCCCGCGGTGTCGGGCCCACAGGTGGCCAGCGTGCGGAACACCAGGTCCGCATCCGGGGTGAGGCCCCACCTCGTCAGCAGCGGCATCGGTGCCCCGAGGGGGATGCTCGACGTCGTCATACTCGACCTCCTTGACGGCAAGAGGAAATCATCCGGCGCACCGGGCCGTCTCCTGTTGTGATCAAACCGAGACCGGCGATTGCGGGATCCCGCAACGGCGCCGAGCAGCGGAGGCGTTGCGGGATCCCGCAATGGTGCGCGGAAAGCTGGCGGTCGGACCGCCACTGCATGAACATCCCATACGGCGGCAAGATCTCCCGGCCCTTCGGAGCCGCCGCCGGACGACAGCGGAAGGGGCTCCACGGGGGAGCCCCTTCCCGAGTCGGTTTTGGAAGTGCTCGGACCGGCACGATCGGCCCCGGCACGGTGATGGCATGGAAAAGGGCCTGTCCCGAAGGACAGGCCCTTTTCGTTTACCGGCTAACTCAGTTCTTGACCTGGACCAGGACCACCGGCAGCGTGCCGGGGATCTCCAGCCAGACCGAGATCTTCGTACCGTGACCGGCCACGATGGCCGAGCTCAGCGGGTTCGCCGCCGACCAGTAGGCGAGCGGGTTCGTGTCGTCGAAGGTCGGGATACCCGGCTGCGACGGAACCGTGACCGCAACGCCGTTACGGTGGAACGTGACCGCGTCCGTCGACTGCAGACCGAAGGTCGCGTCGAACGGCTGCCGCCGGTTGCCCAGCTTGTAGCCGCCCGGGAACAGGATCGGCGCGGGCCGAGCGTCGATCGGCAGGGCCAGGCCGCCACCGGGGTGATCGATGGTGTTGTTGTCGGTGTAGTAACCGTCCGAGTACCACACCAGCAGACCGTCCTGGTACGGGAACTTCTCGACCCAGTTGGGCTGGGTGTTGAGGAAGCCGAAGTTGTACGGTCCGGTCTTGAGGTTCTTGTCGTAGCCGGTGTAGGACCGGTACTCCGCCAGGTAGTAGTGCGGGTACATGCCGGAGATGGTGCCGCCCATGCGGCTGAAGCCGTTGGCGGTCCAGCCGTTGTCGCCGGACTCCACATCGTCGCTGAGGACGGTGGCACCGTCCGCGGCGATGACGATGTCGTCCAGGAACGGACCCTTCTTGTGCACGCCGCCGTCGGTCATGTAGCGGAACCGCACCTGAACCGACTTGCCGACGTAACCGCTCAGGTCGTACGACAGGTTGACCCACGCGGGGTCGTCGCCGCCGCCGGAGTTGGCGGTCAGCGGGGTGCCGACCTGCTTCCAGCCGCTGCCGTCGTTGACCTCGAGGTACAGGAAGTCGTACCCCTTCTCGATCTCGTGCCACGCCTTGCTGGACAGCGAGGCCGAGGTGGTCGCGCCGGTCAGGTCGACCGTCCGGGTCAGCGTCGTGTTGAGGCCGTCGGCGGAGCCGCCCCACCACTCGTACGAGCCCGAAGCCGGCGTGTTGTACACGTCGACGTGCTCGTGCAGGGGCAGGTTGACCAGGATGGCCTGCGGCAGGCCCTTCGGCGTCGCCGCGGAACCGAGCGAGACCATCTTGCTCTGGCCGGACTCCACCACGGTGTAGTCGAGCCAGCCCAGCTGCAGCTTCTCCCACGGGCCCATGAACGTCGGCGAGGTGCCGATGTTCTGCGGGTCGTGGCTCATCCACGAACCACCGGACATGATCGTCCAGAAGGCCGTGCTGTTGTCGCCGCCCTGGGTGTCGTACAGGTCCGGCAGACCGAGGTCGTGGCCGAACTCGTGCGCGAACACGCCGAGACCGCCGTTCTCGGGCTGGATGGTGTAGTCACCGATCCAGATGCCCGAGTTGCCGATCTGGGTGCCGCCCAGCTTGTTCGTGCCCGGCCCGGACACACCGAAGTCGGTCGAGTACGCGTACCAGCGGTGCGACCAGATGGCGTCCTCGCCCTGCGGGCCGCCACCGGCCTCTTCACCCTCGCCGGCGTGGATCGCCTGGAAGTGGTCGATGTACCCGTCCGGCTCGTTGAAGTTGCCGTCACCGTCGGCGTCGTACCGGTCGTACACGTCGAACTGCTTGAGGTACGTCGCGATCTCGGCCGGGGTCTTGCCCGCCGCGAGCTGCGCGTTGTACCACGCGTTGCCGCTGTCCTTGATGAACGCCCAGGCGGTGTACCGGTCGTCCAGCTGCTCGCCATTGCCGTCAACGTCGCCCACGGCGAAGTTGTGGCCGTAACGCGCCTCGTTGTACTGCAGCTGCACCCAGTCGGAGACCGTGGCCTTGACCGAGTACTTGCCGCCGGACTGGTCGTAGTAGAAGTCGGCGACAGACTGGTCCGACCCGTTGTAGACCTGGTCGAAGTGCGCCTGGTTGAAGTCCGACTCCCAGTACGTCGAGTTGTTCTGGGTGCGGTCCGGCCCGACGATCTGGTTGTGCTGGGGGCCCGCCTCGCCGCTGGTCAACGGGTCGACCCCGGTGCCGAACTGCGCGAGCACAGCGAAGATCGGGTCGACCTTGTCGGCCTTCTTCTTCAGCTCGACCCACTTCTTGCCGACCTTGACGACGGTCGAACCGTTCTTCTCGACCGGCTTGGCCTTGCCCGAGATGACGTCGGAGATGGCTTGCTTGGTCGCTTCGCTCTTCGCGTCACCCAGCTTGTTGGGCAGGTTGTCGTCGCGGTGAGCCAGCGACGGCTCCTTGACCTCCACCGGCTGTGGCGCGCCATCCGCGGGGGCACCCGTCAGGCTGGCAGCGACCAGAGCGGCGGTGATCCCGACTGCGCTGCCAATTTTGCGGATTCGCAAAGGGTCCTCCCTCCCTTGGCGGTGACGACGCGGTCAGAGCACGGCAGGGTTATCGGCCGGGCCGCGTCGTCGATTGTGAAAGCAGCCTTGCATAACTGACCGTCGCTGTCATCAGTTGGAACGTTCCCAGATTTTTCATAGTCCTTAGTGGACGGTGAATGTCATACCTTGCCCACCGATACAGGGCGGCCCGGGAATCAGCTGCATAGATCGGGCATCTAGGTCAAGAAAAACGGTCCAAATCGTCTCGGATCGGTCGGCCTCCGCGTCCCGTGGATCGACATGGCGGCAAAGCGACACCGGATGGCTGTGGTGGTCGCGCAGCACCCCGAGGACGTCCTCCGGTCGCAGTCTGTCGCCCGCCGCGGCCAGCAGCCGTCGGGCGCGCGCCGATCGGAACAGCGACGACCCGCCCCAATCCTTGATCGTGTCGTAGACCGGCAGCGGCGCCTCGAAGTGGTTTGCGTGCACCAGCAGGCCGTCCACCGGATGCAGCCAACCGGCCTCCCCCGGGGCCAACTCCAGGTCGATGATTTCACCACCTGACGGATCAGCCTGTCCGATGAGGAGGTTGATGGATGCCGAGCGGGGCGCCCGCACCGCGTTGCGGATCGCCCAGGACAGCGAGTCGCCTTCCAGCACCGAGCGCAGCAGCACGTGGTACGGCAATCCACCGGGCCGCCCGTCGCGGTCGCAGCCCAGCAGGTTGACGCAGACACCCACGCCCGCGCTGTTCAGGCCCGTCTTGGCCAGCATGCCCGCCTCGGTCAGCGCGGCCACCACGTGCCCACGCTCGTCCCGGGTCACCAGCAGCAGGTTGGTGTCGCGGTGCTCGGGGTGCCAGTCCCAGTTCTGGGCGAGCACCGTGTGGCCGTCGGCGGTGCGCGAGTCCAGCACCCCGATGCTGGTGCACTCGCCCGGCTCCGCGCCCCCGGGCGAACCGCAGGACGGGTCGCCGTAGAGCAGCTCCGACCGCGCGTTGACCGCGTAGATCAGCTCCGGCGCGAGTCCGGCGCCGCCCGCCGTGGCGTCGAGCATCCGGGCCAGCCGGGGAGCCAGCTCCCGGGTGGTGTCCCGGAAGGCGGCGCCCCGGGTGAGGACGGTCTGCCGGTCCAGCCCGGCCGAGCGGGCGAAGCGGGTGAGGTAGGTCGCGACGTTGGCCTGGATGAGGTCGGCGGCGGCGGCGCCGTACGCCTCGCCCATCTGCTCGGGGGAGCCGCTCACGTCCACGACGCGCAGGGGGGTGGTCATGTCCGGGAACTCTGCCGCACCCCGCCGCGGGTGCGCCAGGGGATATGAGCGCCCCGGCCAGTTGCGCCAGGCGCCCGAAATCCGCTGGTCCGAACCGTAGGATCCGAATCATGGGACACAGCCGGACCAGGCCTGCGCCGAGCCCGCGGATGAAGCGGATCAAGCGGCGCCGGGCCCAGGCGGCCCGCTCCGCCGCCGCCGAGGTCGTACGGTTCCTGCGTACCGAGCAGATCGGCGGCCTGGTGCTGCTGGGCGCGACCGCGCTCGCCCTGATCATCGCCAACTCACCGCTAGCCGGGGCGTACCAGCGACTCAGCGACTACACGTTCGGGCCCGAGGCGCTGCACCTGAACCTGTCGGTTTCCGCCTGGGCACAGGACGGCCTGCTCACGGTGTTCTTCGTGGTCGCGGGCCTGGAACTGAAACGCGAGCTGGTCGTGGGGGAGCTGCGCGACCTGCGCCAAGCGGCGCTGCCCATCGCCGGGGCGATCGGCGGCATGCTGATCCCGGCGCTGACCTGCTTCCTCATCGCGTACGGCGCACCCGGCGGCGCCGACGCCTGGGCCGTCCCGGTCGCCACCGACATCGCCTTCGCCCTGGCCGTGCTGGCCATCTGCGCCCGCGATCTGCCGCCGGGCCTGCGCGTCTTCCTGCTGTCCCTGGCGATCGTGGACGACCTGGGCGCGATCCTGCTGATCGCCATCCTGTTCACCGCCCACGTGGCCTTCCTGCCACTGCTCGGCGCCGCCGCGGTGCTGCTGGTCTACTTCCTGCTCCAGCAGTTCCGCATCCGGGGCTGGTGGCTGTATCTGCCACTGGCGGTGGCCGCGTGGGCGCTGGTGCACGCATCTGGAGTGCACGCCACCATCGCGGGCGTCGCGGTCGGCCTGCTCACCCGGGTCAAGCCCGACGCGGGCGAGCACGAGGCACCGGCCGAGCAGTTGGAGCACACCCTGCAGCCGATCTCGGCGGGAGTGTGCGTGCCGCTGTTCGCCTTCTTCTCGGCGGGCATCGCCGTGAGCATGAGCACCCTGGCCGCGCTGTTCACCGACCGGGCGGCGCTGGGTGTGCTGGTCGGCCTCGTGGTCGGCAAGACCGTCGGGGTGCTCGGCGGGGCGGCGGTGGCGGTGAAGTCGCGCCTCGCTCAGCTGCCGGAGGGCCTGACCTGGCGCGACCTGCTCGCGGTGGCGGTCGTCACCGGGTGCGGCTTCACGGTGAGCCTGCTCATCGCGGAGCTGGCCTTCCCCCAGGGCGAGCAGCAGATCCTGATCAAGGAAGCGGTGCTGGTGGGGTCCTTGATCGCGTCGCTGCTGGCGGCGGCCCTGCTGCGCAGACAGGTCCGCGCGCGGGCACGCTAGCCTGCACCTATGACTGAGCGCAGCGACCGAGGCTTGAACGCTCCGGTGGACGAGGCGTGCGTACTGACCGACGGTCCCTGGACGCACCGCTTCGTCAGCGCCAACGGCAGCCGCTTCCACGTCGCCGAACTGGGCAGCGGGCCGCTGGTGGTGCTGCTGCACGGCTTCCCCGAGTTCTGGTGGGCCTGGCACGAGCAGCTGCCGCTGCTGGCCGACGCGGGCTTCCGCGCGGTCGCGGTCGACCTGCGCGGCTACGGCGCCACCGACAAACCCCCGCGGGGGTATGACGGCTTCACCCTCGCCGCCGACGTCGTCGGCCTGATCCGCGCCCTCGGTGAGCGCAGCGCCACGGTCGTCGGGGCCGGGGCGGGCGGCCTGATCGCCTGGTCGGCGGCGGCGCTGCACCCGAAGCTGGTCAACCGCCTGGTGGTGCTGGGCGCGGCGCATCCGCTGCGACTGCGTACGGCCCTGGTCGCCGACGCCGCCCAGCGCCGGGCCGGACGGGCGCTGCTGCGCTTCCAGCTGCCGCGCTACGAGCACGTGCTCACCCGCGACGGCGCCGAGCTCGCGGGCGACCTGATGCGCTCGTGGACCGGCCCGAGCTTCCGACAGACCCCGGCGTACGAGGAGTACGAGGCGCGCTGCCGGGAGGCGCTGCGCATCCCGCAGGCCGCCTTCTGCGCGATGGAGGCCTACCGCTGGGCGTTCCGGTCGACGCTGCGCCTGCACGGCTACCGGTTCATCCGGGCGGTGCGCCAGCCGATCATCACCCCGACGCTGCAGTTGCAGGGTGCGCTGGACCCGATCACGCTCACCGCCACCGCGCAGGGCTCCGGCCGGTACGTGCTGGCCGACTACGAATGGCACCTGATCGAGGACGCGGGCCACTTCCTGCACGTGGAACGGCCCGACCTCGTCGCCGGGGAGATCATCCGCTGGGCGAAGTGACCCTGGCTCAGGCCCGGGTCTCGCGCAGGTCGACGACCTCGGCGCGCGGGGCCCAGCCCTGGTAGACGCCGTAGTCGAACTCCTCCAAGCCCAGCTCGGCCGCGACCGGCGCCTTACCCCCGGTGTACTCCACGCGCAGCCAGCCGTCGTGCTCGGCGAGCACCACGAACGGCTGCCCGCGCCAGTTGCACACGGTTCGCACGTACGCCAGCTCGTCGACCTCGACGACGGGCACCACCCGGACATACCGCCCGGGGCGCACCTCCTCGAAGCCGTCGGCGCCCTCGGGGCGGTAGAGGCGCACGCTGTCGCCGTCGGGGCTGGCCTCGTACTCCCGGCCCAGGTACGACGCGATGAAGCCGTCGCGCATCACTCGCCTCCGTCCGTCCGCAGCCAGCGGGGACCGTCGGCGTCCAGCACGGCGACCATCTCCTCCTTGCCCTCGGCGTCCACGCGCAGCAGGCGCGCACCGTGGGGCAGGCGGATGCTGTCCACCTTGAACTCGGCGATGATCTCGGTGCTGTCGCCCGGGGCGAAGCCGTTGCCGCGGAACGGGGCCCGCTCGATGACCCAGCCCTCCATCGCCCGCATCGCCGCCTCGTGCTGCCCGCCGTACGGAATCCGGTACAGGCTCGGCCGGTACGCCGGCCAGCGCAGCACGAAGATCTCGGTGTCCTCCGCCTTGAACGGCGACCCGGCCCAGGTCAGGCCCAGCGCGCCGCGCAGCGCCTGCGGGCCGCGCAGATGGCCGACCTCGCGCGCCCGGTGCACGAACCCGGACACCCGGTCGTAGCCGCGCTCGAGGTAGTAGCCGACCTGACTGCCCGCGATCACCTTCTGCATCTCGGTGACCTCGTCGCGCTTGGTCGGCGGCGGGGCCGCACCCGCGGTGGGCGCGGGCATGACCGCCTCGCGCTCCTCGCCGCCCAGGCCCATCTCGCCCGCCCAACGCGCCAGCTCCAGCAACTGGTCGCCGGGCAGCGAGGCACCGATCGGCGTGCCCGGGTTCACCGCGAACGACCAGGCCGGGTCGGGCCAGGTCTTGATCAGCTTGATGAACCGGACCGGAATCACGTCACCGGGCGCGGGCATGCACTGCGCGGAGGTGAAGCTGACGATGTGCGGCTCGCCGTCGATGTCGGTGGGCTGCCAGGCGAAACCCTCCTCGCCCGGCTGCGGGCTGCCCGGCCCGGCGGTCGGCACCAGCACCGTGGCCAGCAGCAGCGTCGACAGGAACGCGTCGGTGTTGCCCGCCTCGGCCGCGTCGAGCAGCTGCTCCTCGACGCTGTTGGACGGGGTGAAGTCGGGCTCGTCGGTGGGCAGCACGTGCCGCGGCGACCCGGCGGGCACCTCGCGGCGCGGCGCCTGTCCGTACCGGCCGCCGCTCGGCTCGGGGTCGGTCTGCGGCTCCCGGTCGACCGAGGGGGCCGGATCGGGCAGCGGCACGGGGGCGACCGGCGGGGCCACGGGCTGCGTCGTGGGCCCGGACCACATGTCCACGCTCGGCGGCACGGGAGCGGGCGCGGGCACGGACGGGATCGGCTCGTACGGCGGCAGGGGCGGCGGCGGCGCCGCGGGCAGCGGCGGGGGCTCGTAGGTACGGCGGGCCGCGATCGCGGGCGGATGATCTGAGACTTCGATCACTTCCGCATCGACGATGGTCGGGTCGCCGACCGGAGCGGGCGGATGCACCGGGCGCTGCGGCGGGGGCATGGCGGAGCGGGCGGCCTTGGCCCGTTCCAGCGCCTCCAGGCGCTCCAGCCGCCCACGTGCCTCGGCGGGCGCACCCGCGATACGCACGTCGCCGCGCACCATCTGGGTCACGAACCAGGCGGGCAGATAACCCTCGATCGGCAGGCCGGGATTGACCGCCAGCCACCACTCGTGGTTCGGCCAGGCGGCCGCGAGCTCCTGGAACGCGATCCGGCGCGCCGGTCCCGCGTGCTCGGCCAGACAGGTCCGCATCGAGGACGCCGAGGTGAACGACAGCACGTGCGTGCGGCCCTCAGCCACCCAGGTGCCCCAGCCCGGAGCAGCGCCGGGACGGTTCTCCGCCGCCACCGGCAGGATCAGCTCGCAGCGGCTCAGCACACGGAAATACTGTTCCTGATCGCCGGCGTGCAACGCCTCGAGCAGCGCGATCTCAATGTCGTTGGCCGGTTGCCAACCCATCACGCGCTCACCTCCTGCCGCCGGGAGAGTACGTCACACAACTTACCTTGCGCCGAGTAGGCGCGCCGCAACCAGCAGTCTAGGTCGGCCCTCTCAAGTACGATCGGCGGCTGAGAACGCTCGCGTCACCCAATCACCCCTTGGTCCGCCGGGAGCACGACCTTGCATCTCAGCCGCACCCTCTCCGCCGCGACGGCGACCATCCTGGCCTGCACCGCGGCGCTCGTCGGATTGACGACAGCCCCCGCCCTGGCCGCGCCATGCCCCAGCGGCGCCCCCACACCCGCCCCCCGGGTGACCGCCAAGCCCTGGCCTCAGCAGCTGTGGGACCTCAGCCGGCTGCCCCCGGGCGCGGACGGGCACGACGTGATCGTGGCGGTCGTCGACTCCGGCGTCGCCGAGCATCAGCAGCTCGCGGGCCGGGTGCTGCCCGGATTCGACGCGCTGCCCCAGGGTGGCACCGACGGGCGGCAGGACTGCGTCGGCCACGGCACCGGAGTGGCCAGCATCATCGCCGCCAAGCCCGTGCCCGGCGGCGAGTTCCGGGGCATCGCGCCGGCCGCCCGCATCCTCCCGATCCGGGTCAGCGAGAAGGTCGGCGGCAAGGAGAAGGAGGACGAGGCCCGGCGCGCCCTCGACCCCGACATGGCCAAGGCGATCCGCTGGGCCGTCGACCACGGCGCGAAGGTGATGAACCTGTCGCTCAGCTATACCGACGCCGGTCCGGACGGCCTGCCGGAGATCCGTGCGGCGGTCGACTACGCGCTCGCCAAGGACGTGGTCGTGGTCGCCGCGGCGGGCAACGGCAAGTCCGCCGGCAACAAGACGCCCTACCCGGCCGCCTGGCCGGGCGTGCTCGGCGTCGGCGCGATCAGCGCCGACGGTCAGCGGCAGGCCCAGTCGCAGACCGGGCCGTACGTCGACATCGTCGCCCCGGGTGAGAACGTCACCGGCGCCTGGCCCGGCGGCGGGCAGTTGGCGAACCTCAGCGGCACCAGCTACGCCGCCCCGATGGTGGCGGGCGCCGCCGCGCTGGTGCGCCAGTGGTTCCCGCACCTCGACCGCGAACAGGTGGTGCGCCGCCTGCTCGCCACCGCCGACCCGGCACCGGGCGGCCTGGGCAGCGAGGAGTACGGCGCCGGCGTGGTCGATCCGGTCCGGGCCGTGACCGACGTCCTCGACGACGGCGTCCGCGCCACCCCGGCCGCGCTGGTGCCGCCGAAGGCCGACCCGGCCGCCGAGGCTGCCGCCGCCGACGCCGACCGGCTGCGCGACCGTTCGCTGTGGCTGGCGGGCATCGGCATCGGACTGGCCGTGCTGGTGCTGGGCCTGGCCCTGGCGCTGCCCAGCGGCATGCGTCGCCGCTGGCGGCCCGCGGGTGCCCCGGACGCCCCGACCGGCTGACCAGGCGCAGGCCCGCTCCGAATACGCGAACGCCCGGATCCCAGAGGTGCCATGCGGCACCCGGGGTCCGGGCGTGCGGAGCTGTACGGGCGGTTCAGTGATTGAGGAACAGCCGGGTGTTGCGGTCCTCGGCGTCCTTGAACTGCACCGCGGCCTCGTCGACGGCGCCCTTGATGTCGCGCAGCATCGCCGACAGGTCGTTGGCCGCGTTGCGCCACTTGTGCTGGCGCTCGTGGTATGCCGCCTGCGCGGAGCCGCTCCAGGTGGAGATCAGGGGCTTCGCGTCGCTCTCGAGCTGGTCGAGGTGCGAGTCGAGGCTGTTGATGGCCTTCTGGATGTGCTCACTGGCCGAGTGCAGCGCCTGGAAATCAACGACGAGTCTGTCGCTCATGTCAGTTCCTCCCCCTTGTGGTCTGCCATCAGAGGTTCAGGTTGATGCCGCCGGACTGCTTGGAGGCGACCTTGCTGGCCTGCTCCTCGTCGGCGCGGGTGTATTCCTGTGCGGCGGTGCGGATCGCGCGGGACGTCTCGCCCAGCGCCTGGTGCAGTGCCTTCTGGTCCTCCGCCCAGGACCGCTTGACCTGCTCGAACGAGTTTCCGGCGCGACCGACCCAGGCCGTCTGCAGACCCTCGAGCTCACTCAGCAGACGGCTGAGCATGCTCTGCAGCGCGTCGTTGGCGTGGTCGAACCTCTGCGCGGTCTGCGCCATGATGGCGGCCTCGGAAGACGAACTCCCCGACATTGTCTTGCGTCACCCCATTCCCTTTGTGCAGTTGCGCGTCCACCGTCCCATGCGGACTGTCGACGGTGAAGCGCCTGTCTCGGTGACGGTAGCGTCCGACGACCAGTCTTGCCAGCCCGATCGATGTGGCCTGTGGATAACCGCCCGTCGCGCGGGTGGGTTCAGCCGAGCGCCAACTGCGCGGACGCGGTCTGCGGGTCGAGTCCCGGGCCCTCCGGCAGCACGTCGACGAGCTTCGGCGGGAGCTTGAGCGGACCCTTGCCGCTGTAGCCCAGGGTGGTCAGCACCTCCGCCTTGGCCGCGGCGAACCGCACACCCTGATCGGTGACGAGGCTCAGGGTGGTGCCCGCCGCCACGATCGCGCCCTGCCCCGACGGCACCAGCACGTAGTCGGCGTAGGGCGAGCCGTTGCCGGCGCGGGCGACGGTCGCGGGGCGCCCGGCGACGTCCACCGGCACGTCCAGGCGGGCCTCGACCACACCGGTCTCGTCGCGGAACACCGCGCACAGCGCGCCGCTGCCGTACTGCGCGATACCGGGCATCACCGCGGGCGGCTGCCGCTGGTCGTTCGGGTCGGGCACGAGGTTCCGCGGCGACTTGTCCAGCTCGGACAGTCGACTCTTGTCGATCTCGCGCTCGGACGGGATGTTGTACTGGCTGTGGTAGCCGCCCACGAGCAGGGTCGCCTGCACGGCGGTGATCAGGGCGAGGCCGTCGTCGAGCACCACCGCGTACTGCTTGATCGCGCCGTCGAGGTCCTTGATCTTCAGCACCTGGCCGTTGCGGTAGTCGGGCAGCGCGGTGGAGACCGCACCCGGCGAGGTCACCTGCGGCAGCGTCAGCGGCTGACCCTTGGCGAGCGGGTTGATGAACGCCACCGGCACCGACACCGCCGGACTGCCGCCGCCCAGCGTCTGCGCCACGTACGCGTCCGTGTTGAACAGGCGGCCGTGCCACAGCAGGTAGTACTCGCCGCCGCCCCGGACGAACAGGGCGTCGTCGCCCATGCCGCGCCCCTTGGCCGCCAGTGCCTCGTCGCCCACGGCGATCGCCGCGACCGGCTTCTTCTCGCCACTGAGCGAGCACAGCGACCACGGCGCGCCCAGCAGGCCGTCGACGTCGGGCAGTGAGTCGGGCAGGTCGGGCACGCCCACGGTCAGGCCGCGCGGCACCCCGGCCAGCGACTTGCGGGACACCGTCTTGACCTGCGGCTGGGACTGACCGGAGGCCAGCAGCGCCGAGGCCAGGTTCAGCGCGGGGTGCAGCTTCTCGTTGCGGTACACGTACTTCGCGCCGGTGCCGTCCTCGATGACGACGGTGCCGTCCTGCTGCCAGCCGACGTCGCCGCGCTCGCTGAACACGCCGTACACCCCGAATCCGGCCGCGATGACCACGGCCAGGCAGATGCTGGCCAGCGTGCTGCTGGCGGCGCGGCGAAACGGCGACTGAGCCGGATCTGTGTCGCGCATGACCAGAGCCGAGACCACACGCTGCACACTGAACTGGTACGAGTGCAGCTGGTCCTGTCTCGACGGCATGGGCCCTCCCCACGAATCGGCGCGCAGCTCTAACATGAGCCGGGCGAGTGCGGCGGTACGCGCCAAGGGGAGGTTATCGCGATGACGGTCGACACGCTGACCGGGCCGACGGCGAGCACCACCGAACCAGCGACGGTGGCATATCCATTGCCACCGCGGCGTTTCCTGGGCCTCAGCGGTGGCCAGATCGTCAGTGTCCAGATAGCACTGGTGCTGTTGGTCGGTGCCACCCAGGCGGGTCCGGCCGCGATCGCGCTGGCGGTGCCGGTCGCGGCGGCGCTGGTGGTGCTCGGCTGGGGCCGCTGGCGGGGCCGGTGGCTGTCGCAGTGGCTGTCGGTGTACGCCCGCTTCCGCTCCCGCCGCCGTCGCGTCGAGGCCGGTGCCGACGTCGCCGACGTGCTCGACCTGGTGCACCCCGGCTGCCGGGTGAGCACCGTGGAGGTCGAGGGCCAGCCGTGCGCCGTGTTCGCCGACGCCGAGGGCCTGTCGGTGCTGCTGGAGCTGGGTGAGCAGGCGGTCCTGCCGACCCGGGCGTGGCACCCGCTGCCCTCGCCCGCGGCGCTGCTGCCCGCCCCGGCCCCCGACGCGCCGCCGGTGCGTCTGCAGCTGCTGCTGCTCGCCAACGCCGCCAACGGCTCCTCCCCGGCCGCGTCCTCCTACCGCCAGCTGACCGGCGGTCGCCTGCTCGCCGACGAGCGCGCCGTGCTCTGCGTACGGGTGCAGCGGGCCGACGCCTGGGCCGAGCGCGACCTGGAGCGGGCGCTGGCCGGAGTGGTGCGCAAGGTCCGCGCCCGCCTGGGCACCGTCCCGCACCGGCTGCTCGGCGAGGTCGCCGCGCTGCGCGTGGTGGGCGAGGCGGCCGGGCACGACAGCGGCCAGGCGGTGCAGGAGGGCTGGTCGGCACTGTACGCCGGTGGCCTGCTGCAGACGGTCCACACCGTGGAGCGCTGGCCGCAGTCCCACCCCGATCCGGCCCACGCGCTGCTGCCGCGGCTCCTGCGGCTGCCCGCCACCACGGTCGCGGTGTCGCTGACCGCGGGCCCGTGGACGGGCCACGGCGACCAGGTGTACGGCCAGCTCACGGTGCGCCTGACCGCCCCCGACCAGACCTCGCTCGGCAACGCCGCGGGTGCGCTGCGCCAGGTGCTGGCCGCCGACCACGCCCAGGCCCGCCGCCTGGACGGCGAGCAGCTCGACGGCTACCTGGCCACGCTGCCGCTGGGCGGCCCGACCCCGGTGGGCGTCGCGCCCGGCAGCCACCTCGGCCCGGCCCGGCGCGGCGCCGCCGTGGGCGCGCTCGTCACGCCGTACGGCGGCAGCGGGCTCATGATCGGGGTGAACCGGAACAACGAGGCGGTCTCGTTCCGACTGTTCCGCCCGGAGGCGACCCGGGCCGTGCTGATCGGCGGCGTGCCGGTGGCGCAGACCGTCGCGGTGCGCGCCATGGCGCTGGGCGGCTACGTGCTGGTGCAGACGACCCGCCCGTGGGCCTGGGAGGCGTTTACCCGAGGGCTTGGCGCTGGCGCGCCGCTTACGGTGATGGCCCCCGGCCCGGTGACCGTGCCGCCGGGCACGCCGCTGCGGCCGCTGCTGACGATCGTGGACATCGGGCCGGTCGCCGCCGACCGCACCCCGGGCACGCCGTGGCACAGCACGCTGGTGGTGCGGGACGATCTGTCCCCGGTGGACGTGGACGTGCTGGGCCGCGCCGACCTGGCCCTGCTCCAGCCGCTGCAACCGGCCGAGGCGGCGGTCGCGGTGTCGGTGCTGGGGCTGTCGCGCGACCAGGAGGCGTGGCTGTCCCGGGCGCAGCCCGGGATGATCGGGGTGGTGCACCGGCGCTCGGTGCGCTGGGCGGCGCTGTCGCTGACCTCGTACGAGCAGCAGCTCATCGGATCGGCCGCACGCGGGGCACGCTAACCCGGGGGTGCTTTCCGCGGCGATACGTGGCACGATGCCGCACCATGGGCATCCTCCTCCGATTGGCCGCCAGCGCGGCCGCCGTCTGGGTGGCGACGCTGCTGATCGACGGCATCACGGTGAACGCCGAGACCACCCTCGGGAAGATCGGCACGTTCCTCGCCATCGCCGTGATCTTCGGCCTGTGCAACGCGCTGCTGCGCCCGGTCATCAAGACGGTCGGCTGCGCGTTCTACATCTTCACCCTGGGTCTGATCGCGCTCGTGGTGAACGGCCTGCTGTTCTGGCTGACCAGCGTCATCGCCGGGGCGCTCGACGTGCCGTTCCACGTCGACGGCTTCTGGTCCGCGCTGCTCGGCGCACTGATCGTCGGCGTGGTCAGCTGGGCCCTCAACCTGCTCATCCCCGACAACGACTGAGCCAGACGGCGCCAGCCTCGCGCCGTCACCGCCGCTTGAGGTCGGAATTCGGGCTGTGACCCCGGATTCCGACCGAAGGCAGCGATCGCCGTCACATTGTCAGTAGCAGCGGCCAACTCGCCCCTTACGATTCGACCGTGAGTCAGCTTCGCCTCGGCTACCTGTACGGGCTTGGCGCGTACACCATGTGGGGCTTCTTCCCCGCGTACTTCAAGTTCTTGCGACCGACCGGCCCGTTCGAGGTGCTCGCACACCGCATTGTCTGGTCCGTGCTGTTCATGATCCTGCTGCTCACCGCCGTACGCGGCTGGCGCCGCATCGCCGAACTCCGCCACCGTCCGGCCACCGTCGCCGGGATCGCGCTGGCCGGGCTGCTCATCGGCATCAACTGGGCCACCTACATCTGGGCCGTCAACATCGACCGCGTCGTCGAGACGTCGCTCGGCTACTTCATCAACCCGCTCGTGGTGATCGTCGCCGGGGTGGTGCTCCTGCACGAGCGCCTGCGCGGTGCCCAGTGGGCCGCCGTCGGCATCGGCACCGTAGCCGTCCTCGTGCTCACCGTCGACTACGGCCACCCGCCGTGGGTCGCCCTCATCCTGGCCTTCAGCTTCGCCATGTACGGACTGGTCAAGAAGCGCCTGGGGCTGCCCGCCACCGACGGCCTCTTCGTCGAGTCGGCCGTGCTCAGCCTGCCCGCTCTCGCCCTGCTGATCTGGTACGCCCAGCACGACCAGCTCACCTTCGGGCACATCAGCACCGGCCACACCCTGCTGTTGGCCGCTGCGGGCGTGCTCACCGCGGTCCCGCTGCTGATGTTCGCGGGCGCCGCCAACCGCCTCCCCCTGGTCAGCATCGGCATGCTCCAGTACGTCGCCCCGACGCTGCAGCTCGCCCTGGGCGTGTTCCTCTTCCACGAGCCGATGCCGCCGGTGCGCCTGTTCGGCTTCGGGCTGGTATGGCTCGCCCTGGCGGTCTTCACGTGGGACGGTCTGCGCACCGCCCGCGCCACCCGCCTACGCCCCGCCCCCCTCCCCGCCGCCTAACGCCGAAAAGAAGGGCCCCTTCTTATCGCGCATCGGCGCCCAGTCGGCGAGGGAGGGTGCAGTTTCGGGGAAAGTGTCGGTAAGACCGCCAAGATTCCAGCACTTTTCCCGAAAGTGTCGCGATCTTGGCGCGCGCACCGCGCCCCGCGCACCGCGCCCCGCGTTCAGCGCGGGCGGCGCGTTCGGCGCGGGCGGGGGCGGGCGGCGCGGGCGGGGGCGGCTCGGGGAGAGGTTCACCCCGCGTTCATCCGGGGTCAGGGATGGGATCATCCGGCGTCCCTACCGTGCGTGACGAAAGGCATGTGCCGATCCTCACGCCTGGAGGCAATCCCTCATGAACGAATCCCGCCGCCGGCTTCCCCTGCTCGGCGGGGACGGCCACAGCGGAGGCAGCCGGTCCTCGATGACCTGCCTGTACCGCTGCGCCAATGCCTGTGACCACCCCGCCCCCAACACCTCCTCGAACGAGTACTTCGGTGACCAGATCGAGGCCGAGGTGACCCGGCGCGGCGTGCTGAAGGCCGGTTCGGCCGGGGCGATCGCACTCGGTTTCGCCGGTGCGACGGCCGGGGCCGTGGCCGGTGCCGCACCCGCGTTCGCCGGACCGGGCGAGTCCGGTGCCGCCGAGGGCTTCTCGACCGCCGCGCTGGAGACCTCGGGTGGCCCGGCCGCGCTGACGTTCTCGCCGATCCCGCCGAACACGCTGGACAACCTGGTGGTGCCGAACGGGTACGACCACAACGTGATCATTCGCTGGGGCGACGAGGTGGTGCCGGGCGCGCCGGACTTCGACCCGGCGGCGCAGACCGGCGCAAGCCAGTCGACGCAGTTCGGCTACAACAACGACTTCGTGGCGGTGCTGCCGCTGGGCCGCGGTCACGACCGCGCCCTGCTGGTCTGCAACCACGAGTACACCAACGAGAACCTGATGTTCCCGGGCTTCACCACCCTGGACGCGCTGAGCGACGAGCAGGTCAAGGCCGCGATCGCGGCGCACGGCATGTCCGTGGTCGAGCTGGAGCGTGTCGGGCGTACGGGTCAGTGGCAGGTCGTCGACCGCGGCCGCCGCCCGTACAACCGCCGCATCACCGCCCTGTCCACAGTGTTCGCGATGACCGGCCCGGCGGCCGGTTCGGCGCTGCTGAAGACCGCCGCCGACCCGACCGGCAGGAAGGTCGTCGGCACGCTCAACAACTGTGCGGGCGGCGTGACCCCGTGGGGCACGGTGCTGTCGGGCGAGGAGAACTGGAACCAGTACTTCGTCGGCGGCGACGGCGTGCCGGAGGAGGCCAAGGCGGCGCTGAACCGCTACGGCGTGTCGACGACCGCCCGCTACCCCGCCGACTCGCGCAAGTGGGACCGGGTCGACGCCCGGTTCGACCTGACCGCGAACCCGAACGAGGTCAACCGCTTCGGCTGGATCGTGGAGATCGACCCGTTCGACCCGGACTCGGCTCCGCGCAAGCACACCGCGCTGGGCCGGTTCAAGCACGAGGGCGCCAACGTGATCGTGGCCGACAACGGGCACGTCGTGGCGTACATGGGCGACGACGAGCGGTTCGACTACATGTACAAGTTCGTCTCCAGCAAGAAGATCACCCGTGGCGACTCGTACTGGGCGCGCAAGCAGAACCTGACGCTGCTGGAGTCCGGCGACCTGTACGTGGCCAAGCTCGACTTCACCAGCGCCGCCGAGATCGACGGCACTGGCAAGCTGCCCACCGACGGCGCCTTCAACGGCACCGGCACCTGGCTGCCGCTGGTCAAGGACGGCCGGTCGATGGTCACCGGCTGGACGGTGGAGCAGATCCTGGTCTTCACCCGGCAGGCCGCCGACGCTGTCGGCGCCACGAAGATGGACCGGCCGGAGGACGTCGAGCCCAACCCGGTCAACCGCAAGATCTACGCCGCGCTGACCAACAACACCGCCCGGGGCACCACCACCGGCCGGGGCGCCCTGGCCGACGAGGCCAACCCGCGCAACGCCAACAAGCACGGCCACATCTTCGAGCTGACCGAGGACGGCGGCGACCACACCGGCGCCACGTTCACCTGGGCGATCCCGATCGTCTGCGGCGACCCGGCGGACCCGTCGACCTTCTTCATGGGGTACGACAAGACCAAGGTCTCCCCGATCTCCTGTCCGGACAACGTCGCGTTCGACAGCAAGGGCAACCTGTGGATCTCCACGGACGGTAACGCGCTGCTCAGCAACGACGGCCTGTTCGCCACCGCGCTGTCGGGCCCGGAGGCCGGTCACCTGAAGCAGTTCCTGACCGTACCGCGCGGCGCCGAGACCTGCGGCCCGTTCATCGCCACGGACAACAAGACGGTCTTCGCCGCGGTGCAGCACCCCGGCGAGCTCACCGGCGCGTCCTTCGACAAGCCGGCCAGCACCTGGCCTGACGGCGACTACAGCAAGCCCGGCATCGTGGGCGTATGGCGCCTGGACGGCAAGCCCGTCGGCTCCTGAGCCCACACCGCCCCACCCTCGGCGCCCGTGGCCCCCGCCACGGGCGCCGTCGCGCACCTAGGGCGGCGTGTGCGCCGTCGCGCGCAGGCGGGCGCGCGCGGCGCGGGTGCGCTCAAGTTGCCCGGCAATCGGTCGAAAGAGGGCTCAAGATACGCCCGATTGCCCGGCAACTTGGCAGCGATCTTGCGGTGGTCCGGCGGCGAGTTTGGGGCGGTCGGGGCGGCGGGGCGCGGGGGCTCAGGCGGCGGCGGGCATCGGCGGGTTGAGGGCGGTGGCGAGGGCCCTGGCGGTGCTGTAGAGGCGCTCGCGGATGACGGGGGCCTGGGCCACCAGGTCGACCGCCGGAAGCGCGCAGGCGACGACGTAGCGCTGCGACAGGTCCCCAGCCGTCTGCACCGCCACCGAGGCACAGGCGACGCCCGAGCGGAACTGGCCGATCTCCACCTGCATGCCGCGCCGCATGCCCGCGGCGATGTCGGCGTCGAGCGCCGACGATGAGCGCAGCGTCGCCTGGGTGAACGCGCGCATGCCGTGTTCCTTGAGGTAGCGCTCGCGGGCGGCCGGCTCGAGCGTGGCGAGCAGGCTCTTGCCCAGGGCGGTGGCGTGCGCGCCGTCGTCGAACCCGGGCACCAGGTCTTCGACGTGCGGGGAGCGGACGCCCTCGGCGATGGCGGTGATGGCCACCTTGCCGTCGACGAAGCTGCCCAGGTAGTGGCTGTAGCCGATGTCGGCGGAGGCGCGGCGCAGCACGGTGCCGACCTCGGCGGGCCCACGCATGGCGACCACGAGTTCCCGGAACCGGTCGGCGACGGCCAGGCCCAGCGTGTATCCGCCGTCCCCGCGCCGCATCACGTAGCCCTGGTGGGCCAGGGTCCGCAGCATCCGGTACGCCGCGGCGGGCGTGATGTCGCAGCGGCGGGCGATCTGCTTCGGTGACAACCCAGCTGGTGTCTCGCCCACCACTTCGAGCACGCGCAGCGCTCGGGCGACGCTGCTGACCATGTCCGATGGCGGGACTGTGGAATCTCGCATCGTCAGCACCTCCCAGGCAGCCGCACCTACGATATGCAAATGCAGGGCTCAGGTGAAGGGCCGAAAGGTAGCGACTTAGGTCGATCCACTCACGACACGGGCGTCAACTGATCCTGTCCGCCACGACGTCACAGAGGGCCTCCAACGCGACCTTGGCGGGGTTGTCGGGCAGCCCCGCGAGCTCGGCCCGAGCCCGCTCGGCGTAGCCGCGTACGGTCTCGCGGGCCTGGCGCATCGCGTCGCTCTCGCGCAACAGCTCCAGCGCCTCGGCGTGCATGGCGTCGTCGGTCACCGGGCCGTCGGCGAGGATCTGGCGCAGCCGCACCGCGGCCGGGTCGGCGTCCTGGCTGGCCAGGGCGTATAGCACCGGCAGCGTCGGCACGCCCTCGCGCAGGTCGGTGCCAGGTGTCTTGCCCGAGTCCGAGCTGTCGCTGGAGATGTCGAGCAGGTCGTCGGAGAGCTGGAACGCCAGCCCCAGGGTCTCGGCGTACGCGGTGAGCCGGGCGGTGACCGCCGGGGACGCACCGGAGAACATGCCGCCGAAGGTGGCGCAGGTGGCCATGAGTGAACCGGTCTTGCCCGCCAGCACGTAGAGGTGGTGCTCGACCGGGTCCGCATCGCGCGGGCCGACGGTCTCGGCGATCTGGCCGTGCACGAGGGCGGCGAACGTCTGCGCCTGGATCTTCACGGCCTCGGGGCCGAGCCCGGCCGCGAGTTCGGCGGCGCGGGAGAACAGGAAGTCGCCGACCAGGATGGCCAGCGAGTTGCCCCAGCGCGCGTTGGCGCTCGGGGTGCCGCGACGCACCAGGGCCTCGTCCATCACGTCGTCGTGGTACAGCGTCGCGACGTGGGTCAGCTCCAGCACCGCCGCCGCGTCGATCAGCTCGGGCGCGTTCGGGTCGCCGAAGTGTGCGCAGACCGACACCAGCATCGGGCGGAAGCGCTTGCCGCCGGCGTCCAGCAGGTGCCGGGCGGCCTCGGTCACGAAGGGGTCGGCGGACTCGACGCACTCGCGCAGTCGTGCCTCCACCTGCGCCAGCGTCCGGGTTACCGTCGCCTCCAGCACTGGGTCGTCGAAACTGACGCCGGCTCCCCGCGCAGTACGACCGTTAACACTGCTCACCACGCCCCCACGATGCCACATGACTCACACATGATCGAAGCTCCCCCCATGCCTTCGCGAGACCATGGGAGGAGCTTCGGACTTACCGTTTCTTACTGGTCGAAACCACTAACGTACGAACGACGCCGCGTTGTTGGCCAGGTCCAGCAGCGCGCTGGGCGCGACGCCGAGCAGCAGCGTCACCAGCACCCCGACCATCAGCGCGGCCGAAGTCAGCGCGCCCGGGATGGACACGCTCGGCGTGGTGTCGCCCGGCTCGGACAGCCACATCATCACGACCACCCGCAGGTACGGGAAGGCCAGAATGATGCTGCTGAGCACGCCGAACAGCACCAGCCAGGTCTGACCGCCGCCGAGGGCCGCCCCGAACACCGCGAACTTCGCGGTGAACCCGCTGGTCAGCGGCAGACCGGCGAAGGCCAGCAGCAGGAAGGTGAAGATGCTGGCGAAGAACGGCGACCGGCGCCCCAGGCCCGCCCAGCGGGACAGGTGGGTGGCCTCACCGTCGGCGTCACGCACCAGCGTCAGCAGCGCGAACGCGGCGATGATGGCGAAGCCGTACGCGACGAGGTAGAACAGCATGCTGCTCAGGCCGTCCCGGCCACCGCCCAGCACACCGACCAGCAGGTAACCGGCGTTGGCCACCGAGGAGTAGGCCAGCAGCCGCTTGAGGTCGGTCTGGGTCACCGCCAGCACCGCGCCGACGAGCATCGTCAGCACGGCGATGATGCCGAGCACGGGGGTGAAGTTCCAGCTGCTCCGGTCGAAGCCCACGTACAGCACGCGGGCCAGGCCGCCGAAGGCCGCCGCCTTGGTGCACGCCGCCATGAACGCGGTGACCGGGGTCGGCGCGCC
Source organism: Catellatospora tritici (assembly GCF_019083965.1). Classification (GTDB taxonomy): domain Bacteria; phylum Actinomycetota; class Actinomycetes; order Mycobacteriales; family Micromonosporaceae; genus Catellatospora; species Catellatospora tritici. The sequence goes on from NZ_JAHRCY010000007.1 coordinate 124,678, forward strand.
CTGGTAGACGTCGGGCGTCCACACGTGGAACGGCACCGCGGCCACCTTGAACAGCAGACCGATCGCCAGCATCGCCAGACCGACCAGCAGCAGCACGAACGGCTTGTCCGAGGTGCCGATGGCGGCGTGGATCGAGTTGAAGTCGACCGCGTTGGCGAAGCCGTAGACCATGGCCAGGCCGAACAGGAAGAACGCCGAGGCGAACGCGCCGAGCAGGAAGTACTTGACCGCGGCCTCCTGCGACAGCAGCCGCTTGCGGCGGGCCAGTGCGCAGAGCAGGTACAGCGGCAGCGAGAAGACCTCCAGCGCCACGAACATGACCAGCAGGTCGTTCGCGGACACGAAGAGCAGCATGCCGGCCAGCGCGAACAGCGCCAGCGGGTAGACCTCGGTCGCGCCGGACTCGCGCGCGGCCTGACGGCGGTCGGCCTCGGAGCCGACGGTGATCGCGGCCTGCGCCACGAACGGGCCGCCGGTCTCCAGCGTCCGCTCGCCGATCAGCAGCAGCGAGACGATGCCGAGCACCAGCAGCGTGCCCTGCAGGAACAGGCCCGCCTTGTCGATCGAGATCGCGTCGGAGGCGGTGTGCGCGTTGGCGGCGGTCACGCCCGCCGCCGCCCGCTTGATCACCATGACCAGCGCGGCGCCCATGGCCAGCAGGCTGAGCACCAACTGGACGGCGTTGCGGGCCGCCTTCGGCACGAACGCCTCGACGAGCACCCCGACGCACGCCGCGCCGAAGAGGATCAGCATCGGCCACAGTGCGGCGTAGTCCAGATGCGGGAACGAGATGGTGTCGCCCATGGTCACTTTCCTGCTTCCACAGTGGTGGCGGGCGCCGGGTCGGACCGCTCCGGGCTGACCACGCCGTTGAGGGTGGCCTGCACCGCCGGGTTGATCACGTCGAGGACCGGCTTCGGGTAGAAGCCGAGCACCAGCAGCAGCGCGATCAGCGGCGCCACGACGACGCCCTCACGCAGCGACAGGTCCTTCTTCATCGGCTCGAGGTCGCGCAACTTGTCGTTGAGCGTGCCCTGGGTGGTGCGCTGCACCATCCACAGCACGTACGCCGCGGCCAGGATGATGCCGACCGTCGCGATCACCGCCACCGTCTTGTTGACGGTGAAGGTGCCGATCAGCACCAGGAACTCGCTGACGAAGGGCGCCAGGCCGGGCAGGGCCAGTGAGGCCATACCGGCGATGAAGAAGACGCCCGCCAGGACCGGCAGCAGCTTGCCCGCGCCGCCGAAGTCGCCGATCATCGTGCTGCCGCGCCGGGCCACGAACATGCCCACGACCAGGAACAGCAGGCCGGTGGCCAGACCGTGGTTCAGCATGTACAGCACCGAACCGCTACCGGCCTGGATGGTGAAGGCGAAGATGCCGATGCCGATGAAGCCGAAGTGCGCGATCGAGGTGTAGCTGACCAGGCGCTTGAGGTCGTTCTGGCCGACCGCCAGCAGCGCCGCGTAGATGATGCCGACCAGCGACAGCGCGATCGCCCACGGCGCGAACCAGCGCGACGCCTCCGGGAACAGCGGGAGGCAGTAGCGCAGGATGCCGAAGGTGCCGACCTTGTCCATCACGCCGACCAGCAGCGCCGCGGCACCGGCCGGAGCCGCGCCGCCCGCGTCGGGCAGCCAGGTGTGGAACGGGAAGAACGGCGCCTTGATGGCGAACGCGAGGAAGAACCCGAGGAACAGCCACCGCTGGGCGGTGGTGGTGAACTCGGCGCTCGTCAGCGTCTGCCAGTCGAAGGTGTGCTGGCCGCCCTTCGCGCCCAGCACCCACAGGCCGATGACGGCGGCCAGCATGAACAGACCGCCGACCAGCGAGTACAGGAAGAACTTCACCGCGGCGTACTGGCGCTGCTTGGGCTGCACGTCCGAGCCGAAGGAACCGATGAGGAAGTACATCGGGACCAGCATCAACTCGAAGAACAGGTAGAACATCAGCACGTCGGTGGCGACGAAGTTGCCGATCATCATGCCTTCGAGCGCCAGCAGCAGCGCGAAGTACGCCGGGACGCTGCGCTGGCTGCGCTCGGCGTCGTGCCAGCTGGACAGGATCACCAGCGGCACCAGCAGCGCGATCAGCGCGATCATCACCAGGGCGATGCCGTCCACGCCGAACGAGAACTTCGCGCCCCAGGCGGGGATCCAGGTGAACGACTCCTGCAGCTGCAGTCGCGGCGTGCCCGGGCCGGTCTTGAAGGCCAGCCAGGTGGCGACCGCGACACCGAGCGCCACCAGCGAGACCAGCAGCGCCAGCTGCTTGGCCAACTGCGGCTTGCTGCGCGGCACGAACGCGACCACCAGTGCACCGACCAGCGGTACCAGGGTCAGGATTGACAGGTATTTCATCGTTATCCCATCCAGCCGAGCTGCACCGCGAGGAAGGCGCCGAGCACCAGCACCCCGCCGACCAGCATTGAGAGCGCGTAGGACCGGACGAACCCGGTCTGCAGCCGCCGTAGCCGGCCCGAACCGCCGCCGACCGCCGCCGCGAGCCCGTTGACCAGACCGTCGACACCCTTGTTGTCGACGAAGACCAGCAGCCGGGTCAGCCAGTTGCCGGGCTTCTCGAACACGGCCTCGTTGAAGGCGTCGGTGTAGAGGTTGTTCCGCGCCGCGGTGACCAGCACGCCCGCGGGCTGGGGGGCCAGCGCGGTGCCGTTGCGGAACAGGGCGTACGCCAGACCGGCGCCCGCGACCGTCAGCGCCAGGCTCAGCGCCGTGATGACGCCGTGCGCCAGCTTCGGGTGCTCCGCGGTCTCGGGGCCGAGCACCGGCTCCAGCCACTCCGGCACCGAGGTGACCATGAGGCCACCGGCGACGATCGAGCCGAGCGCCAGCAGGATCAGCGGGATGGTCATGACCGGCGGCGACTCGTGCGGGTGCTGGTCGACCGACCCCTCCTTGGCGGTGGTCCACCGCTTCGGACCGTGGAAGGTCAGGATGAACAGGCGGGTCATGTAGAAGGCGGTCAGGCCCGCGCCGATGAGGGCCGCCAGGCCGAACAGCCAGCCGGTCCAGCCGGGCCGCGAGAACGCGGCCACGATGATCGGCTCCTTGGTGAAGAAGCCGCTCAGCGGCCAGATCCCGATGATCGCCAGCCAGCCCATCATGAACGTGAGCCAGGTGATGCGCATGTACTTGTGCAGCCCGCCGAAGCGGCGGATGTCCACCTGGTCGTTCATGCCGTGCATGACCGAACCGGCGCCGAGGAACATGTTGGCCTTGAAGAAGCCGTGCGCCAGCAGGTGGATGATGGCCAGCGCGTACGCGCCGCCGCCCAGCCCGACGCCCAGGAACATGTAGCCGATCTGCGAGACGGTCGACCAGGCGAGCACCCGCTTGATGTCGTCCTTGGCGGCACCGATGATGCAGCCCAGCAGCAGCGTGATCGCACCGACGCTGACCACGATCGTCTGCAGCGTCGTGTTCTCCGAGAAGATCGGGTTCGAGCGGGCGATCAGGTAGACACCGGCGGTCACCATCGTCGCGGCGTGGATCAGGGCCGAGACCGGGGTCGGGCCCTCCATCGCGTCGGGCAACCACGCCTGCAGCGGGAACTGGCCCGACTTGCCGGCGGCACCGGCCAGCAGCGCCAGGCCGATCAGCAGGATCGTGGTGCTGCCCAGCGTCCCGATGTGGTTGAAGACGTACTCGTAGTTGACCGTGCCGAGGTTCGCGAACAGCAGGAAGATGCCCAGGATCAGACCCGCGTCACCGACGCGGTTCATCAGGAACGCCTTCTTGCCCGCGGTCGCGGCGGCCGGGCGGCCGTACCAGAAGGAGATCAGCAGGTATGACGCCAGACCGACGCCCTCCCAGCCGAAGTACAGCATCACGTAGTTGTTGCCCAGCACCAGCAGCAGCATCGCCGCGATGAAGAGGTTGAAGTAGCCGAAGAAGCGGCGACGTCCCTCGTCGTGGGACATGTACTCGGTGGCGTACAGGTGGATCAGGAAACCCACGCCCGTGATCAGCAGCACGAAGCACGCCGCCAGCGGGTCGAAGAGCAGCCCGAAGTCCACCCGGAGGTTGCCCACCGGGATGAAGCTGTAGAGGTTCTCGACGACCGCCCGGTTCTCCAGGTTGCGCAGCTGGAAGAACAAGGTCAGGCCGAGAATGAACGAGGCGAGGACCGACGCGACGCCGAGCCAGTGGCCCCAGCGGTTCGCGGCGCGTCCCGCCAGCAGCAGGATCAGCGCGCTGACCGCCGGGATGGCGATGAGCAGCCACATGTACGACAGCAGGCCGGTGGCGGGCGCGTACACGACCGCCTCCGCCTGCTCGGTCATCAGAGTTGCAACCATGTCCGCCTCAGTACTTCAGCAGGTTGGCGTCGTCGACGCTCGCCGAGCGCCGCGTGCGGAAGATGGACATGATGATGGCCAGCCCGACCACGACCTCGGCCGCGGCGACCACCATCGAAAAGAACGCCATGACCTGGCCGTCCAGCGTCCCGTTCATCCGGGCGAAGGTGACCAGGGCCAGGTTCGCCGCGTTGAGCATGAGCTCGATGCACATGAACAGCACGATGGCGTTGCGGCGGATGAGCACGCCGGTCGCGCCGATGCTGAAGAGCACGGCGGCCAGCACGATGTAGTACATGGGGGTCATGGGTCACTTCCCCTCGGTGTGCTTGTTCGCGATCTCAGCCGCGGTCAGCTCACGGGTCGGCAGGATCGGCGAGATGCTGCGCTCGGCCGGGCTGCCGTCGGGCAGCTTGGCCGGGGTCGCCACCGACGTGGAGTTCGCGAAGACACCCGGGCCCGGCTTCGGACCGGGGTAGTTGCCCGGCCGGAAGCGCTCCTTCATCATCGCGACCTGGCCGACCTTCTCGCCCTCGGCCCGCTCCCGGTGCGCCAGCAGCATCGCGCCGACAGCGGCCGTGATGAGCAGGGCGCTCGTGACTTCGAAGACCCAGACGTACTTGGTGAACAGCAGCTTGGCGATGCCCTGGACGTTGCCCGCGGCGTTCGCGCCGTCCAGGCCCACCGGGACGATGCCCCGAGTGGCCTCCCAGGCGCCGAACCCGAGCAGGCCCGCCAGGCCCACACCCAGGATGACCGCGGCGACCTTCTGGCCGCGCAGCGTCTCGATCACCGAGTCGGTGGCGTCCCGGCCGACCAGCATCAGCACGAACAGGAACAGCATCATGATGGCGCCGGTGTAGACGATGATCTGCACCATGCCGATGAACGGTCCGGCCTGCACGATGAAGAAGACGCCGATGCTGAGCATGGTCAGCACCAGCCACAGCGCGGAGTGCACCGCGTTGCGGGCGATGACCATGCCCAGTGCGCCGATCACCGCGAGCGGGGCGAGGATGAAGAAGACGACCTTCTCCCCGGTCCCGACGTGGCCCGCGGCGGCGAGCACCTCAGTCGCAAGAGTCATCGGGTCTCAGCTCCCGCCGACGTGCCCGGGTTGCTCATCGCACCCAGGTAGTAGTCCTTCTCCGTCGCGCCCAGCCGCATCGCGTGCGGCGGCTGCTCCATGCCCGGCAGCAGCGGCGCCAGCAGCTGCTCCTTCGTGAAGATCAGGTCCTGGCGGCTGTCGCGGGCCAGCTCGTACTCGTTGCTCATGGTGAGCGAGCGGGTCGGGCAGGCCTCGATACAAAGACCGCAGAAGATGCAGCGCGCGTAGTTGATCTGGTAGTTCGACGCGTACCGCTCGCCGGGCGAGAAGCGCTGGTCGTCGGTGTTGTCGCCACCCTCGACGAAGATGGCGTCCGCCGGGCAGGCCCACGCGCACAGCTCGCAGCCGATGCACTTCTCCAGGCCGTCGGGCCACCGGTTGAGGATGTGCCGACCGTGGTAGCGCGGGGCCGTCGCGTCCGGCTTCTCCGGGTACTCGGTGGTGACGGTCTTCTTGAACATGTGCGAGAAGGTCACGCCGAAGCTCTTCACGCCGCCAATGAACGTACCCATGTCACACCTCCTTCTCGGTCGAGGCCGGAACGGTCTCGCGCTCGGCCGTCAGGCGCTTGGCCCGCGGGCTGACCGGAACCTGCAGGTCCATCGGCGGGAGCGGGAAGCTGCCCTCGGGACGCTCGGCCACCTGCTCCTGCACCGTCTTCGGCTCCTCCTCGGCCTTGGCGGGCCAGAACAGCGCGAGCAGGATGATCACCGCGAGCGGGACGCCGACGAACATCAGCTTGTCGGTGGTGCTGTAGGTCGACTTCTGCGCCACCTTCAGGCCGGCCAGGGCCAGGATCCACACCAGGTTGACCGGGATGAGGACCTTCCAGCCGAACCGCATGAACTGGTCGTAGCGAAGCCGCGGCAGCGTGCCGCGCAGCCAGACGAAGACGAACAGCAGCAGCAGCACCTTGATGGTGAACCACAGCAGCGGCCACCAGCCGGAGTTGGCCCCCGACCAGATCGTGAGCGGCCACGGCGCCCGCCAGCCGCCCAGGAACAGCGTCGTGCACAGCGCGGAGACGGTCACCATGTTGATGTACTCGGCCAGGAAGAACAGCGCGAACTTCAGCGACGAGTACTCGGTGTGGAAGCCGCCGACCAGCTCCGACTCGGCCTCGGGGAGGTCGAACGGGGCGCGGTTGGTCTCACCGACGGCCGAGATCGAGTAGATCACGAAGCTCGGCAGCAGCAGCAGCGCGAACCAGCCCGGGGTGGGCAGCCAGCCGAAGGCCTCGCCGCCGTGCGCCTGCGCGGCCACGATCCCGGAGGTGCTCATGGTGCCCGCGGTCATGAAGACCGCCACGAAGGACAGACCCATCGCGACCTCGTACGAGATCAGCTGTGCGCTGGAGCGCAGACCGCCCAGCAGCGGGTAGGTCGAGCCCGACGCCCAGCCGCCCAGCACGATGCCGTAGATGCCCATGCCGGAGCAGGCCAGCACCAGCAGCACCGCCACCGGGATATCGGTGAGCTGCATCGGCGTCTTCACGCCGAAGATCGACACCATCGGCCCGAACGGGATGATCGCGAACGCGGTGAACGCGCAGACCGTCGAGATGACCGGCGCGATGAAGAAGACGATCTTGTCCGCCTTGAGCGGCATGATGTCTTCCTTGAACGCCAGCTTCAGACCGTCGGCCAGCGACTGCAGCAGACCGAAGGGCCCGTGCCGGTTCGGGCCGGGACGCACCTGCATCCGGGCCACCACGCGGCGCTCGTACCAGATGGTGAACAGGGTCATCACCACGAGGAAGACGAAGACCGCCAGGACCTTGATGAGGACGATCCACCAGGGGTCCTTGCCGAAGTCCTCCAGCGTGGGGTCACCACCGAGCGGAGTCAGTGGCGGCACGTCGGACAAAAAGGAGAGGATCATTTCTTGGTTCCTCCGCTCACGGTCACCACCGCGCCGGCGGACACGCCAAGCGTGCGCCGCAGGGTGGAGCCCGGCGAATTGGTCGGCAGCCAGACGACGTCGTCGGAGATCTCGGTGAGTGCGGCCGGCAGGGTGATCGCACCCCGCGCGGTCCCGACCGTCACCGGGTCGCCGTCGGCGACGCCCAGCGCGGCGGCGCGGGCCTTGGACAGGCGCACCACCGGCGGGCGGGCGGTGCCGGCCAGCACCTCGTCGCCGTCGGTCATGCTGCCCAGGTCGATGAGCTGCGCCCAGGTCGCCAGGATGGCCTCGCCGTCCTTGAGCGACGGGCCCGCCGCACCCACCTCGGCCGGAGCCGCCGGGCGCGGCGCCGCGGTCGCGGGCAGGCTGCCCAGCTCGCGGCGTACGGCGAGGACGTCGCCGACGCCCAGGGTCACGCCGAGCTGGGACGCCAGGGCGTCGAGCACCCGGCCGTCGGTCAGCTTGGCCCCGGTGTTCGGGGTCTCCAGCGCCTGCTCGAACGTGCGCAGGCGGCCCTCCCAGTTGACGTACGAGCCGGACTTCTCCGCGTCGACGGCGACCGGGAAGACCACGTCGGCCTTGCGGCTGACGCTGCTCATCCGCTGCTCCAGCGAGACCAGGAAGCCGACCTTGTCCAGCGCCTCGTCGGCGGTCCTCGGGTCGGCCAGGTCCGACGGGTCCACGCCCGCCACGACCAGCGCGCCCAGCTTGCCCGCCGCGGCGGCGGCCAGGATCGCGTCGGTGTCCCGGCCGGGCTTGCTGGAGACGACGCCCGCGGCCACGCCCCAGGCACCAGCCAGTTCGGCCCGCGCGGCGGCGTCGCCGACCGGGCGGCCGCCCGGCAGCAGGTTGGGCAGGCAGCCCGCGTCCACGGCGCCCCGGTCACCGGCACGACGCGGCACCCAGGCCAGCTTCGCGCCGGTCCGCGCGGCCAGCGCCGCCGCGGCCGAGAAGCCGCCACGCACGGTGGCCAGCCGCTCGCCGACCAGGATCACGGTGTTCGGGTCGACGCCCTCGAGGTTGCCCAGCACCGCCGGTTCCGCCCCGGGCACGCACTCGACCAGCGAGGCGCCGGCCTTCTCCGCGCCCCGGGTCAGGAACGGCGCCACCGAGGTGACCTTGAGCTTGCTCTTCGCCGCCGTCTTGCGCAGGCGGAGCAGGACGATCGGGCTCTCCTCCTCCGGCTCGAAGCCGACCAGCACCACGTGCTTGGCCTGCTCCAGGTCGGCGTAGGTCACCCGGGTCTCGCCCACCACCGACGAGGCCAGGAAGTCGGCCTCCTCGGCGCTCAGCGGCCGGGCCCGGAAGTCGATGTCGTTGCTGCCCAGCACCACGCGGGTGAACTTGGCGTACGCGTAGGCGTCCTCGACGGTCAGGCGACCACCGGTCAGCACGCCGACGCCGTACGCGCCGTCGCGCGCCACGCGCAGGCCCTCGGCCGCGACGCTCAGCGCCTCGGTCCAGGACGCCTCGCGCAGCTCACCGGTCTCGGCGTCGCGCACCAGCGGGGTGGTGAGCCGGTCGAAGGCGGTGGCGTAGCGGAAGCCCCACCGGCCCTTGTCACAGTTCCACTCCTCGTTGACCTGCGGGTCGGCCCCGGCCAGGCGGCGCAGCACCTTGCCGCGACGGTGGTCGGTGCGCTGGGCGCAGCCCGACGAGCAGTGCTCGCACACGCTCGGGCTCGACACCAGGTCGAACGGCCGGGCGCGGAAGCGGTACTGCTCGCTGGTAAGAGCCCCGACGGGGCAGATCTGGATCGTATTGCCGGAGAAGTAGGAGTTGAAGGGCACGTCGCCCGACTCCGGCTCCTCCTGGTCGTAGGCCATCTCGTCGATCGTGCTGTGGTCGCGCGGGTGACCGAAGGCCGCGTCGCGGTAGATGCCGATCTGCTCGGCCGAGGACCGGTCCATCAGGTCGATGAACTTGTCGCCCGCGATCTCCTCGGAGAACCGGGTGCAGCGCTGGCAGAGCACGCAGCGCTCGCGGTCCAGCAGCACCTGCGAGGAGATGTTGATCGGCTTCTCGTACTCGCGCTTGTGCTCGTGGAAGCGCGACTCCGGGCGGCCGACCTGCATCGCCTGGTTCTGCAGCGGGCACTCGCCGCCCTTGTCGCACATGGGGCAGTCGAGCGGGTGGTTGATGAGCAGCAGCTCCATCACACCCTCCTGCGCCTTGCGGGCGACCTCGGAGGTGAGCTGCGTACGCACCACCATGCCGTCGGCGACGGTCTGGGTGCAGGAGGCGACCGGCTTGCGCTGGCCCTCGACGTCCACCAGGCACTGGCGGCAGGCGCCGGCCGGGGCCAGCAGCGGGTGGTCGCAGAACCGCGGGATGTCGATGCCGAGCCGCTCGGCGGTCCGGATGACCAGCTCGCCCTTGGGCGCGACCACCTCGATCCCGTCGATGGTCAGCTTCACCGTGTCGGTGTGCTTCTGTACTTCCTGGCTCATCAGTGTGCTCCCGCCAGGGCGGCGGCGCTGAGCTTCGGCGCCGTACGGCCTTCGATGTAGTCGAGGTAGTCCTGCTTGAAGTACTGCAGCGACGAGGTCACCGAGCTGGTGGCGCCGTCACCGAGACCGCAGAACGAACGGCCCAGGATGTTGCCCGCGGTGTCCAGCAGCGTGTCGAGGTCCTCGAAGGTCCCCTCGCCGGACAGGATCCGCCGGTAGACCCGGACCATCCAGTAGTTGCCCTCACGGCACGGGGTGCACTTGCCGCACGACTCGTGGTGGTAGAACTCCAGCCACCGGTAGGTCGCGTAGACCGGGCAGTCCTGGTCGCTGAAGATCTGCGTCGCCGTGGTGCCGAGGATGGAACCGGCCGCCGCGACGGACTCGAAGTCCATCGCCGTGTCGATGTGCTCGGCGGCCAGCAGCGGCGTCGAAGACCCACCCGGAGTCCAGAACCGCAGCTGGTGACCGTCCTGCATGCCTCCGGCGAGCTCGATCAGCTCGCGCAGGGTGATGCCCATCGAGCACTCGTACTGGCCCGGGTTCTTGATCCGGCCGGACAGCGAGTAGATCATCGGACCGGACGACTTCTCCGTGCCCATCGTCTTCCACCAGGCCGCGCCACCGAGCACGATGTACGGCACGCTGGCGATGGTGCCGACGTTGTTCACCACGGTCGGGCTGGCGTAGAGGCCGTGCGTCGCCGGGAACGGCGGGCGCAGCCGGGGCTGGCCGCGGAAGCCCTCCAGCGAGTCCAGCAGCGCCGTCTCCTCGCCGCAGATGTAGGCACCCGCGCCGGAGTGGACGACCAGGTCCAGGTCGTACCCGGTGCCGAGGATGTTCTTGCCCAGGTAACCCGCCTTGTACGCCTCCTGCACCGCGTGGCGCAGCCGCCGCGCGGCGTGCACCGCCTCGCCGCGGATGTAGATGTAGGCGCGGTTGGCGCGGATCGCGTACGACGCGATGATGACGCCCTCGACCAGCGAGTGCGGGTCGTGCGTCATCAGCGGCAGGTCCTTGCAGGTGCCCGGCTCACCCTCGTCGGCGTTGACGACCAGGTAGTGCGGCTTGCCGTCGTTCTGCGGGATGAAGCCCCACTTCAGACCGGTGGGGAAGCCCGCGCCGCCGCGACCGCGCAGGCCGGAGTCCTTGATCAGGGCGATCAGGTCGTCCGGGTGCACGGCCAGGGCCTTGCGCAGGGCCGCGTAGCCGTCGAGGCGCTCGTACACGTCCAGGCGCCACGCGTCCGGCGACAGCCAGCGCTTGGTGAGGACGGGCGTGAGCTTCTCGAGTACGGACTTGCTCGGGGTGGTCACTTCGCCGCCTCCTTCGAGGGAGTCGGGATGGGCGTGTTGATGTCGAAACCGGCCGGGCTGATCCCGTGCTCCTGCGCCAGCCGCAGGCCGCGCAGGGTGGCGTCGCCCGCCGGGCCGTCGGCGACCGCGCCTTCGCGCTCGTCGGCGAAGCCCGCCAGCTGCAGCGACATCTCCTTGAGGGTGCACAGCCGGGCGCCGCGGGTCGGCATCGGGCGCTTGCCCGACTTGAGGCCCGCGGCCAGCTCCAGCGCGCTCTCCGGGGTGACCCCGTCGAAGAAGTCGTAGTTGACGGTGAGCACCGGGCCGTAGTCGCACGCCGCCAGGCACTCGGCGTGCTCCAGCGTGATCTTGCCGTCCTCGGTGGTCTCGTCGTGGCCGACGCCCAGTGCCTGCGACAGCTCGTCGTAGACGGCCTGGCCGCCGAGCACGTTGCACATGGTGTTGGTGCAGACACTGACCAGGTAGTCACCGGTGGGGCGGCGCTTGTACATGGTGTAGAACGTCGCCACCGCGCCGACCTGGGCCTTGGTCAGGCCCAGCTGCTCGGCGCAGAACGCCACGCCGTTCGGCGACACGTAGCCCTCGACCGACTGCATCAGGTGCAGCATCGGCAGCAGCGCCGAACGCTGCTTGCCCTCGGGGTAGCGCGCGATGATCTCGCGAGCACGCTCCAGGGTCTCGTCAGTGAAGACGTCCGTCTTCGGCGCTGTCATCGGTCACACCCACCCATCACCGGGTCGAGGCTGGCCCCGCCCGCGATCACATCGGCCAGCAGGCCACCCTCGGCCATCGCGGGGATGGCCTGGAGGTTGACGAAGCTCGGCTCCCGGAAGTGCACCCGGAAGGGCCGGGTGCCGCCGTCGGAGACCACGTGCGCGCCCAGTTCGCCGCGCGGTGCCTCGATCGGCACGTACACCTGGCCGGCGGGGACCCGGAAGCCCTCGGTGACCAGCTTGAAGTGGTGGATCAGCGACTCCATCGACTGACCCATGATGTGCGCGACGTGCTCCAGCGAGTTGCCCAGGCCGTCGTTGCCCACGGCCAGCTGCGCCGGCCAGGCGATCTTGCGGTCCTCGACCATCACCGGGCCGGGCTTGAGCCGGTCCAGCGCCTGCTCGACGAGCTTCAGCGACTCGCGCATCTCGGCCAGGCGGACCAGGTAGCGGGCCCACACGTCGCCGTCGGGCTGCGTCGGCACGTCGAACTCGTACGTCTCGTACCCGCAGTACGGCATGGTCTTGCGCAGGTCCCAGGCCAGGCCCGAGCTGCGCAGCACCGGGCCGGTGATGCCGAGCGCCACGCAGCCGGTGACGTCGAGCACGGCCACGCCCTTGGTGCGGGCGGTCCAGATCGGCTGACCGGAGAGCAGGTCCTCGTACTCCTTGATCCGCTTGGGCATGAAGCCCAGGAACTCGCGGATCTTCTTGACCGCCTCCGGGGGCACGTCCTGCGACACGCCGCCGGGCCGGACGTACGCCATGTTCATGCGCAGACCGGTGATCATTTCGAAGATGTCGAGGATGAACTCACGCTCACGGAAGCCGTAGATCATCATCGAGAGCGCGCCGAGCTCCATACCGGTCGTCGCCAGCCACACCAGGTGGGAGGAGATCCGGTTGAGCTCCATCATCAGCACGCGGATGGTGGTCGCCCGCTCGGTGATCTGGTCCTCGATGCCCAGCAGCTTCTCCACCGCGAGGCAGTACGCCGTCTCGTTGAAGATCGGGGCGAGGTAGTCCATCCGGGTCACGAACGTCGGACCCTGCGACCAGGTGCGGTACTCGATGTTCTTCTCGATACCGGTGTGCAGGTAGCCGACGACGGTCCGGGCCTCGGTGACCGTCTCGCCCTCCATCTCCAGCACCAGCCGGAGCACGCCGTGCGTGGACGGGTGCTGCGGACCCATGTTGACGACGATGCGCTCGTCGTGCAGCGGGTCGTGGCCCGAGACGATGGAGTCCCAGTCGCCACCGGTGACGGTGAAGACCTTGCCCTCGGTCGTCTCGCGCTCCTGCGCGTAACCAGCGTTGCTGCTGCTCATCGGTATGACCTCCGCGCGTCGGGCGGCGGGATCTCGGCGCCCTTGTACTCGATCGGGACCCCGCCCAGCGGGTAGTCCTTGCGCTGCGGGTGGCCGTCCCAGTCGTCCGGCATCAGAATCCGGGTCAGGTTGGGGTGGCCGTCGAAGATGACGCCGAACATGTCGTACGCCTCGCGCTCCTGCCAGTCCGCGGTCGGGTAGACCTCGGTGACGCTGGGCAGGTGCGGGTCGGCGACGGTGACCGCGCACTCCAGGCGCAGGCGGCGGCGGTACGTCATCGAGGTCAGCTGGTACACCACGTGCAGGCGGCGCTCCTCGCTGATGTAGTCGACGCCCGACACCGAGGAGCACAGCTCGTAGCGCAGCGACGCGTCGTCGCGCAGCACCCGGCACACCTCGGCGATCTTCGCCGGGACGATGTGCAGGGTCAGCTCGCCCCGGTCGATCACGATCCGCTCGATCGCGTCCCCGAACTCCGGGTACGCCTCCTCCAGCGCGTCGACGATCTCGTCGAAGTCGCCACCCAGCGGACGCTGCGCCTCCAGCACCACCGGCCGCTTGCGGACCAGGCCGCCGAAGCCGGACGTGTCACCGGAGCCGGAGACCCCGAAGAGGCCTTCAGGTTGAGTCATCGGTTGCGCTCCATCCACTTCTCGATGCGCAGCTGCTCCTCGCGGCCCTCGGCGGCAGCCTGCTCCCACTCGTGGCGCAGCTGCTTGTTGTACCGGTAGCTGGAGGGCATGGCGCCCGGCGCGACGACCGGCTTGCCCTCGCGGGCCTCCTTGGCGGCCAGCATCTTGCGCCCACCGGCGCCGAGCGGCTCGGCCAGGATCTTGTCGTGCAGCTTGAGGATCGCGTCGAGCAGCATCTCCGGCCGCGGCGGGCAGCCGGGCAGGTACATGTCGACGGGCACGACGTGGTCGACGCCCTGCACGATCGCGTAGTTGTTGAACATGCCGCCGGAGGACGCGCAGACACCCATCGAGAGCACCCACTTGGGCTCGGGCATCTGGTCGTAGATCTGGCGCAGCACCGGGGCCATCTTCTGGCTGACCCGGCCGGCCACGATCATCAGGTCGGCCTGGCGGGGCGAGGCCCGGAAGACCTCCATGCCGAAGCGGCCCGAGTCGAACCGGGCCGCACCGGTGGCCATCATCTCGATGGCGCAGCAGGCCAGGCCGAAGGTGGCCGGCCAGAAGCTGGCCTTGCGAGTCCAGTTGACGAGCCCCTGGACGGTGGTGAGCAGCACCCCGCTCGGGAGCTTCTCTTCGAGTCCCATGTCAGTCCCAATCCAGGCCGCCGCGACGCCACACATAGGCGTACGCGACGAACACCGTGCCGATGAACAGGAGCATCTCCACGAAGCCGAAGACGCCCAGCATGTTGAAGCTGACGGCCCACGGGTAAAGGAAGATGATCTCAATGTCGAAGACGATGAAGAGCATCGCGGTCAGGTAGAACTTGACCGGGAAGCGTCCGCCGCCGACCGGCTGAGGGGTCGGCTCGATGCCGCATTCATAGGCGTCCAGCTTCGCCTTGTTGAAGCGACGGGGTCCGATGAAGGGTGCTGCCGCCACCGAGAAGAGCCCGAAGGCACCGGCGAGCGCGAAGAGCCCCACAATCGGCACGTACGCGGAGAGCGACACTTGCCTGCGTCCCTTCCTCTGGTTTAAGCCGGCCTGTTTCGCCTGCTTGCGGTACTCGTAAGATCCTCGCGCGGCGTTCCGCTACACAGCGGGTGCCACGCGGGACAGGGCATTGATGATGCGGTCCATCGCGTCGCCACCGCGCGGATCGGTCAGGTTCGCCAGCAGCTTCAGCACGAACCGCATCAGCGTCGGGTGCGGCATGCCGTGCTTGGTGGCGACCTTCATGACCTGGGGATTTCCGATCATCTTCACGAAGATCCCGCCGATGCGGTAATAGCCGCCCAGCCGCCGCCTGAGCTCGGTGCCGTACGCGTGCAGCGCCAACTCCCGGGCCTGACCGGCCGGGCGCGCCAGCGCCTGGATGATCACCTCGGCCGCCAGCTGGCCCGACTCCATCGCGTACGCGATGCCCTCGCCGTTGAAGGGGTTGACCATGCCGCCGGAGTCACCCACCAGCACCAGGCCGCGGGTGTAGTGCGGAACGCGGTTGAAGCCCATCGGCAGCGCCGCGCCCAGGATCTTGCCGTCGGCATTGGCCTCGTCGTTCAGGCCCCACTCCTCGGGGGTCGCGGCCAGCCAGTCGGTGAGCATGGTGCGGTAGTTGGTCTGCTGGTAGGCCTTGGACGAGTTGAGCACGCCCAGGCCCACGTTGACCCGGCCGTCACCGAGACCGAAGATCCAGCCGTACCCGGGCAGCTGCGCGCTGCCCGCCTCCCGGCTGCGCAGCTCCAGCCACGACTCCAGGTAGTCGTCGTTCGCCTTGGCCGGGCAGTGGTAGTAGCGGCGCACCGCCACGCCCATCGGCCGGTCCTCGCGCTTGGCGATGCCCAGCGCGAGCGGCAGCCGACCGGAGACGCCGTCGGCGCCGACCACCAGGTGCGCGCGCAGAGTCTGCACGCCGGAGGACGTCTTCACCTCGACGCCCACCACGCGGCCCTCGGCGTCGAGCACCGGGCCGGTGACGTTGTGGCCGGTCCGCAGGTCGGCACCGGCCGCGACGGCACGCTTGGCGAGCATGTCGTCGAAGTCCATCCGGGTGCGCACCAGGCCGAAGTTCGGGAAGCTCGCGAGCTCGGGCCAGTCCAGCTCCAGCCGGACACCGCCGCCGATCACGCGCAGGCCCTTGTTGTGCAGCCAGCCCGCTTCGGGGCTGACGTCGACGCCCATGTCGATCAGCTGCTTGACCGCGCGCGGGGTGAGTCCGTCGCCGCAGACCTTCTCCCGAGGGAACTCGGTCTTCTCCAGCAGCAGGACCTTCGCACCGTGTTTGGCAAGGTGGTATGCGGCGGCGGAGCCCCCCGGACCGGCACCTACGACGATCACATCCGCATCGACATCGGTCGGTGTCATGCTCACCTCCACCTCGGCCTTAACGCTCGTTCCGGGCTCGTGAAAGTCTTCACAAGCCAGTCCGGCGTGCAGTCTAGAACCGCGCCGAGATCCCCTAGTGGTTAGGTGACCCTAAGTGGCTGGTGGAGACGGGGGCGCAGCTATTTCCGATATATCCGGGCACCCCCGAACTTCGAAAATCCACATCCACCCCTATTAAATGGTTCCTGACCTGCATGCATTACTCTTCGTGCTCGCAGCCCACCCCCCTCTGGAGCGTTCCGTGCACGTCACCCCCGGGCACCGCCGTGCCCTGCGCCTCGGCGCCGTCGCCATCACCCCACTGGCCGCGGCGGTGTTCGGCCTCACCAACGCCGGCTTCGCCGAGCCCACGCCGACCCCGGCCGCCGAGGCCGGCAGCGGTGCCGCGGCCGCCGCCGCGACGTCGCGCGACATCGCGCTGACCGCGAGCCCGCACCCGGCCGAGATCCAGGTCGGCAAGACCGCCGAGCTCACGCTGACCATCGCCAACCGGGGCACGGCTGACGCCAAGGAGCCGTACTACGGGTTCCTGACCACGCCCGGCGTCGAGGTCGTCACCAAGCCCGCCGAGTGTGTCAAGTTCGACCTCGACGACCTGCCCGCCACGGCCACCGCCACCCAGGAGGTCGCCGAGCCGGACGTCTATTTCGACTGCGAACTGGCCTCGCTCAAGGCCGGGGCCACGGCCACCCGGAAGGTCACCGTCAAGCTGACCGAGAACGCGGAGAACTTCGTCTTCGCCTTCGCCGACGACTGGGCGTACGAGAGCGTCGACCAGGCGGACGACAACCCGGACAACAACTACGACGAGGTCGCGGTCCGTCCTGCCAAGGCAACGCCCACCCCGACGCCCACCGCGTCGGCCAGCCCACGCCCCACGGCGTCGGCCACGCCGACCGCCGGCGCCAGCCCGAGCCCCAGCCGTACCGCCGGCCCGAGCCCCAGCTCGAGCTCCAGCCCCAGCTCGAGCGCCAGTGCCAGTGCCAGCCCGACAGTGACGGCCAGCGCCAAGCCGTCGGCGACGCCGAGCAAGAGCACCACCGCGTCCGCGAGCCCGTCGACGTCCGCGACGTCGTCGCCCTCGGCCACGGGCACCGCCACTGCCTCCACCTCCACCGGACCGGTCGCGGATGACGGCAACAGCGGAACCGGCGGCGACCTGCCGAAGACCGGTTTCAGCGCCGTCACGGTCGCGGGCGCCGGAGCCGCGGTCGTCCTGGGCGGCGCCATGCTGGTCCTGCTCGGCCGCCGTCGCCGCGCCTGACCGGCCCGCCGTCAGTCGACGTCGACTGATTGAGGCATAGAAGGGCACCTTCTTCTCCGTACCACGAGAAGAAGGTGCCCTTCTTTACGTGTCGGTGGGCTGCGGCGGCTCGGGGTCGGGTGGCGGCGACGGCTCGTGCGCGGCCCGTGCCGCCCGCCTCGCCGCAGCTCGGCGGCGTGCGGCCGCCTCCAGATCCGCCACGCGAACAGGGGCTTCCCCGAAACCCCCGCCCAGCGGCCCGATCACCGCACTCTCCTCGTACCCCATACCCCGATCGTGGGCCGCGGGGGTGAGGCAGGGTGCAGTTTCGGGGAAAGTGCACGAATTCCGCTCATGATTCGCGCAGTTTCCCCGAAACTGCACGACGCGACGCACGACGCGACGCGCGGTGCGTGGTGCGCGGCGCGGCGCAGGGCGTGGGGGGCGTGGGGCGTGGGCGCGGACCGGGCGCGACGCGGCGTGGCGGAAGCGGGGCGGGGTGTCAGGGGCGGGTGGCGCGGTGCAGCGCGACGACACCACCCGTGAGGTTGCGCCACTTCACCTGGGACCAGTTGTTCTCGCCGATGATGGCGGCGAACTCGCGCTGGTCGGGCCAGGCCCGGATCGACTCGGCCAGATACACGTACGCGTCGGGGTTGCTGGCCACCTTGCGCGCCACCGCGGGCAGCGAACGCATCAGGTACTGCAGGTACACGGTGCGGAAGGCGCCGTTGGTGGGGTGCGAGAACTCGCAGATGACCAGGCGGCCGCCGGGCTTGGTGACCCGGGCCAGCTCGCGCAGCGCCGCCGGGGTGTTGGCCACGTTGCGGATCGCGAACGAGATGGTGACCGCGTCGAAGGTCTCGTCGGCGAAGGGCAGCGCCAGCGCGTCGGCTGCCGCCAGCGGCACGTGCGGCCGGGTGCGCCTGCCCACCCGCAGCATGCCCAGTGACAGGTCGGCGCCCACTACGTACGCTCCCGAACGGGCCAGCTCCTCGGTCGAGACGCCGGTGCCCGCGCCGAGGTCGAGCACCTTCTCGCCCGGCTTGAGGTCCAGGGCGGACCGGGTGGCGCGCCGCCACGACTTGTCCTGGCCGAACGACAGCACCGAGTTCGTCTTGTCGTACTTCTCGGCCACGCCGTCGAACATCGCGGCGATCTCGTTCGGCTCTTTGTCCAGGTCTGCGCGCGTCATGGCGTCACTCTGCCAAACCGTCGCGACGCCTCGGCAGCCGGCTCACCCAGACGTCCGCCACGACACTTCGGCGACCGTGGGCTCAGCTGCCTTCCTCGGTGCCGCGCCGCAGCAGGTACACGGCGACGGCCAACACGATCAGCCCCACCAGCACCGCGACCAGAACGATGATGATCAGCGTACGGCTCGCGCTGCCGAGGCCCGGATCGGCTGACGGTCCGGTCGCCACCGGGGCGGCCGGACCGACGGGCGCGGACTCCGGCGTGGCGTCGCTCGACGGCGCCGACGTGGGTGCCGCCGAGGCGGCGGGTTGCGTGCTCGAACGAGCGGGCGCCGAGGTGGTCGGGACCGGGGACGACAGCGGGGTGGACGACGCCGCCGGACCGGGGTCGTTGACGAGCAGCGGCACCTGGTCGTTCGCCCGGTTCGGGTCGCAGGAGCAGGTCACCTTCAGCGACCCCCGGCCGGTGACCGGGCCGTCGATCCGCACCTGGACGGCCCGCCACAGCGGGGTGCCGTCCGGCTTGACCCCGGTCCACGGCCCGACCGTGTAGCACTCGGCCGTGGTGGAGTCCTCGCGCAGATTGCAGTCCACGTCCTCGAAGCCGCCCACGAAGCGGGTGCCGGGCGGAGCCGTGTAGTCGAACCGGACCCTGGTGGCCGTGCCGAGCTGCTCCGGGCCCAGGTTCGCGATCGACACCTCCAGCGCGACCACGCTGTTGACCTTGCCGACGGCCGGTCGCGCGCCCACGGCCAGATCCGAACCTCCCGTGGCGTACGCCGGGAGCACCGGCAGCAGCATCGCGGCCGACGACCCGAGCACCGCCGCCCATCCCCACTTGATCACCAGTGGACCATAGGCAACCGTCGCTGCCCGGGACATGGGCTGATCGACCGATACCCGCCGGGACCGGCTACTCGTCGTCCCCGTCGCCTTCCTCGTCGTCGCTGTTGCGCCACAGGTAGACCGCGAAACCGAGCCCCGCCAGCGCCAGCGCCACCGCCACGCCGCCGATCACGAACAGCAGGTCGACGCCGGAGTCGTCCTCGTCCGGCGGCGTGGATCCGTCCGTGGCCGTCACCGTGGCCTCGGTCGGCACGGCCGGGATGGGCTCGCTCGGTGCCACGCTGGGCGAGGCCGAGGGCGAGGGCGACCTGGCGGCGGTGGGGGAGGTCTGCGGACCTGGCTTGGGTGCGGGCGGGTTGTTGCCGTTGAGCACCAGGGCGGTCCGGTTGTTGCGCGAGTATGGATCGCAGGTGCAGCTCACCGAGGCAGACCCGACAGAGCCGATCTTGCCGACGACCGTCAACTGGATGGTGCCCCACACCATGGGACCGCCGGGCTGCACGTCCTTCCACTGCCCCAACCGGCTCAGCGTGCACACTGCCCTGGTGTTCTGGGAGTAGAACTGGCAGCCACCGTCGCCGGAGTTCACCGATGCGGGGACGAGGCGTGTGCCGCGCGGGGCCTGCAGGCTCAGCCGGGCGCTCGACGTCGGGGCGTCCGGGCCGTAGTCGACCAGGCCCAGCCGCATGGTGACCGTGTCGCCGAGCTTCACCTCACGCACCGCGTACGACCGCAGGGCAAGGTCCGCCTTGCTCGCGGCCCAGGACGGCAGTGCCGCCCCGAGCACCAGCACGGTCGCCGACAGCAGCACGGTCGCGGCCCGCGCCGCCAGAGACGTTCCCCGTTCACGCACGCGTGGACGATAAACAGCGGCAACCCACCGGAAAATGGGCTGATCGGTCACAACGGCCGACCGCTACTCCGTTCGGTCACGGCGCCAGACGTACACCGCACCGCCGAGCCCCGCCAATGCGAGCACCACGATGCCGATCCCGGCCAGCAGGACCAGATCCGGCCCCGACGAGGCCGGCGCGGCAGTGGGCACGTCGACTCCGGTGATCGGGTCGGACGAGGGCTCCGGCATCGACTCGGTCGGCTGCACCTCGCTCGGATCGGTCGGCGACGCGGCCGCGCTCGAAGCGCGGGCAGACGCGGCGCGCGACGGTCGCGGCGATGCCGACGACTGGACCGACACCGACGGTTTCGCCGACGGAGACGCCGTCGGACCCGGCCTCGGCGGCCTCGGGCTCCCGCCGTTCAGCACGAGGTCGACCCTGTTGTTCCCGGCGTACGGATCGCAGGTGCACGACACCTCGGCCCAGCCCTTGGTGTCCGGGCCGATCTCGGCAGTCGCCCTGAAATCGATCCAGCCCATCCGGCTCGATCCGGCGGTGACGCCTTTCCACTGCTCCAGCGGGTACAGGCGGCACGACATTCTCGTATCGGACTCGCTGAACTCGCACGGTGGCGAGATGGGCTGAACCGAACTGCGCACGATGTAAGTCCCCGGCGGCGCCTGGACCTCCAGCATGCCCGACCGTGACGTCTCCGAGTCCGGCCCGAAGTTGTAGAGGGTCAACGGAATGGTCACGGTCTCGCCGATCGCGACACCGGTGACCGCGCGCGACCCCAGCGCCAGGTCCGCCGTCCCGTCGGCCCAGGACGGCGCCCCGGACCCCAGCAGCAGTGCCGCCATCGACAGCAGGACGGCCGCGCCCCGCGCGGCCTGAAGCGTTCCCCGTCTACGCACCCGTGGACCATAGGCAACACCGCCCGACCGGCGGATGGGCCGATCGGGCGGATCTTGGCGAACGCGGACCCGGCTAGCGTGCCTCGACCAGCGGCAGGGTCTTGCCGACGCCGCCGCCCGGGATCGCGATCGACGAGAAGTGCGAGGTGATGCGCTCGTCGGTCGGGTCGTCGGCCGGGGTCCAGTGCACGTTGAGGTGGCGGTAGAGCGTGTCGCGCTGGGCGGGAATGCGCCCGGCGGTGCGGATGAGCTGCACCAGGTCGACCAGGTTGGACCGGTGCTTGGCGCCCGCCGAGGAGATGACGTTCTCCTCCAGCATGATCGAGCCGAGGTCGTCCACGCCCATGTGCAGCGCGAGCTGGCCCACGTCCTTGCCCGTGGTGAGCCAGGAGGCCTGCAGGTGGTTGACGTTGTCGAAGAACAGGCGGGCCACCGCGATCAGGCGCAGGTATTCCAGGGTGGTCGCCTGGGTGCGGCCCTTGAGGTGGTTGTTCTCCGGCTGGTACGTCCACGGAATGAAGGCGCGGAAACCGCCGGTGCGGTCCTGCACGTCGCGGATCATCGTCAGGTGCTCGATGCGCTCGGCGTTGGTCTCGCCGGTGCCCATCATCATGGTGGCCGTCGACTCGACGCCGTGGCGGTGCGCGACCTCCATGACCTCAAGCCAGCGCGCGCCGGACTCCTTGAGCGGGGCGATCGCCTTGCGGGGCCGATCGGGCAGCATCTCGGCACCGGCGCCCGCGATCGAGTCCAGACCCGCGGCCTTGATCCGGATGACGGCGTCCTCGATCGACACACCGGAGACCTTCGCCATGTGCAGGATCTCGCTGGGCCCGATCGAGTGGATCATCAGGTCCGGGTACGCCTGCTTGACCGACGAGAACAGGTTCTCGTAGTACTCCACGCCGTACTCGGGGTGGTGGCCGCCCTGGAGCATCACCTGGGTCGCGCCGAGCTCGACCGCCTCGCCGCAGCGGCGCAGGATCTCCGCGGTGTCGTGGGTCCAGCCCTCGGCGTGCTTGGGCGCCCGGTAGAAGGCGCAGAACTTGCACGCGGTGACACAGACGTTGGTGTAGTTGATGTTGCGGTCGATCAGGTACGTGACGATGCCGTCCGGGTAGCGCCGCCGCCGCACCGCGTCAGCCGCCTCCCCGAGCGCGTGGAACGGTGCCTCGGTGTAGAGCAGCAGCGCCTCCTCGGCGCTGATGCGGCCGCCGTCGGCGGCCCGCTGCACGATGCTGTCGATCTCCCGGTTCGCAGTCACGTCCCCGAGGGTATCGGGTCGCCGAAGTCCACGGCACGGCCGGTCCGCAGGCAGGTCACGAGCCAGTCCGCCCAGGCCGCCGTGGTACGGGCCGATTCGATCCCCATGAGCAGCACCGCGTAGTTGCCGAACCCGGGATGGCCCGGATGGTCGTGACCTGCGTCTCGCAGCATGGCCGCCTCCCGCTCCCACTCGCCGAGCAGGTCGCGCTGGCGGGCGGCGACGCCGCCGTACAGGTCGGCCATGGCCACCGGGTCGGCACTGTTGGCCGCGTACGCCTTGAGCACGGTTTCGCTGCGCGGGGCCACCACCGGCGGCCTTACCAGCCACTCTCGCAGGGCGGCCAGCCCGCTCGGGGTCAGCGTGTAGGTCTTCTTCGTGCGGGGCCCGGGGCCACTGCCCTCGACCACCTCGACCCAGCCCGCGGCGGCCAGCCGGGCCAGCTCCGGGTAGATCTGGCTGTGCCGGGCGGTCCAGAAGTGGCCGATGGGGGACTTCATCCGCTGGGTCAGCTGGTAGCCGGTGGCCGGACCCCGGGTGAGCAGCGAGAGCAGGGCGTAGCCGAGCGCCGAACCGGACACCGATGCCGAATCGTCACCGTCGCGCGCCCGCATCGCGTCTCCTCACTATGTAACTTCTGACATGTCGACTCTGACATAGGGGGATTCACGTGAAACACATCGCCGTGCTGTTGACCCTCGCCACCGTACTCACGGGCTGCGCCGCGACGGGCACGCCTCCCGAGACCGCGCCGAGCCCGGCGGTCAGCCTGCCGCCGGAGCACCCGGGGCCGGGCGACCACGACCTCGCCCTGCTGCACGACGGGGTGCGGCGCGACTACCGCCTGCACGCCCCGCCCGACTGGACCCCGGGCACCACCCTGCCGCTGGTGCTGGTGTTCCATGGCCAGCCCGGCAAGAGCGCGGACGCCGAGCAGACCAGCAAGCTGTCGCCAGTGGCCGACGCGAAGGGCTTCCTCGTCGCGTACCCCCAGGGGTTCGGCGATCGCTGGAACACCGCGCGCTCAGGCGGCGCCGACGACGTCGGCTTCATCGGCGCGCTGCTCGACCACCTGGTCCGCGACTGGGGCGCCGACCCCAAGCGGACCTACGCCACCGGCTTCTCCAACGGCGCGGCCTTCACCTACCGGCTCGCCCGCGACCTGCCCGGGCGCTTCGGCGCGCTCGCACCGGTCAGCGGTCGGATCGAGACCGAGCCGGACAACGCGGCACCACTGGCGCCGCCGATCCCGCTACTCACCTTCCAGGGCAGCGTGGACCGGTTCGCCGGTTCCTGGCCCGGCACCAACAACCAGTGGCGGCGCCTGGCCGGCTGCGGCGAACCAGCGGTGCACACCCTGACCGGCCCGCACGGCAAGGCCCACCGATACACCGCGAGCTGCGGCAGCGGCACGGAGCACGTCGTCTACAGCGTGATCGGCATGGGCCACGAGTGGCCCGACGGGGGCGCTCACCCGGTAGACGCGAACACCCTCATCTGGGAGTTCTTCCTCACCCACCCCCTGCCCTGAGGGTAAGGAAGGGCACCTTCTTATCGCTTTGCGATGTAGAAGGTGCCCTTCTTGACCATCGTCGGGCGAGGCGTCGTGCACACCCGGTCGGCCCAGTCGAGCGGCGCGACCGAGGTGCGGCGGCGTGCTGTAATCGACGCCGTGAATCGCCGTACCGCCATTTTCGCCGCCGGCCTGGCGGTCGTCATCGCCGCCGGTTATGGAATCTACGTCTGGCAGCACAACCGGCCACCGTTCGAGGCCGTCGACATCCATCCCGTCGCCGTGGTTGAGCCGCTGGAAGACTCCGCCAAGGACCGCGTTCACTACCTGCAGCCGGGCGGACCCGAGTTGGTGGGCGGCGAGGGCCATCAGATGCTGCGCGGGGAAGTCACGTGGAAAGTGCTTCCCGGGCTGAGTTCGAATTGGCACGAGGACGGCTGGTTCGAGATCGTGATCGTGGACAAGCGCTCGAATCTGAAACCCTCGTATGTGGTGGGGACCTCGGCCAGCGGACTCAACGTGGTATCCGGTGACGACGGTGTCCTCATCCGGGTCGCGGAGAAGTATCCGTGGCTTCGAGGGGCCGGTGGTGTCAAGGTCGGCGAGAACCGCTGGCACGCCGGCGGTCTCACGCTCGCCACAGCCCCGGCGGCGGGATCGGTGCAGTTCCTCGCGCACTTTCCGCAGATCGAGGGCGAGGAGCGGCGATACCTCGCATCCGCTCCGATCGCCCAGTCCGACATACTCATCGCATTGGTCTTCATCGGCTCCGACCGACAGGTCTACTGGGCGGAGCGCCTCTACGGCTGACGCGCTCCTACCAGAGTGCCCCTGCGCCACCGGCCCGCCCGACAGCCAGCCAGCCAGCCGGGCAGGAAATGCGCAGGTCTGCGGCGACAGCGCCGGACCACTCCAGCTACATACCGCGCACATGACTGCGGGCTAAGCGTCGAAGTCCAGCGCGATCTCGTCGCTGGTCGGCGACGACTGGCACGTCAGCACGTAGCCGGCGGCCAGCTCCTCGGGCTCCAGGGCCCAGTTCGCGGCCATCTCCACCGAGCCCGACACGACCTTCGCCCGGCAGGTCGAACAGACGCCACCCTTGCAGGCGTACGGTAGCTCGCCGCGGTGCCGCAGCGCGGCGTCCAACACCCGCTCGCCGCGCTCCATCGCGAACTCGGTCGACCGGCCGTCCAGCACGATGCGTACGCCGACCGTCCCCCCACCCGCCGCGTCGGCGGCCGGAGGCGGCGGCTCCTCGGCGTGGAACAGCTCCACGTGCGCCCGCCCGATCGCGCCGACCGCGGCCAGCGCCTCGCGGGCCGAGCGCACCACGCCCAGCGGCCCGCACAGGAACCACTCGTCCACCTCGGCCAGGTCGAACGCCTTGAGCAGCGCCGTGGTGCGGTCGGCGTCCAGCCGCCCCGACAGCAGCTCGCTGGGCTGCATCTCCCGCGACAGCACGTGCACCAGCTGCAGCCGCCCCGGGAAGCGGTCCTTCAGGTCGGCCAGCGCGTCGGCGAACATCACCTCACCCGCGCTGCGGTTGCCGCACAGCACCGTGAACGTGCTGCCCGGCTCGGTCGCCAGCGCGGTGGCGACCAGCGACAGCACCGGCGTGATGCCGGATCCGGCGACGATCGCGCCGTAGCGGCGGGTGCGGGCCGGGTCGAGTTCGGTGGTGAACCGACCCAGCGGCGGCAGCACGGCCAGCGTCTCGCCGGGTGCGAACTCCTGCGCCCGGGTGGAGAAGGCGCCGCCGGGCACCCGCTTCACCCCGACCGTGAGCAGGCCGTGTTCGCGCAGGTCGGCGGGCGTCGAGCAGATCGAGTACGACCGCCGCTCGGTCTCGTCCAGCCGCACCGTCAGGTGCTGCCCGGGACGGAACGCGAACACCTCGCGCAGCGGCACGGGCACCGCCAGGGTCAGCGCCACCGCGGACGGGGTCAGCTGCTCGACCGAGGCCACGGTCAGCTCATGGAATGTCGTGCTCACGGCTCACAGCTTCTTGATCGCGTTGAACGGTTCCAGGCAGCCGTGGCAGCGCCACAGCGATTGGCACGGCGTCGAGGCGTACCGGCTGAGTTGCACTGTCACCGGACCGCTGGCGGCTGTGCCACCTCCGGCACAGTGCGGACACGACGGGGTGCCGCCTTCGCCCGGCGCGGCGATGCCCGCGCGGTGCAGCGCCGCCCACCCCGACTCGGTGATCATGTCGGTGGACCAGGCCGGGCTGAGCACGGTACGCACCCGCGCATCCGGGTACCCGCCCGCGGCCAGCGCCGCCCGGACGTCGTCGGCGATGGCGTCCATCGCCGGGCAGCCCGAGTAGGTCGGCGTGATGACCGCGGTGACCCGGCCGTCGGCGCCGGACTCCACGCCGCGCAGGATGCCCAGCTCGGCGATGGTGATCACGCGCAGTTCCGGGTCGGGGACGGCCCCGGCCAGCTCCAGCGGATCGCGCAGCGCGGTCGTGTTCACCAGGTGGCTCCCGGGTGCGCGCGGTGCAGCGACTGCATCTCGGCCAGCAGGTAGCTCAGGTGCTCGGTGTGTTGCCCGAGCCGCCCGCCCGACGGGGTCCACCGGTCGGCGGGCCGGGTCAGCGTCGCCTGCGCCAACACCGGCTCGACCAGCGCCAGCCAGCGCTCGCGGATACCCTCGGTCAACTCGTGCGCGTACGGCCACAGCGCGTCCAGCGCGTCCTGCATCCGGCGGTGCGACTCCGGCGTGCCGTCACCGAGCCGCACCACCCACTGCGAGGCGTGGTCCAGGTGGTACGTCGACTCCTTGACCGTCTTCGCCCCGATCGCCGCCGCCAGCTCGTCGCCGGAGGCGGCCAGGTCGGTGTAGCGCAGCAGCTGCGCCGCCGACAGCAGCAGCAGCCAGGCGGTGGTCCAGCCGAAGTCCAGGTCGCCCCGGGCCGGGCCGAGCGGCAGCTCCACCAGCAGGCAGTTGCGGAACTCGTGGTCGCCGCGCAGGTATGCCAGGTCGTCCTCGGTGCGCGGCGGGTCCAGCCGCTCGCCCACCGCCGTCAGCAGCAACCGGGCCGCGCCGAGCTGGTCGAGGGCGATGTTGGCCAGCGCCACGTCCTCCTCCAGCGTGGGCGCGCGCGACACCCACTCGGCCAGCCGTTGCGCCGCGATCAGCGCGTCGTCGCCGAGGGCGAGCAGGTCGGGGTGGGTGCTCACAGGTGCGCCACCCCTTCGGGCAGCTCGTAGAAGGTCGGGTGCCGGTAGATCTTGTCGGCGGCCGGGTCGAAGAACGGGTCCTTCTCGTCCGGGCTCGACGCGGTGATCTCGGCAGCCGGGACGACCCAGAGCGAGACGCCCTCCTGGCGGCGGGTGTACAGGTCACGCGCGTGCCGCAGCGCCATCGCCGCGTCGGGCGCGTGCAGGCTCCCGACATGGGTGTGCGCCAGCCCGCGCCGGGGCCGTACGAACACCTCCCACAGTGGCTCCGCGCTCATGCCGTCACCAGTTCCTTCCGCTTGCTCTGCTGCTTGGCCGCGTACGCGGCGGAGGCCTCGCGCACCCAGGCGCCGTCGGCGTAGGCGCGGTTACGGTGCGCCATCCGCTGCCGGTTGCACGGACCGTCGCCCTTCACCACGCGCATCAGCTCGTCGAAGTCGGGCGAGGTGTAGTCGTAGTGGCCGCGCTCGTCGTTCCAGCGCAGGTCCGGGTCGGGCAGGGTGAGGCCGAGGATCTCCGCCTGCGGCACGCACATGTCGACGAAGCGCTGGCGCAGCTCGTCGTTGGAGAAGCGCTTGACCTTCCACGCCATCGACTGCGCGGAGTGGGTGGAGTCGGCGTCGGGCGGGCCGAACATCGCCAGCGACGGGTACCACCAGCGGTCCACCGCGTCCTGGGCCATGGCCCGCTGCTCGGGCGTGCCCTGGGCGAGCACGTACAGCGACTGGTAGCCCTGGCGCTGGTGGAAGGACTCCTCCTTGCACACCCGGATCATGGCGCGGGCGTACGGCCCGTACGAGCAGCGGCACAGCGGGACCTGGTTGACGATCGCCGCCCCGTCCACCAGCCAGCCGATCGCACCGACGTCAGCCCAGCTCAGCGTGGGGTAGTTGAAGATCGAGCTGTACTTCTGCTTTCCCGTCAGCAGCGCCTGGTCCAACTCCTCGCGACTGACTCCCAGCGTCTCGGCGGCGGCGTAGAGGTACAGCCCGTGGCCCGCCTCGTCCTGCACCTTGGCCAGCAGGATCGCCTTGCGACGCAGCGTGGGGGCGCGACTGATCCAGTTGCCCTCGGGCTGCATGCCGATGATCTCGGAGTGGGCGTGCTGGGCGATCTGGCGGACGAGCCCGGCCCGGTAGGCGTCGGGCATCATGTCGCGCGGCTCGATCTTCTGGTCGGCGGCGATGACGGCGTCGAACGAGGCCGGTCCGTCGAGGGCGCGGTCGGCGGCGGCACGCAATGCCGCCTCCGCCTCTTCCACCTCGCCGAGCAGGCTGTCGGCGCCCGCGACGCCGGGCAGCGGGGTCTCCATGCGGCCAGTGTTACAGCTTGTCGCCGATGCGCGCAACAACTGTCATAAGCAGTGCTATGACCTGGCACGAATGGCCGTCGCGCGGAGCGAACAGTCCTACTGAGGAGTGACCTGCGTCACCCGAACAAGCCGGTTCACGCTTGGGCAAGACCGGCATAAAGGCAGCTCCCAGCGATCCGGCCTACCTTTGACCGCGTTCCGGTGGCCACCCCCGCCGGGACGGGCACCACCCCCTGACAGCGACGTCACCCCCAGGAGCACCCCCATGCCCCGGCGCACACCCTTCACTGCCACGACCACGGCGCTCGGCGTTATGGTCCTGGCAGTGCTGATCCCATCCGCGGCATCGGCCCTCACCGGCTCGGAGGCCAACGTGGTGAGCGCTGTCCCGGCACAGACCCAGCCCGTGGCGAGCCCCGAGCCCGCTTCGGCCACGCCCGAGCCCGCCACCGCGAGCCCGAGCTCCGCCGCCACCCCGTCGGCGAGCCCGAAGGCGACCCGCCCGGTCAGCAACTCGCGCCCGAGCCGGTCCCTGGTCGCCGGGCGGGTGAACCTCGACTTCAAGGGCGACTACATCGGCTGGGCCATGCTCGACCGGCACACCGGCGAGGTCGTCGCCGCTCGGAACGCGAACCAGACCAGCAGTACCGAATCCATGATCAAGATCTGGCTGGTCTCGGACTTCCTGCGCCGCGCCGCCGAGAGCGGCCAGACCGTCACCCCGGACTGGCTCGCCAAGGCCAGCGACGCCATCCGGCACTCCGACGACCGCGCCGCCCAGGCCCTGTACGTCGCCAACGGCAGCGACGAGTCGGTACACCGCATGATCTCCATGTGCGGGATGACCGACACCTCGGCGTACCCGTCCTGGTGGAGCCGCACCCAGATGTCGCCGCGCGACGCGCTGAAGCTGGCCTCCTGCGTCGCCGACGGCACCGCCGCCGGGGCGAAGTGGACCGGCTGGGTGCTGTCCGAGATGCAGCAGGTCGAGGGCAGCACCGCCGCCGCCGACCAGCAGGCCACCCGCGGCGGCGGTCGGTGGGGCATCATCGACGGCGTACCGAGCACTGTCGCCCACACCCTCGCCATCAAGAACGGTTGGACCGCCATCGGCGCCGACAGTAGTTGGCACCTGAACTGCCTGGCCATAAGCGATGACTGGATCATGAGCGTGATGACTCGTTACCCGGTCGAAAACGGCCTGCAGTACGGTGCCGACGTCTGCGCCAGCGTCGCCGGCCAACTCCTGCCGAGAGCCTGACCCCGCTCCCACCCCGCAGCACACCCCCTCCGCACCACACCCCCCGCGCCACCCCCCCAGCACCACCCCTCCGCACCACCCCTCCCCCGGAGTCCCCTCATGACGCAGTTGATGAACCGACGCCGTGCGCTGCTTGCCGGCGGCGCCGGCCTGGCCGCACTCGCCGGTGGCGGCTTCTGGCTGGCCTCCCGCGGCGGGACCGGCACCCCAGAGGCGCTCGGCACGAGCTTCCCGCCGAGCCCGGCGAGCCCGTCGGCGTCGCCCTCGGCCGTGCCCACTCCCAGCCGCGAGGCCGCGGCGGCGGTGCCGGTGCAGCCGGGCAAGCCCGGGGTGGAGCACGCCGCCCTCACCGAATCGACCACCGGCCTGGTCAGCGTCAACACCTCCGGCTGGTGGAGCTGGGCGCTGATGGACCGGCAGTCCGGCCGCATCATCGGCTCGACCAACTTCAACCAGACCAACATGACCGCGTCGATGATCAAGGCCTGGCTCGCCGCCGACTACCTGCGCCGCGCCACCGAGTCCGGTACGACTCCCAGCACGGCCCGGATGAACATGATCAGCACGATGATCCGCGACAGCGCCAACGAGCCCGCCTCCACCCTCTACGCCGAACTCGGCAGGTCGGCGACGATCGGCCGCCTGGTCTCGATCTGCAAGCTCACCGACTCCAAGGCCGGTGACGGCTGGAGCACCACGGCGCTGTCGGCCCGCGACACCTGCCGCATCGCCAACTGCATCGGCAACGGCACCGCCGCGGGTCCCAAGTGGACCAACTGGCTGGTCAACGAGATGCGCCAGGTACGCGGCACCGGCGACTTCGGCATCCGCAAGGCCTGGCCCGCCGCCGAGCAGAAGAACATCGCCATCAAGAACGGCTGGGTCGATCGCCAGGCCCTCGGCTTCTGGACCGTGAACTGCATGGCCCTGGGCGATACCTGGACCATGGCGGTGATGACCCGGCCCCCGCTGAGCAAGCCCTGGAGCATCGGTGGCGACACCGCCAAGTCCATCGCCACCCAACTCCGCACCCGCACCGACCTGGTCTGACTCCACCCGGCCGCGCCCAGCCGCGCGGCGCGGCGCGGCGCGGCGCGGCGCGGCGCGGCTGCAGTTTCAGGGAAAGTGCTGGAATCAAGGCTCGGATTCGCGCAGTTTCCCCGAAACTGCACGCCGCGTGCCGAGGATGTGCTGTGCGCCGAGGATGTCCGGCGTCAAGAAGGGCCCCTTCTACATCGCAAAGCGATAAGAAGGGGCCCTTCCTTACCTCGGGTCAGAGGGGCATGAACTCGGGGCCGTCGGTGGGGAGGGCGGGGACGTGGCCGAGGGCGGCGGCGCGGCGGGCGAACTCGCGTAGGCCGTTGACCTGGCGGCCGCCGAGGGAGAAGTCGAGGACGCGGAAGTACGAGGCCAGGGTGGTGGCGTCGAAGGGCTCCCAGCGGGCCGCCGCCGTGGCGACGTCGTCGAGTTCGGTCAGGCACAGGTCGCGCGAGCGCAGGAACGCCTCGTGCACGTCCTTGACCAGCCCGGGGTGGGCGGCGGCGAAGTCGCGGCGGACGGCCCATACCGCGAAGACCATGGGTAGGCCGGTCCACTCGCGCCAGGCCTGGCCGAGGTCGGTGACGGCCAGCCCGCGGCGGGGGGCCTCGAACAGCGCGCGCAGCGCGACGTCGCCGATGAGCACTCCGGCCTGCGCGTCGAGCAGCATCGAGGTGAGGTCGGGCGGGCAGGTGAAGTAGTCGGGGCGTACGCCGTAACGGTCCTGCAGCAGCATCTGCGCGAGCAGCACGCTGGTGCGCGAGGTGCTGCCCAGCGCGACCCGGGTCTGGTCGAGCTCGGTCAGCGGCACCTGGGAGACGATGTTCACCGAGAGCACGGGACCGTCCGAGCCGACCGCGAGGTCGGGCAGGAGCAGCAGGTCGTCGGCGTTGCGCAGGTACTCGACGAGCGAGATCGGGCCGATGTCGAGGTCACCGCGGACCAGCGAGTCGCTGAGCCGGTCGGGGGAGTCCTTGTGCAGGTCGACGTCGATCAGCGCGCCCGAACGCATCAGGCCCCAGTAGATGGGGAGACAGTTCAGGAACTGGATGTGTCCGACCCGGGGACGCCGCACTGCGCTCATGATCAGGGAGCCTACCCGGGTCGGACGATCAGGCGGCCGTCGCCTGGACCTGCGGTGACGTACGCCCGGTCGCGGTCACGCCGCGTACGACCGGCATGACCAGCAGTATCCCGAGCAGCCCGAGCGCGCCCGCGCCGAGCACGACCCAGCGCGCGTCGATCAGGTCGAGCACGACCCCGCCGAGGAAGAACCCGGCCAAACCGCCGCCCTGCACCCTCGACTGCACCGCGGCGGCGGCCCGTCCCCGCGCCTCAGGCGGGACGCGGCGGCCGAGCAGGGTGCCCGCGATGACGTTCTGGCCGCCGTTGACCAGACCACCAGCCAGCCAGCACGGGATGATCCACAGCGCGGCGGTGACGGTGCCGCAGAGGAGCACGGCACCGCAGATGACGGCCAGCCCGAAGAAGATCCAGCGGACCAGGGCACCGTCGGCGGTGGCGGGACGGATCAGCCGGGCGAGCACCCAGGCACCGACGAGCATGCCGACGGTCCAGGCCGAGGTGACCACGCCGTACAGGACCGCGGAGGCGCCCAGGGTCTCGCGGACGAAGAAGACCTCGGCCACGTTGACCGCCGAGACCAGGCCGATGATCAGGGCCAGGCTCCACACCATCACCCAGTACATGCGGTCGTCGCGCAGCTGCCAGGTGACCGGCGCGGCCTTGGGCCGATCGGCGGCCGCAGGCTGGGCGGCGGTGCCGCCGCGGCGGGTGCGCAGCAGGACTCCGGCGAGCACCGTGAACGCGAAGGCCAGCGCGGAGACGCGCAGCGTCTGCTCGACCGCGACCGTGCCGACGAGCAGCCCGGCCAGCGACGGTCCGGCCATCATGCCGATGGATCCGGCGGTTTGCCCGATCGCGTTGGCGCGGGCCAGGTCCTCACGGGTGACCATCGCGGGCAGCAGGGCCGAGCGGGTGGGTTGGGCGATCGCGGTGGCGCAGGCCAGCGCGACGGCGCCCGCCACGATCCACTCGTACCGGCTGGCGTA
The DNA here is from genome assembly GCF_019083965.1 of Catellatospora tritici. Taxonomy (GTDB): domain Bacteria; phylum Actinomycetota; class Actinomycetes; order Mycobacteriales; family Micromonosporaceae; genus Catellatospora; species Catellatospora tritici. Next base: position 157,519 of record NZ_JAHRCY010000007.1, read on the forward strand.
GGCCAGCGCGAACGCAGCACCGACCTGACCGAGCCCCGCGACGATGAGCAGCAGACGGCTGTCCACCCGGTCGACGAGACGGCCGACCCAGCGGGCGAGCACCACCACGGGCAGCGTCTCGGCGACCACGAGCAGCGCCACCTGCAGACCGCTGCCGCCGCGCTCCTGCAGCGCTAGCACCAGGGTCGTCATCACCAGAAAGGTGCCCAGCGCGGCCATGAGCTGGGCGACCGAGGCGATGACCACGTCGGACCACCGGGATGTGAAAGACATGCTTCACAGTATGCTTTCACATCCCGATGGGGCAATAGAGATCCCTCAGTCGAGCGGCACCGCGCGCATCTGTAGCAGCGCGCGCCGCGATCCCTCCGGCGGGTCGTTCTGCCGGACGCTTCTCTTGTAGGGCTCCAGCATCTCCAGCATCTTCTTGGTGATCTCCTTGAGCTCGGCGGCGGTCACCATCAGCACCGTCTCGCTCATCAGCGCCGCGTCGTACCACTCCGGCGCCTCCTCGGCCGACCGCGCCACCCACTGCCGCACCCGCTCGTCGCCGCGCGCCAGGAAGACATCGGTCACCGCCCGCTCGGCCGCCTTGGCCTCGGAGTCGGCGCCCCCCTCCAGTTCTATGGAGTACCCGCGCATCCTGGTCCGCCAGACGCGTTCGCGCCCGTCACCCCGGCTCGGCGCGTCCTCGATGAGGCCCGCCTTCGCCAGGGCGCGCAGGTGGTAGCTGGTCGCACTCGGCGACAGACCCACCACTCCGGCGCACTCGGTGGCGGTCACATCCTCGACGCTGCCCGCCAGGTGCTCCATGATCGCGATTCGGGCGGGGTGCGCCAACGCGCGCATCACCGCGGGATCCGTGATCCTCAACTGTTCCCCAGAGCTCACCCGTAAAGAAAATCACGTGCGGTGGCCCGATGAGCAACTAGCACCGTCACCTCGTGGGCAATGCCCGACACCGGAGCCATCCGCTGCGGTCTCGACCTCGGCGCGGATGCTCCGGCGGTGGCGGTCCGGGTGCAGAAGGGATTCCGCTGAGACCGTGCTGACGCCCTACCCGGGTGCGCCTGGAAGGCCCGACCCCGGCTCGGCCCGGCAGCCACGGACGTCCGGCGAGCGTTCGCTCACCGGACCCGGGTCGCCACGGATCAGCCCTTATCGCCGACGGTCAGGGCTTCGGGTAGTGCGCGGGCGTGCAGCACCGTCAGCCGCGTCACGGCGCGGGTGAGCACGACGTACAGCCGGTGCAGCCCGCGCGGTTCCGCGTCCACGATGTCGGCTGGTTCGACGACGATGACATGGTCGTACTCCAAGCCCTTGGCCAGCATCGCCGGGACCATCGTGACGCGGTTGCTCTCCGGATCGTCGAGTTCGCTGGGCTCCACCCCGGCCGCGACGAGTGCGGCCCGCAACCCGTCGAGGTGCCGGTCGGCGGCGATGACCCCGACCGACCCGGGCAGCGCGCGCGTCGCGTCCAGTTCGGCGAGCACGGCCGCGGCCAGCTCGTCGACGCCGCGGATGACGAGGTCGCCGTCCTGGCGCAGCGACACCGCCGGGGGCACGTTGACCTCCAGCGCCGGCAGCAGCCGGTTGGCCAGCGCGACGACCGCCTCGGGCACGCGGAACCCGGTGGTCAGCGGCACCACCGGCGCGTCTGGCTTACCCAGGTGCCGCAACGAGTCCGCCCAGTCCGTCGCCGCCCACGGCGCCGTGCCCTGCGCGAGATCACCGAGCAGCGTGATCGACCCGTGGGTGGTGCGCCGCGCGATGGCCCGGCACTGCATCGGTGAAAGGTCCTGCGCCTCATCGATGATGATGTGGCTGAGGCTGGGCTCTCGTTCCAACAACCCAGCGGCCTCGTCGAGCAGGACCATGTCAGCGCTGCTCCATTTGGCACTCTTGACGGTCCGGGCGGGCTTACGCCAGAGCAGCGCCTGCTGCTCGTCCTCGGTCAGCAGGCCCTCGGCGGCACCGGCCAGCGCCACCGGGTCGCTGAGTAGCTCGAAGACCAGCGACTCGGGCGTCACGGCCGGCCAGCACGCGTCGAGGAACTCGACCACCGGCTTGGTCTTGCCCATCCGCCGCTGCCACGACTCGCCCGGTGACTCGCCCGAGCGCGTCTCGGCCTGGCGCTGCAGGAGCCCGACCACGCGGGCACGTACGCGCTCACGGCCCAGCAGATAGGTGGGGTTCTCCCGGCGCGTGTCGTCGACCAGCCGCGACAGCACCCCCGGGTCGATCCGCCACCGGTATGCGCCGTCGGAGACCTGGATCGGGACCTCGGCCCGAGCCAGTCGCGACCAGAGCGCCTGGTGCAGCACGGCCGCCATCCGCGGGTCGTGCTTGACGGTCTCGGTCTCGACCGGGTCGACTGCCGAGACGGGCACCCGGCCGATGAGCGCTTCCAGCGTGGACTGCTTCACCTCCAGCTCGCCGAGGGCGGGCAGCACGGCGGCGATGTAACTGAGGAACGCCTGGTTCGGCCCGACGATCAGCACGCCGGTGCGCCGCAGCCGCTCGCGGTGCAGGTAGAGCAGGTACGCGGCCCGGTGCAGGCCAACCGCCGTCTTTCCGGTTCCCGGTGCCCCCTGCACGCAGATCGAGACGTCGAGGTCGGCGCGGACCAGCTCGTCCTGCTCGGGCTGGATGGTGGCGACGATGTCACGCATCGGCCCGACACGCGGGCGCTCGATCTCCTCGATGAGAATCCTGCTGGAGGTGCCGAGTTCCTCGCCCCGGGCCAGGTGCTCGTCCTCGAAGCTGGTCAGGTCGCCGGCGGCGAACCCGAACCGGCGGCGGGTCCGCACACCCTGTGGGTCGCGGGCGCTCGCCTGGTAGAAGGCCCGGCTGACCGGGGCTCGCCAGTCCAGCACCAGGGGCTCGCCGAGCTGGTCGGCGACGTGCCGACGCCCGACATGGAACCGGCCGGTCAGCGGCTCGTCCCCGGGCACGGGTGCGGCGTCGAGGTCGAGACGGCCGAAGAACAGCGGGGTACGGGGATCGTCGGCAAGCTCGGCCACCCGCCGGGCCAGCGCGATGCCAAGGGTCTCCGCGGCGAAGGGGTCACCGGCGACCAGCGAGCCGCTGGCGTACATCGCCTCGGCGTGCAGGCGCATCGCGTGCAGGGCGGCCCGCGACGTGATCATGTGGGTTCGTTCGGCTTCGAGTTCGGTGTCGAGATCGACAAGCATGACGGCGGTACCTCCGGGTCGCTGTGTGACCTGGCCGCCCGGCTCACCCGTAGTCCCGGGTACCGGCTGTGCCTCGGCGCGGCGTCAGCGCGCACGAACCGCCCAGCCTAGCCCGTCAAGCCCCATCCATCGACGCATTTTCGCCGCCGGCAGCCCCGCCTTCGCGCACCTCCCGCCAGGCGGGACGTGCAGTTTCGGGGAAACTGCACGAATCTTGGCCCGCATTCCAGCACTTTCCCCGAAACTGCACCCACGCCCCGCGGGCCCGCCCCACGCCCCGCGGGCCCGCCCCGTGGCGGCGGCGTGTGGGCGGGGTGCGTTGCTGTCTAACGCTTTCGCGGCGAGTGGTGGTGGGGCGTGGTGCCGACCGGGGCGGGCGTGCTGCCATGAGGGCATGGCGTGGACGGGCAAGACGACCGTGAGTCGGCGGCTGGTGCTGGGCGCGGCGGGCACGGCGGCGTTGGGCGCGCTGGCGGCCTGCGACGACGACCCGCCGAAGGCGACCGACCGGGTAGGCGTGCCGCCGCTCGACCCGCAGGACTGGGCGAGCGTACGCACCCAGTTCGCGCTCGACCCCGCCGTCGCCCACTTCGACGCGTTCGTCTTCGCCAGCCCGCCCGCGACCGTTCGCGCCGCGATCGACAACCACCGCACCCAGCTCGACCGCGACCCGCTGACCTACCTGCACGCCAACGAGGTCGCCCGCGACGCCCAGATCACCCAGGAAGCGGCCCGATACCTGGGCGCCCACGGCGAGCTGTACCTCACCGACTCCACCACGATGGGCCTGGGCCTGCTCTACGGCGGCCTGACGCTGGCCCCCGGCGACGAGGTGCTCACCACCGAGCACGACTTCTACTCCACCCACGAGTCGCTGCGGCTGCGCGCCGCCCGCGACGGCGTGACCGTGCGCCGCGTCCGCCTCTATCAGGATCCGGCGGCGGCGGGCGTCGACGAGATGGTCGGTGCCCTGATCGCCGGGGTCACGCCGAAGACCCGGATCGTCGCGGTGACCTGGGTGCACTCCAGCACCGGCGTACGCCTGCCGATCCGCGAGATCGCCACCGCGCTGGGCGAGGTCAACCGGAACCGCTCACCACGGGAGAAGGCGCTGCTGTGCGTCGACGGGGTACACGGCTTCGGCGCGGTCGACGCGGGCCCGACCCAGCTGGGCTGCGACTTTCTCGTCTCCGGCGGCCACAAGTGGCTGTTCGGACCGCGCGGGACCGGCCTGGTCTGGGGCACCGAGGCCGCCTGGCAGCGATTCCAGCCGATCATTCCGCCGTTCGACAACGCCAGCATCGGCGCCTGGCTCGGCTTCGGGCCGGGCCCGGCGGGAGGCGTGCCCCCGTCCCCCGGCGGCTACCACGCGTTCGAGCACCGCTGGGCGCTGCGCGAGGCGTTCGCGTTCCACCACGCGCTGGGCCGCGACCGGGTCGCCGCCCGCACCGCGCAGTTGGCCGACCAGCTCAAGGCGGGACTGGCGGAGATCTCGGGGGTACGGCTGGTCACGCCGCTATCCCCGCGTGTCTCGGCCGGGCTGGTGTGCTGCGAGATCGCCGGAACCGCCCCGGACGCGGCGGTCAAAGCGCTGCGCGAGCGCGGCATCGCCGCCAGCGCCACCCCGTACAACCCGTCCTACCTGCGGCTGGGCACCAGCATCGTGACCAGCGTCGAGGAGGTCGACCGGGCGGTGGCGGCCGTGCGCGCGCTCAGCTGAGGCGCACCGGCACCACGATCGGCCCGAACTCGCCCGCGATGACGCGCACCCGCGCGCGGTAGTGGCGGGCCAGCAGCTCCTCGGTGAGCACCTGCGCGGGCGGGCCGTCGGCGGCGACCCGGCCGTCGGCGAGCAGCACCAGCCGGTCGGCGTACTCCCCGGCCACGGACAGGTCGTGCATGGTGGCCAGCACGGTCAGCGAGTGTTCGCGGCGCAGCCGGTCCACCAGCTCCAGCACCTCCTGCTGGTGCCCGATGTCCAGGGCCGAGGTCGGCTCGTCGAGCAGCAGCAGTGGCGCGTCCTGGGCGAGCGCGCGGGCCAGGAAGACCCGCTGCCGCTCGCCGCCGGACAGCGTGGCCAGTGGGCGCCCGGCGAACCGGTGCAGGTCGAGCTGGTGCAGCGTCTGCTCCACCTTGGCCAGGTCACGGGCGGACTCGCGCCCGAGGGTCGGAATGTACGGGGTGCGGCCGAGCAGCACGTAGTCGAGCACCCGCATGCCGGGCGGGACCACGGGCTGCTGGGCGACGGTGGCGACGAGTTGGGCGCGGCGGCGGCGCGGCAGGGCGGCGGTGCTCATCCCGTCGACGGTCACCGAACCGGTGTGCGGCACCGTCCCGCTCAGCGCCTTGAGCAGCGTGGACTTGCCCGCGCCGTTGGGTCCGATCACGGTCACCCACTCGCCCGCGGCGATGCTGAGGTCCACCCCGTGCAGGATCTCGGTGTCCCCGAGGGTGACCCGGACGCCGTCGATGACCAGCATCTACAGGCTCACCTGCCGGGTGGTGCGCAGCACCAGCACGAAGAACGGCGCCCCGAAGAACGCGGTGACCACGCCGATCGGCAGCTCACCGGGGGCGATCAGGGTGCGCGCGGCCAGGTCGCACAGGGTCAGGAAGGCGGCGCCGAAGAGCAGGGACAGGGGCAGGATCGACCGGTACGAGCCACCGGCGAGCAGCCGTACCACGTGCGGAATGATGATGCCGACGAACCCGATCAGCCCCGAGACGGCGACCGCGGCGGCGGTGCCCAGCGAGGCGGCGGCCAGCAGGATCAGGCGCGAGCGCTGCGGGTGCAGGCCAAGCCCGGCCGCCTCGTCGTCGCCGACGCTGAGCACGTCCAGCTCGCGCCGCAGGGCGAGCACGACCACGGCGGTCAGCACCGCGTACGGCAGCAGCAGCCGCACCTCGTGCCACCCGTCGGTGGCCAGCCGCCCGAGCAGCCACGAGTACACCTCGCGGATGGTGTCCACGTTGCGCTGCAGCAGGTAGGTCTGGATCGCGGCGAGGAAGCTCGACACGGCGACCCCGGCCAGGATCAGCGTTGCCGACGACCGGTCCCGGCCACCGGCCATGCCGAGCAGATACGTCACGATCACCGACCCGGCCGCGCCGAGGAAGGCGGCCGGGGCGAGCAGGGCGCGGTTGTCGAAGGCGATGGCCATGGTGGCGCCCAACCCCGCTCCGGCGGCCACGCCGAGCAGATAGGGGTCGGCCAGCGGGTTGCGGAAGACGCCCTGGTAGCAGCCGCCGGCCAGGGCCAGCATCGCTCCGACGAGCAGTCCGAGCACGGCGCGGGGCAGCCGGATCTCGGTGATGATGGCGATCTCGCGGGGGTTGAGGCCGGAGTTCAGCCGTACCCCCGGAATGAGGTTGAGCAGCTCGACGGCGACCGACCCGGGCGGCAGCGACACCGGCCCGAACGCCACAGCCGCCACCAGCGCGACGACCACCGCGGCGATTCCGCCAGCCAGCCACCCCGCCCGCAGTCCCGCCGCTCGCACGCTCACCTCAAATCAGTCTGTCGTCGATCATGAACTTATGGCGGGGACACGCCGTCGAGCCGTGCCATAAGTTCATGATCGACGCGCGGAGAAGGGTCAGGCGGCCGGGATGGTGCTGGTCGCCTGGGTGATGGCGCGGATCAGGTCGACTACGCGGGGGCCCCAGCGGGAGGCGATGTCGTCGTCGAGGGCGACGACCTGGTTCTTGGTGACGGCGGTGATGGACTGCCAGCCGGCGCGGGCCTTGACCGAGTCGGCGTTCTGGGCGCAGCACTTGGTGTCGGCCAGGAAGATCAGGTCGGGGTTCGCCTTGATCAGGGACTCGGCCGTGAGCTGGGGGTAGCCGGTGTTCTTGGTGTCCGACGCGTCGGCGATGTTGGTCAGGCCGGCGAGGGTGAACAGGGAGCCGATGAAGGTCTTCGAGGTCACCGAGTACAGCGTCGGGTCGAGCTCGTAGTAGTAGGTCAGCGGCTTGCCGCGCTGGGGCAGGTCCTTGACCAGCTTGGCGATGTCGTCCTTCATCTGCTTGGCCAGCGCGGCGGCCTGGTCGGCGTGGCCGGTCAGCTTGCCCAGGTCGTTGATCTGGGCGTACGAGTCGTCCAGGGTCACCGCGGCCGGGGCCAGGAACACCGGGATCTTCAGGGTGGTGAGCTGGGCGACCACGTTGTTGGCGTCCCCGCTGAGTACGACCAGGTCGGGGTTCTTGGCCGCGATCGCCTCGGCGTTGGGCTGGAAGCCGGACAGGTCGGTCTTCGGCGCGTCAGCCGGGAAGGTCGACTGGTCGTCGACAGCGGTGACCTGGCCACCCGCGCCGATGGCGAACAGCATCTCGGTCGCGGTCGGCGACAACGAGACGATCTTCACCGGCTGGGCCGGGAGCGTGACCGAACCGACCGTCACCGGGTACGCGGCGGCGGCGCTGGACGGGCTGGGGGTGGCGGCCGGGTCCTCGGTGGCGCAGGCGGCGAGCGCGGCCACGAGGCCGGTCGCGGCGAGCGCGCCGAGCAGGCGGCGGCTGAATCGGGGCTGGAACACGGTGATCCTCCTGTCGGTCGAGGTAGGTCTTCGCCGACAGGGCAGGATCGGAAGGGGCGCCCGGTCTGCGAGACGCCCTTCCTCGAGAGCGTTGTTCGCGACCGTTCGCAGGCGACCTGGCTTGCCCGTCCCCTCTTGGGACGGGATCACAGTTGCGGGACAGCGCCGGGTTCGCACCGGCTTCGCTGCGGAGCGGTCAGCGACACGCTAGTACATGCCGCCGTCCGCACCGCAATCGTGAAGTCACGAGTGTGACTTCTCCGGCTCCGCGTCGACGTCGACGTCGTCCCCGGCGAGCGCCGCGCGCAGGTGCTCCTTCTGCTCGCGGCGGCGGTCCACCGCGCTCTCGACCTGCGCGCTCACCTCGTCGCGCAGGTTGCGCAGCAGGAACCAGCCCGCGGCCGCCGAGACGACGATGGCGATCATCAACTTGACCAGCACGCTGATGCCGGGCACGAACCACATCGCCGCGAAGACGGCGACGAACAGGCCCAACCTGGCCAGCGTGTACTTGACTGCAGGACTCACCGGACCAGGGTATCGGCTAGTCAGCGATTCACGAACGCAAGCCCCACGTGCCACACCACGGCGTAGACCACAGTCGCGACCAGCGCACCCAGGGCACCGGAGATCAGCGCGGGCAGCCCGGCCGCGAAGCTCGCGGCCAGCAGGCCCAGGCCGATCCCCGCCACGACGGCGAGCACCGCGGTGGGCAGGCGACCCGACCACTCCCGGGCGGCCCGGAACTGCTCCACGAAGATCATCGCGGGGAACACGGCGGCCAGCCAGCCGTTGAGCGAACCGAAGCGGCCCAGCCCCAGCAGGGCGAAGACCCCGTCGAAGACGGCCATCGCCGCCACCGACAGCACGACGCCGACCACCGTGTACGCGAGCAAGTCCGTCAACGCGACGATCCGTCCCGACTCGTCCCGCTTGGGACCCCGGGCCGCCGATTCGGTCACGCCGCTCAGGCCCAGACCTGCTGCGGTTCGGAACGGCGCTCGGCCAGGCTCTGCGGCGGGCCGTACTCACGCACGACCTGGTAGCGGGTGTCCCGCTCGACCGGGGTGAAGCCCGCGTCCCAGATCAGGTGCAGCAGATCGTCGCGGTGCATGGTGTTCGGCGTGCCGTACGAGTCGGCGTCGTGGGTGATCTTGTACTCCACCACCGAGCCGTCCAGGTCGTCGACGCCGAAGTTCAGCGACAGCTGGGCCACCGACAGGCCGTGCATCACCCAGAAGCACTTGACGTGGTCGAAGTTGTCCAGCATCAGGCGCGACACCGCGAAGGTCTTCAGCGACTCGGCCGGGGACGCCATCGTGGTGCGGGCCTGGATCCGGTTGCGGACCTTGCCGTCGGCGCTGTCGTGGAAGTCGTGCTGGTAGCGCAGCGGGATGAAAACGGTGAAGCCGCCGGTCTCGTCCTGCAGCTCACGCAGGCGCAGCACGTGGTCGACGCGGTGACGCGGCTCCTCGATGTGGCCGTACAGCATCGTCGAGGGGGTGCGCAGGCCCTTGCTGTGCGCCAGCCGGTGGATGCGCGACCAGTCCTCCCAGTGGCAGGCGTGGTCGACGATGTGCTGCCGGACCTCCCAGTCGAAGATCTCGGCGCCGCCGCCGGTCAGCGACTCCAGGCCCGCCTCCATCAGCTCGTCGAGGATCTCGCCGGCGTCCAGGCCGGAGATCTTCTCGAACCACTGCACCTCGGTCGCGGTGAACGCCTTGAGCTTGACGTTCGGCAGCGCCTGCTTCAGCTCCTTGAGCACGCGCGGGTAGTAGCGCCACGGCAGGGTCGGGTGCAGGCCGTTGACGATGTGCAGCTCGGTCAGCTGCTCGTCCTTCATCTCCAGCGCCTTGGCCACGGCCTGCTCGACGCGCATGGTGTACGCGTCCTTCTCGCCCGGCTTGCGCTGGAACGAGCAGTACGCGCAGCTGGCCGAGCAGACGTTCGTCAGGTTCAGGTGCCGGTTGACGTTGAACATCACCCGGTCGCCGTTCTTCTCCGTCCGGACGTGGTGGGCCAACCGCCCCAGCCAGGCGAGATCATCACTCGCGTACAGGGCCTCGCCGTCCTCGCGCGTCAGGCGCTCTCCGGCATAGACCTTCTGCTCCAGCTCACGCTTCAAACCCACGTCCATGGCAGCCAGCGTACGACGCCCGTTCGCGGCCCCCTACCGTGCCCTGTCGCGACGCCATCACGACACCGGACCGACGCCTGGTCGACACCGGACAGGGTCGACAGTGAAGGCCTTTTCAGGTAGGAACTTCTAGGGACCAACGGGGAGGATGGGGCCTGCGATGTCGAACCGTCGTCGTGTGACAGGACGTCACGGTCAGGCTGCGCTGGGTTCGGCGATGTTGAGCGCGCTCATCGCCGGCGGCGTGGCACTGCCCGCCGGGGCCGAACCGCCGGTCGGCGCGAAGATCACCTCGGTGCCCGACATCGGTGCCCGACCCTCCTACGACACCCCGCCGATGCTGCCCGCCGGGCGGCTCAGCATGCCCGTGGCGCTGCCCACCACCCCCAAGGACGCCCTCAACGCGCAGTACTACGCGGCGGACCTGGAGCTGTCGGTGCTGCACGCGCGCCGCAGCGAACTGCAGCAGCAGTACACCAACGCCATGGTGGCCAAGGCGATCGCCGACTACGCCTGGCGCAACGCCGCCGACCGGCTGCGCGAGGCCAAGCAGGCCGCCGAGAAGGCCGCGGTCTCGGCCTACCAGCACTCGGCCCACCAGGCGGAGCTCGACCGCTCGCTGAACCAGTGGGGCGAGCTGAACAAGCTGCTGCCCCGCACCGCCGACGCCCCGCCCGCCGCCGAGGCCGCGCTGCGCGACCTGGCCCGCGTGCAACTGGAGGAGCGGCAGGCGTTCGGGGTGCTCGCCGCCGCGACCGACACCGAGCACCGGATCACCACCGAACTGACCGCCCTGGTCAAGGAGTGCGAGCGCAAGGAAGCCGCGTTCCTCGAACTCAAGCGCCGCCTCGCCGAGCTGCAGTCCGAAGAGGACCGTCGCCGCGAGCTGGAGGAGCAGAACCTCGGCGCGAACTACGACGCCGGGCAGAGCAACGCCGGTCTGGTCGCCGCGCCCAAGGCCCGCCAGGCGGTCATGCACGCGCTGGCCCAGCGCGGCAAGCCGTACGTCTGGGGCAACGAGGGCCCGAACTCGTACGACTGCTCCGGCCTGGTCTGGGCGTCGTACCGGTCGGCGGGCATCACGCTCAACCGGGTCGCCCGCGACCAGTACTACGGCACCCGCCAGAAGACCGTCAGCAAGTACGCGCTGCTCCCCGGCGACCTGCTGTTCTTCGCCACCGACCCGAGCGACTGGCGCACCATCCACCACGTCGGCATGTACCTGGGCAACGGACGCATGGTGCACGCGCGGACCACCGGCGATGTGGTGAAGATCGCACCGGTGAACCTCTACAGTGTCGACTTCGCGACCCGCGTGGTCGACGCGCTGCCGGCCCCGAGCGTCCCGACGCCGTCTGCCTCGGCCAGCCCGAGCCCGTCGGCGAGCGCCAGCCCGAGCCCCTCGGCCTCGGCCTCGCCGAGCCCGTCCAGCAGCACAAGCCCCAGCCCCAGCGCCAGTCCGAGCGCCAGCTCGAGCCCGTCGCCGGCGCCCGCGGCCTCGCCGTCGCCCGAACCGCCCGCGTCGCCGAGCCCGGTCGCGGAGAGCATCCCGCCCGCCACGGAACCGCAGTAACGAACCGGAACAACCGGGCATCCGGCGTGACTCTGGATACACCGGTGGGGTAATGATGGGCGGTCCGCTTCGGGGAACCCGTACACTCAATGGGTTGATCTGGGCGCGCTCACCGCGCCCTTGAGCGTTCCTGCGGGTGACTTGCAGCGGCACTAGGCCGCGCGGCGCGGGGATGCGCCACCCGAGAGGTATCACGCTTTGACTCAGCACGACCCTGCCCTGTTCCCGTCCGTGTTCGACATCAAGATCGAGGGCACCGACTCCGTCGAGCAGCCCGTGGCCGACACCGAGACCGCCGCGCGCAGCTTCGCCGAGCTCGGCCTGCCGCGCGCACTGGTGCGCGAACTCGATCGCGCCGGCATCACCCGCCCGTTCGAGATCCAGGCCGCCACCCTGCCCGACGCCCTCGCCGGGCGTGACGTGCTGGGCCGCGGCCAGACTGGCTCGGGCAAGACCCTCGCGTTCGGACTTCCGCTGCTGGCCCGCCTCGCGCAGGGCAAGCCCGCCCGTCCGCACCACCCCAAGGCCCTGATCATGGTGCCCACGCGCGAACTGGCGATGCAGGTCGCCGACGCGCTGCGCCCGCTGGCCAAGGCGATGGAGCTGTACCTGGGCACCGCCGTCGGCGGCGTGCCGTACGACCGGCAGATCATCGGCCTGCAGCGCGGCCTCGACCTGCTGGTGGCCACCCCCGGCCGACTCGGCGACCTGATCGAGCGGGGCGCCTGCGCCCTGGACGACATCGAGATCACCGTGCTGGACGAGGCCGACCAGATGGCCGACATGGGCTTCCTGCCCGAGGTCACCGAGCTGATGAGCAAGTGCCCGGCCGAGGGCCAGCGCCTGCTGTTCTCGGCCACTCTGGACGGTGACGTGGACACGCTGGTCAAGCGGTTCATGAACGACCCGATCACGCACTCCACCGCGCCGACGACCGCCTCGGTGTCCACCATGGACCACCTGATGCTGCTGATCGCGCCGCAGGAGAAGTTCAAGGTCACGGCCGCGCTGGCCAACCGTCGTGGCCGGACCATCATGTTCGCGCGTACCCAGATGGGCGTCGACCGGCTGGTCGAGCAGCTGCGCGAGGTCGGCGTACGCGCGGGCGGTCTGCACGGCGGCAAGACCCAGCGGGTGCGCACCCGGACCCTGGCCGAGTTCAAGGAAGGCCGGATGAGCGTCCTGGTCGCCACGGACGTCGCCGCGCGCGGCATCCACGTCGACGGCGTCTCGCTGGTCGTGCACGTGGACCCGCCCAAGGACCCCAAGGACTACCTGCACCGGGCCGGTCGCACCGCCCGCGCGGGCGAGTCCGGCGCGGTGGCCACGCTGGTGCTGCCCAAGCAGCGCCGGTCGACCCTGGCCATGATGGAGAAGGCGGGCGTCGACAAGCCCGCCGAGCACCGGCTGCGGTACAACGACGAGAAGCTGGTCGAGCTGACCGGGGCGCAGGAGCCCTCCGGCAAGCCGGTCGTCGACGAGCCCGAGCCGCGCTTCGGCCGTGGTGGGCCGCGCCGCGACGGCGGCCGCGACTTCCGCGGCGGCGACCGGGGCGGCTTCCGCGGCGGTGACCGTGGGGGCGAGCGCAGCTTCGGCGGCGACCGAGGCGGCTTCCGCGGCGGCGATCGCAACTCCAGTGGCGGCGACCGTGGCTACCGCGGTGGCGAGCGCAGCTTCGGCGGCGACCGGGGCGGTTTCCGCGGCGGCGACCGCAACTTCAGCGGTGGCGAGCGCAGCTTCGGCGGCGACCGAGGCGGCTTCCGGGGCGAGCGCAGCGACCGTGGCCCGCGTCAGTTCACCGAGCGGCGCCCGGCTTCCGCACAGCCCACCGCCTGATCACACAGCTACGCCGACAGCGGCGCGGGTCGACCGACCCGCGCCGCTGTCGCGTCTGCGGGCCCCTTCGGTCGCGGGTTGGTCAGCCCTGCCAGTCGCCGGTGGTCAGGAAGTGGCGCACGATGCCCAGCGGCGACGCGAGCTGCAGGCCCTGCTCGGCCAGCCAGTGGTCGTCGTAGTACGTGTTGGCGTAGCGCTCGCCACCATCGCACAGCAGCGTCACCACCGAGCCGGTCTCGCCCTGCGCCAGCATCTTCGCGATGAGGCCGAACGCGCCCCAGAGGTTCGTGCCGGTCGAGCCGCCCACCCGGCGGCCCAGCAGCTCGGAGGCGACCCGCATCGCGGCCAGCGAACCCGCGTCGGGCACCCGGACCATCCGGTCCACGACCGCGGGCTGGAACGACGGCTCCACCCGGGGACGGCCGATGCCCTCGATCCGCGAGCCCTTGCCGGTCACCACCGACCAGTCGGCTGTCTCGTACGCCGGGTAGAACGCGGAGTTCTCCGGGTCCACCACGCAGACCTTGGTGCAGTGGCGCTGGTAGCGCACGTACCGGCCGATGGTGGCCGAGGTGCCGCCGGTGCCCGCGCCGACCACGATCCAGTTGGGCACCGGGTGCCGCTCCAGCGACATCTGCTGGAAGATCGACTCGGCGATGTTGTTGTTGCCACGCCAGTCGGTGGCCCGCTCCGCGTACGTGAACTGGTCCATGAAGTGTCCGCCGCGGTCCTCGGCCAGCCAGCGCGCCTCCACGACCACCTGGGACGGGTCGGCCACCAGGTGGCACTCGCCGCCCTGGAACTCGATCAGCTCGCACTTCTCCTTGCTGGTCGTGGCGGGCATCACCGCCACGAACGGCAGGCCCAGCATCCGCGCGAAGTACGCCTCCGAGATCGCCGTCGAGCCCGAGGACGCCTCGACGATGGTGGTGCCGGAGCGGATCCAGCCGTTGCTCAGGGCGTACAGGAACAGCGAGCGGGCCAGGCGGTGCTTGAGCGAGCCGGTGGGGTGCACCGACTCGTCCTTCAGGTACAGGTCGATGCCCCAGGACACGGGCAGCGGAAACGGGAGCAGGTGCGTGTCGGCGCTGCGGTTGGCGTCGGCGACCACTCTCGTGATCGCCTCGGTCACCCAGGCGCGGTCGTCGTCACAACACCGGTCAAGCTGCTCCATGCTCGGACCGTAGCAGCGCGGGCGTGTCCCCAGCCAGCAGCCGGGTCAGGTGAGGGGGCGGGGACGGCCTTCCCACGTGGTGGAGAGGGCGATGGTGGTGCGGGTGCGGGCCACGCCCCGGGTGCGCTGGAGCTTCACGATCAGGTGCTCCAGCTCGGTGATCGTGCCGACCCGGGCCTTCACCAGGTACGACTCCTCGCCGGCCATGAAGTAGCAGGACTCCAACTCGGGGAACTCGCGCAGCGCCTCGCGCAGGTCCTCGCTGTCGGCGCCCGAGTCGGCCACGATGCCGACCAGCGCGGTGACGCCGAGCTCGATCGAGCTGGGCTCGACGTCGGCGTGGTACCCGCGGATCACCCCGGACGCCTCCAGCTTGCCGACGCGGTCATGCACCGCGGGTGCGGACAGGCCCACCTGTCGCGCCAGTTCGGCGTACGAGAGGCGGGCGTTGCCGCGTAGCAGGTCGAGCAGGTTGCGGTCGATGGCGTCCACACAGAGCACCTTAGAGGCAGTTTCTTCCAGAGTGGGCACGGAGGTGCCGATCTTCGGGCAATATACGAATGAGGTTCGCAACGTAGTAAGCGAACCCCCCAAAAGGTGCATACGACCATTTTGGGGACACCATCTGACGATGGTGCTCTAATTGGGCGTACGGCCCAGCGGAGACGGCCCGGGGTGACCCGTATCGGCTCCGTCGACGCGAGGAGGTGGGCGTGGACACGGGAGACCGCCTGTTGACACCTGGCGAGGTGGCCGCGCTGTTCCGGGTCGACCCAAAGACGGTGACCAGATGGGCAGCGGCCGGACGCATCGGCAGCATCCGCACACCCGGCGGGCACCGCCGGTTCCGCGAGTCGGAGGTGCGGGCCCTGCTCGAGGGCGAAGGCGAGTTCGAAGACGAAGAAGTCCCGCCGTCGCCCGCACCATCCGGGCAGGCCGCGCCGGGCAGCAACGGGACCGCTCGGCCGACCGCGGGCCGGCCGACATACTGACCCGTCCCGTCCAACCCGGACAGTACTTTCCGGACAGGGGAGGACAGGACATCCCTCAGAGTCGTAACCTCATCACGCGGCGCTGACCCGGCGCCTACCACGGGCCACCGTACGGCGTGGCCCGTGCCGGACCTGAGGATACGAGTCGCCGCATGCCAACCAACCGGCGCGCCGCCCAGCTACTCGCCGCCACCTGCACGGCCTTGGAAGACGCCGTCACGCGGCACATGCCCGCCGGGCCGTACCGCGACTTCACCGCCTGGGCGTACTCCACGGACAACCCCCGCCGCCACGAATACCTGCAGAGCTCCGGCGTCATCCAGCTCGTCACCATGACCACCGGGCTGCTCACCGGCCTGGTCGAGGAGGGCGACTGGCCGGTGCTGCTGCACTTCGCCGGGCTGATGAACGCCTACCAGGTCTTCGAGGTGGTCTCCGACAACCTGGCCATCGGCCTCGGCTCGCCCCGGCTCGACCCCGTCCAGCGGGAACGGCTCGACCTGGTCAGCTCGGTCAACCGGGCCATGCTCCAGTCGATCACACCGGCACACCGTACCCCCGCCATGCTTCTGCTCTCCGGGCCCGCGCGCGAAGCCGCGCGGCACGCCTCCGGCTTCGACCTGAGCCTGGCCCGCGCCAAGCACGCCGGTATGGCCGAGGAGTACGCGCGCCACCTCGCAGGCGTCGGCCGCACCGCACCCATGCTCGACGAACTCGAGTACGGCGTCTGGTCCGCGCTCATCGCCAACATCGAGAGCTGCCGCGACCTCATCGACGCGCTCGCCGGGACCGACACCGCCGCCCTGGTCCGGCAGGGACTGGCCGACCGCTACCGGGCCGCCGACCGGACCCTGCGCGCCACCCACCTGTCCCGCCTGGAACTGGCCGTGCTCGGCGAGCACAGCATCCTGGTCACCCCGACCCTCGCCTACGTGATCGGGGTGCTCTGCGAGGTGCTGGTCCCCGTGCCCGGCTACCTGCGGGCGCTGGCCGACGGCACCCTCGCCGACCTGTACGCCGACGCCGCCGTCCTGGTCCGGTTGCAGAACGACATCGGCTCGCGACTGCTGCGCCTGCCCGCGCTGCAACAGAACTCCCTGGTGCAGCGGCTGGCCGCCGGGTGCGCGCACGTCGGGGCGACCACGGCCGAGGACGCCCTCAACGTGCTGGCCACCGCGACCACCTCCACCAGCCCCGAACCCGACCCGCTGTTCACCCGGCTGCAGAAGGACATCGACAACGCCGAGAGCAACCTCGCGCTGTGGCACATGCGCCGGGCTGGCGACGCCGAGGGCGCGCTACGGGCGCTGGCGGACAGCCTCAGCTACTACGCCGGGCTGTACACCCAGCACAGCGCTCGCCTCGCCAGCGGCCTCGCCGAGCTGGACGAACGGCTCGGCGACCGCCGCGCGGGCACGATCGTGGACCGCTTCGTCCGCTTCCACGAACGCATGTACGCCCACCGCCACACCGACCCCATCGGCGAGTACGCGGTCTAGCCCGCCGCCTCCCCGGCCAGGATGCGCGGAACCCGCCGCAGGTAGCGCCAGCCCAGCAGGGACAGCACCGGGCTGAGCAGCGGTCCCAGCCACGACCACGGCCGCACCGCCGCCACCTCCGCGACCAGGCGGAACTCGGTGCGGTCGGGGGACAGGCTGGTCCATTCGTAGTGCGCGGTGTAGGGCAGCCGCCCCTGCCGCACCCGGATGCTCTGCCGCACCGGCGGCTCGTGCGCGGTCACCTCAAGCTGGATCCGGTCGCGCACGCCCAGCAGCACCGTGTCCAGCTCGTACACGGTGCCCACGCCACCGTCGCCGGACAGGCGCGCGGCCGAACGGACGCCACCCCACCACTTCGCGTCGTTGCGCAGGTCCGACAGGAAAGCGAAGACCTGCTCGACCGGGCGGTCGACCACGATCCGCATCGGCACCCGCAACGTCGCTGATCGATCGGCCATGGTCGAGGCTAGGCAGCCGAGCGACGCCTGGTCAACGGGGCGGCTAGTGTCGGTGCCATGTCCGCCGCCGCACAACCACGTACGCCCTGGATCGTGGGGGTGTCCGGGGCGTCCGGCACCCCGTACGCCGCGGCGGTGCTGCGGGCGCTGCTGACCGGCGGACACGCCGTCGACCTGGTGGTGTCCCGGGCGGCGCGGCTGACCATCCTCGACGAGACCGGGCACTCGCTGCGCGACGCGCACTGGCGCGAGGACCTCCAGCAGTGGCTGGAGCATCCGCTCGACGCCGCGGATCTGCGCTACTGGCCCGCCGGGGATCTCGCGGCGGGGCCGAGCAGCGGGTCGTACCGGGCCAAAGGCATGATCGTCGTACCGGCCTCGACGGCCGCCTGCGCGGGCATCGCGCTGGGCCTGTCCAAAGACCTGCTCCAGCGGGCCGCCGAGGTCAACCTCAAGGAGCGGCGGCCGGTCGTGGTGGTGCCGCGCGAGACCCCCGTGACCCGCAGCCACCTGCTGCACCTGGTCGAGCTGATCGACTCGGGCGCGGTGGTGCTGCCCGCCAGCCCCGGCTTCTACGGCATCGGCGCCAAGGCGGACGCGCAGCGGCTCATCGACTTCGTCGCGGGCAAGGCCCTCGATGCCGCGGGCATCGAGCACGACCTCCTCACCCGCTGGACCGGCCACCTCGGCACCCGCCCAACCTGACCGCGCCGCGCGTTCGGCGGGCGTTCGGCGGGCGTTCGGCGGGCGTTCGGCGGGCGTTCGGCGCGATGGTGCAGTTTCGGGGAAAGTGCAGGAATCGGGGCCAAGATTCGCGCAGTTTCCCCGAAACTGCTACCTGACCACGGCGCTCAAGCCACGATCAGGGCGAGCATCGCGAAGGCGAACAGGGCGATGCCGACGAAGCCGTTGGCGGTGAAGAAGGCCCGGTTGACCTTGGACAGGTCGGTCGGCGTCACGATGATGTGCTGATACGCGAAGGCGCCCGCCGTCAGCGCCAGCCCGATCCACCACGGCCAGCCCAGCCCGACCCACACGCCGAACAGCACGAACAGCACGAACGTCAGCACGTGCACGGCGGTGGAGATGCGCAACGCGTTGGCCACGCCGTAGCGGGCGGGCACGCTGCGGACCCCGATCTCCCGGTCCACCTCCGCGTCCTGGCACGCGTAGATCAGGTCGAAGCCGCCGATCCACAGACCGACCGCCAGGCCCAGCAGCCAGGCCGGGCCGGACCCGGTGAAGGTGCCGGTGACGGCGAGCCAGGCGCCGATCGGGCCGACCGCCTGCGCGAGCGCGAGGATCGCGTGCGGCCAGTCGGTGAAGCGCTTGCCGTACGGGTACAGCACCAGCGGCACCACCGCGAGCGGGGCGAGCAGCGCGCACAGCGGGTTCAGCGCCAGCGCGGCGCCCATGAACACGACCAGCGCCACGATCGCACCAGCCCACGCGGTCTTCACGCTCACCGCGCCGGTGACCAGTTCCCGCTTGGCGGTGCGCGGGTTGCGGGCGTCGATGTGCCGGTCGATGATCCGGTTCGCGGCCATGGCGAAGGTGCGCGCCCCGACCATAGCGACCGTGATCAGCAGCAGCGTGAGCCAGTCGACGTGCCCGAGCGTCCGGTCCATCGCGACGAACGCGGACAGGTACGCGAAGGGCAGCGCGAACACGGAGTGCTCGATCGCGACCAGCTTGAGGAAGGCCTTGACGTGGCCCCCGCTCGGTTTGTCGGCCAGGGCGGCGGTGGCGCTCACTTGAACCCGTACTCCTTCCAGCGCTTGTCGACCTTGGAGACGACCTCGGGGGACATCCGCATCTCCTCCGGCCAGCCGCGCGTGTAGCCCTCGGTGGGCAGTTTGCGGGTCGCGTCGACCCCGGCCTTGCCGCCCCAGAACTGCTGGTACGACGCGTGGTCGAGGTGGTCGACCGGGCCCTGGGTAAGCACCAGGTCGTGCGCGTAGTCGACGTTGCCGAAGGCGCGGAACGCCACCTCCTGCAGGTCGCGCGGGTCGCAGTCGTCGTCGACCACCACGATCAGCTTGGTGAGGCTGAGCAGGTGGGCGCCCCAGACGGCGCTCATCACCTTCTGCGCGTGCTTCGGGTACCGCTTGTTGATCGCCACGATGAGGCAGTTGTGGAACACGCCCGCCTCGGGCATGTGGTAATCGACGATGTCCGGCACCAGGATCTTGATCAGCGGCAGGAAGATCCGCTCGGTGGCGCGGCCGATCGGCCCGTCCTCCTGCGGCGGCTTGCTCGTGATGATCGAGTGGTAGATCGGGTCACGCCGCATGGTCATGCACTCGACGTGCAGCACCGGGAAGGGCTCGACCGGGGTGTAGAAGCCGGTGTGGTCGCCGAACGGGCCCTCGGGCAGGCGCTCGCCCGGCTCGACCCAGCCCTCCAGGATCACGTTGGCGTTCGCGGGCACCTGCAGCGGCACGGTCAGGCAGTCGACCAACTCGACCCGCTCACCCCGCAGGAACCCAGCGAACAGGTATTCGTCGATGTCACCGGGCAGCGGCGCGCTCGCCGAGTACGACACCACCGGGTCGCTGCCGAACGCGATCGCCACCGGCAGGCGCTCGCCGCGCCGCTCGGCCACCGCATGGTGCGCGGTGGAGTCCTTGTGGATCTGCCAGTGCATGCCCACGGTGTTGTGCGAGTGCTGCTGCAGCCGGTAGAGCCCCAGATTGCGCTTGCCGGTTTCCGGGTGCTTGGTATGGGTCAACCCGTAGTTGTGGTAGATCCCGCCGTCACCCGGCCACATCACCAGCCCCGGCAACAGGTTCAGGTCCACGTCGGCGCCCTTGAGCACGACCTCCTGGCACGGCGCGCTCTTCACCTTCTTCGGCGGCAGCGACTTGAGCTGCATCACCTTGCCCAGCCCGTCCATCATGCCGCTGAAACCGACCGGCAGCTCCGGCTTGACCAGCGCGCCGATCCGCGCCCCGATCTCGTCGAAGTCCGTCACCCCGAGCGCCATCGCCATCCGCCGGTCCGACCCGAAGATGTTGATCGCCAGCGGCATGGAGCCGCGCGTGGGCCGCTCGAACAGCAGCGCCGGACCCTTCGCGCGCACCGTACGGGTGACGATCTCGCTGATCTCCAGGGTGGGATCGACCGGGGTCTTGACCCGGTGCAGCTCCCCGGCGCGCTCCAGCGCGTCCAGGAAACCCTGCAGGTCGTCGAAGGGAAAGCGCGGTGCGGCCATGTCCGCCATCCTAGAGTGGCGTCACCGGGGGTTCCGCGCGCAGTTGACGCAGATGTGAAGCCCCCCATCTCGGGCCTGCTGGCGCTGCTGCTCGCGCTCGGCGGCCTGACCGGCTGCGCCCCAGCCGAACCGGACCTGCCCTGGTGCCCGCGCGACGAGGCCGCGTCCACGCACGCGCCCACCGCGCCACCGAGCCGCGCCAACGCCTGCCGGGCCCGAGCTACCCAACTCCAGCCCGTCCTGGGCACGCCCAGCACCTCCGCCGCACCCGCCCTGCCCGTGCCCAGCCCCGGTTACCACCACCTCGGCGCGACGTCGGCCGGACGCTGGTCGGGCGTGCTCGGCCGGATCGAGGTGCGCGACACCGGCGTCCGCCCCGGCACCACGGACTTCGTCGCCGCCCGGTTCATGGCCAAGTCCGGCGACGGCGGCCCCGACGGCGTGAGCTGGCTGGAGGCCGGATGGACCGAGACCGGCTGGGCCGGGGACGGTCGGCAGCGCGTCTACACCTACGACACCAACACCAGCGCCTGGTCCTTCTACGACCAGTACGCGGTGCTGCCCGGCGAGCGTCTGTGGCTCTATCTCCAGACCGAGGGCGACGCCGACCGGCCGCTCTGGCAGGCCTGGCTGTGGTGGGGCGACTCGTGGCACCTGCTGGCCGAGCAGGCCCTGCCACTGACCGGCCGCGCCCGCATCGAGCAGTACGTCGAGCTGCACGCCGACCCCGCCCGACCCGCCGCCCTCGCCCTGCCGGAGCTGTCCGTCGACAGCGTCCAGCTCAAGGACGGCCCCGCCGGTCCGCTACGCCCCTGGCAGGCCGACGTTGCCACGGCCCCCGGCCTGTCCGCCGACGGCTACTGCCTCCGCTGGCTCCGCCCCTACGACTCCTGGTCCGCCACCACCTGCTGACGACGTAAGGAAGGGCGGGAGTCAGTCGAGGCCGCCGTACGAGTGCAGCCCGGTGAAGAAGATGTTGACCCCGAACAGGTTCATCAGCATCGTCACGAACCCGAGCACGGCGATCCACGCGGTCACCGAGCGCTTCACGCTGGGCGTGGCGCGCGCGTGCAGGTAAGCGGCGTACACCACCCACGAGATGAAGGCCCAGACCTCCTTCGGGTCCCAGCCCCAGTACCGACCCCAGGCCGCCTCGGCCCAGATCGCGCCGGCGGTGACGCCGAAGGTCCAGATCGGGAACGCGAACGCGTGCAGCCGGAACGACAGCCGCTCGACCGCCTCGGCGTTGGCCAGCCGGGCCCCGAAGGCGTAGAGGAAGCCGCGCTTGCCCGCGTCGTAGCCGGAGCGGACCAGGTACATCGCCGAGGCCGCGCCGCCGACCAGGAACAGCGACGAGGAGGTGGCGACCGAGCCGATGTGGACGACGAACCAGTACGAGTCCAGCGCCGGCACCAGCGGTCCGACCGGCGTGTACAGCACCATCCCGGCGACGCCGACCAGCAGCACCTCGACCAGCATCACGAACAGGCCCAGGTGCCGCACCTGCGGATTGCGCCACAGCGTGACCAGCCAGACCGTCACGCCGAGCAGGGTGACCGCGAGCACGTACTCATACATGTTGCCCCACGGCACCCGGCCCGCGGCGAGCGCGCGGGTGACGATGGTGCCGAGGTGGGCCAGCGCGCCGACGGCGGTGATGATGGCGGCGGCGCGGCCGATCAGCTCGGCGTTGATCCGGCGGCGCGGGGCGGCCGGGGCGGGCGGGGCCGCGTATGGGGACTCCACGACGACCGGCGGGCCGCCCGCGCCGACCAGCTCGCGGGCTGGGGCGACGGCGGCCTTGGCGATCACGCCGCGGCCGCCGAAGGAGTACTCGGCGGCGTGCAGCAGCATCGCCACGACGTACGACATGATCGTGACGATGAGGAGGTTGTCGGAGAGCGCAGCCACTTAGCGTCGCCACCTTTCGACCAGCGAGGTGAACTCGTCTTCGAATCCGGGGTATTCGGTGCGTGGCAGGCCCCCGGCCTGCGCCGTGCCGTCGGGGTGCAGCTTCAGCCACACCCGGCGGCGCCGGCCGTACAGCGACAGCGGCAGCCCGACCAGCAGCAGGATCACGCCGACGAGCACGATCTGCTCGCCCGGGTCGTGCCGGATCGACACGGTGATCCACTGACGGGTGCCGACGAACTCCAACTTGCTGCCGTCCGGCAGCGTCCAGGTCTCGCCCTTGCGCAGCAGCTTCGCCTCGCCGTAGCGCTTGAGGCGCCCCGTCTCGATCTGCCGCTTGTCCAGCTCGTAGACCGAGCCGGTGATGCCCGCGTCCAGCCCCAGGTCACCCCGGTACGCGGTGAGCACCAGGACCGGGTTGCGCTCCAGCGGGAAGTCCGACACCAGGTACGGCGCCTTGTCGCGGGTCGGCAGGTAGGTGCCGTCGAACCCGATCTGGGCGCTCTTGTCCCCGCCGTTGGCGTCGGGGAACATCGCCACACCCTGGCTGGTGCGGGTGGCGTCGGTGAACGGGAACGGCGCGACGGTCTCCTGGGTGACGCCCTTGGCGTCGGTGTAGCGGAGCACCGGGGCGTAGCCGTTGCCCAGCAGGTACACGTTCGCCCCGGACAGCCGCAGCGGGTGGTTGACCGAGAACGTGTGGTCGCCCAGGTGACGACCCTGCGAGTCGGTGACGGCCGCGGCGGCGGTGAACGAGATCGGGCTGCCGTTCTCGCGATACTCCGCCTGGAAGTCGGTCAGCTCCAGGCAGAAGTCGGCCAGGTCGGCGGGGCCGACCTGCGGGCCGAGCCCGTACTCGTCGTACTGCTGGAGGGTGTTGCAGAACGCCTGGTCGGGGCCGACCACCACGAGCCGGTTGGCGTGCCAGCCCCACTGCGCGCCGATGCCGACCCCGATCAGGATGACCAGCAGCGAGCTGTGGAACAGCAGGTTCCCGGCTTCCTTGAGGTAGCCCTTCTCGGCGGCCAGGGTGACCGTGCCGTCGGGCCGCTCGCGACGTACCGTGCGCCAGCCCTTGAGCACGGCGCGGGCCGCGGCCTCGTCGGCGACGGCCAGCTCGGCCGACTGCGGCAGCCGCTCCAGCCGCCGCGGGGCGTCCGGCGGCGGGGTACGTAGCGCGCGGGCGTGCTCGGCCAGCCGGGGCGTGATGCAGCCGATCAGGGAGGTGAACAGCAGCAGGTAGATCGCGGCGAACCAGGGCGAGGAGTAGACGTCGAAGCCCCACAGCCGTGCCAGCACCGGCGCCAGGTCCGGGTGGTCGGCGCCGAACTTGGTCACGGCCTCGGCGTTGACCGAGTGCTGCGGCAGGATCGAGCCGGGGATGGCCGCGACGGCGAGCAGGAACAGCAGCACCAGCGCGGTGCGCATGCTGGTCAGCTGCCGCCAGGCGTTGCGGGCCGCGACGAGCGCGGCCACCACGAACCGGGGGGTACGCCCGGACGGCGGCCCCACCCGCACCGTCTCGATCGACTCCTCGACCTCGGTGCTCAAATGCTCACCTCGCCCACGCCGAAGTTGCTCTGCAGCCAGATCACGAAGTCGCCCCACGCACCGCTCATCAGGGCCACGCCGACGGCGATCAGCATCGCCCCGCCGATGCGGGTGACCCAACGCGAGTTGCGCCGGATGAACCCGACCACGCCGCCGAGGCGGCGCATGCCCAGGCCCAGGGCCAGGAACGGGATGCCGATGCCCAGGCAGTACGCCAGGCCGAGGACGACCGCGCGAGCGGTCCCCCCGCTGACACTGGCCAGCATCCCGACCGCACCGAGCGTCGGCGACACGCACGGCGCCCAGCTCAGCGCGAACACCGCACCGAACACCGGCGCGCCCCACAGCCCGGCCTGCGGCAGCCGCTGGATGCGCCACTGCGCGTCCAGGCCCGGGACCACGCCGAGGAAGGCCAGGCCCATGAGCACGATCAGTCCGCCGACGACGGTCTGCAGCAGCCGGTCGTACGTCAGCAGCAGCCGGCCCACCTGCGCCAGCACCAGGGTGGTGGTCAGGAAGACGGCGGCGAAGCCCGCGGTGAACAGCAGCGTCCCGGCGACGACCCGGCCCCGGCGCTTGGTGCCCTGGCCGCTGCGGTCCTCGCCCAGGGTCGCGTCGAGGTCGGCGCCGACCAGGCCGGTGACGTACGACAGGTAGCCGGGCACCAGCGGCAGCACGCACGGCGAAAGGAAGCTGGCCAGCCCGGCCAGGGCCGCGACGGCCACGGCCGCGACCAGCGGCCCGCCGAGGATGACCGAGGCGAAGTCGGTGTTCATCAGGAGGCCTGCTCGGCGGCGATCTCCCGCACGATCGGGGTGAGCTCGGCGACCGTGGTCGCCTTGCGCAGCACCGCCGCGACCCGGCCCTGCCGGTCGATGATCAGCGTGGACGGGGTGGAGGTCGGCGGGATCTCGGTGAACCGCAGCGCCACCCGCCCCGCCGGGTCGAAGATGCTGGGAAAACTGGTCTTGGCGGACTCGAACGCCTTGGCCTTGTCCCGGTCGTCGCGGTTGTTGACCCCCACGAACTCGACCCCGGACGATTTGACGGCCTGGTACACCTGGTCCAGGTCAGCGGCCTCGCGGCGGCACGGCGGGCACCAGCTCGCCCAGAAGTTCAGCACGACCACCTTGCCGCGCTGCGCGGCCAGGTCGTAGCTGCCGCCGGTGAGCAGGTCACCGGTGACCGTGGGCGCGGGCTTGCGGTCGCCCGGCGCGATCCGCAGCACCAGGGCGGTGGCGGGGTCGTCGTCGTTTCCGCCGCAGCCGGTCAGCGCGAGCGCGGCGGCACCGGCGAGGGCGAGCACGGCACGGCGGGAGCGGGGCAGAACGTGGGGAGTCGCTTGGCCCGCCGCTCGAGGGGCGGCGTGCCGGGACGAGCCATGTTCTGGAGCAATCACGCGCCCCATCATGCCCCGCGCCCGGCTCCGGTTCCCAGGTGGGCTGCCGGCTCGGCGTATGTGATCTGCGCCAAGCGGTCGTCGTCGAAGACGAACGAGGTCAGACTGGCCAGGCCGCACTGGCGGCGGCGCGGGTCGTGCCAGAGGCGGCGGCCCTCCAGCGCGGTGCGCAGGGTCCAGATCGGAAGCTGGTGCGACACGCAGACGGCCTCGTGGCCGCGGGCGGCGTCACGGGCGGCGTACAGCGCACGGGTCATCCGTACCGCGATGTCCCGGTATGCCTCGCCCCAGCTGGGCCGGAACGGGTTGCGCAGCACCCGCCAGTTACGTGGATCACGCAGCGCGCCGTCCCCGGCCCCGACCCGCATGCCCTCGAAATAGTTGGCGCTCTCGATCAGGTCGGGATCGGTCGTGATCGGCAGGTTGAACTGCTCGGCCATCGGCTGCGCGGTCTCGATCGCCCGCTCCAGCGGGCTGGAGACGAGGTAGGTCACATCGTGCTCGGCCAGCGCCGACGCGGCGGCCTTGGCCATCTGGCGGCCGAGGTCGGACAGCTGGAAGCCGGGCAGGCGGCCGTACAGGATCTTGGTGGGGTTGTGCACCTCACCGTGGCGCAGCAGGTGGACCGTGGTTCGCATGGCGCAACCCGGTTCAGGCCGCGGCCGCGGCGCGGGCGGCGTGCGGCAGCGCGCGGGCGATGTGGTCCAGCGCTTCCTCGCCGATGGCGCCGGAGACGAACCACGACTCGTACGCGCTCGGCGGCAGGTACACGCCCCGCGCCAGCATGCTGTGGAAGAAGGCCCGGAACGCGCCCACGTCCTGCGTCTTGGCCCCGTCGTAGTCGCGCACCTCGGCGTCGGTGAAGAAGATCGAGAACATGCTGCCCGCGGTGGCGAGCCGGTGCGGCACGCCCGCCTCGGCCAGCGCCTTGCTCGCCAGCTCGCCGATGGTCGCCGCGGTGGCGTCGAGTCGGGCGTAGAGCGCGTCGTCGGCCAGCCGCAGCGTGGCCAGGCCCGCCGCGCAGGCCAGCGGGTTACCCGACAGAGTGCCCGCCTGGTACACCGGACCGGCCGGGGCCAGCCGGGACATGACCTCGGTCCGGCCGCCAAACGCGGCGGCGGGCAGGCCGCCGCCCATGACCTTGCCGAACGTCCACAGGTCGGCGTCGACGGGCTCCAGCCCGTGCCACCCGGAACGGGACACCCGGAAGCCGGTCATCACCTCGTCGACGATGAGCAGCGCGCCGTGCCGGTGTGCGATCTCGGCCAGCCCGGCGTTGAACCCGGGCAGCGGCGCGACCACGCCCATGTTGCCCGCGGCCGCCTCGGTGATGATCGCCGCGATCTCGGCGCCGTACGCGGTGAACGCCTGCTCTACCGCGGCCAGGTCGTTGTACGGCAGCACGATGGTCTCGCTCGCCCCGGCGCCGGTCACCCCCGGCGTGTCCGGCAGCGCCAGCGTGGCCACGCCCGACCCCGCCGCGGCCAGCAGCGCGTCGACGTGTCCGTGGTAGCACCCCGCGAATTTTACGATCTTGGTGCGGCCGGTGAACCCGCGCGCCAGCCGGATCGCCGACATGGTCGCCTCGGTGCCCGAGTTGACCAGGCGGATCTGCTCGGCGGCGGTCCGCCCGACCAGCTCCTCGGCCAGCTCGACCTCGCCCGGGGTGGGCGTGCCGAAGCTGGTGCCCCGGGTCGCGGCGGCCTGGATGGCGGCGACCACCTCGGGGTGGGCGTGGCCAAGCAGCAGCGGACCCCACGAGCAGACCAGGTCGACGTAGCGGCGGCCGTCGGCGTCGAACAGCCAGGGACCCTCACCACGGACCATGAACCGGGGCACGCCACCGACGGCGCGGAACGCCCGCACGGGCGAGTTCACCCCGCCCGGCACGATGGCGGCCGCCCGGTCGAAGAGTTCCTGGGAGGCGGGTGCGTCTGCCGGGTAGTGGTCCACCGGCTCATTCGTGTCGATCACAGCCCACGAATTATGGCACGCGGTACGCCGCCAGCGGCTCGCGCAGGTGCGCCGGGGCGGCCTGCACCACAGCCGAGCCGCCGCGGGCCAGCAGCACCTCACGCAGCGTCTCCAGCACCACGGTGAGCTGGTTGACGGGCAGATCGGCCGGGATCGCGGCCCAGGCGTGCCCGAAGCCGATGCTGCCGCGCACGGGCACCGGCATGCCGACCGCGTCCGCCAGCACGTAGCAGATCGAGTGCAGGTAGCCGTCCGGCACGTGCAGCTTCACCGCGACCTCGTCGGAGCGGAACGGGTAGCGACCCCACCAGACCGGCGGGCGCTGGGCCAGGTGCGCGCGGTCGCCGAGGCGCGCGAGCAGCCGCCGGGTCCGGTCGGCCACGCTGACGTCGGAGCCCTCGAACAGCACGGCCAGGCTGCCGGTGGCGTCGCGCCGAGCCGAGGCCTGGGCGCCGCGCCGGATGCCGGGCAGGTCGAGCTCGATCGCGGTCGGCGCCAGGTGCGCGGCGAGCACCTCGTCGCGCAGCTCGGGCACGCGCAGCGGCTGCTCGACCGGGCACACCACCCAGGCCCCGGCCGGGGGCTGGGGGTAGGTCCGCAGGGTTATGTCGACGATCAGGCTGGCGTGGTGCGGTCGACCCGGGTTCGTCCAGCGCAGGTCGAACACACCGGTGCCGAGCAGCCGGGCCCGGTCGGCCAGGGTGGTGACCGTGCCGTCGGGCAGCACCACGGTGGCGTCGGCGACCTGCACCGCGGGCGGGCCGTATAGGTGGGCCAGCGGGCCGAACTCGGCCGTGGCCAGCACGCCGCCGAAGGTGGCCCGGTCCGTGGGCGGGTCGAGGGCCAGGCGGCGCCCGAACCGGGCCACCGCGTCCTGGGCGGCCGCGACGGACTCGCCCGCGCCGACCGTGATCTGATCGGTGCCGGTGTCGTAGCCGATCCTGGCCAGGCCCGCCGTCTCCACCACGAGGTCCACCGAGGCGGCCGGGTCGGCCCAGGCAAGCTTCGAACCGCCGCCGTACGGCAGCACCGACAGCCCGGACTGGTACGCGCAGCGCATCAGCGCGGCGGCTTCGGACAGGTCGCGTGGGGTGGCGAACCGGCGCACGGTCATGCCGTCGAGCTGGTCACCCGGGCGGACCGGGCACAGCCTCGACAGTTCGTCCACGCCGGACTCCTCACGCACCGGTGCCGTCATCTCACGCTCCAACCGCGATGGTGCCCGTCCATGACTAGTTCACTCCCGCGAAGGCCGGGACGCGATACGCCAGAGAGTCACTTTTCCGCATAGTGGAAAAACTCACTTCTCGGACGCAAACGCAACCTCACGGTTCGAACATGTGTTCGATAGTACGCAACGCGTCCCGGTCCGGCAATCACCGCCGCTGCGCGGCGCCCCCGCCCGGTAGCGTTACCGCCATGACTTCCGATCTCCTCGGCGCGCCGGGCACACCTCCGACCGCGCAGCGGATGGCGAGCACCCGCAGCCACCACGGCGACGACGTCCTCGACGAGTACGCGTGGCTGGAGGTGAAGGAGGATCCCGCCGTCCTCGACTATCTGAAGGCGGAGAACGCCTGGACCGACGCGGCCACCGCGCACCTGTCCGGCCTGCGCGAGACACTCTTCAACGAGATCAAGGGCCGGACACAGGAGACCGACCTGTCGGTCCCGGTCCGCAAGGGCTCGTACTGGTACTACAACCGCACCGAAGAGGGGCGGCAGTACAGCATCTTCTGCCGCCGGGCCGTCGCCGAGGGCGAGACCGCCCCGCCGATCCCCCCGAACGGCGCCCCGCTGGCGGGCGAGGAGATCCTCCTCGACGGCAACGTGCTGGCCGAGGGTCATGACTACTTCTCGCTGGGTACGTACAACATCAGCCCGGACGGGAAGCTGCTGGCGTACTCGACCGACTTCGACGGCAGTGAGCGGTTCACCCTCCGGGTGAAGGACCTGGCCACCGGTGAGCTGCTGCCCGACGAGGTCGCCGACACCTTCTACGGCTCGGCCTGGTCGCTGGACGGCTCGACGCTGTTCTACCTGACCGTCGACGAGGCGTGGCGCCCGCACAAGGTGTGGCGGCACGCGGTCGGCACCACCGGCCCGGATGAGCTGGTGTTCGAGGAGGCCGACGAGCGCTTCTGGATCGGGGTGGAGCTGGGCCGGTCCCAGCGGTTCATCCACATCGACGTGCACAGCAAGGTCACCAGCGAGGTGTGGCTGATCCCGGCCGACCAGCCGGCCAGCGCGCCGCGGGTGGTCAAGCCGCGCGTGCAGGGGCTGGAGTACTCGGTCGAGGCGCAGGGCGACCGGCTGTTGATCCTGCACAACCGCGACGCCGAGGACTTCAGCCTGGCCGAGGCGTCGGTGGACAGCCCGGCGGACTGGCGCGAGCTGATCGCACACGAGCCGGGGGTACGCCTGGACGACGTCGACGCCTTCCACGAGCTGATCGTGGTGTCGCTGCGCCGGGAGGGCCTGACTGGCCTGCGCCTGCTGCCCACCGGCGGCGACCCGGTGGACCTGACGTTCCCCGAGCCGCTGTACACGGTCGGCCTGTCGGTGAACCCCGACTACCACGCCACCCAGCTGCGGCTGGGCTACGCCTCGATGGTCACCCCGGACTCGGTCTACGACTACGACCTGGCCACCGGTGCCCTGCTGCTGCGCAAGCAGAAGCCGGTGCTGCCCGGCCCGTCCGGCGTGCCGTACGACCCGACCCGCTACGAGCAGCACCGGGTGTGGGCGACCGCCGAGGACGGCACCCAGGTGCCGATGTCGGTGGTGTGCCGGGCGGGCACGAAGCTCGACGGCACCAACCCGTGCCTGCTCTACGGCTACGGGTCGTACGAGTCGAGCATGGATCCGTGGTTCTCCATCCCGCGGCTGTCCCTGCTCGACCGGGGCGTGGTCTACGCGGTGGCGCACGTGCGCGGCGGGGGCGAACTGGGTCGCCGCTGGTACGACGAGGGCAAGATGCTGCTCAAGCGCAACACGTTCACCGACTTCGTCGCGTGCGCCCGGCACCTGGCGAACTCGGGCTGGACCAGCGCCGAGCGCATCGTCGCCCGGGGCGGTTCGGCGGGCGGCCTGCTCATGGGCGCGATCGCCAACCTGGCCCCGGACGCGTTCGCCGGGATCGTGGCGCAGGTGCCGTTCGTGGACCCGCTGTCGTCGATCCTCGACCCGTCGCTGCCGCTGACGGTCACCGAGTGGGAGGAGTGGGGCAACCCGCTGGAGTCCCCCGAGGTGTACGCGTACATGAAGGGCTACTCGCCGTACGAGAACGTGGCGGACCTGAAGTACCCGGCCATCCTCGCGGTGACCAGCCTCAACGACACCCGGGTGCGCTACAGCGAGCCCGCCAAGTGGATCGCGAAGCTGCGCGCGACCGCCCCGAACGGCGAGTACCTGCTCAAGACGGAGCTGGGCGCCGGACACGGCGGCCCGTCGGGCCGCTACGACGCGTGGCGGGAGGAGGCGTTCGTGGGCGCCTGGACCCTGGACCGGTTCGGCCTGGCCGGCTGAGCGCCGTACCGCGAAACGAAACGCCCCCTGCCGGTGACCCGGCAGGGGGCGTTTTCGTCACTGCGCTTTTACGCGGCCGAGACGGTCAGGCTCACCGTCGCGGTCGTGGCCTTGCCCCAGCCGTCCGTGACGGTGAGGGTCACCGTGTAGGTGCCCGCCGCCGCGTAGGTGTGCGAGGTGGAGACGGCGGTGCTGGTCGCGGTGCCGTCGCCCCAGTTCCAGAGGTAGGTCCTGGTGTCGGTCGTGTTCGCGTCCGTCGAGCCGGCGCCGGAGAAGTTGCACACCAGCAGCACGCACGACGGGGTGCCGATCACGGCGGTGGGCGCCACGTTGCCCGCGGGCTCCGTGATGGTCACCGGCGTGGTCTTCGTGGCCGTGGCACCGTACTCGTCGGTCACCGTCAGCACCACGTTGAACGTCGCCGCCGAGGTGTACGTCTTCGTGGCGACCGCACCCGAGCCGGAGCCCTGGCCGAAGTTCCACGAGTACGTCAGCGCCGGGGTGTTCTCATCGGTCGAGGTGCGGCCGTCGAAGGTGCAGACGTTCTGCGCGCACGACACGGTGAAGTTGGCCACCGGCGGGTTGTTCGGCGGGACGGTCACGGTCACGTGCACGTCGGCTGTCGGGTTCGTGGCGAACCCGTGCTGGTCGACGCCGCGCACCCGGACGGTGTAGCTGCCGGCCGGGATGACCGGAGTGGTGTACGAGTAGTTCGAGCCGGGCGAGCCAGGCGAGTTGAGGAACGCCGACCGCCAGCTCTCCGCGGTGCTCGTGAACGTGCCGGAGGAGCTCATGTAGCGCCCCAGGCTGTCCACGATCGCCACCTGGGCCTGCGCGATCTGCTGGTCGTCCTCGACCCGGCCGCTGACGAAGATGCGTGCGTCCGTGAACGTCGCGCCCTCGATCGGCGCCATCAGGTTCGCCGTCACCGTCGGCGGAAGGTCACCCGGGAAGATCTGGTAGGTGGCCGTCGCACCGGTGGTGGACGTGTCCTGCTGGCCGGCGTTGTCGTAGGCGTACGCGGTCACGGCGTAGTTGCCCTGGCTGGGCAGGTCCACCGCGAGCGTCCAGGTGGTGCTGGTGCCGTTCGGCGCGGCCAGGACCGCGTCGCGGGTGGCGAACGCGGCGCTCAGCGTGCCGTTGGCCTGCAGGTAGCGGCTGCTGGCGGTCTCCCGCAGCGCGACCTTGACGCTGGCCACGCCCTTGTCGTCGGTCGCCGTGCCGGCCAGGTCGAGGTGCAGCACCTGGCTGACCTGGTTGCCGGTCACGTTGAGCAGGCCGTTCGGCGGGGCGTCACCGGGGATCTGCGCGTTGATCGTGAGCTTGCCCTGGTTGGTGTTGCTGGTCTCCAGGCCCACGTCGTCCACGGCCTTGACCGAGAACGAGTACGTCCCCTGCTTCAGGTTGAACGGCGTGGTCCAAGACCAGTTGGTGCTGGTGGCGTTGAGGTTCAGCGGCGTGACGCGGAACCAGCCCGCCTGCACGTCGGTGCTCCAGGTGCCGTCCGAGGCCAGGTTCTCGCGCGTGGTGCTGTTGCGCAGCTGGATCTCGACGCTGAAGAGGTTCTGGTCGTCGGAGGCCGAGCCGGAGAAGGTGACCGGGCCGCCGGGCGCCAGGGTCAGCGGGGCGGTCGCGGTCGGCGGGTTCATCACCGCGGGGCTGGTGACGTTGACCGACGGCGCGATGCCGGTGGTGCTGACGATCCAGGTGCGGTCGCTGGTGTCCAGCGACGACTGGCCGACGGTGTCGACCGGCACGACCTGCATCTGCCACGGGCCCTCGTACGGGACCTCGACCTCGACCGACCAGGTGGTGTTGGTGCCGCCCACCACGTCCGGGGTGATCCGGAACGAGTTGTAGGTGGCGCCCGCCGAGCCGTCGTCCTGCACGTAGCGGTTGGTGTTGGTGTCGCGCAGCGTGTAGCTGAGCGAGTTGACACCGAAGTCGTCCGTGGCGGTGCCGGTGACCGTGAACGTGGTGGTCATGACCGGGCTCGCCGGGCCGGTGATCGACGCGGACGGCGTGCGGTCGTCGAGGCTGAACGTCTCGAACTTCTTGATCGCCTTGGTCGCGTCGCTGCTGCCGTTGACCGCGAACGCCTTCGCCTGCACCTTGATCGCGTGGTTGCCCGCGACGGTCAGCGGCAGCGACCAGGTCGTGTTGACCGCGTTCGGCGACGCCAGGTTCGTGTTGATCGTGGTTGCCGCACCCCAGGTGACCAGGTCCTTCTGCAGGTACCGGTTGTTGGCGGTGTCGATGATCTCAAGCTGGACGCGCGAGACGCCGCTGGTCGCGGTCGCCGTGCCCTTCAGCGTGAACTGCTGCCCGGCCGGGTAGACGTAACCCTCGACCGGCTCAGTGATCTTCGTGTCGTACGGCGAGGCCGCCGGGATCGTGTTGAAGTCGTAGAAGGCGATCCGGCCGACGTTGTAGCCGCCCTGGGTGGTCGCGTCGCCGCCGGCGAACAGACCGCGCGGGGTGACCAGCATGGCCTTGTTGCCCTCGAACGAGTTCGACCCCGGGTTCCACTCCAGCGCCTTGCCGTTGGTCGGGTCGAGCGCGCCGATGTGGTCGCGGCGGACCACCGCGTCGCCCAGACCGTAACCGCCCAGGCCCTGACCGGTGCCGTAGCCGACGTTGTCCAGACCCGGCCACGGGTCCGGCGCCAGCTGCGACTCGTTCCAGGAGAAGTGGCCGCCGATGTAGACCGCGTTCTCCGCGACCGCCACCGAGTACACCGAGTCGAAGCAGCGCGAGATCCACAGCGGCTGCACGTTGTCGTTGCCCGCGATCGGCAGCGCCACGACCGTGTCGTTGATCGGCGGACGGTCGCCACCGGAGCCGCTGCTCACGACCATGTACTGGTCGTTGGGGGCGATGTCGCCCGCGTACGCCCGCTGGATGCCACCGACGAACTGGAGGTTGTCCTCCCACAGCCGGGTGCGCCAGGGCAGCAGCTGGTTGTTCGTGGTGTTGATCAGGCCCACGCCGTAGCGGTCCTGACCGGCGATCTTGCGGCCGGTGTGCACGACCATCAGCTTGCTGTCGTCGTGCGAGAGCACCAGCGCCTGCACGGTCAGGGCGCCGTCGACGCCGATACCGCCGGACAGGTCGTTGGCGAAGCCGGTGACCACCGCGCCGGTCGACGCATTGACCGCGGCCAGGCCGACCTTCGCCACGTTGTTGATGGTGGTGAACTGCCCGCCGATGTACAGCGTGGTGTTGGTGGCCGCCAGCGAGGTGCCCGCGCCGTTGGCGTTGGCGGTGAAGCCCGCGACCGGCGCGCCCGTGGTCGGGCTGATCGAGGCGACCTTCTTCTTCGACACACCGTTGATGGTGGTGAACCGGCCGGCCACGAACAGCTTGGTGCCGTCGGGCGACGCCTCGATCTCGGTCACGCCGCCGCCGGCGAAGACCGGCTTGAAGGTGGCGTCGACCAGACCCGTGTCGATGTTGTATGCCGCCACGTAGGCCTGGTTGTAGTTGGTCGTGTTCGTCGACGTGTTGTTCCTGATCGACGTGAACGAGCCGGCGATGAAGACCCGGTTGCCGATGTACTCGATGTCCGTGATCTCACCGGTGGTGATCCGCGGCGTGTTCGTCCGCGGAATGTCCGGCACCAGCTTCGTGTGCCCTGGTTTGGGCTGGGCCGCCATGGCGGCCGGGGCGGTGGCGACGTTGAACGCGACCACAGCCAGAACAGGCAGCGCTCCGGCTAAGGAAGCTGCTACGACAGATGCCACGCTCTTGCGCGCGCGCACAGTGACCCCCACACCCCTAGGAATCTTGAAAAAGTCCAGTAAAAACAGGCTCCCCTGGGAAGCCTACGGAGACCCTGTCAGGTCACCGCCCGGTCTGGAATGGCCTCTTCGTTTCTCGGCAATAGCCGACCGGGCTATAACAAGTCGTTAACCGGATGTTCGCGGTGGAAGCGTAGCGGCGACCGGTCCGACCACACCAGACATTCACCGGGTATCACCGCAGCCAGCACCCCCTGCCTAGCGATGATCCACCACGCATTCGGCGAGGTGGGAACCCTCGGCGACAGGCCTGTGTTTCACCGCACACGAGGGGTCCGGTTGGCGACAGATCCCACCGATCCGCCGTATCTGCGCACGCAACGTCACGCACCGGTGACTTCGCGATGCGTCGGCGGCCGTTCCCTGTCAGGAGCGATCGTCGTCCATCTATTGAAGTTTATTTTTACCGATGCTTACTCAAGCGAGCTTTTCGTCATCCCCAGGACAGAGGGTCTCGCATGAACACCCCACTACGCCGCGCGCTGGCGGCCGTGGTGGTCACCATCGCCGGTGTGGCCGCCACCTCGGCGGCACCGGCGGCCGCCGGGTGGCTGGACACCCCGTGGAACGACCAACCGCAGGGCGCCGTCGCCCGGCCCACGATCCAGAACGCGCCCGACGGCCAGAGCAAGGCCGCGCGCTTCTACCTGGCCGGTGGCCAGCAGCGCAACGAGTCACAACCCACCGCGGCCCAGAACATCACCGAGGGCCAGACCCACATCGTTCCAGGGCGGCGCGAGGTGGCACGACTTCTTCGGCGTCACTGGCGAGACCACGCTCTGAACAGCCGTCGGTAGGGTGCGTGCCGCACCCAACCGACGGCCGGCAAAAAAAAGGATTATAGATCTTTTGCCAGACGGCGCTGGGGAGTTACAC
>NZ_JAHRCY010000007.1:193179-443156 GCF_019083965.1 Catellatospora tritici
CTCCCGGGCCCTCCCCCCGCTTTTAACGGCGGTGGTTGGGTGGCCCCCCCCCCCCCCCCCACGGCCGGCAAAATCATGGATTATCGATCTTGTCCAAGACGGCGCTGTCGAGTTCCACGATCTGCTCGCCACTGAGGTGTCGTGCCACATCCCAGCGGGGAACCAGCGCCAACCCGACATCCACATACCCGCTGATCAGGGTGAAGCCGCCGCCGCGCTCCAACAGCACGAGCAGTGGCTCGAACGGATCAGGCAGGTCAGGAAGGACCACGCCGGGCAACGACCGCAGGGTGTACCAGTGCAGTGCGTCTAGGCACACCGCACGTACCACGAACTCGCCGCCCGTGATCTCTTCGACCTGGTCGACCAGAACCGGATCAGCGCGCACCGCCGGGTTGATCGCTGCGGCCAGATCAGGAAATGGCCACCGGTCGGAGGGGTACCTCTGTAGCCACCAGGCTGCACGGCGTAGATGCTCCCGCATGAGCAGGCTTCGGGATCGCATACGGTTGTAAACGCCTGCGTCGGACCAGTTGACGGCGCGCAGACGGGCAATGAACTCGATCGGTGTCAGCGGCGCAGTCACTGGATCTCCTTGAGTACGATCTCTAAGATGTCCTCAATATTGGACAAATCATCCGCCATGGCGACATCCGGTATAGCCTTGCCGAGCGTAGGCCAGTGTCCGAACATAGGCATTCTGAATGCCTCCATCGGCGCTAAATGGTGCGCGCCGTAGAAGACGGGGTCCAGGCTGTCCGTCGATGCCCGGGAGTCGAGGCTGATGTAGGGCATACCCGCTTCCATGAGATGGCTCTCGACGAACTCATGTACCAGCAGGCGTTTGAGCGCGATCTCATCGGACCAGGGCAGCAAGTCGTCGGCCGCTTGGGTCCACCACGTCCCGATGTGGTCCATAGGTGCGAAGAAGCCGTGCACAACCTCATCGCCCGCCGGCACGTCATGTTTGGTCAGGAAGACGTGGTTCTTGACCCGCTCGACGATGTAGCGCGGCACTTCAAGCAGCTCGGCGATGTTGTCCACGTCGTCGGTGCGGGCACGGATCTTGGCATATTGGTCGGCTGCCGCTGCAGACTGCGGGGTGTCGACGTAGCCTGCCCCACCCCAGCGGATCTCGGGTGTAGCCGCATCGGTGACCGAGTGCGGAACGCCACCACCTCGTCGGGCCAGCACCCCGCGGATCGCCTCGATGGCCTCGTCAAGTCCGCGCACTGCGGGCATGAGGTTCCGCACGCTGGCCGTAAGCGCTCTGAGCAGACGGGTGATCCGAGCTGCCCATTTGGCGACCAGCGCGGTCACCTGCGCGACCACATACGGTGCGGCGATGCCCATGGTTCCCAGGGCCTCGGCGGTCCACAGCGGCAGTCTGGCGAGCAGGATCGATACGAGTTCGCCGATCAGGTCCCGGACCAGGGTCCGGACGAGGGTGACAAGCGCCCCGCTCATGGCGACGATCGCTTTCATGCCCTCAGCGGCACGAGTGAGCCCGGCCAGCAGGTCGAGGGTCTCTCGCGCCTGCTGGTGGTATGCGACTGCGGCCGGTCCGTCCCAGTCCGGCAGCTGCTCGGCGACGGAGCGGCGGTATAGGTCGGCGATGTCTGCGTGCTAGACGGCGAGGTTGTGCCAGGTCTGAGCGTTGGCGGAGATCTGGTCCGGGTCGCCTGCCAGCCAGTCCAACGTTTGCGACAAAGGCTCGACGTGCTCGACGCACCAACCGAAGCCCGCGGTCACCAGCGCGCCCAGCGGGTCGAGGACCCACACCGCCGTCTCGGCAACGGTCCCGACACCGCCCAACACGCCGTCGACCCAGGACCCGGCCTCGACCACGATCATGTCGACGGTCTCCGCGATGCCGACCCCGGAGTACCAGGTCGTGGAATCGACTCGCTCGGCGATCAGCGGCGCCCCAACTTCACCCATCGGTGAGCCGATGGAGGATCGACTCGTGCCGAGCGGCAGCGGTGGTATCGGCTTGTTCATATGCGGCTGCCACACCCTGCAGCGCTTCGCTCCGCAGCTGCAGGTCGGCTGCGGCCACACCCAGGGTCGCCGTGATCCGTGCCTGCAACGGAACCAGCATCAGCGGGATGACCGCGCAAATCCTGCCGTATGCGTCCAGATCCATGGTGACCTGCCGAGCGGCGCCATACGTATGCTCGACTCGGTCCGCCAAACGGCGGACCGTCTGTGCGTGCTGGTCCAGCTGGACCGGCTCGGCCGTCACCGGCGTGATCTGCGGTTCTTCAGTCGGCATGGGTAAACCCCGCCTCCGCCGCGAGCTCGAGCACGTGCGCGGCCAGCGCGCCGCGAGCCGCCCGGGTCGCCTCCAGCACCGCCTCGGCGATGCGATCTGCCGGCAGGTCCCGAATCCGCTCGTGGAGCTTCAGCCCGACGAGATGGCCGTTCAGGTCGACGGTGGCGGTCACCGTGCCGCGCAGCACGGACGCGTCCACCACGACATCCCTCGTCTGAGCGGCGAGTTCAGCTGCGCGGCGAGCACGCTCCTCCAGTGCCGCCTGCCAGTTGCCGACCTGTCGATCGACCGAGTCCAGGTCACCATCGAGCACGTCGATGCGTCCTCGCTGCCGGATGCGCTGACCGCAGGAGCCTAAAGAAGGCTGTCAACCGCCACAAGGCGTCGACGCTCGGTGATGTATTGAGTGACTTCAGCGGCTCGGCGGGCGTCATTTCGCAGACGCGACAGATACCCCCAAGACCGGTGCTGCGCGATCCGGTAGCCTGGCAGCACGGGCTGCTAGCTCAATGGCAGAGCTGCGGACTTTTAATCCGTAGGTTCAGGGTTCGAGTCCCTGGCGGCCCACCAGCACGGCAGATCAGATGCCCCCTCCGAACCACGGGAGGGGGCATCTGATCTTTCGGGCGGTCCAAAATCCCGTGACGGCGACGTCTCGAGCTCGCACAATCAGTGCATGCTCGTCGATGTCCATGACTTGCTCGCCAGGCACGGCGTGATCGCGTCGGGCGAGATCATCACGCTCGTGCGGCGCGAGGGACGGCTGGTGGCCCGGGTCGAGACCACGGTCGGACCGGTCGCGGTGAAAATCTCTGCCGAGGCGGGCGCGTTCGTGCCGGAGGAGGCGGCGGTGCGGCGCCTTGCCGGTGCCGGGCTCCCCGTCGCCGACGTGATCGCCCACGCGGAGGGGCCGCCGGCCTGCCTGGTGCTGACGTGGGTGGTGGGCGAGGCGCTGAGTTCGGCCGGTTCGCCCGAGACCAAACGGGCGGCGGGCGCCCTGTTGCGGCGGATTCACCTGCTCGGCGCCGATCCGGACGCCACTTTCAGTGGCGAACAAGGGTGGGACTTGTGGATGGCCGGATGGCTCAACAGCGTGCTGGCGTGGTGGCGCACGGTCGCGGCTGTGGACGACGCGGTGCACCACCGGGCCTGGGCCTGGTACCACGAACTGAGGCCGTTGCTGGCCACCCGCGGCGCCGACCTCATGCTCTTCGACGGTCGTCCGGAGCACATCCTGGTCCGCGGCGACGGTGGCATCGGGCTCATCGACGTCTCCGAACTGCGCTCCGGCGACGCCGCGATGGACCTGGCGGTGCTCACCGTCGAAGACCCCGATCTACTCGACGGCGTCCTCGCCGGCTACCGGCCGGACGACCAGGAGCGCGTGATCTTCGACCGACTGGTGCCGTTCTACACCTTCCTCCGTCGGCTCTCGAGAGCCGAGTGGTATCAGCGATTCGGCACCGCCGAGGCCGCAGCCAGCGTGCTCGCGATGGTGGAGGTGCCGGTATGGGCCCGCTGACGCTCGACCAGATCCGGCAGTTCGGCGACGAGGGCTACGTCGTGGTCCCCCGGCTGGTGCCCGCGGCCGGGGTGGCCGCCGCCAACGCCGCGATCGACCGCCTGGTGGCCGAGCAGCCGCCCCCGGAGGGCCACCTCGGCTCGTACGCGCTGGTCGAGAAGCCGCCGGAGCGCCAGCCGGCGCTACTGGGTCTGCTCACCCATACCCCCGCCTATGCCATCGCCGAGCAGTTGACGGCGGTCGGCGGCCTGACCGGGCCGACTCATGTACAGGTGGCACTGACCTATCCGCCCTACCTCCACCGGCCGGGTTCCGGGCACATCGACGGGCTCAACCAGCTGGCGCCTGACGGCAGGGTAACCAGCTTCACCCTGCTCGTCGGCGTCCTGCTCTCCGATCAGAGCGCCGACGACATGGGCAACGTGCACGTGTGGCCCGGCAGCCACCATGCGGTGGCCGCCTACGCCCGCGACCACGGCATCAGCGAACTCCTCGCGCGGTCGGCGGAGACCTCCCACCCTCCGGTCGACGCGACGCACCGTACGCAGGTGCGCGGGCGACCGGGCGATGTGGTCTTCGCCCACTACCTGCTGGCCCACAACATCGGCGGCAACATGTCGTCGGTGATCCGGCGCACCGTCTACCTGCGGCTCAAGCGACGTGGCCACGCCGAGCACTGGCGGCAGGCGCTGACGGACCCGTTCTTCGAGTACGACGGCGTCCGCGCCGCGCGCGGCACCGCCGGTCGATAGGGCCCGCATACCGGCTACTCGTCCGCCCGGGTTCGGCACCGGCCCTACCGCGGTATGGCGGATCGGCGTTATGGTGCACGAATGACTTTCGGGAGCGCTTCCATCGATGGATACAATCCCGGAGTGCTCACCGCCACCGCGCCCACGCTGGCCGAAGTCGCCCGAGTGGCCGGAGTCTCCATCGCCACCGCGTCGCGGGTGCTCAACAACTCCAGCCGGGTCAGTGCCGAGGCGTACCAGCGGGTCTGCGACGCGGCGAGCAGCCTCGGCTACCGCCGGCACCGGGCCGCGTGGGGCCAGGCCCAGCGCAAGGTCAACGCGTTCGCCGCCGTCATCCACGCCGGTCACCGGCTGCTGTTCAGCGAGCCGTTCTTTGCCCGCCTCATCGGCGCGGCCGAGTTGGAGCTCGCCCAGCACGGCATCCCGCTACTGGTCACCACGGTCAGCGGCCCGCTCGTCGAAACGGTCGGGCGCTATCTGCAGGGCGGCCACGTCTCCGGCATCATGATCGTCTCTGACCACGGGCCGCTCCCACTGGCGGCGACGCTGGCGACGCTGGGCACGCCGGTCACGGTGATCGGGCGGCCGCTGCGCCCACAACCGGTGCCGTATGTCGACGCCGACAATCGGGGCGGCGCCCGCGCCGCGGTGGAGTACCTGATCTCGACGGGCCGCCGCTCGATCGCGCACCTGGCCGCCCCGCCCGACACCGGCGTGGGCGCCGACCGGCTGGCCGGCTACCGCGACGCCATGCAGGCCATCGGCGCCACCGACGCCCCGGTCGCGTACGGCGACTGGAGCCAGGCCTCGGCCGCCCACGCCATGCAGCGGCTGCTCGACCAGCGCCCACACCTGGACGCGGTCTTCGCCGCCTCGGACGTGATGGCCGCCGGTGCCGTGCGTTACCTGCGCAAGGCCGGGCGCCGCATTCCTGAGGACGTGGCCGTGGTCGGCTTCGACGACCATGCGCTGGCCGAGCAGATCCGGCCCGCGCTGACGACGGTGCACCAGCCGGTGGAGCAGATCGGCACGGTCGCCGCCCGCTGGCTGCTCGCGGCGGTACGCGGCGAGCAGGTCGAGGACGGGGCCACCGTCCTGCCCACCGAGCTGGTGCTGCGCGACTCGGCCTAGCCGGTCACCACGGCCGGGTGGTCTAGCCGTTCACCACGTCCGCGACGACGACGGTCACGTTGTCGGGCGCGCCCCCGGCCAGCGCCAACGACACCAGCCGGTCGGCGCACGGGCGCACGTCGATCACGCGGGACATGACGTCGGCGATCGACTCGTCGTCGACCACGTCGGACAGGCCGTCGCTGCACAGCATGATCCGGTCCCCGGGCCGCAGCTGGAGCGTGAGGATGGCGGGCGTGAACTCCCGGCCCTGCACCGCCTGCGTGATGATCGACCGGTGCGGGTGCACTCGGGCCTCGGCGGGGGTGAGCAGTCCCCGCTCGATCATCGCCTGGACCAGGGTGTCGTCGACTGTGAGCTGGCTGAGCTCGCCCTCTTGCAGCAGGTACGCCCGGGAGTCGCCGACGTGCAGCAGGGTGGCGCGGCCGTCGTCGAAGACGAGCACTGTCAGCGTCGTACCCATGCCCTCGCTGGCGGGGTCGGCGTCGGTGACCTCTCGGATGCGCTTGTTCGCGCCGGCCAGGCGGGCCAGCAAAGCGTCGGCCGGGTCACCGTCGGCGGGCTCGCCGTCCAGGGGCGCGAGCTCGTTGATGACGATGTGGCTGGCCACCTCGCCGGAGGGGGAGCCGCCGATGCCGTCGGCGACGGCGATCAGTCGACGGCCCGCGTACGCCGAGTCCTCGTTGTTCTCCCGAACCAGACCCGGGTCGGTGACGGTCACGGCGCGCAGGATCAAGCTCATGGTGTCTAGCCTGCCTATCGCGAACGGCTTTGTCTTTAGCGGATGTACGTATCTTGCCTCCCGCGGTCCGCGACACGCCCGGCGGCCTCACCGTGCGCTCCTCGCAGCGTGTGGCGTTTCCGTGCGCACCTGCGTGACATAGATCACATCGCCCCAAACTCGCTCCACACCGGAACCTTCCCGCCGACCATCCCGGGCGGCGCGCCCGATGCCCGGGGCAAAGGCTAGGCGTGGCTAAGCTACCGGTATTGCCCGATACGGGCGTTCCGACGTCGAGGCCAGGGGGACCAGTGCAGCTCACCTTCATCCGCAAGACGGCGCTGTCCGGCGACACCAACTGCCCTTCGCTCTACCAAACCGACCGGGGCACCTTCGTGGTCCAAGGCTGGCGGGTGACCGATCCGGAGGCGCTGTCGCAGCTGGACATCCCGGCGCACGAGACGGTGGTCGAGGTGCCCGCCGACGTGCTGGCCGAGCTGATCCGGTAGACAGAACGGCCCGGGTGCGCACCGCGAGGGCGGACGCATCCGGGCCGGACCAGGCCTGCGGGACTAGTCGTCGATGTCGACGTCCACATCGATGTCGATGTCGTCGTGGCTGCGGCGCGATTTGCGACGGCGGCGCGACACGGACGGCATCGCCATGACGAAGCCGTACTCGCGGCGGCGACGGTAGTAGTGGCGGCGGCGCGGGCCGAAGACGGCGTACACGATCGAGGTGGCCACGCCGAAGATGACGTAGACGCCGAGGACGAAGATGCCGCCCGAGTCGGCGATGCCCAGGAAGCCGCCGTCACCCCGGATCGGCAGCACGATCAGGGCCAACAGCACCCAGGTGATCATGCCGTAGACCAGGCCGACACCGACCGCGGGAATGATCTGCCCACGGATGAACTTGCCCAGGAACGCGCCGAAGAGGCCGCCGCCCGCACCGGCCACCACGAGGGTCATCACCCACGCGGTCGAGGCGTCGGTCTCACCCACGAGCTGGGCGTACGGCTTGATGTGCCCCAGGATCTGCAGCGCCAGGGCCAGGAACAGCCCACCGGCGACGCCGCCGACCACACCGGCACCGGTGCGGCTGACCAGGTTCACCTGAGGTGTGTATTCACTCATGATCGAGCTCCGGAGGGGTTGAGGGGTATAGCCGGCGGGCATTACTCCGCCGCCGTCATAGTGCCCTACTCCGACACCTCAGCCCAGTCCCGGCCCGGAACCTGACAATCTTGGCAGGCCGCGTTCGCCGATCCACCAACGCACGGCCGCCGCTGGTGATTGAGTGTCGACATGGACCACTCGCCCGACCGCCCGGTGCGGCTGCTCGTGTTCGGTGGGTCGCTGCGGCGCGAGTCGCTCAACCGCAGGCTCGCCGCGTACGCCGCCGCCGAGGCCGGTCGGCTCGGGGCCGAGGTCAACCTGGCGGACCTGCGCGACTGGCCGCTGCCGTCGTACGACGGCGACGAGGAGGCCGCCGTGGGCCTGTCCGACGCCGTGCACGCCTTCGGCGCGGCGCTCGCCAACGCCGACGCGCTGATCATCGCCTCGCCGGAGTACAACGCCTCGGTGCCCGGAATCCTGAAGAACCTGATCGACTGGGGCTCACGCCTGCGCCCGCAGCCCTTCGCCGCCCGGCACGTGCTGCTGATGTCGGCCTCACCGTCCATGGTGGGCGGCAACCGGGGCCTGTGGGCCCTGCGCGTCCCGCTGGAGCATCTGGGCGCCCGGGTGTACCCGGAGATGTTCTCGCTGGCCCAGGCGCACCAGGCGATGGACGAGCGGGGTGGCATCGGCGACGCCGAGTTGGCCCGCCGATTCGCCACGACGATGACCGACTTCCTGACCCTGGTGGAGTCGGCCGTCCACTACCCGTGCGCCAAGCAGCGCTGGATCGAGTTCCTGGGCGAGCGCCCGGACCCCGCCGTGGACCGCATCGAGTAGCGCCCGTCGATCCCGAGTCTTCCGGCAACGCTGACCACGGAGAGACGATCTCCTGGTCATGGCGGTCGCTAATTCGTTGACACCCCAAACTATTGACATGGCTCGGCGCCCCATGTGAACCTCTCCACGGGGCCGGTGCCGTGTGCGCCGAGGGCAGTCCCGCAGCAACTAACGCACGAACTCTGTCGCCGTCCGACGGGTGAGTGCGGCGGTCGACACTGCCCGGGCCCGCTTCACGCTCTCCCCCGTACGCGGCGGCACGTCCTTTCTCGCGTCCCTGAGAGGAATGCCGCAATGCCAACGCGTGCTCGAAGAACCCGCACCATCGCCGGTGCGGTAGCCGCCACCCTCGCCGCCGGAGCACTGGCCGTGGTCACCCAGCTCGCCGGTGGTACGCCGGCGCTGGCCGCCGCGTCTGAGCCGTACACCTGGAAGAACGTCCGGATCGACGGGGGCGGGTTCGTCCCCGGCATCATCTTCAACCCCACCGAGCAGAACCTGATCTACGCGCGGACCGACATCGGCGGCGCCTACCGCTGGAACCAGTCGACCAGCAGCTGGACCCCGCTGCTGGACTGGGCGGGCTGGGACAACTGGAACTACAACGGCGTGCTGAGCCTCGCCACCGACCCGGTGCAGACCAACAAGGTGTACGCCGCCGTCGGCATGTACCTCAACAGCTGGGACCCGAACAACGGCGCCATCCTGCGCTCCTCGGACAAGGGCGCCACCTG
The DNA here is from genome assembly GCF_019083965.1 of Catellatospora tritici. GTDB lineage: Bacteria > Actinomycetota > Actinomycetes > Mycobacteriales > Micromonosporaceae > Catellatospora > Catellatospora tritici. The sequence goes on from NZ_JAHRCY010000007.1 coordinate 202,273, forward strand.
GGCGGCGACCACGCTGCCGTTCAAGGTCGGCGGCAACATGCCCGGCCGAGGCATGGGCGAGCGCCTGGCGATCGATCCGAACAAGAACAGCACCCTCTACTTCGGCACCGAGGCCGGCAACGGCCTGTGGCGCAGCACCGACTCGGGCGTGACCTGGGCCAAGGTCACCAACTTCCCGAACGTCGGCAACTACGTGCAGGACGCCGCCGACACCAACCAGTACCTGACGTTCAACCAGGGCGTGGTGTGGGTCGCGTTCGACAAGTCCACCGGCACCGCGGGCAACACCACCCAGGCCATCTACGTGGGCGTGGCCGACCTGCAGAACACGGTGTACCGCAGCCTCAACGGCGGCACCAGCTGGGAGCGGGTGGCGGGTCAGCCGACCGGCTTCCTGGCCCACCAGGGTGAGATCGCGGGCGGATACCTCTACATCACCACCAGCGACAAGGGCGGCCCGTACGACGGCGGCCACGGCGACGTGTGGAAGATGCAGTTGTCCACCGGCACCTGGACCCAGATCAGCCCGGTCCCGTCGACCGACACCAACAACAACTGGTTCGGCTACTCCGGCCTGTCGGTGGACAAGCAGAACCCGAACACGCTGATGGTCACCGGCTACAGCTCCTGGTACCCGGACACCTTCATCTGGCGCAGCACCGACGGCGGCGCCACCTGGAAGCAGTTCTACGACTACGCCTGGCCGAACCGGACCAACAAGTACACCTTGAACATCAGCGGTGTGCCGTGGCTGGACTTCAACGAGCAGAAGTCGGCCCCCGAGCAGTCGCCGAAGCTGGGCTGGATGACCGAGGCGCTGGAGATCGACCCGTTCAACTCGAACCGGATGATGTTCGGCACCGGCGCCACGATCTACGGCACCACCAACGTCACCGCGCTGGACACCGGTGGCACGGTCGCCCTGACCCCGATGATCAAGGGCCTGGAGGAGACCGCGGTGCTCGACCTGATCAGCCCGCCGACCGGCGCGGCCCCGCTGATCTCCGGGGTCGGTGACATCGGCGGCTTCCGACACACCGACCTGACCGTGGTCCCGGACATGTTCGACATGCCGTACTTCGGCAGCACCAACAGCCTCGACTACGCCGAGCTGAACCCGAGCTACGTGGTCCGGGTCGGCAAGGGCGCGCGTACCGCCAACGGCCAGACCAACATCGGCGTCTCCAGCGACGGCGGCGCGAACTGGTGGTCGGGCAGCTCGCCCAGCGGCGCGCAGGGCGGCACGGTCGCGCTGAACGCCAACGGCACCCGCGTGGTGTGGAGCACCGAGGCCAACGGCGTCTTCTACGCCACCAGCTTCGGCGGCTCGTTCACGCAGGCCACCGGCGCTCCGGCCACCGCGAAGGTGGAGGCGGACCGGGTCAACGCGAACAAGTTCTACGCCGCCTACAACGGCACGGTGTACGTCAGCACCAACGGCGGCCAGACCTTCACCGCGGCCGCCAGCGGGCTGGGCGTCATCGCCGGGTTCAAGGCGATTCCGGGCGTCGAGGGCGAGCTGTGGCTGGCCAGCGACACCGGCCTGTACCGCTCGACCAACTCCGGCACCAGCTTCACCAAGTTCGCCGCCTCGGCCAGCGCGGTCGGCGTCGGCTTCGGCAAGGCGGCGCCGGGCCGCACCAACATGGCGGTCTACACCATGGCCACCATCGACGGCGTACGCGGCGTGTACCGCTCCAACGACGCGGGCGCGAGCTGGGTCCGCATCAACGACGCCCAGCACCAGTGGGGCAACGCCGGTGACTCGATCACCGGTGACCCCCGTACCTACGGCCGCGTGTACCTGGGCACCAACGGCCGCGGCATCGTGTACGGCGACACCGGCGTGATCCCGTCGGCCTCACCCAGCGCCTCGACCTCGGGCTCGCCGTCGGCATCGGCTTCGGCGTCGCCGTCCCCGTCGGTCTCGCCGTCGCGCAGCGCGTCGCCGTCGCCGTCGACCTCGCCCAGCGCTTCTCCCTCGCCGCAGGGCGGGAAGTCGTGCAGTGCCACGTACAAGATCCTCAACTCGTGGCCGGGCGGCTTCCAGGGCGAGATCGTGGTGACCAACACCGGTTCGATGGCCACCACGGGCTGGCGGGTCAACTTCAGCTACACCGCCGGTCAGGTGATCACCCAGCTCTGGGGTGGCGTGAAGACGCAGACCGGCGCGGCCGTCCAGGTCACCAACGAGGCGTGGAACGGCGGGCTGGCTCCGGGCGGCACGGCGAACCCGGGCTTCAACGCCAACTACACGACGTCCAACCCCGTTCCGTCTCCCATCACCTGCACGGCCCTCTGATCCGACACCCCAGGACCGTCCCCGCCCGCGGCGCTCACGCTCGCGGCCGGGGACGGTCCGTGCCGCCCTCCGCCCCCGCCCCGGGAGTTGGGAGTCGGGATAGCGCAGTTTCGGGGAAACTGCTCGAATCTTGGCGGGTATTCGTGCAGTTTCCCCGAAACTGCACGAAGCCCCCTGTCCGAAATGTCAGATATCGGCCAACAGGTGGCTGTGAGATGGCTGAATGGCGTGTCGGACTGACCGAACGTGCCACCATGAATCGGTGCGAACCGTACTAGGGCCGACAAATCATGTCGTCGTGGTGGGGGCCGGCCTGGGCGGGCTCGCCTGCGCGCTGCACCTGGCGGGTGCAGGGCGCGAGGTCACCGTGTTGGAGCGGAACGGGCACCCCGGCGGGCAGGTCGGGGTGCTCGAACTCGACGGCCACCGCTTCGACACCGGACCCACCATGATCACTTCCCCCGAGCTGCTGGCCGAACCGCTGCACGCGGTCGGCGAGCACCTGGACGACTGGATCGAGCTGATCCGGCTCGACCCCGCGTACCGGGCGCACTTCCCCGACGGCACCACGCTGGACGTGCACGCCGACCCGGACCGGATGGTGGCCGCGATCGCCCGCCTCTGCGGCGGCAGGGAGGCCGCGGGCTACCTGCGGTTCCTGCGTTGGGCGCGGCGACTGCAGTCGTTCGAGCGGCGCGACCCGGCCGGCCACTGGCGCACGCTCGCGAGCGAGGGCGCCCGGCGACGGCTCACCGACTTCTTCGCCGATCCGCGTACGCAGCGACTGTTCGCGTTCCGGAACCTGCTCACCGGGCGGGACCCGCGGGTGGCCTCGTACCTCGATACCGTGACGGAGGTCTGGTATCCGCGCGGCGGCATGCACGCGGTGCCCCGCGCGCTGGCCGCCGCCGCCGAGAAGCACGGCGTGAGCTTCCGCTTCCACACCGAGGTGACCGCGGTGGAGACGCGCGGCGATCGGGCGGTGGCGGTGCACACGGCGGAGGGGGAGCGGCTGACCGCAGACGCGGTGGTGCTCAACCCCGACCTGCCCGCCGCGTATGGCCTGCTGCCCGGCGGTGCCCCGCCCCGGGTACGGCGACTGCGCCCGGCGCCCTCCTGCGTGGTGCTGCACCTGGGCACCCGCGACGACCGGGGCGGCTACCAGCGGATCGCGCACCACAACCTGCACTTCGGCCGCTCCTGGCAGCGGACCTTCGACGAGGTGGTCAACCGGGGCGAGCTGATGAGCGACCCGTCGGTGCTGGTCACCAACCCGAGCCGGACCGATCCGGGGGCGGCCCCGGCAGGACGGCAGACGTATCAGGTGACGGTGCCGGTGCCGAACCTGAAGACGGCGCCGGTGCGCTGGGACGGTCCGGTCGGCCGCCGGTACGCCGGCGAGCTCGTGGCCACCCTGGAGGCCAGAGGTTACCTGGACCTGGGGGCCGACCTGGCGTTGTCCTATGTGGTCACGCCGGACGACTGGGCCCGGCAGGGTATGACATTCGGCACACCGTTCGCGAGTGCGCACACCTTACGGCAGAGCGGACCCCTGCGGCCGGGTAACCTGCATCCGACCCTGACAAATGTGGTGTTCACGGGGTCCGGCACGCGTCCCGGCGTCGGAGTACCGATGGTGCTGATCTCGGGTAGAGCGGCCGCGCGTCGGGTGATCGGAGCGCGCTCATGAGGTCACGGGAAGAAGACCTGGTCGAACTGGTCGATGCTGACGGTGCGGCCTGCGGAAAGGCGACGGTCGCCCAGGCACACAGCGCCCCGGGCAGCAGGCACCGTGCCTTCTCGGTGCACCTGATGGACTCCTCCGGGCGGCTGCTGCTGCAGCAGCGCGCCTCGGTGAAGACCCGGTTCGCGCTGCGCTGGGCCAACGCCACCTGCGGCCACCCGGCCCCGGGCGAGCCGGTCGTGCTCGCCGCCGCGCGCCGCCTGGCCGAGGAGGTCGGCGTGCGCTCGGTCGAACTCACCGAGATCGGGGTATACGGCTACCGCGCCGTCGACCCGGAGACCGGACGGGTCGAGGACGAGTACGACCACGTGCTGCTCGGCATCCTCGGCACCGAGGCCGAACCGCCCCGGCCCGACCCGGCCGAGGTCGCCGCGCTGCGCTGGATCTCCCCGGCCGATCTGCGCGCCTGGCTCGGGCGCAGCCCCGACGACTTCGCCCCGTGGCTGGCCGGAGTGACGGACGTCGCACTGGGCGACAACGCTTAGCGACAGCGTCGGTACGCCAAAGACTTCACTGGCCGTCCCCTGGCAGAGCCCGCGCCGCTGTGTCACGCTGGGGCTCCCCTTCCGCTGGTTGCTCGCTCCGGTGGACCGCCTGACGGCGGACCGTCGACGACTCCCCCACCAGCGGCACCTCTCCACCCCCGGGAGCGGCCATGGCGCAACGGCGCAGCCACGGCCTGATCACTGCGGTGATCAGCCTCACCCTGGCCCTGTCCGCCTGCACCGGCGGACGCGACGACAACACCGCGGCCCCCAGAGAGTCGCCAAGCGCGGCCATACCCTCGCCCAGCCCCTCGGCGAGCCCTTCGGCGACGCCGACGGTCAAGCCGTCGCCGATCCCCGAGAAGATGAACCTTCAGCGCACCACGGGCATCGGTGGCGTCGCCCTGACCTTCGACGACGGCCCGTCCGCGTGGACGCCGAAGGTCCTGGACGCGCTCAAGGCCCGCGGGGTCAAGGCCACGTTCTGCGTGATCGGCTCGCAGGCCGCCGCCCACCCCGACCTGATCCGGCGGATCGTGGCCGAGGGGCACACCCTGTGCAACCACAGCTGGAACCACGAGTTCAAGCTCGGCACCTGGTCGACCGCCAAGGTCCGGGCGAACCTGCAGCGGACCAACGACGCGATCCACGCCGCCGTCCCCGGGGTACCGATCAAGTACTTCCGGCATCCCGGCGGAAACTGGACGCTGACCGCGACGCGGGTGGCCCGCAGCATGGGCATGAGCCCGCTGCACTGGGCCGTCGACCCGCAGGACTGGCGACGTCCGGGCGCGGGCACCATCGCCAACCGCGTGATCAGGGCCACCCGCTCCGGCTCGGTCGTGCTCATGCACGACGGCGGCGGCGACCGCAGCCAGACCCTGGCCGCGCTGCCCCGCATCATCACCACGCTGCGGGCGAAGTACCGGCTCGTACGCCTGCCAGACGCCCTCTGATCCGCCCCGCCGCAGCGGACCCCACCCCCGATTTGGCGGAACGGCCGCTGGTCACATATGCTTTCCGAGCCTCCGGCGGGGCCGGATGGGAGCAACAAACCGTCAGAGCATAAGTAGCTGCGGGTTCTCCGCAATACTGTGCAATGATGGTGCGGCCGCCCTCATCGTCTAGCGGCCCAGGACGCCGCCCTTTCAAGGCGGTAGCACGGGTTCGAATCCCGTTGGGGGCACGACCGGGAGACCTGGTAAGGTCTCTCCCGGAAGCAAGACAGCAAGACAAGCAAGGTCCTGTGGAGCAGTCGGAGTGCTCGCCGCCCTGTCAAGGCGGAGGTCGCGGGTTCAAGTCCCGTCAGGACCGCTTTTGTTCGACCACCTCGGTGGTATCGGCCAGGTAGCTCAGTTGGTACGAGCGTCCGACTGAAAATCGGAAGGTCGGCGGTTCGACCCCGCCCCTGGCCACCAAAGCTCTTCGCCGGGCTTTGTCGCCCCGAACTGCGGAAACGCGGCTCGGGGCATTTTCGTATGCCGATCTGGCGGCCACGAACGAGTGACCGGTGGTACCCGTCGCCGTCCCGTCGTTGCCGCACCGAATCGCACGTAGGTCGCATGCAAGATCACCCGGATCTCCACCCGGACGGCTCACCGGCCCACGGAAACGGGCTGCGATCCGAGCGGATGAGTCGATAGCCGGCGGATTGCCAGCGCATGATGATCGCAGACATGGCGATCAATGACTGGTGGGCAGACGACCCGAGCGAACGCTTCTGGCTGGAGATCACCTACCGCGACGACGTCGGCGGGGACTTGCTGGCCCCGAAGCTTGACCGGACCGGTGCGGAGTACTGGTCCTACACCCTCGTCTCCTACGTCACACCCGGCGACGTTGTGCTGCACTGGGCCGCCCAGCCACGCCTGGCCTTCATCGGATGGTCGTTCGTCGTCGGGCACGCGGAGGACTCGGAGATGGAGTGGGCCAGCCCCGCCCTGCTCGCCGACGAACGGGGGCTATCTGGGCAGCAGCCCGCCTGGCAGGCCCCCCTGGACGCGTTCCGCCCGTTCGCCACGCCCGTGGGACTGGACACCGTGCGCTCGGTGGAGTCCGAGGTGAGGCGCGCGCAGGAAGAACTCGCCCAGCGGGCGGGAGGAAGCCTCTATTTCCCGTTCGAGCTGTCGACCAAGAGACCGCTGCGCACCGCCCAGGGCTACCTGACCAAGTTCCCCAAGGATCTTCTCTTCCTGATCCCGGGCCTCCGACCGCTGGCCGACCTCGCGCTCGCCGAGCCGGGCGTGATCCCCACGCAACGCAGGAGCAGCTCCACCAACACTGGCAGACAGGCCGATCCCGCGAAGCGCAAAGCCGTTGAGAACCACGCAGTCGCCCGGGTCACGGCTCACCTGGAGCAGGACGGCTGGAAGGTGACCAACGTCGGCGCGTTTGGGCCCTGGGACCTGACTGCGGTGAAAGACGACGAGGAGCTACACGTCGAGGTGAAGGGAAGCACAGGCACTCGCGACGCGGTCGACCTCACCGACGGCGAGGTGCGCCACGCTGAGACGTACTCCACGCTCCTCGCGGTTGTCGACCAGATACAGATGGACGCCGCGCTGAACTGCTCCGGTGGCCGGCTACGGCTCTGGGCCGAATGGACGCCCGACCGCGCCAGCCTGATGCCCACCGCCTACCGGTACGCCCTCCCTGAGGCGACCGCAACAGCCGAACCCGCCTAACGCATACGCAGGCCTGAACCTACGGATTAGTCGCAGCAAGGTCGGCCACGGTTGACCGGGAGGTCAGACGCACTGTCCGGCGCGCCCAGCGTCGATCATGATCGTTGCCGTTGCTGTACTTCGTTGCTGTACAGCAACGACGTCGTCCCGCGCCATTCCGCGTTCTGACGCATCAGCGAGTTGGCGAGTCAGGCCGTTGACACTCTATCTCTATATAGCTAGAGTAAGCGATATGCTCAACAAGGTACGCATGACCCACACAACCCAGGCGGTGCTCGCTGCATTGCTCGAAGATCCCACCGCGCCCAGGTACGGATTCGATATCGCCCAGTATGCCGGGATCGCTACCGGCTCCTTGTACCCGATCCTCGCCCGGCTTGAGGCGCTGGGTGTTGTCGAGTCGTACTGGGAGCAGCAAGAACAGCAGATTGAAGGGCGCCCTCGGCGTCGTTACTACAAGCTCACCGAGGACGGCGCAGTTTCCGCTCGTCAAGCTCTCGCGCGTTCTCATCGATCGCCCAGCCGCTCCTGGCGGACTGCGAACGGTGTAGCGTGAACATCCTTGTCGGATTCATCGTTGGTGCAATCGTATCTGCGCTAATTGCCGAAGCGGTAGACCTCGGCGCGTGGGCTGCGCCGAAAATCGTTAAGGCAGCTGCACGGCGCATGCATAACGCAGAGGCGCGGGACCGGTACTGCGAGGAATGGAACGCCGAGCTTGCATCACTTGACGGCCTCAAGCTAACCAAGCTACTCAAGGCGCTCGACATTTGGCGTGGCAGCTTCGCCGTTGCGCGGTCGATGCGTCCGGCCAACTACGTACGCCTATCCAGCTACCTGATGGCGCTTTGGAACGTTATGCCGGGCCTCGTCAAGCTAGCTCTGAGCAAAAATCTCCAGAAGATGCTTGACCAGAAGTCGATGCCTGCGGAATCGATTCTTCGAGTGAAATTCGGGCTTATGCTGGTCACTGCGAATCCAACCATTCAGCCGGTTCACGAAGTTCTTTCCGTTGAGGGCACGGACATCAAGGTTAGTATTGCCTATCACGCCGCTGCTGGCAGAACTACCCTCGCTCTGGACAACACGGTCAGCAGAGTGGGACGGGCGATAATTATGTTGGCTGCGTTCCGGCGCGGAGAGCCAGTGAAGTCGGCCTGGAATCGTCGCACGGAAATTCAGCCTTTCCGGCCGATCATGATCGACCGCCCGCGATGATGAGTGAGCGGTGATCTCCTTGCGGCGGCAGGCGTAGCCCACCACATCTGGTGGTCCGTAGTGCCGACGAGGCTTCAAGATTCTTTCTGCGTAGCGTTTAGAAAGAATCTTGGAGTGTCGGTACGGAGCGGCCGCCAGATGTGGTGCCCTCTGGTGTCGACGCAAGGAGATCACCACCCCCGCTCCCCTTCTCCCAACCTCCGACCAGCAAGCGCCTGTCCGGCTGATCTCTGAAGCGGTGGCCAGGGTTTGGGGCAGAGCCCCAAGGTCATGAGGAGCCTTGGCGTACGGGTGTGACGGCGTCGCGGGAGGCGCGGCCTGGTCCACGACGGGCATCCGAAAGAAGATCTTCGATGTGAAGCTGATCTTTCTCTCCTCACCGACGATCGCTATCTCATCAGCCCGCCTTCCCATCGATGGCCTCTGGCGACCATCTCGCTGACCAGCACCGATGCAACCGCAGCGATCTCTGAACGCGTCGACCATGGCACTCACCTGCGACAGCGACGACCATGGCCGCTGTCGATCATGTCCTGTCGTGGTGTGGCGTTCCGCTTCGGGCTGGCCGGGCGGGCGCCGGGCGCCGCGCTGCCGCAGGCGTGGCGCGAGCGCCCGAGTGTCCCGGCCCCGGCGCGGCCGCTTGCGGCCGCCTTGACCTCGTAAGGAGAGTTTCGACCAGGGCCTATGGCTGTCGTGTGGTTGCTGGTGGGTGGCTGGATCGGGCTGCGGTTGGGTGTTCGGTGGCGGGATGCTTGCGGGTGCTGTGGCCGGCGGGTGATGTGGCGTCGGGGTGGTGTCGGTCGGTGCCCGTAGGCTGGTGTGGACGCAATCGCGATCGTCGTTCCACCCCTCATCCCCCGTGTGGCCTGGCTGGTGCTGGGTCGGCTTGTGAAGGAGAATCGACGGATGACCGCACCGGCGCAGCGTGTTGAGGCTCTGGAAGCTGAGGCATTCCGCAGTCGCCAGCTCGTGGACGTGAGCGGCAAGCTGTCCGAGTTGAAGGGACGGGTCGACCACCTTACGAACGCGGTCGGGGAACTCGCCGGTGACCAGAGCGAGATCCGCTTCGACGTGCGCGAGATCAACGGCAAGGTCGACCGCATCGAGGCGATGGTTGCCGCGATCGCGAAGAAGCTCGGCGTCGAGGTCCAAGAGGACAGCGCCGGGTAACCGAAGCCAGCGATCAGAGCAGACATCCTGGGCGGGCGTCGGGTGGGCATCCGGGTGGAGGAGCACACGCTGATGTTCTTCGACCCGCAGACCCGTGAGCTGCTGCGCACCCGCCCGAACCCGCTGAACCCTGCCGAGGTCGCCCGGCTGCGCGGTGCCCGTCCGGCCGGGCCGTCTCCGCAGCCGGTCGATGAGCCGGTGCGGGTGCAGCGCCGGGCCAGCAACAACGGCGTGACCATGGTGGTCGGGCAGAAGGTAGCCTTCGGTCGGGTCCACGCTGGCAAGACGCTGTGCGGACCGTTCGCCGCACCACCGACCAGGCCGTCACTCGGTTCAAAGCGCACCGGCCGAGGCGGGTGGCGTGAGATGCCCCGATCGTCAGGACGGAAATCCGGAGAACGTAGGTGCCCTTCATGGGTAGGGTCCCGGGGTGCGTCTGCGCCAGTACGTGTACTTCGCGTTGAAATCCGAGGAGGTCTCAGCCGCCGAGATCGCCATGAGGTTGGGCGTCGAGCCCGACGAAGTCGTGGTGCGCGGCAGCCGACAGACCGACCCGTTCGTGCGGCCGGTCTGCCATATCTGGATGATCGTCTGCCGCGAGCCAAACATGACCGTGGATGAACAGATCGATCAAGTCGTGGGTCGGCTGCTGCCCTCCGCCGACCGTATCGGTGAGCTGGCTGCCGAGCCCGGCAGAGCCGACGAGCGTCCGATCTCCAGCGTTCTGCAGGTCGTGCGGTACTTCGGGGACAAGGACGAGGACTCGACCAGCCCAGTCGAGCAGGAGTCGCCGGAGCAGCACAACCTGTTCGGCTGGCACCTCGACGCGCGGGTTCTCGACTTCCTGAGGCGCACCCACGCCGAGCTGGACGTCGACGAGTACGGCTACTGACGGCGCCGACTGGGCACCACAGCACGACGACCCTCGCAAGGTCGCAACCATTTCTAGGTCACCGGTCAAGTAGCTACTGGGACGGATCGGTCAAGCAGGAACTGGGACTAGACAATCGGCTCATGAGCCCCACCTGAGCATCAGCCACCGTCTGCCTTCGCGCACGTCTACGCGCTGGCGAACGAAGTCCACAATGGGCCGATGCTTTACAAGCCCTCACGGCGCACCGCACAGTGGCGCCGGATCACTCAACGCAACCCGCGCCCCTCCAAACCGATCGAGTGGCGCCGGATCAATCGACGCAAACCGGGCCCCTCCAAGGCGATCGATTGGACTCAGCACTGGACCGCCATCGGCGCCATGATTCTCGGAATAGCTACCGCCGGTGCAGTTATCGCCACAAGCATAGATAGCGGCAAGCAGCGAGAACTTACCGAAAAGGGCCAAATCACCGATCGCTTCACCAAGGCAAATGATCAACTCGGCTCTGACGCCATCGAGGGCCGCTTGGGCGGAATCTGCGCACTCGAACAGATCATGAAAGACTCTGCCGACTACGAAGACCCGATCATTGAGATCCTGGCTGCATACGTTCGTAATCGAACCTCGCGGGACACATCGCCGCCCGCATCACCATCTCCTAAGCCAGATCAATCCCGGCTTGCAAAAACTCCAACAGACATTCAAGCCGCACTCACGGTCTTGATACGTCGGCCAGACCCAGAGAATCACCGTATTATCAACCTGGCACGATCGTACCTAGATGGCGTGTTCCTGGACGACGCGAACCTGACACGCGCCGACCTGACTGGCACTCACCTGGACGGCGCGAGCTTGACCGGTGCCGACCTGAGGGGCGCAAACCTGACGGGCGCTAACTTGGCGTACGCAAAGCTGGCCGGCGCGAAACTACACGGCGCAGTCCTCACCGGCGTAGACCTGACCCACGTAGACCTGACCGGCGCAGACCTATCGCAGGCGACCTTTCCCGGAAACTGACGAGGCCTTTCCCGCGAACTCATACCGAGTGGCCCACCTCCAGCGCGCTGCTCTCCGAGAGCCTCGGCGATCAGAGCCGCCACACCATTGGTGTCGGGCGTCGCTTCATCAAGGCATGTCCAGATCTCTGACCAATTTGCCGCTCGCGCTAGCGGCTCCAGGAACCGCATTGTCAGCGGCTCCAGGCTCACCAGCCGCCCATGGAGCGTTACGGCCTCGATTTCTGAGCTGCGGAAACTTCCACGACTGAAAAACGGAAGGTCGGCGGTTCGACCCCGCCCCTGGCCACCAAAGCTCTTCGCCGGGCTTTGTCGCCCCGATCTGCGGAAACGCGGTTCGGGGCATTTTTGTATGCCGATCCCGGCGTCACGAACGAGTGACCGTGGCTGACCGCGTCAAACCGGCTTTCGCCGGGGCAGTAGACGACGGGGGTGGCTAACGACGTGCTGCTCGCGATCGAGTCCGAGCCGGCACCGGCCATGCTGCCAGCCGGGCTCCTCGGCGGCGTGGCGCTGGTGATCGGGACGGCTGCGCTGCTCGTGGAGTTCGCCGAGTCCGGCGGCGGCGAGGAAGGCGCGCTGGTCGGATGGGGCGTCGTGGCAACGTGGGCGCGGCGCTTCCTGGATCCGGGGTTTGTAGCCCCGCAGGTCAGCGTTCATTTCGACGTGGCCATACTCCGATCGCCAGCAAGGCCACGGCGGTGCCTCCACCCAGCAGGAACGGCGTGGCAGCAGCGAAGAGGAGTGCGGCAGGTACAGGCTGCCCAGGTAGACGGCGAGGACACTGTTGTTCCATCCCACGGTGGGCCCGACGGTCAGCATCATCAAAACGCGAAGAACACTCCATCAACAATGGCTGACCTGGTTCTTCAGCGGACGCACAGCGCGAAGTGACACTGCCGAAGGTCGGACTCAGCGGCCCGGCGCATGTCGAGTCAGGTTGTCGGCGGGACCTCACGGACGACCGCGTGCCAGTCGGCGAAGAAGAGCGCGGTCGCGCCATAGGCGGCCAGTGCCGCGCTTGTGGGCGCCAGCCAGCCGGTGCCCGGATGCCCGGCGGAGCCCGCGGCCCCGGTGAGGATCAGCAGGCTCAGGCACGAGCCGAACAGGGAGACTCGTCCCGGACGAGCCAGGCCGAGCAGTCGACCGGTGACCCACCCGGCGGTCAGGCCCAGGGGAATGCCCGGCATGGCGGTGATCAGCAGGATCCCGCCGAACGCCGCCGGTCCGTCGACGCGGGGATCGTGCCGCAGTGACACCTCGGCGAGCAGGAAGACCGCGACGACCACAGTGGTCGTGGCGACACCGGAGAGCACGCCATGCCCGGCGACCAGAGCCCAGGCCCGCCACGTTCGGGGCGGGCGGCGCGCATCGGTCAGGGCTGCGAGCGGCGCCGCAGCGTGGCCACCGTCGAGCCGGCCAGGGTGAGCAGGCATTCGGGCAGCCTACCGTCGGCCAGGGCCGCTCCGACCAGGGCTTCTCCGGTCGGCTCGTCCTCGTTGACGTACGCGCTGACGAATCTGGCCACCCAGCGGGCGTCGTACTGCGCCTCGTCTATCTCGGGGTAGTCGAGCGCCCACGGGCCCTTCCGCAAGCCGTCGCCGGCCAACTCTCCGGCCAGGCACCAGGCGACGTTGTACGCCCCGGACGCACCCTCCCGCTTGACTACCGCGTCGAAAGTGCCTGCCACCGCCTTCCCGTCGCCGGCCAGTGCCTGGTCAAGGATGAGGGCGGCGTCTTCGAACGCGTGGTCAGGATCGACGGTCACGGTGGGAGCCTATCGGGCGGTGGCAACCGTACCGGAGCACTCGCCACCCAACGGACGTAACCGCCCCCTCCCCCAATCCCGGGAACAACGCTAAGGTGCCCGTTGGACCATGGCCATGGAGGCACCCTCATGCGTATCTCGCGCGCTGTCGCAGCTGCCGCCTGCGTATCGCTGCTCACCCTCGCCGCGTGCTCGAACAACGCGGACGACCCGCAGGCCGCCGACTATCTGGGGGCGTATCTCTACGGCACCGACGGCAACATGAGCAACGAATTCGGCGACATCTTCGCCGACCACCCTGGCGTGCTCGCGGGCATGAAGGGCACCCTGCCGCTGACGCCGCTGGACTCCACGTTCGTGAGCAAGCTGAAGGCGATCGACCCGACGCTGAAGGACTTCACGTACGCGGGGGAGACCTACGACGCGGTCGTCATCAGCGCGCTGGCGGCGCAGCAGGCCGGGTCGACCAAGGCCACGGACATCGCGAAGTACATCAACGGGGTGACCACCGAGGGTGCCGTCTGCAAGACGGTCGCGCTGTGCCTGCAGGCGGCTCGCAAGGGCGACAACATCGCCTACCGCGGCATCACGGTCAAGTACGGCTTCACCGAGGCCGGCGAGCCGTCGACCACGACGTACGCGACGCTGCACTTCGACACCACCAACCAGGTCGACAGCGGCAAGACCGAGTTCCTGGGCACCGGCAACGAGAGCAACGTGACCTCGAAGGACCTGCCGAAGGCCGTCGCCAACGGCAAGTCGTCGACGCCGTTGACCATCGGCGGTCTGCTGCCGAAGACCGGCGCGCTGTCGTTCATCACCAAGCCGATGGACGCGGGCGCGGCCCTGGCGATCACCGAGATCAACGCGGCCGGTGGCGTGCTGGGCAAGGACGTCAAGTGGATCGACGGCAACGACGGCACCGACCCCAAGGTCGCCAAGCAGACGATCGCCTCGCACCACGCGAACGGGGTGCAGGTCCTGATCGGTACGGGCGCCTCCGGCGTGGCCCTGGCCTCGCTGCCCGACGCGGTGAAGAACGACATGATCATGTTCTCGCCGTCCAACACCTCGGCGTCGCTGACCACGGTCGAGGACAAGGGGCTGTACTTCCGTACCGCGCCTTCGGACATCCTGCAGGCCCGCGCCGTCGCCGACGTGATCCTGCGCGACGGTGACCGGAAGATCGTCATCATCGCGCACGCCGCCAACTACGGCACGAAGCTGACCGAGGACGTCAAGAAGGAACTGGTCAAGGCCGGGCTCAGCGAGTCCGACATCCGCGCGTACACCTATCAGATCAACGACGACGGCACCGTGAAGGACAAGGCCGAGCTGGCGACGATCGCCAAGGAGGTCGTGCCGATGAAGGCCGACGGTGTGCTGGTCATCGGGTATGCCGAATCGGCCGACGCGATCAAGGCCCTGGTCGATGCGGGTGCGACCATCCGGCACTAACGTGTTGACCGCACCGCATCCCGAGAAGGAGCTGCCATGAGCGAGACCGTAGAGACCCGCGGCGACGACCGTCGCGACCTGATCGTCGGCGACACCAACCAGGACGGCAAGACCGACGTGTGGGTGTCGGACACCGACGGCGACGGCAAGGCCGACCTGTTCCAGTTCGACACCGACCTGGACGGCAACGTGGACATCACCCTGGTCGACCTCGACCAGGACGGCACCCCCGAGGTGACCGTGGACGGCGACGGCGGCCACGCCCCGGCCTGACCCGCCTGGCCGCCCCGCGCGGCACCCGGTTTTTCCATTGACGCTGGCCTATCTAGAAGACGATTCTCGGAAATCCGTCCTCTGGATAGGCCAGCGTTTATGTAAAGGCGGGGGCGAGCGGCGTCAGGCGGCGTTCATGGAGCGGATGGCCTGCCAGATGAGCAGGACCAGGAGGATTGCGCCGAGCGCGCCCAGGACCACGATGCGTGGCACCGCCGGGCGGCACGGGGACACGATCGCCTCGGGGTGGCCGAGGGCGACCAGCCGCTGGCGCTGGGCCAGCACCTCGTCGCGGCAGTAGATCAGCAGCGCGTCGGCGGGGTCGAGGTGGCTGACCCGGCTCAGTTCCACGGCGAGCCGGGCCTGGGCGGTCTGCAGGCCGCGTACCGCGCGCTCGCCGGCTCGGCCGCAGCGGGCCTTGCCGTAGCGGCGGGCGTCGGCCCGTAGGTGACCGTGGCCCATGATCTGCAGCTCCCCGGGGGTGGCGATGGCGGGGTCGTGCAGCGCGGCCAGGTGGGCCACGTAGAAGTGCGCCTCGCGGTGGCGGGCGACCCAGACGAGCGCCAGCACCATGATCAGGGCGGGTAGGCCCTTGCCCAGCATGCCGAGCAGCACCCCCGCCCCGCCGGAGCCGAGGCCGTCGGCGAACAGGGGCGAGTTCCAGATGAAGTGGGTGAGCCAGGCCAGGCCGAGCCCGACCGCCAGGCCGCCCGCGCGCCACCAGGTGGGCTTGTCGGTGCGGACCAGGAACCAGGCGATGCCCGCGCCCGCCAGCGCCGTGAACAGCGTGTGGCTCCACAGCCCGGCCAGGAAGCCGCGCAGGAAGAAGGTGGCGATGACCGGCCCGACGCCGTCGCCCCGGCCGCTGACGGAGACGGCGTTGACGGCGTACACGATGTCCTCGACGACCTGGAAGCCCAGACCGACCAGCGCGCCGTAGACCATTCCGTCCAGCACGCTGTTGATCTGTTTTCGGGCCACCAGCACGATCATGACCACGCCGAGCGCTTTGAGCAGCTCCTCGATGGTCGGCCCGGCGATGGCCGGGCCCCAGGTGGCGGCGAAGGCGGGCGAGATCAGCTTGGCCAGCAGGTCGTGCACGGACTGGTTGCCCGGGATGGCCGCCGTGGTGGCGACCGCGCCGCCCCAGGCGAACGCGGTGGCCATGAGCAGCGGCGGCTCGCGTTCCAGGAAGTCCATCGACGCGATGAACAGCCAGAACGGGACGGCGTACAGGGCGAACAGGATGACCGCGCTGGTGGTCGCCACCGGGAACTTGGCCAGGTCGGCGCGCAGGATGCCGCCCAGTCGCGTCAGCCCGGCCAGCAGGATCAGTCCCAGCAGCCAGAACGCGGGCAACTGCAGCGACTTGAGCGCCCGCGCCGGGCGTGGCGTCGGGCGGACGGAGAATCGCCAGCGTCTGCCGCCGGTCTGCCCCACCGCGGTCACCGGCCACCGCCGTACGCGATGGAGTCGATGCTGGTGTCGATGCCCGCGATCACCTGGCCGAGTTCGAACTCCGCGCCGCTGACGGTCACCTCGATGGCGACGCCGCCGGTGAGGAACACCGCGTAGCGGCCGCACCGGCCGGGCGCGGTGTAGCCGCCGGCGAGCCCGTCGATGCCGCTGTCGGTGCGTACGCCGTCCTCGTCACCGATCACCTGGTACCCCTGGGTCGCTTTGATCTTCGTACGGAGGCGGCTGGCCGCGTCCTCGATGCCGCCGCTGAACGGGGTCACCACGATCGCGTACCGGACCGCCCCGATCAGAAAAAGCACGGCGGCCCGGTCGGTACCGGGCCTGGTCTTGCTGGCGTCGATGCGGGCGCCGGGCGGCGGCTGCACGCTGACCCCCGCGCCGACCTCGTAGCGCTGCTGTCCGGTCAACGAGCGGTCGTTGGGGACGGCCCGGTTGAGCGCGGGCAGGCCGAAGACGATCACGAGCAGAGCAGCGAGCACCGCGGTGCCGCCGGCCAGGTTCCGCAGCAGTCGGTGCGCCACCATGAGCCGACGTTAACCGGGCATAGAACTTGAATGCTGCTATATCGACCAATGCGTGGGCTTCCCCGGCATTGGCCCAAGCAGTTGGCTTCGGCATTTTGACGGCCCCGGTCGGGCCGCGCAGGATGAGTGAATGACCGGCAGGGTGATGAACCGGCGGGAGCAGCACAAGGAGCACACCCGCGCGGCGCTCGAAGAGGCCGCGCTGGAGCTGTTCGCGCGGCGCGGGTTCGACGTCACCACGGTCGAGGAGATCGCCGCGGCGGCCGGGGTCTCGGTGCGCACGTTCTTCCGGTACTTCTCATCCAAGCAGCACGTGCTCTTCGGCGACGTCGCCCATCGGCGGCTGGGCGACCTGCGGGCGGCCCTGCTGGCACGACCTGCGGACGAAGCGCCGCTGGCCTCGGTGCGCGCCGTGCTGGAGGCCGGTGACCTGACCGGCCCGGCGGAGCTGGCCCAGATCCGGGCCCGGCTGCGGCTGGTCGAGGCGCAGCCGACGCTGCTGCAGACATACCTGCTGATCAGCGAGGAGCTGCGGCAGCAGGTGGCGCAGTTCGTGGGGGCACGGTGTGGGGTGCCCGCGGCGCACCCGTATCCGCTGCTGGTCGCCGCGGCCGCGCAGGGGGCCTGGGACACCGCGCTGTGGTCCTGGGCGGCCGGGCTGAGCACTGACCTGGCCGGGACGCGGCGGTCCGCTTTCGCCCAGTTGACGGCCGGGTTACCCGATCAGCCCTGAGAGTGCTGTCACATTCGAGTAACGACCACTGTTTCCACGCGAACCTTTCCGGCATCGTCCTGGCTCTCTACAGCGGCCAACAGCCGACGAACGTGGGAGTGGAGATGCTGGTCTGGCGTCGCGCCAACAGCGCGAGGAGCCTTCTCGCGGCAGCAGCCGCCGCGGCCCTGATCGCAACAGTGCTGCTAGCGGGCCTGGTCAGCTACAACAGCGCCGTGGTCGAGGCGGGCGGACAGGCGGCGGTCGCCGCCGCCCCGCCCAGCGAGCGGTCGATCCTGGTACGCGGTCCCGCCGACAGCACCGACGCCTGGACCACCGCGGACACCAAGGTCCGCGAGTGGTTCTCCGGTGGACTCGGCGGGGCGCAGGTGGACCTCACCGGCGCCGGTTACGCCAGTGGGCGGCAGTTCAGCGGTGCCACCGGCAACGCCGTGGCCGACTCCGGCGGCCTGGTGTTCGCGCAGGTCATGTTCCTCGACGCGCTGCCCGAGCACGCCGAGCTGCGGGCGGGCACCTGGGCGGTGCCCGGGTCCGAACCCGCGCAGGCGGTGCTCGGCGAGGCGGCGGCCCGGATCATGGGCGTGCAGCCCGGCGCCCGCGTGCCGATCACCGACCGGCGCTCCGGCAAGGTCACCGAGGTGGTGGTCACCGGCGTCTTCGCCCCCAAGCACACCGACGACCCATACTGGCTGCTCACGCCCGAGCTGGCCGAGGGCTCGATCCTGGGCGGGTCGACCTACGGCCCGCTGGTGTTCGACCGGGCCGACTTCTTCGGCGGCGGCTGGGCGGCCAACGGCAGCGCCGGCTGGATCGCCGAACCGCGCCTGGCCGGGTCCGACCTGGCCGGGCTGGTCCGGGTCAGCGGCGCGCTGCGCGGCCTGACCGAGCTGCCCAAGGCAGTCGGGTTCGGCAGCTCCGGCCAGACCACCACGAACCTGGACCGGCTGGTCGAGCGGCTCAAGGCCGCCGACCTCGTCGGCCGTTCCGCGCTGCTCACCCCGATGCTGTTGACCGTCGTGCTCGGCGGATACGCGCTGATGCTGCTGGCCGCCCTGCTCACCGAGCAGCGGCGACCCGAGACCGCACTGCTGCGCGCCCGCGGCGCCGCCCGCGGCCAGCTCGCCGGACTCGCCGCGCGGGAGGCGGTGCTGGTCGCGCTGCCCGCCGTGGTGGTGGCTCCGCCGCTGGCCGGGCTGCTGCTCGGCCAGACCGAGGGCCTGAACGTGTTCCGCGAGGTGAACCTGCATCCGGACGGATCACTGACGGCGAGCGTATGGCTCGTCGCGCTGGCCGCCGGAGCAGGCTGCGTGCTGGCGATGATGCTGCCCACGCTCAAGGCCGGGGGCACCTACGTCGCGGACCTGGCCGCCCGCTCGCGCCCCAGCCGGGGTGCCGCGGTCCAGCGGGCCGGGGCCGACCTGGCACTCATCGGCTTCGCCATCTTGGCCTGGTTCCAGCTGCGGCAGTACGACTCCCCGCTGGCCGGCCTCGGCGGCAAGCTCGGCATCGATCCGCTGCTCGCCTCGGCCGCCCCCATCGGTGTGCTCGCGGGCGCCGTGCTCGCGCTGCGGCTGCTGCCCCCGCTGACCCGCCTCATCGAGCGGCTGCTCGACCGGCGGCCGTGGTTCGCCACCCAGCTGGGCATGTGGCAGGCCGGGCGCCGCCCGCACGCCGGTCCGGTGCTGCTGCTGGCGCTGGCCGTCGCGGTCAGCACCCTGGCCTGGACCCTGGCCGCCACCAGTGAGCGTTCCAACCATGACCAGGCCGACCAGGTCGCGGGCGCCGATCTGCGGCTCACCGAGTCGTCCGGGTTCGACCCGGCCGGACGCACCGCCGCGCTCAATGGCCTGCCCGGCGTCCGCACCGCCCTGCCCGTCTGGCGCACCTCGATCCCGCTCGGCGAGAAGTCGACCCCGTCGACCCTGATCGCGATCGACGCCGCCGCCGCGACCGACGTGATCCACCTGCGAAACGACCTCGGCGACATGCCCGCGTTGCTGCGCCGGCTGGCCGCCGCACGCCTGACCTCGGCCGCGGTCGAGCTGCCCGCGGGCACCGCGAAGCTGCGGGGCACGCTGCGGCTCAGTGCGCCGCTGCCGCCGCTGACACAGGGCGCCGGCAGCACCGACGTCGTGCTGTACGGCGCCTACGGCCAGACGTACCGGGTCGCGCTGAGCAACCTGTCCCTCAACGGGACCCCGACGCCGTTCGAGGTGGCGGTGCCCGAAGGGGCGGTGCGGCTCGCGGGCTTCATGATCGACGGCTTCTCCGGGTACGACGTGAACGTCGACTGGAGCGTCAAGGGCCTGGCCACCGTCGACGCGAACGGCACGGCCACGCCGCTGTCGCTGCGCGTCGACAGCGCCCCCTGGCAGTACCAGAACCCGCCGAACGGCGCCCATCAGCTGCCCGCCGACGCGGTGACCGCGGACGAGCTGACCGTGAGTTACCCCCGGACCGAGGACCAGGGCGGGGGCTATCCGCCGCCGATACACACCACGGTCGCCCGGACCCTGCCCGGCGGCACGGTGCCGGCACTGGCCACCACCGCCGCACTGGACGCGATGCACGAGCAGGTCGGCGGCACCACGACGGTCCGGTTCCACGGCGTGCCGGTGCGGGTGAAGTTCGTCGGCTCCGTCCCGACGCTGCCCGGCGTCGCCGACACCTCCGCGGTGCTGCTCGACCTGCCGTCGCTGAGCGCCGCCTACTTCGACTGGTTCGGCGGCACGCAGGGCACGCAGGAGTGGTGGCTGACCACCGATCCGGCGCAGCACGCCGCGGCCGCGGCAGCCGCCGGGCAACTGACCAATCTGCGCGTCACCGACCGGACGGCCCTGGCCGACCAGGCCGGACACGACCCGTACGGCGTCGGCGCGCGCCTGGCCCTGTTCATCGCGGCCCTCGGCGCGATCGCGCTGGCGCTGGTCGGCGTCGCCGTCGACGTCCGCGCCACCGCCCGCCGCCGTATCGGCGAACTGGCCGTCCTGCACACCCTCGGCGCCACCCCGCGCCTGCTGGCCGGCGCGCTCATCGTCGAGCAGGCGTTCCTGGCCGGGCTGGGCGTGACGGTCGGCCTGGTCGTCGGCATCGGCGTGGCGGCGACGATGGCGCCGCTGGTCATCCTCACTCCCAGCGCCGCCCGGCCGGTGCCCGCACCGCTGCTCAGTCTCGACTGGGCGCCGGTGCTCGGCACCAGCGCGCTGCTGCTGGTGCTGTCGATGGCGATGGCCGGACTGATCGCCACCACGATGCGGCAGCGGCTGGCCGCCGCCCAGCTGCGGATCGGAGCTGACCGATGAGAAGGCGGATGCGGGCTTCGCTCGGGCAGCTCGTTCTGCTCGGGCTGCTCACGGCGGTCGCCGGAGTGCTGGTCATCGGCACCCCACGCATCGCCAACGGGCTCACCGACGAGGCGCTGCGCGACCGCGTCGCGTCCCTGCCGTACCTGGTGAAGGACCTCAACTACCGCGGCGGCTACCCGGTCAACCGGTCCACCCGCACCATGCCGAACCGGCTCCAGTCGCAGCGGGACGTGCTGTACCCGGACCTGCGCAACCGGATCAGCGAGTCCTGGTGGACGGTATACACGGACCTGGACGAGTCCTGGGCCGCCAAGACCGGGCTGCCCTCCAAGGCCCAGTTCAGCCTGCGCGCCGCCAGCGGCCTGCAGCAGGAGACCCGCCTGGTCGACGGACGATGGCCCGCGACACTGGACGAGCCGGGGTTCCCGATCGAAATCGTGATCACCACGGCCGAGGCTGCGACGCTGCACTACCAGGTGGGCAGCCGCTACAGCTTCGCGGAGGCGGGCGGCGTCCAGGTCGTCGGCATCGTCGAGCCGGTGAACCCGGCGGCGGGCTTCTGGGACACCGCCGCGCTGGCGCTGAAGCCGTACCAGCCGCACGATGACGGCGAGTCCTTCAAGGCGATCATGTTCACCGACACGGCCGGAGTCGACCGCGCCCACTACGCCGGCATCCCCACCCTGTTCGACCTGCGCTACCGGGTCGGTCCGGAGCACCTGGACATGGCCGCGTTGCCCAGCATGGTGTCGGCCGTGTACGCGGCGCGCTCGCAGGGCATCGAGGCACAGATGGAAGGCGGCCTGGACACCGCGCTGTCGCGCTTCGCCGACGCCGCCCGTGCCGGGCAGGCGCTGCTGGCCGTGGTGCAGGCCGGCACGCTGGCGACGCTGGCCGGGCTGGTGCTGCTGGCGGCGCGGCTCGCGGTGTCCCGGCGGCGGTCCGAGTTCACGCTGCTGCGGGCGCGAGGCGGTTCGATGCTGACCATCGGCGCCCGTACGCTCGCCGAGGTGCTGCCGGTGGTGCTGCCCGCCGCGATCGTGGGCTGGCTGGTCGGTCGGGCGATGCCGGGCCGACCCGCCGACACCCTCCTCGTGCTGGTGCTGTTCGCGCTGGTGGCGGCGCTTGCGACACCGGTGATCGCGATGCTCACGCTGCGACGGCTGTCGTTCTCCGGCGAGCGGGAGGATCTGGCCGGGTCCAAGGTGGGCGCCAAGCGCCGCACCGCGGAGCTGAGTCTGCTGGTGCTCGGCGCGCTGGGCGTGTGGCTGGTGCGCCGCCGGGGCCTCAACGCCGCCGACGGCGTCGACGTCTACCTGGCCGCCGTGCCGGTGCTGCTGGCAGCGGGCGCGGCGGTGCTCACGCTGCGGGCCATCCCGGCGCCGCTGGGCCTGGTCAGCCGACTGGCCTCGCGGGCCCGGGGCGCCGTCGGCTTCCTCGGCTTTGCCCGGTCCGGCCGGACCGCGCCCGCCGCCGTCGGCCCGGTCGCGGTGCTGGTGGTGGCGATCTGCACCACGGTGTTCAGCCTCGGCGTGTCCGGCACGGTCGACGCGGGCCGCGATCGCGCCGCGGACCAGGCCGTGCCCGGCGACATGAGCGTGAGCGGCTTCTTCTTCGCCCCCGACACCACCGACGCGTTGGCGGCCGTCCCGGGCGTACGGTCGGTCGCGCCGATGCTGGCGCAGCCGCCGACCCCGGTCACCGCCTCCAAGGAGATCGGTGCCGCGCGACTCGGCGTCTTCTACCTGGTCGTCGTTGACGCGCCCCGGCTGGCCCAGGTGATCCGCGACTCCGGTCGCGACCTGGAGCTGCCACCCGGGTTCGTCGACGCCCGACCGGGCCGGCCCGCGCCCGCCCTGCTGTCGCCCGCGGTGTACGAGCAGTTCAAGGGCCAGACCACCGCCGCGGCCGATCTGCAGGGGCGGGTGTACGACTTCGGCGTCGGCGGGGTCGTCGACAGCTTCCCCGGTCTGCCCGACAGCTCCAGCTTCATCGTCATCCCCTGGCAGGCCCTCGACGTACGCGCCGACAAGCCGATCAGCCCGAACGCCTTCCTGCTCGCGGGCCAGGCCGACCAGGCGACGATCGTGAAGGTCGGCAACGACGGCCAGCAGCGCTGGGTGACCTCGATCGGCACCCCGGTCGGCGGCCCCGACCTGACCACCCGGATCACCACCTGGACCGACTACCGCGCCGGGCTGGAGCGGACCGGCGTCAACGGCGTGCTGACCTTCGCCTACGGCGTGGGCGCGCTCGGCGGACTGTCGCTGGCGCTGCTGGCCGTGGCGTTCGCGGTGCTGGCCGGGGCGCGTGCCCGCGGGGAGGTGCTGTCGCGCCTGCGCACCATGGGCCTGAGCCGCGGCCAGGGCCGCCGCCTGCTGCTGGTCGAGCTGGCGCCGCTGGTGACGGTGGCGGTGCTCACCGGTGCGGCGGTCGGCGTGGCGTTGCCGCAGCTGCTGGGCCCGGCGCTGGGGCTGACGACCTACACGGCCGGGTTCGATGTCGGGGTGCGGCTCGACCCGGTGGTGGTCGCCGGGGCGGTCGGCATGGTGCTGGCCGGGCTGCTGACGGCACTGCTGGTGGAGACCCTGTTCAACCGGCGGCTGCGCCTCGGCGAGGTGCTGCGGCTGGGTTCCTTCGACGCGGGAGAGAGCTGATGACTACTGACCTCGGAACGGGGCTCGCCAGCGCGGCTGGGGCTCCCGGACGTGACGACGCCGTGCCCGACCTGGCCACCCTGCAGGCGCGGGCCGCGCAGCGGGCCGCCGACCGGGCGGGCGGGGCCGACCGGCTGCGCGGCCACCTGGTCTGCGACGGGCTGGTCCGCATCTACAAGACCGAAGGCGTCGAGGTCGTCGCGCTGCAGGGGCTGGACCTGGTCGTCGACCGGGGCGAGCTGCTGGCCATCGTCGGCGCCTCCGGCTCGGGCAAGTCGACGCTGCTGAACATCCTGTCCGGCCTGGACGTGCCCACCGCGGGCATCGCCCGGGTCGGCGAGTACGACCTGCTCACCATGTCGGCGCGCAAGCGGCTGTCGTACCGGCGGCGCATGGTCGGCTTCGTGTGGCAGCAGACCGGTCGCAACCTGCTGCCGTACCTGACCGCACAGGAGAACGTGGTGACCCCGATGCAGCTGGCCGGGACCCGGTCGGGCCGGGCGGCCAAACGGCGGGCGATGGAGCTGCTGGACATGGTCGGCGTCGGCTACTGCGCGCAGCGGCGGCCGGGGCAGATGTCCGGCGGCGAGCAGCAGCGGGTCGCGGTGGCGCTGGCGGTGGCCAACGACCCCGAGGTGCTGTTCGCCGACGAGCCGACCGGCGAGCTGGACGAGTCGACCGCGGCCGACGTGTTCGGGGCGCTGCAGACCATCAACGCCGAGCTGGGCGTGACCGTGGTCGTGGTGACCCACGACCACAACGTGTCCACTCAGGTGCGCCGTACCGTCGCGATCCGCGACGGCCGGCTGGCCTCGGAGGTGCGCCGCACCTCCCGCCAGACCGAGGACGGCGAGACCGAGCTGGTGACCGAGGAGTACGCGGTGCTCGACCGGGCCGGCCGGATGCAGCTGCCGGGCGCCTTCGTGGAGGCGCTGCAGCTCAAGGACCGGGTGAAGCTGAACTTGGAGACCGAGCACGTGGAGGTGCGCCGTGGCTGAGCTGGTACGGGTGGAGTCGGTGTGCCGCGACTTCGGCAAGGGCGACCGGGTGGTGCACGCGGTGCGCGACGTGTCGTTCACGGCCGAGCAGGGCGAGCTGGTGGCCGTACGCGGGCGGTCGGGCGCGGGCAAGACCACGCTGCTCAACATCGTCGGCGGGCTGGACCGGCCGACCTCCGGCAAGGTGTTCGTGGCCGGGCAGGAGCTGACCTCGGCGAGCGAGCACAAGCTGGTGGCGCTGCGGCGCACCGTCATCGGGTTCGTGTTCCAGTCGTTCGGGCTGGTGCCGATCCTGTCGGCGGCCGAGAACGTGGGCGTGCCGCTGCGGCTGGCCAAGGTGCCCGCGGCCGAGCGGGAGCAGCGCGTGGCGGTGCTGCTGGAACTGGTCGGGGTGGGCGCGCACGCCAACCAGCGGCCGTACGAGCTGTCCGGCGGCCAGCAGCAGCGCGTCGCCGTCGCCCGCGCCCTGGCCAACGACCCGCAGCTGCTCATCGCCGACGAGCCGACCGGTCAGCTCGACTCGGAGACCGGCCGCCAGATCATGGATCTGCTGCGCGCCCTGGTGCATGCCCGCGGCATGACCGCCCTGGTCGCCACCCACGACCCCGCCCTAATGGACATGGCCGACCGAGTGGTCACCCTCCGCGACGGCGCCCTGGTCCCGGCCACGGTTTAACCCCGATCACCGACCCGCGATCGGCCGCCGACCGCATCGGTAAAGGAGCGTGACATCGCGCAGCGATGTAGCGACGCGCCGATGCGGTCGGCCTCAAAGGCCGATCGCCGCGCCCGCGGCGGCGGGCGCCAACAGCAGAGCCGATCGCCGCGCCCGCGGCGGCGGGCGCCAACAGCACAGCCGATCGCCGCGCCCGCGGCGGCGGGCGCCAACAGCACAGCCGATCGCCGCGCCCGCGAAGGCGGGCGCCAACAGCACAGCCGATCGCCGCGCCCGCGAAGGCGGGCGCCAACAGCACCGAGGCGCCCTCCGCACCGTTGGGGGACGGTGTGGAGGGCGCCTCGGTCAAGGGGTCCTTGCTGTTCAGTTGTGTCAGTCGCCCTGTCGCTGGTGCGGGATCTGGCCCTGGAGCAGAGCACGCACCTCCGACTCACGGTAGCGGCGGTGGCCACCCAGCGTCCGGATGGCGCTGAGCTTTCCCGCCTTGGCCCACCGGGTCACGGTCTTCGGGTCGACGCGGAACATCGACGCAACCTCTGCCGGGGTGAGCAGGGGCTCTGGTTCGTGCGTACGCGACGCCATGCGGTCACTCCTCCACAAGTACCTATAGACGTAGGCCGGGGTCCCGCCGGCCAACGCGCTACCCATAGTCCGGCTAGTCCCCGATGTCCGACATGGGCCGAACGGGTGAAGGTCCGTGGATAGACGGATGATGAAAGAACGACATGTCCGCATTAAGAGCATGAAGCCAGGAATTTCATAGCTTCATGTCACGTGAAGTAGTGCTACCGCTGCGTAGCGTCAGTTGCTGCGTTCGAGCAGTTGGATCGCCCGCCACCGCTGCACGAGCTGCTCGTACGCCGCCGTCGCCGCGTCGCCGTCCTCTCGCTCCAGCCCCGCCAGCCCCGTCGAGACCAGCTCGACCGAGTCGTCGTCGCGCAGCGCGTCCTCGGACAGCAGGGCGGTCAGGCCGCCGTAGTCCAGCTCCACCACCGAGCCGGGGTGGAACGACTCGAGCCAGCGCGCGGTCTCGCGCAGCGACTCGGTGATGGGCACGTCGCCCAGTGTCTTGCGGAGCACCCGCAGGCCCTTGTGCGCCCGCTGGCGGGCCTTTCCTATCTCGGTGCGGTAGCGCAGCACCCGCCGGGTCGGCTCCAGCACCAGGTCCCGCTCAGCCGGCGAGACCAGCACGAACCAGCGCAGCGGCACGCCCCAGGTGGCCACCTGCTCGTGCATCCGGTCCTCGGCCCGCACCTGCTCCACCACGGTCTGCGCCAGGCCGACCAGCGCCGGGGGCACGAACGCGTCGGCGAGCACCTGCGGCACCCCGTCGCGGGCCTGCAGCGCCGCCTCGGCCACCCGCACCCGCAGGTTCCACGGGCACACCAGCGGCACATCGGCCTGGCCGGTGAGGGCCGACATCACGTACGCCTCGTCGGGCAGATCGGGCAGGCGCGACCAGCCCGCGCCGAGCGCCTCGAGCACCGTGGCACGCTGGCGGCCAGGACCGTCGGCCACGCCCACGGCCCGTCCCTCGTCGACGTAGCGACGCCAGAACCGCTCCCGTTCGGGGCCGAACGCGGTGAGCGGTTCGTACACCCTCAGGTACGCGGCGAACTGTGACGGCACCTCGCGATCCTCCCACGATTAGGCTGTCAGCGGGAGCGTCACTACCGGGGCGTCTCCCAGCCTCCGGAAAGACCGGCGGCCATGGCCTCACAAGGGCCAGCGACGTCTCCTTGGAGCCAGCAGTGGGTGTATTCACCGACGGCAGTCACGAACAGGTTGTGTTCTGCCAGGACCGCGCCAGCGGTCTGAAGGCCATCATCGGCATCTACTCGACCGCGCTCGGGCCCGCCCTGGGCGGCACGCGCTTCTACCCGTACGCCTCGGAGGAGCAGGCTCTGCACGACGTGCTGGAGCTGTCCCGTGGCATGGCGTACAAGAACGCCCTCGCGGGGCTCGACCTCGGCGGCGGCAAGGCCGTCATCTGGGGCGACCCCGACCAGCTCAAGTCCGAGGCCCTGCTGCGGGCGTACGGCCGCTTCGTGCAGTCGCTGGGCGGGCGCTACTACACCGCCTGTGACGTCGGCACCTACGTGCAGGACATGGACCTGGTGGCGCGCGAGACCAACTTCGTCACCGGCCGCAGCGTCGAATACGGCGGCGCCGGCGACTCCTCCATCCTGACCGCCTGGGGCGTCTTCCAGGGCATGCGCGCCGCGGCCGAGCACCGCTGGGGCAGCACCTCGCTGCGCGGCCGCCGGGTCGGCATCGCGGGCCTGGGCAAGGTCGGCAAGTACCTCACCGCGCACCTGCTCGAGGACGGCGCCGAGGTCGTGGCCACCGATGTCAGCCCCAAGGCGCTCGCCTGGGCGAAGGAGGCCCACCCGCAGGTGAACCTGGTCGCGGACGCGACCGCACTGATCACCAGCGACATCGACGTGTACGCGCCCTGCGCGCTGGGCGGCGCCCTGGACGACGACACCGTCCCCGCGCTGCGTGCCCAGATCGTCGCCGGTGCCGCCAACAACCAGCTGGCCCACCCCGGCGTGGAGAAGCTGCTGATGGACCGCGGCATCCTCTACGCGCCCGACTACCTGGTGAACGCCGGCGGTGTGATCCAGGTCGCCGACGAGATCGACGGCTTCAACTTCGATCGGGCCAAGCTGCGCGCCACGAAGATCTTCGACACCACCAAGCGGCTGCTGGAGCTCGCCGACAGCGAGGGGATCTCCCCGGCCACCGCGGCGGACCGGCTCGCCGAGCAGCGCATGGCCGACGTGGGCCGACTGCGCACCATCCGGGTCTAGCCTGGTTCAGCAGGTCAGCGGCGCGGCTCCGGGCGATCCCCGGGGCCGCGCCGTCATACTGATCCGTTATGAACCGGGAGCGATATACTCCTTACAAGTCATAAAACGGACAGGTTCCCGTGGGCTGCCAGACACCCGGCAACCCGAGATGCCGAAGTGGCCTCCTCCCATGTACCGTATGAGCCACGAGAGATGTCTGACGTCATCGGGGCCCGCCTTCGGGTAGCCCCGTCATTCATGTGCGAGGGGGTCGGCCATGGGGCGCGGCCGAGCTAAGGCCAAGCAGACTAAGGTGGCCCGGGAGTTGAAGTACCACTCCCCGAACACCGACCTCGCCGCCTTGCAGCGTGAGCTCGCGGGAAGCGATCTCACCAGCGACAGCGGCAAAGCCGAAGATCACGACGAGCCGGATCCGTACGACCCGTACGATGCCTACGCCGTCGATGATGATGACGACGATGACGACGGCAAGGACTGGACCCCCCGCCGCTGATCTTCCTGGCCGCGCCGCCCGCTAACGCGGGCGGTTGTTCCAGTTGAAGAAAGTCGGGATGTTCTCGAAGTGGTTCCAGGCGCAGACAGCGGTGCTGTCCGCGCCTGGTGCTTCGGAACGCGCCAGTCGTGCCGCTCGGGCCTCCTCCAACAGGGGAACGAGATCGTCACGTACGTCGCGGATCTGGGCTACCACCAGGTCGAGTGGATCGGACATGATCGAGCACTCCCTCCAGTAAGTGGATCTTGCTGTTGCGGCAGTGCTCGGTCTGTGTCCCGTCGAATCGCCCGTGCTCGAAGTAGCGGTTGGCCGCGTGCCCGCCGCCGCAGAAGCCGAAGTACGGGCAGCTCGCCCGGCACGCCTCCACTCCCTGGACGAACTCGCCGACCCACCGGGTTCCCGTGGGCTGCGCCAGCAGCTCCGACAGCCCGCGGGTGAGGACGTTTCCGCTGGTGAAGTCGCCGTATCCGGCGTCGGTGAACCCGGCCAGCTCCGGCGACAGCAGCACCACGGCGCCGTCCCAGCCCACGGTCGGGATCGGGTCCAGCTCGCGCGGCAGCAGGTCGTCCGCGGTGCCGGTGAGCACCGCGTCCAGATAGCGCAGGCTCCATTCCAGCTCGCGCAGGTGCAGCCGGGGACGGGCACGCCACGCGGCGGTCAGCTCCGCCCAGAACGCCCGCACCGCGGCCGCGTCATGCCGGTTGTCGCGCCCGTTGACGCCCTCCCGCTCCTCCACGTTGATGCCCAGGGTGTCGCAGCCCAGGTCGAGGAAGTAGTCGTACAGGCGGGCGGCCAGGCCGGGCCGCGGGTCGGTGACGACACACAGGGCCGCGAACGGCAGGCCGTGGCGGCGCAGGGTGGTGATGCCGCGCTCGATGCGGGCGTACGCGGCCCGCCCGGCCCGGTCGACCCGGTCGCCGTTGCAGTCGGGCGGCCCGTCGACGCTCACGCTCACCCGCAACCGCCGCGCGGTGAAGAACTCACACCAGGCGTCGTCGATCAGGGTGGCGTTGGTCTGGATGTGCTGCTCCACCTCGGCCGAGAACGGCGCCATCAGCGCCGCCAGGTGCTCCCGCCCGGCCGCCATGGGCTCGCCGCCATGCCAGACCACCGAGAACCGGCCCCGCTGCGCCCAGGCGTTGCCGTCGGCGGCCACCGCGCGGGCCACGGCCACGCTCATCCGGCGGTCGGCCGACCGCAGTGGCAGGTAGCAGTAGACGCAGTCCAGGTTGCACAGGGTCGTGGGCTGCATCACCACGTATGACGGAACCCGCGAGACGCCTCGCATGCCGTTGACGAGGGCCACGCGACCATTGCAGCAAACGTGCTGGAGTTTGTCTTCATCGCATACGTGAAAGAAGGCGCCGACCGCGTCGCAAAATGCGAACGGGTCGGCGCCTTCTCAACACGTGGAATCAGTCGTCGAGCCAGTCGAGCCTGCGGCCGTCCCGGCCTCGGCGATCGTCGTAGCCGTTCTCCTGCTGGCTGCCGTACGGGTCCTGGCCGTAGCCCTGCTGCTGACCGTAACCCGGCTGCTGCTGGCCGCCGTACGGGTCGTAGCCCCCGCCCTGCTGGCCGTTGCCGTACGGGTCCTGGCCGTAGCCCTGCTGCTGACCGTAGCCCGGCTGCTGCTGGCCGCCGTACGGGTCCTGCTGGCCGTAGCCCTGCTGCCCGTAGCCGCCCTGCTGCTGGCCGTAGCCCGGCTGCTGGGTGCCGTAGCCGCCACCGGCGCCGGAGGTCGGGCCCGCGTAGTGGGTGGGCTCGTCGTACTGGCCCTGGCCGTACCCGGGCTGCTGCTGGCCGTAGCCCGGCTGCCCGTAGCCCGGCTGCTGCTGGCCGTAGCCCTGCTGGCCGTAACCGGAGTCGCCGTAGCCCGGCTGGCCGCCGTAGCCACTGGTCGGCGCGACCGGGGAGCCACCTGCGTAGCCACTGGTCGGGGCAACGGGGGAGCCACCGGCGTAGCCACTGGTCGGGGCAACGGGGGAGCCACCGGCGTAGCCGCTGGTCGGCGCGACCGGGGAGCCGCCGTAGGCGCCGCCGGCCGGGCTGCCGTACGCGCCGCCCTGCTGGCCGTAGCCCTGCTGCTGCCCGTAACCGCCCTGCTGCTGCTGGCCCCACGGGGGCTGCTGGCCCTGCTGCGGACCCGGCTGGCCGTACGGCTGCTGCGGGCCGCGCTGGGCCGGGACGCCGTAGTCGCCCGGACGGTGCATCATCGTGGCCGCGTCGGCACCGGGCCGGGCCACCATGGTCGGGTCGGCGGGACGGCCGTAGGTGCCCGCACCGGCACCGGCGTACGCACCGGCTCCGGCACGCACCGGCTGACCGGCGCCGCCGCGCGGACGGCCGCGAACCGGCTCGTCGTCGTCCTCGTCGTCCTCGTCGTCGTCATCATCGTCATCGTCGTTGTTGCGGCGGATGACGAGCAGCACGATCGCACCGATGCCGAGCGCCACCAGCAGACCACCGATGATGATCATGATCCAGGTCATGCCGTCGAGGCCACCCTCGTCGGCGGGCGTGGTCGGCTCGGTCTCCTCGCCGCCCGCCCCCTCCGAGGCCGCGTCGGTCGGCGTCGCCGCGTCGGTCGCCGTCGGCAGAGCTGCCGCCGCCGACGCGCTGGCGATGGCCGCCGGGTTCTCCATGGAGATCTGGATGTCGGTCTTCGAAGCGTTCGCCGCGACCTGGTACGACTGCGAGAAGGTCGTGTACGGGTCCTTCTGGACCGCGATAACGAGCAGACCCGGCGCGATCGGACTCTGCTGCGAACCAGTGAAGGTGAACGTCCCCGCGGTGCTGGTCTGCTTGGACGGCAGGTCCTTGCCGTTGCCGTCCGACAGGATCACGATGGCGCCGCCGATCGGCTTGCCCGTCAGAATGTCAACGACCTTGCCCGACACCTTCGCCACGGTCTCAGCCTGCGGCTGCCCCTGCTCCACGGTCAGCGGGTAGGTGCCCAGCTGCGTCTCGGCGCCGCCGGTCATGACCTTGATCATGACGTTGACGTTGCCCGCCTGGGAGCCCTTGATCTTCGCGGTCATATTGCCGGTGTCACCACCGGCCGTGATCGTCTTAGTGACGGCACAACCGGTCTGACACGTCGCCGCACCACCACTCGTGGTGATGCCGATGGTCAGCGTCACGTCGGAGGCGTCCGGATTCTTGATCTTGAAGGTCAGCGTCGTAGTCGCACCGACGTCGATCGTGCCGTCACTGAGGCTCGCACTGTCCAACTGTGGTGCGGCACTCGCGGGGGCAGCGACGCCCACCAGAGTGCCAAGCGACACCAGCGCTACCACTCCGACGCGCGCCAACCAGGACCGTCGCTGGGTAGTCACGGCCACCGCCTTCCAGGCTCCTCAATGTCCCGCAGCAGTGGGGGTTGGGGGGCTGCGGGAATACACCGCTCGCAACTATGCCTTGCGAAGGAAGGGTTGCGCGACCCAGGGCCGCCCCAAAGCGAACCGTTGTCACGTTGTATCGTCCGTTTATGTCCCCCTCGTCGGAAAAGTTCCCCGCCATAGCCGAGGCCCTAGAGAGCCTGGCCAACGGGGTCGCGCCGGACCGTTTGACACTCCGCGATGCGGTCAGGGCACTCCTGGACCAACTTGCGACGTCCGCCCCTGGCCGTTCGGTGGAGGTGCGGGTTCCTCCATACGGAGCTATTCAGTGTGTCGACGGGCCGAGACACACTCGCGGCACGCCACCGAACCTGGTGGAGACCGATCCGATCACATTTCTCCAACTCGCTGCCGGAGGAGTGGAATGGGACACAGCGGTAGCGGATGGCCGGATCCGGGCCAGTGGCATTCGCTCGGATATCTCCTCTCTTTTCCCTATCTGTTGATCGCGCCACTCAGGCCACACCCGTTGTTCAGTCACGCCTTCCAGGGACCGGCCGCCGGTCCGGCGACCCTGTCGAGTCACGTACACTGAGCTGCGGCGGCCAACGCCGCCCAGAGACTGACTCACTGCCGAATCACTCCATCGAACGCCGGCCGAAGTCCCGCCGGGCGTGACAGCCAATGAAGCGACAAGCGCAAGGAGCAGCAGGGTGCCCCGAGGCGACGGCCGGTTGAGCCACGAACTCGACCCCCACCGGCCAGGCCCGCAAGACGCGTGTGGCGTCTTCGGTGTCTGGGCCCCTGGTGAAGAGGTTGCCAAGCTCACCTACTTCGGCCTGTACGCACTGCAGCACCGCGGCCAGGAGGCGGCGGGCATCGCGGTCAGCGACGGTTCCGGAGTGGTGGTCTACAAGGACGTCGGCCTGGTGGCCCAGGTCTTCGACGAGCCGACCCTGGCCAGCCTGCGCGGCCACATCGCGATCGGGCACGCCCGCTACTCGACCACCGGCGACTCGACCTGGGAGAACTCCCAGCCGACGCTGCAGTCGACCACCGCGGGCACCACGATCGCGCTGGCGCACAACGGCAACCTGGTGAACACCGCCGACCTGGCCCGCCGCGCCGCCGAGCTCGGCATGGACAGCCGGGGCTCGACCAACGACACCGGCCTGGTCACCATGCTGCTGGCGGGCCGTCCCGACCTGTCGGTCGAGGCCGCCGCGCTGGAGGTGCTGCCGACCGTCGAGGGCGCGTTCAGCTTCGTCTTCATGGACGAGAACACGCTGTACGCGGCCCGTGATCCGCACGGCGTACGCCCGCTGATGCTCGGCCGCCTGGAGCGCGGCTGGGTCATCGCGAGCGAGCAGGCGGCGCTGGACATCTGCGGCGCCTCCGTGGTCCGCGAGGTCGAACCAGGCGAGCTCATCGCCATCGACGAGTACGGGCTGCGCTCCTCGCGCTTCGCCGCGCCCGACCCCAAGGGCTGCCTGTTCGAGTACGTCTACCTGGCCCGCCCCGACGCGACCATCTCCGGCCGCAACATCTACTCGACCCGGGTGGAGATCGGCCGCCGCCTCGCCGCGGAGCACCCGGTCGAGGCTGACCTGGTCATCCCGGTGCCCGAGTCGGGCACCCCGGCCGCCATCGGCTACGCCGAGGCCTCCGGCATCCCATACGGCCAGGGTCTGATGAAGAACGCCTACGTGGGCCGGACCTTCATCCAGCCCTCGCAGACGATCCGGCAGCTGGGCATCCGGCTCAAGCTGAACCCGCTGCGCGACAACGTGCGGGGCAAGCGCCTCGTCGTGGTCGACGACTCCATCGTGCGCGGCAACACGCAGCGCGCCATCGTGCGCATGCTGCGCGAGGCGGGCGCGCTGGAGGTCCACGTACGCATCTCCTCCCCGCCGGTCAAGTGGCCGTGCTTCTACGGCATCGACTTCGCCACCGGCGCCGAACTGCTCGCGAACGGCATGGACATGGAGGGCATCCGCCGCTCCATCGGTGCCGACTCGCTGGGCTACGTGTCGCTTGACGGCCTCATCGCGGCGTCCGAGCAGCCGAAGAACCGGTTGTGCCGGGCCTGCTTTGACGGCGAATACCCGATCAAGCTGCCCGCGAGCAACCTGATCGGCAAGCATGTGCTGGAAGGGGTCGGCCGCCGGGTCGGCGCCGACGAGCGCGGAGACCAGGCCCAGGCACAGTCGGCGGCGCCGTCGACGGAGCAGCTGAGCCGGTCTCAGTGACACCCGGCCGGGGCGGACCGGCCGATCGACACGGGACCGCGCGCGTCGACGCGCGCGGTGCCGCGGCAACAAAGGGGAGAGAAGACCGTGACGCACGTGACCGAGCGCCCAGTCTCCGGGCAGGGCTCCGACGGGGACCGTCAGCTGTGGACGGCAGCCAGCAGCAGCAACCGCCGACGCACGGGCTCGTCGTACGCCGACGCGGGCGTGTCGATCGACGCCGGTGACCGCGCGGTCGAGTTGCTCAAGGACAAGGTGCAGCGCACCCACCGGCCCGAGGTGCTGGGCGGGCTCGGCGGCTTCTCCGGCCTGTTCAAGCTCGACACCTCGAAGTACCGCAACCCGGTGCTCGCCTCCTCGACCGACGGCGTCGGCACGAAGCTCGCGATCGCGCAGCAGATGAACATCCACGACACGGTCGGCATCGACCTGGTCGCGATGGTCGTCGACGACCTGGTCGCCTGCGGTGCGGAGCCGCTGTTCCTGCTCGACTACATCGCCTGCGGCGAGGTGGTGCCGGACCGGATCGCCGAGATCGGCGCCGGTATCGCCGACGGCTGCCGCTACGCCGGTTGCGCCCTGCTTGGCGGCGAGACCGCCGAGCACCCCGGCCTGATGCGCCCGGACGAGTACGACCTGTCCGCCAACGGTGTCGGCGTCGTCGAGGAGGACCAGATCCTCGGCCCCGACCGGGTCCAGCTCGGCGACGTGGTGATCGCAATGCGCTCGTCCGGCCTGCACTCCAACGGTTACTCGCTGGTGCGGCACGTGCTGCTCGGCCAGGCCCGGCTCAAGCTCGACAGCGTCATCGAGGACCTGGGCGACCAGCGCACCCTCGGTGAGGAGCTGCTGACCCCCACCAAGATCTACGCCAAGGACTGCCTGAGCCTGATCGCCGAGTGTGACGTCCGCGCGTTCGCGCACGTCACCGGCGGCGGCATCCCGGGCAACCTGAACCGGGTGCTGCCGAAGAACATGGACGCCACAGTCGACCGGTCCTCCTGGGCGCCGCAGCCGATCTTCGACCTGATCCAGCGCAAGGGCCGGATCGACGGCCACGACATGGAGTCGACGTTCAACATGGGCGTCGGCATGTTCACCGTGGTCTCGCCCGAGGACGCGGACCGCGCGATGGCGCTGCTCACGGGCCGCGGCGTCGAGTGCTGGCAGGTCGGCGAGGTCATCGAGGGCTCCGGCGCGGTCCAGATGCACCGGTCGTACACGCGCGGGTAGTCCCTCCCAGACAGCTCCCAGCCCCGGTTCGCGCCTGCGAACCGGGGCTGTTGCGTTAAACCGGAGCTGCTGAGTTAAGAAGGGGCCCTTCTACCACGCAAAGCGATAAGAAGGGGCCCTTCCTTACCTCACAACCAGGCGGAGAGGGTGGTGCGGAGGGAGGTGGGGTCTAGGCCGTGCCAGCGGGCGTGGTCGGCGGGGGTGCCGTATGCGTGCAGGTCGCGGCGGCCGACGCCGAGGCTGAGCAGCCGGTGCGGCCGGTCGGCCAGTGCCTGGCTGACGACGTGGGCGGAGGTGCCCGCCAGGTACGGCTCGACCAGCACCACCTCGCCGGTGGCAGCCAGCGCCCGCAGGCCCATCACGTCGAACGGGCGGACGGTGTGCGTGTACGCCACCGTCACGTCCAGCCCTTCGGTGGCCGCGAGCACGGGCGCGAGCATCGGCCCGACCGCCACGACCAGTGGACCGGTGCCGTGGCGCACCGGCCGCAGCAACTCCGCCTCGGCGTACGCGATGTCGTTGACCTGGGTGGACAGGCGCAGGTAGACCGGGTCGTCGGTGGTGGCCGCGTCCCGTAGCAGCGGTCCGACCTCGCCCGGGTGCCCCGGCACCCGCACGGTCCAGCCGGGCAGCGTGTCGATCAATGACACGTCCATCGGCGACATATGCGTGTAGCCCATCTCCGCGCCGTCGTACGAGGCGCCGACGCTGACCAGCACCGCCCCGACGCCCTGGTGGGCCAGGTCCAGTTTGATCTGCTCGTACGCCCGGTCGACGACGAAGGTGGCGTAGCTGTGCGCGACCGGCCGCAGCCCGGTCAGGGCCAACCCGCCCGCGACTCCGATCATCAACTGCTCGCGGATGCCGACGTTGAGCACCCGGTCGGGGTGCGCGCGCAGCATCGGCTCGAACGCGGCCGCCGAGATGTCGGCCAGCACCAGCGCCGTACGCGGATCG
The DNA here is from genome assembly GCF_019083965.1 of Catellatospora tritici. Classification (GTDB taxonomy): domain Bacteria; phylum Actinomycetota; class Actinomycetes; order Mycobacteriales; family Micromonosporaceae; genus Catellatospora; species Catellatospora tritici. Next base: position 238,720 of record NZ_JAHRCY010000007.1, read on the forward strand.
TCTGTCAGCAGCTCGGCCATGGTGTCGGTGAACGCCTGGCGCATGTCAGCTTCCCTTCTTCTCGACCCGGGCGACGACCACATGCGGGCGGCCGGGGCGCGCGGCCCGCAGCCCCGCGTGAATGGCGTCGTGGTCGCGGCCGGCCACGGTCACGGCCGACCAGCCGTGCACCTCGAACCGGGAGGCGATCCCGCCGGGCCAGCCCAGCGAGGCGGAGTCGTTGTCGACCACGATCGCGGTGACCGAGTCCAGCCCGGTCGCGCCGGCGTACGCGATGGCCTCGTGGTTGCTGCCCTCGTCGAGTTCGGCGTCGCCGAGCAGGACGTAGACCCGGGGTGCCAGGCGGCCCTGGGCCCGCAGCCCCAGCGCGGTGCCGATGCCCAGCCCCAGGCCGTGGCCGAGTGAACCCGAGCTGATCTCGACGCCGGGCACGCGCAGCCGGTCCGGGTGGTGCCCGAGCGGGCTGTCCGGCCCGGCCAGGTCGTCCAGCCACTCGTGCGGGATGAACCCCTTGGCAGCCAGTACGGCGTAATATGCGGCGGGGCCGTGGCCCTTGGAGAGCAGGAAGCGGTCGCGGTCGGGGTCGTCCGGTCGCTCCGGGTCGATCCGCAGCACCCGGTCGTAGAGCACCCAGATCACGTCCAGCGTCGAGAACGCGCTCGGCGCGTGCTTCTCGTCCCCTGTCAGCCGCTTGAGCAGCAGGGAGGTATCGGATAGCGGAGCAACCTCGATCACAGCCATACAAGTAGAGTGCAAGTTCAAGTTCACTTGAACTCAAGGCGGTACGGGGTGCCTTCCACTGTGATGCTGACCATCGGCGAGCTGTCCGCCCGCAGCGGCGTCGCCCCATCGGCTCTTCGCTTCTACGAGCAGCGCGGACTGATCCACTCCGTGCGCACCGGCGGCAACCAGCGCCGGTACGAGCGCAGCGAACTGCGTCGGGTCTCCTTCATCCGCATCGCCCAGCAGGTGGGCGTCTCGCTGGAGCGCATCAGCACCGCCCTGGCCGACCTGCCCGAGGGCCGCACCCCGACCAAGGCCGACTGGGCCCGCCTGTCGGCACACTGGCGCGCCGAACTCGACGACAAGATCGCCCTGCTGGAACGACTGCGGGACACCCTCGACGGCTGCATCGGCTGCGGCTGCCTGTCGTTGCAGAGCTGCAAGCTGCACAACCCCGGTGACGCCCGCGCCGCCGAGGGCCCCGGACCCCGCACACTCCTGGGCTGAAGCCGGTCGCGAGGCCGACGGGGTTCCACCCTTATTGCTGGGGCCGGGACGTGACGTCTGCCCGTACCGTGGCGTAGTGACCGATATCGAGCTGGAGCATCCACCCATGCCCCGGCGCTACGTCAAGCGCAGGGCGATCGCGAGCGGCCTGCTCGTCGTGCTGGCGCTCACCGGCGCGGGTGCCGTCGCGGCCAGCTTCTACTACGACTCCGTGCCCGCCCCGCACCTGGAGGACTTCCGGCCGGGGTATGCGCAGGTGGCCCTGGGGCAGCTGGCGCCGCAGGTGCGCGAGGCGTTCGTCGCCGCGGTGGATCCCGAGTTCTACGAGCGGCGCTCGGCGCTGCACGCCTCACCGATCACGCTCGGCTGTGTCGCGGCGATCACCCACGATGCCGTGATCGACAGCGACGGCAGTTGGCGCGGGCGCGTGCTGGCCAGCAAGCTCGAGGACCGGTACACCCTGGAGGAAGTGCTGGGCTGCTACCTGAACTCGGCCGAGTTCGCGCCCGGCGTCGTCGGCCTGGCGGCGGCGGCCAAGTCCTTCGCGGGGCACGAGGCGCCCAGCCTGACCACCGCCGAGGCGGTGCTGCTGGCGGGCAGGCTGGCCCCGTTCGGCGCGGCCCCGCACAGCGAGCAGGAGGCGGCCGCCCGCAAGCCCGAGATCGTGCTGGCGATGCTCGCACACGGCTGGCTGACCGAAGCCGAGGTGAAGCAGCTCGGCGTGCTGACCGCGACCACGACCGGCCAGCCGAGCTGAACTGGAACCGGGCCACACCTCCTGGGTTGTGTGTACAACCCAGGAGGTGTGGCCCGGTTCTTCGACTACTCGGCCGCGCCGGTCGTCGGCTCGTCGGTCACCGCGTCAGTCGTGCCGAGCTCGGCCGACATGATCTCGACGGTCTCGATGGCCACGGCGGCGGGCGCCGCGTCCGCCGCGGGCTGCTCGGTCGCGCCGCCGAACAGCTTCGGCAGCGTGCCGGAGAACGCCGCGCGCAGCTCGGCCAGCGGGATCGAGAATCGGCCCGTGTGCGCGTCGGCCGCGACCACGGTCAGGTCCGCACCCTCGCCCTCGACCAGGCCAAGCTCGGTCACCGGCAGCTCGTGCTCGGCGACCAGCGCCTCGAACGCCTGACGGTGCCCGGCCGGCACGGCCACCAGCACCCGGCCCGCCGACTCGCTGAACAGCGCCGTGAACGCCTCGAGCTGCTCGGGCAGCTGCACGCTCGCGCCGAGACCCTTGCGCAGGGTCGACTCGACCAACGCCTGGGCCAGACCGCCGTCGGACAGGTCGTGCGCGGACCGGACCAGGCCGGACTGCGCCGCCTGTGCCATGAACGCCCCGATCGCCATCTCGCGCGCCAGGTCCACCTTCGGCGGACGACCGCCCAGGTGCTGGTGCGTGACCCAGGCCCACTCGGAGCCGGACAGCTCCAGGCGGGTCTCGCCGATCAGGAACAGCAGGTCACCGGCGTGGCTGAAGCCCATCGGGATGCGCTGCGCGACGTTGTCGAGCACGCCGAGCACGCCCACCACCGGAGTCGGGTGGATCGCCACCGCGCCGGTCTGGTTGTAGAAGCTGACGTTGCCGCCCGTGACCGGGATGCCCAGCTCCTGGCAGCCGTCGGCGATGCCGCGCACCGCCTCGGCGAACTGCCACATGACCGCCGGGTCCTCGGGCGACCCGAAGTTGAGGCAGTCGGTGACGGCGACCGGCTCCGCGCCGGTGACGACCACGTTGCGGTACGCCTCGGCCAGCGCCAGCTTCGCGCCCTCGTACGGGTCGAGACGGGCGAAGCGGGAGTTGCAGTCGACCGACAGGGCCACGCCCAGCCCGGTCTCCTCGTCGAGGCGGACGATGCCGGAGTCCTCCGGCTGCGCCAGCACGGTGTTGCCGAGCACGTAGCGGTCGTACTGCTCGGTGATCCAGGACCGGTCGCACAGGTTCGGCGAGGCGGCCATGCGCAGCACCGTCTCGCGCAGCTCGTGGTCGTGGTGCGGGCGCGGCAGGGTCTCGGCCCGGTCGGCCTGCAGCAGGATCAGGTCGGCGGGCTCGCGCAGCGGGCGGGCGTACACCGGGCCGTCGTCGGCGAGGCTGCCCGGCGGCACGTCCACCACGGTCTCGCCGTGCCAGGTGATCCGAACGCGGCCGCTGTCGGTGACCACGCCGATCGGGGTCGCGATGACGCCCCACAGCTGGGCGATGCCGAGCACCGCATCGAGCTTGGCCGGCTCGACGATGAACAGCATCCGCTCCTGCGACTCACTGGCCAGGATCTCGTGCGGCTCCATCGAAGCCTCACGCAGGTGCACCTTCTCCAGCTGCACGTCCATGCCGGTGCCCGCCGCGGCGGCGGTCTCGGTGAGGGCGCAGGTCAGGCCCGCGCCGCCGAGGTCCTGCACGCCTACGATCAGGTTGGCCTGGTACAGCTCCAGGCACGACTCGATCAGCAGCTTCTCGGTGAACGGGTCGCCGACCTGGACGCTGGGCCGCCGCTGCTCGGAGGCGTCGTCGAAGGTGGCGCTGGCCAGCACCGACACGCCGCCGATGCCGTCCCGGCCGGTCTTGGCGCCCATCAGCACCACGATGTTGCCGGGGCCGTCGGCCTCCTTGCGCTGCAGGCCGTCGACCGGCAGCACGCCCAGGCTAAGCGCGTTGACCAGCGGGTTGCCCTGGTAGCACTCGTCGAAGACGACCTCGCCGCCGATGTTGGGCAGGCCCAGGCAGTTGCCGTAGCCGCCGACCCCGCCGACCACGCCCGGCAGCACCCGCTGGGTGTCCGGGTGGTCGGCCGCGCCGAAGCGCAGTGAGTCCATCACCAGGATCGGGCGGGCGCCCATGGCGAGGATGTCGCGGACGATGCCGCCGACCCCGGTCGCCGCACCCTGGTAGGGCTCGACGAAGGACGGGTGGTTGTGCGACTCGACCTTGAAGGTCACCGCGATGCGGTCGTTGATCGCGATCACGCCCGCGTTCTCGCCCATGCCGGCCAGCAGCCGGTCGGACGGCGGGGCCTTCTCGCCGAACTGCCGCAGGTGCACCTTGCTCGACTTGTACGAGCAGTGCTCGCTCCACATGATCGAGTACATGGCGAGCTCGGACTGGGTCGGGCGGCGCCCCAGGATCTGGCGGATGCGCTGGTACTCGTCGTCCTTGAGCCCCAGCTCCAGGTAGGGCTGCAGCTCGTCGGGCGTGACCTCGGCGAGGCGCACCGTGTCGACGGCGGCGACGGTCTGGTTGAGCATCTCGGTCATGCGGGCACCCCCACGCCGGCCAGGTGCTTGAGCACCGAGGAGAAGAATCCGAGACCGTCCAGCGACGGACCGGTCAGCGCTTCGACGGCGTGCTCCGGGTGCGGCATGATGCCCAGCACGTTGCCGGCCGCGTTGCGGATGGCCGCGATGTCGCGCGTCGAGCCGTTCGGGTTGCCGCGGATGTAGCGCGCGACGATCTGGCCGTTGGCTTCCAGCTCGTCCAGCGTGCGCTGGTCGGCGACGTAGCAGCCCTCACCGTTCTTCACCGGGACCAGGATCTCCTGGCCGGTGTTGAAGTGGTTGGTCCACGCCGTGTCGCTGTTCTCGATCCGCAGCCACTGGTCGCGGTTGCGGAAGTGCAGGTGCTGGTTACGGGTCAGCGCGCCGGGCAGCAGGTGGGCCTCGCACAGGATCTGGAAGCCGTTGCAGATGCCCAGCACGGGCATGCCGTCGCGTGCGGCCGCGGAGATCGTCTCCATCACCGGGGCGAACCGGGCGATGGCGCCGCAGCGCAGGTAGTCACCGTAGGAGAAGCCGCCCGGGAGCACCACGGCGTCGACGCCGTGCAGGTCCGGGTCGGCGTGCCAGAGCCGAACCACGTCGGCGCCGGCGATGCGTGCGGCCCGCGCCGCGTCCCCGTCGTCCAGCGAACCGGGGAAGGTCACCACACCGATCTTCATACCGCTTCGACAACCCTGATCTCGTAGTCCTCGATCACCGGGTTGGCCAGCAGCTTGTCCGCGATCTCGCGGGCGCGCTCCAGGTCCACCTCACCGGCGAAGTCGATCTCCACACGTCGACCGATCCGCACCGAGGCGACGTCATTGACGCCGAGGCGGGGCAGCGCGTTCGCGACGGCCTGCCCCTGCGGGTCGAGGATCTCGGGCTTAAGCATGACGTCAACCACGACGCGAGCCACGGGGAAACTCCTGACTATCTTCTATGTCTGCCTGTCCGCCACGGGCAACCTCAGATTACCGGGCGTCAGATCCCCGACGAATTCCGGGCACCCGCAATGACCTCACGTTTTCACTCACGTCACAGCGCTGAGACCAAGGTCACGACGGCGAGAACGCCGCAGACGGCCGCGCCTACGTAACGGATGACAGCGAGTTTCACCCGTTTCAAGAGCCATCGACCGAGCAGCACGGCCAGGCCCGAGACGGCTGCCAGGCCGGCCCAGCCGCCGAGGAACGTGGGCAGCGCCGGGTTGCCCCGGGCGACCAGGCCCGCGATCAGGAACTGGGACAGATCGCCCCACTCGGCCGTGAACAGCACCAGGAAGCTCGCCACGGCCGCCCGCCAGCCCCGCTTGGGCTCGACGACCTTCGCGCCGAACTCCTCCTCCTGCTCCTTCTCCTCGGCGTCGGCGTTGCGGGCGCCGCGCGCCAGGACCACCCCGCCGATCAGGAACAGCCCCGCCGCGACGAACTGCACCGGCCGCGCCGGCAGCTTCGTCAGCAGGGCTCCAGCCAGCACCGCGATCACGCACTGCACCCCGAACGCCGCCACCACCCCCAGCCAGGTGGGCAGCGGCGGATACCGGGTGCTCAGCACCAGGGTCGCCACGAAGGTCTTGTCCGGCAACTCCACCGGGAAGATGGCTACGAAAGCCACCAACAGTGCGGTAACGAACTCCACCAGCCGATCTTCTCAGCCGTACGGGTGGAAGCGCGGCTGGAGCGCGCTCGATACGGTCAGCACATGACTTATCCGCCACCCCAGCCGGACCCGTACCAGCCGGCCCCGTACCAGTCGGATCCGCACCAACTGGACTCGTACCAGCCGGACCCGTACCAGCCGTACGCTCTCGCGCCGGTCTCCGCGACGCCGACCTACGCGACCGGGACCGTGCTGTCCGACAAGAGCAAGGTCGTCGCGGGCCTGCTGCAGTTGCTGCCCGGCTTCTTCATGGGCCTGGGCGGGATCGGCCGCCTCTACGCCGGGCACACCACCGTCGGCATCCTCCAGATCTGCGCGACGGTGGTCGGTTGGATCTCGTTCTGGTGCGGGTTCTTCCTGAACATCTTCGTGCTGTTCATCCCGTTCTTGATCTACGGCGCGATCTGGCTGTGGTTCGTCGTCGACGGCGTCGTCCTGCTGGCGGGCAATCCGGTCGACGGCCAGGGCCGACCCCTGCGCCCTTGATCCGCACCGGTCCGCGCCCGCCGGCATCGCGGCGGGCGCGGCCCGATGATCACAGGATCGCGCCCGGCGTGTACGCCGCGGCCGCCGGGTGCTGCGCTGCGATCTTCTCCACCTGCGCCACCACCGCGGCCACCTGCGCCGACGCCGCGCCCACGAACGCGGCCCGGTCGGCGACCAGCGTGTCGATCTCGGCCCGGGTCAGGCCCAGCCGCGCGTCGGCGGCGAGCCGGTCGAACAGGTCGTTGTCGGCCTGGCCCCGTTCGCGCATGGCCAGCGCCACGCCCACCGCGTGCTCCTTGATCGCCTCGTGTGCCGTCTCCCGGCCCACACCCTTCTTCACCGCGCCCACCAGCACCTTCGTGGTGGCCAGGAAGGGCAGGTAGCGGTCCAGCTCCCGGTTGATCACCGCCGGGTACGCGCCGAACTCGTCGAGCACGGTCAGGAACGTCTGGAACAGGCCGTCCAGGGCGAAGAACGCGTCCGGCAGGGCCACCCGGCGCACCACCGAGCAGGAGACGTCGCCCTCGTTCCACTGGTCGCCGGCCAGTTCACCGGCCATATGCACGTACCCCCGGACGATCACGGCCAGGCCGTTGATCCGCTCGCTGGAGCGCGTGTTCATCTTGTGCGGCATCGCCGACGAGCCGACCTGGCCCGGCTTGAAGCCCTCGGTGGCCAGCTCCTGGCCGACCATCAGCCGGATCGTCGTGGCCAGGCTGGACGGCGCCGCCGCCGCCTGCGCCAGCGCGCTCAGCACGTCGAAGTCGAGCGAGCGCGGGTAGACCTGGCCGACGCTGTCGAGCACCCGCTGGAAGCCCAGGTGCCCGGCGACGCGGCGCTCCAGCTCGGCGACCTTCGCGGCGTCGCCGTCGAACAGGTCGAGCTGGTCGGCGGCGGTGCCGACCGGGCCCTTGATGCCGCGCAGGGGGTAGCGGGCGATCAGCTCGTCGATTCGCTCGTACGCGATGAGCAGTTCCTGAGCGGCCGAGGCGAACCGCTTGCCCAACGTCGTGGCCTGCGCCGGGACGTTGTGCGAGCGGCCGGTCATGATCGTCGCGTCGTACTCGGTGGCGCGGGCGGCCAGGCGGGTCAGCGCCGACACCATGCGGTCGCGCATCAGCAGCAGCGAGTCGCGGATCTGCAGCTGCTCGACGTTCTCGGTGAGGTCCCGCGAGGTCATCCCCTTGTGGACGTGCTCATGCCCGGCCAGCTCACTGAACTCCTCGATGCGGGCCTTCACGTCGTGGCGGGTCACCCGCTCGCGGGCGGCGATCGAGTCCAGGTCGACCGTGTCCAGCACCCGCTCGTACGACTCGAGCACGCCGTCGGGCAGGGTGATGCCGAGGTCGCGCTGGGCCCGCAGCACCGCGAGCCACAGGCGCCGCTCGGCGCGCACCTTCTCCTCGGGCGACCACAGCGAGACCAGCTCAGCAGAGGCATACCGAGCGGCAAGAACGTTAGGCACCTGGGATTTCGTCACGTACCTCATTCTCGCACGCACGCTAGATCATCGAAGTTGCCGGGCAATCGGGCGTATCTTGGGCGGTCATACCCCCGATTGCCCGGCAACTTGCGCACGATCTTGGGCCCGCACCGCACCGCACCGCGGGGCGGGGGCGGGGCGGGGCGGGGGCGGGTCAGCGTTCGAGGACGGCGACGACGCCTTGGCCGCCGGCGGCGCAGATGGAGATGAGGGCGCGGCCGCCGCCGCGTTGGGCCAGCAGCTTCGCGGCGGTGGCCACGATGCGGCCGCCGGTGGCGGCGAACGGGTGCCCGGCCGCCAGCGAGGAGCCGTTGACGTTGAGCTTGGCCCGGTCGATGGTGCCGAGACCGTTGGCCTCCCAGGCCGCGAGCGTGGCCAGGACCTGCGAGGCGAACGCCTCGTGGATCTCGTACAGGTCGAAGTCCCGCAGTTTCAGGCCGAGTCGGCCCAGCAGCTGGGGCACGGCGTACACCGGGGCCATGAGCAGGCCCTCGGGCTCGGGGTCGCCGTGCACGAAGTCGACGGCGGCGGTCTGCGCCGTGACGAAGTTCGCCAGCACGGGCAGGTTGCGCTCACGGGCCCAGTCCTCGGTGCCCAACAGCACCACGGCCGCGCCGTCGGTGAGCGGGGTCGAGTTGCCCGCGGTCATGGTGGGGTTGGCGCCGCGCAGGCCGTACACGGGCTTGAGGCTGCCCAGCTTCTCCAGCGAGCTGTCCGGGCGCAGGTTCTGGTCGCGGGTGAGGCCGAGGTACGGCGTGAGCAGGTCGTCGAAGAAGCCCGCCTCGTACGCGGCGGCCAGCTTGCGGTGCGAGTCGAGCGCCAGCTCGTCCTGTTCGGCCCGGCCGATGCTCCACCGCTCGGCGGTCAGCGCGGCGTGCTCGCCCATGGACAGCCCGGTGCGCGGCTCGGAGTTGCGGGGGATCTCCGGCTGGAACGGTTGCAACGGGCGCAGCATCATCGCCGCCTTCAGCCGCTCGCCGGTGGTACGCGCGTTGTTGAGCCGCAGCAGCACCCGCCGGAACTGCTCGTTGAGGGCAAGAGGCGCGTCGGAGGTGGTGTCCACGCCGCCGCCGATGCCCGAGTCGAGCTGCCCCAGCGCGATCTTGTTCGCGATGTAGGTGATCGCCTGGAGACCGGTGCCGCAGGCCTGCTGCAGGTCGACCGCCGGGGTGGCCGGATCGAGGCCGGTGCCCAGCACCGACTCGCGGGTCAGGTTGAAGTCGCGCGAGTGCTTGAGCACCGCGCCCGCGGCGACCTCGCCGAGGCGCTGCCCGGCCAGCCCGAACCGGGCGATCAGCCCGTCCAGCGCGGCGGTGAGCATGTCCTGGTTGGAGGCCTTGGCGTAGCGGCTGTTGGAGCGGGCGAACGGGATGCGGTTGCCGCCGATGACGGCTACCCGGCGCACCTGATCAGTCACAACAGCCTCCTGGTGTCTAACCTTACTCGCGAGTAAGGTCTACCGCATGAGCGATCGTTACACAAGCTTCGCAAGGTCAGGCGCAGGTCGGGCGATAGTCAAGCGGCTCGGCCTGCCGGATCCGCCGAAGCTGCCGCGATTCAAGGCCGGGGACGCGCTCATCCCCGGGCCGGTGCTGGTCGGGCCGTCCGACGGTCCGCGCGCCGACGGCCTGGTCAAGCTGCTCGGCGCCGCCGAGGCGGAGAAGTACCACGGGCTCGTCTTCGACGCGACCGGCATCACCTCGCCGGCCGGTCTGCAGGCGCTGTACGACTTCTTCCACCCCGTCGCGCGCAGCCTCACCCCCGCCGGGCGGGTCATCGTGCTCGGGCTGCCGCCGCAGCTGCTCACCGACCCGGCCCGCGCCGCCGCACAGCAGGCCCTCGACGGGTTCACGCGCAGCGTCGGCAAGGAGTTCGGGCGGGGCACCACCGCCCAGCTGGTCCGGGTGCACCCGGCCGCCGACACCGCCGCGCTGCGCTCGACGCTGGAGTTCCTGCTGTCGACCAGGTCGGCGTACGTGAGCGGGCAGACGGTGACGGTGGACGCGACGCCCGCACAGCACAGCGGCAGCGGCGACCTGACCGGGAAGATCGCCCTGGTCACGGGGGCCGCGCGGGGCATCGGCGCCGCGATGGCCCGAGTGCTGGCCCGCGAAGGCGCGCACGTGGTCTGCCTGGACGTGCCCGCGGCCGGGGATGACCTGGCCAAGGTGGCCAACGAGGTGCGCGGGGAGGCGTACCAGCTGGACCTGACCGGAGCCGACGCGGCCCGCAAGCTCGCCGACCACCTGCGCGAGCGGCACGGCCGGATCGACGTCGTGGTGCACAACGCGGGCATCACCCGGGACAAGACGCTGGCGAACATGGACCACACGCGCTGGGACAGCGTGCTGCGGGTCAACCTGATCGCGCCCACCCACGTCACCGACGTGCTGCTGGCCGAGGGGCTCATCCCGGCGGGCGGGCGGATCGTCGGCGTCGCCTCGATCGCGGGCGTCGCGGGCAACCGCGGCCAGACCAACTACGCCGCTAGCAAGGCCGGGGTCATCGGATGGGTACGGGCGCTGGCGCCCGCCCTGGCCGAGCAGGGGATCACCGTCAACGCCGTGGCGCCGGGCTTCATCGAGACCGCGATGACCGCGAAGATGCCGATGCTGATCCGCGAAGCCGGACGGCGGATGAACAGCATGTCCCAGGGCGGCCTGCCGGTCGACGTCGCCGAGACGGTGGCCTGGTTCGCCGCGCCCGGCTCGGCCAACGTCACCGGCAACGTGGTCCGGGTCTGCGGCCAGTCGCTGCTGGGAGCCTGACGTGCCGAGCATGCTGCGCACCGCGTTGTCGCTGGCCCCGTTCCCGCGCCCGAGCACGCTGCCCGAGGACACGCTGACCGCGTCGGTCCCCGTGGACCGCGACCACCTGGCCCGCTACCAGCGGGTGTGCGGGTTCCGGCTGGGCGACGAGCTGCCGCTGACCTACCCGCACGTGCTCGGTTTCGGGCTGCAACTCGACCTGATGACCCGGCGCGACTTCCCGTTCCCGGTGGTCGGCGGGGTGCACGTGGCCAACCGGATCGAGCAGACCCGGCCGCTGACCGCGGACGACCGGCTCGACATCGCCGTACACGCCGCGGACCTGCGCGAACATCCGCGCGGGAAGCAGTACGACGTGATCACGACGGTGTCGGTGGACGGGGCCGAGGTGTGGCGGGACGTGTCGACGTACCTGCGGCGCGGGCCGTCGAACGGGTCACGGGAGGCGAAACCGCCGCGCGAGGACGCGCAGGCGGCGGCGCCGCACGCGGTGTGGCGGGTGCCCGCGTCGATCGGCACGTCGTACGCCCAGGTGTCGGGGGACCACAACCCCATCCACACCTCGTGGCTCGGCGCGAAGTTGTTCGGGTTCCCCCGGCCCATCGCGCACGGGATGTGGAGCAAGGCGCGGTGCCTGGCCGCGCTGGAGGGGCGCCTGCCCGCCGCGTACGCCGCCGAGGTCTCCTTCAAGTTGCCGATCCTGCTCCCGGCCACGGTCGGCTTCAGCTACACGGGCCGGGACTTCACCCTCCGCGACGCCAGATCCGCGAAGCCATACCTCGCGGGCACCATCACCCCGCTCGCCTGAGGCGGCAGTTGCGGGGAAAGTGCAGGAATCTTGGCCTGTATTCGTGCACTTTCCCTGAAACTGTCGCCTCAGCGGTCCGGGGTGAAGAAGGCGCGGAGCAGGGTGGCGGATTCGTCGGCCAGGACGCCGGAGTAGACCTCGGGGCGGTGGTTGAGGCGGCGGTCGCGCAGCACGTCCCACAGAGAACCGGCGGCACCGGTCTTGGGCTCCCAGGCGCCGAAGACGACCGTGGCGATGCGGGCGAGCACGATCGCGCCCGCGCACATGGTGCACGGCTCGAGTGTCACGACCAGGGTGCAGCCGTCCAGGCGCCACTCGCCGCGTCGCGCGGCGGCCGCACGCAGAGCCAGGATCTCGGCGTGCGCGGTCGGGTCGTGGGCCGCTTCGCGTTCGTTGCGGCCGATCGCGAGCTCGCTGCCGTCCGGGGCATAGATCACCGCGCCGACCGGCACGTCGGCGCTGTCGGCGCAGCCTGCGGCGACCTCCAGGGCACGCCGCATCCACGCCTCGTGCCCGGCACGGGCGATCAAGACTCGCGCAGCTCCTCGACCTCGTCCCCGCAGCCGATCGCCTGGCAGACCTCCGCGGTCACGTCGGCGGGCAGCAGCCCGTCGGTGGCACACAGGGCCAGCAGCTTGTGCGCGGAGACGCCGAGGTCGGCGAGCAGGTCGGCGTCACCCACCGGATCGGCCGTCGGGTCGGCGGCAGGGCGGTCGTCGTCATCGTCGCCCGAGGCGCTCTCCTCGATCTCGACCACCGGTGCCTCAACCTCGCCGAGCAGGAGCTTGCCGAGGCGGGATTCGTCGGCGAAGGCGGAATCGGACCCGAAGATGCGGAGGTCCTCGCCCTCGTCGAGCCTCATGACCACCAGGTAGGCGTCGTCGGACTCGACAAACATCAGATGCACCGAGGCGTTGGGCTCGGTCTCGCGGAGCAGGTCCGCGACCTCGTCCACATCGGCGGCGTCGTGCAGATCGAGTTCACTGGCGGCCCACCCGGACCTGCCGCGGACCACCGCGGCGGCAAAATACGACACGGTCCCCCCAAATGGTGTCGATATGTGCATCAGCCGGGTCACCCGACCTCGGCGAGGCTGTCGTCAGCTGGCGGCGGAGCCGGCCGAGGGCCGTCAACGGCCCTGATCTGACAACGACCAGTCAGCCCGCCAGTCGCCGACGCAGCGCGATCAGCTCGCGAACCCGGTCGGCCGAGGCTCTCGACAACCGGCCGCGGGCCGCACCGGACGGCACTCGGCGCCCCGTCGACGGCAGCACCCGCTCGCGTGCCGTCCCCCCTCCGGACAGCGCGGCGAGCAGCTGTAGCCGGCGGCGGCTACGGTCGGGGTCGAGCTGCTGCAGCGTCCACATACAGGCGAGCGTGCCGCGCGAGTGTGACCTCCGTCAAGTCCGCCAACGCGGTCGATCCACGACGCACCGTGACCTGTGCTTCTCAGGCCCCTGCCAGCGCCGGAGCCGTAGCGAGGTCTTAACGAAAGCTAACTCAGAGTGGCCACGCTCCTCGGCGGATCCACTCGAAGACCACGGAGAGTACGGCCGCCGTCCAGCCGACCCCAACCGCGGCGGCCACGCCGACCGCCACGCCCCGGTCACCGAACCTGAGCAGGGCGTACGAGACGGCCCAGGCGGCCGCACCGGCGAACACCGTCCAGGCCACGTATCCGCCCAGCGTCATCCCGAACAGGCCGAACGCCAGCAGCCACACCCCGGCGGCCAGCGCGCCGACGACCACGGCCCACGGCCGCACCGGATGGGGCTCACGCAGGACGGGGCGCGTCCGAGGCTGGGTCACGCCCCTTCAACCGGCAGAAACGCCGTCACGGTACGGCGGTCCGGCGCCACCGCGGTGATCCAGCCACCCGCCTGCCCCAGCCGCAGCAGCGTCTCCGCCCGTACCGGCAGCTGCTCGGGCCGACCGGGCGCGGGCGGCCAGGCCGTACGCGCGGTGTGGCCCTCCAGCGCCCATTCGCGCACCGCGCGGAACGGATCGCGGGCCTCCATCGCCTTGGCCGCGTCGTCCAGGCGCCGCTGCACGTCGGCCAGGGCCGTCTGCACCGCCGCGGTGTTGCCGCTACACATCGCCGCGGTCAGCTCCGGCGGCGCGCCCGCCACCCGGCTGCCGTCGCGGAAAGAGCCCGCACCCAGCGTCAACGCCAGTGGGTCGGTCGCCGCGGCGGCGGCCAGCGCCAGCGCCAGCAGGTGCGGCACGTGGCTGATCACGGCCACGGCCCGGTCGTGTTCGACGCTGGTGGAGGGCACCACGCGGGCGCCGAGTTCGGTCAGCAGCCCAGCCAGGGTCAGCCAGTCGTCCACCGCCGCCGCCTCGTCCAGACACAGCACCCAGGCGCAGCCGGTGAACAGGGACGGGTCGGCCGCGGCGAAGCCGGAGGTCTCCCGACCGGCCATCGGGTGGCCGCCGACGAACCCGGCCACCGGGTTCGCGGCGGTGCGCAGCCGACGGACGACCGCTTCCCGCACCGGCCCCTTGACCGAGGTCACGTCCGTGATCAGGCCGTGGAAGCCGCTGGCCACCAGCGCGTCGAGCACGTCGTCGAGCGCGGGCAGCGGCACGGCGAGCACCACCAGGTCGGCGTCGGCCGCCGCGTCGCGGATGGTCGCGGTGATCTGCCACCGCTGGGCGGTGGGCACCCTCGCCGCCGCGGTGCGCGCGGTGGCCCGGACCGCCGGGTCGGCGTCGAAGCCGAGCACGTGGTGTCCGGCGGCGGCCAGGGCCCGCAGCAGCGACCCGCCGATGAGACCGAGTCCGATGACGGCGATGTTCACGAGGGCAGCCTGCCACACCGGACTGCCAGCGTCGGCCCGGTGCCTGCCTCGTTGGGCATGACGTGCTGAAACGCCCTAATTTGCGCAGTATCGCGGTGACCGCAGTGCTCGGCGCACTGCTCGCTCCGCTGGCCGGTGCGGCCGCGCTCACCGCCCCGGTCAACCCCAAGCCCACTCCGTCGGTGACGTTCAACGGGGAGGTGCACGCCACCACCTACTGGGGCGACACCATCTACGTCGGCGGCGACTTCACCTCCGCGACTGTCGGCGGCAGCACCGTCAAACGGTCGCACGCGGCCGCGGTCAACGCCCGCACCGGCGCCTTGCTGCCGTGGAATCCCCAGGTCGACGCCATGGTCCGGGCCATCGCCACGGACGGCGACGGCGTCTACCTGGCCGGGGACTTCCACGCCGTCAACGGGGTCAGCCGGGACAGCCTCGCCGCGGTCAGTCACTCCGGCGTGCTGCAGTCCACCTTCAAACACAACATCAGCAACGGCCGCCCGTACGACGTCTCCGTCGGCGGCGGGCGGCTCTACCTCGGCGGATCGTTCACCGTCGTGGACGGGCACACCCGCCTCGGGGTGGCCGCGTTCGACCTGGCCACCGGGGCGCTCGACCCGAACTGGAACCCGAAGGTCAACGACGTCGTCCGCGCGGTGCTGTACACGCCCGGCCGGGTCTACCTCGGTGGCAGGTTCAGCTCGGTGAACAGCCTGCGCGGCACCGCCAAGATCGCCGCCGTCGACCCGGCGAACGGCGCGGTCGACCCCGGCTTCTTCTCGCACGTCAGCGCGATGGTGCACGACATCGCGGTCAGCGGCGACACCGTCTACGCCGGGATCGACGGCACCGGCGGCCGGGCCAGCGCGATGGACACCGCCGGGACGGTCCGCTGGACCGTCACCACCGACGGCGACGTGCAGGCGATCGCGGTGCTCGACGACGTGGTCTACCTCGGCGGCCACTACGACAACGTGTGCCGCAGCGCCGCCACCGGGCCCAAGGGCGTCTGCATCGACGGTTCGATCCGGCGGGTCAAGCTGGCCGCGGTCAGCGCCTCGACCGGCAACCTGCTCACCTGGACCGCCAACGGCAACGGCTCGGTCGGGGTCATCGCCCTGCGGGCCAGCAAGGAGCTGGGGCAGGTGGTGGCCGGTGGCGCGTACACGGCGGTGAACGGCAGCCCGCAGCGCCGGTTCGCCCTGTTCAACCTGGTGTCCCCGGCGGGCCTCGGCTTCAGCTGGTGACCTGGTGAGGTGAAGGCCGCCCGGTCCGGGTTCGGACCTGGCGGCCTTCGTCGTCGGGGGAGCTACTTGACGTAACCCTGGATCGCGGTGGCGACCAGGCCGATCACGATGGGCGACAACACCACGAGCGCCGCCTTGAGCTCGCCGATGGTGGTCTGGTCCAGCCCCAGCATCTTCTCCAGCTTGGCCTTGTTCTCGGCGGCCTCGACGAGGTCGGCGGCGGGAATGTCGGCGAGCGAGAAGTGCTCGGCCACGAACAGTGCGCCGCGTCGGCGCAGCATGGCCGCCGTCGGCGTGTACATGGTGCCGACCACGAACGAGGCGACGACGCCGGAGAAGAGCACGACGCCCTGGTCCAGCTTGGCGCCGAAGCCGGTCGCGGCCGCGTTCACGCCCATCACCAGCAGGACCAGGATGCCAAGCTGGCTGAGCATGCGGGTGCACATGGTGCGCAGCCGCAGCAGCGCGTCGAGCTGCTGCCCGGGGGTGCCGGGCAGGGGGTACGACGCGACCTGCTTCACCGCCGCCAGCGTCGCCGCGGAGCTGAGGCCGCCGCCGATGGCCACCGCCGACAGCGCGATGCCGCGTTCGGTGAGGTTCTTCGTGTCGCCGCCGTTGACGATCACCGGCGTGAGCGCCACCAACGTGCAGGCGATCGCCAGGACGGTGAGCACCGACAGCCAGACCCGCCAGCGCACGACGCGGTGCAGCCGGACCACCTCCGCCCAACGGGACAGGCCGAAGCCGAACGACTCGCCCGCCGCCGCGCCAAGCAGGGCCGACACCAGCAGGAACACCATGGTGTGGTCGTCGCTGGTGGCGGCGATGGCGCCCGTGCCGACCGCGCCGACCACCATGGCGATCAGGCGGAAGTCGCCCACCGAGACGACCTCGGGCTGGCCCGGCGTGCCGTAGTCGGCCACCGCCGCGACCGCCGAGGTCTCCTGCGGGGCGGCCGTACGCTGCTGGATCACTCGATACTCTCCCGTCGGCATCGGTTCGACCGGCATGGTCAGGCTCCGGTGAACCGGGCGAACACGCGGTGCAGCACGTCGCGGCTCTCGCCGTGCAGCTCGTCACCGCTCCACGACTCGCGCAACTCGATCGTCTGTCCGGAATGGAGCTGGATGGTGGCGCGGATCGGCACCTGCTTGGTGACCGTCACCTTCGTGATCTCCTCGTACGGCACGAACCGGTGCGCCTGGGCCAGCTCGGCCAGCGGGGTCGACGAGATCATCGCGAGCATCCGCTGGGTGCCCTCGTCCTTGTCGCCCTTGGTGGGCACCGCGATCAGGCCGTTGTCCAGCACCAGCAGATCGGCCTCCACCCCGCCGAAGGTGACGTTGCCCAGCCCCGCGATCACCTCGGCGTTGCGGGCGTTGGCCGTGGTCTCCTGCACCACCGCTGCGGTCGCCTCGATGCCGAGCTCGCGCAGCCGCTCCTGCGCCTGCGGCAGCGTGTCGGGGTCGACCGCCAGCTTGGCCACCGGTGCCAGGTCCAGGTCCGCGCCGGCGGAGGTGACCAGCACCGGACCG
The DNA here is from genome assembly GCF_019083965.1 of Catellatospora tritici. Lineage (GTDB taxonomy): Bacteria > Actinomycetota > Actinomycetes > Mycobacteriales > Micromonosporaceae > Catellatospora > Catellatospora tritici. Next base: position 255,995 of record NZ_JAHRCY010000007.1, read on the forward strand.
CTCGCCCACGACTCGCGCCAGCGGTAGCGCTCCGAACGCACCGCCGCGAGCATCAGCAGCAGCTCCAGCGGTTCGGCGAACTTCTGCGCCGCCTCACGCTCGGGCACGTCGGCGAAGAACGCTCGGCCCAGCTCGGAGGCCCGGCCCGCGGCCAGCGCGGAGAGCACCTCGGCCAGCCCGACCCGGGCCACGCCGAGCCGTCGCGCGACCTCGCGGAAGATCCCGTCGGCGGCCTCCTGCAGCTGGCGGTCGGCGGTGACGGCGGTGAACCGCTCCCACGGCAGCACCTCCCGACCGCGGACGTTCACCGCCATGCCGTGCAGCCGGTGGCTGACCTCGGGCAGGTTCGGCACCAGGTCGGTGGCCCGGCGCAGGTCGTTGCTCGGCGTGCCCTCCGGCAGGGCCTCGATGGCGGCGATGCGGGTGTGCAGCGGCGGGTGCGTGTCCCAGCGCGAACCCGGCTCCGGCTCCGCGACGGCGCGCCGCCGCAGGTCGGCGATCTCGTCGCGGCGGGCGTCGAGCAGGTCAGTGAAGCGGCCGAAGACATTGTCGGGCAGCAGCCCCAATGCGGCACCGGGGGCGACGTAGCGACCGAGGTAGAAGTCGTACGCCTTGGCCACGACGTGGACCTCGGTCAGCGCGGCGATCGCGGCCCGCCTGCCCGCCAGGCGCACCGCCGACGCGTCGGCCTCCAACTCCTGGCGGCGCGAGGCGGCGTTGTCCACGAGCAGATACATCTGGGCGTACAGGTAGAACGGCCAGCCCGCGACGTTGAACTTGCCGATGCGGCCCACGGCGCCCGCGATCGCGATGCGTCCGCGATAGGCGACCGCACCGAGCCGGGTGTGCGCGCCGGAGTAGTGGCCGAGTTCGTGCGCGAGCACCGCGCGCAGCTGGTCGACGCTCATCGCCTGCAGCAGCGGCAGGCCGAGGTAGAGGTAGCGGTGTCCGGCGATGAGACCGAGCAGCTTGGCCTGCTCCTGCACAGCGGCGTTGACCTCGGGCACGATCCGGATCTCGTCCGGCGCGCGGGTGCCGACACCGTCGGCCAGGCGGCGCACCTCGGCCCACAGCTGCGGTGCCTGCTCCGGCGTCAGGGTCACCCCCGGCATCGGCTCGGTATCGGCCTTGATCGCCTGCCACAGCGCCCAGCCGACACCGCCGATGATCGCCACGAACAGTGGCAGGGTCACCTTGATGGCGACCGCGGCCGGCGCGACGGACAACAGCCAGATCGCCAGTGCCACCGACGCGGCCAGCTCGACCAGCGCGAGCACGTAGAACCCGATCAGCATCAGCACGCTCACCAGCGCGCGTACGCCCGCGGTCATGTCTTCCTCCCCCAGCCGCGCCGACCACCGCGCGGTCTGCGGACACTATCGCGCCGCCCCGACAGCGACAATCCTCCAATGTGGCCCGCGACCTGCCTCAGGTTCCCGACCTGGGTCAACCTGCACCGGTGGAGGAGTTGCGGGCGGCGCTGCGGGGCGACTGCCATGTGCACACCGACTGGTCCGACGGCGCCGACCCGCTCGAGGCGATGGTCGCAGCCGCCGCCGCGCTCGGCCACGACTACGTGGTGCTGACCGACCACTCACCCCGGCTGACCATCGCCAACGGCCTGAGCGCGCCGCGGCTGGCCCGCCAGCTCGACGCCGTGGCCTCGGTGAACGCCGCCCTGGCGGGCACCGGGTTCCGGGTGCTCACCGGGATCGAGGTCGACATCCTGCCCGACGGCACACTGGACCAGGAGCCCGGGTTGCTGAAGCGGCTGGACGTCGTGGTCGGCTCGGTGCACAGCGAACTGAAGCTGGACCGTACGAAGATGACCCGCCGCATGCTGCGCGCGCTGGCCGACCCGAACCTGGACATCCTGGGCCACTGCACCGGCCGCAAGCTGCCCGTGGTGACCGACGCCCGGCACTCCGGCGGCCGGGCGACACCCCGCCGCCGCGCCCCGAGCAGCTTCGACGCCGACGCGGTGTTCGCGGCCGCCGCCGACCACGGCAAGGCCATCGAGATCAACTGCCGCCCCGACCGGCTCGACCCACCCTCGAACCTGCTGCGCAAGGCCGCGCGGGTCGACGGCCTACGCTTCGCGATCAACACCGACGCGCACGCGGTCGCCCAGCTCGACTGGCTGCCCAACGGCTGCGCCCGCGCCGCGACGGCGGGCATCACCGCCGACCGCGTCGTCAACGCCATGTCGGCCGACGATCTGCTCGCCTGGACCGGCTCGCACTGAGTCACGCCCTACCCTCGGTTGGCGTCGGGCGCCGATCGGGTGCGGGATGCGCGGTTCCGCACCTACTGCCCGCAGTGTTGTGACCGCAGGTAGCGATCTTCGGCGTCTGCCGTCGCGGGAGATCGCTGTCTGCGGTCGAGAAGTGGGTTTCGGCCGGTAGGCCGTGCAGGAAAGTGACCGCAGGTCGTGATCTTCGAGCCCATTCCGCTTCATGATCGCGGTTGGCGGTCAAAGAGTGGCCCTGCAGCCGAGACAGTGACCGCAAGCAGTGATCATGGCCGCGAGCCGCGAGCTGCGAGCCGCGAGCTGCGAGCCGCGACGGCCCGGTTCGGGGATCGCGGCTGGTCAGGTTCAGGGGGCGGTGGGGGTGGCCCGCCTCGTCCGCAGCGCCGAGAAGGCGCCCTGGGCGATCGCGACGCCGAGCAGCACGATGAGGGCACCGACGGGCTGGTTCCAGTGCAGCGACTCGTCCAGCACCACGATGCCCAGCAGCGTGGCGACCACCGGCACCAGGTACGTCACGTATGCGGCGGTGGAGGCACCCGCCGCCGAGATGACCCGCATGTTCAGCGCGAACGCGATGCCGCTGCCGAACACGCCCAGCGCCGCGACCGCGCCGATGGCCTTCCAGGACAGGTCCGCGGGCGCGGTCGGGGCGCCCGAGATCAGCAGGGCCGCGAGCACCGAGGCGACCGAGGCGACGATGGTCTGCGCGGCGGCCAGCGACACACCCGAGGCGGTGCCGCGCCCGGTGACGAAGCGCTTCAGGTACGGGATGGACACGCCGTAGCACATCGCCGCCGCACCGCACATGAGCTGCCCGACCAGCGAGGACGAGCCGTCGGAGTGCCAGAACCCGAGCACCGTCAGCACGCCCGCGAAGCCGAGACCGAGCCCGACGGCGGCCCGTGCGCTGAACTTCTCGGTGCGGAACACCAGCACCGCGAACGGCAGCACCCACAGTGCGGTGGTGGCGTTCCAGATGCCCGCGACGAGGCTGTCGACCCGCTCCTCGCCGTACCCGAACAGGGTGAACGGCAACGCGACGCCCACCACACCCGGGACCAGCATGTGTGCCCACAGCCCGCGATCGCGCGGCAGCCGCGCGCCGGTGACCAGCATGATCGCCAGCAGGGTCAGCGCGCCGATGGTGATCCGGCCGGCCGCGACCCAGGTGGGGTGCAGTTCGGCGACGCCCATCTTGATGAAGATGAAGCTGGAACCCCAGATCACGGCGTTGGCAGCGAACGCCGGCACCCAGGCCGAACGAGCGGCGGCCGGCGCCGAGATGTCAGGAGCAATAGTGGTGGTCACCCCTGACACACTGCCAGAGATCGGCGTACCGTGGCCAGCGGGTTACGGACGTCATACCGCGAATTTCCGCCACGGTTAACTCGCCTGCGAGTCCTCGGCCCGGTCGGCTAGGTTCCTCCCATGGGACGTGTTGATGACCTGGCCGAGCGGTATGTGGACGACTGGGCTCCGCTGAGCCCCACCGGCGCCACCTACGTCGGTATCAGCGGATATGACGACAAGCTGGATGATCTCTCGCACGACGGGTTCGCGGCGCAGGCCGACCTCGACCGGCGCACCCTGACCGAGCTCAACGCCATCGAGCCGCAGGACCAGCGCGAGTTCGTGGCCAAGGAGGCGATGGTCGAGCGCCTGGGCCTGGCCCTGGCCCGCTACGACGCCGGCGAGGTGACCAGCGACCTGAATGTGATCGCGAGCGCCCTGCACAGCATGCGCGGCGTGCTGGACCTGATGCCGACCGAGGGCGAGCAGGCGGCCTCGAACATCGCCAAGCGGCTGGCCGCCTTCCCGCAGGCGCTGGAGCAGTACAAGCAGACCCTGCTCGCCGACGCGAAGTCCGGGCGGGTCAGCGCGCGCAAGCAGATCGTCGAGGTCGCCGGTCAGTGTGACGTGTGGACCAGCGCCGACGGCGACGACTTCTACCTCGGGCTCGCCCGCCGGATCGAGGCCTCCGGTGCGCTGCGCGCCGACCTCGACCGCGGCGCGGCGGCGGCCAACGCGGCCACCGCGGAGTTCGGCCGGTTCCTGCGTGAGGAGCTGGCGCCGCTGGGCCGGGCGAAGGAGGCCGCCGGGCGCGAGCGCTACGAGCTGGCCTCGCAGTACTTCCTCGGCGCCCGGGTCGACCTCGACGAGACGTACGCGTGGGGCTTCGACGAGCTGCACCGCCTGGAGAACGAGATGCGCGAGGTGTCGGCGCGCATCGCCGGGCCGGGCGCGTCCATCGACGAGGCCGCGGCCAAGCTGAACCAGGACCCCAGGTACCTCATCCGGGGCAAGGAGCAGTTCCGCGACTGGATGCAGCAGCTCGCCGAGAAGGCGATCTCGGACCTCAACGGCACCCACTTCGACATCCCCGAGGCGATCCAGCGCATCGAGTGCCGCATCGCGCCGACCAGCGACGGCGGCATCTACTACACCGGCCCGAGCGAGGACTTCAGCCGTCCCGGCCGGATGTGGTGGGCGGTTCCGGCCGGGGTCGACGAGTTCGCCACCTGGCAGGAGGTGACCACGGTCTACCACGAGGGCGCACCCGGCCACCACCTGCAGGTGGGTCAGGCGGCGTACAACGCGGAGAAGCTGAACCGGTGGCAGCGGCTGCTGTGCTGGTGCTCCGGCCACGGCGAGGGCTGGGCGCTGTACTCCGAGCGGCTCATGGACGACCTGGGCTACCTGGCCGACCCGGCCGACAAGCTCGGCATGCTCGACGGGCAGGCGTTCCGCGCCGCGCGCGTCATCGTCGACATCGGCATGCACCTGGAGCTGGAGATCCCGCGCGACAACCCGTTCGGCTTCCACCCGGGCGAGCGCTGGACGCCCGAGCTGGGCTGGGAGTTCCTGCGGGCGCACTGCCGGGTCGGCGACGAGCAGCTGCGGTTCGAGCTGAACCGCTACCTGGGCTGGCCGGGGCAGGCGCCGTCGTACAAGGTCGGCGAGCGGATCTGGCTGCAGGCCCGCGACGACGCCAAGGCCCGCCAGGGTGCGGCGTTCGATCTGCGGCAGTTCCACTCCGACGCGCTCGACCTGGGCGCCCTCGGCCTGGACCCGCTCCGCGCAGCCCTCGCCCGCCTCTGACCTGAGGTAAGGAAGGGCACCTTCTTATCGGAATCCGATGTAGAAGGTGCCCTTCTTGACGCGCCGCCTACGGGGCGGCCAGGGCTTCGGTGGGGGACAGGCGGGCGGCGCGCATCGCGGGGTACAGCCCCGCCACCGCGCCGATCAGCACCGTCGCGCCGAGGCCGCCCAGCGTGGCCCAGGCGGGCACGATGCCCGGCCAGCTCTGCGTGAACGCGTACCCCACGGTCACCAGCCCACCCAGCAGCACCCCGCCCGTGCCGCCGAGAAACGCCAGCAGCAGCGACTCGGTGAGGAACTGGCCGCGCACCTGCCCCCGGGTCGCGCCCAGCGAGCGGCGCAGCCCGATCTCGGCCCGGCGTTCCAGCACCGAGATCACCATCGTGTTGGCCACCCCCACGCCGCCGACCAGCAGCGCGACCGCGCCCAGGCCGAGCAGTAGCCCGGTGAAGGCCGCGTCGGTGGCCTGCCGCGCCGCCAGCGCGTCCGACGGCCGCGACACCTTGACCTCGTTGGGGGCCTCCGGGTTGGCGGTCGCGGCCAGCACGTCGCGCACCGCGGCCACCGACGATTCGACGGTACGGGCGTAGATCGTCGTCGGATGCCCCTCGTACCCCAGGTACCGCTCCGCCGCGGGCAGCCCCACCAGCGCCGCCGTGTCCAGTTCGGTGGCCAGCGGCACCGGCGCCAGAATCCCGAGCACGGTGTACCACCGCCCCGTCCCGTGCGCGGTCAACCAGACCTGCCGGTCCGGCCCGGCGTGGGTGACGCCGAGGCGGGCGGCCGCGGTGGCGCCGAGCACCACCGCCGGATACCGCGCGGTGGCGGCGTTGAGCCAGGTCCCGTCGGCGAGTCCGGCGCCGACCGTGGCGGGCAGGTCCAGGTCGACCGCGCGTACGCCGAGGCTGCCGTTCTGCGCCGCCGGGATCCGGTCGGTGCGGTAGACCTTCGCGTCTATCCGGGCCACCGCCGACACCTGCGTCACCGGCCCGATCCGCGCGATCATCTCGGGCGCCTCGACCGGCAGCACCGCCTCCTCGCCGAACAGCTTGCTGCCGGGAGCGACCGTGAGCAGGTTGGTGCCGAGCCGGTCCAGCGTGCGATCGACCTCGGCCCGCGACGAGGCGGAGATGCCGACCACGGCCACCATCGCCGCGATGCCGATGGCGATGCCGAGTGCCGACAGGAAAGCCCTGGTCCGCCTCGTACGCAACCCGATGGCACCCACCCGCAGCAGATCCGCGGCGCGCAACCGTGGCGCGATCAGCTCCTGCCCGCTCATGCCGCCACCGCCGCGACCACGCGGCCGTCCCGCATGGCGATCTCGCGCGGGAACCCGGCCGCGATCTCACGGTCATGCGTGATCACGACCAGGGTGGTGCCCGCCGCGTGCAGCTCGCGCAGCAGCTCCAGCACCACCTGGCCGGAGGCCGAATCGAGGTTGCCGGTGGGCTCGTCGGCCAGCAGCAGCGGCGGGTCGCCGACCACCGCCCGCGCGATCGCGACCCGCTGCCGCTCACCGCCCGAAAGCTCGTGCGGACGATGGTCGAGCCGGTGGCCCAGCCCGACCCGCTCCAGCGCGGCGGTGGCCCGCTCCCGGCGCCGACGCAGCGGCACCCCGGCGTAGAGCAGCCCGTCGGCGACGTTGTCGACGCAGGTCGTGCCGGGGGCCAGGTGGAACTGCTGGAACACGAACCCGATCCGGCTGCCGCGCAGCGCCGACAGCTGCCGGTCGGACAGGGTGGCCAGGTCGTGCCCGTCGATGACGACGCGACCGGTGGTGGGCCGGTCCAGGGCACCGACCAGGTGCAGCATGGTCGACTTGCCCGAGCCGGACGGGCCCACGATCGCGGCCAGCTCACCCCGTTCGATGCGCAGGCTCACCCCGGCCAGCGCGCTCACCCCACCCGGGTACGTCTTCGTGACCTCCACCAGCTCGACCATCGCGCTCATGACGGCATCCCGACCAGGGCGCCCTCGGTGAGGCCAGCCCCGCTGACCTCGACCCGTCCGGCCGCGAACAGGCCGGTTTCGACCGCCACGATCGAGGTCGCGCCGCCGGACACCAGCTCCACGCCGTACCCGCCCTCGCTCAGCGCCAGCAGCGCCGCGACCGGCACGGTCAGCACGTCGGCCCGGGTCTCGGCGGTGAACCCCACGTCCACGGTCGCCTGCCGGAAGCCCTTGCCCGCCTCGGTCTGGGCCAGCGTCACCGTCACCTCCAGCGTGGTCGTCGCCGGGGTGCCGTTCGATCCGGGCGTGATCACCGTCTGCACCTTCCCGACCTTGCCCGCCACCGACTTCCCGTCGGGCAGCTCGACCGTGACCGCGGTGTTCGGCTCGGCCAGCCGCTCGTCGTCGAGGTCCAATGGCACCGTGACGGCCCGGTCGGTGCCGGTGCGCGTCAGCACCGGCGAGCCCGGCTGCACCAGGTCGCCGACCTCGGCGCTGAGCGCGTCCACCCGGACCGGGCCGGGCGCGAAGACGACCCGGCCCGGGTCGACCACGCCGGTCTCGGGCAGGCCGAGATCCTCCTGCCAATCGCGTACGGCCGACGCCGTGTCCCCGGTGAACTCGTCGTCGACGGTGAAGCCGCGGTAGCCGAGCGCGTACAGGTTCTGCTCCAGCTGCTTCACGTCCGGCCCGTCGACCCCGCCCCGCATCACCCGATACGCGGGCAGCCCGCCGTACAGCAGCACCACCTGGGCGTTGTCGAGGCGGTACAGGGGCTTGCCGCGGCTGACGACCGCACCCTCGGCCGGGAGCCAGGTGACGGTGCCCGCGGCGCGGGCGCGCACGGACACCGCGGTGCCGTACCCCAGGGTGCCGCTCTTCTGCTCCACATCGGCCAGGGTCTGCCTGGTCACCGGGGCGGTCCGCGCCGGACCGGTCGCCGCAGCCGGATCGTCGCCGGAGCCGGGCAGCCCGACCGCCAGCGCGGCGACCGCCGCCACCACCAGCACCGCGCCGCCGACCAGCAGCAACCGGCCCCTCACTTGCCACCCCCGACGCCCTTGGGCATCAGGTTGCGGCACTTCTCGAAAGCGGCCTGGAACTTCGGGTCGTTGCGCAGCTGGGCCAGGTTGCCGTCGATACGCAGGCTGCCGGTGTCGTCGGGCTCGGGGAAGTTCTCCACGCCGTTGTCGCGCATGCACTGCGACAGCGCGCGCAGCTGCTCGACCTGCTGCGGGTCCAGCTTGATCGCCTCTCCGCCGCCAGGCAGGAACTGCTTGCAGGCGGTCAGCGCGTCGTCGAGCTTCTCGCCGTTGGCGCCGGTCTTGGGGATCTCGCCGCGCGGCGGCTGGCCGGGTTCCGGGTCGGGCATGTCGATGCCGTGGTCGCGCATGCACTGGGCGAACCGGCGGCCGCGCTCGGCGTCGTCGACCGGCTGCGCGGAGGCGGAGGCGGCGGCCTTGGCGCCGCCCGCCGTGGCCACGCCCGGCTGCTCCTTGTCGCCGCAGGCCGCCAGGGTGAGCAGGCACGCCAGTGCGGCCGCGGCGGCGGTGTGTCGCTTGTTCATGCCACTCATGACAGCGGTGCGGGCGTAACGCGGGCATAACCCCGGCCTGGCGGGGCTGTGAGCGGGCCGGTGAGCGGGGCCGTGTCGGCCCGCCCCAGCATCGACACTGGCCTATCCGGAGGACGATTTTCGAGAAACCGTCTCCTGGATAGGCCAGCGTCAATGCCAAGTGGGGATCATGGTTACGTGCTGGTTATCCAGGCGCCGGGCATCATGGGCGGATGCGGGTGCTGGTGGTGGAGGATGAGGACGTGTTGGCCGACGCGGTCGCCGAGTGGCTGCGCCGGGAGGCGTTCGCCGTGGACGTCGCGTACGACGGGGACACCGCCCACGAACAACTGGCCGTCAACCCGTACGACGTCGTCGTGCTCGACCGCGACCTGCCCGGACGCCCCGGCGACGAGCTGTGCCGCGACATCGCGGACCGGCTGCCGCAGACCCGGGTGCTGATGCTTACCGCGGCGGCCGCCGTCCGCGAACGGGTCTCCGGGCTGGCCCTGGGCGCCGACGACTACCTCACCAAGCCGTTCGCGATGGTCGAGCTGGCGGCCCGGGTGCACGCACTGGCCCGCCGCGCCGCCCGCCGCGATCCGGCCGTGCTGCGCCGGGGCGGTATCACGCTCGATCCGGTCCGGCACACCGCCGAACGCGACGGCCGCGACCTCGGGCTGGCCCGCAAGGAGTTCGCGGTCCTGGCCGAGCTGCTGCGCGCCGACGGCGCCGTCGTCTCGGCCGAGCGGCTGCTGGAACGGGCCTGGGACGAGCACATCGACCCGTTCACCAACGTGGTCCGGGTGACCGTGATGAAGCTGCGCCGCAAACTCGGCGAACCGCAGGTCATCGAGACCCTGGCCGGAGTGGGGTACCGGATCCCGTGATGAACCGGCTCACCATCCGCACCCGGCTGACGTTGCTGTACGTCGTCCTGTTCACCACCGCCGGGCTGGCCCTGCTCGCCATCACGTACGTGCTGCTGAAGCGGCAGATGCAGGTCAACCCGCTCGACCCGGTGCAGCTGCTGCCCAGCATCGAGAAGGTCAAGAACCTCAAGGAGCTGCGCGAGGTGCTGGTGGCCAAGACCCAGGAGATGCGGGCGCAGACGCTGACCGACCTGCTCACCCAGGGCGCGATCGCGCTCGGGCTGACGCTGGCCGTGGCGACCCTGTTCGCCTGGCTGGCGGCCGGACGGGCGCTGCAGCCGCTGCACCGCATCACCGAGACCGCGGCCCGGATCGCGGGCGGCAGCGCCGGGCGCGGCCTGCACGAGCGGATCGCCCTGGTCGGGCCCGGCGACGAGGTCAAGCAGCTCGCCGACACGTTCGACGCCATGCTCACCCGGCTGGACCAGTCCTTCGACGGGCAGCGCCGGTTCGTCGCCAACGCCTCGCACGAGCTGCGTACGCCGCTGGCGCTCAACCGCGCCCTGGTCGAGTTGGCCATCACCCAACCCGATGCCAGCCCGGACGCGCGGCGGCTGGGCGAGGCGCTGCTCAAGGTCAACGAGCGGCACGAACGCCTGATCGACGGGCTGCTCACCCTCGCCGACAGCGAGAACGAACCGGCCGAACGGACCCCGGTCGACCTCGCCGACATCGCGTCTTACGTGCTGGAGCAGTTGGGTTCGGACGGGCCGTCGGCCACCAGCCTGCTCGACCCCGCACCCGTCACCGGTGACCCGGTGCTACTGGAGCGGCTGGTGCAGAACCTGGTCGAGAACGCGGTGCGCCACAACACGGCCGACGGCTGGCTGCGGGTGGAGACGGGACTGGACGCGGCCGGGCGGGCGCGGCTGGCGGTCAGCAACACCGGGCCGGTCGTGCCCGGGTACGAGCTGGAGTCGATCTTCCAACCGTTCCGGCGCCTCGGCCGTGACCGCGTCGGCGGCCCGTCCCGTGGCCTGGGACTCGGCCTGTCGATCGTCCGCGCGATCGCGAACGCCCATGGCGGCCAGGCTGTCGCCGCCTCCCGCCCCGGCGGCGGCCTCACCGTGACAGTGACCTTCTGACCCGCCCCGCCACCACCCGAACCAGGGGGCGGCGAGGCGCGTGAGCACCTGCCGCCCCCGGAGGGTGGTCACTTCGTCGCGGTGATGGAGGTCGCCGTGACGGTGTCGTTCTGGGTGGTGCCCTGGATCGTGACCTGGGTGCCCGCCTTCAGCTTGCTCAGGTCGAGCTTGGTCGCGCTCTGCACCGTCGTGGTGCCGCTGGTCTTGATGGTGACGATCTGCCCGTCGGCGGTCTCCACGTACACCGTGGTCCCGTCGATCAGCTTGATCTTCCCGGTGACCGAACTGCCCGCCGCCTGCCCGTTGCCGGTCCCGGTGCCGGTGCCGTTCTGCCCGTAGCCGCCCGGGAACCCGCCGGGGAACCCCTGGCCGGTGTACCCACCGCGGAACCCGCCGGCCCGGTTGCCCGTGGCCCCGGTGCCCGAGTTGGACGCCGAGGTGCCGAAGTGCTGCTGCACCTGTACGCCGGCCAGGAAGCCGCCGCACACCAGCACCAGCCCGAGCAGGGCGCCGGTGCCGCGGTTGAGCAGCGGGCCGCGCTTGGCCTTGGCCAGGCCGACCATCAGGTCGTCCATCGGCTCCGTCCGCCCGTCCATCGGCTCCGTCCGCGCGTCGTCGCGGATCGCGTGCTTCATCTCAGGTGCTCCCTTACTCGTACCGGAGTGCGTCGATGGGCCGCAGACCGGCCGCGCGGCTGGCCGGGTAGCTGCCGAAGAACAGGCCGATCGCGACGCACACGCCCAGCGCCAGCAGCACCGAGCTGGGCACGATGACCGGCTGGATGCCCACGATCTTGAAGTTGCCGCCGATCAGGGCGGCGCCGACCCCCAACCCGCCACCGGCGAGGCTGAGCAGCGTCGCCTCGATGAGGAACTGGGTCAGGATCACCCGGCGCGGTGCGCCGAGCGCCTTGCGGATGCCGATCTCGCGGGTCCGCTCGGTCACCGACACCATCATGATGTTGGTGATGCCGATGCCGCCGACCACGAGGCTGATCCCGGCGACCGCGCCGAGCAGCACGGTGAAGGTCTCGGCGGTCTCGGTGCGGGTCGCCAGCAGCTGCGAGGCGTCCCTGATCTGGTACGGCGTACTGCGCGCGCCCTCGGCCACGTGCATCTTCGCGTTCAGGATCGAGGTGATCTCAGCCTTGGCCGAGGCGACCGCGTCCGCGTTCACCGCCTCGACCGTGATCGAGGAGACGGGTCCGTAGCCGGTGAGCGCCCGCTGCACCGCCGACAGCGGCGCGATCACCACGTCGTCGGGGTCGTTGAAGCCGGTCGAGCCCTTCTTCTCCAGCACCCCGACCACGGAGAAGATCTGCCCGCCGATGCCGATCTGCTGCCCGACGGGGTCGACCGTGCCGAACACCTCCTGCGCCGTGGTCGCGCCGATGACGGCGACCCGCGACGCCTGGTCCACATCCTCGTCGGTGAACCCGCCGCCGGTCCCCACCTTGCTGTTGGAGGCCTCGAAGTACGACGGGTACGTGCCGATCACCTGGTTCACGTCGTACGAGGTGTCGCCGAAGGTGACCGTCTGCGAGCTGCTGACGACCGGCGACACGCTCTTGACGTCGGGCGCCGACTCCTTGTCCTGCAGCGCCTTGACGATGTCGAGGGTCAGGTCGGTGCGGTAGCCGGTCGCGCCGCCGCGCCCGCCCGCCACCTGCAGCGTGTTGGTGCCCAGCGCCTTGAGGCTGTCCTCGACCGACTTGGCCGAGCCGTTGCCGACCGCGACCAGCAGGATCACCGCCGCGACGCCGATCAGGATGCCGAGCACGGTCAGGCCGGAGCGCAGCTTGTTGGCGGACACGCCCCGCACCGCGAACTTGAACACTTCCCAGAAGCTCATGCCGAAACCCCGCTCCGCGCGGTTTCGACACGAGGCTCTTTCGCACTGAGCTTCATGGTTCGCTCGCTCACGCCCCGACCTCCTCTCGAACGCGGACCGCGTCGAGCGGCCGGTTGCGTACGTCCTGCACGATCTGGCCGTCGACCAACCGGATCACCCGCTTGGCGTGCGCGGCCACCTCGTCCTCGTGCGTGATGAGCACGATGGTGCGGCCCTGCGCGTTGAGTGAGTCGAGGATGCCGAGCACATCCCGGGTCGACTTGCTGTCCAGGTTGCCGGTCGGCTCGTCGGCCAGCAGCAGTGCCGGTTCGCTGACCAGCGCCCGCGCCACGGCGACGCGCTGCTGCTGACCGCCGGAGAGCTGGTTCGGGTCGTGCTCGGCCCGGTTGGCCAGGCCGACCAGGTCGAGCGCGGCCAGGGCGCGCTCGCGGCGCGCCGCGGGCTTGACTCCCTGGTATGCCAGCGGCAGCTCCACGTTGGCCAGCGCGCTGGTCCGCGGGATCAGGTTGAACGACTGGAACACGAACCCGATGCGCCGGTTGCGCACCAACGCCAGCTGCGCCTCGTTCAGCTCGCTGACGTCCACTCCGTCCAGCCGGTACGTCCCCGAGGTGGGCACGTCCAGGCAGCCGAGGATGTTCATCAGCGTGGACTTGCCCGAGCCGGACGAGCCCATGATGGCCAGGTACTCGCCACGCTCGACGGTGAGGGTGACTCCGGCCAGCGCGTGCACGGTGGCCTCGCCCTCGCCGTACGTCTTGACGATGTCCTGCACCTCGAGCACCGGGCGGCTCATCGGGTGCCCCGACCCGTGCCCGCGCCGCCGGTGCCGGTGCCGCCGAAGCCGCCGCCGGTGAACCCGCCCGGACCGCCGCCGGGGAACTGCTGCTGGTTGTTGGTCGTGCTGGTCACGGTCGCGAGCACGACCTGCTCGCCGACCTCCAGCCCGGACAGCACCACCGTGTACGAGTCGCCCTTGAGCCCGATCTCCACCGCCCGCGTCTCCTGCACCCCGTTGGTCACCACGGTGACGGTGGTGCGGCCGCCGGCGGTCTTCACCGCGGCCGCGGGCACGTAGACGGCGCCTTCCACCTCGTCGACGGTCACGGTCAGACTCACCGTCTGCCCCAGCCGGGTGCCCTCCGGAATGCTGTCCAACGTCACCTCGATCGGGTACGCCACCGTGTTCCCGGAGCTCGCGGTCGGGGAGATGGCGGTGACCTTGCCGGTGGCGGTCACGCCGCTGAGCGCGTTCCAGGCGATCGTGGCGGCCTGGTCGAGCTTGAGCCGGGTCGCGTCCGCCTCGGCGACGCTGGCCGACACCTTCAGCTTGGTCAGGTCGGCCAGCTGCACGAACCCGGACGACGAGCTGCTCGATCCGTTGCCGCTGGAACCGCCCGACGAGCCGCCGACCGCGCCGCTGATCGCGACCACGGTCCCGGCCATGGGCGCCTTGAGCACCGTGCCGTCCACGGCCCGCTGCGCCGACTTCACGGCGGCGTCGGCCTGGTCGAGCTGGTTCTCCGCGTTGGCGATCGAGCTGTCGTCGCCGCCGTCCTCGGCGCGGTCGAGCGCCTCGGCGGCCGCCGTCCGGTTGCGCTTGGCGGTGGCCAGGTTCTCGTTCACCTCGGTCGCGTCGACCGTCGCCAGCGTGGCACCCTTGGCGACCCTGTCACCGACCTTCACCTTGATGGCGGTGACGGTGCCGGCGGTGGTGAAGTCGGCCGACATGGTGTTGGCCGAGGCCACGGTGCCGTCGGCGGTCACGGTGGCGGTCACCTTGCCCTGCGCCACGGCCACCGTGCGTACGGTCGTCGCCGCCGCGGGCGTACCGTCGCCATTGATCATGAAATAGGCCCAGACGCCGCCGCCTACCAGCACCAGCACCAGAGCGCTGTTGAGCAGCGCGGTCCGCCCGAGCGGGACAGCTCGCCAGAATCGCATGGCGAGCATCGTCGCGGCACCCTCTGGACGCAACCTCCCACGAACCTCGGAGCCACCTCGGAATCCCAAACCCAAGATCATCCAAGTTGCCGGGCAATCGTGGGAAAGCGTGCTCAAGATACGCCCAGTTGCCCGGCAACTTGAATGATCTCTACACGTACAGCGGGAGCAGGACGCGGAACGTGGAGCCGGCGCCGGGGGCGGTGGCCAGTTCGATGCGGCCGCCGTGCGACTGCACGATCGCCGTGGCGATGGCCAGGCCCAACCCGGCGCCGCCGTGGCTGCGCGCCCGGTGCGGGTCGGCCCGGTAGAGGCGTTCGAAGATGCGCTCGGCGTGCTGCAGCGGCACCCCGGGCCCGGTGTCGGTCACCTCGACGACGGCCAGCGGCAGGCCTTCGGGCAGGTCAGCCCCGACCGCCGCCACGACGGGCAGCGGGTCGCGGTGCACCGGCAGCTCGAATCGCTCCCGGTCGTCGTCGTCATCGCGGCGGGACACGGCCAGCGTGATCCGGGCGGACGCGGGGGTGTGCTGGAGGGCGTTGGCGACCAGATTGGTGGCGACCTGCCGCAGCCGGTGCTCGTCGCCGAGCACGGTCACCGGCTCGAAGCCGTCCAACTCGACGTTGCGCCCCGGGCTGCGTACGTGCGCGTCGCGGACCGTGTCGGCGGCGACGACCAGCAGGTCGACCTGGCCGCGCTGCAGCGGCCGCTCCTCGTCCAGCGCCGCGAGCAGCAGCAGGTCCTCGACGAGCAGGCCCATCCGGGACGCCTCCTGCTCGATGCGGGACATGGTCTCGTCCAGCTCGGGGCCGGGTGGGGCACCGCCGCGCCGGTACAGCTCGGCGAAGCCCCGGATGGAGGTCAGCGGGGTGCGCAGCTCGTGCGAGGCATCGGCGAGGAATTGGCGCAGCCGCTGTTCGGACTGGGTGCGCGCGGTGACCGCCGACTCGATCCGCCCGAGCATGGTGTTCAGCGCGATGCCCAGACGCCCCGGTTCGGTGTGCGGGTCGGGGCTGGGCACCCGGACGGTCAGATCGCCGCCCGCGATGTGCGCCGCGGCCTGCTCCATCTCGGTGAGCGGGCCCAGCCCGATCCGCACCACCCGGTGCGCGGCGAAGCCCAGGCCCAGCAGCACCAGGCCGCTGACGGCCAGTCCGCCGAACAGCATCAGGTTGCTCGTCGCCTCGACCCGGCTCAGCGAACTCGCCACCACCCGGTAGCCCGCGGCACCGCTGCGGATGACGACGCGATACTCGGTCCCATCGTGGCTGGACGCGGTGAAGGGCCGCCCTTCCGGCCATGACTTCATCTCGTCGACCGAACCCAGCATCGGCGCGTTCTCGGGCCCGAGGTTGCTGTTGGAGTAGTAGTCCTTCAGGGCGCCCGCGCTGTCGTAGACGAGCACGATGGTGTCGCTCATGCCGGGGGGCAGCCCGCGTTCGACGAACCTGCCGGGGCCGTTCCTGGGCGCCTGGCCGGCGGGCGGGTTCACGGACGGGGTGGGTGTGGCGGTCGGCTGGGGCCGGTTGCCGCCGAAGGCGCCCGCTCCGGGGAAGCCGTAGCCGCTGAGCCCGCGTACGTCCTCGTCGAGCTGCTGGACCAGGTAATGCTTGAGCGTGGTGGTGGCGGCGAGGTTGGTGACGAGCAGGGCGAGGGCGGCCAGGCCGACGACCGCGACGACCATCCGGGTACGCAGTGTCCAGCGGCGCCACGGCGGCCGGGCCAGCGAGCGGATCACTCCTGCGCACCTCGGGGCAGCCGCAGCGCGTACCCGACGCCGCGGACGGTGTGGATCAGCGGCGGATCCCACTTGTCCACCTTCTTGCGCAGGTAGTAGACGTACGACTCGACGATGCGGCCGTCGCCGCCGAAGTCGTAGCTCCACACCCGGTCCAGGATCTGTGCCTTGGAGACCACCCGACCGGCGTTGACCAGCAGGTAACGCAGCAGGTTGAACTCGGTCGGGGACAGGTCGACGAGCTTGCCGCCGCGGCGCACCTCGTGCGCGTCCTCGTGCAGTTCCAGGTCGGCGTAGCGCAGCACACCGCTGTCGGCCTGCTCGCCGCCGGGGCGGCTGCGGCGCAGGATGGCGCGGATCCGCAGCACGACCTCTTCCAGACTGAACGGCTTGGTGACGTAGTCGTCGGCGCCGATGGTGAGGCCGGAGATGCGGTCCTCGACCGAGTGGCGGGCGGTCAGGAACAGCACCGGGACCAGGTTGCCGTCCTGGGCGCGGGCCTCCGAGCGCAGCCGCCGGGCCACCTCGAAGCCGTCCAGGTCCGGCAGCATCACGTCGAGGACGACCAGGTCGGGGGCGAAGTCCTCGGCGGCGATGAGCGCGTCGCGGCCGTTGTGCGCCACCCGTACGTCGAACTCGACCAGGCGGAGCGTGGCGGACAGCAGGGCGCAGATGTTGGTCTCGTCGTCGACGACCAGCACCTTGGTCCGGGTGCGTTCCGGCTGTGTCACTGCGGCCTCCACGTTCTGTCCACGCTACCTGTGAACCAGGTGTACGCCCGCCACCTCGGAGAATGCTGGGAGCAGCGTGGGAGTGGTCTATGAGCGGGCGTTGAGCCGTACCGTGTCGCCGTCGGCCAGGCCCGCGACGATCTCGACGTTGCCGTCGCCGCGCAGGCCCACGGTCACCTGGCGCGCCTGACCGTCGACGAGCTTGACCTCGCCGGTGCCGGTGCCGGTCACCCGCACCGCCGACTGGGGCAGGTAGAGCACGCCCTCGGCCTTGTTCAGGACCACGCTGGCCGTGGCGCTCTGGCCGATGAGCAGGCCATCGGGGGAGCCGTCGAAGGACAGCAGCACCTCGTACCGGACCAACGAGCCCGAGGTGGTGCTGGTCGCCGCGACCTGGCTGACGGTGACCGGCAGCGTCTCGCCGGGGCGGTTGGCCAGCGTGACCTTGGCCTGCTGGCCGACCGCCAGGGTCACCGCGTCGGCCTCGGCGAACTGGGCCTGCACCATCATCTGCTCGACCACGCCGAGGGTGATGAACGTGCCCGCGCGCACCTCGTCTCCGGCCCGACCGGAGACGGTGAGCACCTTGGCGGCGACCGGCGCGGTGATCTCGGTGCCCGCCAGGTCGCGCTCGGCACGGGCCAGCGTCTGTACCGCCTTGTTCACCGACACCTGGGCGCTGTAGATGGCGTCGCCACCGCTGCCGCGACCGCCGCCGCTGTTGGCGCCGCCGCTGTTCGACCCGCCGCCGCTGCTGCCGCAGTCGCCGCCCGAGTTCGCCGACGGGCGCGGCGAGGCCGAGGCCTGCGGAGAAGCCGAGGCACGCGGCGAGGCCGAAGCCGATACGGAGGGCGAAGTAGTCGCCGTCGCGCTCGGCGCGGCGCTGGTGCTGGTCTTCGTGGACAGCGCGGCGGCCTTCGCGGCCACCGAGGCGCACGCGGCGGCGGACGCCTTCGACGCGGCGGAGGCGTCGGCGGCGTCCTCGGCGTCGGTGAGCGTCTGCCGGGCCTGGCTGAGCGCGTTGGTCGCGTCGTCCACGGCCGCCTGCGCGTCGGCGGCGTCGATGGTGGCCAGCACCTGGCCGGGCGTCACCTCGTCACCGGGCTTGACGGTCACCGAGGTCAGCGTGCCCGACAGGGTGAACCCGAGCTCGCGCGTGGCCACCGGGGCGACCTTGCCCGAGGCGGCCACGGAAGCCGTGACGTCGCCGCGCTCGACCTGCACCGTCGCGGGCGGGGTGGAGGCGGCGTCATCGGTGTCCAGCAGCAGCACCGCACCCGCCGCGACCGCGGCCACCACGACCAGTCCGGCCGCGACGAGCAGGCCGCGCCGCTTCTTGCGCACAACGAACGTCATGGTCGGGCAGTGTCCAGGTCGCCGCTCGATGATCCCTCCACCCAACCTCGGAGTCAGCTCAGAACCTCGGACTCCGAGCGTGCTCTGAGGTTCGGTCGAGGGAGTGTCGAGGCGGATGTCCCAGGGTGTGGGGCGTGATGAAGCTGATGACACGTTCGCGTCTCGGCGTGGCGGTGTTCGCCGCGGCGGCGACCGCGCTGGTGGGTCTGACTGCCTGCGGTTCGAGCGACGAGCCGACCGCGAGCGGCGACACCGGCAACAACCCGATGACGGCGTACACCGAGTGCTTGAAGAAGCAGGGGATCACGCTGCCGGACAACTTCGGCGGGGGCGGCTTCGGCGGCCGTGGCAACGCCAGCGGGCGGCCGACCGCCCGGCCGACCGCCTTCCCGACCGACCGGCCGACCGTGCGGCCCAGCGGCCAACCGGGCGGGGGTTTCCCCGGCGGGAACTTCCTGCCCGAGGGCGTGACCCAGGAGGCCTGGCAGAAGGCTCAGGAGGCTTGCGCCTCGGTACGGCCGTCGTTCGGCGCGGGCAACGGTTTCCGCAACGGCGGCGGGCGCGACAACGGCGCCAACGCGGCGTACCGCAACTGTCTGACCGAGCACGGCGTGCAGTTCCAGCCCGGCCAGCAACTGGCCACCGCGGACCCGGCCGTGGTCAAGGCGATGGAGGCCTGCGCGGTGCTGCGCCCCAGCGCCAGCCCGTCGGCCGGCTGACCGCCGCACCGGACCAACCCGCCTGCTCGGCCCCGTTCTCCCCCGTGACGGTGCCGACAGGCGGGTTCTCTCTGTTCAGAGAACAGGCGGGTTCCCTCTGTTCAGAGGACGGGAGTCTCCTGGTCGGGTCGGCGCCACAGTTCACCGCGCAGCAGTTGTTCGGCGCCGAGCCAGACCGCGTTCATGAGCCGGGTGGCGGTACGCCCGGCGTCCTCCTCGGGGTGGTCGGCCAGCCAGTCCGCCAGCGACTCGCTCGCGCCGACCAGCGTCAAGGCCATCGCGGTGATGTCCTCGGCCTTGGCCTGGCGCCCCTGCGCGCGTACGGCGGCGTCGAGCCGATCGGTGATCACCTCGACCACGGTCTCGCGCATCACGCTGACGACCACCGAGAACGGGTGCTGGTTGCGTGCCTGGCGGTAGAGGACCGACCAGCCGTCCCGGTGCGCCCCGACGAACTCGAAGAAGCCGCGCATGCCCCGCCACAGTTGCTGGTCCGGCGGCAGGGTCGGGTCGGCGGCCGCCTGGAGGTTGTCGACCAGCCGCATCGACTCGCGCTGCAGGCAGGCGACGAACAGTTCTTCCTTCGTGCCGAGGTACGCGTACACCATCGGCTTGGACACGCCCGACAGCTCGGCGATCTCGTCCATGTTGGCCGCGTGGAAGCCACGGCGGGAGAAGACCTGCACTGCCGCGTCGAGCATCTGCTGCTCACGCTCGGCGCGCGGGACTCTGCCGCCTCTGGGGACTCGTCTGCTCTGCACCTTGCCAGCCTATCTACTCCGACGTAAGGTTACGCACGCGTAAGTTCATTGGCTCCTGAGGTATCGGAGGACACATCATGTCCGAGATCGACCTGTCCGACTACAGCTCGCTCGACCCCCAGGCTTTCGCCCAGATGGTGAAGTCGGCGTCTGACGCGCAGCTCAACGAGGTGCTCGGCGGCGAGCTGCGCGGCAAGATCCTCGACGAGATCTTCGGCCGGATGCCCGCCCTGTTCCGCCCCGAGCGCGCCGGGAGCACCAACGCCGTGATCCACTGGATCATCACCGGCGGTGCGGGCGGTGGCTCCGACACGTACGAGCTGACCATCGCCGACGGCACCTGTGTGCTGTCGCCGTCCCCGGTCAAGGAGCCCAAGCTCGCCATCACCGTCGGCCCCGCCGACTTCCTCAAGGTCGTCTCGGGCAACGGCAACCCCGTCATGATGTTCATGACCGGCAAGCTGAAGGCCAAGGGCGACCTGGCCCTGGCAGCCAACATCGCCAACCTCTTCAACATCCCGAAGGCCTGACGCATGAGCGAGCGCAGCGAGCTCATCATGAGCCTCGGTGATGTTCACCTCGCGCGAAGCGTGAGGTGAACATGTCCTCGCTCGAGTTTTCCCTCGACCTCAGCGAGGAACAGCGGGAGCTGCGGGATTGGGTGCACGGCTTCGCCAGCGAGGTCGTGCGCCCGGCCGCGGCCGAATGGGATGAGCGGGAAGAGACCCCCTGGCCCGTCATCCAGGAGGCCGCCAAGATCGGCCTCTACGACTTCGAGTTCCTGGCCAACCTGTGGGCCGACCCGAGCGGTCTGTCCATGTGCATCGCCAGCGAGGAACTGTTCTGGGGTGACGCGGGCATCGGCCTGGCCATCATGGGCACGTCGCTGGCGGTCGCGGGCATCTTCGGCAGCGGCACGCCCGACCAGATGGCCGAGTGGGTGCCGCAGTGCTTCGGCACCGCCGCCGACCCGAAGGTCGCCGCGTTCTGCTCCACCGAGCCCGAGGCGGGTTCGGACGTGGGCGCCATGCGCACCCGCGCCGTGTACGACGAGGCCGCCGACGAGTGGGTGATCACCGGTCAGAAGGCGTACGCCACCAACGGCGGCATCGCCAACGTGCACGTGGTCACCGCCGTGGTCGACCCGACCCTGGGCTCGCGCGGGCAGGCCGGGTTCGTCATCCCGCCCGGCACCAAGGGCCTGACCACCGCCCGCAAGCTGCGCAAACTCGGCATCCGCGCCTCGCACACGGCCGACGTCTTCCTCGACGAGGTACGTGTGCCCGGCCGCTGCCTGCTCGGCGGCAAGGACGCCCTCGACGCCCGGCTCGACCGGGCCCGCTCGGGCAAGCGCTCCTCGGGCCAGGCCTCGATGCGCACGTTCGAGCTGTCCCGTCCCGCCGTCGGCGCCCAGGCGCTGGGCATCGCCCGCGCGGCGTACGAGTACGCGCTGGAGTACGCCAAGGGCCGGGTGCAGTTCGGCAAGCCGATCGTGGAGAACCAGGCGATCGCGTTCGCGCTGGCCGACATGAAGATGGAGATCGACGCCGCCCGCCTGCTGGTGTGGCGCGCGGCGTGGATGGGCCGCAACAACCGGCCGTTCGAGGCGGGCGAGGGCTCGATGTCCAAGCTCAAGGCGGGCGAGACGGCGGTGTCGGTGACCGAGAAGGCGCTGCAGATCCTGGGCGGCGCGGGCTATCTGCGCGAGCACCCGGTGGAGCGGTGGTACCGCGACGCCAAGATCTACACCATCTTCGAGGGTACGAGCGAGATCCAGCGCCTGGTCATCGCCCGCGCCATCACCGGCGCCTCGCTCCGCTGACGCCCTAGCTCCACCCACGTTCTCTCATCGACGCTGGCCTATCCAGAAGACGACTTTCGATTTTCCGTCTTCCAGATAGGCCAGCGTCGATTCACATCACACCCGGGCAGCCTTCACATACTAGTTACCGGCGGGTAATGTCCCGGACAACCCAGACGGTCTCAGGAGAGGCGCCAACGGTGGACCTGCTCTTCGTCGTCCGAACCCTTGCCCGACGCGGCCTGCTGCGCCCCGGCTCGCCCACCCGGGTCGCCGACCAGCTCAACACCCTGCGCCGCTGGGGCTTCACCCTCGCGGGCGAGCTGCGCGCCGCCGAGGCCCGCGACCCGCAGCGCGTCGCCGTCCTCGACGAGCAGCGCGGCCCGGTCACCTACCGCCAGCTGCTGCACCGCTCGCAGCGGCTCGCCCATGCCCTGTCCGGCAGCCGCGGCATCCGCCCCGGCGACCGGGTCGGCCTGCTGTGCCGCAACCACGCCGGGCTGATCGAGGCGATGGTCGCCTGCTCGCTGCTGGGCGCTGACGCGGTGCTGGTCAACGTCGCGCTGTCCGCGCCGCAGCTCGCGGCGGTCACCGCGCAGCAGGAGCTGCGGCTGCTGGTGCACGACCGCGAGTTCGCGCCGGTCGCGGCGACGGCCGGGTGCGAGCGCCTGGACGAGGCCGCGCTGGAGGCGCTGATCGCGCACACGCCGCCGCAGGACCGGTGGGGCGAGGTCAGCCGCTCCGGCCGTACCATCGTGCTCACCTCCGGGACCACCGGCGCGCCCAAGGGTGCGCGGCGCCCGATCCCGCGGGGTTTCGGCCCGCTGGTCTCGATCATCGACCGGATCCCGCTGCACGCCTCGCCGCGCGGGCGCGACTTCGGCGGCGAGCGGGTGCTGATCGCCGCGCCGCTGTTCCACACCTGGGGGTACGCGGCCCTGCAGCTCGCCCTGGCCATGCGCGCCACCGTGGTGCTCCAGCGCCGCTTCGACCCCGCCGCGACGGCCGCCGCGATCGACGAGTACGGCTGCACCGCCCTGTTCGCCGTCCCGGTGATGCTGCAGCGCCTCGTCGAGGCCGGGGCCGTGCCGAAGCACCCGCCGCGCATCGTCGCCGTCAGCGGCTCGGCGCTGCCCGGCGGGCTGGCCACCCGGTTCATGGACGAGTGGGGCGACCACCTCTACAACCTGTACGGCTCCACCGAAGCCTCCTGGGCCTCCATCGCCACCCCCGCCGACCTGCGCACCGACCCCGGCACCGCCGGACGGCCGCCGCACGGCACCCGGATCGCGATCCTGGACCCGTTCGGCCGCCCGGTGCCCACCGGCACGGTCGGGCAGATCCACGTCGGCAACGAGATGCTGTTCGAGGGGTACACGCACACGTCCGGCGCCGAGGATCTGCGCGACGGGCTGCTGGCCACCGGCGACCTGGGCCACCTCGACGCCGACGGCCTGCTCCACGTCGACGGTCGCGCCGACGACATGGTGGTCTCCGGCGGCGAGAACGTGTTCCCCCGCCCGGTCGAGGAGCTGCTGTCCCGGCTGCCGCAGGTGCGCGAGGTCGCCGTCGTCGGCGTCCCCGACACGCAGTACGGCCAGCGCCTGGCCGCGTACCTGGTGCTGCATCCGGGCCAGCAGCTCAGCGGCGACGAGGTACGCGAGTACGTGCGCCACTACCTGGCCCGGTTCAGCGTGCCCCGGGACGTGCACTTCCTGAGCGAACTGCCCCGTACCGCCACCGGCAAGGTCATCCCCCGCCTGCTGCGGGGGTGACCGTCGGTTCGGGTTCAGGACCAGGGGGAGACGACCCGGCCCTCCTGGGCCGCCAGCGCGATGTCGGTGCGGTACTGCCCACCCGGCAGGTCGACCTGCGCCGCCAGCTCGTACGCGGCGGCGCGGGCCGAGGCCAGGTCGTGGCCGGTCGCGGTCGCGCACAGCACCCGGCCACCCGACGAACGCAGCACCCCGTGCTCGTCGCGGGCGGTGCCCGCGTGGATCAGGCCCTCGGCGCCGCTGATCGGGTCACCGGTACGGGCCTGCTCCGGGTAACCCGCACTGGCCACCACGACCGTCACCGCCGAGCCGTGGGCCCAGTGCAGTTCCGGCTGCTCAGCCAGGGTGTGCGTGGCGGCGGCGTGCAGCAGCCCGCCCAGCGGCGTCTCCAGCAGCGCCAGCACCGACTGCGTCTCCGGGTCGCCGAAGCGGCAGTTGAACTCGATCACCTTCGGCCCGGCCTTGGTGATGGCCAGTCCGACATAGAGCAGGCCCTGGAAGGGATGCCCCTCGGCGCGCATCTGCCGCAGCGTCGGGTGCACCACCGTGTCCATGACGTGGTCGACCAGCTCCGGCGGCGCCCACGGCAGCGGCGCGTACGCGCCCATGCCACCGGTGTTCGGGCCGGTGTCGCCGTCGCCGATCCGCTTGAAGTCCTGCGCGGGCAGCAGCGGGCGGGCGTTCTCGCCGTCGGTCACCACGAACAGCGAGACCTCGGGTCCGTCGAGGAACTCCTCCACGACGACGCGGGCGCAACCGGCCGCGTGTCGCAGCGCCGCCTCGCGGTCCTCGGTCACCACGACGCCCTTGCCCGCGGCCAGCCCGTCGTCCTTCACGACGTACGGCGCCCCGAACGTGTCCAGCGCGTGCGCGACCTCGTCAGGCGTGGTGCAGGTGTACGCGCGGGCGGTCGGCACCTGGGCCCGAACCATGATCTGCTTGGCGAAGTCCTTCGACCCCTCGATCCGCGCCGCAGCCGCCGACGGCCCGAAAACCGGAATTCCCTTACCCCGCACGGCATCAGCAGCCCCCGCCACCAACGGCGCCTCCGGCCCGACCACGACGAGATCGGCCTCGACCTCCACCGCCAGCCGAGCCACCTCATCGACCCGCATCGGATCGAGCGCCCGGACCTGCGCCACCTCGGCGATCCCCGGATTCCCCGGCGCCGCGATAACGGCGGTCACCTGCGGATCCCGCACCAACCCCAACACCAGGGCGTGCTCCCGCCCACCCCCACCAACCACCAATACCCGCACCCCCCCACCCTACCTTTCCCGTTGATCATGAACTTATGGCACGGCTCGACGGAGTGTCCTGGCCACAGGTTCCTGATCGACTGGTTTAGCCGGCCTGCCAGGGCGGTCCGCAGGTGCGCGGTGGAACCGAGCCAGCGGGAGGCCGATCGATACCGCGATCAGCTGGATCGGGCGAGGGCGCGGCGGACGGTCTCCGGAATGGTGCGGGGGTCCAGCGTGTCGCGCCAGGTGAAACGGATGACCCGGTAGCCCTCGTTGACCAGCGCATTCTGGCGCTCCCGGTCGCGGAAGACCGCCTCAGGTCGGTCGTGGATCTCGCCGCCGTCGGCCTCACCGATCACCCGAGCAGCACGCCACAGCAGATCCACCCGGGCAATCGGCCTCCCCGTCGCATCGGTGATCACCGCCTGCAACTCGTCCGGTGGCACCTTGCCGTCCACACAACGCAGCCGAGATCGCGTCTCCAACGGGGACTCCGCCAGGCCGTTCGCCAGGTCGATCCAGGCTCGAGCGTGCACAGCTCCACGCCGCCGTGCGATCGACCCGTGCAGCTCCGGCAGGTCATCCTCGGTGAGCAAGCCTTTGTTGAGGGCCGAGTCGAGCACCGAAACCGCCGCCAGGCGATCGACCTTGAGCATCAAGTCCGCGACGGTACGCAGCGGCGTGGTCACCGTGATGCCGTCCACGACCGCGACCTCATCATCAGCGAGGGTGAACTGATGCGGCACGACACTGGTGTCGCCGAGCCGCCTCGGCACAGCCAACTTCCCCGGCAGACTCACATGCAACCGGCTTTCGGGGCGCAGCCCATGCAGGCCGTGCACTACCGCAGCGCTCTCCAGCACCGCGACCGCATGCGGCCCGCCGGTGAGAACCGCCGCTCGGACAAGCGCCTTCGCGTCCAAGGACGTGTCCGCCCTGAGATCGGCGTCGACGAGGTACACGCCCCTGCTGACCGTCCGCCACATCCCTCGGCGGAGATACCACTTGACCTGGCCTGTCGACAGGTTGAGGTTGCGGCACTGCGCCGCGGTGATCAGACCATCCTGTCGCTCCACGAGCCGTTGCACTGCGAGCACGTCGACCAACCTCGCCCATGGCGAGGGCCGACCTCAACCCCTGTGCACAACCCTGTGGATAACCAGCCCGTTGATCAGGAACTTATGCACAGGACACGCCGTCGAGCCGTGCCATAAGTTCATGATCAACGGGATATGGGGTGGCGGTGGCGGGGGTTAGGGGAGGAGGTTGTGGCGGAGGACGTTTTCTTCGCGGCCGGGGCCTACGCCGATCATGCTGATGCGGGTGCCACAGAGGGATTCGAGGCGTTCGATGTAGCGTTGGGTGTTCGCCGGGAGCTCATCGAAGTCGCGGATCTTGGAGATGTCCTCCCACCAGCCGGGCATCCACTCGTAGATGGGCTTGGCGTGGTGGAAGGCCGTCTGGGTCATCGGCATCTCGTCGTAGCGTTCGCCGTCGACGTCGTAGCCGACGCAGATGGCGACCTGGTCGAGGCCGCTGAGGATGTCGAGCTTGGTGAGGACGAGGTCGGTGAGGCCGTTGACGCGGACGGCGTAGCGGCCGATGACGGCGTCGAACCAGCCGCAGCGGCGGGGACGGCCGGTGGTGGTGCCGTACTCGCCGCCGGTCTTGCGCAGGTGCTCGCCCATCTCGTCGTTCAGCTCGGTCGGGAACGGACCGGCGCCGACGCGCGTCGTGTACGCCTTGATCACACCGATGACCGACGTGATCCGGGTCGGCGGGATGCCGCTGCCGACGCAGGCGCCGCCCGCGGTCGGGTTCGACGAGGTCACGAACGGATACGTGCCGTGGTCCAGGTCGAGCAGGGTGGCCTGCGCCCCCTCCATGAACACGGTCTTGCCCTCTTCCAGGGCCTTGTTCAGGATCAGCCGCGTGTCGGCGATGTACGGCTTGAGCCGCTCCGCGTACGTCAGGTACTCCTCGACGACGGCGTCGACGTCGAAGCCCTTGCGGTTGTAGACCTTGAACAGGATCTGGTTCTTCTCCCGCAGCACCAGCTCCAGCTTCTGCCGGAGGATGCCCGGGTCGAGCAGGTCCTGCACCCGGATGCCCATGCGGGCGACCTTGTCGCCGTACGCGGGTCCGATGCCGCGGCCGGTGGTGCCGATGCGCGCGTTGCCCAGGTAGCGCTCGACCACCCGGTCCAGCGCGCGGTGGTGCGGCATGACCAGGTGCGCGTCGGCCGAGATGAGCAGGCGCGAGACGTCGACACCGCGCTCGGCCAGGCCGTCGATCTCGGCGAGCAGCACCTTCGGGTCGATCACGACGCCGTTGCCGAGGACGATCTCGGCGTTCGGGTGCAGGGCGCCGCTGGGCATCAGGTGCAGCGCGAACTTCTGTCCGTCCGGCGTGACCACGGTGTGCCCGGCGTTGTTGCCACCGGAGAAGCGGACCACGTAGTCGACGCGTGATCCGAGCAGGTCGGTAACCTTGCCTTTGCCCTCGTCGCCCCACTGGGCGCCGAGAAGCACGATCGCTGGCATCTTTCCTTCGCCTCCTAGGCGAGCCGCGCGGCCACGCACGGCTGTGGTGACCCCGGGGTGCCAGGCTAACAGCTTGATCGGGCGGCGATGCCCGGGCAAGGCCGAAGGAAGGACGTCCGTTGTACGACGTGGTGCTGCTCAGCATGGTCGAGC
Organism: Catellatospora tritici; assembly: GCF_019083965.1. GTDB lineage: Bacteria > Actinomycetota > Actinomycetes > Mycobacteriales > Micromonosporaceae > Catellatospora > Catellatospora tritici. The sequence goes on from NZ_JAHRCY010000007.1 coordinate 283,483, forward strand.
CCGATGACGGCTGCTGCGGCGACGACAGCTGCGGTGACGGTCACACCAAACAGTCGCCCGCCCCGCGTACGCCGGTGCTGCACTGCGTCGATGCGCTGCGTGCCGCCGGTGCCCGGGTGCAGACGGTGGTGGCCTGCTCGGATGCCGAGGTGGACGCGGTGCTGGCACAGCTGGACGGCCCGCCCCGCGCGGACGGCCTGACCTGGCCGGACTCCAACGGCAAGACCCGACTGGTGGTCGCGGTGACCGACGACGGGCAGCTGCGGCACGTGCTGCGCCGGATGGTGCGCCGGTACGCGCCGGCGCCGTCGAAGCGACCGGAGGACCTGGCCTCGGGCCGTACCGTGCCAGATCTGCCCGCGGTCGCGGTGCTGCCGCTGGACGCCACGGCCAAGGACCTGGCCGGGCAGCTGGGCCTGCCCCGGCAGCCGGCCGAAGTGGCCGCCGCCGTGCTGGGCGACACGGTCCGGCGGCTGGACCTGCTGCGGCACGACGGCGGTTCGGTGACCCTGGACGGCGTGCTGGTCGGCGGCGCGGACGCCGACGGCCGCCCGGCCCAGTGGCTGGGCCGGGTCGAGGTGGATGATCTGCTGCTCACCGACGGTGCCGACCCGCTGCTCGCGGTGGCGGTGGCCAACGCCGCCGGGGTGGCCCGCGCGGGCGGTCTGCCGCTGCTGAACTCCGCCGATCCGGCCGACGGTGTGATCGAAGTCGCGGTGGCGGTCCCGGTCACGCACAAGCCGATGTTCGGCCGGGCCCGCCTGCGGATCGAGGTGCGCCGGGCACGCGGGCGCGCGGTCTCGGTGACCCCGCGCGACGCCGAGGTGCCGCTGGTCGACGACTCGGTCGCGGGTTCGCTGAACCGCAAACGGTCCTGGTGGGTGGAGCCGGGGGCGTGGGCGGTGTACACAGGCTGAAACGGGCGGGTTTCAAGGCTGCGCCCACTGGTTAGGCTGAGCCCCGGGAAACGCGAACCCCGGTCACACCCGCCACGTGCGGGCCCGGACCCGGGTGGCACGGACTGACCTGGGGAGACTGACATGACCGAGTGGGAGTGGCCGCCGGACGAGATCAGCGGCCCGACGGAGGAGGCCAACCGGCCCTCCGGCGCGCGCGCCTCGGCGCCGGTCCGTCGTCCGGGCGACCAGCCGGTCGCGGGCGTACCGATGTCGGTGCCCGCGCCGCAGGCGGGCATCCCGCTGCCGGGTCCGCAGGCGGCGCCACTGGACCAGACCGCGGCGTTTCCGCTGCCGCCGGCCCGGCAGCAGGGCCCCGCGCCGGTCCCGTTGCAGACCAACGCGATCCCAGTGCAGCCGCACGCCGCACCGATCCCGGTCCAACCGCACCAGCCCGCCGCGCCGCCGCAGCCGCAGGCGGGCTCCGCGCCCGGATTCACCCCGCGCCTGCCACTGGCGGACGCCGCACCGCCGCAACCTGGGTCGAGTCCGCAGTTCGGCATGCCGCCGGTGCCCCCGCCGCCCGCGCAGCCTGCCCCGGCCCAACTGCCCGGCCACCGCGACGAGACCCCTGTCCCGAGCCGGCCCGAACCGGACGCGTCGCGCGCGATCAGCCCGCCGACCCCGGCTGCGGCAGGCCTGGGCTGGTCGGACCCGGTTCCCGGCGGGCCTGCCGGCCAGTCGCACCCGCCCCAGCTGCCGGTCCGGCAGCCCGGTGCCAGCCCGCTGGGCCAGGGCGGACGACCGCAGCCGTCGGTCCAGGCGCACCCAGCCGTTCCCGCCCATCCCGCGGTCCAGGCCCAACCGCCGGTGCAGGCCCAACCGCCGGTGCAGGCCCAACCGCCGGTGCAGGCGCAGCCCGCACTCCAGGCGCAGCCCGTGGTCCAGACACAGCCTGTGGTCCAGTCGCAGGGCACGCCGGGCCAGGGTGGGCCGGGCACCGCCGCGTCCGGTCGGGGCCCGGTCACCCAGCCGCCAGCGCAGCGCCCGCCGGTCACGGCCGTGCCGCCGCAGCAGACCCAGCCGGGGGTATGGCCGGTGCCGCAGGCCGGCGGCCCGGTTCCCGCCCCGCCGCCGGGCCCGTCGGGTCAACCGGTGCCACCGGTGATCCCGGGCGCCCCGCCCGCATCGGGAGGCGGTGAGGTCTACCTGCCCACGGCCGAGGAGTTCGCGCGGCGGCGGGCCCAGCGCCCGGCCGACCCGGTGGCCCGGATGGGCATCCAGGCCGCGCTGCGCAGCGCGACGTTCGGGCTGGTCAACCTGAGCCCTGGGCAGCGCGAGCAGGAGGTCCGGCGCGCGACCGACCTGGTCCGGCGCAACTTCGGCGGACTGCGCCAGATCACCGTGGTCAACCCGAAGGGCGGTGCCGGCAAGACGGTGGCGGTGCTGCTGCTGGCGATGACGTTCGGCCGCAAGCGCGGCGGGTACGTGCTGGCGTGGGACAACAACGAGACCCAGGGCACCCTGGGCATGCGGTCCCAACAGGACTTCCACTCGCGTACGGTGCGCGACCTGATGCGCGACCTGGGCCAGTTCACCGGGGCGCAGAGCCGCGTCGGCGACCTGTCGCAGTACGTGCGCGCCCAGGGTGACGGCATGTTCGAGGTGCTGGCCAGCGACGAGTCGGCGACCGCGGGCGAGATGCTGACCGCGCACGCCTTCTCGGAGATCCGCGAAGTGGTCAGCCGCTTCTACAAACTGATCATGGTGGACACCGGCAACAACGTACGCGCGGAGAACTGGCAGGCCGCGATCGACGCGACCGACCAGCTCGTGGTCACCATGTCGGCCCGTAACGACTCCGCCGAGACCGCCGCCCGGATGCTCGACCACCTGGAGCAGACCGGCCGCAGCCGACTGGTCCGCCAGGCGGTCACCATCGTGTCGCTGCCGCCCAGCCGCAAGGAGCTGGACATCCCCGCGATCGAGCGCCACTTTGCCGCCCGCACCCGGGCCGTCCTGATCGCCCCGTACGAGCGGATGCTCGACTCGGGCGAGCCCATCGACTACGGCCGCCTGTCCGAGGAGTCCCAGGACGCCTGGCTCCGGATCGCCGCCGCCGTCGCCGAGGGCCTGTAAAGATCGTCCAAGTTGCCGGGCAATCGGGGGTATCGAGGCACCTGATACGCCCGATTGCCCGGCAACTTGAGTTAGCTGTTGAGGGCGTCGAAGGCGGCGGGGTCGCAGTCGCGCAGGAACTGGGCGCAGCGGGCGGCCTCGTCGGCCTCGCCGATCTCGGCGGCGGCCTGCGACAGCGCGTGGAGGCAGCGCAGGAACCCCTGGTTGGGCTCGTGCGACCACGGCACCGGCCCGGCGCCCTTCCAGCCGCTGCGGCGCAGCTGGTCCAGACCCCGGTGGTAGCCGGTGCGGGCGTAGGCGTACGCGGCGACGGGCTGGCCGTCGGCGAGCGCGCGCTGGGCCAGCGCGGCCCACGCGCCGCTGAACGTCGGGTGCGCGGCCGCCACGGGCGTGGGGTCGGCGGTGGCGGCCAGCGCCGCGGCGGCCGCCTCGTCGGCGGGCAGCAGCGTGGCGGGCGGCTCGGGCATCAGGTTGCGCATACGGTCATTCAACCGAAAACCCGGCGGGATGTCCCTCGGCGCGGTTGAGCGATTCGTCACGGGCATACTCGGCTGATGCCGTCCACCACCCCGCTCGAGATCGAATCCCAGGAGGAGCTCGCCGAGCACCTGGCCAGCCACAGTCTGGCCGGGTTGACCGTGCAGGGCCTGACGATCACCGCCGACCTGTCGCACGTGAAGGTCAAGGACGCCGTCTTCATCGGCTGCGCCTTTCCCACCCTGGCCGCCGAGGCGGCGCTGGTGCGCCGGGGCGCGCACGTGGTGCCGGTCGCCGACTGGGCGCCGTACCCGACGCACCCGGCCCGGCTGTACACCTCTGCCGACCTCGTCGCCGGGTTCGCCGACGGCGGCTTCGAGAACATGTACGACACCCGCGTCTACCGCCACTTCGTGGCCGAGGGCGGACCCAACGCCGGGGTACGCGAAGCGCTGGCGCAGCGGCTGCACGACCACGGCATCGACAACGCGCTGTCGGACGCGCTGGCCGACGTGCCGAGCTCGCACCGGATCGGGGTGATGGGCGGGCACGCCGAGCCGCGCGGCTCCGCGGCGTACCGGATGGCGGCGGCGCTCGGGCACGGGCTGGCCCGCGCCGGACGGCTGATCGTCACCGGTGGCGGGCCGGGCGTGATGGAGGCCGCGAATCTGGGCTCCTACCTGGCCGGATACGACGCGGCGGTGGTCGCCGAGGCGATCGGGGAGTTGGCGAAGGCCCCGGACTTCCGCCAGCACGACACGTACACCCGCGCCGCGCTGCGGTTGCAGGCCGCGCACCCCGCCGACGACCCGTGGGCGGGTGGCCTGTCGGTGCCGACCTGGCTGTACGGCCACGAGCCTGCCAACATCTTCGCGGGCCAGATCGCCAAGTACTTCTCCAACGCGATCCGGGAGGACGTGATCCTGCGCGTGTCCCGGGGCGGCATCGTGTTCGCGCCCGGCCGGGCGGGCACCGTGCAGGAGGTGTTCCAGGCCGCCACGAAGACCTACTACGCCAGCGACGGCGACAGCGGCCCGTACGTCTTCCTGGGCCGCCGCTTCTGGACCGACGACATCCCCGCCCCGGACCTGCTGCGCACGCTGCTGGGTGGGGCCGGCGCGGCCGCCCTGGTCCACCTGACCGACGACATCGACGAGGCCATCTCCATCCTGACCACCTGATTTACGACCGCCACCACTGCCCCGCCCGCGGAGGTGGGCGCCAGCAGCTATGCGATCGGGATGCGGCGCCAGAAGCCGACGGGGAGGCTGACCTCGGGTTCGCCGCTGAGGCCGTTCTCGTCCATGGCGTTGAAGAGGGCCAGGCGCTGGTCGCCGAAGAAGAACTCGATCGCGTGCAGGACCTGCGGCCGCCAGGAGTTGGGGCTGATCCGCTCGATGATGTTGACGCGGGTCAGCGGCCGACCTCGGGCGGAGAGGATGGCCGGGTGGGTGTCGGACCACCAGTCCAGCCGCAGGCCGGGCCAGTCCAGCGAGGCCTGCATGTCGATGGTGTCCCAGCTGATCGCGCACTCGTCGAACTTGCGATGCGTGATCTCGATGTTGGCGTCGGGGAAGCCGAGCACGACGGGGCCGCCGGTGAACCAGCACTCGGAGTCGAGGTCCCACATCAGCCAGGAGCCGACCAGCGGCTGGCCGATGATGCGGGCGAACCGGGCCCGGTGCGCCCCGGCCAGCGCGTTCGCGTCGTGGTGCCACACCGGCTCGTACCCTTCGATGCCCAGCACGGCGGCTCTCCTTGTCTAGACGCGGATTCGGACGATCGTACCGATTCCCGTCAGCCCATGGGTGCAGCGCGGCGCGTGCGGCGCCGGTGTTGTCGGACTCACGTCTCCCGGAAACGCGGACGGCGGCCCCGGCCTGCGTGAACGCGGGCCGGGGCCGCCGGGGCGATCCGGGTGGATTACTTGAGCTTGGTGCCGGTCGAGCGCAGGTCGTTGCAGGCCTCCAGCACGCGCTTGGCCATACCGGCCTCGGCGGCCTTGCCCCAGGCGCGCGGGTCGTACGCCTTCTTGTTGCCGACCTCACCGTCGATCTTCAGCACGCCGTCGTAGTTGCGCAGCATGTGGTCGACCACCGGACGGGTGAACGCGTACTGGGTGTCGGTGTCGACGTTCATCTTGACCACGCCGAAGTCGAGCGAGTCGCGGATCTCCGACAGCAGCGAGCCCGAGCCGCCGTGGAACACCAGGTCGAACGGCTTGTCCTTGCCGTACTTGGCGCCGACCGCCTCCTGGATCTCCTTGAGGATCTCCGGGCGGAGCTTGACGTTGCCCGGCTTGTACACGCCGTGCACGTTGCCGAAGGTGAGGGCGGTCATGTACCGGCCCTTCTCGCCCAGGCCCAGCGCGGCGGCGGTGGCCAGCGCGTCCTCGACCGTCGAGTACAGCTTCTCGTCGATGGCGCCGACGACGCCGTCCTCTTCGCCGCCGACGACACCGACCTCGATCTCGAGGATGATCTTCGCGGCCGAGGTCAGCGCGAGCAGCTCCTCGGCGATGCGCAGGTTCTCGTCCAGCGGCACCGCGGAACCGTCCCACATGTGCGACTGGAACAGCGGGTTCTCGCCCTTGGCCACGCGCTCGGCCGAGATGGCCAGCAGCGGGCGGACGAACTTGTCCAGCTTGTCCTTGGGGCAGTGGTCGGTGTGCAGCGCCACGTTGACCGGGTAGTTCTTGGCGACCTCGTGCGCGAAGGCGGCGAAGGCGACCGAACCGGTGACCATGTTCTTGATGGTCGGGCCGGAGGCGTACTCGGCACCACCGGTGGAGATCTGGATGATCCCGTCGCTCTCGGCCTCCGCGAAGCCCTGCAGGGCGGCGTGCAGCGTCTGCGAGGAGGAGACGTTGATCGCGGGGTAGGCGAACGCGCCGGCCTTGGCGCGGTCGAGCATCTCGGCGTAGACCTCAGGGGATGCGATAGGCATCTGTGAACGCTCCTAGCGTGTTCGCGGATGACCGCGGCGGTGGTGTCGCCTGCCATGGCGGCTGCGGGAAGACCGCGCTGTCCTCGTTACAGGAGTATTGCCTACGTCACTTGACCTGGCGAATTCACCCCTGCTCCGCGCCGCGATCCGGTCAGGCGGGCTGCTCGGCACTGTCCGGGACCAGCAGGCTGAGCGCCCAGCTGACCACGGCCATCACGATCGCGCCCCAGAACGCGGGCCAGAAGCCGTCGACGTGGAACGGCAGCTTGAGCAGGTTCGACAGCCAACCCACCAGCAGGAACAGCAGCGCGTTGACCAGCAGCGCGAACAGGCCGAGGGTGAGCACGTAGAAGACGCAGCCGAGCACGTGGATGACCGGTTTGAGCACCGCGTTCACCAGCCCGAAGATCAGCGCCACGATGATCAGCGTGAGGGCGTTGCGTACAGCCGTCGAGCCGTACACGTCGATGCCCTTCACCACCAACGTGGTGATCCACAATGCCACGGCATTGATCACCCAACGGATCAGAAACCCCATATGGTCATCTTGTACGCCGATAGCAACATCTGCTGGCGAACCGTCAAGTGCGGTCGTACCGTGAAGAAATGACCGAGAACGCGGCAGGCGTGCCCGAGGCCGACGCGCTCGAGCAGGCAACCCTGGCCGATCCTCTCGCCGACGAGGACCTCCTTAACGCGCTGCCCGACCAGCCGATCGGAGAGCCGGAGGCGGCGCTGCCCCCGGGCTCGGAGTGGGATCAGGTCGAGCAGCGGGTGGTGGTCGTGCCCGCCGAGGACGACTACGTGTGAAGCAGCCAGTCCGGATGGCCCGCGGCGAAGGCCGCCATGCCGTCCTGCCTCAGCGCCGCCAGCAGCTGGGGCCCGACCTGCTCGTCGAGCAGTTCCCGGCCGTGGCCGTCGGCGCGGAAGCCGGGCTGGGTGATGCCCACGATCTCGGTACGGTCCACCCGCTCCAGCCGCATCGCCAGCCCGAGCAGACTCATCCCGCCGGTGTCCAGACCCACCCCGGGGGTGCCGAGCAGCCCGCGCAGCTTCCCCGCGTCCAGTAGCAGGTTGAGTTCGGCGGCCCGCTGGGCCAGGCCGAGCAGCACCCGCTGACCGTTGCGGTCGCGCCCGTACGCGCCGTCGGGCACCCCGTTGCCTCGCTGCCGGAGCAGGTCGGCGGCCTCGCCCCCGGACAGGTCGCGGCAGCCCGCCGGGTAGACGTGCCCGGTGTGGCGCGACTTCACGCTCGTCGGCAGACACACCGGCACCCCGCCGAGGTCGTCGACGATGCTGCGCACCGAGCTGAGCTTGACCGTCGCCACGGCGTCCACTCGCACGCCGGTGGCCTGCTCGACGGTCCGCCGGGCCAGTTCCGTCCCCCCGTACGTGTACGCGGCGTTGAGCCGGTGCCGCCCGTGCCCGGGAATGTCCACGGCCAGGTCGCGCGGCAGCGCCACCAGGTACGCGCCGTGGCCGTCGGCGGGCAGGTGGAGCAGTGCCACCGTGTCGGCGCGGGCGTCGGGCATGACACCGATCTGGTCCAGCCCGAGCAGCAGCAGGTTGAGCGCGCCGGACGGCACCGGCTCGGCCGACGGCTCGGCGAACCCGGTCAACCCGGTGACCGGGCCGGGCAGCACGTCCGCCCCGCGCCACAGCGTGACCGGCACCGCGATCACGAGCGCGGCCAACGCCCCGGCCAGGCTGGTCCGGACCGCGGTACGGCGCCTGCGGCGCCGCCCGGTCTCGGTGTCGATGGCCTTCCGCAGCGGCTCCAGTTCGGGCGTCTGCTCCTCGTGGGCCCGGAACACCGCGCGCAGCTCTTCTTCGATCATCGAACGACTCCCATGCTGAGCTGCGCACCGGCCGACTCGCGCAGCCGGGTGAGCGCCTTGGAGATGTAACCGCGGGCGGTGCCGACGGTGCAGCCGAGCATGTCGGCGATCTCCGCATCGGCGAGGTCTTCGTAGTAGCGCAGCACCAGGGCGGCGCGCTGCTGACGGGGCAGCGTCGCCAGCACCGACCAGATCACGTCGCGCTGGGCGCTGCGCTCGGCCAGGTCGTGCGGCACGGCGACCGTTTCGTCGGGATCGGCGCGTAGGAACACCCGGCGGAACCAGGAACCGCGGCGCCAGTCGAGGTACTGGTTGATCATCATGCGCTTCACGTAGCGCTCGGGGGACTCGGCCCGCGACACCTTGCGCCAGTGCAGCTGCGCTCGCACCATGGTCTCCTGTACCAGGTCCTGCGCGAGATGCTGATCACCCGTGAGCATGACCGCGTATCGCGACAGCGCGGCCAGCCGGGTGGTGGCGAACTCCTCGTAGGTCACAGTCACCCCCTCGACTCCAAGGACGTATCCGGGCGGCGAGAACATTGCCCGGTAGTCTTTAGCGGCGTGACCGTAGTCGACACTCTGCAGACCCTGGCCGGGGACCCCCTCGCGTCCGCCACCTTCGACGTGCTCAACCCGACCGACTGGCTGCGCTTGTTCGGCCCGGCCGCGCTGTTCGGGGTGTGCTTCATCCTTTTCGCCGAAACCGGCCTGATGGTCGGATTCTTCCTCCCGGGCGACTCGCTCCTGTTCATCGCCGGCATGATCGCCGCCGGCGTGATGACCGAGTACGACCTATCCCTGCCGATCGGGTGGCTGCTGGTGCTCGGCCCGCTGTGCGCGGTCCTCGGCGCCCAGCTCGGCCACTGGCTCGGCGCCCGCTACGGCCGCCGGATGTTCAACAAGCCCGACTCCCGCCTGTTCAAGCAGGAGTACGTGGCAAAGGCCGAGCACTACTTCGAGAAGTTCGGCCCGCGCCGCGCCATCGTGCTGGCCCGGTTCATGCCGATCGTGCGCACCTTCATGAACCCGGTCGCGGGCGTGCTCGGCATGCCCGCGCGCCAGTTCCTGGTGTGGAACATCGTCGGCGCGATCCTGTGGGTCGACGGCATCCTGCTGCTGGGCTACCTGCTGGCCAACCAGATCATCGACCTCATCGGCGGCGCCGACAAGATCGACCGGTACATCATCCCGCTGGTGCTGCTGATCGTCGCGATCTCGCTGATCCCGATCGCCATCGAGGTCATCCGCGAGCGCCGCGCCAAGCGCCGCGGCGAGTCCCCGAACCACGTCGAGAAGGTCACGGTCCGCTAGTCAGCGGCAAAAAGATCGCCGTCTCAGGGCTTGCCCCGAGACGGCGATCTTTTTGCGTGGGTACGGACTAGGCCAGCAGTGCCTTGAGGAAGATGGAGCGCATCTGCTTCGGGTCGCTGACCTGGAACGCCGCGCCGCCGGTGGTGGCGGCGATCGCCTGCAGGTCGGCCAGCTTGACGTCCGGGCCGAGACCCAGCAGCACCACCCGCACCGGGCGGGTCACGTCGGCGAGCTTCTCCAGCTCCTTCTGCATGGCCCGCAGCTGCATCCCGGTGTTGTCCTTGCCGTCGGTGAAGACGACCAGCGTGTTGCTCCGCATCGGGTCGTAGCCCTGCACCATCGCTTTGTAACCGTCGATGATCGCCTTGTACAGCGGGCAAACGTCGGTGAAGGCGGGCTGGGCGCCGTGCACCGCGCCGTTGAGCATGCTCCGCTGCGACTTGGACAGCTTGGCCAGCGGCACCACCGGCTGGTGGCCGGGGCCCGCGAAGGCCCACAGGCCGACCTCGCTGTCGTCGGTGAACAGCTTCAGCCCGTCCTCGGCCGCGGAACGCATCACCTGCATACGCGGGGCGGTGTTGCCGTTGCCGGTCATGGTCCGGTTCATCGAGGAGGTCACGTCGACCAGCGCGATCACCCGGGACGGCGTCTTGGCCGCGATCCAGACCGTGAGCACGCTGCGGACCTGGTTCATGTCGTTGAGCGGCTGCACGAACACGCTGGACGAGGAAACGCCGTGGCCGACGGGAAAGCCGGTCGAGGCGGTGCCGTCCGGCTTGCGCAGGCCGCGCTTGGCGAAGATTCCCGCGTAGTCGCCGCTGGTCAGCGCCTCACGGAACATGGTCGCCGCGGTGACCACGGGCCGCGGCTGGCGAGCGCGCACCGCGAACGGGAAGTCGAGCGTCGGCGCGCCGGCGAGGTTGATCGCCGCCATGGGCGCCGCGGGGCCGGTCGCGTTGAACGTCACCACGGCCTGCTCGCTGACCGGCGCCCCGGTCACGCCCTTGCCGAACTGCTTCCACAACTCGACGGTGTCGGCGACCGGCCCGCCGATACCGCGGAACGACTGGACCAGTTCGGGCAGGTCGGCCTCGGACGCCACCACGGCCTGGGCCAGCATCATCGCGCCGACCATGCCGGCGGTGTCGCGGCGCGGCTCGACGACGCCCAGTTTCAGCGGCGAGTGGTCGCCCGAGAGCAGGCCCTTGAGCATGGCCGGATCGACGCCCTTGGCCAGTTGCGCGGAGAGCTGGCGGGCGGCGGTCTCCGGCACGGCGAGCACGATCGGGCTGGCCGCCACCGAGGGCGACTCCGCCTCGAAGATGTCGCGGTCGACCGCGCGCACCCGACCCAGCCAGTACGAAGAGTCGGGGATCCAGACCGCGGGCAGGTCGGAGTCGTTGGGGGTCGGTGCGGGCTGGTCGGCCACGTCGACCTGCCCACCGGCCCAGGTGCCCAGCGAGTTGGCCAGTTCGTAGGCGGGCTTGGACATGACGTCGACCCGGATGCAGTCCTGGCCGATGGTGGGGTTGGTGGCGGTCCAGCGCGCCCCGATCTCGGTGATGGCCGGGGCGACGGAGGGGTCGGCGGCGACGGTGAGATTGATGCCGCCGCTACCGCAGCCGTCGGCGTCGGCACTGACCGACTTGAGCACTACCGTGGCGACACCGCAGAGCGACAGCGCGCCGATGATGATCACTGGTATCCGTACGGCGCGGCGCGCGAACAGGCCACGCCGGCGCGGGGGGGCCTCAGGTTCACCCCAGCCACGACGGATATGACGTCCAGACATGGGTTACTCCCAGTGGATGCGGCGGCGCCGGGACCGGCGGCGGGGGTTACCGCGGCGGCAGCACGCCGAAACTTCGCGTCAGCTTAGAGGTACTGCGGCCTGCTGTAACGTGCTGACGGCAAGTTTGACTGCGGGTAGTCAACCAGGTGCGTTGCGATATATCGACAATGATTCGGGGGTACGCAAAGCGCCGCGGGGCGCACTCTCCGCGATGGAGAGCGCGCCCCGCGGCGCGAGCAGGCCCTTGGGCCGAGCGTCAGCGAGCCTTCTTGGTGGCCCGCTTGCGCGGCGGGGTCAGCAGCTCGGCGACCGTGGCGATGGCCGACGGCACCAGGCTGTAGTAGGCCCAGACACCACGCTTGTCACGGTTCAGCAGACCCGCCTCGGTGAGGATGCGCAGGTGGTGGCTGACCGTGGGCTGGGACAGGCCCAGCGGAGCGGTCAGGTCACAGACGCACGCCTCGCCCTCGGGGGCGGACTGGATGAGGCTGAGCAGCCGGAGCCGGGCCGGGTCAGCGAGTGCCTTGAGAACACCGGCGAGACGCTCGGCATCGGCACGTTCAATCGGCTCGCCGGCGAGCGGCGAGATCTGAGGCAGCGGGGTTTCCACCAGAGCTGTACCCACGTGTTTCTTCCTTCCAAACCAGCATCGATCCACCTACATATTAGCAGGTACGGATCGGAGTTCCGTTAGGCCGACAGGCCAAGGTCCGCCAACGTATAGGCGGCCCGGTACGACAGTCCGGCAGCACGCACCGTATCGCCCGCGCCTCGATCGACAATAACCGCAACACCGATGACCTCGGCACCCGCCTCCCGCAGTGCATCAATAGCGGCAAGAACACTACCGCCTGTAGTCGAGGTGTCCTCGACAGCGAGCACTCGGCGACCGGCCACGTCCGGCCCTTCGATCCGGCGCTGCAACCCGTGCGCCTTACCCGCCTTGCGCACCACGAACGCGTCCAGCGGACGCGCCGAGGTGTGCAGCATGGCGGCGGCGACCGGGTCCGCACCCAGGGTCAGCCCACCCACCGCGTCGAAGTCCCAGTCGGCGGTCAGCTCATTGAGCACCCGCCCGACCAGGGGCGCAGCGGCATGGTGCAGCGTGATCCGGCGCAGGTCCACGTAGTAATCCGCTTCCTGGCCCGAGGAAAGAGTGACCTTTCCTCGCACCACCGCGAGATCAGTGATGAATTTACGCAAGTCGTCGCGGTCGGACATGGGAGGCACACTACCCGCCGATCCTGAGAGTTCGATCCGGGGGTGTCCTTGCTGCTGCAACTATCGCCCTTCCGTGTCGCGTCCGGTACGCACCCGGGCACCTCGGGCAAGGCGCCGCAGAAGGCGGGTCGGGGTGTGCCGCATGAAGCTCACCACGACTTTGTACTTCCAGTTCGGCACGCTGACCGTGCGACCTCGCCGCAGGTCACGCAGTGCGTCGGAGACAACATCAGGCGCTTGCAGCCACATCCAGTCCGGGGTCTTCGTCATGTTGATACCGGCCCGTTCGTGGAATTCCGTACGCGTGAAACCGGGGCACAGCGCCAACACCCGTACCCCGTGATGCGCCACGGAAAGAGCCACCGATTCACTGAAATTGGTGACCCAAGCCTTACTCGCCGGATAGGTGCTGCCGGGCATCGCCGCGCCGAAGCCGGCCACGGATGAGACGTTGATGACATCTCCGCGTCGGCGCGCCACCATTCCGGGCAGCACCGCGAGCGTAAGTCGCATCACCGCCTGCACGTTGACCGCCAGCAGGTGCAGCTCCTTCTCCACAGTGGATTTGAGGAACGGTGTGTTCAGCGACAGCCCGGCGTTGTTGACGAGCAGATCCACCGGCCGCGCGGTGTCCTTGAGCCGCGCCTCGACCAGCTCACATCCGACGGGTGTGGCCAGATCCGCCGCGATGAACCCGGCCCGTACGCCATAGGTGCGGCTCAGCGCTTCGGTGAATTCCGCCAGCCTGGCCTCGTCTCGCGCCACCAGCACCAGGTCCCAGCCGTCGGAGGCCAGGCGGACCGCGAAGGCGCGGCCGATGCCGGCGGTGGCGCCGGTAACCACGGCGGTGCGGTTCCCGCCCTCCGCCTGCGGATCAGGAGCCGGTTCGGCCTGCGTGACGGGCAGTTCGGCGGTGCTGTTGGCGGACGAGGACATCGGCGCTCACCTCAGGCGTTGGTCGGCGGTGACACGGGAGGGGGCGTGGTGGCCGGCGGAATCGCGGCGGGCCGGTCCCGATGGAAGAAGGCGTTCGCCGCGGGCAGCGCCAGCAGCACCGCAGTGGCAATGTAGCCGAGCGCCTGCGCCACCGAGGAGACCCCGGTGAGCCCGGCCCACCAACCCGGGAAGGAGTCCACCAGCGCCTGGGCCGCCTGGGTCATCTCCGGGTCGTTGCCCTGCAGCGTGACATTGTGCGTGCCCAGACTCGCCGCGCTGGACAGGCCGCAGCAGGCGAGGATGATGCCGAGGCCGCACACCACCCAGGTCAGGATGCGGGCGAGCCGGTTGCCCTGCCACACCCCCCACGCCAGGGCGAACAGCACCAGCGCCACGACGAAGTACACCAGCCCGTAGCCGATCAAGGTGCCCTTGAGCCCGTTGGAGAGGTTCGAGACGTTCTCCATGGAGACGCCCTCGAGCACGGCCCGGACCTTGAACCGGTTGATCACGCCCGGGATGGCGGCGAGGTGGGTGATGCCGGTCGCCAGTGCGAGGAGGCCGAGCAGGGCGAGGATGGCCGCGGCGATCTGCACGACCAGCGGGCGCAGGCTGGACGGGTGGGTGTGCACCGGGTGCACCGGGTGCACCGGGTGCACGGGGTTCTCGGGTTGCTCGGGTTGCTCGGGCATGGGCGCTGCTGTGGACATGGACAAACCCCCGATACCGGCGACCGGACTGCCGCTCCAGATCGGAAATTACCGGTTTCGAGGGTTTTTGGGGCTTGAATGACGATACCGAGTACGCGGGAGGCGTGGCCGCCTCCCGCGTACCGCGGGTCAGACCGTCGGGTAGGTCGGGGGCACCCACTCCGGAGCGGGCTTGCGGAAGAAGTTGTTCGACGGCGGCAGCGCGAGCAGCACCGCCACGGCGATCAGCGCCAGCAGGCCGATCACGCTCAGCGCAATGGAGACCGGGGTCGCCCAGCCCGGCGTGATGTCGGCCACCCGGGCCGTGATCTCGGACTGGTCGATGCCGCCGGTGTTCTGGCCGCTCATACCGGAGAGCATGCCGTTGGCTCCGTTGCTCACCAGGCCGCAGCCGTAGCAGCAGATGCCCAGACCGCTGAAGACCCACGCGGTGATGCGGGCCCACTGCTTGCCCTTGCCGGTGAACAGGCCCAGCACCACGAACATGATGGCGACGAGCAGGTAGACGCCGGCGATGATGAAGAACATGACCGTGAAGATGCTGCCGAACGAGGACGCCATCTCCCGGTCCGCACCGGCGTCGACGTAGATGTCCTCGATCAGGCCCGCCGGAATCTGGGTGGCGGTGTAGACCTGGATCGCCGCGGTGATCACCAGCAGGGCGGCGACGAGGTGGAGCAGCATGGCGGAGAGGGTGACCGGGCCGGGCCGCGAGCCGGGCGCGGGCGGGGCGGTGTAGCCGCTCGGAGGAGGTGGCGTGTACGACATGTCCGCCACCGTAACGGCCCGCGACCACGTGCGCCTGCGCCGCTGGGCCGATCCCGCCTCCATCCGGAGGAGGAGTCCCACCCCACTGCCACCGGAAGAAGTTTGGAAGGGCCCCTTCTTATACGCGAAGCGATAAGAAGGGGCCCTTCCTTACCTCGCTAGGCGAGGGTGAGGGTGTCGCCGGAGCGGTCGACGTGCACGGTGTCCCCGTCGCGGAGCTCGCCCGACAGCAGTGCCTTGGCCAGCTTGTCGCCGATGGCGGACTGGACCAGGCGGCGCAGCGGGCGGGCGCCGTAGATCGGGTCGTAGCCGTGCCCGGCCAGCCACTGCCGGGCGGCGTCGGAGACCTCCAGCGACAGGCGGCGGTCGGCCAGGCGGCGGCGCAGGCGGCCGAGCTGGATGTCGACGATCGAGGCCAGCTCTTCCTGGGTGAGGGCGTGGAAGACGACGATGTCGTCGAGACGGTTCAGGAACTCCGGCTTGAAGTGGGTGCGGACCACGGCCATGACCGCGTCGCGGCGCTGCTCCTCGCCGAGCGTGGGGTCGGCGATGATGTGCGAGCCCAGGTTCGAGGTCAGGATCAGGATCGCGTTGCGGAAGTCGACCGTGCGGCCCTGGCCGTCGGTGAGGCGGCCGTCGTCGAGCACCTGCAGCAGCACGTCGAAGACGTCCGGGTGGGCCTTCTCCACCTCGTCCAGCAGGATCACCGAGTACGGCCGCCGCCGCACCGCCTCGGTCAGCTGCCCGCCCTCCTCGTACCCGACGTAGCCGGGCGGGGCGCCGACGAGCCGGGCCACGGAGTGCTTCTCGGCGTACTCGCTCATGTCGATGCGGACCATGGCCCGCTCGTCGTCGAACAGGAACTCGGCCAGCGCCTTGCCCAGCTCGGTCTTGCCGACGCCGGTCGGGCCGAGGAACAGGAACGAGCCGGTGGGCCGGTCGGGGTCGGCCACGCCCGCGCGGGCCCGGCGGACCGCGTCGGAGACCGCGGCGACCGCCTCGGCCTGCCCGATCACGCGCGAACCCAGCGACTCCTCCATCCGGAGCAGCTTGGCGGTCTCGCCCTCCATCAGGCGCCCGGCCGGGATGCCGGTCCAGGCGGCGACGACCTCGGCGATGTCGTCGGCGCCGACCTCCTCCTTGAGCATGGCGCCGTTGGTCTGCAGCGCGGCCAGCTCGCCCTGGGCCCGTTCCACCTCGCGCTCCAGGCCGGGGATGCGGCCGTAGCGCAGCTCGGAGGCGCGGCCCAGGTCGCCGTCGCGCTCGGCCCGGTCGGCCTGCGTACGCAGCTCCTCCAGCTGCTCCTTGGCGTCGGAGATGGCCTGGATGTGCTGCTTCTCGTTGCGCCACCGGTCGGACAGGGCGGCCAGGTGCTCCCGCTTGTCGGCCAGCTCGGCGCGCAGCTTCTCCAGCCGCTCCGCCGACGCCGGGTCGGGCTCCTTGGCCAGCGCCATCTCCTCGATCTCCAGGCGCCGCACCTGCCGCTCGATCTCGTCGACCTCGGTCGGGCGGGAGTCGATCTCCATGCGCAGCCGGGAGGCGGCCTCGTCCACCAGGTCGATCGCCTTGTCCGGCAGGAACCGGTCGGCGATGTACCGGTCGGACAGCGACGCCGCCGCGACCAGCGCACCGTCGGTGATGCGCACGCCGTGGTGCACCTCGTAGCGCTCCTTGAGCCCGCGCAGGATGCCGATCGTGTCGGTGACGGTCGGCTCGCCGACCACCACCGGCTGGAAGCGTCGCTCCAGCGCCGGGTCCTTCTCGATGTGCTCGCGGTATTCGTCCAGCGTGGTGGCGCCGACCATGCGCAGCTCGCCCCGGGCCAGCATGGGCTTGAGCATGTTGCCCGCGTCCATCGAGCCCTCGCCCTTGCCCGCGCCGACGACCGTGTGCAGCTCGTCCAGGAACGTGATGACCTGGCCGTCGCTGGACTTGATCTCCTCCAGCACGCTCTTGAGCCGCTCCTCGAACTGGCCGCGGTACTGCGCCCCGGCGACCATCGCGCCGAGGTCGAGGCTGACCAGCTTCTTGTCGCGCAGCGACTCGGGCACGTCCCCGGCGACGATGCGCTGGGCCAGGCCCTCGACGATCGCGGTCTTGCCGACGCCGGGCTCGCCGATGAGCACCGGGTTGTTCTTGGTACGGCGGCTGAGCACCTGGATCACGCGGCGGATCTCCGCGTCGCGGCCGATCACGGGATCGACCTTGCCGTCGCGCGCCCGCGCGGTCAGGTCCACGCCGTACTTCTCCAGGGCTTGGTACTGCTGCTCAGGGTCGGGCGAGGTGACCCGGCGGTCGCCGCCGCGGATCTGCGGGAAGGCCGCCACCAGCGCCTCCTCGGTGGCGCCCGCCTGCTTGAGGGCGACGCCGACCGCACCGCCGACCCGGGCCAGCCCGGCCAGCAGGTGCTCGGTGGAGACGTACTCGTCGCCGAGCGGGCGGGCGATCTGCTCGGCCGAGTTGATGGCGTTGACCAGCTCGCGGGCCAGGCTCGGCTCGGCCACCGAGGTGCCGCGGGCGCTGGGCAGCTGCTCGACCGCGCGGGCCGCGGCGCGGCGCACGTCGGCCGGGTTGGCGCCGGCGGCGCGCAGCAGGCCCTGGGCGGTGGAGCCGCCGGTGTCCAGCAGGGACAGCAGCAGGTGCCACGGCTCGACCGTGGCGTGGCCGCGCTGCTGGGCGGTGGCCGCGGCGTCGGTGATGACCTCGCGGCTCTTGGTGGTCAGGCGTTGAGTGTCCATACGCTCCCTCTTCGGCGAACAAAGTTGAGCCTACTGCACTCAACTTGTTGTCGCCAGCGTGGCAGGAGCGCACGACTGAGGTGGCGCCGGTCACCCCGACGCCACCTCGTGATCAGCCGGTCGGCTCCAGCGAGATCCGCCGCCACTCGCGGTCGGCGCCGCTGCCGACGCCGAGCAGGATCTCCCGCGAGTCCGAGCTGAAGCCGCGCAGAGTGCCGTCGGGCAGCAGCCAGACCGTGTCCAGCCGCGGTGTGCCGGGCACCCGGACCAGGCCCCGGGCGCCGAGGTAGACCCCGTCCTCGGGACCGGCCAGCGCCAGTAGCCCGTCCCCGGCTGCCGCCAGCGTGTACTGCTGGTTCGGCTGCTCCTCGATGCCGGTGATCGGCACCGGCACCCAGGCCGCGTCCGCCAGCCGCCACAGCAGCGGCATGCCCGTCGCCTTGAGCACCGAACCGCGCAGCACCGCGGTGCCCCCGCCGGTGCTCGGCGGGTCCTGCATCCCGACCAGCCAGGTGTCGCGCCGGTCGGCCGACTGGAGCACGGACAGGCTCCACACCGAGCGCCCCGGCTGCTCCGGCACCGCGATGGTCTGCCAGGTCAGGCCGCCGTCGGTGGTGCGGGCGGTGCGCTTGGGCGGCCCCGGCCGGGTGACCCAGACGGTGCTGTCGGGGGTGGTCCACGCGGTGGCGACCTCGAAGCCGTCCGGGACGGTGAGGCGACGGCCGGTGGCGAACTCCAGCAACTGCGGATCACCCTGGTTGTCACCTGGCCATTCCAGGCCGTACCGCGCCAGGGCGCCCGCGTGCTGGCGCGGCATCACCTCGGTGGCCGGGCCGTAGGTGTGACCGCCGTCGGTCGACAGCTGATATCCGGCCGGGTCCGTCCAGATGATCACCTGCTGCGGGGTGCTCTGGTAGAGCTGGATGCCCCGGGCCTTGGCCACCGGCAGGTTGCGCCGCTGCCAGGTGCGGCCGCCGTCGGCGGTGGCCAGCAGCCGACCGGTGCAGTCGTAGCCGTCGTCTCCGCACCACTGGAACAGGGCATAGCCGTGCTGGGCGTCGCTGAACTCGTACCAGGGGGCGACGTACGAGCCGGGCAGGTCGACCTCGGCCTCGATCTCGACGACCCGGGCCGGGCCGAGCACGGTCGGGGTCGGCGGCGCGGCCGACGGCCCGGCTGACGGCATGGCGGTGGGGGACTGTTTCGGGGCGCAGGCCGTCGCCGCCACGAGCACGGCGGCGGCGAGCAGGATCGTGCGTGGGACTGTGGTCATACCGGCGAAGAGTCGCCACCGCCGCGAACGGTTCCCGTACCGCGTCGCTGACGTAGCGGTGAGTAACAGGTTGATGAAAGTGTCTGCGCGAACCTTCCCTTGACCTGGGCAGGCAGGCTAGCGTGTCGCCGCAGCAGCGCCGCTGGCAATCTGCCGCGCCCTTCACTCACCGGAGGACAAGATGAGCGCTCCCCCGGCTGTCTTCCGCGGTTTCGCCAACCCGGTCGACCCGACTACGAGCGAGCTTCGGACCTGGGCGTACGCACCGGATTCGGTTCCGCTGAGCTCCCTGCCGCCGGACTGGGACCTGTTGGTCTCCGGCGACCGCCTCGTCGGCACGCTCTTCGACGTGGCCATGGACACCAGCTGCCCGGCCCGCCGCTTCGCCCTGCACTGCCTGTACATCTACGCCGCCGACGCGATCCGCACCGGCTTCAAGGCCCACCCCCGCCGCAAGCTGCGCAAGCTGGTGGAGGAGGCCGAGGAGGAGGGCGACGAGCTGATGGCGATCTGGTCCCACAACACGCGCGTGCTGCTGGCCCGTCCGCACCTGTTCGACTACCACGACTGGTGCGAGGGCGGGCTGGTGCGGCACTCGCGCCGCCTGCAGTAATCCCGGTTCCGGCACGAAAGAGCTCCCCTGGGCACCGCCCGGGGGAGCTCTTCATCTTTGCCGCGAAGGATTCGCATGTCGCCGCAACAGCTACGACGTCATCTTGTCGATCGCGTCCTTGGCCGTGTTCTGGCCCTTGTCGACCTGGTCCTTGAACTTGCCGCCCGTAGCGTCGTCGACTTTGTCGCCAGCGGAGTCGACGGCGCCCTTGGCCTTGTCGCCAAGCTGATCGGCCTTGTCATCGGTGATCCCGAGCGCGTCCTTGGCCTTGTCCATAATGCCCATCGTTCCCCCTCCGGGACGTCCGATAAATCGGACTCATCCCACTAAGAGGATAGCGGTCAGGGCCGTTGCGGGCTCAGGCTTCCGAGACTCAGCCTTCCGAGGAGCGTGGCCGCCACACCACCAGCGCGGTCGAGGTGCGTGCCGACGGCAGCAGCTCGGTGCGCGGGAAGGCCGAGATGGTCTCCAGCTGCGCCAGGCGCTGCTGCGCGTACGCCAACTGCCGCTGCGCCTCGACCAGCTGCTCCTGCAGCTCCAGCGCCATCCGCTCCAGGTCGATGATCCGCTTGACCCCGGCCAGGTTGACACCGTCCTCCTGGCTCAACCGCTGGATCTCGCGCAGCAGTTCCACGTCGCGCATGCTGTAGCGCCGACCGCCGCCGGGCGAGCGACCCGGCTCGACCAGACCCATCCGGTCGTACTGCCGCAGCGTCTGCGGGTGCATTCCCGCCAGCTGCGCCGCCACCGAGATCAGGAACACCTTGGCCTGCTCGTCCACGCCGTTCACCTCCGCTCCAGATGGTCACGCCGCAGCGGCGGAGCCAGCTCCGCGAACCGGAGCAGGGCCTCGCGGGCCTCCTCCGACAGCTGCTGCGGGACCACGATCTCCACGGTAACCAGCAGGTCGCCCACGCCGCCATCACGTTTGGGCACACCACGTCCGCGTACGCGCAGCAGTCGCCCGCTCGGGGTGCCCGGCGGCACCTTAACCTTGACCATGCCGTCCAAAGTGGGCACGCGTACCTCGGCACCCAGCACCGACTCCGCGTACGTCACCGGGATGGTGACGGTGAGGTCGTCCCCGCTGCGCCCGAACATGTTGTCCGGCCGCACGATCGCCCGCACGTACAGGTCACCGGGCGGCCCGCCGCGCTCGCCCGGCTCACCGCGCCCGGCCAACCGGATGCGCTGGCCGTCGGCCACCCCGGCGGGAATCCGCACGGTCAGGGTCCGGGTCTTGGTGACCCCGCCGGTGCCGTGGCACTCCGGGCACTTCTGGTCCACCACCGTGCCCACGCCCTGGCAGTCGCGGCAGGCCTCGGAGAAGCCGAACGCGCCCTGGTTGCGGTTGACCACACCGGTGCCGTTGCAGTGCGTGCAGGTGCGCGGCCGGGTGCCGGGCTTGGCGCCGTCACCGTGGCAGGTCTCGCAGACGCCGAGGGTCCGCAGCGTCAGCGGCTGAGTGGTGCCCTGCACCGCGTCGGCGAAGTCCAGGAAGATCTCGGCTTCGACGTCACGCCCACGCCCCGGACCGCGCGCCGCGGTGCCCGCCCCGCCCGAGAAGATCGATCCGAACAGGTCGGAGAAGCTGGCGCCGCCGAACCGCTGATCGCGGCCGCCGCCCTGGCCGAACAGGTCGGACATGTCGAACTGGTGCGCGCCGCCGCCCGCGCCGCCCCGGGCGCTGCGGCGGAAGGCGCCGGACTCGAACAGCGAACGCATCTCGTCGTACTCGCGACGGCGGTTGTCGTCCGACAGCACGTCGTACGCCTCGGACACCGCCTTGAAGCGCTCCTCCGCGGCGGCGTTGCCGGGGTTGTGGTCCGGATGCAGCTCGCGGGCGAGCCTGCGGTACGCCTTCTTCACCTCGGCGGCGGGGGCGTCCTTCGCCACACCGAGCACGGCGTAGAAGTCCTTCTCCAGCCAGTCTTTCGAGCTCATCCGGTACCCCCTCCCCCTGTCGTGATCGGAGCTCCCGCGCCGTCCCCGAGGGGAAGGCGAGGGAGCTCCGTCATGGTGTCATTCCGGCGCGGCTACGGCCACCATGGCCGGGCGGAGCAGGCGCTCGCCCAGCAGGTAGCCCCGGCGCATCACGTCGATGCACGTCGGCTCGGTCACGTCGGCCGAGGTCAGGTGAGCCACCGCCTCGTGCCGGTTGGGGTCGAAGGGGTCACCCTTCTCGCCGAACGCGACCAGCCCGAACTTCGTCACCGCCGTGTTGAGCTGCTCGGCCACCGCCCCGAACGGGCCGGACAGGTCGCCGTGGTCACGGGCCCGGTCCAGGTCGTCGAGGATCGGCAGCAGCGACGCCAGCACCTGGCCGGTCGCGAGCTCGGCGGCGACCGTACGGTCCCGCTCCACCCGCTTGCGGTAGTTGGCGTACTCGGCGGTCACCCGCTGCAGGTCCACGGTGCGCTCCTCGAGCGCGGTACGGGCCTGCGCCAGCTCCGCCCCCAGCCCGCCGACCGGCTCACCCGGGGCCGCGGCCGGTTCGACCAGCTCACCCTCGACCGGCTCGGCGGCTTCCGCCGACTCGGCCTCGACCTCGGCCGCGGTGGGCTCGACGGTCTCCGCGTCGGCGGTCGCCTCGACCGTCACGGTCTCGGCGGCCACCTGCTCATCGCCGGTCGTGGACGTCGTCTCGGGCTGGTCAGGGGCGGCCTGGGCAGGGGCTTCCTGCACGGGGTCGGCCGCCGCCGGGGCGGCCGGGGTCTCCGGCTGCTCGGACATGGTCGCTCCGCTCGGGGTGATCTTCCGCTTGTTCCTGATGACGATGCCCTCGCCGGCGGTCGACTGGTCGTCGGCCGCCGGCGAGTCCTGTGCTCCGGTCACTTCTTGCCCTCGTCGTCGATGATCTCCGCATCGACGACGTCGTCATCGCCAGCCCGCGCGCCGGTCGCCCCCTCGGGGCCCGCGCCGGCGGCGTTGGTGGCACCGGCCTGGCCGTACAGGGCGGACCCGGCCGCCTGCGAGACCTGGGCGAGCTTCTCGTGGGCGGACTTGATGCGCTCGATGTCGCTGCCGGCCAGCGCGCTGCGCAGGTCGGTGAGCGCCTCGTTGATGCTCTCGCGGGAGTCGGCGGGCAGCTTCTCGCCGCTCTCGGCGAGGAACTTCTCCGTCTGCCACTGCAGCGCCTCGGCCACGTTGCGGGTCTCGGCCTCCTCGCGGCGGCGGCGGTCCTCCTCCGCGTGGTCCTCGGCGTCGCGGCGCATCCGCTCGATGTCCTCCTTCGGCAGCGACGAGCCGCCGGTGATGGTCATCGACTGCTCCTTGCCGGTGCCGAGGTCCTTCGCGCTGACGTGCACGATGCCGTTGGCGTCGATGTCGAAGGTGACCTCGATCTTCGGCACGCCACGCGGCGCGGGCGCGATGCCGGTCAGCTCGAAGGTGCCGAGCTTCTTGTTGTACGCCGCCATCTCGCGCTCGCCCTGGAACACCTGGATGAGCACGGACGGCTGGTTGTCGTCGGCGGTGGTGTACACCTCGGACCGCTTGGTCGGGATGGTGGTGTTGCGCTCGACCAGGCGGTGCATGATGCCGCCCTTGGTCTCGATGCCGAGACTCAGCGGGGTCACGTCCAGCAGCAGGACGTCCTTGACCTCGCCCTTGAGCACACCGGCCTGCAGCGCGGCACCGACGGCCACGACCTCGTCCGGGTTGACGCCCTTGTTCGGCTCCTTGCCGGTGAGCTGCTTGACCAGCTCGGTCACGGCGGGCATGCGGGTGGAACCGCCGACCAGGATGACGTGCTCGATGTCGGCGAGCTTGACGCCCGCGTCGCGGATGGCCGACTCGAACGGGCCCTTGCAGCGGTCCAGCAGGTCCTGGGTCATCCGCTGGAACTCGGCCCGGGTCAGGGTCACGTCCAGGTGCAGCGGGCCCTCGGCGCCGGCGGTGATGTACGGCAGGTTGATGCCGGTGGTGTTGGCGGCCGACAGCTCGATCTTGGCCTTCTCCGCGGCCTCCCGGAGGCGCTGCATGGCCATCTTGTCGGCGGACAGATCCACGCCGTACTGGCCGCGGAACGTCTTCACCAGGTGCTCGATGATGCGCTCGTCCCAGTCGTCGCCACCGAGGTGGTTGTCGCCGGAGGTCGACTTGACCTCGACGACGCCGTCGGCGAGCTCCAGCAGGGACACGTCGAAGGTGCCGCCGCCGAGGTCGAAGACCAGGACGGTCTGCTCCTTGCTGCCCTTGTCCAGCCCGTACGCCAGCGCGGCGGCGGTGGGCTCGTTGACGATGCGCAGCACGTTGAAGCCCGCGATCTCGCCGGCCTCCTTGGTCGCGGTGCGCTGGGCGTCGTTGAAGTACGCCGGGACGGTGATGACGACGTCGGTGACGGTCTCACCGAGGTAGGCCTCGGCGTCGCGCTTGAGCTTCTGGAGCACCCGCGCGGAGATCTCCTGCGGGGTGTACTTCTTGCCGTCGATGTCGACGGACCAGTTCGTGCCGACCTCACGCTTCACCGAGCGGATGGTCCGGTCCGGGTTGGTGACGGCCTGGCGCTTGGCCACCTCACCAACAAGCACCTCACCGTTCTTGGCGAACGCCACGATCGAGGGCGTCGTGCGGGAGCCCTCGGCGTTCGCGATGACGGTGGGTTCGCCACCCTCGAGCACGGCCATACAGGAGTTGGTCGTACCCAGGTCGATGCCGACCGCACGTGCCATGTTCGTGTTCCTCCAAGATCAAAACTGCCCGGAGTCAAGTTGAGTCCAGATGGCTCAATACTGACACGAGACGGCTCGGTGTCAAGCGCGTGGTTGAGTGGGTCACACTCAACTTCGGTGCTGTCCTGGTGAGGTGTCCCATTTACGCTTAGGCTTCTGCTGTGTATGACCACACTGCGCCCGCCGGACCGGGCCCACATGGCCCCCTCCCGAGCGCTGGGGCGGGCGGTCCACTGCTCGCGATCGTCGGCGGCCCCACCGGCGCGGGCAAGTCCACGCTGGTGAACAGCCTGGTGCGCGCTCCCGTCAGTGCCACCGGCTTCCTGCGTCCCACCACCCGGCGCCCCGTCCTTGTCTGCCACACCCGCAGCTGGGCCAACGCGCCCCGGCACGACCTGCACCCGATCGCGTCCCCGGCACTGCCGCCGAACCTCGCGCTCGTGGACGCCCCCGACCTCAACTCCATCGACCAGGGCAGCCGTGAGCTCACCGAGAGCCTGTTCGACCAGGCCGACCTCTGGATCTTCATGACCACCGCCGCCCGGTACGCTGACGCCGAGGCGTGGCGACACCTGCGCGCGGCACAGCGGCGGCGGGTCGATCTCGCGGTGGTGCTCAACCGGGTGCCGAACCACTCGGCCGACGCGATCCTGCCGCACCTCACCCAGCTGCTGGGCGAGCCGGTGCCGCTGTTCGTCGTCGCCGAATCCGCGCTGGACAGCCAGGGGATGCTGGCCGAGCGGGTGGTCACCCCCATCTGGGAGTTCCTCCACAAGACAGCGAGTGCGAAACTTGCCGAGTCAAGGGTCGGCGCGGAGTCGGCTGAAGAGAGCGTGAGGAGGGACCCGTGACCGGCCCCACCCCCAGCGGTGAGTCCGTCGCCACCAGGCTCGACCGGCTCCAGCAGTTCGTGGACCTGGCCTCGGAGCACCTGACCGACGAGCCGGTGCTCGCGTACGCGCGGGCCGTGGCCGAGCGGTCGGCCGACCGGTTGCGCCTGCCCACCGCGTTCACCACGATCGCGCTGGCGGGCACCACAGGCAGCGGCAAGTCCAGCATGTTCAACGCGTTCACGACCATCGACCGGTCGCCCGCGGGCATCCTGCGGCCCACCACCTCCGAGCCGTACGCCTGCGTGTGGGGGAGCCTCAGCCAGGCCGACGAGCTGCTGGACTGGCTCGGCGTCTCCTCGCGGCGACGGTTCACCCGCGAGTCGGCGCTGGACGCCAACGACGAGGTCGGCCTGCGCGGCATGATCCTGCTCGACCTGCCCGACGTGGACTCCATGGAGCCGCGTCACCGCGTCGAGGTCGACCGCCTGCTGCACCTGGTCGACGTGGTGGTGTGGATCTGCGACCCGCAGAAGTACGCCGACCAGCTCGTGCACGAGGGCTATCTGCGCCAGCTCGCCAGCCAGCGGTCGGGCCTGGTCGTGGCGCTCAACCAGACCGACCGGCTGCAGCCGATCCAGCTGCCCAAGGTCGGCGCGGACCTGCGCCAGTTGCTCGACGAGGGTGGCCTCACCGACGTGCCGCTGGTGGCCACCTCCGCCACCGCCACGGTGCCGGTGCTGCCCGCCACCAAGCACAAGCCGGTGAAGCCGAAGCCCAGCCCGTTCACCACCGAGCAGGCCGCCGGGGGACACCAGGGCGTGGCCCACCTTCGCGCCGTGCTCGAACCGATGATCGCCCAGGGCGCCATCGTGCGTCAGTCGATCGACCGCGACCTCAACGTGGCCCTGTCCGACCTGACCAAGCTGGTCGGTGGCCCGGCCAGCCCGCCGTCGGTGGCGCCGCTGGTGCGCGGACTCGTGTCGGCGGGCACCGATCCGGCCCGCATCGAGCAGGCGATCCAGGCGTACTCGGCGAGCGCTTCGGTGGGGCTGGGCGGTCCGTGGCCGGAGGCGGTGCGCCGAGCTTCGGTGTCGCGGCTGGGCGAGCTGCCCACGGCGCTCGGGCAGGCACTGGCCTCGGCCGACGCGCAGCGCCCGCGCCGGATGTGGCTGCCGGGCGGCAAGAAGCGCGCCGACGCCCGGGGCGAGACGCTGCGCCGCGCCGAGATCGACAAGGTCGCCCTGCGGTACGTCGTGGAGCCGGTGCGTCGCGTGCTGGCCGCGTACGAACGCGCCCGCACCACCCTGAACTGACCACCCCACCCGCCCGGCCCACCGCCGAGCCTTCAAGATCGTCCAAGTTGCCGGGCAACCGGGCGTATCGGTATCCCCGATACGCCCGACTGCCCGGCAATTTTGTTGACCTTGGCGGGCTCGGCGGGCTCCACGGGCGCGGCGGACCCGGCGGCGTCAGCCGCGGGGGTGGCCGGAGGGCCGCACGTGCGGCCGCTGCACCTTCACCCGCTTGACGTGCGCCTGCGCGACGTGCACACGCTTGACCTGCACGTGCTTGACGTGCGCGTGCTTGACCTGCACGTGCTTAACGTGCGCGTGCTTAACGTGCGCGTGCTTGACCTGCACGTGCTTGACCTGCACGTGCTTGACGTGCGGCTGCGTGACGTGCGGCTGCGTGACGTGGGTCTGGAGGCGCCGGAGGTGTGGGCGGGCTGGGTTCGGGGTCGAGTTGTGCGGTCGCGGATGCTTGGGGCGGGGAAGCCGGATCGGCTGCGCGTGCCCCCAGGACGGCCGGATCGGCTGCGCGTGCCCCCAGGACGGCCGGATCGGCTGCGCGTGCCCCCGTGAGGGATGCCGGACCGGGTGTTGGCCCGCCTGGGCGGAGCCGCCCCATGGACCGGGCCCACCGCCCGGGAGCCAGGAGCCGGGCCAGGTCGCGGGCCAGGTCGCGGGCCGATGGCGATGCGGGTGCTGCCGAGTCGGCCGCTGCGGGCAGTTTCGTGGCCCGGCATGGTCGCCGCTGGGGCGGCCGACGGGGCCGGTGGGCCTGGTCGGCTTCGCCGGTTTGGCAGGTTTGGCCGGATGCCAGACCGGGCGCGGCGCGGGCGGCTTGGCGGTGTCGCGGCGTTCCAGCACCGGCTCGGCGCCCTTGACCTCGCGCGGCGGTCCCACCGCGATGACCAGCGGCGCCGCGGGGCGCCCGGTGACCGGGTCGGACTGCGGCGCGGGCCGGGTCGGCCGCTGCTGCGGGTACGCGGGCAGCAGCCGCTGCGGTTCGCCGGGCACGGAGAACGCCTGCACCGGCCCGGCCAGTCGGGCCCCGAAGTCTGGGTCGAGTCCGTCGACTCCCGCTCGGAGCACGATCCAGGTGGGCAGGGCGGTCAGGCCGACCATCGCCGCCACGAGCAGCGCGTAGCGACGTGGCGTGATCGGTGCCCGGCCGCGCCGCCGGGGCGGGGCGGCCGATGGTGCCGGTGGTGCTGGTGGTGTCGGTGCGTTCAAGGCCGCCACCTGCGGTGGAGGGCCGAAGACGCGGTCCAGGAAGCTGTCGTCGGACATCGTTGTGCTCCTCGGGGCACGGGGGGAATTAGCACAGAATGACCGATTGACAGCCATGATCCGGTTATTTGGGGCATTCTCCAGGCCCTGTTTTTCGGCCGCGGGTTGCCAATATCACCTGCCCGGCCTGTGACTGCCGCCACGGATACGGCAGTATGGGGGCCAGGCGGCAGCGTGGCCGTGGTCTTCCATGTACCCCGGGCTCGTGAATCTGCCGTAGCCAGGCGTCTTCGCCCCACGAGGAGCGTGACGTGGCGCCGACCGATGCGCGGCAGCACACCCCGCCGCCGACGCACCACTTGACAGGGAGACACGGATGACCAGAGTCGAGCGCGCGGCCCCGCGCCGCGGCGGAAAGCGCTCGGGCCCCCCCGAGCCGGAGTTCGTACAGCTCCTCACCCCCGAGGGCGAGCGAGTCGAGCACCCCGACTACTCCGTCGACTTCACCGATGACGAGCTGCGCGGCCTGTACCGCGACCTGGTCACGGTCCGCAAGCTCGACGCCGAGGCCACCGCGCTCCAGCGCCAGGGTGAGCTCGGCATCTGGGCCAGCCTGCTGGGCCAGGAGGCGGCGCAGGTCGGCTCCGGCCGGGCGCTGCGCCCGCAGGACATGGCCTTCCCGACGTACCGGGAGCACGGCGTCCTCTACTGCCGCAACATCGACCCGATCATGCCGCTGGGCCTGTTCCGCGGCGTGGACCAGGGCGGCTGGGACCCGGTGGCCAACCGGTTCAACACGTACACGATCGTGATCGGCGCGCAGACGCTGCACGCGACCGGCTACGCCATGGGCATCGCCAAGGACGGCAAGGTCGGCGACGACGACGAGACCAGCGAGGCCGTCATCGCCTTCTTCGGCGACGGCGCGACCAGCCAGGGCGACGTCAACGAGGCGTTCATCTTCGGCAGCGTCTACCACGCCCCGATCGTCTTCTTCTGCCAGAACAACCAGTACGCGATCTCCGAGCCGCTGGAGCGCCAGACCCGCATCCCGCTGTACCAGCGCGCGGCCGGCTTCGGCTTCCCCGGCATCCGGGTCGACGGCAACGACGTGCTCGCGACGTACGCGGTGACCCGTGCCGCGCTCGACAACGCCCGCCACGGCCAGGGCCCGACCCTGATCGAGGCGTACACGTACCGCATGGGTGCGCACACCACCTCGGACGACCCGACCCGCTACCGCGTGGCCAGCGAGGTCGAGGCGTGGCAGGCCAAGGACCCGATCATCCGCATGCGCCTGCTGCTGGAGAAGCAGGGCATCGCCGACGAGACGTTCTTCGCCCAGGTCGACGAGCGGGCCAAGGTCGAGGCGGTGGCGCTGCGCGAGCGCGTGCTGTCCATGCCCGACCCGGACCCGGCGACCATGTTCGACCACGTCTACCCCAACGGCTCGCCGCTGGTCGACGCGCAGAAGAAGCAGTTCCAGGCCTACCACGCCTCGTTCGAGGGGAGCCACTGATGGAGACGCTCACCCTTGGCAAGGCCCTCAACATGGGCCTGCGCCGCGCCATGGAGGACGACAACAAGGTCCTCATCATGGGCGAGGACGTCGGCAAGCTCGGCGGCGTCTTCCGCATCACCGACGGCCTGCAGAAGGACTTCGGCGACGAGCGCGTCATCGACACCCCGCTGGCCGAGGCCGGCATCGTGGGCA
The DNA here is from genome assembly GCF_019083965.1 of Catellatospora tritici. Classification (GTDB taxonomy): domain Bacteria; phylum Actinomycetota; class Actinomycetes; order Mycobacteriales; family Micromonosporaceae; genus Catellatospora; species Catellatospora tritici. The sequence goes on from NZ_JAHRCY010000007.1 coordinate 312,876, forward strand.
CCGCGATCGGCCTGGCCCTGCGCGGCTACCGCCCCGTGGTGGAGATCCAGTTCGACGGCTTCGTCTACCCGGCCTACGACCAGATCGTGTGCCAGGTCGCCAAGCTGCACTACCGGTCCCAGGGCAAGGTCAAGCTGCCCATGGTCATCCGGATTCCGTTCGGCGGCGGCATCGGCGCGGTCGAGCACCACTCCGAGTCGCCCGAGGCGTACTTCGCGCACACCGCCGGTCTCAAGGTCGTGGCGTGCAGCAACCCGGCCGACGCGTACTGGATGATCCAGCAGGCCGTCGCCAGCGACGACCCGATCGTGTTCTTCGAGCCCAAGCGGCGCTACTGGGAGAAGGGCGAGGTGGACACCTCGACGACGCTGTCGTCGGCGTACCCGCTGCACGCCTCCCGCGTGGTGCGGCCGGGCACCGACGCCACCGTGCTCGCGTACGGCCCGATGGTGCGCACCGCCCTGGACGCCGCCACCGCGGCGGCCGAGGACGGCCGCAGCCTGGAGGTCATCGACCTGCGCTCGCTGTCCCCGCTGGACATGGCCCCGGTCTTCGAGTCGGTCCGCCGGACCGGCCGTGCCGTGGTCGTGCACGAGGCGGCGGGCAACCTGGGCATGGGTGCCGAGCTCGCGGCGCGGATCTCCGAGGAGTGCTTCTACTCCCTGGAGGCCCCGGTGCTGCGGGTGACCGGCTACGACATCCCCTACCCGGCCTCCCGGGTGGAGGAGGAGTTCCTGCCCGACCTGGACCGTGTGCTCGACGCTGTCGACCGCTCGTTCGGCTGGTGAGGGGCGGACCATGGCTATCAACCAGTTCCCCCTGCCCGACCTCGGTGAGGGTCTGACCGAGGGCGAGATCCTCAAGTGGCTCGTCGCCGAGGGCGACGTCATCGAGCTGAACCAGCCCATCGTCGAGGTGGAGACCGCCAAGGCCGCGGTCGAGATCCCGGCGAAGTGGGCCGGCACGGTCGTGAAGATCTACCAGCCCGAGGGCACCGTGGTCGAGGTCGGCGCGCCGATCATCTCCATCGACACCGGCGGCCCGGCGGCCCCGGCCGACGACATGAGCCAGGGCGCGGCGGCGCAGGCCGAGGCGGTCGCCACCGGCGGCCTGATCGGCGAGACGACCGCCAGCGGGCGTACCGCGGTGCTGGTCGGGTACGGCCCGCGCAGCGGCCCGGCCACCCGCCGGGCCCGCAAGTCCGACACCCCGGCGCCCGCTCCGGTCGCCGCGGCTCCGGTCGCACCCGCCCCGGCTCCCGTCGCACCCGCCCCGGCTCCCGTCGCTCCGGCCCCGGCCCCGGTGGCTCCGGCCCCGGTCAACGGGACGCACCGCGCCGGTGCTGTGCTGGCCAAGCCGCCGGTGCGGATGCTGGCTCGCCAGCTCGGCGTCGACCTGACCTCGATCACGGGCACCGGGCCGCAGGGCTCGATCACCCGCGACGACGTACAGACCGCGCAGGCCGCTCCCGCCGTGGTCGCGGCGGTGCCGTCGGTGCCGGGTGCGCGCGAGACCCGGATCCCGATCAAGGGGGTGCGGAAGCTGACCGCGACCAACATGGTCGCCTCGGCCTTCACCGCGCCCCACGTGACCGAGTTCCTCACGGTCGACATGACCCGGTCGATGAAGGCCCTGGAGCGTCTGCGGGCCGACCGCGAGTGGCGTGACGTGCGCGTCTCGCCACTGCTGCTGGTCGCCAAGGCCGTGCTGCTGGCCGCCAAGCGGCACCCGATGGTCAACTCGACCTGGGACGAGGCGGCGCAGGAGATCGTGGTCAAGGACTACGTGAACCTGGGCATCGCGGCGGCGACCGAGCGCGGCCTGATCGTGCCGAACATCGCCGACGCGGGGCGCCTGTCCCTGCGCGAGCTCGCCGACGCGATGACCGACCTGGTCAACGTCGCGAAGTCGGGCAAGACCCCGCCGTCGGCGATGACCGGCGGCACGTTCACCATCACGAACGTGGGCGTCTTCGGCGTCGACACGGGTACGCCGATCCTGCCCCCGGGCGAGACGGCGATCCTGGCCTTCGGCGTCGTACGCGAGCAGCCCTGGGCGCACAAGGGCAAGGTCAAGCTGCGCCAGATCACCACGCTGGGGCTGTCCTTCGACCACCGCATCGTCGACGGCGAGCTGGGCTCGAAGTTCCTGCGGGACATCGGCGCCTTCCTCACCGACCCCGAGGCGGCCATGCTGGCCTGGACCTGAGCGGTCACCGGCGAGCCACGTGATCCACGACAGTGATCCGTTCGCGACCCCGGAGTCGGCGCGCAACCCTGTGCGCCGGCTCCGGGGTCGCTTCGCGATGACCGTGAGCCTGTGGACGGCGCCCGGCCCGGCCGGGCTGACCGTCTCGTCCACCCTGATCGCGGACGGGGAGCCGGGCCGCCTGCTCGGGCTGATCGACGACGAGTCGGAGCTGTGGCCCGCGATCGAGGCCGCGGGCGTGTTCGCGGTGACGCCGCTCGGGCCGTCGCACCGGCAGCTGGCCGACCGGTTCGCCGGGCTGATGCCCGCCCCGGGCGGTCTGTTCCGGCAGGAGCCCTGGCAGGAGACGGCGTACGGGCCGGTGCCGGCGGGATCGGGGACCTGGGTCGGGTGTCGGCTCGACGGGGCCCGGCCGTTCGGGTGGGGGCTGCTGGTGGAGGCGACCCTGGTCGACATCACGCTCGGTCCGGCCGACCCGCCGCTGCTGCACCACCGTGGCAGGTACGCGACACTGTCGTGAAATCAGCTCACGATCAACATCGGGGCAAAATCTTCACGTAGCGCCGCTGAGCTGGGCACGCCACAGGTTGCCGCTTCCTGGCGTTGTCGCAACCGCCTCGTAGGCTGGTTCTCATGTCTACGGATACACCTGACCAGCCCGAGGACGGCACGCCCAAGGACGCCGCGGACAAGCCGCCGCAGCGCCCGACCGGCCGCGCTTCGGTGGGCCGGGCCTCCGTGGGCGGCTCGACGCCCCCCGAGGGCACGCCGCGCGTGACCGGCGGCTCCGGTCGCAACGGCGCGTCGGGCACGTCGCGACCCTGGAACGAGGGCACCCCGCGCGGCATGGCCGCGGTGCCGGGGCGTGCCTCGGCGTCGTCGCGGCCGGGCGGCTCCGCCTCGTCGCGGCCGGGCGGTTCGGCGTCGGGTCGCGGCCGGTCGGGCTCGGCCCGGGTGCCGGTGGCGGGCGGCGGGAACACGTACGGCGCGGCCAAGAAGAAGGTCAAGCCGCGCTGGGGCCGGATCGCGCTGGTGGCCGTGATCGCGCTGGCGCTCTGCGGCGGCCTGGGCCTGGGCGGCGCGTGGCTGTATGCCAAGAGTGTCGAGGGCGACCTGTCCCGCACCGACCCGTTCTCGGCGCTGACCGGCGGCCGCCCGGCCAAGAAGGCCGACGGGGCGATGAACATCCTGCTGGTGGGCAGCGACTCGCGCGACCCGGACGCGCCCACCGACCGGGGCGGCGAATGGCGCACCGACACGATCATCCTGATGCACGTGCCGGCCAGCCAGGACCACGCGTACCTCATCTCCATGCCGCGCGACCTGCACGTGTACATCCCGCACCAGGCCACCGACGTCGAGTGTGGCAACCGCAAGGCGAAGATCAACGCCGCGTACGCCTGGGGCGGCATGCCGTTGCTGGTCAAGACGGTCGAGTGCTTCACCTCGGTGCGCATGGACCACGTCATGCTGATCGACTTCGGCGGCTTCAAGGAGGTGGTCGACGCCCTGGGCGGCGTCGACATGGACATCGAGCGGACCATCACCTCGATCCACAAGCCGAAGCGCACCTTCACCAAGGGCATGATGCACCTCAACGGAGAGGAAGCGCTCGACTACGCACGGCAGCGAAAGCAGTTCCCCGACGGCGACTTCGCCCGCATGCGCCACCAGCAGCAGCTGCTGAAGGCGTTGCTGGACAAGGCCGCCAGTGGCGGCACCCTGACCAACCCCAGCAAGCTGCACGGCTTCCTCGAGGCGATGACCAGCGCGGTGACCGTGGACAACGACTTCCGCCTGGTCGACATGGCGATCCAGTTCCGCGGCATCCGCAGCGCGGACCTGACGTTCATGACCAGCCCGCATCTGGGCAGCCAGATGGTCAACGGTGAAAGCGTGGTGGTCTCCGACCGCACCAAGGCGATCGAGCTCTACCAGGCGGTCGCCAACGACAAGGTCAAGGAATGGGTCGCAGCTCACACGAGTCCGTCACCTGCGGCGCCAGGTAGGGGTTGACGCAACAAGTTTCTCCACAAATAGGGCATATCGATTCAGATTGCTCTATGGGCCCTCGCCGCTTCGCAGGTGCACCTATTACAGTGGCCCGGTCTACGGCATAGGGACCGGGGGATCTGGTGGCGAACAAGGCTCGGCGAGGCGGTGCGAAAAACGCTGTTCCCAAGCAGCGCAGCCGGGGGCAGGCCCCCGACCCCTACGACGAGTACGACGACCCCGCCCCGCGCGGCGCCAGCCACTCGCTGAAGAAGCCCAGCGGCAAGAAGAAGGGCTCCGGCAAGAAGAAGAAGCGTGAGCGCAGCCCCCTGTGGGCCAAGTTGACGCTCACCTTCGGCGCGCTGCTGATGATGGTCGCCGGTGGCGCCATCGTCGGGGTCAAGTCGTTCGTCGGCAAGCTCGAGGACAGTGTCCAGGTCGTCAACGTGCTCGACGAGGCGGGCAAGGACACCGGCCCGCAGGGCGCCGACCTCACCGGCGCGATCGACATCCTGCTGCTGGGCATCGACGTGCGCGCCACCCAGGAGCGCGACAACGCCCGCGCCGACACGATCCTGCTGCTGCACGTCCCCGCGAGCCACGACCAGGCATACCTGATGTCGATCCCGCGCGACTCGATGGTGCAGATCCCCGCGAACCCGGCGACCCGCTACAGCGGCGCCACCGACCGCATCAACGCGGCCTTCTACTTCGGCGCGCAGAACGGCGGCGGCTGGAAGGGCGGCATGGCGCTGACCGCCAAGACCGTCAGCAAGCTGACCGGCATCCAGTTCGACGGCGCCGCGGTCATCGACTTCGGCGGTTTCTCGAAGGTCATCAACGCGCTGGGCACCGTGAACATCTGCGTGGAGAGCGACGCCGAGTCGCTGCACTACTACCACGTCAACGGCAAGGTCACCTACGTCAACGAGCAGAAGGCCCACAACCAGGGACTCAAGGCGTACGTGCACAAGAAGGGCTGCCGGGAGATGCAGGGCTGGGAGGCCCTGGACTACTCGCGCATCCGCAAGTCGCTCGACGACGGCGACTACGGCCGCCAGCGCCACCAGCAGCAGCTGATCAAGGCGATGGCCAAGAAGGCCGCCAGCAGCGGCGTGCTGACCGATGTCAACAAGATCTCCGCGCTGACCAGTGCTGTCGGCGAGTCGATGATCCTGGACACCAAGGGCCGCCCGCTGATCGACTTCCTGTTCTCGCTGAAGGACCTCGCGAGCGCCGACCTGGTGCTGCTCAAGACGAACGCGGGCTGGTTCAACAGCACCGGCTCGGGCGGCGAGGCGCTGAACGAGGGCACCATGCAGATGTTCAACGCCGCCAAGACCGACACGCTCGGCCAGTTCACCCTGCTCAACCCGGAGTTCGTCAACAACGAGAAATAGCTCATCCCCGCTGACCGGCACCGCACGGACCTAGGAGGTCGCGTGGCGAAGAAGGCACCGAAGGGCAGCAAGACGACGGGCGGCGTGCCGAGGCAGCGCACGCGGCCGGCGGGTGGGGGCGGCACCGCCGCCTCCCGCAAACGGGGCAGGCGCGGCCGCGCGCCACTGTGGTCCAAGTTCGCCGTCACCTTCGGTGCCCTGCTGATGCTGGCGGCGGGCGGGGCGATCGTCGGGGTCCACTCGTTCGTGGGCAGCGTCGAGGACAACCTGCAGACCACCAACGTGATCGAGGACGCGACCGCGCCCGAGGGCGAGGCGCTCAAGGGCGCGATCGACATGCTGCTGCTGGGCATCGACACCCGGGCGGGCCAGCGCGCCGACGACGCCAGGGCCGACACCATCATGCTGCTGCACATCCCGGCCACCCACGACCAGGCGTACCTGATGTCCATCCCCCGCGACGCGCTGGTGGACATCCCGGCGGCGGGCAACGGATACGGCGGACACCGCGACAAGGCCAATGCGGCCTTCTTCTTCGGGGCGCAGAAGGGCGGCGGCTGGGTGGGCGGCCTGAAGCTGACCTACGAGACCGTGCGCAACCTGACCGGCATCCAGTTCGACGGCGCCGCGGTCATCGACTTCGCCGGGTTCAAGCAGGTCATCGAGGCCCTGGGCTCGGTCTATCTCTGCGTCGAGGCCGACACCAAGTCCTCGCACTACTTCATGATCGACGGCAAGCCGCAGTACGTGGCGGGCTCCGGCAACGACAACCTGAAGGTCGAGAAGGACCGCGGCCTGCTGGGCAAGGAGTTCGTGCACAAGAAGGGCTGCCGCAACATGTCGGGCTGGGAGGCGCTGGACTTCTCCCGCATCCGCAAGCACGCGGCCGACGGCACCGGTGACTACGCCCGTCAGCGCCACCAGCAGCAGCTCATCAAGGCGATGGCCAAGAAGGCGGCCTCCGCCGAGATGCTCCGCGACTTCGGCAAGGTCAACAACCTGATCAAGGCGGTCGGCAAGTCGATGCTGCTGGACACCGGGGCCAGCGAGCCGATCGACTTCCTGTTCACCATGAAGGATCTCGCCGGCGCCGATCTGGTGCTGCTCAAGACCAACGGCGGAAACTACAACAGCGCCGAGGGCGGCGAGGGGCTGGACCAACTCACGATGCAGATGTTCCAGGCCGCCAAAACCGACACCCTCGGACAGTTCGTTCTCATGACCCCAGAACTGGTCAATAACGAGAAATAGTTTCCCATTGCCGGGAAACGGCGGGCGGCGCTCAATACCCTGGGCAGTGAGGGTTTCTCGCTTCCGAGGAGGGCGTCATGTCCATGCCCACATGGCGCCAAGGACAGTCTGGCGCCGGTGCGAGCGGGACGCGGCCCAGCGGCGTCGGCTGGCCGGGCGCGGCACCCGGCCGATCCGGTCCAGCCGGGTCCGGCCTGGGCTGGCCCGACGCACACTCGGCGCAACCGCCTCCGGTGGCGACCCGCACCGGCCCCGCCACCCCCGGCCCGGGGACGCCCGTGCCGGTGCGTCGCGGCGGCCGGAACTGGCGGCAGATCACCGCGGTGTTCATGGTGGTGCTGGTGCTGCTGGTCGGCGGCGGCGTCCTGGCCGGGCGGGCCCTGCTGCACCGGTACGAGTCGGCCGTCGGCCACGACGTCCTGCTCGACGAGCGCGCTCGCGACGTCGACTCCTTCGTCGGCTGGCGCAACGTCGCTGGACCGCTGAACTACCTGCTCATCGGTTCGGACCTGCGGGCGGCCAACCCTGACGCCGGGCAGCGCTCCGACACGATCCTGATCGTCCAGGTCAACGCCGCCCTCACCCAGGCGCATCTGATCTCCATCCCGCGCGACCTGCGGGTGGAGATACCCGCCTTCCCGCTCACCGGCTACCGGGGCGCCAAAGACAAGATCAATGCGGCGTTCGAGTTCGGCGGGGGCGGCAACGGGGGCGTGCAGCTGCTCTCGGCGACCCTCACCGAGCTGACCGGGATCAGGTTCGACGGCGCCGCAGTGATCGACTTCGGCGGCTTCGTGAAGGTGATCGACACGCTCGGCGGGGTCAAGCTGTGCGTGGACACCCCGGTCACCTCGATCCATACCGGCCGGGTGTTCGCCGTCGGCTGCCGGAACATGACCGGCGCCGAGGCGCTGGACTTCTCCCGCCAGCGATACGGCCTGCCCAACGGCGACTACGACCGTCAGCGCCACCAGCAGCAGCTCGTCAAGTCGGTGCTGGACAAGGCGCTGGCCAGCGGGGTGGCCCGAAATCCCATCAAGCTGGACCTGCTGATCCGGGGCATCGGCCAGTCGCTCACCGTCGACACCGGCGCGGCCAGCATCACCGAGCTGGCCCTGGCCCTGCGCAACATTCGACCCGACGGCCTGGTCGGGGTCAGGGTGCCCTCGCACATCACCAACATCGACGGAGTGTCGTACGTGGTGCTCGACGACCAGTCAGACGGCCTGTTCCAGGCGATGCGCGACGGGATGGTCGCGAACTGGGCCAAGGAACATCCGCGATGGGTGAATTCGATCTGACCTCTACACTGGCAGGCGTGTTCGCTGCGCAGATCCCCACCGTGACCGTTGCCGAAGTGCCCACCGACGCCTACCTCCTCGACGTCCGCGAGGACGACGAGTGGGACGCCGGACACGCCCCCGGCGCCGTACACCTGCCGATGATGCAGATCCCGGCCCGGATGACCGAGGTCCCGCAGGACCGCGAGGTCGTGGTGGTGTGCCGGGTGGGCGGCCGGTCCGGCCAGGTCGTGGCATACCTGCGCCAGCAGGGCTGGGACAACGTCACCAACCTCGACGGCGGCATGATGGGCTGGGCCGCGGCGGGACGCCCGGTGGTCGCCGACAACGGCCGGCCGCAGATCGTCTGAGCATGATCCGCAACCCCGATCCGGCGCCGCTGGTGTTCGCGCACCGCGGCGCCTCCTTCGCGCTGCCCGAACACACGCTGGCCGCGTACGAGCAGGCGCTGCGCGACGGTGCCGACGGCGTCGAGTGCGACGTGCGGCTCACCCGCGACGGCCACCTGGTCTGCCTGCACGACCGTCGGCTCGACCGGGTCAGCGACGGCCGGGGGCCGATGGCCGGGCTGACCCTGGCCCAGCTGCGTGCCTACGACTTCGGGTCCTGGCATCCGGGCGGGTCGCGGGCCGGTGTGCTGACCCTGGACGACCTGCTCGACACGCTGCGCGGGGCGGGCCGCCCGGTGCGACTGCTGGTCGAGACCAAACACCCCAACCGGTACGGCAAGGCCGTCGAGTACCGGCTGCGCGCGCTGCTCAACCGGCACGGACTGACCAGTGGTGCGGAGCAGCGGCTGCGGGTGACGGTGATGTCGTTCTCCCCGCTGGCGGTGCGCCGGTCCCGGGAGCTGCTGCCGTCGCTGCCCACGGTGCAGCTGATGGACCTGCTCCCGCCCGGTCTGCGCATTCGACGGCTGCCGTTCGGCACCCGCATCGCCGGGCCCGGTCTTGAGCTGGTGCGCCGACGTCCCGATCTGGTCCGGCGGCTCAAGGCCGGCGGCCAGCAGGTGTACGTCTGGACCGTCAACGAGCTCGACGATGTCGATCTACTGCTGAAACTGGGCGTCGACGGGCTGATCACCGACCGGCCTGCGGAGGTGCTGTCCCACCTCGGTCGGTGAGCCGGCAACTATCGGCACGACCAGCCTCTGGCGCGGGAAACTTCCAACAGGCAGGATTCCTGCTTGTGGAGGTGGCGTACCGCGAGCTGACGCTGGGCATCGCCGCGCTCTACGACGACCCCGAGACGCGGTCCGGTGGCCTGGCCGCCGTCGACCGCCTGGTCCACCTCGGCCAGTACGCTCTCGGCGTCCCCGGAATGGCCCTGGCCGAGTTGCACGGCGAGGGCGGCCGGATCATCGCGGCCGCCGGCACCGCCGCGTGGGCCATCGGGCGGCCGCTGCGGCCGCACGTGGTCACCACCGCGTGCCGCACCGGCGCGGCCAACTACCGGCTGGAGCTCAACGAGGTCGATCCCGACACGGCCGATCAGCTCGCCGCGGTGGGCACCCCCTGGGTCCTGGTGCACCGGGTCGACGTGGCGGGTGCACCGGTGGCGCTGCTGGCGGCGTTCTTCACCGTGGACGGCTCGGCCGACCCGGACCGGCTCGCCGTGATGACGCTGCTCGGCACAACGGTGGCGCAGTTCTACCGGGAAGGCGCCGGGCTGCCGGTGCAGTCCGCGGTGGAGGCCCCGGAGCTGGCCGACCGGGATCTGTTCATCGCGGTGACCAGCCATGAGCTGCGCACCCCCGTCACCGTGATCAAGGGGTACGCGGACACGCTGCGCGATCACTGGGACCAGTTGGACGAGGAGGCGCGCCGCGAGGCCGCCCGCGTCATCGGCCAGCGCACCGACGAGTTGGCCCGGCTGGTCGACCGGCTGCTCGCGGCGAGCACCGGCACCGCTGTCGGCATGCTGCGGCCCGCCCCCTTCGATCTGCTCACCGCGCTGCGCCAGGCGGCCGCCGGGCTGCCCGCGGACCTGCGGCGCCGACTGTGGCTGGAGCTGCCGAGCACGCTGGCACCCGCGCACGGCGACCGGACCACCATCGCGACCGTGCTCACCGAGCTGGTCACCAACGCCGAGAAGTACTCACCCGGGTCGGAACCGGTGGTGATCACCGCTGCCGAAGAGGGACGTACCGTGCTGTTCCGGGTGCTCGATCGTGGCATCGGTGTCCCGCCGGACCAATCCCATCGGGTGTTCGATCGGTTCTGGCAGGCGGACAGTGGCGACGGTCGGCGGTACGGTGGTGCCGGACTGGGTCTTTATCTCGTCCGAAAGACTATTGAGCGACAAAACGGTTGGGTGTCCTTACGTCCCCGGGATGGGGGAGGTACGGTCGCAGAGGTACGGCTGCCGCGAGGTGACGGAAAGAGGGATGCGGCCGCATCCGGGGAGGCATGATCGTGTCGATGGCTGTCGCTGAGCGGGCCTGGTGCGTGGTGGTTCCGCACCATGCCCGCGGTGCTCAGCAGGCCCGGCACCGCCTCGCCGCCGCCCTGGCCGACGCCGTCCCCGCAGCTCTGCTCGACGACGTGGTCTCGGTCGCGGCCGAACTGGTCGGCAACGCGGTCCGACACGCCGACCCGCTGCCCGGTGGCGTCGTCCGCCTGGCCTGGCGGTTGCGCTCGATCGACGGCAGTGCCGTGATCGAGGTGCGGGTCACCGACGGCGGGGCGACCCAGGTGCCGCGCCCGCGCGTGGCCGGGGTCGAGGACCCGGACGGCCGTGGCCTGACCATCGTCGACGCGCTCGCCATCCGGTGGGGTGTCGAGCGGGACGGTCTCGGGCAGAGCGTTTGGGCAGAACTAAGCTGACCGCGTGAGTAAGAAGAGTCGGCTGGAGAGCCGCAAGGAGCCCAAGCAGCCCAAGGTCCGCGACATCTTCGTCGCCCGCCCGTTCGAAGGGCTGGCCGACGAGGCCGAGTGGGTGGCGCTGCGCGAGCTGGTGCCGGCCGCGACCGCGCCGCTGACCCTGGCCCCGGAGTACGCCGAGAAGTACGGCGACCGCCAGGTCACGCTCGCCACCATCCTGCCCATGGCGTGGCCCGCGCTGACCAAGACCGACGGCCGGGTGCTGCTCGGCCTGCAGCGGCACGAGCGCTCCGGCGACGTCAACCGCGACCTCGCGGTGGCGCTGCTGTCGGCACTGGAGGCCGAGCCCGGTGCCCCGGTGGCGGTGCCGCCGCTGCCCGGCGAGGGTCCGCGCCTGGGCGACATCCTGGTCGACGCACCGCTGGAGATCACGGTGCACGACGGCTTCGACTTCTGGCTCGATCCCGACCAGGAGCGCGACGCCGAGGTCAACGCCTCGCTGGAGGCGGCCAACTCCTCGGTGTACCCGACGGTGGCGCTGAGCGCGGCGAGCGCGGCGTACTGGTGCCGGGTGCCGGAGAAGGCCCACGTGCGCTGGGTGCTGCCGGACGCCGAGGACGTGGCGATGAACGCGCTCGCCCGACTGAGCGCCGCGGGCGAGCTGAAGCTCACCGAGCAGACCAAGTTCGCGGGTATGTTCCGCGCGCACGGGCTGCTGGTTCCCGTGTGGGACCTGCCGCACGGCGACGAGGCTGCCGTCTGGGAGGAGCCGCTGGCCGCCGTGGCCGCCCGGTACGCCGCCGCGAAGGCGGTCGACGAGCCGCTCACCGCCGAGCAGCGCCGCGCCAAGCAGGGCCTGCTGGGCCGCCAGCTCAACCTCCGCTGAGTGCCGCCGCCCCGGCTCCCGATTCACGTCGGCATCGACGAAGATGAAGGGAGTCGGGGCATCGTGCGAGGATGTCCCGCGTACCGAAGCGGTGATGCGCGAGAGTGAAGTTGAAACGGACATTCATCAATTCACTCGCGCACAATCCCGCCCTCACCCCTTAACGCATCGACGTTTGGACACGTACGGTAAGGGACACCTAACTCAATGCGTGGCGTCCCGCCCCTCACGGAGGCACACCATGACCGTCTACCCCGATCGTGCACCGCTCGGACGTCCGACCTTCGGCCGTCCCGGTGTGCCTCTGCCGGTGTCTCCAGCTTCGGAAGTCGTCCCCGCGCCCCGCGTCTCCCCGCTCGCCTGGGCCCGTCAGCGCCGCGCCGACCGCGCGCTGCGCCTGGTGTCCGCCACCGAGGACCGCGCCATGCACCGTCTCGGCCGCGACTGGCACGTCATCGAGTGGCCGCAGCTGCCCGAACTGGCCCGCACCGCCGCCGGTGACCCGGGCAAGCCCAAGCAGCCGCCCGCGATGGGCTTCATGGCCATCGGCCCCGGCGGCATCTTCAGCGTCTCGCTGGCCCAGCACGGCCGCAGCCGGGTGCTCATCGCCGGGGACGTGGTGCAGATCGGCGGCCGTCGGCCGCCGTACATCTCGCAGGCCCGGCGCGACGCCAAGCGGGTGGCCAAGGCGATCTCGGCCGCGATCGGCCAGGACGTCAAGGTGTTCGCGGTGCTCGCCTTCCTCGGCAGCGGACCCATCAGCGTGAACGGGCTGCCCAAGGAGTGCATCGTCACCTCGTTCCGCGAGCTGGACCGGGTGCTGGAGTCGACCGGGAGCCGGATCAGCCACACCACCGCCGCGAAACTGTCCCAAGTGGCCCGTAACCCAGCGATCTGGATCAACCAGCCCTACCCCGGAGCCAGCGCGTACACCTGGCATCCGGACGGCAGCGCACCCGGTGACAAGGGCAGCCAGCGCGGGTAACGTGAGCAGCGATGACCCACATCGAGCTCTCGCTCTCCCCCCTGGAGCCGATCGCAGCCGATCCGCTCGCCACGTGGTCGGCGCCGGTCGCCTCGGCGGAGGAGTCGTGTCTGGTCATCAATGCCGACGGCCTCATCGTCGCCGCGTCCGCACCGTGGACCCGACTGGTGGTCGCCGCCAGGCCCAGTGAACTCACGGGCCTGCACGTGCTCGACCCATCCGTGCTCTGCCTCATCGATTTCACCGCGGCCGGCAAGGAGCTCGGTGAAGCCGAGCGCGAGCAGATCCCCCCTCTGCTCGCGCTCACCTCCAAGCGCCCCGCCCGCGGTCTCATGCGCGTACGCACCGAGGACGGTGCGGCCAGTCGCACCCTCGACGCTGTCGCCACCCCGCTGTGGCAGGGCGGCGCCGTCGTCGGATCACTGAGCTTCTTCGCCGCCGTGTGAGCCGAACGGCACGATTCGCGCTAGTCTCCATCCCCATGCCCCTGCGTCCGACGCGATTCCTTGCCGCGCTCGCTGCCGCCGGGCTGACCGGGACGGTTCTGCTCGGCGGCTGCGGAGTGCCGCCCGAGTTGCAGCCCAAGCCCGGCGCACCGGTGCCGCAACCGTCCACTCCGGCCACCTCGACAGGGCTGCCGCCGGGATTCAGCATGCCGCCGACCGTGCCCCCCAGCACCGGGCCGTCGGCCACGTTCTCCGAGATCACGGCGACCCTGTGCCAGGGCCGCCCCAGCGCCGACCAGGTCATCTCGACGCTGCGGCACACCACGAGCATCCTGCCCGGCAGTGGCACGGTCACCGTGGTAACCCAGCCGATGTGCGCCGGGACCTGGCAGTACACAGTGCTGTCGGTGACCGGCCGGGAACCCCTGCAGGTGGTGACCAAGGGCGCCCCGGGCAAGCTGACGGTGGTCACCGCGGGCACCGACATCTGCACGATCGAGGTGCGCAACTTCGCCCCGGCCGGCATCCGCCTCACCGCGGGCTGCTGAACCGGCCCCGGCGTACGCTGATCGCATGCCTGGAGTCCCGCCCACCCGGTTCGTCTACCTGGGCCCGGAGAGCACCTTCGCCGAGCAGGCGCTGCTGACCCTGCCCGCCGCGCTCAAGGGCATCCGCACCCCGGCGCGCAGCGTGCCCGAGGCGCTGGAGGCGGTGCGCACCGGCGACGCCGACGCGGCCCTGGTGCCGTGGGAGAACTCGATCGGCGGGGCGGTCGGCGTCACCTTCGACGAGCTCGTCGACGGCGAACCGCTGGTCATCACCCGGGAGGTGGTCATCCCGGTCGAGTTCGTGCTGGCCGCCCGGCAGGAGATGACCCTGGACCGGGTGCGCACCGTCGCGGCGCACCCGCAGGCGTCCATCCAGTGCCGCGCCTGGCTGCGTACGTACGCGGCGGACGCGACCGTGTCCGATGTGCTGTCCAACGGTGCCGCCGCCGCGGCGGCCGCCGCGGGCGAGTTCGACGCCGCCATCTGCGCCCCGATCGCCGTCCAGCGGTTCGGACTGCAGCGGCTCGCCGACAAGATCGCCGACCACCCCGACGCGGCCACCCGCTTCGTGCTGCTGTCGCGCCCCGGCCTGCCGCCCGAGCCGACCGGCAACGACGTCACCTCGCTGGCCGTCTGGATCTCGCACGACCGGGTCGGCGCACTGCTCGCCGTGCTCACCGAACTGGCGGTGCGCGGGGTCAACCTGACCCGGATCGAGTCGCGCCCCACCGGTGAGCGCCTGGGCCGCTACGTCTTCTTCCTCGACTGCACCGGCCACGTCGCCGAGGCTCGGGTCGGCGAGGCGCTGCAGGGGCTGCGGCGGCTGTGCGCGGGTGTGCGCTTCCTCGGGTCGTACCCCCGGGCGGGCCTGCCCGGCGGGGTGCCGGAACGGCCGGTGCCCCCACCGGCCGGGCTGTCCGATCCGGACTACGCCGATTCGCTGGCGTGGCTCGGGCGGCTCCGGCGCGGCGAACTGTCCTGAGCATGCCGGTCGAGATGAGCCGCGAGCGGTTCGAGGAGCTGGTCTCCGACGCGCTCGACGAGGTGCCGCAGGAACTGCTCGACCTGATGCGCAACGTCGTCATCCTGGTCGAGGACGACTCACCCCCCGGTGAACCGGAACTGCTCGGCCTATACGAGGGCTACGCCCTCACCGACCGGGGCTGGGACTACGCCGGCGTGCTGCCCGACCGGATCACCATCTACCGGCACCCGATCCTGCGCGTCTGCGACACCGAGGACGACGTGGTCGAGGAGGTCGCCGTCACCGTCGTGCACGAGATCGCCCACCACTTCGGCATCGACGACCACCGCCTACACGACCTCGGCTGGGGCTGACCGCGACTACAGACCGGCTTCCGTCCGCCGATGGTTGCCGCAAAGGAGCGTGACATCGCGCGGCGATGTAGCGACGCGCGGCTGCCATCGGCTTCCGGGACGGAAGCCCGCGCCCGCGAAGGCGGGCGCCATAGGCAAAGAGTCGGCAAGCCGACGCCCAAACTTGTGCAGCTCACCTACGCTTCTAGCGTTTAAGGTGCCCCGTCCCCCTCCGAAGGATGACGACATGCAGAGTGCCCTCTTCGCCGCCGAGAACCTGGAGAAGGAGTCCGCCACTCCGGGCCTGCGGCTGCAGAACTCCAAGATGCTGAAGATCGAGCTCAACGGCGAGGTCATGGCGCGTACCGGCGCCATGGTCGCCTACCAGGGCCAGGTGCAGTTCCAGGCGCTCGGCTCGGGCGGTGCGGCCAAGTGGCTCAAGAGCAAGCTCACCGGCGAGGGTGTGCCGCTGATGAAGCTCTCCGGCCGTGGTGACGTGTTCCTTGCCGACCGGGCCGCCGACGTGCACCTGGTCGACCTGGCCCCCGGTGACTCGCTGAGCGTGAACGGCTCCAACGTGCTGGCCTTCGAGTCGACGCTGAACTACGACATCAAGATGGTCCAGGGCATGGGCATGTTCTCCGCGGCGGGCATGTTCAACTGCGTCTTCAGCGGCCAGGGCCGGCTGGCCATCACCACCAAGGGCACGCCGGTCGTGCTGACGGTGGACCAGCCCACCTACGCCGACCCGCAGGCGGCCATCTGCTGGTCGGCCAACCTGCAGACTGGCTACCACCGCGCCGACCAGCTCGGCATCGGCACGCTGCTGGGCCGCACCACCGGTGAGGCGTTCACGATGAGCTTCGCCGGCCAGGGCTTCGTGGTCGTGCAGCCGTCGGAGGAGTTCCCGGGCGGCGCCGTGGCCGGCGGCTCCGGCGGCAACCAGCAGCAGGGCGGCCTGCTCGGCGGCCTGCTCGGCGGCTGATCCGCGACTCAGCCTTCTCAGCGAACCCCCTGCGACGTCTCAACTCGTGGGGGGTTCGCGCGTAGCAGGCGCGTGGGATGATGCCGCCCATGGACGACGACCTCGACGTGGTGGAACTCGACGGCCTGGACCCGGACGAGCTGGAGCTGCCCGCCCGAAGCTGGCGGCACCACGTCGCTGATCCCCGTACCGCGGCCACCCTGCTGGTGCTGGGCGGGACGGCGGCTGTGGCCTCCCTGTTCGGCGAGTGGCAGCTCGCCGGCGCACCTCCCGAGCCCATGGAGTCCTCGTTCTACGGCGTCGAGTCGGTGGTCAACGACGTGTGGTCCAGCGGAGTGGGTGACACCTACCTGGTCTCGCTGGGACTCCTGGGCGCGTTGGTCGCGCTGGTGCTCGCCGCCCCGGCAACGGCCCGCCCGGCGGCACGCGTGGCAGGCCTGGGCCTGTGTGCGGCGCTGCTGGTGCTGCTCGGCGCGGCGGCGTACAAGATGAGGGACCTGTCCGGTGTGCCGCAGCTGGCCCTGTTCCCGCCGGAGAGCACGGTCAAGGTCACCGTGTCGCTCGGCCGGGGCCTGTGGACGGCGCTGGCCACCCCGCTGCTGCTGGGTCTGGCCTTCCTGAGCGCGCACCTGCGCGGCACGCTCGAGCGCGAGCAGGAGACCGCGACCGTCCCGACCGCGCGACCGGAGGAGACCGAGCCGGGGGAGATCGAATTGACGGTCTCCACCGCCGCGCCGTTCGTGCGGCAATACTGACGCGAGAAGCCCCACCCCCGGCCGGTACGCTTTTCGACGTGATTGATCTGCGCCTGGTCCGGGAGGACCCCGAGGCGGTACGCGCCAGCCAGCGGCTGCGCGGAGACGCTGTCGATGCCGTGGACGACCTGATCCGGGCCGACGAGTCCCGCCGCTCGGCCGTGGCCGCCTTCGAGGCGCTGCGGGCCGAGCAGAACAAGCTCGGCAAGCTGGTGCCGAGGGCCACCGGAGACGAGAAGACGGCCCTGCTGGCCCGCACCAAGGAGCTGTCCGCAGAGGTGAAGGCGGCCGAGGCCGCGGTCACCGAGGCGGAGCGGGTGCTGCGCGCGGCGCAGTTCGCCATCGCGAACGTGGTGCAGGACGGCGCGCCCGGCGGCGGCGAGGACGACTATGTCGTGCTGCGCGAGGTCGGCGAGCGCCCCGAACTGACCGACCCCCGCGACCATCTGGCCCTGGGCGAGCTGCTCGGCGCGATCGACACCGAGCGTGGCGCGAAGGTGTCGGGCGCCCGGTTCTACTACCTGACCGGCGTGGGCGCGCTGCTGCAGCTCGGGCTGCTGCAGCTGGGCCTGTGGCAGGCGGTCGAGGCCGGGTTCACCCCGGTCATCCCGCCGGTGCTGGTCAAGCCGGAGTCGATGGAGGGCACCGGCTTCCTCGGCTCGCACGCCGCCGAGGTCTACCACCTGCCCGCCGACGACCTGTACCTGGTCGGCACGAGCGAGGTGCCGCTGGCGGCGTACCACAAGGACGAGATCCTGGCCCTGAACGGGCCGATGCGGTACGCGGGCTGGTCGAGCTGCTTCCGGCGCGAGGCGGGGTCGTACGGCAAGGACACCCGGGGCATCATCCGGGTGCACCAGTTCGACAAGGTCGAGATGTTCTCGTACTGCCCGCCGGAGGAGGCCACGCAGGAGCACCTGCGGCTGCTGGCGTGGGAGGAGGAGATGCTCGGCAAGCTCGAGCTCGCCTACCGGGTCATCGACGTGGCCGCGGGCGACCTGGGTTCGTCGGCCGCGCGCAAGTTCGACTGCGAGGCCTGGCTGCCCACGCAGAACCGGTACATGGAGGTCACCTCGACCTCGAACTGCACCACCTTCCAGGCCCGCCGCCTGAACACCCGCTACCGCGACGCCGACGGCAAGCCGCAGACCGTGGCGACGCTCAACGGCACCCTGGCCACCACCCGCATGATGGTGGCGCTGTTGGAGCAGCACCAGCAGCCGGACGGCTCGGTGCGTGTACCCAAGGCACTGCAGCCCTTCGTCGGCGGTCGTGACGTGCTGGAGCCCGTCAAGGCAGGGTCCTGAGCGCGTGCTGCGGCAAGGCCTACCGAAACTCGTCGCGACGGACCTGGACGGCACTGTCGTCCGGTCCGACGCCACGGTCAGCGGCTTCACGCACTCGGTCTTCGACCGGGTGCGTGCGGCCGGGATCCCCATCGTCGGCGCGACCGGCCGTGGCCCGCGGTTGGAGGAGCTGAGCCGCATCGACCTGCCGCACGCCGACCTGCTGGTGCTGGGCGGCGGCGGCCGGGTGCTCGACCTGCGCGACCCGGGTGCGCCGCGCGTGCTGCGCGACGCCCGGTTGCCCGGCTCGACCCTGGCCGCGCTGGTGAACGCGCTGGAGGAGCGGTTGGGGCCGGTCAAGCTGCTGGTCGAGGCGCTGGACACGCCGAGTTCCCCGATCTGGGGCGATGACGTGACGGACTGGCCGTACCCGGACGACCTGCAGGTGCAGGACCGGGCGGAGTCGTTGTCGCACGACATCATCAAGGCGTTCGTCCGGGTCGGCGGCGACGACGACTCAGACGCGCTGCTGCGTACCGCGCGGGGCCTGGTGGGGCCGGAGACGGCCGCGTTCACCCACTCGGGCCTGGGCTGGGTGGAGATCACCCCGCCGAACGTGGACAAGGCCAGCGGCCTGGCGATCGTGGCCAAGGAACTGGACATCGACCCGGCCGAGGTGCTGGTCTTCGGGGACATGCCCAACGACATCCCGATGTTCGAGTGGGCCGGGCACCGGGTCGCGGTGGCCAACGCCCATCCCGAGGTGATCGCGCTGGCCGACGAGACCACGCTCTCCAACGACCGCGACGGCGTCGCCGTCTACCTCGACGAACTCCTCAAACGCGCCCGCTGAGCCGGCATTCCGCGCGGCGCTCGCCGCGTCGGGTTTGCGTGCAGTTTCGGGGAAAGTGCTGCAATCCGAGGTCGGATTACCGCAGTTTCCCCGAAGCTGTAGGGCTAGAAGGCGTCAGAGGTACTGGCCCAGGCCACCGCGGCCGGGTTTGCCGGGGTCGGTGCCCGTCGCGCCGGGCGGCAGGGCGGGGATGTTGCGCATCTGCTCCAGCTGCATCCGGGCGGCCATCTGCTGGGCCACCAGCGCGGCCTGGATGCCGTGGAACAGACCCTCCAACCACCCGACCAGCTGGGCTTGCGCGATACGCAGCTCCGACTCCGAGGGCGTGGCGCCCTCGGTGAAGTCCACCGAGATGCGTTCCAGCTCGTCCCGCAGTTCGGGCGACAGCCCGTCCTCCAGCTCGACGATCGACCGGCGGTGGATCTCGACCAGGCGCTGGCGGCCCGCCTCGTCCAGCGGCGCGGCGCGTACCTCCTCCAGCAGCTGCTTGATCATGCTGCCGATGCGCATCACCTTCGCGGGCTGTTCGATCAGGCGTCCCGGGTCTTCCTCGCCGACATTGACGGCAGGTCCGTCAGCGCCGACTTCCACCGTGCCGATCGGGCGCCCGTCCGGGCCCACGACCACCACACTCTTCTCGTCCGGGTGCTGCTGGGTCACACCGACCTCCTCAGTCAGGAACCCACCCATCCTAGATCCTGAGAGCCCGACCAATGTTGATCATTGACGTACGTGGCGGGAAGCGGTAGAACGCCACAGTGGGTCGAAAGACCGCGTAGCTGCAACGCACATCGGCGACGCCAGGGCGTTCCACGAACGTCGGCAGGATCACTCTGGAGGACACATTGGACGGCCTCGACCGTCGTAGGCTGCTCGGGCTGCTGACCGGCACGGGCGTTGCAGGTCTCACCGGCGCACTCTCCGGCTGCACGACCACGCCCACCGACAGCCCCAAGAGCGCCGTTCGGATCGGTCTGCTGACGCCCCAGACGGGCGCCAACAAGGCCATCGGCGTCGACCTCGAGATCGGCTTCAAGCTCTACCTCCAGCTGCACGGCAACGCCCTCGACGGGCACCCCGTGGAGATCGTCACCGAGGACGAGGGCGACACCCCCAAGAGCGGCCTGGACGCCCTCAAGCGGCTGCACGACAAGCAGGTGCTCGCCGTCGTGGGTGTGGCCAATCCGGACCTGCTGCCGCACATTCGGGACGCGGTCGAGGAGGCCAAGGTCCCGCTGCTGGCAACGCACACCGCCCCCGCCAAGATGCCCAGCGCGATCTACATCTGGCGCACCGCGTACCTCAGCGACGAGCCCGCCAAGGCCATCGCGTCGTACCTGCGTCGCCGATCGACGAACAAGGTCGCCCTGGTCGGCATCGACAACGCCACCACCGGCGAGCTGATGGACTCGTTCATCAGTGAGTACGGCGCCGGCGCCAACGACCCGATCGGCGTGCCCGTCGGCACCAAGGCCAGCACCGACGCGTACGCGCTGTACGCGTCGCAGGTGGCCAACCGCAACCCGGGCGCCGTCTTCTGCAACCTGCCCACCGCGCACATCGGGCCGTTCATGGCGGCGCTGGTCCAGCACGGCTACAAGGGCGCCGTCTACGCTCCCGGCGTGGCGTCCGAGGGACAGGCCCTGGACCAGCTCGGCAAGAACGCCATGGGCCTCTACACGGCCATGCAGTACTCGGCGGACCTGAGCAACCTGTCCAACCACACGTTCTCGTCGGTGTTCCAGTCGCAGTACCAGCGCACGCCCACGGCGTACGCGGTCGCCTCGTACGACGCGGCGGCGGTGCTGGACCAGGCGCTCACGCTGTCCGGAGAGAGCTCCACCACGCCCGCCAAGATCAACCTCGCGCTCGCCAGCGTCGGTCAGATCATCAGCCCGCGCGGCAACTGGCAGTTCACCCAGAGCCGCGCCCCGCAGCAGAAGTGGTACCTGCGCCGCGTCGCCATGGACGGCCCCATCCCGTCGAACGTGTTGATCAGTGACCTCGCTACGCTCGGTTCGTGAAGTTGGACGACGTTGACCAGCGGATAATCGCAGCGCTGCTGTCCGACGCGCGCACCACGTACGCCGAGATCGGCACGGCGGTGTCGCTGTCGGCCCCGGCGGTGAAGCGTCGCGTCGACCGGCTGCGCTCCGGTGGCGTGATCAAGGGCTTCACCGCCGTGGTCGATCCCGCGGCGGTGGGGGGCGGCACCGAGGCCTTCGTCGAACTCTTCTGCACCGGCCGCACCACTCCGGCCCAGATCACCCAGGTCACCCGGCGCCACCCCGAGGTGGTCGGCGCCTACACCGTCTCCGGCGAGGCGGACGCGCTGGTCCACCTGCGCGCCGCCGACATCTCGCACCTCGAGCAGGCCCTGGAGCGGCTGCGGGCCGAGCCCTTCATCACCTCGACCCGCAGCATGATCGTCCTGTCCCGCCTCGTCGACTGAGCTGTCGGCGCCCGCCTTCGCGGGCGCGGGCTTCCGTCCCAGCAGCCGATGGCAGCCGCGCGTCGCTACATCGCTGCGCGATGCCACGCTCCTTTGCGGCAACCGTCGGCGGACGGAAGCCGCGCGATGGCTGGGCCTACAAATACTGGCCGATGCGGGTTTCCTCGATCGGGGCGGGCTTGTCGCCCTCGCCGAAGAAGCGCTTGCCGCCGAACTCGCCGTGCAGGCGGTCGTCCAGCTCGTCGGCCAGGCCCGTCATGACCTGGATGGCCAGCGCCAGGTGGCTGGCCTGGAAGTCGCGGCCGAACACCGGGATCGACGCCCACACCGTGCCGGAGGTGCAGTAGAGGCGGCCGATCGGCATCCGGTTGGTCAGCTCGGACAACTTCACGAACAGCTTCTCGGTCGGCTCGATGTCGGTCAGCACCGGCGAGAACACGTCGATCAGCGGCGGGTTCTCCCGCACCCGTACGAACACCATCGCCGAACCGGCCCGGATGCCGATGTCACCGTCGCCGTCGACCTGCAGCTCGTCCGGATCGGATTTGAGCAGCGCGGCGACCACGATGCGCACCCGGTCGGCGAGGTCCAGCCCGCTGGCGTCGAGTGAGTCGATCGCGGGCAGGAAGCCGTCCATGGTGGACTCGTGCCGGGCGGTGCCCAGCGGGGCGACGGCGACCGGCTCCTCCTCGCGGTCATGTGCCTCGTACACGAGGAAGGCCGGGTGCGGGGCGCCGTAGACGTCGCGCAGCGTGCGCGTGATGATCGTGGCCAGCGCCTCGGGCTGCGCCGACAGGCCGAAGTTCTCCTTGGCCCCGGCGATGACACCGGGCGGCGACCAGCCGAGCGCGACCATGGCCGCGATCGCGGTGCGCTCCAGCCGGAAGCCTTCGGGCAGGTTCGCATTACTGACCGCGCGGGCCTGCAGGGCGCCGTCGTCCAGGCGCTCCACGCTCACGCCGTACACGGCGTTGCCGGTGCCCGAGGCCGTCGGGTCCAGGGCCAGCTCCAGCTCACTGCCGGGCGGCAGATCAGGCAGGGCGGTCGCCAGGGCGCGGGCGAACTCGCGCCACGCCTCGGTGACCTTCTCGTGCAGGTCGGCCGTGGTGGGCTCGTCCAGCAGCTCGGCCTCGGCCAGGCCGGGTTTCGACAGTTCCGTCATCGTTCGCCTCCTCCAGGGGCGTGGCCCCCGTGCAGGCAAGCCACCGCTGCCGCGGCATACGTCGGGGAAGCCCCGGTTCCTCCGTCACGCAGACATTACCGACCGGAGCCGTATTCGCGTAGTCAGGGATTGGACTGTCCGAGCCGTTGCGCGAGCGCGATCAGGCGTGCCGCGAGCTCGTCCGGATCGCCGCCCCGACCTACCGCCAAGCCCAGCAGATAGGCGCTGACCGGCGCACCCGGACGCACCGCGTTGTGGGCCACCTCACGGGCCAGGTCCAGCACCAGGCCGGTGTCGACGGCGTCGGCGGGCAGGCCCAGTTCGGCGCAGGCCGCCGCGGTGAACTCAGGCAGGTCCACGGCCATCGGGCGCCTCCGCTTCGCTCAGATCGTTCGCCGCGCGCAGGTCGGGCACGGTGTCGCAGTCATACCACGGCGGGGGGCCAGTGCCAGGCCAGGCGGCGAGGTGGGGGGCGATTTCGCGCAGCAGGCCGCGCAGGGACGCCCCGGCGGGCTCATCGGGTAAGGCCGCGCGCAGCGCCTCGACTCGCCACAGCGCCGGCATGTACTGCGTCCGGCCCTGCTCGTCGGCGTACATGACCACGGGCGCGTCGACCGACAGCAGTTCCGCGATCCCGTCCGCGGTCAGGAACGGCAGGTCGGCGCCGACCACGGCCACCCGGCCGGTGGGTGGGCACAGGGCCAGCCCGGCCGCGATCGCGGCGACCGGCCCGCCGCCGGGCGGCTGCTCGCGGGTGCGCAGGACACCGGGCGGCAGCAGCGGGTCCAGCTCGGGCGGGCCGACGACCACGATCGGGTCGGCCCCGCGCAGCGCGGCGAGCACCCGCGTCAGCAACGGCACACCGCCGACGGGCAACAGCGGTTTGGGCGCCCCGCCCATCCGGCGGGCCGCGCCTCCGGCCAGCACCAACGCCGCGTACGGCAGCAAGTCCGCACCCTCCCGCCTGTGGACGACTCAGCGTGTCGTCCACAGGTTAACGATCATCGCTGGCTCCCGCACGGCGACGCCACGACGCTGGCCGTATGAGCGCCTCGATGCCCACCTACACCTTCACCGACCGCGCCGACCTCATCGCGTACGTGCCATACATGCTGGGCTTCCATCCCGCCGACAGCGTCGTCGTGATCGGACTGCGCGGGCGGCGCATCAGCGTGGGCGCCCGCGCCGATGTGGCCACCCCGGCGGCGCAGACACTGCGGGACTTCGCCCGGCTGCTCACCCGCGCCGGGCGCCGGGGCGCCCCGGTCACCACCGCCATGCTCATCGGGTACGGCCCGCACGCCGAGGCCGCGACACGGACCCACGAGCTGGCGCAGGGCCTGGAACAGCGCGGATATCACGTCGCCGAGTCACTGCACCGCGACGGCGACCGATATCACTGCCTGCGCTGCGCCGACTGCACCCCGCCCGAGGGCGAACTGTTCGACCTCAGCACCACGGCGGCGGCCGCCGCGGCGACGTTCGAGGGCATGACCGTGCTGCCCGACCGCGAGTCCGTGCTACGGCTGGTGGAGCCGATCGGCAACCTGGCCGCGATCGCGATGACGCAGGCTGTGGACCGGGCCGAACTGCGGCTGCTGACGCTGTTGTCCACGGCCGACGATCAGCAAGAGGCACTGCGTACGGCCGGGACCGCCGCGATCGACCGGGCGATGGACGCGTTCGCGGCGGGCGGGCGACTCGACGACGACGAGGCGGCCTGGCTGAGCCTCGTGCTGCACCACCTGCCCTGCCGGGACCACGCCTGGTCGCGTACCGACGACGCGGACTGGCAGCTCGACTTCTGGCTCGACCTGACCCGCCGGTGCGAGCCGGGCCTGGTCGCCCCGATCGCCACGCTGCTCGGCTGGTGCGCCTGGCGCGGCGGCAACGGCGTGCTCGCCGGGGCGGCCCTGGAGCGCGCCCTGCGCGCCGATGCCGACTACAGCCTCGCCCACCTGCTGTCCGGCGCGCTCGCCCAGGGCCTGCCCCCGCACACGATCAGCCCCTGGCCCGCCGACCCGACCACCCCACCCCTACCCCACCGCCACCGCACCCGCAGGTAAGGAAGGGCCCATTCTTATCGCATTCCGTGCGGAAGGGCCCCTTCTTAACGTGGCCACCCCAGCACCGCAGCGAGGCGGCTCGGGTCGGACAATCGGGGCATGGATCTGGCCTACCTGCGGGCACACCCGCATCTGCTGCCGACGTTCCTGCACCACCAGCGCATCAGGGAGACGCCGGTGGACGGCGGCTCGATCTGCCACACCACCCGGTTGACGTTCGACGACGGCGAGTCCGTCTTCACCAAGTCGTGGCCCGAGGGCGACGGCAAGGCACCGGCGGGCTTTTTCGCCGCCGAGGCGAACGGGCTGCGGTGGCTGGCCGAGCCGGGCACGGTGCCGGTGCCGGAGGTGCTGGTGGAGACGCCGGAGCTGCTGGGCATGGCCTGGGTCGAGCACGGTTCGCCGACCGCGCTCGGCGCGGAGGAGTTCGGGCGCGGACTGGCCGGGCTGCACCGGGCCGGGGCACCGGCGTTCGGTGCCCCGTGGCCGGGCTTCCACGGGTCGGCGCCGATGGACAACACGCAGGTCGAGGGCGCCTGGCACGAATGGTACGGCGAGCGGCGGCTCGCGGCGTACCTGAAGCTGTCGGTGGACCGGGGCGCGCTGGAGCCCGCCGACACCGCCCGAGTGGAGCGGGTGCTCGCGGGCCTGGACCGGGTCGGCGGGGACGAGCCGCCCGCGCGCATCCACGGTGACCTGTGGACCGGCAACCTGCTGTGGGACGTCGACGGCCGCTGCTGGCTGGTCGACCCGGCCGCGCACGGCGGCCACCGGGAGACCGACCTCGCCTACCTGGGCCTGTGGGGCGGGGCGCCGTACCTGGACCGCGTCCTCGCCGCGTACGCCGAGGCGTGGCCGTTGGCCGAGGGCTGGCGCGAGCGTGTCCCGCTGCACCAGCTCTCGATGTACCTGCTGCACACGGCCCTGTTCGGCGCCGCCTTCGCCCCCGGCGTACGGGAGACCACCACGGCCTGCCTGCGGTTGAGTTCGCAAGGTTGACCGCTGTCCCCGGTCCGAACCTGCGGTCAGCCGACAGGTTCGGACCGGAGACGGCGATCTTGCCGCCCCGGCCCGCGGGACGGGCGACGGGCGGCGGCACCGGCTACAGGCGCGGGTCCACCGGCTCGGACTCGCTGGCGAGGATGGCGAAGACCAGCTCGTGCACGCGCCAGAGTGCACCGCCGTCGGCCGCCTCCCGCAGCGCGGCCAGGCCGAGGCCGTGCTCGCGCAGCGCCAGTGACCGCTTGCGGCCCAGGCGCCGGTCCCGCAGCCCGGCCAGCTGCCCCGGCTCGGTGTACGACGGCCCGTAGATGATCCGCAGATACTCCCGACCACGACACTTGACGCCCGGCTGCACCAGCCGACCCTTGCCGTCGCGCACCTCCAGCCCGGCGTACGGCTTCACCACCATGCCCTCGCCGCCCGCCTCGGTCAGCTCCAGCCACCAGGCGGTGGCCCGCTCGGCGGCGTCCGGTTCGGACAGGTCGAGCACCAGCCGCCGGGTCGGGGTGAACCCGGCCGGGTCGGCGGCGACGAGCCGGTCGGCGATGCCCAGGTGCCAGCCGTGGTCGGCGTCGGTGAAACCGCGGCCCTGCGCCGCCAGCACCGCAAAGGGCGCCAACGTCACCGCGTCCAGGCCTTCGGCGGGCGCGTACCGGCGGTAGGCGTCGGTGAAGGCGCGCACGTCGCGCAGCCCGCCGTCGAGACGCTCGCGCAGCGCGGCCACGTCCAGCCCGCGCCCGGCGGCCGCGGTGAGCACGTCGAGCGCGGCGGGCAGCACGGTGCGACCGGCGGTGCCGACGGCGGCGTACTGCTCGATCAGCGTGCGGGCCTTGGCCGACCAGGGCAGCAGTTCACAGTCGAGCAGCAGCCAGTCGGTGTCCAGCTCCTCCCACAGCCCGGCCGCGGTGACCGCGGCGCGGACCCGGGCCAGCAGCTGCTCGGTGCGCTCGGGTGCGAAGAACAGCCGCCCGGTCCGCGTGTAGATCACGCCGGTGCTGCCGTCGTCGACGAACCGCTTGGCCGCGGTGGCGGCGTCGCGGCAGACCAGCACCACCGCGCGCGAGCCCATGTGCTTCTCCTCGCACACCACCCGGTCGACCCCGACCGCGCGCAGGTCGGCCAGGGCCTCGACCGGGTGCTCCAGGTAGCCGTCCTGCGCCGAGGTGGAGGCGGGTGCCATCGTCGGCGGCAGCCACAGCAGCCAGCGCGGGTCGACCGCGAACCGGCTCATCACCTCCAGCGCGGCGGCCGAGTGCTCGGCGGGCACGGTGACCGTGCCGTACGGCGTCTGCACGTGCCGCCGCCCGGTGACCTCGGACAGCCGCAACTGACCGGCGGCCCGGTCGGTGGCGGGGGCCGGGTTCAGCGGCCGGGCGGGCGCGTAGTGCTCGGCTTCGGCCTCGACCGCGATCAGCTCCCGCTCGGGGTAGCGCAGGGCGGTGAGGCGGCCGCCGAAGACGGCGCCGGTGTCGAGGCAGATGGTGTTGTTGACCCATTCCGGGGTGACGGTCGGGGTGTGGCCGTAGACGACCATGGCGCGACCCCGGTACTCCTGCGCCCACGGGTAGCGCACGGGCAGGCCGTACTCGTCGGTCTCGCCGGTGGTGTCGCCGTACATGGCGAAGGCGCGGACCCGGCCGGAGGCCCGGCCGTGGTACTCCTCCTTGAGCCCGGCGTGCGCCACGACCAGCTTGCCGCCGTCGAGCACGTAGTGGCTGACCAGGCCGTCGAGGAAGCGGTCCAGCCCGTCGACCGGGTCGGCGGCCAGCTGTGCGACCGACTCGGGCAGCCCGTGCGTCAGCTGCACCTTCCGGCCGCGCAGATGGCGCAGCAGCTTGTTCTCGTGGTTGCCCGACACGCACAGTGCCCGGCCACCCGCGATCATGTTCATGGCCAGGCGCAGCACACCGGGCGTGTCCGGGCCGCGGTCCACCAGGTCGCCGACGAACACGGCGGTACGCCCCTGCGGGTGGCTCGCGTCCACGGCCTTGCCGCTGCCGTCGCGGACCAGCTCCCAGCCCAGCGTGAGCAGCAGCGACTCCAGCTCGGCACGGCAGCCGTGCACGTCACCGACGATGTCGAACGGCCCGGTCAGGTCGGTGCGGTCGTTGAACAGCCGCTCGTAGCGCAGCTCGACGGCCTCAGGGTCGGTGACGACGTGCACCTTGCGGAAACCCTCACGGGCCAGGTGCCGCAGCGACCGCTGCAGGTCGCGGTGCTGGCGGCGCAGCACCTCCCGGCCGAACGTCCGGTCCGGCCGCGCCTGCGTCCGCTCCCAGCAGACCGACTCCGGGGTGTCCAGCACGATCGCGACGGGCAGCACGTCGTGCTCGCGCGCGGTCGCCACCAGCGCGGCACGGGCGTGCGACTGCACGTTGGTGGCGTCGACGACGGTCAACCGCCCGGCGCGCAGCCGCTTGGCCGCCACGTAGTGCAGCACGTCGAAGGCGTCGGCGGTGGCGGACTGGTCGTTCTCGTCGTCGCGGACCATGGCCCGGAAGGTGTCGCTGGACAGCACCTGCGAGGGCGTGAAATGCCGCCGGGCGAAGGTGGACTTGCCGGAGCCGGAGATGCCGACCAGGGCCACCAGGGCCAGCTCGGGGATGTCGAGGGTCGTCATGCCGCCACCTCCGTCGCGGTCGTGGTCCTGGTGAACAGGGCGAGCTGGGTGGGCGTCCCCACCTCGGGGTCAGGGTCGCCGACGCCGCGTACGGCCACGGTGTAGCCGTACTCGGCGGCGACGGTGTCGCACCACTGGGCGAACTCCGCCCGGGTCCACTCGAACCGGTGGTCGTCGTGCCGGTGCTCGCCCTCGGGCAGGTTCTCGTAGCGGACGTTGTACTCGACGTTGGGAGTGGTCACGATGACCGCGCCCGGTCGGGCGTCGCCGAAGACCGCCGCGCACAGGGCGGGCAGCCGGGGCAGGTCCAGGTGCTCGATGACCTCCATCAGCACGGCGGCGTCGTACCCGCGCAGCCGCTCGTCGACGTAGGTGAGCGCGGACTGGACCAGCTTGATCCGGGCGCGCTGCCGGTCGGGCAGCCGGTGCAGGCGCAGCCGCCGCTCGGCGATCTCCAACGTCCGGGGCGACACGTCCGCGCCGAGGATCTCGGTGTAGCGGCGGTCCTTCATCAGGTCGCCGAGCAGCGCCCCGCCGCCGCAGCCCAGGTCGAGGACTCGGGACGCGCCGGTCTCGGCCAGCGCGGCGAGCACCGCCGTCCGGCGTACCAGATTCAGGGGTTTGGGCTTCTCGGCGGTGTGCTCGGCGACGGAGTCGTCGGGTGCCGTCTCGGCCAGCGGTGCCAACTGCTCATCGGCGCGTTCGGCCAGCGCGCGGCTGTGCGCCAGGTAGCGCCGGATGATCAGCGGCCGCTCCGGGTGCCCGGCCAGCCAGCCCTCGCCCGCGCGCAGCAGCTTCTCGATCTCGTCGGGCGCGACCCAGTAGTGCTTCGCGTCGTCGAGCACGGGCAGCAGGACGTAGAGGTGGTTGAGCGCGTCGGCCAGGCGCACCTCGCCGGAGATGGTCAGGTCCAGGTAGCGGCTGTCGCCCCATTCGGGCCGGGCCTCGTCGAGTGGCAGCACGCTGCCGGTCACGGTCCAGCCCAGCGGGGTGAACAGCCGCTCAGCCAGCGCGAGGCCGCCCTTGGCGCGCAGCACCGGCACCCGGATCTCCAGCGGGATCGCGGTGGCGGCCAGCTCCGGCCGGTCCTTGGACACGCCCCGGGCCGCGGTGCGGAACACCCGGTTCAGCGCGGCGGCGAGCAGGCTCGACGCGGCGTACGGGCGGTCGTTGACGTACTGGTTGAGCTGCCCGTCCGCCTTGCCGTCGACCAGCCGCCGCGGGTCGACCTCCAGCAGCAGCGCCATGGTGCAGCGCTGCTCGTCGGCCCGCGGGTAGAGCACGGTCGCGGTGCCCGTGCTCAGGTCGAAGGTGTGCACCCGCTCCGGGTGCTTGACCAGCAGATAGCCAAGATCTGTCGCCGGGCTGTGGGTGGTGGAGACGGTCAGCAGCACGACGAGGCATCTTGCCAGGTAGACCGGCGCGCACGCATTCCGGTTAAGCGCGCTACCGTCGTGAAGTGACCTCCACACGATCGGGCCTTGTCGACCGCTTCGGGCGGCGCGCCGTCGATCTGCGGGTCTCGCTGACCGATCGGTGTAATCTGCGCTGTTCGTACTGTATGCCCCCGGAAGGCCTGCCCTGGCTGCCCAACGCCGAGGTGCTGACCGACGCCGAGGTGCTGCGACTGGTCGAGCTCGCGGTGACCCGGCTCGGCGTCACCGAGGTGCGCTTCACCGGCGGCGAGCCGCTGCTGCGCCCCGGCCTGGTCGGCATCGTCGCCGGGGCGGCCGCGCTGAACCCCCGGCCCAAACTGTCGGTCACCACGAACGCCATCGGCCTGGCCCGGCTGGCCGCGCCGCTGCGCGAGGCGGGGCTGGACCGGGTCAACGTCTCACTGGACACCCTCGACCCGGACCGCTTCGCCACCATCGCGCACCGCCGCCGCTTCGACGACGTCGTCGCGGGGCTGGCCGCCGCGGCCGAGGCGGGGCTGACCCCGGTGAAGCTGAACACGGTGCTGCTGCGCGGCGTCAACGACGACGAGGCCCCTGCCCTGCTGCGCTTCGCCCTCAAGCACGGGTACGAACTGCGCTTCATCGAGCAGATGCCGCTGGACGCCCAGCACGGCTGGAGCCGTACCGACATGGTCACCGCCGAGGAGATCCTGGCCGCGCTGCGGGCCGAGTTCGAGCTGTCGCCCGACCCGGCCGAGCGCGCGGGCGCTCCCGCCGAGACCTGGCTGGTCGACGGCGGCCCGGCGAAGGTCGGCGTGATCGCCTCGGTCAGCAGGCCGTTCTGCGGCGACTGCGACCGGACCCGGCTGACCGCCGACGGGCAGGTGCGCAACTGCCTGTTCGCGCGCGGCGAGACCGACCTGCGGGGTCTGCTGCGCGGCGGAGCCGGGGACGAGGAGATCGCGCAGCGCTGGCGCGACGCGATGTGGGGCAAGCTGCCCGGCCACGGCATCGACAACCCGGATTTCCTGCAGCCGGCCCGCCCCATGTCCGCCATCGGAGGATGACGTGATCACAGTGCGCTTCTTCGCCGGAGCCCGAGCCGCGGCCGGGGTGTCGGAGGAGTCGTACCCGGCCGGGCTGGACCTCACCCAGCTGATCAAGGAGATTGGCGCCGACCGTGGCGACGGTCTCGCCCGGGTGCTTCTTTCAGCCAGCTTCCTGGTTGACGGGCTAGCGTGGCACGACCGCCGCGCGCCGATCCCCGCCGGTGCGACAGTGGACGTCCTCCCGCCGTTCGCCGGCGGCTGACCCCCGACCCAAAGGACTTCCGTGCTCCAGGCGCTGGTCTTCTTCAGCATCGTGCTGCTCGTCGTCGGCCCGATCCACTGGTACCTGTGGAAGCGGATGGTCCGCGACACGACCCGGCCCGGCCGGGCCCGCAAGATCGGCACCGCGATCCTGTTCGGCCTGGTCGCGCTGCTGCTCGGCGCGTTCATCCTGCCCCGCGCGATCGGCGCCAAGGCGAGCACGGTCATCCCCCTGGCCGGGTACCTGTGGCTCGCGGTCCTGTTCTACCTGCTGCTGGTCCTGCTGGTCCTGGAGATCCCCCGCGCCCTGGCCAACCGCGCCCTCCGCCGCCGCGCGAAGATCACCGAAGTTGCCGGGCAATCGGGCGAAATCGGGGCCACCATTGCCCCGATTGCCGGGCAACTCGAACGATCAAGCACGCCCGCCACCGTCACCAAGGCGCCCAACACGGCCCAGGCCGACCTGGCCCGAGTGACCACCGAGTCCACCGTGACCGGAGTGACCAACGAGTCCACCGTGACCGGAGAGGCCACCATGACCGCCGTGGCCGCCGTGGCTGGAGCGGCCGCCGTACCCGGAGCGGCCGCCGTGCCCGTCGAGCCCGGCGAGGCCGGGGCTGGCGAAGTTGCCGGGCAATCGGGCGAAAGTGGGGCTGTCATACCCCCGAGTGCCAGGCAAGTTGGACGATCAAGCGCGAGCACGGGTGAGGGCGCGAGCGGAGGCGCGGGTGAGCGGGAGGCGGAGAGCCGGCGGCTGTTCCTCGCGCGGGGGGCGGCGATCTTCGCGGGGCTCACCGCGACCGGGATCACCGCGTACGGCGCGAAGACCGCGCTGTCCGGGCCGGTCGTCAAGCGGATCCAGATCCCGCTGGCCAAGCTCCCGCGCAGCATGGACGGCTACCGGATCGCCCTGGCCAGCGACATCCACCTCGGGCCGCTGACCGGCATCGAGCACACCCGCCGCATCGTGGCCGCCCTCAACGGCATGGACGCCGACCTCGTCGCGATCGTCGGCGACCTGGTCGACGGCAGCGTCGCCGAGCTCGCCGACGAGGCCGCGCCGCTGCGTGACCTGCGCTCGCGCAACGGCGCCTACTTCGTCACCGGCAACCACGAGTACTTCTCCGGCGCCGAGGAGTGGGTGGCCGAGGTGGAGCGGCTGGGGCTGCGGGCGCTGCGCAACGAGCGGCTCGCCATCCACGGGCTGGACCTGGCCGGGGTCAACGATGTGACGGGCGAGAGCGAAGGACCGGGCAAGGGGCCTGATTTCGCCCGTACGCTGGACGGCCGGGACCCCAGCCGACCGGTCGTGCTGCTGGCCCACCAGCCGGTGCAGGCCCACGAGGCCGCGAAGCACGGCGTCGACCTGCAACTGTCCGGGCACACCCACGGCGGACAGTTGGTGCCGTTCAACCTGATCGCGGCCCTGCAGCAGCCGGTGATCTCCGGTCTCGGCGAGGTCGACGGCACGACCGTTTACGTCACCAACGGCGCCGGCTACTGGGGTCCGCCGGTCCGCGTCGGCGCCCCGCCGGACGTCACCCTCGTGGAGTTGCGCGCCCCGTAATTGTCAGGGTTTTCCGTTAGAACTGTCACGGATGTGCGTGGCGGGTGGGGACGGGAGCAGCGGGCGTGTCAGGATTCCGTGTGCCCCCCGTCTGGACTGCTGATCTGCATATCCACTCGCGGTACTCGCGTGCGTGCAGCAAGGACCTTGAGCTGCCCACGCTCGCCTGGTGGGCCAGGCGCAAGGGCATCGCACTGCTGGGCACCGGTGATGTGACTCATCCGGCCTGGTTCGAGCATCTGCGCACTCATCTGCGCGAGGCCGAGCCCGGTCTTTACCGGCTGAGCCCGGAGACCGAGCGGGAGGTGGCGCAGAAACTGCCGCCGCGCCTGGCTTCAGGGGATCCGGCCCGGTTCATGCTGAGTGTCGAGATCTCCACGATCTACAAGCGGGGCGACCGTACCCGAAAGGTGCATCACCTCATCTACCTGCCCGATCTGGACGCGGCGCAACGGTTCCGCGAGCGCCTGGGCCGGGTGGGCAACCTGGCCAGCGACGGCCGCCCGATCCTGGGCCTGGACTCCCGCGACCTGTTGGAGATCACCCTCGACGCCAGCCCGGACGCGTACCTGGTGCCCGCGCACATCTGGACGCCCTGGTTCTCCGCGCTGGGCTCGAAGTCGGGCTTCGACGCCATCGCCGACTGCTACGCCGACCTGGCCGGGCACATCACCGCGGTGGAGACCGGCCTGTCCAGCGACCCGGCGATGAACCACCGGGTGTCCAGCCTGGACGCGTACACCCTGGTGTCCAATTCCGACGCTCACTCGCCGCAGGCCCTGGCCCGCGAGGCGACCCGCTTCGACTGCGCGCTGGACTACTACGCGGTCAAGAACGCGCTGGCCGGAGCACCTGGCCTGGCCGGGACGATCGAGTTCTTCCCGGAGGAGGGCAAGTACCACGGGGACGGGCACCGCGACTGCGGCGTCAACTGGACGCCCGCGCAGTCGCGCGAGACCGGCGGCCTGTGCCCGGTGTGCGGGCGACCGCTGACCATCGGCGTGCTGGCCCGGGTCGAGGCGCTGGCCGACCGGCCCGACGGGGTCGCGCCCACGCATGCCAAGCCGGTGACGCATCTGGTGCAGCTGCCCGAGATCGTCGGCGAGATCGAGGGTGTCGGCCCGAAGACCCGCACCGTCGAGGGCAGGGTGAACGCGCTGGTCGCGGCCCTGGGCTCGGAGCTCTCGATCCTGACCGAGGTGCCGCTGGACGAGGTCGCGGCGGTCGGCGGCGAACTGCTGGGCGAGTCGGTACGCCGCCTGCGCGCCGGTGCCGTGCACCGCGTCCCCGGCTACGACGGCGAGTACGGCGTGATCCGCCTGTTCGAGCCCGACGAGCTGCGCCCGCATACCACCGCCCCGGACACCCTGTTCGACCTGCCCGCCGCGCCGGTGCCCGCCCCGCGCAAGCCGAAGGCGCCCGCGCCGGCCAAGCCGGTGGTGCGGCGGTCCGCGCCGCGCCGCCCGGTCAGCGCGCCGCCACTGCCGCCGGAGCCGTCGCCGCACGAACCGTTCGAGCCGATGCTGGCCGGGATGGAGGAGGTCGGCACGGGTCTGCTGGACCGGCTCGACGCGATGCAGCGCGTCGCCGCGTCCGCCCCGGGCGGACCGCTGCTGATCGTGGCCGGTCCGGGCACGGGCAAGACCCGCACGCTGACGCACCGGCTGGCGTACCTGTGCGCCGAGATGAACGTGTACCCGGAGGAGTGTCTGGCCATCACGTTCACCCGCCGGGCCGCCGACGAGCTGCGCCACCGGCTCGCCTCACTGCTCGGCCCGGTCGCCGACGACGTGACCGTGTCGACGTTCCACGCGCTGGCCCTGTCGGTGCTACGCGAGCAGGAGCCGAACCTGACCGTCGTCGACGAGCCCGGCTGCCCCGACGGCATCCTGCTCGACGAACTGGTGCCGCGACTGGTCGCGCTGCTGCGGGCCCAGCCGTCGCTGGCCGACAAGCTGCGGGCCCGCTGGCCGTGGGTGTTCGTCGACGAGTACCAGGACGTCGACCCCGACCAGTACGCGCTGCTGCGTCTGCTCGTGCCCAGCGACGGCAACCTGTGCGCGATCGGCGACCCCGACCAGGCGATCTACTCGTTCCGGGGCGCGGACGTCGCGTTCTTCCTGCAGTTCTCCCGCGACTTCGTGGACGCGCGGGTGGTGCGGCTGACCCGCAACTACCGCTCGGCCGCGCCGATCCTGGCCGCGGCGGTGCAGGCGATCGCGCCGACGTCGCTGGTGCCGGGCCGCCGCCTGGACCCGGCCCGGGTCGACCCGGACGCCCCGCTGATCGGCCGGTACGCCGCGGACAGTCCCGCCGACGAGGCCGCGTTCATCGCGCGCAAGGTCGACGAGCTGGTCGGCGGGGTGTCGCACCGGACCCGGGCGGACGTCCGGGGCCTGACGGGGACGACGGTCTCGTTCAACGACATCGCGGTGCTGTACCGCACCGACGCGCAGGCCGCCGCGATCGTCGACGCCCTGTCGCGAGCGGGGGTGCCGGTGCAGAAGCGCTCGCACGACCGGCTGCGCGACCGCGCCGGGGTCAACGCCCTGGTCAGCGAGATGCGCCTGGCCACCGGCCTGAACGGGTCGGTCGCGGCCCGGCTGACGCTGACCGCCAAGGTGCTGATCGAACGCCCCGCGCTCGGCCGGGCCACGCCCGAGCCCGACGAGGTGTGGTCGGCGGTGGACCTGCTCATGCCGCTGGCGCAGCGGTGCGGGGCGGACCTGGCCAGGTTCCTGGCCGACGTGACCACCGGCGCCGAGGTGGACGCGCTGGATCCGCGCGCCGAGGCGGTGACGCTGCTGACCCTGCACGCGGCCAAGGGCCTGGAGTTCCCGGTGGTGTTCCTGGCCGGATGCGAAGACGGTCTGCTGCCACTGCGGATGCCGGGCAACACCCCGACCGAAGCCGACGTCGCCGAGGAGCGGCGCCTGTTCTTCGTGGGCCTGACCCGGGCGCAGCGCAGGCTGTATGTCAGCCACGCGGCGCGCCGGGCCCGCTTCGGCAGCGAGCGCGACTCCCGCCCGACCCCGTTTCTGCAGCCCATCGACGCGGGCTTGCTCGAGCAGCTGAACGAGCAGGGGCCGCGCCGCCCCCGTGATCAGCAGTTGCGCTTGATCTGATCGGCTGCCGCCGGACGACGAACGGACCGGGTCGCCACCTGTCGAGGTGGCCTCGTTGTCGCGGCAGTGACACCGCACCCTCGCGAGACGCTACGTAGGAAGAGGTTACGCAGCGTCGAGGGGTGGCCGATGTCGATCAAGCTGGTGACGGTGGATCCAGTGACCATGGTCCAGGTCGGATACGCGGCCGCCTGCGCCGCCGATCCGGGGATCGAACTGGTCGGCCAGGCCGCCGGTGAGGTCCGGTTGCGCGAGCTGGTCCACGGGTGCGAACCGGACGTCATCACCGTCGACGCGGCCGTGCCCGGCGCCCTGCCCCTGGCCGCCGGGCTGCGTGAGGAACGGCCGCGGCTGGGCGTGGTGCTCACCGGTCCGGCCGAGGACAGCCTGCTGCTGCGCTCGCTGCAGTCCGGGCTGTCGGCCTATCTGCCGCGCACCGGCCCGGTCGAGCTGCTGATGGCCGCCGTACGCCACGCCGCCGTCGCGCCCGCCTCGTTCACCGCCCCGGATCTGGCGGCCGTGCTGGCCCGCCGCCGCAGCTCGACCCAGCAGCTCAGCCCCCGCGAGGAGGAGATCCTGCGGGAGCTGCACGCCGGGGGCAGCCTCGCCGCGATCGCGCTGCGCATGCGCCTGGCCGAGTCGACGGTCCGCACCTACGTGAGCCGCCTGTACGACAAGCTCGGCGTGCACAGCCGCGAGCAGGCCCTGGCGGCCACTCGCCGCTGACGCGCGTCAGCGGTCGAAGAACGTGTTCATGATGTTGATGGCCCCGGGTCCGATCACGACGATGAACAGTGCGGGCAGCAGGCACAGGACCAGCGGGAACAGGACCTTCACCGGCAGCTTGCGCGCGGCCTCCTCGGCAAGCTGACGACGCTTGACCCGCATCTGCTTGGCCTGCGCGCGGAGCACCCCGGCGATGGGGATACCGAGCTCGCCTGCCTGCGCCAGTGCGGTCGAGAAGGTCTTGAGCTCGCCGACCGACGTGCGCGTGCCGAGCGCCCGCAGCGCGTCGACGCGGCGCTGCCCCATCTGCATCTCGTGCAGCACGCGCGCGAACTCACGGGCGAGCGGACCGGGCATCGTCGAGGCGACGTTCACCAGCGCCGCGTCGAAGCCGAGACCCGCCTCCACCGACAGCGTCAGCAGGTCCAGCGCCTCGGGCAACTGGTGCCGGATCGTCTGCTGGCGACGTAGGCCGAGGTCGTACACGACGAACATGGGCAGGCCGAAGCCGAGCGCCGCGGCGATCAGAGTCGTCAACAGGATTCCGCCGCCGGAGAGACCGAGCAGCAGGCCGAGCCCGGCGCCGGCCAGACCGAGCAGCAGCAGCGCCAGGCCCTGAATCTCAACGACCCGCTCCGGCGGCCAACCTGCCGGGTTTCCGGCCAGGTCGAGGTGCCGCTGCACCCGCGCGGTCGTACCCTTCGGCGCGACCAGCTGGCCGACCGAGGAGAACTGCCGGGAGGCCGGTCGGAGTCGGTGGAACAGGCTCTCCTCGGACGGAGCCGCGCTACCGGGCGCGTACTGATGGTCGATGCTCTCCAGGGCCTTCGCCACTCCGGCACGTCCTACGCTGCCCGACACAAGAGTGATCACTGCCAGCACGATGGCGGCGAAGATGGCGATCACACCAATGTTGAGAATGAGCTGCTCGCTCATCATCACACCTCGATCTTGGTCAGACGGGAGAGCCAGAAGCCGCCGACGGCGACAAGGGTCACCGCGATGCCGCTCATCAGCAGGCCGATCGCGGTCGTGAAGAGCGTCTCGATGTACTCGCTGCGGATGGCGAACATCAGCGCACCGACGACGACGGGCAGCGCCAGCAGCACCCACGCGCTGATCCGTCCCTCAGCGGACAGCGACCGCACCTCCCGGTGCAGCGTCTCGCGCTCCCTGATCGTCTCGATCGTGGTCGCCAGCACCTCGGCCAGGTTTCCGCCGACCTCACGCTGTACGCGGATCGCGACGACCACCCAGGCCAGTTCCTTGCTCTGCATGCGGGTCGCCACCCGCTCGACGGCGTCTTCCAGATCCACGCCCAGCCGGTGCTCGCCCAGCGCCCGCCCGAATTCGGTCGACAGCGGATCGGGCATCTCCCGGGCCATGGCGTCGAGTGCCTGCGCGAGCGAGAAGCCGGACCGCAGCGAACCGACCACCAGCTGCAGCGCATCGGGGAGCGCCTCACGGAAGGCGCGGGTCCGCTTCGACGCCCGGTTGCGGTGCACCAGCGCGGTCAACGCCCAGCCCAGGAGCGGCCCGAGTACCACGCCGCCGACCACGCCGAGCGTCATCGCGAGCAGGGCCGCGGCACCCAGGCAGACCAGCGCCCGGATGAGCAGCCACTCGTGCGGGCGAAGGCGCATACCGGCCCGGTCGAGCTGCTGCGCCAGCCGACTCTCCACGTTGGCGGACCTGACCACCTGGGCAGACAGCGCGAGCGCGGCCGCGGTGACCTGGCTCGAGTTCTCGGGTGCCGGCTGCGCCGAGCGCCGTGGCGCGGCGACGAACTGCTCCACCTGGGCGAGCCTTCGCCGCCGGTCGGCAGCCGAGTAGGCCGGTGAGATCAGCAGCAGTGC
Source organism: Catellatospora tritici (assembly GCF_019083965.1). Taxonomy (GTDB): domain Bacteria; phylum Actinomycetota; class Actinomycetes; order Mycobacteriales; family Micromonosporaceae; genus Catellatospora; species Catellatospora tritici. Next base: position 351,194 of record NZ_JAHRCY010000007.1, read on the forward strand.
ACCGCCGAGCAGGGCCAGGAACACCAGCGCCATGGACACCAGCAGCAGGGTGTTGCTGGGCGGATTCGCCGGGGCACCGGTCAGGGGTTCGCTCACCGCCGTGTCGACGGCCAGGGACAGCGGCACCTCGGTCGAGACGCCGGCAGCGGTGATGGTCAGCCTCACCTGACGTCCCGCCATCGACGGCGGCACGTTTACCCGTACCAGCAGCTGAACCGTCAGCGAGCCGCTCGCGGTCGCGAAGGCCTCGGCCAGCGCCGCCGCGTCGGCGGCGGTGTAGGCGGTGCCGTGCGTGCCGGACGAGAGCTGGGCCAGCTGCCCGACGCTGGCGTCGGCGGTGCGGAACGCGATCGTGTCCACCGCGACCGCGGCCGCGATGGCAGCCGACTCGACCGCGGCTGCCGTCGCCTTGGACGCCGTGTCGGCTCCGTCGGACAGTGCGACGATACGTCGCTGCGCCCAGTCCCCGCCGGACAGCGCCGCCGTGGCGAGTTTGATGCCGTCGTAGAGGGCCGTGCCGCCCTTGGCCGTCAGGTCCGCCAGAGCCCGCGTCGCCGCAGCCCGGTCCCCGGTCGGCCGCAGCACCACGGTCGCGGGCGCTCCCGCGCTCACCAGGCCGACCTGCACGTCACCGGGCATCTGCGCCAGATATCGGGCGGCGGCGACCCGGGCAGCCTGAATCGGCGCCCCAGCCATCGACCCCGAGGTGTCGAGCACGAGGAAGACGGCCCGGCGTGGGACGCTCGCGGACTTCACCGCCGACACCGGCTCGACCTCGGTCACCAGGACCTGCGCGTCGGCCGCGACGCCGACCTGGTCGAGCCGCGAACCTCCGGGAAGGTCCCGGGCCGACAGGTAGAACTCGATCAGCCCCGGTTCCTGCCGCAGCCCGGAGACGGTGAGGGTGGGAGCCGCGGCCGCGGCGACCTGACCCGGGGCCAGCGCCAGCAGCATCGCGGTGAGGACACCCGCCAGGATCCTTGGACGCATCACATACCCCTGCCGAAGGTCTCGAGCGGCAACGAGATGCCGTGGTCGGCGAGCTGATCGAGGAACCGCGGGCGCAGCCCGGTGCTGACGAGCGCACCCTGATGCCGGCCGTACTGGTCCTGGCCCGCCCGGAAGTCGAAGGTGAACAGGTCCTGCATGGTGACGACGTCACCCTCCATGCCGGTGACCTCGGTGATCTGCGTGATCCGCCGGGTGCCGTCACGAAGACGGGTCAGCTGCACCACGATGTCCACGGCACTGGCGACCTGCTCCCGGATCGCGCGCACGGGCAGGTCCATGCCTGCCATCAGCACCATCGTCTCCAACCGGGCGAGCGAGTCCCGGGGCGAGTTGGCGTGGACAGTGGTCAGCGAGCCGTCGTGACCGGTGTTCATGGCCTGGAGCATGTCCAGTGCCGCACCGTCGCGCACCTCGCCGACGACGATCCGGTCAGGCCGCATCCGCAGCGCGTTGCGGACCAGGTCGCGGATGGTCACCTCGCCCCGGCCCTCGATGTTCGGCGGACGGTACTCCAGCCGTAGCACGTGCTCCTGCGCCAAGCGCAGCTCGGCGGAGTCCTCGATGGTGATGATGCGCTCGTCGGACGGCAGGAAGGAGGAGACCACGTTGAGCAGGGTCGTCTTGCCGCTGCCGGTGCCACCGGAGATGAGGACGTCGAGCCTGCCCTGCACGCAGGCGCGCAGCACCTCGGCGACGCGTTCGCTCATCGTCCCGAACCGGATCAGATCCTCCACCCCGAACGGTTCGGCGGAGAACTTGCGAATCGTGAGCGCGGCGCCGTCCACCGAGATCGGCGGAACCACCGCGTTCACCCGGCTGCCGTCGGGCAGGCGCGCGTCCACCATGGGTGACGACTCGTCGACCCGGCGCCCGACCCGTGACACGATCTTGTCGATGACCCGGCGCAGATGCGTCTCGTCCATGAACGTGGCGTCGACGGCGTGGATCCGGCCGAACCGCTCCACGTAGATCCGGTCCCACGCGTTGACCATGATCTCGGTTATCTCCGAGTCGCGCAGCAGGGGCTCGATCGGGCCGTGGCCCAGAATCTCGTCCAGAATCTGCCGGTATGCCGTCGCCCGGTCCGCCGCGGTGAGGTTGGCCTCCTCCTTCGCCAGCACCTCGGGCAGCGTGTCACGCACGCGGCGCTCCAGCTCGGCGTCATCGGAGACGGTGTCGTAGAGCTGCGGACCCAATTGCTCCAGCAGCGCCTGGTGGACGCGCTTGCGCACCGCGGCGAGCGGATCGTAGGCGCGGCGAGTGCTGCGCCGCCCGTACTGGATCGCACTGACCGGCACAGCCGACACCGGCTGGGATGCGGCGCCGGACGCCTCGTTGATGCTGGCGATACGTTCGGTGAGCACACCCGCGCCGTTGACGGCCGCGGTCCGCTGGCCGAGACGATCCTGCAACGACATCTGTTCAGCCCTTCTTTCGTGCGAACAGCCCGCGCTTGGCGGACTCGGCCGTGCCGAGGAACCGGTTCACGGCCAGTTCCCGGATCGCCGCGCTCACCGGGTGCTGCGGATGGGAGGTCATCAGGGGCACGCCCCGGTTCGCCGACACCGGCACGTCACGGCTGCTCGGCACGAACGCGGCGATGGGCATCCGGACCACCCGCTCGATGTCGCCCAGCGACAGGCCGACCTTGGAGTCGGCCCGGTTGAGCAGCACGGTGCGGGCTTCCCGGCGATAGTCCAGCAGGTCGAACATGTCCAGCACCACGCGCAGGTTCTTCAGCGACGGCAGCTCGGGCGTGGTGACGAGCACGTACTGATGCGTCGCGTCCAGCGCGGCCAGCATCTGCTCGGTGAAGGCGCTCGCGGTGTCGAGCACCACGAAGTCGAAGCATCCCCGAGCCAGATGGACGACCTCGGTGACGAGGTCGCGGGTGACCTCCTCGGCCAGCGCCGGCTGCACTGGCGCCAGCAGCACGTCGAGGGCGGCCGACCCGCTCGGGGCATACCTGGTGAGCAGCGCGCGCAGGCCGGTCTCGTCGATCCGGTCCGCCACCGGCACCGCGTCGGCGATGGTCTGCGCGGGCGAGAGCTGCATCATGATCGCAACGTCGCCGAACGCCAGATCCAGGTCGATCAAGCAGACTTTGCGCGGCCCAGTCGCCTTGGTTCCGTGCGCCAGCGCCAGCGCCAGGTTGATCGCCACGGTCGACTTGCCGCAGCCGCCCTTCGCGGAGAAGACCGTGACCACCTGGCCGTCACGCGGCTCGCCGTCGCTGCCGACCGGCTCGGCTCGGCCGGGAGTGCGCACGGCCGCGCGGCCGGTGGGTCGCTCCGCCGCGCTCGCGTCCGCCAGCTGGCGGCGGGACAGGTCCAGCGACTTGGCCACGGCCTGGAGCACGGCCGCATGGTCCGCCGGATCGGCGACGTCGCGTACGCCGGACTCCAGTGCCTGAGCCCGGTCGACCGCGCTCAGATCGCCGCGCAGCAGCAGTACGCCGAGCTGCGGACGTCGGCGGCGGCTCTGCTCGGCGAAGCCCAGGGCCTCCTCCAGCGGAGCCCCCGGGCCGAACAGCACCAACTGCTCGGCCCGGTCGGCGTTGATTCTCTCGATCAGGGCGTCGGCCGACGTCACCACAGCGGCATCGCCCAGCAGCGTCCTGAGGTGGCTGGCGAGAACCTGCTCCCGCTCGTAGATGATCGTCATGTCCGTGGCCCGGCTCAGTGCAGGATGGTGCTGTTGTCCACCCCGGCGCCGGGACGGACCTCGGAAGAGTCGGTCAGCAGCGCGAGGTACAGCTCGGCGTTGCGAACCGCGTGGATCAGCCGTTCGGCGTCGGCCTGCGTGACCGCCACGGTGACCAGCAGCGTCACCTTGCCGGTCTGCTCGTTCTCGGTGTCCTGCCGGGCGGAGGTCACCCCGTCCTCGCCGTACGCGCCCACGGCCAGCACCTCGACGCGCGGCAGGAGCAGTCGGGTGCCGTGGTTGTCCTCGCCGGCGGCCTTCTTGAACTGCGGGTCGAGCACCTTGTACGACCAGAAGACCGCGATCTCCGAGCCGGGCCGGACGAAGCCGCCGACCTCTTCCTCGGCCGTGAGCTTCACGCTGACCGCCATCATCTTGTCGGGCACCGCGATGCCGCCCGACAGCTTGGTGGCCGCGCCGAACATGCCCTTGAGCAGCAGCTGCCGCGGCTGGACGTCATGGGTGAGCACCAGGTCGTCCAGCTCCCCGGGCACCGAGGTCAGGGTGTCGTCCGGCAGTGTGGCGGCCGGCATCACGACCTCGTCGAAGAGCTCCCGCTCCTTGAGCGCGGCGCCGGTGGTTCCCGCCGAGATGCGCTGCTTCGCGACGAGCACGGTGACCGCGGTCTGCCCTTCGGCGACCGAGTCGCGGGTGCGGCTGACGTAGAGGAGCACGGCGGCGGTGCCGACCACCGCCAGGACGATGGCGAGCACCACGCCGAGAATGCGCCGGGTCATGAGGGATCCTTATTCGTTGTACGAGGTCAGCCGATGGTCTTGACAGCCGCGAGGCCGAGATCAGTGCCGGGATCCGGCCCCACGTCGCCGGGCAGGAACGCGACGTCGACGAAGTAGCCGTAGACGCACTTGTCCGAGCCCATGCCCTTGCCGGTGCTGTCGCACGGGTCGAAGGAAGGGTTGACGTTGGACGGGGCGGACAGGCCGGGCAGGGCGTAGCCGGTGATCACGAACGCGGCCAGACGGTAGAGGTGGTAGTCGGCCTTCGAGCCGTTCTTGTTCTCGCCGTCGTAGATCGGTAGTGCGATCACCCGGTGGGTGTCGCGCAGCTCGGCGAGCTGGTCTTTGCAGTCCTTCGAGGCGGGCGAACCAGGATCGCCGCCGTAGCTGAGGTCGTCCTGGACCAGGAAGGTGCACGGACCGCCGTCCTCGTCCAGCCAACCGAAGCCACCGGGCACGTCCCAGCCTGACGGCGGGCCGTCGGGGTTGCACCTGCGCGCCGCCCCGCCGTGCACGCCGAGCGCGACCTCCTTGGTCGCGGACGGGTTCGGCGGCCACGGCGGAGGCGTAACCGTGCCCGCGTCGGCCATGGCGCACTCGTACTCCTCGCGCGAGACCGTCACGGCAACGCCCGACCTGGGCGGACCGTAGGCGACGCGGGCGCATGCCCCGACGGTCGTCCCTCTGCCGATCCCGGTCAGGGTCTGCGCGAAGCTGAAGGACAGCACGTAGTCCTTGTCGGCCACCTCGGTGCGGGTGCGCACCTGGACATAGTTGCCGGAGCTGGGCACGGAGCCCAGGCAGTCGACCAGTCCGCCCGGTTTAGGCAGCGTGCACAGGGGCAGGCGGCTGCCAACGTCGCGGCCGCACAGCTCCAGCACGTCCGAACGGCCGTCTTTGGCGTTCGCATCCGCCACCGCTTCGGCGCCGGCGAGCCCGGCCGTACCGCAGGTGGCCCTCCGCTTGGCGCAGTTGAGGGCGACCTTCATCGCGGCCGAGTCCGCGCCTGACTGCAGCTGCTCGCGCTCGGCGTAGAGCTGCCCGACGTCGATCACCACGGCCGTCATACCCATCAGCACGCCGCCCGCGAGCAGGATCGCGACGATCGCGGCGACACCACCGACCTCGCGACGAGGGGCGGGGATCCTCAGGCTCGGCATGGCATGACCCCCGTGCTCGACACGTTCACGCCGCTGCCCAGGCTGCCGCCGCCGAAGAGCGCGATGAACGCGCCCACCGGCGTGACCCACTTGTGTGTGTACGTGACGACCACCGTGGCATTGCTGCCCGCGGTGGGGCTGCTGCCGCACGCCGCGGTGACGACCGCCTTGTAGGCGGGGTCTACCAACGCGACCCGGTCTGCCGCGGCGTTCGGCCTGGTGGTGTCAATGGTGGCGGCTCGGGCCCCCTCCCGAGCCGCCTCGGTGACACTGATCTGCGCTTTCAGAAGTAGGCCGAAGTCGATGATCCCGAACAGGATCAGCATGAGGAGTGGCAGCACCATCGCCAGCTCCGCCGCAGCCGCACCACGGTCTCGCCTGCTCGCCATCGATCTGTCTCCTAACTTCGCGCGGAGAGCGGCGACTAGCAGGCCGCGCCGGTGACCTTCGCGCAGGCGGTCTTGAACATCGCGCTCAGCCCGTTGCCGAACACGGTGGCCCCGGCGATGAGGGCGATCGCGATGAAGGTGATGAGCAGCGCGTACTCGGCGGCGGTGGCGCCCCGGTCGCGGGTCATCCAGGCAGCCTGAGCCTTGGTGATGAGCTTGAGCATGTGCGGGAGCACCCCCAATGACGGCCGGCGCATGTCTGTTGCGACCGGTCCACGACGATCGCCGGCCGAGTGGCCGACGTCAGGGAGCCTGCCCACGTGACCTACCCGCCGTCACTCGACGGTCACGTCGAGTCCCGACCGCGATCTACGTCACGCGGTGCTTCGACGGGCTGCCCTCGATGTGTGATCGGCTCGAACGACCCCCTCCGCCGGCGACGCGTGAGGCGTGACATCGACTAGTTTGATCGGCCGATACGCTAAAAACACAATTAATGACAATTCGGATATGCCGCCACTGAGTGGTCCGGCGGGATTCCGGCGCGAATGCCGCGGCGCGAGCCGCGAGTCAGCTTCACGACAGCGGTCCGCCGGACGGACGACATCGCGACCCGGCGGGATGAGTCCGTCACCCGGCCGAGTGACAACAGTTTCCATCGACTTTGGTCGATCATTGAAACGCCGGGTGACTTGCGCGGTTGGCGACCGACCGGCGACCACCGATCCGGCGACTCGGATCAGCCGCCGAAGATCGACCCGGATCAGCCGCCGAAGATCAGGTCAGCGATTGAAGATCAGCGGAGCTGCCGCCGTGAGGACGAGCGCCAGCCAGGCCCCGACGAGCAGGGCCGGGCCCATCGGCAGCGAACCCCGCCAACCGACCCGGCGCATGATCAACGCGACGATCGCGACCAGCCCGTTGACCAGCACGCCGAGCGCCGCCCCCGCCACCGCCATCGGCCAGCCGAACCAGCCGAGCACCAGCCCCAACACGGCGGCCAGCTTGGCGTCCCCCAGCCCGAGCTGACCCCCGGAGACCACGCTGAGCAGACCGAACGCCAGCAGCAGCGCAACCCCGCCGACGAAGGCCGAGCCGTACGCCGCCCACTCACCGCCCGTCGCCGCGCCGATCCCCAGCAGCATCACCACCGCGAGCGCCAGGGGCGCGGTGATCGCGTCCGGCAGCCGGTGCACCGCGAGGTCGATCGCGGCCAGCAGCACCCCCGCGACGCTGACCACCAGCGCCGCGACCAGCACCCATCCGTGCAGGCTCGCTCCTAGCCCGCCCGCGGCGACGGCGCCGACCGGCACGGTCCACCAGGGACTGGGCCCGGTCGCGGCACCGCAGGCGGGGCAGCGCGCGGCCACGCTCAACCAGCCCGCGCGACCGGGCGGGAACGCGGCCGCGCAGGCGCCGCAGCCGGCGCGCCGCGGCTCGTCCCAGGCGACGGCCAGCCGGTACGCAATCCTCGGTGTCAATGCCCCACAGACGGCACCTGCGGCGGCGGAGATCAGCGTGACGGTGGAATCCAGGGGCATGGCGGGCACGGTACCTTGGCAGGCACCCCTCATTCGTCCCTCGCGGAGCTTGGTTTGTACACCCACGACGACGACCCCGCGGCGCGTTCTCGGCACACCCCGACCCACCGCCGCACCGGCAACGAGCCGGACGACCCCACGCCGGCGGTCCACCGCATCACCGAGATGCTGCCCATCGTGCAGGCGCCACCGCGCCCCCGGATGGGCGGGCGCGGCCCGGCGATCATCGGCCTCGCCCTCCTCGGCGTCTGCGTGATCGCCTTCGCTGCGGTGCTCATCGTGTTGCGCGTGCTGCCCGACCCGTTCGAGTCGGCGGCCGAGCCGCTGCCGGTGACCACGGTGACCCCGTCGGCCGCACCGCGCACCGCCCGCTTCGCCCAGCCGGGCGACTGTGTGGCCAACACCGGGACCGAGGAAGACCCGGACCTGGTGATGGCCCCCTGTGAGTCGGGCGCGCTGCAGGTCCTGGCCCGGTTCGACGCGACGAGCGACACCAGGGAGTGCAAGGGCGTGCAGGGGTATCGCTACCACTACTTCTTCGACAGCGAGCTGGCTGGTTTGGATTTCGTCCTTTGCATGGGTAAACGCCCCTGATAATGGGGATATGAGACCAGTACGAGGGGTCGCGCGCGCCCTGCTCGGCGGAATCTTCGCCGCCGCCGGCGCGCACGCGCTGCTTAGGCCCGACCGGTACGCCGAACAGGCCGCGCCATTGGCGGAGCAGGTAGCCCCGCTGCTGGAGCGGGTCGATCCGCGCCTGCCCTCCGAGACGAAGTCCCTGGTCCGCGTCAACGGCGCGGCCCAGCTCGTCGGTGGCCTGCTGCTGGCCACCGGCACGGCCCCGCGACCAGCCGCGGCGCTGCTGGCCGGGACGCTCATCCCGGCGACCGTCGTCAATCACCCGTTCTGGCTGGCCAAGGACTCCCAGCAGCGCAGCGACGAGTTGGTGCAGTTCGCCAAGAACCTCGGCCTGCTCGGCGGGCTGCTGCTCGCCGCCGCCGACACGGCCGGTTCGCCCAGCCTCGGCTGGCGGGCAAATCGGGCCATCCACGACGCACAGAAGTCGATCCGGAAGGCGCAGAAGAAGGCCGTCGGCCAGTTGCATTCAAACTGAGACCTTCAGGCGCGTTTCCCCGTCCCGGTCCGGGTAGTTGGCCCCTGTGAAAGGCGCGTCAGTGCTGCTCACAGCTCTGGTGTGACGCCAATCACTCGAACTACGCACCACACGTTAACCAGATAGAAATGTCGCAAAGGCGTGTGGGATCGGACACGGTCGGGTAACACGGGAGGTACTGGAGTGCCGCGCCGTTCTAGGCTGCTGAGCAGACACGAACGGGAGACCGAACCCCGGGACCTTGAAGGAGGTGGCGACGCCATGCCGTCACTCGGCGTGCGCAGTCTGCCCCGCCTCACCGAGCGCCACCGCAATCTCCGTGACCGGCGACCCCTCCGCTGGGACCGCTGGACCCTCGTCCGCGTCGGCATCGTCGCCGCCGTCTGCTACGTCGCCTGGGCGACCGAGCAGAACTTCGGACGGTGGTACGACTTCTTCGATATGAAGATCTATCACGGTGCGGTGGAGTGGTGGGCCGGCGGCGGCGAGCTGTACGACTACATCGCACCGAACACCACGCTCGGCTTCACGTACCCGCCGTTCGCCGCGTTGCTGATGCTGCCCATGGCCGCCGTCGGCAGCACCGTCGCCGGATGGATCAACATCGGCATCGGCGTGCTCGCGCTCGGCCTGGTGCTGACCGTGCTGCTGGTCCCGGTCGCCGACCGCTGCGGCTGGTCGCGCTGGCTGACGGTGGCGATCGCGCTGCCGTTGTTCGCCGCGATCGAACCGGTGCGCGAGACGCTCGGCTTCGGCCAGGTCAACCTGATCCTGTTCGCGCTGATCATGGCGGACATGGTGGCGCTGCGCCGCGGCTGGCGCTGGGCGGGCGTGGGCATCGGCCTGGCCACCGCGATCAAGCTGACCCCGGCCCTGTTCATCGTCTACTTCCTGGTCAGCAGGCAGTGGCGGGCGGCGCTGACCGCGACCGGCGCCACCATCGCGGCGACCGCCGCGGCGTACCTGGTGGTGCCGCACGAGTCGACCATGTACTTCGGCAGTGTCATCTGGCAGACCGAACGCGTCGGCGTCGCGGACATGACCCCCAACCAGTCCCTGGCCGGCCTCCTGTCCCGCCTGTACGACACCGCCACCGCGCCCAGCCTGCTGTGGATCGCGTTCACGCTGGTGCTGCTCGCGGTCGGCCTGTCCCGAGCCACCGCCGCGCACACCGAGGGCGACGAGCTGACCGCGTTCACGCTGGTCGGCCTCACCGCCAACGTGATCAGCCCGATCTCGTGGTCACACCACCTGGTCTGGGTCGTCCCGGCGATCATCGCGCTGGGCGACCAGGCGCTGCGCCGCCGCGCCGCCAGCCGGGGCCTGCTGGCCCGCGCCCGGGTCACCCCCGGCCTGCGTGAGCCGATCTGGTTCCCGTGGCTGACCGGTGCCCGCCACGCGGCCGCCGCGATCGCGCTCTACCTGCTGTTCCTGATCTCTCCGATCTGGCCGTACGAGCACCAGCTCCCGGCGGTCTCCCACTACGCCGACGGCCTGTTCGGCATGCTGGCCGAGAACTCGCTGGCGATCGCGCTGATCGTGCTGGTGGCGGCACTGCCGTCGCGGCCCGGCGCCGAACCCGCCTTCGGGCACGTGGCGGTCCGCATCCCGCAGACCCGCCAGGCCGCCCCGGTCCCGACCCGCGAAGCCGCCACCGCCAACCGCTGACGGCCCGCAAGACATGAATCGCGCCCCACTCGGTCAACCGGGTGGGGCGCGATTTTACGTGCAGTTTCGGGGAAACTGCGGTAATCCGGCCCAAGATTCGTGCAGTTTCCCCGAAACTGCACGAACGCCCAGCGCGCGACGCCCAGCGCGCGACGCCCAGCGCAACGCCCATCGCGCGGCGCGGCGCGAGGTCAGGGGCAGTTGACCCATTCGTCGGTGCCGTCGGCGAAGAGCTGGTGCTTCCACATGGGTAGGCGCTGTTTGACCAGGTCCACCAGGCGTGCGCACGCGGTGAACGCGGCCGCCCGGTGTGCCGTGGCGACCGCCGCCGCCAGCGCCACGTCGCCGACGGCCAGTGGGCCGTACCGGTGGGACACCGCCACGGCGTAGACGTCCGGGTCGGCCGCCAGTTCCTCGGCGACCTCCCGCAGCACGGCCTCGGCGCTGGGGTGGGCCTCGTACGTCAGCGAGGTGACCGGGCGGGAGTGGTCGTGGTCGCGGACCACTCCCGCGAAGCTCACCACCGCCCCGGCTCGGGGGTCGGCGACGGCAGCCTCGTGCGCGGCGACGTCCAGCGGCGCGGTGGTGACGGCGAGCAGGGTGATCCGGGCGGTCACGGCATGACCACCAGGTCGACGGCGTCGCCGGGGCGGCCGCTGGCGCCGGGCGGGATGACCGCGAAGCCGTGTGCTCCGGCGAGCCCGCGCAGCATCGCCGAGCCGACATGGGGAACGGGTCGGGCCAGTCCGTCGACCGGGTCGATCCGGACCAGGGCCAGGTGGGTGTAGTCGCCCCGGCCGGGCACGGCCGCGCCGAGGGTGACCTGCGGCAGGGCCGGTTCGGGACGGCCGGTCAGGCCCGCGAGCAGCGGCACGACCAGCGAGACGAGCGCGACCACGGCCGACTGCGGGTTGCCGGGCAGCCCGGCGACGAACCGGGTGCGGTCCTCGTAGCGCAGCGCGGCGACGAGCATGGGGAAGCCGGGGCGGACCGCGACGGTGTTGACGACGTACTCGGCGCCGAGTTCGGCCAGGGCGGGGTGCAGGTGGTCGACGGGTCCGTGCATCGTGCCGCCGGTGGTGCAGATCAGGTCGGCGCCGTCCGCGAGCGCGGACCGCAGCGCCTCGACGTGCGCGGCGAGCGTGTCCTTGATCGGTTCGGCGGCGGGTCCGCAGTGCGCGCCGAGCCGCCGCAGGTACGACGGGATGGACGGGCCGAGCGCGTCGCGGACCCGGCCGTCGCCGGGCAGGCCCTCGGTGAGCAGTTCGTCGCCGAAGACGAGCACCGCGGCGCGCGGCGCGGGTCGTACCGCGAGGGTGTCGTGCCCGCACGAGGCGGCCAGACCGATGACGCCCGGGGTGACCGGCGTCCCGGCGGGCAGCAGCGACTCGCCGACGTGGGCCTCCTCGCCGGGCAGTCGCCATTCGCGCTCGCTCTTGGGTGCCCCGTCGACCAGGTCGCCGCTGCGGGTGGCGTGTTCGACGCGCAGGATGGCCTCGGTGCCCTCGGGCACCATCGCCCCGGTCGCGATCTCGACGCCCGCGCCGTCGCGGGTCAGCGGCTCGGGCACGCCTCCGGCGAGCACCCGGCCGGTGATCCGCCACGGGCCGCGACCGCGCAGGGCGAAGCCGTCGATGCTGGAGGTGGGGAAGGCGGGCAGATCGGTGCCGGGCGACAGCGGCGCGGCCAGGGTGAGTCCGTCGGCGTCGAGCAGCGGCACGGTGACGGACTGCCGCTGTGCCTTCCAGCCTGCGGCGTGTACGTCGCTGCGGGCCGCGGCCCAGTCGCGGGGCGGCGATACGGTCATGGCTTCGACCCTAGTCCTGTGTCCGCTCCGGGCTGTGTCGCGTGGTCGGCCCCGCGCAGCTGCTCGACCGCGTGCGGCAGCACCTTGGCCAGCACCGCCAGGCCGTCGCGGACCCCGCCGGTGGAGCCGGGGAGGTTGACGACGAGGGTGCGCCCGGCCACGCCCGCGATGCCCCGGGACAGCGCCGCCAGCGGGGTGGCCCCGGCGGCCCGGATCGCGTCGGCGATCCCGGTGACCTCGTAGTCGACCAGGGCGCGGGTGACCTCCGGGGTGCGGTCGGTGGGGCTGATGCCGGTGCCGCCGGTGGTGACGATCGCGTCCGGCCGGTCGGCCAGTGCTTCGCGCAGGGCCTGTCGGACGGGTTCGCCGTCGGGCACCACGGTCACGCCGGTGACCTCGCAGCCGATGGCGCGCAGGCCGTCGGCGAGCAGGGGTCCGCCGGTGTCGGGGTAGACGCCGGTCGCGGCTCGGGTCGAGGCGACCACGACGTGTACGCGCGGCGTCCCGGTGTTTGGGACGACGGTTGCGGGGGAAGGCTGCGGCATGGCGTCCCGTACCCAGAGGCCAGTCTTGCCGCCCTCCTTGCGCAGCACCCGGACCTGCTCGATGCTGGCCGCCGGATCGACCGCCTTGATCATGTCGATGAGCGCCAGCCCGGCCGTGGCGACGCAGGTCAACGCCTCCATCTCCACGCCGGTACGGTCTGCCGTACGCACCGTCGCGGTTATTTCCACTCCGTCCGTCGCGAGAGACAGGTCGACAGTGACACCGTGGATGGCGATGGGATGGCACAGCGGGATGAGTTCCGGAGTGCGCTTGGCCGCCATGATCCCGGCCAACCGGGCTACGCCCAGCGCATCGCCCTTCGGCACGCCCGCTCCCGCCAGCAGCTCGAGGACCGCCGCTGTGGTTCGCACCCGCCCGGCCGCGACCGCGCTACGCACGGTGATCTCCTTGCCCGCGACGTCCACCATCCGCGCGGCCCCGGATGCGTCCACATGAGTCAGTTGAGGTGAGGTTCCGTGCGTTGGTCGTTCTGTCACGACTAGAGCCTAGTTGCCAAGAAGTCGAACACTGACAGTGAACACGACGGGTAAGCGACCCATCACAAAATGTGATAAATCGCCATACTTGTTTAGTATGTGAACACATCAGCCGATAGCAACCGCGGAGAAACTACGCTCCTTCTCAGGCGTTCGCAAGCGGAAGCCGCGAGATGGGAGAAGGACATGCAGCGCACTCACGACTGGGGCTGAAAATCGCTTAGGCTGTCGGCACTTAAGACCATCTGTCTTCTGACGGAAGAAGTCCCAAGTGACCGGCGAGTCCACCACACCGCAGCAGACCGATCGGCAGCTCAGACTGCTCGTCGGTCTAGTTGCGTGTCTGGCCTCGGTCGTCGTCGCCGTCGCGATCACGATGATCGCGAACAGTCCGGTCACCGCCGACCAACCGCTGCGGTTCGTGGCGCTGGCGCTGCTGGTGATGCTGGCGGCGCTGACCTCAGTGCAGGTACGCATCCGCTCCAATCACCACAACGTGGTCTGGGCCGACGGCGCACTGCTGGTCGCCGCGGCCCTGCTGCCGCTGCCCTGGGCCGTGCTGTCCGCGGCGGTCGGCACCGCCGTCGCCAAGAGCATCAACCGAAGGCCGCCCATCAAGCTCGTCTTCGCGGTGGCCAAGGAGACCGTGACCTGCGGGCTCGCCGCCGCGATCCTGCTGCTCGGGCCCGGCCCCGGCATGGATCCGGTGCAGCACCTGGGCCTGCTCGCGGCCGCCTACTTCGCCGCACAGATAGCCGACGACATCCTCGCGCTGCCGGTCATCGCGCTGGCCACGCAGACCAGCCTGCGCGACCGGTTCCTGGCCGATCCTGACCTGCGCTGGGGCTCCGCGCTGGTGCGCTTCGCCGTGGCGGTGCTGACACTGGTGGTGCTGGAGAAGGAGCCGAAGCTTCTCATCGTCATCCCGGTGATCGTGCTCAGCCTGCACCTCACCCACCGCGGACGGGTGCGGGCCCGCGCCGAGCGCAAGGCGTGGCAGCAGCTCGCCGAGGCGACCGACGCCCTCAACGCGGTGCACCTCGACGAGGTGTTGCGCAAGGCCGCCCGCAACGGGGCGAAGCTGTTCTCGGCCGACACCGTCGAGGTGGAGATCTGGCTTCCCGGGATGGAGCAGCTGGTCAGCGGCACGCACGCCGAGATCCTGTACCAGGGCCCGCCCACCCACGTGCCGCCGGACCCGGCCCGCACCGCGGTCGTGCCGCTGGGTGGGGACGGCGACGGCGAGCGCGTCGGCGAACTGCGGCTGTGTTTCCAGCGCCCGGTGTCGCTGTCCGAACGCGAGCAGCTCACTCTGCGCGCGTTCGCCGGTGCCCTCGGCACCTCGGTGCGCAACGCGACCTCGTTCGTACAGCTGGAGCAGCTTGCCGACCAGCACGCGCACGACGCCACCCATGACCCGCTCACCGGGCTGCCGAACCGGCGGCTGCTGCGCGACGAGGTCACGCTGGCGCTGGACACCCGCGGCACCCGGCGCGGTGTCACCGCGCTGCTGGTGCTGGACCTCAACCACTTCAAGGAGATCAACGACGCCCTGGGCCACGGCGCCGGCGACCAGGTGCTGGTCACGGTGGCACGCCGGCTCGAGGAGGCAGCCGGGCCGGAAGCGCTCGTGTCCCGCCTGGGCGGGGACGAGTTCGCCGTGCTGTACCGGTCGGTGCCGACGCCCGCGCTGGCCCAGCACCGGGCCGAGACGCTGCTCAAGGTGCTGCAGGAGCCGGTCGAGATCGACGGGATGCCGATGGTGGTGTCGGCCGGCGCCGGGGTGGCCACCGGCCCGAGCACCGGCGGCTTCGTCGAGCTGCTGCGCCGCGCCGACATCGCGATGTACCAGGCCAAGCGCACCGGCCGCACGGTCGCCGCGTACGCACCGGACCGCGACACGGCCGACCGCGCCCGCCTGGTCGTGGGCGGCATGCTGCCGCGCGCGGTGGCCGAGCGCGAGTTCACGCTCGAGTTCCAGCCCATCGTCGACCTGGCCACCGGCGCAACCATCGGCGCCGAGGCGCTGGCCCGCTGGCAGCATCCCGACCGGGGCCGGGTCGAGCCGGGCAGCTTCCTGGAGCCGATCGAGCGCTCCGGCCTGCTGACCGCGTTCACCGACGCGGTGCTCGACCAGGCGCTGGCCGGGGCCGCCCGGTGGCGCGCGGCCGGGTGCACCTGGCCGGTGGCGGTGAACATCTCCCCGCGCAGCCTGCTCGACCGGCGCCTGCCCGCGCTGGTCGCCACCCGCCTCGACGACCATGGACTGCCCGGCGACGCGCTCATGCTGGAACTGACCGAGTCGCACAACCTCAGCCCGCTGGAGGTCGTCGATCAGGTGCTCGCCGAGCTGACCGAGCTCGGCTGCGAGCTGGCCCTGGACGACTTCGGCACCGGCTACTCCTCGCTGTCGGTGCTGGCCCGCATCCAGGCCCGCGAGCTGAAGATCGACCGCTCGTTCACGGTGCAGATGGAGAACAGCGTCAACTCCGCCGCCGTGGTCCGCTCCACCGTCGAGCTGGCCAACCATCTCGACCTGCTGGTTGTCGCCGAGGGCGTCGAGCGGGAGAGCCAGCGGCAGATGCTGTGGAAGCTCGGCTGCACCGCCGGGCAGGGACACCTGTTCGCCAAGCCGATGCCGCTGCCCGCGCTGCTCGAACTGATCGAGTCCGGCAAGATCACCCAACTGGCCGAGCCACTGCACCAGCCGGGCGCGGTGGTGCAGCTGCCGCAGAAGCGGCGCAGCCCCGGGCGCGGCACCGGGACCGGACGGGTGTCAGACTCCACGGCGTGACCAACGCATCCGGCCGACCCGCCCGTGACCTCTGGCGCCGGGTCGACCGGGCCGCCGACGGCCTCGGCGCCGACCTCGGCCTATACGCGCTGAGCACGCTGTTCGCCGGGTTCACCGCCGCCGGGTCGACGCTCGCGCCGCACCGGGCCTGGGGGGCGGTGGCGGTCTGGGGCTATGCCGCCGCGACGGCCGCCGTCGTGGTCCAGCTCGTCATCCGGTACGCCCACAGGCAGCCCTCATCCGCGCGCCGCACCGAACCGGCCGCCCGCGCGGCCGTCACCGCCGCCACCTGGCTGGCCGTGACGCTGCTGCCGCTGCTGCTGCAGGCGGCCGACCGGGCCGGGGGAGCGACCGACCGGGCCCAGGAGGAAGTCCTGGTGGTCGAGGACTCCGCCCGGCGACTGCTCGACACCGGCACCCCGTATCTGGGCCGGGCCGCGATCGCACTGCTGCCCGAGCCACTGCTCGGCTACACCCCGTACCAGCCGGGGATGGCCGTCTTCGGGTTGCCTCGGGCCGTGTTCGGTGCCGCCGCCTGGACCGACGCCCGGGTATGGTTCGCCCTGGCCACCGCCGCCTGTCTGCTCGCCGCGGCGCACCTGCTCCGCCTGCCTGTGCCCGCACCCGGCACGAGGGTCGCGCCCGCCGCTGACGGCCTCGACCCGCGCGCCGCGCAGGACAGCCTGCTGGTGCGGGCGGTGCAGGCCGCCACGGTGCTGCCACTGTGCGCGTTGACCCTGGCCACCGGTGGCGACGACCTGCCGGTGCTGGCCCTGTGCCTGCTCGCGTTGGCGCTGGCCGCCCGGCGACGGTTCGGCTGGGCGGGCGTGGCCATCGGTGCCGCCGCGGCGATGAAGCTGCTCGCGTGGCCGGTCGTGGTGGTGCTCGGCGCCTACGCGCTGGTCCGCCGACAGGGTGTCCGGTATGCCGTCGGCGCCGTCGGCCTGCCACTGCTGGCGATGCTGCCCCCGCTGCTGGTCGAACCGGCCGCCTTCGTCGAGAACGTGATCCGCTTCCCGACCGGCCATGGCCTGGTCACCAGTCCGGCCGCGTCGCCGCTGCTGGGCCGCCTGCTCGCCGAGCACGTCCCGGGCGGCCGCATTCTCGCCCTGGCTCTGCTCGGCCTGACCGCCCTGGCCATCGCCGGGTGGCTGCTGCGCCACCCGCCCCGCAGCGCCGCCTCGGTCGCCGCCGTCTGCGCCGTCGGCCTGCTGGCCGCCATCGTCCTGATGCCCGCCACCCGCTTCGGCTACCTCCTCTACCCCGCCGCCCTGGCCCTCTGGACCATCCCCCTCCTCACCGTCGATCATGAACTTATGGCACGGTTCGACGGTGTGTCGGGGGCACAGCTTCCTGATCAACTCAGCAAGGCGTAGCCGCCCGCCGCGGCGAGCAGGCCGAGGGTGACGCTGAGGATCGCGTTGCGCAGGGCGTAGTCCCTGGCGCCGGATTCGGCCAGCTTGAGAGTCTCGTACCCGAAGGTGGAGTACGTCGTCAGCGCCCCGCAGAACCCCGTACCCAGCAGGGCGGCGAACCCCCCACGGACCGCGCCGCCGGCCAGCGTGCCCAGCACGAACGACCCGACCACGTTCACCGCCAGCGTGCCCCACGGGAACACCGAGTCGTGGCGGGCCTGCACCGCCCGGTCGGCCAGATACCGCAGCGGCGCCCCGACCGCCGCGCCCAGCGCCACCAGCAGCACCGTCACGGCACGCCGCCCAGGTCGACGAGTTCGACCGGTTCCAACGTGACCAGCCCGGCGACGCCGAGCACGGCCAGTTCGGGTAGGAACGCCCGCACCTTCTCGGCCGCGTCAACGATCACGACGAACATCGGCAGCTCCGCCGAGAGGGACAGCAGCCGGTCGGTGTGGATGCGCGCGGACCGGCCGTATCCCTCGACCCCGCGCAGCACCGTCGCACCCGCCAGCCCGGCCCGGTGGGCCCGGTGCACGATCTCGGTGTACAGCGGTCGGTGCGCCACCCGGTCGTCCTCACCCACGACGACCGTCAGTCGAAGCGCGTTCACCGTCGCACCGCCCATCGCGTCAACACCGTCCCGCCGTACACCGCGAGCAGCGCCGACACCAGCGTGCCGGCCAGGTAGGCCAGAGCCGTGCCGGGCGCACCGGCGTGCAGCAGTCGCACGATGTCGACGGTATACGTGGAGAAGGTGGTGAACCCGCCCAGCACGCCGGTGCCGAGGAACGGCCGGAGCAGCCGCCGCCCCGGATACACCTGCGTGACCAGCACCATCAGTACGCCGATGAGCCCGCAGCCGAGCACGTTGATGCCGAAGACGGTCCACGGGAACCCGTCCGGCGGCTGCGGGAACGCCACCCCCAGCCCGTAGCGGGCCAGCGCGCCGAGCACACCCCCGGCGGAGATCACGCCGAGCACGTCCCACTGTCCGCGCCGCATGCCGGGCTCAGCCGAAGGCCATGTCCACGAAGCGGGAGAAGTGCAGCTGCGCGGCGACCGTGATGGTGTCGGTCGGGCCGTTACGGTGCTTGGCCACGATGAAGTCGGCCTCACCCGCGCGCGGCGACTCCTTGTCGTAGTAGTCGTCGCGGTGCAGCAGGATCACGATGTCGGCGTCCTGCTCGATCGAGCCGGACTCACGCAGGTCGGACAGCTGCGGTCGCTTGTCGGTCCGCTGCTCCGGGCCACGGTTGAGCTGACTCACCGCGATCACCGGGCACTCGACCTCCTTGGCCAGCAGCTTCAGGCCACGCGACAGCTCGGAGACCTCCTGCTGACGGCTCTCGGTCTTCTTCGGCGAGCTCATCAGCTGGAGGTAGTCGACGACGATCAGCTTGAGGTTGTGCCGCTGCTTGAGGCGGCGCGCCTTGGCCCGGATCTCCATCAGGTTCATGTTCGGGGTGTCGTCGACGAAGATCGGCGCCTCGGAGATCTCGCCCATGCAGCGGGCGAGCTTGGTCCAGTCGTCGTCGGACAGCTTGCCCGAGCGCAGCACGTGCAGCGGCACCTTGGCCTCGGCCGACAGCAGACGCATGACGATCTCGGTCTTCGACATTTCCAGCGAGAAGATGGCACTGGCCATGTTCGACCGGATCGCCGCGTTGCGCGCGAAGTCCATGGACGCGGTCGACTTACCGAGACCGGGACGGCCCGCGACGATGATGAGCTGGCCCGCCTGCAGGCCGCTGAGCAGCCCGTCGAGGTCCTGGAAGCCGGTCGGCACGCCACGCATGGTGCCGTCGGCGGCGCCCACGGCCTCGATCTCGTCCAGGGTCGGCTGGATCATGTCGGCGAGGATCGCGAAGTCCTCGCTGACCCGGCGCTCGGTGACGTCGTACACGGCCTGCTGGGCGAGGTCCACGACGTCGTCGACGTCGCGGCCGGTGCCCGCGGCCGAACCGTAGCCGAGCTGCACGATCTTGGTGCCCGCCTCGACCAGGCGGCGCAGCACGGCCCGCTCGCTGACGATGCGCGCGTAGTAGGAGGCGTTGGCCGCGGTGGGGACGGTCGCGATCAGCGTGTGCAGGTACGGCGCACCGCCCACCCGGGACAGCTCGGCCTTGGCCTCCAGCACCGCCGCGACGGTGATCAGGTCGGCGGGCTCGCCGCGGCCGTACAGGTCGAGCACGGCCTCGAAGATGGTGGAGTGCGCGGGCTTGTAGAAGTCGTTGGCGCGCAGGATCTCCACCACGTCGGCGATGGCGTCCTTGGACAGCATCATGCCGCCCAGCACGCACTGCTCCGCCGCCACGTCCTGCGGCGGGGTGCGCTCGTAGACCCCCTGCTCGGGAGCGGGCGGCTGATTTCCCAGCACCGGTGCCCGTACGCCGTCGCCCACTGTCGTCACGGCGCCTCCCACCCTCTTACGCAGATCTGTTTGACCCTAGGCGTGCCGTCGCCGCGGCACAAACACCCCGGTGGACAGGGCTGCGGACAACCTGTGGACAACCCGGTGCATTGCTGTGGGCGAGGCTGTGCACAACCTGTGGACAGTCGCATTCCACAAGGTGTGGATAACGTTCTGACCTGCATAAACATCACCCACAGGGTGTGTACGGAAGATTCTTATCAAGATTTTCGATCCGGCGTGGCGCAGGTCATGACATCGTTGTCCGCCGATTCTCGCCGGTTCGGGGGATTGTCCGGGACATCGGTCTCCGCCACGCTGCCCAGCGTGGGATATCCGGAGTGGCCGCCACCGGCCGACGGGTGGGGGCAGGCACCGCAGGGCACGCCGAACAGCCGTGCGGGCGCTTGGCCACGTCCGAGTGACCCGGCCCTCCCCCGACAGCGCTCCGCCGCCGACCGGTACGGCCAACCGTCACCCGACGAGCGCGACGACCCCGGCTTCCACACGTACGTCACCAGCGAGGTCTACGACCCGTACGAGGATGACCGCTGGCCGGACAACCTGGCCGAGCTCAACCCGCCCGAGGTCCGCACCCTCCACGCCCCGGAGCCCGAGCACCGGCTCGGCGAGCGCGACTACTGGACGGCTCTGCTCTGGGCCGCAGGCTGGTTCGCCGTGCCCCTGGTGATCCTGCTGGGCCGGGCACTGCTGCTGTCGGGCGACACGGATCCGGCGTGCCTGGCGGCCGGACTGGGCGGGTGCGGCTCGAAGCGCTCCGAGGCGCTGGGCGACCTGATCGCCTCGGCGCCGCGCTGGGCGCTGGCGCTGGGCGGCGCGCTCGCCGTGGCGGCCGTGCTGCGCTGGGCCAGCGACGCCTGGCGTGCCGTCACCATCGGCTTCTGCGCCGCGGTGGTGGCGGGCGGCGCCACCACCGTCCTCCTCAACATCATCTGACCGCGGCCGCCGCGGTCGCCGCGGTCGCCGCGCCGCGCGTAGCCGCAGTTTCGGGGAAACTGCCGGTATCCGGGCCGCCATTCCCGCAGTTTCCCCGAAACTGCAGCCATCTCGCGGCGCGACCCGGGCGCGACCGGGGTGTGGGCGGGGCACGACCGAGGCGTGGGCGGGCTCGGACGGCTGCGGCGGGGAGGATGGGCGCAGCGTGGGCGCGGTTTACCGGAATACGCGGCGTCCGATCGGAACCGGGATAACGGCATGGTGTCGGGAGTGTCGCGATTGGTTCCGCTTGTGTCTCAGGTACGACACATCACGAGCTTTTGATCTTCGATGGCCCGTCCATGAATGCATGAAGCGACCCAGTGCCACCGCCATCCTGCTCGCCGTTCTGCTGGCCGCCGCGGGCTGCTCCGCCAAGGACAGTCCCTCGTCCGCGCCGGCGAACCGGCCCGCCCCGCCCGCCCAGGCCGGCACCGACCGCGACCAGGGCGCCGCCGTCGACCCGCAGCGCGACAACCAGTCCACCTTCGCTCTGGACGTCGACACCGCCTCGTACACGTACGCGGCGGGCCGGATCGCCGACGGGCGCCTGCCCGAGGCGAGCACGGTGCGCCCCGAGGAGTTCGTCAACTCCTTCGACCAGCACTATCCACAACCGCGTGGCGACGGCTTCGCCGTGCACGTCGACGGCGCCCGGCTGCCCGAGAGCCATGCCGGTTCCTCGTCGCTGCGGCTGCTGCGCGTCGGCCTGCAGACCAGGGCCGAGGACGACGCGCGCCGCAAGGACGCCGCGCTCACCTTCGTCATCGACGTGTCCGGCTCGATGGGCGACCCGGGCCGCCTGGACCTGGTCACCGACGCGCTGCACACCCTCGTCGACCAGCTCCGGCCGACCGACGCCGTCGCCATCGTCACCTTCAACGACCGGGCCCGAGTCGTCCGCCGGATGACCCGGGTGGCGGAGAAGACGGACCTGCACGCGGCCATCGACTCGCTGCGCGCCGACGGCAGCACCAACCTGGACGCGGGGCTGGTCACCGGCTACCAGACAGCCCGGGACGGCTTCCGCGAGGGCTACTCCAACCGGGTGATCCTGCTGTCGGACGGCCTGGCCAACACCGGCAACACCGACGCCGACCGGATGCTGCGCAAGGTGCGCGAGGAAGCCGACAAGCAGATCGCGCTGCTGGGCGTGGGCGTGGGCAGCGAGTACGGCGACGCGCTGATGGAGCGGCTGGCCGACCGCGGGGACGGGTTCGTGGTGTACGTCTCCGAGCGGCGCCAGGCCCGGGACGTCTTCGTCCGCAGGCTGCCCGCCACCCTGTCGCTGCGGGCGCTGGACGCCAAGGCGCAGGTCACGTTCGACCCGAAGACCGTGGAGAGCTACCAGCTCATCGGGTACGACGACCGCAAGGTCGCCGACCAGGACTTCCGCAACGACCACGTCGACGGTGGCGAGGTCGGCCCGGGGCACTCGGTGACCGCGCTGTACCTGGTGAAGCTGGCGCCGGAGGCGAGCGGCCGGGTGGCCGAGGTCCGGGTGCACTGGCTGGACCCGGTCAGCAAGGAGGCCTCGGAGGCGTACGAGTCGGTCGACGCCGCCGACCTCGGTGGCGCGTTCGACCGGACCGACCCGCGGCTGCGGGTCAGCTACGCGGCGGCGTTCTTCGCGGTGGCGCTGCGCGGCGGCACCGATGGCCGTCCCGACGTGTCCGACCTCGCCCGCATCGCCGACGCGGCCGCCGCCGACCTGGACGAACGGGCCGTCGACGACCTGGCCGACCTGATCCACGACGCCCAGCCGCTGCTGGTCCAGCGCGACTGAGCTGACCGCGCTGAAACGACCGCGGCCCCCGGGACATGTCCCGGGGGCCGCGGTGCGTACCGCTTACTTGGCGGCGACCACGTTCAGGTTGAACTTGGCGGTCACGTCGGGGTGCAGCTTGATCTGCACCGTGTAACCACCGGTCGTCTTGATGTGGCCCGGCAGCTCGATCTTCCGCTTGTCGAGCGCGGGACCGCCGGCCGCCTTGACGGCGTCGGCGATCTCGTTGGCGGTGACCGAACCGAACAGGCGGCCGCCCTGGCCGGCGCGGGCCTGCAGGGTGACCTTCAGGCCCTCCAGCGCCGACTTCAGCTCGTTGGCGTGGCCCAGGTCCCGGACCTCACGGGCCGCGCGGGCCCGCTTGATCGAGGAAACCTGCTTCTCGGCACCCTTGGTCCACGTGATCGCGAAGCCCTGGGGCAGCAGGTAGTTACGGCCGAAACCGTCCTTGACCTCGACGATGTCACCCGGGGTGCCGAGACCGGACACCTCGTGCGTAAGAATGATCTTCATTGCGGTGCCCCCTCTCAGCGACCCGTGGTGGTGTACGGCAGGAGCGCCATCTCACGGGCGTTCTTGACCGCACGAGCGATCTGCCGCTGCTGCTGCGTGGTCACGCCGGTCACCCGCCGAGCGCGGATCTTGCCGCGGTCGGAGATGAACTTGCGCAGCAGCGCGGTGTCCTTGTAGTCGATGTAGGTGATCCCCTCCTTGTCGAGCGGGTTCACCTTCTTCTTCGGTTTGCGCAGGGCCGCAGCCTTCGCCATTTTCATCTTCCTCAGTCTGTGTGCAGTCTCTGACGGACGGCCGCCGGGGCGGCCGCATCACCCGTCAGAACGGTGGCTCGTCGTCGAAGTTGCCACCCGAACCGCCTGCCGGAGTGGCGGTAGCCCACGGGTCGTCGGCGAAACCTCCGCCGCCGCCGCCCCCGCCGGAGCTGTTACCGCCGGAGCCGTAGCCGCCACCGCTGCCACCGGAGCGCGACATCTTCTGCACCTTCGCCGTGGCGTACCGCAGCGACGGGCCGATCTCGTCGACCTCCAGCTCGAAGACAGTGCGCTTCTCGCCCTCCTTCGTCTCGTACGACCGCTGGCGCAGTCGTCCGGAGACGATGACGCGAGAGCCCCGCTGCAGCGACTCGGCGACGTTCTCCGCGACCTGGCGCCACACCGAGCACTGCAGGAAGAGCGGCTCGCCGTCCTTCCACTCGCCGGAGGCCCGGTCGAGCGTGCGCGGGGTGGATGCGATGCGGAACTTCGCCACTGCCGCACCCGACGGGGTGAAGCGCAGCTCAGGGTCATCGGTCAGGTTGCCGATGACCGTGATGGTGGTTTCTCCAGCCATGACCTTCTCCTCGGTTCACATATGTTCTGCCGCAAAGGTTCCCACAGGGATGCGACAGCACACGTGAAGCGGTCCGGGCGTTGCGTATCCGGGAGGAAGCTCAGCGAACTTCCGGACGGATGACCTTGGTACGCAGCACCGACTCGTTGAGTCGCAGCTGGCGGTCCAGCTCGGCCACCGCCGCAGGCGTCGCCTGCAGGTCGATGACGGCGTAGATACCCTCGGCCTTCTTGTTGATCTCGAAGGAGAGCCGGCGACGGCCCCACACATCGAGCTTCTCAACCGAGCCACCCGACGTACGGATCACGTTGAGGTACGTGTCCAGCGACGGTGCGACGGTGCGCTCCTCGAGACTGGGGTCGAGGATCACCATGACTTCGTAGTGACGCAAGACGTACTCACCTCCTATGGGCTGATCGGCCACGGTCGGTCCGTGGCAGGAGGTCTGCGTCGTTCCGCGAAAAGCCGCGGGATCGGCCCGCGGCTCACAGAACTCGCCCATACTACCTGCTCGACCGGGTGCGCCCGCTTTCGCCCGTACCCGCGGTGCGCATGAGCCGTGTCACGGTCGGCAACGCGACACGGCCGCCCCTGCCGGGACGGCCGTGAGTCGGACTGTTGCCAGTCAGGGAAAGGACCGCGGAGCGCCCTTCCGACGCTGGGTGGGACCTGGGGAGGAACGACCACACCGACGATGTTGGAAAAGAGCGCTCCGCGGAGTCTCCAACGGATACTACGCGAACTCTGTCCGAGTAGCCCGCTGAGCGATAATAGCGCGAATTGCCCCGGCTGAGACACCAACGACACACACTGTGGCAATAATTGCGAGAAGTCCGATTGGGCCGTTGTCGACCGGGAAGCCGGCCGCCTTCGCGTCATCGAGCCGGTGGTCGTCGCCCACCACCACGGCCGGGGAGGCCTCGGGGCTCGGCTCGGCGTCGTCGCTCTTCTGCTCGTCGTCGGGGTTGAACAGGCCCTGCGGCGGATCCGGCAGCTCGGTTTCGTCCCCGGTCGGGGCCGGGTTCGAGCTGGACGACCCGCTACCGCTGCCGCTGTGCGTGTCGCGCTTCCTGGTCGGCTTGCTCGACGGCGAGCTGCCGGTGGAGCCCGAGCTGCGGCTCGGGTTGGCCGTCGAGCCGGTGCCGGTCGTGGTGCCGGTGCCCGGCTGGGTGGTGCGCGAGGCCACCTCGACGGTCAGCGGCTCGAAGCTCGGGTTGAGGTTGAGCAGGCACTCCGGCACCATGGCGACCTTGACCGGGCCGCGGTGGAACTGCACCTCGATCGTCTCGCCGTCGGACACCGCGGCGCTGTCCTTGCCGTCGATCTGCAGAGTCGCGTTCTGGCCCAGGCCGTTGGTGAGCTTGACCCGCGACTCGGCGGCGACGGTGATCTTCGCCGTAGCCGGCTTGGAACCGCACAGCAGCAGACCGAGCCCGCCCCCGGTGAAGTCGACGTTCGGCGCGGCCTCCGGCTCGGCGGCCGCGGACGGGCTCGCCAGCAGCAGCGGCAGGCCCGCGAGCAGGCCCGCCGCGGCGAGCGCGGCGGCACGTCGACGAATGGCGTACGACATAGCTTCTCCCCCTGGGGCAGGTGCCCCGGATCAGGTCAGCCTCGCGGGGGGCGAGGTGGCACGCGTCATGTGCCTCCCGACCGGCGGAGCGTGGGGAGCCACGTGCGGCAATGAAATCAACGCAACAACTTCGCTCCGGTTGCGCTCACGACCGCGCAACAGGTCGGAGGGAGCGGTAATACTGGTCGAATGCTTATCGGGGCTCACGTCGATTATGAAGATCCACTAGCTGAGGCGGCGGCGCGCAACGCCGACGTCATCCAGTTCTTCCTGTCCGACCCACAGGAGTGGAAGCCGCCGGTGCCGCGCACCGACACCGCCGCCATCCGCGACAGCGAGGTGCAGGTCTTCATCCACGCGCCCTACCGGATCAACGTGGCCACCACGAACAACCGGATCCGGATCCCCAGCCGCAAACTGCTCATCCAGCACGCGGTCGGCGCCGCCGAGATCGGCGCGTCCGGGCTGATCGTGCACGGTGGGCACGTCGACAAGAGCGACGATCTGGCGACCGGCTTCGACAACTGGCGCAAGGCCATGCAGCAGGCGCAGGACAGCGGGGCGCTGCTCCCGCAGACCCCGATCCTGATCGAGAACACGGCGGGCGGCGACAACGCGTGCGCGCGGCGCTTCGACAACCTGGCCCGGCTGTGGGACGCCGTCGGCGACTTCGGCGTCGGCTTCTGCCTGGACACCTGCCACGCCCACGCGGGCGGCGAGGATCTGCTCAACATCGTCGATCGGGTCAAGGCCATCACCGGCCGGATCGACCTGATCCACGCGAACGGATCGCGAGACGGATTCGACTCCGGACGCGATCGGCACGACAATCTGACGAGCAAGACCGAACCCGGCATGATCGATCCGGAACTGGTCGCGGCGGTCATCAGCGCGTCCGGTGCACCGGCGGTGGTGGAGACCCCCGGCGGTGTGGAGGGTCAGTCGGCCGACATCGCGTACCTGCGCGCACACCTGTGAGAGGACAGCTGTGACTGGGACCGAGAGCACCGTGGCGAACGAGCCCGTGACTCCGCGACATGCCGCGCCGGAGCCCGAGCCGGTCGAGGAGGACGCCTTCGCCCGGTTCAGCCCGGCCCCGGAGGACAACCCCGGCCGCCTGCGCCGGATCGGCCGGGGCACCTGGCGAGTGATGATCCATGAGTGGGCGCTGGCGGCGTACGCGTCGCTGCTCCTCGCCGCGATCATGACCTGGCCGACGCTGAAGTACCCGGCGTACACCATCCCGCAGGACACCGGCGACCCCACCCTGCAGGCGTGGCAGATGGCCTGGTCCGGGCACTCGCTCAAGACCGACATCGCGCAGCTGTGGAACTCCAACAGCTTCTACCCCGAGCCATACAGCTTCGCCTTCTCCGACACCCTGCTCGGCTACGCGCCCGCGGGTCTGTTCGGCACCGGGCTGGAAGCCGCGCTCATCCGCTACAACATCATGTACGTGCTGCTGCACGCGCTCGCCTTCTTCGGCGCGTACGTGCTGGCGCGTCAGCTCGGCTCGGGCAAGACCGGCGCGGCTGTGGCGGGCGCCGCCTTCGCGTACGCCCCGTGGCGCCTGGCCCAGGCCGGGCACATGCACGTGATGTCGGTCGGCGGCATCGCCCTGGCCCTGGCCATGCTCGCGCGGGGCCACGGCTACTCGCTGCGGCACGGCTACCAGCCCGAGAAGCGCAAGCCCGGCTGGGCGTTGGCAGGCTGGCTGGTCGCCGCGTGGCAGGTCAGCCTCGGCTTCGGCATCGGCCTGCCCTTCGCGTATGTGCTCGCCGGGATCGTGCTGACCTGCGTCGTGCTGTGGTTCGCGTTCCGGCGCTGGAAGTGGG
Organism: Catellatospora tritici; assembly: GCF_019083965.1. Taxonomy (GTDB): domain Bacteria; phylum Actinomycetota; class Actinomycetes; order Mycobacteriales; family Micromonosporaceae; genus Catellatospora; species Catellatospora tritici. The sequence continues at coordinate 378,520 of NZ_JAHRCY010000007.1, forward strand.
GCACGCCCCGGTCCTTCGGCTGGAAACTGTTCTCGGCCGACCTGGTCGGCGGAGTCGTGTTCGCCGCCGTCGGCCTGCTGATGGCCCTGCCGTACCTGAAGGTCGTCGAGCTGCATCCGTACGCGCAGCGCTCCGAGGTCGAGCTGAGCTGGTACTCCCCGCCGATCCTGGGCTTCTTCACCAGCCCGGCCCAGGATCTGCTGTGGGGGCAGGCCCACTCCAGCGCCCGGTCCGTGCTCGACGGCGCCGACGGCTGCTGCTCGGGCGAGACCAGCCTGCTGCCCGGCTTCGTGCTGTATGGCCTGGCCATCGCCGGTCTGATCCTGTCGATCTGGACCCTGCGCCAGCGGCTGCTGCTGTTCGCGGGCGTGGTGCTGAGCATCGTGCTGGCCATGGGCACCCGCTTCTTCGGCGGTCGCCCCGGCTATCTCTGGCTGTACGACGTGCTCCCCGGCTGGGACGCCATCCGCACCCCCGGCCGCCTGGTCATCTGGACCACGTTGCTGTTGGCACTGCTCGCGGCGGGGGCGGTCACCGCCTTCGTCGAGCAGGCGAAGACCATCGCCCAGGAACGGGTGCCCGCCCGGCCGCACCCGATGCTGCGCCTGGCCACCTTCCTCCCGCTGGCGCTGGTGCTGTTCGAGGGGCTGAACGTCACCGAGCACCCGGTCGTGCCACTCCAGCCCGCCGCGATGGCCTCGGCCCAGGGTCCGCTGCTGGTGCTGCCCAGCGACGCGCTGATGGACATGAAGGTCATGGTCTGGTCGACCGACCGGTTCGAGCCCATCGTCAACGGCAACAGCGGCTTCACCCCGCAGAGCCTGAGCGAGATCCGGGAGCTGACCAAGAACTTCCCGGACCAGGCCAGCGTCGACCGCCTGCGCCAGATCGGCGTCAAGACCGTGGTCGTGCTCAAGGAGTACGCCAAGGGCGGCCCGTACGAGGCGGCGCTGACCAACCCGGGCGACGGCCTGGGCCTGCAGCGCACCGAGACCGACGACGCGGTCACCTTCACGTTCCAGTGAGCCGGTGACAAAAGTGCGGCCCCCGCTCCGGTCGGAGCGGGGGCCGCACTCGTTCTGCCGTCAGGCGGTGGCCAACCTGCCGGGGGCGGCGTCGGCGGTCACCACGGGAGCGGAGTCCGGGTTCAGCGGACCGGCGTCGGGGTCGGGGGTGTCGGAGTCGGCGTACGTACGGCGCACCACGTCCAGCTCCGGCCGCAGAATGTCGCGGACCACCAGCACCACCAGCGCCAGCACGGCGATCAGCCGGATCGAGGCGGCCAGCACGAACACGCCCTCCGGGAAGACCTGCTTGCCCGAGGCGGTCATCAGCTCGCCGTAGAAGGCCAGGAAGTAGATCACCTCGGCAACCTGCCACACCAGGAACGAGATCCACTTGGGCCGCGCCAGCACCAGCAGCGGCAGCATCCACAGCGTGAACTGCTGCGACCAGACCTTGTTGGTGATCAGGAACAGTGCCACCACCAGGAAGGCGAGCTGCGCCACCCGCGGCGGGGTCTTGGCCAGCAGGCCCAGCGCCGCGATGCCGACGCAGCACAGCGCGAACAGCGCCAGCGACAGGTTGGTGACCAGCGGCACGTTGTCCCAGATCGTCGCCCCGGTCGGGTCGAAGTGGCGCCCGACGTACCAGGAGGTGCCCCAGTCGATGCCGCGTTCCTTGTTCAGGTCCAGGAACCGCGACCAGTTGTCGTAGTGCGTGACCATCACCGGCACGTTCACCACGGCCCAGGCGACGGCGCCCGACGCCACCGCGATCAGCGCCGGGCCGAGTTCGCGGCGGCGCCAGAAGTCGGTCAGCGGATTGTCCGGTTCACCGGGCAGCTCGCGCACCGGCCGCAGCGCCAGCACGGCGATCGGCAGGAAGAGGAACGCGGGCCACAGTTTGGCGGCCATACCCAGGCCGAGCATGGCTCCGGCGGCTATCGGGTACCGCTTGGCCCAGAACCAGATGCCCGCGACCGCCAGCACGATCGCCAGCAGGTCCCAGTTGACCGTGGCGGTGACCAGTAGCGCGGGGGACAGGGCGAACATCGCCGCGTCCCAGGGTCTGCGCCGCCGCAACGACAGGATCATGGCGACCGTGGCGACCGCGAAGACGCTCAGCACCAGGGCGTTGGCGTTGTAGAAGTACTCCGCCTGGTTGATGTCGTTCTTGCTGCCGAAGGCGTGCACGGGCAGGCCGATCGCGCCCATGAAGGCGCCGGTGAGCACCGGGTACTCGACCGGGTAGTCGACGTACGGCACCGCGCCCTCGTTGAGGTGCTCGGCGTAGTAGAGCGCAAGCACGTCGGTGTAGCAGAAGTGCGTGTACTGCTTGTAGTCCGCCCACGCGCCGTCCTTGCAGGGCGACTTCTGCACCCAGTGCAACGCGAGCATGAGGCAGGTGAGCGCGAGCACGATCCGGGCGGCGGTCCAGAACCTGCCGCCGCGGTCGGGAGTCTGCGGCACCGCGTGCTCGCCGCGCGGGCCGCCGATCGCCTGGCTGAGGCCGTGCACGAACGGATCCTCGACCGAAGGCGAGACGACGTGCTCACGAACATCACTCATAGCCCGACATCCTGCCTCAGAAATCTGCGAAGCGCAGCAAGGCGCCAGGTAGCGGACGGCGAAAGGCAGAGAAAGAGGGGGCCCCGACACGGGACCCCCTCTTCATGCCACCTGATCAGCGAATACACAGTGGGTTTGTCGGTTTACATGATCGCGATGGTTGCGGGCTGGGACCGTTGCCGCCGCCACCGGTGCCCGGTGACTGCGAGGGGTCCGGGTTCGGGCACAGCACGCCGAGCTGGCAGCCGTCGGTGGGCAGAGTCGGCGGGGCGGTCGGGGTTGGCTCGACGCCGTCACCCTCCTCCACCGAGCCGATGGCGCCGCCGCTGCCGTCGGGCAGCGACTCCATCTTCTTGCCCTTGTTGGCGCCGTTCATGAATGCCTGCCAGATCTGGGCGGGCAGGCCGACACTGGCGATGTTGGTGTGCCCGTCCTTCTGGTAGATCGGCTCGGACGCGCCGCCGACGTTGCCGACCCAGATCGCCGCGGCGACCTGGTCGGTGAAGCCGACCGTCCAGACGTTGGAGTTGGACCCCTTCTTCTTCACCGACTCCCAAGTACCGGTCTTGGCGCCGGCCTGGCGGCCGCCTTCGAGCGAACGGCCGTACCGGGCGGGCATGTTCTTCAGCACGCTCGCCACCTCGTCGGCGACCTCCGGCCGGATCGCCGGCTGAGGGTGCAGCGTCTCGCCGGTGCCGGGCACCTTGTTGTACTTGCCGGTGTCCTTGTCCTTCTGCTGAACCTCGATGATGAAGTGCGGCTTGTTGTACGTGCCGTGGTTGGCCAGCGTCGCCACCCCGGTCGCGTGGTCGAACACCGTGATCGGGTACTGCCCGAAGCCGATCTGGTAGTCGAACGAGCCCCGGTCGACGTCGGCCTTGGGATCGTTCAGGTGACGCGCCTTGCCGTCGTTGGTCGACCACATGGTGGTGATGCCGACGCGCTTGGCCACGCTCAGGATCTTCTCCGGACCGATCTGCTTTGCGATCTTGAAGAACGGCACGTTCAGCGAGAGCTCGGTGACGTGCTGCAGGGTGCAGTTCGTCTTGCAGTCGATGTCGTTGGTCTCCCGGCCGGAGTTCGACACCTTGTACGGGCAGGCGTTGTAGTCCTTGCAGTTCTTGGGGGTGATGGGGGTCGGGTCCCACATCGACTTGATCGAGATGCCGTTCTCGATCGCGGCGGTCAAGGTGTAGATCTTGAAGGAGGACGCCGGCGGGTGGCCGCCGTCCTCGAACTCCGTCCCCTCGGCGAACTTGCCCGCGTAGTCGACACCGGTGCCGTTCGCACCGCCGTAGTAGGCGAGCACCCGGCCGTTGTGCGGGTCGATCGCCACACCTGCCGCGATGACGTTCTTCGGATAGCCGTTGATCTTCGTGCCTGGACGGTCGATCGGCTTGACGATCTCTTCCTTGCAGACCTTCTTGTCGCCCTCGCCGGTGCACTTCTCCTGGCGCTGGAAGTCACGGTAGAGCTGGGCCTCGAGCGACTTCTGGGCGTTGGCGTCGATCGTCGTGATGATCTTGTAGCCCTTGTTGCGCCAGTTGGTGATGCCCCAGGCGGCCATCTCGCGGTCGATGTACTTGTTGACCACGAAGCCGGTGCCGGTGCCGGTGATGCCCTGCTCGCCCGACTGCGCGGAGTACTTCTTGAGGGCCTTCTCCGGGTAGACCATGGTGGCGCGCTTGGCCGCGTCGAGCTTGCCCATCTCGACCATGTTGTTGAGGACGTAATTCCAACGTTCCTGCGCGCCCGGCATGTTGAAGTTGGGGTCGAAGCCCTTGGTGCCGTCGTTCTCGTTCGGCTCGGGCTGCTTGAGCACCGCGCCCAGCACGGCGGCCTCTTCGATCGTCAGCTTGTCGGCGGGCTTGCCGAAGTACGCCTTCGCCGCCGCGCCCACGCCGCTCGAACCGCGGCCGTACCAGACGGTGTTGACGTAGAAGCCGAGGATCTCGGTCTTGGAGTACTTGTCCTCCAGGCGCCGGGCCATGACCGCCTCGCGCAGCTTACGGGCGTAGGTGACCTCGAGGTCCTTGGCCGCGGCACGCGCGTACTGCTGGGTGATGGTCGAGGCGCCCTGGGTGTCGCCGCCGGTCAGGTTGTTCCAGGCGGCACGGGCGATACCCCACAGGTCGATGCCGTGGTGGTTGAAGAAGTTCTTGTCCTCGCCCGCGATCAGCGCGACCCGCACCTCCTCGCTGAGCGTGGCCATCGGCACGATCTCGCGGTTCTCGCCGCCCAGCTTGGCGATCTGAGTCTTGCCGTCGCTGGCGTAGACGAAGGTGTTCTGGTTGTCGCTGAAGGCGGACGGCTCGGGCACCGAGGAGTAGAAGTAGGTGCCGGCGATCAGACCGCCGCCCGCGAGCAGGATGAAGACCGCGACGGACGACAGGATGATGCTCAGCCGCTTGCGCTTCGGCTTCTTCTTGGCGCCGTCGGCGCCCTTCTTGGCCTTGCCGCCGGGCCGGACCGAGCCGCCGGGGCGGTCCTCGTCGGGCACGGACGGGGGACGCACGGAGGCCCGTCCCGCCACGCTGGGCACACTGGCGCGGCCGGCGGCGCCGACACTCGCACTGCCCACACTCGCCCGGCCTGCCGCGCTGGGCACGGAAGCGCGTCCCGCGCCGGGGCTCACCGGTGCCTGGCCGTAGCCGCCCTGGCCGTAGCCCTGGTCCTGGCCGTATCCCTGGTCCTGGCCGTAACCGCCCTGCTGGCCGTAACCACCCTGGTCGTAGCCGCCCTGCTGGCCATAGCCGCCCTGCTGGCCGTAACCGCCGCCCTGGTCGTACGACTGCTGGCCGGGGCCGGCGGCGTGACCGGAATCACCCTGCTGGCCCTCGGAGTAGTCGTATCCGTAGTCGTCGGATGGCACCGAAGCGCGGCCCGAGTTCGCCGCAGGCTGCTGGTACGAGGGACGGTAGTACTCGTCGTCGTACCCGTTGCCGGCGTTGGGGTCGCCGTACGAAGTCATGTCACACCGTTCCGGTCGGGGATGAGCCGGCGCTGGCGCCAGCCTCGGACAGCGGGGGAGCCGTCCTGTGTGCGCGGCCAAGAAGGTACTGCTCCACGAGGTGGTTCCAGTTGCAGCCGCGGCAGACCTCGACCACGTATACCTGGAACTCACCGAGCGTGTCGGCCAGTGCCGCCAGTTCGGCGCGCGAGCGTGCCTGGCCGGCGGCGTGCTTGAGCTGATCGCCGTAGATGTAGTGCACGTTGATCACGTACTCGCGGCGGCAGATGGGGCACCGCTTCTCGGTGGCCTCGCCGTGGAAGCGAGCCGCGCTCTTGAGGTAGGGCGAGGCGTCACATACCTCTGACGTGCCCACCCTGCCCGCGTACACCTCCCGCAGCAGCGCCCGCCGCTGCAGGGCATAGTCAACGAACCCGTCCATACGGGGGCGACTCCCCGTAGGCACCCCGAGTCGGGGCACAGAGATCCGTTGCTGCGCGCGCATGAAAAGCAGGGTAACTCGTCGTGGCGGCAGCCGCGACGCCCGTCACAGAGCGTGACGAACGACGCGCCCTGCGCAGACACGGTGATCACGGGCACCCCTGTATTGCCTAGACCCGTCGCTCCGTTCTAACGTAGCGATGTATCGCCGCGATACATCGCATAGCCAACGTACGAGTGAACATGGCACGAGGAGGGGGTGGCCCACTTGCTCGACCTTGCCATCCTCGGCCTGCTGCATGAATCGCCGATGCACGGGTATGAGCTGCGCAAGCAGCTCAGCACCAAGCTCGGCACCATCCGTGCGGCGATCAGCTACGGCTCCCTCTACCCAACACTGCGGCGGTTGCAAACCGCGAGCTGGATCACAGAGGCGGGGGAGACCCCCGCCGACGACGCCGGCGTGCCACCGCTGACCAGTCGCCGGGGACGGGTGGTCTACAAGATCACAGCCGAGGGCAAGGAACGGTTCCAGGACCTGCTGGCGCAGGTGGGACCGGAGGCGTACGAGGATGCGGCCTTCGGAGTCCACTTCGCGTTCTTCTCCCGGACCGACGTGGACATCCGTTTGCGCATTCTCGAGGGCCGCCGCCGCAAGGTGGAGGAGCGCCGGGAGGGCTTCCGCGAAGTCCTCGCCCGCGCCTCGGAGCGGCTCGACGCCTACACCCTGGAGCTGCAGCGTCACGGCTTCGACGCGGCGGACCGCGAGGTCCGCTGGCTGGAGGAGCTGATCTCCAACGAGCGCTCCGGCCGCTCGCCCCAGGTGCGCGGCGCCGCCGGTCCCGCACCGGCCACAGACCCAGCAAGACCGCTCACGGCCCGACCGGGCCCTGACGACTCCGCCGAGTGAGTTGGGTGACCCGGCCGACCGGTCGGACGCCCGAAGAGAAGAAGGAGGCAGGAGCTATGGGCTCCGTCCGCGTTGCCATCGTCGGTGTCGGTAACTGCGCCTCGTCCCTGATCCAGGGCGTGGAGTACTACCGGGACGCCGACCCCAACGAGCGTGTACCCGGCCTGATGCACGTCGACTTCGGCGGCTACCACGTCCGTGACGTGGAGTTCGTCGCCGCCTTCGACGTGGACGCCAAGAAGGTCGGCCGGGACCTGGCCGAGGCCATCGTCGCCAGCGAGAACAACACCATCAAGCTGTGTGACGTGGCGCCCACCGGTGTCACCGTGCAGCGCGGCCCGACCTTCGACGGCCTGGGCGAGTACTACCGCGAGATGATCGAGGAGTCGGACGACTCCCCGGTCGACGTGGTCAAGGTGCTCAAGGACGCCAAGGTCGACGTCGTGGTGGCCTACCTTCCGGTCGGCTCGGAGCAGGCGGACAAGTTCTACGCCCAGGCCGCGATCGACGCGGGCTGCGCGTTCGTCAACGCGCTGCCGGTGTTCATCGCCTCCGACCCGGTGTGGGCCAAGAAGTTCGAGGACGCCGGGCTGCCGATCGTCGGTGACGACATCAAGAGCCAAGTCGGCGCCACCATCGTGCACCGCGCGCTGGCGAAGCTGTTCGAGGACCGCGGTGTCGAGTTGCTGCGTACGTACCAGCTGAACTTCGGCGGCAACATGGACTTCATGAACATGCTGGAGCGTAAGCGCCTGGTCTCGAAGAAGATCTCGAAGACCCAGTCGGTGACGTCCCAGATCCCGCACGAGATGGGCAAGAGTGACGTGCACATCGGGCCGTCGGACCACGTGCCGTGGCTGGACGACCGCAAGTGGGCCTACATCCGCCTGGAGGGCCGCTCCTTCGGCGACACCCCGCTGAACGCCGAGCTCAAGCTCGAGGTGTGGGACTCGCCGAACTCGGCCGGCGTCATCATCGACGCGGTGCGCGCCGCGAAGATCGCGCTGGACCGCAAGATCGGTGGCCCGATCCTGTCCGCTTCGAGCTACTTTATGAAGTCGCCGCCGGTGCAGTACAACGACCACGACGCCCACGAGGCCGTCGAGGGCTTCATCAAGGGCACCGTAAATCGTTGATTTCGTAGCCCGCACATGAAGATGTGAGCGGGATTACTCACTCAACCGTCGATGGCCTATCTGCTGCAGAAATCGACTCAGGTCGATGGGCAGATAGGCCATCATCTGTACTAAGTGGCCTCTGACGTTCCACTTCTGGGCATGCTCAGCGTATGGACCCGATGCCCCAGAGTATGCATAGTGAAGCTATGGGTAAGTCAGATCTCATGGACCGGGTGGCCACGGACCTAACCAAGGGCCATACCTACCCGGCGATCCAGCGCATGCACAGCCTGGTCGCCGCGCACCCCACCGACCTCGATCTCCGGCGAAGACTCGCGGCGATCTACCGGGCCACCGGCAACGCCGTCGAAGCCGGCCGCTGGTCCTACCTGGACGACTCCGCCGACCCCGCCGAAATCGGCGCGTTCGAGAGCCGGTACCCGCTGCACCGCCGTCTCGAGGCGCTGCGCTGGCCCGCCGGAGCCCACGCCCCCACCGACATCTCCCGGGTACGGCTCGCCCCGCTGCAAGCAGTGGCTGTAGCGACCCCGACATCCGCCGCACCGCCCGGTCTACGGCGGCTGACGACCGCCACGGCGGTGACAGCCCTGGTCGCGCTGGCTCTGCTCGCCGTCATCGGCGCCCAGACCGTGCTGGAGTGGTTGTTCTGACAGGACGGGGCTGCTGCCGCGTGAGGCCGGCCCCCTCATTTTCTGTGACCCGGCCGTTATAAATGCCTCTGGCGTGATCGGCACCAGTCCATAAGGATCAGTGCGTGGCAAAGGCGGACGTACTCGCCCGGGTGCGCGCCGATCTCGCGGCCGGGCATACCCATGTGGCTGTTCAGCGCCTCCGGACGCTGCTCGCGGTGCTGCCCAACGACCTGGAGGTCCGCGCGCTGCTGACCTCTGTCTATCGGCAGACGGGCAATCCGGTCGAGGCGGGCCGCTGGGGCTTCCTCACCGACGAGGTACGCGAGTCGGAACTCACCGCGTACGCCAAGGCCAATCCGGACCCCTGGCAACGACTGCGCCTGCTGCACTTCGACGGCGATCCGGTCGGCCTGTCCGACGCCGCCGCGCAGCGCCTCGTGCAGCTGGCCGAGGAGGCCGAGAAGTCCGGCGCGCCCAGCCGCTGGGTCGGCTCGTACCGGGCCCCCGGCAAGAGCCGCGGCGTCGCCCTGCCGTGCCTGTTCACCACGATCGTGCTGCTCGTGGCCCTCGCCCTCGTCGGCATCGGCGCCTGGAAAGTAATGGCGTACCTCCTAGCCTGACCCCGACCGCGCGCTCCCGGCGGCGTCTGGACTGAGGAGCGTGACCGGGCCGAAGGCTCGGCAGCGACGAGGGAAGACGCCGCCTGAAAGGCGAGCGCGCCGCGCCCGCGGAGGCGGGCGCCAGGTTGCAGCTGGGGGCTACCTTCTGGGCCGTGGGTATCGCGACGCTGATCTTCCTGGTCATCGGGGCCATGGGCATCGTCCTGGCCGCGGTCGCCATGCTCGGTGGCGACCTGCTCGACCTCGGTGACGGATTCGTCTCCACCGAGCTCGTGGCTTCGTTCGTCGGCGGGTTCGGCTTCGCCGCCGCCATCCTCAACGAACTGGTCGGCGGCGATGTCGGCCTGATCGCGGTGCTCGCGCTGGGCCTGGCGGCGGCGATCCCCATCGCCGTGCTTACCGGTCTGCTGGCCAACCGCCTCGGCGACATGCCCACCGATGCCACCCCGACCCGCGCCGACCTGGTCGGCACCCGGGGCGTCGTGGTGACGCCGGTGCCCGCCGGCGGCTACGGCGAGGTGCGGATCCGCATCGGCGGCCAGCCCGTGAAGCTCGGCGCCCGCGCCGACCGGCCCGTACCGCTGGGCATGAAGGTCCTCGTGGTCGAGGCCCTCAGTGACACCAGCGTGTACGTTCGGGAACTCCCCGAGCAGTAGCTCCTCCGGCGGCACGCGCTGCCGCCCAGTCAGAAGGAAGGCAATGTCACTCCTCTACATCGCGATCGCCGGCGGCGTACTGCTGCTGCTTCTGGTCGTCCTGTTCGTGCTGTCACGGATCAAGGTGGCCGGGCCCAACGAGGCGTTCATCGTCACCGGCCGCAAGGGCCGCAGCATCGAGTCCGCCGACGGCGTCCGCTCCACCGACCTGTCCGGCCAGAAGGTCGTCATGGGCGCCTCGGTGTTCGTGCTGCCGGTCGTGCAGAAGCTGCAGGTGCTCGACCTGTCCAGCCGCCGTATCCACGTGGAGATCACCGGCGCGGTCAGCAAGCAGGGCATCCGGGCCAACCTCCAGGGCGTCGCGATCGTCAAGGTCGGCGGTACCGAGGATGCCATCCGCGCCTCGGCGCAGCGGTTCCTGCACCAGCAGGCTGAGATCGAGGAGTTCACCCGCGAGGTGCTCGCCGGTGCGCTGCGCTCCATCGTCGGCCGACTCACCATCGAGGAGATCATCCGCGACCGGGCCGCGTTCGCCAGCGCGGTGGCCGAGGAGGCGGAGCACTCGATGACCAACCAGGGTCTGGTGCTCGACACCTTCCAGCTCCAGGACATCCTCGCCGAGGGGTCGTACCTGCAGGACCTGGGTCGGCCCGAGGCCGCCCGGGTGCTCAAGGACGCCGCCATCGCCGAGGCCGTCGCCCGCCAGCAGGCGGAGCAGGCCCGGCTGCTGGCCGAGGAGTCGATCGCCGAGGCCCAGCGCAACCTGGCCCTCAAGCAGGCCGCCATCCAGGCCGAGATCGACGCCGCCAAGGCCGTCTCCGCCGCCGCCGGTCCGCTGGCCGAGGCCGAGCGCCAGCAGATCATCATCGCCGAGCAGCGAAAGGTCGCCGAGCAGAACGCCGAGCTCAAGCAGCGGCAGCTCGACACCGAGGTCCGCAAGCCCGCCGACGCGGCGCGGTACAAGGTCGAGCAGGAGGCCGAGGCCGACCGCAACGCCCGGGTGCTCGCCGCCGACGCGGCCCGCCAGGCGACCATCGCCGCCGCGCAGGCCAACGCCGAGCAGGCGCGGCTCACCGGTGAGGGTGAGCGGGCGCGGCGTGCCGCGCTGGCCGAGGCCAACGCCATCGAAGGTGCCAAGGAGGGTGAGGCGGAGCAGCGCCGCCGGTCGGCCATCGCGGAGGCGGTCGAGCGGGAAGGTACCGCCAACGCCGCGGCGATCCTGGCCACGGGTCAGTCCGAGGCCGAGGCCATGCGCCTCAAGGCCGAGGCGTTCGCCCAGTACAACGAGGCGGCCGTGCTCGATCTGCTGGTCAAGGTGCTGCCCCAGGTGGTGGCGGCCGCGGCCGCGCCGATGAGCGCCATCGACAAGATGACCGTGATCTCCACCGACGGCGCCAGCTCGCTGACCAAGTCCGTCGCCTCGAACGTGGCGCAGGGCCTGCAGCTGGGCACGGACCTGACCGGTATCGACCTGCCCGCGCTGCTGGCCAAGGTCACCGGCGCGGCTCGCGAGAGCTGAGTTCCCCACCGGGCCGGCGTTCCCCGTCGTAGCACGGGGGCGCCGGCCCCGTTCATGCCAGCGGGTTGTTGCGTTCACGTACGACCGGCCGAAGGCACGTAGGGTGGGTGACGTGCCGCACCCCGTGATCCCGAACACCACCGACAGCACCGCGCCGGTCGCGTCCTCGCGCGCGATCCTGGCCGGCGGGCCGTTCCGGCGGCTGCTGGCGACCCGGCTGACCAGCCAGGTCGCCGACGGGTGGTTCCAGGCGGGTCTGGGCGGGGCGCTGCTGTTCAACCCGGAGAAGCAGAGCAGCCCCGTCGCCATCGCGGCCGGGTTCGCGATCCTGCTGTTGCCGTACTCGGTGCTCGGGCCGTACGTCGGTGTGCTGCTGGACCGCTGGGACCGCCGGGCCTCGCTGTCGTTCGCGAACATCGCCCGCGCGGTGATGGTGATCCCGTGCGCGGCGCTGCTGTGGTCGGGGCTGCAGGGCGTCGGTTTCGCCGTCTCCGCGCTCATCGTCATCGCGATCAACCGGTTCTTCCTGGCCGGGCTGTCCGCCTCGTTACCGCACGTGGTGGAGGACCGCAAGCTGGTCCCGGCCAACGCGCTCGCCTCAACGCTGGGCACCATCTGCTACTCGATCGGGTTGTTCAGCTCAGCGGTGCTGATCGGCCTGCACGTCGTCGGCGGCGACCGCCACGGGTACGGCCTGATCTGCGCCTCCGCCGCCGTCGGCTACCTGCTGTCCGGCCTGCTGGCGCGCTCGCTGTTCCAGCCCGGCGAGCTCGGCCCGCTGGCCGAGGAGCGACGGACCGGCAGGCTGCTGCAGGCGCTGGTCGAGGTGTTCCGGGGCATGGTCGAGGGGGCGCGTCACCTGGCCGGTCGGCGCAAGGCCGCGCGGGTGATGCTGCTGCAGGCGGGCTACCGCTACTTCTACGGCGTGCTCACCCTCGCCACACTGCTGCTCTACAGCCGCTACTTCGGCAACAGCACCGAGCGGTCGGGGCAGTCGCTGCTGTCGCTGGGGCTCGTGGTGATCCTCGGCGCGGCCGGGGTGGCGCTGGCCGCCGTCATCACGCCGTTGGCGGTGCGCTGGTGGGACGCGCGGCGCTGGCTGGTCGCGGTGGTCGCGGGCGTGGGTGTGGTGGTGCTGCTCTTCGGCCTGCCGTTCCGGCAGTCACCGCTGCTGGTGGCCGTGTTCCTGGTGAACGTCGCCGCGCAGAGCATCAAGATCATCGTTGACGCCACGCTGCAGCACGAGTGCGACGACGCCTACCGCGGGCGGATCTTCAGCGTGAACGACACCCTGTTCAACCTGCTCTGGGTCGGCGGCCTGTTCACCGCCGCGTTCACGCTGCCGCCCAACGGCAAGTCCGTCCTCGCGCTGGTCCTGACCGCCGCGTCGTTCATGCTGCTCGCGTTCTGGTACGCCACAGCCTCGCGCCCGGACCGACCGACCCCCGCCTGATCATCTGACTTGCCCGGCGATCGGCCGTTTCAGGGGCCATACGGTGACCGACTGCCCGGCAGTTCGAGGATCCTGGGCCCACGACCGCCCCGCGAGGGCCCGACCGCCGCCGCTCCCGCGAGTGCCCGCCGGGTCAGGCTTCCGGGATGAGGCCTTCGGCTCTGGCCCAGCGCTGCAACTCCGCCTCGGCCTCGTCGCGGTCGAGCGGCCCGCGCTCCAGCCGCAGCTCCTTGAGGTGCTTCCAGGCACGGCCGACGATCGGACCCGGCGGAACGCCGAGCAGCTCCATAATCGCGTTGCCGTCCAGGTCCGGGCGGACCCGAGCCAGGTCCTCGGCCTCCTGTAGCTGCGCGATGCGCTGCTCCAGCGCGTCGTAGTCGGCGGCCAGCTGGGCTGCCTTACGTCTGTTGCGGGTGGTGCAGTCGGAGCGGGTGAGCTTGTGCAGCCGGTTGAGCTGGTCGGCGGCGTCGGTGACGTACCGGCGCACCGCCGAGTCGGTCCACTCGCCCCGGCCGTACCCGTAGAAGCGCAGGTGCAGCGCGACCAGCTGGACCACCGGCGTGATGACGTCCTTGGGGAACTTCATCAGCTTGAGGCGCGACTTGGCCAGGCGGGCGCCGACCATCTCGTGGTGGTGGAAACTCACGCCGCCGTCGGCGCCCACGGCCTTGGTGGCGGGCTTGCCGATGTCGTGCAGCAGCGCGGCCAGCCGCAGCACCAGGTCGGGACCGCCGTCGACGGTGTCGAAGCCGACCGCGTTGGCGACCACCTTGAGCGTGTGCTCGTACACGTCCTTGTGCTGGGCGTGCTCGTCGATCTCCAGCTTCAGCCCAGCCAGCTCGGGCAGGAACTGGTCGGCCAGGCCGGTGTCGACCAGCAGCCGCAGGCCGGTGACCGGGTCGGCGCCGAGCATCAGCTTGCTGAACTCGTCGCGGATGCGCTCGGCCGTGATCCGCTGGAGGTCGGCCGACATCCGCTCCATCGCCTCGACCACCGATGGCTCGACCTCGAAGCGCAGCTGCGCGGCGAACCGGGCCGCGCGCAGCATGCGCAGCGGGTCGTCGCCGAACGACTGCTGCGGCGTGCCGGGGGTACGGATCACCCGCGCGGCCAGGTCCCGCAGCCCGCCGAAGGGGTCGGCGAACTCGTGCCCCGGCAGGCTCACCGCCATCGCGTTGACCGTGAAGTCGCGGCGCACCAGGTCGTCGTGCAGGTTCGTGCCGTACTGCACCTGGGGGTTGCGGCTGATCCCGTCGTAGGACTCCGCGCGGTAGGTGGTGATCTCCAGCCGCAGGCCCGAGCGCTGGGCGCCGATGGTGCCGAACTCGCGACCGGTCTCCCAGGTCGCCTCGGCCCAGCCCTTCAGCAGGCGCAGCGTCTCGTCCGGGTGCGCGTCGGTGCAGAAGTCGAGGTCGTCGCCGAGCCGCCCCAACAGGGCGTCACGGACGGAACCGCCCACGAGGTGCAGTTGGTGACCGGCCTTGGCGAACCGGCGACCCAGTTCGTCGGCGACGGGGGAGACGCGCAACAGCTCGGTGACGGCGTTGCGCTGGGCTTCGGAGAGCGGAGTGGAGGGCGACATCGATCATCCAGCCTACTTGGCGGGCTGCTCAGCCTGATTCGCAGGTATGGTGCATGCCATGACCGCCCCCGATCGCCTCCCCCCGATCGACGCCGCCGATCACACCGCTGTGCTGCCACGGCTGGTGTCCGACGGGCTGCCCGCCGAGGAGCTGGAGGCCGCGGCCGAGCCCAGCTTCGAGGACGAGCACAAGGGTGCGGCCGGTAACTCGATGCTCATGGCGGTCGGCTCGCTGGTCAGCCGAGGCACGGGCTTCCTGCGTACCGCGGTGCTGACGGCCGCCATCGGCACCGAGGTGCTGGGCGACACGTACACCACGGCGCAGATCTTCCCCGGCATGATCTACGAGCTGCTGCTCGGCGGCATTCTGTCCAGCGTGCTGGTGCCGATGCTGGTCCGCGCGCGCAAGACGGACCCGGACCGGGGCGAGGCGTACACGCAGCGGTTGCTGACGATCACCATGATCGTGCTGGGCATCACCACCGTGCTCGCGGTGATCTGCGCCCCGCTGCTGTCGCTGACCTACGCCAGCGGCAACCCGCAGGAGTACCGCGACCTGATCACGGCCCTGTCGTACCTGATGCTGCCGACGATCTTCTTCTACGGCGTGACCGGTCTGTGCAGCGCGGTGCTGAACACCCGGGGCAGGTTCGGGCCCCCCATGTGGACCCCGATCCTCAACAACATCGTGGTCATCGGCACCGGCATCGCGTTCATGGTCATCTACCACGACAAGCCGGTCACCGACCCGAGCCAGGTGACCCGGGGCGAGATCCTGCTGCTCGGCGGCGGCGTGCTGCTCGGCATCCTGATCCAGTCGATCGGCCTGCTGCCGGCGCTGCGCAAGGTGGGCTTCCGCTGGCGGCTGAGGTTCGGCTTCCGCGAGCTCGGCCTGCGGCGGCTGGCGCGCATCGGCGGCTGGATGCTCTGCTACGTGATCGTCAACCAACTCGCGCTGCTGGTGATGACGAACCTGCTCAACCGCGGTCAGAAGCACGGCCCCGGCCCCATGATCTACAACAACGTCTTCCTGCTGATGATGATGGCGCACGGCATCATCGCCGTATCGATCATCACGGCGCTGCTGCCCCGGATGAGCGCCGCCGCCGCCGACGGGCGTGCGAGCGACATCGCCGCCGACCTGGGCCGCGGCATCCGCATGGTGTCCGTGGTCATCGCGCCGATCGCGGTCACCTACGCCGTCCTGGCGCTGCCGATCGCCATCGCGCTGTTCGAGCGCGGTGCCGTCAACCGGGAAGCCTCGATCCACACCGCGCCGGTGCTGATGGTGGCGGGCCTGGCGCTGCTGCCGTTCGCGATCAGCCAGCTGTTCAACTTCAGCTACTACGCCATGCAGGACACGAAGACCCCCGCCCTGATCAACCTCCCGGTGATCTCACTGCGACTGGCGCTGCAGCTCGGCTGGATCGCCGCGTTCGCGATCAGCACCACCGCGGTCGGCATGATGTTCGGCAACGCGGTCTCCTACATCGCGGCCGCGCTGTTCTCGGCGGTGCTGCTCAAGCGCCGGATCGGTCTGATCGGCCTGCGCCGGATCTCCACCACGCTGGCCAAGGTGCTGGTCGCGGCGCTGATCGCGGCGGCGGCCGGCTGGGGCAGCGTCAAGCTGCTCTACATGGGCGCCACCCAGAGCTCCGTCAGCAGCCTCACCGCCTGGGTCACCCTCATCTTCGGCGGCCTGATCATCTGCGGCGTGTACGGCGCGGTCACCCTCGCCCTGCGCGTGGAAGAGGTCCACGACGTCCTCGGCATGGTCCGCCGTCGCCTCGGCAGGTGACCCCCGCCCGCCGGGCGCAAGCTTCGCAGCCCGGGTAGGTGCAGTTTTGGGGAAACTGCGCTTATCCGGCCAAGATTCCAGCACGTTCCCTGCACCCTGCCGGTAAGCGGGGGCGGCCTCAGCGGCGGCGTCGGGTGCCGAAGATGCTGCGGATGATGGCGGTGCCCGCCGCGGCGGCAGCCGTGGTGAGCAGGCGTTTGGTGGTCCGGGAGCCGAGGATCTGCTCGGCGAGGTTGGGGTCCGGCTTGGGTTGAGCCTGCCGCCCGGCGGGCGGGGGAGCGGCCTGCAGCGGGGGAGCGGCGGCGGCGATGCGCGCGGTGAGGATCTCGTACGCCGACTCGCGGTCCACCGGCTGGTTGTACTTCGTGCCCAGTGGCGAGGCGGCCACCACCGCCCCGAGCACCGTCGGGTCGACGGCCGCCATCAACGACTGCGGTGCGCGCAGCCGGGTCCAGGCCACCGGCGTCGGGGCGCCCTTCTCGTTGAGCACCGTGACGATCGCCTCACCCGTACCGAGCTGGGTCAGCACCTGCTGCAGGTCGTAGTCCGACTTCGGGAACGTCGACACGGTCGCCTTGAGCGCCTTGGCGTCGTCCGGCGTGTACGCCCGCAGCGCGTGCTGGACCCGGTTGCCCAGCTGCGCCAGCACGTCGGCGTGCACGTCCTTCGGCGTCTGCGTGACGAAGAAGACACCTACTCCTTTGGAACGGATCAGCCGCACCGTCTGGGTGATCGATTCGAGGAACGCCTTGGACGCGTCCTTGAACAGCAGGTGCGCCTCGTCGAAGAAGAAGACGAGCTTCGGCTTGTCGGGGTCGCCGACCTCGGGCAGCTCCTCGTACAGCTCGGCGAGCAGCCACATCAGGAAAGAGGAGAACAGCGCGGGCTGCGCGACCACCCCGGGCAGCTCCAGGATGGTGACCATGCCTCGGCCGTCGGGCGCCACCCGCAGCAGGTCGGGGGTGTCGAACTGGGGTTCGCCGAAGAACGCGTCCGCGCCCGCGTCGCTGAACCCGATCAGCTCGCGCAGCAGCACCCCGGCGGTCTGCTTGGACAGCCCGCCCAGGTTCTTCAGCTCGGCGGCGCCCTCGTCGGAGACCAGGTACTGGATCACCGCGCGCAGGTCCTTGATGTCGACCAGCGGCAGCGCCTTCTGGTCGGCGAAGTGGAACACCAGGTTGAGGGAGGACTGCTGCACCTCGGTGAGCCCGAGCACCTTGGACAGCAGCAGCGGCCCGAAATCGGTGACGGTCGCCCGGATCGGCACCCCGACGCCTCTGCCGCCGAGGGTGAGGAACTCGCACGGGTACGCCGTCGGCGTCCACGGCTGGCCCAGCTCGGCCATCCGCTCCGTGATCCGGTCGGACGCGGTGGCGGCGGCGGCCATACCGCTGACGTCGCCCTTGATGTCGGCGAGGAAGACCGGGACGCCGGCCGCGGACAACTGCTCGGCCATGACCTGCAGCGTCTTGGTCTTGCCGGTGCCGGTCGCGCCCGCGACCAGCCCGTGCCGGTTGAGCATGGCCAGCGGCAGGCGGATCGGGCACTGGGGATCGGCCTTGCCGTCGTCGACCACGAGAGCACCGAGTTCGAGCGTGGCTCCCGCGAAGGCGTACCCCGCCTTGATCGCCTCGGCATCCATCAGCGCCCCCTGCCTGTTTTGCCCGATATGGAGGAAGCGTAGCCACTTTGTGTCCTACGCAGGGAGTATCTGACTCGGCGGGTGGTATACGTTCGAATCCGAGAACGGGGCGCCTTACCGGTACGCCGATCCGTCGGATAGCTGTAAGGTCGCACTCGGCAACCGAGCGGAGCGCCTAGGCTCTCTAAGTAGCGGACGGCGTCCTCGCGACTTCGGCGGCGGCCGAAGTCATCGATGCGAAGACACACTGCTTCACGAGGGGGAGGACGGGTGACCCAGGTCGGCGAGGGTCCACGCGCGGCCGAGCCGGCGGCGGAAACCCGCGGCGGGCTCTCGGCTGGCGACGTGCTGGCCGAGCGGTATCGCCTCGAGGAGCACATCAACAACGACAGCGCCGGCCGCCAGGTGTGGCGCGGCGTCGACGTCGTGCTCCGGCGCCCCGTGGCCCTCGTGCTCCGACGCCCCGGCGGCTCGTCCGCCGAGGAGATGCTGTCGGCCGCGGTGACCGCCAGTCGGGTCGTGCACCCCAACCTGATCGGCGTCTACGACGCCATCGACGAGGGCAGCCAGGCATACGTGGTCCGCGAGTGGATCGAGGGTGTGGCCCTGCGCGACCTGGTCGCGGACGAGGGCCCCTTCGACGCCGAGCGCACCACCACGGTGCTGCACGCGGTCGCCGACGCGGTGTCCGCGCTGCACGCCAGCGGCATGGCGCACGGAAACGTGCACCCCGGCACCGTGCTCGTCGCCAACGACAGCCGGGTCGTGCTCGCCGACGCGCGGGTCGACGCCAACACCAGCGCCGAGGCCGATGTGCGCAGCCTCGGCGCGCTCGCCTACTTCATGCTCACCGGCCACTGGCCCACCGAGGGCGGGCGGTCCGCACTGCCCGACGGCCGCCGCGACGGCACGGGTGCGCTCGTCGCACCGCGCAACGTCCGAGCCGGCGTCCCGACGTACCTCGACGACCTGGTCATGGACCTGCTCGACGGCAAGCTCGCGCTGCCCACGGCCCAGGTGCTCGCCTCCGAGCTGGCCCGGCTGGACACCGGCGAGCGGCTGCTGCTCGGCGGCAACGGCACGCTGCGCTTCGCCGACGAGATCGCCCCGGAGACCACCACCCGGGCCACCACCCCCAAGCTGCTCATCGCGGGCGGCGTGGCGGTGGCACTGGTCATCGCGGGGTTGGTCTTCGCCATCCGGGCGCTCAACTCCGGCGGCGAGGACCCGCTGGCCCAGGCCCCGGCCAGCGCCTCGCCGCAGGCCACCGCGTCGCCGGCGCCGCAGCCGCACGCCCTGAAGCTGCGCGCCGACCAGGTCCGCATCGTCGACCCCAAGGGCGACCGCAGCGAGACCAAGGACTCCGAGCTGGTCGTCGACGGCAACCCGAAGACGGCGTGGCAGACCAGCCGCTACTACAACCGCTCGAACTTCGGCAACAGCAAGGCCGGCATGGGCATCCTGATCAAGCTGGACCAGCCGGCGCTGGTGTCCAGCGTGCGGGTGCAGCTGACCGTGCCGGGCGCCTCGGCCGAGCTGCGCTACGGCAACGCCGACCAGCCGGCCACCAGCGCCGGCGACAAGACCATCGTCGAGACGTACAAGCGGCTCGGCGAGCCGGTCGGCAAGGACTCCGGCACCACGATGGTGTTCCCGGCCGACACCTCGGTGCCGTACCAGTTCCTCATGGTCTGGATCACCGACCTGCCGCTGGAGACCGCCAACAAGTACCGCATCGGCGTGCAGGAGATCGTGGTCGAGGTGCAGTGACCGGCCCGGATCCCCGTACCGACGAGGAGCTGCTGCACGCCCACGTCGCTGGTGACCCCCACGCCTTCGGGCTGCTGTTCCGCCGACACCGCGACCGCCTCTGGGCGGTCGCCGTGCGCACCGTCAACGACCGCGAGGACGCCGCCGACGCACTGCAGGAAGCCATGCTGTCGGCGCACCGCGCGGCGGCCAGGTTCCGGGGTGAGGCCGCCGTCACCACCTGGCTGCACCGCATCGTGGTGAACGCCTGCGTCGACCGACTGCGGCGACGCCAGACCCACGCCACTGTCCCGCTGCCGGGCCAGGTCGGCCACGACGAGGACGACCGTGGCGCCGGGCGCCACGAACCGGCCGCCCCGACCACGGATCACGACACCGCGATGGTCGTGCGCGCGGCGCTGGCCGAGCTGCCGTACGAGCAGCGCGCCGCTCTCGTCCTGGTCGACCTGCAGGGCTACTCGGTGGCCGAAGTGGCGATCATGATGGGAGTGGCGGAGGGCACCATCAAGAGCCGCTGTTCACGCGGTCGCGCCCGGTTGGCTGTGATGTTGGGCCACCTACGCAACCTCAGCGGCGACGGCGACGTCCGACCCGACACGGCCACACAGCCGCGCGACAGCCAGACCATGCCGAGAGGAGGCGCCTGATGAGCCCGGTCGATCTCGATCTGCTCGCCGACTACGTCGACGGTGCCCTCGACGGCACTCCCGACGAGGCCCGCGTGGCCGACCTCGTGGCCCACGACCCGGCCTGGGCCGAGGCCGCCGTCCGGCTCCGCACCGCGCTCCCGCTGGTCTCGGCCGACCTGGCCCTGCTCGCGGCAGCCACCGAACCCATGCCCGCCGACCTCGCGGCCCGCTTCGACGACCTGCTGGCCGGGCCGCAGTTCGCCGCGGTGCCCGCTCCCGCGCCGCGGCCGGGCACCGGCGAGCGCGCCCTGGATCGCCGCCCCGGTGCAGCCACCCGCCGCCGTCGCCGCTGGGCGGTTCCGGTCGGTGTCGCCGCGGCCGCGCTCGTGGTCGCCGGCGTGTCGCTGCCGCTGTCGCAGTACGGCGGGACCGGCGCCTATGACACCGCGGAGAAACCGGCCAGTGCGGAGCTGTACCCGTCGGTCCCGTTGTCGTCGAGCGGGCTCGACTACAACCGGGCCACGATCACCCCGAACGCGCGCGAGACGGATAAGTCGGCGCCGCCGATGACGACGCTCAGCACGCCCGAGGCGCCGAAGAGCGCGGCCGCGGACGGATATTCGGTCGACCGGGTTCCCGCAGCGCTGCAGCCGCTGGCCGCCTCGCAGCCCGCCCTCGCCGGCTGCCTCAACGCGGTGCTCTCGACGGTGCCGGGCACCGTCGAACTGGTCGACTTCGCCCGCTTCGAGGGGCGCCCCGCGGTCGTCATCTCGATCGCCGGGCCGGACCGGCACTGGGTCGTGGTGGCGGGTCCGCAGTGCGGTGTCGGTGGCTCTGACGAGCTCTTCCGGATCGCGGCGGACTAGACACAGTGAGCTGACCCACCGCTGGGGTGGTAAAGGAATGCGCGCTCCGTACGATGGCGTTTCAGCCTGCGTCAGCACGGCGAACCGATCGCTAGGAGCGCGTTTCGTGGAGAACGTCCGAAACCTGATCATCGTCGGCTCGGGTCCGGCTGGTTACACCGCCGCCGTGTACGCCGCACGCGCCAGCCTCAAGCCCCTGCTCATCGAAGGTGTCGAGTCCGGCGGCGCGCTGATGACCACCACCGAGATCGAGAACTTCCCCGGCTTCCCCGACGGCATCATGGGCCCCGAACTGATGGACCAGATGCGCAAGCAGGCCGAGCGGTTCGGCACCGAGTTCATCACCGACAACGCGACCCGGGTCGAGCTGTCCGGCGAGGTCAAGAGCGTCTGGGTCGGCGACACCGAGTACCGTGCCCGTGCCGTCATCCTGGCCACCGGTTCGGCGTGGCGCCCGCTGGGCGTGCCCGGCGAGCAGGAGCTGCTCGGCCACGGCGTCTCGTCCTGCGCGACCTGCGACGGCTTCTTCTTCCGGGGCCAGCGCATCGTCGTGGCGGGCGGCGGCGACTCGGCGATGGAGGAGGCCACCTTCCTCACCCGGTTCGCCGACCACGTCACGATCATCCACCGCCGCGACGAGTTCCGCGCCAGCAAGATCATGGCCGAGCGCGCCCTCTCGAACGAGAAGATCTCGGTCGAGTGGAACACCGTGATCGACGAGATCCTCGGTGCCGACGGCAAGGTCTCCGGCGTACGCGTGCACAACGTGATCACCGGCGAGTCCCGTGAACTGCCGGTCACCGGCGTATTCGTCGCCATCGGCCACGACCCGCGCAGCCAGATGTTCGTCGGCCAGGTAGAGATGGACGACGAGGGCTACGTGAAGGTCGACGCGCCGAGCACCCGTACCAGCATCCCCGGCGTCTTCGCCGCGGGTGACCTGGTCGACCACACCTACCGCCAGGCCATCACCGCCTCCGGCACCGGCTGTACCGCCGCGCTGGACGCGGAGCGGTTCTTGGCGCACTGACTGAGACACCGTAGAGATCTGAGATAGGAGAGACCCGAGATGGGATCCGCCAAGGCGGTCACCGACGCCTCGTTCGTCGCTGATGTACTGCAGTCCGACAAGCCGGTCCTGGTGGACTTCTGGGCCGAGTGGTGCGGCCCGTGCCGCAAGGTCGCCCCGGTGCTCGAGGAGATCGCCACCGAGATGAAGGACCAGGTCACCATCGTGAAGCTGGACATCGACGCCAACCCGGAGACCGCACGGGCCTACCGGGTCATGTCGGTGCCGACGCTGACCCTGTTCAAGGGCGGCCAGCCGGTGCAGTCGGTCGCGGGCGCCCGCCCGAAGGGCGACATCGTCCGGCTGATCGAGTCCGCTCTCTGACAGCGTCTTACGAGGCCCCGGGCTCAGGCTCGGGGCCTCGGTCTGTTACGGCGCCCCCGGACAGCCGTAACCGTGGCGCGCGTCACTGGCGGGCCGACAGGCGAGGTAGGCTCCGGTGGCATTTGTGAGGTTTCTCAGGAGGTCCGCCTGTGCGAGCGATCAAGCGCGGTGAGCGTGGCCCTGCCGTCACCGAGATCCGGCAGATTCTGGTCACCCTCGGCCTGATGCAGCCCGCCCCGGACTCGGCCGAGGCCGACCACTTCAACGACGCCACGGAACGGGCCGTGCGCGCCTTCCAGCAGAGCCGAGGGCTGTCCGTCGACGGCGAGGTGGGCGCGGAGACCTGGCGCGCCCTGGACGCCGCCAGATGGACGCTGGGCGCCCGCACGCTGTATTACAGCGTCTCCAATCCGCTGCGCGGCGACGACGTGCGCCAGCTGCAGGAGCGGCTGCTGGAGATGGGGTACGACGCCGGGCGCACCGACGGCACGTACGGTGCCCGTACCGCCAAGGCGCTGTCGGCGTTCCAGCGCGAGATGGGCCTGGTGCCCGACGGCTCCTGCGGCCCGCAGACCCTGCACATGCTGCGCCGGCTCGGACGCAAGGTGACCGGCGGTTCGCCGCTGAAACTGCGTGAGGAGTCGCTGTTCCGCGCCTCCGGGCCGAGCCTGGTCGGTCGCCAGATCGTGGTCGACCCGGGGCACGGCGGTTCCGACCCGGGGGTGGTCGTCCCCGACGGGCCGCTGCGCTGGACCGAGGCCGACCTCGCGTACGACCTCGCCACGCGGCTGGAAGGCCGCCTGGCCGCCGCCGGGATGCGGGTGCACCTGACCCGCGGGCCGCTGCCGATCGAGGCGCCCAGCGACGCGGACCGGGCGCAGCTGGCCAACGATCTGAGTGCCGACCTGCTGATCTCGCTGCACATCGACGGCCACCACAACCCGGAGGCCGACGGCGTCGCCACGTACCACTACGGCACCGAGAACGGTGTCACCTCGACGATGGGGGAGCGGCTGGCCGGGCTGGTGCAGCGCGAGATCGTGGCCCGCACCGGCCTGCGCAACTGCCACACTCACGCGAAGACGTGGGAGCTGCTGCGCTACACCCGCATGCCCGCGGTACGCGTCGACGTCGGCTACCTGACCTCGCCGAAGGATCGCGCCCAGCTCACCGACCCGATGTTCCGCGAGCGGGTGGTCGAGGCGATCGTGGCCGCGGTGCAGCGCATGTACTACCCGGCCGAGATCGACGTGAAGACCGGCACCATC
Organism: Catellatospora tritici; assembly: GCF_019083965.1. Classification (GTDB taxonomy): domain Bacteria; phylum Actinomycetota; class Actinomycetes; order Mycobacteriales; family Micromonosporaceae; genus Catellatospora; species Catellatospora tritici. The sequence continues at coordinate 402,358 of NZ_JAHRCY010000007.1, forward strand.
GACGTCAGCCAGCTTCGCCTGGCCTTGGGGGAACTGAGCAAGTGACCGACCCCGGCCCCTCGCCGGTCTTCTACGCGGAGCGCATGTTCCACGAGGCCGTGCTGTCCCTGCGCAACGGCGACGAACGCAACTACCGCCGAGTGCGCGGCCAGATCCTGACCTCCACCCTCGGCGAGCAGGTGATCGACGCCGCCATGCCGGTGCTGCTGGAGAAGGGCGCGCTGCGCGCCTGGGAGGCCAACTGGCAGCCCGCCGAACTCGCCCGTGCCGTGCGGCGGACCTTCGACGCGACGGCCGCCTCGCTCACGGTCGACGCGATGGCGAGCCTGATCCGGGGCTTTACCCCCGACCAGATCGACCCGCGTTGGCAGAGCCAACTCGACGAGATCGGCGCGGCGGTCTGGTGGAGCGATGGCCTCTCCTATGCCCGCGAGGCCGGCGCCCAGCATCGGCTGGACCGAGGCGATCTAGTGGACTATGTCGTTAGGTTGCTGGAGCTCTTCCTGCGCCTGCCCCAGATGGAGTTGGTCGTCCCGGCTCCGGGCGTCTCGGTGATGCCGCGCCAGCTCCGGCGCCGCGTACCACCGGCCGACGGGCCGGAGCGGCAGCTCGACCGGATCCGGGCGCTGCTGGCCAAGGCCGAGTCGACCACGTACCCGGACGAGGCCGAGGCGTTCACCGCCAAGGCGCAGGAGCTGATGGCCCGGCACAGCATCGACGCCGCGCGGCTGTCCGCCGCCGGGGGCGGTGCCGACGCCCCGGCCGTGCTGCGGATCCCGATCGACAACCCGTACGAGCTGCCCAAGTGCCTGCTGCTGCAGGCCGTCGCCGAGGCCAACCGCTGCCACGCCGTGTTCATGAAGGAGTGGGGCCTGAGCACCGTGGTCGGCTTCGAGGCCGACCTGGAGTCGGTGGAGCTGCTGTTCACGTCGCTGCTCGTGCAGGCGACCCGCGCGATGACCGGGACGGGCCCGCGCGCCGACCGCTACGGCCGCAACAACATCCGCTCGTTCCGCCAGTCCTTCCTCACGGCGTACGCGCAGCGCATCGGCGAACGACTGGCCGAGGCAACCGACCAGGTCGACGCCGAGATGGTCGCCGGAACGGACCTGGTGCCGGTGCTGGCGGCGCGAGCGGAGGCGGTGGACGCGGCGTTCGAGGCGCTGTTCCCCACCCGCATCGGGCGCAGCGCGTCGGTCAGCAACCGCGAGGGCTGGCACGCCGGGCTGGCCGCCGCCGACCGGGCCGAACTGACGATGCGCGAGCGGCTGCCGAACTAGTTGGTGGTGCCCCGCACGGCGGGGCGGACGCCGGGGCGCAGCAGTTCGGGGCTCATCGAGCCGAGCAGCTTCTCCAGCGCGTACTCGACATCGGACTTCCACGACAAGGCTGTGCGCAGCTCCATCCGCAACCTCGGGTAGCGGGGGTGCGGCCGCACCGTCTTGAAGCCCACGGCCAGGAAGAAGTCGGCCGGAGCCAGGCAGCTGGTCTGCCTGGTCTCGTCCTCGTCGCGCTCGCCGAACTTGGCGTCCCCGAACGCCTCGATCGCCTTGACGCCGCGCTTGGTCAGGTCGCGGGCGATCGACTGGATCAGCACCCGGCCCAGCCCGCCCCCGGCGAACGCCGCGACCACGTGCGCGGTCATCAGCTGGACCGCGTCGGGGGAGACCGGCGAGGTGGGGAAGGCGCTGCCGCGCGGCACGTACATCGGCGGGGCGTAGAGGACGAACCCGGCGGGCATGCCGTCGACATAGGCGATCTTGCCGCAGGAGCCCCACTCCAGCAGGGTCTGCGAGACCCACGCCTCCTTCTCCAGGCCCGGATCACCGGCGGCGCAGGCACGCTCGGCCGACACCGGATCGAGCTCCCAGTACACGCAGCTGCGGCACCCCTTGGGCAGGTCTTCCAGGGTGTCAAGTGTCAGATTGACCACTCTGCGTGACATGAGCAGCTCCGGCTCCGTAGCGGCAACGCCGCAGACCGACACGAGTCGACCGCTGTAACGGGTCAACTCATAGACTTTACGCCCGACTTCTGCCCGACTGCACCCTATCCCGGCGGTTGGATTCGACCGAATGTCGGTTCAAGACCGACTTCACCGAGCGTACGATTCGAAGACTGACTTTGCGGAACGCCGATCCTACCGGGGTTCCACGGCACTGGGAGGGATCGTGGCGGAGACGGGCACCACGCTCGACGACTACACCGACCGATACGCGCAGCGCATCTCGGGGATGACCGCATCGGAGATCCGAGCTCTCTTCGCCGTGGCGAACCGCCCGGAAGTGGTGTCACTCGCCGGGGGTATGCCGTACATCTCCGCGCTGCCGCTCGACGCCGTCGGTGAGGTCATCGGCGAGCTCGTCGCCCGTTCGGGTGCCACCGCCCTGCAGTACGGACTCGGCCAGGGCATGCCGGAGCTGCGCGAGCAGATCTGCGCCCTGATGGCCGACGTCGGCATCGACGCCTCGGTCGGCGCGTCCCCGGAGGACGTCGTCGTCACCATCGGCGGCCAGCAGGCCCTTGACCTGATCGCCCGCCTCTTCCTCGACCCGGGCGACGTCATCCTCGCCGAGGGCCCGACCTACGTGGGCGCGCTGGGCGTGTTCCAGGCCGCGCAGGCCGAGGTCGTGCACGTGCCGATGGACCACGACGGGCTCATCCCGGCGGCGCTGGAGACCGCGATCGAGGAGCAGCGCAGGCTCGGCCGGCGGGTCAAGTTCCTCTACACCATTCCGACGTACCAGAACCCGGCCGGCGTCACCCTGTCGGAGGAGCGGCGCGAGCAGGTGCTCGACATCTGCGAGCGGGCCGGACTGCTGGTGATCGAGGACGACCCATACGGCCGCCTCGGGTTCGAGGGCGAGGCCCCGCGCCCGCTGCGCGCCCGCCGCCGCGACGGCGTCTTCTACCTGAGCACCTTCTCCAAGACCTTCGCGCCGGGCCTGCGGGTCGGCTGGATCCTGGCCCCGCACGCGGTGCGGGACAAGCTGGTGATCACCACCGAGGCGAACATCCTGTGCCCCAGCAACTTCGCCCAGTCCGTGGTCAGCACCTACCTGTCCACCATGCCCTGGCGCCAGCAGCTCAAGACGTACCAGCAGATCTACGCCGAGCGCCGCGACACCATGCTGTCCGCGCTGGCCGACCTGATGCCCGAGGGCACCACCTGGACCCGCCCGGCGGGCGGCCTGTTCGTGTGGGCGACCCTGCCCGAGGGCCTGGACTCCAAGGCCATGGTGCCGCGGGCCATCGCGGCCCGGGTCGCGTACGTGCCCGGCACCGGCTTCTACGCCGACGGCACCGGTCGCCAGCACCTGCGCCTGAACTTCTCGTTCCCGTCGCCGGAGCGCATCCGTGAGGGCGTGCGCCGCCTGGCCGGCGTCGTCGAGCAGGAGCTGGCGCTGCGCGCCGTCTTCGCCGACGCGGGCTCCCTGGACAGCGCGTCCGGCCCGCAGCGGCCCGGCGCGCACGCACCCGGGCCCGACTTGGCATGATCTGAACCTGTGACCGAGTCCTCTGCCCCGCCCGCAACCGCCGCCGAACTGCGCTGCCTGGTCCTCGCGGGCGGGCTGTCGTACGAGCGTGACGTGTCACTGCGCTCTGGTGCCCGGGTCCTCGACGCGCTGCGCGCCGCCGGGGTCGAAGCGGAACTCGCCGACGCCGACGTGATGCTGCTGCCCACGCTCAAGGCCGACCCGCCGGACGCGGTGTTCATCGCCCTGCACGGCTCCACCGGCGAGGACGGCTCCCTGCGCGGCGTGCTCGACCTCTGCGGCGTGCCGTACGTCGGCTGCGACGCCAGTTCGTCCCGGCTCGCCTGGGACAAGCCGTCGGCCAAAGCGGTGCTGAGCGAGTCGGGCATCCCCACCCCGGAGTGGGTGGCGCTGCCCCACGACCGTTTCTCGGAGTTGGGCGCGGTCGCCGTGCTGGAACGCATCGTCGACCGACTCGGCCTCCCGCTGATGGTCAAGCCCGCCCAAGGCGGCTCCGGGCTGGGCGCCGCGGTCGTGTCCGACGCGTCGGCGCTGCCCGCGGCGATGGTCGGCTGCTTCGCGTACCACCAGACCGCACTGGTCGAGCGCTACGTCGAGGGGGTCGACGTGGCCGTCTCCGTGCTCGACCTCGGCGAGGGCCCGTTCGCGCTGCCCCCGGTCGAGATCGTCCCCAGCAACGGCGTGTACGACTACGCCGCCCGCTACACCGCCGGACTGACCACCTGGCACACCCCGGCCCGGCTGGCGCCCGAGGTCAGCGCCCACGTGGTCAAGACCGCCCTGGCCGCGCACAACGCGCTCGGCCTGCGTGACCTGTCCCGCGTCGACCTCATCGTCACCCCGGACGGCGACTGCACCGTGCTCGAAGTCAACGTGGCTCCCGGCATGACCGAAACCTCGCTGCTCCCCATGGCGATCCAAGCGGGCGGGCTCGACCTCGGTGAGGTCCTCGCCACCCTCGTCAACCGCGCCGCCCACCGCTGACCCCTCGGTCCCGAGGTAAGAAGGGCACCTTCTTATCGCTTTGCGTAGAAGAAGGTGCCCTCTTAACGTCTCACCATTGCGGCTGGTCGACGGTGGCCAAGGCTCGCAGCGCCTGGGCGGATGAGGAACCGGGCGCGGCCGTGTACACCACCAACCGCTGGTCCCGGTCAGGCACCAGCAGCACCTGGCACTCCAACTCCAGCGGACCGGCGATCGGGTACTCCATCCGCTTGGTCATGGTCCGGTGGCTCTCCACCTCGTGTTCGGACCAGATCTCACCGAACTCAGGGCTGGTGCGCAGCAGTTCATCGACCAGGTCGCGAATGCCTCGGTCACCGGGGTAGCGGGCACGTGCGGCACGCAGGTCGGCGACGGAGAACCTGGCGAACCGTGCTGCCTGCTCGTCCGCCAGGTGGCGGCGCAGGTTCGGCGATCGGAAGGTCCACCGGACCACGTTGCGCCGCCCTGGCGGGATCGCCTTCAGACCGGCGACCGGGCCACCCATGAGCAGTCGAGACGCCATCTCGTTCCACGCCAGGATGTCGTACTTCGCATTCAGCACGTACGCGGGCACCTTGGTCAGCGCGATCAGCAGGTGCCGGATGCCATCCGGCACGTCGCGCGAGGGGCCGTCCTGCTGCTGGGGCAACACGCCCGCGAGCTGGAACAGATGCGCCCGTTCATCGGCGTTCAGGAGCAGCGCCCGCCCCAGCGCCGACAGCACCTGCCAGGACGGATGCGGACCCCTGGCCTGCTCCAGCCGGATGTAGTACTCGATGGAGATACCGGCCAACTGCGCGACCTCCTGACGGCGCAGTCCGGGGGTGCGGCGCGTACCGCTGTCGGACAGGCCGACCTCGGCCGGACGCAGGCGAGCCCGGCGGCTGCGGACGAACTCCGCGAACGCTTCTCTGTTCACGCTCCACAGCCTGCCCGTCCGGCCCTCGCCGTGGGAGGTACCAGCAGTACCACCATCGTCGGTGGCCTCGTCGGCGCCCGCGCCAGCGGGCACGCTGCGGTCATGACAAAGATTGCTCTGGTCACCGGGGCCAACAAGGGGATCGGCTACGAGACGGCCCGCGGTCTCGGCGCTCACGGCTACACCGTCCTGCTCGGCGCGCGTTCTGCTGAGCGAGGGTGGACGGCCGCGGCGGCGCTACGCGAAGAGGGCTACCGGGTCGACTTCATCCGATTGGACGTCACCGACCCTGGTTCGGTCGTCACGGCCGCCACTCGGATCGAAGCCGAGCACGGCCACCTGGACGTGCTCGTGAACAACGCCGGCATCGCTCGCTACGACGGTTCGGCGCTGCCGAGCGAGACGACCCTGGCGACTTTGTGCGAGGTGTACGAGACGAACCTGTTCGGCGTAGTCACCACCAACACGTTGCTGCCACTTCTGCGCCGCGCCGACCGGGCGCGGATCGTCAACGTGTCGAGCGATCTCGGTTCGATAGCCCTCGCACTGGATCCGGGGTCGCCGTACTACCCCCTGGCGTTCCTGGCGTACGCCTCCTCCAAGAATGCGCTGAACATGGCGACCGCCTGTTGGGCCAAGGAACTGCGCGACACCGGCATCACCGTGAACGCGGTGAACCCCGGCCTCACCGCGACCGACCTCAACAACCACAGCGGCCACCGAACGCCCGGGGAGGGTGCCCGCATCGTCATCACCGTGGCGACCCAGGATGCACCGCCCACGGGCGCCTTCCGCCAAGAGGACGGGCCGCTGCCCTGGTGAACCGACGCACGCGGACTCCCGATGAGCTCGACGGCGGACGCGCGTCCGCGATTCGCGACCGAGCCAACAAACGGGAGCGGGTCTGGTTTCACGTGAAACCAGACCCGCTCCCGGTTTTTCATTCGTTCCGTGTGGGTCAGGTTATGACGTTCGTGCCTTGAGGCTCAGGCTTCCCCGAGTTTGGCCGGCGCCTGCCAGTCGATTCGCGGCGGCTGAGCCAGAGGAGTGCCCCCAAACTCGGCGAGCCAGGCGGCGACATGCGCCAGGCTCTCCTTCCACTGATCCTCCGGAATCGGCGGCAGGATGTCGTCCCACAGCGGAAGGAAGGTGCCGCGCAGCTGGAGCTGACCCGTCGGCCGAGCCATGAACCACACGTGCAGATGGGCGGCGCCGTCACCCCAGCGGTAGACGTGGACCCGGGCGACGTTGTCGAGCGAACGCATCGCCCGCTCCAGTCGCACAGTCATCACGCCGAGCTCGGCGGCGAGGAGGTTGGGGAGATCGCCCAGATCGAGGTGCGATCGCGGCTCAAGCATCAGCACCATGGGCAGCCCGGTCGGGCGGTCCATGGTCCGCACCCGCCAGCGTTCGTTCACCCAGATGTAAGCGTCGTCTGGCGCGGCGCAGGCCGTGCAGTCGGCAGAATCTTCACCCTTGCGGGCGGGCTCGTTTTCCACCGGCGGGTCAAGCTGCTTGACCTTGAGATCACCCTCGAAAGGGAACGAGGGCCACGCAGTGAAGCCGGGAAGGGGCATGGGGGTATCGGCCACCTGCAGAATCTAGCCCAGCCCGGCGGTCCTGTCTCCCCCCGGTCGGCGAGTTGTGGACACGCGGTTTCACGTGAAACCACTCTCCACAGGCACCTGTGGATAACGGTGTGGACAGAAGCGATCGCGCCTGTGGAACGAGGAATCGTGACGCCCGCCACGGGACTGCGGTTCGGGCCTCGGAACCGTGATTTGGCGTGCTCATCACGCCGAAACAGCGCTCAAGGGGATGAGAGCGGATGCTGGTTTCACGTGAAACGAGGCCTGTGGATAACCGATGTCCGGTTGTGGAAAGCCGTAGCGGGGAGGTGTGGACAACTCGACAGAGGTTGTGGATCACACTCAGGGGTCCTGACCTGGGAGAAGTCTGATTCGTGTTATTTATATTGATATATGGTCCATGCACACGATCTGAGACTGTGACGCCGTTCGATCGCGGCCGGTCCGCTCGATAGACACTCCTGATCCCACTGGCGTAGCGAACCAGCGAGGCCGGGCATGACCTGCCTTCGTCAGATGACATGTACCGGCCCGGCATGATCAATAACTGGCGGGCAGCACTTGGTCTCTCGGCGGCTCGGAGGCTGGCTGGCCGGTGCGGTCGGCTACGCACAGCTCTGCCATCGCTCAGTCCCAAGGAGGCTCGTGCACTGAGCGGAAGCCATGATCGGCAATCGCTGGGGTTTGACCCGCGATGGGGAGTCGAGCCCACAGGGGCTTGCATCCGGCGTGGGCTATTCGACTCCCGTGGGAAGCGCTACCGGCACTCGAGCACCTGTGGCGGGTCCACGTGTCCGGCTGATGCGGCCGAGAGGCACGGAGGTGCGATCTTGATCGAATGTGGCGGAGACGCACGTCCGGTAGGGCGGCCTCATTCGTCGGCTGACCCGCTTGGCGTCTGGGCAAGCCGCCCGACCGGTATGGATCTCGCACCGCCGCAGCAGCGGACTACGGCAGACAACTGGTCGACACCGTCAGCCGTCGTGGTCCTCGCCTAGCCAGTGTCGTCCACGTTCGGCCGTCTTCCTCAGCCTGGGCGACCTGACCTCCGCCGGACCGCATGTGACTGCTTCGGCCAGTCGGCTGCTCTTGGCGAACCTCGACAGCCAGGTGCCCGGTGTCGTACAGGTCGGAGTGTCATCGCGCAGTCATCAGCTAGTTTGGCCGCGATTCTCGAAGCTTTGCTGGCTCTCAGTCCTGCTGGCTCTCTCAGTCCTGCTGGCTCTCAGTCCTGCTGACGTCCGCCAGGCCCTGCCGGTCAGGTGGCGTGCCATCGGGTGGATGGCGAATGAGATGCTCAACATGCCTCGCCTCCTTCGTCGCCGGCAAGAGCGAGCGAGGTGTCGACTGCGTCAACGACTGTCCAGTTCCACCACGGCGGCACACAGCTCTAGTGATGCACGACGACCGAACAGAAACCCATCACGGCGGTAGCGGCAGGCGCGGTCAGGTCTCGTGGCTTCCAGTTGCCGACGTCTCGTGGTCGGCTGCCGACGTCTCGTGGTCCACGTGCACGGCCATCGCTTGGCTCCCCAGCCGAGGGTCGGAGGGACGGTTCGGCAGATGCTTCGACGGATCACTGGCACCTCCGCCCCTCACAGCAGTTGTCGGAACGCGGGCGGCGTCCTCGGTTCTCCGCTCACCACGTCCTCCACAGATGGTGGCCGGAGCCACCGGCGGCGAACGTGCGTCCGCGCTTGCCAACTCGACTTTGCCTTCCTCGATGCGCCGCCTGGTCCGCACGTCCCACCCCAGCAGCTTCAGCCAGCCGCGCCTGCCGCTGGTGCGGGCGCGTACCGCGGCTCGGTTGCACCGGCCACTCGTGCAGTTGTGCCGCTCCGCCGTGCCGCCTCACCCACCCATGGACACATCCCGGCGGAAGCTGCGGCGCGGCGATGTTTCACGTGAAACATCGTCAGCGGTTCCAGAGCACGCTGGGCTCATTAGGCATGAGCCGCAGGGAGTACGTCAGCCCTTCGCGCTGACTTCGCCAGAGCGGCCGAGGCGGCGGTGTTGAACACGGTGCCACCTCGCTGCCAGCGCTGGGTGTGAGGGCGTTCCAACCCGCGAGGCTCCTTGCTCTGGTGACACCCAGCTGTACCTCAGCTTCAGCCCAACTTCTTCGCTGGTCTTCTCCGCTCGTTGCAGGACGCGCCGACAACGAGCGTGAGGACACATGCCTAAGGCCGTGGACGTCGCACCGTGTCCCCGGGTCATCTCGAATGAAGGCAAGTTCGTTCTGGCTCCCGCCACCGCCTTCCCGAGTCGTGGCGTCTCTGTGTCAGCTGGCCAGGATCCGTCCCCCGGTGACCGTGCTCAGCTCTTCGAGACTGCGCCAGCCGAATGCCTCATTCTTCCCGGCGGCACCGCCACGAAGCTGGCGACTCAGAGTTGCTCAGCGACGAACCTGTCCGAGTGTTGGCCAGCGGTTGAAGCACGTTGGCAGGAGACACCACGAACTCGGCGCGCGTCAACGCGAGGTCTCGGGTTGTTCCGGCGTCGGTGCCAACAGACAGAGCACAGCAGCGTCGAAGCCTGACTTGATGCTGCGCATCGTCGACGCCGATGACCCTCACTTCGATCCGGTGGGGGAGGGGTAGCCGCAACGCACTGGCTCCACGGTCCCAGTCGGTCATCAGCACCCGATGTTCCGTCGTATCCAACCGTCCCATCCGTCCGTCGCTGAGGAGGTGATGGGTCCGTCGCGGGGATTGAGGATGAAGGAGCGTTCGGATCCGATCAGCTGCGGCCATCCGCCATGGGCAACATTCGCTCCGCCGGTCTACTGAGCGAGTGAGGGGCGGCTGATCCTGCCAACTTCGTACCTCACCACCAAGTCGTACCCACCCCAATCGCCAAAGGGAGATAAGAGGAGATGCGGATGCGTAACAGGTCGACGGCACCACTGCTCAGCCGCGGACCCCTCAGCGGCCCTGGGCTGAGTACTCCGGCTCTGGTCGGGAGAGCCGCTCAGCGACAAAGGCACGCCGGTACGTCGGAACGCAGGTTCGCACCTCAGCTGGAAGGGGCGACTTCAGTAGCACGTGCGGCGTGCGCTGGGTGAAGGCAGATGTGCTCGAATGCGTGTACCGCGGCCAGCTGCCCGTGACAGGCCATGGGGTTTTGCCGTCGAGACTGTCACCTCGCCCCGTACGATTACGCGGCTCGTGGCCTGGCATCAGCTGCCGACGGCGGCCTAGGTCCAAACCTCGAATACCGGTGCACCCGCGGCGGCCGGTTGTCTTCCAGGCACCTGACCGTATCGAGGGCCGCGACGACTAGCGCACCAACGGCCGCCGGCAACTGGAAGTGCGTGACCGTGTCAGCAACCGACTTGGTCCATGGCGACCGCAGAGCTGGTTGTCGGAGCGGACTTACCACTGGCGGCCCCGATGGGCACCGTCTGTGGCACCTAGCCACTAGGTCCCACTTCAGCCTCATCAACCTCATTGCCATCTCGATCCGCCCGATCGCCGAACCCGGCCGCACTCGATCATCGTGTTTCACGTGAAACGCAATGATCGGCGGGCGGTCCAAGACCCGTCCCTGTTTCCTCCCAGTGCCCGCCTCCACCGTCGAGCAGCTGTACCCGCAGCCCGATCTGACACGACACCGTCGGGCTGCTCACGTTCCAAGAGGAGTGGAGCAACAGAACCGGCGACGCCAGCGTCTGCATCAGCTGGCTTAGCTTTCCCGCTCGGCCCGATGTCGTGCCGTCAACCCGCCGAGCTCACCACCAGCCGGGGACAACGCACTGGGTTGGCAACGAGGCCGTAGGCCACTCGATCGACAGACCTGACGCCAGCCTGTTCCTACATGCCGGCTCGGCCAGTGGCGGTCGCGAGTGCCAGCGATAGACCGCGAGCAGGAAGGCAGAGCTGACCGGAGAGCACGCAGAAGGCGGCAGTACCAACACCGCGACTCCAGCGTCGAGGTAGGTCTAGTCGCTGAGACCAACCGCCGCCGTTGCCGGAGGCGCCCCTCTCGCTGACGCCATACCCCAACGGAAGCACACAGGGGCCGCTCTTCCGGCCGGCTCTGGTTGGCGTGCCGACACGACAACGGCCGTGGGCGTCGAGATCAGCCTGAGCCCAGACCGCACCGGACAATCTCTGCGACCGATGGCGACATCGTCGTCCGAGTCGGATGCCGGGGGCGACGGTAAGACGGGGAAGCAGGGCTTGCTGTGGCCCGCGGGATGTCGTTGCCGCATGTCGGGTGCCGTATCGGACCTGTTCGTGGTGAGTGCGCAGAACCCGAAGTTGGGGATCGGTAGGGATCTGGCGGGATCGGACGCCGGGCTCGTGCAGGTAGGCATGGTCCGCCATGGCGGAGTGGCACGGCCCCTTTGGCAGTCGCCATGCATGCGGCTTCGTCGCTGGGGCACTAGCCAGCTTGCTCGCCCGGATAACTGAGGTGCGAAGGGTTGCCCTACGACGCGGGTGAGGCGGTTCATGTCGGCGCTGCGAAAGTGCCGCCAGGTTCACCTCACTCGTACTACCGAGGGCGGGCTCCGCCCTCGAGACGATCAGATGTCTGGTCGAACAGGTGGCGACCAATACTGTCACGTCGCCCGGAAGTGAAGCTGGTCCGTTGGGATGCGTCAGGCCTCGTTCGGATCTGGGGGACACAGTGAGCGTCGGCGCCGAATCCCGGTCGGCAGTTGGCACCGGGTCCCAATCAGGCGTCGGTCCACCGCTGCGGCTGGGCGCCTCGGTGGCCTCCAGCGCGGTCCTCAGAGATGGCCGGATGTTCGGACCCCGCCCCAAGCGGATGTGCCAGTGCGGTCCACGAATCCGAGGAATACAGATGTGGCGGGCTCAACTCGATCCAAGCGTCGACCAGGAGGGGCGGCACGTACCCAGCCGCGGCCCGCGTCCTACCGCGCCGAGCCGTCGAGGACAGGCGGGGGGATCAGTTCTCGTCGGTCGAAGTCAACCGGCCCGCTCTATGAGGGCCGCCCATGCCCCAGGTTGCGCTCCCCGGGCAGACATCTTGGTGCTGGCCATCGCTTGGCCATCGACCTGCCCACCGCGCCGGGAGCTGCAACCGCTGGCCTCACACAGGAGAAGCTGCGAGGACACCGAGTGGCGTTCTCGTGGATCTTCTTGTTTCACGTGAAACGTAGACGGCACCGGGCACCGGGCACCGGGCACCGGGCACCGGGCACCGGGCACCGGGCACCGGGCACCGGGCACCGGGCACCGGGCACCGGGCACCGGGCACCGGGCACCGGGCACCGGGCACCGGGCACCGGGCACCGGGCAGTGTTCGCCATCCGCCCAGGGCTCGCAATCGGAAGCGCAGCTAAGACTTCCGAAGAACTCCAGACACGGGGGGGCGATCCGACGCAACCCCCGGGGCTATGTTTCACGTGAAACATCGAATCCCGGCACCCCGGCACCCCGGCACCCCGGCACCCCGGCACCCCGGCACCCCGGCACCCCGGCACCCCGGCACCCCGGCACCCCGGCACCCCGGCACCGGATTGTCTGAACGCCCCGCTAAACCCGCAAGGCAATCTGCCACGGGGCGTCCACGTAGCCACAACCGGCGCAGTCTTCGGCCCCCTACATCCGGATCCTCTCCGGTCATGACCGACTGGCGGGGCGACACGGGGATCAAGCGATCACACCTGCGCTGACCCCCCGCGAGCACGCACCCCGCCCGCCACCCCGTCGAGCACGTCCAGGGAGCCACCGCCGAGGGTCAGACGCGTACGCCTCGCGTGCGGACAGCAGTCACTCGTCCTGTTCCTGTCGGTGGCAGCAGGCATGATCGGACCCGCTGCCAAGCGAGCACCACAGGAGGAGACCCATGAACGATGGCCGCAACGACTTCGACTTCATCTTCGGACGATGGCGGGTACGCAACCGGAAGCTCCGCGATGTCACCGACCCAGCCTGTTCCGAATGGATCGAGTTCGGTGCGACCGCACACGCCGAACCGATTCTGGGCGGGCTGGGCCACGTGGACCGCATCTGGACGGACGCGCCACCTGGCGAGGACCCATTCGAGGGGTTCACCCTGCGCCAGTTCGACCCGCAGGCACAGGTATGGCGAATCTGGTGGGCGTCCACCCGCCGGGCGGGACATCTCGACCCGCCGGTCGAGGGGGTGTGGCGCGACGGCAGGGGCGTCTTCAACTGTGACGACGTGCTCGGCGGTCGACCGGTGAAGGTGCGGTTCGAGTGGACGACCGATGGTCCGGACTCTGCCCGATGGCAGCAGGCGTTCTCCCTCGACGAGGGTCACACCTGGACGACAAACTGGATCATGGACTTGTCTCGGACCACGGCCTGACCGCATCGTCTGGGCCAAAGCAGACCCGGCTCCTTGAGCGAGCACTCCGGGCTCGCCAATACGGGGAGATCGCTTGCCGATGTCGCTCGCTCGACTCCATCCGAGCGTGAGGTGACGTACCCGCACGCATGAGCTCCCAGGCCGATGCCGGGCCCGGTATGCGACCCCTGGCCGCCGTCGCGGCGACCCACTGCGGGGAGGGGCACCCGAGTGTCCCGGCGATCCTCGGTGACAGGTGGTCGGTTCCGGCTACCGCCCGCCGAAGGTGAGAAGTTGGAGCCTGGATACCGGCCACCCCGGGCGGCTCGATGGCGCACGTCCTCTGCCGGACCGAACGGATCTTGAGGTGGTGGTCTGGCCGGCGGAGAGCCCCGACACCAGCGTGCCGCCGGATGAGGTGTCGAGCACGTCCAGGCGCGGAACCGGCTCGTCGGAGGGCTTTGCTCTGGGGTACGCCGATTCGACGAGAGTGGGCGGCGACCCAAGCCCCCGAATCGGGCCGGAAGAACAGCGTGCCCGGCTGCCTGACCGGCGCGGTACGCACCCCCGGGCCTGGCGCCCTTCTGCCACGCCCAACCCCTCGACAGCGGCAGAGGATGGGCGGGCCGGGGGAGTGCGGGGCTGGCATCAGCCGTTCGTCGCGGTCCCGGTCCTGCTGTACAGGCAAAATGAAGCGGGCCGCCCGAGGGCGGCCCCCGTCATTTACCAAAAACACAACATCTCCACCCCGCAGATTCCCACCAACCGCTCCAGGTCGTCCACCGTGGCGAACTCTATCGTGATCTTTCCCTTGCTTCGGCCGATGTCGACCTTCACCCGGGTGTCGAACCGATCCGAGAGGCGGTCCGCCAGGTCGACCAGCGCCGGGGCGTGCGGCTTGGTACGCCGCTTCGCCGCGGGCTCCTTGGCCTGGTCGTCGTCCATGTTCGCGAGCTTCACCAGCTCCTCGGTCGCGCGCACCGAGTGCCCCTCGGCGACGATGCGCGTGGCCAGCTGCTCCTGGGCCTCAGGCTTGTTCAGACTGAGCAGCGCCCGAGCGTGCCCTGCCGACAGGATCCCCGCCGCCACCCGCACCTGTACCTGCGGGGGCAGGCTCAGCAGTCGGATGGTGTTCGAGATCTGAGGGCGGCTACGACCGATCTTCTTGGCAAGCTCGTCGTGCGTGGCCCCGAACTCCTCCAGCAGCTGCTGGTACGCGGCCGCCTCTTCCAACGGGTTCAGCTGTGCGCGGTGGATGTTCTCCAGCAGCGCGTCCCGCAGCATGTCGTCGTCTCGGGTGTCCCGGATGATGGCCGGGATCATGTCCTTGCCGACCGCCTGCGCGGCACGCCAGCGGCGCTCACCCATGACGAGTTCGTACTTGTCGGGGCCGATCTCGCGCACCACGATCGGCTGCAGGAAGCCGACCTCCTGGATGGAGATCTTCAGCTCGTCCAGCATCTCGTCGTCGAAGATCTGCCGGGGCTGCTTGGGGTTGGGCACGATCGAGCCGACCGGAACCTCAGCGAAGCGAGCACCAGGGACCGGCGCCAGCTCCGAACCGCTCGGCTGGACCGGTACGACCGGCACCGGCACCGCCACCGCCTCGACCGCGGCCGCCGATGCCGAGACCGTGGTCTCAACCGGGGGAGCGGGGGCAGGGGCCGCTACCGGCGCTGGAGCGCCCGCAGCGGGGGTGGTGGGGATGAGGGCACCGAGACCGCGGCCCAGACCTCCCTTGGGTCGGCCGGGGGCGGTCATGCCCGCACCTCGCCTTCCATGTCAGTCCACTCGGTCATGCCACGACTCCGATCTTCGCGCCGCGCTCGGCGATCTCCTGCGCGGCTTCGAAGTAGCTGGTCGCTCCGCGCGAACCGGGATCATAGGTCATGACCGACTGCCCGTAGCTCGGCGCCTCCGAAACCCGCACGTTGCGAGGGATCACGGAGGTGAGCACCTTCTCGCCGAAGTGGTTGCGCACGTCCTGCTCCACCGCGTCGGCCAGCCGGGTGCGGCGGTCGTACATGGTCAGCAGAATGGTGGAGACGTCCAGGTTCGGGTTGAGGTGGGCCTTCACCAGGTTGATGTTGTTCAGCAGCTGGTTCAGCCCCTCCAGTGCGTAGTACTCGCACTGGATCGGGATCAGCACCTCCTGCGCGGCGCACAGCGCGTTGACCGTGAGCAGGCCGAGCGACGGCGGGCAGTCGATGAAGACGTAGTCGAACTCCATGGGGAACGACTGGATCGCCCGGCCGAGGCGGGACTCGCGGGCGACGACCGAGACGAGCTCGATCTCCGCACCGGCGAGGTCGATGGTCGCCGGTACGCAGTACAGGTTCGGGATGCCCTCGACCGCCTGCGCCACCTCCTCCATCGGCACCTGGTCGATCAGACAGTCGTAGACGTCGGGCACGCCCGCGTGGTGCGGGACGTTCAGCCCGGTCGAGGCGTTGCCCTGCGGGTCGAGGTCGACCACGAGCACCCGGTTGCCGTAAAGGGCCAGCGCCACCGCGAGGTTCACGGTGGTGGTGGTTTTACCGACGCCACCCTTCTGGTTCGCGACGCACATGACGCGCTGCCGGGTCGGCCGAGGCATTGTCACCTCGCCGCTCGGGTTCAGGATCTGCACGGCGCGCATCGCTTCCATTGCCAACGGTGGGTCCTCCGAATCGCCTGGTGTCGCGTTCACGTCAGAAGCACCGTACGCGGTGGCGTTCTGATCCTCAGCCGCGACATGCGTGGAACTGGGCTGAGGGCGTGGGGATGGTGCGGGCCGGTTCGCCGGGGGAGCCGACGCCGGCACATAACCGGTGGCGCCGTGCGGAGTAGGGGAGACCTCCACCGCCGGTACGCCACTGGGCGGCGGCACGGAGGCCGTCGCCCGGAAGCCCGTCGCGTCCGGGCCGCCAGAGCTGCCAGGGGTCGCGCCCGGGGTGGCCGTGCTTGACATGTAGACGTTCGGGGCGGTTGGCCGCGCGCCGACCACTCGGTCGGTGGCGCCGCGCTGCGCCGGGGTTGATGTTTCACGTGAAACAACGCCGTGGGAGCCCCGGGGGAGGCTCATGCCGTATTCCTGCACCGTGTCATCCCTGCCCGCATCGGATCGGATGGCGGCGCCGGCCGGTCCGGCGCGCGCTGGCGTCTCTGCCGGCGGTGCATCCGCACCTGCGACAGTCGGATCCACATTATCGACGCGCGGCCAGCCTACGGCGGTCGGGCGGCGGACGCTACCGCGGTCGTCCACTTGGGCAGTCGACGAACCGCCGCGCGGACGGACATAGACGAAGAAACCAGGCGTCCACGAGGTACAGCCGTCGCCGTGCGCCGCGATCGCTCGACGCAGGGCGTACGGAAGGGAGCCTGCGAGAGTCCGGGGCAGGGGAGGGGCGAGGGCGACGGAGAGAGCGGACGGTAGCTGTATCCGAACCGGCATACCGGATCTGCCCGCTCGCTGCTTCGCCACCGCTGCACCCCTCCCGTGAGTGGAGGGTGCCCGGCGGGTCAAGCTAGCGTCGCGCTAGCGCCGGCGCCCTCCGCGGCTCGCCCGCTTGGACGGCCTGGCTGTCTTCGGCACGACCTCACGCTCCCGGACGATCTCCACCACGGTGGTCGCGGGCTCGATCAGGCCCACCCCGCACTGGTGAACGACGGGTGTACCGCCACCGAGCCGGGCCACCGCCACCGCATGCTCCGCGATCTCCTCGGCTGCCGAGGCGCCCTTGAGCGCCAGCAGCCGACCACCGACCGCGGCGAGCGGCAGGCACCAGCCCGCCAGCCGATCCAGCGGTGCGACGGCGCGGGCGGTGACCACGTCCGCGGCGATCAGGCCCACCTGCTCCTCGGCCCGCCCACGTACGACGCTGACCTGCTCGGTCAGACCGAGTTCGGAGACGGCTTCTTCCAGGAAAGATGTCCGACGTGCCAGTGTCTCGACCAGGATGACGGAAATATCCGGTCTAGCCACTGCGAGCACGATACCCGGCAATCCGGCGCCGGAGCCCACGTCGACGACCGTGGCGGCCGGGGAAATGAGTTCCGCGACGGCGGCGCAGTTCAGCAGGTGTCGGTCCCACAGCCGGGGTGCCTCGCGCGGGCCGATGAGGCCGCGGAGCACCCCGTCGGTGGCCAGCAGCTCGACATAGCGAGACGCCAACGGCAGCCGCGGCCCGAACAGGGCCTGGGCGGCGGGCAGCAGTTCGGGTGAGAGAGAGGAGCCGGCCACCCCCGTGGGGATGACCGGCTCCGTGAAGTCGTCGGAACTCACGCGGGACGAACCACGATCCGGCGGTTGGGCTCCACGCCCTCCGACTCGCTCTGCACGCCGGCCGACGCGTTCACCACGTCGTGCACGCACTTGCGCTCGAACGCCGACATCGGCTCCAGCTTGACGGCCTCGCCGTACTGCTTGACCTTCTCGACCGCGTTCTTGGCCAGCGCGCCCAGCTCCTTGCGGCGCTGGTCTCGGTAGCCGCCCACGTCGAGCAGCAGTCGGCTGGGCTCGCCGGTCTGCTTGAAGATGGCCAGGCGGGTCAGCTCCTGCAGCGCCTCCAGGGTCGCCCCACGCGGGCCGACCAGCGACTGCAACTTGCTGCCGACCACCTCGACCACCGGACGCCCGGCCGAGACCAGCTCGTCGATGTCGCCGTCGGCGTCGAGAATGTCGAGCAGGCCCTCGATGTAGTCCGCCGCGATCTCGCTCTGCCGGAACAGGTCCGCGTCAGAGGCCGCCTTGCGCTTCGGGGTCGCCGTGGCGTCCGCACCCTCCGCGTCGTCGTCGCCCTCTTCGTCGGCGTCGCCCTCTTCGTCGGCGTCGTCGTCCTCGTCGTCCTCGTCGTCGCCCTCGACGGCGACGTCGTCGACGTCGTCGATCTCCTCCGCCACGCCGTCCTCGGCAGCTCCAAGGCGCTCGACTGCCACGTCGTCCAGCTCAGTCTGGTCCGTCACGATCTTCTCCGTGGTATTCGATCCATCAAATCCCGTGCCCGGCGCGCCGAAACGCGCCGGCCACGAGCAGGTCTGCGGGGGGTGGCGGTCGGCCTCAGCCGACGTTCTTCTTCACCGACTTGCGCTTGGGATTGGTCGGCTTGGCGCCCACCTTCGGCGCGAGCGCCTTGGCCACCTCGGGGTCCACGGGCTGCTTCGGCTCGACCTTGCCGCCCATCTTCGGCGGCGGGTACTTCTTCAGCACCCACATCTGCTGGCCGAGCGAGAACAGGTTGGTGGTGGTCCAGTAGATGATCAGACCGAGCGGGAACGCCACCGCGGAGATGATCAGCGTCGCCGGGATGCCGTACAGCATCAGCTTCTGCATGGTCTTCTGGGTGGGGTCCTCGGACCAGCCGGTCTTGAGGATCATCTGACGGCTGGTCATGTACGTGGTCGCGATCATGACGATGCCCAGGATGCCGCAGAGGATCGCGGCCCGGCCGCCATCGCGGAACGTGGCGCCGATCGAGACGCCGAACAGCTTGGCCGCGGCGGCGCTGTCGAACTGCGCGGCGGTCCAGCCGTAGAGGGTCTTGTCGCTGGTGCCGGTGCCCAGGCGCTTGAGGATGTGGAAGACGGCGATGAACACCGGCATCTGCAGCACCAGCGGCAGGCAGCCCATGAGCGGGTTGGCCTTCTCGCGCCGGTACAGCTCCATCATCTCGCGCTGGAGCGTTTCCTTGTCACCCTTATGCTTCGCCTGCAGCTCCTTGAGCTGCGGCTGGAGCGCCTGCATGGCCCGCTGGGAGCGGATCTGCTTGACGAACAGCGGGAACAGGACGGCGCGGACAGTCAGCACCAGGAAGATGATCGCGAGGATCCAGTCCCAGTTGGTCTGGAGGAAGTTCACTCCCGGCAGGATCTTTGCCCACACGCTGTGCCAGGCCAACAAGAGCCAGGAGATGACCGAGTAGATCAGTCCCATCATGAGGGTGTTGCTCCAGTCACATCAGTACTGCGGCGGGTTTCGCGTGCGGGTGGCACTGGGTCGTATCCGCCCGGGTGAAAGGGATGGCAGCGGCCGATCCGCCGGACCCCGAGCCAGAACCCCCGCAGCGCGCCGTGGCGCGCGATCGCCTCCAGCGCGTAGGCGCTGCAGGACGGGTAGAACCGACAGCGGGCCGGCAGGCCCGGACTCACCCAACGACGGTACGCGATGATGGGGAGTGCCAGCACGCGACCGGGCAGTGTCGTAGGTCGCGGGACCTCGGTCGGGCTCATGGCCTGTTTCCCGTCGGAGTGTGGCGTGGACCCTTGTCCGCGCGACCACGGGTCGCCGCGGTGAGCGCGGCGTCGAGATCACGGCCGAGTTGGGCGTACGGCGTCGAGGCCGCCTGCGGCTGCGCGCGCACCACCAGCAGCGCTCCGGCGGGCAGCTGGGCCACCCGCTCGGCGGCCAGGTGCCGCAGCCGCCGCTTGACCAGGTTGCGGGTCACGGCCTTACCCACCGCCTTGGAGACGACGAACCCGACTCGCGCCGGTTCCGCAAACCCGTCCCCGGGCATGACAACGGCGTGGTCGGGGGCGGTTTCCCACTCCGACCACGCCGTGGTCTGTGCTTCGGCACCGGCGGGCACCATCAGGTGCACCACTACGGCGCCACGTCCTGCTCGGCGGCCCGCGCGCACGGCGGCGGCGAAGTCACTGCTCCGCCTCAACCGGTGCGCCGCTGGCAGCATCGCGTCAGGCCCGGAGGGCTCAGACCGCCAGCTGGGCGCGGCCCTTGGCCCGGCGCGAGGACAGCACCGCGCGACCGGCACGGGTCCGCATACGCAGCCGGAAGCCGTGGGTCTTCGCGCGCCGACGGTTGTTCGGCTGGTACGTGCGCTTGCTCACGTCAGGTCTCCTGGGGATCGCCCCGCACGTTTCGATGCGGGGAAGTACTAGCTATTCGCGGGTTGAGCACCCGGCCGCTGGTGTGTCGGGAACAGTTCTCGACACGGTTCTGACCGGGGGCATAGGCCGCAACCGACACCCTAGCAGAGGGTGATGGAGCAACCGCTCCAGGGTACACGTGCCGTCTATGTCCGCCAAGAACTCTGCGCAGCTCACTCATCGTGTCAACAGCGTCCGCTTGATGGCAACTGAGGGTGTCGTTATCAACACTCACCGAGAGTGAAGCTGTGGACAACGAGTGGACGCCTGTGGATAACCCTGTTAGCGTGCCGTGGTGCCCGGCCGGGAGGACTGACCGCTAATTGTGGCGGTTTTCGCAAAACCGGGCAATATGGTGGCTCGTTCGGCACGGTGGGCCGTCTGCCATGTGCCGACGCGGCGCACGCGGACGTCCGACGTAGCCGGACCCCGGATGTCGATCGACACACAGCCTGTGGATAACTTGTGGAGAACCCCGCGGTTTCGGGGGATAACCCAGGGGAAAACCACGGACCGTGATTACCCCGTCATTGATCGCAGCGGTATGGCGGTGCTGACGGCATCGGCGCCCCCGGACTGGACCAGACGCACACGGCAACCGAAGGGTCGACCGCATGAACGAGGCTCACAAGTGAGCGACCTCAACGCCGTGTGGCTGGCCGCCACCGACGAGCTCGCTGACGAGATCGTCTCGGCGCAGCACCGGGCGTACCTGCGGCTGACCCAGGCCCTCGCCGTGGTGGACGATCTGGTCCTGCTCAGCGTCCCGGACGCGTTCATCCGCGAGGTCATCGAGATCAAGCTGCGCACCGCGATCACCGACACGCTGTCGCGGATCATGGGTCGCCCCGTCCAGGTCGCCGTGAAGATCCGACCGCCCGACGAGTCCGGCGGCCGCCCGGCCGCGGCACCCGCGACGGCGCCACCGGAGTATCCGCCCGCCCCACCGGCCCCTTCCTTCGCTACTTCCACGCCGTTCCCGGCGGCACCGGCGGAGCACCAGGTGGTCGCGCCGCCCGCCGATGGAGAGGACGCGTTGTTCGGCGTACCGACGCCGCGTCATCCCGAGCCGGTGGCCGCCCGCACCTCCCCGATGCGGGTGCCCGACCGCGACGGCCCGCCGGACTCCGGTCCCGGCCGCGGCACCGGCCCGGTCGACCCGCGCGGAGGGCTCGGCGCCATGCGCGAGGATCGGCGCCCCGGGGCCACGCCCGGCTCGCAGTGGGAGTCGGGTGGCAACAAGCTCAACCCGAAGTATCGGTTCGAGACCTTCGTCATCGGCGCGTCCAACCGGTTCGCCCACGCCGCCTCGGTCGCCGTGGCCGAGTCGCCGGCCAAGGCCTACAACCCGCTGTTCATCTACGGCGGCTCCGGGCTGGGCAAGACCCACCTGCTGCACGCCATCGGTCACTACGCCCAGGAGCTCGGCCACGCCCGCAGCGTCCGGTACGTGTCGACCGAGGAGTTCACCAACGACTTCATCAACTCGATCCGCGACGACAAGGCCAGTGCCTTCCAGCGCCGCTACCGGGATGTGGACATTCTCCTGATCGACGACATCCAGTTCCTCGAGAAGCGGGACCGGACCCAGGAGGAGTTCTTCCACACCTTCAACACCCTGCACAACGCCAACAAGCAGATCGTGATCACCTCCGACCGTTCGCCCAAGGCGCTGTCGACGCTGGAGGACCGGCTGCGGACCCGGTTCGAGTGGGGCCTGCTGGCCGACATCCAGCCGCCGGACCTGGAGACGCGCATCGCGATCCTGCAGAAGAAGGCGGCACAAGAGCGGCTGCTGGCCCCGCCGGACGTGCTGGAGTTCATCGCCTCGCGGGTTTCGAACTCGATCCGCGAACTCGAGGGTGCCCTGATCCGGGTCACCGCGTACGCCAACCTCAGCCGGGAGCAGGTGAAGCTGTCCATCGCCGAGGAGGTGCTGCGCGACTTCATCCCCGACGACGCCGCACCGGAGATCACCGCCGACCAGATCATGATGTCGACGTCGGAGTACTTCGGGGTGAGCCTGGAGGATCTGCGCGGGCACTCACGCTCGCGGGTGCTGGTCAACGCCCGCCAGGTGGCCATGTATCTGTGTCGCGAGCTGACCGACCTGTCGCTGCCCCGGATCGGACAGGCCTTCGGCGGCCGCGACCACACCACGGTCATGCACGCCGACCGCAAGATCCGGCAGCAGATGGCCGAGCGCCGCTCGCTCTACAACCAGATCGCCGAGCTGACCAACCGCATCAAGCAGAACTGACCTCAGCTACTCCGTACGTCCCGGCAATGCTCCGTACGTCCCGGCAGCTACTCCGTACGTCCCGACGCCCCGCCCGGCCGACCGCCGCGCGGGGCGTTCGCATCGGTGGACCTGGGCTGTCGTACCCCCGGGCAAGGATGTTTCCCCACCGGTTGTGCACAGGCTGGGGATGATCGCGCAGCCATAGAAACTTGTCGAATCACTGCCTCGTTGTCCACAGCAACGGTGGAAAACCCGGTGGATAACCCGGTGGATTTCTTGTGGACGGGCTGTGGACGCATGTGGACGAAGAACTGGGGAAAAATCTTGCTGTGGAAAGGATGTGGACGGGGTGTGGACGCAGGCCCATGATCCGTGGACAGCCGAGCAAGATCGGTGGATATCGCTGTGGAGAACGACCCGGCCCGGTGTCCACAGATTGGGGAGAAACCCTGGGGATTGACGGTGGATAACCTGTGGACGTCGGTGGACAACCGGTGGACGAAGCTCCGCCTGTGGAGAAACAGGCTGGTTATCCACGCGCTGTCCACCGCTCATCCACACCCCCACAGGTGCTCTGAGCTGCGGATATAGGGGAAATCCACAGTTTCCACAGGACCGATGATGAAGACGTCAGTTATCTCAAAGAGAGAAAACAAACAATCATCGGGGAGCGGGCAGGTGTGGATGCCGTACGGCCTCGCTGTGCACAGGGGTCGGCGAGAAGAGATCGCCCGCAGGTCCTAAGGTTTTACCGGTCAGCAAGGCAGCATCAACGTGACCATGGAGGCTGAAGATGAAGTTCCGAGTGGAGCGTGATGCGCTCGCCGACGCCGTGGCCTGGACGGCCAAGAGCCTGCCCAGCCGCCCGTCAGTACCGGTGCTCGCCGGAGTGATGCTGCGCGTGGCCGACGGCCGCCTGCACGTATCGGGCTTCGACTACGAGGTCTCCAACCAGGTGGACGTCGAGGTTCAGGCCGACGCCGACGGCGCGACCCTGGTCTCCGGGCGTCTGCTTGCCGAGATCACCAAGGCACTGCCCGCCAAGCCGGTGGAGATCGCCGCTGTCGGCTCGCACCTGGAGCTGGTGTGCGGCAGTGCGCGGTTCACCCTGCCGACGATGCCGGTCGAGGACTACCCGACCCTGCCGGAGCTGCCCGCCAGCGCCGGTCGCGTGGACGCGGCCGTGTTCGCCTCGGCGGTGGCCCAGGTCGCCATCGCGGCCGGACGCGACGAGACGCTGCCGATGATGACCGGCGTGCGGCTGGAGCTGACCGGGGATTCGCTGGCCCTGCTCGCCACCGACCGGTACCGGCTGGCCATCCGGGAGATCACCTGGACCCCGGACGACGCCTCCATCAACGTCAACGCCCTGGTGCCCGCGCGCACCCTGGCCGATACCGCCAAGACGCTCGGCCCGATCGGCGGCGACGTCACCATCGCGCTCGCCGGTGGCGGTGCCGGTGAGGGCATGATCGGCTTCGTCGGCGGCTCGAAGGTCGGCGGTTCGCGGCGCACCACCAGCCGCCTGCTCGACGGGCAGTCGTACCCGCCGGTGCGGTCGCTGTTCGCGCCCAGCTACGCCTCCGAGGCGCGGGTCACGGTCTCGGCGCTGGTCGAGGTCGTCAAGCGCGTCTCGCTCGTCGCGGAGAAAGCGACTCCGGTGCGGCTGAGCTTCAGTGAGGATGGTCTCGTGGTCGAGGCCGGCGGCACCGAGGAGGCGCGGGCGAGCGAGGCGATGGACGCCACGTTCACCGGCGAGGCGATGACGATCGCGTTCAACCCGCAGTACCTGATCGAGGGCCTGGGCGCGCTGGGCGCACCGACGGCGGTGTTCTCGTTCAACGATCCGTTCAAGCCCGCTGTGATCACCCCCGCCGGCGATGACGGTGTGATTCCCGGTTTCCGCTACCTGATCATGCCGATCCGGGTTGGCCGCTGACCGAGCGGGCAGCACCAAGGCACCAGCACAACCGCACCAAGGGGGAAGACATGCAGCTCGGACTGGTCGGACTGGGTCGGATGGGCGGCAACATGCGGGACCGCCTCACCGAGGCCGGTCACGACGTCGTCGGATACGACCACAACCCGCAGATCTCGGACGCCGAAAGCCTGGCCGACCTCGTCGCCAAGCTGCAGGCGCCGCGCGCGGTGTGGGTGATGGTGCCTGTCGCGGTCACCGAGGCGGCGATTGACGAACTGGCCGCGCTGCTCAGCCCCGGTGACGTGATCATTGACGGTGGCAACTCGCGGTTCACCTCCGATGGGCCCCGCGCCGAGCGTCTCGCGAAGCAGAGCATCGGGTACGTCGACGTCGGCGTCTCGGGCGGCGTCTGGGGCAAGGAGTACGGCTACGGCCTGATGGCGGGCGGCTCCGACGAGCACATCGCCCGGCTGATGCCGATCTTCGAGGCGCTCAAGCCCGCCGGCGAGTTCGGTTTCGTGCACGCCGGCCCGGTCGGCGCCGGCCACTACGCCAAGATGGTCCACAACGGCATCGAGTACGGCCTGATGCACGCCTACGCCGAGGGCTACGAGCTGCTGGAGGCCTCCGAACTCGTCACCAACGTGCCCGGCGTCTTCAAGTCGTGGCGCGAGGGCACCGTGGTCAAGTCGTGGCTGCTCGACCTCATGGACGCCGCGCTGGAGGCCGACCCGCACCTGGACAAGATCAAGGGCTGGGCCGACGACACCGGCGAGGGCCGGTGGACCGTGGAGGAGGCGATCCGCCTCGCCGTGCCGCTGCACGTCATCTCGGCGGCGCTGTTCACCCGGTTCGAGTCCCGCCAGGACGACTCGCCCGCGATGAAGGCGATCGCCGCGCTGCGCAACCAGTTCGGTGGGCACGCCGTGCGCGCCGTCGACACCAAGCCCGCCGGCTGAGCCTGGCGTGTACGTCCGCAGGCTCGAACTCGTCGACGTCCGCTCGTACGCACGGGTGGGCGTCGACTTCGAGCCCGGACCGAACGTGCTGATCGGCCCGAACGGGGTCGGCAAGACCAACCTCGTCGAGGCGATGGGCTACGTCGCCACCCTGGCCAGCCACCGCGTCTCCACCGACGCGCCGCTGGTCCGGGTCGGCGCGAGCACCGGCGTGATCCGGTGCGCGATCGTGCACGAGCAGCGCGAGCTGCTGGTGGAGCTGGAGATCATTCCCGGCCGGGCCAACCGCGCCCGGCTGGGCCGCTCCCCGGCCCGCCGCCCGCGCGACATCCTCGGCGCGCTGCGGCTGGTGCTGTTCGCCCCCGAAGACCTCTCCCTGGTGCGCGGCGAGCCCGACCAGCGCCGCCGCTACCTGGACGACCTGCTGGTGGCCCGGCAGCCCCGGTTCGCCGCGGTACGGGCCGACTACGAGCGGGTGCTCAAGCAGCGCAACGCCCTGCTGCGCACGGCGTACCTGACCCGCAAGGTGACCCGGCAGGGCGGCGACCTGAGCACGCTGGAGGTGTGGGACACCCACCTCGCCGAGCACGGCGCGCAGCTGCTGCGGGCCCGGCTCGCCCTGGTCGAGCAGCTCTCGCCGTTCCTGGAGGACGCCTACCAGCAGGTGAGCGCGGGCACGGGCAAGGCGGTGGCCGAGTATCGCGGGTCGGTGACCGACCCGACGCCGGAGGCGCTGCTGGCGGCGCTGGCCGAGGTGCGCGCCGACGAGGTCGCCCGCGGGACGACCCTGGCCGGGCCGCACCGCGACGATCTCGTGCTGCGCCTGGGCGACCTGCCGGTGAAGGGGTACGCCAGCCACGGTGAGTCGTGGTCCTACGCGCTGGCGCTGCGGCTGGCCGGGTACAGCCTGCTGCGGGCCGACGGGATCGAGCCGGTGCTGGTGCTCGACGACGTCTTCGCGGAGTTGGACACGGGCCGCCGGGAGCGGCTGGCCGCGCTGATCGGCGACGCCGCCCAGGTGATCGTGACCTGTGCCGTCGAGGCTGATGTGCCCGCGTCGCTGCGCGGGGCAAGATTCCGGGTGGAGCCGGGGGAGGTGGCACGTGTCTGAGTCCGTACCGACGCCGAAGCCTGAGTCGAACGGCCCGCAGCTGGCCCGAGCCGCGCTCGACGCGGCGCTGAAGAAACGCGCCGCGCGGGCTGAGGCCGCGGCCGCCCAAGGGGACACCAACCGGCGCTACCGACCGCGCGGCTACTCCGGCCCCGGCCCGGACCCGCGCGACCCGGCCAAGCTCGGTGACGTCCTCGCCAAGCTGATGAAGCAGCGGGGCTGGCAGCGGCCCACCGCCGAGGCGACCGTCTTCGGCGAGTGGGAGAAGGTCGTCGGCCCGGACGTCGCCGCGCACAGCCGCCCGGTGAAGCTGGAGAACGGCGAGCTGACCGTCGAGGCCGAGTCGACCGCCTGGGCCACCCAGCTGCGGCTGCTGGCCCGCACCATCCTCGGCCGGATCGGCGGGGTGGTCGGCCACAACGTCGTCACCAAGCTGCACATCCACGGCCCCGCCGCCCCGTCCTGGTCGCACGGCCGCAAGCGGGTGCGTGGCTCGGGCCCCGGCGACACCTACGGCTGAGCGGGAACCCGACAGTCGGCTGGGCTGTCTGAGAGCCATGCGGAAACTGTGGGCGACTCTGGCCGTCGTGCTGTCGACGGCATCTCTGCTGGTGCTTGGCCCGACGACGACGGCGTGTGCGTGCAGCTGTGCCGACTTCAAACCGGCCGAGTCGCTGGACTGGGCCGATCTGGCCTTCACCGGGGTGGTCGTGGATATCGACCGTCCGCTACTGAACGACGGCTCCGGCGACCTCACCGCCACCCTCAAGGTCGAGTCGGTGGTCAAAGGTCAGGCCACGGGCGAGGTCGAGGTCAAGACCGCGGTCGAGGGGCCAAGCTGCGGCTTCGACTTCGTCGAGGGCAACCGCTACTTCGTGTACAGCCGTGAGGGCCGCACCGACCTGTGCATCGGCAACAAGTCGCTCGGTTCGGCACCGGAGGTGCCCCTCAGCGGCGACATGCCGTACGGCGTACTGATCGCGACCGGCGCCACCGTCGTGATCGTGGTGCTGGGGGGTTGGCTCCTGCTACGCCGCCGCACCCCGCGATCGGCCGCCGACCGCATCGGTAAAGGAGCGTGACATCGCCGCAGGCGATGTAGCGACGCGCCGATGCGGTCGGCTTCAAAGGCCGATCGCCGCGCCCGCGAAGGCGGGCGCCAGCAGCAGAGCATCAACTCTCCGCGTAGACCGCGAAGCCGCGGTCGGCGCAGCGGCGGTAGAACTGGGCCAGCACGCTGAATTCCGAGAGCGGGAAGCTCCACTGCGGGTCGCCGTCGGTCTCCTCGCGCAGCGCCTCGAGCCGCTGCTCGAGCCAGCGCAGCTGCTGCTCGGGCAGGCGCGAGTCGGACAGGGCGGCCCGCAGCACCGCGGCGACGCTGTCGAAGGTGACGGTCTCGCCGTGCGGGCGGTGCCCGGCGACGAACTTCTCCAGCCCGCCCGCGATCCAGGCGCAGCCGTCCGGGTCGATGACCGGGTCCTCGTCCTCCTCGGCCGCCTCAGTGGCGTAGAGCACACCCTTGAGGCCGAGCAGCAGGTCGATCACCTCGGTGTACGCGGTGGCGCGCACCGTCCCGGTGCGGGCGATGTGCCCGGCCAGTGCCGCGGTCGGCGCTGCCGTCGTCGGCTGCTCGGCCAGCTCGGCGAAGTCGACGAATTCCGCGGGGGCGACCGGGTCGTAGAACCTTCCGGTGCGCGGCCACTGCACGGCGACGTTGTCCAGCCCCATCTCAGCCTCTCGCGTAGGGGTTTGCGTCCCGGCTCTGCCGGTCATGGCGAGCACAGGGGGCGAGCGCAACTTACGGCATACCGGGGCCCCGGCGCGACCCTCTGAACCGGTGCTTCTCGCCCGAACGGCGCTCAGGTGGCGCGGATCGGCGCTCCGACCGCCGAGGCGGGGAGCACGCGCGCTCAGCCGTGGGGGGAGTTGCGCCCGGAGCCGTTCGGGCGGCTACGTGGCCGTGAGGGGCGCGAAACGGCGTACTGGGGGTGCTCCCGTGCGGCGATTGTCGGCTCGACCAAGTAGGATCGCTGCCAGAGTAGGAACACTGGGTGGACCGTCGTGCGCGACACCGGGTGGGGTCGTCGCGTCCGCCGCTGGCCGGCAGGTGTGCGACGTACGCCCCGTGACGCTCATGACCAGGTCTGACGACCCCGGCCCCGCCGATGCGGGGCGTGCAGGCCGGAACGTTGTCCCCGCCGTCTGGTGGCGGCGGAGGAGGGATTGAGAGTGGCAGCGCAGAAGCAGAACAGCGACTACAACGCATCGTCGATCACCGTTCTGGAGGGCCTGGAGGCGGTACGCAAGCGCCCCGGCATGTACATCGGCTCGACCGGTGAGCGTGGCTTGCACCACCTGATCTGGGAGGTGGTCGACAACGCTGTCGACGAGGCGCTCGCGGGAGCCTGCGACACCATCCTCATCACGCTGACGGCGGACGGCGGCGTGCGCGTGGTGGACAACGGCCGTGGCATTCCGGTCGACATGCACCCCAAGGAGAAGCGGCCGACCGTCGAGGTCGTGCTGACCGTGCTGCACGCGGGCGGCAAGTTCGACGGCCAGGCGTACGCGGTCTCCGGTGGTCTGCACGGCGTCGGCATCTCGGTGGTGAACGCGCTGTCGCGCCGGATCGACCTGGAGATCAAGAAGGATGGGTACGTCTGGACCCAGACGTACCACAACACCAAGCCCGACCCGCTGGTGAAGGGTGAGCCCACCACCAAGACCGGCACCAGCGTGACGTTCTACCCGGACGCGACGATCTTCGAGACGGTCGAGTTCAACTTCGAGACCATCTACCGCCGGGTGCAGGAGATGGCGTTCCTCAACCGCGGCCTGACCATCGCGCTGCGCGACGAGCGCCCGCTGGCCAGCGCCGGTGACGAGGAAGTCGACATTCGCGAGGTGACCTTCTGCTACAAGGGCGGCATCTCCGACTTCGTGCGGCACCTCAACAACACCAAGAGCCCCATCCACAAGTCGGTGATCGAGTTCGACGCCGACGGCGAGGGCATGGCGCTCGAGATCGCGATGCAGTGGAACGAGTCGTACGGCGAGAGCGTCTACACGTTCGCGAACACCATCAACACGCACGAGGGCGGCACGCACGAAGAGGGCTTCCGTGCGGCGCTGACGACCATCGTCAACAAGTACGGCGCGGACAAGAAGATCCTCAAGAGTGACGAGAAGCTCTCGGGTGAGGACATCCGCGAGGGTCTTGCTGCCATCATCTCGGTGAAGCTGCGCAACCCTCAGTTCGAGGGCCAGACGAAGACCAAGCTCGGCAACACCGAGGTCAAGAGCTTCGTGCAGAAGGTCTGCAACGAGTGGCTGGCGGACTGGCTGGAGCGCAACCCGGCCGAGGCCAAGATGATCATCGGCAAGGCCTCGCAGGCGGCCCGTGCCCGCATCGCCGCCGCCCAGGCACGCAAGCTGGCCCGGCGCAAGTCGCTGCTGGAGTCGGGCTCGATGCCGGGCAAGCTGGCCGACTGCCAGTCGACCGACCCGAAGATGTGCGAGCTGTTCATCGTCGAGGGCGACTCGGCGGGCGGCTCGGCCAAGCAGGGCCGCGACCCGCGGGTGCAGGCCATCCTGCCGATTCGCGGCAAGATCCTGAACGTCGAGAAGGCCCGCATCGACAAGGTGCTCAAGAACAACGAGGTCCAGGCGCTGATCACCGCGCTGGGCACGGGCATCCACGACGAGTTCGACATCGAGAAGCTGCGGTACCACAAGATCGTGCTGATGGCCGACGCGGACGTCGACGGCCAGCACATCCAGACGCTGCTGCTCACGCTGCTGTTCCGGTTCATGCGGCCGCTGGTCGAGCTGGGCCACGTCTACCTCGCCTCGCCGCCACTGTTCAAGATCAAGTGGAACAAGAAGGGCGACGACGCGCAGTACGCGTACTCCGACCGCGAGCGCGACGGCCTGATCCGCCTGCGTCAGGAGACCAAGCCCAACGCCAAGCCGGATGACATCCAGCGGTTCAAGGGTCTGGGCGAGATGAACTACCCGGAGCTGTGGGAGACCACCATGAACCCGGGAACCCGCACCCTGCGTCAGGTGACCTTGGACGATGCGGCAACCGCCGACGAGCTCTTCAGCGTGCTGATGGGTGAGGACGTGGAGGCGCGCCGTTCGTTCATCCAGCGCAACGCGAAAGATGTCCGGTTCCTCGACATCTGATACGCCTGCTGTCGTCCTGTGGGTAAACAGCACGTTTATCCACAGGACGGCCACTGATCCACAGCGTTATCCACAGCTTCTCAGCTATAGACGTGGGAAAGAGTTCTAAACAGTGAGCGAGACTCCCGACTCCCGGCCGGAAGAGGACTTCGGCGTCCACGGCCGCATCGAGCCCGTCGGGCTCGAGGTGGAGATGCAGCGGTCGTACCTCGACTACGCGATGAGCGTCATCGTCGGCCGTGCCCTGCCGGATGTGCGCGACGGCCTCAAGCCCGTGCACCGCAAGATCCTCTACGCGATGTACGACGGCGGCTTCCGCCCCGACCGCGGCTACTTCAAGTGCGCCCGCGTCGTCGGCGAGGTGATGGGTAACTACCACCCGCACGGCGACACCGCGATCTACGACTCGCTGGTCCGCATGGCCCAGCCCTGGTCGCTGCGCTACCCCCTGATCGACGGCAACGGCAACTTCGGCTCGCCGGGCAACGACCCCGCCGCGGCCATGCGATACACCGAGTGTCGCCTGTTCCCGCTGGCGATGGAGCTGCTGCGCGACATCGACGAGGACACGGTCGAGTTCATCCCGAACTACGACGGCCGTAACCAGGAACCGACGATCCTGCCGTCGCGCTTCCCGAACCTGCTGGTCAACGGCTCCGAAGGCATCGCCGTCGGTATGGCCACCAAGATCCCGCCGCACAACCTGCGCGAGATCGCCAAGGCCGTGCAGTGGTGCCTGGAGAACCCGGAGGCCGACGAGGCGACCGTCCTGGACGAGGCCATCCGCATCGTCAAGGGCCCGGACTTCCCGACCCGGGGTCTGATCGTGGGCACCGCCGCGATCGAGGAGGCCTACCGCACCGGCCGCGGCTCGATCCGCATGCGCGCCGTGGTGGAGGTCGAGGAGGACAAGAAGGGCCGCGCCTGCCTGGTCGTCACCGAGCTGCCCTACCAGGTCAACCCGGACAACCTGGCCGAGCGCGTCGCCGACCTGGTCAAGGAGGGCAAGCTCGGCGGCATCGCCGACATCCGCGACGAGTCCTCGGGCCGTACCGGCATGCGACTGGTGCTCGTGCTCAAGCGCGACGCCGTCGCCAAGGTGGTGCTGAACAACCTCTACAAGCACACCCAGCTGCAGGAGACCTTCGGCGCCAACATGCTGGCCCTGGTCGACGGCGTGCCGCGCACGCTGAACCTGGCCCAGTTCCTGCTGCACTACGTCACGCACCAGATCGAGGTCATCCAGCGCCGGACGGCGTACCGCCTGCGCAAGGCCGAGGAGCGGGCCCACATCCTGCGCGGTCTGGTCAAGGCGCTGGACATGCTCGACGAGGTCATCGCCCTCATCCGCCGCTCGCCGAGCGCGGAGGAGTCCAAGACCGGCCTGATGCAGCTGCTGGAAGTCGACGAGATCCAGGCGACCGCGATCCTCGACATGCAGCTGCGCCGCCTGGCCGCGCTGGAGCGTCAGAAGATCATCGACGAGCTCGCCAAGATTGAGATCGAGATCGCCGACCTCAAGGACATCCTGGCCAAGCCGGAGCGTCAGCGGAAGATCATCTCTGAGGAGCTGGGCGAGGTCGTCGCCAAGTGGGGCGACGAGCGGCGTACGAAGATCATCCCGTTCGACGGCGAGGTCTCCATGGAGGACCTCATCGCCCGCGAGGACGTCGTCGTCACCATCACCCGAACCGGTTACGCCAAACGGACAAAGGTTGACCTCTACCGCTCGCAGAAGCGCGGCGGCAAGGGCGTGTCCGGGGCGACGCTGCGGCAGGACGACATCGTCAGCCACTTCTTCGTCTGCTCCACCCACGACTGGATCCTGTTCTTCACGAACAAGGGCCGGGTCTACCGCGCCAAGGCGTACGAGTTCCCGGAGGCCTCGCGGGTGGCCAAGGGCCAGCACGTGGCCAACCTGCTCGCCTTCCAGCCGGACGAGTCGATCGCCCAGGTGATCGAGATCGCCGACTACGAGGTCGCGCCGTACCTGGTGCTCGCCACCAAGAACGGTCTGGTCAAGAAGACCGCGCTGGCGGAGTTCGACTCCAACCGCAGCGGCGGCATCATCGCGATCAACCTCCGCGACGACGACGAGCTCGTCGGCGCGGCCCTGATCGCGGCAGAGGACGACCTGCTCCTGGTGAGCAAGCAGGCGCAGGCGATCCGGTTCAACGCGACCGACGAGGCGCTGCGGCCGATGGGCCGGGCCACCTCGGGTGTCATCGGCATGCGCTTCGGCGAGGGCGACGAGCTGCTCGCGATGGAGGTGGTCCGCGACGGCATGGACGTGTTGGATGTCCTCGTGGCCACCAACGGCGGCTACGCCAAGCGCACTCCGATCGACGAGTACCCGGTCCAGGGCCGGGGCGGTAAGGGCGTACTGACCGCAAAGATCACCGAACGCCGTGGCGGACTGGTGGGTGCGGTCGTTATCAGCCCGGAAGACGAGCTCTTCGCTATCACGAGTAACGGCGGAGTTATCCGAACTCCGGTGAAGCCCGTGCGGCGGACGCGCGATCGGAACACAATGGGTGTCAAGCTGATGGACCTCCCAGAAGGCGTAACCCTCGTCGCCATTGCCCGCAATGCCGATGAGCCGGACGAACAGGACTAGTGCATGACGGAGACACAGGCGATGTCGGGTGCCGCGGGGGCACCGGCTAACCCGGTCGAGAAGGACGGCGGCGAGGCCGGCGCGGCGACCGGCCGGGCGGCCGTGGGCCGCGCGACAGTCCCCGCAGATCAGTCCGAGCCGACCCCGGCCCAGGACCAGGCTGGTAGCAGCGGTGCTGCCACGTACACGCGACCGGCGGGCATGCCGGTGCCGGACGGCGAAAACGCCACCGGCGCCGAGCGACCGGCCACGGCGACCGGCCGAGCGGCAGCCGGCTCGTCGGCTCTGCGCTCGGTGGTCAGCAGCGCCAGCGCCGGCGCCGTACGGGTCACCGAAGCGGTCCGGGCCGCGCGCTCCAGCGCCGGCACGTCCGCCTCGCGTGGACCGCGCCGGGCCCGGCTCAGCATCAAGCGGATCGACCCGTGGTCGGTGATGAAGTTCTCCTTCGCGGTGTCGTTCGTGCTGCTCGTCGTCATCGTGGTGGCGACGTCCGTGCTGTACCTGGCACTGGACGCGATGGGTGTGTTCAACTCGCTGAACGGCACCCTGGCCGACCTGTTCACGTCCAACGGCGGCGGCGGCGCGTTCCGCATCAGCGCCGGCGGCGTGATCGGCACCTCGGCCATCCTGGGCGCGATCAACGTGGTGCTGTTCACCGCGCTGGCGACCCTGTCCGCCTTCATCTACAACGTCTGCGCCGACCTGGTCGGCGGCATCGAGATCACGCTGGCCGAGCGGGACTGACGTCTGCCGGGCCGCGGTAGCCCGCGGCCCGGACGCCAGTACCTGGCCTGGGTGGGTCGAGCTCTGAGATCGCGGGTCGCGGTCGTACCAACACGAACCGGTGTGGGTACGACCGCAGCCCGCGATCTTTGCCGTCCCCGGCCGGAACGCCGTGCCGCTCCGCCGCGCCCCGCCCCGCCCCGCCCCGCCCCGCCCCGCCGCGCCCCGCCCCGCGCCGCGCACAAGATCGCAGCAGTTTCGGGGAAAGTGCTGGAAAGGACGCCAAGATTCGTGCAGTTTCCCCGAAACTGCACGAGCTTCGTCCGCCTGTACCCCCGTCACGCTCCCGGGAGGCGCGCGGCACCCGGGCGGTTCGGCAGGGCGGCCGTGGCGGCGGTCGACGGGGCGGGGGAGCTGCCCGCCGAGGCCGGTCGGCTGATCTTGGCAGGTGGTATGGCCTGGCGGTCGGGTGACGGCGGGCGCCAGGGGCGGCGCGACGCGCGGAAGGGGATACCGGTTTGGAAGAGCCCGGATCAGTGCGGTAAGGTTCGTTGTCGCGCACGGGGCTATAGCTCAGTCGGTTAGAGCGCAGAGCTGATAACTCTGAGGTCGCTGGTTCGATTCCAGCTAGCCCCACTCCCGAGCGTAAGGTGCTCATCATGTGGAAGAAGTTGCTGATCGTCGCCGGTGTCGGCGTGGCGATCGCACTGGTCGCCAAGAAGCTGAAGGCGGCCAGCGACGAGCGGGAACTGTGGCACGAGGCCACGACCGCCCCTGATCTCCGCTAATCGACGGGCCGGCTGACCCGTCCCCCGGGGCCTTAGCTCAATTGGCAGAGCACCGCCTTTGCAAGGCGGGGGTTAGGAGTTCGATTCTCCTAGGCTCCACCAGCTAGAACGATGATCAACTAGGCTTTACCGGTGGCCAGATAAAGCCACCGGTAAAGCCTAGAGCTTTTTGATCTAGCTACTTGGACGTCTTCCGTCCCCGTCGTCCTTCATGATTCGATCGATGCCGTCCGCCGCGTCGCGCGCCTTCGCGGGCAGCACGTGTCCGTAGGTGTCAGCCGTCAGCCGGATCGTGGAGTGGCCGAGCAGCTCCATCACTGTTCGGGTCCCGCCCGTCGTGCAGCAGGAACGTGGCGAACGCGGCCGGAGGTCGTGCAGCCGGAGCCAGTCCAGGCCAGCAGCACTGGGGGCGCGCTCGAACCTCCGGTTCACGTTGTGCGGCTCCATCGGTCCACCGAGCATGTTGGCGAACTCCTTCACCGTGCGCGGCGGGCCGCCAGGTTCACCTCAAGCTGGAGCGCGCGCCGCAGGTCGTCCCGCTTGCTGATTGCCTCGGCTTCGGTAGGGGCGTAGACGACCTTGCGCCGTCGCTTGCCGCCGATCCAGCCGAGATCGACCGACCCGACCCACAAGCCGGGCTTGAACTCGTACGCGTACACGTCGAAGTCCCGTCAGCATGCAAGCTGATGCCCGGATCGGCAGTGCCCGTCCACGCCGGACATGAGAGCCGTTGCGGGCGGTGTCCAGGCGACGACACGCCGTGCTGGCGCAGCCGCGCGGCGCCTGCGGTGCCGTACAACTTGGACGAGGCCGCGAGCTGGGTATCCGTTTGCGCCGGTAGCCGTGGCCGACTCAGCTCATGCATGATCCGGGGGGAAGTCCATGCGAATTACCACAGCACTGCGCGGCCTTGGGGCCGTCGCGGTCACCACGATGCTCACCCTGGTGGCCCCGGCCGTCGCGTTCGCCGAGGACAAGGACGGTGGCCAAGGCGGGAAGACCAAGGTCGTGCTCGCCCAGGGCGCCGAGGCATGGGGTGTCAACAGGTTCGGCCAACTCGGCAACGGCTCCCTAGAGGCGCGGCCGAGCGCGGTCACCGTCGCCGTCCCCGACGGCGTACGCGCCGTCGCTGCCGGCGGGGCGCACAGCCTGTTCCTGCTTTCCAACGGCACCGTCAAGGCCGCGGGACTCAACGCCCTCGGCCAGCTCGGCGACGGCACCCGGGAGACGCGTGCCGTGCCCGGCAACGTGATCGGGTTGTCCGGCGTGAAGGCGATCGCCGCCGGGTACGACCACAGCCTGGCCCTGCTGAACGACGGCACCATGATGGCATGGGGCACCAATTCCGACGGCCAGCTCGGCATCGGCACCACCACCCCCACCTCCAGCGACCTTCCGCTGAAGGTCGTCGGCCTCAAAGGCAAGGTGACGGCCATCGCGGCCGGGGATTTCTTCAGCCTTGCCCTCCTCGCCGACGGGACCGTCCAGGCATGGGGTGAAAACAGGTACGGCCAGCTCGGCAACGGTACGACCAGCGACCAGCCGCAGCCCACTCCGGTCACCGTGAGCGGGCTGACGGGGGTCAGGGCCATCGACGGGGGCGCCACCCACTCGTTGGCGGCGCTGCGCGACGGCTCCGTACGGTCCTGGGGCGACAACTCCACCGGCCAGCTCGGCACCGGCGACACCACGCCGAGCTCCGTGCCCGTGCCCGTGGTCCAGCTGGGCGCGAAAGTGAAGGCGGTGGCGGCCGGAGACGGGTACAGCCTGGCGCTGACCGAGGGCGGCAAGGTCAAGGGGTGGGGCGAGAACAGCGATGGTGAACTGGGAGACGGCACCTATGTCAGCCCGCGACTGACCCCGGTGAACACGGTGGATCTGACCGGCGTCACCGCCATCTCGGCCGGTACCGTGGACAAGACCCAGGGCGGCCACAGCCTGGCGGTCTCGGGCAACGTCGTGAAGGCGTGGGGACTCGACATCGAGGGCTCGCTCGGCATCGGCCCGGTCGACAACAGCAACGTGCCGGTGACCGTGCGAACCGGGCTCAACCACCCCCGTTCCGTGTCAGCGGGGCAATTCTTCAGCCTGGCGTCCTGACCATCCGGTCGCGACGGGACAGGGCCGCACCCGGCCGGGTGCGGCCCTGTCCCGTCGGCTCGCTCATTCCGCGGGCTTCGAGTCCGGATGTGGCACGTCCGAGTCCGACTGTGCCAGGTCCGGTGGCGGGGTCGAGCCCGGCAGCAGAAGCGCCGAGGTCTCGGGCGACAGGTCGGAGGCCGACCGCGACCGGCGGACCCGCACCGCGACGACTTCTCCTAGGCTCCACTCACTCCGCACACTGGTCACCGCCATCCACTGGCGCGTGGCCAGCTTCGTTTTGTGGGTCAGGCTGAACCCAAGTCAGCATTCAGCCCATCGCGGGGCCGTCTGAGAGACGTCGGTCTGCTGGCTTCTGCGCCCTTCACCCCGCGACCGGCGCGTACAGCGTAGGCAGGGACGGGCGCGGGCCCGTTCGGATCGGGTGGAAGTGCCCGTGGAGGGTCATACCTGAGGGGGCGGACGGGGATGCGCGGGACCGCTAGCGTGTCGATCGCCCCGCCAGTCGCGGGGCACTCATCACGGGAGGATCTTTGACACCCCTGCGAAAACGCATCCTCGCGACGGCTGCGATCGCATCCCTGGCGGTCTTCGCGGCCGCCGGACCGGCCTCGGCGGCTGCGGCCTCCGGTGGGGCGAAGCTGGGTCTCGGCGCGCTCGCCTTCTCGGCCGACACCGTCGACACCACCGCGGGCTCGCCGTCCGGCTCTGCCGTCGACCTCAAGTGGACGGTGACCGACAAGGACGCGGTCGCCACCGAGGTGCACGGCACGGTCGAGCTCCGGCTGTTCAACGGCGACACCGCGGTAGGGCCGACCAGGTCCTACCGCTGGCAGCTGCAACCGGGTGGTTCCGGGGACGTGTACGCCGACGACTGGTCGCAGCCCACCGCCCAGCAATCGTCGTACACCTTGAATTTCGTGGTGCCGCAGTATGGGCCCGCCGAGCACGTCACCTGGCGGGTCACCAAGCTGACGGTGGCCGACGACCACGGCAACACCCGCTCCTTCGGCACCGACAAGCTGGCGGCCTTCGACAGCACGGTGGCCGTGACCGAGTTGGTGGACACTGAGGCACCGGTCCTGCAGATGTTCGGCCGCAGCTGGGAGCAGCGGCCGGAGCTTTACGCCGACGGCCGCGAGCTGACCTTCAAGTACACCGTGTCCATCCAGGACCAGGCCGGTTTCTGGAAGGGCAGGGTGAAGCTGCGCGGTCCCGGCGGCGTCCGGGTCGTCTGGCCGTTCCAGTTGGTGAAGGTGGACTCGTCCACGTCGTTGTGCGGCGACTTTCCGAACTACGACAACCACGCGGTGTGGTGCGAGCTGTCGTTCACGCTGCCGCAGGGATCTCCTGCGGGCGTGTGGCATGTGGCGGGCGTGGAGCTGACCGACGTAGCCGGCAACAGCGCGACGCGTGAGGTCGATGCCGAAACCAGCGATGTGCACACCACCGCGAACTCGCCGCTGAGTGCGAGCGGCTTCGCCCTCAGCGCCACCGAGGTCAACAACTGGCGGCAGGACCAGACGTTCCGGCTGAGCCTGCGGCCTGCCGGAGCCGAGGGTGCCATCACCTCGGTACGGGCGTACGGCGATTGTTGGCAGATGAACACCACCCCGGAGGCGGCCGCCGACGGAACGGTCTCGGTGGAGCTCATGATCATGGTGAGCTTCCCCGACTGCCACATCGACGGTGTCGCGGTGGAGGACGCCGCGGGCAACCTGGCGCTGTACGGCACCCAGTTCGGCAACGCCGACCTGGGTCTGCGCGTGCGCCGCGCCGCGGACACCACCGCGCCCGCGGTGGCCGGCGCGGTGCTTAGCCGGACCACGGCTCCATCCAGCGAGCTGTACTCCATCAGCGCCAAGGTGACCCTGGAGTCGTCTGAGTTCTCCCGGGTCCAGCAGTACTACTCGTTCACGTTCTACGACGAGCAGGGCCGGTCCATTGGCGGCGGCTCGGGCTGGGTGGAGGAGGGCGAGGACGGCACCGTCACCATCGAGACCTCGCTCTACAACCCGCCGCCGGGTGTGTACACGGGCGGGTTCATCCTCGTCGACGCGGCGGGCAACAGTGCCGCGTACGGCCGCGGCTACGACGACAACCTTCCGATCCCCGGCCGACCGCTGGTCCTGACGGTCACCGAAGGCTGACACGGTGGTGGAGCGAGCCCGCGGCACCGCGCCGCGGGCTCGCTCCATTCCGGCCCGAGCAGCGCGAATCGGCTTCGCGTAAATACGGTTGCCGGGTCCGGTGCGATGGCCATACGGTATGCCCACCAAGAACGACATCATCCGAAACAGACCGGAGTAACGCTCATGTGCCGCCGTCAGAACAACACGCCGCTGTGGCTCGCGCCCTGCGGTGATGCGGTCCTGCCCGGCGCCATGCGATACGCCGGTCGACCCGGTTGTGAAAGCCGCCGGGAACAGGGTGCGCGACGCTGTTGAAGCGTCGTCGAAGCGGCTTCAGCCGCCCGCACCCGAACCTCGGGAGCGGGCGGCTTTTTCGTTCCCGAACCAGCACTACCTGCACAGAAAGCCTCGGTACGCCGGTGGCGCGGACGTTTGAAAACTCCACAGCGGATGGCAATGAGTGATGCGTCGCATGAGGCGGCGCCAAGGCCGATTCGGCTATGGGTAGGCCCCCGGGTTCTCAGCCCGGAAAAGCGGGTTCGAGCCCCGCATCGGCTACGTAATACAGCAATTTCCAGGAAAACAAGCGGTTGTCGCACAACGGCAGTGCACTGCCTCGCCATGGCAGAGACCCGGGTTCGACTCCCGGCCACCGCTCCATTCGACATCACGACTCGATTCAGGAGGTGACCCGATGAACGGGGTACTGGTACTCAACGCCGACCTCGGCCCGCTGCACCGGGTCAGCCTGCGCCACGCACTGCGGATGCTGTGGCGGCAGGTGGCCGTGGTGCACGAGGCCGAGCCGGACCAGGTGGTCGGGGTGTACCCGATGCCACGGGTGGTCCGGCTGGTCAGCTACGTGGTGACCCGCTGGCGGTTCAGCGGCGGCCCGGCCTGGTCGCGGCGCGGCGTGCTGGTGCGGGATGGGCACCGGTGCGCGTACTGCGGCGGGCCGGCGAGCACCGTCGACCACGTGCTGCCGAGCTCGCGCGGCGGCCGCAACACCTGGCTCAACACGGTGGCCGCCTGCGGCGGCTGCAACCAGCGCAAGGGGGACCGGACGCCGGTCGAGGCACGGATGCCGCTGCGGGTCACCCCGACGGCTCCGTCCTGGGCGGCACTGGCCCGGCGCTGAGATCGGCCGCGGGGTCCACGGGGACCCGCGGCCGATCCTTTCGCGGGTCGTCCAACGGCAGGACACCTGACTCTGAATCAGGGAATCGAGGTTCGAATCCTTGCCCGCGAGCAGCACCACCAGGGCCTATAGCTCATCAGGAAGAGCGCCGCTTTTGCAAAGCGGAGGTGGCCGGTTCGAGTCCGGCTGGGTCCACGCAAGATCAAGCCTTGATGGCGCAACGGGACAGCGCACCGGTCTACGAAGCCGGGGGTTGCAGGTTCGAATCCTGCTCAGGGCGCGATGGGTGCGGTCGACGGGGGTCGGGCCGTGCCCATGAACGGGATGTGGCGCAGTTTGGTAGCGCGCTCGTCTGGGGGGCGAGAGGTCGCCGGTTCGAGTCCGGCCATCCCGACGTACGAGAGAGACACGCGGACGCGCCGACGTTGGAGAGTCGGGCTCGGCTGTAAACCGGGTGCTTGTCTGAGGGGGTTCGAATCCCTTCGTCCGCACGTACGGCCATGTGGCGTTCCGGGTGGAGCGCTCCGTCTGCAAAACGGATGACCTCGGGTTCGACTCCCGGCATGGCTTCCAGCACTCGTTCGCCGTCCGCTGGGGGAGAGTTGAGAAGGGCACCTTCTTAGAGCGACCGGCAGTAGGCGTTGAGCTGGGCGTGGCCGGTCAGGGATAGCGAACAGGCACGGGACTCATCGATCATTGGAGTTCTCTACGCTTCAACGACAGGAGTCCCGTGCCTGCCGTGCCATCA
>NZ_JAHRCY010000008.1:0-314708 GCF_019083965.1 Catellatospora tritici
CACGGGCGCGGGGCGCGGGGCCCGGCGCGGGCGCGGGCGCGGGGCGCGGGGCCCGGCGCGGGCGCGGGTTACTTGGCCTCGGCGTAGGAGGTCGTCACCGCGATGGTCAGCGGGAAGCGCACCGGGGACTGCCCGAAAAGCATCTCCGCCGTCGCCGTGGCCGCGTCCTCCAACGCCGACACGACCTGCTCCGCCTCGGCCACCGGGCAGTGCACGATCACCTCGTCGTGCTGGAAGAACACCAGCTCGGCGGCGCTGTCCCACAGCCGGGTCCGCAGGGTCGCGAGCAGCGTCGCCGCCCATTCGGCGGCCGTGGCCTGGATGACGAAGTTGCGGGTGAACCGCCCCCGCGACCGCCCCGACGCCCCCTCGTCGGCCCACGACGACTCCAGCGCCGACGGCGGGCAGGTCCGGCCGAGCCACGACCGCACCAGCCCACCGGTCTCCCCCGCCCGCGCGGCGGCCTCGACGTACGCCCAGGCGCGGGGGTAGCTGCCGCGCAGCACCGCGATGGCGGGGGCGGCGGCGCCGCCGGTCTGGCCGTACATGGCGCCGAGCAGCGCGAGTTTGGCGGCGGCACGGTCGCCCTTGAACGAGTCGGCGGCCAGGGCGGCGTAGAGGTCGCCGGTGCCCGCGGCGCGGGCGAGCCGGGTGTCGGCGGAGACAGCGGCCAGGATCCGTGGTTCGAGCTGGCCCGCGTCGGCGACGACCAGGCGCCAGCCCGGTGCGGCGCGCACCGCGCCGCGGACGGCCTTGGGGATCTGCAGCGCCCCGCCGCCCCGGGTGGCCCAGCGGCCGGAGACGACACCGGCGGGCACGTACGCGGGCCGGAAGCGGCCCTGCTGCACCCATTGTTCGCGCCAGCTCCAGCCGTGCGCGGTCCAGATCCGGTACAGCTCCTTGTACTCCAGCAGCACCGGGATGACCGGGTGGTCGACCTGTTTGAGCACCCAGGAACGGGTGTTGGGCACGTCGTGCCCGGCCCGGCGCAGCGCCTTGCGCACCTCGGCGGGCGAGTCGGGGTGCAGTCCGGGCGCGTCCAGCAGCTCGGCGATGCGGGCTGACAGTTCGGCCAGGCGCCGGGGCGGGGTGAGTCCGGTGCGCGAGCGGACGGCTGAGGGCTCGCCGAGCAGGCTGGTAAGAATTTCGTCGTGCGCGGCGGCGTCCCAGGGCAGCCCGGTGTGGCCCATCTCGGCGGCGATGAGCGCGCTGGCGGACTCGGCCGCGATCAGCAGGCGCATGCGCGCCGGGTGCTCGCCTGCGGCCAGGCGGGTGCGCTGGTCCCGGTAGACCGCGGCGAGCAGGTCGAGCTGGGGGATGTCGGCGACGATCGGGGCGGGGCCGTCGCCGAACAGGGTGCCCTGCCGGTCGCCGGGCGGCTGGGCCTGGCGGGCGGCCTGGTCGGCGGGGACGGGGGTGCCGGTGAGCCGGGCGTACGCGGCGGCGGCGGAGCGGGGTTCGCCGTAGCGGCCGTCGTACGCCAGGAGCAGGGCTTCGGCGAGTTCGAGGTCGTGGCAGCGGTGCACCCGTACGCCCGCCTCCAGCAGGCGTGGGTAGACCTGGTCGACGGCCGCCCAGAGCCAGCGCGGCCGGGTCGCGTCGCGGGCGGCCATCGCCGCGGCGAGGTCGGCGACGTGCTCGTCGGGCCCGCTGGGGTGCCCGGTCTCGTCCAGCGGCCGCAGCACGCCGCCGCCGGAGGAGTCCGCCACCACCGCGATCACCGACACCCGCCCATTCTGCGGCCACCCTCCGACACCGGCACCGACACCGGCGCAAACTCTCTTGACCAACGTGGGCAAGGCCCGGCGGCGCGGGCCGCCGCCCGCCGACAATGGGGGGTATGACCGAATCGCGCGCCGTGTTCGATCGGATCGGGGCGACCTACAGCGAGGCGTTCGCAGACAAGCCGGGCCAGCTCGCGGCCGGGCAGTGGCTGCTCGACCGGCTGGCCGGGCGGCACTATCCGCTGGTGCTGGACGTGGGCTGCGGCACCGGCTCGCCGACCGCCCGCCAGCTGGTCGACGCGGGCTGCCACGTCGTCGGCATCGACACCTCGCCGGTGATGCTGGAGCTGGCGCGGCACACCGTGCCAGAGGCGATTTTCGTGGAGCGGGACCTGTTCGACCTGGACGGCCTGCACCCGACCCAGCAGCGCTTCGACGGCGTGGTCGCCTTCTTCTCGCTGCTGATGCTGCCTCGGGTCGACGTCGAGCGGGCGCTGGACGACGTCAGGCATGTGCTGGCCACCGACGGGGCGTTCGCGCTGGGGATGGTCGAGGGCGACAGCGACCACCTGGAACGCGACTTCCTGGGGGCGAAGGTGCCGCTGACGGCGTACTCGCGCGACGCGCTGCGCGAGCTGCTGCAGCGGCACGGGTTCCGGGTGGAGGACCTGCGGGTGGAGGACTGGCAGCCGAACGCCGAGGCGACGTCGCGCCTCGGCGGTCAGCTGGGCGGTGTGCAGGCGCAGACCCATCTCTACGCCTGCTGCACCGTCGTCTGAGTCCCTACTTCACCGCACCGGCGGTGAGGCCGCTCTGGATCTGCCGCTGGAAGATCGTGTACACGATGATCATCGGGATGATCGCGATGCTCAGCGCCGCGAACAGCGCCGGCCAGTCGGCCTGGTAGCCCGCCGACGTCGAGATGGCGGCGATGCCCTGGGTGAGCAGCCACTTCTTCTCGCCCTCCTCGCCGCCCGGCAGCAGCGACACCGGCAGCACGTACTGGTTCCACTGGCCGATGATGTTGAAGATCGTGATGCTCACCAGACCCGGCTTGGCCATCGGCATCATGACCCGGAAGAACAGCCGGGTGTGCGAGGCACCGTCGATCATCGCGGCCTCGGCCACGGCGTTCGGCAGCGTCTTGAAGAACGCGGTCAGGAAGAACACCGTGAACGGCAGGGAGTACGCGATGTAGACCAGGATCAGGCCGAAGTGGGTACCCAGCAGGCCCAGCTGATCCACCACGAGGTAGAGCGGGGTGAGGGTGAGGAACACCGGGAACGCCAGCCCCGCGATGAACAGGAAATAGATGACCCGGTTGCCGACGAACTCATACCGGGCCAGCACGTACGCCGCCATCGCGCCGAACAGCATCGTGCCGGCGGTGGAGAAGACCACCACGATGACACTGTTCAGGAAGTAGCGACCGATGTGCGCCTCGTTCCACGCCCGCGCGAACGAGTCCCAATCCCAGTTGCTCGGAAACGCGAACGGGTTGCCGACGAAGATCTCGGTGTTGCTCTTGAACGCCGCGAGGAACGTGAAGATCAGCGGGTAGATGATCAGGATCGCCCACACGACCAGCGCGACGTGCGAGAGCTTGTTGAGGATGCCGAAGCTGCGCTGCTTCTCGGTAATGGTTGCCACGCCTGCCCCGCTCAGTGCTCGATCGCGTCGCGCTTGCCGCCCCGCAGGGACAGCACGGCGAAGATGATGGTGAAGACCGCCAGCGCCACACCCAGCGCCGACGCGTAGCCGTACTGGGACTTGAGGAT
The DNA here is from genome assembly GCF_019083965.1 of Catellatospora tritici. Lineage (GTDB taxonomy): Bacteria > Actinomycetota > Actinomycetes > Mycobacteriales > Micromonosporaceae > Catellatospora > Catellatospora tritici. Next base: position 3,503 of record NZ_JAHRCY010000008.1, read on the forward strand.
GCCGGCCTGGTAGATCTGGACCGGCAGCACCGAGGTGGCGCCGTCCGGACCGCCCTGGTCGATGGTGAGCACCATGACCAGCGCGAACGCGTCCATGGCGAGGATGCCGAGATAGACCCAGGCGACCTTGACCGTCTCCTTGAGCATCGGGATGGTGACCCGGAAGAAGATGGTGACCCGGCTCGCGCCGTCCATCACCGCCGCCTCGTAGATCTCACCCGGGATGCTGGACATGCCCGCGGCGAACAGTACGACGTAGAAGCCGACCGCCTGCCACACCAGCACGCCGAGGATCGCCCACATGCCGTAGTCGGCCATCCAGTACACGTCCGTCACCCCGAAGAGGTGCAGGAACCGGTTCAGGATGCCGGAGCCGTCCGGCGCGTACACCCGACCGAAGATGACACCGACGATGACCACGGCCAGGACCTGGGGGAGGAAGAACACCACGCGGTAGAACTTCGACCCCCAGACCCCGGTCATGACGCCACCCCGGGTGCCCCCGCCCATGTTCAGCAGGAACGCGAAGAACAGGGCGAGGGCGATCGTGATCACCGGCAGGGTGACCAGCAGGAAGATGTGGTGCTTCGCCGCCAGCCATACCTTGTCGTCCGCCAGCAGCTTGCTGAAGTTGTCCAGCCCGACGAAGTCGCGCTTGGGGGACAGACCGCTCCAGTTCATGGTGGACACCTGGGCCGCCCCGAAGATCGGCCACAGCACGAACACGCTGTACAGCAGTACTGGAGCGAGCAGGAACCCAATGACGAACGGGTACTTACCTTGCCGCATGATCGTATGACTCCCGGTCTAACGGAGGCTCAGGTCAGCGCGAGAACTTCGGGATCGAAGAGTCGGCCTTGATCTTGTCAGCCGCGGCCTGGATGCGGGTGACGAACTTGTCCGCGTCGCCGCCCTGGAACATCAGCTCGTTGGTCGCGGAGCGGGCCTCGAGGTCGAGGTCCTTGTACCAGGCGTCGAAGCGGAAGTTGAAGTTGTTCGCACCGGCCGCGGTCAGCACCGCGTTGGCCGACGACAGACCGGGCGAGAGGGTCAGACCCTCAGCCGCGCCCTGCACGACGGTCAGCGACTTGGTCAGCTCGGTGAAGCCCTTCGCGCCCGCCTTCGACAGCATGTGACGCAGGTACTCCTTGCCCGCCTGCGGGTGCTTGCCCTTGCTGGCGGCGAAGTACATCTCACCCGCGGCGGCGTACAGGCCGGTGGCCGGCAGCTTGTCCGCGGCGGTGACCGACGGCAGCGCCGCGACCTGGTACTTGAAGTCGGCCGGGGTGTCCTTGGCCTGCTCGTTCTCCAGCCACGAACCCGACGGGTAGAAGCCGACCTTGTACTGGTCCTGCAGCAGCTGGACCTCGGTGTGCTTCAGGCCCAGGTGCGCCTTGTCGCCGTACTTGGCGGAGAACTCGCCCCACGCCTTGGCGGCCTGCTTGACGGCGTCGTTGGTCCACGCGCCGGGCTCGAGGTTGTCGATCGCCTTGAGCACGTCCGGGCCGCCGATCTTGGCGGCGCTGGTCAGGATGACCGTGTACATGTAGTAGGCCGCGTTGGCACCCGCGTACGAGAACGGGGTGATGCCCTTGGCCTTCATCTTGTCGGCCAGCGCGGTGAACTCGGCCCAGGTGGTCGGGGCGGTCCAGCCGTTGTCCTGGAACAGCTTGCCGGAGTACCACAGACCGAACACGGTGTAGGCGTAGTTCAGCACGTACGGCTTGCCGTTGTAGGTGCCCGCCTCGACCGTGCCGGGGACCAGGGTGTCCTTGACGGTCTTGCCCGCGATGTCCACCGACGGGGCGGCGAACAGGTCGGACAGGTCGGCCACCTGGCCGGCGCCGACGAGCGCGCCCATGTCCATCAGCTTCGAACCGGCGTTGTTGACCATGTCCGGCGGGGTGTTGCTGGCGAAACGCGGCTGCAGTGTGGTCGAGACCTCCTGCGTCGAAGAGAACGTGATCTTCGAGTTCGGCCACTTCGCCGTGTACGACGGCATGTGCACGTCGGTGGCGTACTTGGTGCCCAGACCGCCGTCGAAGATCACGATCTCGACCGGCTTGTCGGTGGCGATACCCAGCGGGTTCTCCGCGGACACCGTACCCGAGTACTGGGTGGGGGCCTCCGGCTCGTCGCTGCTGCCGACGCAGGCCGAGAGCAGGCCGGCGGCCGGGAGGGCGAGCAGACCAGCGGCGGCCGTCCGGCGCAGCAGCGTACGCCGGGTGAGGTCCGACGGGCTGTCGGTGTGGTTGGACATCATTGTCTCCTCAGAATCGGATCGCGGTCTGCGACACGAAGGTGTGGTGAGGCGGAGAGGCGGTGACGGGGGCGAGGCCTCCGCCGGCCGTTGCGGACCCGACCGCACTGGGAGGCAGTGCGGCACCACACCGGGCGGCACTGCCCGATGTGGTGTCGGCCCAGTGCTCGATCGAGTCGAGCACAGTCTTCGAGGTCAAGGCCTGGGCGATCACGAGTCGCCCTCCCGGCCCTGGCCGTTGCTGAACCGGTGCGCGTCGACGGCACGCGCGGTGCGCTGAAACGCCGTGTGCGACCGGTCGTGGGTGCGCTGGGCGACCGCGATGTACAGCAGGTCCAGCACCACCAGCTGCGGGTGCCGGGCCGACAGCGCGTCGGGCCGGAACGAGGTGGCCTGGCTGGCGGTCAGCAGCACGATGTCGGCGAGCTCGGCCAGCGGCGAGCGCGGGAATCCGGTCAGCGCGATGGTGGTCGCGCCGTGCGAGCCCGCCTCGGCCAGCATCTCGACCGTCTCGCGGGTCTGGCCGGTGTGCGAGATGCCCAGCGCGACGTCACCGGAGCGCAGCAGGGCGGCGCTGGCCAGGCCGTTGTGCACGTCGGGCCAGGTCCACGCGGCGATGCCGATGCGGTGCAGCGAGAACTGCATCTCGGCGCCGACCAGGGCCGAGCCGGAGGCGCCGTAGATGTCGACGCGGTTGGCGGCGGCGATGGCCTCCGCGGCGCGCTCCACCTCGCGGAGGTCGAGCATGGCGGCGGTGTCGCGCATGGCCTGGGTGTCGGCGGCCATGATCTGCCCGAGCACCCGCTCCAGCGGGTCGCCGGGCTCGATGGCCCGGCCGATGTCCTCGGCCCAGCCTGCCGAGCGGGCGGCCCGGCCGGTCTCCCCGGCGATGGCCAGCCGCAGGTCCGCATAGCCCTCGAAGCCCAGCGCGCGGCAGAAGCGGGTGATGGTGGCCGGCGAGGTGCTGGAGCGCTCGGCGAGTTCCACGATGGTGGCGCGGGCGGCGCCGGCCGGGTCGGTGAGGACCTGGTCGGCCACGCGCTGCAGGGCGCCGGTGAACTCGGGCAGCTGCGCGCGCACGCGCACCAGGACGCTGTCGGGGCGGTCGAGGCTGAGCCAGGACGGCGCAGGCTCCAGCGTCGCGGCGTCGGCCGCGGCCGGTTCCCGGCGGTCACCCATTGACTCGCTCCTACAGCTCAGGATCTGAACAGTTAGCCGAAAGGTAGTTAACTGTTAGTGGTAAAAGTTCTTACTGATGACCCCTGGTTGTCAAGTCTGCGGGCGAATTTTTTAAGTTCGTTACCGCACCGGAACATTGCCGAAGGTGCCACGGTGACTCAGCCCACCGCCACTGAGCAGGCAAAATGGCCGCGTAGACCACACCCGGGGAGGCCGTCAGATGACGGGAATGCATTTAACTCCTGAAAAGGACAATCGCCGCGAGGGAGGCGCCGCCGCATCCCGGCCCGATTGGTCCGTATAACCTCGTCGAGTGCGCCGCCGGGCAGGCCGGGCGCGCCCCAGCCGCCGCGACGACGAGGGAGAACGCTGCGATGAACGCGGTCGAGGTCCGCGCCGCCGGAGACGCCCGCTGCGGCAGCTGCACCGAGCGGCTGTACCTCACGGCCAGCATCCCGGTGCCCCAGTCGCGCCGTAGCCGCGTCGTGCAGCTGTGCCCAGGGTGCGACGCCGGGCGACCCGAGGCGCAGGGGCTGCTGGCGTACTTCGCGGAGCACCAGCAGGTGCGACCCGAGGACATGCAGCGGGTCTCCGATCTGGTGGGGCGCTGGCTGGAGGCGGCGACCAGGCCCGATCCGCAGGAGAACTCGCTGGCCGCCGACGTCGCGGCGTGGTGGTCCGGCCGCGGCTGAACGCATTCGGGTAAACGTGTTGCCGACCGGCGACCCGGCCGATAGGAACCACCTATGGTGACTTTCCGCAACGCCGCGCCGCAGGACTGGGCCGCGATCCTGCATACCGTCCGACGGACCTTCCTCAACGAGGACGACCAGGGCACCCCGGTCGACGAGGCGCTGTTCGAGCCCGCGCGCGCCGTCGTGGCGATCGACGGTGCGGACATCGTCGCCCATGCGGGCACTTACACCCGCGACCTCAGCGTGCCCGGTGGCACTGTCGCGGCCGGCTTCGTCACCGCGGTCGTCGTCGCGGGCACGCACCGGCGCCGTGGCATCGCCTCGACGATGCTGACCCGCCAATTGGAGGAGATCCGCGACCGCGGTGAGGCGCTGGCGGTGCTGTGGGCCAGCGAGGCGAGCATCTACCGCCGCTTCGGCTACGGCCAGGCCAGCCATCGCATCGGCTTCACCATCGACCGTCGCGAGGTGCGCGTGGTCGGCGCGGACAAGCACGCGCTGTCCCTGCGCGTCGACACCCCCGGGCAGCTGCGGGCCGAACTCGGTGCCGTGTACGAGCGCGTCCGGCCCGCCCGGCCGGGCTACGCCACACGGGACGACCGCTGGTGGACCTGGCGGCTGCACGACGACCCGGGCCACCGCGCCGGTGCCGGGCCGCTGCTGGCGCTGGTGTGCCGCGACGGTGACGCCGTGCTCGGGTACGCCCTCTACCGCACCCGCAGCGAGTGGGAGAACGTCGGCCCCAAGGGCGAGGTCAACATCCTGGAGGTCGTCACCGACTCGCCGGCCGCGTACGCGGCGATGTGGGACCACCTGCTCAACGTCGACCTGACCCGGCAGGTCTCCTACTGGCTCGCCGCCGTCGACGAGCCGCTGCTGCACATCGTCACCGACACCCGGCGCCTCGGCGGCCGGTACGGCGACGGCCTGTGGGCCCGGCTGCTGGACATCCCGGCCGCCCTGTCGTCCCGCCGCTACGCCGCCCCCGTTGATGTCGTCCTCGAGGTCGAGGACCCGGTCCTGCCCGGCACCGGCGGCCGGTTCCGCCTGGCCGGATCACTCGACGGCGCCACCTGCGTACGCACCGACGACGCCCCCGACCTGCGCCTGGACGTCGCCACCCTGAGCACCGTCTACCTCGGCGGCAACAGCCTCGGCTCCCTGGCCGCCGCGGGCCGGGTGACGGAACTGACCTCCGGCGCCCTGGCCGCCGCCGACCCCGCGTTCGGCTGGCTCCGCGCCCCGGCCGCCATCGAGATCTTCTGACCAGGGCCCAAGACCACTCAAGTTGCCGGGCAATCGGGGGTATTCCGAGCCCGAAAACCCCGATTGCCCGGCAACTTGAATGACCTTGACGCGCGGTGCGCGGGACGGGGCGGACGGGCGGGTGGTGTCGGGGGGCGCTGGGAGGATGGGGGGCATGCGATTCGCTGAGCTGGCCGCCACGTCCGCCGCTGTCACCGCCGTGTCGGGGCGCAAGGCGAAGATCGAGCTGTTGGCCGGGGCATTGCGGACGTTGGCGGCGGGCGGGGATCCGGTCGAGCTGGCGGCGGGGGCGGCGTACCTGAGCGGGGAGCTGCGGCAGCGGCAGATCGGGGTGGGGTACGCGGCGCTGCGCGAGCTGCCCGCACCCGCCTCGACCGCCACGCTCAGCGTGCGTGCGGTCGACCGGGCGCTGGCCGCGATGGGCGACATCAGCGGGCAGGGCTCGCAGACGCGGCGGCGCGACGCGGTCGCCGCACTGTACGGCGCGGCCACCGCCGACGAGCAGCGGCTGCTGACCGGCCTGATCGGCGGCGAGCTGCGCCAGGGCGCGCAGGCCGGGCTGCTGGCCGACGCGGTGGCGCGGGCGGCCGACGTGCCGGTGGCCTCGGTGCGGCGCGCGCTGCTGCTCACCGGGGATCTGAAAGCGGTGGCGGTCACCGCGCTGACCGGTGGCGAGGCGGCGCTCGGTGAGCTGCGGCTGGCGGTCGGACGGGGGCTGGCGCCGATGCTGGCCCAGTCGGCCCCGGATCCCGCGCAGGCCCTGGTCGCGACCGGGGTGCCCGCCGCGGTCGACGCCAAGCTCGACGGGGTGCGGGTGCAGGCCCACCGCGACGGTGACGACGTGGTGCTGTTCAGCCGCAGCCTGGACGACCTGACCGGGCGGATGCCGGAGATCGTGGCGGCGGTGCGGGCGCTGCCGGTGCGCTCGGCGGTGCTCGACGGCGAGGTGATCGCGGTGGACGACACCGGGCGGCCGCGGCCTTTCCAGGAGACGTCGGGGCGGGCCGCGCAGCGGGCTTCGGGGCTGCTGACGCCGTACTTCTTCGACCTGCTGCACCTGGACGGCACGGACCTGATCGACGAGCCGGGGACCGTGCGGTGGGCGGCGCTGGACGAGCTGCTGCCCGACGCGATGCGGGTGGACCGGGTGCTGGTGGACGGGCCGGAGGTGGCGCAGGAGGCGTTCGCGGCGGCGCTGGCGGCCGGGCACGAGGGCGTGGTGGTGAAGGCCGCGGGTGCGCCGTACGAGGTGGGGCGGCGCGGGGCGGGGTGGGTGAAGGTGAAGCCCCGGCACACGCTGGACCTGGTGATCCTGGGGGCCGAGTGGGGCCACGGGCGGCGGCGCGGCTGGCTGTCCAACCTGCACCTGGGCGCCCGCGACCCCGACGGCGGCTTCGTGATGCTGGGCAAGACGTTCAAGGGCCTGACGGACTCGATGCTGGCCTGGCAGACCGAGCGCCTGCTGGGTCTGGCCGTCAGCCGCGACGACTTCATGGTGACGGTGCGCCCCGAACTGGTGGTCGAGATCGCGTTCGACGGGGTGCAGCGCAGCACCCGCTACCCCGGCGGGGTGGCGCTGCGCTTCGCGCGGGTGCTGGGCTACCGCGAGGACAAGTCCGCCGCCGAGGCGGACACCATCGACGCGGTGCGGGCCCTGGGCACGCCCTAGTCCTCGGTATGGCTGTCCAGCAGCCGCTTGAGGTTGGCGTGACTGAGCGGGGCACCCTTGGCCGCCGCCTTGCGCACCAGCGGCAGCAGGGCGACGCCGAGGCCGCTGCCGCGAAACGTCAGGGTGAGGGTGAGCCGGGTGCGCGCCCCGCCGTCCAGCGAGGTGACGGTGACCGTGGCGTCGGGCCGGATCGGACCGTCGACGCCCCGGGCGGCCCAGCTCACGCCCGGGACAAGATCGGTGATCTCCTGGGTGGTCGCCCGGTCGGCGGAGCCGATGCGGCGCACGGTGGTGAAGCGGGAACCCAGGCCGATGGGGCCGGGCACGGCCGGGGTGACGCTGACGACGTCGAGCTGCCAGCGCGGGAACCGCAGCGGGTCGGTGACGTAGGCGTACACCTCGGCGGGCGGGCGGTCGATCTCCAGGACGGCACTGCTGTCGCTCACGGCTGCTCCTCGGCGGTCGGGGGTGCGGGTCGCACCGGTACCGGTGCGACCCGCCGCGAGCGGCGTCTGTGACGGGCTCAGCGTGACCGGCTCAGTACGCGTCCTCCGGGATCATGATCCACAGGACGAGGTAGATGATGAACTGCGGGCCCGGGAGCAGGCACGACAGCACGAACAGGAAGCGGACGAGCCAGGCGGGCAGGCCGAAGCGCACCCCGAGACCGGCGCAGACACCGGCGATCCAGCGGCCGTGGCGCGGGCGGGTCAGTCGGTGCGGCTGGCTGGCCATGCGATCAACTCCTCGGTACGGGCGGCGAACTGGTCCGCCGCGGCTGTCTTCGACGGTAGGAGCGGCGCGCACGCCCTCCCTCGATCGCGGGGACGATTCGCGCCCGCGGCCGCCCTACGGGCATCCCCGATGGCGCGGCTGTGCTAACGCGAGGAGGACCCGGTGAGAATTTTCACCGGATCCTCCGAAAGTACTATCGCTGCGTCAGTGCTGGGTCGGGAAGCCCAGGTTGACGCCGCCGTGGCGCGGGTCGAGCCAGCGGCTGGTGACCACCTTGCCCCGGGTGAAGAAGTGCACGCCCTCGGCGCCGTGGGCGTGGGTGTCGCCGAACAGCGACGCCTTCCAGCCGCCGAAGGAGAAGTACGCCATCGGCACCGGGATGGGCACGTTCACGCCGATCATCCCGACCTCGACCTCGTGCTGGAAGCGCCGGGCGGCCCCGCCGTCGTTGGTGAAGATCGCCGTGCCGTTGCCGTACGGGTTGCCGTTGACCAGCGCCAGCGCCTCGTCGTAGGACTCGGCCCGGACCACGCTGAGCACCGGCCCGAAGATCTCGTCCGTGTAGATCGACATCTGCGGGGTGACCCGGTCGAACAGCGTCGGCCCGAGCCAGAAGCCGTCCCGCTCGCCGTCGGCGTCCACGGCCCGCCCGTCGACCACGAGCTTGGCCCCGGCCCGCTCCCCCGCGTCCACGTACGACGACACCTTGTCCCGGTGCACCTTGGTGACCAGCGGGCCCATGTCGCAGTCGCGACGGCCGTCACCGGTGCGGATCTTCGCGACCCGTTCAGTGATCTTGTCGACCAGCTCGTCGCCGACCGGGTCCACCGCCACCACGACCGAGATCGCCATGCAGCGCTCGCCCGCCGAGCCGAAGCCCGCACTCACGGCCGCGTCAGCGGCCAGCTCGAGGTCAGCATCGGGCAGCACCACCATGTGGTTCTTCGCCCCACCCAGCGCCTGCACCCGCTTGCCGTGCGCGGTGCCGGTCTCGTAGACGTACCGGGCGATCGGGGTGGAGCCGACGAACGACACCGCCTTGACCAGCGGATGCGTCAGCAGGCCGTCGACGGCCTCCTTGTCGCCGTGCACCACGTTGAACACGCCGTCGGGCAGGCCCGCCTCGGCGAACCACTGCGCCAGCAGCACCGCCGCGCTGGGGTCCTTCTCGCTGGGCTTGAGCACCACCGCGTTGCCGCAGGCGATCGCGATCGGCACGAACCACAGCGGCACCATCGCCGGGAAGTTGAACGGCGAGATCACCGCCACCACGCCCAGCGGCTGCCGGATCGAGTACGAGTCCACCTCGGTCGACACGTTCTCGCTGAAGAAGCCGCGCTGGGAGCTGGGGATGCCGCAGGCGAACTCGACCACCTCCAGGCCGCGCTGCACCTCCCCGGCCGCGTCGGACAGCACCTTGCCGTGCTCGGCGGTGATCGCCGCGGCCAGCTCCGCCCGCCGCTCGTGGATCAGCTGCCGCACGGCGAACATGACCGCGGTGCGCTTGGCCAGCGACGCGTCCCGCCAGGCCCGCGCGGCCCGGTCGGCGGCGCGCACCACGGCGTCCACGTCGGCGGACGAGGCGAAGTCGACCAGGGCGCTGACGCGGCCGGTGGCCGGGTCGAAGACCTCGCCCTGCCGGGTCGCGCCGTGCTCCCACGGCTTGCCGTCGACGAAATGGGTGATGTATCCGAGCTCGCTCATGTCGTACCCCCTCAGGCCTGGCGCTGCGCGGCGGCGATGGCGCCGGTCAGGATGTCCAGGCCCTCCTTGGCCTCGGCCTCGGTCAGTGTCAGCGGCGGGCCCATCCGGATCACGTTGCCGTAGAGGCCGCCCTTGCCGACCAGCAGCCCGTTGGCCTTGGTCTCCTCCAGCACCCGCAGGGCCAGCTCCGGCGCCGGGTCCAGGGTGCCGGGCCGGACGAACTCCAGCGCCAGCATCAGGCCCTTGCCGCGCACCTCGGCCACGATCGGGCTGTGCAGCCCGCGCAGGCCCGAGTGCAGCAGGTCGCCCAGCCGGGCGGCGTTGGCCTGCAGATCGTGGTCGAGCACGTAGTCCAGCACGGCCGACCCGGCCGAGGCGCTGATCGGGTTGCCGCCGAAGGTGTTGAACGAGATGGCGCCCAGGCAGTCCATCACCTCGGCGCGGGCGACCACGCCGCCCAGCGTGAAGCCGTTGCCGACGCCCTTGGCGAAGGTCAGCATGTCCGGCACGGCGTCGTGCGCCTGGTAGCCCCAGAAGTGCTCGCCGGTGCGGCCCCAGCCGGTCTGCACCTCGTCGGAGACCCAGAGGATGCCGTACTCGTCGAGGACCTCCTTGACGGCGGCGAAGTAGCCGTCGGGCGGGGCGACGAAGCCGCCGACGCCCTGGATCGGCTCGGCGATCAGGCAGGCCACGTCCCCGGCGGTGGTGGTGGCCAGCACCTCGCGCAGGTCGGCCACGGCGAGGCGGATGTACTCGGCGTCGGACAGGCCCGCGAACACCCCGCGCAGCCGGTCGCCGGAGTGCAGGTAGCTGACGTTCACCGGCGACAGCGACGTCGCCGACCAGCTGCGCTGCCCGGTCACGGCCAGCGCGGCGAAGCTGCGGCCGTGGTAGCTGTTGCGCATGGCCAGGATCTGGTTGCTGCGCCGGAACTGGGTCGCCAGCAGCAGCGCCGTGTCGTTGGCCTCGGTGCCGGAGTTGGCCAGGAACACCTTCGGGTTCGGGATGCCCGACACCTTGGCGATCTTCTCGGCCAGCTCGACCTGCTTGCGGATCAGGTACAGCGTCGAGGAGTGCGCGATCCCCTTGTCGAGCTGCCGCCGCACCGCGTCGGAGATCTCCGGGATGTCGTAGCCGATCATCGTGGTGAGCACGCCGCCGAAGAAATCAAGGTACGTGCGTCCCTCGCCGTCCGTGACCCGGCAGCCGGTGCCGGAGACCAGCTCGATCGGTTCGGCGTAGAGCGGGTTGATCCAGTTCGGGAGCACCGCGCGGTGCCGCGCGAGCAGGTCTTCGGTGGTCATCTGGAGACACGTCCTTCAACGATGATTCGCGGCTGTGTGTCAGGTCACCATGACGCTCTCAGTACGCCGGTGGCCGGGCAAGCTACATCCTGCCAGGTGCCGCCGTGTCGACCTGACAGGTCGTCAACCCGCCGGCCACCGTACCCACCAGTTGACCTACGAATCGAAGGTGCGGGGTCAGTCCCGCAAGGCATCCCTCGCCAGCAGCGCCACATGCAGTGACAGGCACGACTGCACCGAATCCAGGTCTACTCCGAGAATCCGCTCGATGCGAGCCAGCCGCTCATAGAACGCCGGGCGGGACAGGTGCGCCGCGCTCGCCGCGATCGACTTGTTGCGACCGCACTCCAGGAACACCCGCAGCGTCGGCAGCAGCACGTCCTTCGGGTGCGCGTCGTCGTGCGCCAGCAGCGCCCCGAGCTGGCGCTCCACGAACGTCTGCAGCCGCGGCTCGTCGCGCAGCAGGTGCAGCAGCCCGGCCAGGCCGAGATTGGGCAGCCGGTGCACCAACGCCCCGCCCAGGTCGTGCCGGGCCGCCTCGGCCACCTGCCGCGCCTCCACCAGCGACCGCCGCGCGTCACGCGGGCTGTCCACGCCGGTGCCCGCCGCGACCAGCACCTCCGGCCGCCCCCGGTGCAGCGCCGTCGCGAACGTCTCCAGCGCCTGCTGCTCCTCGCCCCGGATCGCCAGCAGCGCGCCGACCGCGCGGTCGTCGATGGTGCTGGTCAGAGCGGTCAGCTTCGCGTCGCGTACCGCCTGGGAGACGGCGTCGGCCAGGTCGCGCAGCTGCGTCTGCGCCGCCTCGGTGCCCGCCGGGAACTGCTCCCCCCGCTGGCGCACCACCACCCCGACCAGGCGGCGCCGCTCCAGGGTCACCCCCAGCGCGCCCGCGCGCAGCGCCACCTCCGACACCGGCAGGCTGTGGTCCAGCAGCGCCGACAGCAGGGTCGCGTGCAGCTGCCGCTCCAGCCCCTCGGCGTCGCGCCGGATCAGGCGACCCAGCGCCAGCGTCGAGGCGGCGCGCTCCAGCAGGATCACCAGGCGCGTCGGCGGCTGGAGCGCAGCGGTCGGGGCTTCGCCGGGTATGGCGTCAGGGGCGCCGGCGTCGTCGCGTACCCCCGCGTCGTCCACGGCCCGGTCCCCCTCGCTGCCGGAGGCGGGCCAGCGCAGCATGAGCCGCCCCCAGTCCTGCCCCCGCGCGCCCACGGTCGTCACCAGCCACCCGGTGTCCGGGTCGTAGCCGGTGCGGCCCGCACCCGCCTGCTGCGGGCGGACCCGGCGCGAATGCTGCTCCCAGCTCTCCAGCAGCAGCTCCGCCCGGTCCCCGGCCGCGTCGTAGGCCAGCACCTGCCGGGCGAGGTTCTCCAGCACCACCGGGCAGCCCGCCAACTGCGCCGCCTGGTGCACCACCTCGGCGGGCTCGGCGCCCTCCACGCTCAGCTCGGTGAACCGCTGATGGATCTCCTCGGTGGCGCGCAGCTCGGCCAGCTGCGCGTCCACGATCAGCGCGTGCACCGCTTCGGTGATCCGCACGAACGGGGTCGGGCGGCGCAGCTCGATCAGCGGCAGGCCCGCCTTCTGCGCGGCCGCCGCCATCACCCGGGGCACGCTGGCCGTGTAGCGCCGCCCCAGCTCCACCACCAGGCCGGAGACGCCCACCTCGGCCAGGTCGTTGACGAAGGCGCGCACCCCGGCGTCGTCGGCGGGCAGGCCGATGCCGGTGGTCAGCACGAGTTCACCGCCGCGCAGCAGGGTCGCGATGTCGGGCACCTCGGCCGAGTGCACCCAGCGCACCGGGCGGTCCAGCCCCGCCTCCCCCGCCACCAGGCGCGGGGCACCCACCCGGACCGGATCCAGCGCGATCACCTCGCGCACGGTCGGGAAGACAGCGGTCACGTCAGCCCCGGTCCTCGCCGCCGAGCAGCAGCTCCCGCTCGCGCCCTGGCCCTGGCTCAGAGTCGGCCCGCCACCTCGTCGCGAGCAGGCGCTCGGCATCGGCCGCCGCGATCCGCCCCGCCCGGTCCTCGTCCGGCACGCTCCAGGCCGCCCGTGCGGCGGCGGCCCGCGCGTCCTCGACGGTCTCCTCCGCCGAGACCCCGTGCCGACCGACCATCTCCTCGGCGCCAGCCTCATGACGGCCCTCGTAGGTATCAGCCGACATCGCGTGCGCTCCAGCCGCACCGGGATCGAGGTCGTCCTCGCGGCTCAGCTCCCAGCAGGCCACCGCCGTCGCGGCCGCGACGTTGAGCGAGTCCACGCCCCGGCGCATGGGCAGCTTCACCCGCAGGTCGCTGGCGGCCAGCGCCTGGCGGGACAGGCCGGGGCCCTCCGCGCCCATCAGCAGGGCGGGACGCAGGCGCTGGTCGGCGGTCAGCCGCTGCATCGCCACCGCGTCAGCGGCCGGAGTCATCGCCAGGACGGTGTAGCCCGCGTCGCGGACCTGCGACAACGCCTCCGGCCACGGCTCCAGCTTCGCGTACGGGATCGCGAAGACCTCGCCCATGCTGACCCGGACACTGCGGCGGTAGAGCGGGTCGGCGCAGGTCGGCGAGAGCAGGACGGCGTCGACGCCGAGCGCGGCCACGCCCCTGAAAATCGCGCCGAGATTGGTGTGGTTGTTGATGTCCTCGAGGATCACCACGCGGCGGGCCTGTGCCAGCACCTCCGAGGCCGGTGGCAGCGGGCGGCGGTGGAAGCTCGCCAGCACGCCCCGGTGCACGTGGAAGCCGGTCACCTGCTCCAGCACGTCGGGGTCGGCGCCGTACAGCGGGGCGCCGACGAGGTCGGCGATCTGGTCGGCGCGCTTGGCCTCGACCAGGAACGAACGCGGCTGGTATCCGGCGCGCAGCGCCCGCCGCAGGACCAGCTCACCCTCGGCGATGAACAGCCCGTGCGGCGGCTCCCACCTGGTCCGCAGCTCGACGTCGGTCAGCGCACGGTAGTCGGCGATGCGCTCGTCGCCCGGATCGGTGATCAGCTCCACGTCCTGATTCTGCCGGACCACCCCACCCACCCGTCACCGGACGCGTCCGCCGGTCGACTCTCAAGATCATCGGAGTTGCCGGGCAATCGTGCGTATCTTGGGCTCGAATTCCCCCGATTGCCCGGCAACTCGAACGATCAACGTCCACGTTGTGGGATCGGGGCGGAAAAGAGTGCGGGCCGGGGCGCTTCGCGACCCCGGCCCCAAAGGTAGAAAACGGCCGACAGAGAGTGGGGGGGGGGGGGCGAACCGGGTGGGGGCCGGGGCCGCGGCCCCCCCCGCCCCGCACTGGTCGACCCGGCCGTCACTCCTTGGGGAGGCGGCTGGTCTCCATCTCGATCTCCTTGACCGCCTGGGCGGCCTGCTGGGCCACCCGCTGCGCCTCGGCCTCGACCTCGGCGCCCGAGTCACGCGCCGCGGCGGCCGCGGCCGGGTCGGGCACGAGCCCGCCGAACGTGGACGCGATGCCGTCCAGCGCCCGGGTCAGCTCGGCCGGGACGATCCACAGCTTGTTCGACGCGCCCGCGGCGATCTGCGGCAGCGCCTGCAGGTACTGCCACGCCATCACCTTGTTGTCGGGGGCGGACACGTGGATGGCGTCGACGACCAGCTTGATCGCCTTGGCCTGGCCCTCGGCCTGCAGGATGCGGGCCTGGCGCTCACCGTCGGCGCGCAGCACCGCCGCCTGCTTCTCACCCTCGGCGGTGAGAATCTGCGACTGCTTGTGGCCTTCGGCGGTGAGGATCGCGGCGCGGCGGTCACGCTCGGCGCGCATCTGCTTCTCCATCGAGTCGCGGATGCTCGGCGGCGGCTCGATCGCCTTGATCTCGACGCGGGTCACCTTGACGCCCCAGCGGCCGGTGTTCTCGTCGAGCACCGCCGACAGCTGCCGGTTGACCTCCTCGCGGCTGGTCAGCGACCGCTCCAGGTCCATCGAACCGATCACGTTGCGCAGAGTGGTGACGGTCAGCTGCTCGATCGCCTGCAGGAAGTTGGCGATCTCGTAGGTGGCCCGTACCGGGTCGGTGACCTTGAAGTAGAGCACGGTGTCGATCGACACGACCAGGTTGTCCGAGGTGATCACCGGCTGCGGCGGGAAGCTCACCACCTGCTCACGCAGGTCCACCTTGGTACGGATGGCGTCGATGAACGGCACCAGGATGTTCAGACCGGGCGTCAGCGTACGGTTGTACTTGCCCAGTCGCTCGACCACGTCGTTGCGCTGCTGCGGCACGATCTTGACCATCTTGATCAGGGTGATCAGGACGATCAGCGCCACGATGGCGACGAAAGCCGTGATGATTGGTTCCATCAATCCCTCCAGACCAGCGCCGTGGCGCCGTCCACTTTCACTACTCGGACCCGGTCGCCCGGGACATAGGACTTGGTCGCGTCGTAAGGCCGGGCGCGCCACAGCTCGCCACCGATCTTCACGAGACCGTTCTCGCTGTCGACCCGCTCGACCACCAACGCGTCGGCGCCTTCGACGGCGGACAGCCCCATCGTGACGTTGTCGGCGTCACCCCTGAACCAGCGGGTCTTCAGCCAAGGGCGCACCACGACCAGCGACAGCGTGGAGACGACGATGAAAACGATCCCCTGGACCCAGCCCGGAAACCCGACCAGGCCCGTCAGTGAGGCCGCGAACGCTCCGGCTGCGATCATCAGCAGCACGAAGGTCATCGTGAACAACTCTGCGATCACGAGCGCGGCGGCGAGGAGGAGCCACCACATCCAATCTTCCACGTGCTGATCGTGTCACGTCCGCGCCAGTGGTGGGGGGTGTGGATCAGGTCGTACGTTCGGACAGATCGAGCGGTCCGTAGAGCCGACGGCGGTAACGGACACAACGGGACGGCGTTGTCCGGTTAGGTTGGCGAGCACCACTGACCGCCGGAGGTTTAGCACGTCATGACACTGCTGGCACACACCGCGGCCCACGTCGACGACCTGGTGGCCCGGACACAGGCGCAGGGTCGTACCCCCTGTCTGGCCGCGGCCGTGCTGCGCGACGGCCGGTCACTGCACCTGGCCGCCGCCGGGACCGACCCGGCGACCGGCGCCATGCCCGGCCCCGACACCCACTTCCGGATCGGGTCCATCACCAAGACCATGACCGCGGTGCTGCTGCTGCAGCTGCGCGACGAGGGCCATCTGTCCCTGGACGACCTGCTCTACCGGCACCTGCCCGGCACGCCCGTGGGCAGCGCGATCACGCTGCGGCAGCTACTCGGGCACGTGTCGGGTCTGCAGCGGGAGCCGGACGGCCCGTGGTGGGAGCGGCACGACGGCGGCGACCTGGACAGCCTGCTCACCGCACTGACCCCGGACAAGATCGCCTACCCGCCGCACCGGAGCTACCACTACTCCAACCTCGCCTACGGGCTGCTCGGCGGCGTCGCGCAGCGCATCACCGGGCTGAACTGGCCCGAGCTGGTCACCAAGCGGCTGCTGGAGCCGCTGGGCATGCGGCGCACCGGCTACACCGCGACCGAGCCGTTCGTACGCGGCTACGTGGTGCATCCGTGGACCGGGGTGCTGCGCGAGGAGCCGCGCACCGACACCGGGGCGATGGCCCCGGCCGGGCAGCTCTGGTCGACCGTCGAGGACCTGGCGGTGTGGGCGGCGTTCCTGGCCGACCCGGACCCGGACGTGCTCGCCCCGGCGACGCTGGCCGAGATGTGCGCCCCGGTGGTCATCAGCGACCTGGACGCCTGGACCACCGGCCACGGGCTGGGCCTGGAGCTGATGCGGCACGGCGAGCGGGTGTACGTCGGCCACGGCGGCTCGATGCCCGGCTACCAGGCGCACCTGATCGTGCACCGGCCCAGCCGCACCGGCAGCGTCGTCTTCGGTAACGCGTACACCCTGTACGGCACCAAGACTTCGGAGCTGAACCAGCGCCTGCTCACCAGCGTGCTGGACGCCGAGCCGGTCCGCCCCTCACCCTGGCGGGCGGCGGTGCTCGCCGAGCCGCACGAGCTCGAGGGCGCGTGGTGGTGGATGGGCCGGGAGTTCGCCGCCCGCTACGACGCGGTCGCCGGTGAACTGGTCGTCAGCCCGGTGACCGTGCCCGCGACGCCGTGGCGATTCACCACCCACGGCGCCGACGTGTGGCGCTGTCACAGCGGCAGCAACGACGGTGAGCTGCTGCGGGTTCGCCGCGACGCCGACGGCGCCCCGGTGGAACTCGACATCGCCACGTTCGTACACACCCGACGCCCCTAGCTCCCGCGAGTTGCCGGGCAGTCGGGCGTATCTTGACCGCCGACGTGCCCGATTGCCCGGCAACTTGAACGATCTTGCGGCCGGGCGGGCGGAACGATCCGGGCGGGCGGAACGATCCGGGCGGGCGGGTCAGTCCGCCGCGGGGGTGGTGACGAAGTCGATGAGGCGTTCCACCGAGTTGACCAGCGGGGTCTCCAGGTCGTGGTACGTGCTCACCCGCCCCAGCAGGCGGCGCCAGAACCGGGCCGGGTGGTCCACGCCCAGCGCGGCGCACACACCCTCCTTCCACGGCTGGCCGTACGGCACCACCGGCCACTCCTCGATGCCCAGCCGGGACGGCTTCACCGCCTGCCACACGTCCACGTACGGGTGCCCCGCCACCAGCGCGTACCGGCTGTCCACCGCCGCCGCGATCCGCGCCTCCTTGGTGCCGGAGACCAGGTGGTCCACCAGCACGCCCAGCCGCCGCTCCGGCCCGGGGGCGAACCGGCGCACCAGCGCCGCCAGGTCGTCCACGCCGTGCAGCGGCTCCACCACCACCGCCTCGGCCCGCAGGTCGTCGCCCCAGATCCGCTCCACCAGCTCGGCGTCGTGCACGCCCTCGACCCAGATCCGGCTCGCGCGGGCCACCTGGGCGCGCGTCGGCGCCGCCGCGACCGAACCCGAGGCGGTCCGCCGGGGCGCGACCGGCCCGGCGGCGGGCTTCGGACGGCGCAGCGTCACCACGGCGCCCTCCAGCAGGAAGGCGGCCGGTTCCAGCGGGAACAGGCGGCGGCGGCCGTGCCGGTCCTCCAGCACCACCAGGCCGTGCTCGAAGCCCACGATCTCGCCGCAGAAGCCGCTGTCGACGTCTTCCACCACCAGTCCCGGCTCGGCGTCGTGCTCGGGCACGACCCGGCGCGGGGAGTTGCGGTGGAATCCGGACAGCACATCGTCGCCGTAGCGCATGGGTCGGCACCTTAGCCGCAGCGCAGCTGCCGCGCGGCATGACGCGCCGGTTCGGGACAAACCTGCGGTATGGCACGTACGCTGGTCGGCATGTCCCCCGCAGCGCAAGCGGTGACCCTGACCGCGCGCCGGTCCGCCCGGTTGGTGACCTGGGCCCGCGCGTGGCGCGCCGGCCTGGTCTCCTTTGACGAGATCGTTGACGACCTCACCGCCGAGGAAGAGCAACACGTACGCGACCTGCCCGGCACCTGGCGGGAAGAGGTCGAACTGCGCGAGGCGCTGCCCGTGCTCGCCAAGCTGCACCCCGACGAGATCCGGCTGGTCCTGCCCGCCCCCGGCGACCCGCGCGGACTGCCCGGCCCCGGCCCGTTCACCAGCCACGCGCTACTGGCCGGGGAAGGGGTGATCGCCAGTCGGCTCGGGCTGGTGCCCGAGGCCCGCCAGCACGTGTCCGGCTCCGGCGTCAGCTTCACCACCGTGGTGTGGCGGGCCTTCGAGCTGCCGGAGGCGCCGTCGGGATACCAGGTCGGGGTGCGCGAGGCCGACGGGGCGCTGACGATCGCGCTGACCGAGACCACCACCCGCCTGGTCCGGCTCGACGTGGCGCAGTGGCGCCCGGAGCTGGCCGGGGCGCTGGCCGCGCTGCGCAAGCCCGACTCGGAGACCGACCTGCCGCCCGGCTACGACCCGCGCGCCCGGCGCCTGTACGCCCGCGCCTGCGTCGTCGACCGGGTGCTGTCGCTGGCCGGGCAGGCCGCCCCCGGCGGGGCGCTGAACAGCCACGAGGCGCAGCAGCGGGACGAGGCGCTCCGGCCGCTGGCCGTGGCCTGCCGCAACGCTCTGGTCGCCGCCTGCAACGCCCCCTTCGAGGGCTGAGGCCGACCCGCCCGTTAAACATTGACGCCAGCCTATCCGGCGGGCAGCTTTCGACTGTCCGTACGCTGGATGGGCTGGCGTGTGTGCGAAGCGGGGTGGCGGGGGGTCAGATCTCGTCGGTCAGGTCCGCGACGGAGTTGACCACGCGGGACGGGAGGTACGGGTAGCGCTCCAGGTCGGCCTTGCTGGAGATGCCGGTCAGCACCAGGATGGTGTGCAGCCCGGCCTCCAGCCCGCACAGCACGTCGGTGTCCATCCGGTCGCCGATCATCGCGGTCGACTCCGAGTGCGCCCCGATCCGGTTCAGCGCCGAGCGCATCATCATCGGGTTCGGCTTGCCCACGAAGTACGGCTCGATCCCGGTCGCCTTGGTGATCAGCGCCGCCACCGACCCCGCCGCGGGAAGCGCGCCCTCATTGGACGGTCCGGTCGCGTCCGGGTTGGTGCAGATGAACCGCGCACCCTTGTTGATCAGGCGGATCGCGGTGGTGATCGCCTCGAAGCTGTAGTTGCGGGTCTCGCCCAGCACCACGTAGTCGGGGTCGTAGTCGGTCATGATGTAGCCCGCCGCGTGCATCGCCGTGGTCAGGCCCGCCTCGCCGATGACGTACGCGCTGCCGCCGGGCCGCTGGTCGGCCAGGAACTGCGCGGTGGCCAGCGCCGAGGTCCAGATGGCGCTCTCGGGCAGCTCGAAGCCGAGCCGGGTCAGCCGCGCGTGCAGGTCACGCGGGGTGTAGATCGAGTTGTTCGTCAGCACCAGGAACGGCACCCCGGCCGCGCCCAGCCGCCCGATGAACTCCGGCGCGCCGGGCACCGGCTCGCCTTCGTGCACCAGTACGCCGTCCATATCGGTGAGCCAGGCGGCGATCGGCTTACGCTCGGTCATCGGGTTACCTCTCTCGAGCCGCGCACGGGCGGCGGGCAGCAGTGGCTTGGGCAGACATCCCAGTGACCGAGCGTACCGAGCGCGGCGCGCCGGTGCGTGCCGGGCTCCATCCGCTCCCGTACCAGGTCGCGCACCATCGCAACGAAGCGCGGGTCGGCGCCGGGGGTGCCCGCGCGGGCGAACCCGAGGCCGAGCTGGCGCGCGGTCGCCGCCGCCTCCTCATCCAGGTCCCACAGCACCTCCAGGTGGTCGGAGACGAACCCGATCGGGCTCACCACCACCTGGGTGACGCCCTCCTTCGCCAGCACCTTCAGGTGCTCGTTGACATCGGGCTCCAGCCAGGGGATGTGCGGGGCACCGGACCGGCTCTGCCACACCAGGTCCCAGGCCAGCCCCGGGGCGCCCCGCTCGGCGACCAGGCCGGCGGTCTCGCGCAGCTGCGCCTCGTATCGGCCGCCGGTCGGGCCGCTGGACTCGGCCATCGACACCGGGATCGAGTGCGCCGTGAAGACCAGCCGGGTGGTGTCGTGCGCGGAGACGTCCAGGCTCGCCAACGCGCTCGCGACCGCGTCGGCGAACGGCTCCACGTACCCGGGGTGGTCGTGGAAGTGCCGCAGCTTGTCCACCATCGGCGCCCGGGGACCCACCGCCGCCCGCGCCGCCGCGATGTCCTGCAGATACTGCCGACACGACGAGTACGACCCGTACCCGCTGGTCGCCAGCGCGATCGCCCGCTGGATCCCGTGGTCGCGCATCTGCGCCAGGGTGTCGGCCAGCATCGGCCGCCAGTTCCGGTTCCCCCAGTACACCGGCAGGTCGACCCCGTTGGCCGCGAAGTCCCCCCGGACCGCGGCGACCAGCTCCCGACACTGCGCGTTGATCGGTGACACCCCACCGAACCGCTGATAGTGCTCGGCCACCTCAGCGAGCCGCTCCGGCGGCACCCCCCGCCCCCGCGTCACGTTGTGCAGGAACGGCAGCACCTCATCCGGGTGCTCCGGCCCCCCAAACGACAGCAGCAAAAAGCCGTCATACATGCGAAAAGCCTAGATCCCACCCCCGCCCACCCGCACCCGCCCCCATGCCCCTGTGGACAACCCCACCCCCCTCCTAGTTGATCATGAACTTGTGGCACGGCTCGACGGCGTGTCCCGTGCACAGCTTCCTGATCGACGCGAAGACAGAAGCCCGGCCGTCCCTCGTGGGACGGCCGGGCTCCGCTGGACCGAGTGGGCTGGGCCCGTCAGGCGCCGGTGGCGTGGTAGCCGCCGTCGACGTGGATGATCTCGCCGGTGGTGGCGGGGAACCAGTCGGACAGCAGGGCGAGCACGGCCTTGGCGGTCGGCTCGGTGTCGGTGAGGTCCCAGCCCAGCGGGGCGCGGTCGGACCAGGACTCCTCGAACGCCTTGAAGCCGGGGATCGACTTGGCGGCCATGGTACGCAGCGGGCCGGCCGACACCAGGTTGGTGCGGATGCCCTGCTCACCGAGGTAGCGGGCCAGGTAGCGGGAGGTGGACTCGAGACCGGCCTTGGCCACGCCCATCCAGTCGTACACCGGCCAGGAGACGGTGGCGTCGAAGGTCAGGCCGACCACCGAGCCGCCCCGCTGCATCAGCGGCAGCGTCGCCATCGCCAGCGCCTTGTACGAGTACGTCGACACGTGCACCGCCGTGGCCACGTCCTCCCACGGCGTCTCCAGGAACGTGCCCCCCAGCGCGGTCGGCGGGGCGAAGCCGATCGAGTGGACCACGCCGTCGAGGCCGTCGACGTGCTCGCGCACCTTGTCGGCCAGACCGGCCAGGTGCTCGGTGTTGGTCACGTCGAGTTCGATCACCGGGGCCGCCTGCGGCAGCCGCTTGGCGATCCGCTCGACCAGCGACAGCCGGCCGAACCCGGTGAGCACGACCGTGGCCCCCTGCTCCTGGGCCAGCTTCGCGACGTTGAACGCGATCGACTGCTCCGTGATCACACCGGTGACCAGGATGCGCTTGCCTTCCAGCAGCACGTCTCTACTCCTCTACGAACTATTTGTTGATCACGGTGCCAGGACCACGACACGCCGTCGAGCCGTGCCATAAGTTCATGATCGACGAGAAAGAACGGGTCAGTGGCCCATGCCGAGGCCGCCGTCGACGGGGATGACGGCGCCGGTGATGTAGCCGGCGGTGTCGCCGGCCAGCCAGGTGACCACGCCCGCGACCTCGTCGACCGCGGCGATGCGGCCCGCCGGGATGGCCTTGCGGATCTCGGCCTTGCGGTCGTCGGTCAGCTTGTCGGTCATGTCGGTCTCGATGAAGCCGGGCGCGACCACGTTGGCGGTGATGTTGCGGGAGCCCAGCTCACGGGTGATCGAGCGGGCCACCCCGACCAGCCCGGCCTTGCTCGCGGCGTAGTTGACCTGACCCGCGCCGCCGTACAGGCCGACGACCGAGGAGATGAAGATCATGCGACCCCAGCGGCCGCGCACCATCTTGGTGCTCGCGCGGCGGGCGCAGCGCCAGGCGCCGGTGAGGTTGGTGTCCAGCACCCGCGTGAACTGCTCCTCCGACATGCGCATCAGCAGCGTGTCGTCGGTGATGCCCGCGTTGGCGACCAGCACCTCGACCGGGCCGAGTTCGTTCTCGACCGTCGTGAAAGCCGCGTCGACCGCCGCCGAGTCGGTGACGTCGCAGGTGACGCCGAGGATCTCCGGCGCGAGCGCGGGGTCGAAGCTGCCCCGGTGCGTGATCGCCACCCGGTCGCCCTGCTTGACGAAAGCCTGCGCGATCGCCAGGCCGATACCCCGGTTGCCGCCGGTGACCAGGACGGTGCGTGCCACGGTTACTCCTTCGCGCGTCAGTGTGTCCGGCCTGAGCCTAGGACGCCGGTCAGGGCCTGCCGGGTACGGCCCCAGCACCAAATCCGACTAACATCTTTGGAGGAACCCTCCAAACCACGACGGCACACCCCGACCGGGTGGACACCACCGGCATGGCGGGTCGGCCGATGCGGGGCGCCGGTGACGGTGCTGTACGATCACTGCGGTTGCGGACTGAGATCCGCCTGTCGGACCCCGGCTTAAGGAGGTGATCGCTATGCGAGATAGCGATCCTCCGAGTCATGCCCGGGTTCTGCGAAGCGCAACCATCTGACACGCGCTTGCCTGATTCTGCCGTGCGGTCCAGCTGACCGCGGCGGTGGGCGCCCCGCGTGCCTCATGCCTTCGCCAGCACATTTCCCGGTCATGACTCTGAACCCGCGTGCCCCTCTGTTGCCCCGAAACGACAGCAGCCACCGGAGATCGTCATGAGCCGTTACCTCGCTCCCCTGGGCTTCACCCTTGCCGCGACCTGGGTCGGTGCCCTGTTCATCCTGCTCAGCAAGTGAGCCGCTGAGCCCCGCCGCGGCAGTGCCGCCGCGGCCCGCACGCGCGGAGTTGCCTGGCAATCGGGCGTATCACCCACCCGGGTACGCCCGATTGCCAGGCAAACCGTCGACCGCACCGGCGACGCTTCAGGGCAGACGCGAAGTCCACAGCAGACTCAGCGTGCCCGCGCCGAGGCAACACAGCAGCGCCGCGGCCGCGAACCACTGTCCGATCTCGCGCGGCACGGTCCGATACCCGATGGACGAGCCCATGTCCTGGTACACCTGGGTCAGCTCGGCCGCCGACGCCGCCTCGTAGAAGAAGCCGCCGGTCGTCTCGGCCAGCCCGGCCAGCGCCTGCCGATCCACCGGCACCCGCTGCAGCTGACCCGCGATGTCGACCACCCCGGCGTCGGTGCCGAAGGCGATCGTGGTGACCGGCACGTTCGCCTCCACCGCGGCCGCCGCCGCCTCGTCGATCGAGCGGCCGTATGTCCGGTACCCGTCCGACAGCAGCACGATCCGGGCCGGCGGCGGCTCGTCGGCCCCGTTGTCGGGCACCGACCGGATCGCGTCGAGCGCGGTGAACACCGCCTCCCCGGTCGCGGTCGCCTCGGCCAACTGCAGCCCGTCGATCGCCTCCCGCACCGCGGCCCGGTCCTTGGTCGGCGCCACCAACACGTTGGCCGACTTCGCGAACGACACCAGACCCAGGTTGTACGAGCCCGGCAGCTCGTCCACGAACGACTTGGCCGAATCCTGCGCCGCCTCGATCCGGGTCGGCGTCACGTCGTCGGCCTGCATGGACAGCGACACGTCGATCGCCAGGATCACGGTGGCCCGCTCCAGCGGCTCCTCCGTCTGCACCGACGGCCGCGCCAGCGCGGTGACCAGCGCGAACAGCCCGGCCAGGAACAGCCCGGCGGCCACGTGGCGGCGCCAGCCCAGCCCGCGCGGCACCAGCGAGCGCAGCAGCTCCAGGTTGCTGAACGGCACCGCGGTGTCGCGGCGCCACCGCCGCAGCAGGTGCCGCCCCAGGTACGCCGCGGTCAGCCCGAGCACCGGCAGCAGCCCCACCAGCCACCACGGCGACAGGAACGTGATCATCGGCTGCCTCCCCCGGCCCGGCGGTGCCGCTGCGCGGCAACGAAGCGCACCAGGTCCAGCAGCCAGTCCGAGTCGGTGCGCAGCCGCAGCTGCCGGGCCCCGGCCGCCCGGATCGCGGCGGCGACCCGCTCGCGCTGGGCGGCGGCCGCCGCGCGGTAACGCTCTCGCAGTCGGGCGTCGCCGGTCTGCACCTCGTGCCGCGCACCGGTCTCGGGGTCGACCAGTTCCAGCACACCCGCGTCGGGCAGCTCCAGCTCGTACGGGTCCAGCACCTCCACCGCGAGCACCTCGTGGCGTACCGCGAGCTTGCGCAGCGGCCAGCCCCAGCGCTCCGGCGGATCGAGGAAGTCCGAGACCACCACGGCCAGGCCGCGCCGCCGGGGCGGGGCGTTCAGCGCGTCGATCAGCCCGGCCAGGCTGTCCGGCGCCCCGCCCGCCCATTCGCCGCTCTCCGCCTCGATCAGGCGCGCCACCGTACGCAGCAGCCCCTGCGCCTCCCGGCGTCCGGGCAGCGCGGGACGGCGGACCAGGTCCCCGGCGCGGGTGGCGATGACGGCGCCGACGCGGTTGCCGCCGCGTACCGTCAGGTGGGTCATCGCGGCGGTCGCCGCCAGCACCAGGTCGCGCTTGAGCAGGCGGGCGGTGCCGAAGTCGAGGCTGCCCGACAGGTCCAGCGCCAGCCAGGTCTCCAGCTCGCGGTCGGCGACGGTCAGCCGCACGTGCGGCACGGTGGTGCGCGCGGTCACCGGCCAGTCCATCCGGCGTACGTCGTCGCCGGTGCGGTACTCGCGCGACTCGCCCGCCTCGCTGCCGGGGCCGGGCAGCAGCCCCAGATAGTCACCCTGCAGCAGCCCGTCCAGACGCCGGTTGACCAGCAGCTGCAACCGGCTGAGCGCCGCCGAGCCGGTGTCGCCCGCGGTCGGGGCGGCCGCGCCGGTCATGTCGCCTGCTGGCGCGGGGCGACTGCGGGCAGCGGCACCGCCGCCAGCACCCGGCCCACCACGTAGTCGGCGGGCACCTCATCGGCCAGCGCGTCGTAGGACAGCACCAGCCGGTGGCGCAGGATGTCCGGCGCGATGTCCTGCACGTCCTGCGGCAGCGCGTAGTCACGCCCGCGCAGCAGCGCCAGCGCACGGGTGGCGCGCACCAGGCCCAGCGAGGCACGCGGGCTGGCGCCGTACTGGATGAGCTGGGCGACGTCGGGCATGCCGTGCTCGCCGGGGTCCCGGGTGGCCAGCACGAGCCGTACCGCGTAGTCGACCAGCGCGTTGTGCACGAACACCTGGTCGGCCCGTTGCTGCAGGCCGATCAGGTCGGTGGTGGTCAGGATGGGCGCCGCGCGCGGCGGGGTCACCCCCATCCGGTACACGATCTCGCGCTCCTCGACGTCGGTCGGGTAGCCCACCAGCACCTTGAGCAGGAAGCGGTCCCGCTGCGCCTCCGGCAGCGGATAGACGCCCTCCTGCTCGATCGGGTTCTGCGTCGCCATCACCAGGAACGGATCCGGTACGGCATGGGTGCGGCCGCCCAGCGACACGTGCCGCTCGGCCATCACCTCCAGCAGCGCCGACTGTACCTTGGCCGGTGCCCGGTTGATCTCGTCGGCGAGCAGGAAGTTGACGAACACCGGGCCCAGTTCGACGTCGAACGTCTCGCTGCTGGCCCGGTAGATGCGGGTGCCGACGATGTCGGCGGGCACCAGGTCCGGGGTGAACTGGACCCGGGCGAACGAGCCGCCGACCACGGTCGCCAACGTCTCCACGGCCAGGGTCTTGGCCACCCCGGGTACGCCCTCCAGCAGGCAGTGCCCGCGCGCCAGCAGGGCCACGAACATGCGCTCGACCAGCCGGTCCTGAC
This sequence comes from Catellatospora tritici, assembly GCF_019083965.1. Lineage (GTDB taxonomy): Bacteria > Actinomycetota > Actinomycetes > Mycobacteriales > Micromonosporaceae > Catellatospora > Catellatospora tritici. Next base: position 29,545 of record NZ_JAHRCY010000008.1, read on the forward strand.
CGACGATCACCTTCTTGACCTCGAACAGGGCACGTTCGAGGAGGGTGGCGTCCTGGGCGGGACTGACCGGCGGCGCCTGCGCGGGCGGCGGCGGAGTGTCGACGGGGTCGTCGTAGGTGGTCGGGTGCACCACGGCTCCTCTACGTGCTGTCCGGACGCGGTCCAGCCGCCCGCCGAGCCGTGCCGTACCCGCGGCTGGACCCCAGCCTCGCACGACAAGCCCGACGTATGCGGCAAACCTGTGTGAAAACCGCTTATGACAGCATCACAGACAACGATCTTTCGGGTCCGTGATTTCATCCGAATGGATGCGCTCCGCACTCTTCCCTCGGCGCCCGGCGCGTGGTTAATATTTCGGCGTTGCCGGGCGGCTTCCCCCGTGGCCGCCCGGCACGCCAAACATCTCGGCCGAGCCCTCGCTCGGCCGTTGCGCTTTTCCAGGCCGATTCCGGCGGCGCCCGCATCCGCCGCGGCTGGCGGCTGGCGGCTGGCGGCTGGCGGCTGGCGGCTGGCGGCTGGCGGCTGGCGGCTGGCGGCTGGCGGCTGGCGGCTGGCGGCTGGCGGCTGGCGCGCAACGATGATCGCCGTCTTCGGTCACTATCTCGGCTGCACAGCGCCCTTTTGACCGACGACAGCGATCATCGACCGAAACAGGCCCGAAGATCGCCACTACCGGTCAAAACACTGCACGGCGCCAAAGCCGAAACCCACTTTCCGACCGCAAACGCCGATCATCCACCACTGCGAACGCCGAAGATCACGACCTCCGGTCACAACACTGCAACCGCCACCCCCGAAACCCGGCATCCGGCATCCGGCCGAAAAGGGCCGTCACCTCAGGAAGATCGCATCCCGGCTCGACTCCGCACCGGTAGACAAGGCCCCGCCCGCAGCGGGTGATCTTCGCGGGACAACCCCGGCTCCGGTACGCTGCCAGCCGTGACCGAGGACGCGGCCCCGCTGACCTGCTCGCGCAAGGGCTGCCGTGCCCTGGCCACGTGGGAGCTGCGCTGGAACAACCCGAAGCTGCACACGCCCGACCGGCGCAAGTCCTGGCTGGCCTGCGACGAGCACCGCGAGGTCCTGTCCGACTTCCTGACCGCACGCGGTTTCCTCCGCGAGACCCTGCCGCTGCCGCGCCCCTGACCGTCACCGCGCCCGCCGACCAGGGGCAGTCACCGCGCCTGGCACCCTCGATCTCGCTGGCACCGTGCGCGGCGGGCGGTGATCGCTTCAGGAGGCGCTGGCGGTGCCCTGATCGTCTATCGTCGAACGCGTGAGCGAGCCGTCAGCCGCACTGCCCGTCGGTGATCCGGTCCCGTCCGGCGGGCCGGTGACCAGTGCCCTGGATCCGGGGCCCCAGCGCGGCTGGCACCCGGTCTCGCCCCGGCTGGCCTGGCTGGAGTTGACCCGCATCGCCATCGACACCGCGCTGCTGGTCGGCGCGTGCGGGGTGGCCTGGTCGTTTCTCGGTTACCGCTGGCTGCCGGTGGCGGCGGTGGCGCTGCTGGTCGTCAACACCTTCCGGACCGTCGTCGCGGTGCGGGCCGCCCGGTCGTACGGCTATGCCGAGCGCGAGCGCGACCTGCTCGTACGCCATGGCCGAATGGTGCGCCACCTGTCGATCGTCCCGTATGCCCGGATGCAGTTCGTCGACGTCACCGCCGGTCCGCTGGAGCGGATGTTCGGCCTGGCCACGGTGCAGTTGCACACCGCCGCGGCGGGCAGCGACGCCACCGTGCCGGGGCTGGCGCCGCCGGAGGCGATCCGGCTGCGCGACCGCCTGGCCGCGCTCGGTGAGAACGCCGGTGAGGGCCTGTGACCGAGCCCGGCCCGTCGGGCACCACCCCGGCCCTGCCCGACGACCCGGCCGATGGAGCAGGCGTCGACGGGCCGAACGGTGGGCCGGGTGGCGCTGCGGCGGGTGCGCAGGTGCTGCCGCGTACGCGGCTGCATCCGCTGACCCCGGTGCTCAAGAGTGTGCGGACGCTGGCGCTGATCGTGGCGGCGGTGTCCTGGCGCGGCCTGCAGAATCTCGGCCTCGCGCACTACGCCGAGGCGCTGCTGGCGCTGCTGGTGCTGGTGTTGCTCTATTCGGCGCTGGCCTGGCGTTTCACCGGGTACGAGGTGGTGGGGCGGGAGCTGCGGGTGCACGAGGGGGTGCTGTCGCGGCGGGTGCGCGCGGTGCCGCTGGAGCGCCTGCAGTCGATCGAGGTGGTACAGCCGCTGCTGGCCCGCCTGGCGGGCCTGGCCGAGCTGCGGCTGGACATGGCCGGGGGCGCCAAGTCGGAGGCGCCGCTGGCGTTCCTGCCGCTGGCGGAGGCGACCTCGCTGCGCACCAGGTTGCTCGCGATGACCGCGGTCGGGCACCCCGCGGCCACATCAGTGCAGGCCGGGGAGGTGCAGGCCGGGGAGGTGCGGGCCGGGGAGATGCCCGCCGGGCAGGTCGAACCCGCGGCGGTCCGGCCCGAGGCCGAGCCCGCCGACGTGTACCGGGTGGACAACACCGACGTGCTGCGCAGCCAGCTGCTCACCCCACCGGTGATGTTCACGCCGCTGGCGGTGCTGTTCATCCTCGGGCAGCTGATGTTCAACCGCGACTTCGGCCTGTTCGCGCTGGCCAGCATGGTGACCGCGGTGGCGGGCACCATCGGCGCGCCCGCGATGCGGGTGCTGAACTTCTGGAACTTCCGACTCGGCCGCACCGCCGACGGGCGGCTGCGGATCCGGCACGGGCTGCTGGAGACACGCAGCCAATCGGTGGCGCCGCACCGGGTCCAGTCGTTGTCAGTGACCTGGCCGCTGCTGTGGCGGGCCAAGGGCTGGCTGCGGGTGACGCTGGCGGTGGCGGGGCAGCGCGGGCGCGAGCCGGGCCAGGAGAACCGGGCTGAGACCGACCGGCTGCTGCCGGTGGGCACCGTCGACACCGCCCGCGAGCTGATCCCCTTGGCGGTGCCGGGCGTGGATCTGCTGGCGCTGACGCTGGAGCCGGTACCGGCCGCGGCCGGGTGGCTGGCGCCGCTGCGGCAGCAGGTGCTGCGGGCGGGGCTGCTCGACGGGGCGTTCGCCTCGGTGGACGGGCTGATGACGCGGGTGCTGACCGTGGTGCCGTACGCCCGGATCCAGAGCGTGCGGCTGCGCCAGGGCCCGCTGCAGCGCCGGCTGGGCCTGGCCACGGTGCTGGTGGACGTGGCGGGCGGGTCACCGGCCGTGGCCGCGCACCGTGGCCTGGCGCAGGCGCTGGCCTGGGCCGACGAGCTGACCGCCCGCGCCCGAGCCGCCCGGGAGGCGGCGTGACCGGCCGGGACACCCCGACGCCGTGGATCGTCTGGCGGCAGGACGACAACGGCAACCGGTACGTGGTGCGCCGCTGCGCCACCCGGGCCGAGGCCGACGAGCTGGCCGAGACCATGCAGGCCCGAGGCCACAAGCAGGTCTACTGGGTCGCCGAGGCCTGACCCGAGTCCGGAAAGGATCATGGCCGCGCGGAGCGCGGGCGGGCGGGCCAGGCCTTAGGCTTGGGCACATGGCTGCGCAGCTCACGGCGGGACTCACGGCGAAGGTGCAGTTGACGGTCGGCGACGCCGACACGGCACAGGCGCTGGGCTCCGGCGATGTGCCGGTGCTGGCCACGCCGCGGGTGGTCGCGCTGGTCGAGGCGGCCACGGTCGCGGCGACGGCGCGGGCGCTGGAGTCGGGCCAGACCACCGTGGGGGTACGGGTGGAGCTCGAGCACCGGTCGGCCACCCCGATCGGACGCCAGGTGACCGCCGAGGCCCTGCTCGCGAAGGTCGACGGCCGCCGCCTGTTCTTCGAGGTGACCGTGCGCGACGGCGAGACGGTCGCCGCCGAGGGGAAAGTGGAGCGGGTGCTGGTCGACCGGCACCGCTTCCTGGAGAAGGCGATGCAGCCATGACCGACTTCACCGAGGTGGCCGACGGCGTCTTCGTGCTGGTGTATCCGACGCTGCGGGTCAACTGCACCCTCATCGTCGGCGGCACGGGCGCGCTGCTGGTGGACACGCTGTCGACCGGTGCGCAGGCGCGCGAGCTGGCCGACGCCGCCGCACGGATCACCGCCAAGCCGCTGGGCCTGGTCAACACGCACTTCCACTTCGACCACTGCCTGGGCAACGCCACCCTGGCGGGTCCGGCGACCCCGATCTGGGGCCACACCGAGTGTGTGCGGGAGCTGCGCGACCACGGTGCCGCCTGGCAGCGCGCATGGGAGCAGGAGCTGCTCACCGAGGACGAGACGCTGGCCCGCGAGGTGGGACGTACGCCGATCGTGCCGCCGAACCGGCCCGTGCCGCGCCGCGACGTGGTGGACGTGGGCGGGCGGACCGCGACGCTGGAGTGGCACGGGCGCGGGCACACCGCGGGTGACCTGGTGGTCACCACCGGGTCCGTGGTGGTCGCGGGCGACCTGGTCGAGGAGGGGGCGCCGCCCGCGTTCGGCGACGCGTTCCCGCTGGACTGGCCCGAGACGCTGGCGGCCCTGGCGCGGGCCGTGCCCCCGGACGCGATGATCGTGCCGGGCCACGGCGAGCTGGTCGACGTGGAGTTCCTGGGCATCGCGCACGAGGAGCTGGCCGCGCTGGACTGGCTGATCCGCGAGGCGCACGGCGACGGGGCCGACGTGGCGAAGGTGGCCGCGGCGAGTTCGCTGGCCCGCTGGGGCGGGCCGGGCCTGCGCGAGGCCGAGCTGGCGGTCCGCCGTGGTTACGCCCAGTTGGACGCCACCACGGCGAACACGCTCGGCTGACTCACTTGATGGCGTAGCCCCGCTTCAGCAGTTGGTAGGCGTCGCCCTTGAGGCCCTTGTCGTCGGGCACGGCGAAGTCGACCGCGTCGGCGACGCGGTTGATGGTGCAGAAGATGCCGCAGATGTGGATCACGTCGCGCACGCCGCGCTCGGTGACGCCCGCCTGGTACGCCGCCTCGATCAGCTCCGGCCCCACCTCGCCCGGCTTGAGCGTGAGCACCTCCAGCAGCGCGAACGCGGCCCGCAGCCCGGGACGCAGCGGGGCGGTGCGCCAGTCGGCGAGCACCGCCTCGGTCAGCTCCGGCCCCAGCGTCACCTCGACGATGGCGGCGTGGCTGCCCTCGCAGAACCGGCACTGGTTGAGGTGCGACACGAATGAGGCCATCAGCTCCCGCTCGCCGATGCTCCACTCCGACGGCCCGCGCAGCACCTGGTGCACCCACTCGGTGAACGGCTCACCGAAGAACTCGCGCCGGTAGTGCAGGATCTTGAGGATGTCCGCCGGGGGGCGACCGCTGGCGATCCGGATGAGCTTCAGCTTCACCCGGTCGCTGAAGCGCCAGGAGCGGGACAGGCTAGGCAGCCGCACTGGTCACCGCCCCGGTGACGGTCGGGCGGGCCTGCGGCGGCACCGTGGGCGGCGAACCGGCGGCCAGCCGCGCCTCGGCGCGGGCCAGCGCGGCCAGTCCGGCGTCGACGCGGCGCTGCCCGGCGCCCACCGCCACGGCGATGGTCAGCTCGTACACCTGGTCCTCGGACCAGCCCGCGGCGAGCAGCTCCCGCACCTGCTCGTCGGTGCTGCGCCAGGCGTGCTCGCGCAGAGTGGAGACGTATTCGCGCAGCTCCTGCGAGATCTCGTCGAGTTTGGCGGCGGCGACCGCCTGACGCACCCGCGCCGGGGTGGAGCCGGGACCGTCGAGGACCGCGTGCCGCAGCGCGGCGAAGAGGTCCTCGGGTCGGGAAGAATCATCGTTTTGCAGGGGCACGAAGGCACCTTAGGTCGCGTTCGCCTTGTCCGCCAGATCCAGCCACCCGGTCGCGTCCAACGGCACACCTTCGCGGGTCAACGCCGCTTGAAGCTGGGATGTCGAGGGTGTGACGGCGAGTCCGAACAGGATGTCGGAGGGTCCGTCGGCCCGGATGCGGCCGGACGGATCCTCGCAGATGAGCACCGAGACGACGCCGCCGGAGGGGACCGGGCAGCGCAGCAGGACCGCACCGCTGCCGCTGGCGCGCAGCCGGCGGGCCAGCCGCAGTGGTGGAATCGTCGGTCCGTACAGGACGGCGAGGTCCGGACTGCCGATCACGAGCAGGTCGGCTCGCCAGGCGAACTCCTCGACCAGGTCGCGCAGGTACGGCAGCGCCGCGACCGAGGCCGCGCTGACGTCGGCGTCGAACAGCCGCGGCGGCCCCGGCACCTGCCAGGACCCTCGGGCGGTGACGAGCAGATCCGGTCTGAGCAGCGACGACACTCCACACAGGATCGCCTGCGTCATCGCGCCTCCCCGGCCGGTATCGGTACCGAGGCTCAGCATGGCACGCTGTTCACACTTACGAAACCATCGAGCCGACCACCGGCTTGGTCAGCAGCGCCGAGGCGTTGCGACCGACGCCCGGGTCGAGTGTGCGCGCGACGAAGATCGCGTGCCACACGCAGAACACCAGCACGGTCCAGATCTTGCGGGAGTTGTCGGCGGCCCCCGCCCGGTGCGCCTTGAGCAGCCCGTCCACGTAGGTGAGGTCGAGCAGGTCGTCGGCGCCGGAGGTGTGCAGGATCTCGCGGGCCCAGTCGTACATCTCCCCGGCCAGCCAGACCCGGGTCGGGGTGGGGAAGCCGAGCTTCGGGCGGTGCACGATGGCGGGCGGGACGATCCCGGCCAGGGCCTGGCGCAGCGCGTACTTGGTGGTGTGCGAGCGCGGCGGCACCTTCAGCTCGCGCGGGATCTTCGCGGCGACGTCGAACACCGCCCGGTCCAGGAACGGCACCCGCAGCTCCAGCGAGTGCGCCATCGACATGCGGTCGGCCTTGACCAGGATGTCGCCGCGCAGCCAGGTGTGGATGTCGACGTACTGCATGGTGGCGACGTCGTCGAGGCCGTCGGCGCGGGCCTGGGCGAAGTAGGGCGCGGTCACGTCGGTGTACTTGGCGGCGGCCTCGGCCGCCTCGGGGCGGCGCAGCAGGCGGCGGATCTCGGCCTCGTCGGTGAAGATGCGCGAGTTGCCGCAGAACCGCTCGGTGAGCGGGGTGGTGCCGCGTTCGAGATAGCTCTTGCCGCGTACGCCCTGCGGGATGGCCTTGGAGATGGCGCGCAGCCCGCGGCGCATCCCGGCGGGCAGCCGGGTCACCGGGGCCAGCGACAGCGGCTCGCGGTAGATGCCGTACCCGCCGAAGAACTCGTCGGCGCCCTCGCCCGACAGCACTACCGTGACGTGCTCGGCGGCGGTCTGGGCCACGTGGTAGAGCGGCACCAGCGACGGGTCGGCCACCGGGTCGTCCAGGTGCCACACGATGCGCGGCAGCGCCCGCATCATGTCCTGCGCGGTGATCTTCGTCGGGATGGTGGTGACGTCCAGGGCCCGCGCCGAGTCCTGGGCCACCTCGATCTCGGAGTAGCCGGGCACGTCGAAGCCGACGGTGAAGGTCAGGATCTCCGGGTTCCACTCCCGGGCCATCGCGACCACGGCGGTGGAGTCGATGCCGCTGGACAGGAACGCGCCGACGGGCACGTCGGAGCGCATGTGCAGCCGTACGCTCTCGCGCAGCGTCTCGCGGATCTCCTCGAACAGCCGCTGCTCGTCGCTGACCGGCCGCGGCCGCAGCACCGGCCGGAACCACCGCCGCACGGTCAGCTCCCCGCCGGTACGCGCCCCCGGATCGGCCCCGGGCCGCCAGGTCAGGCACTCCCCCGACCCGATGCGCTCGATCCCCCGGTGCAGGGTGTGCGGCTCCGGGACGTACTGGAAGGTGAGCAGGTGGGACAGCTCGACCGGGCCGATGCCCGCGTTGCCCGCGGTGGCGCTGGCCGCGAACGGCAGCAGCGACTTCTTCTCGCTGGCCAGGTAAAGCCCGTCGACGGTCTGCAGGTAGTGCATGGGCTTGATGCCGAACGGGTCGCGGGCGCCGAACGCGACCCGCTCCTGCCGGTCCCAGATGACGAAGGCGAACATGCCGCGCAGGCGGTCCAGCACCGCCTCGCCCCAGTAGTGGTATCCCGCCACGACCGTCTCGCCGTCGCCCAGGGTCGCGAACGGGGCGCCGAACTCGGCCGCCAGCTCCTCGCGCAGCTCGACGTAGTTGTAGATCTCGCCGTTGAAGGTCAGCACGTACCGGCCGGGCTGTGCCCCGTCGACCACTGCGCCGTCGACGTTCGATTCAGCCGGGGGCCAGGGCAGCGGCTCCTTGGAGAACTCGACGTCGATGATGGCGAGCCGCTTGTGGGCGAAGATCGCATCGCGGTCGACGACCTCCAGGCCGGTGTCGTCGGGGCCGCGGTGGTGCATCCTTTCCAGCGCCTCGGCGAGCGGTCTGGCGAAGGCATCAACCGTGGCATGGCTACTGAAAAAGGCTAAAAGTCCACACACGTGGGCAATCATGCCACCCCCGAGCGGGCGATAGGCTTCAAACACACAAGGAGGCAGTCAGATGAACGACCAAGAGAAGAAGGGCACCGAGTCGCACGACCCCGCGTACCCGGAGAAGTTCCTTCAGTTCATGCGGGCCGGGTGGAGCGACACCGAGCTTCCGGTGACGCTGAGTGACGGCGCGCCCAACCACGCCAAGCGGCGGGCCGCGCTGTCGGCGGCGTTCACCGGCGAGACGCTGGTCATCCCGTCGGGCCATGAGATGGTGCGCGCCAACGACACGGACTTCCCGTTCCGTCCCGGCAGCGACTTCGTCTACCTGACCGGTGAGCACGACCCCGAGAGCGTGCTGGTGCTGCGCCCCAACGGCTCCGGCCACGACGCCGTGCTGTACGTGCGCCCCCGCTCCCCGCGCGACACCGACGAGTTCTTCAAGGACCGCCGCTACGGCGAGCTGTGGATCGGCCGCCGCCACACGCTGCGTGAGAAGGCCACCGAGCTGGGCATCGAGACCGCGCACCTGGACACCCTGCCGGGCGTGCTGGACGAGCTGGCCCCCTCCCGCACCCGGGTGCTGCGCAACCTGGACCCGAGCGTGGACACGGCCGTCCGGCAGACCAGCCCCGACCGCGACCGCGAGCTGGCGTACGTCATCTCGGAGATGAAGCTCGTCAAGGACGAGTGGGAGATCGCGCAGCTGCAGGACGCCATCGACGCCACCATCCGCGGCTTCGAGGACGTCGCCCGGATCATCCCGGCCGACCGGCCGGTCTCCGAGCGCCTCATCGACGGCGTGTTCGGCCTACGGGCCCGCCACGACGGCAACACGGTCGGCTACAGCTCGATCGTGGGCAACGGCGCGCACGCGGCGATCCTGCACTGGATCCGCAACGACGGCCGCACCAAGCCCGGCGAGCTGCTGCTGATGGACATGGGCGTGGAGAACCGCCACCTCTACACCGCCGACGTCACCCGCACCATCCCGGTCAACGGCGCGTTCACGCCGCTGCAGCGCCAGGTCTACGACGTGGTGTACAAGTCGCAGCAGGCGGGCATGGACTTCATCAAGCCCGGCGTCAAGTTCCACGACGTGCACCTGACCTGCATGCGCGTGCTCGCCGAGGGCCTGCACGACCTCGGCATCCTGCCCGGCAGCGTGGACGAGGCGATGGACAAGGACTCCGGCGTCTACCGCCGCTGGACCCTGCACGGCTTCGGCCACATGCTCGGCATCGACGTGCACGACTGCGCGCACGCCCGCAACGAGAAGTACCGCGACGGCGAGCTCGGCGAGGGCTACGTCCTCACCGTCGAGCCGGGCCTGTACTTCCAGCCCGAGGACGAGATGGTCCCGGCCGAGCTGCGCGGCATCGGCATCCGCATCGAGGACGACGTCCAGGTCACCGCCACCGGCTGCCGCAACCTGTCGGCAGGCCTGCCCCGCACCAGCGCCGAGGTCGAATCCTGGCTCGCCACCCAACGCGAGGCAGGCCCCCGCCTCCCCGGCTGACCCAAACCCCGTTGATCATGAACTTATGGCACGGCTCGACGGCGTGTTCACGGCACAGCTTCCTGATCGACAAAGCGAAAGGGGCGGCCCGCATCGAGCGGGCCGCCCCTTTCGCCATACCGCCTACCGGGTGGTGAAGACCGCCACGGTGCGGGCGGGCACGGTGAACGTGCCGGTGGCGGTGGTGAAGGCGGACTGACGGACCACCGGGTCCGCCGAGGACGCGAGCACCGGGTGCAGGGCCAGGTGGGCGCCGCGCAGGGCGGCGACCGTCTGGGTGGCCGACGCCGGGGTCGCGTTGAACACGACCACGATCGTCTCGCCGCCCCGCTTGAGCTGCATGGTGATCACGCCGGGGGTCTCGGTCGCGCCGGACAGCGGGAACGACACGACCCGCTGCACCTCTTCGGCCGTACCCAGGCTGAACAGGCCACTGGACGCGCGGACCCGCAGCAGCTCGGCGAACCGCGCCCCCGCCAGGTCGATCGCCTGGCACGTCGGCACCAGCGACGTGTCGGCCAGCAGCGGCTTGGCGTACGGCCACTTGCTCGAGTTGTCCGCCGCCGGAGGCAGACCCCGCCCGAACCCGTTGCCGTCCGCGCAGTCCCACTGGATCGCGTTGAACCAGTCCCCGGAGTTGAACGAGTTGCGGTCCAGCGACTTCGACCGCAGCCGGTCCGACCCGGCCGTGACGAACCCGGTGCCCTGGCTGAACACCACCGTCGACAGAGCCAGCACCTGCATCCGCGCCCGGTCCACTGCCCCGGTGGCAGCGGGCAGCTTGTACGCCAGCGCGTCGAACAGGATCTCGTTGTCGTGCGCGTCGACGTATGTCACCGCCTCACCCGGCGCCTTGGTGTATCCGGCGGGCGAACCGTTGTAATCCACCTCGGCGCCGGTCACCTTCGTGCCCGACGAGTCGGTGAACGAGAACCCGGCCAGGTTGCCGGCCAGCCCGACCTTGATCTGGTCCTGCTGGTGCAGCAGCCGCGCCCGCTGCGCCGCGCTGGTGCCGTTGACGGCGTCGCCGTTGGGGTCGGTGTACAGCCCCGAGGCGAAGCCCTGGATACGCGGGTTGTCGTCGAACGGGCCGCCGCCGCGGACCGCGTCGCGCAGCCGGTCGTTGAAGGTGCCGATGCCGGTGCCCGCCATCTGGGCCTGGGTGGCCTGGGTGAACCGGGCGTTGTTCGCGACCTCGCCGAAGTTCCAGCCCTCGCCGTAGAGCAGCACCGCCTTGCCGTCGACACCGTCGCGGGACACGGTCAGCTTGTCCAGCGCGGCGCGTACGTCCAGCAGGTTCTGCTTCGGGTGGTGGCCCATCAGGTCGAACCGGAACCCGTCCACCTTGTACTGCTTGGCCCAGGTGACGACCGAGTCGACGACGAGCTTGCCCATCATCGTGTGCTCCGGCGCGGTGTTGGCGCAGCAGGTGGAGTTGGCGACCGTACCGTCGTCGAGCAGCCGCTGGTAGTAGCCGGGCACGATCTGGTCCAGCACCGAGTGCGGGTCGACGCCCGCGGCCGAGGTGTGGTTGTAGACCACGTCCAGGACCACCCGCAGGCCCGCCTGGTGGATGCCGTCCACCATGGACCGGAACTCGGCGTTGCGGGCCGTGCCGGTCGGCTCGGTGGCGTAGCCGCCCTCGGGCACCGTGTAGTGCAGCGGGTCGTACCCCCAGTTGTAGCCGTCGGTGGCCGCGACCGCGCCGACGCACTCCTGCTGGGTCTGCGCGTCCCGGGCCATCGACGGCAGGTCGCAGGCGGGCTGCTGCTGGTCGGCGCGCAGCTCGGGGATGGTGGCGAAGTCGAACACCGGCAGCAGGTGCAGGTGGGTGACTCCGGCCTGTGCCAGCTCCTTGAGGTGCTTCATCCCGGCGGTGTTCGGGTCGGTGAACGCGGCGTACGTGCCGCGCTTGGCCGCCGCCACCGTGTCGTCGGCGACGGAGAAGTCCCGCACCGACAACTCCTGGATCTGCGCCCGGCCCGTGTAGGACGGGCTGCGCACCGCCCCGGCGGGCAGGGTCGCGCCGAGATCCACCAGCAGGCTGTGCGTCGAGTTCGCCGACAGCGCCACCGAGTACGGATCGGTCACCGACGCCGTCACGACCTGCTTCGTGGCGGGCTGCCACGCGGTCACCTTGAACCGGTAGTACTTGCCGGTCCAGCTAGCCGGGCCGGATGCCTGCCACACGCCGGTGGCGTCGTCGCGGTCCATCGCGACGGTCTGCGCGGTCGCCGACGGGTTGTCGAACAGCTCCAACGCGACCTCGGTGGCGGTCGGCGCCCACACCGACACGCTCGCCTTGCCCTTGCCGAGCACCGGGCCGAGGGTGGCCTTGGCCGCACCGGAGTACACGTCGTCGAGCGCGCCCGGGATCTGCACCCCGGTCGCCGAGATCAGCTTGCCGGTGTGGTCGCTCTCGGTCACCACGAGCTGCCCGCGCAGCGCCGCCTTGACCGTGGCCAGGTCGGCCCCGGTCAGCCCGAACGCGCCGTACGCCCACAGGTGCGGGAACGCCTGGCGCTGCGGCTCGGTCAGCCCGCCGCGCGCGGCCAGCCGGATCCGGGTGAAGTCACCGGCGATCGCCCCGTCCACCACGGACAGCCCGCCGTGCGGGGCCACCAGCAGCTCGTAGACGCGCCCGTCGGTGTCCTTCTTGTTCCACGCGACGGTGCCCCGGTCCAGCCACTGCGCGTACGACTTCGTCAGATCGATGTCGAGCGCCGCCGCCTTCTCCCCCGGCCGCAGGTACTTCTGCTGGCCGGACAGCATCCACACCTCGTGCCCCGACTTGGCGAAGTCGAGCCGCTGGTCGTTGGGCAGGTCCTTCTCGTCGCCCCGGTGCACGATGTAGTTCAGCCCGGTCGCCCCGTCGACCAGCGGCACCCGCCAGTACGCGCCGAAGGCGTCGGTGCCGGTCGGCGGCATCGGGCTACCCCAGTCCACCGGGTTCGCGTTGCCGTCCCACAGGTGCAGGCCCCAGCCGGTGTAGTCGCCGTCCGCACGGCGCAGGTGCAGCACCGCGGTGTGCTCGGCGGCGGCCCGGGTCGGGTGCACGGTCGCGTCACCGGACGCGATCCACGCCTCGCCGATACCCATGTCCACAGCCTGGTCCGCCCCGGGATCCTTGGCGTCCCCGTTGTGGATGATGAAGTTCACCGACTTCGTCGGGTCACCGACAGGCACGTTCCAGTATGCGCCGAACGCGTCGGTGCCGTCCGGCTGTCGCGGGCTGCCCCAGTCGGTGCCCGCTCCGGCGCCCAGGCCGTCGCCCCACAGGTGCAGGCCCCAGCCCGCGTACGCCCCGTCGGTGCGCCTGTAGTGGATGCTGACGTGCCCGGTGGCCGCCGCGTACGACGGATACACCGCCGCGTCGCCGGACTTGAGCCAGATCTCACCGACCCGGCTCGGGTCGAAACTGCGGTCGGCCTCGACATCCTTGCCGCCGGAGCCGTTGACGACCAGGAAACCGACGTTGGTCGCGCCCGGCTTGACCTTCACCCAGGCGAAGCGGCCGTAGGCGTCCTCGCCCGCGAAGGGCTGGCCCTGCGGCCACGGGTGCTGGCTGTCGCTGTCGCCCCAGGTGTAGACGCCCCAGGGGGCGTAGTCGCCGTCGCCGCGCTGGTAGTGCACCAGCACGTACTCGCGCTGCGCGGCCTGCTGCGGCGACGCGACCGTGATCGCCGAGGTGGCGGCCGCGGTGCGGTCCTCGCCGTCGCGGACCACGGCCTTGTAGTGCACCGCGGTGCCACCGGCCAGCCCGGTCAGGTCGTGCTGCACCGTGTACGGCGCGTGCGTCGCGGTGCCGAGCACCTTCCACGGGCCGGTGCCGACCTGCGCCGCGAACGTGACCGTCGCGGTCGGGTCGCCGCTGACCTGCGCGGTGACCGTGGCCAGCGTCGCCACGGCGGCGCCGTCGGCCGGGGCCGCGATCGATACCTGCGGCGCGTCGGCGGCGGGCAGCGGCCGGTCGGCGCGCAGCACCACACTGGACAGCGCCGGGACCTCGACGGTCAGCTTGCCGTCGGCTCCGGCCGCCGGACCGGCGCCGATGGCCGGGTAGATCCGGCCGAAGGTCGCGCCCGGGGTCGCCGTGTCGACGGTGACGGTGCGGGCCTCGGTCGCGGAGTTGGTGGCCACCACGTACTCGACGCGCTGGCTGGGCAGGATGCGGGAGAAGGCGAAGACGCCGTCCCCGGCGTGCCGGGTGAGCTGGATGCCCTCGCGCAGCGCCGGGTGCGCCTGGCGCAGCGCGCCGAGGTTCGCGATCGCGCGGTAGAGCGGGTGGGTGGTGTCGTACTGGTCCACCGCGTGGGTGCGGTCGGTGCCGAGCAGGTCGTCGTCGAGGTAGTCGGCGACCTGGCTGGCGAACATGTCCTGGCGGGCGTCCTTGTCCCCGCCCGCGCCGGTGAAGCCCTGCTCGTCACCGGAGTAGACGACCGGCTGGCCCCGGGTGAGGAACATCAGCTCGTGCGCGAGCCGGTCGCGCTGCAGTGCCGCGTCCGGGTCGGCGCCGCTGTTGCGGATGAACGTGCCGATGCGGCCCATGTCGTGGTTGCCCAGGAACGTGGGCAGGCTGCTCGCGTCGGTGCCGCGGCTGGTGTACGCGCCGTCGGCGGCGTACAGGTCGGCCAGGCCCTGGCCCGAGCCGCCGGTGACGAAGCCCTGCGCGGCGGCCTGGAAGCCGAAGTCCAGCGTGGCGGGCAGCCGGCCCTGGCGCACGTAGCTGGACGTGATGGCCGGGTCGGCCGAGTAGACCTCGCCGAACATGAAGAACTCCGGCTTGCCCGCCTTCGCCGCCGCCTGGGCGATGCCCTGGCTGAACTGCGGCCAGAAGTCCATGTCGACGTGCTTGACGGTGTCGAGCCGGTAGCCGTCGATGCCGGTCTGCGCGATCCAGTCGCTGTAGATCTTCGTCATGCCGCGGACGACCTCGGGCCGCTCGGTCCACAGGTCGTCCAGGCCGGAGAAGTCGCCGTAGGTGCTGTTCTCGCCGGAGAAGGTGGAGTTGCCCCGGTTGTGGTACATGGTCAGGTCGTTGAGCCAGGCGGGCACCTTCAGCTTCGCGTCGGCCGAGCTCCCGAACACCGGGGTGTACGGGAACGACGTCTGATCCACCGCCGGGAAGCCCTTGCCGCCCGCGGCGTAGTTCGCGTCCTCGAAGCTTCGCCCCTGCGCGTCGGCGTACGGGCTGGTCTTCTTGTCCACGTACCCGTACTGGTTCTCCTCGTACTTGATCACGTCGGCCGTGTGGTTGACGATCACGTCGAGGTAGATCTTGATGCCGCGCTGGTGCGCCAGCTTGACCAGCTTCTTCAGGTCGGCGTTCGTGCCGAAGTGCGGATCGACCTGGGTGAAGTCGGTGATCCAGTAGCCGTGGTATCCGGCCGAGGCGTCCGCGCCCGCGCCCTGCACCGGCCGGTTCTTGAACACCGGCGCCAGCCAGATCGCCGTGGTGCCCAGGCCCTGGATGTAGTCGAGCCGATCCATCACGCCGGCGAGGTCGCCGCCGTGGTAGAAGCCCTTGTCCGTCTTGTCCAGGCCGGTACTGAGCCGGTCGCCGGTCAGCCCGCCCTTGTCGTTGCGCGGGTCGCCGTTGGCGAACCGGTCGGGCAGCACGAAGTAGAACTGCTCGGCCTTGCGCCCGGCGGCGGTGCCCGCCGCGGCGGCCAGGGCGGCGTCGGTGGGTTCGTCGCTGAACCAGGTCTCACCGGCCTCGGTCCACTGCCGGGCCGGGTCGGTCAGCGCGCGAATCACCACGATCGGGGCCGCGGCGACCAGCAGCGCGAGCAGTCCTATCAGGAGGTAGCGGCCATGCGGTGAGGTGCGGCGGTGCAGCGACGCCACGGCACGCGCACCGAAGGTGCGAAGGGCTGTCATGGGGGCTTCTTCCGTGTGGATGTGAGGGGTCACACGAGCATCAGCCGCAACATACGGGTAACTGAAATGTTTCCGCAAGAGCTTGCAAGATCTGACAGCACCGAGCATCACCCCGCAACGACATCCAGCTCCCCCGAGCAAAGGAAGGGCCCCTTCTTATCGCTTTGCGAGGTAGAAGGGTCCCTTCTCAACCCTTTGGCGGGTCGCCTGAACGTAGGGCTGGTCTTGCCCTTGGCCGACAATTCGCCTGCAATGGACATATGGGTCGTTGCCGCGGCGACCTTGTTAGGGGGTGGGATTTGGATATCGTCGGAGGCCTGCTGGGCAGCCTGGGCGATGTGCTGAACGGCCTGCTGTCCATCCTGCTGGGGGGCGGTGTCGCTCCCCCCGCGCTACCGCCTCTGCCACCCGTTCCACCGGTATAGGCGAACGGGGTGGGGCACCCGCGGGTGCCCCACCCCGTTCCGTTTCCCCACCCTCACCTCACGCCGCTCACTGCGACCGTGTGACCGTGTGACCGCGCGACGGTGTAGCCGCGCAGTCTCGGGGAAACTGCAGGAATCATGGCCGAGATTGGTGCAGTTTCCCCGAAACTGCACCAATCTCGGCGAGGTCGTCCTCAGAGGACGTCGTGGCCCGGGTGATCGGCGTCGCCGACATCCACCCGGCGCGGCTCGCTCGGGATCACACCGAGCTTGCCCGCCTGGTAGTCCTCGAAGGCCTGGATCAGCTCGGCCTTGTTGTTCATGACGAACGGCCCGTACGCCGCGACCGGCTCGCGGATCGGCTGACCGCCCAGGATCAGCACATCCATCCCGGCCGCGTTGCGGCTGTCCTGGGTCGGATCGGCCGCCACGGTGAGCACGTCACCGGGGCCGAACACGGCCAGATCGCCGAGCTTGACCGGCCGCTTCTCCTCACCCACGGTGCCCGCACCCGCCAGGGTGTAGACGAGGGCGTTGAAGTCGGGCCGCCAGGGCAGCCGCAGCTGGGCGCCCGGTGCAAGCGTGGCGTGCACCAGCGCGATCGGCGTATGGGTGATGCCCGGCCCCGGGTGGCCGCCCACCTCACCGGCGATGACGCGCAGCAGCACGCCGCCGTCCGGGGAGCTGAGCAGGGACACCTGCCCGGCCCGGATGTCCTGGTAGCGCGGCGGCGACATCTTCTGCCGCGCGGGCAGGTTCACCCACAGCTGGAAGCCGTGGAACAGGCCGCCGGAGACGACCAGCTCCTCCGGCGGGGCTTCGATGTGCAGAAGTCCGCTGCCGGCGGTCATCCATTGAGTGTCGCCGTCGCTGATCAGGCCGCCGCCGCCGTGCGAATCCTGGTGGCGGAAGGTGCCGTCGAGCAGGTACGTGACGGTTTCGAAGCCGCGGTGCGGGTGCCACGGCGTGCCCTTGGGCTCGCCGGGGGCGTACTCGACCTCGCCCATCTGGTCCATGTGGATGAACGGGTCAAGGGCGCGCAGGTCCACGCCCGCGAAGGCGCGGCGCACCGGGAAGCCCTCGCCCTCGAAGCCGGACGGGGCGCTGGTGACGGAAGTGACCTTGCGGGGCACGGCCGCCTCACCGGGCTCGGGGACCCGGGGCAGCACTAGCAGGTCATCCACGGTGACGGCGGGCATCTCTTGCCTCCTGTAGTCGTTGACGTCTTACACAATAGTTGAACAGTCAACGACTTTCCATCATTCCCGGCCCGGAGTAGTCGTCACCACATCCACCGCCCGGTCAGGGGGTGGGCGGGTTGAGGAATTCGAGGCGGTTGCCGTTGGGATCCTCGGTATGGAAACGGGGTGTGCCGGGGATCTCGGTGGGGTCGGCCCAGGTGACGGGGTGACCGGCGGCGGTCAGTCGCTCGGCCAGGGCGTCGAGGTCGGGGCGAACCAGGGCGGGGTGCGCCTTGCGGGCGGGGCGGAAGTCGGCCTCGACGCCCAGGTGCAGCTCGGCACCGTACGGGTCGACGAACCAGCACCCGCCACGGACCGCGAGCTTGGGCGGCTTGGGTTTCTCGGTCATGCCGAGGACTCCGACGTAGAAGGCCCGCAGCGCGTCCTCGCTGCCCTCGGGGCAGGCAATCTGCACGTGGTGAAGCATGCCCCGCAGTCTGACACGCGCCCGCGCACATAACAAGACGTACGTACGGTTTCCAAAACGCCACCCGGTCGCATGG
Source organism: Catellatospora tritici (assembly GCF_019083965.1). Taxonomy (GTDB): domain Bacteria; phylum Actinomycetota; class Actinomycetes; order Mycobacteriales; family Micromonosporaceae; genus Catellatospora; species Catellatospora tritici. The sequence goes on from NZ_JAHRCY010000008.1 coordinate 47,450, forward strand.
CTGCCCACAATCCGGGTGCGGCTTGCGCGAGAAACAAGACGGACGTACGGTTTAGTGGCGGGCCGCCAGGAGTAAGTCTTGCCTTACCTGCGCGTGCTCGGACCTCTGCGAAAGACTTCAGCTTGTAACAGACCTGCTGTGAAGGAGTACGACGTGGCGAGCCTCGACACGTTCGGTGCCAAGAGCCAGCTGGCCGTCGGCGACGCCAGCTACGAGATCTTCACGATCGACAAGGTGAAGGGGCACGAGCGTCTGCCCTTCAGCCTGAAGATCCTGCTGGAGAACCTGCTCCGCACCGAGGACGGCGCGAACATCACCGCCGACCACATCAACGCCCTCGGCGGCTGGGACCCCACCGCCGAGCCCAGCGTGGAGATCCAGTTCACGCCCGCCCGCGTCCTGATGCAGGACTTCACCGGCGTGCCGTGCGTCGTCGACCTCGCCACCATGCGCGAGGCCGTACGCGACCTGGGCGGCGACGCCTCCAAGGTCAACCCGCTGGCCCCCGCCGAGCTGGTCATCGACCACTCGGTGATCGCCGACGTGTTCGGGCGCCCCGACGCCTTCGAGCGCAACGTCGAGATCGAGTACGGCCGCAACCAGGAGCGCTACCAGTTCCTGCGCTGGGGCCAGACCGCGTTCAACGAGTTCAAGGTGGTGCCCCCGGGCACCGGCATCGTGCACCAGGTGAACATCGAGCACCTGGCCCGCGTGGTCATGCCGCGCAACGGCCAGGCCTACCCCGACACCGTGGTGGGCACCGACTCGCACACCACCATGGTCAACGGCCTGGGTGTGCTGGGCTGGGGCGTCGGCGGCATCGAGGCCGAGGCCGCGATGCTCGGCCAGCCGGTCAGCATGCTGATCCCGAAGGTCGTCGGCTTCAAGCTGCACGGCGAGCTGCCCTCGGGCGCCACCGCCACCGACCTGGTGCTGACCATCACCCAGCAGCTGCGCAAGCACGGCGTGGTCGGCAAGTTCGTCGAGTTCTACGGCCCCGGCGTCACCTCGGTGCCGCTGGCCAACCGCGCCACCATCGGCAACATGAGCCCCGAGTTCGGCTCCACCTGCGCGATCTTCCCGATCGACGCGGAGACGATCGCGTACCTGACCCTCACCGGCCGCTCGCAGGCGCAGATCGACCTGGTCGAGGCGTACGCCAAGGCGCAGGGTCTGTGGCACGACCCGTCGGTCGAGCCGGTCTACTCCGAGTACCTGGAACTGGACCTGTCGACGGTGGTGCCGAGCATCGCCGGGCCGAAGCGTCCGCAGGACCGGGTCGAGCTGACCAACGCCAAGACCGCGTTCCGTTCGGCGCTGCCCGACTACGTCAAGGACGACGAGACCGACGAGGAGGGCGAGGAGAGCTTCCCCGCCTCCGACGCCCCGGCCTCCAACTCCCGCACCGGCCTGGGCCGCCCGAGCAACCCGACGATGGTCAAGGCCGCCGACGGCAGCGAGTACCAGCTCGACCACGGTGCCGTGGTGATCGCCTCGATCACCTCCTGCACCAATACGTCGAACCCGCAGGTGATGCTGGGCGCGGCGCTGCTGGCCAAGAAGGCCGTCGAGCGCGGGCTGGCCGCCAAGCCGTGGGTGAAGACCACGCTGGCGCCGGGCTCCAAGGTGGTCATGGACTACTACGCCAAGGCCGGGCTGGTGCCGTACCTGGAGAAGCTGGGCTTCCACCTGGTCGGCTACGGCTGCGTGACCTGCATCGGCAACTCCGGCCCGCTGCCGGAGGAGATCAGCGCCGCGGTCAACCACAGCGACCTGGCCGTGGTGTCGGTGCTGTCGGGCAACCGCAACTTCGAGGGCCGGATCAACCCGGACGTCAAGATGAACTACCTGGCGTCGCCGCCGCTGGTGGTCGCGTACGCGATCGCGGGCACCATGGACATCGACCTGGCCCGCGACCCGCTGGGCGTGGACGCCGACGGCAACCCGGTGTTCCTCGGCGACATCTGGCCGACCCCGGCCGAGGTGCAGGACACGATCAACAGGTCCATCTCCGCCGAGATGTTCACCAAGGACTACGCCGACGTGTTCGCCGGTGACGAGCGCTGGCAGGGCCTGCCGACGCCGACCGGTGACACGTTCGCCTGGGCCGGTGAGTCGACGTACGTGCGCAAGCCCCCGTACTTCGAGGGCATGGCGGCGCAGCCGGGCCCGGTGAGCGACATCGCCGGGGCGCGGGTGCTGGCCAAGCTGGGCGACTCGGTCACCACCGACCACATCTCCCCGGCCGGTTCCATCAAGGCCGACTCGCCCGCGGGCAAGTACCTGGCCGAGCACGGCGTGGACCGCAAGGACTTCAACTCGTACGGCTCGCGCCGGGGCAACCACGAGGTGATGATCCGCGGCACGTTCGCCAACATCCGCCTGCGCAACCAGGTCGCGCCGGGCACCGAGGGCGGCTTCACCCGCGACTTCACCGTCGACGGCGCCCCGGTCGTGGCGATCTACGACGCCAGCGTGAACTACCAGGCCGCGGGCATCCCGCTGGTGATCCTGTCAGGCAAGGAGTACGGTTCCGGCTCCTCGCGCGACTGGGCCGCCAAGGGCACGGCGCTGCTGGGCGTCAAGGCCGTCATCGCCGAGTCGTACGAGCGCATCCACCGCTCGAACCTGATCGGCATGGGCGTCCTCCCGCTGCAGTACCCGGCGGGCCAGAACGCCGCCTCGCTCGGCCTGACCGGCGAGGAGACCTTCACCATCACCGGCGTGGAGGCCCTGAACGAGGGCACCACCCCGAAGACGGTCAAGGTCGTCACCGACAGCGGTGTCAGCTTCGACGCGGTCGTGCGCATCGACACCCCCGGTGAGGCGGACTACTACCGCCACGGCGGCATCCTGCAGTACGTCCTGCGCAAGATGCTGGAGAGCTGAGCACACGCAACATCACCCGGGGCCGGTCACATGGTGACCGGCCCCGTGCCGTGTCCGGCGTAGTGTCGCTGCATGAGCAACGTGGAGGCGGCGCCGGTCGAGATCGAGTGCGGGCGCGAACAGCAGCCCGAGGGCGCGGTGCACGAACTGCTGCCCGGCCGCGAGGTGGTGCTCGGCGGGACACGGGGCATGGCGGTCAGCCGTACGCTGCCGCACCGCGACCGACGGATGGTCGGCGCGTGGTGCTTCGTCGACCAGTACGGCCCCGCCGACCACGACATGCGCGTGCCGCCCCACCCGCACACCGGCCTGCAGACGGTCACCTGGCTGCTGGCGGGCGACGTGCTGCACCGCGACAGCCTGGGCAGCCAGGCCCTGATCCGCCCCGGCCAGCTGAACCTGATGACGGCCGGGCACGGCATCGCGCACTCCGAGGAGTCCCCCGCCGACCGCAGCGGCCCACTGCACGGGGTGCAGCTGTGGGTGGCCCTGCCCGAGCACGCCCGCCAGACCGCGCCGCACTTCGAGAGTCACCGCGAGCTGCCGGTGCTGTCGCTGCCCGGTGCGACGGTGACGGTGCTGATGGGCGAGCTGGGCGGGGCGATCTCGCCCGCGAAGGCGTACACCCCGATCGTGGGCGCCGAGGCCTCGGTCTTCGCCGACACCACCGCGGTCCTGCCGCTGCGCCCCGACTTCGAGTACGCCGCTCTGATCCTCGACGGCGCCGCCGCCGTCGACGGCGTCGCCCTGACCTGCGGCACGCTGCTCTACCTGGGCCACGGCCGCGACTGCCTGGAGATCACCACCGGCGCGCCGACGCGGGTGCTGCTGCTGGGCGGCGAGCCGTTCGCCGAGGAGATCGTGATGTGGTGGAACTTCGTCGGGCGCAGCCACGACGATGTCGCCGCCGCCCGCGCTCAGTGGATGGCCGCCGACGCCCGCTTCGGCGAGGTCACCGGCTACGACGGCGACCCGCTGCCCGCCCCGATCCTCCCGGTGACCCCGCTCAAGCCGCGCGGGCGGGTGCGCTGACTCAGTCCGCGCGGGGCGCACCCAGCGGCGCCTGGCCGACGGCGACGCCGGTCACGTCGATCACTGCCACGTCGGGGGCGTAGGCGGCCACCGCCGCGGTGAATGCCGCGCGGTCCAGCCGGTAGCCGTAGGTCGGGCGGCTGGCCCGCACCACCTCCAGCGGGACGTGCCAGAACGTGCGCGCCACGCTCTCGGGCAGCACCGAGCGAAGCGGCGCGGGCTGCCCGTCCCGGCCCGTCAGACCGATGTAGGTGGTCACCACGAGCAGGTGGTGGGTTCGGAACAGATAGATCTCGCCGATACCCGACCAGGGAACGAACGCCGAGGTGCGGGCCTGGATGGGCGGACGGCCGCCGAACAGGATGCCGGTCTCGTCGACCCGCAGCGCCGGACGGCGCAGCAGGATCAGCGGGCCGTACAGCGCGAGCAGGGTGAGCGGCACGGTGATCCCGACCACGATCAGCAGCATGGTCGGGTCTTCGGGCAGGTCGAGCAGCATGCCTGCGGCGGCGGCGAGCACACTGAGCGCCATGACGGTCAGCGTGATCAGTCCGAACCGGTACCGGGCGAGATAGGGCGTCGAAGGCACCGCGAGATCATGACGGCTCGCCCGACATCGCACAAGACCCGGTCCGCCGGCGCCGCCCGGTGCTCGGGCGGCGCCGCCGGGCCACGGGTCAGCGCAGGCCTGCCTCGGCGAGCAGTTCGGCGGTCAGGGCCGCCTCGTCGAGGCCGGTCAGGCCGCGGGCGGTGAACCAGGTCGCGACGTTGTGCACGTCCCGGGCCAGGAACCGCTTGCCCTGCGGGTTGGCGACCATGTCCACGATCTGCGGTAGATCGATGATGACCAGCCGCCCCTCGTGCACCAGGATGTTGTACGGCGACAGGTCGCCGTGGGCATACCCGGCGCGGGCCAGCACGGTCAGGCCCAGCACGAGTTGCCGCCACAGATCGGCCAGCTCCTTCTCGTCGGCGCGCACCTGCGCCAGCCGGGGCGCCGCCGTGCCGTCGGGACTGCCGATGAACTCCTGCAGCACCTCGGTGCCCAGGATCTGCACCGGGTACGGCGTGAACGCGGGCACGTCCAGCTGCTTGGCGATCTCCCACAGCCGGACCAGGGCGTTGAACTCCGCCCCGGCCCAGGTGCCGGCGATCGCCTCCTTGCCGAACGAGCTGCGGCTGGCCATGGCCCGGTTGACCCGGGACTCCTTGACCCGCCGCCCCTCCAGGTAGCCCGCGTCGCGGTGGAACATCCGGTGGTCGTGGCTGCGGTAACGCTTGGCGGCCAGCAGGCAGCCGCGCTCGGTGTGCGGGATGTGTCGGTGCAGGAGGAAGACGTCGGCTTCCTTGCCGGTCTTCAGCACTCCGCGCTCGACGTCGACCGCGGCCAGCTCGGTGACGAGCCAGTCCGGGTGCGGTTCAGGACCGCGTTCGAGCGGGGTGGACAGGTCCCAGGTGGACCAGCGATCGCCGAACTCCGGTTTGTCGGGAGTCTCGTCCCACTCGGGTTCCGCGTCGAGGTACTTCTCGTAGGTCAGTTCGTCGTCGTCGAAACGGTTCCGGCTCTTGCCACGGCCGGTACGCGGGAAGTCGTGCTCTCGCACTGGAAGGGCTCCTTGACGGATACGAAGTCAATGAAGAAGGGAGAAGACGGGCAGCACACAGCGACGGCAACCATCACGACTCGACCTCCTTCTGACTCCGCCCGGCATCCAGCCGGGCCCTGCGGCACAACGCGACCGATTCTGCCAGCCACGCCCCGGCCGGTGTCAACTCTTTTTCCGCCCGAGGTCAACCCCGCATGCGGTGGGGCGGGTCGGCGGCCAGCACGGCGGCGACCGCCTGGATGGCGCCGTCGGCGATGCGGGTGGGGCCGAAGCGGCGCTCGGTCCACTTGCGGCCGCGGTGGATCCACACGCTGGGGATGCCGATGGTGGTGGCGCCGCCGATGTCGGCCTCGGGGCTGTCGCCGATCATCCACGCGCCGCGCAGGCGCATCCGGGCCCGTTCGGCCGCGATCTCGAAGATGCGTGGGTTGGGCTTGCGACAGTCGACCTCCTGGGACACCACCCAGTCGGCGACGAACCGGTCCAGCCCGGTACGGCGGATCTTGCCCTCCTGCTGGCGGGTCTCGCCGTTGGTGACGATCACGGGAATCCAGCCGGCGTCGGCGGCGATCCGCAGCGCCGCGCCGACCATCGGATCGAGCCGGGTGGCCTCGATCTGCCCCTCGTGCAGCTCGTCCACCAGGTCCACGACCGAGTTGCGCAGCCGGTAGCGGTCCCGGATGGCATCGGCCAGATCCCACCGGGAGGTCAGGCCGTCGGCGTCGGCGTCGACCAGCCAGTCGATGTCGTACGGCGGGGCGGCTATCTCGGACAGGAACCGAGTACCCCAGGTCCGGAAAGCGCCCGCGCGGTCGACCAAGGTGTTGTCGAGGTCCAACAGCAACAGAGGCACGCGGGCACCTTACGTGACGGGGGACACGCTGGTGAAGCCCCCTGCGGTCCGGGAAACCTGCCAGAAACGAAATCTACTCGTATCACACCAAGTCTGCGTCGACGCCGAACGTGTCCCGCGACCGCGCCGCCTTTATCTGCTGGCGGGCCCAGTTCTCGCTGGGCGTGCGGCCGTACTCCCGGGTGGCCCACTCACGTACGCCGCCCACGGTGACCTCCTCGCCGCGCGACAGCGCGGCGGCGATCATCTGCTGCACCGGCTCCTGGATGTGGTTGAGCATGCCGCGCGCGGTGATTTCGGAGGTGTCCGACAGCGGGCGGTGGCCCATCGGCTCCCGGCCGGACGGGGCGCTCCACACCGACTCCAGCGTGGCGCGCAGCTCCGGGTCGAGGAACGAGCCGCGCTCGTCGCGCTCCGGCACCAGCTCCTGCGACATCGGCTGCGGCTCCGGCTGCGGCGCGGGCGGCGGGGGCGGCGGCGCGACCGGAGCGGGGTGGTGCTGGACCGGCTGGTGATGGTGCTGCACCGGGACGCCGTTGCGGGGCGGCTCGCCGCCGCGCCAGGCGGCGCTGCGGGCCCGGCGCACCTCGGCACGCGCCTGTACCTCGACCAGCTTGGCCTGCTGCTCCTCGCGCACCAGCAGCGCGCCGTGCAGGCGGCGCTGGCGCTTGGCCTCACGGACCTCCTCCAGGTGCGCCAGCGCGTTGCGCACGCTGGGGCGGATTCCCTCCAGCGGCGGGTACACCACCCAGGCGCGGCGGGCGGCGAACGTCGACAGCGGCGCGTAGAGCCAGCGCTGGCCGAAGCGCGGGTAGCGGGTCTTGAGCGCCACCTCGTCGTCGTACGCGGCCATGAACTGGTCCAGCAGCTCGTGGAACATCGCCATCCCCGCGAAGGAGAGGAAGGCCAGGTAGAGGCCTGCCCACAGGGACCACTCGTCGCGCCCGTGCACGAAGTTCAGCGTCGCCGACACCGTCGCGGCGGCGAGCACGATCTTGTACGCCCGGCCTGGGTGCCGACCGCGCTTGACCGCCACGAACGCCCAGGCGCCGAACGAGATGCTGATGCCGTCCAGGCTGAGCGGCACCAGGATGTTGGTCCAGTGGTCCCACGACATCACGTCCCGGGCGAAGCCGGTCAGACCGATGAAGGACACCCCCATCACCGACAGCCAGACCAGCACCGTCGGGATCAGCGCGGCCAGGAAGGTCGCGGTGTCCTTGGCCTTCTCCCGGCGCGTGGTGAACGCGCCCGGGTGGGCCAGCCGGTGCCCCCGGCGGCGCCCCGCGGCCCGCGCCAGCGGCAGTCCCGCGAACAGCGAGATTGTCAGCACCGACACGACGAGCACCATGACCCAGGTCGGCACCCAGGTCGTCGTCAACAGGTTGAGATCCACAGCGCGCACCCTCCCCGGTGAACCGGGCACGCGGCGTCCGCCGACCCACCCGACCGCTTCCGTCGCGCGACGCGACGGCAGCCGCGAGGATTCTTCCATGCCGAGGTGTCAAGCGCGACGCGTCGCAGCCACGTCACCCATGGTCAAGCCGTACGTACGGATTGCATGTGGCCGGGCGACCTGCGAAGATCGCCTTGTGCCCAGGGTGAGTCAGGACCAGCTAGATGCCCGCCGCCACGAGATCCTCGCGGCGGCCCGCGCCTGCTTCGCCCGCTACGGCTACGAGGGCGCCACGGTGCGCCGCCTGGAGCAGGCCACCGGGCTGTCCCGGGGCGCGATCTTCCACCACTTCCGCGACAAGGACTCGCTGTTCCTGGCCGTGGCCGAGGACGACGCGGTGGAGATGGCCGCGACCGTGGCCGCCAACGGTCTGGTGCAGGTGATGCGCGACCTGCTGGCCCACGCCGGGGACCCCGACGCGGCAGGCTGGCTGGGCACCCAGTTGGAGGTGGCCCGACGGCTGCGTACCGATCCGGCCTTCGCCAAGCGATGGGCGCAGCACTCCGACGCGATCGACCGCGCCACCCGCGAGCGTCTGCAGCGCCAGGCCGGGGCGGGCGTGCTGCGCGAGGACGTGCCGCTGGACGTGCTCACGCACTTCCTGGAGCTGGCGTACGACGGGCTGGTCAAGCGGCTGGCGATGGGCGGCTCGGCCGACGACTTCGGCCCGGTGCTGGACCTGATCGAGGAAACGGTCCGCCGGCGCTGACGCCGGGGCGGCGTCCCGAGGAACGGGACCGAGCGTGGCGGGGCCGAACATGTGGCGGGGCCGGACATGACGAACCCCGGGGTTTCGCGCGGGTGCGCGAGCCGGTCGGACAAAACCGGACATCCCCCGGGGCTCGGGTGGCTACCTGGAATTCGCCGGGCCGCTGACACACGGCCTCGACCATTCCATCGAGCCTGATGGTCTCGACGAAGATCAGTCGATGACAGCCGCCTAGCGGGCAGCCACCTCACGTGTCCTGTAGCTACTCAAAGCTGGACCACCTCCTTTCCCGTGTACCGCGAATCTATCCACGCGATCGGGGCATCGGCAAGAGCATTTTCCTGGGTGGCGAGCCGCGACTACCGTACGGCCCCATGACAACATCCTTGCGTCCCTGGCACGTGCTGCTGCTCGGCTGCGTCTGCGCGGTCATCGTGATCGTCGCCGTGGTCGTCACGCTCGTGGTCGTCAACGTCAACAAGAAGAAGTGATCGCTTGACCGGCACCGCACTGCTGCGCCGCCCCGGCCACCGCCTGGCCGAGGGCATCGTCACCCACATCGACCGCTCCCCCGTCGACCTCGACCTGGCCCTGGCCCAGCACGAGGCGTACGGGCGAGCGCTGGCCGAACACGGCTGGGCCCCGCGCTACGCGCCGGAGGCCGACGACTGCCCCGACGCCGTGTTCATCGAGGACCAGGTCATCGTCGTCGACGACCTCGCGGTGCTCGCCCACTCCGGGGCGGTGACGCGGCGGGCGGAGGCGGCCGGGGCCGAGGCGGCCGTGCGGGAGCTCGGCCTGCGCGTGGCGCGCATCGCCGAACCGGGCACCCTCGACGGCGGTGACGTGCTGCAGGTCGGCTCGACCGTCTACGTCGGACGCGGCGGGCGTACCAACGGCGAGGCGATCCGGCAGCTGCGCGAGCTGCTGGCACCGCTGGGCCGCACCGTGGTCGCGGTGCCGCTGGGCGAGGTGCTGCACCTGAAGTCGGCGGTGACCGCGCTGCCCGACGGCACCTTCCTGGCCCTGCCGCACCTGGTGCCGACCGGGCTGTTCCCGGCCGTACGCCCGGTGGCCGAAGAGGGCGGCTGCCACGTGGTGCCGCTGGGCGGCGACCGGATCCTGCTGGCCTCCTCCGCCCCGCGTACCGCCGAACTGCTGGTGGACCTGGGTTTCCGGCCGGTGGTCGTCGACATCGGCGAGTTCGAGAAGCTCGAAGGCTGCGTGACCTGCCTGTCGGTCCTGGTTCCCGGTAGGTAGCACGCAGGGCGCATCATGAAGGCCCCTCTCGACGAAGGAGACCTTCATGGACGACGGTGCCACCTGGGGCATCCCCGGGCCCACGTTCCTGTGGCTCTACCTCGGCCTGATCGCGGTGGTGCTGGTCGGCACGCTGGTCCGCCGGCGGCGGCTGTTCGCCGGACCGGACTCGGTGCGCGTCGACCAACTCACGCCGCAGCAGGCCGCGTACCTCAGCGGCGGGCCGCGCATGGCCATCTACGCGTCGCTGGCGTTCCTGCGCCAGTCCCACGTGATCGAGACGACCCAGGACGGTCGCCTGCAGCGGCGCGGCGGCCTGCCCGCGGGGTCGACCTCGCTGGACGCCGCGGTGCTGCATGCGACGAGCAACAGCGCTCGGACCAGCCAACTGAGCGCCGACCGGGCCGTGGCCGCGGCGCTGGAGGAGCTGCGCTCCTCGCTGGAGCGGGCGGGCCTGGTGGTCTCCCCCGACGTCGCCCGCAGTGCCCGGCGCGGCGCCCACGTGCTGCTCGCGCTGTTCGCGCTGGGGCTGCTGCGGGCCTGGTCGGGCATCCGCAACGACCGGCCCATCGTGTACCTCGTGCTGGTCATGGTCCCGCTGCTGGTCGTGGGCCTGATTCTGCTGCTGCGCCGCCCGACCCGCACCAGGGCCGCCGACCGGGCGCTGGTCGACGCCCGTCGCCACTACTTCCACCTGTCCCCCGGCCAGCAGCCCTCCTGGGCCACGTACGGCGCGACGAGCGCGGCCATGGGCGTGGGCCTGTTCGGGGCGGCCGCGCTATGGAGCGCCGACCCGGCGTTCGCCGCCGAGGCCCAGATCGAGCAGGTCCGCCGGACGACCGGCGCCGACGGCAGCACCACCTACTCGTGCAGCACCGGCTCCTCCTGCAGCGGCGGCTCGTCGTGCGGCGGCGGCTCGTCCTGTGGCGGTGGCTCGTCCTGCGGCGGCGGTGGGTGCGGCGGATGACCCCGCTGGCCGGGCGCGGGGTCGGCATCGGCTGGCGGCCCGAGATCGCCGGATTCGTGGCGGAGCTGCCCGGACTGCGCTTCGTCGAGGTGGTCGCCGAGTCGGTGCCGCACCGCGGCCACGGCGAGCCGCACCCGGCACTGGCCGACCTGGCCCGCGCCGGGGTGGCCGTGGTGCCGCACGGGGTGAAACTGTCCCTCGGCGGCGCCGAACCGGTCGACCCGCACCGCGTCGAGCACCTGGCCCACTGCGCGCGGGTGCTGCGGGCGCCGCTGGTCAGCGAGCACATCGCGTACGTGCGCGCGGGCGGGTTGGAGGCCGGGCACCTGCTGCCGGTGCCGCGCAGTCGGGCGGCGGTCGCGGCGATCGCGGCCAACGTCGCCCGGACCACCGCCGAACTGGACGTGCCGCTGGCGCTGGAGCCGATCGCGGCCCTGTTCGACTGGCCCGACGACGAGCTCACCGAGGCCCAGTTCCTGACCGAGGTGCTGGACCGCACCGGCGCGCTGCTGCTGCTCGACATCGCCAACGTGTATGCCAACGCCCGCAACCGCGGCACCGACCCGCTGGCCCTGCTCGCCGAACTCCCGCTCGACCGGGTGGCCTACGTCCACGTCGCGGGCGGTTCCGAGCGCGGCGGCCACTACCACGACACGCACACCGACCCGGTGCCGTGGGAGGTGCTGGAGCTGCTGCGCGAGCTGTGCGACCGGTCCCGGCCGCCCGCGCTGCTGCTGGAGCGTGACGGCGACTACCCGCCCGCCGACGCCCTGCGCGCCGACCTCGATGGCATCGCTCACGCCGCCGGCTACCCGGTGATCACGTGACCCCCGCCGCCGGGCGAACGCCCGCCGCGAGGCGCCGGCCGAGGGTGCAGTCTCGGGGAAACTGCGGGAATCACGGCCGGAGTTCGCGCACTTTCCCCGAAACTGCACCGACCAACGGCACGCGAGGGCGGCGCGGGGGGATGGCGTGACGGGCGAGGCGTGGCGGGACGAATTGGCGCGGCGGCAGGAGGAGCTGGTCCGGGCGCTGGTGGGCGGGGGTGAGCTGCCCGGTGGGTTCGTGGCGCGGGACGTCGGCGCCACCCGTGACGCGCTGCTGCGCAAGCGGGCCGGTGAGGTGGCCCGGGTGTGGCCGCTGCTGGCGGCTTCGGCCGGTCCGGGCCGGTGGGCGGCGGAGTTCGGCGCGTGGGCGGCGGGACGGCCGCCGCAGGGCTCGCTGCGTGACGGCTGGGACTACGCGCGGGCGCATCCGCCGACCGGGGCGGCCGCGCTGGAGCTGGCAGAGCGGGAGCTGCTGTGGTCGTACGACAGCAGCTCCGCGCCCCGTCCCCGCCGGGGTCTCGGCCTGCGCCGGGTCGGCGGGGTGTTCCTGGTCCGCTGGCGCGGACGTGTCCACCGCTGGTGACGGTAGCCCAGCCCCACGTTAGCCCAGCGCGACGGCCTGTGGATCGGCCGCCGGCCCCGGGCCCGTGGCCGAATCGGTGACCGAGTCCAGCTCCCCGGCTCGCGGTGACCCTGTCGCGAGAAACTGCGTGCGGTAGAGGTCGGCGTACAGCCCACCCGCGGCGAGCAGCTGCTCGTGCGTACCGCGCTGGACGATGCGGCCGCCGTCGAGCACCAGGATCTGGTCGGCCTCGCGCACGGTCGACAGCCGGTGCGCGATGACCAACGAGGTGCGGCCGGTCAACGCGGTGGTGAGCGCCTGCTGCACCGCGGCCTCGCTCTCGGAGTCCAGGTGCGCGGTGGCCTCGTCGAGGATGACGATGGACGGGGCCTTGAGCAGCAGCCGGGCGATGGCGATGCGCTGCTTCTCGCCGCCGGAGAAGCGGTAGCCTCGCTCGCCCACGACCGTCTCGAGGCCGTCGGGGGTGTTGCGGACCAGGGTCTCGATCTGCGCGGCGCGCAGCGCGGCCCACAGCTCGTCGTCGGTGGCGTCGGGCTTGGCGTAGCGCAGGTTCTCGGCGATGGTCTCGTGGAACAGGTGGGCGTCCTGGGTGACCACGCCGATGGTGTCGCGCAGCGACTGCTGCGTCGCGTCGCGCACGTCGACGCCGCCGACGAGCACGGCGCCGGAGGTGGCGTCGTACATCCGGCTGACCAGCATCGAGGTGGTGGACTTGCCCGCACCGGACGGCCCGACCAGCGCGACCAGCTGCCCCGGCTCGACCGTGAACGAGACGCCGCGCAGCACCGGCTCGGTGGCGACCCGGTCGAGGACGGCCACGTCTTCGAGCGAGGCCAGCGACACCTCGCTGGCGGTCGGGTAGCGGAACACCACGTCGCGGAACTCGACGCGGGCCGCACGGGGCGGCAGGTCGACCGCGTCGGGCTTCTCGGCGATGGCCGGGTCCAGGTCGAGGACCTCGAAGACCCGGTCGAAGGAGACCAGGGCGCCCATCACGTCGACGCGGACGTTGGACAGGGCGGTGATCGGGCCGTACAGGCGGGTCAGCAGCAGGGCCAGGGCGACCACGGTGCCCGCCTCGATCTGGCCCTGGACCGCGTACCAGCCGCCCAGGCCGTAGACCAAGGCCTGGGCCAGCGCGGCGACCAGCATCATGGCGGCGAAGAAGGTGCGCGAGTACATGGCGCTCTCCACGCCGATGTCGCGCACCCGCCCGGCCCGCCGGGCGAACCGGTCCGCCTCCACCTCGGGGCGGCCGAACAGCTTCACCAGCAGCGCCCCGGCCACCCCGAACCGTTCGGTCATGGTGGCCTGCATGCGGGCGTTGAGGTCGTACGACTCCTTGGTGATCTCCGCCAGCCGGTGTCCGACCCGGCGCGCGGGCAGGATGAAGATCGGCAGCAGGACCAGGGACAGCACCGTGATCTGCCAGCTCAGCGTGAGCATGACGCCCGCGGTCAGCACGAGCTGGATGATGTTGCCGACGACGCCGGACAGCGTGCTGGTGAACGCGCGCTGGGCGCCGAGCACGTCGTTGTTGAGCCGGCTGACCAGGGCACCGGTCTGGGCCCGGGTGAAGAACTGCACGGGCAGCCGCTGCACGTGGTCGTAGACCTGGGTCCGCAGGTCGTAGATGAGGCCCTCGCCGATGCGGGCCGAGTAGTAGCGCTCGGCCAGCGACAACAGCGCGCTGAGCACGGCCAGGGCCGCGATGTACAGCGCGATCCGGATCACCGTCGCGGCCGCGTCGGGGTCGGGCGCGGCTCCGCGCGGCGGCGCGATCACGTCGACGACGTCCTTGGCCAGCAGCGGGGTCGCCACGCCGATGACCGCGCCGAGCACGATGGTCACCAGGAACACCGTGATCTCGGTCCGGTACGGGCGGGCGAACCCGAGGATCCGCTTGGCGGTCTGCCGACCTATCTTGCGGTCCTCGACACTCTGCCCTCTTCGCATGGAACGCATCAGCTGTTCCATGCCCCCCGCGCCACCTGGATGCATTACGTGCCTCTCGCTATTCCGCTCGGTCAGCCGGATTTAACGCGACCCGGAAACGGAAAATTCCTTAGCGGGGCTAATGATATCGCGAACGCAATTCGAGGACGAAAGCGGAATGCCTACTCGCCCAGTCCGGCCAGATCTCGAATACGGCGGGTCTGCGCTTCGCGTTCGGCCCGTTCCTGTTCCGGATAACCGCGCCCGGAAGCGCCGGACAGGAGCGCCTTGATCTCGATCACCGCGTCGCGCTGCCCGGCGAGCACCGCCTGCGCCAGGTCAGCGGCGGCCGCGTCCAGCTCGTCGCGCGCCACGACCAGGTTCACCAGGCCGATCCGCTCGGCCTCGGCCGCGCCGACCTTCCGGCCGGTCACGCACAGCTCCAGGGCCCGGCCGTAGCCGACCAGCTCGACCAGCCGCTTGGTGCCGGTGAGGTCGGGCACCAGCCCGAGGGTCACCTCGGCCATCGCGAACACCGCGTCGTCGGCGGCGATCCGCAGGTCACAGGCCAGCGCCAGCTGGAATCCGGCGCCGATGGCATGCCCCTGCACGGCCGCGACGGTGATCAGGTCAGGGCGCCGCAGCCACGAGAAGGCCTGCTGGAACTCGGCGATCCGGTCGGCGCACGCCTCCGGACTGATCCGGGCCAGTTCCTGGAACTCGCCCCCGGCGACCACGCTCAGGTCCAGGCCCGCGGAGAACGACCGCCCCTCCCCGCGCAGGACCACCACCCGCACATCGCCGGACAGGCCACGCGCGAACTCGCTCAGCGCCGCCCACAGGGCCGGGGTCTGCGCGTTGCGCACCTGCGGACGGTCCAATGTCACCGTCGCGACTGGACCCTCGACAAGTACGCGAAAGCCGGTCGCTGTCTCGTCAGACATCGGCCGGCTCCCACTGCTGCCTTGGTGCAAGCGGAATCATGCCTTCTTCCGCCGCCTGGCTCCGCCGCGCTGCCGCAGCGCCACACCGGACTCGGTGAGCACGCGGTGGATGAATCCGTACGAGCGACCAGTAGACGCTGCCAGCGCGCGGATGCTCTCACCCGACGTGTAGCGCTTCACGAGGTCCTTGGCGAGCGTCTGGCGTTCGGTGCCGACGATCCGGCGACCCTTCTCGGTGGCGGTAGCTGTACCGGTGGCTGCCATGTTGACTTCCTCACGTCCCGGACGATGCGGTTGCGGTCCCACCTATTAGACCGCCTCCGACGATCATGCGCTAGATATCAATTCCATGCCAACCGACACGCAAGGTGCTGTCGGGTACCCGATAGCCCGCATATAGCGTATGGCGCCATGACGGCTGAACCCGCGAGCGACCGCGCCAGGCAGTGGCGAGACCTGTTGGGCTGGTCCCTGCTGGTCGGCATCGGCCTGCTCGTGACCTGGGTGGCGGTGCGCGCCGGGGCCCGGCTCGGCACCGCCAGCGCCCCGTTCCTCGGCAGCTTCCGGCTCAAGGTCTCACCGCTGTCGGTCCTCGCGCCCATGGTCGCCGGGGCCGTCCTGGTGGCCGCCTGGCGCGGTTGGATCCATCGACTGCCGTGGTGGGCGATCAGTTCCGGCTCGGCGGTGGCGATGTTCGCCTGGGCGGCCGCGCTGGCTCTGGTCGACGGGGCCGACGGGTTCACCCGTTCGCTGTCGCCGGACAGCTACCTGGGCGACGTGCAGGAGGTCGGCGACCATCCGTTGGACTACCTGCGTACGTTCACCAGCCGCTCGGCCGAGCACACCACCGCCACCCGCGGCCATCCGCCCGCGCCGGTGCTGCTGCTGTGGGCGGTGCAGCGGCTCGGCGTCAGCAGCCACCTGACGCTGGCGCTACTGGTCACCGCGGTCGGGGCGCTGTCGCTGCCGCTGATCCTGGCGGCGGTGCGGGACATGGGCGGCGAGGTGACCGCGCGGGCGTACGCGCCGGTGCTGGTGCTCGCGCCGTACGCGGTGTGGGTGGCGGTGTCGATGGACGCGGTGGTCGCCACGATCGGGGCGGCGATGACGCTGGCCGGGGTGCGCGCGACGCGACGGCACGGCTGGCGCGCGGCGCTGTGGGCGGTGGCGGCCGGGCTGCTGCTCGGGGTGGCGGCGCTGTTCTCGTACGCGGCGGCGTGGCTGGGGCTGTCGGTGGTGTGCCTGTACTTCGCGCGCCGCCGGGCCGCCCTCAACCTGTTCAGCGGACTCGGCGCGCTGCTGCCGGTGCTGGGCGCGGCGCGGCTGGGCTTCACCTGGACCGACGGGCTGGGCGCGGCGTACGACGACTTCAACCAGCGCATCGAGCCGCATCGCTCGGTGCTGTGGTGGAGCCTGATCAGTGTGTGCGCGCTGCTGCTGGCGGCCGGTCCGGCGCTCTATCCGAGCCTGCGCAAGGTGCGCAACACCCCGGGCTGGCCGTTCCTGGTCGGCGCGGGCGCGGCGGTGCTGTTCTCGATCGGGGCTGGGCTGGCGCGCGGCGGCGTCGAGCACGCGTGGCTGCCGTACTTCCCCTGGCTGACCCTGGCCGCGGTGGCCCCCGAACGCCCCGGCGGCGAACCGGTGGCCTCCCCGCTCATCCTGGTGGCCGTCGGCGCCATGGCGGCGATGGTGATCGAGGCGGTGCTCGCGACCCCCTGGTGACGCCGCACGCCGAGACCGCCTCGGCCGGCCCCGCTCCGCAAGGAAAGGAAGGGCCCCTTCTTATCGCTTGGCGAGGTATGAGGGGCCCTTCTCAACGCCGTCGGCGGGCGCAGCCAGGTCAGGCGAGTTCGACGAGTTCGAGCAGGTCGTCGGACCAGGCGTCCTCGTCGCCGTCGGGCAGCAGGATGGCGCGGTCGGGCTTGAGCGCCGACACGGCACCCGGGTCGTGGGTGACCAGCACGATCGCGCCGGGGTAGCGGGCGATCGCGTCGAGCACCTGCTCCCGGCTGACCGGGTCGAGGTTGTTGGTGGGCTCGTCGAGCAGCAGCACGTTGGCACCCGAGCAGACCAGGGTGGCCAGCGCCAGCCGGGTCTTCTCGCCGCCGGACAGCACGCCCGCGGGCTTGTCCACATCGTCGCCGCTGAACAGGAACGCGCCCAGGATGCGGCGCAGCTCGGTGTCGGTCTGCTCCGGCGCGGCCGAGCGCATGTGGTCGAGGATGGTGCGATCGACCTCCAGCGTCTCGTGCTCCTGGGCGTAGTAGCCCAGGCGCAGCCCGTGACCGGCCTTCACCTCGCCGGTGTCGGGCTCCAGCATGCCCGCGAGCATCCGCAGCAGGGTGGTCTTGCCCGCGCCGTTGAGGCCGAGGATGACCACGCGCGAACCGCGGTCCACCGCGACGTTGACGTCGGTGAAGATCTCCAGCGAGCCGTACGACTTCGACAGGCCCTCCGCCGTCAGCGGCGTCTTGCCGCAGGCCGCCGGGGTGGGGAAGCGCACCTTGGCCACCTTGTCGGCGGCGCGCACCTCGTCCAGCCCGGAGATCATCTTCTCGGCGCGCTTGGCCATGTTCTGCGCGGCGATCGTCTTGGTCGCCTTGGCCCGCAGCTTGTCGGCCTGCGCCATGAGCGCCCCGGCCTTCTTCTCGGCGTTGGCACGCTCCCGCTTGCGGCGCCGCTCGTCGGTCTCGCGCGCCTCCAGGTACGTCTTCCAGCCCATGTTGTAGCCGTCGACGGTCGAGCGGTTGGCGTCGAGATACCAGACCTTGTTCACGACGGCGTCCAGCAGCGAGGCGTCGTGGGAGATGACCACCAGGCCGCCCTTGTGGCCGCTGAGGAAGCTGCGCAGCCAGGTGATGGAGTCGGCGTCGAGGTGGTTGGTCGGCTCGTCGAGCAGCAGGATGCCGCCGCCGGTCTCGGTGGCGTCGCGGAACAGGATCCGGGCCAGCTCGATGCGGCGGCGCTGGCCGCCGGAGAGGGTGCCCAGGGTCTGCGCGAGCACGCGGTCGGGCAGGCCGAGGTTGGCGCAGATGCGGGCGGCCTCGGACTCGGCGCCGTAGCCGCCGAGTGCGGAGAACTGGTCCTCCAGCTGCCCGTAGCGCCGCATGAACTTCTCGTCCTCGGCCAGGCGGCCCTCCAGGGCCTTCATCTCGTTGCGCAGCACGTCCAGGCCGCGGGCCGACAGCACCCGGTCGGCGGCGGTGATGTCGAGGTCGCCGGTGCGCGGGTCCTGTGGCAGGTAGCCGACCGGCCCGCGCCGGTCGACCTGGCCCGCGTAGGGCATGCCTTCGCCCGCGAGAACCTTGAGGGTGGTGGTCTTGCCCGCGCCGTTACGGCCGACCAGGCCGATACGGTCGCCGGGCTGGACCCGCAGGGTGGTCTCCCCCAGCAGGATGCGCGCGCCCGCGCGCAGCTCCAGACCGGTGGCCGTGATCATGTATCTCTCCCAGGTCGGGGTGGCCACCGGGTGGCGCGGGGAATGAGGAACCCATTCTACCGGGGCCGCGGACCCCACCTGCCACGGCATTTGCCTGTGGAGCGCCCTGATTTAGGTGTAATTGCCCACAAAAATGCCTAGGCTGGCGAACGTGAGCATCAATGAAAACGCTGAACTCGATCCGTCACAGGTCGAGGACATGCGCGGCCAGGGTGGCGGTGGCGGCGGAGGCGGCTTCAACTTTCCACCCATGGGCGGCGGTGGCGGCGGCGGCATGGGCGGCGCCGGTGCCGGTTGCCTGGGCGCCCTGCTGCCCAGCCTCATGCGCAGCAAGATCGGCATGGTGGTGCTCCTGGTCGGGGCGCTGTGCGTCGGCATCCTGCTGTGCACCGGCGGCGGCTCCGGCATCTTCAGCGGCCTCGGCGGGGTGAACCAGCCCGCCACCCAGCAGCAGCCCGGCGACTCCGGCTCCACCGGCGACCTGGCCACGAAATGCTCGAAGGACAACCCCGACCGGTTCAACGACGCCGCCTGCCGCAACCTGCTCTACATCAATTCGATCCAGAACTACTGGCAGAGCGCCATGCCGCAGTACTTCGGGCAGCCGTACCAGAAGGCGACCACCCGGTACTTCACCGGCTCGGTCAACACCGCGTGCGGCCCGGCCACCTCCGGCGTCGGCCCGTTCTACTGCCCCGGCGACAACCACGTGTACATCGACCTGGCCTTCTACAACGAGCTGGCCAGCCGGTTCGGCGCCAAGGGCCAGTTCGCCCAGGCCTACGTGCTCGCCCACGAGTACGGCCACCACATCCAGACCCTGACCGGCACCGAGGCGCAGGTGCGCCGGGCACAGCAGCGCGACCCCGCCAACGCCAACCGGTACTCGGTCGCGATGGAGCTGCAGGCCGACTGCTACGCGGGCGTCTGGGCCAACGCGGCGAGCAAGACCACCGACGCCACCGGTGCCCCGCTGTTCAAGAGCGTCACCCAGCAGGACATCGACCAGGCCCTGGAGGCTGCCGCCGCCGTCGGCGACGACGCGATCCAGCAGAAGGCCGGTGCCCAGATCAACCAGGACGCCTTCACCCACGGCTCGTCCCAGCAACGCCAGCAGTGGTTCAACCAGGGCTACACCACCGGCGACCCAAGGCAGTGCAACACGTTCGGCGGTTAGGTTCGGAAGGGCACCTTCTTCTACGCGAAGCGATAAGAAGGTGCCCTTCCTTTCCTCAGGGCACGAGGTGGATGCGGATGTTGTGGGCGAGGGTGACGGCGTCGACCAGCACGGCGTGGCGGGGTTCGGGGACGTCGAGCAGGCGCTCGTGGCGTAGCGGGAGCAGGGGTTCCAGGCGTTTGTCGGTGAGGATCGACTCGATGGTGGACCGGTCGCCGCCGCAGACCAGGGCGGACAGGCTGTCCGCGTACGGCAGCAGGATCCGCGCCGCCACGTCCGCCGCGCTCTGCGCCGCCGCGCTGGCCTGGTTGTCCCGGCGCCGGGCGTACCGCTGCTGCGACCAGCCCCCCGCCGCCGTCCGCGCCTGCACGTAGAACGTGTCCACCTTGGACGAGATCAGCTCGTCGCCGTCGGCCACCCCGACCGCCACCGCGTTGCGCCGCGCCAGCAGCAGCCCGAGCCGACGCGGCACGGCCAGTTCGGCCAGCAGCGTGTCCACGTCGGCGACCTCGGGCAGGCCGGGCGGCGGCAGCAGCAGCGCGGTGTCGCCATTGGCGGCCAGCAGCTTCAGCCCCTCCTCGGTTGCGCCGTCGTGCCGCGAGTAGAACCCGTCCAGCCAGCGGCGCAGCCGCCGCGGCTGCACCTCGACCCAGCGGCCCCCGCCCTCGGCGGGCTTGGCGACCATCAGGACAGCAGCGCCGCGACGGCGGCGTCCACATCGGCCTGCGTGGTGTAGACGTGGAACGCCGCCCGGACCCGCCCACCGCGTACCGCGGCGCGGATGCCCGCGGCGGCCAGCTTCTGCTCGGCCCCGGGCACGTCGACGGTGACGATGGCGCTGTCACGCGGCGGCAGCCCGAGCCCGGCGAGGAAGCGGTTGGCCAGGGCGAGGTCGTGGGCCTGAATGTTGGCCACGCCGATCCGCTCGATGAGCTCCAGCGCGGGCGCGGTGCCGACCCAGGCGTGCCAGACCGGCGACACGTCGAAGGCGCGGGCGTCCTTGGCCAGGCGCAGCGGCAGGCCGTAGTAGCCGCCGTGCACGTCCTCGGCGGCGAACCAGCCCGCCTGCGACGGCCGCAGCCGCTCGCGCAGTCCGGGGGCCAGGTAGGCGAAGCCGGTGCCGCGCGGGGACATCATCCACTTGTACGCCCCGGCGACGACCACGTCGGCCAGTGCGCCGTCGAACGGCAGCCAGCCGCAGGCCTGGGTCGCGTCGACGACCACCCACGCCCCGGCGGCGCGCGCCGCCGCGACGATGGCCGCGTAGTCGGCGACCCGGCCGTCCAGCGACTGCACCAGCGCGAACGACACGACGTCGACCCCGGCGTCGAGGTGCTCGGCCAGCTCCTCCAGCGGTGCGGTCCGCACGGTCACGCCGCGGTCGGCCTGGACCGCGAACGGGAACACCGCCGAGGTGAACTCGCGCTCCGGCACCAGCACCACGCCGCCGTCGGGCACCGCGTCGGCGACCGACGCGAGCATCTGCGACACCTGGGATCCGACCGCGACATCGGCGACGTCGACCCCGATGATCCGGGCGTACGCCGCCCGCGCCAGCTCGGTCGACTCGGCCCAGCCCTCCCAGGAGACCCGCCCGGCCCGCCAGTCGTCCTGCGCCGCCTGCAGCGCGTCCCACGCCGGAGTCGGCGGCAGGCCGAAGCTGGCCGTGTTCAGAAACCCGGGCTCGGCGGCCCACAGGTGGGCCAGCTCGGCCACGGGCGAACCGGTCGGATTAGTGTTCATGACCGCAGTATTCCACCGAGCTGCGGGAACATACGCGGGCCAATACGGGAGTGGTGGCATGGCGCAGCAGTTGCTGGCCCGGCTGGAGGCGGGGCTGACCGCGGCGGCGGACCCGGAGCGGGCCCCGGCGATGCGGGCATACCTGCGGGACCAGTTCGACTTCCTGGGTGTGCCCAATCCGGGCGTACGGGCTGTGGTGCGGGCGGCCGAGGCCGGACTGCCGAAACCCGACCAGGAGCAACTGCGGGAGCTGGCGCTGGCGTGCTGGCAGCGACCCGAGCGGGAGTACCAGTACGCCGCCCTGCTGGTGCTGCGCCGCCACGCCAAGGTGCTGCGGCCCGACTTCCTGGACACGGCCCGCCACCTCATCGTGACGAAGTCCTGGTGGGAAACGGTCGACACGTTGGCCCCGCACGTCGTCGGGGTGCTGGTCGCCCGGCATCCGGAACTGGTCGCGACGATGGACGAGTGGAACCGCGGCGACCGGGTGTGGCTGATCCGCGCCTCGATCCTGCACCAGCTCGCGTACGGGCAGGCCACCGACGCCGAGCGGCTGTTCGGTTACTGTGCCGCGCGGGCCGACCACCCGGACTTCTTCGTCCGCAAGGCGATCGGCTGGGCGCTGCGCCAGTACGCCCGCACCGACCCCGCCGCGGTCCGCGCCTTCGTCACCGCGCACCCCGAGCTGTCCGGCCTGTCCAGGCGCGAGGCGCTCAAGCACCTGGGCTGAGCCGACCCGCCCCGGTGGGCCGAGCGCCCGTGGTAGGACGAGGTGTGGAGTCCAACTCGCTGGGCCGCACCATGGCGTTCACCGACGGGGTGGTCGCGATCGCGCTCACCCTGCTGGTGCTGCCGCTGGTGGACACCGCCAAGGAGGCCGCCGTCGTGCCGGTCGGGCGGCTGGTCGGCGAGCACGCGGGCGACTTCCTGGCCTTCGTGACGTCGTTCCTGGTGGTGTCGCTGTTCTGGAGGGTGCACCGGCGCATCTTCGAGAACCTCGCCCGCGTGGGCGAGGGCGTGCTGATGCTCAACATCCTGTGGCTGCTCGGGGTGGTGTTCCTTCCGGTGCCCACAGCCGTGCTGACCTACGAGGTGGGCCACGACAGCGGCGCGGCCGTGCTGTACATGGTGAACCTGACCTTCATCGCGCTGTCGGGACTGCTGCTGTCACTGCGCATCCGGCATCGCCCGGTGCTGCAGCGACCCGACCGCCGGAAGGCCATCGAACGGTCGGTGCGGCGAGGCGTCGTCGCCACCGCCGCGATGGTGGTGACGCTGCTGGTCGCCATACCGTTGGGAAACCTGGCGCTGCCGCTGCTGGCCTTCCTGCCGGTGATGCAGGCCATCGCGGCGCGGCGCTGGATCAAACGCTACGGCGATGACGCCGACGAGGGCGACGCCGACCTCACAGCGACTGGCGCAGCAGAGTGAGCAGCTCGTGCCCGTCGGCGACCACCACGTCCGGGGTGTGCTCGCTCTCGCGGGCCTTGCCGTGCGGCATCAGGATCGCCGCGCCGGTGCCCGCCCTGCGCGCGCAGGCGATGTCGCGGTCGGGCTGGTCGCCGACGAACCAGCAGGCGGCCGGTTCGACGCCCAGCTCGCGGGTGGCCGCCCAGATCATGCTCGGGTGCGGCTTGTACACCCCCAGCTCGTCGCTGTAGATCTGGGTCGCCAGCGCCCCGGTGACGCCCAGCTCGTCGAGGACGTCGCGGTGCGCCTGCCCGGACCGGGTGTTGCTGACCACCGCCACCGGCATACCCCGCCCCACGGTGAAGTCGAGCAGGTCGGCGATGCCCTTGCGCAGGTTCCAACTCGGCCGCAGCGCCCACATCCGGGTCAGGTCGCCGGCGTGCACGAGCACCGTCGCCCGCGCGACCGCGGGCCACTGGGCCGCGACCAGCTCGCCCCACAGGTGCTCGTGGCTGAGCTCCAGGCAGTTCTCGGTCTCCTCGCGCAGCCGGTCGCGCTCGGCGTCGGCGTGCTCCAGCGAGGCCTGGATCTCCTCGTCGGTCAGCGCACCGGCCACGAGCTGGCGCACGCGCTGCACCAGCCGGGTGTACGGTTCCTCGGATTTTCGCGATTCGACGATCACACCGCCGAAGTCGAGCAGCAGCGCGGCAGGGGTAGGCAGCATGGCGCTACTCTGCCACGATCACCCGCCCCGGACCACGGCACCGTACGCCGCGGGCGCCCGCGCATCCGGTGGTGCCGTCCGCAGGTGAACCTTCCCCTGGTCCACCTGCGGACGGCGGTCACGCGGCCCGCGTCCGGTCATCAGCCGGAGGCGAGCGTCCACACCGCGAGCCCCAGGATCATGGCGCTGGAGGCGAGCGCGGTGGCCAGCCGACCCTTCGGCCCGGACAGCGCCCGGCCGACCAGCGCCCCGCTCCCGGCCACCAGCAGCTGCCAGCTCGCCGAGGCCAGGAACGCCGCGACCACGAACACCGCGCCCTGCCAGCCCGCGATACCGTCCGACGCGGTGCCGCCGAGCACCAGCGCGCCGAAGTAGACGATCGTCATCGGGTTGAGCAGGGTCAGCCCCAGCAGAGCGGCGAACGCCCGCCCGGGTGTGTTCAGGCCGGAGGCCTCCCGGGCGCGGGCCGGGTCGCGGTAGTGGCTGATCGCCCCGTACGCGGTGTGCGCGGCGAGGCAGACCAGGATGGCGACGGCGATCCAGCGCAGCGGACCGGCGATCGGCTCGATCCAGCGGGCCAGCGCGGCACCGCCGAGCACGGCGACCAGGGCGTAGATCCCGTCGGCGGCGGCGACGCCGAGGGCGGCCCCGGCACCGATCCGCAGGTTGGTCCGAGCGGTGAGGCTCATCAGCAGCAGGGCGATCGCCCCGACGGGCACGGCTACGCCATACCCCGCCAGCAGGCCCGCCACGAACGCGGCGGTCACGAGCGGAGCAGGCTCGCTCCGGCCACGGACCCACGCTGCTGTCGACCCCGTCCTTCCGCCGTGGCGGACAGGGGCGCGACGCGCGAAGAGTGAGTGGTCATGGCGGCCATACTGCCCGCCCGCCCCGACCCCCGCACTCCATTTTCGCGTCGATGCCGCGAGGTAAGGAAGGGCCCCCTCTTATCGCTTTACGTAGCGGAAGGGCCCCTTCTTAACGGGCGTCGGTGGTGTGCGCGGGGAACGGGTCGTAGTCGACCTCGAGGCGCTCCTGGGGCGGGCGCTGATCCTGCGGCACATGCTGCAGGTTGACCCGGATGCGGTACCAGACCGAACTGCGCCCGCGCATGCCGTCCACCAGCACGTCGATCGGCTGAAGCAGGTCGGCCACGGCCCCGTGGCGGGCCTTCCACCGCTCGAACCCGGCCAGCGCCTCGTCCTTGGTCTTGGCGCGCGCGATCTCGATCAGCGGCATGGTCGACTGGCGGCGACCGGTGCCCTTCGGCGGCTTCTCGGCCGGGCCGAGCCGCTCGGCCAACGCCAGCAGGCCGTCCAGCGAGCCGGTCGCCGAGTCCATGCCCGCCCACGGGTCGCCGCGTTCGGCGAAGCGGGCGGCGACGGTGGACAGGGTGAACCGCTCGGCCCGGCAGGTGGGCACCTCGTCCCAGTCCAGGGGCGTCGACACCCGCGCGTCGGGCGTCGCCCGCACCGAGTACGCCGAGGCCACCGTGCGGTCCTTGGCGTTCTGGTTGAAGTCGACGAACACGCCCTCCCGGTCCTCCTTCCACCACCTGCTGGTGGCCAGGTCCGGCACGCGGTGCTCGACCTCGCGGGCCACCGCCTCGGCGGCCAGCCGCACCTGCGGGTAGGTCCAGTCCGGGGCCACCCGGGCGTAGATGTGGAAGCCGCGCGAACCCGAGGTCTTCGGCCAGGCGGTGAGCCCGTGCTCCTCCAGCACCTCCCGGGCCACCTGGGCCACGTCGAGGATCTGCGGCCAGTCCGAGCCCGGCATCGGGTCCAGGTCGATGCGCAGCTCGTCGGGGTGGTCCAGATCCTCGGCCTGGACCGGGTGCGGGTTGAGGTCGACGCAGCCCAGGTTCACCACCCAGGCCAGCGCGGCCGCGTCGCGCACCACGACCTCCTCGGCCGAGGTGCCCGACGCGTAGCGCAGTTCGGCGACCTCGATCCAGTCCGGCCGCTTCTCCGGCGCCCGTTTCTGGAAGAACGCCTCCTCGTCGATGCCCTTGACGAACCGCTTGAGGATCATCGGCCGACCGCGTACGCCACGCAGCGCCCCATCGGCGACCCCGAGGTAGTACCGCACCAGGTCCAGCTTGGTGAGACCGCTCGCGGCGAACACCACCTTGTCCGGATTGGTGATGGTGACCTCACGCCCGCCGACCTCCAACACCTCTGCCTTCCCCATGCCCCCACTGTAGGGAAGCTCAGGCGGTGCGGTGGCGGACCCAGACGTTGGGCTCGACGTAGACGGCGCTGTCGTGCGCGACGTCGACGTTGACCGGGGTCAGCGCGAAGGGCACATGCACCGGGCCGTCGGCGTCGAACGGCAGGCCGGTGCGGTCGCGCCACTCGGCCAGGGTGCCGGGGATGACCATGGAGCGCGGCGCCACCTTCTCGATCACTCCCCCGGCACGTACGTGTACCCGCAGCCACGGGTCGACGGGCAGCCCGTCGGGGCGTGTGCGGAACGCGTACACGCTCATCGGTTCGTCGGGGTCGGTCTTGCCGTTGGGCCGCACCGGCGCGACCAGGTCGGTGAAGCCGAGCCGGGCCGCGTTGTCGCGCATCGCGGCCAGCATCAGCGACGACAGCCCCTTGCCCTGCATGTCCTTGCGGATGCCGATCTCGATCGCGGAGACGATGTTCGGGGTGTCCCCGGCGAGGTGGGTGCGGATGCCGCGCCGGATCGCCCCGTCCCAGCCGTCGTCGGGCAGTTCGTCGCCGACCAGCTGGAACGGGATGCTGTACGCCTGCGAGACCACTGTGCCCGGCTCGTCCGGATGCTCGGCGACCAGGACGAACTCGGGGAAGATCAGGTGCGCCACGTTGTAGTAGATCGATGAGATCGGGTCGTGCCGCATGAACTCCGGCCACGGGGAGGGCATGCCCCAGAGCGGCTCGAGCAGGTCGGGACGGTCGGCGAGGACGGAGATGCGCATGGCCCGCAGCCTGCTACACCCGCCCGATCGCGACAACCGGTTAACGGCCCACCCAAGATCGTTCAAGTTGCCGGGCACTCGGGGGTATGACCTGTCAAGATCGTTCAAGTTGCCCGGCAATCGGGGGTTTGACGGGTCAAGATACGCCCGATTGCCCGGCAACTTGAACGATCAAGGGCCCGCCGGATGACCGGCGGGCCCTTGCGAGCTGGAATATCTCAGACGTTGAAGCCGAGCGAGCGGAGCTGGTCCCGGCCGTCGTCGGTGATCTTGTCGGGGCCCCACGGCGGCAGCCACACCCAGTTGATCCGCATGTCGGCGGCCAGGCCACCGCCCGGACCGCTGCACAGCGCGGCGCGGGCCTGCTCCTCGATCACGTCGGTGAGCGGGCAGGCGGCCGAGGTCAGCGTCATGTCCAGGGTGACGGTGTTCTCGTCGTCGACGTGCACGCCGTAGACCAGACCCAGGTCGACCACGTTGATGCCGAGCTCCGGGTCGACGACGTCACGCATCGCCTCGATCACGTCGTCCACCGGCGCCTTCTTCACCGCGCCGGCCTCAGGCCGCGCGGTGGTGTCCGCGGCGGTCTCGGCCCGCTCGGTGGTGTCCGCGACAGTCTCGGCCCGCTCGGCGGTGCCCTCGACGATGTCGGTCTCGCTCATCACACTTCCTCCTTCTCGAGGGCGACGGCCTGGGCGACCGCGTCCTTCAGGGCCATCCAGGACAGCAGCGCGCACTTGACCCGGGCCGGGTACTTGGCGACGCCCGCGAACGCGACCGCGTCCCCGAGCACCTCCTCGTCCGGCACGACCTGACCCTTGCCGCCCATGAGCTCGGCGAACGCGGTGTGCACCCGCAGCGCTTCGGGGATCGTGCGGCCGCGCAGCAGCTCGTGCAGCACGCTGGCGGAGGCCTGGCTGATCGAGCAGCCGGAGCCGTCGTACGAGATGTCGCTGATGGTCTGCCCGTCCAGGGCAACCCGCAGCGTGATCTCGTCACCGCAGGTGGGGTTGACGTGGTGCACCCCGGCGGCGAAAGGCTCCCTGAGCCCTCGCCCCTGTGGGTGCTTGTAGTGGTCCAGGATGATCTCCTGGTAGAGCTGGTCCAGCTGCATGGCTAGGCGAAGACCTTCCGCACCTGCTCGAGGCCGCGCACGAGCGCGTCGACCTCTTCGGTCGTCGTGTAGAGGTAGAACGAGGCCCGGGTGAGCGCCGGGACGCTGAAACGGTCGCAGATCGGCCGGGCGCAGTGGTGGCCGACCCGGACCTGCACGCCGAGGGAGTCCAGCACCTGGCCGACGTCGTGCGGGTGGATGCCGCCGAGGGTGAACGAGATGGTGCCGCCGCGGCCGACCGGCACCCCCGGACCGTAGATCCGCAGGTCGGGCACGGTGGCCAGGGCGTCGAGCGCGTACGCCGTCAGCTCCTTCTCGTGCCACTGGACGGCGTCCATGCCGATCGCGGACAGGTAGTCCACGGCCGCCCCGAGCCCGACCGCCTGCGCGATCGGCGGGGTGCCCGCCTCGAACCGGGCCGGTGCGGGCAGGAAGGTCGAACCGGTCATCCGGACCGTCTCGATCATCGAGCCGCCGCCCAGGAACGGCGGCATGCTGTCCAGCAGCTCACGGCGGCCCCAGAGCACGCCGATACCGGTCGGGCCGAGCATCTTGTGGCCGGTGAAGGCGATGAAGTCGACGTCGTAGTCCACCACGTCCATGGGCAGGTGCGGCACCGACTGCGAGCAGTCCAGCATCAGCAGCGCGCCGACCTCGCGCACCCGCGCGGTGATCCGGGCGGTGGCGTTGACCGTACCGAGCACGTTGGAGGCGTGCACGATCGAGACGATCTTCGTCCGCTCGTTGACCAGCTCTTCCAGGTTCGACTCGTCGAGGCGGCCGGACTCGGTGATGCCGAACCAGCGCAGCGTGGCGCCGGTACGGGCACACAGCAGCTGCCACGGCACGATGTTGGAGTGGTGCTCCATCTCCGAGATCACGATCTCGTCGCCGGGGCCCAGCCGGAAGCGCGGGTCGTCGGCGTGCGAGCCGAACGCGTGCGCGACCAGGTTCAGCGCCTCGGTGGCGTTCTTGGTGAACACCACCTCGTCAGGGCTGCCCGCGCCGATGAACGCGGCGACCTTGGCGCGCGCGCCCTCGTACAGCTCGGTCGACTCGGTGCCCAGGGTGTGCACCGAGCGGGCCACGTTGGCGTTGTGCCGCGAGTAGTACTCGGCCATCGCGTCGATGACCTGGCGCGGCTTCTGCGAGGTGTTGCCGGAGTCGAGGTACACCAGCCGATGACCGTTGACCTCCCGATCCAGGATCGGGAAGTCGGCGCGCACGCGCTCCACGTCGAAGCGCGGCTTGTCGTCGTACTGCGGCATCCCGGCCGGGATGGTCAACGTCGTCATCGTCTCGTCTCTCCTCAGGCGCCCACGGCCGCCGCGCCAGCACCGGCGACGTAGCGCTCGTAACCCTCGGCCTCGAGCTTGTCGGCCAGCTCCGGGCCGCCCTCCTCGACGATGCGACCGGCGACGAAGACGTGCACGTAGTCGGGCTTGATGTAGCGCAGGATCCGGGTGTAGTGGGTGATCAGCAGCACCCCGGTGTCGCTGTTCTCGCGCACCCGGTTCACGCCCTCGCTGACCACGCGCAGCGCGTCCACGTCCAGGCCCGAGTCGGTCTCGTCCAGGATGGCGATCTTCGGCTTGAGCAGCTCCAGCTGCACGATCTCGTGCCGCTTCTTCTCACCGCCGGAGAAGCCCTCGTTGACGTTGCGCTGGGCGAACGCCGGGTCCATGCCCATCTTCTCCATCGAGCCCTTGAGCTCGCCCGCCCAGGTGCGCAGCTTCGGCGCCTCGCCGTCGATCGCGGTCTTGGCGGTGCGCAGGAAGTTCGCCACCGACACACCCGGCACCTCGACCGGGTACTGCATGGCCAGGAACAGGCCCGCGCGGGCCCGCTCGTCCACGCTCATCGCCAGCACGTCCTGGCCGTCCAGGTGCACGCTGCCGCCGGTGATCTCGTACTTCGGGTGGCCCGCGATGGAGTAGGCCAGCGTCGACTTGCCCGAGCCGTTGGGGCCCATGATGGCGTGGGTCTGGCCCGACTCCACCGTCAGCGTGACCCCGTGCAGGATCGGCTTCAGCTCGCCCTCGGGCAGCTTCACCGACACCTGAAGGTCGCGGATCTCCAACTTGCTCATCGGCTTACTCCATTACTCGGTGTCAGGCTGACGTAGACATCACCGTCGCGGATCTCGACGGGAAAGACGGGGACAGGCTCGGTCGCGGGCAGCCCGGTCGGCGCACCGGTACGCAGATCGAAACGCGAACCGTGCAGCCAACATTCCAGCGTGCACCCGTCGACCTCGCCCTCGGACAGGGCCACCGCCGCGTGCGAGCACTCGTCGTACGCGGCGTAGAAGGCGTCGTCCTCGGCGTGGACCACCACGACCGGGACGTCACCCAGCTCCACCGCGATCGCGGCGCCCTTGGCCACGTCGTCGGCCGCGCAGGCACGGACGAATTCGGACATCGTCACGAGCCCGCCTTCTCCAGGCGCTGCTCGATCGCGGCGCCCAGCCGCTCGCGCAGCTCCTCGGCCGGGATCTTGTGCAGCAGCTCGGCGAAGAAGCCGCGGACGACGAGCTTGCGCGCCTCGCCCTCCGGGATGCCCCGGGCCATCAGGTAGAACAGCTGCTCGTCATCGAAGCGGCCGGTCGCCGAGGCGTGCCCGGCGCCGACGATCTCGCCGGTCTCGATCTCCAGGTTCGGCACCGAGTCGGCGCGCGCCCCGTCGGACAGCAGCAGGTTCCGGTTGACCTCGTACGTGCTGGTGCCGGTGGCGTGGTCCTGGATCAGCACGTCGCCGACCCAGACCGTGTGCGCGCCCTCGCCCTGCAGCGCGCCCCGGAAGTTCACGAACGAGCGGCAGTCGGGCACCGAGTGGTCGACCAGCAGGCGGTGCTCCAGGTGCTGCCCGCCGTCGGCGAAGTACAGGCCGAACAGGTCGGCCTCGCCACCCCGGCCCGTGTACTCGACGCTGGTGAACTGGCGCACCAGGTCGCCGCCCAGGCTCACCTGCACGTGCACGATCTTCGCGTCGCGGCCGAGCTTCACCTTGACGTGCTGGGCCTGCACCGCGTCCGGCGCCCAGTCGGCGACCGTGACCAGGGTCAGCTTCGCGCCGTCGGCGACGGCGACCTCCACGTTGTCGGCCAGCGTGACGCTGCCGGTCTGCTCCAGCACCACCGTCGCCTCGGCGAACGCGCCGACCGACAGGTAGGTGTGCCCGGCCGCGGCGCCGTCGGCACCGGCGCCGTTCAGCCGCAGCGTGAACGGCTCGGCGAGCACGGTCTCCTTGGCCACCTCGACCACCAGCGCCTGGCCCGCGTTCTCGTACGCCCACGCGCTGATCCGGTCGAACGGGGTGAGCACCCCGCCGACCTTCACGCCGTCCAGCGCCGCCGTGGACACGGTGACGCCCTCGGGCAGCGCGCCGTACTCGTGCTTGGGGGCGACCCCGGGCGCGACCGTCCCGGCGGCCAGCCCGCGCAGGCGCTTGAGCGGCGTGAAGCGCCACTCCTCCTCGCGGCCGGTCAGCGCCGGGAAATCGGCGGAGTGGTACGAGCGCAGCGCCTGGGACTTGGTCTTCGGCGGTGCGATTGCTTCGGTGGTCATCAGCCGACGGCGCCTTCCATCTGCAGTTCGATCAGTCGGTTCAGTTCCAGCGCGTACTCCATCGGCAGCTCCTTGGCGATGGGCTCGATGAAGCCGCGCACGATCATGGCCATCGCCTCGTCCTCGGACAGGCCCCGGCTCATCAGGTAGAAGAGCTGGTCGTCGCTGACCTTGGAGACGGTCGCCTCGTGCCCCATGGACACGTCGTCCTCGCGGATGTCGACGTAGGGGTAGGTGTCCGAGCGGGAGATGGTGTCGACCAGCAGCGCGTCGCACTTGACCGTGCTCTTGCTGTGGTGCGAGCCCTCCAGCACCTGGACCAGGCCGCGGTAGGAGGTGCGGCCGCCGCCCCGGGCGATCGACTTGCTGATGATCGTGCTGGAGGTGTGCGGCGCGGCGTGCACCATCTTGGCGCCCGCGTCCTGGTGCTGGCCCTCACCGGCCATCGCCACCGAGAGCACCTCGCCCTTGGCGTGCTCGCCGACCATGAACACGGCCGGGTACTTCATGGTCACCTTGGAGCCGATGTTGCCGTCGACCCACTCCATGGTGGCGCCCTCGTGGCAGACGGCCCGCTTGGTGACCAGGTTGTACACGTTGTTCGACCAGTTCTGGATGGTCGTGTAGCGGCAGCGCGCGTTCTTCTTCACGATGATCTCCACGACCGCGCTGTGCAGCGAGTCGGAGGAGTACACGGGCGCGGTGCAGCCCTCGACGTAGTGCACGTACGCACCCTCGTCGACGATGATCAGCGTCCGCTCGAACTGGCCCATGTTCTCCGTGTTGATCCGGAAGTACGCCTGCAGCGGGATCTCCACGTTGACGCCCGGCGGCACGTAGATGAACGAGCCACCCGACCAGACGGCGGTGTTCAGCGCGGCGAACTTGTTGTCACCCACCGGGATGACGGTGCCGAAGTACTCCTGGAACAGCTCCGGGTGCTCGCGCAGCGCGGTGTCGGTGTCCAGGAACAGCACACCCTGCTGCTCCAGGTCCTCGCGGATGGCGTGGTAGACCACCTCGGACTCGTACTGGGCGGCGACACCGGCGACGAGGCGCTGCTTCTCCGCCTCCGGGATGCCCAGCTTGTCGTAGGTGTTCTTGATGTCCTCGGGCAGCTCTTCCCAGCTCGCCGCCTGCTTCTCGGTCGAGCGGACGAAGTACTTGATGTTGTCGAAGTCGATGTCGGACAGGTCCGCGCCCCACGACGGCATCGGCTTGCGCCCGAACAGCCGCAGACCCTTGAGCCGCAGCTCGAGCATCCAGTCGGCCTCGCTCTTCTTCGACGAGATGTCGCGCACGACCGCCTCGTTGAGACCGCGCTGCGCGTTGGCGCCGGCCACGTCCGGGTCGGCCCAGCCGTACTCGTACTTGCCCAGGCCAGCGAGCTGGTCCTCGGTCGTGGTGATCTGCTCGGTCATGAGTCTGTCCTCATCGTGACGGCGTCGGTTTGCAGGTTGGTCGAGAAGTCGGTGGTGGGCACGGCGGGCCGCACTTTGGGGGGTATGTGCGTGGTGCACACCCCGTCGCCGTGCGCGATGGTCGCGAGCCGCTGCACGTGCGTGCCGACCAGGCGGGAGATCACCTGGGTCTCGGCCTCGCACAGCTGCGGGAACTCGGCGGCGACGTGAGCCACGGGGCAGTGGTGCTGGCACAGCTGCCCGCCGGTGGCGATCGCCGACGCGCTCGCAGCGTATCCCTCGGCGGTCAGCGCACCCGCGAGCGCCTCCGCGCGGGCGAGAGGATCGTCACCCGCGTCGCGTACGGCGGTCTGGCAGCGCTCCTCGAGCCCGGCCACCTGAGCGGCGGCGAAGGCGGCGACCTCGCGGGGGCCGCCGTGCTCGGCGATCCAGCGCAGGGCGGCGGCGGCCAGCCCGTCGTAGTGGTGGCCCAGCCCCTCGCGGGCGGCGTCGGTGAGCAGGAAGACCTTGGCGGGGCGGCCCCGGCCGCGCGGCCCGCGGCGCACCTGCTCGCGCGTCTTCACCAGGCCCTCGGCCAGCATCGCGTCGAGGTGGCGGCGGATGCCCGCGGTGGACAGGCCCAGCACGGCGCCCAGGTCGACGGCGGTGGCCGGGCCCTGGGCGAGCAGCTCGATCACCCGATCGCGCGTGGCCGGGTGTACGGTGCGCCGATCGGGTGCCTCGATCATCGTGGCGCCCTTTTTCACTACACCAGTGTTACTTATTTCGTCCGACGTGCGCAAACCTACCCACCGGTGACGCGGGCCACTCACGCTCCCCGCGCCCGGCCCGTCCGCTTGGCGCGCCTACCATCGTTTCGTGCTGTCTGTCCTCGCCGCTGTCCCCCGCCGCCTCGTGCGCCTGGCCGTGCTGCTGTGGCGGCTGCTGCTCGACGCCCCCACCTTGCTGTGGCGGCTGCTGCTCGACGCCCCCACCTCGCTGCGGCGCGGCCTGACACTGGCGAACCTCGTCGGCAACATCGTCATCGTGGTCACCGGCGGCGCGGTCCGGCTCACCGGCTCGGGCCTGGGCTGCCCGACCTGGCCACGGTGCACCGAGGACTCCTACACCACCACGCGCGCGATGGGCGTGCACGGGGTGATCGAGTTCGGCAACCGGATGCTGACCTTCGTGCTCGTCCTGATCGCCGGGGCGGCGCTGCTGGCCGCGTGGCGGCACGCGCGCCTGCGCCCGCTGGCGCTGGCCGTGGTGCTGGGCATCCCGGGGCAGGGCGTGGTCGGCGGGTTCACCGTGCTGAGCGACCTCAACCCGTACGTGGTGGGCCTGCACTTCCTGCTGTCCATCGCGATGGTCGGCGGGTCGTACGCCCTCTGGCAGCGCACCCTCGACCCGGCCCCCGCCGCTCCCGCCACGGCCCGGCTGCGCCCGCTCACCTGGGCGGTCGTCGCGGCGGGCGCGGTCGCGCTGGCGGTCGGCGTGGTGGTCACCGGCAGCGGCCCGCACGCGGGCGACGAGCAGGCCCGGCGCACCGGGCTGGACCCGGCGATGATTTCGCAGCTGCACGTGGACACCGTGTTCCTGCTGCTCGGCCTCGCGGTCGCGACCTGGTTCGCCGCCCGCGCGGTGGCCGCCCCCGCGCTGACCCGCCGGGCCGCGATCCTGCTCGGGGTGCTGCTCGGACAGGGCGCGATCGGCTTCGTCCAGTACTTCACCGGGCTGCCCGAGATCCTGGTCGGCGCGCACATGCTCGGGGCCTGCCTGCTGTGGGTGGCCGCGCTCGGGACGGTCTGGGCGACCGGCTTCGACGCCGCGCCGCGCGGCGACGGCGACGCAGTGACTGGGAGCGCACCCACGGTGAGCAGCGCGGATTCTGTACCCCCGTTGGTCACTGTCCGGTAACCGCCAGGTTCCGATCTGAGCGTCAACCGCTGCCGGAACCATCCCGGCGACGTGCCGACGGGGCGATGATGAGCGGGTGCCGACCTCTCTGCGCCGCGCACCGCAGGCGCACTCCGACGACTCGCTGCCGGGCGTGGTGGCCCAGACCTTCACCACCGACGGGCACCTCGACTACTGGGCCGTCGTACGCCACGCCGAGCAGGCGGCTGTGCTCGTGGAAGAGCTGGCCACGCTCGTCGGCACCGGCCGGGCTGAGGTCGCCCGGCAACCACTGGCACAGGCTGTCAGCCTGCTGCTGAGCACCCTCGACCGCGCCGACGACGCCTCGGGGGCGCTGGACAACCTGCTGCACCGCCTGCTCGCCGTACACGCCGAGGCCTGCGGGCAGGCGCCCGGCGACGGGGTCGAGCTGGCCGACTGGCTGATCGCGGTGCAGTTCGAGGGTGGGCGCTGGTGCCCGATCGACATCTGGGCGTACGGGCCCGCGCTGGGCGCCGACGGCCTGGACCACTACCGCGCCGTGGTCCGCCGCCGCTGGGCCGCCGACCCCGGCGACCTGAGCGCCCGCGACGCCATCGAACGGCTGGCCCGGTGGGAGCGCGACACCCCGACCCTGGTCGAGGTCATCGGCGGCGACCTGCGCCACGCCGCCCAGTACGGCCGCCTGGCCCGCGCCCTGGCCGACATCGGCGAACCCGAGGCCGCCCGCGCCTGGGCCGAGCGCGGCCTCGCCGCCCACCCCGACGACCCACCCGGCGCAGGCCTCCGCGACTTCCTCTCCCGCACCCCCTGACCCTTCGGGGCCCTGGTTGGAGGCTGCAGTTTCGGGGAAAGTGCGCGAATTCGCGCGCCGATTGCGGCAGTTTCCCCGAAACTGCGGCGAGCGGCGAGCGGCGAGCGGCGCGGCAGGCGAGCGGCGGCGGAGAGGGGCCGGTCAGGCGCCGTGGGTGAGGCGGGCGGCGATGGCGGCGGCGAGGCGGTCGG
Source organism: Catellatospora tritici (assembly GCF_019083965.1). Lineage (GTDB taxonomy): Bacteria > Actinomycetota > Actinomycetes > Mycobacteriales > Micromonosporaceae > Catellatospora > Catellatospora tritici. The sequence goes on from NZ_JAHRCY010000008.1 coordinate 82,933, forward strand.
CAGCGGCGGGGTCGTGCTCGAGGAAGACCGAGGGCTCGGTCAGTTCCAGCTCGATCAGGTGCGGGTTGCCGTCGGCGTCGGGGATCAGGTCGACGCGGGCGTAGACCAGGCCGTCGGGCAGGGTGGCGACCACGGCCTCGCCGACGGCCAGTTCCGCGGCGGTGGGCGTACGCGTGGTGATGTCCTCGGCCTTGTACAGCTCGTCCACCCCGTCGACGTGCGGTCCGGTCAGCAGCGGCCCCTTACGGATGGCGTGGCTGTACACCAGCCGCCCCGTCGCCGGGTCGGCGAAGAACAGCAGAGCCGTCTCGCCGTACGCGTCCACGGCTCCCAGGTAGGGCTGGATCAGCACGAGCCGCCCGGCGGCCTGCAACCGGCGGACGTGGTCGGCGGCCTGCACGGCGTCGCCGGGCCCGTACCGGCCGGTGTCGCGGCTGCCCGAGCTGACCGAGGGCTTGATGACGTACTCGCCGCCGCCGTCCGGGGCGGTCCACTCGTCACCCGGGGCGACGAAGGTGGTCGGGATGATCGGGATCCCGGCGGTCGCCAGCTCGGCCAGGTAGCTCTTGTCGGTGTTCCAGGCGACCACGGCGGCCGGGTTGGCCAAGGTGGGCACGGAACGGGCCCAGTCCAGGAACTTGTCCCGCTGCCAGGAGTAGTCCCAGGTGGACCGGAGCACCACCAGGTCGTAGCCCGTCCAGTCGACCGCGGGGTCGTCCCAGACGACCGGCTCGGCGGTGACGCCCCGCGCGGCCAGCGGCGCCAGCACGAGCTGGTCGTCGGGCTCCAGCAGCGGGATCTCGGCGCAGGTCGCGATGGCGACGCGCGGCGCGGCGGCGCGGCGAGATCCGGGCTCGGATACCAGGGCGACCCGGGCAGCTGCCCGGGTCGCACGGTCAAGGGGTGTGCTCACAAGATCCAAGATAGCTCGCGGATCTGAAACTTCCTCAGCGCGTCAGTGTCCGCTTGGACATGGACCGCCAGAGGTCGTTGGTGGGACGCATGAGCTCGATGAGCTCCCGCTCCCATTCGTTCTCCACGGTGATGCCAGCCCGTTCACAGGCGGCCCGGGCGATGTCGGTGCTGGCGGCGAACCGGTCGCCCCACGCTCCGTCGCCACCCACCAACACGATGCGAGCACCGCGCCGACCGACGTACTCGATGACCCCCTTCGCACCTCCGTGCGCGCTAGCGAACTCGCGCAGGCCGGCCACGAGTGTGGCCGTGGGGTGCTCGATGGTCACCGTCGTATCTGAACCTTCTGCCATGCAAGCACGATAAGCAGAACGGGCATCCGGTAGCGGGATTGTGAGCACTTTTTGTGATCCCCGTTACGTAGCTGCAACCCGATGTACAGAGATCGACTGTCCGGGTTCGCCCAGAAATATCCCCGTCAATGTGTCGCAGAACGGACACCCTGCCAACCCCTGGACACGCCCGGCCCGGGGATTAGGGCGTGTCACTAATAAATTCGGTAAATCGGTCAGATGAACACGTCGACGCCGACCGCCACGAAGACGATCGTGAGGTACGCCGTTGACCAGTGGAAAAGCCGCATCGGCTTGACCGGCTCGCCCTTCATGGTGCGGCTGTACAGCCCGTGGGCTTCCAGGATGAACATCATTCCGCAGATGAGCGCGGGGATGCCGTACACCCGGGACATGCCCAGCGGCCAGACCGCGAGCGAGGTCGCCACGGTCAGCCAGGAGTACACCACCGACTCGATCGCGACGCGACGCGGGGTGGCCACCACCGTGAGCATCGGGATGCCCGCCCTGGCGTAGTCGTCCTTGAACCGGATCGCCAGCGCGTAGAAGTGCGGCATCTGCCAGAAGAAGACGACGCCGAACAGCAGCCAGGCGGCCGGGGCCAGGGAACCGGTCACCGCGGCCCAGCCGATCAGCACCGGCATCGCCCCGCACACGCCACCCCAGAAGGTGTTGTGCGGCGTGCTGCGCTTGAGCCAGGCCGTATAGATGACGTCGTAGTAGACGATCGCGGCCACGGTCAGCGCGGTGGCCAGCCAGTTGGTGAACGCGGCCATCAGCGCGGTCGAGGCGACGGCCAGGGCGAGGCCGAAGATGAGCGCGTCGCGCGGGGCCACCGCGTGGGTGACCAGCGGCCGACGTGACGTTCGTCCCATCAGCGGGTCGATGTCACGGTCGAGGTAGCAGTTGATCGCGTTGGCGGCCCCCGCCGCGAACGAGCCGCCGACCAGCACGACCAGCATCAACCAGACCGAGGGAAGCCCCTTGGCCGCGAGCATCATCGCCGGGATGGTGGTGATGAGCAGCAGCTCCACGATGCGTGGCTTGGTCAGCGACAGGTAGGCGCCGAACACCGCCCAGCGGGCCTGGCGCCGCGACACCCGGATGGCGCGCGCGGCACTGCCGGGCTGCACCGGGATCACGGGGAGGGGGTGGGACGGGAGGTCTATGGTGCCGGCCGCCTCTGGCGACTCCGCGGCGAGCGTGCTCACCCGAGACAGGGTACGGCAACGCTGGTCAAACCCTGCGGCCGCGCCCGGCGGCGCGGACACCCCGTGGCACAAAGCACGGGTTCGCACATGTGTCGTGCGAGGTATGAGTAGGGTCAACACCGACAGGGCGACACCGTGGCCGCCCTTATGACGATGCGTTGCGCCTTTCCACAGCTCCGGTGCGTGCTATTCCGGGTCACGGCCCTGGAGCGACGGCAAGACTGACCCGCTAGGAGTAGCACAGCTGTGACCGAGCAGTTGATCTGGTCTGACATCGACCGCCGCGCGGTGGACACCGCCCGTGTGCTGGCCATGGACGCGGTGGAGAAGGCCGGCAACGGCCATCCCGGCACCGCGATGAGCCTCGCCCCCCTCGCCTACCTGTTGTTCCAGCGGGCTATGCGCCTCGATCCCAACGACCCGGACTGGACCGGCCGCGACCGCTTCGTGCTGTCCGCCGGGCATTCCTCTCTCACCCAGTACGTCCAGCTGTTCCTGGCCGGGTACGGCCTGGAGCTGTCGGACCTGCAGACTTTGCGCCAGTGGGGCTCGCTGACCCCGGGTCACCCCGAGCACGGGCACACCCGCGGCGTGGAGACCACCACCGGCCCACTGGGCCAGGGCCTGGGCAACGCGGTGGGCATGGCGATGGCCGCCCGCCGCGAGCGCGGCCTGTTCGACCCCGACGCCGCGCCGGGGACCAGCCCGTTCGACCACCACATCTACGTGATCTGCTCCGATGGCGACATCGAGGAGGGCATCACGCACGAGGCGTCGGCGATCGCCGGGCACCAGAAGCTCGACAATCTCATCGTCTTCTACGACGACAACGAGATCTCGATCGAGGACGACACTCGCATCGCCAAGTCCGAGGACGTCTGCAAGCGGTACGAGGCGTACGGCTGGCACGTGGAGCGGATCGACTGGACCGGCGGCAACGGCAACTACCACGAGGACATCCCGGCGCTGTGGGCGGCGATCCAGCGCGCGAAGGGGGTCACCGACCGGCCCAGCTTCATCGCGCTGCGCACCATCATCGGCTGGCCCGCGCCGACCAAGCAGAACACCGGCAAGATCCACGGCTCGGCGGTCGGCCCGAACGAGGCGGCCGCGGTCAAGGAGGTGCTGGGCTTCGACCCGGCGGTCGCCTTCCCGGTCGAGGACGAGGTGCTGGCGCACACCCGCGCGGTGCGTGAGCGCGGCCGGGTGCTGCACGAGCAGTGGGAGGACGCCTTCCACGACTGGGCCAAGGCCAACCCGGACCGGCTGGCCCTGTTCGACCGGATGAGCACCCGTACCCTGCCCAAGGGCTGGGCGGAGGCGCTGCCGAGCTTCCCGGCCGACGCCAAGGGCATCGCCACCCGCGCCGCGTCAGGCCAGGTGCTCAACGCGCTGGCGCCGGTGCTGCCGGAGCTGTGGGGCGGCTCGGCCGACCTGGCCGAGAGCAACAACACCACGATGAAGGGCGAGCCGTCGTTCATCCCGGCGGAGTACGCCACCAAGGAGTTCCCGGGCCACGAGTACGGCCGCACGCTGCACTTCGGCATCCGCGAGCACGCCATGGGCTCGATCATGAACGGCATCGCACTGCACGACGGCACCCGCGTCTACGGCGGCACGTTCCTGGTCTTCAGCGACTACATGCGCCCGGCGGTCCGCCTGGCCGCGCTGATGAAGCTCCCGGTGACCTACGTGTGGACGCACGACTCGATCGGTCTGGGCGAGGACGGCCCGACCCACCAGCCGGTGGAGCACCTGACCGCGCTGCGGGCCATCCCGGGCCTGGACGTGGTGCGCCCCGCAGACGCCAACGAGACCGCGCACGCCTGGCGGATGGCGCTGACCCACACCGACCGGCCGACGGCCCTGGCGCTGAGCCGCCAGAACCTGCCGGTGATGGACCCGGCGAAGGTCGTCGGCTTCGAGCACGGCGGCTATGTGCTGGAGGAGGCGTCCTCGGGCACGCCGCAGGTGATCCTCATGGGCACCGGCTCCGAGGTGCAGCTCTGCCTGGCCGCCCGGGAGCTGCTGGAGGCCGACGGCATCGCGACCCGGGTGGTGTCGATGCCGTGCCAGGAGTGGTTCCGCGCGTCCGACGCCGGGTACCGGGAGTCTGTGCTGCCGTCGTCGGTCAAGGCCCGCGTGAGTGTCGAGGCGGGTATCGCCATGTCGTGGCGCGACCTGATCGGCGACGCGGGCGAGGCCGTCAGCCTGGAGCACTACGGCGCGTCCGCCCCGGCGGCGACCCTGTTCGAGAAGTTCGGTTTCACACCGCAGGCGGTGGCCGACGCCGCCCGGCGGTCCCTGGCCAAGGCCAATGAAGGGCAGTGACTGGCGATGACTGATCCCCTGGGCGAGCTCTCGGCCGCCGGTGTGGCGGTCTGGCTTGACGACATCTCCCGGGAGCGGCTGACCGACGGCGGCTCCCACACCGCGCTGGCGGAGCTGCGCGACACGCGGCACGTGGTCGGGGTGACCAGCAACCCGACCATCTTCGCCGCGGCGCTGGCGGGCAGCGACGACTACGACGAGCAGCTGCACGAGCTGAAGGCGCGCAAGGTCTCGGTCGACGAGGCGGTGCGCATGCTCACCACGTACGACATCCGGTGGGCCTGTGACGTGATGCGGCCGGTGTACGACGCGAGCGGCGGCCGGGACGGCCGGGTGTCGATCGAGGTCGACCCGCGGCTGGCGCACGAGACCGAGCCGACCATCGCCGAGGCCAAGCAGCTGTGGTGGCTGGTCGACCGGCCCAACCTGTTCATCAAGATCCCGGCGACGCTGGAGGGCCTGCCCGCGATCACCGCGGCGCTGGCCAACGGCATCAGCGTCAACGTGACGCTGATCTTCTCGCTGGAGCGCTACCGCGCGGTGCTGGACGCCTGGCTGACCGGTCTGGAGCAGGCCAAGGCCAATGGCCACGACCTGTCGAAGATCGAGTCGGTGGGGTCGTTCTTCGTGTCCCGCTTCGACACCGAGATCGACAAGCGGCTGGAGAAGATCGGCACCCCGGAGGCGCTGGGCCTGCGCGGCCAGGCCGCCGTCGCCAACGCCCGCCTGGCCTACGGGGAGTACCTGCAGGTCGTCGGGTCGCCGAGGTGGGCCGAGCTCAAGGCGGCCGGGGGCAACCCGCAGCGGCCGCTGTGGGCCTCCACCGGCACCAAGAACCCGGAGTACCCGGACACGCTCTACGTCGAGCAGCTGGTCGCCGCCGACACCGTCAACACCATGCCGGAGAAGACGCTGCAGGCCTTCGCCGACCACGGCGAGGTGCCCGGGGACACGGTCACCGGCAACCTGGCCGCGGCGCAGCAGACCATCGACGCGCTGCGGGCCGCCGGGGTCGACTACGACGACGTGGTGGCGTTCCTGGAGAGCGACGGCGTGGCGAAGTTCGACGCGAGCTGGCAGGAGCTGCTGGCCGGGGTACAGGCGAAACTGGAGCAGGCATGACCCAGACCGCATCGGGAGGCGGGCTGACCGTCCGCCTCTCCCCCGCGGCGGCACAGCAGGCCGCGGCGCAGGTGTCGGAGCTGGCGGCGGCGGGCGTGCCCGCCGCCCTGGCGGCCAAGGATGCCGACCTGTGGGGTCCGGCCGCGCAGCCTGAGGCGTCGATCCGGCTGGGCTGGGTCGACACCTTCGTGCGCAGCCGGGCACTGCTGCCGCAGCTGGCCGAGCTGCGCGAGGAGCTGGGCGACCTCGACCACGTCGCGCTCGCGGGCATGGGCGGCTCGTCGCTGGCGCCCGAGGTCATCTCGCTGACCCTGGGCAAGGCGCTGACGGTGCTGGACACCACCGACCCGGGCCAGGTCAAGGCGGCCCTGGGCGACCGGCTGGCCCGCACCGTGGTGGTGGTCTCCAGCAAGTCCGGCGGCACCATCGAGACCGACAGCCACCGCCGGGCGTACTGGCAGGCGTTCCTCGACGCGGGCCTGCCCGAGGCCGAGGTCGGGCGCCATTTCGTGATCGTGACCGACCCCGGCTCGCCGCTGGAGTCGACCGCCCGCGACATGGGCGCCTACGTGGTGCTGGCCGACTCCGACGTCGGCGGCCGCTACTCCGCGCTGACCGCGTTCGGCCTGGTGCCGACCGCGCTGGCCGGGGTGGACGTGGCCGAGCTGCTGGACCAGGCCGAGGAGTTCGCCGCGACGCTGACCGCCGCCCCCGAGGCCAACCCGTCGCTGCTGCTGGGCGCCGCGCTCGGCGCGGCCGCGTTGGCCGGGCGGGACAAGGTGTCGCTGGCCGACGACGGTAGCGGCATCACCGGGCTGGGCGACTGGGCCGAGCAGCTCATCGCCGAGTCCACCGGCAAGGAGGGCAAGGGCATCCTGCCGGTCGTGGTGGAGGGCCCGAACGCGCCCGGCGCGACCGGTGCCGACGTCTTCACCGCGACCGTGGGCGCCGCGGGCGGAGCCGTGGCGGGTACGCCCGACGCGGCCGTCAACGGCCCGCTGGGCGCCCAGTTCCTGTGCTGGGAGGCGGCGACCGCCATCGCCGGGCGGGTGCTCGGCATCAACCCGTTCGACCAGCCGAACGTGACCGAGTCCAAGCAGAACACCGGCAAGATCCTCGACGAGGGCATGCCCGCCGAGCAGCCCGCGTTCACCGAGGGCGACATCGAGGTCTACACCACGGCGGGCGTGAACGACCTGTACGAGGCGCTGTCCTGGCTGGCCACGGAGGCCGGGCCGGACGGGTACATCGCGATCATGGAGTACCTGGACCGGTTCGCCGACGCCGACGCCGCCAAGCTGCGCGCGTCACTGGCCGAGGCGAGCGGCCGCCCGGTCACCTACGGCTGGGGGCCACGGTTCCTGCACTCGACCGGCCAGTACCACAAGGGCGGGCCGCAGGTCGGCGCGTTCCTGCAGGTCACCGGCGCGGTCAGCGCGGACCTGGCGGTGCCGGGCAAGCCGTACAGCTTCGGCACACTGCAGGCGGCCCAGGCCGCCGGCGACCGCCAGGCGCTGGCCGGTCGCGGCCGTCCACTGCTGCACCTGCACCTCACCGACCGGTCCAAGGGCATCGCCCAGCTGCTCGAAGCGGCGCACCACCTGGCCACGGCCACCAGCAAGGAGAGGTGACGTCACGTGAGCGTGTCGTCCACCCCGCAGCAGCCCAACCCGCTGCGGGATCCGCAGGACCGGCGCCTGCCGCGCATCCCTGAGCCGTGCGCGCTGGTCATCTTCGGGGTCACCGGCGACCTCGCCCGCAAGAAACTGCTGCCCGCCGTGTACGACCTGGCCAACCGCGGCCTGCTGCCGCCCGGCTTCGTGGTGCTCGGCTTCGCCCGCCGCGACTGGGGCGACGGCGACTTCGAGCAGCTGGCCCGCACGTCGGCCCAGGAGCACGCGCGCACCCCCTGGCGCGAGGAGGTCTGGAACCGGCTCTCGGGCAACATCAAGTTCGTCGGCGGCGCCTTCGACGACGACGCGGCGTTCGACACGCTGTCGCGCACCCTGGACGAGCTGCGCGACTCGCACGGCATCCCGGGCAACGCGGCGTTCTATCTGTCCATCCCGCCCGCGGCCTTCCCGACCGTGCTCAAGCAGCTCGAGCGCACCGGCATGGCCGACAACGACAAGTCGGGCGGCTGGCGCCGGGTCGTGGTGGAGAAGCCGTTCGGGGAGGACCTGGCCTCGGCCAAGTCGCTCAACGACCTGGTGGACGACGTGGTGAGCGCGCAGGACGTGTTCCGCATCGACCACTACCTCGGCAAGGAGACGGTGCAGAACATCCTCGCGCTGCGCTTCGCCAACTCCCTGTTCGAGCCGCTGTGGAACTCCAAGTACGTCGACTCGGTGCAGATCACCATGGCCGAGGACGTCGGCATCGGCACCCGCGCGGGCTTCTACGACGCCACCGGCGCCGCCCGGGACGTGCTGCAGAACCACCTGCTGCAGCTGCTGGCGCTGGTCGCCATGGAGGAGCCGACGACCTTCGACGCCGCGGAGATCCGGGCCGAGAAGCTCAAGGTGCTACGCGCCACCGCACCCCCGGCCGACGTGTCGACCGGCACGGTGCGCGGGCAGTACCTCACCGGCTGGGTGGCCGGGCAGCGGGTCAAGGGCTACCTGGAGGAGTCCGACGTCCCGGCGAGCTCGACGACGGAGACGTACGTCGCGGCGCGGCTGTCCATCCAGAACCGGCGCTGGGCCGGGGTGCCGTTCTACATCCGGGCGGGCAAGCGCCTGCCCCGGCGGGTCACCGAGGTCGCGGTGCTGTTCAAGAAGGCCCCGCACCTGCCGTTCTACCCGGAGGACGTGGAGCTGCTGGGCCACAACCAGCTGGTCATCCGGGTGCAGCCGGACGAGGGCGTGATGCTCAAGTTCGGGTCCAAGGTGCCGGGCACCCAGATGGAACTGCGCGACATCAGCATGGACTTCGCGTACGGCGAGGCGTTCACCGAATCCAGCCCGGAGGCGTACGAGCGGCTCATCCTCGACGTGATGCTCGGCGACCGGACGCTGTTCCCGGACGCCGCCGAGGTCGAGGAGGGCTGGCGCATCGTCGACCCGCTGGAGGCGGCGTGGGTCGGCACCAAACCGGCCACCTACCGGGCGGGCGAGTGGGGCCCGCGCGAGGCCGACGAGATGCTGGCCGCCGAGGGCCGTAGCTGGCGGCGGGCATGAGCGAGCAACGCGAGCGAATCATGAAGCACAGCTGCGTAAGTGCCTCGTGTCGAAAGTCCGCGAAGCGGACTTTCGACACGAGCAAGCACGTTCTCTCCGGAAGGCGGGCGGGATGCTAGCCCTGTGGGACACCACCGGTAACGAGGTGGTGCGCAAGCTCGCCGCGGAGCGGCGCAACGCCGGCGGCGTGGCCAGCGGCCTGGCCCTGAACCTGGTCGTCATCGTGGACGAGGGCCGGGTGCGCCAGGTCGAGGACGCGGCCACCATCGCCGCCGCCTCGCACCCCTGCCGCCTGCTCGTGGTCAGCCGTGGGCCGGTGCCCGGGGTCGACTCGGCCACCGCCAACGCCAAGGACCGGCTCGACGCCGAGATCGTGGTCGGCGGGCGGCTCGGCCCGTGCGAGGCCGTGATCATGCGGATGCACGGTCGCCTGGCCCTGCACAGCGAGTCGGTGGTCATGCCGCTGCTCGCCCCGGACGTGCCGGTGGTCACCTGGTGGCACGGCACCCCGCCGGAGCACATCGCGTACGACCCGCTCGGCGTCGTGGCCGAGCGCCGGGTCACCGACATCACCCAGTGCGCCGACCCGGAGGCGGCCCTGCGCCAGCGGGCGCTGGACTACGCGCCGGGCGACACCGACCTGTCCTGGACCCGGCTCACCGGCTGGCGCTCGCTGATCGCGGGCGCCTTCGACACCGGCAACAACAGCGCGGTCTCGGCGGTCGTCTACGCCGGTGCCGCCGACCCGCTCGGCGCGCTGCTGCGCGGCTGGATCATCTCCCGCACCGGCATCCCGGTCCGGCTGGCCGACTCGGCCGACGGCAAGCTCAACGGCGTCGACTTCGCGCTGGCCGACGGCGGCACGCTCAGCCTGCACAGCACCGGCGACGGGATGGCGCTGCTGCGCCGCCCCGGCCACCTCGACCTGGTGCTGCCGCTGCTGCAGCGGCGGCTGGGCGAGGAGCTGGCCGAGGAACTGCAGCGGCTGGACGCCGACCAGCCGTACTCGCGGGCGCTGGCGGCGGCGACCGGGGTGGGCGGGCTCGGCGAGCGGCCGAGCGTGCGCACCCACATCTGGCAGGACCCGGCCTGGACCCAGCCCGTGGGGGCGACGGCATGACCGTGGTGGTGCACGCCGACGCCGCCGCGCTGGCCGAGGCGGTCGCGGCGCGGCTGCTGGCGAAGCTGGCGCAGGCCCAGGCGGCGCATGGCGGCGCCCACGCGGTGCTGACCGGCGGGCGGGTCGCCGCGGCCGTCTACCGGGCGGTGCCGGCAAGCCCCGCCCATGACTCCGTCGACTGGTCGCGGGTCGACCTGTGGTGGGGCGACGAGCGGTTCCTGCCCGCCGGCGACCCCGACCGCAACGAGACCCAGGCGCGCGCGGCTCTGCTGGACGCGCTGCCGCTAGATCCGGCCCGGGTGCACCCGATGCCACCCTCCGACGGCCCCGACGGCGCAGATCCGGCTCTGGCGGCCCGCCGTTACGCCGGAGAGCTCGCGGCGGCGGCCGACAGCGGGCAGCTGCCGCGCTTCGACGTACTGCTGCTGGGCGTCGGCGAGGACGGGCACGTCGCCTCGGTCTTCCCGGGCCACCCGGTGGCCGACGGGACGGTCGGCGCGGTGACCGACAGCCCCAAGCCGCCGCCGATGCGCACCACGCTCACCCCGGCCGCGATCAACACGGCCGACGAGGTGTGGCTGATCGCGGCGGGCGGCGACAAGGCCGAGGCGGTCGGCACGGCCCTGACCAGTGGCGGCGGCCTGCCCGCCGCCTCGGTGCGCGGGCGCTCGCGGACCCTCTGGTTACTGGACGAGGCGGCGGCGGCGCAGATCCCGGCGGACTCACCCGCCCTACGCTGACCACGCGGCCGGTCTGCGCCGACCACGCCGAATGTTTGGAAGGGCACCTTCTTATACGCGAAGCGATAAGAAGGTGCCCTTCCTTTCGTTCTGGGCGCGGGGCGGACGCGAAAGGGCCGGTCGGTGATCCGACCGGCCCTTCACGTGATCGCGAGGATCAGGCGCCACCCATCTCCAGCTTGAGCCACAGCCCCAGGCCGACGATGCAGGCGAACCAGACGATGCCCACCAGCACGGTGTACCGGTCCAGGTTCTTCTCCGCCACGGAGGAACCGGCCAGGCTCGACGAGACGCCACCGCCGAACATGCTGGACAGGCCGCCGCCCTTACCACGGTGCAGCAGCACCAGCAGGGTCAGCAGGGCGCTGGTGATGATCAGCAACACGATCATTGCGTAGGCGAAGCCGATCGGCATGAGCACGGTCCTTAGGTTTCGGTGGCCGCTGGCGCGGCCTTGGTGTCGGTCAAGAATAGCGGGCGCGGCCCGGAGTCAGGAGGGCGAGGATGCCACATCCGTGGCGACGGTCGGGTCGAGCAGGCCGAGCGCGGACAGATCGGGCATGCCGAACTGGGAGTGAATGAACATCCCGCCCACGTTCGACCCGGACATCCGGATCGCGTTCGGGTAGAGCACCGGGATCGTCACCGCCATCTGCGAGAGCTTGCCGTCCAACTCGCCCCACAGCTTGTACTGGCGCGGCAGGTCCGGCTCGGCGTTGGCCTCCTTGATCGCCTGGTCGATCTCGGGATCCTTGAGGAACGAGTAGTTCGACCCGCTCAGCTCGCCCGGCGGCTGCACCAGACTGCCGTCGAACAGCGGCGGGATGACCGCCGAGCCGTTGGCCCAGTCGGGGATCCAGCCCGCGTAGACCATGTGGTACGAGTGGCCGGAGTCGGCGATCAGGTCCCAGTACGCGTCGGCGTCGAGCCGCTTCAGGTTGACCTTGATACCGACCCGGACGTACGCGTCGACCATCGTCTTGACGTACCGGGCGATGGTGTCGTTGTCCGGCAGCGCCACGTTGATGGAGTCGGGGCAGGTGACACCGGCGTCCTTGGCCTGGTCGATCAGGGCGATCGCCTTGTCCTCGTTGCCGTCGCCGTCGCTCAGCGTGCCGTAGTCGTCGAACGTGGCGTGCGCGGCCAGGTTCGGCGGGATCATCGAGGTGGCCAGTTCACCGATGATCGAGCCGCCCATCGCCTGGCGGTACTTGCGCTTGTTGAACGCGTACACCAGCGCCTGGCGGCAGCGCAGGTCCTTGACCAGCTTGGTGTTGATGGCGAAGTAGCGCGTCGCGCCGGTCGGGCCGGTCGCGGTCCGCTTGGACAGCTCGGGGTCGTTGACGACCTGCTGCAGGAAGTTCGGCGCGACGTTGGCGTTGAGCATGACCGAGTTACGGTCGCCGCCCTGGTCCTGGATCAGCGCGTTGGTCACCGCCGGGTCGTTCTCGTTCTTCACGATCTCGATCTTGTCCGGGAACGCCTTGCGGACGGCGTCCACGCTCGACGACCAGTGCTCGTTGCGCACCAGCGTGATCCGGTCGTCGGCGACCCGCGGCTCCACCCGGTACGGCCCGTTGGACAGCGGGCGCCGGTCGTAGGCGTCCTTGTCCCCGTCCGAGCCCGGCTTGGCCGGAGAGAACACCGACAGCGCCACCGCGTAGTTGAAGTCGCCGGTGGGCTGCTTCAGCTTGAACTTGATCGTGTGCGTGTCGTCGCAGGTGACCGACTCCAGCTCCTTGCCGCTGTACGGACCCTCGTACGGGGTCGCGTTGTCGGCCAGCAGCAGCTTCGCGTACGGCAGGCCCGACTTGAACAGCGAGGAGAAGTTGCGCTCGACGCCGTACTTCACCTGCTGGCAGTTGATCGCGGCGCCGTCCTCCCACTTGATGCCGTCGCGCAGCTTGAACTCCCACACCGTGTTGTTCTCGCTGGGCCGGCCGAGGTCGGTGGCGAGGTCGGGGACCAGCTCGCTACCGGCCGCGCCGGACTCGGACTTGTACGTCGTGAGCGTGCGCGACAGCAGGCGGCTGATGTTGGAGTCCAGCGCCGCACCGATCTTCTGCGGGTCCAGGTGCGAGGGCAGCTGCGTCAGCACCACCCGCAGCGTGCCACCCGAGGTGACGGTGGTGCTCGAGTCGGCCGCCGAGTCGCAGGCGGCAACCGCGCCCGCGGTGACGAGCGCCACGACGGCAGCGGTCAGGCGGCGCATATGCGCGAGGTGAGGCATGGTCGTCCTCTCGGCGGGCGCGGGTAGCCCGCCAAGGATCTCGAGGGGTGGTCGGGGGCGGGACCGCGCACCCAGAGGTGGCCCGGTCACGCGCCACACTTTAGGCACTCGCGCCGCGGCACCGGCAGGCGGGAGCCAGATCGCAACAAAGAAGGACTCCCGGCACTCGGAAGATCACTGCCGGTGACAGCAGAGCGGGCGGGGAGCCGATGGCCACCCGCCCGCTCTCTCGTACCGGGGCTACTCGCCCAGGCGGCAGATCTTCGCGAAGTCGTCGGCGTCGAGGCTCGCCCCGCCGACCAGCGCGCCGTCGATGTCGGGCTGCGCCATGATCGCGGCGATGTTCGAGCCCTTCACCGAGCCGCCGTAGAGGATGCGCACCACGTTCGCGGTGGCGTCGCCCTGGGTCTTGGCCAGCTGCGCGCGGATGGCGCCGATGACCTCCTGGGCGTCCTCCGGCGTGGCGGTCTTGCCGGTGCCGATGGCCCACACCGGCTCGTACGCCACGACGACCTTCTCGACCTGCGCGGGGGTGAGCCCGGCCAGGCCGCCGTCGAGCTGGGCCAGCGTGTACTCCACGTGGTTGCCCGCCTCGCGGATGTCCAGGCCCTCACCGATGCACAGGATCGGCGTCATGTCGTCGGCCAGCACGGCCTTGACCTTGGCGTTGACCAGCTCGTCGCTCTCGGCGTGGTACTGCCGCCGCTCGGAGTGGCCGACCACCACGAACGTGCAGCCCAGCTTGGCCAGCATGCTCGAGGCGATCTCGCCGGTGTAGGCGCCCGACTTGTGCGCCGAGACGTCCTGCGCGCCGTACTTGAGCAGCAGGCGGTCCCCGTCGACCAGGGTCTGCACGCTGCGGATGTCGACGAACGGCGGCAGCACCGCCACCTCGACCGCCTCCAGCTGCTTCTCGTTCAGGCTGAACGCGAGCTTTTGGGTCAGGGCGATGGCCTCGAGGTGGTTGAGGTTCATCTTCCAGTTGCCGGCCATCAGCGGCCGACGCTTCTCGACTGCCATCTCATGCCTCCAAAGCGAGCAGGCCCGGCAGAGCCTTGCCCTCGAGGTACTCCAGCGACGCGCCGCCGCCGGTGGAGATGTGGCCGAAAGCCGCCTCGTCCAGGCCCAGCGCCCGCACGGCCGCGGCGGAGTCGCCGCCGCCGACCACGGTGAAGCCGTCGACCTTGGTGATCGCCTCGGCCACGCCGCGGGTGCCGCCCGCGAACGGGGCCAGCTCGAACACGCCCATCGGGCCGTTCCAGAAGACCGTCTTCGCCCCGGCCAGCGCGTCGGCGAACAGCGCCACCGACGCCGGGCCGATGTCCAGCCCGAGCCAGCCGTCGGGGATGGCGTCGGCGGCGACCGTCTCGGTCTGCGCGTCGGCGGCGAACTTGTCCGCCACCACGATGTCCACCGGCAGCACGATCCGGTCGCCGGCGCGGGCCAGCAGGTCGCGGCAGGTGTCGACCATCTCGTCCTGCAGCAGCGAGCCGCCGACCCCGTGGCCCTGGGCCTTGAGGAAGGTGAAGCACATGCCGCCGCCGATGAGCAGCTTGTCGGCGCTGTTCAGCAGCGCCTCGATCACAGCGAGCTTGTCGGACACCTTCGACCCGCCGAGCACCACCACGTACGGCGTGGCCGGGTTCTCGGTGAGGCGCTTGAGCACCTCGACCTCGGTCGCGACCAGGCCGCCCGCGTAGCGCGGCAGCCGGGCCGCCACGTCGTAGACGCTGGCGTGCTTGCGGTGCACCGCGCCGAACGCGTCGTCGACGTAGACGTCGGCGAAGGCGGCCAGCTGGTCGGCGAACGCGCCGCGCACGGCGTCGTCCTTGCTGGTCTCACCGGCGTTGAAGCGCAGGTTCTCCAGCAGCACCACACCGCCGGGCTGCAGGCCCGCGACGGCGGCCTGGGCCGACTCGCCGACGGTGTCGGCGGCGAACTCCACCGGCGAGCCCAGCAGTTCCTGGAACCGCTGGGCCACGGGGGCCAGGGTGTACTTCGGGTCGGGCTCGCCCTTGGGGCGGCCCAGGTGCGACATGACGATCACGGCCGCGCCCGCGTCCCGCAGGGCGACGATGGTCGGCAGGACGGCCCGAATGCGGCCGTCGTCGGCGATGACGCCGGGTTTGTCCTTGACGAAAGGCACGTTCAGGTCGGCGCGCACCAGGACGCGCCGACCTGAGACACCCTCGCCGAGCAGGTCGTCGAGGGAACGCATCAGAGCGAGGCACCCACGAGCTTGGTCAGGTCGACCAGGCGGTTGGAGTAGCCCCACTCGTTGTCGTACCAGCCGACGACCTTGACCTGGTTGCCGATGACCTTGGTCAGGCCGGCGTCGAAGATGCAGGAGGCCGGGTCGGTGACGATGTCAGCCGACACGATCTCGTCCTCGGTGTAGACCAGGATGCCCTTGAGCGGGCCCTCGGCCGCCGCCTTGATCGCGGCGTTGACCTCCTCGACCGACGTCTCGCGAGCGGCGGTGAAGGTCAGGTCGGTGGCCGAGCCGGTCGGGATCGGCACGCGCAGCGCGAAGCCGTCCAGCTTGCCCTTCAGCTCCGGCAGCACCAGGCCGATCGCCTTGGCGGCACCGGTCGAGGTCGGCACGATGTTCAGGGCCGCGGCGCGGGCGCGACGCAGGTCCTTGTGCGGGCCGTCCTGCAGGTTCTGGTCCTGGGTGTACGCGTGGATCGTGGTCATCAGACCCTTTTCGATCCCGATCGAGTCGTTCAGGACCTTCGCCATCGGCGCGAGGCAGTTGGTGGTGCAGGACGCGTTCGAGATGATCGTGTGCGCGGCCGGGTCGTACTTGTCGTGGTTGACGCCCAGCACGATGGTGATGTCCTCACCCTTGGCCGGGGCCGAGATGATGACCTTCTTCGCGCCGTTGTCGGCGTGCACCTTCGCCTTGGCGGCGTCGGTGAACAGGCCGGTCGACTCGATCACGATGTCGGCGCCCAGGTCGCCCCAGGGCAGCTTGCCCGGGTCGCGCTCGGCGAACGCCTTGAACGACTTGCCGTTGACCGTGAGGTCGGTCTCGGTGGCCTTCACCTCGTAGGGCAGGCGGCCGAGGATGCTGTCGTACTTGAGCAGGTGCGCCAGGGTCGCGTTGTCGGTCAGGTCGTTGACGGCAACCAGCTCGATGTCCGCGCCGGACGCCAGCAGGGCCCGGTAGAAGTTACGCCCGATGCGGCCGAAGCCGTTGATGCCAACCCGGATGGTCACAGGTCCCATCTCCTCGCATGTGCGCCGTCTGGCGGCTGGAAAGCCGAGTGCGGCGGCCTATAGGTCACTCGCCCGGTCCCGCCGCCCACACACCTGGCATAACGGCTTGCGCCGAGCTGCCGGCAGCGTCGCCGTACTTGTTCGACCCTAGCTGAGCTGTGACCGCCCGCACCGTCGGGGTCTTTGTTTCACAGGGGTGTCGTCCGCCACTCTTTTCTGCGACATGCTCGCCGGCTACCGCGGCCTCAGTCGGTGCCATCCTTCGCTGCGTTACGGATGGCACCGAGCGGCCGCTACCGCGGGCGACGATTGAGAAAAGACGATCCCGCCTGAACAGGTCAGGCGGGATCGGGTGGCGCGGGTCACTCAGACGGTGAGCATCTCGGCGGTGACGGCGGCCTCCGTGTCGGGGATGCCCAGGTCACGGGCCCGCTTGTCGGCCAGGGCGAGCAGGCGCCTGATGCGCCCGGCGATCGCGTCCTTCGTCAGCGGCGGGTCGGCCAGCGCGCCCAGCTCCTCCAGCGACGCCTGCCGGTGCTCCAGCCGCAGCCGACCCGCGCTGGTCAGGTGACCGGGCGCGTCGTCGGCCAGGATCTCCAGCGCGCGGGTGACCCGGGCCGCCGCGGCGACCGCGGCCCGCGCCGAGCGGCGCAGGTTGGCGTCGTCGAAGTTGGCCAGCCGGTTGGCCGTGGCGCGCACCTCGCGCCGCACCCGGCGCTCCTCCCAGGCCAGCACGCTGGAGTGGGCTCCTATGCGGGTCAGCAGCGCGGCGATCGCGTCGCCGTCCTTGACCACGACCCGGTCCACCCCGCGCACCTCGCGTGCCTTGGCCGTGATGCCCAGCCGCCGCGCCGCGCCGACCAGTGCCAGCGCCGACTCCGGCCCGGGGCAGGTGATCTCCAGCGCGCTGGAGCGGCCCGGCTCGGTCAGCGAACCGTGTGCGAGGAAGGCGCCGCGCCACGCCGCCACCGCGCAGCAGACGCTGGCCGAGACCACGTTCGGGGGCAGGCCCCGCACCGGGCGGCCGCGCACGTCCAGCAGGCCGGTCTGCCGGGCCAGCGCCTCGCCGTCCTTGACGATGCGCACGATGTAGTGGCTGCCCTTGCGCAGCCCACCCGAGGCCAGTACGTGCACCTCGCTGGGGTAGCCGAACAGGTCGGCGACGGTCGTGCGCAGCCGCCGGGCCACCGCGCCGGTGTCCAGCTCCGCCTCGACCACCACCCGGCCGGAGACGATGTGCAGACCGCCCGCGAAGCGCAGCAGGGCCGCCATCTCCGACCTCCGGCAGCACGGCTTGGGCACGTCGACCCGGCTCAGTTCGTCTTTGACCGCAGCGGTCATCGCCATCGTGTCGTCACCTCGTGGCCGGTCGCGGGCTGTGCGCCATGGTTTGTGGTCAAGTCAGTGGTGCCGGGTTCGTACGTGCTAACGAGCGGTGCCCAAGAGTGGCACCAGTGCGCGGCCCAATCGGACCGGATCGTGTCGGGGTGTGCCGTCGTCGACCGCCACCGGGGCGAGCGCGATGCGGGCACCGAGTGATTCTGCCGCATTCGCGACCGGTTCGGGGTCTGGCACGGCATTCCTGTCGACCAGAACAATATCCACCTTGAGGTCCGGCAGGTACCGGCTCAGTGCGGCGAGGTGGTCGGGCAGCGACAGACCGACCGTCTCCCGGTCCGCGGCGAGGTTCAGGGTCACCAGGCGGCGCGCCGGGCTGGCCACGATCGCGGCCGCCTGTTCGGGCACCAGCAGATGCGGAATGACGCTCGTGTACCAGCTGCCCGGCCCGAACACGAGCCAGTCGGCCGAGCCGATCGCCTCGATCGCCTGCGGGCACGGCTGCGGCTGGGGCGGCTCCAGCCGTACCTCCAGCACCCGGCCCGGCGCGACCGCGACCTGGTGCTGGCCGCGGACCGTGACCTTCTCGCCGTCGACGATCAGATCGGCCTCGATGCCCAGCGGATGGCAGGACATCGGCAGCACCCGGCCGACCGCGTGCACCATCGCCTGGGCGTGCTCCAGCGCCGCCACCGGGTCGCCGAGCAGCTCCATCAGGCCGCACAGCACCACGTTGCCGACCGGGTGCCCGGCCAGCTCGTCCGAGCCGGTGAAGCGGTACTGCATCAGCTTGGCCGTGCCGTCGCTGACCCCGTCGTCGGCGGCCAGCGCCGCCAGCGCCTGGCGCAGGTCACCGGGGGGCAGCACCGAGCGGGCGGCGCGCAGCCGCCCGCTGGAGCCGCCGTCGTCAGCCACGGTCACCACCGCGGTCAGGTCCAGCGGCAGCCCGGTGGCGCGCAGCGCGCGCAGGCTGGCGCTCAGGCCGTGCCCGCCACCGAAGGCCACCACCTTGATGGGCTTACTCGCCTCGTTCATGCCCGCTCCTCGCTGAGCTCGTCGCGGTCATGGACGTGCCGAGCCTCGTCAGTGTTCCCCGTCATCTGCGCCAAGGTCACTCACGGCCGAGGTCGCGGTGCTGCGCGTGTGCCACCACCCGCAGTTCACGCAGGCGGCGGGCCAGCTCCTCGGCGATGGCGACGCTACGATGCTTACCGCCGGTACAACCGACGGCCACGGTCAGATACCGCTTGCCCTCGCGTTCGAAACCCGGCGCGGTGGCCAGAACGAGCCGGGCGTACGTCTCCACGAACGTCCCCGCGCCCCGCTGGCCGAGCACGTACCGGCTGACGGGCTCGTCGCGGCCGGTCTGCTCACGCAGCTCCGAGACCCAGAACGGGTTGGGCAGGAAGCGGGCGTCCAGCACGAAGTCGGCGTCGGGGGGCAGCCCGTACTTGAAGCCGAACGACAGCACGGTCACCCGCAGGCGCAGCGCGTCGGGGCTGGCGAACAACTCCTCGACCCGGGCCCGCAGCTGGTTGACGTTCAGGTGCGAGGTGTCGATCAGCACGTCGGCCTGCTCGCGCGCCTCGGCGAGCAGGGTGCGCTCGGCGGCGATGCCGTCGGACAGCCGACCGTCGCCCTGCAGCGGATGCGAACGCCGTACGCTCTCGAACCGCCGGATCAGCACCTCGTCGTCGGC
The DNA here is from genome assembly GCF_019083965.1 of Catellatospora tritici. GTDB lineage: Bacteria > Actinomycetota > Actinomycetes > Mycobacteriales > Micromonosporaceae > Catellatospora > Catellatospora tritici. The sequence continues at coordinate 102,393 of NZ_JAHRCY010000008.1, forward strand.
GTCGACGAAGACCACGCGGGGGCTGAAGCCGCGCTCGCGCAGCTCCCGGATCGCCCCGGCCAGGTCGGTGGAGAAGGCGCGGCTGCGCACGTCGAGCACCATCGCGGTGTGCCGGGCCGCCCCGCCCGCCTTCGCGGCGAGCTCGGCCAGCTGCACCAGCAGCGCCTGGGGCAGGTTGTCGACCACGTAATAGCCGACGTTCTCCAGGGCGCGGGCCACGGTGCTGCGACCGCCGCCCGAGACGCCGGTCACCACCACCAGGTCTGTCCCGGCCTCGTCGGTCACCTCAGTCTCGGCCGCCGGCTCCGCGCGCTCCCCCGCCGCGCCGTGCCTTGCCGTATCCACGCTCACGTACGCCCCCACTAAGCGCCTCCGTGCCGGTTCACCGCCCGGCACGGAGGTTCATCCTAGCCAGGCTCCCCGGAAGCACCGCTTCCTGCCGCCGGATTCACCTGCTGGGGTACGCCCAGCGCCGCCAGCACCGCCGCCGCCGTGCGCGGCCCGATCCCGGGCACCTGGGCGATCTCGTCGGCGCCCGCGGCGGCCAACCGCTTGAGCGAACCGAAGTGCCGCAGCAGCGCCTTGCGCCGGATCTCGCCCAGGCCGGGCACGCTGTCGAGGTCGGAGGCGGTCATCCGGGCCGAGCGCCGCTGCCGGTGGAACGTGATCGCGAACCGGTGTGCCTCGTCGCGGACGCGCTGCAACAGGTAGAGGCCCTCGGCCTGGCGCGGCAGGATGACCGGCATCGGGTCGTCGGGCAGCCACACCTCCTCCAGCCGCTTGGCCAGGCCGCAGACCGCGACGTCGGTGACGCCCAGCTCGGACATGACCGCCGCGGCGGCGTTGACCTGGGGCGCGCCGCCGTCGACCACGATCAGCTGCGGCGGGTACGCGAACCGCTTGGGCCGCCCCCCGTCGGGCTCCGGCTCGACCGGCCCCTCGGCCAGGTAGCGCGCGAACCGGCGCCGCATCACCTCGCTGATCGCCGACACGTCGTCGGTGGCGCCCTTGATGATGAAGCGCCGGTAGTCGCTCTTGCGCGGCACGCCGTCCTCGAAGACGACCATGCTGGCGACCACGTCGGTGCCCTGGATCTGGGAGATGTCGAAGCACTCGATCCGCAGCGGGGCGCTGGCCAGGCCGAGGGCGTCCTCGATCTCCTCCAGCGCGCGGCTGCGGGCGGTCAGGTCGCCCGCGCGGCGCAGCTTGTGCTGGGCCAGCGACTGCAGCGCGTTGCGGGCCACCGTCTCCAGCAGCGCCTTCTTGTCGCCGCGCTGCGGCACGCGCAGGCTGACCCGCGAGCCGCGGTGCGCCGACAGCCAGTCCGACAGCGCGTCGGCGTCGGCGGGCAGCTCCGGCACCAGGATCTCGCGCGGCACGTCGGCCTCGGGGCCCTCGGTCACCTCGGCGTCGCCGTAGATCTGGGTGCAGAAGTGGTGCACCAGGTCGCCGATGGTCAGCTCCTCGGTCTTGTCCACGATCCAGCCGCGCTGGCCGCGCACCCGCCCGTCGCGGACGTGGAACACCTGGACGGCGGCCTCCAGCGGGTCGTCGGCGAAGGCGACCACGTCGGCGTCGGTGCCGTCGGACAGCACGATCGACTGCTTCTCCATCGCCCGGCGCAGGGCGACCAGGTCGTCGCGCAGGCGGGCGGCGCGCTCGTACTCCATCGCGGCCGACGCCTCACGCATCTGCCGTTCCAGGCGCCGCTGCATCTCGTCCGTGCGCCCGGCCATGAAGTCGCAGAACTCCAGCACGATGGCGCGATGCTCGTCGGCGCTGACCCGGCCCACGCACGGCGCCGAGCACTTGCCGATGTCGCCGAGCAGGCAGGGGCGGCCGATCTGCCCCGCGCGCTTGAACACCCCGGCCGAGCAGGTGCGCGACGGGAAGACGCGCAGCAGCAGGTCGAGGGTCTCGCGGATGGCCCAGGCGTGCGAGTACGGCCCGAAGTAGCGCACGCCCTTCTTCTTCGCCCCGCGCATGACCAGCAGGCGCGGGAACTCCTCGTCCAGGGTGACGGCGAGATAGGGGTAGGACTTGTCGTCGCGGTACTTCACATTGAAGCGGGGGTCGTACTCCTTGATCCAGGAGTACTCCAGTTGCAGCGCCTCGACCTCGGTGCCGACGACCACCCAGTCCACGCCCGCGGCGGTGGTGACCATCTGCTGGGTGCGCTGGTGCAGCGACCACAGGTCGGCGAAGTATGAGTTCAGCCTGCTGCGCAGGCTCTTGGCCTTGCCGACGTAGATGATCCGTCCCGTGTCATCACGGAACCGGTACACACCGGGCGCGTCGGGAATGCTGCCCGGCGCGGGCCGGTACTGGGACGGATCAGCCACGCCGCAAGCCTAGTAGGAAGGTCTGACGTCGCCCGCGCGGCAGCGGCCGCCCGGTGCCATCCGCAGCGCGGCGAGGATGGCACCGGTCAAGGCCGCGGTAGCCGATGAGCACGTCACAGCCTTCAGGCGATGCGCACCTCGTCGCCCTCGACCACGATCTTGCGCTCGTCCAGGGCCCGCTGGGCGGGCTGGTCCTTCTTGGCCGGAGCGCCGTCGCCGATGTTGAACTCGCTGAAGTGGCAGGTGCACTTGATCTTGCCGTCGGCGATCTGACTCACCGGGCAGCTCTGGTGCGTGCAGATGCTGCTGAACCCGACGAAGACGTTCGCCGACGGCTGGGTCACCACGGTGCCGTGCTCGGCGAAGATCTTGCCGCCGCCGACCGGGATGTCGGCCGTCTTGCCCAGCACGGTGCCGCTGGCCGGAGCCTGCGCGCCGCCGTTGCCGCCACCGGGGCCGCCGGCGCCGCCGGTCGTCGGCGTGGCTGCCGGTTCGTCGGTGCCGCAGGCGGCCAGCAGCCCGGCAGCGCCCGCCATCCCCGCGCCCGCGATCAGGGCACGGCGCGAGGTGGCAGGCTGAAGCGCGTCACTCATGGAGGTAGGGGCCTTCCTGTGAGGGGTCTGAAAGGCAACCTACCCAACGTCTCTGAAACTTAGCTGCGAATTCAACTACCCGTTTCGGCAGCGGATCAGACGGTCTGCACCTGCTTGGCGCGGCTCGCCTTCTTCGCCCGGGGCGCGGGCGCCGCCGGGGCGGCCGCCTTGAGCATCGGGGCCAGGAACTCCCCGGTGTAGCTGCCGGACACCGCCGCGATCTCCTCGGGCGTACCGGTGGCCAGCACGGTGCCGCCCTTGTGGCCACCCTCCGGGCCCATGTCGATCAGGTAGTCGGCCGACTTGATCACGTCGAGGTTGTGCTCGATGACGATCACCGTGTTGCCCTTGTCGACCAGCCCCTGCAGCACCAGCAGCAGCTTGCGGATGTCCTCGAAGTGCAGACCGGTGGTCGGCTCGTCCAGGACGTACACGGTGCGGCCGGTGGAGCGCTTCTGCAGCTCCGAGGCGAGCTTGACCCGCTGCGCCTCGCCGCCGGACAGCGTCGGGGCGCTCTGCCCCAGCCGCACGTAGCCCAGACCCACGTCGACCAGCGTCTTGAGGTGCCGGTGGATCGCCGGGATGGCCTCGAAGAAGGCGGCGCCCTCCTCGATCGGCATCTCCAGCACCTCGGCGATGGTCTTGCCCTTGTAGTGCACCTCCAGGGTCTCCCGGTTGTACCGGGCGCCCTTGCACACCTCACACGGGACGTACACGTCCGGCAGGAAGTTCATCTCGATCTTGATGGTGCCGTCGCCCGCGCAGTTCTCGCAGCGGCCGCCCTTGACGTTGAACGAGAACCGGCCCGGCCCGTAGCCGCGCACCTTCGCCTCGGTGGTCTCGGCGAACAGCTTGCGGATGTTGTCGAACACGCCCGTGTACGTCGCCGGGTTCGACCGCGGCGTCCGCCCGATCGGCGACTGGTCCACGCCGACGACCTTGTCCACGTGCTCCAGGCCGGTGACCCGGGTGTGCCGACCCGGCACCATCCGGGCGCCGTTGATCTGGTTGGCCAGCACCGTGTACAGGATGTCGTTGACCAGCGTCGACTTGCCCGACCCGGACACGCCGGTGACCGCCGTGAACTGCCCCAGCGGAAACGCCACGGTCAGGTTGCGCAGGTTGTGCTCGCGCGCCCCGACCACGGTCAGCTCCCGCCCCGGCGTACGCGGCCGCCGCGTCGGCGGCACCGCGATCTCCCTGCGCCCGGACAGGTACTGCCCGGTCACCGACTCCTCGCTGACCAGCAGCTTGTCGTAGGTGCCCGAGTGCACGATGCGGCCACCGTGCTCGCCCGCGCCCGGACCGATGTCCACGATCCAGTCGGCGGTGCGGATGGTGTCCTCGTCGTGCTCGACCACGATCAGGGTGTTGCCCAGGTCGCGCAGGCGCACCAGGGTCTCGATCAGGCGGTGGTTGTCGCGCTGGTGCAGGCCGATCGACGGCTCGTCCAGCACGTACAGCACGCCGACCAGGCCCGAGCCGATCTGGGTGGCCAGCCGGATGCGCTGGGCCTCACCGCCCGACAGCGAACCCGAGGGGCGGCCCAGCGACAGGTAGTCCAAGCCCACGTCGACCAGGAAGCGCAGCCGGGCGTTGATCTCCTTGAGCACCCGCTCGGCGATGAAGCGCTGCCGGTCGTCCAGCTCCAGCCCGGCCAGCGCCTCGGCGGCCTCGCCCACCGACAGCGAGCACAGCTCGGCGATGTTGCGCCCGTCCAGGGTCACCGCCAGCACCTCGGGCTTCAGGCGGGTGCCGCCGCAGACCGAGCAGGGCACCTCCCGCATGTAGCCCTCGTACTTCTCCCGGGACCACTCGCTCTCGGTGTCGGAGTGGCGGCGCTCCAGCCACTTCACCGCACCCTCGAACTCCGAGTAGTAGGAGCGCTCGCGCCCGTACTTGTTGCGGTAGCGCACGTGCACCTGGTTGTCGGCGCCGTGCAGGATCACCTTCTGCGCCTTGGCGGTGATGGCCCGCCACGGGGTGTCCATGTCGAAGCCGTACTTGTCGCCCAGGCCCTCCAGCAGGCGGGAGAAGTACTCCATGGTGTGCCCGCCCGACCACGGCGCGATCGCGCCCTCGGCCAGGGTCTTCTCCGGGTCCGGCACGACCAGCTCCGGGTCGACCTCCTTCTTGGTGCCCAGGCCGGTGCACTCCGGGCACGCGCCGTAGGGCGAGTTGAAGGAGAAGACGCGCGGCTCCAGGTCCTCGATGCCCAGGGGGTGCTCGTTCGGGCAGGCCAGGTTCTCGGAGAACTTGCGCTCGCGGTGCTCGTCGTCCTCGGGCAGGTCGACGAAGTCCATGATCACGATGCCGCCCGCCAGCGCGAGCGCGGTCTCCACCGAGTCGGTGAGGCGCTGCTTGCTGCTGTCCTTGACCGCAAGCCGGTCGACCACCACCTCGATGGTGTGCTTCTGCTGCTTGGCCAGCTTGGGCACCTCGGTCAGCGAGTGCACCACGCCGTCCACCCGCGCGCGGGCGAAGCCGCGGCTCTGCAGGTCGGAGAAGAGGTCGAGGTATTCACCCTTGCGGCCACGGATGACCGGGGCGAGCACCTGGAACCTGGTGCCCTCGGGCATGGCCAGGATGCGGTCGACGATCTGCTGGGGGCTCTGTCGGCTGATCGCCTCGCCGCAGGTCGGGCAGTGCGGCTGGCCGACGCGGGCGAACAGGAGACGAAGATAGTCGTACACCTCGGTGATGGTGCCGACGGTCGAGCGCGGGTTGCGCGAGGTCGACTTCTGGTCGATCGAGACCGCCGGGCTCAGGCCCTCGATGAAGTCGACGTCGGGCTTGTCCATCTGGCCGAGGAACTGCCGGGCGTACGACGAGAGCGACTCGACGTAGCGCCGCTGGCCCTCGGCGAAGATCGTGTCGAAGGCCAGGCTGGACTTGCCCGACCCGCTCAGGCCGGTGAACACGATCATCGCGTCGCGCGGCAGGTCCAGGCTGACATCGCGCAGGTTGTGCTCGCGCGCCCCACGAATGATCAGGCGATCGCTCACGGAAGGCTCTCCCCACCACGGTTGCTCGGAAGTGTTACCAATGAACGCGCCCCGGCGGGGCGCTCGAAAGTTACGACACCGGACAAAGCTCCCAGCGGGTACGCGCGCAGCAGCGCGCACCTGCGCAGAGCTCACGCGGACTGCAGGGCAGTCCAATGCCTGGGCAACTCTAGCCCCGCCCTCCGACAAGTTCGGCACGCGCCACGAACACACGTGCTAACCACGGCGAGTCCCCGGTGACAGCCGCGTCCGGTGGGTTGGACGGCTTCAGTCATACACCTTGGATGACACCTGGCGGGCGCGCTAGCATCCGCCACCGTGACCGACGTGACCAGCACCTCAGCCCCTGCCGACCGCGCCGACGAGGCCGGTCCCGTCTGCGTGCTGTGCCACCACCTCCCGGCCGCGCCCGCGACCCTCCACCAGGTGAACGGCGTACTGGTGTATCTGCGCTGGAACCGGGAGCAGGGACCGTTCTGCCGCGACTGCGGCACGACGCTGTTCCGCGACGCCACCGCCCGGTCGCTGAGCCGCGGCAGCTGGCACCTCCTGTCCCCCGTGCTGGTGCCCCTGGTACTGGCCCGCAACCTGGCCGCGCGGCGCGCCGTCACCGCGCTGGCCGACCCCCGACCCCACCCGGTGCTGGCCGCGCCCAACCACCGGCCGCTGGTGCCGGGCCGCCCGGTCATGCGGCGGCCCACCTCGTGGCTGGCGCCGCTGCTGCTGGCGGTGCTGGTGTCACTCGCGCCACTGGTCGCGGGGCCGGGCGTGCGGTACGACCGGGTCGGCGGCTGCGTGCGGAAGTCCACCCCGCTGGGCATGTACGACGCCATCCGCTTCGTCTCCTGCGCCGACGTCCACGACGCGCGAATCGCCGCGGTGGTGACCAGCTGGACCGAGTGCCGTGGCTTCGACGAGTACGTCGCCGAAGGCGGCCACTTCTACTGCCTCACCACCGAACCGGACCCCACCCCGGCGCAGCCCGACTGACCCCGCCGGAACCGCGGCCACGGCCCCGTCAGGCGCGGGTCACAGCCGGAACCGGGGCGGCCGTTCCCACTGCCGCCCGCGCCGCCGGGCCGCCGTGGCCAGCCGGTCCTCGCGCCGCCGCGACTCGTACGCCAACTCGCGCTGCAGCTTGCACCAGCTCTCCCAGCGGCGCCCGGTCAACGCCCCGTCGGCCAGCGCCTCGCGCACCGCGCAGCCCGGCTCCTCGCCGTGACCGCAGTCGGCGAACCGGCACTCCGTGATGATCGCCAGTACGTCGGAGAACGTCTGCTCCAGCCCGACCTCGCCGTCGAGCAGGCCGACTCCCCGGATGCCGGGCGTGTCCAGCACCGCCCCGCCGCCGGGGACCGGCATCAGGGCCCGGTAGGTCGTGGTGTGCCGCCCCTTGCCGTCCACCCGCCGGTTGGCCTGGGTCGTCATCACGGTGGCCCCGAGCAGCGCGTTGACCAGCGTGGATTTGCCGACGCCGGAGGGGCCGAGCAGCCCGAGGGTGCGGCCGGGGGCGACGTACGGCATGAGGGCGGCCAGGCCGTAGCCGTGTTCGGCGCTGATCGGCAGGACGGGCACGCCGGGGGCCAGTTCGGCAAGGTGGTCGGCCAGGGCGGCCGGGTCGGCGACCAGGTCGGCCTTGGTCAGCACCAGCACCGGTTGGGCGCCGGACTCCCAGGCCAGGGCGAGCAGGCGCTCGACGGTGGCCGGTTCGGGGCCGGGGTCGAGGGAGGCGACCACGGCGACGGTGTCGAGGTTGGCGGCCAGCACCTGGCCGGTCGAGTCCTTGCCGGCCGTGCGGCGGACGACGGCGCTACGGCGGGGCAGCACCGACTCGATGGTGGTGCGGGCGTCGGGCCAGTGGCGCAGGGCCACCCAGTCGCCCGCGCAGGGCAGCGCGACCGGATCGGCCGCTGCGGCGATCATGGCCGGGCCGCCGAGTCCGGCGCGTACGGTGCCGCCGGCGGTGAGCACGGTGCACACGCCGCGGTCGGCGCGCACCACCCGGCCGGGTTCGTGGTCGGGCCGGTCGAAGAGGGGGTATGCGGAAGCGAAGCGGTCGTCCCATCCGAGGGACGACAACGAGACGGTCATCTGCGATGTCCTTGCCTTGCTGGTACGGGAAGCGGGGTCACGCCACCCGATCGGGTGGCGTGCTGGAAACCTCGACAGTCATGGCGCCACCCCCTTCAAGGCCGTCGTCTGGAGCCGGTCTGGCGAGCCGGTCTCGCGTACTGGCCGCCACGCTACGCGCACCCGCCGCCCGGGTGCCACGGATTATCGCCGCGCAGGTCAGGCGCTGGGCGGGGCGTTGACCGCGGTGGAGCGCCCGGCGACGGCCAGCGAGCCGAAGGCGTACCGGTAGTCGGCGCAGCGGTGCCGGTGGCAGATCGGGCAGCCCGCCTGCGGCGACGCCGGGTCCGGGGTGTGGTCGCGCAGCATGCGCCGGTAACCCGCGGCCTGCGCGTCGGAGATTCGTCCACTGTGCACGTCGGCCTCCCCAGTGCGCCGTCCCGGCTTCCAGACTCGCACGTGCGAGTTTCAGGTTCAAGGTGGCGCGCGAGCCAACTCTGGCAGGTCGCCGACATCGGGTACGCGAGCGCGGCGCGGCGGGTCTTGCCGGGTCCGAAGGGGCCGCACCAGACTGGGGCGAACCGATCGTCGTCGAAGGAGGGTCATGGCTACTTCGGGCACGTCACTGCGCCGCCGCAGGCTCGGCGTCGCGCTGCGGGAGTTGCGCGAGCGCGCCGGGATGACCCACCAGCAGGTGGGGCCGGTGCTGGACTGCTCGCCGTCCAAGCTGAGCCGGATCGAGAACGGCGAGGTGGGGGTACGCCGCGGCGACCTGCTCGCCCTGCTCGACCTGTACGGCCTCGACGACGCCCTCCAGCGCGACGAACTCACCGAACTGGCCCGCGAATCCAAGCGCCGCGGCGGTTGGTGGCTGAAGTACGGCGACCTTTCCGCGCCCTTTCTGAAACTCATTCAACTCGAATCCGAGGCGGCCTCGATTCGCGGCACCGATCTGATGCTGGTGCCCGGTCTGCTACAGACCGCCGAATATGCCAGAGCCCTCATAAGGACGGCCGTTCCCGACGACGAGGAGGAGCTCGAGCGCCGGGTCCGGATCCGGCTGACCCGCCAGGAGATCCTGCTGCGACCGGACCCGCCGGAGCTGTGGGTGATCCTCGACGAGGCGGCGCTGCACCGGCGCGTGGGCGGCCCGGCCGTGATGAGTCAGCAGCTCAAGGCGCTTGTCGCGGCGGGCGACCGGCCGAACGTGACCATCCAGGTGTTGCCGTTCGACCACGGCGAGTACGAGGCCATGGTCGGCTCGTTCCGGGTGATGCGATTCGCCGATCCGCGTGATCCCGACACGGTCTATCTCGAGGGATATGTGGGCGCGGTGTACCTTGACGACAGTCGCGACGTCCGGCGATATAGTCTGGTCTTCGACCATCTCTGCGCGGCGGCATTGAGCCCGCAATCGTCACGGCAGCTACTGCTCCGTATAGCGCAGAATCACGTTGAGTAAGGCATAAGGAGCACGCGCGATGCGCGATGTGGAATTGATGGCCGCGACCTGGCGCAAGAGCACCCGCAGCGGACCGAACGTGAGCGACTGCGTCGAGATCGCCGAGACACCGGCCCTGGTGGCGGTGCGCGACTCCAAGGACCCGGCCGGACCGGTGCTGCGGTTCTCCTGGGACGAGTGGCGCAGTTTCGTGGCGGGGGCCAAGGCCGGGGAGTTCGACCGGTAGCCCGCCGTGCCCGGCTGCGGTAGGACGGTGTGATGAACGAGATCAGCACCGTCCTGCCGCCCGAGGGGGCGCCGGTGGACGAGAACGCGCCCTGGCTGCCGCTGCACCCCGAGCAACTCGCCGAACTGCTGTCCGGCGTGGCCGCCCCCTGGTACGTCGCCGCCGGTTGGGCCCTAGACCTGCACCGGGGCGAGCAGACCCGGCCGCATCACGACCTGGAGATCGGGGTGCCCCGCCCGGCGTTCGGGCAGATCGCCGCCGCGCTGCCGCAGTACGTCTTCCACGTCGTCGAGCAGGGACGAGTGCTGCCGCTGACCGAGGCGGCGCTGGCGCAGACCTTCCAGACGTGGGCCTGGGACCCGCTCGACAGCGGGTACCGGGTGGACGTGTTCCGGGAGGCGCACGAGGGCGACCTGTGGATCTGCCGTCGCGACGAGCGGGTGCGGCTGCCGTACGCCGACGTCGTCCGGCACACGCCCAGCGGGCTGCCGTACCTGGCGCCCGAGCTGGTCCTGCTGTTCAAGGCGAAGGGGCGCCGCCCCAAGGACGAAGCCGACTTCGCGGGCATCCTCCCGCTCCTGACCGCCGCCGAGCGCGCGACCCTGCGCGAACTGCTGGACCTCGTCCACCCCGGCCACGAGTGGATCGCCGCACTCGACTGAGCCCGAAGGCGCTGAGCCCGAAGGTGCTGAGTCCGAAGGTTAAGAAGGGCCCCTTCCTCTACGCAAAGCGATAGGAAGGGGCCCTTCCTTACCTCAGGGCTGGTCGAAGAGGAGGCTGAGGCGGTTGTCGGACTGCTCCACGACGAGCAGGGTGCCCGGCGGGACCGTCTCCAGCACCTCCGGTGGGAGTTGCACCGTGCCGTCGCTGGCGACGACGGCGAACTCGCGGCCGTCGCGGCCCTCGGCGCCGACCCGGCCGTCGCGGATGGTCACCGCCCGGCCCAGGCGGGCGCCCACCTCCGGGTCGTGCGTGACCGCGACGATGGTGGTGCCGCGTTCCCGGTTGACCGTGTCCAGGGCGTCGAGCACCTCGTCGCGGGCGGAGCGGTCCAGTCGGCTGGTGGGTTCGTCGACCAGCAGCAGGCCGGGCGAGGCGGCCACGCCGACCGCGATCGCGGCCCGCTGCGCCGCACCCGGGGCCAGGTCACGGACCCGGCGGTGACCCATGCCGACCAGGCCGAGCAGCGACAGGATCCGCTCCGGCGGCTCCAGGTCGGCCGGGCGCACCTGCGCGGCCCGCCGCTGCGCCAGCCAGATGTTGGCGGCGACCGTGGCGTACGGCAGCAGGTTGCGTCGCGCCCCCTGCAGCACCACGCCCAGGTCGGTGCCGCGCATGCGGGCCAGCTCAGCCTCGCTGACGCGGCCGATGTCGGTGGCGCCGATGCGCACCTGCCCGGCGCTGGGCCGCATCAGCCCCGACAGCAGCGCGATGAGCGTGGACTTGCCCGAGCCGGACGGCCCGACCAGCGCCAGCCGCTCGCCCGCCGCGATGTCGAGGTCCACGCCGGACAGCGCCACCACGTCACCGCCGCTGGACCGGTAGATGTGCACGACCCTGCGGCACCTGACCGCCAGACCTGTCACTGGTCCGCTCCCTCACTCTGCGCGCGCACCAGGTGCGTCGCGATCCAGCACCCCACCAGCAGCACCGCCGCGGCCGCCGCGACCGGCCCGGCGACCGCGCCCAGCCGGGGCAGCGCCGGGGCGGGGAACGACGGATCACCGTCGGAGAAGACCGGCAGCACGTCGCGGGCCAGCGCCCACGCGGCCGCCGCCGCGACCAGCCCGGTCAGCATCGCGACCAGCGCCAGCGCGCAGCGGCTGCCGGTGGCCACGGTGCGCAGCGTCCGCACGCGTACGCCCTGCAGGCTCAGCACCGACAGGCCGCTGTCACCGCCCGGCCGTTCGAACGTCGCCAGCGCCGCCAGCCCGGCCGCGGCCAGCAACACCGAGATCGCCGACACGACCAGGCCGAACCACAGCCCCAGCCGGGGCGCGACGCTGATCTGGTCGCGCCGCTGCGCCACCGTGTAGTGGCCGAGCACGGTCAGCCCGGCCGCGTGCAGCCGCTCGATCGTGTCCGGCGGCGCGTCCGCCGCCAGCCACACCTCCGTCGCCGTGAGCGTCACGCCCCGACCCAGCACCAGGTCGGCGTAGCTCAGGTCGATCAGGGCGCCGTACGTGCCGAACCGCGGCACCGACGAGGTGCGGGCCGCCGCCGCCACCGGAATCTCCAGCCCGCCGGTGCCGGTGAACTTCGGCGCGACCAGCGGCTGGGTCACCACCAGCGGCAGCGGGCCCGGCAGAATCGCCGCGACCAACCTGGTGTCGGGCAGCACGGCCCCGTCGGCCGTCATGGTCAGACCCTCGGGGGTACGGGTCAACTTCGCCACCGGCCGCGCCGAGCTGGACTCCGCCTGGGACCACCGCGCCAACCGCGACAGCTCGTCGGCGCTGAGCACCACCTGTCCGGTCTCGTCCCGCAGCGCGCCGAGGGTCAGCGTGAACCGGGTCTGTCCGGTGCGCTCCGGCACCACCGACAACTCGTCGAGGCGGCACGGCGCCTGGCCGCAGCCGTCCGTCGGCACGGTCACCCGCTGCCGACCCGGCCGCAGCTGCACCAGGCGCGCCTCCACCCGCCGCAGCGCGTCCGCGCTGATGAACACCAGCCGCACCTGCAGCGTGATCTCCGGGTCGGGCGAGGTCACCGTCACGTCGACGTCCAGGGCGTTCGCCTTGACCAGCATCTGGTCCGGTTCGACCGGGTGCAGCAGCCGAGCCGCCTCGGCCGGGCCGACGGTGGCGTCCTGCGGCCAGTTGGCCACGTTCGGCAGGCGCGAGCTGTCCACCGCCATGATCAGCTGCATGCCGCTGTTGCGGTACCGGGACACCGCCATCGCGTAGTCGCCCCGGGGGTCGACCTTCGCCACCGCCGCCAGCAGCAGCGGCGCGGTCGTGTCCTGCACCGTCACCACCTGCGCCGCGCCGGTCTGCACCCGGGCCCGCTCGGCCCAGGCCCGGCCCGAGGTGTCGTACGCGGTGAGCACGAACCCGAGCAGCCCGAACGCCACCGTGATCAGCACGACCAGGCGGGCGGCGCCGGGCACCCGCGCGATCGCGAACGCGGCCAGGCTGGTCCGCAGCCGTCCGCGCCGCAGACTGGCGCGGGCCAGGCGCACCGCCTGCGCGGGCAGCACCCGCGCGGCGACCAGGCCGAGCCCGAGCCCGAAGCAGACCGGCGCGAGCAGACCCAGCCCACCGGCACTGCCCGCCACCGCGGCCTGGTATCCGGCCAGCGCCGCCAGCGCCCCGACCGCCACCTCGATCGCGGCGGCCACCCCGGCCCGGCGGGGCGCCCGCAGCCGCCGCAGCAGCCCGAGCACCGGCGTACGCAGGGCGCCGACCTGGGCGAAGGCGCCCGCGAGCAGCGCGCCGAGCACGGCGACGGCGGCGTACTGCAGGGAGCGGGTGCCCAGGGTGACCTGTGCCTGCGGCATCGCCGAGGCGAGCACCGCCCTGGTGCCGTAGTAGCCCAGCAGCAGCCCCGGTCCCGCCGCGAGCAGCACCGGCAACGCCACCTCGGCGAACGGCAGCGCCCAGCGCAGCCGCCACGGCGTGCCGCGCAGCGCGGTCAGGCCCAGCTCCTCGCTGCGCCCCTCCACCGCCGCGGCGACCACCAGGAACAGCACGAACCAGCACAGCAGCACCAGCGGCAGCGCCGCGACGGTGACGCTGTCGGCCAGCAGGCCCTCGCCCTCGGCGATGCGGGCCATCAGCGCGGGGATGTCGGTGATCGTCACGAAGTTGCCCGCGGTCAACTCGACCCGGGCCTGGTTCAGGCCCGCGATGAGCGTGTCCGGGTCGGCGTACGCCTCAGGCGGGGCGATCAGGTCGACCGTACGGGTGACCAGCCCCTCCAGGCGGAGCACGGTGTGGTCGGTGGTGAACATCGGCGACGACTCGCCGCCGAGCAGGCCCGCCCGTCCGGCCCAGTAGGCGTCGGTGGACGACGGCGGCGCGAACGTGCCCACCACCGCCAGCGGCAGCCGCTGCTCCAGCTGGTCGCCCGGAGAGAACTCCACCGTCGCGCCCGGCTTGAGCCCGAGCCGCGCGGCGAGGTCGTCGCGGACCACCACCTCGGCGTCGGCGACCGCGCACCGGCCACTGGAGATGGTGAGCTCGCGGCAGGCGCCACCGCGCGACACCAGCCAGGCGTTGGTCTTGACCGGGTCGGTCCCGGGCGCCGCACCGGCGGGCACGGCCAGCGCCCGCCCGACGACCTGCAGCCCCGGCACGGTACGCAGCCCCGGCACGTACGGCAGCCGCGGCGACTGGCCGTTCCTGACCTCGTCCTCCTCCACCAGCCGCTGGCCCGCGACGACCCGCTCGGTCACCGGGGCGTCCTGGACCTGCGCCAGCCGCAACGCCTGGGCCGCGGCGTCGTGATACACCGGGCCGCCGGTCGCGGCCGCGGCGGCGGCCAGCGTCAGCAGCAGCGTGATCAGGGCGGCGGCGCGCCGTTCGCGCAGCATGTCCCACAGCAGCCCGGTCACCGGACCTCCTCCAGGTCGAGCCCGTCCACCCGCGACAGTCGGCCGCCCACCCACAGCGCGGCTCCGGCCAGCAGGGCCGCGGCGGGCAGCAGCACCGCGAGCAGCACCACCGGCGTCGGCGGCCCGCCGGACAGCGGCCGAACCAGCCACACCGGCACGGCCACGAGGCTGCCCGCGAGCGCCGCGGCCGCCACGACCAGCGTGTAGCCGGTCCGGGTGGCCGCCCGCACCGCCCGCTGCGGCACCCCCTGGGTACGCAGCGCGGCCAGCTGCGCCCCCCGGCCGCCGGAGTCGACCGCGGCGATCAGGGCCACCGCGACCAGCGCCAGCACCAGCGCGAGCAGCGCCGCGCCAAGATGGAACCGGGCGCCGGGCCCGGTCCGCAGCGCCAGGCCGCGCTCGACCAGTTCGTCGACGCCCACGGTGCCCACGGTGACCAGGCCCGCGGCGCGCAGCCGGTCGAGGGCGTCGGCGGGAGCGTTCTCGGCCAGCCACACCTGCAGCTCGGCGATGTTGTCGAAGGTGTCGGCGGCCCGGTCTGCGGTGGTCAGGTCGACCAGGATCCCGTCGATACCCACCCCGGGCAGCTCCGGCGCGGTGCCGACGATGTCGATCGGCCGGGGCAGCGCCCCGAACGCGCTCGCGCGCACCACCGTCCCGTCCTGCTCCACCGAGGGCGGCCCGGCGACCAGCACCGGCAGCGGCACCGCGGTGTCGGAGGCCTGGATGCGGATGTCCGGGTCGGGGTGGCGCGGGTCGGCGGGGTAGTACCGCAGGGACAGGCCCTCGGCGCTGGGCAGCAGCAGCACGCCGGACTCGGCGCCGACCTCGGTGCGGAAACGGGCCGGGGCGCTCATCCCCGCCTCGTCGAGCACGACCGCGTCGGGGGTGTGCTGCAGGACGCGGTGGAACACCACGTCGTCGGGGGAGAACGGGAAGCTGAACCAGGCCAGGCGGCAGCCGTCGCCGGTCGCGCAGACGGGCACCGGCAGCCGCTGTTCGCGGCGGCCGGGCACCGGCTCGAGCCGGGCGACGACGGAGATCTGCTCGCCCTTGGGGCCTTCCAGCACCACGGTCACCGGGACGGTGGAGCGCTGGCCGGGCGGGACGGTCACGTCCAGCGCCAGCTCCGCGCCGGTGATCCGGATCGGGTCGTTGGCGCGCGGGCTCAGCCGCCGCGCCGCCCGCTCGGCGGACTGCGTGGCGGCGGCTGGCCAGTACGCGACCCGGGCCAGGCGGGAGGTGTCCACGGCGACAGTGGTGCCGGACGAGCCGCGCTCCCGGGCGACGGCCATGGCCCACTGCCCCGCCGGGTCGGCCCGGCGCACCGCGTGCAGCAGGGCCGAGCGGGACGGCGCCCGGACGGTCACCACGCGCTCGGCGCCGAGTCCGAGGCGAGCCTGGTCGGTCACGGCGCCCCGGGTCGCCTGCCAGCCCAGGGCGGCCTGCCCAAGCAGCGCCACCACCACCACGACCAGCGCGACGAGGCGGTCGGTGCCGGGGCGGCGGGCGACGTACAGCGCGGCCAGCGCCGCACCGGGGCGGCCGATGCGCAGCAGCGCGGTGCCGACCGCCGCCGCGACGGGGCGGACGATGCGGGCCAGCAGCACGCCCGCCGCGACGGCCAGCAGCGCCGCGGCCAGCGCGGGCAGCACCGTTCCGGCGTCGTCGACCGCGCCGTCCGCCGACGGTCCGCTCTGCGTCAGCGCCGCGACCGCGAGCACCACGGCCAGCACCTCGACCGTGCCCGCGACCCGGCCGCCGCGCCGAGCGGGCACCTCGCGCAGCGCGTCGAGCACCGGGCCCGAGTGCACCCGCAGCTGCGCCACGACCGCGCCGACCAGCACCCCCACCGCCACCGCACCCGCGGTGGCGAGCGTGGGCACGTCCAGGGGCACGCTGTCGACCTGGTCGAGCGCGAGCCAGGCGAGCACCCGGACGAGCAGCCACCCCAGGCCGAGCCCGACCGGCGCGGCGGCCAGCAGCACCAGCACCGCGGGTCCGGCGGTCAGCGCGATCCGGGTCCGCCGGGGCGCGCCACGCAGGCCGCCCATCGCCACCTGGGTACGCCGCTGGGCGGCCGAGTAGACCAGGCCGAGCAGCAGCACCGCCCAGGCCACGGCGACCAACTGGCCGGCGCCGATCAGCACCGGGGTGGGCAGCGCGGCCTGGCTGGCACGAACCCGGCGCAGCAGGTTGTAGACCCCGTCGCGGACGGCGTAGCCGGGGCCGGGTGCCGACCTGGCCCCGGTCGGGCGGCTCAGCTGGTCGAGCACCGCCGGGGTCAGCCGGGTCGGCGTGAGGAAGTCGACGGTGGCGCTGACGGTGACCGGGCCGAGCTGGTCGATCGTGGTGGTGACGGTGTAGACGGGGTTCTGCGGCCGCAGCGGGATCGGCGTCAGGTCCGCCCGGCCCGCCCAGTACGGATCGGCCAGCGGCGTCGTGCCGTCGGGAGTGTGGTCGGGGTCGTAGACGCCGACGACCCGCACCGGCCGGGGCGTCAGGTCGCCCAGCCGGTAGCTCAGCGTCGCTCCTACGTCGACACCGAGCTCGGCGGCGGTCGGCGCGGACAGCGCCACCTCTCCGGCCTGGCCGGGGCAGGCGCCGCGCAGCACCAGGTGCGCGCAGGCGCCGTCGCGCGCGGCCAGCGCGGCGGCGACGGTCCGGACGTCCGGCGCCGCCCCGGCCGCGTTCGACGACGCGGTGCCGGTCGCCGGGGTCGGCGTGGGGGCGGTCGCCGGGGTCGGCGTGGGGGCGGTCGACGGCGCGGGGGCGGTCGAGATCGTGCCGAGCACGTACGCGCCGCGGACCTCGGTCAGCCCCGGGCGGGACAGCAGCGGGCCGACCTCCCCGGCGGCGGTGCCGGCGGCGGAGGCGGCGTCGGGCTTGGCGTCGATCTCGGCGGTGGTGGTGATCGCGTGCTCGGCCGCCGAGGCACCGGCCGCCTCGACGGCGATCGCCTGTGCGGTGGCCGCCGCGGCGTACAGCGGACCGGCCGCGGCGGCGGCCACGACCAGGATGCCCAGCAGCGCCAACAGCGCTGTCTCGCCACGGCGTTCGCGCAGCGCGCTCAGTATCAGCCGACCCATGTCACCCTCTGCCACCCGCGCCCAGTGCCCCGCCGCGACGAGCCGCCGCGCGACGCGTCACCGCGATAGGCGATCAAGACGGGGACCTTGGTTGACCAGGACGAGTGTTTATGGCTGCCCGGCTGACGTCACTCAGCCGTCCGTGCCGCCGGAACAGCCCGAACGGGTGACGGGACCCCCAGCGGTCGTAGCGGTACAGCCTCAGCGGTCGTAGCGGTACAGGTCGTACCGGCGCATCAGGACGGTCAGCCGCTCGGCCTGGGCGGCGGTGCCGTACCCGGCGCGGGCCAGCGCGGACGCGAACCGGTCCGGGTCGGCGCCGGGCGCGGGCGCGCCGCCGAGGCGGGTCGCCAGCAGTCGGGCCTGATCGAGGAACGCCTCGCGCGGCGAACGGTAGGCGCGCAGGCCGTCGCGGCAGCCCAGCGCGGTGGTGCCGGGGCCGTCGACGCAGTCGCGCCGGAACAGGTCGTGGTCGGCGTACGCGGTGGCCGCCCGTCCCCACCCGCTCGCCTCCGCCGCCTGCGCCAGCAGCACCGACGCGGGCACGCCGGTGGCTCGCGCCGCCGTGCGGGCGGCGTCGGCGTACGCCAGTGCGAAGGCGCGCGCCCCGGCGGGCAGTGCCCCCGGTGGCTCCTGACCGCACCAGGGCAGCCGGGGCGGGCCGGGTGACCAGCGCACGTACGCCTGCGCGACATATCCGCCGGAGCCGAGCCGCAGCCAGACCGGGCTGCGCCGCCCGTCGCCCACCGCCTGCCCCCACGCCTGACACCGCACGGCCAGGGGTGCGCCGTCGTCGAGGGCGCCCACCCGGTCGTGCCCGGTGCCGGGCCCGGAGCGGATGTTCAGCTCACCGCCGCCCGCCGCCACCCGGGCGGTCCCGGGCCGCCCCGACTCCGCGCACCAGGCCAGCCCGTCCGGCATCGCCGCGCGCCCAGGTGACCAGGCCAGGAACGCGTCGGGCACCATCCCGCCGTCGACCAGCACCCAGTACGCGCTGCCGCGCAGCGGGCCGGTCAGCCGCTGCCCCCAGACCCGGCAACGTGGCATCACCGCGGTCCCGTCCGCGAGCCGGGCGGTCACCGGACGGTCGACGCCCGGTCCCGCGCGCACCGCGAGCACCCCGCCCTCGGCGTGGACCCGGGCCGCGGGGGCGGCCGGTTCGGCGTGGGCCGTCGTGGGCAGAAGCAGCGCGGATGCGAGCAGACCCAGCAGAAGTCCGATCCGGGAGGAGTGAACCGACATATCCCGTACAACCCAGTTTTTGGGGCCGGGCCACCCGCCGTCCCTCCGCCAGGGGTCGCCCGAACGGTGACCTCTGACACGCGATGCCCCCCGAGCACGGTATTTGATCAAGCTTGCCGGAGAATAGAGGCATGCAGACCCGCCCCGATCTCCGCAATGTCGCGATCGTCGCCCACGTCGACCACGGCAAGACCACGCTCGTCGACGCCATGCTCAAGCAGGCCGGCGCTTTTCACGCCCGCGCCGAGGTCGCCGACCGGGTGATGGACTCCGGCGATCTTGAGCGGGAGAAGGGCATCACCATCCTCGCCAAGAACACCGCCGTCAAGTACGTCGGTGCCGACGGCGACCAGGTCACCATCAACATCATCGACACGCCCGGCCACGCCGACTTCGGCGGTGAGGTCGAGCGCGGCCTGACCATGGTCGACGGCGTCGTCCTGCTCGTCGACGCCTCCGAGGGCCCGCTGCCGCAGACCCGGTTCGTGCTGCGCAAGGCGCTCAAGGCCCGCATGCCGATCATTCTGGTCATCAACAAGGTGGACCGGCCCGACGCCCGGATCAAGGAGGTCGTCGACGAGACGTACGAGCTCTTCCTCGACCTCGACGCCGACGAGTCGCAGATCGACTTCCCGATCGTCTACGCCTGTGCCCGTGACGGCATCGCCTCGCTGACCCAGCCCGAGGACGGCAAGGTCCCCGGCGACAGCGACTCGCTGCAGCCGCTGTTCCAGACGCTGCTCGACGCCATCCCGGCGCCGACCTACACCGAGGGCGCGCCGCTGCAGGCGCACGTCACCAACCTCGACGCCTCGCCGTTCCTGGGCCGCCTCGCGCTGTGCCGGGTGCGCCAGGGCACCATCCGCAAGGGCCAGAGCGTGGTCTGGTGCAAGACCGACGGCACCCAGCAGAACGTGCGCATCTCCGAGCTGCTGATGACCGAGGCGCTGGAGCGCAAGCCCGCCGAGGAGGCCGGTCCCGGCGACATCATCGCCGTCGCGGGCATCGCGGACATCATGATCGGCGAGACGCTGGCCGACGCGGAGAACCCGGTGCCGCTGCCGCTGATCACCGTGGACGAGCCCGCCATCTCGATGACCATCGGCACCAACACCTCGCCGCTGGTCGGCCGGGTCAAGGGCGCCAAGGTCACCGCGCGCATGGTCAAGGACCGGCTCGACAAGGAGCTGGTCGGCAACGTGTCGCTGCGGGTGCTGCCCACCGAGCGCCCCGACGCCTGGGAGGTGCAGGGCCGCGGTGAGCTGGCGCTGGCCATCCTGGTCGAGCAGATGCGCCGCGAGCAGTACGAGCTGACCGTCGGCAAGCCGCAGGTGGTGACCCGGGAGATCGACGGCAAGCTGTGCGAGCCGGTCGAGCGCCTCACCATCGACGCCCCCGAGGAGTACCTGGGCGCGATCACCCAGCTGCTGGCCACCCGCAAGGGCCGGATGGAGCAGATGGTCAACCACGGCACCGGCTGGATCCGGATGGAGTGGCTGGTCCCGGCGCGCGGCCTGATCGGCTTCCGGACCGAGTTCCTCACCGACACCCGCGGCACCGGCATCCTGCACCACGTCTTCGAGAAGTACGAGCCGTGGTTCGGCGAGCTGCGCACCCGCAACAACGGCTCGCTGGTGGCCGACCGCTCCGGCGTGGTCACCGCGTTCGCGATGACCAACCTGCAGGAGCGCGGCACGCTGTTCGTCGAGCCGACCGTCGAGGTGTACGAGGGCATGATCGTCGGCGAGAACTCGCGCTCCGACGACATGGACGTCAACATCACCAAGGAGAAGAAGCTCACCAACATGCGAGCTTCGACCTCGGACGAGACCGAGAAGCTGATCCCGCCGCGCAAGCTGTCGCTGGAGCAGGCGCTGGAGTTCTGCCGCGAGGACGAGTGCGTCGAGGTCACCCCGGCCGCGGTGCGCATCCGCAAGGTCATCCTCGACCAGACCCAGCGCGGCCGCCTGGCGGCCCGCCGCAAGCACGCCTGACCTACCAGGTCAGGATCTTCCTGAAGGACGAGGGGTGCTGCTAGGCTGCGGCACCCCTTTCCTTTGGAGATCCACATGCGCGCTGACCGGCTGGTCCTCGCCCTCTTCGGCGTGGACGCCACGCTCAACATCATCGCGGCGGGCACCGAGAACAAGGCTCTCGACTGGGCCACCAAGCCGATCCTGATCCCGCTGCTGGCGCTGTGGTTCTGGCTGGCCGCCCGGCAGCGGGGCCTGCGGGCCACCCCGGGCATCCTGGCCGCGCTCGGCTTCTCCACCCTCGGCGACATCGCGCTGCAGAACGAGGGCACCGCCTGGTTCATCAGCGGCATGGTGCTGTTCCTCGGCGCGCACGTCTGCTACATCACCACGTTCGTGCGCAACGGCGCGCTGTCCCGGCTGCGGGCCATGCCGATGCTGCTGGTCCCGGTCGGCTACCTGGTCTTCCTGGTCACCGCGTTGACGCTGCTGTGGCCCGCGCTCGCCGAGGTCGGCCTGGCCGTGCCGATGGCCGGGTACGGGCTGGCGCTGACCGGCACCGCGGCCCTGTCGTCGGCGTTCGGCTGGCGCACCGCGCTGGGCGGCGGGCTGTTCCTGCTGTCGGACCTGCTGATCGCGGTCCGCGTCGCCGACGCGTTCACCATCCCCGGCCCGCCGATCTGGGTGATGCTGACCTACGCCCTCGCCCAGTTCCTGCTCGCGTGGGGCTGGCTGGACCGGCAGGCCCGCGCCGCCGCCTAGCCGGAGAACTCCCCCATCAGCGCGCGGACGTTGCCCACGTACTGCGGGTTCGGGTAGAAGACGGTGTCGCCGTCGGTCGCCTCGCGATCGACGGCGCCCTGCCCGTAGTTGTACGCCGAGATCACCGCGTTGAGCAGGCACCATTCCTTGCTGTCGGGCACGGCGGGGTCGCGGGCGCAGTCGGACTCGCGCAGGGTGTAGTCGACCGGGCAGGGCGCGGGCGCCGCCGACGGCGACGCGGACGGGTCCGGCTCGGTGTCGACGTCGCAGGTGCCGAAGTCGTACCGGTCGCCGAAGTACTTGATCAGCCACTGCAGGTAGGCCGAGCCGAGCATCGTGTTGCCCGACAGCTTGTGCAGGTCTTCGTCCATGGTGAACTGCGAGGCGTTGTTGAGCCAGTCCGCGGTCACCGGCATGACCTGCATGGTGCCGACACCACCGTCGCAGGCGACGATCGCCGACTGCCAGCCGCTCTCCTGTTTGGCCACCGCCTTGATCAGGCTGGTCGGCAGGGTGACGGCCGACTTCGTCCAGTAGCGGCGCGCGGCCGCGGCCTCCAGCGCCGCCTCGACCTCTGCCTTCGGCGCGTTGGTCCCCTCGTAGAAGGGGCAGGCCTTGCCCGACGGCAGCGGGGCCGGGGCGGGCGGCGGCGCGGCCGGTCCGGCGGGCTTGGTCGGTCGTGGGCTGGGCTTGGGCTGCGGCTTGCGCGTCGGCGACTTGGACGGCTTCGGCTTGGCCGACGGGCTCGCGCTCGGCGACGGACTCGCCTCGGGGGTCAACGACGGCTCGACCGGCGACCCCTCCACCGCGGCGGCCGCCGCGGGCGGCTCGGTGGTCCGCGGCGGATCGCCGCCGTCCAGCACGATCGCCGTACCCGCGATGAGCACACCCACCACCGCGAGCGCGCCGAACACATAGTGGACGCGCGTCACCCTCATTGAGCCCTCCCCGTGGTCCCAGGCCCGGAGCCTAGCCGACCACGGGGAGGTGCGCTGACCCGGTTCAGACCTGCTCGCTGGTACCGATGCACAGGTAGTCGTCGGTGATCTTGCTGCCGCCGTAGCGCGACTCGTGGAACTCCTCCACCGTGCCGATGGAGTCGCTCGGGCACTGGTCCTCGTCGTCGACGACCTTGGTGACGACACCGTCGTTCGCCGTGTCGCAATCGACGAAGAGCACGGAGTCACCGGTCGTCGCCCGGATGCACTGGCCGACCTTGCTCGAGTCGCCGCCGGTGGCCGCCGCGTAGACGAACACCCCGACCACGGCCAGCGGCACCAGCGCGCCCACGATGGTGGGGCGCTGGTACACCGGGCGGCCCGGCGACCACGGCGCCCCGGCCCAACCCTCGGGCGCCGGGACCGGCGTCGCCAGCTTGTTCAGCTTGAGCCGACCGAACAGGTTGTACAGCAGGATGAACGGCGTGATGATGAACGACGCCCAGCCCCACCAGCCCTGGACCAGGGTGCGGCTGGTCATGGTGCGGAAGACGGCCAGGCCGCAGTCGCGGCAGTAGACGCCCTTGTTCTTGAGGAACTGCATCACGATGATCATGCCGCGGTGGCCGCGGAAGGTCATCGGCGCCGCGGGGCTGCAGCCGCAGTTCTCGCAGGCGTAGGTACGGTCAACGGCCGCCAGCGGGGCCGACAGGTGCGGAGGGATCAACTCGGTCACGGCGGCGCACTCTACAAGCCGCGGCCGACACGTGTCGCCCCGCTCTCAGTAAGCTCCAAGGATGTCCACTGTGCAGTCGTTCGAGCAGGAGCTGTCCGCGTTCCCGGGGACGGCCTCGGTCTGGTTCGGGCCGGTCGGCGGCCCCGCCGCGTACGTTCGCGCCGAGCACGCCCGGCACTACGCCGCGAGCACCATGAAGGTCGGCGTGATGATCGCGGCGTGGCGGGCCGCCGAGGCGGGGGCGCTCGACCTGGACGCCCCGGTGCTGGTCCACAACGAGCACGTCTCCGCCGCGTCGGGCGCGCCGGTCTACCGCAACGACCCGGAGTACGACAGCGACCAGGCGGTCTGGGCCCGGCTGGGCGAACTGGTGCCGCTGCGCTGGCTGGCGACCCGGATGATCGTGAAGTCGTCCAATCTGGCCACCAATCTGGTGCTCGGCGCGCTCGGCCCCAACGACGAGGCGTTCGCCCAGGTCAACGAGGTGTGGCGGCTGGCCGGGGCGGTCGAGGCGCACACCGACCGGGGCATCGAGGACTATCCGGCCCGCGACGCCGGGATCAGCAACGAGGTGACCGCCGCCGACCTGGCCGCCCTGTTCGGCGCGCTGGAGGGCGGCAAGCTCGCCTCGCCCGCCGGAACGGCTCAGATGATCGAGGTCCTGGCCGCCCAGGAGTGCCGCGACGACCTGCACCGGGGGCTGCCCGCCGACGCCCGGGTGGCGTTGAAGAACGGCTGGGTGCCGCGCGAGCGCCACAGCAGCGCGATCGTGTACCCGACCGACGCGGCGCCGTACCTGCTGGCGGTGTGCACGACCGGCGACCTCCCCGACGCGCAGGCGTGCGACCTGCTGGGGCGCATCGCCGCGGCGAGCTGGGCGCAGCGCCGCTAGCACGATGTTCGATGAAGGGCCCCGTCCGGCAAAGGGGCCCTTCGCCGTACGAGTCGTTACCGAAGAATTCTTTCGCGCGGCCGGGCAGCAGGTTATCGTCTGGGACGTGTCGATCATCGAGGTCCGCACCCGCACCATCTCCGCCCCGCTGCACACGCCGTTCGTGACGGCGCTGCGCCGCGCCACGTCCCTCGAGACGCTGCTGGTCGAGATCGTCGACAGCGACGGCGTCTCCGGCTTCGGCGAGGCCCCGCAGGTCTGGGCGGTGACCGGGGCGAGCATCGCCGGGTCGCGGGCATGCGTCGAGCAGGTGCTGGGGCCGCTGCTGGTCGGGCGTGACCCCGACGACCTGGCCGCGCGCTGCCGCGAGACGGCGCGGGCCGTGGTGGGCAACGAGGCGGCGAAGATGGCCGTGGACGTCGCGCTGCACGACCTGGCCGCGCGCCGCCTGGGCATTCCGCTGGTACGGCTGCTCGGCGGCACCAGCCTGCGGGTGCCCACCGACGTGACCCTGGCCGCGGGCGAGGCCTCGGCGCTGGCGGCCACGGCCAAGCAGCGTGCCGCCGAGGGCTTCACCGTGATCAAGGTGAAGGTCGGCACGGACGCCGCGGGCGACCTGGCCCGGGTCCGCGCCGTGTGCGGCGCCGTCGACCCCGGCGTGAAGGTGCGCCTGGATGCCAACCAGGGCTGGAGCCCGCGCGACGCGGTCCGCATCATCAACCGCATCGCCGCCGAGGAGCTGCCGGTCGAGCTGGTGGAGCAGCCGGTGGCACGGGCCGACCTGGACGGACTGGCCTGGGTCAGCGCCCGCGCCGATCTGCCGATCATGGCCGACGAGTCCGTCTTCGGCGTGCGCGACCTGGTCGAGGTGATCCGCCGCCGCGCCGCCGACCTGGTGAACGTGAAACTGGCCAAGTGCGGCGGCCTGAGCACCGCGCGCACGCTGCTGGAACTGGCGGCCGCGCACGGGTTGGGCACCTGCGTCGGGTCCATGATGGAGGGCCCGGTGGGCATCGGCGCGGCGGCGAGCCTGGTCGCGGCGCACCCGACGACCGTGGTGAGCGATCTGGACGCCGCCTGGTGGCTGGCCGCCAGTCCGGTGGATGGCGGCCCCCGCTACGACGGTGCCACTGTGGTACTACCCGATGCCCCCGGACTGGGCGTGTCCGGCGCGGCACAGTGACGACAGGCGCAGTGACGAGGCGATTCGAGGTGGCGGCAATGATGAACGCGACGGTGGCGGCCCCGGTGGCGACGCTGTGGGCCCGACCGGACTCCCCCCGGCCGGGGGTGGACACGGCCGCGCTCGGCCCGTGCAGCAGCCCGCGATCCTGGGTGGACGGGCTGGACGACGCCGGGCGCATGTACACCGGCATCCTCACCCAGCTGCTGCACGGCGAGCCGGTGCTGATCGAGGAGGTCCGCGACGGCTGGGCCCGCGTGGTCGCCACCGCCCAGCCCGCGGCCAAGCTCGACCCGCGCGGCTACCCCGGCTGGCTGCCCCTGGACCAGCTCACCGTCCGTGACGGCGACTCCGACAAGGCCTTCGACCCGGTCGCGGCGGTGCCGGTGGCGCGCGCCTGGCTCGGCGTGCCGTACGTGTGGGGCGGCATGTCGCCGTACGGCATCGACTGCTCGGGGTTGATCCACATCGCGTTCCGGCAGGTCGGTCTGGTGCTGCCGCGCGACGCCGATGACCAGTTCGCCGCCGCCGAGCCGGTGGAGCTGGGCACGGAGCAGCCCGGCGACCTCTACTTCTTCTGCGGGTCCCCGACCGACCGGACGTCGATCAAGCACGTCGGGTTCGTGACCGCCGCGCCCCTGCCGGACGGCGGCCGCCGCATGCTGCACGCATGCGGCGACGGCGGTCGGGTGGTCGAGGAGGTCATGCCCGCCCCCCGCGTGGACACGCTGATCGGGGCGGGTCGGGTACGGCTCAGCCCACCGGCGTAGGCGTCCGGTCGCTGGGCTTCGGCTCCCGCGAGGACTTGATCAGGCTGGCCACGGTCGCGATGCCGAGGATGCCCACGATCACGCCCAGCGAGACGCCGATGCTGATGTGCGGCACGCTGGTGATCGGCTCGCCGCCGTTGATGAACGGGACGTTGTTGCCGTGCAGCGCCTCCATGATCAGCTTCACGCCGATGAACCCGAGCACGGCGGCCAGCCCCAGCGACAGGTAGACCAGCCGGTCCAGCAGGCCGCCGAGCAGGAAGTACAGCTGACGCAGGCCCATCAGCGCGAACACGTTCGCGGTGAAGACCAGGTACGGCTCCTTCGTCAGGCCGAAGATGGCCGGGATGGAGTCGAGCGCGAAGATCAGGTCGGTGGTGCCGATCGCGATCATCACGATCAGCATCGGCGTGAACATCCGCTTGGCGCCCACATGCGTGGTCATCCGCGCGCCGTCGTAGCTGTCGCTGATCGGCAGCACCCGGCGGCTCCACCGGATCAGCGCGTTCTCCTTGAAGTCGGACTCGTCGCTCTCCCCGTGCCGGGTCAGCTGCCACGCGGTGTAGATGAGGAACAGGCCGAACAGATAGAAGACCCACACGAACCGCGACACCAGGGCGGCACCCGCCGCGATGAACGCACCACGCATCAGCAGCGCCAGCACGATGCCGATCAGCAGCACCTTCTGCTGGTAGATCCGCGGCACCGCGAACCGGCTCATGATGATCACAAAGACGAAGAGGTTGTCGACGGACAGGCTGTATTCGGTCACCCACCCGGCGAAGAACTCCTGCCCGTACCGCGAACCGTAGTTAAGGAAGATCCAACCGCCGAACACGCAGGCCAGCAGGACATAGAAGACGACCCAACCGGTCGCCTCCTTCATCGAGGGCTCGTGCGGGCGGCGCCCGATGATCAGCAAGTCGACGGCGAGGAGTGCGGTCAACCCGATGAGGGTTGCCGCCCAGACCCACGTGGACACATTCACAGACAGACCTCCGGTCGGCATAAATCCTTGCCCCGGAGGTCTCTCCCGCCACCGGCCGGGACCCCGGCCGACGACCGACGGCGCCGGGATCACACCAGGCGCAATGCCCGGGGGGAGCCGTGTTGACGACACCGTCGCGAGGGATACTCCCCTCCCGCTCTTCCCTATTGTCTACCACGTGGAGCCACAAACCCCTGCCGGGTCGCCCGGACGGTCGACCGCGCAGGTCAGATGATCGGTCAACCGAGCGGATCGGCCAGCGGCCAGCCACCTGCGAGCAGCTTCGCGCAGGCGGCGACCGCCGTGTTCAGCCGGGCCTGGTGTGGGCCGGTCAGCTCCACCGTCGGCGCCCCGGAGGCCGCCAGCAGCTCGCGGAACCGGCCGGTCATCCAGGCCCGCAGGTGCTCGCCGTCACGCAGCCCGTCGTCATGGAACGGCACCCCGACATCCGAGGTCAGCAGGTACAGATCGGGACGCCGTGCCAGGGCGCGCACCTGCTCCGACGATTCGCCCAGGTAACGCTCCTCCCACAGGGCGGTCGCGCGGGCATCGGTGTCGCAGAACAGCAGCGGCGAACCCTGCCCGGCCGCCGCGTCCTCGGCCGCCGACTGGGCCCGAGCCACCTCCACGAAGTCCGCCCGGTCCCACACCACGTCGAAGATCGTCGCCGTCGGGTCCACCGCGCGCAGCGCGTCCAGCTTGCGCTCGGTCAGCTCCCGGCCGTACTCGGGCACCCAGCGGGTCCGGGCCCAGATCCCGCCCCGGCGGCGGTAGTGCTCGGCCAGCGCCGCCGCCATCGTGGTGGTGCCGGTCGACTCCGCGCCGACCACCACCACCCGGCGGACGAACCAGCCCCGCACCGGCGGCGACAGCCGGTCCCAGTGCGCCACCGGATCGGCGCGCACCGCCGACCCCGACACCGGCACCGCCGACCGGTCCGGGTCGACCGGCACGTGCACGGCGTCGAAGCGGCGCGCCAGCTCATCGCCGTACCCCTCGGAACTGAAGACCGCGTCCACCCGGCGGCCGCCGACGGCGTCGCGGAACACCGCGCAGTGCGCCTCCCACACCGCCGGATCGGCCAGGTCCACCCGCGTGTCGTCGTAGCGGCCCTCGAAACGCACCCACGGCGTATCCGCGTGCTCGGCGCGCAGCCAGTCCAGCCGCAGCTCCAGCGGGATCGACTCGGCCCGCGCCGGGGCCACCACCACGGTCACCTCGTCGCAGACGGCCGCGGCCGCCCGGATCAGGTGATGGTGCCCGGCGTGCGGCGGATAGAACTTGCCCACCACCATCCCGTGCCCGAACCGCGTGCTCACGCGGGCACCGCCACCACCGGACGCGGCCGCAGCGCGCCGCGCCAGGCCAGCAGCCCCGCCACACAAAGGCCGAGGAAGACGACGTACAGCACCGCGGTCAGCCACAGGTCCTTGTACAGGTACAGCGGGATGTAGCCCAGGTCGGCGACGATCCACACCAGCCAGCTCTCCACCTTCTTGCGGCACTGCAGATACGTCGCCGCCAGCGACAGCACCGTGGTGGCCGCGTCGGCCCACGGCACCGTCGAGTCGGTGACCCGGGTCAGCAGCAGCCACAGCCCGGCCGTGCCCGCCACCGAAGCGACCGCCAGCCAGCCCCACTCCCCCGCCGACGTGCGCGACACCGACAGCTCCCGCCGCCGACCGCCGCCGTAGCACCAGTGCCACCAGCCGTAGCACCCCAGCACCACGTAGACCAGTTGCAGCCCGGCGTCGGCGTACAGCGCGGAGTCCCAGAAGACCACCAGCAGCAGGAGCACGTTGAGGATGCCGACCGCCCAGTTCGCGATGTGCTCGCGCACCAGCAGCCATACGTTGACGACTCCGGACAGGAAGCCCAGCACCTCCGCCCAGGTGACCTTGGTGGTGCTGACGGTGAACGCGGGGTGGAGCAGCAGCTCGGCGAGGCGGTGCAGCATGCGGACACCCTAGGGCCCGGCGTCCCGGACGGGGAAGGCCGTGCGAGGATCCCCTCATGGTGCTCGAAGTCGCCCTGATCTCAGTCCAGCCCGGCCGCGAGGACGAATTCGCCGCCGCGTACGCCAAGGGGCACGAGGTGCTCGCGAGCACCCCCGGCTGCCTCAGCGTCCGGATGACCCGCGGCGTCGAGTCTCCGTCGAAGTTCACGCTGCTGGTCGAGTGGGAGACCGTCGCCGCGCACGAGGACAACTTCCGCGCCACCGAGCGCTTCACCACCTGGCGGGGCCTGATCGGCCCGTTCTTCGCGGCACCGCCGGTGGTCGAGCACTTCACGGACGTCCCGCACGCCTGATGCCGCGCCGCAGCCTGGTCACCACCGACGGGGTGCGCGTCGACGCTCACCACGACCCGGGTGACACCGCCCTGGCCGTGGTGATCGCGCACGGCTTCACCGGTTCCTGGCAGCGCCCCGCCGTGCGCCGCGCCGCCGCCGTCTTCGGCCGCGTGGGCGGCGTGGTCAGCTTCGACTTCCGGGGCCACGGCGCCTCCGGCGGCGAGTCGACCGTCGGCGACCTCGAGATCCACGACCTCGACGCCGCCGTGGCCTGGGCCCGCGAACTCGGCTACCGCCGCGTCGTCACCGTCGGCTTCTCCATGGGCGCCTGCGTCGCGGTCCGGCACGCGGGCCTGCTGCGCGGCGTCGACGCGATCGTGGCCGTCAGCGGCCCGGCCCGCTGGTACTACCGGGGCACCCCGCCGATGCGGCGGGTGCACTGGGTGCTGGAACGGCGGCTGGGACGCCTGGTCGGGCGGATGGCACTGAAGACCCGGATCGCCTCGGGCGGCTGGACCGAGGAACCGCTGCCGCCGTACGCGGCCGCGCCGCTGATCTCACCGATCCCGCTGCTGGTGGTGCACGGGGACGCCGACGCGTACTTCCCGGTCGAGCACGCCCACCAGATCTTCGACGCCGCCGTCGAGCCCAAGGAGCTCTGGCTGGAGCCCGGGTTCGGCCACGCCGAGAACGCCGCCGACGACGCCCTGCTCACCCGCATCGCCACCTGGGTCACCACCCACGCCCCGGCCCGCTGACCCGCCCCCGTCAAGTGGCCGGTGATCGTTCAAGTGGCCGGTGATCGTTCAAGTTGCCAGGCAATCGGGCGTATCTTGGCCGCCCGAGTGCCCGATTGCCCGGCAACTTAGACGAAGCTCGGGGCAGCGGCGACGCATTTGCGCCGGCACCATCGGACGGCATGACCCCCGCACGTACGTCGATATGGCTGCCGGTCGGGCACCGCTTGGTGCTGGCGGCGTTCGCGCTGCTCGTGGCGGCGTCGTGGTGGCATCCGCGCTGGCCGGTCGAGCAGGCGCTGCACCACAGCCTCACCGTGGTCGCGGTCGCCGGACTGCTGTGGGCGCAGCACCGGCTGCGACTGCCCCTTGGCTCGTTCGCGCTGCTGGTGGTGTTTCTGGCGTTGCACACCGTCGCCGCCCGCTGGATCTACTCGTACGTGCCGTACGACGAGTGGTTCGGCACACTCACCGGGCGGTCGCTGTCGGAGCGGTTCGGCTGGCACCGCAACCACTTCGACCGAATGGTCCACTTCGGATACGGGCTGCTGCTGGCACCGGTGCTGGTGCGGCTGTGGCGCGAGCGGGGCATGCCGCGCGGGCGGGCCTGGCTGCGCGCGGCGGAACTGGTGCTGGCCACCGGCGCGCTGTACGAGCTGTTCGAGTGGGCGATCGCGCGGACCCTGGCCCCGGCGGCGGCCGAGGCGTACAACGGGCAGCAGGGCGATCCGTGGGACGCCCACGCCGACATGGCGCTGGCGCTGTTCGGTGCCCTCCTGGGCGGCGGATTGGCACTGCTGCGACCTGCACGTCCCCGGTCGAACGGATGATGCGGTTTACCCCTATCGGGTCACGGGTAGACCGGTCACATGACTACCGACCTGCCTCCGCTTCCCCCGTTGTCCGCCGACGCCGAGGAGAACTACCAGCCCGCAGGCCAGAGCATCGTCGATCTGCTGGCCGAGGAGCACCGGCAGATCACCAAGCTGTCAGCCGAGCTCGCGGTCGAGGCCGCCTCGGCGTCGCCGTCGCGCCGCAAGCAGGTCGCCGACGTGGTGACCGCCGTGGTGAGTCGTCACCTCGCCGCCGAGGAGCAGTACCTGCTGCCCGCCGTACGCAAGCACCTGCCCGACGGCGACGACCTTGTCAGCCGGGAGCTCGCCGAGGACGGCGCGATCCGGCAGGTGCTGCAGACCCTGCAGGCCGTGCCGCCGGAGGACGACAAGTTCCAGCAGCTGGCACTCGAGGTGGACCAGCACCTGCGCCGACACAAGCACACCGCCGACCGCCGCATCCACGGCCGCCTGTCGCAGGCCGCCACGGACGAGGAACTGATCCGGCTCGGTAACCGGGCCGCGATCGCCGAGGAGGCCGCCACCACCCGGCCGCACCCGGCCGCGCCGACCACACCGCCGTGGAACCGGCTGACCGACCCGCTGCTGGGGGCCACGGACAAGGTCCGCGACGTGCTGTCCGGCCGATCGACCTACCCGGAGCAACTGTGACCGCAGATCCGAGCCGAGCCGGCCGGGGCGCACCGCACTGACGCGGGGGCGCCCCGGCTGCTTTCGAGCCGCTACGACAGGCCCGACAGCGGGCGCCGCGCCCCGCCCATCGCGGCGCGCGGCGGCAGTCGCGGATCAGGCCGCGGCGTCCATCTGGCGCAGTTCCTTCTTCAGCTCGTGGATCTCGTCGCGGATCCGGGCGGCGAGCTCGAACTGCAGCTCACCGGCGGCGGCCAGCATCTGATCGGTCAGCTCGCCGACCAGCTTGACCAGCTCCGCGCGCGCCATGCCCGCGCTCTCGGCGACCACGGTGCCGCGCCGCTCGGAAGCACCGCCCCGGCCCTTGGACTTGGTGCCCGGCACCGGTGCCTTGCCCCGCGACATCTGCCGACCGGAGCCGCCGATCAGCTGCCCCGCACCGGCCAGCGCCAGCTCGCTGTCCTCGGCCTCGCGGTAGATGTCGTCCAGGATGTCGTGGATCTTCTTGCGCAGCGGCTGCGGGTCGACCCCGTTGGCCTCGTTGTACGCCACCTGCTTGGCCCGGCGCCGGTCGGTCTCGTCGATCGCCGCCGCCATCGACGGGGTGATCTTGTCGGCGTACATGTGGACCTCGCCGGAGACGTTTCGCGCCGCGCGGCCGATGGTCTGGATGAGCGAGGTGCCGCTGCGCAGGAAGCCCTCCTTGTCCGCGTCGAGGATCGCCACCAGCGAAACCTCCGGCAGGTCCAGGCCCTCGCGCAGCAGGTTGATGCCGACCAGCACGTCGTACTCGCCGATGCGCAGCTCCTTGAGCAGCTCGACCCGGCGCAGCGTGTCGACCTCCGAGTGCAGGTAGCGCACCCGGATGCCGTTCTCCAGCAGGTAGTCGGTCAGGTCCTCGGCCATCTTCTTGGTCAGCGTGGTGACCAGCACCCGCTCGTCGCGCTCGGTGCGCAGCCGGATCTCATGCATCAGGTCGTCGATCTGGCCCTTGGTCGGCTTCACCACCACCTGCGGGTCGACCAGGCCGGTCGGGCGGATGACCTGCTCCACGAACTCGCCACCGGACTGCTTCAGCTCCCACGGGCCGGGGGTGGCCGACAGGAACACCATCTGCCCCACGCGCTCGAGGAACTCGTCGAAGCGCAGCGGGCGGTTGTCCTGGGCGCTGGGCAGCCGGAACCCGTGCTCGACCAGCACCCGCTTACGCGAGGCGTCGCCCTCGTACATGCCGCCGATCTGCGGAATGGTCACGTGGGACTCGTCGATCACGGTGACGAAGTCGTCGGGGAAGTAGTCCAGCAGGCAGTGCGGTGGGCTGCCCGGCTCGCGGCCGTCGATGTGCATCGAGTAGTTCTCGATGCCGTTGCAGAAGCCGACCTGGCGCATCATCTCCAGGTCGTAGGTGGTGCGCATGCGCAGGCGCTGCGCCTCCAGCAGCTTGTTCTGCCGGTCGAGCTCGGCCAGGCGCGCCTCCAGCTCGGCCTCGATGCCCGCGATCGCCCGCTCCATCCGCTCCGGGCCCGCCGCGTAGTGCGTCGCCGGGAAGATCAGCATCTGGTCGACGTCGCGCACCACGTCACCGGTCAGCGGGTGCAGGTAGGACAGGCGCTCGATCTCGTCGCCGAAGAACTCGATCCGCAGCGCCAGCTCCTCGTACGCCGGGATGATCTCCAGCGTGTCGCCGCGCACCCGGAACGTGCCCCGGTTGAACGCGATGTCGTTGCGCGCGTACTGGATGTCGACCAGGCGCCGCAGCAGCTTGTCGCGGTCCAGCTCCTCGCCCACCCGGACCTTGACCGCCCGCTCCAGGTACTCCTGCGGGGTGCCCAGGCCGTAGATGGCGCTGACGGTCGCCACCACGATCGTGTCCCGGCGGGTCAGCAGCGACATCGTGGCCGAGTGGCGCAGCCGCTCAACCTCCTCGTTGATCGAGGAGTCCTTCTCGATGTAGGTGTCGGTCTGCGGGATGTACGCCTCGGGCTGGAAGTAGTCGTAGTAGCTGACGAAGTACTCCACCGCGTTGTTGGGCATCAGCTCGCGGAACTCCTTGGCCAATTGCGCGGCCAGGGTCTTGTTCGGCGCGAGCACCAGCGCGGGCCGCTGCAGCCGCTCGATCAGCCAGGCCGTGGTCGCCGACTTGCCGGTGCCGGTCGCGCCGAGCAGCACCGTGTGCCGGTCCCCGCGGCGCACCCGCTTGGCCAAATCCTCGATCGCCGCGGGCTGGTCGCCTCCCGGCGTGAACTCGCTGATTACCTGAAACGTGCCATCCAGGCGCGGGATCCGGTCGCTCATGCCGCCAAACCTACGCTCAACCTCCGACATGCCACGCAAGGTGACGCTGATCACGCGGGGGCAACCAATCAGGGTGCCACGCTGCGGCGATCATGCCACCGGGCGTGGCCAGCCAACTTCCGACACCCGTCGCGTACGGCAGACAACGGGTGACCCTTAGTGAGTGACCGGCTCCAATATTGCGATTGTGTGTCATCTATCACGGGGATAACGTCATGGGGTAGGCCGCTCGCGGCGGCCGTACCGGGGAGACCGGACCTCCACACCGGCCGGTTGTAACCCTCGGCGCACCGGTAGCAGCCCCGATCCGCCCCACCGCAGGATCGCTGAGCGCACCGCTGCGGTCGCGCACGAAGTGTGCGCCGACCGGCCGCCGCGAACGGTCTGACCCGTATCCAGGGCAGTCTTCTCCACACACCCGCCGAACGTCACCTCGTACGCGCTCGGCACGTTGCACCTGCCGTGGGTGTCACCTCCGGCCGCCGCCGCGTCGTCAACATCATCGCCTCCGCCGGGCTCGTGCTCGGCCTGGCCGCCGGGCTGAGCACCGGCCTGGCCTCCTGCAGTGCCAAGAAACCGGCCACCCAGAGCACCCGGCCACTCGAGGCGGGCGAGCTCAAGCGCCTGGCCGGGATGCGGGCGCGCAACTACGAGGACGGCCGCGTCGGCCTGCGCGGCACCGTCGGCCCGACCGGACGCAAGACCAAGGTCGCGGGCTGGATCGATTGGAGCCGCGAGCTCGTGTACCTGTCGGTCACCGACCCCGGCAACCAGACCGCCCTGGTCCAGGCGATGCCAGGCGTGCTCGCGGTACGCACCGGCTCGGTCGCCCCTGTGTCGGCCTCGGCCGCCCCGGAGTCCGGCCGTGCCGAGTCCGGCACCGACACCGCGGCCCCCGGCATGCCCCCGACTGACCCACCGGAGGACGGCTGGCGAGTGCGCCCGATCCAGCTCGGCGGGGACGAGCAGCGGCCGCTGGACAACCTGGTGTCGTTCCTGTTCCTGCTCGCCCGGCCCGACAAGGACCCGGCCGACCTGCTCGGCGCGCTGAAGAACGAATGGGTGCGCCACGACGCGTTCGAGGGCACCCCGGTCGACGTGCTGCTCGGCCCGGCGCTGCCGCCGCAGACGGCCCCGGCGGCCGCCTCGCCGTCGGCCACCTCGCCGACCGCCTCGGGCACCTCCGCCGCCGACCCGGCCGCCGCCGACCCCGAGGAGGGGGAGCTGGACCCGGCGAACCTGACCGCGTCCGCCGCGCCGACCGCCAGCCCCGAGCCGTCGTTCGCGCCGGACTCGCTGGAGGCGCACGGCGGCGCGGTCGGCTACTGGCTCGACGACAAGGGCGCCCTGCGCCGGCTGGAGACGGTGCTGGCCACCGGCCTGCCCGCCACCGTGGACCTGCTGCGCGACCAGCAGCAGGAGTTCACCCGCACCGCGGTGCTGGGCGGACAGCCGAACAACCCCTCGAAGATCACCGAGAAGGAAGCCGAGATGCTGTCCCGGCTGCGCCAGCGCAACCTGCGCGCCCGCGGCGGCAAGGTCACGCTGACCATGCCGGTGCTACCCGGCACGCTGCGGCTGGGCTCGGGCTGGCTCGACTGGCAGCGACACCTGACCTACCTGGCCGTACACGACTCCGACGACACCGACTACGACGTGCTCGTGCACGCCGACCGGCTCGGCGTGGCCACCCGCAAGACCGGGCAGAAGGCCACCGAGGTGCCGCCGCTGCCCGCCCCCAACGGCGACTGGGACCGCGCCGAGTGGGCCGACCTCGGCACCAAGGCCGAGATCACCGACCTGGACTACCTGATCCACGAGGCCATGTCGCTGGCCAGCGGAACCCCCGACGACGCCGACCACATCCGCGACCACGGCCGTCGCCTGCGGGTCGACGTGCTGCGCGGGGTGCCGGTAGGGGTGTTCGAGCTGCCCACCGCGGTCGAGGTGAACGTGCCCGCCGGGATGGCCCGGATGCGGTACTGGGTCGACAACTCGGGGGTGCTGCAGCGGCTGGAGCTGCGTACCGCCACGGGCGGGTTCGCCCAGCTGGACCTCGACCTCAGCGAGGCCCCACCCACCATTCCCCTCCGCGTCAACTGACCCCTCCGGGGGTAAGGAAGGGCACCTTCTTATCGCTTTGCGAGGTAGAAGGTGCCCTTCTTAACGTTCCTGCCGTGGGTTGCCGGACCATGCGGGAGCTGTGCGTAGGGTTTTGACCGGAGATCGCGATCTTCGGCGCCGGGCGCCGCGCGTGATCGGCGTTTGCGGACGGACTCCGGGTTTCGGCGTGTGAGTCGTGCAGGGATTGACCGACAGCAGGGATCTTGGAGGCCATTTCCGTCGATGATCGCGGCCAGCGGTCAAAAGGGCGGCTTCTAGCCGAGAAAGTGACCTAAGACAGCGATCATCGCCGCCCGCCGCCACCGGTCCGCCCGCCGCCACCGGTCCGCCCGCCGCCACCGGTCCGCCCGCCTGCCGTTACCGGTCCGCCGCCGACTACCGGCCCGCCGCCAAGTCGGCGATGGCGGGATGTCATGGCCGGGGGGCGCGGGTCAGTTCCGCAGGCGCGGCCAGATCTCGTCGACTGCGGTACGCAGGTCGTCAAGACCGCCCTCGTTGACGATCGCGATGTCGGCCACCGCGCGCCGCTGCTCGTCGGTCGCCTGAGCGGCGATCCGGGCGACCGCGTCCGCCTCAGCCATCCCCCGGTCCCGCACCAGCCGGGCGATCCGGGTCGCCTCGTCGGCGAATACCACGATCACCAGCTCGTAGTTGCCCGCCAGCCCCGCCTCGACCAGCAGCGGTACGTCGTTGACGACCACCGCCCCCTCCGGTGCGGCCCCGGCCAGCTCCGCGGTCCGGTGCCGTACCCGCGGGTGGATGATCGCCTCCAGGTCCCGCCGGGCCTCGTCGTCACCGAAGACCAGTTTCCCGAGCGCGGGTCGGTCCAGGGACCCGTCGGCGGCCAGCACTCCCGCCCCGAACCGCGCCACCACCTCGGCCAGCCCATCGGTACCGGGCGCGACCACCTCCCGGGCGAGCCGATCCGAGTCGATCACCACGGCACCCAGTTCGGCCAGCCGCGCCGCCACCGCGCTCTTACCGGAGCCGATACCCCCGGTCAGTCCCACCCATCGCACGCGCCCATGGTCGCACGTCCCAAGAGCACCCGCCCTGCCGGGCAACTGGGCGAATCATGGCCGGTCATCGACCCGATTGCCCGGCAACTCAGCTATCGACTCGCGGAAAAGGCCGGTGGCCCCCGACTCCGTGGAGTCGGGGGCCACCGGCCTTTTCGCTACTGCCTACCTCAGGCCTTGCCGCCGGCGAGCTTCTCGCGCAGGGCGGCCAGGGCCTCGTCGGTGGCGAGGGTGCCGCTGGGCTCCTCCGCCGCCTTGGCCGGGACCGGGGTCGAGGTGGAGACGTTGCCGCTCGGAACCTCGCTCGCCGCGGCGGCGTCGGCCGCGCGGGAGGTCTGGACCTGCTTGGTGTGCGCCTCCCAGCGGGCACGGGCGTCAGCGTACTGCTGCTCCCACTGCTCGCGCTGCTTCTCGAAGCCCTCGAGCCACTCGCCCGTCTCCGGGTCGAAGCCGTCCGGGTAGATGTAGTTGCCCTCGTTGTCGTACGTGGCGGCCATGCCGTACAGCGTCGGGTCGAAGTGCTCCTCGCCCTCGACGAAGCCCTCGTTGGCCTGCTTCAGCGACAGCGAGATGCGACGACGCTCGAGGTCGATGTCGATGACCTTGACCATGACGTCCGAGCCCACCTGCACGACCTGCTCCGGGATCTCCACGTGGCGCTCGGCCAGCTCGGAGATGTGGACCAGACCCTCGATGCCGTCCTCGACGCGCACGAACGCACCGAACGGAACGAGCTTGGTGACCTTACCCGGCACGATCTGCGTGATCGCGTGGGTGCGGGCGAACTGACGCCACGGGTCCTCCTGCGTCGCCTTGAGCGACAGGGAGACGCGCTCGCGGTCCAGGTCCACGTCGAGAACCTCGACCTCGACCTCGGTGCCGACCTCGACGACCTCGGACGGGTGGTCGATGTGCTTCCACGACAGCTCGGAGACGTGCACCAGACCGTCCACGCCGCCGAGGTCCACGAACGCGCCGAAGTTGACGATCGAGGACACGACGCCCTTGCGGACCTGGCCCTTCTGCAGCTTGTTCAGGAACTCGGTGCGCACCTCGGACTGGGTCTGCTCGAGGTAGGCGCGACGCGACAGCACCACGTTGTTGCGGTTCTTGTCCAGCTCGATGATCTTCGCCTCGAGCTCGCGGCCGACGTACGGCTGCAGGTCACGAACGCGGCGCATCTCGACGAGCGAGGCCGGCAGGAAGCCCCGCAGGCCGATGTCCAGGATGAGACCACCCTTGACGACCTCGATGACAGAGCCACGAACGACGCCGTCGTCTTCCTTGATCTTCTCGATGGTGCCCCACGCCCGCTCGTACTGCGCGCGCTTCTTGGAGAGGATCAGACGCCCCTCCTTGTCCTCCTTCTGGAGGACCAGGGCCTCGATGTGATCACCGACGGTGACGACCTCAGCAGGGTCCACATCGTGCTTGATCGACAACTCACGCGAGGGGATGACGCCCTCGGTCTTGTAGCCGATGTCGAGCAGGACCTCGTCCCGGTCGACCTTGACGACGGTGCCTTCGACAATGTCGCCGTCGTTGAAGTACTTGATGGTCTCGTCGATCGCGGCGAGGAAGGCCTCGTCCGAGCCGAGATCGTCGAAGGTGACCTTGTTGGCGCTCGAGGTGGCCTCGATGCTGCTCGTCATGTGGACTGTTGCTCCGTCGGATGGATGTTCAGTGTGACCCAGTGGTGGTTCCACTGCCGCGCCCGCTCGTCTACGCTGCGGACGTCCGGGGCTCCGGGTGTCCGGGAACCGGGCGTCCGTCGCGACAGCGGGTCTGCTCCATGCCGAGAACCGCGGACGTGCGAGTGCATCGAACAGCTTACCGTGCCCATTACCACACGACGCAACCCCACCCCTCCCGTGACGCTCCCCTCTTCCTGATTCGCGGGGCTCCGTAGGGATTGCGGGCAGATTGTCACCTGCGTCACACCCGTTCGCACACCGCGCCGTGCCCCACATCCGCCCACGCCAGGCCACACCAGGCCGCGCCAGGCCGCGTCGGGCCGCACCACACGGCGCCACGGCGAGTCTGCGGTTTCCGGGAAACCACACGAATTCCGGACCGGATCGCCGCGGTTTCCCCGAAACCGCGCATAGTCGGAGAACTCCGCGTCGGCCGTGGTGCCGCGATCCGGCGAGTGGCGGGGCGGCCCGAGCACGGCGCGGCCCGGAGTCGGTGACAATCACCCGGTGACGTCTGATCACTTCGTCGACGAGTCGACTGAGCACGAGCCCGACTACCCCGACGACACCGCGCAGGTGTCGCGGCGTCCCGCGTCGCGGCGCGAGAGCGTACGGGCCAATCTGCGCTGGTGGGACGGCGCCGCCGACGCGTACCAGGCAGAGCACGGCGCCTTCCTGGGCGGGTCCCGGTTCGTGTGGGGACCGGAGGGCCTGGACGAGGCCGACGCCGGGCTGCTGGGCGAGGTCAAGGGCGAGCGAGTGCTGGAGCTCGGGTGCGGCGCCGGGCAGTGCGGCCGCTGGCTGACCGCCCAGGGGGCGTACGTCGTGGGCCTGGAGCTGTCCGGGCGGCAGCTGCACCACTCCCGTCGCCTCGACGAGCGGACCGGCGTGGCGCTGCCCGTGGTGCAGGCCGACGCGCAGGCGCTGCCGTTCGCGGACGCCTCGTTCGACCTGGTCTGCTCGTCGTACGGCGCGCTGCCGTTCGTCGCCGACGCGGCGTCGGTGCTGCGCGAGACCGTCCGGGTGCTGCGCCCCGGTGGGCGGCTGGCCTTCTCGGTGACCCATCCGCTGCGTTGGTCGTTCCTCGACGACCCGAGCGAGTCGGGGCTGGTGGCGGTGCATCCGTACTGGGACCGGCGCGCCTACGTCGAGGAGGACGAGGGGGGCGTGCCGACGTACGTCGAGCACCACCGCACCGTCGGGGACTGGGTGCGCCTGCTGGCCGGGGCCGGGTTGGTGCTCGACGACCTGGTCGAGCCGGAGTGGCCAGAGCACAACGACCAGGTGTGGGGCGGCTGGAGCCCGCTGCGCGGTCGCCTGATCCCCGGCACTGCCGTGTTCGTGGCACACCGCCCCTGAACCGCGCGTCGGGACGGGTGGTCGGGGCGGGTCCGGGGACGGTGTCGGTTCGCGGGGGGTAATAGGCCCGGCGGTAGCATGGCAAGTTGCATCGCACGGGGTGTTTGCCCACCTCGCCATATTCGTACCTGACGATCGGAAGGCCGTTTCCATGCTATCGGCAGAGATCCGCAAGCGTTGGCTCAGCTACTTCGAGCAGCGTGGCCACCAGGTGGTCGAGTCGGCGTCACTCATCGCCGACGATCCCACCCTGTTGCTGATCAACGCCGGTATGGCGCCGTTCAAGCCCTACTTCCTGGGCGAGATCCCGGCGCCCTGGCCCCGGGCGACCAGCGTGCAGAAGTGCGTGCGGACCACCGACATCGAAGAGGTCGGCAAGACCACCCGGCACAACTCGTTCTTCCAGATGTGCGGCAACTTCTCCTTCGGTGACTACTTCAAGGAGAAGGCCATCCCGATGGCGTGGGAGCTGCTGACCAGCTCCACCGCCGACGGCGGCTACGGCCTGGACCCCGACCGCCTGTGGATCACGGTGTACCTCGACGACGACGAGGCCGAGGACATCTGGCACAAGCAGGTCGGCGTGCCCAAGGAGCGCATCCAGCGCCTCGGCATGGCGGCGAACTTCTGGTCGATGGGCGTGCCCGGCCCGTGCGGCCCCTGCTCTGAGATCAACTACGACCGCGGCCCGTCGTTCGGCCCGGAGGGCGGCCCGCTCAAGGACACCGCCGGCGATCGGTACCTGGAGATCTGGAACCTGGTGTTCATGCAGAACATCCGGGGTGAGGGGTCCTCCAAGGAGGGCTACCCGATCGTCGGGGACCTGCCCAGCAAGAACATCGACACCGGCCTGGGTCTGGAGCGGCTGGCCACGCTGCTGCAGGGCGTCGACAACCTGTACGAGATCGACACCACCCGTCCGATCCTGGACCTCGCCGCGCAGCTGTCGGGCAGCAAGTACGGCGCCGACCACAAGAGCGACATCTCGCTGCGCGTGGTCGCCGACCACGTCCGTACCGCGACCATGCTCATCGCCGACGGCGTCGTGCCCAGCAACGAGGGCCGCGGCTACGTGCTGCGCCGCATCCTGCGCCGCGCCATCCGCAACCTGCGCATCCTCGGCGCGCACCAGCCCACCATGCACGAGCTGGTCGGCAAGACCATCGGCATCATGGGCCCGCAGTACCCGGAGCTGGAGACCGACCGCAAGCGCATCGACACCATCGCGGTGGCCGAGGAGGCGGCGTTCCTGCAGACGCTGAAGTCCGGCACCTCGATCTTCGACCTGGCCGCGGCCGAGACGAAGGCCAAGGGCGTCAACGCCATCTCCGGCGACCAGGCGTTCCAGCTGCACGACACGTACGGCTTCCCGATCGACGTCACCCTCGAGATGGCGGCCGAGCAGGGCCTGGCCGTGGACGAGGACGGCTTCCGCCGCCTGATGAAGGAGCAGCGCGACCGGGCCAAGGCCGACGCTAAGGCCAAGAAGACCGGCCACGTCGACGTCTCGGCGTACCGCGAGGTGCTCAACAGCTCGGGCCGCTCGGACTTCCTCGGCTACACGCAGACCTCGGCCGAGGGCAGCGTCCGCGGCCTGCTGGTCGCAGGCAGCCCCGCCAAGGCCGCGTACGAGGGCCAGGAGATCGAGATCATCCTGGACCGCACCCCGTTCTACGCCGAGGGCGGCGGCCAGCTCGCCGACCAGGGCATCATCGAGCTCGGCGGCGGCGCGGTGATCCACGTCGACGACGTGCAGACCCCGATCGACGGCCTGGTCGTACACCGCGGCCGGGTCATCAGCGGCGAGGTCGCGCTGGGCGCCGACGTGCAGGCGCAGATCGACCTGGAGCGCCGCCGCGCCATCTCCCGCTCGCACACCGCCACCCACCTGGTGCACAAGGCGTTCCGCGACGCGCTGGGCGAGTCGGCCGCGCAGGCCGGTTCGGAGAACGGCCCCGGCCGGTTCCGGTTCGACTTCACCACCCCGGGCGCGGTGGCCCCGTCGGTGCTGCACGACGTCGAGCAGCGCATCAACGAGGTGCTGATCGCCGACCTGGAGGTGCACGCCGAGGTCATGCCGATCAAGCAGGCGCGCGAGATCGGCGCCGTGGCCATGTTCGGCGAGAAGTACGGCGAGCAGGTCCGCGTGGTCACCGTCGGCGACTACTCGCGCGAGCTGTGCGGCGGCACGCACGCCAACCGCTCCGGCCAGCTCGGCGTGATCAAGCTGCTGAGCGCCGCGTCGATCGGTTCGGGGGTACGTCGCGTCGAGGCGCTGGTCGGCACCGACGCGTACCGGTTCCTGGCCCGCGAGCACGCCCTGGTCGCGCAGCTCACCGACGCGCTGAAGGTGCGCCCGGAGGAGCTGCCGGACCGGGTCGCGGGCATGGTCAGCCGCCTGCGCGAGGTCGAGAAGGAGATCCAGAGCCTGCGCGCCGCCCAGGTGCTCCAGGCGGCCGGCGCGATCGCCGACGGCGCCTCCGACGTCAACGGCGTCGCCGTGGTGGTCCGGCACTTGCCCGAGGCCGACAACGCCGACGACCTGCGCACCCTGGCGCTGGACGTGCGCAACCGGCTGTCGGCGCGCCCGGCCGTGGTCGCGGTCAGCGGCGTCACCGGCGACCGCCCGGTGGTCGTGGTGGCGGTCAACGAGTCCGCTCGCGAGCTGGGCATCAAGGCTGGTCTGCTGGTCCGTACCGCCGCGAAGATCCTCGGTGGTGGCGGCGGCGGCCGCGACGACGTCGCCCAGGGCGGCGGCACGAACGTGACGGCGATCCCCGAGGCGCTCGGCGAGATCGAGCGCACGGTGGGCCAGCACGCGGCGTCGCGCTGACCCTGACACTCCCTTTAGCAGGGGCGGCACCCGGCGGGGTGGCGCCCCTGCTTCTTTGAGCGGATCAAGTTGAGCGATCACGCCCAGCGGGGAGTCCGTACGCGCGTACGCTCAAAACGTGAGCAACAGCATATTTCGGACGAAGTCGGTGGAGCAGTCCATCGCCGAGACGGACGAACCCGGTCACCGCCTCAAGAAGGAACTGACCGTCTTCGATCTCACCGTCTTCGGTATCGGTGTCATCATCGGCACGGGCATCTTCGTGCTCACCGGCAAGCAGGCCGCGATCAATGCAGGCCCGGCGATCGTGATCTCGTTCATCCTCGCCGCGATCGTCTGCGCGCTGGCCGCGCTCTGCTACGCCGAGTTCGCCTCCACCGTCCCGGTGGCCGGATCGGCGTACACGTTCTCCTACGCCACGCTGGGTGAGTTCATCGCCTGGATCATCGGCTGGGACCTGGCGCTGGAGCTGGGCCTGGGCGCCGCCGTGGTCGCCCGTGGCTGGTCGAGCTACCTGCACTCGCTGCTCAACCTGCCGGACTGGCTGGCCGGGGACAAGGCCATCCCCGACTTCGGCGCGATCTTCATCGTGGCGGTCTGCGCGGCGCTGGGCGTGGTCGGCGCGAAGATCTCCGGCCGGGTCACCGCCGTGCTCGTGGCCATCAAGATCGCCGTGGTGCTGTTCGTGATCGCGCTCGGCGCGTTCTTCATCAAGGCCGCCAACTACTCGCCGTACATCCCGCCGGCGGTGCCCGCGAAGGTGGAGGAGGGCGGCGCCACGCCCCTGATCCAGCTCCTGCTCGGCATCACCCCACAGCACTTCGGGCTGTGGGGAATCCTGGCCGCGTCCTCGATCGTGTTCTTCGCGTACATCGGCTTCGACATCGTCGCCACCACCGCCGAGGAGACCAAGAATCCGCAGCGCGACCTGCCCCGAGGCATCCTCGGCTCCCTGATCATCTGCACGATCCTGTACGCGGCCGTCTCGTTCGTCATCACCGGCATGGCCAACTACAAGCTGCTCGACACCGGCGCCCCGCTGGCCTTGGCGTTCGAACTGGTCGGGCAGGACTGGGCGGCCAAGCTCATCTCGCTCGGCGCCATCTGCGGCATCACCACCGTGGTGCTGGTGCTGATGCTCGGCCAGTCCCGGGTGCTGTTCGCCATGTCCCGTGACCGGCTGCTGCCCGAGAAGCTGGCCGCGGTACACCCGCGCTACGGCACGCCGTGGATCATCACCATCGTGACCAGCGTGATCATCGCGATTCTGGCC
The DNA here is from genome assembly GCF_019083965.1 of Catellatospora tritici. Lineage (GTDB taxonomy): Bacteria > Actinomycetota > Actinomycetes > Mycobacteriales > Micromonosporaceae > Catellatospora > Catellatospora tritici. The sequence continues at coordinate 146,329 of NZ_JAHRCY010000008.1, forward strand.
GCCTTCCTCGACCTGACCAAGCTGTCCGAACTGACCAGCATCGGTACGCTGTTCGCGTTCGTGGTGGTCGCCGTCGGCGTCGTGATCCTGCGTAAGACACGACCCGACCTGCACCGCAGCTTCCGCGTGCCATGGGTGCCGTTCCTGCCGATCGTGGCGGTGCTGGCCTGCCTGTGGCTGATGCTGAACCTGCCCGTCGACACGTGGATCCGGTTCGCGATCTGGATGGTGCTGGGCCTGGCGCTGTACTTCCCGTACGGCCGCCGCCACAGCCGCCTGTCCCGTTCCTCGACCCCGTCGTACGACTGACCCACCGCGCGCGGCAGCGCGGATCGCCGCCCGCGGCTCTGTTCCGCACGATGATCGCCGTCTGCGGTCGGAATCTCGCCCTACAGCCGAGGTTCTGACCACAGACGGCGATCATCAGCGCGATGCGCGGCGGGCGACAGCGAGCGACGGCGCGCAACGGCGCGCAACGGCGGGCAACGGCGGGCAACGGCGAGCGATAACGCGCCACGGCGGGCGATAACGCCTCGGCGGGCGATAGCGAGCAACAGCGGGCCGAGTTCGTGGCGGAGTCGCACGGGGTGCTGCGGCGCGGTTGTGGGCTAGTCTCAGGCGCGTGAGTGACACGCCTGTACTGGTCATGGGAGTCTCCGGCAGCGGCAAGACCACCATCGGCACCAACCTGGCGCTGCGGCTCGGCGCCGCCTTCCAGGACGCCGACGACCTGCACCCGGCCGCCAACCGGCAGAAGATGCACGACGGCGTCCCGCTCACCGACGCCGACCGCGAACCGTGGCTGCGCGCCTGCGCCCAATGGCTGGCCGACCAGACGGGCGACGGCAGGCCCGCCGTGCTGGCCTGCTCGGCGCTCAAACGCCGCTACCGCGACCTGCTCCGCGACGGCGCGCCCGACCTGCGCACCGTGTACCTCGACGGCGACCGCAGGCTGCTCACCGCCCGCCTGAGCCACCGTGCCGGGCACTTCTTCAACCCGGTGCTTCTGGACTCGCAACTGGCCGACCTGGAGGTGCCGGGTCCGGACGAGCACCCGATCATCCTGCCGGTCACGCTGTCCCCCGCCGAGCTGGTCGACCGCGCCGCCACCGCCCTGACCAGCTGACCTCGCGCCAGCCGGTCGGCCTGGCGCACCTGCCGGGCAGGCCCGAGTCGCCCATCGCTCAGTCTCCCGGCAGTTCGGCGCCGTCAGAGACACCCGGCGCGGCCAGGGGAAGCATGCCGCGCTTTCAGGGAAACCGCCGCAACCGGTCCTCCGTTGGCTGCAGTTTCCCCGAAACTGCCGAAACCGCGGCCAACCCGTGTGCACAGGCCCCGGAACACGGCATCGATCATGAAGTTATGGCCGCGACACGCCGTCGAACCGTGCCATAAGTTCATGATCGACGGGAAAGGGGCGCCCCGCCCGGCGGGTGGCGGGGCGGGCGGGCGGGGCGGGGCGGGTCAGTGGTCGGCGGCGTTCCAGTCGGGGCCGGAGCCGACCGAGACCTCCAGGGGCACCGAGAGGTCGACAGCGCCCGCCATCTCGCGGCGCGCCAGCGCCTCCAGCACCTCCCGCTCGCCGGGCGCGACCTCGAACACCAGCTCGTCGTGCACCTGCAGCAGCATCCGCGAGACCAGGCCCTCGGCCTTGAGCGCCTTGTCGACCCGCAGCATCGCCAGCTTGATCACGTCGGCGGCCGAACCCTGGATCGGGGCGTTCAGCGCCATCCGCTCGGCCATCTCACGCCGCTGCCGGTTGTCGCTGGTCAGGTCGGGCAGGTAGCGGCGGCGCCCCAGGATGGTGGCGGTGTAACCGTCCTTGCGGGCCTGGTCGACGACGGCGTGCAGGTAGTCGCGTACGCCGCCGAAGCGGGCGAAGTAGTCCTCCATCAGCCCGGTCGCCTCGGCCGTGGAGATGCCCAGCTGCTGCGACAGGCCGTACGCCGAGAGGCCGTAGGCCAGCCCGTATGACATCGCCTTGATGCGGCGGCGCTGCTCGGCGCTGACCTCCTCGGTGGCGAAAACCTTCGACGCGACCGTGGTGTGCAGGTCCTCGCCGGAGGCGAACGCCTCGATCAGCCCCGCGTCGCCGGACAGGTGCGCCATGATCCGCATCTCGATCTGGCTGTAGTCGGCGGTCAGCAGCGACTCGTACCCGGAGCCGACCACGAACGCGCGCCGGATACGGCGGCCCTCCTCGGTGCGGATCGGCACGTTCTGCAGGTTCGGGTCGGTGCTGGACAGGCGGCCGGTCGCGGCCACGGTCTGGAAGAACGTGGTGTGGATGCGGCCGTCGTCGCTGACCGACTTGAGCAGGCCGTCCACGGTCGACTTGAGCTTGGCCACGTCGCGGTGGCGCAGCAGGTGCTCCAGCACCGCATGGCCGGTCTGCTGGTACAGCCACTGCAGCGCGTCGGCGTCGGTGGTGTACCCCGTCTTGATCTTCTTGGTCTTGGGCAGGTTCAGCTCGCCGAACAGGATCTCCTGCAGCTGCTTGGGCGAGCCCAGGTTGAACTCGCGTCCCACCGCCGCGTACGCCGCCTGCGCGGCCGCCTTGACCTCCGCCGCGAACGTCGCCTCCAGCTCCGACAGGTATTCGGTGTCGGCGGCGATGCCGGTGCGTTCCATCGCGCCGAGCACGTCCACCAGCGGCAGCTCCAGCTCCGCCAGCAGGCGCTCGCCGCCGTCGGGGCCGAGCTCCGCGCCGATCGCGTCGACCAGGTCGAGCGTGGCGCGGGCGCGCAGCATCAGCGCCTCCTCGGCGGCCCGGTCGGGCGCCGCGTCGCCGAAGTCCAGGGTCAGCTGGCCGTTGTCGGCGGGCGTCTCGGTGCGCAGCTCCCGGTGTAGATAGCGCAGCGCCAGGTCGGCCAGGTCGTAGGAGCGCTGATCGGGCCGGGCCAGGTAGGCCGCGAGCGCGGTGTCGCTGGCCAGCCCGCCCACCGTCCAGCCCCGGGCCTGGAAGGCGAGCATGGCCGGTTTCGCGTCGTGGATCACCTTGGGCCGCTGCGGGTCGGCCAGCCACGCCGCGAGCGCGGCGTCGTCGGCCGGGTCCAGCCCGGTCGGGTCGCACCACGCCGCCGCCTGCTCGGCCGCCAGGGCCAGCCCGGTCAGGTTGCCGGTGCCTCGCCCGAACGTGCCGCTGACCGCGACGCCGACCGTGCCACGGCCGTGCTCCTCCAGCCAGGCCGCGAGCGCGCCGGGCTCCTCCAGCACCGTGCCGTCGAGGTCGAATCCGGCCTCGGCCTCCGGCTCGGCGGTGTCGAGGTACTGGTACAGCCGGTCGCGCAGCACCCGGAACTGGAGCGTGTCGAACACCTGGTGCACCGCCTCGCGGTCCCAGCTGGTCCAGTGCGACTCGTCCAGCGGCAGCGGCAGGTCCAGATCGTCGCGCAGCTTGTTGATCTGGTGGTTGCGCATGACCCCGGCCAGGTGCTCGCGCAGGCTCTCGCCCGCCTTGCCCTTGATCTCGTCGACGTGGGCGATGACGCCGTCGAGGCCGTCGTACTGCGTGATCCACTTGGCGGCGGTCTTCGGGCCGACGCCGGGCACGCCGGGCAGGTTGTCGCTGGACTCGCCGACCAGGGCGGCCAGGTCGCGGTAGCGGTCCGGGCCGACGCCGTACTTCTCGGTCACCGCGGCCGGGTCCATCCGGGCCAGGTCCGAGACGCCCTTCTTCGGGTACAGCACGGTCACGTCCTTGGTGACCAACTGGAACGCGTCACGGTCACCGGTGCAGATGAGCACCCGCATGCCGGCCTCGCGGCCCTGCCGGGCCAGGGTGGCGATGATGTCGTCGGCCTCGTAGCCGGGCAGCTCGACGTGGCGCACGCGCAGCGCGTCGAGCACCTCCTGCACCAGGCTGACCTGGCCCTTGAAGTCGGTCGGGGTCTCGGACCGGCCCGCCTTGTACTCCGCGTACTGCTCGGTGCGGAACGACTGGCGCGACACGTCGAAGGCGACGGCGATGTGGGTGGGCCGCTCGTCGCGCAGCACGTTGATCAGCATCGAGGTGAAGCCGTACACCGCGTTGGTGGGCTGGCCCGTGCTGGTGGAGAAGTTCTCCACGGGCAGGGCGAAGAAGGCCCGGTACGCCAGCGAGTGGCCGTCGAGCAGCAGCAGGGTCTCGGTCACCCGACGAGCTTATGCCCTGCCTCCGACGGGTTCGGCGCTACGGGGTCCGGGGCGTGGCCGGGTCGGTGATGCGGACGCCGACGGTGCCGTCCAGGCCCCGCCGGACGCGGCTGCCCCACAGGGTGATCCGGCCCAGCAGCCCGTACTTCTTGACCAGCAGTTGGCGGACCTCGGCGGTGGCCTGCGCGTCCATCAGCCGGGCGCGGGCCGCGATGGTCGGGCCGGTCACCTTGCCGCGTACGTCGCAGTCGCTGATGGTGACCTTGCTGCTGCGCCGCAGCCGCTTGACCTTGCCGCTGTCGGAGACGGTCCACACCACGATCTCGGCGCCGTCGCGCACCGCCCACACCGGCGTCGGCACCGCGCGCCCGTCCCTACGGAACGTGGTGAGCAGCAGGTAGTTCCCGAACGGCAGATCCGCGACGGTTGGCATACCCGGCACCCTACCGAACCGCCGCGCGCCCGCCCATCGGCGAGTCGATCAGGAAGCTGTGCCCACGACACACCGTCGAACCGTGCCATAAGTTCATGATCGACCCGCGGGAGGGGGGTCGGGGGCTAGAGGACCTTGGAGAGGAAGTCGCGGGTGCGGGGGTGTTGGGGGTTGGCGAGGACCTCGCGGGGGTGGCCGGATTCGACCACGACGCCGCCGTCCATGAAGATGAGCTGGTCGCCGACCTCGCGGGCGAAGCCGATCTCGTGGGTGACGACGACCATGGTCATGCCGGAGCGGGCCAGGTCCTTCATCGCGTCCAGGACGTCGCCGACGAGTTCGGGGTCCAGGGCGCTGGTGGGCTCGTCGAACAGCATCAGTTTGGGGTCCATGGCCAGGGCGCGGGCGATGGCGACGCGCTGCTGCTGGCCGCCGGACAGCTGCGCCGGGTAGTTGCCCGCCTTGTCGGCCAGGCCGACGCGCTTGAGCTGCTCCATACCCTTGCGCATGGCCTCGTCCTTGCCGCGGCCCTTGACCGTGGTCGGCGCCTCCATCACGTTCTCCAGCGCGCACATGTGCGGGAACAGGTTGAAGCGCTGGAACACCATGCCGATCTCACGCCGCTGCGCGGCGACGGCCTTGTCGTGCAGCTCGTACAGCTTGTCGCCGCGCTGCTCGTACCCGACGAGCTTGCCGTCGACCCAGATCCGGCCCGAATCGATCTTCTCCAGGTGGTTGATGCAGCGCAGGAACGTCGACTTGCCGGAGCCGGACGGGCCCAGCACGACGCAGACGGTGCCGCGCGGCACCGTCACGTCGATGCCGCGCAACACCTCGACGTGCCCGAACGCCTTGTGCACGTTGTCGGTGCGCACCATCGGTTCCTCGGCGGCGTGGCTCACATCGGCTCCCCACCGTGCTCGGCGGCCAGTCCCTTGAGCTTGAGTTTGGCCTGCCCGGCGCGGCCGTAGCCGCGCCCGAAGTGGCGCTCGAGGAAGTACTGCCCGACCAGCAGCAGGCTGACCAGGAACAGGTACCACAGGATCGCCGCGACGTACATCGGGAAGATCTGGAAGGTGCGCTTGCCGATCGCGTCGAGCTGGAAGAACAGCTCCGTGGTCACCGGGACCACGATGAGCAGCGAGGTGTCCTTGAGCATCGCGATCGTCTCGTTGCCGGTCGGCGGGATGATCACCCGCATCGCCTGCGGCAGCACCACTCGGCGCAGCGCCTGGAACCGGCTCATGCCCAGCGCGGTCGCCGCCTCCTGCTGGCCGGGCTCGACCGACAGCATGCCCGCGCGCACGATCTCGGCCATGTACGCCGCCTCCGACAGCGCCAGGCCCAGCACGCCGACGGCGAAGCCGCTGAGCAGCGCCCGGGTCTCGATACCGCCCACCCGCCAGGTGGCGTTCTCGATGCCGAACAGCGCCCCGATCCACCGGTCGAACGGCACGCCGAACTCCAGTCGCGGCCACAGGATGCCCAGGTTGCCCAGCACCGCCAGCAGCACCAGCCGCGGCACCGCCCGGAAGAACCAGGTGTACGCCCACGAGGTGCCGCGCAGGATCGGGTTCTCCGACAGCCGCGCCACCGCCACCAGGATCCCCAGCAGCACCCCGATGATCATCGAGCAGACCGTGATCGACACGGTCCCCCACAGGCCGCGCAGCACCGGTGGCGTGAACATGTGCTGGAACATGAACTGCCACTGGAAGGCGCTGTTGGTCAGCAGCATGTGCAGGAACATCGCCCCGATCAGGGCGATGACCCCGATCGCCACCCACCGGCCGGGGTGCCGGACCGGGATCGCCTTGATGGGGTCGGGTGGGCGCGGGGCCGGCAGCGGGGCCGACGAAGACGAGGGCGTGGGCGCGGTCATGGCACTACGGGTTGATCTGCGAGCTCGGCACCGCCCCGCCGGCGACGCCCCACTGGTCCAGGATCTTCTGGTACGTGCCGTCCTTGATCAGCGCGTCCACGGCGCCCTGCAGCGCCTCGGCGAACTGCTGCTGGTCCTTGGGGACCACGTACCCGTAGGGCGCGGCGTCGTAGATGTCGCCGATGAGTTCCAGCTGCCCGTTGGACTGCTTGACCGCGTACGCCGCCACCGGCGAGTCGGCCAGCATCGCGTCGTCCTTGCCCGAGACGACCGCGGCCGCGACCTGGTCCTGTCCCGGGTACGGCTCGATGGTGATCTCGGGCTTGCCCGCGGCCTTGCACGCCGCGCTCTTCTTGGCGATGTCCTCGGCCTGCACCGTGTCGCGCTGGACGGCGATCCGCTTGCCGCACGGGTTGTTCGGGTCGACCCCGGCCGGGTTGCCCTTCTTGGCGGCCCACTGGGTGCCCGCGTTGTAGTAGCTGACCATCAGGGCCTGCTTGACGCGGTCCGGGTTGATGGTGAACGAGGAGACCCCGGCCTCGTACTTGCCGGAGCCGACACCCGGGATGATGTCGCCGAAAGTGGCCGGCTGGATCTCCGTCTGCAGGCCGAGCTTGGCCGCCACCGCCCGGAACAGGTCGATGTCGAAGCCCTGCACGGTCTTGCCGTCCTCGGCCAGGAACTCGTTCGGGGCGTAGGTCGCGTCCGTGCCCACGAGGATCTTGCCGTCGGACTTGACCGCCTCGGGCACCTTCGCCGCCAGCGCGGCGTCGGCCGAGATACTCGGCGTCGCTCCGGACGGGCTCTCGCTCCCGCCGCCGCAGGCGCTCAAACCGAGGGTCAGGGCAGCCACGCCGACCGGAATCAGTCTCTTGAGCACGTACATCCCCTTTGCGTACCGTATGTAGATTCACGGTAACGCAAAGTGAGACCCCGTAAACGCAACTGCGCGGAAGCGGCCCCGAATCCGGGGCGCTTCCGCGCAGTCGTCGTCAGCGTCAGGCCACGCCCAGGTAGGCCGCCTTCACCGCGGGGTCGTGCAGCAGGTCCGCGCCGCTGCCCTCCTTGACGATGGTGCCCGTCTCCAGGACGTAGGCCCGGTGCGCCCGCGACAGCGCCTGCTGCGCGTTCTGCTCCACCACCAGCACGGTCGTGCCCTGCTTGTTGATCTCCGTGATGATGTTGAAGATCTGCTGGATCAGCATCGGCGCCAGACCCATCGACGGCTCGTCGAGCAGCAGCAGCTTCGGCCGGCCCATCAGCGCCCGGCCCACCGCGAGCATCTGCTGCTCACCGCCGGACAGCGTGCCGCCCTGCTGCTTGATGCGCTCCAGCAACCGGGGGAACAGCCCGAACACCCGCTCCATGTCGGCGGCGATCCCGGCGGCGTCGCGTCGCATGTACGCGCCCATCTCCAGGTTCTCCTTGACCGTCATGCCCGGGAACACGCCCCGGCCCTCCGGCGACTGGCAGATGCCCCGCACCACGCGCAGGTCGGCGCGCAGCTTGGAGATGTCCTCGCCGTTGAAGCGGATCGCGCCGGACGCGATCGGGCGCAGGCCGGAGACGGCCCGCATCGTGGTGGACTTGCCGGCGCCGTTGGCGCCGATCAGGGCCACGATCTCACCCTCGTTGACGTGCAGGCTGATCCCGTGCAGCGCCTGGATCCGCCCGTACAGCAGGGTGATGTTGTCGATCTCAAGCAGCATCGGGGACCCCCAGGTAAGCCGCGATCACCTTCGGGTTGTCCCGCACCTCGGCCGGGGTGCCCTCGGCGATCTTCCTGCCGAACTCCAGCACCACGATCCGGTCGGTGACCTCCATGACCAGGCGCATGTCGTGCTCGATGAGCAGCACCGTCACACCCGTGTCGCGGATCTTGCGGATCAGCTCCAGCAGCGCCACCTTCTCCGCCGGGTTGAAGCCGGCGGCCGGCTCGTCCAGGCACAGCAGGGTCGGGTTGGTGGCCAGCGCTCGGGCGATCTCCAGCCGCCGCTGGTCGCCGTAGGGCAGGTTGCGGGCCAGGTCGCCGGCGCGGCCGGTGATGCCGACGAACTCCAGCAGCTGGTGCGCCCGCGCGACGCCGTTGCGCTCCTCCCGCCAGAAGCGGGGCAGCCGCAGCAGCGCGCCGGGCACGCTGGCCTGGTGGTGCGCGTCCGCGCCGACCAGCACGTTCTCCAGCGCCGTCATCTCCGGGAAGAGCCGGATGTTCTGGAAGGTGCGGGCGATGCCCATCTTCGTGATCCGGTTGCGCTTCTGGCCCGGGACCCGCTTGCCCTGGAACCGGATGTCACCCTCGGTCGGCAGGTACACGCCGGTCATGGCGTTGAAGCAGGTGGTCTTGCCGGCGCCGTTCGGGCCGATCAGGCCGAGGATCTCCCCCTCGTACAGGGTGAAGTCGACCTTGTCCAGCGCCACCACGCCGCCGAAGCGGAGCGTGACGTTGTCGACCTCCAGCAGTGGCTTGCGCTCACTCACCGACGGCCACCTCCTTCTGCCTGTCCTTGAACTCGGCCTCGCGCTTCCGGTTGGGCCAGATGCCCTGCGGCCGGAAGATCATCATGACGATCAGCACCAAGCCGAAGACCAGGTAGCGGTACTCGGTCGTCTTGATGTCCAGGCCCGCAAGCTGGCCCAGGCCCCGGATCCACTCCGGCACGTACCAGACCAGGAAGCCGCCCAGGATGGAGCCCGGGATGCTGCCCGCGCCGCCCAGGATCACCGCGGCCAGCACCAGGATCGAGTTCTCCAGGCCGAACGTGGTGGAGTTCATGAAGTTGACCTTGCTAGCCCACAGCGCGCCGGACAGGCCGCCGATCGAGGCACCGATCGCGAACGCCCACATCTTGAACTTGAACGTCGGCACGCCCATCAGCTCCGCCGCGTCCTCATCCTCGCGGATGGCGACCCAGGCCCGGCCGACCCGGCTGTTCTGCAGGTTCCGGACCCCCAGGACCACGATAATGATCACGGTCAGGACCAGCCAGTAGTACGGCTTGGGGTCGACGAAGCCGAAGATCGGCTCGCCGTTCAGCTCGCCCGGCGGGTGCGGGATGCCCGAGATGCCCCGGTCACCGTTCATCACCCACTCCGACTGCATCGCGATCACGCGGATCATCTCGGCGAAGCCGAGCGTCACGATCGCCAGGTAGTCACCGCGCAGCCGCAGCGTCGGCCAGCCCAGCAGCACACCCGTGCACAGCGTCACCAGCACCGCCAGCGGCAGCACCAGCAGCCACGGCCAGGGGCTGTCGAACCAGTGGTATTCGGTGATCAGCTTGCTGGCCGGCGAGGTGAACAGCGCCATCGTGTACGCGCCGACCGCGAAGAAGCCGAAGTAGCCCAGGTCCAGCAGGCCCGCGAAACCGACCACCACGTTCAGGCCCACGGCCAGCAGCACGTAGATGGACGAGTCGAACAGCACCGTGCCGAAGTCCGAACTCTGCGTCACCAGCGGGTTGTAGAAGCTCGACGGGTCGGCGAACCAGCCCAGCGGCATCAGGTAGAAGAACGCCACCAGGGCGAGGATGGCCAGCCACCGCTGCCACGCCGGCAGCGCCCGCAGCCGGGCCGAGAAGCCCCTCGGCTGGGACTTGCCGTTGGTCGGGGTGACCCCGTTTCCGTTGCCGCTCATGCGCGTGCCCTCCCCAGCGACTCACCCAGGATGCCGGTCGGCCGGAACATCAGCAGCGCGATCAGCGCGATGAACGCCACCAGATCGCGGAAGTTCGAGCCGAACAGCGCCGAGGCGTAGTTCTCCACCACACCGAGCAGCAGGCCGCCCAGCAGCGCACCGCGCAGGTTGCCGATACCGCCCAGCACCGCCGCGGTGAACGCCTTGATGCCCAGCAGGAAGCCCACGTTGAACTTGGTGTAGCCGTACCGGATGTTCCAGAACACGGCCGCGGCCCCGGCCATCACACCGCCGAGCAGGAACACCAGGCCGATGATGCGGTTCTTGTTCACGCCCATCAGCGCGGCCGCATCCGGATCCTGCGCCACCGCGCGCACACCCCGGCCCATCCGGGTCTTGTTGATGAACCGGTCCAGGCCGAACATCATGAGCAGCGCGCCCACGACGATGACGATCTGCACCGCCGTGATGTCAGCGCCCAGGACGTGGAACAGGACCTTGTTCGACACCGTCTCCGGCATGCCGTACGGAGCACGGTCGGTGTAGATGCCGACGATCTCCATGATCACGTAAGAGGCGCCGATGGCACTGATGAGGAACGCCAGGGGTGGGGCGTTCCGCCGCCGCAGCGGGCGGTAGGCGGCGAGCTCGACCAGCACCGCGGTGCCCGACGAGGCCGCGACCGCGGCGATCAGGCCCACGATGAGCACGCCGCTGCTGAGCAGGATGCCCGCGGGGCTGTGGTTCTGGTCGAACCCCATTGCCTGCCAGGTGAACATGGCGGCGAAGGTGCCGACCATGAAGACCTCGGAGTGGGCGAAGTTGATGAGGCGCAGTACGCCGTAAACGAGGGTGTAGCCGAGGGCGACGAGTGCGTAGATGGCGCCCATGGTCAGCCCCGTGACCGTCAGTTCCGAGAAATTCTGGAACAGCTCGGAGAAATCCACGTGGTGCTCCTGGTGAGAGGGCCTAAGGGTCGTGGCCGGGAGCCAGCTGCTCCCGGCCACGACAGATCACGAATCCGCGGTGCGCGAACTGATCATGCGATCAGGTCAGCCCTTGGGGATCTCGACCTTCGGAACGACAGCGCCGCCCTTGACCTCGAACGCCCACACCAGAACCTGGGTCGGGTCGAGCTCGCCGTTCTTCTCGAACTTGTAGGTCACACCGGTGGCCGAGCCGACGGCGTTGTAGCCGTCGATGAAGGCCAGCAGGTCGGCACGGGTGGTCTTACCGGCCTTGATGCCCGCGAGGAAGATGTTGGCGATGTCGTACGACACGTCGGCGTAGGTGCCCGGCTCGGCGTTGTTCAGCGCCTTGTAGTCGGTCACGAACGTGCCCTTGGCCGCGGTGGCCGGGGCGCAGGGGCAGGTCAGGATGGTGCCCTCGGCAGCCGCGTCGCCCGCGACCTTGACGAAGTTGGCGTCGTTGACGCCGTCACCGGCGACCATGGTGCCGGTCCAGCCCGCGGCACGCAGCTGCTTGAGCAGCAGGCCGGCCTCGGTGTAGTAACCGCCGTAGAACAGCGCGGTGGCGCCGCTGCTCTTCACCTTGGCCACGGTCGCGGCGAAGTCGGTCTGCTTGACCTGGACCTTGTCCTGGCCGGCGACGGCGCCGAGCACCTTCACGACCTCGACCGACAGACCGGCGCCGTACGCGGACTGGTCGTCCACGACGTAGGTCTTCTCAGCCTTCAGCACGTCCTTGATGTAGCGGCCGGCGGCCGGGCCCTGGGCCAGGTCGTTGCCCACGCCACGGTGGAAGACGCCCCAGTCCTTGTCGCTCAGGCTCGGACGGGTCGCGGACGGGGTGATCATCGGCAGACCGGCACCCTTGAAGGTGTCCAGGCTCGCCTCGGTCTCGCCCGAGAACGCCGGGCCGACGATACCGACGACCTTGGTGTCACCGGCGGCCTTGGTGGCCAGCGCCGGAGCCTTGGCCGGGTCGCCCTGGGAGTCGTACTCCTCGAGCAGGACCTTGCAGTCCGCGTGGTCCTTGTTGTACTGCTCAAGCGCGAGCTTCACACCGTTACGCATGTGAATGCCCAGACCGGCCGCGTCGCCCGTCAGGGCGCCGAAGAAGCCGAGCTTCAGGTCGCACACCTTCGAACCGGCACCGGGGGTGCCGGCGTCGTCCTTCTTGCATGCCGCGGCGCCGCCGGCGACGAGCGCCAGAATGGCGACGCCCCCGAGCACCCGTGCGAGTTGCTGCCTCAAGGCTGGAACCCTCCTCCATCCGAGATCCGGGTCGTCCACCGCCGCCTGGCGGCCACCGAGCACCGGACCAGACCGTGTACCACGATCTGGGCTGGGACGTTATCCCAACCGGCGCCGAAGTAGTAAGACCTCGCTGAAGGGTTGACCCAACCGTTACTTGACCAGCCCTGCGAGGTCACCCGCCCAGGTGGCGGGCCATCAGCCGACCCGTTCGGGCAGGTCGGCCAGCCACACCCGCCCGGCGGTCCCGTCATCGGCCAGCAGCACCGCCCGGCCCCCCGCCGCGGCCACCCCCGCCGCCGCGTCGCCCTTGGCCGTCAGCGCCGCCGGCAGCCCCACCGGAACCCACCGGCCCGGCTCCGGCGACAGCCACAACCGGTAGTCCACCGCGTCCGACACCGCCGCCAGCACCCCCGGCCCGGCCGCCGCCACCGACGCCACCCAGGCCGTCGGACCGTCCGTTCGGTCGAACCCGCCCGCGTCCTGCCAGGCACCGTCGACCAGGCGCCACGCGCCGAACACGGCACCGCGCAGGCCCACCGCGACCGGCACCCCGCCCGCCACGGTCACCCGCTGGAACTCCTCGTACGCCTGCGTCGCCGGGGCGGGTACTCGCTGCCACGCACGGCCGTCGGCCGACGTCCACGCCAACGGGTCGCGGTCGATCCGTCCCGACGGCGCCAGCGCACCGACCTCCAGCCATCCGCCGTCGGTCGCCGCCACGTCGTTGGCGACCGTGCGACCCCGGTCGTCGGAGGCCAGCTCGGGCGCGCCCTCCAGCAGGCTGAACTCGGTCGCGTCGGGCGACAGCCACACCGCCGCCCCGGCCTTGCGGTTACCCGCGATCGCGAACCCGCGCTGCCCGCCCCGGACCCGGGCCACGTTCACCGCGTCGTTGCCGCCGTACAGCTCGAAGTAGGCCGTCACCTCGACCAGCGAACCGTCCGCGGCGCTGTACCAGCTGCTCACCCGTGGGTTGCCGTGCGCGCCGCCGCTCTTGGCGCCCAGCACGGCCACCCGGTCACCGGCGCAGCCGACGGAGTAGAGCACGTCCTGCTCGCCGTAGAACGTCTTCGGACGCAGCACCAGCGGCTGCCAGGCCCGGCCGTCCGGCGCGGTCCAGGCCGCGGGCCGGGTGCCGCCGTCCTCGTCGGCCACCGCCCCAACCAGCACCCAACGCCCGGCGCAGACCGTCGCGTCGCGCAGCACCAGGCGGCCCGGCTTGCCCTGCGGCACCGGCAGCGACACCGGCTGCCAGGACACGCTGAGCGCGGACGGCTGCGGTGACGGCCCGGGTGCAGCCGGACCGGCCGTACACCCCGCCATCGCCGCCCCTGTCAGCAGGACCGCCAGCACGGCCGCCACCGTGCCCCGGGCGAGTCCGCCCCGGCCGGGCAGACCAACAGGCCCGCAATATTCGTCGATGGAACCGCGGCCCGTGGAAACGCCGTGACCAGTGCGCATCCGGCGATTCTAGGAGCAGCGGTCCATTGTGGCTACTCCTCCGACGCCGCCGCGTCGGCCGCCTCGACGATGATCCGCTCGGCGACCTCGCGCATCGTCAGGCGGTGGTCCATCGCGGTGCGCTGAATCCACTTGAACGCCTGCGGCTCGTTCATGCCGTACTGCGTCATCAGGGCGCCCTTGGCCCGCTCGACCGCCTTGCGGGTCTCCAGCCGGTCGTTGAGCCCGGCGACCTCGGCCTCCAGGGCCGCCACCTCGGCGAAACGGGACAGCGCGATCTCGATCGCGGGGACCAGGTCGCTCTGCTGGAACGGCTTCACCAGGTAGGCCATGGCACCGGCGGCACGCGCCCGCTCCACCAGGTCACGCTGGCTGAACGCGGTCAGGATGATCACGGGGGCGATCCTGGCGCCCGCGATCTTCTCCGCGGCGGCCAGGCCATCCATGATCGGCATCTTGATGTCGAGGATGCACAGATCGGGCCGCAGCTCCTCGGCCAGCCTCACGGCGGTCTCCCCGTCACCCGCCTCGCCGACCACGTCGTAGCCCTCCTCGCCGAGCATTTCGGCAAGGTCGAGCCGGATCAGCGCCTCGTCCTCCGCGATCAGCACCCGCTTGCGCGCGGAACTTGCCTGCACCTCGGTCACCGGAACCACAACCCCCACACCACGTACGCCTCCGACACCCCGTATCCGGGTGTCACGTGTGTCAGCCTAGTAGGTACGCTAAGCGTGCCTCAGTAGTCCCCGTACTCCAATCGGTAGAGAGACGGAGCTCAAACCTCCGACAGTGTCGGTTCGAATCCGACCGGGGGCACTTCATACCCGATGGTCCTGTCGTACCCGGCCAGCACAGTGGCTGGATGCACCCCCTGGAAGCACGACGAGCAGCCCAGCGTCTGCATCAGTCCGGGCTGACCGTGGCCCAGGTGTCTCGCAGACTGGGACTGCGGTACCGAACCACCTGGGACTGGTGCCGCAAGCCGATGCCCTCCGACGACGACCCGCAGGCGCGACGCTGTTCAAGGTGCCGTCGGGTGCCCGAACCGCCGGACGAACCGGCTGGCTATGCGTACCTGCTCGGCATGTATCTCGGCGACGGTTACCCGGTCCGGTCCGCGAGGGTACCGGTGCTCAAGATTTCGTGTGCCGACGTCTATCCGGCGATCATGGACGAGTGCGAGCAGGCGATGCTGGCGGTGCTGGCGGTGCTGGCTCGCAGTGTCAGCCGGGTGCACGCGGCCGGCTGCACGGTGCTCCAGAGCATGGCCAAGCACTGGCCATGCCTGTTTCCGCAGTCGGGGCCGGGGCGTAAGCACGAGCGGCCGATCGTGTTGGAGCCCTGGCAGGAGGAGATCGTCGCGGCCCATCCGGGCGCGTTCGTACGCGGCCTGTTCCACTCCGACGGCTGTCGCACCACCAACCGGATCGTCAAGGCGGGCCGGGTCTACCTGTACCCCCGCTACCTGTTCGCCAACGAGTCGGTCGACATCCTCACCCTCTGTGGCCAGGCGCTGGACCGGCTCGGCATCGCCTGGCGCCTGAACCGCCGCAACAGCCTCTCGGTCGCCCGCCGAGACGCCGTCGCCCGGTTGGACCGCCATGTCGGCCCGAAAGCCTGACTCCCGCGTACCGTACGCAAACCCAGACTCCGCGCCTCTCGTACGCGGAGATCCCGTCCACGCTCCGTACGCCATCCTAGGAACCCAGCCACCGACCTGGATCCGTCGGAGGTTTCCCACCGATTTAATGGGGATTTAGCGCCGGCGGACGCCGGGATGCCCGGATGAACCCCGGGGCTTCGCGGGCTCAGACGATGGCGGGATTGAACCGGGTCACCGCATCCGGCAGCGAGCCGGAGACGACGTGGGCGATGGTGACCTGGGTCAGGATGTGCCGCTCGGACTCCGCCACCGCGGTCCAGACCTGCGTCAGCGCGGCGGCCGCGCCGAGCGGGGCGTCGCCGCCGAGCGCCCGCGGCGACCCCAGCGGACCGTCGATGACCTCGATGACGTCGACGAGGGTGATCTGCTCGGCGGTCCTGGCCAGCCAGTATCCGCCCTCGGGTCCGCGCTGGGCGAAGACGATGCCGCCGCGCCGCAGCTGGAGCAGGATGCTCTCGCAGAACTTGGGCGGGATCTCCTGCGCGCGGGCGATGCGCTCGGCGGTTATCGGCGCGCCGCCGCTGGTCGCGAGCTCGATGACGGCGCGCAGCGCGTAGTCGACGCGGGCGGAAAGTCGCATGACGCGATTATCGCTCAAAAAGATCACTTCCCCCACCGCGTCGTCGTGCTGTCTGCCCCACCCCTCGTCGCTCGACGTTTCCGGTTAACAACCGCACCGATGATCTCCACCGCGCTCAGGCACCGACGCGGCGGAGCAGCCCCTCCTGGACCGCGGTGGCGATGTGGCGGCCGTCGCGGGTGAACATGCGGCCGGTGGCCAGGCCGCGCGAGCCGGAGGCGGACGGGCTGGCGCAGTCGTACAGGAACCACTCGTCGGCACGGAAGGGCCGGTGGAACCACAGGGCGTGGTCGAGGCTGGCGCCGATGACGCCGCCGGGGCCCCACACCTCGCCGTGCACGGACAGCACCGCGTCGAGCAGGGTCAGGTCGGACATGTAGGTGAGCGCGCAGGCGTGCAGCAGCGGGTCGTCGGGCAGTTTGCCGTCCAGCCGCATCCAGACACGCTGCCTGGGGTCGGCTTCGCGGGTGCCGGGGCGGACCCAGCCGGGTTCGCCGAGGTAGCGCACATCCATGGGGCGCGGGATGAGCTTCCAGACACCCAGGCGTTCGGGGTATGGCGCGAGCCGGTCGGTCATGGTGGGCACGTCGTCGGGTCCGGGGACGTCGACGGGGGCTGGTTCGTGGTGGTCGAGTCCCTCTTCGCGTACCTGGAAGGAGGCCGACATCACGAAGATCTCTTTGCCGCGCTGCCGGGCGACGGAGCGTCGGACCGAGAAGGAGCGCCCGTCGCGGATGCGTTCGACGTGGTAGTCGACGGGTTCGGTCATGTCCCCGGCGCGGACGAAGTATCCGTGCAGGGAGTGGACGGTGCGGGACGGGTCGACGGTGCGCCCGGCCGCGGTGAGCGCCTGCGCGGCGACCTGGCCGCCGTAGATGCGGGGCGGGCCGACGGGCGGGTTCTGGCCCCGGAAGACGAGTTCGTCCACCGGGGCCAGATCCAGCAGCTCGACCAGGCTGTCGACAGCCGCCTGGCCGGTCAAGGGCTCAGTCATGGCACTGAGCTTAGGGTGAGCTCGCTGGGCTCGTTCACGCGCTCTTGTTCGGCACGGCCAGGGAGCCGAGCTGGTGCACGCGCAGGGTGTTGGTCGAGCCGGGGGTGCCGGGCGGGCTGCCCGCCACGACCACCACGTAGTCGCCGACGTTGCCCCGGCCCAGGCTGAGCAGCTGCTCGTCGACCTGGCGGAACATGTCGTCGGTGTGGTGCACGAACGGCATCAGGAAGGTCTCCACGCCCCAGGAGAGCGCGAGCTGGTCGCGCGTCTCCCGCTGCGGGGTGAAGGCCAGCAGGGGCAGTTCGCAGTGCAGCCGGGCGAGCCGGTGCACGGTGTCGCCGGAGACGGTGAACGCGACCAGGGCCTTGGCGCCGACGGCGCGGGCGATCTGGGACGCGGCCACGGTGAGCGCGCCACCGCGGGTGCGGGGGTCGTGCTGCAGGCGCGGCACGGTGATCTGGCCCGCCTCGGTGGTGGTGATGATCTTCGCCATGGTGGAGACGGTCAGCACCGGGTACTTGCCCACGCTGGTCTCGCCGGAGAGCATGACCGCGTCGGCGCCGTCGAGGACGGCGTTGGCGACGTCGGAGGCCTCGGCGCGGGTCGGGCGCGAGTTCTCGATCATGGAGTCGAGCATCTGCGTGGCCACGATGACCGGCTTGGCGTACTCCCGGCCGAGCTGGACGGCGCGCTTCTGGACCAGCGGGACCTGGTCGAGCGGCAGCTCGACGCCGAGGTCGCCGCGGGCGACCATGAGGCCGTCGAACGCGTCCGTGATCGCCTCGAGGTTGTCGACCGCCTCGGGCTTCTCGATCTTCGCGATGACGGGCCGGACCACGCCGACCTCGTGCATGATCGCGTGGACGAGCTTGATGTCCTCGGGCGAGCGCACGAACGACAGCGCGATCAGGTCGACACCGAGCGCGAGCGCGAAGCGCAGGTCCTCGGCGTCCTTCTCGGACATCGCGGGCACCGAGACGGCGACGTTCGGTAGCGAGACGCCCTTGTGGTTGGAGACCGGTCCGCCCTCGACGACGAGGCAGCGGATGTCGGGCCCGTTGACCGCGGTCACCTCGACGGCGACCTTGCCGTCGTCGATGAGCAGGCGGTCCCCGACCTTGACCTCGGCCGGGAGCTTGCGGTAGGTACAGGAGACGCGGTCGGCGGTGCCGAGGATGTCGTCGCTGGTGATGACAACACTGTCACCTGTACGCCATTCGACGGCGCCGTCCGCGAACTTGCCAAGTCTGATCTTCGGACCCTGGAGGTCGGCCAGCGTCGCCACAGCCTTGCCGGTCGCCGCCGCCACCTCACGCACGCGCAGGTAGGCCTGCTCGTGGTCGGTGTGGGAACCGTGGCTGAAGTTCATGCGGGCGACGTCCATGCCGGCCTCGACGAGCCCCCGAAGGCGCTCGGAAGACCAGGTGGCCGGACCGAGAGTGCAGACGATCTTTGCGCGGCGTGTCACGACCGGCAAGCCTAGTCCTCCGATGTGACTTACGTTGCAACGGGGCAACACTGTCTCAACAATTTCCGGCTATGGCGCTCACCGCGGCGGGCAGTTCACCCCAGACGCCATTTCCGGCATCGAAGCAGGTCCCGGGCACGGGACGGTGCACGACGATCTCGTCGAAGCCCATTTCGGCGTACCGCGCGGCGAAGTCGGTGAATGCCCCGACCGACTCCAAAGGTGCTTCCTGAGTGAACCCCGTGAGCAAGATCTTGGACAGCTCGGCGCTGTCGCGGCCGATCCCGGCGCACGCCCGGTCCAACGCCGCGAGCTGTCCCGCGATGATGCCGGGGATCTGGGCGGGGTCGGTCTCGTCCCCCTTGCGAGCCGGGCCGGTGGTGATCCAGGCCTGCCCGTGGGCGGCGGCCAGGGCCAGGCCGCGCGGCCCGGTGGCGGCGACGGCCAGCGGCAGCCTCGGGCGCTGCACACATCCTGGCACCATCCTGGCCTCGTACGCGCTGTAGTGCTTGCCGTGGTGCGTCGTGACCGGGTCGGTGAGCAGCCGGTCCAGCAGCGGCACGAACTCCTCGAATCGCTCGGTGCGCTCGGCGGTGGACCAGGGCTCCTGGCCGAGCGCAGTGGCGTCGAAGCCGACGCCGCCCGCACCGATGCCGGCGGTGATCCGCCCGTCGGAGACGTCGTCGAGGGCGATCAGGTCCTTGGCCAGGGTGACCGGGTGCCGGAAGTTCGGCGAGGTGACCATGGTGCCCAGGCGCAGCCGCTCGGTCGCGGCCGCGGCGGCGGTCAGCGTGGGTACGGCGCCGAACCACGGCCCGAAGCGGAAGTCCCGCCAGGACAGGTGGTCGTACGTGTACGCCGCGTGGAACCCCAGGTCCTCGGCTTCGCGCCAGATGTGGCGGCCCTCGCGCCAGGGGTAAATGGGCAGGATCAGAGCACTGACTCGCACCGTCTCGACGCTAACAGCCCACCCACCCCACCACCCCGTCAGCACCGTCACACCACACCCGCCAAGATCACTCAAGTTGCCGGGCAATCGGGCGAAAACACGTCCATGATTCGCCCGACTGCCCGGCAACTTGAAGGATCACCGACCTGCGGCGCCCTGCCCGGGGCGTGAAGAAGGGCACCTTCTTCACGCCCCGTAAAGCGATAAGAAGGTGCCCTTCCTTACCAGCAGGTCAGACGGTGGCGAGGGGGCGGGAGGCGGGGCGGACGGGGGCCGGGAGGCTGCCCGCGCCGCCGAGGTACGAGTGGATCGCCGCGGCCGCCGAGCGACCCTCCGCGATGGCCCACACGATCAGCGAAGCGCCCTTGTGCGCGTCACCGGCGACGAAGACCCCGTCGGCCCCGGTCTGCCAGTCCGGGCCGCACTCGACCGTGCCGCGGCGGCTGCGGGCCAGCCCCAGCTGCTCCAGCGCGGGCAGCGCGTCGGTGCCCTCGAAGCCGATCGCCAGCAGCACCAGGTCGGCCGGGATCTCCCGCTCGGTGCCGGGCAGCTCGGTCACGACGCCGCGCCCTTCGATCCGCTCGACCACCACGTCCACCAGCACGATCGCCTTGACGTGACCGGAGTCGTCGCCGACGAACCGCTGCACGGCGACCGCGAACACCCGGTCGCCGCCCTCCTCGTGGGCGGCGTAGTTGCGCAGGATCCAGGGCCAGGTGGGCCACGGGTCGCGCTCGGCGTCGCGGGCGTCGGGCGGCTGGGGGTACCGGTCGAGCTGGGTCACCGAGGCGGCGCCCTGCCGGTGCGCGACGCCGAGGCAGTCCGCGCCGGTGTCGCCGCCGCCGATGATGATCACGTGCTTGCCCGCCGCGGTGAGCGTCGCGGCCGGGCCGCCCGCCACCTCGACGTTGGCCTGCACGAGGTGCTCCATGGCCAGATGGATCCCGGCCAGGTCGCGGCCGGGCGAGTCGGTGTTCCGTCCGGCCAGGGCGCCGGTGGCCAGCAGCACCGCGTCGTGTTCGGCGCGCAGCTGCGCGGCGGAGACGTCGACGCCGACGTTGACGCCGGTGCGGAAGCGCACTCCTTCGGCGGTGAGCTGCTCGACGCGGGCGTCGATGTGGTGCTTCTCCAGCTTGAAGTCGGGGATGCCATAGCGCAGCAGGCCGCCGATGGCGTCGTCGCGCTCGTACACGGTGACGTCGTGTCCGGCGCGGGCCAGCTGCTGGGCGGCGGCCAGTCCGGCGGGGCCGGAGCCGACCACGGCCACCGTCTTGCCCGACGGGGTCACCGCGGGCTGGGGCTTGACCTTGCCGTTGGCGTACGCCCGGTTGATGATCTCGACTTCGACCTGCTTGATCGTGACCGCGCCGCCGGAGGCGGCCAGTGGCTCAGTGTCGCCGATGGCGAGCACGCAGGACGCCTCGCACGGGGCCGGGCACAGCCGCCCGGTGAACTCCGGGAAGTTGTTGGTGCTGTGCAAGGACTGGATCGCGGCGTTCCAGCTCCCCGTGCGGACCAGGTCGTTCCAGTCCGGGATGCGGTTGCCCAGCGGGCAGCCCTCGTGGCAGAACGGGACGCCGCAGTCCATGCAGCGGCCCGCCTGCTCGCGGATCAGCTCGTCGTCGGCGGAGGGGTACACCTCGCGCCAGTCCATGATCCGCACCGGGACCGGGCGCCGGGACGGCATCCGCCGGCCGAAGCGCAGGAAACCATTGGGGTCAGGCACGTGCCACCTCCATGACCGCGGCGTTGACGTCACGGCCGGCAGCCTCGGCGGCACGCATTGCTTCGATCACGCGCTTGTAGTCGCGCGGGATGACGGCGGTGAAGCGCTCGACGCTGCCCGCCCAGTCGGCCAGCAGCTTCTCGGCCACCGCCGAGCCGGTCTCGGCGTGGTGCCGCTCGACCAGCTCGTACAGGGCCTCGGCGTCCACGTCGGAGATCGGGCCCAGGTCGACCAGTTCCCGGTTGACCAGCAGCGGGTCCAGGTCGAGCAGGAACGCGGCCCCGCCGGACATGCCCGCGGCGAAGTTGCGGCCGGTCGGGCCGAGCACCACCACGGTGCCGCCGGTCATGTACTCGCAACCGTGGTCGCCGATGCCCTCGACGACGGCGGTCGCGCCCGAGTTCCGGACGGCGAACCGCTGCCCGGCACGGCCGCGCAGGAACGCCTCGCCGGAGGTCGCGCCGTACAGCAGCGTGTTGCCCGCGATGATCTGCTCCTCGGCGGTGAACGGGCTGCGCTCGTCGGGGCGGATGACCAGCACCCCGCCGGACAGGCCCTTGCCGACGTAGTCATTGGCGTCGCCGAACAGGCGCAGCGTCACGCCCGAGGGCACGAACGCGCCGAACGACTGGCCCGCGGTGCCGTGCAGGGTCACGTCGATGGTGCCCGCGGGCAGGCCCGCGCCACCGGCACGGCGCACGACCTCGCCGCCGAGCATGGCGCCGACGCTGCGGTGCTCGTTGCGCACCGCCGCCTCGATCCGCACCGGCAGCCCGCCGACCAGCGCCGCCTCGGCGTCGCGGATCAGCTGGTTGTCCAGTGCGGCGTCCAGCCCGTGGTCCTGCTCGCGCACCTTGCGGGGCGCGTCGCCGTACGGCGAGGTCGGCACCGCGAGCACCGGCGACAGGTCCAGCCCGTGCGCCTTCCAGTGGTCGGTGGCCGGGGCCAGGTCGAGCAGGTCGGCGCGGCCGACGGCCTCGTCGATGCTGCGCAGGCCCAGCTGGGCCAGGTACTGACGCACCTGCTCGGCCAGGAACCAGAAGAAGTTCTCCACGAACTCCGGCTTGCCGGTGAACCGCTCGCGCAGCACCGGGTTCTGGGTGGCGATGCCGACCGGACAGGTGTCCAGGTGGCACACGCGCATCATGACGCAGCCCGCGACGATCAGCGGCGCGGTGGCGAAGCCGAACTCCTCGGCGCCCAGCAGCGCCGCCACGACCACGTCACGGCCGGTCTTCAGCTGGCCGTCGACCTGCACGGTGACCCGGTCGCGCAGGCCGTTGAGCAGCAGCGTCTGCTGCGTCTCGGCCAGCCCGAGCTCCCATGGGGTGCCCGCGTGCTTGAGCGAGTTCAGCGGGGACGCGCCGGTGCCGCCGTCGTGGCCGGAGATCAGGATGACGTCGGCCTTGAGCTTGGCGACACCCGCCGCGACCGTGCCGACGCCGACCTCGCTGACCAGCTTGACGTGCACCCGGGCGCCCGGGTTGACGCACTTGACGTCGAACACCAGCTGCGCCAGGTCCTCGATCGAGTAGATGTCGTGGTGCGGCGGCGGCGAGATCAGGCCGACGCCCGGCGTGGCGTGCCGGGTCTTGGCGATCCACGGCCACACCTTGTTGCCGGGCAGCTGGCCGCCCTCGCCGGGCTTGGCGCCCTGCGCCATCTTGATCTGGATGTCGTCGGCGTGCACCAGGTACTCGGTGGTCACGCCGAAGCGGCCCGAGGCGACCTGCTTGACCGCGGAGCGGCGCAGCGGGTCGTAGAGGCGCTCGACGTCCTCGCCGCCCTCGCCGGTGTTGGACTTGCCGCCGATCCGGTTCATGGCGATGGCCAGGGTCTCGTGCGCCTCGGCCGAGATCGAGCCGTACGACATCGCGCCGGTCGCGAACCGCTTCACGATCTCCGTGACCGGCTCGACCTCCTCGATCGGGATCGGGGTGGCGTCCTTGAACGCGAACAGTCCGCGCAGCGAGCCCGCCTCGGCCGCCAGCCCGTCGACGGTGTCGGTGTAGCGCTGGAAGACCTCGGCCTGGCCGGAGCGGGTCGCGTGCTGGAGCAGGAACACCGTCTCCGGGTTGAACAGGTGCACCTCGCCCTCGCGGCGCCACTGCCACTCCCCGCCGACCTCCAGGCGGCGGTGCGACTGCTCGGCCGGGTTGGTCGGGTACGCCACCGCGTGCCGGGCGGCGACCTCGGCGTGGATCTCGGCCAATCCGACGCCCTCGATGCGGCTCGGGGTGCCGGTGAAGTACCGCTTGATCAGCCCTGAGCTGAGGCCCACGGCCTCGAAGACCTGCGCGCCGCAGTACGACGACACGGTGCTGATGCCCATCTTCGACATGATCTTCTGGACGCCCTTGCCGAGCGCCTTGACCACGTTGCGGATCGCCTTCTCCGGCGCGATGCCCGGCAGCATGCCGGTGGCGATCAGGTCCTCGACGCCCTCGAACGCCAGGTACGGGTTGATCGCTGCGGCGCCGTAGCCGATCAGCACCGCGGCGTGGTGCACCTCGCGGCAGTCGCCGGACTCGACGACCAGCGCCACCTGGGTGCGGGTCTGCTCGCGCACCAGGTGCTGGTGCACCGCGGCGGTGAGCAGCAGCGACGGGATCGGGGCCAGGTCGGCGGTGGAGTCGCGGTCCGACAGCACCAGGATGCGCACGCCGTCCTCGATCGCCTCGGACACGTGGCGGCAGATCTCGGTGAGCCGGGCGCGCAGGCCCGCGTGGCCGTCGCGCAGCGGGTACAGGCCGGAGACCCGCACCGCCTTGAAGCCGGGCAGGTCGCCGTCCTCGTCGATCGACAGGATCTTGGCGAGCTCGTCGTTGTCGATGATCGGGTACGGCAGCACGAGCTGGCGGCAGCTGCCCGCGCCCGGGTCCAGCAGGTTGCCCTCCGGGCCGATGGTCAGCGACAGGCTGGTCACCATCTCCTCGCGGATGGCGTCCAGCGGCGGGTTGGTGACCTGCGCGAAGATCTGGTGGAAGTAGTCGTAGAGCAGCCGCGGGCGCTTGGACAGCGGCGAGATCGGGGTGTCGGTGCCCATCGAACCCAGCGGCTCGGCCCCGGCCCGCGCCATCGGCGCGAGCAGGATCTTCAGCTCCTCCTCGGTGTAGCCGAAGGTCTGCTGGCGCCGCTGCACCGAGTCGTGGGTGTAGACGATGTGCTCGCGCTCGGGCAGGCCCTCCAGGTGCATCAGCCCGCTGTGCAGCCACTCGCCGTACGGCGCGGCCGCGGCCAGCTCGCCCTTGATCTCGTCGTCGGAGATGACGCGCCCGGCGGCCGTGTCGACCAGGAACATCTTCCCGGGCTCCAGGCGGCCCTTGGCCACGACGGTGGCCGGGTCGAGGTCGAGCATGCCCGCCTCGCTGCCCAGCACGACCAGGCCGTCGGCGGTGCGCCACCAGCGGCCGGGGCGCAGGCCGTTGCGGTCCAGCACCGCGCCGACGATGGTGCCGTCGGAGAACGCGACGCTGGCCGGGCCGTCCCACGGCTCCATCAGGCTGGCGTGGAACTGGTAGAACGCCTTCTTCGCCGGGTCCATCACGGCGTCGTTCTCCCAGGCCTCCGGGATCATCATCAGCACCGCGTGCGGCAGGCTGCGCCCGGCCAGGTGCAGCAGCTCCAGCACCTCGTCGAAGTTGGCCGAGTCGGAGCCGTCGGCGGTGCAGATCGGGAACAGGCGGCGCAGGTTGCCCGGCAGCAGCGGGCTGGCCAGCAGCGCCTCGCGGGCCTGCATCCAGTTGCGGTTGCCCCGGATCGTGTTGATCTCACCGTTGTGCGCGATGAACCGGTACGGGTGGGCGAGCGGCCAGCTCGGGAACGTGTTGGTCGAGAAGCGCGAGTGCACCAGGGCGATCGCGCTGACCACGCGCTCGTCGGACAGGTCCGGGAAGAACGAGGCGAGCTGGTCGGGCGTGAGCATGCCCTTGTAGACCATGGTCCGCGCCGACAGCGACGGGAAGTACACCGGCACGCCACGCTCGCGGGTCTCCCGCTCGGTCTGCTTGCGCACGCAGTACGCCACCCGCTCCAGCTCCAGGCCGGTCAGCGGCTCGCCGTAGCGGTGCGCGGCGATGCTGTGCGCGGCCAGGAACACCTGGCGGATGCGCGGGCGGGCCTGCTCGGCGGTGGCGCCCAGGCCCTCGGCCTCGACGGGCACGTCGCGCCAGCCGAGGATCTGCGCCCCTTCGACCAGGGCGTACTTCTCCAGCACGGTCAGCGCGCGGGCCTCGTCGGCACCGTTGGTCGGCAGGAACACCAGACCGGTGGCGTACTGCCCGGCCGGTGGCAGCGGGAAGTCGACCACCTCGCGCAGGAACGCGTCCGGCACCTGCAGCAGGATGCCGGCGCCGTCGCCGGTCGTGGTCTCGGCACCCCGGGCGCCGCGGTGGTCGAGCCGACACAGGGCGCCCAGGCCCTTGGCGACCACGTCGTGGCTGGGGCGGCCGTGCACGTCGGCCACGAACGCGACACCGCAGGAGTCGTGCTCGAAAGCGGGGTCGTAGAGGCCGACGGCGGCGGGAGCCGCGCTGAGGGGCTGCAGGGGGTGCGGGTACGGCGATGCCACCGGGCCTCCTGTCGTCACGGGGAAAGAACTTCGGTAGCGGAGGCGAGCGATGCCTCTTCCGAGCGGGACGACGTCGGCCCTGTCGCAGAACTGCAGTGCGATTGTTCGCTGCGGTGCGATGTTCGCTTGTTCGGCGGTGCACGGACTCCCTCGTGCCGTGCACGAGTATGGGGACGAGTCTGTGAGTGTTGAGTCTACGTTAACCGGCAGGGGTGTCCACCAGACACAGATTGATCACACGTCCGAATGCTGGGATGCTACTTCCCAGTCTGTGTTCACCGGGGTGGCGCGGCGCAGGCAGCCAGCAGGGTGTCCGTACGCATTGCGAACGAGTTTCAGTCAGATGACATCGACATCGGCCGCGTTAACAAACGGTGCCGACCTGCGGCGGGACCAGTTTCGACATTTCTGCCGATAGCAGGCTCAAACAGCCCTAGTCTGCGGCTGAGGGCCCGTACCGGGCCACTGCACGCGGGGTCCGACCTCGGCCGCCGACGCCGGCCGACCGCCGCCGGCTCCGCCCTGGCGGAAGGTGGGAGCACGTGAATCCGACCCTGCAGAACACACTCAGTGTGCTGTCGTACATAGCGCTCAAGGCCATCGCCTGCGCCGCGATCCTGATCGTCGGCTGGATCATCTCGAAGATCATCGGATCGCTCGTCGACAAGGGCCTGGCCAAGGCCAAGTTCAACCACCTGGCCCAGCGCACCCGCTTCGACCGCTGGACGGGCAAGTACACCGCCAGCGGGCTGGTGGGCAAGCTGGTCTACTACGCCCTGCTGCTGTTCACGTTCCAGATCGCGTTCAGCGTGTTCGGGCCCAACCCGATCAGCGACCTGATCGACACGGTCATCGCGTGGCTGCCGCGCCTGATCGTCGCCTGCGTGATCGTGGTGGTCGCGGTCGCGATCGCCAACGCGGTCTTCGACGTGATCACCAACGCGCTCTCGCACTTCTCGTACGGCCGGATGCTGGGCCGTATCGCCCAGGTCGCCATCATCGTGTTTGGCGCCATCGCCGCGCTCAACCAGATCGGCGTCGCCACCGTGCTCACCGCGCCGATCCTGTGGGCCATCCTCGGCACCATCTCCGGCATCCTGATCGTCGGCCTCGGCGGCGGCCTCATCCAGCCGATGCGGGCCCGCTGGGAGCGCATGCTCGACAAGGTCGAGGTGGAGGGCGGCCGCGTGTCGGCCCACCTGAAGGCCCGCGCGGCCGAGCAGCAGGCAGCGGTGGTCTCCGGCGCCAAGCCCGCCGGCGACGGCGGCATGATCCAGCCGCCGTACGCGGGGACCGCGCCGACCGACGTCAAGACCCCGTCGGACGCCCGCTCACTGTCCCAGGAGGCCGCCGAGCGGCTGAGCTCAGAACTCAAGCCCGGCCAGGACCGCTGACCCCGGCAACCCGCGAGGAAGGGCACCTTCTCCTCGCTTTCGCGGCAGAGGGTGCCCTTCTTGACCGGGTGCGCCTCAGGCGGCCGGGGGCTGCCACTGGGCGGCCGCCTCGGCCGCCTTGTCCAGGACGCGGGGTGCCAACGCGCCGAAGGCGCGATCGCGGGCGCGCGTCACCAGCGTGCCGCGCGGGGCCAGCACCGCACCCACCCGCTGGGTCTGCTTGCCGACCTGCGCCGCCCGCGGCCGCCGCGCCGCCGAGTACGCGGCCAGCGCCGCGTTCAGCCCCGGCCCCGGGATCGCCGACAGCACCATTGCCTTCAGCGTCGCCGCGTCCTCCAGCGCCAGGCCCGCGCCCTGGGTCAGGTGATGCGGCATCGCGTGCGCGGCGTCTCCGAGCAGCACGAACCCACCCGGCCCGCACGGGAACGCCAGCTCCGAGGGCAGCGGCCGCAGCTGGCGGCCGTCCTGCTGGACCAGGTCGTCGGGCTCGGTGGCCGCCAGCAGGTCCGAGATCGGCGCGTGCCAGCCCGCGAACCAGCGCTTGAGCAGGGTGAGCTGGGTGGCCTTGGACTCCGGCCGGGCCGCGCCCGCCACGGTGGCGGTCCAGTAGATGCCGCCGCGAGTGGAGGCGCCCGAGCTACCTCGCTGGCCGAGCGAGGCGGCCAGGAAGCGGTAGCCACCGCCCAGCGTCTCCCCCGCCAGGACCAGGTCGTCGGGCAGCTTCGGGGCGCGATACCAGGGAATGACCGCGCGCCAGGCGGCGTAGCCCGAGCTGACCGCGATGGACTGGGGCGCCAGCCGCGAGCGCAGTGCGCTGTCGGCGCCGTCGGCCGCGACGACCAGGTCGGCTTCCCAGGTCATCCGGCCGTCGCCGATCGCGGGCCGCTCGCCCGGCCGCGCCTGCACGGTGCGCACCGTGACGCCGGTACGGATCTCGATGTGGTCGCCCAGCCCGGCGATGAACGTGTCGTGCAGGTCCTCGGCGTGTACCACCACCGGCGCGGCCGCGCCCTGCGGCGCGGGCTGGGCCAGCCACTGGCCGTCGGCGCGGCGCAGACCGCCCGCGGGCACCGGGGTGGCGATCGCGTCCAGGCCCCCGCCCAGGCCCAGCGACCGCAGCGCGGCCACGGCGTTGGGCCACAGCAGCAGGGCGGCCGGGTCGGCGCGCAGCCGGTCGCCGCGCTCCAACAGGGTCACCCGCCAGCCGGTACGCGCCAGCGCACCGGCGGTGGCCAGTCCACCGACACCCGCTCCGACCACCACCGCGCTGCGCATCAGACCCAGCCCCCTGCCCATCCGCCGTTTCCGGCGCGGCCCGCCCCCGCGAGCCGCGCCGCTGCCGTCATTCGCGCGTCGACGTGCTGCTCTTGTGCTCGGCCTCGTCGTCGGTCGCGTGGTCGGACTCGGCCGGCTTGGCCGGGGTCACCACGGTGTCCTCGGGGCGGGTGCCGTTGGCCTGGAAGGCCTCGTACTGCGCCTGGGTCACCGACTGGAAGCCCTTGGCCGGGTTGCCCTCGGCGTCGATCGCCGGGATCAGGAACTCCTGCGCACCCTTGACCAGGAAGAAGTAGGCGGCCGCGGCCAGGAACACGATGATCGAGGTCCAGACGTTGAGGCGCATGCCACCGATCATGGTGGCCGCGTCGGTGCGCATCGCCTCGATCCAGCCGCGGCCCAGCGTGTAGAGCATGACGTACAGCGCGAAGGCGCGGCCCTTGCCGAACTTGAACTTGCGGTCCAGCGCGTATACGGCGCCCGCGACGCCGAGGTTCCACAGCAGCTCGTACAGGAACGTCGGGTGGTAGAGGCCCGGCAGCAGCACCGGCTCACCATCCGGCCCGGTCAGCGCCCGGCCCGGGGTCTCGTCCGACATCACGTGCACCTGCAGGCCCCAGGGCAGGTCGGTCTTGCCGCCGAAGAGCTCGTTGTTGAACCAGTTGCCCAGCCGGCCCACGGCCTGCGCCAGCGGCAACCCGACCGCGATGCAGTCGGCCACGAAGGTGAACCTGATGCCGAGCTGGCGGCAGGCCAGCCACGCGCCGACCGCGCCACCGGCGACGCCGCCCCAGATGCCGAGGCCGCCCTCCCAGATGTAGAGGGCCTTGACCAGGTTGCCCTCGGCGCCGAAGTAGGCGTCGGGCGAGGTGAGCACGTGGTAGATCCGGGCGCCGACGATGCCGAACGGCACCGCCCACACCGCGACGTCGAGCACGGCCCACGGCGGGGCGCCGCGGCTGCGCATGCGGCGGTCGGTGACGTAGCACGCGAGGATGATGCCGGCGATGATGCACAGGGCGTACGCGCGCAGCGGGACCGGTCCGAGGTGCCAGACCGCGGTAGACGGCGACGGGATGGAGGCGAGGTTCACGGGCACGAACGATACCGCCCCGACCCCCTTCCCCCACACCCCCGCCCGCCCCGACATTTAAGTCGATCATGAACTTATGGCACGGCTGAACGGCGTGTCACTGCCACAACTTCCTGATCGACCCAGGCGTGCCGGTGCGCGGAGTGCCGCGGACGGCAGGGAACCACGTCGATGTCCAGCGTGAAGGGGTCACCGACGGTGGCCCTTCCGGGACGCGGAGTTCAGGCAGGCATGGCTGTACTGCGGGCCGGCGGGGTCCGCCGCGCGTACCGCGGCCGATCGATCAGGAACCTGTGGCGGCGACACGCCGTCGAGCCGTGCCACAGGTTCATGATCGACGTGAAAGGGGCGGGATCGGTCAGGCGGAGAGGCCGGTGCGCAGGGCGGCGGTGAGGGTGCGCAGGGCGGGGAGGCCGCCGTCGGCCAGGGCCGAAACCAGGGCGCTGCCGACGATGACGCCGTCGGCGAAGGCGCCGACCTCGGCCGCCTGAGCCCCGTTGCGTACGCCGAGACCCACGCCGACCGGCAGGCTGCCCGACACCCGCTTGATCCGCTCGACCAGGGTCGGGGCGGCGCTGGAGGTGTTGTCGCGGGCACCGGTGACGCCCATGACCGCGGTCGCGTACACGAAGCCGCGGCAGTGCCCCACGGTCATCGCGATCCGCTCGTCGGTCGACGAGGGCGAGACCAGGAAGACCCGGTCGAGCTGGTGCGCGTCGGAGGCGGCCAGCCACTCGTCAGCCTCGTCCGGGATCAGATCCGGGGTGATCAGACCGGCGCCCCCGGCCGCGGCCAGGTCACGCGCGAACGCGTCCACGCCGTACCGCTCGACGGGGTTCCAGTAGGTCATCACCAGCACCGGCACGCCCAGGCCCGAGGTGGCCGCCACGGTGGCGAGCACGTCGCGGGTGCGCACCCCGTTGGCCAGGGCCGTCTCCGTGGCGCGCTGGATGACCGGGCCGTCCATGACCGGGTCGGAGTACGGCAGGCCGATCTCCACCACGTCGACCCCGGACTCGATCATCGCGGTGACCGCGGCGATGCCCTCGGCCACCGTCGGGAACCCGGCGGGCAGGTAGCCGACCAGGGCCGCCCGGCCCTCGGCCCGCGCCTTCTCGTACGCCACGCTGACGCTCATCGGACCTCGTCTCCCGAACCGAACAACCCGAAGTACTCGCCCGCGGTGTGCATGTCCTTGTCGCCGCGCCCGGACAGGTTGACGATGACGACCGGCTCGTGGCCCAGTTCCTCGCGCAGCGCCGGGATGACCTTGATGGCCCCGGCCAGCGCGTGCGCGCTCTCGATCGCCGGGATGATGCCCTCGGTGCGGCACAGCAGCGCGAACGCGTCCATCGCCTCGGCGTCGGTCACCGGGGAGTACCGGGCCCGGCCCTGCTGGTGCAGCCAGGCGTGCTCCGGGCCGACCGCCGGGTAGTCCAGGCCCGCCGAGATCGAGTGCGACTCGATGGTCTGGCCGTCGTCGTCCTGCAGCAGGAAGGTGCGGGCACCGTGCAGCACGCCGTGGCTGCCGCCGGTGATGCTGGCCGCGTGGCGGCCGGTCTCCACCCCGTCGCCGCCGGCCTCGAAGCCGTACAGGCGCACGTCGGCGTCCGGCACGAACGCGTGGAACACGCCGATGGCGTTGGAGCCGCCACCCACCGCCGCGGCGACCGCGTCGGGCAGCGCACCGGTCAGCGCCAGGCACTGCTCGCGGGCCTCCACGCCGATGCCCCGCACGAAGTCGCGCACCATGGCCGGGAACGGGTGCGGGCCCGCCGCGGTGCCCAGCAGGTAGTGGGTGCTGTCGACGTTGGTGACCCAGTCGCGCAGCGCCTCGTTGATGGCGTCCTTGAGCGTGCGCGAGCCGACCGTCACCGGAATGACCGTCGCGCCGAGCATCTTCATCCGGGCCACGTTCAGCGCCTGGCGCTTGGTGTCGACCTCGCCCATGTAGACCACGCACTCGAGGTCC
Source organism: Catellatospora tritici (assembly GCF_019083965.1). GTDB lineage: Bacteria > Actinomycetota > Actinomycetes > Mycobacteriales > Micromonosporaceae > Catellatospora > Catellatospora tritici. The sequence continues at coordinate 177,776 of NZ_JAHRCY010000008.1, forward strand.
AGGTACGCCGCGGCGGTGGCGCTGGCCACGCCGTGCTGGCCCGCGCCGGTCTCGGCGATCACCCGGGGCTTGCCCATGCGCTTGGTCAGCAGCGCCTGGCCGAGCACGTTGCGGACCTTGTGCGCGCCGGTGTGGTTGAGGTCCTCGCGCTTGAGCAGGATGCGGGCGCCACCGACGCGCTCCGACAGCCGGGTGGCGTCGTACAGCAGCGACGGGGTGCCCGCGTACTCGCGCAGCATCCGCTCGAATTCGCCGGTGAACTCGGGGTCTGCCATGGCCTTGCGGTAGTGCGCGTCCAGCTCGTCCAGCGCCGCGATCAGCGCCTCCGGCACGAAGCGGCCGCCGTACGGGCCGAAGTGGCCCTTCTCGTCGGGCAACATGCGCCCCTCCTCGGGCTGTTCCAGCCGTTCCTCGGCGACGAGGTTCAGCGTGTCGGGCGTGGCGTGGCCGGGTGGTTGCCCGCGTTGACCAGCTCGGCGACGGCGTCGCGGGGGCTCTTCTGGGTCACCAGGCCTTCACCGACCAGCACCGCGTCCGCACCGGCGGAGGCGTACTTGATCAGGTCGAGCGGACCCCGCACGCCGGACTCGGCGATCTTCACCACGTGGTTGGGCAGGCCGGGCGCGATGCGCTCGAACACCGACCGGTCCACCTCAAGTGTGCGCAGGTTGCGGGCGTTGACACCGATGACACGGGCGCCCGCCTCCAGCGCGCGGTCGGCCTCCTCCTCGGTGTGCACCTCGACCAGCGGGGTCATGCCCAGCGACTCGATGCGGTCGAGCAGGCCGGACAGCACCTTCTGCTCCAGCGCGGCCACGATCAGCAGCACCAGGTCGGCACCGTAGGCGCGCGCCTCGTGCACCTGGTACGCCGAGACGATGAAGTCCTTGCGCAGCACCGGGATGCCGATGCGGGCCCGGACGGCGGCCAGATCGTCCAGGGAACCGCCGAACCACCGGCCCTCGGTCAGCACGCTGACCGCGCGGGCGCCGCCCGCCTCGTACTCGGCGGCGAGTTCGGCCGGGTCGGGGATCTCCGCCAGCGGGCCCTTCGACGGCGACGAGCGCTTCACCTCGGCGATCACACCGACGCCGGAGCGGCGCAGGGCCGCGTACGCGTCCAGGGGCGGGGGGGCCGCCGCCGCGCGCTGCTTGATCTCGTCCAGGGACACCAGGCGCTGGCGCGCGTCGACGTCCTCACGGACCCCCGCGATGATCTCGTCGAGCACGCTGCCGCCGTTGTCGTGCGTCGATGCGTTCGGGCCCGGCTCACCTGGCTCCATGCTGCTCAGCTCCTCGGATGCCATGCGCAGACTGTAGGCATCGCCCCGGCGCGCAAGGTTAACGGGGTATGGCGTGCCTCACCTAGTGGGCTAGGGCATAATGCGCCGCTTCGCTGACTCACGTCATTCATTCGTCCCACCTAGCCTGGGCGTTGCGGACGAATTCGGCCAGCTTGGCGCCGTGCTCGACCCGGGCGCGGGTCGGGTCGGCCGCGATGCGCCGGGTCAGCCGCCGTATCCCCGCCGGGTCCTCGCCCGCGACCAGCACCAGGTTGCCGGTGCCCCGCCCGCGCAGCAGCGCCGCGTCGGCCACCACGGCGACCTGACCGAACGCCTCCCGCAGGGTGGCCGCCTGGCGGCGGGCGAACAGCAGCGGCGCGCTGTCCATCACGTTGGCCAGATACCAGCCGCCCGGGCGCAGCACCCGCCGCGCGGCCCGCGCGAACTCCACCGTCGTCACGTGGACGGGCACCCTCGAACCGGCGAAGATGTCGGCGACCACGACGTCGGTGCTGGCGGGCTCCGCCTCCGCCAGCGCGGTGCGGGCGTCGGCGATGACCAGCTCGGTGAGCTCGTCGGGCACCGGCAGCCGGGTCTGCACCAGCTCGGCCAACGCCCGGTCGATCTCCACCACCCGCTGGTGACTGCCCGGTCGCAGCACCGACAGACAGCGCGGCAGGGTGAGCGCGCCACCGCCCAGGTGCAGCAGGTCCAGCGCGCCCGCCGGGGCGACGGTGTCGATCACGTCGGCCAGGCGGCGGATGTAGTCGAACGCGATCAGGGTCGGGTCGTTGAGGTTGACGTGCGACTGCGCGGTGCCGTTGAGGCGCAGCAGCCACGCGTCGGGCAGGTCAGGGTCGGGGATCAGCTCGGCGGTGCCGGTGTCCACCCGTACGACCAGGGCCCGGTCACCGGTGCGCATCATCGGTCAGGTCCTCGCCCCGGTCCAGGGCGTCCCAAAGGTCCCGGGTGCCGGGCGCACCAGGCGCCGCGGTCGCGGCCCGACCGGTCGTGCCGTACCCCGCCGAGCGGCGCCAGTACCACGCCGCCACCGCGCCCGCGCCCACCGCGAGCAGCGCCGGGCGCAGCCACGGCACTGCCGCCCCCGGGGCAAACCACAGCACCACCAACGCCGCGAGCAGCGCGAGCAGCAGCCACCGCAGCCGGGGCATCGTGCGCGGCCGGGTCATCGAGCGGCCGCGGCGGTGTCGGCGGTGACGGGCAGCTCGTCGGTGAAGCAGGTGCGGGTACCGGTGTGGCAGGCCGGTCCGACCTGGTCGACCGAGAGCAGCAGCGCGTCGCCGTCGCAGTCGAGCGCGACCGACTTGACGTGCTGGATGTGGCCGGAGGTGTCGCCCTTGACCCAGTACTCCCCGCGGCTGCGCGACCAGTAGGTGGCCCGGCCGGTGGTCAGGGTGCGGTGCAGCGCCTCGTCGTCCATCCAGGCCAGCATGAGCACCTCGCCGGTGTCGTACTGCCGCACCACGGCCGCGACCAGCCCATCGCGGTCCCGCTTGAGCCTGCCTGCGATGTCCTGGTCGAGCTGTTCGATGCCTGCCACACCGCCATCCTCCCTCATCGCGGACCCGTCCCGTACGGCGGTGCGCCGCCGCCGGGGCATCCGTCCGAAAACGGGTGGGCCACATCACAGTTGTGCCCGCTGGTATGAAGCGCTTTCACAGCCCCTGGCGGTACGTTGACGGGCATCTACGCGCAGCGCCGCGTGCGGCGCGCCCCTCACCGCGAGAGCCGAGGAAGCATGACCAATCCCCACTTCTCGTCCATGCCACCACGCATCCCCTCCTACATTCCCCCGGCACCGCCCATTCCCCCCGCCGCGGAGTTCGCCGACCAGGAGCCCGACACCGCCGCGGCGTCCGACGCGGCCCTGCACGAACCGACCAGTGAACTGCCGACCCTGGTCCGACCGGCCGCACCGTCCGAGGACGACGCCGACACCCCGGAAGCCGCCGCCGACGACGCCCCCGCGGCAGTAGCCGAAGACGTCACCGCGGACGACGAGGCCGCGGCCCAGGAGGCCGTGGCTGACGAGGCCGTGGCTGACGAGGCCGAGATCGCGGAGGCCTACGAGGCGCAGGCCGAGGGTGAGAGCTCGGCCGAGGGCGCGAGCGACGTCGAGGACTCGGACGAGCCCGCTGCCGTGGTGGACGCCGACGACGCACCGCGGGCCGCGGTGGAGACGGACGAGGCCGAGGAAGCCGCGGTCGTCGAGTCCGCTGACACTGATGGCGGCGATGCGGCGGCCGAGACCGACGCGATCGCCGGTGAGTCGGCCGAGGCGGACACGGCGGCAGAGGAGTCCGCCGAGACCGACGCCGAAGCCGAGACCGCCGAGTTGGAGACCGCCGGGGCCCAATCGTCCGAAGCGGAGACTGCCGAGGCGGGCGACGAGGTCGACGCTTACGAGGCGAGCGGCGACGAGGCGAGCGTGACGGAACAGCCGGAGGCCAGCAGCGACGACACCGCCGAAGCCGACGCCGACGACCAGCCCGAGGCCAGCAGCGACGACACCGCCGAAGCCGACGCCGACGACCAGCCCGAGGCCAGCAGCGACGACACCGCCGAATCTGAGGTCGAGGACCAGCCCGAGGCCGTCAGCGGCGAGGCTGCCGAGGTCGATGACCAGCCTGAGTCGCAGACCGAGGCGGCGCAGGCCGACGAAACGGCGGAGGCTTACGCCGGGACGGCCGGGCTGGACGCGGATGCGGAGGGTGTGGCGGAGGCGGCGTCGGACGAGGGACCGGACGCCGAGGTCGACGAACAGCCTGCGGCCGAGGCTGGCCCGGACGAGGAGCCCGAGGCAGCGGCCTATGGCGAGGAGGCGGCAACGGAGGCTGCCGCGTCCGACGCCGTGGTCGACCAGCCCGAAGCCGCAGCGGACGGCGAGGGCGAGCAGGCCCAAGACGACCTCGGCGGTGAGCCGGAGGCCGAGGCGGCGACGTGGTACGAGGTGGCGACCGAGGCCGCGGTGGCGGAGTCCGGTGCGGCAGAGGGCGACGAGGCGGACGAGCCGGTCGCCGAAGTGGCGGCCGAGGTCGCGGAGGTCGCGGAGCCGGTCGCAACGGCGGAGGCCGAGGACAACCTGGAGGTCGACTACGTCGTCGTCCCGGTGACGGTCTGGCGGACGCTCGAGACCGCCGAACCGGTGGCGCAGGCAGAGGACGAGGCCGAGGACGAGGTCGTGGACGCGGTGTTCGACGCGGCCGACACCGACCTGACCGGGACCGCGTCAGCCGAGGCGGTGGCCGAGGCCGAGGGTGGGGTGGACGAGACGGTGGCGGCGGCCGAGGAGGTCGCGGCGCAGGATGAGCCGGTGGCGGCCGAGGAGACGTACGAGCTGGTCGCGATCACGGTCGTGGAGTCCGCCGCCGAGGAGGCCGAGACGACGCTGGTGGTCGTCGGGACCGATCTGGAGGAGGTGCTGTCGGTGGCGCCGACGGCCACCGCGCTGCGCCCGGGTGACCTGATCGAGACCCCGATCGCGATCTGGGAGTCCGACCAGGCGCAGCGGTTCCGGGATGCCTTCCGCGAGGTGCAGGCGCGCTTCGTGGACGAGCCGGAGGCGGCGCTGGGCGAGGCGCAGGAGCTGGTGACGCAGGCGGTGCAGACGCTGGCGTCGGCGCTGCTGGCGGAGCAGAACGGCCTCGATCCGCGTGAGGCGGCCGCCGCCGACACCGAGGCGATGCGGATCGCGATGCGCGGGTACCGGAACTTCCTGGAGCGCGTGCTCGCGCTCTGAGTTTTGGCAGTTTTGGCAGTTTCGGCAGTTTCGGCAGTTTCGGCAGTTTCGGGGAAAGTGCACCTATCCGACCCAGGATTCGTGCACTTTCGCCGAAACTGCACCGCACCCCCCGGGTACCCATGGAGCAGTGGGCTTGCGGGTGGCCGGGTAATTCATCTAGCGTTGAGTTCAACAAGTGTTGAATTAGGAGGATGTCGATGACAATCGCGATCGAGGTCGCCGACCTCGTCGTGCATCGGGGTTCCCGACCCGTGCTCCACGGCCTGACCTGCGCCATCGAGGCCGGGAGCATCACCGGGTTGCTGGGACCTTCGGGCAGCGGGAAGACCACGCTGATGCGGGCCGTGGTAGGCGTACAGGTGGTGCGGTCGGGCACGGTCACCGTGCTGGGTCACCCCGCGGGCCACACCGCGCTGCGCCGCCAGATCGGCTACCTGACCCAGGCCCCCAGTGTGTACGCGGACCTCACCGTCCGCGAGAACGCCCGCTACTTCGCCTCGCTCTACGGCCTGGGCGCGGCCGAGGCCGACGCCGCGGTCCGCGACGTGGGCCTGGCCGGGGCGGCCAAGCAGCTCGTCGGTGATCTTTCCGGCGGACAGCGCAGCCGCGCCTCGCTGGCCTGCGCGATCGTCAGCAAGCCGAAGGTGCTGATCCTGGACGAGCCCACGGTCGGGCAGGACCCGGTGCTGCGCGACGAGCTGTGGGCGCAGTTCCGCGGCCTGGCGGAGGCCGGGTCGACGGTGCTGGTGTCCAGTCACGTCATGGACGAGGCCAACCGCTGCGACCGACTGCTGCTCATCCGCGAGGGCCTGCTGATCGCCGACGACACCCCCAGCGCGGTCAAGGCCGCCGCCGGGACCGACGACCTCGATCAGGCCTTCCTCACCCTGATCCGCCGTCGGGAGGCGGTGCCCGCATGATCCTGCTGCACACCACCGGGCGCATCCTGCGCCAGTTGCGCCACGATCGTCGTACCGTCGCGATGCTCGTGGCCGTGCCCACCCTGCTGCTGACGCTGCTCTATTACATGTTCGACGGCCAGGGCATGGTCTTCGACCACCTTGCGCTGGTCATGCTCGGGGTCTTCCCGTTCATCATCATGTTCCTGATCACCAGCATCGCGATGCTGCGCGAGCGGACCACCGGCACGCTGGAGCGGCTGCTCACCACGCCGCTGCGCAAGACCGACCTGCTCTTCGGGTACGGCCTGGCGTTCGGTCTGGCCGCCGCGCTCCAGGCGGCGGTCGCCAGCGCGCTGGCGTACCTGCTGCTCGGGCTGGACACCCAGGGCAGCCCCGGGCTGGTCATCATGATCGCGGTGGCCAACGCCGTGCTGGGCATGGCGTTGGGCCTGCTGGCCAGCGCGTTCGCCAAGACCGAGTTCCAGGCGGTGCAGTTCATGCCGGTGGTGGCCATCCCGCAGCTGCTGCTGTGCGGGCTGTTCGTGCCGCGCGGGCAGATGGCCGGATGGCTGGAGGGAGTCAGCAACGCGCTGCCGCTGACGTACGCGGTCGAGGCGCTGCAGGAGGTCGGGGCGCACGCCGACGCGACCGGCACCATGTGGCGCGACTTCGCCGTGGTGGTTGGCGCGGTGCTCGTCGCGCTGCTCGCCGCGGCCGCGACGCTGCGCCGCCGCACCCCGTAGGCCGCGTCGGCGGCCCGGTCCGGAAGAATCGGACCGGACAGGGCCGCCGACGGGGGAAGGACCAGATGAAGCGCAGCCGTTCGGGGCGCCGACCGGGCAATCCCGACACCCGTGAGTCGATCCTGGCCGCGGCCCGGAACCTGTTCGCCGAACGCGGCTTCGACGCGGCGACGATGCGCGCGATCGGGGCCGAGGCCGAGGTCGACCCCGCCCTGGTGCACCACTACTTCGGCACCAAGGAGAAGCTGTTCATCGCGGCCATGCAGTTCCCGGTGGACCCGGAGACGCTGGTCTCGCAGGTGACCGCGGGCGGCAAGGAAGAGGCCGGGGCCCGGCTGGTGCGTACGTTCATCGGCATCTGGGACTCGCCGGTCGGCGCCATCGGGGCGTCGCTGCTGCGCTCGGCGGTGAGCAACGAGTGGACGCTCAAGCTGCTGCGCGAGTTCCTGACCACGCAGATCCTGCGCCGGGTGCTGGCCGAGCTGCAGCTCGACCCGGCGCAGGCACAACTGCGGGCGGGCCTGGTCGTGAGCCAGATCGGTGGGCTCGCGTTCGCCAGATACATTCTGAAGCTCGAACCGATCGCGTCGCTGCCACCCGAGCAACTCGTCGCCGCGATCGCCCCGACCGTCCAGCGCTACCTGACCGGCGAGCTCGACACCTCGGGCTCGGCCGCGGCGTAGTCGTCGGCGTCCACCTCGGTCAGGTGCCCGGCCGGGCACTGCAGCCGCACCTCGGCCACGTCCAGCCGGTACAGGCGGAACCCTCGTCCCACGTCGAGCAGGTCGCCGGCCGGGTTGGTCTCGGCGAACTCCAGCGCGGCGGCCCGAGCCGCCAGGCCCTCCAGCACCGACGCCCAGCCCGAGATCCAGACCCGGCTGCGGTCGTCGCCCACGGCGAGCACCAGCGCGATGTCCTCGTCGCCGTCGCGGGGCGTGAGCGCCTGGTCCAGCGCACCGGCCGCGCGGACGAGCAGTAGCGGGCGGCCCACTGAATTGACGGCGTGGCGCACCCGGAACGGGCTCTTGGCCCACGGCACCTGCGCGATACCGGCGTGGTGTCCGCAAACGAGAGTCCGGGCGATGGCGGCGGGGTGCGACACGGCGTACCTCCAACATAAGTTAGGCTAACCTTTGTTAGGCCAGCCTAACTCATACCAAACATCGCGCGTTGGAGGCACCCTCGTGAACCAGTCCCGGCCCAAGGCGAAGCTGTCGCGCGCACTGGGTATCCCGCTGACACCCAAGTGCGTCAAGTACTTCGAGCGTCGGCCCTTCCCGCCGGGCGTACACGGCCGGGCCCGCAAGAAGCCCTCCGACTACCAGGTCCGGCTGCTGGAGAAGCAGCGCCTGCGGCACCAGTACTTCATCAGCGAGACGCAGCTGCGCACCCAGTTCGACAAGGCCGCCCGGGGCGCGGGCAAGACCGGCGAGCGGCTGCTCGTCGCGCTGGAGTGCCGCCTGGACGCCCTCGTGCTGCGGGCCGGGTTCGCGCGCACCATCTACCAGGCGCGGCAGGCCGTGGCGCACGGGCACATCGAGGTCGACGGGCGCAAGGTGGACCGGCCGTCGTACCGGGTGGCACCGTGGCAGACGATCCGGGTCCGCGAGCGCAGCCGCGTCAAGCCGCCGTTCCAGGTCGCCGCCGCCGGGGCGCACCTGGACGGGCCGACCGCGCCGTACCTGGAGGTGTCGCTGTCGGACCTGCGCGCGACGCTGACCCGCGAGCCGCAGCGCAGCGAGATCCCGGTGAGCTGCGACGAGCAACTCGTCGTCGAGTTCTACTCCCGCTGACGCCCCGCTCCGCGCCCCCACCCCCGCCGCACGGCACGGACGTTAAGAAGGGCCCCTTCTACATCGCAAAGCGATAAGAAGGGGCCCTTCCTTACTCTCTCAGCGGGTTTGTTCGAGCCAGCTGGCGTAGAGCTTGGCGTAGATGGAATCGGGGTGGGTGACCAGCTCGTCGTGCGGGCCGCGCTGGACGACCACGCCCCGGTCGACGACGATCACCTCGTCGGCGGCCTGGGCCGTGGACAGGCGGTGCGCGATGGCGACCGTGGTGCGGCCCCGGGTGACGGCGTCGAGGGTGCGCTGCAGGCGCACCTCGGTGGCCGGGTCGACGGCACTGGTGGCCTCGTCGAGCACCAGCAGGTCCGGGTCGGCGACGTACGCCCGGACCAGCGCGACCAGCTGCCGCTCGCCCACGCTCAGCGCCTCACCCCGCTCGCCGACCTGGGTGTCCAGCCCGTTGGTGAGCCCCTGCGCCCAGTCGAGCAGGCCCAGCTCGGCGAAGGCGGCGGTGAGCTGCTCGTCGGTCAGGTCCGGGCGGGCGAAGCGCACGTTGTCGGCGATGGAGGCGTCGAACAGGAAGCCGTCCTGCGGCACCATCACCACCCGCGAGCGCAGCGAGCCGAAGCGCACCGAGGTCAGCGGGGTGCCGGACAGGTGCACCGCGCCGTCGGTCGGGTCCATCAGGCGGGTGAGCAGCTTGGCGAACGTGGTCTTGCCGCTGCCGGTCTCACCGACGACCGCGACCCTGGTCTTGGCCGGGATGTCCAGGTGCACCTCGTGCAGCACCCGGGGACCGGTCTTGCCCGGCTCGCCGCTGGGGTAGGCGAAGCTGACCCGGTCGAAGCGCACGTCCAGCGGGCCATCGGGCAGGTCGACGCCGTTGTGCGCGGGGTCGGCCACGTCGGGCTTCAGCTGCAGCACGTCCAGCACCCGGCTCCAGCCGGCGGTGGCGTTCTGCATCTCGTTGAGCACCTCGGTGGCGATCTGCACCGGCTGGATGAACAGCGTGACCAGGAACAGGTACGCCGTCAGCTTGCCCAGACTGATCTGCCCGTCGACGCCGAGCAGGGTGCCGACGACCACCACCGCGGCCAGGGCGAGCGCCGCGGCGACCTCGCCGGTGGAGAAGCTGGTGACGCTCAGTCGCAGGGCACGGCGCTGGGCGCCCTGGTAGTCGTCGATCGTCTCGGACAGCTTCGCGCCGCTGCGCTCGGAGATGCCGTACGCCCGGATGACGCTCGCGCCGACGACCGACTCGGAGACGGCGCCGAGCATGACGCCGATGCGGCGCCGGCTCTCCGCGTACGCCCCCGCCAGGCGCTTCTGGAACGCCCGGATGACCAGCACCGCAGGCAGGAACGCGGCCAGCACCACCAGCGTGAGCTTCCACGAGAAGATCGACATGACGATGGTGGTGACCACCAGCTGCCCGCCGTTGACCAGCAGGATCACCCCGCCCCACTGGAGGAACTGGGTGATGGTGTCGATGTCGCTGGTGACCCGCGAGACCAGGGTGCCGCGTCGCTCGGACTGCTGGTGCAGCATGGACAGGTCGTGGATGTGCCGGAACGCACGCACCCGCAGGTTGGCCAGCGCCGTCTCGCTCACCGTGAACAGCCGCCGCATCATGAAGTAGCCGCAGGTGGTGGTGACCGCCAGGATGCCCACCGTGATGGCGACGATCCGCAGGATCACGGCCATGTCGGCGCCGTCGGCGCTGAGGCCCTTGTCGATGCCCTGCTGGATGGCGACCGGTACGGCGACCCGGCCGACCATCGAGACCACCGCCAGCGCGACGGTTCCCGCGAGCCCGGCCCGCAGTTCGGGCGAGAGCGCCAGCCCTCGCCGCAGCGTCCGGAACGTGCCCGTCGGCTGCGCCTTGTTCTCTGCCTGCGCGGTCACGCCGCCACCTCTTCCTCACGTACAGCGGCGTCGTCGGAGTCGTAGCCGGCGTCCCGTTCCCGTTCGGCTTCGGCCTTCTCGTACGCGGTGACCAGGTCGGCGTAGCCGGTGACCGTCGACAGCAGCTCGTCGTGGGTGCCGTGGGCGACGACCCGACCCTGCTCGACGTAGATCACCTCGTCGGCCAGCGCGATGGTGGCCCGGCGGTACGCCACGACCAGGATCGACGCGGCGTGCGACGCCCCGCGCAGCGAGGCCAGGATGCGCGCCTCCACGCGCGGGTCGACGGCGCTGGTGGCGTCGTCGAGGATGAGCAGCCGGGGCTGCCCGGCCAGGGCACGGGCCAGGGTGACCCGCTGGCGCTGGCCGCCCGACAGGGACGTGCCCCGCTCGCCGAGCGCGGTGTCCAGGCCGTCGGGCAGGCGGGTGACGAAGGTGTCGGCCTGGGCGGTGGTCAGCGACTGCCACACCCGGTCGTCGTCGGCGCCGGGGCGGTCCAGCGCGACGTTGCCGCGCACCGTGTCGTCGAAGACGAACGCGATCTGCGGGACCAGCGCCACGGTCGCGGCGAGCGCGTCGGAGGACAGGTCCCGCACGTCGACGCCGTCGAGGGCGACGGTACCGTGCTGCGGGTCGAGCAGGCGGGTGGCCAGCGTGGCGATGGTCGACTTGCCGGAGCCGGTCGGGCCGACCAGGGCGACGGTCTTGCCCGCCGGGATGGTGAAGCTGACGTTGTGCAGCACCGGCTGGCCGGTGTCGTAACCGAAGTGCACCTGCTGGAAGCTCAGCCGCGCCGGGCCGGTGCCGGTGGCGCCGCCCGTGCCGTACGGCATCTCGCCGGTGGCCTCCAGCACCCGCTCCACCCGGTCCCAACCCGCTACCGCGCGGGGAAGGTCGCCCAGCACCCAGCCGATCGCCCGCACCGGGAACGCCAGCACCGTGAACAGGAAGGTCACCTGCACCAGTTGGCCCAGGTCGATCGCGCCCGCCTGAAGCCGCAGCGCGCCGACTACCAGCGCGGCCAGCGTGCCCAGGAACGGCAGCGACTCCATCAGCGGGTCGAACAGGCCACGCAGGCGCCCGACGCTGATCAGCGCGTCGCGCAGCTCGCGGGCGCGGACCTCGAACCTGCGGGTCTCCAGGTCCTCGCGGCCCATCGTCTTGACGACCAGCGCGCCGTCGAAGCTCTCGTGTGCGATCGCGCTGACCTCGGCGCGCAGATGCTGGGCGCGGGCGGTGCGCGGGGCCATCCGGCGGGAGAAGACCACGTTCATCACGAACAGGACCGGGAAGACGACCAGGCCGACCAGGGCCATCGCCCAGTCCACCAGGAACAGCGCGACCACTGCGGTGACCAGCATGAAGACGGTGCCCACGGCGAACGGCAGCGGCGCGACGGGCAGCCACGCGGCCTCGACGTCGGAGTTCGCGTTCGACAGCAGCGTGCCGGTGGCGTGGCGCTGGTGCCACGACAGCGGCAGGCGCAGGTAGCGGCCGGTCACCTCATGGCGGTAGCGGGCCTGCAGCGCGAACTGCATGAACCCGGCGCCGAGGCGGCGGCCGAAGATGCCGAGCACCCGGCCCAGCCCCATCGCGATCAGCACGGTCGCCGACAGGACCAGCGCCCCGGTGGTCACGTTGCCGCCGGGGGCCAGCGCCGGTGACACCACGTCCTCGACGATGTCGCCCACCACGAAGGCCTGGCCGATGACCAGGCTGCCGAACAGGCAACTGCCCACGACCGCGAGGGTGAAGCGGCGGGGCTCGTCCCGGATGCCGCGCCACATGACCCTGGCGCCGCGCGCCAGGACATCGCGTCCAGTGACCTGGGGTTTGGCCGTATCGGCCGGTTCGTCGGTCGTCACCTGTACTGCCCCGTCGATCGGTAAGTAATTAGCTTGGCTTCCTATCCTTACCGACTCGCCCCGCCGCAGGCGAGCGGGTTACCGCTGTGCCGGGCGTCACACTTGGACCCAGATCCGTAGTATCGCCGACATGACCCGGTACGCCCTCGCCGAAAGGCTAGCCCTGGCCGACCTGATGGCGGAGGTCGGACCAGACGCCCCCACCCTGTGCGGCGACTGGACCGTGCGGGACCTGCTGGCCCACCTGCTGCTGCGGGAGCGACGGCCGGACGCGGCGGGCGGCATCCTGATCAAGCGGCTGGCCGGGCGCACCGCGCGGGTGCAGCAGCGCATCGCCGGGCGCGACTTCGCCGAACTGCTGCGCGAGCTGCGCGACCCGCCGTGGTGGAGCCCGGTGAGCAACCCGCTGGTGGACGAGGCGGCCAACCTGACCGAGATGTTCATTCACCTGGAGGACGTACGCCGGGCGGCGCCGGGCTGGCTGCCGCGGGGCCTGTCCGCCGGGCTGACCGAGGCGCTGTGGCGGGCGGTGGGCCGCCAGGCCAAACTGACGTTGCGCCGCTACCCGGTGCAGGTGCGGGTGACGGCGCCCGGCCACGGGACGATCATCGTCGGGCGGCCCGGCACGCATCCGCTGTCACTGACCGGCACCCCGGGCGAGCTGCTGATGTTCCTGTCGGGGCGGCAGGCGCACGCGCGGGCCAGCGTGGACGGGACGCCCGAGCAGGCGGCCCGGTTGCGCACCGCGCGGCTGGGCGTCTGAGGGTGCCGGTGCTGCAGAAAGATCTTCGCGAGGGGTTCCGCGCGCCCGATCACGGCATTACCCTTCGGTAACACCCAAGTTAAAACGTGTCCCCCGTCACCGTTGCCTACCCCAGAGGCGGCCTTCACCCATGACTCTCGACGTGCCGTACCGTTCCATTCCGGACATGTTCCTGCGGCGGGTGGCGGCGTCGCCCGACGGACGCGCCTTCGGCGCGCCGGGCGCCGACGGCCAGCCCGTCTGGTTCACCTGGACGCAGATCGCCGCTCGGGCCAAGGCCATCGCGGCGGGGTTGACCACGCTGGGCGTCGGGCAGGAGGACCGCGTCGCGATCCTGTCCAGCACCCGGCTCGACTGGATCGTCGCCGACCTGGGCATCATGTGCTCCAGCGCCGCGACCACCACCGTCTACCCGACCACCGAGCCGGAGGACGCCTGCTTCATCGTCGCCGACTCGGGCTCGAAGGTGCTGTTCGCCGAGAACCCCGCCCAGGCCGCCAAGATGGACCCGGCCGCGGTGCCCACGCTGACCCAGGTGGTGCTCATCGACGGCGAGACCGACCCGGGCGCCGCGATCCCGCAACTGACCCTGGCCGAGCTGGAGCGGCGCGGCAACGAACTGCTGGCCGCGACGCCGGACCTGGTCGACACGATCGTCGCCGGGATCGCACCCGAGCACCTGGCCACCCTGATCTACACCTCCGGCACCACCGGCCGCCCGAAGGGCGTCGAGCTGCTGCACCGCGGCTGGTGCTGGGAGGGCGTGGCGCAGGCCGACGTCGGCGTGCTGCTGCCGACCGACGTGCAGTTCCTGTGGCTGCCGCTGTCGCACTCGTTCGGCAAGACGCTGATCTGCGGCATCCTGCACGTGGGCGTGCCGACGTACGTCGACGGGCGGGTCGACAAGATCATCGACAACCTGAGCCTGATCCGGCCGACGCTGATGTGCGCCGCGCCGCGCATCTTCGAGAAGGTCTACAACCGGGTCGTCACCCAGGCCACCTCGGCTGGCGGCCTCAAGGCGAAGATCTTCGGCTGGGCGGTGCGGGTCGGCCGCGAGAAGACCGCGCTGGAGCAGGCGGGCAAGCCGGTGCCGGGCGGGCTGAAGCGCAAGTACGGCATCGCGCACAAGCTGGTCTTCGTCAAGCTGCACGAGCGCCTCGGCGGCAACATCCGCTACATGGTCTCCGGCTCGGCCGCCCTGTCGGTGCCGATCGCCGAGTTCTTCGCCGCCGCCGGGCTGCCCATCAGCGAGGGCTACGGCCTGACCGAGAGCAGCGCGGGCAACTTCGTCAACCGCCCGAACCAGCTGAAGATCGGCACGGTGGGCCAGGTGCTGGCCGACCTCGAAGTGAAGATCGATGAGGACGGCGAGATCCTGCTGCGCGGCGCCCCGGTCATGCGCGGCTACCACAACCTGCCCGACGAGACCGCCTCGGTCTTCACCGAGGACGGGTTCTTCCGCACCGGCGACATCGGCGAGTTGGACGGTGCGGGGTACCTGAAGATCACGGACCGCAAGAAGGACCTGGTCAAGACCTCCGGCGGCAAGTACATCGCGCCCAGCCACATCGAGGGGCTGTTCAAGGCGCTGTGCCCGTACACCTCGCAGGTGCTGGTGATCGGCAACGCGCGCAACTACTGCAGCATGCTGGTCACGCTCGACCCGGAGTCGATCGTCGGCTGGGCGGCGGGCGGCCCGCTGGAGGGCAAGAGCTACGCCGAGATCGTCGGCTCCGACGAGGCGAAGGCCATGGTCAGCGGGCACATCGACGAGCTGAACGCCAAGCTGAACCGGTGGGAGACGATCAAGAAGTTCACCATCCTGCCGCGCGATCTCACCATCGAGTCGGGAGAGATCACCCCATCGCTGAAGTTGAAACGACGCACGGTGGAGACCAATTTCGCGTCAGAAATCGAGAAGATGTACCAGGGATCGCTCGTCGAGATCTGACTCGGCACCCGCGCAAGTGAGGTACGGAGGGGCGGCCACAAGCCGCCCCTCCGTTTTGCTCGCGTTCTACTGCTCAGGCGAGCATCTGCCTGCTCAGGCGATCAGGGCGGGCTCGCTCCACTGCGGACGGCCGGTGCGGTCCAGGTCGTAGCGGGCCGCGGCGATACGGCGTACGCCGTCGACCAGCTCCGGCACGGGCAGCGTGAACGGCAGCCGGACGAAGCGCTCCAGGGTGCCGTCGACGCCGAACCGCGGACCCGGTGCCAGGCGCACCCCCAGTGGCTCCACCGCCCGCGCCAGCGCGCTGGAGACCGGGCCGTCCAGCTCCGCCCACAGCGTCACCCCGCCCGAGGGCACGGTGACCCGCCAGGTGGGCAGGTGCTCGCGTACCGCGGCGACCAGGGCGTCCCGCTGGGCGGCCAACTGCGCCCGGCGCTGTGGAATCACCTCGTCGGCACGGGCCAGCAGCCGCACCGCCACCAGCTGGTCCAGCACCGGCCCGGCGGTGTCCACGCCGACGCGTACCGCCGCGAGGCGCTGCACGATCGGGGCCGACGCGCGGATCCAGCCGATCCGCAGCCCGCCCCAGAACGGCTTGCTCATGCCGCCGATGGTCAGCACCCGACCGTGCCGGTCGTACGAGGCCACCGCGGGTGGCAGCTGCTGCCCGTCCAGGGCGAGGTCGACGAAGGACTCGTCGATGACCAGGTCGGTGCCGGTGCGCTGGGCCGTGGCCACCAGCTGCTCGCGTAGGTGCTCGCCCATCACGTGGCCGGTCGGGTTGTGGAACTCCGGGATCAGGTACGCCAGCCCCGGCCGTGTCTGCCGCAGCGCACCCAGCAACAGCTCGGCGTCCCAGCCACCCTCGTTCAGTCCGTGCGTGCTGATCCGGGCCCGCCGCCCGGCCAGCGCCGCCAGCGCGTTCGGGTACGTCGGGGACTCCACCAGCACCTGCGCCCCGACCGGCACCTGCAGCCGCAGGATCAGGTCCAGGGCGTGCAGCACCCCGTTGGTGATCATGATCTGTTCGGGGCTGGTGGGCAGGCCGCGCGCGGCGTACTGCTCGGCGACCGCCTCGCGCAGCTCGAGGATGCCGCTCGGGTGGTACCCGGCCCCGCCCAGGTAGCGCGGCAGCTCCTCGACCGCCTCCCGGGAGGCCGCCAGCAGCGACTCCGGGGCGGCCAGCGCCGCGCAGCTCAGGTCGATCAGATCCAGGTCGTCGTCGGCCAGCCACAGGCCGCTGCTGGCCACCCGGTGCCCGCTGGGCAGTGTGGTCCAGCTCCCGGCGCCCCGGCGACTGGTCAGGTGGCCGGAGTCGCGCAACTCGCGGTAGGCGGCGCTGACCGTGGTGCGCGACACCTCCAGCGCCTCGGCCAGCTCACGCTCGGCGGGCAGCCGCACGCCCAGGGGCAGCCGGCCGTCGGCCAGCAGTCCGCGTACGGCCGAGGCGAGCGCGGCGTAGTCAGGGCTGCGGCGACGGGCGGGCAGGGCGTGCCAGCGGCCTAGCAGGCGGGCGAGCTGTCCGCCGCGTACCGAAACGCTCATGTCGCGCTCCCCACTCTTGCCGCAACCGTCCAGGTCAGCGATTTGACCCAAGCCACCTGGAGAGAATTGGCACTTCCTGACTCTTGAATTGGCCTCCAGACTGGCAGACATGACCGGCCCAAGCAAGCCACTGACCATGCCAACCGCCGCACCCCGCACTGGACACCGCCTCGCGCCCATGCCCCTGCGCGAGCGGCTGCCCCGTCGCCTGCTCCAGCTCACCGCCGGTCTGGCCGCGTACGGCGTCAGCATCAGCCTCATGCTCCACGCCCACCTCGGCAACCAGCCCTGGGACGTGCTCCACCAGGGCATCGCCCGCCACCTCGGCGTCACCGTCGGCACCGTGCTGATCGGCATGGGCGCGCTGGTGCTGCTGTGCTGGATCCCGCTGCGTCAGCGACCCGGCATCGGCACCATCGCCAACATCGTGGTCATCGGCCTGGTCGTCGACGCCGTGAACCCGCTGCTGCCGGACCTGGACCACGTCGCCGGGCGATGGGCGTTCATGCTCGGCGGGATCGTGCTGTGCGGCTTCGCCAGTGGCCTCTACATCGGAGCCAATCTGGGGCCGGGGCCGCGGGACGGGCTGATGACCGGCCTGGCCGCCCGCCGCTGGTCGCTGCGCGGCTGGCGCACCCTGCTGGAGGTGACCGTGGTCGTGGCCGGGGCACTGCTCGGCGGCACCGTCGGCATCGGCACCATCCTGTACGCCCTGGCCATCGGCCCCCTGGCCCAGTTCTTCCTGCCGATGCTCGCCGCCACCCCCCGTCGCGCCCCGGCCACACCCGTCGCCACCCCCGAACCCTGCCCCGCCTGACACCCTCTCCCTGTCGGGCCCTCCCCGTCGGGCCCTCCCCGCCGAGCCGCTTCGCGCCCGGCCGCACCCGCCGGGCACTTCGCGTCGGGCCGCATCGCGGCCGCCTGCGGCCAGCGCATGCAGTTTCGGGGAAGGTGCACAAATCTTGAGCAGCGTTCGCGCAGTTTCCCCGAAAGTGCACGCCGATCCGGGTGGGGCGGCGCGGCGCGGCGGGGGTGGCAGCATGATGATCCCTAATCGTGGACGCTGGGTGCTGCTATAGCGACACCCAGCGTCCACGATTAGGGATCATGCCGACCACACAAGATCATCAACGGTCGCGACGACCCTGGTGGCGCGCACAAGCCGAGTCGGTCCGGCAATCGGGGTCGCGCTGCGCCAAGGCGCGACACGGCCAGCCGGTGACGTGAAAGGTGACGAAGTCAGTCCTGCTCCACCAGGGGTGGCGGCGTCGTTCCGGCCGGGCCAGGGGTGGCAACACCGTTTCGGCCGTGTCAGGGGTGAGGGCGTCGGTTCGGCTGCGGCAGGGGGTCGGGTTCGGGGTCCGGGTCTCCTGACAGCGGAGCGGTGGCGGTCGGGCGCCAGACGTAGCGGCGGCTGAGCAGGCACGCGGTGGCGATCACCGTCACCAGCCAGGCGGCGCCGAGCGCGGCCCCGCCGATGACGTCGGTGAGCCAGTGCACGCCCAGATACACCCGGGAGAAGGCCACCAGCAGCACCACCAGCCCGGCCCCCAGCCACACCGCGACCCGGGCGCGGCCGCGTACCCGTAGGGAGATCAGCAGGGCGAGCAGGCCGTAGGCGGCGGCCGCCTGGGCGGTGTGCCCGGACGGGAACGCGTAGCCGCCTGCGGCGGTCAGCGCCTCGGACACCTCGGGCCGGGCTCGGGCCAGGGCCAGCTTGGCCACGCTGACCAGCGCGGCGGCGCCCACGGTCACCACGATCGCCAGCAGCGCCGTCCACCGCCGCGAGCGCCAGAGCGGAATGGCGACCGCGGTGGCCAGCAGCAGTGGGATGGTGACCCAGCCGCTGCCCAGCCAGGTAAGCAGCTGCAGGCAGTTCGTGAGCCAGCCGGTACGGTGCGCGACCAGCCAGCCGGTGACCGCGGGGTCCGTACTTCCGGATTCGTCCTGGGCCGCCAGGTCGTCGGCGAGCGAACCGAACACCCAGGCCGCGAGCACGACAGCTGCGGCGCCGAGAGCCAGCCAACGCCGCAGCAGACGATCAGGCAACGCACACCCTCCCGTAGCAGCCGGTGAGATACCTGGACAACCGGGCCAGCGCCGCCGCCGTCACGCCGGTCGCCCGCGCCCGCCGTCTGGTGCCCCGGTCGACTCTTCCGATCACATTCCGCCGGAGATCGCCGATCGCGGCCATCAACTCAGGTTCCCACCAGCGTCCGGACCACAAACGGCGATCATGAAGCCACGCGGCGCAGGCAGCCGCGCGGGCGGCAGCGCAGACAGCAGCGAAGCCGACGGCCCAGGCCGCCGCATAGGCAGCGGCCAAGCCGACCACGAAGGCAGCCGCAAAGGCAGCGGTGAAGGCGGCAAAGCCGACCGCGAAGGCGGCGCCGAAGCCGACCGTGAAGGCGACCGCGAAGGCGGCGTTGAAGGTGACCGGGAAGGCAGCCGCGACGGTGGCGGTGAAGGCGGCGGTGCCGTCGGCGGTGGCCGGGCGGCCCGGGGCGCCGGACGGCAGCGGCCCGTCCGGGGCGGTCGTCGCCGAGGCCCGGCCCGCCTTGCCCTTGCCGAAGCGCAGGTACAGCGCGGGCAGGACGAACAGGTTGAGCAGGGTCGAGGTGACCAGCCCGCCAAGGATGACCACGGCCATCGGGTGCTCGATCTCGTGCCCGGGGATGTCGCCGAGCGCGACCAGCGGCACCAGCGCCAGCCCGGTCGCCAGGGTGGTCATCAGGATCGGCGAGAGCCGCTCCTTGGCCCCGCGCAGCACCAGGCCCAGGCCGAACGGCTCGCCCTCTTCCCGTTCCAGGTGCTGGAAGTGGTTGATCAGCAGGATGCCGTTGCGGGCGGCGATGCCGAGCACGGTGAAGAAGCCCACCAGCGACCCGAGCGTGATCAGACCGCCGGTGAGGAAGGCGGCGAGCACGCCGCCGACCAGGGCCGAGGGCAGGGTGAGGAAGGACAGCAGGGCCAGCCGCCAGCTGTCGTACGACGCCTGGAGCAGGAAGAAGATCGCCACCACGGCCAGTACGGCGAACAGCAGCAGCCGCTTCTGGGCGGCCTGCCGTTCGGCGTACTCGCCGAGCAGTTCGGCGTGGTAGCCGCGCGGGAAGTCGACCTGCTCGGCCATCTTGGTCTCCAGCTCGTTGACGACCGAGCCGAGGTCGCGGCCGTGCACGTTGGCGCCGACATCGATCTTGCGGGAGGCGGCGTCGTGCTCGATCTGGTTGGGCGTCGCGGCGACCTTGACGGAGGCCACCTCGCTCAGCGGCACCGTGCCGCCACCGGGCACGTCGATCGGCAACTGCTTGATCGAGTCGACATTCTGCCTGGTCGCGGGCGTGCTCCACACGTTGACGTCGTATGCCTTGCCGTCGCGGAAGATGTCGCCGACCTCTTCCCCGGCCATCAGCGTGGCGGCGGCGCGGCGTACGTCACCGGGTTTGATCCCGAGCGCCTGCGCCTTGGCCAGGTCCACCTCGACCTGCACCTGTGGCACGTCGGCCTGCAGCGAGATGTGCTCGTCGACCACGCCGTCGATGCCGCCCAGGATGTCGCGCACCTGCTCGGCCTGTGCCTTCATGGTCTTCAGGTCCTCGCCGTAGATGCGCACCACGACCGCGTCGCCCGCGCCGGACAGCACCTCGCGCACCCGCTCCTTGAGGTAGGTCTGCACGTCGCGACGCAGGCCCGGGTAGCTCTGCACCACGGCTTCGATCTTCTTCAGCGTGGTGTCGTAGTCGGCCGACGGGTCGACGCTGATCCAGTTCTCGCCGAAGTTGACGCCCACGACCTCGTCGGCGATGAGCGCCTGGCCGATGTGGGCGCCGAAGTTGCGTACCCCCGGAATGGCCATCAGGTCCTTGCTGGCCTGCTGGGTGATGCGCACCTCCTCCGGGTGCGAGGCGCCCGGCTCGGTGACCCAGTGCATCAGGAAGTCGCGTTCCTTGAACGAGGGCAGCAGTGCCTGGCCGAGGCCCGGCAGCACCGCGACCCCGGCCAGCACGATGATCGCGACCAGGGCATACGCCCGCCCGGGGCGCTTGGTGATGCGCGCCAGCGCCGCCGTGTACCCGCGCTGCAGCCAGCGCACCAGCGGCGACTCGCGCCGCTCCAGCGGGGCCTTGCGCAGCAGGATCAGCGCCAGCGCCGGGGTGACCGTCAGCGCCACGACCATCGAGGCGAGCACCGCCAGCATGTACGCCAGCGCCAGCGGCCGGAAGAACGAGCCGGTCAGGCCCTCTAGGAAGAACACCGGGACGGCCGAGGCGATGATGATCAGGGTGGCGTAGACGATCGGGCCTCGGACCTCCAGCGACGCGTCGAGCACGGTCCTGGCGGTGGTGCGCAGCGAAGCGTCGGCGCCGTCGCGCCGGGTCTGGCGCAGCCGTCTGACGATGTTCTCGATGTCGATGATCGCGTCGTCGACGACCACGCCGACGGCGATCACCAGCCCGGCGAGGATCATGGTGTTGATGCCGAACCCGAACGCGTTGAGCAGCAGGGTCGCGGCGGTCAGCGACAGCGGGATGGCGATCAGGCTGATCAGCGCGGTACGCCACTCGAACAGGAACAGGGCCAGCACCAGCACGACCAGCAGGCAGCCCAGCGCCAGGGCGCGGCCCAGGTTGCCGATGGCGGTCTCCACGAAGGTGGCCGGCCGGAAGATCGTGGTGTCGACGTCGATGCCGGTCAGGCCGGGCGCGAGTTCCTTCATCGCCTCCTCGACGCCCTGGGTGACCTCCAGCGTGTTGCCCCAGGGCAGCTTCTCGACGATCAGCATCAGGCCGGGGCCGCCGTTGATGACGGCGTCGCCGATGAGCGGCTGGTGGTCCTCGGTGATGGTGGCGACGTCGGACAGCTTGACGGTCTGGCCGTCGCGTTCGGCCACCGGCACCTGGGCCAGGTCGGACGGCAGCACGATGGGCAGCACGTGCTGGATCGGCATGCGCTGGTTGGGCGTGTCCAGGTGGCCGCCGGTGCCGACGACGGCGCCCGCGGAGTAGCGCAGCAGGCCGGAGTCGAGCGCGTTCGCGGTCACCTCCATGACCTCGTCCAGGGTCACGTCGTGCTGCTTCATCCGCGCCGGGTCGACCTGGACCTGCATCATCTGGATGCGCTCGCCCCAGATGGCGACGTTGGCGACGCCGGGCACGCGCAGCAGGCGGTTGCGGATGGTCCAGTACGAGATCATCGACAGGTCGATCAGCGACCGGTCCGGCGAGGACAGCCCGATCTTCATGACGCGGCTGGTCGACGACAGCGGTTGCAGCATGAACGGCGGGCTGGCCCAGGTCGGCAGGGTGGCGGTCACGTCGTTGAGGCGCTCGGAGACCAGCTGCCGAGCCCGCAGCAGGTCGGTGCCGGGCTTGAAGATGAGCACGATCGACGACAGCTGCGGCACCGACTTGGACCGGATCGCGTCCAGCCCTTCGACGCCGTTGAGCGCCTGCTCCAGCGGCACGGTGACCAGCGATTCGACCTCAGCCGCGGACAGGCCCAGGCTGGGCGTCTGGATCTCCACCCGGGGCGGGGCGAACTCCGGGAAGACGTCCACCGGCATGTCGCGCAGCTGCCCGACGCCGAAGAACATCAGGCCGCAGGCGATCGCGACCACCAGGGCCCGGAACTTCAGGCTGGAACCGACGATCCACCGCATCATGGCCGCTGCCCCGTCACTTACCGACGCCGGTTTCCGCGCCGTACAGCTCGGCCACGCCCACGGTCACCACGGGCGTGCCCGCGGCCGGGCCCTGGGCGAGCAGCACCTTGTCGCCCTGGATCGCGGTCACTGTCAGCGGGTGGCGTACGAACGCCAGCGGGTGGTCGGTTGGCGTGTACGCCCAGGTGGTGCCGTCAGGCAGGTACATCAGCGCTGAGTACGGGATGGTGGTGATCGCGCGCTTGCCGGCCGTGGCCGCCGCGACCGGCTGCGTCTGCAGGCCCAGCCGTGCCGCGCCCTCCTCGGTGAGCACGACCTTCTTCTCGGTACGGCCCGGCAGCGCCTCCACCTTGGCCGGTTTGGGCGCCGCAGCCGTGCTCTCCGGTTCCCGCAGCACCGCCGCCACCCCCAGCCCGGCGACCAAGAACAGGCCCACCACCAGGGCGATGACGGTCCAGCGGTCCCACTTGCCGCCCCAACGCTTCACGACGGTCATCTCCTTCGGGCTCAGATCGCCTGCGGTTCGGCGGGCAGGGACAGCTCGTCGCGCAGGCTGTCGCGGCCGAACCGCAGGTACAGCGCGGGCACCACGAACAGGGCCAGCAGCAGCGCCACCACCAGACCGGCCAGCAGCACCCACACGATCGGGCGCAGCACCTCCAGCCCCGCCACCCAGCCCAGCAACAGCACCGGCAGCAGCGCGGCGGCCGTGGCGACCACGCTCACCAGCAGCGGTCCGGCCTGCTCGGCCGCGGCGCGGGCGACCAGTTCCGGCCCGAACGGCAGCCCCGGCGTGTCCGGGGTGCCGCGCTCCAGCCGCTGCGCGTGCTTGACCTGCTGCAGCACCATCCGCAGGCTGAGCCCGGCGATGGCGATGAACGCCGCCAGTGAGCTGATCGCGGTCAGCTGCGACCCGATCGCCCCGGCGACCAGCCCGCCCGCGACGGCCACCGGCAGCGTCAGGAACAGCAGCGTGGACAGCAGCCAGCTGCCGACGGCCGCCTGCAGCAGCAGGAAGATCAGGACCAGCGCGGCGAACGCGGCCAGCAGCAGCCGGTTCTGGTCGTCGATGCGGTGCTCGTACGCGCCGAGCAGCTCGGCGTGGTGCTCGAGCGGGAACGACACGTGCTCCAGCCGGTCGTCGACCTGCTGGACCACGGCCCGGTAGTCGCGGGCCTTGATCCCGGCGCTGACGTCGATGTAGCGCGACACCGAGTCGCGTTCGATCACGTTCGGCCCGGCCACCACGTTCACGTCGGCGACGTCACCCAGGCGCACCTGCCCGCCGGACGGCGTATTGATCATGAGGTCGCGTACGCCGGAGAGGCTGTTGCGCACCTCCGGGGTGCCCCAGACCACCACTTCGAAGACCTTCTGGTCCTCGAACAGGTTGCCGACCTGGATGCCCGACAGCATCGTCGCGGCGGCGCGGCGCACGTCACCGGGCTTGAGCCCGGCCTGCTGCGCCTTGGCCAGGTCCACCTTGACCTGCACCGTGGGCTGCTCGACCGGCAGATCGGCCTGCGGGTTCACCACGCCGTCGATCCCGCCGAGCAGGTCGCGCACCTCGACGGCCTTGGCCTTGAGCACGTTCAGGTCCTGACCGTAGACGCGGACCACGATCGCGTCGTCGGCGCCGGACAGCAGCTGCGTGATCCGCTGCTCCGGGTACGTGACCACGTCGGTGTCCAGCCCCGGGTAGCTGGCCACCAGCTCGCTGACCGCCTGGCGCGTCCGGTCGTAGTGGGCGCCGGGTTCGAGGGTCACCCACAGCTCCCCGGAGTCGACGTTGACGACCTGGTCGGAGGCGATCGCCCGGCCCAGGTGCGCGCCGACGTCGCGTACCCCCGGGATGGCCCGCAGCTCCTGGCTGGCCCGCTCGGTGACCCGGGTCATCTCCTGGGCCGACGTGCCCGGCACCGCGTCCCACTGGACCAGCAGGTTGCGCTCGCGCAGCGCCGGGATGGCCGACTGGGCCAGCGGCTGCAGCAGCGCCACCGCCCCGCCGAGCAGCACCAGCCCGGCCAGGCCGTACACCAGCGCCGGGCCGCGCAGCACCGCGGCGAGCCCGTCGGCGTAGACCCGGTGCCACCAGCTCAGCACCGGCGACCGGTGCCGCTCCAGCGGCGCCTCGCGCAGCAGCACCGCCGCCATCGCGGGCGTGAACGTCAGCGACACCAGCGACGAGGCGAGCACCACCGCGACGAACGCCAGCACCAGCGGCCGGAAGAACAGCCCGGTCAGCTCCGGGAGCAGCAGCAGCGGCGCGGCCGCGACCAGGATGATCAGCGTCGCGTACGTCATCGGGCCGCGCACCTCGAGCGCCGCGTCCAGGATGGTCCGGCCCGCCGAGATCTCCTGCCCGGTGTCGCGCCGGGCGATGCGGCGCTCGCGCAGGCGCCGGGACAGGTGCATGGTGTCGCCGACCGCGTCGGCGACCGCGAAGACCAGTCCGACCAGCACTCCGGCGATGAGCATGAACGTCAGGCCGTACCCGGCCAGACTCAGCACCACCCACGCCAGCGCGACCGACAGCACCACCGCGAGGAACGTGATCAGCGCGGCCCGCCACTCCCACAGCAGCAGGATCAGCACCAGCGCCAGCAGCACCAGCCCGAGCAGCGCGGCCAGGCCGACATTGCCCAGCGCGTGGTCGATGAAAGTCGCCGGCCGGTACATCTCGGAGTCGACCTGGATGCCGGTCAGGCCGGGCCGCAGCGACTCCAGCGCCGCCTCGACGCCGCGCGACACCTCGACCGTGTCGGCGTTGGGGAACTTCTCCACGACCAGCATCAGACCCGGTCCGCCGGACACCAGGGCGTCGCCGATCAGCGGCTGGTGGTCTTCGACCACGGTCGCCACGTCGCCCAGGCGCAGCCGCTTGCCCGACGCCTGGTCCTCGATCGTCACCTGGGCCAGGTCCTCCGGCGTACGGATCGGCAGAATGTGCTGGATGCCCAGCCGCTGGTTGGGCGTGTCGATGAAACCGCCGGTGCCCGGGGTCGACGCCTCCAGGAAGGTCAGCGGCGACACCCACAGCGAGTTGCCCGCCGTGGACACGACCTGGTTCAGCGTCACGCCGTTGGCGCGCAGCTTCTCGGGGTCGACCTGCACCTGCAACTGGCGCTCGCGGTGGCCCCAGACGGACACGTTGGCCACGCCGGGCACGCCGGTCAGCCGCGGCTTGACCACCCAGCGGGCCAGCACCGACATCTCGGTGAGCGACAGGTCCTTCGCGGTCAGGCCCACCATCATCACGCGGTTGGTGGACGACAGCGGCTGGAGCATCACCGGCGGGCTGGACACATTGGGCAGCGCGTGGGCCTGGGTGAGGCGCTCCTGGACCATCTGCCGGGCCCGGAACACGTCGGTGCCCGGTTCGAAGATCATCTCAATGGAGGACAGCCCCGGCACCGATTCGGAGTTGATGTCGTCGAGCCAGGCCACGCCGTTGAGCAGGTCCGACTCCAGCGGGACGGTGATCAGCTGCTCCACCTCGGTGGCCGACAGCCCCAGCGCCTCGGTCTGCACCTCCACCCGGGGGGCGGTGAACTCCGGCAACACGTCGCGCGGGGCGCTCTTGAGCCGGACCGCGCCGAGCACGAGCAGCGCCGCCGCGAGCGGAATGATCAACAATCGGAAGCGCAGGCTCGCCCGCACCAGCCACCGCATCATGACCTCACGCTCCCCGCCGAGGCGCCGTCAGGCGCGGTCCGGACGAAGCAGCCCCACGTACCAGGCGCATAGTGGGAAACTTACTCACATAATGGGTTCCAAGCGCCAATTCGGAGAATTCCGATAAGTTCCAGGAGACGTCCAGGTGGCATACAGGGGGATGACAGCGACATGATGCAGAGCTCCAATCCGGTGCTGACCCGGCCGCTGAACCCGCCGGTCCTGGAACGCCGGGAGGTCGGACGGGCCACTGTGGACGGTGTGGCCGGACGCACCTTCGTGCTGGTCGCCGTCACCGTCATCGCGGCCGCGCTGTCGTGGAACCTGCTGCACTCCCCCGGCTGGACCGGGCTGGCCGTGCTCGGCTCGACCCTGGCCACCCTGGTGCTGGTCCTGGTGATCACGTTCAAACAGATCACCAACCCGTTCGTCATCGGCGGGTACGCCGTGCTGCAGGGCGTCTTCCTGGGCGTGGTCAGCCGGGAGCTGGAGCAGCAGTTCCCCGGCATCGTGGTGCAGGCGGTGATCGGCACCTTCGGGGTGTTCCTGGCGATGGCGCTGCTCTACCGGATGCGGATCCTGCGCGCCACGAAGCGGTTCACGCAGATCATCGTCGGCTCACTGGTCGGCATCCTGCTGCTGTCACTGGTCGACTTAGTGCTGCGGCTGTTCGGCACCGGCCTGGGCATCTACAAGCCCGGCACCGCGGGCATCGTCTTCGCGCTCATCTGCATCGTGGTCGGCGCGCTGACCTTCATCGTCGACTTCGACCAGGTCGAGCGGGCGGTGAACGGCGGCCTGCCCGCCCGGTACGGCTGGTACCTGGCGTTCGGACTGCTGGTGGGGCTGATCTTCCTGTACTGGCAGATCATCCGCCTGCTCAGCTACGTCCGCGGCCGCTGACCTTGAGGTAAGGAAGGGCCCCTTCTTATCGCTTTCCGTAGCAGAAGGGCCCCTTGCTGACGCAGTCCCGGCGCAGGGGTGGGCGGCCTCGGCCGATGATCCGGAATCGTGGACGCTGGGTGTCGCTATAGCAGCACCCCGCGTCCACGATTCCGGATCACGCTTCGTGACCGGCGGCTCTGCGTCAGCCCACGGCGACTCCGCGTCAGCCGACAGCGGTTCAGCGCCAGCCGAGGCCAGGTCCGCGCCAGCCGACGCCAGGTCCGCGCCAGCCGAGGCCAGGTCCGCGCCAGCCGACGCCAGGTCCGCGCCAGCCGAGGCCAGGTCCGCGCCAGCCGACGCCAGGTCCGCGTCAGCGGACGGCGTGGCCGCTGGTGCGCAGTGCGGTCTTGACCTCGCTGATCGCGACGTCGCCGAAGTGGAAGACGCTGGCGGCCAGCACCGCGTCGGCGCCGGCGGTGACCGCGGGCGGGAAGTCGGCCGCCTTGCCCGCGCCGCCGGAGGCGATCACCGGGATGTCCACCACCGCGCGCACCTGCCGGATCAGCTCCAAGTCGAATCCGTCCTTGGTGCCGTCGGCGTCCATCGAGTTGAGCAGGATCTCCCCCGCGCCCAGTTCCTCGACCCGGCGCGCCCACTCGATCGCGTCGATCTCGGCCGACTGCCGCCCGCCGTGCGTGGTCACCTCGAACCCGCTCGGCGCGTACGGCGCGTCGGCGACCCGGCGCACGTCCAGCGACAGCACCAGCACCTGGTTGCCGAACCGCTGGCTGATCTCCGTGATCACCTCGGGGCGCCGGATCGCGGCCGTGTTCACCCCGACCTTGTCCGCCCCGGCGCGCAGCAGCACGTCCACGTCCTCGGCCGAGCGCACCCCGCCGCCGACGGTCAGCGGGATGAACACCGTCTCGGCGGTACGCCGCACCACGTCGAGGATCGTGCCGCGCCCCTGCGCCGAGGCGGCCACGTCCAGGAACGTCAGTTCGTCGGCCCCGGCCTGCCCGTACGCGGCGGCCAGCTCCACCGGGTCGCCCGCGTCGCGCATGTCGACGAAGTGGACGCCTTTGACGACCCGCCCGGAGGCGTCCACGTCCAGACAGGGGATGACTCGCACCGCGACGCTCATGCCTTCTCCTCGCTGCGCCGGTCGGCGGCGCGAGAGTCCGGTGACCGGTCGCGCCCGCCGAGCTCGATCATGCCGTCGACGCTACCTGGGCGGCGACCGGGGCGGTGACGACGCCCGGCGCCGGGACCGGTTGGTGGGACCGGCGGGCCGCGCCCAGCAGCACCCCGCCGATCACCAGCGCGCCCGCGAGCAGGTCGGTGGCGTGCAGGGGCTCGTCGAGCAGCAGCGCCGCCGAGCTCATCCCGAAGAAGGGCACCAGCATCGAGAACGGGGCCACGCTCGCGGCGCCGTACCGGCGCAGCAGCGCGCCCCAGCCCGCGAACCCGGCCAGGGTGGAGATCGCGGCGATGTAGGCCAGGGCGCCCAGCCCGGTCAGGTCGAGACCGCGCAGCGCCGGGCCGATCCGGTCCGGACCCTCGATCAGCAACGACAGCCCGAACAGCGGCAGGGTGGCGACCGCCGACACCCACACCATGAAGCGCAGCATGTCCGGCGGCGCTGCCCGGCGCATCACCACGTTGGACAGGCCCCAGGCCACGGCGGCGGCCAGGACCAGCACGAACCCTTCGACGGGGCGGTCGGTGCCGAGCCGGGCGGCGACCACGGCCACGCCGAGCACGGCGATGGCCAGGCCCGCCCACTGGCGCAGGGCGGGACGCTCCCGCAGCAGCGCCACCGCGAACACGGTGGTGAAGATCGCCTGGCTCTGCAGCACCAGGGAGGAGAGACCGGCGGGCAGGCCCGCGGCGACACCGGCGAACAGCAGCGAGAACTTGACCACGCCCAGGATCAGGCCGACCGCGATCACCCAGCGCCAGGCGACCTGCGGC
This sequence comes from Catellatospora tritici, assembly GCF_019083965.1. GTDB lineage: Bacteria > Actinomycetota > Actinomycetes > Mycobacteriales > Micromonosporaceae > Catellatospora > Catellatospora tritici. Next base: position 206,481 of record NZ_JAHRCY010000008.1, read on the forward strand.
CGTCCGACGAAGAACACGGCCGGTACGGCGGCCAGCCCGAAGCGCAGCGCGCAGAACAGCAGCGGCGGCATCCGGTCCAGTCCGGCCTCGATCGCCACGAAGTTGAAGCCCCACGCGGCGGCCACGGCCACCGCCAGCAGGATGTCTCTGGGTCGCATGTGCCGATCGTGACCCGCCGCTATTATGAAGCACCAGCGAATAGTTCTTCACGATTCGTTTAGTATGGCTACATGTTCGACCTAGGCCGTCTGCGCGCCCTCGACGCCCTCGCCCGGCACGGCACCGTCCACGCCGCCGCGTCCGCGCTGCACTGCACCCCGTCGGCCGTCTCGCAGCAGCTGGCCAAGCTCGAACGCGAGGCGGGCACCACACTGTGCCACCGGGACGGCCGGGGCCTGCGCCTGAGCGGCGCGGGACGGCTGCTCGCCGAACACGCCGCGACCGTGCTGGCCGCCGCCGACGCCGCCGCGGCGGCACTGGACGCCTACCGGGGCGAGGTCGCGGGCACCCTCACCATCGCCAGCTTCGCCACCGCCTGCCGGGGACTACTGCCCCCGGCCCTGGCCCTGCTCGCCGCCGAGCACCCCCGGCTGCGCCCGCAACTGGTCGAGTGCAACCCGTACGAGGGCCTGCAGGCCCTGGACCAGGGGCGGGTGGACCTCGCGGTGATCGACGACTGGCGAGAGGTGCGGCTGGTGCTGCCGCCGGGCGTGTCCGCGCGATCGCTGGGCGAGGACGCCGCCGACCTGATCGTGCCCGCGGGTCATCCGCTGGCCGCCGCCGGTCCGGTGCCGCTGGAGAAGGCGGCCGCCGAACGGTGGATCGCCTCGCCGGAGGGCACCATCTGCCACGACTGGCTGATCCGCATCCTGCCGGGGCTCAAGCCCGACTTTCTCGTCGGCGAGTTCGAGAGCCAGTTCTCGCTGGTCGCGGCGGGCCTGGGCGTCGCGCTGATCCCTCGTCTGGCCCGCATCGCCGCCGTCCCGGGCACCGCGGTGGTCCCGCTCGACCCGGTGCCGACCCGCCGCGTCAGTGTGGTCTGGCGGGGCGCCGCCGATCACCGCCCCGCCGTGGCCGCCGTCATCGACGCCCTGACCCGCGCCTGGCACTCCCGCACCACCGCCGGTCTGCCCGCCTAGGCCTCCGCGAGGGCGGCCAGCGCCTCTTCGACGGTGAAGGCGCCCGCGTAGATGGCCTTGCCGGTGATGACGCCCTCGACGCCGATCGGCGCCAGGGTGGCCAGGGCGCGCAGGTCGTCCAGGGTGGACACGCCACCGGAGGCGATCACCGGGGCGGGCGTGGCGGCGCACACGTCGCGCAGCAGGTCCAGGTTCGGGCCCTGGAGCATGCCGTCCTTGAGGATGTCGGTGACGACATACCGGGAGCAGCCGGCCTTGTCGAGACGGGCCAGCACCTCGTACAGGTCGCCGCCGTCGCGGGTCCAGCCGCGCGCCGACAGCGTACGGCCGCGCACGTCCAGCCCTATGGCGACCCGGTCGCCGTACTCGCCGACGACGCGGTCGCACCACTGCGGGTCCTCCAGCGCGGCGGTGCCGATGTTCACCCGGGCGGCGCCGGTGCCCAGGGCGGCGGTCAGCGACGCGTCGTCGCGGATGCCGCCGGACAGCTCCACCTTCACGTCCAGGCGGCGCACCACGTCGGCGAGCAGCTCGGCGTTCGAGCCCCGGCCGAAGGCGGCGTCGAGGTCGACCAGGTGGATCCACTGCGCCCCGGCCCGCTGGAAGTCCAGCGCGGCGGCCAGCGGGTCGCCGTACGACGTCTCGGTGCCGGCGGCGCCCTGCACCAGGCGCACCGCCTGACCGCCGGCGACGTCCACGGCGGGCAGCAGGTCCAGTGCCATCTAGGAACTCCTTCGATCGAATGCGACCAGTACGAACACGGGCAGGGTCAGCAGCAGCACCAGGGTGAGCACGACGGCGAGCTCGACCGACGGCACCAGCTGCCAGATCGCGAACAGGGACACCAGCACGAACACGGCCACGATCGCGCGTTGGGCCCGGGTCTGCCCGACGGACAGCTTGCCGTTGCTGCGGCGGCGCAGGTCGTACAGCGTGATCCGGCGCCACAGCTCACGCCGGGCCAGCCGCCGCGTCGCACGTCGGGCCTCTGCCTCCTGCGCCTGGCGCGCGGCCAGCTCGCGCGCCTCACGGCGCAGCTTGCGCTCCTTGCTCACCGGATCACCCGCATCATCACCACTGCCCGCCGGGGGTCGGCGGGATCGCGACTCACGATGACAGACTCTCGATCCAGTTGCGCAGTAGGGCGGCGCCCACGGCACCGGACTTCTCCGGATGGAACTGGGTGACCGACAGGCTGCCCCGCTCGGCGGCGGCCACGAACGTGGCCCGCTCATGGGTCGTGGTGGTGACCAGGGCGACCGCGTCGAGTTCGGCGGTGGGCACAGCCGCGTACGAGTGCACGAAGTAGCACCGCGCGTCCGCCTCGATGCCGGTGAACAGCCGCGACCCGGCCGGGGCGTCGACGAGGTTCCAGCCCATGTGCGGCACCCGGCGGGCGTCGAGCCGGGTCACCGAGCCGGGCAGCAGCCCGAGTCCCTTGGTGACCACGCCGTGCTCGTCGCCCTCCTCGAACATGATCTGCGCGCCGACGCAGATGCCCAGCACCGGGCGCCCGGCCAGGACCCGCTCGGCGATGATCGGGGCGGCCTGCACCTCGTCCATCCCGGCCATGCACGCCGCGTACGCCCCGACGCCCGGCACGACCAGGCCGGTGGCCCGCTCCGCCAGGCCCAGGTCGGCGGTGACGGTCACGGTCGCGCCCGCCGCCTCCAGCGCGCGCTGGGCCGAGCGCAGGTTGCCCGACCCGTAGTCGAGCACGACGACGTCGACGCTCACAGCACCCCCTTGGTGCTCGGCACGGCACCCTTGCTGCGCGGGTCGATCTCCACGGCGGTGCGCAGGGCGCGGGCCAGGGCCTTGAACTGGCCCTCCACCACGTGGTGCGCGTCGGGCTTGGTGCCGGGCCGGGCCGCGCGCAGCACCGACACGTGCAGCGTGATCCTCGCGGTCTGCCCGAACGACTCCAGGATGTGGCGCGTCATCGAGACCGGGTAGACCGGCCCGATGTACGGCGCGAGATCCATCGGCTCGTCGTGCACCACGTATGGGCGGCCGGACAGGTCGACGGCGGCCTGCACCAGCACCTCGTCCATCGGCACCGCCGCGTCGCCGTACCGGCGGATGCCCGCCTTGTCGCCCAGCGCCTGCGCGAACGCCTCGCCCAGCGCCAGCGCGGTGTCCTCCATGGTGTGGTGCGCGTCGATCTCCAGGTCGCCCTCGGTGCGCACGATCAGGTCGAAGCCGCCGTGGCGGGCGATCTGGTTCAGCATGTGGTCGAAGAAGCCGATGCCGGTGCTGATCTCGGCCCGGCCCGTTCCGTCGAGGTCGATCTCGACGGCGACCTTGGTCTCCTTGGTGACCCGCTCGACCCGGCCGGTCCTGCTCATGCCCTCAGCCCCTTCATCGCCTCCAGGCGATCCTCAAGCTTCCTCATGGCGATGAGGAACGACTCAGTCTCCTGCTCGGTCCCGGCGGTGACCCGCAGCCAGCCGTCCAGTCCCACATCACGGACCAGGACGCCCCGGTCCAGCAGCATGCGCCAGGCCGCCTTCTGGTCGGCGAAGCGTCCGAACAGGACGAAGTTTGCGTCCGAGTCGGCCACCTCCCAGCCGTCGGCGCGCAGCTCGGCCACGATCCGGTCGCGCTGCACCTTGATCGCCTCGACCGTGCCCAGCAGCACCTCGGCGTGGGCCAGGGCGGCGCGCGCGGCGGCCTGGGTCAGCGCCGACAGGTGGTATGGCAGCCGCACCAGCTGCACCGCCTCGACGATCGCCGGGTGCGCGGCCAGGTAGCCCACACGCGCGCCGGCGAACGCGAACGCCTTGCTCATGGTCCGGGTGACCACCAGCCGCTCGTGCTTGTCCAGCAGCTCCAGCGCGCTGGGGGTGCCGGGGCGGCGGAACTCCGCGTACGCCTCGTCGACGACGACCAGCCCCGGCGCCTCGGCGAGCACCGCCTCGATCACCGCGAAGTCCAGTGCGGTGCCGGTCGGGTTGTTCGGCGAGCACAGCAGCACCAGCGCGGGCCGGTGCAGTCGCACCTGCTCGGCGGCGTGCTCGGGCGTCAGCTCGAAGCGCTCGCCGCGCAGGCCGTCGACCCAGCCGGTGGCGGTGCCCTTGGCCAGCAGCGGATGCATCGAGTACGCCGGGCCGAAGCCCAGCGCGACCCGACCCGGCCCGGCGAAGGCCTGGAACAGCTGCTGCTGCACCTCGTTGGAGCCGTTGGCCGCCCACAACTGCTCGGCGGTCAGCCCGTGCCCGCAGTAGGCGGCGAGGTCGGCGCGCAGCTTCACCGCGTCGCGGTCGGGGTAGCGGTTCAGGTCGGCGATCTCGCCCGCGATGGCCCGCTGCACGGCACGCACGACCTCGTCGGGCAGCGGGTACGAGTTCTCGTTGGTGTTGAGCCGCACCGGCACGTCCAGCTGCGGCGCGCCGTACGCGGTCAGGCCGCGCAGGTCCTCGCGCAGCAGTTGCTGCACCCACTCGGTCATGCCGCCGCCTCGCTACGCTCGTTGGCGGCATCGCGCCGCATCATGATTCGCTCACTACGCTCATGCCGCACTCTCGCGCTCGAAACGCGCGGTCACGGCCTCGCCGTGCGCGGGCAGGTCCTCGGCGTTGGCCAGCGCCACCACGTGGTGGGCGACCTCGCGCAGGGCGGCCTCGTCGTACTCGACGATGTGGACGCCGCGCAGGAACGACTGCACCGACAGGCCCGAGGAGTGCCGGGCGCAGCCCGCGGTGGGCAGCACGTGATTGGAGCCCGCGCAGTAGTCGCCCAGCGACACCGGCGCGTACGCCCCCACGAAGATCGCGCCGGCGTTGCGCACCCGCATCGCCACCGCACGGGCGTCCCGGGTCTGGATCTCCAGGTGCTCGGCCGCGTACGCGTCGACGACCCGCAGCCCGGCCTCGACCGAGTCGACCAGCACCACGCCCGACTGCGGCCCGGACAGGGCCGTGGTGACCCGCTCACTGTGCTTGGTGCGGGCCACCCGCACCGCCAGCTGCGCGTCCACCGCCTCGGCCAGCGCGGTCGAGTCGGTGACCAGCACGCTCGCCGCCATCGGATCGTGCTCGGCCTGGCTGATCAGGTCGGCGGCGACGTGCGCCGGGTCGGCGGTGTCGTCGGCCAGGATCGCGATCTCGGTCGGCCCGGCCTCGGCGTCGATGCCGACCACCCCACGCACCAGGCGCTTGGCGGCGGTCACCCACACATTGCCGGGGCCGGTGATCAGGTCGACCGGGGCGCAGTCGTCGGCGGGCGACAGCTCACGCGTCGGGTCGGCGCTGCCCCGGCTGCCGTAGGCGAGCATCGCCACGGCCTGGGCGCCGCCGACGCCGTACACCTCGTCGACGCCGAGCAGCGAGCAGGCGGCCAGCACCCGGGCGTCCGGCAGGCCGGTCTCGCGCTGCGGCGGGCTCACCACGACCAGGCTCTCCACGCCCGCGGCCTGGGCCGGGACGACGTTCATGACGACGGTGGACGGATAGACGGCCAGTCCGCCGGGCACGTACAGCCCGACGCGGGAGACCGGCAGCCAGCGTTCGGTGACGGTGCCGCCGGGCACGACCTGGGTGGTGTGGTCGGTGCGACGCTGGTCGGCGTGGACCTTGCGGGTGCGCGCGATCGCCTCCAGCAGCGCGGCCCGCACCTGCGGCTCCAGCGCCTGCTCGGCTTCCTTGATCACTTCAGCGGGCACCCGAAGGGACTGCGACTGCACCCCGTCGAACCGATGTGTCGCCTCGCGGATCGCCTCGACACCATGGACCCGGACCCCCTCCACCAGCGGGCGGATCTGCTCGACCGCCTGGGAGACGTCGAGCTGGGCACGGGGCAACAGGGTTCGCGGATCGGCGCCGGCACCGGCGAAATCCCGTCCGCGCAGGTCGATACGGGTCAACACTTCCCAAAGTCTACTGGCGCCGCGGCTCGCCGCGGTCAACCGGCCCAGGCACTGGGAAGTGACCCCCGCCACTCGCGCCCACCACCGCCTTAGCATCGACACTGGCCTATCTGAGAGACGAAATTCGAAGAATCGTCCACCAGATAGGCCACCGTCAATGCAAGAGCGGGGTGGTGCGGCCGGAGCCCGGCGACGCATGGGGTCGGTGGCCGCGCGGAACACAGACCGCCCGCGGAAGCGGACGCGCGCCACCGCGAGTTAGTCTCAGCGAATGACCGGCACGCTGCCGCTGTTCCCGCTGGGCACGGTGCTCTTTCCGGGCCTGGTGCTGCCGCTGCACATCTTCGAGGAGCGCTGGCGCACCCTGGTGCGCAACCTGATGGACCTGCCCGACGGCAGCCCGCGCGAGTTCGGCGTGGTGGCGATCGAACGCGGGTTGGAGGTCATGCCGCCCCCCAACGACGGCCTGGCCACCTCCGAGGTGGTGGTGCACGAGGTCGGCTGCGTGGCGCAGCTGCGTCAGATCACCGAGCACCCCGACGGCAAGTTCGACATAGTCACCGTCGGCCAGCGGCGGTTCCGCATCACCGGGTTCGTGCCGAGCCCGCACCCGTACCCGGTGGTCGGGGTGGAGTGGCTGCCCGAGCCGGAGCCCGACGCGGCCGCCGACACGCTGGCACCGCGCGTGCTCGCCTCATTCCGGGAGTATCTGGGCGTGCTGCGCGGCAACCCCGACGACCAGCTGCCCGACGACCCGGTGGTGCTGTCGCACCTGGTCGCGGCCAGCGCCTCGCTCACCATCGCCGACCGGCAGCAACTGCTCAGCGCACCGGACCCGGCCACGCGGCTGCGGCTCGAACTGAAGATCCTGGCGCGGGAGACGTCGCTGCTGCGCGAGGTGCGCGCGGTGCCCGCCCAGCTGGCGCAGCTGGGACCCGCGCCCTCGTCGAACTGAGCCGGGCCGTTCCGGCCTCACCCGCTCGCTCAGACGTCCTGGCGCGGCGGTTCGAGGCCGTAGCCGAGGCCGTCGCCGAACGGCTCGTCCGGCTCCTCGCCACGGCGCAGCGACGGCCAGCTCGACCAGGCGGCGAGCAGCGCGTACATGACCACCGCGCCCAGTGCCGGGACCAGCAGGCTGCCGCCGATCGCGTACGGGAAGAAGTCCAGGTGCTTCACCGCGCGCAGGTCCACCGGCTTCTGGATCAGCGTGTCCACCGGCGCGTGGGCCAGCAGGTCCTGGTAGTGCGCCAGCCCGATGTTGTGCCCCAGCCACCACGCCGCCCACCCGGCGACCAGGCAGCCGAGCACCACTCCGGCCAGCTGCCACGGACCGCGTCGCCTGGGCAGCAGCACCCAGACCAGCAGTGCCACCAGCAGCCCGAACCCGAACCCGAGCAGCACGAACCAGCTGTCGGAAGCGGCGAGCTGCTCCGGCTCGGCCGAGGTGTAGACGGCGCCCTCTGCCACGATCTTCAGCGGCAGGGTCGGCGCCAGCGCGTACCACGCCCAGCCCAACGCCAGCCCGAGCACGCCGATCCCGAGCGCCACCGCCACCGCGGGCCACAGCTCGGAGGCCACCGTCGGACGGGGCCGGGGCTGGAGGTCGAACGGCGCCTCGTAGGAGGACGTGTCGTCGGAAAGCATGCTCATACGGTAGTCCCATCCGCTGCGGTGCCCGTGGACCGATCCGGCGGGATAGGGCGTTCGTGCCCTCCTGCGATAGGTTGTCCGGACCGAGCCATCACGGGAGCCGCAATGATTTCACAGGACCGGCTGCAGGAGATCGTCCGGCACTGGGGAGCGACCGAGACGCTGCGTCGGGGCCACCTCTGCCAGCCGCGACTGTACGAGTTCGACGGCGGCTGGGTGGTGTGGTCGCCGCCGCCCGCCGACGCGCCCGAGGCGCAGCCCGGCAGCGGTGAGACCGTGATCATCGACCGCAACACCGGCGAGCTGTCGGTGGTGCCCGGCCTGCCCCCGCAGGTCGCGATGGACAGGTACGTCCCGCGCCCGCCCCTCGAACTGCCCGACCTGCCCACCCCGCCCCGGTTCGACGCCTCCACCCCGCCGGCGCCACCGGCGTTCCCGTTCTCCACCTTCGGCCCCGCGCCGCTGCCGCCCGCGGTGCTGCGTGAGCGGGCCGCCGCGGCCGCCGCCGAACTGGCCCGGCTCGGCGTCGAGGCCAGGCTGCCGCAGGTGGCCGCGGCCCTGACCGTGGACGGTCGGACGTTCGAGGCCGCCGCCCACACCGACGACGACGAGTACGACCACCACCCCGCGGTCCTGCGTGCCCTGGCCGAGATCCCGGCCGCCGCCCGCAGCCGGGGCGCCGCCCGGCACCCGGAACTGATCGCGGCCTCCCGGGCCCTGTTCTCGCTGGCCGGGGAGGAAGCCGATCCGGCCTGGCTGGCGCACCTGCTCGCCGAGGCGACCCTGGATCTGCGCCGCCTACGCGAGGCCGCCGACCCGGCGGAGGTTCAGCCCGCCCACGCCTGCCACACCTGCGCCACCGTCCTGACCGGGCTCGGGCTGCCCGGTGAACCGCCCCGCGACGTGGTCACCCCGTCGCTGCCCGAACGGGAACCGGGTGGCGCGGAGTACATCGCCCCGATCCTGGTCGAGGCGCTGTCGGCGACCGCGGCGGTGCCCGGTGCGCGGCATCGGCTGACGGCGCTGCCGTTCCTGGTCGAGGTGCTGCTGCCGTACGCGCCGATGACCCCCGTGCTGCAGAGTTCGCCGGGAGCACAGCAGCGGGTCGAGTCGTACACGATCAACGCGTGGGTGTCCGAGCACACCGCCGACACGCTCGGCGACCTGGCCGAACGCATCGGCGCGCGGCTGTTCCCGATCGGCACCGAGGAGGGCGGCTACTACGGCCTGCTCGCCATCGACGAACTGCGCCGGGTGTACGCCGTCGACCACGCCGGAGCCTGGTTCCTCGGCGTCGATCTGCCCAGCGCCCTCCACACGCTGAACACCGGCGCGGCCACCCCGCGCGTGCGGGCCGACGGGAGCTGGTGACTACTGCCCCGGCGGGGCCAGGTTGCCGTCGTCGCGCACGCGCGGCATCGGGTGCCCCTGCAGCAGCACCGTGAACGCGGTGTCCAGGTCGGGCCCGGCGTACCACTCGCCCGCCTGGTCCAGCACCCACACCCGGCCCAACGCGTCGATCGCGACGACGCCGTCGCCGTCGTGCTCGGCCCCGATCGGCGCCAGCGGCACCCCGCTCACCTCGGCGAACCGAGCCAGCGTGGCCGCGGTGTGCGACACCAGCTCGGCGCCGAACTCGAACGGCTGCACCCGGTTGGCCACCCCGGGCCCGCGCCGCACCGACGCCAGGTAGGGGAACTTGACGATCGCCGCCCGCAGCGTCTCCAGCGGCGGGTGCCCGTGCGCGGCCAGCGCCCGCACCGACAGGTCCGCCCACTCCGCCGAGGTCAGATCGCGGCCGCCGACCCGTACCGGGCGATCCCAGCCGCCCGCCGCGAGCGTGATCGCGATGTCCTCGGGCAGCCCCGCCAGCGCGGCCGGGACGCCGGTGATCGGGGCGACCGGCTCACGCGGTGGCTGGGCGGCCGACTCGGGTGCCAGGCCGACGTGGATCCATACCGCCAGACAGGTGTCGCACGGGCCCCCCGGGGTTCCGTCCAGCGGATCGCCAGGGTCGCGCAGCAGCGTGATGCGCAGGTCCAGGATCGACGCGGTCAGCTCACGGACCATGGCCAGGTCGACCGCCGGGGCGCCGTCGCGGGCGGCGCGCTGGTCCAGTTCGTGCAGCCAGTCCGACAGGACGATCAGCTCGGCGTGGCGGGCGGCGCCGCGCACCAGCGTTCCGGTCGGCTGGTCGGCCAGCCAGTCGCCGACCAGCCGGTGGTGGCGCAGCAGCTGGTCGCCCTTGGCGCCGGTGGCGCGGCGGGTGCGGCCGTCGGCGGGGGTCAGCTCGGCGGCGATGCCCGGGGACTCGCCCCGACCGACGCGGCGCAGCGCGGCCAGCGGGTCGGCGGTGACCGGGGCGGGCGGGTGCTCGGCCAGGCGCTGCCGGTGCAGGCGGCGCACGTGCTCCAGCGGGACCGACGGGTAGGTGCTCAGGGCCGCCGTGCCCCGGTCGATGACGGTACGGGCGCCCGCGCCGGGCGGGGGCGGGACGTCGTCGTGTTCGTCCGGCAGCGCCCAGACGATGAAGCACTCGGGGAACTCGGCGACGTGCGGGACCAGCGCGGGGGCGCCGGGTTCGGCCGCGGCGCGGGCCAGGTGCTCGGCCAGCCGCCGCGCCTCCAACTCAGTGACCACAGCTCACCCTTCCCGTGCTTCGTCGCTGTCGCGTTCGAGCGCCGCCAGGCGCACGGTGACCATCGCCATGTGTGGTTCATCGATCGCGTCGAGTGCGGCTTCGCTGATGTCGTACGGCGTCCTGTCCACGAGCTTTTGCGGGTCCGGAAGACTGATTCCGCGCCCGTCGATCTCCAGCGTGCAGGTCAAGCCGAAGTTACCGCCGCGCTCGAAGCAGCGGATGAGCGGCTCGTTCGGGTCAGGCAGCACAGGTAGCGCCACCTGCAGCGACACGAACCTCAGCGCCTGAGCACAGGAATGGTGATGCGGGCCTGCGACACCACGCACCTCCAAGACCCGCCACACCTGACGAATGAACCGCTCGTCGACGCAGGAATCCGGGCCGATCCCCATCAACCTCAGAGCCAGTCGCCGACCGGGCGGACCCACTGGTGACAGGTCGACCTCGGGATAGTCGGCGGCGGTCCGATCCGGCGCCGTCCGCAGGTGCAGTTCATTGACCACGGATCACCTGTTCTTCGCGCGAGCCGAGCGTGCTTCGATCTTCGCCCGCCACGGCGCATCCAGCTCATCCAGGACGGCCTCGCTGATGTCGAAGGTGAGACCTGGCGTGAGGTACGGGTCGATCTCGACGGCAGAAACGCGTTGGGTGTGGCCGATCAGAATCGCTCCGCCCTCCCGGCTGAAGCTGCCGCCGCGTTCCCAGAACCGCAGCAATGGCTCGAACGGGTCAGGCAGATCCGTCGGTGGGCTGGACAGCGCGACGAATGCCAGCACGTATGGCACCACCAGGTGATTCGGCCAGATCACGCCTCGGCGGTCCATCTCCTGCACGAGCTCATGGACCAGTTCTGGGTCGATCTTCAAGTCCGGCTCCAGGACTCCGGCGATGTCGAAGAACGGCCAGCGTTCAACCGCACCGAGCCGCTGTGCCCAGAGCGCGCTGCGACGCAGGAACTCCCGCATGAGACGCATCCGCGACGGCACGGTCAGCTGGCTCTCCTCCCAGTCGACCTCAGCCAACCGCAGCGCCATACGGCAGACCCGCAGCCCGACGGGCGCCGAACCGATCTCGGTACGGTCGGCTGCGGCCCCTGACGTCGTCATCCGTTCGCCCGAGCGTCCATCTCGGCGAGCGCCTGCTCGCTGATGTCGTACCTGAGCCCCGGCTTGAGGTAGCGCTCCATGGGCCAGACGAGAACCTGCAATGTGTGGTCGACGAGGATGATGCCGTGTTCCATGTCGAACAAGCCACCACGTTCATAGACCTGCAGCAGAGGTTCGTACGGGTCGGGCAGGTCCGGGTGAGGCGGCACCGATCCGGCGAAGGCCAGCATGTACCGGCAGAATTGGGTGTGCGGGTAGGTCAGTCCGCGACCGCGCATTCCCTCCAGTACGGCATCGGCGAACTCGGTGTCGCGCCCGACCTCGGGATCGAACTCCGCCGCGATGTCGAAGAACGGCCATTTGTCGAGCACACCCAGCTCACGCGCCCACAGCGCGCTGCGACGTAGATACTCCCGCATCAGTCTCACCCGTGACGCGGAGTGCTGGAAGTTCGGTCCCCAGTCGACCGCTCCCAGACGCAATGCCACCTGGTCCGCTTGTTCTCTGGCCGTCATCGTCGAGGCACCCCCATGAGGTTCAGGATTACATCCACGACCCGGTCCAGGTCTGTCAGGTCGAGCGGCACCGGCACATCCGGTGGCGCAACCTTGAAACGCCCCAGGTAGTGCGCGAACGGGTGGCGGAAACGCAAGAGGGGAGCCAGATCATGTGCCCCGAACAGCTCAGGAGTGGCTTGGTGCTGCCATTCGCCGTCGTCGTCGACGTGCCAATAGCGCGGGTCCGAAGGCGCGTAGGGCAGATCAGTCAGCTCCATGATCCGCGACTCGATGTACTCGTGCGCCAGTATGGCCAGCGCCCCCTCGCGTTCGTCTTCGGAGGGGAATTTGCCGGAATATGCCCAGTTCCAATGTTTGACAATGAATTCAAATGCCCTGAAGTAGTGATCCGGGAACAGGTTTTCCGACCCCGGACCGGTCGCAACGTCATGCACCTGCAGGAACAGGTTGTGCCGAGCGCGCGCCACTACCTCCTCAGGTACACCCAGATTGCGCGCGATCCGCTCCACATCGTCGGTACGCGCACGGATCTCGGCGTAGTCATCGACAGCCTGCTGATCCGACCCAGGCGTGTGCTCGGCAGGTCCATCCGGTAGCCGTCCGGCCGGATCCGGTGGTTGGACGTCGACATCCAGCACGCGGGGCTGATGTTCGAGATTCTGCTGCGCCTGGGGTTCGGCGGTGGGCGACAAGACAGTTTCTTGCTCGGGCACTTGCTGCTCAGGCGTCTGCTGTCGGGCATTCGACTGCTGTTGAATGTTCCTCTGTTGGTCGGCGTTCGCCTGCTGGCCCCAGGAGGTCTGGGCGAGCGCCGGGATCGGCTGGGCCGTCCCCTGGGCGTCGAGGAAGATCGCTTCCATCGAGACCACGTTCATCGGTCGGTTCGGGTCGCCGGTGTGCCCGTACATCGGCACGTTCTCGCTGATCTGACGGGTCTGCGGATCGAGGAACAGGATCGTCCCGCCCTGGTTGACCGCCAGCCAGGCGTGGCCGGACCCGTTCTGCCACCTCGTCGCGATGAACACCGCCGACCCGTGCCCGCCCGCCTGCAGCTGGTGGGTGAGCGTGGCGAAGCCCCAGTCCGACCACTGCCGCATCTGGTCCGGCGCGAGCTGCCGGGACATGTCCGGGAACACGGTCTCCCACTGCCGCCCGACCACCGCGGCGGCCCGCTGCTGCCCCCACTCCTCGCCCCGGTCGATCCGCCAGGCGTCGGTGCCGCGATAGCGGTCCCAGGTGCGCGGCGCGGAGACCCGCGGGTTGCCGCGCCAGGTCTGCCAGAGCGAGAGCATGCAGTCCAGGCAGTTGAGGCCCCGGGACGGGTCGAACTCGGGGCCGCTGTCGTTGGCCAGCCCGAACCACCCGCCGACGCGCGGGTCGGGGAAGAGCTGGAAGCTGCCGTCGGCGTTGCGCGGCATCGCGGCGACCAGGTCGTCCTGGTGCGCGCGCAGCGGCGGCCGCAGGCCGCCGACCTGGTGGTACGGCCGCCCGTCGACCGGCTGGGGGTCGAGGTACAGCTCGCCCACGTCGGTGTTCAGGTGCGCCCACTGGTCGGCGGTCACCGCGTTGACCTCGTTGGCGGTGAACGTCCCGTTGTAGGCCCCCCGGGACCGGTTGCCGTACTCCACCGACCAGGCGCGGTGGTAGTCGACCCACTGCTCGCACAGCGCCCCCTGCGACGAGTACGGGTCCTCGCCGCGGTAGTGCCGGGCCCAGGCCTCGAACCGGCGGCTCTCCGACAGGTGCCACGCCGAGTGCCTGGCCAGTTCGTCCGCCTCCTGCTGGCGCCGCCGCAGCTCGAACGAGGCGAGCCGGGTCTGCAGGGCGGCCCGGTACGACCACTGCGGGTGCGCCGGGTCCGACGGGGCGGGCCGGAGCAGACCCGCCGGGTCCGACGGCACGTCGCCGTTGACCGGCCCGCGCTGGGTGGGGGTGTCGGCCGGGTCTACTCCGGCAGGGTCCCCTCCGCGCGTCTGCGGTGGGACTCCCGGAAGATCTCGGCGATCTCCGCCTCGCTGGGCAGCGGTTGCGCGCCGTTCGTGATCGTCAGACCGATCCGCTCCGCCTCGTCCCGCTGGACCAGCCTGCGCCGGAAGTCGTACCGCCAGCTGCCCATGATGCTGCCCGCCGTCGCCGGGTTGTAGCGCCACGCCTGCGCCCGGTGGTCCCACATCATCGATTCCCGATAGCCCTCGCCCTTGATGATCAGGCCGGTCGGCTTCTGGTCCGGATGGTCCTCGATGTCCTTCACGTAGAGCGCGTAGTAGTACAGCATCCGTCTCCTTCAGGGTGGCCGCGACCTTGTCGGTGATCGGGAAGTCGTCGGCCGCCAGGTCGTACTCCGCGATCACATCATCCGGCGTACGGCCCCGCGCGGCGAGGTCGCGCCCGAACTCGCCCCACGCGTACGGATGCTCGGCGATCCACTTGGCCAGACCGGTGTCCTTGGCCGCACCGCCCATCCCCGGCGGGATCGCGTCGACCATCCCGGTACGGCGGTTGGCCTCGATCATCCGCAGCAGTGCCCGCACCCGCGCCTCCGGCCGCGCGTCCTCGTCGCGCAGCACCTCGTAGTCCGCGTGCGTCGCGTGCCACACCTGGTAGGACAGTTCGGTCGGGAACTGCACCTCGAACAGCGTCCCGTCCGGGGCCCGGAAGGTGGTGTTGGTGCCGTAGAAGCGGTTGCCCACCCGCCAGAAGTCCTTGGGCGCGCCGTCCAGCTCGTACCCCGCGGCGATCAACTGCCGGATGACCGCGTCCAGCGCGGGCTGGTAGCCGTCGCCGTCGGGCAGGACCATCGAGAAGCGCACGGAGTCGTTGACCGCCGCCGCGAAGGCCTCCGGCCCGAAACCCTCCCCCTCGGTGACGTACTTGCGCTCCAGGGACTCGCGGCTCTTGACCCGGTGGTCGGTGTCGCGCAGCTCCAGGGTGCCCGGGGGCAGGCCGAGGCGCCGCTCGACGTCGTCGGCGACGTCGGTCAGGTCGTCGAGGATGACCGCGGAGCTGCGTACCGCCCGCGCGTGGACGTCGTCGAGCACGCGGTGCTCGTGGTCGGTGAGGCCGGTGTCCGGGCGGGGCTCGAAGGCCCGGCCCATCGGGTCGGGCGGGACGTCGTCGGTCAGCGCGGATTCTGGTCCGACCAGTCCTCGCTCTGCGGAGGGTCGCCCTTCCACTGGAAGATCCAGAGGATGGTCTCCTCGTCCGGGAACTCGTCGTTCGGGTGACTGATCGTCCGGAACACGGCTTCGGCCTCCTCCCGGCTGATCCGGTCGTACCGGTCCGCGTTCTGCGGCTTGAACCGGAACTCCGCTATCGACCACGGGTCGTACGCCCACGCCTGGTTGTCGAAGTCCCAGAGGATCGCGTCCTCGTCCTCCCCCACTATGAAGATCCCGCGGGGTAGTCCGTCCTCCTTGTCGCGCACGTAGGTCTGATAGTAGTTGATCATCATTGCCCTCCAGCTCCCGCGCGAACTCCGGGTCGAGCACCAGGTCCGACCCGTGCAGGCCGAACTCGTCCAGCACGTCACCGAAGCTCTCGAAGCTCGGCTGCTGCTGATCCAACCACGCCCGGTACTTGCGCCAGAGCTCGCGCTCGCCGGCGATCCACTTCAGCAGGCTGCTGTTCTGTACCGTCTTGGCGCTCGGGAACCGCTCCTGGATCAGTTCGGCGACGCCCGGCGGAATGTTGTCGTTCAGTAGGAGTTCGTTGTTGACGGCGAGCATGCCGAGCAGCGCGTGAACCCGGCGTGGATCCAGTTCTTCCGTGCGCCGGAACACCTCGTACGCTTCGTGGGTAAGCTGCCACGCACGGTACGAATTCGCCGTCGGGAACTGCACCTCCATCAGGCCGCCGTCCGGGGCCTTGAAGGTCGCGTTCAGTCCGTGGTAGCGGTTGCCCGGCCGGAAGAAGTTCTTCAGCTCGGTGAGCTGGTAACCCTGGCCCTCCAGAGCTCCGACGACCTGCCGCAGTGCCACCGGATAGTCGGCTCCGTCAGGCAGCTGCACCGAGAACCGCGCGGCATCGTTGACCTGCGCCGCGAACCGTTTCGCACCAAGCTGACGGCCCTCGGACCAGAACTTGCGTCGCAGCGAGTCCAGCGACTTGACCATGTGCTGGATGCCCTGCAACCGCAGGCTTCCAGCACTGTCGACAGCCAGACCACGGCGCCCGTTCAGATCAGCCACGATCGCCTGGAGATGGCCGAGCGCGGTCGTCGCACGAGCCTCGGCGGCGGCGTGCACTCCGGCCAGCACCCGCGTCTGGGGCTCGGTGAGCCGCACCTCCGGCACGACCGGAGCGGGCGGCTTGGTGATGATCACGGAGGCGGTCTCGGCGCCGTACAGGCGGCCGGGCAGGAGACTGCGCTGCGAAGCCGCTCGGAACAGGGCCGCCTCACCGTACGTCCTCGGCTCGGTGCCCTTGGCGTACACGATCTCACCCT
This sequence comes from Catellatospora tritici, assembly GCF_019083965.1. Taxonomy (GTDB): domain Bacteria; phylum Actinomycetota; class Actinomycetes; order Mycobacteriales; family Micromonosporaceae; genus Catellatospora; species Catellatospora tritici. Next base: position 222,846 of record NZ_JAHRCY010000008.1, read on the forward strand.
GGTCGCCGCCGATGACGAGCGTCCCGTCGTCGAGGCGGCGCAGGTCCACGACGAGCTTGTCGCCCTTTTCCCCGTTGAGCGGCTCGTTCGGGGTGTGCAGGCAGACCGGCACCTGGTCCAGTCCACCGAGCCGGGCGGCACGCAGCCGCCGGTTGTCCAGACTCGACAGCGAGCCGTCGCCCCACACCACGACGTGCGCCGGACCGCCGCGCCAGCCGGTCTCGCCCATCTCCCGGGCGAACTCCTCCATCGACTTCGTGCCGCTGAACGGGCTGACCGACCGCTGGCTGACCCGCACATCCAGGGTCGGCACCACCGCGACCCGCGGCAGCAGTTCCGCCAACCGCGCCCGCTCCGCGTCCGACAGCACCGACGGGTCGGGGTAACCCAGGTCGGCCAGCGTCGCCCGGCCCGCACCGAGCCGCGAAAGCTCCGCCGCGGTCAGGTCCCGCATCATCAGGTCATGCGGTGGCGACGGCACCGCCGCGCCCATCGGGTCGGGCGGGGTGTCGGCGGCGGCGGGCTCGGCTAGTCCGCGCTCTGCGGCGGGGCGCCCTTCCACTGGAAGATCCAGCGGATGGTCTCCTCGTCCGGCAGGGGCTCCATCCCGTTCGTGATCCGCAGGGTCAGCTGCTCGGCCTCCTCCCTGCTGATCACCTCCGACCGGTCGACGTAGGTCGGGTTGTCCAGCAGCCAGTGCACCCCGTCCGGGTCGTACACCCAGGCTTTCTGGCGATGGCTCCACATCATCGCGTCCAGGCCGTCCGAGATCAGGATCCCCGTCGCCGGCGGCTGGGACTTGTCCACCGCGTAGAACGCGTAGTAGTCCATCATCGAGCTGCTCCAGTCGTGCGGCGATGTCCGGGTCGATCGGGAAGTTCTCGGCGTCGAGGCCGAACTCGGCGAGCACACCGGCGAAGCTGTCGAAAGATGCCCCCTGGCCATCCAACCATGCCCGGTAACGCGCCCAGAGCCTGCGATTCTTGCTGATCCACTTGGCGAAACCGGTGTCGGCGGCGCCGACGGGGCGGCCGTCCGGGCCCGGGATCTCCGCGACGCCGGGAGGCACGGCCTGATCCAGACCGAGCTGGGCGTTCACGGCCAGCATGGACAGGAACGCGTGCACCCGGCGGGGTGGCAACTCGCCGCGTCCGAGGTCGTCGTCGGCCGAACCGGGCTCGGCCGCGTCCGGCGGCAGTTCGTTGTCGTCCCGGCTCGCCCGGCGCATGACCTCGTACGCGTGGTGCGTGAGCTCCCAGGCTCGGAACGAGTCCGCCGTCGGGAACTGCACCTCGAAGAGCTGCCCGTCGGGACTGGTGAAGGTGGCGTTGAGGCCGTGGAACCGGTTGCCGGGACGGAAGAAGTTCTTCAGCCCGGTCAGCTGGTACCCGTACCGCGCCAGGTCTGCCCGCAGCTGGTCGAAGGCCTGCCGGTAGGCCGCACCGCCCGGCAGCTGCACGGAGAACCGGACGACGTCGTTGACGCCCGCGGCGAAGGCGTCGATACCGACCACGTCGCCTTCGAGCAGGAACTTGCGGGTGAGTGAGGCGAGCGACTTCACTCGTTCGTCGGTACCGCGCAACTGGACCCGGTCGTCGCCGGACAGACCGAGCCGGTCGCTCACGGCGTCCGCGAGTCCGGACAGGTCACCCATGATCGTGTCCGCGTTCGCCGCCGCCCGAGCGTGCAGCGACCGCAGGACCTCGGCCTCCACGGAGGTGACCTCACCCGCCACCACGACAGGGCCGGGCGGCTTGCCGATCGTCACCGGTGCCACGTCAGCACCGAACAGGCGACCGGGTAGGAGGCTGCGCTGCTCGGCGGAGCGGAACATCGCCGCCTCACCGAAGGTGGTCGGCACGGTGCCCGGTGCGTACACCACCTCACCGCGATCGCCGCCCACCACCAGCGTCCCGTTCGGCAGCCGCCGGATCTCCGTCGTGAGCGGCGCCCGGTACCTCCGGCGCTGCGGATCCTCCCCGTCGGGCAGCGTGGTGAGCGGTTCGTCCGGGGTGTGCACGCACACCGGCACCGAGTCCAGGCCACCGAGCCGCGCGGCCCGCATACGCCGGTTGTCCAGGCTGGTCAGGCTGCCGTCGCCCCAGGCCACGACGTGGGCCGGGCCGCCGCGCCAACCGGTGTCGCCCATCCGTCGGGCGAATTCCGCCATCGACATCGTGCCGCTGTTGGGGCTGACCGACCGCTGCGTCAACCGCACGTCCGCCGTGGACACCACCGCGACCTGCGGCAGCATCGCCTCCAGGGTGGCCCGTTGCGCGGCGGACAGTTGCGACGGGTCCGGGTAGCCGAGGTCGGCCAGCGTCGCCGTGCCCACGCCGAGCGCGGCCAACTCGGCGTCGGTGAGGTCGCGCAGCATCACGTCGGCGGGCGGCTCGGCCGGTCCCCGCCCGGTCCCCGCCGGGTCGGACACCGCGTCGGCGGCGTCGACTCGTGCCGCCGCCATCACCGTCGGCGTCGGCGTCGGGCCGTCGGCCCGCGGCGCGGCGACCGGGGCCGGGTCGCTCGGGGTGAGGTCCGCGTCCGGCGAGGCGGCCGGGTCGGTGGCGGGGTCGGGGCCGACGGCCGTCGGGTCCGCGGTGGTCGCCGTCCGGGTGGCGGCGTCGGGTGTGGCCGTGGTCGCGGCGGCGTCGGGGGTACGGGCCGAAACCGTGCCCGGCCTCGGCCGGTCCTGCGACCAGGCGCCCACCGGGGCGTCCGCGATCCTCGACTGGGTGCCGTCGGGGGCCACCACCAGCGCGTCCATCCGGCGGATGCCGTCGGTGAACGGGGGCGTGGTGGTCGGCTCGCCGGGCGGCTGCTGCGGGTCGGCGTACCTGATGACGCCGTCGTCGTTGAAGACCGGCCAGGTGTGCGAGGTGCCGTCGGCGGCCTGGTGGATGATCACGGCCAGCGCGCCCGGCCCGGCCGCGAGCAGCTGCTGTTCCAGCCGGGCGTACGCATCGGTGACGGCGTCGGCGGCCTGGTCGGGGTTCAGGCCCCGGGTGTTCGGGCACAGCTGCTGCAGGCGGCCCCCGAAGAAGTCCTCGATCCGGCGCGGTCCGCCGGGCTCGCCGCCCGACGGCACGGGCCGCCCCGCCGAGAACCCGTCGAGGGTACGCGGCGCCGCGCACCGGGGCCGCCCGTGCAGCCAGGTGTCGGCCACCGACAGCACCACGTCGACGCAGTTCACGCCCCGGCTCGGGTCGGCCTGCGGGCCGCCGTCGTTGGCCAGGCGCAGCCAGCCCGACGACAGCGACGGGAACCGCCGTGGCCGCCCGTCGGCGCCGCGGGGCACCGCGTCCTCCAGCTCGCGCTGGTGCCGGGTGAGCACCGGCCGATAGCCGCCGCGCTGGTGGTAGCGGCGCGAGGCGTCCACCGAGGGCGGGGTGTCGGTGCCGGTGAGCGCGGAAACGTCGTCGGTGGTGACGCCGCCGTCGGCGAAGTCGGGGCCACGGTGCCGGTTGAGTGCGTCCCAGGCCGCCGCGGCGAGCGCCCCGGGGGCGCCCATCGAGGCGAGGATGGCGCGCCGCTGTGCGCGCACACCGCCGTGGTACGCGTCGCTCCAGCGTCGCGCGTCGGTGTCGGGCAGCCCGCCGCGCCCGGTGTCGTCGGGGCGGGCGTCGCTGCCGTCAGGGCGGGTGCCTGTGGCGGGCAACGGGGTGGACACCACGGTCGCCGGGACGGGGGTCGTGCCGTCGGGCGTGGATCCGTCCGGCGCGGCCGGTCGCACGTGCGGCGCCGTCGCGGGGTGGCGCCCAGCCGTCGTGTCTTCCGGGGTGGCGCCAGGACCGGTGCCGGACGTCGCCGACTGAGCCGGACCTGCCGGGCTCGGGCCGGTCGGGCTCGGGCTGGTCGGGCTCGGGCTGGTCGGGCTCGGGCTGGTCGGGCTCGGGCTGGTCGGGCTCGGGCTCGACGCCGGATTGGTCGAGGTCGAGCCAGGTGTGGCCGACGATGATGGCGCGGTGGGCGAGGTCGACGTGCTCGGGCCCGTTGGCCCCGACGGCGTCGGCGACCCGGCCGGACTGGTCCGACCCGGTGTTGCCGGGGCGGAGGCCGACGTGCCGGGGTTGGCGTTCGTCGAGGCGCCGCCCGACGTGGACGAGGTCGAGGTCGTGTTCGTGGCGGCGCCACCGGTCGAGGTGCTGCCCGCAGCGGTTGAGGTGGCGGCGCTGCTCGTCGGGGTGGACGTGGTCGCGGTCGCGCTGGTCGAGGTGGCGCCTGGGGTGGTCGAGCCGCTGCTGGCAGTCGAGGTGGACGCCAGTCCGGCGGAGGTGCTGGCGCCGCCGGTGCTGCTGGAGAGACCGGTGCTGCTGGAGAGGCCGGTGCTGGAGGCGCCGCCGATGGCCGGAGCGGCCGCGGCCAGGCCGGGGGCTGGCGCGGTCTGGGCTTGGCTGCCGACTGGCGCGGCGACGACCGGACCCGTGGCCGGGCCGGACGGCGCGGCGGTGGTGCTGGTGGCGGCGCCGGACGAACCGGGCGGCGGGTAGCCGGTGTCGGCGGGGGCGATACCGGCCAGCGAACTCGAGCCGCCGGTGCCGTGGTGGCCGTCGCCGTCGGAGCTGCCCGCCGGCGCGCTGGGCCACTGCGAACTGCCGTCGTCGGTGACGTTCACCGGCTGGGTGTTCGGTGGCGAGCCGCCGCCCGTGGCCGCCGCGGCCGCGGTGGTGATGCCGCCGCCGGCGTCGCCGTCGAGGCTGATCGCGGCCAGGTTGCCCACGATCGTGTTCGTCATCGCGTTGAACTCGGACGTGACGTGGTGGGTGGCGCTGCCGCGGGCGCCGGAGACCGCCGACATGCCCAGGTTGTCCAGGCCGGGCAGCTGCCCGGTGGCGGCGGAGCCGCCGAGCTCGCCCAGCACCTCGGCCCGCGCGCCGTGCGCCATCTTGCTGGTGAAGGAGCCGTTGTGGCCGCCCGCCAGGGTGCTGGCCGCGCCGCCCGCGAAGCCCGCACCGGCCGAGACGGCCAGGTCCACAAGGTCGACGCCATGTCGGCGGCCGATGGCGTTCTGGTACGCCTGGATGCCGCCCTGGGTCAGCAGCTCCTCCTTGGCCTCGTCCAGGCCCTCCTTGCCCGCCTTGATCGCCCACTTGCCGAGCTTCTTGCCGAAGTCCTTGCCCAGGTCCTTCAGCTTGTCCTTGACCGCCCGCTTGATGCCCCGCTCGATCAGTGACCTCAGCAGGCGCTTCAGGATCTCCTTGATGGCGAAGCGGGTGGCCATGCACATCGGACCGGCGGCGGCGGTGGAGGCGCCGAAGGTGAAGAACGCCGCGACCGCCATCGCGATCAGCTCGATCAGCAGCAGGCCCAGCTCGACGTAGTACTCCAGCTTGGCGCCCTGGATGTCGCAGCCCGCGCCTTCCAGCATCTCGCCGAGGGCGTGCGTGACGAAGGCCGCGGCCTGCAGCGCCGACTTGTCCGACCCGCTGCCGATCTGCAGCCAGGCCTCCTTGATCGCGGCGGCGACCTGGCCCTCGGCGCCGCCGAACGCGATCACCGCGTCGAGCGCGGCGCGTTCGGACTCCAGCAGCGGGTCCTGCAGATCGGCCGAGGCGGCGTACCAGTCGTCGGCGATGTCCCAGGTGGCCTGCTCGTCACCCTCGGGCCAGTCCATGCCGATGACCCAGTCGAGCAGCTCCTTGCACCAACCAGGAGCGTCGAAGTAGGACAGCGGATGCGGAATAGGTGAAGGCAACCAAGACATCCCGCACCCTCCCCAAGGCAGCCGAGCGACGCCTTGGGTAAGTTACTCGATGCCTCCAAGACCGCGCCAACCCTGAGCGAAGCCCGTCCCGGCGCGAAATCGCCGCAGCGGATACAGTCGCGGAGGGTGGAACGCGGGAGAGGCGGAGTCGTGGCGCAGCAGTCCGATCGCGACGCGAACTGGGCGCTCAAGGAGCGCTTCGCGCAGGTGAACGACCAGTACACGCGGCTGCGTACCGGGATGGGCGAGCTGCAGGCCAAGTTGGCGTCCCTGCGCAGCAGCGCGAAGACGGCCGACGGCCTGATCAAGGCGACGGTCGACGCGCGCGGCCGCCTGGTGCACCTGGAGCTGCACCCGAGCAGCCTGCGGGAGTACGGTGCCGTCAAGCTCGCCGAGGAGATCACCAAGACGGTGTCCCGGGCCGCCGAGGCGGCCGGTGCCGGGGTGACCGCGTTGATGTCGCAGGTGCTGCCCGCCGAGTCGGGAGCGATGGAGTTCCTGCGCACCAACGACATCAACGCGATGATGCGCCGCCACGACGGCATCATGGGCTACGAGCCCGAGGAGCCCGAGGATGGTCGGCGGTGAGCGGCGACGAGATCCCGGTCCGGCACCTGTCCTGGCCACCCGGCGACGGCACCAACCTCGACCTGGACACCGGCCGCGACGCGGGGCGGCGCATGTTCCTGGCCGGGCAGGAGGTCAGCGGCCTGCGCGACGGGATCGGCGCCCGGATCGAGGCCGGGGGCGACGCCCGCCCGTGGGGCAACGACGACTCGGGCAAGCAGATCCAGCAGAACTACGAGCAGATCGGCCCGACCATCCTGACGCTGTGGCGCCAGGTCGGCTCGGCACTGCAGAGCATGGGCGTCAACATCACCGCCGCCGCCAACGAGACCACCGGCACCGACGTCGCCACCAGCCAGAACGTCGACAAGGCCGGTAACCACCACCCGCAGATCCCCTGACGGGCCCGCCCGCAGGCCCGTGATCGAGTGCAGCTTCGGGGAAAGTGCTGGAATCTTGGCCTCGATTCGCGCACCTTCCCCGAAACTGCAGTGTCAGCCTAGGGCGGTGGGGCCCAGGAGGGCTTTGAGGTCGGCCATCAACGCGGGGACGGGAGACACCCGCATCGGGCCGAGGCGATAGGTGCTGGACCTCTGCCCGTTGGTGATGCGTACGTGCACCTCGGCCGGGCCGGGGTGGGTGGACAGCACCTCGCGCAGTCGTTCGGCCAGCGGTGGCGTGCACCGGTTGGCAGGCAGCGCGAGCACCACGGGTTTGGCGTCGTCGGGGGCGGAGGTGTCGGGGATGGACAGGTCCATCGCCATCATCCGGGCCTGGTCGTCGCGGCGGTCCACGCGCCCCTTGACCACGACGATGGCGTCCTCGGCGATGTACTGCCCGACCAGGTCGTAGGTGTTGGGGAAGAACAGCACCTCGACCGCGCCGTCCAGGTCCTCCAGGGTGGCCGAGGCCCAGGCCTTGCCCTGCTTGGTGATGCGCCGCTGCACGCCGGAGAGGATGCCCGCGAGGGTGACGATCTGGCCGTCGGAGACCGAGCCCTCCTCGGACAGCGCCGCGACGGACATGTCGGCGGCCTTGCTCAGCACGTGCTGCAGGCCGAACAGCGGGTGGTCGGAGACGTAGAGGCCGAGCATCTCGCGTTCGAAGACGAGCAGGTCGGTCTTGTCCCACTCGCCGGTCGGGATGGGCGGGGTGACGACCATGGTGGGCGCGGCGGCGTCGTCGGCGAAGGCGGCGCCGAACAGGTCGTACTGGCCGATGGCCTCGTTCTTCTTGACGCCCATGAACGAGTCGATGGCGTCGGCGTGCACCGACAGCAGGCCCTTGCGGCTGTGCCCCATCGAGTCGAACGCACCGGCCTTGATCAGCGACTCGATGGTGCGCTTGTTGCAGGCGACCTGGTCGATCTTGCGCAGGTAGTCGTAGAAGTCGGTGAAGTTGCCGTGCTCCTTGCGGGCCCGCACGATCGCCTCGACCACGTTCGCGCCGACGTTGCGCACCGCGGCCAGGCCGAAGCGGATGTCCTGGCCGACGGGGGTGAACCGGGCGGTGGAGTAGTTGACGTCCGGCGGCAGCACCTTGATGCCCATGCGGCGGCACTCGGCCAGGTAGACCGCGGACTTGTCCTTGTCGTCGCCGACCGAGGTCAGCAGCGCCGCCATGTACTCGGCCGGGTAGTTGGCCTTGAGGTAGGCGGTCCAGTACGAGACCAGCCCGTATCCGGCGGTGTGGGCCTTGTTGAACGCGTAGTCGGAGAACGGGACCAGGATGTCCCACAGCGTCTTGATCGCCTCGTCGGAGTACCCGTTCTCCTTCATGCCGCCGGAGAACGGCACGTACTCCTTGTCGAGGATCTCCTTCTTCTTCTTGCCCATGGCGCGGCGCAGCAGGTCGGCCTGGCCGAGGGTGTACCCGGCCAGCTTCTGCGCGATCGCCATGACCTGCTCCTGATACACGATCAGGCCGTAGGTGTCGCCCAGGATCTCCGCGAGGGGTTCGGCCAGCTCCTTGTGGATCGGCACCACCGGTTTGCGGTTGTTCTTGCGGTCGGCGTAGTCGTTGTGCGCGTTGGCGCCCATCGGACCGGGCCGGTACAGCGCGAGCACCGCGGAGATGTCCTCGAAGCCGTCGGGGACCATCGAGCGCAGCAGCGCGCGCATCGGGCCGCCGTCGAGCTGGAACACGCCCAGGGTGTCGCCGCGGGCCAGCAGTTCGTAGGTCGGCGCGTTCTCCAGCGGCAGCTCCTCCAGCACCAGGGTCTCGCCCCGGTTGGACTGGATGCCCTCCAGGCAGTCGTCCATGACGGTGAGGTTGCGCAGGCCCAGGAAGTCCATCTTGAGCAGGCCGATGGACTCGCAGGCGCCCATGTCCCACTGGGTGATGATGGCGCCGTCCTGCTCGCGCTTCTGGATCGGCAGCACGTCCATCAGCGGCTCGCCGGACAGGATCACGCCGGCCGCGTGCACGCCCCACTGGCGCTTGAGACCCTCGATGCCCTTGGCGGTGTCGACGACCTTCTTGGCGTCGGGGTCGGACTCGTACAGCGCCCGGAACTCGACCGCCTCCGGGTAGCGGGGGTGGCTGGAGTCGAAGATGCCGGTAAGCGGGATGTCCTTGCCCATGACCGCGGGGGGCATCGCCTTGGTGATCTTGTCGCCGACCGCGAACGGGTAGCCGAGCACCCGCGCCGCGTCCTTGATCGCGGCCTTCGCCTTGATCGTGCCGTACGTGATGATCTGCGCGACCCGCTCCTCGCCCCAGCGCTCGGTCGCGTATCGGATCATGTCACCGCGCCGACGCTCGTCGAAGTCCATGTCGATGTCGGGCATCGAGACGCGGTCGGGGTTGAGGAACCGCTCGAACAGCAGGCCGTGCGCCATCGGGTCCAGTTCGGTGATGCGCAGCGCGTACGCGATCAGCGCACCGGCCGCCGAACCACGCCCCGGCCCGACCCGGATCTTCTCCTTGCGCGCGTACTCACACAGGTCGGCGGTGACCAGGAAGTAGCCCGGGAAGCCCATCTTGCAGATGACGTCGAGCTCGTAGTCGGCCTGGCGCAGCCGGTCCTCGGGCACCCCGTTCGGGAAGCGCTCGCGCAGGCCCCGGTGCACCTCGGCGCGCAGCCACGACTCCTCGGTGTGCCCCTCGGGCACCGGGAACGACGGCATCAGGTCCCGGTGGGCGAACACGCTCTTGTAGTCGCCGATCCGCTCGGCGATCTCCAGGGTGTTGTCGCAGGCCCCGGGCATCCGCTCGTCCCACTGGGCGCGCATCTCCGCGGGCGACTTGAGGTAGAAGTCGCGGGCGTCGAACTTGAAGCGCTTCGGGTCGGCCATCGTCGAGCCGGACTGCACGCACAGCAGCACCTCGTGCGCGTCGGCGTCGGCGGCGTAGGTGTAGTGCAGGTCGTTGGTGACGATCGGCTTGAGGTTCAGGTGCTTGCGCAGCCGCTCCAGGCCGTCGCGGGCCGCCTTCTCGATCGAGATGCCGTGGTCCATCAGCTCCAGGTAGAAGTTCTCCTTGCCGAAGATGTCCTGGAACTCACCCGCCGAGGCGACGGCCTTGTCGAAGTCGCCGATGCGCAGCCACGTCTGGATCTCGCCGGACGGGCACCCGGTCGTCGCGATCACGCCCTTGCCGTATGACTGCAGCAGCTCCCGGTCGGCCCGGGGCTTGTAGAAGTAGCCCTCCAGGCTGGCCCGCGACTGCATCCGGAACAGGTTGCGCAGGCCGTCGGCGTCGGCGGCCAGCATCGTCATGTGGGTGAACGCGCCACCGCCGGAGACGTCGTTCTCGCCGCCGTCGGCCCAGCGGACCCGGGTGCGCTCGGAGCGGTGCGTGTTCGGGGTGACGTAGGACTCCACGCCGATGATCGGCTTGATGCCCGCGGCGGTGGCCTGCTTGTAGAAGTCGTAGGCGCCGAACATGTTGCCGTGGTCGGTCATCGCCAGGGCGGGCATCCCGAGCCGGGTCGCCTCCTTGAACAGCTCCTTTAGCCTCGCCGCACCGTCGAGCATCGAGTATTCGGTGTGCACGTGCAGGTGAACGAAGGAGTCTGACACGGCCGCCAGCCTACCTCGCCGGGCTGTCGGGGACGCGCCCGCCGACCCGACCGCGTCACCGGACGAACGGCTCCATCATCACCGCGGCGGCGTGCAGCCAGGCGCGCTTGGTCGCGGGCTGCAGCGCGCCGTACTCGATCGAGGAGCCGGTCTCCAGGGCCGGGTCGAACGGCACGACCACCACCGCGCGGGTACGGGTGGCGAAGTGCTTGCGCAGGTCCTCCAGCATCGGCGAGTGGCCTGGCGTGGCGCACGAGAGCAGCGTCACCGCGTTCTCGGCGAGCTTGCCCAGGCCGACCTCGTGCAGCAGGTCGATCATCCAGTCGGCGGTGAACGCGGCGTCCTCGCGCGGCACCGTGGTGATCACGAGCTGGTCGCACGCGTTGAGCACGGTCTGCCAGTTGGCGCTCTCCACGTTGTTGCCGGTGTCCACGCAGACCACGTCATGGGTGCGGCACAGCAACTCCAGCACCCGACGCACGGTGTGCGTGTCCAGCCGCTGCGCGAAACGCGGGTTCTCCTCCCCGGCGAGCACGTCGTATGACCCGTCGGAGGCGTGGCGCAGGTAGTCGTCGAGCCGCTCTTTGAGCTCGTACGGCGGGCAGTTCTCGATCTCCAGCAGATCGCCGAGCAGGTGCCGGATGGTGCGGGCGTGCCGGGCGCTGCCCGCGCGCAGCCCCAGGGTGCCGCGCAGCTCGTTGTCGTCCCAGGCCAGCACGCCCCGGCCGCGCACGCTGCCGATGGTCGCGGCGGCCAGCACGGTGGCGGTGGTCTTGTGCACGCCGCCCTTGGGGTTGGCGAAGGCGAGCACCTTGGGCCGGTCGAGCTGGCCGCGGAGCAGGTTGACGGCCTGGTCGATGTCGGAGGTGGGGGCGGCGGCGCGCCACTCCACCCGGCCGGTGACCCCACTGCCGCCCGCCGACGGCATCCCGACGCTCGGACCGGGTGACGGCCTCGTCTCACCGGGGCGCGGCGGCATCTTGGCCCGGTCGAGCAGCACCCGCCAACGCGAGGTGTCCGGCACCGGCAGGTTGCCCGGCTGGCCCCAGGAGGCGGGGTCGTCGGGTCCACGCTGCCCGTTGCGCTCCACGGTGCGTCCTCCCGACCTGCCCAGACTGATCAACGCGGCCCAGGCTACGCACCCGGCACCAGCTTGACCACCCTATGTGCTCGGGCCCCCACACCTCCAGCCCTGTTTTGCGCCTACCGGGGTGTAACTAGGGGGCCTGGCTGGGGGATATGGCGCTCGGTGACTCGGCCGGGGTCGGGTCGGCGGAACCGGTGACCGCCGGTTCGGGCGACGGCGACGGTGACGGCGCGGCCGAGACCACCGGCTCGACCGACGGGCTCGCCGACGGCGTGGCGGCGACCGGGGCCTGGCCGACCTGCTCGGGCAGGGGCGGCAGGAACACCGCCCGGTCGAGGCGGCGCACCTCGGGGGCGGGGTCGACGGCGCGCACCTCGGGACGGGCGGCGATCTCGTCCAGCGCCGCCGGGGTCGCCCGGACCACGGCCGCGTAGACGCAGGCGCACCCGGCCCGGTACGCCTCCGCCTCGGCACCGGCCACGGTCGAGTCGTCCAGGTAGCCCCGGCGCAGGTCGACCTCGGTCGCATCGGTCGTCTGCAGCTTCGCCGCCACGTTGCGCAGGTCGGCGGCGTCGGCGGCGCGCTTCTTCGCCACCTTCGCCATGCCCTCGACCACATCGGTCGGGATGGTGAAGGCGGGGATGCGCACCGACTGGGTCACCGCCCCGCTCAACGGCACCCGCGCGTAGACCTCCACCAGGGACACGCCGCCCAGCACCGGGGTCAGCCGCTCCGGTGCCAGGTAGGCGCGCAGGCTGACCAGGGCGTACGTCTCGACAGGCGTGGCGGTCGAGCGCTTGAGCAGGCCGGCGAGCTCGGAACGGGCCTGGCGCGCGTACAGCGGCACGCTCTGACCCTGCACCACGCCGACCCGCACCACCTCGGCGGCCGCGCCCTCGGCCGGGAGCACGGCCGGGCGGCGGGTCACCCACACCGCGCCCAGCAGCGCACCGACCACCCCGACGACCGCGACCGCGGTCAGCAGGCGCAGCCGCAGCCCGCCCCCGCCCGCGCGGGCGAACCCGCGCGCCAGCCGGGGCACCACCACCTGGTCCAGGTGACGCAGCAACCTCTGCACTGAGGTTCCTTCCGTGAAGGTAGGCCCGCGCCCACCCGGAACCCGGGCGGGCGCGTCGGCCTAACCGGCGTCGCGCAGCAGCGACAGCGCGTGCGCGAGATCTGGCGGGTACTCGCTGACGAAGCGGACCTCTTCCCCGCTGCCCGGGTGGACGAAGCTGAGCTCCCGGGCGTGCAGCCACTGCCGGGCCAGGCCCAGCCGGGCGGACAGGGTCGGGTCGGCGCCGTAGGTCAGGTCACCTACACAGGGGTGGCGCAGCGCGGAGAAGTGCACCCGGATCTGGTGGGTGCGACCGGTCTCCAGCTTGATGTCGACGAGGCTGGCGGCCGGGAAGGCCTCCAGCGTGTCGTAGTGGGTGATGCTGGGCTTGCCGCCCGACATCACCGCGAACTTGTAGTCGTGCGTGGGGTGGCGGTCGATGGGGGCGTCGACCGTGCCGCGCAGCGGATCCAGGTGGCCCTGGACCACCGCGTGGTAGCGCTTGTCGACCTCGCGGTGCTTGAACGCCCATTTGAGGGCGCTGTACGCGGACTCGCTCTTGGCGACGACCATCAGCCCGGTCGTGCCGACGTCGAGGCGGTGCACGACGCCCTGCCGCTCGGCCGCGCCGGAGGTCGCCACCCGCTGGCCGAGCCCGGCCAGGCCACCGAGCACGGTCGGGCCGGTCCAGCCGGGGCTGGGGTGGGCCGCGACGCCGACCGGCTTGTCGACCACCACGATGTCGTCGTCGCTGTGCACGATGCGCAGGCCCTCGACCGTCTCGACCACGACGGTCGGCGCCGACGGGGGTGCGGGCAGGGTCACCTCGAGCCAGCTGCCGCCGGAGACCTTGTCGGACTTGCCGCGGACCGTCCCGTCGACCAGCGCGTCCCCGGCCTCGACCAGGGTGGCGGCGGCGGTGCGGGACAGCCCGAACAGGCGGGAGACAGCCTGGTCCAGCCGCATGCCGTCCAGTCCGTCCGGGACCGGCAGGCTGCGGCTCTCGCCCTTCAGGACCATGCCTGCGAACCACGCTCGGAGTGCGCCGCCGCCGAGTCCGCCTCGCGGGCGTCGCCCTCGGCGGCCTTCTTCTCGTCGTCGCGCTGCGACAGGCGCGAGCCGTCGCGCTGGCGGCCGGTCAGTTCCAGCAGGATCGCCAGGCAGACGCCGCCGACCAGGGCCATGTCGGCCACGTTGAAGATCGGCCAGGTCCGCCCGTACGGGTCGAACAGGCTGAGGAAGTCGACCACGTGCCCGTGGAACGTGCCCGGTGCGCGGAAGATCCGGTCGAGCAGGTTGCCCAGCACGCCGCCCATGATCGAGCCGAGGGCCAGCGCCCACGGCAGCGAGCGCAGGCTGCGGGAGGCCCAGAGGATCCACGAGAGCACGCCGACTGCGATGATCGGGAAGATCCAGGTGTGGTCGCGGAACAGGCTGAACGCCGCTCCGCTGTTGCGGGTCAGCGACAGGTACAGCCCGCCGCCGAGCAGCCGGACCGGCTCGTCCGGATCGAGCTGCTTGGTGGCGATCTCCTTGGTGACCACGTCGAGCAGCACGGCGAACGAGGCCATTCCCGCGAAGATCGCGACGGCCCGGCCGTGCCCGATGACACGGGGGGAGTGCTCCGGCTCCACCTGTTTGGTCTCTTCCACCGACAACACTCCCCTACGTGGCGCTCGCACGCCCTTCGTCACATCCGGCCGACCTCAGGTCAGGGCCACACTAGTTCACCCGGCGCGGCGCTCTCAGCGTCGCTCCTCCAACTGCTTGCACGTCACACACAGCGTGGCCGACGGGAACGCGGCCAGCCGCTCCACCGGGATCGGGTTGCCGCACCGCTCACACCATCCGTAGCTGCCCTCGTCGAGGCGTTCCAACGCGCGCTCGACCTGGGTGATCCGCTCCAGGATGTTGTTGGCCAGCGTGATCTCCTGCTCGCGCTCGAACGTCTTGGTACCGGTGTCGGCCTGGTCGTCGCCGGCCGAGTCGGTCAGGCGCTCGCGCTGCAGCTCCGCGATCTCGACGAGCGTGTGGTCGTACTCCTCCTGCAGCTCGTCGCGGCGGGCCGTCAACGCGACCCGGATCTTCTCCGTCTCCGCGGCGCTGCGGTCGCCCTTCTTCGCCGCGGGCGCCGCCTTGGCGGCGGTGCGGCTGGCGGTCTTGGACTCGGCAGGTTTGACCATGGTCGCTCCCTCGGCCGCGGTCGTGGCGGCGCTCGGCGTTGCCTGGGCGGGGGGATGTTCCTCCGACCCGGCGGCGTGCCGCCGGGTGGTCTGCGGGGCCGCGGTGGCGTCGTGCGCCGCCGTGGTGACCTTCTTCTTCGCGGCCGCCCCCGTCGCCGGGGCGGCCTTGCTCGCCGTGGCCTTCTTCGCGTCGGCGGTCGGCTTGGCTGTCGTGCGCTTCGTGGTGTCCGAGGTCGCCGTCACCGTCTCCCCCTTTGCCGTGGCCGCCCCCGCAGCCACTGTCTTCACGGAGCGCTTCGGCGCCGCGGTGGTCTTCGCCGCGGCCTTCTTCGCCGCCGCGCTTGTCTTGCTCCCGCCTGCCCGCTGTTCGGCCATGGCGTCCCCCAGATGCAAAACGGGCGCGCGGCTCACGCCGCGCACTCCAATAGGCTGGCAAGAATACGGAACGTATGGACGGTCCACAAACATGCCACGCGAACCCGGCCGGATTCGAGAAAACGTGCCAGCTCGCACCGGGGCGGCCGCCCTGGGGCGACTTGTCCGGTGTGGCCTCGGGACGATGGCCCCGGGCGCCGCCGGATCGGCGAAAGCTGGCAAAACGGACTTTAGCATCTAGTCACGGCTCTCTCGGCCGTCCTCACCGAACCAGCTGGCCAGGCGGCCGCGCCTGCTGACGGCGCGCAGCCGCCGCTCCGCCTCGTCCCGAACCGCCTCGGTCGTCACGATGAGCAGGCTGTCACCCGTACGCAAGCGGGTGTCCCGGTCGGGCACGAAACCCACTCCCGACCGCAGCACCAGGGTCACCGAGGCGCCGACCGGCAGCCGCAGCTCGTCCAGGTGCACCCCGGCCAGGCCGGAGCCCTGCGGCACCTCCAGCTGCAGCAGATCGGCGTGCATGCGTTCCAACGGAGCGGTCTCCACGCGCAGTTCGGTCGCCTCCCCCGGCGCGATCACCCCCAGCAGCCGCGCCACCTGGGGCAAGGTTCCCGTCTGCACCATCGTGAAAACCACGACCAGCACGAACACGATGTTGAACAGCGCCTCGGCCCCGGGCAGGCCCTGGGCCGCCGGGATGGTCGCCAGGACGATCGGCACCGCCCCACGCAACCCCGCCCAGGACAGGAACGCCTGGTCGCGCCAGCTCAGGCCGAACGGGGTGGCGCAGGCGAGCACCGACAGGGGCCGGGCCACCAGCAGCAGCGCCGCCCCGATCAGAACACCGGGCAGCAGCACGGCCCACAGTCCGGAAGGCGACACCTGAAGCCCCAACAGGACGAACAGCCCGATCTGTGACAACCAGGCCAACCCGTCGGCGAACCCGAGGATCGCCTGCCGGTGCGGCAGCCGCGCGTTGCCGAGCACGACCCCGGCGGCGTAGACGGCCAGGAAGCCCGAGGCGTGGGCCACCGCGCCGCCCGCGTAGGCGAGCACGGTGAGGCCGACCGCGGCCAGCGGGTAAAGGCCCGCGGCAGGCAGGGCCGCGCGGCGCAGCAGCGCCCGACCGGCCAGGCCCACCAGCACGCCGATGACGGCGCCGGCCGCCAACTCGTACGTGATGAGCAGCAGTTCATGCCACCACGGCCCGAGCCTGCCCGGCGTCGACAGCAGCACGACCAGCAGCACCACCGGCGCGTCGTTGATGCCCGACTCCGCTTCCAGGGTCGCCACCAGGCGGGGGCGCAGCCGCAGCCGCCGCAGCGTGGAGAAGACGGCCGCCGCGTCGGTCGAGGCCAGCACCGCACCGACCAGCGCCGCGGTGCGCCAGTCCCAGCCCAGCATCAGGTGCACCGCCACCGCCACGCCCACCACGCTGACCGCCACCCCGAGCGTGGCCAGCAGCGACGCCAGCGGCAGCACCGGGCGCAGCATGCTCCAGCGGGCGGTCAGGCCACCCTCGGCGATGATCAGCACGAGCGCGCAGGTGCCGAGCATCCGGGTCAGCTCGGGGTTGCCGAAGCGCAGGCCGAACACCGAGCCCAGCAGCACCCCGATGGCCAGGTAGACCAGCAGACTCGGCACGCCCAGGCGGGTCGACCAGCGCACCGCCGCCACCGCCACCAGCAGCACGGCCGCCCCGATGAACAGCGCGAGATCCAGGAACTCGGTCATCGGACCGGACCGGCGCCGGCATCGCCCGGCGGCCTCACGGCGCGCCGCCGTACAGGGCGGCGAGGCGGTCGGCCAGGTCGGCCGGTGGCGCCGCGACGGTGAACAGCTTGTCCCGGCTGGTGTGGCCGGTGCGCAGCTCGACGGCGGCGGCCGACACCTCCAGCGCCGCGGCCAGCGCACGGCGCGCGGCCTCGGTGGCCCTGCCGTCGACCGCGGGCGCCGCCACCGCCACGATCAGCGCGGTCCCGTGCGGACCGTCGTAGCGCCCGCCCACCCGGGTGCGGCCCGCGCCGGGCTTCACCCGCACCGCGACGACGGCGGACTCGGTCGGGGACGGGTCACGTGCCATAGCCCATTGTGGCGGGGCACCCGGGTGCCACCGGCCTCACCCGCGGATCGTGTCGGATCGTGGACACGAAAGATCCGGTGTCCCCCGCCGGACCGCACCCGAGGCGGTCGGCGGGGGACACCGGATCAGGTGTCGGTCAGACCCGGCGCGCGTCCGCGAGCAGAGCGCTGTCCGGCTCGCACAGCCCGCACGGGCTGAACCCGAGGTCGACCGCCTCGGCGACCGGCAGCGGCTCACACGGACGGCCGAGCAGGTGCACGCACCCGGCCACGTGGTAGCGGGGCCGGCCGTCGATGACCAGCACCTCGGTGGACATCCGGGCGACCCGGGCCGCGTCGGCGGCGGACACCCGCTGCGCGACCGGCTCGTCCGGCGGATCCTCGTCGTCGTAGTCGTCCGCCCGGCCGCCGGCGCCCTGCTGCGGCAGGACCACCTCCGGCTGCTGCGGCGGATACCCTGACATCATCATCGTGTCGGTGTCGGAACGTCCCAGGTCGGACCGCCCGTTCTCGGACCGCCCGGTCTGTCGCACCGGCTCGTCGGCCCAGGGCTCACGCTCCGGGGCACGTGGCGGCACCGTCGTACGGCCGGCCCTGCGGCCCACCGGTTGTTCATCCTCGTCACCGTCGAACTGCTCGTCCTCGTCATCGAGGCCCCCTGCCGCGGCGCGTGCCGCGGCGGCCTGGCGGGCCCCCACGACGAGTGCGACCGCGGCCAACAGGCTGGTGCCGATGGAACCGACGAGCAGACCGCTCGACCCGTTCAACAGCCCCAGTACGAGCAGCACGACAGCACCGAGAATGAGCAGCAGACTTGCGACTATCACAGCTCACCCCCGCCGCGTCGGCTAGATCAGGTGTCGAGGGCTCGCCGAGCAGCGATGAACGTGACCGCACGCCGCGGCCCGCCGAACCCATCTCGCTCCGGGCGGGAGGGTCCCGCGCCGGCCGACCTCGAGCCCCAGCACCGGCCCGGACGGCCGGCCCGGCGGGCGCCGGGTCGTCTTCTCTCTGCTATCTGCGTGCGACGGCAGCGACGAGGGGTGAGGCTGCCGCGGTGCTTCGACGTGCGTGAGGGGCGATGCTGCGGTGCGGTTGGATCTCAGATGGTGCCGGGGGACGGGCACACAGCGGCCGTCCCGTCCCGGCGGCCCGCTGTTCGCGCGGGCCGACCGGGAGGTTCGGAAGACGACCGTCAGCGGCCGTTGAAGGAGCCGGAACCGGCGGCGGCCAGGCCGCCCGCGGCGCGGTCATCGCCCCGCCCGATCTCGGCCTCGAGGCTCTGCCCGCGGCCCTCAAGGTCGCGCAGCTGGCTCTCCAGGTACGCCTTGAGGCGGGTGCGGTACTCACGCTCGAACTGCTTGAGCGTGTCGATGTGCTGCTGCAGCGCGGTGCGCTTGGCGTCCAGGCCGCTGATGGCCTCCTGGTGGCGCTGGCGGGCGTCGCGCTCGAGCGCGTCGGCCTTGGCCCGCGCGTCGCGGGTGACCTCCTCCGCCTTGGCGCGCGCCTCGGACAGCACCTTGTCCGCCTCGCGGCGGGCGTCGGAGACGTGGTCGTCGGCGGTGCGCTGGGCCATCATGAGCACCCGCAGCGCCTGCTGCTCGCCCTCCGGGCCCGACATGGCCGCCGCGGCGGCCATGCTGCTCGCGCCGCCACGCAGCTGGTCCAGCTCGCCCTGCATCGCGCGGGCGGCCTGCTCGGCCGCCGACTTGTCCCGCTGCATGCGGTCCAGCTGGGCCTTCATCTCGTTGAGCTCAGCGGCCAGGCGCGGGTCGGGGCCGCCGGGGCCCGCCGGGCGGCCACCGCCGCCTCGCTCGACCTGCATGCGCAGCTCGCTGTTCTCCTCGATCAGACGGGCGAGTTCGCGCTCAACCTCATCAAGGAAGGCGTCGACCTCCTCCTCGTCATACCCCCGCTTGCCGATCGGGGGCTTCTTGAAGGCGACGTTGTGCACGTCGGCCGGGGTGAGCGGCATCGAAACTCCTCGGGTCAGTCGCGGCCGCGCGGGAAAGCCGGGCCTCGGGTGGGGGTCACCCTCAGATCAACTTTCCGACGATATACATCAGAACGGAAATGATAACCAGTAGAACCAGCGAACTCAGGTCGATGCTCACGGTACCAATGCGCAACGGTGGGATCACACGCCTCAACGCTTTGAGGGGCGGATCAGTGACGCTCCACACGACTTCCAGCGTGGCGGCAGACCCCCGTGCGGGGTGCCAGCGCCGACCGTAAGCCAGCACCGCACCCAGCACGAACCTGGCGATCAGCACCAGGTAGAACAGGTATAGCGCCAGGTAGACGACTTGCAGCACAGGTGAGAACACGTCTTTGGGAGTCCCTCGGTAGGACTAGCTCTGGTTGAGGTACCCGCCCTCGGCGATCTTGGCCTTGTCCTCGGCGGTGACCTGGACGTTGGCCGGTGAGAGCAGAAACACCCGGTTGGTGACGCGCTCGATCGTACCCCGCAACCCGAATGCGAGTCCCGCCGCGAAGTCCACCAGCCGCTTGGCGTCGGCCTCGTCCATCTCCGTCAGGTTCATGATCACGGGCGTACCGTCGCGGAACCGCTCCCCGATCTGCCGCGCCTCGTTGTACGTCGTGGGGTGCAGGGTGGTGATCTGCGGCCGGTTGTCCTCGGCCACCGGGGCCACCCGCTGCTGCGGCTGCGCCACCGGCGCCAGCGCGAGGTTGTCGCGCGTCGAGGCGGTGGACGTGGTGGCCGTGAGCGGTCGCGTGTTCGCGGTGATCGGACGGACCGTGGCCCGCTCGGCCCGCGCCGCTTCCAGGCGCGCCTCGACGTTCAGCCGGGTCGCCTCGGCGCGCGCCGACTCACGCGCGGCCTCCAGGCGGGCCGAACCGCTGCGGTCGGCCGCCACCCGGGTACGCGGCACCGCAGGCGCCTCGTCCAGGTCCTCGTCGTCGTCCTCGCCGAGGTCGTCGTAGCGGCCCGCGCCACGGCCGTACCGGTCGTCGCCGCGCTCACCTCGGCGGCCCCCGCGGTCACGGTAGTTGGAGGTGTAGCCCTTGTCGTAGGCAGGCTCGTCGTACTCGTGCTCGTCATCGTCCTCGACCAGCCCGAGCCAGACCCCCGCCTTCCGCAGTGCGCCCATTGCCGCGCCCCTCCGTCCGCCGTGCGGCACAAACCCCCGTGCCTGTGCCGCTCTCGCGCAGACACCCGCTTCCCGAAGGAGGTCCGCCCCGCCGGCGCGTTCGCGCGCGCCGCCGAGATGCTCCCACCTCCGGCCATCGACGCCGCCGCACGGCGTCCCCGCCTCGAAGCCGGTACCTGCTGCACCTCTTATTTCACTCGCGTGGGTTAACCACACTCATGTAATTCGGTGCCCGCCGCCAGGCTACCGCAGGGGTGGTCGCATTCCGAGCAATGCGCTGCCGATACGCACATGTGTCGCGCCCGCGGCCACCGCCTCGTCCAGATCGTCGCTCATCCCCGCGGACATCACCGTCGCTTCAGGATGCACCGCGCGGACCAGTGTGGCGCACTTGGCCACCTCCGCGAAAGCGAGATCCGGGGCCCATTCGAGTGGGGCGACAGCCATCACGCCGCGCAGCCGCAGCGCCGGTTCGGCGGCAACCGCCTCGGCCACCCGCAGCATCGCCCGGTCGGGGTCGTCACCGGACGCCAGCGCGCCGCCGCGGTGCGGGTCACCGTCCACACTGAGCTGGATCAGCACGTCCAGCGGGTGCTCGCGCAGGCGCGCGGCCGCCTCGCCCAGCGCCGTGGCCAGACGCACGGAGTCGACCGACTGCACCATGGCCGCGTACGCCGCCACCGAGCGGCACTTGTTGCGCTGCAGTTGGCCGATGAAGTGCCAGTGCGGGGCAGCCCCGGCCGCGGCCACCTCGGCCGCCTTGGGCGCCGCCTCCTGGTCGCGGTTCTCCCCCACCTCGGTGACGCCGAGTTCGACCAGGTGCAGCACGTCGCCGGCCGGGTACGTCTTGGTCACCGCGACCAGCGTCACCTCGGCCGGGTCACGTCCGGCGCGGGCGGCGGCGGCGGCGATGCGCTCCCGCATGGCCGCGAGATTGTGCGCGATCTGCTCGCGGCGCTCCAGGTCAGTCATGGGTACGGCCGTTCGGGTCGGGGTCGGGGTGGGGGCATGGTACGGGGTTTAGCATCGACAGTGGCCTATCTAGAGGACGGATTCCGGGAAACTGTCCTCTAGATAGGCCACTGTCGATGCTAAGCGGGCGGGGCCGGGCGGGGCCGGGCCGGGCGGGCGCAGCGGCCGCGGCGGGTTCGGGCCCGCCGCGGCCGTCGGTCACGACCCGTTCTTGAGGAAGTCGGGCACGTCCACGTCGTCGAACAGCACCTTTCGCTGCGACTGCGCCGGGGGCGTACTGGTGGGCGTCGGGTGGCGCAGCGTGGGCGTCTCCACCGGCGGCGCCACCTTGCGCGGGATCTCCACCGGCTTGTACGACGGCGACCCGCCGTCGAACCCGGCCGCGATCACGGTCACCCGCACCTCGTCGCCGAGCGCGTCGTCGATCACCGCGCCGAAGATGATGTTCGCGTCCGGGTGGGCCGCGTCGGTGACCAGCTGCGCCGCGTCGTTGATCTCGAACAGGCCCAGGTCGGAGCCGCCCGCGATGGACAGCAGCACGCCGCGCGCGCCGTCCATGCTCTGCTCCAGCAGCGGGCTGGAGATGGCGCGCTCGGCCGCCTCGACCGCGCGGTTGTCACCGCGGGCGCTGCCGATGCCCATCAGCGCGCTGCCCGCGCCGGACATGACGCTCTTGACGTCGGCGAAGTCCAGGTTGATCAGACCTGGGGTCGTGATCAGGTCGGTGATGCCCTGCACACCGGAGAGCAGCACCTGGTCGGCCTGGCGGAACGCGTCCATCATGGTGATGCCGCGGTCGCCGAGGGCGAGCAGCCGGTCGTTGGGAATCACGATGAGCGTGTCGCACTGGTTGCGCAGCTCCTCGATGCCCGACTCGGCCTGCACCTGGCGGCGCTTGCCCTCGAACGAGAACGGTCGGGTGACCACGCCGATGGTGAGCGCGCCCAGCTTGCGGGCGATGTTGGCGACCACGGGCGCGCCACCGGTGCCGGTGCCGCCGCCCTCGCCGCAGGTGACGAAGACCATGTCGGCGCCCTTGAGCACCTCCTCGATCTCGTCGCGGTGGTCCTCGGCGGCGTTCTTGCCGACATCGGGGTTGGCGCCGGCGCCGAGGCCCCGGGTCAGTTCGCGGCCGACATCGAGCTTGACGTCGGCGTCGCTCATCAGCAGCGCCTGCGCGTCGGTGTTGATGGCGATGAACTCCACGCCCTTGAGACCGACCTCGATCATGCGGTTCACCGCGTTCACGCCGCCGCCGCCGATGCCGACGACCTTGATGACCGCGAGGTAATTGTGCGGAGGTGTCATCGGGCCCTTCCTTCGAGGCTCTTGTGCCACAAGGGCGAGAGCAGCGCCCTCACCCGGCCTAGCGTGTCGCGGCGGAGGAGGAGGGCCTCCGTGCCGCGCTCCGGCAGCGGTTCGGGCGGAAAACCCTAAACCTCTACTAGAGCCTTATGGTTATGTCAATCATTGTCTCGTACGAAAACGTAAGCGTCGGCACGCCGTGATCCAAGGACCGCGACGGCGTGTCACGTCTTCCACTGTGGAGCAGCCGCGCCACTCAGCCCAGCGTGACCACGTCCGGCACGCCGCTGACGTCGATCAGCTTGTCCGGCTTGGTCAGCAGCGCCGTGGCCACCTTCGCCTTGTCGTCGCTCTCCTCCGCGTCTCCCCAGGCCACGATCCGGTCGCCGCGCAGTTCCAGCCGGATGCGCGCCGGACCGTCGACGACCAGGGTGTCCAGGTCCTCGCGCAGCTCCTTGGTCAGCGCCCGGATGACGGTGAGCGCGGACTGGGTGGAGACGTCCTGCGGACCCGGCGTGGCCAGCCGCACCCGCACGAGGCCGGACGGCAGGCTGGAGACCGTACGGTAGATCACACCATGATCGTCGAAAAGATCATACTTCTTTCCTACCGGGACACCGGCGACGGCGGTGCGCTCCACGACGGTGATGACCAGAGTGGACGGCCAACCGCGCGACACCTCGACCTTGAGCGCGGGCGGCAGCGCGGCGACCCGGGCGGCCACCGCGTCGGTGTCCACCCGGGCCAGCGGCGTGTCCAGCGGCACCGCGGCCGCCTCGCGCACCTGGTCGGCGTCGAGGATCAGCGCCCCCTCGACCTGGATTTCGCGTACGCCGAGGACCGGGGAGGCCAGGATCAGCCAGCCGACCGCCCCGGCCACCAGGGCCAGGGCGGTCACGGCGACCAGCCGGGCCAGCAGCACCCGGCGGCGACGGGCCGGGCGCATCCGGCCCCGCTTGCGCTGCAGCACCTGGCGCCAGGCGAACTGGCGGCGCATGAACTGACGCAGCGCCGGCGGGATGGCGTCGGTGCCCGCCCGCACCAGCCGCCAGCGGCGCCGCGAGTCCCCCGGCGAGTCCGGCATCAGGCAGGCTCACCCGGCTGGGCGTGGCGGGCGACGTACCCGTTGCCGGGCCCGTCGTGGCTGCCCTGACCGCCGAGCGCGGCCAGCAGCTCGTCACCCATCAGCGAGATCGGCGGGGCGCCCATGGTGACCACCACGTCGCCCTCCCGGGCCCGGCGCACCACCTCGCCCGGCACGTCCTCCCAGGACGGCACGAACACCTTGTGGTCGGCGGGCAGCGGGATCGCCGCGGTCAGCGCCACCCCGCCCTCACCCGGCTCGCGGTTCTCGCCCGGCCCGAAGACCTCCATCACCACGGCCTCGTCGGCCAGCGCCAGCGCGGTGGCCATCTCGGTCTGCAGGTCACGGGTGCGGTAGAGGCGGTAGGGCTGGAAGACCACCACCAGTCGCCCGTCTCCGGCCACCTCGCGCAGCGTGCTCAGCGCGGCGGTCATCGAGGTCGGGTGGTAGGCGTACTCGTCGTAGATCCGTACGCCCGCGGTGATGCCCTTGAGCTCGAAGCGGCGACGCACCCCCGGGTGCGCGGCCAGCGCGGCCGCGACCACCTGCGGGTCCAGCCCGAGCCGCAGCGCGGTGAGCACCGCGGCGGCGCTGTTGAGCCCCAGGTGGCGGCCGGGCACCGGCATGGAGAACTCGCCGAGGGACTCCCCGTCCAAACTGGCCAGGTAGCGCACCCCGGCCGCGGTGGTGGTGATGTCGGTCAGCCGCAGGTCCGCGTCGGGCGACTCGCCGTACGTGTACACGACCCGGCCCTGCTCGCGCAGCCGCTGCGCGACCCGGCGGCTGCCCGCGTCGTCGGCGCAGGTGACCACGAAGCCCTCGGGCTCGACCAGGCCGCCGAACTCGACGAACGCGTCCTCCAGGTTGGCCAGCGTGCCGTACGTGTTGAGGTGGTCCTCCTCCACGTTCGTGATGATCGACACGTGCGGCCGGTACAGCAGGAACGAGCGGTCGCTCTCGTCGGCCTCGGCGATGAAGTACTCACCGGTGCCGTGGTGCGCGTTCGACCCGACCTCGGACAGTTCCCCGCCGATCACGAAGGAGGGCGACAGCCCCGCGTGCTGGAAGATCAGCGTCAGCATCGACGTGGTCGTGGTCTTGCCGTGCGTGCCCGCCACCGCGATGGTGCGCCGCCCCGTCATCGACGCGGCCAGCGCCTCCGACCGGTGCAGCACCCGCAGGCCCCGGCGGCGCGCCTCGGCCAGCTCCAGGTGGTCGGCCGGGATCGCGGTCGAGTAGATGACCGTGTCCACCCCGTCGAGGTTGGACACGTCGTGGCTCATGTAGATGGTGCCGCCCAGGGCGCGCAGCCCGGCCAGGGCGGGCCACTCGCGCAGCTCCGAACCCGACACCGGCACCCCGCGGGTCAGCAGCAGCCGGGCCAGGCCGCTCATGCCCACCCCGCCGACGCCGATCATGTGCACCCGACCGAGGTCCTCCGCGGTGAGCACCCCCGCCGGGATCATCTCCGCCGTCTCCACCTGCAGCCTCCTCAGTTGCGCCTGTCCGGGGCCGCCAGGGCGGCCATCAGGAACGAACGCAGCTGCTCGTCCCCATCACGTCGACCGTACGCGGCCGCGGCGGTGCCCATCGCGTGCAGGCGGGCCGGGTCCGTCACGAGCGGCACCACGTTCTGCTCGATCCAGCCCGGCGTCAGGTCGCCGTCGTCGACGATGAGACCACCACCTGCCTCAACGACCGGGAGCGCGTTGCGCCGCTGTTCGCCGTTGCCGAAGGGCAGCGGCACGTAGATCGCGGGCAGCCCGATCGCGGCGGTCTCGGCGCAGGTCATCGCACCGCCCCGGCACAGCGCCAGGTCGGCCGCGGCGTAGCCGAGTTCCATCTCGTTGATGAACTTCACCCGCACGTACGGCGCGTTCAGGTCCGTGGGCACGTCGAAGTCCTCGTTGCGGGCCCCGATGACGTGCAGCACCTGCACCCCGGCGTTGGTGATCGCCTTGGCCGCCCCGGCCACGGCCAGGTTGATCGAGCGCGCGCCCTGCGAGGCGCCGAAGACGAACAGGGTCGGCCGGTGCGGGTCGAGCCCGAAGTGGGCGCGGGCCCGCTCGCGCAGCGCGGCCCGGTCCAGCCCGGCGATGGAGCGCCGCAGCGGCACGCCGACCACGGTGCCCGAGCGCAGCGACTCGTCCTGGTACGGCTGGTGCGGGAAGCCCAGCGCGAGGTTCTCGGTGAAGCGCATGCCCAGCTTGTTGGCCACGCCCGCGGGCACGTTCACCTCGTGGATCACGATCGGGGTGTTGCGCCGCCACGCGGCCAGGTAGGCCGGGACCGAGACGTACCCGCCGAAGCCCACCACCGCGTCGGCCTGCACCTCGTCCATGACCGCGCGCGCCGCCTTGGTGGACCGCCACATCCGGTCCGGGGTGCGCAGCAGGTTCATGTTGAGCGAGCGCGGCAGCTGGTACGCCGGGATGTGCCGCAGGTCGTAACCCGCGGCCGGGATCAGCTCGGTCTCCAGCCCGCGCGGAGTGCCCAGGCAGGTGATGCGGATGTCGGGGTCGTGCCGCCGCAGGCAGTCCGCGAAGGCCAGCAGGGGGTAGATGTGCCCCCCGGTCCCACCACCGGCCAGCACCACCGAACGCAGTCGGCCACCACCGCTCACCATCACCGTCTCCTCTCGGTCGGTCCACCTCGCCGGGCCGGCGGCTCTTTCGCCTTCGGCTCCGTGCGCTCCGGCTTGCCCGCCGGTTCCGCCGCCGCGTCCGCGGGGCGGGCCGGCGTCGGAAGCGCGGGCAACGGCGCCCACACTAGCTGCACCCACTTCGGTGCCGGACGGGCGTGCAGGGCGCGGGCCGCGTCGGGCTCGGCGCGGGCGAACGACGCGAGCATGCCGACGGCGGCCAGGGTGACCACGAGCGCGGTGCCGCCGTCGGAGATGAACGGCAGCGGCAGACCGGTGATGGGCAGCAGTTTCACCACCCCACCGATGTTGATCACAGCCTGGGAGACCAGCCACAGGGTCACCGCGCAGGCCGCCATCCGCCGGAACGGGTCCTGCACCCGCCGCGCGATCCGCAGCCCGGTGTAGGTCAGCACCGCGAACAGCGACAGCACCACCAGGCAGCCCACCACGCCCAGTTCCTCGGCGATGACCGCGAAGATGAAGTCGTTGTGCGCGCTGGGCAGCCAGTTCCACTTGAGGCTGCTCTTGCCCAGGCCCACCCCGAACCAGCCGCCGTCGGCGATCGCCAGCAGGCCCTGCTTGGCCTGGTAGCAGGTCTCGTCCCGGGCGAAGCAGCTGATGATGTCGGCGTCGGACTGGAAGAACGCGCCGAACCGGCCGGACCGGTAGCCGCCGCCGACCGGGGCCATGATCAGCAGGGCGATACCGGCCAGACCGGCGCCGATCAGCATGCCGAAGAAGCGCATCGGCACACCCGCGGCCCACAGCAGGCCGGTGAACAGGATCAGCAGGCACAGCATCGTGCCCAGGTCGGTGTAGCCGACGAGCACGAACAGCAGGCCCACCACGGGGAACAGCGGGGTCAGCAGCTCGCGCGGGTTGACGATGGACTTGCCCTTGCGGGTCAGCACGTCGGCGCCCCACAGCACCAGCGCGAACTTGGCCAGCTCGGAGGGCTGCAGTTGCAGCGGGCCGAGGTAGAGCCACAGCGTCTCGGAGTGGACGAAGCCGATGCGGGGGGCGGGCAGGGCCTTGGCGGCGTACAGCACGGCGATGCCGTCCATGATCACCAGCAGCACCAGCGACACGGTCAGTGAGATCTTGGCGATGGCCCGGAAGGTGCGCCGCGGCAGCCGCTGGCAGACCCAGAACGCGGCCAGACCCACCACCGCCGCGCCGATCTGCTGTGCGATCACGGCGTACGCGTTGCCGCTGGTGTTGTACGCCTGGACGCTGGTCGCGGAGAAGACCATGGCCAGGCCGATCACCAGCAGCAGGCCCGCGCTGGCCAGCAGCAGGTAGTACGACGCGAGCGGGCGGGCCAGCAGGCCGCGCAGCGCCAGCAGCCAGGCGAAGGGGTCCAACCGGGGGGTACGGGCGCCCGGGGCGCCCGGCGCGGTCTCGGCGGGCGGGGGCGCGGTGGCCGTACGGGCGTCACCGGTCATCGTCGGCTGCTCCGATCTCGGCGAGTGGTCGCGGAGCCCCGCCCTAGCATTGACGCTGGCCTATCTAGTGGACCGTTTTCGGTTATTCGTCTTCTAGATAGGCCAACGTCAAAGAAAAAGCGGTGCCCGCGCGGGGCGGACGGGACGGCGCTGGTTCGGGTCAGGTGGCGGGTAGGGCGTGCACGGCCTTGGCGAAGGCGTCGCCGCGGGCGGCGTAGCTGGTGAACATGTCCAGAGACGCCGCGGCGGGCGCCAGCAGCACCGTGTCGCCGGGCGAGGCGAGGCGGGCGGCGGCGGCCACGACGGCTTCCATCGCCCCATCATCGGTGCGCGCCACGTCCACCACCGGCAGGTGCGGCGCGTGTCGCGCGAGCGCGGCGGCGACCTGGGCCCGGTCGACGCCCAGCAGCACGGCTCCGGCCAGCCGGGGCGCCACCAGCGCGGTCAGCTCGTCGATGTCGACGCCCTTGAGCTGGCCCCCGGCCACCCACACGATCCGCTCGTAGGACACCAGCGACGCCTGCGCCGCGTGCGGGTTGGTGGCCTTGCTGTCGTCGACCCAGCGCACCCCGCCGACGGTGGCGACGGTGGCGTTGCGGTGCGGCTCGGGCACGTACCCGGCCAGGCCCCGCTGGATCGCCTCGTGCGACACCCCCGCCGACAGCGCCAGGGCTGCGGCGGCCAGGGCGTTGGCGACGTTGTGGGCGCCGACGGGTCGGATGTCGGCCAGGGTGGCCAGTTCGTGCGCGTCGCCGTCGCCGGTGCGGTCGACGAGCACGTCCTCGACCACGCCGACGCAGCCGCGCGGCGGCACGTCGAGGGTGAACCCGACCAGGCGGCCGGGCGACCCCGCCGCGTGCAGGCCTTCCAGCAGCCTCCTGACGCGCGGATCGTCGAGGTTGCCGACCGCCGTGCCCCCGGCCGCCGCCGAACGCCACACGGCCGTCTTGGCGCCCGCGTAGCGGTCGAAGTCGCCGTGCCAGTCGAGGTGGTCGTCGGCGAGGTTGAGCAGGGCGCCACCGTGTGGGGCGAGCGTGGACGACCAGTGCAGCTGGAAGCTGGACAGCTCGACGGCGAGCACGTCGTAACCGTCGGGGCCGCCGTGCTGGCAGTCGACCAGCGGGCGGCCGATGTTGCCCACGGCGGCGGTGCGCAGGCCCGCCGCCGCCAGCATCGCCGCCAGCATGGTGACGGTGGTGGTCTTGCCGTTGGTGCCGGTGACGGCGAGCCAGCGGGGTGCGTCCGGGCCGCGCAGGCGCCAGGCCAGCTCGGGCTCGCTGTACACCTCGATGCCCGCGGCCGCGGCCGCGACCGCCAGGGGGTGATGCGGCGGGAAGCCGGGCGAGACGACCAGGTCGTCGACGCCCGACAGCAGCCCGGCCGGGTCGGGCTCGCCGATCACCACGGCGATGCCCGCGTCGGCGAGCCGCTCGGTGTCGGCGGAGGCCGCCCGGTCGACCACGGTCACCTTGGCACCGAGGCCGGCCAGGGCGGTGGCGCAGGCGGCTCCCGCCATCCGCGCCCCGGCCACCAGGACCGAGCGGCCCTCGTACATCGAAGTCACCCCATCACACGCAGGAAGTCGCTGTAGAAGATGCCCAGGCCGACCGCCACCCCGATACCTCCGATGATCCAGAAGCGGACGACGATGTTGACCTCGCTCCAGCCTGCCAACTCGAAGTGGTGCTGCAGCGGCGACATGCGGAACACGCGTTTACCGGTGGTCCGGAACGAGATCACCTGGATCACCACCGACATCGTGATGATCACGAACAGGCCGCCGACGATGAGCAGCAGCAGCTCCGTACGCGTCGCCATGGCCAGGCCCGCGATGAGGCCGCCCAGGCCCAGCGCGCCGGTGTCGCCCATGAAGATCCGCGCCGGGGAGGTGTTCCACCATAGGAAGCCCACGCACGCCCCGGCCGCCGCCGCCGCGATCATGGAGATCTCCAGCGGGTCGCGCACCAGGTAGCAGTAGTGCGCCGCGTTGCCCAGGTAGCCGCGCATGTAGCCCTCGTCGGCGCACCAGTGCTGGTACTGCCAGGCCGCGATGAAGCTGTACGCGCCCAGCACCATCACCGAGGCGCCGGTGGCCAGGCCGTCCAGGCCGTCGGTGAGGTTCACGCCGTTGGTGGCGCCGAGCACGATGAACACGAACACGATGATCGCGCCGACCTTGCCCAGGTCCAGCCAGCTGATGTCGCGGATGAACGAGATCTTCGTCGAGCCGACCGTCTGCAGGTTCGAGCTGGGGTCCGACAGCGCGATGACGCCGAACACCGCGCCGACGATGAGCTGGCCGAGCAGCTTGCCGCGCTTGTTGAGGCCGCCGCTGTTGCGCCGGCGCACCTTGAGGAAGTCGTCGATGAAGCCGACCGCGCCGCAGAAGACGAACAGGCCCAGCAGCACCAGCGCCGTGGTGGTCGGCTTGACCTGGGCGATCTGCTGCTCCGGGAGGGTGGTCAGGCTAAGGTGGGCCACCACGTACGCGATGACCGTCGCGGCGATGAACACCACGCCGCCCATCGTGGGCGTGCCCTTCTTGCCCAGGTGGGACTGCGGGCCGTCGCTGCGGATGGGCTGACCCGCCTTGAGGCGGCTGAACGCCTTGATGGCGATGGGGGTGCAGAAGAGGGATATCGCGAACGCCACCAGGATCGCGACGATGATGGATCTCATCGGTGGCCGTCTCCATTGCTCGCGCCCAGCGGCGCGTGGGTCTCCCGCAGCGCGTCCACCACGTCCCAGGTCCGGTAGCGCGACCCCTTCACCAGCACCACGTCCGCGGCCCGTAGCCGTTCCCGCAGCGCGCCGATCGCCGCCGCCTGATCGCTGACCAGCACCGACTCACCTTCCCAATGCCGCACCGAGGCCGCGCCGTCGAGGATCGGCGCGGCGGACTCGCCCACCACGATGAGCAGGCCGACGCCGAGCGTAGCGGCCAGTGCGCCGACCTCCGCGTGGCCGTCGCGTTCCGCCTGACCCAGCTCGGCCATGTAGCCGAGCACCGCCACGGTCCGGCGGCTCAGGCCACCGGTGTCCGCACCGGCGCCGCCGCCCAGCGCCGACAGGGCGCGCAGCGCCGCCGCGGTGGAGGCCGGGTTCGCGTTGTACGAGTCGTCGATGACCGTGACACCGTCGGCACGGTCGAAAACATCCATCCTTCGGGTCGAGACTGTGCGCAACCGGGCCAGCGCCGCGGCCAGTTCGGCCCAGGGCATGCCGCAGTGCAGCGCCACGGCCGCGGCCAGCAGCGAGTTGCCCACCTGGTGCGCGCCGGTCAGCCCCAGCTCCACCGGCGCCGAGTGCTCCCCCCGCACCAGCGTGAACGACGCCCGCCCGCGCTCGTCGAGCACCACGTCGACGGCCCGCAGGTCGGCGCCCTCGGCCTGCCCGGCCAGGACCACCGGCGCCGCGGTGACCGCCGCCATGGCGGCCACGCGCGGGTCGTCGGCGTTGAGCACCGCGAGCCCGCCGGCGGGCAGCGCCTGGGGGAGCTCGGACTTCGCGGCGGCGATGCCGTCGACCGAACCGAACTCGCCGATGTGCGCGACGCCGACGTTGACCACCACGCCGATGCGCGGCGGCGCGATCTCGCACAGGTCCTTGATGTGCCCGATCCCCCGCGCGCCCATCTCCAGCACCAGGTACCGGGTGTGCTCGTCGGCCCGCAGCACCGTGTACGGCAGACCCAGCTCGTTGTTGAGACTGCCCGGCGGCGCCACGGTCGGCCCCAGCTCCCCCAGCAGTTGGCCGATCAGGTCCTTGGTGGTGGTCTTGCCGGACGAGCCGGTGATCCCGACGACGGTCACGTCGAGTGAGTCCAGCACCGCGCGCGCCAGCCGGGTCAGTGCCGCCAGCGGGTCGTCGACCAGGATCATCGGCACGCCCGGCAGCGGCCGGGTGCCCAGCACCGCGGCGGCGCCCGCGGCCATGGCCGTCGGGGCGAACTCGTGGCCGTCGACCTTCTCGCCGACGAACGCGGCGAACAGGCCGCCCGGGGTGAGCTTGCGGGAGTCGTACTCCACCGTGCCGAGCACGCGCGCGGCCGGGTCGGCCTCGTGCAGCGTGCCGTCCACGGCGGCGGCCACCTCGGCCAGCGTCATCGGGATCATCGAGCGTCCTCCTCGGCACCGAAGCGGGCGGTGAGAGCGGCGGCGAGCTCCACCTTGTCATCGAAGGGCAGCACCTGCCCGCCGACCTCCTGGCCGGTCTCGTGGCCCTTGCCCAGCAGCGCGATCACGTCGCCGGGCAGCGCGCGGGCGACCGCCTCGTCGATGGCGCGGCGCCGCCCGGCCACCTCGACGACCTCGGCGGCCGGGTCCTGCGCCACCGCCCCGGCGAGCACGTCGCGACGGATCGACGCCGGGTCCTCGGTGCGCGGGTTGTCGTCGGTGACGATGAGCAGGTCGCTGCCGTGCGCGGCGGCCGAGCCCATGTGCGGGCGCTTGCCGGTGTCGCGGTCGCCGCCCGCGCCGAGCACGCAGATGACCCGCCCGCCGCGCGAGTCGGCCAGCGAACGCAGCGCGCGCAGGGCCGCCACGATGGCGTCGGTCTTGTGCGCGTAGTCCACGACCCCGATCACCGGGCCGGGCGCCTCGACGCGGTCCAGGCGGCCCGGCACGCCCCGGCAGGCGGCGATCCCGGCCACGGCCACGGTCGGGTCGACGCCGGCGGCGGTGAGGCAGCACAGCGCCAGCAGCGCGTTGGCCACATTGTGCCGGCCGGGCAACGCGACCGCGGCGGGCAGCCTGCCGGGCGGGCCGACCGCGGTGAACCGCTGGCCGAACGCCTCCTCGACCACGTCCTGCGCGTGCCAGGTGGCCGCGGGGTTCCCGGCGGCGGAGAAGGTGACCGTGTGCGGGCGCAGCAGCACCGACAGCGCCGGGTCGTCGAGGTTGAGCACCTCGTGGTGGCAGCGGCCGTCGAACAGGCGCGCCTTGGCCTGGAAGTAGTCCTCGGTGTCGGTGTGGAAGTCGAGGTGGTCGGAGCCGAAGTTGGTCCAGCCGCCGACGGCGAAGCGCACCCCGCCGACCCGGCCCATGGCCAGCGCGTGGCTGGACACCTCCATCACCACCGCGGTCACGCCGCGTTCGACCGCCAGCGCGAACAGCGCGTGCAGATCCGGTGCCTCGGGGGTGGTGCGCTTGCTGGTGACGGCCAGGTCGCCCAGCCGGGTCTCGACCGTGCCGATCAGGCCGGTGACGTGCCCGGCGGCGCGCAGGCCCGACTCGACCAGGTACGCCGTGGAGGTCTTGCCCGCGGTGCCGGTCAGCCCGATCACGGCCAGCTTCGTGGTGGGCGAGCCGTAGACGAGGTCGGCGACGGGTCCCAGGGCCTGGCGCGGGTCGGCCACCACCAGCACCGGCACCCCCGCGGCGGCCGCGACGGCGACGCCCTCGTGGGCGGCCCCGGCGTCGTCGGTCAGCACGGCGACCGCGCCGGCGGCGAGCGCGGCGACGGCGAACTCGGCCCCGTGGCGCCGGGCGCCGGGCAGCGCGGCGTACAGGTCGCCGGGCAGCACCTGGTCGCTGGCGTGGGTCACCCCGGTGACCACGATCCCGTCAGGCTCCAGCGCGGTGCCGACCAGTGCCGCGATGGCCGACAGGTCCACCGGGACGATGTGGGTGGGGCGCAGCGCGGCCGCCGACGCGGTCCCGCCGGACTGCTCGGCGGCGGTGAAGCTGAGTTTGCCTGGCACGGCGTCAGACCTTACCCGCTGCGCGGTGACGTGCCGTACACCTGTGCCCGCTGTGTCTGACTTCTAGTGACATTGATCAGTAATACGTCACAAACGTGGGCGACTTCTGCGTGCTCGGCAGCACCTTGAAGTGACGCAGCGTGAATGCCATCATGTCGCGGAACGCCGGACCCGCCACCTTGCCGCCGGCCCCGAGTCCGGGCGCCTTGACGAACACGGCGATGACGTAGCGCGGCGCCTCGGCCGGGGCCATGCCGATGAACGACCCGACCTCGCCCTTGACGTACTTGCCGTTGACGACCTGCGAGCCGGTGCCGGTCTTGCCCGCGATCCGGTAGCCCGCCAGTGCGGCCGAGCGGCCGGTCGCGCCGTCGACGGTGGTGACCGCCTCCATGATCCGGCGCAGCGAGGTCGCTGTCTCGGCGCTGATCACCCGGTGCGACTGCGGTGCCGGGCCGGGGGCGTGCACGCCCTTGGGGTCGATCGTCTCCTTGATCAGGTGCGGCTGCATCCAGACGCCGTCGTTGGCGATGGTCGCGTAGACCTCGGCCATCTGCAGCGGCGTCACGGCCACCCCGTGGCCGATCGGGATCGAGCCGTACGACGATCCGCTCCAGTTCTCCGGCGGCTGCACCAGCCCGGACGACTCACCGGGCACCCCGATCCCGGTCGGCTGCCCGAGCCCGAACTTGCGCTGGTACTCGTACAGCTTCTCCGGGCCCAGCTTGTCGGCGATCTTGATGGTCGCCACGTTCGACGAGTACGCCATCAGCCCCGGCAGCGTGATCTTCGTGCCCTCGGCGAACATGTGCGTGTCCCGGTACGCCGACCCGCCCTTGTAGATCACCGGACCGATGCTGATGGTCGAGTCGGGCTTGACCACGCCCTCCTCCAGCGCCGCCGACAGGGTGACCGCCTTGTGCACCGAACCGGGGTCGACCACGATCGAGGTGGCCGCGTCGACCAGCTCGTTGGGCTTGGCGTTGCCCCAGTCGGCGGCGTTGAACGTCGGGTACGACGCCTGCGCGATCACCTCGCCGGTCTTGACGTCCAGCACCACCGCGGCGCCCCAGATCGCGTGCTCCTGCTCCATGTTCTGGAACAGGATGCGCTGGGCCTGGTACTGCACGTCCCAGTCGATGGTGAGCACCAGCGAGCTGCCCGGCTGCGCCGGCGTCTCGTGGCGGTAGCCGCCGGGGATGGGTTTGCGCAGCTCGGCGTTGCCGACCTCGTACACCAGCTCGCCGTTGTGGCCGCGCAGCACGTCGTCGTAGCGGGCCTCCAGCCCGGCCAGGCCGGTCATGTCGGTGCCGGTGAAGCCGATCAGGTTGGCCGCCAGGTCCGCCCCCGGCACGTCGCGGCGCTCGTCGCGCTCGACCCGGATCCCGGGCAGCTTCATCGCGCGCACCACCTCGGCGGTCTCCACGCTCAGGCCCCGGGTCAGCCAGCGGAACCGCACCGGCCCGCCGATGACCTCCTGGGTGCCCTTGCGCAGCAGCGGCTCCAGCTCGGAGGGGGCCTTGCCCAGCAGCGGCGCCAGCTTCTGGGCTGTACCCACCGGATCGGTCACCAGCTCCGGGTCCACGGCGACGAAGCGGGCCTCGACGCTGCGCGCCAGCACCGCCCCGTCCCGGTCGAAGATCGCGCCGCGCGGCGCGGCCAGGCCGACCTCGTCCAGGCGCTCCTTGAGCCCGGCCGCCGCGAACGCGGGCGCGTCGGCGAGCTGGAACTGGACCAGCCGGATGCCGATGACCACGAACAGCAGCAGCGACAGCACCGTGGCCAACCGCAGCCGCCGGTTGGGCGAGCCCAGGCGGGGCGGGGTGGGCGTGGTCGCACCCGGCCGGTCCGGGCCGCCGCGTCGCTGCGGGCCGCGTCGCTGCCACGGGGGTACGACCACAGCCTCGCGCCGGGCCGCCTCGCGCGCCCTGACGGGACCCCGCTTCGGTTCCCGCCCCGCGGGTTCGCCGCGTCCGGCCGTGCGCTTGAGCCCGGCGGCCGCCCGGGTCGGCGGCTCGTCGGCGCGGCCGCCGCGAACCATGCGCAGCGCGGCCCGGCGCCGCTGCAGCTCCCGCTCGGCCAGCGCGTCGAGTTCGTCCTCGTCCTCGACCGGCGACGCTTCTCTCGGCGCGCTACGGGCGCCGCGCGGGGCCGCGTCGGCACGGGCGCGGCCGACCGGGGGTACGTGCTGAACGCGCGGGTCCTCGCCCCCGTCGGCGGCGTCGGTGTCCCCGGCCCGGGGAGCCCCGTCGCGCACGGTGCGGCCACGCGGCGTGAAGGCGCGTGCGTCGGAGATGCCTGAACGGCGGCCGGTCCCGCGCCGGGGTGATTCCTCGTCCTCGCGTCGCGCCATGGTCTCTCCTCACATTGGAGCCGCCCGGTCCTCACTGGCCCCAAGATCCGCCGAGTCGCCGAGCGGTCGGCCACTGGACGAGCCCCGACAGGCCCGAGTGCCCGGCGACTCGGAACACGGCGGCGCCCGGCGCCGTCGGCGGGGGTGCCGCGACGGCACCGGGCGGGCCGCAACGGCGCCACGGCGCGACCCGGGCGGGGCCGCGCCGTGGCGCGCTCACGTATTACTGGCTGGTGATGCTGGGCTTGCCGGTGGCCGGCTGCGGCACCCCGATGATCTTGCCGTCGGGCAGCCGGATGAACGCGGGTGAACCCGCGGGCACCAGGCCCAGCCGCTTGGCCGCCGCCTCCAGGCGACCCGGCGACTCCGCCTCCGCGATCTCCTGGCTCACCTGCTGCTCACGCAGGTCCAGCTGGGCCTGCTTGTGCTTGAGATCGGTCAACTGCAGGCCGCTCTCGGCGATCTTGGTGTTGAGCACCAGGATGCCGAGCACCCCGGCCACCACGACCAGCACGATGAGCAGCACGAACGGCGTACGCGGCGCGGCCACCGGCACCGGGGGCGCCAGCCGCAGCCGCGGCCGACGCACCGGCTCCTCGGCCGGCTGCGCCGCCAGCGCGGCGTTGCCATTGGTGCGGTACCGCCCACGCGCGGTCCCGCGCTCGGGCAGGGCCACCGTCTCGTGCGTCGCGCTCCGACCCCC
This sequence comes from Catellatospora tritici, assembly GCF_019083965.1. GTDB lineage: Bacteria > Actinomycetota > Actinomycetes > Mycobacteriales > Micromonosporaceae > Catellatospora > Catellatospora tritici. The sequence goes on from NZ_JAHRCY010000008.1 coordinate 259,240, forward strand.
CGGGCGCGGCGCCGCCTGCGGCGGCTCGTTGCTGCGGCGCGATGCCCGCAGCGGTGTCACGTTCATCTTTGCCCCCTTTGCTCGCAGCTGTCGGTTCATGGACCGTGGTCCCTGTCGATCGTCTCCGCCGCGCGCAACCGCACCGATCCGGCTCGCGGGTTGCGCGCCACCTCCTCGTCGCTGGGCAGCTCCGCCCCACCCCGGGTGAGCAGCTTCAGCGTCGGCCCGGTCCCCGGCAGCTCGATCGGCAGTCCGATCGGAGCGGTGCTGCGGGCGCGGGCCACGAAGGCCTGCTTGGTGATCTTGTCTTCGAGCGAGTGGTACGACAGCACGACCACCCGCCCTCCCGGCGTCAGCGCGTCGATCGTCCGCGGCAGTGCCCGCTCCCAGGTGGACAGCTCGCCGTTGACCTCGATACGCAGCGCCTGGAACGTCCGCTTCGCCGGATGTCCCCCGGTACGCCGGGCCGGGGCCGGGATCGAGTCCCGCACCAGCTCGGCCAGCAGCGCCGATGACGTGATCGGCGCCTTGGCACGTTCGCGCACGATCGCCGCGGCGATCTTGGACGCGAACTTCTCCTCGCCGTACACCCGCAGCACGCGGGTGAGCTCGGCGTGGGAGTAGTTGTTGACGATCTCCTGGGCGGTCGTGCCGGTGGTCTGATCCATCCGCATGTCCAGCGGCGCGTCCTGGGCGTAGGCGAACCCGCGGTCGGCCGCGTCGAGCTGCAGCGACGACACGCCCAGGTCGAACAGGGCGCTGTCGATCGCGTCGAGGCCCAGCTTGACCAGCACGTCGGGCAGCTCGTCGTAGACGGCGTGCACGAGATGGATCCGGTCGGCGAAGGGAGCCAGCCGTCGTTGCGAGTGGGCCAGGGCCTCGGTGTCGCGGTCCAGTCCCACCAGGATCGTGTTCGGGTGCGCGGTGAGCACCGCCTCGGCGTGGCCGCCGAGACCCAGCGTGCCGTCGACGTGGATGGTGCGTCCGTCGGGGCCGCGACCGGGCCGGTCGAGAGCGGGAGCCAGCAGTTGTAGGCATCGATCGAGCAGAACCGGTACGTGAACGCCACGCGGTTCCACCATGGTCGAGCCCCCCTGTTCGCTGTGCCTGCCGTCGTACCGCCAGATCCCCATCCGCTTCCCCGTCCCGCCTCGCGGCCGAGGTGGGAGCGAATGCGCCTGGCATCGGGGAAGTGATGCCAGGTGCCGGAGCGGGTGGAGATCTCGCGGTACGGCGGCCCGGGTCCGGCTTTCGCGCGCCGGGACCCGCCCATCCTCATAGACCGCCGGGCAGCACCCCCTCCTCGATGTCGGCGAACTCGTCCTCGTTCGCCGCGAGGTAGGACTCCCACGACGGTTTGTCCCAGATCTCGACCCGGGTGCTCGCCCCGATGACCACCAGGTCACGGTCGAGCCCCGCGTATTCACGCAGGTGGGGCGGGATGGTGACCCGGCCCTGCTTGTCGGGGACCTCGTCGTGGGCGCCCGCGAAGAAGACCCGGCCGTAGGCGCGGGCCGCCTTGTTCGTCATGGGCGCCTCGGCGAGCTGTCCCGCGATGCGCTGGAACTCGGGCACCGTGAAGACATAGAGGCAGCGCTCCTGCCCTTTGGTGATCACGACACCTCCCGCCAGCTCGTCCCGGAACCGGGCAGGCAGGATCAGCCGACCCTTCTCGTCCAGCCGGGGAGTATGGGTGCCCAGGAACATCGGCCCCCACCCCCTCTTAGACCGACGCCGCGACTGCGCTCGTTTCGCGGACGAGCCCATACGCGGTGCCTGCGGGGCCGGCGGACCCACGGCCCGCCATTGCGCCCCACTTTACTCCACTTCCCTCCACCGTCAATGCGAAATCAGCCTTCCGGGTGCCTTACCGCTCCATATCGCCGCAGCTCATCGCCGGTGGAGTGGAGTGGAGCGGCGGCGCGCCGGGTAACCAAGGTCATTCTTTTGACACCCGGTTGCGGGTACGCCGAAGGGCACTGCTCGTCACATGGCGCTGCGCGAACGTCGCGGAGCGTGGCGAGACAGTGCCCTTCGGCAGCGTCTTCGAAAGTTTTCGGATCAGGCCGTTTCGTCTTCGTCCGGCAGGGTGTCGGCGTCCGGCGGCTGCGGACGCTCGTCGTCGACCGAAGCCTGCGCCGAGGCGGGCGGGCGGGGCGCCGCCGTCGCGGCGGGCGCGCCCAGCAGACTCACCGCGGCCAGGCCGGCGCCCAGGGAGAGCACGAGGCGGGTGGGGTCGAAACGGGGACGGCGATCGGAGGGTTCCTGCACGGCGGGTCCTTCCCGGGTCCAGCGGCGGCCGCACCGGTACGCGCGGCGACTCGCCCCTGCCCGGGATCCATCGTGAGGGGGTGGCGCAAGCGGACCGGGCAGGGCTCGGTTGATCCGCCTGGCGCAGCAGCTCGGCACCTGGGTCACAGGTTCCGCCACACGCGGCTGCCCACTCGTTTTATCCCATTGCGGCCAAATAGGCAATACGCAGGGAAAACTCGCGGTCAGACGGTGTTCTGCGCCACAGGTCCGGCGCACCTGCCGGGTCAGGTAGCCTCTCCGGCGTGACGGAGAAGAAACTGCCGCTGCGCGCCACCCTTGCGGCGTCGGTGTCGCGTACCGCCGCGGCGCTGTCGCGCGCCACCGGACGCGGTGACGGATCGGTCATCGGCGGGCGCCTCGGCATGATGATCGACCCCGACCTGCTGGCCCACCTGGCCGCCGGCCGCCGGATAGCCTTGGTCTCCGGCACCAACGGCAAGACCACCACCACCCGGTTCACCGCCGCGGCGGTCGGCGTGCTGGGCGAGGTCGCCACCAACTCGTTCGGCGCCAACATGCCCACCGGGCACACCTCCGCCCTGGCCCGTGCCGGCGCCACGCCGTACGCGGTGCTCGAGGTCGACGAGCACTACCTCGCGCAGGTGCTGACGGCCACCACGCCCCTGGTCGTGGCGCTGCTGAACCTGTCGCGCGACCAGCTCGACCGGGCCAAGGAAGTCGCGATGATGGCGCAGCTGTGGCGCGACGCGCTGGCCGACCACCCCGACGTGCACGTGGTGGCCAACGCCGACGACCCCATGGTCGTCTACGCCGCCGCCGCGCACGCCGCCGCCGGCACCGGTGGGGTCACCTGGTTCTCGGCCGGGCAGCGTTGGCGCGAGGACGCGCACGTCTGCCCCGCCTGCGGCGCCCACATCGACCGCGACGGCACCGACGACGGCTGGCGCTGCGCCACCGGCGACCTGGTCCGGCCCACCCCGCAGTGGACCGTCGGCGACAGCGCCGTGATCGACCCCGAGGGCGTGTCGCACGAGCTCAAGCTGCAGCTCCCCGGCAAGGTCAACGTCGGCAACGCGGCGACCGCGCTGGCCGTGGCGCACCGGTTCGGCGTCGACCCGGCCGCGGCCGCGCCCCGGCTCGCCGAGGTCGCCAGCGTCGCGGGCCGCTACGCCCAGGTCGACCGGGACGGCCGCAACATCCGCCTGCTGCTGGCCAAGAACCCGGCCAGCTGGCTGGAGGCGTTCGACATGGCCGAGCAGCAGCCCACGCTGCTGTCCATCAACGCCCGCGACCCCGACGGCTTCGACACCAGCTGGCTGTTCGACGTCGACTTCGCACCGCTGCGCGGCCGCCAGGTGCTCATCACCGGCGACCGGGCGTACGACCTCGCCGTCCGGCTGGAGGTCAACGAGGTGCCGTTCACGCACGTCAAGACCTTCGCCGAGGCGGTCGCGGCGGTGCCGCCCGGCCGGCTGGAAGTGATCGCGAACTACACCGCGTTCCAGGACATCCGAGCGGAGTTGGATCGAGTTGTCTAGCGCACTGCAGATCGTCTGGGTCTACCCCGACCTGCTCTCCACGTACGGCGACCGGGGCAACATGCTGATCCTGGCGCACCGGGCCAAGGCGCGCGGCATCCCCGTGCAGACCGTCGAGGTCCGCTCCGACGAGCCGCTGCCCACCGGCGACATCTACCTGCTCGGCGGCGGCGAGGACGGCCCGCAGGCCCTGGCCGCGCAGCGGCTCAACGCCGACCGGGGGCTGCACCGCGCCGTCGACCGGCGCGCCGTGGTGTTCGCCGTGTGCGCCGGGTACCAGCTGCTCGGGCGCAGCTTCTACGCCAAGGGCGCCGAGTGCGCCGGGCTGGACCTGCTCGACCTGTACTCCGACCGCGGCCCGACCCGGGCCGTCGGCGAGCTGGCCGGCGAGGTCGACCCGACGCTGGGCGTGCCCATGCTGACCGGGTTCGAAAACCACGGCGGCCGCACCCACCTCGGGCGCGGCGTCCGGCCGCTGGTCCGGGTGAAGACGGGCATCGGCAACGACGGCGTCAGCGAGGGTGCCTGGAAGGGCACCGTGCTGGGCACGTACTCCCACGGCCCCGCCCTGTCGCGCAACCCCGGCCTGGCCGACCTGCTGCTGCGCTGGGCCACCGGCGAGGAGACCCTGCCGGCGATGGACGACACCTGGCCCACCCGCCTGCGCAACGAGCGCCTGTCCGCCACAGGACTCGCGTGACCGGCACCGCCCGCGCCTCCGACGCCGTGACCAGCGATCCCGCATCGCAGGCACACGCCGAGGCCCTGACAGAGGCCACCGCCAAGACCAACGCATCGGCGCCTCGGGCGTCGGCGACGCGCTGGACGCGGGCCGTCGGGCTGGCCCTGCTGGTTGCCGCCGCCGCGATCGGCGCGTGGCTGCTGCCGCTGGAGCGGCTGCCGGCGTGGGTGGACCAGCTGGGTCCGGCGGCGCCCGTCGTGGCGGTGCTGGTGTGCGCGGGGCTGCTCAGCGCGCTGGTACCGCGTACCGCGATCTCGCTGGGCTGCGGCGCGCTGTTCGGTGCGGTGATGGGCGCGACCTGGTCGATGGTGGCGGCGCTGCTCGCCGCGGCGTTCACCTACGCGGCGGGGCGGTGGGCCGGGCGTGACCTGGTCGCGGCCCGCGCCGGGGACCGGCTGCAGCGGCTGGACCGCTGGCTGGCCGCGCACGGCCTGCTGGCCGTGGTCGTGGTGCGGTTGCAGCCGATCGCCCCGTTCGGGCTGGTCGGGTATGCCTACGGCACGTCGACGACGCGGTTCCGGCACTACCTGCTGGGCACGCTCATCGGCGGGGTGCCGTCCTCGTTCAGCTACGCCACCATCGGGGCGGCCGCCGTGGCGCCGCACACGCTGAGCTGGCTGACGTTCATACCCGCCGCCAGCGGCATTCTCATCAGCGCCGCCGCCGCGGTGCACTGGCGCCGCCAGTCCCTGCGCAACCGGCGGCTCGCCCCGGCGTGATCCGACCGCCCCCGGCCGCCGAGTACGACTGCGGGGCGCCCGATGGCCGGAGCCGCAGTCAGTCGGCGGTTCCGGCCGGGACCACCCACCGCGTCGGCTGGCCGGTCACGGCGGCGATGGTCTCGAAGTCGCGGTCGTAGTGCAGGACTGTCAGGCGCTGGGACTCGGCCGTCGCGGCCAACAGCAGATCAGGGATGGAAGCTGCCCGGTGCTGCCCGCGGCGGGCCAGCTCGTGCTGCACCTCGGCGGCCCGGTCCCAGGCTCGTTCGGGCACGGGCACCCAGGTGAACGCCAACCGGAACCGGGAGGCACCGGCCTCGTACTCGGACAGGTTCCGGGCGGAGTAGAGGGTCTCCAACTCGGACACCGGACACATCGCCACTCGGCCCGCTTCGATCAGCGGTCCGAGCACCGCCTGCACGGCCGGATGGCGCAGCCGGTGCAGCGCGCTGGTGTCGATGAGATAGGTCACGACCATGCCGCGCGGCGGACCTCGTCGTCGCCCAGGTCCGCGAAGGCGCCCTCGGCGAACATCTCGATCAGTTCGCGGCGGGCCTTGGCGGCGATGACCTCGCGGATCGCCAGCCGGACCACCTCGGTGTTCTTGGTCGTGCCCAGGATGTCCTTGGCCTTGGCCAACTCCTCCTGGTCGATGTCCACCAGCACCTGCGTCATGAACATCCTCCCCAAATCTTTAAAGATTTCCTGCAAGAAAGTTTAGTTCTCCACCTGGAAAAACGTAAGCCCTCGGCCGGACGGCGGCCGAGGGCATACGCGGGGGTCGCGGGTCAGACGACGATGCTGACCAGGCGGCCCGCCACGACGATGACCTTCTTGGGGTCCTTGCCGCCCAGCGCGTCGGTCACGGCCGACAGGGCGGCCGCGCGGATCTCGTCCTCGCTCGCGTCCGCGGCGACCTCGACCCGACCGCGCACCTTGCCGTTGACCTGCACCGGGTAGGTGACCTGCTCGGCGGCCAGCAGCGCCGGGTCGGCGACCGGGAAGTCGGCGAAGGTCAGCGAGGCGTCGTGGCCCAGCTTGCGCCACAGCTCCTCGGCGATGTGCGGGGCGACCGGTGCCAGCATCAGCACCAGCGGCTCGGCGATCTCGCGCGGGGTGGCACCGGCCTTGGTCACCGCGTTGGTCAGCTCGATCAGCTTCGCGATGGCGGTGTTGAAACGCAGCGCCGCCATGTCCTCGCGGACCCCGGCGATGACGCGGTGCAGCAGGCGGCGCAGCTCGTCACCGGCCGGGGTGTCGACCACCACGACGGCGCCGGTCTGCTCGTCGACGATGGAGCGCCAGACGCGCTGCAGGAAGCGCTGCGCGCCGACGACCGCGCGGGTGTCCCAGGGGCGGGACACTTCCAGCGGGCCCATCGACATCTCGTAGACGCGGAAGGTGTCGGCGCCGTACCGCTCGCACATCTCGTCGGGCGTGACGACGTTCTTCAGCGACTTGCCCATCTTGCCGTACTCGCGGTTGACCTTCTCGCCGTTCCAGGTCCAGATCGTGGGCTGCTCCTCGGTCACCTCCTCGGCGGGCACGTAGGTGCCGCGGTCGTCGGTGTAGGCGTACGCCTGGATGTAGCCCTGGTTGAACAGGCGGTGGTACGGCTCGAAGCTGCTGACGTGGCCCAGGTCGAACAGCACCTTGTGCCAGAACCGGGCGTACAGCAGGTGCAGCACGGCGTGCTCGACGCCGCCGACGTACAGATCCACGCCGCCGGAGTCGCCCGCCTCGCGCGGGCCGACCCAGTACGCCTCGTTCTGCGGGTCGACGAACGCCTTGTCGTTGGTCGGGTCCAGGTAGCGCAGCTGGTACCAGCACGAGCCGGCCCACTGCGGCATGGTGTTGGTCTCCCGGGTGTACTGCTTCGGCCCGTCGCCCAGGTCCAGCGTCACCTCGACCCAGTCGCCCTTGCGCGACAGCGGCGTCTCCGGCGAGGAGTTGGCGTCGTCGGCCGCGAACGTCTTGGGCGAGAAGTCGTCGACCTCGGGCAGCTCGACCGGCAGCATCGACTCGGGCAGCGCGATGGCCTGGCCGTCCTCGGCGTACACGATCGGGAAGGGCTCGCCCCAGTAGCGCTGGCGGCTGAACAGCCAGTCGCGCAGCCGGTAGGTGATGGCGCCCTGGCCGCGACCCTCGGTCTCCAGCCACTCGATGATCTTCGCCTTGGCCTCGGCGACGCCCAGCCCGTCCAGCATGCCGGAGTTGATCGCCGGGCCGTCGCCGGTGAACGCCTTGCCGTCGAAACCCTCGGTCGGCTGCACGGTACGGATGATCGGCAGCTCGAAGACCTCGGCGAACTCCCAGTCGCGCTCGTCCTGACCGGGCACCGCCATGATCGCGCCGGTGCCGTAGCCGGCCAGCACGTAGTCGGCGATGAACACCGGCAGCTTCGCCCCGTTGACCGGGTTTACCGCGAACGCGCCCGTGAACACGCCGGTCTTGGTCTTGGCGTCGGCCTGGCGCTCCACGTCGGTCTTGCTCGCCGCGAACGCCCGGTAGGCGGCCACGGCCTGGGCCGGGGTGTCGTGCCCGCCGGTCCACACCGCGTGCGTGCCGTCCGGCCACGCCGCCGGGGCGATCTCGTCGACCAGCTCGTGCTCGGGCGCGACCACCATGTACGTGGCGCCGTAGACGGTGTCGGGGCGGGTGGTGAAGACGCGTACCTGCTGGTCGGAGCCGTCGACGGCGAACGAGATGTGGGCGCCGGTGGAGCGGCCGATCCAGTTGCGCTGCATCGCCTTGATGGCCTCGGGCCAGTCCAGCGTGTCCAGGTCGTCGATCAGGCGGTCGCCGTACGCGGTGATGCGCATCATCCACTGCTTCAGGCTGCGCTTGAAGACCGGGAAGTTGCCCCGCTCGCTGCGGCCGTCGGCGGTGACCTCCTCGTTGGCCAGCACGGTGCCCAGGCCGGGGCACCAGTTGACCGGCGCCTCACTGACGTACGCCAGGCGGTGCTCGTTGATGACCGCGCGGCGCTCGGCGACGGACTTGCCCGCCCAGGTCGGGTCCTCGGCCGCGAACTTCGCCTCCAGCTCGGCGATCGGGCGGGCGCGGCCCGCCTCGGCGTCGTACCAGGAGTTGAAGACCTGCAGGAAGATCCACTGGGTCCAGCGGTAGAAGTCCACGTCGGTGGTGGCGACCGAGCGGCGCGGATCGTGGCCCAGGCCCAGCATGCGCAGCTGCTCGCGGTAGCGCGCGATGTTGCGGTCGGTGGTCACCCGGGGGTGGGTGCCGGTCTGCACCGCGTACTGCTCGGCGGGCAGGCCGAAGGAGTCGAAGCCCATCGTGTGCAGCACGTTGAAGCCCGCCATGCGCTGGAAGCGGGCGAACACGTCGGTGCCGATGAAGCCCAGCGGGTGGCCCACGTGCAGGCCCGCCCCCGACGGGTACGGGAACATGTCCAGCACGAACTGCTTGGCCGCGCCGAAGCGGGGGTGCGCCGGGTCGGCCAGCGGGCCGGTCGGGTTCGGGGCGTGGAAGGTGCCGTGCTCGTCCCAGTAGTCCTGCCAGTGCCGCTCGATCTTGCCCGCCAGGGCGGCGGTGTAGCGGAACGCGGGGACGTCGGCCGAGGTCTCGGCTTGCTCACTCATGTCAAATCCTCAACGAAATCAGTTCGCGATCTCAGGCTCGGTTCTCAGCGGAGAGAGGCCGCCACCGCGCGGCCACCGGGAGCTGGGCATGCTGTGCCTCCGTTTATGTCCGCTCCGCGGGCATAAAAAATCCCCTCGCGCAGGAGGGGTCGCCGTGCTCACGCGCGCTCTGTCGCGTCAGCACGGCCTGCTAAGGAGCACCAGCTTCCGGGCCATGTCCGCATGATACCGCGTACGCGCGCGGGACGGCATCTCGCATACCGCCCATTGCGCGCACACCCCCCGCGCGTAACACTGCGGTCACGACGGAACGTGCTCGTCCGCTCGCGCGTCGCAGACCCTGCGCGTGAACGGCGGGTGTTCCGCAAGGCAACCAACGCCGCGACCTTGAGCGTTCTGGTCGGGGCCAGGTGATCAGAATGGTGGGAGGCCTGGGTGACCAAGATCAGCGTGCACCACACGCCCCACGGTTGCGAACTTCAGGAGGACATGTGACCACGCAACGAGGTGGGAGCGAACTCACCGACCCCATGACGGTCGAAGAGTTCAAGGCCACGACCAACGCGATCGTGGCCAACATCGAGCAGGTCATCGAGGGCAAGACCGCCACCGTGCGGCTGGCGCTGGCGGTGTTGCTGGCCGAGGGCCACCTGCTCATCGAGGACGTGCCCGGCGTCGGCAAGACGAAGCTGGCCAAGGCGCTGGCCCGCTCCATCGACTGCTCGGTGCGGCGGATCCAGTTCACCCCCGACCTGCTGCCCAGCGACGTCACCGGCGTCAGCGTCTACAACCAGGAGACGCGCGAGTTCGAGTTCAAGCCGGGCGCGGTCTTCGCCAACCTGGTGGTCGGCGACGAGATCAACCGGGCCTCGCCGAAGACCCAGTCCGCGCTGCTGGAGTGCATGGAGGAGCACCAGGTCACCGTCGACGGCGAGACGTACGCGATGGACATGCCGTTCATGGTGATCGCCACGCAGAACCCGATCGAGATGGAGGGCACGTACCCGCTGCCCGAGGCGCAGCGCGACCGCTTCACCGCGCGCATCGCGATGGGCTACCCCGACGCGGCGGCCGAGTACGCGATGCTCGACGGCTACCACTCACACGACCCCCTCGAAGACCTGACCGCGGTCGTCGACGCGGGCACGGTGCGCCGCCTGATCGGCACCGTACGCAGCGTGCACGTGGCCGAGGCGGTCAAGCGCTACGCCGTCGAACTGGTCACCGCCACCCGCGAAGCCCCCGAACTGCGCCTGGGCGCCTCCCCGCGCTCGACGCTGCAGCTGCTGCGCACCGCCAAGGCGGTCGCGGCGCTGGACGGCCGCGACTACGTCGTCCCCGACGACCTGCAGACCCTGGCCGTGCCGGTGCTCGCGCACCGGGTCATCCCCACCGCCGACGCGCAGCTGGCCCGGCGGACCACCGACGCGATCCTGTCGGAGCTGGTGCACCGGCTGCCCGTGCCGCACGACCGGCGCTCGCAGTACGACACCCGCCCCGCCACCCCGCCGAACTCCTTCTACGACCGGCGGGGCTGACCGATGCGCGAGGCGCTGCGAGGGCTGACCACCCGGGGCCGGTCCTTCCTGGCCGCCGGGGTCGCCGCGCTGCTGTGCGCGGTCGTGCTCGGCGAGAAGGACCTGATGCGGGTGGCGGTGCTGCTGGTGGCACTGCCGCTGCTCGCGGCGCTGCACGTGGGCCGGGCGAGGTACCGGCTCGCGTGCACGCGCAGTCTCGACCCGTACCGCGTGCAGGCGGGCGCCAGCGCCCGCGTGCTGCTGCGGCTGCAGAACGTGTCCCGGCTGCCCACCGGCACCCTGCTGCTGGAGGACCGGCTGCCCTACGCGCTGGGCAGCCGTCCCCGGCTGGTGCTGGAGCGGCTGGGCGCGCAGCAGGCCAGCTCGGTGGCGTACACCGTGCGCGCCGAGCTGCGCGGCCGCTACGACGTCGGCCCGCTGACCCTGCGGATGACCGACCCGTTCGGCCTGTGCGAACTGACCCGCTCCTTCCCGAGCACCGACAAGCTGACCGTGATCCCGCAGGTGTCACCGCTGCAGCTGGTGCGCCTGGCCGGGGAGTACTCCGGCACCGGTGACAGCCGGGCCCGCTCGGTGGCGGTGCACGGCGAGGACGACGCGGCCACCCGCGAGTACCGGCGCGGCGACGACCTGCGTCGGGTGCACTGGCGCTCGACCGCGCGCGTGGGCGAGCTGATGGTGCGCCGCGAGGAGCAGCCCTGGGAGAGCCGGGCCACGGTGCTGCTGGACACCCGCGCCGCCGCCCACCGGGGCGAGGGGCCGACCGCCAGTTTCGAGTGGGCGGTGTCGGCGTCCGCGAGCATCGCGGTGCACCTGCGCCAGGCCGGATACCGGCTGCGCATGGTCACCGACAGCGGCGCCGACCTCGACGCCACCGAGGCGACCGGGGACGGCCTGCTGCTGGACCACCTGGCCGAGGTGAAGACCTCCCAGCGCGGCGACGTGTCGAGCCTGGTCGACCAGGTGCGCCGCCGCGCCGACGGCGGCCTGATCATCGCGGTGCTGGGCTTGCTCACCCCGGGCGAGGCCCGGCTGCTGGCGGCACTGCGCACCAGCGGCACCACCTGCGTGGCGCTGTTCATGGACACCAACACCTGGCTGAACCTGCCCGCGGCCACCCGCGAGGCCGCCGAGCGCGAGCACGCCACGGCGGCGCTGGCGCTGCTGCAGAGCGGCTGGCGCGTACTGCGGGTCAAGCACGGCGACCAGCTGCCCACACTGTGGCCGCAGGCCGCCAAGGGGCAGCAGGGCTTCGCGGTCCGCGCCGCGATGGCCGAGACCGTCGGTATGGGAGGCAGTCGATGAACTCGCGACGGCATCTGGGCCTGGTCGCGGCGGGCACGACGCTGCTCGCGTCCGCCCCGATCTCGCTGATCTTCGAGGGGTACACCTGGCTGTTCCACGCCCTGCTGATGGTCGGGCTGGTGGCCGGGGCGGCGCTGGCGACGCGCTCGCTGCGCGGACGCACCTGGGCCCAGCTGGCGGGCATGATCGCCGCCGTGCTGCTCGGCCTGACCTGGCTGTTCGGCGACGGCACGGCGGCCCTGGGCCTGATTCCCACGCCGAGCACCCTCCGGCACTTCGGCGAGCTGCTGTCGCTGTCCGGCGAGGAGATCCGCAGCAGTTACGTGCCGGTCCCGGACCTGCGCGGCCTGCTGTTCATCAGCGCGATGGGCATCGGCGCGGTGGCGGTCCTGGTGGACCTGTGCGCGGTGAGCCTGCGCCGCCCGGCGCTGGCGGGCCTGCCCATGCTGGCGATCTACTCGGTGCCGGTGGCGGTCTACGTCGACTCGGTGTCGCCGTTGCCGTTCGTGATCGGCGCCGTCGGCTTCCTGTGGCTGCTGGTCAGCGACAACGTCGACCGGGTACGCCGGTTCGGCCGCCGCTTCACCGGCGAGGGCCGCGGCGTGGACGTGTGGGAGCCCTCTCCCCTGTCGGCCACCGGTCGGCGGCTGGCCACGGTCGGCGTCGTCGCCGCGGTGCTGCTGCCGCTGGCGGTGCCCGCGATGGGCGTGGGCTTCTTCGGCCAGTTCGGTACCGGCGAGGGTCTGGGCCAGTCGGGCAAGGGCGGCCGCGGCGCCACCCGGGTCGACCTGTTCGCCGAGCTCAGCGGGCGGCTGCGCGCCTCCCAGGTGCAGGACATGGTCAAGGTCAGCACCACCGACGCCCGGCCGTTCTACCTGCGCTTCGGCGTCGCCGACGAGATCGGCGACAAGGGCTTCTCCAGCCGCCAGCCGGCCGGACAGCCGGTCAACGACAACATGCCGATGCCGGTCGGCCTGGACACCAGCAACGTGGTCACGCTGCGCAACACCGCGCGGGTGGAGGTCACCCAGCAGTTCGCGATGCCGCTGATCCCGGTGTTCGGCGCCCCGGTGTCGATGCGCAAGCTCGGCTCGGCCTGGTCGTACGACCCCAACATGCAGATCGTGTACTCGCAGCGGGAGAACTCGTCGGGGCGCTCCTACGAGTTCGACTACCTGCGCCCGGACTTCACCCCCGACCAGCTGCGCACGGCCCAGCCGCTGCAGGCGTCGGACCCGGTGCAGCGGCAGTTCAGCCGGGTGCCGCAGGTGCAGCTGGTGCAGGACCTGGTCGAGCGGCTGACCAAGGACAAGACCACGCCGTACGACAAGGTCCGCGGCCTGTACGACTACTTCTCGTCCAAGAACGAGTTCCGCTACGACCAGTTGGCCCCCAGCGGCACCAGCGGCGACGCGATCGTCGACTTCCTGGAGGCCAAGCAAGGCTTCTGCGAGCAGTACGCGGCGGCGCTGGCCTGGATGGTGCGCACCGCGGGCATGCCCGCGCGGGTGGCGTTCGGGTTCGCGCTGGGCAACAACTTCCACGACGGCGTCTACACGCTGACCAACAAGAACCTGCACGCCTGGACCGAGGTGTACTTCGCCGGGTTCGGCTGGGTGCCGTTCGACGCCACCCCGGCCGCGTTCGTCATGGGCTCGGTCAACCCGGCCTGGGCACCGAACGTGGACGCGCCGGACCTGACCCCGGGCAACCGCCCGTCGATCGCCCCCGGCGCCAGCGGCGGACCGGACCCGAGTGCCGGGCCGACCCGCCGCAACGTGGACGAGGGTGGCGAGCTGGGCAGCGGCCAGATCACCCCCACCGCGATCCCGCCGGGGGTGTGGTGGTCGCTGGGCGGCGCGTTGGTGCTGCTGCTGGTGCTGGCCGCACCGGCACTGCGCCGGTCGATGCTGCGGCGCCGCCGCGGTCTGCGTACGGCGGCCGGTCCGCGCGCGCCGCTGCCAGAGGGCGCCACCGACACGGCGGCCCCGGAGCTGACCGTGACCGGTGACCTGGACGCGGCCCGCCGCCGCGCCCACCTGGCCTGGGACGAGCTCATCGACACGATGATCGACTTCCGGGTGGCGGTGGACCCGGCGGAGACGCCGCGGGCCACCGTGGAGCGGCTGATCCGGACCCGGCTGACGGGCGCCACCGAGGCGGCCAAGCTGCTCGGCATCGCCGAGGAGAGGGCCCGCTACGCCCCGGCGCCGCTGGCGGCCGACCGCCTCGGCGGGGCGGTACGCGCGGTGCGGGCGGCGCTGGCCGCCGACGCCGACCGCGGCGTACGGCTGGCGGCGGTGCTCATGCCGCCGTCGGTGCTGCTGCGCTGGCGCAACGCCATCTACTCGGCCACCGCCACGCTCTCGGCCCGCTCCACGGCCCTGGGCGACCACCTCGTCCGCCTCACCCGCCCCCTGCGCATCCGCCGCCCCAAACTCCTCCGCTGACCCCCCGCCCGCCGCCCACCTGCCCACCCTTCCCGGCGGGCGGCGGGCGGCGGGCGGCGGCCCAGCGACCCGGGGGTGCCTGCAGTTTCCGGGAAACTGCGCGAATCTTGGCCCGCTTTCATGCAGTTTCCCCGAAACTGCAGCCTGCCGGACGCGACACGACGCGACACGCGCGGCGGGACGCTGCGGGCGGGGCGCGGGCGGCGCGGCGGGACTGGCGGGACGCGGCGCGGGGCATGGGTAGGTGGCGTGGCAGCGACGGCGAAGGGCCGCCCCATCCGGGGCGGCCCTTCGCCGTTGTCGAGGTAGGCGGGGAGGGTTTAGCGGTCGAACTCGCGGCGCTCGCGCCAGCGGCTCTCCAGTCGGTCGATCAGACCCATGCCGCGACGGGTACGCCGCGTGGCGGTTCCTCCGACCGAGCGCAGTTCGGTGCTCTGGCTGCGACGGTGCGCGATCATCCAGTACGCGGCCGCGCTCAGCATCAGCACGAACCCGACCACGCCCAGCCACAGCTTCGAGCTGTCGGCCACGCCGTAGACCACCAGGCCCAGGCCGGCGAGGATGAGCACGATCGAGATGATGATCCGCCGGCGGGCATGGAACTTCGGATCGCTGTGGCGCACGGCCGAAGCGAACTTCGGGTCTTCGGACAGCGACCGCTCGATCTGCTCGAACAGCCTCTGCTCGTGCTCGGATAGCGGCACGGCACTCCTCCCCGGTCCGCCGGGTCTGGCGGTTCGTCTCCTAGGGTGCGTCGAGTCGCCCCATTCCCCAGGTGATGATCGCCAAACCGTGAATACGTGTCGCAGCCGGACGACTGCTACCCGTCAGTCTACGAGGGCAGTGGCGGGTCGGAAAGCGGGACGACCATGCCCGGAGCGGGATTTTGCGACCCCGTCTCACGGGGTGCCGAATCGCGCCGATTCGGCCCGAGAAGACTGGCCGGACGTACGGCCCCGCGACCGAATCGGGCGATCACCGCGTCGGCGGCCACCTCCGCGTCGCGCCACCCCTGTTCCGGCTCGTCCAGCGCGAGCTGGCGCACCGCCCCCTCGGCGTCCAGCAGGCCCTCCAACCGTACGCCGACCAGCCGGATGCGCTGCTGGGAGCGGACCGGCTCGAACAGCTCCCAGGCGGTGGTGAACACGTCGTGGGCCACATCGGTCGGCCCGCCCAGCGTCCGCGAGCGCGACACGGTGCGGAAGTCCGCGAACCGCACCTTGATCGACACGGTGCGGCCCGCCTGGCCGGAGGCGCGGGCCCGCCCGGCCACCTTCTGTGCCAGGGCCAGCAGCGTGCGGCGCAGCGCCTGCGGGTCGTCGACGTCGGTGTCGAAGGTCACCTCGGCGCCGATCGACTTCTCCTGGTGCTCGGTGGTGACCCGACGCGAGTCCCGCCCCGCGGCCAGCTCCCGCAGGTGGGCCGACAGGGCCGGGCCCAGCGCCCCGCGCAGCAGCCCGTCCGGTGCGTGCGCGACGTCGCCGACGGTGCGCAGACCCAGTTTGCGCAGCGTCTCCTCGGTGCGCTCGCCCACGCCCCACAGCACCGACACCGGCAGCGGGTGCAGGAACGCCAGCACCCGGTCGGCCGGGATGACGAGTTGACCGTCCGGTTTGGCCAGGGTGGAGCCGAGCTTGGCCACGAACTTGTTGGGCGCCACCCCGATCGAGCAGGTGAGCCGCTGCTCGGCGGCGACCCGGCGGCGGATCAGGTCGGCGATCTGGGCGGGCGGACCGAACAGGCGGCGGGAGCCCGCGACGTCGAGGAACGCCTCGTCGACCGAGAGCTGCTCGACCAGCGGTGTGACGTCTCGGAACATCGCCATCACGGCGCTCGAGGCCTCGGCGTACGCGGCCATGTCGGGCGAGATGAAGATCGCCTGCGGGCAGCGGGCGCGTGCCATCGCGGTCGGCATCGCGCTGCGTACGCCGTAGGCCCGCGCCTCGTAGCTGGCCGACGACACCACCCCGCGTCCGCCGGTGCCGCCGACCACCACGGGCAGCCCACGCAGCTCGGGGCGGCGGCGCACCTCCACCGAGGCGAAGAAGGCGTCCATGTCGATGTGCAGGATCGGGCAGCCCGAATCGTCGCCGGTCGGCCCGAAGCCAGGCACCGGCGCACCGCCACCGGACGCGCGCCCCACGGGTGCACGCTACCGCGCCGGTCGGACAGCCGTTCGAACGCGACGCCGATGGCTTTCGCCGACTACCGCCGCTGTGCCCGGCGTCGTCCTTCGGACTGGCCGTGCCTGCCGCCAGGCCGGACGGCAGCCCGGTGACGGTCGCGATGCTCCGCAGCGCTGCGGAGCACACCGAGCGGCCACTACCGCGTGCGACCTGCCGTAACGCCGGTCAGCCGCGGTAGACCAGCAGCGGGATCTGCATCTCGACCGGGGTGAGCGAGCCGTGCATCGCGATCATCGGGGCGATGGTGGGGGCGTCGGTGCGGGAGGCCAGCAGCGCCCAGTCGTCCCGGCAGACCAGCACCACGTCGCCGATGCGGGCGGCGTGGTCGGCGACGACCGGGCCGTACCAGCCGGTGGCGATCGCCTCCTCGCGGGTGCCCGCCCAGATCGCGTGGTCGAACCTGGCCCGCCACACCGCGACGAGGTCGTCGGCGGCGCCGGGGGCGGTGTGCAGGTAGCGCACCCGCGGCTCACCGGCGACGTGCCGTACACCCTCGCACAGCTCCGGATCGCCGTGCAGGTCGATCCGTCGGTGCAGGGGAATGTCGCGCTGGCCGTGGTCGGCCGTGACCAATAGCGCCGCGTCGTCGGGCAGCCCCTCGACCAGGACGGTCAGCAGCCGGTCGACCTCGGCCGCGGCGTGCTCCCACTGCGGCGAGGTGAGCCCGTGGTTGTGCCCGGCCTTGTCCAGCTCGGGGTGGTAGCCGTAGACCAGGCTCGGGCCGGGGCCGTCCTTGAGCGCGGCGAGCATCCCGGCGGCGAGCTCGTCGACCCCGACGGCGGGCAGGTAGCGGGCTCCGGTGCTGGTCACGGTGGTCAGGCCGCTGCCGACGTACTCGGGGCGGCTGACCACGACGGTGTTCAGTCCGGCCGCCGCGGCGGCGGCGTAGACCGACGGCACCGGCGACCACCGCGCGGGCTCCGGATCGTCGCGCCACTGGATGTGGCTGATCACCGTGTCGGTGCCGGGCACCAGGCTGTAGAAGCCGAGCACGCCGTGGGCGCCCGGGGCGGCGCCGGTGTTCAGGCTGACCAGGCTGGTGGGGGTGGTCGAGGGGAAGCCGCAGGTGGTGTATCCGGCCGTGCCGAGCCGCCCGGCCAGCGTGTCGGCCACGGTCGGGCCGAACCGCGCCATCGCGGGCAACTGGCCCCAGCCCATGCCGTCGACCAGCAGCACCGCCACCCGGCGTACGTCGGGCAGCCGCGCGGTCAGGCCCAGCCGGTCGGACAGGCCGGGCACTCCGAGCGCGGTCAGCGCCCCGGGCAGTACGTCGGCGATGGTGCCCTCGTCGTAGCGCGGCGCCTGGAACATACGGCCACTCCCCTCTCCGGCTCGCGGCCGGTGCCTCAGCGCGCGGCGCGGCGCCGCGCGAGCAGGTGCACCTGGGTGGCCACGTCCCGGTACGGCGGCAGCGCCGACACGGCCAGCTCGAACGCCGTCAGCGCCTCGGGATCGGCGTCGGCGATCACCCCGGGCACCGCGTCGGCGACGACGCGCACGCCGTGCGCCGACTCCACCGCCAGAGCCGCCCCGGCCAGCAGTGCCTGCGCGTCGGCCAGGTCGAAGCGGCGCCGGAGCGTGTCGCGCGCGGTCAGCCGGGCCGCGGGGTCGGCGAGCAGGTCGGCGGCGGCGCGCCACTGCCCGGCCATGGCCCGCGACAGCACAGCCGCGGCCCGGTTGGCCACGAGCACGCTGGCCGCGCCTCCGGGACGCAGCGTGTCGTGCAGCGCCTGGGCGACCGCGGCGGGGTCGTCGACGACCTCCAGCACCGCGTGGCAGAGCACCAGGTCGGCGCCGCCGGGCGGGACCAGGTCGCCGAGGGAGTCGGCGTCGCCCTGCATGGCGTGCACCCGGTCGGCGACCCCGGCGTCGGCGGCCCGGCGCAGCAGCGAGGCCAGCGCGTCCGGGCTGGGGTCAACCACGGTGACGCTGTGGCCCGCCTCGGCCAACGGCACCGCGAACCCGCCGGTGCCGCCGCCGACGTCGACGACGGTCAGCCGCCGCCCGTCCTGGGCCGCCAGCTCCGCCCGCAGCACCGACCAGATCACTGCGGTCCGGGGTCCCGCGATCCGCGGCTGCGCCACACTCGTCCGCTCCACGCTGGCGAGCCTAGCCGACCGAGGCACCGCCCCCGGCGTGCCGCCGCGCTCAGTCGCGCCGCACGTCCCCCCGGCGCACCACCAACGCGCCCCGGTAGCGCGCGGTCAGCTCGGCTATCTCGCCGTCGCTGAGCTGCACGGTCATCAACACCGCGCAGGCGATCGGGTCGATGCCGGTGCTGAAGGCGAGCTTGTCGGCGCCGGGCAGGAAGTCGCGGCGGCCCAGCTCGATCTGCACCCGGGTCAGTTCGACCCAGCTGCGCTCGCAGGTCTGCACCCGGTAGGGGGCGCTCCCGGCGACGGCCTTGAGTCGCTGCAGCGTCTTGGGCAGGTCGGCGGTGGCGGAGACGGCCACCACCCAGGAGCCGTCGCGGTCCTTGGCGAGGCCGACGAACGTCTCGCGGTCGGCGTCGACCACGGCGGACAGCTTCGCGGCGGGCGACCCGGCCACCACGATGGTGACCACGGTGCCCGCGGGCACCCGGGTGCCGGGCGCCGGCACCGTGTTGACCACGGTGTTGGCGTCGGCCACGACGCCCGGTTCGTACTTCATGATCGGCACGAGCTCGCCGTCGAGGATCTCCTTCTCCACCACGACCGGGTTGTCGGAGGTGAGGTTGGGCACCATCGACATCCGGGCCGAGGCGGTCGGGGACGGCACCGGGGCCGGATCGGCGGCGGGCTGCTGCGCGCATCCGGCCAGGCCGGCCAGTGCCGTCGCGGCCAGGGCCAGTGTCCACTTGTGCATGTTGACTCCCTCTGCGGTTGCGGGGTCAGACGTGGCCGGCGAGCCCGTGGTTGCCATCGATCTCAGGAGGTCAACAGCGTCACACCGAGATGGGCTTCGATGGTCGCGATCCGGTGCGACAGCACCTGGGTGCCGCCGGCGCGCGAGCCGATGTGCATGCCGATCGCGTACGCGTTGGCGGTGCCGGACCGGTAGTAGACCGGCGCCCCGGAGTCCCCGGCCTGCGACAGCACCTCGTTGTTGCGCCAGCCCGACATGAGCCCGGTGGTGCAGCCGTCGGCGTCGCAGAGCTGGTCGAGCAGGCTCAGCACCTCGATGTTGCAGGTGGCCTTGGTCTTCATGCCGCTCTGGCAGAACAGGTCACCCACCAGCGGGTTGTACCGGCCGATGATGTTGCGCTTGACCGGGCAGCACGGGTCGGAGTGGATGACGTTGTCGTACGTCTCCGTCGACGACAGGACCGCGATCATGTCGTAGTCGGGGTAGCCGAACTCCCCGGTGCTGGCGCCCCAGTAGTTCGGACCCGAGTAGATCGACTGGCCGTTGGCGAAGCAGTGCCCGGCGGTGACGCCGCCCTTGCGCCCGTCGCTGTTGCGCTTGACGATGAACCCGGCGGTGCAGGTGTTGTTCGAGGCGGTGCCCACCCCGGCGCGGATCCCGGCGCCGCCGAAGTGCGGCTCGCCGTCGTCGAGGCGCCCGTCGCGGCGCACGTCGCCGAAGTCGACCACGACCCGGCCGCCCAGCGCGTCCCGCAGCGCCTGCGCCGCCTGCGGGAACCGCGGGTCGAACCCGACGTGGAAGCGCGAGTCGCGCGGGTCCAGCCCGAAGCTGAAGACCGCCTTGGCCGCGTCGGCGTGCCAGGCCCGAGCGTGCAGCACCCGCTCCGCCTCGACCAGTTCTGCGGCGCTGTGGCAGCCGACCATGGTGCGGGTCTTCACACCCACCACGCGCGCGGTCGCACCGGCTGTGTCCAGCCGTTCCTGCAGCCCGGAGGCGTCGCGGTAGTCGGGGGTGACCACGGTGACGATCGTCTGCGTGGCGTGGTCCATCACCGTGCCGATGAGACCGGCGGACAGCTGCTCGGCCAGGGTGCTCGCGGGCGTCAGGCCCAGGGCCGCGTCCCGGTCCGCCTGGACCCGGTGGTTGAGGTCGATGGCCTTCGTATCGGCCAGCCACGCCTCGTACCGGGGCAGTTCGGTGGCGGCCAGTGAGCTGTCGAGGGTGACCGGCCGGGAGTCGACGGTGCATGCCGGTGCCGCCACCTCGACCGCGTGTGCCGCATCGCCCAGAAGGGTGGCCAGCAGCAGCCCGCAGGTGGATGCGGCAAGCAGCGTTTTCCTCATGCCGGTGTCCGATCGTCTCTGAGGTGTAGGTCGGACAGACGGTATCGGCACGATGCGGTCCACACAAGACTTTCTCATGTCTGATATGGACTAGCAGTAATCGATGGACTACCCGAAGTCGCGATACGTGAAAGCGGCCCCCATTCGGGGACCGCTTTCACACCTTTACTGCCGGGTCTTTCACAGGCTGCGCGCGCTGATGTCGCCGTAGTCGGTGGTCGCGCGGATGTTCAGCCCGGCGGCGTCGCCCTCGGTGTTGTTGAGCGCGTTGTGGATCCGGCCGTAGCTGGTGCCCGCGTCGAGAATGGCGGAGACGCCGCGGGCGGCGCCGACGTTCACGTTGCCCATCCGGGTGCTCAGCACGACCACACCGGCGCCGGCCTCGGCGATGTCGATGTCGCCCTTCTGGACGCTGATCTCGGCGGGCCCGGTGAGGCGGCCGATCGCGACGTCACCGGCGTGGGCGTTCACCCGTACGCTGGCGGCCTCATCGATCTTGACCACGCCGTGCGCGCCCTCGCAGGCCACGTCGCCGAGCCGTCCGACGCCCCGGAACTCGGTGGCGGCGGCCTTCGCCTCGACCCGCGAACCGGCGGGCAGCTGGACGGTCACCTCGACGGACCCGGACGCGCCGAGAATCTGGTTCTTCTCGGCCGGACCCTTGATCCGCAGGACGCCGTCGCCGAACTCGACCTCGGTCTGTTCGGCCGCCCTGACGTCGCGGCTCTTGGCGGCGTTGGCGGGCCGGACCTCGACGGTGGTGTCGCTCCGATCCGCGGCGATGACCTGGATGCGCCCGGCGGGGATGTCCAGGACGGCGGAGATCGCGGCGGGGGTGTCGAACTTCTGCATCTTGCTCTCCTGTACCTCGTTGTTTCTGACAACGGAAACGCTACGTTGCGTTCGAGAATCTCGCAACAAGCTCGTTGCGTCTTAATTGCATTACCACAGGTAAATGGCCGATTTTCGTTGCAACAGATGAAGAGCTAACGCAATGCACGGCAACCCGCTTGTTGCATTGACCCAGCGCGAACGCTACGCTGTGCGGCACAGGCGACGAAATGTGGAGGGAGACGGCGGTGCCGGGAGGCAGACTCAGCCAGCAGGAACGTCAACAGATCGCGCTGGGGCTGGCCGACGGCCTCGCCTACGCGGAGATCGCGCGACGCCTCGACCGCCCCACCTCGACGATCACGCGTGAGGTGATGCGCAACGGCGGCCCCACCGCCTACCGTGCCGACCTGGCCCACCGCGCCACCGAACGCCGCGCCCGCCGGCGGACCCCGTCCCGGGTGCAGGGCACCCCGGTGCGCGGGGGTGGCCGCGACGACGAGGCCGTGCGGGAGTACGAGGAGGCGTTCACCACCCTGCTGATGCACCAGGGCCTGCCCAAGATGATGTCCCGGGTACTGACCTGCCTGTTCGTCGCCGACGAGGGCAGTCTCACCGCCTCCGAGCTGGTCCAGCGCCTCCAGGTCAGCCCGGCGTCGGTCTCCAAGGCCATCGCGTTCCTGGAGGAGCAGGGCCTGATCCGCCGCGAGCGCGACGAGCGCCGCCGCGAGCGCTACTCCGTCGACAACGACGTCTGGTACCAGTCGACGATCGCCAGTGCCCGCGGCATGGCCCAGATGGCCGAGACCGCGCGGCAGGGCGTCGGCGTCCTCGGCCCCGGCCCGGCTGCCGCCCGCCTGGAGAACATCGCCCGCTTCAGCGACTTCATCAGCGAGAGCATCATGCGCGCCGCAACGCAGGTCCGCGAGATCCTGCACACGACCGCCGCACCTGCTCGCGAGCAGTGAAGAAGGGTCCCTTCCACGTCACATTCCGATAAGAAGGGCCCCTTCCTTACCCCGGAGGGTGCTAGCACCCTTGGCGGGCGCTAGCGCCAGTCGCGGGACGCGGGCTTCGTGGCGATGTGCAGCGGCGTCACCTTGTCGGCCACCAGGTTCATCACCCCCGAGGCGCTCTCCAGCCGCCCGCGGACGATCAGCGCCGAGTTCAGCTGCACGATCTTCCGGCTCCGGGTGAACAGGCCCGGCGAGCACACCACGTTGAGCATGCCGGTCTCGTCCTCCAGGTTGAGGAAGATGACCCCGCCCGCCGTGGCGGGCCGCTGCCGGTGCGTGATCAGGCCGCCGACGGTGATCCGGGCGCCGGACTCCACCCCGGACAGTTGCGCCACCGGCAGCACGCCGTCGGCGTTCAGCCGCGGCCGTACCAGCCGGATGGGGTGGTCGTCCGGGGACAGCCCGGTCGCCCACACGTCGGCGACCAGCCGCTCCACCTCGTCCATGCCCGGCAGCATCGGCGCGTGCACACCCACCGCGGTGCCCGGCAGCCGGTCCGGGGTGTCGGTGGCGGCGGCCCCGGCGGCCCACAGCGCCGCGCGCCGGTCCAGGCCGAAGCAGGCGAAGGCGTCCGCGGTGGCCAGGGCCTCCAGTTGGGCGGCGGTCAGGCCGGTGCGCCGGGCCAGCTCGGTCATGTCCGCGTACGGCCGATCGCCGCGCACCTCGACCACCCGCTTGGCCGCCTCCTCCCCCAGCGTGCGCACCGTGTCCAGGCCCAGCCGCACCACCGGGCCGCCCAGCCCCCACTTCGAGGGCGGCTCGCCCGGCGCGCTGCCCCACCGCGTACCCGGATCGCCTTCCAGCGTCGCTTTGACCCCGCTGGCGTTGACGTCGGGCCGCAGCACCCGCACCCCGTGCCGCCGCGCGTCGTCGACCAGCGACTGCGGCGAGTAGAAGCCCATCGGCTGCGCCCCCAGCAGCGCCGCGCAGAACGCCGCCGGGTGGTATCGCTTGAGCCAGGCGCTGGCGTACACCAGGTAGGCGAAGCTCATCGCGTGGCTCTCCGGGAAGCCGTAGTTGGCGAACGCGGCGAGCTTGTTGAAGATGTCGTCGGCCAGCTCGCCGGTGATGCCGTTGTGGGCCATGCCGTCGTAGAGCCGGTCCTTGAGCCGTTCCATCCGCTCCATCGAGCGCTTGGAGCCCATCGCCCGGCGCAGCTGGTCGGCCTCGGTCGGGGTGAAGTCGGCGACGTCGACGGCCAGCTGCATCATCTGCTCCTGGAACAGTGGCACGCCCAGGGTCCGGGCCAGCGAGTTGCGCATCCGCGGGTGCGGGATGTCCACCTCCTCCAGGCCGTTCTTGCGCCGGATGAACGGGTGCACCGAGCCGCCCTGGATCGGGCCGGGCCGGATCAGCGCCACCTCCACCACCAGGTCGTAGAAGCGCTCCGGGCGCAGCCGGGGCAGCGTCGACATCTGCGCGCGGCTCTCCACCTGGAACACCCCGACGGTGTCGGCGCGGCAGAGCATCTCGTACACCTCGGGGTCGTCGGGTTTGAGGTCGCCGAGGTCCAGTTCGTCGCCGAGGAAGTCGTAGGCGTAGTGCAGCGCCGACAGCATGCCCAGGCCCAGCAGGTCGAACTTGACCAGGTCGATCGCGGCGCAGTCGTCCTTGTCCCACTGCAGCACGGTGCGGCCGGGCATACGGGCCCACTCCACCGGGCACACCTCGATCACCGGGCGGTCGCAGATCACCATGCCGCCGGAGTGGATGCCCAGGTGGCGCGGCGCCTGCAGCAGCTGCCCGGCGAAGTCGACCACGTGCTGCGGGATGCCCTCGACGTCGGCGGCGGAGATGCCGTTCCAGCGGTCGATCTGCTTGCTCCAGGCATCCTGCTGGCCCGGCGAGAAACCGAAGGCGCGGGCCACATCGCGCACGGCCGAGCGCGGCCGGTACGAGATCACGTTGGCCACCTGCGCGGTGTGCTCCCGCCCGTAGCGGCGGTACACGTACTGGATGACCTCCTCGCGCCGGTCGGACTCGATGTCGACGTCGATGTCGGGCGGGCCGTCGCGCTCCGGGGCCAGGAACCGCTCGAACATCAGCCCGCCGTCGGGGCCGAGCGGGTCCACGTTGGTGATCCGCAGCGCGTAGCAGACCGCCGAGTTCGCCGCCGACCCCCGCCCCTGGCAGTAGATCCGCTCCCGGCGGCAGAAGTCGACGATGTCCCACACCACCAGGAAGTAGCCGGGGAACTCCAGCTGCTCGATCAGCGCCAGCTCACGGTCGATCCGCTCGTACGCCTCCGGGTACGCCTGCCGCGGCCCGTACCGGTCCGCCGCCCCCGCGTACGCCCGCTCCCGCAGGAACCCCACCTCGTCGACCCGGTTGCCCGCCAGGTCGGTGAACGGCGGCAGCTTCGGCGCGACCAGCCGCAGATCGAACGCCAGCTCCGCCCCCAACCGTGCCGCGTACGCCACCGCCCCCGGGTACGCCCCGAACCGCGCCGCCATCTCCGCCCCCGACCGCAGGTGCGCGGTGGCGCCCGCGGGCAGCCAGCCGTCGAGCTGATCCAGGCTGCTGCGGGCCCGCACCGCCGCCGTGACCGTGGCCAGCCGCCGCCGCCCCGGCGCGTGGTAGTGCACGTTGTTGGTGGCCAGCACCGGCAGCCCGGCCGCGGCCGCGAGCTGCGCCAGCGCGTCGTTGCGGTCGCCGTCGAGCGGGTCACCGTGGTCGGTCAGCTCCACCACCACGTTGTCCTGGCCGAACAGGGTCACCAGCCGGTCGAGCTCCTTCGCGGCGGCACCCATGCCGCCGTCGCCGCCGCTGCCCGGCGGAGCCAGCAGCCCGTCCTGCAACGCCCGGGGCACCAGCCCCTTGCGGCACCCGGTCAGCACCACCCCCTGCCCGTCCAGCTGCCCGGCGATCTCCTCCAGCCGGTACTTCGGGCGCCCCTTCTCGCCCCCCGCCAGGTGTGCCTTCGACAGGGTCCGGGCCAGGTTGGCGTAGCCCTGCGGGCCTCTGGCCAGCACCAGCAGGTGCGCGCCGGTCGGGTCCGGCACGCCGCCGCGGGGCGTACCGGCCAGGTTCAGCTCGGCGCCGAAGACGGTGGGCAGGCCGTGCTCACGGGCCGCCTCGGCGAAGCGGACCACGCCGTACAGGCCGTCGTGGTCGGTGATGGCCAGGGCGCCCAGCCCCAGCCGCACCGCCTCGGCCACCAGCTCCTCGGGGTGGCTCGCCCCGTCGAGGAAGCTGAAGTTGGTGTGGCAGTGCAGCTCCGCGTACGGCACGCTCGTGCGCGGCCGGACCACCGGCTCCGGCCGGTACGGCTCCCGCTTGCGCGAGAACGCGGGCGCGTCGCCGCCGTCGGCGAGCGGGTCGACGGCCTTCCCGCCCCGCATCCGCCGCTCCAGCTCGGCCCACGACAGGTTGTCGTTACTGCTCCATCCCATGATTCGAACAAGTGTACTACCAAGTCGATCATGAATACACGGGGTCCCGGCATGCCGTGAGCTGCGGGTCAGTCGAAGTGGAGAGTTACGGTCCACTCGGCGGCGGACAGGGTGAGCAGGAGGGCGCGGCCGTCTGCCAGCAGAACCTGGAGGCGGACCGCGCGGACCGCGCGGCGCGAGTCCCACCACTGCTCGTCCACCGGCCACGGCCCGGCCCAGCCGACGACCTCGGCCGCGCCGCCCTCCAGCACCAGCCGGGCCGGGTCGGCGGTCAGCTCCAGTCGCCCGCTGACCCCCACGAGCTGCCCGGACGCGTCCAGCAGCCGGGCGGGCAGCGGCTGGTCCAGCACCACCGCGGGCGACGGCGGCGGCAGCCGCCCCGGCCACGGTCCGGCCGGCCGGGCGGTCACCCGCTCGTCGCCCCACGGCACCAGGGTCGCCTGCTCGCGCGGGTCGCGGCCGCCGCCCAGCACCGCGGTCACCACCGCTTCCGGGCCGAGGATGCCCTGCACCCGGTGCAGGGCCCGGTGGGCCCGGTCGCGTTCCACCCCGGGGTCGCCCCACAGCCCGGCCTGCAGCCCGACCTGGCGCACCAGCCCGTCCGGGACCAGCCGCAGCGCGACGATGCCCTGGTCGAGGCGCTTCTGCGTGATCCAACCTTCGAGCTGCCAGCGGGTACGGTCGGCGATCCCGCTCGCGGTCAGGACGCCGTCGTGGCGCCATACCCGGTGCAGTTCGCGGCCGTCGGCGGTGACCGCGCCGATCGCCAGCCGCGTACACGCCATCCCGTATCCGGCCAGCCGCTCGTGCAGCCGTTCGGCCAGCGCCCGCGCCGCGAACGCGGCCGTGTCGACCCGGTCCACGGGTTCGTCGAACCGCTCGTCGACCTCCAGGTCGGGTGGGGCGTGCCGGACCGCGAGCGGCCGGTCGTCCCGCCCGGCGGCCAGCCGCTGCGCCAGGGCCGCGTCCAGCCCGAACCGGGCCAGTACGTCGCCGGGCGGCAGCGCCGCGAAGGCACCGAGGGTGGTGATGCCCAGCCGGCGCAGCAGCCCCACCAACTGCGGGCGTTCCAGCGTGGCCACGGGCATCTCGGCCAGGAACGCGGGCGTCTGCCCCGGCGGCACGACGCGGCCCATCCGCGCGGCCAGCAGCGCGGCGAAGGTGCCGTCGGCGACGCCGATCTGGGCCTCGACCCGGCACTCCTGCGCCACCTGCTCGATGATCCGTTCCGCCGCGGCCTCCTCGCCGCCGTGGTAGCGGGCCGGACCACGGGCGGCGAACGCGCACACCCCGGCCCGCAGCACCGCCACCGAGGCGGCCACCTCCTCGACCGCGACCAGCACCGGCTCGAAGGCGCGCACGTCGCGCACCGGGTCGTAGTCGACGACGATCAACTGCGGGCAGCGGGCCTGCGCCTCCCGTTTGCGCAGCCCCCGGCGTACGCCCTCGGCGCGGGCGGCGCCGGAGGAGGCCACCACCCGGTTGGCGTGCAACACCGCCACCGGGCGGTCGGCGGGGACGCCGTCGACGAGGTCGGCGGCGATGACGGGCCAGTCGGGGCACCAGACGAGCATGGTGCGCAGGGTGTCGCGCATCCCGCTCACACCAGGTGCAGTCGGCGGACGGGCGCGTCGGGGTGCCTGGGGGCGGCCGGGGGCGGGGACACCTCGGCGCGGACCTTGCCGTACAGGGTGGCGGCCAGGTCCGCGGTGGCGGGCAGCCATACGGTGGCGCGGCGGGGGCGGGCGGCGGCGCCCCGGCCGGACGCGCTGATGCTCAGCTCCCGGCCGCGCAGCCGCCCCCGACCGGGTCCCAGGCCCTGCCAGGCACCGTCGATCAGGCTGAGGGTGAGGTCGGCGCCGTCCCAGGCGCGGCCGGGGCCGCAGAACGGCACCAGCACGCTGCCGCGCTGGCGGGCGCGAGCGGCGAGTTGGCCGCGCACGGTCGGGGCGACCGAGCCGGGCGGGGCGACCACGACCACGTCGAACCCGTCGAGCAGTGCCCCGGCCACGGTGGCCCACTGCGGACCCGGGTGCGGGACCAGCGCGAACCGCTCCAGCACGATGCCCAGTTCGGCGGCGGCGGCCATACCCAGGGTGGGCAGGCCGACCACGGCGCACCAGGAGCCGGCCGCCGACGCGGCGGACAGCAGCGACAGCAGCAGTGAGGTGGTCCCGCCACAACCGGGGTCAGGGCTGGGGGCGACCGCGACCGTGCTGCCCCGACGCAGCCCACCGGGCAGGAGTTTGCGCAGCTCGGGCAGCACCGGCAGCGTACGGTCAGGGCCGAGGCCGGAGCTGTCGTCGGTGAGGTCGCTGGCTCGCCGCACCGATTCGTGCCACGTCTGCGGTGACCGGGCCAGGCTCAGCCCCGTCATGCTGCCCGCCCCCTGTCGTCGCGATCGGTGAAGTGGTGCCACCCGGACCTCGGTACGGGTGTCGCGGTTTCGGGGGCGCCGATGGCGGCGCTTTCCCCGAAACCGCGATCTGGTGTCAGGTCAGGCCGCGAGGTCGAGCATCTGCTCGATCAGTTCGATGAAGCGCCCTGCCTGCTGCCGGATCGTCTCGGACTCCTCGGCGGTGACCCGCGCGATGCCCGCCTCGGCCGCGGACCGCTTGGCGGCGCCGGCGGAGAAGAACGTCGACCAGGGGTTCAGCTCGGGGGCGACCATGCTCAGCAGAATCCAGACGCTGGTGATCTGCTTGCGGCGGGCGGGCGCGGGGGTGGCCCTGGCCGCGATGACCGCGGCGGCGGCCCGAAGGGCGGCCAGGTGCGCGGCGGCGTACTGCTGGGCGTGGCCACTCACCTCGTTCGCCTCGGCGAGCCCGCGGCGGGCCAGGTTCATCAGCTCGATCGGGGTGCGGTGGGGCAGCGTATGCGCCGGCACCGTCGTCGTGGCTCTCATCTCGGCGGTTCCCTCCTCGTCGGCCGCGAGCGGCCGCGCCTGGCGTGTCGCCACCGTGCCGCGTCGCACGGCTACTGACGACATGCCCACGTTCACCAGCTGTCTCACCAGCCACGGAGGAAGAGCGTGGAATTGCGGTGCCGGTCGGGGCGTGGAGCTTCCCCACGCCACGCCCGGACCGGCACGCCGGTCGGGCGCGCCGCGCGCTGCCCGGGGGTCGGTGGGCAGCGTGCGGCGTCCCGCCTGCCGATCAGCGGAGCCGCGAATCTCCGCCGACCAATGACGGTGTCGCGAACACCGTCCCAGGGTTCGCGTCGCGAACCGCTCCCCCTGGAGAACATTCTCTTCAGTTCAACATCATTGTCTCGAACACCTGTCCGAACAACGAGTAGAACATTAGTTCGATAACCCCGGGTTGTAAACCCTGACCCGCCGGGTAAGGACTGAATTGAGGTACACACATGACACCAGGTAGCCTCGACCAGTGCCGTTCCGCTCCCGGCCCACCCTGGGCATGCTCATGGTCCTGCTGTCAGGACTGTTGTTCGCGCTCAACGGCACCGTCTCCAAACTGATCCTGCGCGGCGGCGTCAGCGCACCCGACCTGACCACGCTGCGCGCCCTGGGCGCCTGCCTCGGCCTGGTCGCGCTGGGCGCCGCGCTGCGGCCGGGGCTGCGCCGGTTCCGGGTCACCGCCCGGCAGCTGCCGCTGCTGATCGCGTACGGCCTGACCGGCTTCTTCGGCGTCCCGATGCTCTACTTCGTCGCCATCTCCCGCATGCCCGTCGGCATCGCGCTGCTGTTCGAGTACACCGCGCCGCTGCTGGTCGCCCTGTGGGCCCGCTTCGGCCAGCACCAGCCCGTCCGCCCGCGCCTGTGGGCCGGGCTGCTGCTGTGCCTGCTGGGCCTGGCCTGCGTCGCCGAGGTATGGGGCGACCTGCACCTGGACAGCCTCGGCCTGGCCGCCGGACTGGGCGCGGCCGCCCTGCTCGCCTGCTACTACATCCTCGGCGCGCAGGGCGTCAGCAGCCGCGACACCATCTCGCTCACCGGCTGGGCCTTCGGCGTGTCGGCCCTGGCCGGACTGCTGTTCCGCCTCACCACCGGCACCGCCCCGGACTGGAGCGCGCTGGCCGGGCACACCACGGGCGGCACGCCGCTGTGGCTGCTGGCCGCCTACCTGCTCGTGCTCGGCACGATCGTGCCGTACCTGCTGGTCGCCGGGGCGCTGCGGCACCTGCCCGCCACCAGCGTCGGCATCCTCGGCATGGTGGAGCCGGTGTTCGCCACCGCCGCCGCGTGGCTGGTGTTGGGCGAGTGGCTGAACACCGCCCAACTGCTGGGCGGAGCGCTGGTGCTGGCCGGGGTGGTCCTCGCCGAGACCGCGCGGGTGCCCGCGGCACTGCCGGAACCGGTGCCCGCGCCAGCGGCTCGCCTAGACGGCCTGCCGGAACGGCGGACCATCGATGCCTCCCCACCAGCGCTGAGGCAGAATGAGACCCATGTCGCACCCGAACGTGACCGCAGTCCAGCACGCCCTTGACGCCGCGGACGCCCGCGACTCCGCCGGCGCGGGCTGCCAGGTGATCGAGCTGGACGACGGGGTCCACACCGCCGTCGCGGCGGCGCAGGCGCTCGGAGTCGAGGTGGGCCAGATCGCCAACTCGCTGATCTTCGAGGTGGGCGGCGAGCCGCTGCTGGTGCTCACCTCCGGCCGCCACCGAGTCGACACCGCCAAGGTCGCCGCCGATCTGGGCGTGCCCAAGCTGCACCGGGCCTCCCCCGAGTTCGTCCGCGAGCACACCGGCCAGCCCATCGGCGGCGTCGCCCCGCTGGGCCACCCCAAGCCGGTGCGCACCCTGATCGACACCGCGCTGGCCGAGTACGACCAGGTCTGGGCCGCGGGCGGGGTGCCCCGCGCGGTCTTCCCGATCACCTACCCGGAGCTGCTGCGGGTGACCTCGGCGACCCCGGCGCGGGTGGCGGACGTATGAGGCTGGTGCCCTGGACGCCGGACGACCTGTCCCGGCGGATGGACGACGTGCTGTCGGTGTTCGGCGAGGCGATGTCGTACCAGGCGGACGCCCTCGCGGTGCGGCGCGGCTACATCACCACCCACCTGCGGCGCCCGCAGTTCCGGGCCGTCGCCGGGCTCAGCCTGCAGGGTCACCTGCTCGGCTTCGCCTACGGCTACCACTCCGCGCCCGGCCAGTGGTGGCACGACGTGGTCAGCACCGTGCTGTCCGACACCCAGCGCACGCAGTGGATGGGCGACTGCTTCGAGGTCGTGGAGCTGCACGTACGGCCCAGCGCGCAGGGCCACGGCCTGGGCGAGGCGCAACTGCGGGCGCTGTTGTCGATGACCCGCGCGCGGACCACACTGCTGTCCACCCCGGAGGCCGACGAGCAGGCCTCCCGGGCCTGGCGCCTCTACCGCCGCACCGGCTTCACCGACGTGTGCCGCCACCTGATGTTCCCCGGCGACCCGCGCCCCTTCGCCATCCTCGGCAACAACCTGCCCCTCATGCTTCCCGCAGGGCGTGAGTGACCCACCCAGGCAGTTTCGGGGAAACTGCGGCAATCGGAGCCCGGATTCGTGCAGTTCCCCGAAACTGCAGCCACCTGATCGCGCCTGCGCAGCGGGCGGCAGCTACATGCAGCGGGCGGCAGCTACATAAGGACCTTTCGGACTATGCCCATGAGCTGGCCGAGGCCGAGGACGGCGAGGGTCAGCCAGAGCACCATCATCATGGTGACCACGCCCGCGGCCAGGTCGGCGCCGACCTGGGTGGTGGCCGCCGCGGCCAGCAGCAGCGAGAGCAGGGTGAGCCAGATGCGGGTGCCGTGGTCGCCGATCGTCGCCGACCCGGCAGCGCGCATACCGACCGCCCCGGCCCGCGCGCGGACGTACTCGTGCAGCCACACCAGCGCCACGCACAGCAGCACCACGGTCGGCTGCGCGCCGAGCACGGCCAGCGCCGCCAGCCAGCACATCTCGCTCATCCGGTCGAGCATCGCCCGGTAGAAGCCGCCCAGCCGGGTCGAGCGGTGCAGCAGCACCGCCAGCGTCTGCCCGACCGTGTCGGCGGCGACGCCCAGGAGCAGCACCAGCGCCGCCAGCGCGGGCCAGGCGCCACCACGGGCCGCCAGCAGTGGCACCAGCACCGCGCATCCCGCGGCGATCACCATCGGGTATGACGGCCGCAGCCCGAACCGCGCCAGCACCCCGCCGACCGTGAACGCGATCCGCAGCCACCGGCGCAGCAGCGGCCCGGCGTGGCGCGGGTCGAACCCGTCGTGCGTGCTCGACCAGCCCGCGACGTAGGCGTCCCAGCTCATCGGCGCCGCTGCGGCCTGCGGCGGCGCCGGTGTCGTCGGTGTCGTCATACCCCCCACTCCCGGCCAGGATCGGCCGGCTCGGGCGGGGCTACACCGCGGCGCCCACCCGAAGCCGCTGCCACACCTCGCGCGTGGCAGTCGACCGGTTCAACGTGATGAAGTGCAGGCCGGGTGCGCCCTCGGCCAGAAGCTTCGTGCTCAGCTCGGTCGCGACCTCCACCCCGATCGCCCGCACCGCCTGCGGGTCGTCGGCGACGGCGCGCAGCCGCTCCGCGAGGTCGGCCGGGAACGCCGCCCCGGACAGCTGCGCCATCCGCTCGATCTGGCTGACGTTGGTCACCGGCATCACGCCGGGGATGATCGGCACGTCGCAGCCGGCGGCGTGCACCGCGTCGCGCAGTCGTGCCCAGTCCTCCCAGTTGAAGAAGAACTGGGTGATCGCGTAGTCGGCCCCGGCCCGGCACTTGCGCACGAAGTAGCGCACGTCGGAGTCGAAGTCGGGCGAGCGCGGGTGCTTCTCCGGGAACGCCGCCACACCCACGCAGTAGTCGCCGCTCTCCTTGAGCAGCCGCACCAGGTCGTCGGCGTGGTGCAGGCCCTGCGGGTGCGCCACCCAATCGGCCTGCGGGTCGCTGCCCGGCGGGTCGCCCCGCAGCGCCAACATGTTGCGCACGCCCGCGTCGGAGTAGTGCCCGATCACGTGCCGCAGCTCCGCGATCGAGTGGTTGACGGCGGTCAGGTGCCCCAGCGGCAGCAGCGTCGTCTCCGTCGCGACCCGTTCGGTGAGCTGCACGGTGGTGTCCCGGGTGCTGCCGCCCGCGCCGTACGTGATGGAGACGAACGAGGGCTGCAGCGACTCCAGCTCACGGATGGCCTGCCAGAGCA
Organism: Catellatospora tritici; assembly: GCF_019083965.1. Lineage (GTDB taxonomy): Bacteria > Actinomycetota > Actinomycetes > Mycobacteriales > Micromonosporaceae > Catellatospora > Catellatospora tritici. Next base: position 292,152 of record NZ_JAHRCY010000008.1, read on the forward strand.
GCCGCTCGCCGTCGGGCGTCTTGGGCGGGAAGAACTCGAACGAGAACGTGGGCTCCCCCGACGACAGCAGGTCGCGGACCGTCGGCCGGGGCCCGGGCATGGTGGAGGGAGCACGCAGTGTCACCCTGCCGACTCTATCGGCCATGAGGCCCGACGGGCCGATCCGTCTCAGGGTGTGGCGGGCATACCCCCTGGTGATCATGCTCACCAGCCGCCGCCCGGCGGCTCGTCGGCCGCCAGGAACCAGTCGGTGAACGCGGCCGCGCCCCGGCCCGCCACCGGGTGGCGGCAGGCCGCCAGCAGGCCACGCTCGGCGTAACGCCGGGCCGGGCAGGGCCAGACCAGCTCGCACACCCGGCACCGGGCCAGCGGCCAGGACCCCGCCGCGGTCACGTGGTCGTGCAGCAGGCGCGCGGCCAGGCGCCACATCAGCGGCTGGGCGACCTGCTCGGGTGGATCGAGCGGCGGGTTCTCCCAGTCGATCTGGGGCAGCTCCATCGGACCTCCAGGAAGGGGAAGCCGGGGCGGCACGGGCCATTTGGGAGATGACGCGCCGCCCCGGCGCCTGCGCCAGGCCATGGGAGTGGTCGACCGTCGCAGGCGTCTCCAGCAAAGCGCATCAAACGCGCCTTGGGAGGGGCCAGCTGTATGTGGGCCAGCGCCGTTTCAGTCCTTACCTCACCAGCCCAAAAGCCATAACCAAGACATATAGGCACGGCCTCCGGGTCACTGCCGGGTGAAGATCCGTTTCGTGGACGCCTGGTGTCGCTATAGCAGCACCCAGCGTCCACGAAAACGGATCAACCTCGCCGCCGGGCACTGCGGCAAATCGGTGGTGCGGGGCGAGGGCAGCGGCCATCCTGGGCGCGATGAGCGAAGCCGACGAAGAATCCACAGCCGACTGGCGCTACGCCCATACCGACACCCTCGACGGCGCCCTGCAGCGCGGCCGCGGCGAGGGCGTACTGATGGCCATGCGCGATCCCGCCGCCGCCCCCGCCGCCGTCTACGCCTGCATCCGCCGAGACCACCGCTGGTACTGGGCCTTCGACGACCGCCCCGACTACCTGGCCCGCCTCGTCCGGGACCTGGACCTCGACCCGGCCCCCATCGGCGACCAGTTGCGCCACGCCCCCGACGACCTGCGCCAGGACCGGGACAACTTCTTCGAACTGGCCACGGAGGTGCTCGCCGCCCTGGGTCGCGGCGGCGACCGGCGCTCCGTCGCCATCCTGCGCGCCTACCTCACCGACGGCCCGCACTGGCTCGACGTGTTGCGCGCCGTCGACGAGTGGCCGGTCGAGCTCTGGGCGGACCTCGACCAGTTGTGCCTGTCCCGCCTCTCCGAGGCGGAGGAGTACGAGCTGAGCTGGGCCTGCCCGCGGATGACGGCCCACTGGGCGCCCCAGCACCCGCGCCTGGCGGCGGCCGCGCGGCGCCTGGCCGAGCGGGTGCCCGCGCGGCCGGCCGCCCTGCCGACCGGACACAGCACGGACGAGTTGATCATGATGGCGACCGATCCGCAGGTGACGCGGGTCGACCAGCGACGGGCACTGCGAGCCCTGCTCCGGGCCGGCGTGCCGGATCCGGACCTGATCGACTTGATCGAGGGCGGCCTGCATCCGTCCCTGCTCGGCACAGCCCTTCGGGACCCGGGGGCGGCGGTGGTCGAACGGGCCCGGACCTGGACCATCGACCGGGGTGCCGAGCTGTTCTGGCATGGCAGCCTCTTGCTGGCGGGGCACAGCACCGCCGTCGACCTGCCACGGCTGCTGGACGCTTGGCAATGGCGGTGGGACTCGGACGACTGGTGCGGCTTCGACCGGCTCGCCGACGGGTTCACGCGACTCGGCCCGGCCGCCGCGGCGGCCCTGCCCGCCCTGATGCGGACCTGGCGGTGGACACCTCATTCGATCGAGCGGGCGGCGATGCTGCGCGCCATGCTGTCGGTCGACCCCGTCGGCGCCGAGCGCGTCCTCACTCCCGCCCTGCTGGACTGCGAGCCGGACGTTCGCGAGCTGGCCGCATCCCGCGTCGCGCCCCGGCCGCGCGCTGTCACGCTGCTCGCCCGGCTGCGCGACGATCCGCTGGAGACCGCCGAGGTGCGGGCCGCCGCTGCCGGTCGGACGACCCCGGCCTGAACATCGCCGTCTCCGGAGCCGGATCCGCTGCCCGGCCTCGTTCTCGACCGCACATGGCGATCACGGCCGCCGTGCCGGCGCGGCCCGGCGGCGGGCGCCCGGGATTGTCGTACCTGGACGGTAGGAAAGTGGGCGGCGCACGGGGTCAGCGCCAGGGGGTCGGCCTGCAGGAACACCACGGGGTGGGAGGCCGCCATGTCACCGTCCTCGCTGGGTCGGCTGATCGCGCAGCAGCGTCGGCTGCGCGGCTACAGCCAGGCCCGGCTCGCCGAACTGCTGTGCGCCGTCGCGGGCAGTCCGACCGTGACCCGGCACGAGGTGAGCCGCTGGGAACGCGGCGAGCGCCTGCCCGGCGCGCAGTGGCTGGGCTGGCTCGCCCACGTGCTCGACCTGTCCCCGGCCCGGCTGGGCCTGGCCGCGGCGCCGGACCTGCGTCGGCTGTCGACCGCCGAGGTCAGAGACCTGTGCCTGCTCGCCGGGCGGTGGCTGCGGCACGATCCAGTGCCCGATCGGCGGTCGGCGGAGCCTGATCCCGGCCTCGGCGAGCTGCGGCGGATGGACGACCTGGTCGGTGGGGCGGATCTGGCGCCCGTGGTGGCACGGCGACGGCGGCAGGCGGTGGCCGCGCTGCGCCCGGCGCGGGGCCCTGACCGGCGCTCGCTGCTGCTGCCCGCCGCGGAGTCGGCGCAGCTGGCGGGCTGGACAGCCGCGGACGCGGGGCAACCGCGCGCCGCGCTGGCGGCGTACCGGGAGGGGCTGGTGCTGGCGATGGAGGCCGGCGACCGGCAGCTAGGAGCACATCTGCTGGGCAGCGCCAGTCATCTGCTGGGCGAGCGGGAGCCGGGTCCGGCCTGGCAGCTGGCCCGCATCGCCGCCGCGGGCGTACGGCGACACGGCAGTCCCGGGCTGCGGGCACTGCTGGCGCAGCGGGCGGCGTACGCGGCGGCGCGCTCCGGCGACCGCAGCGCCGCGCACGGCTGCCTGCTCGTGGCGCAGCGCCTGGGCGAGCGGCTCGTCCCGGAGCGCGAACCGCCCTGGCTCTACTGGCTGGACCAGCGTGAACTGGCGGCGATGACCGGCCGGTGCCTGGTCGTGCTGGACCGGCCGCTGCGCGCGGTGGCCCTGCTGGGCCGCCCGGAGCTGCGCGGCACGCGCCAGCCGCGCTCGCTGGCGGTGTACTCGGGCTGGCTGGCGCGGGCCCTGCTCGGGGTGGGCGAGCTGGAGGAGGCGTGCGCGGTCGGGGCGGGCGGAGTCATCGCCTCGGTCCGCTCGGGTTCGGTCCGCGCCGCCGAGCAGACCCGGGAACTGGCCGCCCGGCTGGCCTCGCGCCAGGACGTGCGGGCGGCACGTGAGCTGAGTGACCTGATCAGATACGTCACGTCCTACCTCCCGGGCGCGCAGGGCCTGCGACGACTCGTCTAAGTTCATGTTCATGACCATGCACCCGGTGGATCGCGCCGCCCTGCGCCCGCGGGTGGAGAAGGCGCTCGCGGTGTTCCTGGCGGAACGCCGTACGCACATGGCCGCCATCGACGACGGCCTGCTCCCCCTCGCCGACGCCGTCGAGTCGTTCATCCTCGGCGGCGGCAAGCGACTGCGGCCCGCGTTCGCGTACTGGGGCTATCGGGGCGCGGGCGGCGACGACCGCGACGACGTGGTCACCGCGCTCGCGTCACTGGAGCTGGTGCAGGCCAGCGCGCTGATGCACGACGACCTGATGGACGCCTCCGACACCCGCCGGGGTGAGCCGTCGGTGCACCGCCGCTTCGAGGCGCTGCACCAGCAGCAGCGCTGGCAGGGCGAGCCGGGCGGCTTCGGCGCGGCGGCGGCGCTGCTGCTCGGGGACCTGTGCCTGGTCTGGTCGGACGAGCTGCTGCACGGCAGCGGCCTGGACCCGGCCGTGGTCGCGCACGCCCGCCCGGTCTACGACCTGATGCGCACCGAGGTCATGGTCGGCCAGTACCTGGATGTGCTGACCCAGGCCAGCGCCGACACGTCGGTGCGCCGGGCCAGCCAGGTGGCCCGGTTCAAGTCGGCCAAGTACACCGTCGAGCATCCGCTGCTGTTCGGGGCGGCGCTGGCCGGGGCCCCGGCGGAGCTGAGCGCGGCGTACTCGGCGTTCGGGCTGCCGCTGGGCGAGGCGTTCCAGCTGCGCGACGACGTGCTGGGCGTGTTCGGCGACCCGGCCGCGACCGGCAAGCCCGCCGGGGACGACCTGCGCGAGGGCAAGCGGACGTACCTGGTCGCGATGGCGTTCGAGGGCGCCGGGCCGGACGACCGGGCGGCGCTGGCGGCCGGGCTGGGGCGGCCGGACCTCGACGAGGCGGGCGTGGCCCGGCTGCGGCGGATCATCACCGACACGGGGGCGCTGGCGCAGACGGAGGCGTACATCGCACAGCTGTCCAGCGCGGCGCTGGCGGCGCTGGACGCGGCCCCGGTCGAGCCGGAGGCGGCCGCGGTGCTGCGGGAACTGGCCGCCGCCGCGGTCCACCGCGCCACCTGAGCGCGGTCGGGCCAGGCCGCGTCACCTCAGGATCTGGCGGAAGCTCTCGTAGTGGTCGCCGGTGTAGTACAGGTCGCCGTCGCGCCCCGCGATGACGCGCCGCGCGCCCCGGTCCGGTGACCCGGGCGTCGGCACCGTGAACTCTCGGTAGTACCCGTTCGGCCGGGCGGGCAGCAGCCCCTCCTGGTTGGCGAAGACGGTGCCGTCCTTGCGGTACGGGTACGGCCCGCCCTTGTCGATCAGCGCGACCGTCGCCGCCGCCTCCTTCGGCAGCTCACCCAGCGACACCGTGCCCAACCCGGACACCGGCGTCGCCTTGCCGCTGGCGGGCACGGCCGACGGCGGCTCCGGCGACAGGGCGGTACGCGCGCAGTAGCCCACCACCGCCATCAGTGCCACCAGGAGCACCGCCGCGACGGCGGCGAGCGTCAGCGTGCGCCGCGATACCTGCCTGTCCACACCAGGCAGTGTGCGGGCTGCGCACCTGGCGATCAAGGACCGTGCGATCATCGACCGATGTTCCCCCTCGGCAGGCGGCGTGCCGCACTCCCCCTCGGGTGCGTCTCGGGTGTGCTGCTGGCGATCTCGGCATTCCTCTCCGGCGCCCTGCCCGGCGGCGACCCCGGCCCCGGGCTGCGCACCGGCGGGTTCGGCGCGGTCGGCGGCCCGTTCCTGCTCGGGCTGGCCTGCTGGCTGCTCGGGCTGACCGGCTGGACGCTGGCCTGGTGGTGGTCGCGCGCCGAGGACGGCGACGCGGCGCCGGGCCGGATGCTGGCGCGGGGCGCGCTGTGGGCGGTGCCGCTGCTGGTCGCGCCGCCGCTGGGCAGCCGCGACCTGTACGCGTACGCCTGCCAGGGCTGGTTGTGGCGCACCGGGCTCGACCCGTACGCCCTCGGGGTCGCCGACGGCGGCTGCCCCTGGGCCGACGCGGTCCCGGAACTCTGGTGGCACACCCCGACGCCGTACGGCCCGCTCGCGGTCGCCCTGTCCGGCGCCGGGACCTGGGCGAACCTGCTCACCGCGGTGGCCTGGCTGCGGCTGCTCGCGCTGGCCGGGCTCGCCCTGGTCGCGATCTTCGGCCCCAGGCTGGCGCGTGCCTGCGGGGTTGACCCGGCCGCCGCCTACTGGCTGGGCCTGCTCAGCCCACTGGTCGCGGTGCACGCCGTCGCCGGCGCCCACAACGACGCCCTGGTCGCGGGCCTGACCATCGCGGCCCTCGCCGTGACCCTGCCCACTGCCGGAGACAGGCCCCCGCCCACTGCCGGAGACGGGGCCCTGCCCACTGCTGGAGACGGACCCCTGCCCACTGGCGGAGACGGGTCGGGGCTCGGTCGTGGGCTGGGCTGGGCGATGCTGGCCGGAGTGCTGCTCGCGGGCGCGGTCGCGGTGAAGGTCACCGCGCTGGTGGCGCTGCCGTTCCTGTTGCTGCTCGTCGGCCGCCGCTGGTGGGCCGCGCTGGGCGCCGCCGTGGCGTCGTTCGCGGGCCTGAGCGCGGCGACCGGGCTCGGCCTGGGCTGGGTGACCGCGCTGCGCGGCACGGGCGAGTTGGCCCAGTGGAGTTCGCCGCCGACCGCGGTCGGCATGGCCGCGGGCTATCTGCTGCGCGTGGCGGGCAGGCCGGCGTGGTTCGACGCGGCGGTGGCGGTCGGGCGGGCGCTCGGGCTGCTGGTGCTGGCCGTCGCCGCGCTGGCGGCGCTGCGCGCGGCGTGGCGCGGACGGCGTGAACCGGCGCGGATCCTGGCCGCCTGCGGCTGGCTCGTGGCGGCCACGGCACTGCTCGGCCCGGTCTTCTACCCCTGGTACGCGTTGGTGCCGCTGGCGCTGCTGGCCGCCGTCGAGGCGGATGCGCGGCGGCGGCGGGCGCTGGCCGTGGCCGCGCTCGTCTGCGCGTGCCTCACCCTGCCCAACGGGCTGGGCGTGCCGGTGCTGACCAAGACGGTCGGCGCGTTCGTCGTCACGGGCCTGGTGGTCTGGGCCGTCGTGCGGCTCCGACGCGGGTCCACAGCGACAGCGTGAGCAGCACCAGCGCGAACCCGAACAGCAGATCCTCGACCGGGGCGTACGCGATCCGCAGCCCGGTGATCGCGGCCGGGTCGTAGCGGACCACGCCCCGGCCGGTCAGCACCCCGTTGCTGAGCAGCTGGAACAGCAGCACGATCGGGTACGTCGCCCAGAACACCACCCCGAGCACCAGCCGGGTACGCAGCACGAACAGGTCCACCAGCACCGCGACCAGCGCCCCGAGCACGGCGGCCAGCGTGTAGCTCATCGCCGCCGGGCCAGCACGGTGCGGACCGCCTCGAACCCCAGGATCGCGCACAGCGGCACGACCAGGAAGAACAGCACCTCTTCCAGGGGCAGGCCGCCGGGCAGCCATACCCCCAGCAGTTGGGTGGGGTCGAAGGTCCACTGCCCGGCGGCGACCGCGGCGAGGTCCCACAGCAGGAACACCGCGGCCACCGGCAGCACCGCGGCGGCCAGGCGCCGCCACTGGCGCAGTACGCCCACCTTCAGCACCGGCTCCAGCCACAGCGCGCACAGCAGGCAGCCGCCGAGCACGGCGAGGTAGGCGTACACGCGGTCAGAAGGCGACGGCCTGCGCCCGGCGCTTGACCTCGCGGGCGCGGTCGCCGCCCAGCGCCTTCGCGGGGGTCCCCGGAAGCGTCGCGTCGGGCGTGTAGAGCCACCGCAGCGCCTCTTCGTCGTTGTACCCGGCGTCGCGCAGCAACGTCAGGACACCCGGGAGGTGCTTGAGCACGGTGTCGTTCGCCACCAGCTCGGCGGGCACCTGCCGTACGCCTTCGTGGCGTACGGCGAGCAGCATGCCGTCCTTGATCAGCTGGTGCACCTTGATGATCGACAGCTCGAGCCGCTCGGCGACGTCAGGAAGCGGCAGCCAGGCCTCCGGCGCGGTCGCCTGCCCGGTGTCTGTCGATTGCGAAGTTTCGGCCACCTCCACACCTTGCCACGTCGCCACCCGGGCTCACCACCGCATCCCCGTCGAACATGACTCGTCGCGGCGCGCCGCCGCTCATCGCGGCGCACCCAAGCGACTCCTCACGTTCGCCGAAGACCATCCGGGGTGGCATGCCGCCACTCGTCGCGACACCCCGGGCGACTCCGCACATCCGGCCGAACCCGCCACGGACCCGCGGGAAAGGAGCCTCCGATGAATCCCTGGCAGCTCATCCGACGCGAGATCGACGGCGCCCGCCGCTCGATGCGCTACGACCTGAACCGCCGCCGCGCGCAGGAGCGGACCGCCGTGATCAGCATGGGCGCCGACGGACCGGCCCCGCGCGGGCGGCGACGCGTGATGCTGGCCACCGGCGCGCTGCTGATGGTCTCCACGGGCGTGGGTGGCTACTACGCGGTCGCGGGCGGCCTGGACGCGTTGCTGGGCTCCGGCGGCCCGCCCACCGGCCTGCCGCGGGTCCCGGTGTCCCCCAGCGCCACGCCGGTGCCCGTCCCCAGCCCGACGCAGTGGCGCCCCGAGCCGAGCCCGTCCGTGGGCAAGATCGAGCCCGCACGCGGCGTGCCCACCACGCGCCGCCCGTCACCCCGGCCGAGCCCGTCGGCCAGTGCCTCGCCGAGCCCCAGCCCGTCGCCGTCGCCGAGCCCGTCGGAGTCGCCTTCGCCCTCGGCCACCCCGACGCCGTCGCCGGACGTGAGTCCGAACACATCCGAGTCGACTCCGGCCACGCCGCACCTGCCTGAGCCCGGCACGCTGGCACCGGGTGCGGGTGGCTGGGAGTGAACGGCACCCGAAACGCCCGGTCGGGACGCGATCGCACCCTCGGGTGTACGCCGTTTGCCCGTCCCTGACTTAGACTGCGCTGCGATGAATACTCAGGTCGCCGATCAGCTGCTCGGCACACTCGTCGACGGGCGCTACCGCATTCGCGGTCGCGTGGCCCGTGGTGGCATGGCGACGGTGTACATGGCCGTGGACGAGCGGCTGGAACGCACCGTCGCCCTGAAGATCATTCACCCCGCCCAGGTCCGCGACGCGGCCGGGCAGTCTTTCAGCCTCGATCGGTTCACCGACGAGGCGAAGACCATCGCGCGGCTGACCCACCCCAACGTGGTCGCCGTCTACGACCAGGGCACCCACAACGGCCTGCCCTACCTGGTGATGGAGTACGTCCGCGGCCGCACCCTGCGCGACATCCTCGCCGAGCGCCGCCGGCTCAGCCCGGTCGAGGCGCTGGCGGTGCTGGAGCAGGTGCTGTCGGCGCTGGGCGCCGCGCACCGGGCGGGTCTGGTGCACCGCGACGTCAAGCCGGAGAACGTGCTCATCGCCGAGGCGCCCAGCGGCGGCAGCCACAACCTGATCGACGCGGTGGCGAAGGTGGCCGACTTCGGCCTGGCCCGCGCCGTGGAGGCCAGCGCCGCCGACGACCCCGCCAGCGGCCAGCTCATGGCCACCGTGGCGTACGTGGCGCCGGAGCTGGTCCGCGACGGCTACGCCGACCCGCGCAGCGACGTGTACAGCGCCGGGATCGTGCTGTTCGAGATGCTCACCGGCCGCGTGCCATACGACGGCGAGCGACCCGTCGACGTGGCCTGGCAGCACGTCGACCGCGACGTGCCGCCGCCCTCGCGCTTCGTGCCCGGCCTGTCGCCGGTGCTGGACGAGCTGGTCGCCTCGGCGACGCGCCGGCAGGCCTCGGCCCGCCCCACCGACGCCGGGGCGCTGCTCAGCGCGGCCCAGGGGGCTCGCGAAGCGGTCGTCGCCGGTGCCGCCACGCAGCGCCTTCGCCCGGTGATGGAGCAGGCCACGGTCGTGGTCAGCCACGTCACCCCGGCCGAGCGACCGACCTGGGCCAAGTTGCCCTCGCCGCAGCAGCAGGCGCCCCGGACGCGGCGGCGCGCGCAGGTGGAGCCGGAGAGCCCGCTCGACCGGATCAAGAACACGTACCAGCAGCTCATGCGCGATCCGCGCGGCCGGATGGCGCTGATCGCCAGTGGCGTCGTGGTGGCGCTGCTCGTGCTCGTCGGCGGCTGGTGGCTCGGCTTCGGCCGCTACGAGGTGACCCCGCAGCTGGTCAACATGAACCGCACCCAGGCCGAGGCGAAGCTGACCGAGGCGGGGCTGAAGGTCAAGTTCGGCGACATCATCTACAGCGAGACGGTCGAGAAGGACGTCGTACTCGTCCAGGACCCGCCCGCGGGCGACCGCGTGCTCCGCGGCGGCACCGTCACGCTGCGGCTGTCCGCCGGCCCCGAGCGCTACATGGTCCCGGACGTGTCGGGCAAGACCTTCGACATGGCCTCGGTCGACCTGCAGGCCGACCCGCTGAAGTTCAAGGTCAAGCGCGGTGCGGACCGGTTCGACGACCTGATCCCCAAGGGCGTGGTCCTGGAGACCAGCCCGAAGGCGGGCGAGGAGGTCAAGTCGGGCACCGAGGTCACGGTCATCGTCAGCAAGGGCCGCGCGCCGCTGACCGTGCCGTACGTCGTCGGCAAGAACCTGTCCGAGGCCAGGGAACTGCTCGAGGGTATGGGTCTGCGCGTCGAGGTGGAGCAGGTCACCTCGGACAAGCCCTACGACGAGGTGCTGGAGCAGAACCCGCCGAACGGGGCCGGGGTCGAGGCCAACACCGTGATCAAGCTCAAGACCAGCAACAACCCGACCGGCACCCCGATGCCCCAGGTGCTCAACATGGGCTGCCAGGACGCCGCCAACCAGCTGCGCGGCATGCAGCTGGACGTCGAGGTGGCGGGCAACGACATGGAGAAGTGGTTCGGCCACGTCGAACGTCAGGTCCCCGATCCGGGCGTGCCGGTCCAGCCGCAGCAGCACGTCCGGATCAGGTGCAAGGTCTGATGTCGCACGGCATCGGCGCGCACGCTCCTGTCGCGGGCGGACTGGCCAAGGCGGCGCTGGCGTACGTAGACGCGGTCTCGGCCGGGTCGGTGCAGGTCTACGTGGGCAATCCACGGGGCTGGGCCCGCCCGGCCGGTAACCCGGCGCAGGACGAGGCGTTCACGGCGGGCTGCCACGAGCGGGCGATCCCGGCGTACGTGCACGCCTCGCTGCTGGTCAACATCGGCTCGCCGACCGAGGCCACGGTCGAGCAGTCGCGCGAGACGCTGACGCACGCGCTGGTGCGCGCGGCGAGCATCGGCGCGGCCGGGGTGGTGTTCCACGCCGGTTCGGCCGTCGACAGCGAGCACGCCCCGCAGGCGTTCCGGCAGGTGCGCGAGGTGCTGCTGCCGCTGCTGGACGCGCTGCCCGACGACGGGCCCCGGCTGCTGGTCGAGCCCAGCGCGGGCGGCGGCCGGTCTCTGGCGGCCCGGGTCGAGGACCTGGGGCCGTACTTCGAGGCGGTCGACTTCCACCCCCGGCTGGCGGTCTGCTTCGACACCTGCCACGCCTGGGCGGCCGGGCACGACCTGGCCAAGCCGGGCGGCATGACGCAGACCCTGGACGACCTGGTCGCCGTGTGCGGCGAGGGTCGGCTGGCGCTGGTGCACGCCAACGACTCGCGGGACACCTGCGGCTCGCTGCGCGACCGGCACGAGACCATCGGCAAGGGCACGATCGGGGCGGCGGCGTTCGCCGAGTTGATGCGGCATCCGGCCCTGTCGGGCGTGCCCGTGATCGTCGAAACTCCCGGTGAGCTGCATGCCACTGACATTTCCCTGCTCAGGGGCTTGCGCACGGATTGACCATTAGGGCACCCTTACTGAGGCAAGGCTTGCTTGAGCAAAGCGGCCCACTCCTCCGGCCGAAGGGTATGTCCGTGTTCGTGTGCATCTGTGAGCGGGTGCGTGAGTGCGAGATCCGTTCCGTGATCCGCGCCGGCAACCGCTGCGAGGACAGCGTGGGCGACGCCTGCGGCGCGGGCACCGGCTGCGGGACCTGCCTCGACCGCATCTATGACCTGATCGAGGAAGAGGGCGCCGACACGCTCGCGGTCAGCGCGGTATAACAGACTTTCTGGCGTAGATTCCCCCTTATACGTAAAAATCGTGGGGGGTTTCTTTTCCATGCAAGGCGACGCCCGGGTCATCGAGTTCCTCAACGAGCAACTGACAGCCGAACTCACGGCCATCAACCAGTACTTCCTGCACGCCAAGATGCAGGAGAACTGGGGCTACACGAAGCTGGCCAAGTACACCCGGCACGAGTCGATCGACGAGATGCGCCACGCCGAGGTGCTCACCGACCGCATCCTGTTCCTCGAGGGCCTGCCCAACTACCAGAAGCTCTTCGCGCTGCGTATCGGCGAGACCGTCAAGGAGCAGTTCGAGTGCGACATGAAGGTCGAGGTCGAGGCGGTCGAGCGACTGCGCGACGGCATCGACTACATGCGCTCGGTCAATGACGTGACCTCCGCGAAGATCTTCGAGGAGATCCTCAAGGACGAGGAGTCGCACATCGACTACCTGGAGACCCAGCTCGGCCTGATCGCCAGCCTCGGCGAAGCCCTATACCTCCAGAACGTCACCGAACACCCCGACGCCTGACTTCGCACCGGTTCCAACACCCGTCTTAGCATTGACGATGGCCTATCTAGAAGACGATTCTCCGAAATCCGTCTTCTAGATAGGCCATCGTCAATAAAAAAAGGGGGGTCAGGCGGACAGGACGCCGGTCAGCACCTCGATCGCGTGGTCCACCGCCGCGTCGTCGGCGTCCAGGTGCGTGATCAGGCGGCCGGTACGCGGCCCCAGCACGCTCATCAGCACCCCACGCTCCCGAGCCGCCGCCGCCAGCGCGGGCGCGTCCACCGCCGCCTTCGCCAGGTCCAGGACCACCAGGTTGGTGTGCACCCGCTCCGGGTCCACCACCCCGAACGGCGCCAGCGCCAGCGCCAGCCGCTGTGCCCGCCGGTGGTCGTCGGCCAGCCGCTCGACGTGGTGGTCCAGCGCGTACAGGCCCGCCGCGGCGAGGATCCCCGCCTGCCGCATACCCCCGCCCATGCGCTTGCGGATCCAGCGCGCCCGCGCGATCTTCTCGGCGCTGCCCACCACCAGCGAGCCGACCGGCGCGCCCAGCCCCTTGGACAGGCACACGGACATGGTGTCGAACAGGGCGCCGTACTCGGCGAACGGGACGCCGGTGGCGACGTGGGCGTGCCAGATGCGCGCGCCGTCACAGTGCAGTGCGATCCCGGCCGCGTCGGCGGCGGCACGCAGGCCACGCAGCGTGTCCAGCCCGATGACGAAGCCGCCGCCCAGGTTGTGGGTCTGCTCGACGGCGATGGCCCGGGTCGGCACGGCCCAGTAGCCGTCCGGACGGATCATCGAGGCGACCAGGTCGACGTCGATCTCGCCACCCGCGAAGGGCCAGGTACGGCTGGAGATGCCGCCGATGGCGGCGGCCGCGGCGAACTCGTACGTCACCACGTGCGCGTTGGCGTCGCACAGCAGCTCCTGCGCGGGCGGCACGACCAGCTGCAACGCGATCTGGTTGGCCATCGACCCCGACGGGGCGAACAGCGCCGCCTCGTGCCCGAACATCGCCGCCACGCGCTGCTCCAGCGCGACGACGGTCGGGTCCTCGCTGTACACGTCGTCGCCGACCTCGGCGTTGGCCATCGCCGCGCGCATGGCGGCGGTGGGCTTGGTCACGGTGTCACTGCGAAGGTCAACCAGCTGCGTCATGCCTCGTTCCTACCGCATCGGCCCGACCGCGCGCGGGCCACCCCGGATCATGGGACAGCGAACTCGGCGGCCGGCCACTACGCTGCCCGCCATGACCAACACGACAGCCCCCGAAACGGCCCCTCAGCTCGCCGTCGCCGGCGCACGGCCGGGCAGCCGCCGGCGGGCCGTCGCGATCCTGGCGCTGCTGAGCGTGCTGGTGCTCGCCTTCGCCGGTTGGCAGGTCACCGTCCGGACCTACGAACTGGAGCCCGGGTACTTCGGCATCCGGTCGCCCGACGCCGTGGAGCACGTCGCGGGTGACGTCCGCGAATACCGATACCCCATGGTCCCGGGCACTTCGCACCGGATCTCGATCTCCATGCGCAACCCCGGTCCGCTGCCGGTCCGGGTGACCGGCTTCGGCGGGGACCCGCAGGAATGGCCGCAGTCGATGTTCCCCATCACCGCGATCGAGGTGAACCGTGACGTCGACGGCAACCTGGCCGCAGGGGACCCCTTCGTGCCGTTCACGCTCGCCGCGCAGGAGGCGGTGCTGGTCCACCTCACCGTACGCGTGGACAAGCAGACCGGCGACGGCTGCATGCGGGTGTGGTGGGGATTCCTCCCTGTGCACTACACCGTGCTCGGGGTCGACCGTGAACAGCAGTTCACGCTCGACCCCGTCATCGCCTTCGAGGGAGGCACCGACTGCGCGGACTAGCCGCGGAGCATCTCCGCGACCAGGAAGGCCAGCTCCAGCGACTGCTGGGTGTTCAGGCGCGGGTCGCAGGCGGTCTCGTACCGGCCGGGCAGGTCGGCGTCGACCAGGGCCTGCGCGCCGCCCAGGCACTCGGTGACGTCCTCGCCGGTCAGCTCGACGTGGATGCCGCCCGGGTGGGTACCGGTCATCTTGTGCACCTCGAAGTAGCCCAGCACCTCGTCCACGATCCGGTCGAAGTGGCGGGTCTTGTACCCGTTGGACGACTCGTGGGTGTTGCCGTGCATCGGGTCGCACTGCCAGACGACCTTGGCGCCGCTGTCGCGCACGCTCTCGACCAGGTTCGGCAGGCGGTCGCGGACCTGGTGGTTGCCCATGCGGCTGATCAGCGTGAGCCGACCCGGCACGTTGTCCGGGTTGAGCATCTCGCACAGGCGGCGCACGTAGTCGGGCGTGGTCGACGGGCCGAGCTTCACGCCGATCGGGTTCGCGATGCGGGAGATGAAGTCCAGGTGGGCGCCGTCGAGCTCGCGGGTGCGCTCGCCGACCCAGAGGAAGTGGCCGGACAGACCGTACGCCCGGCCGTCGGCGACGCGGGTCAGCGCCCGGTCGTACTCCAGCGCCAGCGTCTCGTGCGAGGCGTAGAGGGTGACCGTGCGCAGCGCCTCCTCGTCGGTCATGCCGCAGGCGCGGATGAACGCCAGCGCCCGGTCGATCTCGCGGGCGATCGCCTCGTAGCGCTCGCCGAAGGCGGAGGTGCGCACGAAGTCGCGGTTCCAGTCGTGCACGGCGTGCAGGTCGCCCAGGCCGCCACCGAGGTACGCCCGGAGCATGTTCATCGCGGCGGCGGCGTTGGCGTACGCCCGGATCATGCGCTGCGGGTCGGCCACGCGCGCCTCGGCGGTCGGCTCCAGCGAGTTGATCATGTCACCGCGGTACGCGGGCAACCCGAGGGAGTCCAGCGGCTGCGAGCGCGGCTTGGTGTACTGCCCCGCGACCCGGGCCACCTTCACCACCGGCATGCTCGCGCCGTAGGTCAGCACCACCGCCATCTGCAGCAGCGTGCGCGCGTTGGCCAGGAGGTGACTCTCGGTGTTGTCGGCGAACGTCTCGGCGCAGTCGCCGCCCTGCAGCAGGAACGCCCTGCCCTCGCAGACCAGGGCGAGCCGCTGGCGCAGCTGGTCCACCTCGTACGGCGCCACGATCGAGGGGACCGAGTCCAGCACCCGGCACACCTTCTCGACCTCGGCGTAGTCCTCCCACGGGGGCATCTGCGCACGCGGCAGCGTCCGCCACTGGTCGAGGCCGAGGTCCTCGGCGGACTTCTCGGTGGCCGGGCGGGCGATGCTGACACCGGACTCGCCGTACTGGCGGGCTTCGGCCAGTTCCAGACCCGGGTGCCGGAGGTCATGCCATTCGTGGCGCATGCGCTCCAGACTACGGCCGGGCGCCGGACGGCCGCTGCCGACATGGCCCCATCCCAAAAGGTGGCTGGCCGACGCGAACCACCAGTCCTGCTACAGGTCGCACTGCCCGCTGCCGTCCCGCAACCTGGGATCGTTGATCAGGTATGACCGTACTGCCGCGCCTGGCCGACTTCCGGCCACACCGCACCGTGCCCGACATCGACCTCGAGGGGCAGGTGGTGCCGGGGCTGACCGGCGAGTTCTTCCGCCGACCCGACGGCGACCGGATCGCCACCGTGGGCGTCTACCGCTACCGCGGCGCGGAACTGTTCATGGCATGGGGCTACGTCGGCGAGCCGCACTGCCGGTGGACCGCCTACCGCGACGACGCGGGCTGGACCGCGCCGCACGAGGGCTGCCCGCGCGTGCGCCGCGAGCCCGGGGCGGTGACGGTGGACACCGGTCGCGACCGGGTCACGCTGCCCGCGCAGGCCACCGCCCCCGAAGACACCGGCACCCGACCCGGGCAGGCCGGGGCGGGTGTCGGTGCCGTGGCGCCGCCGACCGTCCGCGACGAGTCGCACACGGCCGACAGCGGCTCTCTGTGCGCCACCGGACCAGGCCGGCAGCGAGGATGACGGGAGTCAGTTGGCCACTTCGGCCATCGCCGTGGCGCGCGCCTCGCGGCGTACGTACACGATGGACGCGGCGGTGATGCCGAGGCTGGTGACCAGGGCCACCGAGTGCAGCACCGGGTTGGGGATCGGCACGAACGCCAACACCCCGGCCGGGATCTGCACCAGACCGATCAGGAGGAGCAGCATCGGCGTGCGGCGGCCTCGGGACCAGGTGAAGGCCGTCCACACCGGCGCCGTCACGACGGCGAGGGTGAGCACGTCGAGCAGCGCGTGCAGGTAGGGGTTGTGGACCCGGTCGTGCGCGTACGCGTACGCCGGGGCCGAGATCATGATCGTGGCGAGGGTGGTCCCGAGGATGGTCAGGGCACGTCGCATGGCCGCCTCCTAGCAGCTCGGCGGAGTGGGGGCGGATCGAATCCCCTGGCCCGAGCCTAAGTCGGGGGTGGACGGAGTCGTAACCCCCGCAGGCGTGAATGATGCGCGTGACCTGCGGACGCGCGATGAATCTCGCACACCCGCGGGGGTATGACCGCCCCTCAGGCGGCCTGTTCGGCGATCTCGCGGGCCCGGTCCCGGGCGGCCTCCAGCGCGGCCAGCAGCGCCGCGCGTACGGCGTGGTTCTCCAGCTCGCGGATGGCCGAGATGGTGGTGCCCGCGGGCGAGGTGACCGCCTCGCGCAGCTTCACCGGGTGCTCGCCGGAGTCGCGCAGCATGATGGCCGAGCCGATCGCGGTCTGCACGATCAGGTCATGGGCCACCTGGCGCGGCAGGCCGAGCAGGATGCCCGCGTCGGTCATCGCCTCGACCAGGTAGTAGAAGTACGCCGGGCCCGAACCGGACAGCGCGGTGACCGCGTCCTGCTGGCTCTCCGGCACCCGGATGGTCCGGCCCAGCGGCGTGAACAGCTCCTCGACCACCGCCAGGTGCTCGGCCGTGGCGTGCGGTCCGGCCGAGATCGCCGTCATCGCCTCGTCGACCAGCGCCGGGGTGTTGGTCATGACCCGCACGATCGGCACCGCGTCGTTGAGCCACTTGGTGAAGAACGCCGTCGGCAGACCCGCGCAGAGCGAGACCACCAGCTTGCCCGCCGGGATCTGCGGCCCGAGTTCGGCCATCAGCGCCCCGGCGTCCTGCGGCTTGACCGCGATCGCCACCACGTCGGCGGCCTCCACGGCCCCGGCGTTGTCGAGCACGCGGATGCCGTACCGCTCCCGCAACTGCTCGGCCCGCTCCGGCCGCCGCGCCGTCGCAATCAGCCGATCCACCGGCCACCCGGCCTTCACCAGCCCCGACAGCAGCACCTCGCCGATCTTGCCAGCCCCGATGACCGCGACCGTACGCACCACGCCTCCTGCGTTACGAGAGTTGATCAGGAAGCTGTGCCCACGACACACCGTCGAGCCGTGCTATAAGTTCATGATCAACGGAAAAGAAGGGGCCCACGGCCCGCACCGAGGGCGCGGGCCGGGGGCTCGGGCGGCCTAGCCGAAGAAGGCCTCGGCCTCGTTGTAGCGGTGCGGCGGGACGGTCTTGAGCTCGCGGGTCGCCTCGATCAGCGGGACCCGGACGATCTCGGTGCCGCGCAGCGCCACCATCTTGCCGAAGTCGCCCTCGTGCACGGCGTCGATCGCGTGCAGGCCGAAGCGGGTGGCCAGCACCCGGTCGAAGGCGGTCGGCGTGCCACCGCGCTGGGTGTGGCCCAGCACGACCGCGCGCGCCTCCTTGCCGGTGCGCTTCTCCAGCTGGTCGGCCAGCCAGTTGCCGATGCCGCCGAGGCGGACGTGGCCGAACGCGTCCAGCTCTCCGTTCAGCGTGATCATGTCGCCGTCGGTGGGCATGGCGCCCTCCGAGATCACGATGATCGGCGAGTAGTTGGTCTTGAAGCGGGTCTCGACGTGCTCGACGACCTTCTCCAGGTCGAACTTCTGCTCCGGCAGCAGGATGACGTTGGCGCCACCGGCCAGACCGGCGTGCAGCGCGATCCAACCCGCGTGACGGCCCATGACCTCGACGACCACGGTGCGGTGGTGCGACTCGGCGGTGGTGTGCAGCCGGTCGATGGCCTCCATCGCGATGTTGACCGCGGTGTCGAAGCCGAAGGTGAAGTCGGTGGCGCCCAGGTCGTTGTCGATCGTCTTCGGCACGCCGACGACGTGCACGCCCAGGTCGGTCAGCTTGGTCGCGACGCCGAGGGTGTCCTCGCCGCCGATGGCGACCAGCGCGTCGACGCCGAGCGCGGCCAGGTTGTCCTTGATCCGCTCGACACCGCCCTCGATCTTGAACGGGTTGGTCCGGGACGAGCCCAGGATCGTGCCGCCACGGGGCAGGATGCCGCGCACCTCGGGGATGCCCAGCGGGCGGGTGATGCCCTCCAGCGGGCCCTTCCAGCCGTCGCGGAACCCGACGAACTCGTGCCCGTAGGTGCCCACGCCCTTGCGGACCACGGCGCGGATGACCGCGTTGAGACCGGGGCAGTCGCCGCCGCCGGTGAGTACGCCGATACGCATTGTTCTCGTCCTCCCGAATACGGGTAGTCACATTGCCTAGCCCCGGGATGACGAGTGAACACGGCTACGCTGCCGGCCGGGGCGGGCCGCAAATGGGCACTGTACTGCGACCACCCCGATAGGGCCAGCACGCCCCGCCCATGTCCGGATGTCAGTCGGATGTCGGGGCGGCGAATTCCTTACCAGGAGAGCGCAACAGTCTCGCAATGCCGAGGTTACTCGCCGTTGACAGAGCATGGTGGCGCGGCTCACCGCGAGGCGATCACCGCTTGCGGGCCGTCATGGTCTGCCAGCGGGCCAGGTTGTGCCGCGCGTCGACGAGCGCGTCGTGACGCGCCGTGGCCGCCTCGGGCAGGCTCGGTCGGCCGGTCTCGTCCCACAGCTGCCGCAGCTCCTTGGTGAAGCGCGGGATCACCCGCGGCAGGGACACCATCGGGCCCCACAGCTGCGCCAGGCAGACGTGGTCGTACGCGCCGTACCAGGCCCACAGCTCCAGGGTCTCGTTCGGGCGGCCCTTGACCGGCTCGCTCAGGAACTCCAGCAGGTCGGTGCGGATGCGCTCGCGCGAGCGCCATGCCTTGTCGGCCGGGGACGGCAGCAGGTTCAGCACGTTGTCACGCACCCACGGGATCGCCCGGTCCGGGTCGAACTCGGTCGAGACCGCGTAGAACTCCCGGCCGTACTCGTCGACCACGCCGATCGAGACCAGGTCGATGGTGGTCCCGTCCTCGATGAACTCGCAGTCGTAGAAGTAGCGATACGCCATGTGAACCGGTCTTCCTTCCGCAGCGACGCCGCGCCTACCCTGACGCGATGACGTTCTCGATCGTCGCGCGTTCGGCCGACGGCACCGCACACGGGGTCGCCGTGGCGAGCAAGTTCCTCGCCGTCGGGGCGGCCGTGCCCGCCGCCGAGGCGTCCGTGGGCGCCCTGGCGACCCAGTCCTATGCCAACCTCGCCTACCGGCCGCAGGGCCTGGCCCTGCTGCGCACGGGCACCGCGGCGGCCGACGTCGTGGCCGGGCTGACCGCCGCCGATCCGGGCCGCGACCAACGCCAACTCGGCGTCGTGGGTACGGCCGGAGAGGGCGCGGGCTGGACCGGCTCGGCCTGCCACGGCTGGGCAGGCGGCGCCTACGGCGACGGCTTCGCCATCCAGGGCAACATCCTCACCGGCCCCGAGGTCGTCGCCGCGATGCGGCAGGTGTGGCTGGACAGCGACCCGGCCGCGCCCCTGGCCCGGCGGCTGCTCGCCGCGCTGCGCGCCGGGGACGCGGCGGGCGGCGACAAGCGTGGTCGGCAGAGCGCGGCGTTGCTGGTGGTCAGCCCCGGCCAGGGGTACGGCGGCACCAGCGACACCGTCGTCGACCTGCGGGTGGACGACCACCCCGACCCGTGCGCGGAGCTGGCCCGCCTGCTCGACGTCCACAGCCTGCTGTTCGACCGCCCCGACCCGGCCACCCTGCTCGACCTCGACGGCGACCTGGCCACCGAGGTACGTGCCCTGCTGGCCGACCGCGGCCACGCCCACTCCGATCTCGACACCGCCCTCGCCTCCTGGGCAGGCGTCGAGAACCTCGAGGAACGCCTCGTCCCCGGCCGCATCGACCCCCTGGTTCTGACCCACCTCCGCAGAGCCTGACCTCCGACTCCGGGTCCGACTCCGACTCCGACTCCGACTCCGGGTCCGGGTCCGACTCCGACTCCGACTCCGGGTCCGCGTCCGGGTCCGCGTCCGACTCCGACTCCGGGTCCGGGTCCGGGTCCGGGTCCGGGTCCGGGTCAGATTGCCGTGTGTGGTCGGAATCGCAAGTGGCAGCGGCAGTTTTGGCCGCCGATGGCGATCTTCACTGAGCTCACGGTCGGAGATCGCTATCGGCGGTCACTCCGGGTGTAGTGACTACCGCGAATCTGTCGGCATCTCCCGCATCGCGAGACATCGGCTCCGAAGATCGCTGCCTCCGGTCACTTCCCTACATGGCCTTCGCCCGAAACCCGAGATTCTGACCGCTGATACCGATCTCCAACGCGAAGATCAGTATCAGCGGTCATTTGGTGCACGTAAGGGCCACATAGTGACCGCCAACAGCGATCATCCTCCCGGCGCCCAAGTTCTGGCCGCGAGCGGTGGCTGCGATCCGGTCGAAGGGAGGAGCGCCGGAGCCGGGGCGGATATCAGCCGAGGAGGGCGGCGCGGGCGTCGTGCAGGCTCTTGCGGTTGTCGTCCTGGCTGGTGATGCCGGTGAGATCCCCGGTAGACAGGCGGGCGGCGAAGTAGTCGGCCTGCACCGCCCAGCGGAAGCGCAGCAGGACGTCGAGACTGGCCTCGATCTCGGCGCGCGGCACCGCCCCGGTCGCGGCGTACGCGGAGAGCAGTTCCCCGGCCCGGTCCAGGCCGCCCGCGTACATCACCGCCGAGGCGACGTCGTACATCAGCGGACCGGCCACGGCCGAGCCCCAGTCGATGACGCCGATGCGGCCGGTGGCCGGGTCGAGCAGGAACGCCCCGTGGTACGGGTCGCCGTGCAGCGCCCCGTACGTGAGCCGGTCGGTGACCTGCAGTTTGGTCAGCGCGTTGACGGCGGCGGTGACCGCCGGGCGGATCCAGCCCTCGACGCCCAGGTGTGGCGCGTCGGTCCGGACCCAGTGCCAGGCGGGCAGGCCGGGATGGCGGAAGTCGCGCAGCGCCAGGTGCACCGCGCCGAGCCGGTCGCCCCACCACTGCTGGTCGAGGGGGTCAGCGCCGTCGAGTTCGCGTCCGGCCACGTGGTGCAGCAGCGCGACGACGTGCTCGCCCATGGGTACGGTCAGTGCCCCGTCGGCGGTACGCAGCGGGACGCCCGCGTCGATCCCCTGCCGCGACAAGTGCTCCGCCGCGGCCAGACCGGCCTCGAATTGCGCCTTCTGCCCAGGTCGGACGGCCTTTGCCACATAGCTGGCCGCACCGGCGGTGACCGATACGGTGGTCGACGTCATCCCACCGGACAGCGGAGTGAAGCCGTCCGGCTGAACATGCCATGCCGTCCGAAGTGTCGTGCGGAACGTATCGTCAGCCAGCACGGGCGGATTATCACATGTCCTGCCCAGCCGACATATCCATCGGCGGTGTCCGTCATCCGGCAGATCCGTCGGTGACGGTTCCACGGAGTGGACTCAGCGGCTCACTCAGGCGATGATCTGTCCAGGGTTACGCCGACCGCTCACGACCGTGGACTGGTCGGTCGGGGTGGGAGACGGAAGGGGTAGGCGGTGGAGATTCGCATTCCGGATGCCGCGGATGCGTTGACCGGAGTCGAGATGTTCGCTGGTCTGGAGCCGGAGGTGCGCCAGCGGGTGATCGCCGCGGCAGTGCCGCGCACCTTCCGCAAGGGCCAGTTGCTGTTCGTGGAGAACGACCCCGGCGAGACCCTCATCGTGCTCAAGCGCGGCTCGGTGGCGGTGTTCCGCACCTCCCCGACCGGGGAGCGCGCGGTTCTGTCGGTGCTGCGCCCGCCGGACGTGCTGGGCGAGGTGTCGCTTCTGGACGGTTCGGCGCGGTCGGCCTCGGCCGAGGCGCTGGAGGACTGCACCGCGCTGGCGCTGTCGCGCGGCGCGTTCATGGAGCTGGTGCACTCGAACCCGCGGATCCTCGACGCGGTGATGCGTTCGCTGGGCGCGCTGATCCGGCGACTGACCGAGCAGAACGCCGACCACGTCTTCCTCGACCTGCCCGGTCGGGTGGCCAAGACGCTGGTCCGGCTGGCGGGCGAGAGCCAGGCGCCGATGATCACCATCGAGCTGAACCAGAGCCAGTTGGCCGAGATGGCGGGCGGCTCGCGGCAGAGCGTCAACCAGGCCATCGGCTCGTTCGCCAGCCGGGGCTGGCTGCGCACCGAGGGACGCCGGATCGTGGTCATGGACGTCCCGGCACTGCGCCGTCGGGCGGGCATGCAGGACCGCTGAGGTCGTAGCGGAGCGCCGCCGGTCCGGGGGGACCGGCGGCGCTTCCGTGTCACCACTGAACCCCGTTTACAAGCGAATTGACTGGCCAAACATAGGTGCGCGTAA
>NZ_JAHRCY010000008.1:314718-379831 GCF_019083965.1 Catellatospora tritici
CGGGGGGGGGGGCTTGTCCGCGCGGGTGTGTCCCGGGCGGCGCGCGGGGGGGGGGGGGGCCCCGGCGCCGCTTCCGTGTCACCACTGAACCGCTTTACCTCGCGAATGGACTGCCCTAGCATGGGAGCGCTTCCATAGATGGCCGTCCCGGCAGTCGCGGTTGCCCGACCGCCGTACGGGACCGGCCGTTCCGCCCCTCTGAGGAGTCCCCATGTCCAGAAATTCGCGGCGGTCGCTGCTCGCCGCGCTCGCGGCGGTGCTCGCGGCCGTCACCCTGGCGCTGCCGTTCGTCGGCGCCCCGGCCGCGCGGGCCGCCGATCCGCGCGACAGCTTCATCACCCGCTGCGGCATCCGCTTCTGCCTCGACAACCGGCCGTACTACTTCGCCGGCACCAACACCTACGACGTGTTCACCTTCGGCTACGACTGGCTGCCCGGCGAGCAGTACGTCGACAAGGCCAAGATCGACGCGCACATGCTCCGGCTGCAGAACGACAAGGTGCAGGTGCTGCGCCTGTGGATGTTCAGCCACGAGGACTGGATGGGGTTCGAGGCCGCCAAGGGCGTCTACACCGAGGAGGCGTTCGTCCTCTTCGACTACGTCATCAAGTCCGCCCGCGAGCACAGCATCCGGCTCATCCCGGTGTTCGAGAACTTCTGGGAGGCGTACGGCGGCATCGACAAGCGCCTGGCCTGGGAGGGCCTGCCCACCGGGTACGCCAACCGCTGGCGCTTCTTCAACAAGACCGCCTGCCCCGGCTGCTTCACCCAGTACAAGAACTACGTCCAGAAGGCGCTGACGCGGACCAACTCGATCACCGGCGTGGCCTGGAAGAACGACCCGACGATCCTGGCCTGGGAGCTCATGAACGAGCCCCGCTACCCCGACGCCACCCCCAACGAGAACACCACCGGCACCACGCTGCGGGCCTGGGTCGACGAGATGGGCGCGTACGTCAAGAGCCTGGACCCCAACCACCTGCTCGGCACCGGCCAGGAGGGCCAGGAGACCGCCTACGGCTACGGCGGCGACTCCGGGGGCCCGTTCGTCTACATCCAGCAGTCGCCCTACATCGACTTCACCTCGGCGCACATGTATCCGACCGAGGGCTGGGCGGGCCTGAACTACGCCTCGGCGCGCACCCTGCTCAAGAAGTGGATCAGCGACTCGCACACCCTGGTCGGCAAGCCGTTCTTCCTCGGCGAGTGGAACGCCCACGACAACAAGACCACCTGGTGGACCGAGATCTATGCCGAGATGGAGGCCAGCGGCGGCGACGGGGACGCGTTCTGGTGGTATCCGGCCAACACCAACTGCGGCGGGTTCGACTCGGGTGAGGGGTGCGCGGAGCACGCGGTATTCCGTACCCACTCGCAGAACATGGCCGCCAAGAGCGGCGTGGCGGTCAGCCCGAGCCCGTCCCGGTCGGCCAGCCCCTCGCCGAGCCTCTCGCCGAGCCCGTCGCGGTCGGCCAGCCCGTCCCCGAGCGTCTCGCCCAGCCGGTCGGCCAGCCCGTCGCCGAGCACGAGCCCGAACACCGGGGCGGCCTGCCGGGTGACGTACCGCATCGACAACTCCTGGCAGGGCGGCTTCAACGCCTCGGTCGTCATCGCGAACACCGGCACCACCACGTTCACCAACTGGGTGCTGACGTTCACCCTGGCCAGCGGCCAGACCGTGGTCAACGGCTGGAACGGGATGTGGACCGTCAGCGGCAGCACGGTCACCATCACCGCGCCCTCCTGGGCGCCCAACCTGGCGCCGGGCCAGAGCTGGACCGCCAGCTTCACCGGCGGCGGAACGACCGCCGTACCGAGCAACTTCAAGCTCAACGGCGTCGCCTGCGCCACCGCCTGACCCGACCGTCCGTACCCGGACACGACGAGGGCGGGCCGATCACCATCGGCCCGCCCTGGTCCACAGCCTCAGGGCTCCTGCGGCTCGTCCGGGTCGTCCGGGGTCGGCGAACCCGGGCCCACCCATGCCTTGTCCGGGTCGCCCGACGGGGGCGCGCCGGGCCCGACCCAACCGCTGGCCTCGGCGTCCGGCTTCGGCGAACCGGGGCCCACCCACTTGTCAGATCCGGAGACCTGCTCGACGTTCTCCACCACTCCCAGCTCCTCAAGCTCGGCGAGGGTGACCGCGTCGATGTCGACAAGCTCGCCAACGCCGTGTGCGACCCCGAAGGGGTCGGTCCAGGCGACCGCCAGTCGCACCAACATCGTTTGCTCGGCCTCCCCCGCGATCGGCACAATTCGATCGAACAGCGATCCACCAGGACCGCGACCAACGTCACGGTCTTGTGTGCACGAAACTGTAGCCGCGCGGCGGTGTTGCCGTACGCCCCTTGTCGAGTTAGCTACACCTGGACGACAACATTCCCGGTGGTCAGGCCATACTGGACCTCCGGCGAACTGGCGGAGACGTGAACACCCCTACTTGCGTGCACTGTTCCCGAGTGGCGGGCCCGGACGACAGGTTCTGCGGCGGCTGCGGGGCGAGCCTCACCCCACCGTGTGTCCACTGCGGACGCGCGGTGGCCTTCGGCGACGCGTTCTGCACCGGTTGCGGCAGTCCGCTGACCTCCCCGACGGCAGCCGTCGTGCACGAGGACCGGCGTCAGGTCAGCGTGCTCTTCCTGGACATGGTGGGCTTCACCACCTTCTCCGAGCAGGTCGACCCCGAGCAGGTGCGCACGCTGCAGCAGGAGTACTTCGCCACCGTCCGCCAGGTGGTGCGCCAGTACGGCGGCGTGGTCGAGAAGTACATCGGCGACGCGGTGATGGCCATCTTCGGCGCGCCCGTGGCGACCGAGACCGACGCGCTGCGCGCGGTGCGGGCCGGGCTGGAGGCGCAGCGGGTGCTCGGCCGCGGCCGCCTGGCCGAGGCGATCGCCTTCCGGGCCGGGGTCGCCACCGGCGAGGCGCTGGTGGACGTCGGTGCCGCCCGCGACGGCGGTCAGGCCATCGTCGCCGGGGACGTCGTCAACACCGCCGCCCGACTACAGGCCGCCGCCGAGCCCGGCTCGGTGCTGGTGTGCGCCGAGACCGCCCGCGGCACCGCCGACGACATCGAGTACGACGAGCGTCCGGCCCAGACCCTGCGCGGGCGTACCGCCAGCACCCGTGTCTTCCTGGCCGTCGCGGCCCGACTGCGCCGACGCGACCGGGACGAGTCCACCCCCATGGTCAACCGCGACCACGAGCGCGGCCTGCTGGTCACCGCGCTGCACCGCACCATCCGCGACCGCAGCACCCAACTGGTCACCGTGTTCGGCCCGGCGGGCATCGGCAAGAGCCGGCTGCTGCGCGAGCTGTTCCGCCACGCCGAGCGCATCCCCGACACCACCGTCACCTGGCGGGTCGGCCACTGCCCCCCGTTCGGCGAGAACGTGACGTTCGCGGCGCTGGCCGAGATCGTCAAGGCACAGGTCGGCATGCTGGACACCGACGACGAGGCGACCGCCCGGACGCGGCTGGAGACCGCGCTCAAGGCGATGGTCGGCGAACTGGAGGCGGCCCGGCTGGCCGACGCGCTCGGCCCGCTGGTCGGCCTGCCCGGCGCGGGCCTGAGCCCCGGCGAGACCGAGTCGGCCTGGCGACGGTTCCTGCTGGCGATGACGACGGCGTCGCCGACCGTGCTGGTCTTCGAGGACATGCACTGGGCCGACGAGGCGATGCTGCGCTTCGTGGAGATGCTCGGCAGCATCGGCCCCGGCGTGCCGCTGCTGGTCGTCGCGACCGCCCGGCCCGAGCTGCGCGAGCGCCGTCCGGACTGGACCAGCGCGGTCACCGGCGCGGTGTCGGTGTCGCTGGGCCCGATGCACGACGAGCACATCGCCGCGATGTACCGGCTGATGTTCGGCCAGGCGGTCTTCCCCAGCACCGGGGTCGCGCCCCTGGTCGAGCTGGCCGGTGGCAATCCGCTCTACGCCCACGAGTTCGTCCGGATGCTGGTGGAACGGGGTGAGCTGCGCCCGGTCGGGGCCAACTGGGCGCTGGCCGACACCACGCCGATGCCGCAGACCGTGCAGGCGGTCATCGCCAACCGCCTCGACCTGCTCGACGGCACCGACCGCGCGGTGCTGCAGGCCGCCGCGGTGGTCGGCAGCCAGTTCTGGCCCGGCCCGGTCGCCGCCGCGCTCAACGTCACGCCCGACGTGGTGGTGCGCTCGCTGCGCCGCCTGCAGCAGCGCGACATCGTCGCCGAGCACCCCACCTCCGCCATGGCGGGCGAGCCCGAGTACGGCTTCCGGCACGTGCTCGTCCGCGACGTCTGCTACCAGCGGCTGCCCCGGGCCGAGCGGGTCAGCAGGCATCAGCGCACCGCCGACTGGTTGGAGCAGATCAGCGACAACCGGGCCACCGACCTGGCCGAGGTGCTGGCCAACCACCGGTGGGCGGCGCACGAGATCGCCCGCACGCTGGGCATGGACCCCACGCCGTACGCCCAGCCCGCCCGCAACGCGCTGCACCGGGCGGCGCGGCGCGCGTACGCCCTGCACGCGCTGGACGCCGCGGCCGTCCTGGTCGACCGCGCGCTGAGCCTCAAACTCGACGCCGACCCGGTGCTCGAACTGTTCGCCACCGAACTGGCCCTGTTCCGCGACACCGGCTCGTTCGCCGACGGCAGCGGCTTGCGGCAGCTGTCCGACCTGGTCGAGGAGCTGACCCGGGCCGGTGAGCGGGCCGCCGCCGCGCGGGCGCTGACCCTGCTCGGCACGGTCGCCTGGAGCCGCGCCGACCGCGCCGCCACCCTGGCCTACCTGGACGCCGCCGTCGAACGGTACGAGGAACTGCCCGAGACCCTGGAGAAGGCCGAGGCGCTGCTCGAGCTGGCCCGGGTGCACATGATGAACTTCGAGACCGAACCGGCCATCGCCGCGTCCGAGGCCGCCGCCGACATCGCCGACCGGCTCGGGCTGGCCGAGGCCCGCGCGAACGCCCGCATCACCTCGGCCACCACCCGCTACCAGGCCGGGGACCCCACCGGCTTCGCCGACCTGGAGCTGCTCACCAACCACTGCCGCGAGCACCGGTTGACCAGCCGCCGCCGCGCGGTGCAGAACCTGGCCTGGGCCTGCCTGGAGGAGGGCGACCTCTCCCGGCACTACCGGCTGCTGACCGAGCAGCGCACCGTGGACGTGGCGGGCGGGCTGAGCCTGGCCACCAACTTCCACAAGGAAGCGGCCGACGCGTACTTCGCGGGCGACTGGGCGACCCAGGTGCGGGCGATCAGCGAGACGATGCGCACCGACGCCGCCGAATGGGACGCCACCTCGGTGCTGACCTCGTCCTGGATCCGGGTGCTGCGCGGCGAGCCGACCGACGACGACGCGATCGAGAAGGTGCTGCACCTGGCCCGGGGCAGCGGTTTCCACCGGGTGCTGCGGGGCGCGGCGGCGCACGCGGCGCTGTGCCGAGCACTGCAGGGTCGGACCGACCAGGCACTGTCACTGCTGTCCGAACTGGACCGGGACTGGCGGGCCCGGGTGACGCTGCCGTACGGCGAGTGGGCGGCCGCGGCGGGACACGCGGGCAGCCTGCTCGGCGAGGAGGCGGCGGCCCGGGTGCGCGTGATGCTGGAGCTGTCGCCCCGGCGTACGCCCTGGGTCCTGGCCGCCCTGGCCACCGTCTCGGGCGACCACCTCACCGCGGCGACCCACTTCGCCCGCATCGGCGACGCCAGCGACCGCGCCCTGTCCCTGTCCTGGGCCGCCCGCGCCGGCGCCCTCCCCCAGCCCCTCCTCACCGAGCTGCACGACTTCGCCGCCCGCAACCACGCCCCCCACCTCCTCCCGCCAACCCCACCCCGCCGCCCCCGCACCCCCCGCAAACCACGTTGATCATGAACCTTTGGCACGGTTCGGCGGCGTGTCCCAGGCACAGCTTCCTGATCACCGGCCCAGGGCTCGGCGTGGCCGGTCAGGCGTGGCCGGTCAGGCGGGGCCGGTCAGGCGGGGCCGGTCAGGCGGGGCCGGCAGAAGGAGTGAGACGGGTGGTGAGGGCGGCCAGGTCGGGGAGGAACCAGAGCTGGCGGCCGCGGTTGGACTCGTACACGAAGTCGCGCAGAGCGGTGCTCGCCGTGACGTGGTGAGCGATGTCACCGAGCACGGCCAGGCGCAGCCGGTAGTTGACGAACTTCTGCGCGATCTCGCCCGCCACCCGCGTACGCAGCGCGAAGAAGTCCTCGTCGAGCCGGGTCACCGGTAGCGCCACCCACTCGGCGCCGCTGCCCAGTGCGTCCCCGATCACGTCGGTGATGTCCCGTTCGGTGTAGGCGGGCCCGTCCGCCGGGTACACCAGCACCGCCAGCCCGTTGATCTCCACCAGCTCCGCACGCACGACTGCCCCTTTACCGACGCGACAAATCGCCCACGCTAACGACCCCGACTACAGGCCGCATCCCGATTTCCGGGATGCCGCCCCTTCCACAGGTTGTCGATCAGGAAGCCGTGCCCGCGCCACGCCGTCGAGCCGTGCCACAAGTTCATGATCAACCGGGGGGTGGCGGGGTGGTCAGCCGACGGGGACGGGTGGGGTGGGGGCGGGGGCGTTTTTGAGTTTGGCGGCGTAGATGTCGACGTATTGGCGGCCGGAGAGGTCCATCAGCTCGTACATGATCTCGTCGGTGACGGCGCGTTCGACGAAGCGGTCGCCGGCCATGCCGGCGTAGCGGGAGAAGTCGAGCTGGGGGCCGAAGCGGATGCGGACGCGCATCACCTTCGGGATGATCTTGCCGGTGGGCTGGACCACGTCGGAGTTGAGCATCGCGACCGGCACGACCACCGCGCCGCTCTCCAGGGCCAGCCGTGCCACGCCGGTCTTGCCGCGGAACAGGCGGCCGTCGGGCGAGCGGGTGCCCTCGGGGTAGATCCCGGCCAGGCCTCCCGCGCGCAGGACACGCAGCTGGGTGTCCAGGGCCGCCTGAGCGGCCCGGCCGCCGGTGCGGTCCACCGGGATGGTGCCGGTGCCCACGAAGAACATCTTGGTGAGCCAGCCCTTGATTCCCTTGCCGGTGAAGTACTCCGCCTTCGCCACGAAGGTGACCTTCCTTTTGACCACCAGCGGCATGAAGATGGAGTCCGAGAAGGAGAGGTGGTTGCTGGCCAGGATCGCCGGACCGGTGGCGGGCACGTGCTCCAGCCCTTCCACCTGCGGACGGAAGATCAGCTTCAGCAGCGGCCCGAGGATGACGTACTTCAGCAGCCAGTAGAGCACTTAGTCCCGTCCAGGTCTGATTGGGCGAACGTGGCATGCATCGCAGAGCCTACTGCCGCAAGTCGGGGGAAACGTGTCAGGATTTGATGCGGTGCCCACCGGCGCCGACCGAGCCCCTACCGCCGCCAACGCCCCTACAGCCGCCAAGGAGTGTGCCAGGTGCCAGCCACCGACGACCCGGACCGCACCCCGGCCGAGCCGGCACGTCCCGGAAACTCGGGCGACCAGGCCACGCCTGAGCAGGTGGACGCCGAGTTCGCGCGGATCGTGGCCGCCTTCGACCAACCGGTCGCCACGCCGACGTGGCCCGCGCCCGAAGAAGCGCCGCCCAGCAGCGGCGGTGCCGCCACCGGCACCGGCCTCATCTGGCCGACCGGCGGCCCGATGCTGAACCGGCCCGTGCTGTCGGGCGACCCCCGCGCGGTCGGACCGCAGGACCCGTCGCTGCTCGACGGGCTGGACACGTTCGGGGCGGGCCTGCCCGACGACACCCCGGAGGAGTTCGTCCCGCCGCCGCCCCCGCCGCTGCCCAAGATCCCGTTCGCGGCCGTGCTGTCGGTGTTCGCGATCATCTTCGGCTTCGTGCTGTTCTTCGACACGAGCCTGCTGCCGCTCAGCGAACAGGTGAACATGCTGCTGGCGCTGACCGGCATCCTGGGCGGCGCGACCGCGCTGGTGCTGCGGCTGCGCCCCGGCGACGAGGACGACGACCTGCCCCACGACGACGGCGCGGTGGTCTGACCGGCCCGACTGGGTGCCCGGCCGGAGGTCCGGCCGGGCGGTGACCGGCGGGGTCAGTTCGACTTCTCCAGCCAGTCGAGGATGGCGTCGATCGGCTCGCGCCACCGCGTGTCGAGCATCAGGTCGTGGCCCATGCCCGGGAACAGCAGCGGGGCGCCGCCGTAGTGGCGGGCGACCCGGCGCAGCGCCGAGGCGGACACGATCCGGTCGTCGGGGCTGCCCACGACCAGCACCGGCGGGTCGCCGACCGGCGGCTCGGGCTTGCGCCCGGCCAGCAGCTGCCACTGGGCCCGGCTCGAGGCCCGGCCCAGGCGGGCGGTGTAGGCGCGGCCCGCGCTGGCGGGCAGTTCCCGGCTGAACAGCTGCCCGGCGGGCAGCCGCAGCCCGGCGCCGAACGCGGCGGGCAGGCTCACCATCGGGTTGCGCAGCGCGGTGCCCAGGCCACCGAAGACCGGCGACAGCAGCACCGCGGCGCGGGCCGGGTAGCGCGCGAGCGCGTGCGCGGTGACCAGGGCGCCGGCGCCGTGGCCCACGATCACCGCGCGGCGCGGCAGGCCCGCCGCGGCCTGGGCCACATCGTGGGCGTACGCGCGCAGGTCCGCCTTCTTCACCGGGGCGCTCTCGCCGTGCCCGCGCAGACTCACCGCGTACGCGGCGAACCCGCGGTCGGCGGCGTGCTCCAGCCAGTGCTCGGCGAAGACCCACGCCCCGTGGCCGAAGCCGGGGACGAACAGCACCGGCGGCTTGCCCTCGTCGACCTCGGGTGTGGCCCGGCGCAGTTCGCGGCGCGCGGGCGGGACGGGGAACGCCCACTCGCGGGCGCGGATGACCTTCATCGGGCCGCCCCTTCGACGCTGACCTCGTCAAGCAGCCGCTGGACCGCCTTGAGGTACGTGGTGTGGCTGATCTCGAACCAGTGCCGGGACGTGTCCTTGACCTTCGCCGAGGTCCAGCGTCGGTCGAGCTCGGACTCCAGCTTGCGCTGCACCGCGACCGCCTTGGCCGGGGCCGCCTCGCGCAGCCGCAGCATGCGCGCGAACAGCACCATCTGCCAGTGCACCAGCGGCAGCAGGCCCGAGTCGGGTTGCAGCAGCCCGGCCACGGCCAGCGTCGGCTGGCGGCGCGGGAACGCGTGCAGGGACAGTTTCGGGCGCCCCTGCGCGTCGATGCCGAGCAGGGCCGGGTCGATGAACTCGAACTTCGTCTCGTACCCGGTGGCCAGCACGACCAGGTCCGGCTCGATGATCTCGCCACCCTTGAGTTCGACGTCGTTGCGGTGGAACCGCGCGATGTCGCCGACCGGGGTGATCGAGCCGTGGCCGAGGTGGTAGACCAGCTGGCTGTTGACGATGGTGTGCGTCTCGTAGATCTTGTGGTCAGGCTTGGGCAGGCCGAACCGGGTCAGGTCGCCCACGGTCGACTTGAGCGTGCGGTGTGCGATGAACTGCCGCGCCTTCAGCGGCAGGCGCAGCCACAGCATCAGGTCGTTGACCTGGTCGGTGGGGCGGCCGAGGGTGAACTTCGGGGTGTACCAGTACCCCCGGCGGCTGGAGTGCCAGCACTTGCTCGCCTGCTGGGCCGCCTCGACGGCGATGTCGCAGCCGGTGTTGCCCGCGCCCACGACCAGCACCTTGCGCCCGCGCAGCTGCGCGGCGTCCTTGTACTGCGCCGAGTGGATGACCTCGATCTTGGTGTCGTCCAGGCCCTCGTAGACGGGGCGCTTGGGCGACCAGTTGTGCCCGTTGGCGATGACCACCGCCGCGTACCGGTGGATGCGCTCGCCGCCGAAGCCGCCGGTGGAGCGGGTGGTCACGTCCCAGCGGTCGCCCTCGGCGGGCTCCACCTTCACCACCTCGGTGCCGAACCAGATGCTCTTCTTCAGGTCGAAGTGGTCGGCGTAGTGCTCCAGGTACTCCAGCACCTGGGTGTGCTTGGGGTAGTCCGGCCAGCTGTCGGGCATCGGGAAGTCGGGGAACTGGGTGAACGGCTTGGATGAGATCAGGTGCGTGCCGGCGTAGACCGGGCTGCGGTTGTGCCGCCAGTTCCAGGCGCCGCCGACGCTGGTCTCGCGCTCGTAGCAGTCGACGCCGAACCCGTGCTCCTTCAGGTTCTTCATCGCCGTCAGGCCGCTCGGACCGGCACCGATCACGCAGACCGTGCCACTGCGGTCGTACACCGGCCAGCCGTCGCGCCACGCAGTCGCGGGGCCGCCGAGCTCCGGATCGCCGTAGCCCGTTGAATAACTCACCCGCGACCTCCACCCGAGCATGACCGAAAGACGCAGTGCATCTTTCCCGGTGGCGGGCGCGGTTGTCCATACCGGGCGGCGGGGCGAAACGGTCAGGCCAGGTCGACCACCAGCGGGTAGTGGTCACTGGCCCGGACCGCCTGCTCGGTCTCGTGCACGCGGTAGTCGACCAGCTCCAGCCGCCGGTCCAGCAGGATCGCGTCCAGCCGCCGGTCCACGCCGTGGGTGGGGAACGTGCCCTGGTCACCCCGGCCCGCCAGCGCCGCCGCGTCGGCCAGCTCCTCGGTGAGCAGCCCCCACGAGGGGCCGCCGGGCGTCTCGTTGAGGTCGAGGCCGACCACGATCGGCTCGCGCACCGCCGCCAGCGCGGGCCGCAGCAGCGCCGCCTGCGCGGGGCGTTCCACGTCGTCGGTGGACAGATGCGAGCCGACCACGACGAACGGGTCGCGGCCGTACACCTCGCAGCGGGCGAAGACGGCGCCGCGCAGGTGGCGGCCGGGGGTGAGCGGGTAGCGCAGGCACCAGTGCTCGCGGACGCGTACCCGGAGATTGGTCATGATCACGTTGCCCAGGCCGGGCAGCCCGCCCGCGCCCATCACCAGGCCGAACGAGTCGGCCAGCTGGGCACACTTGGTGCGCCAGCGCCAGCGGCGCGGTGCCTCCTGCACGATCAGCACGTCCGGGTCCAGGTCCCGGACCACCGAGGCGAGCGCGGAGAGGTCGTCGCGCAACGAATGCACGTTGTACGACACGACGCGCAGAGTCATGCCCAACGCTTCTACCCCCTCACCCTCCCCTTGCCACCGCGCCACGCCGGACGCGCGGCGTCGCAGGGCGTCGCCGGAAGGCGCAGTTTCGGGGAAAGTGCCCGAAAGCGGACCAAGATTCGCGCAGCTTCCCCGAAACTGCACGCCCCCGCGCGACGCTCGGGGCGCCCAGCGGGAGGACGGAGCGGGAGGACGGAGCGGGGGGCACGGGGCGGGGGCGCGGAGCGGCGGGGAAGGGGCCCGCCACCGGCGAGCGGCGGCCGGTGGCGGGGCGGTGCTAGCGGCGGGCGAGGTCGGCGGCGCCGACGAGGCCCGCGACGTTGCCCATCTTCGCGGCGCGCAGCTCGGCCACCGGCAGGCGGCCGCGCTGGGCGAGCGCGTCGAGGTAGGACTGGCGGGTGGGGGTCATCAGCAGGTCACCGGCGTCGATGACGCCGCCGCCGACGACCAGCACCTGGGGGTCCAGGATCTGCACCAGGTCGGCCAGGCCCTGGCCGAGCCAGTAGCCGATCTGTCCGAACGCCTCGATCGCGACCTCGTCGCCGGCCTGCGCGGCGGCGGTGACGATGGGACCGCTGATCCCCTCGACCCGGCCGTCGGCCTTCGACAGCAGCAGCTCGGCCCGCTTGGGCTCGGCCTGCGCCCCGGCGCGCGCGAACCGCACCAGCGCGTTGCCGCTGGCGTACTGCTCGATGCAGCCGTGCCGACCGCAGCCGCACTTGTGCCCGTCGGGCACGGCGAGCATGTGGCCGATCTCGGCCGCGATGCCGTGCGCACCCCGGACCAGGTTCCCGCCGAGCACGATGCCGCCGCCGATGCCGGTGCCGACGGTGAACATCACCATCGAGTCCTCCGCGTCGGCGGCCGCGCCGTAGCGGAACTCCGCCCACGCGGCCACGTTGGCGTCGTTCTCGACCACCACGGGCAGGTTGACCGCCTTGGCGACGTACTCCCGAAGCGGCTCGTCTCGCCAGGCCAGGTTGGGTGCGAAGAGCACCGTCGACCGACTGGCGTCAATCCAACCGGCGGCGCCGATGCCGACCGCGTCCACCGCATGATCGGTGGACAACTCCTTCACCACATCGATGATCACGTCCCGGGTCGCGGCGACGTCGCCGGCCGGGGTGTCGCGACGCGAGGTCGCGATTACGGTGCCGTCAGGATCGACCACACCGCCGAGCACTTTGGTGCCACCGATGTCCACGCCGATGGTGAGTGCCACGGCCGAACCCTTCCTTGCTGGGCTTGCCGGCGGTGACGACAGGGTGCCACGCCGTACGACGGATCATCCCCGCTCGCGCCGGGACCGGAACTGCTTGCGCATCACCCTAACGCCGTGGCGAGCTGCCACAAGCCTCGCCCGGCAAAGATCGATGTCAGAGCTCGGCGGGCGGGTGTGGTGTCGCCTTGCGGACAGCCTTCTTAGCTGGCTTGACACCTTCGGGTGTCGCCGGGGTTTCCGGCTCAGAAATTCCCGGTGTCTGTTTCGCGACAACCTTCTTGGCAATCTTCTTCGCGACCTTCTTGGCGGCCGGTGCCGCCGCCGGGCCGGATGGCGTGTCGCCCGCGGCCGCACCGGAACTCGCTGCGGCCTCCGGCGTGTCGTGGCCGTGCCCGCCGTACGTCGCGTCGCGCCACACGTCGTCGGTGCCCGGCCGGGCCGCCGACACGCTGCGCAGGAAGCTGGCCAGGCCCGCGGCAAGGTCACCGGCGCCGGTGGCGACCCGCTCGACGAACTCCGGGTCGGGGTCGCGCACGGCGGCGATCACCCGGCACAGCGGGCAGACGCAGCACTCGGCCGAGCCGGTGGCCAGGTGCGGGTTGGCATTGGCGGCCAGGGTCGCGGCGGCCAGCGCGGCGGCGACGAGGCGCTCGGCCTCTTCGCGGGCGGTTCCGGGGGAGATGTCCATGTCGCTCAGCCCGCCGCTTCCACGCGCTTCTTGAGCTCCTTCAACGCGGTATCCATGATCGCCTTCTCGGCCTTCTTCTTGAACATGCCGAGCATGCCGATGCTGAGGTCCACCGAGAGCGTGTAGGTCACGGTGCAGGTGCCGTCGCCGTTGTCGACGATGTCGTACGACCCGTCCTGGGCCTTCTGCATCTTCGACGGCGCCACCAGGTGCCACTCGATCCGCGAGATGTCCTCGGCGTAGTCGTACTGCAGGGTGTACTCGTCGGCGACCATGCCCGCGTCGATGACGAAGCGCACGGTGGCCGGGTAGCCGTCCTCGTACTCCTCCAGCACTTCCGCGACCTTGATGGCCTGGGTCCAGCGGGGATACGAGGCATAGTCGCAGATGACCTCGGCGATGCGGGCCGGGTCCGCGTTGATCACGATCGACTGGGAGGAGGAATCCGCCATGACCAGCAGGCTACCGGTCGAACCCGGCACGGTCGCGACGCGGCGCCCCACACGCCCGCGATCGGCCGCCGACCGCATCGGTAAAGGAGCGTGACATCGCCGCAGGCGATGTAGCGACGCGCCGATGCGGTCGGCTTCAAAGGCCGATCGCCGCGCCCGCGAAGGCGGGCGCCAACAGCACAGCCGATCGTCGCGCCCGCGGAGGCGGGCACCAGCAGCACTTGCGACGGCGCTACAGTGCCGGGGGCGGGCGTTCACGCGGCCGTTGGGCGGGCGCGCCCGACGGGCGGCGGGAGGGCCGCGCCTACGGGCGGCGCGAGTGCGCCGCGCGCCCGAGTGAGTGTGCGAAGGAGCGCATGGTGCGGCAGTTCTCGCAGGCCCCGGTGGTGACGATCGACGACACCGCGCGGCTGACCGACCCGGTCTGGCTCAACGCGGCGGAGGTGCCGCAGCTGGTCCAGTTCTCCCGGCGCACCGCTGGGGGCTGGGCCGACGTCACCTGCGCCCAGTTCCACGCCGAGGTGGTCGCCACGGCCCGCGGCCTGGTCGCGGCCGGGGTCCAGCCCGGTGACCGGGTCGCCCTGATGAGCAAGACACGATACGAGTGGACGCTGATCGACTACGCGATCTGGGCCGCCGGCGCCGTCACCGTGCCCATCTACGAGACCTCCAGCACCGAGCAGGTGCAGTGGATCCTGGCCGACTCCGGCGCGGTCGGCTGCTTCGCCGAGACCGCCGCCCACGAGGCCGTGGTCCGCGAGGCCGCCCCCGAACTGGGCCGGGTCTGGCGGATCGAGGGCGGCGACCTGCCCACCCTGGTCAGCCTGGGCGCCGACGTCGACCCGGCCGAGATCGAGGCGCGCCGCACCGGCGGCAGCGCCGACGACCCGGCCACGATCGTCTACACCTCGGGCACCACCGGCCGCCCCAAGGGCTGCGTGCTGACCCACCGCAACATGCTCTCCGACATCGGCAACGCCATCCCCGCCCTGGACGTGCTGTTCACCCCGGGCTCCTCGACCGTGCTGTTCCTGCCGCTGGCGCACGCGTTCGCCCGGCTGCTGCAGCTGGGCGTGGTGCAGGGCCGGGTCAAGACCTCGCACACCGCCGACGTGAAGAACCTGGTCGAGGACCTGGCCGCGTTCCAGCCGACGTTCCTGCTGAGCGTGCCGCGGGTGTTCGAGAAGGTGTTCAACAGCGCCCGGCAGAAGGCACAGGCCGGCGGCAAGGGCGGCGTCTTCGACAAGGCCGAGGCGGTGGCGATCGCGTACAGCCGGGCGCTGGACGCCCCCGGCGGGCCGGGCCTGGGCCTGCGCCTGAAGCACAAGGTCTTCGACCGGCTCGTCTACGCCAAGCTGCGCGCCGCGCTGGGCGGGCGCTGCCGTAGCGCCATCTCCGGCGGCGCCCCGCTGGGCGACCGGCTGGGCCACTTCTTCCGCGGCGCGGGCCTGCTGGTGCTGGAGGGCTACGGCCTGACCGAGACCTCGCCCGCGATCACCTTCAACCGGGCCGACGCGCAGAAGATCGGCACCGTCGGCAAGCCGCTGCCCGGCGTCACCATCGCCATCGCCGACGACGGCGAGATCCTGGCCCGCGGCGAGGTCATCTTCCGGGAGTACTGGAACAACCCGGCGGCCACGGCCGAGGCGGTCGACGCCGACGGCTGGTTCCACACCGGTGACCTGGGCGCGCTCGACGACGAGGGGTTCCTCAGCATCACCGGGCGCAAGAAGGAGATCATCGTGACCGCGGGCGGCAAGAACGTCGCCCCGGCCGTACTGGAGGACCGGGTGCGGGCCCACCCGCTGGTCAGCCAGTGCATGGTGGTCGGCGACCGGCAGCCGTTCATCGGCGCCCTGATCACCATCGACCCCGAGGCGCTGCCCGGCTGGCTGGCCGAGCGCGGCCGCCCGGACACGCCCGTTTCGCAGCTGTGCGACGACCCCGACCTGCGCGCGGAGATCCAATTGGCGGTGGCCGAAGCCAACCGCGCGGTGTCGGCGGCCGAGGCCGTTAAGGTGTTTCGCATTCTGCCCCGTGACTTCACCGAGGCCACCGGTGAGCTGACCCCGTCGCTGAAGGTCAAGCGCGCGGTCGTGATGAAGGAGTATGCGGACGAGATCGATGCCATCTACCACCGCTGACCGCAGAAGCCTGATCCGCCGGATCCCCGCCTCACAGATCACCGCGATCGCCGTACGCGGGATCATGTTGGCGCTGGTCACCGTGCTCATCCTGGCCGCCACCCGCGACGTCGCCGAGCTGCGCTGGGTCGTGCTGCTGGTGCTGGCCGGGCTGCCCGCCGTGATCGCGCCCCGGCACCGCTTCGCCGCGCCACTGGGCCGCTTCGCCGAGGTCATCCTCGTCGGCCTGGGCGCCAGCGCCGTCGCGCTCGCCGCCGACCAGGTCGGCACCGTGACCGACGGCATCGGCGCGGCCGCCCTGCTGCCGTACCTGGCCGTGCCGATCACCGCGGCGATGCTGCAGAACCGCCCGCTGGAGTCGGCGGGCCTGCTCGGTGTGGCCACGGTGGCGCTGGCCGCCGCCGGCTGGTTCACCGTCACGCCCGACGGCACGCGCCAGCTGACCGACGTCGGCTACATCGCCATGTGCGCGCAGTGGCTGATCCTGGCCGCGATCGGCACCATCACCACCGGTGCGATGCAGCGCGCGGCGCTGGCCCGCCGGGCGCCGCAGCCCTACGCCGAGGCCACCCGCCTGCTGACCCAGCTGCGCCAGGTGGCCCGGCAGCTGCCCGGCGCCACGCTGGACCCGGGCAGTATCGCCGAGCACCTGCTGGAGGAGCTGCGCCCGCTGGGCCGCCCGCAGCGGGCCGCGGTCTTCGCCGCCAGCGGCGCGGGCCGCCTGGTGGTGCTGGCCCAGTTCGGGGTGGAGGCCGACGACACGTCGACCCGGGCCGCCTGGGAGACCAGCCTGGACTCCGACTCGGCCGTGGCCGACGCGTGGGCCAGCCAGCAGCCGCAGGTCTCCGGGCGCACCCAGCTGCGCTCCCGCGAGCAGAACGGGCCGGTCTCGGCCCTGGTGGTGCCGCTGGTCGCGGGCGTACGCACGGTGGGGCTGGTGGCGTTGGAGCGCGACGGGGCCAACGGCTACCCGCAGGCGCTGACGAACCGGATCGTGAACACGGCGACCCCGGCCGCGCTGCGGCTGGAGGCGGCGCTGCTGTTCGAGGAGGTCCGCTCGATCGCCACGAACGAGGAGCGGCAGCGACTGGCCCGCGAGATCCACGACGGCGTGGCCCAGGAACTCGTGATGATCGGGTACGGAGTGGACAACGCCCAGGCCACGCTGCCCGAGGGCGCCGAGGACACCGCCGAGGAGCTGCGCGTGCTGCGCAGCGAGATCACCCGGGTCATCACCGAGCTGCGGCTGAGCCTGTTCGAGCTGCGCAGCGAGGTGGACCGGCACGGCGGCCTGACCGCCGCGATCGCCGAGTTCGCCCGCATCTCGGGCAACCAGGCGGGCCTGAAGGTGAATCTGTCTCTGGACGAGGCCGGGCGCCTGCCCGCCTCGATCGAGTCGGAACTGCTGCGCATCGCGCAGGAGGCCATCACCAACGCGCGCAAGCACGCCGCCGCCGCCAACCTGTGGGTGACCTGCACCGTCGACCCGCCATACGGCCTGATCGAAGTGTCCGACGACGGTCAGGGCATTCCTGACGAGCGCACGGACGGGCGCTACGGTCTTGCGATCATGGCGGAGAGGGCGGAACGTATCCGTGGCCGGCTCGAAATTCGACCTCGGGACCCGGTCGGGACGACAGTTGCCGTGGTCGTGGGTGGTTCCCCTCGACAGGACACCAGGGCGACGCGATAACGTGTGACACTCCTCAGCGGCAGCGGGGGGGTGTCAGAAGGGAATTTAGCGGGCATGTCTACCAGCACAGTGCCGACGGGACGCACCAAGGTCCTGCTCGTCGACGATCACGACCTGATCCGCAAGGGCCTGCGGCACGCGTTCGAACGCGACCGTCAGTTCGAGGTCGTGGGCGAGGCGAGCACCGCCGCCGAGGCCGTGCGCCAGGCCGGTGCCCTGCACCCCGACGTGGTCATCATGGACCTGCGCCTGCCTGACGGCAGCGGTCTCGAGGCCACCCGCACGCTGCGCAAGTCGAGCTCCACCATGGGCATCGTCGTGCTGACCATGTACGCGGGCGACGACCAGCTCTTCGGCGCCCTGGAGGCCGGCGCGAGCGCCTTCGTGCCCAAGACCGCCCCCGCCGACGAGGTCGTCGCGGCCGCCCGCCACGCCGCCTCGGCGCCCAGTGCGTTCACCGCGGCCGATCTGGCCGAGGCGATGAAGCGGCGGCTGACCCCGAGCGGCCCGCAGCTGTCCCCGCGCGAGGGTCAGGTGCTCAAGCTGCTGGCCGAGGGCATGAGCGTCTCCGGCATCGCCAAGCAGCTGTTCGTCAGCGAGTCGACGGCCAAGACCCACATCTCGAAGCTGTACGAGAAGCTGGGTGCGGCCAACCGGGCCCAGGCTCTGATGACGGCGCTGCGCCTGGGCCTGCTGCAGGCTCCCGACGCCCCCAACCTGTCCTGATGGGCCGGCACGCGCAGTCCAGCGGTGACGATCTCCTGCTCACCGACTGGCGTTCGGACCGGCTCGGCGCTGCCCGGCGGGGAGACAACCCGCTGGTCATGGCCAAGCTGAACAGCGGCTACGCGGTCTTCGGCGACACGCAGCACCTGCCGGGATACTGCGTGCTGCTGTCCGACGTGGACGGGGCCGACCACCTGACCGACCTGACCCGCGCCCAGCGGACCGACTTCCTGAACGACATGGGTCTGCTCGGCGAGGCGGTCTTCGCCGCGTGCAACGGGTTCGACCCGGCGTTCCGGCGGCTCAACTACGAGATCCTGGGCAACTCGCTGCACCAGCTGCACGCCCACATCCACCCGCGCTACTCGTGGGAGGCCCGGGAGTTCCGCGACGGCCCGGTGTGGCGCTACCCGAACGAGGTCCGCCTCTCGGAGGAGAACGACACCCTGGTGTCCCCCCGGGCGGAGGAGTTCGACCAGCTTCGCGAGGCGATCACCGCCGAGCTGGCCCGCCTGGCGTAAGCCGGGTAGCCGCGTTTACGGCGCCCGCGTTCCGTGCACATACGGAGTGCGGGCGCCGTCGCTTGTCCGGACCGCGCCCCACCCAACCTGAATTTGTGGGACATTTGCCGAGGATCGGTACGCGTCCCACAGCGGCGAAGGGCGGTGCGGGCCCATGGGCAGCGACGTCAAGCAGCACGTGTACACCCGCGCGGATCGGGCGCGCTACCGCCGCAAGGTACGTACCTGCCTGGACGTTTTCGCCCTGATGCTCGGGGAGTCACAGTTCGACTTCGATCGCCCGCTCAGCGGGCTGGAGGTCGAGTTCAACCTGGTCGACGGCCTGGGGCAGCCGACCATGCGCAACGCCGAGGTGCTTGCCGCCATCGCCGACCCGGCGTTCGTCACCGAGCTGGCCCAGTTCAACGTCGAGATCAACGTGCCGCCGCGCGAGCTGGCCGGAACCGGCCTGGACGTGTTCGAGCAGGACGTCCGCGCCATGATCAACGCCGCGGACGGCAAGGCCGACACCCTCGACGCGCACCTGGTCATGATCGGCATCCTGCCCACGCTGCGGCTGGAGCACCTGGTCAAGGAGAACCTGTCGGCCAACCCCCGCTACGCGCTCATCGACGAGCAGGTGTTCGCGGCCCGGGGCGAGGACATCGCCATCCGCATCGACGGCGAGAACCCGCTGTCGGTCACCGCCGACA
This sequence comes from Catellatospora tritici, assembly GCF_019083965.1. Classification (GTDB taxonomy): domain Bacteria; phylum Actinomycetota; class Actinomycetes; order Mycobacteriales; family Micromonosporaceae; genus Catellatospora; species Catellatospora tritici. Next base: position 333,834 of record NZ_JAHRCY010000008.1, read on the forward strand.
GCATCACCCCCGAGGCCGCCTGCACCAGCGCCCAACTGCACCTGCAGGTCAGCCCGGCCCAGTTCGGCGCGTACTGGAACGCCGCGCAGGCCATCGCCGGGGCGCAGCTGGCCGTGGCGGCCAACTCCCCGTTCCTGTTCGGCCACCAGCTGTGGCACGAGACCCGCATCCCGCTGTTCAAGCAGGCCACCGACACCCGCGCCGAGGAACTGAAGTCCCAGGGCGTACGCCCCCGGGTCTGGTTCGGCGAACGCTGGATCACCTCGGTGTTCGACCTGTTCGAGGAGAACGTGCGCTACTTCCCGGCGCTGCTGCCCGAGTGCGCCGAGGACGACCCCGCCCAGGTGCTGGCCTCCGGCGACGTGCCGGAGCTGGCCGAGCTGCGCCTGCACAACGGCACCATCTACCGCTGGAACCGGCCCGTGTACGACGTCTCCGACGGCCTGCCCCACCTGCGGGTCGAGAACCGGGTGCTGCCCGCCGGGCCGACCGTGGTCGACATCATGGCCAACGGCGCGTTCTGGTTCGGGCTGGTGCGCACCCTGGCCGAGGGCGGGCTGCCGGTGTGGTCGCGGATGCCGTTCAGCGCCGCCGACGAGAACTTCTACACCGGTGCCCGGCACGGCATCGACGCGCACCTGTTCTGGCCCGACCTGGGCTACCTGACCGCCACCGAACTGGTGCTGCGCAAGCTGCTCGGCCTGGCTCACCAGGGCCTGGACAGCTGGGGCGTCGCCCCGGCCACCCGCGACCGGCTACTGGGCATCATCGAGCAGCGCTGCCTGCGCAAGCGCAACGGCGCCTCCTGGCAGATCGAGACGGTCCGCGCGCTGGAGGCGGGCGGGGTGGCCCGGCCCGAGGCGCTGTCGCGCATGCTCGCCGCGTACCAGGGGCACATGCAGGCGAACCTGCCCGTGCACGAGTGGCCGGTGGCGGGCTGACCTCCGACGGTCAGTCTCCCGCCAGCAGTTCGCGCAGGCGGGCGGCCTGCAGGTCCCAGCCCCACTCCTGCTCGACCCAGGCCCTCCCGGCCGCGCCCATCTCGGCGCGCAGGCCGTCGTCGGTCAGCAGCTCGACCAGGCGCGCGGCCAGCGCCGCCACGTCCCGGCCGCCGACCACGAACCCGGTCTCCCCCTCGCGTACGGCGTCCGGTGCCCCACCGGAGTCGCCCGCCACCACCGGCAGACCGGTCGCCGAGGCTTCCAGGTAGACGATGCCCAGGCCTTCGACGTCCAGGCCGCCGTTGCGGGTGCGGCACGGCATCGCGAACACGTCCCCGGCCGCGTAGTGCGCGGGCAGGTCCCGCCACGGCACCGAGCCGGTCAGCACCACGTGGTCGGCCACGTCCAGCTCGCGGGCCAGCCGCTGCACGGTGGGGCGGTGCGGGCCGCCGCCGACCAGCAGCAGGGCCGCGTCGGGGACGGCGCGGCGGATCAGGGGCAGGGCTCGTACCAGGGTGTCCTGGCCCTTGCGCGGGACCAGCCGGGACACGCATACGATCACCGGGCGACCGGTCAGCCCGTGCCGGGCCCGCACCGCCGACCCGTCGACGTCCGGGTGGTACGCGGCCGCGTCCACGCCCGGCGCCAGCCGCCGCAGCTCAGTCCGCTCCCCCAGCGCCTTGGCCAGCCGGGTCCGCTGGTACTCCCCCAGGTACGTCAGCGCGTCGCAGCCGTCGGCGATGCGCCGCAGCGCGCCGCGCGCCCCGGGCAGCGCCGCCCAGCCGATCTCGTGGCCGTGCGTGATCCCGATCGCGCGCTCGACGCCCGTGCGTTTGCGCAGGCCCTGGGCCAGCAGCCCCAGCGGGGCGGCCGCGCCGAACCAGACCCGGTCACAGCCTTCCGCGCGGGCCAGCTGGGCGGCGCGGCGGGCGACCTGCGGGGTGGGCAGCAGCACGCCGGTGCGTTCGCGGATCACCGGGTAGGGCTGCTCGGCGTCGAAGGGGGCCGGGTCGCGCCAGGTGGAGGCGTAGACGACGAGTTCGCCGTCGGGCTGGCGCAGGGCGAGGTTGTGCAGGAACTGCTGGATGCCGCCGGGACGGGGCGGGTAGTCGTTGGTCACCAGCAGCGTGCGCATCCGCGCAGCCTACCGACCCGACGGCAGGCCCCAGCCGCCCTGGTCGCCACCGACCCCGACGAGTCCAGCCGCTCCGGCCGGTCGCCAAGGCCGGTTCGGGGGTGATCGCTATGAGTGGTCAAAAGATGGCTCTGGAGGGCAGATTCTGACCACTCACAGCGATCATCCGAAGGGAGATCGGCAGTTTTGGTCAGAATCCGGGGTTTCGGGCCGGTGCCGTGCACGGAAATGACCGGAGACAGCGATCTTCCGGCCTGGTGGTCCCGCGATGCGGAAACAACAGCCCATCCACAGAGAACGCTGCACCAATAGTGACCGCAGGCGGCGATCTTGCCAGGGGTCACGGCCGCACCGCAGCCGGAAACGTCGGCAAGCCACCGTCAGCGGACGCCTCTGGCGTACGCGCGCGCGGCCGCGATCCGCTCCACCGTCGTCGGGTGGCTGCCGAACAGCATCTGCTCCCACGTGGGCGGGTCCGGATCGCTCAGGTTCACCAGGGACAGTCGCTGCTGCATCCGCTCGAACGCGGCCGGGTCGTCGGTCAGCCGCAGCGCGTGCTCGTCGGCCCGCGCCTCGATCAGCCGCGACACATACGACTGCACCGGCCCGGCGACCAGCCCCACCACGGTCACCACCGCCAGCAGCAGCCCGATCGCCCGCGGCTCGCCGATCGACTCGACCCCGGCTCGCTGCAGCAGCCACGACCACCCGCCGAGCAGGAACAGCCCCACCACGGCCAGCGCCGCGCCCAACGCGCCGATCACGGTGCCGATCACCACGTCGGCGTCCTTGGCGTGGCCGAGCTCGTGCGCGACCACGGAGACGATCTCCTCCGGCGGCGCCTCGCGCAGCAGCGTGTCGTACACGACGATGCGCCGGGTCGGCCCGATGCCGCTGACGTACGCGTTGACGGCGGTGGTGCGCCGCGACGCGTCGGCGACCAGCACGTCGCGCACCGGCACCCCGTCGCGCCGCGCCAGCTCCATCAGCTCGGTGCGCAGCGGGCTCGCCTCCATCGGCGTGAACTTGTTGAAGACGGGTTCGACCAGCACCGGGAAGATGAAGCTGAGCAGCACCACCAGCCCGGCGGCCCCGGCGGCGGCCCAGGCCCACCACCAGTTCGGCGCGAGCCGGGTCAGGCCGAAGAACCCGAGCAGTGCGACCGCGCCGAGCACCGCGCCGACGGCGTACCCCTTGAGCTGGTCGACGGCCCACGGCCCCCAACTCTGGGTGGACAGCCCGTAGCGGACCGACACGGTGTGCGCCCAGGCCGAGAACGGCAGCGTGACCAGCTCGGCCACGACCAGCACCAGGAATCCGCCGCCCAGCACCTTGGCCAGCCACGGCCCGGGGACCAGTCCCACCAGCTTCGCGCCGAGCGGCGTCAACCCCAGCAGCAGCGCCACGACCAGGCCGACGACCATGCTCGGGTACGAGATCAGCCGCGTCTCGCCCCGCAACGCCCTGGCCCGCGCCACCCGGTCGGCAGGCAGCAGCGACAACGCGTCGAGCTGATCGGCGCGCGGCGCGGGTGGCCGGTGCCACGGCACCAACACCGCCGCGACCACGATCAACGCGATCCCGAGCACCCCGAACGCCACCCACGCCCAGCCACGACTGTTCACCGCCCGATCCTAAGGCGCCCCGCCGCAGCGGCCGCTCGGTGTCATCCGCAGCGCAGCGGAGGATGACACCGATTAAGGCCGCGTAGGCGCGGCGCCCATGTCACAGCGGCCGCTCGGTGTCATCCGCAGCGCAGCGGAGGATGACACCGATTAAGGCCGCGTAGCGGAGCGCGCATGTCACAGCTCAGCTACGGGTCAGGCGGCGGACCAGGGACTCGGAGTTCATCGGGTACGCCCCGTGGCGCCGCACGCCGTCGGCGACCTCGCGGTCGGAGGAGACCACCACGATCGGCCGCCCCGGCGGCTCGGCGCGCACCAGGCGACGGATCACCTCGTCGGCGGTCTCGCCCTTGCGGGAGAACAGCACCCGCACCCCGCGCGGCGGGGCGGGCAGGCCGTGCACCCGGTCGGCGCCGTCGAAGACGACGGTGACCTCGGCGCCGGTCTGCGCGGCGACCCCGCCCAGGCCGGTGATGAGCCGGTTGCGCTGCTGCTCCAGTGACATCTCGGCGAAGCCGCGCTTGGTCACGTTGTAGCCGTCGACGACCAGGTGCGCCTTGGGTAGGGCGAGCAGCTGGGCCAGGCGGGCGGGGTCGTCGGCGTCCAGGGCGCGGTTGGCGGCGGTGGGGGCGCTGGCGGTGTCGGCGTACGCGGCGGCGACGGTGTCCCCGGGCAGGATCTTGGCCGGGTCCAGCGCCAGCTCGCGGCGCAGCCCCACGGCGGCCTGCCCGATCGTCTCCAGCAGCAGCCACAGCCGCGCGTCGTCGACGGCCCGGGTGTCGCGGGCGGCCTGCCGGGCGTCCCCGGCGGCGGCCTCCAGATCGGCGACCCGGGCCCGCATCCGGCGCAGCTCCGCCTCCTGGTCGCCGTGTCCCTTGGCGGCCCGGCCCTTCTCGATGGCCAGCAGCTCGTTGGCGCGTTTGAGGGCGGCCTGGTTCTCGCGCAGCCCCTTGGTGGCGGTCCGGGCCTCCTCGCGGACCTGACCCAGCTCCTCGCGCACCCGGGCCAGTTCGTCGCGCAGCTTGTCGGCCTCGACCCGGGCCACGGCCCGGTCGTGCTCGGCTCGGGCGGCCCTGGCCTGCGCCTCGCGGATCTGCTCGGCCACCGCCGAACTCTCCGCCACCGCCGCGACGGCCTGACCGGCGACGTCCAGCAGATCGCGCCAGCCGTCAGGTCTGGCCAGGTAGGCCAGCGCCGCCACCTCGATGGGGTCCGCGGCGGCCGGGGCCATCCCACCCAGCACCGCGGCGCCGAGCTCACCGGCGTCGGCGAGCACCTTGCCGCTGATCCGCTGCCGGAACAGGGGGTCGCCGGACAGCTGGGTGGCGATCTGGGCACCGCCGAGGCGGGCGCGCCGGTTGGGCGCGAACTTGGCCACCTTGCGCAGCGGCACGGGCAGCTCGTCGCCTGGCAGCAAGGTCAGGACCGCCGCCGCCATCGCGATGACCCGCTGCCGGATCGGTTCGGGCAGGATCGGTTCGGGGGCGAAGTCGGCAGCCTCCAGCGGCTCCCCGGAGGAAGCTTCGAACGAAAGTTCAGCGGCCGACATGCTCCTAGTCTTCCACCGACGTACAGATCTTGTCGCTCAGGTTGGCGGCTGCCCCTGTGCGCCGACCGCCCACTGTCACACCGGACGGTTAGCGTGCGATTCGTGCCGTCCCCGAACCGCTCTGGCCCGAACGACCCTGCCCCGAACGACCCTGGCCCGAGACGCCCGGCGCCGGGCCAGCGCTCCCCCGGCGACCGTTTCGAGCAGCCGACCCTGGACGCGATGCTGGCCGATCCGTTGCAGCTGGATCTGCGGCACACCACGTTCGTGGTGCTGGACCTGGAGACGACCGGCGGGGCCCCGGACGGCGGCGGCATCACCGAGGTCGGCGCGGTGAAGGTGCGCGCCGGCGAGGAGCTGGGCGAGTTCGCCACGCTGGTCAACCCGGGGGTGCCGATCCCGCCGTTCATCACGGTGCTGACCGGGATCACCACCGCGATGACGATCACCGCGCCGCCGATCCAGGCGGTGCTGCCGCCGCTGCTGGAGTTCCTGCGGGGAGCGGTGCTGGTCGCCCACAACGCGCCATACGACGTGGGTTTCCTCAAGGCGGCGTGCGCCGCGCACGGCTACGCCTGGCCCAACCCGCGCGTGGTGGACACGGTCGCGCTGGCGCGCCGGGTGCTGCTGCGCGACGAGGTGCCCAACCGCAAGCTCGGCACGCTCGCGGCGTACTTCCGCATTCCCGAGCAGCCCAACCACCGCGCGCTGGCCGACGCGAAGGCGACCGTCGGGGTGCTGCACGCGCTGATCGCGCGGCTGGGCGGGCACCGGGTGCACACGCTGGGCGAGACCATCGAGTTCGTCAAGGCGGTCAGCCCGACCCAGCGGGCCAAGCGGCACCTGGCCGAGGGGCTGCCGCACGCGCCCGGGGTCTACCTGTTCCGGGCCCGCGACGACCGCCCGCTGTACGTCGGCACCTCCAACGACATCGCCACCCGGGTGCGCAGCTACTTCACCGCGGCCGAGCGCCGGGCCCGGATCAAGGAGATGCTGCACGTCGCCGAGAAGGTCGAGGCGGTCGAGTGCGCGCACGCGCTGGAGGCGCAGGTGCGCGAGCTGCGCCTGATCGCGGCGCACTCGCCGCCGTACAACCGGCGGTCCAAGCATCCGGAGCGGGTGCAGTGGCTGAAGCTGACCGACGAGCCGTATCCGCGCCTGTCGGTGGTGCGCGTGCTGGCCCCCGACGGCGCGGCCTACCTCGGCCCGTTCGCGGGGCGCCACGCCGCCCAGGCGGCCGTGGACGCGCTGCACGAGGCGCTGCCGCTGCGGCAGTGCGCGCCGCGGCTGTCGGCGCGCCGGGCATCGGCCGCGTGCGCGCTGGCGGAGCTGGGCAAGTGCCCGGCCCCGTGCCTGCTGGCCATCTCCACCGAGGAGTACGACCGCGTCGCCGCCGCCCCGGTCCGCGACGCGTTCAGCGGCGACCCGGACGGGGTGGTGCTCCCGCTGCTGTCGCGGATGCGCACGCTGTCGCAGGCGGAGCGGTTCGAGGACGCCGCGGCGGTGCGCGACCGGCTGGCGGCGTTCCTGCGCGCGGCGGTGCGCATGCAGCGGCTGTCGGCGCTCACCGCGATCGCCGAGCTGATCGGCGCCCGGCGCAACGCCGAGGGCGGCTGGGAGATCGCGATCATCCGGTATGGACGGCTGGCCGCCGCCGCCACGTCCGCGCCGCACGTACACCCGCGCCGGGTCCTCGACGCGCTGCGGCCCACGGCCGAGACGGTGCTCGGCGGCCTGGGGCCGACCCCGTGCGCCACCCCGGAGGAGACCGAACGCATCCTCGACTGGCTGGAGCGGCCCGAGACCCGGTTGGTGGAGACCAGCGCGGGCTGGGCGTCGCCGGTGCGCGGCGCGGCGCGGTGGCGTCGACTGACCCAGGCGGTTCCGGCCACGGCGAGCTGACCGTTCGGGCATTCCGTGTCCGAAGCGTGTCCGAATGCATGAAAACTCTTGACCGATCGGCGCCGACGTTCGTTACTAGGCTATGGACCGATATCTCGCAATCTCGCGGACGTGTCCCGTCCCGCACCGGGGGCAGCTGTACCTCTGTTCCGGGCCGGCGACCCTCCGCACGTCGAGGGGGGTGTCCTGAGTGGACGCGGACGCGGGGGCGCTGCCGACGGTCCCGGTGGGGCGGGCTGGAGAGAGCCTGCTCACCACTCGGTTGCGAGCGATGCTGAACTGGTCCGGCGCGCGGGAGAACCCGTCGGACCCGGTGGCCACTCTGATCAAGGCGCACCGCCGGGTGCATACCGGCTCCGACGCCAACCTGCTGCGCCGGGCGTACTCGGTGGCGGCGCGCATGCACCACGGGCAGATGCGCAAGAGCGGTGATCCGTACATCACCCATCCGCTGGCCGTCGCCGAGATCCTCGCCCACCTGGGCATGGACACCACCACGCTGGTCGCGGCGCTGCTGCACGACACCGTCGAGGACACCAGCTACACGCTGCCGCAGCTGCGCGCCGACTTCGGCCCCGACATCGCGCTGCTGGTCGACGGGGTGACCAAGTTCGACAAGGCGCACTTCGGCGCCCGTGCCGAGGCCGAGACGATCCGCAAGATGATCGTCGCCGCCGGCCAGGACATCCGGGTGCTGGTGATCAAGCTGGCCGACCGGCTGCACAACATGAAGACCCTCGACGCCCGCTCGGCCGCCTCCCGCGCCCGCATCGCCGGGGCGACCCGCGAGGTGCTGGTGCCGCTGTGCGACCGGCTCGGCATCCAGGCGCTCAAACGCGAGCTGGAGGACAAGGTCCTGCTCTTCCTCGACCCGGACGAGTACCAGCGCATCGACGCCGTGGTCTCCAACCGGCCCGGGTGGAACGAGTACATGGCCGAGGTGGTCGCGCTGGGCACCACCGCGCTGCGCAAGGAGAAGCTGAGCGGCCTGGTGGAGCCCCGGCCCCGGCACTACTACTCGATCTGGAAGGACACCCAGCAGGCGGGCAGCCCGGTGCCGATGGACCTGCCCCGCATCGTGGTGATCCTCGACGGCGACGACCCCGACTGCTACGCCGCGCTGTGCGCCGTACACCAGCAGTGGAAGCCGATCCCGGGGCGGTTCAAGGACTTCATCGCCGCCCCGAAGAACAACCTCTACCGCTCCCTGCACACCACCGTGCTGGGCCCCGAGGACCAGATGGTCGAGGTGCTGATCCGCACCGACCAGATGCACCGCGCGGTGGAGTACGGCGTCGTCGCGCCGTACCGCTACCCGACCCGACCCTCGCGCCGCAGCACCGCCCTGAACCTGTTCACCACCCGTGCCACGCCCAAGCCGACGCCGCCGCACCAGCGCCAGCGCGGCGAGCACGCCTGGCTGCGCCGGGCGCTGGACCTGGAGCAGGCCGCCCCGGACGCGGTGCAGTTCGTGGAGACGCTGCGCTGCGACCTGGCCGAGCAGCAGATCCAGGTGTTCGCCTGGGGGCGCCAGTTGCTGCTGCCCGAGGGCGCCAGCCCCGTCGACGTGGCGTACGAGCTGGGCACCCGGACCGGCGACCGCTGCGTCGCCGCGACCGTGAACGGCGTGCTCACCCCGCTCAACGCGACCCTCACCGACGGCGACGTGGTGGACATCCTGGTCAGCCGGGCGCGCAACCACCCGGGCCCGCGCAAGGAATGGCTGGACTTCGTCAAGTCGCCCAACGCGCGACTGCGGCTGAGCCGCCGCTTCACCGAGCCCGAGGTCGCCGCCGGTACGGTCAGCGACCGGCTGCAGCTGGGCCGGGCCGCGATCGGGCTGGCGCTGCGCCGCCACGACCGGGCGCTGGCCGACGAGCAGCGGCTGGCCGACCTCGCCGTGGCGATGGGCTATCCGGATCTCGACACTCTGCTGATGGCCGTGGCCGAACACAAGATCACCGCGGACACCGTGGTCGACCAGCTGATCGCCAGCGTCGACCTGCAGGGCGACGCGCTGCGCGAGCGGCAGGCCAATCTGGTGCCGCCAACGCGCGACGGCGGTGACGCGGCGCAGCGCCGCAAGTCGTCTACCCTGTCCAGGTGATCCGACGCCGTTCGCCGCTGCGCACCAGACTCGTGGCCCTCGGCTACGGCGTGTTCTACCGCATCCCGCCGAAGTGGCGGCAGCGGATGGTCAAACTGGCCACGGCCCGCTACTCGGTGGGCGCGGTCATGCTCATCTTCGACAGCGAGGCCGCCGAGCCGGGCCGGATCCTGCTGCTGCGCCAGCCCCCGGGTCGGGGCTGGACGCTGCCCGCGGGCCTGCTGGGCCGCCACGAGACGCCGATCGAGGGCGCCCGCCGCGAGACCGCCGAGGAGACCGGCATCGTGCTGCGCCCCGACCAGATCCAGCCCGCCGTGCCCAACGCGGTCATCCACACCAAGGGGCACTGGGTCGACACGGTCTTCACCGCGCGGGTGCCCGCCGACCGCACCGAGCTCAGCGTCGACGGCGCCGAGGTGTGGGAGGCCCGCTGGCACTCCCTCGACGAACTGCCGGTGATCACCCCGGCCACGGCCCGGCTGCTGGCGCACTTCGGCATCGGGCCGGACGCGCCCGCCGACGCTCGGCCGGCCGTCCGATGACCGCGTATGCCGCCCCGGCCGACGTCTGCGCCGTGGTGCTGGCCGCCGGGCTGGGCACCCGCCTGCGCCCGCTGACCTCGCTGCTACCCAAGGCGCTGGTGCCGGTCGGCAACGTGCCGCTGCTGGACCGCGCGTTCGCGCGGCTGGCCGCCATCGGCCTGTCCGGCCCGGACCGGGTCGCCGTCAACGCGCACTGGCTGGCCGACGAGGTCGTCGCGCACGTCGGCGCGCGGGCCCACGTCAGCGTGGAGGAGCAGCCGCTGGGTACGGCCGGGGCACTGGGCAACCTGCGCCGCTGGATCGCCGGGCGGGCCGTGGTGGTGCTCAACGCCGACGCGTACGTGGCCACCGACAGCGGCGACCTCGCGGCGCTGCTGTCGGGGTGGGACGGCGAACGGATCCGGCTGCACGGCGTACGCGCGCACAAGCCCGACCCGTTCCTCGGCTGGAACTTCGCCGGGTCCTCGCTGCTGCCCGCCGCCGACGCGGCCGTCCTGGCCGACCTGCCCGCCGAGCTGGCCCGCACCACGTGGCGCCCCGCCGAACGCGCGGGCCGCCTGGAGATCGTCCCGCTGGGCGGCCTCTACCTCGACTGCGGCACCCCCGCCGACTACCTGACCGCCAACCTGCACGCCGCCGCCGACGCCAACCTGATCGCCCCGGGCGTCGAACTGACCGGCACCGCCACCAACAGCGTCCTCGGCGCCGGCGCCCGCGTACATGGCAAGGTCACCCGCTGCGTCCTGTGGCCCGGGGCCGAGGTGGCCGCGCACGAGTCCCTCACCGACGCCATTCGCGTCGGAGGTTCCCTCACCGTCCCGGCCGGGTAATCATCATCGATCATGAAGTTGTGCCAGGGACACACCGTCGAGCCGTGCCATAAGTTCATGATCGACGGACCATAGACAGGAGAGACGGCATGATCACGGCGATTGTTTTGATTGATTGCGCTACTGACGCGATTCCGGAGGTGGCGGAGGAGTTGGCCAATCTGGAGGGGGTCAGTGAGGTCTACTCTGTGGCGGGCGGGGTGGATCTCATCGCGATCGTGCGGGTGCGGGAGTTCGACCACATCGCCGAGGTGATCGCGGGCGGGATCTCGAAGGTGCCGGGCGTGCTCAACACCGACACCCACATCGCGTTCCGGTCGTACTCGCGGCATGACCTGGAGCAGGCGTTCGCGATCGGGTTCTGAGGCGGCGTGCGCGCGGCGTGCGTCACAGCGGCGGTATCTACCGGGCAGTAACCTCGGCTCGCTAGGCTGCGACCATGCAGCTGAGCGTCGACCGTGGCAGTGATCGACTGGCCGTACAGCTCCACCCGGTGGACGACCCGGCCGCGCCGCTGGTCGTGCTGTTCCCGGCGATGGGCGTGCCCGGCGGCTACTACAAGCGGTTCGCGGCCAGCCTCAACGAGGCCGGACTCGCGGTCGCCGTGGCCGATCCGCGCGGCAACGGCGCGAGCACGCCCGCGCCCAGCCGGTCCAGCGGCTACGGCTACCCCGAGACGGTCGACGACGTCGCCGCGGTGCTCGACGCGCTCGCCGAGCACCGGGCCGGACGGCGCACCATCCTGCTGGGACACTCCCTCGGCGGCCAGGCCTGCGTGATGCACCTGGCCCGCCGGGGCAGCGCCGACATCGACGGGCTGGTCCTGATCGCGGTCGGGCTGCCGTACTGGCGCAACTATCCGCGCGGGCAGCGGCTGGCCGTCCTGGCCATGACCCAGACCATCGGCGCGGTCTCGGCGCTGCTGCGCGTCTGGCCAGGCTGGGGCTTCGGCGGCCGCCAGGCGCGGGGCGTCATCCGCGACTGGGCCTACTCCTCGCGCTGGGGCCGGTTCCCCGCGGCCGTGTGCACCCAGGAGCAGCTGGCGACGATCGACGTCCCGGCGCTGGTCGTCAGCGTGGACAACGACCGGTACACCCCACGCGGCGTCGTGGACCATCTGGCCGGGCTGCTGTCGGGCGCCGCGGTGCGCCGCGAGCACCTCCGCAGCGACGAGGCGGGCCTCACCCTGAACCATTTCGTATGGGTCAAAGCCGGTGCTCCCCTGGCCGCCCGCATCACCGACTGGCTGCCCGCACGCCAGCCCTCCTGACCGGACCTGGCCTCGGCCCACAGCCGACTCGCACCGGACGCACACCGCCCGCAGAGATCGCGACATCCTGCGGACATCCGTCCCCACTGTATTTGCTCTGCACCCATTCCCTTGCTCTGCACCCGTCGGCGCAAACGCCTCGACACGACACGCCGCCAAGCGCGCCCATCGCACGGAACGGCCAGCCGTTGCGCCCGTGGGTGCAGAGCAAGGCCGTGGGTGCAGAGCAAGGCCGTGGGTGCAGAGCAAATGCTGTCGACACCATCACCCACCGGCGGCTGGCCACGTTCGCGAGAACGGGAGCCAGAGGCTCGTCAGCTTCGGAGCCACCTCGCCGGCGGCGAACAACACCAGGCCGAGGAGACGCGGCGGCACCGCGTCGAGACTCGTGGTTCAGCCGTTGGCGACAGGAAGTTCGGCGAAGCCGCGGAAGCCCAGCCGGTCACGACGGACCGACGCCCCGGCCAGGCGCAGCCCCGGCAGCCGCCGCAGCAGCAGCGGAAACGCCACCTGGGCCTCCAGTCGGGCCAGCGGTGCGCCCAGGCAGTAGTGCGCGCCCGCGCCGAACGACAGCGACGGCACCGGCTCGCGGTGCGGATCGAATCGGTCGGGCCGGGCATACCGTTCCGGGTCCCGCGCCGCGGCGGCGAGCAGCACCATCACCTCGGCGTCGGCGGTCAGCCGGAGCCCGTCCAGGACGCCTTCCTGCCCGGCATGGCGCGACGTGGCCTGCACCGGCGGGTCGAAGCGCAGCATCTCCTCGACGTACGCGCCGGCCAGTTCGGGGTGGGCGCGCAGCTCGGCGGTGAGGTCGGGGTGGGCCAGCAGGGCCGCCAGGCCGTTGCCGAGCAGGTTGGTGGTGGTCTCGAACCCGGCGACCAGCAGCAGGGCCAGGTGCGCCACCATCTCCGCGCCGCCGATCTGTCCGGCCGCGCCCGCGGCCAGCAGGTCGCTGAGCATGTCGTCGCCGGGATGGGCGCGCCGATGCGCCAGCAGCTCGATGAAGTAGTCCTCCAGGTCCACGGCGGCCGCGTCGGCACGGGCCATGCTGTCGCTGTCCCCCGCGAAGACCTCCAGCGCCAGAGTCAGGTCGTGCGCGCGGGGGCGGAACCAGTCCCGATCGGACTCCGGCACCCCGAGCAGCGTGCAGATCACCGCCACCGGCAGTGGGAAGGCGAACGCGTCCATGAAGTCGACCGGGCCGGGCCGGTCCATTCCGTCGATCAGGCCATCGACGAGCCGGATCACGTCCGGCCGTAGCTGCGCCACGCGCCGGGCAGTGAAGGCGGAGCCCGCCAGTCGGCGCAGGCGGCCGTGGTCGGGCGGGTTGCGCCACAGCATGGTCCGACCGAGCCAGCGCCAGGCCGCCGAGGCGCGCCAGCCGGGCAGCGTACGGTCGAGCACGGTGGAGTCGGTGGCCAGGAACGACGGGTCACGCAGCACCCGGTCGGCTTGCTGGTACCCGGTCACCACGAAGAAGCCCTCGCCCAGGGCCAGCACCGGTCCGGCGGCGCGCAGGCGTTCGTACTGCGGATAGGGGTCGGCGCGTCCCTCGGTCGTCGCCAACGTCTGCATCGCGGCCAGTGCGTCCATTCACGCCACCTCCCCGTAGCCGTACCAGGGCAGAATATGACGGGAGGGCAACCGCGTCCTGCGGTCGCCCTCCCGTGCGTGTGACTGCGTGCTCAGGTGTCAGTGCTTGCCGCTGGTGATCTCCTCGCGGGCCGGCGGCGGCTCGACCGGCGGAGCGGCCTGCTGGACCGGCGGGGCGGCCTGCTCGATCGGCCGGAAGAAGCCCCGGACCGCCGGGCCGAGGGCCCCGAGCCGGTTCATCTTCTTCGGCACCGTCCAGCCGACGTACGGCAGGTCGGCGTGGCCGTGCTCGTCGACGGGCGCCAGCGGCTGGTGCACCTCGACGAACTGGCCGTTGGGCAGGCGCTTGATGATGCCGGTCTCGACACCGTGCGCCAGCACCTCCCGGTCGTGCTGCTGCAGGCCCAGCGCGATGCGGCGGGCGATGTAGTACGCCAGCGGCGGCAGGGTCAGCAGGCCGATACGGCCGGCCCAGGTCATCGCGTTCAGGCTGATGTGGAACTTGTCGGCCACGATGTCGTTGCCGCCGGAGATCGTCAGCACCATGTAGAACGTAAGCGCCATGGCGGCCAGACCGGTGCGGTCGGGCACGTCACGCGGACGCTGGAGCAGGTTGTGGTGCCCCTTGTCCTTCTTCCAGCGCGCCTCGATCCACGGGTACGCCATCGGCAGGACCGTCAGGATGCCCGGCAGCACCACCGTGGGCCAGAACAGCGGCGGGATGGTGTAGCCGAACGCCCTGATCTCCCAGGCGGGCATCAGACGGGTCGAGCCGTCCAGGAACATGACGTACCAGTCGGGCTGGCTGCCCGCGGAGACCACGGCCGCCTCGTACGGGCCGAACAGCCAGATCGGGTTGATCTGGAACAGGCCGCCCATCAGCGCGATCACCGCGAAGACGAGCATGAAGAAGCCGCCCTGCTTGAGCGCGTACCGCGGGAACATGCGCTCGCCGACCACGTTGCTGTTGGTCCGGCCCGGACCCGGCCACTGGGTGTGCTTCTGCATGAACACCAGCGCCAGGTGCACGGTGACCAGGCCGAGCAGGATCAGCGGCAGCAGGAACACGTGCAGGATGTACAGGCGGGACAGGATGATCTCGCCCGGGAACTCGCCGCCGAACAGCGACGTGGTCACCCAGGAACCGACCACCGGGATCGACAGCATGATCGCCGAGGCGATGCGCAGACCGGTGCCGGACAGCGCGTCGTCGGGCAGCGAGTAGCCGGCGAAGCCCTCGGTGAAGCCCAGCCAGAACATCGACAGGCCGATGATCCAGTTCAGCTCACGCGGCTTGCGGAACGCACCGGTGACGAAGATGCGGATCATGTGCACCACGATCGCCGCCATGAACAGCAGCGCCGCCCAGTGGTGCATCTGGCGCATGATCAGGCCGCCGCGCACGTCGAACGACAGGTTCAGCGCCGTCTCGTACGCCCGCGACATCTTTACGCCCTGCAGCGGGACGTACGACCCGTTGTAGTGCGTCTCCAGCATCGACGGCTCGAAGAACAGCGCCAGGAAGGTGCCGGTCAGCAGCAGCACGATGAACGAGAACAGCGCGATCTCGCCCAGCAGGAACGACCAGTGGTCGGGGAAGACCTTGTTCAGCAGCGAACGCAGCGGCGTGGCCACGTGCAGCCGGGCGTCGACCGCCTCGGCCGACTTGCCCGGCAGGGCCTTCAAATCGACTTTGCGACGCTTCATGACTTCTCCCAGAACGCCGGGCCGACCGGCACCTTGTAGTCACCGGTGGCCGCGAAGTGACCATCCTTGTCGACCGTGATCGGCAGCATCGGCAGCGATCGGGTCGCCGGGCCGAAGATCGGCTTGGCGTTGTCGGTGATGAGGAACTGCGACTGGTGGCACGGGCAGAGCAGGCGGTTGGTCTGCTGCTCGTACAGCGACGCCGGGCAGCCGGCGTGCGTGCAGATCTTCGAGTACGCCACGTAGCTCTGCCACGGGCTGTCCTTGTTGATGTCGTACAGGTTGAAGCGCAGCGCCTCGGCGTCGCCCTCGCGCAGGTGGATCAGCAGCGTCGGCGAGTCGGCGTACTTGTTGCTGACTCCGCCCGGGATGCCGGGGAACACCGTGATCTGGCCGCCGGTGCTCACCTCTTCCGGCCGGATCGGCGTGTAGTCGTCGCGAACGAGCTTGATCGGGTTTTCCTTGGTGGCGCCCGCGAACCCGGTCTTGAACAGGACGTCCGGGTGGTGCGGGTCCTTGATCATGGCACCGATCGGCAACGCGACCGCCGCCGCACCCAGCGGCAGCAGGCCGAGCAGCGACAGCTTCAGCGCCGGGCGGCGGGCCACGCTCAGCTCGCTGCCGATGAACTTCAGCGTCTCGCCGGTGATCTTGCGCTCGACCGGGTCCGACGGACCGTCGTGGCGGTCCTGGATCGAGATCTCGTGCGGCAGCAGCTTCTTGCCCCAGGTCAGGATGCCCAGGCCCACGCCGACCAAGGCCAGGCCCAGGGTCAGGCCCAGGATCGGGGTGTAGAGCTTGCTGGGGTTGCTGCCCATCTCGTACTCCCATGGCCACCAGATGAAGGCGATCACGAAAGCGGTGGCGGCCAGACCCGTCAGCAGGAAGAAGAAGGCGACGATGCGCACCATGCGCTTCTCGCCCTTCGACCCCGCCGGGTACTGCGGCTCGTAGTGGACGATCTCGATCCCGTCACGCCGGGCGCCCTCGCGGACGATGTCGAACGTGGTGAGGTTCGGGTCGTCCAGGTCGTCGACGACCGGAGTGTTCGACTCGCTCATGACTTACCTGCAATCCAGAGGGCCGCGAAGACGAGGGCCACGACGCCGACCAGGAAGATGGCCAGACCTTCGGTCACCGGACCGAAGCGGCCGAGGCCCCAACCGCCCGGGTCCTGGTCGGTCTGCAGAGCCCGCACGTAGGCGATGATGTCGTACTTGTCCTGCGGGTCGAGTTCGGTGTCACCGAAGACCGGCATGTTCTGCGGGCCGGTGAGCATCGCCGCGTAGATCTGGCGGTCGGTCGACTCGGCCAGCGTCGGGGCGTACTTGCCGCTGGACAGCGCGCCGCCGCCGGTCGAGAACGCGTGGCAGGACGAGCAGTTGATGCGGAACAGTTCACCGCCGCGGGACACCTCGCCCTTGCTCGCGAACTCCTCGCCCACCGGGAGCTGCGGGCCGCCGCCCAGCTCCTGGATGTAGGCACCGAGCTGGCGCGCCTGGTCGCTGGTGAACTGCGGCTGCTTGCGCTCCGCCTGCGCCTCCTGGCGCGCGGCGGGCATGCGGCCGGTCTCCACCTGGAACTCCACGGCCGCCGAGCCCACGCCGATCAGGCTCGGGCCGCGGCCGTCGACACCCTGGGCGTTGTTGCCGTGGCAGGAGATGCACGACTTGTCGTACAGCGCCTGGCCGGCCTGGGCGGCGTCGCTCAGCGGCGCGGCGCCCTGCGCCTGCACACCGGGGGCGAAGGTCAGGTACAGACCACCGGCGAACATCAGCGCCGCGAACATTCGCAGGGCGCCAGACATCCGTCGACGGGCCCGGCCGCGCTGCCGGGGGGCACCCGGCGCCGGCACGGTGGTTTCGGTTTTCATGGCCGAGCTCACATCCGCTCCAGCAGGTAGATCATGAAGAAGAGGCCGATCCAGACCACGTCCACGAAGTGCCAGTAGTACGACACGACGATGGCCGAGGTCGCCTGCGCCGGCGTGAACCGGCCCATGGTGGTGCGGATCAAGTAGATGACGAAGGCGATCAGACCGCCTGTCACGTGCAGGCCGTGGAAGCCCGTGGTGAGGTAGAACATCGAGCCGTAGCCGTCAGCGTTGATCTTGATGCCCTCGTGGATCAGGTGCAGGTACTCGTTCACCTGGCCCAGCACGAAGGTCAGACCCATCAGGAACGTGATGGTGAACCAGAACCGCAGGCCGTACACGTCACCGCGCTCCGCGCGCAGCACGCCGATCTGACAGGTGATGGAAGACAACACCAGGATCGTCGTGAAGAACAGCGCGTAGGGCAGATTCAGCACGTGGAAGTGCTTCTCCCACTGGCTGTAGTCCGCTGCGCGGATGGCGAAGAACATCGCGAACAGCGCCGCGAAGAACATGAGTTCGCTGGAGAGCCACACGATCGTCCCGACGCTGACCATGTTCGGCCTGGTCAGGGAGTGGATCCTGCTCTTGTCGATGGCTGAGGCGGCAGTCACGCGGTCATTATTGCCCCCGACCTGCATCGGCGAGCGTCGGGGTGCCTGGTTGGCGGCGTGTCGTGGCCCGACCACGGCGTGTCCGCCGCCACGGTCTAGCCTCGGTTCGTGCCCCCTGTCGATCATTTCAGCCCGCTGACCTCGGCCTTAGCGATCTCCGGCGACCAGATGCCCCCGTTCGACCTCACCACGTTCTTCACCCGGACCCGGCTCGACTCGTGGCTCGCGGTGGGTCTGGTGCTGTCCGCGGCGCTGTATCTGTACGGCAGGCACACCCTGCGCCGCCGCGGCGACCGCTGGCCGATCGGGCGCACGCTGGCCTTCCTCGGCGGCCTGGCGCTCATCGCCGTGGTCTCCGTCACCGGCGTCGGCGCGTACGACACCACCCTGGTCAGCGTGCACATGGTCCAGCACATGACGCTGTCCATGGTCGCCCCGATCTTCCTGGCGCTGGGCGCCCCGGTCAGCCTCGCCCTGCGTACGCTGCCGCCGCGCCCGCGCCGCACGCTGCTCGCGGCGCTGCACAGCCGGGTGGCGGCGGTGCTGGCGTTCCCGCTCACCGCGTTCGCGATCTTCATCGCCAACCCGTTCGCGCTGTACTTCACCAGCCTGTACGAGCTGACCCTGCGCCACGAGTGGCTGCACGAGTTGATGCACGCGCACTTCATCGCCACCGGCTGCCTGTTCTTCTGGCCGCTGCTGGGGCGCGACCCGCTGCCCGGCCGCTGGCCGTACCCGGCGCGGGCGCTGCTGATGGTGCTGAGCGTGCCGTTCCACACAGTCCTGGGGCTGACCATCATGCAGTCCAAGACCCTGCTCGGCGGCGACTGGTACCCGTCGCTCGGGCTGAGCTGGGTCGACCCGTGGGACGACCAGGTCACCGCGGGCGGGGTGCTGTGGGCCGGCGGTGAACTCGTCTCGGTCACCATGCTCGGCATCCTGGTCGCCCAGTGGATCCGCCAGTCTCGGCTGGAGGCGGCCCGCGTCGACCGCCAACTCGACCGCGAGGAGGCGCTGGCCGCCACCGCACGCTCCGCGCAACCGCTGGATCACGCCAACCTCTAGGATGTGCCCATGAGTACCAAGACCGTCCTGCTCTACAGCGACGACCAGCAGGTCCGCGACCGGATGCGGCTGGCCATCGGCGAGCACCCCGGCAAGGATCTGACCGTCGAGTTCGTCGAGGCGTCCAGCTACGGCGAGTGCGTCCAGCTCGTGGACGACTACGAGATCGACCTGCTGGTGCTGGACGGCGAAGCGACCCCCGGCGGTGGCCTGGGCGTGGCGCGTCAGCTCAAGGACGAGATCGACGACTGCCCGCCCACCTGCGTCGTGATCGCCCGAGCGGCCGACCGCTGGCTCGCCGCGTACGCCCGGGTCGACGTGACCCTGGTGCACCCGCTCGACCCGATCGAGACCGGTCGCGCCATCGCCGACATCCTGCACCGCGAAGTGGCGCAGGACCAGGTCGTCACGGCCTGATCCGAGGGCGCGCCACGCCCCTCCACCTGCCAAGCCCGCGGTCGCGACCGCCCGTGCCGCCGCCTAGCGCGCAGACGGCACGGGCCGGTCGGGACAGCGGCGCCCCTGTTACGGGAGGCCCTCATGGGCGATCAGCACACCTGGCCACGACTGCTCGGCGCGCTGCTGCGCCGGGAGGAGCTGACCCCCGACGAAACCGCCTGGGCCATGGGCGAGGTCATGGACGGCGCGGCGACGCCCGCCCAGATCGCCGGGTTCGCGCTGCTGCTGCGGGCCAAGGGCGAGACGCCCAGCGAGATGCGCGGCCTGGTCGCGGCGATGCTGGCGGCCTCGGCCCCGATGCCGCAGACCGACGCGCAGCGGCTGGCCTCGCTCGACGTCGTCGGCACCGGCGGTGACCAGGCCCACACCGTCAACATCTCCACCATGACCGCGATCGTGGCCGCCGGCGCGGGCGCGCGGGTGGTCAAGCACGGCAACCGGGCCGCGTCGTCGTCCTGCGGCACCGCCGACGTGCTGGAGTTCCTCGGCATTCCGCTCGACCTCGGTCCGGAGCAGGTCGCCAAGGTCGCCGACGAGGTCGGCATCGGCTTCTGCTTCGCCGCTCGGTTCCACCCGGGCATGCGACACGCGGGCGGCCCGCGCCGCGAACTGGGCGTGCCCACCGCGTTCAACTTCCTCGGCCCGCTGACCAACCCGGCCCGGCCCCGTTCGGCCGTGGTCGGCTGCGCGGACGTGCGGATGGCGCCGGTGATGGCCGAGGTGTTCGCCGAACGCGGTGACACGGTCCTGGTGGCCCGGGGCGAGGACGGCCTGGACGAGATCACCACGGCGGCTCCCACGCGCCTGTGGCTGGCTCGTGGCGGGCGGGTGACCCCGCTGGTGCTCGACCTGACCGAGGTCGGGGTGCCCCGGTCGGTCTCCGGCGATCTGAGCGGCGGCGACGTGTCCTACAACGCCGAGGTCGTCCGTCGGCTGCTCGCCGGTGAGACGGGTCCGGTGCGCGACGCGGTGCTGGGCAACGCGGCCGTCGCGCTGACCGCGCACGACTGGGCGCAGCAGGACCTGGGTCCGGCCGATCCGGACACGATCGCCGCCGAGCTGGCCCAGGCCGTACGCGGAAATCTGGAGCGCGCCGCCGCGGCGGTGGATTCCGGCGCCGCCGCGAGCACGCTCGACCGCTGGATCAGCGCCGCGACCGAGGCGAAGTACGCGGCGTAAGCCGCGAACCTGCTGGCCCGGTCGCGGCGTAAGCCGCGCCCGACTGAGATTCACCGCACGCACGAAAGCGGCCCGGCTCCCCTGCGGGAACCGGGCCGCTTCTTCGTATGTCCTCAGTGCTCCGCGGTGCGGCGGGTGCCGGTGTAGTACTCGAACAGCAGCGCCGAGGCCGACAGCAGCACGCAGATGATGCCGAGCGCGATCAGCCACCACATCCAGAACACCAGGCCCAGCGACGTGATCAGCGCCGAGACCGCGATGCCGAACGGCCAGTAGCTACCGGGGCTGAAGAAGCCCAGCTCACCGGCGCCGTCGGCGATCTCGGCGTCGAGCCGGTCCTCCGGGCGCAGGTCGATGCGGCGCGACACGAACCAGAAGTAGCCGCCGCACATCGCGCACAGCAGCGTCGACATGATCAGCGCGACGACGCCGATCCACTCGATCCCGCCCTGGGCGTGGTCGGTCCACCAGCCGTAGACCACCGCGGCGACGATCAGGAACAGCGAGACGCCGACAAAGATCCGGTATTCCGTCTTCATGGTTGCTCAGCCCTTGTCCGCGTCACGCTTGGTCGGGAACGGCGTGGTGGTGGTGGCGTACGGCGCCTCGCCGATGGAGGCCAGGGCCTCCGGCGTGGTCTTGCCCGCCTTCAGCGCCGCGACGTACTGCGCGAACTTCTCCGGGGTCACCGTGCGCAGCTCGAAGTTCATCATCGAGTGGTAGGTGCCGCAGAGTTCGGCGCAGCGGCCGACGTAGTGGCCTTCCTTCGTCGCCGTCACCTGGAACTCGTTGTAGACGCTGCCCGGGAAGACGTCGCGCTTGAACAGCAGCTCCGGCACCCAGAACGAGTGGATGACGTCCTGGCTGTGCTCGCGGAAGCGCACCGTCCGGTTGATCGGGATGACCACAATCGGGATGTAGCTGCTGTCGCCGACCGTGCTCTCCACCACCGGCGCGCCGACCGCGCTGCTCTCGGGGTAGTTGAACTGCCAGTTCCACTTGAACGCGACCACGTCGACGGAGACGTCGGGGTTGCTCGACACCTTGTTCACGTCGGTCTGGATCACCGCGGTGTAGTAGAACAGCACCGAGATCACCAGGAACGGCAGCACCGTGTACAGGATCTCGATCGGCAGGTTGAACCGCGTCTGCGTGGGCAGCTCGGAACCCACCTTGCCCCGGCGGTACATGCCGATGCACCAGAAGATGAGGCCCCAGACGAAGACGCCCACCAGCAGGGCGGCGACCACGGAACCGATCCAGAGGTCGTACATGCGCTGCGACTGTTCGGTAACGCCGCCCTCGGGCCAGCCGAAGCCGCCGAACGCCGAACCGACGTCACATCCACCGAGCAGTGTCACCGCGACGATCGACATCGCGCTCAGGCCGACGGCTCGTCCGCGGGCTCGTGTTGCCACCACCTGCTCCTGCCTCCTACTAGCAGCGCCACCTTCGGACACACCGATGAGGGCGTGACCGACGGTCGCAGAGTACTCGACCCAGGGCCTCCGGCCGGGCCTGGGGTCGGCCCGGAAAACCGGCGTGTCCGCGGGTTGACCGACGGCGGCGCAAGCCGCCACCGCTAGATCACGATACCGTCGGAGGGTGGCAGATCCCCGGCAGGTTGGGCCAATCGACCGCGGCGAGGACGTGTCGGCGGCGTACTTCGATGCCGCCACCGCCGCGCCACTACATCCGGCGGCCAGAGAAGCCCTGGTCGCGGCACTTGACGACGGCTGGGCCGACCCGGGCAAGCTGTACACGCAGGCCCGCCGGGCACGCCGACTTCTGGACGCGGCGCGGGCCACGGTGGCACAGGTGCTGGGGGTACGTCCGGACGAGGTGACTTTCACCGCCAGCGGCACCGCCGCCGTGCACGCCGCCGTCCTGGGTGGACTGGCCGGACGCCGACGCGCCGGAACGACCCTGGTCCGCTCGGCGATCGAGCACTCGGCCGTGCTGCACGCCGGACAGCGCCACGTCGCCGCCGGCGGTGCCGAGGTGGAAGTGCCGGTCGACCTGCTCGGCCGCGTCGACCTCGACGCGTGGCGTGCGGCGGTCGGCGCACCCGGCACCGCACTGGCCTGCCTGATCAGCGCCAGTCACGAGGTCGGCACGGTGCAACCGGTGGCGGCCGCCGCGGCCGGGTGCGCCGATGCCGGGGTCCCGCTGCTGGTCGACGCAGCGGTGTCGCTGGGCCGGGTGCCGGTGCCCGGCGGCTGGCAGCTGCTCACCGGCAGCGCCCGCAAGTGGGGCGGCCCGGCCGGGGTGGGCCTGCTGGTGCTGCGCAAGGGCACCCGCTGGGTGTCGCCGTATCCGGCCGACGACCGCGAGACCGGCCGGGCCGTCGGTGCCCCCGACCTGCCCGCGATCGTGGCGGCGGCGGCCTCGCTGCACGCCGTGCACGCCGAGTCCGTCGCCGAAGCCGCGCGCCTGTCCGCCCTGGTCGACCGGGTGCGGGCGACCGTCGCGGCGACCGTGCCCGAGGTGGAGATCGTCGGCGACCCGGTCGACCGGCTGCCCCACGTGGTGACCTTCTCCTGCCTGTACGTCGACGGTGAGGCGCTACTCACCGCGCTGGACCGACGCGGCTTCGCGGTCTCGTCCGGCTCGGCCTGCACGTCGTCCACCTTGGTGCCCAGCCATGTGCTGGCCGCCATGGGCGTGCTCACGCACGGCAACGTACGGCTGTCGCTGCACCGCGACACCACCGCCGACCAGGTCGACCGCTTCCTGGCCGAACTGCCCGGGATCGTCGCGGACCTGCGCGCGGAGGTGGGCCTGTGAGGTGCGAGGACGGAGCGAAGCGAGGCCCGCGAGCACGAACCGTGGAGGTACCGTGAGGTGCGAGGACGGAGCGAAGCGAGGCCCGCAAGCACGAACCGTGGAGGTACCGTGACCGAGCTCGCCGAGCCGTTCGAGACGCTCGACTGCCTGGGTCAGCGCTGCCCGCTGCCGGTGATCGCGCTGGCTCGCCGCTTCCCGTCGATCCCGGTCGGCGCCGTGGTCCGGGTGCTCGCCGACGACCCGGCCGCCGCCGTCGACATCCCCGCGTGGTGCCGCATGCGCGCCCAGCAGTACGTCGGCGCGGTCTCGGTCGCGGGCTCCCCCGCCTTCGACGTCCGCCGCCTCACCTGACAGTCGGGGTACACCCGCGACTGCATTTGCTCTGCACCTACGCCCTTGCTCTGCACCCGCGGGCGCAACAGCACCCACGGCCTTGCTCTGCACCCACCGGCTTGCTCTGCACCCACCGGCTTGCTCTGCACCCACCGGCTTGCTCTGCACCCACCGGCTTGCTCTGCACCCACCGGCTTGCTCTGCACCCACCGGCTTGCTCTGCACCCAGGGGCTTGCTCTGCACCCAGGGGCGCAACAGCACGGCACCCACCCACACGTGTTGCGTGGGCGGGTGCAGAGCAAGCGAATGGGTGCAGAGCAAATGCGCCCGCGACCCGAGACGTCAGAGAGTGGCGGCACCCAGGTGCGGGCGGAGGTCGGCGGCGGCGTTGTCGCCGTAGGACTCCGCGAGGCGCTTGAGGAAGTTGTCGGGGTCGATCTCGTACTCCTGGGTGCCGACGGTCTCCAGGACCAGGGTGGCCACCAGCGCGCCGGTCTGGGCGGCCCGCTCCAGGCCCAGGCCCCAGGACAGGGCCGCGAAGAAGCCCGCGCGGAAGCCGTCGCCGACGCCGGTGGGGTCGTACGCCTGGATCTCGCGCGCCACCGGCACCCGGATCGTGCCGATCTCCCGGCCGGTGATCACGACGCCGTTCTTGCCCAGCGTGGTCACCCGCACCCGCACCCGGTCCAGAACCTCGTCAGAGGTGAGACCGGTCTTCTGCTCCAGCAGCGAGTTCTCGTACTCGTTGGTCAGCAGGTACTGCGCGCCCTCGATGAGCTTCAGCACGTCCTCGCCGCCCATGCGGGCCAGCTGCTGGGACGGGTCGGCGGCGAACGCGTACCCGCGCTCGCGGCACTCCTGCGAGTGGCGCACCATCGCCACCGGGTCGTTGGCGCTGATGATCACCAGGTCGAGCCCGCCGAGGCGGTCGTGCACCGGCTTGAGCTCGATGTCGCGGGCCTCGCTCATCGCCCCGGCGTAGAACGACGCGACCTGGCACAGGTCCTCGTCGGTGGTGCACACGAAGCGGGCGGTGTGCGCGACCTCACTCACGTGTACCGAGTCACAGTCGACGCCGTGGCGCTCCAACCACGAGCGGTAGTCGGCGAAGTCCGCGCCGACCGCGCCGACCAGGGCGGACCGCAGTCCGAGCTGGCCCAGGCCGAAGGCGATGTTGGCGGCCACCCCGCCGCGCCGGATCACGAGGTCGTCGACGAGGAACGACAGCGAGACCTTGTCGAGCTGGTCAGCGATGAGCTGGTCCGCGAAGCGGCCCGGAAAGTGCATCAGGTGATCTGTCGCGATGGATCCGGTAACGCACAGCTTGTTCATGACTGACCTCGGGTCGGCGTGGATGGGCCCGCAAAGCGTATCGGCCGGACACGAAACAGCGGCACTCGCATGTTGCCGAGTGCCGCTGCGTGTTGCTCGTCTCAGTAAAACGAGTCGCTTTCCCTGAGCCTTGGGCTCAGTGACCGAGCTTTCGCTTCCCCTGAACCTTCGCCTCAGTGGAAGGAATCACCGCAGGCGCAGGAGCCGCCCGCGTTCGGGTTGTCGATGGTGAAGCCCTGGGCGTCGATCCGGTCAGCGAAATCGACCGTCGCGCCAGTGAGGTACGGCGCGCTCATGCGGTCGACCACGACCTCGACGCCGCCGAACTCCTTGACGATGTCTCCGTCAAGCGAGCGCTCGTCGAAGAAGAGCTGGTAGCGCAGCCCCGAGCAGCCGCCCGGCTGCACGGCGACCCGCAGCCGGAGGTCGTCACGACCCTCCTGCTCCAGCAGGGCCTTGACCTTCGCGGCCGCGACCTCGGTGAGGTTGATGCCGTCCGTCTTGATGTCGGGCGTCGTCACGTGGTGCTCCCCAAGCGTGAAGTGCGGATAAATCCTTTGGGCTAACGCTAGCGCGGGCGGGATTGATTCCCCATCCCGCCTCACGGTCGCCGCCCGCTAGCGCGGGGCGGCCGGCGGCAGAGTGGCGCTGATCACGGCCCGCTGGGTCGGTTGAGCCTGAGCGTGGCGTACACGACCGGCCTCGTTGAGCCGCACGAACACCCCACGCCGGTCCTCGGCACACAGGCACCGCTCGACCAGGCCTTCTTTCTCCAGCCGGGCCACCGTGCGCGACAGCGCGCTCTGGCTCAGGTGCACGCTGCTGCCCAGCTCCTGCATGCGCAGGCTCTCGTGGTCGGCCTCAGCGAGCCGGTCGAGCACCTCGAACTCGCTCATACCCAGGCCGTGGCCGTCCTTGAGCGCGTGCTCCAAGGCGCAGGACAGCGCCGCGTAGCGACGGGACAGGTCCCGCCACTCGTGAACAACGCTCACCTCTTCAGGCACTCGCGCAGCCTAGCATGCGCGCACACAAAATGCACAAACATTTAATGCTTGTGCATTCAATGCACATGCATCTAGTGTACGGCGCATGGCTTCCACCACGACGTTCGCGTCGACCGATTCACCCCGTACCTCCGCGACCCCCAACGATCCGCAGGGCACCGGCGACGTGGCCGACCCTGCCCGGTGGACCCCTCGGCTGTGGGGCACGCTGCTGGTGCTGTGCGCCGTGCTGTTCCTTGACGGGCTCGACATCTCGATGGTCGGGGTGGCACTGCCCGCCATCCAGTCCGACCTGGGCCTGTCCACCGCCTCACTGCAGTGGATCGTCAGCGGTTACGTCCTCGGATACGGCGGCCTGCTCCTGCTCGGCGGGCGCACCGCCGACCTGCTCGGGCGGCGCCGGGTGCTGCTGGTGGCCTTGGCCGTCTTCGCGGGCGCCTCGGTGCTCGGCGGTCTGGTCGACAACAGCGCCCTGCTGATCGCCAGCCGCTTCGTCAAGGGCCTGGCCGCCGCCTTCACCGCCCCCGCCGGGTTGTCCATCCTGACCACGACCTTCCCCGAGGGACCGGTGCGCAACCGGGCACTGGGCATCTACACCGTCTTCGGCGCCAGCGGCTTCTCCTCCGGCCTGATCCTCGGCGGCCTGCTCACCGAGATCGACTGGCGGGTCACCTTCCTGCTGCCCGCCCCGCTGGCCCTGATCGCGCTCGTCGCCGGAATCAAGCTGATCCCGAAGAACCAGCACCGGGCGCAGGGACGGCAGGACCTGCTCGGCGCGGCCACCTCCACCGCGGCACTGCTGCTGCTGGTGTACACCGTGGTCAACGCACCCGCGGCCGGCTGGCTGAGCATCCGTACCCTCGGCTCGCTGCTGCTGGTCGCGGCGCTTGCGGCCGCGTTCCTCAGCATCGAGCGGCGGGTGGCGCACCCGCTGGTGCGGCTGGGCATCTTCACCAACCGGACCCTGGTGCGGGCCAACCTGACCGCGATGGCGGTCAGCGGCGGCTACCTCAGCTTCCAGTTCGTCTTCGGGCTCTACCTGCAGCGGGTGCTGGGCTGGTCACCGTTGCAGATGGCGCTGTCGCTGCTGCCCACCGGGCTCATCGTGGCCACTTCGGGCTCGGTGGCCGGCGCCCTCATCACCCGCTACGGC
This sequence comes from Catellatospora tritici, assembly GCF_019083965.1. Lineage (GTDB taxonomy): Bacteria > Actinomycetota > Actinomycetes > Mycobacteriales > Micromonosporaceae > Catellatospora > Catellatospora tritici. The sequence continues at coordinate 360,835 of NZ_JAHRCY010000008.1, forward strand.
ACGCGGCGGCTCATCGCCTGGGGCATGCTCGCCTTCGTCGCCGCGTACGCCCTGTTCCTGCGGGCCGACGCCCAGCCGGACGTGGCCACCGTGATCCTGCCCACGGCGCTGCTGCTCGGCGCGGGCTTCGCGCTGACCTTCTCCGCACTGAACGTGCAGGCGACCAGCGGTATCGCCGACGACGAGCAGGGCCTGGCCTCCGGGCTGGTGCAGACGTCGCTCCAGGTCGGCGGGGCGATCGCGCTGGCGGCGACCACCGCGGTCGTCGGCGGCGACCGCATCGTCGCCGGTCACCTGCCCGGCACGTTCCAGGCCGCGATCGGACTGGTCACCGTGATCTCGCTGCTCGGACTGCTCGCCGCGGTGCTGCGGGGGCGCACCGCCGACCGGACCGAAGCGGAGGCCGTGTGATGCGGGCGCTGATCACCGACCCCGACTCCCCCGCCGGGCTGCGCCTGGGCGAGGCGCCGGACCCGCAGCCCGGCCCGCGGCAGGCGTTGGTGCAGGTGCGGGCCGTCTCCCTCAATCGCGGCGACCTGTCCCACGTACGCGGCCTGCCGCCCGGCACCGTCACCGGCTGGGACGCCGCCGGGGTGGTCGTCGCCCCGGCCGCCGACGGCTCCGGGCCACCCGCGGGCGCCCGTGTGGTCACCTTCGGCCTCGAACCCGCCTGGGCCACGCTGCGCGCGGTCGACACCGGCGAACTGGCCGAACTGCCTGCCGAGGTCGAGTTCGACCAGGCCGCGGCGCTGCCGGTGGCCGGGCTGGCCGCGCTCGGGTCGCTGCGGCGGCTCGGCCCGGTCCTCGGCCGCCGCATCGTGATCACGGGCGCCTCGGGCGGTGTCGGACGGCTCGCGGTCCAACTCGCCGCGCAGGCCGGGGCCGAGGTGATCGCGGTGGCGGGCAGCCCGCGCCGGGCCGAGGGCCTGGTCGAGCTGGGCGCGTCCGAGGTGGTGACCGCCCTCGACCAGATCGCCGGGCCGATCGACCACGCGCTGGACAACGTCGGCGGCCCCGACCTGGCGGTCCTGTTCGACCGGCTCAGCGCGGGCGGCACCGTGGTGTCCATCGGTGCCGCGTCGGGCGAGCCGACCGTGTTCACGCCGTACAGCACCATCGGGCGGCAGCGGCGGCTGGAGGCGTTCGTCAACGAGGTCGACGCCGGTAGCGGGCCGGACCTGGCGTACCTGGTCGGGTTGGTGGCGTCGGGGCGGCTCGATCCGCAGGTCGCCTGGCGCGGCGGCTGGGAGCGGGTGGCCGAGGCCGCGGCGGAGTTCTTCGCCCGCCGCGTCAACGGCAAGGCCATCCTCGACGTCAGCTGACCAGGGCGGGTCGATGATCATCCAAGTTGCCGGGCAATCGTGGGGAAGGCGGGGCGTAACCCCACGATTGCCCGGCAACTTGAATGGTCTTGGTCCGGATGGTGAGACCAGGGCACGCGGAACCGCAGGTGGCGATGCCCGGCCCGATGGTGGGTGGGCGCGGGTCGACCGTCAGCGGGACCACTGGCGGGCCAGGCGGGCGGCGAGTTCGCGCAGGCCGCGGGCGGGTTCGGCCAGGGCGGTGGTGACGTCGCCGAAGTGGTCGACCAGCGCGTACGCCTCGGTCACTCCGGCGACGCCCTGCTCGCGGCGGCCCGTGGTGACCCGGCCCGCCAGCACCACGCAGGGGATGCCCAGGTCGCGGGCGGCCCCGGCGAGCCCGGAGATGGCCTTGCCCCGCAGCGACTGGTGGTCGAACGAGCCCTCGCCGGTGATGAGCAGGTCCGCCTCCTCGATCACCTCGTCCAGGCCGGTCAGCTCGCGGACCAGGTCGATGCCGGAGGCGACCCGCCCGCCGAGGGCCAGCAGCGCGGCGCCCAGCCCACCGGCCGCCCCGCCGCCGGGCAGGTCGGCGAGCCCGGTCGGGCAGCCGGGCAGGTCACGTTCGAGCACCAGCGCCCACTGGGCCAGGGCCGCGTCGAGCAGGGTGACGTCGGCGGGGGTGGCGCCCTTCTGCGGGCCGTACACGGCGGAGGCGCCGTGCAGGCCGGTCAGCGGATTGTCCACGTCGGTGGCGGCGACCAGCTCGATCCCCGCGCCGGTGGCCGAACGCAACGGACGGGCGTCGAGGGCCAGCGAGGCGCACTCGGCCAGGGCGGCGCCGCCGGGGGCCAGCGGGGTGCCGTCGACGGTCAGGCCGACCGCGCCGAGGGCGGCCAGCAGTCCGGCGCCGCCGTCGTTGGTGGCCGAGCCGCCGAGACCGACCACGACACGGACGGCGCCCCGGTCCACGGCGGTCAGGATCAGCGTGCCCAGGCCGTACGAGGAGGCGGTCTTCGGGTCCCGGGCGGCCGGTTCGACCAGGTGCAGGCCGCAGGCCTGCGCGCTCTCGACGTACGCGGTGATCCCACCCGGACCCCCGACCAGCAGCACCGATCCGGTCGTCGGACGGCCCAGCGGGTCGGTGGTGTCGACCTCGACCAGCTCGCCGCCGACGGCCGCGCGCAGCACCTCGACGAAGCCGGGCCCGCCGTCGGCGATCGGTCGGCAGATCAGCTGGTCGCCCGGGGCGGTCTGGTGCCAGCCTGCGGCGATCGCCTCGGCGGCCTCGACCGCGCTCAGGGTGCCGGCGAACTTGTCGGGACAGATCAGCACGCGCATGGGTGCACCCTAGTAAAGCGCTTTCCCGCCCGCATCCCGACACCGTGGGGCAGGCCACAGCGCCGCGGGCGGTAACGACGGGTGGGGTTGGTGCGACTATGGAGGCGTGACTGCATCAACCTCGGCCCCTGTGCTGTTACTGCTCGGTCGCGGCGTCGATCCCGACTCCGAGCGCGGCGTCGACTGTCCGGGCGACCTGCCCGCGCCCAGCGACCCCGGCCTGGTCGAACGGGCCCGCGCGGCGAAGGCCGCCCTCGGCGACCGGGTCTTCGTGCTGGGTCACCACTACCAGCGTGACGAGGTCATCCAGTTCGCCGACGTCACCGGCGACTCCTTCAAACTGGCCCGCGAGGCGGCGGCACGCCCGGACGCGGAGTTCATCGTCTTCTGCGGCGTGCACTTCATGGCCGAGTCGGCCGACATCCTGACCTCCGCGGCGCAGAAGGTGGTGCTGCCGGATCTCGCGGCGGGCTGCTCGATGGCGGACATGGCGGTGCTGGAGCAGGTCGAGCAGTGCTGGGACCTGCTGAGCGACCTCGGTATCGCCGAGTCGACGGTGCCGGTCACCTACATGAACTCCTCGGCTGACATCAAGGGGTTCGTGGGCCGCAACGGCGGCGTGGTGTGCACCTCCTCCAACGCCAAGCGGGCCCTGGACTGGGCGTTCGAGCAGGGCGAGAAGGTGTTGTTCCTGCCCGACCAGCACCTGGGGCGCAACACCGCGGTGCTGGAGATGGGCTACTCGCTGGACGACTGCGTGCTCTACGACCCGCACAAGCCCAACGGCGGCCTGACCGACCAGCAGCTCCGTGACGCGAAGATGATCCTGTGGCGCGGGCACTGCTCGGTGCACGGGCGCTTCACCCACGAGAACGTGCTGGCCATGCGCGAGCAGGTGCCGGGCGTCAACATCCTGGTGCACCCGGAGTGCCGACACGACGTGGTGACCGCGGCCGACTACGTCGGTTCGACGGAGTACATCATCAAGACGCTGGACGCGGCCGAGCCCGGTTCGAAGTGGGCCGTGGGCACCGAGCTGAACCTGGTCCGCCGCCTGGCCGGGCAGCACCCGGACAAGCAGGTCATGTTCCTGGAGAAGACGGTCTGCTACTGCTCGACCATGAACCGCATCGACCTGCCGCACCTGGTGTGGGCGCTGGAAGAGCTGGTCGCGGGCCGGGTGCCGAACCAGATCACGGTCGATCCGGACACCGCGCACCACGCGCGGGTGGCGTTGGACCAGATGCTGGCCCTGCCGTAGGCGCCCTGTCACTCTGTGTACGAGCGCCGTGTCCGATTAGCGGCGCTCGTACTTGTTTAAGCTTCGCGTGTATTCCGTCACACATCACTCAGCGCTATGCTGCCGAGGTTGCCCACCAGGCCCCGCCGTAGAGTTGCTGCCCGGCCCGTGTCTCATACCCAGGAGGTCTGCCTTGTCGGACATGCTCGTCGTCACCGGCGGAAACCCGCTGCAGGGTGAGGTCCGGGTCCGCGGGGCCAAGAACCTCGTGTCGAAGGCGATGGTGGCCACGGTCCTGGGCGAGTCGCCGAGCGTGATGTACGACGTGCCGCGCATCCGCGACGTCGAGATCGTGCGCGGCCTGCTGGACCTGCACGGCGTCAAGGTCGTCGACGGCGAACTGGACGGCGAGCTGCGCTTCGACCCGTCCAACGTCGAGCGGGCCGGTATCGACGAGATCAACGTGCACGCCGGGTCCAGCCGCATCCCGATCCTGCTGTGCGGCCCGCTGCTGCACCGGCTCGGCCACGCGTTCATCCCCGACCTGGGCGGCTGCCACATCGGCCCGCGTCCGATCGACTACCACCTGGAGGCGCTGCGCCGCTTCGGTGCCATGGTCGAGAAGACGCCCGAGGGCCTGCACCTGTCCGCGCCGGACGGCCTCAAGGGCATCAAGTACGAGCTGAACTACCCGTCGGTCGGCGCCACCGAGCAGATCCTGCTCACCGCCGTACGCGCCGAGGGTGTGACCGAGCTGAGCAACGCCGCGGTCGAGCCCGAGATCATCGACCTGATCTGCATCCTGCAGAAGATGGGCGCGATCATCAAGGTGCACACCAACCGGGTGATCGAGATCGAGGGCGTGCCGCACCTGGGCGGCTTCACGCACCGGCCGATCCCGGACCGCATCGAGGCGGCGAGCTGGGCCTCGGCCGCGCTGGCCACCCGGGGCGACATCCTGGTCCGCGGCGCCCGCCAGGCCGACATGACCACGTTCCTGAACGTGTTCCGCAGCATCGGCGGCCAGTTCGAGATCGACGACAACCCGGTCGGCGGCGGCATCCGGTTCTGGCACCCCGGCGGCGACCTGCGCGCGGTGGCGCTGGAGACCGATGTACACCCCGGTTTCATGACCGACTGGCAGCAGCCCCTGGTCGTGGCGCTGACCCAGGCCAACGGCCTGTCGGTGGTGCACGAGACGGTGTACGAGAAGCGCTTCGGCTACACCAGCGCACTGAACCAGATGGGCGCGAACATCCAGGTGTACCAGGAGTGCCTGGGCGGCACCCCGTGCCGCTTCGGCCGGCGCGGCTTCCGGCACTCGGCCGTCATCGCCGGCCCGGCCAAGCTGCACGCCACCGACCTGGTCATCCCGGACCTGCGGGCCGGATTCAGCCACCTGATCGCGGCGCTGGCCGCCGAGGGCACCTCGCGGGTGCACGGCGTCGACCTGATCAACCGGGGCTACGAGGACTTCGAGGCCAAACTCGCCGGGCTCGGCGCCACCGTCTCGCGCTGAGGATGTGACCTGCGGCATCTTGGTGGGTGGTGGTGCGCGTGACGCCGTGTCACCACCCCCGGCTGCCGCTGTACCCTTGCTGGCGTGCCGTTGTTCTCCCGTAAAACCAGCGACGCCCCCGCCGTGACCGAGCCTGAGGCTGAGGTCGAGGCGGCGGCGGGTCCCCGTGCCTACACGCCCGGCAAGGGCAAGGCCACCCCGAAGCGCACCTCGCAGCGCCGCCGCGTCGCCGCCGCGCAGCAGCCGCGTACGCCCGAGGAGCGCCGTGAGGCCAAGCGCCTGGCCCGCGAGCAGGCCCGTGCCGATCGCCAGGAGGCGATGGCGGGGATGCGCAGCGGCGACGAGCGCCACCTGCTGCCGCGGGACAAGGGCCCGGTGCGGCGCATGGTGCGCGACATCGTCGACTCGCGCCGCAACGTCGGCAGCTACTTCTTCGGCGCCACACTGATCATCTTCTTCCTGATGATGTGGCGCGACCCGCGCATCGCGCTGGCCGGCAACGTCCTGTGGCTGCTGCTGGGCCTGGCCGTGATCGTGGACAGCTTCATCCTGAGCCGCAAGATCAAGAAGCTGGTCAAGCAGCACTTCCCGAAGAGCACCGAGCGGATGGGCTCGCTGTACTTCTACGGCATCATGCGCGCGATCAGCTTCCGCCGCATGCGCATGCCCAACTGCCAGGTCAAGATCGGCGACCCGATCGTCCCCGGCAAGGCCTAGGACATCTGTCCTGTCGCAGTCCGTATCGGTCGCTCTGCCAGCCGGTACGGCGCGACTCTAGCGTTGTGCCCATGACAGACGCGGTGCGACTGACCTCGGTCGCGAAGAACTACGGCGCGGTCCGGGCGGTGGACGGGGTGGACCTGTCCATCGCCCGCGGCCAGACCGTGGCCCTGCTGGGCCCCAACGGTGCCGGCAAATCCACCACCATCAGCATGATCCTCGGCCTGCTGACCCCGACCGCGGGCACCGTCGAGGTGTTCGGCACCTCCCCCGCCGACGCGGTACGGGCCGGACGGGTCGGCGCGATGCTGCAGGAGTCCGGCTTCCCCGCCAGCGCCACCGTCCGTGAGCTGGTCGAACTGGCCCGGTCGCTGTACCGCGACCCGCTGCCGCTGGCCGAGATCATGGCCACCGCCGACGTCGCCTCCATCGCCGACCGCCGCTCGGACAAGCTCTCCGGCGGCCAGTCGCAGCGGCTGCGTTTCGCGTTCGCCCTGGCAGGCAACCCCGAACTGCTGATCCTGGACGAGCCCACCGCCGCCCTGGACGTGGAGAGCCGCCAGCAGTTCTGGGCCGCGATGCGCCGCTACGCCGCCACCGGGCGCACCGTGCTGTTCGCCACGCACTACCTGGAAGAGGCCGACGACTTCGCCGACCGGGTCATCGTGATCGCCCGTGGTCGGGTGGTCGCCGACGGCAGCGGCACCGAGATCAAGAAGCTGGCCGGCGGCCGTACCGTCAGCTTCGACCTGACCGGCCAGGACCCCGACGCCTACGCCGACCTGCCCGGTGTCGTCTCCGCGCAGGCCCGCGGCGAGCGGGTGCTGCTGCGCTGCGACGACTCCGACGTGACCGTGCGCGCCCTGTTCGAGGGCGGCCACCGGGTCACCAACCTGGAGGTCACCGGCGCCGGACTCGAAGAAGCCTTCCTCACCCTGACCGCGACGCCCGAGATGGAGCCGGCCCGATGATCGCCTACCTGCGTTTCGAGCTGCGGCGCCTCATCCGCGACCCCCGCGTGATCGTCTTCACGGTCGTGCTGCCCGTGCTCATCTACTTCATCAGCACCGGCAGCGCCGAGGCCGCCGACCGGATCGGGTCGGTGCAGGTCGCGGCGTACCTGATGGTGAGCATGGCGGCCTACGGCGCGCTGGTCGGCGTGATGTCGGTCGGCATCGGCGTGGCCAACGAGCGGGCCACCGGCTGGCTGCGCCAGCTGCGCATCTCCCCGGTCACCCCCGGACAGGTCGTCGCGGTCAAGGCACTGCTCGCCTCGATCATGGCGGTGCCCTCGGTGGCGGCGGTCGGCATCATCGCGGCGACCCGCAACGGAGTGGAGCTGTCAGCGCTGCAGTGGGTGGCACTGGTGGGTCTGCTGTGGCTGGGCAGCCTGCCGTTCGCGGCGCTCGGGCTGGCCCTGGGCTTCTCGATGCCGCCGAACCTGATCCAGCCCGCGAGCATGCTCGGCGTGTTCGGCCTGGCCTTCCTGGGCGGCCTGTTCGTGCCGGTCGAGGCGATGCCGACCGCACTGGCGAAGATCGCGACCTGGCTGCCCAGCAACCGCTACGCCGAGCTCGGCTGGTCGGTCGCCGGGGACAAGACGCCGCCGCTGGGGGGCGTGGCCATCCTCGTCGGCTGGGCCCTGGTCTTCGGCGGCCTCGCCGCCCTGATGTACCGCCGCTCGGCGGCACAGAAGTGATCGGACTGTTCACGCGCGGGGCGGGTACGGCGGTGCCGTACCCGCCCTCGGGCATCGACGAGCAGACCGCGCACCGGCGGGGCGTACGCCGGGGCGTGGTCTTCGCCGCGATCTGGTTGTGGCCGCTGGTGCCCACCTTCGGTGCCATCGCCGAGGGGCACGTCCGGCCGATGCTGTTCGCGGTGGCGGGCCTGGTCGCGTTCATCCCGATCTACCTGACCGTGGTGGTGCGCGGCTTCAGCGACCCCGACCCGGTGCCCAAACCGCGCGACCACGCGCTACTCGGCCTGCTCACCGTCCTCGGCATCACCCTGGCTCTGGCGTACGGCGCCCAGCCCGGCGGCTGGATCGGCCTCACCCTCTACCTCGCCGCCGCCGGCGCCGCCCTCTACCCCACCCCGTGGGCGCAGCTGTGGATCATCGGCTGCGTCGCCGCCCTGGTCGCCGTCGGCCACCTGCACGGCGAGCACTGGTCCGAGATCGGCGACAACGCCTTCAACATGATCATGGCCGGTGCGCTCGTCCTGGTCGTACGCCGCCTCATGCGCCTGGTCCGCGAACTGCGCACCACCCGCGACCAGCTGGCCCACGCCGCCGTCGAGCAGGAGCGCCTGCGTTTCGCCCGCGACCTGCACGACCTGCTCGGACACAGCCTGTCGGTGATCGTGGTCAAAGCCGAGGTGGTGCGCCGACTGGCCGAACGCGACCCCGCCGCCGCCGCCCGCGAGGCCGCCGACATCGAGCAGATCGGCCGCACCGCCCTCACCGAGGTACGTCAGGCCATCAACGGCTACCGCACCCGCGCCTTCTCCGCCGAACTGGCCGGGGCGGGCGCGGCGCTGGCCGACGCGGGCATCGAGACCACCGTCAAGACCACCGACGACACGCTGCCGCCGTACCTGGACGACGCGTTCGCCTGGGTCGTCCGCGAGGCCGCCACCAACGTCATCCGCCACAGCGGCGCCGACACCTGCGTGATCGCGCTCAGCCGCCCCGGGCCGTGGCAGCTGGAGGTACGTGACGACGGCCGCGGCGGCAGCGCCGACCCGGCCGCGCACGGCAACGGGCTGCGCGGCCTGGCCGAACGGCTGGCCCAGGTCGGCGGAGTGCTGTCGGTGGTCGACCTGAGCACCAGCCACAGCCGCGGCTTCGTACTGCGCGCCACCGCGCCGGAGGCGGCCTGATGATCCGGGTACTGCTCGCCGAGGACCAGGGCATGATGCGCGGCGCGCTCGCGCTGCTGCTGGACCTGGAACCCGACCTGGAAGTGGTGGCACAGGTCGACCGCGGCGACGAGGTCGTCGACGCGGCGCTGCGCAGCGGGGCCGACGTGGCGCTGCTCGACATCGAGATGCCGGGCCTGTCCGGGCTGGACGCCGCCGCCCTGCTGCGTACGCAGGCGCCGCAGTGCCGGGTGCTGATCCTGACCACCTTCGGCCGCCCCGGCTACCTGCGCCGGGCCATGGACGCCGGGGCGCGCGGGTTCCTGGTCAAGGACGGGCCGGTCGAGTCGCTGGCCGCGGCGGTCCGGCGGGTCCTGGCCGGAGAGACCGTGATCGACCCGGCACTGGCCGCGGCGGCGCTGTCGGCCGGGCCGAGCCCGCTCACCGAACGCGAACGCGAGGTGCTGGCCAGCGCCGCCGACGGCGCGACCGTCGCCGACCTCGCGGCCCGACTGCACCTGTCCGAGAGCACGGTGCGCAACTATCTGTCGGCCGCGATCGGCAAGACCAACACCCGCAACCGCATGGAGGCCGTCCAGGCCGCCCGCGCCGCCGGCTGGCTCTGACCCCCGGCTGGCGGCTGGCGGCTGGCGGCTGGCGGCTGACGCGTAACACGATGATCGCCGTCTTCGGTCACTATCTCGGCTGTAGGACGCCCTTTTGACCGACGACGGCGATCATCGACCGGAACGGCCCCGAAGATCGCCACTGGCGGTCAGAACACTGCGCCGCCGATTGCTCAGGGCAGACCCGCGAGGCGGAGCAGGGCGGCGGTCGCGGCGGCCGCCACGACGACGACCACGAACGGGGCGCGCCGCCACGCGAGCACCGCGCCGACCAGTACCCCCACCGGCCGCGCCACCCCCAGGGCCACCCGTCCCGACTCGGTGAACACGGCGGTGGCCACCAGCGCCGCGAGCAGTGTCGTGGCCGCGATGGGGAGCAGGTGCCGCAGCCGATCGGGCAGCACCAGGCGATCACGCAGCAGCACCCCGGCCACCCGGAACGCGTACGTGCCCGCGGCCAGCGCCGCGATCACGAGCAGGGTCTTCGTCGTGGTGCTCATACCGTCTCCCGCTCGGGGTCGGCGGCCGGGGCGTCGGTGCGCGGCCGCGGGGTGGGGATCAGCAGCGCCGCGCCGACCCCGGCCAGGGCCACGAGCACGGGCAGACCGGCGGGCAGCAAGGGCGTGGTCAGCACGGCGATGGCGGCGCCGGCGAGGGCGGCGTACCGGGTGGGGCGGTCCTTGAGCGAGGCCATGAGCAGGGCGAGCAGGCCCGCAGGGAAGGCGGCGTCGAGGCCGTACACGGCGGGGTCGCCGACGGCGCCGCCGAGCAGCGCACCGACCACGGTGCCGATGTTCCAGGTCAGGAAGATGGCGGCGCCGACGGCCCAGAAGGCGCGGCGGCCGCGGGCCGGATCGGGTTGCGCCAGCGCGAACGCGGTCGACTCGTCGATGAGTACGTGCGAACCGAGCAGGCGGGCGGGCAGCGTGTCGCCGACCGACCCGCCCACGGCCAGGCCGAACGGCAGGTGCCGGGCGTTGACGAGCAGGCCGCCGAGCACCGCGGCGACGGGGCTGGTCGTCATGAAGGCCACGGCCAGGAACTGCGAACCGCCCGCGAAGACCAGCAGCGACATCAGCACCGGCACCCATACCGGCAGGCCGTCGGCGACCGCGATGGCGCCGAACGACAGGCCGATGACCCCGGCGGCCGCGCCGATCGCCAGCGCGTCGCGCAGCAGCGCCTTGTCCCGGAACGCGCTGTTCCCGCGCGGAGTGGAGCCCACCTGTAATCACCTCAAGGGCCGTTTGATGATTACACCCACCCTAGCCCGACCACCCCACGCGCCGATCCGCCCCGCCCTGCTCCCAGAACCTGGACGTTTGGAAGGGCACCTTCTGCTACGGAAAGCGATAAGAAGGTGCCCTTCCCTTCCTTACCTGCGGGCGGGGGTGGGGAGGGCGGTGGGGGCGGCGACGGGGAGCAGGGCCCGGCGCAGACGCGGCGCCGCGAGCACGGCCAACAGCAGCCCCAGCAGGGCGGCGGCCGGCGGCACGGCGAACGCGCCCCGGTAGCCGACCAGGTCGGCCAGGCGCCCGGCCAGCGCGGCGCCCAGCGATACTCCGCCGACGACACCGCTGGCCAGCAGGGTCATCACCATGCCCGCGCGGCGGGGCGGGCTGAGCCGACCGGCCAGCGCGTACCCGGAGATCAGGTACGGCGCGGCCGTGACACCGAGCACGATCACGGCGACCACGGCGGTGACCACCGAGCCCGCCAGCAGCAGTGGCGCGGCCCCGCCGACCAGCGCGGCGGCCGACACGACGTACCGGCTGACCGGGCCGAACGAGGCCGGCAGCCAGGCCATGGCCAGTCCGGCCAGCGCGCTGCCGACGCCGAGCACCGCGTAGATCAGCCCCGCCGATCCGGCGGATCCGATCGCGTCGGCGAAGGCGGTGACGGCGGTCTGGGTGGCGCCGAACACGACGCCGATCACGGACATCGCGGCGACCAGCACCGCCACCCGGCCGACCGGAAGTCGCTGCTCGGCGACGCGCGGGCCCGGGGTGCGCGGCAGCCGCACCACGGGCGGGACGGTGTGGTGCAGCGCGAACGGGATCGCGGCGAGCAGGGTCAGTACGGCGGCCACCAGCAGCGGCGCCCCGGCGTGGCCGGTCAGGGCCAGCGTCCCGACCAGCGCCGGTCCGGCCAGGAACGAGGCTTCGTCGACGGCACCCTCGTACGCCATCGCGGTGGGCAGTCTGCGCTGCTGTCCGCGCTCGCCGAGCAGGACCGCCCAGCGGACCCGGACCAGTGGGCCGACCTGCGGCATCGCGAAGCCCGCGAGCGCGGCCAGCGGCAGCACGGCGCGGTGGTGGCCACCAAGCACGGCGCCGACCAGGGCGGTGTAGGCGAGGGCGTCGAGCACGGCCGCGGTGACGCCGACGGCGCGTTGGCCGTACCGGTCGGCCAGGGTGCCGACGACCGGGCCGCCGACCGCGGCGCCGAGGCCGAACGCGGCCGCGGCCAGGCCGGCGGTGCCGTAACTGCCGGTCGCGGCGACGACGAGGGTGATCACACCGAGCGGGCCCATGGCGGCGGGCAGCCGGGCGAGGAACGCGAGAACGAGGAACCAGGGTCCGGTCAACTGGACCAGTTCACGGTATGAGGCACGCGGGGCCGACATGATTCTCCGGGGTACGACGCAGGTCATGCGCGTCGTCCCACCCAACCGACGCGCCCCTTGCGGCCCTGTGCGCCGACCAGTGTACCCGCCCCAAGATCGCCCTCGAGTCGCGGAGCCGCGGACGGTCAAGAAGGGGCCCTTCCACTACGGAAAGCGATAAGAAGGGGCCCTTCCTCACCTGGGGGCGGGGGCGGGGCGATCGCGTTGGTACAGCTGGGCGATGACCGTTTCGATCTCGGGTTCGGTGACGGACAGGTCGCGCAGACCGCCGGTGGCGGTGAGCTGCGACACCAGGGTGCCGATCGGGGCGCTGCGGTCGACGGCGAAGGTCAGCCGCCCGCCTTCGACCGACTCCAGCCGCACCCCGGGCAGGTCGGGCAGGGTGGCCGGGGCCGTGTCCAGCTCGGCGACCAGGCGCCGCTGCGAGCCGTACCGGGCGTGCAGGGCCTCGATCGTGCCGTCGTGCACCACCCGGCCGTGGTCGATCACCACGATGCGGCGGCACAGCCGCTCGATGTCGGCCAGGTCGTGCGTGGTCAGCACGAGGGTGGTGTCGCCGGTGGCGCCGAGTTCGGCCAGGAAGCCGCGGACGGCCTGCTTGCTGACGACGTCCAGGCCGATGGTCGGCTCGTCCAGGAACAGGATCTGCGGGCCGTGCAGCAGCGCCGCGGTCAGTTCGCCGCGCATGCGCTGGCCCAGCGACAGCTGCCGCACCGGGATGTCCAGGAACGCGTCGAGGTCGAGCAGGTCGCGGCAGCGGCGCAGCCGGGCGGCGTGCTCGGCGGCGGGCACCCGGTAGATGTGGCGCAGCAGCTCGAACGAGTCGCGCAGCGGCAGGTCCCACCACAGCTGAGAGCGCTGGCCGAACACGACGCCGATGCGTCGGGCCAGGGTGGTGCGCTGCGGCACCGGGGCCAGCCCGCACACCGACACCTGCCCGCCGGACGGGTGCAGCACCCCGGTGAGCATCTTCAGCGTGGTCGACTTTCCGGCGCCGTTGGGGCCGAGGTAGCCCAGCATCTCGCCGCGCTGTACCACCAGGTCGACCCCGGCGACGGCGGCGACGGTGCGCCGCTCGCGTCTGAAGCGCCCGGCGCGGACCCGGATGTCGAACTCCTTGCGCAGGTCGTACGCCTCGATGACGTTCATGTCGCTCCCCCTCACGAGCCGGTGCTGCGGTAGTGGCGTACGCCGGTGCGCCAGATCAGCCAGGCCGCGGTGGCCGCCAACGCGGCCACGGCCGGGCCGGACCAGCTCAGCCAGGCTGGGGCGCCGAGCGGGTCGGCGCGGCCGAGCACCACCAGCGACGGGTAGTAGCTGGCGAAGCCGAACCCGAGCGTGAACCCGAAGAAGCGGCGCAGCCAGGTGCCGTAGACCGGCATCGGGTACGCGGTGAAGTCGCGCCCGCCGTAGGTCAGGGAGCTGCTCAGCTCGCCCGACTCGACCCACCAGAACGCCACCGTTGACGTGGCGACGAAGAACGAGCCGAAGAACACCGCCCCGCACACCGGCGTCAGCACCAGCATCACGACGCGTGCCGGGGTCAGCTGGACGTCGGCGGCGCGCAGGGCCACCACCAGCAGCGCCGCCGAGTAGACGACCCGGCCGATCCGACGTACCCCGACGTCCAGGGTCAGCAGCTGCCCCAGCACACCCAGCGGGCGGATCAGCACCGCGTCGAGCAGGCCGGTACGCACGTACGTCTTCATCCGCTCGATGTTGCCCACGAACAGGTCGGCCAGGGCGAACCCGGTCGCGGCGAGTCCGAACACGACCAGCGTCTCGCGCAGCGTGAACCCGCCCAGCGCGGGCACCTGGCGGAACACCACCAGCACGGCGATCAGGTCCGAGCCGAAGAACAGCAGGTTGCCCAGCAGGTCCAGGACGAAGCTCACCCGGTACGACGACTGCCCGCGAACCTGCGCGCGAACCAGCTCGCGGTAGATCCGCAGCCGCTCAACCACCCTGCACCACCAGCCTGCGCTCGGCACGCCGCTGCACCACCCGGCACAGCCACAGCAGCAGCACCGCCCACGCCGCCTGGATCGCCAGCATGCCCAGCTGGACGGCCCAGCCGTCGCGCTCGGCGAGCACGTCCAGCGGCGCCTGCAGCAGCGACGGACCAGGGGTGCCGAACCACAGCAGCGCGGCGGCCCAGTCGGGCAGGAACCGGATCGGGAAGAACAGGCCGCCGCACAGGCCGGAGAAGACCGCCCAGGCCATGCCGACGCCGCGGTAGTCCAGCAGCCAGTAGCAGGTGGCGTTGGCCAGGAACCGGCAGGCGAAGCAGACCACCGTGGCGAGCAGCGCCGAGAGCAGGAACAGCGGGTAGGTCGCCGGGCGGCGCGGCAGGTACATATCGAAGATCAGCGCGCCGGTCACGATGGGGACGACGAAGCGGGTGAGCATGGCGTACGCAGCGCGGCCCAGGTCGGCGGCGAGGAAGGCGAAGATCGGGTCGATCGGGCGGAGCAGGTCGATCACCACGTCGCCGGAGCGGACCCGGTCGGCCAGGTCGGTCCAGCCCCAGAGCATGACCACGCCGATGAGGCCCTGCCCGGCCCAGACGTAGAGGACCAGCTGCGGACCGGTGTACCCGGCGGCGGTCGCCCCCGCGGCGGTCGCGGCTGCCGAGACGGCGAGCATCACGTACGTCCGCAGGAGCCCGAACACCGAGTTGGTGACCGTCGCGGCCACGGTCGCCTGCCGGTACGTGGCGAATCTACGGAAGCCCGATGCACCTAATGTCCGTATTAGCGAGGCCATCTCGGTGAAGTTTCGGATTGTGAGCCGATCCGCAGTGGCGGTGATGAAGCCCACCCCGTACCCTCCACTCGCAACCGCATTCTTTTTTCGGGCCGGAAGACCATACCCTTGCGTCCTTCCGGGCCGCGATGTGTTTGCGCGGTAGTGGCACTTTGAGCAGGCGAGGTGGGGCGTGAGCGACGAGCGCACCGACGAGCGGCACCGCGGCACCCCGGCCTGGGCCGGCACGCCGACGTCGCCGTGGTCGCGCGTGCCCGGACAGCGTCCGCCCGCCGAGGCCCAGAACGAGCAGCCCCCGCAGCCGCAGGGCCAGCCGCAGCCCCCGCAGGGGCAGTACGGCCCCGGTCAGGGTGGCCCGCAGCAGGGTGCCCCGCAGCAGTACGGTCCGCCGCAGCCCGGCCAGAACCCGCCCGGCCCGTTCCCGCCCGCCAGCGGCCAGCGCCCCGGCCAGGGCGGCATGCCCGGCCACCCGAACGCGCAGCGCGGCGGCCGCCCCGGCCCGATGCCGCCGCAGCCCGCGGGTCCCCAGTTCCGCCCGAACGGCCCGCAGGGCCAGGTCTACGGCGGCCCCAACCAGCAGCACCCGCAGGGCCCGCCGCCGCAGGGACAGCCCGGCGGCCCGGGGCAGTACGGCCCGCCGCAGCAGCGCCAGGGCCAGCCGCCGCAGGGTCCCCGCCCGCCGCAGCAGGGCCAGGTCTACGGGCGCCCGCAGGGTGCGCCCGGCCAGCAGGGTGCGCCAAATCCGCAGGGCCAGCAGTTCGGCCCGCCGCAGCAGGGTCCGCGGCCCCCGCAGCAGGGCCAGGTCTACGGGCAGCCGCAGCCGGGCCAGCCCGGCATGCCGCCCGGCCGTCCCGGACAGCCGATGCCGCCGCAGCCCGGCCAGGGCCAGCCCGGACAGCCTCAGCCTGGACAGCCTCAGTCCGGTCAGCCGATGGGCGGTCAGCCCGCGCCCGGACAGCCGCTGCCGGGCCAGTCCGGCGTCGCGCCGCAGTCGCCCGGCGGTCCGGCGGCCAACGCCCCGCTGCCCGGTGCGGGCACGCAGGCGCCCGGACAGCTCGGTGCCGCCCAGGCCGCGCAGGCCGCGTCGGGTCAGGCCGTGGCCACCCCGCCGGTGGCGGGGCAGCAGCCCACCGCGACCCCGGCCGCGCCGGGCAAGCGCGGACGGCACTCCACCGCCGACACCGGCATGATGCCCGCGATCACCGACGACACTCCCGCACCGACCGGCGCGGAGGCGCCCGCCGCCGAGGCCGCTCCGGTCTCCCCGGCGCCGGTCTCCGCCGCCCCGGTCTCGGTCAACCCGGTCTCCCCGGCGATGCCGTCGGCACCGGTCGTGGCCAGCCCGGACACGGTGCTGCCGGTCGCGGCCAGCGCCGCGGGCGCGGCCACCGCGCTGTCGGCGCCGACGATGCTGCACCCGCTGGTGCGCCCCGGCGCGGCACCGGCCGCCGAGCCTGACGCGGCCACCACCGCGGCGGCGCAGGAGGCGGTCGCCGACGAGATCCCGGAGCCGACCGAGAGCGGGCCGGATCCGGAGCAGGTGCTGGCGTCGTACCAGTGGCGGTTCCACCACGAGACGCTGCGTGAGCTGGTCGACAACCCCGACGAGCTGCGTGACATCCGCGACAAGCTGACCGAGAAGCTGACCCCCGCCACCGACAACCCGACCCGGGCCCGGCTGCTGAGCCTGCGCGCCGTGGTGTCGCGCATCCTCGGCGACCTGAGCAAGGCCATGTCCGACGGCAAGATGGCACTGGTGCACGCCGAGGCGACCGGCGAACTGCGCCGGATCGCGCTGGCCAAGGCCCGGCTGGCGCACGTGCTGCAGTGGCGTGGCGACTTCACCGAGGCCGACAAGCTGTTCGCCGAGGCCAACTCCAGCGAGCTGCCCGACCGGCTGCGCGCCACCATGCACGAGCACGCGGGGCGGTCCTGCCTGGACCAGGGCCGCTACATGGAGGCGTTCAACCACTTCGAGAAGGCCCTGGAGCTGCGCAAGGTCGAGGACCCGGAGCTGATCGCGCGCACCGAGATGGCGCTCGACGCGGTCTCCATGAAGATCGCCGAGAACGGCATGGGGCCGTACCCGCGCAGCTCCGACGAGATCCTGCAGGTCAGCAAGCCGCCGGTGCCGCGCTTCGACGACCGGGTGCAGTGCTGGGGCTTCGCCGGCTCCGACGGCCGTACCGTCATCTCCCCCGCCTTCGCCGACGTGCAGCCGTTCCGTGACGGAGCGGCCTGGGTGCGGCGGCCGGAGATGGAGACCTGGGAGCTGATCGACGAGGCGGGCAACCGGCTCATCGACGGCCGCGCCGGGTGGCTCGGCGTCGGGTCCTTCTCCGACGGCCTCGCCTGGGTGTCGCGTGACGGCGCGGGCGGCTGGGTCGCCATCGACAAGCAGGGCCGCGTGATCATCTCGACCGGCTTCGACGATGTGCGCCCGTTCCGCCGGGGCCTGGCCGCGGTGCGCCGCGGCGGCTGGGGCGCGGTCGACAAGCAGGGCCGCGTCGTGGTGCCGTTCCAGTTCACCGGGTTTGCCACCGCGCTCACCGACGGCCGCTACGTCGACGGTTTCTCCGACGAGGGTCTGGCCATCGTGGACGCCGGCGGCCGCAAGGGTGTCGTGGACCGGGCCGGTGCGGTCGTGGTGCCGCCGGTGCACCCGGCACTGGTCATCCACCCGGTGGCATTCCTGATCGCCGGGCCGACCGGCCGCTGGGGCGCGCTGGACCGCAAGGGCCGCCCGTTCATCGACCCCGAGCTGCCCAGCCGCCAGGTCGTGATGGAGGAGCTGGACCGCCTGCTCGCCGACACCAAGCCGGTGCTGTAACTCCCACCGCCCGCGTGCCCCGGCACGGAGAGCGTTTTCCGCCCTGGATAGGGTCGGGGTATGGAGTTTCGGCACTTGGGCCGTTCCGGGATGCTCGTCAGCGAGATCTCGTACGGAAACTGGATCACCCACGGCTCGCAGGTCGAGGAGGACGCCGCCGCATCGTGCGTGCGTGCGGCCCTCGACAGCGGCATCACCACGTTCGACACCGCCGACGTGTACGCCGGCACCCGCGCCGAGGAGGTGCTGGGCCGGGCGCTGAAGGGCGAGCGTCGCGCCGGGCTGGAGATCTTCACGAAGGTGTTCTGGCCGACCGGTCCCGGGCGCAACGACCGGGGACTGTCCCGCAAGCACATCATGGAGTCGATCGACGGCTCGCTGCGCCGCCTGCAGACCGACTACGTCGACCTGTACCAGGCGCACCGGTACGACTACAGCACGCCGCTGGAGGAGACCATGGTCGCCTTCGCCGACATCGTGCACAGCGGCAAGGCGCACTACATCGGCGTCTCCGAGTGGAAGGCTTCGGAGATCCGCGCCGCGCACACGCTGGCCAAGGAGCTGCGCATTCCGCTGGTCTCCAACCAGCCGCAGTACTCGATGCTGTGGCGGGTCATCGAGACTGAGGTCGTGCCGACCTGCGAGGAGCTGGGCCTCGGCCAGATCGTGTGGTCGCCGATGGCGCAGGGCGTGCTGTCGGGCAAGTACCTGCCGGGCCAGCCGCCGCCGGCCGGTTCCCGGGCCACCGACGAGAAGTCGGGCGCGAACTTCATCTCGCGCTGGCTCGACGACCAGGTGCTGACCCGGGTGCAGCAGCTGCGGCCGCTGGCCGACCAGGCCGGGCTCAGCATGGCCCAGCTCGCCGTCGCGTGGGTGCTGCAGAACCCCAACGTCTCCTCGGCGATCATCGGCGCCAGCCGCCCCGAGCAGGTGCACGACAACGTCAAGGCGGCCGGGGTCAAGCTCGACACCGACCTGCTCAAGGCGATCGACGAGATCGTCGAGCCGGTCACCGAGCGCGACCCGGCCAAGACCGAGTCTCCCGCCAACCGCCCCTGATCACGCGCTCATCACGCGCTCATCACGGTCGCGGGGCGGGGGGGGCGCGCCGAGGGGGGGGGGGGGGGCGGCGGGGGGGGGGGCGGGGGGGGGCGGGGGGGGGGGGG
>NZ_JAHRCY010000008.1:379841-389910 GCF_019083965.1 Catellatospora tritici
CCCCCCTCCCCCCCCCCCCCCCGGGCGCGTCCCCCCACGGCTCGCGTCGTGTCCGGAGCTCTCCGCTACTGCGCACCTTGCAGGCTCATCCGGTATTCCTCCCGGTCGCCCTCGACCAGCACCACGTCGGTGGCGCCGGCCGAGAGCAGGTCCCGCCACACCTGGCCGAGCCAGGACTCGGCGTCCGCCTGGTTGCTGAACGTCTCGTTCGGGCCGTCGACCGGCTTGCCTTCCGCGTCCTCGTACCGCCAGCTCCACGTCATGACGATCAGCTTAGTCCGCGCTCGGCCGCGCCCACCGCAGGCGCAGCATCGACCTCTTCCCCCGCGCACCCTTTGCTCTGCACCCATTTGCTTGCTCTGCACCCACGGACGCGACACCGCGCGTTCCGGATACCGGCCTGCCCGCTCAGCCGCCGATTGCGCCCATGGGTGCAGAGCAAGGCCGTGGGTGCAGAGCAAACGCACTCGCGGCGAGTGCGCCCGTGGGTGCAGAGCAAGGCCATGGGTGCAGAGCAAACGCACTCGCGGCGAGTGCGCCCGTGGGTGCAGAGCAAGGCCATGGGTGCAGAGCAAGGCCGTGGGTGCAGAGCAAAGGTGCGTGAGACCTCTTACCTCACTGCGCGGACCAGCGGCCGGTCGACGCTCGTGGGACGGCAAGCCCGCGCCTGCCTCGGGCGGGCGGCGACAGTAGAGTTCGGGCATGTCGCATGACGGGTGGCCCTCACACATCGGGGCGCGGGTGCTGGTGCTGGGCGGTATCCGCTCGGGCAAGAGCGAGTTCGCCGAGTCGCTGCTGTCGAACGCACCGTCGGTGCGCTACCTCGCCACGGCGGTGATCGGCGACGACGAGGCGTTCGCGGCCCGGGTGGCCGCGCACCGGCAGCGGCGGCCGCAGAGTTGGCTGACGGTGCCGACCGAGGGCGACCCGGCGATGCTGCTGGGTGCGCTGGTGGAGGCACTGCCGGAGGAGACGCTGCTCGTCGACGACCTGGGCGGCTGGGCGGCGGCGCTGCTGGCGGCCGACGGCGCCGAGCAGCGGGTGCGCGAGCTGGCCGACGCGGTACGCGCCTGCCGTGCCCGCCTGGTGCTGGTGAGCCCCGAGGTGGGCCTGTCGGTGGTGCCGCCGACCGAAGCCGGGGTCCGCTTCGCCGACCTGCTGGGCCTGACCAATCAGGCCGTGGCCGCGGCGTGCGATTCGGTCGTGCTGGTGGTGGCCGGGCAACCGTCGTGGCTGCGGCGTCCGGGGGCACCGGACGCGCTGGAGACCCCGGAGGTGCCCGCGACGGCGGGCGCGAAGGTGACCACCGCCTCGCCCGCCGAAAAGGCGGCGGCGGCGGTGGCGAACGTCCCGGTGGTCAGCCCGGAGGTGGTCGTCCCGACGCCCGCCGTGGCGACGCCGTCGCAGGCGTTGCACGAGCGCACCCAGGCGCTGCCGATCGTGGCGACCGGCCTGGTGATCCAGCCGGGGATGGACCTGCCGATCCCGGACAGCGACGCCCGCGACGCCGCCCGCGACCATCTCAACCTGCTCGACATCGCGGGCAGTGGCCTGGGCAAGCTGTCCGAGGTGGTGCTGTTCGCCGCCGGGGCGCAGAGCCGCGCGGTGCCGGCCCCGTGGCGTACGCCGCGACTGCTGCTGCTGCACGGCGACCACGCGGGCGGGGTGACCGCGGGCCAGTCCGCGGCCCGTTCGGCCCGGATCGCCGACGAGGCCCGGCAGGGCGAGGGCGCGATCGGCCTGCTCGCGGGCGAGTACGCGGTAAGCCTGCAGGTGGTGGGTACGGCCGCGGCCGGGCCGGTCGAGTTCGAACCGGCCACCACGCTGGACGTGGTGGAGGCGGCGTTGCGGCAGGGCTGGCAGCTGGCCGACGAGGCCGCCGACAGCGGTGTCGACCTGCTGATCCTCGGTTCGTGTGGCGCGGGTGCGGAGGCGGCCGCCGCGGCGATCGTGTCCGCGGTGACCGGCGCCGAGGTGCCGGCGTTGCTGGCCCGCGTGGTCGGCCCCGACGGCGCGGTCGACGACACCGCCTGGATGGACCGCTGCGCGGCCGTACGCGACGCGCTGCACCGGGTGCGGGGTCGGGTGCTGCCGCCGAAGGAGATGCTCGCGGAGCTGGGCGGCGCGGACCTGGCGGTGGCGGCCGGGGTGATCCTGGGCGCGACCGCCCGCCGTACGCCGGTGCTGGTCGACGGTCCGGTCGGCGTCGCCGCCGGGCTGATCGCCCGCGACCTGGGCAGCCCGTCGCGGTTGTGGCTGGCGATGGCCGACCACGGCCGTCACCCCACCACTGTGCTCGCCGCCGACGTGCTGGGTGTGCCACCGCTGGTGGACGTACAGCCGGGCCTGGGCGAGGGCACGGCGTCGCTGCTGGCGCTGCCGCTGATGCGCTCCGCGCTGACCCTGGCCGCGGCCCTGCCCGCGCTGCCGCCGGTGCTTGACGCCCCGCCGGAGCACCTGCAGGAACCCGAGGCGACCCAGGAGTCGGAAGCGACCCAGGAGCCCGAGGCGACCCAGGGGCCCGAGGCGGCCGCCGCCGTGGCCGAAGTGGACCACCCGACCGACGAGCCGGTCACCGTGGCGCAGCCGGAGACCGAGCACACCGATGGCCGACCGTCCCCGGTGGAGTGACGGGCCGCGCCTGGCGCTGACCACGTTCACCGTCGCGCCCGTGTCCGGCCCACAGCGGCTGGACCGGGCCGTCGGGGGCGTGGCGATGCGGTTGGGCCCGCTGGTCGGCGTACTGCTGGGGCTGCTGCTCGGCGGTGCCCTGGCGCTGCTGGCGGCCGGGTTGCCCGCCCTGCTCGCCGGGCTGCTGACGGTCGGCCTGGCGGCGCTGCTGACGCGCGGGCTGCACCTGGACGGGCTGGCCGACACCGTGGACGCGATCGGGTCGTACCGGTCGCGCGAGCGGGCCCTGGAGATCATGAAGTCGCCGGAGGTCGGCCCGTTCGGGGTCGTCGCACTGGTGCTGGTGCTCGGCGCGCAGGCGGCGGCACTGGCCGCCGTGGCCGCTCGGCCGCTGATCGCGCTGCTGGCGACGGTCGCCGCGGCGGTGGCCTGCGGGCGGCTGGCGATCGCGGCGGGCTGCGCGCGGGGCGTGCCCGCGGCCCGGCCCGGCGGCATGGGCGCGCTGGTCGCCGGGACCGTCGGCCCGACCGCGCTGATCGTGAACGCGCTGCTGGTCGCGGCCGTGGCCGTGCCCGCGGTGCCGCAGCGCCCGTGGCAGGGACCGGCCGCCGTGCTGGGCGCGCTGGCGGTGACGCTGGCGCTGCGCGCCCACCTGGTACGGCGACTCGGCGGCATCACCGGTGACGTGCTCGGATTCCTGTCCGAGACGGCGACCACGGTGACCCTGCTGGCGGCGGTTCTCTTCCCGGCCGCGAGCCACTAGCATCCCGGGAATGATCGAGTCACCCCTGCTACGCGCCACCGACACGCTCATCGAGGCACGCACCGCGCACGATTCGGAGGCGTTCGACGAGGCGCTGGAGGCGCTGTGGGCCGCGGCGCAGCACGCGGGCCCGGACGAGCTCACCGCGGCGCTGTCGCAAGTCGCGCCGCTGCTGGCAGTGCTCGACGCGAGCATGGGCGGCGAGTTCGCGATGCTGTGCGGCGCGCTGATCGAGATCGGCGCGATGCCCGACGCGCTCTTGATGGTGCTGACCGTGCGGCTGCCCGGCATCCTGTCCGACGCGGTCGGCTTCACCGACGCGTGGGCGCGCGAGGTGCCCGGCGCGCCGCTGCCCGAGCCCGACATGGAGAACTTCGACGCCGCGCTGGACCGCCTCGACGCGCGCATGTCGCCCGACGAGGCCTCGCGCCTGACCGAGGCGTGGTTCGCGCTGACCTCGTGGCTGCGCTGTGCCGCGACCCTGCTGCAGTCCTCGCCGATGGCGCGGCAGTTCCTGTCCACTGACCCCGCCCTGCGGTCGATGGTCGCCGAGCTGGAGTCCCACCGCGAGGACATGACCTGGGTGTCCGCGCTGCTGGACGTGGTCGACAACGAGCCGCTGGTGGTGCTGCACCGGGCGCAGCGGCGCGGCTACCGGGTGAGCATCGGTGGGGTGGGCGACAACCTGCAGCTGCACACGCTGCTGGCGGGCGCGCTGACCGGCCCGGCGGAACGGGGCCTGCTCACCGGGTACGAGGTCGATCCGGCGTGGACGGCGGTGGCGTCGAACGCGCCCCGCTCGGCGTTCGGCGGACAGGTGCGCGGGCAGTTCAACCTGGTCGACGCGCATGGCAACTGGATCTGGAGTGAGGGCACCCCGGCCGAGATTCCGCTGGTGGACGGGGTGCGGGTGGTGGTGCTGGACCCGCCGCCGTACGTGCACGGCTGGGACAACATGCGCCGCTTCCCGATGATGCCCGCGTGGATCAGCCTGGACGAGGTGATGAGCCCCGAGCAGGCGGCCGTGTGGCTGTCCCGCGTCGCCGACGCCAAGCCGATGGGCGGCTGACCCTCACCCGGCGTCGTGCCTGGGCGGCGCGTGCGGGGTCATTGGGCGTCGTAGTGCTTGACCAGTTTTTTCGGAGCGGTGCGGCGCCAGGCCTCCACCACCAGTTCGTGCAGCTCGTCGGGGTCGGCCTCGGCGAGCCGCACCTGCACCCAGCCGAACCGCCCGACGTACGCGGCGATCGAGTAGACGTCCGGGGCGCCGGCGAGCAGGGCGGCCTGCTCCTCCTTGGTCGCCTTGACCGTGGCGGTCGGGCTGTCGGGGGCGCCGCTGGCGAACATCTTGCCGTTGACCCGCAGCGTGGGATGGCCCCACTCGGCGACCATCACTTCCTCACCCCCGGGCAGCGCCAGCACCCAGTCACGCATCTGCTCGTACGTCACCGCCATGGCCCCACCTTATAAGCGGGGTTAAGAAGGGCCCCTTCTACCACGCAAAGCGATAAGAAGGGGCCCTTCCTTACCTCAGGTCAGCGGACGGAGGGCTGGACGAAGGGGGGTTTGGTGACGGTCATGGTGGAGCGGCGGCCGCGCACGTCCACCTCCACGACGTCGCCCTCGGACAGTCCCGCGGCGCTGTCCAGCAGCGCCAGCGCGATACCGATCTTGCGGGTGGGCGAGAAGGTCCCACTGGTGATCTCACCGACGACCTGGTCGCCGTTGGCCAGCACCTGCATGTGCGGGCGCGGGATGCCCCGGTCGGTGGCGACCAGGCCCCACAGCGTACGGCGCGGGCCCGCGGCCTTCTCGGCCACCAGCGCGGACCGGCCCCAGAACGCGGGCTTGCTCCAGCCCACCGCCCAGCCGGAGCGGGCCTGCACCGGGGTGATCTCCAGCGACAGGTCCTGCCCGTGCAGCGGGTAGCCCATCTCGGTGCGCAGCGTGTCGCGGGCGGCCAGGCCGCAGGCGCGCACCGGCAGGTCGGTGCCGAACAGCGCGTCCCACACCCGGACCGCGTCGGCGGCCGGGGCGACCAGCTCGTAGCCGTGCTCACCGGTGTAGCCGGTGCGGCACACGGTCAGCTCGACGCCGTCCAGTTCGGCGGTCGCGAAGCTCATGTACTCGTGGTCGGTCGGCAGCCCGAGACGGGCCAGCAGCTCAGCCGAGCGCGGTCCCTGCACCGCGAGCACGGCGTAGTCGCGGTGCTCGTCGGTGATCTCCAGGTCGGCGGGCGCGGCGGCGCGCAGCCGCCGGACGACCTCCGCGGTGTTCGCGGCGTTCGGGATGAGGAAGACGTGGTCCTCGCCGTGCAGGTACGCGATGATGTCGTCCACCACGCCGCCGGTCGCCTCGTCGCAGCACAGCGTGTACTGCGCCTTGCCGGGCTTGATCCGACCCAGGTCGTTGGTGAGGCAGGCGTTGACGAACTCGGCCGCGCCGGGTCCCGCGATCCGGGCCTTGCCGAGGTGGCTGACGTCGAAGACGCCGACCTCCTCGCGTACTGCGGCGTGCTCTTTCAGCACCCCGCCCCCGGCGTACTCCAGCGGCATGTCCCAGCCGCCGAACGCGGCGAACTTGGCTCCCAGCGCAGCGTGCCGCTCGTGCAGCGGCGACCTGAGCAGGGCGGTTGAGTCTTTTGAACCCACGTCGGTCATGAGCGCAACTTACCCTGGCACATACGGTTGGTTAGCATCGGCGCAGCAACCCACGTCCATCAGGAGAACTTTGTGACCACGCCCACCACGGCTCTGCCCACGCTGAGCCTCGCCGACACCGATCCCGCAGACCTGACCGTGGACGCCGTCGTCATCGGCGTGCACAGCCAGGACGGAGCCGAGGGCTCGGCCGGTGAGCTGCTGCTGGCGTCCGGGGCCGAGAGCATCGCCGCGGCGTTCGACGGCAAGCTGACCGCGACCCTGGCGGTGCTCGGCGCGACCGGGGGCGCGGGTGAGGTCACCAAGGTGGCCACCCTCGGCACCATCACCGCGCCCGTGCTGGTCGCGGTCGGCCTGGGCGCCGAGCCCGTCGGCGCCGCCCCCGCACCCGACACGCTGCGCCGGGCCACCGCTGCGGCCGTCCGCGCTCTGGCCGGGGCGAAGAAGGTCGCCCTGGCCCTGCCCCTGTCCGACGACGCCGAGGACAGCGGCGCGCCCGCCCTGCGCGCGGTGGCCGAGGGCGCCGCCCTGGGCGCCTACCGCTTCACCGGGTACAAGGCCAAGCCCGCGGCCGCCCGTAAGGACCCGGTCTCGGCCGTGTCGGTGCTCGTGCCCGACGCCAAGGAGCAGACCGCCCAGTCCGAGCTCAAGCGCGCCGCCGTGGTGACCACCGCGGTCGCCCGCACCCGCGACTGGGTGAACGTGCCCGCCAACCTGCTGCGCCCGCCGACGTTCGCCGACGAGATCGCCGAGGCGGCCGCCAAGGCCGGTCTCGAGGTCGAGGTGCTCGACGAGCAGGACCTGACCAAGGGCGGCTTCGGCGGCGTGCTCGCCGTCGGCATGGGGTCTGCCGCCAAGCCCCGCCTGGTCAAGCTGACCTACACCCCGGCGTCGTCGACGAAGTCGGTGGCACTGGTCGGCAAGGGCATCACCTTCGACACCGGCGGTGTGTCGATCAAGCCGCCGCAGGGCATGTGGGAGATGAAGTCCGACATGGCCGGCGCCGCCGCGGTGGCCAGCACGATGATCGCGCTGGCGGAGCTGAAGCCCGCTGTCGCGGTCACCGCGTACATCCCGATCGCGGAGAACATGCTGTCGGGTGAGGCGTACCGGCCCGGCGACGTGGTCACCATGCGTGGCGGCAAGAAGGTCGAGGTGCTCAACACCGACGCCGAGGGCCGCATGATCCTGGCCGACGCGATCACGCTGGCCTGCGAGAGCAACCCCGACTACCTGGTCGAGACCTCGACGCTGACCGGTGGCCAGGTCATCGCGCTCGGCAAGAGGATCGCCGGGGTGATGGGCTCGGACGAGCTGGCGCAGCGGGTCAAGGCCGCGGGCGAGGTCGTGGGCGAGCCCACCTGGCCGATGCCGCTGCCCGACGACGTACGCAAGACCATGGAGTCCGACGTCGCCGACATCCTGCAGGTCAGCGCCGGTATGGAGCGCGCCGGTCACATGCTGCAGGGCGGCGTGTTCCTGCGCGAGTTCGTCGCCGAGGGCGTCGAGTGGGTGCACATCGACATCGCGGGCCCGTCCTTCAACTCAGGCGAGCCGACCGGCCACTGGAGCAAGGGCGGCACCGGTGTGCCGGTCCGCACCCTGCTCGCCCTGATCGACGACATCGTGGCGAACGGCTGACCCGACCCCGCTTTACATTGACGCTGGCCTATCTAGAGGACGTTTTCCCGAAAACAGTCCTCTAGATAGGCCAGCGTCAATGCTATGCGCGCGGCCGTCAGGCGACGCCGCCCTGCTTCTGCCGGGCGTTGTAGTCGCGCATCCGCTGGGGATACCCGACGAGCTGGACGTCGTACACCGGCATGGCCAGGCGCTGGGCGAACTGGCGCACCGCCCCCGGGTTGGGCATGCGGCGCCGGGTCCACTCCCCGTCGTGGGCGATGAGGATGACCGTGGTCCCCGTCACCGTGGTGCGCGGCTCGATGAACGCCTCCACGCCCCGACGGGACCGTACGAACTGCTCCAGGTACTCCAGATCTGCCGGATTCGCCGGCCGGTCGCCCGAGGGACCGCTGCCGCGGCGGCGGAACCAGCCCACTGTCCTTCTCCTCTCCGCAACGGCGTGCGGGTGAACCTACCGATGGGACACAAGAGTAGCCAGACGTGTCCTTCAGCACCTCGGGTGCGCACGGCCCTGTCGGCAGTGACAAGATGGCCGATGGTGGGCTGAGCACACGCTGGCGAGGCCCGCCCTGGCCTCACAGTGGCAATGACGCGACCTGGAGCGATCGTGAGCGACATCTTTGACGTAGTCATCCTCGGCGGCGGTAGCGGCGGTTACGCCACCGCCCTGCGCGCGACACAGCTGGGTCTGTCGGTCGCGCTGATCGAGAAGGACAAGCTGGGCGGCACCTGCCTGCACCGGGGCTGCATCCCCACCAAGGCGCTGCTGCACGCCGGCGAGGTCGCCGACCAGACCCGCGAGGCGGGCCACCTCGGCATCAAGGCCGAGCTGATCGAGATCGACATGGCCGGCGTGAACGCGTACAAGGACGGCGTCGTGGCTGGCCTGTACAAGGGCCTGCAGGGCCTGATCAAGCACGCCAAGGTCACCTACGTCGAGGGCACCGGCACGCTGGTCGCGCCCAACGCCGTCGAGGTGAACGGGCAGCGCTACACCGGCCGCAACATCGTGCTCGCCACCGGGTCGTACTCGAAGAGCCTGCCGGGCCTGGAGCTGGACGGCGAGAAGGTCATCGCCTCCGAGCACGCGCTCGTGCTGGACCGGGTCCCCACCTCCGCGATCGTGCTGGGCGGCGGCGTCATCGGCGTCGAGTTCGCCAGCGCGTGGAAGTCGCTGGGCGCCGACGTGACCATCGTCGAGGCGCTGCCCCGCCTGGTCGCCGCCGAGGACCCGGACATCTCCAAGCAGTTGGAGCGCACGTTCCGCAAGCGCGGCATCAACTTCAAGGTCGGCAAGCCGTTCGAGAAGGTCGAGAAGACCGACAACGGCGTCAAGGTCACCATCGCCGGCGGTGACACGCTCGAGGCCGAGCTGCTGCTGGTCGCGGTCGGCCGCGGCCCGGCGACCGCCAACTGCGGCTACGAGGCGCAGGGCATCACCATGGAGCGCGGCTTCGTGCTGGCCGACGAGCGCCTGCGCACCAACCTGCCCAACGTGTACGCCGTCGGCGACATCGTGCCCGGTCTGCAGCTGGCCCACCGCGGCTTCGTGCAGGGCATCTTCGTGGCCGAGGAGATCGCGGGCCTCAACCCGGCCCCGATCGTCGAGTCGGGCATCCCGCGCGTGACCTACACCGACCCGGAGATCGCGTCGGTCGGCATCACCGAGGCCCAGGCCAAGGAGAAGTTCGGCGCCGACAACGTCGAGACGTACAACTACAACCTCGGCGGCAACGGCAAGAGCAAGATCCTCAACACCCAGGGCTTCGTGAAGCTGGTGCGCCAGAAGGACGGCCCGGTCGTGGGCATCCACATGATCGGCGCCCGCATGGGCGAGCAGGTCGGCGAGGCCGCGCTGATCGTGAACTGGGAGGCCTTCCCGGCCGAGGTCGCGCAGCTTATCCACGCCCACCCGACCCAGAACGAGGCCCTCGGCGAGGCGCACCTGGCCCTGGCGGGCAAGCCGCTGCACGCACACAACTGAGCGATTAAGCTCGCCTCGTCCCATTCCATACAGCGGATCTGCATTCAACTGAGGAGTCTGAAGCAATGCCGGTATCGGTAACCATGCCGCGGCTCGGCGAGAGTGTCACCGAGGGCACCGTCACCCGGTGGCTCAAGCAGGAGGGCGACCGCGTCGAGGTCGACGAGCCGCTGCTCGAGGTGTCGACCGACAAGGTCGACACCGAGATCCCGTCGCCGGCCGCCGGCATTCTCAGCAAGATCCTCGTTGGCGAGGACGAGACCGCTGAGGTAGGCGCCGAGCTGGCCGTCATCTCGGACGCGGGCGAGAGCCCGGCCGCCGCCGCGCCCGCCCCGGCGGCGCCCGCGGCGGCCGAGCCCGCCGCGCCCGCCCAGCAGGAGCAGGCCC
>NZ_JAHRCY010000009.1 GCF_019083965.1 Catellatospora tritici
TGCGCGCCGACGGCCTGCACAAACTCACCACCACCCTCGCCGCAACCTACGGCACCGTGGTCGTCGAGGACCTCAACATCAAGGCCATGATGGCCAACCGGCGCCTGGCCCGGCACATCGCCGACGCGGGCTGGGCCACCCTGCGGCGGCAATTGGAGTACAAGACCGCCTGGCACGGTGGGCGGGTGGTCGTCGCCGACCGCTGGTTCGCGTCCTCGAAGACCTGTTCGTCCTGCGGCGCGGTGAGACCCAAGCTGCCGCTGCGGGTACGGACCTACACCTGCCAGCACTGCGGTCTGAGCCTTGACCGCGATCTCAACGCCGCACTCAACCTGCAGCAGTACGTCGCCCGGAGTGGCCGGCAGACGCTAAACGGCCGTGGAGCCGACCGTAAGACCACCCCCGTGGTGGCAGGTGGCTGCGAAGCGATCACCCCGCACCACTTCGGTGGGTCAGACGGGGACCGTCGGCCGGCAACGGCCGACTGCAACACGAGTACTCGTTAGAGAACACTCAATTGCAACGGTTAGGTTGTGCACACACGACTGGCGCGGGTGGGCGACCACCGGGGAGTGAAAGTCGGGGCGTCGACCGCCTGGGTGCCCCTTGTCGACAAGACGAGGAGACGCGCCCGTGACCGTCCGCCACCGGATCCTGCACCTGTCCGACACTCACCTGAACAGCCCTGATGTCGATGCCGCCGCCGCGCTTGCGCGGATCCTGCATGACGTGCGCTTCGTGCCGGAGCTGAATCTGGTCGTTGTGAGCGGCGACATCGCCGACGACGGCTCCACCGAGGGCTGTGCGGGCGTACGCGCGCAGGTGGGCCGGTTCTGCGCCGAGCGTGGCATCCCCCACATCTACTGCACGGGCAACCACGACACCAGGGAGGCGTTCGCCACGGTCCTCGGCTCCGGGCACCTGGCCGCCGACGGCACCGACATCGGCGCGACCATGTTCGGCGCGTCCGGCCAGCGCGCCGCCGTCAGCACGGTTGCCGGACTGCGTGTGATCACACTGGACAGCCTCGTGCCAGGCCAGGTCCACGGCCACGTGGACGCTGCCCAGCTGGCCTGGCTGCGTAACGTGCTGGCCGAGCCCACCGTGGCGGGCACGGTGCTGGTGCTGCACCACCCGCCGATCACAGTGCCCACCTCGCCGATCATGGACATGGTGAACCTGCGTAATGCCGGTGACCTCGCGGACGCGGTGCAGGGCACCGACGTGCGGGCGATCCTGTGCGGCCACTTCCACCTACAGCTGTCCGGCCTGCTGCGGGGCATACCGGTATGGGTGACGCCGGGCGTGGTCACCCGCATCGACTTCACCGCGCCGCAGCAGTGGGAACGCGCGGTGCTGGGCGCCGGGGCAACCGTGGTCGATCTCGGTGGCCCGGCCTCGCCCCTGTTCCACGTGCTGCACGCCCGGGATCCGCGTGCCGGCGAGCAGGTGTACCTGGTAGACGCGGTGTCGGGCGATGAGGTCACGGGCGAAGTGCCATGATGACGCGCCCGGGGCCGGCTCGCATGACACCATCGGCTCCGGGACACGGTGCACGTGCCATGGCCGCATGTCGATCGAGCAGCCCCCTGTTGTCCGGGGTTCGGCAGAGTGTCCGCAAGCCGCGGACCAGCAGCTCGATGAGCCCATCGCGCCGGCTCCATTACCGCAGAGCGGATGGTCGGTCAGACGGTGGCCCCGGCTTTGACCGCGGCGCCCGCGATGACCACCTCTAGACAGTCGCGGAACAGGTCGTCCACGGTGCGGCCGGGTTGGAAGTATTCGGCGATCGCGGCGACCGCGGTCGGGTGCTGCTCGGTGAATGCGGCCATGTCGAAGTTCTTCAGCGCGTCCGCGTCCGGGCGGGGGGCCTGCTCTTCGAGGACATGGCCGACCGTGAAGCGCTCGACGGTCAGGACGATAACGCGGGCCTGTCGCAACGGGATGCCGCGCGCCACCAGGGTACTCATGGCCAGTTCGGAGATCGCTGCCATCTTGAGGGAGAGCTGGGAGGCTGAAATGACCCGGGCGCCGTCCGGATGGGCGAGCAGCGCTCGGCGCAGCCGCTCAGCCAGGCCGCTTAACCAGTCCTGCCAGTGTTGATCCGGGTCGGGCGGTGACATGTCGCCGAACTGCTGGTCGAGGATCGCGTCGGCAATCGCGGTGACCAGGGCCGCCTTGTTGGGCAGATGCCAGTAGAGGGTCGGCGATTGCACCCCTAGCCGCGCGGCGAGTTTGCGCGTCGTCACCCCATCGAAACCCTCGGCGTCCAGCAGGGCGACGGCCTCGGCGACGATCCGCTGTCGGTCTAGCGCCAATTCGGTACCTCCCGCCGGGACTCTATCAGTGCTAGAGTCTCTATCACTGATAGAGAGACGGAGATCAAGATGACGAACGAGCACTCGCCCCGCGGCCTGCTGCACTGGGCGACACATCGCATTCCCGGAGTGCCCGCGCACGCCGAGCGGCCGACCGGACACCAGGGCACGGCGGTCCACGGCCGCGGGCGGCGCCGCGGTGCCCCTCACCCTTCGCTGAACCACAGGTGGAACCACTCACCCGCCCGCCCTCCCCGGTTCATGTCGGCCTGGCAGCGCCGGGTTGCGGCGTTCTTCGGCCGGGAGCTGTGATGAAGGCGGCGGTGTTGCACGAGATCGGTGGCATCCCTCGCTACGAGGACTTCCCGGATCCCGTGGCCGGTGACGACGAGGTGATCATTGACGTCAAGGCGGTCGCGGTCGAGAACGTCGACAAGCGCATCGCGGCCGGCACGCACTACGCGAGCCGGCAGTACACCGCACAGTTGCCGGCGATCCCCGCCTTCGACGGCATCGGCGCACTGCCGGACGGCACCCTGGTCGGGTTCGGCAACCCGCGCCGACCCTACGGCGCGCTCGCCGAGAAGACCGTGGTGCCCAAGGGCGCATACGTGCCGATCCCGGAGGGTATCGATCCGGCGATCGCGACCGTGCTGGGCACGGCGATCACCGGCATGTCCATCAAGACCGCCGCCGGCTTCGTGCCCGGCGAGACCGTGCTCGTGCAGGGCGCCACCGGGGTCGCGGGGCGACTCGCGGTGAAGGTGGCGCGGTTGCTCGGCGCCGGACGGATCATCGCGACCGGCCGCGACGACGACCAACTGCGTGAGGTACAAACCCTTGGCGCCGATACGGTGATCAACACCGCCGTACCGGACGAAGCGCTGGCGCAGGCGTACCTCGATGCCAAGGGGGACGGCTACGACGTCGTGCTGGACTACCTCTGGGGCCGCCCCACCGAGATTCTGCTGCGATCGCTGATCCCACAGTCATTCGCGTTCCCGAAGCCGACCCGGCTGATCCAGATCGGCGAGTCCGCCGGCGCCGGGATCGCTCTCGCCGCGGAGAGCCTGCGCACCTCCGGGGTCGAGGTCTACGGCGCCGCCAAAGGGCTCGGCCCACAGACCATGCAGGAGGTGTATCGCCAGGTCGTGACGTGGGCGCAGTCCGGTGAGCTGACCTTCGACGTGGTGAAGGTCCCACTGAGCGATATCGAGACCGCCTGGCAACGCACCGATCTGCGGGGCAGCAGGCTCGTCGTGGTGCCGTGACCAAAGGCTGAATCAGGAGCGCGTCTTCGCGCCACCCTCGCCTGGCACTGAGCCGACCACGGCCGGTTGCGCCGGCATGGCTCATACGTCGGCACGGCTGATCCGGTGACGGGTCCGGTGGCAGGATTCCGTGCCAGCTTTCGGACATGAATCTGTCTTACGTCCGGCTGCCGATCTCGTGGCAGCTGCCATTCTCTGAGAATGAATTCGCTATCGCGACGGCTACAGGCCGTGCTCTTCGCGGGGTTCCTGGCATTGGGAGCCTCGCTGGGCGCGGCGGTTCCAGCCCATGCCGCCGACCCCAAGCCCAGCTATGCCACGCTGCACCTGTGCGACCCGACCGGCTGCTATTTCGCCTGGAAGGTGGTCGACTCCGATGGGGATGGCTTCTGTGACGCCGACGAACTGATGGCGGGCACGAACCCCCACGACGCCAAGAGCCACCCGCTGCTGACCGTAGTCGTGCAGCTGGCTGTGGACCGTAAGCTGCCATCGTTCGAGGCCGGCCTCGGCGCGTTCCTGGCCGTACCGCAGCAGATCCTCGACGCACGCGCCGAGGCCGGCATCGACGTTCTCGGCGCCTTCGACATGGGCTCCCGGCGCTCGACGATCGAGCACCTCGGCATGACCTTCGGCGAGATCAACACCAAGGGCGTCGACCTGGACCCGACGCACGGTTTCACCCTCGGGCTCAACGGCAAGGGTGGCAAGGGCTCCATGCCGGGCATCAAGGTGGGCGGCATCGACGTTGCCCTGCTCTCGCAGGAAGGCGCCAGCTTCAGCTCCTCGGAAGTCGGCAGCTTGCTCACCGTCGAGAAGGACCAGCGGCGGTACACCTTCGGTCAGGAGCACGGCGGGGTCAGGAGCAGCAAGCTGATCGACGACGGCACAGGCACCCAGTATGAGTTCAACGACGGCACCACGCGTACGTCGAGGAGCGACGGTGAGGGCGGAGCCGTCGTCACGACGACCAACTCCGATGGCTCGGAGGGCCCGACTACGGTCGTCCAGCACCAGGACACCTCCACCGGCTCGCGCGAGAAGCGGTCCACGTTCCTGCCGAACGGTGACACGACCAACGTGACCTACGTCGACATTCACGAGCATCCGGACGGCGGGTCGAGCGCCGTCGAGGTCAGCACGACTTTCGTCCGCGACGATGACGGCAAGGTCATCGGTACGGTCGTGGTCACCACGGCCACCTACATCTCGAAGGACGGGTCCTGGGGTTCGACCTCGCAGGTCGTCCAGAGCTGCGACGCCAGCGGCAGCAACTGCACCACGGACGACGCTCACTACGAGGACAGCGACGATCCGGACGACGAAGAATACGTCGACCCGGACGCCAACACTGACATCGTCACGTTCGAGATGGTCGACAAGACGCTGCGTATGCGGGGCGCCGCCATCACCGTGGTCGACGGCTGGACCGCGCCCGGTTTCGAGAACGACCCGGCGAACCCGAACGACCCGGGCGTCGTGTCGCTGATCGACTCGGACCTCGCCACCGGAAACAACCTGCTCTCGCCGCCCCGGGTCACCACGGCGCAACCCGAGGGACGTCCCGACCTGCCCAGTCCCAGCGAGGCCGCGCCGACCAGCGGTGGCGGCACCTGCGGCGGTCTCTGCAGCTAGCGCAGACGGTGATGGTCTCGCGGCGGACGTCGCGGGACCATCACCGACCGCCGGAGAGCACCGGCTTGACGTCGAGGATCGGGGTGCCGTTCAGCGCCTCCAGATCGGCAACACAGATCCGCAGATCGACCCGAGCTGGCATGTCGCGCCCGTACCCAAGCGCACCGAATCAACGGGTGCCCGGTGATCTGTTCGGGTATCCGGCCGTATCCAGGTGTTTCGATAGGTGCCTTGCGGCGTCCGACTCCCGTAGCGGGGACAGGGATCAGCAGCCGTCTAGATCAACGGGCGGACCGGCGACCCGGTCACCGCTGCGTGTGTCACGCACCCGGAGACGATGCCCCCACGCTGTCGCCGCCTGGTCAGTCCACCGTCCTGGCGACCGTCAGCCAGCAGCGCACCTCGTGCTGCGGGAGACCGACGACCTCCATCGTCACCGGCTCGATCGACTCGATCTGCCAGCCGTCGCCGAGCGCGGTGTTGATCTCGGTGCGGCTGATCCGCCGCGGCCCCCACGTGCCGGGCTCGGCGTCGCTGAAGACCAGCATCACGTAGCGTCCGCCCGCCGACAGCAATGACCGCACAGCGGAGACGAAGGCCGGCCGGTCGACGTCGGCGAAAGTGTGGAACACCCCGGAGTCGGTGATCGTGTCGTACGGGCCGCCCAGCTCCACCCGGGTCGCCGGCGAGAGGATGTCTCCCACGACGAAGCGGGGCACGGTGACCCCGCGCGCCGCGGCCTTCTCCTGCGCCAGCCGGATCGCCGTCGGCGCGATGTCGACACCGGTGGCGTCCAGGCCGAGGGACACGGCCAGCAGCACATGCTCGCCGGTACCGCAGCCGACGTCGAGCACCCGCCCACGCAGGCCACCCGAGGTTGCGAAGGCCATGAGGGCCGGTTGGGGCCGGCCGATGTCCCACGGTGGCGTTGCCTGGTAGCTCGCGTCCCACCCGTCGGCAGGGCTCGGTGGAGTCACGCTCATACCTTCATGGTGCCAGCGCCGCCGCGCTTCCCGCTGCGGACTCCGCCGCGGCGAGCGCCATCCCGGTACGCCCAGCAAGTGAGATACGACATGGACGGACTTCCCCTCGCCCCCCGGGACCACCAGTGCGGTGCCCGCGCGCTCATCAGGATGCGGCGCAGGCGAAGCGATGGCAGGCCACCGATCTTCGACCGCGCCGCATCCCGCGACCACAACCAGGCTTTACCGGCATCGTGGAACGACGGCGCCGTTTGTTCCCGTGTATAGCCAGGCGTCGGTGTACCAGTAGCCGTCATCTGAGAGGTTCCAGATGGTGGTGGTGTAGTTGTAGTGCGAATTCGTGATCGACTGGCCGTCGACGTAGCAGTAGATGTGGATCGCCGCACCTATCGGGTGCGTCGGACCAGCCGAGTACTGGTCTCCGGGCCCCTTGTGACCCGACAAGCCAGTGCTCGCGTACCTGTCGACAGTCGCGTTGAACGATCCGCATTTCGGAACGACAGCGCCGTTTGTACCCGTGTACAGCCAGGCGTCGGTGTAGAAGTACCCATCGTCGGACAGGTCCCAGATGGTGGTGGTGTAGTTGTAGTGCGAATTCGTGATCGACTGGCCGTCGACGTAGCAGTAGATGTGGATCGCCGCACCTATCGGATGCGTCGGACCAGCCGCATACTGATCTCCGGGCCCCTTGTGACCCGACAAGCCAGTGCTCGCATACTTGTCGACGGTCGCTGAGAATCCAGCGTGATACGCCGTCTGGGACTGGGCAGTCGAGCCGTACACGTACGCCGACCACTTCGTGCCGACCGCGTTCTTCGCGCCGATCTGGAACGTGTAACTGGTGGCAGGCTGCAGGCCGTTGACCGTCATCGAGGTTGCGTTGGCACCCACCGTCGGGCCGGCGATCCAGGAGCCACTGCCGATCCGGTACTGCGAGACGTAGATTTGCTCATTGTTGGCCACGTCGGTCCAGGCGAGCACAGTGCTCGTGGTGGTGGTGGAGGTCACCCTCGGGTTGGTCGGTTCGGCGGGCAGTGTCGGCGCTGGTTGTGCGGTCGTGCCAGTGACGTAGGCGGACCACTTCGTACCTGCTGCGTTCTTGGCGCCGATCTGGAACACGTAGCTGGTGGCCGCTTGCAGACCGCTCACCGTCATCGACGTGGCGTTGGCGCCCACCACGGGACCGGCCTTCCACGATCCGCTACCGATCCTGTATTGGGATACAAAACTGTCCTCGTTGGTGGAGGCATCAGTCCAGGTAAGTGTCGCAGTGGTGTCGGTCGTCGCCGAGATCGAGGGGTTTGCCGGCTCGACCGCAAGCGTCTGGGCAGTCGTGCCGACGACGTAGGCGGACCATTTGGTGCCCGCTGCGTTCTTGGCGCCGATCTGGAACGTGTAACTTGTGGCGGCCTGTAGGCCGCCGACGGTCACGGAGGTCGCGTTGACGGCTGCTGCCGGTCCCGCGATCCAGGGGCCTTCACCAACCCGGTACTGCGAGACGAAGCTGTCCTCGTTGTTCGAGGCATCCTTCCAGATCAGCTGCGCGGCGGTGTCCGTCATCGATTTGATCTTAGGATCGGTCGGCTCGGCTGGCAGGTACGGCGTCCTGCCCGAGAAGTAGGCCGACCACTTCGTCCCTTTGATGTTCTTCGCGCCCACCTGGAACGTGTAGTCGGTGCCGGGCCGCAGGCCGGCGACGGTGATCGACGTCGTGTTGGCGCCGGCCGTCGGGCCGCCGGTCCAGCTACCGCTGCCGATCCGGTACTGAGAGACGAAGCTGTCCTCGTTGTTTGAAGCGTCGCTCCAGTTCAGGACCGCGCTGTCGGCCGTCGTGGCGGTGACCCTCGGGCTGGTCGGCTGAGCCGGCACGGACTGCGGGATGTCTTTGAAATGGATGAAGTTGTCTGGCATGTATTCGGAGCCGCGCTGGATCCGCAGGTGGTCGGTTCCCTTCGGCGCGCCAAACTGGTAACTGTCGCTTGTAGTCTCGATATAGGTCGAGCTTACGGACTCGACATAGGCGACATGGCCAGCCTTGCCGCTGACCCACTGCGCGATCGAGCCCACGGCAGGTGTTTGGTCGACGGTGACATGCACCTTTGCCGTAGCCGCCTTCTTTGCCCAGGTGGTCGCGTCACCAGTCCAGCCCGGGAAGGCGTAACCGTTCTGCTTGAGCCGGTATGCCGCATAGGTCGTGCAGTTGTGTCGCGTGCCGTTCGGTCCAGGAGTGCCGTGGTCCCAGTAGTGGTGGCGCAGCCACCCGAGGCCCACCACCTGGTCGCCGGTGCCGTCGTAGCCGCTCTCTTTGGTGCACGAGAACCCCGTTGCATCGTGACAGAGCGTCTCCACGCCCTTGCCATTCAGCCCTCCCCCAGGGATGGGGTGGGCCTCCGCCCTGTTGATCCACAGCACGCTGGCCAGGACCCCCAGGCTCGCGAGGACACCGGCTGCTACCCATTTCCGACTCAGATGCATGAAATGCCTTCCCCTCAGCCAATGGCGGACACCTGGGCCCCGAGCAGGATTGGAAGATTCGCGAGCAGATCCCGCCAAGGTGACGGGTCAGGTAGGTCGGCCGGCCATGCGCGCTCGCGCACAAGAGCACACCGGCGATCCATCCCAGACGGGAGCGCCGACCAACGCTTCCTGCACCTGCCGAATCACGGACAGTGGCGAGCAGTCCGCACCATCCCACCTCTCCCCGGATTGACCTGACTCCACCGCAGCCGACCGAGCCGTCGAGCCGAGCAGTCACGCACAGCATCCAGGTTGTTACGAAAGCGAGGTATCGGGATTACGACCAAGGCCGATGCACGTCATACATCGGGCGCCCCACGATCGTCGAAGTCGTTTACGCAAAAGGGTCGACAACATGACCCTTTAGTACCGCAGGCGACGTCCAGCGCCGCGAGGTGCTGGATGGCCGTCCGCCATCTGGGTTCCGATCCGCTCGTGCAGCTGATCGGGCAGGCTGTGCTGCGGCAGCACGTACACCAGCCTGCGCGGCGTGCTCTCCGGCGCGGCGATCAGCCGCCGGTAGAGCCAGGGCAGCACGCCCGCGACGCTCTTACCCGCACCCGTCGGGGCGGTGAGCAGTTCGGGCAGCCCCTCGGCGGCCAGCCGCGCCTGGTACGGGTGGGGAGCGTGACCTGTCGCGGTGCGCATGAACTCGCCTCAGACTGCAACTGCAAACGATTGCAACTCGTGTTGACATAGTCATCAAATAGCTTCCCACAAGGGGCGTTCCGCGCGCGCAACAACATTTATGTATTTCCATGTGCAGAAATATTTGCAGCCGGTGCGACGTTTCGTAACGTGCGCGAATGCGTAAATCACGCCTCCTGCTCGCCCTCAGCCTCGTCGCCGTCAGCCTGACCGCCGCCGGCGCCCCCGCCTCCGGCCACGTCCCGAACAACGGTCCCCTCGCCGTCGGCCGCCAGGCGTTGCCGCCGAACGATGGCTGGGGCTCGGCGACCACGGGAACGACGGGCGGTGCCCAGGCCGACGCGGCACACACGTTCCGGGTCCACGACCGCGAGGAACTGGTCGCCGCGTTGGGCGACGGCACCGATCCGGCGCCCCGGCTGGTCTTCGTCACCGGGAAGGTCGACGGCGACGACGCGCCCGACGGCTGCGCCCGGTACGCCGATCCGGCCTACAGCCTCGACGCCTACCTCGCGGCATACGACCCGGCCGGGTGGGGCCGGACGGCCAAGCCCAGCGGCCCGCTGGAGACCGCGCGGGCGGCTTCGCAGGCCAACCAGGGCGCCGAGACCAAAATCCGGGTGTACGGCAACACCACGATCTTCGGGATGGGCGGCGGCGCCCGGCTGTCCGGGATGAACCTGGTCCTCAGCGGCGTCGACAACGTCATCATCCGCAACCTCACGATCGAGGCACCGGTCGACTGCTTCCCGAGCTGGGATCCGACCGACGGCGCGACCGGCAACTGGAACTCGGAATACGACGCGATCACGCTGACCTACGGCTCGACGCACGTCTGGATCGACCACAACACATTCGGCGACGGCCGCTACCCGGACACTTCCCAGCCGCTCTACTTCGGGCGGCCGTACCAGTGGCACGACGGCCTGGTCGACCTGATCCGCGGCAGCGATCTGGTCACCATGTCGTGGAACGTCTTCGCCGACCACGACAAGACCCACCTGATCGGCAACACCGACAAGACCACCAACGGCGACGAGGGCAAACTGCACGTCACCATCCACCACAACGTCTACCACAACGTCGGACAGCGGGTGCCTCGCGTGCGGTTCGGCCAGGCTGACGTCTTCAACAACCTGTACCAGGTCACCGACGCGAGCGCCTACTCCTACAGCTGGGGCGTCGGCGTCAGCTCCGCCATCGTGGCCCAGCACAACGCCTTCGAGCTGCCCGAGGGCGTGAACCCCGCGCAGGTCATCAAGTACTGGAAGGGTACGGCGATCACCGCGTCCGACAATGTCGTCAACGGCCAGGTGGTGGACCTGCTCTCGGCGTACAACGCGGTGAATGTGGAGCAGCTCGGCGCGGACGCCGGCTGGACCCCGACCTTGCGCACCGCGGTGCATGCCCCCACCCAGCTGGCACGCGTGCTGGGCGATCTCGCGGGCGCCGGGCGCGCGGACCGCGAGGAGCAGATCACCGTCGACCCCACGGGTCTGGGCGACGTCACCACGGTCCAGGCCGCGGTCGACGCCGCGCCCGCGGGCAGCCAGGCCCGCGTCGTCATCCGGGTACGCCCGGGACTGTACCGGGAGACCGTGACAGTACCGGCGGAGAAGCCGAACCTGGCGATCGTCGGCACGAGCGGCCGGCCCGAGGACGTGGTGATCGTGGAGAACCACTGCAACGGCTGCCTCAAGCCGGACGGGACGACCTACGGCACCACCGGCAGCGCCACGGTCACCTTGAAGGGCGACGACTTCACCGCCCGCGACGTGACCTTCGCCAACGACTTCGACGAGGCCGCTCACCCGGCGATCTCAAGCAAGCAGGCCGTCGCGGTCAAGACCACCGGCGACCGGATCGCCTTCTCGAACGTGCGGTTCCTCGGCAACCAGGACACGCTGTACGTGGACACTCCCGGCGCGGCCTACACGTCCCGGGTGTACATCCGTGACTCCTACGTCGAAGGCGACGTCGACTTCATCTTCGGCCGCGCCACCGCCGTCTTCGATCGAGTCCACATCCATGGCCTCGACCGCGGGCTGAACCCGGCCGGCTACTTCACCGCGGCCAGCACGCAGCTGGTCAACCCGCACGGCTACCTGATCATCCACTCGAGGCTGACCAGCGACGCCCCCGAGCAGACCTACTACCTCGGCCGCCCCTGGCACCCCAGCAACGACCCGAACGCGCAGGCCCAGGTCGTGATCCGGGAGAGCAGCCTGCCGGCGGCGGTCAAGGGCACGCCGTGGACCGACATGTCGGGGTTCTCCTGGCGAGACGCCCGCTTCGCCGAGTACCGCAACTACGGGCCGGGGGCGTTGCCGCCCGGCGGAGACGGCACCGACCGGCCGCAGCTGACCGATTCGCAGGCGGAGGCGTACACCGTGGCGACCTACCTCGCCGACTGGTCTCCTCTCCGCTGACCCGCCTTCCGCAGCCGGTTCCTGTCGATGATGGACCTGTGCGCGGTCTCGACGGCTTGACGCCAGGGGAGATCACGGCCCGGAGGAGAAGTACGCCCAGGTCATTCGACCTGGGCGTACGGGCGTGGACCGGGTGACCGTCCGGCTCGCAGACTCGATCCGCGCCTCGAACCGGTCCGCGCCATGCCCGGAGGGCGACTTGGGGCTGGAGGAGCTGGGGCTGCTGATCCGGGTGCAGCGGGTCGGGGACGTGGTGCTGACCCGGCCGGTGTTCGCGGTGGTCCGGGCGATCGCGAACACCATGTGGGACAGCCTGCCCGCCGACGAGTTCCGGGGCCGCTGACACCCGGCCGAGCCCGCGCTCAGGCGAGCAGCTTGATCACGATGGCGATCAGCAGCAGGATCAGCACGATCCCGCCGATCGCCCAGCCGATCGAGCCGCTGACGAGGACGGCGCCGGATTTCAGGACGGCGACCGGGCCGTTCGGTGCGGGCCGGTCGGCGGGCTGCGGCGTACGGCGGCGCGGGAACAGGCCGCCGGCGCAGACGGCCCCCGCCACCGGCAGCAGCACGCAGACCAGCCAGGTGGTGTACAGCGCGCCGGGGTCGTGGCGGCGGCCGCCGGCCGACAGGGCCGGGGCGACCTCGGCCAGCAGCCACGCCACGCCGGTGACCACCGCCCCGTACGCCGTCAGCAGCCCGGCCGCGCCCCAGGCCGCGGCCAGCACCCGGCCGTGCCGCAGCGCCGGGATGCTGTGCAACGTGGTGCCCAGCACGATCCCGGCGGCGTAGCAGGAGACGATGCCGAAGCCGTCGTCGCGCAGCCCGCGCTGCGCCCTGTCCAGCCACTCCACTGAGTACGCCGCCTGGTCGCTGAGCCACACCGCGGCGGCGACGGCGGCCACCACGGCCACGACGGAGATGACTACCCGCGACGGACGAACCCGATGATCACTCACGGTCCGGGAGGGTAGCCCCTCCTGGCAAGCCGCGTCCGGACGGGAGATGGCCCAGCGGGCGACGTGCCGCGCGCCGGGGTCGGCGGCGTGCCTGGCTACGCGCCGGGCTGCCCGGATGGCGAGTCCTCCAGCGCGGCCAGGACGAGCGCGAGGCTTCCGGCGGCGTCGGCGACGCCCAGTTCACGGCCGTCCGCCGCCCGGACGAGGTAGGTGCCCGGCTCCAGCGGATGAACCGATGGATGGGCACCGGACCAGGGGTAGCGTGCGGCGGTGCTGAAGCCGAGGGTCCAGTGGCTGGTGAAGGGCCGAAGGCGGCGCAGGCTCGGCTCGTGGAACGCCAACGCGACGAAGGAGTGCAGGCGGCCCCGCACCGCGTCCTGAGTGTGGTTCTCGTACAGCGACAGCCACGCCGCCTCCAGCGCGTCGTCACGCTCACGGCACTCGGCGAGCGCGACCGACCCCAGGAACGGCCAGGCGGCCGCCAGCTCGGGCAGGCGCGCCCCGCCGTGCCATCGGCGCGCGACATCGGCCACAGCCGCCAGGTCCGGCGCGAACCCGGACGCCATGGTGACCTTCCCGCTCCTGACGCTCATCCGGAACCGTCGCTCACGGGCCGACAGCGTCACCTTGGTGCGACGGTCGGTGTCCTGCACCGAGGCCACCCGACCGCCGCACGCGGGGTCTTCGTCCAGCTGGGCCCGAAGAGTGAGGCCGATCAGGTCGAACTCGGCGTGCAGCGCGTTCACCAGCCCCCCGGCTCGGACGACCTCCGGATAGAGCAGTGGGTCCGGTCCTGGCGTGCCCTCGTCCGTCGACATCTCCCATGATGCCCCGGATCGGTGTTCGGCCCAAAGCCGCTGTCGACGAGTGCCCGCCGCGATGTCAGCGGACGACGTACCGCCCGCCGGGGCTGCCGACGACCGCGCCGTCGGTGTAGGCGACGCGGCCGCCGACCACGGTCGTCACCGGCCAGCCCTTG
Source organism: Catellatospora tritici (assembly GCF_019083965.1). GTDB lineage: Bacteria > Actinomycetota > Actinomycetes > Mycobacteriales > Micromonosporaceae > Catellatospora > Catellatospora tritici. Next base: position 13,740 of record NZ_JAHRCY010000009.1, read on the forward strand.
ACCTGGTGGCCCTCGAACGGGCAGTGGTCCTGGCCCGACAGCAGCAGGTCGGTGGTGACCTCCTGCTCCAGTTCCGGGTCGACGATGGTGAGGTCCGCGTCCGCGCCGACCATCAGGCTGCCCTTGCGCCCGCCCAGCCCGTACGCCCGCGCGGGGTTGCCCGAGGCCAGCTCCGCGACCCGCTGCGCCGACAGGCCGCGCTTGTGCATGCCCTCGCTGAGCAGGATCGGGTACAGCAGCGCGGTGCCGCCGAAGCCGGGCAGCGCGGGCCACAGCGCGTCGCCCTTGTGCTCCTCCATGCAGCAGGCGTGGTCGGAGGCGACCCAGTCGACGGTGCCGTCCAGCACCGCCGCCCACAGCGCCTCGGTGTCGGACACCGCCCGGATCGGCGGGTTCACCTTGGCGCCCAGGCCGCCCTTGCGGTCCAGGCTCTCGTGGTCCAGGCACAGGTGGTGCAGAGTGACCTCGCAGCGCAGATCCAGGGACCGGTCGGCCTTGGCGGCGGCGGCCGCGGCGATCGCGGCGGCGCTGGACAGGTGCAGCAGGTTGACCGGGCAGCCGGTGGCGCGGGCCAGGGTGGTGGCCTCGCCGATGGCGACCTGCTCGGTCAGCGGCGGGCGGGCGTCGGAGTAGGCCTTCAGGGTCTGCGGGTCACCCGCGGCGCGTACCCGGTCGATGAACAGGCGCATGAGTTCGGCCTGCTCGCAGTGCAGCGACAGGGAGACCCGGCGGCCTTCGCGCCGGGTGGCGGCGACGGCCTCCATGAGCTGGTACAGGTGGCCGAGGTCGTACTCGTCGCTCATGGTGAACGACTTGGCGTCGCGGGAGTCGGCCGACAGGTTGAAGCCCTTGTAGAACATGTAGTACTTGAACGAGCTGACCCCGTGCGCGTCGACCAGCGACGGGACCTCGCCGACCTGCGCGGTGTCCATGGGCGCGAGGTGGAAGCCGTAGTCGGTCCAGGCGTGCCCGGCGACGGCGTCGAGAACCTGCGGGAAGATCTCCGCGTACGGCCCGGTGCGGTTGAGGTAGTGCTGGCCGGTACGGAAGTACGACAGCACCGTGCCCACTCCCCCGACCAGCGACGAACGGGTCTCCTCGGCGGCGTCCAGCGCCAGGTCGCGGTAGATGCCGAGGTGGTAGTGGGCGTCGACGGCGGCCGGGAAGACGAGCCGGTCGCGGGCGTCGAGCACCTGGTCGGCCTGCGCGGCGGGGATGTCGTCGGCGATCGCGGCGATCCGCCCGTCGCGCACACCCAGATCAGCGCATACGGTGCCGACGTACGGCAGGACCAGCGTCCCGTTCTTGACCAGCAGGTCGTAGCGGACCACGGTGATTACCTCCCAGAGCTGCGTTTCGCACACTGTAACGAGGTTTCCATTTTCCGGGTAGAGCCGCTACCGTTGCGCCATGCCGACCGCAGCCCTGTCCGGGGTCACCGTCATCGACGCCGCGACCCTGTTCGCCGGTCCGCTCGCCGCGACGATCCTCGGCGACTACGGCGCGGACGTCATCAAGATCGAACACCCGGCCAAGGGCGACCCGTCGCGCGGCCACGGGCCGTCCCACGACGGCGTGCCGCTGTGGTGGACCATGCTGGGCCGCAACAAGCACGCGATCACCCTCGACCTAGGCCGCGCCGAAGGCGCGAGGCTGGCGAGACAGCTGCTGTCCGAAGCCGACGTGCTGATCGAGAACTTCCGGCCGGGCACCCTGGAACGCTGGGGCCTGGGCCCCGAGGTGCTGCACCAGCTCAACCCCCGCCTGGTCATCGCCCGGGTGACCGCGTTCGGCCAATCCGGACCGTACGCGCACCGCCCCGGCTTCGGCACCCTCGCCGAGGCGATGAGCGGCTTCGCCGCGATCACCGGCCAACCCGACGGTCCACCCACCCTGCCCCCGTTCGGGCTCGCCGACGGGGTGTCCGCGCTGGTCTGCGCCCAGGCCGTGCTCACCGCGCTCTACCATCGCGACCGCGCCGGCGGCACCGGCCAGGTCGTCGACCTGGCCATCATCGAGCCGCTGGTGACCGTGCTCGGCATGCAGGCCATGGTCTACGACCAGCTCGGGCTGATCCAGCCCCGCACCGGCAACCGGTCGGTCAACAACGCCCCGCGCAACACCTACCGCACCCGCGACGACCGCTGGGTGGCCGTCTCCACCAGCGCCCAGGCCATCGCCGAACGCGTCATGCGGCTGGTCGGGCACCCCGAGGTCATCGACGAACCCTGGTTCGCCAGCGGCGTCGGCCGCGCCGCCCACGCCGACCTGCTCGACTCCCACGTCGCCGCCTGGGTCGCGCAACGCGACCTGGCCGAGGTCACCGAGGCCTTCGACCGCGCCCAGGCCGCGGTCGCCCCGATCTACGACATCGCCGACATCTTCGCCGACCCGCAGTACACCGCCCTCGACACGATCACCACCGTCGAGGACCCCGTGCTCGGGCCGGTACGCATGCCCAACGTGCTCTACCGCATGTCGCACACCCCCGGCCACATCGGCTGGACCGGCCGCCCGCGCGGGGCCGACAACGACGCCGTCTACCGCGACCGGCTCGGCCTGGACCCCGCCGAACTGGCCGCCCTGCGCGAGAGCGGAGTGATCTGATGCAGGGCCTCGACCTGGACCGACACGACCTGCAACCGGCGCCCAGCGGCCGCGCGGCCACCACGCCGTGGGCGGCGGTACGCGGACGCCAGGTCCTCGACCTGGCCCAGCCGATGCGCCGCGGCATGCCCCAGTCGCCCAACCATCCCCCGTTCCGGATGGCCCTGGAGCGCCGCCACGGCGACATGCTCCGCCCCGACGGCGGCTCGGCCGCCAACGAACTCATCGTCACCGGCGGCCACGTCGGCACCCACGTCGACGCCCTGGCCCACGTATCGCAGGACGGGCGCCTGCACGGCGACGTCGACGCGACCGGACTCCAGTCGCACCAGGGCTTCAGCGACCTCGGCATCGACACCTTCCCGCCGTACCTCGGCCGGGCCGTGGTGCTGGACGTGGCCCGGGTGCACGGCGTCGACGTGCTGCCCGCCGGCTACGAGGTCACCCCCGACGACCTGACCGCGGCCGCCGACGGGCTGGAGCTGAACCCGGGCGAGACCATCCTGATCGGCACCGGCTGGTCGCGCCGCTGGCACGAGCACGACGCGTTCGTCGGCGGCCGCGACGGCACCCCCGGACCCGGCGAGGCCGCCGCGCGCTGGCTGGCCGCGCACCGGCCCGTCGCAGTCGGGGCCGAGACCATCGCGTTCGAGCACATCCCGGCCGGGCGCGGCCACGCCGTGCTGCCCGCGCACCGGGTGCTGCTGGTCGAGCACGGCGTCCACATCGTCGAGACGATGAACCTCGACGCGCTGCTGCGCACCGGCGCTCGCGAGATCCTGCTGGTGCTCAACCCGCTGCCCATCGTCGGTGCCACCGGCGCGCCGGTCCGGCCCCTGGCGGTGCTGGCGTGAACACCGCACCCATGAACACCGCACCCATGAACACCGCTGCCGTGCACCCCGATCGCGCCGTGCACACCCTGGCCGACTTCGCCGTGTCCTGCCGCGACGGTGCCGTGCCCGACGGCGTGCCCGGCCGCATCCTCGACATCCTCGGCCTGGCCCTGGCCGCCCAGAACGACCCGGCCGTGCGGGCCGTGCTCGCCTCGGTGCGCCGCTGGGGCGGCACCGCCGAGGCCACCGTCATCGGCACCGGCGACCGCCTGCCCGCCCCCGCCGCCGCACTGGTCAACGGGGTGATGGCGCACGCGCTCGACTTCGACGACACGCACCTGCCGTCGGTGCTGCACCCCAGCGCGAGCATCGTGCCCGCCGCGCTCGCCGCCGCCGAGGCGACCGGCGCCGACGGCCCGGCGCTGGTGCGGGCGGTGGCCGCGGGCATCGAGATCTGCAACCGGCTCGGCATGGCCGCCTACGACCGTACGCTGCGCAATTCGGTCTTCTTCGAACGCGGCCTGCACGCCACCTCGATCTGCGGCACCATCGGCGCAGCGGCCGCCGCCACGCTGCTGTACGGCCTGGACGCGGCCGGGGTCGCGCACGCGATGGGGATCGCCGCCAGCATGGGCGCCGGGCTGATCGAGGCCAACCGCACCGGCGGCACGGTCAAGAAGACGCACTGCGGCTGGGCCGCGCACGCCGGGGTCAGCGCGGCGGTGTTCGCCGCCGACGGGCTGACCGGGCCGCCGACGGTACTGGAGGGGCGGTTCGGGTTCTTCGCCGCGTACACCGACAGGAAGTTCGACGCCGACGCGCTGCTGGCAGAGCTCGGCACCCGGTGGGAACTGTCCCGGACGGTCTACAAGCCCTACCCCACCAACCATTTCACCCACCCGGGCATCGACTGCGCGCTGGCCCTGCGGGCGAAAGGGCTGGACCCGGCCGAGGTCACCTCCGTCGAACTTGGCGTCGCCGCGCCGGTGCTGCGGACCATCGCCGAACCGGCGGCCGAGAAGACGCGGCCGCAGACGGCGTACCACGGGAAGTTCTCCGGGCCGTACACGGTGGCGGCGGCGCTGCTCGGCGGGGGCGGGCTGGGGTTGAGTCTGGGCGACTTCACCGAGCTGCGCGCGGACTGCCTGGCGCTGGCTGCGAAGGTGACCTGCGTGGCCGACGAGCGGGCGACCGAGCTGTTCCCGGCGGCGTTCGCGGCGGTGCTGCGGGTCCGCACCAGCTCGGGTCAGCTGCTGGAGCACCGGGTCGACTCCTCCCGCGGCAGCGCCGAGCACCCGCTGACCGAGGCGGAGCTGGCGCTGAAGTTCCAGGTGAACACGACCGGGGTGCTGGCACCGGTGCAGGCGGCGCTACTGACCGACCGCGCCTACCGGCAGTCGGCGGCGGCACGGCTGCTGGCCACCTGCACGGTCGGCGGCGCGGGCTGAGTCAGGGCCGCAGCGCCGGATCGACGGCGTCGGACAGGTCCGGCTCGGCCGTTCCGTCGCCCTCGTACCGGGCGAGGAAAGCCGCCTCCACCGGCCGCAGCGTCGCGCTCAGCGCCTCGATCGGATAGCGGCCGACGAAGCGGGCACCGGTCGGTGTCACGAGCAGCACCGCCAGTGGCGGGTCACCGGCGAGCGGCAGGTCGGGGTAGACGTTGCCGCCCCAGTGCAGCACGGGATGCTCGCCGGGGTCGGCGAAGCGTCCGGCACCGGCAAGCATCAGCAGCTCAGCGCGGGTCCGGTACGGGTCGGCGTGGTAGTCGTACAGGTAGAGTTCCAGCGCCCCGTCCCGGTGGCGGACCACGCAGCCACCCGCCTTCACCCGGTCTGCCAGCAGCTGCCGAGGACTCTTGCGCCGGTCGGCTCGCAGCGCCGCCACGACGTGCGGGGAGTCGGCGAACGCGGTCAGCTCCCAGTCGGCGGCGCCGCCGTCACCGGCCCAGCCGGTCCACATCGCATCGGGGTTCTCGATGACGTCGAGGCCGGGCGGCGACGCGTCCAGCCATGCCTCGAAACCGGCCCGCGACATCGGAACGCGGGTCGCGAGCATGAACGAACGGCCACCCATCAACGCTCTCCCCTGGCCTCGTCGGGCTTGTCTGAAGCGAGCGTAGTCGGGTCACATCCACCAAGGCCGGGTCACATCCACCAAGGCTTCCTAGGAGGATGGGGTGCAGACTCGTGGCCTGGCCACGATCTTCGGCGTGGTTCGGGTCTGCGCGTGGACAGCCGATCGGGGATCATCGTCTACCGTGATCACACTCGCGCGACCGGCCGGTCAGCCGAGGAACGAGCGCATGCGCTGGCTGATGCTGGGCGTCGGCATGCTGACGATGACCGCCGGCAGCATGTCCCAGTACGGGCTCGCCTACCTGATCCCGGCGTTCCGGGACGAGGGCCTGTCCCTGGAACAGACCGGCGTCCTGGTCGCCTGCCCCACCGTTGGTGTGGTGCTCACGCTCATCGCCTGGGGTGCCGCGGCCGACCGGTGGGGTGAGCGCGTCGTGCTGTCCACGGGCCTGGGGATGTCCGGCCTCGCCCTCCTGGCCGCCCGGTCGGCGCACGGCACGGTGAGCCTCGCCGTGTGCCTGGCGCTGGCCGGCGCGACCGGCGCCTCGGTGCTGGCGAGCGGTCGGCTCATCCTCGGCTGGTTCGCGCGGCACGAGCGCGCCCTGGCGATGGGCATCAGGTCGAGCGCGCAGCCGATCGGCCTGGCGCTGGCCGCCGCCACGCTGCCCGCCCTCGCCGTCGACGGCACCGGCGCGCCGCTGCTGTTCCTCGCGGCGTTGATGCTGGCCGCGGCGGCGGCGGCGCTCGTGTTCGTACGGGATCCGGCTCCGCTACCGTCGGCCGCCGCCCAGCAGGCACCCGCTCCGAAGTCGGCCCTGGCGTCGCCCTACCGCAATTCCAGCCTGTGGCGCATCCACGCCGCCAGCGCGCTGCTGGTCGTCCCCCAGTTCACGATCACCACGTTCGCCCTGGTGTTTCTCACCTACGGCCGTGGCTGGACGGCCCTGGACGCCGGGCATCTGCTGGCGGGCGCGCAGGCCTGCGCCGCGCTCAGCCGCCTCGGGGCGGGCTACTGGTCCGACCGCACCGGCAGCCGGCTGAAGCCCATGCGGATCGTCGCGATCGTGACCGGGCTGGGGATGCTGGCGCTGGCCGTGGCCGCCGCGGCCGGATCGAGCCTGGCCGTGCCCGTCCTGCTGTTCCTGGCGGTGGTGGCGGCGAGCAGCAACGGCCTGTCCTTCACCGCCGTCGCCGAATACGCGGGCTCCGCGTGGGCGGGCCGTGCTCTCGGCATCCAGACCACCGGCCAGAACGCGCTGTCGGCGGCCACCCCGCCGGTCCTGGCCCTGGCGATCGGAGCCGCCGGCTTCGCGCCGAGCTTCGCCGTGGTCGCCACGTTTCCCCTGGTCGCCGCGCTCATCGTGCCACTCGCGGCCGAACCTGCCGCGATCGTCGCCCAGACCGGCCGGGCGGACCCGGCAACCGTGGGGGCGCGGAGCGCCCGTTCGTAGACCGGCGGCACTTCTGCGCGTCCGCGGTTCTCCGGTCGGACGTTGTGGCGCGGCGGGATCGCTCGCCCTGCCGTCGGGCAGCGGCGACCCGTGCGGCACCGAGCATCGGGCGCTGCGACGCCTACCGCGACGATCATGCGGCGGTGCGGGACTGGATCGAGCGGGCGACCGTCGCCGCTCACAGGTAGCGGCGGGCGATGGAGACCAGTTCCTGGCCGTCGGCACCGCGCCGGACCAGCAGTTCGCGCAGGCCGCGCAGGTCTTCGTCGTCGACGTCCATGCCTTCCTCCTTGACCACCCGCTCCCATTCGGACCGGTCCGGCGCGGCCTTGAGCAGCACCTCCAACAGGATGACCGTCTTGCCCTTGACGACGCGGCGGAAGCCGAGCGGGTCGAGCAGCCACGGCCAGCGCACCATGATCTCGACCAGGCGGGCCATCTCGGCGCTGTGCACCTGGGTGCCGCTCAGGCTGCTGGTGGTGGCGCCGAGCTCGTGCTCCAGCGCCATGTAGAAGCGCCACAGGTTGACGAAGGCCTTGATCTGGCGCGGGTTGCGGCCGGGCAGGTTCTGCACCGCCTCGTGCAGCGCGTCGCGGACGACCGGGATGTCCTCCAGCCGGTCCAGCACGCTTTCGGCGTTCTGCGCTGTGGGCGCCGTGGCGGCCGCGGCCGCCCGTTGGGCGGGAATCGTCGCCGCCAGGGCCACCGGGGGCGTGGGCTCGGCCGGCGCGACCGGAGGTTTCGGCTTGCGGAATCCGCGCCTGCGGTCGGTGGGCGGAGCCTGCTCCTGCGGGACCACGACCCGGGTCTGCGCCCGGTTGGACAGCAGGAGCTGGTCGAGGTAGCTGCGCATGGCGATGTCGGTGACCCGGGGCAGCCGCACCGGCAGGTCGACGATCTTCTCCATGAAGCGCCAGCCGGTGTGGCGCAGGTGCCGGTAAGTGACCGGGTCCTCCTTGGCCCGCTTGTCGATCGCGGGCAGGTGCGACTCCAGGTGCGCGGCGACCGTCGCCGGGTCCAGGCCCATCACGAAGATGCACGGGCCGAACGCCTTGGTGAGGAACAGGTTGATCGCCTCGATGGTGTCGGCCACGATGCCGGGGCTGCACCGGTCCATGTCGTCGATGAAGATGTACAGCGGCGAGTCGGCGATCAGGTCGATGACTTCGCGTACGTCGTGGCGCAGCAGGTAGAGGTAGCCCCGGTCGGGGGTCTCCAGCGGATCGGCGGAGCTGCCGCCCGCGCTGACCCCGCCCATGCGCGGACCGCTGTCGGCCAACGGGTCATACCACACGTTGAAGCCCTTGACGCTGGTGGCGACCAGCCGGATGACGATCCCGAGCGCGGCCAGGAAGATCACCACGGCGCTGCCGAGGATCTTGTCCAGTTCGCCGGTGTTGACGATCGCCACCATCGTGGCGACGACCGCGGCGACCAGTGCCAGCGCCGCGGCGCCCAGGCTGACGATGCCACGCAGGGTGTGCGGCCGGTAGCTGTCGAGGATCTGTTTGCGCACCTCGGCGGAGTTGGTGCGCTTGAGGTTGAGGTCGATGAACAGGCGTCGCCGTTCGGCCTGGGGCAGCCGCCGCGTGATCGCGGTGAGTATCTCGTTGGTCAGACCGGCCCAGATCTGGTTGCGCTCCTCGTACATCCACGGGTTGAACCAGGCCGTGATCGGGGTGGGCTTCCCGTCGGCGGGACGCATCCGGTATGGCAGCTCGTTCTCGGCAGCGCGCTCCTGCAGGCGCTTCCAGGCCCAGGTCGGGGTCACGTTCGTGGTGACCGGCTTGCCGGTCTCCGTCATGATCAGCCGATGGGTCTGCAGTTCCTGCTGGGACGGCTTCTCCTTGCTGCCGGGCTGGTCGACGGCGGTGCGGATCTGGCGCAGGATGCTGGACTTGCCCTGCCCCCACGGCGCGTGCACGCCCACCACCACCGGCGCGATGGGCTCGGCCGAACGCAGGGCGCTCACCAACGTCTTGGTGAGGGCCGCACGGGCCAGCAGGTCCGAGTCGGCGGGCTGGTCCTGCAGCAGGATCGAGTTGGCCTCGACCGGGGACTCCAGCACACCGCCGGAGGACAGCGGTTTGTCCTTGGAGACCGGCCAGTAGCGCAGCACGCCGTCGTGGCCGCCGCTGAGCAGGCCCGAGGTCACGTCCTCGGTCGCGGTGGCGTGCATGACGTGCAGGTCGCGGATCGAGGTGTCGCTGCCCGCGGGCTTGGACGCCTGCCCGATCAGCTGGCCGTCCAGGTCCCACTTGAGGATCTCGCCGTTGTCGCAGCCACCGAAGACGAGCACGTCGTCCTGGGCGGTGCGGTGTATGGCCACCGCGCGCACCTGGCGGTTGGACCGGGTCTCCGGCGTCACCGGCATCGCGAACCGCTTGACCAGGACACCGATCTTGGTGTCGTACAGCTCGACGTTGCCGTCGGTGCGCGCCACGACCACGAGGTGCGTGGTGTCCGGGCGCCCGGCGAGGCGCGCCGCGCCGCGCAGGGTGGCCACGTCGGCGATCGAGTCGGTCTCGATGGTGCGCTGCTCGCCGCCGAACAGCGGGATGCGGAACAAGCCCTGGGTGGACCCGATGATCACGCGTACCTCGTCACCGGCGTAGCTGACGGCCAGCGAGGACACCTCGCCGACCTCCTCGGTGAGGATCCGCATGTCGTTGGGGTCGTCCAGTGGGCAGGTGCGGACGGTGCCGTCGGGGCCGCCGCTGATCGCGTACCACCGGCCCCGATGTTCGGCGGTGGCCAGCGCCCACACCTCGGCCTCGTGGCCCATGCGCAGCTCTTCGCGCCAGCCGGTCTCCGGGTGCCAGTCGTAGACGCGGTGGTCGGCGCCGCCGCTGAGCAGGTGCGGGTTGTCGGGCGTGCCGCCGAAGGCCAGGGCGCGGACGGTGCTGTCGTGCCCTTCCAGCTTGTGGCGGTGCTGCTGGGTGGCCGGGTCGACGACGTAGATGATCCGGTTGACCCCCGCGCAGGCGTAGAAGTCGCCCGACTCGGCGGTGCCCCCGGTGACCGCCCAGATCGTGTTCGGGATCCGGGTGACGTCCCGCTTCTGCTGGTCCAGCAGGACACTCGAAGTCAGGCGATTGATCTTGATGTCGCCGTTGAAGTCGCCGGAGGCGACGAGGATGCCGTCGGGCAGGGTCTCGCAGGCCACCGCGTACACCTCGCCGCTGTGCAGCGCCACCTCGGCCGCCGGGCGCTCGGTCGGGCCGTCATAGCGCCACAGCGACACCGGCCCGCGCGCCGACGCCGTGACCAGCATCGACACCCCGGCGTCGACGACGTGTCCGAGCCGCCGGATGGTGCCGCCGGTGTGATATTCGCGCAGTTGCCGCAGGTGTCCCTCGCCGGTCGGCTGCCAGACCTTGAGCACCTGGTCCGAGCTGCCGGAGGCGATCAGCTGGTTTCCGTCGGGTCCGGGCGGCAGCGAGATGACGGTCCAGATCGGGCCGCTGTGGCCACTGGTCACCACCGGTTCGGCGCCGGGTCTGTCCAGGTCCCAGGTCAGAATCATGCCGTCGGTCAGCGCGCACGCCGCGTACGGGTGGCCGCCGTGCCGGTACAGGCACACCTTGAACGGGCGGGCGCTCAGCGCGGACACGTCGGCGACCAGCTCGGTGAACGGGTCCTTCGCCGCGTGCGGGTCCCACAGGGACACACCGGTCTCCCGCGCGATCACGACGACGTCGACGCCACCGGCGCCCTTGCCCACCGCGAAGTCCCGGATCTCGCCCCGGCCGTGGGCCAGGCGCCGCACCTCGTGGCCGTTACCCGGGTTGATCTCCCGGATCTCGCCGTTCGGCCCGCCGACCAGCAGCCGGTCGCCGTGGACGCCGCTGGGCAGCGCCGCCAGCGCCGTCACCGGCACCCCCGCCGCCACGATGCGGATGAGCTGCCGCGACTTTGCCTCGATCAGATCGACGCCCTGACTGCGCCCGGCGGCCAGGATCAGATCTTGATCAACGCGTACGAAAGCCATATGGTCGATCTGGCCACTGAGCATCAGACCCGTTGCCTGCGTCACGTTCAATCCCCCATCACCGTGGCGACATCAGCATAGGTGGATGACCTCACGTACAGTAGGCCACGATTACCACCGAGCCACGACGACCGGGTGCAGATGAAAGTGAAGATCACGGACGCGACAGGAGTCGGCCCGGTGACGACCACACGGCAGCGACAGGACCAGCCGGAACTCGCCCCCGCACCCTCGCGGTGGCGGCTCGAGGTGATGGACTGGATCGCGATCGGCCTGCTGGTCGGCGGCGGGATCGCCGTGGCCACCGGTCTGCTGCCGTACGCCGACGCCAAAGCCACCGTGTCCCGCATCCTGCCGCTGCTGATCTTCCTCGGCTCGGTGATCATCCTGGCCGAGCTGGCCGCCCGCGCCGAACTGTTCGACGTGATCGCGGTCAAGGTCACCGCGCTGGGCCGAGGCCGCAACGTCGCGCTGTTCCTGCTCTGCTTCGCCTTCGCCGCGCTCAACACCATCTTCCTCAACCTGGACACCACCGCGGTCCTGCTGACCCCGGTGCTGCTGGCGACCGCGCGGCGGGCCAACACGGCGGCGCTGCCCCTGGCCATGACCACCGTGTGGCTGGCCAACACGGCCAGCCTGCTGTTGCCGGTGTCGAACCTCACCAACCTGCTCGCCGCCGACCGCATCGACCTCGAGCCGCTGGACTTCGCCGCCAAGATGGCCCTGCCCCAGCTCGGCGCACTACTGTCGATCGGGCTGTGCCTGTGGCTGTTCTACTGGCGCACCAACCCGCCCCGCTACGACGTCCCCGCCCCGCACCGGCCCGCCGACCCGCGCCTGTTCCGGATCGCGGCGGTCTGCGTCGCCGGGTTCATCATCTGCATCCTGACCGGCGTCACCATCGAGATCGCCTCCATCGCGGGCGCCGTGGTGCTGCTGGCCGCGTTCCTGCTCTGGCGGCGCGCGGACCTGTCCTGGAGCCTGCTGCCGTGGCGCCTGCTCGTCTTCGTCACCGGGCTGTTCCTGGTCGTCGACACGATCAGCAGGCACGGGCTGTCCACGGTGATGTCCGCCCTGATCGGCACGAACCCCGACACCGAAGGCGTGATCCGGGCCGCCGGGGTCGGGGCGGGTTCGGCGAACCTGCTCAACAACCTGCCCAGCTACGTCGCGGGCGAGTCGGTCATCCCGGTCGCCAACCACGACCAGCTCATCGGCCTGCTCATCGGCACCAACGTCGGACCGCTGATCGTGCCGTGGGCGTCGCTGGCCACGATGATCTGGGCCGAACGCTGCCGCGCCGCCGGGCTGCGCATCCAGTGGCGACCATTCATCCTGGCCAGCACGGTCGCGGCGGTGCTCACCCTGGTCGCGAGCGTCGGCGGCCTGCTGCTCGCCCACTGAGAGCGTAAGGAAGGGCACCTTCTCATCGCTCTACGATGTAGAAGGACCCCCTCCCAACACTTCACAACTCGCGCACCTCGATGACGCGGGTCGTGGGCGCGGCGTCGCCGAGCTCGGCCCGCAAGGCCAGGCGGTCCGGGTCCACGAGAGCCGCCTCGTATCCGGCGCGGGAGGCGAACCGAATCGTCTGCACCTCGGTGGCCCCGTCGGTGCTGTAGAGGCGCTGCTCGACCCTGCCGTCGTGGCGGCTCAGCAGGCGCAGCACCGCGTCCTCGTACTCCCGACCGGCGTCGAAGTGGCCCGGAGCCATCTCCACCACCGCCACCAGGAACATCTCCGCCGCGGAATTTTCCTTGGGTGCCATCGTCACGCGGCGAAGTATGCCACCGCTCCCGGCCGCCTGTGGCAGCGCGCCACACTATGGACCGATCGACGATCGAAAGCAGCGAAGCTGACGCCTCTGCCCGCACCGCCCCCCACGATGCCACGGCAACCGGGACAATGCGTCGATGGAGCAGCAGCGTATCGTCCGCGGACACGCCGAGCGGATGGCAGGCTACCGACGGGTGCTCGAGACGAGGTCGACGACGACCTCCGCGGCCCGGCTGCGCGAGCTGGCCCGCGACGAGATCCGCCCGGTGCGGGTCTGGACCGCGCGCAACCACAACACCCCGCCCGACGCTCTCGACGTCCTGGCTCAGGACTCCGACGGCACCATCCGCTGGAACACCCTCCTGCACGCCCGCACCCCCGCCGCGACCCTGGTCCGATTGGCGCAAGTGGAGCAGCAGCAAGCAGGCGACCGGTGGTTTCACGAACGCGGCCTGATCGTGCACCACCCGAACACTCCGGCCGAGCTTCGCCGCGAACTCGCCGCCGCGGGCGCGTGTCGGGGCTGCTCGGTGGCGTGCCCGCGCTGGCGGCACCACACCCACCGCGATCCCTGGCAGTCGCGATACCAGCCGGCTGGGCTGTTCCGCCGCACCGACGCAGAGCGCACCGACCAGCAGCTGGCGTGGCAGCGCAGCGACCAGGCGTTCTTCGCCGCAGGAGCGTGCCACATCCTGGCGTGGGCGTTCCTGGAGGCCTATCCCGACGGCGGCTTCCAGATCCACGCGCTACGCAAGCAAGGTGAGCCCCACCCGCACCACGTGTACGTGACGGATGGGCTCTGGGCGTTCGACCACTGCGGTTGGACGCTGTGGAGCGAGCTGCGACAGTGGTACCAGTCCGAAGATCTGGTCATCCGCACCGACCTGACGACCTTCTGCGCGGAGAACTACCACCGCCTGCCCGAGCAGTTCTCCCATCTGCCCTGGCAGCGGGCCCACGACTACCTCGACCGCTATCGGTGAGAGCACCGATGTCCCCGAACCGTCCGGGCGCGTAGCGAGGTCGGTCTCGCGCGGTCCATTCGGCCAATACCGGGCAGCGGTGCGCGATGGAATTCTTCGAGGGTTGTCCAATCTGGGGAGATCCATGTCGCGCCGCGCTTCCGGCATCGTTCTTTTCGTCCTGAGCTTTCCGCTGCTGATGCTCGGCATCACCGCCTGGAAGGAAGCCGCGCGCGAGGCTGACGTGCGCGCGTGGCAGCTACAGCAGGCGGCCGAGTCGCCCGACCCGGCCGAGGCCGAGCGCTTCATCTCGTACGCGGAGAGCACCCTGTGGCGGCAGGAGGACGCCGAGCACAGCCGGAACCTGCTGCTGGCAGCGGCCACGGCCGGCGTGCTGGGCGGCATCGTGGTCCTGGTCACCGGCGGTCGCAGGCGGGACACCGACCTGGTCCGCGCGGCGTCCGCCGACACCGTGCGCGCCGCGGCGCCGCCCCCGGCGTCGCCGTTCACCAACTGTGCGGCGTGTCGGCGGCAGATCTCGGTCGCGGCCGTCGCCTGCCCGCAGTGCGGCCACCCGAACGAGCCGGTGCCGACCGCCCCCGCGGCCGCCCGGGTCGCCGCCCCTCCGGCGCGGATCAACAAGGCGCAGCGGGCCTTCTACGCCGTACTGATCACGCTGGGCCTCGGCTCCGCCGTGGTGATCTACACGGTGCTGTTCGACGACCTGTCCGAGACCGACCTGGTGCGCATCTCGCCGTTCTGGCTGTTCCCGGCGGTGTTCGGCTACTACGGCCTGGTCGCGCAGCGGATGGAGGCGAAGCTGCAGGACACCCACCTGGACACCGTCTCCGACCAGCTGCTCGAGGTCATCAAGGGCAGCGGCTTTCTGGGGCAGATGTTCGCGTTCCTGATCCACGCGCCGTTCCTGCTGGTCAAGAGCAACCGCCCGTGGGTGACGGCGCTGGTCGGCTCGCTGATCTGGGCGATGGCGCTGACGGCCTTCTTCGAACTGGTCTTCCCCACCCTCTGAGCTGGGCCCGATTCGGTCGTGATCACTCGAGTTGCCGGGCAATCGGGCGGATGACCGTCCAAGATACGCACGACTGCCCGGCAACTTGGATGATCACGGGACGGGCCCGGCGGCCGGGCCCGTCCCGTGTCGGCGGTCAGCGCCAGAGCCAGACCTGGTTGGCCCGAGTCGACAGTTTTCGATACTCGACGGCGGTCAGCCCTCGGGGTCGAGCAGTCGTCGCGCCGACCGCACCACGGCCTCGTCGACCAGGCGGCCGCGCGCGTCCAGGCAGACCCCGGTGCCGTCGCGCATCGCCTGGTCATGGCGCGTGACGACGTCACGGGCGGCGGCCAGTTCGGCCTCGGTCGGGGTGAACACCTCGTGCACCACGGGCAGCTGCGCCGGGTGGATGCAGGCCCGGCCCCGGAACCCGAGCCGCTTGAGCGCGAGGGTGGACTCACGCAGCGCGTCGAGGTCGCGGAAGTCGGTGCTGACCGGGGCGACCGGCGCGGCGATCCCGGCGGCGGCGCAGGCCAGCACCGCGTGCGAGCGGACCCACAGCAGCTCGCACCCGTCCGGGCCGGGGGTCACCCCGAGGTCGGCGGCGAGGTCGGCCTCGCCGAGCTGGAGCCGGACCACGCGCGGAGCGCGGGCGATCGCCGGTGCGGCCAGCACCGCCGCGGCCGACTCCAGCAGCGGTACGACCCGGACCGTGCCCGAGGCCAGGCCGCGTTCGGCCTCCAGGCCGGTCAGCAGCCGGTCGAGGGCGGTCAGCTCGTCGACGGAGTCCGCCTTGGCCACGCACAGCCCGGCCAATTGCGGCCCGACCACGGCGGCCGCGTCGACTTGGCCGAGCTCGCCGGGGTTCACCCGCACCCAGACGCGCGGTTCGCCGATGCCGGTGCGGGCGCCGAGGAAGTCGGCGACGCCGGCGCGGGCGGCGTCCTTGCCCGCCGGGGGTACGGCGTCCTCCAGGTCCACGATCAGCGCGTCCGCGCCGGTGGTGAGCGCCTTGGCGAGCTTGGCCGGGTTGTCGCCCGGCACGTACAGATAGGACCGCAAGGGTCACAGCTCCCTGGTGAAGACGGGCAGGGCGCGCCCGTCGGGCAGTGGCAGCCAGGTCAGCACGACCGGCTGGTCGCAGTGCGGTTCGAACTCGCCGACCAGCCGGGTGAGCAGGATCGGGCCGTCGACCAGCCGCACCCGGGCCACCGTGTAGGGAACGGCGACGTCGGGCACGGGGGCACGGTGGACCACCGTGTACGAGTCGACGACCCCGCGCCGACCCGCCGGGGCCAGCGTCAGCTCGTCGCCGCCGCAGCCGGTGCACAGCAGTCGCGGCGGCAGCTGCACCAGGCCGCAGGTGGCGCAGCGCTGCACGGCCAGGCGCCGCCGCCGGGTCTCGTCCCACCACGGCCGGGTGACCTCGTCCTCGGGGATCTGCGACGGGACGCTCACGCCGCCTCCAGGATGACGGTGGCGTGGCTGGAACCGATGCCGCCGGTGCCGTGCACCAGCGCGGTGCGCGCTCCGGACACCTGCCGCGAACCGCACTCGCCGCGCAGCTGCCGCACCGCCTCGACGAGCAGGAGCGCGCCGAGCTGCCCCGGGTGGCCGTAGGACAGCCCGCCGCCGGTGGTGTTGACCGGGACGCCGTCCCAGTGGGTGCCGGTGCCGGGCGGGCAGAAGCCGAGCTGCTCCAGGCCGAGCGGGACGCTGATGGTGAAGCAGTCGTACAGCTGAATGACGTCGATGTCGGCGGGGCGGCGGCGCGCGTGGGCGAAGGCACGCGCCCCGGCCGCGGCGGCGCCGGTGCTGAGCAGGTCGTCGGGGGTGGCCATGGCGGCGTGGGTGACAGCTTCGCCGTACCCGAGCACGGCCACGGGCGGACGGCGCAGGTGGCGGGCCCGGTCGAGCGAGGTGAGCACGATCGCCCCGCCCCCGTCGGTGACCAGGCAGCAGTCGAGGGTGCCCAGCGGGCTGGACACCAGCGGCGCCGCCAGCACCTCCGCGACGGTCAGCGGCCCGGCGCCGTAGTGGAACGCGGCCGGGGTGCGCAGGGCGCGCTCGCGCGCGGCGACGGCCACCCGGGCCAGGTCGGCGCGCCCGAGCCGGTAGGTGTGCAGGTAGTGCTGGGCGGTCATGGCGTAGTACGACAGCGGCCACAGCGGCAGGTACGGCTGCTCGAACTGCGCCTCGGGCGTGCCGGGATGGTAGCCGCCGCCGGAGCGGTGTCCGGCGCTGCGCCGGTCGGAGGCGTACGCGACCACCACCACGGCGCACTGCCCGGCCTCGATGGCCTGCACCGCACGTGCGACGTAGGTTTCGAACAGCGCGCCCTCGGGGGCGGTCGAGGCGGTCCAGGACAGCCACAGCCCGAGCTGGTCGGCCAGCTGCGTGGCGGGGAAGCGTCCGTGCCCGGCCACGGCCAGGCCGTCGACGTCCGACACCCGCAGCCCGGCGTCGTCCAGGCCGCGCCGCACCGCCTGCGCCAGCAGGTGCTGGGCCGACCGGCCGGTGTGCCCGAGGTCGCACTCGGCGGCGCCGACGACCGCGACGGTCATCGCCGCACCTCGCTCCCGACCGAGCCAACCATGGGGCGACGCTAGCCAGGCGCCGAGCAGCCCGTCAAGAGCTTGTTTCTCACAGTGAACCAGTGTTTCCATATCGCGATGGGACCGCATACGCATGGCTGGTGGATTCTGCTCCACATAGTCCTTTTCGTCTTCTGGCTCGGTGGCGACCTGGGGGTCTTCTGGTCGAGCCGGTTCGTGCTCCGCCCCGACCTGCCTCCGGCCGCCCGCGCCACCGCCCTGAAGATCATGGGCGGGCTGGACCTCGGGCCGAAGATCTGCCTCGTCCTGTTCCTGCCCAGCGGCGTGACGCTGATGGCGCTGGAACCGCACGGCGCGCGGGCGTTCGGGGTGAACCCGTTCCCGTGGCCCGCCGTGGTCGCGGTATGGCTGCTGGCGGCGGCATGGCTGGCCGCGACGATCAGCGACCACCACCATCCCGGCCGACGCCCGTGGGTGCGCCGGGCCGACTGGACCATCCGACTGACGCTGATCACGGTCCTCGCCGCGATCGCGCTCTACACGCTGGTGGCCGACAAGCCGTTCGGCGTGGACACCAACCCGCGCTGGCTGGGCGCCAAGCTGCTGCTCTACACCACCGCGATCGCGTGCGGGCTGGGCATCCGGCTGACCCTGCGCTCCTTCGGGCCCGCGTTCGGGGCGCTGATGACGGCAGGTTCGACGCCCGAGGTGGAGAAGGCGCTCAAGCGCAGCATCGACGGCTGCCTGCCGTACGTGTGGGGGATCTGGGCGAGTGTGCTGCTGGCGGCGGCCCTGGGGGTGCTCAAGCCGTTCGCGCAGTTGTGACCGGCGTTGACGGAGCGGTCGATGGACTTCAGTATGTCTCTCAATGCGAAACGCTGTTTCGCATTGAGAAACGGAGGTTCCTGTGACACCTCGTCTCCGCCGTCGCGGCCTGCTGCGGTCCGCGGCGGTCGTGGCCGCCGCGGCCCTGGCGGTCATGGCGGTCCCCGCCCCCGCCCAGGCGGCGTACTCGACCGTGAGCAGCTACCCGACCAGCGTCAACGGCGACGCCGCCGACGTGTACCACCCGGTCACCAGCTCCTCGCACAGCCCGTGGCCGGTGGCACTGCTACTGCAGGGCGCCAACGTGGACAAGGGTGTTTATCGCGGCTTCGCGACCAAAGTCGCGTCTTACGGCTTCGTGGTCGTGGTCCCGAACCACTACCAGGTGCTGTTCGGCCAGCCCGGCCTGTACGCCACCGGCGCGCAGGCGGGCTGGACTGTCAGCTGGGCGGCGGCCGAGAACGCCAACGCGGCCTCACCGCTGCTCGGCGCGATCGACGCCCAGACGCTGGTGCTGCTCGGGCACTCGTTCGGGGGCGCGGCCGGGCTCAACCTGACGACCGGGCTGTGCACGCCGCCGTTCTGCACCGTGCCGAGCCCGGCGCCGCCGCAGCTCAAAGCGGCGGCGTTCTACGGCACCAACAACACCGTGCCGCAGACCGGGCAGACCCCGCCGGTCGCCAACACGGTGCCGATCGCCCTGGTGCAGGGCAGTCTCGACGGCATCGGCAGCCCCGCCAACGGGTACGCCACGTACCAGGTCGTCACCACCCCGCCGAAGCTGTACGTGAGCCTGCTCGGCGCCAACCACTACGGCATCACCGACGCGCAGAACCCGGCCGGAGCCCGCCCCGACACCTCGGCGCAGACCCTGGACCAGGCGACCAGCGTCGAGACCGCGGCGCGCTGGAGTGCGCTGTGGCTGCGGGCCCAGCTCGGCGACCCCGTCGGCCAGGCCTGGGTCTACAGCGTGGGCGACTTCTTCGACGCCAACGCCACGGCCGAGTCCGTGCACTGACGCGCCACCCCGGTTCCCGGCCCGGCGCTATCGGGCCGGGAACACCCACATGCGCATCGCATCGACACTCCCCCATCCGGTTCGGCCAATGTGGATGATCGGCAGCTAGTTGTCCGTTTCCTTTGACTGGAGCGTCGTCGATGGATCGGGCTAGGCTCCCGCTCATGTTCGTGGATGGCCTGACGCGCCTCGCCGCAGATACACCCGATCTGAGCATGGCCCTGGCCGTCGAGGACTTCGTCCCCGCACTGCTGGCCTTCCTCGGCTACTTCCTCGTCGCCCCGTCGGCGCTGGGGCGGATCGGCGCGGTGCTGATGGGCGCGGGCGGGCTGGCCAAGTCCACCTGGAAACTGCTGCACGCCGGCTACGGGATCGACCTGCCGGTGCTGGCGGACCTGCTGTTCCCGCTGCTCGCCGCGGGCGGGGTGCTGCTGGCGATCGCGCTGCACCGGGCCCTGCGCTGGTCGTGGTGGCCGCTGGCCGTCGCGGGCCTGGCCGCCGCCGGGCTGGCGGTGAAGCAGCACTCGGTGCAGCCCGCGTTCATCGCGGCGACCGCGTTCGTCATCTGGATCAGCATCGTCGGCGCGGTGTGGGCCTGGCGCAACGGCGCGGCGCTGGCCGCCGCCCTGTTCCCGATCAGCGTGCTGGCCGTGCTGGCGCTGGTGCCGCTGCGCAACCACCCGGCCAGCGACGCCCTGGCGTTCCAGTGGGTGCAGCAGGGCGTGAACACCATGGCCCAACTGATCTTCTTCGTGGCCGGTCTGCTGACCTTCCGGGCGGTGCGGCGCGGCGGCGGCGACTTCCCGGCCGCCCATCAGGGCGACCAGCCCTCCTGGGGCATCCCGGAGCGGACCACCGCCCGCCACCGCACCCGCTGAGACTCAGCCGACGTAGCCGAGCTGCGCCGAGATCCGCCCGGCGGCGTCCAGCAGTGACTGCGCCGTCTCGCCCTGCTCGGGCTTGAACCGGGCCGACGGTCCGGCGACGCTCAGCACCGCCACCACGTGGCCGTCGTGGTCGAAGATCGGCGCGGCGATCGAGGCCGCCCCCGCCTGGCGCTCGCCCAGCGAGGTGGCGTAGCCGCGCTTGCGGATGGCGGTCAGCTCCTTGCGCAGCTTGGCCGCGTCGGTGAGGGTCTTGTCGGTCAGCGGCTGCAGCGGGTGGCGGTCCAGGTACGAGTCGATCTCGGCCTCGGGCAGGAAGGCCAGGAACGCCTTGGACGAACCCCCCGCGTGCAGCGGGTACGGGATGCCGAGGGTGACCTCCATCCGCAGCTCCTGATCGGGCACGACCTGGTCGACGTAGAGGCGGGTGTCGCCGCGGCGCAGTGACAGCGTGGCCGTCTCGCCGGTCTGCTCGGCGAGCTGCCGCAGCTCGGGGGCGGCCATGGCGCGCAGGTCGGTGCGGGCCAGGTAGGCACGGCCCAGCGCGACGGCGGCGTGGCCGAGGGCGTAGCGACGCGTCACCGGGTCGACGGTGATCAGGTCCCGGCTGCGCAGCGCGGTAAGGATGCGGTGCACCGCCGCCTTGGTCAGGTTGAGCGCGGTCGCGATCTCGGTGACGCCCAGGTCGGGCTGGCCGCTGCGGCCGAAGTACAGCAGCACGTCCATGGCCCGCTCGACGGCGGCGATGGAGCGTGACTGGCTGTCGTCGTCGGTGGCGGGGTTCGCCTTCGCTGCGGCACTGGTCGGCACGGGCCCTCCTGTTCGGCGTGGACTGCGCCAGTCTAGAGCCGATCACCGTCGTCACACAGACACCGGCTCGGCCGTTGACACGACACTCGCCAAGTCGTTACCTTCACGGCAACGGCGTTTCCTGATGCGAAACAAGGGCGGGTGCAGTGGTGGACAGTGCGCAGCTGCGTTCCGTGCTCAGCCAGTGGCCAAGCGGGGTCGCCATCGTGACCACGGTGACCGCCGACCTCGACGGCTCACCGCGGCCGCACGGCATGACCGCCAGCTCATTCTCCTCGGTCAGCCTCGATCCGCCACTGGTCTCCGTCTGCCTGGGCAACCACCTGCCCACCCGGACCATGATCGCCGCTTCGGGCGTGTTCGCGCTCAGCTTCCTGGGCAAGGACCAGGCCGAGATCGGCCGCCGCTTCGCCGGCCAGGTCCCCGGGCTGACCGACCGCTTCGCCGGGGCCGACTGGGTCACCGGCCCGACCGGCTGCCCGATGCTCGCCCACGCCACCGGACGGCTCGACTGCACCGTCGAGCATGCCTACCCCGGCGGCGACCACACCATCTTCGTGGGCCGGGTGCGCGAGGCCGCCGTCGACCGGGTCACCGCCCCACTGCTGTTCCACTCGCGCAGCTGGGGCCAGCTGGCCGACCCGCTGCCCGACGAGATCACCATCACCGTCCTGGACGGCGCCGAGGGCATCGGCGCCGAGGTGAGCGTACGCGACCCGGGCGACCTGGCCTCGGTGCGCGAACTGGCCGCCACCGTGCCGGTGCGCGCCTACGTCGCCGACGCGTTCGCCCCCGACCGCGAGGCCGTGGTGCTGGCGACGCTCGACGCGCTGGCCGGGCTGCCCGAGGTGGCGCTCGGCTGCGCCGAGGACGCGGCCGCCTCACCCCTGCAGGTGCGCCGGGTGCTGCAGGACGCGGTGGTGCGGGTGCGCCCGGCCGCCCTGCACGTACGACTGCGCGCCCATCACGGGCTGGGACTGGTCAACGCGCTGGTGGCGATGAAGAGCGGCGTACGCCGCTTCGACGCCGTACGCGATCCGGCCTCCGGCGGCCTGCCCGCCGACGACCTGCTGCTGCTGGCCCGCCAACTCGGCGTCGCCTGCGCCGAACCCGCCTGAATCCACAAGGGAGAAAGAGCATGGCTGACCCGTACGGGCAACGCCTCGTCGACGACATGACCGAGGCCGAGCGCGACCGCGCCCAGCGGGTGGAGGCGGTGCTGCCCGCGCTGCGCGCCGCCGCCGCGCATGCCGACGCGACCGGGGAGTTCCCCGCCGGGCACGTGGACCTGCTGCGCGAGGCCGGGCTGCTCGGCCTGGTCGTGCCCGAGGAGTACGGCGGCCTCGGCGGCGGCCTGCGCGACCTGGCCGCGGCCACCTTCGCCATGGGCACCGCCTGCCCGTCGACCGCGCTGGCGTTCTTCTTCCACAACACCAGCGCCTCGCGCGGCCTGCTGCCCCTCGAAGCGATCGAGGCGGGCCTGTTCGACGAGGCCGACGTGCCGACCGTGCGCGCCTTCGCCGAGCTGGTGCTGCGCCGGATGGCCGGGGGCACCTGGCTGGCCAACTTCGCCAGCGAGTCGGTCAAGAGCGCGAGCGCCAACATCGCCATCGCCACCACCGCCCGGCCCGCCCAGCGCGACGGCGTCGACGGCTGGCTGGTCAGCGGCGAGAAGTCGTTCGGCTGCGCCACCGGCGTCGCCGACACCTACCTGGTCACCGCTCGGCTGGACGGCACCGACACCGCCGCCGGGCTGGCCCTGTTCCTGGTGCCGCGCACCGCCGAGGGTGTCGCGTCCCGCCCGGCCTGGGACGGGCTGGGCATGCGCGGCTCGGCCAACCACGGCATCGTGCTCACCGACGTGTGGGTGCCCGCGACCGAGGCGCTGACCGTGCCGGGCGCGTTCGTGAAGATGCTGCAGTGCAGCCGGGGCAGCTTCGTCGGCAACCAGCTCGCCATCACCGCCGTGTACGTCGGCTGCGCCCAGGGCGTCTACGACGAGACCCTGTCCCGGCTGACCGCCAAGACGTTCGCCGACACCGGCCGCCCGATCGCCGAGTCGCCGATGCACCAGGTGATCATCGGTGACATGACC
This sequence comes from Catellatospora tritici, assembly GCF_019083965.1. Classification (GTDB taxonomy): domain Bacteria; phylum Actinomycetota; class Actinomycetes; order Mycobacteriales; family Micromonosporaceae; genus Catellatospora; species Catellatospora tritici. Next base: position 36,637 of record NZ_JAHRCY010000009.1, read on the forward strand.
GAGAACCTGGAGACGGCGTACCTGTGGCTGCGCCGCCAGCTGCTGCTGGAGACCTCCGAACCGCCGCTGGCCGACAAGGCGCACGTCTACCGGCAGTGGCGCCTGGCGAAGGGGTCGATCTGCGAGGCGGCGTTCGCGGTGGCGGTCGGCGCGTTCAAGGCGTCGGGCACCTCCGGGGCGACCCTGCACGGCACCATGGGCCGGGCCCTGCGCGATCTGGCCATGGGCCTGGTCATGACGTTCCCGCCGGAGCGGGGGCGGCTGGAGGCGGCCTCGATGGTCACCGCCGACCGGTCCAACGAGCTGTTCGCGAGCGTGGCCAAGTGAGCGCGGTGATCCCGCAGCCGGTGTCCGATCTGGTCGACGGGCAGTGGCGGGCGTGCGACGACGCGCTCGGCTTCGCGCTGGAGGAACCGGCGACCGGGCGGGTGCTGGGCACCGCGACCGGCACCCCGGCCGACCGGGTCGACGCGGCGATCGCGGCGGCGACCGCGGTGCACGAGTCCGGGGCGTGGTCGGGGCTGTCGGCCGAGTCCCGGGCCCGGCTGCTGGACTCGGCCGCCGACCAGGTAAGCCACGACGCCGAGGCGATCAGCGCGGTGGAGTCGTACGCGACCGGCGTGCCGGTCCGGCAGACCGCGATGCTCGCGGTGATCCTGTCCGGGGCGTTCCGGCTGGCCGCCGCGCAGTTGCGCGAGGGGTGGCTGACCGGCGCCGTGCCGCGTGAGGACGGCCGCACCGCGCACGTGGAGCGGCTGCCCTGGGGCCCGGCCGCGTGCCTGGTGCCGTGGAACGCCCCCGCGCCGATGGCCGCGCACAAGGTCGCCAACGCGCTCGCGGCGGGCTGCCCGGTCGTCGTCAAGCCCAGCGAGTACGCCCCGTACGGCACGCAGCTGCTGGTCGCGGCGGTGGAGCGGGCCCTGGCCGCCGCCGATGCGCCCGGCGGGGTGTTCCAGCTCGTGCACGGCGACGCGGCCGCGGGAGCACGGCTGGTCGGCGATCCGCGCATCCGGGCGGTGTCGTTCACCGGCGGGCTGTCCGGCGGCCGGGCCGTCGCGGCGGCCTGCGCGTACGACATCAAGCCCGTCCAGCTCGAACTCGGCGGCAACAACCCCCTCGTGGTGCTGCCCGACGCCGACACCGAGTCGGCCGCCCGCGCCGCCGCCGACCTGCTGACCACCCTCAACGGCCAGTGGTGCCGGGCCCTGGGCCGCCTGGTCGTGCCCGCCGACCGCGCCGACGAGATCGTCGCGGCGACGCTGGCCCGCCTGGGCGACCTGCGCGTCGGCGACCCGCTCGACCCGGCCACCGACTACGGCCCGCTGGTCCACTCCGGACACCTGGCCCGGGTCACCGCCGCCCGCGACACCCTGGTCGCCCACGGCGGCCGTGCGCACACCGCGCTGCCCGTCCCGGACGAGGGCAACTTCCTCAGCCCGACCCTGGTCACCGGGGTCGACCCGGGGCACACCACACACGAGATCTTCGGCCCGGTCGCGGCGGTGCACACCTACCGCACCCTGGACGAGGCGGTCGCCCTGGCCAACGGCACACCGTACGGGCTGGAGGCGTACGTCAGCGGCACGGACGAGGACGCGGCGCTGGCCGTGGCCCGGCGACTGCGCGCGGGCGAGGTGAAGGTCAACGGCTCCAGCATCATGAGCCTGCACCTGTTCACCCCGCGCCCCGCCTGGGGCCTGTCCGGCTACGCCGAGGAGGGCACCGCCGAGACGCTGCGGTTCTTCACCAACCCGCGCGTCGTCGGCGTCGAGGGCGGCTTCGCACTGCACGGCCGCCCGTGACCGCCCCCGCATTGCGCGCCCTGCTGGCATCCGAGCAGCTCACCCACCTGCCCGGCGTGTACGACGCCCCGACCGCCGCGCTGGCGGTCCGGGCCGGACACCGGGCCGCGCACCTGTCCGGGGCCGCCTGCGCGGCCCTGGACCTGGGCCTGCCCGACCTCGGCTACGTCCACGGCACCCACCTCGCGGCACGGGCCGCCCGCCTGGTCCCGGCGCTGCGCGGGGCACCGCTGCTGGCCGACGCCGACACCGGCTACGGCGACGCGCTGCAGGCGGTGTGGACCGCCCGCGCCTACACCGCCGCCGGGGTCTCCGGCCTGCACCTGGAGGACCAGGTGCAGCCCAAGCGCTGCGGCCACCTCGCGGGCAAGGAACTGGTCCCCGCCGCCACCGCCGCCCGCAAGGTACGCGCGGTCGCGGCCGAGGGGCACGGCATCGTGGTGGTGGCGCGCACCGACGCGTACACGGTGACCGGCCTGGACGACGCGATCGACCGCGCGGCCCGCTACGCCGCCGCCGGAGCCGACGCGGTGTTCCTCGAAGGCGTCACCGCCCTGGACGACCTGGCCCGCGCGCACGCGGCGCTGCCCGGGGTGCCGCTGGTGGTCAACCGCTCCGAGGCCGGATCCACGACGGCCTGGCCCGGCGACCACGAACTCGCCGCCGTCGGCGTGCGGCTGGTCCTGCACCCGGTCGCGCCCCTGCTGGCGGCGCTGGACGCCGCGTCCCGCGCGTACGCCGCGATCGGCGCGCACGGCACCGCCGACGGCGTGCCCCGGATGGCCTGGGCCGACTTCACCGCGCTCGTCGGGCAGGACGAAGCTCTCGAACTGGATGCGAGGTACGCCGGATGAGCCGGGTGATCGTCGCCGGGGCCGGGCCGGTCGGGTTGAGCGCCGCGCTGGCGCTGTCCCGACACGGGCTGGCCGTGACGGTGCTGGAGGCCGGGCCGGACCTGGCCGCCGAGTCGCGCGCCTCCACGTTCCACCCGCCCACGCTGGAGATGCTGGCCGAGCTGGGGGTGGTCGACGAGGTGCTGGCGCGCGGCCTGGTCGCGCCGACGTTCGCCTACCGCGACCGCACCGCCGGACACGTGGCGACCCTGGACCTGTCGGTGCTGGCGCGGGACACGCCGTACCCGTACCGGGTGCAGCTGGAGCAGTCGAAGCTGACCCCGATCCTGCGCGACCACCTGGCCCGGTGCGGAGTGGAGATCCGGTTCGACAGCCCGGTGACCGGCGCGCGCACGGACGAGACCGGCGTGGATGTGCTGGTCGCCGACGGTTCCACCGTGCGCGGTGACTGGCTGGTCGCCGCGGACGGGGCGCACTCGGCGGTGCGGCGCGCGCTCGGGGTGGCGTTCGACGGGATCACCTACCCGGAGCGGTTCCTGGTGGCGTCCACTTCGGAGGAGCTGACCGGGTGGCTGGACGGGCTGGCCGCGGTCAACTACGTGTTCGATCCGGTCGACTGGTCGGTGCTGCTGCGTACGCCCGACCACTGGCGGGTATTGCTGCCCACACCGGACGGTTCATCCGACGAGACCGAACTCGCCCGGCTCGACGCCAGGCTGCGGCAGATCCACGACCCGGGCCGCCCCTGGCGGGTGGCCCACGCCAGCATCTACCGGGTGCACCAGCGGGTCGCCGCCGAGTTCCGGGTCGGGCGGGTGCTGCTGGCCGGGGACGCCGCGCACGTCAACAATCCGCTCGGCGGGCTGGGCATGAACTCCGGCATCCACGACGCGGTCGCCTACGCGACCGCCCTGGCCGCCCCGGACCCTGACCCGGCCACAACCCGGGCGGCGGACGACCGTCGACGCATCGCGCTGGAGTTCACCCAGGCGGTGTCGCATCGCAACTACGAACGCCTGAGCGCCACCGACCCGGCCGCCCGCGCCGCCCACCTGGACCAGCTGCGCGCCACCGCCGCCGACCCGACCCGAACCCGGTCGTACCTGCTGCGCGCCTGCATGATCGAGTCCCTGCGCCCGGTGACCCCGTGACCCCGGACCGTGTCCAAGATCCGCTCAAGTTGCCAGGCAATCGGGCGTATCTTGACCATCCATACCCCCGATTGCCCGGCAACTTGGATGATCTGGGCGGCCCACGGCGGCCGGAGCGGGCGGTGACACGATGAGCGAACGCATAAGCCGGTACAACCCGGCTCGGGTCCGCGAGCTGGTCGGCACGGTCCCGGTGAGCGCGCCGGAGCAGGTCGACGCGGTGGTACGGACCGCCGAGTCCGCCCAGCGCGGTTGGGCCGCCGTCGATCGGCTCGAGCGGGCCGCACTGCTGCGCGCGGCTGCCGACGCGGTCGAACCCCAGCTCGACACCCTCGCCGAGCTGCTGGCGCGCGAGTCCGGGAAAGTCCGGCCCGATTGCCGCGGCGAGCTCGGGTTCGCGTTGACGTTCCTACGCTGGGTGGCCGGTCGGGCCCCGGCGGTGCTCGCCGACACCGAGACCGACGACGCCGCGGGGCGCCTGCTGCTGACCCGCCGCCCGTACGGCGTGGTCGCCGCGATCACCCCGTGGAACGCCCCGATCATCCTGTCGCTGCTGAAGATCGCGCCCGCGCTGGCGGCGGGCAACACCGTCGTGGTGAAACCGTCGCCGCTGGCGCCACTGGCCATCGACCGGGTGGTACGACTGCTCGCGGGCGCGCTGCCCGCCGACGTGCTGCGCATCGTGCACGGCGACGCGGCGGCGGGCGCGGCCCTGGTCGGGCACCCGCTGGTCCGCAAGGTCGCGTTCACCGGCGGCGAGCAGACCGCGCGGGCGGTCGCGGCGGCGGCGGGCCTCACCCCCACCGTGCTGGAACTGGGCGGCAACGATCCGCTGCTGCTGCTCGACGACGCGGACCTGTCGCCCGAACCGATGCGGCGGCTGGTGATGGCGTCGTTCGCCACCAGTGGGCAGGTGTGCATGGCCGCCAAGCGGCTGTACGTGCCGCGCTCGCGCCACGACGAGTTCGTCGCGGCGTATCTGAGCGCGGCCGACGAGGTGCTGTGCCTGGGCGATCCGCTGGCCGACGGGGTGAGCATGGGTCCGGTCATCACGGCTGAGGCCGCCGCCCGGGTGACCGCGCTGGTGGACGGCGTGGTGGCGCGCGGTGGCACGGCACTGCCGCTGGGCCGGACCCATCCGGGCACCGACCTGGCGGACGGTCACTTCGTGGCGCCGACGCTGCTGGTCGGGGTCGGCGACGACGATCCGGTGGTGGTGTCCGAGCAGTTCGGACCCACGGTGCCGCTGCTGGTCCACGACGGTGAGGACGAGTTGGTGGCCCGCGCGAACGCCGACGAGCTGGGGCTGGGCGCCTCGGTGTGGTCGGCCGACGAGCAGCGGGCGTTCCGCGTGGCGAAACGGCTGGAGGCGGGGTTCGTCTTCGTCAACACGCACAACCGCACCGGCATGGCGCTGCGGGCGCCGTTCGGCGGGGTGAAGCGCTCCGGCCACGGTCGCGAGTACGGCGACGCGGGCATCGCAGAGTATGCCCAGCTGTGTTCCGTGCACGCGCCCGCGGCGTTCCGGCCCGGCGGGCGGGGTGCCAGCGCGACGGCGTACCCGACCACGTGATTCGGGGTATCCGAGCAGAATACGTGCCCTGAACTGCCGATATGTGACCAAACGGATGATTTCGAAATCGCCCTAATGGTCACCAAAATGGCTATACGGTCAGGCAATGCGCAAACCAGCATTCCGCGGCATGATCGCCGCATCAGTCTCGGTCGGGGCCAGCGCCGTCGCGGCGGTCGTGATGCTGGGCCCCGGCGGGCTCGCCATGGCGAGCCCCACCAGCCCAACCGCCTCGGCGCTGAACTTCAACGTGTTCGTCGAGCACAACGCCAACCTCACCAGTACCCTGTCCGCGGGGCCCGTGGCGGTGGGCGGCGACCTGACCCTCGGTGGCACGTTCCAGGTCGCCACCAGCAGCCCGGGCACGTTCGTCGCCCCCGGTGACGGCACCTTCCCCAGTGCGCTGGTCGTCGGCGGCCAGATCGACTTCCCGGCCAGCACGGCCGGGGCGATCCTGTCCGTGCAGAACAACGCCTACGCCAAGCTGGGCAACGGCATGGGGGCACAGGTCATCAACGTCCCTGGTCCCACGCACATCGTGGCAACCGGTGGCATGTACGGGGACACGCCACGGGTGGAACTGACCGTGACCCAGCCGGCCACCACGGTGGTGCAGTCCGTGATCGACTTCACGACCGCCTTCAACGACTTCCGCAGCAGCTCGTCCGCCCTGGCGACCTGCACGAACAACGTCACGTTGGCAGACGTCAACGGCAGGCCGCTCACTCGCCCCATCCTGGTCCCCACCGAGGTGCACGTCACGCTGACCCCCAACACCACCAACGTGCTGAACCTGACGGGCGCCGAGCTCAACAACATCACGTCGCTGACCTTCGAGACCCCGCCGTCGAGCACCCAACCGCTGCTGATCAACGTCGACACCTCCGCGGACAACACCTATGACTGGACCGTGCCCGACATGTCCAGCATCGGCATCGCCCAGGCGCCGTTCCTGCTGTGGAACTTCCCGACGGCCTCCTCGATCACGCTGCCCGCGGCCGCGGCAACGCTGGAGGGCACGCTGTACGCCCCCCGAGCCGACCTGGTCGACCTGTCCCCGAACGACATCGAGGGCCAGGTCATCACCGAGAGCATCGTCATGGGCGGCCTCGACGCCGACGGCGGCGAGGTCCACTACGCCCCGTTCACCGCGATGCTGAACTGTGTCGCACCCACGTCGACGACCACGGCCACACCCACGGCGAGGCCGTCCAAGTCACCGTATGGTCGGCCGGCACCGTCGCACTGGGGGCACCCGCGCCCGCCGCGCCCGTGACCCGGACGCCTGACTGAGCCCGCAGCCCGGCCCACCCGGCCGGGCTGCGGCGTGCGTCAGGACGTGTAGTCGACCACCGTGCGGGCGGCCAGCCGCGGCCGCAGCCACTGCGCCAGTTCGAGGTGCGCCGGGTGCGCCTGGTATCCGGCCAGCCCGGCGGCGTCGGTGTGCGTCGTGACGAGACACAGGTGCGCCGAGACCGGGGTGTGCAGCTCGTCGAGGTGCACCGTCAGTGCGGAAATCTCCGGAACGGCATCGACCAGGCCTTCCAAAAGATCCTTGGCCTTGGCAGCATCGGCTGCGTCGGTGAACGTCATCAGCACCACGTGGGTCAGCATCACGACCTCCGGTCAACCTCTGTTGCAAACGCCTCCGCGAGTGTAGTTTCGGGAAACAGCGTTTCGCTAGGGGAACCGGAGACACCACATATGGCTCCAGTACGGGTCGCCGCGGTGCAACTCGCGGCGGGGCAGGACGTCGAGGCCAATCTGGCCGCCTGCCTGCGCCTGATCGACGACGCGGCCGCACAGGGTGCCCGGCTGATCGTCCTGCCCGAGTTCTGCAACCACCTGTCCTACTATTCCGACCGCGCCCAGGCGCACAGCCTGGCCACCCGGCCCGGCGACCCGTTCCTGAACGCGGTCGCCGACCGCGCCCGGCGGCACGGCGTACACGTGAAGATCAACGTCACGCACGCCCACGCCGACGGCCGCACCGGCGGCACCAACTTCCTGTTCGGCCCGGACGGTGCCGTGCTCGGCCAGTGCGACAAGCAGACCCTGATGGGCGCCGAGAACGACCACCTGGACCCGGCCACCGAGGTCGGCCCGGTCATCGACACCCCGCTGGGCCGGCTCGGCATGTACGCCTGCATGGAGGGCGTGCTCAACGAGGTCGCCCGCGGGCTGGCCCTGCGTGGCGCGCAGGTGCTGCTCAACAGCCTCAACTCGTTCGCCACCGACGAGGCGAGCCTGCACATCCCGGTGCGCGCCGCCGAGAACAAGGTGTGGGTGGTCGCCGCGAACAAGGTCGGCCCGCTGCTGCCCGAGGAGCACCTGCCGCGGCTGAGCGCCGCGCTGGGCGTGCCCCCACAGTGGCTGCACGGCGCCGGGGAGAGTCAGATCGTCGCCCCGGACGGCACGGTGGTGGCGCGCGGGCCGCGTACCGGCGAGGCGGTCGTGGTCGCCGACATCGACCCGGACCTGGCCGACGACAAGCGCCGTCCGGACGGGACGGACATCCTGGCCACCCGCCGCCCCGAGCTGTACGCCCCCATCGCCCAGCCCCCGCGGGGCCGCCGCCGCCCGGCGGGCGCGGCCACGCTGCCGGTTGCGGTGGTGCGCGGCGACGCCGCGACCGTGTCCCGCGAGACCGCGCTGGCGGCAGCCGCCGGAGCGCAGCTGGTCGTGGTCGCCGACGCCGACCCGCAGCTGCTGGCCGCCGCCCTGGACGGCACCTCCGCACACGCGGTGGCCCGCGCGGCCGACGGGTCGACCGTCCTGGTCAGCGCCACCGGCACGGTCGCGGTCCAGCAGCCGCTGCACGGCAAGGACGCCGACGGTGCCGGGCCGCTCGTGGTGGACCTGCCCTGGGGGCTCCTCGCGCTGGTCGCGGGCGCCGACTCCATCTACCCCGAGGTGTTCCGGCTGGCCGCACTGGCCGACGCCGACGTGGTGGCGGTGCCGTTCACCGCCGCCGAGAGCTGGGAACTCAGCCTCGGCCTGCCCGAGCGGGCGGCCGAGAACCGGCTCAACCTCGTCGCCGCCGCACCACTGGAGCAGGACAGCGCGGTCTTCGCGATGTCGCCCGACTTCACCCTGTGGACCAGCTGGCAGGGGCCGTTCACCGGCCGGATCAGCCACCCCGTGGTCACCGTCGTCCCCGCCGGGCAGCCGTCCGGCCGGGCCGAGGTGGCTCCCGCGCAGGCCGCCAACCGGCTCGTCTCGCGCAACACCGATCTCGTCGACGGCCGCCCGTGGCGGCTGCTCCAAGCCCTAACAGAAAGGTAGGCCGGTGGCCGAGACCCTCCGCCACGTCGAGGACATGGTCGACAGCTCCCCCGTCGTCGACGTCCACGAGACGTTCCACCAGTGGCAGCAGCTGCTCGCCGAGCTCAAGGCGAAGATCGACGCCCGGTTCGAGCTGAAGCGGGACCCGTCCACGCTGGCCCTGGAGTCGTACGGGACCTACCCGGACGGGCCCGGCGGTTCGCTTGCCGCCTACAGCGGGCCCGAGGTCGACTGGATGGTGCACTCGTGGCTGGGCAATCCCGGCGCGAGCTTCGCCAACCTGCACCTGACCGTATGGCTCGGTCCGCAGGTCAAGGTGCCCCACCTGGGCATCGCCCTGCTGGTATGGCCCGAGGGCTGGTTCTACCTCGACTCCGTCCCGCGCGTGAACCTGATCGAGGACGGCGACTACTACGACCGCTACTACGCCCCGCTGGACGCGGACTGGCTGGCCCACCGCGCCGACCCCGAGTTCGAGTACTTCGTCTCGCGGTCGGGCTTCATCCGCGCCAGCCTGAGCCCCACCGCGTACTGCTACTCGTTCGGGCGCAGCGAGCGCAACATCGACATCGTCCGCAAGCTCAGCCACGACCACGTGGACCGTTGGCTGGGCTGGGTCGACAGCGCGCCGCCGGTGCCGGAGTCGGAGCGGGCCGCACTCGCCGAGACCGACCTGCGGATGCGCCGCAACATCGCCGACCGCGACCCGGCCAACGTGATGGGTGTCCGCTTCTTCGGCCAGGAGACGACCGACCGCCTCGTGCGCGGCCTGTGGGGCGGCGACCGGGAACTGGAGCGGCCGAGATGATCCGCTCGGTGTGGTGGGCCGCCACGATCCCCGGCCACGAGCCGCCGTTCGACACGGCTCACCTGCGCGTCTACTACCCGGCCGCGCCCGACGGCAGCGACCGCGAGCGGCTGTCCGGGGTGATGGCCGCCGAGCCGACCGGGGCGCCGTTCCCGGTGGCGGTGATCGTGTCCGGCGTGAACGTCGGGCAGGAGGCGTACCGCTGGCTGGCGAGCAGCCTGGCCGAACGCGGCATCGTCGCGGTCACCTACGACTGGGTCGGCACGCTGTTCGGGGGCCTGCACGGGATCACGCCCGGCGTGGACCTGGACGCGGCCCGGCCCGGCGGCTACGGCAAGCGGCCGACCTGCCCGTTGCTGCGGCCGGTGCTCGACGCGCTGGCTTCGATGACCGGCCCCGTGGCCGGGCTGCTGGACCTGGACCGGGTGGCCCTGATCGGGCACTCGGCGGGCGGCACGGTGGCGCTGCAGTCGGCGTCGTTCGTGCCGGAGGTGAAGGCGGTCGCGACGTACGGCGCGCACAACATGGTCGCCACGATGCTCGGCTGGCCCGCCGGAACAGTGCTGCCCGCGCAGGCCGACTGCCCGGTACTGCTGGTCGGCGGCACCAACGACGGCGTCATCAACGGCTCCGCCGACCGGTACGGCGAGGACGCCGCCGCCCGGCGCGACCCGATCACGCGCACGTTCGACGAGGCGCTGCCCGACCGCGACGGTGCGAACGCGCTGATCCGCCTGGCCGGAGCGAACCACTTCGCGATCGTGGACCCGGTCGACCACACGGCCGCGCGCGCGTTCCTGGACCAGGCCGCCGACGGCGACCCGGTCGAGCACCGCACGCTGCTGGCCGACCTGCTGGGCACCTTCTGCCGGATGCACCTGACCGGTGACCCGGCGTCGTTCACCGAGTGGGAAAAGCTCGCCGCCCACCACGGCGTCGCATCGATCCAGCGGAGGTAGAGATGCTGAAGAACTTCTGGTACGCGGTCGAGTTCGGCGACCGGGTCACCACCAAGCCGATCCGGGTGACGGTGCTGGGCCAGCACCTGGCGCTGTACCGCACCCCGAAGGGCCGCCCGGTGGCGCTGAGCGACCTGTGCGTGCACCGCGGGGCGGCGCTGTCGGGCGGCTGGACCAAGGACGGCTGCATCGTCTGCCCGTACCACGGCTGGGAGTACGACGCCGACGGGCAGTGCACCAAGATCCCGGCGAACCTGCCGGGGCGGGGCATCCCGAAGAAGGCCCGGGTCGACTCGTACCCGGTGCAGGAGAAGTACGGCTTCGTCTGGGTGTTCCTCGGCGACCTGCCCGAGTCCGAGCGCCCGCCGCTGCCGGTGTGGCCGGAGTTCGACGAGCTCAAGGAGAACGGCGGCAAGTACCGCGCGGTGACCGGCGAGTTCCTGTGGCACTCCAACTACGAGCGGATCCTGGAGAACGGCTGCGACATCGCGCACGCCCCGTTCGTGCACGCGGGCTCGTTCGGCAACCCGGAGCGTCCGGAGGTGCAGGAGTACGAGCTGGAGGTGCCCGACGAGTGGTCGGCGTTCGCCACCGTGGACCTGTACCCGCCGCGTCCGAAGGGCATCTGGTCGATGCTCAACCGGAACAAGGGCGACCTGAGCAACCGGCCGCCGGTGCGCACCTCGGCGGGCTGGATGCTGCCTAACATGATCAAGCTGCATGTGCGGCTGCCGATCGGCGACCTGATCATCTACGACACGAACATCCCGATCGACGAGACGACCACCCTGGTCAAGTGGGTGGCGCTGCGCACCTTCTTCACCGGCAAGTGGGCCGACAAGAACGCCGTCCAGCGCACCCTGAAGATCTTCTACCAGGACGCCGAGGTCGTGAACAAGGTGCGGCCTGAGCTGCTGCCCTTCGACCTGGGCGCGGAGCTGCACATCAAGAGCGACCTGATCGCCGTGCAGTACCGGCGCCGCCGCCAGGAGCTGGCCGAGAAGGGCTGGCTGCTGTCCGACGAGGACACCATCACCGGTGACGTGCCCCGGCGTACCGCCACGGTCATCGCCTCCCCCGCCCGCCGCGAGAACCCCGAGCTGGCCCGTGCCTGGGTGCACAAGGCCCGCGGCGAGCACCCCACCGTCCAGGCCGCCTGGGACGCCGCCGAGGCGGACGCCCAAACCCCCGAGGAGCCGTCGTGAGCCTGCCCGCCGACCTATGCGAGGCCACCCTGCAGCGCATCCTGGCCCGCCACCCCGACCTGAAGCCGGTCGAGACGGCGCTGGCCGAGCTGAGGAGCCCCATGTCGCCCGCGCCCGTGGGCAGCGTGCGCATCTTCGGGGGTACGGCGGTGGCCAAGCTGGTCTACGTCGGCCTGGTCGTGCCGATGATCCACCTGGACAGCCACATGATCTTCGCGTTCACGCCCGAGGACTCGGCCGTCCCGCACTTCACCCTCGACTCGGTGTACGGCGGCTCGTACCACGCCTTCCACCTCGATCTGATCCCCCGCGCCGACCTGGCCGCGCACCTGCCCTACCTGGACGCGGCGTTCCGGCCGCTGACCGAGACCTTCGACGCCGCCTCGGCCACCGAGGGCCTGTCCCCGGCCGCGATCGGGCCGCGCCAGCGGGCCATCATGTCGCCGTGGATGCTGGTCAACCGGGCCACCGAGGAGGCGTTCGCCAGCATCGGCGGCTATGTGAACGCCTACGCCGACCACTGGTCGGACCTGGTCGAGCACGGCCTGCCCGCCGCGGCCGCGTTGAACCTGGCCGGAGTGGACCTGGCGGCCCGCGACGCGGCGGTGCGCGGCAACATCTTCAGCCGTGACGTCGACCCGGTCTGGGCGCAGGTGTCGCGGCTGCTCGGCGACGAGACCACCGACGCGATCCGGGCCGAGCTGGTGGCCAATGGCTGAGCAGCCCAGCGTCTGGCAGCAGCGCATCGCCGGGCAGTGGCACGGGCGGCCGTCGCTGTTCGACGCCGAGGGCACCTGGTGCGGGTTCGAGGAGATCCGCCGCTCGTCGGTGTTCGAGAACGGCGTGACCACGTACTACATGGACGGCGGGCTGATCGGGGGCGGGCCGCTGGCCGGGCGGTTCCGGCTCGGGGCGCCCTTCGCGTTCGGGGTGGTCGACGCCGACGACAACCGCGTCTACACCGGGCCGGACTTCTACGGCACCGGCCAGCCCTACGGCGGGTTCGTGGACTCGCACTACTACGGCCCCGGCTGGCAGGTCGACCTGAACACCTGGAACCAGGTGCTGCCCGACGGCGAGACCCAGGTCTACTCGTCGGTGCTGTACCAGGGCTGGTCGGTGGTGGGCTGCTTCAACGGCGTCTACACCCGCACCCTCGACGACTCGCCCGAGTCGGCACGGCGGGTCGAGGAGTTCCTGTCCGCCGAGAGCCGTCGCGGCCCGGTCCCCTACATCACCCCCACCAAGCAGTCCGGGGCGTACGTCGGCAGCTGCGAGCTGTTCGGCGCCGACCAGAAGCCGCGCGGCACCGTGGACGTGCGGATCGCGCTGGACCCGGTCGACCTGCTGCACACCACCCGCACCGTCGCCTGGTCCGGGGCGCTGTCGCGCACGGCGACGTTCAGCGCCCGCCGCGACGGCAACCGGCACTTCTTCGAGGGCCCGCAGGCCTGGGGCAACGCCATCGGCTTCGGCCGGGCACTGTTCGGGTCGCTGCACTTCACCGACGTCACCAAGGTGAAGTTCCGCGAGTTCGCCATCGACGCCGAGCCGGGCATGTCCGCCGACGGACGCCTGGCCGTCGTGTACGAGGTGTTCCAGGGCAACGTCCTCGACGCCGTCCTGCACGGGGTCCTGCCCTGGGAGGCCTCGTGAGCAAGGTCGTCGTCGTCACCGGCGGCACCCGGGGCATCGGCCTCGGCCTGGTCCGCGAGCTGTCCGCCCGGGGCGCCCAGGTGATCTTCTGCGGCCGGTCGGTCGACTCGGTCAAGCGGGCCCAGGAGCAGGTGCCGCAGGCGTACGGCGTGATCGCCGACGTCACCGACCGCGAGGCCGTGCGGCGGCTCTGGGACGCCGCCGTCGAGCGGCACGGCCGGGTCGACATCTGGATCAACAACGCGGGCATGTCCCCGGCCCGCAAGCGGCTGTGGGAACTGCCCGGAGCCCAGCTCGACGCCACCGTGGACCTGAACCTGCGCGGCCTGCTGCACGCCAACGCCGCCGTGCTCGGCGCCATGACCGCCCAGGGTTCGGGCGCGGTGTGGAACATGGAGGGGTTCGGCTCCAACGGCATGCGCCGACCGGGCCTCACCGTGTACGGCGCGACCAAGCGCGCGGTCACCTACACCACCGACAGCCTCGCCAAAGAGGTCGAGGGCACCGGCGTGACCGTGCACCACCTGTCGCCGGGCATGGTCGTCACCGACCTGCTCACCCACGACTACGCCCCCGAGGAACTGGCCCAGGCGAAGAAGATCTTCAACATCCTGGCCGACCGGGTCGAGACCGTCACCCCGTGGCTGGCCGAGAAGGTGCTGGCCGGAGCGCCCAACGGCGCGCGGGTCGCCTGGCTGACCCAGCGCAAGGCGTTCTTCAGGTTCCTGACCGCGTTCCGCAAGCGCGACGTCTTCGGAGAAGAAGCATGAACGAACACGGCTACCCGGTGGTGATGGCACTGGAGGATTACGTCCCCACACTGCTCGCCATGCTCGGGTTCTGGCTGCTCGGCGGGGCCGCCCGCGAGATCGACAGCCGCGTGGCCACGGCCGGGCGGATCGGCGCCGTCCTGATCGGACTCGGCGGGGTCGCCAAGTCGACCTGGAAGCTGATCCTGTCCGCCGCCGACCAGGACCTCCCCTGGCTGCAGCAGTCGCTGTTCCCACTGATGGCGACCGGGGCACTGCTGGTGCTGTGGTCGCTGCACACCAGCCTGTGCGGCCGGACGGCGCCGTGGTGGCCGTACGCGCTGATCGCGGTCGCCGTCGCGGGCGGCGCGGTCGCCACCCACAGCCTCCAGCCCCCGTTCATCGCCGCGACCGTCGGTGTCACCACGATCAGCATCCTCGGCGCCGCGCTCGCCTGGCGCCGACGCGTCTTCGGCGCGGTGGCGCTGTTCGTGATCGGACTGGTCGGGGTGACGGCGATGGTGCCGCTGCGCTCGCACCCGTCGCACCACACACTGGCGTTCCAGTGGCTGGAGCAGGGCGTCAACACCGTCTCGCAGGCCGTCTTCCTCATCGCCGTTTGGTTGACCGTACGCGCGGCCACCCGCGCCGCGACCCTGGTGGAGGTGCCCGCATGACCGACGCGCTGGGCTGGCGCCGCAAGTTCGGCGTCATCGCCCCGTCGACCAACACCATCGTCGAGCCCGACTTCTACGCCATGACGGTGCCCGGCGTGACCGCGCACTTCTCCCGCATCCACATCCGCAACCAGGACCTGTCCGACGACGCGAACTTCGAGCACCTGCTGGTCCAGATCCGCGACGAGATCGGCGCCGCCTGCGAGCGGGTGCTGACCTGCGAACCGGACTACATGGTCATGGGCATGTCGGCCGAGACGTTCTGGGGCGGGGTCGAGGGCAACCGGGAGTTCGTCCGACAGATCAAGACGATCACCGGGCTGGAGGTGGCCACCGGCGCGGAGGCGTGCGAGCGGGCGCTGCAGCTGTACGGCGCGCGCCGCATCGGCGTGGTCACGCCGTACCAGCCGGTCGGCGACGAGAACGTGGTGAAGTTCTTCTCCGAGATCGGCTTCGAGGTCACCGCGATCGAGGGCCTGAAGTGCCCGACGGCGGTCGCCATCGCGCACGTCAGCGAGGACCGGCTGCGCGAGGCGATCCTCGCCGTCGACGGGCCCGAGGTCGACGCGATCGTGCAGTGCGGCACCAACCTGTCCATGGTGCGGCTGGCCGACGAGGCCGAGCGGTGGCTGGGCAAACCGGTCATCGCCATCAACGCCGCCACCTGGTGGATGGCGCTGCGCGACAACGGCATCACCGACAAGGTGTACGGCGCGGGCTCCCTCCTGCGCGACCACTGACCCCCACGCCGCCCGCACCCCGGTGGCATTCCCGCAGTTTCGGGGAAAGTGCACGAATCCAGGTCATGATTCCCGCACTTTCCCCGAAACTGCACCCTGGGCGCGACGCGGCCACCCCGAAAGGCGGGATGATGATCTCTGCGCTGTTGGCTGCCCTCGCACTCTGCATGCTGGGGCTGGGGGTGTACGCGCTGCGATTGCGCGCCGCCGCGGGGCCGGCGGCCGCGCTTGTCGCGGTCCTCTGCGCCGGGCTGGCCTACGACAACATCGCGGTCGCCCTCGGCCGCGTGCTCGGCTACGGTCCCACCCTGGAGACCGTCAACGCCGGACGATTCTGGATCCACGCGCTGCTCACGCCGCTGCTGCTGGTCGCGGCGACGCTGATCGGGGCGCGGCTCGGAGTGGCGCTGCTGGCCCGGCGCGGCGTGCTCATCGGCGCCTGGATCCTGGCGCTGGCGCTGATCGCCCTGGGCGCCGCGACCGACATCGTGCGGCTGACCCTGGCACCGGCCGACTACGCCGACACTCTTCGCTACACCAACACCGCCACGGCCGGACCGCTGGTCCCCGCGATCGCGACGATGCTGGCGCTGATCGTGGTCGGGGTGCTGCTGTGGCGCCGGGCCGGGACGGCCTGGCTGCTGCTCGGCACGGTGGCGATGCTCGTCGCGGCCGGGGCCGGGTTCCGCCACTTCTGGCTCGGCAACCTCGGCGAGCTGGCGCTACAGGCCACGGTCGTGGCGACCCTGGTCACGGCGGCGCGACCCGAACCGGTGCGACCGGAACCGGTGCGACCGGAACCCGCGCTGCCGTAGCCCGGACGCGGCGGTGCGACCCGGATCGGCGCGACCGAACCGGCGCTGCCGTAGCCCGGAGCGGCGTCGTCGCGCATCGGCGCGACCGCCGGAGTCAACCGCACCCGGCCAACCGCAATGAAACCGGCGATTCTGCCGACTCGGCGCGAGACCGGACAGTCCTAGCATCGCACCTCAACGCATCCACATCGGAGAATGCGAGGATTCGATGCGCAGGACAATCCTGGCCGCAGCCGCCCTGGTCATGCTCGGTGCGAGCACGACCGTGGGCCTGGCGGCCGCGCCCGCAACCGCCGCACCCGCCCGGCGGCCCGTCGTGTTCGTGCACGGCGCCGCCGGGTCCGCGGCCCAGTTCGAGACCCAGGCCAAACGCTTCGCCGGCAACGGCTATCCCGTCGACCTCGTCGACGCGATCGACTACGACTACACCTTCACCGCCGAGACCAGCAGCGCCGTGCTGAACCGGCTGGAGCAGCGGATCGACCAGCTGCGCCGCCAGACCGGCGCCACCCAGGTCGACCTGGTCGCGCACTCGCTGGGCACCTTCCTGAGCCAGGACTTCCTGCGCTCCTGGACCCGGGCGGCGAAGGTCGCCCACTACGTCAACCTCGACGGCGCCACCGCGCTCAGCCCGCCCGGTGGCGTGTCGACCCTGGCCATCTGGGGCGAGGGCGCCACGCTGCGCCGGATCTGGGGCGCGACCAACGTCTACCAGAGCGACCAGTCGCACACGCAGACCGTCACCTCGGTCCAATCTTTCCAGCAGATGTACCGGTTCTTCACCGGCGGCGCCCCGGCCACCACCGACGTCGTGGCCGAGCCGGGGCCGATCTCGCTGTCCGGCAGGGCGGTGCTGTTCCCCGCCAACGACCCGGCCACCGGCACCCGCGTCGACGTGTACGAGGTCGACCCCGGCACGGGACGCCGCCGGACCGCCCAGCCGCTGGCCCAGTACGCCATCGGCGCCGACGGGGCGTTCGGGCCGTTCTCGGCTGCTCCCGGGGCGCGGTACGAGTTCGCGGTCAACCACAGCACCGGCCAGGTCCAGCACCAGTACTTCCAGCCGTTCCAGCGGACCGACCGGCTCATCCGGCTGCTCACCAACCGCCCCGGCGAGGGCATCGGCGGCCGGGTGCCGGTCAGCCCCCGGCACAGCGCGCTGACCATCACCCGGTACAAGGAATGGTGGGGCGACCAGGGCACCAGCGGCGACAGCCTCACCGTCGACGGCGTGGAGCTGCTCAACGCCGTCACCGCCCCGCGCGAGCGGCGCGTCATCGGTGTCTTCGCCCATGACCAGAACCTCGACCAGCGCACCGACACCAGCGCCGATCTGGCCGACTTCGACGAGACGTTCCTCACCGGCATCGACGTCTACATCCCGGCCGACGCCGACGCCTCCGGCGCGATCACGCTGGCGGTCCGGTCCCGGGCGGGCGGCGGGACCCAGCGGTTCACCGTGCCGAACTGGCCGTCGGACACCGACCGCATCGCCGTCACCGTCGCCGACCTCTGAGAATCCGCGCACTGGTACGCGACCGGCGATCCTACCGATGCCTGGGGATCCATCCGGTTGCGAGGCTTCCCAACACGTCCCAACCCGACAGTCCCCGGAGGGGTCAAATGCGTATGCGTCACCGTCTCGCCGCACTCGCCGTCACCCTGGTCGCCGCCACCGCCACGTTCCTGGCACCGGCGACCGCGGCCAACGCCGCGACGAGCACGCCCGTGATCTTCGTGCACGGCTACACCGGCAACGCCTCCAACTGGACCACCGCACTCTCGGTGTTCCGGGCGGGCGGGTTCACCAAGCTCTACACGTACAACTACAACTGGGCCGGGTCCAACCAGGTCAGCGCGGCCGGGCTGCGTGACTACGTGAACACGGTGCGGGCCCAGACCGGCGCGTCCAAGGTCGCCATCGTCAACCACTCGATGGGCGGCCTGGTCACCCGCTGGTACCTGGAGGAGCTGGGCGGCTCGGCGTACGTCAGCCACGTCGCCTCGATCGCCGGGGCCAACCACGGCACCACCTACGCCGGGGCGTGTCTGATCAACGTCTCCTGCGTCGAGATGTACCCGGGCTCGCTGTTCATCCTCAACCTCGCCGACGGCGACGAGACGCCCGGCAGCGCGCAGTACGCCACCTGGTACTCCGCCTGCGACGGCATCATCATCCCCTACACCAGCACGCCGCTGTCCGGCGCCTCGAACCACAACGTGGCCTGCCAGACGCACATCGGGTTCCTCACCGACACCAGCGTGCTGACGCAGATCCGCTCCTTCATCGCGGCCTGACCGCGACTCTGGCGCTCCCCGCGTGCCCGCGCGGGGAGCGCCTCCGTCTGCCCCACGTACCCCTGACCGCCTCACCTGCGAACGGAGCTGCGATGACCCAGACCCTCGACCCGACCGCACCCTGGACGATGGCCGTCGACCGCGAGGATCTCTCGCGCGTCACGGTGTCGGCGCATCCGCTGCCGGACCTGGCCGACGGCGAGGCCCTGCTGCGGGTGGACCGGGTCGGCGTCACCGCCAACAACATCACCTATGCCGTGCTCGGCGAGTCGTTCCGCTACTGGGAGTTCTTCCCGCCCGCCGAGCGCGGGCTGGACGCGCGGTGGGGGCTGCCGCCGGTGTGGGGGTTCGCCGAGGTGCAGGCTTCGACGGTGCCCGGCGTGGAGCCCGGCCGGCGGCTCTACGGCTACCTGCCTTCGGCCACGCACCTGCTCGTGCGGCCGGACCGGGTGGACGCGCAGGGCTTCCGCGACGCCAGCGCGCACCGGGCGGAGCTGCCGTCGCCGTACAACGTCTACCGGCTGACCACCGGCGACCAGGCGTACGACGCCGCGCAGGAGGACCTGCTGATCCTGTTCCGGCCGCTGTTCTTCACCTCGTTCATGCTCGCCGACCACCTGGAGGACAACGGCCACTACGGCGCCGACGTGCTCGTGGTGTCCTCGGCGTCGAGCAAGACGGCCTACGCCGCCGCGTACGAGCTGCACGGCAAGGGCCCGCGCCTGGTCGGCCTGACCTCGCCCGGCAACGTCGCCTTCACCGAGGCCCTGGGCTGCTACGACGACGTGCTCACCTATGACCGCGTGGACGAGCTGGACCCGACCCGGGCGACGACGTACCTCGACCTGTCCGGCCGCCCGCAGGTGCGCGACGCGCTGCGCGCGCACCTGGGCCCGCGCCTGGTGCAGGACCTGGCCGTCGGGCTCACCTCGCGGACACCCAACGCGCAGAGCGCGTCGGCGGTGTTCTTCGCCCCGGTCCAGATGCGCAAGCGGACCCAGGACTGGGGCCGGGACGGGCTCGACGCCCGCTTCGCCGACGCGTGGCACCGATTCAGCGCCGTGGCGCGCGACTGGGTCGACGTGACGGTGGGCACCGGCCCGGACGCGCTGCGCGCGGCGTGGCTGGACGTGCTGGGCGGCCGAGCCCCGGCTCGGACCGGGCACGTGGTCGCCCTGCGTTAGGCGTACCCGCGAAAGGGACCGCCCCGTGGCCGGGTGCGGTCCCTTTCGGCTACCGGTGCGTCAGCCGCCGACGTGGATGCCGGGGCGGCGGATCGGGTCGGGTTCGGCCTGGCGCAGGATCTCGCGTACCACCGGCGGGGTGTCGCCGCGGCCGAGGATCAGGTAGCGCAGCAGGTGCGTCACCGGGGCGCCCTCGGACCACTCGAAGTAGCAGTGCGGCCGCACTCCGGTGGTGTCACGCAGGGCCAGCAGGATCGCCGCGATGGCGTTCGGCGCGGCGGGGGCGCTGGCGCGCAGGACCCGGTAGCCGCCGACCTGGACGCCCTCGACCCGCAGCACGTCGCGGAAGGCCGACGGGTCGACCACGTCGATCTCCAGGAAGATCACGTCGGCGCGGCCCGGCACCGGGTTCATGCCGCGCTGCTCGCGCTCCTTGGCGGCGTACTCGGCGACGTCGCCCTCCTGGCGCCGGTTGGCGATCAGGTTGAGCGCGCCGTCGTGGGCCAGCGAGTCGGTGACGAACACCCGCGCGGCGGTGTCGAACTCGATCCGCTCGACGCGCAGCTCGGTGGTGCGGCTGGCCCGCGAGATCAGTGAGATCAGGATGATGGCCCCGATGAAGGCCGCCGAGATGGCGATGCCGTCGGGCTTCTCCCGGATGTTCTCGATCAGCGCGTACAGCAGGATCAGGGTGAGCACGCCGAAGCCGGTCGCGGCGGCCTTGCGGCGGTAGCGCCAGGCCGAGATGGTGACCGCGACGCTGCCGGAGACCATCATCGCCAGGATGCCGGTCGCGTACGCCCCTGCCTGCGCCTCGACGTCGGCACCGAAAGCCAGCGTCACTCCCACGCAGACGACGGTGTAGACCAGCACCACCGGCCGGACCGCGCGCGCCCACTCCGGCGCCATGCCGTAGGAGGGCAGGTAGCGGGGCACGATGTTGATCAGACCGGCCATCGCGGAGGCGCCCGCGAACCACAGGATCAGGATCGTGCTGATGTCGTACGCCGTGCCGAACGCCCCGCCCAGGTGCTCGTGCGCCAGGAACGCCAGCGCGCGGCCCTGCGCGGCGCCGCCGTGCTGGAACTCCTTGGCCGGGATCAGCACGGTGGTGACGAAACTGGTCGCCAGCAGGTACACCGACATGACCAGCGCGGCGACGGTCAGCAGCTTGCGGGTGTTGCGCACCCGCGACACCATCCGCTGCTTGCCGTCCGTGCCCTCGGCGGCGATCAGCGGCATCATGCTGACCCCGGTCTCGAACCCGGACAGACCGAGCACGAGCAGCGGGAACGCCAGGACGGCGGGGCCGACCAGCCCGGTCCATCCGCCGCCGCCCGAGGTGAGCTGACTCGTCCAGGACGACCAAGCGCCCGGGGTGGTGAACACCTCGATCAGGCCCGCGACGACGATGACGGCGTTGAGGGCGAGGAACACCGCGACCAGCGGGATCGCCACGCCGACGGCCTCGTTGAAGCCGAGCAGGAACACCCCGCCCAGGATCACCAGGAGCAGCACGGTGATCAGGACCGCGTGGCCCTCCAGGAAGTGCGGCGCGAGCGGGTTCTCCAGCAGGTGCACCGAGGCGTCGGCGGCCGACAGGGTGATCGTGATGATCCACGAGGTGGCGACGAAGCCCAGCAGCACCAGGACGAAGAGTTTGCCGCGCCAGAACGGCAGCAGGTCCTCCAGCATCGCGACCGAGCCCTGCCCGTGCGGGCTCTCCTTGGCCACCCGCCGGTACATCGGCAGCATGCCGAGCAGCGTCAGCGCGATGATCAGCAGGGTGGCCAGCGGGGACAGCGCCCCGGCGGCGGTGGCCGCGATGGCGGGCAGGTAGGCCAGGGTGGAGAAGTAGTCCACTCCGGTGAGGCACATCACCTTCCACCAGGCCTGCGGTGGGGCGTGGCTCTCGTCGGCTTCGGGGCCGACCGGCTGCACCCGGTGCTGCAGGAGCCAGCGGCTCACCTTGCCGACCGGGCCCTCGGCTCGATCGGGACTGCCCACCACCGCGGGGATGGCGTATTCCTTGGTTTCGCCGCTCATGACCTTCCGTTACCCAACCCGAGCCGGACTCGTGACAGTGCTGGAACACCATAGGCGGGCCCGTCACGTGCCGTGCGTCCGGTCGGTCAGACCGCCACGGTGATCCCCGCCACCACGAGTCCGCCGGCGACGTGCCAACGCCCGTCGAAGCCGGTCAGCACCCGGCCGTCGGGGCAGTCCCCGGGCACCAGCAGCCGGGCCCGGAAGGTGCCCGCAAGTGGGTCGACGGCCACGTCGGCCTCCAGGAAGTCCAGCCAGCGGCCGCCGGTCAGCGGCGACCACGCCTTGTAGACGGCCTCCTTGGCGCAGAACAACAGCCGGTCCCAGTGCACGTGCGGGGCGGTGCGGGCCAGGCCGTCCAGGTGCCGCCGCTCGGACTCCGACGTGATCATGCCGAGCACGCCGTCGGGCAGGGTGGCGTGCGGTTCGGCGTCGATGCCGACCGAGGCGAGGTCGGCCGCGCGAGCCACCGCCGCGGCGCGATAGCCGTCGCAGTGCGTCATGCTGCCGACGATCCCGGCGGGCCAGCCCGGGGCACCGCGTACGCCGGGCAGCAGCGGCACCGGCGCGACCCCGAGCTCGCCCAGCGCCGCACGGGCGCAGACCCGGACCGTGGTGAACTCGCGGCGCCGCTTGTCGACCGCCTTGGCGATGTGCGTCGCCTCCTGCGGGAACAGCGCGTCGGGGGTGTGCTCGGGATCGGCGAACAACTCGGCGACGCGTACGCCGGGCGGCAGCACCTGCTCGATCATGCCGCCACCGGCAGGATCAGCCGGGGCTTGGGCGGCGTCGGGCCCCGGTGGCCCCACTCGCGTGGGTAGCCCACCGACACCTCCTCGAACCGCACCCCGTCCTCCCAGGTGGTGCGCGGGATGTGCAGGTGGCCGTAGACCACGGCGGCGGCCCGGTAGCGCACGTGCCAGTCGGCCGACAACTCGGTGCCGCACCACTGCGCGAACACCGGGTAGCGCAGCACCAGCGTGGGCGTACGGGTCAGCGGCCAGTGGTTGACCAGCACCGTCGGCAGGGTCTCGTCCCGTTCGGCCAGCCGCCGCTGGGTGTGCTCCACCCGCGCCCGGCACCACGCCTCCCGGCTCGGATACGGGTCGGGGTGCAGCACGTACTCGTCCGAGCAGACGATGCCCTCGGCGTACGCCTGGGCCAGGCCCTCCTCCTTGTTCTTCGCCCCGGCGGGGCGGAACGTGTAGTCGTACAGCAGGAACAGCGGCGCGACCGTGACCGGGCCGCCGGGGCCGGACCACACCGGGAACGGGTCCTCCGGGGTGGCCACGTCCAGCTCGCGGCACACCTTGACCAGCAGGTCGTAGCGGTCGGTCCCGCGCACCTGCACCGGGTCGTGCGGCGAGGTCCACAGCTCGTGGTTGCCCGGCGACCAGATCACCTTGGCCCAGCGGGAGGCGAGCGTCTCCAGCACCGTGGCCACGTCGGCGACGTTCTCGGCGACGTCACCGGCGACGATGAGCCAGTCGCCCGGGTCGTCGGGCCGCAGCGACAGGGCGTACTCCCGGTTCTGCGGATACGCCACGTGCAGGTCGCTGATCGCGTAGAGCCCCGCCATCCGATGCCTCACCCATCCGTCCATATCGGTGCCTGTCCACCGTGACCATGCTGCCATGTCGTGGTGAGGTTCCCCGCCCGCGTCGGTGCGCACCGGTCCGTACCGGCCGCACGGGCGCGTGGCACACTGCCGTGATGCGCAGCGAACCTACGCCCACGCCCACCGAGGACCTCGACCGGCTGCGGGAGGTGGCGCGGCGGGTGTTCGGCTGGCCGTCGCTGCGGCCCGCGCAGGAAGAGGCGATGGCGCAGGTCATGGCCGAGCGCGACACGCTCGTGGTCTCCCCCACCGGCTCGGGCAAGTCGGCGATCTACCAGGTGCCCGCGATGTTGGTCGGCGGCCCGACCATCGTGGTGTCGCCGCTCATCGCCCTGCAGCGCGACCAGGTGCAGCGCCTGCTGGAGCACGGCGCCGCCGACGCGCACGTGGTCAACTCTTCCCGCTCGGACAGCGCGAACGCGGCCGCGTTCGCGGCGCTGCGGGCGGGCACGGCCGAGTTCCTGTTCCTGGCACCCGAGCAGTTGGCCAAGGACGAGGTGGTGGCCGAGCTGGCCGAGGCGAAGCCGTCGCTGTTCGTGGTGGACGAGGCGCACTGCGTCTCGTCCTGGGGGCACGACTTCCGGCCCGACTACCTGCGGCTGGGCGAGGTCGTGGCCCGGCTCGGGCACCCGACCGTGCTCGCGCTGACCGCGACCGCGTCGCCGCCGGTGCGCGCCGACATCGTCGAGCGGCTGGGCATGCGCGACGCGCTGGAGCTGGTGAAGGGCTTCGACCGACCCAACATCCGGTTGGAGGTCTCCCGCGAGATCACCGAGCGGGAGAAGCGCCGCGAGCTCGTCGACCGGATCATCGCCCTGGACCCGCCCGGCCTGCTCTACGTGCAGACCCGCGCCGAGACCGAGGAGTACGCGCAGGCGCTGACCGAGGCCGGTGAGGAGGCGTACGCCTACCACGCCGGGCTGTCGGCCCCGGAGCGGGCGCGGGTGCACGACGCGTTCCTCGCCTCCGACCGGGTCATCGTGGTCGCCACCTCCGCATTCGGCATGGGCATCGACAAGCCGGGGGTACGGTTCGTCGTGCACGCCGCGCCCGCCGAGTCGCTGGACTCGTACTACCAGCAGATCGGCCGCGCGGGCCGCGACGGCGACCCGGCCACGGCCGTGCTCTACTTCCGCCCCGAGGACCTGCGCCTGCCGCGCTTCTTCTCCTCCGGCACCGTCGACGAGGAGCTGCTGACCTTGGTCGCCACCGCGCTGCGGGCCGCGGACAGGCCGGTGGACATCGACGACCTCGTCGCCGAACTGGACGTCACCCGGGCCCGGATCACCCGCGCCGCCAACCTGCTGCAGCAGGCCGAGGCGCTGACCTCCGGCCCCGAGGGCCTGCGCTGGTCCGGCGGCACGCCGGAGCAGGCCGTCGCGGCCGCCGCGCAGGAGGCCGAGCAGCAGCGGACCATCGAGCTGACCCGCGTCGAGATGATGCGGGGGTACGCCGAGACCGACGACTGCCGCCGCCAGTTCCTGCTCGGCTACTTCGGCGAGCAGCTGCCCGGCCTGTGCGGCAACTGCGACACCTGCGCCGCCGGGACCGCGCAGGACGACGCGGGCACCGACGGCGAGTTCGCGGTGCAGGCGCCGGTGCGGCACGCCGAGTGGGGCCCCGGCATCGTCATGCGCACCGAACCCGACCGGATCACGGTGCTGTTCGACGAGGTCGGCTACCGCACCCTGTCGCTGAAGGCGGTCCGCGCCCGCAACCTGCTCACCCTCGACTAGGCAGCCGGGAGCCGAGGATGCCGAAGATGGCGCCGCAGCCCGGCGGACGGTAGTCGAAGCCGTCGGTCAGGCGGAGCACCACGGTGCCGGGCAGCGAGTCGGCCGGGGTTCGCCTGATCGCCGCGCCGTCGTTCCACAGCAGCTCGTCACCTCGGTAGCAGATCGGACTCGCGACCGCCCCCGCGACGCCGGGTAGGTCCAGCCGCCGCAGGACCTGCCCGTCCGCCAGCGAGAACTCGAGCACGCCGGCCTGCTCGGTGCCGACATACCAGTCCGGGTTCTCGCCCGCGGGGCGCCGGAAGAAGACGACCGCGCCGATCCCGCCGGACCGGGCGAGGACCGCGCGCCGCCCCCAGGTCAGCAGGTGCACGAAGCCCGTGTCGTCGTTGTCGGTCACCAAGGCGAGATCCTCGTGGTCACCCAGGTGCGCGGTGGCGTCCACCCGCAGCTCCCGGGCGGCGCCGGTCGCCGGGGTGAACACCTTCAGCGTCAGCCGCGTCGAGGGCTGGCCCTTGTGGTACGAGCTGAGCAGCAGTTCCCCGCTGTCGAGCACCGCCACGGCGGTGGCGACCGCTTCGTAACCGAAGCCCCGGACGCCCAGATCGCCCATGGACACCAGCTTGCCGTCCGCCGAGGAGGCCGCAAGGGGGACGGCGAACATCCAGTTACCCGACGGTGACCACAGGATCTGTGCGAAAGCCCCCAGGATCGGATGCTCCGCCGTGCCGGTCAGGTCACGCAGGACGATCCCGACCTCTGTTCTGGTCACCAGCCACCGGCCGTCTGGCGAGAGGTCGAACCCGCCGTGCGACGCTCCCGGGACCTTCCACCAGCTGCCGTCCTCGGTCACCAGATAGCTGCCCACCGACATCCGCACCTGGCCGATGCCCTCGTAGGCGGGTAGCGGTGCTGCCTGAAGCCTGCGGTCCGGGACCGCGGTGGGCAGGCTCGGCAGCGGTGGCAGCGGCGTCGGCGAGGGTGAGGGCGAGGTCGACGGCGGGAGCGGATGCCGTCCGGGCAGTCCGGCCCACAGGAGGGTCGCCGCCACCAGCAGCGGCACCAGGATGAGCGCGGCCGCGCCCGCGATCGTGGCGACCTTGCGACGGCGGGCGGCGGCGACGGCGGCCGGCCCGTCGGCGTACTGGCCGGCCTGCTCGGCGTAGAGGGGCAGCGCCTCGCGCAGGCGTACCAGGGCGTCGTGGGTGTTGCGTTTGACCGCTCCGACCGAACAGCCGATCACCGAGGCGGTCTCGGCCTCCGACAGGTCCTCGTAGAAGCGCAGCACCACGGCCGCCCGCTGCCGCGGCGACAGCCTGCCCAGGGCGTGGCCGAGCGCGATCCGGTCGACGATCCGCTGCTCGTGGCCCGGCACCGCGACGTCGGGCACCTCCGGGATCGGACTGGCCGGGCGACGCCGCCACCACGAGATCCGCTCGTTGACCATGATCCGCCGGACGTACGCCTCCGGCTCACCGCCCGCGCAGATGCGCCGCCACCGCGCCGCCGCCTTGGCCAGCGCCGCCTGCACCAGGTCCTCCGCCGCGTGGTGCTCTCCCGTCAACAGGAAAGCCGTACGCGACAGCGCCCCACCCCGTGCCACCACGAACTCCTGGAACCCGTCGAACCTGTCCACCCGCCACCTCCACTGATCCACACGCGGCCGCGACGCTCCAGGTTGGGGGGTGCCGGGCAGGTGGCCGCACGCTACCGTCCGGGCGCCACCCGGGCCAGGTAGTCGGCCAGGTCCCCCTCCGAGTCGGTGGTGACGCCCAGGTAGCCGTCGGGGCGCACCAGGTGGAACGCGTGACCGCCGTAGCCGCCGCGGAGGCTGCCGGGTCGCACCACGTGCACCCGTACGCCCTCGGGGGCGGTCACCGGGCGGGTGGCCAGCAGGGTGAAGTGCGGCCCTCGGAACAGGTCGAACAGCCGCACCGGGGTCCCGTCGACCAGGCGGGCGCGGCCGTCAGGGGCCCGCTCGCCGCCGCGCTCGCCGACCGCGAGCGGGCCGCCCCGGTAGTTGAGCAGCAACTGGCCGGTCTCCTCATCGCGCTTGAGCGCCTTGCGGGCGCCCTTGTTCGCCTGGTCGAGCAGGCGGGTGGACAGGCCGAGGATGCTCGCCGCGACCGGCATCCGCTCCTGCTCGTAGGTGTCCAGCAGCGACTCCGGCGCCCCACCCAGGACCGCCCCGAGCTTCCAGCCCAGGTTGTAGGCGTCCTGCACGCCAGTGTTCAGACCCTGGCCGCCCGCGGGCGAGTGCACGTGGGCGGCGTCTCCGGCCAGGAACACCCGGCCCACGCGGTAGCGGTCGACCATGCGGATGTTGACCCGGTAGACCGACGCCCAGGTCAGCGCGGTGACACGGGCGTCGCGCAGGCCCGTGTCCGCGGCGAACAGCCGCTGAAAGGCCGCCAGTGACAGGTCGGGCTCCACCCCGGGCGCCAGCGGCGCGGTGAGCTGGAACGTGTCGGTGTGCGGCAGCGGGCAGACGGCGACCTTGAGCTGCCGCCGCCACGGGTTGATCCATACCTGCCAGGCGTCGCGGGCCAGCCCCTCGACCCGTACGTCGCCGATGATCATCCGCTCCTCCTCGCGGGTCTCGCCGACGAACCCGATCCCGAGCGCCTTGCGGATGGTGCTGCGGCCGCCGTCCGCCCCGACCAGGTAGCGGGCCCGCACCGTCGCGACGGCACCGGCGGCGTCGCGCAGCACGGCGGTGACCGCGTCCTCGTCCTGGGTGAACTCCGCGAGCTCGACGCCGGTCTCGACCTTGCCGCCCAGCTCGGCCAGGCGGTCGCGCAGGATCTGCTCGGTGCGCCACTGCGGCTGCATCATGATCATCGGGTACGGCACGGCGTCGGTCGGCTCCTGCCACTTGTGCATGGACGCCTTCCACACCGGCACCCGCCCCGCGTACACCCGGATCACCGGGTAGTGCGCGCCGGTGCGCCGGATCTCGTCGATGACACCGAGGTCGTCGAAGACCTCCAGGGTGCGCGGCTGCAGCCCCTTGCCGCGCGAGCCGGACAGGTGCGGCTGGTCGCCGTTGCCCCGGCCGACGGCGTCGCGCTCCACGATGCGGAACGAGACGCCGCGCCGGGCTAGGTCCACCGCGAGGGTGAGCCCGGTCGGGCCGGAGCCGACGATGAGGACGTCGATGCGGGAGGTGTCGTCGCGAGTCATGCGCAGATCCTGTCGAGCCGCGCTGACACGGGGCTGACACGTCCCGACGCGCCGCTGACACCGCCACCCCGCTGACACCGACGCGCCGCGCGGGCTGCGGTTCCCGACGGCGTCGCTGTGGCAGGGTGCGAAGCCATGAGCCACCACGATCCGGCCGACGCCCGCAGCCAGCGCGAACGCATGCTGGCCGGTGACCTGTACCAGGGCAGCGACCCGGTGCTGGCCGCCGAGAGCGACCAGGCGCGGCGGCTGTGCGCCCGGTTCAACGCGTGCGACCCGGCCGACCCGCACCGCCGCGAGATCCTGTCGGAGCTGCTGGGCTCGCTCGGCGCGGGCACCGAGATACGCGCGCCGTTCTACTGCGACTACGGCCACCAGATCCGGATCGGGGCGCGCTGCTTCGCCAACTTCGGGCTGGTCGCGCTGGACGTCGCCGCCATCACCATCGGCGACGACGTCCAGATCGGACCGAACGTGCAGCTGCTGACCCCGACGCACCCGCTGGAGCCGGGGCCGCGCCGCGACAAGTGGGAGGCGGCGCTGCCGATCACCATCGGCGACAACGTGTGGCTGGGCGGCGGCGCGATCATCCTGCCTGGAGTCACCGTCGGCGAGAACAGCGTCATCGGGGCGGGCGCCGTGGTCACCCGCGACGTCCCACCCGACGTGGTCGCCGTGGGCAACCCGGCCCGGGTGATCCGCCGCCTGGACCGATGAGCCGCGACGTCACGGTGTCGGGCCGAGCACTCCGGTGGGTGCCGGTGCCGGGCCCGGCTCCTTGAGCTCGACGAGGATGGTGTGGGTGACGGTGGCGCCGATGTTCTCGCCGACGTGCTCCTGGGCGGCCAGCCAGCGCACCTGCCCGGCGGCGAGGTCCACTTCGACCTCGCGGTCGCCGGAGGAGACCCTGCGTCGGAACCCGCTGAGGGTGTACATCACGCTGTCCGGATGGCGGTGCGGATGGGTTCTGTCGCCGGGGCGGTCCCGGTACTCCAGCACGCGCACGCGGTCGTTCTCGAAGATGACGGTGTAGAACTCCGGGTCGGTGACGGCCGGATCGTCGTGACTCATTGGCGCATCAGCTCCTGAAAGGCCATGCGATGAGCGAATCTGTTTATGGGACTACGGTACCATGATGGAGATGTCGATGCCATATGAGGCGACCGGTCGTACCAACCAGAAGGCGCGTACCCGGCAGGCGCTGATCGAGGCGGCCCGGCGGCTGCTGGCCGACGGGCAGACGCCGCAGGTGGAGGACGCGGCCGAGGCGGCGGGAATCTCCCGGACCACCGCCTACCGCTACTTCGGCAACCAGCGCGCGCTGCTGCAGGCCGCCCACCCCGACATCGCACCGGCCACCCTGCTCGGCCCGGACGCACCCGGCGCGCTGCCCGCGCGGCTGGACGCGTTCGTCGAGGCGTTCTGCGACTACAACTTCACCTGGCAGCATCAGCTGCGGGCGGCGCTGCGACTGGCGTTGGAACCCGGCACGGCACCGCCCACCCTGCGGCAGGGGCGCGCCGTCGCCTGGGTCGAGGACGCGCTGCGGCCGCTGGCGCAGACGCATCCGCAGGTGGACATCAACGAGCTGGCGGTGGCGATCCGGTCGGCCATCGGCATCGAGTCGCTGATCTGGCTGACCGACATCGCCGGGTACGACCGCACGCAGGCGACCCGGACGGTCCACCGGACCGCCCGGGCGCTGCTGGCCGCCGCCACGGGCGGCACGGATCAGGGGCGGAAGCGCTCGCCGTAACGTTGGGCCAGTTCGCACGCGCGCCCGGCGAAGTCCGCGTGCTGAGCGATGAAGCGCAGCACGCCGCCGGTCCACGCCGGATAGCCGATGCCGAGGATCGAGCCGATGTTGCCGTCGGCCTCGGACCGCAGCACCCCCTCGTCGAGGCACCGGCGCGACTCGATCGCCTCGACGAACAGCATCCGGTCCTTGATGTCCGTCAGCGGCACCGCCCGCCCCGCCTCGGTGGCGTACGCCGACAACCCCGACCACAGCCCGCTCCGGCGACCACCGGCGTACTCGTAGAACCCGGCGCCGCCGGAGCGGCCCGGACGCCGGTGCGTGTCGACCAGGGCGTCGATCAGCCCGTGCGCCGGCACGTCGGCGCGTGCCTGCCCGGCGGCCTGTGCCGAGCGGCGGATGCGCTGCATCAGTGTCAGGGTCACCTCGTCGGCCAGCGCCAGTGGCCCGGTCGGGTAGCCCGCCTGCAGCGCCGCGTGCTCGATCGAGGCGGGCGGCACGCCCTCGGCGACCATGGTGATCGCCTCCTCGATGAACGTGCCGATGACTCGGCTGGTGAAGAAGCCCCGGCTGTCGTTGACCACGATCGGCGTCTTGCCGATCAGGCGTCCCAGGTCGAACGCGCGGGCGATGGCGGCGTCGCTGGTCTGCGCGCCGACCACGATCTCCAGCAGCGGCATCTTGTCCACCGGCGAGAAGAAGTGCATGCCGACGACGTCGCCGGGCCGGTCCAGCGGCTTGGCGATCTGGGTGATGGGCAGCGTGGAGGTGTTCGAGGCCAGCAGCGCGCCGTCTCCCACGACCGCGCCGACCTCGGCCAGCACCTTGTGCTTGAGGTCCAGGTCCTCGAAGACGGCCTCGATGACCACGTCGCAGCCGGCCAGGTCGGCCATGTCCGCGGTCGGCGTGATCCGGTCCAGCAGCGCGGCCGCCCGCTCGGCGCTCAGCCGTCCCTTGGCCACCTGCCCGGCCACCAACTTCTCGCTGTAGGCACGCCCCTTGGCAGCCGCTTCCAGGGTCATGTCCCTGAGCACGACGTCGAGCCCGGCCTTGGCGCAGACGTAGGCGATACCCGCGCCCATCATGCCCGCCCCGAGCACGGCCACCCGGGCGGCCGCGGTCGGCGGCAGCTGCGGCCGGTTGGCACCGGAGTTGACCGCCTTCAGGTCGAAGAACAGCGCCCCGATCATGTTCTTGGCGATCTGCCCGGTCAGCAGGCTCACCAGGTATCGCGTCTCGATCAGCGTCGCGGTGTCCACGTCGACGAGGGCGCCCTCGACCGCCGTGGCCAGGATCGCCTCGGGCGCGGGCAGGCTCGCCCCCTTGAGCTGCTTGCGCAGGTTCGCCGCGTACGCGGGTAGCTGGGCGGCGACCTTGGGGTCGTTCGGGCCGCCGCCGGGGATGCGGAAGC
Organism: Catellatospora tritici; assembly: GCF_019083965.1. Taxonomy (GTDB): domain Bacteria; phylum Actinomycetota; class Actinomycetes; order Mycobacteriales; family Micromonosporaceae; genus Catellatospora; species Catellatospora tritici. The sequence continues at coordinate 68,140 of NZ_JAHRCY010000009.1, forward strand.
CCTTGCGGTCCCAGGGCTGAGTCGCGTCGGGGTTGGCCGCGATCCAGGCTCGCGCCGCCGCGAACATCTGCTCCGGGGTCGGCACGACCTCGTCGGCGAGCCCGGCCTCCTGCGCGTCGGCGGGGCGGAACTGGCGACCGGTGAGCAGCACGTTCATCAGCGCCGGGGCCAGGCCCAGCATGCGTACGGTCCGGGTGACGCCGCCCGCGCCGGGCAGCAACCCGAGGGTGACCTCGGGAAAGCCCAGACGGCAGCCTTTCGCGTCGAGCACGACGCGGTGGTGGCAGGCCAACGCGATCTCCAGGCCGCCGCCCAGCGCTGAGCCGTTGACCGCCGCGACGACCGGACGGCCCAGCTTCTCCAGGCGGCGCAGGTCGTGCTTGATCCGGTTGACCAGGTCGGTCAGCGCGGCCGCGTCCTCGGGGCGGGCCCGGACCATCAGGTCGAGGTCGCCACCGGCGAAGAAGGTGGACTTCGCACTGGTCACGATCACGCCGGTGATCCGGCCGCGCTCGGCTTCGAGGCGGTCGAGCGCGGCGCCCATCGCGGTGACGTACCGGTCGTTCATGGTGTTGGCGGACTGCTCGGGGTCGTCCATGGTCAGCGTGACGACGCCGTCGGCGTCCAGTTCGTACGAGATCACAGCCTCGCCCCTCAGCGGCGCTCGATGATGGTGGCGACGCCCATGCCGCCGCCGATGCACAGGGTGATCAGTCCCCGGCGCGCGTCGCGCCGCTCCAGTTCGTCCAGCACCGTGCCGACCAGCATCGCCCCGGTCGCGCCCAGCGGATGCCCCAGCGCGATGGCCCCGCCGTTGACGTTGAGCCGCTCCGGGTCGAGGTCGAGGTCCTTGCGGTAGCGCAGTACGGCGGCGGAGAACGCCTCGTTCATCTCCCACAGGTCGATGTCGTCGGCGGTCAGCCCGGCGGCGGCCAGCGCCTTGCGGCTGGCCGGGGCGGGCCCGGTGAGCATCAGCGTCGGGTCGGCGCCGCTGACGCCGACGGCGGCGATCCGGGCCCGCGGGGTCAGCCCCAACTCTCGCCCGACCTGCTCGGACCCGATGAGCACCAGCGCGGCGCCGTCGACGATGCCGGAGGAGTTTCCGGCCGTGTGCACGTGCTCGATCCCTTCGAGCCAGTGGTATTTGCGCAGCGCGACCGCGTCGAACCCGCCCGCGTCGCCGATCGCCGCGAACGAGGGCGGCAACGCGCCCAGCCCGTCCAGGGTGGTGCCCGGACGCGGGTGCTCGTCGCGTTCCAGGATCATGACGCCGTTGCGGTCGCGCACGGGCACGACCGACCGGTCGAACCAGCCCTCGGCCTGGGCGTGCGCGGCCCGCCGCTGGGAGGTCAGCGCGTACGAGTCGACGTCGGCGCGGCTGAAGCCCTCGACCGTCGCGATCAGGTCCGCGCTGATGCCCTGCGGGATGAACGAGGTGGTCAGCGCGGTCTCGGGGTCCATCGCCCAGGCGCCGCCGTCGGAGCCCATCGGCACCCGCGACATCGACTCGACCCCGCCCGCGACGAGCAGGTGCTCCCATCCGGAACGGATCTTCTGCGCGGCGATGTTGACCGCCTCCAACCCGGAGGCGCAGAACCGGTCCAGTTGCACGCCGCCGACATGGTCGGGCAGCCCGGCCGCCAGGGCCGCCGCCTTGGGCAGCACCCCGCCCTGCTCGCCGACCGGGGTGACGATGCCGAGCAGCAGGTCCTCGATCCGGGCCGGGTCGAGGCCGGGGTTGCGCTCGCGCAGCGCGTCGATCAGGCCGGTGACCAGCGTGATCGGCTTGACGCCGTGCAGCGCGCCGGTGGCCCGGCCGCGACCGCGCGGGGTGCGGACGGCGTCGTAGATGAACGCTTCAGAGGGCACGGGCCAGCAGCTCCTTCATGATCTCGTTCGTGCCGCCGTAGATCTTCTGCGCGCGGGCGTCGGCGTACATACGGGCGATCGGGTACTCGGTCATGTATCCGTAGCCGCCGAACAACTGCAGGCAGCGGTCGATGACACTGCACTGCGACTCGGTCAGGTGGAACTTGGCCATCGCGGCGGTGGGCAGATCGAGGCCGCCGTCGAGGTGGCGCTGCACGCAGTCGTCCAGGAACGTCCGTCCGGTCCGGACCAGGGCGGCACACTCGGCCAGGGTGAACCGGGTGTTCTGCTGGGCGTAGATCGTCTTGCCGAAGGCGGTGCGCTCCTTGGTGTAGGCGACGGTCAGCTCCAGCGCCCGCTCCATCGCCGCGACCGCGCCGACGGCGATGACCAGCCGCTCCTGCGGCAGCTGCTGCATCATCTGGACGAAGCCGAGGCCGGGCAGGCCGCCGAGGATGGCACCGGCGGGCACGCGGTAGTCGTCGAAGAACAGCTCGGCGGTGTCGTTGGCCTGCAAACCGATCTTGTGCAGGGTGCGGCCGCGCCGGCAGCCGGGCGGATCGTCGCGCAGGTCGCAGACGACCAGCGAGATGCCGGAGGCGCCCTGGTCACGGTCGGTCTTGACGGCCAGCAGCAGCAGGTCGGCCAACTGCCCGTTGGTGATGAACGTCTTGGCGCCGTTGATCACCAGGTCGTCGCCGTCGGGCTTGGCCCAGGTGCGCATCGACTGCAGGTCCGACCCGCCCGACGGCTCGGTCATCGCGATCGCCCCGACCAGCTCGCCGCTGCACAGCCCCGGCAGGTAGGCGCGTTTCTGCTCGTCGGTGCCGTACGCGGCCAGGTAGCCGGTGACGATGCCGCTGTGCACGGCCAGCCCGAGGCTCACGTCCCCGGAGTACGTCTGCTGCTCGATCAGGACGGTCTCGTGGCTGAAGTCGCCGCCGCCTCCGCCGTACTGCTCGGGCACGGACAGGCCGAGCAGGCCGAGGGCGCCAGCGCGGCGGTAGAGCTCCCGGTCGGTGTGGCCCTGTGCGGCGAACTCCTGTTCGCGGGGCGTCACCTCCCGGCTGAAGAACGTGGCGACCGTCTCGGCGAGCGCGTCGTGATCGGCGCTGCGCCACCGGGACCGGTAGCCGTCGAGCCCGGGAATTGTGGCGGGCATGGGACCTCCCAACGTCTCAGCCAGCTTTTCCAGTTGTTGGCAGATTGTCAATAGTGGTCTGGGTGATCAGCCGGACACAGGCGTCAGGATCGTCTCCGAACGGTAGGTGGCCGCAGCCGGGCAGGCGCACATGCCGCGCGGACGGCAGTAGTTCGGCCGCACGCCGCGCCTGACGTACGGGCAGGACCAGGTCGCGGCTGCCCCACGCGACCGTCACCGGAATCCGCGACAGCGCACCAGGATCGGTGAACCGGTGCCCGGCGAACGCCGCCCGCGCCGCCGCGAACCCGGGCGCGGCCGCCAGCGCACGGGCGTCGGCCAGCCCGGTCTCCGGGTCGACCCGGCCCGGCCGCCCGTAGAACAGGCCGAACAGGACAGACCGGCCGACCCCGGTGGCCGCGAGCCGGGGCAGCGACGGTCCAAGCCCGCGCGCGGCACCCCGGCCGAGGGTGACCGAGGCCTGGCACCAGCGGCGTCCCAGCGGCCCCCAGAAGCCGATCGGGGCGAACGCGGTCACCGACCGGGCGATGCCGCGTCGGCCCAGCTCCAGCGCGACGCCGCCACCCAGCGAACTGCCGACGACGTGACACGGTCGCCCCGCCCGATCCGCCACCGCGTCGGCGAAGGCCGCCACGTCGGCACGCGGCGCGACCGGCGAGTCGCCGAACCCGGGCAGGTCGACGGCGAGGACCTCGAAGCGGGACTCCAGCGCGGGCAGGACGGGCCGCCACAACCGCCAGGTGCCGCCGATGCCGTGGATCAGGACGAGCAGCTCCCCGGAGCCGCCCCGGTGATGCGAGAGCATGACCCCACGGTAGTTGTTGACAGGCCGACAACAACAGGGCACGGTTTCGGCATGTCCTCGCTGGACCCCAACCTCGACTACGACGTGCTCGTCATCGGCTCCGGCTTCGGCGGCAGCGTCAGCGCGCTGCGGCTGACCGAGAAGGGCTACCGCGTCGGCGTGCTGGAGACCGGACGCCGGTTCGCCGACGCCGACTTCGCCAAGACCTCGTGGCGGCTGCGCGACTACCTGTTCGCTCCGGCCCTGGGCTGCTACGGCATCCTGCGGATGACGGTGCTGCCGGACGTGCTGGTGATGACCGGCGCGGGCGTCGGCGGCGGGTCACTCGGCTACGCCAACACCCTCTACCAGCCGCCGGACGTGTTCTTCGCCGATCCGCAGTGGGCCGACATCACCGACTGGAAGCGCGAGCTCGCGCCGTACTACGACCAGGCCACCCGCATGCTCGGAGTGGCGACCAATCCGGTGCACACCGCGTCGGACGAGGTGCTGCGCGAGGTCGCGCGGGACATGGGGGTCGGCCACACGTTCCGGCCGACGCCGGTCGGGGTCCTGTTCGGACCGGAGCCTGGGCGGCCGGTGGCAGACCCGTACTTCGGCGGCGCCGGGCCGCAGCGGACCACCTGCACGTTCTGCGGGGCGTGCATGACCGGGTGCCGGGTCGGCGCGAAGAACACCACCGTCAAGAACTACCTGCACCTGGCCGAGCGGGCCGGGGCGGTGGTGCACCCGCTGACCACGGCGGTGTCGGTCGCCCCCCGGCCCGCCGGCGGGTACGCGGTGCGCACCGTGCACACCGGCGGCAAGCTGCGCAGACGGTCCCGGACGTTCACCGCGCAGCAGGTGATCGTGGCGGCCGGGGCGTTGGGCACGCAGCGGCTGCTGCACCACATGAAGCGCGGCGGCACCCTGCCGCACCTGTCCGACCGGCTCGGCGAGCTGAGTCGCACCAACTCCGAGTCGATCCTCGGCCCGCGCACCCGCCGCGACGACCGCGACTTCAGCCACGGCGTGGCGATCACCTCGTCGTTCCACCCGGACGCCGACACCCACATCGAGCCGGTCCGCTACGGGCCGGGCAGCAACCTGCTCGGCCTGATGGCGGCCGTGCTGGTCGACGACACCGGCCGGATGCCGCGCTGGCTGGCCGGGCTGGGCAAGACCCTGGCGAGCTGGCGGGACTGGCCCCGGCTGTTGTGGCCGCGCCGCTGGTCGCAGCAGACGATCGTGCTGCTGGCGATGCAGCCCAAGGACAATTCCATCACGGTACGCGGCAGGCGCGGTCCCCTCGGCGGCCAGCGCCTGACCAGCCGCCCGGGGATCGGCGAACCCGCCCCGCTGTACATCCCGGTCGCGCACGAGGTGACCCGGCGGGTCGCCGAGAAGATCGACGGCGTGCCGATCGGCTCGGTCACCGAGCTGGTGGGACGGCCGGTCACCGGCCACTTCCTGGGCGGGGCCCCCATCGGCGCGGACGCGACGAGCGGGGTCGTCGACGCGTACCACCGCGTCTTCGGCCACCCGGGCCTGCACGTGGTCGACGGCGCGGTGGTCGCGGCCAACCTCGGGGTCAACCCGTCGCTGACCGTCTGCGCGCTGGCCGAGCGGGCACTGGCGATGTGGCCCAACAAGGGCGACGCCGACGCGCGGCCCGAGCTGGGCGCCGCGTACCGGCCGGTGCGGGCGGTGCCGCCGGTCGCGCCGGTGGTGCCCGCGGGGGCGCCCGGTGAGCTGCGGCTGCCGGGTGACAGCACTGCCGGGTGAGGGTGCGCTGGGTGAAGGTGCAGTGGGTGACGGTGCACTGGGTGACGGTGCACTGGGTGACGGTGCACTGGGTGATAATGGCTGACTGTGCCCGCCGGAACGCCTTCGATGACCAGTGACGTGATGCCGCGCGGCCGTCGGCTGGAGCCCGACGCCCGCCGCGAGCAGATTCTGGCGTGCGCGGTGCGGCTGTTCGGCGAGCGGCCGTACGCCGAGGTCAGCACCACCGACATCGCCAACGCCGCGGGCGTCGCCCGAGGTCTGATCAACCACTATTTCGGCACCAAGAAGGGCCTGTTCCTGGAGTCGGTGCGGGTGCTGGTGACGATCCCGGCGGTCGCGGTCGAGCAGCTGCCGCAGGGCGATTTGGCCACCCGCGTCGACGCGAGCGTGGCCTGGTTCCTGGACGTGGTGTCCCGACACAGCCGGTCCTGGCTGGCCGCCGTCGACGGGGGCGGCGTGGGCCGCGACCCCGACGTGGAGCGGGTGCTGGCCGAGGCCGACGAGATCGCCGCCGACAGCATCCTGGTCGCGGTCGGGCTGGCGCAGGCGTCCCGGCACCGCGACGAGCTGCGGGCGATGGTCCGGGCGTACTGCGGGCTGGCCAAGGCGACCGCCCGGGAGTGGCTGGAGCGCGACGCGCTGGACCGCGAGCAGGCGCACCTGCTGCTGGCCACGACGCTGATCACGCTGGTGGAGCGGGTCTTCCCGACCCTCGATCCGAAGTAGACCGGCCGCAACGCCTATTGGCAGTCGGCCAACAAGCTGTTACGTTCCGGCCGTGACACGGGTTGCCATCATCGGGGCCGGGTTCGGCGGCATCGCCGCGGCGCACCTGCTGCGCCAGGCCGGTTTCACGGAGCTGACCATCTTCGAACGGGCCGACGACGTCGGCGGGGTGTGGCGCGACAACACCTACCCGGGCTGCGCCTGCGACATCCCGGCGCCGCTGTACTCGTACTCGTTCGCGCTCAATCCGGACTGGACCCGGCGCTTCCCGCCGCACGGCGAGATCCTCGCCTACCTGCGCCGCTGCGTCGCCGACCTCGGATTGACCCCGCACCTACGGCTCGGCCACGCCATCGCCGAGGCCCGGTGGACCGGCACCCGCTGGCGCCTCACCGGCACCGATGGCGAGGTCGAGGAGTTCGACGTCCTCGTCCCGGCCCTGGGCCAGCTGTCCCAGCCGGTCATCCCGAGGCTCGACGGGGCGGCCGACTTCACCGGCCAGGCGGTGCACACCGCCCGCTGGGACGAGACCGTCGCGGTCGCCGGACGCCGGGTCGGGGTCATCGGCACCGGGGCCAGCGCGATCCAGCTCGTACCGGCGATCGCCGACGCGGCCGCGAGCGTGACCGTCTTCCAGCGCACGCCGCCCTGGACGTTGCCCAAGCCCGACCGCCGCTACGGCCGGGTGCGCCGGGCGCTGAACCGGCGGCTGCCGATCCTGATGCGCGCCGCGCGGGCGGGAACCTGGCTGTTGACCGTGGTCACCGGCAAGGCCGTCACCGGCAATCCGCTGGCCCGGCTCGCGGTCGGGACGCTGTCGCGGGCGCAGCGGTTCGCGCAGGCACGCGGGTTGCGCGCGCAGGTCACGCCGGACTACGCGATGGGCTGCAAGCGGGTGCTGTTCACCGGGAACTGGTTCCGTACGCTGCGCCGCCCTGACGTGCACCTGGTCACCGCCGACGTCGAACGGCTCACCCCGACCGGCGTACGCACCACCGACGGCACCGAACACCCCTGCGACCTGCTCGTCTACGGCACCGGCTTCGCTGCCACCGAGTTCCTCACCTCGCTGCGCGTGCTCGGCCGCGACGGGCTGCTCCTATCCGACCAGTGGCGCGACGGCGCCCACGCCCACCTGGGCATCGCCGTCCCCGGCTTCCCCAACCTGTTCCTGATGTACGGCCCCAACACCAACACCGGCAACACCTCGGTCGTGTACTTCCACGAGGCGCAGGCCCACTACATCGCCCAGGCCGTGGCGGCGGTGCGCGCGTCCGGGCCGCTGGAGGTGCGTGCCGAGGTCGCGGCCGACTTCGACGCGGAGATGCAGCGGCGGCTGTCCGGCAGCGTGTGGTCCGGTTGCGACAGCTGGTACCGCACCGGCAGCGGCCGGATCGTCACCAACTGGCCCGGCATGGCCGGCGAGTACCGCGCCCGCACCCGCCATTTCCACCCCACCGACTACACCTCCCCCACCCCGGCCCCCCCCCCCCCGCCACCACAGGCCCCACCCCGACCTGACCGGCCGCTGGCCAGCGGCCAGCGGCTCAGCGGCCAGCGGGCAGCGGCCAGCGGCCAGCGGCCAGCGGCCAGCGGCCAGCGGCCAGCGGCCAGCGGCAACTTGACCCGACCATGATCGCTGTGCGCGGTCAAAAGGCGGTCGTAGACCTGGCATTCTGACCGCCAATACCGATCTAGAGGCTCCACAAGGCTCAAGATCTTCACCTGCGGTCGAAAGGTGCGCCCGGAGGAGTCGGTTCGCTGCGAAGATCGCCGCCTCCGGTCGCTTTCCGGGCGGGAAGCAGCCCGCGCCCGCCGAAGATCGCCGTCTCCGGTCACTCTCCGGGCGGCAGCGGCCCACCCCCCAGCCGAAGATCACTGCCCCCGGTCGCTTTCCGGGCGGGCGTGGGCAGGCGGAATGGGCGCGGGTTGCCGTCAGGGCGGTGGTGGGGCGGCGGTGCCGAAGCGCATGTCGAAATCGGCGGCCGCGAGTGACAGGAGGGGACGCCGACCGGAGAGGAAGCCGAGCGGGCCGTCGGACGCGATCTGCCAATTCAGGCGGGCGGGGCCGCAGCGGGCACGAGCGCGTACCGGGGTGGTCAGGGCGCGGCCGTTGAGGGCCTGGGTGACCCGGAAACCGATGGGCAGGCGCAGCGCGAGGCGGGAGCGGCGGATGGTCGCCGTGGCGATCGGCTGACCGGCGGTGACGGCGGCGGCGTCCGTGTCGGACAGCTCGAAGTCGGCCAGATCTTTGGGGATGCCCCACAGTTCCCGGCCGCCGTCGCGGGAGTCGACGCTGTCCACCCAGATGTGGGTGATCGTCACGCGGGGCCGCGAAAACCCGGCTCGCATCAGCACCGCGCCCAGCAGTTCCCGGTAGGCCATGTCGCCGCCGGGCTGGTAGTCGACCCAGGCGGTGCCGACCAGCGCATACCGTCCGAGGCGGACCAGGCGGACGGCCGCCGTGACCTCGGGCGGGATCGGCGGCAGGTCGGCGACCGGCACCGCCCAGACGGAGACGTACAGCTGGCCGCGCAGCGACCAGGGTTGCGGCGGATACGCCATCGACGCCTCCCATCGCCGGGCCGACCTGATGACGGCACTCTACGCCTCTTGACAGTCTGCCAACAAGAAGCGCTAAATCCCTTCGGAGGAAACATCGTTCCATCCAGCGATACACGAAAGGCGGTACGTGCACGATGTCCCTACGGCGCCTGATCAGCCTGTCCGCCCTGCTCGCAGCGGTCGCCACCGCCCTGCCCGCCCAGCCCGCCACCGCGGCGGTCACCTGGACGCAGGTCAGCAACACCGTCGACGTGTCCTGCGCGGCGTTCACCTACCACCAGTCCTCCGACTGGTTCCTGCCCGCCACGACCAGCCCCAAGGGCCTGGTCTACCTGCAGCATGGCTTCTCCCGCTCCAACGGCAACATGGCCGACCTCGCCGAGCACTACGCCGCGGCCGGGTTCGTCGTGGTCGCCCCGACGCTGCCCTCGGCTGACATCTTCGGCTGTACGGTCAGCAACCTCGGCAACAACTCGCCGTTCCTCAACAACGTGGCTGCCCTGCTGGGCACCGCGAACAGCGGCTCGGGCGCGCTGGCGCGCAGCTACGCCGACGCCCTGGCCAAGGCCGGACGGCCGAGCACCGGCCTGCCCACGAAGTACGTCATCGCGGGCCACTCGGCCGGTGGCGAGGTCGCCGCGTACGTCGCCAACCGGCTGCGCAGCACCTACCCGAGCCAGTACGCGCGGGTGGCGCTGGTGCAGTTGCTCGACCCGGTGAAGTCGTTCATCGGGTCCAACATGGCCACCGGCCTCAAGGGGATCGCTCCGACCGGCACCCCGGTCTACGCGATCTCGTCCCCGCCGTACACGGCCAACAGTGACGCCAACGGCACCGTCGAGCTCACCACCGACCTGCACCGGCCGTTCCTGGGGGTTCGCCTGACCACAGGCTGCCACTGCGACGCCGAGGGCGCCAGCACCGACGGGGTGTGCACGCTCACCTCCGGCACGCCGCAGCAGAAGAACATCGCGGCACTGCAGACCCTGGCCGTGGCCTGGGCCACCGACGCCCTGAGCGGCACGGTGACCGGCGGCTACTACCCCGGCGGCGGCTACTACGACTCGCTGATCGCCACCGGCGTGACGCAGACGCTCAGCGGTTCGTGACCCGCTCCGGCCGGGGGAGCCACCGCTCGCTCCCCCGGCCGGACCGTCCCTTGGAGAGGCTTATGAGCACACCGGCGAGCCTGTGCGCCGTGTTCCAACAGACCGCCGCCCGCACGCCGGAGGCGGTCGCCCTGCGTGACCACGTCCACGGCGGCGCGCTGACCTGGTCGGAGTACGCGGCAGAGGTCGCGGCGCTCGCCGCGGGCCTGGCCGGGGTCGGGCTGAGCCGGGGCGGCACGATCGCGCTGATGCTCGGCAACCGCCCCGAGTTCCACCTGCTCGACCTGGCCGCCGTGCATCTCGGCGCGGTGCCGGTGTCGGTGTACAACACCTCGTCGCCCGAGCAGCTGGCCCACGTGCTGCGCGACTGCGGCGCCCGCCTGGCCGTCACCGAGCGGCAGTACCTGCCTCGCATCCTCGCCAGTGGCGTCGCCCTGGATGCGGTGATCTGCGTGGACGGTCCGGCGCCGGGCGCGATCACCCTGGGCGAGCTGAAGGCGGCGACCCAGGCCGACTTCGACTTCGCCGTGGCGTGGGCCGCCGTCGGCCCCGACGACCTGCTGACGATCATCTACACCTCGGGCACCACCGGGCTGCCCAAGGGTGTCGAACTGACGCACGCCAACCTGCTCGCCGAGATCGACGGACTGACTCAGGTCGTCGACCTGCGGCCGGACGACGTCGGCTTGTCGTACCTGCCCGCCGCGCACATCGCCGACCGGCTGGCCGGCCACTACATCCCGATCGTGTACGGCCTGCAGATCGTGTGCCTGTCCGACCTGGCCCGGCTGGGCGAGGCGCTGCAGCAGGTGCGGCCGACGTTCTGGGCGGCCGTGCCACGGGTGCTGGAGAAGATGCGGGGCCGGATCGAGGACGCGCTGGCGACCGCCCCGACACCGCGCCGCTGGGCGCTGCGGGCGGCGATGCGGACCGCCCGCGACGGACGCCGGGGCGTGGCATACCGGCTGGCCGACCGGGTCTTGTTGGCGAAGGTACGCGCCCAGCTCGGCCTGGACCGGGCTCGCTGGGTCATGTCGGGGGCCGCGCCGCTGCCTCCGGCGGTGCTGACCTACTTCCTGGAGCTGGGCATCACGGTCTGCGACGTGTGGGGCATGACCGAGACCTGCGGCGTGGCCACGCTCAACCCGCCTGCGGCGATCCGCCCCGGCACGGTCGGGCGGGCCCTGCCCGGGGTCGAGCTGCGCCTTGCCGACGACGGGGAGCTGCTGGTACGCGGCGCGATCGTCACCCGCGGCTACCGCGGCGACCCGGTGCGGACCGGGGAGCTGTTCGACGGCGACTGGCTGCGCACCGGCGACGTGGCGACCGTGGACGCCGACGGGTACGTCAGCATCGTCGGGCGGAAGAAGGAACTGATCATCAACGCGGCGGGCAAGAACATGTCCCCAGTCGCGATCGAGAGCGCGCTGCTGTCGGCGTGCCCGCTCGTCGGCACGGTGGCCGTGGTCGGCGACGGGCGGCCGTACAACGTCGCGTTGATCGTGCTGGACGCCGACGCGCTGGCGGCGCTGCACCGGCGCGAGCCCGGCGCCGACCCGCACCCGCTCGTCGCCGACGGCGTCGCGGCGGCGAACAGTACGCTGTCCCGCGTCGAGCAGATCAAGAAGTTCGCGATCCTGCCCGGACCGTGGGAGCCCGGCGGCGACGAGTTCACCCCGACCCTGAAGCTGCGCCGCTCGGCCGTGTCCGCCAAGTACGCCGCCGAGATCGACCGGCTCTACCCGACCCCGGGAGCGTCATGACCGACCACACCGCACCGCAGCCCACCGGCCCGCTGCACGGCCTGCGGGTGCTGGAACTGGCCGGGCTCGGACCCGGCCCGTTCTGCGCCATGCACCTGGCCGACCTGGGCGCCGACGTGGTCCGCGTGGACCGGCCCGGCGGCGGCACCATGGCCGTCGAGCCACGCTTCGACCTGCTCAACCGGGGCAAGCGCTCGATCGCCCTCGACCTCAAGGATCCGGCCGACCTGCAGACCGCGCTGCGGCTGGTGGAGCGGGCCGACGTGCTGATCGAGGGGTACCGGCCCGGCGTCGCCGAGCGGTTGGGCCTCGGCCCGGACGCGTGCCTGGCCCGCCAACCGCGCCTGGTGTACGGCCGGATGACCGGCTGGGGTCAGGACGGCCCCCGAGCCCACACCGCCGGACACGACCTGACCTACCTCGCCGTGACCGGTGTCCTGCACGCGATGGGCCGGGCCGGTGGACCGCCGCAGATCCCGCTCAACCTCGTCGGCGACTTCGGCGGCGGTGCGCTCTACCTGGCCACGGGCATCCTCGCGGCGCTGTGGGAGGTCCAGGCCAGCGGCCGGGGTCAGGTCGTCGACGCGGCTATCGTCGACGGCGCGTCCCACCTGGCCACCCTCGTCGCGGGGCTGCGCGCGGGTGGCGCGTGGCGCGACCAGCGCGGGGTGAACCTGCTCGACTCCGGCGCCCCGTTCTACGACGTGTACGCCACCGCCGACGGCGGCCACATGGCGGTCGGCCCGCTGGAGCCGCAGTTCTTCGCCGTCTTCGCCCAGCGCCTGGGTCTGGGCGAGGAGGCGGCGGCGCAGTACGACCCGGCGACCTGGCCGCGGCTGAGAGCCGCGATCGCCGAGCGGTTCGCGCAGCGTACGCGGCAGGAGTGGACCGAGGTCTTCGCCGACGGCGACGGGTGCGTGGCGCCGGTGCTGTCGTGGGCCGAGGCGCCCGCCGATCCGCAGCTGCGGGCACGGCAGACCTATGTGGACCGAGACGGGGTGGTGCAGCCCGCGCCCGCGCCCCGGTTCTCGCGTACGCCCGCGACGCTGAGCGGTCCGCCCGCCGAACCCGGCGCGCACACGGCACAGGTCCTGGCCGACTGGTCGGCCGGTTGAGCGGACCCGGGCCGCCGCGAGCGGTCCGGGCGGTCAGCTGCCGAGGACGGCTTCGATCTCCAGCTCGAGGTCGACCTTGTGCTGGCGCAGCCACTCCAGCGTGTTCTGCGGGGCTCCGGCGACGTATACCTCGAGGCGCAGGTGGGTGCCGTAGGACAGGCCGGTGTTGCCCAGCAGTGCGACGGTCTCGCCCGCCTCGATCCGCTGACCGACCTTGACCAGCACCTTGCTCGCGTGGCCGTACAGCGTACGGATGCCGTCGCCGTGGTCGACGACGACCGAGTAGCCGTAGGCACCGTTCCAGCCCGCCTGCACGACGGTGCCGCGGTGGACCGCGCCGATAGCGGTGCCCTCGGCCGGGCCGACCAGGTCGACGCCGTGGTGCGACTTGCTCCAGTCGGACGTGAAGCGCGAGCTCAGCTTGAAGTCGTGCAACGGCAGCACCCAGGCGTTCGGGTCGCGGTCGTCGGTGGTGGTGAGCGCCTCGCGGGTGTCGGACCGGCTGGCCCGCTCCACGGCGGCACCGCGGTCGGCCCCGCCCGTCGAGTATGCGGAGATCTCGACGGCGTACGGGTCGGTCTTGCCGTCGTCCACGGTGGCTCCGGCGCCCAGGGCGACGACCCCGGCTCCGGCAACGGCGGTGGCGAGCACGGCGACGTACCGGTGCCGTGGCGGGGTGTCGACGCGTCGACGTCCCCGGTATCGGTCGCTCTCTTTCGACAGCGCGGGCCGGTACTGCAAGATGCACTCTCCGTAGCGTCGCGGTGATCCTATGTGCCGGTTCACCTTGCGTGCTCTGTCAAGACCTGAACCAACGTAACGGCCCGTCACCGTGCGGACAACCCCGCAGAGTGCTCCGGCACCCCCGGGGACGACCATCGAGGCTGGTGCGACGGTTGGCGCCGGAAATAAACCGCACGCAGGAATGTGACCGTTTCGACACACGCGCGCCCCGCGAACAGGTGCCACCAAACGCACCATCCCGGACATCTCCCCGAAACCGCCCCCACGTGGCGCGGCCCGTCGCGAGCCCGACCCGGACCGGACGCCCAGCCGGACGCAACCCGGGCGCGAGCCCGACGCGAGCCGGACGCGAGCCACGCGACCCGGGCGCGGCGGGTCTGTTCTCAGGCGGGTGCGAAGTGGACTCGGGCGCGGACCGGGGTGAATCCGGCACGTTCCAGGTCCGCTCGGGCATCCGGGCGGTCGGCGTCGACGTCCGCGACGATCTCCAGCGCACCCCCGGCGACCAGCACCGCGACCGCGTCGGTGAGCATCTCGCCGCGTACCGCGGGGTCGGCGGTGGCCTCGTCGAGCAGGCCCAGGTAGGCGATCATCGGGTAGCAGGCGTCCCCGGCCGGTCCGGTCAGGCCGACCGGTTCGCCCCCGGCCAGGGCGACGCGCCAGTCCCCGGGCGGGCCGGAGAGCCATTTCAGCGGGTCACGGGCCAGGTCCACGCCGCGTACCAGGCGCGCCACCTCCGCGCCGGTCAGCACGTCGGGAGCGGTGACGCGGGCGGCCAACGCCGCTATCTCCGCCGCATCGGCGGCGGGGCGAAACGCGTACCGACCAGTTCGGGTCGGGACGGAGCCGCCGGACCGGGTCGCGACGGCGCCGCCGGACCAGGTCATACGCAGCCGTTCGCCGCGTTCGGTCAGACCGGCCAGGCGCGCCGCGGCCATCGGCGGCGCCACCGCGGCGCGCTGGTGCGGATGCTGCCGCCAGGACGCGGGCATCGAGGCGTAGTAGCCGGTGGGACCGCCGAGCGAACGGTGCGCGGCGGCCAGCAGCGCCGCGCCCACGGAGGGCTCGGCAATGAGGTCGAAGCGCTCCAGCCACGGGCGGCCGACCGATCCCGGCGGCCGCAGCCACGCGGCGCGGGCGACCACGCGGCCGTCGAGCAGGGCCACCCAGGTGTGCTCAGGGCGGTAGCCGCCACCGGCCAGGCCGTCGGCATAGCTGACCTGTCGCAGTTCGGGCAGCGGGTCGGGCATCGAGTCGAAGACGTGCTCCTCGCCCGCGACGAGCGGGCGGATGACCAGATCGGCCATAGGGGGATCCTTCCGGGCGTACGCCCCGGTCAAATCCGCGCGTACGCCGGGCCGCGGAAGGGGCGCAGAACAGTGGACATGGTGTTCTGACCTCCTTTCGGCTCGCGTGGCGTGCCGAGACCGTACGACACCGGCCCCGACCGCCGCAACCGTGGCGATCATCGGGCGCCGTTCGGTTGACGCCACGACGGGGTCCGGGCGCGTAGCGTGTCGGTCATGCGTTGGGTGTGGGCTGGTATCGGAGTCCTGTTGGTGCTGTCCGGCCTCGTGTGGACGTTGCAGGGACTGGACGTCCTGGGCGGCAGCGTCATGAGCGGCGACCTGACGTGGGCCGTCATCGGTCCGATCACGGCGGTCGTCGGTCTGGCGTTGACCTGGTTCGGGCTGCGCAAGCGCGGCAGCTGACCCGCCCGCTAGGCGAGCAGCCGAGCCCGCACCGCGCGCACGTCGTCCGCGTCGACCCCGGCCCGCGCGAGGTAGGGCGCCGCGCCGCCATGGGCCGCGTCCAGGTGGGCCAGCGTGTTCAGCATCGGCGCGGGTGTGCAGCCCTC
This sequence comes from Catellatospora tritici, assembly GCF_019083965.1. Classification (GTDB taxonomy): domain Bacteria; phylum Actinomycetota; class Actinomycetes; order Mycobacteriales; family Micromonosporaceae; genus Catellatospora; species Catellatospora tritici. The sequence continues at coordinate 83,623 of NZ_JAHRCY010000009.1, forward strand.
GGTCAGCGCGTAGTCGTCGGCGATCGTCTCGTGGTCGACATCGGCCAGTCGCAGCAGCAGTGCCACCAGCACACCGGTGCGGTCACGCCCGGCGTGGCAGTGCACCACCACCGCACCGGGTGGCGCCTGTGCGAAGGCGCGGACGGCCGCGCCGATGCGGGCCTGGTTGTGGTCGAGCATCGGCGCGTAGCTGTCGGGCGGCGGCACGTAGTCCAGCACGTCGTTGAGCAGCGGCGTGTGCCGGTAGCAGGGGTCCTGGGCGAACGGGCTGGGAAACTCGGCGCACTCCCAGGACCAGCGCAGGTCCAGGATGCGGCTGAGCGCGGCGCCGCGTACGGCCTGGATTGTCGCGTCGGTCATCCGCTCATGCCCGTCCGAGCGCAGCAGCGCACCGGCCCGGATCCGGCCGCCGTCGGCGGTGGGCAGGCCGCCGAGGTCGCGAGCGTTGCGGCAGCCCGGCCAGTCGAGCGGCACGGGACGGTTCGACCGACGATCCATGGCCGCATCGTAGTGTCCACCTGCCACAGCCCTCTCGCCGCCCGAACGGCCCGCCTTGACCCGGCACGGTCCGTTGTGGTTGCCTCGACCGGTGGACAAGATCGAGATGACGGACGTGATCACGCGCCTGCGCGCACTGGTCGAGCAGCACTATGTCTTTCCCGAGGCTGCCGCCGACATCTCCGCCCGCCTGGCCGCGGCCGCCGACGGCTACCCCATCGATCCGGCGGCGCTGGCCGCGGCGGTCACCGCCGACCTGCAAGCGGTCAACGGCGACCGGCACCTGCGCCTGGTCCACTCCCCCGAGCCGCTGCCCGAGCGCGCGGACGGTGACGACGCGGCCGAGTGGGCGTCGATGCGAGCGTGGGCCGAACGCACCGCCAACGGCGTCGCGACGGTACGGCGCCTGCCGGGCGACGTCGGCCTGCTGGAGCTGAACCCCCTGCTGTTCCCGGCCGCCATCGTCGGCGACGCCTACGCGGCGGCGATGACGCTGCTCGCGCCGACCCGGGCCCTCGTGATCGACCTGCGCGGCTGCCTCGGCGGCGATCCCAACGCCGTCAGCCTGCTGGCCAGCTACCTGTGGGACGACGAACCGGTCGAGTTCACCGGCCACTACGAACGCCGCACGGACCGGGTGCGCCAGTCGTGGACGCATGCGCACGTGCCCGGCCGCCGCTACGGCCGCACCAAGCCCGTGTACGCGCTGACCAGCGCCACCACCTTCTCCGGCGGCGAGGCGCTGGCCTACGGCCTGCAGGCGCTGGGCCGCGCGGTCGTGGTCGGCGAGCGCACGCGGGGCGGAGCGCACCCCCGCGAGGCGTTCCGCGTGCACGATCACCTCGAGGCGACGATCTCCGTGGCCCGCTCCGTCAGCCCGGTGACCGGCGGCAACTGGGAGGGCACGGGCGTCAGCCCAGATGTCGCCACCTCGGCGGCCGACGCGTTCGCCACGGCATACCGGGCGGCGCTGGAGCAGGTCGCCGCGCACGACGACGCGTCGGGTGCCGAGGCGCGTCAGGTGCTGGCCGACGCGCTGCCCGAGGACGCCACGCCGCTGCCGGTGTAGTCGGGTCGGCGCCGGGTCACGGGGCGAGCGCCGGGCGCAGGGCGGCCAGGACGGTGTCCATGTACGACTCGTCGATCCGGCGTACCCGCAGCAGCCAGGTGTGGTAGATCGGGCCGTAGATCAACTCGACCGCCAGTTCGAGGTCGAGGTCGGCGCGCAACTGCCCCGCGTCGCGTGCCTTGGCCAGCCGGGCCATGCACTGCTCGATCGACACCCGCAGGATCCGCCGTACGCCGTCGGCGGCGGGCTCCTCGGTCTGCGCCGAGCCGATCAGCCCGCGCCAGATCAGCCCGAAGTCGGACTCGAACAGGCGCATCACGTTGCGGGTCTGGGTGCCCAGGTCGCGCCAGATGTCGCCGGTGTCCGGGAACCGAGCCGACTTGTCGCGCTGCTCCTCCATCACCTCGATCAGCACCGCCGCCTTGGACGGCCACCAGCGGTAGATCGTCTGCTTGCCGACGCCCGCTTTGGCGGCGACGGCCTCGACGGTCGTGGCCGCGTAGCCGCGCTCGGCGCACAGTTCGAGGGCGGCAGTGATGATCGCCTGGCGCGACTGCTCGTTGCGGCGGGTGGCGTCTGGTGGCGGCGGTGGTGGTGGTGGTGTCACGTCACGCATCGTAGCGTACGACGAAACGGTACGTCTCGTCTTGACACTCGTGACTCACGACGCCTACCGTGACCGCAAGACGAGACGGGCTGTCTCGCCTGGTCCCACAACACGAGGGAGGCCGCCATGCGCGGAGGAGTACTGGTCCGGGCCGGCGAGGCGGAGAAGCTGACCCGCGACCCCGGCAGCGTCGTCACGCTGCTGGCCGACGCGCCGCAGACAGGCAATGTGCTGACCAGCAACCGGTCACTGCTCAAGGCCGGTTCGCCCGGCGCCCCACCGCATTTCCACGAGCGCTCCGACGAGATCTTCTTCCTGCTCGACGGCGAACTGGAGGTGCTGCTCGGCGAGGAGATCATCACGCTGTACCGGGGCGACCTGCTGATCGTCCCGCCGTACCTGCCGCACGCGTTCGCACCGGCGCCCGACACCGACGCCGACGTGCTGTTCCTGTTCACTCCCGGCCCGGCCCGCTTCGAGTACTACCGCCTGCTCGACCGCTTCCACGCCGGGCTGGCGACCGCCGCCGACATCAAGGCGTCGCAGGAGCGATACGACAACCACTTCCTCAGCGCCGCGCTGTGGACCGACCGGCACCGCCAGCTCGCCTGAGCGACGGCGGACCGGTCCGGGCGAGGGCTCACCCGCCCGGCCCGGTCCGGGTCATCGCGCGCCGTCGGCGCTCAGGCGGCCGCCCGGCGGCGCCGCGGCAGGAGCAGCAGCAGGCCGATACCGGGCAGCAGCAGTGCCGAGCCGCCCAGCACCAGCACCCAGTGCTCGTCACCGGGACCGGTCTTGGCCAGGCTCTCCGGGCTGGTGCTGGTGCCCGGCTTGGGCGAGCTCGCCGCCCCGAACGAGATCTTCACGCTCGCCCGGTTCGCCTTCACCACGTCGTCGGAGGCCGACGACGGCAGGATCTGCGCCGCGACCACGCACTGCCGCTTGGTGCAGTCGAACGACCCGAACTTCGCCGCGAGCTTCAACGTGACAGCCGGGATCTTCCCGCTGCCGTCGGCGTTGACGAACTGGGCACCCCCGGCGAGGTTGCAGTCGGTCGGCCCGACCGGGTCGGCGATGCACTGACCGATGGCGATCTGCTTCAGGTTCGCGGTGAACCCGGACCCGTTGACCGTGATCTGGGTGCCGTTCGACAGACCGCTGGACTTGCTCAGCGTCAACCGCGGCGCGGCCGCGGCGGGCTGGGCGTACAGCGGGACGGTCACCGCGACCGCGGCCAGCACCGCCACGACTCGTGCTCTCCACATGGGTTCCTCCTAGACAGCTATCCCGGACCTGTGCTCGGCCACCGGATCGGTGCCGAGGTACGACGCGACCACGGCCGGATGCGCCCGTACGGACGCGGTCGGCCCGTCGGCGATCACCCGGCCCGACTCCATGGCGACCAACCGGGGCGCCAGCCGTGCCAGCAGCGGCAGATCGTGCTCGATGACCACCAGGGCCACGCCCAGCTCGCGGTTGACCCGCAGCAGCAGCTCCCCCAGCGCGACCCCGTCGGCCTGGGACACCCCGGACGAGGGCTCGTCCAGCAGCAGCAGCGCCGGTTCCAGCGCGAGCAGGCAGGCCAGCTCGACGGTGCGCCGGGTGCCGGTGGACAGCGCGGCGACCGACCGGTCGGCGAGCTCGACCAGCCCGAACAGGTCGAGCAGGTCGCCGGTGCGCGCGGCCCGGTGGCGCTGCCCGGCGGTGGCACCCAGTGCGGCCGCGGCCAGCCCGGTTGGGTGCCGCCGCTGCCCGGCCACCTGCAGCGACTCGCGTACGGTCAGGGTCGGGAACAGCCGGGCGTCCTGGAACGAGCGGCCCAGGCCGCGCCGCGCCCGCCGCTGCGGGGGCAGCCGGGTGACGTCGTGCCCCGCCAGCAGCACCCGCCCGGCGTCGGGCCGGGTGTATCCGGCCAGGATCTCGAACAGCGTGGTCTTGCCCGCGCCGTTGGGCCCGATGATCCCGACGACCTCACCGGCGGCGACGTCGAGGTCCACCCCGGCGACCGCCCGCACCCCACCGAACGACCGCGCCACCGCCCGCGCACTCAGCAGCGCCGTGCCACCCACCGGCACCTCGAAACTCGGCAGCCGCACCCGGGCCGGTGCCGTGCCGTCCACAGCCGCTCGCGAGCCCGGGAAGGCCGCCCCGCCCGCGCCGAGCGGCCGATCCTGCGGCTCCGCCACCAAGGCAGCACTGTCGGATGTGGACAGCTCGGCGTTGCGGGCCCGTGACGGCAGCCGCTTCAGCAGCCGAGCCGGCGGTTCGCCCAGGCCGCCGGGCAGGAGCACCACCACGAGCAGCCAGCCGACGGTGAGCGCGGCCTGGCCGCCGATGCCGAGGTCGACCAGGGCGGGCAGGCCGACCAGCAGCAGGGCGCCCAGCAGTGGACCGCCGAGCACGCCCAGGCCACCGACGACGGTCAGCGCGACGGCGTCGATCCCGGCGGAGGCGGGGAAGCTGTTGACGGTGACCTGGGTCTGGCCATGGGCGATGACGACGCCGCCGAGGCCCGCCAGCACACCCGCGGCGGCGTACACCTGGAGTTTGCGCAGGGTGGCGGGCACGGCGAGGGCCTTGGCCGCGTCCTCGTTGTCGCGCAGGGCCAGCACCGTCAGCCCGAACCCGCCGGTACGCAGCCGGTGCGCCAGCCACAGCCCGAGCCCCAGCATCAGCAGCGCGAACAGGTAGTAGTCCTTGGCCAGCAGCAGCGGGTAGCCGTGCCACTGCGGCTTGGCCGCCTCGACCCCGTCGCCCAGCAGCACCGGCAGGCGCAGCAGCCAGCCCTCGGCGGCCAGCGCGAACGCGAGGCTCACCGCCGCCAGCGCGAGCCCGCGCAGCCGCAGCGCGGGCAGCCCGACCAGGGCCGCCGCGACCGCCGCCGCCGCGCATCCCGCCAGCGCCGCCGTGAAGAAGTTGCCGCTGACGGCGGCGACGTGCAGGGACACGGCCGCCCCGATACCGGCGAAGGCGAACTGGCCCAGCGACAGTTCCCCGGCCAGGCCGGTCACCAGCAGCACCGACAGCCCGACCAGCGCGAACCCGGCGACAGTGGTCAGCACCGACGCGGTCTCGTTGCTGACCAGGTACGCCAGCCCTGCCGCCGCCAGCAGCCCGAGCGCCGTGACGACGCGGCCCAGCACGGTGCCCGGCTGCGGCACGCTGCGGGGCCAGCCGGCCTGTCCGCTGTCGCGGCGACCCAACCGGGGTTGGCAGAGCAACGTGACCAGGATGAACAACGCCAGAGCCAGGCTCACCCCGCCACGCCCGGCGCCCCAGGACAGCAGCACCCGCTCGGCGACGCCGATCCCCAGGCACGCCGCGAGCGCCCTGGGCAGCGACGACATCCGCGCCGCGACCGCACCGGCCAGGCCCCGCAGCAGCAGCTCCGGACCGAGGGTGTCGATGGACTGCGCGCCCTGCGTCGGCGTGACCAGGATGGCCGAGAATGCCGCGACCGCACCGGCGACCGCCCAGGCCAGCGTGGTCATCCGGGCGGCGGGCACGCCGTCGAGCCGGGCCATGTCCGGCGCGTCGGCGGCGGCGCGCAGGCCCAGGCCGACCCGACTGCGGCGCAGCAGCAGCGCCAGCGCGCCGAACAGCACCGGCGCCAACAGCGCCATCGCCACGAACGCGGGGCCGATCGGGGTCCGACCGAGTGTGAACGTCGGCAGGCCGGGCGGGCGCGGGAAGGTGAGGCCGCTCAGCCCCTGGCTGTTGAGCAGCAGCGCGGCGATCAGAATGAACTGCGACAGCCCCAGCGTGGCGATCATGCCGGTGACCGCGGGCCGGTGGCGCAGGCGGCGTACGACGACGACCTCGATCGCGGCCGCCACCGCCCCGGCGGCGACCATGGCCAGCGGGAACGCCACCCAGTACGGCAGCACCCCGGCGGTCACCACCTTGCCGAGCACCGCCGCGCCGAAGACGCCGACCGAGCCGTGCGCGAAGTTGACGAACCGGCTGGACCGGTACACCAGCACCAGCCCGACCGCGAGCAGCCCGTAGGTCAGCCCGGTGAACAGTCCCAGCACCACCGCGTCGATCACGAGTGGCCGCCCAGCATCAGCGAGCGGACCAGCTCCGGCCGCCCGGCCAGGCGCGCCGCGTCGTGCTCGGCCGCGACCGCGCCCTTCTCCAGGAAGTACAGCCGGTCGGCCAGGGACAGGGCCACGTTGACCGACTGCTCGACGATCAGCATCGCCACACCGGTGGCGTTGATGCGCCGCAGCATCTCCAGCAGCCCCCCGACGACGATCGGGGCCAGGCCCAGCGACAGCTCGTCGACCAGCAGCAGCCGGGGCCGCTGCACCAGGGCCTTGGCCAGCACCAGCATCTGCCGCTCGCCGCCGGACAGGGTGGCGGCGGGCTGGTGCGCCCGCCGGGCCAGGCGCGGAAAGACGGCCAGCGCCGCGTCCAGCCCGGCGCGGGCGTCGGCGCCCCGCATGCGGTACCCCTGCAGGCGCAGGTTCTCCAGCACCGTCAGCGAGCCGTACGCGGCCTGCCCGACGACGGTGCTCAGCCCGAGCCGCACCCGACGGGCGGCGGGCACGGCGGTGACGTCGGCGCCGAACAACTCCACCGTGCCCGACGTGGGCCGATGCAGGCCGGACAGCACCCGCAGCAGCGTGGACTTGCCGACCCCGTTGGGCCCGCACAGCCCGACCAGTTCCCCGGGGCCGACCCGCAGATCGACCCCGAACAGCGCCTGCACCGGGCCGTACGCGCAGCAGACCCCGGTGGCGGTGAGCGCGTCAGTCAAAGCGCACCTCCTCGCCCCGGTAGGTGAAGCAGGAGCAGCCGGCGTCGTACGCCAGCACCCGGTAGCCACCCCCGGCGGTCCGACGGCCGCCGCCCATCCCGCCGCTGATCCCGGCGGCCGGCCTGAACCCGTCCCCGAGCGCGGCCGCCGCCTGGGCGAACGCGGTCGCGTTGAGGTTCGGTCCGAGGTCCTTCGCAGCGGCGTGCAGCAGCAGCGCGGCGTCGCAGTAGGTCAGCGCGATCCGCGCGTTCTCCCTGGTCTTGAAGGTCTGCCCGGCCGCGCCGAAGATGTCCAGGCACCGCTTCTCGGCGTCGCCGCCGGGGAACGGGACCTGGCTGTCGGGCACGTCCTGGCTGGGGTTGAAGCCGAGGCCGACCATGTCCCGCAGCGCGGCGGGCGGGATGGTGGACGGGTTGTTCACCAGGAACGCCGGATTGTCGAAACTGGACACCGCGTACCGAGCGGTGAACTCCTGCGCCGCCGCCGTGGTGAGGAAGAACGAGGCGAGCCGGGCACCGCCGAGGAACACCACCCGGGTCACGCCCTTGCCGCGGAAGTCGACGGCGGCCTGGTTGAGCCCGGCGTTGAGGGTGCCGAGGTCGGTGGTGTCGACCCAGGCGACGGTCGCGGTGGTGCCCAGCCGGGCCAGCTCCGGCGCGGCCAGCCCGGTGTAGACGGCCCGGTTGGTCGGGGTGTCCGCGGCGACCACCCCGACCGCGCTGCCCGAGACCAGGAAACCCTGCTCGGACAGCGTCTTGAGCAGCGCCCGCACGAAGGAGTCGTAGCCCGGATAGCTGGCCGACCACAGGTATGGCGCGAGTCGGGCGTAGGTGGCGTCGTCGGTGGCGACCAGGGTCGCGTCCAGCACCAGGGTGTGCCGCTGGGCGTAACACGGGCGGGCGTTGGCCTGGAACTGTCCGGTCAGGACCACCGCGAACGCCCGGTCGTCCTGGGTGATCTGGTTGCACAGCTTCTCCTCGGCCGCCGGGGAGTCGTCGCCGGCCTCGTAGCTGCGGTAGACGGCCTCCAGGCGCCGACCGGCGATGCCGCCGTTGGCGTTGATCCACGTCTGCAACGCCTTGACCTGCTCGGGCAGGTTCCCGGCATCGGCGGTGCGGAAGCCGGTGAAGGCGCTGGTCTTGCCCAGGTCGACGCCGACGAACACCACCTTGACGGTGCTGTCGGTGACGCCGGGGCCGACGCCGTCGGCGGTGGCGGTGCCGGGCTGGTCGAGGGCGCCCGGCATGACGGCCGAGCAGCCGGTGAAGGCGAGCACGGCGGCGGCCGCGACCGCGCCGAGCCGCAGGAGCAGAGGTCGGTCCACGGGTCACCCGTTTCGTGGTCGGGTCAGGTGTTCGTCGAGCGCGGCCAGATCGACGACGGCGTCGGGCTGCTCGGGTGCGGCGGTGTGCAGCAGCCGGTCCAGGTCGGCCGGATCGAGTCGCCCCGCCGCCAGGCGGCGCAGGCGGCCCGCGCCGGGGGCATCGTCGAAGACCAGGTACGCCTGGAGTGCGGGCAGCCGCACCACGGCGGGCAGCAGCACCTCGCCGGTGCCGGGCAGCGCAGGCACGACGCGGTCACGGCGACGGCGGACCAGCCGGAGCACGCCGTACGCGATCATGGCGGCGCCGATCACGTTGAGCACCACCAGCCCCCACGGGTACGCCTGGTGCACCGCCCTGGCCTGGCCGAGTCCGCCCAGTTCGGCGGTGACCGGATACGCCCCGAACGCCGCGAACGGAATGGTCACCGGCACCTCGAAGGTGCGGGTCTCCCCCGGTCGCAGCTGCCCGGTCGGCGGCGTGGGCACGCCCTCGGCGCTGCGGCCGACCCGGACCACCAGCGGCGCCCCGTCCAGCGGCTGGCTGCCCGCGTTGCGCACGGTGTAGACGAGCGTGCGGTGCTGCACGCCGCCGAACCACGCCGCCGTCGCGCTACCGCCGGTCAGTCGCGCCGCGATCACCTCCAGCCGGGCCCGCACCCGGCCGGGCACCGGCGCCGGGCCGGTGGCGTGGCCGGTCAGCTCGATCGGCGCGTCTACGTGGCCGCCGCCGCCACCGGGACCGACCTCGGCCACGTGCACGACGCAGGGGCATGGCCGGGGCGGGTCGCCGACGGTCAGCTCGACCGCGAACGTGCCGTCGGCACGGGCGACGGTCGCCAGCGCGGCCCGCATGTCGCATGCGGACGATCCGGGCAGGGCCAGCTCGCCACAGGTGACCAGCTGGATCAGCGCGCCCTGCGGCCAGCCGGTGCCGGTGACCCGGAGGTGGTCTCCGGCCTGTGCCCGCGCGGCGGCGAGGCTCACACCGCGCCCCGGCTCGGCCGCCGCCGCGACGGCGGCCGGGCCGACGAGCGCGAACACGCCGCAGCAGGACACCGCCGCGGCGGCGAGGTGCACCGCCGCGAACCGCTCGGCGGAGACCCGGCGGCGCGCCGAACGCGTGCGGGCACGCCCGGGGCGGGCGATGTTGGTCGGCTCGGCCACGGCAGCCGGGGTGAGGTCGGTGCGCGGCCAGGTCACGAGATGCCTCGCGGGCGGCGCAGGCGGGCGCGGCGGCGCCGGCGGATCAGCACTGTCGCCACGGCGAGCAGCGCGGCCAGGGCGGCGAGCAGTTGCCATCCGCCGGTGACGGTGGTGACCTCGGTGCCCGCGCGGATGCCGCTGTCGGCGGTGACGGTGACGGTGGTGGTCACGACGTCCACCGGCCAGGCGCCGCGCAGGGCCGTACGCAGCACCGTCTGCGCGCCGGGCACCAGGTCGAGCCGCGGCACGGGTCCGGTGTGGACGTCGTGTCCGAACAGGCCGGCGGAGGTGACGGTGATCGTCGGCGCGAGGTGCAGGTTGCCGGTGTTGGTGACCGTGTACGCGACCCGATCCCGCTCGGCGGTCGCCTCGCCGACGGTGAGCGCCGGCACGGCCGGGCCGCTGACCCGCAGGTAGACGCGGGCGGCCACGGCCTGCCGCACGGCGATGGCGACCCCGCCGCCGTCGAGTTGCCCGCTCGGCGCGGCCTCGGCCACCACGATGCCGCCGACGTGGTCGCCGGGGCTGGCGTTGGGGGGCACCACGACCGTGAACGGGATGTCGGCCTGGCGGCGGGCGGGCACGACCAGGTCGGTGACGCCGGTGCTGGTCCAGGCGCCGATGTCGTGCTGGGGCTGGGTCTGTTCGCGCAGGCCGAAGCCGCCGTCGTCGGCGGTGTTGTAGGCGTCGGCGCCGTAGACGCGCAGGCTGAGGGCGGTGTCGGTGTGGTTGGTGACCCGTACCGAATCGAGTACGGTCTGGCCGGGCGGCGACTCCAGGAAGAAGTACTGCCGGGCGGCCGGGGTCGGCGTCTTCGGCGGGGTGGGCACCACGGCCCACCGGCCGTTGCCCGCGGCCGCGGCGGGCGGCGCCGGGACGGTTGCCAGCGCCGCGCCCAGCAGCAGGGCTGTCAGCGCGGCGGCGGTACGGACCAGCGTGGTCATGGACCGACTCCCCGATGCTTGAATGGATCGCAGAATCAACGCGCAGGACCCGCCGACGGCAGGTTTGCGCCCTCGATCGGCCGGTGGGGACGGATAGCGCCCGCCCCCACCGGTCCCGGTCAGCTCAGCGTCAGCGTGAGCGTCGCGGTGTACGAACCGGCCAGCTGGTTGGTTGGCACGGTCAGGGCGAGCGCCGCGGAGGCGTCGAAGCTGCCGCCGGTGCCTGCCGTGTCGGCCGGGGCCGAGCACAGCGTGGCGCCGTTGACGGGGCCTGCCGAGCCCGCGACCGCGGTCACGGCGTTGGTCGCGCCGGCGGTGCCGGTGCAGGCAGGCGTCCAGGACAGGTTCGCCTTCGGGATGGTGCCGCCGGGGGTGCCGGTGAAGTCGGTGACCGTACCGACCAGGCTCCAGCCGAAGGTGCTGCCGCGGTAGTCCGTCACCGTGATCGGCGCCAGGGCGCCGGTGCTGGTGTGGACGGTGCCGTCGAGCGTGACGCCCGACAGCACGATGTTGCCGGTGCCCGCCGCGCGGCCCATCGCGAGGTTGCCCGCGGTGACCGTCTGCGACAGGTTGTAGCTCAGCCCGCACGTTCCAGTCGTCGCCGTGCCCGTCTTCGCGACGCAGGAGTCGGCCGAGGCCGCCCAGGCCGCGACGGCGAACAGGGTGCTCGGACCGACGCCCGACGACGCACCGAGGTACGCGGTGGCGGCGGCGTTGACGACGTACGTGCCGCTGATGCCGCCGGTCGCCGAGGCGGTCACACCCACGGGGGCGTCACTGGTCGGGTTGGGCGGCGGCGGTCCGGTCAGCGCCTGGTAGCCGCGGATCGCGACGGCGCTGCCGGGGTTCCAGTTCGTGCCGGTCACGGTGACCGAGGTGCCCGCCCCGCCGCCACCAGGGGTGATGGCGATGCTCGGCGTGCCCAGGATGGTGATCGGCGTGACCACGGTGTTGACACCGTCGGTGACCGCGAGCGTGCGGGCACCGGTGGTGGCTCCGGCCGGTACGGCCAGGGTGCCGCTGCCGGCCCCGGTGCCGTCCGTGCTGCCGGTGCCCGAACCTTCGCCGGTGCCGTTACCGGCCGCGTCCTTGAGCGACGCGGACAGCGTGGCGCCGGACGCGAGGCCCGAGACCGCGTAGGTGATGGTGTTGCCGGCGCGGGCATGCGTGCTGACACTCTGCCCGGACACCGCGGTGACGTGCACCGATCCGTCGAAGACGGTGAACGGCTCCGCGATGGTGGTCGCCTGCGGCGCGGCCTTCTGGTCGCGGTCGCCCGCGGCCGAGCAGTACGTGGCCGCGGTGGCGTTGGCGAACTTGATCTGGCTGACCGTGGCGGTGGCGGCACCGGCCGCTCCGGCGACGAACGTGCCCGTCGCCGTGATCGGACCTAGTGGGACGTAGGGGTCCTTCGCCGCCGCCGGGTAGGCGGCCAGGTTCAGGTTCACCGAACCCGACTGCGACCCGCCGAGCGCGATCTTCACGATCACCGGCACGTCGCCCGGATTCAGCGGTGCGGGCCCGTTGGTGACACCTGCCGCAGCGGTGAAGGTGACCGTCACGGTCTGCCCCGGCGTCGGCGTGGCCGGCGACAGGGTGAGCCCGAACGTGTCACTCCACGTGCTGGGCGAGCTGCCCGTGCCCGTGTCGCCGAAGTACAGGCGGCAACCCAGCGAGTCCGCCGTCGGCCCGTACGCCTGAGCGGATGTGCTGCTCAGGCCGAGCGCGGCGACGACCACGAGACTGCTGGTTCCGACCGCCAGTTTCTTTCGCATGGCACCTCCCTTCCCTCGATTGTTTCGCTAGATGAAACGTCGTTCTCATCTGCGATACGACAATGAAGGCAGGGCGGAACCCGGTTGTCAACCGGTCGAACCGGGGGTTGTCACACAACGACCGTCGGGCCGAGCCCCTGACCAGGGGTCGGCCCGACAAAATTTCCTTGGGAGAAACAGTGTTCCTTTGAACGGAACGCCAGTCAGCCCGCGATCAGCCCTTGAGGAAGGCCAGCAGGTCGGCGTTGAACTCGTCCTGGTGCGTGGCGGTGAGCCCGTGCGGGGCGCCCTTGTACACGTGCAGGGTGCAGTCCTTGATCAGTTTCGAGGACTTGTTCGCCGAGGCCACGATGGGCACGATCTGGTCGTCGTCGCCATGGATGATCAGCGTCGGGACGTCGATCTTCTTGCAGTCCTCGGTCAGATCGGTCTCGGAGAACGCCTTGATGCAGTCGTAGGCACCCTTGAACCCGACCGTCATGCCCATCAGCCAGAACGCGTCCCGCACGCCCTTGCTGACCTTCGCGCCGTCGCGGTTGGCACCGTAGAACGGGGCGCTGAGGTCCTGCCAGAACTGTGACCGGTCCCGCTCGACGTTCTCCCGCAGGCCGTCGAAGACGCTGCGGGGCAGACCCTCGGGGTTGGCGTCGGTCTGCAGCATCAGCGGCGGGATCGCACCGACGAGCACGGCCTTGGCGACGCGATCGGTGCCGTGGCGCCCCATGTAGCGGGTGATCTCGCCACCGCCGGTGGAGTGTCCGACCAGGACGATGTCGCGCAGGTCCAGCTTCTCGATGACAGCGGCCAGATCGTCGGCGTACGTGTTGAGGTCGTTGCCCTCCCACGGCTGACTGGAGCGGCCGTGGCCGCGCCGGTCGTGGGCGATGGCGCGGAAGCCGTTGGAGACGACGTACCACATCTGGTCGTCCCAGGCGTCGGCGGTCAGCGGCCAGCCATGGCTGAACACGACCGGCTGGCCGGTGCCCCAGTCCTTGTAGAAGATCTCGGTGCCGTCCTTGGTGGTGACCCTGCCGGTGCTCATACTGCGACTCCCTGCTGTCGTCGCCCGCTCGCGGGCCGATTGCGCTCGGGGGTGTCGCGGCACCCCATCGAGCCGCCTTTCCGAAGCTAACACCAGGGATATATCGGGTTCATAGCTTTGGCGAAGTGAGTAGTGTATCGGCCCGCATGATGGCTTTCATACCTTTTGCCATACAAAAAGCGCTGCGGCGGCATTCGGTCGTGCACTGCCAGGCGAGGCCGCTCGAATGGACCTTCATGCTCTCTCGTCCACTGTGGTCGTTCGGTCTGTTCACCCGCTGACGGCCGTCGGATAGTTTGTCATCGACGGCTCGCGGGTGAGGGAGAGCTTCCGCATGAACGCAGGGGCTCGGCTGCTGGGTGGCAGGTACCAGGTCGGGGAGCTGATCGGCTACGGCGGCACGGCCGAGGTGCACCGCGGCCGTGACCTGCGGCTGGGCCGGGACGTCGCGCTCAAGATGCTGCGCACCGACCTGGCCGGGGACGCCACGTTCCAGATGCGATTCCGGCGCGAGGCGCAGAACGCCTCCTCGCTGAACCATCCCGCCATCGTCGCCGTGTACGACACCGGCGAGGAGCGGACGGCCACGGGCGAGACGTTGCCATACATCGTCATGGAGTTCGTCCCGGGCGGGACACTCAAGGAAGCGCTTGCCGCCCGGGGTCGGTTCCAGCCACGCGAGGCGCTGGAGATCATGGCCGACGTCTGCACGGCGCTGGACTTCAGCCACCGCCACGGCATCGTCCACCGCGACGTCAAGCCCGGCAACGTCATGGTGACGCCGAGCTCCCAGGTCAAGGTCATGGACTTCGGCATCGCGCGTGCCCTGGCGACCGGGGCCACCACCATCACGCAGACCGCGGCCGTGATCGGCACCGCGCAGTACATGTCACCCGAGCAGGCTCGCGGCGAGGCGATGGACGCGCGGTCGGATGTGTACGGCGCGGGCTGCGTGCTGTACGAACTGCTGTGCGGACATCCGCCCTTCGTCGGCGACTCGCCCGTGGCCGTGGCATACCAGCACGTCCGTGAGGATCCGCGGCCGCCGAGCGCCCTGGTCGAAGGCATCGGCGTCGATGTCGACGCCGTCGTGCTCATGGCCCTGAGGAAGCACCCCGCGAGCCGCTACCAGTCGGCCGGCGCGATGCGGGACGACCTGCTGCGCGCGGCCGCGGGACGCCCGTTGGGGGCGACCCCGGTGCTCGGCTCCCCACCGGCGGAAGCGAGAACGGCGCCCACGGAGGAACCGGCGCGGCGCCGCGGCCTACGGGACCTCCTCGGGCTGGGCCGCACCAGCGCCGAAGGCAACCTCCCGACCGGCTCTGCCACGGTCAACCCGCCGACCCCGGCTGCCGGCACGGCGCCCGCGCCGCAGCCATCGGTCGCGCCCGCGACCCGGCCCGCCGGGCGGGTCTACCAGTCGGGCGTCCAGGAGCAACCGGCGGCACCCGCCGCACCGCCACCGGGCCCGGTGGTCGCCGAACGGCGCGCCAAGGCGGCGGGCGGAGTGGCGGCCGAAGGGCTCGATCTGTCCGATCTGGGCCTGACGGCGTTGCCGGACTGGCTACGCGACTTCACCCGCCTGACCTGGCTCAACCTCAGCGGCAACCGGATCGGGCAGCTACCCGCCTGGCTCGGCGAGCTCACCGCGCTGCGCCAGCTCGACCTCGCCCGCAACCGGCTGATCGAGGTGCCGGAGTCCCTGAGCCGCCTCGTCGACCTGCGGCAGCTGTATCTGGGCGGAAACCGGCTGATCTCGCTGCCGGAGCCTCTGGGTGACCTGCCCGCCCTGCACACGCTCGTGCTCGACCAGAACCCGCTCACCAGCCCGCCACCGGAGGTCGTCGCCGCCGGCACCCCGTCGGTGCTGGCCTTCCTGCGCGCCAGCGGGTCCGCCTCGGTGCCGCAGTGGGCGTCCAAACTGATGGTCGTCGGCGAAGGGAGGGTGGGCAAGACATCGCTGGTCAAGGCGCTGTCGGGCCGCAAGCACGACCCGGCCGAGCCGACCACCCACGGCCTGTTCGTCGACGGGCTGAGCCTGGCCCACCCCGAACTCGCCGGCACCCGGATGACGCTGTCGGTGTGGGACTTCGGCGGCCAGGACATCTACCACGCGACGCACCAGTTCTTCCTCACCGACCGGTCGGTGTTCCTGCTGGTGTGGAACAGCGGCGAGGGTACGCAGCGAGGACGGCTCCAGTACTGGCTGGACATCATCACCGCTCGCGCGCCCCAGGCCCCGATCCTGCTGGCCGCCACGCACGCCGCCGACCGCCCCGTCGACATCGACCTGGCCACGCTCAAGGCCGCCTACCCCGCCATCGTCGGCAGCTTCCCGGTCGATTGCGCCGCCCGGACCGGCTTCGAGCAACTGCATGTTGCCCTCGTGGGTGCCGCCGCGGGCCTGCCGCTGATGGGCGCCGAATGGCCCAGGGCCTGGGCGGCTGCCGCCGAGGCCCTGACCGGCCGCGACAGCGAGCCCTACCTCTCGGCCGCCCGGATGTTCCAGGTGATGGACCAGGCCGGGGTCGGCGACCCAGCCGAGCAGCAGACGCTCGCCACCGCCCTGGCCCACCGCGGGCAGATCCTGTTCTACCCCGACGACGAGGAGCTGTCCGACACGGTCATCCTGGACCCGCAGTGGCTCAGCACCCGGATCAGCCAAGTCCTGGACAGCCCGGCGGTGGCCGCTCACAACGGCCTGCTGACCGGCACCGAGCTGGGCGGGATCTGGCCGGGGATGCCACGGGCGCAGCGACTGTTCCTGCTCGCGTTGATGGAGAAGTTCGACATATGCTACCGCGTGCGCGAGAGCACCGACGACGCCCTGGCCATCGTCATCGCCTGGCTGCCGCAGACCCCGTCCGACTACGGCGCCGAGTGGCGCGAGACGCGGTCCGGCCACCGCGAGATCCGCGTCGAGTACCAGCTGCCGATCCTGCCGCCGGGAATTCCGGGCTGGTTCCTGGCCCGGTCGCACCGGTTCGGCACCCCACACCGCTGGCGCTCCGGGGCGGTACTGCGGCATCCCGACGGGGTGCACACCGGGCTGCTACGCACCGACCCGGGCCGCAACCGCGTCGAGCTGACCGTGCGCGGTCCCATGCCGGGCGGGTTCTTCGCGCTGCTCGACGACGGCCTCAACCTCACGATGGACCGCTACCCCGGTCTGCGGATCACCCGCTGGGTGCCCTGTCAGGGCCACGGGCCCTGCGAGAAGCTGTTCGACTACAGCAAGCTCATCGCACGCCTGCAACGCGAGCAGACCACCGCCTACTGCGACGAGGCGGACGAACACGTCGACATCGCCGCGCTCCTGTACGGCATCGCCCCGCCCGTTCGTGCTTTCGCCACCGGCGACCTGCGCCACCTAATCGCCAGCGGCTTCAACGCGCTGCGCCAGGAGATCGCCGGGTACAACCACGACAACCAGCGCGAATACCTGCGGCTGCGTACGCTGGTCCAGAAGGCCCAGCAGACCCACTGCCCCAGCGTGTTCACGATCGTCCCCGACGGGCGCAAGAGAGTGGGCAAGACTCTGCACACGCTGCGCCTCTACTGCGAGGAACCCGACTCCTGGCACCCGCTGCCCGGTGCGGACGGCTGCTACGAGGTCGCCGAGCTGTCCGACTGGCTGCGTACCGTCGGCCCGCACCTCGCCCGGACCCTGCAACTGCTGCGGGCCACCGTGCCGTTCGTCGGCCCGCTGCTCGGCCTCACCGCCCACGAGCTGCAGGAGCAGCTCACCGACGAGCTGGACCTGACCAGGCAGGTGCTCGACACGATCGGCGCCTCCTCGGCCGATCCACCGCTCGCACCGGGTCGGCCGGACGCGCGGCCGCTCAGCCACGCCGACACCGACGCCGACTTCCGCACCCTGAAGAACCTGCTGCTCCGCCTGGACCCGGAGCAGCGCTGGGGTGGACTGTCGCACGTGCTCACCCCCGAGGGGATGAGCCTGTACCTGTGCTCGGAGCACGTGGCCGCCTACCGCCCGGCGGTCGTGCCGTAGCCGTGGCCGCCGCCGTGCCAACGGGGCGGTGGCCTCACCCGGCGAAGAGATCCGTCTCGCGGGCCGGGGCGATGCGGCCGAGCCAAGCGGCGGCCTCCGCGGGCGGCAGCTCGTGGTCGAGCGTCAGTGACGGCATCATGTGCCGGTAGACGCGGCCCGCGAGCCACAGGTACCGGCCCCGGGGCGGGTGCAGCACGAGCACCCGGACGCCCCCGGTCGGCTTGATGTCGGCGGGGACGCCCTCCGGGTAGACATACTCGCCGGTGCCGTCGTACAGGCGGAACCGGCGCACCACGGCGTTGGCCGACGTCAGGTGTTGCTCGCCGGTGGTGGCAGCGGCCAGCCAGGCGGGCTCTAGCGGCTCGACGTGCGGCAGCGCGGCCCCACCTGGACCGAGCAGGTCGGCCAGCAGCGTGTGCAGCTGGAAGTTGTCCCCGACACCGCCCATCGTCAGCCGAAAACCTCGGCCGGTGGCCGGGTCCAGCGCGATCAGCGGCTCGTCGTCGACCACTTGGCACAGCCCGTGCACCCAGTGCGCGCGCGAGATGTGCTCGCCCAGCGGCTCGGCCGCCGCCAGCAGCCGGGTCCGGGAGGCACCGTCCAGCGCCCGGCGGAACTCGGCCCGACCCAGCACCGTGATCATCGGCTTGAGCCAGTCGACAACGTCGAACCAGGCCCCGACGGCCGTCCAGGCGTGCTCGTCGGCCAGTTTGGTACGCCGCGACTTGCGCACCAGTCGTCGCAGCACCGAGTCCGGGTCGTCCTGGTCGGGGTCGGGCAGGGGCTTGCCCCGGGTGGCCAACTCCCACGCCATCCGGAACACGTCCGCGGTCTCCAGCGCCACGGCCGCCCGGCGCGGCAGCACCTCCACCAGGGGCAGCGGCGAGCCGCCCCACTCCACGCACGCCCCGGCCAGCACGCCGACCTTCGCGTAGGCGCCGCCGATCTCCGGCAGCAGCACCGCCAGCTCGCCGACCACCTCCGTCAGCTCGTCCGGGGACAGTTCCCGGGCCCGCTGTGCGAGACCGCCCAGGCCGTCGGCGAAACCGTCCATGTCGTGTGCGTACATGGCCTGCTCGAGGCGGTCGATCTGTGGTTTCAGCGGCGAGGGCACAGTCGGACAACGTAATGATCTACCAAGGTCCTGTCCAGACCCGTTGTCACACCCTGACGGCAGGATCGGGCCGTGGCCGACTCCGAGACCGTTCCGGTGGACAACGTGCATGTCGCGAGCGCGCGCCTGGGCGCGGCGACGCTCGCCCGCCGGTTTCCCGGCGCGACCGTCGTCGACGTGACCTCGCGGGGAGAGCAGCCGTGGGTGCGGCTGAGCCCGTTCTACCCGCACGGCGGCATCCCGGTGCCGTTCACCCCGGGCGTGACCAGCATGTCGGTCGAGGGAGTGTGGCAGGCGCTGAAGGTGCTCGACGACGCCGACGTGGACCCGTCCAAACTCACCGTCACCGCGATGCGGGGCATCAAGCGGGCCCCACATCGCGGTGGCACGGTCCGGGGGCACCGGCGCGGCCTGCACGGCACCGAACTCCTCGGCTACGAGCAGGCGCGCCGCGAGATCTACCTGCCGACCTACCTCTTCCAGCTGGAGCAGCGCGCCGCCGACGTGGTCGCCGACCTGCGCGCCCTGGCCCAGGCCGGATCCGTCGTGCTGCTCGACTACACCGTGAACGGCGAGGTGACCGACCTGGCGACGCCGCTCTCGCACGCCGCCCTCATCCGCCACCACCTCACCACCACCTACCCCCAGCCCTGAGGTAAGGAAGGGCACCTTCTTATCGCAATGTGATGTGGAAGGGCCCTTCCCAACGCCGCGGCGCACGGCGGCGCGGAAGTCCGGGTCCTGGGTGAGTTCCGCCAGCTCCACCCATGCCTCGACCTGCGCGGGCTCGGGATCGTCCGGCAGTTCCGGCATGGCTGAGCGAAGCATCTCGACAAAGGCGGGGTTGGCGTCGAGGCCGCCGAACGTGTCGTCGACGAAGTCCGCGATCAGGCGGCGCCGCTCGACGTCAGAGAGTTTCGCGAGTCTGTGCATGAGGTCCAACTCCTGTGGGGTGGAGCCCCGCCTGGCCACCGCGCGCAGCACCGCTCGGCGCAGCCGGAGGGTGCGGATCTGCACGTCCAGAGCGTCGGCGTGCGTCGCCGCCACTTCGGGCACCGAAACCTCGTGGTCCACACCCGTCGGATGGCGGTCAGGTCGAGCCCCAGGTCGCGCAGCGTCCGCACCAGGTCCAGCCGCGCGAGCGCGCGTACGTCGTAGAGCCGGTAACCGGCCGGGCTGCGATCGGTCGACGGCACGATGCCGGTGTCGGCGTAGAAGCCGATGGTCTTCACCGTCAGCCCGGTTCGCCGGGCCAACGCGCCGATCGTGTAGAGCGTGTCGTCGTTCATGCCCCCACCCTGCCGTCTCCTCCTGCTGGAGACTCAAGCCGAAACCCAGCCGCGCGATCCCGACGGCCGCGTTAGGGTCGCGGCGTGCTTCCACAAGATCACATGATGGCCCGGGTACGGGAACTGTGCCAGGCCGACGACCGCCTCGTGGCCGCGCTGACCTACGGCTCGTTCGCGCAGGGAACCGGTGACGCGTTCAGCGACATCGAGTTCTGGCTGTTCTTCGCCGACCCGTCGACCGTCGACCCGCGCGCCTGGATCGACCGGGTCGGCGGCGTACGCCACGTCGTCCTGAACGAGTTCGGCTCGCACGTGGCGTTCCTGCCCGGCCTGATCCGCGGCGAGTTCCACTTCGCCGCCGCCGCCGACATCACCTCGGTGACGACCTGGCCCGCTCGCAGCGCGCCCGTCGACCGGATGATCGTCCTCGACCGTACCGGCGCGCTGCGACAGGCCCTGACCTCGCTGCCGGACCAGCCCCGCCTCCCCGAGACCGCCGACGAGATCGAGCAGCTGTGCGGCCGCTTCGCCAACTGGCTGGTGCTGGCCCACCACGTACGCCGACGCGGCGAGTTGCTGCGCGCGGTCGACGCGCTGTCCCACGCCCAGCGGCATCTGCTGTGGCTGGGCCGCCTCGCCGACCGCAGCACCGAACACTGGCTCACCCCGTCCCGGTGCGCCGAGTCCGATCTCGACGCCGACACGATCACGGCCCTGCACGCCACCGTGCCGACCGCGGACCCCGCGGACATCGACCGCGCCATCGCCGCCGCGTGGGCGCTGGGCCGCCGCTGCTGGCAGCAGTTGTCCACCCGAACCGGCCGCCCGATCCCGGCCGACCTCTGCACCGACCTCGACGCGATGTCCGCCCCGGACCCGGACCCGCACCCGCACCCGCACCCGCACCCGCACGAGCGGTGACTGCGGTTTCGGAGACTGCAGGAATCTTGGCCCGCATTCGTGCGTGCAGTCTCCCCGAAACTGCACGCACCCCACGCCCCCGGCACTCGCGCCCCCGCGTGTTGCGGGATCCGGGCCCCGCGTATTGCGGGGTCGCGCGGTGGGGTCCGGGGCCGGGGTCCCCGAATTGGCCCGGCGTAGGTAAGGGCGCCACCGCAGATTGGCGGGCCGTTATCGTCCGCTTCCTACCGTTCGCGGCATGCGTACCCTCAGCTGGTGGCGGTCCCGGCCGACCCGCACCGCCGCCGTCCTGCTCTCGCTCGCCCTGTGCGGCGGCAGCCTCGCCGCCGTCCCCGCCGCCGCCGCGCCGGGTTCCGTCGTGGTGTCGGAGGACTTCACCGCCGGTACGCTGCCGACCGGCTGGCGCGCCGTCGACGGCACCTGGACCGTCCAGAACGGACGCCTCTACGGCACCTCGACCAGCTCGTCCGCGAACAACAAGATCACGTTCGGCCGCAACCTGCGCGACTTCAGGTTCGAGGCGACCGCCCGCTTCGAGTCGGTGACCGCCGCCACCCGCTGGGCCGCGCTCGGCCTGGACGTCCCGGCCGACGGCGCCACGCCCTGGTGGATCGCGACCATGCGCAGCGGCACCACCGCCGGCAACGGCGTCGAGTTCGCCCAGCGCACCACCGCCAACGCCTGGAACGTGACCAACACCGGCACCGCGCCGTACGCCGCGGGCACCGGTCGCGATGTGCGCGTCACCGTCGAGGTGCACGGCGCGCAGGCCCGCTGGCTGTTCGACGGCTCGGAGGTGCTGCGCACCACCAGCCTGCAGCGCTCGACCACGGGCGGGCAGGCGTTGCTGGTCAACGGCGCGACGGTCTCCTTCGACGACGTACGCGTCACCGAACTGGCCCCGGTCAACCCGTACCTGCGCGCCCCCGGCAGCCGCGTCGCGGTGATCGCCCACCGGGGCGCCTCGTCGGCCGCGCCCGAGAACACGCTGGTGTCCCAGGAGATCGCCCGCCGCGCGGGCGCGGACTGGATCGAGAACGACGTGCAGCCCTCCTCCGACGGGGTGCCGTTCATCCTGCACGACAGCACCGTGGACCGGACCACCAACGGCGTCGGCGCCATCCGCGCCCTGACGTCGGCCCAGCTCAAGGCGCTTGACGCGGGCTCGTGGTTCGCCCCGGTCTACGCCGGCGTGCGGCTGCCGACGCTGGCCGAGCAGCTGGCCGACCTGCGGGCCCGGGGCGGGAACCTGCTGCTGGAGATCAAGGGTTCGCACACCCGCGCCGAGGTCGCCACGATCGTTCAGGTGATCCGCGACCAGCAGATGACCGGCCGCGTGTTCATCCAGAGCTTCGAGACCACCGCGCTGCAGTACGCCTACGAATTGGCCCCCGAGATCCCGCTCGGCCTGCTGCGCAGCGCGCTGGACGCCGATCCGGTCGCGCTCGCCGCACAGCTGCACCTGACCGCGTACAACCCGGACTCCGCCGCGCTGCTGGGACGCCCGGCGGTGGTGGCGAGTCTGCACGCGGCCGGGGTCGCGGTGATGGCGTGGACGGTCGATTCGGACGCGGCATGGAACCAGCTGGACGCTCTCGGCGTCGATGGCATCATCACCAACCGTCCGGCCGAACTGTCCGGCTGGAACTCGTACGCCCACTGAGCCCCGGCGATCCTCCCCGCCGGAATGAGCGCGGGTCCGTGTGCCAGCGGACCCGCGCTCAGAACGCGTCAGGCCAGCGGCACGGCGGTGCCGGTGACGTCGACGCCGCCCGTCCCGGCCGGGATGGCGACGGTGAGCAGGCTGGGGCGGCCCATGTCGTCGCCCTGGTGCACGGTGATCGTCGCGGGTGTCGGCACCAGGCCGAGTTCGCGCAGGTAGCCGCCGAACGCGGCGGCGGCCGCGCCGGTCGCCGGGTCCTCGTATACGCCACCGGGCGGGAACGGGTTGCGGGCGTGGAACACCGTCGCGGACTCTCGCCACACCAGGTCCACCGTGGTCCAGCCACGCCGGGCCATCAGCTCGGTCAAAGCGTCCATGTCATAGGACAGCTCGGCCAGCCGCGCGCGGCTCGCGGCGGCGATGACGGGGTGCCACACCCCGGCGTAGGCGAGCCGGGGCGGCAGCGCCGGATCGAGGTCGTCGGCCGACCAGCCCAGCGCGGCCAGCAGCTCGGTCAGGTCGGCCTCGGCCAGCGGCTCGACCCGCGGCGCCACGCTGGTCAGGGTCGCCGTCGCGGTGTCGCCGACCACGGCCGTGCCCACCTCGACCAGGCCCGCCTTCGTGTGCAGCCGCAGCCGACCGGCGCCGTGCCGCCGCGCGTACGCGGCCGCGGTGGCGATGGTGGCGTGGCCGCAGAACGGCACCTCCGCCTGCGGACTGAAGTACCGCACGTCGAAGTCGTCACCGCCGCGCGGCAGCAGGAACGCCGTCTCCGAGTAGCCGACCTCGGCCGCGACGCGCTGCATCGACGCATCGTCGGCGCCGGTCGCGTCGAGCACCACCCCGGCCGGGTTGCCGCCGCGCGGATCTGCACTGAACGCCGTGTATCGCAGGATCTCCACGCCCTGACCGTAGCCATGCCCCGGTCCCGGCACGACGACCAATTCCGTATTCCTGGCTGTGACCGGCGCCGCTCAGATCCAGCCCTTGCGCACCGCGATGGCACCGGCCTGGAACCGGTTGGCCGCGCCAAGCAGCTCGTACAGGCGGCTGATGCGGCGGCGCATGGTGCGCACCGACCAGTCCAGCTGCCGGGCCACCGCCTCGTCCTTGAGGCCGCTGACCAGCAGCGCCAGCAGCGCCCGGTCCTCCTCGCCGAGCGGGTCCTCGGCCGGGGCCTCCAGCGGCACGGCGGCCCGCCAGCACATCTCCCAGTAGTCGATCAGCCCGTCGAGCAGGGTGGACGGTCGGATGACGGCGGCGCGTACGTCGGTGAGGTCCAGTGACAGCGGCATCAGGGCCAGGCGGCGGTCGCCGATGGCGAGCTTGATGCGCAGGCCAGGCAGCACCCGGGCCTGCTCGCCGTGGCGGATCAGCTCGCGGATGTCGTCGAAGACACCGGGCCACTCCAGCGCCTCGGGAGCGTAGACGGCCCGGTACCGCACGCCTCGGGCGATGCCGGTCTGCTCCACCGGGTTGGAGGTGGTCAGCGCGTACGGGGGCCGGTCCAGGGTGATCACCTCGGTCTGGGCCTCCTGCTGCAGCCGGACGAACCAGCGGCCCAGCGCCTCACTGCCCGTGACGATCTCGATCTCCTCGCTGCTGCCCGAGTGCGTGGCCGCGAACAGCAGCGCGAGCTGCCCGGCTGCCGCCTGGACCCGGTCGAGTTCGGCCGCGCGGGAACGCACCAGCGCGCCGACCGCCGCCTGTGGCTCGATCGCGGCGTAGCGGCGGCGGCTGCCCGCCAACCGTCCTACCAGGCCGTGCTCGCGCAGCCGGTCCAGGGCGCGGGCGACGCGCTCCAACGAGCAGCCGAACTCCTCGACGAGATCGGCGGGCGCGGCCGAGCGCCGGGTGAGCACGGCACGGTAAACGGCCTCGTCGAAGGGGTCGACGCCGGCCGCGGAAAGTTCCGAGGGCATGCGGGAGATCTTGGCCCAAGAGTGCCAACGGCAGCAAGGGGCCACCGCACGTCATTGCCCTGGCGCAAATAGGCCAGTAGACACGCTTAACCATGAAGATCCCCCCTCCTCGGTTCCTCGCAGCCGGACTGTCACTCGCGGTAGCCGCCGGGCTGCTGTCGGCGTGGTCCCCGGCCGGTGTGGCCCAGCAACCGGCGCCACAGCGCCGGGTCATCGTGCTGCTCGACGGCGACGCCGCCGCCGCGTCCGCCCCCGGCGGCAGACTGCGGGACGCCCGTGGCGCCGACGCCGTCAAGGTCGCCGACGCGCGCAAGGCGCTGCGCGGCCGCCAACAGGGCTTCGTCGACGGCGCCCGTGGCCGGGGCCTGCATCTGTCGCAGGAGCGCCCACTGAACCTGCTCGTCAACGCGGTCGCCGCGACTGTGCCCGAGCGCGAGGTCGCCGCGCTGGCGGCGCTGCCCGGGGTCGCC
This sequence comes from Catellatospora tritici, assembly GCF_019083965.1. Taxonomy (GTDB): domain Bacteria; phylum Actinomycetota; class Actinomycetes; order Mycobacteriales; family Micromonosporaceae; genus Catellatospora; species Catellatospora tritici. Next base: position 108,238 of record NZ_JAHRCY010000009.1, read on the forward strand.
GCGGTGGTGCCGGACCGGCCGGTGCGCGTGCACACCGAGGTCAGCGTGCCGCTGATCGGCGCGACGCGGGTGTGGCAGCGCCAGGACGCCACCGGCACGGCTGCCAAGGGCAAGGGCGTCACCGTCGCGGTGCTCGACAGCGGTATCGACTACAGCCACCCGGACCTGGGCGGGGGCTTCGGCGAGGGCTTCAAGGTCGTCGGCGGGTACGACTTCGTCAACGACGACGCCGACCCGATGGACGACAACGGCCACGGCACCCACGTCGCGGGCATCATCGCGGGCCGCGCGGCCGCACCGGGCGGGATCACCGGCGTGGCGCCGGAGGCGAACCTGCTGGCGTACAAGGTGATGAACGAATGGGGCGAGGGCGAGACCTCCGACATCATCGCCGGTATCGAGGCCGCCATCGACCCGGCCAACCCGCACCGCGCCGACGTCATCAACATGAGCCTCGGCGGCCCCGGCGACGGCCTCGACCCACTGGGCCTGGCCGCCACCGCCGCCACCCGCGCCGGAGTCGTGGTCGTCGCCTCGGCGGGCAACAGCGGCCCGAGCGCCGACACCATCGGCAGCCCGGCCGCCGCCGACGGCGTGATCGCGGTCGGCGCCTCGACCAGCGACCGCGTCGAGCCCACCGCGTACGTCAAGGGCGTGAAGCTGCAGACCTACCGCGGCATCCTGTCGGCCAATCCGGCGGTGGCGCCGGTGACCGCGTCGCTGGTCGACGTCGGCTACGGCAGCACCGAGGAGCTGGACCAGGCCGGTGACCTGCAGGCAAGATCGTCCGCGTGAACGGGTTCGCCGCCCCGGCGCTGGACTACCTGTCCCAGTGGGAGCTGGACCTGGCCAAGGAGGTCGAGCGCCGGGGCGCGCTGGCGATGGTCTCCGGCTCGCCCGCGGGCGGCGGCCCGGTCGTCGCCGCGCAGGACGGCACCGTCCCGGTCGCGCCGTCCGGCCTGGCCAGGAACCTGGCGAAGCTGACCGCCTCCGGCGACCTGTACCGGATGGACTCCCTCGTCGTGCTCGGCATGGACAGCACCCAGTACGACGAGCTGTCGCGGGCGCTGGACGCCGGACCGGTGCAGGTGACGCTGAAGGGCACCGACGTCACCGACCAGATCGCCTCGTTCTCCTCGCGCGGCCCGTCGCCGCGCTTCACGCTCAAGCCCGACCTGGTCGCGCCGGGCGTCGACATCCGCTCCACGGTGCCGACCGCGCTGTTCGCGCCGGGCCAGTACCGCATGTCCGGCACCTCGATGGCCGCCCCGCACGTGGCCGGAGCGGCGGCGCTGCTGCGCCAACTGCACCCGGGCCAGTCCCCCGCCGACGTGCTGTCGGCGCTGGCGGGCACGGCCAAGCCCCTGCCCGGCACCCCGGCCACCACCGGCGGCGCGGGCCGCCTGGACGTGGCCGCGGCGGCCGACGCGGTGCTCACCACCAGCCCGGCGAGCGTGTCGTTCGGTCTGGCCGACCTGTCCGGCGCCACCGTCGGCGGCCACGCCACGGTGACACTGCGCAACTCCGGCACCTCGGCGCTGACCGTACGGCTGCGCGCCGACTCGAACACGGTCACGGTCAAGCCGGACCAGGTGACCGTGCGGGCGGGCGGCACCGCGACGGTGTCGGTGACGCTGCGGGCCGAGCGGCCCGAGGGCTTCGCCGAGCTGTCCGGCGTCATCACCGCCGACGCGGGTCGCGGCCGGGCCGTACGGGTGCCTTACCTGCTGGTGGTGCGCCCGCTGCTGGTGCAGGCCTCGCCCGACCCCAGCGACGGCCACAGCACCGTGTGGATCGCAGCGCCGACGCCGCTGGCCGCCGCGCCGGTGGTGGTCGTCGACCCGCAGCACGGCAAGTCGTACCAGGTCACCGCCGTGCACCAGTGGGGTGACGTGTACACCGCCGACCTCACCGGCGACCGCGCGGGCGCGTACCGGGTCAGTGTGCGGGGCACCGCCGCCACCGGGCAGTACCTCATCGGCTCGTCCGGGTTCGAGGTCACACCGGAGGACGTGCGGCACGACCGGTGGGAGTCGGTCGGCCCCAACGGCGCGGGCGGCAACCTCGCCCTCACCGCGGCCGACGGCGACCGAGCCGTGATGACGACCGACTACACCGCCGGACCGTGGCTGACCAAGGACCACGGCGCGACCTGGACCCAGCTCAACCGCCTGCCCGTGGGCCGTGCCGCGGGCCTGGGCACCGTCGTCCTGGACTCCGCGAACGCCGACCGGTGGTGGTACGCCGTCAACGACCCCGGCACCGGCGGCCATGTGCTGCGCACGACCGACGCGGGCCGCACCTGGACCACCCTGAACCTGCCGACCGGGTACGTCACCGCGCTGGTCGCCGACGAGCGCACCCGCGTACTGGTGGCACTGGTCAGCGGGGCCATGTACACCAGCACCGACGGCGGTGACACCTGGAACGCCACCGCCACCGGCCTGCCGGGCGAGGCCCAGTACGCGGTGATCGGCGGCGACGACCTGTACCTGGGCACCTACGACGGCGTGTGGAAGCTCGCCGGGATCACCTCGGGCACGCCCGGCGAGGCGGCGCAGGTCTACACCGGCACCGGCTTCGTCGCCGGGATCGCGGCCGACAGCGGGGTCGTCGCGGCACTGGTGTGGGGCGTCGGCGTGGTGGGCTCCCACGACGGCGGGCAGCACTGGTCCACGCTGTACAGCCGCTCGTTCGGCCTGACCGGCCTGCGCGCCACCGGCGGCGAGCTCTACGCCGCGACATACGACGGTGAAGGTCTGGTCGGCGCCGACCACGGCCGCACCTGGACCGCGACGGCCCTGCCGACCCGGGACGCGGCCGTGTACGACTACGACCGCTGGGCCGACGGCACCGCCACCACCACGACCACGGCGGGCGTCTACACACCCGAGGGCACCGGTTTCCGCCGCCTCGGCGTACCGGGCACGAAGGTGTACGACCTGGCCGTGACCGGCACCGACCTGGTCGCGGGCACCCCGAACGGCGTCTACCGCACCACGGTGCCCGCGAGCAGCCCCGAGTGGGGTGCCGCGGTCGGCGAGGGCTGGGTCGGCGAGGGCGCCGAGTTCGTCACCACGTCCCCGGCCGACCCGGCGGTGCTGTGGAAGATCCGCCAGTTCGCGTTCGGCGGGTTCGTCATGTCCATCAGCACCGACAGCGGCCGCACCTGGACCGAGAAGGGCACCTCCGGCGAGGTTCCGACCGCCCTGATGGTCCACCCCGCCGACCCGAACCGGGTCTACGCGGGCTTCGACAGCCTCGGCGGCCACGGCCTGACGGTCACCACCGACGGCGGCCAGACCTGGAAGAACCTGTACCTCGACGAGCCGGTGCGGGCACTGGCCGGGGATCCGGCCAACCCGAAGCGGCTGTGGATCGGCACCGACTCGGGGCTGTTCCGCTCCGACGACGGCGGCGTGAACATGACCAGGGTCGCCGACGGACGGGTCACCGCGATCCGCGTCGACGGCAAGCGGATGGTCGTCGGCGGGCAGAGCATCCGGGTCAGCACCGACGGCGGCCGCACGTTCCGCACCGGCGACACCGGGCCGCTGCTGCTGTGGGTCTCCGACTTCGCCGCCAACGGCTCCACCCTGTACGCGGGCACGAAGTCGTTCCTCGCCGACGGCCTGGCCAAGGGTGGACGCGGCGTCCTGCGCAGCACCGACGGCGGCCTGACCTGGCAAAACATCTCGTCCGGCCTGCAGAACACCGACATCACCACCCTGGCCGTCAGCACCGACGGCACGTGGCTGTTCGCCGGCACCGGCGACGGCGGCGTCCACCGCACCCGCCTGTCCCGCTAGTCCCCACTCCCGTATCCCTACAGTCCCCACTCCCGCTGCCCGCCGCGTCCCATCCACGCGGCGGGCAGCCCCCTTCCCACCCGTCGATCATGAACCTATGGCACGGCTCGACGGCGCGTCGAAGGCACCGCCTCCTGATCGACTACTCAGTCCATGAGGGAGCGCTCTCTTGACGGGATCGATGTGGATTTGTAACGTCGGCGACACAGATCTATAAACTTTGCTTCCAATGTGTCCCGCTCGGCACCGCTTGGTGGCATCCGATCCCGAACAGGGGAGGTAGTCACATGCGCAGAGCAACACGCCTGGTCGCGCGGCTGTCCGTCGCCGCGCTGGCGGCGGTCGGCCTGGCCGTACCGGTCAACGTGGTCACCGCCGCGCCCGCCGCCGCTGTCGGTCCGCAGACGTGGGCCGACGAGTTCAACGCCGCCGCGGGCGCGCCGGTCGACGGCAGCAAGTGGAAGTTCGACATCGGTGGCGGCGGCTGGGGCAACAACGAGCTGGAGTACTACACCAACAGCACCAGCAACGCCTCGCACGACGGCCAGGGCCACCTGGTCATCACCGCGCGCAAGGAGAACCCGGCGGGCTACAGCTGCTGGTACGGCAGCTGCCAGTACACCTCGGCACGCCTGCTCACCGCCGGCAAGTTCACCCAGACGTACGGCCGGTTCGAGGCGCGTATCAAGATCCCGCGAGGGCAGGGCATGTGGCCCGCGTTCTGGATGCTGGGCAGCGACATCGCCACCAACCCGTGGCCCAACAACGGCGAGATCGACATCATGGAGAACATCGGTTCCGAGCCGGGCACCGTCCACGGCAGCCTGCACGGACCGGGCTACTCCGGCGGCAACCCGCTCACCGGCCAGTACACCCTGCCCGGCGGCGCCGCGCTGTCCAACGACTTCCACACGTACGCGGTGGACTGGGCGCCAGGCTCGGTGACCTGGTACATCGACGGCATCCAGTACTCCCGTAAGACCAGTGCCGACACCAACGGCAACCGTTGGGCGTTCGACCACCCGTTCTTCATGATCATGAACGTTGCCGTGGGCGGCAACTGGCCCGGCTCCCCCAACGCCAGCACGACGTTCCCGCAGACGATGGTCGTCGACTACGTCCGCGTGTACGCCAACGACGGCGGCACCACCCCCGGCGCCAACTCGATCATCGGCACCGGCAGCAACCGCTGCATCGACATCCCCAGCTCGAACGCGGTCGACGGAGCCCGACTGCAGATCTGGGACTGCAACGGCACCGGCGCCCAGAAGTGGACCTTCGCCGCCGACGGCAGCGTGCAGGCCCTGGGCAAGTGCATGGACGTCGCGGCGGCCTCCACCGCCAACGGCGCGGCGATCCAGCTCTACACCTGCAACGGCACCGGGGCACAGAAGTTCACCCTCAACGCGGCTGGTGACCTGGTGAACCCGCAGGCCAACAAGTGCGTCGACGTCACCGGCTCAGCCACCGGCAACGGCGCCAAGCTCCAGTTGTGGACCTGCACCGGCGCCAGCAACCAGAAGTGGCGCAAGGGGTAACCCTCGTCGCGCCCAGCGGGGTCCGTCGCGCACCGCGCGGCGGACCCCGCCTCGTTCGGCGGCTGGCGGCTGGCGGCTGGCGGCTGGCGGCTGGCGGCTGGCGGCTGGCGGCTGGCGGCTGGCGGCTGGCGGCTGGCGGCTGGCGGCTGGCGGCTGGCGCGCAACGATGATCGCCGTCTTCGGTCACTATCTCGGCTGCACAGCGCCCTTTTGACCGACGACAGCGATCATCGATCGAAACAGGCCCGAAGATCGCCACTACCGGTCAAAACACTGCACGGCGTCAAAGCCGAAACCCACTTTCCGACCGCAAACGCCGATCATCCACCACTGCGAGCACCGAAGATCACTGTCTCCGGTCGAAACACTGCACGCACGCCAGGCCCGAGCCACCTACCGACCGGAAACGACGATCATCGGCCGATCAGGCGCGGCGGCCCCGAATGCCCAGGATGCGGCGGCCGACCGCGATCAGGCACTCCCGCAGCACCGACGACTCGTGGTGCTGCAGGATCGGCGACGAGGCCGTGGTGGCGATGCCCGCCAGCGCCGCCACCGCGTTGATCTCCGCGGCCGGGGTGTCGTCGAGGGTCATCAGTTCGGCCGGGCGCCGGAACAGATCCACGATGTCGGGGTGGCTCTCCAGCGCGCTGGTCACGCCGGGGTCGGTGCCGATCATGGCGATCAGCGCCCGATGCTTGACCGTCAGGTCCACCAGGCCGGACAGCATCGCGTCGGCCCGCCCGGCCGGGGTCCGCTGCGCCTGCGCGGTGGTGATGATGCCGCGCAGCTCCTCGATCGCGGGCTGGATCACCGCGGTCAGGATGTCGTCGCGGGTCTTGAAGTGGTGATAGATCGCCGCCTTCGTGACACCGAGGTTGTCGGCGATCATCTGCAGCGAGGTGCCCGCGAAGCTGTGCATGGCGAACAACCGGCAGGCCTCGTCGATCAGGCGCTGCCGGGTGCGCTCCGGACCGCGCGAGTCGGCCTGGGCCACAGCTGTCACGGCGTACTCCTTACCAGATCACTCACTCTAGGGAAAGTCCCTGTTCGAGTAAAGGCTAGCCGTTCGGCAAGCCGTCACCCAGCCGTTTGGCTAGCTGCGAACTTACCGTTCGGCAAGCTGAAAACTTGCCGAACGTCAAGTTCACGCCTTGCCGATCGGCTTGCTCCGGCCTTGCCGAACGGCTAGTGTCTGGCCGTGCGCGGCGACTCCCTCCACGCAGTGTGAACAGCGTGTTTCGCCGTGATGACCGCCACCCTTCCCTCGTCTGGAGTTCTCCACCGTGGCAACGTTCCTCTACCGACTCGGCCGGTTCTCGTACCGCCGTCGCTGGCTGGTGCTCGGCGTCTGGGTGCTGCTGCTCGCCCTCGCGGGCGCCGGCGCGGCCACCCTGTCCGGCAAGATGTCCAACGACTTCAAGATTCCGGGCACCGAGGCGCAGCGGGCCATCGACCAGCTGGCCGAGCGCTTCCCCGAGGCGCACGCCGGTGGGGCCAGCGCCCGCGTCGTGTTCGCCATGCCCGAGGGCAAGACCGTCGCCGACCCCGCGGTCCAGGCCGCCATCGGCCAGGTGGTGGCGCAACTGCAGCACGCGCCGCAGGTGGCGCGGGTAGTGGACCCGTACACGGCGAAGTCAATCTCCATGGACGGCCGCTACGCCTTCGCCCAGGTCTCCTACTCGGTGCAGGGCATGGCGCTGACCGACGGTGACCGCGAGGCGCTGATGGACGCCGCGCAGACCGGCCGCGACGCCGGGCTGACCGTCGAGGTCGGCGGCGACGCGCTGCGGGCCAACCCGGAGACCGGCATCGTCGAGGTCATCGGCCTGGCCATCGCCGCGCTCGTGCTGATCATCACGCTCGGGTCGCTGGTCGCGGCCGGGTTGCCGCTGCTGACCGCGTTCGCGGGTGTGGCGGTCGGCATGGCGGGCATCCTCATCGTCGCGCGCGTCGCCGACATCAACTCCAACAGCCTGATCCTGGCGCTGATGCTGGGCCTGGCTGTCGGCATCGACTACGCCCTGTTCATCGTGTCCCGGTTCCGGCATGAACTGCTGGTACGCAAGGACGGCGCCGAGGCGGCCGGGCGTGCGGTCGGCACGGCCGGTTCGGCGGTCGTGTTCGCCGGACTCACCGTGATCATCGCGCTGGCGGCGCTGTCGGTGGTCGGCATCCCGCTGCTGCGCGGTATGGGCCTGACCGCCGCCGGTGTGGTCGCCATCGCCGTCCTGGTCGCCATCACCCTGCTGCCCGCGCTGCTCGGCTTCTCCGGCAACCGCCTGGTCAAGGGCCGCCTGTTCGGGCACGCCACCCCCGACCCCGAGGCCGACGGCGGCCCGGTGCCGATGGGCGAGCGCTGGGCCCGATTCGTGGTGCGCTTCCGCATCCCGGTGCTGATCCTGGCCATCGCCGCGCTCGCCGTGATCGCGATCCCGGCCAAGGACCTGCGCCTCGGCCTGCCCGACGACGGCATGCAGCCCTCGACCACCACCCAGCGCAAGGCGTACGACCTGCTCAGCACCGGTTTCGGACCGGGCTTCAACGGCTCGCTGGTGATCGTCGCCGAGCTGCCCGCGGGCGCCGACCCGCAGGCCGTGACCGGCGCCCTCGCCGGCAAGCTGATGGGCCTGCCCAACGTCGCCTACGCCGCGCCGCAGGGCCTGAGCCCTGACGCGCGCACCGCGCTGCTGGCCGTCATCCCGAAGACCGGTCCGAACGACGAGGCCACCGCCGAGCTGGTGCACCGCATCCGCGACCACCGGGCCGACATCGCCGCCGGTACGGGCGCCACGCTCGCGGTCACCGGCGTCACGGCGCTGGCCATCGACGTGTCCACCCGCCTGGACGACGCGCTCGTGCCGTACCTGGCGGTCGTGGTCGGGCTGGCGTTCCTCCTGCTGCTGCTCGTGTTCCGCTCGCTGCTGGTGCCGCTGAAGGCCACGCTCGGGTTCCTGCTCAGCGTCGCGGCCACGTTCGGCGCGGTGGTGGCCGTGTTCCAGTGGGGCTGGCTGGGCGACGTGTTCGGCGTCGAGGTCACCGGCCCGATCATGAGCATGCTGCCGGTGCTGCTCATCGGCATCCTGTTCGGCCTGGCCATGGACTACCAGGTGTTCCTGGTGACCCGGATGCGCGAGGACTACGTACACGGTGCCCCGGCCCGCGAGGCTGTCGTGACCGGGTTCCGGCACGGGGCCCGGGTGGTCACCGCCGCGGCGATCATCATGATCAGCGTTTTCGGCGGGTTCGTGTTCTCGGGCGAGACGCTCATCCAGTCGATCGGGTTCGCGCTGGCGTTCGGCGTGCTGGTCGACGCGTTCGTGGTCCGCATGACCATCGTGCCCGCGGTGATGTCACTGCTGGGCAAGGCGGCCTGGTGGCTGCCCCGCTGGCTGGGCCGCGTCCTGCCCGACATGGACGTCGAGGGCCAGCGCCTGCACCAGCCGGAGCCGGCCCTGGAGCCGGTGACCGTCGGTTAGGGTCATGACGCGGGCACCGGATGCCTCCGGTGCCCGCGGTCCGTCTGCCGAACCGCGGCCACCATCGGAGCTGGTTCGGGGGTACGGCGGAACCGCAACGCGAGCCGCACACGCGTTCTGACCCACCGTCTGACCGGCACCTCCGCCGACCGGCCAAAAGCGACGGTCGAGCCGCCGCCGACCTGGATATCCGATGTCGACGGGCGTTAGCATGCTGGTCTCATCCAGGTGGCACGCCCGGCGGCGAGGCATATTTTGATGCAAGGACGGGACCGCAGGGCCGAAATCACCACGGCTCATGGCGTACTGGCCACGGCACTGGCCGCACTGGAAGGCGACCGCCACGCCGAAGCGGTGCGCGAGATCAGCTCCGCCGTGCGAGCCGCCGCCGACAGCCTGGACCGCAGTATCCGGGTCGCGGTCGTCGGCCAGATCAAGCGAGGCAAGTCCACTCTGGTGAACGCCCTGCTCAAGCGCCGCCTGGCCGCGACGGCGCAACTGGAGCTGACGTTCAATGTCAACGAGTTCGTCTACCCGGCCGCCGATGCCGAGCAGACGACGATCGTCTACCGCGACGGTGGGCGTCGCACCGTCTCCCGCGCCGAGCTGGCGAAACTGACCCTGGCCGAACGGGACAGGCTCGACGTGCTGCGCGGTGTGGACCGGATCGTGTTCGAGGTGGGCAACGAGCTGCTGCGGCAGATCACCCTGGTGGACACGCCCGGCCTGGGCAGTGTGTACGGCGACTCCGCCGCCACACTCACCTACCTCGGCATATCCCTGTCCGAGGAGGACGCCCGCATCCTGGAGGTGCTGGGACGGCAACCCGAGCAGGTGGGAGCCGACAGCGAGGGCGAGATCGGCTCAGCCGACGCGGTGCTGTACCTCTTCTCCCGCAGCCGCCTGCACGCCCGCGACCGCGACGTGGTGCTGCGCTTCCTGGACTCCGGCGCGGCCACCGCGGACCGGGGCAGTCCGCTGCGGTCGCTGGGCGTGCTCAGCTCGTGCGACCTGGCCTGGAGCAAGGCGATACGCAGCGGCGCGAAGCCGAACGAGTTCGATCCATTGGTCGACGACGCCCAGCCGCAGATCGACGGCTTCCTCAAACGCGAGCCGGAGGTCCGCCACCTGTTCCACACCATCCTGCCGGTCTCGGGGCTGCTCGCCGAGGGCGCGCTGACCCTGCCCGCGCCCCTGTTCGGCGCCCTGAGGGAGCTGGCCCAGGTCGAGCCCGGCCGGCTGCTGCGGTGGCTGCGCGACATCGGCGAGTTCTCCCGACCGGACCTTCCGGGCAGCCCCATCTCGGCGGCGACGGCGCGTGAGCTGGCCCGTGGGCTGGGCGCCTGGGGCATCTACCTGGCCTGCCTGTACCTGCGGGAGAACGTGCCCGAGCAGGAGGTCCGCGATCGGCTGCTACAGCGCAGCGGTGTACCGCAGCTGGAGGAGAAGATCGTGCGCCACTTCGGCGACCGGGCCGACCTCATCGCCCTCGAACGGGCGCTCAGCCTGCCCGAGCGGCGCATCCGCGACTTCATCCGAGCCTGCAACCTGCGCGGCGCCGACCACCCGCAGGTGCTCGACCGCGTCGCCGCCAGTCTTGAACAGACCAGGGAGAACCAGCACGCGTTCGCCGAGCTCGCCGTCCTGCGGGACCTCTACTACGAGCGGCTGCGGCTGGACGAGCAGAGCCGGCACGAACTGCTGTGTGTGATCGGCGAGCGCGGCACCAGCGTCGCCGCGCGGCTCGGCCTTCCCGAAGACGCCTCGACCGACCAGCAGCTCGCCGTCGCGCTCGCCGCGGTCGAGCAGTGGGCCCGCCGATCGATCGACCCGGCGGTGGACGGCGCGACGCAGCGCGCGGCCGGAGTGATCCGCAAGAGCTACGGCGACCTCGCCGCACGGCTGCTCGACGACAGCCGGTCCGATTCCACGTACACGGGAGGAAACTGTGTTCGGTAGGGGACGCCCCGGCCGGGATGGCCACGACCGGGAGGTCCACGACCTCGCCCGGACGGTCGCCTCGTACGGGGCCAGGCTGGTCGGGCAGGCCGTACCCGACGAGCACATGTCGGTGAAGGGACTGCTGCGCGTGGCCATGACCAGCATGAGCATGCTCGCGGAGGGCAACGCCTACATCGCCCGGGAGGGTGATCTGGCGCGGCTGGAGCTGGAACGCGGCCTCACCGACGCGCAGCGGTCGCGGCTGGGCCTGGCCAAGGAGCTCGTGGTGATCGACGAGCGGGTGCGGGCGGTGCGCGACGCGGTCGACCAGGATGCCGAGATCGAGGCACGCAACTTCATCAGGTGGCTGGCCGAGCGGCTCAACGGGGTGATGAGCCTGGCCGGAGTCACGACCTTCGAGGATGACGGCCAGTTCGATCCGGCCACCCATGAGGTGGCGCACACCGTGCCCACCACCGACGAGCGAAGGATCGGCGAGATCGCGCACAGCGTGCGTCCTGGGTTGCGCCTGGACGGCAGCCTGCTGCAACCGCAGCTGGTGGTGCTGTACACGGCGCCGGCGGCCGAATGAGACGCGCCGACGAGTTGCGGGCCAGACTCGACGGGCTCGCCCGCGACCTGGTCGAGCTGCTGCCGGACGAGCCCGACCGAGGCGCCCACGACGCGATCGACCGGGCCCGTTCGGCCCTGACCCAGCCGTTCTATGTCGTGGTCTGCGGCGAATACTCGCGTGGCAAGTCGACCCTGCTCAACGCACTCATGGGACGGCCCGGCCTGTTCCCGGAGGGCGGGTTGACCACCAGTGTGGTCACCCAGCTCGCCTGGGGAGCGCAGGAGCGGGCGTTCGTCACGACCCACCCCGATCCGGCGACCAGCCGCCCCGGGCGGCGGTTCGAGGTGCCCCTTTCGGAGGTCTCCCGCTACGCCACCGAGGAGGCCGATCCCGGCAACGCCCAGGCGGTCGCGGTGGTGGAGATGTTCGCCCCCATCCCGCAGTTGCGCTCCGGCCTGGTGCTGGTCGACACGCCGGGGATCAGCAGCATCCGGGCGGCGCACACCGAGGCGACGTACGCGTTCCTCGGCACCGCGGACGCGGTGCTGTTCGTCACCGGCGCGCGCGAACCGCTCACCGCGTATGAGCTGGCGTTCCTGCACGACGTGGTGGCGCAGTGCCCGACATTCACCGCGGTCGTGGCGCAGATCGACGACGTGCCCGACTGGCGCCCCATCGTGGACGACGCACGCACGAAGATCGCCACGGCGGTGCGCCGCAACCGCGCCGACGTCACGGTGCTGCCGGTGTCCGCCTACCGGGCATTCGACGCCGCCGCGGAGCACGACCCGGCGCTGCGTCAACGCTCGGGCCTGCCCGAACTGGAGGAGGTGCTGTGGGGCCAGCTGACCATCGGTTGCGAGAAGGCGCGGATCTCGGCGGCGCTGTCGGGCCTGGCGCAGGCCCTGGAGCACGAGGCCGCCCCGGTTGCCAACGCGTGGCAGGAACTCGCCGAAGCCGACGCCGGCGTGCAGTCGGCGGAGCTGACCCGGCTGGAGCTGCAGCTGGACAACCTGCGCCGGGGCGAGAGCGCCTGGCTGCAGCACCTGGACAAGGAGTTCGAGCGCCGCTCGCCGATGATCAGACAGGACATGGCGGCCGCCTTCCAGCACCTGGTGCTCAACATCCGCACCCAGACCGACCTGTACGGCGACGACCAGGACCCGGATGACGTCGTGCAGCGGGCACAGCGGGCGATGATCGACGCGGCGCTGGAGGCGGAGCGCGCGCTGAGCGCGCTCTGCGGTGGACTCGCCGCCGACGCGGCGGCGCTGGCGCAGATCGAGTTGGTGACCGCGCAGGCGTCGCAGCAGTTCTGGTCACCGCCGCAGGTGGTGCGCCAGGGCACGCCGTCGGGAACCCCCTCGATCCAGCCCGCGCAGACCCTGAAGCTCAGCGTTCGCACCGGCGTGACCATCGCGGGCGTCGGCGCGACCGTTGGCGGGGTCATCGGCGGTCTGGTCGCCCCGGGTGTGGGCAACGCGGCGGGTGCGCTGATCGGCGGTGTCGTCGGGCACCTCGCCGGCTGGGTCGTGGTGACCTGGGAACACATCCGCACCGCCCGCGCCGATCATCGGCGCAAGATCGCGCACCGGTTGACCGAGCGGCTGCCCAAGCTCGTCGAGCAGGCCGCGCGCGACGCCGACGACCGGTTCGTCGCCGAAGCGGCCAGACGGCTCGAGGTGCTTCGCGACACCCTGACCCGCGGTATCGCCCTCGACCGGGCCAGCCTGACCCGGTCGATCACGCTGGTCGACCGGACACTCACCGCGGACGCGTCCGCTCGCGCCGCACTACGACGGGAGCTGGCGCCGCGGCGTGAGCGGCATCAGCAACTGGCCAACCAACTGTCCGAACTCGGCGACGACGTCGGATCGCTCGAGTCACGTCCGAGATAGTCCGTGAAGAGGAGAACGGTTTCGTGACAGGCGTCGTCTACGGCATCGACTTCGGCACGTCCAACTCTGCGCTGGCCATCGGGATGCCCCGGGCGGGCAACAGGTACGTCGGCGACGTCGCGGGTGCCGCTGGAGCCAACTACCAGATCCCGACCGCCGTGTGCGCACTGGACGACGGCACGCTCGTCGTCGGCCGCCAGGCCGTCAACCGCAAGCAGAGCTCGCCGGGCAGCTACCTGGACAACTTCAAACGGTATGTCGGGCACAGCAGCCCGATCATCCTCGGCGGGCAGCGGCGCCGCGTCGAGGAACTCGTCACGGCGACACTGGGCTTCCTGCACCAGCGTGCCAAGGCCATCACCAACTCCGAGCCGGAGGTCGTGGTCATCACCGTCCCGGCGTCGTGGAACCGGGACAAGAAAGAGGTGATCCGCACCGCCGCCATCAACGCCGGGATGGGTGCGGCCACCATCGAGCTGATGGCCGAGCCTGCCGCGGCCGGCGCCTACGCGCTGTCGCAGAACATGGTCGGCCAGGGCCAGGGCCGCCTGCTCGTGTACGACCTGGGCGGCGGCACCTTCGACTGCGCCGTGGCCGAGCGGCGCGACAAGGGCGAGTTGCAGGTGCTGGACTACGGCGGCTGCGACATCGGCGGCACCCTGTTCGACGAGGTGGTGCAGACCGAGCTGCGGGCACGCCATCCGGAGCAGACCGCCGAACTGTTCTCCGAGCAGGCCAAGACCTCCTCGGACCTGCTGCGGCTGCTCCAGGTTCGGGCCGCCTGCGAGCGCCTCAAGTGCCAGCTGTCGAACTCGGAGCAGGCGTTCGAGATGCTCACCGAACTGCGGCCGCCGGTGGAGTTCGAGTTGACCCGGGCTCGGTTCGAGCAGCTGGTGGCCCCCTCGATCGACGAGACGATCCGCGAGTGCACCGCACTGCTGGAGCGGCTGGGCATGAGCTGGGCGGGTGTCTCGGCTGTGCTGCCGGTGGGCGGATCCAGTGTGATACCGCTGGTGCGCCAGCGCCTCCAGCAGAGTTGGGGACGCGCGCCGCGTTCGGTGTACGACTCGCACCTGGCCACGGTGAACGGCGCCGTGCTCCGCGCTCGGGCACTGGCCGGTGTCCCCGACCAGTCGGCCGCGGTCGCGCCGACGATCGTGGACATGGCCCCTACCCAGGGCGGCACCCGCACCGGTGCGGAGTCGCCCCGCTGGGATCCGACCAACGTGGACAGCCGCCGCAATCCGGCGTACGAGTACGCGATCGAACCCACGGTCCCCAAGTTGACCAGCAAGCCGGCGGGTCGGTTCTGGGCGCCGTTCCTGATCTGGGCGGTGGCGTCGGTCGCGCTGGCCACTCAATACTGGAACCTCTACTGGGCCGCAGGGTCCGTGGCGCTGGTCGCCGCGGCCTTGAGGGTGATGCTGGTCTCGCGGCGTCCGGAACCATGGCCCTCGGCCACGGAGGCATTCGCCGCGACCACTGCGGTGCTCAGCGGTCTGATGATGGTGGGTGGCGCTGCGCTCTACGTCAAGCGCGCGGTCATGAACGGCTTCGGCGCCAACTGGCTACCGGCCGTGCTCGGGATAGTGGCTCTGGCGTCGGGCCTGACTCTGCTGGTCATGCTGACTGATGCCGACCTCGACAAATGGACCGCCAACCGGAAGCGGACCGAGATCGAAGACAAGCTGAAGCGGCTGCGCGACGCGCGCAAGCGGGTCGGCGAGGAGCGTCTGTTCGGCATGATCAAGGCGCAGGTGCCGCCGATGCTCGAACCGCTGCTGCGGCTGCCCGCGGTCCGGGTGGTGAAGCTGGCCCGCGACCCGATCTTCACGTACGCGATCACAGCCGGGCCCCGTGTGGTGCTGGTCCACCTCGCACGGTCTGCCAACAGCCTGCCCGAGATGGACGCCAGTCTCAACGGATGGCGTGCGGCCTGCCAGAACGCCGTCGCGGAGATGTCGGGAACGCGTACGGTCAAGGCTCGGGCGGTCATCGTGGTGCCCGGCGACAGCGCGCCGCAGTGGTCCTTCGACGCGGCGGCACTGATCACGACGGAGTCGGATCTCCCCGGGGTCGTCGGTCCGTTCCTCGCCGCCGAGCCGTACCGGGTGCTGGTACCGATGGTCGCCGCCACGCTCGGCTGAACCGCCTCGCCGGGTGCGGTACGGCCGCACCCGGCGATCAGGGTCGATCGGCTCATGCTTAACCGGACCCGCATGGGGTAGAAAGCGCATGTGTCCCGACAGACCTGGATCCTCATCGCCGTCATCGGCGGTATCTTCTGCCTGCTCACCCTCTGGGGAGCCATCAAGCTGGGCAAGCGCCTGTTCGTCACCAAGCGCCTGCTGGACCAGGTCGGCGCGGGTGGCAAGTGGGCCTTCTACGGCGCGCTGATCTACACGTTCCTGCCGATCGACCTGCTGCCCGACCCGATCTACCTCGACGACATGGGTGTGCTCGCCGCCGCCCTGGTCTACCTGACCAGCCTGCTACGCAAACGGGGTGTGAAGCTGCCGCTGCCGCGCTCGCGCCACGATGGCAGCGAGCGCGGCGCGCGGCGCTGAGCGATCAGGCGTCGTCCCACTTGAACAGCAGCGCGGCGATGCCGGAAACCACCACCGAGAACCCGGCCAGGATGCCGATGGCGGGCAGGGTGGCGGTGAAGCCCTCGCCGCGCACCATCACGTCCTGCATCGAGCTGACCAGGTGCTTGAGGGGCAGCAGGTCGGAGATCTGCTGGAGCCACTTGGGCGCGCCGTCGAGCGGGAAGAAGGCGCCGGACAGGAACGCCATCGGCAGCACGATCAGGTTGGCGATGGCGCTGGCGGCCTCGGACGTCTTGGCGGCGGCCCCGGCGAGCAGGCCGATCGACAGGAACGCGAGTGTTCCGACGACCATGAGCGGGATGAAGGCGTACCACTGATCGGACAGTTGCAGTCCGAACGTCGGCAGCAGCGCGACCCCGATGAAGACACCGGACTGCACCAGCGCGAGCAGTACGCTGACCGACACCCGGGCGCCGATCACCGACGCCAGCGGCACCGGGGACAGTCGCAGCCGCCGCAGGATCTTCTTCTGCCGCCACGACACCAGCGTCAGCGCGGCGCCGAACGTCGCGCCGCTGGCGATCGCCCAGCCCAGCAGGCCCGGGGTCATGTACTGGATCGCCTTGAGCGACTCGTCCTCGACCTGTTTGGTGGTCAGCGTCAGCGCGGGCTGAGTCACCCCGGCGAGGGCGAGGTTGGTCTGCTGCACCAGCGCCTGCATGATGCCGTGCACCGTGGCGGCCTTGACCTGGTCGGCGGCGGAGAAGTGGACGATGATCTGGTCACCCTGCTGCTCCAGCGCCGCGGCGACGTCACCGTCGCGGACCTGCTGGAGCGCGGCGGCCCGGTCATCCTCGCGGGTCACCGCGAGCACGTCCGACAGCTGCGCCTTCGCGTCGGCGGGCAGGTTGTCCAACGCCGCGACCGACCCGATCTGCACCACGTCGGTCTTCGAAGCGCCCGGCGACTTGAACAGCGCCCCGAAGATGATCAGGAACATCAGCGGGAAAAGGATGGTGAAGAACAGCGCGGTGCGGTCGCGGAAGAACCCTCGCGCCATCGCCTTGGAGAGACTGATCAGACCGGTCATGCCCGGTACTCCCGTCCGGTCAGGTGCAGGAAGACGTCCTCGAGCGTGGCGCCGCGCACCGACAGGCCGCGCAGCGCGTCCTGCTCGGCCAGAGCGGAGAGCACAGGCGCGGGGGTACGCGTGGCGAAGGTCAGCGACACCCCGTCGTCGTCCACCTCCACGCCGTCGACCAGCCCTCGGGCCGCGTCCAACGTCATGGTGCCGCTCTCCACGGAGATGCGGGTGGGTGCGTCGAGGTCACGCACCAGCGTGGCGGGCGGACCGGACTCCAGGATCCTGCCGTGGTCCATGATCGCGACCCGGTCGCACAGCGACTCGGCCTCGTCCAGGTAGTGCGTGGTCAGCACGACGGTGCGGCCCTGGGAGTTGATGTCGCGCAGCACGTCCCACAGGTTGCGGCGCGCCTGCGGGTCCAGCCCCGCGGTGGGTTCGTCGAGGAAGACCAGGTCCGGCTCGTGCGCCAACGCGCAGGCGATCGACAGCCGCTGCTGCTGACCGCCGGACAGGTCCTCGTTGCGCTTGCCCGCCATGTCGGACAGGCCGACGTGGTCGAGCCACTCGTCGGCCTTCTTGGCGGAGACGCCGTACAGCGAGGCGAAGGTGCGGATCTGCTCGCGGGCGGTGAGTCGCTCGAAGAACGCGCTGGCCTGCAACTGCACCCCGATGCGGGGCAGCAGCTTCGGGTTGCGCGGCCAGGGCTTCTCGCCGAACAGGGTGACCTGCCCGGCATCGGGCTGACGCAGTCCTTCGAGCATCTCCAAGGTGGTGGTCTTACCGGCGCCATTCGGGCCGAGGATGCCGAAGAACTCCCCTGCCTGGACCTCGAACGACACCCCGTCCACGGCCACGAGTTCCCCGTAGGCCTTGCGCAGGTCGGTGACCTGGATCGTCGGTGGCATGCGTTGCACCATACCGGCTTCGCGCCATAACGATCATCCCATCTGGACGGTACCTATCCGGCGAACCGGGCAAGTAGTTGTTCTTCGGCCGCCTGCACCGCCTCAGCATCGGCCGGATTCGGCACCTTCGTGCTCGCCCCGGTGACCGTGTACCACTCCTCGGCGCCCTGATACTGCACCCGCAGCGTGACCCGTCCGTCGGCGGCCACCTGCGGTTCCAGGGTCAGGTCCCCGGTGATGGTCCCGACCTCGTCTGTCATCACCCCGCCCGGCGGGGCGGTCACGTTCGTCACCATGAAGATCACATACCCGACTCCGGCCCGCCCAATCCTTGCCGCACCCGGATATCGTGCTGGCACCCCAGCAGAGGAAGCGCCCGTGGACAGCGACGAGACCGACCCCGACGCACCGGAGACCCCCACCGAACGCCTACGTGAACGGCTCGGCTGCGCGGCTCTGGTGGTGATGGCCGTCGCGGGTGTGTTGGCCTGGTGCGACGTGTGGTCGTGGCAGACGGCCCGCATGATCTATTGGCCCGGCATGGGGGCGCTGCTGCTGTGGGATCTGTCGAGATACGTGTGGCGGACCCTGACCAGGTACCACCGCTAGTCGGACTGCTCCCGGCGGGCCTTGGCACGGCGTTTTCCCTCGTGCATCGCCTGGACCCGGGCGATCGGAATGGTGTGGCCTTCCGCGATCAGATCCTCGGGCAGCGCCTGCGGGGCGGGCATCGACCCGGCCCAGCGGTCGACCCCGCCGAGCAGGTCGGGCACGGTGCGAATGGTGAAGTCGGCGGGAGTGACCGAGGCCAGGTCGGCCCAGCCGACCGGATACGACACCGGCACCCCGGGACGCAGGCGCGGGCTGTACACCGAGACGACCGTGCCGCCGCCCGCCCGGGTCGAGTCGAGGAACACCCGCTCGCCCCGGTCGGCTTTGATGAACGCGGTGGTGGCCAGCGCGGGGTCGAGCCGTTCGGCGCGGGCGGCGATCGCCCGGGTGGCGGCCGCAACGTCGTCGGTGCCGAGCTTGCCGTCCAGCGGCACGAACACGTGCGCGCCCTTGGCGCCGCTGGTCTTGACCGCGCCGTCCAGGCCCGCCTCCGTCAGCACCTGGCGCACCAGCAGCGCCGCCTGGGCAGCCGCGGCGAATCCGTCGGCCGCGTGCTCATGGACGTCCGGCGGGTCGAGGTCCAGCACGAGGTGTGTCGGGTGGGTGAAGTCGCCGGCGAGCACCAGCGTCGGGTGATACTCGATGGCTCGTTGGTTGGCGAACCACAGCAGGGTGCGGCGGTCGTCGCACAGGGCGTAGTTCACCTCGCGGTGCGACGTCTCGGCCCACAGCGCCACCGACTCCACCCAGTCCGGGGTGTACTTCGGCAGGTTCTTCTGCATGAACGGCGGCTGGTCGCGCAGCATCCGCACCACCGACAGCGGTCGGCCCCGCAGCGCCGGCAGCATCATCGGGTGTACGGCGTCCAGATAGTCGACCAGATCCCGCTTGGTCGCGTCGGCCCCGTCGAACAGGGGCTGATCGAGGTTGGTCAGCGACACCCCGTCGCGTGTCTCACCCGCTGTCGCCACGTGATCACCCTCCCCCGCCGTACCGGATTCGTCAATGCCGCACATCCACCAATACCGCCACCACCGGCCGTCGCGGGCCACAACCCGGAATTGCCCCGCACCACCAGAAGCCTCATGATCACCAGATGGACTGGTTCGAGCATCCGCCCCGGCGCGTGTTCCACACCCTGCTCGCGGCCGTGCTGCTGTGGCTGCTGTGGGTGGCCAGCGGGCCCGGTGTGCTGACCCTGCGAATCGGCGGCGCGGTGCTGACGGTCGCGCTGTTCGGCCTGGTCTGGCTGGTACGCGTGGGCTGGTCCGCGGTCCGGCGGCGGCGCTGGTCGTGGTGGTACCCCGTCGCGCCGCTGCTGGTCGCGGCAACGGCCGTCGCGCTTGCCACCGGCGCTCCGCTGCAGTCCCGCTGGGCGCTCAGCAGCGACGCGTTCGACCGGCTGGTCATCGCGCTGCCCGTCGGAGCGGACTGGACCCCGTTCGACGTCCCGACGACCGTCGGCGCATACCGCATCGATCGCGCCTACCGGGTGCCCGGTGGCGCGGTCTTCGAGGAGGCGAACGGTTCCGGCGTGGTCGACGACGCGGGCTTCGCGTATCTGCCCGGCGGCCCAACCGCCGCTCTCAGGCGCGGTGGGCCGTACGAAGGCCTGATCTTCCGTCATCTCCGCGGCCCCTGGTACACCTGGACCGCGAGCTGGTGATCGCGCTTGGTTGATCGACGGCCGGTGGACACCGAGCTGTCCTCGGTCGATACCCACATCGATTGCCTTTGCTCTGCACCCATTGGCTTGCTCTGCACCCATTGGCTTGCTCTGCACCCATCGGCGCGACACGACGCGTCCGCGGGTGCAGAGCAAGGCTTCAGGTGCAGAGCAAAGGGCTTCGGGAGGTCACTGCCACCCGAGCGGGGCCGGGGAGTCGATCAGTCCGGCGCGAGCGGGCCGGGAGGTGCCCGCCCGCGCCGGACTCGTGTCAGCCCGCCGCCGAGCGGAACACCGGCAGGTATCCGCTCGAATGGCCCTTGCTGGTCGGGTGGTACGAGATGCTGAGGCTGGCGAAGTTCAGCGCGTGCAGCCACTTGTCCCCGCTGCACAGCTGGTGTCCGACGAAGATCGAGCGGACGTCGGCGAACACGAACCCGTGCGCCTGGGCGGCGGACCGGATGATGTCGTCGATGAGGTTGATGCCCTCATCGATCTTCGCGTGCGAGGTGGCGCTGAGCCCGACACAGGTGGTGCCAAGCTGGTAGAAGACCGGGTAGTCGAGGACGACGACGCGCGCGTTGGGCGCCTTGGACCGGATGCCGTTGTACACGTTGTTCAACAGACCGGTGAGGCTGGAGCGAGCCTTGTCCTCGGCCGCCTGGACCGCGGCGACGCACTGGGTGGTGCCCTGCAGCGCGCAGGTCGACATGATGTTGCTGAAACCCATGTCGTTGCCGCCGATGGAGATGCTGACCAACGTGGTGCTGCTGCTCAGCGCGGACAGCTGGGAGTTGATGACTGTCGTGGTGGTCGCCCCGGAACAGGCGACCGACGTGTACGAGGCGGGGGCGTTGGCGGCGGCCCACAGCGCGGGGTACGCGTTGGGGCTGCGCTGGCAGGTGCCGCTCTCGGAGCCGGCTCCCACTCCCGAGGAGTAGGAGTCGCCGAGAGCGACATATTGGACAGTTGACGCAGCCTGTGCGGGTGTGGCTGCGAGGGTGACCGTCACGGCGAATGCGGTGGCGAATCCCACCGCGAGGGTCACGAGACGCGATCGGCGCAAGTCGTCCTCCGGGCTAGGGGGTCGATCGTGCACGTATAGATACCAGCTTCTATGCCGGGTGGGAATACCTCGTATCGCAAGGCGTGCAAGAACTTTCAGCGATCTTGGCGTGACCGGGCGTGATTGATCGAGGTCGCGGATGGACACCGCTGGTCAACGGGATGGAAATCGGATGGTAGCGATGACGAAATCCAGAAACTCCTGGATCTTCACCGGGTCGCCGTCGTCCCCGGCCGCCCGGTCGCGCAGGTGACTGCCCAGCGCCTCGTCGATCACCGGGGCGAACCGCGGGAAGCGGTCCCGGGCCCAGGCACCGGCCTGCGGCTTCGCGGTCCAGGAGGCCAGCGCGTGGTAGCGCAGCGCGCGGCACGCGTTGAGCACGCTGTTGTCGCCCAGTTCCGCGCCGCTGTCGCGGTGCGCCTCGATCGAGGTGACGACGACCGGCAGCAGCCGCTCGTACGGCACGCGGGTCGACAGTTCTCCGAAAGGGCGCCCGAAGGAGTAGTACGGCAGCCGCTGGTGTACGACGTCGCGGTCGATGGGATACCAGAACCCGGGCCTCCCCTGCGGCCCCACCTCGACCAGGCGCGGCAGCTCGCGGCCGGTGTTGAAGTTGAGCGCGAACCCGTCCTCGATCGTGAGTCCGGCGAGCACGGTCCGGTCGTAGAGCACGAACTCCAGCCCGGTCGCCGGGCACGGCAGCTCGTCGTGGTCCAGGTACTCGATGACCTCGTCGATCTCTTCCGCGTTCGGCCCGTCCGCCACCGCGATGATGTCGAAGTCGCTGCGGCCGGGCCGGTATCCGTCCAGCGCCAGCGACCCGGTCGCGTAGAACCCGACCAGATTCCGACGGAACACCTCGCGCAGCCGACGCCCGACCTGGTTCAGGTAGTTGATCTCCGCCGCAGGCAGGTCCATTGCGCACCATCCCCTGTGCTCCGCCCGCCGCCGGGGGTCGGCGGCCGCACCTTCGGGGAAACTGCGGCCATCGCGGCGCGGATACGTGCAGTTTCCCCGAAAGCGCGACCCGTGGCGTGGTGCGACACGGGGACGCGGGTCAGGCGACCATGCCGAGCATCATGGTGATCTCGGACGACCGGGTCTGGTCGACGCGGGTGGCCAGTTCCAGGGCGCCGGAATGGATGCCGCCGCCCAGTTCCATCCGCGCGTACTCGACCGCCTGGTGCTGGTGGCCGAGGAGCAGGTTGAGGAACGTCTTGTCGAAGTCGGCCGCGGCGGCATCGCGCAGCGCCTCGATCTCCTTCGGACCGGTGGCGGGCAGCCCGCCGTGCCCCTCGTGCAGATGCGGGTCGGCGGCGGGCGACGGCGACTGCTTCCAGGTCGACAGCCAGTCGCGCATGGTCCTGGCCTCGTCCGCTTGGGTTACCGCGATGGCGGCGGCAAGTTCGCGCACCTTCTGGTCGGCGCTGCGGCTCTTCGCCAACTCGAGCAGTTCGGCGGCGGGGCCGTACTGGGCGACCATCATCTGCAGGAACATCACGTCGGTGTCGTTGAACGCCCCCGAGGGCGAGATCGGTGGCGGCGGCGAGCCGAGCGGCGACGCGGCAGGCGGCTGCGCCGCCGGGGTCGCTCCGTCGGTGCTCCCGCATCCGGCCAGTACGAGTACGGCGGCGGCCAGCGCGACGATGCGCTTCATGGTTCTCCTCGGGGGTACGGTGCCGGGTCCGCCGCCCTGGCGGGGGCGACGGACCCGGTGGTCGGATGGGACTAGATGCGCTGCCAGAGCGCGGGCGTGTTCGGCGGCTCCCAGCCGGCGAGTGCCGTGTGCGCCTGCAGGCACCGGTAGCTCAGACCGGCGTAGGTGACCGTCGCGCCCACCGGGTAGTACGTGCCGGCGGACCAGCTCGTACCCGAGGGCGGGTTCGGGCTGGACGACGGCTGCGGGGACGGCGTCGGGTTGGTCGGCGGAGTCGGGCTGGGCGTCGGGTTGCCGCCGCCACCGCCGCCTACCTGCAGGTCCACGCAGGAGTAGAAGGCGTTGCCGGTGTCGTAGACGTTCCAGCGCGCCAGCACGGTGATCCGGCCGGTGCGCCCGCCGAGGCTGATGTTGTGCGACACGGTCGCGCCGGGGGTGGCGCCGTTGTCGTTGACGACCCCGATCCGGGTGCTCCCGACGAAGTACTCCCAGGTGCTGGTCCGGTGGCGGGCGGTGAGCACCCAGTTGAAAGTGACGTTGTTGCCCACCGACGTGGTCGGCCACGGCCGCGAGTTGTCGTTCAGGATCGCGAACCGGCTGCCGCCGCCGTTGCACTGCATCGAGCCCTTGGGGGCCTCGACGCTCTGCGGCTCCCAGACGATGTCGCCACAGTCGAACGACGTCTTGTGCTGGGCGCAGTTGGCCTGCCGGCTGGGCGGCGACGAGATGTACCCGTGGGCGTCGGCAGGTACGCCGACCAGCAGGGATGCCGCGACCGCGAGGATCGACAGCACCGGTACGGCGAGACGTTTACGCATGGCTCCTCCTCACTTGGTTGGAGAGGTTCGCGCCGGTCGCCGGGGTGGGAAGCCATCGACGCTGGTTCATAGAAATGTAAAGTCAAGATTCCTAACAGTAAATACTCCTTACCATGCCGATTCAATTTGGCACGTTCTGGACCGAGCCGGAGCTCGGGTTAACCCCACCCCGGTTCGCCTGCTGGCCGCATGGGCGCCGACCTGGCCGGGCTCTACCGTTTCGACCATGACCCCCACCGTGCGCCGACTGGGCGCCGACACCGTGTACGTCGTCGTCAGCATGCTGCTGTCCGTCCCGACCCTGGTCTTCGCCCTGGTCGGCTTCTCCGTCGGCGTCGGCACCGTGGTCCTCGCCGGGGTCGGCCTGCTCGTGCTGGCCGGGACCCTGATGGTGGCGCGTGGCCTGGCCGACCTCGAGCGGCTGCGAGCCGCCCGGGTGCTCGACCGCCCGCTGCCCCGCCCGCACTACCGCGCTTCCGAGCCCACCGACTCCACCATCCGGCGCCTGCTCACCCCGCTGCGCGACGGCCAGTCCTGGCTGGACCTGCTCTGGAGCGTGCTGCAGTACCCACTGGCCGTCATCGGGTTCACCCTGACCGTGACCTGGTGGGCCGGCGCGCTGGGCGGCCTGACCTTCTGGTTCTGGTCGCGGTGGCTGCCCGACGGCCCCGACCAGCACGGCCTGGCCGAGCTCATCGGGCTGGGCGACAGCCTGGCCGCCGAACGCTGGCTGCAGTTCGCCATCGGTACGGCGCTGGCCCTGAGCCTGCCCTGGGTGGTGCGCGGCAGCGCCCTGCTCACCGCCCGTCCCGCCGCGACCCTGCTCAGCGACCTGGCCGACACCCGCATCCAGCTCGTACGCTCCCGCGCCCAGACCAGGGCCGCGGTCTCGGCCGAGGCGACCGCGCTGCGGCGGCTCGAACGCGACATCCACGACGGACCGCAGCAGCGCCTGGTCCGGCTCGCGCTCGACCTCGGCCGGGCCCGCCAGCAGCTCGACGCCGACCCCGAGCGCGTCCGCGAGACCCTGGACGAGGCGATCGAGTTCACCCGGGAGACCCTCGACGAGCTGCGTACGCTCTCGCGCGGCATCGCCCCGCCGATCCTGGCCGACCGCGGCCTGGCCAGTGCCCTCACCGCCGTGGCCAGCCGCTGCCCGGTCCCGGTCGCGCTGCGGCTGGACGAGAACCTGGCCGCGGGCGGGCGCCTGCCCGACGCCGTCGAGACCGGCGTGTACTTCGCCGTCGCCGAGGCGCTGACCAACGTGGCCAAGCACAGCGGCGCGGGCATCGCCAGCGTCACGGTCGCCGCCGACGGCGCTACCGTGGTCGCGTCGGTGATCGACGACGGACGGGGTGGAGCGCACATGTCGAAGGGACACGGGCTGGCCGGACTGGCCGACCGCATCGAGGCGCTCGGCGGACACATGACCGTCGACAGCCCCGCGGGCGGGCCGACCACGCTGCGCTGGGAACTGCCGTGCGAGTAGTCCTCGCCGAGGACGCGGTGCTGCTGCGCGAGGGCCTGATCCGGCTGCTGGAGGAGAACGGCTGCACCGTCGCGGCCGCCGTCGGCGATGGACCGGCCCTCGTGGCCGCCGTCGCCCGGCTGCGGCCCGACGTCAGCGTCGTCGACGTACGGATGCCGCCGTCGCACACCGACGAGGGGCTGCGGGCGGCGGTGACCATCCGGCGGACGTACCCGGAGGCGCCGATCCTGGTGCTGTCGCAGTACGTCGAGGTGTCCTACGCCGACGACCTGCTCGCGCTGATGAGCGGGCCCCGGCCCGGCGGGGTCGGCTACCTGCTCAAGGACCGGGTCGCCGACGTGGCCGACTTCGTCGACGCGGTGCGCCGGGTCGCGGCGGGCGGGACCGTGCTCGACCCGCAGGTGGTGGCCCAACTCCTGGTACGCCGCCGCCAGGCCGACCCGCTGGCCGTGCTGAGCCCGCGCGAGCGGGAGGTGCTGGCGTTGATGGCCGAGGGCCGCTCGAACACCTCGGTCGCCCGGCGGCTGGTCATCACGGAGGGCGCCGTCGAGAAGCACGTGACCAGCATCTTCACCAAACTCGGCCTGGCACCCGACGACAACGACCACCGCCGCGTCCTGGCCGTCCTCACCTTCCTCCGCTCCTGACACCCAGCCCTACTCCGAGCCGCCCGCCTCGGCCGCCCGGCGCGGCGCGGCGATGATCGCGATTGGTGGTCAGGATGTCGGCGGTCGGCCCGCATGTGGACCGCTGGCGGCGATCACGCCCGAAGGATGGGCGGAGTTCTAACCGCTGATGCCGATCGTGTCGTGCGGGGCCCCCGGGAAGGCGGCGCGGCGGGTAGCATCCGGTCGGTCGGTGAAGGAGGTCATAGTGGAGAACGGGTTCGACGGGCCGTCCCCGGCCGCCGCGGTGTGGGAGTTCCATCGCACGTTCGGGCTGCCCCGGCATGTGATGCCGACGCCGCCGTCGCCGGAGCTGGCCCAACATCGGCTCGACCTGATACGTGAGGAGGCAGAGGAGGTCGACGAGGCCATCGCCTCCGGCGATCTGGTGCACACCGCCTGGGAGATGGCCGACCTGGTCTACGTCCTCTACGGCACCGCCGCCAGCTTCGGCATCGACCTCGACGCGGTCGTCGCCGAGGTGCACCGCGCGAACATGTCGAAGCTCGACGAACACGGGCGTCCTGTTTACCGCGCCGACGGCAAGGTCCTCAAGGGCCCGGACTACCAGGCGCCGGACGTCGCCGCCGTACTGCGCCGCCAGGCCGGGCGCGCCACGGAGGCCACCCGCTGAGCCGGTCCCGCCGTCAGCGTCCGTGCCGCCGGAAGACGTCCTTCATCGCCCGCTGAATGTCCTCCTCCGGCCACCCCTGCGACGGCAGACCCAGTTCCCGCCGAATCCGCTCGATACCCTGGGCGATGACCACCAGGAACATCGACATCCCGCTGATGGACACCACGATGGTCCCGATCATGGATCCCTGCGGCGGGCCCGCGTCCTCAGGCCAGAAGAGGTGCCGTACCAGCATCGCGGCGACGGCGACGAGCGGGAAGGCCGCCGCGAACCGCGCCGCGGCGATCATCCCCCGATAGCGGGGGTGACTGCGCACCTCATCCATTCGACCTCGTCCCCGATCGCATAGCATTCGCGGCCGCAAGCAGTTCCGCGCCGACCGAGCACGCTACCAACGCCGGACAACCTGCCGCCCGATGCGATCAGTCAACGACACGTTGACAACATGAGGCCGCGCCGTGAAGATGCGCAGCATGTCCGATGCGCACCGACATCATGAAACCGCCGCCGTGCTCGACGCCCACCGCCGCGTCCTGGCCGCCGCGGACTCCGACGACCCGGACGCGATCGTGGCCGCACTCGCCCGGCTCAATGACCTGCGGGCCAAGCTTGACCAGGCGGAACTGAGACTGCTCACCGGCGCACGGCGACACCGCGTGAGCTGGACCCGGATCGCGTCGGCGCTGGGGCTGCGCTCGCGTCAGGCGGCCGAGCAACGCGCCGCCCGGCTGGCCGAGCAGGTCGGGTCGGGCGTTCCCGAAGTCGAATGTCAACACTGCGTTGACACCATCCCGATGGAGGCGCTGCGACGAGCCGTCCGGGAGACATACGCGCAGCTCATTGCCGATCCATCCTGGGACGGTGCGTATCCGCGGGCCACCCTCGCCCGCGAACATCTCCACGCAGCCGCCCAGGCTCCACCCGGCTCCTTGTATTCGCTGGTGAAGCACGTCATCGGCGATCTGTCCGGAGTGGAGCTGATCGGTCGACCGGTGCTCGTGCGGGTGGCGGTCGCCCGGCTGCGGGAAGCGTTCGAGGACGCCGCTCCGGCACCGCGGCACCCCCGTCCACATTGACAGCCCTTCGGCCACTCTCCATGATGTGAGCCCTTGTGGCTCAACTCTAGCCGCGATGTGCGGCCTCTGCGCGTACGCCCCGACGCTGGCCGGACCGCTGCTCGGCACCCTCGTGGACCGGTTGCCCCGACGCGGCCTGCTCATCGCGACCAGCACCGCGATGGCGATGCTGCTGCTCACTCTGCTCACGGTCACCGGTGCGGCGACCACCTGGCTCATCTTCGCGGTGATGCTCGGCTACGGCGTCAGCTACGTGTTGCTCGACGCGGGCGAGACCGCGATCGTCCAGTCCGCGCTGCCCATACGAGGTCTGGGTGTGCTCAACAGCCTGCGGCGCAGCCTGCAGGAGGGGATGAAGCTGATCGCCCCGCCCGTGGGCGCGGCGCTGTTCACGCTGCGCGGCGGAGCCGCCGTGGCCCTGCTCGCCGCGGCCATGCTCGGTATCACCGCCTGCTGCTACGCCGCGCTCCGGACCGGGCCGACGCCCGTGGCGGCATTGGCCGACGATCGGTCGCTGCTGGGACGCACCGGCGACGGCCCACGCTTCCTGTGGCGGCATCGCGAGCTGCGACGGCTCGTCGGCGCGGCCGCGGGTGCGGTGGCGATGTCCGGCCTGGGGCAACGCCGCGGCCTACCTGGTGGTGACCGACGATCTGCGGCGCCCGGCCGCGTTCGCCGGGGTGCTGTCCGGGGCGCAGGGCGCCGGATCCATCGCGGGCGGGCTGCTGTGCGGCTGGCTGCTGCAACGGCGCGGCGAGGCGTTCACCTGCTGGTGGGGTGCGGTGCTCAGCGCGCTGGGCGCGGTGACCCAGTGCCTGCCGATGATCGGCGTGGTCACGGCGGGACGGGTGCTGATCGGGGCCGGTCTGCCCTGGACGGTGATCGCGGCGGTGACCGCCGTGCAGCGGTACACCCCGGGGAATCTGATCGGGCGGGTCGCGGCGGGCGCCAATACGGCCGTGTTCGCACCGACCGCCCTCACCATCGCTCTCGGCGCGGGCGCCATCTCCGTGGTCGACCACCGCGCGGTGCTGGTCGCCGCGGCGGCGCTGACCGTGGTCACGGCACTGGCGCTGCGGTCGGCCACACCGGCCCGCGACGACCCCGCCATGGTCTAGCCGATGGCTGCCGGAGGTGTTGAGAAGGGGCCCTTCCGCTACGTAAAGCGATAAGAACTTGCCCTTCCTTACTCCGAGGCGTCGGGGATGCGGTAGCCGACGCCTGGGGTGGTGGTGATGATCGGTGGGTCGCCGAGCTTGCGGCGCAGCCGTCCGACGGTGACGGTGACCGTGTTGGTGAACGGGTCGGCGTGCTCGTCCCATACCTGCTCCAGCAGCGCCTCGGTGCTCAGGTACGCCGGACTGGCCAGCAGCAGCGCCTCCAGCAGGGCGAACTCTTTCACCGACAGGTCCAGCGGGCGCCCGTCGCGGCTGGCGGTGCGCCGGGCCGGGTCGAGTTCGATCCCGCAGGCGCGCAGCGTACGCGGGTGGGCGGCCGGGCGGCGCCGGGCCAGCGAGCGCACCCGCAGCACGAGCTCCGGGAAGTGGAACGGTTTGGCCAGGTAGTCGTCGGCGCCGAGGGTCAGCCCGCCGACCCGGTCGCCGGGAGAGTCGGCCGCGGTCAGCATGATCACCATGGGTCGCGGGTCGCGATCGGTGATCATCTGACACAGGGTGTCGCCGTGGATGCCGGGCAGGTCCCGGTCGAGCACGACCACGTCGTACGAGTTGACGTCGAGTTTGACCGCGGCCGCCAGCCCGTCGTACGCGACGTCCACGGCCATCCCCTGGTCGCGCAGCCCTTCGGCGACCACCTCGGCCAGCGCCCGCGCGTCCTCGACCACCAGCACCCTCATGCCGATCCCGCCGTCCCCGGCAGCCGTACGGTCGCCCGCAACCCACCCTCGGGGCGGGCCATCAGCTCCAGCCCGCCGCCGTGCGCCTGGGCCACGGCGGCGACGATGGCCAACCCCAGCCCCGACCCGTCGTCGGACCCGGTACGCGCCATGCCGAGCCGCCGGAACGGCCGCCCGAGCCCGTCCACCTGCGCCTGGTCCAGCAGCGGTCCACCGGACTCCACCACCAGTTCCGCGGCGGCGCCACCCACCGTGGCGACCCGGATCCACCCGTCCTGCCGGTTGTGCACCACCGCATTGTCGATCAGGTTCTGCACCAGCCGGGCCAGCAGTGCCTGGCTGCCTTCGGCGGCGACCGGGCGCAGGTCGGACGGGTCGACGGTCAGCCGGCGCGCGACGATGTCGGCCTCCCGCGCCGCCAGGGCCTGCCCGGCGAGCCGGTCCAGGTGGACGGTCGCGCGGTCGGCGAACGCGCCGTGCTGGACGCGGGCCAGGATCAGCAGCCCGTCGAGCAGGTGGTCGACGGTATCGAGGTCGGTACGCAGCCGCCCGGCCAGGGTCACGGTCGGCGGTGGGGGCGGTTCAGGCTTGGCCAGCGCCACGTCGATGCGGGCGCGCATGGTCGCCAGCGGCGTGCGCAGCTCGTGCGAGGCGTCGGCGACGAACCGGCGCTGCGCGGCGAACGATGCCTCCAGCCGGGCGAGCAGCCCGTCGATGGTGTCGGCGAGGTCCTTGACCTCGTCGTCGGGGCCGGTGACGGCCAGCCGCTGGTGCAGGTTGTCGGCGGAGATGTGGCGGGTCGCGGCGGTGATGGTGCGCAGCGGGCGCAGCACCCGTACCGCGAGCAGTCGTCCGGCCAGCACGGACACCACGGCCAGCACCAGCAACGCGGCCAGCGAGCCGAGCAGCAGCCGCCGCGACTGTTCGGTCTCGGCCACGGCTAGCTGGTCCTGCAGCCGGTGGATCTGCTGCTGGGCCGCGGCCAGGTCGGTCTGGACGGACGGCACCTGCCCGGGTACGGGCTCGGTGTTCTCGACCGCGGCGAAGATGTTGGTCAGCAGCAGCAGGGCCGCTCCGGAGACCAGGAACATCGCCGTGTAGAGCAGCGTGAACCGCCACCGGACCGTTCCGCGTGACCTGCTCATTCGTCCTCTCCCCTGGTCGGTGCCCGTTCCAGCATGCCCGCCGGCACCTAACAGGGGCATGACAGTGGCGGTTCGGGCCGTGTTAGCGGCCGATCCGTAGAACGGTCGGCATGCATACCCCCGATGAGTCCTTCGCCCCCGCGCTGCGCGCGGCCTGGGCCGCGTTCGCGCGGCGCGGCCGGGTGCTGGCGCTGGCCGCCGCCGCGCTGCTGGTGCTGCTGTTCGCGCTGGTGCCCGGCCTGATCACCCACTCCTCGTGCAGCGAAGGGCCGGTAGAAGTGACGTGCCCGACCGATCCGCGCGACGACGCGGGCCGCTCCGTGGCCGACGTGTTCTGGTTCGGGCACCGGCAGCTCGACGGCGACGGCACCGTGACCGCGCGCCTGACCGAGATGACCGGCACCATCACATACCCGCCGCCGAACCACGACCAGATCGTCTCCGGCCTGGTGCCGTGGGCCAAGACGGGCATCATCGTCAAGGACGGGCTGCGCCAGGGCTCGCCGTACGCGGCGATCATGCTGACCGGCGCGCACGGCGTGCGCATGCAGGACAGCTACGTGAACGACACGCCGGGCGCACCGGGGGGCGTGTCGGCGGCCGCGCCACGCTGGCTGCGGCTGACCAGGTCCGGCGACACCATCACCGGGTACGAGTCGGCCGACGGCACGACCTGGTCGCGGGTCGGCACGGCACGGCTGCCCGGCCTGCCCGCGACGGTCGAGGTGGGCGTGTTCGCCGCCTCGCCCAGCGACCTCACGCTGCAGGAGGTCGGCCTCGGCGGGCACGTCGGGCAGGCGCGGTTCACGCAGGCCGTCGGTGTGTTCGACCACGTGGCCGTGGACGGGCGGGCGGCGGCCGGGCCGTGGCGCAGCGACAGTGTCGGCGGCATGAACCACACCGACTGGGAGAAGTACCACCACGCGTCCGGGCTGGTCGAGATCGACGACAAGCTCACCGTCAGCGGCACGGGCGACATCGGCCCGATTGGCTTCGAGGGCGGCAGCGATGTCGAGAAGGCCCTGATCGGCCTGTTCGCCGGGCTGATCGTGGTCATCGTGGTGGCGGTGCGGTTCGCCGCCGCCGGGTCGCGGCGGGAGCTGGCCGCGCGGGCGGTCGTGCTCGGCGCGACCGTGTTCACCGGCGCGCTGATCACCGCCGCGATCGCGCTGCCGACCGGCGCGTGGCTGCTGCGCCGCGCGGGCGTGGACGTGCTGACCGTCGGGGTGTTCACGCAGGTACGGGTCGTCGTCGGGGCGGCCGTGCTGGCGGGCGCGGTCGCGGTGTTCGCGTTGGGGCTCGGGGCCCTGGTACGCCGCCGGTGGCTCGCCGCCCTGGCCGGAATCGGCGTGGTCGTCGTGCCGTACCTGCTCGGGGTGGTCCCGTTCCTGCCCGAGACGGTCACGGCGTGGCTGCTGCGGGTCACGCCCGCGGCCGGGTTCGCGATGCTGCAGACCGTGCACGAGTATCCGCAGGTCATCTCGCACTACGCGCCGTACGCCGGGTATTTCCCGCTGCCCGGCTGGGCCGGATGCGCGGTGCTCTGCGCGTTCACGGCAGCCGCCTACACCCTCGCCCGCCCCCGCACCCCCTGACCCGTGACCCAAGGGTAAGGAAGGGCACCTTCTTAACGGACGTCCGTTAAGAAGGTGCCCTTCCTAACTTCAAGGCGGTGAGGGGGAAGGTGAGCAGGGGCCGACCCGGGCGCCGACCGTCGGGAGCGCTCGGTAACGTGCACACCCGTGCTCAAGCAGCGACTGTTCATCGCGGTCTACCCGCCGCCGGCCGCGGTCGCCGACCTCGCCGCCGTCGCGTCGCAGCTCGCGTTCAACCGGCCGCACCCCGACGGGCTGTCACTGCGCCCGGTGCCGCCCTGGCAGTGGCACATCACGCTGGCGTTCCTCGGTGAGATCACACCCGCCCAGGCCGGTTCGGCATGCGCCGCGATGACGGCGGCCGCGCAGCGGCCCGCGCCCGTGCTGTCGCTGGGCGGCGGCGGGCGGTTCGACAACGGCCGCGCCGCCGCGGTCTGGACCGGCGTACGCGGCGACCTGGCCGGGCTGCACGACCTGGCCGAACGGCTGCGCGCCGCGCTGACCGCCGCCGAGGTCCCGTTCGACCCGCGCCCCTACCAGCCGCACCTGACCCTGGCCCGCCCCGGCGAACGCCTCGAACCCGACGAGCTGCGCGACGTGCTCGATCGGCTCGACGCATACGCCGGACCGGCCTGGCCCGCCGACCGCGTCGTGCTGATGCGCAGCGACCACCCGGTCAGCCACGACTACACCGAGGTGTTCGCCGCCCCACTGGCCCGCTGACCGTCACCAGGCCCACGCCTCCGGACCCGGCCCGCCGTTGCCGATCGGCGGGAAGATCTCGTCCAGCCGCGCCAGCACATCGGCGCCCAGCTCGGTCGCCAGCGCCGCGAGCGGCAGCTCCAGCTGCTCGGGCGTACGCGGTCCGACCACCGGCGCGGTCACGCCCGGCCGCGACAGCAGCCAGGCCAGGGCCACGGTCGTCGGGGCGAGGCCCAGGTCGGCGCAGAGCCGCTCGTACCGTTCGAGCGCGGCCCGGTGCGGCTCGACCCGGTCGGCCGCGTGCTGCACGCTGCGCCCGCTCTCCCCCGCCCGCTGCTTGCGCAGCGCCCCCGACAGCGCCCCGAAGTGCAGCGGCGAGTACGGCAGCACCCCGATGCCGTGCGCGATCGCCGACGGCAGCACCTCCAGCTCCACGTGCCGGGTCAGCAGGTTGTACTTGCACTGCTCCGACACCAGCCCGAGCAGGTGCCAGCGCGACGCCGCGGCCTGCGCCGCCGCCAGGTGCCACCCGGCGAAGTTCGACGAGCCGACGTAACGCACCTTCCCCTGGGTGACCAGGGTCTGCATGGCCTGCCAGATCTCCTCCCACGGCGTGTCGCGCTGCACGTGGTGCAGCTGGAACAGGTCGATCCAGTCGGTGCGCAGCCGCCGCAGCGACGCCTCGCAGGAGGCGATGATGTGCCGGGCCGACAGCCCGCCGTCGTTGGGCCAGTCGCTCATCGGCGCGTACACCTTCGTGGCCAGCACCACCCTGTCCCGCTGCCCGGAGCGGTCGAACCAACTGCCGAGGAAGCGCTCGCTCAGGCCGTCGCCGCGCTCGCTGCCGTACATGTTGGCGGTGTCGACGAAGTTGACGCCGTCGGCCAGCGCCCGGTCGAGGATCGCGTGGCTGGCCGCCTCGTCGATCTGCCAGGCGAAGTTCATCGTGCCCAGGCACAGGCGGCTGACGCGCAGGCCGGTGCGGCCCAGGTGGGTGTATTCCATGCCGGTGACCGTAGGAGCCGGTGCGGGCTGGCCCGCAGCCGTTCGACTGTGCTCGAATACCAGCGTGATCGAGATCGAGTTCGGGGCCGCCGACCTGGTGGACGTGCGGTTCGCGCACTCGCCGATGGTCGAGGTGGTCACCAGCACGATGGTGCTGACCCGGCGTACCGACCACTGGCTGTACGCGGCCTGGCGCGAGCGGACCGCGCCGCTGTTCACCGCCCCCGAGCTGGCCGTCCTCCGGGCTGTGGTGTCCGGACCCTGCTACATCCCGGACTTCCTCACCCCGGTGCTGCCCACGGCCCGCCCCAGCCTCGACGACGAGCTGGCCGCCGTCGCCGCGACCCCGCTCGACCGGGTCGCGTTCGAGGTCCAGGCCGCCTGGGCCGGGCACGCCGCGCCACCGGAAGCAGCCCGGTTCGACACCGATCCGGCCACCGCGCTGGCCGAGCTGGTCGGCCAGGTCCGGCACTACTTCACCCAGGCCATCGCGCCGGTATGGCCGAGGCTGCGCGCCGCTGTCGAGGCCGAGCTCGCCCACCGGGCCCGCACCGCCGCCGACGACGGCCCGCGCACCCTGCTCGCCGGGCTGCATCCGCGGCTGGACTGGGATGGGTCGGCGCTGCTGCTGGCCAGCGCCAAGTCCCGGCAGTGGACCCTGGACGGCCACCGCCTGGCGCTGCTGCCGACCGGGTTCGCCGGATCGGTGCTGCACACCATGACCGAGGCCGTGCACGGCCGCGCGCTCTGGTACGCCCCGCGCGGCTACGGCGGCATGTGGGACGCCGAGGTGCCGCAGCCCGCGGAGGCGCTGGCCGCGCTGCTCGGCCCGACCCGCGCCGCGGTCCTGTCGGCGCTCGCCGTGCCCGCCAGCACCGGCGAGATCGCCGCCACGCTCGGTCTCGCCCCCGCGACCGCGTCGCATCACCTGACCACGCTGCGCGATTCGGGCCTGGTCGCCGCCGAGCGCACCGGGCGCAGACTGCGCTACCGGCGCACCACGGTCGGCGAACAGCTCACCTGATTCGCGCTAGTCCGCCGACCCGTCGGCGGGGTCGTCAGCCTGGTTCTCGACGCGGCGGCGGCGCAGCCACCAGAACATCCCACCGCCCAAGCCGAGCAGCACCACCCCGCCGCCGTACGCCACCAGCGAAGTCGCCGTCGGGCCGGCTGCCGGTGCGGCGCTCGGCGCTGCCGTCTCGCCCGTCGCGGGCTCGACGCTCGACGGCGCCGCCGACGGCGTGTCACTCGGCAGGGCCGACACGCTCGGTGACGGGGACGCGGAAGCCGAAGCGGATGGCGCGGCCGCCGCGGGTCTGGGCGACGGTTTGGCGGTGCAGCTCGCCGGGCTCTTCGGAGCCGGGATCCGGGCCGAGTTGTTCGAACTCTTCGGGTCGTGCGGATAGCTGTAGGTGATCCGGCCCGATCCGAAGCACTTCGCCTTCTTGATGAAGCCGAACGTCACCTTGTTCGGGCAGAGCTTGCCGGGGTCGCAGCCGTAGGAGGAAAGCCAGATCGAACCGACGAGGGTGCACCGGAAGTGCGTGTGTGCCTTGATGATCGTGCAGTTGAAGTACGGCCCTCGGACCAGGGATCCTTCGGTCTTGCTGTCGAAGACGGTTCCGGTGGGGGCTTGCAGTTCGAACTTCACCGCATCGGAGTCGGTGTCGCCGGGTCCGTAGTTGTACCGCAGGAATCTGACGGTGTAGAGGTCCGGCGGGTTGTCCGTGTAGCGGATCTCCTCACTGAACCTGACCGCCAGATCGGAGACGTTGCCTGACGCGTAGGCGGGTGTTGCGCCCGCCACCGCGACCGACACCAACAGGATTGAAACGACGGCACGCAGCCACCGCATGCAGACTCCCCGCTTGTCCAAAGGACCCAAAAGGAAGCGCACGCTACCACGAAACAGCCACGCCCCATGGCCCCCGGACGAGCCGAGATCCCATGTGGACCACCGCATCGTGGCCGGCAGCGCCACGGAGCCGACCCGGTCGCTTCATCAGCGGTGTCCCGCCGGTCCGGCACCCTCCCCTGCCAGTGCCTGCACGATCTCGGTGACCCTGCGTACGCCGTGCCGCAGCCGTCGGAAGTAGGTGGCCCGGCTGCGTCCCAGCCGCACCGGCTCGCCGACTCCGCCGCGCAGGTACCGCCAGGTCAACGCCTGTGCCGCCTCCACATCCTGCGGCGCACCCGAGCCGCCGAGCAACTCCACCGCCGCCCGCAGCAGCGCCGCCAGTGCCGCGCCCGAGCCGGTCACCGGCAGCGCCGACAGCGGACTCGCGGCCAGGCGGCCGGGCCGGTCCAGGTCGCCCAGCGCCTGCCGTACGTGCCGTTCCCAGTCGAAACCCGCCCCCGGCCCGCCCGCGCCCAACCGGCCCAGCCACG
This sequence comes from Catellatospora tritici, assembly GCF_019083965.1. Taxonomy (GTDB): domain Bacteria; phylum Actinomycetota; class Actinomycetes; order Mycobacteriales; family Micromonosporaceae; genus Catellatospora; species Catellatospora tritici. The sequence continues at coordinate 144,388 of NZ_JAHRCY010000009.1, forward strand.
ATGGCAGCGCCTCCACCGCGAAGTCCTGCAGATAGATCCGGTTCATCCGGCCGCACCGGTAGACGTCGTGCCGCGTATCGCCCTGGTGGCTCATGCCCAGCTGCTCGCACAGCCGCTGGTACGGCAGCCACGGGGTCGAGACCAGCACCCGCTCGGCCAGCATGCCGATCCCCAGGGTGTGCCGCAGGATCGCCGCGTGCACGGCCGGGTCCTCGTCCCCGCTCACCGACAGGCCCACCAGCACACCCGTGGTGCCGTCGGGGTCGGCGCGCAGGGCGGCGGTGTGCTGCTGCAGCAGCAGTTCCAGCGCCGGGGTGGCCGATTCCCGCAGCGGCAGCACGTTCGACAGTCCCAGCGCCTCGCCGTCGGGGCCGACCGCCAGGTAGAACCCCGTCGGCTGGCAGGCCCACCAGGTCTCCAGCATCCGACCGCAGGCCTTCGCGTCCAGGTGGCCACGGCGTGCCCACAGGCGGGTCAGCCGGACGATGTCGGCTTCGTCGCCGGGTTCGGCGGGCCGGATCCGCACCCTGGGCTCGGCGGCGGGGAACAGGGTCTCCCGGACCACCGGGTCGTCCACCAGCGCCAGGGACTGCCCGACGATCTCCACCTGCTCGCGATGGTCGCGCCGAGCGGCGGCCTGGCGCATCCGGTGCTGCACTCCGCCGGACAGCAGCGACTGCCGGGCCAGCGGTCGGCGCCAGCGCGCGCCGAGATCGAGCAGCGTCCGGTACGGCTCCCGCAGCACCAGCCCGAATTCCGCGCGCCGCACCACGCTCAGTTCACCCAGCAGGTCGAACTCGGCGGCGGTGATCCCGGTGAGCCGCTGCAGCATCTCCTCGTCGGCCGAGCGCAGCGTCGCGAGCGCGGTGAGCCGGTCCGCGGCCGCCCCGGCGCCCTCGGACTCCAGCCGGCGCAGCACCTCCCGGGCGGCCGGTGCGGCGGCGGCACCCCGCGCGTCCACCGGCACGCCGCTGAGCAGCGCGCGAGCCACCTGGGCCGCGACGAGGGGGATTCCGCCCGACAGCGTGGCGACCAGCCGCAACTCGCCGGGTTGGCGCAGGCCCAGGTCCCGCACCAGCGCCTCGATCGACGTGGGGCGCCACGGTTGCACCGGCACGGTGACCGGCGGCGGATGCGGCCAGTGCTCCCAGCCGGCCAGGGGACGTCGACTTGCCGCGATCCACCGCGAGCCTGCCGGGGCCGTCCGCACCGCCTCGGCCAGGTTCGCGACGGCCGCCGCGCCGTCCACTCCGTCGACGAGCACGGCCTCGCCGACGCCCAGCCCGGCGAGCACCCGCGTCTTGCCGACGCCGAGCGGGCCGACCACGTTCACGAGCCGACAGTCCTCGGCACGCAGTGCCGCCAGCACCGCCGCCCGCGCCGAGCTCTGCCCGCCCATCGTTTCCATCGCGCTTTTATAGCCACGTAGATCAATGGTGTCAACCGTCGATGACCTGCGGTTTGAGACTGAGTTGAGACTGTCGACGCACGACCGGCCTCGATGGTCCGATGTGGCGGCACATCCATCGACATCCGTCCCGGAGGTTCTCATGCACGTACGCCAAGCCGTCGGTCGTGGACTGGGCGTGCTCGCGCTCGCCGCGGGCACCCTCGTCGGAGTGGGCGCCGCGCCGGCCGTCGCCGCCCCCGACTGCATCGTGATCAAGGACATCTACTTCTACAGCGGCGCCGTCTACGCCGAGGCCGACCGCTACTGCTACTCGACCGGCGAGGACACGCCGTGGCCGGTCGACATCCAGCGTCAGGACGCCGCGGGCACCTGGGTCACCGTCGCCAGCGGGCTCGGCTCGGCCTCCTACACCTGCGTCGGCACCACGACCAAGACCTACCGCACCGGTCCGCTGGTCAAGGACCGCAGCGTCACCGCCGCCTGCGGCTGACCGCGGTACGCCGGGCCGCCGTCCGTCGGCGGCCCGGCGCCTCGCTGCGCGGTGTCGGACAATGGCTCCCATGGCGACTCAGTACGCGACCGTCGAGGATTACCTGGCCGCGCTGCCGGACGACGTCCAGGCGGTGCTGCGCCGGGTGCGGCAGACGGTGCTCGCGGCTGTGCCCGACGGCGCGGAGAAGATCAGCTACGGCATCCCGACGGTGACCTTGAACGGAAAGTCCGTCGTGTACTTCTCCGGCTGGAAAAGCCACGTCAGCGTGTATCCAGTGCCGGGCGGGGACGATGGGCTCGATCAGGACATGGCGACATACCGGGCGGGCAAGGGGACGTTGAAGTTCCCGCTGTCCAAGCCGATCCCGTACGAGTTGGTCGGCCGGGTGGCCGCCGCGCTGGCCGAACAGCGCCGCCGGGAGGGCCGACCCGGCTAGCGTGGACTGGTGCCACCTCTCGACGGACGGGGGACCGATCATGAGCGGGCCGAGTGTCCAGACGCTGCGCGACCTGGTCAAGGGACAGGTCTTCACCCCTGACGACGCGGGGTACGACCAGGCGCGCACCGTGTACAACGCGATGATCGACCGGCACCCGGCCGTGGTGGTGCGCTGCGCCGGAGTCGACGACGTGCGGGCGACGGTCGACTATGCCCGCGAGAACGGGCTCGACCTGGCGGTGCGCGGCGGCGGCCACAGCGTGCCCGGCTTCGGCACGGTCGACGGCGGCGTGGTGGCGGACCTGTCCGGGATGCGTACCGTGACCGTCGACGCGGGCAGGCGCACCGCCCGCGCCGAGGGCGGCGCCACCTGGGGTGACTTCAACACCGCCACCGGCGCGCACGACCTGGCCACCACCGGCGGCATCATCTCGACCACCGGCGTGGGCGGGCTGACCCTGGGCGGCGGTATCGGCTACCTGGCCCGCGCCCTGGGCCTGTCCTGCGACAACCTGGTCTCGGCCGAGGTGGTGCTGGCCGACGGCCGGATCGTCACCGCCGACGAGAACCAGCACGCCGACCTGTTCTGGGCGCTGCGCGGCGGCGGCGGCAACTTCGGCGCGGTGACCGCGTTCGAGTTCCGCCTCGGCCCGGTCGCCGAGATCTACGGCGGCCCGATCTTCTTCGACCTGAAGGACGCCCGGGACGTGCTGCGGTTCTTCCGGGACTTCATCGCCGACGCGCCCGAGCAGTACGGCGGCTTCCCCGCCTTCCAGATCGCGCCCCCGCTGCCCTTCATCCCCGAGGACCGGCACGGGGAGCCGTTCCTGGCCGTGGTCAACTGCTGGACCGGCAACCACGCCGAGGGTGAGCGGATCATCGACCGGATCCGGGCAGTGGCCCAGCCGGTGGCGCAAATGGTCGGGCCGATGCCGTACGCGGCGCTGAACTCGGCGTTCGACGCCCTGGTGCCGCCTGGCCTGCAGCACTACTGGAAGGCCAACTTCGTCACGGAGCTCACCGACGACATGATCGACGCGCACCTGCGCTTCGGCCCCAAGGTGCCGGTGGTCAACTCGACGGTGCACATCTACCCGATCAACGGGGCCTGCCACCGGGTCGCGCCCGACGCGACCGCGTTCGCCTACCGCGAGGCGAAATTCGCCACCGTCATCGCGGGCATGTGGCCGGACCCGGCCGACAACGAAGCGAACATCGCGTGGGTACGCGACTACTACGCGGCCACGGCACCGCTGTCGGAGGCGGGCGGCTACGTCAACTTCATGGCCGGTGACGACCAGGACCGGGTCAAGGCGAACTACGGAGGCAACTACGCGCGGCTGGTGGACGTGAAACGCACCTACGACCCCGACAACCTGTTCCACCTCAACCAGAACATCCGCCCCTAGATTGTCTCCGGGTCATGGCCGTGGGGCACGGCGCGTAGCCAGTCCAATGCCTCGACGAGGTCGAGTGTGGCCTGGTAGTGCTGGCCGGCTGTCGAAGTGGGGTGGCCAGTCCGCGCCAGTGTGTGCGCTGGCTGAAGGCGGAAACCAAACCGCCAAGCGAAATACTCGCCCAAAGCCGCTGTTTCTGCTCTGGAACACCCCTCGAAGGAACCAAAGCCGCATCTAGCATGGAGAACATGACGGGCCGATCGGGCGAACCCATCCGCGAGCCATCGAGCGGCATCACGGATTTGCTCGAACGGGCACGAGCAGCGATAGCCGACCTTCAGAAGACCTCCACAGAGCCTTCCCGGCCTGGCGCCTTAGCATGTCTTGTTATAGTAATTGTTGCTTCCCTTGCAATCGCCGGACTTCTTGTACACACGTTTTTCGAGACCGAAAGTCCGAAGATTGACGCGACCTCTGTCGCCCTCCTGGCGGTGATACTGATCGCCCCCTTCGTGCACAGACTGCGAGCCTTGGAACTAGGCGGCGCCAAGGCGCAATGGCAGGAGAACGCCACTACCGGCATCACGCAGGTACTGACCATCATCGAGCTTCAGCATCAGACGATTGATCGGATATACCGAGACGGTCTGTCGGGCCTCTCGGACAGAGACGGCGAGTCGTCCGGGATCAACACTCCGGCTGCCGGAAACACCCCTCCCGTGCCGCGCACGCTGAGGGACATCCTGTGGGTCGACGACCACCCGGTAAACAATTCATACGAGTTGGACGCTTTGCGCACCATAGCAAACGTCACGGTGGTCACCGACACGCGGCAGGCCCTCCAGGCACTGCGTGCAGGAAACGTCGACGCACTGATCTCCGACATCTCCAGAGACGAAGACGAACACCACGTGCCGGACGCGGGGCTACGGCTGCTCAGACTGGTCAATGAATTCAGCCCGCCTCAGGGGACGCCCACATTCTTCTACGCTGGGCCACCCGCAGTGGAGCAGTACGGGCTTGCGCTCGAAAAGGAAGGCGCCCTAGTAGTGACGTCCTCCTATCGTGAGCTGTTCCGCGCACTCCGCGATTACGAGATCAGCACCACCAGTGCCGCGGTCCGAGACATGGTCAGCCGCATTCCGGACGCGTCCATCACAGAGGGCGGCGAGCGTGGCATCGACTACGTCGTACGCCTTCCCAGTGGGCGGCGCATCGACCTGGAGGTCGCGTCCTGGGTCACGCGGCCCCAGATGGCCGCCTTCGCCGACCGCGTCGAAAGGCTCGTCGCCGCTCGCGACAAAGGCGATGCCGATGCCTCATGGCTTCTGGTTCGCAACGAGGTGATCGACGAGCGTCGCCGCGAGTTCGCCATGGAGAGAGGAGTCACCCTGATGTCCGTCGATGCAGTGCGGGCCGAACTCGCGAACATTCGACAGCAGTCTTGACCCGTTCGGGTAGGTGGCGACCTTGAATCCTTCGAGCGGGCCTGATCCACGCAGTCGAGGCGGGCGATCTGGAGCAGGTCCGCCAGCCCGGGTCAGTGGCTGGACCAGCAGTAGAGGTGCTCGTCAGCGGCCTGGGCGCGCTGGGCCAGCCCGGACAGTGCCTCGATCGTGGTGACCATCTCGTCGTCAGCGAGGGGCTCGTCCCAGTTCAGTTCCTCGACCTGCCCCCACCGCGCCGACAGCGCGAGCATCTCGTCCTCGGTGATCGCGGCGAGCGTGTCCCTGGTGGCATCGTCCAGGGACACCACCGACGGGCCCCTGTCCCCGGCGCTGCGCCACAGCAGTGCGAAATCGACGGTGCCCTCATCGCCGCGCGCGAAGCCGACCAGGTAGCCGAGGATCAGCACCGGATCGATCATCTGCAGGTCCACGGCGTCTGCGGGCGAGCCCGGAACGACGACCGGCCCCCCGTCCAGATCCTGGACGAGCTGGACGGCCGCGGTGTCGTCGGCCGCGCGAAAGTAGTCGAACAGCATTGACTCACTCCACCACGGACCTACGACATCCGCATCTCCATATGTCGCAATACGAACAAAAAGGGTGTCATGTCGCCGGTGGCAGGTCGATCCTCTGCGTCGACCCCGGCAACCTGTTCCACCTCAACCAGAACATCCGTCCGTAGCACGGTGATCGAACCACGTCGCGACGCAGCGGGTCAGGGCGTGCGGCGCCCGCCGTAGGAGGCGATGAGCGCGTCGACGACGATCTCCGCGTCCGCCTCGGCGAGGTCGGCCGGATACTCGGGCAGCAGGTCGTCCCAGACGATCAGCCACGATCCGAAGAACTGGCCCTGGCCTTCGGGCCGGGCGAAGAACCAGATGTGCAGGTGCGCGCCGCCATCGCCGAAGCGGTGCGCATGGGCCCGGGACACGCCGGGCAGCGCCCCCACGTGCCGGGCGATGTGGGCACTCAGCCGTCCCAGCTCGGCCGCCAGCTCGTCGGGAAGGTCCTCCAGGTCGTGGTGGGTACGCGGGTGCAGCATCAGCACCAGTGGCACGCCCACTTTCGCGACCCGGGTCAGCCGCCAGTGGTCGTCGAACCAGATCCCCTGGTCTTGGCGCTGGCACGAGTGACAGTCGGCCGGGTCTTCGCCTTGGCGCGGCGACTCGGGCAGCACGGGTGGCCGCAACGCGGTCACCCGCAGCCCGTCCTGTTCGAACGGGCTGATGTCCCAGCCGGTCATCCGCGACAGCGGCAGCCGCCGCTGCTCGTCCGTGGCGGCGAGGGCGTGCTCGTAGAACTCGTGGGGTCGCAAAGCCATGCGCCGAAGATTAGTCAAGGCACCGCGCGGCCGCCGCCCCGCCGACGCGAGCTCGGCGACGACCGGGCCGCGCGGTGAGCACCGGCGGGGTCAGCCGGGGTAGACCATCGACCCGCGCACGGACGGCTCGAGCCTGCCCTGCTCGACCATGCTGTCGAGCACCCGGTCCCAGCCTGCGCGCGGCTCGGGGCGGGCCGGGTCGAGCCGCACGGCGAGCACCGCCGCCTGCTCGATGGTCAGCCGCGCCGGGGTCCTGCCGAAGTGGGCTCGGACGGCGGCGACCAGACCCCGCGCGCCCTGGCCGAAGTCGGCACAGCTCCGGTAGAAGCCGAGGATCTCCTGGCGGGAGTACTTGTCGTCAAGCTTCATGACCATGATCCGGGTACGCCAGGTGGAGACCTCGTCCGCCGCCATCTCGGCGGAGGGTCACGATGTATCGCCGGGTGATCAGCGACGCGCCCGGCGGCATGCCGCGGTGCTCGTAGAAGTTCGGATCGATCGGCGGCGACGAAGGTGTTGACAACCTGCAGTGGCAGTTCCGAAACGGACACCGCCTGGTCGGCGGCCGGATCACCGAGCGCGGTCGACCGGCAGGAGCCACGATCGTGCGCGATGTCGCAATACGGACATAAGGGGTGCCAGCCTGGCCACCACCGGCCGATCATCGGCGACAACGACCGAGCTGCGCGGAGGTATGCCATGTCCCGTCAACTGACCCGCCGGACCGCTCTGATCAGTGGCCTGGGCCTCGCCGCCGTACCACTCCTGCGGCCCGGTCCGGCCGGGGCGGCACTGCCGCCACTGCGCCTGGGCGTGCTCACCAGCCAGGCGGCCGCGTCGGCCGACTACGGGCGCCAACTCCTGGTCGGGGTGCAGCAGCGCGTCGCGGCGCTGGCCGGAACGGGCGGGCACGGCATGGCCGCCCCGATCGAGCTGCTGACCCAGGACATCGGACAGACCGCGAGCACGGCTCGCGAAGCGGTGTCGCGGCTGCTCGACCAGGGCGTGCACGGCATCGTCGGCCCAGCCGTCGGCTGGCTGAGCGCCGCGGCCGCCGCCGAGGCCGACCGGGCTTGCACCCCGATCGTGCTGCCCGCGATCGGCGCCGCCCCCGACCTGCCGTACGTCTTCCGCAGCGCCCCCACCGACGCGCAGGTCCACCGTGCCCTGTTCACCGCGATGACCGGCGCGGGCCGAGACACCGCGGGCATCCTGCGGCTGGCCCCACGGGACACCCCGGCGCTGCGGGAGGCGGTCGACGCGGAGGCCGCGGCGCGGGGGGCTCGCGTCGCCGCCACTGAGGCGGCGCCGGCCGATGCCACCGGCCTGGCGGACAGGGTGGCGGCGCTGCTGGCCGTGACCCCCGGGGCGTTGGTGCTGGACCTGCCCGCGGCCCTGGCGGGGCAGGCCGCCGGGGCCGCCCGTGCCGCGTCCTGGACCGGCCCGATCCTGACCACCCCGGACGCGGTGCTACCGGCGTTCCAGCAGGCGGCGGGCCCCGCCGCCGAGGGTGTCCAGGCGGTCAGTCCATGGCTGCCCGTGGCCGGTGCGGCGGCCGAGGCGCTGCCGCAGCTGATGGCGGTGCGGCGGTTCGCGGAGCGGCTGCTCGGCGCGGGTGGCCAGGCAGACCCTGTCGCCGGATACGCCGCCGACGCGGTCACCCTGCTCAACCAGGCGTTCCTCGGGCACCGCGACCGCAGGACGGCCCGCGAGCAACTGGAGAGCGCCTGCTGCATCGGTGTGACCGGGGTGTACAACATGATGCCCGACGACCACGTCGGCCTGACCGACGACGCACTGACCATGGTCACCTCGCGGAGCGGCCGGTGGACCACGATCACACCGGAGCCGCCCGCCGCCACTCCGCCGCCGCCGGCCCCGTGAGATCACCGAAGTTGCCGGGCAATCGGGCACTCGACGAGTGTTCATACGCCCGATTGCCTGGCAACTTGCGTGATCATGAGTGGGAGAGGGGCCGGTGGGAGTTCGGCGTACTCCCACCGGCCCCGGCTGTCAGCCGATGAGCTCCCACTCGGCGAGCTGGGTCTCCGCGGCGCCATGGTTGGCGGTGATCTGCAGGCGGTAGCGCTGGAACGCGGTGGGACTGCCGACCACGAAGGCCCGGGTCTGGCGCCGGTCCGCGAAGTCGATGTTCGTGCGGGTGTCCACGGTGGTCCAGGTGACGCCGTCGTTGGAGCCCTGCAGGGTCCAGTTCTTCGGGTCCCGGCCGGGGATGTCGTTGGCCGAGGTCAGCGTGTACTGCTTGACCGCGACCGCCGAGCCGGAGAACTGGTAGGTCACCGTCGCGGTGTTGGCGAAGGTCAACCACTTGGTCAGCGACGTGTCGTCGACCAACTGGGCCTTGCTCTCGCCGGGGGCGTTCTCGCCGCTGACGGTGATGGTGCCGCCGGTAGCCCGGTCGGGCATCCGGACCGGCGCGCCGGTGCCGGTGGTGATGGAGGCCGGGATGTCGGCCGCCCCGGTGCCCCAGCTCGACGGAGTCGGGCCCATCACGAAGGACAGCGTGCCGCCCGCGAGCAGGTCGGCGTGGGTGAGGTAGTTCTTCGGGTACGCGACGCCGTTGAGCGTGGCGCTCTGGATGTAGCGGTTGGTGTCGCTGACCCCGGGTGCGTCCACCGTGAACGTCTTGCCGTTCTCCAGGGTGATGGTGGCCTTGGGGTGCAGCGGCGCGCCGATGGTGTAGTCGGTGCTGGCCATGCGGGCCGGGTAGAAGCCCAGGGCGCTGAAGACGTACCAGGCCGACATCTGGCCGTTGTCCTCGTCGCCGAGGTAGCCGTTGCCGGTGGCGGTGCCGGGGCCGTAGAGCTGGGTGAGCACCTGGCGCACCCGGTTCTGCGTCTTCGAGGGCGTGCCCGCGTAGTTGTACATGTAGATCATGTGGTGGATCGGCTCGTTGGCGTGGGCGTACTGGCCGAGGTTGGCGTCGTAGGCCTCGCGCATCTCGTGGATGACACCACCGTAGCAGCCGACCAGGTAGTCACGCGGTGCCGCGAACACCGCATCGATCTTGGCGGAGAGCTGGGCGCGGCCGCCGTACAGGTTGGCCATGCCCTGCGGGTCCTGCGGGGCCGGGGTGGCGTAGTGCCACGGCGCGCCCTCGGTGAAGTCGCAGCCCCACTCGTTTGGCTTGAAGTTGGCGTCGGTGGTGCGCCAGGCACCGCTGGTCTGCTTGCCCCGGAAGAACCCGACCGACGGCGACCACAGGTTCACGTAGTCCAGCGCCCGGTTGCGGAAGTACGCCGCGTCCTCGGTCTTGCCCAGGGCCTGGCCGAGCTGAGCGATGCCGAAGTCGTTGACCGCGTCTTCGAGGGTCCACGAGGCGGCCTCGCCGCGCACGTCGGTGGGTACGTAGCCCTTGAAGGTGCTGACCTCGATGCCGTTGCGGCCGTTGGCGTTGGCGGTGGTGTAGACGGTCGCGTTCTTCACCGCCGAGGCGTACGCGGCGTTGTAGTCGAAGTTGCGGATGCCCTTGATGTAGGCGTCGGCGAAGGCCAGGTCCTGGTTGCTGCCGACCATCGCGCCGACGTTCCACGGGCCGGACCAGCGCGGCGTCCAGCCGCTCTGCTTGTACGCGTTGACGAACCCGTCCAGCATCTCGCCAGACTTCGTCGGGGTGAGCAGCGTGTACAGCGGCCAGGCCGCCCGGGAGGTGTCCCAGAACCCGTTGTTGACGTACATCTGCCCGTCGTGGACCACGTTGTCGTACGGGCTGAAGTGGCGCCGCACCCCGCCGACCATTTCAGACCGGTTGTTCGGGTACATGTACGCCCGGTACAGGTTCGAGTAGAACGTGATCAGCTGGTCGTTGGTGGCACCCTCCAGCTTCACGGCACCGAGGGCGCTGTCCCACTGGGCGGCGGCCTCGTCGCGTACCGTGTCGAAGCTCTTGGTGCCGACCTCCTGCGACAGGTTGCTCTGCGCCTGGGCCACGCTCATGAACGAAGTCGCCATGCGCAGCGTGACCTTCTCGCCGGCGCTGGTGGCGAACCGGATCCAGCTGGTCACGCCCTGGCCGGTGATGGTGCCCGAGGCGGCGATGGCCTTGTCGACCGTGGCGTAGACGTACATCTTCTGGCCGCGGTGGGTGATGTCACCCGAGATCACCCGGTTGGCGGTGTCGACGCTCAGGCTGCCGGTGCCGCTGTCGATGGTGTCGAACAGGATCACCGACTCCGCCGCGGACGGGAACGTGAACCGCAGCACGCCCGCGTGGTCGGTGGGCGCCATCTCGACAGTGATGCCGTACGTGTCCAGCTGCGTCTTGTAGTAGTGCGCCCGCGCGATCTCGTTGGCGTGGCTGTAGGTCGACTTGCGCGCGTCCGGCGTGGACTTGACCGTGCCGGTCATCGGCATGACCTGCAGCTGCGCGTAGTCGCCGATCCAGGGACTGGGCTCGTGGCTGACGCCGAAGCCCTGCACCGTGGTGTCGGCCCACTCGTACAGCCAGTTGTCGCTGTTGCCCTTGGTGAACGGGGTCCAGAAGTTGAACCCGTGCGGCACGGTCGCGCCGGGGAAGGTGTTGCCGCGCGAGTACGACGAGCCCTGGTTGTTGGTGCCGCGCCGCGTTTCGAGGTAGTCCGACAGCCGCCCGCCCGCGTTGGCCGCGAGCTGGATGTCGTCGAAATAGCCGCGGAAGGTGCCGGTGTTGAGGGGCTGGTCGTAGCCGATCAGGATCTGGTCGACCGTCTTGCCCGCGACGTTGGCACCGATGTTGCTGGTGACGAAGTTCCAGACGTCGAAGTTCAGCACCGAGCCGCTGCCCTGGAACGTCGGGTGCACCCGCACGCCGTGCTGGTCGACGGCCCCGGAATCGCGCAGGTGGGTGCCGTCGGTGAAGAGCAGGTCGACCGCGACGTCCAGATGCCCGCCGGACTGCGGGAACACCCAGTAGGACAGCGTGGTGGTCGGCGAGACCGACACGTCGACGTCGAAGATCCGCTGGTACGAGTATGACGACGTGGTGCTCAGGTCGTTGCCCGAGTACATCAGCGCCGCCGTGCCCGTGTGCCCCCGTTCGTCGCGGGTGCCGCTCTCCATCGCGGTCAGCCCGCAGCAGTAGCCGCCGATGTTCGCGCTGGTCTCGCTGGTGTTCGTCCAGGTCGGCTGGACGTCACCGGCCTCGAAGCCGGAACTGAAGTCGCTCGCCGCGGCCGAGGCCGGGCCGGGGACGCCGACCGCGAAGCCCACTGCCAGCGCGACGATCCCGAGCCACACCTGTTTGCGCCGGAACCCGGACATGGTTCACCTGCCCGATCATGAAGAAGTCTGTGAACACGAATGATCTTGCGCGCGCAAATGCTGCATCGAGATTGAACGTTATTGACATCGATGTCAACATCTGAAATAACTCCAAAACGGACCGTGTGCGATCCGATTCCGATCGGGTCGGGATAACGGGCCGATGACCAGCGTGTTACGTGCCCGTCCCCCGAAAATCGGAGTTCACATGACCGCCCACCCGAGAGGAATCGCCGCCAGAGCCGTCGCCGCCCTGGCCGCCTGCCTGCTCGCCACCGCACTGCTGCCCGCGAGCGCGGCCCAGGCCGCGCCGGACTTCACCACCAACGAGGCGGGCAACCCGTTCGCCGACGGCTGGTACGCCGACCCGGACATCGCCGTCTACAACAACACCTACTGGGTCTTCCCGACCACGTCGAAGGGCTACAGCGAGCAGACCTACCTGGACGCGTTCGCCTCCACCGACCTGGTCACCTGGACCAGATACCCCAACGTGCTGACCAAGGCCAACGTCTCCTGGGCGTCGTACGCGATGTGGGCGCCCGCGCCGGTCCAGCGCAACGGCAAGTACTACCTGTACTTCGCGGCCAACGACATCCAGAACAACGCCAGCCTCGGCGGCATCGGGGTGGCTATGGCCAACCAGCCGCAGGGCCCGTACAGCGACGCGCTCGGCAGGCCGCTGATCGGCCAGTTCTACAACGGCGCGCAGCCCATCGACCAGGACGTCTTCATCGACGACGACGGCCAGGCCTACATCTACTACGGCGGCTGGGGCCACGCCAACGTGGCCAAGCTCAACGCCGACATGACCAGCCTCGGCACGTTCAGCGACGGCAGCACCTTCAAGGAGATCACCCCGTCGGGCTACGTCGAGGGCTCCCAGATGTTCAAGCGCAACGGCAAGTACTACCTGATGTGGTCCGAGGGCGGCTGGACCGGCCCGGACTACTCCGTGTCGTACGCGATGTCGACCTCGCCGACCGGCCCGTTCACCAAACTGGACAAGGTGCTGGCCCAGGACCCGGCCGTGGCCAAGGGCTCCGGGCACAACTCGGTGGTCAACGTGCCCGGCACCGACATCTGGTACATCTTCTACCACCGCAGGCCGCTGGCCGAGACCGACGGCAACCACCGCCAGCTCGCCTACGACCGCATGTACTTCAACGCCGACGGCACCATCCCGCGGATCAGGATGGGCGTGAAGGACAACTTCGCCGACGGCAACGCCCTGGGCTGGAAGACCTACGGCGGCACCTGGTCGGTCAGCGGCGGGCGCTACCTCGCGGGCAGCTCGCTGGGCGGTAAGGCGCTGCTGGACACCAACTTCGGCGACTTCACCTACGACGCCGACGTGTCGGTGACCTCCGGCAGCGGCGACGCGGGCCTGCTGTTCCGGACCAGCGCGCCCGCGGTCGGCACCGACAGCTACCACGGCTACTACGCGGGCATCAGCCCGACGGGGCGGGTCGTGCTCGGCCGGGCCGCCAACAACTGGACCCAGCTCGCCTCCACCGCGCTGACCGTGGCCGTCGGCACGACCTACCACCTGCGGGTCACGGCCGTGGGCACGTCCATCAAGGTGTACGTCGACGACATGGCCACCCCGAAGATCAACACCACCGACGCGACCTACGCCTCCGGCGGTGACGGCGTACGCGTCTTCAACGCCGCCGCCGCCTTCGACAACGTCTCGGTCGGCCCGGCCGTCGGCGCGGGCGTCAACCTCGCCCTCAACCGCCCGGCCACCGGCACCACCGCCTGCGCCGCCTCGGAAGGCCCCGAGAAGGCCGTCAACGGCACCGTGACCGGCGGCAACTCCGACAAGTTCTGCTCGGCGGTGTCCGCGGCGTGGCTGCGCGTCGACCTGGGCAGCACCCAATCGATCAGCCGGTTCGAGGTCGCGCACGCGCAGGCTGGCGGTGAGGCTGCGGCACTGAACACCAAGGCGTTCACGATCTCGGTCTCCAATGACGGCACCACCTGGACCCAGGCCGTCAACGTCACCGCCAACACCGCCGCCACCACGGTCCACCCGGTCACCGTCTCCGGCCGGTACGTCCGGCTGAACATCGGCACCCCCACCCAGACCACGGATGTGGCCACCCGCATCTACGAGCTGCGCGTCTTCGGCTGACGCGCAAAGCGGGACCGGCGCGGGCCGCCACCGCGCCGGTCCCGCCGGTCACAGATCCACCCAGTACCGGCGAATCGGACCGAGGCCGCCGTCCCAGACATCACCGAAGACGCCCCCGTTGCGTTCGATCGTCCGGGCTGAGGCGACGTTGTCCACCGCACACCAGCAGCGCCCGCTCGACGCCGAGCGCCTTGGCCTCCTTGAGCATCTCGCCGAGCGCCCACGCGGCCAGCCCGCGGCGGCGCGCCGATGGCCGCACCCCGTACCCGATCCAGCCGCGCAGCGGGTCGGACCAGTGCCGCAGCGCGATCGCCCCGAGCACCCGGCCGTCCTCGACGATCCATCGCGGCGAGGCGTGCCGCTCGGGCGGGCAGGGCACACTGGGCGCGTGGGTCAGCCGGGTCCGTTCGTCCACCCAGGCGGCGAAGCCTTCCGGGGACCTCACCTCATCGTCGGCGCCCAGGCCGAAGCCGTCCTCGTGCAGGCCGGGACCCCACTCCTCGTGGCACTCCAGGAAGGCGGCGTGCAGGCGGGTGGTGGGCAGGATCAATTCAGGCATGCGGCCACGGTAGTGACGGTGCGGCGCCGATTCGACCGCCTGTCGCGACTCCGGATCGCCTCCAGAGAACGACCACACCCACGAAAGTGCGCGACCCTTCAGGGGGATACGAGCGATGGTGTCCGAGCACTCCAAAACGACACCAGACCCCTTGGCGCCGCCATTCGGACCGCGTGAACCCAGTCCCACATCGAATGCTTCCAGTGAGCTGCGTCACATTTGGTTCGGAGGCATCGGATCGGCCGGTGGTGTACGGACCGCCGGGTCACCACCGGACCGCTACAGTCGCTGCCATGAGTGTGGACGTCGAGGTCTTGCAGGAGGTCGACGACGAGGTCGTCGAGGCTTTCGGGCGGCTGCTGCCGCAGCTCTCGCGGTCTGCCAAACCGCTCGATCTCGACGCGCTGGCGACGCTGGTGGCATGGCAGGGCAACCACCTGCTCATCGCCCGGGTCGACGGCCGGATCGTCGGAGCGCTGACGCTCGTGCTGTTCCCGATCCCGACCGGGGTACGGGCCTGGATCGAGGACGTGGTCGTGGACGAGGCCGCCCGGGGTGCGGGCGTCGGTGCCGCGCTGACCCGCGAGGCGATCAGGCTGGCCAGGGCCGCCGGGGCGGGGACCGTGGACCTGACGTCCCGGCCGTCCCGCGAGGCGGCGAACCGGCTGTACCTGCGGATGGGGTTCCAGCTCCGCGAGACCAACGTCTACCGGCTGGTCGGCGACTGACCCGGCTCAGGCGTCGGTGACCACGACCCGCACCGGCCCCACCCGCAGCACCCCGTCGTCGAGCGGGGTGCACCGGACGCCGCCTCGACCGCGCAGCGCCCGCCAGGCACCGGGGGCGATGGCGACGTCCATCCAGGCGCACGGATTGGCGGCCCGGTTCACGCGCAGCCGCACCGGACCATAGCCGGAGTCCAGGGCCAGCACCGAACCGACCAGGCTGTCCACGTCGACCCCGGCGAGCAGGATGTTGCGGCGCACCTGGGCCAGCCCGGCGCCGGGCGGCAGTGACTCGCGCGCGATCACGGTCACGCTCGCGTCGCGGTGCGCCCGCCCGCCGAAGTACCGGTCGCCGACGATGCCCAGGCCCGCCCGGATTCGCACCTGCTGGACCAGCTCGCCCGGCGGCGCGGGTGCCGGGCCGTCACTCGGGCGGCCCTGGTAGCGGCGCACCGGTGAGGCCAGCAGCTCGACGATCTCCGGCACCACTCGATTCTACGGTCGCGGCCCACGCCACGAGCCGGGCTCGGGACGGCCGGCCTCGGCCCGTGGTGCGGCATGACACCGGTCAGTACATTGTCCTCACCGGACTTCTGCGGTACGGAGGATCCATGGTGAGATCCGCTGAGGCGGCACGCCGCGACCTGCCGATCTACTCGGGAGTGGTCGCCGGGGTGCTGCTGGCCGGCCCCGCCTTCCTGTGGCTGGACTCCCCCGACGCCATGTGCGGTGCGATCGGGCCGACGGCGGGCACAGCCGTGACGTTCGCGGGCTTCGCCGCCGCCGTGACGGCACTGCCGGTCGGCATCGTGCTCATGGTGGCCCGGCGCCAGGCCCGCTGGCTGGCCGTGCCGCTCGGGCTGCTGGCCGCCGCGGTCGAGGTCGTCGCGGGCTCGGAATTCGCCGGGGATCCGGAGTGCCTCACCAGGCACGACCCGCTCGGCTGGGTCATGGGTGCGCTGACCATGCTCGGCGGCCTCGGCCTCTTCGGCCTGGCCTACGCGACCGCGCGCAAGGATCCCGTGACCTCGCCATAGCCGGGCACCGCCCAGGCAGACACCCTAAAGTGATCTCCATGAACGTCCCCGGCACGCGACCCGGCGGTGCCCTCACCGCCGACATGCTGCGGCGCGCCCTGGCCGCGCTCGGGGCGCCGGTGGCCAAGTCCGACCAGCCTCCGGACGACGACATCCCGGCCCTGCTCGGAGCGCTGACCGCCACGGTCGAAGCCGCCGTCCACGACCACCTCAACGAGGTGCGCGAACTGGAACGGTTCACCGCCGCCTATGGTCGGCAGCTCGCCGGGCATGCCCTCTCCGATGTCCAGCTCGTCGCCCAGCGGCTGGGCGTCGCCTCCGACCAGCTGCGTCCGCCTTCCGTGGTGTCCGGCCACCCGGTGCCCGCGATCGCGGGCGCGGCCGACGCGGCCCAGGTCGCGCACGCTCTGCTGAGCTACCAGATCTCTCTCCTCGACGACCCGACCGCGGCTCAGGCCCTGACCGACGCACAGGCCGAGTCCCTGCACATCGCGCTCGAGGCGAGCAGACAGGCCCGCGCCCACCTCGACACCGTCGCCGCGAACGCCCGCCAACGCGGCCTGCACACCTGACGACCTCCCGCGACCTCGCTCCCTCAGGCACGTCAGGCTGGCTGCAGTTTCGCGGAAAGCGCTGGAATCTTGGCCCTGATTCGCGCGGTTTCCCCGAAACCGCAGCCACCGAAAGGGCGTCCGGCTTTCCGGCGCCGGGCACGGGCGCGGAGGTGATGTGAGAGCATCGAGCCCGTGACGACACCGCGCCTCGGTCCGGTCCGCCGCGTCGCCGTCCTGGCCGACGTGCACGGGAACGTCCCCGCGCTGCTGGCGGTGCTCGACGACGTGCACGCCGTCGGCGCCGACCTGATCGTGTTCCTCGGTGACCTCACCTGGGGACCCGAGCCGCAGACCACGTTCGACCTGATCCAGGACCTAGGCTCCAAGGCGGTGGGGGTACGCGGCAACGCCGACCGCGCGGTGGTCGAGCTGGCCCGGGGCGATCGTGAGCACACCAGGCCCCGCGATCCGTGGATGCCCGCCCAGCACACCCCCGAGGCGGTCGACTTCCTCGCCGCGCTTCCGCTGAACATGGCCGTCGAAATCGAGGGCCTGGGCGCGGTGCGGTTCTGCCACGGCTCGCCGCGCAACGACACCGAGTGCGTGACCCCGCAGACCAGCGAGCAGCGGTTCGCCGAGTTGTCCGAAGGCGTCGAGGAGCAGGTGATCGTCACCGGTCACACCCACCTGCAGTTCGACCGGCGGGTCGCCGAACGCCGCAGCGTGAACCCCGGCAGCGTCGGGCTCCCCTACCACCTGGGCATGCCCGGCACGGCGTACTGGGCGCTGCTCGGGCCGGACGTGCAACTGCGGGAGACCCGCTACGACGTGCAGGAGGCCGTGGACCGGTGCCGGATGACCGGCGACCCGAGCGGTGACGCGATCGTCGGCCACCTGCTCAATCCCCCGACTCCGGACGAGATCATCGCCGACGCCGAGAACCGGATCTTCGCGGACTGACCATCGTGGCGTCGCGGCCGGCGGGACAGGCGCCGCCGCGAGCGCGCACGAGGTGGACCGCGGGTCAGGCGGCGACGGGTTGGCGGTCGCGTACCCAGTCGGGTAGTGGGGTGTCCGGGGTCGTGGTGTGGGTGGCGACGGTCTGGCCGGTCTGCTCGTCGACCAGGGCCAGGCGCACGGAGGCCGGTTCGTAGCGCAGCCGGGGCACGGCGTAGACCGCCGAGACGCTGTGCTCGCCGTGGCGGGCGGTGAACAGCAGCAGCCGCCATTCCTGCTCGTCCCAGTGTTCGCGCAGGTCGGAGGTGAGCAGTCCGGCGGTGTCGTGCCAGACCGGGCTGCGGTGCAGCTGCTCGACGGTGGAGGCGAGCGGGATGTCGAAGCCGCCGGACGGCAGCGGGTGGGTGAGGCGTACCCGGAGCTGGCGCAGGTGGTCGAGCCAGTGCCGGTCGAGCTCGGCCGACAGCGCGAGCACCGCGGCCACCTCGGCGAGCAGCACGGCGGCGGCCGCCCCACGGTGGGCGGCCAGTACGGCGGGCCAGCCGGTGGTGGCGGTGGCGGCGAGCACACTCGCGGCGACGAGCAGGGCGGCGCGGGCGAAGGCCCGCCATTTCACGGGGGTACGGGTCGCCGACAGGCACCCGCACGACGACTCGGGCGCGGCGACCCGCGCGTAAATCAGGTAACCGACGAAACCGGTGGTCAGCGCCGCCGACGCGTAGCCGGAGAGCGGACGGGTGACCGGGACCAGCAGCGCGACCGCGACGGCGGCCTCGACCGCGCCGACCGCCCGGTACGCGGGCAGCGCGCGGGCCTCGCCGACGAGCTGGGCCAGCGCCGAGCGCCGGGCGGCGGCCTCGGCCTGCGGGTGGGCCAGTTTGAGCCGGGCCGACCACAGCAGCACGGCCGCGAGCAGCAGCGGCTGCACCGCGGGGATCCACGAGAGCATGACTCCTCCTCGGGGGTGGGGGCGGGCGCCGTACCGGCACCCGCCCCGGGTGGTCAGTGGCCGTGCGTACCCGCGTACACGGTGGCGATCTGGATTTCGTTGGTGTCGGGCACCCAGGCGCCGATGACCTGGACGTGCCGGCCCACCTTGAGCATCGACATGTCGGCCACGGCCGGGGTGTTGTTGTAGCTGACGGCCGAGCGGCCGGGCACGACGTGGCCGATGATGCGCTTGCCCTTGTGGTCCAGGTGGACCTGGTTCTTGCCGATGGCCGCGATGTGGCCCTGGAGGTTGACGATGTTGATCCAGACCGCGTCGGCGGCCAGGGTGCCGTCGTCCATGCGCAGGCCCCGGGCGTAGAGGCCGTCGCCGACGGCGGCGGCGTCGATGCCGGTGGGGATCAGCTTCCAGATGCTGGTGGCGTTGGTGATCCGGATGCGGTGCAGCGCGGTGTCGGAGCCGGTGACGAAGAGCATCCCGGCGGCGATCCCGGTGATGCGGCCCTCGGCGAAGTTCGGGTCGGGGGCGCCGGCGTCGATGGTCTGCGGGGCGGCGAACGCCGCCTCGGGGGCGAGCGAGCCGAGCGCGGTCGCGGCGACCAGGCTCGCTCCGCCGACGACGGCGGAGGTGAGCAGGCGGCGGCGGTCCATGGTGTTGTCGGTCATGTCGATGTCTCCCGTCAGGCCGTGATCGTGCAGGGCTGCAGGCCGGATGAGAGGCTCGCGATGAGGCTGTACGCGGCCGGGGTCAGGTCGATCACCCGGTTGGTGCCGCAGACGCCGCCGCAGCAGGCGCGCTCGCCGCAGAACAGGTCGGTCTGCGGGCCGCAGTCGGCGATCGAGGTGGTGACGGACTTGCCGTTGCACCGGTTGGTGGTGGTGTGCTGGAAGCCGCAGCCACGCCGCGACATGCCGCTGATGCCGCAGCTGTCGGGGCGGGTGATGGCGTAGCACGCGTCCGAGGTGTTCGGCCAGGCGTGCTGGCGGTTGCCGGAATTGCAGGTGCCGCAGGCGCCGTGTCCGGCGGTGCCACACGGTCCCCATGAGCTGCCGCAGCAGAACCAGGACATCTCACCTGTGAGAGCTGCCATGGTCGCCTCCTTTCAAGGTGTGGGTTACCTCTTCGGGTCGGCGATGGGCCCATCGACGATGGCTGACATCCTGCGGACAAAAGGACACATGCGTCAATACATACACTGGAATTTTTCAATCAAAAATCGGGCTCTGCCTGGGATTTTGTATTCAGGCACGGCGAAGCACCCGGCGCCGCCGCACCGGCGCCGGGTGAGCTGACCACGGGTCAGCAGAACCAGCCGTCCTGCACCCATCCGTGTCGGTTGACGTGGCCGTAGGCGAAGCCGTAGATGTAGCCGCCGCTGCGCGGCCCCTGCACCGTGAACGTCTCACCCTGGTAGAGGGTGCCCATCCAGGCGCCGCCGGGGTCGGTACGCACGAACAGCGACTGAGCGCAGACGGTCTCGCGCACCCCGATCCGGCCGTTGGCGGCCAGGGCGGGGGCGGGCACCGCGGTCACCATGGCCGCGACGAGCGCGGCGGCCAGCGCCGCGCGACGCAGACTCACCATGAGTTGTAACCTCCGATGCACTCGATCCGCATGTAGCCCCAGTCGTTGGGGCCGAAGTCGAACGTGGCGGCCCAGCCGTTGTAGACCGGGTGGGCACCGGGGGTGTGCCCGATCTTGTCGCCGTAGCCGAGGACCCGCTTGAGGCCGTACGGCCCGCCGGCGGAGTCGTAGTTGTCGTAGAAGCTGGCGCTCTGGCAGATGTTGATCGCGTGGGTGGGCACCACGACCGCCTGCGCGGCGGCACTGGAGGCGGTGACCAGCCCGACCGCGAGCAGGCACGCTGCCCCAGCCTTGAGCAGTCTGCGCATGGGTTGCCTTTCGGGGGGAGCGGCGGCCCGGCGGGGAGGGGTCCGGGCCGCCGCGTGGGGGGCATGGGGGCGGGGGTGAAAATTCTTGCCGACATTCCACCATCACTGGTCGGTTTCTTTCAACAGTTGTTTCGCACCTGTCGATGAAATGCCATGGTGGCGGGCCCCATTTCCGCTCTGCCGACGGTGTGTCGCGACTGGCTGTGCCGTGAACGGACGGACGCGTACGGTGACCGCACTCGTTACGGAAAGGAGTCGGTCATGTTACAACGTGCCCGGATGACAATCTGCCTCATCACGGCGCTTTCCGTCGTTTTAGGACTGCCGAGCCCCGCAAGCGCGGCAACGCCATACACGGTCGCGCCGGTGAGCGGAACGCTGAAGCCGTACAACATCTCCGCCGTCTACGTCGCCGGGGTCTCCTCCGGCGGCTACATGGCCACCCAGCTGCAGGTGGCGTACTCCGGCCGGATCAAGGGCGCCGGGATCTTCGCCGCCGGGCCCTACTACTGCGCCCAGAACAACGCCAACCAGGCCCTCTACGCCTGCGGCGACAACATCTGGTCCGACCAGCTGGCCACCCTGGAGGCAGACGCGTCGCTGTGGTCGGGCTACGGCTGGATCGACCCGATCTCCAACCTGTCCGGCAAGCCGGTCTACGTGTTCCACGGCAACAGCGACACGACCGTGAAGAAGTCGGTCAACGACGACCTGGTGAAGTTCTACCAGTACTTCGGCGCCAGCGTGCAGTACAACTCGACCACGTCGGCCGGGCACGCCTGGGTCACGCCGTACGGCACCGGCGGGTGCACGGTCACCGCGAGCCCGTTCCTGAACGACTGCGGCATCGACCCGCAGCAGGCCATGCTCGGCAAGCTGCTCGGCTCGGTCAGCGCCCGCAACACCGGGCCGCTGTCCGGCAGCCTGATCCGGTTCGACCAGAGCACGTTCGCGACCAACGGCTGGGCGCCGGGGCTGAGCATGGGCACCAGCGGCTTCGCGTACGTGCCGAGCGCATGCGCGGCCGGGCAGGCCTGCAAGCTGCTGGTCGCCCTGCACGGCTGCAGCCAGGGGTACGACGCCGTCGGCACCGCCTTCGTCGACCGCGCCAACCTCGCCCAGTACGCCGACACCAACCGCCTCGTCGTGCTCTACCCGCAGGCCACCGCCTCCGGGGTGAACCCGTACGGCTGCTGGGACTGGTGGGGCTACCTCGGCTACACCAGCTACCCCATCCACGGCGGCCCGCAGCTCGAAACGATCATGAACATGGTGCGCCGCCTCGACGGCTGATTCCGCCGTTCGCCCCCGGTTCGGCGCCCAGCCGCGCTGAACTGGGGGTATGGGCGAGCTCCGGATCGGCACCGCGTCGTGGACCGATCCGACCCTGCTCGCCTCCGGCTGGTATCCGCAGAGCGCGACCACGCCCGAGTCCCGCCTGCGCCACTACGCGAGCAAGTTCGACCTGGTCGAGGTGGACGCCACCTACTACGCCCCGCCCGCCGAGGCGACCGCACGGTCCTGGGCCGAGCGCACCCCGGCCGGGTTCACCTTCAACATCAAGGCCTTCAGCCTGCTCACCGGCCACCCGACCAAGGTGTCCGCGTTGCCCAAGGAGCTGCGGCCCGAGACCGACAAGAAGAACGTCTACCCCGACGCGCTCAGCCCGCAGGCGTACGAGGACGTGTGGTCGCGGTTCCTGTCCGCGCTGGAGCCGCTGCACGCCGCGGGCAAGCTCGGCCTGATCCTGTTCCAGTTCCCGCCCTGGTTCACCATCCGCCGCGACAACAAGCAGTACCTGACCGAGGTCGCCCGCCGGTGCGCGCCGCTACGGGTCGCGGTCGAGCTGCGCAACCACACCTGGTTCGACGGCGACAACACCGCCGAGACGCTGGACTTCCTGCGCGAACACGAGCTGCCCTACGTGTGCGTGGACATGCCGCAGGGGCACAGCTCGTCGGTGCCGCCGGTGGTGGCCGCCACCGCCGACGTCGCCGCGATCCGCTTCCACGGGCACAGCGACAAGTGGACCAGCAAGGACATCCACGAGAAGTTCGGCTACCTGTACTCGCCGCGCGAGCTGCGCGACTGGGCACCCAAGCTGCGCGAACTCGCCGACGAGGCCGGGCAGACGCACATATTGATGAACAACTGCTACTCCGACTACGCCCAACGCAACGCCGCGCAGCTCCAGCAACTGCTCGGCCTCCAATGACGCCACCGGTCAACCCGGACGCACCAGCGCGCACCGCTGATGTTCATGAGATGTTCGGCCGCCCCTACACCGACCGTCCGATGCGGTCGCATCGCAGGCTGTGACACATTCCCAGATATGACTCTGGTCGAGACCGTCGGCCTCGCGGCCCTGGTGGCGGTCGTCCTGGCGGGACTGGTCCTGGGCATCCGCGAGCGGCGCGCCGTCAGCTGGGCCGAGGTGCGCTCGGCGTACGGGGTCCCGCGTACGGTGCGCGTCCGCTACCGCCGCGGCGGCTGGCACGGCCGACCGCCATGGCGGCCCGCCGTGCTGGCGGTCACCCTCGGCGTCGGCAGCTCGGCCTTGGCGCTGCTCATCACCAACCTGACCGAGCCCGGCGCCTGGCAGAGCACCGGCACGGTACTGCTGGCCCTGGTCACGCTGCTGGGCTTCGCCGGGGCGGGCGGCGCGCTCGCCCTGTACGCGAAGCGGCGCACCGTCATCGGCCAGGTCATCCACCGGTGGATCCGGCCCGGCGAGAACGGCGGGCCCCACCAGTACTGGCTGGCTGTCGACACCGACGGCAGGTCCACGAGGATCTCCGGCCACCGGGTCACCCGAGACCAGTTCCGTTCGGTCATGGATGGCGCGCAGGTGCGGCTCAAGGTCGCCCCGATGGTGCGGTACGTGTCCCACCTGCGGCCGCTGCGGCTGCCCGACCCCGTCAACGACTTCCCCGGCGGACACGCCGCCCAGTTCCCGCACGGCCTGGCCGACCTCGCCGTCACTGCCGAGCAGGCCGCCGCCGCGCTGGACTGCCCAGTCGAGCCGTTCGCGTTCACGGTCGAGCACACCGGTGGCCGGATGGCCGGCGTGCGCGCCTACGGGTACGTCCCGCTGGGCACCCCGGCTTCCGGCGACAGGCACCCGCACGCGGTGCTGGTCTACGAGGCGCCCGACGCCGTCGCCGCCGACCGCCTCGGCCACCTGATCAAGTACTTGGTCGTCGAGCCGTGGCTGGTCAACGGCCGCGGCGACGGCGCCCTGTGTGTCCGGGTCGACTACCACAGCCTGCCCACCGACCACCTGGCCCGCGAAGTGATCAAGCAGGTCCGCCGCGCCGCGGTCGGAGGCTGAGCTGCCCATTCGGGACACGCCCGGGTCCTCGCGGCGGTAGACAGAGCAGGTGGAGTACGACCCGCGCCACCGCGCCATCCTGCGGCTGCTGCAGCTGACCCACCTGGCCCGTGGCGACGACGTGGCCGGGTGCGTCAGCGAGGCGCTCGCCCCGCTCGACCTGGCCGCCACGTGCTATCTCGTCGACGAGGAGCAGCAGCGCCTGCACCCGCTGCCGGGCGGCAGCCTGCCCACCGGTGAGCCGATCTCCGTGGACGGAACGGTCGCCGGACGCGCGTTCATGCTGGTGCGGGCACAGCGCGGCGACGGAAGCCGACTGTGGCTGCCGCTGGTGGACGGCACCGAGCGACTCGGCGTGGTCGAGCTGGCCTGGGGTCCGAAGGCGGTCGACCCGGACAGCCTGCCGGGCTGGGCGCAGGACTTCGTGAACCTGGCCGGTCACCTGATCGCGGTGAAGCTGCCGTACGGCGACACGCTGCACCAGACCCGGCGCACCCGCCCCATGACCGTCGCCGCCGAACTGCTGCTGGGCATGCTGCCGCCGCTGACGTTCACCTGCGACCGGCTGGTCGTCAGCGGCCTGCTCCAGCCCAGCTACGACGTCGGCGGCGACGGCTTCGACTACGCGCTGGACGGGTCGACCGCCCGCTTCCACGTGCTGGACGCCATGGGCCGAGGACTCAAGGCTGCCGTGATGGCGGTGACGGCGCTCGCGGCGATCCGGTCGGCGCGGCGCGACGGGCACGGGCTGCACACCATGGCCCGCGCCGCCGACGAGGCGCTGCGCGAACAGTTCGGCCAGGCCGGATTCGCCACGGCGGTGCTGGCCGAACTCGACCTCGACAACGGCCGCCTGCGCTACCTCAACGCCGGGCACCCGCCGCCGCTCCTGCTGCGCGGCCAGCACGCGGTACGCGAACTCGACGGCGGCCGCCGCCTACCCCTCGGCATCGACAGCGACATCCCGCACCTGGGCCAGGAACAGCTCGAACCCAGCGACCGCCTGCTGCTCTACACCGACGGCGTCATCGAGGCCCGCGACCCCGACGGCGACCTGTTCGGCGTCGAGCGCCTCACCGACATCGCCGAGCAAGCCGCCCAGTCCCAGCTCCCCGCCCCCGAAACCCTCCGCATGCTCTCCCGCCGCGTCCTGGACTTCCAGCACGGCCCCGCCCGCGACGACGCCACCCTGCTGCTCGTCGACTGGATCCCCTCCCCCACCCGCCGCGCCGTCCCCCCATCCAGTTGATCATGAACCTAGGGCACGGCTCGACGGTGTGTCATGGGCACAGCTTCCTGATCAACCCGCCTCGGACGAGCCGCGCGCCTAGAGTGGGGTGGTGGCCGAGATCGACCTCGACCGGCACGTGTACGGGGCGGTCGACGCCCCGGTCACCCTGGTGGAGTACGGCGACTTCGAGTGCCCGTACTGCGGGGCGGCGGCTCCCGTGCTGCGACGGCTGGTCGACACCTCCGGCGGCATGGTGCGGCTGGTGTACCGGCACTTCCCGCTGTTCAACTCACACCCGTTCGCACTCACCGCGGCGCTGGCCGCCGAGGCCTCGGGCGACCGGTTCTGGCAGATGCACGACCTCCTCTTCGCCCACCAGACCCGGCTCACCGACGCCGACCTCGACAACTACGCCCACCTGATCGACGCCGGGCAGGTCACGGGCGCGGCGGCGCAGCAGCACCGGCCCGAGGTGGAAGCCGACTACAACAGCGGCGTCGAGGCGGGGGTACGCGGCACGCCGACCCTGTTCACCGACGGCCGCCTGTACCAGGGCAAGGTCGAACTCAACGCACTCCGCAGCGCCCTTGGCCTCCCCTGACCGCCCGCTCCGCGCGAGGTAAGGAAGGGCGCCTTCTCATCGCTTTGCGAGGTAGAAGGGCCCCTTCCAAACGCCACGACTCGCCGACATGTTCGGGGCGGGTGCCTCGCGGCGGCGCATGGGTCAGGGGGTGGGGAGGGTGGGGTCGCGCCAGGGGCCGGTGGGCAGCGCGGGCATGTCGCCAGGTTCGTCGGCGGTGCACAGGGGTAGTCGCTCGCCCAGGCAGCGCAGCGCCAACGAACCGAGGACAGCGGCCAGCAGCGATCCGGCCAGTACCCCGATCTTGGCCTGTTCGCGCAGCTCACCGTCGATGAACGCGAGGTCGGTGATGAACAGCGCGATGGTGAAGCCGATACCCGCCAGCAGCGCCCCGCCGATCAGGTGGCCGTATCGGACCCGGCCGGGCAGCTCGCCCAGGCCCGTACGCAGCGCCAGGGCCGCCCCGGCGCTGATGCCGAGGGTCTTGCCGACCACCAGCGCCACCACGATCCCGATGGTGACCGGTGAGGTCGCCGCTCGGCGCAGCGTGTCGGCGTCCAGCCGCACCCCCGCGTTGGCCAGCCCGAACACCGGGATGACCAGGTATGCGCTGACCGGGTGCAGCGCGTCCTGCAGGCGGTCGTTCGGCGGCACGGTGGCCCGTGCCGCCGTCGCGGCCAGGCGAGCCCGTGCCGCGTCGGCCCGCTCCAGCACCGCGCGGCCATAGAAGCGCAGCCGCTCGGCCTGCTCGGGTTCCACCGGGGTGGCGGGCACGAGCAGGCCGACGAGGACACCGGCAAGCGTCGGATGCACGCCGGAGGCGTACACGGCGGCCCACAGCAGGAGCCCGACCAGGACGTACGGCTGCAGCTGCCATACCCGGGCCCAGCGCAGCCCCGCGAGCACCAGCACCAGCACGAGTGCCGCCAGCAGCGCGGGGACGGACACGTGCGCGGTGTAGAAGACGGCCATGACCGTGATCGCGCCGATGTCGTCGGCTATCGCGAGGGTGAGCAGGAACAGGCGGAGCTGGTCCGGGCAGCGCGGGCCGAACAGGGCCAGAATGCCGACCAGGAACGCGGTGTCGGTCGAGACGGGAATGCCCCAGCCGCGGGCCGCCTCACCGGCCGGGTTGAACGCCAGGTAGATCAGCGCGGGCAGGATCAGGCCGCCGACCGCGCCGAGGACCGGCACCAGTACGGCTCGGGGGCGGCGCAGCTCGCCCACCGTGATCTCGCGGCTGATCTCCAGGCCGACGGTGAGGAAGAACAGCGCCATCGCCAGGTCGTTGACCCAGTGTCGCAGGTCAAGGGTGATTCCGGCGTCGCCGATGCGCACCGAGGCTTCGGTGTGCCAGAACGACTCGTACCCGCCGCCGGGAACGTTCGCCCACACCAGCGCGGCTACGGTGGCCAGCAGCAGCATCAGGCCGCTGCCCGCTTCGGTGGCCAGGAACCGCTGCAGCGGGTACGACACGTGCGGCACCGGGATCGTCACGCGCGGCGCGGGTCCGGGGCGCGGCGGCAGTGCCGCGGTACGGGCCGACATAACCCTGATGATCCCCGGTACGACCGCACCGAGCAGGCGCTTGGCCGATCTCGATGCGGTCACCGGCGGCGTCACCGACCACATGCCGATAGTCGGGCGGACATGACCCTGACGCTCCCCGGAGAAATGCCGGAGCAGGCGTTGAGCCGCTTCCGTTCGCTGCGAGCAGAGCGAACGCCACCGCCGCACCGGCCTGCCGCCTCGGGGTGAACCATGCCCGCCGACTCCGGGTGATCACCCTCCCGGCGCGGCGCCCAGGCCATCGATGATGACGCAGGGTCTCCGCGACGGTCGCGGCGACCGGGGTGGAGGAATGACATGACGGCCACTGCGGCACCGGTACGACGGGGACGGCGTACCGCGGCGTTCTGGTGGTTCACGCTCAGCGCGGCGGGGATCGCGGTCTTCGCTGCGCTGCCGTACCTGACCAGCTCACTGCCGAGCCTGGCCGAGGGCGACAACGGACTGGCCGCCAACTACGCGACCCGACCGGCGACCGTCCAGTTCGCGCTGTACGCGCACATCGTCGGCGGAGCGGTCGCGCTGCTGCTGTCCCCGCTGCAGTTCGCGGCCCGACTGCGCGCGCGGGCACCCCGGCTGCACCGGGTGACCGGACGGGTCGTCTTCGGCGCGATCATGCTCGGCGGGGTGTCCGGTCTGGTCCTGGCGCCGTTCAACGGTGCCGGGCTGGTGGGTGTGCTCGGGTTCGGCGGGCTGGCGCTGGTCTGGCTGTGGAGCGCGGTTACGGCGCTGCGGGCGATCCGCGGCGGGGACGTCGAGACACACCGGCGGTGGATGGTGCGGACGTTCGCGGTGACGTACGCGGCGGTGATGCTGCGGTTGTGGCTGCCCGTGCTGATCGTGGCACAGATCGCGCTCGCCGGGGTGGACGGGCAGACGGCGTTCGACCGGGCGTACCTGCTGGTCCCGTTCCTGGCCTGGGTGCCCAACCTGATCGTCGCCGAATGGTGGCTGCGCCGCTCTCAGGCGCACCGGGCCTGAAGCCGACCACCGGCTGCTACACGTCGATGGCCAGCTTGATCTGGTCCCAGTCGGTCAGCGGCTGGGCGGGGCGGCAGTAGGGCAGGACGTACTGGTGCAACCCGCCGGACGGCCGGCTGACGATCTGCTGGAAGGCGACTTCGGGTGATACCGCGCTCGCCTTGGGTGCGGTCTGCACGGCGTCGAGCCAGACCGCGTCGCACTCCTGGCACACCCACAGGGCGGTTCCGGTCGCCAGCACGACGCAGTTCACCACCCAGCCACGCTCGCAGCACCCGCACAGATATTTGTCGATCTCATCCAGCCGTTGCTCGAAGACCTGTCGCCAGTAGCGCATAGGGCGACAGCGTCGCAGGACCCCGCCGAGCTGTCCACCGGGAAAGGGCACCGTCCACCTCGCGGAACGAGGAGAAGGTGCCCTTTCTTACCCGCACGGTGGTTACTGGAACGAGAGGGTGCCGGTGGCGGGGTTGCGGACGCAGGCGAGCGTGCGGTTGGCGGTGGTGGACGCGGCGGCCAGGCACTGACCGAGGACGGCGTGGCCGGACGCGTTGGGGTGCCACGACTCCTGGCACGTCTGGAAGTACGTGACGCAGGCGTTCGCGAAGCGCTGGATCGCGATCTTGTCGTACCCGGACAGGCTGGTGATCGGGTTGCCGGTCGGGCCGTCCTGGATGCGTACCGGGGTGGCCAGCGTGGCGGTGGGGCTGTTGGCGTTCTCGCACAGGCGGGCGCCGTCGAAGGCCCGCTGCACGTTCAGGTAGACCAGGTCGGCGTTGGGAAACTCGGCCGCCAGGGTGGCCCGCGAGTCGCTGACGATCGTGCCGAGCGCGGCGGAGAACCGCTGGCCGGGGGCGAGGCTCGCCCGGTGGATGGGGCAGCCCGCGGCGTACCGCTCCGCGCCGAGGTCCCGGAACTTGTCGCGGGTGTCGTCGCGGCCGTCCTGGTCCCAGAATGAGGAGTACAGCTCCGGCGGCAGCGGGTTGGTGTAGTCCTGCAGCACGATGCGGTGCTGGCCGTCGGCGTCGATCTGGTCGAGGGTGGTCAGCAGCTGGCGCAGCGCGTTGGTGGTCTCGGTGGTGGCCGCGGCGACCTCGGCCGCGGTGGCCAGGTCGGCGTCGGTGCAGGGCTCCTGCGGGACCGGACCGTTGAGGTACGCCCAGAACTCCCACCAGCCGGTCCACGCGTCGGCGATGAACCGGTTCGCGCACAGCGACGCCACGTCGCCGAAGGTGAACGAGCTGTTGTTGGAGCCGAGTCCGACCAGGACCAGGTCGATGTCGTTGGTCTGCGCGACCGCCCGCAGCTGGTCCAGCTGGGCCGCGACCAGGCGGCCGTTGGTGCGGGTGTTGGACGCGCTGGCGATGTCGCGCGGCTGCCCGCCGGAGCAGGCGAGATTGAACCGGGCCGCGATGCCGGGCAGGCTGGCCTGCTGCAGGGACGCGTTGGCCGAGCGGTGGCAGAAGAACGCGTTGCTGTTGGCCGCGGACCAGCCGGGGAAGGGCTGACTGACGCCGTTGACGTCGACCACGGCCTGGTAGGCGCCCGCGCCCTCGCCGCTGATGAAGCTGTCGCCGATCGCCACGGCCGCCGTGGGCAGGGCGGCGGTGGCGGGGGTGGCGACCGCGACGGCTCCGGAGCCGAGCGCCGTGATGACCGCCGCCAGGAGCGTGACGCGACGGAGTCTGGTCACTTTCGCTCCTTTCTCCTGATAGGAACGTGAGATTTGCTCGGGGATCAGACCACGCGCTACGGTTTACGTCAATGCCTCGATGAAGAGCCGCAGCTCACGCACCACTCGGTATCCCATTTTTCCTACCGGAACAGTAGGCTATCGTCCTGATGGGCAGCCGCAGCGCCGAGGAGGGCCACCCCATGACCACGTTCCACTGGTTCCTGCCGACTTCCGGTGACGGGCACGAGATCGGCTCGGCCACCGTCGCCGCGGGCGCGGCCCGGCATGCGCGCGCCGCGACCATCGGCTACCTCACCGAGGTCGCCCAGGCCGCCGAACAGGCCGGATTCACCGCCGCCCTGACGCCCGTCGGCGCCGGCTGCCCCGACCCGTGGATCGTCTGCGCGGCCGTGGCCCAGCACACCGAGCGGCTCAAGCTGCTGGTCGCGTTCCGGACCGGATTCGCGCTGCCCACGCTGCTGGCGCAGCAGGCCGAGGCGTTCCAGGCGATGACCGGCGGGCGGTTGGCCCTCAACGCGGTCACCGGCGGCGACCGGACCGAGCAGCGGGCGTACGGCGACTTCCTCGAGCACGGCGACCGCTATGACCGTACGGCCGAATGCCTCGACGTGCTGCGTCGCGCCTGGGCCGGGCAGCCGTTCGACTACCAGGGGCACCACTACCAGGTGGAGGGTGGCGGCCTGAAGCAGCCGCTCGACCCGGCACCGCCGCTGTACTTCGGCGGCGCGTCGGCGCCCGCCGAACAGGTCGCGGCGCGGCACGCGGACGTCTATCTGATGTGGGGTGAGCCCCCGGCCGCGATCGCCGAGCGGGTGGCGCGGATGCGGGCGCTGGCCGCCGAGCAGGGTCGCACGCTGCGGCTGGGCATCCGGCTGCACGTCATCGCCCGGCCCACCGCCAACGAGGCGTGGGCCGAGGCCGACCGGCTGCTGGCCGGGATGTCACCGGAGCGCATCGCCGCCGCGCAGCAACGGTTCGCCCGGATGGAGTCGGTCGGGCAGGCACGGATGGCGGCCCTGCACCGCGGCAGCGCGGACAGCCTGCTGGTGGCGCCGAACCTGTGGGCGGGCGTCGGGCTCGTGCGCGAGGGCGCGGGCACCGCGCTGGTCGGCAGCTACGCCGAGGTCGCGGCCCGGCTCAGCGAGTACGCCGCGCTCGGGCTCGACGAGTTCATCCTGTCCGCCTGGCCACACCGCGAGGAGGCCACCCGCATCGGCACCCACGTACTACCCCTGGTCACCGCCTGAGCCGGGCACGGGCTGACGTTCGCGCGAGGCAAGGCCGAGGCGGATCCGCCGCACGGGCGCCGGGGCGCCTGGGACGCCGTACGCCCCAGGCGCCCACGCGTCAGCCCGCCGAGCCTGGGCGGGGCACCGGGCGGGCGGCTCGTGCGACGGCGAACAGGAACAGTCCACAGGTCACGACCAGGATCCAGCCGGGCCGGGACGCCCGAGCCAGCTCCGCCGGGCCGACTCCGGCGACCAGGCCGCCCGCCAGCGCGATCCCGATCGCGGAGCCGACCTGCCGGGCGGTGGAGGTGATCGCCCCGGCGACACCGGCCCGGTCCGACGGCAGGCCGGTCACCGCCGTGTTGGTGATCGGGGCGTTGGCGAAGCCGAAGCCGATTCCGACGAGCAGGTAGGCCGGCAGCAGTTGCGCCAGGGGTGTGTCGGAGCGCAGGCCGACCAGCAGCAGACCGCCCGCGGTCACGAACGACGCGGCCAGCAGCAGCGGCCGCCGTGCGCCGAATCGGCCGGTCAGGCGGCCGGACAGCGGCGCGCACACGATCGTCGCGAAGGCCATGGGCAGGGTGGCGCTGCCCGCCGCCAATGGGGTCCAGCCGTGGACGTGCTGCAGGTAGAGGGTATTGAGCAGCAGAGCGAGGCCCAGGGCGACGAACAGCGCCACCGCTCCCAGTACGGCCATGGCGAAGGCCGGTCGCCGGAACAGAGCGAGATCCATCAGCGGTTCGGCGGCGCGCCGCTCGGCCGCCACGAAACCGGCGATCGCGGTCGCGGCGATCAGGCATCCCGCGAGGACCAGCGGTGATGCCCAGCCCAGGTGCGGGCCCTCGATCAGCACGCCGACGGTGGCGCACAGCGCGACGGTGAGCAGCACCTGGCCGGGCAGGTCGAGCCGGCGGCCACGCGAGCCACGGGACTCGGGCACGAACAGCGCGGTCAGGACGAGCGCGGCGACGACCACGGGCACGTTGACCCAGAACACCGACCTCCAGCCATACGCCGCGATGAGCGCGCCGCCCGTCACCGGCCCGGCGGCCATGCTCAGCCCGAAGACCGCGGCCCAGATCCCGATCGCCTGCGCCCGCTCCCGCGGGTCGGGCATGGCGTTGACCACGATCGCCAACGCCACCGGGCTGAGCATGGAGGCGCCGATTCCCTGGGCGGCCCGCGCCGCGACGAGCACGCCCAGCGACGGCGCCAGGGCGCACGCCAGCGACGCCGCACCGAAGATCACCAGCCCGGTACGGAAGATCCGGCGCCGCCCGAACCGGTCGGCCAGTGCGCCGGAGGTGATCAGCAGGCTGGCGACCACCAGCGTGTACGCGTCCACGACCCATTCCAGATCGCGGATGCTCGCGCCGAGCCCGCGTCCGATGGCGGGCAGACCCACGTTGACGATCGTGGTGTCCAGGCCGACCAGGAACAGGCTCAGCGCGCAGATCGCGAGCACCGTCCAGCGGCCGCGCGCGGTCAACGCGGGCGCCGCGACCAGGGTTGTCGTGGACATCGGGTCACCTCCAGGTTTTGCGGAACACGTCCGGGGCCATGTTCGGCCCGCGCGGCCGACGCGGTGCAGCGAATTTGCGGAAACTGCAAAAATGAGGCTGTGAACACCGAGCTGGAAGAGATCCTCGCAGGCATCGGTCCGCGACTGCGCGCGCTGCGTCGCGACCGCGGGCTCACCCTGGAGGCGCTCGCGGCCGACACCGGGATCTCGGTGAGCACGCTGTCACGGCTGGAATCGGGCCTGCGTCGCCCCACCCTGGAGCTGCTGATCCCGCTCGCCCAGGCACACCGGGTCGCCCTGGACCAACTGGTGGCGGCACCGGCGACCGGGGACCCCCGGGTCCACCTGCGCCCGCACCGGCGGCGGGAGGGCAGCGTGCTGGTGCCGCTCACCCAGTACCCGGGGCGGGTGCAGGTGTTCAAGCAGGTTCTCGCACCTCGCGAGCCGAAGCTCGTCACCCATGCCGGGTACGAGTGGCTCTATGTGCTGGCGGGCACGCTGCGGCTCATCCTCGGGCAGCGCGACTTCACGCTGCGGCCCGGCGAGGTGGCCGAGTTCGACACCGGCGAGCCGCACTGGTTCGGTCCCGCGGGCAGCGAGGCGGTGGAGATCCTGCACCTGTTCGGGCCGCGCGGCGATCAGGCAGTGGTCCGTACGCGGCCGCCGGAGCCGTGACGCGGCAGCTTCAGCGGGCCAGCTGGGAGTAGCCGCCCATGTGGTAGAGCAGGGGTTCGCCGTCGCGCTGGTGGGCGTCGACCGGCCGCCCGAGCACGATCGCGTGGTCGCCCGCCGGGATCCGCTCGACCACCTCGCACACCAGCGTGGCCAGCACCCCGCCCAGGACCGGCACGCCGTACGGGCCGGGCGCCCACAGGCTGGTGTCGGCGAACCGGTCGATGCCCCTGGTCGCGAAGTTGCGCGCGAGCTCCTGCTGCCCCGCCGCGAGCAGGTGGATCGCGACGTGGCGGGCACCGGCGACGGCGGGCCAGCTGGTGGAGTCGCGGTCGAGGCAGAACGACACGAGCTGCGGCCGCAGCGACACCGAGGTGAACGAGGTGGCGGTGAAGCCCGCCGGTCCGATGTCGCCGTGCCCGGACGTGGTGACCACGGTGACGGTCGTGGCGTACTGGCGCAGCAGGCCGAGGTAACGGCTCACCTCGATGCCCGCGACAGCGGTCGACTGGTCCGAGGGTACGGCGATGGTCATGGGGGTGCCTCCCGGTGAGGGTGTCCTAACGGTAGCTCGCCGGGGGATCTTCGTGGGTGCTCAATACGACACAGTCAGAAACGCGGAGTGGCCACCGCGGGCTGGCCGTCGTCGGTGACGTGCTGGTTCGCCGATCCGGGCAGGCGCGAGCGCCACACCGACCAGCCGGAGGCGAGCAGGGCCAGCCCGGTGCAGACGAACAGCAGCCGGTAGTCGAGCACAGAGACCAGCCCGGCCCCGGCCGCGATCGCCACCGCGGACGGGCCGCTGATCAGGGCGTCCACTCCGGCCGCGACCCGGCCCATCATCGCGGCCGGGGTGGCGCGCTGCAGCAGGGTGTGGAAGCTGACGACGGTGACCGACAGCCCACAACCGAAGAACACCATGCCGGGTATGGACAGCCACAGGTGCGGTACGACGAACGACAGCGACGCCGGGGTGAGCGCGAGCATGCCCAGTGCCACGGTGCGCACCTCGCCGAGGCGGCGGATGAGGGCCGCGGCCAGGGCGCCGCCGAGCAGGCCGCCGATGCCCTGCACCGCCGACAGCACGCCGACGAAGCCGGGCTGCCGGTGCAGGCCCTGGTCGACGTAGGCGAAGACGAGGGTCTCGTTGAAGCCGAGCATGAAGATGCTGATCGCCATGCCGGTGGTGATGCGGCGCAGCACCGGGTGGGCGGCCACGTGACGCAGCCCGGCGCCGGCTTCGGTCAGCCAGTGCGGCGCGGACGGTTCCGGAGGGTCCTCGCGGACCCGGATGACGGCGATGGCCAGGGCCGACAGCACGAACCCGGCGATGGTGACGGCGGCGACGGTCCAGCCGCCGACGGCGGTGTAGAGGGCCGCTCCGGCGATGGGGCCGCCCAGGCGCAGCCCCTGCCGCACGGTCTGCAGGGCGCCGTTGGCCTCGGCGAGCAGGTCGTCGGGGACGACGACTTTGATCAGGCCGGTGAGGGCGGCGCTGACGGCGAGGTAGGACAGGCCGTAGAGGACGGCGACGAGGTAGATGACCCAGGCGTCGGCGCGGTCGCGTACGGCGAACAGCGGGGTGAGCGCGACGGCGACGGTGAGGTTGGCGCCGACTAGGAACGGCCGCCGCCGGAACCGGTCGACGAACCAGCCGACCAGGGGCGCGAGCAGCATGGGGGCGACCACCGCGAATATGATCATTCCGGCCTGGCCGCTGGAGCCGGTGATGTCCTTGACCCAGATCGCCAGCGCCAGGACGAGGATCGACTCGGCGGCCATACTCGCGATGAGGCCGAAGAACAGCAGCCGAAAGTCGGCACGGCGCAGCACCTGGCGC
Source organism: Catellatospora tritici (assembly GCF_019083965.1). Lineage (GTDB taxonomy): Bacteria > Actinomycetota > Actinomycetes > Mycobacteriales > Micromonosporaceae > Catellatospora > Catellatospora tritici. The sequence continues at coordinate 179,616 of NZ_JAHRCY010000009.1, forward strand.
ATCCGCGTCTCCTCACGTGCACGAGGCGGGTCGACAGAATATCCCTTTCCCGAGAAATCGACGATCTTTCATTCACCCGGGTATGCGCGTTGTGGCCGAAAGCGCCGCTCGCACCGAGGACAATGGCACGGTGGAAGAAGACAGGTTCGTCGGGCGTGTCGCGGTGGTCACCGGCGCCAACCGGGGCATCGGGCGTGAGGTGGTGCGGCAGCTCGCCGCGGGCGGCGCGAGCGTGGTGCTGGGCTCCCGGGACCGGGCCAGAGGCGAGCAGGCCGCCGATGAGCTGCGCTCGGGGCTGGCAGGACGCGGTGAGATCGTCGCGTTGGGGTTGGACGTCACCGACCCGGTGAACCTGCGCGCGGTCGCCGCCGCCGTGGGCGAGCGGTTCGGGCGGCTGGACGTGCTGGTCAACAATGCCGCCATCCTGTACGACACCTGGCAACGCACCGAGAACGCCGACCTGGACACGGTGCGCCAGGCACTGGAGACGAACCTGCTCGGCGCGTGGCAGACCACGCAGGCGCTGCTGCCGCTGCTGCGCTCGGGCCGTCATCCGCGCGTGGTCAACGTGTCCAGCGAGGCTGGGTCGCTGACGGGGATGGGCGGCGAGACTCCGGCGTACGGCGTGTCCAAGGCCGCGCTCAACGCGCTGACCCGCAAGCTCGCCGACGACCTGACCGGGAGCGGGATCCTGGTCAACGCGGTCTGTCCGGGCTGGATCGCCACCGACATGGGCGGCCCCGGCGGCGGCCCGGTGACCGACGGCGCCGCGAGCGTGCTGTGGGCGGTGGATCTGCCCGACCGGGGGCCGACCGGAGGCTTCTTCCGGCACGGCCGTCCGCTGCCGTGGTAACCGGACGAAGCATGGAGAAAAGCTGCTATAAAGCACCCGCGACGATGTGTCGGATTGGTTACCGCGGTGTCGCATTCGGGTGCGCCGGGACACCGTCCAAAAGCGGCTTTCCGGATGTGCCGGGGCGCATCATTGTCTTCGCGGTTCCGAGCGGTATGGAAGACTGATACCCATCGGACTGATCATCTGATTGTGTGCTGCTGACGCCGGTGGTTGGGTGACACCGACATCGGCCACGGTCGGGCCTGACGGCTCGGGCACGGGCCTGGTGATGGTCAGACGTCCCAACGGGGCGACTTCAACACGGCACTGCCGGGCTGACGGTCGGTGGGCGACTGCCATAGGTCAATGAACCAGTGGCCCACCAATCCAAAGGATCATCGTGTCAGTAGGCGACATTCTCGTCTGGACAGTGGCCGTAGTGCTGCTCGCGGCCGTGGCGTTCTTCGTCAAGGCCGTCTTCTTCGACAAGCGCCCGCAGAAGTTCGCGTTCGCGCTCTCGATCCTGTCCATCCCGCTCTACCTGATCTACTTCGCCGACCGCTGGCCCTGGGGCGACCTGCCGATGCGCAAGGCCGTCCAGTGGCTGGACAACTTCGACGGCGCCGACCCCGGGTTCGACTCCTCGGTGGCCCCGGCCTTCATCATCGGCGCGGTCCTGCTGACGCACCTGGTGGTGCTGCAGCGCGTCGCCGCCGGCCGCCGCCTGGAGCGCCTGCAGGACCCGATCGCGACGTTCTTCTCCAGCACGGTGCTCGCCGCGCTGGTCGGCGGCGTGCTGGTGTCGACGTTCCACTGGGGCTGGACCGGCTCGGTCATCGTCGCCGTCGTCTACACCCTGGTCTACCTGGGCGTGCTCGCGCTGCTCGCGGCGGTCATCGAGATCCTGGTCGAGCTCGCGAAGCTGCTGGGCGTGTGGCTCAAGCGCCGCGCCTTCCTCATCGCCACCGGCATCACCCGCGGCTCCAGCTTCGTGTCGTCGCTGGCGGGCCGCCTCGGCCTGACCGACATGGCCGAGAAGATCCGGGCCAAGCGCGACGGCCAGGAGGCGATCTTCGTCGACGAGCAGGACGCCCAGGACAAGGAGCTGTACGCGGCGTTCCTGCGTGACCGTGCCGCCCAGCGCCGCATGGCGGGCCGCTCCGAGGAGGAGATCGCCGCCGAGATCCAGGAGCTGACGGCACCCGAGGGCCTCGTCCTCCCGGACGCTCCTGTTGAGGAGCCGACCAAGAAGCCGAGTCGGTCGCGCCGCGGCGCCGTGAACCCCGCCCCGGCCCAGGCCGAGGCCCCCGCCGTGGAGACCGTACCGGCCGAGCCGGCCGCCGCCTCCGCCGACGCGTAACCGCGCCCGGCACGCGCACGAGGTTTGGAAGGGTCCCTTCTACATCGGATTCCGATAAGAAGGGGCCCTTCCTTCGTGTTTCAGCTGAGGGCGGTGTCGGCTTCGGTGGCGGCGTCGACGGTCTCGAAGTGCCAGGTGGTCTGACTGAACCGGGTGCCCTTGCCGAAGCCGAGGGCGCGCACCGGGTCCACCCGGTAGACGAGGGCACGGCCGCCGACGTGGTGGAACGCCTCGTCGGCGACCTCGAAGCGCCAGTCGGGGCCGTACTTGAACTCGTACACCAGCGCGACCCGGGACAGCTCCGGCGTTTCGCGTACCCGCGTCGCGTCGCCCTCGACGACCAGGTCCAGGCCCTCCGCGAGGGCGTTGGTGCCGGTGGTGAGCACACAGTGCGGGTTCTCGGCCAGGTTGCGGGCCTTGCGCTCGGTCGCGCCGGTGCAGAAGTACAGCGCCTCCTCCGACCACACCGCCAGCAGCGGCGTGACGTGCGGGCGGCCGTCGGGGCGTACCGTCGACAGCCAGAAGACCGGCGCGTCGACCAGCCGCGTCCGGGCGTCCGCCCACGGCACGGGTTCGGCGTCGGGGCTGCTGAACCGCGCGTCGAGCACGGCGGTCGGCGCCAACCGGGTGAGGTGTCCCATCGCGTCTCCGATCAGTGGTTGGGCGGGAAACTGCTGATGCTCGCCAGCGCCGAGGCGGGATCGCGGACGACGACGAGATCGCCGAGGGTGACGATGCCGATGGCCCGGCCCTCGGTGACGACGGGCAGACGGCGCAGGGCGTGCTCGCGCATCAGCCATATCGCGGCGACCACGGGCTCGTCCGGCCCGATGGTCACCACCTTCTCGCTGACCACCTCGGCCAGGCTGGTGCTGGCGGCCTCGCCGCCCATGGCGACGCAGCGCACCACGATGTCACGGTCGGTGACCACACCCGCCAGCGCGCCGTCGTCGCCGACGACGAGCACGCCGCCGATGTGGCGCCGACGCATCTGCCGAGCCGCCTCCAGCAGGCTCGCGGTACGCGGCAGACTCACCGGGTCGGTCGTCATGACCTCACGTATCGTCCGGGCGCGCATGACCCTCCTTCGGTAACGCGCGCCTCGCGCCCCCGGCACGACGGCCGGGTCGCCGACGCGATCCAGGTGTGGCCATGCCCGCGCCCGGCGGTGTCTAAACGTCGCCCAGCGCACGGGCCACCAGCGCCAGATCCTCGACCAGTCCCTGGTAGAGCGCGTCGCGGTCCTCGGCGCGCAGCACCGCCGACGGGTGGATGGTGGCGGCGAACCAGCCGTCGGCGTGCGGGAAGTCGGCGGGGTGGTGGGCCGCCGCAGGCCAGGGCAGCAGCTGCCCGCGTACGGCGGAGATCGTCGCGGACGGCCCCAGCAGCGCCTTGACCGCCGTACCGCCCAGCGCCACCACGAACCGGGGCCGCAGCAGCTCCAGCTCCGCGGTCAGCCAGGGCAGGCAGGACACGACCTCGGTGCGGGTCGGCGTCTGATGGATGCGCCGCTTGCCGGTGTCGCGGTGCTTGAAGTGCTTCACCGCGTTGGTCAGGTAGGTGTCGGCGCGGGCCAGCCCGGCCTCGGCCAGCGCCCGGTCCAGCACCTTGCCCGCCGGGCCGACGAACGGGGCGCCACGACGGTCCTCGACGTCGCCGGGCTGCTCGCCGACCAGCACCACGGCCGGACGAACCGGCCCGGCGCCGAACACGGTCTGGGTGGCGTCGCGATAGAGGTGGCAGCCGCGGCAGCCGCCCGCGGCTGCGCGCAGCTCGTCGAGGGAGCCCGGGTGCGCGGGCACGAACTCCTGCGCGCCCGGTTCGGTACGGGTAGCCACGCGGTGGTCGTACCCCGGCCAGCCGGGGCTCAATCCAGGCTGCTCAGCCCGCCAGCACGGTCCGCCGTTCGCGCTCGGTGCCGTCCAGGGCGGCGGTGGCGGCGGCCAGCCGCTTGTCGAGGGTGCGCCGCAGGCCGGCGACCCGCTCGATCGAGACGCCGACGTTGGCCAACGCCTTCTTGATCCGGTCGCGGACGGCCAGGTCGGTGAAGATGTTGTCGAACCACACGTCGGCGAACCGGGTGAATCCCTCCAGTTCCAGCTCGGGCAGGGTGAGGTTGAGGTCCCGTACGTCGGCGAGCTCGGTGCGCAGCACGGCGATGTGATGGTCGGCGATGGTGGCCGCGGCGGCCGCCTCATCCATCCGCTCGTGCTTCATCGCGCTGCTGAAGGCGCCACCGCCCAGGAACGTGTCATAGCCCGACCAGTCGTCGGCCTTGCCCAGCAGCAGGGCGACGTGGTCGAGGCTGTCGGCCGCCCGCCCGGCCGCCGCCATGGCCTCTCGCAGCTCCTTGATCTCGGCGGTCAGGCTGCCGCGCCGCTCGGCCAGCTCCAGCAGGCGCCCGGCGCGCGCATCACCGGTGGCGGCCAGGTGCTGCTCCTTCTCGGCCAGCACGGCCGCGTAGTCGGCCTCGGCGGTACGCAGCGACGACAGCCGGGCGCGGGCGGCGGCCAGTTCGTCGGCGAGCACCCGCAGCCGCTCCTTCGCCTCGGCGACCCGGTAGGCGGCAGCCTGCTCCTCGGCCCGTTCGCGGGCGAGCGCGTCGTCGCGTGAACCGCGCAGTGCCACCCAGATGCGTGTCAGCGACAGGCTCTCCAGCTTGGCGACGTCGGCGGCCTCGGTGGCATGCGCCTCGGTCACCATGTCCAGCTTCCGCTGCGCGCTGTCGACCCGCTCGCGCAGCTCGCGGCAGCGCTGGGTCGTCACCTGGTGTTCGCCTACGGCCTCGGCCGCCGCGGTCAGCCGCGTCTGGATGTCGTCCAACATGCCGGACATTGGAGCATGCCCCCGCAAGCCACCGCACCCCAGCTCAGCGCCGTGTGACCGCCGCTGCGCACAGTCGGGCACGCCACCCCGACCGGATGATCACGGTGTCAGGGTGGGGACACGCCGTCGAACACGTCCACAAGTTCATGATCAACGCGGTGGGGTGGGGGTGGGGGCGGCGGGGTGAGCGTTAGTCGGTGTCGGGGAGGCCTTCCAGGCGGCGGAGGCGTTCGATGATCTCGGCGGTCAGGTCGAGGCTGGCCGGGGAGAGGCCGGACATGCGGTGGGCCAGGCGGCGGACCCGGGAGTCGCGCAGGGCGCCGAGCGTGCGCAGTTCCTTGTCCACGGCGGCGGCGCGGTCGGGGTCGAGGAAGTAGGCCAGGTCCACGCCGAAGTGGGCCGCGATGCGGCCGACCAGCTCGTGGCTGGGGTTGGTGCGCTTGCCGGTGCGCAGCATCCCGATGTACTGCGCCGACACCTCGGTCGCCTGGGCCACCATCTCGTCGGTCTGCCGTACGCCGCCCGGCTTGATCGTCTCCAGCAGGTGGTTGTACCGCTCGGCGAAGGGCGGGGGCGCCGGTGGCGCACTGGGAAGAGGCATGCGTTCGGCCCTTCCGGGGTCGTGCCGCGTCTCATCGGGCGGACGGGGATACCGCATCGTGGGTCCTCCACTATGGACAATCATCGAACAGGCCCGATGTCTTCGGCAACCTGCCCCATGCGCCCCGACGGAGCCGGTCAGTTCTCAGCCGACCCCTGCAACTCGTCGAGCTGATGCCCGAATGCCATGATCACCGCGTCGAACTGGGCCTGGATGGCAGGCAGGTTGGACCGGGCCGTCTCCAGGGCGCGTAGGCACGTCGCCAGCATCGCCACGTCGCGGGCCAGCCGCTCGCGGTCGGGGCTGTACGCTCCCCCGGCCGTGGCGCGGTAGCTGGCCGCGGCCCGGTCGGCGTCGCGGCGGGCGTTGTCGATGATGTGCGCCGCCTGCTTCTCGGCCGACTCCACGATCAGGCGGCTCTGCTCCTGCGCCGCCGCGATCACCGTGTCGGCCTGCGCCTGCGCCCGCGCCGTCAGCGTCACCGCCTCGGCGGCCACCTGCCGCGCCCGCGCCGCCGCGTCCACCGGCTGGAACCGGTCGCCCAGGCGCTTGACCCGGTCCAGCTCGGCCTGCTGCGCCAGGATGTACGCGTTGAGCGCGTCGACGTCCTCGGCCAGACCGCGCCGCAGCCGGTCCACTGCCTCCTTGTCGTAGCCGCGCTTGCGCCCGGTCGCGTCGGGCAGGTGGTACCGCATGATCGACTCTGGTGTGTGCGGCACCCGCCTGCGCAGGTCCGGCTGCTCGTGGGCGCTCGCGGCGCTGGTCGGGGTCACCCTGCCTGCTCTCTAACGGGTCGCCGCGGAGTAACCCGCGCCGGCGGTGGATGGTCGGTAACGCGTGCCGTCGTACTCCTCCACATGCACCCGGTCGACCGGCACCCCCGCCGCCGCCAGGTCCTCGCGCGCGGCGGCCACCATCGCCGGCGGACCGCACGCGTAGATCTCCAGATCGTTCAGCTTGCCCGCGCTCAGCGCGGCGGACACCACGTCGTCGCGGCCCCCGGACACCGTCACCACGGACAGCCAGCGGTGCGCCGCCTGCAGCCCGCGCAGCGTGTCCAGGTCGTACAGGTCGGCGTCGGTACGGGCGCCGACGTACAGCTCCACGCCGCGCACCGGCACCCCCGACCCCGTCTCGACCTCCACCTGCTCGACCAGCGCCCGCAGCGGCGCCAGGCCGGTGCCGCCCGCGATGAGCAGCAGGTCGCGGCCTCCGCCCGGCAGCAGGGTGAGGCGGTCGCCCACGGCGGCGCCGAGCCGGATCTGGTCGCCCTCGCGCAACTGGTACACCAGCGCCGGGCTCAGCTGCCCGCCCCGGTACGCCCGGACGTGGAACTCGATCGTCCCGTCGGCGCGCGGGGTGTTGGCGGGCGAGAAGTAGCGCCACACCCGTGGCCGCAGCGGGCACTCCAGCGACAGTGACTGCCCCGGCCAGTACGGCAGCGGCATCGTCGGGCGGACCGTGAACACGGCCAGGTCCGGCCCCCGCAGCTCGTGCTCGAGCACGTCCGCCGTCCACCAGGCGGGCTGGCTGCGCGAGGCGTGCTCGGCCGCGCGCATCATCGTCGAGGACACCAGGTCGTACGCCGCGACCCAGTCGTGGGCCAGCTCCGGGGTCCACGCGTCGCCGAGGAAGTGCTCCAGGGTGGCCAGCAGCGCCTGGCCGATCTGCCCGTAGTGCGAGCCCACCACCGAGAACTTGCGGTGGTCGCGGCCCAGACTCTCCAGGTAGGGCGCCGCCCGGTCGAGGCGGTCGACATGCGACACGATGTGGCCCAGAGCCTGCAGCAGCTTGTCGCGCTGGGCGGCCATGGAGATCGGGAACATGTCGCGCAGCTCCGGGTACGCCACGAACAGGTAGGCGTAGAAGTGCTGCGCCGCCCGGTCCCCGTGAGCCTGGACCGTGGCGAAACTGCGCTGCAACCGGGCGGTGTCCATGGTCAGGCGGCCGCCACGATCAGCGGCCGGACCCCGCCGAGGATCTCCCCGATCTGCAGGATGATGTCCATCGGCACGTGCAGCTCGAACAGCACGCCCGCGACGTACTGCGCGGTGCGGTCGAAGTGCTCGCCGCTGATGTCCAGTCGGGCGTGCGCGGGCTGCAGCCGCTCCACCGGGTACGTCCCCGGTCCGCCGAGCACGAAGGTCAGCAGTTGGGCCATGTGGCCCTTGAGGGTGGCCACGTCCACGCCGTCGAAGTAGCCGCGCAGGTGCTCGTCGGCGAGCAGGTAGGTGTAGAGCCGGGACACCGCCTCGCGGACGGCGGGGGCGCCGCCGATGAGCTCGTACAGGCTGGCGTCGGTCGGTGGTGCTGTCGGGGTCTGGGTCATCGTCGCCTCCAGCTCGATGGGTGGGACACGCGAGACGGCGCCTGACCGGCCCCGGGCCCGCAACGCCCCGGACAGGACGTGGAAGCACACCGACACAACCGACAGTTTGCTTTTGTCGGCCAATCCAAACTGTTGGTTGTCCGCGCGCGAGCAGCATATATAGATGAGCCCTAGCGGTGTCAACCAGTAGACGATGAAACTACTGAGCGTATTTGCGACCGAGTGTGCCCGGTGCTGTCCACATCGACCAGAGCTGCGACGGCGTTGCGACAGCGCCCTTGCGCGTCGGTGGGCGCCACTCGACCGGGTGATTTCGCCGGACCGCAATGGACATCCGATCCCGACAGCGTGCGACCCGGTGGCCGAGACGGCAAAGCGGGCGCCGGGACTTCGGGGAGTCGCCAACGCCCGCCTGGGATCGTGTGCCGTGCGGTTAGGTTAAAACGTCTACCGTGTTAAGACAAGAGCACATCTACGGTTGCAATTTCAGTATTGATTCATGTAAGAAACATACGCCTGCTCGGCCTGGGGGCCCGGAGCAGTGCGCGGAGGAGCGGCCCGGACGGTGCGCGACGCAGCGTCCGGGCTGTGCCATCAGGTGGCCTCCGCCTTGGTGAGCCTGCGTTCGGCGGCGACCAGGGCACGGCGGGCGGCACTGTGCTCGGCTTTGGCCCGTACCGACTCCGCACGGGCCTGCTCGCGCCGCTCGGCCAGGGCGAGCAGGGCTTCCTCGATCTCCGACAGCTCCGCCGAGGCCGCCTGCCGCGCCCGATCAGCCGCACCGAGCCGGTCAGCCGCCGCGGCCAACTCCGCCTGGGCCGCGGCGAGCTCCTGCCGCGCGGCCACGCGCGCCCGCTTCTCCTCTTCGGACCTGCGCCGCCGGTCCGCCAACTCGTCCCGCGCGGCCTTGCGCACCGGTGCCTCCCGGTCCGCTGCCGGGGCGCCCGCCGTCGCGCGCGCGGGCTGCCGTCCGCGAGCTGCCTGCTGTGCCGACCGAGCCGACTGCTCGGGCGCCCGCCGGTTCGCGCCCGCCGCCGTTGGCGATGCGGCGTCGGCGTCCCGCCTGGTCGAGGACCTCCCGCGCCGGTTGATGTCGATGACGTTGCCCGCCGAGGTGGCGGCCGCCGGTTCGACGTCCGTGGCCTCGACGTCAGCACCAACCTCCGCTGCGGCTGACGGATGGTCCGGCAGGGCCGCGCCGAAACCGAAGCCGGTGTACGAGACCGCCCGCAGCAGCCGTCCGGTGCGGACCTGCTCGGCGACGTCCGGCTCGGCCAGGGCCGCGGCCAGGGAGTCCTCGGCCTCCGACAGCGGCAGGCGGGCCGCGGGAGTGTCCGGCTGGGCCTGGACTGCCAGCTCGGCCGCCTGGGCGACCAGGTCCGCGAGCAGGTCCTTGCGGCGGGCCGACAGGGTGCGTACGCGGTCACCCGCCAGTTCACGCTGAGCCTGCCGCAGCTGCTCGGCAAGGTCGGTGAGCTGCCCGATCACGGCGGGACGGGTGAGGGCGAGCCGGTTGACCAGCCAGGCGCCGACGGTGGGCTTGCGCAACCGCCCGAGCGCGGTGGCGTCCTTGGCCCTGCCCGCGGCTCTCGCTTCGGCGACGGCGGCGTCGCGGGCCGCCACGAAACCGTCCGGCGGCGCCGCGTACAGCGCGTCGGCCACCCGGTCGAGCTCACTCACCACACCGCCATGATCCCCGCTGACCACCCACCCCACCGCCCGTTCCCCACACCCTGCGCCCACGCCCTCGCGCGCCCTCGCCTCGAGCGCCGTGCAGTTTCGGGGAAACTGCACGAACGGCGGCCAAGATTCCTGCAGTTTCCCCGAAACTGCAGCCTGATCGCGCACGCCGCGGCGACGGCGCTGCGGGGGGTTGGGGAGTGGGTGGGGTTAGGGGGTGGGTGGGGGTTGGAAGAGGCCGTGGATCTGCCAGCCCTGGTTGGGGAAGCCTGCGGCCAGGGCGGTGCGGTCGGAGGCGGTGTTGGCCGGGTCGTGCAGGTAGATCGGGACGGCGCCGTGGGAGAGGATCCAGCGGGCGGCCTGGGCGGTCAGGCGCGAGGCCAGGCCGCGGCCGCGGTGAGCCTCGTCGGTGCCGACGGAGATCTCCATTCCGGCGGGGTTGTGCCGTTTGACGCCGACCCCGGCGGCATAGCGACCCTCGTCGTCGAAGGCGACCAGCGCTTCGCCGCCGAACGGGCGCAGCCACTCCGGCAGGCGTGGGTCGGTGGCGGGCACCCAGATCCCGGCGTCGGGCAGCTCGGTGGGTGCGGTGGTCCACCGGAAGACCCCGGCGAAGACGCGGGCCTCGGGGCGGCCGAGGGCGGCGGGCAGGTGCGCGGGGACATCCGCCCAGTCGCGTACGGCGCCACGCACCCCCTCCGCCACGTCCGGAGCCACCGACAGCACCCCGCCGCCGGGGCACGACACCCCGATCACGTCGTGGACCCGGCCGTCCCAGCCGGGGCGGGTACGCAGGTCGGTGCCGACGACGGTCAGCCCGTCGCGGTCGGGCCAGTCCCCCAGGAACGCGGCGAGGAACGCGGTAAGCGCGGGTGCGGTGCAGGTGTCCATCGCACCGAAGGATACGTCGCGAAGATGTGATCCCCGGTGCGATGTGCCACTCAGCCGGGCGTGCCCCGGCCCAGCACCGCGATGTCGCAGTCCCCGTCGCCCCCGGCCACCCCGGCCGAGGTCACGGCCGCGGCGGCCGCGGCGACCGGCAGCGGGCGGTGCGCGTACCCGGTCGCCAGCCGTAGGTCCTTGTCCAGCGCCGCCAGTGTGAACGGCGCCCCGGCGTAGTCCTGCGCGCCGAGCCGGGCGCGACTACGCCCGGCGACGCGTTCGAACGCGCCTGACGCCAGTGTGTCCAGCACCAGCTCGCGGGGCAGCCCGAAGTCCTCGCCCAGGCTCACCGCGTCGCGCATGCCCGCCGCGACCACACCCAGGGCCAGATTCGCGACCAGCTTGAGGGCCGTCGCCGCGCCGACCGGCCCGGCGTGGCGACAGCGACCCGCGTGCGACCAGGCCGCCAGCACCGGCGCCGCCTCGGCCGCGTCAGCCACGTCGCCACCCGTGAGCACGGTCAGCGACCCGGCCAGCACCGCGGGCACCGAGCCGAGCACCGGCGCCTCCAGGTAGCGCAGTCCGGTGGCGACGACACGCGAGGCCAGACCGGACGACTCGTCGGGCCCGACGGTGCTCGCGTTCACGAGCAGGGTGCCCGCGGCCGCCCCGGCCGTGATCCCGTCCGGGGCGAACAGCGCCTGCTCGCTCGCCGGGCCGTCGAACACCATCAGCACGACCAGGTCCGCGCCCGCCGCGGCCGCGGCTGCGGTCGGCGCCTCGGTCGCACCGCGCGCCACCAGGTCGGCGGCCCGCCCGGCGGTACGGTTCCACACCACCACGTCGTGCCCGGCGTCCAGGAGCACCCCGGCGAACGCCGTACCCATGCGGCCAAGCCCGCAGACGGCGACTCTCATGCCCGGTCCGCCGGCACGATCGCCCACGCCTCGATCTCCAGCAGCAGGTCCGGTCGGAACAGCGCCGCCACCTGCACGGCGGTGCTGGCGGGCAGGTGCGACCCCATCACCTCGGCCCGTACGTCCCGGATCGCGGACAGGTAGGCCACGTCGGTGACGAAGTAGCCGAGTTTCACCACGTCGGCGAAGGTCGCCCCGGCGGCGGCCAGTGCGGTGCCGAGGTTGGCGAAGATCTGGCGCGTCTGCGCGAGCGGGTCGCCCGCACCCACGAGCTCGCCGCCCTCGTCGAAGGCGACCTGCCCGGCGACGGCGACCAGGCGGCCGGTGCCGTACACGACGTGGCTGTAGTTGGGGGAACCGGCCAGGCCGTCGGGGGCCGGTATGCGTACGACGTGGGACATGTCGGGTCCTTTCCAGATCGACTCCACGATTGTGGCCGGTCACGGGTCATCGCAGTAGCGCACGTATGTCATCCGAGCCATGCGTGTCTCGCATGGCTGATTAGGCTGCCCGGATGGACCTCACCGCGCTGCGCTCGTTCCACGAGGTATGCCAGCAGGGCTCGATCAGCGCCGCCGCGCAGGCCCTGGGCTACACCCAGTCGGCGGTGTCGCGGCAGCTCGCGACGCTGGAGGCAGCCCTGCGGGGGCCGTTGCTGCAACGGCACGCCCGGGGCGTGCAGCCGACCGAGGCCGGGGAGGCGCTGCTGGCCCACGCGGCGGCGATCCTGGCCCGGGTCGAGCAGGCCACCGAGGAGGTGGCGGCCGCCCGGACCCGGCAGCCCGCGCGGCTGCGCGTCGGGGCGGTGCCCACCGCGGTCGGGCACCTGCTCCCCCGCGCCCTGACCGCGTACGCCGCGACCGACCCTGGCGTGCGGGTCAGCTTCGCCGAAGGGGTCACCCCCCGGCTGCTGCCCCGCCTGCGCGACGGCAAGCTCGACCTGGTCGTGGTCACCGACTACCCACCCGGCCTGCCCGTGCTCGACGGCGTACGCGTGCTGCACCTGCTCGACGACCGGCTGTACCTGGCGCTGCCGCGCACCCACCGGCTGGCCGGGAGGGGCCCGGTCGACCTGGCCGACCTCGCCGACGAGGCGTGGGTCGAGGACTACGCGGGCGCGGCGGCGGTGCTGACCAGCGCCTGCGGCCGTGCCGGGTTCACCCCGCGCGTGGAGATCGAGACCGGCGGCTGGATGGGTAAGCTTGCCTTCGTCGCCGCCGGGTTCGGAGTCTGCCTGGTGCCCGGCCTGCTGGTCCCGGCGATACGGGCCGATGTGACCGTCTGCGAACTGCGCGATCCCCCGGTACGCGCCGTATACGCCGCGCTGCGCGACCGCGACGCCCGCACCGGCCCGGCCGCCCGCTTCGCCGAAGCACTCGCCGGGGTCGCTCGGCCCTGAGCGTGCGCGGCCTGTGAATCTCGACATCCATCCTTGTCACAGCGTCGCGGAAGCGGTTGGGTCGACGTATGGCACGCATCGCCTACGACGGCAAGGACGCGGCGGCGTTCGAGACCTCCCGCCACCTCTCCGACCACGGGCTGGCCGCCTGGCGTGCGGCGGTGGACCGGCACCTGCGCACCGGCCCGCACGACCGCCTGCTCGACCTGGGCGCCGGCACCGGAATGTGGGCGCGAGCCTTCACCACCTGGTACCCCGCCATGGAGGTCATCGCCGTGGAACCCGCCGCGGCCATGCGCGCACGCTGTCGGCATCCGGGAGTGCTGCCCGGAGACGCGGCCGACATCCCGCTGGACGACGACCACGTCGACGCGGCCTGGCTGTCGACGATCATCCACCACGTGCCTGACCTGACCGCCGCCGCGCGGGAGCTGCGCCGCGTGCTGCGCCCCGGCGGCCAGGTGCTGATCCGCTCGGCGTTCCCCGGGCGTCACGAGGCGATCGCGCTGTTCCGCTTCTTCCCCGAGGCCGTCCGCGTCCTGGACACCTTCCCCACTGTCGAAGAGGTCGAAGCCGCTTTCGCCACGGTCGGCATGTCCACGATCGCGTTCGAGCCGGTGCCTCAGATCACCGGCCCGTCGCTGCGCGAACTGACGGCCAACCTGCGCCGGGAGGCGCACACGCCACTTCAGCTGATCACCGACGCGGAGTACGCGGCCGGACTGGCGCGGCTGCACCGCGCCTGCGAGACCGAGGACGGCCCGGTGATCGACACGCTCGACCTGCTCGTCCTGCGCTGACGGGCACGACCTGCACCCAGTCGGCGGCAGTCACCGCTAGGGCGAGGTGATCCGTGCCGACACCGGGGCGCCCCACCAGCCGTTGCGGACGAACAGCGCGGCATACCAGCCCGACTGCGCGGGGGTGACGGCGAGCGTGCCGGTCTGCGGCGTGTACAGGTCGGTGCCCGGCAGGGTCAGCGAGAAGTCCGCCGTGGCGGCGGTCTTGCTCCAACCGCCCGGCGCGCCCGCGCTGCTGCCCAGCACGTACAGGGCGGACAGCCCGCCACTCACGGTGAAGGTGTAGGGCGTGCCCGCGGACAGGTAGACGTCGCGGATGTCGACGATCCAGTCGCCGTAGCCGGTGCCGACGGGCTGGAAGGCGGTCGTGGTCGTCGACAGGGTCTGGTCACCCTGGACGAACTGCACGAGATACTTGACCGGACTGGTGTTGCCGGGGTGACCGTTGACGCGGGTGGCGTACGTCCCGATCGGCAGGCGGCCGGCGTTGTTGTCGAAAGCGACCCAGTCGGCGGGCGAGAACCCGCCAAGGGTGCTGGAGTTCAGCGGGCAGCTCGTCGGATCGTGCAGCACGATGTCGGAGTCGTAGCCCTGCGAGCCGCGGGTCGCCACGACCGACCAGTAGGAGTGGGCGGTGGTGATGCGGTACGTACCCAGGCTCGACTTGAGGACCGCGCCCTCGTCCAGCAGGTCGGACGAGGTGGGAGCCAGGCACGGCAGCGGTCCCCGGGTGGGCACCGCCGATGCCGGCGCGGAGAAGGCCAGCAGCAGTGCGCACACCGTGGCCAGACCGATCGGGACACGCGTCGTACGGATCATCGCCGGACTCCCCTCACCGGGCAGGCCCGCGCCCTCGCGCGGTGGCCCTCATCGTGGGCGCGGACCGTCGCCGTGCCTAGGCGGCCGTCAGCATCTCGACAGGGACGGGGCGGCCCGGTCGGGGGCCGCCCCAGGGCGTTCACACCCGGCTCGGGGTGTCCACCGCCGTGAACGTGTGGTCCGGGCCGAGCAGGTGCACCCGGCTGGTGGCCAGGTCGAAGTACATGCCGACAAGTTCCAACCGCCCGTCGGCGACCCGTTCCCACACCGCCGGGTAGGTGGCCAGGTGCTCCAGTTGCTGCACCACGTTGGTCTGGCAGAGCCGGGTCAGGTGGTCGGCATCGGACGGCGGGGCCGACTCGACCCGGGTCAGACTCGGCCGGGCATGCCGCAACCAACGGCCCAGGTGCGGCATCGGCGCCGGATGCGTCACCGGCCGCAGCAACGCGGCCAGCGCGCCGCAGCCGGAGTGGCCGCACACGGTGATGGTCCGCACCTGCAGCACGTTCAGCGCGAAGTCGACCGCCGCGCCGACGCTGGGATCGGCGTCGCCGTCCTCGGAGCGAGGCACCAGGTTGCCGACGTTGCGCACCACGAACAGGTCGCCGGGGCCGGTCGCGGTGATCAGGCTGGGCACGACGCGTGAGTCCGAGCAGGTGAGGAAGAGCTGTGTCGGCTGCTGTCCGGTGCGGGCCAGGTCGGCCAGCAGCGGGGCGATGCGCCGGGCGGCGTGGTGGTGGAACATGCGCGCGCCGCGTACCAGCCGCTCCTTGGCACCGCCCGCCGATGCCGCGTCGGCCGCCGGGTCGGTCTCGGCCGAGTCGGGCGCGGCCGTACGGTGGATGCGGGGCAGCCACCACGCGGTCGGGTGCAGCTTGCGGGCCGGGGGCCGCTGGCCGGTGACGGCGCCCGCGTACCAGTCGTGGTGCAGTTCGTGCACCTCGACGGTGCCGCCGCCGCGCTCGTGGCCGACCAGCCAGTCGTGCAGCGCGGTCACCGCCGCGTGGTCCATGAAGTCGGCGTTGAGCTCGACCGACACCACCGTCGCCGCAGGGATGCGGGCCAGTTCCCGGCTCAGCCGCGGCACCGCCAGGAACGTCACCGAGCCCTCGACCAGCACGTGCCAGCCCTGCCCGTCGAGGTAGGCACGCACCGTGGCGTGGGTGAGGCGCCACGCCGACAGCAGCAGCGCGCAGGCCATACCGATAAGGACGCCTTCGAACAGGCCCAGCACCACGACCGACAGCAGGGTCAGCAGGTAGACCGGGGTCTCCCGGTGCTGGTGCACCTGCTGGGCGTGGGTGAGGTTGACCATCTGCACACCGGTGTAGACCAGCAGCGCCGCCAGGGCGGGCAGCGGGATCAGCTCGATCACCGGCACCGCCGCGACGACCAGCACCAGGATCCAGACGCCGTGCAGCACCGTGGACAGCCGCGAGCGGGCTCCGGCGCGTACGTTCGTCGAGGACCGGACGATCACCCCGGCCACCGGCAGGCCGCCCAGCGCCCCGGCGACCATGTTCGCCGCACCCTGCCCGCACAGCTCGCGGTCCAGATTGACCCGCGGGCCGGAGTGCATGCGGTCGACCGCGACCGCGCACAGCAGCGACTCGACGCTGGCCACCATCGCGATCGCGCCGACCGCGGCCAGCGCGGCGTGCAGCGGGCCGCCCGGCCACTGCGGCCCGGCCTCGAAGGACAGGATGTCGTCCGGTATCTCCACCCGCCGCACCGGCCAGCCGGTCACCACGGCGGTGGCCGTGCCGACCACGATCGCCGCCAGCGGCGCCGGAATCACCTTGGGCAGCGCCGGAACGTAGCGCCACAGCGCCAGGACCACGAGCGTGAGCACCCCGATCAGTACGGCCGTGGTGTGGTTGTGCATCAGCTCGCGCGGCAGCGCCTTCAGGTTGGCCAGCGCCGAGGCCTGCGGCGCGTCGCCGAGCAGCACGTGCACCTGCGACAGGACGATCACGGCGCCGACCCCGGCGAGCATGCCGTGCACCACCGCCGGAGACACCGCCAGCGCGGCGCGGGCCACCCTCGACGCTCCGAGCAGCAGCTGGAGCAGACCCGCCGCGACGGTGATCGCGCACGCGCCGCGCCAGCCGAACGTGGCGACCGTCTGCGCCACGATCAGGGTCAGCCCGGCCGCCGGGCCGCTGACCTGCACCACCGAGCCGCCGAGCACGCCCGCGACGATGCCACCGACGACCGCGCTGATCAGGCCCGCGATCACCGGCGCCCCGGACGCCACCGCGATGCCCAGCGACAGCGGCAACGCGACCAGGACCACCACCAGAGAAGCGGGCAGATCAGCCCGCAACCGTTCCCGCCAGAACCCGTTCATCCACCCATCACTTCCCTCCGTCGACACCCTGTCTCCGTTCTCAACGGCGCCAAGCTGTGAGAACGCTGATGCTGAGATCAACGAAAGGAGGGTGCGGGCTAGGAGCGCAGCAGGCTGTGCAGGTACGGCTCGAGCAGGTCAAGTGGGCCGGGTGGCGCATCGTTGTCGTACATGTCGAAGAAGGCGAGCAGGTCGGCGTGCGGGTCGTGCTCGTCCAGCATGGGCAGCAGGGCGTCGGCGGCGGTCTGCCCGTACGCGAGCAGCAGGTTGGCGCGCAGGTAGCCGAAGTCGTAGCCGGGGGTGCCACGGGAGGAGTTGGTCCAGTCGACGATGCCGGTCAGGCGGCCGTCGCGCCACAGCGTGTTGCCCGGATGGAAGTCACGATGCAGGAACACGCCCGGTGCGCCGGCTGGTGCCGGTCGGGCGGCCGCCGCGATGGCGTCGTGCCACAGTCGGGGCCTGGTGCTGGCGGGGGGCGGCGCGAGGCGGCTCAGGTCGGTGTACGGCTGCCAGTCCGGCAACCCGAAACCGGCCAGGGCATGCAGCACGTTGCCCGCCTCGACGAGCTGGCGCAGCAGGTCGGGCGTCAGTTCCTCGGCCCCGTCGGCGCGATGGGTGACGCTGTGCAGCATGACGCCGGGCAGCCATGTCATCAGCAGGGCGGGAAACTCGCACTCGGCCGCGCCCGGGTCGGCGTCGACCAGCCGGGGCACGGGCAGGCCGCTGCCCTCCAGCATGGTCAGGGCGCGCATCTCGTCGTACGCGGTGAAGACCGGTGGGTCGTCCGCCCAGCCCGGCCGCGACCACAGCCGCAGCACGTAGCTCGCCTCGGCGGTGTGCACGGCGCTGACGCTGCTGGCGATGCCGCCCTTGAGCGCGACGACGGCCGTCACCGGGCCGGGCAGCACGCGGGCGAGCCAGGCCAGGGTGGGTGCGCCGGGGGCGGGATGCTCGGGTGAGGTCGGGAACTCCACCCGCCCATCGTCGCCGCCTGGGGTCGGCTGCCCCAGTGGGTTTCTGCGAAGATGTGCGCGACATCCCGTTCAGAGACGAGGTACGCATGCCCCGGCTGCACCTGATCGGCAGTGCCCACGAGTACGGTGACGTGCACACCTACCGGTTCCGCCCGGAGGGTCGGCTGGACTTCCGCCCCGGCGAGTACGGTCACCTGTTCTTCCCGCAGCTGCTGCGCCGGTTCACCAAGCCGGTGCGGGAGATCTCGTTCGCCTCGGCGCCCGGCGACGACGAGGTGTGGTTCACCCTGGACCACTCGTCGAACTCGCCATTCCAGCAGCACTTCCGGGCACTGGCGCCGGGTGCGCCGATGCAGGTGTTCGGCATCGGCGGACATCTGCGGCTGCCTGACGACGCGGCCCGGCCGCTGGTGCTGGTCGGCGGCGGCATCGGCGTGACGCCGTTCCGGTCGATCCTGCGCCACCTGCGCGCCCACCAGCCGAGCACGCCCGTGGCGCTGGTGCACGCCGCCCGCGAGCACCACCTGTACGCGGCCGAGTTCGCGCAGATGCCGATCGCGTACCACCGCGTCGGCCGGGCCGAGCTCGCGGCGAAGTTGGCCGAGGTGGCCCTGATCGAACCGCCCGCCGCGTATCTGGTGGCCGGTTCGGACAGCTTCGTTGCCGCCGCCGCCGAGCAGTTGCGCATCGCCGCCGTCCCCGACGACGCCATCCAGACCGACACCTTCAAGGGCCTGCACGACCTCGACACCGTCGCCGCCTGACCCCGCCGCCAGCCTCACCGCGCCGCCCGCCTGGCGACGCCGCCCGACCGACGGCGCCGCCCGCCTGACGGCGTTAGGAAGGGGCCCTTCTACATCAGATAACGATAAGAAGGGGCCCTTCCTTATCTCTCAGAGGCGGAAGGTGAGGTCGGGGGTGATGGTGGCGACGTCCATCTGGGCTTTCTGGAGGCGGCCGGAGTAGTCCCAGTTCATCGACTGCCAGCGGGTGAACTGGTCCAGCACCCACATGCCGGACTGGCGGCTGCCGTTGCCGGAGCGGCCGTTGCCGCCGAACGGCAGGTGCGCCTCGGCGCCGGAGGTGGAGTTGTTGACGCTGACCATGCCCGCGCCGATGCCGCGCCGGAACGCGAACGCCTTGCCCGGGTCGGTGGTGTAGATCGCGCTGGACAGGCCGTACCCGGGGGCGTTGGCCAGCTCGATCGCCTCGTCGAGGCTGCGGTAGGTGGTGACGCCGACGATCGGGCCGAACGTCTCCTCGTCGAAGATCGCGTCGCCGGGGCGTACGCCGTCAACGACGGCAGGGTGGTAGAAGAGCCCGCGCTCGGGGTCGCCGACGAACCCGGGGCGCGGGTTGGTGGCGGTGACGCGCCCGGTCGGGCCGAGGACGCGCTGGGTGTCGGTGATCGACTTGAGGTGGCCCTCGTAGGAGGTCGCGAAGCGCTCGTCGAGCAGCGGGCCGTACAGCACGTCGCGGGTCGGGTCGCCGATCGCGGCGGCGTCGACGGCCGCGGTGAACCGGCGCAGGAACTCGGCGTGCACCGACTCGTGCACGATCGCGGTGCCCAGCGAGGTGCAGCGCTGCCCGGCGGTGCCGAACCCGGCGAACAGCGCGCCTTCGACGGCCAGGTCCAGGTCGGCGTCCTCGGTGACGACCATCGGGTTCTTGCCGCCCAGCTCCAGGCAGGGCGTCTGCAGGTGGCGGCCGCACAGCTCGCCGATGGCCCGGCCGACCTCGGTGGAGCCGGTGAAGCCGACCTTCTGCACCAGGCCCTGCTCCAGTGAGGTGCGCAGTCCGGCGAAGGTCTGCGGGCCGTCGGCGTGCACGATGTTGAGGACGCCTGCGGGCAGGCCCGCGCGGGCGAACAGCTGGTAGAGCGCGTCGGCGCTGGCGGCGGCGTACACGGCGGGCTTCCAGACGACCGTGTTGCCGCACAGCAGCGCGGGCACCAGATACCAGGACGGTACGGCGACCGGGAAGTTGCCCGCCGTGATGATCATCGCGGTGCCGACCGGCTCGCGGAAGGTGAACAGCTGCTTGTCGGGCATCTCCGACGGCACGGTCTGGCCGTAGAGGCGGCGGCCCTCGCCGAGGAAGAAGCGGCAGGTGTCCACGATCTCCTGGACCTCGCCGCGCGCCTCGGCCAGCGGCTTGCCGATCTCGCGGGTGACCAGGCGCGCCAGCGCTTCGGCGTTCGCCTCGACCAGGGCGCCGACGCTGGCGACGACCTGTCCGCGTACCGGTGCGGGCACGTCGGCCCAGGCCCGCTGGGCCGCGTGCGCCGCCCGCGCGGCCGCGACCACCTCGGCGGGCTCGCCCAACCCGACCTGCGCGACGACGTCGGCGAGATCCGCCGGGTTGCGGCTGTCCACGACACGCGCGGTGGCGTCGGCCGGGGCACCGCCGATGATCGAACGAAGCATGCCAGCATCATGCTCCCGCCACGACGCCGCGTCGAGCACCCGCGAAGATCCAGAATGCCTGGATTTCCGTATACCTTCTGGCACACTGTCCGAATGCAGCGAGTGACGGGTATCGGTGGCGTGTTCCTGCGCGCCCGCGACGCCGACGCCATGCGGAACTGGTACCGCGACCACCTGGGCATCGACGTCTCCGCGTGGGGCGGCCACAAGTTCTTCTGGCAGGCGGGCGGCTCCACCACCTGGTCGGTGTTCGAAGCCGACAGCGACTACTTCGGCAGCACCGAGCAGCCGTTCATGCTCAACTTCCGCGTCGACGACCTCGGCGCGATGCTGGCGCAGCTGCGCGCCGCCGGGGTCAAGGTCGTCGACGAGGTCGAGGACGGCGAGTTCGGACGGTTCGGCTGGGCGTACGACGTCGAGGGCAACCGCATCGAGCTGTGGCAGCCCCCGCTCGGTCAGTGATCCGGACGATGAAGCGGTTCCTGACCCGCAAGCGGACCTGGCCCGACGGCTTCAGCCTGCTGCACGTCTACCTGCTGCCCGACCTGGATCACGACCTGGACCTGGCGCGGCTGGTCGACGACTGCGGTCAGGTGCTGTCCGCGTACGACTTCATCAAGCCCGTGCCGACACCCTGGCTGCACGCCACCGTCGCCCCGGTGATGGGCGTGCCCGCCGCCACCGTCGACGCAGCCACCCGGGCCGAGTTCGCCGCCCGCCTGCGCGTCGCCCTCGGCGGCCTGCCCGCGTTCACGTTGAGCGCCGGGTCACCGCTGGCCGGGTCGACCACGGTCGGACTCGACCTCGACGGCGACCTGCCCGGCCAGCCCCTGCACACCGTGTACACGCTGACCCGCAAGGTCATCGGCGAGCTGTTCGGCCCCGGCGCACTGGCGTACGACGCCATGCCCGGCCACGTGACCCTGGCCTACGCCACCGGCAGCGGCGACTCCGGCGAGGTGCAGTCCACGCTGCGCACCCGCGTGCGGCCCAGCCACGCGCCGATGACCGTCCGGCAGGTGCACCTCGTGGACGTGACGCAGCATCGTGGCGACCTCGTGTACTACAGCTGGCGCGTGCTCGACCGCATACCGCTGCTCGCACCGTAGCGTGCGATCATCGGCGCATGAGCGAGCAGTGGCGCACGGTCGAGGACATCAACGCGGCCCGCAGGCAGCGCGAAGACGCCATCCCCGGGTACGAGCCGCCGGCCGCGTTCGGCCTCGGGCAGCTCGTCGGTGACCGGGTCGAGTTCGCGCACGTCAACGTCGGCTCGGGCCTGCTGCCCGCGGTGGTCGTCGCGGCCCTGTGCGGGCATGTCGCCGGCAGCGCGTCGCACCAGCTCACCCCGGCACAGCTCGACGCGGCGCTGGCCGAACTCGCCCCCGCCGAGGCCTGCACCGACCTGCCGCACCACAACCTGTGGGGCTGGCGGAAGCTACGCGACACGCTGTCCGACGGCGACCGGCTCGTCGCGGTGTACGCCGACGACCTGTCCGCGAGCAGCGACGACCCGCACGTGGCCGCCCTGCTGGCGCACGCGGCCGAGCGCTGACTCAGGAACGCGCCATCCGGCGGGCCAGCTCGGCGGCGCGAAACAGCTGCACCGAGCGGGCCTGGCCGGTGACGAAACCCTTCAGCGGGGCGGGCATCGACAGGTCCAGCCGCTCCAGGATGCGGGTGCCGTCGCCGTCGGGAACCAGCTCGACCGTGGACTCCAGCCGCACGCCGCCGGGGCTCTTCACGCTCTGGGCCAGCTTCGACTGGTCGGGCAGCGTACGCATGCGGACCTTGATGGGGTTGTCCCAGCGCAGCTTCTTGAGGAACTTGAAGCGCTCGACGGCGATGTAGTCGAGGACCGGGCGGTCGCGTTCGTCGACGGCCATCTTCACGTCGCGGACGGTCACCACCAGCGGGGACAACCCGATATAGCTGTTGGGGTCGGCCAGGTGCCGGAACACGTCGTCCAGCGCCGCGTCGACCCGCCATTCATGCTCCAGCACCGCCTTGGCCACGTGCCCAGCGTAGGCCCCCGCGGTCCATACCACCACCTGTCACCGCCCGGCCCGCCGCCCGCCCGCCGCCCGCCGCCCGCCGCCTGCCCGCGTCGCGCACATGATCAGCTGCAGTTTCGGGGAATGTGCTGGAATTCGGGCCAAGATTCGTGCAGTTTCCCCGAAACTGCATGTCGGACATACCGGCAGGGCCGTGTGCATGGCGGCCCTGCCGAACGGCGGTGTGGCTCTACCAGGGCACGCCCTTGCCCTTGGTGCCCTTGGCCGAGCCGGTCATGTTCTTGGGCCAGAAGTAGACGAAGCAGCGCACGTCACGTCGCTTCGACCAGTCGCTCTCACCACGCATCACATCGCCGTAGTAATACAGCTTGGACGACGACTTCGACACCCCGACATACGCGGCGACCACCGCCGCGCAGCTGTTGTGGACCGGCTTCCAGGTCGCCTCGTCGGCCGGGTACTTGGTGCCGACCGGCATGACCACCGCGCCCGCGTACTCGGCCTGGTGTGCCGTGGAGCAGGCGACGTCGTGGATGTCGACGATCTCGTTGTTGGCCTCGGTCATGGTCTGGCAGGTGTACCGCAGCTTCGCCGGGATCTTGCCCGACATGTCCTGGTCGGTGGAGGCCGGGGAGCCGAGGGCGTGGTACGGGATCAGGTCGCACTCCCACCAGCGCGGGCCGTCGGACGAGTTGGCGGACTTGTCGTGGACGACCTGGATTTCGAGCTTGCCGTTGCGCCAGTCCTCACCGAGGAACTTGCGCGCCATCTTGTCGCATTCGAGGTAGGCCTTGTCGACGTCCTCGACGCTCACGATGCCCGACCCCAGCGTGCCGACTCCGGCGATCTGCAGGTCGTGGGACTCGGTACAGGCGACGACCTTGTCGGCCTCCCGGTCCTGGGCGACCTTCTCGATGTCGCCGCCGATGACGTTCAGGCAGTTGCCCACCTTCGGCTCGTACGCCGCGGCGGCCGAAGGGCTCGGGCTGCCATCGGCCTGGTTGTCGCCTGGCGCCGAGGGCGACGAACACCCGGCTGCGAACATGAGGGCGGCGCCCGCGATCAGTGCGAGACGTCTATATGTCACGGTTCTCTCCCCGTTTCGGATTCCGCGACCCTACGGGGAAGATCACCAATGAAGATCGTCCGACCGGGCACACCTGGCCCGGCCACCGGGCTCGGAAACTCGACCGGGCACGATGGACGATCCGGTTGAGCCGCAGCCCAGTGGCCGTGGCGACCACCGTGATCGCGCCCCCTCAGCCTTGGGCACCGCGGCCGTTCGGCACGGACACCGAGAAGCCGTCATCGAAGGCCGCCTGGGCCGGGCCGGCGAATCCGACCGTGCTGACGGCCACAGCCAGCGCACTGGCCGCCACCACCGCCCGCTTTCGTGAATTGGCCATGGCCCGGAGCCTGGATACGGAGCACCCAGCCGACATCCGGTCGCGATTGGACATCGACCACAACCGCTGCCGTAGACGGTTGTCATCCCACCACGGGCACCGACCGAGGAACCCGATGTCCGGCCACGTCCTGGTGATTGGCCTTCGACACGCGCTCCCCCTCGCTGACAGGATCGCACCATGATCAGTTTTGGCGCGGCACTCGGGGTCGCCGCAGTGGCGCTCGGCATGGTGCTCACCCCCGGCCCGAACATGATGTACGTCGTCTCCCGCAGCATCGGCCAGGGACGCCGGGCAGGCCTGATCTCCCTCGCGGGCGTCGCGGTCGGCTTCGTCGTCTACATCGTCGCCACCGCGCTCGGACTGTCAGCGCTGTTCACAGCGGTCCCGGAGCTCTACCTCGGCGTGAAGATCGCTGGAGCCGCCTACCTCGCCTACCTGGCGTGGCAGGCGATCCGCCCCGGCGGCACCTCCGTCTTCAGCCCGGTGGAACTGCCGCCGCATCCGCCACACCGGCTGTTCCTGATGGGCCTGCTCACCAACCTGCTCAACCCGAAGGCCGCCATCATGTACGCCTCGTTGATCCCGCAGTTCATCGACGTCTCAGCGGGCCACCTGCTGCTGCAGAGCCTCCAGCTCGGCAGCGTGCAGATCTGCGTCAGCCTCGCCGTCAACTCGGCACTGGTGCTCGCCGCGGGGACGATCGCCGCGTTCCTGTCCCGCCGCCCGAGCTGGCTGCGGGTCCAGCGGTATGTCACCGGCTCGATGCTGGGGCTCATCGCGGTGAAGCTCGCCACCGACCCGGGCCGACCCGTCCCGGCCTAGACGGTCGGCTCGTCGGCTGCCGCCGGGTCGGACGCCGTGGCCGACGACGGCCCACTTTCGCGAGTTGGCCATGGTCAGGAGCGTAGGCACGCCGAGGTTCATCCCGCTGCGGGCCACCAGCCGAGGAGCGGGCGGTTCAGGGCTGCACCGCGCGGTAGTGCGTGGTGATCCGGTGGTCGTCGTCGAGGACGTGGAAGGCGAGCCCGACCGGTGCCTCGTGGTCCAGTTGCGGGCCGTGCTCCCAGGGCAGGCGCAGGGTCGACGCGACGCCGGGGGCGATCAGGAGCGGGCGTCCGGCGAATACGGTGGTGGCGGCGGTGTGGGCGTGGCCGCTGAGCAGTGCGATCACGTTCGGGTATCCGGCGACGAGGTCGGCCAGCGGCTGAGCGTCGAACTGGCGGAGGCTGTCGATGAACGGTTCGTGCAGCACCGCGGGCGGGTGGTGGAACGCGATCAGGACGGGTGCCCCGGCGGCGTCGGCGAGGACGGTGCGCAGCCAGTCGAGGGTCTCGGGAGCGAGTACGCCGTCGTCGCGGCCGGGGATGGTGGAGTCGCACAGGGCGAGGATCGCGGCACCGGCCTGCACCGTACGGTTCAGTGGAGCGTCCGAGGGCGGTTGGCCTAGCAGGAACTCGCGGAAGGCGGCGCGGTCGTCGTGGTTGCCGGGGAGGGTGACCAGCGGGGATACGGCGGACAGGGTCTCGCGGGCCTGCTCGTACTCCTCGGGCAGGCCGTTGTCGGTGATGTCGCCGGTGACCAGGACGAGGTCGGCGGGGCGGCGCAGTGCGGCCAGGTAGGCCATCACCTTGGCGGCACGGGCGGCGCTACGCTCGCGGCCGTCGAAGTGGGTGTCACTGACGTGGGCGATGACGTACAAGCGGTACTCCCCTGTGCAGCGCGGTAGCCGATGAGTTGCCGCCCGAACCAGCTCACGGTAACGCCCTCGCCACGGCTTGTGGGCAACATCGTTCTGGCTGGTCGACGCCGGGAATTACAGTCAGGCGGTGATCCACTGCTGCGACATGATGAAGGCCAACGCCGAGCATCGCTGCGACGACCATCCCGATCCGTTCGACTGCGCAGACAACCTGATCTGGTATGACCCAGAGTCAGGCCGGTACGGTCTGATCATCCACGATGGCGGCTCGTCTTTCATCGCGATCAGGTACTGCCCCTGGTGCGCCACCGAACTACCGCATGATCCTGAGGACCTCGAGTAGGTCCGGCTGCTGGGTCACGGAGCTGAGGCAGTGGCGCGGACATACCTCGGGCTGTCGCCCGTGCCGCGGTCGGGCGCTCCCTCCGGGCTGATGCTATCGAGGCTGTTAGGTCCGGCCTGTCCTACGCCAGGACGTCCGAAGGTGTCGAGCCGCTGGGCATGACGACCTGCGCTGCACGAGCCGGGTTCGTTGTGGCGATTGGCAGCTGCCCGTACGGATGGCCGTGCGGCTCGCAGCAGATGCGCGAGGGAAGTCGGGCCAAGGCGCGTGCTCGGCCCAGGCTAGATTCGGTCGCGTGCGTATCATCACCAGCGATCGCCTGCTGCTGCGTCCCTGGCGCGACGACGACGCCGACTTCCTCCTGGATGTCGAGTCGCGCTGGGAGGTCGTGCGCTTCCTGGGTGCGCATCCCACGACCATGCGCACCCGCGAGGACGCGCTCGCCTCGATCGCACGCCGACGCGCCATCGACGACCCGATCCACGGAATCTGGGTGATCACCACAGCCACGGACGGCCAGCGGATTGGAAACATGCTGCTCAAGCCAATTCCGCTGTCGGCCGGCGAACCCTCCGGCGGCCCGAAGGACGCCGAGATCGGCTGGCATCTACATCCGGACGCGTGGGGACACGGCTACGCCACCGAAGCAGCGAAGGTGGTCCTCGAGGACGCGTTCAGTCGGGGTTTGCCGAAGGCCCTCGCGGTCACTGATCCCGACAACCACGCCTCCCAGGCCGTATGCCGGCGGCTCGGCATGACCCACCTGGGCCGCACGACGAAGTATTACGACACCCCGAACGAACTCTTTGAGAAGCTGCCCCGCTGACCGGCGGGTTCATGTTCCTCTACTTGTTCTTCGCGGTCTTGATGATGCTGACCGTCGGGCCCTTTTCTAAACCGGGCCTCTCTGTCGTCGCCTATCTCTCAGCCAAGGGCGGAGCGGATTCGCGCCGCCAACTCGGCCGTCTGTTCCGGGCTGTAGTCCAGGATGCCGTTCTCGGCCATGAGCGCGTGGTACTGCTGCTTCTCGTATGGCACCCCGGACGGCAGCGGCACCACGTGCCAGTGGATGTGGCAGGTGTAGGCCCGTACCCGCAGCGGCAGTTTGGGTTTCACGGCGCCGCAGGACGAACACGTCTTCGAGGAGGCGAACCAGCGGTCGGCCACGACCACCCGCCCACCACGCCAGGCGATCTTGTACTCCAGTTGCCGCCGCAGGGTGGCCCAGCCCGCGTCGGCGATGTGCCGGGCCAGGCGCCGGTTGGCCATCATGCCCTTGATGTTGAGGTCCTCGACGACCACGGTGCCGTAGGTTGCGGCGAGGGTGGTGGTGAGTTTGTGCAGGCCGTCGGTACGCAGGTTTGCGACCCGGGCGTGCGCGCGGGCCAGCCGTGCCTTGGCCTGCCGCCAACGCCGCGACGGCTGCCGGCCGGTGCGCCGGTCGGGTCCCTGTCTGCGGGACAGGGTCCGGGCCGCGCCGCGCAGCCGTGCGGCGGCGGCGGCCAGGTGGCGGGGGTTGGGCACGACCAGGCCGGTCGACAGCACCGCCAGGTTGGCGACCCCGACATCGACACCGACGGTCCGCCCCGGATGGGCGGGGGTACGGATGGTGCGGGTGACGTCTACCGTGAACGACACATGCCAACGCCCGCCGGTATGCCGGACGGTGGCCGACAGGATCCGGGCCGTACCCGCGTACAGACGCCGGGCCAGTTTGCGGGTCGACTCATGGGTACGGATCCGACCCAACCTCGGCAGGGCCACATGGTGGCGGGTGTCCTCGACCCGGATCGTGCCGGTGGTGAACCGCACCGACGGCACCACCCGGCGACGCGACCTGAACCGCGGAAACCCGACCCTGGGCCCGGCGCGGCGGCCACTGCGCGAGGCCGACCAGTTGCCCAACGCCCGCGCCAGGCCGTCCAATCCGGTGTTGTACGCCTCCTTCGAGCACTGCGCCCACCACGGCGCCACCTGCGGCTTGGCCGCGTTCCAGGCACGGCGCAGCGCGGGCAGGGTCCAACCCAACGCCGGGGTCAGCTGAGCGTCGGTCAGGCCGTAGGAGCGCTCGGCGGCGCGCTGGCCGAGGTTGGCGCGTACCGCGGCCAGGGCCCAGTTGAACGCGAACCGGCCCGCACCGGCATGCCGGTACAGGTCACGGTCCTGAGCCGGAGTCGGGTCGAGGGCGAAACGATACGCCTGCACCACCACCCAACCGGCCACATCAGACACACGGCACACGCTAGACACCGGGTACGACAACACCGGCCACCACCAGCCAGGCACCACCCCGGACCGAGCACACCAACGACCACTGGAGCACACCAAAGCTCACCTAACCACCAGCAGTTCGAAACCCCAGCGACAGCAGGTACGTACGCTCCGGCTGCGTCACCTCTCCCACCGCGCTGGCGACTCGATGCACCACGGCCTGCAGCGCCAGATACTCGTCCGGCGCGAGGTCGCGGACCACGTCCTCGACGTGACGACACGGAACGACCAGCGTGTAGCCAGGCTGGGTCGGGTAGCGGCTGAGGAATGCGGCGTAGACACCATCGTCGTAGACCAGTTCGTGCTCGTAGCCGGGCTCACCGGCGAGGAATGCGCAGATGAAGCACCTTCCGGAGCGGACTCGGTGCTCGTAGGCCGCGAGGTCCATCGGCACTCGATCAGCAAGATCACCCATCGAGGCATGGTAGCGACAATCCGCTCAAGCCCGGGGTTACTCTTTCGCGGACAGCGGTCCCTCACTCCGCCTGGTGAGCGACGACCTCACCGGCTGTGATCTGGGGCGGGTTCGGCAGCAGGGACGCCAAATTCTCCTTCACCCAACCTGCGGCTCTCCTATTCGACTCCTCCGCGCCTTCCAGACTCTCAAAGACGCTCGTCGACACCATCACGCCGTTTCCGGCGTCGACCCAGTAATAGGCGAGGAGGCCCGGAACTGCGCTGATGATCGGGACGAACCCCTCTTTCACGCGCCGCGCCGCCTCGCGAGGATCAGTCACCCCGTCGTAACGACGTACGGTTGCATACATGCGTCCCCCCGTTCCTGAGTGAAAGTCTGACATGTGGCAATCGTGAGCTTTGCTATATAGACCCTTTTTTAGAGCACGTCACTTGCAGGAGACGTCGGGCAATGGCGAGTCTTCGCACTCGCACCACGCCCGACCTGTCCGTCAAGCTCGCCCCACTACGGAAAGCGGCCTCGCCCGCCGTGATGACGGGCGAGGCCACTCCCGGCTCGCACCACGGCAACCATACGACATAGTCGACTCGGTAGTCACTGCTCCGGGTATGCCAACTTCGCCGCCGAGTCAGTCGGCACGGCGCAGTTCGAGGAAGCGGTAGTTGAGCAGGCCGCGCAGCAGCGCCCACTGCAGCGCGTCGCCGCCCACCAGCGACTGCCAGTACGGCCCCGACGGCCGGAACACCCGCCCCACGGCCAGCAGCGCGCTGATGAACCGGTCCCGCGGCCGCCGCAGTTCGAGATACGCCGTGAGGTCGAGGTCGCGTACCAACGTGAGCCCGTGCCGGGCGGCCACGGCGCGCACCTCCTCGACGGTGAGCAGCGAGCCGACGTGCCAACCGGTGCGGAACTCGGCCATGCGGCGCGCACTGCACGGCGAGTCCGGCGCGGCCACCGGGGTGCGGAAGTCGTCGCAGACGATCAACCGACCGCCTGGGCGCAGACAGCGCGCCGCCTCGCGGAAGTATCCGTCGGCGTCCGGGCTGTGGATGAACGCCTCGATCGAGAACGCCAGGTCCGCCGAACCGGCCAGATCGTCAGGCAGGGACAGATAGTTCCCCTCCCGGCAGCGTACCCGAGCACCCAGCCCGGCCTGCTCGATCAGCTCGGCCGCCCGTACCGCCTGCGCCCGGCTGATCGTGACACCCTCGCCGGTCAGGTCGGTCCGGCTCGCGAGGTGCAGCAGGCTCGCGCCCAGCCCGCAGCCGAGATCCAATACCGACGGAACCGCCACCTGCGGCGGCAGCGCGGCGAGGATCAGCTCGTCGACGTGATGGAACGCGTCAGCCCGGGTGGTGACGCCCGGTCCCCACACCGCCCGGTGGATGGACGCCCCGCCCTGCCCCAGCCGTTCGAAGGCGGCGGCGTTGTTGTCGTAGTAGCGCCGTACCCGCTCGGTGCCCGCTGTGGCCTCGGCCTCGGTCGTCATTCCGCCGACTGTAGACAGCACAACCGCTCGGTCAACCCCTTGCGACGCCTGGCGGTGTAACGGCCGCCCCCGGCGGGTAATCGGCGGTCATGCACCGACGTACCGTCCTGACTGGACTTTGCCTCGCACCGCTGCTCGCGGCCGGTTGCGCCCCGTGGCGGGAGGACGGCCCGGAGCGCGGTCGCGACGGGTTCGGGCGGGCGCACACCGTGGCGGCGGCCCGGGGCGAGCGCGACACCGCCGCGCTGACGGTCGTCAGCGGGGCCACGACTGTCACCGTGCGCGCGGCCGACCTGGGCGACGACCTCTTCCGCGTCAGTACGCCCGA
The DNA here is from genome assembly GCF_019083965.1 of Catellatospora tritici. Lineage (GTDB taxonomy): Bacteria > Actinomycetota > Actinomycetes > Mycobacteriales > Micromonosporaceae > Catellatospora > Catellatospora tritici. The sequence goes on from NZ_JAHRCY010000009.1 coordinate 209,786, forward strand.
GGACTCCGGCATCTCCCCCGACATGATCGAGTCCGGCGGCCGCCATCAGCTGCACCTGTCCTCGACCGGCGACCACGGTCCGGCCGTCGTCGAAGTCCTGCTCAACGAGCAGGTGCGCTGGGATCTCCGCTTCTCCGGCGGGGCGACCGAGACGCTGGTCGACATGGGCACCGGGCGGCTCGGCGGGCTCGACTTCACGGCTGGCTCGAGCCGCATCGAGGCGGTGCTGCCGCGTCCGGAAGGGACGCGGACGGTCCGGATGGCCGGAGGTGCGAGCGATTTCCTGGTACGGGCACCGCAGGGCGTTCCGGTCCGGGTCAGCGCCGGTGGCGGCGCGGCCGACGTGACCGTCGACGGCCAGCGCCGCTCCGGCGTGGCGGGCGGCTCGGTGTTCGCCCCGCCCGGCTGGGACACCGCCGCCGACCGCTACGACGTCGACGCGGTAGCCGGAGTCTCCAGCCTCACCGTCACGCGCGCCTGACCCGGCCCACCGCAACATCGATAGTCCTGCGGTGATGCGGAAAGCCGCGATCTTCGGCCCTGGTCCCGTCGATGATCGCCGTCCGCGGTCGAAACCTGGGCCTGGAGCCGAGAAAGCGACCGCAGACAGCGATCTTGGACGGGACCAGGCCCGAAGATCGGCGCCTGCGGTCAGGGTCGACGAGTTCAGCCCGCAGCCGGGGTGGCCCAGGGGGTGATCTCGATCTGGGGATGCAGGTCGCGGTAGACAGCGGGGTCGAAAGCGCCCGCGTACGGGACGGCCACCGCGGCCGCCGAGACGGCGACGGCTTCGCGTAGGCGCTGCGGCCAGGGCAGGCCGTGCACGTGGGCTCGCGCGAGCGCCGCCACGCACGCGTCCCCGGCGCCGGTCGGGTTGCCGGTGAGCGGGTGCGGCAGCCGGGCCCGCCACCTCCCGTCCGCGGTCGCGGCGGCCAGGCCGCCCGCGCCGAGGGAGGCGACGATGTCGCGCGCCCCGAGGTCGCGTACGGCGGCCACCGCCTGGGCGGCCGTGGCGGGGTCGGCGGCGGACAGGCCGGTGAGGGCACGCAGCTCGTACGCGTTGGGTTTGACCAGGTTGGGGGCGGCGGACAGGCCGTGGCGCAGCGGGGCGCCGTCAGCGTCGAGGATGGTGTCGGCACCGGCGGCGTGGGCGAGCGCGACGAGTTCGGCGTACGCGGCCTCGGGCACCCCGGCGGGCAGCGACCCGGACAGCACCACCAGTCGCACGCCGGGCAGCAGCCCCGAGAAATGCGCCGTGAACGCCTGCCACTCATCGGGTGTGACGACCGGCCCGGGTTCCCAGAAGCCGGTCGCGTCCTCGCCGTCGCCGACCACGACCGTGCGCCGGGCGTCGGCGGCGACCGGCGCGAACGCCTCGGCGATCCCATCGGCGGTCAGCAGTTCGCGGACGCGGGCGCCGGTCGGGCCGCCCGCCAGGCCGGTGGCGACGACCGGTTCGCCCAGGGCGTGCAGCACCCGGGCCACGTTCACGCCCTTGCCGCCCGCCCGCTGCGCCACCGCGGTGACGCGGTGGGTGCTGTGCGGGACGAGTCGGTCGACGGTGTAGGTGACGTCAAGCGCGACGTTGAGCGTGACGGTGAGGATCACGTGCGGCTTACTCCTGGTCGGGGGTGGCGGGCAGGCCGAGCTTGGCCGCGTACGCGTCGCGCAGGTCGGCCCAGCCGTGGGCCAGCGCGGCCTGGCCGCGGATCGCCTGGACCGGTTCGCCGTCGAGCAGCCGGGCGCAGACGTCGAGGCACAGGTGCCAGCCCGCGGCGACCTTGGGCAGCCAGTCGCGGTCGGTCATGGTGTGGCGCAGGGTGAGCCGGGTGCCCGCGCCGGGGGCGGAGACGAGTTCCCAGCGCAGGTTGTCCTCGCCCCAGGTGTTGACGAGCAGCACGGGCGGCTCGGCGCGCAGCACCTCGGCGGCCAGGTCGTGGCGCTCGTCGCCGTCGACCATGGTGAGCACCGCGCCGCCGGTGCCGCTCAGGTCGCGGTCGGCGTCGAACGGCGCCCAGCGCGACAGTCGCCGCGGGTCGGTGAGCGCGGTCCACACGGTGTGCGGCGGGTGCGGCAGGTCGCGGGTGAACACCAGCGTCCAGCGTTGGCCGTTCGGTTCGCACTGCACGTCGGCGAGTGTTCCGGGTACGGCGGTGTGGTGGTTCATGTGTCGGCCCCTTCCCAACGGCGTCCTGTCCCATGTAACACCGTCGCCGGTCGTGACCGGCGCCACACCCGAAACGGGAAGGTGTGTTTACAGTTCTCGGTTCGTGATCAGTACTGACCCTGGGGAGGCGACGGATGGCCCGGCTGTGGACGCGTGACTTCACGCTGTACTTCGTGGCGCGCGCGGTGGCGCTGCTCGGCGACGGGATGCTGCCCGTCGCCGTGGCGCTGGCGGTGCGTGAGGCGGGGCACGGCGCCTCCGGGGTGGGCCTGGTGCTGGCCTCGTTCATGGTGCCGTTCGTGGCACTGATCCTGTTCGGCGGTGTGCTGGCCGACCGGGCCGGGGCTCGGCGCCTGATGGTCGGCGCCGACCTGGTCCGCGTCGGCACGCAGACGGTCACCGCGGTCGCCCTGTTCACCGGGCACGCGCCGCTGTGGCTGCTGGTGAGCATGTCGGCGCTGGCGGGAGCGGCGGCGGCGATGTTCCAGCCGGGCGTGGCCAGCATGGTGCCGCTGCTGGCCGGGGACGTGCAGCGGGCCAACGGGGCGCTGCGGGTCGCCGACGCGGGCGCGCAACTGCTCGGCCCGGCCCTGTCGGCGGTGCTGGTCGTGGCGATCGGCGCGGGCACGGTGTACGCGCTGAACGCGGCGACGTTCGCCGTCAGCGCCGGGTGCCTGCTCGCGCTGCGACTGCCCGCACATCCGGTCGCAGCGGCCGCGAGCACCACCACGCTGCGGCGGGACCTGCGCGAGGGCTGGGCGGAGTTCCGGTCGCGCAGCTGGATGTGGAGCGTGATCCTGATCTGGTTCGGGTACGGCGTGATCCTGTTCGGACCGCTGATCCCGATCGGGTCGGCGCTGATCACCGACCGGCTCGGCGACGCGGCGTACGGGTGGGCGATGTCGGCGATGGGGGCCGGGACGGTGCTCGGCGGGCTGGCGGCGATGCGGCTCAAGCCGGTCCGCCCGCTGGCGGCCGGGGCGATGGTGCTGGTCGGGTTCGTGCTGGTGCCGTTGACCACGGCGCTGGGCGCGCCGCTGCCGGTGCTGCTGGCCGGGCACGCGGTGGGCGGGCTGTCCTGGGCGTTCTGGTCGGTCATGTGGGCCACCAGCGTGCAGACGCAGATCCCGCGCGACGTGCTCAACCGCGTCTCGGCGTACGAGGTGGCCGGGTCGGTGCTCGGGATTCCGCTCGGACAGGTGCTCGCCGCGCCGCTCGCGGCGCTGCTGGGGGCGGAGCGGCTGCTGCTGGCCGGGTGCGTGGTCGGTGTCACCGGCTGCGCGCTGCTGCTGGTCATCGCGCCGATCCGGCGGCTGCGCCGGGTGGAGACGCCCGCACTGGTCCCGGCCTGACAGGCGCTGAGGCATTTACATACATACATAACTGACGGTACTGTCTCGCAGGCATGACGGACTTTCTCGTCGTGGGCGGCGGGATCGCCGGGGCCGCGGCCGGTTACTTCCTGTCCCGGCACGGCGCGGTGACGCTGGTCGAGATGGAGACCGCGCCGGGCTACCACGCCACCGGCCGCTCGGCGGCGCTGTTCTCCGAGTACTACGGCAACGAGACCGTGCGCGCGCTGACCGCGGCGAGCAGGCCGTTTCTCACCGACCCGCCCGCCGGGTTCGCCGAGCACCCGCTGCTGACCCCGCGCGGGGTGGTCGCGCTGTGCCCGGCCGGGGCCGAGGAGCTGTTCGAGACGGCGCTGGCCCGGGGGCGGAGCGCGCCGGTGCCCGCGTACGAGATCGGGCCCGACGAGGTGGCCCGGCACTGCCCGGTGGTGCGCCCGGAGTGGTTCACCCGCGCCCTGCTGCGCCCGGCCGCCGCCGACATCGACGTGGACGCGCTGCACCGCGGCTTCCTGCGCGGGGTCACCGCCGCGGGCGGCCTGGTGCTGACCCGGGCCCGGCTACAGGAGCTGACGCGCGATGGCGCCCGCTGGCGCGCCCGCACCACCGCGGGCGAGGTGCGCGCGGCCGTGGTGGTCAACGCGGCCGGGGCCTGGGCCGACGAGGTCGCGGCGCTGGCCGGGCTGCGGCCGGTCGGCCTGGTGCCCCGGCGGCGTACGGCGTTCCTGGTGGACGGGCCGGAGGGCGCGAGCGCCTGGCCGATGGTCTGCGACGTGACCGAGACCTTCTACGTCAAGCCGGAGTCGGGGGCGCTGCTGGTGTCACCGGCGGACGCGACGCCGGCGGTGCCCGGCGACGCCCGCCCGGAGGACCTGGACGTCGCGCTCGGGCTGGAACGGCTGCGGGAGGCGACCACGCTGCCCGCGCGGCGGGTGCGGCACGCCTGGGCGGGGCTGCGCACCAGCGTCGCCGACGACGTGCCGGTGGTCGGCCCGGACCCGGCCGCCGACGGCTTCCACTGGCTGGCCGGGCTCGGTGGATACGGCGTGCAGATCGCCCCGGCGGTGGGCCGGGCGCTCGCCGCGGCGGTCGCCGGAGGGCCGGACGCACTCACCGAGGTGAATGAAATGATGGCGGTGAAGCGCCTCCTCTCCTGATACCGCCACCTGTGAATCTTGCGGACAACTATTTAAAGTCTCGTAAACGATCCCCGTAGATATTCGCAAAGCCCTCTGTATGCTTTAGTCTTCCCCTCCATCAGGCATGTGCACTCATGGATGGATCGCTGTCGCCTGCGCCACCCGCGCCCGGCGGTCCACCGACGATGGAGGACGGATGGGCTCCGGTCACGCCCCGGAAAACGGTCACTATTCCTGCACCATCCCCGCGTATCCGAGTGACCCCGAGGCAGGCGAGCAGCCCGGCGAGCTCGCCTGCGCGGCCGCGCTGGCCGCCGTGGAGACCGCCACCCGCCTCTCGCGCACCCTGCCCGTGCGGGTACGCGAGTCCGACACCTGGCACTGCCTACCGACCTGGCCCGACACGCTGCGCGAACACGACGGCCCCGCCGCCCGCGCCCAGGTGCGCGAACTGGTCGGCGGCTTGCCCGCCGACACCGAGGCCGCACTGGAGGTCCTGCTCGGGCAGGGCACCGGCCGCCCGCTGCTGGGCGTACGCGTCAGCGTGCGGGTGACCGGACTCCGGCTCACCGCCGACGTGGCGATCGCGCCCGGCGACCCGTGGGCCGGGATGGCCGACGCGGTGGCCGAACTGTTCGCCGAGGTCGTACGGGCCCTGCTGGCCGACCCGCACCTGTCCCCCGCCGACGCCGACGGCCTCGGCGCCGCCTCACGGCAGCTGCTGCTGGGGCGGCTGGCTGGACGCGAGGTCGAACACGGACCGTTCCGTGCCATCCCGACCATGATCGAGGACCGGGTCGACGAGCAGCCCGACGCCCCCGCGCTGAGCTACGGCGGCCGCACGCTGACCTACCGCGAGTTCGACGACCACGCCAACGCCCTGGCCGCCGAGCTGCCCGGCCACGGGGTGGCCCGGGGCACGGCGGTGCCGGTGCTGCTGGGCAACAGCCTGGAGCTGCCGGTGGCGTACCTGGCGCTGATGAAACTCGGCGCGGCCTTCGTGCCGCTGGACCCGGCCTGGCCCGCCGACCGGCTCGCGGCCACCCTGGAGGTGCTGGCCGCGCCGGTGGTGCTGTGCGCCGACGCGGGCGCGCTGCCGCAGTGCTGGCGTGAGCGGGCGCTGCCCGTCGCGGTCGTGGCGAGCCCGGCCCCGGCGCCCCGGCCCGGCGTGGTGCTCGGCCCGGACGACGTCATCTACGGCATCTTCACCTCCGGCACCACCGGCACGCCCAAGTGCGCGATGAACCTGCACGGCGGCCTGACCAACCGGTTCCGGTTCATGACCCGCTACTTCGGCGCCGGCGGACAGGTGGTGCTGCAGAACAGCAGACACACCTTCGACTCCTCGGTGTGGCAGCTGTTCTGGCCGCTGACCACCGGTGGGCGCACCGTCGTCCCGGCCCAGGGCGACTTCCTGGACCTGGGCCGGACCGTCGACACCATCGCCGAGCACGGCGTCACCATGACCGACTTCGTGCCCAGCATCTTCAACGCCCTGGTGACGCTGGTCGACCACGACGAGCGGGCGTTGGCGCGCATCAGCACGCTGCGCCGCCTCATCGTCGGCGGCGAGGAGATGAACCGGCAGCTGGCCCACCGGCTGATGGCGTTGCTGCCCGCGGTCAGCCTCACCAACGGGTACGGCCCGACCGAGGCCTCCATCGGCATGGTCTTCCACCGGGTGAACCCGGACGAGACCGGCGCCGTGCCGCTGGGCCGCCCGATCGACAACTGCTACGCGGTGGTGGTCGACGAGGCGCTGCGGCCGCTGCCGCGCGGCGCGGTCGGCGAGATCGTCATCGGCGGGGCGTGCCTGGGCAGCGGCTACCTGGGCGACCCGGAGCGGACCGGGCAGGTGTTCGTGGCCAACCCGTTCCCGGAGATCCCCGGGGACCGGCTCTACCGCACCGGCGACCTGGGGCGCTACGACGAGCGCGGGCTGCTGCATTTCCACGGGCGGCGCGACTTCCAGGTCAAGATCGGCGGCGTACGGATCGAGCTGGGCGAGATCGAGACGGTGGCCGAGGGCTGCCCCGGCGTACGGCAGGCGCGGGTGCTCGTCGCCGAGCACGACGGCGCCAAGTCGTTGGCGCTGTTCGTCGACGGCACCGTCACCGAGGCGGCGCTGCGCGAGCACCTGCGCGCCGCGCTGCCCCGCAACAGCCTGCCCCGCCACCACTTCGTGCTGCCCGAGCTGCCGCGCAACGCCAACGGCAAGGTCGACCGGGCCGCGCTGCACCAGCGGCTGGACACGTGGCTGCGCGGGAACGCGGCGGTGCTCGCCGCCGAAGACGGCCCGGCCCCCGACGAACCCACCGCCCGGATGCTGTCGCTGTTCCGGCGCACGCTGGGGCGGCCCGAGCTGCGCGCCGACGAGAGTTTCGTGCGCGCGGGCGGCGACTCGCTGCAGGCGCTGACGCTGACCTCGGTGCTCAGCCGCGACAGCGGGGTGAAGGTCGGCGTGCAGGACCTGTTCGCGCACCCGACCGCCGAGCGGCTGTCGGCGCTGCTGGCCACCCGGCAGGCCGACCCGGCCGAGGTCGAGGTCGACGAGGCGGTGCAGATGGACCGCGACGCGCGCGGCGCCACCGGGCTGACCGTGCCCGCCGCGATCCCGACGCAGGGCGGGCGCGAGCCGCGCACGGTACTGGTCACCGGGGCCAGCGGCTTCGTGGGCAGCAGGCTGGTGCACGAACTGCTGTCGCGTACGCCGATGCAGGTGGTGTGCCTGTGCCGGGCCGACGACGACGGCCAGGCGCTGGCGCGGGTGGTCGCGGCGCTGACCGAGCAGGGGCTGTGGCAGGCGCGGTTCGGCGACCGGCTACGCGCGTACGCGGGCGATCTGGGCCGACCCGACCTCGGCCTGGCGCCGACGGTCTGGGACCATCTGGCCCGCACCGTCGACGCGGTGCTGCACAACGGCGCCCTGGTGAACTTCCTGTTCGACTACCGGGCGCACCGGGCCGCCAACGTCACCGGTACCCGGGAGGTGCTGCGGCTGGCCCTGGCGCACCGGCCCAAGCAGCTGCACCACGTGTCGACCCTGGGCGTGCTGGACACCGAGGCGGCGCGGCACAACCGGCCGCTGGGCGAACGCTTCGACGTCGCCGCCGCGACCACCCCGCACAGCGGCTACGGCCGGTCCAAATGGGTCGCCGAACGGCTGCTGGCGCAGGCCGCCGCGCAGGGCGCACCGGTCACGATCTACCGGCTGGGCGAGGTGATGCCCGACGCCGACAACGGCTTCCCGAACCGGCGCGCGCTGACCCACCTGATGCTGTCGGCCTACCACCGGCTCGGCGTGTGCCCCGGCGCGGCCAGCCGCTCCGACTACACCCCGGTCGGGTACGTGGCCCGCCGCGTCGTCGCCGGACTGACCGACCCGGCCGCGTGGGGCCGCACGCTGCACGTGTTCCACCCGGAGAGCGTCTGCTTCGGCGACGTGCTGTCGCGGGTGGGCCGCCCGATCGAGCGCATCCCGAACCTCGACTTCCTGGCCCGGCTGCGCGAGGCCGCCCTGGACACCGGCGACGCGGAGCTGAACACGCTGCTCATGCTGCTGAAGGTGCCGCCGGGCGCGACCGAGCACGCGGTTGGCCGCCGCTTCGGCGGGCTGCTGACGGACAACCCGCGCCTGTTCGCCAAGGACGAGTGCCGGCGGCTGGAGCAGCGCTGGGGCCTGTCCGACGAGTGGCTGTACGGCCCGATCGCCGCCTACCGCGACCACCTGGACCGCCACCTGGCCCCGCTGGGCCGCCTGGACCTGCCGGCGCTCGCGCCGGCGCACTGAACACCCGCGTGCACCACTACGAGAGGAAAAGAATGCAATACCGCAAGATGGGCCGCCTCGGCTGGGAGGTCAGCGAGATCGGCTACGGCATGTGGGGTATCGGCGGCGGTCCCGGCGGCTTCACCGGCTGGGACTACGACGCCGCGCCCGGCGCCCTCGACGAGGCGGTCGAACTCGGCTGCAACTTCTTCGACACCGCCTGGGTCTACGGCCGCGGCGTCAGCGAGCAGCTGCTCGGCGCCCTGCTCAAGCGCCACCCCGACCGCCGCCTGTACGTGGCCACGAAGATCCCGCCGAAGAACCGCGAGTGGCCGCCGCGCCCGGCCGACACGCTGGACGAGGTCTTCCCCGCCGACCACATTCGCGAATACACCGAGCGCAGCCTGGAGAACCTGGGCGTGGACCGCATCGACCTGATGCAGCTGCACGTGTGGGAGGACCGCTGGGCCGACGACGGCGCCTGGCAGGAGGCGCTGAGCGACCTCAAGCGCGAGGGCCTGATCGACGGCGTCGGCATCAGCGTCAACCGGTGGGAGCCGGTCAACTGCCTGAAGGCGATCGACACCGGGCTGATCGACGCGATCCAGGTCATCTACAACATCTTCGACCAGGCGCCCGAGGACGAGCTGTTCGAGCGGGCCCAGCGCGACGACGTCGCGATCATCGCGCGGGTGCCGTTCGACGAGGGCAGCCTCACCGGCACGATGACCGTCGACACGACCTTCCCGGAGGGCGACTGGCGCGCCACCTACTTCGGGGAGGAGAACCTTGGGCCGAGCGTGGCGCGGGCCGACCGACTCAAGGAGCTGCTGCCGGAGGGCATGACCCTGCCGGAGCTGGCGCTGCGGTTCATCCTGCACCACCCGGCGGTCGGCACGGTCATCCCGGGCATGCGCCGCCTGCCGCACGTACGCGCCAACCTGGCCGTCAGCGACGGCGTGCCACTGAGCCCGGAGCTGTTGGCCGAGCTGCGCGAGCACCGCTGGGACCGGACCCCCACCTGGTGGTCGATGTGACCGTGATCGCCATGTGGGCACATCCGCGGGCCGCCTCGACGGCGTTCCTGCGCATGATGATCGCCCGCGGGGACGTCACGGTCGTACACGAGCCGCTGGTCACCCTCACCGACTGGCAGGAGACGCCACTGCCGGATCGCGACGGCGGGACGAGGGTCTGCCGCACCCCCGGGGAGATCCTGGCGCACCTGGTCGATCTGGGCCGGGACCGGACGGTGTTCTTCAAGGACACGATGGAGTACCGGTACCAGTACCTGCACGACCACCCCGACCAGATCGCCGGGATCGAGCACACGTTCATCGTGCGCGACCCGGCGCGGGCGATCAGCTCCCACTACGCGATGAAGCCGACGATGTCCTGTTCGGACGTCGGCTACGAGCACCAGTGGCACCTGTTCGAGCTGGCCCGCACGGTGCTGGGCCGCGAGCCGGTGGTGATCGACGCCGACCGGCTGCTGCGCGAACCCGCCGCGGTGGTGGCGGCGTACTGCGCGGCGGTCGGGCTGCCGTTCCGGCCCGAGGCGCTGACCTGGGAGCCGGAGGACCGGACCGAGTGGCAGCGCACCAAGCAGTGGCACGTCGACGCCAGCCGCAGCAGCGGCTTCGGTGCTCCCGCCAAGGAATACCGGGCCACGGTCGCCAACAACGACCTGCTCCGGTCGTACTACGACCATCACCTGCCCTTCTACGAACGACTTGTTGAGCACGCGATATGAATGGAGCACAGCCCATGAGCACCGCAGTCGTGACGCCGGTGGACAAGAGCCTGTCCCCAGGTGAGGCGTTCGCCCGTGCCTACGCCGCCGATCGGGAGAAGGCCGAGGTCGTGTTCGACTTCACCATCACCGACGCGTTCCAGCCGACCAAGGACCGGCCCCGGGTGACCGTCCGCAACCTGTTCAAGAAGCGGCCCGCCGAAGGGGACGAGACCCGGTTCTGGAGTGAGAGCCGCCCGACCGCCGACGAGGCGGCCACGGTGCACGAGTCGGGGCTGCGCCGGGAGGCGGCGTTCAAGTTCGGCATGTCCAGCGCGAAGGTGGCGCCGGTGCGGGCGTGGGTGCAGATCCCGCCGGAGCTGGTCGACGACCTCGAGGCGCTGGCCGTGTTCGTGGACTTCCGGCTGCTGGTGCGGCTGGCCACCGCCGAGAACCAGGCGCTGACCATCGGCGAGCAGGGGCTGCTGAGCCACCCGGGCATCGCCGAGCTGCCGTACCACGGCGACTATGTGACCGGGCTGATGGCGGCGTGCAACGAGATCGAGCAGACCGGCGCCACCGCCCACGCGATGATCATCAACCCGGTGGACTACTACTACCACCTGGTCGGCAAGGGCAGCCTGCTGGAGGACCTGGCCCGCAACGGCACCATCATCAGCCGCACCCGCATGGTCGACCCCGGCTGCGCGCTGGTCGGCGACTTCGCCATGGCGGCCCGGCTGCTCGACGGCGGCCGGTCCAGCATCCGGATCGCCGAGCCCCCGCCGGGCACGTTCGCGCAGCCCGGCCTGGCCGTGTGCGCCGAGATCTGGGCGGGCGTGGCCGTGCACCTGCCCACCCACTTCTTCCACGTACGCCCGGCGGCGATCCCGCAGCAGCGGAGCGGGCAGTGACCGGCCGGTTCGAGGCGCTGCGCTTCTACGCCCCGTTCCAGCCCCTGTTCGGGGCGATCTTCTGCTGCCTGCTCAGCGTCGGGGCGTCACTGGCGGTGCTGCCGCTGTACGTGAAGGGCGAACTGCACGGCGGCGACGTGATGGTCGGCGTGGTCATCGCCGCGATCGCGGTGTCGGCCGTGGTGACCCGGCCGATCGCGGGCCGGTACGCCGACCGGCGCGGGTACAAGCGGGTCATGCTCGCCGGTGCGGTCACCTGCGGCGTGGCGAGCCTGGCCTACCTGGTCGCCTCGAACGAGGTCGTGCTGGTGGCGGTGCGGATCCTGCATGGCGCGGGCGAAGGCATGATCTACACCGCCGGGGCGGCGTGGCTGGTGCTGCTGTCCCCGGCGGCCCGGCGGGGGCGGGTCGTCGGCCTGTACGGCATCTTCATGTGGACTGGCATCACGCTCGGTGCCCTGATCGGAACGCTGATCCTGAAGTCGTCCGGCGGATACACCGCCGTGTGGCTGTTCTGCGTCGCCGCGGCGGCGGTCGGCGGGCTGCTGGTCGCGCTCAAGCCGAAGCCCGAGCAGCCCGCGCCCACGGCCCGGCCCCCGCTGGTGGCCCCCTCGGCGGTGCTGCCCGGCATAGCCCTGTCGCTGGCCGCGTTCGGTTACGCCGCCCTGGCCGCGTTCGTGGTGCTGCACCTGGACGCGCGTGGCATCGGCGGCGGCATCGCCGCGTTCAACGCCTACGGCTTCACCTACGTGGGCGTACGGCTGTTCCTCGGCGCGTTGCCGGACAAGCTCGGCCCCAGCCGGGTCGCGCTGTGGTCGGCGCTGGTCGAAGCCGTCGGCCTGCTCACCGTCGCGGTCGCGCCGAACCTGGTCGTGGCCGTGATCGGCGGCCTGATCGTCGGGGCCGGGCTGTCGCTGCTGTTCCCGGCACTGGCGCTGGTCGTCATCAACCGCACCGAGCAGTCGCAGCAGGGCGCGGCCCTGGGCGCGTTCACCTCTTTCTGGGACATCGGCCTGGCCGCGGGCGGTCCGCTGGCCGGGCTCATCGCGACGGGGTGGAACTATCCCGGCATCTATTACACGATGACCGCATGCGCGGTCGCCTCCGCGGCTCTGGCTCTGGTGGAGGCGACCGGCCGGGCTCGGGTACCGGTCCCGTCCTGAGCCCCACCGCCGCGCCCGGCCCGGACCTGACGCCTCCGGGCCGGGCGCGGCACCCGTTCCCCGAACAAATGCCCTGAGCAGGCATTATTCGGTCGATAGAGTCGAGAGATGCACAAACTGCTCCGTGGCATCGTCGCCACATCCGCATCGCTGGGCGCTGCCGCCGCGACGATGCTCCTCATCCTCGGCCCGGCCGGCCCGGCGAGCGCCGCCAGCCCGGCCGCACCAACGGCCGCCGCGCTCGGCTTCGACATCTTCGTGGAGGGCAACGCCAAGCTCTCCGACGGCGGAGGTGCCTCAGTAGCGCTGGGCGGCGACCTGATCATCGGCGGTGACCATTTCAGCGCCTTCCGGAGCACCTTCACGGCCCCCGGCGATACCAAGACCAGCGGGCTGGTGGTCGGTGGAGCCGTCGACTTCGCCGGCAGCGCCGCTGACGGGGACCTGCTGGTGAGCGGCGACGCCTACGCCAAGATCGCAGACCTGTCCAACGCTGACGTGCTCAACCAGGACACGAACGGCCCGGCGGTCACGCACGTCGTCGCCGACGGCGCCGCCTACGACAGCACCCCCCGGGTGAGCCTGTTCCTGACCCAGCCCGTCGCGTCGGTCGGCGCGGCGACCGGCATCGACTTCGCTGCGGCGTTCCAGGACTTCCGCAAGGCCTCGTCCGCACTGGCCCGGTGCGTCAACACGATCGTGCTCACCGATGCGCAGGGCCAGCCCCTGCCCGCGGTGATCCCGCCCGGCACGAACGCGTTCCTGACGCTGGCCCCGGGCGTCACGAACGTCCTGAACATCTCCGCGCCCAACCTGACCAACATCGCGACCCTGACCTTTGCGAACAGGCCTAACGCCTCGACGCCGCTGCTCGTCAACGTGGACACCGCCGCGGTGGCCGACGTGTACGACTGGCATCAGATGCCCGCCGTCGTCGGGGCCGTCGACCTGTCCGTCGACGGTGCGTACGCCCTCTGGAACTTCCCCACCGCCACCTCGATCAGCACGTTCTTCGGCAGCGTGCTGGGCACGCTGTACGCACCCCGCGCGGCGCTGACCATGCTGCACCACGCCGACGTCCGCGGCCAGGTCATCGTCAAGACCGCCGACTGGGGCAGCGACCTCAACGGCGACGCGGAGCTGATCCAGTCCCCGTTCGCGGCCACGCTGAACTGCGTACGGGCGACGACGCTGACCGTCACCGGTCCGGCCACGGTAGCCAACGGCTTCCCGGCGACGCTGAGCGGAACGTTGCAGGAGACGGGCAACGGCCCGATCAGCGGCAAGACCATCACGTTCACGCTCGGCTCGGGAGCGTCGGCACAGTCGTGCACCGGCACCACCGACGGCACGGGCGCGGCGAGCTGCACCATCGGGACCGTGGCCCAGCCCGCCACAGCGACCAGCGTGCCGGTCACGGCGACCTTCGCCGGGGACGGCACCTACCTGCCGTCGACCGCGTCGGCCACGGCGAAGCTGGTGTTCTACACCGGCCGGGCCGTCGGCCTGTCCAGCAAGGTGGTCGGTCGGCCGCTGGCGGTGGTCAGCGACACCGGCGAGGTGTCCACGTCGATGCGATCGACCACCGAGAAGGTGGGCGGCAGCCTGACGGCCGGACCGGTCCGCGCGAGCGGCGTGGGCGCGCGCGTCATCACCGGCGACGGGGAGTCCGCCGCCCGAGCGTGGACGACCGAGCTGACCCTGGGCCTGCCGGGCCTGCCGGCCATCCGGGCGACGGACCTGGTGGCGAGCTCGCGGAGCACCTGCAAGATCGGGTCGTACGGCGCGAACGCGACCGGTCGCACGACGATCGGCTCGCTGACCATCGGCGGGATCAACCGGCGACTGGGCGACATCACGCCCAATACCGTCATCCGGGTCGGCCTCCTGACGATCACCTTGAACGAGCAGAAGCCCATCCCGGGCGCCTCGGCCGGTCTGACCGTCACCGCGCTGCGGGTCAGCGCGCCGGGGGTGGCCGACGTGGTGGTGTCGCAGGCCAAGAGCGACATCCACAACTGCGGGTGATCGGTCCGGCAGTCTGTCGCGTGGGGCTCTGGCCCGTGCCGGAGCCCCACGCCGAGCGCGCCCCCCGCAAGCACTTGCGCTGACCAGCCGCGCGGCCGGCGCCCAGCCGACCGCGCGCCGCGCCGACCGGCGCACCAAGTAGCGATATGCGTCGCGGTCCATTCCGCATGTGCAGGTCAGCGCCATAAGGCGCCCATATCTTAGGAAAATTGTCTCGTATAGCAGGACCGCGTCCTAACGTGGACCGCATGCCGAACCAGGTCTACACCCACGGCCACCACGAGAGCGTGCTGCGCTCGCACCGCTGGCGCACCGCCGAGAACTCCGCCGCCTACCTGCTGCCCCACCTGGCCCCGGGCATGTCGCTGCTCGACGTCGGCTGCGGCCCCGGCACCATCACCTGCGACCTCGCCGCGATCGTCGCACCGGGCCGGGTCACCGCCATGGAGATCTCCGCGGACGCGCTGGAACTGGCCCGCGCCGAGGCCGCCGGGCGCGGCGTCGACAACATCGACTTCGTGGTCGCCGACGTGCACGCGCTGCACTTCGCCGACGCGAGCTTCGACGCCGTACACGCCCACCAGGTGCTGCAGCACGTGGCCGACCCGGTCGGGGCGCTGCGCGAGATGCGCCGGGTGTGCCGACCGGGCGGGGTGGTGGCCGCCCGCGACGGCGACTACGGCGGCTTCGCCTGGTATCCGCAGCTGCCGGAACTGGACCGCTGGCTCGAGCTGTACTACCAGGCCTGCCACAACAACATGGGCGAACCGGACGCCGGGCGGCGCCTGCTGTCCTGGGCGCGGGCGGCCGGGTTCACCGACGTCACCGCGACCGCCAGCCTGTGGACCTTCGCCGACGACCACGACCGGCAGTGGTGGGGCGGCATGTGGGCGGACCGGATCGTGAAGTCCGCCATGGCCGAGCAGCTGCTGCGCGAGGGCCTGTCCACCGAGGCCGAACTGCGGCAGCTCTCCGCCGCGTGGGCTTCCTGGGCCGCCGACCCCGACGGCTGGTTCACCGTCCTGCACGGGGAGATCGTCGGACGGGCGTGAGGCTTGTGTGGTGACCCCGCGCTGACGGCCGTCCGACGGTCATCGCGGGGTCACCACGATGCTGCGCCTACGAGCCGAGCGTCAGCGTCCAGGTGTCGATCCGGCCGACGTCGGCGGCCGCCGCGTCCTGTACGCGCAGCCGCCACGTGCCATTGGCGGTCTCGCCGGACAGGTTGACCGTGAAGGTCTGGTGGATATCGTCGGCGCTGCCACCGGAGCGGTTGCTCAGCGAGTAGCTCGACCCATCCGGCGCGACCAGGCTCACCACGAGATCACCGCGGTACGGGTGGACGATGTGCACCTCCGCCGTCGACGACGCCGATGCCGTACCCGGGCAGCCGCTGATGGTGATCGTGCTCTCCACCGCGGCCCCCGCGTCCGGGATCGCCACATCGGCCGAGTTGGTCGCCTTGCAGCCGCCAGCCCCGTTGACCGTGAGCGAGTAGACCGCGGTGCGGGTGGCAGCGGTGCCCGTACCGGTGATGGTGATCGGGTACGTGCCCGGCACGACCGACGCGGTGGTGCTCAGCGTCAGCGCGGAACTGCCGCCCGCCGTCACGGTCGACGGACTGAAGGACGCGGTCACACCCGTCGGCAGTCCGGCCGCCGACAGCGCCACGCTCTGCCCGGCACCGCTGATGACGGCCGTGGCGACGGTCGCGGTCAGCGAGCCGCCCGGGTTGGTCGCGCCCGCCGTCGGAGCCACCGAGATCGCGAAGTCGTCGCCGGTGGCCAGGCCCGTCTGCGCGATCGTCAGGGTGCTGCCGACCGGGTTGAGCCGCAGTACGGCCCCGGCCGGCGGGCGCAGCGTGTAGTCGTAGTCCGTGGAGATCACCACGAGGCCGATCCGGTGACCGGCCGCGAACACGTAGTCCTTGGGCTGCATGGCGAAGGTCAGCGGGTACTCCGTGCCCTGCACGACTTTCTCGCTGTTGGCGCGGCTGTTGCGGTTCTGCGGGTCGATCCAGCCGCGGGTCACGATCACGGGGGTGGTGCTGGTGCCCGTGCCGCCGTAGTCGACCAGCAGCGCGGTCACGTTGGCGTCGTTGCGGTTGGTGACGGCGAGCCGGAGCGAGACCCGGGGCGCGCCGGTCAGCGTGACCGCGGCGGGCAGGTTGCCGGTCCGGTAGACCAGCCGGTTGCCGTTCGCGCTGTCCGGGTTCGCGACCAGCGTCGTCGCCGTGCTGGTGCGCCCGTTGTCGGTGAACGACTGCGCCGAGGTGCCGGTCGGCGTGCCGAGGGTCAGCCCGCCGGGTGCGGTGGCCGAGGTCGCGTCGAGTTTGAAGACGGCATTGGCGGCGCCGGGGTTGGGCCAGTCGGTGTACTGGCGCCAGGTGCCGTCCTTGAACTGCACCTCGGCCCGGGGCTCGGTGAGGATGCCGTTGTCGATCCCCTTGAGGAAGTACTCGAACCAGCGCTCGACCGTCGCCTTGTAGTCCGCGCGCGAGGTCGTGCCGTGGCCGCCGTTGTGCAGCCAGATCTTGCGCGGCACATTGTTGGCCCGCAGCGCGTCCCACCACTGCGCGTAGTGCTGGCCCTTGACGTTCCAGTCCGCCTGGCCGTGGATGACGAACACACCCGCGGTGACCTTGTTCGCCTTGCCGACGTAGTCCCGGTCGGCCCAGAACTGCTTGTAGTCGCCGGTCACCCGATCCTGGTCGGACTCGATCTGGTTGATCCGGCTCGTGCAGTCGGTCCGGTCGACGACGGCCCGCGCCAGCACGTCGGCATCCTCGCCCTGGTACCCGCCCGGGGCGACGACGAGCCCGTTGGCGCGGTAATAGTCGTACCAGCTGGAGATCGCCGAGATCGGCACGATCGCCTTGAGCCCGGCGACGCCGGTGGCGGCGGCCATGTTCGGCAGCGTGCCGTTGTACGAGATACCGATCATGCCGACGTTGCCGGTGCTCCAGGAGGCCGTCACCTGGGCACCCGAGGCGCTGAACCCGCGGGCGCGACCGTTGAGCCAGTCGACGACCGCGGTCGTGGCCAGCGTCTCCTGCATGTCCCCGCTGGTCGGGCAGCCGTCCGAGTCGCCGGTGCCGAGGCTGTGGCCGAGCACGACCGCATACCCCTTGGGCACGAAGTAGTCGTCGTA
The DNA here is from genome assembly GCF_019083965.1 of Catellatospora tritici. GTDB lineage: Bacteria > Actinomycetota > Actinomycetes > Mycobacteriales > Micromonosporaceae > Catellatospora > Catellatospora tritici. Next base: position 227,197 of record NZ_JAHRCY010000009.1, read on the forward strand.
CCAGTCGGGCAGGTCCGGCACCGGCCTGGCGACGTTGACGCCCGGTCCGGCCGTCGGCGGGGCGGCCGGGGCGAGCGGGAACAGGCCCTCCTGCGGCAGGGCGCCGACGTTCACACCATGGTTCGCGGCGTTGGCCAGGCCGTTGCGGTACGGACTCTGCTCGAAAACGACGGGGAACGGCCCGCCTGTCGACGGCCGGGCGATGTCGATGGCGATCCGGTCGAGCCGTCCGTCGCCATTGGAGTCCACGCTGGACTCCACGTAGACGCGCTCCTCGATCTGGGCGAGCGCGGCCTGAGGTGGCGCCGCCGCGCTCGCACCGGCAGTCGAGACCGGGAGGGCGGCTGCGAGCAGCGCGAAAGCGATCGTTGCGCGGTGGGTGAACCGCATTTGGCTTCCTTCCAGGGGTGATGGATGGTCAGCCGATTATCGCAATAGCACGATGTTTGTCGATATTATTAGATCGATGTCGGTGATTGAGCCTCCGGCCGGTCACCGTTTGCCGCGACCACACGACCAAACCCGCCAGGACCGCCGCCCAGGGTCGCGAATCGCGTTCAGGCTCGGGAAAGCGACCGCCGACCGCGATCAAGGCCGACCCGGCACACGGTGATCGGCATTGGCGGTCAGTCTCTGCGGCAGGAATCCAGGTTCCGACCGCAAGCGGCGATCAACCGAAGAACGCAGTGCGCGAGGAGCCGCGGCAGACGCTGGTGAATCCCGGCGAGCGCGACGGACAACAACGCGGCATGGCACGGCACCGTGCGGCGCGGCGCGGCGCGGCGGCGCGGCGGCGCGGCCAAACGAACGGCCGCGCGGGCAACTTTGCTCTGCACCCCCGACCTTGCTCTGCACCCACCGGCGCACCGGTGTTGCGTCCCCGGGTGCAGAGCAAGCCGATGGGTGCAGAGCAAGCCGATGGGTGCAGAGCAAGCCGATGGGTGCAGAGCAAGCCGATGGGTGCAGAGCAAAGTCGCAATCCGGTACACACTGGCCCGGTTCGCCGTCGGCCGCGCGGCCGACGGCAGGACGACGGCTAAAGGCGGTCCAGGATGGAGCGCATGGTGGCGATCTCGGTGGACTGGCTGTTGACGACCTGCTGCGCAAGCTGCCGGACCAGCGGGTTGGTGCCGTCGACCAGCTCCTGATCGGCCATGGTGAGCGCGCCCTGGTGGTGGGCGATCATCAGGGTCAGGAACATCCGGTCGAACGGCGTACCCGACGCCTGACCGAGCGCCTTGAGCTGGGCGTCGGTGGCCATCCCGGCCATGGCGCCATGATCGGCGCCATGGCCCATGTCCATCCCGCCCGAGCTCAGGGTCGGCTGCTTGTACGCGTCCAGCCAGTCGAGCATGGTGTCGATCTCCGGCTGCTGCTCGGTCTTGATCTGCGCGGCCAACTGCTTCACCCGCGCATCGTTAGCCCTGCTCGCGGCCAGGTCCGACAGCTGCACCGCCTGCTGGTGGTGCGGGATCATCATCTGTACGAACATCACGTCGGTGGCGTTGAAGGCGGCCGCCGACGCCGATCCGGCGATCGCGGCGTCCGGCATCGCGCCATGGCCCATGCCCGCGTGGTCGGTGCCGCAGCCGCCGAGCAGCGCGGCCGCGACCGCCGCGGTGAGCAGCGCGGCAGGACGGTGACGGCGGGAGCCGGGCATGGGCGGGAACCTTCCGGTGTGGTCACCGGCGGTTCCGGCGTACCCGGTCCACGCTAATCCATGGCGGGGCGGTGGCCGGTGAAGAACTCGCGGGGCGGCCGGTCCTCGGTCGTCTCCTCCTCGACGACACGCACCTCGAACCCGGCCTCGGCGAGCAGGCGCAGCCAGACACCGCGTCCGAACAGGCCGGTGCGGTGCGTCTCGTGGACGCTGTGCACGGTGCCGTCGGCCTCGCGCAGCAGGAAGGAGTATTCGGTGGCGGTCCAGGTGTCGGCGGGGTCGGGGTCCCAGCACCAGGACAGGTAGCGGGCGGCCCGGCCGTCGGGGGCGTCGGCGCCGCCGTGGTCGGTGCCGGGTTCCCAGCTCTCGGCGGTCTCGTCGGGCACGAATACGGCGACGCCACCGGGGCGGGTGTGGGCGTACGCGGTGGCGACGGCGGCACGCAGGTCGTCCTCGGTGATCATGTAGTCGACGGCGTCGTGGACGTAGACGGCGTCGAAGACGCGGCCGAGGCGGATCGTGCGCATGTCGCCGACGTGATGCGGGCAGTCCGGGTTCAGCCGTCGCGACATCGCCAACATGGACTCGGACAGGTCGACCAACGTCATGTCGTAGTGGCGGCGCAGGTGTGCGGCGTTGTGGCCGCCACCGCTGCCCAACTCCAGCACCTCACGTACCGGGATCGAGGCGGTGGCCAGCACGGTGGCGCCGAACTCGGCCTCCTCGGCGTAGTCGTCCGGCGGGGAGATCAGGGGCCACCAGCGGGCGAGGTCGCCGTAGAAGCGGTAGTCGGGCGACTGCGTCATGGCAACCATCCTCGCGGCGTCGCGGGAATCCCACGACCCCATTTCGGGTGCGATCGGGTATGGTCGGGCGCATGACCCCGCAGTGGCTCCGCGACCGCCGTCCCGGCCGGTCCCTGCCCGCGTCCGGGTCCCGCGTCGCGCGACGACGCGTTCCGGCAGCCCGCTGAGCGCATCCGCGCCCACAACAGCGTCGCTGCCGCCATACCCCCGAAGGCTCTTCGCCTTTCGCCCTGCCCTGCCTTCTCGCAGAAAGCGAACGATCCATCATGATCGACTTGGAATCCCTGCTGCTCGACCGGTTCGCGTCGGCCTTCGCCACGGTCGCCGACGGCCCCGCGGACCCGGCGCTGCGCCGCTCGCAGCACGCCGATTTCCAGGCCGACGGAGCGCTCGCGCTGGCCCGCAGGCTGGGCCGCAACCCCCGGGAGATCGCCGCCGAGGTGCTGGCCGCCGCCGACCTGGCCGACCTGGCCACCGCCGAACTCGCCGGGCCGGGGTTCATCAACGTCACCCTGCACGACGACGCGGTCGCGCGGCTGCTCGGCCACGTCTACACCGACCTTCGGCTCGGCGTGCCGACGGCCGAGCTGCCGCAGACCGTGATCATCGACTACTCGGCGCCCAACGTGGCCAAGGAGATGCACGTCGGGCACCTGCGCTCGACCGTCATCGGCGACGCCGCCGCCCGGGTGCTGACCTGGCTCGGCCACGACGTGGTGCGGGCCAACCATCTCGGCGACTGGGGCACCCCCTTCGGCATGCTCATCGAGCACCTGCTCGACGTCGGTGAGGCCGAGGCGGTGCACGAACTGTCGGTCGGCGACCTGAGCGGCTTCTACCGGGCCGCGCGGGCGAAATTCGACGGAGAGCCGGGCTTCGCCGACCGGGCTCGGGCGCGGGTGGTCGCGCTGCAGGCCGGGGACGAGGCCACGCTGCGGCTGTGGCGGCTGCTGGTCGCCGAGAGCGAGAAATACTTCCTCAGCGTGTACGCCAAACTCGGCGTCACCCTGACCGGCGCCGACTTCTGCGGCGAGTCCTTCTACAACGACCGGCTGGACAGCGTCGTCGACGAACTCGACGAGCTCGGCCTGCTGCGCGACAGCAACGGGGCGCAGTGCGCGTTCCCGGCCGGGTTCACCGGGCGTGACGGCGAACCGTTGCCCATCATCGTGCGCAAGAGCGGCGGCGGCTACGGCTACGGCGCCACCGACCTGGCCGCGATCCGTTACCGGACCCAGGAACTGCACGCCGACCGGATGCTGTATGTCGTCGGCACCGAGCAGCGTCAGCACCTGGAGATGGTGTACCAGACCGCGCGGGAGGCGGGCTGGCTGAAGGAACCCGCCGAGGCGGTGCACGTCGGGTACGGCCTGGTGCTGGGCGCCGACGGTCGCAAACTGGCCTCCCGGTCCGGTGACACGGTGAAGCTCGCCGACCTGCTCGACGAAGCGGTCGCGCGGGCACTGGCCCTGGTCCGGGAGAAGAACCCGGAACTCGACGCCGACACCCAGGCGTCCGTGGCGCGGGCGGTCGGCATCGGCGCGATCAAGTACGTCGACCTGTCCAGCGAGCGGGGCAAGGACTACACGTTCGACTGGGATCGGATGCTGTCGTTCAGCGGGGACACGGGGGCATATCTGCAGTACACGTACGCGCGGATTCAGTCGATCTTCCGGAGGGGCGGCGTGGCGCCGGATCCGGCGGCGACGATCCTGGTGGAGCACCCGGCCGAACGGGCGCTCGCGATCGAGCTGCTGCGCTTCCCGGCAGTGGTGGCGCAGGCGGGCCAGACGCTGCAGTTCCACCGGCTGGCGGCGTATCTGCAAGGGCTGGCCGGGGCGTACACGTCGTTCTACGACAGTTGTCCGGTGCTCAGGACCCAGGATGAGGTGCTGGCGAGTCGGCTGGCCCTGTGCGACCTGACGGCCCGCGTCATCGCCCGCGGCCTGGATCTGCTCGGCATCGCCGCCCCACCCCGGATGTGACAGTCCCCCCGCCCCTCCGCTCCTTCGGGGAGGGGCGGGGGTTTTGCCGCCAACACGGGTCGGTGCGCCGGACGGTCAGTCGTCTTCGCTGGTGAGACGGTCGCGCAGGACGGTGAGCGCGCGGGCGAGCAGGCGGGAGACGTGCATCTGCGAGACGCCGACCTGTTCGGCGATCTCCGTCTGGGTACGGCAGTCGACGAACCGCAGCCGCAGGATGCGGCGTTCCCGCTCGGGCAGGGTGTCGATGGCCTGGCGCAGCGCGTCCCGCTCGGGCAGGCTCTCCACCTCGCCGTCGACGTCGCCCAGCAGATCCTGCAGCTGCCCCTCGGCCCCGTCCTCCCCCACCGGCGCGTTGAGCGAACCCGCCGTGTACGCCGCGGCGCAGTCGAGCGCCTGGCGCACCTGCTCGGCGTTCACGTGCAGGTGCTCGGCGAGGTCGTCGACGGTGGGCGTGCGCTGCAGCTGCTGGCTGAGCTCGGGCACGGCCCGGCACACGGCCAGGTGCAGTTCCTGCAGCGAGCGCTGTACGTGCAGGGTCCAGGTGCGGTCGCGGAAGTACCGTTTGATCTCGCCGAGCATGGTGGGCAGCACGTAGCTGGCGAACGGCACGCCGCGCTCGGGTTCGTACCGGTCCACCGCCTTGATCAGGCCGATGGTGGCGACCTGGGTCAGGTCGTCGAGCTCCTCGCCGCGATTGCGGAAGCGCAGCGCCAGGCGCCGCGCCACGGGGGCGCAGCCACAGATGATCTCCGCGCGCAGGCGCTCTCTGCCGGTGTCACAATCCGGCAGACGGTGCAGTAGGAGCAACTGGTCATGGAACTGGGCAAAAGTATCGGTCAACGAGCCCGTACCGCCGGTGGCGGTCAACGTGGTGTTCATGGCCGGAACCTGGTCCCCTGCCGTTGTCGCGCCCCGCGCGGTGGAACGACAGGAAGAGCTGGCGGTGGTGCCCTGCTGCTGGAGCACCAGGCGAAGCCTTATGTTGCGGCGACGCCGGTTTGCCGCATTCGCGACATGGGTAAGCGTACTCTCCGAAACAAGTCCCGCGCGACCTGCCGCGCCGTCACATTTTCGTCGCGGGCGGCGTGAGCAGCCTCCCCACGCCGGTCACATCGAGGACCTTGGCCACCCACTGTTGGGCGTCCCGGACGTACAGCTGGTGACCGACGTCGGAGGCGCACTTGTACGCGTCGAACAGCGACCGCACCCCGGTCGAGTCCAGGAATCCGACCCCGGACATGTCGACCATGACGACGGGCGCGGCCTGTACGGCCGCGCACAGCTCGTCGCGTAGCGCGCCCGCCGTCATCAGGTCGATCTCGCCCCGGACGCGGACCACTGCCAGCCCGTCCTCGATGGTGTGCTCGACACCGAACTCGCGACCCATCGGCTCCCTTTCCGTCCCCTCCCATTAACGCATGTCAGCGACGTACCGGACACCTGTCGCACCGCCTGGCCGCGACCCGGGGCGGTCTGGTAGAGAGAAGGCGGACAACGGCGGTTTCGACGACAGGACAGCGGGGCAGAGGGACTTCCATGGTGCGAGCGGCACGGCAGCAGCCCGCGGACGACGACTGGGTCGCGCGGGTACAGCGCCTGGAGTCCGAGGTGTCCGGCCTACGGCGGGCCATGCGTACCCGGGGGCTCATCGAGCAGGCCAAGGGCATCCTCGCCGAGCGACTGGGCTGCGATCCGGAGACCGCGTTCGGGCAGCTGTCGACCATGTCCCAGCAGCGCAACGTCAGCGTGGTCGACCTGGCCGCCGACATCGTCGGCGCCCGGGTGCCCGCGACCGCGGCCGCCCAGGATCCGGTGGCCCCGACCTCGCCGGCGGCACCGGTGGTAGCGCCCGCGACGCTGGGCTCGCAGGTCGCGGCATCGGTGGCCGCTCCGCGGACCAGGGTCGGCCTGGCCGACAACCCGGATCAGCCGCTACCCACCGCGCAGGCCCGGACGCTGCGGCGGTGCCTGGCGGCGATGGACGCCGCCGAAGACTTCGAGGTTCTCACCCGGGCCCTGGTCACCATCGGGATGGGCGACCCGCCGGGTGGCGCGGCGGCGGTGTTCGTGGTCGAGCCGGACGAGGCGGTGCGGCTGGTGGCCAGCCACGGCTGGCCCGCGCAGGTCGCCAGCGAGTGGCGTCGCTCGCCGAGTTCGCTGCCGACGGTGGTGGGCAACGCGGCCCGTACCGGGCGGCCCCTGCTCATCGACGGACTCACCCCGCACGATTTCGTCCTGATCGGACCCGGTCTGGCCCGCGCGGCGTTCCCACTGGTCGCCGATGAGCAGGTGGTGGGCGTGCTGGCCCTGGTCTGGGCCGAGCCGCAGCAGTTCGACGCCGTCGACCGGGGTTATCTCGACCAGCTCGCGGCGGGGACGGGGCGGGCGCTACGGCGGTTGTGGCCGACCGCCGACGACACGCCCGCGCAGTTGCCGCTGTGGCTGGCCTCGATGCTCGACGTGATGGACGGACCGGGCCACCTGCTGGTGCCGGTGCACGGTGTCGGCGACACCGTCGAGGACTTCACCATCGCGGCGGTGAGTCGGCAGGCCCGTGTCGACGAGGGCGACACGGTGGGGCGGCGACTGCTCGACGCGTACCCGCAGTTGCGGGCCAACGGCGTCTTCGACGCGTACGTGAAGCTGCTGCGCGACGACGTGCCGTTCAGCCGCGAGGCCAGCACCGAGGACGCCCTGATCGACGGCCGACCGCGCCGGGTGGTGCTCAACAGGCGCGCGGTGCGCATCGGTGACGCGCTGCTGGCGAGCTGGTCGCGCATCGACGACGCGCTGAGCAACGACGAGCGCATGGCGCGGCTGGAGACGCTGGGCCGCTTCGGCTGGGCCGAATGGGACCTGCGCGCCAAGGACGCGGTGTGGTCGGCGGGCCTCTACGGCCTGGTCGACCGCGAGCCGGAGCACGGACCGATGACGCTGGAGAAGTTCGCCGGGCTGTTCGCCGCCAGCGACCGGGGCGCGCTGAAGCAGCTGCTGGTCGACCTGGCGCAGGGCGGTACGGAGCTGGCCGAGCTACGGCTGAACACCACCCGCGGCATCGTGCCGGTGCGCGTGTTCGGCGAGGCGGACCTGCACGACGGCGAGGTGCGGCTGATCCGACTGGTGCTGCAGGACGTGTCGGAGAAGCGGGCGGCGCAGGACCGGTCCACGCGCAGCGAGAACGCCGCCGCCGCGCGGCAGCTGCAGCTGGCCGCCGAGCAGGCGCTGACCAGCAACCTGACCCGGCTGCTGTACCCCAACCGCGACCTGACCCTGGCCGGGCCGGGGGTGCGGGTCACCGGGCGCCACTACGCCGCCACCTCGCCGCGTACGGCGCTGCGGGGCGACTTCTGTGACGCCGATCGGCTCGACGACGGCAGCATGCTGTGTGTCATCGGCGACACCTGCGGCACCGGCCTGGTCGCGGCCGCGGCCGTGGTGCGGCTGCGCTTCCCCGTGATGGCCCTGGGTGTGGCCGGCGCCGCCCCCGCCGACATCCTGCGCAGCATCAACGACATGATCATGCGGGCGCCCGACGCGCCCCTGGCCAGCCTGCTGATCGCCCGCTACCGCCCGCAGGACCGCACCCTCACCTGGGCCTCGGCCGGGCACCTGCAGCCGATCCTGGTGCGCGACGGAGCCGCCCGGGCGGTGGACGAGCAGACCGGGCCGATGCTGGGCCTGATGGACGGCATGCGGTTCGCCACCGCCACGATGACGCTGGCCCCGGGTGACAGCCTGGTCGCGTTCACCGACGGCGTACTGCACCGGCGCAAGCGCGACCCGCTGTCGGACTTCCGGGACCGGGTCGAGGCCGCGCACCGCGACGGCGGTAGCGCCGCCCTGTGGGAGATCACGCCGACCGAGCGCGACGACGAGGCCTGCATGCTGGTCCTCGACGTGGAGTAGTCGACTGACCCGGGCCGCGCTGCCCACCGTCCGCCGGGCAGCGTCCGGCTCAGGCCGAGGCCGCCTCCCGCTGCGCGGCGGGCAGGGCCGCCAGCAGGGCCGCGCGGGCCTGCTCGGACTGGCCGGGCTCGGCCAGCAGCCGCACCGCCTCCTGCGCGGCCGCCGACAGCCTGCTCCACTGCGCCGCCTGCTGGCGCAGCTGCTGGTTCTTGGCCCACAGCTCGGCGAAGATGGCGACCTTGGCCCGCAGCACCCACGGGTCGAACGGCTTGGTCAGGTAGTCCACCGCACCGGCGGCGTAACCGCGCAGGGCCAGGCGCGCGTCACCGTCGGCGGCGGTGAGGAAGATGATCGGGATGTGGCGGGTGCGCTCGCGCCGCTTGACGTGTCCGGCCGTCTCGAACCCGTCCATGCCCGGCATGTACGCGTCCATCAGGATCACCGCGAAGTCGTCGATGAGCAGCCGCTTGAGCGCGGCCTCACCGCTGCTGACAGCGACCGGGTCCACCGGCAGCCCCTGCAGCATCGCCTCCAGCGCCACCAGGTTGTCGGCGCGGTCGTCGACCAGCAGCACCTTGGCCGGGCCGGTCACGGTCGGCTGGCTCATGCCTGCTCCTTACGGGTGATCCAGGCCGACATCAGCCGCAGCAGCTCGTCCAGGTCGACCGGTTTGGTGATGTAGTCGCTCGCCCCGGCGGCCAGCGCGAACTCCCGGTCGCCGGGCATCGCCTTGGCGGTCAGGAACACCACCGGCAGGTCGGCCAGGTGCGGATTGCGGCGGATGATGCGGGTGGTCTCGTAGCCGTCCTGCTCGGGCATCATCGCGTCCATCAGCACGATGTCGATGTCGGCGTGCTCGGCCAGCAGCCGGACGCCGTCGTTGCCGTTGTCGGCGTACAGCACTCGCATGCCGTGCTGCTCCAGCGCGCTGGCCAGCGCGAACACGTTCCGCACGTCGTCGTCGACGATGAGCACGGTGGCGCCGCCCAACGGCAGGGCCACCTCGTCGGCGACGAGTTCGCTCGCGGCACGGCCGATGATCGGGCGGCCGACCGGCGCCGTCACCGGCAGGGGCGGCGGGGGCGGCGTCAGCACGGCCGGGGCGCCGGTGAGCATGCCGGGCAGGTACAGGGTGAACGTCGACCCCTCCCCCGGCGCCGACGTCACGGTGATGGTGCCGCCGAGCAGGCGCGACAGTTCCCGGCTGATCGACAGGCCCAGGCCGGTGCCGCCGTACTTGCGGCTGGTGGTGCCGTCGGCCTGCTGGAACTCGTCGAAGATCAGGGCCAGTTTGCTGGCGGAGATGCCGATGCCGGTGTCGCGTACGGCGAACATCACCACCTCCCCGGCCTGGTGCAGCGACGCCTCCTCGAACACCAGGTCGGCCGGTGCCGGTCCGATCTCGAGGGTGACCAGGCCGCTCTCGGTGAACTTGACCGCGTTGGACAGCAGGTTGCGCAGGATCTGCTGCAGCCGCTGCGCATCGGTGATCATGCCCGCGGGCAGCACCTCGGACAGGCGTACCTCCAGGGTCAGGCCCTTGTCCTCGGCCTGCGGCCGGAACGCCTGCTCCACGTAGTCGCACACCTCGCGGAAACGTACCTCACCGGGCTGCACGTCCATCCGGCCCGCCTCGATCTTGGACAGGTCGAGGATGTCGTCGATCAGGGCGAGCAGGTCCGACCCGGCACTGTGGATGGTGCGGGCAAACTCGATCTGCTTGGCGTGCAGGTTGTTCTCGGTGTTGTCGGCCAGCAGCCGCGACAGCAGCAGCAGCGAGTTCAGCGGCGTACGCAACTCGTGCGACATGTTCGCCAGGAACTCCGACTTGTACTGCGAGGCCGCCGACAGCTGGCGCGCCTTGTCCTCCAGACCCAGCCGGGCCAGCTCGATCTCCCGGTTCTTGATCTCGATGTTGCGGTTCTGCTCCGACAGCTGGGCCGCCTTCTCCTCCAGCTCGTTGTTCGTGCGCTGCAGCTCGACCGAGCGGTCGCGCAACTCCTGCGCCAGCCGCTGCGACTGGGCCAGCAGCTCCTCGGTGCGCCGGTTGGCCAGGATGGTGTTGAGCGCGATGCCCAGGGTGCCCGCCAGCCGGTCCAGGAAGTCCAGGTGCAGCTCGGAGAAGGCGGTGACGCTGCCGAACTCGATCACGCCCAGCGACTCGCCCTCGAACGCGATCGGCAGCACGATCAGGTCGGCGACGGCGGTCTCGGCGATACCGGAGCGGACCATCAGCGTGGTCTTGCCCGCCCCGGCGCGGATGGCCCGCCGGTCCAGGGCGGCCTGCCCGACCAGGCCCTCGCCGGGGGCGTAGCCGGAGGCGGCGCCATCGGTGGAGTAGCCGTACGCGGCGGCCAGCTGGAGCTGGGAGACGTCGCCGTCGAGCACGGACAGGAAGAACGCGCCGAGCTGCGCGTCGATCAGCGGCGTGACCTCCGACATGATCATGCGGCAGACCTGCTCCAGGTCGCGCTGGCCCTGCAGCAGCTCACCGGCGCGGGCCAGGTTGGAGTCGAGCCAGCCCTGCTCGGCGTTCTTCTTGGTGGTGTCGCGCAGGGCGACGATCATCTGGTTGACGTTGTCCTTGAGCTCCGCGACCTCGCCCTGCGCCTCGACGGTGATGCGCTGGGTCATGTCGCCGCGGGTCACCGCCGTGGACACCGTCGCGATGGCGCGCAGCTGGTTGGTCAGCGTGGAGGCGAGCTGGTTCACGTTCTCGGTGAGGTGGCGCCAGGTGCCGGAGACCCCGCGCACCTGCGCCTGGCCGCCGAGCTTGCCCTCCGAACCGACCTCGCGCGCGACTCGCGTCACCTCGTCGGCGAACGACGACAGCTGGTCCACCATCGTGTTGACGGTGTTCTTGAGCTCCAGGATCTCGCCGTGCGCGTCGACGGTGATCTTCTGCGACAGGTCGCCCCGGGCCACCGCGGTGGTGACCTGGGCGATGTTGCGGACCTGACCGGTCAGGTTGGACGCCATGAAGTTCACGTTGTCGGTCAGGTCGCGCCACGTACCCGCGACGCCGCGCACCTGCGCCTGGCCGCCGAGCTTGCCCTCGGTGCCGACCTCGCGCGCGACACGCGTCACCTCGTCGGCGAACGACGACAGCTGATCCACCATCGTGTTCACCGTCGACTTCAGCTCCAGGATCTCGCCCTGGGCGTCGACGGTGATCTTCTGCGACAGGTCACCCCGGGCCACCGCCGTGGCGACCTGGGAGATGTTGCGGACCTGCGCGGTCAGGTTGGACGCCATGACGTTCACGTTGTCGGTCAGGTCGCGCCAGGTGCCGGAGACCCCGCGCACCTGCGCCTGGCCGCCGAGCTTGCCCTCCGAACCGACCTCGCGCGCGACCCGGGTCACCTCGTCGGCGAACGACGACAGCTGATCCACCATCGTGTTGACCGTCGACTTCAGCTCCAGGATCTCGCCCCGCGCGTCGACCGTGATCTTCTGTGACAGGTCACCCTGGGCCACAGCCGTGGTGACCTGGGCGATGTTACGAACCTGGGCGGTCAGGTTGCCCGCGAGCTGGTTCACGTTCTCGGTCAGGTCACGCCAGGTGCCCGACACCCCGGCCACCTGCGCCTGACCGCCGAGCTTGCCCTCCGAACCGACCTCACGCGCGACCCGGGTCACCTCGTCGGCGAACGACGACAGCTGATCCACCATCGTGTTCACCGTCGACTTCAGCTCCAGGATCTCGCCCCGCGCGTCGACCGTGATCTTCTGCGACAGGTCGCCCCGGGCCACAGCCGTGGTGACCTGGGCGATGTTACGGACCTGACCGGTCAGGTTGGAGGCGAGCTGGTTCACGTTCTCGGTCAGGTCACGCCAGGTGCCCGACACCCCGGCCACCTGCGCCTGACCGCCGAGCTTGCCCTCCGAACCGACCTCACGGGCAACCCGGGTCACCTCGTCGGCGAACGACGACAGCTGGTCCACCATCGTGTTGACGACGTCCTTGAGCTCCAGGATCTCGCCCTGCGCGGCCACGGCGATCTTCTGCGACAGGTCGCCCCGGGCCACCGCCGTGGCGACCTGGGAGATGTTGCGGACCTGCGCGGTCAGGTTCGACGCCATGTAGTTCACGGCGTCGGTCAGGTCCTTCCAGGTCCCGGCCACGCCGGGCACCTCCGCCTGGCCGCCCAGTTTGCCCTCGGTGCCGACCTCGCGAGCCACCCGGGTCACCTGCTCGGCGAAGACGCGCAGCGTGTCGGTCAGCGAGTTGATGGTGTCGGCCAGGTCGGCGACCTCGCCACGAGCGGAGATGGCGATCTTCTGGGACAGGTCGCCCTGCGCGATCGCGGTGGTCACCTGCGAGATCGAGCGCACCTGGGCGGTCAGGTTCGACGCCATGAAGTTGACGTTGTCGGTCAGGTCGCGCCAGGTGCCGGAGACACCGCGTACGTCGGCCTGGCCGCCCAGCTTGCCCTCGGTGCCGACCTCACGGGCCACCCGGGTGACCTCGTCGGCGAACGAGGACAGCTGGTCGACCATCCGGTTCACGGTGCGGCCGATGGTGAGGAACTCGCCGCGCAGCGGCCGCCCGTCGATGTCCAGGCGCATGTGCTGCGACAGGTCGCCCTCGGCCACGGCCACGATCACGCGGGCGATCTCGGCCGTCGGGCGGCCCAGGTCGTCGATGAGGTTGTTGACGGCCTTGATGCCTTCGGCCCAGGCGCCGTCGTACGCCTCCTCGTCCATGCGCTCGGTGACCCGGCCCTCCCGGCCGACCACCCGCGAGATGCGCAGCAGCTCCCGGTTGCGCTGCTCCTGCAGCGCGATCACCTCGTTGAACGCGTCGGCGACCTCGCCGACCACGCCGGCCCGGCGCGGCAGGCGCACCTTGAAGTCGCCCGTACGCATCGCGTGCAGGGCCGCGGCGACCTCGTGCCACTGGGCCTCGTCCACCCGCTCCCGCTGCGCAGTCGCTCCAGCCACCCGCCGACCTCCTCCGTCACCGGCGACGGTGCACCCGCCGCCGTGTCGCTCGCCCTATCATCGTCCGTCTGTCAGCGCGACGCGAGCCGCGGGCTGGCAGGACACGGCCGATCGGCGGAGACTACTAAGGTGCCGAACCCGCGCGCGGCCGCCGCGCCACAGCCCGACGTGCCAACCGCATCGACCGATCTCTCCGCCGTCGACGCCCTGCTGCGTGTCGAGATCCAACTGGACGAGGCGGGCGGACTCGGTGCTTTCGCGACCGAGCTGGCCGAGACACTGGTCCGGCTGACCGGTGCCGACGGCTGTCGGATCACGATCGACCACGGCGACGGACGCGGCCCGCACCGCCTGGCCGCCACCGGCGGCCCCGGCTCGACCAGGTCGCTGTATCAACGTGTGCCGGTGAGCCGCCCCTGGAGCGGCGAGCTGCTGCTCAGCGCACCGGACGAGCCCGGCAACCAAACCATGGCGCTGCTGGCCGCCCAGCGCCTGGGCATGGCGCTGGAGCACCTGCGGCTACGCGACACCGACGTGCGGCACCGCACCTGGCTGACGTTCCTGGCCGAGGCGAGCGAACTGCTGGCCCAGTCGCTGGACCTGTCGCTCACGTTGGCGCTCATCCCCCGCCTGGTGGTGCCGCGACTGGGCAGCTGGTGCACACTGCACCGGGTCTCCGGCAAACGCCTGGAGCTGTCCGCCGCCGCGCACGCCGACGAGGAGCGCAGCGACTGGCTGGAGGCGGCCGCGGCCGAGTTGACCCACCTCATGCAGGCGCCGGGCATCAACGCCACCATGCGGGCCGGACAGCACGTTCCGCTGCCGTCACCGCTGGCCGGGCTCGCGGTGCCGCTGTTCGCACGGGGACAGTGGCTGGGGGTGCTCGGGGTCGGGCGGGACCCGGACGCCGCACGCGACCCGGACGAGACGACCATCGCCGAGGAGCTGGCCCGGCGCTGTGCGCTGGCGCTGGACAACGCGGCGATCCACGCCGAACGGCAGGCGGTGGCCCATACGCTGCAGCAGGCGCTGCTGCCGACGCGGCTGCCGGTGATCCCGGGCCTGAGCCTGGGCGCCGAGTACGTGCCGGCCGGGCGCGGCGCCGAGGTCGGCGGCGACCTGTACGACATCATGCCGATGCCCGACGGCCGCTGGCTGGTGGTGATGGGCGACGTCTCCGGCAAGGGCGTGCCCGCCGCGGCGGCCACCGGCCTGGTCCGCGAGGTGCTGCGGCTGCTCGTGGGCGAGGGGCGGCCGCTGGAGTCGGTGCTGGCCACCCTGAACACGACGCTGAGTGAACGCTCCGAGCGCTACTGCACGTTGGCGCTGGCCGCGTTCGACGCGCCCGGCCGCGACGGCGGGGTACCGGTGACGCTGTACCTGGCCGGGCACGACCGGCCGCTGGTGCTGCACGCCGACGGCCTGGTGGAGCAGGTCGGCGACTGGGGCACCGCGCTGGGGCTGATCAGCCCGGTGACCTGCCAGCCCACCCTGCTGACGCTGCGCCCTGGCGAGACGCTGGTGTTCTTCACCGACGGGGTCACCGAGCGGCGCAGCGGCACCGAGTTCTTCGGGGCGCGGCGGTTGGCGCAGCGGCTGACGTACCTGGCGGGGCATCCGGCGGACGTGATCGCGACGCGGCTGCGCACGGCGGCGCTGGAGTTCTCCGGCGAGCCCGCCCGGGACGACATGGCGATCATGGCGATCCGCAACGACGCGGGCTGACTACCCCGCCGTACGCCGCACCGTCGCCCAGACGACCTTTCCGCCCTCGACCGGGGTCACTCCCCAGTGCGACGCCAGGACGTCCACCAACAGCAGGCCGCGACTGTCCCCGGACCGGTCCCGGGGTGCGGGCGGCAGCGTGGGGTCATGATCACGCACGGCCAGGTGCACCTCCTCGTCGGTTTCGCGCAGTTCGAGGGTGAAGTCGGTGCGGGCGTGGCGCACCGCGTTGGAGACCAGTTCGCTGCAGATCTGGCGCAGCAGCAGATGTGCGGGAGCGGGCACGTCCCACAGCGCGCAGCCGTCGGCGAGCATGTCGCGGGCGACCGCCGGGGCGTGCAGGTCGGGGCTGAGCCCCTGCACCCGCAGCCGGGCCGGGGTACGACTGTCCGCCTGCCGCAGCGCGTCGTCGCGGTCGGCGCACAACGCCATCCCGCCCCGGTCGTGCAGTTCACTCAGGGCGGCGGCGAGGTCGCCGTGCTGGCCGTACAGCAGCAGCTCGCAGCCGGGCCAGGCGGCCGCGTGCCGGGCCGCGTCGGTGAAGGCCGACACCGATCCGTCCGTCAGTTCCAGCCCGGACACATCCACCAGCAGCGCCTGCGGCCTACCGCTGAGCGCGCGGAGCAGGAACGCGAGGACCGAGGCGGCGCCGACGAGATCGAGCACCCCTTCGAGCCGGGTGGTGGTTACCTGTCCGCTGTCGCGCTCCTGCGCGCAGCGCACCCGGCCCTCGTCGAGGCCTGTCCGCTCCCGCATGGCTACCCGCTTCGCGTCGTCGCCCGGAGTGCGTCGTACCCGTCCGGGCCTGCCTTCGCCGCATCTGGCGGCAGTCGGTCCACGATCGCGTGCCGCAGACTCACACCCTGCGGGTTCCCTGACCGGGTCACGGATAAACCGGGCGGTTTACTCCTCGGGGTCGACGATCGATTGGAAGCGGTATATCCACGGCGGATCACCCATCGGATTGGCCTCGCGCAGATACACGGCCTCCCACGGGACCTCGGCGTGCATCGGGTCGCCGGGCTCGTAGCCGCTGGGCAGCAGGATCGAGAAGGTGGTCGGCGGGTCGGCCGCGGACTCGACCTCGATCTCCCGGGTCACCTCGGCGGCACCGTGTACGAACTTCGCAGCGATCTTGTCCACCCGTCAAGCGTGCCTTCCACAGCGGACGAACCAGGTGCAGATCGATGAAACCGCACGTGTCAGACGGTGCCGGGGCGGGTAATCCAGCACGCAGAGCCACCCACCGAAGGGACCTCCGCCATGTCCGACGCGAACCCGCCCGCCGACGTGGTCGATCACCTGCGCGCCCAGCACCAGCAGATCAGCGCGGTGCTGGCCCAGTTGCGCTCGGCGCCCAGCATCGCCCGAGGCGAGCTGTTCGAACAGCTGGTGAGCTTCCTGACGGTGCACGAGCAGGCCGAGCGGCAGGTCGTGGCGCCGTACCTGGACTGGCAGGTGCCGCTGGTGCCCGGTTGGCGGCCGGTGCTGGCCGAACTGGCCCAGGGCGGAGTGGCCGACCCCGCCTTCCGGCCCCGGCTGGAGGCGCTGTGCGGCACGTTCGCCGAGCACACGGCGTACGTCGAACGCGAGGAGTTCGCCCGGCTGCGCCGCAGCGTCCCCGGCGACCTCCTGCGCCGCCTGGCCGAACAGCTGTGAGCAGCCGTTAAGAAGGGCCCCTTCTACCTCGCAAAGCGATAAGAAGGGGCCCTTCCTTACCCAAAGGTCAGCTGACGGCGCGCTCCAGTTGTGCCTTCGTCATGGTCGAGCGGCCCCTGATGTTCTTGCGCTTGGCCTCCTCGTACAGCTGGTCGCGGGTGCGGCCGCCCTCGCCCTTGTGGGAGCGCAGGCCGCCCCGGCGGCCGGAGGAGATGTCGTTGCGCGACAGGGCGCTGGACTGCCTGGCCTCGCCCGCGCGGGCCCGTTCCTTGTTGACGGTTCGGGCAGCGATCTCCTTGGCGACCTTCTCCGGCTTGCCGCGGTCCTCGGCGCTCTCCTTGATGTGCTCGTACTGGCGTTCCCGCTTGTTGCTCCAGGCGCGCTGCGGCATGACCGCCTCCTCTCCTCGCACGTCCGCCTGACCAATTGCCCATGCGACGGTCCGATCAAACGCGCATCGGCCTCGACCAGGCGCAACGCTTCGCGACGGGCGGCGTTGAGCAGGTCAGGCGCCCGGCGATCATGCGGTCGCCCCGTCTGGCCGAGGAGTCGCCGTGCCGCACCACACCCGCATCAACCGCGTGGCGCCGACTCTGGCCGCCGTGACCGCCCTGGCCACCGCCGTGCTGGGACTGACCCTGAGCACCCGGGCGGCGGGCGAACCCGCGCCGGACGGAATAACCGACGGCTGGGCGGGTGCGGGCCTGCCGGCGGCGCCGTCCGGGCGGATGCTGATGGGGGCGCCGGGCGGCTACCCGGTCACCGGTATCGACGTGTCCCACTACCAGCCCGACGTGGACTGGAAGAAGGTCGCCGACAAGGGCGCCCGGTTCGCGTACGCGAAGGCGACCGAGGGCACCCACTACTACGACGACCAGTTCGGCAAGAACAACAGCGGGGCCAAGCGCAACGGGGTGTACTTCGGGGCGTACCACTTCGCCCGGCCCGACCGCAGCGGCGGCCGCACCCAGGCCGACTACTTCCTGGACCGGGCGCGGTACACCAACGACGGGCACACCCTGCCGCCGATGCTGGACATGGAGTGGCCGTACAAGAGCGGCGGCAAGTACGTCGCCGACCACCCGTGCTGGGGGAAGAGCAAGAGCGAACTGGTCAAGTGGATCCGCGACTTCACCGAGCGGGTCCGCGAGCGCACCGGCAGCGCCACGATGATCTACACCAACCCGAACTGGTGGAACCCGTGCACGGGCAGGAGCACCGCGTTCGGGCGGCACTACCTGTTCATCTCCAGCTACACCGACAAGGTCAACGGGCTGCCCGCGGGCTGGGACCACTGGACCCTGTGGCAGTACGCCAACCACGGCAAGCTGCCCGGCGACCAGAACGTCTTCAACGGCTCGCTGGCCGAGCTCGCCGCGCTGGCCAGCAACCCGTTGGGGCCGATGCCGAAGCTGGTGGTCGGCGACTGGGACGGCAACGGGACGATGACCGCGGGCCTGGTCACCCCGGCAGGCGAGCACTGGCGCTGGCGGCTGACCAACCAGAAGGGCACCGCGCCGATCGCGGCGGGCGGTGCCGACCCGCTGCTCACCCCGGACCTCGACTTCGAGTACGGCGAGGTCGAGAAGGCGCCGATCGTGGGCGACTGGGACGGCAACGGCACCTGGACGCCGGGCACGGTCGACAGCGAGGGCAAGCGGCACGACTACTACCTGGCCAACGGGTTCCGTCCCGGCCCCGCCGACATCCACGTCGGGTACGGCGACATCGAGGACGTGCCGCTGGTCGGCGACTGGGACGGCAACGGCACGTTCACGCCCGGCACGGCCGACGCCGACGGCAAGCGGCACGACTGGAAGTTCACCAACTCGCTGACCGACCCGAAGACCGAGGTCAAGCTGACCGTCGGCGACGCGGGCAAGACACCGGTCGTGGGCGACTGGGACGGCAACGGGACGTACACGCCGGGCACGGTCGACAACGACGGCGAACGGCACGACTACTACCTGGTCAACTCGCTGACCGCGACGACCGCGGAGATCCACCTGGGCTTCGGGGGCGTGTACACGGTGCCGCTGGTCGGCGACTGGGACGGCGACAAGAAGTTCACTCCGGGCGCGGTCGACGCCTCCGGCACCACCATGCGCTGGCTGCTGCTGAACAACCTGCTCGGCGGCGACCTGCCCGACCTGGCCTTCCGCTACGGCGAGACCGGCATCCTGCCCGACCCGCAGCCGCAGCCGTCTCCGTCGCCCAGTGCCTCGCCCAGTGCCTCGCCGAGCGGGTCGCCCAGCCCGGCGCCGCTGGTCGAGCCGAGCGTGCCGATGAGCCCCCGGCCGATGTCCCCGGCGCCCGGCGGCAAGCCGGGGCTGGAGCAGCGGCCGGTCGTCCCGGATCTGTGACCGCCCAGAATTGTGCACCAAACCGTGAAAATCGCTCGTAACCGCACGATAGATTCGGGTCAGCGGCGAGGAGGGCCCGGCCTGCCCTCGAGAGCGAGGCACGATGCGCGGATTCGGGGTTCACTCAGAGGTCGGCACCCTGCGGAAGGTGCTGGTCCACCGCCCGGACCTGGCGCTGCGGCGGCTAACCCCGTCCAACCGGGGTGAGCTGCTCTTCGACGACGTGCTGTGGGTGGAGCAGGCGCAGGCCGAGCACGACCAGTTCGTGGCCGAGCTGCGCGGGCGCGGCGTGGAGGTGTTCCTGCTGCACGACCTGCTGACCGAGGCGCTGGGTCAGCCGGGTGCCCGGCAGTGGGTCATCGAGCACACCGTCAGCCCGTACACGGTGGGGCCGTCGATGGTCGAGGCGGTGCAGGGCGCGCTGGCGAACATGGACGACCGCACCCTGGCCACCCACCTGACCGGCGGGGTCACCCGGGCCGAGCTGATCGAGTTCGCCGACACCGACCTGGCCGGGTCGTCACTGACCGTGTCGACCACGGTGGACTCCTCGTTCATCCTGCCGCCGCTGCCCAACCACCTGTTCACCCGCGACACCTCCTGCTGGATCTACGACGGGGTGTCGCTGAACCCGATGTACTGGCCGTCGCGGCAGCTGGAGACGGTGAACCTGGGCACCGTGTACCGGTTCCACCCGATGTTCCGGCAGGCCGGGATCACCTTCTGGTACCCGGACGCGGCCAACGCCGAGGAGCACGACCAGTTCGACATCCAGTCCTACGGGCGGGCGTCGCTGGAGGGCGGCGACGTGATGCCGGTGGGCAACCGGACCGTGCTGATCGGCATCAGCGAACGCACCACCGCCCAGATGGCCGAGATCCTGGCCCGCAGGCTGTTCGAGAAGCAGGCCGCCGACCGGGTGATCGCGGTGCGGCTGGCCCGCCAGCGCCAGTTCATGCACCTGGACGTGGTGTTCACGTTCATGGACCGCGACACCGTCACCGTCTACCCGAAGGTCATCGACAGCACCACGGCGTACAGCCTGCGACCGGGCGACCGGGCGGGAACGTTGGAGGTCACGCCGGAGAAGACCTTCCTCGGCGCGGTGGCCGACGCGATCGGCCTGCCGGAGAAGGACCTGCGCGTGGTGACCACCGGCGGGGACGAGCCGCAGCAGGAGCGCGAGCAGTGGGACTGCGCCAACAACGTGGTGGCGGTGTCGCCGGGCGTGGTCATCGCGTACTCGAAGAACATCAACAGCAACCGCAAGTATCGCGAGGCCGGGGTCGAGGTCGTCGAGATCGACGGGTTCGAGGTCGGCAAGGGCCGTGGCGGCGGCCACTGCATGACCTGCCCGCTGCTGCGCGATCCCTAGTGAGCCCGGCGGCGCGCCTTCCAGTCGCGTACGACCTGGTCGGCGTCGACCAGCGCCAGCGTGACGGCGGGACCGGCCAGCAGGCCGCGGTTGGCCTGGACCACCCGCATGTTGATCTCGGCGACCATCTTGCGTACGTCCGCCTCGCTGAACTTCTTGGCCGCCTTGTCGGACAGGTCCTCGATGTCGCGGCGCAGCAGCAGGGTGGCGGGCAGCGCCCCGGCCAGGCTCTCGCGGCGGACCAGGTCACGCAGCCACCAGTCGTCGGGCAGCACCTCCCCCGCGCCAGGCAGCGGCTTACCCGCCCCGGGCAGGTTGTCGAACTCGCCGCGCTCCTGCGCTTCGCGGATCTGCCTGTCGATCGCCGATTCGTACGCGGGACCCATGACGCACCCCCAGTCTCCCTCGCGCGAAATCTACCGCGCGGAAATCCGGTTGCGTCGCGCCGGCCAGCGCGTATCGTCGTGCCCATGCATCAGCAGCTGAGCACGACGACGCCGGGACACCCCGGCGTGACCGCGTGTTGATCTGCTGAAACCAGTCATCCGTCGGCCCCGGGGCACTCGCCCCGGGGCCGATGTCTTTGCCCGGACGTGTGCCCGCCGACACATCCGAGGAGAGATCATCATGTCCCAGGCGCACCTGGCCGACCACCGCAAGCTCGGCCGCGACCTCGAGCTCTACCACTCCGATCCACTGGTCGGCGCCGGGCTGCCGATCTGGCTGCCCAACGGCGCCGCCGCGCGCCACGCCATCGAGTCCTACATCCGGGAGGCCGAGCGGCTGGCCGGATACCAGCACGTGTACTCCCCGCCGATGGCCAAACGGGAGATGTACCGAAGGTCGGGGCATCTGGCGAAGTTCGGCGACGACATGTTCCCGCCCCTGGCCGAGGCCGGTCAGCCCGAGGCCGAGGCGCTGATGCTGCGGCCGAGCCTGTGCCCGCACCACGCGATGGTGTTCGGCGCGCGCGGCCGCTCCTACCGCGAGCTGCCACTGCGGGTGGCCGAGCTCGGCGGCATGTACCGGGCCGAGCGCTCCGGCGTGGTCGGCGGCCTGGGCCGGGTCCGGGCCATCTCGCTCAACGACGCGCACATCTTCTGCGCCCTCGACCAGGTCGGCGATGAGGTCGCCGCGATCCTGTCCATGATCGTCGAAGCGCACCGGGTGCTGGGCTTCGCCGCGGACTCGTTCCGACTGTCGCTGCGCGGGCAAGGCCCGGCCTACCTGGGCTCCCCTGCCGACTGGGCCCTGGCCGAGGATCTGCTGCGCCAGGCGCTCGTGCGGGCCGGAATCGCGTTCGAGGAGGTGCCCGGCGAGGCCGCCTTCTACGGACCGAAGATCGATATCCAGGTACGGGACATAGCCGGGCGCGAGTGGTCGCTGTCCACCATCCAGGTCGACTTCGCCCAGCCGGAGCGCTTCGACCTGTCCTACGTCGACCGCGACGGTGAGCGGGCCCGACCGGTGATGGTGCACCGCAGCGTCGTGGGCAGCCTGGAACGGCTGATGGCGCACCTGATCGAGGTGCACCAGGGCGCTTTCCCGGCCTGGTACGCCCCGGTGCAGCTGGCCGTGGCGCCGATCGGCGAGGCCCAGGACGAGGCGGCGCGGCGGCTGCACGACGCGGCGATGCGGGCCGGGCTGCGCGCCGAGCTGCTGCTGGACGGGTCACTGGGCAACCGGATCCGGCTGGCCGCGCAGCGGAAGGTGCCGTACCTGGCGGTGCTCGGGGCGCGCGAGGCTGCGGCGGGCGAGGTGTCGCTGCGGCTGCGCGACGGCCGGGAACTGCCCGCCCGCCCGGTCGCCGACACCCTTGCCCTGATCGGCGCCGTCGTCACCTCCCGCTCCCCCGCCCTCGAGCTGTGATCGAGTTGCCGGGCAATTGGGGGTATGCAACGTTGCATACCCCCAATTGCCCGGCAACTTCGGCGCTCGAGGACGGGCGGGGCGGGCGGGGGCGGGTGGGGCGGGGGCGGGGCGGTCAGTCGCGGGTGGGCATGGGGTCGGTCTGTTCGACCTGGTGGATGAGCTTTTTCAGGTGGGCTATCTCGTCGCGCAGGGCGGTCTGGCCGGCGGCGGTGAGGGTGACCCAGGTGCGGGGGCGCTTGCCCTCGTACCCCTTCTCGATCTGGACCAGCTCGGCCTTCTCCAGCACGGTCAGGTGCTGTCCGAGGTTGCCCGCGGTCAGCTTGAGGGTTTCGCGCAGGAAGCCGAACTCGACCTGGCGGGCCTGGTGGGCGATGGCCAGGATGCCCAAGCGGACGCGCTGGTGGACCACGTCGTCGAGGCCGTTGGTGGGATGGTCGGTCATCACGGCTGGACCTTGGTGGTCGCGGCTTCGGCGCCCGGCCGGAACACCGCGAACGCGGCGGCGCCCAGCAGCAGGACCACCGCGGGGACGAGCAGGTACGGCAGGAAGAACCAGCGCGAGGTCGCGTGGATGACCTGGCTGCCCATGACCATCGCGATCGCCAGGTAGCCGAGGCTGTAGCCCAGCAGTGCCCAGTGGCGTTCGACCCATGCGAGCACCAGCAACGCCAGCCCGATCACCGCCAGGGGGCTGGCCAGCCCGTTGACCAGCCACCCGGCCGGCCCGACCTTGATCTCGATCGGATCGCCGGCGAAGGGGTCGGCGGGGACGGGCAGGAGCGGGTGGAACACCAGCCAGACCGACACGGCCGCCATCAGGACGGCCAGCACGATGCCGACGACGACGTAGGGGCGGATGTGGCTGCCCACGCCGCGCCGTCGGGCCTGCCTGACGTAGAAGCCCGCGATCGTCGCGTAGGCGAGCACCAGCGCGACCGTCCAGTACCCGAGTTCGAACGGGTTGGGCGTCCTGCAGACGGTCTGCCCCTGGCTGGAGCGGCAGGTGTCGAAGAGGTCGACGAAGGGGGCGTACCGGTAGACGGGTATCGCGAGCAGGGTGATCACCGCGAAGACCAGTAGCGGGAACCAGGTGCCGCGCTGGGCGACACGGACCTGGCGCGTCAGGTCGCGTACGACCGCCAGCAGCTCGTGCGGAGTGTCCGCCTGGGGGACGGATTCGTGTGTCATGCAGTTAGCTTTGCATTACAGACCTCTCGGCGCAAGAGACTTTCTGTGCGGCCGCACCCGCTCCCGAGTCAGCCAGGTGACCGTGCCTGCCAGCGACATTTCGAGTTGTACCTACTGAACCGGACGTAACACTCGAAAGGTGTCAGACATGAAGCGCGTCGTCGTCTACGGGTGCGCGGTTTGGGCCGCCCTGGTGGCCATCTCGCTGATCCTGCTGCCCGCCGAGGGCAAGCACGAGGCGCTGTACGAGTCGATCAAACTGACCGTGCTGGTCGCCGCCGTGCTCGGCGGCACCATTCGGTACCTGTCCCACCGGCCGACGCTGACCGCCGTGTCGGCAGCCCTGGTCGGCGCGGGGTGGGCGGCGGTCTGCGTCGCACTGGACCTGCTGCTGTACGCCTCCGGGGCGTTCACCGTCGGACTCGACGTCTACTTCACCGACGTGGCCTCGTCGTACCTGGTGATGCCGGTGATCACCGCGCTGACCATGCCCTGGCTGACCTTCCGCGACCGCGACCGCGTCCATGCCCATGCCCATGCGGCACCGGCACCGGCTATGTCGGCACCGGCGGCGCTCTCTCCGGGCGCACCCTCTCCGGGCGCGGCCACGACTGGCGACGGCTCGGACGAGCCGGATCACTACATCCCGGTGGGGCACTGCTGACTCACGTGTCCGCTCGCGCCGGGAGAGGGTCCCGGCGTCAGTCGAGCTGTCCTGGCGTGGCGATCACATCAGCGTGGCCGCCACCCAGCCGAGTAGCGGTCAGGCTGCCGTACACGATCGCAGCGGTAGCGCCGCCGGACTGTCACCTGGCGGCGCCGACTGCGGCGTACAGGATCACGGCGATCGCCGGGACGGCCCAACCGGCGAGAGTCGAGGCGGTGCCCACGGCGAAAGCATGGCGGACCTCGCCCAACTTGAGTTTTCGCGTCACCACGATCGCGGCGATCACGACACCCGCCGCCGTGGCCAGGCCGATCGCCACGCCGCCCACCACGATCAGCACGTACGCGAGAAGGTCGGACCAGTCCTCCGCCGACCCGGTGGCCCGGACCGTGTACACCCACACGCCCAGCGCGATCGCCACCAGCAGGTTCCAGCCGAGCACGGTCAGGATCGCGGTCCGGACGGGGTGACCCCTCGCGGGTACGTGACCGGCGACGGGCGGGGTCGGCTCGACATCGGGGGCGGTCATGGCACCAGTATCACGGCCGATGTCCAACCGAGACCCGACCGTCCGGCCCGGTCGAACCACCCCACACCCAGCCCCGCGGTGGCCCCGCCGGGTCACGACGACGCAGGGCCGCCTGCGCTCGCCAGGCGTCGCGGGCGGCTGCAGTTTCGGGGAAAGTGCTGATAAGCGGCCCAAGATTCCTGCACTTTCCCCGAAACTGCAGCCGATCATGGCGCGCGGGCCGCGCGGCGCGCGGGGTGGTCGGACGGTGTGGGGTGGTGCGGGTGGTGGGGTCACGGGGCGGGCGGGGCTAGCGGAGGAGCCTGAAGGCGCCGGACGCGAGGAGGCTGAACCACAGCGCGAACGAGATCACCCAGCCGAGCGCGGCCGCCGCCGTGCCCAGGCCGTAGGCGGCGGAGTTGCTCAGCGTCGACGACCTGGCGATCAGTGCGGCCACCCCCACGCCGATCGCGGTCGCCACCACGAGGACCGCCCCGCCGAAGGTGGCCAGGACGGGCGCCGGCATGAAGAAGGACTGCCCGCCGTCCTGGTACAGCGTGAAGACGGTAAGGGCCAGTAGCAGCAGCGGGATCGCGTTCCAGCGCAGCACCATCCTGATCGCGGCCCGGCGGGGGTTGCCCTGCCCGGCGCCCGGGGCGGGTGGCGGGGCGAAGTCGTCATCGATCATGCCGAACAGTATCGATAATTCCTCGCGTCCCGTGTGCCCCGTCGTACCGGCGTCGAGCGGTGGATAGTGGCCTGGGTCACATCGGCCAGAGCGGTGGAACAACCTCGGCCCCGATGGACTTGAGCCGAGCAGACTCAAGTAGCGAATGGCAGGTGTCTGATAATGACCACACTCCCCGTCCTCCCGCTCGACGACGCCGTTCTGCTGCCCCGGATGGTCGCGCAGGTCGCGCTCGACCCCGACGTCCAGGCCGCTGTCGACGCCGCGCGGGCAGCAGGCGACAAGACCGTGCTGGCCGTGCCCCGCATCGACGGCGACTACGGCTCGTACGGCGTCACCGCGATCATCGAGAAGGTGGGCCGGCTGCCCAGTGGCGAGCGCGTCGCGGTGATCCGCGGCGTCACCCGCGCGAAGATCGGCTCCGGCGTGCCCGGCCCCGGCGCGGCGCTGTGGGTCGAGGCCACCCTGGTCACCGAACCCGAACCGGCGGGCAAGGCCCGCGAACTGGCCCGCGAGTACAAGGCGCTGGTCACCTCGATGCTGTCCGAGCGCGGCGCCTGGCAGGTCGTCGACGCCGTCGAGCGGATGACCGACCTGTCGGAGCTGGCCGACTCGGCCGGCTACGCCCCCTGGCTGACGCTGGCGCAGAAGGTCGAGCTGCTCGGCTCGCCCGACGTCACCTCCCGGCTGGAGCTGCTGGTCGGCTGGGCGCGCGAGCACCTGACCGAGCAGGAGGTCGCCAACAAGATCAGCAACGACGTACGCGAGGGGCTGGAGAAGTCCCAGCGCGAGTTCCTGCTGCGCCAGCAGCTGGCCGCGATCCGCAAGGAGCTCGGCGAGGACGAGCCGGAGGGCTCGGCCGACTACCGGGCCCGCGTCGAGGCCGCCGACCTGCCGGAGAAGGTGCGCGAGGCGGCGCTGCGCGAGGTCGGCAAGCTGGAGCGCGCCAGCGACGCCTCCCCGGAGACGGGCTGGATCCGCACCTGGCTGGACACGGTGCTGGAGATGCCGTGGGGCGTGACCACCGAGGACAACACCGATCTCGCGCAGGCGCGGGCGGTGCTCGACGCCGACCACACCGGCCTGGACGACGTGAAGGACCGCATCCTGGAGTACCTGGCCGTGCGCAACCGGCGCGCCGCCAAGCACCTGGAGGTCGTCGGCGGGCGCGGCTCCGGCGCGGTGCTGGCCCTGGCCGGGCCGCCCGGGGTGGGCAAGACCAGCCTGGGCGAGTCGGTCGCGCGGGCGCTGGGTCGCAAGTTCGTCCGGGTGTCGCTGGGCGGCGTACGCGACGAGGCCGAGATCCGCGGCCACCGGCGCACGTACGTCGGCGCGCTGCCCGGCCGGATCGTGCGGGCGCTGCGCGAGGCCGGTTCGATGAACCCGGTCGTGCTGCTCGACGAGGTGGACAAGCTGGCCGTCGGCTTCTCCGGCGACCCGGCCGCCGCCCTGCTCGAGGTGCTCGACCCGGCGCAGAACCACACCTTCCGCGACCACTACCTGGAGGTCGACCTCGACCTGTCCGACGTGCTGTTCCTGGCCACCGCCAACGTGGTGGAGACCATTCCCGGCCCGCTGCTGGACCGGATGGAGCTGGTCACCCTGGACGGCTACACCGAGCGGGAGAAGGTCGCCATCGCCCGCGACCACCTGCTGCCCCGGCAGCTGGAACGGGCCGGGCTGACCGCCGACGAGGCCACCGTGGGCGAGGACGCGCTGCGCAAGGTCGCGGCCGAGTACACCCGCGAGGCGGGCGTACGGCAGCTGGAGCGCTCGATCGGTCGCATCCTGCGCAAGGTCGCCGTCAAGCTGGCCGGCGCCGACGGTCCCGTGCACGTGGCCGAGGCCGACCTGAAGGACTACCTGGGTCGACCGAGGTTCACGCCCGAGTCCGCCGAGCGGACCGCCACGCCCGGCGTGGCGACCGGCCTGGCGGTCACCGGCGCCGGCGGTGACGTGCTGTTCATCGAGGCGACCTCGATGGAGGGCGAGCCGGGGCTGACCCTGACCGGTCAGCTGGGCGACGTGATGAAGGAGTCGGCGCACATCGCGCTGTCGTACCTGCGCTCCAACGGGCGCCGGTTCGGCCTGGACCCGAACGCCCTGGCCGGACGCCGCATCCACCTGCACGTGCCCGCGGGCGCGGTGCCCAAGGACGGCCCGAGCGCCGGTATCACCATGGTCACGGCGCTGGCGTCGCTGGCGTCGGGGCGGGCGGTGCGGCCGGAGGTCGCGATGACCGGCGAGGTCACCCTCAACGGCCGGGTGCTGCCGATCGGCGGGGTCAAGCAGAAGCTGCTGGCCGCGCACCGGGCGGGCCTGACCGAGGTCGTCATCCCGGCCCGCAACGAGCCGGATCTGGACGACGTGCCCGAGGACGTGCGCCGGGAGCTGAAGATCCACGTGCTGGCCGACGTGGCCGACGTGCTCGCCGTGGCCCTGCGCCCGGTCGAGGACGCGGGCGACGTCCCCGCCGGGCCCAGGCTCGCGACGGTCTGAGCGGCGACCCGTCTCATCGACGACCCGTCTGACCGGTTACCCGAGGGGCGCTCCACACCGGTGGGGCGCCCCTCGGCGTACCCGTCAGAGCAGGGCCGGTTCGCGGAGCATGGCGGCGCAGGCGGTGGCGCACTCGTCGCAGGCGTCAGCGGCGGCTTTGCAGTGGGCGTACCGGTCGGCGTGCATCCGGCACTCTTCGGCGCAGACGGCCGCCACGATCGCGCAGGCGTCCAGCACGGCCCGTACCAACTCCGGGTGGTCGCCGCGGAAGCGGTCCAGCACCTCCCCGGCGGTGGCGCACATGTCGGCGCAGTCCAGGTTCGTGCGGATACAGCGGACCAGCTCGGCGACCTCGGGTTCGCCCAGGCAGGCATCAGCGCAGGCGTTGCACACCTCGGCACAGGTGTTGCAGGCGTGCACGCACGCGGTCCGCATGTCGCGGCTCAGATCATGCTCGTCGCGGTACATCGGCGTCATCGGCTGCATCTCTCGACCGCCCTCGCGTAGTCCCGAAGATCGATTCTACCCGTGCGGCATCCGCCACCGGGCCGGATGGCAACTCCGGTGCCAGGCCGTTCATAACGAAAACGGGCTGGACCCGGAGGTCCAAACCCGTTCTCGTCCTGTGCGATCCAGTGTGGAAGGCCGCCGCGCGGGCGGCCGTCACGGTCTTCAGAGCGGACGTACGTCGGCCGCCTGAGGTCCCTTCTGACCCTGCGTCACCTGGAAGTCGACCTTCTGCCCCTCCTGCAGCTCGCGGTATCCGCTGCCGGTGATCGCCGAGTAGTGCACGAACACGTCAGGTCCGCCACCGTCCTGCTCGATGAAGCCGAAGCCCTTTTCTGCGTTGAACCACTTCACGGTGCCCGTTGGCATGCAATTTCCCCTTCAGCGGTGAGGCGGTGTGCCTGTGTCGCGGCGCGACCCCCGCCCCACGTGCACCTGACACTAACCCCGGTTGGCGTAATCGCGCGGCGTTTTGTCGCTTAGAAATCGTGGTCTGCGGTGTTTTCGCGCCCCGAACGGGCATCCTGTGTACGTGAGAAGCCGAATGGGAGTCATCGACCTGGAACGGGAACTGCGCGCTCCCAGCGCCGAAGGGCTGGATCGGCTGCAGCTGACCCCGGTGCCGCTGGTGCCGGAGATACGGCTGTACACCGCGGTCGACTCGATCGTGTGGTGGGCGCGGATGGAGGCCGAGGCCGGGAGCAGGCTCGCCGCGCCGTACTGGGCGTCGGCGTGGGCGGGAGGGCAGGCGCTGGCGCGCTACCTGCTGGATAATCCGGAGGTGGTGTCCGGGCGCAAGGTGCTGGACCTGGCGTCCGGGTCGGGGCTGGCCGCGATCGCGGCGGCGCTGGCCGGGGCGGCGCGGGTCGAGGCCAACGACGTGGACCCGTACGCGATCACCGCGATAGCGCACAACGCCCGCGCCAACCACGCCGACGTCACGGCCCGGCTCGGCGACCTGCTCGACGGCGACACCGACGCCGACGTGGTGCTCGCCGGGGACGTGCTCTACCAGTCGCAGGTGGCCGAGCGGATGCTCGGGTTCCTGCATCGAGCCGTGGCCGGTGGCGCCCAGGTGCTGCTGGGCGACCCGGACCGCGGGCACCTGCCCCCGCACGGGCTGACCCGGCTCGCGTCCTACCGGGCACCGAGCGCGCAGGCCTTCGTCGACGCCGAACTGGACGAGATCTGCGTGTACCGGTTCGAGGCCGACCCGGGTACGCGGGGACGGAGCGGGCCGTGACCTCGCGCGGCGCGTGGCCCGCGCTGCCGCTGGACCGGTGGTCGGACACCCGCGACACGCTGCAGTTGTGGACGCAGATCGTGGGCAAGGTCCGGCTGGCCCTGGAGCCGATGGTCAACCACTGGTGGCAGGTGCCGCTGTACGTCGACGCCCGGGGCCTGACCACGTCGCTGATGCCGTACGGCGTCATCGGCTTGGAAATGGTCTTCGACTTCCGGCGGCACGTGCTGGAGCTGCGCACCACCGACGGGCGCGTCGCGGAGGTGGACCTGCGCGGCCGGTCCGTCGCCGACCTCTACGCCGACGTGCTGGCTCGGCTGGACGATCTGGACATCCAGGTCGACCTGATGGGACGGCCGGTGGAGCTGCCGGAGGTGGTGCCGTTCGCCGCCGACCGGCAGCACTGCGCCTACGACCCGGACTTCGCCCACGCGTTCTGGCTGTCGCTGGTGCAGACACACCGGGTGCTGACGGAGTTCCGGTCGCGGTTCGTCGGCAAGGTGAGCCCGGTGCACTTCTTCTGGGGCGCGTTCGACCTTGCGGTGACCAGGTTCTCGGGGCGGCCCGCGCCGCTGCACCCGGGCGGGGTGCCCAACTGCCCCGACCGGGTCAGCCAGGAGGCCTACAGCCACGAGGTGAGCAGCTGCGGCTACTGGCCGGGCGGCGGCGGGCAGGGCATCTTCTACGCGTACGCCTACCCGGAGCCGCCCGGCTTCCGGGACCGGGTCCCGGCCGGGGCCCACTATGACGAGCAGCTGGGCGAGTTCGTGCTGCCGTACGAGACCGTGGCGCGGGCCGACGACCCGGACGCGGTGCTGCTGGCGTTCCTGCAGCACACCTACGACTCGGCCGCCGACCTGGCCGCGTGGGACCGCCCGAACCTGGAGCGGGTCTAGCCGCCCGCCCGCAGGTACGTCAGCACGGCCAGCACCCGCCGGTTGGTGTCGTCGGTCTGCGGCAGGTCGAGTTTGGTCAGGATGTTGCCGATGTGCTTACCGACCGCCGCCTCGGTCACGAACAGGCGCCGGGCGATCGCCGCGTTGGAGTGGCCCTCGGCGACCAGGGCCAGCACCTCACGTTCCCGGGCCGACAGGGCGGCCAGCGGATCGCGCGGCTGCCGCATCAGCCTGCGGACCACCTCCGGGTCGATGACAGTGCCGCCACCGACCACGGTGCGCAGCGCGGCGACGAAGTCCTCCAGGTCCGCGACGCGGTCCTTGAGCAGATAGCCGACGCTTCGGCCGTCGCCGCTGTCGAGCAGGGTCGCGGCGTACTCGGGCTGGACGTGCTGGCTGAGCACCACCACGGCCAGCCCCGGCCGCTGCGCGCGCAGGGTCGCCGCGGCGCGCAGCCCCTCGTCGGACTGGCCGGGTGGCATCCGGATGTCGGTCACCACCAGGTCCGGCTCGTGCTCGGCCACGGCCCGCAGCAGGCTGTCGGCGTCGCCGACGGCGGCCACCACCTCGAACCCGAACCGGGCCAGCAGGCCGACCAGGCCCTCGCGCAGCAGCACCCCGTCCTCGGCGAGGACCACCCTGGTCACGGGGTGCACGGCAACTCCACCCGCACCAGGGTGGGTCCGCCGACCGGGCTGGCCAGCAGCAGCCGCCCGCGTACGGTGGCGGCGCGGTCGGCCAGTCCGGACAGTCCGGTGCCCCGGGCCGGGTCGGCGCCGCCCCGGCCGTCGTCGCGCACCTCCAGCACCAACAGGTCACCGCCGCGCGTCACCGTCACCTCGGCCCGGGTGGCCCCGGCGTGCTTGGCGGTGTTGGCCAGCGCCTCGGACGCGGCGAAGTAGGCGGTGCTCTCGACCAGGTCGGGCAGGCGCTCGGTGGCGTCGTCGGCGACGGCCACGGTGACCGGCAGCGGCGAGCGGTCGGCCAGTTCGCGCAGCGCGGCGGGCAGGCCGAGATCACGCAGGGTCTGCGGGGCGATGCCGTGGATCAGGTCGCGCAGCACCGTCATCAGCTCCTTGGCCTGCTCGTGGGCGCGGGTCAGCGGCGCGGCGGCGGGCGAGTCGTCAGCGGTGTCGAGGCGGGCCAGCGACAGCTGCAGGGTGAGGCTGGTCAGCCGGTGCTGCACACCGTCGTGCAGGTCGCGTTCGATGCGGCGGCGTTCGGCCTCGTACGCGGTCATCAGCCGGACGCGGGAGCGGGCGACCTCGCGCAGCGCGGTGGCGTCGCCGGGTGGGGCGCCGAGCAGCGCGCGGGCCAGCGCCGCCTGCCCGGCCGCGAGCAGGCCCAGCAGGTACGGCACGGCGGGCAGCAGCACCAGGGCCAGCAGCGCGTACGGCACCGCCTGCTGCGGGGTGTCCACGGTCGTGGCGCCCAGCGTGATCGGCCCCGCCCCCTCCGGGATGAGGAACGGCCCGGTCAGGAACGCGACCTCGATGAACAGCAACAGCGCGACCATGCCGTAGACCAGCGGCACGAGACTGCCGAGCAGGACCGCGTACAGCACCTCCCGCCAGGTCGCGGCCTCGCTGTAGCGGGTGCGCAGCCACGCGGCGACGGCGGGTCGGTGTGCCGAGGTGACCGGGCGGTCGTCGGCCAGGCCGAGCCGCCATCGCTCGGCCACCGCCAGCGGGATCGACAGCAACGGGGCGACGAGCACGGCCAGCACCGTACAGACCAGCGGCGCGATGACGTCGAGCTGGCGCAGCGGTGCTCCGTCGGCCAGGCGGCGGCCGGTGGCGAACCAGGTCAGGGCCACCAGCAGCACCCCCGGCGCGACGACGGCGGCGACGGGCACGGTGGTGGCGAGGTAGGCCATGGCACGCCACGGCCAGGCGGAGAGCAGGTATCGGCGGCGCCGCAGCGCCGGCAGCAGATATTGATCAACAGGCACGCGACCACGCTATCCACGGCGACGGCGCGAACCCAGCCGCCTGCGCATAGTTCCCGGGTATGCCCAGCCCTACCTTTTCAGCCGACCGGGTCGTGGTCGTGCACGACCAGGACCGGGCAGCCCGCGTGGTGCAGCATCGCCTGGCTGGTCGACCCGCGCAGCATGCCCGCGATGCCGCCGTGCCCACGGCACCCGGAGACCAGCAGCTCGGCGCCGCGCGAGAACTGCGTCAGCACCTTGGCGGCGTCACCGTTCAGGTCGACCCGGTTCACGTCCACGGCCGGGTAGCGCTTGGTCCAGGGGTCGAACATCGCCGCCAGGGTGGCCTCGTCCCTGGCCGCGTCACCATGGCTCGACCGCACATGCACAGCGGTCAGCCCGACCCCGCGCAGTGCCGCCTCCTCGAAGGCCAGCCCGAGCGCGTGCACCGCGTAAGGCGAGGAGCTGACCCCGACCACGACCCGGCCGCGCGCCGGGTTGTCCGGGTCGTCGGTGCGGGGACGGATCACCGCCACCGGGCAGTGCGCGTGCATCGCGGTCTGCAGGCTGGTCGAGCCGATGACCATGTCGTAGAAGCCGCTGTGCCCCTTGCTGCCCACCACGATCATGCTGGCGTGGTCGGACTCGTTGATGAGGGCGTGCGTGCTGTCGTCGTTGACGGTGACCGTCTGCACGGTGAGGCCCGGATGGCCGGCCAGGGCCACGTCACGGGCCCGGTCGGCCGCCGCGTGACCCGCGTCGTCGAGTTCTCGGGAGATGTAGTCGTAGCCGACCCGGGGGCCGGGTGAGTCGATCACGTACACGAGTTTCAGCGGCAGGTCGTGCCGTTGCGCGGTGTCGGCCGCCCATTCGATCGCGGGCTGGGACACCGTGGTCCCGTCGACGCCGACGGTGATCGGGCGCTCCAGGGTCTGCACTGGCGGCCTCCTTCCGGCCTAGCCTGCGGTGGCCGGTCGGCGCGTGCACTCCGCCACCGCATACAGGCTAACCCCGGCACGACCTGCCTGTTCACGTCCTGCGAGTACGGCCAAAGCCCAGCCGCCGGGGGCGCGGCGGCTGGGCTTTCGCTCGACGTCGCGGCCACGCGAGCCACCGACCGAGCCCGGACAGCCGGTTTCTCCGCAGGGTGACCGCGTCCGGATGCCCCTCGGAACACGGTTAACGGCGGGCTCCCACGCTGCATCGGGAGAGGTCGACTGCCGGGCACGGGTTACCCACGCCGAGCTCCGGCCAAACCTGTCCGGCGGGTCTGCCCGACCCGCCCCCGATTCGCCCTCGCCTGGCGCCCGCTTTCGCGAACGTGCCTGGCGAGCGGCCGCCAAGGTCCACCCGCGCGGCGGCCCGGCCCGCCCCGGCCCGGCCCGCCCCGGCCCGGCGCGACGCCCCGGCCCGGCCCGGTGGTGCTCTCAGAAGAGCGGTCCGGTCAGTGTCCAGCCCGCCGTCTCGGTGCGGAACAGCACGAAGGCCAGCAGCAGGCCCCCGACGATCGCGATGTTCTTCATGAACATCGCCAGCTCGGTGGCCTTGGTCGCCGGGTCGGTGTCGGTCCAGAAGTGGTGCACCCGGAACGCCGTGGCCAGCAGGAACAGAATCAACATCAGCGAGCCGAGATCGCCGAGGATCCCCAGCGCGACCGACAGGCCGCCGAGCAGGATCCAGGCGCCCGTGGCCCGCACCATGCCCCCGGCCACGGGCGCGTTGCGATACTCGGAGTAGCCGACGACGTCCTGTGGCTTGGTCAAATGGTTGATTCCGGAGCCCAGGAAGATCAGCGCCAGCAGAATCCGGCCGATGAGCAAGAGGACATCCATGATCTCCTCCAATATTTGCTATATGCGCAGATAAAGCATATATCGGCGGTATGCGGTAGCGCCGCGCTCGCACAACCTCGGCCACGCCGAGGGGCTGTTCCATCCGGTCCACAGCAACGTGTCGACGCACTCCGGCGGGTTCACCGACTGCTGTACCTCACCGGCGACGACACCGGATCCCGGGTGCTGCGCGCGGCCACCCGCCATCAGGGCGCTCTCACCGGGCACCCGTCGACGGTCGCGCTCGGCGGCGCGCCTCGGCCTGGACATCGGCGACGGCGAGCCGGTTGCGCTTCGGCGACGGAGACGGCCGGCAGTCCTTCGGCCTTTGGATGGTGGGATCTCAACGGCCAGGCCACCACGGATTTCGATCACGCGACCTACCGCCCGCATCCTTGAACCAGCCCGTCGACAAGGGGCACCTTCTACTACGGAAACGGCATGAAAGACAGCAGTACCGCTCCGACTTCCTCCTGATTTGCGTAGTCGACAGCGCTTTGCCGGATGGACGCGCCATCCACACGCAACCATCCATTGGCGCTGGTGGATGCACCTGTTCGGCTGATGTCACGCATCTGAATGTTTGTTAACACTACTCCATGACTTTGGAGACCAGGCGCGAGGCTGCCAGTGTTGTCAATTGAACGTGCACGGTCGCTTGTGACTACGATTTCGGTTATTTCAAGCCTCGCACTGATCACGGCCACGGGGTCCTGCAGCGTGTTCCGTCACGAGAGCCCTCCCTCGGTCCAGGAATACCTCAAGCAGTCACATATCTACGGCCAGCCGAAACTGCGTATCGGCGTGACCAGGGACCTTCCGCTACTCGGGATCCAGGACTCCAAAGGCGAGTTCAGCGGCTTCGACGTCGAAGTCGGCCGGCTCATCGCGGAAGAGTTGGGTTATAGCAGGCCAGGTGAGGTCGAGTTCGTCGGCATCAACGTCCTCGAGCGCATCACCAAGATCGAGGACGGCTCCGTCGACATGGTTCTGGCCAGTCTGACCGACACCGAGGACCGCCGAAAGCACATCAAGTTCGCAGGCCCGTATATCGTCACGGACCAGAAGGTGATGGTCCCCAAGAGCTCGGAGAACAGCGTCCGCAGCATCACCGATCTGCGCGGCAAACGCGTCTGCGTGCCAGGACCCTATACGACGTCCTTCACGAACCTGCAGGCGCTCAACCTGGGTCTCGACATCAGGCCGATGGCGTCCGCCCGGGACTGCTACAACGGCCTGCTGCAGAAGCCGCCGGCGTTCGACGCAATGAGCACCGGGGAAACGATTCTGGCAGGCTTTCTCTACGCCACTCCGGGCAAGTTCAGCATCGTGCCGAGCATCACGATCGGACCTGGTGAACCAGTTGGGGTGGGGATCCCGATAGACGATCCGCATCTGCAGGCGCTGGTCGGATACATCCTGAAGAAGCAGTACGACAAACGAAAGAACAGCCGCTGGCAGATCGCCTACGACACGACACTGGCAAAGATCCTCGGCCCGAAGTCGCAGCCGCCTCCGCAGAACGTGATCGAACTTACCGATCATGCCGACGCGGACACCCGCTGAGAGGCATCGACATGGTTCAGACAACCGGTGCCGCCAGCAGGCACTCCGACGACGAGCCCCGAGAGTGGCTCAGCCGCAGCGACTTCACCTTCGGGTTTCTGAGCATCGGCATCCCTGCCGTCCTGTCGGTACTGCGGCTCTGGGTGGAAGCAGGCGGCGACCTGCAGACCACGCTGCTGCTGGTGGAGAACGTGCCGCCGCTCAACCTGGTCGCGTCGCTGATCGCCACCGCCACCTGGTTCGTCACCGCGGTCCTGGTGGCGGTGTTCGCCGTGGGCGGCGTCCTGAACGCCAGTGATCGGAACCTGACCCGCGGGCGGCTGTTCCTGGTCGCACGCTGGTCCTCGCGCACTCCGCCCTGGCTCAAGGTCGTCACCTTCGTGATGGCGGCCCTGACCTGGCAGATCCTCTTCCTGCCACTGCTGGGCCTTGCCGCCTGCGCGGCGTTCCAGGTCGCCGCCGGCCGATCACTCCGATGGCCACTGCTCGTCGGGCTCGCGCTCGGGCTGGTCGCCTACCTGGCGATCCTTTGGCCGACCCTGAGCGCGGCGAGGACAACCCACGAGTACCGGGTGATCGCGCTGCTGGTGATTCCAGCGTTCTTGGCCGTCGTGGTCGCAGGACCACTACTGCCGAAGCTGGTCCTGCCGATCGCGATATTCGCCCACGTCGCCGCGTTCTGCTTCTTCGTCTGGGCCGGTATTCCGCTGATCACCGAGCCGGTTCTGCCGCTGTCGGTCGTGGTTCAGCAGACTCCCGCCGCCGATGGGGACGACCAGCTTCGCTACCTGCGCGGACATGTGGTCAACGTCGATGACCGGTACATCACGCTGCTGAGAGAGAACGGCGGAATCCAGTACATCCTCAACGACGAGGTGGTGGCCCGGTTCCTCTGCCCGGCCTCCGAGGAGCTGCCCATGTACGGGAAGCTCAACGTGCACGGCTTCCGGGTGGAGGACTCCGTACTGAGGGCAACCGGCCGCCGCATCCGGCCGGCCGCCGAGATGGCACCGGCCTGCCGGGCAGCGCCCTACGAGTAAGCCGTCATCCGGCTGTGAGGCGCCAGACCTCGAAAGCCGGGTCTAAGGAGGGTTGCCATGAGCCGCCTCGGCTCCCGGAACATACGTTGCATCGACGATCTCGACGATCTTGACCCGGAGGTGCCGGTAGTAACCCTTTTCAGTGGCGGTCTCGACGGCATGTACCTCCTGCACCTGCTGGCACAGCGCCGGTTGGCCAAGGTGATCCCCCTGGCCGTGGACCTCGGTGGCAACATCGACCAGTCGAAGATCGACAACGTCACGGACGCGTTCGGGTTCAAGGTCTGCGTACTCGAGCGCAGCCAGTACTTCGCCGAGCAGTTCGTGCTCCCGGCACTGCACGCGCAGGCGGTCTACCTCGGTGTACACCCGATCAGCGCCTCATTGAGCCGACCGCTCATCGCCGCCGAGGGCGTTGCTCTCGCCCGCGACGTAGGCGCACAAGCGCTGCTGCACACGGCCAACCAGTCGCAGAACACCCTGCGGCGGCTCAACGGTGCGATCACACAGCTCGGTTTCATTGGCAGCTTCGGCTCGCCGTACGAACTGTCGATCGTCTCCAGGTCACACAAACGCGACGGACTGGCCGGCTATGGACTGCTCACCGCCGACGACCACGCGGTCAGCGCGGACTCGAACCTGTGGTGCCGCGAGTTCGAGTCCGGGTCGCTGGACGATCCCGAGCAGTTCACAGTCGACCCGTCGCTCTATCTCTGGAGCGCGCAGGAGGCCGACCGCGAACCGCTCGAACTCACGCTCGGTTTCACCGAGGGGCGTCCGGTCTCGATCGACGGCGAGCCCACAGACCTTGTACGCCTCATCGACGAGCTGAACAGGACGGTTGGCCGGTTCGGTATCGGCAGGTACGCCGGCCTCGAGCAACTCGCCGCCGGGGTGAAGGTACTGGAGGTGCGGGAGATGCCGGCGGCAGCAGCGCTGCTCATGGCCTACCGCCAACTGGAGTCGGCAGTGGTCGACAGCGAGATGATCCGCGAGAAGATGTCGATGGAGCAGATCTGGACCCGAGAGGCCGTGGAGGGCCGCTGGTTCGGCGAGTTGCGCTCCGCCGCGGACGCCTTCATCGGCTCGGTGGCTCGGCGCGTGACCGGCAGTGTGCGGCTGGCCCTGTCGGCCGGCAGGCTCGAGGTGACCGCGATCCGGGCCAAGGACCCGCTGTACGTGCGCGACCGGGAAGCCTGGGAGAGGGAGATCACCGGTGCTTGATGCTCGTTCCCGGTCGCGGCGGCTCAGCCGGGCGGGGGCAGCTCGCCCGAGCCTCGGACGATCAGTTCCACCGGGACGGTGACCGTCTGCACCGGCCGGTCCGGATCAGCCATCCGGGCCAGCAGCATCCCGATCGCGGTACGCCCGATCGTCGCGCTGTCCTGCGCGATCACCGTGAGACCCGGCCGCAGCAGGTCGGCCAGCGGGAAGTCGTCGAACCCGATCAGCGCCAGCGACCCGGCGTCCGGGCCGAGCTGCCGCAGCACCTCGACCGTGGCCTGGGCGTTACCGGTGATCAGCGCGGTCGCGCGGGCGGCACGGACGGCGGCCAGCGACGCGGCCACGCGCGCGGTGTCGATCTGTCCCGGGTGGACCAGGCCCTCGATCGGT
This sequence comes from Catellatospora tritici, assembly GCF_019083965.1. Taxonomy (GTDB): domain Bacteria; phylum Actinomycetota; class Actinomycetes; order Mycobacteriales; family Micromonosporaceae; genus Catellatospora; species Catellatospora tritici. Next base: position 265,670 of record NZ_JAHRCY010000009.1, read on the forward strand.
TCGCCGTTGGCGGCCATGCAGGCACGGAACGCGGCGGCACGCTCGCGGCCGGTGAAGATGCGCTCGGCATCGCCGAGGTACGCGATGCGCCGGTGCCCGTGCAGCACCAGGTGCCGGAACGCCATCCCGATCCCGGCCGCGTTGTCGGAGATCACCGTGTCGGCGGCGATGCCGCCGCAGGGCCGGTCGACCGCGACCACCGGCAGCCCTGAGGCCATCTCGGCGGCCAGGTACTGATGGTTGGTTCCGATGGGCTCGATGATGATCCCGTCGACGCGGCGGCGGCACATCGACATGACCGCCTCGCGTTCACGCTCCTCCTCGTCCTCGGTGGACATGGCCAGCACGGTCATCCGGTTGTCCCGGGCGGTGGCGTCCACGGCACTGAGCACGGGGTGGGCGTCGACGAAGTTGCGCATCGCCGCGCCGATCAGCCCACTGGTGCCGCGGCGCAGCTGGCGGGCGTGCTCGTCCGGTTCGTACTCGAGCGCGGCGATGGCGGTGCGGACCCGGGCGGCCAGTTCCCCGCCGACGGTGGGGTCGTCGTTGACCACTCGCGACACGGTCCGCAGGGCCACACCGGCCTCGCGGGCTACATCGCGCATGGTCGGCCGCTTACGGCCGGGCTGGGTCATCCTGCTCCTCATTGCTCGTCGGCTCCTAGCCTAGGCGCGGTGCCACACAGCGCCGTGCGCAGCCACTCCTCCACCCCGTGCACGTGCACGGTCGCCCAGGCGCGGGCGATGTCGGGTCGCCTGGCGGCGATCGCGTCGAGGATCGCGGCGTGCTGCTCGCGGGTACGCGTCGCGGCGCCGGGCTGCGTCAGTCCACGCCAGATCCGCGCCCGGGTCGTCGGCGCCGCCAACGCCTGCGCCACCGACTGGAGCACCGGGTTGCCCGAGGCGGCCGCCACCAGCCGGTGAAACTCCAGGTCGTTGGCGACGAGCCGGTCCATCTCGGCGTCGGGGGCCAAGTCGTCGACGACGTGGCGCAGCCGCTCGACCTCGCCGTCGCCGATGCGTTCGGCGGCCAGCGCGGCGGCGGCCGGTTCGAGGATGCGCCGCATCTCGAAGAAGTGCAGCACCGTGTCGTCGCGGTGGAAGTCCGCCGCGTACGTGATCGCCTCCAGCAGCATGCCCGGTTCCAGGCTGGTCACGAACGTCCCGTGCCCCTGCCGTACGTCCAGGACGTTGATCAGAGCCAGGGCGCGGACGGCCTCGCGCAGCGAGCTGCGCGACAGTCCCAGCCGCTGCGCCAGCTCGGTCTCCTTGGGCAGCCGGGCGCCCGGTTGCAGCGCCCCCGACAGGATCATCTCCTTGATCTTGTCGATGGCCTCGTCGGTCAGCGCCACGGCGCTCCCCCGACCGCCGCCGCGAGTTCGCCCGCGAACCCGTGCGCGTTGACGTGGCGCAGCTCGCCCGCCGCGCTGGTCAGGCTGCCGGTCGGGGCGGTCAGGTCGGCGTATCCGGCGTGGATGCCGAACAGGCCCGCGATGACCGCCTCGGTGGCGGCCACGCCCGCATTGCTGTCGCGGTTGGCCACCCCTCGCTCGGCGACCCGGAACCGTCCCCCACCGACTGCCTCCATCGCCTGCCCCCACAGCCCGCCGGAGGTGGCGGCGTGCAGCCGCCCCAGCAGCTGCTGGGCCAGGTCGGGGCGGCCCAGGCGACACAGGCCGTACGCGGTGGCGCCCGGCCAGGCGCAGAACGCCCCGGCGGCGCCGTGATCGGGGCGGTCGGAGTGCGGCGCGACCGGGTCGTCGGGGGCCAGCGCCCGCATCCAGTCGCCGTCGAGCAGGTGCCCGGTGACGAAGTCGACCATCTCACTGCGCCGCGGTTCGCTAAGGTCCTCGCCCATGTCGGCGGTGACCAGCGCGAAGTCGAGGCAGTGACCGATCGTCTCGTCGCCTTCGGGGTGGGCGGTGCGCCACCGGCCGCCGGGGGCGTACTGGCCGAGCACCGCCGCCGACAGCTCGGTGGCGTCGGCGTCGGCCGAGGCGGCCTCCTCCGGCTGGTCGAGCAGTCGCAGCAGGTGCGCGAACGCGCGCAGCATGCCGACCTGTCCGGCGTTGAACGACACCACCGCGTCGCGGTAGTTCGGCACGCACTCCAGCAGCTCCCAGGCGTCGCGGCCGTAGTCGGCGAGCACTCCGGCGCCGAAGGCGGCCCGCTGGTCGCGGTGCCGGTAGGCCATCGCCCGGACGTGGTCGAGCACGGTGCCGCCCCCGGCCTGCTCGCGCAGCAGGCCCAGGTCGGCGGTGACGCCGACGTACGCCTGAACGGTGCGGAACAGGGCATGGTCGTTGGCGGCGTAGTGGTTGCCGACCGGCAGCAGGTTGCGGGTGTCGAAGGAGTGCGAGCGGTCGTACGGCTGCGCCAGCGCGGCCAGGATCCAGGCCCGCATCCCGGCCGGTTCCAGCAGCGCGGCGGTGCGCGCGAACTCCGACTGGTCCCAGTAGAACGTGATCGTGGGACCCAGCCGCGGTCCGCCGGTCAGGAACACCGGCCCGATCGGGCTGACGCCGGTGTTGCGCAGGTAGACGGCGAGCAGCGCACCGAGGTAGTACGTGCGGGCCAGCCCGCTGTCCTCGGTGACCAGCGTCGGCAGGTGCCCGCTGAACTCGTCGTTGCCCGGCGTGAACGCCGCCGCCCAGGTCCGGCGCCAACGGTCGGCGATCGCGTCGAACCGCGCGGCGAACCCGGCGGCGTGGGCCATGGCTTGACGTGCGGCATCGGCGGCGTGGACACCGAGCCGCAGCACGACGCCCAGCTGCACGGTCTCGCCCGGGGCCAGGCTGGCCCGCCAGGATGCCGTGCCCCGGCTGCCCTGGGCGATCAGTTCGTCCGGTGCGGTCGCGAACGCGTAGACGCCCGCGCAGGCCGAGGCGCTGTCGGTGACCACGACGGTGTCGGCCTCGACCGAGGCGGTCCAGCGCTGCCCGTCCCACCAGGGCCGGGTCGCGGCGACCGACGCACCGTCCACGATCAGCCGAGCGCCCGCGGCGTCGACCTCGACCCGCAGCTGGTGCCACGCGCCGGGGGTGAGCCGGTCCGGTCCGGACGCGTGCTCGCCGCCGATCCGCAGCCAGGGGCGGCCCTCGTCGAGGCCGAGTTGGGCCGAGTCGGGGTGGTTGCCGTGGGTCAGCACGACCCCTGAGGTCGCGTCCTCGACGAGGACCTCGATGGGCGGCAGGTCGGCGAGGGTGACCGGGTCGAGCCGGAACTCGGTGTGCGGGTCGGTCAGCTCGAACTCGCGTCCGGCCAGCCGGACCCGGACCCGGGCCGCGTCCGGGCGGGGGCGGGCGGCGTCGGGGCTGGTGTGGTCGGGCAGTTCGGCGTCGAGCAGCATCGGCGAGGTGTCCTCGTCGCGCTGGATGCCGGGGGTACGCGGACGGCCCAGCCGCAGCCAGCGGGCGCCCGGGGCGTACAGCGGCACGGGGCGCGGCTCGTCGGCGAGCACTTCGGCGCGGACCCGTTCGGTGGCGAAGAAGTCGTGCTGGTGCCCGGCCGACCAGGGGGTGCCGTAGAGCCAGCCCCAGCCGGTGTCCGAGGTCGCGACCGGGGCGAGCAGCTCCTGCGCGACGTGGACGGTGACCGGGTCGGGGCCGGGGTTGACCACGGTGGTGCGCCACCAGACGTCGGTGGACTCGTACCCGAGCCGGGTGTCGGTGGTGACCGTGACCTGCCCGTGCACCGCGCGACGGCGTACCCCCCACGGCGCCCACCGCATGGACTCGGCTGCCACGACGCGGCCGTCCAGGCGCAGCACGCCGGTGTGGTATCCGCCGCTGAAGGGCGGGACGGCCAGCCACGACAGCGACGTCAGATCGGCGTTGGCGTGGGCCTGCCCCCACTGGTTGCGCAGGCTGGGCAGGTGGGCGAGCTCGGCGCGCGGCAGCCAGTCGCCGCGCAGTTCGTCGAGGGCGGGCACGCCGCTGGTGGAGGTCACTTCGCCGCTCCCGACATCAGGCCGTGGATGAACTCGCGCTGGCTGATCAGGTATCCGACGACGGGGACGATCGCGGCGAGGAACATGATCCCGAACAGCTGCCCGTAGTCGGTGGAGTAGCCGCCGACGGACAGGTAGATGCCGGTGGTGATGGTCTGGCCCTGCAGCGGGCCGAGGATGAACAGCGGGTTGAGGAAGTCGTTCCACACCCACAGCCCGAGGAAGATGCTGACGGTCGCGGTCGCGGGACGGACCACGGGCATCACCACCTGCCACCAGATCCGCAGGTCGGAGGCGCCGTCGACGCGCGCGGCCTCGATGATCTCCGGGGGTACGGTGCGCAGGAAGCCGACGTACACGAACACCGCGAACGACAGGTATCCCCCGCCGACGTTGCTGAGGATCAGGCCCGGGTAGGTGTGGTCGAGCCCGAGCTGCTGCAGCAGCCCGACGATCGGCAGCAGCACCACCTGCGGCGGCACCATCAGCCCGAGCGCGAAGAACGCCAGCAGCAGCGCCCGTACGCGCGGGGTGCGCTCGCTGATCCACAGGCTGACCGCCGAGGCCAGCGGCACCAGCAGTCCGACCGTCAGCACGGTGACCAGGACCGAGTTGGCCAGGCCGCCCTGCACCAGCCGGTCGGGCCGGTCGACGGCGTGCATGATGTTGTCGAGGGTGAACGGCGCGGGCGGGGCGGCCGGGTTGGCCAGGATCTGGTCCTGGGTCTTGAACGTGCTCACCAGCGCCACGTAGATCGGCATGACGTACGCGGCGACGATGAGCCAGGCCGCGGCGGTGTGCAGCCGCCGCCGGACCGGGACGCGGGTCGGGATGGCGCTCACAGCCGGCCCTCTCTCTTGCGCAGCAGGTGGGTGACCAGGTACGCGATGCCCGCGGTCAGCGCCAGCAGGAGCATCGCGATCGCGGACGCGTAGCCGAACAGGTTGTTCGTGAACGCCACCTGGATCAGGTAGAACGCGGTCGACTCGGTGCTCTTGGCGGGACCGCCGCCGGTCAGCACCGCGATGACGTCGTAGAGCTTGAACGTGGTGATCAGGCACAGCACGACCGTGATGGTGGTGCCGGGCGCGATCATCGGCCAGGTCACGTGGGTGAACCGGCGGAACGCGCCGGCGCCGTCGACGCGGGCGGCCTCGTACAGGCTGGGCGGGACCGAGCGCAGCGAGGCCGAGTACACGACGGTGGCGAACGCGATGGTGATCCAGCTGACCACCCCGCAGATCGACAGCGTGGCCATTTGCGCGCTGCCGAGCCAGCTCACCGGCTCGTTCGTGAGGCCCATCCGCTGCAGGGCGGCGTTGAGCAGGCCGTTCTCGGTCAGGATGCTGCGCCAGACGAACGCGACGATCACCCCGGACAGCACCTGCGGAATGAACACCAGCGTGCGCAGCACCCGGTAGCTCATGCTCTGCCGGTTGAGCAGCAGCGCGAACGCCAGGCCGAACGCGTTGGCCAGCAGCGTCACCGCGACCACCACGGTCACGGTGAACAGCAGCGTGGTGCGCAGCCGCTCGTCGACGAACAGCTCGCGGTAGTTGTCCAGGCCGACGAAGCTGCTGTCGGCGCGCAGCGGGTTGCGGTCGGTGAAGCTGAGCAGCAGGCTGCGCAGCACCGGGTAGATGAGGAACGCGGCGTACAGGGCGATGGCGGTCCAGGCGATGGGCGCCAGGCCCAGGGTGGGGCGGGCGGCGCGGCGAGGGGTCGGCACCGTCGATCCTTTCGGGAGCGGCCTTTCGGGGAGCGGGACCCCGACACCGGGTGCCGGGGTCCCGGGGGACTACTTGGCCGCCTTGTCCCAGGCGGTGTCGAGGGCGGCGAGCTGGCCCGCGACGTCGCCGTTGGTGAACAGCTGCTGCGACAGCGCGTAGAACAGATCGGACACGCCGGGCGGGAACGCGTCGTCGTTGTTGACCCAACCGGCGGAGCTGACCTTGGTATTCTCCTGGCCGACCAGCGCGAACGCCTCGGTGAACACCGGGGTCACCTTGGCCCCGAAGTCCTCCAGCTTGACGTTCTTGAGCATCGGGAAGGCGCCGTCGGTCTCGATGAGGACCTTGAGGTTGGCCGGGGCCAGCGACCAGGCCTTGGCGAACTCGACCGCCTTGGCCACATCGGCGGCCTTGGCGCTGACGGCGGTGGTGCCGCCGACGTTGAACGGCACCACCAGCGACCCGTCATCGGTGGGCAGCAGGAACGTGCCGAAGGTGGCTGCCTGCTCGGGCTTGATCTGGCCGATGAACCAGCTGCCCATCAGGTACATGCCCGCCTTGCCCGCGAGGAACTGGGCGTTGGCGTCGGCGTAGTTCACGCCCAGGGCGCCCTTGTCGAAAGCACCGGCGGTGATGAGTTCACGCTGCTTGCTGACGGCGGCCACGACGTCGGCGTCGGTGAACTTGACCTTCTTGGCGTACCGGTCGGCGATCCAGGTCTTGTTCTTGCCCAGCACGTTGGCGCTGACCAGGCCGACCAGCGGCATGCTGGCCGACCACGGCTCGCCGCCCGCCAGTTCGATCGGGGTCACCCCGGCCGCCTTGAGCTTGGCGACGACCTGCATGAACTCAGCCCAGTTCTTGGGCACCGACAGGCCGTTCTTGGCGAAGATCTCCTTGTTGTAGAAGACCATCGGGATGATCTGGGAGTTGGTCGGCGGGATGTAGGACTGCCCGTTGATGTCGTTGCCCGCGGGCAGCACGAAGTTGTCCTGCAGCCACTGCTTGTCGAACGGGGTGAGCAGACCCGCGTCGATGAAGTCCTTGGGGTTGATCGACGCCAGCAGGTCCGGGAACTGCCCCGAGGCCTGCAGCTGCTTGGCGTAGGCGTTGCGGTCGGTGTTCGGCGCGACGATCTTGTTGATGGTCACGCCGGGCACAGCCGCCTTGGCCGTGGTGATCGAGTCGTCCCAGAACGTGGCGGTCAGGGCCGGGGTCTCGAAGGTGAGGAAGCTGAGATTCGTGGTGCCGCTGGGGGTCGGTTCGCTGGTGGAGCACGCGGCCGCGGCCAGTACGGTCGCCGCGACCAATGCGGCGACCGCGGTGCGAAGGAGCTTCACGGAGTCCTCCTGGGGACGGGTCGGTACGCCGGCGCGTCGGCGGTTTCGGGGGGTGTCATCGCGGCGGTTCCTCGCCGTGACAACGTTATCTCGATGATCGGCCCGAAGCGTAGGACCGGCAGACCTCCGATGTCAACGGGCGATCGCGCCGACCCCGCGAACGGCGAGCATTGACGGCGGAGGCGCGGCGTCCTACCGTGTTGCCACAGTTCAGTGCCCGACCGCGACGGCAACCGGGCCTGGCGACGCCTGCCCGCGACGACATCGGATGATCAGATCGCCGATCCGTCGCCGGACAGGCAGAGAAAACGATATCCAGCTCATGCGCACCGGCCGATCCGGCCGGAGACCTGGATTCCGGGCGGGTGGCCGCGCGTGGCCGCCCGCCCGGTCGTCATCACCCCACCGCCCGCGGGGGGTTGTTGCTGCAGTTTCGGGGAAAGTGCAGGAATCTTGGACGCGATTCGTGCACTTTCCCCGAAACTGCATGATCGGCGAGGCCAGGGCGACGCCCGGCGACGCACCTGAGGCGTACCCGAGGCGCACCTGAGGCGCACCTGCGGGGGAATCCACCGAATTGCCACCACCCGACCGCGTCCGCGCGACCACTACCGGCCCTCGATCACGTCGAGCATGGTCCGCCCAATGGCCGCCCGGGAGATCCGATGTTTCGGTGCCGGTCCGCGACCGCGCGATGGCGACGCAACCACCCTGACCTGGTCGACTCCACATCGTCGCGGGCTGGCGGAATCTTGGGCGCGGACCGGGCCGCGCCACCGGGTCTTTACGGCACCGCGAAGTCGTGGATAACGTTGTCTTCCAACATTACGGTCGCGTTTCGCCGCCCCGCTCCACCTGGCGTACCGGACCAGTACGGATCCCGTACCACCACCGCAGCCGACGGCCTCGTGCCGCTCGGGCGGTGCCCCGCACCCTCACGCCACCGTCCGTCCCCGACCGATTGGGAGGATGCTCATGCGCTTCCGACCCGCGGCAGCCCGGTCTGGCCGTGCCGCCGCCGCGGCGCTGCTCGCCGCCGCCGCACTCACCGTCACCGGCCCCGCCCCCGCGCGGGCCGACGCCACCACCGCCGCCCACGGCACCCGCATCGCGGGGCAGTACACCGGCGTCTGGACCAGCCCGCCCACCAACCTCACCTCCGGCACCACCCAGGACGGCCCGATGCTCGGCAACGGCGACCTGGGGGTGGTGTCCGGCGGCCCGATCAGCAACCAGACGTTCTACGTCGGCAAGAACGACTTCTTCTCCGGCTCCACCCACGCGATCAAGCCGCTGGGCCGCATCGTCGTCGCCGCGGCGGGGCTGGCCGGGTCGTCGTACAACGTGGTGCAGGACATCCGGAACGCCGAGGTGCGCGGCACGTACGCCCTCGGCGGGCAGACGCTGACCACCACCAGCTGGACCGACGCCAACCGGAACCTGTTCGTCACCTCGTTCACGCTGACCGGCGGGTCGACCCAGACCATCACGATCACGCTGCAGAACGGCGCGGGCGGCACCCCGACCGCGTCCAACGACGGCCGGGTGCTCAGCGCCGACGTGCAGGCCGACACCGGCGGCACCGGGGACCCCCGGGCCCGGATGGCCGCCCGCACGATCGGCGGCACGCAGTCGCTGTCGGGCAACCGGCTCACCCTGTCCCTGGCGCCGGGCACCACCTCGACGCTGGCCGTGGGCATCCTGTCCAGCATCGACACCGGCAGCTACCAGGCCAACGCGGTGTCGTTGGTGACCAACCTGACCCAGCCCGACGTCGACGGCTACAAGTCCGCACACCGCGGCTGGTGGTCGAACTACTGGTCCCAGTCGTACGTCGAGATCCCGGACAAGGCGGTCGAGAAGAGCTGGTACGGCTCGCTGTACCTACTGGCCGCCTCCAGCCGCAACGGGAAGTACGCGCCCGGCCTGTGGGGCAACTGGATCACCGGGAACATGGGCTGGAACGGCGACTACCACACCAACTACAACTACGAGACGCCGTTCTACGCCGCCCTGCCGACCAACCGCCTCGACCAGGCCGGGGCGTACGACAAGCCCGTGCTCGACTGGCAGTCGCGCGCGCAGACCCTGGCCGGCCAGAACGGCTTCACCGGCGTGCTGTACCCGGTCGGCATCTCCCCGCTGGGCACCAGCGCCGACCTGGCGCTGCACAACCAGAAGTCCAACGCCGCCAACCTGGCCAGCAACATGGTGATGCGGTTCGAGCACACCTGGGACACCGGCTACGCCAACACGGTCTACCCGTGGCTCAAGCAGGTCGGCCTGTTCTGGCAGAACTACCTGGTCTGGGACGCGGCGGGCAACCGGTACGTGATCACCAACGACGCCCCGCACGAGGGCCAGGCCTACCCGCAGACCAACAGCAGCATGTCGCTGGGCCTGGTGCACCTGCTGTTCCGGGGCCTGGTCGACATGAGCACCGCCCTCAACACCGACGCGACCCTGCGTTCCACCTGGCAGGACATCCTGTCGAAGCTGAGCAAGCCCGCCACCATGACCCGCAACGGGCAGACCGTCGTACGCGAGACCGAGGTCGGCAGCGACTTCATCGACGACGGCAACGACATCGCCGCCCAGTTCATCTACCCCGGTGACCTGGTCGGCCTGGACAGCCCCGCCGCCGACCTGGCCAACGCCCGCAACACCATCGGCCAGCTCGCCAACGCCTGGCACGGCGGCAACGCCCCCGCCACGTTCTACGCCGCCGCGGCCCGCGTCGGCTACAACCCGACCACCATCCTGTCGCACCTGCGCACCGAGGCGACGTCCAGCAGCTACCCGAACATGCACATCCACCACAACGGCGGCGGCATCGAGAACCTCAACGCCGTCACCTCCGGCCTGTCGGAGATGCTGCTGCAGTCGTTCCAGAACAACATCCGGGTGTTTGCGACCTGGCCGTCGGGCACCAACGCCAAGTTCGGTGACCTGAGCGCGTTCGGCGGGTTCCTGGTCTCCAGCGACCTGCGCGCCAACACCGCCCAGTACCTGCGGGTGGTCAGCCAGAAGGGCCGGTCGCTCACGTTCACCAACCCGTGGCCGGGACAGACTCTGGCGCTGTTCCGCAACGGCGCGGCGGCGGGGACCGTCTCCGGCACGAAGATCACCATCGCCACCTCGGCGGGCGAGACCCTGCACCTGGCCCCCAACGGCACCTCGTACGCCGAGATCCTGCGGCGGATGGATCTGCCGCTGGGCAGCAGCGGGGGCGGCACCACCGGCCCGACGTTCTACGCCGATATCAACTACGGCGGCAGCGCCGTCACGCTGGGCACCGGCAACTACGACCTGGCCCAACTGCAGGCCGCGGGGATCGCCAACGACAGCGTCTCGTCGATCCGCGTGCCGTCGGGCTACACCGTCACCGCGTACGCCGACGCGGGGTTCACCGGCACCTCGTGGGTCATCGGCGCCGACAACCCGAACCTGGGGAGCACCGGCAACAACGACGCCATCTCGTCGCTGCGCGTCACCAGCGGCGGGGCGGCCGGAACCACCAGCCTGCGCGCCCACGCCAACAACAACCTGGTCAGCGCCGACAACGCGGGCGCACTGCCGCTGATCGCCAAGGCCACCACGGTGGGCGGCTGGGAGCAGTTCGACCTGATCAGCAACGCCGACGGAACCGTGAGCCTGCGGGCGCGGACCAACAGCAGCTTCGTGACCGCCGACAACGCCGGCGCGGCGCCGCTCATCGCCAACCGGGCCTCGATCGGCGCGTGGGAGAAGTTCGACCTGATCAACAACGCGAGCGGCAGCGTCAGCCTGCGCGCCCGCGCGAACAACAACATCGTCACCGCCGACAACGCCGGCGCGGCGCCGCTCATCGCCAACCGCACCGCCATCGGCCCGTGGGAGGAGTTCGACCTGATCACCAACTGACGGCACCCGGGCGGGCGGATCGCTCCGCCCGCCCGGGTTCACCGCCGCGGTTCAGGTCAGGTACTCGGCGACGCCGGTGACCTGGAAGACGCGCCGCACGAACGGCGCGGTGTCGACGCACTTGAAGCCGACGCCGCGCTCATCGGCGTACTGGCGCACCCGCAGCAGCGCGGTGATCCCGGTGGAGTCGAGGAACAGCGTCTGCGACAGGTCGAGTTCGAGTCGGCGGCAGCCGGAGGAGTCGATCGCGGTGCACAGCCAGTCGGTGACCTCCTCGGTCACCGCCATGTCGATCTCGCCCGCCAGCGCGACGCGGCAGACCTCGCCCTCGACCGCGGTCGTGTGGGTAACCCGTTTGTCCGCCACGGCCACCTCCTCCGTCGGCGTGTACCCCGCACTCCGTCGCGACAAACCGAATCGGCACGTCACGGCCACAGCAGCGTGGTGCTCCAGCCGGCCGGTTCGCGCCAGTAGTGCAGCCGCACATGGCGGCGGTCGGGGCTGCCGTGGAAGAACTCGACCTCGTCGTGGGCCAGCACGTAGACGGTGTGGTCGGGGGCGACCGCGTCCGGGTCGGCGTCCAGGCGCGCGCGGGCCGCCTCGTACGCCCGTGCCAGCTCGCCCAGGTCGGCCAGCGGCTCGCTCTCGGGTCCGGCCAGGTCCGGGATCCGGGCGTACTGCGGCCGGGCGAGAGAATCGGCGGCGCTGCGCCGCGGGCTCGCGGGCTGGACCGTCCCGCCCACCCGGACCTGGCGGCCGATGCCGGGCCAGTAGAACGTCAGCGCCGCCGCCGGGTTGGCGGCCAGCTCGCGGCCCTTGCGACTGGTCGAGCGGGCGGTGAAGACCCAGCCCTCGGCTGTCACGTCGCGCAGCAGCACCACCCGGCCGCTGGGGCGCCCGGCCGCGTCCGCGGTCGACAGGTGCATCACCTGCGGCTCGGCGACCCCCTGCGCGACCGCCTCGGCGAACCAGGCCCGGAACAGCTCCGTCGGCTCGCCCGGCGCGGTCGCCGGGTCGAACCGCAGCTGCGGTCCGGCCATGACGGGCAGCGCGCGGATGGTGGCGGCGAGGTCGTCCATGTCCGCAGGATAGTGCGGCACGGGTACCCGTCCTGGCGGCGATCGGCTGGGCTAACCCGCGGCCAGCGCGAACCCGTCACCGGCCACGAGCGGTCCGACGTCGTCGAGGCTCGTCTGGACGGTGACGGGGGCGGCGCGCCTGGTGGTGCTGCCGTCGCCGAGTTGGCCGCGGTCGTTGCCGCCCCAGGCGAGCACGACCGCGTCGTCCCGGCGCGACAGCGCGTAGCTGGTATGGAACCCGGCCGCGACGGCGCGCGCCCCGCTCAGGCCGGACACGGCGACCGGGCGGTCACGCAGGCCGCCGAACGTGCCGATGCCCAGCTCGCCGTCCTGGTTGTCGCCCCAGGCCCAGACCCTGCCGTCCTCGAGGAGCGCGAGGCTGTGGTCGAGACCGGCGGCGACGGCGCGTACTTCCGCCAGCCCCCACACGGTCGCCGGCAGCGGGTCCGGCGCGCCGACGGTGCCGCGGCCCAGCTGGCCGACGTCGTCGGCGCCCCACGAGCGGACCGTGCCGTCCTTGAGCAGGGCCAGCACATGCCCGCTGCCCGCGGCGAGGGCGCGTACGCCGCTCAGCCCGTGCACCGGCGCGGGGGTCGGGTCGTTGGTCCCGACGGTGCCGTTGCCGAGCACCCCGGCACTGTTGTTGCCCCAGGCCAGCACGGTGCCGTCGGCAAGCAGGGCCAGGGAGTAACTGTCGCGGGCGGCGATGGCGCGTACGTGCTTGAGGCCCGGGACCGGCACGGGTGTGGTGCGCAGGCCGCCCAGCACACCGAGGCCGAGCTGGCCGCTGGTGTTGTCGCCCCAGGCGCGGACCGTGCCGTCCTCGAGCAGGGCCAGGGCGTGCACGGAACCAGCCGCGACCTGGCGTACGCCGGACAGGCCCGCCACCACGCCCGGGGTGGTGTGTGCGTCCTGCGTGCCGTCGCCGAGCGGGCCGCGCTCGTTGCCGCCCCAGGCCCGGACGGTCCCGTTGGCCAGCAGCGCGATGCCGTACGCCGTACCGGCGCCGAGCTGCCGGACCTTCCGCAGGTCCGAGACTGCCACGGGCGTGTGCCGCTGCTGGTCGGTCGCGTCGCCCAGCTGGCCGGTGCTGTTGTCGCCCCAGGCCACGGCGGCTCGTGACGTCTCCCGGTCCTGCCCCGCCCACGCACCGGTGGCGGTCAGCGCCGCCAGCAGTGCTCCTACGGCTGCCGCGCTCGCCAAGCGCCGTGCCGGCCTGCGTCCCATGCCACTCCCCGCTTGCTGACCCTCGCCCTTTGTACCGTCGCCACCCAGGTCGGCCCTGTTCGACACGCCAGTCGAGCCGGCCTGGTCCGCTGGTCGGGGCGGTTCGACAGCCGTCGGTACGGCGATAGCCTGGCGGTTATGCGCGACCTGACCACACTGCCCAAGGCCAACCTGCACCTGCACCTGACCGGCTCGATGCGGCCGGCGACGCTGGCGGAGCTGGCGGCGCGGGCCGGGCTGCCGGTGCCGGACGCGATCCCGGCGGGGGCGCACGGGTGGGAGGCGTTCCAGTCGCGGTACGACCTGGCGCGGGCGGTGCTGCGTACCGCCGACGACATCGCCCGGGTCGTCACCGAGGCCGCCGAGGACGACGCCGCCTGCGGCGCGGGGTGGACCGAGCTGCAGGTCGACCCGTCCTCCTACGCCGAACGGCTGGGTGGATACGAGGCGGTCGTGGAGACGGTGCTGGCCGCCGCCGGTGACCGGATGGGCGTCATCCTGGCCGCGAGCTGGGCCGCGCCGCCGGAACACGCCATACGGACCGCCAAGCTGGCCGCCCGGTACGCCGGGCGGGGTGTGGTCGGGTACGGGCTGTCCAATGACGAGCGGCGCGGCCGGGTGGAGGACTTCGTGCCCGCGTTCCGGGTGGCCGCTGAGGCGGGGCTGATCGCGGTGCCGCACGGTGGGTTCTACGAGGGTGCGTGGCACGTGCGCGCGTGTGTCGAGCGGCTGGGCGCGGCCCGGGTGGGCCACGGGCTGACCGCGTACGCCGACCCGGCCACGCTGGAGCTGCTCGCCGAGCGGAACGTCGCGCTGGAGCTCTGCCCGACGTCGTACCCGCCGCTGGGGGTGGCCGAGCTGGCCGGGCTGCCGGTGCGGAAACTGCTGGCGGCGGGCGTGCCGGTGGCGCTGGGCACCGACGACCCGCTGCTGTTCGGCGCCGACCTGGCCGGGCAGTACGCCCTGGCCCGCGACCACCTCGCGCTCACCGACGAGGAGCTGGCCGCGCTGGCCCGGCACTCGATCACCGCCTCGGCCGCTCCAGCAGAACGCACGAAGCAACTGCTCGCCGATGTCGCCGCGTGGCTCACCCGGTGATGCTGCGGGTGCCGTAAGCCGTCAGATCGCCGCGGGGAACCAAGGTCAAGCGCCATGACGGCACGTCCAGGTCGAATAGCGGACCTTGGAGCCCAAGATGCGACAAACCAATCTCAGCGCGGAGTCGGCCGAGTACGCCGACGCCCGCGAGCAGCTACGTCAGGCCGAGATCGAGCTGATGCGCCATCGGGAACGGGTCGCCGAGCTGCGGCGGGCGCTGCCGCCCGGTCCTGTCGTCACCGACTACGAGTTCGAGCAGGGCCCGGCCGACCTGGACGCCGGTGACGAGCCGGTCACCACCGTCCGGCTCAGCGAACTGTTCACCCGGCCCGGCCGCGACCTGGTCCTCTACCACCTCATGTACGGCAAGAAGCAGACCGACCCGTGCCCGATGTGCACCATGTGGATCGACGGGTTCAACGGGATCGCCCGCCACCTCGCGCAGACCGTCGACCTCGCGATCGTCGCGGCGGCGGACACGCCCGCGCTGCGCGCCCACGGCCGTAGCCGGGGATGGACGAACCTGCGCCTGCTCAGCGCCGGATCCGGCACCTTCAAGTACGACCTCGGCAGCGAGGACGCCGACGGTGTCCAGGACTCGACGGTGTCGGTGTTCACCCGCGACGACGACGGTTCGATCCGCCACTCCTACTCGGCGCACCCCCGCATGGCCGACGACATCGACCAGCGCGGCATCGACCTGCTCTGCCCGGTCTGGCACATCCTGGACCTGACCCGGCAGGGCCGGGACGACTGGTTCGCCGCACTCACCTACTAGACCGGCCCGCCGCCGTCGTGGCGTCGAAGCCGAAGCCTACGATCAGGCGTGATCACCTGTGTCGTCGAGTACGTCATCGATCCGGCGAAGGTCTCCGCCTTCGAGCAGTTCGGTCGCCGATGGATGGAGCTGGTCGACCTGCACGGCGGCGTCCACCACGGCTACTTCCTGCCCGCCGAGGGTGCCAGCGACAAGGCCCTGGCGCTGTTCAGCTTCCCCAGCCTCGCCGCGTACGAGGTGTACCGGCAGCGGTTCGGCACCGACCCCGACTTCATCGCGGCCGACCGCATCAGGGACGACAGCGGCTGTGTGCTGCGCTACGAACGCACGTTCATGCGCCCGCTGCTCCCAGAGCGCGGCTAAGTCCGGTACAGCTCGAAAGCGGTGGCCCGGCGCCCGCCGAAGCTCGGCGCGACCAGGTCGGCCTGCCACTGCAGGAACTCGCGTGGCGAGGCCATCGGATTCTGCCCGAGCGCCTGCAGGTAGGTGCGGTGCGCGCTGAGCGACGCCACGGCCCGGTCGAGACTGTCGGTGACGTCGACGGCGTGCGTCGGCCGCGGTGAACCGCCGACGGCGACGTAGGCGACACCCGCCCACGGTTGCAGGCCGAGCCCCAGCAGCTCCGGGAAGATCCACCGGTTGCCCGCGTCGGCGACCGCGTCCAGCACGGCACGACCGACATGGCGGTGGTCCGGCGAGTTCCAGCCGTCGCCCGGCCAGCTGTCGTGCAGGTTGGTGGTGACGACCAGCTGCGGAGTGTGGCGGCGTATGGCCGCGGCCAGGTCCCGCCGCAGGTCCAGGCCGTACTCGATGACGCCGTCGTGGTGGTCGAGGAACTCCACCTGCGCCACGCCCACCGCCGCCGCGGCGGCGCGCTGCTCGGCTTCGCGCAGCCCCCCGCACTCGTGCGGGGGCAGCGTGTCGATCCCGGCCTCGCCCCGGGTCACCAGCAGGTATCGCACGTCCTTGCCGGCCGCCGTCCACGCCGCGACCGCACCGGCCACGCCGTACTCCAGGTCGTCGGGGTGTGCGGCGATCGCCAACGCTCGGGTCCACTGCTGCGGCATCGGCTCCAGCTGCTCCACGACCCGACCCTATGCGCCACTGACTTCGGCGAACCCCGATTCAGGCGGAGAGCTGCCTGAGTGGCCGGTGTGGCGGGTCCGCAGCGCAAAGTGCTGGCGGCTCCGAGGCATGGGCGACATGATCGGGCGATGGACGCACCTGCCAGCCAATGGTTTCCTGATGAACCTGGGCGTAACGCCGCAGAGGCCGCGTATCTCGATCAGCTGCGGCAGGAGGCGGCCGATTGGACCGTGGCGGGCATCTGTCCCGAGGACACCGCGTCGCAGGTGTGGTTCACGCCGCTGTACCTCGAGCTGGAGATTCCAGGTCTTGCGGTTCCACAGAACACCCTCCAGGTCGCGTACTGGACCAACCACCCGCGCGGGCACGCGCTAGACGGCATGTGGGGCGACGAGCACCTGCTGGACAACCCCCATCGCGAAGACCTCACCGCGTGCGGTGCGACCGTCGACCCCGAGGAGTGCGCGAGCTGGACGGCCGCCTGGCTGCTGCGGCAGCTGCGACGGTCGATCGTCAGGCAGGAGTGGCTCTCCGGTGATCGCGTGGTCGCCGCCACATGGCGCTTCGACGACACGGGCCGAGTCCTGCACGCGACCGGCAGCAGTCGACGCCGCTTCCTGCGCCGCCGCGCGGACCGGGTCGTCGAGGTGCGGTGGTGGGAAGCTCCGGTTGTCAGGCGGAGAGCTGTTTGAGGATTCGAGTGAGGTGAGCCCGGTCGGCGGGGCTGAGGGCGCTGAAGAACCGGTCGGCCTCGGCCCGGCGTGCCGTCCCGATCGCCGCGACCACCTCACTACCGGACTCGGTCAGCGCCACCAGCGTCGCCCGGCGGTCAGCGGGGTCGGCCCGGCGTTCCACCAGACCGCGCGCCTCGAGGTCGTCGACGACCTCGGTGACCGAGCGCGGTGCGATCCGCAACTGCTCGGCCAGCTCGTTCAGGCGAAGCGCCCGCTCGCGTCCGAGCACCCCGAGCGCCCGCGCCTGCGAGGGGCTGACCTGCCACGGTGCCAGGGCATCCTTCGTCAGATGGCGCAACTGGCGCGCAACACCCCAGAACGCCTCAGAAAGGCTCGCCTCGTCCTGCTCTTCCACGGGAATACCGTATCAGGGGTTGCTGTTGCTACCTCATGTTGAGGTAACCTCAGCATCCCCCGATAGAGGAGACGCCCATTGGAACGCCCATCCTTCGAACGCGGTCGCGGCGGCGGCTCGCGCACCGTCACCGCCGAGGAGAAGGCCCAGGCCCGCGAGGTGTCCCTGCGCCGCATCGGCACCCTGTTCACCGCCCACCGGTGGCAGCTCACCGTCGTCACCGCGATCATCGTGGTCTCGTCGGTCATCGCCATGGCCTCGCCGTTCCTGCTGCGCGAGGTCATCGACGTCGCCCTGCCGCACGCCGACCTGACCCTGCTGGTCTGGCTCGTGCTCGGCATGGTCGCCGTGGCCGCGCTGACCTCGGCGCTCGGCGTCGTACAGACCTGGATCTCGACCACGGTCGGGCAGCAGATCATGCACCGCCTGCGTACCGACGTCTTCGCCCACCTGCACCGCCAGTCGATCGCCTTCTTCACCCGCACCCGCACCGGTGAGGTGCAGTCGCGCATCACCAACGACATCGGCGGCATGCAGTCGGTGGTCACCTCGACCGCCACCTCGATCGCCTCGAACCTCACCACCACGGTCGCCACCGCCGTGGCCATGGTCGCCCTGTCCTGGCGTCTGTCGCTGGTGTCGCTGGTCGTGCTGCCCCCGGCCATCCACCTGACCCGGCGGGTGGCCCGGATGCGCCAGGCCATCACCGCCCAGCGTCAGCGTGAGCTGGCCGACCTCAACGTCACCATCGACGAGGGCCTGTCCATCAGCGGCGTGCAGCTCAGCAAGACCATGGGCACCGGTGCCGCGCTGGTCGACCGGTTCACCGCCTCGTCCGAGCGCCTGATCGACCTGGAGCTGCGGTCGGAGCTGGCCGGTCGCTGGCGGATGGCCTCCATGAGCATCATCTTCGCCGCCATCCCCGCCCTGATCTACCTGGGCGCCGGGCTGCCCGGCACCGCGGGCACACTCAGCATCGGCACCCTGGTCGCGTTCACCGCGCTGCAGGGCAACCTGTTCCGGCCGCTGATGGGCCTGTTGAACGTCGGCGTCTCGCTGACCAGCTCGCTGGCCCTGTTCGCGCGCATCTTCGAATACCTCGACCTGCCGGTGGAGGTCGCCGACCCGCCGCATCCCGTAGCCGTGAACCCGGCCGAGATCCAGGGCCACCTGCGCCTGGAGGAGGTCACGTACGCGTACCCGGGCAGCGGCACCGCCGCGGTCGCCGGGGTGAGTCTCGACGTACCGGCAGGCAGCTCGCTGGCCCTGGTCGGCGAGACGGGCTCGGGCAAGAGCACCCTGGCGGCGCTGATCGCGCGACTGCACGACCCGGACGCGGGACGGATCACCGTCGACGGCATCGACCTGCGCGACATGCGCCTGGCCGACGTCGCCGCGATCGTCGGCGTGGTCAGCCAGGAGACCTACCTGCTGCACACCACGATCCGGGAGAACCTGCGCTACGCCCGGCCGTCGGCCACCGACGCCGAGCTGGAGCAGGCCGCCCGCGCCGCGCAGATCCACGACCTGATCGCCGCCCTGCCCGACGGCTACGACACCGTCGTCGGCTCGCGCGGGCACCGGTTCTCCGGCGGCGAGAAGCAGCGCATCGCGATCGCCCGTACCCTGCTGCGCGACCCGCGCGTGCTGGTGCTGGACGAGGCGACCAGCGCCCTGGACACCGAAACCGAACGCGCCGTCCAGCGGGCCCTGGACGAGCTGGCCCGGGGGCGTACCACGATCACGATCGCGCACCGCATGTCAACGGTCCGCGACGCCGACCAGATCGCCGTGGTCGACCACGGCCGGATCCTCGAATCCGGCTCGCACCACACCCTGCTGGAGGTCGGCGGCCGCTACGCGGCACTGGCCGCGTAGCGGCCGGGGCCGCGTGGAATGCCCGTGCCGTCAGCCGCACTCATAGGAAGGGTGCACCGACTTTCAGCTGCTCGATCAACGGCTCGCAGGGGCAGGTGCCGGAGAGGTCGGCGAGCACGGGGTAGGCGACGACCCACAGGTTTACCAGGATCGCCATTCCGACCAGCCAGCCGATCATCAACCCGAGCGATCGCGCGGCGCGACGGTGGCGGCCCCGGAACGCTGCGACCGGCACGGCGACCGCGGCGACCAGGCCCAGGACACCGGCCGCACCGAGCCCGGCGCCCATCTGATCGCCGGCATCGGCGTCGCCCGTGAACATGCCCACGTAGAGGAACGCCCACGCCCCGAACAGGAAGCCGACGACTCCGCTGGCAAAGCCTGTCCACACCTCGAAGAACCGTGACCCGGGACGGGAAACCTGTTCTCTCACAGCGCTGTCCACGTCGTACCCCCGTCTGTGTCCCGCGATCGTCCCGATCGCACCGGCAGCGTAGTCCTGTCGGGCGATCGCCTGGGTCCGGAAATCCTCGGTCAGGAACGGAGCGCGGCCGACAGGACCGGATCGATCCGCTTGCGCACCAACGGATGCGTGACCTGCCGCGACAGCCGGGCCAGCTCGGCCAGTGCGGTGACCGAACCGATCCGGGCCAGCGCCTTCACGGCGGCCGCGGCCGTCTTCGCACAGCGCGGTCCGGCACCGGCGATCCATACGGTCGACGTGTCGGCCAGGGCACCGAGCAGCCGGTCGGTGGCCGGATCGGCGGGCAGCAGCGCGAGCATCCGGACGAGTCCGCGTACCGCGACGGCCTGTCCACGAACGACAGGCCGACGCGGGCGCCCTGCCTCAGCGGCCGGAGTTGCCTGACCCGTCGAACCCGGACCACCCGTCCCCGTCGGCCAATTGTTCGAGGTCGGCGAGCTGCTGGTCGAGTTCGGCCTGCACACTCGGATGCGCCAGCTCCCACGCGTACGGCGTGATCTCGGGTGGGCGGCGGCGTGGCCACATCGGGTCGCTCGCCGCGTGGATCGCGGCGGTGTCGAAGCCGCGCCACCCGGCCCAGGTCGCGAACTCCGTCGAGCCGTGCAGATAGCACTCCGCCGTGTAGCAGGCAGCCATGATCCGATTGTCGTCACGGTTCATCGGATCGTCGTGTGGACGGACCGTGTAGGCCGGACTCAGGTAGAACCGGCCCAGCCCTTCCGCCACCCGCCCGGTCGCGTCCAAACCCCCGGCCAGGCCCTCGTCAACCGCGTCCAGGACAGGCCGCCAGAAGAGCACATCCGGATGGTCCTGGTCGGGCAGCGCGGACTCGGCGAACAGGCGCCTGGCCACGGCGGCCGCGAAGGCGGTGCGGCTGTGCCGGTTCAGGTGTTCCAGCATGCGCCGGGCCGTGGCGCGCACGTCCATGAAGTACTTGAGTCCGAGCTCGTCGAGCTCGTCTCGGGCAGCCTCGGCACGGGCCACGTCTTGTGCCGGTGAGCGTGTTCCAGGCACGACACCACAGTACCCGCACCGGGCGTCGCGCGCCCGGTCCGAGCCGAAGCGCCGCGCGTACCGCATCGGTGTGCTACGGCGCCGCCGGCAGCACCACCGCGACCGTCAGGCCGCCACCCTCCCGGGGTTCGGCGGCGACGGTGCCGCCGTGGGCGTGGGTGACCGCCTGCACGATGGACAGGCCGAGACCGAGCCCGGCCGGGGTCGCCCCGGTACGGTCGGCGCCGAGTCGGTGGAACGGCTCGAACAGGTCCGCGACCTCGTATCGCGGCACCACCGGCCCGGTGTTGACCACCTGGAGCACCGCGCTGCCGTCGGCCCGGGTACTGGTGGCGACCAGCACGAACCCGCCCTCGCGCACGTTGTAGCTCAGTGCGTTGTCGACCAGGTTCTGCACCAGCCGCTCCAGCAGCGCCGGGTTGCCGCTGGTAGGCGCCTCGGCCAGCTCGGTCCGCAGCTCGATCGCGCCGACGTCCAGCTGCTCGGTGACGTGCTCGGCCACGTCGGCGAGGTCCACGTACGACCGCTTGGTGAGCTCCCGCTCGGAGCGGGCCAGCAGCAGCAGCGCGTCCAGCAGCCGCTCCTGCCTGGTGTTCATCTCCAGCAGGGTCTCGCCGAGCTGGCGCAGCCTCGGGTCGGGGTCGCCGCGGTGCAGCGCGACCTCCAGCACGGACCGGTTGACCGTCAGCGGCGTACGCAGCTCGTGCGAGGCGTTGGCGATGAAGGTGCGCTGCCCGGCGAAGGCGCGGTCGAGCCGGGCCAGCATCACGTCGAAGGTGTCGGCGAGCTCCTTGATCTCGTCGTGGGGCCCGGTGAGCGCGATGCGTTCGTGCAGGCCGCGGTCGGCGACCGGGGCCTGTGCGATGCGGCGGGCCGTCTCGGTGACCCGGTGCAGCGGCTGCAGCAGCCGCCCGGCCAGCAGCCAGCTGAACCCGGCCGCGATGGCGCCGACCACGAGCACGGCGATCACACCCCGGGTCAGCAGCGTGCCGAGCACGTCGTGCCACAAGTTGCCCGACTCCTGGGTGAACGTGGGCACGCCGTCGGGCGGGCTGGGGTTCGGGGCGGCGGTGGCACTGGTCCGGGGCTCCGAGCCGACGGTGGTGACGGAGTTGTGCGGCTCGCCCTGCGACACCAGGGCGAAGGTGACGGCGAGCATGAGCAGGCCCGCGAGCAGCACCAGGGTGCCGTACACCAGGGTGAGGCGGGCGCGGATGGTCAGGCGGCTCATGGGATGCGATACCCCACGCCCGGTTCGGTCAGCACGACCGGTGGCTCGCCCAACTTGCGGCGCAACTTCAAAATCGTCATCCGCAGCGTATGGGTGAACGGATCCGCGTGCTCGTCCCACGCCTTCTCCAGCAGCTTCTCCGCCGACACCGGTGCCCCGTCCGCGCGCAGCAGCTCGGCGAGCACCGCGAACTCCTTGCGCGACAGCGGCACGTAGCGGCCGTCGCGGTAGACCTCGCGCCGGTGCGGGTCGAGGCGGATACCGGCGCGCTGCAGGACCGGCGGCGTGGCGGGCCGGGCCCGGCGGCCCAGCGCGTTGACCCGCGCGGACAGCTCGGCGAACGCGAACGGTTTGGGCAGGTAGTCGTCGGCGCCCAGGGCCAGCCCGGCGACGCGGTCGTCGAGGTCGGCGGCGGCGGTGAGCATCAACACCTTGGCGTCGGGTTCGTCGCGCAGCACCGCCCGGCACACGTCGTCACCGTGCACCAGGGGCAGGTCCCGGTCGAGCACGACGACGTCGTACTCGTGCACGCCGATGCGTTCCAGGGCCGCGGCGCCGTCGTGGACCACGTCGACGGCGTGCGCGTCGCCGCGCAGCCACTGGGCCACCGCGTCGGCGACGCGCGGCTCGTCCTCCACCACCAAGATCCGCACTGGTCAAGGGTGCCACAGCACCGCGTCAATTCCGCGTCACCGTTTTCGCTGACGGCCGGGTGACCGGCCCTCTGGTCAGCTTGCCGCCGTGGCCGCCGAGGGTGCGGCCACGGTGAAGGAGACAGCGATGCGGATCAGGATCGGGGCGGTGGCAGTGCTGGCGGCCGCCGGGCTCGCCGCGTGTAGCAGCCCGCAGACCGGCGACGGGGTCGCCACGGCCGGGGGTACGGCGAGCCCGGCCGCGAGCGCGGGCGCCGCTACCGACGAGCGTGAGGCGATCTTCAGGTACGCGCGGTGCATGCGCGACAACGGGGTGACCACGTTCAAGGATCCCGAGGTGGGGGCCAACGGCGAGTTCCGGATGGACCTCAATGGCGAAGGGCTCGACCCGAAGGTGATCGACGCGGCGCAGAGCAAGTGCAAGCCGCTGCTGCCCAATGGTGGCGAACCCCAGAAGATGCCCGCCGACCGGCTGGAGATGCTGCGCCGGTACTCCCAGTGCATGCGCGACAACGGCCTGGCCACCTTCCCGGACCCCTCCGACGAAGGGCTGGCGGTCAACGGCAACGACTTCCCGCCGGACGACCCGAAGGTCAAGGCGGCCGAAGAGAAGTGCCGCACCCTGCTGCCGGTGCCGCCCGGCGGCGAGGGACCGAGCCTGAGCACCCAGGGTCCGCGGTGACCGGCGACCGGCCGCGCCGCCGGCGCAACACCGTCGCGGCGGTCGCGGGCCTGGCCGTCTGCGCCGCCGCCGCCACGGCCGTCGCCGTCGACCTGGACCTGACCGGCAACGATCCACAACCGCAGCGGCAGTTGCCGCCGGCGACCGCGGCGGTGCGGCGGCAGACGCTGGTCGACACGCAGACCGAGACCGGCGAGCTCGGCTACGGCACCAGCACGGCCGTGTCCACCCGCCTGGCCGGTACGGTCACGAGCCTGCCCGTGACCGGGTCCACGATCAACCGGGGCACGGCCCTGTTCCGGCTCGACAACACCCCGGTGGTGCTGCTGTACGGCACCCTGCCCGCCTACCGCCCGCTGACGCCCGGCACCAGGGGGCCCGACGTGCGCCAGTTCGAGCAGAACCTGGCCGCGCTCGGATACGGCGGCTTCACCGTCGACGACACGTACTCGGCCGGGACGGCCACCGCCGTACGCAAGTGGCAGCAGGCGCTCGGCCTGCCCCGGACCGGCGCGGTCGAACTGGGCCGGGTCGTCTACGCCCGCGGCGCGGTGCGGGTCGCGAGCCACAGCGCGGCGCTGGGCGACGGCCTCGCCCCGGGCCAGCCGGTGCTGTCCTACAGCGGGGCACAACGGGTGGTCACCGTGGATCTGTCCGTGACCGACCGGCGGCTGGCGCCCGCGCAGGCGCCGGTCACGATCGCCCTGCCCGACGGCGGCACGGTCGCGGGCGCGGTCTGGCGGACCGAGACGGTCATCGACCCCGGCGACGGCGCCCAGGCCGAGGCCAGGACCGTGCTGCGGGTGACGGTCACCGCCGACGACCCGAAAGCCCTGGCCGGACTGGACGAGGCGGCGGTGCGGGTCGCGTTCACGGCCTCGCGGCGCGAGAACGTGCTGACCGTGCCGGTCGGGTCGCTGCTGGCGCTGGCCGAGGGCGGCTACGGCGTACAGGTGGTTGACGGCTCGGCGACCCGGGTCGTCGCGGTCGTCACCGGCCTGTTCTCCGGCGGCAGCGTCGAGGTGAGCGGCGACGGCCTGGCCGAGGGCATGATCGTGGGGATGCCCGCATGACGGCGCTGGTCGAGCTGGTCGAGGCGACCAAGGCGTACCCGGGCGGGGTGACCGCCCTCGACGCCGTCGACCTGACCGTCGGGTACGGCGAGCTGGCCGCGATCGTCGGGCCGTCCGGCTCCGGCAAGTCCACCATGCTGCACCTGATCGGCACCCTGGACCGGCCGACGGCGGGCACGGTGCGGGTCGACGGCCACGACGTGGCGCGGCTGTCGGACCGGCAGCTGTCGGCGCTGCGCGCCCGCCGCATCGGATTCGTGTTCCAGCAGTTCCATCTGGCCCCCGGCCAGTCCACGCTGGACACCGTCGCCGACGGCCTGCTGTACGCCGGGGTGCCGCTACGGCGGCGGCGCGAACGGGCGGAGGCGGCGCTGGACCGGGTGGGCCTGTCCGCCCGCGTCCACCACCGCCCGCACGAGCTGTCCGGCGGCGAGCGGCAGCGGGTCGCCGTCGCCCGCGCCGTGGTCGGCGAACCGGCGCTGCTACTGGCCGACGAGCCGACCGGCAACCTCGACTCGGCGTCGGGGCGGGCGGTGATGGACCTGCTGCGGGAGCTGCACTCGACCGGTACCACCGTGCTGGTGATCACCCACGACCGCGACATCGCCGCGAGCCTGCCCCGCCAGGTCGCCATGCGCGACGGGGCGGTGTGCGCGTGACCGCCGCACTCACCCCGGCCCGGCTACGGCCCGACGACGTGGTCCGGGTCGGCGGCGCCGGGCTGCGCACCAGGCCGCTGCGGGCGTTCCTGTCGGCGCTGGGCATCGCCATCGGCATCGCCGCGATGCTCGCGGTGGTGGGCATCTCGTCGTCGTCGAGCGCGCAGCTCGACCGGCAGCTCGCCGCGCTGGGCACCAACCTGCTCACCGTCACCCCGGGCGAGAAGATGGGTGGCGGCGACGCCACGCTGCCGGTCGAGGCGGTACCGATGATCGCCCGGATCGGGCCGGTGACCTCGGTCGCCGCGACCGGCAAGGTGTCGGGCGCGAAGGTGTATCGCAGCGACCGGATCCCGGCCGCGCAGTCCGGCGGCCTGACCGTGCTGGCCGCCCGGCTGAACCTGCTGGGCACCGTGGCGGCGACCCTGTCCGGCGGGACCTGGCTCAACGCGGCAACCGAGCGGTATCCGGCCGTGGTGCTCGGCGCGAGCGCGGCGCGGCGGCTGGGCATCGGCGCACCGGGCCAGGACATCCAGGTGTACGCGGGCGGGCGCTGGTTCACCGTGGTCGGCGTGCTCGACCCGGTGGCGCTGGCGCCCGAGCTGGACAGCGCGGCGCTGATCGGCTGGCCCGCCGCGCAGGACCGGCTGGGCTTCGACGGGCACCCGACCACGGTCTACACCCGTACCCAGGACTCGGCGGTGCACGCCGTGCGGGCGGTGCTGGCGGCGACCGCGAACCCGCGGGCGCCGTACGAGGTGAAGGTGTCGCGGCCCTCCGACGCGCTGGCCGCCCGGGAGGCCTCCAACCGGGCCTTCACCGGGCTGCTGCTCGGCCTGGGCGCGGTGGCGCTGCTCGTCGGCGGGGTGGGCGTGGCCAACACCATGGTCATCTCGGTGCTGGAACGACGGGCCGAGATCGGGCTGCGCCGCTCGCTCGGCGCCACCCGTGGCCAGATCCGGCTGCAGTTCCTGGCCGAGTCGCTGCTGCTGTCGGCCCTGGGCGGGGTCGGCGGAGTGCTGGTCGGCGTCGCGGTCACCGCCGGGTACGCCGCCACCCAGTCGTGGCCCGCCGTGGTGCCCGGTTGGGCGACGGTCGGCGGGGTCGGGGCGACGGTGCTGATCGGTGCGGTCGCCGGGCTGTACCCGGCGGTGCGGGCCGCCCGCCTGTCCCCGACCGAGGCGCTGGCGACGCCGTAGCCGCCGGGACGGCCGGTGCGGGTCCGCCAACCCGCGCCGGTCGTCGCGGTGTGCGGCATACGCTGGACAAAGGCCGCGTATCGGCCTGAGGCGCGGCCCTGGAGCAGGGAGGCATGCCATGCCATTCGTGCAGATCATCGATTGCCGCACCGAACGCCCGGAAGACCTCAGCCGCCTGATGGACACCTGGGTCGAGCAGACCGTCGGCAGGCGCACGGCCACGCATACGCTCATCGGCCGCGACCGCGACGATGCCGACCACTACCTGGAGATCGTCGAGTTCCCCTCGTACGACGAGGCGATGCGCAACTCGCAACTGCCCGAGACCGAGCGGATCTTCCAGGAGATGACGGCGCTGTGCGGGCAGCCGCCGACCTTCACCAACCTCGACGTCATCCGCGACGAGCAGCTGAACAAGATGAACGCCCGGGTGTTCTTCGACCTGATCGCCTCCGAGGGGCGGCTGGACCTGCTGCCCGAGCTGTTCGCGCAGGACTACTACGGCCACGACCCGGCCAGCGAGGGCGAGACGGTCGGCCTTGACTCGCTGAGGGCCCAGGTCGAGGGCTACCGACAGGGGTTCGACTTCCGTTTCGCCGTCGAGAACCAGCTGGCCGAGGGCGACGAGGTCGCCACCCGGTGGAGCTGGGCGGGCATACACCACGGCGAGTTCCACGGCGTGGAAGCCACCGGGCGGGAGTGTACTATGTCCGGTATGTCTATTTTCAGGTTCGAGGACGGCAGAGTCCGCGAAGCCTGGTGGAACTGGGACAACCTGAGCCTGTACCGCCAACTCGGCCTCATCCCGGACGACATGTCCAGGTGAAACGGCGCCGGCGACCGGTACCACGAGAGGAACAACCCCGACCATGATCGATCTCGAACCCGCCGCCCGTGAGGTGGTGCGGTTGCTCGACGGCATGTCCGACGGCGACCTGCACAACCCCACACCCTGCCCTGACTTCTCGGTCGCGGCCCTGCTCGACCACATCATGGGGCTGTCCCTGGCGTTCACCCTGGCCGCCCGCAAGGCCGCCCCGCCCGAAGGCTTCGAGTCCCGGCCGGGCCTTGGCACCGCCGAGCACCTCGATCCGGCCTGGCGCGACGTCCTGCCGCAGCGGCTGGACGGACTGGCCGCCGCCTGGCGCGACCCGGCCGCCTGGCTGGGCACGGCCGAGGCGGGCGGAGTGAGCCTGCCCGCCGAGGTGATGGCCGTGGCCGCGCTCGACGAACTCGTCCTGCACGGCTGGGACCTCGCCCGCGCCACTGACCAGAAGTTCACCTGCGACCCGGCCAGCGTCCAGGCCGTCCTCCACTTCACCGAGGCCTCAGCCCGGCCGGAGCAGGCCGGTATGCGCGGCGGCCTGTTCGGCCCGGTCGTCGAGGTGCCCGAGGACGCGTCGGCGTTCGAGCGCGCGCTCGGCTACGCCGGTCGCGATCCCCGGTGGACCCGCGACTCGGCCTGACCGTCAGCCGTTGCGGCTCAGCCGACGCTCGTTGCGGGCGTCCTCGATCCGCTGCTCCAGTTCCTCGAACCAGCGTCGGCCGGGCTCACCGCAGCTGTCGCGGATCTCGTGCTTGAGCTCGGAGGTGTTGGCGTTCAACGTACGCACCATGCGCAGACCCTGATCGACGTGGACCTTCAGCTCGCTGTGGGACCGGGCCAGGTGCGTCGCGGCCGCCCGCATCTCGGCGCGGGTCTGCCTCGCCCCTCGGCCCACCGCCACCCAGTGCACCGGCGCGCTGCGGGCCCGGCGCACCACCGTCGACATGAACCGCAGCGACGTCTGCGTGGACTGGTAGGCCAGGTGCGCGGTGTCGGCGCACTGGTACGACTCCCGGTGGAACGTACGCAGCGAGTGGAAGTCGACATCGGAACGCCCCGCGGCCTGTTCGGCGGGTTGCCGCTGCCCGCCCGGTGCCTTCTTCGCCTGTCCCCCGGCCTGGGCCGCCCGCTCGCGAAGCTTCGCGATCCGGGCCTGCACCTGCTCGGCCTGCCTGCGTACCCGCTCGTTCTCCGCCCGGACCCGGCGCAGGGCCCGGTCCGCGTCGGCGGCCGCGGCGCGGACCTCCTCGACCGTGACCGGCTCGGGACGCCCGTCCCACCACGCGATCGTCGCCAGCACGACGACGCCGACCAGGGCCGTGACCCAGAACTTCGACGTGCCGTCGGCGATGACGTGGTCGGTCCGGCCCGCCCGCAGCAGCTGCACGAACGTGGTCACGTTCACCGCCGCGAGCAGCACCGCCGCCCGCACCAGGACGCCCAGCCACCGCTTGACCAGCGGCACCGACCCGCCGCGCAACCGGCCCGTCCGGCTCAACATCAGCCGGACCAGCACCAGGGCCAGCAGCGGTGAGCCGATCGAGGCCCAGAGCCACTCCTGCTGGTACTGCTTGAATTCCGCGACACCGCTGAACTCGATCCAGGCCGCGATCGCCGGAGCCGCCAGCAGCATGCTCAGCGGCGCACCGCAGCACAGACCCACCACGGCGATGAGCCCGACGAAGCAGCCGCCGTTACTGTTCTTCTCCACGGTTCAGTACCCGCCGTCACCGGCGCCGATCGCGGCCGCGGCCGCCGTTCTGCGCCGGGCCGGACCCCTGCTCGCGCGGCGTGGGCGCCAGGGCCGCGGCGCCCGAGCCGTTGAGCACCTTGTCCACGACGGAGGCGACCCCGCCGGTCAGGTCGGCGTGGTGCTGCACCAGCATCGTGGTGAAGTGCTGGGTCAGCTCCAGGTAGGCCCGGCGGTCCTCCGAGGCCACGCCCGGCTTGACCGTCTCGCGCTGCATGTTGACCATGCACTCGCGCAGCGCCTTCGCGCTGTCGTCGGCCCGGCCGAGCTCCTGCCGCATCTGCCGCAGCGTCGCCGAGGACTCCCGGCGGCGCTGGTCCAGCAGCGCCAGCTTGATCTCCTTGTCGTCGGCTACCTGGACCTTCTCCAGGTTGATCCGGCGCATCTCGGCGACCAGGGCATAGGACTCGGCGACGATCCGCGCCGCCGCACCGAGCGGACTCAGCGACTCGGCGATGCGCGACACCGCCTCCCCGAACACGACATGGCCGCCGGCGAGGCTGACCAGACCCTTCGACACGCGAACCGCCTTCCCGGCAGGCACATCGGACACAGCACTTAGGACGGACGTCAAAACGACAGGCCGGACCGTAACACGCGGCGGCCGCCTCGCCCGGCCGTTGCCGCGAGAACCAGCCGACCGCACGACCACTTCCGCACGACCGTCGGGTGCCGATGGCCCTGTTCAGGCCTGCGGACCCGGTCAGGCGGCCAGGCTCGGCGACCGGGTGAACGCCTGGTCGCGGAGAGCCAGGCGGTCTCGCGGCCCGGACGCGCGGAGCAGCACGTCCAGCACCCGGTCGGGGTCGGCCGCGTAGCCGATGCTGAACCAGGCCATGTTCGCCTCCACCACGGCCCAGTGCTCGTCGCCCCGATCGGGGTCGGCGGCCAGACCGACGTCCACGACCACGGCGCTGGGCAGACTGTCGGCGCAGGCGTCGAGCAGGTCGGCCGCGAAATCGAGCACGGCGGCGCGGTCCCGGCAGGCGTCGAGGGATGCCGGGTCGAGGCGCCCGCTGACCGCGTACCGGCTGGCGGCGTGCACGGCGCCGTCCAGGACGAACAGCCGGTACTCCACCAGGAACGTCACGATCTCGCTGACCAGAACCGGAGTGTCGGCGGGGTGGCGGTCGTTGCCGGGCAGACGCGAGCCGTCGGCGTAGACACCGGCCGCCAGGTCCTTGGCCCGGGGCTGCTTTACGAACATCGGCGCACGGGACCAGCGCGCCTCGCCCAGCGTGGTGAGGGTGATGTCGCGGCGCGTGTACTCGTACGGCAGCCGCGTCAGCCAGTCGTCGTCCGGTTCGAGCAGAGCCAGATCGAGATCTGCGGCGACCGCCGCAGTGAAGATCGGACCGCCGTACAGGTGGCCGCCCCCGGACCGCCGCAGCCGGTCCGGCACCACCGGGCCGGTCAGCCGCTCCACGGCCAGGCCTCGCCTACCGGCGGCCGCGGCGAGCAGTTCGGCGGTACGGTCGGGACGCGGGGGCAGCACCAGGAAGTCGGCACCAGAGACGGCGATGTTCACGGCCGGTGATTCTGCCGGTCAGCCAGGTCGTCGTCGCACGAATATCCTCGTCACGGTTCGAAGTGCCTGCTCTGTGGTCGGGTGCGCAGGTCACGCGTGGAGTTGATCGTCGCCCTGGATCGTGATGCGGATGGCGACCGGGGCACCGGCGACGTCATGGTCGAGGTACACCGGGAAGAACCCGTCGCCGATCGAGGTCATCGCGAACATGACGCGCGCCCCGCCGACCTCGATCGTCGCGGCCTCGTGCTCGGACGCGCGCACTCCCGCCATCACCTGCCAGTGATGGGAATGGGGGCGGAAGTCGAACGCGAACCTCCGCTGCGGTGCCGCGGTACGGCGCTCGTCGAGCGCGACCGCCTTGGCGTACGCCTCCGCGATCGGAAGGTTGAGCCACCCGAAGTTGTCGTCGCCGGGCGTGCCGGTGCGCGAGGCCCCGAACTCGGCCGCGACCTCGGCCTGGTGCAGCCCCCAGAACACGACGTCGGCGAGGCCGTCGACCGGGTCGTCGTGAATCCACCCGCTCAGCGCGTCCGCGTCGGCGAACACGAACCGGGCCCAGTCGACGCCGATCCGGCCCAGCTCGCGCGTCCCGGTGACCGGCCGGTCGCCGACCTGGATGCGGAGGTGCGCCCAGCCGCTGTCGGGGTCGGGCACCGCCGTCACGGGGAACGCCCGATCGGTCGGCAGGCCGCCGACGGACACCACCGGCACACCGCTGATCAGGAAGTCCGACTCACCCCCGGCGATGGCGTGCCGGACCCGTGCCCGGTGCGGAACCCGCTGTTCGAACGCGCGCAGTTGCGCCCGGTGGCCGTGCTCCACGCAGTGGCCGTCGAACAGCTCGACGAATTGGGCGGCGCCCTGTCGCGGGATGTCGTACCGGGTTCGGCCGGACTGCCGGTCGAACCAGCGCGCCGCGGCTTCGGCATCCGGCCCGACGACCTCGAAGTCGACGGTGGGCGGCTCGTCGGGCTGCCGGACCTCGTCCGGGGAGCGGTCGCCGGACCACAGACCGAGGTAGCCGCCGTCCATGAGCACCAGCTCGCCCGACGGACTGGTGATCTCGCCCAGCAGCACGCTCTCTGTCATGATCGCGCAGTGTAGGGCTCCGACTGACCGATAGGGTCGCAGGGTGGGTCGGATGCTGGTGACAGGGATGTCGGGCGCGGGCAAGTCCACGAGGTCGTCCTGCTGAGCGCACCCCTCGGCGTCTCGACGGGCGGCGCCCCGTGACAGAACTCGCGGACATCGTCGAGCGACTGCTGGACGCGGCCTCCTAAACCGCCGCCCGGCGCCGATACCCGGTCAGAGAGCCGTGGCCAGCCAGGCCGCGAGGGCGGCGAGGATGATCAGGACGGCGTTGAGGCCAGTCTCCTTGACCTCGCCGCGCGACAGGTGCAGACCGGCGGCCAGCAGCTGGAGGATCACGAAGCCGATCGCGGCCACGAGCGCGAGCACCGGCGCGATCCCGGTCAGCGGCGGCAGGATCAGTCCGAGCGCGCCGAGGATCTCCACGACACCGATCAGCCGGACCACCGGCATCGGCACAGTGTCAACCCATCCCATCATCGGCGCGAGCTGCTCCTTGCTCTGCGCGACCTTCTTCCCACCGGCGTATAGGTAGAACACGGCCAGCAGCCCGGCGATGATCCAGTACGCGACGACCACGGCGACCTCCAATGGTTACGACTTGTGCGGAACACCATGATGGGTCACCATCGGGAGCCTTACAAAAGGCACATCCATGTGCCTGACCTCGACCAGGAGCCCGATGTCGGAGTACGAGAAGGTCTGCCTGATCCGCGGTGACGGCGGCCGTGCCATCCGCGGCATCCTCGACCGCATCGGCGACAAATGGACCCTGCTCGTGGTCGCGACCCTGCACGGGCAGCGCATGCGCTTCACTGAGCTGCTGCGGCGCATCCCCGGCATCTCCCAGCGGATGCTCACCCTGACGCTGCGGCAGCTGGAACGCGACGGGCTGGTCGGGCGTACGGTCTTTGCCGAGGTGCCGCCACGGGTCGAGTACGAGCTCACGGCCACGGGCCGCACGCTGGTCGGACCGGCGGTGGCGCTGGCCGAGTGGGCGGTCGAGCACAACCCGGAGATCGAGCGCAGCCACCAGGCCTACGATTCCCGCGACCACTAGGTCCTGTCTCCCGGGTCATGGTCCTCTCCGGCTGAACGGGGACGACTCGGGCAGATCTGACCAGCGCCGCGAGGTGCCGAAGCATCACTGCCATCACAGCCCGCAAGCGGTGGACCGGCCGGGGCTGCAAAACGGGCGCGACTCTGGTGGAATCTCGGGCGTGTTTCGGAATCGTCGGAGGATCATCGCGGTGGCGCTCGTCGCGCTCCTCGCGGTCGGGTTCGTGGTCTACCGCTGGCAGCATGAGCGGCCGCCCTACGGCCCTGAGGTGCTGGAGCTGACCGCCACCGTGCAGATGCTGCCGTCCGAAAAGGGGCTGGGGGCCGATTATCACGGGATGAAGTACAACGCCGATGAGGAGTCCACCGTCGTTGGCGGGCGGATCTCTTGGCGGCCGGTGCCGGGCAGCCACGGCGACTGGCACGACGATGGCTGGTTCATGATCTTCGTGGTGGACAAGCGGGTGGATCTCAAGCCACCACAGATCGCGGGTGTTTCGGGGAGTGGGCACAGGGTGCTCTCCGGCGGCGACGGCGTGGAGAATCGGGTGGCGGAGAAGTACCCGTGGCTCCGAGGCGCAGGCGACATCAAGATCGACGACCACACGTGGCAGGGCGGCGGCAGTGCCCTGTCCACCTCGCCCGCCACGGGCGAGGTCACCTTCGTCGCCGAGTTTCCGCGGATCCGAGACGGCGACCCGGAGCGGCGCTTTCTCGCCTCCGCCCCGATCGCATTGTCAGACGTCATGGTTGCATTGGTGTATATCGGGCCTGCCCGACAGGTCTACTGGGCAACGCGGTTGTACGGCTAGTCCCGCCCGTCAGGCGGGCGGCCCGAACGACAGGGCCAAGCGCATGACGAGGTCGCGGGCAAGGTGCCAGCGCCTCGCCTGGGCCAGGCGGTTGACCATCAGCGAGGCGGCGGCCATACGCTGGGTCGGCCGACGGCGCTGCCGGTCGTACGCCCGCAGCCCCTCGGCCACCTCGCCGCCGCCCAGGCACCCGGCCAGCACCGCGCCGTCGATGATCGCTTGGCAGGCGCCCTGCCCGAGGTCGGGGGTCATCGCGTGCGCGGCGTCGCCGAGCAGCGCCACGTTGCCGCGCACGTATGACGGCAACGCCGGTGCCAGGTGGTGCAGGTCGTGGCGGATCACGTTCGAGGTGGCGTACCGGTCGAGCACGGCCGGGATGGGGTCGTGCCAGTCGCCGAAGTGACGGCGCAGCTCGTCGGCGTCGGGGCGCGACAGCCGGTGGTGTTCGGGCACGGTCAGCACCGCGTACCAGTTGGTGCGGCCGGGGCCCTGTGGGGTGACGCCGAAGCGGGCGCCGCTGCCCCAGGTCTCGCCGCCGGTGGAGATGTCCAGGTCGGCGGTGCCGCGCCACACGGTGGCGCCCACGTAGCGCAGGCCGTGCCGGTCGCCGAACAGTGCGGCGCGCACGCGGCTGCCGATGCCGTCGGCGCCGATCACGACGTCGTGTTCGGCGCGCAGGCCCGTCACGTCGTCGACCGGGGTGTCGAAGCGGACCGTCCCGGACGGCAGCGCGTCGTGCAGCACGCGCAGCAGCGCGGGCCGGGGCACCAGGTGCACCGGTTCGCCGTGCCGGGCGCGGATCCGGTCCATGTCGAGGGCCACGATGGGCCGCCCGTCTGGCCTGCGGATCGCGCCGTTCTCCTGTGGGCGGCCCGCGGCTCGGACGGCTGGGCCGACGCCGAGGCCGTCGAGGGCGCGCAGCGCGGAGGGCCAGATGCCCAGGCCGGTGCCGGTGGTGGGCAGGGCCTGGCCGCGCTCGTACACGGTGACCTGCCAGCCTGCGGCCCGCAGGCCGATCGCGGTGGTCAGACCGCCGATGCCGCCGCCCACGACGGCTGCTGTTCTCGTCATACCCCGCAACGTACTACAGGTGTAGTGCGCCTGACTACAGGTGTAGTGTGCCTCTCATGTCCGATCGCAGGCAGCAGACGCTCGACGCCGCCATCGCCGTGCTCGGCACCCGCGGGCTGCGGGCCCTGACCCACCGCGCCGTCGACGCGCAGGCGAGCCTGCCCGAGGGGTCGACCTCCAACGGGTACCGCACCCGCGACGCCCTGGTCGGCGCGGTGCTGGACCGCCTGGTCGAGATCGAGACGCAGGTATGGCAGCGGCTGGTCGACGAACGTGCCGCCCCGCCCGCCTCACCCGAGGAGTTCGCGCAGCTCATCGCGGCGATGGTGCACCAGCTGACCGGAGCCGCCCGGCACCTGACGCTGGCCCGGCACGCGGTCTTCCACGAGGCGGCGTTCCAGCCTGAACTGCAGGGGAAGATCCGCGCCGCGCGGGACCGGCTGGCCGCCTGGGGCATCCCGTGGGTGGCCCGGCTCGGCTCCACCGATCCGCGCACCGACTACCTGAGCATGCTCGCCCTGGTCGACGGCCTGGTCGCGATCCAGCTCGCCTGCCCCGACCCGGACTTCGACCCCACCCCCGCCATCCGCACCATGCTGGCGGGCATCACCGCCCACTGACCGGCCACCCCACCAAGATCAGCGGGCAGTTTCGGGGAAACTGCCGGAATCATCGCCACGATTCCTGCACTTTCCCCGAAACTGCAGCGAAACCCGCGCCACGCGCGGCCGGGGCGCGGGGTTCGAAGCGCGGGTCAGTGCAGGATGTTGACGTTCAGTTCGCGCTCGGCGGTGCGGATGCCCTGGTACACGATCTCGCAGTCGTCCTCGTCGCCGCCGACGAGGATGCCGTAGCCGACGTGGCTGGCGAACATGGGCGCACCGCTGTCACCGGGCTTGCCGCAGTTCTCGGTCAGGCCCAGGTTGCGCATGGTCAGGCCATCCAGGCTCGCGGTGAGGCCCAGCTCCTCGACATGGCTGCAGTTGGTGACCCGGGTGGCCGCGCCGGTGGTGCAGATGCGCATGCCCACGACGCTCATGTTGTCCGAGGCGATGTGGTACGTCGTGTTCTCGGTCGTCTGGAAGCTCAAGGTGACCAGCACCCACGGCTGCGGGTTCCAGCCGGTCGCCGACGAGTCGTTGATCCGGATGATCGCCATGTCGCCGATGTAGGTGTCGAAGATCCAGTGGTGCACCGGGCCGATGTCGGTCGAGGTCAGCGCGACGTTCTTGCTGCTCCATGTACCGAGGTGCTGGTAGGCGCAGTGTCCGGCGGTCACGACGTACTTGACGCTGTCCACTTTGCTCTGGGCGATGAACCCGGCGGTGCACCAGGTCGACGGGTGGTTGATCTTCACGCCGCCGCGCAGCGGCTTGTCGCAGTACGGCACGTCGCACGCGAACGTCTTGAAGGCCCCCGAGGAGGTACCCAGGACCAGCCCCGCCCCGAGCCGAGCCTGCGCCGTCGTGATCAGATCCTTCTGCGCCGCGGTCAACGTGCCGGTCCGCGGCACGTGCAGCATCAGGGCGTTGAGGTCGGTACGGATGCCCGCGCTCAGCGGCGCCTCCACCCCCACATTGGTACGGATGATCTGATCGGCCAGCCAGTCGTTGTCGGCCGCGAGTTTGGCCGCCGACCGCTTGACCGCGACGACGTCGTACCCGTCGGTCAGGCCGACCGCGGCCGCGGCCGCCTTCACGATGCCCCGCACCTCGTCGTCGACCGAACCGGTCACCCCGGCCTTGACCCGGTCACCGTCGCGTACGTCGATCCAGACGTTGCCGTAGCGGGTGCCGAGCTCGCGCTGCAGCCGCTCGTCGAGGTCGGGCGCGACCAGCTGCCAGGACATCCGCTTGCGGGCCTCGGCCTCGCTGATGCCGCGCTCCTTGGCGAACCCGACCGCTTCCTCGGCGAACGGGTCTTCCGCGGCGGGTGCGGCAGCTGCGGCGGCCGGGGGCTGCCGGGCCGCAGTAGCGGCGCCGGGCGGCAGCACGGCAATGGCCAGGACCAGCGCACCGGCGCCGAACGCCAGCCGCTTCCATCGAGCCATCGTGATCTCCTCGTATCGGTGGGCGAAGTGCCCTCACGATGCGGGCCACCCCCACCTCCACGCCACGCCACGTCGCCCTTGCGACTGTCGGGGATGGGCAGCCGCCCGAGCGCCTCGCGAGGCGGGCCGGGGCGGGGTGGGGCGTCGTGCAGTTTCGGGAGAACTGCACGAATGCGGGCCAAGATTCCTGCAGTTTCCCCGAACTGCAGCGCGTTCCCCGACGCCGCCATACGCGGCGCGGGCCGCCACCGGGTGTCCGGTGGCGGCCCGCGCCGTGGTGCGGTGGCCGAGGGTCAGCCGGTGAAGCCCGCGGTGATGGCGGTGAAGGCCCAGTCGGACTGGGCGATGCCCGAGCACGACTCCTGCAGGCCGCCGCCCGCGCAGCCACGGTCACGGTTGACCGACCAGAAGGCCAGGCGCGCGATGTGGTTGGTGTTGGCCCAGTTGCGGATGCTGGTCCAGTTGGCCAGCGAGGTGATCTCCGACTGGTCGGAGTACCCGTTCATGCCGGAGATGCCGACGTGGGCGAACGCCTGCGCGTCGCTCCAGCCGAACGCCGTCTTGAGCGCGTTCTTCAGGCCGGTCGCGGCGCTGATGGTGCTGGCGGACATGTCCGCGCCGCCGCCGAAGTCGAACGGCATGATCGTGAACACGTCGATGTTCGCACCCAGCGCGGCCGCCTGGTTGATCAGGCGGGTGCCCCAGTACGACGGGCCGGTGGTCGTGGTGCCGAAGGTGAGGATCGTCTTGATGCTCGGGTTGTTCTGCTTGACGATCTTCAGGGCGCCCAGGATCCGGTCCTGCACGACCTCGCTCTCGAACTCGTCGGTGTTCTCGATGTCGACGTCGATGTACTTGAGGTTGTACGCGTTGATGACCTGCTGGTAGGCACCGGCCAGGGCCGAGGCCGAGGAGCAGTTCGGGCCGAGCTTGTTGCCCTGCCAGCCGCCGAAGGAGATCTCGACGTCACCGCCGTTGGCGCGGATCGTGTTGATGGTGGACTGGTCCACACCGCCGGTCAGCGGACGGGAGCTGTCCCACATCGGCACGCAGCCGCCGCCGGAGAGCATGAACGCCATCGTGAACTGCTTGATGCCGGTCGAGCTCATGACGGTGGCGATGTTCGGCGGGCTGCCCCAGCCGTTGTAGTAGTACGGCGCGGCCATGGCGGTGCCGGTCGGGCAGCCGGTGGTGGAACCGGTCGCCGACGTCGACTTCGCCGACTCGCCGGAGCCGTTGTACGCGGCCACGGTGTAGGTGTGGCTGCCGCAGGCGGCCAGGCCACTGATCGTCGCCGTGGTGCCGGTGACGGTCGCGCGGACCGTGGTGCCCTCGTACACGCGGTAGCCGGTGACGGTGCCGGTGGAGGCGTTCCACGCCAGCGAGATGCTGGACGCGGTCGAGCCGGTGACCCGGAAGTTGCCCGGCACGGACGGCACGCCGCTGGTGCAGCCGGTGGTGGTCGCCGAGGCGGCACCGGACTTGGCCGACTCGCCGGAGCCGTTGTACGCCGCCACGGTGTAGCTGTGGCTGGTGCACGTGCCCAGGCTGCCGATCGTGGTCGAGGTGCCGGTGACGGTGGCGACGACCGTGCTGCCCTCGTACACCCGGTAGCCGGTGACCGTGCCGCTCGCGGCGGCCCAGGACAGGGCGATCGAGGTGTTGGTGATCGTGCCGACCGACGGGGTGCCGGGGGTGCCGGGCACGCCCGTGCCGCCGGGGCCGTCCACCGACACGTCGTCGACGTTGTACGTCGGCTGGCCGTACCAGCCGTTGACGTACACCTCGAGCGAGGTCTGCGAGGCGCCGGTGGTATAGCTGACCGACAGCTGCACCCAGTTCGAGGCGGCGTTCGGGTTCCAGGTCGAGGTGCCGCCGGTGATGCCCAGGTAGACGTAGCCACCGCCGCCGCGCACCCACGCGGTCGCGGTGTAGGTGGTGCTGGGCTGGACCGACACGGTCTGCTTGCACTGGGCGTAGTCGGACGCGCTGGGCACGCCCTGCAGGGCCTTGGTTCCGGAGTGGACCGGGCTGGACACGACCGAGCCGAGACCAGCGCTACAGGTCCACGGCGACAGGGAGCCGGACTCGAAGCCGGGGTTGCTGAGCAGGTTCGCCGCCGAGGCGGGGCTGGCGGTCATCACGACCGCGGCGGCGACGGTCACCGCGGCAGAAGCCACCGCGGCGAGCTTTTGGCGGAAACGCATTGTCGACCTTCCTTTGGGGGAATGAAACATCGACGAACGGGACAGAAGCGTTTCCGTGAACATACAAGAAAGACAGTTAACAGTAAAGAAGCTTGCCTATACTGACGCGGCGCCACTGGCAAGGTTGGCGGCCTCCCGCCATACCGGACATTTCTTCGCGATCGCTACTCGGGACGCTCGTCTTCGGAGAGCTCGGCGACGATGTCGAGGTGCCCGGCGTGGCGGGCGTACTCCTGCACCAGGTGCAGCAGGATGCGCTCCAACGTCGGCGGCTCGGCACCCTCCCAGCGGGGTCCCGGCTGCCCCACCTCGGCCAAATCGGTGGCCATGATGATCTCGCGGGTGTGCTCGCCCTGCGCGCGCAGCGCGGCGACCACCTCCTCCGCCGGCTCATCCGGGTCGACGTGCCAGCGCCCGTCGCGCCAGTCACCCCAGGGCTCCTCGAAGGTGCGGCCCTCGAACCCCCACTCGATCCAGCGCAACTCCACCCAGCGCAGGTGCTTCAGCAGTTCCAGCGGACTCCAGCCGGAGGCCAGGCGGCTGCGGCGCAGCTCGTCGGGTGCCAGTCGGGTCGCCTTGGCCAGCACGGTGGCGCGGAAGTAGTCGAGATAGGCCGCGAGCACCGCGTTACGGGACTCCATCGGCACGGACGGGCTGGGCGGTGAGGTCGTCACCCGCCGAGTATCACCCAAGCTCCGCACCGAGCCCGCAGACCACACCATGGCCACTAAACGTAGTTAGGTGATTACCTAACGTGATCCGACGCCGTTGACGATGTGGGTGATTGGACCCAGATCAACCAGCTAGGAGGCACGTTGTCACCCAGACGTCTTCTCGCCGCACAGGGAGCACTGCTGCTCGCCGGCGGACTCGCGGCGAGCCTCGCGCCAGACCCCGCACGGGCGGCGCCCCATCCGACAACAGGTTCACCGGCGCGGACCGCCGCCCAGGCGCTACCCGTCGTCGCCGACCTGTATGTCAACAAGGCCGACTTCCCTGACCCGGTCCTGGCCGGACGGGTGCTGACCTACACCATCGAGGTCGGCAACAGAGCAGGCGGCGCAGTCCCCACGGTGACGCTGGTCGACCAGCTGCCGACAGACTTCGTACCGCTCACACCTCTCCCGTCAGGCTGCGTGTTCGACCAGACGACCTTCAAGGTCACCTGCACCATCACGAACCTGCAACCGGACCAGGTCGTGCCGATCGCGCTGCAGCTGGAGATCCCTTCGAGCCTGCCACCGGGCATCCTCACCAACAAGGCGACGGTCAGCGCGAACAACGTCGTCGACCCGGTCGCGGGCAACAACACCGCGACCCAGACCACCACCGTCGAGCGCTCAGCCGACCTGGCCGTGACCAAGGTCTGCAAGCCCGACAAGCCCGCACCGGCCGGAACGGGCGGTTTCTGCACCATCTACGTCGACAACCTCGGGCCGTCCGACGCCGTCGGCGTGATGCTGCACGACACCCTCAGCTCAGCCACACCGTTCCAGGTCGTGAGCGTGGGGACCCAGCCGGTCGCGCGGTGCGCGCCGACCTCGACCGGGCCGGTCACCGACGCCGAGATCCAGTGCAACCTCGGCACGATTCCACCCGGCCGCCGTGCCGCCGTCCGCGTCGCCGTCAACGCACCCGACGTCTCGCAGATCAACGACGTGGTCCGGGTCGACGGCAACGGCACCGACCCGAACCTGGACAACAACGAGGCCATCGGCCGGGTCGAGTTCGTCGGGTCGGCTGACCTGTCCCTCGACAAGACCGGACCGGAGACGGCCCTGGGCTCCTCCGAGTTGACCTACGAGATCACCGTGACGAACAACGGCCCCTCCACCGCGCACGACGTCGTCGTACGCGACACGCTCCCGGCCGGGGTCAGTTTCGTGTCGGTGACCCCGAGCAAGGGCAGCTGCACCAACGGCCAGCCGCCCGGTCGCGACCTGGTCTGCGGCCTGGGCAACCTGGCCAATGGCGAGAGCGTCCTCATCAAGGTCGTGGGCAGGCTCGACGCCGACGCGGTGACGGGCACCATCCTGTTCAACGAGGCCGTGGTGTCCAGCGCGACCGCTGACCCGGACAACGACGACGTCCTTAAGAGCGTGAAGACCACCGTCACCGCCGACGCGGACCTGTCGGTGACCAAGGATGACGATCCGGACCCGGTGCTCGCCGGTGACCAGCTCGTCTACACCATCACCGCCAGCAACGCCGGCCCGTCGACCGCGCAGCAGGTCAAGCTGGAGGACACCCTCCCGCCGGACACCGAGTTCGTCTCCGGCGTCGACGCCGAAGACAACTCCGTCTGCGTGTTCCAGGGGCCCGACCAGGTCGTGTGCCAGCTGGGCGACCTCGCGTCCGGAGCCTCGAAGACGGTGACCATCACCGTCGCGGTCGACCCGTCGGTCGAGGACGGCACCACCCTCACCAACGAGGTGACGGTGTCGTCCACCACGCCGGACTCCAACACCGACAACAACACCGCCTCCACCGATACCGACGTGGAGACCTCGGCGGACCTGTGGATCGAGGCCGCCGGCCTCGCCCCGGGCGAGCAGGTCGCCCGGGTCAAGCCGGACGAGCACCAGCAGATCGCCTTCCTGGTGACCGTGCACAACGACAAGGGCTGCGCGGGCGACTCGCCGACCGCCGTACCGGACACCCGGGGCAACTGCGGCGAGGGCGGGCCGTCGGACGCGCAGAACGTCACCGTGGTGGACCGGCTGCCGCTCAGCCCGGACCGGCTGGAGGTGCAGTACGTCTCGCGTGATTGCGACTACGACGAGCAGCGGCACGTCGTGACCTGCCACGTGGACACGATCGCGGCCGGCTCCACGGCCCAGTTCGTGATCAAGGCGAAGGTGCTTGACGCGGACGACGACGATGACGACGCCCGGACCGAGGGCAAGAAGAAGGACAAGGACAAGGAGCGGCTCGTGAACATCGCGACCGTGTCCAGCTCCACGCCCGACCCCGACCCGGCCAACAACACCGTGGTCACGGTCCTCTTCCTGAATGACAAGGACAGGGCCTGACCCTGTTCGGATGAGGACGCCGCCGGTGCCGCGATGGTCGCGGCACCGGCGGCGTCATTCGTAGCTGAGACGCTGGACAGCTGGTCCCCGGTTCACGACGTGCCGGATCGGCGGCGGAGCCCTACCCTTTTTTAGATCTTCAGATCCCCCACATGCGCGGAGACCAGGCGCCGGCGATCACCAGCAAGTGCACTGACCTCGGATCACCCCGCCTGCGCGAGGAGCAGTTGCCGGATGGGCGTCGGGCCGCGTTCGCTTGAGATCCTTCCGGATGTGCGAGGAGCAGCGATTCGGCCTATACGCGTCCAAGACCGAGATGGGATCACCCCTGTGGGCTGGCAAGGCAGATAATCCGGTCGGCAGGCTGATCGATCTGGAACGGATCATCAAGCGCGTACGGGGAACAGCCGCCGAGGCCGATGGTCAGCATCGTCGAGCTCGATCACGCTTGCATTCGCGGGGAGCAGGTGCGGCAGTGTGGCACGCGATGCGGGTGTCAGGATCACTCCCGCATAGGCGGGAAACAGTGGGATACAACGGGCGAGGACAACCTGGAAGTCGGATCACCCCCACATGCACGGAGAGCATGACAACAGCCACCTGTGACACATCCATTTCAGTGGATCACCCCGCGTACGTGGGAAGCAAGCACCGGAGCGGGCAGCACGAGGGAGTTGTGGGGATCACCCCGCATGCGCGGGGAGCAGGGGCCGGTCATCGCCAGGGTGGTCACCGCCGCCGGATCACCCCCGCATGCGCGGGGAGCAGTCGTCGCCGCCCCAGAGGCTCAGCGCGTAGGCCGGATCACCCCCGCATGCACAAGGAGCAGGCCGCCACCCTGGCGATCGTCAACCTCGACCAAGGATCACCCCCGCATGCGCGGGGAGCAGTCGACCGCTCGGCCGACCGCGTGCCAGGACCGGGGATCACCCCCGCATGCGCGGGGAGCAGCATCAGGCACCCGCTTCCGGCAGCCACACGCCGGGATCACTCCCGCATGCGCGGGGAGCAGACCGGCCGCGACGTCGCGACGCTGCGGCGCGCGGGATCACCCCCGCATGCGCGGGGGTGATCCGTGGCCGCCGAAGCCGAGCATGTGTGCCCACTTCTGTTCCCCGCGCACGCGGGGTGATCCGGTGCAGCTCAAATGGGTGCACACGCAAAGGCCCCTGTTCCCCGCGCAAGCGGGGGTGATCCCGCCCCTCCTCACGTGGGCAGCCTGCTCCCCGCGCACGCGGGGTGATCCCGCCAGCGCGTAGCTGAGCAGGGCTGCCTTGATCTGCTCCCCGCGCAGGTGGGGGTAATCCGCACGGATCGCGCTCGCCGCCTTGGCCGCGCGAATGTGCTGCTCCCCGCGCACGCGCGGGTGATCCCAACCAGCTGTCGGCGTGCTGGAGCGGTTGGCCTGCTCCCGCGCATGTGGGGGTGATCCATCTACAGCGTCACGCAACCCTGACCGCGAACTGCGCCCGGCGCACGTAGAGGTGACCCGCATCGATCCATTACCACCCGCCATCCTGCACCTCCGAGCGGCTGGTGTCCGTGCGTTTGCTTTCGGTCAGGGTCCCGGCGCGCGAGACTTGGTACGGACATGTAGTCGGCATGGTCGGGAGGTCGCCACGGAGGTGAGTGGAGCGGCCGGACAGACCCGGGCGAAGGGCGCCGCTTCCGACCGGGTCGTGCTGGCGACTGTGCTCATCGGCTTCGCCTGGCTGGTGTTTTACGCCCTACTGGTCTTCTTCACCCAGGATTCACCATCGGCGTCCCTTCTGGTCGGCAACGTGGTGTATCTCGTACCCATCGCCGCCGCCGCGGGCCTGAGCATCTACGCCGCCACCCGTACGAGACATCGCGTCCGCACCGCCTGGCGCCTGCTCGCCGTCTCGAATCTGCTCTGGTTCGCGGGCGAGTTCACCTGGGCCCGCTACGCCTACCAGGAGCCAGGCCACGTGCCGATGCCGTCGTTCGCGGACGTCGGCTACTTCCTGTCGTACCTGATCGCGGTGCCCGCGATCGTGGTCGGTCTGGGCGCGGGGCTGCTGCGGCAGACCCGGCGGATGGTCGACGCACTGCTGGTGGCGGCCGGTGGTGCCGCGCTCGGCTGGCAACTGCTGCTCGGGCCCCTGATGCCGACCACCTGGAACGCCGGGGCGGTCACCGCGTTCATCTACCCGGTGCTTTCGGTGAGCCTCGTCAGCATTCTCGCGGCGGTGGTGCTGAGCGGGCCGCGGCACGTGCCGCGGTCCATGGTGATCGCCGGAGCCGCGTTCGGGATCGCCGCGCTCACCGACGCGGCATACGCCTATCTGACCCTGGAGCACGAATACCGGACGGCG
Source organism: Catellatospora tritici (assembly GCF_019083965.1). Taxonomy (GTDB): domain Bacteria; phylum Actinomycetota; class Actinomycetes; order Mycobacteriales; family Micromonosporaceae; genus Catellatospora; species Catellatospora tritici. The sequence continues at coordinate 309,584 of NZ_JAHRCY010000009.1, forward strand.
AGCTGGTTGAACATGGGCTGGCAGGCCGAGGCGGTGCTGCTGTGCATCGCCGCCGTCGTGGCGGGGCGCAGCGGTGAGTCCGACGAGCGGCCCACGGTCGAGCCGGATCTGTCGTTCCTGCCGGTGATGGTGGCGGTGGTGACCGTCTGCGGCGTCGCGCTGGCCGATCTGGTCGTGGTCGGGGAGCTGTCGCGGGTGACCCTGGGCGTGACACTGCTGCTGCTGGTGGGGCTGCTGGTGCGGCAGGTCGGCGCGTCCCGGGAGCGGACGCGCGTGGCCGAGCGGCTGCGCAGCGAGGCGATCACGGACTCGCTCACCGACCTTTACAACCGGCGCCATTTCGAGGAGATGCTCGTGGTGGAGGCGGCCTCGGCGGTCCGGCACGGCACTCCGTTGAGCGTGGTCCTGCTCGACCTGGACCACTTCAAGGAGGTCAACGACACGTACGGGCACGCGACCGGTGACGCGGTGCTGGCCGAGGTGGCCCTGTTGCTGCGGCGGTCGGTGCGGGCCGGGGACCTGATCTGCCGGTACGGCGGTGAGGAGTTCGCGTGCCTGTTGCCCGGCACCGACGGGCAGGCAGCGGTCGACCTGGCCGAACGCATCCGTGCCGGGCTGTGCCGGACACCGGTGACGGTCCGGGGCAGTTCGGACCGGATCCGGCTGACGGCCTCGTTCGGAGTGGCCTCGGCGGAGGCGGGGCAGGCCGACGTCGGGAAGCTGGTGGAGACGGCGGATCAGGCGCTGTACCGCGCCAAAGCACTCGGGCGTGACCGGGTGGTGGGCTCGGGGCTGGCGCCCGCGGCACCCGATCCGGTGGCCGAGTTGCCGCCGGGGCTGGTGTGGTTGGCCGACCGGATCGACGTGGCGTCGGGCGAGCCCGCGCACGCGGCGATGGTGTCGTCGTGGGCGACACGGACGGCAGTACGGCTGGGGCTCGACGGGGCGGCGCAGCGCCGGGTCGCCGCGGCGGCCCGACTGCACGACCTCGGCAAGGTGGTCACCTCCGCGGCCTCGCCCGCGGCGCAGGACGTGCGCCGTCATCCGGAGGAGGGCGCCCGCCTGCTGGTCGAACTGGCCGACCGCCCGGATCTCGCGCCGCTGGTCGCCGCCCAGCACGAGAATTTCGACGGTACGGGGTATCCGCGCGGGCTCGCGGGCACGGACATCCCCATCGGCGCACGGATCATCGCCGCGTGCGACGCCTGGGCGAGGATGCGGGCGGGCAGGCCGCCCACGGCGCCGTTGAGCGAGGCCGAGGCCAGGCGCGAGCTGGTCCAGGGCCGCGGCACGCGGTTCGATCCGGCGGTCGTCGACACGCTGCTCGACCTGATCGACGAGTCCGCCGAGCCGGGCGCGGACCTCAGCCGGACCGCCCCCGGTCCGGCGCGGTGAACGGGCGTCACGGGGCGGGCCCCGGACGGGCGATCACCGCGCCGCGGCCGAGCATGGTCGCGACGCGGTGATCGGAGCCGTCAGGCGTACGTCTCGTACTCGGCGACCTTGGGGGTGCCGGTCGAGCTGGTGATCTCGAAGGTGATCTTCTTCAGCGAGGTCGAGGTGAAGCTGATGACGCCCGCCCGGTTGCCGGTGGCCAGGACGGCGCCGGTGTCGGCGTTGATGACCCGCCAGTTCCCGATCAGGCCGACCGCGCCCGAGGACTCGCGGATGTTGATCCGCGACACCTGGGTCGCCGAGGCCCACTTGATCGAGATGGATCCGGTCGTGCCGGTCGGCGACCAGTAGGTGTTCATGTCACCGTCGCGGACGTTGCCGTAGCTGGTGCCGCTGGCCTTGCTGGAGCCGTCGGAGTCCGCCCCGATGCTCAGGTTGGTCCCGCTGGGCTGGCTGGGGCTCGGCGACGGGGAGCTCGGGCTCGACGAGGCGCTGGCGCTGGCACTGGGGCGCGGCGACGGGCTGCTGCTCGGTCCGGCCGTCGGCGAGGTGGGCACGCAGCTGCCGTTGGACACCTGCAGGCCCTTGTTGGCACCGGCGGTCGCGGTGACCACGGTCGGCACGCAGCTGGCCGGGTCGAGGGTGTACGCGTACGGGATGCTGACGGTGGTGTTGGAGACCGGGTTCGGTCCGGCGGGGTTGTGGTCGCTGGAGTGGGCCGACCAGGTCACGTTGTCGAAGATGTTGCCGCTGACCTGCCAGTATCCGGCCGCGTCGGTGTAGAACGTGCCCAGGACGTCAATGGAGTTCTTGAAGTAGTTGTTGTCGACCTTGGCCTTGGCGCCGGCCCGGGAGTTGATGCCGGACTCGTTGAGGCTCACGTAGTAGTTGTTGTAGATGTGGGCGATGCCGCCACGCAGCAGCGGCGTACGCGAGTCGATGTTCTGGTACAGGTTGTGGTGGAACGTGATGAAGCCGTTGCCGGTGTCGGTCTCGCTGGAGCCGATGAGGCCGCCGCGGCCGGAGTTGGTCAGCGTGCTGTAGGACAGGGTGACGTACCTGGTGTCGTCCTTCATGTCGAACAGGCCGTCGTAGCCTTCTGCCTCGCCGCCGGAGGCCTGGAGGTTGACGTGGTCGACCCAGACATTGCGGACGGTGCTCTCCATGCCGATGGCGTCACCGCCGTTGGACAGGGGCGAGCCGGACTTCTTGACGTTCCGGACGGTCACGTTCTGGATGATGATGTTGCTGGAGTTGCGGATGTGAATGCCCAGCTGATCGAAGATCGCGCCGCCGCCGACCCCGATGATCGTGACGTTGCTGATCTCCTTGAGCTCGATCTTGTCGGCGGCGGTGTTGCAGCTGGGCCCGGACACCTGGGTGGTGTTGCCGTGGTTGATGGTCCCCTCGACCTGGATGATGATCGGGGTGCTGCTACTGGCCCGGGTGCACAGGGCGGTGTGGATCGCGGTCCCGGTGGTGGCCCGCACGGTCGCGCCGCCCGCGCCGCCGGTGGTGCCGCCGTTCTGGGTCGCGAAGCCGGTGACGCCGCCGGTCGCGGCCGAGGCCTGGGGCACCGACAGGGCCACCCCGACGGCGGCCGCCGCGGTCGTGGTGGCCACGGCCGCCGCCAGTCGCCATAGGACTTTTCGCTTCATTGTGGTCTCGCCTTCGTCTTCGATTGCCTGATGTCGTCGCGGTCGCGGGGTCGCCGAGCAGGCAGCCGGGACCCCCGGCTGGTCGCCGGTGAGATCGCCTACCGCCTCTGATGTGGGTGCTGTGCTGGATCGGATCGGTTGTCGCGGCGCGGCTCGGCGGCCGGTGCCGCCGGCAGTCGCGTCCAGGTCAAACCGGTGGAGCCGTGGGCCTGCCCGGCGCGGCCGGACCTGTCCGGTCAGGCGCGATCGGACCGTCCGCGCCCACGCGCGCCTGGTTGACGCTCAGCGGGTCGCCCGGCCCCGCCGACGCTTGGAAAGCGCATTCCAACCACTACGGTGCAGCCCGCGACAAACGAAGTCAATGAATGACCGTTTGCAGGATTGTTGCAGCGCCATGAACCGCGGATTCACCACCGCGGGCCGGGCAGGTGATGGCCGGTGTGGATACGCCGCTCAACCTGCGGCGGGTGACACGGCCGCGGCCATCGGTCGGGGCCGTAGCGCGGCGGCCGAGGCCGCCACGAAAAGAGCCAGCACCGCCGGCACGGACAGCGCGGCGGGCAGCCCGGTGACCTCAGCCGCCGCCCCGATCACGATCGGCCCGACCACGAAGCCGAGGAAACCGAGACTGGCCACCCGGGCGATCGCCTGGCCGGCGCGGGCCGGGTCCTGACTGCCCGCCGCCGAGAACACCTGCGGCGCGATGCACGCCAGGCCCGCACCCAGGCAGCCGAATCCGGCCACGGCGGCGACCGGGTGCCCGATCAGCAGCGCCACACCGAGCCCCGCGGCGGCCAGCAGCCCGCTGGCCCGTACCAGCCGGACCGGGCCGAGCGCTCTGGTCAGCCGGTCGCCGACGAGCCGCCCGGCCATCATCATGATCGAGAACGCGGCGTACGCGGCCGCGGCGAAGCCGGGTGTGCTGCCGAGGCTGTCGCGCAGGTAGACGGTGCTCCAGTCGGCGGCCGCCCCCTCCCCCACCAGGCAACAGAAGACGAGCACCCCGAGCAGGGTCACCCCCGGCAGCGGGGCCACTGTGCGGTCAGGCCGCACCTGGGCCTGCGGCGCGTCCGCGTCGAGCCCCCAGCGGGCCGTCGGGACCGCGGTGACCGCGACCAGGCCGGTGACCGCGGCGAAGGTGGCGGTGGCGCTCAGCCCCGCGTACGCGCACAGGCCGCCGATGGCCGCGCCCAGGAACCCGCCGACGCTGTACACGGCGTGGAACGACGACATGATCGGCGTCTGCCAGGCCCGCTGCGTCTGCACCGCCGCCGCGTTCATCGCGATGTTCAGCAGCCCGTGGGCGGTGCCGAAGGCGAGCAGGCAGGCGACGAGCACGACCAGGTTTCCGGCCAGGGCGGGCGAGACCAGCAGCAGGCCGTCGGCGAGCACGATCGGCAGCAGCAACCTGGCGCTGCCGAGGCGGTCGACCAGCCGTCCGGCGGCCTGCATGCCGATGATGGCACCGGCGGCGAAGGCGAGCAGGCCGACGCTGAGCTGCCCGTCGGTGAGCTCGAGGTGCTGCTTGATGGCGGGGATGCGGGCGGTCCAGGTGCCGAGGATGGTGCCGTACAGGGCGAACTGGAGGCTCACCGCGATCCGGGCGCGTCGCAACGTGCCCGGATCCCGGTCGGAGGGCGCCGTGGGCATGGTCACCGTCCACAGTGTCGGAGGGGTGTCCGACGCTACCAGCAGCGGTCAGTCGGCCTTGGCCGCGGTGATGGCGTTGCCGTCGCCGAGTTTGCCGCCGTTGACGGTGAAGGTCCAGTTGCCCGAGCCCAGCGGCAGGCCGGTCACCTCGACCGTCCAGGTGCTACCGGACTGGGTGGCGTTGACCTGGGTGCCGGTCGGCGGGGTCTGGCCCAGGAACGAGTTCGCGATGGAGGAGTTGGCGTAGCGGGTCATCCGCTGCTTGTTGCGGTCCTGCCAGGCCGCCATGAAGTCGGAGACATACTGGTTGGCGGTGGTGGCGTACTGGGTGCGGTTGATGAACACGTCGGTGGTGGCGGTCGGGTGGCCGAGCTGCGTGTTCATCATTGTCAGCCGTGCGTCGTCGCCGTGGGCGTTGCGGTAGTCGCAGGCGGTCTGGCCGTCGCCGGCCGCTTCGCACTTGAGGTTGGTCCACTGGCTGTTGGGCTTGCCGTGACCCATGAACTGCGCGACGGCCGCCTGGTTGGCGTAGAGGTCCAGTCTCGACTTGCTGCCGGTGGCCCAGGCGGCCAGGGTCGCCAGGCCGTAGTCCTTGGCCGACGACGGGAACGACGGCGGCTTCTCGCCGCTGCCGCCACCGGTCGACGACGACTGCGGCGCCGCGCTGGCCGATGCCTGCGCGCTCGGGTCGGTGCTCGCGCTGGGCCCGGCGGTCAGTTCCGTGCTCGCGGTCGCGCTGGTCCGCGGTTCGTCCTTCTTCCCGCAGGCGGCCGTGCCGAGCAGGGCGAATGTGAGCACCCCGGCCAGCGCCAGCACGGCTCGGGTCGATGCCTGGGCGGACTTGTCATGGGTACGCGTCCGGGCGGCGCCGGGGGCCGCGTGGCGCAGCGAGGAGGGGTTCATGGCCGTCACGGTAGGTTGATCGACTGACTCCGCCAAGATCAAGTCGTAGATCCGACCCAGAACGCCGGGTGGCGGCCGGGTCGGCGCAGCGGACCCGGCGACCGAATCGATCGTCTGATCGAGTACACCCGTTTGACGGCGGTACGTCTCCGGGTACATCGCAGGCATAGACCTGTTGGAGGCAGAAGATGACGCCCACCGATCCGCTTGATCCCGTACAGCCGCCGGTGCCGATGCCGGAACCGCCGCAGCCGCCGGTCCCACCGGTTCCCGGGCCGCCGCAGCCGCCCACGCCTACGCCCTCACCGATCCCGCCGGTGCCGCCGCCGCCCATGTGACCGGCGGCCGGTTCAGCGCGGACGAGCCAGATAGACGATGTCGGGCTCGCCGCGCGGGACGGGTATACGCAGGATCCGGACCGGGCCGATCGCCGCGGCGAGCCGCCGCGCGTAGGCGGGCGACTCGTTCGCGCTCCACACCGCGAGGACGCCGGCCGGGGTGAGGTGTTCGCGCAGCAGTTCGAGGCCGTCGTGCTGGTAGAGGGCGGCGTTGGTGTCGAAGACGGTCCAGTCGGGGCCGTTGTCGATGTCGAGGCAGATGGAGTCGAAGGTCTCGTCGGTGGTGCGCAGCCATGCGGTCAGGTCGGCGGTGACCACCCGTACCCGTGGGTCGTCCATGGCCCCGGCGCTGAACCGGGCGAGCGGCCCGCGGTGCCAGCCGACCAGCGTTGGTTCGATCTCGGCGACGGTGATGTGGGCGGGCTTGGCCGAGGCGGCCGCCTCGGCCAGCGAGAAGCCGACGCCGAGCCCGCCGATGAGCAAACGGGCGCCGTCGGGGGCGGTGTCCAGCGCGGCCCGCACCAGCAGGCGTTCGGACTGCCCGGCCCGGGTGTCCATGAGGAACACGCCGTTGCTGATCACCTCGTAGTGCCCGGCGCATTCCCGGAGCACCAGCTCTCCGCGCGGGGTGACGGCCCGGTCGACGGTGGTGGTAGCAGTCTCCATGCTCAGGAAGCTACCCGTGGTGCCCCGATATGTCGCGTTCATTGCGGGCCGGGCACGCCCGTCAGGTGCGGGCGTGCCCGGGTGCAGGATCAGGGCACCAGTCGCGGCGGGCTGGCCGGGCTCTCGTTCCAGAGCCGGTCGACCGAGGTGACGTAGTACGTGTAACGCTGTCCGGCGACCGCGGTGGTGTCGGTGAACGACGTGCCGCGGGTGGTGGTGATCAGATGGGTGGCGTCGGCCAGGTCACAGGCGCCCAGGCGCGGCTGGAACCCGTCGAAGCGGTAGACGGCGTACGAGGCGGCCTGGCCGAATGGGCCGAGGCCGTCGGCGATCGGCCGCCAGGCCAGGTCGATGCCGTCGGACTGACGCGTGGCCGAGGTGACGACCGGGAACATCAGCGGCTTGGCGGGCAGCTGCGCCATCGTGGGTACGAGCGCGGGCTTGCTGTACTGCTCAGCGGCGACGATGTCGGTGGCGCCGAGTCGGTTGGCCTTGACGTCCTTGGCGGAGAAGTGGACGTTGCCCGCGACGTTGTAGTCCCGGTTGAACGTGATGTGCTTGCTCATCTCGTTCGGGTCGAACCACGCGGCGGGCTGTCCGGCCAGGTTGATCTTGTAGTCGGCCTGGCCGACGTAGAGCTGGGTGTTCGTGCCGGACACCACGTCGGACCACCACGGCACCAGCTTGGCGTAGTCGGCCACGGCGAAGCCGATGCTCCAGTAGACCTGCGGCACGATGTAGTCCAGCCAGCCCTCCTTGACCCACTTGCGGGTGTCGGCGAAGTTGGCGTCGTAGGACTGGGTGCCGTTGGTCTCCGAGCCCAGCGGGTCGGCGGCCTTGTTGCGCCAGATGCCGAACGGGCTGACGCCGAACTTCACCCACGGCTTGCTGGCCTTGATCCGGCCACTGAGCTCTTGGATGAGCAGGTCGATGTTGTGGCGGCGCCAGTCGGCCTTGGTCGCGAAGTCCGCGCCGTACTCGGCGAAGGTGGCCTGGTCGGGGAAGTCCTGACCGGCGGCCGGGTAGGGGTAGAAGTAGTCGTCGAAGTGGACGCCGTCGATGTCGTACTTGTCGACCGCGTCCATGATGGCGTCCTGCACGAACGCGCGTACCGCCGGAATGCCCGGGTTGTAGTAGAGGCGGCTGCCCGCCGCGTTGACCGGGTAGGCCAGCGCCCACTCGGGGTGCTGGCGCACCGGGTGGTTGGGCGCGAGCAGGTTCGGGTCGGCGCCGGCGCCCTGCGGCATCGACACCCGGTACGGGTTGAACCAGGCGTGGAACTCCAGGTTGCGCGCGTGCGCCTCGGACACCAGGAACGCCAGCGGGTCCCAGCCGGGGCCGTTGCCGTCCCGGGCACCGGTCAGCCACTCCGACCACGGCTCGTACGGCGAGGGCCAGAACGCGTCGGCGGTCGGGCGGACCTGCACGACGACCGCGTTGTGGTTGAGCCGCTGCGCCAGGTCCAGCCAGCCCCGGTACTCGGCCTTGAGCGCCTCCTCGGCCCGGCCCGGCCCGCCCGGCCAGTCGATGTTGACGACGCTGGCGATCCACATCGCCCGGAACTGGCGCTTGGGCAGCGCCGGGTTGAGCACGCAGTCTGCGGTGTCCTGGGCAGACAGGCTTCCGGCGACCGGGTCGGCCTGCGCGCCTCCAGGCAGCAGCAGCGCCCCGAGCAGCGCCGTGGTCACCGCGGCAGCGGTGATTCTCCTCCGCATGAGATTTCCTCCACATAAACGGATCAGTGCAAAGGAAAATTTCACTACTTCACCAAGAACGCAAGTCTTTCGATCAACTCTCTCCGGATCGGACCGTCCACGCGGGCCGCGAAGCATCCGGCATCGGCGCATTCCCGACACCCGGTGGCGCTGGCGACCGCGCCCGGCGGTGGGATCCTGGTCCCGTGCGGAGCGAGTCGATCGAGCCGGTGATCCGACTGCTCGGACCCTGCGAGGTGACCGGGCCGTCCGGGGTGGCCGGTCTCGCCGCCACTCAACAGGGCGCGGTAAGAGCTGCGTCGCGGCTCAGCGGCGGCCCCTACCGCGCGGTCAGCCGCTGCCCGACGGCCAGCGGCCCCGGGGCCAGGACCTCGGCGTACACGCCGAAGCAGGCGGCTCGGCCGAGCCCCGGCAGCTCCTTGCGGTGATGGCGGGCGAGGGCGCCCAGCAGCGCCCGGTCGGTGGGGCGCCCGGCGGCGTCGAGCGCGGGCGCGATGCAGCGCGGCGTCGGCAGCTGCACCCGCAGCACCACCGCACCGGCCCGCAGTTCGGCGCCGGGCTCGGGGTCGGCGGGCGCGTCGACGACGAGGTTGGGCCGAAACGGCCACGGGTCCACGCCGTCGCGGCCGATCTCGGCGGCCAGCGCGGCCAGCGCGCCGGTGGTGACCAGGTGGACCGCGCCGAAGTCGACGAACCGGCCGTCGCGGGCGGTGTAGGCCGCGTCCGTCTCCTGTCCGGGCCCGGCGGCCAGCCAGTCGGGCACCATGCCCGGGTCGTCGGGCAGCAGGCGGTGCAGCCGCGCGCCGGCGGGCGCCTCCCGGCTCAGCCGCACCGGGCGGCCCAGCCACTCGCTCAGCGCCCGGTCGGCCTCCGCTGTCCCGGCCAGATGGTCCCGCCCCGCCACGCGGACGACGGTGTCGCCATCGGACGGTATGGACGCCCCGACCGCGCACATGCCCGTCCAGCGGTGCGGATGCTTGAGGCTGACCACCGACCCGTCGGTCTGGTCCAGACACGCCCACCGGCGGTCGCCGCGCAGGCCGCCGGGTTCGACGGCGACCTGGTCCACGGCCTGGCCGAGGGCGCTCTTCACCGGATAACGGCGGATCGCGATGATCGGGCCCACGGCTAGTGCCCCGCCTGCGTGTTCATGTCGGCCCCCGGATCCGTGACGGCGTACTGGCCCATCATGCCGGAGTCCTCGTGATACAGCAGGTGGCAGTGGAACATGTACAGCCCCGGTCCGGGATGCCGGGGGAACGACATGATCAGCTCGACGGGTTCGTCCGGCGGCAGGTAGACCGTGTCCTTCCAGCCGCTCAGCTGCGGTGGCGGCGGCGCGCCGGACACGGTCAGCACCTGGAACTGCACCCCGTGCACGTGGAAGTTGTGCGGGATGCCGTCGTCGTTGACGACGCGCCAGATCTCGGTGCTGCCCGCGACCGGGGCGGCGTCGACACGGCCCATGTCCATCGGCTGCCCGTTGATCGCGTCGTTGTTCAGGCTGAACTCCCGCACGCGGACCGCCTGCGCCCGGGTCGCCCGCGGCAGCGGCGCGAGCGTACGCGGCGGCTCCGGGCTGGGCCGCAGGATCGCCGCGGCCCGCAGCTGCAGGATGTCGAGGGTGTCGTCGCCGCCGACGAACCGGTCGCCCAGGCGCCCCGTGCCCAGCGGGTGCGGGTAGCTGCGCAGCACCGTGGTCTGGCCGGGGTCGACGCCGACCACGAGCTCGGCCCGCTCCCCCGGCGACAGCATGATCCGCCGCAGGTCGGCTGGGGCGTCGAGCAGCCCGCCGTCGGTGCCGACGAGCGCGAACCGGCGCCCGTCGGTGAACCCGAAGTCGTAGGTGCGCGCGTTGGAGGCGTTGAGCAGCCGCAGCCGCACCCGCCGGGTGACCACCGGCAGGTACGGCCCGGTCACGCCGTTGACCACCACGGTGTCGCCGAGCAGTCCGATCCCGGCCAGCGGCGCGCTGGTGTCGTCGAGCCGCCCGTCGTCGGTGAAGCGTTTGTCCTGCACGATGACCGGGAGGTCGTCCACGCCGTACTCGTGCGGCAGTTGCGGGATGGTGGTGGCCGGGTCGTCGACGATGAGCAGCCCGGCCAGCCCGTGGTAGACCTGCCGCGCCGTGGCGCCGTGCGGGTGCGGGTGGTACCAGAGGGTCGCGGCGGGCTGGTCGACCCGCCACGACGCCGACCAGGACCGCCCCGGCGGGATGAGCTGGTGCGGACCCCCGTCGGCGGCGGCTGGCACGCGCATGCCGTGCCAGTGCACACTGGTCGCTTCGGGCAGGTCGTCGCGCACGTGCACGACGACCTGCTCGCCCCGGGTCATCCGCAGGGTCGGGCCGAGGTAGGTGCCGTCGTAGCCCTCGGTGCGCACCGGGCCGCTGCCGAAGTCGTGCTCGCCGGTCTGCGCGCGCAGGTCGAACACGCGCCGTCCACGGCTGTCGCGGTGCGACGGAGCCAGTGGCGGGACGGGCAGCCGCCGGGCGAAGTCGACCCGCTGCGCCGTCGAGATCATCGCCGGTGCCCACACCCAACGGTCGAGGGCCACCGCGGTCGCGGCGAGCAGGGTGAGGGTGATCGCGAGGTACGCGACTGCGCGCCGGGAGGACATGCCGGGTCTAACGGCGGCGACCTCAGCCACGGCGCGCCGCGTACGACGGCAGGGGCGGCGCGATCGCACTCGTTTGGGTAGTGTCGGGCCGCCCGCCGCTCCGGGTCGTCCTGTCTGCCACCCGGAAGGCGTCATGCCATGCCCGACTTCGACGTACTGGTCCTCGGCGGTGTCGGTATCGACACGATCGTTCAGGTGCCGACACTGTCCGTGCCGCCCGGCGACTTCCTGCCGGTGGCGCCCATCCGCGACTACGTCGCGCACTCGGGCAACGGCGTCGCGCTGGGCCTGCATGCCCTCGGTCTGCGCACCAAGCTGGCCGACTTCCTCGGCGCCGACCCGTTGGGCGAGCTGGTGCTGCGCCGATACGCCGAGCTCGGCCTGGACTTCGCCCACCTGCCCGCACCCAACGGCACCCCACGCGCGGTCAACCTGGTCGACGCCGAGGGGCGCCGCTTCTCGTTCTTCGACGGCCGCCACCCCGCCGACCTGGCCTTGCCGCCGGAGTTCTACCTGCCGCTGCTCGCCCGCGCCCGGCATGTCCACGTCGCCGCGTCGCACGCGATCGGCGCGTTCGCCGACGCACGGCGCCTGGGCGTGACGACCTCGGCCGACATCCACGCCTGGGACGGCGACAACCCGTGGGCACTGCCCTTCCTGGAAGCGGACCTGGTCTTCTTCAGCGGGCAGGCGGCACCGGAGCGCGTCGACGAGATCATGCACCGCGTGCTGGACCTGGGCAGCGCCCAGGTCGTCGTGGCGACCGAGGGCGCGGCCGGGTCGCGGGTGCTGACCCGGGTGCGGCCGCAGGTTCAGCGGTTCCCGGTCGCGACGCCCGAGCGGCCGGTGGTGGACAGCAACGGCGCGGGGGACGCGTTCAGCACGGCGTTCATGAGCCGCTGGCTGGCCGGTGCCCCGATCGAGGACTGCATGCTGGCCGGAGCGGTGTCCGGGGCGTACGCGTGCGGGGCGGCCGGGACGCACCAGGATCTGATCAGCGCGCAGCGACTGAACGCCGCGATCGACCGGGCCGCAGCCGCCGTCTCTGCCTAGAGTGGGATCATGACTGCTCCCGGGGGAAGTATCACGCTCGCCGACGACCTGGTGCTGAGCCGGATGGGCTATGGCGCGATGCAGCTCGCGGGCCCGGGGGTGTGGGGTCCACCGCGCGACCCGGCAGCGGCGGCGGCGGTGCTGCGCGAGGCGGTGGACCGGGGCATCACCCACATCGACACCAGCGACTACTACGGTCCGTACACGGTCAACGAGTTGATCCGCGAGGTGCTGCACCCGTACCCGCCGCAGTTGCGGATCGTGACCAAGGTCGGCGCCCGGCGCGGCCCGGACAAGTCGTGGCCGCCCGCCCTGTCCCGCGACGACCTGGTCGGCGCCGTGCACGACAACCTGCGTCACCTCGACGTGGCGGCCCTGGACGTGGTGAACCTGCGTGTCGGCGGGGCGGAACGGCCGACGCCTGGCTCGATCGCCGAACCGTTCGCCGTGCTGGCCGAGCTGCGCGAACAGGGCCTGATCCGGCACCTGGGGGTCAGCGGCGTAACGGCGGAGCAGCTGACCGAGGCGCAGTCGATCGCGCCGGTGGTGTGCGTGCAGAACCTCTACAACATCGCCCGTCGTGACGACGACCCGCTGGTGGACCGCTGCACGCGCGAGGGGGTCGCGTTCACGCCGTTCTTCCCGCTGGGCGGGTTCAGCCCGCTGCAGTCGCGGGAGCTCGACGAGATCGCCGCCGGGCTGGGCGCGACCGCGCACCAGGTGGCGCTGGCATGGCTGCTGCGGCGCTCGCCGTCCATGCTGCTGATCCCGGGCACGTCCTCGGTCGAGCATCTGCGCGAGAACATCGCCGCCGCCGACCTGGTCCTGCCCGCCGACGCGCTCGCCGCCCTCGACACCCTGGCCTGACCGGGCCCTCGGCGGCGACCGAGGGCCCGGTCGACGCTCAGACGATGACCCAGAGCTTCACGTACGCGGTGTTGTCGAACCGGCACTGGTACGTCGTGATGGTGCCGTTGCCGACCAGCGCCTGCCCGGCGTTGGCACACGCGGCGCCGAAGCCGTCGTTGTTGTAGTGCGCGCTGCGGTAGGTCCAGGTGCCGCTGACGACGAACAGGTCCCAGTACCCGTTGCCCTGGTTCAGCTTGCACTGGTAGTCGGCGACGGTGCCGGCGGCCAGCAACTCGGCGCCCTTGTCCAGGCAAGGGGTCTGGAAGAAGACGTCGTCGTCGTAGCCACCGCTGTGGAACGTCCAACCGGTCGCGGCCGCGGCCGGAGCCGCGCTCATCAGCAGCGTCGCGGCGACGGCGGCAAAGAGGAGAGCAATCTTTCGCATAGATCGAACACTATATTGAGGACCATCTCAATGGAAGCATGGCGGCTCGGCATGGCCAGTGCCGCGTCCCGGCCGTGACGGCCCCGGCCTCGAGAGCCGGACAAAACCGGTTGCCCCTCGTGGGCCCACGCTGATGTACTGCGGAAAGTCCTGTCCCTGAACCGAGGAGCGTCCGATGCGAGCTGCGTACATGTCCACCCGCTGTCTCGCCATCGCTCACACAGAGGACATGACGCTTCTTGCCATCACTCAACCTTGGCATCCTGGCGCACGTCGACGCCGGTAAAACGAGCCTGACCGAGCGGCTGCTGCACGCCGCCGGAGTCATCGACGAGGTCGGCAGCGTCGACGAGGGCAGCACGCAGACCGACACGCTCGCGCTGGAACGACAGCGTGGCATCACCATCAAGTCGGCCGTCGTGTCGTTCGTCGTCGACGGGGTCACCGTCAACCTGATCGACACCCCGGGCCATCCGGACTTCATCGCCGAGGTGGAGCGGGTGCTGGGCGTCCTGGACGGCGCCGTGCTGGTGGTGTCGGCCGTGGAGGGCGTGCAGGCGCAGACCCGCGTACTGATGCGGGTGCTGCGGCGGCTGCGCATCCCGACGCTGCTGTTCGTCAACAAGATCGACAGGGCCGGGGCACGGTACGGCAGCCTGCTCGACGACCTGCGCGCCCGGCTCACCCCGGCGGTCGCCACGATGGGGACCGTGTCCGGCCTCGGCGACCGGAACGCGACGTTCCAGCCGTATGCCCACGATGATCCGGCCTTCGCCGCGAGCCTGGCCGAACTGCTGGCCGAGCACGACGACGACCTGCTGCGGGCCTACCTGACCGACGAACGGATGCCGGGGGTACGGCTGCCCGCCGCGCTGGCCGAGCAGACCGGTCGCGCCCTGGTGCACCCGGTGTACTTCGGCTCGGCCATGACCGGCGCGGGCATCGACGAGCTGATCGCGGGCATCACCCGACTGCTGCCCGCGACCGACGCCGACGCGACGGCACCCGCCTGCGGCACGGTGTTCAAGGTGGAGCGCGGCACCGCCGGGGAGCTGCAGGCGTACCTGCGTCTCCACTCCGGCACGCTCCACCTGCGCGACCGGGTCGTCTTCGGTGACGGCCGGGCCGCGAAGGTCACCGGCATCAGCGTCTTCGACCAGGGCACCGCCGTACGCGCCCCGGCCGTCACCGCGGGCCGGATCGCCAAGGTCACCGGCCTGACCGGCGTACGCGTCGGCGACACGCTGGGCGAACCCACGGCGTACGCCGCCGACCGGCACCAGTTCGCCCCGCCCACGCTGGAGACGGTGGTGCTGCCCGCCCGGCCCGAGCAGCGCGGCGCCCTGCACGCGGCGCTGGCCCAGCTCGCCGAGCAGGATCCGCTGATCGCGCTGCGCCACGACGCGGCCGGCGGCGAGCTGGCCGTGTCGCTCTACGGCGAGGTCCAGAAGGAGGTCATCCAGGCGACCCTGGCCGACGAGCACGGCCTGGCCGTGTCGTTCCAGGAGACGACGACGGTGTACCTCGAACGGCTGCTCGGCAGCGGGGCGGCCGCCGAGCCGATGGGCGGGGCGAACCCGTTCCGGGCCGGGGTGGGGCTGCGGCTGGAACCGGCCGAGACCGGCTCGGGGGTGCGGTTCCGGCTCGGCATCGAGCTGGGTTCACTGCCACTGTCGTTCATCAAGGCGGTCGAGGAGACGGTCCGGCGCACGCTGCGGCAGGGGCTACGCGGGTGGCAGGTCACCGACTGCGTGGTCACGCTGACGGAGTCGGCCTACACCCCGCCGCCGCCGTACGGGTGGAGCAAGTGGTCGACCTCGGCCGGTGACTTCCGCGACCTCACCCCGCTGGTCCTGATGGCGGCGCTGCGGCAGGCGGGCACGAACGTGCACGAGCCGATCCACCGGGTGCACGTCGAGGTCCCGGCCGACGCGCTCGCCTCGGTGGTCCCGGTGCTGGCCCAGCTGGGCGGGGTCGCGCAGGCGACCACGGTGAGCGGGGCGGTCTGCGAGCTGGAGGCCGAACTGCCCGCGGTGCGGGTGCACGAACTCCAGCGGGCGCTGCCCTCACTCACCCGCGGCGAGGGCGTGCTGGTGAGCGTGTTCGACCACCACCGCCAGGTGCGCGGACCGGCACCGACGCGCGCCCGCACCGACCACAACCCCCTGGACCGCAAGCAGTACCTTCTGCACACCACCCGCCACCTCTAGGTAAGGAAGGGCACCTTCGTCGGCTCGCGTCAGCGAGACGAGCGGAAACGCAGCTCGCAATCCGAGTGGAAGGTGCCCTTCTCAACCCCGGTCAGTCGTCGGTGCCCAGTGCGGTGACCGGGCTGACCCGCGACGCCCGCCGGGCGGGCAGCACCCCGGCCACGGCGGTGAGCAGCACCAGCGCCGCGAACAGCCCGGCCAACGCGGGCACGGGCAGTGCCAGCGGCGCGTCGAGGCCCAGCGCCCGCACCGCCAGCCAGGCGTACGGCACCCCGAGCAGCAGCCCGAGGGTCGCCCCGAGTACGCCGTACAGGCCCGACTCGGTGGTCAGCATGGTCCGCAGCCCGGCCCGGGACAGACCGACCGCCCGCAGCAGCCCGGATTCGCGGATCCGTTCCACCACCGACAGCGCGGTCGTCGCGCCGACGCCCACCACGGCGATCAGGACGGTCAGCCCGACCAGGCCCAGCGCGATCCACAGCACCGCGTCCAGCACGGCCTGGTGGTCGTCGCGCTCGTCGGCCAGCACGCTGACCCCGAACCTGCCGTTGTCGACGGCGATGCGCCGCAGCGCCTGCTGTCCGGCGGTACGGCCGTCCTCGCCGGATCCGGCCGCGTCGGTCAGGATGCCGGTGAAGCCGTCCGCCGCGCCGAGCCGGTCCAGGTCGACCCGGTCGACGATCAGGGCCGAGTGCAGCGGGGCCGCCCCGGGCAGCACCGCGGCCACCCGGACCTGGACGGTCCGGCCCTCCCGGGACAGGGTGAGCTGGTCGCCCGCGTGCCGACCGAGCAGATCGGCGAGGTATCCGGCCAGTACCACCCGGCCGGGTCCCGCCTCGGCCAGCGACCCGGCCTCGACGTCGAGCCCACCGAGCATCGGGAGCGCGGTCAGGTCGAGGTCGTTGGCGTCGAAGACGTTCTGCGGGTCGGCGTCGATGTGCAGCTCGTCCAGGCGCCGGTAGCCGGCGGTGTGCGCCAGCTCGGGCCGGGCGCGGACCTGCTCCAGCACCGTCGCCGGGATCGGCGGCCCGTCCGTGGTGATCTCGAAATCGGCCGGGGTGGACAGGGCCATCTCGCGGTCGGCCAGGATCTGCACCGACGCGGCGCCGACCAGGACCCCGGCGATCAGGGTCACCCCGAGGGCGACGACGACCGAGATCGCGGCGGCGCGGCGCGGCGCCCCGCCGATGCCGCCGACCGCCAACCGCCCGACCGGGCCGAGCCGTCGCAGCGGCCACCCGACCACCCACAGCACCGGGCGGACCAGCAGCGGGCCCAGCAGCATCAGCGCGAGGAACGCCAGCGTGCCGGAGGCGACGACGCCGAGCAGCACCGGCAGCGGCGCGTAGTTCTCCGGGTTCCGGCCGGGCAGGCGATCGACCACGAGCAGCGCCGACAGCACGGCTCCGGCGGCGAACAGGGCACCGAACAGCAGGCGTACCACGCCGACGTCACGTCGGGATCCGGCGGTCTGCGCCGTACGCAGCGCGGCCAGCGGGGCGACCCGGGCGGCCGAGCGCGCGGGCGCCAGCACCGCGCCGACGGTCAGCAGGACGGCGCCGCCGACCACGGCCAGCGCGGCCACCGGCGGCGTGCCGGGTCCGGGCAGACGTGTCCCGAACAGTCCCAGCAGCGGCGGGGCGCCGTAGCCGACCGCGAACGCGGCCAGGACGCCGGTCGCGCTGGCGACGAGCCCGGTGACCGCACCCTCGACGGCCAGCGCGCGGGCGATACCACCCCGGTCGGCGCCGATCGCCCGCAGCAGGGCCAGCTGCCGGGTGCGCTGGGCGAACACGATCCGGAAGGTGGACGCGACGACCAGCGCGGCGGCGATCACGGCGACGGCCACGAACACGGCGACGACCGTGAAGATCGTCGTGACCTCCGCCAACGCGGCGACCGCCTCCTCGGCCCGCACCTCGGCCCCGGTGCGGATGCCCGGGACCGGCGCCTGCTCTCCGTCAGGAGTGGCCCCACCTTCAGGAGTGGCCCCACCTTCAGGAGTGGCCCCACCTTCAGGAGTGGCCTCTCCTGCGGGGATGGCCGGACGAGGTTCGGTGTCGAGGACCTGCTGGAGCCGCTGCCGCACCTCGGGGGCCGCCGCGCCGTCGGCCAGGCGCACCTCGATCCTGCCCGTCAGACCGCCGGGTGACAGGGCGATCACGGTGTCCTCCACCGCGTACGCCTGGGCGCCGAAGTCGTGCGGCGTCTCGACGACGCCGGTGACGGTGAGGTCGACCGGCGGCACGTCCGGCCCGGTCCGGGCGTGCAGCACCGCGCCCACGGTCAGACCCATCCGGTCGGCGGTACGCGGCGTGATCGCGATCTCGTCGCGGGCTTGCGGATACCGGCCCGAGACAGCGTGGACCAGCGCCAGCGGGCCGGTGCCCGGATCGGCGGTCACCTGCAGGTAGTTGGCCGAGACCCCCGAACCGAGCTGCACCCCGGTGTTGAACCTGCCCACCGCCTCGGCCACGCCGGGCAGGGCTCGAATACGACCGAGGACATGTTCGGGCGCCGGGGCCGACTCGTCCCCCACCACGAACGCCACCTGCTCCGGCGTGCCGCTCAGGTTCTCGAGCAGGGACCGCTCGGTGACCTGCTGGGCCAGCATCGCGGCACAGACCACGAACGACGCGACCAACACGGCCAGGCCCGTGAGCAGCAGCCGGGCCGGTCGCCGGGCCACCCCGGCCAACTGCGTACGCAGCACCGCCCGGCTCATCGCGGCACCGCCTGCTGCGCCAGCGCGTCGACGATCGCGGCACGGTCGGGCCGGTCCAGGTCACCGGCGATCCGGCCGTCGGCCAGCAGCACGACGCGGTCGGCGTACGCGGCGGCGTTGGGGTCGTGGGTCACCATGACGACGGTCTGGCCGAGATCGCGGACCGCGTCGCGCAGCAGCGCCAGCACCTGTGCGCCGGAGGCCGAGTCGAGGTTGCCGGTCGGCTCATCGGCGAAGACCACCTCCGGCCGCGACACCAGCGCCCGCGCCAGCGCGACCCGCTGCTGCTGGCCGCCGGACAGCTCACTGGGCCGGTGGTCGAGTCGGTCGCCCAGGCCGAGCGCGGTGACCAGGTAGTCGAACAGCTCCGGTTCCGGTCGCCGCCCGGCGAGGTCGAGCGGCAGGGTGATGTTCCGCATCGCGGTCAGCTGCGGCAGCAGGTTGAACGACTGGAAGACGAAGCCGATCCGCTCCCGCCTGGCCTTGGTCAACACCCGGTCGTCGAGCCTGGTCAGATCCGTCCCGCCGAGCAGCGCCTGCCCGGAGGTCGCGGTGTCCAGGCCGGCCAGGCAGTGCATCAGGGTCGACTTGCCGGACCCGGACGGGCCCATGATCGCCGTGAACTCGGCCCGGGTGAAGCCGACCGTCACCCCGTCCAGGGCGCGCACCGCGGCGTCGCCGCTGCCGTACACCTTGACCAGGTCCACCGCGGCCACCGCGTAGACCCGGGTGGTGACGGTTTGCTGCGTACTCACATGTCCTCCAGGGAATGGTCCCGTTGTCGCAGCAGAGCCTTCCGTGCCGGCGGTGCTCGGCGCATCGGCCGACGGCCAGGTTCGCCGCCGGGCCGCTATGACTTTCGGCCGATCCGGCACCGCCGTACCAGTGGCTACCCTGGGTGACGATGACGACCTCCCCCCTACGCCCCTGGCTGCTGTTGCTGGGCCGGTTCGCCGCCTTCGTCGGCCTGGCCGTGCTCGGCATCATCGACCTGCGCTACGGCATGCTGTACGAGAACCCCCTGCACACCCTGGTGCGAGTGGCACCGGCCATGGCCATCGCCGCGATCTGGCTGTTCCCGCACCGACCCGGATCGGTGCTGCTGCCCTGGTTCGCGCTGGTGGGCGCCGCTGGGTCACTTGGTGTCACCGGACTGCTCTGGCTGCTCGGCGTCTCCGCCAGTGCGAACGGCAGCTGGGGGCTGGCCGAGACGGCCGGACTGCTCGGGCTGCTCTACGTCACGGCTCGCTGGGCACCGGCCTGGACCGCGCCCTGGGCCGTGCTTGGCGTCGGCGCCGCCGTGACCCTGCTGCCGTTCCGCAGCGGCACCGACAACCTGATGGTCGTCTTCGGGTTGCTGCTCGGCATGGCGGCGGCGGCCGTGGTGACCGCGGGGGTGTACATGCGGATGCTGGACAGCGGGCGACGGCGGGCCCTGGACGAGGTCCGGGCCGCGCAGCGGGCCGAGTTCGCCCGCGACCTGCACGACTTCATCGCCCACCACGTGACCGGCATCATCGTGCAGGCGCAGGGCGCCCGGTACGTCGCCGAGCAGGATCCGAGTCGGGCACTGGTCGCGCTGGAGCAGATCGAGGCGGCCGGGGCCGAGACGATGGCGTCGATGCGCCGGATGGTGAGCGTGCTGCGCGAACCGGAGGCGCCGCTGGCGCCGGTGGCCGGGGCGGCCGACCTGCCGCCGCTGCTGGAGCGGTTCAACCAGTCCAGTCTGGCGGTGGCGCGGCTGCACGTGGACGGGCCGCTGGAGGGGCTGCCGGTGGAGGTGTCCACCAGCGCCTACCGGGTGGTCATGGAGGCGCTGACCAACGTACGGCGGCACGCGGTGCACGCACGGGTGGTGGACGTGTCGGTGCGCCGCGCGTCCGGCTGGCTGTTCGTCCGGGTGGCCGACGACGGCGCCCCGCCCCGCCCGGCCGGTGCTCGCGAACGCGGGTACGGGCTGGTCGGCCTGGCCGAGCGGGTCCGGGCGGTCGGCGGCCGGATCACCGCCGGTCCGGGTATCGAGCGGGGCTGGCTCGTCGACGTGGCGATGCCGCTGACCTGGCGGGAGGCGCCGTGATCCGGGTGATGATCGCCGACGATCAGGCGATGGTCCGGACCGGCTTCGGCATGATCATCGGTGCCCAGCCGGACATGGAGGTGGTCGGCGAGGCCGCCGACGGCGTCGAGGCGGTCGAGCTGGCCCGCCGGGTCCGGCCCGACGTGGCGCTGTTGGACATCCGGATGCCGCGCCTGGACGGTCTGGAGGCGCTGCGGCAGCTCGCCGGCCCCGGGGTCGCCGACCCACCGAAAGTGGTCGTGGTGACCACCTTCGACCTCGACGAGTACGTGCACGCCGCGCTGCGCAACGGCGCCTGCGGCTTCCTGCTCAAGGACTCCGGACCGGCGCTGCTGGTCGAGGCGGTCCGCGCGGCCGCGTCGGGCGACTCGCTGATCAGCCCGTCGATCACGGTACGGCTGCTGGAGCACCTGACTCCGCTGCTGCCGCGTCGAACCGGCGACGACCAAGGCCTGTCCCCGCGTGAACTGGACGTGGTGAAACTGACCGCGCGCGGCCTGACCAACGCCGAGATCGCCGCCCAACTGTTCATCTCGCTCGGCACGGTCAAGACGCACCTGGGCAGCGTGCAGGCCAAACTCGGCGCCCGCAACCGCGTCGAGATCGCCGCCTGGGCCTGGGAACACCGCCTCCTCCCCTGACGGAGTCGAGATCGGGGTCGGGGTCGGGGTCGGGTCGGGTCGGGTCGGGGTCGGGTCAGGTCGGGGTCGAGTTGCCGGGCAATCGGGGGTATGGGCGGTCAAGATACGCCCGACTGCCCGGCAACTCGGATGATCTTGCCGACCACCTTCCGGGCGGCCCGACTGCCTGATCGGAGCTGCGATCCGTGCCATGCTGGCGGCATGAGCAATGGCCTGACCAACCAGCCTCCGCAGGGGCTGCCCCGGTACCGGCTGCTGACCGGCCCGGACGACGACAAGTTCTGCCGCCGGGTCAGCGAGGCGCTCGACCTCGGCTACCGGCTGCACGGCAGCGCGGCGGTCACCTTCGACGGCGAACAGATCATCGCTGCCCAGGCCGTGGTCTGGCCCGGCGGCCCCGCCGACCACTGACCCGCCCGCCCCACTCCCGGCGTGGGTGGGGGTTCCGCGTGCAGTTTCGGGGAAACTGCACGAATCTTGGCCGCCTTTCGTGCAGTTTCCCCGAAACTGCGGGCTCCCCGTTCCCCGAAACTGCGGGCTCCCCGTTCCCCGAAACTGCGGGCTCCCGTTCCCGGAAGTGCGGCTCCTCGCCTTGGTGGTGGTTGCTAACGTGTCGACCCTGCTGCGTCACGACGGCGCGGAACGGGTCCGCCGCGCCTGAAGCGGCAGATCCACAGGTACGCCACGGGGAGGCCCATTGAGCGAGCTCGTTCCTGACTACACCGTCCCGGCGGATCCGGACGCGCGGCCACGTACCGTGACCGCCGCCGCCTGGCTGCTGGCGGGGGTCGGTGGCGCCTATCTGATCGACGCGGGCATGCTCGTCGCGGGCGCTGGGAGCTATCCGGACCGCGTCGCGCAGGCCCTGCGCGAGTCCGGCGTGGACCAGAAGGTCGGCGAGTTGCTGCACAGCTTCGCGCTGGGAGTGGCGATCATGGCCATCGTCCTGACGGTCGTCGCGGCCGTGGTGATGCTGGTGCTGTCCGTGCTGGTCCGCGGCCGTAGCCGGACCGGCCGGGTGTTCGCCTGGATCGCGGGCGGACTGGCGCTGATGTGCGGGCTGTGCGCGGCCGCCGCGTCGGGCACGCCCGCGTTCAGCGGTATCGGCTACGTCAACGCGTGGAGCAACACGGGCTCGGGCATGCGGCAGTTCTCGCAGCGCCTGCCCGACGGCTACCCGCCGTACTACCGGATCGCCGCGACCGTGCTGGGCATCCTGAGTCTGATGGCACTGATCGCGGTCATCATCCTGCTGGCGCGGCGCGAGTCCAACGCGTGGTTCCGCAGGCCTGTCGTGGTCGGCGTACACCCCGGCCGACCGCTGCCCGCTCCAGCCGCGCCCACGGCCGCGCCGGTCGCCGCCGCACCGTCGCCGGAGCAGGCAGCAGCCGCGCAGGCGGCACCGCGCCAGCGCACCATCGAGGAGATCGAGGACGCTCTGGCCGCACTCGACAGCGCGCGGCGGCGCGGCGACCTGGCCGAGAGCGACTACATGGCGCAGGTGGCCGGGCTGCGTGCGGAACTGCGCGAGCTCGACTGAGGTACCAACCTGACCGGCGGCGGATCCGAGCCGCCGGTCAGTCGTCCGAGGTGGGGCGGCCCGGAGCCGGGTCGTCGCCACCGACCGATCCCGGGTGGCGCGGCGGCCCGGCGTGCAGCACACCGTGGACCAGGTCGCGCAGCGGTTCGACGAGGTCGTGCTCGGTGGCGGAGGTCAGCGGCTGCAGGCCGGAGACGCGCAGCAGGGTGACCCCGATGGCGGCGGACAGCACGAGCTGGGCTCGGAGCATGAGCTGGCCGTCGTCGGGGGTGTCGGGCTGCCAGCCCGCGGTCGCGGCCAGCCGTTCGGCGAAGCGGCGCAGCACGCCGAGCCGCATCTGCTCGGTGCGCTCGTCACCGGAGGAGCGCAGTAGCAGAAGCAGCACCTGGTTGGGCCCACCATCGGGCGTGGTGCCCGCCGCCTGCTGCGCGATGGCGGCGGGTATGTCGCTGCGCGGCACGTCACCCGCGGCGCGGGCCAGTTCCTCCACGGCGTAGGCGAGGCAGGCCTCGAACAAGCCTTCCTTGGAGTCGAAGTAGCGGTTGATCAGGGCGACGTTGACGCCCGCCTCGTCGGCGATGTCGCGCACGGTGGTGGCCGCGTACCCGTCACGGGCGAAACGCCGGCGCGCCACCTCCAGCAGCAGCTGACGGGTCTTGCCCGCGTCGCGGCGCCGCTGTCCCTGGTCGGTGCCCACTGTCATTCCGCCCTCCTTCACGACCAGCGTAGCCGGTGCCCCATGTGATGTAAACGACTGTTGACTTAGCTTCCGGGACCGGGATACCGTCCAAGTAATCAATTGTTTACTTCGGCGGGAACCAATGGAACACGTAGTCAAGACGGTGGGCGCGCCTACCTCCGGGCCCATCCCCGCGGACACCGCGGCGGCCGCACCGCCCGCTGCCCGCAGCGGACGCCACGCCAACAGCACCCTCGTGGTGCTCTTCCTCTCGCTGGGCGGCCTCGCCTTCGCGGTGCTGCAGTCGCTGGTCGCCCCGGCCCTGCCGATCATCGCCCAGGACCTGCACAGCTCCACCGGCGACATCAGCTGGGTGCTGACGGCGTACCTGCTGTCGGCGTCGGTGCTGACGCCGATCCTCGGCCGCCTCGGCGACATGGTGGGCAAGCGCAAGATGATGCTGGTCGTGCTGGTGCTGCTGGCGGCGGGCACGCTGCTGGCCGCGCTGTCCACGACGCTGCCGGTGCTGGTCGCGGCGCGGGCACTGCAGGGCGCGGCGGGCGCGATCATGCCGCTGTCCATCGGCATCGTCCGCGACGAACTGCCGCGCGAAAAGGTCAGCGTCACCGTCGGCCTGCTCTCGGCCATCTTCGGTATCGGCGCGGGCCTGGGCATCGTGCTGGCCGGTCCGATCGTGGAGCACCTGTCCTGGGAGTGGCTGTTCTGGTTCCCGCTGATGCTGATCGGCGTGGCGCTGCTGGGCGTGCTGTTCGGCGTGCCGGAGTCGCCGGTGCGTACGCCGGGGCGCCTGGACGTGCTCGGCGCGGCGATCCTGTCGGTGTCGCTGGTGTCGCTGCTGCTGGCCATCAGCAAGGGCCGCGAGTGGGGCTGGGACGAGACCAAGACCATCAGCCTGCTGGCCGTCGGCGTGGTCGCGTTGATCGCGTTCGTCCTGGTTGAGCTACGGGTACGCGAACCGCTCATCAACATGCGGCTGCTCGCCATCCGGGGCGTGTGGGCGACGAACCTGGTCGGCCTGGCGTTCGGGTTCGCCATGTTCGGCACGTTCCTGCTCATCCCGATGCTGCTGGAGCTGCCCGCCGCCACCGGATACGGCTTCGGCAAGACCGTCTCGCAGGCGGGCCTGTTCCTGATGCCGACCACCATGATGATGCTGGTGTTCGGTCCCCTGTCCGGCCTGCTGGACCGCCGCTACGGCCCCAAGCTGCCGCTGTTCCTCGGCGCCGCCCTGGTGACCGCCGCGTACGCGCTGCCTGCCGCCGTCCACGACTCGCTCTGGCAACTGGTCGCCTCCGGCCTGCTTACCGGCGCGGGCATGGGCCTGGCCTTCGCGGCCATGTCCAACGCCATCATCGAGTCGGTCCCGGCCACTCACACCGGTGAGGCGACCAGCGTCAACAGCATCGTGCGCACCATCGGCGGCAGCGTCGGCACCGCCGTGGTCGCGGCGGTCATCGCGGGCAACACCACGCCGCAGGGCCTGCCCACCGACCAGGCGTTCACGTCCGGGTTCTGGGTCTGCGCGGGCGTCGCCGTGCTGGCCGTGGTCGCGTCGCTGATCCTGCCCTCGGCCCGCCGCCGCCGGGCCGAGTCCGTCGCGGCGGGCGTGGCGGACCTGCCCGCCGAGCCGATCGAACTGCACGCTCACCTGGGTCACCGCGACACCGCCCGCACCACGGTCAGCTGACGCCTGACGCACGCCCACTCGGGCCGTGGCCGCCATTCTCGGCGGGCACGGCCCGAGTCGGTTTTCACGTCAATCGAAGAGGACAGCCGAGGCCGTCAATCGAAGAGGACAGCCGAGGCCGTCGGTCGACGAGGTCAGCCGAGGCCGAGGCGTTGCAGGGCGAGCATCACGAAGCCGCGCGGGGCACGGTCCCACCCGACGATCGCCTCGAGATCGTCCCGGCTGGACGCGTCGACCAGGATCGACAACGCCTCTCCGGACATCGACTCGCCCTCCCGGTATGCCGAGGCGACAGCTGCCGTGACGGCTACCACCTCGGTGCCCGAACCGACCAGCGCACGCAGTCGCCGGTCGACCTGAGCCTCGGTGGAGGGCGAATGCGCGAGCGCCAGGTTCGCGCTCGCCCGCGGCTGCGCCCGGCGCTCAGGCACGGAGATCAGCGCGGACACGGTGACGGCGGTGGGTTCGAACCAGGCGGTCAGGGCTGCGGCGTTGGCCGCCACCTGATCGTCCGGGTCCGACACCCAGCCGACGATCGCGGGTACAAAGGCTGCGGCGCTGAAATAGCTGTCGGCCGCCCAGCGCACCGCCGCGGCGTCCAGCACACCCGCTTCGTCGTCGCCGAGCTCTTCCCCGGCGTAGAACCGCCGAACGAGTTCGTCGTCGCGCACGCCGTCGAAGGCGTTGCCCGCCGCGAACGCGCGCTCGGGATCGAAAGGCAACCCGTCATCACGCCGGTCGCCGACGGCGATCCTCCGCAGCAGGTGAAGCACATCGGCGCGGTCCGGCGTCTCGGCGTCGTCGATCAGCGCGACCAGGAAGGGTACGACCGCCCGGCTGGCCTGCCATCTGGTGCCCTGGTGGTAGACGTTGCCGAACAACCGCGACAGTGCTTCGCCGCGCCGGGCCCGGTCGGGGCTGCGCAGTGCGAGAAGCTGATCGGGCACGTCCGTCGCGGGGCCGTAGGCATGGTGCAGCCGATGCCACTCCACCGCTTCGATCCCGGCCAGCCGACCATCACCCATCGCCAGGAGTCTACGTATCGTCTCCGGGCTCAGTCATGCCCCGGTCCGTCGCCGACGGCGCGCCCGGGGCGGCCTTACGCTGACCTCGTGCGACAGGACGCGCTGGCCCGGCGGCTGCGGCACGTCCGCTGGATCGGCGGCGGCAGCGGCGGCGGGAAGTCGACCATCTCCCGCCGACTGGCCGACCGGTACAGCCTGCGCCGCTACCCGAGCGACGACGCGATGCCCGACCACGCCCGCCGCCTGTCGCCTCAGGCGGCCCCCTACCTGCACCGGTTCATCGCGATGGACATGGACGAGCGCTGGGTGCACCGCACGCCCGAGGAGATGCTGGAGACCTTCCACTGGTATCAGGGCGAGGGCTTCGACGAGATCGTCGCGGACCTGCTCCGGCTGCCCGACGACCCGATCGTGGTCGTCGAAGGGTTTCGGCTGCTGCCCGATCTCGTCGCACCGTTGCTGACCGACCCCGACCACGCCGTATGGCTGCTGCCGACACCCGGGTTCCGCGCCGCCGTGTTCGAGGCCCGGGGCGGCCAGTCGTGGGGATTCCTCGCCAGGACCGGCGACCCGGGGCGGGCGCTGGCGAACCTGCTCGACCGCGACCGGATGTTCACCGCGCGGCTGACCGAGCAGGTCCGCCGTCTGGGCCTGACCGGGCTGGAGCTGGACGGTCGGACCGCCGAGGCGGATACGGTCCGGCTGGTCGCGACCGCGTTCGGGCTCGATCCGCGCCGTG
The DNA here is from genome assembly GCF_019083965.1 of Catellatospora tritici. Taxonomy (GTDB): domain Bacteria; phylum Actinomycetota; class Actinomycetes; order Mycobacteriales; family Micromonosporaceae; genus Catellatospora; species Catellatospora tritici. The sequence goes on from NZ_JAHRCY010000009.1 coordinate 336,219, forward strand.
GCGTCAGCTGACGGTGCTGGCCACCGGCAGCACCTTGATCCTGCCGTGGGCGCCGTGGAAGTGCGGTGCCCGGTAGGACAGCCCCGTCCGCGCGCCGAGCTCGATCACCACCGTCTCCTCGGCGACGCCGAAGTCGGTGCCGGAGTTCGGCACGACCCACACCCGCACTCGGTGCGGGCCCGCGCCGACGGCGACCGTGTGCGTGCCCCAGGTGCGGACCACCTGCTCGACGCCGTCGACCTGCAGGCGCGGCGAGCTGGTCCGGTAGAGCCGGGTGAACGCCGGGTACGCGAAAGTCACCTGCAACGTCCCCTGACCGATCGACACCGTCCACCTCCTCCGCCCATCATCGCCGCTCACCAGGCACGACACGTCCGCTTCGCCGCAAACCACCCGCACCGGCCACCATCGCGCGGGCCACGACGCGCCCAGCCGCCAAGATCGCGAACTCCGCCGCCCCCCGCACAGGGTCGCGGCAGCGCAGCTTCTGACCTCCGACGGCGATCAAGCCTCGTGCCCAAGCGAAAGATCGCGGTCGGCGGTCACCACCTCGGCTGTACGCGCACATTTCGACCGCGGACGACGATCATCGCGCACCACAGCCCCGAAGATCGCTGCTCCGGGTCACAACACCACACGGCTCACCGGCAGAAATCGACTTTCTGCCCGGAATCTGCAATCACCCGCGAGCGCCGCCATCGAAGATCGCGATTTGCGGTCATTTCACCGCGCGGACAGCCGACCCGAGGCCGCGTCTCAGCCCTGATGGCGATCAGCCGCCGAGACACCGCCGCCCAGTGATCGCTCACTGTCCTATGTGCTGCTGGTTTGACGGGCGCGCAATCCATGGCGAATGCTTGCGCGCATGCTTGACCCGGGGGTGACGCTCGGCGGCCGTTATGAGCTGACGACTCGGATCGCGCGCGGGGGCATGGGCGAGGTCTGGAGCGCCGACGACACCGTCCTGGGGCGCCGGGTGGCGGTGAAGGTGCTGCTGCCGAACCTCGCCGCCGATCCCGGCTTCTCCGCCCGGTTCCGGGCCGAGGCGCGGGCGATGGCGGCGCTGAGCCACCCGGGCATCGTCGAGATCTACGACTACGGCCAGACCGACGGCATCGCGTACCTGGTGATGCAGTTCGTCGAGGGCGATTCGCTGTCGTCGCTGGTCCGCCAGGACGGCCCGCTGGAGCCCGGCCGCGCGATGCGGCTGATCGGACAGGCGGCGCGGGCCATCCACGCCGCGCATTCGCAGGGCATCGTGCACCGCGACGTCAAGCCCGCCAACCTGCTGTTGCGGGCCGATGGTCGGGTGGCGCTCACCGACTTCGGCATCGCCCGCATCGTCGCCGGAGATCGGCTCACCGCCACCGGCGAGATCCAGGGCACCGCGTCCTACCTCGCGCCCGAGCAGGTGACCGGTGACGACATCGGACCCGCCACCGATGTGTACGCGCTGGGCGTGGTCGCCTACGAGCTGCTGACCGGCCGCCGGCCCTTCACCGGCGACACCCCGCTGTCGGTCGCGCTCCAGCACGTGCACGAGCCGCCCCCGCCGCTGCCGCCGGACCTGCCGGAACCGGCCCGAACCCTGGTGGAGCGGTCGCTGGCCAAGGAGCCGACCGACCGCTGGCCGACCGCCGCTGCCTTCGCCGAGGCGGCCGAGGCCGCCGCGACCGCCGCCGCGACTCCGCGAGCGGCCGCCGCGACTCCGCGAGCGGCCGCCGCGACTCCGCGAGCGGCCGCCGCATCCTCGCGGCGACGGCGGAACATGCTGGCAGGCGCCGGGGCGATCGCGGTGCTCGCCGTCGCGGCCGCGACGGTCCTCATCCTCTCCTCCGGCAACGGTGCGGATCCGGCCCAGGGCCAGGCACCGGGCGCGTCGGCATCGGCGGCCGCCACCGGTGCCGCCTCGACCGCGCTCGCGCAGGCGACCGCCTCCTGGCGCGGTCCGGCACGCCGGACGCCGTCGGCCACGCCCAGCCGCAAGGCGCCCGCGCCGGGCAACCCGACCGGTACCAGCCCGTCGGCACCATCGCCGAGCCCCAACTCCACCGCGCGCACGGTCCCCGGCATGTACAGCTGGACCGAGAGCGAGGTCCGCTCGGAGCTGACCCGGCTGGGCCTGGATCCGCGCATCACGTACGAGATGACGCTGGACCAGTGCTACGCGATCCGGCAGTCACCGGCCGGGGGCACCGTGGTGCGGGTCGGCGACCCGGTCGACGTGGTGGTCGCGAAGGCGCTCGGGACCTGCAAGCAGGCCTGACCGGCCCGCTCAGGACGCCGCCCGCTCGGCGGCGAGCTCGGCCTCGTACGCGGCGCGCAGCCGGGCGACGACCGGTTCGGCGCCCGGCGGGCGGGCGCTGCCCAGGTGCTGTTCGCGCAGCTCGTCCATGAACTCGTCCCACAGCTCGCGCCCGCCGCACGCCAGCAGCCGCGCCCGCACGGCCAGTGGTCGCGAGGCAGGCAGGTGCCGCAGTCCCCAGGCGCCCAGCTCGGCGATGATCGGCACGAGCTGGATCGCGGGCTCGGTGAGGCTGTAGACGACCTTCTGCTTGTGGCCGGGGTCGGGGCCGCGGGTGACGAGGCCGAGGTCGGTCAGGCGCTGCAGCCGCGCGGCGAGGATGTTGGAGGCGATCCCCTCCTGGTTGTGGTGCAGCAGGTCGCGGAAGTGGCGACGGTTGCCGAACATCATGTCCCGGATGATCACCAGCGACCATCTGTCGCCGAGCACCTCGACGGCGAGGTTGATCGGGCACCCGGAGCGGGGCTCCTCCATCCGGGACCCTCCTCGCTGGCGTGTCGGCGGACCGAACCGCTTGCAGTTTACAAGCGGTGTCGGATACCGTCCAAAACCGATTGCATTATGCAATCAGTTTGCCTTGGACACGGGAGGACCGATGGGTACGGACGCGGCCGCGACAACGGCTGGCAAAGTCGTCTGGCACACCACGATGTCGCTGGACGGCTTCATCGCCGGACCCGGCGACTCGATGGACTGGGCACTGCGCGCCGACCTCGGCCCCACCGAAGCGGGCACGGCGATGATCCGCGACACCGGCGCCATCCTGGCCGGACGCAGGTGGTACGACATGTCCCTGACCCGCCCCGACTGGGCCCCCTACGGCGGAAGTTGGCAGGGGCCGGTCTTCGTGCTCACGCACCGGCCGCCCGCGCCGCCGCCGGGATCACAGGTCGCGTTCGTCAGTGGCGAGATCCGCGACGCCGTCGCCACCGCGCGGACGGCCGCCGCGGGTCGGGACGTGGTCGTCTTCGGGCCGACGGTAGCCCAGGCGTGCCTGGACGCCGACGTGCTCGACGAGATCCTCGTCCACGTGGTGCCGGTGCTGCTCGGCGACGGGGTCCGGCTCTTCGCCCGCCCCGGCGCGGACCGCCCGGTGCAGCTGCAGCGCACCGCACTGGCCGAGTCGGGCCAGCTAACCGACCTGCGCTTCGAGGTGACGCGACGGTAGCGGTCAGGAGGCGTTCGCCGCGTTCTGGATCATCTTCGCGACGGCGTCGGGATGCGACACCATGACCACGTGCGACGCGCCGTCGACCACCTCGGTCTGCTTGGCACCCGCCCGCTTGGCCATGAAGTCCTGTGCCGCCGCCGGGATGTTCTTGTCCGCCGAGCCGTACACGAAGTAGGACGGGATCGTCTTCCAGGCCGCCGCTCCGGCCTTCTCGGCCAGCGCCGCCTCCGCGATCGGCCGCTGCCCCACCGCCATCTGCGCCGACTGCTCAGCCGGGACATCAGCGGCGAACTGATCATGGAACTTGTCCGGCTGGATGTAGAGGTCGTTGCCGCCCGGGACCGCCACCGGCGGAGCGAGCGCCTGGCCGAGCGTGCCGCCGGGGAACTTCGCGGACAGGTCACCGGCGCTCTCGCCGGTGTCGGGTGCGAAGGCCGCGACGTACACCAGGGCCTTGACGTCGGGGTTGCCCTCGGCGGCGGCGCTGATCACCGACCCGCCGTAGGAGTGCCCGACCAGCACGATCGGGCCGTCGATCGAGTCGAGCACCGCCTTGACCTGGTCGGCGTCACTCTTGACCCCGCGCAGCGGGTTGGCCACCGCGATGACCGGATACCCCTGCGCGAGCAGTTGGGAGATGACGCCGTTCCAACTGGACGAGTCGGCGAACGCCCCGTGCACCAGCACCACGGTCGGTTTGTCCGCCGCGCGCTCCTGCTCGGCGGCCGCCGGGGCGGTCCAGACGCCGAGGACGACCGCGGCGACGAGCGCCGCCGCCAGGGCCAAGGAGCGCGGTGGCCGCACGGAGATCATGGTCGACTCCCTTCACGGGGGTGTCCGGACCGGTTCTCCTGCATGCTCGCAGGCGCCGCCGAAGTGGCGGTCCTGTTTGCGCCAAGACGGCTGCCAAACCGCCCGCCCGGGGCGATACCTCCCGGTCAGGCGGGTGTGGTCAGCCGGTCCGCGATGAGCGCGGCGGGGCGGTCGGCCATCAGGATGGTGTAGTGGTTGGTGTCAGCGACCAGCTCCGCGGTCAGCTGCGGCGCCATCGCGGCCCAGTGGTCGACCACCGGCTGCGGCAGCAGGCCCGGCTCCTGGCCGAACATGCCGCGCGGGGCGTGCAGCAGCGTCGCCGCCAGGGTCAGCGCGAGCAGGTCGGCGCCGAAGGAGGCGGCGTGGACCAGCAGGTCGCGGCCGTCGGCGTAGACGGCCTCGGCGCTGGTCCGCGAGCGGATCGCGCCGGGCTCACCGACGGCGTCGTAGCGCACGTACGCGTCCAGGTCGTCGTTCCAGGCCCCGGACAGGGCCGGATGGGCCCGGAAGAAGTCGACGTACGCGTCGACCGAGGGGTAGGTCTCGCGCAGGCGGGCGACGGCCGGGCCGATAGTCAGTTCCAACAGCTTGTCCGCGTCGAACTCGGCCGGGGTCGGCAGCGGCAGTCCCCCGTCGACGAGCACGAGCCGGTCGAACAGGTGCGGGGTGCGTACGGCGGCCCGCAGCGCGGCGTACGCCCCCATGGACTGGCCGACCAGCGCCACCGGCGCGCCCAGGTGCTCGGCGACGGCGGCCAGGTCGGCGGCATGGGCGTCCATCCCGTACGGGCCGGGCAGGTCCGCGCTGGCACCTCGCCCGCGCAGGTCGACCGCGATCAGGCTCCAGTCGTCGGGCAGGTGCCGGGCGACGGCCCGAAACGACATGGCCGAGGCGGTGATGCCGTGGGCGGCGACGGCGAGGCGGCCGCCCCCGCCGAAGCGCAGCGCGTGCAGCGAGCCGCCGGGCACCGGGATCTGAAGGGAGCGCATGGTCAGCCTTTCTGGACGGGGTCGGCGCCGACGATCCTGAGCGCGAAGTCCGCGTAGGCGTCGGCGACCTGGTCACGGGTGTACGGCTGGTCGGGTCCGAACCAGTTGGCCACCTGCATGCCCATCGACCCGATCGCGGTCGCCGCGAGGAGCGGGTCGGCGACGCGGAAGTCGCCACGGTCGACGCCCAACCGCAGCACCCGCAGCGCCAACTGGCGGGACTGCTCACGCAGGGCCAGGGCGGGGGCGGCCCGTTCGGACGACAGCGCGTGCAGTTCGGCGTTGGCGACCAGGGCCAGCAGCGGGAAGTCGGCGTGCGCGCCGACCTGGGCGCGGACCAGGGCGATCAGCTGTTCGGCGGGGCCGGGCGGCGCCTCGACGATCGCCTGTTGCAGTCGGCGGTGCAACTCCTCGTGCCCGAGCAGCACCAGTTCGGCCAACACGTGCTCCTTGGACGGGTAGTGCGCGTACAGGGTGGCGGAGTTGATCCCGACGGCGGTGGCCAGGTCGCGGATGGAGGCGCCGTGGAAGCCGTACTCGGCGAACAGCTGCAGTCCCGCGAGCAGGATGCGGCCCCTGGTCCCGGCGGGGGTCACGCCCGGGGGCAGCTCGACGGCGACCGCGCTGAGCCGTCGCGGCTCCCATCTCGGACCGGTCAACGTCTCCTCCAGCGATCGATTGGTTGACACCGTAGTACACGGAGCGGATAGTGCCAAGCGACAACCAATCAATCGATTGGTTGTCGTATTTGGCCTCCGAGAGGAGAGACATGTCTGCACCGTCCCCAGACCGCTCCGCTCCATCCTCGCCGCGCAGACTCGTGATCGCCGCGCTGGCCGCGGTCCTCGCGATCCTCGCCGCGCCCGCACCCGCGCACGCCGCCGGCGGCGCCTTCTACGGCGTGTACGCCAGCGTCTACGGCACCCGCGACTACCACGGGTACGTGCCGTCGTCGTACCGGCCCGGCACGCCCATGCCGCTGCTGGTCGCCCTGCACGGCTGCACCGAGAACGACGTCGGCTACGACGTGCTGTCGGGCTGGAGCCGGGTGGCCGAGCAGCGCGGCTTCATCGTCGTCTTCCCCGACCAGAGCAACCTCGTCAACCCGGCCACCTGCTGGAACTGGTACCTGGAGACCAACCAGCACCGGGGCTGGGGCGAACCCGCCATCATCGCCGGGATCACCAACCGGATCCGCTCGCAGTACACCGTGGACTCACGCCGGATCTTCACCACGGGCGTCTCGGCGGGCGGCGTGATGACCAACATCATGGCCGTCACCTACCCCGACATCTTCGCCGCGACCTCGGTCATGGCCGGATGCGAGTACGACTGCGACGTGCTGCAACTGCAGTCGGCGCAGGAGTCGGGGCGCAAGGCGCTGCAGGAGATGGGCAGTCGGGCGCGCACGGTGCCCGCGATCATCTTCCAGGGCACCGCCGACATCGTGGTGCCGCCGTCGACGGCGTACCGCATCGCCGGGCAGTGGGCGGTGGTCGACGGCATCGACAGCACCGCCGACTCGATCCAACCGGGCCAGGTCCCGGGTGGGCGCAGCTACACCCACCTGACCTACCGCGACACGGCGGGCCGGTCGCTGATCGAGCAGTACATGATCGACGGTGCCGGGCACGCGTACCCGGGCGGCTGCTCCTGCAGCCTGTACGGCGACCCGTCCGGCCCCGACGCCAGCAACCTGACCTGGGACTTCTTCCTCGCCCACGCCAAGCCCTGACCCGTGCGCGGCCGGTCCGCGAGCACGACGCTCGCGGACCGGCCGGACTCGACGTCAGCGGCCAAGGAACGCGGCGGCGTTCTTGCGGGCGAACTCGACGAACGGCGTCGGCTCGACCCCGAAGGCCCGGTGGGTGTCGAGCACGACCCGCGACTGCTTGACCCGGGCGCGCTCGGCGAAGATCTGGCCGAGCAGGCCCGCCACCGGCGGCGGCACGCCCATACCGATGAGGGCCTGGGACTTCTCCGCCAGGGTGACCGGGACGTACCGGAACGGCACGCCGGTGCCCTCGGTGATCGCCTCGGCGACCTCGGCCATGGTCAGCGCCTCCGGGCCGGTCATGTCGTAGCTCTTGCCCTCGTGCCCCTCGGAGGTCAGCAGGGCCACGCACACCTTGGCGATGTCGTCGACGTCGACGGGGGCCAGGCGGCTGTCGCCGATCGGCATGACCAGCTCGTGCTTGACCGGGTCCACGCCGGTCAGCGTCCAGGGCAGGTAGTACTGCATGAACTGGCTCGGGCGCAGGAGGGTGTAGGCGATCCCGGCCCCCTCCAGGTACTCCTCGATCTCGACGTGCTCCTGGGTGCCGAGGAACGCCGCCGGATCGAATCCGATCCCCGACTCCTTGCCGGAGTACTTGACGATGTGCCGCACCCCGGCGGTCTTCGCCGTCTCAACGAACGTCCGCTGCGTCTCGATCATCCGCTCGAACGGGGTCGAGATCACCAGCGCCCGGTCGACCCCCCGCAGCGCCTCCTGCAGCGTCTCGGGCTGCAGCATGTTGCCCTGGACCAACTCCACGCCGGGCAGGTCGCCCAGTTGCTTGGCCTTGTCCGGATCGCGGTAGAGGCCGCGCACCGGGATGCCCTGCCGGGAGAACTCACGCACGACTGCTGAACCACTCAGACCGGTGGCTCCGGTGACGAGTATCAACGCCTGACTACCCTTCGCGAGATCGACATACATAGACCAATCTATCGATCCGGGCAGGCCGGGCAACGCTTCGCGGGCAACACCGCAAGCAGGAAGAACCCAATCGGGCGATCAGGCGGCGACGGCCAGGCGGCGACGCAGCTCGTCCTCCGGCACGTCCTCCAGATGGGTCAGGAACACCCAGAGGTGCCCCGACGGGTCCTTCAGGATGGCCGTGCGGTCGCCGTGGAACATGTCCGTCGGCGGCTGGACGATCACCGCCCCCTCTGCCGCCGCCCGTTCGGCCAGGCTGTCCACATCGGGCACGAACACGTGCAGCGTGACCGACGTCCCGCCGCCCAGCGCGGTCGGTGCCACGAACGCGGCGGCCTCCGCCTCGGCCGTGCTCACGTCGCCCAGCATCAGCACCGACCGCCCGATGGTGATCTCGGCGTGCAGGACCCCACCGCCGGGCGCGTCGACCCGGAACTGCTCGCGCGCCCCGAACGCCCGCCCGTAGAAGTCGATCGCCGCCACGGCGTCGTCGACCATGATGTGCGGGATCACGGCGTAGCGGTAGCGGTCGGGGATGTCGCCCTGCTCGGTCATCGGTCCTCCTCGGGTCTCGGCACCGAAACGGGTGCCGAGACCCGACCCTAGAAGCTCAAGTTCGCTTCAGGTCAAGCCGTCAGTACCGCGGGCAGCGGTTGCCGGTGGAGCACCACCAGACCGGCCACCGCCCGGGTGAGCACGACGTAGAGGCGGCTGGCGCCGCGCGGTTCGGCGGCGAGGATCTCGGCCGGTTCCACCGCGATCACGTGGTCGTACTCCAGGCCCTTGACCAGGCTCGCGGGCACGACCGGCACCCCGTCGACCGTTGCGCCCAGCGCCTGCGCCCGCTCGTCGGCGGCGATCACCGCGACCGTGGCCCCGGCGGGCGCCTCCCGCACCGCCTCGCGTACCGCCGCGACCAGGTCGTCGACCGGGCGCACCGACAACAGCCCGCCCTCGCGGTACGACCGCGTCGGCGCGATCTCCGGCGGGAGCAGCCGCGCGGCGTATTCGGCGACGACCTGCGGCACCCGGTAGCCGGTGCGCAGTTCCAGGGTCCGGCCGTCGCGCTTGCCCAGTCGGGTCAGCAGCTCCGGCCAGGTCCGGGCGGCCAGCGGGTGGGTCGCCTGGCCGAGGTCGCCGACGATCGTCATCGACGCGTACGCCGCCCGCCGCGCGATCATCCGCGACTCCATCGGCGACAGGTCCTGTGCCTCGTCGAGCACCACGTGCGCGTAGTCGACCGGGACCGGGGCGTCGTCGACGGGCTCGCCCGGCGGCAGCGGCTCGGCCAGCAGCGGCACATACCCGTCCTCGCCGTACGGGTCGAACCCGTCCACCCAGCCCACCACCTTGTGTCCCTCACGCAGGATCACCGCCTCGGCCCAGCGCTGCGCCGCCACGGTCGCGTCGTTGTCGATCCCCTGCCCGGCCAGCGCGATCGGCGTCGGATGACCGGGTGCGTAGAGGCACCACCCGTCGTTCAGGCTGCAGCTGATCACGAACGTCTCGACCAGCCGAGGGCCGGAGGTGAGTTCGCGCAGCCGCGCGCCGGAGTCGGCCGGGGCGGCCTTCGGCGCCGGTGCCTGCCCGAGCAGCTCATCCAGCTCGTCGAGCAGCGGCACGTCGTCCACCGACCAGTCCGCCCGGTCCCGGTACGACGCCGCCAGGGTCTCGGCCTGCCCGGCGTCCAGGACCCCGGCCGACCGGCCCGGGTCGGCCAGCCACGCCAGCACCGTCCGCGCCTCGAGGCGGGGCCACCACGCGTGCAGGAACCGCAGGAACTCGCCGCGGCCGACGACCTCATCGAGGAACAGCGCCCGGTCCAGGTGCTCGCCGTCGACCCGCTCCCACAGCGCCGCCAGCAGCACCGCCGCCGCGACGCGGCGCGCCCCGTTGGGCGGGGTGGCGTCGGCCCGCGCGCGGGTCCGGACCCGTTCGCGCACCCTGGTCAGCGCGTCGGCGTCGAGGGTGAGCACCTGGCCCGCGTACACCAGCCGCAGCCGGTCCGGTGCGTCCGGCGGCACCTGCCATATCAGGTCGGCCAGTACCCGCAGCATCAGCTCGGCGCCCTTGATCTCGGCGACGTGCGCCGGGTCGCGGCGGGTGGCGCACACCCCGTCGACGAGTTCGCCGATGGCGCGCAGGTGCACGCTGTCCTCGCCGAGCGCGGGCAGCACCCGACTGATGTAGTTGGTGAACACCGTCGACGGGCCGACGACCAGGACCCGGCCGTCGGCGAACCGGCCCCGGTCGGTGTACAGCAGATACGCGGCCCGGTGCAGCGCGACCTGCGTCTTGCCGGTGCCCGGCCCGCCGGTGACGAGGGTGACGCCGCGTGCGGGCGCCCGGATCGCCTCGTCCTGCTCGCGCTGGATCGTGGTGACGATGTCGCGCATCTGCGGACCGCGCGAGCGGCGCAGCGCCGCCAGCAGCGCGCCCTCGCCGAGCACCCGCAGGTCACCGGCCGCGTCCGGGGTCAGCACGTCGTCGTCGAGGTCGACCACTTCCGGCCCCCGGCAGATGATCACCCGACGGCGTACGACGCCGAGCGGCTCGCCGGAGGTGGCCCGGTAGAACGCCGACGCGGCGGGCGCCCGCCAGTCCACCAGCAGCGGTTCGAGGTCGTCGTCGCGCAGACCCAGCCGCCCGATGCGGAAGGCCTCGCCGTCGTCGAAGTCGAGCCGGCCGAAGACCAGTCCCTCCTCCTCGGCGTCCAGGGTCCGCAGTTGCTTGTCGGCGCGCAGCACCAGCGCGTCGCGCTCGACCAGGCCGGTGGTCGGGCCCGCGGTGGCGCGCTCGTGACCCTCCCGGGCCAGGGCCCGTGCCTGGGTACGCATCACCTCGACCCGCTCGTAGACCCGATCGACGACGTTCTGTTCGATGGCGATTTCCTGCGTTCTGACGTCAGGCACAGTGCTCCCGGGAAGATGACGGTGGGTGGCTTGACGAGGCTATGTGCAGTTCAGAGCACAGAAATCATCATTTGGTCGGATCAAAACATGCTTGCGCACGGGTTACACTGGTTACGGCAGGGAGGACCGGAGTCCTCCCTTTCTCGTTGTCCGGCCGCCGAATCAGCGCGCGACCAAGGCCGGTTCACGCACCATGAGCACGTCGACCGGGCCCTCGGAGTCGACGGCGAACCCGTGGCGCTCGTACAGCCGCTGGGCCGCACTGCCCCGCAGCACGACCAGCCGCACTCCGACGCCGTCCCGGTCGCAGCGCTCCAGCAGCCCGCGCAGCACCGCCGACCCGATGCCGCTGCCCTGCAGGTGCGTGGCCAGGTAGAAGCTCTCCAGCCAGACGTGGCCCTCGGCCGGGCGCAGCGACACGCTGCCCACCAGGGCGCCGTCCACCTCGATGATCCAGGTGTACGACGGTTCGAACCGGTCCCGCAGGATCTGCCGTACCCGGTGGTCGTCGTAGCGTCCCAGCCGCTCCAGATCCGGCCGCAGCACCACCGCGCGCAGCTCCACCATCGGCTCGAGATCTGCCGCCGAGGCGGGCCGCAGCCGCCAGTTCACCATGATCGGCAGGCTAGCGCGAGCGGCACTCGCGTCAGGCTCGGGGCCGCGCGGGCCCGGAACGCGCACGGCGTAGGATCGCCCTCACCCCGAACGCCCTTCGACCTCATTGGACACGAGCGTGGCCGACGACACCATCGCCGAAGACGACATCCTCACCGACGTCAAGGAACCGGCGGAGAGCACCGGCACCAAGACCGAGGTCTTCACGGGGCTGCTGTGGCTCGGCGTCAGCGTCTTCACCGCGTACGCGACGCTGCACGGCACCCCGGGCGCGCCCGGACCGCTCGGCGCCGCGATCGAGGCCATGCCCGACCTGATCAGCTCGTCGCTGATCACGGCGGCGGCGATCGCCGCGGCAGCGAGCTCCCGTCGGGGGAGCGCACTGGGGCGGCTGCTCGTCGGGCTCGCGGTCGGCGCCGGATTCGGCTTGGTCACGGCCGCGGGCGTGCGGTTCGCGTACGGCGCCGAGGCCTCGGTGACGACCCTGTGCCTCACCGTCGCCGCCGCGTGCGTGCTCGGCGGCGCCTTCGCGGCGCTGCCCGGACCGGTGGTCGACTCCAGCCTGTGGGCGATGACCTGGGTGCTGTTCGCCGGGCTGATCCTGACCGTGCTCAAGGATCCGCTGCTGACCGTCCTCGGCGGCGGCCCGACCGCGACCGACGCGGCCCAGGCCACCGCCGAGACCCGATTCCTCCTCTTGCAACCGGTCGTCGCCGGGCTGCTCGCCGCGATGCACTCCGTGCGCTGGCTGCGCATGGACGACCCCGGCCTGTTCTGGTACCCGCTGACCGGTGCCCTGCCCGGCGTGTACCTGCTGGCCACCGAGGGCCTCGGACACGTCACCGCGAAGGCCCTGTCGGCCACCCCCGGCGGTGCCGCCGGTGCCGCCCTGTTCACCGACGCGACGAGGATCCGGTACGCCGTGATCGTGCTCGCCGTCGGCGGAGTCCTCGCCCTGCTGATCGGCGCCCGCCGACCGAAGTGAGCACCGGACCCGCTCAGGCCTCGTTGACCCGGACCTGGGCGGGCTCGCCCCGACGCAGCAGTGCGGGCAGCGTGATCGTGCCCAGCACGCGGCCACTCGGGCGGGTGGCCCACGATACGAGCGTCACCACGCACAGCAGCACGGTGGTGATGACGCTCAACGCCGGTGATCCGTGGGCCAGGTGCGACACCGCCGCTCCCGAGAAATCGAAGAACGCCCCGGCGTAGGCCCACTCCTTCAGCCGGGGCAGGCGCGGCACCAGCAGCGCGAAGCCGCCGAGGATCTTCCAGGTGCCGAGGATGGTGAGGAACATCGGCGGGTAGCCGAGTTCGTACACGCTCTCGGCGGCGGCAGGGGCACGTGTCACGTCGACGACGCCGCCGGACAGCATCACGAACGCCAGCACGGCCGTCGCGGCCCAGTAGGCGATGGTCTTCAGGTTCATGGTCATCTCCCGTCTCACCGCTCACCGAGTCAGGAGACGATCTCGTTACGCCCTGGTCACGGACCAGTCGGCGGCTCGGCCCACGCGCGGCGCAGCGCGGCCAGGGCTACGGCGTGCCGCGCCTCGAACCCGGCCAGGACAGGCTGCGCGGCCGCCATCACGTGGTGGTGCAGCTCGGCCCGGCAGGTCGCGTCGGCGGCGGCCGCCCGATGTTCGAAGTCCTCGGCGGCGGCCCAGCGGGGATCGGCGGCCAGTTCCGCCCACCCGGCCGACGCGTCGGGGAAGGTCGCCTCGATCAACTGGTACAGCTGGGTGTAGTCGCTCGCGTCGAACCCGGCGTGCCGCATGCACCCGCCGTATGCGGCCAGTTTCGCGGCAGCCGCCGGTTCCCGCTCCAGCGCGACGAGCATCCGCTCCAGTTCGCTCGCCAACTGCTCCCGGCCGGACGGGGCGAAGGACTCGGGGGTCTGCACGGCGGAGCCGCACCGTCCGATCGCGGCGTAGGCCGCCTCGGTCTTCGGGGAGGTGTCGGCGCGCCGGGTGCGGTCGGCCGCCTCGGCCACACTTCGCCGGTAGGCGGCGATCCGGAAGTCGGCGCCGAGCGGCGCGACCGAGGTCAGGTCGCCGACCACGACGATGGGAGCGGCCAGGTGCTGCGGCGGTATGGTCGGATACCCGAATCCGGCCCTACGCATGCACTCTGCGATGCCCTGCTGGAGCAGCGCGTCCACCCGGTCGGTCGCGGTGACCGACTGCTCCGGCGTGCCGTACAGAGCCTCGATGATCCGACCGTAGGCAGCGTCGGCCTCGGCGCTGCGGGTCCGCAGATCATCGTCCGACGGCTCCGCACAGGCCGCAGCTCCCCCAGCCACCAAGGCCAGCGCCAGGACGGCGGTCGCCACAGCACGTCCACCCATCGGCTCCCCGCACCCTCCGGTCGACTTCGAGAGCGAGGTTAGTCCAATCACGATGCGGTGAATGCCCCGTGATGCGGGGACGGTTGCCACTGCCAGTTGTGGCCACGTTCGCGGCGGGTTCAACCGGGCTGTCTACCGTCCGGTTCGCTGACCTGTTCGAGGAGGTTCCATGACCCGCCTGCCCCGCCTGGCCCTGACCGGCCTGACCGTACTGACCCTGGCGGTCGCCCTGCCCACCAGCGGTTCGGCCGCCCCGGCCGACAGCGGCCGCACCGCCGACTTCGGCCCGGCCGTGCTGACCGGCTTCGCCAAGCTGCCCGCGGCGACGTTCGTCCCGGCCAGCGACCCGTCCGGCTCGCTGCTGGGCGCGACACCGGTCAACGGCATCACCCCGCCCTTCGCCGACCAGCCTGTCCAGGGTTTCAGCGGCATCGCCCGCAACCGCGACGACAGCTACGACGTGCTGTCCGACAACGGATACGGCAACATCGCCAACAGCGCCGACTTCGTGCTGCGCATCCACCGGATCATCCCCGACTTCGGCACCCGCGCCGTCGACGTGGTCGGCGGGCTCAACCTGACCGACCCGCGCGGCCTGGTGCCGTGGCCGCTGACCCGGGCCGACCGGGTGCTGACCGGGGCGGACTTCGACGTCGAGTCGATCGTCAAGGACGCCGACGGCGGCTACTGGATCGGCGACGAGTTCGGGCCCTACCTGCTGCACTTCGACCGGGCCGGGCGGCTGCTGGCGGCCCCGATCCCGCTGGAGGGCGTGCACGCGCCGGAGAGCGCCGCGCGGGACGGGGTGGCCGCGAACCTGAACAGCAGCAAGGGCTTCGAGGGTATGGCCGCCTCGCCGGACGGGAAGTTCCTGTACCCGCTGCTGGAGGGCACGGTCGCCGGGGACGCCCCGGGCACGCTGCGGATCAACCAGTTCGACCGGGCCGCGGGCGCGTACACGGGCCGTCGGTGGGTGTACCCGCTGGCCTCGACGGCCAACGCGATCGGTGACTTCATCGCCGTCGACCGGCAGCGGTTCCTGGTCATCGAGCGCGACAACGCGCAGGGTGACGCGGCCGCATTCAAGAAGATCTTCCTGGTGGACCTGGCCGACCGCGACCAGGACGGCCTGGTCGACAAGTCGCTGGTGGCGGACCTGCTGGCCATCGCCGACCCGCAGCGCCTGGGCGGCAGCGCCGACACGTTCCGCTTCCCGTTCCAGACCATCGAGGACGTGCTGATCCTCGACAACCGGACCCTGGCCGTGCTGAACGACAACAACTTCCCGTTCTCCTCCGGCCGTACCCCCGGCCAGCCTGACGACGACGAGTTCATCACCATCCGCCTCGACCGCTCCCTGCACGCCGACCACCGCGTGCTCGACTGAGCAGCGCCCCTCGCCTTCGAAGATCGCCGTTGCCGGTCGCCGGTGGGATCCGACGCCACCGAACGACCCGCGACGGCGATCTTCGCCGCTTTTCCGACGGCGTTGGCCAGGCCTGTCGAGAATGAACCCATGGCCACCGCGCCCGATCATGGCCCGCTGCCCCGGATGCTGCTCGCGCTGACGGTGGTCAGCGGACTGGTCGACGCGTTCAGCTATCTGACCATGGGCCATGTGTTCGTGGCCAACATGACCGGCAACGTGGTGTTCTTCGGGTTCGCGCTGGCAGGCGTCGGCGGCATCTCGGTCAGGTCGAGCCTGGTCGCGATCGCGGCCTTCGTCGCCGGCGCCGCGATCGGCGGCAGGGCGGCCCGCGAGGCCCGCCCGCACCGGGGGCTGCTGGTGGCGGCGGCGTGCTCGATCCAGGCGGTCGTCTTCGCCGTCTCCGCGATCATCGTCACTCGTACCACCATGCGTTCGGAAGGTGTCACGCTGGCGCTGATCGCGTTGCTGGCGGTCGCGATGGGTGGGCAGAACGCGGTCGTGGGCAGGCTCGGCGTGCCGGATCTGACCACGACCGTGCTGACCAGGACCATGACCGGGCTGTTCGCCGAGCCGTCACCGATGGCGGTGCGGCTCAGGCGGCTCGCCTCGGTCGTGGCACTGATGATCGGCGCCTGGGCGGGCGGCATGCTGCTGCACTGGGTGGCGCTGTCAGCGCCGCTGTGGCTGGCCGCCTTCGTGGTGTTGGCGACAGCCGTCTCCGCCCTGATCCGGGCCCGACAGCCCGATGCGGCGTCGTGGCGCTGATCGACTCAGCCTGCGTCCGACCTCAAGGACCAGTGGTCTTGGCGATCATCGCCCATGATCGGCGTTACCGGTCAGGAACCGGGCTCCTGCCGATAGGGCGCGCAGCGAAGTGACCGGACGTCGCGATCTTCGAGGCAACCTCCGTCGATGATCGCTGTCGGCGGTCGAAAGCTGGGCTCACAGCCGAGATTCTGACCGCTGACAGCGATCAGCACCCATGATCACGGTGCCGGGGTGGGGACACGCCGTCGAACAGGTCCATAAGTTCATGATCAACGATGCAGAGGGGTGGGGGGTGTGGCGGGTTGGGGGTGGGTGAGGTGGCGGGTGTTGGCCCAGACCACGTAGAGGGCGGGGGCCGGGAGCAGGAACAGGCCGAGGGCTGGTTTGGTGACGACGGCGGCGGCGAGGACGGACAGGATGGCGAGGTTGGCCAAGCTGAGGATCCAGTGGCGGATCGACAGGTACGCGCAGGTCAGCAGCGTCTTGACCCGCCACCGGGCGCCCGTGGCCAGGAACGCGGTGGTGGTCGCGACGACGAGGGCGATGAGCAGCGCGAGCATCGGGGTCGTGGCGCCGAACGGGCCGCCGAGCGCGAGCTGGAAGTCGGCGGCCAGCACGATCACGAGTGCGGCCGCGACGGCGGCGGCGCCCAGGGACCGCCGGAACGAGGTCCGGTAGGCGATCCAGAAGGCCCGCCCGACCCGGTGTTCACCCTCGGCCAGCCCCTCGAACGCGGCGAAGGCGGCGGTGGCGGCCGGGCCGCAGAGGGCTGCCAGTGCGGTGAAGAACGGCCAGGCGGCCAGCGGATCGCCGCTGACCGACAGCGCTGCCAGCAGCGGCAGGCAGGCCGCGACCAGGCACAGGTTGAGCTTGAGTCCGGCGTACACCGTGTTGAAGACGGTGTCGTAGGGCAGGCGGGCCAGCAGTCGCATGTCGGGTCAGCCTTTCATGCCGGAGGTGGCGATGCCCTGGATGAAGTAGCGCTGGCCGAGCAGGAAGATGACCATGATCGGCAGTACGGACAGCACCGACCCCGTCATGATCATTGCGTAGTCGGCGTCGAACTGGCCCACGAACGACCGCAGTCCCAGCTGGATCGTCCACAGATCGTTGCTGGTCAGGTAGATGAACGGCCCCATGTAGTCGTTCCAGGTGTTGACGAACGTGAGCAGGGCCAGGCTCGCCAGCGCCGGTTTCGACAGCGGCAGGATGACCCGCGCCCAGATGCCGTACTCGTTGAGGCCGTCGACGCGGGCCGCCTCGCACAGCTCGTCCGGGATGGTCAGGTAGTACTGCCGCATCAGGAACACCCCGAACGCGCCGAACGCCTGCAGCAGGATCAGCGACCAGAAGGTGTCGGTCAGTTCCGCCTTCTGCATCAGGATGTACTGCGGGATCATGTACGCCTGCCACGGCACCGCGATCGTCGCGACGTACGCGAAGAACAGCGTGTCCCGGCCCCGGAAGCGCACCTTGGCGAAGCCGTACGCGGCGAAGCTGCCGGTCAGCACCTGCAGGAACGTGATGGCCAGGCTCAGCAGCACGGTGTTGCCCAGGTAGGTGCCCAGCGGGATCTTCGCCCAGATGTCGGCGAAGTTGTGCCACTGGAAGTCCTTCGGGATCCACCGGATGGGGATGGTGAAGACCTCGTTGTTGCGTTTGAGCGAGGCGCCGATCATCCACACGAAGGGCACCAGGATCGCCGCGGCGAGCGCGATCAGCAACGCGTACAGGAGGATGCGCCGCAGCAGCGGGATCGGTCCGCGCGCCGGGCGCGTCGCGGCGGTGGTCATCGGCGCTCCCCTCGGTTGTTGAACCAGAACTGGATCAGGGTCAGGACCAGCACGAGCAGGAACAGCACCAGCGAGATCGCCGAGGCGTAGCCGAACTCGCCCTCGATGATGCCCCGACGGTAGATCTGCTGGGAGAGCACGAGCGTGGCCCGCCCTGGGCCGCCGTCGGTCATGACGACGACGAGGTCGAAGACCTTGAAGCTCTGCACGGTCAGCAGGATCAGCACGAGGAAGGTCACCGGCCGCAGTCCGGGCAGGGTGACGGCCCGGAAACGCTGCCACGGTCCGGCGCCGTCGACCCGGGCGGCCTCATAGTGCTCCTGCGGGATCGCCTGCAGCCCGGCCAGGAACAGGATCATGTAGTAGCCCATGTCGCGCCATACGCTGGTGAGGATGACAGCGGGCATGGCCCAGTCGGTGCTGGTGGTCCAGCCGGGCGGCTGGTCCACGCCGAGGAACTGCAGGAACTGGTTGACCGGCCCGAAACTCGGGTTGAACAGCATGTTCCACACGACGGCGACGGCCACCATCGAGGTGACGTACGGGAAGAACGCCGCGGCCCGGAAGAACCCGACCCCGGCGACCTTCCGGTTGAGCAGCAGCGCCAGCGCCAGCGCGGCGAGCGCGGTCAGCGGCACGTGCCCCAGCGCGTAGAAGGCGGTGTTGCGCAGTGCCACCTTGGTGGACTCGTCGTTCAGCATCCGCTCGAAGTTGCGCAGGCCGATCCACTCCGGCGGGTTGTACGAGTCCCAGTCCATGAACGACAGGACGAACGCCGCGAGCACCGGTACGAGGGTGAGCAGCGCGAAGCCGAGGAAGTTCGGCAGGATGAAGCTCCAGCCGATGAGCGTGGTGCGCAGGCCGCGCCTGGAGCGCGCGGTGGGCAGGTCTGCCATGTCGTCCTTCCGGGGATCGCGGGCGGCGCCGGGCAGCGCCGCCCGCGAACCTGGGCCTGGGGTCAGTTGACCTCGTTCTTGACGCGGGTCTCCATCTCCTTGATCCCGTCGTCGATGGTCTTCTCCTTGGTCATGATCAGCTGGTGTTCCTCGGCCAGGATCGTGTCCACCTTCGCGGTCTTGTCGCTGGTCGGCATCTCCGGGTTGACCTTGTCCGGCGCGAACGCCTTCTTGGACAGGTCGTCGGTGGGCATGCCGGGCAGCGCGAAGTACTGGGTGCGGATCTCATCGCTCTGGTACGCGGGCACCACGCCGATCCCGGCGATCGCCTTGGCGCCTTCGAGGGAGCTGGCGAACTCGGCGAACTTCTGCGCCGCCGCCGCGTGCTTGGCCTTCTTGTTCACCGCGAACGCGGTCGGCGCCCCGAACGTGGTGACTCCGGTGGTGCCGGCGCGCTGCGGCATGGGCGCGATGCCCCAGTCGACGTCGGTGGTGCCCGCCTTCTTGTCGGCCAGGATCTTCGCGATGAACCAGCTGCCCATCGGCACCATCGCGGCCTTGCCCGTCTCGAACATCGAGGCGTAGCCGGTCTTCTGGGTGACCGCGGTGCCGAAGTCGAGGGTCGCCCCTGCCTCCTGCAGCGCGAGCGCGGTGCGGTACTGGTCGGCGAGGAACTTGTAGTCGCCGCCGAGCTGGTCGCCGCCGGTCTGCGCGGCCGCGATGGCGTGCACGATCGACCGCCACACGTGCTGGTAGGCGCCGTAGACCTTGCTCTCGCCGCTGCCCGAGGTCAGCTTCTTGGCCAGCTCGACGTACTGGTCCCAGGTGAGGTTCGTCGGGTACGGCTGCTTGGCGTTGTCGAACAGCTTCTTGTTGTAGTACAGCACCCAGAAGTCCTGCCGGTACGGCAGCGCGTAGTACTTGCCGCCCTGCTCGTACGCCTCCAGCCCGGCGAGCTTGCCGCCCTGCGCCGTGGCCGACGCGGTGAGGTCCTGCAGCTGGCCGCGGCCGGAGAAGCGCACGTAGTCGGCCAGCGTCTTCATGGTGATGACGTCGGTGGTGTCGCCACCGGCGAGCATCGTGGTGACCTTGGTCGGATAGTCGGCGGCCAGGATGTCGACCGGCTTGACGGTGATGTCGGGGTTCGCCTTGTGGAAGGCGTCGAACAGGGTCTGGAACTCAGGCGTGGACGCCAGGCTCCAGACGGCGACAGTGAGCTCGACGGGCCCGGTCTCGGCGTTGTCGTCGCCGGAGCCGCACGCGGTCAGCGGCAACAGCGCGGCCATCGCCAGGCCTACCGCCGCCAGCATCTTCCTTCTGATCACGAACGTTCCTTCCAACAGGACGGCCGCTCACGCGGCGCGGGACAGGTTCTGTGCGTGGTGGTGCGGGCCGGTGGACGGCACGGGCAGCGCCGCCGTCGTGGTGACCCGGTCGGGCCACGTGACCCGGACGACCGGCGCGTCCTCGGGTCCGGAGACATCTGCCAGCGGCGGTTGTCCGCCGCCGTTGAGTGAGAAGGCCGCGACGTGCCAAAACCCTTGTCCGGGTATGGCCTGAAGCCACGGAATCGCGGTCCATTCCCCCAGCGGGCCCGCGTCCCGGGCCAGCCGTACCCCGGCCGCGTCCAGCCCGCGCAGTCCAGCCGCGGTCGAGCTGAGCGAGACGCCGGTGACCTCGGCGAAAGCCGGTCCGTCGACGCGGACCGGTGCGGCCTCGGCCGGAACCGGCCAGCCGCCCAGGCGCAGCGCGGTCACCCGCGCCCAGCCGGGTGCGTCGGCCGGGTCGACGTGCACGGCGCGGACCTCCCAGGCGCCGCGGACCAGCGACACCGTGGTGACGGTGCCCGCGTCGACGGCCTGGCCCGGCAGCCCGTTCCCGTGGTCCGGGGCGGTCCGGTCGGGTTCGACCCAGTGGCAGCGGGCGCGGGAGGCCAGCACCGCGGCCTCGCCGTCGTCGGTCAGCCGCACGTCGAGGGTGGTGAAGCCGCTGCGGTGGGTGGCCCGGCCGTCGGCGTCGAGCAGCACCACCGACTGGTCGAACGGCTGGTCCCAGCCGTCGTCGTCCATCAGTGGCGCGGTCGCGGTGGAGTACGCCAGCCGCGCGTACAGCGGGGAGTCGGTGGTGCGGGCGCCGGGGCGGGCGTGGTCGGTGCCGTGGTTGTAGACCCGTACGACACCGTCGGCCCTGGTCGCGGCCACCGCCCAGCCGGGCGCCGGGACGACGGCGAGTTGGTCCTCCCGCTCCACCGGCAGCGGCTGCTCGACGGCGGTCCACACCGGATGGTCGGCGGGCAGGGCCAGACCCAGCATCCCCTTCGCCGCCCAGTACGGCGAGGCGGGCCCGGAGTAGCGCTGAGCCATGCGCCGCCACGGGTGGAACCAGCCCAGGGTGAGCAGTCCGTCGGTGTCGGGGGCGCCCCGGTCGGCGAAGTGCTTGACGATCCCGGACGCCGCCCGCCGCAGCAGGCCGGGGTCGAGCGCGTCGGAGCCCGCCACGGCACCGGCCCAGAACGGCGCGGCCGCCGCGAACCGGTACACCAGGCTGCGGCCCTGCAGCAGCGGCGAGCCGTCCGCCCCGACCAGGCGCACCGCGTCGAGCAGGAACCCGTCGAGGCGGCGCCGATATTCGGGCAGCCTGGGCGCGGCCTGCTCGGCCGCTCCCGACATGCGGGCCCACAGGATCGGGTAGAGGTGCAGCGCCCAGCCGACGTAGTGGTCGTAACTGCGCTCGTCGCCGTCGCTGTACCAGCCGCCGTCGCGCCCGAACGACTCGTGCCGGGCCAGGTCGGCCTCCATGTCCGCAAGCGACCAAGGGCCGCCGACCGAGGACAGGAACTGCTCCACCACGATGCGGAACCACGCCCAGTTGTTCTGCGGGTACGTGTGGTCGCCGACGACCTGGGCGAAGTAGTCCACGACGCGTTCCTGGACACCGGAGTCGAGCCGGTCCCACAGCCACGGCCGGGTCAGGTCGAGGATCAGCGCGATCGAGGCCGCCTCGACCTTCGCCTGGCCGTGCTCATTCGGCGTCACCCAGCGCTCCGGCGAGGTCGGATCGGTGCCCGCGGCGATGCCGCGCGCGTACCGTTCCAGCAGGTTGCCGGGGTCGCGTCCCTGCTCGCCCGTGATGCGGAAGCCCGCGAGCAGGAAGGTCCGCGCGAACCCCTCCAGGCCGTCGACCGCGGTCCCGTAGCCGCCGGGTGCCCCCGGCGGGGTGATCCGGGCGCCGGTGGGCGAGGCGTGCCGCCAGGCGGCGTCGAGCATCCGGTCGGCCAGCGCCGCCCAGTCGGCGCGGGTCCAGCCGGTGTACGGCGAGATGCTCGTGTTTCGCTCGCTCATGCGATGACCTCCAGGGCCGCGCTGGTGACGGCGTCCAGCGCGGGTTCGCCGTGGACGTAGCGTTCCAGCTCGTCGAGGGCGTGGGCGCTGAGCCGCCGGGTCTCCGAGCCCAGCGAGCCCGCGATGTGCGGCGTGATCATGACGTTGGGCAGTTGGGCCAGCAGCGATCCGGCGGGCAGCGGCTCGGGGTCGGTGACGTCCAGGATGGCGTTGAGCCGACCGGTGGCGCACTCGCGCTCCAGCGCTGCGGTGTCGAGCACCGCGCCGCGCGCGGTGTTGACCAGGGTCGCGCCGTCGGGCAGCAGGGCCAGCTCGCGAGCGCCGATGGCGTGCCGGGTCTGCGGCAGTTCGGGCAGGTGCAGCGAGACGATCTCCGAGGCGGCCAGCAGCGTGTCCAGGTCGACCAGACGGCCGCCGACGGCGGCGACGGCGGCCGGATCGGCGTACGGGTCGGTGACGAGGACTTCGGCGGTGTCGAGGGTGCGCAGGCGTTCGACCACGCGGCGGCCGATCCGGGAGAAGCCGACGATGCCGATGACGCGGCCGTGGTTGGAGAGGTCCTCCCGGTGGTGCACCGCCTCCCAGTCGGCCGGGCGCAGCCGCGACTCGGCGGCCAGCACGTGCGCCTTCTTGCCCGCGAAGACGATCGCCGCGAAGGTGAACTCGGCCACCGGGGTGGCGTTGGCCGCCGCCGCGCTGGTGACCAGGATGCCGCGCCGCCAGACCTCGTCGGAGACCAGGCCGCGTACGCTGCCGGCGCAGTGCAGCACGGCCCGCAGCCGGGGTGCGGCGTCCAGCCGGGGCGGGGTCAGCCGCGGGCAGCCCCAGGAGGTGAGCAGCACCTCTGTCTCGGCCAGGCGGGCCCGGGTGTGCGGCGCGTCGAGGTCGTCGGACCAGATCGGATCGCCGAGGTCGGCCAGCGACCGCAGCCGCCGCAGTTCCTGCGGTCCGAACTGGATCCGGAACGTCTCAGGCTGCATCACGAGCAGTGCCTGCGGACGATGCATGCGGGGCGACCCTCCGAGTTTCTTTGTCGTACTGCTATGTTCGTTTATGTTCGTTCGAACAAGTGCAGTGAGTAGAACAGCGCGAAGAACTGCACGACAAGTACTCGTTACCGAGCTGTAATACGAAAAGGCATTGTGCCTGGTCTTCTCTTCTGTTCGAATTTGTTCGTTTGACCTTGCGGGAGGGTTGGCGGAGCCACACCGGGTCAGGGCCGGTGAAGCTCAGCAGTCCGTGCACAATCGAGCCCGACGCGCGCACACCATGGAGGTCCATAAGTGACCCTGCCCGAGCCCCCGCTGCTGGCGGCCCAGCGCCGCGAGCGGCTCCTGGCCGACCTGCACGCCCACGGCTCGCTGCGGGTCAGCGAGATCGCCCGCGCCCTGGGCGTCACCACCGTCACCGTGCGCCGCGACATCGCCCAGCTCGTCGACGAGGGCGCCATCGAACGGGTGCACGGCGGCGTCCGGCTGCCCCGCGGCACCGAGACCCAACCGCACGTCACCGCCGCGGTGGAGGATCCGGCCAGGCTCGCGGGCACCGACGAGGCGACCCTGCCCGCTGTCGGCATGGTCGTGCCGTCCCTGGACTACTACTGGCCCGAGATCATCCGAGGAGCCAGCGACGCGGCGCCCGACGCGGGCGTACGCCTCGTGCTGCGCGGCTCCTCCTATGACGACGTCGCCGACGTGCGCCGCCAGACGTCCTGGCTGGTGGACACCGTCGGCGTGCAGGGCCTGCTGATCGCGCCGCCCACCCTCGGCGAGGAGGCCGCCACCCTGATCACGTGGCTGGCCGGGTTGGCCGTCCCGGTGGTGTTCGTCGAGCGCACCGCCACCGTCGGGCCCTACCACGAGTACGTCGAGTCCGTCTCCACCGACCACGCGTTCGGCGCGAGCCTGGCCGTGCGGCATCTGGCGGCCGAGGGGCACCGGCGGGTCGGCTTCCTCGCCTCGGGCAGCAGCCCCACCACGCCCGCGGTGCAACGTGGCTGGAAGCGGACCGCCGCCGAACTGGGCCTCGAACTGGACGGCACCCCGGAGGTGATCTGCGCCGACCACCGCGTGCCGAGCTGGAGCGACGACGTCGGTCGCGCCATCGAGGCGTGCACCGCCACCGGCACCACCGCACTGCTGGTGCACTCCGACCGGGAGGCGATCTCGCTGGTCGCCCGGTGCGAGGATCGCGGCATCCAGGTCCCCCGCGACCTGGCCGTGGTCGCCTACGACGACGAGATCGCGGGCCTGACCAACCCCGCCCTGAGCGCGATCCGCCCGGCGAAGTACACCATCGGCGAGACCGCGATGCAGCTGCTGTCCAAACGCATGCAGGACGGTCCGGGCCGACCCGTGCACCGGGTGCGGATCAGCCCGCAGCTGATCGTGCGCGACTCCAGCCGGGTCCACGCGCGCCCGTGACCGCCGGGGGTGCGCCCGGGGCGGGCGCGGAGTATGGTCCCCGCATGCCGGAAAGCGGTTTCCCTCGCCCGGTCGGCGCGCTCGCCTCGCTGCTGCGGGACCTCCGCAGCGCCGCCGACGGCGACCCCATGCCCGAGCTCAGCTACTCGGCGTACCGCGACTTCTTCGACACCGGCAACCGCATCCGGTACGAACGCCGGTACTTCCGCCGCCGCGCCCGCCTGGCCGCCCGCGCCGCCCAGGCACTGCTCGACCCGGCCACCGATCTCGGCCCGCTGGCCGACACGCTGTGGTCGGTGTGCGACGAGTACACCTGGGCGCTGCCCGCGCACGTGCGCCCCGACGGCGACCCGACCCGGTGTCTGGACCTGTTCGCCGCCGAGACCGCGCACACCCTGGCCGAGACCGTCGCCGCGCTGCGCGACCGCCTCGACCCCCGGGTCGCCGACCGGGTACGGGCCGAAGTGGACCGCCGCGTGTTCGCGCCGTTCACCGAGGCGCTGCCGCTGAGCTGGGAGGGGTCCGGCAACAACTGGGAGGCGGTATGCGCGGGCGCGGTCGGCATGGCCGCGCTGGCCCTGCTGGGCGACGCCCCGGCGCAGAGCTCACGGCTGGCGGCGATGCTCGACCGCAGCCGCCGGGCGATGGACCGCTACCTGGCCGGGTTCGGCGACGACGGCGGCTGCGCCGAGGGCGTGGACTACTGGGTCTACGGATTCGGCTACTTCACCTACTTCGCCGAGGCGCTACGGGCCCATACCGGCGAAGACCTGATGGCGGCACCGAAGGTGCGCCAGATCGCGGCCTTCCCGCACCGGGCGGCACTGGGGGCGGGCGCCCACGTCCCGTTCTCCGACGCCTCCGAGCGACCGTGGCTGCCGGCCGGGCTGCTCACCCGGCTCGCCGAACGGTTCGGCACGCCACCGGCGCGGGTCATACCGTCGTTACACGACGATCATTGCTACCGGTGGGGCCACCTGTCGCGTACCCTCGCCTGGTTCCGGCCAATCGAAGCGCCCGCGGCCACCGAGCCGGTGAGCTTCCTGCCCGACCTCGGCTGGGTGATCCAGCGCGGCCGGTTCGCGTTCGCGGCCAAGGGCGGCCACAACGACGAGCCGCACAACCACAACGACCTGGGCCACTTCATCCTGCACACGCACGGCGAGAGCGTGCTGGACGACCTCGGCGCGGGCGAGTACACCGCCGACTACTTCGGCCCACGCCGCTACGACTCGCTCCAGCCGTCGGCGCGCGGACACTCCGTCCCGGTCATCGACGGCCAGGCACAGCTGCCTGGGCCGCACCGGGCGGCGAGGATCCTGCGCTACGCTACCGACGGCGACACGACCTGCTTCGACCTCGATCTGACCACGGCGTACGAGGTGGCCGGGCTGCGGTCGCTGATCCGCCGCTTCCGCTGGTCGCCCGTCGGGCGGCTGGAGCTCGTCGACGAGATCGTGGTGGAGCGGCCGCTGCGAGTCGAGGAGATGTTCATCAGCCGTCGCCGGCCGTCGTTCACGCCTGGCACCGCGGACTGGGGCGGCCTCGTCACCCTCTCCCACGACTGCCCGGAGACGACGCTGGAAGAGGTGGTCCCCACGAACCACCAGGCCCTGCCGGACCCGGTGTACCGGCTGCGCTGCGCCATGACCGCCGCGACCGGACGGTCGACCCTTCGGTTCGTGTTCGACCTGACCTGAGCAGTCCCCGCCCGCCCAGGCGTTCGGCGCGCGTGGCGCCGCACGACGCCTTCGAGGACTCGCGCTGTAACCCAACCGTTACCCGGTGGCCATTGACCCGGACCACTTTCGCAGCAAAACATGTGAGCGTTAACAATTCCCCCTACTTCTTATATACACCCCCACTCGGTTGTGTATGTGAGCGCTAACACTCGCCGCTTCCGGGCGCCGCGGGTCGTTCCTGTCGTGAAGGAGTGAGATGAAGATCGCGAAGCTGGCCGCAGCCGCGGTAGGCCTGATCGTCGTCACGGGCCTGGCCGCCTGTGGCTCCAGCACCAAGACCGTTGACCAGGAGCAGGCGGGCGGCACGGCCGGCGCGCTGGTGGGCGTGACCATGCCGACGAGATCGTCGGAGCGATGGATCCACGATGGAGAGAACCTCAAGAGCCAGCTCGAGGCCCTCGGCTACAAGGTCGACCTGCAGTACGCCGAGAACGACATCCCCACCCAGGTGAACCAGATCGAGAACCAGATCACCAAGGGCGCGAAGCTGCTGGTCATCGCCTCGATCGACGGCACGGCCATCACCACGCAGCTGCAGGAGGCGGCGGACAAGCACATCCCGGTCATCGCCTACGACCGTCTGATCCGCAAGTCGCCGAACGTCGACTACTACGCCACCTTCGACAACTACAAGGTGGGCGTGCAGCAGGCGACGTCGCTGCTGGTCGGTCTGGGGCTGAAGAAGGCGGACGGCTCGGACGGGACCGCCAAGGGGCCGTTCAACATCGAGCTGTTCGCGGGCTCGCCGGACGACAACAACGCGACGTTCTTCTTCAACGGCGCCATGGACACCCTGAAGCCCTTCATCGACAAGGGCACGCTGGTCGTCAAGAGCGGCGAGACGGATTTCAAGACCGTCGCGATCCTGCGCTGGGACCCGGCGACCGCCCAGCGGCGGATGGAGGACCTGCTCACCAAGACCTACGCCAAGGGCGCCAAGGTCCAGGGTGTGCTGTCGCCCTACGACGGCCTGTCCATCGGCATCCTGTCCGCGCTGAAGAGCAGCGGCTACGGCACCGCGGGCCAGCCGTACCCGATCGTGACCGGGCAGGACGCCGAGGTCGCCTCGGTCAAGTCGATCATCGCGGGTGAGCAGTACGCCACGATCTACAAGGACACCCGCGAGCTGGCGAAGGTCACCGTGAAAATGGCCGACGCGGTGCTCAAGGGCGGCACGCCGGAGGTCAACAACACCAAGGACTACGACAACGGCGTCAAGGTCGTTCCGTCGTACCTGCTCGAGCCGGTGGTGGTCTACAAGGACAACTACAAGGCGACTCTGATCGACACGGGTTACTACACCGAGGACCAGCTCAAGTAACCGCACTCGCCCGGCCGGTCCGCCCGGCCGGGCGCCCCACCCCCGCCAGGAGGATGGCCTTGACCGACGTGATCCTGCAGATGCGCGACATCACCAAGACGTTCCCGGGGGTGACCGCGCTCAAGGATGTCAACCTCACGGTCGGCCGCGGCGAGATCCACGCGATCTGCGGCGAGAACGGCGCCGGCAAGTCGACCCTGATGAAGGTGCTGTCGGGCGTCTACCCGCACGGCTCATACACCGGTGAGATCACTTTCGACGGGCAGCCGTGCCGGTTCTCCGGCATCCGCGACAGCGAGCACGTCGGCATCGTGATCATCCATCAGGAGCTGGCGCTGTGCCCGAACCTGTCGATCGCGGAGAACCTGTTTCTGGGCAACGAACGCGCCTCCAGGGGCGTCATCGACTGGAACCGCACCCACGCCCAAGCCGCGCGGCTGCTGGAGCGCGTGGGGCTGCGGGAGAACCCGGCCACGCTCGCGATGGACCTCGGCGTCGGCAAGCAGCAACTGGTCGAGATCGCCAAGGCGCTGTCCAAGCGCGTACGGCTGCTCATTCTCGACGAGCCGACCGCCGCGCTCAACGACGAGGACTCCGCGCACCTGCTCGACCTGCTGCGCGGGCTGCGCGAGCAGGGCATCACCTGCGTCATCATCTCGCACAAGCTGAACGAGATCGAGGCGATCGCCGACGCCACCACGATCCTGCGCGACGGACGCACCATCGAGACCCTCGACATGAAGCACGACGTGGTCACCGAGGACCGCATCATCTCGGGCATGGTCGGCCGGGACCTGGAGCACCGGTTCCCCGAGCACGTGCCGAACATCGGCGACGAGGTGCTGCGCATCGAGGACTGGACCGTGCACAGCCCCACCCAGCACGGCCGGGTCGTGGTCTCCGGGGCCAACCTCAGTCTGCGCCGGGGCGAGATCGTGGGGCTGGCCGGGCTGATGGGCGCCGGTCGCACCGAGCTCGCGATGAGTGTCTTCGGCCGCAGCTACGGCATCGGCATCTCCGGCCGGATCTTCAAGAACGGGCGCGAGGTCCAACTGAAGACGGTGGGCGACGCGATCCGCCACGGCATCGCGTACGCCACCGAGGACCGCAAGCGCTACGGCCTGAACCTGATCGAAGACGTCAAGCGCAACGTGTCGGCGGCCGCGCTGGGCAAGCTGGCCAGCCGAGGCTGGATCGACGAGAACGCGGAGTACCGGGTCGCGGACGGGTTCCGCGCGAGCATGAACATCAAGGCCCCCAACGTCTCGGCGATCACGGGCAAGCTCAGCGGCGGCAACCAGCAGAAGGTCGTGCTGTCGAAGTGGCTGTTCACCGACGCCGACGTGCTCATCCTCGACGAGCCCACGCGCGGCATCGACGTGGGCGCCAAGTACGAGATCTATTCGATCATCAACCAGATGGCCGACCAGGGCAAAGCGGTGCTGGTCATCTCCTCCGAACTGCCCGAGCTGTTGGGGATCTGCGACCGCGTGTACGCGATGTCCGCCGGCCGCATCACCGGCCAGCTCGACCGCGCGCAGGCATCACCCGAGCGCCTCATGCAGTACATGACCAAGGTGAAGGAGCAGTAGCAGCGATGACCGGTGTCGGACCCTACGCCGCCGTACCGACGGCGACCGCGGACCAGACGGCGAACCCCGCGGCGCCCGTCCGGCTCGGCGGGCGCCTGTTCTCGGCCAACCTGCGCCAGAACGGCATCTACATCGCGTTCGCGCTGATCATCCTGCTGTTCTCCGTCCTCACCGGCGGCGACCTGCTCGCGCCGCAGAACATCTCGAACCTGGTGGTCCAGAACTCCTACATCCTGATCCTCGCCATCGGCATGATCCTGATCATCATCGCCGGGCACATCGACCTGTCGGCGGGCTCGGTCGTCGCCGTCACCGGCGCGGTCTCCGCTGTCCTCATGGTCAACAACGATGTGCCCTGGCCGCTGGCCATCCTGATCACGCTGATCTGCGGCGGCCTGATCGGCGCCTGGCAGGGATACTGGGTGGCGTACTTCGGCATACCCGCGTTCATCGTCACCCTGGCGGGCATGCTGGTGTTCCGGGCGCTGACCCTCGCCGTGCTGAGCAACCAGGGCATCGGGCCGTTCCCGGACGCGGTGAGCACGATCGCCAACGGCTTCATGCCGACCTACCTGGGCAACATCGGCCTCGGCCCGCTCGACGGCGCCGACCTGTTCACCCTCCTGATCGGGCTGGCCTTCGTCGCCGGGATCATCGTCACGCAGTGGCGCGGCCGCGCCGGCCGGGCGCGTCATGGCCAGAGCGTCGAGCCGACGGTCCTGTTCGTCGTCAAGCTCGTGATCGCCGCGGTCGTCGTGATGACCGTCATCGTGCAGCTGGCCCGCTTCAAGAACCTGCCCTGGGTCCTGGTGCTGCTCGCGGTGCTCGTGCTGGCGTACTCGCTGCTGACCGACCGGGTCGTGTTCGGCCGCCACATCTATGCGATCGGCGGGAACCTCAACGCGGCGACACTGTCCGGCATCAAGGTCAAGTCGGTCACGTTCTGGCTGTTCGTCAACATGGGTGTGCTCGCGGCGATCGCGGGCATGGTGTTCGCCGGTCGGCTCAACCAGGCCGGACCGACCGCCGGCACCGGGTTCGAGCTGGACGCCATCGCCGCGGCGTTCATCGGCGGGGCGGCCGTGCAGGGTGGCGTCGGCCGGGTCACTGGTGCGATCACCGGCGGGCTCATGATGGGCGTCATCAACAACGGCATGTCCCTCATCGGCGCGCCGAGCGAGCAGGTGATGCTGTTCAAGGGGTTGGTGCTGCTGGCCGCGGTCGCGTTCGACGTCTTCGCCAAGCGCCGCGCCGGGACCGCATCGTGAGCGGCCGGTTCGGCGCGCGAATTCATCGGCAGCGCGGACATCGACAACTCCGCGTCCGCCGACGGCACCCAGGCCCAGCTGTGGGCCTGCAACGGTGGTGGCCACCAGACCTGGACGTACCCGGCGGGACAGCTCACGTGTGATGTTCGTTGCCTCTCGGGACTTCGCTGGGAACACGGCCGGTACTGCTGTTCGCCAGCAGCGTGCTCGGCATCGTGGCGTTCTGGACCGTCCTTCGGCTCCGCACACTGACCGCGAACTCGCTCCCGCCCGTGTGGTCAGGCGACATCGCCGACCAGGGTGGGGGGCGGGCGGCGGGGCCGCCGCGGTGGTGCGGGCGGACAATGGAGCATGGCCTATCGGACGCTCGCCGACGCCACCGTGGCGGTGCACTTAGCCTTCCTCGCGTATGTCGTCACCGGCGGTTTCCTGGCCTGGTGGCGGTCGTGGCTGATCTGGCCCCACCTGGCCGCCGCAGCCTGGGGCTTCGCCACCGTGGTGTTGCGTCTCAAGTGCCCGCTGACGTACGTCGAGGACTGGGCCCGCCGCCGCGCCGGCGGGCAGGGTCTGAGCCGGGGCTTCATCGACACCTACCTGAGCGGCGTGGTGTATCCCGAGCGCTACACCGTTCATCTACAGGTTCTGGCCGCGGCCCTGGTCCTGACCTCGTGGCTCGGTTACCTGCGCCACCACGGCCGGGTCTCCTGATCGCGACCCGGCGTCGAGCCGGATGCGGTGGGGTGCCCGTCGGTCGACGGGCACCCCACCGCTACGCGGGTCGGTGACCTAGACCTGGGTGCGGGACCACTGCTGGTTGGTGCCGCCGCCGCAGGTGTACTGCTGGATGTCGGCACCATCGGCCGTGGACGCGCTCACCACGTCCAGGCACTTGCCGCTGTGCCGAGCCCGCAGCTGGAAATAACCGCCCGTGGCCACCCACTGCCACTGCTGGTTGGTCCCACCGCCACAGGTGTACTGAATGACGTTGCCCCCGTCCGCCGTCGACGCCCCAGCCACGTCCAGACACTTG
The DNA here is from genome assembly GCF_019083965.1 of Catellatospora tritici. Taxonomy (GTDB): domain Bacteria; phylum Actinomycetota; class Actinomycetes; order Mycobacteriales; family Micromonosporaceae; genus Catellatospora; species Catellatospora tritici. The sequence goes on from NZ_JAHRCY010000009.1 coordinate 367,675, forward strand.
CCGCTGACCAGGCTCACCAACCGGTAATAGCCGCCCCCCGCGTCCTGGAACTGCCACTTCTGGTTCGCTCCCCCGTTCCAGGCGTACTGCTTGACCTCGGCACTGTTGGCCGTCGACCCCCCGACCACGTCCATCACCTTCCCGCTGTGACGAGCGGTGATCTGGTAATAGGGGGCGGCGGCCGGCAGTGCCGCCACCGGCAGGACGGTGCCGTGCCGGCAGCCCGCGCAGGCCACACTGCTCAGGCCGGACCAGCTGTTGAGATCGGAGCTGGTGGCAGACCAGATCCCACCGTTGGTGTACTTGTCCACGTAGATGCGCCAGGTGCCGTTCGCCAGCTGGGTCACCGCCGGCCCCTCGTACCCGGAGGTCCACAGGCTGCCCGCCGAAGTCCATCCGCTGGTCAGGCTCGTCGTGCTGGTCCAGTGCTCGATGTACTTCGAGGTCTCGTTCTTGACGAAGGCGTGGTAGGTGCTACCGGAGCGCACCACGAACGTGTCGATGTGGTTGGCGTCCAGCCCGCCCATCGCCGCCGGCCCGCTCCATGAGGTCAGCGCGCTGTTCTGGGCGGTGTAGACGTATGGCCGGAAGCAGTTCGAGCAGGTGGTCTGCGCGACGCTCGCGATGACCCGTACCGTGCTGCCCTCGACGTAGAACTCGGGCGCCCAGGTGAACTTGGTGTCCGCGATGCCCGAGTTGACGCTCGCCACGTGCTGCCAGGTGGTCAGGTTCGTGCTGGAGGCGATGTTGAAGTAGGTGGAGTTCGTGGTCCAGGACTGGACGGTGTAGGCGATGAAGTAGGTGCCGTTGTGGTTGATGATGCTCGGGTCGCGCAGGACGCCGGACGGCCCCTGGTAGTTCGTGTCGGCGAAGGTGGTGAAGTTGGTCCCGTCGGTCGACTGGTAGACCCACAGCTCCTGGTCGGCCGCACCGTCGCCCCTGAACGTGGCGTAGAGGTAACCGCTGGCGGCGGCCGCGGGCGAGGCGACCGCGACGAGGCCGCCGCCGACGAGGAGCAGCATGCCTGCCAGCCGGGCTGTCCACCGTGCGAGTGGTGTTCCGGGTCTTGTCATGCGTGAGTTCACGCTTGCCTCCAAAGGTTTTCAGGGGGCGGTGATCACCCTGCATGCGGGTGATCACCGCAGGACGGCGGGTGATGTGCTACGCAGCGGTGCGGGACCACTGCTGGTTGGTGCCACTGCCGCAGGCGTACTGCTGGATGTCGGCACCGTCGGCCGTGGACGCGCTCACCACGTCCAGGCACTTGCCGCTGTGCCGAGCCCGCAGCTGGAAATAACCGCCCGTGGCCACCCACTGCCACTGCTGGTTGGTCCCACCGCCACAGGTGTACTGAATGACGTTGCCCCCGTCCGCCGTCGACGCCCCAGCCACGTCCAGACACTTGCCGCTGACCAGGCTCACCAACCGGTAATAGCCGCCCCCCGCGTCCTGGAACTGCCACTTCTGGTTCGCTCCCCCGTTCCAGGCGTACTGCTTGACCTCGGCACTGTTGGCCGTCGACCCCCCGACCACGTCCATCACCTTCCCGCTGTGACGAGCGGTGATC